>CAVZGT010000009.1:0-154789 GCA_963774855.1 uncultured Acidobacteriota bacterium | reverse complement strand
CGACTGCCGAGAAAAAGTGATCGATCCTGGGTGCTTGGGTCTTGGCCATCGAAATGCTCCTATTTGTCAGAAAAGAGGCGGCGAAGGAACCACCGCATGGGTGACTCCCGACACCGCTGGCTGATTACCGTGTGATGAAAAGCAGTCATGGAGTCCCGACGAGCAAGAAAACGGCGATGCAGAAAAGGGTTGTGAGAGGTCGCAGCCGGCGCGCCGGGGTCGCGGTGCCCATGGGGATCTAGGGCAAGTTGAAGCGAACGGCGAACTGGATGCGGTGGGCGGTGCCGTCCTGATCACTGACGACCTCGCGGCGGCCGTAGAGATACTCGACGCCGGCCCATGCGCGGTTCGGCAGAAACCAGTAGAGGAGATTGACGGCGCCGTAGTCGAGGCGCTTGTTGAACGTGTCCGGGTAGAAGTCCTCCTGAGGCGCCGACGCCACGCTGTAGACCACGTTCGTCGAGTAGCGGGGGGACCAGTAGTGCTCGTAGCCGCCCATGACCGCGGTGAGACCGACGGCGTGCAACTCGCCGCCCGCGTCGGGCAGGGCGGTCACGCCCCCGCGGTAGCGGCCGACGCCTTCGCCGAAGGTGAGCTGCCCGTAGAGGGTATCGCGGCCGACCGTCTTCACCTTCGACGACAGATTGCCGCCCCAGAGCGTCACGTCGTCCGGCTCGCCCTCGACTGGACGGAAACGCGCCCTGCCGAGAAAGAACGCGCCATGCACGTGGCCGCGCGAGCCCTCGAAGCGGAGACGCGTGGTCAGGTCCGGCATCGGATACTCGGCCTTGCCGGGCTCGTCCGGAGTCGTGATCGACGATTTGTTGTCCTCGACCGCCACCGACCACGACGTGCGCGGACTCAGCTTCTGCGTCCATCGCACCTGCGCCTGCCGGATCGACGGGAACGCCATCGGCGACTCGAAGTCGATCGTGCCGGGCATGTTGTTCTCGTCCACGACGGTCGACCACGTCTGCCCGGCCAGCAAGCCGCCCCACGAGCCGTACGCGTGGCGCAGCCGAAGGACGCTGCTGCTGCCGTAGAAGTCGGTTTCGATGTACATGCGGAGCTCTTGGCCCTCGACCGGCCCACGCATGTCGAGGAACAGGCGAGTCTCCTTCGCATGCAGTTGCGAGTTGCCGCCCTCGCTCCCATCGATGGCGATCGTGCGGGGGTCGAAGGAGTCCTCGGACGTGATCGCACTGAAGTCGCGGATGAGGTCCAGCTTGATCCGCCCTCCGGGCTTGAACGTAAACCCCCCGACCGTGAATCCGTCGGGCTTCGGCTCTTGCGCGGGTGGCTGCGCCGGAGCCGGAGTCTGCGGCGGCTCGGCCTTGCCGGCGTTGGGCGCCGACGGTCCGCTCTCGCCCGGTGAACTGGTCTGCGCGTGGGCCGAGCCGATCGCGCATAGCAGCACTGCCGCGACCGCGAGCCCCGTCCACCCGAACCTCGCGTCCGGCCTCGATGCTTTATGACTCGTTCCCGATATCATCGCTGGTTGTTTCCGTCCTGACGCAGTCAGCGTTACGGCGATCGTGAGTGCGTCACCACGACTCGCCTGGCAGCGACGGCGGCTCGCGGGCTGACCTCGATGCGAAGGTCCGCCCCGCGGGCCACAGAGGTGTTCATCTGCGAGCCGGCCTGCTTGTTTGGATGCTACCGAGGACGGAGCAAGAGGACTGCCAGCGACGCGGACGAATCTCCGGGACGCCAAGACGTGACGAGCATTGGCTTTTGTGCGGTTCGCCGTGCGAGGACCTCGGCTGAATCCACTCCGGAATCTCAGAGGGGCCTCCGAAATAGCGGAGTTCCTTCGAGGTCTCTCGGATCGCGTCACTTGCCTTTGACCGGATTTGCCATAACGTGCGTGCCGGGCGGCAGGTTCAAACGTCTTCGAGACGCGGGCCCATGTTGCGGCCGGAACCGGTCCCGGGTTTGCACCGGGCGGCGTCTCCATGACTGGCACCAGCACGTCGGTTGGGATTGCCGCGGTGGTGATCGGAGCCGCGCTCGGACTCGGCGCCTACACGTTTGCGTACGCGCGAGGCTGGGCCTACATGACCGACGACCCGCAGGCCTGTAACAACTGCCACATCATGAACGAGCAATACGACGGGTGGATCAAGAGCAGCCATCGCTCGGTAGCGGTCTGCAACGACTGTCACGTGCCGGACAACCTGGTCGGCAAGTATGCGACGAAGGCCACGAACGGCTTCTGGCACTCGTACTACTTCACCACGGGCACTTTTCCCGAGCCAATCCGGGCCTTGCCGGGAAGCCGGGCGATCGCGGAGGCGAATTGCCGCCGCTGCCACGAGCCGGTCGTCGCCGCGATCGGGACGCCCGCGCACGCCGGATCGCGCGACATCTCGTGTATCCGCTGTCACGGGTCCGTGGGCCATATGGAACTCAGCGCAACCAACGTCCCCGAGCCGCCGAGGTGAACCGTGTCCGACCAGAGACCAAGCGGAATGCGCGGGTGGAGCCGCAGTGCCCTCCTGACCGTCGCTGTCGTCACGGCGGTGGGCGCCGCGGCCATCGCGGCCCTCCTCGTCAACATCATGGAGCGCAAGGGGGAAGCGCAGAATTCGTTCTTCCGTGTCGTGGAGTTGACTGACGACACCGTCGATCCCGCGATCTGGGGGAAGAACTTTCCCCTGCAATACGACGGCTATCTGCGAACGGTGGATCAGCAGCGGACGCGCTACGGCGGCAGCGAGGCCATGCCACGCTCCCCCACCGAAGCCGACCCGCGCTCGATCGTGGCGCAATCGCGCCTGGAAGAAGATCCCCGGTTGAAGACGATGTGGGCGGGCTACGCGTTCGCCACGGATTTCCGCAAGAAGCGCGGGCACGCGTACATGCTCGAGGACCAGACCTACACCGAGCGCGTGCAGAACTTCAAGCAGCCGGGCACCTGCATCCATTGTCACGCGTCGGTCTACGTGCCCTACAGGAAGGCCGGGAACGGCGACTTGATCAAGGGCTTCGAGCACTACAACCAGATGCCGTATGCCGAGGCCCGCAAGGATTTCACGCATCCGATCGGGTGCATCGATTGTCACGCACCCGACACGATGGCCCTGCGCGTGACCCGGCCGGGTTTCATCGAAGGGGTCCGGGCCTTGAAGGCGAGCGAGGGCGTGAAGGACTACGACGTGAACACGATGGCGACCCGGCAGGAGATGCGCGGTTTCGTCTGCGGCCAGTGTCACGTCGAGTACTACTTCAAGGGGCCGGAGAAGCGGCTCACCTACCCGTGGGCCAAGGGCGTGAAAGTGGACCAGATCTACCAGGTACTACCGCGAGGTGGGCTTCACCGACTGGACGCACGCCGAGACCGGGGCGCCCGCGCTCAAAGCCCAGCATCCCGAGTTCGAAATGTGGAGCCAGGGCATTCACTCGCGCTCCGGCGTGACCTGCGCCGATTGCCACATGCCCTACATGCGCGTGGGCGCGCAGAAGATCAGCGACCACCACGTACGGAGCCCGCTGCTGAACCTCAACCGCGCGTGCCAGACATGTCACAAGTGGCCCGAGGAGGAGCTGCGCGGACGCGTGGAGGCCATTCAGCAGCGCACAGTCGGACTCCGAAACCGGGCGATGGACGCGCTGGTCGCGCTCATTGCCGACATCAAGGCCGCCAAGGCAGCGGGGGCGGCCGGCCCCTCGATGACCGCCGCGCTCGAATTCCAGCGGCACGGACAGTTCTACGTCGACTTCGTCGAATCGGAGAACTCGAACGGCTTCCACGCGCCACAGGAAGCGGCGCGGATCCTGGGCGAGGCCATCGACTACCTGCGGCAAGGACAGTTGGCGCTGCGCCCCGCGCTCGCGCCGGCGTCCGCGCCGCCAACTCCCGGCGGGCGCTGACGCGCGCCGACGAGAACGTTTGGCGCAGGATCGATCAATAAGACCCCTGCGTGTCTTCCGCCGGCCTCACCTTGCCGCGATAATTGCGCGTGACGACCGTGAAATACGTCAACGCCAGCACGAACGCCACCGGCCACCAGATCAGAGCCAGGGCAAGGCCGTGCGCCGGGGCCGCCCCGTTGTAGGCGGTCATCGAGTGCTCGGGCGCGAGCGTCGAGAGCAGCATCACCGGGAACACGGCGGCCGCGGCGCCGGCCAGGAGGCCGGCGATCACCGCGCACGATCCCGCAAAGGCGCGCCACTCCCCTGTTCCGCGCAACCCGGTGAACAGCGCCCAGCCTCCAGCCAGGGCAACCGCGACCGCCAGCCAGGCAAGAGGCCGTTCGACCATCGCCCCGTAGAGTTCAGGCCGCACGATCCAGGTTTGCAGCGAGATGACAGGAAACAGAACGAGTGCGACTGTCCACAGCCGGCGCGCGAGGCGCTCGCTTCGCCGGTGCACCTGGCCTGTGGTCTTGAGCCGGAGGTAGGTCGCGCCATGCGCCGCGAGCAGCACCGTCGTGAACACCGCGACGGACACCGTGTACCAGTCGAGGATCCCCACGCGGCCGCGCACGCCGAAGTCGGTGAAGAGCGACATCGTGAACTTGCCGGTCCCGTCGAGAGGCACGCCCCGGATCACGTTGCCGAGCGCGGCGCCAAACAGCACGGCCAGCAGCAGGCTCGACACGGCAAAGACGAAGTCCCACCACGATTGCCAGAGCCTGTCGCGGATGTGGCCGCCGACCTCGATGGACACGCCGCGAAGGATGAACGACCAGAGCACGAGCCAGAGCGCGAGGTAGAACCCGGCGAACGAGGCCGCCATGACTCCGGGGAAGGCGAGCAGGAACGTGCCGCCGAACGCCAGGAGCCACACCTCGTGCCAGCTCCAGAGCGGTCCGAGCGCGGCGATGATTTCGCGGCGCTCGAGGGCGGTCTTCGCCGCGATCGCGTGCAGAGCACCCGCGCCGATGTTCCAGCCGTCGAGCACGGCAAACAACGTCAGCGTGAGGCAGAGAAGCCAGAACCACAATTCAGCCATGCGCCACCCCCGTGGTGACGGGCTCAGGACCGTGCAGGATCTCGCGCCCGACGAGATACAGATACAGCAGGCCGAGGACGAAGTAGAGCCCCGCCATCCCGATCAGCGTGAACAGCACGTCTCCCGAGCTGACGACGTCGCTGTAGCCGTCCTGCGTGCGGAACAATCCGTAGATCAGCCAGGGTTGGCGGCCGAGCTCCGTCGTCATCCAGCCGGCGGTGTTCGCGATGAAAGGAAACGGGAAGGCCAGCATCAACACCCACAGGAGCGGATGACTCGTGTCCAGGCGCCCGCGGAGGCGCTGAACGTTGGCCAGGCCCATCAGCGCGATGAAGATCGTGCCCAGGCCGGCCATGACGTGAAAGGCGTAGTAGAGGAGCTCGATGTTGGTGGGCCAGACCTCCTCCGGGAAACGCATCCAGGCCCCGCACGTCGCTGTGGAAGGTTCCATACGCGAGGAAGCTGAGCATCCCGGGAATCTTGATCGGGTTGTCGATGCGGCGCTCTTTGACGTTCGGTTGCCCGATGATCGTGATCTCCGCCATCGGCCCGGTTTCGAAGCGGCCCTCCATCGCGGCGAGCACCGGCTCCTGGTAGCGCGCGACGATCTTGGCCTGCAAGTCCCCGGTCGGAAACGCCACGAGGACTGCCGCGGCAAGTCCGGCCACGGTTCCGTGTTTGAGGTAGAGCTGCGCCTGATCCCGATGCGACTCCCGCAGCGCGTAGAAGGCGCCGGCGGCCGTGACCGCGAAGGTGCCCGTGACCAGCGCGGCCGCCTGGTTGTGCGCGAATAGAACCAGCGCCCAGGGGTTGAGCAGGTAGGCGCGGAGATCGCCGATGGCGAGCGTGCCGTCGGCGGCAACCACGTAGCCGACGGGGTGCTGCATGAAGGCGTTCGTCACGAGGATGAAGTAGGCCGAGAGCCAGCTCCCCACCGCCACCGCCACCGCGGCGAGAAAATGCTTCCGTGGCCCGAGCCGCTTCTCACCGAAGACGAGCGCGCCGACGAAGGCGCTCTCGAGCAGGAAGGCAAACATCCCCTCCATCGCGAGCGTCTGCCCGATGACGCCGCCCGAGTGCTTCGAGAAGTTCGACCAGTTCGTCCCGAACTGGAACTCCATCGGGATGCCGGTGACGACGCCGACCGCGAAGTTCAGCCCGAAAATCTTCGCCCAGAACCGGACCGCGGCGGCGTAGCGCTCGTCACCGGTGCGGAGCGCGCGCCATTTCCAGTAGACAAGGAACCACGCGATCCCCATCGTCAGCTGCGGAAAGAGATAGTGGTACGTAATGGTGAAGGCGAACTGCAGCCGGTGCCAAAGCGCGGGGTCGTCCATGCCGATCTCTTCTCTCCTTGCCGTACCTGCGAGCGTTTGGTGTCAGCGAGCGATAGCCGTGCCAGCCACATCGGTCCGTCAGAGGAGGTCATGCCGCTGCGTAGATCGAGATCGAACGGCTCCGGCTAGGGGATCGACGAATCGACGTCGGCCCCCGGAATAGCGGAGGACGCCCGAGATCCCGTAGGCAATCGGCACACGCCTCTGGCCACGTGGTGCCGCGATTCGGGGCGCGCGGCCGACGCGGGCCTGCGGTACGCGGGTTGCTACCGTTGCAGCGCTCGCGCAACAATGGGCGTGGAGGTTTGGGCCATGACCGTTTCATTCAGGACGATGGGTTTCACGGTGCTGTTGGCGACGGCGCTGGCGACGCCCGTGCTCCCGCGCGGACAGGCGGCAGCAGAAGGTTTCACCGCAACAGCGGCAGTCAAGACCGCCGGCGGCGCGTCGGCGAGCGCACCAGTGACCATTACGATCGACCGCAAGATGCCGCAGCCCGAGGCCGAGACCTTGGCGGCCGCGTTCAAGACCGGAGGGGCGGCTGCGCTCCGGAAGGCCCTCGTAGGGGTGTCCCCCACCGGCTCGATTCAGATCGGCGCAGGCCCTGCCACGCCCACGCGTTTCACGCTCGAGCGGCCCACCGGCGATGGCCGGCTCCTGACGATCCTCACCGATCGGCCGCTGGTGTTTGTCGGCGCGGGCGTCCCGGGCGCCAAGGCCAAGGAAGGCTACGACTTCGCCGTCATCGACCTCGTGGTCGATGCCAAAGGCGGCGGCTCGGGAACGATCGCGCCTGCCGCAAAGATCAAGATGAATCAGGGCGCGTTCGTCGTCGAGGATTACGGCGCCGAGACCGTCCAGCTGACGGCGGTCAAGAAGACCAAGTAGGAAGTGGGCCGTCCTGGCGGCGGATCCGGCTCTCGTAAGCGCCCCGCAAAGCTCACGATCTCGTGGCTCCCCACGACATGCGGTGATCCAGGTCCGCCCGGACCCGGTCACCGCACTCGCGTTGCCGCGTCAATCCTCCTCAATTTCAACCACTTACCGAGCTTCCAGCGGTCGAGCCGTCCAGGGCACGATCTGTGAAAAAGAGCTCCGTGCCTGCCCGAACCGAAAGGAGTCGGTCCGACCTCTGCCGGAAGGCAGACTCTCGGAGCTAAGTCATGCCCATTGGAGCTGCAAGTGCGGAACGAAACGTCAGCGACGCACTCGTGAGTCAGTGCGATTCGTCATTTTCCTCCCCCACCGACGGGGACTCCGCCATCCACGAGGCTCAGCGCTGCATCGTCGAGGCGCTCGATCTCGATGGAAGCACGTTGTTCGAGCTCGGTCAGGACGGCGATCTGCGTTCCACGCACGGCTGGTGGCGTCCCGAGGTTCCGGCGCCGCCCGCACGTATGTCGGCCAGGGAGAGCTTCCCGTCGATGATCGAAAAGGTCATGGCCGGCCACCTGGTCTTCCTCTCGAGCCCCGACGAGCTGCCGGACGGCGGCGACCGCGAGAGCTTGCTTCGCTTCCGCCTGAAGTCGATGGTCGTGGTCCCGCTGTCGGTGGCGGAGCGGATCGTCGGCGTCGCGAGCTTTGCCGTGACGCGCAGCGAGCGCCAGTGGCCTCTGGAAATCCTGCAGCGCCTGCGCCTGGCGGCAGGCATGTTCGCCGGCGTGCTCGCCCGCCGGCAGAGCGACGAGGCGCTGCGGCGGGCGCTCGCCGAAGTGGAACGCTTGAGCGATCAGCTGCGCGCGGAGAACGTGTCCCTGCGCCGTGAAGTCGACAGCACGCTCACACTCGGGCGTCGGCGGGAGCGCCGCGATTCGCCGCGTGCAGGAGCAGGTGCGCCAGGTGGCCGAGACCGATTCGACGGTGCTCCTTCTGGGCGAGACGGGCTCGGGCAAGGAGGTCTTCGCGTCGCAGATTCACGAGCTGAGCAAGCGTCGCGGCCGGGCCATGGTCCGCGTCAACTGCGCCGCCATCCCGGCCACGCTGATCGAAAGCGAGCTGTTCGGCCGGGAGAAAGGCGCCTACACGGGAGCGTTGTCGCGCCAAATCGGGCGCTTCGAGCTGGCCGACGGATCGACGATCTTCCTGGACGAGATTGGCGACCTGCCGTCCGAGGTCCAGGTCAAGCTCCTGCGCGTGCTCGAGGACAGGCAGATCGAGCGGCTCGGCAGCTCGAGAGCCACCAAAGTCGACACGCGAATCATCGCGGCCACGCACCGGAATCTCGAGAAGCGAATCGAGGCCGACCAGTTCCGCGAAGATTTGTATTACCGGCTGAACGTCTTTCCGATTCAGGTGCCGCCCCTGCGCGAGCGGACGGAAGACATTCCCATGCTGGTGTGGCGCTTCGTCGAGGACTTCTCGAAGGCGTGCGGGAAGCGCATCGAGTCGATCCCCAACGAAAACATGGAGATGCTGCAACGATATGCCTGGCCGGGCAACGTCCGCGAGCTGCGCAACCTGGTCGAGCGCGCGATGATCAGCGCCAACGGGCCTCGTCTGACGATCTCGCTTCCGCAGAGCTCCGCCGCCGCCGCGCGGCGCAGCGTCAGGCTCAACGACGTGGAGAAGGAGCACATCAAGGTGGTGCTCGAAAGCACCAGGTGGCGGATTCGCGGCGCCGGGGGCGCGGCCGATCAGCTCGGGCTCAAGGCCACGACCCTCGAAACGCGGATGGCGAAACTGGGACTCCAGCGCCCGCGCCACTAGGCACGGCATTCCGGGCTTCCTCCGCGATTCGGGGGATTCCGCAGACGCCGCCGGCGCGGCGGTCCGCTCGTCGATGAGCGACAACTCCAAGCGGCAGAGGCGCATAGCGCGGTCGCTCCTGCCGGCGTGCGACTTGGTACGCCTGCTGCTCATCCCTTGCGCATGGTACGCCTAGCGGTAGCGCTGGCGGCGACAGGGTACGCCACGAGCCACGTTCTCCACGCCTTGCGATTGCTGGCCTCGCCCACTCGCGTCGAGCCCGGCTGCCTCGGGTGCCGGGTGTGGACCGAGGACAGCGACGAATCCACGGTGCGGTACGTCGAGGAATGGGCAACCGAGGAGGCGATGCGCCTGCGTGTCCGTTCGGCGCGGTTCACGCGGCTGCTGGAAGTGTTGGAATCCGCACTGGCGCCACCCTGTGTCCAGTTCGATTTCATCACGCGAATCGCGCGGCCTGGACTACGTCGCGGAAGTGCGCGAACAGGATGGGATGATCGAAACCTCTCCGGAACAATCCGGCATGACCCGATCGCTCTGAGGCGCCTACGGCATGCCGGATCTCCTCCGCGATGCCGGAGAAACGGACGGCCGCCCGCTCGGCACCCGCGAGAGCGGCCGGCTCCAACTCGAACCGCCTGAACAGCCTGCGCCTCGTCAGTCCGAAGTTGGTTGACGGTACGGGTGGTGCTCCTCGACCGGGTATCCTTCCACAAAGCGAGGAACGTCATGGGCGTCCACCTGATCTCCGCGGTGCTGGCTGATATCGACGGCACGCTCGTCACGAAGGAGAAGGCGCTGACCGAGCGCGCGATCGCGGCCGTGGGCCGGTTGCGGGAGCGCGGGGTTGTCTTCACGATCTGCAGCAGCCGTTCACCGCGCGGCATGCTGAAGCTGGTCGAACCGCTTCGCCTGACGATGCCGATGGCGGCCTTCAACGGCGGCGTGATCGTGCTCCCCGACCTGTCGGTGCTCGACGAGCGGACGCTCCCCGACTACGTGGTGCCCGCGATCGTCGAGACCATCGAGGCCCACGGCGTCGACGTGTGGATCTACAGCGCGACCGGCTGGTACGTCCGTTCCCGTCAATCCCCGCGTGTCGATAGCGAGGCGTCCGCCGGCCAGGCCGAGCCCACGGTGACGCCCACGTTCGAGGGCGCGCTCGGAGGGGTCGTCAAAATCGTCGGCGTCAGCGATGACCCCGACAAAGTCGCCACGTGCGAGGCGGCGATCCGGAGCGCGTTCGGCACCCAGGTTTCCGCCGCGCGCTCGCAGCCGTACTACCTCGACATCACGCACCCCAGCGCGAACACGGGCACGGTCATCGAGCGGCTGGCGCGATACCTGAAAATCCCGCTGGACGCCATCGCGACGATCGGCGACCAGCCCACCGACGTGATGATGTTCAAGCGAAGCGGCCTGAGCATCGCCATGGGCAATTCGAGCGAGGACGTGAGGCGCCAGGCCACGCACGTGACCACCTCGCATGAAGACGAGGGCTTCGCCAACGCCGTGGACCAGTACATCCTCCCACAGGCCAGGCCGGCCGGGACCGACGTGCTGAAGCCCACCGGGCAGCTGCATCGGCTCGGCCAGAGCCTGTGGCTCGACAACATCACACGCGATCTGCTGTCGAGCGGGACGCTCCAGCGCTACATCGACGATCTGTCGGTCACCGGGCTGACGTCGAACCCGACGATCTTCGAGCAGGCGATCAAGAACAGCGCCTCGTACGATGCCGGCATCGCCGCAAAGCTCGGGCAGGGCAAGGCGGGCGAAGCGCTGTTCTTCGAGCTCGCGATCGAGGACCTCACGCGCGCCGCCGATCTGTTCCGACCCATCTACGATCGGACCAACGGCATGGACGGGTGGGTGTCGCTCGAGGTCTCGCCGCTGCTCGCCTACGACACCGCCGCGACCATCGCGGCAGCCAGGAGTCTCTTCGCCAGCGCCGATCGCCCGAACCTGATGATCAAGATCCCCGGGACCGCCGAGGGACTGCCCGCCATCGAGGAGGCCATCTTCGCCGGCATCCCGATCAACGTCACGCTGCTGTTCTCCCGGGAGCACTACTTCGCCGCCGCCGAAGCGTTCCTCCGCGGCATCGAACGCCGGATCGACGCCGGGCTGAAGCCGGACGTCGCCTCGGTGGCCTCGGTATTCGTGAGCCGCTGGGACGCCGCGGTCGCCGGCACCGTGCCCGACGCCCTGCGCAATCAGCTCGCGATCGCGATGGCGCAGCGCACGTACAAGGCGTACCGATCGCTCCTCAGCTCGCCGCGGTGGCAGCGCGTTTACAATGGCGGCGCCCGGCCCCAGCGGCTCCTGTGGGCCAGCACGGGCACCAAGGATCCCAAGGTGTCCGATGTCCTGTACATCAAGGCGCTGGCCGCGCCCTTCACGGTCAACACGATCCCCGAGGCGACGCTCCTCGCGCTCGCGGATCACGGCGAGGTCACGGGGCTGCTGCCGGCCAACGGAGGCGCCTGCGAGGATGTGCTGAAGCAGTTTGCCGGCGCCGGTGTGGATCTGCAGGCCCTCGCGGTCAAGCTGCAGACGGACGGCGCCGCGTCGTTCGTCAAGTCGTGGCACTCGTTGATGGCGGTGATCGCGTCGAAGAGCGCGACGATTTCGGCAGCGACCTAGACGGGTTGCCGCGTTGAGAACAGGAGACACAAGGCACATGCGGGTCCTGGTGGTGGACGTCGGCGGCACGAACGTGAAGATCCTCGCGACCGGGCAGCGGACCCCGCGAAAAGCTCCGTCCGGCCCGAAGATGACGCCGAAGAAGATGGTCGCCGAGGTCAAGGCCCTGGCCGGGACGTGGAAGTACGACGCGGTCTCGATCGGCTACCCGGGACGCGTCCGCGACGACCGCATCATGGTGGAGCCGCACAACCTCGGGCGCGGGTGGGTCAAGTTCAATTTCACGGCCGCGTTCGGGCGCCCGGTCCAGATCATGAACGATGCGGCCATGCAGGCGCTCGGGAGCTACAAGCGCGGTCTGCTGCTGTTTCTCGGCCTCGGCACGGGCCTCGGCGCCGCGCTGGTGGCCGACGGCGTCGTCATTCCCATGGAGCTGGCGCACCTGTCATTCAAGAACGGCACGTACGAGGACTACATCGGGGCCCGGGCCCTGAAGAAGCTGGGCAGGAAGAAATGGCAGAAGTATGTCGAGTATGGGACGGCGCGGATGATTGAGGCGGTCCTCCCCGACGACGTGGTCCTTGGGGGAGGAAACGTCAAGAAACTGAAGAAGCTGCCGAAGGGCTGCCGGGCAGGCAACAACGCCTTCGCGTTCATCGGCGGCTTCCGCATGTGGGAGAAGGCGCCGGGCCGGCGGCCGGCCGCGCGAGCGCGCTCCCGCCGGGCGGCGTAACGATCGAGGACCCCATGACCATCGGCACCCCGACGACTGCCGGCGCCGGCCGGCTCACCGAGCAACCGGCCTGGAAGATGCTCCAGGAGCACCATCGGAACATCCGCGCCGTGCACCTCCGCGAGCTGTTCGCGAACGATCCGAAACGCGGCGAACGGCTGACCCTGGAGGCCGCGGGCGTCTATCTCGATTATTCGAAGAACCGGATCAACAATGACACGGTTCCGCTGCTCGTCCGCCTGGCGGAAGACTGCGGCCTGCGGGCCCGCATCGACGGCATGTTCCGCGGCGAGAAGATCAACGTGTCGGAGAAGCGGGCCGTGCTCCACGTGGCGTTGCGCGCGCCGCGCGGCGCGTCGATCCTGGCCGACGGCGAAAACGTCGTGCCGGGGGTGCACGCCGTGCTCGATCGGATGGCGGACTTTGCGAATCGCCTGCGCAGCGGGGCCTGGAAGGGACACACGGGCAAGCGGATCCGCAACGTCGTCAACATCGGAATCGGCGGGTCCGATCTGGGGCCGGTCATGGCCTACGAGGCGCTCAGGCACTACAGCGACCGCAGCCTGACGTTCCGCTTCGTCTCGAACATCGATGGGACGGACTTCGCCGAAGGGGTCATCGGCCTCGATCCGGCGGAGACCCTTTTCATCGTGTCCTCCAAGACCTTCACGACGCTGGAAACGATGACCAACGCCCGCACCGCGCGCGAGTGGTCGCTGGCGGCCTTCGGGGGCGACGGCGCCTCCGTCGCGAAGCACTTCGTCGCGGTCTCGACCAATGCCTCGGAAGTGGCGAAGTTCGGCATCGACACCGCCAACATGTTCGGATTCTGGGACTGGGTCGGCGGGCGCTACTCCATGGATGCGGCGATCGGCCTCTCGACGATGCTGGCAGTCGGACCGGATCACTTCCGGGCGATGCTCGACGGCTTCCACGAGATGGACGAACACTTCCGCACCGCACCCTTCTCCCGAAACCTGCCGGTGCTCATGGGCCTCCTGGGGATCTGGAACACCAACTTCCTCGGCGCGCACACGGTCGCGGTGCTGCCGTACGAGCAGTACCTCAAGCGCTTCCCCGCCTACCTGCAGCAGTTGACGATGGAGAGCAACGGCAAGCACGTGACGCTCGAGGGCGACACGGTCGGGTACGAGACCAGCCCGATCTACTGGGGAGAACCGGGCACCAACGGCCAGCACTCGTTCTATCAGCTGATCCACCAGGGCACGCGGCTCATCCCGTGCGACTTCATCGCGTTCGGGGAAACGCTCAACCCGCTCGGTCAGCACCACGACATTCTTCTCGCCAACGTGTTCGCGCAGGGAGAGGCGCTGGCTTTCGGCAAGACGCCCGAGGAAGTGAAAGGCGAAGGCTCACCCGACTGGCTGGTCCCGCATCGGACGTTCCAGGGGAACCGGCCGTCGAACACGATTCTGCTGCCGCGGCTCACGCCCGCGGCGCTCGGGAAGCTCGTCGCGCTCTACGAGCACATCGTGTTCACTCAGGGCGTGATCTGGAACGTCGACTCGTTCGACCAGTGGGGCGTGGAACTGGGAAAGGTGCTGGCGCAGCGAATTCTCCCGGAGCTCGCCAGCGCGCAGGCTCCGCTCAATCACGACAGCTCCACGAACGCGTTGATCCGGCGTTACCGGAGCGCCAGGAAGACGGCGTCGTAAAATGGGCGACACACATTCCGACGCGCTCGTGTTTTTCGGGGCGACGGGCGATCTGGCCTACAAGAAGATCTTCCCCTCGCTGCAGGCGATGGCCAGGCGGGGCCGTCTCGATGTGCCGGTCATCGGTGTGGCCAAGGCCGGGTGGACGCTCGACCAGTTGCGCGCGCGGGCGCAGGAGAGCGTCGAGAAGTACGGCGGCCTCGACCGGGCCGCGTTCGACAAGCTGAGCGGACTGCTTCAGTACGTGGACGGGGACTACAAGGACCCGGCGACCTTTGCCGCGCTCCGGCGCGAGCTCGGCGGCGCGGCGCACCCGGCCCACTACCTCGCGATCCCTCCCCCGCTGTTCGGTCCGGTCGTGGAGCAGCTGGCCCAATCGGGGTGCGCGAAAGGATCCCGCGTCGTGGTCGAGAAGCCCTTCGGGGAAAACCTCGCTTCGGCGCGCGATCTGAATGAAATCCTGCTCGGCACGTTCGTGGAAAAGGACATCTTCCGGATCGACCACTACCTCGGAAAGCGTCCCGTCCACAACATTCTGTTCTCCCGCTTCTCGAATCCGGTCCTCGAGGCCTTCTGGAACCGTACCTACGTCGAGAGCCTGCAGATCACGATGGCGGAGGACTTCGGCATCCAGGGCCGTGGCGGCTTCTACGACGCAACCGGCGCCATCCGGGACGTCGTCCAGAACCATCTCTTCCAGCTGTTGAGCAACCTCGCGATGGAGCCGCCGCCCAGGATGGACAGCGAGTCCCTTCGGGACGAAAAGGTCAAAGTCCTGAAGTCCATTCCCGCGCTGGAAGCCGCGGACGTCGTTCGCGGACAGTTCCGCGGCTACCGCCAGGAGCCGGGCGTCGCCGCCGATTCGCAGGTCGAGACGTACGCCGCGGTCCGGCTGCGCATCGAGTCGAGCCGGTGGGAGGGCGTGCCCTTCTACATCCGAACCGGCAAGTGCCTCGCCGTGACGTCCACCGAGATCCTCGTCCGCCTGCGGCGGCCGCCAACGGCGCCTCTCTTCCCGAACTCGGCTCACCTGCCGAACTACTTCCGGTTCAAGATCCTTCCGCGGCAGACGATTGCCTTCGGCGTCACGGCGATGGACGAGGCCGACCAGATGATCGGCCAGCGGGCCGAGCTCGTGGCGAGCCGGCAGCCCGGCGCCGACGAGCGAGCCGCCTACGAGCGCGTCCTGACCGACGCCCTGGAGGGAGACGCCACGCTGTTTGCGCGGATGGACTACGTCGAAGAGGCCTGGCGCATCGTCGATCCGGTATTGGCGATGAAAACGCCCGTTCACGAATACGAGCCGGGGACGTGGGGTCCCGATGTGTCGACCGTGACCCCTCCTGGAGGATGGGCAAACCCCACAACAGCAGAGGCGGCGCCGTCTCATGGCTGAGGCCGACAACACACGAACGAGCCTCCGCCGAACTCAAACGCCTGGAGGAGTCCCGTGAGTGGAACTCGCCCTGGCGAATCTGGGGGCCGTACGTCAGCGAGCGGCAGTGGGGGACGGTGCGCGAGGACTACAGCCAGGACGGCAACGCGTGGGACTACTTCACCCACGATCACGCGCGGTCCCGCGTGTACCACTGGGGAGAGGACGGGCTCGCGGGCTTCTGCGACGTCAAGCAGCGGCTGTGTTTCGCGCTGGCGCTGTGGAACGGGACGGACCCGATTCTGAAGGAGCGGCTGTTCGGTTTGAGCAACGGCCAGGGGAACCACGGGGAGGACGTCAAGGAGTACTACTTCTATCTGGATTCCACGCCGACGCACTCCTACATGAAGTGGCTCTACAAATACCCGCAGGCCGCCTTTCCGTACGACGACCTCGTGAAGACGAACGCGAGCCGCACGCGCCAGGAGTTCGAGTACCGAGCTCATCGACACCGGCGTGTTCGACGAAGACCGCTACTTCGACGTCTTCGTCGAGTACGCCAAGTCGTCTCCCGAGGAGTGCTTCATCCGGATCACCGCGACGAACCGCGGCCCTGAGCCAGCGACGATTCATCTGTTGCCAACCCTGTGGTTCCGCAACACGTGGAGCTGGTGGCCGGGCCCGGAGAAACCCCGTCTGGCGGCGGCCAAAGGCACCAGCGGCGCGAGCGCAGTGGCGGCCTCGCACCCGGAGCTTGGCGATCGATGGCTCTACTGCGATGGAGCGCCGCCTCTGCTCTTCACCGAGAACGACACGAACACCGAGCGGCTCTTCGGCACGCCCAACGCGAGCCCCTACGTCAAGGACGCCTTTCACGCGTGCGTCGTGCACGGAAAAACCGGGGCCGTCAACCCGGCAGAGACCGGCACCAAGGCCGCCGCCCACTACCGCCTCGAGGTCGGCGCCGGCCAGTCGGTGGAGGTGCGGCTCTGCCTCACGGATGCGCCGTCGCAGGCCGCGCGTCCGTTCGCCGCTTTCGACGAGACCCTCGAGGCCAGGCGCCGCGAGGCCGACGAGTTCTACCGATCGTGCACGCCGGACTCGGCCAGCGAGGACAGTGCGCAGGTCATGCGACAAGCCTTCGGCGGCCTCTTCTGGACCAAGCAGTACTACTTCTTCGATATCAACATGTGGCTCCGCGAGCACGGTCTGAATCCGTTCGACGTGCCCTTGTCGGACTCGACCAGGAACCGCCAGTGGTTCCACATGCGCAACGACGACATCATCTCGATGCCGGACAAATGGGAGTACCCGTGGTACGCCGCCTGGGATCTCGCCTTTCACGCGGTCGCGCTGACGCGAGTCGATCCGGACCTTGCCAAGCATCAGCTCAACCTGATGTTGAAGCCACGGTATCAGCACGCCAACGGCCAGGTGCCCGCTTACGAGTGGAACTTCGGCGACGTCAACCCGCCGGTGCATGCGTGGGCGACGCTCTACCAGTTCCGCATCGAGCAGGGCATGCGCGGCAAGGGGGACATCGAGTTCCTCAAGCGCGCCTTCGGCAAACTCCTCGTCAACTTCACGTGGTGGGTCAACCGCAAGGACCGCCTGGGAAAGAGCGTGTTCGAGGGTGGCTTCCTCGGCCTCGACAACATCGGGATCTTCGACCGCAGCGCCGAGCTGCCGACGGGCGGCCATCTCGAGCAAGCCGACGGCACGGCCTGGATGGCGATGTACTGCCAGAACATGTTCGAGATCGCCATCGAGCTCGCGGCCCACGACCCCAGCTACGACGATCTCGCGCACAAGTTTGCCGAGCACTTCCTGTGGATCGCCGCGGCCTTGAACAAGGTCGGCAACGACGGCATGTGGGACGAGGCGGACGGGTTCTACTACGACGTTCTGCGCCTGCCGGACGGCAGCGCCGCGCGTCTCAAGGTCCGCTCTCTGGTCGGGCTGTTGCCGCTTTGCGCCACGACCGTCATCGAACCGCGGCAGCGCGCGCACCTGCCGCAGGTCGGGGAGTGGCTCCAGAAGCGTTTCAGCCACATTCCAGAGCTCCTTGCCGGCATTCACCCTGTCGGTCCGGAACACACGGGTTGCGGCGGGCGGACCCTCGCGGCCCTCGTCGACTCCGGCCGGCTGCGGCGAATTCTGTCACGCATGCTCGACGAGCGGGAATTTCTCGGCCCCTACGGTATCCGCTCGGTGTCGCGGTCTCACGAGCGGGATCCATACGTCGGTACGAGTGGCGGGCAAGGAGTACAAGGTCTCCTATCAGCCGGCCGAGTCCGACAGCGGGATGTTCGGCGGGAACTCCAACTGGCGCGGCCCCGTGTGGTTCCCGATGAACATCCTCCTCGTTCGCTCGCTGCTCGAGTTCTATTCCTACTACGGCGATGCCTTCAGGGTGGAGTGCCCCACGGGCTCCGGCAAGCTGATGACGCTCTTCGAGGTGGCCAACGAGATCTCCGATCGCCTGCAGCGCATCTTCCTGCGCGATGAGACCGGCCGGCGTCCGGTGTTCGGCGGCACGGAAAAATTTCAGACCGACCCGCACTGGCGCGATTGCGTTCCGTTTTATGAGTACTTCCACGGCGACAACGGCGCGGGCCTGGGCGCCAGCCACCAGACCGGGTGGACCGCCCTGGTAGCCGGGCTGGCGCAACTCTTCGGCACCGTTGATGCCCGCGCGATACTCGAGTCCGGCCGGGAGGCGTTCGCACCGCACCAGCCGGCGGGTCGAGACCGCGCGGGGGATGCCGTCCCGGGGTGACCCGGGCGTCATGAAGCTCGAGGTGCTGAACGACGCCGACTCGGTCGCGCGCCGCGGGGCCGAGGTGATCGCAGGCGAGGCGCGCGCGGCGGTGAACGGCCCGCGGCTGCTTCACCGTCGCGATCAGCGGCGGCCGGACGCCCTGGGCGATGCTGCGCGCGCTGAGCTTACTGGATGATGTCCCGTGGGAGACCGTCCACGTGCTGCAGGTGGACGAACGCGTGGCCCCCGAGGGTCACGCGGATCGGAACCTGACGCACCTGCGCGAGAGCCTGATCGCGCAGACCCAGCCCGCTGCGGAGCGGATCCATGCGATGCCGGTGGAGTCGGCCGACCTCGATCGAGGCGGCCGCGCGCTATGCGCAGACGCTCGCCGACGTCGCCGGATCGCCGCCGGTCCTCGACCTCGTGCATCTCGGCCTGGGCGCCGACGGACACACCGCGTCGTTGATACCGGGCGACCCGGTGCTCGACGTCACGGACGCCGACGTCGCGCTGACCGGGTTGTACCAGGGACGTCGCCGGATGACGCTGACGTATCCGGTGCTCAATCGGGCGCGGCGCGTGCTCTGGCTGATCACCGGCGAGGACAAGGCCGCCATGCTCGTCCGGCTGCGCCGCGGCGATCCGGCGATTCCCGCCGGCCGGGTCCGGCAGGACCACGCGGTCGTGCTCGCCGACCGCGCGGCGGCGCAGCGACTGGAGAACCCGTGAAACAGGAGATCAAGAGATCACCTCCTGATCTCCCTGTTCCCGACCCGGTTGTCGTCAAGCTGAAGGAGCGGACATGCGTGTGGGCATCGCCACCGATCACGGCGGGTTCGGCTTGAAGGAGGAGCTCGTCACGCGTCTGCGCGACGCCGGCCACGAGATCGTGGACTTCGGCGCCCACACCTTGGACGCGGCAGACGACTATCCCGACTTCGTCGTGCCTCTCGCCCAGGCCGTCGTTGCCGGACAGGTAGAACGGGGCGTGGCGATCTGCGGCAGCGGCGTCGGCGCGTCGGTCTGCGCCAACAAGGTCCCGGGAATCCACGCGGCGCTCGATCCACGACCACTTCTCCGCGCAGCAAGGCGTTGAAGACGATCACCTCAACATCCTCTGCATGGGCGGACGGACGGTCGGGCCCGCCGTCGCCTGGGATCTCGTCCAGACGTTCCTCGGCGCCGAGTTCAGTCAGGCCGAGCGGCATCTGCGGCGTCTCGCGAAAGTGGCGCGCATGGAAGCGCCGGCGGTCGGCCGCGCGGGAGAGGTGTGAACGATGCGCGTCGAGACCTCGCTGAAAGAACAACCATGACCACAACCACCATGTCAGACACGCTGATGGATCAGCTCGCCATCAACACCATTCGGACGCTGTCGATGGATGCGGTCCAGGCGGCCAACTCGGGGCACCCCGGAACGCCGATGGCGCTCGCGCCGCTCGTCTACACCCTCTGGAATCGCGTCATGCACTTCGACCCCCATGACCCGATCTGGCCGAACCGCGACCGCTTCGTGCTCTCGAACGGCCACGCCTCGATGCTGCTCTGGTCGCTGCTCCACCTCACGGGAACGCGGGCCGTGAATGCCGAGTACGAGCGGCTGGGCGATCCGTCGGTCACGCTCGACGACATCCGCCGGTTCCGTCAGCTTGGCAGCAAGGCGCCCGGGCATCCGGAATACCGCCTGGTTTCCGGAGTGGAGACGACCAGCGGCCCGCTGGGCCAGGGCATCGCGACCAGCGTCGGCATGGCGATCGGCGAGCGGTTTCTCGCCAACCGCTACAACCGCCCCGGCTTCGAGGTGTTCGACTACAACATCTACGCGGTCTGCGGCGACGGCTGCCTGATGGAAGGGGTCAGCGCCGAAGCCGCATCGCTCGCGGGCCACCTCGGCCTGGACCACCTCTGTTGGATCTTCGACAACAACCACATCACCATCGAGGGGAGCACGGACCTGACGTTCACCGAGGACGTCGCGGGCCGCTTCCTGTCCTACGGGTGGAACGTGCTGCGCGTGGGCGACGCCAACGACGTCGATCGCATCGAGCACGCGCTGCGCGTCTTTCAGAAGACCAAGGGCCGGCCCACGTTCATCATCCTCGACAGCAGCATCGGCTACGGCTCGCCCAACCGGCAGGGCACCGCGGCCGCCCACGGCGAGCCGCTCGGTGAAGAGGAAATCCGCCTGACCAAGCGCGTCTACGGCTGGCCGGAGGACGCGAAGTTCCTCGTGCCCGAGGGTGTCCCTGAGCACTTCGCCGCCGGCGTGGGGCGGCGCGGCGCCGAAGCCCGCCGCGCATGGACGGAGCGCTTCGCGGCGTACCGATCCGAGCACCCCGGCCTGGCGACGGAGATCGATCAGATCCAACGGCGCGAGCTGCCGGCGGGCTGGGATCGCAACCTCCCGGTGTTCCCGGCCGATCCGAAGGGTCTCGCGGGACGCGAGGCCTCGGGCAAAGTACTGAACGTCCTCGCGCAGAACGTGCCGTGGTTCCTCGGCGGCTCGGCGGACCTGGGCCCTTCGAACAAGACCACGCTGACGTTCGCCGGCGCGGGCGAGCTCCAGGCCGACAGCCCCGGCGGCAGGAACGTGCATTTCGGCGTTCGCGAGCATGCGATGGGCTCGATCATGAACGGACTGTCGCTCACGAAGCTGCGGCCGTTCGGCGGGACCTTCTTCATCTTCAGCGACTACGCGCGGCCCGCCATCCGGCTCTCGGCGCTGATGGAGCTGCCGACGGTCTTCGTCTTCACGCACGACGCGATGAGCGACGGCGAGGACGGCCCGACCCATCAGCCGGTCGAGCACCTGGCCTCGCTGCGCGCGATTCCGGGGCTCGTCACGCTGCGGCCCGGCGATGCCAACGAAGTGGTGGAGGCCTACCGCTACATCATGCCGCTGCGGCATGAGCCGGCGGTGCTGGTCCTGTCGCGACACCCGCTGCCGACGCTCGATCGGAGCAAGTACGCGTCGGCCGCCGGTGTCGCCGCGCGGCGCGTACGTCCTGGCCGACGCGCCGGACGGCACGCTCGATGTGATCCTGATCGCCACGGGCAGCGAGATCGGGCTCGCCGTCGAGGCGCACGAAGCGCTCGCCGGCGAGGGCGTGCGCTCGCGCGTCGTCTCGATGCCGTCATGGGACATCTTCGAGCACCAGCCGCAGGAGTACCGCGACAGCGTCCTGCCCCCCGCCGTCACGGCGCGCGTCGCGATCGAGCAGGCGTCCGCCTTCGGCTGGGAGCGCTACGTCGGCACGACCGGCAAGGTCATCGGCATGCAGACCTTCGGCGCCTCGGCGCCGCTGAAGGAACTGCAGAAGGATGTACGGCTTCACTGTCGAGAAAGTCGTCGCCGCGGCCAAGGCCCAGATCGCGCGGGCGCCGCGCTCGTGATTATCGCCGCGTTCGGGCCGGACCCGGGCACGACGGGTTTACTGGTTCAAATGGGCAAGCGCGTACTGGAATGGCCAGCTGGAGACCTTGATCACCCCGTCGAACGGACCGTCCAGCTCGAGGATGAGGAAGACGGCCGCCGCGACCGATATCGCGGCGACGCACAGCACCACGACGACAGTGGCGTTTCGAGGGGCATAGAGCCCGAAGCTGGCGAACGTCACCGTCAGCCAGGCGATCACCACGACCAGAAACGGAAACGGCACCGTGCTGCCGCTTCCGAGGACCCGCCATCGCGTCTTGACGACCTCCTCGCTGAGCTTCAGCGCTTCGGACTTGAACCACCGCTGGCTCTCGGTCTGGGGTGTGAGACGGAGAACCTGGTTCTCGACTTCCTCGACCGCCGGCGTGGCTCCAGGAACGCCGCTGCCGACATGGAGACCGCCGCTCGTGCCCCACGTGGCGTTGACGCGAAATTCGAGCGCGCTGCGAATCAGCTCGCGGGTTGGCTTGGTCTCCGGACCGTACCGCGCGAGATGCCGGTCCAGGGTCAGGATGGTCGCGGCACTGTTCTTGATGGCGGCGTCCTGCGCATCGAACGTGCTCCTGGCCGAGGCGGTCACGAGGCCAAGGAGCAGCGCGGTCATCGTGGCGACCAGCCCGATCCCGAGCCGCACGACATCCTGTGACTCTTTGTTGAGGTGCGGCGGTGGGAGCCAGCCCCGGATGAACGTCCCGGCCATGGCGCTGCCAAAAGTGCAGAAGAACGTGATCGACGCGATGATGATGGCGCGCACGCGGGTCGTCGCAAGCGAGTTTAGTCCAGGTTCGATATCGGGGGATATGATATGGCCATGAATTTCCGTCTGCCCGCCACTCTCGTGGCGACCGTTGCCGCGGTCACGCTCCTGTCGGCTGCGCCCAAGTTCACGTCGGTGTGGCGATCGCAGGACGCGGCCCAGGTGAGCTTCGCTGGAAAGAAAGTCGCCGCCCTCGTCATCGCGCAGGACCAGTCGCTGCGCGTGTCCGGCGAGGAAGCGCTCGTGCGCGAGCTGACGGCGCGCGGCCTGCAGTCGGTGGCCACGTATCGCATCGCGCCGAAGGAAGAGATGCAGAGCGCCGAGCGCGCCAGGCCCTGGTTCGAGAAGGCGAACGTCGAGGGCGTCGTCGCAGTGCGGCCCGTCAGCAAGGACAAGCGGACCACCTACAACCCCGGCACGTGGACCAACCCTTACTACAGCACCCTCTGGGGCTACTACGGCTATGGCTGGAACAGCATGTACATTCCGGGGTCAATCGATCGGGACGAGGTCGTGGTGGTCGAGACCACCATCTTCAGCGTGCCTCGAAACCAGCTGATGTGGGCGGCCGTCAGCGAGACCAAGAACCCGAAGACCCTGCAGACCTTTGTCATCGACCTCGTGAAGGAGTGCGTGAAGGAGCTGCACAAGCAGGGATTGGCCAAGAGCATCCCTAAGTAGACCCGTGCCGGCCGGCGCTGTTACCAAAAGCTGAGCGAGATATGCCGGATGTCTCTTTCCAGATCCCGCCCATTTTCGACTACATTGCCACGTTCACGTGGGCCTCGAGCGGAGCCCTGGTCGGCATCCGCAAGCATTTCGACGTCATTGGCGTGTTCGTCATCGCGCTGGTGTCGTCACTCGGTGGCGGACTCGTGCGCGATGCGCTCTTTCTGCAACGCACGCCGGTCCTGCTGACCGATCCCGTCTACCTGCCCTTGATCGGCGTGACGGTCGCGCTGTTCAGCCTGTTCACCGGGCCACTTACGCGCCTGCTGAACGTCGAGACGGTGCAGAAGCTCGTCGATATCATCGATGCCGTCGGGATACCGATCTTCGCCGTGATCGGGATGCAGCTGGCTGAAGCACAGGGCATCCCGGTCGCCGGCGTCGTGTTCATCGGCGTGGTCAACGGCGCGGCGGGCGGCTTGCTGCGTGACGTGATCGTTCGTGACGTGCCGGCTCTCCTGCGTCCGGGCCAGTTCGTCACGCTGCTCCTGTTGGCGGCGTGCGGGCTGTTCATGGTGCTGAAGTACTATGGGGATGTCAGCCGCTCGCAGGCGGCTTGGGCGGCGGTCTCCAGCTTCTTCGTCCTCCGTGTCCTGTCGATCCGGTTCAATTGGACGACACGGTCGGTACTGCCTGAGTCCCCCACCGGCGAGCCCGGCGAGTAGCCGTTTTTCATCCAGCAGACCGCAATGATCACCAGCACGCCCTCTGCCGCCCGGGACCGGACCGAAGTGGATGTGGGCCTGTTGATCGCCCGGCTCGTGGCGGGCCTCGTCATGTTCCCGCACGGCACCCAGCACCTGTTCGGCTGGTTCGGCGGCACCGGCCTGTCCAGCTTCGTGGAGTACCTGGGACCGGTCGCCTACCTCGTGTCGATCGGCGAGGTCTTCGGGTCTCTTGCGCTGATTCTCGGGGTGATGTCCCGCTTCTCTGCCGCGTCGTTGATCGTCATCATGCTCGGCGCCATCTTCATCGGTCACGTCCACCACGGGTTCTTCATGAACTGGTACGGGACCAAGCAGGGCGAAGGTTTCGAGTACCACCTCTTGATGATCGCCCTCCTGCTCATCGTCTCGATCGCGGGCCCCGGGCGCTTCAGCGTGGGCGTCCCAGGCACGCATTCGCGCTATCTCGAGTGACCGGCACGAAGCGCGACCCTTCCGCCACGGGTAGAACAGACCCGGAGGCCTGCAACTCTCCATTTACGCCGGCCTTTTCGCTGCCGCCAGCGTCGAACGGGTGATGTGTGTCGAGCAGGCAACATCTTTGTCACCATCGTTTTGTCACGTTTTTGTGACCCGGCTCTGGAATAGACTTCCTTCCACGAACCATTGATGGCCCGGACAAGGCTGAACCTCGTAGCCGGAATGCTGCTGCTCATGGCCGGCGTGGCCCGTGCCGACGCGCGTCCGCCCGACCGGCAACCGGTTCCCTCGCCGGACGGCTGGAACGTGCTGGTCCTGTTGTCGGATGAAGCGCTCACCCCTGCCTCGACGGAGCTGCTGGACGGATTTCGTGAGGTGTGGCGGGAGTCTGGAGAGCGGGTTACGATCCATACCCGGCACCTCGACGTGGCGAGATTCGCCGGCCCTGCAAACAATAAAGAGCTCGCAAAGTGGCTGGCGGGCCGCTACCGGGATACGAGGATCGATGCGGTCGTCAGCGCCGGACGGCCCGCCGGTGCGTTTCTTCGCGAGTACGGCTCGAGCATCTGGCCGCACGCCCGCAGAGTCTTTGCCGCGGTATCTGAAGAATGGGCCCGTGAGATCCCGCCAGAGGGCGACACCGTCATTGCCACGAACCCGCAGTACCGGCTGACGGCCGAAGGAGCTCTGCGTCTGTTGCCCGACATTCGCCAGGTCTTCCTGATCGCCGGCTCGACCGACAGCGATCGGCGATGGCTCCAGGCCGCGCGGGCGGATCTGAGCACCCTCGACAGGCGGCTCGCGGTGCACCAGCTCGTCGGCCTCACGTGGGACGACGTCCTCGAGCGGGTCGGCACGCTGCCGCCGGACTCGGTAGCGCTGGCGGTCGCGTTCTTTGCCGATGCCACGGGCCGGACCTTCGGCAGCCGCGACGCGTACCTCGATCTCGCCGCGGCCGCCAATCGGCCGATGTTCGCGACGAGCAGCACGTTCGCCGATGCCGGCCTGGTGGGCGGACTGGTGATCGACTACAGGCTCGTGGGACGACGTGCCGCTCGAGCGGCAGCCGCGGAGCTGACAGGACGGCCGCGGCTCGCCTCCAACGTTGTCGAAGCCGCCGAATCACGCTGGATGTTCGACGCGCGGCAGCTCGCGCGCTGGGGAATCCGCGAATCCGCGCTGCCGGCCGGGAGCGAAGTCCTCTTCAGGGAACCGTCCTTTTTCCAGCGAAACAAGAACGTCGCGCTCGGGATCCTGGGCGTGGTTGCGCTCCAGGCCGCGATCATCGGGATGCTGCTCATCGAGCGGCGTGTGCGGCGCCGCGTCGAGGCGCAGAACCACGCCGTCCTGACATCGATGTCCGCCGACCTGGCCGTCATCGATCGGCGCGGCCTCGTCGTGTCCAGCAACGACGGGTGGGCCCGGGCCGCCGCGGCTGCCGAGAACCCGTTCGTGACTGCCGAGCGGGGCCAGGAGTGGCTGCAGGCCGGGGGCGCCCTTCCGCGAGACGAGGGTGACACAGACAGGCTGCGCGAGGCGCTGAGCGCCGTGCTCGAACGGGTCGACGAGGAGCGCGTCGTCGAGTACGCCTGGCAGGCGCACGGCCAGCCCAAATGGTCACACCTGCGCGTCAGGCGCCTGGCGGGGAGATCTGGCGGCGCCGTGGTCACGCACGTCGACATCTCGGCGAGGAAGCGCGCGGAAACCGAGGTGCACCAGACGCTGCACGAGCTGGCGCATCTCAACGTGCGGGCGGGCATGGGAGAGATCCTCGCGTCGGTGGCGCACGAGGTCAATCAGCCGCTGACCGCGTCGCTGACCAACGCGCAGGCGCTGAAGCGCCTGCTCGCCGCCAATCGGGCCGAGCCGCAGGAAGTCGTCGGTGTCCTGGAGGACATCATCGAGGCCGATCGCCGCGCGATCGATGTGCTCGCCGGCATCCGCAAGATGCTGCGCAAGGAGGAGTTCGATCTTCGGCCGCTCCATTTGAACGCGGTCGTCGGCGACGTCGTGCGCACGCTGACCCCGTCGACGGCCAACGAAGGCGTGCTGCTCGTCGCCGATCTCGAGCCCGCGCTGCCCGCCGTTCGCGGAGATTTCGTTCAGGTCCAGCAGGTCGTCATGAACCTCGTCATCAACGCCGTTCAAGCGACGCGAAGTCATGTCGTCCCTGCGCCAGTCGTCCGGGTCACCACTCGATCGGACCACGGCGAGGTCCGTCTTCTGGTGGATGACGCGGGACCCGGCGTCGACGAAACCGCGCTGACGCGGATCTTCGAGCCGTTTTTCTCGACCAAACGGGAGGGCCTTGGCGTGGGCCTGTCGATCAGCCGTTCGATCGTCGAGATGCACGGCGGCCGCATCGATGTCACCAACCTCGTCCAGGGCGGCGCGCGGTTCACCGTCACGATGCCTGCCGCGTCCTAGTGGCGTGTATCGCGAAGGCTATTGGCTAGTCCCGAATCACTAATCACGAATCCTCAAATCCTCGAATCGGGCTTCACGGATTCAAGGATTAGATTAGGGCTTAGGGATTGAGGGATTCGGACTAGCGTCTCGTCTCAGCGGCCCATCCAGTCCCCCAGCACTCCAGTCCAGGGGATTTCCGAGTACAAGAGGATCAGCAGAAACACGCTGATGTACGCGACGCGCAGCGTCTGCTGATGTGGCCGGACCTGCGCGAGGCCCATGGTCGCGATCAGCCATCCGAACCCGGCCACCGGCGCCAGCGCATACGTCGTGGCGCAGAACACGAGCAGCGCCACGTGGCGCGCGAGCTCCGTGGTTCTGCGTGCGGGGACCAGGCACAGCAAGGCGATCAGCGATTCCAGCCCCAGCCCGCCCCAGGTCGCCACCGCCGCGAACACGCGTAAGCGTGGGGGCTCGATGAAAGCGGGCGGATCCAGCAACTCGGCGCCTTCCGGAAGGGGCTCCAGGAACTTGCGGTTCTGGGCCATCTGATCCGGTGTCAGGCCGCCAAACACCATCGAGGCATCGGCAAAACGCTCGTCGGTCAGGAGCGTCACGCGGAAGAACCGGCCATCCGTGTAGTCGACCGACAGTACCGC
This sequence comes from uncultured Acidobacteriota bacterium, assembly GCA_963774855.1. Taxonomy (GTDB): domain Bacteria; phylum Acidobacteriota; class Vicinamibacteria; order Vicinamibacterales; family 2-12-FULL-66-21; genus JALZOC01. The sequence goes on along the minus strand of CAVZGT010000009.1, from coordinate 127,463 downwards.
TTTCCACAGAACGGCCATCGCGAACGCCGCCCCAAGGAGCCACCGGCTGCTCGCCGCCAGTGTCGCGGCGGGAGTCGGGCCCGACAGCGAGAGCCCAATCGCGAGGCACCAGTACGCCAGAAGGTAGATATGGTTGTCCGAAAGCGGCCAGACGAGAACGATCCGCGCCGCCGCGAGTACGGCGAGAAACATCCACGTGATCGGCGCCCGCCTGACGTCGCGAACGATCAGCGACAGGCACGCCGCCGCCAGGGCAATGGGCGCGACCCACCAGATGTCGAACGGCCGCAACAGCAGAATGATGGCGGTCAGCTTCAGGACGGAGTCGGCGACACCGACATCGTCACGGACGGGCCGCAGCAGGTGCGTCCACACGGTATACGAAGTCGCGCGCGAGGCGGGACGTTGCCGCCAGTGTGTCGGGCGCGTACTCGATTCGCCACGTCTCGATGCGGACGGTCTCGACCGGGCGGCCGTACCTGCGCTCGCGCTCGAGCACCCGGCGCGCGAGGCGCCGCAGCTGGCGTCCGCCCGGCAGCACCGCGGCCCGCGCGGCCGCGTCCTCGAGCGAGGGCGTGATGGCGATTTCCTCCGAACGGTCGGGCGCGCTCACGAACACACGCACGTGCCGGCGGCCGGCATCGTCGGTGGTCGAGAACATCCCGAAGCCGCCGCCTTTCCACGGGCTCAGGCCGGCGGTTCGCGTGAGGACGACCTGCGCGCACGCGACCGTCAGCAAGAGCGCAACGGGCAGCCCCGTCCGCCATCGCTGGCGGCCCTGTCCCCGCGGCCGGCCTCCGCCGTCACTTCGGCACGACCACCTGGTATCCCGCCGACACGCGCTGGTAATACGTCGTGCCGCACTGTGAGTACGCCACGCCCCCGACGTTCACGCTCGCGCATTTTGCCGGGAGCGTCGTGATGATCGCCCCGGGGGGAGGGTCGACGACCTGGTAGGCCACGGTCCCGCTGCTCATCACGCGCGTGTAAAACACGTTGTCGTGGTAGTAGTACGTCGATTCGGTCACGACGACCGTCGTCGCGGCGGCCGGCGGCTTTGCCAGCATCGTCCCGATGGCGATGCCGGCTCCGACCGCGGCCACGGCTTTCCACGCGTCGTAGCTCTCGTAGCGGTCGGCGACCACCACGTTGCCGTAGCGGCCCACGGCCGCGGCGCCTTCTTCGCCAACGACGACGGCGCCGCGGCGGCCGACCGCTGCCCCTTGCACGTCGATGTCGTCCCCGGTCACGACGTTGCCCCGCTTGCCGACCGCGGCGTACCCTTCTTCGCCGCTGACGACGGCGCCGCGCCGTCCCGCGGCGGCGTAGCCTTCTTCGCCCTTGACGGCAGCGCCGCGGGGTCCGGCGGCAACAGTCGCGTCATCCCCCTTGGCTACCGCGCCGCGCCGGGTGTTGCGCACCTGGGCCGACAGTTGCACTACACCGACCGCCGTGACGAGCGCGGCCACCAGACATTTGCGGAGGAGCCTGTTTGTCGTGTTGTGCGGCTTCATGATTCGAGGAGTCCCTTCTGGTTCAACGCGTCTTGATTCGGATCGGCTGCCCGGCGGGCTACTTCTTCGCCGGCGCATCCGGCACGGGGGGCGTTGCGGCGGCGCCCTTGACCGCCGCGGCGCGCTGCAGCATGGCGATGCCCTCGTAGTCCTTCGGCAAGATCGCGGTGAATGTGGTCTCGTTGGTCTGCGGCGTGAAGTTCCAACCCGCGAACCTCACGTCGACCACCGGCTGCCCCGTGCGGGCTTTCTGCACCACTTTCAACCGCGCCGGCAGCGGCTCGCCCTGCACCGGCAGCCAGAGATCCCAGTCCACGCCCACGTCTTTGAACGCCAGGTGGTGGCAGGGCGTGTCGCCGACGTTCTCCGTGCCGGCGTAGCCGCCGGTCGCCGTGTCGGACAGCAGCGCTTTCTCGGCTGAGCTGTAGAACAGGTCGCCCAGTGGCAGCGCCATGTCGTAGCGCTCGGCAATCGCGTCGAGCGTGCGGTCGATGGTCTCGGGCATCGGCGCCTGCGCGAAGACCTTCTCGTTGTGCACGGCCACGGTCAGCCTGCGGCCGTCGTACCAGGACTCGAGGTTCCTGTGGCCCGTCATCTTCGCGTGAAAACGATCGGGCCGGTGGACGCTGTATTCACCCGTCAGCCGCACGCTTTCCTTCGCGCCAGAGCGGCGCACCACGTCCCGCTCTTCGTTGGTCGTCACACTCACGTCTTTCGCCGCCGCAAGCCGCGCGCTCATCTGTCGAACCAGCTCGCGGCCGCGCGCCAGCCGCTCGGCGTCGGTCGCCGGCTCCCGGGGCCCGCACGCAACAAGGCTGATTGCGGTCAGCCCCGCAAGGGCTGCTCGAGACAGCATGGCCGTCGACTGCCGCAATATCATTGGGCCCTCCTTGGCCTGGGTAGTTCCGGCCGCGTCGCGATTGGTGCCGGCGTCTGCAGCAAGACGCAGGCCATGGCCAGCGGGCCGGGCGATGCGCTCGGAGGTCACGAGTCAACGATCTCAACCGGCCCGCCCCACGGTCTATCGCGGCACAGCCACGTCTCCGCGCGGATGTCTCGCCGCCCGTGCGGCGCGTCCGTACTTTTCAGAGCGGCACGCTCCGGCACTCGCGTTGCAGCCGAGCCGGCGATGGACGACTCCTTTTCGCGGATCTGGCAGGAGATCGTTGCCAGACCTGATGGGCCGCTGGCGATACGGTTCTATCTGCAGCCGCTCATGGCGACTGCCCTGGCCATCAGGGATGGCGTCGGCGATGCCCGGCTGGGAAAGCCTCCCTATTTCTGGACTCTCTTCACGGAAAGCTCCCAACGCGGCCCGCTCCTCAAAGAGGCGTGGCACTCGGAGTGGAAGCTCCTCTCCATCGCGTTCATTCTCGACTTCGCCTATCAGATCATCGTGCTGAAGGGCGTGCGGCCGCTCGAAGGCCTCCTCGTGGCCATCGCGCTCGCATTCATCCCGTATCTGCTGCTGCGGGGAATCGTGAACCGCCTGGTGCGGCGCACGGTCTCTCCCCCGCCGCAGCCGCCCGACCATCCCGTTCAGTGACGTCGCCTGCAGCCCGGCCTATTTGACTGGGACGACCTCGGCCATTGCGGCCTGGGTATACGTGATATCGATGCGATCCCCGGCCTTCACGCCCACCAGGTTCTTGCGGTTCTCGACCTTCCGGGTGATCGTCCGGCCATCGCTGGTCTTGACCGTCAGCGACGGGGTCTTGTCATCCACCGACACCACGGTGACCGTCGTCGTGACCTGTTTTGCGAGCATGGCGCTCGGCGACTTCCCCGTGCCTGTCGCGAGCCCGCCCGTCCCGGTGTCCCCTTTGACCGGATCTCCGGGCTTCCGGAGTTGCAGCACCAGCGACTCGACGTACGTGGCCTTGATCTTGTCTCCGACCTTCAGCTCGGCGAATCGCTTCATTTCCGGGGGAGCGTAGATCGTGTCCACGACTCCGGCCTCGTCTTTGATCGTGACGAGCCGGTTGGCGGCGTCGATGGCCTGGATCGTGGCGACCGCGCTGATCGTATTGGCCTTTTCCACCGTCTGCGGCACCAGCGAAAGTGAGAGCAACACCGCGAGCATCATTCCTGCCTCCTTGCGCTCCTTGCGGAGCGAAACCTACCGTGGTGTCCGGTTCAGCCGGCCACCGCACGTCCGCCTGAATGGGACACTGACAGGATACCCCGATAGTGCGACGGCGGTGCCCGCGCCAACGTCCGCAATTGGAGCCGGACAGTAAGCAGTCCCCGCGACACCTCGTGGGCGAGCATCGAGACTCCGCGGCCGTCCCGGCCGTCCGATCGTCCGTCCGGGAACGCGCGCGCGCTGGGAGATGGGATCAAACGGGGCCGCGCGCCGCTGGCGCGAAACTTGTTGGTGTCTCACGCCACACAATCGCTTTCACCTGGAGCCTCACACATGTCGAAGCGGATCCGCAAATTCGTCGAGCCGTACGTCGTCACGAACGGAAACAAGTTCAGGCTGAAGGACTTCGATCCGGATGACGACGGCGGCATCAAGGGCTCCAAGGAGGCCGCCGCGTCACTGCTCGACGAGGGGGTCTCGCGGCTCTGCGCGCTGCAGGAGAAGCTGTACGCGCAGGACCAGTGGGGTGTCCTGCTGATCTTCCAGGCCATGGACGCAGCGGGTAAAGACGGCGCCATCAAGCACGTGATGAGCGGCGTCAACCCGCAGGGCTGTCAGATCCATTCCTTCAAGCAGCCATCGAGCGAAGAGCTCGACCACGATTTCCTGTGGCGCTGCCTGGTGAAACTGCCGGAGCGGGGGCGGATTGGCATCTTCAACCGCTCGTACTACGAAGACACGCTCGTCGTCCGTGTCCATCCCGAGATACTCGAGCGTTCACAGATCCCGCCGGCGCTCGTGACCAAACGCATCTGGAAAGAGCGCTTCGAGGACATCAACGCGTTCGAACGCTACCTGTCGCGAAGCGGCTACGTGATCCGGAAGTTCTTCCTGCACATTTCCGCGGACGAGCAGCTGCTGCGTTTTCGCAGCCGCCTGGACGAGCCCGAAAAGAAGTGGAAGTTCTCGCTCGGCGACCTGCAGGAGCACGAACACTGGAACGAGTACATGGACGCCTACGCGGATGCGATCCGGCACACGGCCACGCCGGAGGCCCCGTGGGTGGTGGTGCCGTCGAACAGGAAGTGGTTCGCGCGCCTCGTGGTCGCCGCCGCCATCGTCGACGCGCTGGAGGAGCTGCACCTGCAGTTTCCGGCGGTGACGGCCGCCAAGCGAACGGATCTCGAGAAGGGGCGCGCAGTGCTGGAGCGCGCGGCGAAGCGCGTCAAGAATAAATGAGGCGTGCGTGCCGGGCAACGCCCGTTACGCCGGGATCGACCGGGCGGGCGCGGGTTCGGGCGGTGACGACCGGTTGATCAGGGTCACGACCGAGAGCCAGCCGAGCGCGAGGACGAGGTTGATGGCGGCGAACCCGGGAACGGTGAGGAGCAGGCGCTCGCCCACGAACACGACGGCGGCCGAAAGCACATCGCCCGACCGCACGAAAAAGGAGTCCACCGCCTGCTTCGCCTTGTACTTCGCCTCGCGGCTCGTCGGCAGCCACAGCGCCTGTTTCGTGGTGTTGCCGAGCGAGTAGTCGAGGCTGTTGTCGGCGACCTTCAGCACGCCCATCAACTGCACGGAGGGGGCGCGCAGCATCATCAGATAGCCGACCAGCGCCACGGTCGGGTGAATGAACAGGGACTTGCCGACGCCCAGAAACTTGAACACGCGCGACACGACGAACATCTGCAGGAGAAACCCGACCAGGTTCACGGTGCTGAACAGCTTGCTGTAGGTCGCGCCGACAAAGACCTCGCGCGCGGCGGCGGCCTCGGGCCCCGCGCCGTGGATCGCCACCGATTGTTCGACCACGTAGCGGCCGAAGAGGTACTCCCCGCCCGTGTTGACGACGTTGATCAGAACCGTGAGCACCGCGATGAGCATCAGGTAGCGATCCTTGAAGATCATCGAGAACCCGTTTTCCTTTCCGAGCGGGACCTCGGGTGCTGCAGCCTGCGTCTTCTCGATCCGCCCGGTCACGCGCGCGATCACCGGCACCAGCAGCGCGCAGATCACGAGGACGACGGCGCCGCCTATCAGGAGCCGGCCGGGGCCGGCGGAAGCGATCACGTTCCCGGCCCGCATCGAGCCCACCCACGCGCCGAGGCTGCTGCCGACGCCGATGAGCGGGAACAGACGGCTGCCCTGCTCACGCGTGTACAGGTCGGCGGCGAAGGCCCAGAACTGCGCGATGACCATCAGGTTGAAGATGCCGACCCACAGGAAATACACGATGCCGACGCGCAGGCCCGCTTGCACGGCGAACAGGAAGAGCAGCAGGTTCGAGGCGAAGAACAGCGTCACGCTGGTCACCAGCCGGACGCGGTTGACGCGTGACGCAAAGGCTCCGTAGGCCGGCACGAGCGCCAGGAGCAGCACCGCCTGGCCGGCCGACGAGTAGCTCTTCACCTCTGCGCCCCCGTCGGTGAGGATGAACACCTCGCGGGCGGTCTTGAGCAGGTAGTACGCCGCCAGGACGAGGAACATCAGCAGCGTCATCAACAGGACGCTGGGGGCCTCGCCGCGACGTACGTCCGCGATCGGCGAGAGGGCGCGTTCGAGGAGCGACTTCTCGACTGTCATGGTCACTTCCGGTCCGCGTCCGGTTTGGCGCCGGCCGGGGCGGGCCCCTCCGGTTGTCTTGTGAGCCCCACCAGCGTCCAGCCCGCGGGGGTGCGGCGGAAATAGGTGTCGATGGGCGTGGCCCACGCCGCGTGCGGCGATTGAACGGCGCTCACCTGCACCTTCAGATAGGACCCCGCGTCGCCCGGCAGGCCCGCGGGGGCCGGAGCCGGCGTGCGCGCGACCACCGAGGGCGGGGCGATTTCCTTCGTGTCGCCGGTGGTGTTGTCGAAGCGCAACCAGCGGACCCGATACCCACCCGTCGGGGCCTCGGCCACGCCCGCCGCGACGGCGGCGTTCTCGAACGAGAGGCCCTCCGCACCGAGTGTGAAATTGACGAGCGGGTTGATCGCCGGCAGGTACGCGGCCGCGATCTTGTTGCGGCGCTGAACCAGAATCTCTGTCAGATGTCCCGCCGCGTCCGGAGCGGTATAGCCGCCCGTGTTCACGAGCGCGCGAATCATCTCGTTCGAGAAGGCGGCCACACGGCGGGCCGCCCAGAAGTTGTCGTCGTCGCGCGCGCGGAGAAACGCCGCCGTCGGAATGCGGGGCTTCCAGGCGGGCGGGTCGAACACGGACCCCTCGAAACGGCCGATGGACGGGGACTCCACGTAGTCCACGGTCTGCCACGGCTGCAGATAGAACCCGAGGCTGAGGAGGCGCTTCCACGTGGGCCCGCCGTCGAACACGTACTCCCAGCCCTCGTCGTATTCCCGCGGCCCGTTGGCGCCGGTGCCGAACGTCGAGCCGACGTCCTGCAGGTAGTGGCGCACGACGCCCCGCCCGTTCGTCGTGATGAGCGTATCGAGCGTGTTGCCGGCCTTCATGTCCACGAGGTTGGTCCAGGCGCCGAAGACTTTCAGCGCGCGCAGCTCGCGCCGGTGCTCATGCGGCACGACGTCGTTCGGATCGTCGGGGCGCGTGCCGTGGTACCTGAACCCGCCCAGCACGCGTCCCGGCAGGGCCCTCGCGGCCACGGCGCGGTACGACCCGTCGGCGCTCTGATGCGCGCGCTTCAGCACCTCGTCGAGGTCGCTCCGCTTCATCGGCCGCCGCTTGCCCGACGGCGGCGTGACCGTCGCCGTGGGCGCGATGACGAGCTGGTCGGCCCGCACCGCGATCAGATGGTTCTCGGCCTGCCAGTAGCCGAGCGTCCAGAAGATCTTGTTGGCAACCAGGATCGCCCCCGTCGCCGCCTCGGGCATCCCCTCGGCGTCGAACGACACGAACCAGGTCTCCCTCTTCGCGTCCTCCATCGTGAACCCGGGCGCGAAGCCTGCCGTTTTCGGCCGGCTCACCGTCCACGTGCCCGCGACGGGGCCTGATCCCACCAGCGGACCGCGGACCGCTTCGTCGATCGGCACTGGACGCGCCAGGATGCGATTGGTGAACCAGCTCGAGTCCGGCAGCTCGTCGATCGTATTCAGGTTCTGCGCGCGCACGTCCGGCGTCGCGTCGCCCGGCCGCGAGAACAGGTTGAGCGCCAGGTCGAAGAACAGATCGATGTCCCACTCCTGGACCTTCGACGCGTCCTGCGTCTCGGGATCGCGCCTCAGCGGGTCGTCGTCATAGAACCGGCGGGTCGCGCTCCCGGCCGGTGAACCGCGTCAGCACGAGCAGCGCCAGCAGCATCCCGGCGGCGCACGCGAGCCGGACGGCGGATCCGCGACGGGGCCTCGCAAGTCGAACGGAAGGCGGGGGTCAAAATGCCGCACTCCCGGAGAAGACGATGTGGAGGCCTTCGCGCCCGCGCGCCAGCTCGACCCGCAACGGCGTCGCCAGCGGACTATGGAACCGGATGCCCACGCCGACGTCGTGCGCCATTCCCTTCAAACTGAGGCCGTCCCACTGACTCGCGCACCTTGCCGGTGTCGTAGAAGATCGCCATGTCGAGCCCCATCCGGTTCGGAATCCAGCGAAACTCGCCCGACATCAGCAGGCTGTGGCGGTCGCGGAAGCGCCAGCTGCCGTAGCCCCGCAGCGTGCTGCCGCTGCCGAGCGACGGCAGCAGAAAGAACGGCACCGTGTCGCCGTCGTCGAGCGTCGTCTGCAGGAGCCCGTGCAGGGAGAAGACCCAGGTTTCGCGGAGCAGCGGGAGGTGCTGCACGACCTCCACGTCCGCGCGATCGAAGCTGTAGGTCGAATCGCGATCGGCGTAATTGTGATACGTGACCCGGTAGAGCCCGCCGCGCCGCGCGTATCCCGGCGACGGACGCCAGTCGATGCCGGCCGACGCCGCCGTGTGCAGATACGCCGGGTTGGCGCCAAGCCCCGGCGCCGTCGCGGGTGTGTGGACCTCCTCGATCGAGCTCCTCAGGGCCCGTTCCGCTCTCCAGCGTGTAATCCTCGTAGCCCGCGGCCGCGCCGTAGACGATCGATCCCGGGCGCGCGGCCGTTCAGGCCGGCGGCCACATACCCCTGCTTCATGCGGTAGTCGCTCTGCGCGGACGTGCGGGCTGTTGATGCCGAGGCCAAAATAATCCACCTGCGTGGCGTCACGCCAGCCGGCCCCGGCTATGCAGGTCGAGGCGCCCGCCGGCGTGCCCCAGTGAATGCGTGCTGACTTCCACAAGCTTGTAACTGGTGAGGGAGTAGAGACCCTTGACGTCCCAGAACGTCCGATCGCCGTAGAACTGTCGGTACCCCGCGCCAAGCGTGAACCCGCCGCCGGAGTACACGCTCGCAAACACCGGATAGAAGCCGCTGGGCTGTTCCAGGAACTCCCGCTTCAGCTTGAGTAACAGCTTCTCTGCCCCGCCCGGCACGTACGGGGTGACCTTCGCGGCCTTCTCGGCCTGGGCGGCCGCAATGAGTGCTTCCCGCGATTCCTGGGCTTCGACCGATGCGGGAACGAGACCGAGCGCCACGAGCAGACACCAGGTGCCGAAAGGCCGGAGACGATTCGCTGATCTCATGCTGCTGGTTGACACATGCCGACTCCTGATCTCGAGTTCGTGGACCATGGCTTCTGCGGGGCGGCAACACAGGAGCGTGGCCGCCACGGCATTTCGTGAGCGCGGCGCGCATGATCGCGCGCCGGCTGCATCTTCTGAAGCTCTCGCCGCTTCCTGTGCAAAGGGTGGTCCGCCCCGGCACGCCGGCCGCCCGCCGCTCTCCGCTCTCGCTTCGCGCGCCGGACGTGATCATACACTGTGGATCTCACGGCATGCCGTGACATCGCCGCCGTGGCGGCCTTCTTGCTCGTCCCTTGGGTGCCATCCCCATGACGTCCTCGCGAAAAATTCTCATCGGGCTCGGTGCGGGGATCCTGGTCGGCCTGTTCCTGGGTGAACGAGCCGCCGTGCTCGAGTGGGCCGCCGAGGGCTTCGTCCGGCTGCTGCAGATGACCGTGCTGCCCTACGTCACGGTCTCCATCGTCGGGAGCCTGGGCGCGCTGAAGCCGGCTGATGCGCGGCTGCTCGGGCTCAGCGCCGGCGGCGTGCTCCTGGCCCTCTGGGCCGCCGCCCTCGGGTTCGCGCTCCTCATCCCGCTGACATTTCCAGACATCGAGAACGCCACGTTCTTCAGTACGACCCTGCTGCAGCCGCGCCCGGGATTCGATCTGGTCGCCTTGTACATCCCCTCGAACCCGTTTCACTCGCTGGCCAACAACGTCGTGCCCGCGGTCGTCCTCTTCTCGATCATCCTCGGCATCGCGCTGATGGGCGTCGAGCGAAAGCAGGGGCTGATCGACCTGCTGCACGTGGCGGCGGACGCCCTGTCGCGCGCCACGCGATTCGTCAGCCGCCTGACGCCCTACGGGTTGTTCGCGATTGCCGCGACCGCGGCGGGGACACTCAGCCTCGACGAACTGGAGCGCCTGGAGATTTATCTGCTGGCATACTGCCTGGCCGCCACGCTCGTGAGCCTGTGGGTACTGCCCGGCCTGGTCGCCGCGGTGACGCCGATTCCGGCGCGCGCGATCTTCAGAAAGACGCAGGACGGCCTCCTCACGGCGTTCGCGGCCGGCGACCTGTTCATCGTGCTGCCGACGCTCATCGAGGCCAGCAAGGCCCTGATCGCGGAGCACGTTCGCGACGACGAACGAGTGGTGGCCCTGCCCGAGGTCATCGTGCCGGCCTCGTTCAACTTTCCCCATACGGGAAAGCTGCTGTCGATCAGCTTCATCCTGTTTGCCGGCTGGTTTTCGGATGCCGCGATCGCGGTCGCGGACTACCCGCGCGTGGCCGCGACCGGCCTCGTGACCTTCTTCGGCAGCCTCAACGCCGCAGTGCCGTTCCTGCTCGATCTTTTCAGGATTCCTGCCGACACGTTTCAGTTGTTTCTCGCCAGCGGCGTCATCAATTCACGTTTCGGCACGCTGACCGCCGCGATGCACACCGTCACGGTGGCGCTCCTCGGGACCTGCGCCATGACCGGCACGCTCCAATGGCGACGGGGTCCCCTCCTCAGATACGCGCTCGTGACCACGGCCTTGACCGCCGTCACCTTCGGCGGCGCGCGGCTGTATTCCAGCACCTTTCTGACGCCCGAGTACACACGGAAAGAGGTTCTGGCGAGCATGCAGCTGCTCCGGGATCCGGTTGCGGCGGTCGTCCATCGAACGATGCCGGCATTCGCCCAGGAGCCGCCGGGCTCGCGGCTGGACGCCATCCGCCGGCGTGGCGCCGTGCGGGTGGGCTATCTCCCCGACGCCCTCCCCTATGCCTTCTTCAACGCGCGCGGCGATCTGGTGGGCTTCGACGTCGACATGGCGCATCGCCTCGCCGCGGAGCTGGGCGTGCGGCTCGAGTTCATCCCCGTCGAACCGGCGGAGATCGACGGCCGGCTGGTGGACGGCTCCTGCGACATCATCATGTCCGGCGTGGCCGTGACCACATTACAGGCCAGCCGGGTGCTCTTTTCGGACCCGTATCTCGACGAGACCGTTGCGTTCGTCGTCAGGGACGAGTCCCGCGAACGGTTTGCGACCTGGGATGCGATTGACGCGCAGGGGGCGATTACCATCGCGACCCGAAACGTCCCGTACTACCTGGACAAGCTCCGGGCTCGACTCCCCCGCGCCAACCTTCGACCGTTCGACCGGATCACGGACGTCTTCGAGAAACCAGCGCCCGACGTGGACGCGATCGCGATGCCGGCCGAGCGGGGCTCGGCGTGGACGCTGCTCTATCCGCAGTTCAGCGTGGTCGTGCCGGAGCCCGGCGTGCTGAAAATCCCGCTGGCCTACGCCCTCTCCACGCACGACCAGGAGTTCGGCACGTTCATCAACACGTGGATCCAGTTGAAGCGGCGCGACGGCACCATCGACGATCTCTATCAATACTGGATCCTGGGCCGGAACGCGGCGCCGCGGCGGCCCCGCTGGTCCGTCATCCGCAACGTGCTGCATTGGGTCGAATAGCGAGTCACCCCGGTGTAGCGTTTTCGTTCTCCGCCAGCCCGGCTGCATCCTACCGGAATCCAACCGCCGCCCCAGGCGATTTCGACGCAGAATCCCTTCACCGCCTGCAGCGCTCCCCGGGGACTTCTCCCGCTCGGCGGTGAGGTTCAGATGACTTATCCAGCAATCGCCCGGCACGACTACACGCCCGAGCCCGTGCCCCAGTGGCCGGCATCGGCTCCGTCCCCCGACATCGAGGACGAGATCGTCGGTAACAGCGACGCGCTTCGCTATGTGATGTACCGCGTCGAACAGGTCGCCGGTACGGAAGCGTCGGTGCTCCTCCTCGGAGAAACCGGCACGGGCAAGGAATTGGTCGCGCAAGCCATCCATCGGCGGAGCCGGCGCCGCTCGCGGGCCATGGTGACCGTCAACTGCGCCACGCTGCCGGCCAACCTGATCGAAAGCGAGCTGTTCGGCCGCGAGCGCGGGGCGTTCACCGGCGCTCATGCGACGCAGATCGGCCGGTTCGAGCTGGCCAACAAGGGCACGATCTTCCTGGACGAAATCGGCGAGCTGCCCCTGGAGCTTCAGCCCAAACTGCTGCGCGTTCTCCAGGAAGGCCAGCTCGAGCGGCTCGGCAGCCCGCGCCGCATCGACCTGGACGTCCGCGTCATCGCCGCGACCAACCGCGATCTCGCCGAAGAAGTGCGCCAGGGCCGGTTCCGCCAGGATCTCTACTATCGCCTGAACGTGTTCCCGATGACCCTGCCCTCGCTCCGCGACCGCACCGGCGACATGCCCGCGCTCGTCGAGCACCTGGTCCAGCGGTTGTCGCGCGCGCTGCGCAAGCGGATCGACACGATTCCGCCGTCCGTGATCCGGATGCTCGAGTCGCACGACTGGCCGGGAAACATCAGGGAGCTCGAGAACGTGCTCCAGCGCGCGATCATCCTGTCTCCCACCCCGACTCTCGCGCTCAGTGAGGCGTGGATGCCGGCGTCGCAGCAGGCGGCGGCGCCCACCGGGGTGACGCTGGCCGAGATCGAGCTGCGCCACATTCGCAGCATTCTGGAAGGGGCGGGGTGGCGAATCGAAGGCGCCGGCGGTGCGGCACGGCTGCTGGGCCTCAAGCCAAGCACCCTCCGCAGCCGGATGCTGAAGCTCGGCATCGTCCGCCCGCACTGAATCGAATCACTAATCGCTAATCCTCGAATCGTTGAATCGGTGAATCGACGAGTCGTGATTAGAGCGGTTTCGAACCGCGTCACTCTCTCATCATCCGCGTCATCCGCGTCCGCACGTCGTCGAGGACGATGTACGGTTCGTCGCGAAGCAGGATGCGGATGCCCTTGAAGATCTGGAACTCGCGCGAGTTGAAGAACGCGTCGGCGTGAGCCGGCTCATTCCACTCGGAGATGAGCAGGAACGTATTGATGTCTTCGTTGTCGTTCATCACCCGGCTGCGGCTGCAGCCGGGGGTCGTCCGCATGTGACCGGCCAGCGTGTCGATGGCACCGAGGCCTTCGGCTCGCTTGTGCGGCAGAACGCGGAAGCAGATGGAGGCAAGCAGCATCGGACCTCGCACCCGCTGCAACCTGTATACCCGGTGACGGGACAGGACTCCGGCATCGTTTGCGGGGCGAGCAACCCCAACCTCCGGGGCGGTGATGACAAGTGTTCCAGAAGGGGGTCCCGTTGACACGGTCGACGCCAGCCCGCGATACTCCGTGGGATTCCCGCGCGCTGTCGCGGGAAGGCCGCGCAAACCGCAAGGCTCTCCGGTGCTCGCGCTGGTCCGGACCTTGAAATGGAGGGATTCATGCGCCGATTCTTGCTCGTCACCGGACTGCTCCTGACCGTGCTGTTCCTCGGCACCGTTCACGCCAAAATCAAAGTCAACGTGGACTTCGACCCGGCCTTCGACTTCACCAAGCCGCAGACCTGGTCGTGGGACGACAAAGGTGTGGGGCGCGTCATCATGGCGCGCACCGCCGAAGACGATCCCGAAGAGCTCAAGGGGCGCGCCGAGCCGGTCATCAAAGACGCCGTGACCACCGAGCTCGCCAAGCGCAAAATGCAGCCAGCCGGCGGCAGCGGCACGGCCGATCTCGAGGTCACCTATTACCTCCTCATTTCGGTCGGCATGAATGCTCAGTACATGGGCCAATTCCTCCCGGCCGTTGCCGCATGGGGCCTGCCACCCTTCAATTCGGCGACACAGGCCGTGAACGTCGTCGAGACGGGTTCGCTGGTCCTGGACATCATGGCCGATAACAAAGTAGTGTGGCGCGGCGTCGCGCAGGCTGAAATCAAGCCCGGGATGCCGACCGAGAAGCGCCGTCAGTTGATTCAAGAGGCCGTGCGGGAACTGCTCGCCAAGTATCCGCCGAAGCCGAAGAAGTAAGCACAGGGAGCGGCATGCAGATCAGGCCATCGGTCGTCGCCGGCGCCGTCATCGTCAGCACGATTCTCCTGGCCTCGCTCGCGGTCGCTCTCGGGCGTGGCCTCGCCGTCCGGTCGCACCGTTCTGTTCGTGTCCTTTGAGCCAACTCTTTTCTGTCAGGAGAACCTATCGATGTTCCTCATCAACGTCGCGCTCGCCGTCGCACTGGCCGCTGGATCCATGCAGGGGGAGCGAAAGCCGCCAACCCTTCCAGAGACGTTCTCAGCCAATGCGAACGTGGTCGGGTCCACGGGCGCAGCCGCCGCGACCTTCAAGATGCGCGTGGATCGTTACCTGGCGGATCGCGATCGCGACGCGATCCGGGCCGCGCTCAAGACAGGCGACTATGCCGCGTTTCTCACCGCCCTTCGGGCCGCGCCTGCCCTGGGCGAGGTGACGCACGGCGGACAGACAGTCGCCGTGCGCTGGGCCACGCAGGAGCCCGTCAAGAACGGACGGACGATCGTCCTGGTCACCGACAAGCCGCTCGCCTTCGTGGGAGGCGGCGCCGTCAACGCCAAGCCGCGAGAGGGCTACGAGGTCGCGCTCATCCGCATCAACATGGACGACTCGGGGCTGGGGAGCGGAGAGATGGCCGCCGCGGCCAAAGTGAAGCCAGGCGGCGAAACTGGTGTGATGATCGACGACTATGGCGAGAAGCCGATCAAGCTGGTCTCGGTCGTCAAGGCCCGCTGAGAGGCAGCCGCCGGCGCCTGCCGCGCGATGAGCATGCCGAATCCGCCCGGGGGCAGACCGGTTACTACGCGGTGAATCGCGGTTACGAAGACGGCGTCGGGGGCACTCGACGCCGTCGCGCATGTCTGGTGTTTCAAGAGAGGCCCCGATGAGTCCATCAGTGTTCACCCGGTCGTTCCTCACCGTCGTCCTCATCTCGGCGGCAGCCTGCGCGCCCTCCGGTCAGCGACCGATCTCATCGGGGCCGGTCGACAAGGGTGCCGGCTCGCTGACCGCCGCGCGCAAGTTTCTCGAGGGCCGGTGGGCGCTCGAATCGTTCGCGCTCTACCAGGCGGGCAAACCGATTGCGGTGAAGGGTTCCGGCAGCCTGACCTACGACGACTTCGGGAATCTTCGCATGGAGATCCGGGCGGATCCGGAGGCGTCCGCGACGCTGAAGGCCGCGGGTATCGACATCCGCGACGGTGTGGTCTCGTCCGACGGGCGGACGGTGGTCGACATGCAGGCCAAGACCTTGACTTACGTGGTCCCGAGTCAGGCGGCTGCCGCCGGCACCGGTCCCCTGGCGACGAATCGTAAGCGTCACTGGGAGGTCGAGGGAGACGTGCTGACGCTGACCACGAAGGATGATGCGGGCAACCCCGCATCGGTCGGCCGCTGGCGAAAGGTCCCGTAGCCGGCGTGATGCGCTAGGATTCTGGGTCACCCGTGCCGCCACGAGATGCACCGGCGTCGACCGTTTTCGTCGTAGATGACGATGCTTCAGTGCGGACGGCCCTCCGGCGGCTCCTCGGCTCCGTCGGGTTGCCGTGCGAAACCTTCGGGACGGCAACCGAGTTCCTGAAGCGGGCCGAGCAGGGCGTCTACGGCTGCCTCCTGCTCGACGTCAGGATGCCCGGGCCCAGCGGCATCGACCTCCAGCGCATGCTGACCGCTGCGGGGCACGACCTCCCCATCATCTTCGTGACCGGACACGCCGACGTGCCGCTGACCGTGCGGGCGATGAAAGCCGGGGCGCTCGAAGTGCTGACCAAGCCCTTCGACGATCAGGTGCTGCTGGACGCGGTCTACCAGGCGCTCGAGCGCGAGCGCCTCGCGCGGATCCAGCGCGACGAGCTCCGCCTCCTCCGCACCCGCTACGAGACGCTGACCGCACGCGAGCGTGAGGTCATGGGACTCGTCGTGACGGGCATGCTCAACAAACAGATCGCTCACGCGCTCGGCACCGTCGAAAAGACCATCAAAGTGCACCGCGCGCAGGTCATGCACAAAATGGAGGCGGACTCCCTGGCGGAGCTGGTGCGGATGGCGGACCGGCTGGGCCTGTCGGCGGGGGTCTGATTTCGGGAGCTTGGCTTTAGTTGGACACGAGTGACGGGATGGTGAAACAGACCGACGCGCCGCCCTCCGCGTTGTTGTCGGCCCACAAACGGCCGGAATGGGCGTCGACGATCGACCGGCAGATGGTCAGCCCGAGCCCGAGCCCGCCGGCTTTCGACGTGACGAACGGTTCGAAGATCTGATCGATCTGATCGGCGGGGATGCCGGTGCCCGTGTCTCTGACCGAGACGAACACTTCGCCCGCCGGATCGATGCCGGTGGCGACTGACAGCCGGCGCCGCCCCTCCGCGACCGAGCCCATCGCCTCGCACCCGTTGGTCACGAGATTGAACAGCAGCTGCTGCAACTGGGTCCTGTCGCCGCTCACGGGCGGCAGGCCCTCCATGGGCTCCGTGACGAGCGAGACGCCTCGCGAGATGACGTCGCCGCGGACGATGCCCACGACATCGCTGACGACGGCGTTGATCGACACCGGCTGCCATCGCGCCTCGTCTCTCCTGAGCAGCGCGTGGAGCCGCCGGATCACGTCTGCGGCGCGTTGATCGTCTTCCGCGATGGCATCGAGGCTCTCGCGGACCTGCGCCAGGTCGGGGGGATCGTGCGCCAGAAACCGCCGCGCCGCCCGGGCGTTGGTGAGAATGGCCGCCAGCGGTTGGTTGATTTCGTGCGCCAGCGCCACCGACAGCTCACCGGCGAGCGACAGGCGATCGAGGTGCGCGAGCGCGCGCTGCTGCTCGTGAATCTGCAACTCGCCGATCTTGCGCTCGGTGATGTCCACGTTGATCCCGATCATCCGCATCGCCCGCCCGTCGTCGTCGTACAACGTCTTGCCCTTGGTGAGAATCCACCGGGGGCCGCGGCTGCAATCGGCCGCGCGAAACTCGACATCGAGCACACCGGAGTGCTCGGCGGCCTCGATCACCGCCCGCGACACCATGTCCCGGTCGTCGGGGTGCACGAGACTCCGGAAGCGCTCCAACGTCGCCGGCGGATTGTCATCCCCGGCGCCGAGAATGCGGCGGCTCTCGGCACACCAGGTCGCCCGGTTCGACGGGATGTCCCAATCCCATCGGCCGAGCCGCGCCCCCTCGATGGCGAGCTGGAGTTGCTCCTCGCTCCGGCGGGCCTGCTCCTCGGCGCGGGCGCGCTCCCGGATGACGGCGGCGAGTGACATGACGGGAATCCACGTCACGATCAGAAACAACTGAATGGCCAGCGCGTTCTCCTGCGGCGAACGGGCGACGAACGGGCCCTCACCGTGGACCGCGCCCCAGATCGACAGGAGCGCGCACAGCAGCAGCGACGTGCTGGCCCCCCAGGGACCGAATCTCACCGCTGCCCAGACCAGAAGCGGGAGGGGCAAATACAGCAAAGCCGGGGACGTGTCCGGACCGGGATGCTGAAGCACGAAGACCAGCGAACAGCTGGCCAGCAGCGCCGCAAAGACGCCCGAGGCTTCCAGCCATCGACTGCGGGGAACCTGGCGGACCCGGCGCCAGCCTTCGGCCGTCGTGACGATCACCGGCACGAGCGTCAGCGTCGCCAGCACGTTCGAGGGGAAGCGCGTCCACCAGACCGTCCAGTACCCGGCGTCGCCCCAACCGATTGAGGCTGACGAAGGCGGCATCCAGAAAGGACGACGCGAACGGGGCGAAGAACCCCGCACAGACGAGAAACACCACGACATGCGAGAACCGGTCGAACGTCGGCCGTTCTCCCGCGAACCATCGGACCGCGCCGGCGCCAATCAGCGCCTCGGTGCAGTTGCTCACGAACCAGCAGAGGAGCATCGGGACAGGCACGCCGCTCTGCACCTGAACGACCACGTGGACCACGAAGACGGAAAGCAGCACGACGCCCCAGCTGCGAAGCGGCGTCAACAACAGCCCGGCGAGCAGAATCGCGTTCGGGGGCCACAGCGTCGAGACCGGAGTCGGCTGGAGCGTGAGCGCAAAACCGAGCTGCGCACCAAGGTAGTAGCCCAGGGCGACGAGGAGGGCTGGCAGGAGTGATGACACCCACCGGGTTGGACGTTCAGTCACGCTCATCGAGCGTAGCTGCGACGGCATCGCGGCACCTGTGTAACTTTCCTCCATCTCGCAGTGTCATTCTGTCTTCTTCCAGACAAAACGGTATTGGACCAAGGTCCAACTTTCGGGACCCTTTGGTCCAATAGATCAGCTTTCGGCACCGGGATATCGTCCGCTTTGGCCGTATCTCCCATGAAGGTGTTCCTCTCGTTTCATCTCGACGACCGCCAACGGCACGCTCTGGCGGGGGCACGAGCAGGTTACGTTGACCCGGAAAGCGGCTGCCCTGCTGAGCTGCCTCGTCGATCGCGCCGGGAGCTCAGTCCCGAAGGCCGACATCATGCGGGCCGTGTGGCCCGAGACCCACGTGCATCCCGACAACGTCAAGGTCCTCGTGCGCGAAATCCGGATCGCGCTGGGCGACGACCCGCATGCGCCGACGTTCATCCGGTCCGACGCCGGCCGCGGCTACACGTTCATTGCGCCCGTTGCCGAGAGACACAACGCGAACCTCGTTGGCCGAAGCCGGGAGCTGGCGGCACTCGTCGAAGTCCTCGATGACGTCCGCGCGGGTGCCCCGCGCGTCGTGATGATCGGAGGCGAGCGGGGGGTGGGAAAGTCGCGGTTCTGCGACCTGTTCCTGCGGATGACGGGCGCCGCCGCGGCGCTCCGCTCGTGCGGCGGGGAATGCCGCCCGGGTGACGAACCACTGGCCCCCGTCCGCCGCGCGCTCGCCCATCTCGAGCAGCAGGCGCCGGCGCTCGTTCGCAGGATCCTGGAAACGGGTCACCCTTCGTCGCCGCCGACGTCCTCGCACCGGGCAGAAGCGAGCACAGTCCGGGAGCCACGCGCCGCCGACGAGCTCGCCGATCGGCTCCAGCAACTGTCGCGGGACGTGCCTCTGGTGATCGTGATCGAAGACCTGCAGTGGGCCGACGCCGCGACCCTCGACGCGCTCCACAGCCTGGCGCAGCATCGCGGCGCGGCGAAGTGGATGCTCATCGGGACCTACTGCTGCTCCTTCGCGGGGCGCGGATTCCAGGCCGCCATGTCCCGTCTGACCGCACACAGAAACACGAAGACGCTCGATCCTCGGCCGGCTCGACGAGCGCCAGGTGCGGCAGTATCTCGATGAGCGGCTGGGCGCGGGGCGGCTGTCGGGCATCGCACCGGCGCTGACCGCCCTGACCGATGGCAACCCCGGAATGCTGGTCAAGGTCGTGGACGACCTCATCGGACGGGGGTTCGTGACGCCGAGTGCTGATGGATGGCGGGTTACACTCACCGCCGAGGCACTCGAAGGCGTGCTGCCTGAGATCCTGGCCGGCACGTTCCAGGCAGAAGTCGACGCCCTGGGTTCAGACCAGCCGGACCGCTCTCGAGATCGCGTCGCTCGCGGGCCCGACGTTCACATCCGGCGCGGTTGCCTCCGCCTGGAACGTGAATGTGACCGTCGTCGAGGAAGTGTTCGCGGCGCTCGCCCGCCGCGGCCAGATCATCCGCGCACGTCAGAAACCGTCGCACGGCTATACCTTCCGGCATCCTGTCTACGCGGACCTGCTGGCGCGCGACGCGCCGTTCGCGCAGCAGATGCGCGCGGCTCAGCGGCTCGAGGACCTCGCCAACCCGAAGCTTCGGCGGGCGCTGACTTTAGAACTTTAGAACTCTGCATCCCGAACGTGATCGGCAGGAACTGTCCGTTCGCTTTCCTCGACTCCGTTCCACCGACCGCGCTCGTGTCGATGGTCGGACCCCAGATGTAGTGATAGCGCGCTTCGGCAAAGAACGCCCCGAAGCTGACGCCGCCGCCGACGTCCACGCCGAAGTCGGTCGAGCTGCGCTCGCCCACGACGTTCTCGACCGGAACGAACCCTCCCGGGTAGCACACATACCACCACGGGTCGCAGTAGCCCGGAACGAAACCGACGCCGGGCGTCGTGACCTGGATTGGACGGTAGTACACGCCCACGCCCGTGACGAGGTACGGTCTGACGGGACCGCCGGGCTTCCGGACCACGAGGTTCACCGTCCCGTACTGCATGTTCATGTTGCCGAAGAAGTCGGTCGGCACACCGGGCGCGCCCGGCGCCGGGCTGATCGGGATGGAGATGCGCTTCTCCCCGAGCCCGTTGAAGCTGTACAGCCCTTCGAAACCGATGATCGGGTTCACGTTGACTGTCAGGCCGAAATTGACGTTGTAGCCGTCACCCAGGTGGTCGCGAAGCTCGGAATTCGGGAACGTGACGCCGCCGCCCAGCGTGACGTTGAGTGGCTTGAAGTCTTGCGCGCTCGCCGGCATCGCGGCCAGCAACATCGCCCCGAACAGAATTGCCGTTCTTGAACGCATCAGACACGTCTCCTACCGTTGATGGACTTGCCCGCGCCGCGTGCGGAAGTGCTGGTTCACTTGCGCTTCCCGACCTCCGCCTTCGCCGCGGCGTGCCGCTCCCGCTGATTCTGCATCAGCCGGTAGGCGACGTAGTACTTGTAGATGTTGCTGACGTAGGTGACCGTTTCGCGGCCGATCCGCTCCGAGGCGACACGCTCGACGTTGCCGAACCACACGTTGGGATCGAGGCCCTTCTTCTCCGCCTCGCGGCGGAGCTGTCGCATGCGTCCCGGCCCGGCGTTGTAGGACGCGAAGGTCATGAGGGCCTTGTTCAGGTTGTCCATGGGCTCGTCCTTGTAGTACTGGTCGATCATGAACCGCATGTACTTCACGCCGGCGTGGATGTTCGGCTCGAGCAGGGTGATGTCGCCGACCTTCAGTTCCTTCCCGGTCGGGGGCATGACCTGCATCACGCCGATCGCGCCAACCGGGCTCCTGACGGTGTGGTCCAGCGTCGACTCCTGGTAGCCCTGCGCCGCCATCAGCAGGTAATCGACGTTGTACTGCTTCCCGTATTTCTTGAACAGCTCGAGCACCGCCTCCAGCTTCTTGCGCTCGGTGTCGGCCGCGGCGTTTTTGACGAACTTCGTGCTCTGCAGATATCGACGCTCGACCACGTTGCGGAACGCGTCGCCCTTGCCGTGTTTCTTGAGCCACGCGTTGACGGCCTCTCCGACCTTGGGATTCTCCTTGCGAAACGCGACGGCCAATACGCCGCCGGACCGAAGAACGATGTCCTTGCGGACCTTGATGTCGGGCAACACCTGGGCCCAGAACTCGGCCAGATAGTCGTCCACGATGGTGATCGGGACGAGGCCGGCGTTGACCATCTCGAGCACGTCGTCGTCTTCGAGCACGTCGGGGGCCTCGTCGATCACCACGGGCGGCTTGCCCTGCGTCTTCAGCCGGGCGTTCAGGCTGATGAGGCTCTCGTGATAAATGCTCCCTTTGCGGACGAACACCTCCTGGCCGGACAGATCCTCGACCGTGGCGATGGGCGGCGCGCCCGGCCCGGTGACCACGACTTCGTTCACGTCGGTGCGCGTCGGCACCGAGAAGGCCACGAGCTTCTCCCGCTCGGGCGTGACGGTGACCATGGCCGCGACCATGTCCACCTTGCCGCTCACGAGCGCGGGATACAGCTGATTGCGCATCATCGGCACGATCACCACGTGCACTTTGAGGTTGCCGGTCTTGAGGTCCGCGTTCAGGTCGGTCTCGAACTGCTTCAACGCCTCGTAGGTCAACCCCCGTTCCTGCGCCTTGTCGATGAAGTAATGCGTGCGGTTGAACGTCACGCCGACGCGAATCGAGCGGCGCTTGACCATCTCGTCGAAGTCGCCGGTGAACGGCTTGTCCATCAACGACACGCACGCCTTCCGGAAGGGAATCGTACGGCGAGGCCGTGTCCGGGATTGGCGCGTCGGGCCCGGACGCTGCCGCCGCCGGCGTTGCCGTCGCTGGTGCGGCCGTTGTCGCCGCTGGCGGCGCGGCCTCCTGCTGACCAGAGCAGGCCGTGGCGGCCGCTACGATCAGCAGGGTGGTGACCAGGCGACAAAGACCGGATTGCGTGCAGTGGCGTGTCATCGTTGCTGTCCTTTTCAATGCGTCCATGCGTAGTTGTAGCCGAGCGCGACCGAAATGAAGTCGGCGCCGATCGTTGTGTAAGCCCCCCGGCTCACCGACATCCGGATCGCCTGATGGCGAGTAAGCGCCGTCGAAAACGTCGCGCCGATGCGGGAGTTGCGCTGGAGGTCGAGGTTCTGCTTCCCGTCGATGGTCGTCCGCCCGCCGGTAAAGTAATTGGCATCCGCGGCCAGCCACATGCTGGGCTTGAACTTGTACGTCAGGTGGACCTGCGTCGCGACAATCCGGTCCTGCGTCCGCGTCCGGCCGCCGAAGAAGTCCGTGTTGTCCGTGAACAGCCAGACCCCCGCCATGGCCTCGACGACCCACCGGCCGTAGGTGCGCGACACGCCCAGCTCCGGCTTGACGGACCAGCGATGGTTGCCAAGGTTGATGAGCTTGGTCGAATCGTATTGTCCGAGCGGCGGCGCCGCCGTGAGGCTGACGCCAAGGATAGTCCCTTGCCGGTACGACGCAAACGTTTTTGCCGGCATCGCGGGAGCCCCATACAGGTTCACCGCGAGCCTCAGTCTCGGATCGCCCAGCCCGAACCGGCCGGCCTCGGCGGGCTCACCGAGAACGCGCCCTTCCAGATGACCGGCGACAACAGGCGCCACGACGCCCGCGTTCGCCGATCGTCCAGCCAGGGAGAACGCCCTCGTGAACGCAAACGCCGTCGTGTTGATCCTGGCGCTCGCCTCGTCGATGGGGGCCGACGGATCGAACGCCATATCGCCCCAGTTGAAGCTGTTGACGACGGTGACGATGTTCACACCCGTGGGAATGGGCCAGTACGCGCCGGGCTCGAGCTCCTGCGCCGATGCGTGCGCCGGCATCGACAAAAGCGCCAGTGCAGCGACCGCACCGGCCGCCCGCAGGAGCCGCACCGGGCGTCCGTCCGCGCCTTGTCGCCGTCGATCGTCAGAACACAATTTTGATCAACCGCTCGAGTAATTGCTCCAGCGAAATCATCGTCAGCGTCACTGGCACGACGGGGATCAGCGTGGTCACGGCCAGCTGCCCGACGGTCTGCATGGTGAACGGCACCAGCCGCATGCCCTTCACCACTTCGAAGCTGTTGGCCAGATCGGCCAGCGACTGGATGTCGGCGCTGCCGACGAGCGACTCGCCGGCCGGGGCGCCGCCGCGCAGCCACTTACGATCGAACTCGCGCGCGTATTGCTGCGCCAGCGTACCGTATTCCCGCAGGCCCGTGCGTTTGGCCGCGGCGAGTTGCGGACTGAACACCAGAAGCGGGCCGAGAACCGCAAACACCATCACCGCCACGAGCCCGATGAGCTCCACCTTGAACTCGGGCAGCCTGGCGCCCGCGTAGAAGATCCGGTTGGCCATTGTCCCGGCGACGACGACCCCCTGCGCCAGCAACACCGGCGCGAACGCGTGGCTCACCGTCCCGAGGAACCCCACGCCGCCGCAGCGATCCGGATGCGTCGGCACGAACCTCAACTCGATGCGCGACACGTGCCACAGGAAGCGCGCCCAGATGAGCAGCCGGAAATACCAGCGCAGGAGCAGGAACTGAAACAGCGGCAGGCTCACGACGCCCATCCACCAGCCGGCCAGCGACGGCCGCCATCTTCCATCCACCGACGCGCCGTACCAGCTCGCCACGTCGAGCGTCCCGTGCGTCCGCCAGATGAATCCCACCCCGACGACGTAGACGACCGCGATCAGGATGGCCTCCGCCGCGAACGAATTGCGCAGGCGCAGCGCCGAGGCGATGGCCGCGTCGAACTGCGTCCGCGCCGCATCCGGAATCAGGCCCCGTTCCAGGAACTGCCCCGCCACCGCGCGCATGCGCCGGTGAACGACCAGTTCCGCCATGATCAACAACGGCAGCGCGAGCAGCAGCCGCACGTGCAGTTCCACGTCGTAGAGGAACGGCAGCCTGACGCGGTCGCCCCAGGCGTTTCCTTCCGCCATCGACAGCAGGAGCAGCGGCGCCCAGGCCACGAGCGCCATCACGATGATGCGACGGCGGAGCAGTTGGAGCGCTTCTCCGGCCAGACGCGTCCCCCGCCAGAGCTGATAAAACGGCCCGCCGAGGACCAGCGAGAAGTCGGTCGGACTCGTCGGGAGCCGGTCGGCGTGGGAGGCAGGTCCGGGTGCGGTCATCGATGGGAGTCTACCCTAGCCTACCCTACCCACCGCCGATACCAGCTCGGACCCCCATCCGACGTTGTCGATTGCGCGTCAACGCTCCTGCTCGTGCCCGGCCCGATCGCGGTTGATGCAGCGGAAGCCGAGGTGGCACGTCGAGGTGTCGATCGCCTGCGCCATGCGCGCCGCGGGGCGATAGCGGCGGCAATAGTTGGGCGCGCACAGGTATGAGCCGCCCTTCATCACGCGGCGTGGAATGCGGGCGACGGCATCGCCCGGATCGAGGCTCTGGTCGGGATGGCCGCCGCGCGGGTTGTCGAGCGTGCAGCAGGTCTGCGCGATCTTGTTGTGCTCCTGGTAGAAGTCGGTCGTCCACTCCCAGACGTTGCCGGCCATCTCGTACAACCCATAGGCGTTCGCGGGAAAGCTACGGACCGGCGCCGTCCATTCGAATCCGTCCTCGACCAGGTTCTCGTAGGGAAACTTCCCCTGCCAGGTATTGGCCATCGGCTTCGCCCCGGGCCAGAACTTGTGGCCCCAGCAGGTACTCCGACTGGTCGAGCCCGCCTCGCGCGGCGCATTCCCATTCCGCTTCGGTTGGCAGTTCCTTGCCGGCCCATTTCCCGTAGGCCTCGGCGTCTTCGAAGGCGACGTGGACCACCGGGTGTGCCGACAGCCCGTCCAACGTGCTCTCCGGGCCGCGCGGATGACGCCAGTTCGCCCCCTTCACGTAGGTCCACCAGCTGTACGCGTTGCTCATGTCGACTATGCCGGTGGGCTTCACGAACACGACCGAGGACGGCTCGAGCAGTTCAGGCTTGGCGCCCGGGTAGTCTTCCGCTCTCGCGGGCTTCTCCGCCAAGGTCACATAGCCGGTCTCGTCGACAAATCGCGTGAACTCGGCGTTGGTCACCGCGTGCGAGTCCATCCAGAATCCGTTCACCGTCACCTTGTGCGCCGGCGCTTCCTCCGGATAGTAGCGGTCCGAGCCCATGACGAACGGCCCTCCGGGGATCCACACCATCTCCTCATGTTTATCCGGCTGCGGAGCAGGCATCGCTGACGGTTCGTCGATGGGCATGGCGTCCATTATCTTCATAAGCCCCGATCAGATGCCGGCGCGGCCGCCGACACTCCGGTAACCGGCAGGCGGTGAAGGGCCGTCTCGACGACTACCGGCGCTTCGTGACGTTCTTGCCAGCCCAGTTCAGCAGGAGGTCCGCGATTTCGAGGTTGCGGCGGTCCAGCATCATCATGTGCGTGACACCCGGCATGCCCATTTCGTCCAGCTTCAGGTACTCGGCCGTCGCACCGCCCATCTTCTCGGCGCGGCGCTTGTTGATGCTGTCCACCGTCGCCTGGCATTGCGTGCTCGTGCCCGCGTAATCGCCCTTGAGGGCGAGATAGGGAATGCGGTCGAAGTCGGCGGCCGTCAGGCCGCTGCCCGGCAACGAACATCCACCTTCGATGGTAATGAGGCCCTTCACCATGTCGAGGTGGCCGCGCTCCTTCAGAATGCGGATCATGTGGTGACCCATGCTGCCGGACTGTGAATGCGTCGCCACGATGGCGCCGCCGAGCCGCTCGACGAGCAACGCGAGATTCTGCGGCGTCCAGGTGTTGGATGGCGACAGCGTCTGCGGCACGCAGGCGGTGCACGTCGAACCGGGCAGCGTCGCTTCGCCGTTTGGCACGAGCTGCTTGTAGTACTCGCCGGCATGGTCGGTTGGGAACAACGTCGCGGCATGCGGGCTGCCGTCCGGATTCTTCCCCTCGTCGCGCGCATCGCCGTGAGGAATCCACGTGCCATTCGTGACGTTCGACCCGGCGGGGATGAGATGGCCGAACCAGAACGCCCACGCCCCGTTGTCCGTGATGCGTCCGAAGTTCGGGATGAGATCGGCGGCGCCTTTTGCATCACCCGCGAGCGCCCTGGCCTCGGCCTCGTAGAGAACTGTCGGATCGAACCCCGATCGTCCTCGTCCCGATTGGTCGACGACATACGTGGCGACGCCCTTGCGAACGAAGTACGGATACCAACCCTCGCGGCCATCCGGTGTGGATTCGAGCGCGGCGCCGGTGTGGGTCGACCCATGGACCATGATGACCGGCCATCCAGGTTTGGACTGTTTGGCCGGAATCTGAAACTGCACATACATCTGACCTATGGTGATCTGCTGCGGCACGGGCCCCGGCGGGGTCGGCGCCCCGGGAGGTCCGGCCGGCGTTCCCGGGGGCGTGGCGAACTCCGTGACTTTCGTCACCCCGCCGATGAAAAAGCTTCCCTGGTCTTCCAGCGTGACCCGGCCGCCGGTGAAGTTCTTCCGAGCCTGGCCCTGCCCGGCAGCGGTTGCCCCGAGCGCGATCAGCACGATCGCGATGGCGACGGTCTCACGTTTCATCTGCTGGTTCCTTGTGGAATGTGTGACTCGGCAATGCAGAAACGGGGCGTCACGCGTGATGCGTGACACCCCGTCTTGCTGTCCAGAGAGCGCAGTTACGCCGCCACTCAGAACGTGATCCGGGCGCCGAGCTGGATCACGCGGTTCGAGTTGGCGCGGACGCCGCTGATCGAGCCGAAGGCCGGGTTCGTCTGCACGCCGGTCGCGAAGTCGAACGTCGCGGTCGTGTTCACGCCCTGATACTGCGTGGTGTTGAACACGTTGTACGCCTCGACGCGCACCTGCAGGTTGCGCCGGTTCCCGAGATTGAAGTTCTTCAGCAGGGTCATGTCGTGGTTGATGTACCCCAGGCCCATCCTGGCATCTTCCTGACCGGCGCCGACGCCGGTGCCCTGATAGAGCGTGTCGGCCGGATCGGTCAGGGGTCCCGGCGGCCTTACGCACTCGGTGCGGTACTGGCGATCGAACGTCCGCTCGCCGCGCGGCAGATTCGGATCGCACACGATGATCACGCGCGAGCCTCCGAGGCCTCCGGTCAGTGTCGTGGCGTTCGGAACCGCCCCTGAGAAGTTGTAGCCGAAGGCCCCCCACGTGCCGCTCAGCGCGGTCGAGATCCCCGACAACTGCCAGCCGTCGAGCGCAGCCTTGGCAACGACGTTGTCGCCCAGGAACCGGCTCACCCCGGGCAGCATCCAGTTGTAGGTGAACTTCAGGTTGTGCGGCCTGCTGCCGAGGTTGCCCGCGTTCTTGTGCGTGTTTCGCGATTCGTTGTCTTCGGGGGTTCGAAACCAGTCATACGCCGCGTACTGCTCGGTGATCGAGCCCGTATAGTTCACCGCCCACGCGAGTCCACTCGCCAGGCGCCGGCGGACTTCGATCTGGATTCCGTTGTAGTCGCGGTACATCTCGTTCAGGAACACCCGCTGGGTGACCGCGCCGCGTCCCGGGTAGTTGGGACGAATGAGGTTGGTTGGCAGCACGTTGCCGGTCGTCCGATCGATCATGTCCGGCGTGGGATTGGCGAGGAGCCGCGGATCGGGGTCGTTGAGCTGGTTCGTGTAGGACTGCCCGGCGTTGACCGCGAACGCGTTGCGCACGGTATTGCCCACGTAGGCCACGTCGGCCAGGAGGCGCCACGGCAGCTCGCGCTGCACGCCGACGCTCCAGGAGTGGACCGTGATCGGCCGCGTCTCATCCTGGACGATCGTCCCACCCAGCGGGTTCTCGAGCGACGGCACGTTGAAGCGATCGTCGATCGTGGTCCACTGCAGGTTCACGGTCCGGCTGATGACACCCGTGAAGCCGCCGTACTGGCCGTCGCCCAGGCGGTTGTAGCTGGTGCCGAAGCCGCCGCGGACGGCGGTCTTGCCGTCGCCCGTGACGTCCCAGCCGAACCCGAGACGTGGCGCGGTCCGGATTCCGGCGCCGGGGAACGTGTCGGGGATCTCTTTGCCGAAGACGGTCCCGTTGTTGATGTCCCCCGACCCCTGAGACGACGGCGCCGATCCACGGACTGGGCCGCATTTCCCCGCTGATCGGATTGCGCGCCACGCGGTTCGCGCCGGTGCAGGGGAACACGCCGTTGGCGCAGTCCGGTTGCCACAACTTCACCGCTTTGGCCGGATCCCAGGCCGCCGGATCGAACCAGCCAATGTCCCGGTCCCTCTCGTACACCGCGCCGATGTGGGAGAACCGGACGCCCAGATCGAGCGTCAACCGCCGGTTCAACCGCCAGTTGTCCTGGACGAAGAACTCCGGCTGGTTGAAGCGAGGCAGGGATCGCGTGTTGTTGTTGTTTTCCGTGTAGGCGTTGAGGTGCCCGAGCAGCGCGTTCGCCCAGCCGAGATTGGTGTCGAGCGGATTGGCCGCGTCGGAGTTGAAGTTGTACAACCCGGCGTTGCTCGACAGGGGACCGGGCCGCCCCGTGCGCTCGTAGAAGAACCCGGTCTTCAGGTTGTGCGACCCGCGCACGTGCGTCAGGTTCACCGAGAAGTTGTGCGTGTCGTTCGAAGCCAGCCAGGGGAAACTCTGGCCCTGGCCGATGTTGATGGCCCTCGTGTTCGGCAGGGCGTTGGCGCCGGCGAACGTCATGTCCGGCAGGATGTGATTCTGATTGTTCTCGGGGAAGTACTGCCGGTGACCCGGCAGATGATTCCGGTAGTCGAGAGCGTCCCAATCGGATTGGGCCAGCGGGTATACGTCCTGCGTGGCCCAGTTGGTCCCGGCGATGACCTCGAGCACGGTCGTGGCGGTGAAGATGTGATTGAGCGTGGCCACGTAGCCGGAGGTGTTGATGTCGTAGCTGCCCTCCGACCACGGAAAACCCATGCCGGCGCCGGCGATCAGGGCCGGTGCGGTTTCGTTGTACTGGCCGCGGCCGAACACTTCCTTGCCCATCTGCACGCGGGTGTAGAACGTCGTGCCGGGCCGGACGTTCCAGTCGACGCGGATGACGTTGTCGCGGCGCAGCTTTTCCGTGTCGCCCGCGAACTGGTAGTTGTAATTCCCCTGCGTGACGGGATTCCCGACCAGCGCCGGGTCCGGCAACGGGAACAGGTTCAGGATTTGCCGGCCCATCGCATTGATCATGTTCTGCGGAATCACGTTCCCCGGGAAGCAACCCGGGCCGCCGGTGTTCACGTTGCAGGCAAGCGGGCTGAAGGGATTGCGGATGTTCCGCAGCGCGCCGGCGTTGTTCCTCGTCTGGGAGAAGTCGCCGTTGCGCTCGAGCGCCGACGGCATGGTGCTGCTGACCAGGAACGGATCGGTCCGCGGCATGATGTCCAGCGAGTAGAAGAAGAACAGCTTGTCGCGGTTCTTGTTGAACTCCAGACCCGGGATCAGCACCGGGCCGCCCAGCGTGAACGCCGAGTTGTCGTAGCGGTAGCGCGCCTTCTCGCACAACGCCGACGTGCCGCCGGTCGCGTCGCACGTGCGCCGCCGGTCCCAGGAGTTCGTGTTGAGCCCTTCGTGGCGCTTGAAGTACGCCGCCGACCCGCTGAACCGGGCGCTGCCGCTCTTGGTCACGACGATGATGTTGGCGCCGCCCGCACGGCCGTACTCGGCCTGGTAGTTCGACGTCTGAATCTTCACTTCGGCGATGGAATCGAGCGAGGGCGTCACGTAGTTGGCCGCGCCGAACCCCGTGTCCTTGCTGGAGACGCCGTCGTACGACATCCCCATCATCTGATCGCTGAGCCCGTTGATGGTCGTCCCGAGGAACGCATTCCAGCCGGGCGCGTTGCGCACGTTCGTGTCGACGACCCCGGGCATGCCCTGCAGCAGCCCCAGGAAGTCGCGGCCGCGCAGCTGCGTGTCCTTGATCTCGTCGGCCCGGATCGTGCCCGAGCGTTCGCCGCTCATCGACTGCGCGCGCAGCGCCGAGGCCTCGACCGTCACGACCTCCTCGACGCCGCCGACGCCGAGGACGATGGGCGGCACCGCGACGCGCTCGGTCGCCGTCAGCACGATCCCCTTTTCCTCGTAGGTCCTGAAGCCGGCCAGCGTGACCCGCAGGTCGTACGTGCCGGCAAACAGGTTCGTGAACACGAACAGCCCCTGGGCGTCCGTGATGACATCACGCGTCACGGCCGTCGCAGTGTTGCGCACCGTGACCGAGGCGCCTGGAATGGCGCCGTTGCTGCCGTCGATCACCGAGCCGCCGATCTGGCCGGTCAACCCCTGGGCGTTCGCACGACTCGCTGCGCCGCCCACCAGGGCCAGCGTCAGGAGAACGAACACACTGCGTACGATGAAACGTCCCACGTTTCTCCTCCTCAGTCACCACTTCAGCCAGGTTCCCTGGGTTTCGAGGCGCAACCGCTATCGCGTTGCCGGACCTCGCCGGCCCGCTCGGGCCGGCCCCGCATCGTCTTGCGCCGATCAACGGAGATGGTCTATGTCAGCTTTCGTTCGGCCTTGTCAATGAGAAAGTTGCGTCATACGAAAGCGCTATGTCACCGATGACACGCCGAGCAGCGCGTTGATGTGCGCGGCGGTGTCACAAACGTGCTGCGCCAGCACCGAGTCGCGCCCCTCGGACATGCGAGCGGCCGGCGCCGAGACGCCGATCGACCCGATCACGAGTCCGCCCCGATCGCGGACCGGCGCCGCCACGCAGCGGACGTCCTCCAGGGTACTCACCGTCGTCGATGGAATAGCCGTCGGCCCGCACCCGGGCGCACGCCCTGGCCAGGTCCGGCAGCGCCACGCTGGTTCGGGCGGTGTAGCGCTCGAGCGGCGTCGTGCCGTAGAGGGCCTTCAACTCCGCCAGTCCGAAGTCGGCGAGCAGCGCCTTGCCATGCCCGGTGCAGTGCAGCGGCATCAGCTTGCCGGTCTGCCCGGGGACGATGACGCCCTGGTCGCCGGACGCATGGTGATCGATGAAGAAGACTTCGCGTCCTTCGCGGACGGCGAGATGCGCGGTTTCTCCAGTACGGGTGGCGAGTGCCCGGACCGGCTCGCGGCAGATGCTGATCAGCATCCGGCTCCAGTCGTATTCACGCGACAGCCGCCAGACGGCCGGCCCGAGCACATAGTGCTTCCGTCCGTTGGGATTGGCGAGAAAGCCGCGGCGCTTCAGCGTGTTGGCCAGACGGAAGACGCTGCTCGGGTCGATGCCGAGGACCTCGGTCAAGCGCGCCAGCGGCACCGGTTCCGCCGACTGCGCCACCGCTTCCAGCACCGACAGCGCGCGTTCCACGCTCTGAACCGGCGGCGTCTCCACGGCGCCGCGGCGGACGACTTTCCTTGGGGCCTTCCCGCCTTCGCCAAGGCTACGGCGGGCAACCGGGGATTTTTCCTTGTTTGCGCTCATCTCGCCTGCAGCCCGTGCAGCGCGTAGCGCGCCATGGCCTCCGTCTCCTTGTGCTTCAGCATCGCCTTGAGGACTGGTTCCGAACGGGATGAGCCGATGATCGCGAGCTGACGGCAGATCGCGTCCTTGGCGCCGAGCGGGGCCTGGCTCTGCAGAATCTTCAGCATCTTCTGTTCGGCGTCGGCCGCGCCTTCCTTCGTCGCGGCGGCGAGGCTGACCTCGCGCTCGAACCGGCGCACCTGGGCGCGATCCTGCCCGAAGTCGAACGTGGTCATCCCCGCCAGCGCCGCATCGAACTGGCTGGTGCCGCGCGGACGCGGGGTCGCATCAGCGTCCAGATCGCCGAGCGCGTACTGGATGCCGGCCAGGAGCATCGTCAGCATGCGAGTGTCCCAGAACACGTCAGGGTTGTGTCCCAGGCTGGTGTAGAAGACGCGCGCCTTGCCGTGCTGACGAACCCAGGCAACGGGGTAGTCGTTGTCGTTGCGCAGGCACTGGCCGAAACATCGCCCCTGCATCATGTCGGTGACGACGGGATCGATGCTGAGGAGCACCCGTACCTTGTCGCGCGCGTACGGCGGCCCGAGACGGTAGAACTCATCGACGTACTCGAACGGCTTGCCGTCGAAGGCGAGCATGAGAGGGTGTGTGGGATCGTCGATGTTGATCGTCGCCTTCTCGGTCGGTTCGCGATGCGAAGCCCCGGTCGCGCCGAGGATTTCGCCAAACTCGGTCCACTGCGGCGAGGCGACGCTGGCGCCGTGATTGCCGACGACGCCTCCCCCTCTGGCGACGAAGGCGGCGAAGGCGGCGCGCATTTCCGGCGTGTCGAACACGTCACCGACGGTATTGTTCAGATACACCGCGTCGTATTGCTGAAGGTTTCCCTCGGAGATGGCGCCCGGTTCGCTGGACAGCGTCGCCGTGAAGGCGCCGGTCTTCTCACCCATCAACTGCGCGGCGAGGTTGGCGTGCGGAATCGAGGCGTGGCCGCCGTACGGCCGGCCGTTATAAATCCCTTGCCGATCGAAGACGAGGAGTTTCCGCGGCTTCTTCGGACGCGCGAGCGCTTTCGCGGGCAGGGCCGCCTCGATCTTCGTCCGGTCCTCGGGCGAGACCTCGCGACGGGGGCGCGGCTGCGGGGTCTGGGGGGGCGCGCCTGGCGTCTGGCTGGCAGTGGCCGGCGCCTGGGCCGCGAACGGTGCGCTGGCGGCCCCGAGCGTCGCCGCCGCAGCCCACACGAGAACGACAGCTATCGCCTTCATATCGTGTAGCTCCATGGCGCGCGGATGGCGCGGGAGAGCAGACGATTGGCCTGCTCGTCGTCGATGAACGCTTCTGCCTTCACATCCCAGCGCAGCTTGCGCTCCAGCTGCATCGCGATGGCGGACTGCTGGCACATGGTCTCCGCATGGACGGCAGCCGTGATCGGCGAGATCGGCTGCGCTTTTTTCCGGATGGCGTCGAGGAAGTTCTGCTTGTGGTCATCCGAGAAGATGACGTGCTTCTCGTTCGGCCCGATGACCGTCGTCGCCAGCGACTCGGGCTCGGTTTTCACTCCCTGACGGCTGACCCAGATCCAGCCCTTCGAGCCGGTCACCAGACTGGCCATGCTGCCCAGTTCGAACTGCTTGGCCCGCTTCTTGGCCGTGACGAGATCCATGTGGATCACGGTGGGGCCGCTCGCGTATTTCTGTTCGACGGTCCACGAGTACGGCACGTCGCGGATGTCCTGGTAATAACGCGCGCGCCCTTCGATCTCGATCGGCGCCGTGTCGTCGGTGTCGAAGAAGAACTGCGCGGCATCGAGGTCGTGAATGCCCCAGGCCCCGCCGAGACAGCCGAGGCCGTAGTCCCGGATCATCAGCCAGGTGAGCGAGACGCGGACATCGCTGTACGGCACGTACGGCGAGGGCCCGAGCCACTGGTTGTAGTCGAACCCGGCCGGTGGATCCTTCAATGTCTCGGGGGGCTCCGGCTTGGGCGGTGAGCCGCCGGCCGAGCCGATCATGATGTTGCGGACGTCGCCGATGTAGCCGTTCCGGACCAGCTCCGCGGTGAGCCGGTAGTTGACGCTGGAACGCTGCTGGGTGCCCCACTGGAAGACCACGCCGTATTTCTGCACCGCCGCCCGCAGCGCCAGCCCTTCGGCCAGCGTGACGCTGAGCGGCTTCTCGCAGTAGATGTGCTTCCCGCGGCGCGCCGCCTCGATGCCAATCAGCGGGTGCCAGCGTTCTCCGGTGGCGATGACGACCGCATCGATGTCCGGCCGCGCCAGCAGCTCGCGGAAATCGGGATGCGCGGCGCATTTCGAATCGCCATACTGCTGATTGACCCTGCCCTGCGCGCGTTCGAGGGTTTCCAGACGGACATCGGAGATGCCGAGGATCCGGACGTCCGGCATCTTGAGAAAGCCGCTGACGTGTCCGCCGCCCATCCTCCCGACGCCGATGTGCCCGATCGTGATGCGATCGCTTGGCGGAGTGGTCTGAGACCGGGCGATGACGTGCCGGGGCACGATCATCGGCGCCACGACCGCGGCGGTGGCGGCGCGCAGGAAATCGCGGCGATTCACCGGCACACGCGGAGTCGGAGGCAACTTCGACATCTTTCCTCCCAATCGGATGCGAGCGTCTGGCTTGACACCCGGCGGCGCCGGTCAGTATAAGAGCTGCGCACCAGGTTTGCGCAATACGCAAGTACAGGTTCAGAAAATATTTGGGCTTCCCCGGACCGACTGGGATCAGCGGTGCGCCGGAAAGCGAGGCTATCCGTGGCAGGTTCAGTGAATCGTCGGACGTTCACCAAGGCCGTCCTCGCCGGACTCGGCGCGGCCGCGCTGCCGCACGTCGAGGCCGGCGCCGTTCCACAGACGGCCGCCACGGGCCAGCCCGCCACGGCGAAGCAGCTTCGGATCGGGTGCACCTCCCTGGTGTGGAGTGTCTTTCCACGGGCACCGGAGCCGCTCGAGCCCGCCCTGCGGGACATGTCGGAGCTCGGCTACAAGGGCTGGGAGACGTTCGGCCAGGTGCTCGAGGACTGGGACAAGAAAGGCACGCTGGACAAGCTGATCGCCCAGTACAAGATTCCGCTGATCTCCGCGTACGCCCCCTCTGAACGTCATCGATCCGTCTGTTCGCAAGAACGAAATCGACATGATCGTCCGCTGGGGCAAGATCCTGAGGAAACACGGCGGGAGCTTCCTGGTGATCGAGGCCGGCGGAGCCAAACGCGCCGGCTACGACTTCGCCGCGCACCGCGCCAACATCGTCGCGGCGCTGAACGACTACGGCAAGGCCATGGCCGATGTCGGCGTGGGCTACCGGCCTGCACCAGCACACGGGTACTGCGATCGAGACGCGCGACGAAGTCTATGCGGTCATGGAAAGCGTCGATACGCGGGTCTTCAAGTTCGCGCCCGACGTCGGCCAGCTGCAGAAGGGCGGCGCCGACGCGGCCAAGGTCGTGAAGGACTTCGCCTCCATCACCGTGCACATGCACCTGAAGGACTTCGTCAACGGTCCGCACATGGGCGGCTATTCCCCGCTGGGCATCGGCATGGTCGATCTGAAATCGATCCTCGAGACGATGGAGCAGGCGAATCCGAAGGCCAATATCATGCACGAGCTCGATCCATCGCGGAACATGCCGTATACCCCGCGACAGACCGCGGAAATCAGCAAGTGGTATCTCCAGAAGCTCGGGTATGCGCTGTCACGGGAGCCTGACGACTAAAGTGCGACGGCGCCTGATCGAGCGATGCAGACATTCGACGGGCAGTTCGGATCGGGAGAGAACTCGATGAGCACGCTGCTTCAGCCGGCCGCATCGGCCGCCGGACCATCCTGAAACAGGGCGTCGGCCTGCTCGTCGCGCCGTTGATACTGCCGAGAATCGGTCTGAAGGCCGCCAGCGATCGAATCAATGTCGCATCCATCGGCGTCGGCATCATGGGCAACGGGAACATGCGACGGATGCTCAGCAACCCGGACCTTCAGCTGGTCGCTGTGTGCGACGTCGACGAGTGGCGCCTGAATGACGCAAGGGACACGGTCGAAACCGCGTACGCGGCCGAGACGAAGCGTGGAAACTACAAGGGCGTATCGGCCACGAAGGACTTCCGCGAGATCCTGGCGCGTCCGGATATCGATGCCGTCCTGATCGCCACGGGCGACCGATGGCATGCGGTCATCTCGACGATGGCCGCAAAGGCCGGAAAGGACGTCTACTGCGAGAAGCCCGTTTCCCTGACGATTCACGAATCGCGGGTCGATGGTCGATACCTTCCGTCGCCATAATCGGATTTTCCAGGGGGGCTTCCAGCAACGCTCCGTCGACGACTTCGCCGCCGCCCGCCGCCTCATTCAGAACGGCCGGATCGGGACGCTGAAGAACATCTACTGCCACTGGTTCGGCACCAGCCAGGCCCTCAATCTTCCACCGGAGACTCCTCCTCCCGGCCTCGACTGGGATATGTGGCTCGGCCCGGCGCCGTACCATCCCTTCAACAGCCGCTATCACCCGGTCGGTCAACGCGGCTCTCGAACCGTACCGTGGGATATCCAGCGAGATTTCGCGGGCGGCAGCATCACGTCCAATGGCTCGCATCATCTGGATATCGCGCAGTGGGTGATGGGCATGGACGACAGCGGCCCCATTGAGATCGTTCCCGGGACGCCCGAGCGCCGGATCATCGACTACAAGTACGCCAATGGCGTCCTCGTGCAGTCGTTCCAGGGCCAGCTCAATCCCAAGTTCCAGGACATTCCGGCGGGCTTCGATCCGGCGACGCGCTTCCAGCTGGCAGATCCTGTTCGTCGGCGACCGCGGATGGATTGTCGCCGGACGTGAGGGCCCGCTGAAGGCCTCTCGCCCGGAGATCCTTGCCGACGTGTTGCTGACTCCGCCTGAGCCGCTGGCCAAGCCGGACGCGAAGACCGGTGCCACCTCACCGCAGGACCTGGCCGAGCAGATCTATCGGGCGCGCGGTTACGCGCACCACGACAACTGGATTCAATCGATTCGGCTCCGCTCGCAGCCGGTGTCGAATGTGGAGGCCGCGACGCGATCGACCAACGTCGCGCACCTCGGCGAACATCGCCACCTGGACGGGCCGCACGCAGAAGTGGGATCCGGTCAAGGAGGAATTCATCGGCGACGACATGGCCAATCGCATGCGCCAGCGGGCCATGCGGGCGCCCTGGACGATTTAGATCCGCGGGTTCGCGGTTCGCGGGTTCGCAGATGATCGTGGCAAATGAGAACGGAGAACCAAGGATGACGCAAGCGGCTCAAACACCGCCCCCGGCTCCGCGCCAGGGTCCGCCCCAGGCGGCCCCGGCTCCACTGCCGACCCTGGAGCAATCCTTCGAGTTGTTGAAAGAGTTCAAGGTGGGAACCGATTCGACGGTTCTCATCCCTATCGAGCGGGCAGTCATGGAGGTGCAGGGGAATGAGACCGCGCGGGCGGCGCTCGAAAAGCGGCTCGTCGCGTATCTTGGCAGTTCCTATTCCTCAGTGACCCGCGCGTTCGTCTGCCGGCAATTGGTGCTCATCGCATCCGCCGCGTCTGTGCCGGCGGTGACGCCCCTGGTCCTTGACGAGGAGTTGTCCGTCCATGCCCGGAATGTACTCGAGCATGTTCCGGGACCAGAGTCCGAGAAGGCCTTGCGCGATGCGCTCGGCCAGGCCAAGGGGCGCACGAGGATAGGCGTCATCAATTCCGTCGCCGCGCGGCGGGATGCGGCCAGCACGCCAGCCCTCATCAAGATCCTGGGCGAAGATCCCCAGTCCGCCGCGGCAGCGGCCAAGGCCTTGGGAGAGATCGGCACGCCCGAGGCGGCCAAAGCGCTGGCGGCGGCTCGCGGGAAGGGGCCCGCGCTGGTGCAGCAGGCCGTTGTGGACGGCACGCTGATTGGCGCCGATCGACTCGTGGCCACTGGCCAGCGCAGTCAAGCGATCACCCTGCTCGAAGGCTTGACCGAGGCGTCCCAGCCGGAGCATGTGCGACTGGCTGCCAGAAGGATGCTGTCCGCTGTGACACGCAAGTCAGTAGCGGCGCGGCATCGACATGGCGAAGAGGCCCAGGCCCAGAATCGGGAAGTGGCCCCTCTGCTGGTTTGCCTGTTCCCTACTCCTACTGCCTGTTCTGTTCCCGCATTCCGCCTCTCGGGCGCAGGAACAGCCCGCCCGCGAGCGACATGTCAGCGAGTTTCGCGGTCTCACGATGGGCGGGACCTTTTCAGTGAAGGTAGTTACTCCCAAAGACGAGCTGGAAACTCCCGGTCTTCACGATGTCGATCGGGCGCTCCGCTCCACCCTCGATCGCATCGAAGGGCTCATGTCCACCTGGGATCGGGACTCGGAGCTCTCTCGATTCAACCGCTCCACCAGTCTCGAGCCGTTCGCCGCCTCCCCCGAGACGTTCGAAGTGTTCAAGTGGTCGATCGACGTGGGGATTCTGACCGGCGGCGCGCTCGACGTGACGATTGGGCCGCTGGTGGATGCCTGGGGGTTTGGTCCGAGCGGTCCTCGGAAGACGGTGCCGCCGAACGAGGAGATCGCACGGCTGCGGGAGGCGACCGGCGCTGGTCGCCTCGAGCTCAATCCGAAGACCCTGACCGTGCGCAAGACACGGCCGGAGGTGCAGTGCGACCTCTCGTCGGTCGTGCCCGGCTATGCCGCCGATCGCCTGTCGGTGGAGCTGGAAAAGCGAGGGTTCACGGATTTTCTCGTGGACGTTGGCGGCGAGGTGCTGACCCGCGGCCGGAACGAGGCCGGCGCCCCCTGGCAGGTCGCCATCGAGCGCCCTCAGCTGCACGGTGACGCCATCCAGCGGATCGTGCCGATCTCGAATCTCGCGATCACCACCGCCGGGGACTACCGCAAGTATCGCGAGGTCGACGGCCAGCGGGTGGCGCACATTCTCGATCCGCGGACCGGCCGTCCGCTGACCCACCGGCTGGCATCCGTCACCGTCATCGACGCGCTCGCGGTCCGCGCCGACGCCTTCGACACCGCGTTGATGGTGCTCGGCACCGCCGAGGGAATGGCGCTCGCAGAGAAGCTGGGCCTCGCCGCCCTGTTCATCGAGCGCACGAACGACGGATTCTCCGAGCGCGCGACGCCACGCTTCCAGGAGATCGCGTTGAAGGGGGCTCAGTAGGGGTTCCGCAGGGTTCTGTTCTACAGTGGAACCTTATTTCTGCATACGGGAATGGGCGACGCGCAGCGCGTCCGCGGCCGCCACCTCGACGTCCGGTGTCACACCGCGACCCTCCCAGTTGCCGCCGCCGACGGCGCTCCGGACCTTTCCATTCGGGACCGTGACCTCGAACAGCTCATTCACCCGATACGGCCGGCCCGGGTTTGCCGCACCGGCCGTCCGCTCCCCTACGACCTCGGCGCGTCTACGTTCCTGGAGCAGAAACGCGAAGCCTTCTCCCGCTGAAAACGTCCGCGACGACGTGAGGACGCAGGTTGGCCGGCGAGGATGGCGCTCCGCCGGAGCGGATGCCGGCGTGGCGTAGCTGACCACGTTCCCCGATCTCGAGACGATGTCGAACATCGGGAGGCCGCCCTCGTCGAACAGAAACCCCATCAGGAACGCCACGGTCTCGGGCGAGCCGCCGCCGTTCTCCCGCATATCGAGTATCAGAGCGTCGGCGCGTTGCAGCAGGCTCATGGCGGCGCCGATCGGCTCGCGCGCTTCCTCCAGCCGCCAGAAGGACGTGAGGTTGAGATAGCCGACATTTCCCGCCAGTATCTCCACCCGCTGCACTCCGCCGTTCGTCCGGCGAACGTCTTCTTCGCGGGTGCTCGGTTTTGTCGTGGCCGGCGCGGCCGGCGAGGGCGCACGAACGAGGGTGACTGCCAGATGCTTGTCCTGCGACTCGGCCAGCAGGTCACGCGTCAGGCGGGCGGCGAGCGCGTCCGGTGTCGTCAGGCTCGTGTACTCGCCGGCATCAACTCGACGCCGCAGCGCGTCCGCCACCCGAAGCGCCACAGTCGCATCCATGTATTCGCGGCTGACGACGTCGGCGAGATCCATCACGGTGGAATGCACCGTGCCGGAACTGAGAGTCGTTGTGCGCGGGCTCTGCGCCGCTACAGACGCCGTGCAGGCCAGAAGCAGCGCCACAGACGCGAAGCGGCGCAGCCAGCCGCGCACAGTAAAGGTTCCGCTTGGTTCCACTGGGTTCCACCGGGTTCCGCAGGGTTCTGTTCTACAGGGTTCGACAGGGTTCAAGGTTCGGTGGAACAGAACCTTGCGGAACCCAGCGGAACCCTGTAGAACCCCGTGGAACCCTTGTTCAGACGACTCGGTTTCGGAGCGTGCCGAGGCGTTCGACCTCGAGCTCCACGACGTCGCCGCGGCGCAGGAGCGTGCCCCGTTCGGCGCCCGATCCGTTGCCGACCGTTCCCGAGCCGAGCACCTCGCCCGGCCGCAGGAGCTCATCGGTCGAGACGTGGGCGATCATCTGCTCGAACTTCCAGTGGATGGTGCCGGAGTTGGACTCGCACCACACCTCGTCGTTCACGCGAGCGACCATGCGGAGGTTGTAGATATCGGGAATCTCGTCGGCGGTGACGAGGTACGGGCCGAAGACGTGGCCGCGCACGAAGTCCTTCCCCTTGGCCGGACCGAGGCCCACCGACATCTCGCGGGCCTGGATCGTCCGTTCGCTGAAGTCGTTGTAGATCATGTAGCCGAACACGTGGTCCGAGCGCACGCTCCGGCGCGATGTTGATGCCGCCCCGCCCGATCACCATGGCCAGCTCGAACTCGATATCGAGCGCCGTGCCGTACGACGGGATCGGGATGTCGTCGCCGTGCGCGCCAAGGCTGCCGGGGTTCCCCTTGTAATAGACCGGAATGTTGTACCACTCCGCCGGGATCTCGCGCCCCAGCTTCGGGTAGATGTTGCGCAGGTGCGTCTCGAAGCCCATGAAATCGCGCAGCAGCGGCGGCCTGGGCACGGGCGGCAGGAAATGGAGTCCCTCCGACGGATACACGATCGGCACCCCGGCGGCGTCCGGCCCCTCGTCGGCCGCCCACTGCAGCGCCCGGCGCGCGGCGTCGAGCGAGCGTTCGCCCCCCTCGATCAACGCGACCATGTCGCCCGGCAGCAGCGCCTCGCTGAGGCGTGCGGCCGCGTCCGGAGTCAGCCCCTCGCGCAGCAGCGCCGCGCGGCACGCTCCGGCGAGATCGACGACTGCCGCCCGCGGCGTCGAGCGCCCCGGTGCGGATCTGAGGTCCCATCGGCGACGGCAGCGAAAAGGAGACGAGCTTCATGTCCGGCCGGGCTTACGTCAGGACCGACTGATACAGCTCCCGCTCCCGCTTGTCGAGGAGCGGCACGATCGTGCCCTCGATGATCTCCTTGAAGTGCGGCGTGTTGCGGTGCGCCTCGAGGGCCGCCTGATCCGTGTAGTGCTCGTAGAGCAGGAACAGGTCGCGGTTCTCGGCGGATCGATTGGCGTGGTACACCGTGCAGCCGGGTTCGCCGGCCTTGACGAGCGGCGCCATGCGGCGCAGCGCCGCCTCCACCTCGTCTCCGCGGCCAGCCTTCACGAAGTACTTCGCTGTCAGCACAATCATTCGGATCCTCCAGCAATGGCGCTTCCCGCTACCAGCTTCCCGCTTCCCGCTACCCGCTACCCGCTGCCGCTTCCCGCTTCCCGCTTCCCGCTTCCCGCTAAACAGCTTCCCGCTTCCAGCTTTCCGCTTCGCTACGGGTGTTCGTCGACGATCGCGACCGCGCGGACGGGGGCGGCGGAGGCGCCGCGCCACTTCACGGGCAGCACGCTCACGATAAAAGAATGATACGGCGCCGGGATCTCGTGGAGGTTGCACAGGTTCTCGAGGTGGTAGGTACTCGCGCTCGCGCATGACGCGGTGCGCTTCCCAGAACTTGCGCCGCTCGAACATCTTCGCAACCGGCGGGTCGAACCCGATGGCGTCGATGCCCATGACCATGACGCCCCGGTCGAGCACGGCGTGAACGGCCTCCTTCGTCATCCCGGGATGATCGGTGAGGTAGGCCTTCTCGGTCCGCTGCTTCGCGGCATCGGTCCGGAGCAGCACGATGTCCAGCGGCTTGATGCGGTAGCCATCGAGCTTCCGTTCGGCCTCGTCGATGTCGCCCGGGCCGATCTCCTCTCCCGGCCGCTTGTGGGTCAGGTCGAGCACGACGCCGTCGCCGTAGCAGTACTCGATCGGAATCCCTTCGGCGCGCGGCGCGTCCGGCTTCACGTGCCCCCACGAATCGATGTGCGTGCCGATGTGGTCGCCGGTGACGATCATGCAGTGGTTGGTGATCTCGTCGACGCCGTACTGGTCGGTGCCGACGCTGCGCGCCATCTCGCGGTGGCTCTCCATCTCGACGATGACCGGCTTGGCGACGTTGGGGTAGGTCATCATCCCCTTGTAGACCTCCATGCTGAGGTCGATGAGCCGGCGCGTCACTTGCCCTGCCATCCGCCGTCGACGAAGATCGACTGGCCGGTGAGGTAACTGGCTTCGTCCGAGGCGAAGAACGCCGCGACCGCGCCGATCTCGCGCGGTTCGCCGGCGCGCCCGAGCGAGATCTGGGCGAGGACCACCGGGAGCAGCGCCGGGTCCTTCATGACCCACGCCGTCATCGGCGTGTCGATCAGGCCGGGGTGGATGCAGTTGACGCGAATGCCGAGCGGCGTCATCTCGGCGGACATGTTGCGCGTCAGCGCCTCGAGGCCGAGCTTGGTTGG
The DNA here is from genome assembly GCA_963774855.1 of uncultured Acidobacteriota bacterium. Taxonomy (GTDB): domain Bacteria; phylum Acidobacteriota; class Vicinamibacteria; order Vicinamibacterales; family 2-12-FULL-66-21; genus JALZOC01. Next base: position 85,278 of record CAVZGT010000009.1, on the reverse strand, counting down.
CGCGTAGTGGGTGCGTCCGGGCAGGACCTTGGCCGCCTGGATCGAGCCGATGTTGACGATGCTGCCCTTGCGGCCCTCGGCCAGTGCGCGCCGGCAGAAGACCTGCGAGCAGAGCCACGCGCCGCGCAGGTTCACGTCGACGAGCCGCGTCCACTGCTCGTCGGTCAGCTCGAGGAACGGCACGATCGTCTCGATCCCCGCGTTGTTCACGAGGATGTCGATCGGTCCGAGCTCCTTCCACACTCTGTCGATCATCGGCTCGACGTCCGCGCGTGTCGCGACGTCGCCCTTGACGGCGATCGCGCGGCGTCCCGTGGCGCGGAGGGCCTGCGCGACGTCTTCCGCCTCGGTCAGATCGTTCACCGCGACATCGGCGCCCTCCGCCGCGAACACTTCGGCGATGCCGCGGCCGATGCCGCGACCCGCTCCCGTCACCAGCGCGACTTTGCCTTTGAGCTTCACGGATCCTCTCGATGCGGTTGTGTGGCGCGAACCGAAAATTCTGGCGGTAAAGTAGAAGAGTTTACTTTAACGGTCAAGTTGGTATATTCCGCGCGACGGGCTGACGACACATGACACGTGCGCGCCATCGTTCGTTGGCCCTGGCCGGACTGGCGGCGGCGCTGCTCAGTATCCCCGTTTTCCGGGCACAAGCCGGCCCTCAATCGGCCGGGGCGAAGCCGTACACGACCTGGAGCCAGTACCGGCGGCTCCGCGGATTCGATGCAGTACTCCGCCCTCGCGGAGATCACCCGCGCCAACGTGAGAGAGCTGGCGCCGGCCTGGTTCTATCGCGTCGAGGGCGATGCCGTCAGGCTCCCCTTCAACCCGCTGATCGTCGATCGCGTGATGTATGTGGCGGGGACGAAGAACGTGGTCGTCGCGCTCGACGCCGCGACCGGCAAAGAGCTCTGGACCTCTCCGGCGGAAGCCACCGAGCGCGGCCTCGCCTACTGGGAGAGCGCGGATCGCTCCGACCGCAGGTTGATCCTGACGACGAACAATGGCCTGCGGGAGATCGATGCGACAACGGGCCAGGCGATCGCCACGTTCGGCAGCAACGGCACCGTCGACATGCGGACGGGAAGCCCACGCCGTCTCGGCGGGCCGAACAAGAGTCCCGGACGCGTCTTCGAGAATCTCCTCATCGTGGGATCCAACACCGGTGAGGGATATGGATCGCCGCCCGGCGACGTTCGTGCCTACGACGTCGTGACGGGAGCCCTCGTCTGGACCTTTCACACGATCCCCCGGCCCGGCGAATACGGATACGAGACGTGGCCGCCGGATGCCTGGCAGTATGCCGGCGGGGCGAACGTCTGGGGAGAGATCACGCTCGACACCAGGAACGGCCTCGTGTTTGTTCCGACCGGCTCGCCCACGCACGATCTGTACGGCGCCGACCGCGCGGGCAACAACCTGTTCGGCAACTGTCTGCTCGCCCTCGATGCGCGGACGGGGAAGCGCCTGTGGCATTTTCAGGCTGTGCACCACGATCTCTGGGACTACGACCTCGCGTCAGCGCCAAAGCTGCTGACGGTGCGGCATGAGGGCAAGCCGGTGGACGTCGTGGCGCAGGCGGGCAAGACCGGGTTCCTCTACGTGTTCGAGCGCCTGACGGGAAAGCCGCTGTGGCCGATCGAGGAGCGGCCGGTGCCGAAAAGCGAGGTCCCGGGAGAAGTCTCCTCGCCCACGCAGCCCATCCCCTCGAAGCCGCCACCGTTCGCGCGCCAGGTGTTCAGGCCCGAAGACGTCAACCCGTTCATGAGTCCCGAGGAACAAGCACGGCTGAAGCAGGCGGTCGGCGACGCCGCCAACGAGGGCATGTTCACACCGTCGAGTCATCTTCGCCACCACATTCAGTTTCCCGGCGCGTGGGGCGGCGCCAACTGGGGCAGCACCGCCGCGGATCCCGCGACCGGCATGCTGTTCGTGCGCAGCCTCGAGATGCCGAGCTACCGCCGCATGGATGTGAACACGCCGCGCCAGGAGCCGGGGATAGTTCCCGCAGGACCGCGGGAGCAACGCGGGTTGGCGGTCTACACACAGATCTGCGCCGCGTGCCACGGCCCGGGCCAGATACCGATGCGGTCGCCGGCGAAACTGGGCTCCGAAACTTTCAGGGCAATTCTGCGGCAAGGCCGGGAACAGATGCCGGCCTTCTCCGAGACGATGGTGTCGACGGAAACCGTGGACGCGCTCGAAGCGTATCTTCTCGGCCTCCCGATCGCGGACCCCGAGCAAGGCGGAAACGACACGCTTCGTCTGCCGCAGAACCCCGCGCGCTATTCCGGTCCCGCGGTCCGCTACGCGGGCTCGTTTTCGGCCGGGTGGTATACGAGCAACGGGCTTCCGGCCATCGGGCCGCCGTGGACGCAGCTCGTCGCGTACGACCTCAACGAAGGCACTATCAAGTGGCGCGTCCCCGATGGGCACGCGCCGGGACTTGCCGAGCAGCGGGTGATGAATACCGGCACCGTGCGTCCGAGAAACGGTCCGGTCGTCACCGCGGGCGGCCTCGTGTTTGTCGCGAACTCGCAGGACCGCATGCTCCGCGCCTACGACACGAACGATGGCCGCGTGCTCTGGGCGCGGGAACTGGACGCGAATCCCGAGGGGATACCGGCGGTCTACGAGGTCGGCGGCCGCCAGTACATCGCCTTTGCCGCAGGCGCGTCGTGGGGTTCCGGCGCCGATCCGGTGTGGAAGAACGCCTTCCACAGGAAAGCAGGGACAGATCGAAGCGCAGGGGTATCACGTCTTTGCGTTGCCTCGCAAGGTCGCGAAGGAACCAGCGAAATGAGTAGAAGTATTCTTGCCGCCCTTCTGATTGCCGCTCTCCATCACGCCCAGGCACCGGCACCGACCGTTGCGCAGACGCCCGCGTTCGAGCGCGCGCCCGACGCGCTGGAACGTGTCACGTGGCGCACGCGGACGCTGGTTGGCGACGACCGCCTCACGAAATGGAAGCTCGCCATCCCCGCGGGCGGCCTCACGTTCCTCGAGGCCGTCGTCAGAGCCGATGCCGCCGTGGTCGACTTCGTCGAAGGCTCCAACACTCAGAAAGTGAGCCCGCGGCTTCCGAAGATGCTCGATCACAACCTCACGGCCGAGGAGATCGCCGCGATCCGCGGCCGCATGGGTCCCGTGCGAATGCTGACGTACCGCGTCGACCGGCTCGACGCCGCACCGGCATCGCGGCGGAAGGTCTTCGAGTTCGCGAAGGCGATGGGCGTCGACACGATTGTCGTGCCGTCCGACACGCCGCTCGCGGGCCTCGATGGACTGGCGGACGAATTCAGCGTCAACGTCGCGGTGCTCGCCGATTCCACGAGGCCTGTCCGCGCGATGAAGGAGCTCGGGGACCGCGGCAAGCGGTTGGGGCTCGGGATCGACACGGGTCTCTGGGCGCAGGAGGGTGTCTCGCCCCGCGACGGCCTGGCAGCCGTCAAGGACAGGCTCTTGTACCTGAGCCTGCGCGATCGGTCCAGGCGAGGGCCGGACGCCCGCAACGTTCCGTTCGGCCGCGGCGCGGGCAGGATGGCCGAGCTCTTTCACGAGTTGAACCGCCTGAACGTGCGCCCGTTGACGATGACGCTGGACACGGCCGGCGTGGTAAACGCGCCCGCAGATCTGTTCCGCGCGATCGAAGCGTTCGAGGAGGCCGTGCAGCCCGCATACGGTGTGTTCTTCACCGAGCTGTCGCGTTCGGCCCCGGTCAGGCGCGACCTGTTTCGTCCCGCGCGCGGGGAGCAGATGCCGGCGGCGGAGATCCAGCGGCGAAGCGACGAGGTGCGTCAGAAAATCGACGCCGCCATTCCCCGCCAGCCGTATGCGATGCCGAAAAGGCCGCGCAGGCTTCTCGTGATCGATGCCTGCCTCGCCGGCATGTCGCACGACACGATCCCGCTCGTCAACGTGATGCTGGAGTCCATGGGCAGGATCACCGGCGCGTGGGACACCGAGCTGAACAACGATCTGAACAATCTCAAGTACCCGAGGATCAAGGAGTACGACGCCGTGTTCCTCAACGATAACGTCGGCGAGCTCCTCCCGGACCCGGCGGTGCGCGAAGGGCTCGCGCGGTTCGTCAAAGAGGGCGGCGGGCTGGGAGGCGTGCACGGCACGCCGTGGGCCTCGCGCAACTGGGACGAGTTCGGCGACATGATCGGCGCCAAGAGCGCGCCGCACCGGATCGAGCAGGGGGTCATGCGGGTCTACGACCCCGCGAGCCCGATCGTGAAGCCGTTCGGCGGCAAGCCGCTGAACTTCCGGGAAGAGTACTACCGGTTCAACCACGACGGCCCGAATCGCCTGCAGTGGGAGAACGTGCGCGTGCTGCTGACCGTTGACCTCGACGATCCCAACGTCGAGCCGAGGCCCTGGAACGGATACAAACGTCCCGACAACATCTACCCGGTCACGTGGATTCGGAGTTATGGAAAGGGACGCAGCTTCTATTCGTCCCTCGGGCACATGACGGATACGTTCACGACGCCGGCCATCGTCGGACACTTCCTGGCGGGGCTGCAGTTCCTGATGGGCGACCTGGATGCGGACAGCACGCCGAATCCCCCGCAGCGAACGGGCGGCGCGGGCGGACGAGACGCCGCCCCGAGCGCACAGCTGCAGACGAAATAGAGGGGACTGATGCAATTCCTGACCGTCTCGCGCCGCCGCACCGAGCACTTCGCCGAGGCCGACTTCGCCGCGCGAGCCGAGGACGAACGGGCGCAGGTGCGTGCGCTCTACGCCGAAGGATTCATCCGGCAGATCTGGCAGCGCGGCGACATCGCCGGCGCCTGCATCGTCGTGGAGGCGAGCTCCGAGGCGGAAGTACGCGAGCGGCTGAACACGCTGCCGCTCTATCAGGCCGGGATGATCGACTTCTCGATCATCCCCTTGAACCCATTCGCTGGATTCTGCCCCGCTCGTTCGTAGCGGTGGGCCTAGGCTAGAACCCGATCCAGCGGTCCACGCGGCGTTCCAGGTAGGGGAAGAACGGGTTCCACGAGACGCGCATCAGGACCTCGGCCGGGATGATCAGTGCGCCCTTCTCGCCGCGCGGGCTGAGCCGGCCGAGCGAGAGGCTGCCGGCCTCGCGGCCCGTGCCGTTTCCTCCATACAACGGGTCGTCCGCGGGAAACGGCAGCGCGATGTGCGACAGCGAATACATCTGGTCGGGCCACGAGAGCCCGAGCGGTTCGGCCGTCAGGGCCGTGGCCCCGGCCACCACCGACATGGCCGACAGCTCCGCCGTGTCCGGATTCGCGTTGGTCACGAGCGTCACCGCGTACGGCCTGGCGCCGCCGCCGACGAGGAGCGGCAGCACCGCCTCGGGCCTGGTGAACGCGTCAACGCCCGCATGCCGGTTCAGATCGAACAGGACGAGCTCGTTCCGTCCCGCGGGCAGGTGATCGAGCAAGTCGTACGCGACGGCTGGCGTGCTCACCGTCGTGTCGACGACCGACTGGAACGCCAGCACTGGCGGCATGCGCTGAAGCAGGCCGTCCCGCTGCGCCCGCGTCAGCTGACTGCCAAGAGCGTGCGTGAGCCGGAACGTCTGCGTGCCCGCGTTCGCGGGAAACGAGTTGTACCTGAACGGGTTGTACTCGGGCACCACGTCGATCCAGCGCGCCTTGTCGACGACGGGCCCGAGCATGCTGATGAACCGGGCGAGGCGCGCGGCCGGCGACACGCCGATCATCGGCGACACCAGGATCAGCGACGCCGGGGCCGGCAGCGTGGTGTCTTCGAGCGCGTCGAGCGCGTACTTCGTGACCAGCGCACCGCCGTTCGAGTAGCCGACGAGCACCAGGGGGCGATCGGCGCCGACGATCTTCCGGACGTGGCGCGCCCCCATGCGCACGGCGGCGGCCCAGTCTTCCCAGTTTGGGGTCACCAGCCCACCGGGCACGGTCCCGTGGCCCTGCATGCGCAACGAGAGCGTGTAGTAGCCACGGGCGTTCAGCCGGGCGGCCAGGGCGCGCATGCTGTACGGCGAATCCGTGAGGCCGTGAATCAGCAACGCACCGCCGCGCAGGTCGGCGGCCTCGAGGATCTGCGTCCGGTTCCAATTGACGCCCAGCTTTTCCGGGTTGCTGCGGCTGCCGGATACGTAGCGGTTCGGCACCGCCGCATTGGCGGCCGGCGAGACCACGGCGTCGACGCGCTCGCGGGCCTCGCGGAACACAGCCTCTTCGCGTTTGAGATAGTCCTCGAGCGTGAACGTGCTGGTGATCTCGGCGGCGCGGGGTTCGAGACGCGACACCAGCACGTGCCAGGGCTCCAGGTCCGGCAAGCGGTAAATCGCATTCCCAGCCCCGCCGATCGCCAGCAAGGCCGCGGCGAGCGGCACGGCCAGGACGCCGCGGAGCAACCAGGTTTTCACACTACTCCTTCACCGAGGGCCCGGCCACGATCGCGCACGCGTGACGATCATTTCGGGAACTCCAGGCTCTTCTCCAGCCTCTTGACGTAAACGTTCCGGTACCAGATCTGGCCGCTGCCTTCGAGCTGCAGCGACAGGATGCCCTGGAACGCGCGCCTTTCCGGGTCGTCGTCGATCGACACGCTGATCACCTTGCCGTTGATCATGTGGATCAGCGTCGTGCCGCGCGCGATGATCTCGATCTGATTCCACTCGCCCGCGACGCCGGCGTGCGGCTTGACGGCCGCGGCCGGTGTCTCGGTGATCGTGCCCAGGCAGGCGCGCGTGTTTCCGGGGAGCAGCTGGACGATCGTCCCCGGCGCCGTGATGATGCCCCGGCCCTGTCCTTCGTACAACTGGCCCGTGTAGTTGTTCGCCGAGTTCATATCGAACTGGTAGCCGCTGACCTGCCAGGGGTTCCCCGCGTTGGCCGGCTGGCCGGCGCGTCCGCCACCTGCTCCTGCACGTCCGCCGCCGCCGCCAGGCGGCGCCTGGCACGGCCCGATTGGAGCGGCTGCGACCGCTTCACCCGCCGGCGCATTGCCGCCCGCCGGGTTCGCGCCGCCGCCACGGTTCCCCGGGCCGCCGCCGCGCGGTGCGGGTTGCGCGGCGACGCCCGCGGCAACGGCTTTCTCCATCGTCGTGATTCCTGCAGGCAGGTCCTTGCCCAGGGGATCCAGAATCGACCCGCCGTGGGCCGCGTGCAGGAGACGGCTGCGGTACTGAATGCCGCCGTTCGCGCCGGCCGCCGACATCTTCATTTCGACCTTGAGGTCGAAGTCGCGCATGACCGCACCCGGCCCGATGTAGTGGATGTGATGCTGGCCGGGCGTCCTGGTCGTATCCGCGTGGATCGCGCCGTTGTCAATCGACCACACGTCGGTTTCGCCGTCCCAGTTCGCGAACGTCGCGCCGTCCCACAGCTTCGTGAATCCGGTGTAGTCGTCGTACGGAACGGGTGGCACGCCCCCGCGTCCCCGTCCTCCCCCACCGCCCTGACGCCCTTCGCCCTGCGGCGGGGCGCTCGTTGCCTGTCCGGCAGGTGGCTGAGCCTGACCGGCCAGGACCGCCATCGTGCCCAGCGCCACCGCGAGGCTCGTCACTGTGCGATGCATGAGAAGCACCTCTATCGGCCCGTACCGGCCGGCTGAATGAACGCCGTCTTCTATTCCGGCTTCTTCGGCACGATCCCGAAGACGAGCCGGTCCTTCTTCTCTTCGATCTTCTTGAATGGCACGCCCGGGATTTTCTTCAGGTCGTCGATCGACTTGAACCCCTTGTGCTTGTCACGGTAGGCAACGAGCGCCAGCGCCTCCTTCCGCAGCAGCGCCAGCACGCTCTCGAGCTCGACCGAAGTCGCGGTGTTCATGTTCAGGGGCCGGTCTCCCTCGCCGAGGAAATGCATGGAGAGGTAATCCAGAACCTGGGCCAGTTCGTCATCCGTCCCTTTGGCGCCCCGCGTGACCATGTCGTTGATCGTGGATTGCCAGCCGTCCCGCGTCAGCCGCACGGATGCGGCCGTGATCGGATCGTGGCAGGAGCCGCAGACCTTGACGACGGTGTCCCTGCCGGGGCCCTCCGGAAGCTGGGCGGACACGGCCGCACTCGAGGAGCACAGAAGCAGGACGCAAAGAAGAACGGGACGCCCGGATGCGAAGATTCGAGTGGTCATTTCTCGATCGGGACCCCGAACGCATACAGCGTGCTGTCGTACGCGGGGATGTACACCACGCCCGCGCCGCCCGACAACCCGCCGCGGGCGAATGAGGTGATCGTCTTGCCGCTGTTCCACAACTCTTTTCCGGTGGCGCCGTCGAGCGCATAGAGCACGGCGGGCGTCGAGCGTTGCGCGCGCTGGGTTGCGCCGATCTTCGGATCGGCCGAGCGGTACTCCCCGCTGGACACGGCGAAGACGACGCCGTTGACGACCATCGGCGTGAGCGGCGACGTCAGATCGCGTGAAATCCAGCCCCGCTGAAGCGCGAGCGCTCCTCGTTCGTCCACGACCTTGTACGCCACGATGCCGCCGTTGATGACGGGACCGTTCGTGGCGGCCGGTGTCGCGCCGGGTTTCATCGCACCCGCCGCCGGCACGAGAATCCAACGAGTGCCTTGCGCATCCTGCCAGGTCGCGAGCGCCCCGCCGGTGGGCACTCCGGCGGCCGGCGATACGGCGAGCGGCGTCTGCATGGACGTGCTGTCGAGCAGGTAGATCCGGCCGTCCCTTCCGGCCGCCGCGACGACGTCCTTGCCCTGGTGATCGAAGACGAGCGGGGACGTCGCGAAGTCCGCTTTCGATTGGGTGAACGCCGCGTTCTGCTTCAGCGATTTCGGCTCGAGCGCCACGATGGCGTTCGACGCCGGTGCCGTGCCGTCGGTAGTCGCGATGTAGACCGTGCCGTCGCGGCCGAGCGTCAGACCCGCAGAGCCGGCGATCGTCGCGCCGCCGGCGGTCCACGATGTGACTTTCTTGTCCGGGCTGATCAGATCGACAGCCCACACGGCGTCCGGCGTGCTTCCGCACCCGCGCGTCGTCGAGGTGTACAAGTAGCCGCTCTTCTCGTCGTTGACGAGGATCAGTCCGGTGGCGTTGGCGTTCGCCGGGAGGAACTGCACCGGTGGAGACAACTCCCAGCCGCTCTGGACGTTGAGCGCGCGAACGAAGCCGTCGCTGCCGACGACGTAGGCAGCGTCGGGAGCGCCGGTTGCGGCCCCGCGGCCGCCGCCACCACCACCGCCGCCGCGGGCGCCGGCCGCCGCGGCAGCCGCCGATCCTGGTACAGGCGCACCGCCTGGTGCCGCGGGCAATCCGGGTGGCGCCCCGCCGCCGCGACCCTGACCGGCGGTTGCCAGCGTGAGCGCGCCCTTTCCAGGTTCACCGACGCCGCCGCCCGATCGACCGCCGCGGCCACCGGCGCCTCCCCTCGCCCCCGGCGGCGCCGGCGCCAACGGGGTGGGACGCGTCACGGCCGCGGTCAGGCCGCCGGGGCAATCGAGCGTGCCGGCGAGAATTGGCGGAAAGCTCGCGCCGTAATTGAGGTGCACCTTCCAGAGCTGGGTCCCGAAGTCCGTGTCGATCGCGTAGACCGTCTCGGCACTCGACCCGACGAACGCGACAGACTTGAACCCCCGGAACCCGATGATCCGATCGAGCAGGATCGGCTGCGTCAGCGAGTTCAACTGCTTCGGCTCGTTCTCCACTTTCAGCTTCCACAGGAACTTGAAGTAGCCGGGTTTCTGCAGGTGCTCCTTCGAGATCTTCGCGTCGTTCCGAATCCACGAGCTGCGCTGCGCATCGCCGCCGCTGGTGGTCCACTCCGCTCCCCCACGGCCCTGAGCCTGCGGCGTCGTCCCTGAGATGAGGGCACAGCTCACGAACACCAGACTGCGTCTCAGCATGGCCTTCATCGCCGGGCCTCCCGACCTGCAGACGTCATGGTGCCTTTTGGCAGCGAGGCGGCGCCGAAGCAGTACAGCATGCCGTCGAAGGTGGCGATGTAGACCCGGCCGTTCGCAACCGACAGCCCGCTGAAGTGGTTCCACGATGCGATCTGATCGCCGCTCGACCACAGCTCCTTGCCGGTCTGGCCGTCGAGCGCGTACAGCACGGCGTGAGTCGATTCCTGGATGCGGCCTTGCGCGCCGCCAACGTGGCCGGGCTCCGGCCAGCGCTGCGTGGTGCTCTCACCGCTGCCGTACCCGAACACGATGCCGTTGGCGACGACGGGCGGATCGGCCATGTACATGTCTCGCGAGAACCACGCGGGAACGAGGTGGGGCTTGCCGGCACGGTCTTCCATCTTGAAGGCCGCGACTGCGCCGTAGACGATTTGCCCGTGCTCGATCGGCGCTTTGAAGTCGGGGTGCTTCGGCCCCCAGAACGGCGTCAGGATCCAGCGCGTACCCGCGGAATCCAGCCAGGTCGCGAGCGCGCCCCAGACACCCATCGTGAAGTTGACCTCCTCGTTGCAGATGAGGCGCGTCCGGTCGATCGGCGTGCGGTGATCTTCGCCGCCGAGCATGGCGGTCTCGAGGAGCCACAGCCGGCATTCCTTGCTCGACTGCACCAGGTATTCCTTCCCCTTGTAGTCGAAGATGGGCCCGGTGACGTTGAAGTCGAGATCGCGCTTGCGCATCCACTCGGCATTGGTCGGCGCATACCAGTCTTTCAACTCGAGCGCTTTGGTCTGCGGATTCTGCTTCACGCCGATCATCGCCTGACCGTAGATCTGCTGTTCGGGGTAGTAGTCGCCGTCGCCGCTGCCGGCGTACACCGTCCCGTCCTTGCCCACCGACGGTCCGGTCCTCGGCCACATGCCGCCGCTTCCCGGCGCCCAGTTCCCGACCTTCTTCGTCGCGAGATCGAACGCGTAGAAGTTGTTCGGGTTGCCGCCGCACCCCTGGGCTGTCACCGTGTAGATGACCCCGTTGACGAGGTTCAGGCCGTACGGTTTGCCGTTCGGCGGTACGAACAAATCCGGCGGCTCGATCTCTTCGCCGGTCGCGACGTCGAGCTTGCGGAGGCGCCCGTCCCACGACACCGCGTAGACGATGTATTTGCCCGGCGTGCCGGTCGGGGCGATGACCGGCGTGGCGGTGAGGCCACCGGGGCACAAGACGCTCCCGCCGCGGCCGCCCGGCTGTGGCGGCGGCTCCTTATAAGTGCTGTCGAACTGCCGCTTCCAGAGGACCGCGCCCTTCTCGACGTCAATGCCGTAGATGACGTCCGAGACACCGGCGACCACCGCGATCTCCTTCGGCCCGGCGCTCGTGGTCGCGCTGCCGACGATCAACGCGGGAAAGAGAGCGTGCATCTGCCGGGTCTGGACCTCGAGCTTGATCTTCCACAGCAGCTTCATGTCCTTGACGTTGGCCGTCGTCAGGATCGTCTCGTTCTGCTGCCAGGCCGTGCGCCTGGGATCGAAGCCGTCAGCCAGCCAGTCGGCCTTTTGGGACTGCGCTTGCGGAAACGCGATCCAGGCCGACGCGCAGCTCAGGGAGACTGCGATCGCGGTGACGATCCGTCTAGTCATCGTGACTCCTCCGAGGGTCTCTATTTACGGCTGGTCGCAGCATACGCCAGCTTACTGGCGGACGTGACGCTGGAGACGCGGGAATTCGCGGGAAGGAACGGTCACCGGGCAGCTGCCAGGGTTCGGGGCCCGCGCAGAATCGCCTCGCTGGAGTGTTGCAGGATGGGAACTAATCAGCCCCTTACTTGCCGACGCATTCCTGCCCGGACTTCCGAATCGTCGTACGGCCGCTCCCGTCGGGATACTCCATGACGACCGACTCGATGGCGATCCGTGCGAGGCGGTACCGGCCGTCGACGATGTCCCCTTCGACTCCGCGCATCGTGGCGCGGCAATCGCTGAACGCCGCCACGTTCCCTTCGCCAGGCACGCCTTCCAGAAGGCCGATGAACCTCAACGTGATCGGCGGCGGCGCCGCCGGCTCCACAGGCCTCGGCGGGGTCACGGGCTCTGACGGCGGCACCGGCGTCAGGATTACGGCGGCCGCATAGGGACGCGGCGGCGGCACATAGAACTGAAACGGGTTCCGCTGCCCTCCCTCGACTCTCAGCCCGGCCTGGGTCAAGGTCTCGAGCTTGACGTCGAGATCCCAAGGGTCCGGTGGTTGGGCCATTTTCGCCGCGGGGACTCTTCGGATAGGCGGCGTCGGCGCGGACCTCGCTGACTTTCCCGGCAGCAGCCACACTACCAGATAGATCGCGAGGACGAGCCCGAAGATGGCGACCAGCCAGGGCCGAGGGCGGCCCGCCGGGCGAGTGGCGGCTCGAGCTTGTTGCATGAGTCCTTAACGCTAGACAGCGAAAAGGGCCTCGCGGCTGGAGAATTCGCAGCGGAAAAGGCAAAGCCGGGTCGAACCCGATTACCGGCCGAGGTTCAGCCTCACGCCGACCATCAGGCGACGGGGATCCATGAAGACGGTGGGCACGCCGAAATTCGGGCTGGACACTTCGTCGGTGGCCAGGCCCTCCTCCGCGGTGTCGTTGAGCGCGTTGAGCACGTCGAGCAGCACCTCGACGCTTCCCGTGCCGCCGACGCGGATCGTCCGCGACAGTCGCACGTCGAGAAGCGTTTGCGCCGACATCCGCCGCGCGCCGCGCGGCTCGAGCAGAATGCGCTGGTCGCCCTGCAGCAGCGGGATCCGCGTCGTCGTCGCCGCCCACGGCTTGCCGCTGAAGTATTGGAGATTGGCGGCGAACACGAAGCCGGTCCGCGGCACGTCGACGCTGCCCATGACCCGGAACATGTGCGGCCGATCGTTTGGCAGAAGGCCGCGCGCGTTGGTGAGGCTGTTCGGATCCTGGCCGAACGTGAGGTACGGCGCGCCGGCGATCGTGCTGACCTGCGAGCCCGCGGCGTTCGCCCCGCTGGACGCCTGCAGCCCCGAGGCGCGCGAAAACGTGTAGGAGCCAAACGCCTGCCAGCCGCCGGCCCGGCGCTTTTCGGCCGCCATCACGAGTCCGTTGTACGTCAGCGCGTACCCGGCAGGATTCGTCAACAGAAAGCGGCGAGCGGCTGGGCCGTTGACGAGCTCGAACACCTGCACGCGTCTGGCCGGCCACCGTCGCCGCTTTCTCCACGATACTGGCCGCCGACGTCCGTCCATCCGATGAAGTTGCTGCCATCCTTGCGAACGTAGGCCATCGCCACCGACATCCGGCGCCCGACCTCTCGATCGACGCCAATCGAATACTCATCGGTGCGTGGCGATCGTGTTCCGGGATCGAGTTGCAGGTTTCTTTTGGGATCGACGACCGAGACGATGAGTCGTGTAGCCGCCGGTGGCCGGATCGAAGGCAGATGTAGTGGTTGGGGTCGCAGCGGGGTGGAACGGGGCGAGCTCTCCCGTCAGGACGCCCTGACTGAACCTCCCGTAGCTCGCGCGCAGCATCGTTCGGCCGTCGGCGGTGAGCTTCATGGTGGCACCGAGGCGCGGCGACCACACGTTCCACGTGTACAGCGTGCCGAGGCCGCGGACGATGTCGTCGGTCTCGCGCCCTTCCGGATCGAGCGCGCGCAGATCGTGACTGATCGCCCGGCTGTGGTCGAACCGCAGTCCCGCATTGATCGTCAGGGAAGGTCCGACGGTGATGGCGTCGCTCACGAACCCGGCGGCGGTGATGAAGGCACCGCCGGTGATGGAGGGATCGGCCGAAACGGACTGAAACGGCCGGCCGCGATCGTCGACGAACCTGACACCGGTCGGAATGATCGCGGACAGTTGATGTTCGCCCTTTTCGACCTGACCGCCGATCCGCCACTGGTGATCGGCGCCCAGCAGCCCCGGCCGGTAGTGATTGACGGCCCCCTTGGCACTTGTGCGAATCAGCCTGAGCCCGCCAAACGTCTGCGGCGCGCCGCTGAAGACGCCGGTCGCGCGGTCGAACCGGCTTGGAGTCGTCACACTGCCTGTGCTCGTGTCGTCCTTGCGATCGAACACGAACCGGCCGACGCGCACATCCCAGACGGTGTTGGACGACAGCGTGTGCGTCAGGTGGCCGAAGGTCATGGCCGGGACCGACGCGTGCCGGCGCTGCGTCGCCTCGAACGGCTTGACCAGCGTGGCGAGCTCGGGGTTGACCCAGGACTCGACATGGTAGCTCTGAAGCAGCTGCAGGCCCGGAGCGAGCCGCCACGTGAGCTTCGCGAAGATCTTGTCCTGCTCGTAGGTCCTCGGGAATGCCGGGTCCGTGCCCGGCTGACTGTCGTAATCGCGCAGGTGCTGGTATCCCGCAAAGAACCACAGCCGATCGCGCACAACCGGACCGCCGAGGTTCGTCGTCAAATCGCGGTACTTGACGCGCTCGTACCCGCTCACCGGCTGGCCGGGGCCGGGATACGCGAGGTGAACCGGCTGACTGGTCACGGCAGCGGCCTGCCCGTAGGACGACGCGTCATACAAGAACCGGTTGCTTCCCTGCCTGGTAATGACGTTGATCACCGCGCCCTGCATGTTGCCGAACTCGGCGGAGGCCCCCACAGACTGGACCTGCACTTCTTGAATGAAGTCGACGCCCGGCTCGGATCGCGCCTCGCCGCTGCATGGACAGGTGAAGTTCGTGCCGTCGATGAGAAACGTGTTCTCGTTGGCGCCCGAGCCGAACGCGGACACGCTGTTGGTCGAGCCGCTTCCCGGCGAGGTGGGCGAAACGCCGGGAGCGGCCCTGATGAAGTCGAACATGCTGAATCGTCTCGCGGGGATCGCTTTGAGATCCTCGGGGCCGAAGCGAGTCTCGAACCCGCTCCCGCGCGCTTCGATGCGCGAGCCCGCCCCCTCGACGACCACCGATTCCTCGATGCCGGCCAGCTTGAGAACCGCCGTTCTCTCGATCGTGGCGCCGCCCCAGATGCGGATGTCCTCTTCGTGATAGGCGCTGAAGCCCTGGACCTCGATGTCGAGAACGTACCGTCCGGGAGGCAGCGCCGGGAAGCGCAGCTGCCCTTTCTCGTTCGTGGTCAGGGTCGCCGAGCCGCCAATCAGCTCCGGGGCGCTGACCCGGACGACGGCGCCCGTCAGGACGCCTCCCTGTGCGTCCTTGACGGTTCCAATGAGGGCGCCCGTCAACCCCTGCGCGGAAGCCAGGTGAGGCGGCAGCACACACGCCGCGGCGAGAAGGAACAACATCGGTCGGCGCATGGTGAAGACCTCTTTTTTCCGCGGCGCTGTGGAGTATGCGCGTAAACTGCCCGCCGTCATGTTCAATTTGAGACGGGCCTCCTGATCTCCTGAATCTCCTGAGCTCCGCTCATCGTCCCCGGCCGTGGAGCCGCCGCATGGAGTGTGAATCGACGTACTTGGCGATCGCCTCGCCCATGGCGTCGCTGATCTCGACTGTGCTCGGGTAGTGCATGCCGCCCCAGACGCGGGCGTTGTTCCCGTCCGCGCGCGCTTGCGTGATGCTGGTGTACGTTCGAGGCGGCAGATCGACCGTCGCCATCCTCGTCGTCAGCGTGAACGTCTGCCGCCGCCGGAAGTAGCTGAGGAGAACGGTCGCCGCCGCACCGTTGAGGCTGGGGTGCCCGGCAGCGTATTCCGGGTGCGACGGCGTGTTGATGAGCGGAACCCAGTCCGGATCGGCAGCCGTGTCCGGATTGCCGTCGGTGTCCGCCAGCGGGATCGAGGTCACCGGACGCCAGGTCACTTCGAGCGGAAGGGCGCCGTAGAAGCGTTTGGCGCTCCACGTGGTGAACGCCGTGTCGGCCATCGCGATGTTCAGGACCGCGAGGAGCCTGTTGCTGTCGGACATGGACAGGTAGTTGGCGTGCGCGATCTGGTTCGCCGCCTGATTCCAGTGGACGCTGGCGTTCCCTTCCCAGAACGGAGCGAGCGCCGTCTGGTCCTCGGTGCGCGTCGATCCGGTCTTGCGGCCGAGCGCCTTGACGGCGTTGAAATCATCCGTGTACGTCCGGCTGGTCAAGCCTCTCGGCGGCTCAGGCTGAAACTGTGCGTTGCTGTCGAGGACGAACATCGAAGTGAACGCCAGGCCCTGCGCGCTCATCGCTCCGAACGCCGGCGGTGTCGGCCGCCACTGGCCGACCGCGGTCCCGCCTGTGAACGCGGGGTAAGGCGTGCTGAACCCGTCGGTCGCGCGCCAGGCGAGCACGGCCTGCGCGACCTCGGTTCCCCACGCGAGGCCGAGCTCGATACGCCTCGTGCACGAGAGGCGCCGCCTGTGCCACGGGCTCGCGTCCTCGCATTCGGCGCTCAGCGCGGCCAGCGACGCCGCGTAGCTCTCGGCGAGCGCCGGCTGTTGGGCCGTGAACAGGCCGCTGAGCGCGGTGTACGCCGCGGCGACGACCGCCGCCCGGCGCGACGCACCGTGAGGGGCCCTGTTGTGGATGAAAATCGGCGTGTAGCGACGTTCGATGCCGTTGAACGCATCGAAGATCGCGGTGTGAACGATGGCCCCGAGCCGCTGACTGGAGGAGTTCGCCGTGTTCGCCGCAATGAGCGTGTCGATGAAGATCTGATTCCAGTCCAGGACCTCCGAAGCCGTCCTGCTTGTTCGAGTGCGGTCTGCGTTTTCAGCTCCGACTAGTGCATCGGCCTGGACGTGCACGATGACCGTCGAGGATTGGGTCGGTTGGGCGAAGGCGGTCCATCCGACACAGGCCAGCCCGGCCGTCACACTCAAGCCGACCATCAGGTTTCGAAATGTTCTCATCATTGCGTTCCCTCCGCCGGAGGCGTGAGGCCGCCGGTACCGGGGAATGCGGGAACGCCGCCCTGCAGGGTGAAGATCGTCAAAAACGCTCCGGAAATGCGCCTCCCGGTGTTCATCCGTTGTATGGGGACTGTGCGATACTCCGACCTTGACCACACCGTCACCCGGGGCCGTCACTCAGTTGCTGCGGGCGTGGGGCAACGGCGACGACGGCGCGCTCGAACGGGTGACACCGCTCGTCGAGGCGGAGCTACGCCGCCTCGCTCGAGGGTATATGGCCCGCGAGCGGCGCGGCCACACCTTGCAAATCACGGCGCTGGTGAATGAGGCGTTTCTCCGGCTGACGGACGCCCGTCTCGTCGGATGGCAGGACCGCGCGCACTTTCTCGGGATTTCGGCCCGCCTGATGCGGCGCGTGCTCGTCGATCACGCGCGGTCGCGTGGGTACCGGAAGCGCGGGGGCGGCGCAGAGCGGGTGACGCTGGACGAAGGGCTCATCACGTCGCCGGAGCCGCCCGTGGACGTGCTCGCCCTGGATCGCGCCCTGGAGGCACTGGCGGCGGTCGACGCCCGGAAGGCCCGTGTGATCGAATTGCGGTTCTTCGGGGGCTCGAGCGTGGAGGAAACGGCCGAAGTGCTCCACGTGTCGGCCGACACCGTCAAACGCGACTGGCGGCTGGCGAAACTCTGGCTGCTTCGCGAGCTCGAAGGAGACCGGCGTTGACGGATCTCGATCGCCGCCGGCGGATCGAGGAGGTCTGCGACGCCGCGCTCGATCGGGACGCGCACGAGCGCGCCGCCTTCGTGGCGGCGGCATGCGGATCCGACGCGGCGCTGCGACAGGAAGTCGAGTCGCTGCTGGCGCACGCGCAGCGGGCGGAGGGATTTCTCGCGGCGCCGATCGGAGAAGTCGCGGCGCACGTCCTGGCTGAAGAGCACACCGCTTCCCTCGTCGGCCGCCAGATCGGTTCGTACAAGATTCTTTCCCGCATCGGCGAGGGCGGGATGGGCGAGGTGTATCGCGCCCGCGACACGAAACTGGGCCGCGATGTCGCCATCAAGGTCGTCGCCGGCGTCTTCCTTTCGGACGCCGAGCGGCTCGCGCGCTTCGAACGCGAGGCGCGGATGCTGGCCACGCTGAACCATCCGCACATTGGCGCGATCTACGGCGTGGAGGAAGCGGACCCTTCGGCAGGCTCAGGGCAGGCGGCGGTGCGGGCCCTCGTGCTCGAGCTCGTCGAAGGCGCGACGCTCGCCGAGCGCCTGGCGTCGCGTCCGTTGCCGGTTCAGGAGGCACTCGCGGTCGCAAGCCAGATTGCCGAGGCGATCGAGGCCGCGCACGAGAAAGGGGTCATCCACCGCGATCTGAAACCCGCGAACATCAAGATCACGCCTGACGGCAGCGTGAAGGTGCTCGACTTCGGGCTGGCGAAGATGTTCGTCGAAGAAGGATCGGGAGACGGCGTGTCGCAGGCGCCGCCGATCGCAATCGAGGGATCGGTCGACCGGACCCGGGACGGTCTGATTGCGGGCACGGCGACGTACATGAGCCCCGAACAGGCGCGTGGGAATCCGGTCGACAAGCGGACCGACATCTGGGCGTTCGGCTGCGTGCTGTACGAGATGTTGACGGCCCGGCCGGCGTTTCCCGGCGAGACAGTTCCCGACACGATCGCCGCGATCCTCGAGCGCGACGCGGACTGGGGCGCACTGCCTGCGCAGACGCCGGCGAGCATCCGGCGGCTGCTCCAACGCTGTCTCGAAAAAGATCCGAAGCGCCGTTTGCGCGACATCGGCGACGCCCGCCTCGAAATCGAGGAAGCGCTCGATGCCATCGTCTCTCCGGGCGGGGTGGCTGCCGAGGGCGCGATTCCCAGTCGCCCGAAGCCGGCCCGGCTCGCGTGGTGGGCCGCGGCCGTTGCGGGGTTGCTGGTCATCGGAGGCGCCGCAACGTGGCAGCTGCAGCGCTCGGAGTACTTCTGGCGGAATCCGCTGGACGGCGCGAAGGGTGAGAGGCTGACGGATTTCGAGGGAGCGGAGCATCACGCCGCCATTTCACGCGACGGGAAGTTCGTCACGTTTCTCTCCGACCGCGACGGAACGTGGGACGCGTGGGCCACCCAGGTAGGGATTGACGATCTCCACAACCTGACGAAAGGCGGTGTGCAGGAATTGCGGAACCCGGGAACCCGCACGGTTCGTTTTCATCCGGACGGGTCGTCGGTCATCCTCTGGGGCCGCACCATCGGCGGCCTGGTCAATGCCGGATGGGCGGTCCCTACAATGGGCGGCCCGCTTCGACCCTACCTGCCCGGCATCTCCGAGCTCGACTGGTCGCCCGACGGGCGACGCATCGTGTATCACCCGCCGACGGAAGGCGATCCCCTGTTCATCACCGAGCTCGACGAGAAGTCCGGGCGTCAAATCTATGTTGCGCGGAAAGGCTTCCACAACCACTTTCCGGTCTGGTCGCCTGACGGCGCGTTCATCTACTTCGTCCACGGCCTGGTCCACGGCTTGCCGCTCGACAAAAGCGACGTCTGGCGCATTCGGCCGGCCGGCGGCGAGCCCGAGCGGCTGACGTTCCACGACTCGCGCGTCACCTTTCCAACTCTGTTGGACAGCCGGACGCTCCTGTACCTCGCCACCGACGATGAGGGTTCTGGTCCCTGGATCTACGCCATGGACGTCAACCGGCGTATTCACCACCGCATCAGCACGGGCGTCGAGGAGTACCTGTCTCTTGCAGCCAGTGCAGATGGTCAACGACTCGTCGCGACCGTTTCACACTCGACGGCGGGCCTGTGGCGAGTTCCGATTGCCGACCGCGTGGTCGATGCATCCGGCGCCACGCGTATCCCGCTCCCCACGGCACGCGGTCTGTCGCCGCGCGCCGGGCGTGGTTACATCATCTATCGTGCCCCGAAAGCCGGCACGGATGGCCTCATGAAGCTCGTGGACGGCACGTCGTCCGAGCTATGGAGCGGCGCCGATGGGCGGGCGCTCGGCGGACCCGCCATTTCGCCGGACGGCCAGCGCCTCGCATTCCTGGTGCAGCGGCGAGGACTGACGCAGCTGTACGTGTTGAACGCGGACGGAAGCGGCGCGCGCCAGGTCGCCGGGGAGCTCGACGTGCGAGGAGCGCCCGCCTGGTCGCCGGATGGTCAATGGCTGGCGGTCGCGGCCAATCGGGGTGGCGAGCCGCAACTGTTCAAGATCCCCGTCAGCGGCGGGGCGCCGGTTCTGCTCGTGAAGGAGTACTCAATCGATCCGGTCTGGGCTCCGAGCGGACAGTTTCTCGTCTATTCGGGCGCGGATGTCGGTACGACGTTTTCGGTGAAGGCGGTGAACGCGGACGCGACGCCTCGCCCACTGCCGAACCTGATTCTGACCCGGGGCGCCAGGCGCCTGGTCTTTCTAGCCAAGGAAGACGCCCTGGTCATCCTCAAAGGCGACGTCTCCCACAAGGAATTCTGGCTCGTCAATCTCGAGACCGGACGCGAGCGGCAGCTGACCAGTCTCGGCCGCGAGTTTGCCCTCGGCGACTTCGACGTCTCTGCGGACGGTCGCGAAATCATCTTCGATCGGGCGCGCGACGAGTCGGATATCGTCGTGTTCGACCTGCCTCCTCGATGAAGCACTGCCTCCTGCTCATGGCCGGTTGCCGGCCGCGGGGAGCGCAAACGCGATGAGGTTCCGCCCCGAGGCCGGGATCGTCTTGCTCAACTGCAATCCTCCGCCGGCCATGATGACGACGTACTGTCGGCCGTCGCGGCCGAGGAACGTCATCGGCGCCGCCTTCGCATCGGCATCGATCTTCGTGACCCAGAGCTCCTTGCCGGTCTTCGCGTCGAAGGCGCGGAAGCGGCTGTCGGCCGTCGCCCCGATGAACACCAGGCCGCTCGCCGTCGCCATGCTCCCGCCGAGATTCAGCGCGCCGGTGTTCCTGATGCCCTTCGCTTCCAGCGCTTCGACGATGCCGAGCGGGACTCTCCAGGCCACGTCGCCGGTGTTGGCGTTGAC
The DNA here is from genome assembly GCA_963774855.1 of uncultured Acidobacteriota bacterium. Classification (GTDB taxonomy): domain Bacteria; phylum Acidobacteriota; class Vicinamibacteria; order Vicinamibacterales; family 2-12-FULL-66-21; genus JALZOC01. Next base: position 64,630 of record CAVZGT010000009.1, on the reverse strand, counting down.
CGCGACGAGCTCGCCGAACGGAGGGGCCGAGCACGGGATTCGGGTCTCGGGATCCCAGAAGCGGCCGTAGGCGCCGCCGAGCGGCGAGTTCTTCACGTATGTCGTTTCGCCGCTGTCGGGATCCTTCCTGAGCTCCATGCGCCCGACCATGCCGAGGTTCGACACGTTCACGAAGACCAGGCCGAGCTGCGGGTTGTACGAAACGCCGCCGAAGCCGCCGCCGCCGAGCGTGCTGGGGAACGTCACGACGTTGCCCTTGAGCGGCATCGGCGCGTACGGCCCGTCGGCGAACATCTCGTGCTTCTCCCAGACGCCCTTGCAGAAGGCGGCGTGCTCGGGGGTCAGCGTGTAGAAGTCCTTCGCGGGATCGAACTTCAACCGGGCCAGCGGCGGGGGCTTGATCGGAAACGGCTGCGTCTTCGCGGTGAACTCTCCGGGGACGACGGTCTGCGGCACGGGGAGCTCCTCCATGCCGAACAGCGGCTCGCCGGTGACCCGGTTGAACATGAAGAGCATCCCCATCTTCGTGGTCTGCGCGACGCCCGGAATGACCTGTCCGCCGCGGCGTATCTCGATGAGCGCTGGAGGCGCCGCCGGATCGTAGTCCCACAAATCGTGGTGCACCAGCTGCTGGTACCACTTGATCTTGCCGGTGGCCGCATCCAGCGCGACGAGCGAGTTGCCATAGAGATTGTTCCCGTGACGATCGGCGCCGTAGAAGTCGGCGGTCGGACTGCCGAGCGGCACGAACACGAGACCGCGCTCGACGTCAACGGTGATGAACCCCCAGGCATTGGTTCCGGAGCGATTCTTGTACGCGCCTTCCGGCCACGTGTCACTTCCCGGCTCCCCCGGCCGCGGCACGGTGTGGAACGTCCAGAGCATCTTGCCCGTCCGCGCATCCCACCCGCGGACATCGCCGTACAGGCGCCCCATTCCCGGCGCCCCTTCGCCGTTGGCGCCGCCGGTAATCACGATGTTCCGGTAGACGGCCGGCGGTGACGGAAGCGAGAACGATCCCTTTCCGCCGTCGACGCTCACGCTCGCTTTCAGATCGACCGATCCGGCAGTGCCGAAATCCGCGGCCAGGGTGCCGGTCTTGACGTCGACGGCGATCATCTGGCCGTCGCCGGCGCCCGTATAGAACCGCGCTCCCGTCTGGGCGTCGCCGGGCCAGTACGCCAGGCCGCGTCTCGACATGTCGGTGTTCGTGAACTTCCACAGGACCTTCGCGGTTTCCGGCTCGAGGGCGAAGATGTTCGCTCCGGCGGTCACGTACATCACGCCGCCGATGACGAGCGGCGTGACCTGCATCGCGGCCGAGCCCGTATCGAAGGTCCACGCGCGCGTGAGCGTGGCGACGTTCTGCGGCGTGATCTGGGTCAGCGGCGAGAACCGGCGCGCCCCGGGGTCGTGGCCGTAGTACGGCCAGTCGCCGCTCGCGCCCGTGCCGGCGCCACGGCGCTGCGCGACGAGAGACAGGGTCATCACAGAGAGCGCCACCGCCGCAAGGATGGTGGCCGCGAGGAGCCGGCTTCGAGACGTCGCGAATGTCACCGTCATGTTCTCGTCCTCACAAAAGACTCAGAAGCTGTAGCGCAGGGCCAGCCGCACCTGCCGCTCGCCGTACGCGGGATCCAGCCCGAAGATCCGCATGAAGTCGCCGCTCGTGATGCTCGAGACGGGGTTGGCGAACTTCGGCGTGTCGGTGACGTTGCTGGCTTCGATCCGGGTTTCGAGACGCCGCGTGCCTCCCAGCGGGAAGCTGCGCATCAGAGAGAAGTCGAGGTTCCACCCGCCCGGACCGGTGAACTGATTGAGCGTCGTGTTGCCGAGGCACACGCACGTCGGCTGCGCGAACGCCGCCGGATCGTAATACACGCCGTCGGCGCCGATCTCACCCACCTTCGTCAGGCTGCCCACGAGGTCCGCCGTCATCACGTTGCCGGGCGTATTCAGCTGCGTGCCGTCGGCCGTCACGGTGAAAGGCATGCCGCTGAACGCGGCGAACACACCGCTGAGCTGCCAGTCGTTGATGATCGAGCGGAGGATTCCGCGATCCGTGGCGCTCGTCCACGGCAGCTGATACACGAACGACATCTGGACGATGTGATCGCGGTTGCCGTTCTGCGGCGCCCAGTTGCGCGCCTGGAACTCCGGCGTCTGCAGCTCGTAGCTCGTGCCCATGTTCCAGGCCCGGCTGAACGTGTACTGCCCCTTGAGCAGCAGCCCCTTGGTCATCGGCCGGTTGACGGCGAGCTGAAGGGAGTTGTACGTCCGCTTCCCGTAGGGCGTCTGCACGTTGATCCCGAGCTGACGCCCGAACTGGACGAAGTACGGCCGGTCCTGGGCGCCGCCACCCAGGTGCTGGACGGCGTTCGCGTTCAGGTTCGCGTACGGGGTGACCGAATGGTTCCCGACGTAGGCGACGTTGACGGAGGCGATCGGCAGGCGCCGCTCGAACGCGACGTTCCACGAATGCGTCTTGGGCCGCTTGTCGGCGGTGTCGGCGAGCGTCGTCATCGTGACCGTGTTGGGAAGCGGGACGCGGCCGCTGCTCAGATCGGGACCGACGGTCAGCGGGAGACCCTGCTCGAGCGTGCCGTACCAGCCGAAGTTCGCGGCGGCGGCCGGGGGCTGGAAGTTGGAGTTGATCGCCAGCGGATACTGGGCGCGGCCGTTGAAGTTTTCCGCCCACGGCCTGGCGTCGTACGTCAGCCCATAACCGCTCCGCAGGACGGTGAGATCGTTCAGGCGATACACCGCACCCACCCGCGGCGCGAAGTTGTTCTTCGCCGCGTCGAGCCCGACGCTTTGGGGATTGCCGGCGACGCCGCCGAGCACCACCTCCAGCGTGTCGAGGTCGAGCCGCTCGATGCCCTTGCCGAGATCGGCCCGGCCCATGACCGGGTAGTACTCCCAGCGGACCCCGAGATCGAGCGTGAGTTTCGGGCTGACGTTCCAGCGGTCGCGGAAGTACGCGGCGTGCTGCCACTCCTCGACGGTGAACAAGCGGTATTGGAAGCTCTTGTTCGCGGTGCCGACCAATCCGAGCAGAAACGCGGCGTACTGGTTGTAGAAGTTGGCCGTCTGCGCGCCGGTCCCGAACGTCCGCGTCGCGTTCGACGCAAACGTGAAACTGCCGCGCGGGTTCGCCCCTTCAGGGTTCCAGTGATCGAGCGTCATCTGGCTGAAGGTGTAGCCCCCCTTGAACTCGTGCTGCCCCGCGAACCTCGTGACGTTCAGTCCGCCCGACACCGTCCGATCGGCGCGGGTATTGGGGATGAAGCCGACGGCATTGCCGAGCGCCTGGAAACCGGTCACGAAGTTCGGCAGGCCGGAGTACCGCTCGTCGCCGCTGCCCTGATCGTTGGTGCCCGGAATGCCGAGCTGCTCCAGGCCGATCATCCCCTGGAAATAGTCCGCGGTCTTGGCCGTCGTGTCCATCGTCGCGACGCCGATCGTGCTGTCCAGCGTGAGCTTCGGCCCCAGCGTCCAGGTCTGTCCAACCGTGTATTGCCAGACCTTCACCTCGCCGCCGTCGCCATCCACGTTCGGCACGCCGAAGACGTGCTGGTCGTCCACGACCGAGTCCATGTGGCTGATCTTCGTCCAGAACTGGTGCGCCCCCGTCCGGTTCCAGTTGACCTTGACGTCGAAGTTGTGCCGCGCCGTCGTCGCGCGCAGGATCTCGCGATAGTTGTTCGTGAGCCCGCCGGCGCCCGTGCCCTCGACGTTGGGCAGCGGATAGTACGTGTTGATCAGCTGCATCGCGATGGGGTTGAAGCGCGCGGCGGGAATGACGTTGTTCGGGAAGGCAGTCCGCCCCTGTCCGGTCGAGATGGTTCCGGTCATCGGGTCGAAGATCTGCTGCAGCGTGCCGTTCGTGTTGAGGGCTCCGCCGAAGTCGCCGTTGCGCAGCCGGGCGTCCGGCACGCTCCGGAAAAAGTACTCTTCGCGCTCGCTCAGATACCCCTCGTAGGCGCCAAAGAAGAAGAGCTGGTTCCGGACGATGGGACCTCCGAGCGTCCCGCCCAGCGTGTGCCGCGTGACCGGCAGCTTCGCCGGCACCGCCCCGCGGCCGAAGTAGTAGGGGCTCGCGTTCAGCCGATAGCTGTTGTAGAACTCGAATGCCGAACCCCTGAACCTGTTCGTGCCCGACTTGGTGGTGACGGTAATCGCCGCGCCCGACGCGCCTCCCTGCTCCGCGTCCATGCTGCCCGCGACAATGCTGACCGAGTCGATGGTCTCGGCCGGCGGGATGTACATCTGGTGGGTCGGCAGAAACGCGTTCTGGAGATTCGTGCCGTCGGTGCGTGTCGTGTTGGCGGCCGCGGCCTGGCCGTTCACGCTGAAGTTGATCGAGCGCTGCGGCAGCAGGGTCTCGGAGTTCGGCATGTTCCCGGGCAGGGACCCGGGGACCAGGTTGATCAGCGCCTGATAGTTCCGGTACTGGTTGAGCGGCAGGTTCGTGATCTCGGTGGCCTTGATCTCCGTCCGCACGTCCGCCTTGTCGGTCTGAAGCAGCTGCACGGGAGCGCTGACCTCCACGGTCTGCTCGAACCCGCCGACTTCGAGCGCGACGTCCACGCGGCTGATCTGCCCGACCGCGACCGGGACGTTGGCGCGAACGGCCTCGCGGAATCCCGTCATCGCGATCCGGACGTCATACGGTCCGTTCTGCACGTTGGTAAAGGTGTAGGCGCCGTCGGTGTTGGTGATCGCTTCGCGCCGGAGGCCGGTGTCGCGGTTGACGACGACCACCGTCGCGCCGGGCAGGAGGCCTCCCTGGGCGTCCTTCACCACGCCGACGATGCTGCCGTAGAGCTCCTGCGCCCCCGGCCGCGCCGCCGCGGTCAGCCAGAGACACGCCACGATCAGACCGACAACGAATCTGCTCCGGCCCGACGATGCGGATAGAGTGATAGTCGTCATTGGTGTCCTTTCGTCGCCCGCTTTGTGTCACGGTCCTCACGCGACAGCGGACGCCGAAACAATACAACTTATTGGGACGACGACAAGCTTCAACCTACGGACCGATCGGCGGTTCAGTCGGGTGATTTCCTTCCCTCCGTCATTGACACTCCGAGGCCCGGCGGCTACAGTAAGGAACTGGCTTCCCCAGCCAACTGAACGTGCGTCGCATGACGGAAAACTCAGCGGCGCGCAACAATTCTGATGCAGGCCCTCGGGCTCTGCCCGGCCCCTCGTGGATCCCCTGAACAACTCGGTGAGCGCGAACTCATTCCGGGACACTTGCCTTTCTCGGACAGCAATCAACATGAAGCCATCACGCGCCACGTCCGCCCTCGCCCATCTGATGAAACCCTTGATGGCGGTACTGGCGGGGGTCAGCCCGGATAGTCCGGCCCGCGTGCCGGGTACGAAACGGATCTCGCGGCGTGCGCCGATCGCGCTGACAGCGGCCATCATCGCCGTGGCGGCGCTCGCGCCTCATGCCTCCACATCTCTGAGCTTTCAGACCGACCTGTTGGTGGATGGCCCGGTCAACGCGGTCGCGCACGAGCTCGGAGACTTCGACGAGGACGGCGTCCCCGACGTCCTCACGTCGAATACCAACGGCACCGTGACGCTGATGCTCGGGCGGGGAGACGGCTGGTTCGACATGGAGGCCCCCGTCGCCGTCGGAGGGAACAACCAGAACCTCGTCACCGGCGACTTCAACAACGACACGCAGCTCGACGCGGCAGTCGTCAGCTTCACGACCAACAACGTCACCGTGCTGCTCGGCGACGGCGCCGGCGGCCTCTCCTCGAGCGGGAGCTTCGCCACCGGCAGCCAGCCGTTCGACCTCGCGACCGCCGACTTCGACACCGACGGCAATCTCGATCTCGTCACCGCCAACCAGAACGGGAACAACGTGTCGATCCTGCTCGGGGACGGCAGCGGCGGCTTCGCGGCGGCGACCAGCTATGCGGCCGGTGCGCTGCCGCGCGGCGTCGCGGTCGGAGACGTGACCGGCGACGGCGAACTCGACGTCATCGTCGCCAATACCGACGGGAACACGATCACGCTGCTGGCCGGCGACGGCGACGGCGGCTTCGGGGTACCGCTTCCCCCCTACCTGTCCGCGTACGTCACTGCGCGGGGGCCGCGCAAGGTCGCGCTCGGGGACTATAACGGGGACGGCCGGCTGGACATCGCCACGGCAGACTCCGGCGACAACTCCCTGGGCAACCCGGCGCTGCGTGACAACCGGACGACCGTGCTGCTCAACAGTCCCCTCAGCGGGTTGGCACCCGCTGCGGGCTCGCCGTTCATCACCGGCCCGGCGCAGAGCTCGCCGTTCGCCATCGTCGCCAGCGACATCGACGGCGACGGCCACCTCGACCTCGTCACCGCCAACCGGTTCGGCGACAACCTCTCGGTCCTGCTCGGCGACGGCGACGGCAACTTCGCGGCGCCGTTCTTCGCGACGTACACCGATTTCACCGGCGCGGTCATCACCGACGCGGCTGTCGGCGACGTCAACGGCGACGGCAGTCCCGACCTGATCGGCAACGTGGTCAGCACCCCCGGCTTCCTCGTCGTTTTCCGCAACTCCACGACAGTCGATCCGCCCACGGTGTTGGCGACCACGCCCGCCTCGCCCGCGAACGCGGGCAACCCGGCAGTGTCCGGCACGGTCAACGGAGACACACAAACCGTGACGCTGTACACGACCAGTGACTGCTCGGGCGCGCCGGCGGGCTTGGGCACCGGGGCACAGTTCGAGGGAGCGGGCATCACGGTCGCGGTCCCGCCAGACCAGACGCTGACGTTTTACGCCACGACGACCAACGCCGCCGGCTGGGCGACGTCGTCCTGCTCCACGACGTCGGTGACCTTTACCAACGACGCCACCCCGCCAGGCGCGCCGTCGATCGCGAGCTCGTCACCAGCGTCGCCGGCCAACGACAACAGCCCGGAGCTGCTCGGCGCCGCGGAGACGGGCTCGACCGTCAACCTCTATGCGTCCGCGGACTGCACCGGCAGCCCCGCGGCCACGGGCAGCGCCGCCGACTTCGGCTCGCCGGGGCTGACCGTCAACGTCAGCGAGGACAGCTCGACGACGTTCACGGCGACCGCCACGGATGCCGCCGGAAACACCTCCGCGTGCTCATCGGGGTTCACATACACCGAGGACTCGACCCCGCCCTCGACGCCGAGTATCGACGACTCCTCGCCGCCCTCCCCGTCCGGCGACACCAGCCCGGAGCTGCTCGGCACGGCGGAGGCGGACTCGACGGTGACCCTCTATGCGTCCGCGGACTGCAGCGGCATCCCGGCGGCCACCGGGACCGCGGCGGACTTCAACTCGCCCGGGCTGACGGTCAGCGTGGCGAACAACTCCGATACGGACTTCACGGCCACCGCCACCGATGCCGCCGGTAACACGTCGGGCTGCTCATCACCGTTTACCTACACCGCCTGCACGGCGAACGCGGCGGTCACCAGCACGGCCGACGACGGCCCCGGCACGCTGCGCGAGGCGATCGTCAACGCCTGCGGAGCCGATTCGATCACCTTCGACATCGCCGGATCCGGACCGCACACGATCGTCCTGGAATCGGAGCTGTACCTCGACAAGGACTTGACGATCACCGGTCCGTCCGACGAGCGGATCGTCATCAGCGGCGGCGGGACGACGACGATCCTCGCCGTCGACTTCTTCGCGACGGTGACGCTGGATCGGCTGAACTTCGAGAACGCGTTCGGCGACTTCGAGGGGGGCGCCATCGAGAACTTCGGCGTGCTCACGGTCCGCAACAGCTCGATCACCGGCAGCACCGGCGTGATCGGCGCCGCCATCTGCAACGAGGGGACGGCGACGGTCGAGTTCACGACCATCAGCGGCAACACCGCGTTGGATGCCGGCGGCGGGATCTACAACGCCGGGACGCTGACGGTGCAGAACTCGACGGTGTCGGGCAATATCTCGCCGGGGCCGGGTGGCGGCGTGCTCACTGATTTCTTCTCGCTGACGTCGATCACCAACAGCACGATCTCGGGCAACACCACGGAGGACCAGGGCGGCGGCGTGGCCAACGGGCCGGAAGCCGTCATGTCCCTGGTCCACGTCACGATCACCGCCAACCACGCCGATCACGAGGGTGGCGGCACGGTCAACTACGGCGACCTGACCGTGACCAACAGCGTCATCGCCGGCAACACCGCGACGGACTCGGACGACGACCATGTCGAGAACGCCCGGCACGACGACTGAAACCGGCAACAACGTGCTATCGGGAAATCCGCACCTCGGCCCGCTGCAGAACAACGGGGGCCCGACCGCCACCCACGCGCCGCTGTCGAACAGTCCGCTGCTCGACGCGGGCGACAACGCGGCAACCTCGACGGCCGGCCTGACGACCGACCAGCGTGGGCCCGGCTTCGCGCGCGTGCGCGATGACGGCGACGTCAACACGACGCAGACCGTGGACATCGGCGCGTTCGAAGCCGATCCGGCGGTGCAGGACATCACGGACAAGTCGACGAACGAGGACACGCCGCTCACCTTCACGTTCCACATCGGCGACGGCGCCTCGGCGTTCGACTCCGTGACGGCGACGTCCGGCAACGCGCTGGTCCTGACCAACGGCGGCATCTCGGTCGGCGCCGATACGGCGTCGTCGCGCACGCTGACGCTCACGCCGGTGGCCAACGCGTCCGGCGCCACGACCGTCACCGTCACGGTGACCAAGACGGCCGGCGGGAGCATGGCGGACACGTTCGTGCTGACGGTGGGGGCGGACAACGACCCGCCCACGGTGTCGGCAATCGCAGCCCAGGCGGTCGCGCTAGGCACGAGCCGGGTGGTCTCCTTCACGATCGGCGACCCGGAAACTGCCGCGACGGCATTGCTGGTCACGGCGGTCTCTTCGAATCAGGCGGTCGTTCCGGATGGGGCGCTGGCCGTCTCGAGCGGCGGCGCCAGCCGGACCCTCACGATCACGCCGGCGGCGCTCGGCACGGCGACGATCACGGTCAGCGTCAGCGACGGCACCCTGACAGCGCCCGCGTCGTTCCTGCTGACAGTGAATCCCATCATCCACACCGGCGACTTCAACGGTGATGGCATGGCGGATATCACGGTGTATCGGCCGGCCACGGGCCAGTGGTTCATCCGCGGCCAGGCGGTCGCGCAGTGGGGCGACCCGGGCGACGTCCCGGTGTCGGGCGACTACAACGGCGACGGCGTCGAGGACGTCGCGGTCTTCCGGCCGTCCACCAGCCGATGGTACGTGAAGAACCAGTTGAACGTGGTGTGGGGCCAGCATGGCGACATCCCGGTCCCGGGAGACTTCGACGGCGATGGGGCCACGGATATCGCGGTCTACCGGCCGTCGACCGGCGACTGGCTCGTGCTCGACCGATCTGCGGTGACCTTCGGCGGCCCGGGCTTCGTCCCGGTCGCTCGGCGACTACGACGGCGACGGGATTGACGATCTGGCGGTCTTCCAGGCCTCGACGGGCATCTGGGAAGTGCAGGGGCAGCTTCCCTTCGTGTTCGGAAACGCCGGCGACCGGCCCGTGCCGGGCGACTACGACGGCGACGGCACGACCGACATCGCGGTGTACCGGCCGGCGACGGGCGAGTGGCTCGTGCGCAACCAGTTCACGGTGCAGTTCGGCGATGCGGGCGATGTGCCGGTGCCGCGCGATTACGACGCCAGCGGGACGATCGATGTCGCGGTCTATCGGCCGTCCACGGGACAGTGGTTCGTGAAGGATCAGTTTGCCGTGCAGTTTGGCGACGCCCGGGACATCCCGGTGCCGGTCACGCCGGGGATTCCGCTCGCGATCGCGGGTGACTACGACGGCGACGGCGCCGCCGACATCGCGCTGCATCGGCCGGCGACGAACCAGTGGTTCGTTCGGAATCTGCCCACCGTGACGTTCGGCGTGACGGGTGACGTGCCGGTGCCCGCGGACTACGACGGCGACCGCCGGATGGACGTCGCGGTGTATCGGCCGTCGACGGGCGACTGGCTGGTGCGCAATCAGCCGACGGTGCACTTCGGCGACCCCGGCGACAAGCCGGTGCCGCAGGACTTCAACGGCGACGGCGTCATGGACGTGGCGGTGTACCGGCCGTCGACCGGACAGTGGTTCGTGCGCAATCAGTTCGCGGTGCAGTTTGGCGACGCCAGCGACATCCCCGTACCCGGCGACTACGACGCCGACGGCGTCGCCGACATCGCGGTCTATCGTCCGTCGACCGGGCAGTGGTTCGTGCGGAACCAGCTCGCCGTGTCGTTCGGCGACGCGGGCGACATTCCCGAGCCGGCCGACTACGACGGCGACGGCAGGATGGACATCGCGGTCTACCGGCCGTCGACGGGCACGTGGTACGTGCGCAATCAGTTCGCGGTGATGTTCGGCGACGCCGGCGACACCGCCGTGCCCACCGACTACAACGGCGACGGGTTGACCGACATCGCGGTCTATCGGCCGTCGACCGGCACGTGGTACGTGCGGAATGTGTTGAGCGTGCAGTACGGCGACGCGACGTACGTGCCGATGGTGCGCATCGGAGGGCCACGGTAGGGCCGGCTCGCTTACGCTCGCCGGTATAGGCCGCGCTCGCTTCGCTCGCGCGGTAGGGGCTCACGTTCGCTCCGCGCGGCTGGGCTGGTTTTGTCGGGCGGCACGGGGCTGGCAGCGTCTCACTGGTACTCCCACGAAAGGGCCAGATTGATGACGTTTGTCGCGGAACCGCTTACAGTTTTCGCGGTTGTGATCTCGACACCGCAACTCGAGATCGCACTGCCTTGGATAATCGCGGCGAGCATTGTGACCGGCATCTGCTGGGTACTTATCGCAGTAGACATGCGCCACCCGCGCCCCGTCACCTTACGAACGGAACCGCAAAAGCCTGTGGACCGGCCCCAGTTCCCGGGGCGATAACGCGGTCCAGCCAAACTCCCAAGCTGCGTTTACTTTATCGGTCACGTATGCCAAGCTCCCGGGTCGACACGCGTCTGTCGAAGGAGCATCCTGATGAGCTCTCACGCATGCCGCCGCGTTCTGTTCCTCTCTGCCCTTTTTAGCCTCCTGCTGACTGCGCCGAACCTCACCACGACGCTCGACAGCCAGAGGGCGGCTGCGCGGCCGACGAAGCCGAAGGATCCTGGCTCCTACAATGTCGTGGTCGAGACCTCCCAGGCGGGGGGCGGCTCGACATGGACGTACACGATCTCCAAAACCACGCCCATCACGACGGACCTTGGACACTTCATCGTCAACTTCAGCAACTGCGGTGATCGGAGCCCGGCCCTGACCAGCATCCTCTCCGCCACCGTCAACGGAGTGGACTGGTTGACGCATGTCGAGGCCAGCGAGGGCAAAACAGGTTGCGCCGTGGACTCCACGAATTTCGTGAAGTTCGACGACCTTCCTCCAGCTGACACGCACGTCATTCAGTTCACGCTCGATGACATCTACCCGACAGTGGAGACCACGGGTTGGCTGAAAGCCGGCACGACGTGCACGAGAAGACCCCTGCTCGGTCCCGGATGCAAAGGCTATCTCCGCTCGACCGCCATGGACGCGGATCCGTCGCTCGCGGGCATGCCGGACGAGGACATCAACCGGTACATGAGAACGTTCGGGTTCGACTTCACAGAAAACCCGAATTGCACGGGAGGCTATGGGGGGCACAGCGATGGCGTTCACGGCGATGTGGACCCGGATTTCTTCCTCAATCGGCATGTGTTTCGATTCGACATTCACATCGATCCGGTCATCGATGGCGATCGCTGCAGCTCCGGCACGGTCGACCGGCAGCGCAACGAAATGAAATCGATCACGAACAACTCGACGTGGGCGAAGGTTCAGGGCAATTGGGACGAGTGGCAGATCCTGGAATGGAAGTTCAAGCTGCCGACAGGATTCCAGCCAACGCAGAACTTCGGTCACATTCACCAGATCAAGGGCCAGGACGGCCCGAACATCGGCAGTCCGGTGATCACGATTACCCCGCGGTCGAACAGCTCGGGATCGAACCAGAGAATGCAGATCATTCATTCTGTCGACGGCGCGACCACGGGCAAGGGAACGATCGTGGACAACATTCCTCTGTCGGATTTCGAGAACGAATGGGTGCAGGTTCGTGAGGAAGTCCATTACCGGCACGATGGCCATTACTCAGTCCAGATCACGCGCATCAGCGACGGGAGGGTCCTGATCGATTTCACGGACGAGAACATCGATATGTGGCGGATCGGGACCTCGTACATCAGGAGCAAGTTCGGTATCTACCGAAGTCTGGCCGGCGGACGGTTGAACCAGGTCCCCGTGGGCCAGAGTCCGCTGTTGAAGAACGAGTCCCTGTGGCTCACCGACTTCAGGGTGTACGAGAAGAATCCAAATCCAAGTCCCGGCGTACCGCACGATTGATTGTAGGGGCGGCCTGCCCTGAGCGAGCGCACCGGATTACGCGAGTCGAAGGGCTCGCTGCGCTCGTGCGGTAGGGCCGGGTTTGCGTTCGAGGGTTGACCTCGATATCCTTCCGGCCGTGTTCATCCAAGGAGCCGGCACAGCCGAACGCACCTACGACGCGATCGTCGTGGGGTCTGGCATCAGCGGAGGGTGGGCGGCCAAAGAACTGACCGGGAAAGGGCTCCGCACGCTCGTGCTCGAGCGCGGCCGCGACGTCAAGCATCCCGACTATCCGACCGCGATGACGGAGAGCTGGGAGTTCGCGGGCCGCAACCGCCTGCCCGTGGCGGATCTCGCGACGCAGGACAAGCAGGCGCGCACGGGATACACGACGCACCCGGCGTCGGCGCACTGGTTCGTCAACGACGTCGAGAATCCTTACTCCGAAGTCCAGCGCTTCGACTGGATGCGCGGCTATCACGTCGGCGGCCGCTCGCTGCTGTGGGGCCGGCAGTCGTATCGCTGGAGCGATCTCGACTTCGAGGCCAACGCGCGCGACGGCCACGGCGTCGACTGGCCGATCCGCTACAAGGACACCGCCCCCTGGTACGATCACGTCGAGCGGTTTGCCGGCATCAGCGGCAGCCGTGAAGGGCTTCCGCAGCTGCCGGACAGCCAGTTCCTGCCGCCCATGCAGATGAACTGCCTGGAACGGCAAGTCAAGGAGCGCATCGCCAAGGCCTTCGATGGCCGGGCCATGATCATCGGACGGGTCGCGAACCTGACGCAGCCGCACAACGGCCGCGGCACCTGTCAGTATCGCAATCGCTGCATTCGCGGCTGCCCGTATGGCGCCTACTTCAGCAGCAACGCGGCCACCCTGCCGGCGGCGTATGCCACGGGCCGATTGACGCTGCGCCCGTTCTCGATCGTCACCGGGCTGATCTACGACCCGAAGACCCGCAAGGCCACCGGGGTCCGCATCGTCGACGCGCAGACGAACCAGACCTCGGAATACTTCGCGCGGGTGATCTTCCTGTGCGCCTCGGCCATCGCCTCCACGTTCATCCTGCTCAACTCGAAGTCGGAGCGGTTTCCCAACGGCCTCGGCAACGACAGCGGCGAGCTCGGCCGCAACCTGATGGATCATCACTTCAGGGTCGGCGCCACCGGCTTGTCGGATGATTTCGGCGATCGCTTCTACAAGGGCCAGCGCCCGAACGGCATCTACATTCCGAGATTCCGGAACCTCGACGCCCGGTCGACGCAGAAGGACTACGTCCGCGGATTCGGCTATCAGGGCAGCGCGAGCCGCGAGAACTGGGCCCGCGGGATCAAGGAGCTGAGCGCGTTCGGCGCGGATCTCAAGGCGGACCTGATCGCGCCGGGCCCCTGGCGGTTCGGCATCGGCTCATGGGGCGAGTGCCTGCCGTATCGCGAGAACCGGATGTTCTTGAGTGACACGCTGCGCGACAAATGGGGGCTGCCGACCGTCACCTTCGACTGCGGGTGGAAGACGAACGAGCTCAACATGCGCAAGGACATGATGAGCGCGGCCGCCGAGATGCTCGAACGCGCGGGCCTCAGGAATGTCACGCCGTTCGACGACGGGAGCGCGCCGGGGTTGTGCATTCACGAGATGGGGACCGCGCGGATGGGGCGCGATCCGAAGACGTCGGTGCTGAACGGCTGGAACCAGGTGCACGCGGCGCTGAACGTCTTCGTGACCGACGGCGCGTGCATGACGTCGGCGTCGTGCGTCAATCCATCCCTCACCTACATGGCGTTGACCGCCCGCGCCTGCGACCACGCCGTGAGCGAGATCAACAAGCGAAACCTGTAACCAAACATGACGCGAGAGCTCGAACAGTCCACCTTCGCCAAGGCTACGGCGGACAAGTCGAACGCAGCGCTGATCGGTCGTCGTGAGGCGATTCGACGGGCGGCCCTGCTGGCCGGGGTCGCGCTCTCCCCGGAGTGGCTGTCGATCGTCGGGCGCGCGCAGACGCCCGCCACCCGGACCTATCTCACCGCGGCCCAGGGGCCGCTCGTCAGCGCGGCGGCCGAGCGCATCCTGCCGCGGACCGACACACCCGGCGCCATCGATGTCGGCGTGCCGGCCTTCATCGATCGGTTCTACGGCGAGTTCATGAGCCCGGCCGACCGGCAGTTGCTCGTCAGCGCGCTCGACGAGATCGAGAGAGCGGCCGGTTCAGCGCACGGTGCGTCGTTCGCGGCGCTCACGGCAGCGCAACAGGACGCCGTGCTGCGAAGCATCGCCGCCGCTCAGCAGGGCCGGAATCCGAGCTCGTTCGAACTGCTGCGATCCGTGACCGTGCTCGGCTACTTCACGTCGGAACAGGTCGGGAAAAACGTGCTCCACTACGATCCGGTGCCCGGCGCCTACGACGGCTGCGTGCCGATCGATCAGGTCGGCCGTCGCAGCTGGACCACCTGATCGATCGCGCGACGCCGCACGCAACGAGCCCGCGGCCTCAGCGCGGACGCGCGGGACCGGCCGCAGGGCGCGGAATCATGGGGACTCTCGCGTCGGGAGGGGGCCAGCTCGCGCGCAGGTGAGCGTAGCGCGGGTCATCGGTCGCCGCCATCGAGCGAAAGCTGCCGGCGAGCGTGTTCAGGTAGTACGCGTCGAATCCCGGCGCCGCGACGAACGGGTGATACCCGTCGCGGACGATGACGAGATCGCCGTCGGTGACCCTGAGCGTCTGATCCGACCGTCCATCGGCGGTGTAGAGCCGCTGAATTCCATACCCGTCCGGACCACTGAATCGATAGTAGTACGTCTCGTCGAGGTCCGCTTCGACCGGCGGCGCGTGCCGATCGTGTTTGTGCGGAGGATAGCTCGACCAGTTTCCCGCCGGTGTCAGCACCTCGCACACGAGCAGACGATCGGCCTCCGCGGCGGGCGGCAGGATGTCGATGATCTGGCGCGTGGCGTTTCCGCCGCCGCGCACTTCCAGCCCGCAATCCTCCGGCCTGATCTCTCGCGGCGGGAACCGCCGGGCCGTTGGCGATGTGCATTCGGCGATCTCGGAACGTTGTGTGCCTCGCACTTCGAAGGCCGTGCCCGGAGGCAGGTACACCGCATGCGGGTAGCCGGTGAAGACGTCACGACGAGGGCCCAGGCGTACCGGCCGGCGCCCGCCGGGCGACCAGCTGACCGACGCGAGACCGGAGAGCAGGACCAGGCATGCTTCGCGGCGGCCGGTTCGACCGCGCCACGTATCCCCGCGGGCAATCTGCCGCACGGCGAAGCCGACGCGCTCCCATTTCGCCTGCCGCGGCGTCACGGAGATTTGTGTTCCGGACCGTCCGGCAGCGAGGGCACGGGTGTGCAGCAGAGGGACATTCTTCACGGCGCGACCTCGACCCGCTGACCTGTCTGTTGCGCCCGCGTCGCCGCCACGGCAATCCGCAGCGCTTCGATGCCGTCATCGACGGTTATCGGGGGCTGCCGGCCCTGCAGCACGTTCTGCGCGAAGTTCTCGAGCTGCGCCGTGTAGGCCTCGCCGAAGCGTTCCATGAAATACGGAACGGTGTCGTGTGCCACCACGCCCTTCGTCATGATCATCAGCGGCGTTTCCCGGATATACCCGACCCTCAGCGTGCCCTTTGTACCGAGCAGCTCGGTGATGATGTCGTAGCCGTAGATGCCGTTGCGTGTGAGATCGATCACGCCCAGGCGGCCGCTGGCGAACACGAGGCTGATGATCGCGTTGTCGATGTCTCCCACTGCGCCGAGCTCGGGATAGGCCAGCAGGCCGCCGACAGCCTGAACCGCCGCCACCTCGCCCATGTACCATCGGGCCAGATCGAGGTCGTGGATCCCCATGTCGAGGATCAGGCCGCCGCTGGTCCTGGGATCGGCGTACTCCACCGACGGCCGGAACGGATCGCGCGACGTGGACTTGAAGACGACCGCATCGCCGATGACGCCTTCATCCAGCCGCTGCTTGGCCGCCGCGAAGCCGCGATCGAACCGGCGCATGAACCCCATTTGAAAGAAAATGCCGGACCGCTCGACGGCCCGGCGTACCGCCACCGCCTCGTCCAGCGCAATCGACAGCGGCTTCTCGCAGAAGACCGCCTTCCCCGCCGCCGCCGCGGCTTCAGTCACCTCGCGGTGCGTGCTCGTCGGCGTGACGATGACGACCGCGTCAACCGACGGATCGCCGATGACGGCGCCCGGATCGGTCGTCCCCAGCGGGACGTCGAATTCGCCGGTGATTCTATCGACGGCGGACTGGTCCACGTCGGAGACCGCGACGAGGCGCGTGCACGCGATACGCGTCGCGAGGTCGCGGGCATACACGCGCCCGAGACGGCCCAGGCCGATCAGCCCGACATTCAGTTTCGCTCTGCCTGTAGTGTCCGCCACACGCTCTCCTTCGTTTTTAGCGATGCTGCCGACGTCAGCTTCCCGTCCCGCTCTTCGTCACCAGCGCGATGGGGACCTTCTGCTCCGCCGTGACGGCTTCGCCGCGGAGCAGCCGTGCGGCGCTCTCGACGGCGATCCGCCCCATGTCGCGCGGCGACTGCGCCACGGACGCCTCCATGCGGCCCGCATCGATCATCTTGCGGGCATCGTCCAGCGCGTCGAAGCCGACCACGCGGATGCTGCCCGAGCGTCCGGCCGCCGCGATCGCCTCGACCGCTCCGAGCGCCATCAGGTCGCTGCAGGCGAACAGGGCGTCGATGTCGCGGTGGGCCTGGAGCATGTTCTGAAAAACCGTGAAGCCCAGATCGCGCTCCCAGTTCGCCGGCTGGCTCGCCACGATGGTCATCCCGGGATGCTGCTGGAGGGCTTCGCGAAACCCGCGGAGGCGGGAGTCGCCGGTCTCGTGCCCGGGAATGCCCTCGAGGACGGCGACGCGGGCCTTCCCTCCGGTGGACTTCGCCAGATACTCGCCGGCCAGGCGTCCGCCCTCGTAGTTGTCGGAACCGATGAACGACGCCAGCTGCAGCTTGTTGTCCTCGGCAGCCTTGGGGTCGACACGCGTGTCCACGACGATGACGGGGACGCCCGCGCGGTTCGCTTTTACGATCGCCGACGCGATCTCCCGCGAGCCGCTCGGCGTGACGATGAGCGCGCGGATGCCGGTCTGGAGCAGGTTCTCGATGATCTGCATCTGCTTTTCGACGTCGATCTCGCGCTCGGCGGCCTGCACCACCAGTTGAAGACCCTCCCGGGTGGCAGCCTCCTGCGCGCCGCGCTGCATGTCGAGGAAGAACGGATGGTTGAGCGTCTTCATGACGAACGCGACTTTCGGCGCCGCGCCGGTTTCAGTCGAGCCGCCGCGATTGCAGCCGGCGGCAAGTCCGAGCACCACGAGTCCGATCGACACACCGCTGGCAAGCCGTGACATGCATTTCCTCCCGTTCCGCCTTGGTCCGGCTTCCACCCCAGCGCGCACACGACGCGCGCCGGGGACCCCGGCTGAAGCCGGACGCCACGAGCGCTTTACCGCCGGTGGCGCTTCAGCGACATGTCCACCAGGACCGCGCCGATGATCACGACGCCGATGACCACCTGCTGAAAGAACGACGACACATCGAGCAGGTTGAGCCCGTTCCTGAGCACCCCCATTATGAGCGCGCCGATGAGCGCGCCGATGATGGTCCCCTCGCCCCCCAGCAGGCTCGTTCCGCCGATCACGGTCGCCGCGATCGCGTCGAGCTCATACATCGTGCCTGCCGTCGGCTGCGCCGAGTTCAGGCGCGCGGTGAGGATGACGGCCGCCGCGGCGCTCATCAGGCCGGCGACTCCGTAAATGGCGGTCTTGTGAAACCGGACCTGCACGCCGGATAGCCGCGCGGCTTCCTCGTTGCCGCCGATGGCGTACGCGGCGCGTCCGAAAACGGTGTGGCCGAGCACGAAATGCGCCAGGACATAGATGAGGCCGGCAATGATTACGGGCCCCGGCAACAGCAGCACCTGTCCTGTGGCCAGCGACCGGAAGTTGTCGTCGAAACCGGAGATCGGCCGTCCTTCCGCCAGCATGAGCGCCGCGCCGCGCGCGACGCTCATCATCCCGAGTGTGGCGATGAACGGCGGCAGTCGGCCGAACGTGACGAGCCCGCCGTTGACCAGGCCGCACGCCAGGCCCACGGCCAGCGCCAGCGCGATGGCGATCGACATGGGGACCCCGGCCTGAAGCGCGCTTCCCAGGGCGATCCCCGACAGCGCCAGGATCGATCCGACCGACAGATCGATGCCGCCCGAGATGATCACGAACGTCATGCCGACGGCGACGATGGCGTTGATCGCCGTCTGCTCGAGCACGTTCAGCAGGTTCGAGACCGTCAGGAAGTGCGGCGTCGCGGCCCAGAGCGTCAGGCACAGGGCCAGCAGCCCGGCGAACGTTCCGAGCTGCCGTCTCGACCGCAAAAACAGGGGGCGAGAGGTCACGAATCAACCGCGGCGCTCACGAGGCGATCCCCAAGGCAGCCTGCAGCACGGCGGTCTCGGTGGCGTCGTCCGCCGAGAGCTCCGCCTGGACGGCGCCGGCACGCATGACCAGCACGCGATCGCTCATCCCGAGGACCTCGGGCAGATCCGACGAGATCATCATGACGCCCGCCCCCTCCTCGACGAGGCGATTCATGAGGAGATAGATATCGTGCCGCGCGGCAACGTCGATCCCGCGCGTGGGCTCGTCGAAGATGAAGATATCGGCGCGGGCGGCCAGCCACTTCGCGAGCACGACCTTTTGCTGGTTGCCGCCGCTCAGGTGCACCACCGCCTGTTCGGGTCCCTGCGTGCGGATCCGCAGGTCGACAATCGCCTGTTGGGCCTCGCGCCGCTCGCGCCCGCGGTCCATGACGCCGAACCACGACAGCGCGCGGAGGTGCGACATCGCGACGTTGCGCTCCACGGCGAGGCCCAGCACGAGCCCCTGCTGCTTGCGATCTTCCGGGAGGAACGCGATCCGGGCGCGCGCCGCATCGGCCGGCGAGCCGATCCGGACCGTCTTCCCGCGGATCACGATGCGGCCGCGATCGACACGGTCGGCGCCGGCAATCGCGCGGGCGAGCCGGGTGCGGCCGGCCCCGACCAGTCCCGCGATCCCCAGGATCTCTCCGCGCCGGAGCACGAACGAGACGTCCCGGAGCGCGCCGCTGCCGAGCCCCTCGACGCGGAGGAGCTCGTCGCCGCACGCGTGCGCGCGGCGCGGGTAGTGGTCGCTCACGTCTCGATCCGCCATCAGCCGGACCAGCTGCGGCACGGTCACGTCCGCGATGTCCCGTGTGGCCACGTGGCATCCGTCGCGGAGCACGGTGACGCGCTGCCCGATGCGGAACACCTCCTCCATGCGATGCGAGATGTACACCACGGCGACGCCGCCTGCGGTCAGCCGCTTGATCGCCTCGAAGAGCTGGGCGATCTCGCGCTCGCTCAGGGAAGACGTCGGCTCGTCCATCACGAGGATGCGCGCGTCGTCTGCCAGCGCCCGGGCGACTTCGACCATCTGCTGCTGCGCGAGACGAAGGCTGCGTACGGGGGCATCGGGATCGAGCGACACACCCAGGCCGCCGAGTATTCGCGCCGCCTCACGCCGGATTCGCGGCCAGTCGAGCACGCCGGGCCACCGTGTCGGCGCCTTGCCCAGGAAGATGTTCTCCGCCACCGTAAGGTGTGGAACCAGGCTGAGCTCCTGGTAGATCGTGCTGATGCCGAGCTTCCGCGCCCTGTTCGGATCACCGGGATCGGCGGGCCGGCCGTTCAGGAGAATGTCGCCGGCATCGCGGCGCACGGCGCCGCTGAGGATCTTCATCAGCGTGGACTTCCCCGCCCCGTTCTCGCCGAGCAGCGCGTGCACTTCGCCGGCGCGCACGTCCAGAGCCGCGTCGTTCAGCGCCTGGATGCCGGGATACTGCTTGCAGATGCCGCGCATCTGCAGCAGCGGGGTCGTGTCGGTCATGAGGAAGCGTCTCAGGGTCCCGCGGCGGCGTGCTTGGTGATGGCAGGAGCGCGCGTGACGGAGGCCGGCGGCAGTATATGTCTGCGGTTGCGAGCACTGTCAAGGCGACTGAACGGCTTTGCCGGGCCGGCGTCTCTGCTGCTAGACTGGCGCTCGGACCTGCTTCCCGCGTCCGCCTCCGCGCCGCGAGCGGTCGCGGCGGCGCTACGGCGAGACTCACGGCTGACCACCATCAAGGGCCTCAGTGACGACCATGCGATCGACCAGACGCCTGACCATGGCGCAAGCGCTCGTGGAATTCCTGTCGCAGCAGTACACCAGCCTGGACGGGAACGAGCAGCCGTTTTTCGGCGGGTGCTTTGCGATCATGGGCCACGGCAACGTCGCCGGGCTCGGCCAGGCCCTGCTCCAGGCGAAGGATCGCCTGCGCGTCTATCTCCCGCGGAACGAGCAGGCCATGGTGCACTCCGCAGTGGGCTTCGCCAAGATGGCCAACCGGCGGCGTGCGCTCGCCTGCACGAGCTCGATCGGGCCGGGCGCGACGAACATGCTGACGGGCGCGGCGCTGGCCACGATCAATCGCCTGCCGGTGCTGCTGTTGCCGGGAGACATTTTCGCGGCCAGAGGACCTGCGCCGGTTCTCCAGCAGCTGGAATCCGCCGGAACTCAGGACGTGTCGGTGAACGACTGCTTCAAGCCGGTGTCGCGGTACTGGGATCGGATCAACCGGCCCGAGCAGCTGATCACGGCCCTGCCCGAGGCGCTCCGCATCCTGACGTCGCCGGCCGAGACGGGCGCCGTCACGCTGTGCCTGCCGCAGGACGTCCAGGCCGAGGCGTTCGAATATCCGGAGGGTCTGTTCCGCAAGCGCGTCTGGACCATCGCCCGCCCACGCCCTGACCAGGCACTGCTCGCGCAGGCCGCGGCGATGCTCAGGGCGGCGAAGACTCCGCTCATCATCGCGGGCGGGGGGGTCATCTACAGCGAGGCCACCGGACACCCTCGCGCGCTTCGCCGCCGCTACCGGCATCGCCGTCGTCGAGACCATGGCCGGCAAGGGCTCGCTGCCGTTCGATCATCCTGAAGCGCTCGGCGCCGTTGGCGTGACGGGCACGCCCGGCGCGAACCGGCTGGCGCGCGATGCGGACCTCGTCATCGCCGTCGGCTCGCGCCTCAGCGATTTCACCACCGCGTCGAAGACCGCGTTTCAGCATCCCGCCGTGCGGTTCATCAACCTGAACGTCACCGAGTTCGACGCCGGGAAGCACCAGGCGCTGCCGCTCGTCGGCGACGCGAAGGCGGCGCTCGAGGAATGGCTGCCACTGATGGCGGGTTGGCAGACCACGGCGGAGTACCGCGAGCGCGTGGCCGGCGAGAAGGCCCGGTGGGAGCAGGAAGTCGATCGCATTTATCGCGGCAGCGGCGCGCCGGTCGTCAGCCAGGGCGAGGTGATCGGCCTGGTGAACGAATTCACGGAACCGCGTGACGTCATCGTGAACGCCGCCGGCAGCCTTCCGGGGGATCTGCACAAACTGTGGCGGGCGCGCGATCCGAAGCAGTACCATCTCGACTACGGCTACTCCTGCATGGGCTACGAGATTGCCGCGGGTCTCGGAGTCAAGATGGCCGCGCCGGATCGAGAGGTCTACGTGCTCGTCGGCGACGGCTCGTACCTGATGATGGCGCAGGAGATCGTGACGTCGATTCAGGAGCGGGTCCGTCTCACGATTCTGGTGCTCGACAACCACGGGTTTGCCAGCATCGGCGGCTTGTCCCACTCGGTCGGATGCTCCGGGTTCGCGACGGAGTATCGCTGCCGCGACGCGGAGACCGGGCTCCTCGCCGGCGAGGAGCTGCCGGTGGACTTCGTGGCGAACGCGGAGTCGCTCGGGGCACGCGCGATCCGTGCGTGTACTCCCGCGGCCATCCGGGAGGCGCTCGAGATCGCACGCACCTCCGACCGCACGACGGCCATCGTGATTCCCGTCGATCGCGAGCAGCGGGTCGGCGGATACGAATCGTGGTGGGACGTGCCGGTCGCCGAGGTCTCGACCATTGACGCGGTGCAGATCGCCAGGACCGAGTACGTTCGCGCCCGCGCCGCCGAGCGCACGTTCTTGTGACGAAACGTGCGAGTGCCCGTGCTGAGGGCTGACAGCTGATGAGGAGTCCTGAGTGATCGCCGTCGCCAATGCGCCCTGCTCGTGGGGCGTGCTGGAGTTCGAATCGAAAGCCGCCAGTCCGGGTTACGAACAGGTGCTCGAGGAGATCGCCGGCTCCGGATACGACGGCACCGAGCTCGGCGACTGGGGTTTCATGCCCACCGACCCCGCGACATTGCGGGAGCGCCTGGACCGCCGGCGCCTCGCCATGGTCGGCGCGTTTGTCACGACACGTCTGGCCGATCCCGGTTCGTACGAAGGGAGCGTGCGCACCGCGGTCGAGACGGCGCGGCTGCTCGCGGCGGTTGGTGACGGACGGCGGCCCGTCATCGTTGTGTCGGACGAACCGACGGCCGATCCGATCCGTACCGCCGCAGCCGGCCGCGTGCAGCCGGCGCAGGGTCTGACCGGACGCCAGTGGGACGACGCGGCCAGAGGTGTCGAGCGGATTGCCGCCGCGGTGCGCGACGAGACCGGCCTGCGCACGGTGTTCCATCATCACTGCGCCGGCTTCGTGGAAACGCCGGACGAGATAGACGCGCTCATGCAGAGGACCGATCCGTCGCTCGTCGGGCTGTGTCTGGATTCCGGCCATGCGACGTACGGCGGCGGATCGCCGATCGAGTTGCTGTCGCGCCACCGCACGCGGACGTGGCACGTCCACTTCAAGGACTGCGAGCCGCAGATCGCCGAGCGCGCCCGGCGCGAGCGGTTGGACTACCAGGAGGCGCTTCGTCGCGGGCTCTTCTGCGAGCTGGGGCGCGGCAGCGTCGATTTTCCGGCCTTGCTCCGCGATCTTCAGGATACGGGCTACGACGGCTGGATCGTCGTCGAGCAGGATGTGCTGCCGGCCATGGGCTCGCCGGTGGCGAGTGCGACACGCAACCGGCAATATCTGCGGAGCATAGGACTGTAGAACCAAGGTTCCGCGGGGTTCCACTGGGTTCCACGGGGTTCCGCAAGGTTCGAGTTCCACGGGGTTCCGCAGGGTTCAGGGTTCCGCGAGGTTCAGGGTTCGCAGGCGGGGTTCGCCGAACCGTGCGGAACTGAACCCGCGAACCGAACCCAGAACCCAGAGGAACCCAGCGGAACAGAACCCTGTGGAACCCAGCGGAACCTTGTGGAACCCCGCGGAACCTTTATTCAAGAGGCCACCATGACGAAGGCCGCGACGGCGTACAAGAGCCCGCTGCATCAGATGACGCAGACGACGTCCACGTGCCTGTGGAACGACTCGGCATCGCTGCAGGAGCTCGGCTACTCCATCGACCACGGCGCTGTCGGGGCGACGTGCAATCCGGTGATCGTCGTGGACGTGTTGAAGAAGGAGATGCACCTCTGGAAGGAGCGGATCCAGGAGCTCGATGCGCGCGATGCCAACGGCGACCGAACACGACATCGCGTGGAGAGTCGTGGACGAGATGTCGATCAAGGGTGCGGCGCTGCTGAAGCCGATCTTCGACGCGCACAAGGGGAAGAACGGCAGGCTCTCCGTTCAGACCGACCCGCGATACTATCGCGACGCCGACGCCATCGTGCGCCAGGCCGTGTCACCTGTCGCAGCTCGCCCCGAACATCATCGTCAAGATCCCCGTGACCGCCGCCGGAGTCACGGCGATCGAGGAAGCGACGTATCGCGGCATCAGCATCAACGCCACCGTCTGTTTTTCGCTGCCGCAGTGTCTTGCGGTGGCGGAGGCGGTGGAACGCGGCCTGACGCGGCGTGAGCAGGAAGGGAAAGACATCGAGACCATGGGCCCGGTGTGCACCATCATGGTCGGCCGGCTGGACGACTGGTTGAAAGTCGTCGCCGACAAACAGGACATCAGCGTGGACCCCGGGGTGCTCGAATGGGCCGGCCTGGCGGTGTTCAAGAAGACCTACGGGCTGTTCCAGGAGCGGCGGTATCGCCTGCGTCTGCTGTCGGCGGCCTTCCGGAACCACATGCACTGGAGCGAGCTCATCGGCGGCGACGTCGTCATCTCGCCGCCGCACGCGTGGCAGAAGCGCTTCAACGCCTGTGACGTCGTCGTGGAGCCCCGCATCGACAAGCCGATCGCGCCGGAGATCCTGTCGGCGCTGAACAAGTTCGCCGACTTCCGCCGGGCGTCGACCGAGCAGGGGCTGTCACGCGAAGAATTCGACTGCCTTTCCGCCGACGCGCCGCACGCTGCGCCAGTTCATCACCGCGTGCCACGAGCTCGATGGCCAGATTCGGGAGCTCATGCTTCCCAACCCGGACGTCACTTCGTAGAGACGCAGGACCACAGCGGCCCATGCACCTGCGTTCACTCCGGTGCATGAACACTCGTGGCTGTGAACGCCCGATGATTCACGCCCAGGGAAGCCTGAGGCTGCACTGATCCCCTGAATCTCCTTCATCCGAGGTCAACGAGCATCTTCATGATGGGCCCGCCGGCAAGGACCTCCTCCATCCCCTGCTGCAGTTCCTCGAGCGGGATGCGGCGGCTCACCAGCGGTCCGACGGCGACCGCGCCCGTCGATGCCAGCCGGATCGCCTCTTCCCACGCCGCGCGTGTATAGAGCCGGCTGCCCAGCACCGTGAGCTCACGCGCGAAGACCGAGTACAGGTGAACGGGCACGGGTTCGGGGTAGATGGCGATCACGTTGACCGTGCCCCAGACCCGGACCACATCGGTGACGAGCCGGACCGCGTTCGGATTGCCGCTGACCTCGAACGCCACGTCGGCGCCATCGCCGCCGGTCCACTCATTGACGGCGCGGACGACGTCCTGATCGGGCCCGATGGTCTCGAGGCCGGCGCTGTTCAGCATCTCGATACGATAAGGATTGACCTCCACGACTTTGAGCCGCGCACCGCGGTGGCGGCACACGAGTGCGATGAGGCAGCCGATCGGACCGCCGCCGAAGACCACGACCATGTCGCCGCTCTTGACCTGCGCGCGCGCAACGTCGTGGGTCGCGATCGCAAGCGGCTCGATGAGCGCGGCGTCATCGTCGCTGAGCGAGTCCGGGATCCGCAGAAGCCGCGCCGTGGGCACCGCCCAGTACTCCTGCATACCCCCCGGCGCATCGACGCCCATCACCTTCAGGTGGTAGCACAGATAGCTCGCCCCCATCCGGCACGCGCGGCAGGTCCCGCAGAAGATCAGGGGCTCGACGACGACCCGGTCGCCCTCGCTGAAACCGGCGCCCGCCGGCGCGGCCGCGACTTCCGCGAAGATCTCGTGGCCGATGATGCCGCCTCTGGGGACGCGATGATCCAGATGTCCCTGGTAAATGTGAAGGTCGGTGCCGCAGATGCCCACGCGCCGCACGCGCAGCAGGGCCTCCCCCGGTCCCGGAACCGGCACCGGAGCCGAGCCGGTCTGAAAAGTCCGGGCCCCGCGATAGTACGACGCTCGCATTCTCGAGCTCCTCCCGCCGGCGTGATCGGCATGACGCCGTGCGCCACGCGCGTCATTCGCTTCTGGAAGTGTTTGACTTTCCGCCGCGACACGGGCTATGACTGCACCGCTGCGGCGCCCCGCTGGTGAGTTTACCCGGCCGGGTCACGGGCGTCGCCGGCAGTTTACAGTCAATTCGTACCCTCTTTGACTTCGTGCCCGGGACGGACGCCGGCGATCGCGAGGCCGGCTGTTGCCCACCCAACTACTTGCCGCGTGCTTTGGAGGCAGGCCATGCGAACACGTCTGCGGCTTCCGCTCCTGGTGCTCCTGGTTTCGGTCGGCGCGTTCCCGCTCACCGTGTTCGCCCAACAGGAAACCGCGACGATGAACGGCACCGTCAGCGATACCTCCGGTGCGCTGGTGGCCAGGGCCACGGTCACCGTGACCAACATCCGGACGAACATCAGCGTCAAGACCGAAACCGACGACGCCGGCTTCTATGTCATCCCCAGCCTTCGGCCCGGTGAGTATTCCGTGACCGCCGAAAGCGCCGGGTTCTCGAAAATCGTCCGGACCGGCGTCACCCTGCAGGTCGCGCAGGTCGCGCGGATCGACGTCACGCTCCAGCCCGGCGCGCTCAGCGAGACGGTCGAAGTGGTCGGCGCCACGTCGCTCCTCGACACCGACACCTCCTCGCGCGGCCTGGTGATCGACCAGAAGAAGATCGTCGAGCTGCCGCTGAATGGCCGCGACTACAACCAGCTCGCCCTGCTGTCGCCCGGCGTGCTGCCCGGCACGCCGCGGCTGTCCAGCGTCAACTTCAAGGGGGTGCTGAACGTCAACGGCAACCGCACCTTCAACAACGTCTTCCTGCTCGACGGCGTCGACAACATCTCCTACTCGAATTCGTTTCGCGGCGAGAACGTCCAGCTCGTGCAGCCGTCGATCGAAGCGTTGCAGGAATTCAAGATTCAGACGAACGCGTATTCGGCCGAGTACGGGCGCAGCTCCGGCGCGGTCGTCAACGCCACGATCAAGTCCGGCACCAACGTGATGCGGGGGAGCGTCTACGAGTTCCTGCGCAACGACAGGCTGGATGCGTCCAACTTCTTCTCGAACGCGCTCGGCACGCCGAAACCGAAGCGGGAGCGCAACCAGTTCGGCGCGGCGGTCGGCGGCCCGCTCGTCAAGAACCGCACGTTCTGGTTCGGCGACTACGAGGGGCTGCGCGATCACGAGGGCATCCCGCGCGTCCGCCTGGTGCCGACGGCCGCGGAAAAGGCGGGCCTGTTCAGCACCGTGGTCGTCGATCCGTTCGCGGCCGGGCGCCCGGCCTTCAGCCAGAACGCGCAGGGCCAGTGGGTGATCCCGCCACAGCGCTGGGACCCGGTCGGCGCCGCCATCGTCGCGCTCATCCCGGACGCGAACGCGAGCTCGGGTGGGCAGCCGATCTACGCGTCGACGCCCATCACCGATACGCGCCAGGATCAGTTCGACGTCCGCATCGACCACCAGGTCACGCCGAACTTCACGATCTTCGGCCGCTACAGCTTCGTCGATACCCTGACGTTCCGTCCGGCGCCGCTGCTCGGGCTGGCGGAGGGCTCGTTCAACGACGCCTTCGGATCGAACGACAATCGATCGCAGGGGCTGGCGCTCGGCGCCACCTGGACGATCTCCCCGACCTTTGTCGGGGACATCCGATTCGGGGCGTCGTGCGGCGACTACTACACGAATCCGCCGAACTTCGGCGTCGATGGCGCCGTGGAAGTCGGCCTGAAGAACGTCCCGAACGATCCCCGGATCGTGGGCGGGGTGCCGAAGGTCAACATCCAGGGCTTCGACGCCGTCGGCCGCCACACGTCGACGCCGCAGTTCCAGACCCCGCGGACCTGGAACCCGCGGGCGACGTTCAGCCTGAGCCGCGGGGCGCATTTCATCAAGTTCGGCGCCGAGTTCCTCAAAGTGTCGACGCGCATCAACGACCTGAATGCGACGATCGGGCGGATGAATTTCGAGAACCGCTTCACCAACCGCGCCGTCGGCGATCTGCTCCTGGGATTGCCGTCCCAGCTCGCCCTGACGAGCTTCACGATCATGGATCAGGGACAGAACATGCAGTTCTACTTCGTCCAGGACGACTACCGCCTCTCGCCGAAGCTCACGGCCAACCTGGGCGTGCGCTACGAGTACGCCACGCCGCCGCTCGAGAAGGACAACCAGTTCGCGAATTTCGATCCGGCGACCGGCACCATGGTCTTTGCGAAGGACGGCAGCGTCTTCGAGCGCGCGCTGATCCACCCCGATCGCAACAACGTCGCGCCGCGCATCGGGTTCGCCTACGCGCCGTGGAAGCGCATGGTCGTACGCGGCGGATACGGGATCTTCTACACGCACACCGTCCGGCAGGGCCGCGAGGGTCTGCTCGGGTTCAACCCTCCGTACCTGATTGACAATCTCCTGCAGGCGACGCGTCTCTGGCGCCGCCGCGGTGGCCTCCGCTGCGCCGTTCCAGCTGGTCAACGGCTATCCCTCGGGGCTCCTGGATCCCGGGGCCATCGCGCCGACCGTGGGACGCCGCGCACAGGATGCCAATCAGCGCACGCCCTACATCCAGCAGTTCAACATCGGCGCGCAGTACGAATTGAGGCCGGACCTGGTCCTCGACGTCGCGTTCGTCGGCAACAAGGGCACCAAGCTGAATGGCTTCCGCAATCTGAACCAGCGTGCCGTCATCACCAACCCGGACGGATCGCAGTCGGCCGGCGCGCGGCCCTATCCGAACTTCGGCGATATCCAGTGGATGGAGAACCGCGTCAGCTCCACCTACAAGTCACTGCAGACGCGCCTGGAGAAGCGCTTCTCGAACGGCTTGTCGGGGCTCGTCAGCTATACGTGGGGGGAGGCGCTCACCGGCGCGCCGGATCACATCTCGACGAGCGGAGGCGGCCCGGGCTTCGACACCGGCGTGTTCCGCGAGCCGCAGGACGGCAACAACCTGCGCGCCGAGTACGGTCCCGCCGAGTTCGACGTGACCCACCGCTTCGTCGTGAGCTATGTGTGGGAGCTGCCCTTCGGCCGCGGCCGGCATTTCGGGAGCGACTGGACCGGCCCGATGGAGTTTCTCCTCGGCGGCTGGCAGCTCACCGGCATCCACGTGGCGCAGAGCGGTCTCGCGCTGACGGCGACGCTCGGCGGATCGACGGTGCTCAACATCGGCGGCGAGCGGCGGGCCCGCCCGAACCTCGTCGGCGATCCGGTGCTGCCGGAATCCGAACGAACGTTGTCGCGCTATTTCAACACCGATGCGTTCGCCGCCTTCAGCCCGGGGACCCAGGCGTTCGGCAACGCCGGCATCGGCATCATGCGCGGCCCGGCGTACGTGAACTTCGATTTCACGCTGGCCAAGAACTTCCGGATCGACGACCGGCGGTCGGTCCAGTTCCGCACGGAGCTGTTCAACGCGTTCAACCACCCGAATTTCGGCCCACCGAACATTCAGCGGGAATCGAGCGGTTTCGGCCAGATCCTGACCGCCGGCAACGCGCGGATCGTTCAGTTCGGGCTGAAGTTCTACTTCTGAGATGCACATGGATCTCGATGTTGCGGTTGTAGGGGCAGGAGTGTCGGGCGCGTACAGCGCGTGGCGGCTCCAGCAGGAGAAAGGCGCGAAGTGGCGGGTCGCGCTGTTCGAGTACAGCGATCGCATCGGCGGCCGGCTGTATACGGTGACGCTGCCCGGACTGCCGCACGTCAAGGCCGAAGTCGGCGGCATGCGCTACATCCCGGATCAGCACATTCATGGTCGCCGATCTGGTGACGCATCTGAAGCTCCCCACCAAGGACTTTCCGATGGGCGCCCCGAAGCCTGTCTTCGCGAACTGCAACCTGTTCTATCTGCGCGGCCGGCACCTGCGGCTGCACGAGCTCGCCGACCCGGACAAGGTGCCCTACAACCTGGCGTGGTCCGAGCGCGGCCTCGGGCCGACGAACCTCCAGGTCCAGGTGATGAACAACATCTATCCGGGCATGGGCAACCTGAGCCTCTGCGACCTGATGAAGCTCAAGGTGTTCGGGAAGCCGCTGTGGCACTACGGGTTCTGGGACCTGATGTACCGCGTCCTCAGCAACGAAGGCTACCAGTTCATGAAGGACGCCGGCGGCTACGACGCCAACGTCGCCAACGCCAACGCCGTCACGCAGCTGCCGGCCACCGAGTACGGCGACACGACGCAATTCCTCACGCTGCGCGACGGCTACGACCAGCTCCCCATTACGCTGGCGGATCGGTTCAATCAGATGCCGGGCGGGCTGCCGAAAGGCAGCCGGGTGCTGATGAATCATCGGCTCGCCGCGATCGAGATCGCGAAGGGCACGAGGCGAGTACCCGTACACGCTCATCTTCAAGCCGACGGTGACGACCGATCGCCGCACCCGGCTGAAAGCGGGCGGCGCCGACATCAAGGTGCGCGCGAAGAAAGTCATCCTCGCGATGCCGCGCCGGTCGCTGGAGCTCGTCGAGAGCGAGTTCTTCGAGCATCCCTGGCTGCAGGCGAATATCCCGTCGGTGCTGATCCAGAGCGCCTTCAAGCTGTTCCTGGCCTACGAGTCACCGTGGTGGCGCTCACTGGGCCTGGTCGCCGGCCGCTCGGTCACCGACCTGCCGATTCGCCAGACGTACTACTTCGGCACCGAGGCCGAGCAGAAGGGCGGACTGCCGTTCATGAACTCGCTGCTGATGGCGAGCTACAACGACATCAGTACCGTGCCGTTCTGGAAGGGATTGGAGAACGGCGATGCCGTACGCGGGCTACCGGCCATCGCTGCCTCGAGCCCGGCGTCACGACGGTCATGCCGGCGATGGAGTTCCCGGCGACCGAGCAGATGGTGCAGATCGCCAACCGCCAGGTGGCGGAGGTGCACGCGCTGCCGGAGATTCCGATGCCGTATTCCGCGGTCTACCACACCTGGAACGAAGATCCGTACGGCGGCGGCTGGCATGAATGGAAGGCGAACTACCGCCTGGACGAGATCATGTGCCGGATGCGCAAGCCCGTCCCCGAGCACGACATTCACATCGTCGGCGAGGCCTACTCGTACGGCCAGGGGTGGGTGGAGGGCGCGCTGGATACGGCCGAATCGACGCTGCAGGACTTTTTCGGCCTGAAACGTCCGGCGTGGCTCAAGAAGGGTACGCGCTCCTGCCGAACCCCTGTCCGGGGTGCGGCAGCCTCGACGGCTGCATCGAGTGCAAGGGCGCCGACTGCGCCAAGGCTCTGCAGGCTGCGACGCCGAGCTGCCTGGGCAACGTAGACGAGAGCTGAGTCATGAACGTCGCCGACTATCTCATCGCGCGTCTGAAGCAGGCGGGGCTCGAGCATCTCTTCGCGGTCCCCGGCGACTACGCGTCGCCGTTCCTCGTCGCGCTGGACGGCTCGCCGGGCATCACCCGCATCGCCACCATCAACGAGCTCGGGTGCGGCTATGCGGCCGACGGCTACGCGCGCTTCCGCGGCATCGGCGCGGCCTGCGTGCAGTACCGGCGTCGGCACGTTCAGCCTGCTGAACTGCACGGCGGGCTCCTTCGTCGAGCGGCTGCCGGTGGTCGTGATCTCCGCCAGCCCGAGCACGGCGGATCGCCGGCTCGGGCACACCAAGAAGATCCTCTTCCACCACAGCACCGGCGATCTGCGGGCCGACCAGATCGTTTTTCAGAACGTCACGGTGGCGTCCGAGATCCTGCGAACCGGCGCCGACGCGCCGGCCCAGATCGACCGCGCCATCGTGGCGATGCTCACGCACCGCCGGCCGATCTATCTCGAAGGGCTCCACGACGTCTGGCACGATGGACTGTGCGCCGCCGAAGGGCAGGCTCGCGGCGATCCCCGCGTCCAGCGACCCAAGTCACTGGCATCGGCGCTCGAGGCGGCCTGGAGCCGCATCCAGGCGGCCGACGCTGCCGGTGCTCTGGGCGGGCGTGGAAATCCAGCGATTCGGCCTGCAGAAAACGCTGCAGCAGATCGTGGACGCCAGCGGCCTGTACTTCACGACGACCAGCCTGGGCAAGACGATCCTGGACGAACAGCAGCGCCAGTTCATCGGCACCTATGCCGGTCCGGCGTCTCCGGCCCTCACGCGCGCCGTGATGAAAGCCACGGATTGCCCGATCGCGCTCGGCACGATCATCACCGACGACTATCTCGACATCATGGCCGCCAGCTTCGGGACGATGATCGAGGTCAACGATCAGGAAGCGCGCGTCGGCTATCAGCACTATCGCCGGGTCACGATGCCGGACTTCCTCGACGGCCTGCTGAAGCTGTTTCGGTCCGGACCTTCGGCACGCCGCCGCTACTCGCTGCCGCCGGTCGAGCCCGAGAAGAACACCGCGGGGAAACCCGGCTCGGAGCTCACCTACACCAGGTTCTACGACGAGATCGCCGCCGTGATGCGCGACAAGCGGCTGCGCAATGAGATCGTCCTCGTGCTCGGAGAGAGCACGTCGCTCTACGTCTTCGGCAACCTGTTCGGCCTGCCGCGCGACAGCTTCGTCGCGCAGGCGGCGTGGGGGTCGCTCGGGCACGAGACCGGCTGCGCGCTCGGCGTGGCCCTGGGCAGCGGCAAGCGTCCGTACGTGATCGCCGGCGACGGCGGGTTCATGATGATCTGCCAGGAGCTCTCGAGCCTCGTCCGTCAGCGCTGCAACGCGGTCGTGTTCGTGATGAGCAACAAGGGCTACGCCATCGAGCAGGCGTTCGTGGACATCAACGCCTTCAC
This sequence comes from uncultured Acidobacteriota bacterium, assembly GCA_963774855.1. Taxonomy (GTDB): domain Bacteria; phylum Acidobacteriota; class Vicinamibacteria; order Vicinamibacterales; family 2-12-FULL-66-21; genus JALZOC01. The sequence goes on along the minus strand of CAVZGT010000009.1, from coordinate 31,993 downwards.
GCCGCAAGGCGCGTTCGCCCCCTTCGACGTCCTACCCGCGTGGGACTACCTGGCGCTGGCCAAGGCGTTCGGCGCGAAGGGCTACCGCGCGACGACGGTGAAGGAGCTGCGCGGCGTGCTGGCGAAGGTCAGGGAGCTCGAGGACGTCCCGGCGCTGGTCGAAGTGGTCATCCCCGAGAAGGACCTCGCCCCGCAGCTGAAGCGGCTGGCGGCGCCGCCGCCACCGCTGCGCAAGTACCTCCGGACCCCACCGGCTCGCAAGCGGCCGAGGTGAGGCGTGTGCGTTGGATCGTCCGGGGGGACATCGACGGGTTCTTCGGCCTCGCCCTCGACAATCTCGTTCAGCTGCTGCTGATCGACACCCTCTGTCGCACCGTCCTCGGGTTCCCGCCCGACCTCCTCTACGGCCAGGTGCTGCCAGCCGCTGCCATCTCCATCCTCGTCGGCAACGTGGCGTACGCGTTCCAGGCGCGCGCGCTCGCCGCGCGCACGGGACGTACGGACGTGTGCGCGCTGCCGTACGGCATCAACACGGTGTCGCTGTTTGCCCACGTGTTCCTGGTGATGCTGCCGGCGAAGGCCCTGGCCGAACGAGCCGGCGCGGCCGACCCCGTGCGCGTCGCGTGGCAGGCGGGTCTGCTGGCGACATTCGCGACCGGCGTGATCGAGCTCGCGTGTGCCTTCGTCGCCGAACGGGTGCGCAAGGCAACCCCTCGGGCGGCGCTCCTCTCGACCCTCGCGGGCATCGCCCTGGGGTTCATCTCGCTCGGCTTCCTCTTCCGCACCTTCGCGCATCCGGTCGTGGGTTTGACCACGCTGGCGATCGTGATGCTGACCTACTTCGGCCGCGTGCGCTTCAAGGGACACCTTCCCGGCGGTGTCGTGGCTGTGACGCTTGGGACACTCCTGTGCTGGATTACCGGGATCGCGCCGGTTGGCGCGCGCCCCTCCCCGGCTACCCTCCACACCCCACTCCCCGTCGTCGGCGACCTGATCGACGCCGTCGGCGGCGGACACCTGCTGCCGTATCTATCGGTCATCATCGCGATGGGTCTGTTCAACGTGCTCGGCTCGCTCCAGAACATCGAGTCGGCGGAAGCGGCCGGCGACTCGTACGACACCAGGTATTCGTTGACGATCAACGGCATCGGGAGCGTCTCGGCCGCGCTCTTTGGATCCGCGTTCCCGACGACGATCTACATCGGGCATCCCGGGTGGAAGGCGATCGGCGCGCGCGCCGGGTACTCGATCCTGAACGGCGCCTTCGTGACGGCGATCTGCCTCACGGGGACGCTGGCCTGGATCGCGTGGGCGATCCCGATCGAGGCCGGGATGGCGATCGTGCTCTGGATCGGCATGACGATCGTCGCGCAGGCATTTCAGGCCACGCCACGCGAGCATGCGCCCGCCGTCGTTGTCGGCCTCCTGCCGGGGATCGGCGCGTGGGGCGCGCTCATGGCGAAGAACGGGCTGCGCGCCGCGGGGCTCGGAGGGCCCGCGGGGCCGTTCAGCGAATCGCTCGTCGGCGAGTTCCAGAGGAGCGATACGTGGATTGCGGGCGCGTTCGCGATCGAGCAGGGATTCCTCTTCACCGCGATGGTGCTCTCCGCGGCGGTGGTCGGCGTGATCGAGCGTCGCTGGCGGCGAGCGGCGGCGTGGTCGGCGCTCGCCGCGCTGCTCTCGGCCTGCGGGCTCATGCACTCCTACCAGTGGACGTTCGGCGACACGGCCCTGAAGCTCGCGCCGGCATGGCCGTTCGTGATCGGCTACGCCGGCATGTCGCTCCTCTTTCTCAGCGCGGCGTGGACGACCGAGGAGGGAGGCGAATCCTAGAAATCGCCTCCCCACGCGTCAGCTAGACCTGCGCCGGCACCACATACGGCTTGCGGTAATCGCGGGTCAGCATTTTGTTCGCTTCCGCATCGCCGGTGCACTCCATCTTCTTCGCATCCCAATGCAGCGTCCGGCCCAGCCGGTAGCTGATGTTCGCCAGGTGCACCAGGTTGCACGAGATCGCGCCCTCTTCGATCTCCGCATTCAGGTCCTCGCGCTTCCGGCTCCGCAGGGCGGCGACGAAGTTGGCGAAGTGCTCGTCGCGCGCCTCCGCCGCCGGTCCGGGCTTCTGATCCCGGCCCAGGAAGGTAGAGTACTTGTCGCCATCCATGACGAGATAACCCTTGGACCCGTAGAACTGGTTGCCGACCGTGTTGCCGGGCTTGCCTTCGGCGATGCCCGCTTCGTGCGGCGAGATCCAATGACGCACTTCGAACGTCATCATCTTCTTCTTGCCGTCGACGTCGAACTCGTAGGCCGCGCTGATCGTATTCGGCGTCTCCTGATCGTCGTCGAACATGAACTTGCCGCCGACGGCCGTCACCTTCGTCGGGTGCGTCACGCCAAGGCCCCAGCGGGCCTTGTCCATTTCGTGGATGCCCTGGTTGCCGATGTCGCCGTTGCCGGTGTCCCAGAACCAGTGCCAGTTGTAATGGAAGCGGTTCTTCGTGAACGGCCGCTTCGGCGCGGGGCCGAGCCAGAGGTCGTAGTCCACGCCGGGAGGCGTGGGCTCCTCGGGCGTGCGCCCGATGGTATCGCGCCATTTGTAGCAGAGCCCGCGCGCCATGTAGATGTCTCCCAGTTCGCCGTTGCGCATCCGCTCCACGGCTTCGCGCAGGGCCGGTGCCGATCGGCTCTGGGTGCCCTGCTGGACGATGCGGTTGTACTTGCGCGCGGCGGCGACGATCTGCTGCGACTCGAAGACGTTGTGCGAGCACGGCTTCTCGACGTACACGTCCTTGCCTGCCTGGCAGGCCCAGATGGTCTGCAGCGTGTGCCAGTGGTTCGGCGTCGCGATCGACACGACGTCGATGTCCTTGCTCTCGAGCATCTGGCGGTAATCCGTGTACACGGTCGGCTTTCTGAGGCTTCTCGATTCGAGCCCCTTCATCTTCGCGCCGATGTGGCTTTCGTCCACGTCGCACAGGCCGGCGATCTCCACATTGTTCATCCCGGCCCACGCGCTCACATGGTTTCCGCCCCGCCCTCCAAGACCCGCGATGCCGACGCGGACGGTGTCATTCGGGCTCTGCATGCCTCGCACCGCAGCGCTGCCCGCCATGATGGCGGTGCTCATGAGGAAATGGCGTCGATTCATGGTGACTCCTTCGAATGGGGCGGCGAGCCCGGCGGCCGTGCTGGCACGGCGAGCCCACGGGCCGTGCTGGCACGGCAAGCCCAGGGGCCGTGCTGGCACGGCGAGCCCAGGGCCGTGCTGGCCAGTAGGGAGATTCTGCCACAGCTGGCGGCCCTTCGACTCGCCTGCTCCGTGCGCTCGCTCAGGGCAGGCCCGCGGTCCACCAAAGACGCGTTGCCGTGTCTGCGATCCGTTCGGGCCGCCTTTGAGATACATTCATGTCTATGGGAATCACCAACCTTCTCTTGACGGAGTTCGATGCCGAAGTGGGCAAGACGCGGAAGACGCTCGAGCGGGTCCCTGCCGGGAAAGGGGACTACTCCCCGCACACGAAGTCGATGCCACTCGGGAAGCTCGCGCCACATATCGCTCAGCTCGCCGGCTTCGGCGCGACGATTCTGAGCGAACCCGGGCTCGACTTCGCGCAGCGCAACTTCACGCCCCTGCCGTTCGAATCGGCGGAGCAACTGGTGCGGGTGTTCGATGAGGGATCGGCCGCCACGCGGCAGGCGCTTCAGGAGACCGCTGACGAGAAGTGGAACGAGCCGTGGAAGCTGTCAGCGGGGCCCCGGACGATCTTCGAAGGCACGCGCTTCGTCGCGTTCCGCCAGATGTACATCAACCACATCGTCCATCACCGTGCGCAGCTCGGGGTTTACCTGCGATTGAACGACGAGCCGGTCCCGTCGATCTACGGTCCGTCAGCCGACGAGACGCTGGGATTCTGAGCGTCTGGTCGCGCGGCACGCCTCCGTGAGGGCGGTTCAGAAGATCAGCGCCGCCAGCGCGACGTTGCCGACTGCCGCTGCGCCGCGGCGCAGCCACCAGAGGCGTGGTTTGGGCGGCACGCAGATGAGCGGCTCGGCCTCCAGCGGCCCGGCCGACGTGACGGGCACCGCCAGCCGATCGGTCCACTCGCCATCGAGCCTGGTGCCAATACCGTGCGCGAGGTGCGTGCGTCCGTAGTGCATGAGCATCGCCCGCGGCGACAGGGCCGGTGAGATCGCGAAGCCCGAGAACAGCTCCTGTCCTGGAATCACGGGCCGCTGGAGCGCCAGGAACGGCTTCGCGAATCCGGCCACGTTGAGCGAGACGAAATACGTCGTCGCTTCGAAGACGCCGCGTCCCCATGGTGGAAGGCGCGACGCGAGCGTGGCCCGCCATGTGCCGATGCCTGGAAATATCGGACCCGATACCGACCACCACCGCCGCTTCCGTTCACGCAGTGGAATCGTCAGGTCCGCCGTGACGTTATCCTCCCGGCGCGCGACGTTGATGTCCGCCAGCGTGAGCGGCTCGAAGACGCCGATGTCGTTGATGCGCGCGAGACTGCGCCGCAGCTGTCCGACGTCGAGCCGGTCGCTCTCGTGGATCGTCATGGCGCGGCGGAGCGTGGAGTCGGCGATCCCGGTGTGGCCGGTGAAGGTGATGCGCCCGACCGCATGAGCGGATCCCACCCGGATGCGCGCGATCAGGTCCGGCGGCCCGCCCGTCCCAGCGGACTCCACTTCGGCAGCGAAATCGAGGCGGCCTTGCGCCTCGGCGCTCCGCCGCAGGTCGAGCAGGCACGCGCACAGCTCGTCCACCGCCGAGGGGCCGGAAAAGCGCACCTCGCGCAGAGGAGCGGCCGACTGGCCGGCCGCCGCGGCCGGAGCGGTGACGGCGAGGCAGAGCGCCAATGCAGCGGCTTTCATGTCCCTCAGTTAGATGTCCAACGCGAGCGTTTGGCCGTTCCGGCGGCTGGATTGCCGAGTCCCGCGGCTTCCCGCCGCGAGACCTGCCTGGGTCCGACCTGGCGCAAGTCTGCCCGTCGCTCGCGCCGCACGTGATCGGCGGACGTCGGCTTCCCTGTTGACCAGGGCTCCGTGCTGATTTAAACTATGCCTCGTTGAACTATGCCTCGTGAAGACGGCCTGCCGCCCGGCACCCTGGTCATGCTCATCCTGCGCGTGCTGGCGGCCGGGCCGCTGCACGGCTATGCCATCGCCCAGCGCATTCACACGCTGTCGCGCGACGAGCTGAGCGTGGAGGAGGGCTCGCTGTATCCGGCGCTCCAGAAGCTGCTGCTCAAGGGCTGGGTCAAGGCGTCGCCGGCGATCTCCGAGACCGGCCGCGCGGTTCGCGACTACAAGCTGACACCGGCCGGCCGGAAACAGCTGGAGCTCGAGCGCGCCAACTACCGGCGCGTGACCGCCGCCATCGGCGCGGTGCTCGACACCGCATGAGGCCGCCGGCGCGTCGCCGCAGCGGAAAAGGAACGTCAGTTCCTTACGAGGCCGCGTATGTCCACCATGGCCGAATGGCTTCGCCGCGTCGGGTACCTGCTCAATCGCCGCCGCCTCGAGGACGCGCTGCAGCGGGAGATGGAGGCGCACCGCGAGATGATGGGCGAGCCGGTGCGCTTCGGCAATCCGCTGCAGTTGCGCGAGCGGTCGAGAGACGTGTGGGGCTGGGCGTGGCTCGACGCGCTGGGGCGGGACGTCCGGTTCGCGGCGCGCGGCCTGCGACGCACGCCGCTCTTCACCCTCGTGGCGACGCTGTCGCTCGCGCTCGGCCTCGCGCTGACCACGGCGACCGTCTCCATCGTCAACGCCTACCTGATTCGTTCGCTGCCATATCCGGAATCGGATCGTCTGTACCACATCAGGTACGCGCCGCCCGGTCCCTGGGAGCCCGCAGGCATGACCGCGCTCGACTGGACGTCCGTTGCCGACGTCGTCGAGTTTCCGATCTCGGCCTCGGGCGAGTCGTTCTACGTCGGTGATGGCGGCTATACGCAGTCGCTGCGCGGCATGCGGGTCACCGGGGGATTCGTCGAGGGCCTCGGGGTGGGTGTCGCTGCCGGACGCCGCCTGGTCGCCCGGGATTTCACTGCGGGATCCGAGCCGGTCGCGCTCGTCGGCCACGCACTCTGGCGCGACCGTTACGCATCCGATCCCGGCGCGATCGGACGGCTGATTCGCGCTGAAACGGAGTCCCGTCCGGGGAAGGCCGAGACGTTCCGGATCGTCGGCGTCCTCGCGCCCGGCTTCTACTTCGGCCGCGACCGCACGGGCATCGACGTGCTGGTTCCGCATCCAGCGCCGATCCGCACGTACATGGTGCGCCTCCGCGCGGGCGTTCCGCCTGCCGCGGCGGAGCGCCGGCTCACCGAAGCCGCGCGCCGCGCGGCGACGTCGCCGATTCCGAACGGCTGGTCCGGCGTGCGGCTGGAATCGGCGCGGGAGCGTTGGCTCGGCAGTCTGCGTCCGGTGCTGCTCGGGATCACGGTCGCGGTCAGCCTCGTGCTCGTGATCGTCTGCGCCAACGTCGCCGTGCTGATGCTGCTGCGCTCGATGCAGCGTCAGAAGGAAGTGGCGGTCAGGCTGGCGCTCGGCTCCGGATGGCGTCACATCGCGCGGATGCTCCTCACCGAAACCGGGATCCTCTGCATCATCGCGCTCGGAGCGGGCATCGCGATGACGGCCATGCTGCTGGGCAGTCTCTCGCCGGCCATCGAAACGCAGCTCGGACGGCCGGCGCCGAGCGCTGCCGGGATCACGATCGACCCGACCGTCCTGGTTATCGTCGGCGGCCTCAGCCTGCTGGCCGCGATTGCGCTGTCGCTGGTTCCGTTGACGTCATGGGGACGCGGGGTGACGAATGCGCTTCAGCAGGACGCACGTGTCACGACCGAAGGACGGCCGATGCGGCGCCTCCGGAGCGGATTGATCGCATTCGAGATTGCCGGCTCTCTGGTGTTGCTCGTCGGCTGCGGGCTCATGGTCCGGAGCGTCGTCAAGATGATGAACACGGACCTCGGGTTCGACCCCGCCGGCTTGAACGCGTCGCGCATCATGCTGCGCGCGCGGAACTATCCCCATCCGGCCGCCTACCGCTCGTTCCACGAGCGCTTTGCCGCCAGCGTGACGACGGTGACGGGATCGAAGGTCGTGTTCAGCAGCTGGCCGCCGTTCGTCCCGCCGCCGGAACATCCGATCGAGCCGGATGCGGGCGAGGCCGGCATCAGCGGCGGCGCCATCTCGGTGAGCGCCGGATACTTCTCGACGTTCGCCATAGCGATCGTGCAGGGGCGCGAATTCACGGTCGAGGAAGCGTCGACTGACGCTCCAGTTGCCGTGATCAGTGAGACGCTGGCCCGGCGGCTCTGGCCGGCCGGCGGCGCGCTTGGCAGACGCGTGCGCGACATCGCGCCCACGCAGGGCGGCTCGACCCCGGGGCCGTGGCGAACGGTCGTCGGGATCGCCGGTGATGTGAGGCAGACCTACGACGATGGAGATCGGAGCGATTTCTACGTGCCGCGGACGCCCGACGGGCGGTTCGGAACGTTTTATGTCCGCAGCAACCCGCCGGGAGCGGTGTTGTTCGATCGCGTCCAGCGCGCGGCGGCGGACATCGATCGGGACGCGGTGATCAATCCGCCGCACCTCGTAGAGCACGACGATCAGACGCTCGCCGGGACCCGTTTCCTCACATGGATGCTGGCTGGTTTTGCCGCGACCGCGGGGTTTCTCGCGATGCTGGGGATTTACGGCGTGACCGCGTATGCCGTGCAGCAGCGCCGGAAGGAGGTCGCGATCCGGACGGCGCTCGGCGCGTCCCGAGGCGCGTTGCTGGGCATCTTCCTGCGCGAAGGGGCGCTGCTGCTCGGCGTCGGAACCGCCGTTGGCCTGTTCGGCGGCGCGGCGACGTCACGCGTCCTGCGCAATCAGGTCTTCGGCGTGCAGCCCTTCGATGCGTCGACGTACGCGATTGCCTGCGCGCTGCTTCTGGCCGCCGGTTTCCTGGCGGTCTTCATCGCCGCCCGCGGCGTCAGCGTCGCGAACCCGGTCAGCGCCTTGAATTCGAACTGACAGCCGACACGGATCGTCCGGCGGCCGCGCCTCTGAGCGCCCGCCGCACTCACTTACTCCGCACAAGTTCCGAGGCAGCAGATTGGGTCAGCGCAATGAATATGTAACGCTGAGTGCACCCACTCACAGGCTCCACAGCATCCATTACTTGGGTGGCGGGCAGACACAAATGAGACATCCAACTCGAGTTCAACCGGCTGATCCTCAACGAGTCTAAATGTCTCCCTCCTCTCCCCGTTCTCAAAAAACTCCCTCTTCTCGCCAACGGCATACTCATGTTGCTCTATTCCAAACAGTCGGTGTACCGGCGAACCACCCCGCCGGTCCTGACCGAAGATCGGGACCGACACAACGTACGTGTCGCCTCGAGCCTCGACAGGTAGCAATAGCAGCAGGTAAGCTCGTCCATCACCAAAGTCTACATACTCGCGGAAAGCTCCTCCGTGAAAGGTTATGTAGTGTTGTGTTTCGTTAGGAATGTGCGCGGCAATCTTCGCACGCTTCTCTGCATCAAGCGGCCTTCCCTCGAGGCGTCGAAGCGCTTCCTGTCGAGAAATCACCTCGTGCCAATACTTGTCCAGGGTGATGGATGTAGTGCGCCGGAACTGTTCAGCCTGCATCTGGTCAGGTGTTTGCCCGGTCATTCGGCCCCTCCCTCCCTTATCTGAAGCCCGAATAGAAGTTGCCCGGCATGGTGAACATCTGGTTCACTGGCGCTTCCAACCTCAAACCGCCGGGATCAGGTCGTGACTGCGTCAACGGGGTTCTGGCACAGGCACGCCCGGCTTTACATCCACATTGTGATAGACCACGCTGTGACGTTATCGAACCGCTCTCTGACGAAGCGCTGTTTCCAGTCGTCGACGGCCCAGAATAGTCTCAGAACGCCCTTGAATCCTACTCGTACCGCAAGGCGATCATCGGATCGACGCGGCTCGCGCGCCGGGCGGGCTGGTAGCCGGCCGCGGCGGCCACGAGCAGCAGCACCCCGACGGCGCCGGCGATCGCCCACGGATCTCCCGGCGACACGCCGTAAAGCTGGCTCTCGACGTATCGGCTGACCGCCAGGACGGCCGGGATCCCGAGCGCCACGCCAACCGCGATCAGCACCAGCGTCTCCCGTAACACGAGCCAGATCACCGAGCGGCGCTGGGCGCCGATCGCGAGGCGGATGCCGATCTCGCGCGTCCGCCTCACGACCGAGTAGGCCAGCACGCCGTACAGGCCAATACAGGCGAGCACCAGCGCCAGGCCGCCGAAGAAGCTGGCCAGCACCGAAACCAGCCGCTCCTGAACCAGCGACGCATCCACCTGCCGGGCGAGCGTGGCGACGTTGGTGACGAAGCCTTCGGGAATCGTCTGCCGGATTTCATCCCGGAGCGCGGGGACGAGGCCAGCGGGATCGACCGCGCCGCGGATCGCGAGGATGACCCCGCCGATCCGATCGACGGATTGCTCGATCGGCAGGTACGCCATCCGTTCGGGCGCCTTCCGCAGATGCTCGTAGCGGGTGTCGCGAACGACGCCGACGATCTCGTACTCGTCCTCGACGTCCTGGCCGGGAAAGTTGATCTTTCTTCCGATCGGATTGGTCTCCGCGAAATACGAGCGCGCGGCGGTCTCGTTGAGGATCGCCACCCTGAGCGAGCCCCCCGATCGGCCGGAGTGAAGAGCCGTCCGCGCACGAGCTGGACGCCGAGAGCGTCAAACGCTCCGGACGTGACCTGGTTCAGATGAATGCCGTAATCGCCTTTGGCGCGAGGAGGCGCGCCGGGCGCTGCCATGCTCACCCCGCGATCGCGCATCGTCAGCGGGCTGAGCGTCGCCGCCCCCGCCGATCTGACGCCGGGCAGCGAGGCCGCGCGAGCGGCGAGATCCTCCCACATTCTGCCGACCCGCGCGTATTCGGGCCGGACGGCCGGCGTGCGCGGGACAAGTTTCGTCGGGGGCAGGACCGCGTCCACCTGCATCGTCAGCACGCCCTCGCGGTCGAAGCCGCTGTCGAGCGTGGTGAGGTTGTGCAGGGTGCGAAGGAACAAGGCCGCCCCGCACAGGAGCACCAGCGACAGCGTGACCTGAGTCACGACCAGGGCCTGCCCCACGCGCAGCCGTGCGCGAGGTGTCGAGGTACGAGCGCTGTCCGCCGGCTTGCCCGCGTCGACGCGGGTCGCGTGCAGCGCCGGCAGGACGCTGAACAGGAGGCCCGTCACCACCGCGACAGCGGCCGTGAACGCGAGCACCCGCGGGTCGAAGCGCGGCTCCAGCACCAGGCCGGCGCGGCCGTCCGCGAACACGCCCACGAGAAACGCGACGCCCCACCGGGCAAAGAGAATCCCGGCCGCGGTTCCGAGCGCCACCAGCACCGCTCCCTCCGTGAGCATCTGCCGGATCAGCCGGCCCCTGCCGGCGCCGATCGCCAGCCGCACCGCGATTTCGCTTCGCCGCGCGCTCCCGCGCGCCAGCAGAAGGTTCGCGACGTTGGCGCAGCCGATCAGGAGCACGATGGCGACGATCCCCATGACGACCAGCAGCGGCTGCGCCAGCTGCCGGCGGATATCGTTCAGTCCCTTGTCCGCGGGCACGAGCACGATCCCGTTGAAGTACTCCCGGGCCCCGGTGCTCAAGCCGTTGTCGGTCATGTACGCCTGGAACATCGCGTCGAGGTCCGCGCGCGCCTGCTCGACTGTCGCTTCGTCCTTGAGACGTCCGACGACGCTGAGCCACCACGACTGTGGCGACTGAGTGCCGTCGGCCAGCGTAATCGGGATGGTCACGTCGATGGGAAACCCGACCTGCAGCCCGATGAACTCCGGCGGCGTGACACCGACGATGGTGACCCACTTCGTGCCGACCTGAATCGTCTTCCCCAGCACCGAAGGACTCATGCCGAAACGGCGCGCCCACAGCGCATGACTGATGACCGCGACGTAGCCGTCACCGCCGCTGCGGCCGATGTTCCGATCGTCGGCCGGCGTCAACACCCGCCCGTGCGCCGCGTGGATGCCGAGGACGTCGAAGTAACTGCCGGAGGCGAACTGTCCCCTGACTTGCTCCTGTACGCCGTCGATCGTCACTTTGAACCGGCGTCCATTGAAGGCGGCCATGCCGGACAAGTACCGGGTGTGATCGCGGAGGATTTCGTAGCACGGATACGGAGGGCCGCTGCGGCCCCCGGACTTGCCCCCGGAGTTGTCGACGAAGAAGAGTCCCTCCGGGCGCGCGACCCGCAGCGACTTCAAGAGCACCGTATCGATCGAGGCTGAAGATGGCCGTGTTCGCGCCGATGCCGAGGCCGAGCGAGAGTACGGCCACGACGGTGAAGGCCGGCGACCTGCGCAGCAGGCGCACCGCATAGCGCAGGTCGGCGCGGAGCTCGTCGAGCAGCCGAAGGCCGAGTGCCTCGCGGCATTCCTCCGATCGGGCGTCGACACTGCCGAACTCGGCGCGCGCGCGCCGGCGCGCCTCCAGCGGCGGCACCCCGGCCCGCACGAGATCCTCCGCGTAGCGGTCCATATGGAACTGGAGCTCGTCGCCGATCGATCGATCGAGATCCGCGCGGTGAATGCTGGAGTACAGCCACGAACGAAGGCGCGAGAGCATCCTCATAGCTCCTCCGGAGCGGTCTTGAGCACGCCGTCGATGATGTCGGTCATCCGGTTCCAGTTGCGCGTCTGCTCCTGGAGCCGCCGCCGGCCGGCCGCGGTGAGCGAGTAGTACTTCGCCTTCCGCTTGTTCTCGGACTCCCCCCACTCGCTCTGAATCAGCCCCTGATGCTCCAGCCGGTACAACGCGGGATACAGCGACCCCTGCTGGATCTCCAGCCGGTCTTTCGAAATCTGGTGGATGCGAAGCAGGACGCCGTAGCCATGCAGCGCGCCGAGCGACACCGCCTTGAGAATCAGCATGTCCAGCGTGCCCTGGAGCACGTCGACCGGTTTGGGCATCGGATGGTTCTCCTAGTACGTCTCGGAGAACCTTAGCACCACTCTCCTAGACGGTCAAGGAGGATAAGACATCGCGACAAACACCACGACATGGCGCACACTAGTCCATGCGACATCTGGCCCTCCTGCCGTTCCTCGCCATGCTGGCAGGGTGCCAGTTTTCCGAGATCCGGTTACTTGAAGCGACCGGTGACGCCCGGCGAGCTCGTGGGAAGCTGGCGCGCCACCGAGTACTCGATGAAGAGCCTGCGTGAGGTCGGCGTTCGGGAACACCTGACGGTGCAGGAGCACACGCTCGTGGTCAGGCCGGACGGGTCGTGCTCGATCCAGACCGTCATGAACATGCCTGGTTTTCTTTCGGAGGCCGCCGATTACCGAACGTACGAGACCGGTTGTCGATGGCGGCTCGGCGGCGAGCCTGGCCGCCAGACACTCGAATTCGACTTGACCCCGGCGCCGTCGCACGGGTCTCCGTATTACTACTTTGACGAGGAAAACGGACGGCTGCTCTTGTGGCAGTTTGCGACAGAATCCGGATGCCTGGAAGTACATGGAATTCGAGAAAACCGGCACCTGACCACACACCACTGTCGGCGACGAGCTGCCGGAGGGCGTAGACCGATGCCGGGGCGCCTGACTGACGTGGGTCACAGTTGCTGACCAAGTCGAGCCTGCAGCCGCACCCGGAAGCGCCGGCCCACGCGGACCTCCGTCTCATCCCGCAGCACGGCGACGTAATCGCCATGGTCGTCCTGCCGGAGCTCGGCGATCACATCGATGTTGACGATGGCAGACCGGTGGATGCGGATGAACCGGCGTGCATCGAGCGCGCCGTCGAGCGACCCGAGGAGCGCGCGGTGCAGGTGCGACGCACCGTCGCGCGTGTGCAGCTTGACGTACATCCCGTCCGCTTCAATCCAGCTGATCTGATCGACCGGCAGCAGCCGCACGCGACCCGATCCGCGAACGACGATCCGGTCGAGCGCGCGTCGGGGCGCCGGTCGATGACGGCGCCGCGCCGGCCTGTCTCAGCCCGGAGCCGTCGAGGAGCGCCTGCATCTGCGACATCAGGGCGTCCGCATGACCGGCCCGGACGTGCCGCAGCGCACGGTCCAGTGCCGCCTGGAACCGCTCGTCGCTGAACGGTTTGAGCAGATAGTCGATCGCGTGGGCGTCAAAAGCGCGCAGGGCGTACTCGTCGTGGGCGGTGACGAAGATCACCTCGGGCATCGCCACCGCCGGTGCCGCGTGGACCAGGGCGGAGAGAACGCCGAAGCCGTCCAGCTCCGGCATCTGCACGTCGAGAAACATCAGGTGGACGGGATTCCCGGCCCGAGCGCCCGCGCGGATGGCATCGAGCGCCTCGGCCCCGCCGCCGGCGCAGGCGGCCAGTTCCACCCGGTTGTCGCGCGTCAGCAGGCGGCGCAGGCGCTCGCGACCCGGCTTTTCGTCGTCCACGATCAGCGCACGAATCGTCCGCAGGTGAGGCACCACTATCGCGGTACCGCCGGCAGACCCGGCATGTCGATCTGAATTTCCACGCCGCCGGAAGCCGGGGAACTGACCCGCAAGAGGCCAGGCCGTCCGTAGAGATGCTCGAGCCGCGCCGCGACGTTTCTCAGGCCCACGCCCGCGTCGCGTTCGAAGCTCCACCCCGGCGACAGCCCCACGCCGTCGTCCCGCACGCGAACCACGAGCGCGGACGGCGTGCCGGTCGCGGCAATCTCGACCCGCCCTCCCGATAGCCGCGGCCCCGACACCGTGGCGGATGGCGTTCTCCACCAGCGGCTGCAGCAGGAAGCTCGGCACCATCACCGGCAGCAGATTGTCGGGGGCTTGGACGGACACGTGCAGGCGTCCTTCGAAACGGGCCGATTCGATCTCGAGAAAGCTGTCGAGGAACGTCAGCTCCTCGCCCAGCGTCACGAGCGGCTGCGCGGCGTGCCGCAGCGACTCGCGGAGCAGATCGCCGAGCTGCGCCATGAGCCGCCGTGCCATTCGCGGATTCGATTCGGTGAACGCGCTGATGGTATTGAGCGCGTTGAACAGAAAGTGGGGCTGCAACTGGGCCCGCAGGCTCTGCAACTGGGACTCGACGAGCCGGCGCTCCAGATCCGTGGTCCGCATCGCCAACTCGTGCGCCTCCCGGGTGCGTCGCTCCGCCTGGTCCGCGTAGTGACGCGAGAACGAGAAGCCAACGATGACCGCGTAGATCGGCAGGTCCGAATACAGCCGGTCGAGAAAAAAGTCAGAGAGGTCGGAGGGCAATGCGCCGCGCACGAAGCGCGAGGCCAAGCGAAGGAGGATCACCGCGAAGGTCAGCACCACGCCGAGCGGCACGTGCAAGGCCAATCGGACCGGCAGCGTCGTCGCCTCGGCCAGCCGCCGATCGATCCAGAAAATCACGGGCGTGACCAGGCCCCACGTGTACCAGCGCGGCAACGTCCAGGCGAGCGCATTGCTCCAAGTCAATCCCGCGAAGTACAGCTGTGTGGCAAAGACGCCGGCAATGGCCGTCCAGAGCAGGAACACCCCGAACTGAACCTTGAGGGCCCGTGCGAAGTTCCGCCCGCGTGTCACGCGAACCGGACCGAGCTCCGCCGCGGCCGTGCTGATCGTCAAGGTATCGCTACTCTCGTCGATTCTCCAGGCCACGTCCAGAGGCCTGCTGTTCACCGGGCATGGCCGCTGTTGGTCATCCCTTCCCGCCGTTCATCACAATGCCTTTTGGGTTCAACCTCTGCGCCCCGTAGGCTCGCAGCTCGGGGGTCCTGCGCGGCGAGCACTGCATGTCGATCCAGTTCACGCGCCGAAGATCCGGTGATCGCGATAAGGGAGGCTTTCATGAGACGTTCTCGCCGCACGCAACACATGCCGCTGATCGGATCCGCACTGGTGGGCATGGTGCTCAGTGGCGGGCTTCTGGTGTCACGTCCCGAAGCGCGCCAGAGCCAGGTCAAGCAGTACCCCCTCGAGTCTGCCGCTGGTCTTCGCCTGAACGATCTGACCGCCGAGCCGGCCACACTGCAAGGCAAGAAAGGGTTGCGGCTGACGATGACCGAAGAAACCCGCCGGCGCCTGGGCCCGGCCGGGAACGTGGAGCAGGCAGCTGCCGTCGAGGGTCTCGAGTTCGACCACGGCATCATCGAGGCTGAACTTGCCGGCGCGCCGGCCCCGGGCGCCGGCGAGGGGGCTCGCGGCTTCGTCGGCATCGCGTTTCGCGTGCAGAACGACATGCGGACCTTCGACGCGTTCTACCTGCGTCCCACCAACGGCCGTGCCGATGATCAAGAGCGGCGCAATCACGCGGTCCAGTACATCTCGCACCCCGACTGGCCCTGGTCCCGGCTTCGCAAAGAAACCCCGTCCAAATACGAATCGTACGTGGACCTCCAGCCGGATGTCTGGACGAAGATCAAGATCGACGTGCGCGGTACTCGCGCGCGTCTCTACGTCCACGATCAGGAACAGCCGACGCTCGTCGTCAACGATCTGAAGACGGGGGCGCAAGGCAAGGGCGCCGTCGGGCTCTTCGTCGGCTCGGGAACCGTTGCGCACTTCCGCAACTTGAAGGTGCAGGGCGGTGGCTGAGCGGGGCCACCGCTTTGCGGCATACTGTGCGGTTCAGCACAGCGTCGGTTCGGGGCTTTCGGGTATCGTTTCGGGATGTCCGATCAACCGCCTGACGACAACGCAAGAGCAAAAGCCGAGTCACTAGTCACGGCTGCCTCGGCGAGCGGGTCAACACCGACGGAACAAGGCGATCGTGTCTCGAACTCTGCCCGGCAGACCATCGTTGACGCGCTGACCCAGGATCTCAACGCCGCCTCCGGGCACGCCGGTACCGAGGAGGAGCGGCTGGTGAAGATCGAAACACAGACGAGGGTTCTCGCCGAAGCGGTCATCGCCATCACCGCCTCAGCAGAAGGCGTCGGTCCGGCCGTCCAGGCTGTCAAGGACGAGATGTAGGGGCGAATCCATCCAAAAGCCGCCGGCGTGCGAGTCTTTTCGAAATCTCATCAATTGTAAGCAATCGGACAGTTCAATAGCCGGCGCGAGGACTAGGCTCAACGGGTTACCCACCAACGCCGAGCCTCCAATGCCGAACCGTGCCGCCTCGACTCGCTCCAACCGCGCAACTCACAGGCCGAAGAACAGGCTCCTCGCGCATCTGCCGGCACCCGACTTCGAACGTTTGCGAGCCGAGCTTCGAACGGTCCAGCTCCAGCCCAAGCAGGTTATGCATCAACGTGACGCGCCCGTTCAAGAGGTGTTTTTCATGAACGGTGGGGTTGCGTCGGTCACGACCGTCATGAACGATGGCTCAATGGTGGAGATCGCGACGGTCGGCGACGAAGGCCTGGTCGGCATGAACGCGATTTTCGAGGGGGAAATGGTGTCCGCCGAAACGATGCTGCAGGTGCCCGACACGCCGCACACGACAGCCGAAGTGATGTCCACCAGCGCATTTCGCCTCGAGCTGGCGCGCCGCGGGCCCTTCTACGCAAGCGTCGAGCGATACATGCAGGGCCTCGTGACGCTGATGATGCAGTCTACGGCCTGTATCGCCTTTCACCCGGTCCAGCAGCGTTGCTGCCGGTGGCTATTGATGACCCACGACCGGGTGCGGCGCGACGAGTTCCATCTCAGCCATGACTTTCTGGCGATGATGCTCGGGGCCACGCGTCCGACGGTCACGGTGGTCGCGGGGACTCTGCAGAAGGCCGGATTCATCAACTATCGGCATGGCCGCATGAAAATCCTCGATCGAAAGAAATTGGAGTCCAGTTCGTGCGAGTGCTATTCCACGGTGAAGAAACACTTCGATCGCCTGGCGCTCTGATTTAACGTATCGCGACCTCCCCGGACACAGTGGTGTTGCCGGCCGAATGCCCACCACCCCCACCGAGCTTCCAACAACCAAGGCCGCGCAGCTGCCCCTGCCGTAGGGCAAGCGGCGTCGTGTTGAGATGCGTGACTTCTGGCGGGTCCGAGATACCCACGAACATTGTTGGCGAACGCGATCGCAACCACGAACGCGGACGCCTCTGGACCCTTTTTGTAGGCTCCGAGCGGATGAGTTCGACCGGCCGTGTGTGATATACCACGGACCGAACGACAGTCCTCGATCCGGACGCAGCATGTGGTTGGAATCCTCGGGATCAGCACGACTCGCAAAGGAGGGTTACGATGCGATCTTCCACATCGTTGTCAATGGTCGTCGGCGTTTTCGTCCTGTGTGCGTCACCGGTGTTCGCGCAGTATACGACCGCGAGTTTCAGCGGGACTGTCGTTGACTCGAACAACGCCGTCCTGCCGGAATCGCAGTCGTGATCGTGCGCAACATAAATACCGGGTTCACGCAGAGCGCCGCCACTGACCAGAGCGGCGCATTTCTGTTCCCGAGACTGCCGGTCGGCAGTTACGAGCTGCGCGTGGAGAGGCCCGGCTTCGCGACATACGTGCAAACCGGTATCACTCTCACCGTCGATCAAGCGGCAAGCCGGACGGTCGTCATGCAGGTCGGCCAGGTCACCGAGGAGGTGACGGTCGAAGCGGATGCCGAGCTGATTACGTCACGGAGCGGCACGCTGAGCCAACTCGTCGATCAAAAGCGGGTGGTCGAGCTGCCCCTGAACGGCCGGATGGCGCAGTCGCTGGTGTTCCTGGCCGCCGGAACCGTGGATCTCGGGAGGAACGGCTGCCGCATCTGCGGCCACGGCGGCGTGTACCCCGGCGAGCAGACCGCCGGCGTGAATGGCGCGGGCATGGCCCAGGTGAACTATCAGTTGGATGGCGCCGGCCACAACGATACGTACTTGAACGTGAACGTGCCGTTTCCCAACCCGGACGCGGTCCAGGAATTCAATCTCCAGTCGAGCAACTTCACCGCGGAATATGGCAATGCCGCGGGGGGCATCGTGAACATCGTCACGCGGTCGGGCACCAACGAGATCCGTGGGAGCCTCTTTGAGTTCTTCCGGGACGGCTCGCTGAACGCGCGCAACTTCTTCGCACCGACGCAAGACACGCTGAAGCGCAACCAATTCGGCGGCAGCGTTGGCGGTCCGATACTGAAAGACAAGATGTTTTATTTCGGGACGTATCAGGGCACGCGGATCCGCAGCGAAGCGGCCGGGAGAGTCGCGTTCGTCCCGACGGCAGCCGAGCGCGCCGGGGACTTCTCTTCGTTTCCCGGACAGCTCGTGGACCCCGTCACGCGGCAACCGTTCCCGAACAATCAGATTCCGCCGGAGCGGATCAGCCCGGTGGCGAAGTATTTCCTGGAACGGATCCCGCTGCCGAACCGCGGCGGCCGCGAATTGAACTTCCCCGGCACCGAACAGGTCGAGACGGAAAACCAGTTCATGACCAAGGTGGAGTACAACCTCCGCGGGCACCAGATCAGCGGCCGCTATTTCTTCACTGACTACGACCGTCCGGCCGTAGTCCCGGAGGACAACATCCTCGCGGCCGGAAGCGCCGGCAACGCGGTCCGCGTGCAGAACGTTGCGGTCAACCACACCTATTCGATCCGGCCGACGGTGCTGTTGACCAGCACGTTCGGATTCAACCGGCAGCGCGGCGGGTCGCTGTCGAGCGCACCGTTCAGTTATCCCGATGCCGGCGTTCGAATCGCGTCTGCGGCTCTGTCGGCGTTGCAGGCGCCCCCGGAGATCGTCATGAGCGTGACCGGCGGATTCAGCATCAACACGAATCATCTCGGAGACTTCGATCGCGGAGATTTCACCATCCGCGAAAACCTGACCACGCTTCACGGGCCGCACGAGCTGCACCTCGGCGGCGAAGTGGTGCGCCTGTCCAACCACATCACCAACACGTTCCGCATGGACGGAAATTTCACCTTCAACGGCCAGTTGTCGGGCGACGGGCTGGCGGACTTCCTTCTGGGGCGCGCGTCGACGTTCGTTCAGGGTGGTGGCGAGTTCAAGGACCTCAAGGGCACGCGCTGGGGCTTCTTCGCCCAGGACAATTGGCGCGTCAATCAGGCGCTGACGTTGAACCTGGGTGTTCGCTGGGATCCGTATCTGCCGTACTACGATCGGGAGGGCCGCGTCGTCTGTTTCCAGCCCGGCGCAAAGTCAGAGCGGTATCCGAAGGCGCCCGCCGGAATGCTGTACGGAGGCGACGATCACGATCCCGGGTGCCCGGTCGGCGGGTCCGAAGCCAACCTCTGGAACATCGCCCCGAGGATCGGGTTCGCGTACCGCTTGTCGGAGGACGGCAGGACCATTCTCCGGGGAGGATTCGGCCACTTCTACACGCCGATCCAGGCGAGCGCGTTCAACCCGTTTACGAACATCGCGCCGTTCGCCCCGGGATTCTCCTTCGACGGCGTGGCTTTCGAGGATCCGTTCGGCAGCGTTGGCGTGTCGAACCCGTTTCCGGACCAGTACGGGCCGCGCGTGCCGGGAGCGGAAGCCACCTTCGTGACGCCGACCGAGCTGCGTGCCGTCTTCGCCCAGGACTTCCGCACGCCTCTGCTGGCCTCGTGGAACCTGTCGCTCGAGCGCCAGATCGGTACCGACTGGGTGGTCCGCGCCGCGTACATCGGCAACAGGGGAACCTACTTCTTCGGGGCCGCGGAGAACAGCCGCGAGATCAACCCGGCGATCTACGTGCCGGGCGCATCGACGGTGGCAAACACTCAGGCCAGGCGCCTGTACCAGGATTTCAGCCGCATCGGGCTCTACGAGTCCACGAACATCAGCAAGTACAACTCGCTGCAGCTGAACGCGGAGAAGCGGTTCGGCAAGGGGCTGGCCGTGCTGGCCAGCTACACGTTCTCGAAAAAGAAGGACGACTATGGATGGACGACGCCAAACGATCGCGGCTTCGACTACGGCTTGTCGCGCGAGGACGTGCCGCACAACCTCAAGTTCTCGAACGTGTGGCAGGTCCCGAACATCGGCGTCGACGGCATCCTGGGCAAAGTCGTCAACGGGTGGATGGTGAACTCGATGGTGACCTGGCAGAGCGGCTTTCCCTTCACGGTCAGCAGCGGAAGGGACAACTCGTTCACGGGCATCAATCGAGACCGCGCCGATTTCCTGGGCGGGGACGCGGATCTGGGGTCCGATCGCCCTCACGGGGAGATGGTGGCGCGGTACTTCGATACGTCGAAGTTCGTCCCGAACGCGATCGGGACCTTCGGCAACTCTCCAAAGAACATGCTGCGGGGTCCGAGGTTTTTCAATACCGACGTCGCATTGCTCAAGGTCACGAATCTCACGGGCCAGGTCGGACTGCAGTTTCGAGCCGAGTTCTTCAACATCTTCAACAATGTCAACTTCAACGCGCCAAACAGCAACGTGTCGTCCGCCCAGTTCGGACGGATTACCTCTGCGCTGGATCCACGCATCGTGCAGTTCGGCGTGAAGCTGCTCTTTTGAACGTTTAACCCTCCGCGCTGACGTGTGGTCGGCGTACCTGAAAAATGAAACGGCGTGGGCCAGGCCCATGCCGTTTCGTCGCTCAGTCTATTGGCCGTGGATGCCACCGAAGAGCCACAGCGTTGCGCCATTCCGCGCGTACGGATCAGCTTCCGTGTGCTTCGGAAGTGCTCAGCAGTTCCGTCGGGCGCTCATCGACCGTGGATCAGGTCCGCCTTTTGCAACAGCACTTCTAGGTACCGAGAGGAGCTGAGCCATGGACATGTCGACCGCCCTCGTGATCGCGCTCGTGCTCGTCGTCGCGCTGTTTATTCCGTATGCCGTGTTTCTACATCCGCCGTGGGAAGGCGCATGGACACACCTGGTTCACCTGGTGGAAACCGCGGGGCCACTCGGACATCGGCCCGGACCTGGGCGGACCTCGACCGACTCGACATGGCGCAGACGATGCGCGGGGGGCTCGTTACTGATTGGAGGCGACCTCTACTTCGCCCGAGTGACCTCGCGCCTCAGCCTTTCGCGGGGGCATAGCGCGCCGCCAGAACGGTGATGTCATCCGATTGCTTCGCGCCGGCGACGAATGCGCGCACGTCGGCCAGCACCGTCGCCACCGTCTCCGCAGCCGGCGTCCCTGCGCTCGCCGACAGCGCCATCAACAGTCGTTCCTCGCCGTAGAAATCCTCAGCCGCGTTCATCGCCTCGGAGACGCCGTCGGAGAACAGCACGAACGTCTCGCCCGGCTCGAGCGGGAAGGTTTCGCGCTCGATCGGATTCGACGCCATCAGCCCGGCCGGCCGGCCAGAGGACGAACACCCCAGCCGCGGCGGATGGCCCGGCGAGAGGACCGCCAGCTGGTGGTGTCCGGCGCCCGCACACGACACGCGGCCGGTGCTCGAGGTCGAACACCAGGCATTGCATCGTGACGAACATGCCGCGCGGGTTTTGCTTGGCGAGCTCGTCGTTGAGGCGGCTGAGAATCTCGGCCGGGTCGGCGATGTGCCGCGCGAGCGTCCGCAGGATCGTCACGGCGACGGCCATGAAGAGCGCGGCCGGGATGCCCTTCCCCGACACGTCGCCCAGTGCGACGACGATGCGGTCGTCGGAGGCGCGCAGCACTTCATAGAGGTCGCCGCCAACCTTCTGCGCCGGCTCGATGATCGCGTGCACGTCCAGACCGGTGCCGCTCGTCGCCGCGGCGAGATCGGCGGGCAGGATGCCCATCTGGATCTCGCGCGCGATGCGCAGGTCGCGGGCCATCGCCTCGCGAATCGGCGTCGGCATACGCCTTGGCCTTGAGCAGCGACCGGACGCGAGCCTTGACCTCGAGCACCTCGAACGGCTTCGTCAGGTAGTCGTTGCCGCCGACCTCGAACCCGCGGGTCTTGTCCTTGACGTCCTCGAGGGAGCTCAGGAACATGATCGGCAGCTCGCGCGTCGACTCCTGCGCGCGAAGCCGGCGGCAGACCTCGTAGCCGTCGAGACCCGGCATCACGATATCGAGGAGCACGAGATCCGGCGGGCTCTTCTCGACGCTGCGCAGGGCGGCCGCACCATCGACCGCGACGCTCAGCTTGTACTCGTCGCGCAGGGCCTGGACCAGGATATCGATATTCGTCTTCGCGTCATCGACGATGAGAATGCGGCTCTCGGAAAGATCCTTCACGTCAGCGGCTCCCGGCAGAGGTTTCGAGGGCGTGCTCCAATCGCGACTGGGCATCGGCAAAGGCGTAGCCCTGGACGAGCGTGTCGAACTCCGACCAGCCCGCGGCGTCGAACAGCGGACGGAGCGCATCGCGATGCGCATCGATGAACTCGCCCGCCGCCGGATCCGAGTCCGACAACAGCCTGGCGAGCTGCGCCGCCGCTTCACGGGACCGCGCCGGATTCGCCGGCGCCGCGGGTTGCACGGGCGCTGAGGCATCGGACCCGGCGCTACCGAGCGCGGCCCGGATTGCCGTCGCCAGCGGTTCGAGCACGGCTCCGACACGCTGTCTCGCTCGCTCTACCTCGTCGGCGTTCGACCGGTCGCGAATCACGCGTTCCAGTGCGGCCGCGGCCGACTGAACGCCGGCAGCGCCAATGTTGCCGGCGACACCCTTGAGCGTGTGGGCCAGGCGCTCCGCAAGCGCGTGGTCCCCTTTCGCGAGGGCGTCGGCGACCTGATCGCTCGCGGGGCCCTGTTGCTCGACGAACTGGCGAAGGATCTTCACGTAGAGTTTCCGGTTTCCTCCGACCCGAGCCAGACCGTCGTCCGAGTCGAGGCCGGCAATCGACGGCAGGGCCTCCTGCGGCGGCGGACTGGAAGGCTGCTCGGGTGCAGGCGCGCCCTCCGCCGGCTTGTAGAACCGGCCGACCGCCTCGAACAGCGCCGCCGGATCGATCGGTTTGGCGACGTGATCGTTCATCCCCGCGGCCAGACACCGCTGGCGCTCCTCCACCGTGGCGTGCGCCGTCATCGCGATGATCGGCAGCGCCGCCAGGCGCGAATCGGAGCGCAGCTTCGCGGTCGCCTGATAACCGTCCATCTCCGGCATCTGGAGATCCATCATCACGACGTCGAAGGGTGGCTGCCCGGGACCCGACAGCATCTCGACCGCCTCGCGGCCGTTGTTGGCGACCGTGACGGTCGCGCCCTCTCCCTCCAGCAGCTCGACGGCGATCTGCTGATTGATCTCGTTGTCTTCGGTCAGCAGGATTCGCGCGCCGCGCAGCCGCGAGGCCGGCCCGACGTCGGCCGCGCCGCGCAGATCCTCGCCGCCGTCGGCAAACACCTGCACGAGCGTGTCGACGATCATGGACTTCGTCACCGGTTTCAGCAGGAAGCCATCGAGCTGCAGCCGCTCGGCTTCCTCCCGCACCTCTTCGCGCCCGAATGCCGTGACCAGCACGATCGCCGGTGGATGTCTGAGCGTCTCGTCGCTCTTGATGTGCCGGCTGGCCTGGAGGCCGTCCATGCCGGGCATCCGCCAGTCCATGAAGACGATGTCATAGGGGTCGGTGGCGTCGCGCTCCTGGATCGGCGCGATCGCCTCCTTCCCCGATCCCACGGCATCGACACGGCTGGCGAGGGCACTCAGCGGCTCCTGCAGGATCTCGCGGGCGGCGGCGTTGTCGTCGACGACCAGGACGCGGAGCCGGTTCAGCTTCTCTGGAACGACCCGCCGTGCACCCGTCGCCGCGCCGACGCCGAGCCAGACCGTGAAGTAGAACGTCGTCCCGGCGCCGGCCTCGCTTTCGAGCCAGATGCGGCCGCCCATCAGGTCCACCAGGCGGCGGCTGATCGTCAGGCCGAGACCGGTGCCGCCATGCTTTCGCGTCGTCGACATGTCGGCCTGCGTGAACGGCTGAAACAGCCGCGCCGATTGCTCGGGCGTCATGCCGATTCCGGTGTCGCGCACGGCGCACTTGAGTTGCACCTTCTCGCCGGTCCGCTCGACGAGCTCGATGTTGAGCCGAATCTCGCCGCGCTCGGTGAACTTCACGGCGTTGTTGACCAGGTTGGTGAGGATCTGCCCGAGACGCAGCGGATCGCCGAGCAGATGTTCCGGGATCGCCGGCGCGACATGCGCCAGGAACTCGAGGCCCTTGTCGTGGGCCTTCTGCGCCGTCAGCGTCGTGACCGAGCTGATCACGTCGTCCAGCCTGAAGTCCGTGGTCTCGATATCGAGCCGGCCGGCCTCGATCTTCGAAAAGTCGAGGATGTCGTTGATCACGGCGAGCAGCGACGTGCCGGCGTTGTGGACCTTGCTCACGTAGTCGCGCTGCTTCGGGGAGAGCGATGTCTTGAGCGCCAGATGCGACAGGCCGATGATGGCGTTCATCGGCGTGCGGATCTCGTGGCTCATGTTCGCGAGGAACATCGACTTCATCTCGGTGGCTTCTTCTGCCTTGCGCTTGGCGCCGACGAGCTCCGCCGCCTGGGTCTCGAGTTGACTCGCCTGCTCCCGCGTCTGCCCGAGCAGCTCCTCGGTCCGGAGGTTGCGCTGGAGGACCTCGAGGCTCATGGCGACGACGGGCAGCAATTCGTCGAGCAGGGCCTGCTCCCTCGCGGTGAGCGGCCTGAAGGATGCCACTTCGAGGACGCCGATCAGCGTATCGGTGGAGATCGCCGGCATGGCCGTCGCCTGCACCGGCGCCGCCTGGCCGAGGCCGGAGGAAATGCGCAGGTAGTCAGGCGGGAGATTCCCCAGCGCGAGCGGTCGCCGTTCCCGCGCGCATTGACCGACGAGGCCCTCCCCGAGCCGGATGACGGTCGGGATGCCGGAAACATCCGCCATGCCGTAGGTGGCGACGCGCCGCAGCCCGGCCTGGCTGTCGTCGAGCACGTAGAAGCCGGCAGCGCCGCCGCCGAGCATCGGCACGAGGTCCGACAGGAGGCGCTGACCGAACTCCGCCAGCGAGGCGGCGCCCTGCAGCGCTCCCGTGACGCGCGACACGTTGGCCTTCACCCAGCGCTGTTCGTCCATCGCCGCGGCGCCCTGCTTGAGGACGTCGACCGACCGCGCCAGGCCGCCGGTTTCGTCGGTCGCCCGCGTGAACGGGACCTCCTTGCTCGTAGTCCCCTCGCGGCAATCGCTCTGACCGATGTGTCGAGCGCCCGAATCGGCTTCACGATCCGCAGAAAGGTGAGAAACCCGAGCAGGCCGGTCAAGCAGGATGGCCGCGACGTTCGCGGCCAGGATCCGCCATCGCGCGGCGGTGATGGAGTCGACGACCGTCTGGCTCGCGGAGTGCGCGAGGTCCTCGTTGAGCCGAATCCACTCGACGGAGGCGCTGCTCATCCGCTCGCCCAGGTCGTGGAGCGCCGGACCTCGCAGCAGCTCGCTGGCTTCTTCCCGGCGTCCCGCGGCCGACAACGACATGACCTGCTTCACCCGGTCCAGCCACTCCCGGTACCGATTGCGATAGTCGTTCAGCAGGCGGCGATCTCGGTCGTCGGAGATCAGGTTGCGCTCGTAGTGATCGAGCAACCGGTTCAACTCGGCCTCGTCTCGCTCGAACGTCGAGCGAACGCTCGCGCGCTCGGCCTCGGTGGTGGCGAGCACGTGATTCCTGACCTGGATCCGCAGCTCGGCAAATGTTCGCGAGATGTTGCCGAGCGCCGCGAGGCTGGGGACCTGCATGTCCGCCACGAACCGGCTCCGGGTCTCGATCGTTGTCAGCTGCAACCGGGTAAAGATGCCCAGGGCCACCAGCGCCAGGAGCGGCACGGTCAGCAGCAAGACGAGGCGTTTGGCAATTGTCATGAGGGGACGTTCGTCGGCACAGACACAGTGTGCCAGGCGTTCGGTCAGGTCAAGCCTTTAGCGCGGGACGCGGATCGGCAGCCCGCGATGGCCGGCTCGTCCGGAAAGACACGGATGGTGCGGTGGGCCTGATGCCGGGGCGCCGCGGTTGCAATCGCGGCGCCCTTCAGTGGAATCCCGAGCGTGATCGTCAGGCGAGCGCTACCTGCCGGCCCGCAGCTGGCCGGATCCTCCCGGCGTGAGGCTGACATTCAACGTGTAGGTGCGGCCCGCGAGGATGTCGACCGTTCGCACGTACGGACGGAAGCCTTCCTTCCGGACTTCAACCTGATGCGGACCTGCGGCGAGGTCGATCGAGAACCGGTTCTCTCCCTGCGGGCGGGCCCACGACTCGCCATCAACCAGGATCACGGCGTCGGCAGGCATGACGCGGGTTGACAGCGTGCCGAACTCGGCCGGCTCGTTCGCGCGGAGCGCCGTCATCGGGGCCGGCCTCTGATACGCATCCGGCGGGCGTGTGACCGGATTGGGTGCGGGCTTGGGCTCTTCCGGTTCACCGGGGCGGAGCGGCTCGAGCTTGCCTTGGAGCCTTACCGTCGTTCCGCTCGTGAACAGCACCTTCTCCGTGTACGTGCGATGCCCTTCGAGGGCGACCTGAAGCTGGTGCTGGCCGGCTTCGACGCGTAGCTGCTGGAACGACCCATCGAAATCGTCCACGAGGCCGACGAATCGGCCGTCGATGTACACCTGCGCGTTGCGAGGGGAAATCTGCAGCCGCGCCGATCCTGTGTTGTCGTACCCGTAACCATAATAAGGATACGCGTACGGGTAAGCCGGATAACCGTAAGCCGGATACCCGTAAGCCGGATACCCGTAGAACGGATACCCGAACGAGCCCCAGTACGCCCCAGGCCAGCCGTATCCAACGCCGAATCCAAAACTGAAGGAGAAGTTCGAATAGTACGGATAGTAGTACCGAGAATAGCCGTAGGGGGAGTAGTACCGCGGATACCCGCCGTAGTAATGCCGGGAACCGTAGTACGGGCTATGGACGCGGGGCGCGTAAGACCTCGGAACGGCGACCCCGGTTCGCGCTGCGCCGCGAGGCACGGCTCGCTGTGCGGCCACGTCTGGCGGCAAGGCCAGTCCAACCATCGCAACGAACATCAGCCACACGAGGAATCTGGAACGGCGAGCCATGGCAGACCTCCAAGGTCTCAGGTCGAAGGTCTCGGGTCTCGGATCAATGATACGAAAGACCTGAGACCCAACAGGTACTGACGCGCGAGCCGAGCAATTGCGATGCCACGAACGACGCCCCGTAGTATATGCGCGGACGAAGGTTCCGCGACCGGCACGTCACCGGATGGTCACGGTCCTGCGCAGAAGAGAGGACAGGGATTGCCCGGCTCCTGGTCGGCACCTCCGCGGGGATCGGATCGTCTGGCGACGGAAGAGCGGGCTGACGGGGGTCCGGAATCTGGTGGGGCCTCCGGCATTCCGGACCACCACGAGCGTGATCCAGCCCGGCATCCGGCCAGGGTCTCGTTGACGATCGCCACACCGGCGCCAGGTTTTCTCCCTCCCCTACCCTGTCGAGAGGCTGGACTCACCAAGCGCGTACGCGACCGCCTCCTCCGGGCCCAGCGTGCGGCCCTCGATCCAGCACGACTCGAACGCCTGGTGTCCGAGGGCCGCACGTACGGTGTCAATGGCGCGATCGTAGTCGGCACGGTAGAAGGCCAGGACCGAAGCACCGACCGCCTCGCGGAGCGTTTCTGCTGCGCCGAACAAGTGCGCGGCGCGCTCGTGCTCACCAGCGCTCGCCATGACCTCTGCCAGCGTCTCGATGCTGCGCGAGAGAAACCATTTCTCGCCCAGGCCTCTGAGGCCGTGCAGGCTCTCCTCGAGCAGCCTGCGAGCGGTGCGGTAGTCCCGCTGGCGATGCGCAATGATCGCGAGATTCCTGAGCGGCAGTGCGACCGCCCATGCGTCGCCGGTCTCGCGCCCTCGGGCGGCGCTCTCTTCAAGCGTGGCGCGGGCGTTGTCGTATTCCTCGAGTGCGAGGAGTACAACACCGTAGCTTGCGAGCGCGATCGTGAGACAAAAGGCGTCCGCCGTTGTGCGGGCCAGCCCGACCGCCTGCTCTCCCAGCGGCCGGCCGGCCGACGGATGGCCCTCGGCAAGGCGCACCATTGCCAGAAAATGCAGTGCGTGGGCCGCTGTGGGCAGCTCCTCGATCATTCGTCCGATCGTTGCGCATTCCTCCAGGCGCGGGCCAGCCGTCGCAAGATCACCCTCTGTCCACGCCAGGACGCCATCTCCCAGGAGGGCGCGTGCGCGGGACCGTGTTGGACCGGCCGCGTGGTGAACCGCCGAGCCGAGAAATGTGCGTCCCTCACGCCAATGCCCGCGATGGAACCAGAACCAGAACAGAGCGGTCGCCAGTCGTGATGCGTCGTCGTGCTCCCCGGCGCGCGATGCCCGCTCGGTGGCCATGCGCATGTTGGAATGCTCGCGTTCGAGCAGCGCGAGGCACGTCTGCCGATCCCGCGTGTTGATTCTCGGCTCAAACTCCTCTGCGAGCCGCAGGTAGTACCGGGTGTGACGCGCCGACACACTTGACGCGTCCTCGTCGACGAGAAGCTTTTCGTGCGCATACTGGCGCACCGTCTCCAGCAGCCGATAGCGCACGTCCGGACCTTCCTGCTCGGTGACAAATACCAGCGACTTGTCGATCAAGTGGCTCATGATGTCGAAGACGTCGGCCCTGTTCGTTTCGAATCCAGCCACGAGGTGCTCCGCGGCTTCCACCGTGAAGCTGTCGACGAAGACCGACAGCCGGCGCAACATTCGGCGCTCCGCTTCGGTCAGCAGGTCGTAGCTCCAGTCGATCGCCGCTCGCAGGGTCTGGTGACGGGGCACCTCGGTTCGGTGGCCGGCACCGAGCACCCGGAAGCAGTCATGAAGGCGAGCCGCGATCTGTTCGAGCGACAGTACACGGACCCTCGCGGCGGCCAGTTCGATCGCCAGCGGTATGCCGTCGAGACGACGGCAGATCTCAACGGCGCTCTGACAGTTGCTGGGCGAGAGGACGAACGACGGCAGCGCAGCCTCGGCTCGCTCGGCCAGAAGCCGGACGGCCTCGTACTCGAGCGCCCTGTCTGGCGGCAGAGCGTCTTGAGACTCAGGAAGCGAAAGAGGCGGAACAAGCCAGATTCGTTCGCCATCGATGCGCAACGGCTCGCGGCTTGTCGCGAGGACTCTCGTCCTCGGAGCGGCCTGCAGGAGATCCTGAAGAAGGCTGGCGCTTGCGCCAATCACGTGCTCGCAGTTGTCCACGACCAGGACAACCTCTCTCGTCGCGAGAAAGCGTACGAGTGTCTGAGTCAGGCGTTGACCCGGCTGCTCCCGGACGCCAAGGGCACTGGCGACGGCCTGCGGCACGAAAGACTCGTCACTGAGCGGCGCCAGATCGACCCACCAGACGCCATCTTCGAACTTCTCTTCCACGGAACCGGCCACCTCGAGGGCCAGGCGCGATTTACCGGAGCCGCCGGCACCAACGAGCGTGAGCAGGCGCGACGCCTCGAGCGCGTGCGCGATCTCGGTGATTTCACGCTGGCGGCCCACGAGGCTCGAGAGCCGGGCTGGCAGATTCGTCTGGGAAATCTGGCTGATGAAGCGGTAGCCCAGGCGATGGGCGGTTTCGACGAAGTGCGGCGCGTCGGGATCGTCCCCGAGGGCATCGCGGATTTCGCGGACGCACACCTTCAACACGGTATCCGTCACGGCCGTGTTTGGCCAGACGGCTGCAAGCAATTGGTCCTTCGTCACAAGGCGCCCCGCGCGTGCGACGAGATAGTCCAGCACCGCGAACGCCTTCGGTCGAAGCGGAATGACCGACACGCCACGATGGAGACGACGGTTCGGCCTGTCCAGTCGAAACGGACCGAACGTGACCTGCGACGGATCCTTGGCCCGCATGCGTCCTGTTTGAACCGAAATTGAACCGTTCCGTTAGGACAGCCGTTTCAGCCCGCTGCTATTGTCGGTCCCGTCCGCATCCCCTGCAACCGTGCGGCATCTGGAGGCGATAAACATGAGACGGTTCAATTTCGATCGGCGTCGGATGCTCGCCCTGCTCGGACGCGCCGGCGGTGCAATCGCCACAATGGGAGCAGCCACGTCCGCATCTGCGGCGGTAGACGAGCGCTCAGCCAACGACCGTCGCGGCGCCCCCCTGAGGGACCCGACCCGACGGTGCCGCGCTGTCCCTGAATACGCGGCTCACGCGCGAGTACGGAGTACGCTATCCGTTCGTCAGCGCCGGGATGGGGTTCGTCTCGTATCCGCCGCTCGTGACCGCGGTCTCCAATGCGGGCGGTATCGGCGTGCTGGGAAATGCCGTCGAACCACCACCGAGCACGCAATCGCTCATCCGCATGATCGCGGAAGGGACGACGAATCCCTTTGGTGTCGATCTTCTTCATGACATCACGGCGTTCGGTCCGGCGACGACTGATGCCCACATCGACGTCTGTGTGTCGGAACGCGTGAAGCTGGTCGTGTTTCACATGAATGTTCCACCCAGGACGTGGGTGGATCGATTGCATGCGGCGGGATGCCGCGTTTGGCAACAGGCGGCCTCCGTCGAACAGGCCGTGGAAGCCGCGCACATTGGCGTCGATGCCGTCATTGCGCAGGGGCGGCAGGCTGGCGGGCACAACAAGAGCGTCGTCCGAACGGCGCCGCTGCTGCGGCGCATCATTCGCGCGGTCAAGCCGCTGATGGTTCTGGCTTCTGGCGGCATTGCCACCGGTGCGGATGTCGCCGAGGCGCTCGCGAAGGGTGCGGATGGCGTGTGGGTCGGCACACGAATGGTGGCCTCGACCGAGGCGTTTGCGCATCCGGACTACAAGCGTCGTCTTCTCGGGGCGCACGGTCGTGCGACCGCTGTAACGACCGCTTTCGGCCCGGAGTACCCGAACGTGCCCTACCGCGTTCTCCGGACAGACCTGGTGAAGAGTATCGAAGGCCGGGAAGACCAGATTCCCCCGGCGCAGCCGGGCGATTCCCCTATCGGCGAGACCGTTCTCTTCCCGTTTACGCTCCGAGTGCCCTACACGATGCCACCGTTCAGCGCTGTCGTACCGACGCCCGATACAACGGGCGAATTCGATCTCATGGGGTTTCCGGCTGGCGAAGACAGTGTCCGGAAGATCAAGGCTCTCAAGCCTGCCGCGGAGATCATCGCGGAGATGATGGCCGAGGCGCGGGAGATCCTCCGAGAAGAACTGGCGGCGACGTCAGCACGCGACTGAGGCGCGCGCGTCTGGACGGGATTCACTTGCCGTGACGGTTCCACCACTCCTCGCCGTACTCTCCGATGCTCGCCATGACTTGCACGTCATCCCGTGGGCCATCGAGGTACTGATGACCGGCACCGTCCTCCAGTGGGGCCAGTAGTTCGACGATGTCCGTCCATCCGTCCTCTGAACGTTGCCAAACGAACGCCGTTTCAGCGGTTCTCAACAGCCCAGCGTCATCCCGGCTCCGGAACACCTCGACATGAAGCCCTGCTTGAAGACTGAGACCGGGACAGGCGCTCAGGAGCACTTTCCGGTCCGATGACATCACGTCACGCAGCCACGCTATCAAGCCGCGCAAGCCCTCGGCATCGACATCGATCAGAAGCGTGTCCGCGCCTCTGAAGTTCTCGAAGAATCCCACACGGATTGATTCCATGGTGTTCGCCATCAGCCTGTTTGAGTGTCCGAGAAGGGCCGCCTCACGCAAGACCTCTACTCTGCGCAGCCAATTGGCGATGCGGTTCCAACTGGCGCCCTCAGCAGCAAGACCAGAGCGCCGGCAGCCGCCGCGATCATCAGGATGCAGGGTTCCTCCGACGATAGTCCTATACCGCGCGCTCCCCAGCAACACAGCGACGCCCAGCTTCACAACCGTATTCGCCAACACGCCCACAGCGATGGCGCGGGCCGCGGCCTCCAGCGACACCGTCTTCGCGACTCCTCTGGCCATCGAGACCGTGAGCGCGTCGACGTCAGTCAGGCCGAGCACAGCCGCCGACGTCAACACGCCGGATTCTCCCCACCTCGCGCGCGCGAAAAACACGACCATGAGGACCCCTTGAAACAAGATCGGCCATTTGCATCGCCGCGCGCAGCTGCAGCGGATTGTCCTGCGGCAGAACCGGCGCGCCCGCGTCGAGGATCTGCGCAGGCCGGTCGCGGCGGTCACCGCGCCGACAAGCGCCGGCATGACCAGGAACGGGATGAGCACAGGCACGAGCGCGGCGTTCAGGACCGCCGTGGCGGCCAGGACG
>CAVZGT010000008.1:0-405444 GCA_963774855.1 uncultured Acidobacteriota bacterium | reverse complement strand
GGCTCACCAACTTTCGCCCTTGCGAGTCAACGACTTCCAGGCGTAAGAACACTCGAACCCAAACAGGATATCGAACCGGCGATCCCTTTATTGACCAAGGCCGGCTGCCAAGCGCTCCCAGGATCAGGACACGTGGCAAACGTCGCTCCACAAACTGGGCAACAAAGATTCTCCTTGACTGCTTAGGAGAGCGCGATGTTATCCTAAGCGCACTAGGAGAGTGAATGGGCCATGACGTGGGACTGCTGCCGGGGACGCTTGACCCGCTGATTCTGAAGGCGGTGTCGCTCGGGCCGCTGCATGGGTATGGTGTGCTGCTGCGCATTGGCCAGATGTCCGGCGGCGCGCTGGAGATCGAGCAAGGCGCGCTCTATCCGGCCTTGTATCAGCTAGAAGATCAGGCTTGCTGATACCGAGTGGGGCATCTCCGAAACAACCGGAAGGCCAAGTCCTTTCAGCTGACCGCGGCTGGCCGAAAGCGCCTCCGCGAAGAAACAGCCGGATGGCAGCGGCTGGCGGCTGTGATGGCCACGGCGTTGAGAGCCAAGCTGGAGGAGATCTGACGTGCGCGCGATCAGATCCCTCATCTGGCGACTCGCAACCTGGCCGTCGTTACGAACGGAACGTGAGATGGGCGATGAGCTACGTTTCACATTCAGAGTCGCGCCGAGGACTTGGTCCGCAAGGGCCTCTCGTCAACAGCCGCAGAACGACAGGCGCGCCTCGAGTTCGGCGGGATCGAGCGCTACAAGGAACAGTGTCGCGACACAAGGAGCGTACCGTGGTTCGAGAATGCCCTGCGAGATCTGACCTACGCCTGGCGGAGTCTTCGCCGCAGTCCGGTTCTCGTCCTTGTGGCCACTCTCTCG
This sequence comes from uncultured Acidobacteriota bacterium, assembly GCA_963774855.1. Classification (GTDB taxonomy): domain Bacteria; phylum Acidobacteriota; class Vicinamibacteria; order Vicinamibacterales; family 2-12-FULL-66-21; genus JALZOC01. The sequence goes on along the minus strand of CAVZGT010000008.1, from coordinate 404,575 downwards.
CTGGGCCTCGGGATCGGCGTCAACACGACGCTCTTTGCAGCCCTGTCCTCTATTTTCCTGCGGGTTCCCACTATGACCGACCCGGCTGGCGTCGTCGGCGTCGAGCCCGGTAACAGTAATCAGTTCTCCTTTCTCAACTATCGTGATCTCCGCGAGAGCGGGATCTTTGCGGACGTGGTCGGCTCGCGAGTCAGCGTGCTGAATCTGCGTTCGGGTGACAACGTCGAACGAGTCAATGGTTTGGCGGTCACCGCGAACTTCTTTGATGGACTGGGAGTGCGAGCGGGCATTGGCCGCGTCTTCACTCGCGACGAAGCAAGACCCGAAGGTGATCCACGGCTGGCCGTTCTCAGCTATGCGTGCTGGCAGCGGCGGTTCGGTGGCGATCCAGCCGTATGGGGCAGGCGCTGAACCTGAATGGGCAGTCATTTCTCGTCCTGGGCGTTCTGCCGAAACAGTACCGCCCTGTGACCGGCTTCATGTCGCCCGACGTGTACGTGCCGTTGAGCGCGCTCGTCCTTCCAAACCTCGACCGGCGGGAGAATGGAAACGGCCTTGCCGTTCTCGGGCGACTTCGGCAACAGACGACACCCGAGCAGGTGCAGTCCGCGGTGACCGCGCTGGCGCAACAACTCGAGCGCACGTATCCGAAGGAGAACGAGGGGTTCAGCCAGCCGTCTCGAGTCTTCCCGGTCCGCGGCATGCAGGTCCGCGGTTCACCCGAGTTGCTCCTTCTGCCGGTCCTCTTGCTCGTGCTCTTCGGGCTCGTGCTGCTGATCGCGTGCTCAAATGTGGCCGGCCTCCTGTTGGCACGGGCGACGGCTCGTCGGGGCGAGTTCGCAATCCGACTCGCATTGGGCGCCGGCAGGGCGCGCCTGATCCAATCGATGTTGGTCGAAAGCTTCCTGCTGGCCTCCTTGGGGGCTGTCCGGGATCGTTGTTGGCGGTCTGGCTGGTGCCCATGCTCAGCGTCGTGACCCTTCCGAACCAGCAGCCCATTCAGTTGAGTATTGAGCCTGACCGGATGCTCTACTTGTACGGGATCGCTTCTCGCCCTGGCCAGCGGACTACTGTGCGGGATTGTTCCCGCCCTGAGGGCAAGTAGCGTCGGCCTCGTTGCCGACGTTCAGCGCGCCGGTAGCCGTGCGATTACGGGTCGCCTCTGGCTCCGGCATCGTTTGTCGTCGGTCAGGTCGCCGCCTCCGTCGTGCTCCTGGTCGTATCGTCGTTGTTTCTGCGGAGCCTGATCGCATCACGTCCCTGAATCCCGGCTTCGACCTCGATCACGGACTCGTGGCCACCTTCTACCTGGAGCCCAATGGGTACTCCGGGGAGGCGCCGCTCTATTTGCAGAGCGAGTGCTCGAACGCGTGACCCATTCCAGGGGTGCGATCAGCAGCGTGGCCAGCGTCATCCCGCTTGCCGGCGACAGAAGTGCCGGGCGCTTTCAGATTCAGGGACGACCCAGCGAGAAACGCACGCACCTATTCAACAATGTCGGTCCCCGTTATTTCGAGACGATGGGGATTCGCCTGCTGCGTGGCCGCGATTTTCAACCGAGCGACCGGCTCGGCAGCCCGCCAGTGGTGATCGTGAACGAAGCCTTTCAAAGGGCGTATTTCCCCGGCGAAGATGCAGTCGGCCAACACGTGGGCTACGGCGAGCCGTACTCGAAATCGTTGGAGTCGTCAGGACAGTGCGTACGCATCCGTCGGCGAGCAGCCCACGCCCGTCCTGTATTCTTCGTTAAGCCCAAGTGCCCAGTCTCTCTACGCAAGCCAGACCGTTGATGGTTCACCTCCGAATGGACGGCAATCCCACGAGTGCAGTTCGCTCCGTTACGAGGGCCATCGCGGACGTCGACAGCAAGGTCGCGTTCGACGTCAAGACCATCAGGGAGGCGACAGCGTTCGAGTTCGCCGTGCGGCGCCTGGGAAGCCGGATTGCTGGGCTCGCTCGGTGCGGTCGGCTTGCTGCTGGCGATGATCGGCCTGTACCGCGTCGTGGCGAACGCGGTCACCTCAAGAAACCTGCAAATCGGCATCCGGATGGCGCTCGGCGCGTCATCGCACCGCGTCCTCTGGAGCGTGCTCGGCCAAGGACTCCGGCTTGTTGGACTTGGTGTCGCCGTGGGCACCGTGCTTTCGTTGCTGCTGACCCGCGTGATCGCAGACGCCGATAGCTGGGGTGAGTCCCACCGATCCCATCACCTTTGTTCGGTTACCCGGCGATCGTTCTGGTGTTCAGCCGGCCTTGTGGCCAGCTATTTCCCAGCGCGACGTGCAACACGGATCGAGCCGTTGATGGCCCTGCGCACAAGATCTGCCGCCGCCCTAATTTAGTGGCTGGCCGGGGTCCAGCAGACATTCAGTGATCGAGGGCTCGACGCGCGCCCAGACGGAGTGAAGCGTCCGGCGGAACCGTGTTCGCACGGCATCGCCCGGCGACCCACATTCGAGAATGACAACGCTGGTCGAGGCAGCGATGTCGCCGCGTTCATCGGTGGACCCAGTCATGCCGCGGCACGGGCGCCGTCAACGCGCCTCAGCCATTCTGCCATCTGGTTCCAACTCGTGAAAATCTGGCTCCCCAGCCGAGTGTCCACCTTCACTCCTGCGATTTGTCATGCCCGGCACGACTGTAGTGGATCCGTCATCGAACACCAGCCTCGGAGCCGAACCGGGCACGAAGATCTGGAGCGTGAGACGTCGTCTCCCACCTCGCAACGCGTCGCAGAGCTGGTCGTGCAGGTCCGGGAATCGGATAACCTCGTACTCAGCACCGGTGAGGACGAGCAGCGGCGACTCATACTCTTGCGCGGCCCTTGAGGTCCCCTTCTTCGTGTCGCCAGTCACGAACACGACGGCACGCAGGTCATCCTCCGACCGGTCGACGCCGATTCGAAGCGCCGGCGGCAGGAAAGCGTCGTACGGATCGCCGGACTCGTAGCCGTAGCCGGCCGTCGGTGTCCCGATGTGCGCCGGGACACCCTGCGCGAACACGTCCACCCACTCGCAGCCCTCACAGGCGTCACCCGTGCGTGGGAACCGCAGCTGCCACAATGTTGTGTAGATGCTCATGGTACCTGGGCCTCTTGCGTCGACGAGGCACCGTTCGGGGTTCTTGAGAAGACGTCCCGGCAGTCAGCCCGAACAACAGTTCGAGCACAATAGCATCGTCGCCAGAAGGTGAGGACCAGTCGAGGGCGATCGCGTGAGGTTCAGCCGCCGCCGAGATCGGGGTCGAAGGGAATCTCGACTTCCGTGTAGCTGCCGGGAGTTGCAGCAACAACGGCAGCCACGATCTCCGGCAACCTCCGCTTGATCAACGGCCAGCTGCTCTTGCCCAGAGCGACGATAGCGATCACACGTTTCGACAGGTTCTGCTGATGACGAATATTGCGGTCGGTCGTCACAAGAATCTCGAAGCCTGCAGCTTCGGCGGCGCTGAGTAAGTCGCCGTTCGTGAGCCTGTCCCAACCGCGGTCTCGAGCCTCTTCGACAACGTGTTCTTTCAGGACCGACGCCACGCCGCGTGGCACTCCGTTGTCGAACAGCACCTGCATCAGCGCGCAGGTACGGGGACTTCCAGACTCCGGGCGGCAAACTCCAGCACTGCCCTGATCTGCTCCCGCGTGACGGGAAACTGCTCGATGAGTTCGTCGATGGTCATGCCGTCCTCGAGGTTCTCGAAGACAAGGGCGACGGGCGTTCGAGTGCCCTTGAAGACCCAGGCGCCGCTTACTTTGCCAGGGATGCTCTCAACGGCCGGGCACTGGGACCATTCAAGCGCTGCCATGCTGGAACTCCTTCGCTCCACATTACGGCAAAATGCCGCGGCCGTCACGCCGGTTCAAGCGCCTGCGGCTCGAAGACCCTCGATCTGACTCAACCACCCGTCCAGCTAGTTCCAGCTGGCGAAAATGCCGAGTCACCACCCAATTTAGAAGACTGAGCTCCGCGTCGGAGTCATGCTTTTCTTCATAGGTCCCCTGACTTCTTGGCCTCAATCATCATCGCTAACCTCAGTGAAGTTCCCGCCGCATTGGACGCCGTCAGGTATCGTCACATTCGAGGCCTCACGGGTTCGGGTTCGGGGGCTGGCGATTGTCGACGCGGAAGGCTAAGGACGGCCACTCGACGCGTTCCCTGGGGGCGCTCGCGCAGGCGTCCCAAGCCCGATTGAACCTCGCTAGACAGGCTCCATTTCGGGTGGCTTTTTCTCGCTCCGTTCTCGAGGTTCGACGGCACGTCTTCGAGTTCTGGGAGCCTTCTGGTGTGACGCGATCGGCACGGTCCGGGAGGGCTTGGGCAGTAGATGCCGGCAGTGCTGGGAGTAGAAGCTACGAAAGAAGCACTCAAGGAAAATGGTCCAGGGGAGTGTCTTCTACCCTCCCCACTCTCGCGTGCTTCGCAATGAGGGAGCAGCGTCCAAGACTTGAAGATGACAGTGAAGCACTCATTGAAGATGGTTCAGGGGAGTGTCTTCAACCCCCTGGGTCGACGAGTTCGGCCATTTCCTCCAGTGATTATCGACCCCGACCGTGCCCTGCACTGTCTCGTAGGCGGCTCTCTCTCAGTCAGTTGCGCGGTGCCACCCACCACCGTCGCGCCTTCGTTGGGCGGCGTTTTGTGCCGCCCACTGTCGCGGGACTGTACCGCAGCCGTGGCGTGAGCGACCCCCCTCCTGGAACGCGATCCTGACCCCAGGGCCGTCCCGGGGGTCGCTCACGCCACGGCTGCCGGCCTCTCCAGCGCCTACAATCGCGTGGTAATCGCCGCTCACAAACGGAGCAGTCAGTGCGCTCGCTAGGCCGACGCATTGTCGGCGAATTCGGGGTGAATCTCCCGAGCGAGATCCTGCCCGGTACTTCGCACGATTCGCGCTGCATAAGCCGATGGCGAGTCTGCGGAATCTCAGAGCATTGTGAGTGGCGATTCTCGGTCAATCCGCCAGGCGAAATGAGCGGGCCGGCACCGTCCATTTTCTGGTTCGCGGTCGAGCGGTCAAGGCGCTCCGCGTTGCTCCGCCCGCGCTTCGCGCGGCTTACGGCCTTGACCGCCCGATCGCGAACCCGGAGAGGGCAATTGTCGCCGGCCCTTCACGTGTGCACGCTCCCAGCGGCTCGAAAACGTTCCGCCACCGTCTTGACGAAGACATGGGACGGCATATCTCGAATGCATCCTCATCGGTTGCCGATGTGCAACACCCTCCGTATCACCCGATGCGGAGCAGAACGAATCGCCGATTTTGAGTCCGCGATTCTGTTTCTTTTTCCTTTACTCCCTGGCTGCTCGTTCGCGTGACGGTACGTGCGCGAATCACTCAGCCTGCGCGCCGGCTTTCGGCTTGATGTCACATCCTGCAAATCCGGTTCTTCGACGACGGTACCCCTCAGAACCGGAGCCAGCCGTTGGTGCGGGCCGCGTTGAGCCGTCGGTTCGACGTCGTCCTGAGGCGTCATCATTTTGGTCGAGGAAATATCACCGGACTTCACATCGGTTTCATGGGCACGATGACCCCGGGTTCCTGAGGGATTTGGCGGAAAAGACACACCGCGGATTGCGCGCGCGTATCGAGCGGAAGCGTCACTCCGGGGCGAGCGGAAGATCGAGCGTCACTAAAACCCGGAGGGGTCACCAGGCTGGCGTCGAGCGTCACCGAACTTCGTCGGGAACGCCATCGGGTATTGACAGGCACGCGGAGGAGGCGTAGTTTTAGATCATCCTCGGTGGCGATCCAACCGCCATCCCTCCACGACGCCGACACGGCACGTGGACCTGTTTCAGTCGCGTCGCTCCCAGAGCACGTGATACAAGCCCCCAAGAACATCGTTGGTGAATCGCGCACGTCACTCGTCCCGCCAGAGGCTCGCGAGTGACTGCTAACGCGGCCCGAATCGCGTAGGGACTCGGCGCGCTCGTGATCCTCACAGGCGCGTCGAACCTTCCTGACAACCCTGCCACGCGTCGTCCGCGAGAGCACCTCCGGCGGCGACTGCCAGAGGGCGAGCATTTCTCGCATCACAGATGCCTGAGATGACTCGCCCACCACACGCAGTCTTCTCGGAGGAGCACCATGAGAAAAGAGTCGCACTCAGATCCCACGCAAGGTCGGAACGGCGATGAGACAGCGGTCGAAACGCACAGCTCAGGACGGGGCACCTTACCTAACCGACTGACGACGGCCTTTGAGGTGGCCGAGTTCTTTGGTTGCCACGAAGGAAACGTTCGCGGTGCCTACTTGTGGAGCCAGTTCAAACGCCAACCGTTCAACGTACGTAGCTGTCGCTTCCAGCCGGCGGTCGTACAGGACTGGATTGCACCTGGCGCGCCGACGAGAATCTCGCCGCAACTCTGGGCTGTTGCGTCCCGTTGTTGATCTGTCACACGGGAGCGTGAACGCGATCTCGTGCTGCAGGGAAAGCCCATGCGACGAAACAGCATCGAGCATCGCTTAGCCAGCCCACCAGCGGGAACGGGTGCTCCTCCGGGGCCACCCCGTTCTTTGGGATCTCGACGAGGTGCTTATGGCGAGCGCAGAATCCACGTCTGTTCAGTTGTTTCCGACGCGCGGTACAGCCGCTTCGGTCAATGAGGAACTGTCGGAACTGCTCACTGTACAAGAGGCGGCGCAGTTTCTGAAGGTGACGGTCTCGTGGGTGTACGAGCACGTCAGGCCTGAGGCCGAGGACCGGTTGCCGGTCCTCAAATTGGGCAAGTATTTGCGATTCGATTCACGCGACCTGCGCGCGTACATCGACGGCAAACGGAACGCGACGCGACACCCCTCTCGCCGACGTTGACCGGTCTGCCCTGCCACGGTAGCGTTGCCATTACCAGAAGGCAGGGCGAGCCACTTCCAGAAGGGAGGTCGGCGTGGCTCGTCGACGATTTCAAACAGGGTGTTTGTTCAAGCGAGGTAAACGCCGCAAGGTGTGGGTCGCGCGGTGGCGGGAGAACGTGATGCTTGACGACGGCATTGTCAGGCAGCTGCGACGAGCGGTTGTGCTCGGCACGGTAGCCGAGCTCCCGAAGAAGGGCGACGCGCAGATCGCGGTTGGATGAACACCTCCGGCCGATCAATCAAGGCGCGGGGCGGCCGGAAGCCTTCATTGCGTTCGGCACGTTTGTCGAAACGCAATGGAACACGCTGGTACTCCCCACCTTCAAGCGCTCGACGCAACACGGCTACAAAGCCGTGCTCAACGTGCATGTGCTCCCGGCGTGGCGCGAGTGGCGGCTCCGTGACATCGAACGGCTGGCCATCCAGCAGTGGGTCGCGGAGAAGTTCCGGCAGCAGTAGTGGCTGGCAGACGGTGCGCAATGCCTGGGTGCTGCTCTCGAGCATTCTCGAAACGGCGGTCGAATACGGGTATCTCTCGGTGAATCCGGCGCGGGGCGTGAAATTCCCGCAGAAGGAACTCAAGGAGAAACCCGCGATCATCGCCGGCGACAGTTTCGCAAAGCTGCTGACGCATCTCGAGGAACCGTATCGAACGATGGTGAGTCTCATCGCCGCGACGGGACTGACGAATCGGTGAGCTGCTGGGCCTGCGGTGGCGCGCCCTCGATCTGGACGTCGGCACCCTCGCGGTGCGCGAGTCCGTGTTCGAGGGGAAGTTCCAGCCGCCGAAGACGCAGAAGGCCCTGCGGACGATTCCGCTCGGTCCGCATGCGATCGCCGCGCTCATCGCGCATCACCAGCGCGTGAGTCGGCGAGCCCCCGGGGATCTCGTGTTCGGGAATCGGAAGGGCGATCCCTTGCGCGAATCCAAGCTGCTGAGGAACGTGCTGCAGCCGGCGGCGGTGGCCGCGGGCTTAGGACGCGTGACGTGGCATCAGTTCCGCCACATTCACTCGTCACTTCTGAACGATCTGAAAGTGCCGGTGAAGATCGCGCAGGAGCAACTCGGCCACGCGAGCATTTCGACGACGCTCAACATCTACACGCACGTCGTCGACGCGTCGCATCGGCAAGCGGTGGAGGCGGTCGAAGCGCGGTTGTTTAGCGAACTGGACCCAAATGGACCCAAATTGGCGATCGTGCCGAAAACGGCTTCACCGGTAAGTGCGCGTAGTGCTTAGACTTAGGATTGGAGGCGCCGCCCGGATTTGAACCGGGGATGGAGGTTTTGCAGACCTCTGCCTTACCACTTGGCGACGGCGCCGGTCGGAATCGAATTGTGCGAGGAGGTATTCCGGCCGCGTCTACAGGCGGCGACAACAGCGTGTCATTCGGCGGGTCTCGGCAGCAGCCATCATCCCAACACAAAACGAAGAACTGAATCGCCAACGACCGGTGACCGCAGTGCAGCGGTCCCGTCCCGACACGATCGCGCGCGGAGCGGAGTGAGCGTCCGGGCCCAACGTGCGCAGCGCGCCAGGCGGGGTGCACGAGTCCCCTTCCCCTCAGCGTCGCGCGCGGGAGCGGAGTGGGTGTCCGGGTCCCACGCAGCGCAGCGCGCCAGGCGGGGTGCAGGGGTCCCCGCCGATTCAAAATTGGAGCGGGAAACGGGATTCGAACCCGCGACTTCGACCTTGGCAAGGTCGCACTCTACCACTGAGTTATTCCCGCTCACCCGACCCGCGCGGCAGCGCCACACTCCGGCTCAGCCGCTGTCTGGAAGTGTCAATCGTACCACAGCGTCTCGCGGCTGAGCAAGGCAGCCACGCTCACGACACCTCGAATGCCGACCGATAGACCGTGATGGTCTGGCTCGGTCCGATCCCGTCAATCGCCACGACGTCGAACCGGCACGGCCGGTCCATCAGCCGGTTCCGGGCCAGGAAATCCACCGCCATCGACGCGAGCCGGCGCTGCTTCTCCGGCGTCACGGCCTCGGCCGCGGTCCCGCACTCGGCGGTCGCCCGAACCTTCACCTCGACGAACACCGTCGTCTCCCCGTCCCGCGCCACGATGTCAATTTCGCCATGCCGCGTGCGGTAGCGGCGGGCAAGAATTGCGTACCCTCGCCGCTCCAGCTCCTCGACCGCGAGATCTTCTCCCGTTTTTCCCAACGCCTGCCGCTGCATCGTCATGTTGCCTCCTTGACAGGAGCAACACGCGCGCCATGCCGCAGGAATCAGGTCCGGCTAAAGCCGGACGCCACCGGAGCCGACCTCCGCGAGCGCCTCGTCGAAGACGCGCAGCACGGTGTCGGCCTGCGCCTGCGACAGGACGAGCGGCGGCGCGAGCCGCATGGCGTTCAAGCCGGCGCCGAGCGTCAGCACGCCGCGGCGGAACATCGCCTGGACCAGGGCGTTGCGCTCCTCGACGGCCCGTTCCTTCGTCGCGCGATCGCGCACGAGCTCGATGCCGATCATCAGCCCCTTGCCGCGCACGTCGCCGATGATCGAGTGCTTGTTCTGCAGCTCGCGCAGCCCGTCCATCAGGCGCGCCCCGACGGCGGCGGCATTGGCGACGAGCGAGCCCTTCAGCAGCGCGATCGTGGCGTTGGCGGCGGCGCACGCGACCGGATTCCCGCCGAAGGTGCTGGCATGCGCGCCCGGCGGCCACGTCATGATGTCGGCGCGCGCGCACGTGACGCCGAGCGGCAGCCCCGACGCGATGCCCTTCGCGATGTTGACGACGTCGGGCTTCAGATCGAAGTGCTCCGAGGCGAACATCTTCCCGGTCCGCCCCATGCCCGACTGCACCTCGTCGACGACGAGCACCATGCCGTGCCGGGTGGCGAGGTCGCGCAGGCCCTGCAGGAACGCCTTCGGCGGCACGATGTACCCGCCCTCACCCTGGATCGGCTCGACGACGATCGCGCCGATCTCGTCGGGCGACACCAGGTGCACGAGGATTTTGTCCGTGATGAAGGCGAGGCACTCGGCCGCGCACCGGTCGGCGCTCCCCTCGTACCGATACGTGTCGGGGAACGGCGCGTGATAGACGCCGGGCATGAACGGCCCGAAGCCGCGGCGCTGAATCGACTTGCTCGCGGTCAGCGACAACGCGCCGAGCGACCTCCCGTGAAAGCCGCCGATGAACGCGATGACGCCCTGGCGCTTCGTGTGATACCGCGCGAGCTTCAGCGCCGCCTCGGTCGTTTCGGTCCCGGAGTTCGCGAAAAAGGTCCGGACATCGCCGTCGATCGGGACGATGCGCGCGAGCTCCTCGGCGAGGCGCACCTGCGGCTCGTAGTAGAAGTCGGTCCCCGACATGTGGATGAACTTGCCGGCCTGCTCGACAATCGCCGCCACGACGTCGGGGTGCGAGACGCCCGTCGAATTCACCGCGATGCCGGCGGCGCAGTCGAGGAACCGGTTGCCGTCGACGTCCTCGACCACCGCCCCTTCGCCGCGGGCAATCACGAACGGGTAGTCGCGGGTGTACGAGGGCGACACGAACTTCCGGTCGCGGTCGATGATCGCTTTGGCCTTCGGGCCGGGCAGGGGGGTCTTTATGTCTGGTGCGTCCATCGAATCACTAATCACTAATCCCCGAATCCGTGAATCCCGAGTCCCGAACCCCCAGTCCCGAGTCCCGAGTCCCGAGTCCCGAATCCCGAGTCACGAGTCTCGAGGGATTACTTCCGCTTCCACCGCGTCGTCGAGCCGGTATCCTCGAGCACGATCCCGCGCGACTCGAGATCGGTGCGGATGCGATCGGCCTCGGCGAAGTTGCGCGCCAGCCGGGCGGCCTTGCGCGCCTCGATCAGCGCGGTGATCTCCTCGACGGGCACCGGCGGCCGTTCGTCCTCGGCACGGCGCAGCGCGAGGACGCCCAGCACCCGATCGAAGCGATCGAACGTGGCCCGCACCGCGCCGGCGTCGGACGCGCCCAGTTCCTCCGCGTCGATCGCGGAGTTGAGCGCGCGCACGAGCTCGAAGATCACGCCGATCGCCGGCGGCGGTGTTGACGTCGGCGGTGACGTGCGCCGCGAAGGCCGCGGCGGCTTCGTCGAGCTTCGCGGCCACCGACGGGTTCCGATCCCGCGCCGGCAGCGTCTCGATCCGCGCGAGGAAGTCGGTGAGCCGCGTCAACGCTTCTTCGGCCTGCGCCATGGCGGCCCACGAGAAGCGGAGCTGCTTGCGGTAGTGCACGCCGAGATACAGATAGCGGAGCGCCGACGGCCGGAAGCCGCGATCGAGGACGTCCTGGACGTTGTAGACGTTCCCCAGCGACTTGGACATCTTCTCCGTGCCCTTCGCGTCCGCATCCTCCGGGCTCATGTCGATCATGAGGTGCTCGACGTGGAACCAGAAGCGGGAGAACGCGGCGCCGGTCGCGCCTTCGCTTTGCGCGATCTCGTTCTCGTGGTGGGGGAAGATCAGGTCGACGCCGCCGGCGTGAATGTCGAGCGGCGGCGGACCGAGCAGCCGCAGCGCCATCGCCGAGCACTCGATGTGCCACCCCGGCCGGCCCGGGCCGATCCCCGGATCCCACGTGGGCTCTCCCGCCTTCGTCGCCTTCCAGAGCACGAAGTCGCGCGCGTCCTCCTTGTCGTACTTGTCGGAGTCGATGCGCGCGCCGCTCTTGATCCCGGAGTGATCGAGGTGCGCGAGCTTGCCGTAGCCGGGGAACGTGGAGATCCTGAAGTAGATCGACCCGTCGGTGCGGTAGGTGTGGCCGTTCTGCTCGAGCGCCTTGATCGTCGTGGCCATGGCGGCGAGGTTGTCGCCATCGGTCGCCCGCGGAGACTCCTCCACCACTTCGAGGCCGAGCGCCGCGGCGTCCTGGTGGAACAGCTCGATGAAGTGGTCCGTGTACTCGCGCAGCTGCTTGCCGGCCTTCTGCGATTCGAGGATCGTGCGGTCGTCCACGTCGGTGAAGTTCATGACCTGCCGGACCTCGAATCCGGCCTGGTACTTCAGCGCGCGGCGAAGGACGTCGATGGCGACGAACGTGCGGAAGTTGCCGATGTGCCCGCGGGCGTAGGCGGTGAGCCCGCAGGCGTACATCCGCACGCGGTTGTCGCGGGACGGCTCGAAATCCTCTTCGCGGCGGGTCAGCGTGTTGTAGAGGCGCATCAGGGCATCGAATACCGGCGTCGGGCGGCTGACGATCGCGAACGCGCGATCAGGCGGGCAATGGGCAACGGACCTCTGAAGACCGGCTGCCGCATCGCGCCTCGACCAGCAGCTCCCCCTCGATCTGGCGGAACTCGAAGGTGATCTCGGCGTCGCTGCCGTCCGGCGCGACGCGGGATGCGACCTGTTCGACGGCGGCGCCGACCGAGCCCGCCTCGACAGCCTTGTCGCCCAGCGACTCGGCGACCTTGCGGGCGATGTCGGCCGCGATGGCGCGCAACGGCCCCTGGGCGGGCACGGACAACCGCAGCACGAGCGCGCCGGGCGCAGACATATGCACGATTCTACAGCGAAATGCGGCCGAACAGCCGCCGCGCGCTGCGGCAGTCCGCCTCGATCTGTGCGCGCAGCGCGTCCACGTCCGGAAATGCGCGCTCGTCGCGGAGCCGCTGCACGAACGAGAGGCGAAGGGTGGTGTCGTACAGGTCCCGGTCCATGTCGAAGACGTGCGTCTCGACCGTCACCGCGTCCGACTCGCCGAAGGTCGGGCGCGTCCCGATGTTCGTGATCGACGGCGAGACGATGCCGTCGATCGTGACCGTGGTCGCGTACACGCCGGACGGAGGCACCAGCTCGTTGCAGGTCGAGAGGTTCGCGGTCGGAAACCCCAGTCCGCGGCCGCGGCCGGCGCCGCGCCTCACCGTCCCGTCGAGGAAGTAGTGGTGTCCAAGCAGCGCGCCGGCCTCGTCGACCCTGCCCTCGGAAACCAGCCGGCGGACGCGCGTGCTGCTCACGACGAAGTCCTTGTAACGGACGGGGTCGATCTTCTCCGCCCGGAACCCGTAGCGGGCGCCCAGGCTGCGCAGGACGTTGAACGTGCCGGCCCGCTCGTGGCCGAACAGGAAGTTCGCCCCGACCCACACCTCGACGACGTGCAGCCACTCCACGAGCACCGTGCGCACGAACATCTCGGGATCCCACTGCGAGAGCTCGAGCGTGAAGCGGACGACGGCGACGCCCTGCATGCCGGAGCGCGAGAGCGCTTCGAGCTTCTGGTCCTTCGTCATCAGCAGCTGCGGCGCCTTGTCGGGCCGCAGCACGCGCGGCGGATGCGGATCGAAGGTCATCGCGGCGGGCGTGCCGCCGCGCTCGCCCGCGCGCCGCCGCACCCGGTCGATGATCTTCATGTGGCCGCGGTGCAGCCCGTCGAAATTCCCGAGGGCGAGCACCGGCTGGTGCCAGCGCGGCGGCGGATCGTCGGGGAAGTGGGCGATGTTCACGTGTTCAGGGTTCCGGGCCCGTCACGCGGCTGCGGCGTCTCGATCACCAAGCCATCATAGGCCAGCTCGATTCCCGGCGGCAGCCGGGCCGAGGTGGCTTCGTGGCCGAGGTCGTGGCACATGTGCGTGAAGTAGGCGCGCCGCGGGGCGATGCGCCGGGTCGCCTCGATCGCCTGGCTCAGCGAAAAATGCGTGGGATGCGGCCGTTCGCGGAGCGCGTCGAGCACCAGCACGTCGAGCCCGTCGAGCAGCGGCCACGACTCGTCGGGGATGCGGCTGCAGTCGGTCAGGTAGGCGAAGCCGCCGAGACGCAGCCCGAGAATCGGCCGTTCGCCGTGGAAGATCGGCACCGGCACGATCTCCTGGCGGCCGATGCAGAACGGCCCGGCGATCGTGAACAGCGCGAGCTCCGGCAGGCTCCCGCCGCGCGGAGTCGCGGGATCGAAGACGTAGCTGAACACCTTGCGGACGTCGTCGAGCGTCCGCGGGTCGCCGTAGCACGCCATCGGCCGCCGCTGCAGCGCGTTGAAGCGGCGCACCTCGTCGAGCCCGAGGATGTGGTCGGCGTGGCCGTGCGTGAACAGGATCGCGTCGACGCGGCGGACGCCGAACGCCAGCGCCTGGGCGCGCAGATCCGGTCCCGCATCCACCAGCAGCGACTGCGCCGTCGCCGGTCTCGATGAACACGGAGGGGCGCCAGCGGCGATCGCGCGGGTCGGTCGAGTGACAGGTGTCGCAGTCGCAGCCGATCATCGGCACGCCGTGCGAGGTGCCGGTTCCGAGGAAGGTGATCTTCAACTCACGGTTCGATGATGCGCTTCTCGCCCTGCTGCGCCTGGACGTAGCGGAGCCGCAGCTCGTAGAGCAGGTCGTCGATGAGACGCTCTTCCGGCTCGATGAGGTTCCCCTTCGTCCGTTCCTGCAGCATGGTGATGAGCTCGATCATCTGCCGCGGCGGCGCGGAGGTTGGGCTCCTCGCGCTCGCCGGTGTTGGGATCCGGCGATGATCGCCGAATTCAACGGCCGCGGTTCGTCGCCAGCGACAGGATGAAGCCGCTGAAGGTGATGCCCGACTCCGGTGTGTCCACGCAGCGAATGCTAGCATAGTCGCGCATGGCGAAACGGACACGGACGGTCGCGGCGCGACCGCGCTCCACGCGGAAGACGCCGGCGCGCGCGCGCAAGACACCATCGGCCCGGAAGCGGCCGGGCGCGCTGGCGTCCGCGGGGCGCGAGTTCCAGACGCTCGTCGACATCATGGCGCGGCTGCGCGGACCGGGCGGCTGTCCCTGGGATCGCGAGCAGACGATCGAGTCGCTGCGCGGCTTCGTCCTGGAGGAGACCTACGAGGTGCTGGACGCGATCGATCGCGGCGATCACGCCGCGCTGCTGGGGGAAATCGGCGACCTGCTGTTCGAGGGCGTCTTCCTGGCCCAGATCGAGCTCGATGAAGGGCGGTTCAACATCGGCGACTCCCTGCGCGCGATCGGCACGAAGCTCATCCGCCGTCACCCGCACATCTTCGGAACGACAGCGGGCAGCGTCCGGACGCCGGGCGAGGTGCTGGAGCAGTGGGAAGCAGATCAAGGCGCGCGAGCAGAAGGACGCCGGCGAGCGCGGCTCGATCCTGCGCGGCGTGCCCAGGTCGCTGCCGTCGCTGCTCCGCGCGCACGAGATCGGCTCCCGCGTGGCGGCCGTCGGCTTCGACTGGGCGCGGGCCAGCCAGGTCGTGGACAAGATCGAGGAGGAGGTCGCCGAGCTGCGGCGCGCGGTGGACAGCGAAGGCCAGGCCCGCTCCGAAGAAGAGATGGGGGACCTGCTCTTCTCGATCGCCAACCTCGCGCGCAAGCTCGGGATCGAGCCGGAGTCGGCGCTGCGAAAGGCCAACGAGAAGTTCAGCGCGCGATTCGACGCGCTCGAGCGCGCCTTCGAGTCGCGCGGGCGGTCCGTCCACGACGCGACGCTCGAGGAGATGGAAGCGGAGTGGCAGAGGGTGAAGGCTCTCACAGTTCGGAGGCCTGAATACGCTTCTGGTTTAACAGGAGAAGATACAGAACGAGATCAGAACAAAAATTAGTTCTTCGTTTTAAGAATCGAATTCATAAACCTGAATCTCCTGAAGCTCCGTGTCCAGCTCCTCCGTCAGTCTTCGATTACTCACTGCGGCAGCGTCACCCGCCTCCCGCTCCACGTCGTGATCTCCGCACGCTTCCCGTCGGTCTCCACCACCACTGCCCCGTCCTCGTCGGTCCGGAAGATCGCCGCGCCCGCGGCGCGGTAGCGCGCGGTGACGACCGGCGCCGGGTGGCCGAACCGGTTGCCTCGGCCGGCGCTGAACACCACGGCGGCGGGGTGCGCGGCCGTGATGAACGGCACGCCGCTCGACGTCGCGCTGCCGTGATGCGGCGCCTTCACGATCGTGATGGGTCCCGGCACGAGCCGCGGCGTCACGTGCCGCTCCCCCTCGCCGCCGATGTCGCCGGGCAGCACGATCGACACGTCGCCCATCCGGAGCTCGAGGACGACGGAGTCGTCGTTGCGGACGCGCTGACGCTCCCACTCGGGCGGCGGCGGGTGCAGGACGCGAATCTCGACCCCGGCGGCGAACTCGCGGTCGCCGGCCTGCACGGTGCGCCACGACGCGGACGAGGCGGTGGCGGCGGCCGCGAGCGCGCGGAGACCCGGGTGCGGCGGAACGGGCACACCTTCCCACACGGTTCGCGGCGAGAACCGCCGCAGCGCGGCCGGCGCGCCGCCAATGTGATCGGGATCGCCGTGGGTCACGACGAGCGTGTCCAGGCGTCGGACGCCGAACGCACGCACCGACGGAGCCAGGACGCGCTCGCCGAGATCGAAGGTGGACCCCGCAAGCCCGCCCGCGTCAACGAGGAGCGCGCGCCCGTCCGGCAGGATCGCGAGCGTGGCGTCTCCCTGGCCGACGTCGAGGAACACGACCCGCAACGTCCCGGCGGCACCGTGCGACGTGACCGCCGGCCCCGCCAGCATGAGCGCGGCCGAGACGGCGACGCCGCACAGCGCCGGACGCACGTGGCGGCGGGAGACGAGCAACGCCGCGCAGGACGCATAGTACGTGGCAACGAGCCACCAGGCCGGGGGGACGACATCGCGCGAGAGCCACGGCGCGACGTCGACGAGCGCGGCTGACCGGACGAGACCGGACGCCGCGCAGTGCGTCACGTACCCGCAGAAGCGGGCGACCGGTTCGGCCGACGCCGATGCGGCCAGCGTCGCCATCGCCGCGGCCTGCGCCAGCGTCATCAACGGAATCGCCGCGAAGTTCAGGATCAGTCCCGCCAGCGTGATCCGCGAGAAGAGCACCGCGCCGGCCGGCGCCAGCGCCAGCTCGGCGCACACCGTCGCAACGAAGAGCGCCGCGGCCGCGGTCGCGGCGCGGCGGGCCAACCGGCGTACGCCGTCAGGGCGCTCACGGCTCGAGCCCGATCCGGCGAGGCGGGATGTGCCGAGGAGGATGCCGAGCGTCGCGCCGAACGAGAGGATGAACCCGGCGTCGAACGGCGCCAGCGGCGAGGCCGCGACCGCGAAGACCGCCGTCACCGCCAGGGCGTTCAGCGCCGGCCCGCGGTGATCCAGCATGCGCCCCGCCAGATACACGCAGGCCGCCATGACGGCCCTGGTCACCGACGCGCCGCCGCCGGCCAGCTGGCCGTAAAACAGCAGGACCGCGATCGCGACGGCCGACGCGACGCGGGGCGGCAGCCGGACGGCACGCATCCCGACGAGCAGCATCATCGTGAGAATCGCGATGTTCCCTCCGGAGATCGCGATGACGTGATACGTGCCCGCCTCCTGCAGCCGCCGTTCGTCCTCGTCCGACAGGCCCGAGCGATCGCCGATGAGGATCGCCGCCGCGATGGCGCCCGACTGCGCGCTCCACCCTCCGACGTAGCGCGCCAGCTGCCGGCGGGCCCAGGCGCGCACCGCCGCCGCGGCCTCCTCCCGTGCGCTCCCGCGCGCGACGTCGTCCACGAGCGACGCGCTCTTCACGGACCCGACCAGCACGATGCCGCGCCGCGCGAGCGCGCGCGTCTCGTCCGGAAGACCGGGATTGCCGAACGGCGTGGGCCTGCGCAACGAGGCAGACACCCGGACCGTGCGCCCGGCACGCCAGTCGCCGGCGCGACCTGGCAGCGCCGCCGCCGCCAATCGAGAGCCGCACGCCGCCACGGGTCGGAGTCGAGCGGCCGGCGCATCGCGCGACGGCGACACCACGCACGTGACGTCCAGCGTGATCGACGCGCCGAACGGCGCCAGGGATGCGTCCTCGCGCAGCACGCCTTCGAGCAGCACCGGTGCGTCTCGAGCGTCGGGAGCCCGCGCGTCGAACCACTCGAGCAGAGCCGGGCGATACGCGGCACGCGCGGCCGCCGTGCCGAGCGAGACCCCGCCGGCCGCACAACCGATCGCGACCGCGAGCGCTACGCCCTGCGGGTACTCGTCAGCGAGAAAGCCGAGACCGGCCAGCAGCGATAGCACCGCTGCGCCAGCCGCGCAAAGCGGCAGCCAGCCGTCGGGACTATCGGCGAGCAGGATGCCGGCGGCTGCTCCGGCAACGAGAGGGACAGCGGCGAAGGCGGCGGGCGTTGCACCCGGCGCGGGAGTGCAAAGGAGGTGACGGAGGTATCGGAGCGGCCAACGCGGTCTTCAACACGGAGAAACGGAGAAACGGAGGAACGGAGAACAAATGGTTTTTCCTTTAAAAACCCTCCGTTTCTCCGTTCCTCCGTTTCTCCGTGTTGAAAAGACCTCCGCTGACTCCGTCCGCTCCGCTATCTCGACGTCGCAGTTATTGCAGCAGCGCTAGGCCTTCCGCGTTGCAGCTTCTGCGTGGTACTCCTGCAGCGCGCGGACGGTGAGCCCCTCGGTGTGGAGGGCCCGGATGGCGTTGACGGTCGCGGCCGCGCCCGTCAGGGTCGTGATGGACGGCACGCCGTGCATCATCGCGATCCGCCGGACGGTCCGGTCGTCGAAGAAGGACTCGCGGCCGAGCGGCGTGTTGATCACGAGCTGGATCTTGTCGTTCAGGATCTCGTCGCCGACGTGCGGACGCCCCTCGTTGACCTTGAACACGATCTCCGCCTCGATGCCGTGCGCGCGGAGGTAGTTGGCCGTGCCGCGCGTGGCGACGATGCGGAAGCCGACCTCGCGCAAGTCGCGCGCGATCTGCAGCACGGCGGGCTTGTCGTGGTTGTTGACGCTGATGAAGGCGGTCCCCTCGGACGGCAGCTTCATCCCGGCGGCCAGCTGCGCCTTGGCGAAGGCGCTGCCGAACGTGGACGCGCCC
Source organism: uncultured Acidobacteriota bacterium (assembly GCA_963774855.1). GTDB lineage: Bacteria > Acidobacteriota > Vicinamibacteria > Vicinamibacterales > 2-12-FULL-66-21 > JALZOC01. The sequence continues at coordinate 385,991 of CAVZGT010000008.1, read as the reverse complement.
CCCATCACTTCACCGGTGGACTTCATCTCGGGTCCGAGAATCGTATCGACGCCCGGGAAGCGCACGAACGGGAACACCGGGGTCTTCACGAAGAACCCCGACACCTCGAGGTCCTCGGTCAGCCCGAGCTGCGCGAGCGTCCGCCCGATCATCAGGCGCGCCGCCACCTTCGCGAGCGGCACGCCGGTCGCCTTCGAGAGGTACGGCACCGTGCGCGACGCCCGCGGGTTCACCTCGAGCACGTAGATCGTGTCCTCCTTGATCGCGAACTGCGCGTTCATGAGGCCGACGACCTTCAGCGCGCGCGCGATCCGCCGCGTGTAGTCGCGGATGAGCGCCACGTGCCGGTCGACGACCTTGAACGGGGGAATGACGCACGAGCTGTCGCCGGAGTGGATGCCGGCCTCCTCGATGTGCTCCATGATGCCGCCGATGACCACCGCGCCCGTGGCATCCGCGACCGCGTCCACGTCGAGCTCGACGGCATCCTCGAGGAACTTGTCGATCAGGATGGGATGGCCCGGCGAGGCGGCGACGGCGTTGACCATGTAGCGGTCGAGCGCCGCCATGTCGTAGACGATCGCCATGGCCCGCCCGCCGAGCACGTACGACGGCCGCACGACGAGCGGAAAGCCGATCTTCGCCGCCACCTCCCGCGCCTCGTCCGGCGTCGTCGCCGTGCCGCTCGGGGCCTGCGAGATCCCGAGATCCCAGAGCAGCTGCGAGAACCGCTCGCGGTCCTCGGCGAGGTCGATCGAATCCGGCGAGGTGCCGAGGATGCGGATGCCGGCCGCCTGCAGCGACAGCGCGAGCTTCAACGGGGTCTGTCCGCCGTACTGGACGACGCAGGCGACGTCGCCGCCGGCCTCCTCCTCCCGCGTGATGATCGAGGAGACGTCCTCGAACGTCAGCGGCTCGAAGTAGAGGCGATCGACCGTGTCGTAGTCGGTCGACACCGTTTCGGGGTTGCAGTTGATCATGACGGTCTCGAACCCCTCCTCGCGCAGCGCGAAGGCCGCGTGGCAGCAGCAATAGTCGAACTCGATCCCCTGGCCGATGCGGTTCGGACCGCTGCCGAGGATCACGACCTTCTGCCTGGGGGTCGGGTCCGCTTCGCACTCCTGCTCGTAGGTGCCGTACAGGTACGGGGTGAACGACTCGAATTCCGCCGCGCAGGTATCGATCCGCTTGTACGCGGTCTTGATGCCGTGCTCGAGGCGCGTCGCCTTGATGGACTGCTCGTCGGTCTCGAGGATGCCGGCGAGCTCGCGATCGCTGAACCCGGATCGCTTGAGCGTGCGCAGCATGTCGCGCGACATCCCGCGCAGGCCGACGAGCCCGGCCGATCGCTGCAGCTCCACGAGCTGCGAGAACTGCGTGAGGAACCAGCGGTCGATCTTGGTGAGCTCGTAGACTTCGTCCACGGTCCACCCGCGCTCGAACGCGCGGAAGACCGCCCACATCCGCCGATCGGTCGGGACGCTCAGCTCGCGCTGCAGCGCCCCCTCCTCTTCCTCGGCCGTCAGCCCCGACTGGCTGCGGCGGGTGTTCTGGCCGAAGAGCAGCCCGCTCGAGCCGAGCTCCAGCGAGTTGAACGCCTTCATGAAGGCTTCCTTGAAGGTGCGGCCGATCGCCATCACCTCCCCCACCGACTTCATCTGCGTCGTGAGCGTCCGGTCGGCGCGCGGGAACTTCTCGAACGTCCAGCGCGGCACCTTGACGACGACGTAGTCGATCGTCGGCTCGAAGGACGCCGGCGTCAGGCGCGTGATGTCGTTCGGGATCTCGTCGAGGTGATAGCCGAGCGCGAGCTTGGCGGCGATCTTCGCGATCGGAAAGCCGGTGGCCTTCGACGCCAGCGCCGACGACCGCGACACGCGCGGGTTCATCTCGATGACGATGATCCGGCCGTTCTCCGGGTTGATCGCGAACTGGATGTTCGAGCCGCCGGTCTCGACGCCGACACGGCGGATGATCCGGCGCCCGAGGTCGCGCATCCGCTGGTATTCCTTGTCGGTCAGCGTCAGCGCCGGGGCGACGGTGATGCTGTCTCCCGTGTGGACGCCCATCGGGTCCACGTTCTCGATCGAGCAGATGACGACGAAGTTGTCCGCGCTGTCGCGCATCACCTCGAGCTCGAATTCCTTCCACCCGATGACCGACTCCTCGACGAGGATCTCGTGGACCGGGCTCATCTCGATGCCGCGCGCGGCCAGCTCGCGGTACTCCTCTACGTTGTAGGCGATGCCGCCGCCGACGCCACCGAGCGTGAACGAGGGCCGGAGGATGATCGGGAACCCGATGGCCTCGACCGCCTCCATCGCGTCCGCCATCGACCGCACGTAGCGGCTCTCGGGCATGTCGCAGCCGATCTCGCGCATCGCGTCGCGGAACTTCAGCCGGTCCTCGGCCACCATGATGGCGTCGATCTGCGCGCCGATCAGCTTGACGCCGTATTTCTCGAGCGTGCCGTTGTTGCTGAGCGCGACCGCCAGGTTGAGCGCCGTCTGCCCGCCGACGGTCGGCAGCACCGCGTCGGGGCGCTCTTTCGCGATGATCTTCTCGAGGAACTCCGGCGTCAGCGGCTCGACGTACGTCTTGTCGGCGATCTCCGGGTCCGTCATGATCGTCGCCGGGTTGCTGTTGACGAGGATGACCTCCAGCCCCTCGTCGCGCAGCGCCTTGCAGGCCTGGGTGCCCGAATAGTCGAACTCGCACGCCTGTCCGATGACAATTGGACCGGAGCCGATGACGAGCACGCGCTTGATGTCAGTACGACGGGGCATTACCCTCTCTTTTCCATCTCGTCCAGGAACCGCGTGAACAGGTAGTCCGCGTCGTGCGGCCCCGGCGCCGCCTCGGGGTGGTATTGCACGCAGAACACCGGCTTCGTCTCGTGGCGCAGCCCTTCGACGGTCCCGTCGTACAGGTTCAGGTGCGTGACCCGCACGTCTTTCGGAAGCGAGTCGGGATCGACCGCGAAGCCGTGGTTCTGCGAGGTGATCTCGACCTTGCCGGTCTCGAGCTCCTTGACCGGATGGTTGGCGCCGCGGTGGCCGAACTTCAGCTTGAAGGTCGAGCCGCCCATCGCCAGCGAGAGAATCTGGTGGCCGAGGCAGATGCCGAACACCGGCACGTCGGCTTTCACCAGGTCGCGCGCGTTGTGGATCGCATACCCGAGCGCGGCGGGATCGCCCGGGCCGTTGCTCAGGAACACGCCGTCGGGATTCGAGGCCAGCAGGTCGGACGCGGGCGCCGTCGCGGGGAACACGCGCACGTCGCAGCCGTAGGCCGTGAAGCGGCGCAGGATGTTCCACTTCATGCCGAAGTCGTACGCGGCGATGCGGAGCGGGCGCTTCGGCTGCCGCTCGGGCGCCGGCGTGAACTCGTCGGACGTGCTCGGCTTCCAGTCGAACGCCGTTTCACACGTGACGCCGAGCACGAGATCGGACCCGACCATCGGCGCGACGGCGCGGGCCTGCTCGACGAGCCTGCGCGGCTCGACGTCGCCGGTGGCGATCACCCCGCGCATGACGCCGGCCGAGCGCAGCACCCGCGTCAGCGCGCGCGTGTCGATGTCGGAAATCGCGACGACGTTGTGGCGCACGAGGTACTCGCGCAGCGTGCTGTCGGATCGCCAGTTGCTCGCGACCGGCGACTCGTCGCGGACGACGAAGCCCGCGACCTGCGGGGCGCGCGACTCGCCGTCCTCCGGCGAGATGCCGTAGTTGCCGATCTCGGGGCACGTCATCACGACGATCTGTCCCGCGTAGGACGGATCGGTCAGGACCTCCTGGTAGCCGGTCATCGCGGTGTTGAAGACGACCTCGCCGCCGGTTTCTCCGGCGGCGCCGACCGCTTCTCCTTCGTACCAGGAGCCGTTTTCGAGGGCGAGGATGGCTTTCATTGAATGCGCTCGAGCGAACCGGTCACCGACGCCTCTCTTCCTGGGGCCACGCTGGTGCTCTTCGACCAGATGCGGTGGTCGGGCAGCTCCAGCCTGACGACATGTGTCCCGACCGGCACGTCGGGAATCCGCGCCGGTGTCGTGCCGACCGCGCGGCCGTCGAGCACCACGCGCGCGCCGCGCGGCCGTGAATCCACGTAGATCGATCCGACCAACGCCGATGGCGCGGCGCCCCGTGCCGACGGCGCCGTCCCGACGGCCCGCTGGAGACGGGCCGACACCGTCCGCGACGGTTGCGCGGCCGAGAGCGTCACCTCCTCGCGGGCAATCACAAATCCCGGCTGCACGATTCGCACGACGTAGGATCCGAATTTCAAGCCGGTGAGCGTCAGCGGCGTCCGTCCCCGCCAGTCGCCGTTCACCGTGACGCCGGCGCGCGGCGGGGTCGACTGCACGATCACCTGTCCGGTGCCCGGCACGGCGTCGCGCGGACGTGCGGGGCGCGCGGAGTCGGCCCCCGGCGCGTCCCCCGGAACCGGAGGCGTTGCGGAAGGCTGCCGTACGATCTGTTCGCTATACGCCCTGCCCGAGCGCTGCGGCTGCGCCTGACCCGATGGCTTGGGCTCAGGCGAAGCTGGCGCTGCAGGACTCGCAGGGCCTGCGGCGGCCTGCTCCTCCGCCGCCGGGCCGCGTTCCGCGACGATATACCCCGCGGCAAAACCCAGCATCAGCCCGAGGATGAGCATCATCGCCATCGGCAACATGGCCGGGCGCGGGCGTTCCAGGGTCATCCCGCCGTGCCCCTCGTCGGTCATCGCGGACTCGCGGGCGCGCTCGCTGCTCCGATAGGACGCCAGCTCGCCGGATTCGGCAGCGCTCCGCCCGTTCTCGTCGTCGTCGGCCTCATTCTGCCAGGACGTGCCTGACCCGGCCCCGGCCGAGGCCCGATCGATCTCGGTGAGGTTGAACTGTCTCGACGTGTCCGGCGCGTCCAGCATCAGATCGGCCGCCGCTTCGTCGTCGTACACCGCGGCGTCGGAGTCTTCCTCGGCTTCCGCCAGCAGCAGATCGTGATGCGCCGCATCATCGTCGCGCTCGGCGTAAATATCGGCGGCCTCGGCGTCTTCTTCTCTTCTCTCTTCTATGGGCGCGGATTCGATCGGGCGCGGGGATTGACGCGGGCATTGGCACGGGCGCGTCAACGGGCGCTGCGGCCGCGGCCACCGGAGCGGCGGCACTGACCGCGGCGGGGATCGCGGCCTTGGTCGATACGGGGCCGGACACGTGCGCGCCGCGCCCCGCAGCCTCGAGCGCCGACGCGAACGCGAGCGCGGTCGGATAGCGGGCGGCCGGCTGGTCGTCCATCGCGCGTGCGAGGACCGCGCGGATGGACGCGGCGTGCACGCCGGCGTCTCCGCCTGTCAACGCGCCGATCTGATCGCCCGTCCCGGACGGACGGCGGCCGGTCAACAGCTCGTAGGCGATCGCGCCCAGGGAGAACACATCCGCGGGCGTGCTCCATGGCTCCCCCGCGATCCGCTCCGGCGCGCTGTACGGCCGGCGCACCGGCGCGCGCAGACCGACGCGCTCGAGCGCTTCGACGATGCCAAAGCCGCTGGCGCGTGCTTCGTCGGGCGTGACGAACACGTCGCGCAGGTGCAGCGCGCCGTGGCCGACGCCGGCGGTGCGCGCGAAGTCGATCGCGCCGGCGAGCTGGGTCAGGAACGGCAGGGCCTTGTCGAGCGCGGCCGGGGCGTAGTGCCGGATCGCGACGTCGAGCGACTCGGCGGCGACGTACTCTTCCGCGCGATACGCGACCGTGCCCTCGACGCCCGCCGCGATGGGCTCGACGATGGACGGGTGGAACAGGCCGGCCTCGGCCGCCCGCGACAGCTCATCGGCAAGCACCTGCGACTGCTCGGGCGTAATGTCGAGCCGGAACACCTTGACCGCCACCAGCCGATCGCGCGTCGGCTCGTAGGTGCGATACACCGGGCCGAGAGCGCCAATGCCGATCTGATGCAGGACCCGGAAGGGGCCGAACGCGGGAGGTGGGGCGAACGCAGCGGGGTCGTCTCTGGTCATTTTTCAATGCGCGTGGGGCCCCACCCCCACGCGCCGCGCTCCGGCGCTCGCCCCTCGACTTCGCTCGGGACGACCCTGAGCGAGCGCAGCGAGTCGAAGGGTCGAAGACTCGCTATCCTCGCGCGGGCCGCAGGCGCTTCCGGCAGGAACCAAAAAAATGTAACACAGATCGCGCGATTCTCCTTGCGGGATCGCGGTGATGGGCGTAGCGTTGACCCGCTCGGGACAGCGGCCGCCAGGCATTCCTGCTGCGTATTCCTGAGCCGCGGGATCCTTTCACGCCGTCACAGCGTCGAAGCCGACGGGCAGTCTCCTTGACATGATTCCAAACCCTCTGAGAGAGTACGACCGGTGTCATCAGCCGAGCCCGCACGTCCTGTAGCCTCCGGGTCGCACGCCGCCGCGGACGCGCCGGAACCGGCCTCCGTCACGGGCATCGATCTTCGCCGGCTGCCGTGGATCCGTCCGCTCGTGGCCGACTACGCCAACCGTTACGATTACGTCGCCGCCTTCTTCGCCGGCGATCCCTCTTCCCCCCAGGCATGGCGCGACGCCATCGCGCGCACGCACGCGCGCACGCGCGACGCCGCGGCGATTGCCTCCGTGCTCGTGTCGCAGCAGGAACGGCGCGGCGCGCCTCCCGCGGCGCGCGAGGCCGCGGCGAGCCTGGCCGATCCGCGCACGTCGGTCGTCGCCACCGGCCAGCAGGCGGGCGCGTTCGGCGGTCCGCTCTACACCCTGCTGAAGGCCGTCACCGCCATTCAGATCGCGCGGCGGGCGTCGGCGGATCACAAGACCACCGTGGTTCCCGTGTTCTGGGTGGACGCGGAGGATCACGACTGGCAGGAAGTGCGGAACTGTATCGTGCTCGATGCCGACTTCCAGCCGCGGACCGTCGCGCTGGCCCAGCCCGAGGGGGCAGGCGAGCTCCCGGTCGCCGCGTTGACGCTGGACGGGCGCATCGAGCAAAGTCTCGACGAGCTGGCGGCCGCCTGTGCCGGCACGGACTTCACGGACTGGATGCTCCGCTCGCTCGGTGCCGCGTATCGGCCGGACACGGGCATGGCGGCGGCCTTCGCCACGTGGATCGAATCGCTGCTCGGCCCGCACGGTCTGGTCGTGTTCGAGTCGGCCGATCCCGCCGCGAAGCGGCTGGCGGCGCCGGTGTTCGTGCGCGAGCTTCAATCGCCGGGACGGACCGCGGCGCTCGCCGCGGCGGCGGGCGAGCAGCTGAAAGCCCGCGGTCACGAGCCGCAGGTCGAGCCCCAACCCGACAGCCTGTCGCTCTTTCACCTGAACGGCATCCGGCGCGCGATTCGGCGCCAGGGCGACCGGTTCCTGATCGGCGACACGCCGGTGACTGCCGCCGCGCTCGTCGAGGAGGCGGAGACCAATCCCGCAGGCTTCAGCCCGAACGTCCTCCTCCGCCCCATCGTGCAGGACACGCTCTTTCCGACCATCTGCTACGTCGCCGGGCCCAGCGAGCTGGCCTACCTCGGACAACTGCGCGGCGTCTACGAGCACTTCGGCATTCCGATGCCGCTCGTGTATCCCCGCGCCAGCGCGACGCTCGTGGACGGCGCGACCGCGCGGTTTCTCGGCCGCTACGAGTTCCCGCTCGAAGATCTCCAGCCGCAGGGGGAATCGGCGCTGAACCGCCTGCTCCAGTCGCAGCTCCCTCCCGAGATCGAGCAGTCGATCAAGGACGCCGAGGAGGCGATTCGCGGCGCGCTGCAGCGCGTGATCGAGGCGCTCCCGGCGCTGGATCCGACGCTTGGGGGCGCGGCGCGCACGACGCTGGGCCGCATGGAGCACGATCTGCGGTCGCTGCAGTCGAAGGTCATCCAGGCGGCGAAGCGCCGCGACGAGACGCTGCGCCGGCAGTTCACGCGCGCGCAGGCGCTCATCTTCCCGAGCGGACACCCGCAGGAACGCACCCTGAGCGTCCCGTTCTTCCTGAATCGCTACGGTCCGGCGCTGGTCGACCATCTGCTGCAGGAGCTGCCGCTCGAGATGGGACAGCACTGGGTGCTGACGATCTGATCGACGCCAACTCCCAAAAAGCCAACTCCAAGCAGCTTGTACAGCGGGTGAAATCGTGCGACTGTTCACCCCTGAATTCGGGAGTTGGGAGTTGGCTTCTGGGAGTTGTCGCGTCGGGTTCGCCCAGATCGCGCGCGCGGCTTCCTTCAGCCTCTCCTCCGCCGCGCACAGCTTTCCTCTCGTCTCGCTAAGCCACCCTTCATCTGACTCCAACCGCGCTCGCGAGGCTTCGATCGCGCGTGCGGTCTCGGCCGGCGCGGGACCGCCGGGCGTCGCGCGAACGTTCACGAAATGCCGCGCGCTCAGGAGCTCGGCGAGCGCCGCGTCGTCGTACTCGAAGGCGCGGCCGAGGACGGCGGTGGAGACCTCGCGCAGAATGCCGGCGCGCGGAGCGTCGGGCCGCCGATCGCACTCGGCGACGAAGCGGGACGCGACCTTGTGGCTCGTCTTGAACGGCACGCCGTGATCGCGGGTGAGGGTGTCGGCCAGCTCCGTCACGGTGATCCACCCCTCCTCGGCCCGTGCGGCAAGCCGCGCGCGATCGAACGCCGCGGACGCCATCGCGGCCGCGGTGAGCCGTACCGCGCGGTTCGCATCGGCGAACATCGAGAACACGAGCGGCTGCAGGTCGTCCTCGGTATCGACGATGTCGCCGAACGGGGTGTTGTGGACCGTCAGCAGGATCGCGACCGCCTGGCCGAGCGCCTTGCTGCCGAGCGCGCGCGCGTGCTCGAGCGCCACGGGATTGCGCTTCTGCGGCATGATGCTGCTGCACTGCACGAAGCCGTCGCCGAGCCGCAGGTACCCGAACTCGCGCGTGCACCAGAGCAGGAGGTCCTGCAGGACGCGGCCCAGGCCGGCGAGGAGCACCGCGGCGCCCGACGCGCTCTCGAGCAGGTAGTCCACGGTCGCGATGCTGCCGTACGTGTTGCCCGTCGGCGCATCGAACCCCAGCAGCCCGGTCGTGCGCGACCGATCGATCGGGAAACCCGTCCCGGTGATCGCGCAGGCGCCGAGCGGGTTCAGGTTCGTGCCGGCGTACGCGGCGCGGAGCCGCACGCCGTCGCGCTCGAGCTGCTCCACGACGGCGAGCAGATAGTGCGCGATCGTCGTCGGCTGCGCCGGCTGCGTGTGGGTGTGCGCGGCGAACACGTCCTCGCGGTGCGCGTCCGCCAGGTCGATCAGCACCTGCCGGAGCCCGTGTGCGCCCCCGGCGAGCTCGAGGATCAGGCCCCGCTGCTGCATGCGGTACATCGTCATGTCGATGTCGTTGCGCGACCGCGCGGTGTGGAGGCGGCCCGCGGCGTCCTCTCCGCAGGCCTCGACGATCAGGCGTTCGACGAAGAAGAAGAGATCCTCGCAGGTGCCGTCGTACCGCGCCTGTTTCATCGCGGCGACATCGAGACCGTCGAGCGCGTCGCGGATGACGCGTGCGTCGGCGCGCGGCACGATCTGCTGATCCGCGAGCATGACCAGGTGGGCGTAGTGGATGGCCATGAGCGGCGCGAGGAACTGCGCCTTCGCGTCCTCGAAGTTCTCGTTGAGGACGCACGACACGTATTCGGGATCGAAGCGCATGTCGGCCGTGCCTACCTTCGTCCGAGACTGAGGAGGTTCGCGAGCAGGCGGTACGCGCCGTCGGTGCCCGCGGGCAACTGGCGCCAGAGACCGAGACCGATGTAAATCCAGCGGCCCTTGCCGTATCGCGCCTCGACGAGCGCGCCGGTCTTCGGCCCGGCGTTGAGCGGGAACGGATCGGTCGTCCGGATCAGGTCGACGTAGCGCGGATCGCGCTGCGCCAGGAAATACGTGCCGCGCTCCTGCACCCATCCGGCCCATGTCTCGGGCCCGATCCGGTTCGGTGTGGTGAAGGCCGGATGAGCGGGCGTCAGGATCTCGATGGAGGCGTTTTCGTCCGTGACGCGATCGGTGCCCACCTTCACCGGATACGGCCCGTACTGCGCCTGATTGAACTCCTGCTTGTTGTAGTTGACGAGCACGGTGCCGCCATTCTCGACGTACGACAGCAGACGATGGTTGTTCGCGCGGAGGTCCGGCCGGCGCTCGTAGGCGCGCACGCCCGTCACGATGACGTCGTGCCGTGAAAGGTCGCCCGACGCGAGCTCGTCGGGCTCGATCAAGTGGACCCCGGCGCCGAGCTGCTCGATCGCGCCCGGCATCTCGTCGCCGACGCCCATGATATAGCCGACCCGCAGGCCGGGCGCGATCTTGACGTCGATCACTTTCACGCGCGCGCGGGCCGGCTGGGCGACGTGGCGGCGGTGGATGTGGGGGTATTCGACGACTTCGTAGCCCGTACTCGACGTGACGCCGCCAGGGGCGGTCACGGTGCTCTCGACCGCGTATTCGCCGTGGCGGACACCCGCATCGGGCGTCACGGCGAACGTCACCGTCACCTGTTCGTCCTCGCGCTCGAACTTCACCGGAATCGATGCGGGCGCCGCTCGCCATCCGGCCGGAAGGCTCAACGAGGCGGAGGCCGTGACGGGCCCTTTCTGATTGTTGGTGACCGTGACCTGGATCGTGCGACGCGTTTGAGTGACCGCGCCGGTTGGAATCACGGCGATCGCCGGCGTCATCCGCACGGCGAACAGCGGCACGACCTGCAGCTCCATCCGCTTTTCGCCGGCGAAGAGATCGCTGTAGCGGTATTCGACCGGCCGCTCGACGGTCACATCCGCGCCGGCGATCGACAGCGCGAACGTCGCGCGAAACGGTGTGGGCCGGAACGGCACGCCGAAGGGCGCATCCGGCTCGAAGTCGTACCGTGCCGCGTCTGTCCGGGGTGTCCAGTGAGGAGAAGAGAGGGGCGTCCGTCCCACGAACCCATCGACCGGGTTGGTCACGGCTCCGGCGCCTCGTATCACGCTGTTGAGGACCTGGCCCACGGAGCCGGTCACGATGCCGGCCGGGACGCCGGCCGAGAGGTCGACTCCGGCGACGCCGACCGATTTCAGCGTGACGTCCGGACCGTTGTTGCCTGCGATCGCCGAGATCTTCAGCCGCTGCCCAACGACCACGGTGCCATCGTCCGCGAGCGCCTCGAGGCGAATGCCGTGCGTCAGGACCAGCGCCTCCTGGAATTGGGATTCTTTCCTCGCGAGGCGGAAGTCGATTTCGTACCGCGCCCCGTCGCTCAGCCCGAGCGTGGGCAGCTTCGCGCGAAGATCGCGAACGGCAGCAAGACCGGCAGCGAGTGACGGCGCGGCAGCGGCAGGTCCGCTGGTCGTGACGGCGGCGGCCGCCGCCGCGACGCTCGCGCCGATCGTCTGGAGCGACGCCGTCAGCGCGGAGGGAGGCGACGAACCGGCGTATGCGCCAAGCCCGTTCAACGTCGTATCGATGCCGTCGAACATGCGCGGTGGCGCGATCCCGGGCTCGCCCACGACAGTATCCGTCAGTTGGTAGGTGCGCGTCGGCGCCTGCCCGGGCAGGAGCAGCAGCTGGGACGTGCCCTGACACTTGTGCATGCTGCGCGCTTCGAGGCCAAGCTCGCTATAGGTGCGGCCGAGCAGCGGGTCGAATCCGGCCGGCGACACGCGCAGCAGATCGCGCGCGGTGGCGGCGGCGGCCGGCTGTCCTTGAAAAGAAAAACCCTGGAGGCAGAAGAGCCTCTTGGCCTGCCACGGCCGGAGCCCGTCGCGGATCTGTTCGGGATAGCGCGACGCATCGGCGGCCGCGCGGAAGGCCTCGGCCGTGAGACGCGTCGAGGCCTGGTGATGCTGCCCGCCGCCGTCGCCGCCGCAGATGAACCCCGCGATGACGTCGGGACGCGATGGCGCGGATGTGCCGGACGAAATCGCCGACGATCTCGTCGCGCCCCCACTTCTCGATCGACTCCTCGAGGCTGAACGAGTAGCCGAAGTCGATCGCGCGCGTGAAGTACTGCTCCGCGCCGTCGAACCGGTGAACGGCGAGCAGCTCCTCGGTGCGCAGCACGCCGAGCGCCTGGAAGATCTCCGGCCCGATCTCGTTCTGGCCGCCGTCGCCGCGCGTCGCGGTCACGAGCACCGTCCGCATGCCCTCGCCGTGGCTCATCATCGCGAGAAGCGCGTTGTCCTCGTCGTCGGGATGCGCGGTCGTTTCCATGAACGTCCCGACCGTGCTCAGCTTGCGCAGCATGAGGCGGAGCGAGGCTTCGGCCGGAAGCTCGCCGACCGGCTGCACCCGCAGCTGCGCCGGCAGCGGACCGTTCAGACAGAGCAGGAGGAGAAGGACATGCAACGATGCGGGAGGATCGGACGGACGGGTTTGCGGCGACTGACCAACTGTATCAACTACCTACCGTGTACCTGTAACAGGAGATCAGGAGACTTCAGGAGTTTGTTTTTCTCGAGAACTAAACTCCTGAACTCCTGAATCGTCCTGAACTCACTAGAAAGATAACTTCACCCCGAGCTGCATGATGCGCTGGTCGTAGCCGCTCTTGCCGGCGTCCGGGTAGTCCTTGCCGTCGAACTGGAGCGTACGCGGCCGGATCGCCGAGCGCGTCGGTCGGCACCACGCGGTTGACGCCGGCGATGTTCTCGGTGTTGAACAGGTTCTTCGCCTCGAAGAACAGCTCCCCGCGCGCCAGCCGGCGATCGGGATGAAGCGCGAGTAGCGCAGGTCGAGGTTGACGACGCGGCCGAGCCGGCCGGCGTTGCGCTCGACGTCGAGCGGCCGATCGTTGAGCACGCCGTCGAGGTTCAGGTCGAGGTTCGAGCGGATGTTGAACGGCAGCCCGCTGTTCGCCTGCAGGATGATCCCGAACTGGTTGTTGTTGAGAGCGCGGCGCCGAGCCCGCTCGCCGCCAACCTGGGGCGCGACGACCGCCGACACCGACAGCGTGTGCGGCTGGTTGAATGGCGTGACCCCTTTGTCGCGATCCAGGTTCGACGGATCCGACACCCGATCGTCGCCGCTGCCGACGACGTAGGTCCCGGTCAGCGGGGCGTTGTCCTCCCCGCGGGCCAGCGTGTAGGTCGCCTGCGCCATCCACCCGTGCGTCATGCGCTTGGTCAGGGTCGCCGTGAAGGCGTTGTAGGTGGACTCGCCGATCGACTGGAAGACGTTGATGCTGGTCGAACGTCGTGTCGACGCGCGCCGGCGAGAAGATCGGGCGGCCGTCCGCGCAGCGTCTGGCCCGACGGCATGAGGTTGACGTCCATCAGCACCGGCAGGTTCCGGCCGATCGAGTTGACGTAGCCGACCGTCACCGCGAGGTCGCTCGTCAGCGCGCGTTCGACCTGCACGTTGCTGAGCCACGCCGACTGCGTCCTGAAATCCGGATCGACCGCGGTGATGCTCTGCTGCGGCAGGACGAATCCAGGCGGCGGCGCTCGCGAGGCTGGCCGGAAACGCGGGGCGCGCCGACGGCCGTCGGCAGCAGCGGCCCGATGTTGAAGCTCTTCGGATCGCCGTTGTTCAGGATCGCGTTGTCGTAGAAATCGAGGAGCGGCGGCTCGTACATCAGGCCGACCGACGCGCGCACGACCGTCCGCGCCGCCTCGTCGACCGCCCAGGACAGCCCGGCTCGCGGCCCGAAGTTGTTCTTGTCGATGGTGAAGTCCTGCGAGTACGGGTTCGGCGCGAACGGCCGCGCCGACGGCACGTCGAACACGTCGTAGCGCACGCCGTACAGCAGCTTCAGCTGCGGCGTGACCTGCCAGTCGTCCTGCACGAAGAAGCCGTAGAACGCGGAGTTGTATTCCGCCGTCGTGTCGCCGAACAGCTGCTGGAAGTTCGAGTAGCCCGAGCGGGTTGGCGCCGCTCTTGGCCGCGTGGTAGTCCGCGATCGTGGCGAAGTTGTAGAGGAACAGCTCTCCCCTGACGCGGCTGTCGCCGATCCACTGCGCGTCGATGCCGGCCTTGTACGCGTGCGTGCCGCGGATCCAGGCTGACGTTGTCGATGACCTGGGTGATCCCCTGGTTGAAGTCGAACGCCACCGAGTTGCCGTCGCCGATGCGCGCGCCGCCGAACTGCGCCCGCCCGGCCACGGTGATGGCCGGTCCGTCCACCGAGATGCCCTGCGTGCGGAACTGATGCGCGGCGCGCGTACTGCACGCGCAGCTCGTTCAGCACGCTGCGGCCGATCGTGCGACACCACCTGCGCCGAGGCCGAGTCCATCCGGTCGGTGAAGTCCGTGGCGCGATCGGTCGTCGTCAGGCCCGCCGGCGATGTTCGACGGCGACAGGTTCTTGAAGACGAAATAGCGGACCGACAGCAGGCTGCCCGGCGACACCTGGTAGTCGGTCTTGCCGAACCCGAAGTTCACCTTCTGATGCGCGGGGATGACGCCGCTGGCCGGCAGCGTGATGCCGAGCGCCTGGGCGTCCGCCGGCGCGACCGTGATCACCTGGCCGCCGGTGATCAGGCTCCGATCCACGTACTCGTACGCGCCGAAGTAGTGCCACTTGTTCTTTCTGATCGGCCCGCCGAACGTCGCCGTGACGTCGTTGGCCTCGGTGTCCGGCTTGCGCGCGGTCGCGGCCAGGAAGAACGGCTTCGACGACATCGGGTTGCGCTTGAAGCGGAAGCTCGCCGACCCGTGCATCACGTTGGTGCCCGACGGCGTGATCGCGTTGTAGACCATGCCGGTCGTCTGGCCGAACTCGGGCGCGAAGCCGTTGGTGATCACCTTCACCTCGCGCACCAGGACCTCGGACACCGGCAGCATGCGCAGCCCGGCGCGATCCTTCTCGGTGTTGGTGTTCCCGTCGATCTGGTAGTTCGTGTGCATCTGCGATGCCGTTCGCGTTGATGCGCGGCACGCCGAACTCGTTGTTCTCGTAGCCGGTGACGTTCGCCTGCAGGAACGCGAAGTTGTACGGGTTGCGCGAGACGAGCGGGAGGTTCTTGATCTCCGCCTCGCCGATCGTCCGGCCGAGGTCGATCTTGCCGGGCTCGGCGATCGGCGTCTCGCGCGTGACGGTGATCGTCTCCGACATGTTGCCGACGTCGAGCGTCACGTTGATCAAGGCGGTCTGCCCGGCCGACAGCGTTGAGCCCCTGCTGCTCGAACTTCTTGAACCCCTGGAGCTCGGCGGTGACTCGGTAGCGCCCGAGCGGCAGCAGCGGGGCGCGGTAGACGCCGCGCTCGTTGGTGACGACGACGCGGGTGTCGCCGGTGTCGAGGTTGGACACGGTGACGCTGACGCCCGGAAGCGCCGCACCCGACTGATCGCTGATGCTGCCCTCGATGGTCCCGTTGATCGCCTGCGACTGCGCAAGCGCCGGCGCCACCCCGATCAGCAGCAAGAGCACGACGAACAGAGCTCGTGACCCGCGAAACATCCGAGTACTCCTGAAGAAATCGCTAATCGCTAATCCTTGAATCCTTGAATCCCGCGACGTGCGCTGCGGATTTAGACGACCATTCCCGATTCGAGGATTCGACGATTCGAGGATTAGTGATTAGCGATTCGGTTCGTGATTCGCAATGACTTCGGCATAGAACGCTTCGTACCTGGGCACGACCAGGTCACGGCAGAAACGCTTGCGCACCGAGCGGCGCGCCGCGACGGCGACGCGCGCGTGGAGCTCCGGGTCGGTCAGCAGCATGATCCCGCTCGCGGCCATCCCGTCGAGGTCGTCGGGAGGATGGAGGAAGCCGGTGACCTCGTGGTCGATCACTTCGTGGAGGCCGCCGACGCGGGACGCGACCACGGGCACGTCGCACGCCATCGCCTCGAGCGCGGCGAGGCCGAAGCTTTCCTGCGACGACGGCAGCAGGAACAGATCGGAGATCGACAGCAGCGGCAGAATCTGATCCTGTTCCCCGAGCGCCTCGACGTGCTTCGCCACGCCGAGCGCCCGGGCCGTGTCGAGCGCGGCGGACAGGTCCGGACCGTCGCCGACGAGCAGCAGCCGGGCCGGGATCCGCGACGCGATCCGCGCGAAGACCTCCACGACGGCCGCGGCGCGCTTCACGGGCCGGAAGTTCGAGATGTGGATGACGAGCTTCTCGCATCCCGCCGGGCAATACCGCGCGCGCAGCGCCGGGCTCGGGACGCGCTTGTACAGATCGCAATCCAGGAAATTCGGGATGACGGCGATCGCCTTCCGCAGCGCGAGCGCGCGGCACGTGTCGGCGCGGAGGCTCTCGGACACGGCGGTCACGCCGTCCGACTGCTCGATCGAGAACGCCACCGTCTCCGAGTACGAGTGATCGCTGCCGACGAGCGTGATGTCCGTCCCGTGCAGCGTCGTGATGACCTGCGGCACGCGCGCCGGCGCCGACAGCAGCAGAATCTGCTTGGCCAGGTAAGCGGCGGTCGCGTGCGGCACGGCGTAGTGCGCGTGCACGATGTCGAGGCCGTAGTCGCGCGAGACCTGCACGATCCGCGTCGCGAGCGCGAGCAGGTACTGCGGCTCCCGGAACAGCGGATACGCGGGCGTGTGGACCCGGTGAAACGTGAGCCCGGCCTGGTAGCTCCCGAGCCGGAACGGCGTGTCGGCGCTCAGCACATGGACGTCGTGGCCGCGGGCGGCGAGCGACTTGGCGAGCTCGGTCGCGACGATGCCGCTGCCGCCGACCGACGCGTAGCAGACGATCGCGATGTTCAACGGCCGGCCCCTGCCGGAGGTGGCGGCTGACGCCAGTCCTTGAAGAGGTGCGGACGCAGCACCGGATCGCGGACGATCAGCCCTTCGGCGTACGCGACGCCGGAGCGTGCGCCGAGCTGCGCGTCGCGGCTTTCGATGAGCTGCTGAAACTGCGGCGCCGTCAGGCGGGTCGCGATGCCGTCGGACGCCGACGGCGTGAACTGGGTCCGGTGGCATGCGAGGGCCTGGCGCTTGGCCGCGTAGTGCGGCGACACGTCGATGGCGAACGACGCGGGGTCCGCGTCGTTGATGAAGTAGTAGCAGAGCCAGTCGGCGCTCCACGCCGGCGCCTCGCCGGGCGCGAACCGGCGCAGCCCGCTCTTGAACACGGCGCGCGTCAGCGCCTCGCTCGCCGCGCGGTGATCCGGGTGCCGATCGTTCCAGTACGGCAGCGCGACCGTGCGCGGACGGCACGCGCGCATCAGCCGCACGGCGTCGGCGATCTGGCCGTCGTTGCCGTCAATCCCGCCGTCGGGCCATTTCAGGTTGAGCCGCCAGGCGGCGCCGAGCACCGCGCGCGCCGCCTCCGCCTCCGCCTCGCGTTCCTCCGGCGTGCCGTTCGAGCCGAGCTCCCCGCGGGTCAAGTCGCACAGGCCGACCCGGAACCCGAGCGCCGCGTGCAGCGCCACGGTGCCCGCCAGCCCGATCTCGATGTCGTCGGGGTGCGGACCGAACACGAGCAGATCGACTTCACTCGGCGACGGCATGCACGGGAGCTCCTGTCGGGCCGGCACGTACCCACGGCAGGGCTAAAGCCCTGCGCTAACGCACCAAAAGACCCGAGACCAATCAGACCAACGACCGGAGACCAAGGACCCGAGACCGACAGCCTAACGACCAGAGGCCAACGACCCGAGACTTACGACTGACGAACTAAGGTACTTCAACCTGGATGTACAATCGGAGTTCAGCCGTGGCAACCAATCCTCCGGGTCCCGTTGTTGCGCCCAAACCCCGCGCGCGCTGGCGATGGCCATGGCAATGGCGATGGCGCGGCCGGGGCTGGAAGTTCTACGTCCTCGCCGGTGTGGGTATCCCGTTCCTGATCCTGACCGTCGTCTTCGGCTACTTCTACGTCAGCTTCTCCCGGATGATCGACGCGCGGCTGCACGGCGAAATGCAGCGCGCCGACCCGCGGGTCTACGCGCGCCCGTTCCAGCTGCGGCGCGGCACAGTCCCTGACGCCGACCCAGATCATCGACCGGCTCAACGACCTCGGATACTCCCACCGCGCGCGATCGGAGCAGCCCGGCGAGTTCACTGTGGGACGGGACGCCGTGCTGATGATCCCGCGCGACGGCGACCGCAAGGGCCAGCTCGTCCGTATCGCGTTCGGCGCGCGCGGGCCCAAAGGGGCGGAGCCGACGACGATCGATCACATCGACCTCGTGGCGACCAAGAAAACCGTCGATCGGCTGACGCTCGACCCGCCGCTCATCACGGCGCTCATCACTTCGGCGCGCGAGAAGCGGCGCGATGTGCCGCTCGCCGCGATCCCGGAACAGATGATCCAGGCGGTGCTCGCGATCGAGGACCGCCGTTTCTACGCCCACGCGGGCGTCGACCCCATCGCGCTCTTCGGCGCGCTGTTCAATTACGTCTCCGGCCGGAAGACGTTCATGCGCGGCGCCAGCACCCTCACGCAGCAGCTGGTCAAGAACACGTTCCTCACGCAGGAACGGTCGCCGACGCGGAAGTTCTCCGAGTGGATCATGTCGATCGCGCTCGAGCGGCGGCTGTCCAAGGACCAGGTCCTCGAGCTCTATCTGAATGACGTCTGGGTCGGCCAGCGCGGGATCGTTCGCGATCCACGGCGTCCCCGAAGCCGCCCGGATGTTCTTCGGGAAAGACGTCCAGAACGTGACGCTGAGCGAGGCGGCCACGATTGCCGGCGTCATCCAGTCGCCGCCCCGGCTGTCGCCGTTCAACAACCCCGAGCGCGCGAAGGAGCGGCGCAACGTCGTGCTGCGCGCGATGGTCGATGCCGGGTTCATCGCCAGCGACGCGGCCGACCGGGCCACCGCGCGAACCGCTGGTGATGGCCGCGCGCGCGCTCGACGCGGAAGCGCCGTACTTCGTGGACTACATCAGCCAGGAGCTGGAGGACAAGTACCAGGGGGTCGCGACCGGCGCGGTCGACGTGTTCACGACGCTCGACCTGCACATGCAGAAAATCGCGCAGGACGCCCTCCGCGAGGGGCTGGTTCGCATCGACGAGATCCTCGCGCGGCGCAAACGCCAGCGCGCGCAGGCCGCGCTCATCGCGGTCGACCCGCGCACCGGCGAGGTCCTCGCGTTCGTCGGCGGCCGCAGCTACAACCAGTCGCAATACAACCGGGTGATCGCCGCCAAGCGCCAGCCGGGATCGGTCTTCAAGCCGTTCGTCTACCTCGCCGCGTTCGAGCACGCGTTCGCGGAAAGCCGCTCGGACGTGACGCCCGCGACCCTGGTGATGGACGAGCCCACGTCCTTCGCGTTCAACCAGCAGACGTGGAACCCGGGCAACTACGACGGCGAATACGAAGGCGCCATCACGCTGCGGCGGGCGCTCGCGCTGTCGCGCAACATCGCCACGATCAAGGTCGCGGAAGCGGCCGGCTACGAGGAAGTCGTCCGCGCTCTGGCGCAAGGTCGGCGCCGGCACGCCGCCGCGGCCGTACCCGTCGATCGCGCTCGGCGTCTTCGAGGCGACCCCGTTCGAGATCGCCGGCGCCTACACCGTTTTTCCCAACGGCGGCACGATGAAGCCGCTCCGCGCCATCCAGAAGCTCGTCACGGCCGGCGGCACCGAGATCGAGGTGCCGGTCGTGGCCGGGAAGTCCATCGCACGGAAGGACACGACCTACCTCGTGCTCAACATGATGCGGAGCGTCATCAACGAGGGAACCGGCGCCGGGGCGCGGGCGGCCGGCTTCGCGCTCGACGCGGCGGGCAAGTCGGGCACGACCAACGATCTGCGCGACGCCTGGTTCGTCGGCTTCACGCCCGAGCTCCTGACGGTGGTCTGGGTCGGGCTCGACGACAACCAGCCCGTGGGCCTGAGCGGCACACAGGCCGCACTCCCCATCTGGACGACGTTCATGATGCGGGCCCTCGCCGGGCGGCCCAACCTGCCCTTCGAGGTCCCGGAGGGCCTCGCCTTCGTCAACATCGACAAGGACACAGGAAAGGTGGCGGCCGCCGGCTGCCCGAGGATCTTCCGCGAGGCGTTCATCTCCGGAACCGAACCCACCGAGATCTGCGCGCTGCACACCTTCTGATCGAACGGGTTAGAATCGTTCTAAAGTTCTAAAGTTCGGAAGCGCTGACGTTCAGGACCCCCGTCGAGGACCATGTTTTGACCCGAGTATTCGCATCCCTTCTGATCGCCGGCCTGATGGTGAGCGCGGCGTGCCGTAAGCCGCCCGCGGCGGCCACCTCGAGCGCCGGCGGCCAGGCTGCGGCGCCGGCCGCGGCGCCCGGCGCCACTCCGGCCGGCCCGCCGCCGCCACCCAAACCGATGCCCGCGCAGCTCCCCGAGGTGCTCGCGCGCGTCAACGGCGAGGCGGTCACCAAAGTCGACCTCGACCGCCTGATCAAGAACATGGAGCTCAGCGCCAACCAGCCGGTCCCGGCCGAGCGGCGCGACGAGATCCTGCGCCAGGCGCTCGACCAGCTGGTGACCTACACCGTGCTGTCGCAGGAAACACGAACGCGGAACGTAACGGTCAGCGACGCCGACATCGAGGGCAGCCTCAAGGAAATGCGCGCGAAGTTCCCGAACGAAGAGGAGTTCAAGAAGGCGCTCGCGGCGCGCGGGATGACGGTCGAGAAGCTCCGGTCCGATGCCCGCGTGGACATGAGCATCAACAAGATGATGGATGCCGAGCTGGCCAGCAAGCCCCTGCCGACCGACATACAGGTGCGCGAGTTCTACGACAAGAACCCCGACAAGTTCGAGACCGCGCGCGCGAGCCACATCCTCTTCAGAGTGGACGAGAAGGCGGACGACGCGGCGAAGAAGAAGGCGCTCGCCGAGGCGCAGGCCGTGTTGAAGCAGGTGAAAGGCGGGGCGGACTTCGCGGGGCTCGCGAAAAAGCACTCGGCCGACGGCAGCGCGCAGCAGGGCGGCGACCTCGGGGTGTTCAACAAGGGGCAGATGGTCCCGGAATTCGACCGGGCGGTCTTCTCGATGCTGCCCGGACAAATCAGCGACATCGTCACGACCCAGTTCGGGCATCACATCATCAAGGTGACGGACCGCGCGGCCGTTCCCTTCGACACGGTCAGCCCCAAGATCAAGGAGTTCCTGACCGAGCAGCAGAAACGCGAGCGCGCGCAGGCCTTCATCGACTCGCTGAAACAGAAGGCCAAGATCGAGGTGTTCGTCTGAGCGAGGACGTGCTGTCGTCGGCGGCCGAGGCGCTGAAGCGCGGCGAGTGCGTCGCGCTCGTGACGGTCGTGCGCGCGCAGGGCTCGACCCCGCAGCGCGCGGGCGCCAAGATGCTCGTCTGGGCGGACGGGCGGACGGCCGGGACCATCGGCGGCGGCTGCTACGAGAACGATGCCTTCTGGAAGGCGCGCGAGGCGATCACGTCCGGAAAGTCCTCGCTCGTCCACTATGAGCTCAATGATGATTTCGCCCAGGAGAACGGCTTGATCTGCGGCGGACGTATGGACGTGCACATCGATCCCCTTCTACCCTCGCCGCGGCTGCACATTGTCGGAGCCGGGCATGTCGGCTGGCACCTGGCGAAAGTCGCGGCCGACGCCGGCTTCCACATTCACGTCGTCGACGACCGCGACAAGTTCGCGAACGCCGAGCGCTTTCCCGGGGCCGAGGTCGTCGTGGAGCCGATCCCGGACTGGCTCCACCGCGCCGATCTTCCGCCAACCGCCTACGTCGTCGTCGTCACGCGCGGGCACACGCACGATCTCGACGCGATGCGTGCGCTTGCGGCGCGCGACCTGAAATACCTCGGCCTGATCGGCAGCCGCGCGAAAGTCGCGCGCATCTGGTCGGCGCTCCTGGCCGAAGGGATGCCCCCCGAATGCCTCGAGCGGGTCCACGCCCCGGTCGGGCTCGAGATCGGCGCCGTCACGCCGGCGGAGATCGCCATCAGCATCCTCGGCGAGCTCATCGCCGTCCGGAGAGGCGTCGACACGGGACGTCTCTCGATGAAGGTAGATAGAGCTCGATCCTAATCCCTAATCCCTAATCCCTAATCCTTGAATCCTCGAATCCCGAATCGCTGATCCCGAATCGTGTCGTCAACGCTCATCCGCAACGCCACCATCGTCACGATGAACGACCGGTTCGACATCGTCGAAGGGGCGGTCGTGGTGCGGGACGGCCGCATTGTCTCGATCGGGCCGGAGCCCGACGGCCGGTACGAGCAGGTCCTCGACGCGCGGGGCGGGTATCTTCTGCCGGGTTTCATCCAGACGCACGTCCATCTGTGCCAGACGCTCTTTCGCGGATCGGCGGACGACATGCCGCTGCTCGAGTGGCTGAAGCGCCGGATCTGGCCGATGGAGGCGGCGCACACGCCGTCGACGCTGCGCGCGTCGGCGCTGCTGGCCGCCTCGGAGCTGCTGCTCTCGGGCACCACCACCGTGCTCACGATGGAGACCGTCCACGACACCGACGTCGTGTTCGAGTCGCTGTCGTCCGTGGGGCTCCGCGGGGTCGTCGGCAAGTGCATGATGGACTCGGCCGACGACGCGCCTGCGAGGCTGCGCGAGGAGACGACGAAGTCGATCGACGAGAGCCTGGCGCTGAAGAAGCGCTGGGACGGGGCGGCCAACGGCCGGCTGCGCGCGGCGTTCGCGCCGCGCTTCGCGGTGTCGTGCTCGCGCGAGCTGCTCGAGGCGGTCGCGGCGCTGTCGGCGCGCGAACAGGCGCTCGTGCACACTCACGCGTCGGAGTCGCGCGACGAAGTGGAGGTCGTCCGGCGGCTCTCCGGAGGGCACTCCAACCTCGAGTACCTCGCGGTCACGGGGCTGGCGACGCCGCGCCTGTGCACGGCGCACTGCGTCTGGGTCACCGAGCGGGAGCAGGCGCTCCTCGCCGAGCGCGATGTGAAGGTGATGCACTGCCCAGGCTCGAACCTCAAGCTCGGCTCCGGCATCGCGCCCGTGAGCGAGATGCGGGCGCGGGGCATCTCGGTGTCGCTCGGCGCCGATGGCGCGGCGTGCAACAACCGGCTCGACATGTTCGAGGAGATTCGGCTCGCCGCCACGCTGCAGGCCGTCCGGCACGTGCCTGGATCCCTGACGGCGCGCGACGTGCTCTCGATGGCGACGCGCGAAGGCGCCCGGGCCCTGGGGCTGGAGGAAGAGCTGGGATCGGTCGAGCCGGGCAAGCGGGCGGACCTCATCGTCGTCGAGCGCGATCGGCCGCACCTCGCGCCGGATCGCGACGCCTGGTCCACGCTGGCCTACGCCGCGCGCGGAACCGACGTCCGGCTGACGATGGTGGACGGCGAAGTGCTCGTCCAGGATTTCGCGCTCGTCCACCTGGATCCGCACGCCATCGCGTCGGAGGCGAGGTACGCGGCGGCCGAGCTGGCGGTCCGCGCGGGAATTTGACCTTACGCGCGAGCGAAGCGAGCGCGCCCCTACCGAGGCGCGAAGCGCCCTTCGACTCGCCTTGTCAGTGCGCTCGCTCAGGGCAGGCCGAGGCCGCGGTCAGCGCAGTGAGCCGCGGCCCCTACGCGCGGTGCGAAGGGAGTGCGCGCCGAGACCGTGTATAATGAAGTTAGCACTCACAGGGTCCGAGTGCTAAGAACCCATGTCACGCCATCCTGAGCTACCGGAACGGGATAGACGGATTCTCGGCGTGGTCGTCCAGGCGTACATCGATCAGGGGGAACCGGTTTCTTCCCTCTGGCTGGCGAACCGGGGATTTGGCGTCTCGTCGGCGACGCTTCGTAACGTTATGGCCCGGCTCGAAGAGCAGGGATACGTCCGCCAGCCGCACACCTCTGCCGGCCGGGTGCCCACCGACCAGGGTTACCGCATCTACGTCGACCAGTTGCTGGCCGAGCGCAAGTCGTCGCGCCCGGCGCCGCAAATCGAGGCGCGTTTGCGGCGCGCCGGCACAGTCGGCGACATGCTGTCGCACGTCTCGCAGGAGGTCTCGCGCGCGTCGCACCAGGTCGGCTTCGCGATTGCACCCCCGGCGGACATGACCATCCTCGAGCGGCTCGACTTCGTCCCGCTCGATGGCGGCAAGCTGCTGGTCGTCGTCGTCGCCGCCGGCGGCCACGTCTCGCACAAGGTCATCGACCCGTCGGAAGAGTACGGACCCGGCGAGCTGCAGCAGGCGTCGAACTACCTGAACCAGCAGTTCAAGGGACGCACGCTGCTCGACGTCCGGCAGGCCGTGCTCGAGCGGCTGGGCGAGGAGCGCACGCTGTACGACGAGCTGCTGGGGCGCGCGCTGCGCCTGGCGAGCACGACGTTCGAGGACATCGACACCGAGCCGACGGTGTTCATCCAGGGCACGTCGCTCCTGCTCGAGGACGTCGGCGGCGAGGATCCGGAGCTGACGCTCTCGACCTTGCGCACGCTGCTGCGGATGATCGAAGAGAAAACGCGGCTGGTGCAGCTGCTCGACGACTACATCAGCAGCGGCGGCCTGACCATCGTGATCGGGACCGAGCACCATGCGCCCGATCTGCAGTGCTTCAGCCTGGTCGCGTCGACGTACTCCGACGGGCACGGCACGGGCGCCGTGGGCGTCATCGGGCCGACCCGGATGCGGTACTCGCGCGCCATCAACGCCGTCGAAAGCATGTCGAAAGCCATCACGAGGATGGTCAATTCAAAGTCATGACCCAGGACAACAACATTCACGATATCGACGAGCCCACCGTCGAGCCGGACAACCCCGCACCCGCCGCCGTCGCCGACCCGCTGGAGATCCAGCGGCAGCGCGACGAGTACAAGGATCTCCTGCTTCGGAAGTCGGCCGAGTTCGACAACTACCGGAAGCGTGTCGACCGCGAGCGTCAGGCCGTCGGAGACGCCGCGGCCAGCGGACATGATCGAAGAGATCCTGCCGCTCCTCGACGATCTCGACCGGGCGTTGCAAGGCGGAGCCCGGGCCCGACGCCGGCGAGTCGTACCGCCGCGGGGTCGAGCTGATTCACCGTCAGCTCGACGACATCCTGCGGAAGCGCGGCGTGCGCGCCATCGAGGCGCTCGGCGCGGATTTCGACCCGCACTTTCACCAGGCCGTCGCGCACGACGCGGCCGAGGGACGGCGCGAGGGGGAAGTCATCGAAGAGTTCCGGCGCGGATACATGCTGGGTGACCGGCTGCTGCGACCGTCTATGGTAAAGGTAGCCAAAGGATGAGCAGCGTGACCAAGCGGGACTACTACGAGGTCCTCGGCATCGAGCGCACGGCGACGGAACAGCAAATCAAGAGCGCGTACCGCAAGCTGGCGCTGAAGTTCCATCCCGATCGCAATCCCGGCGATCACAAGGCCGAGGAAGCGTTCAAGGAAGCGGCCGAGGCCTACGCGATCCTCGCCGATCAGGAGAAGAAAGGGCTCTACGACCGCTTCGGCCACGCCGGCGTCGGATCGCGCGGGCGGCGGCCGGGTTCGACCCGACGATCTTCGCCGACTTCTCGGACATCTTCGCCGGCCTCGGCGACGTGTTCGGCCTCGGCGACATCTTCGGCCAGCGCCGCCGCCGCGGCGGACCGCAGCGCGGCGCCGATCTGCGCTACGACCTGGAGATCTCGTTCGAAGAATCCGCCACGGGCTCCGAGACGACCATCCAGATTCCCGCGCGAAGAGACCTGCGAGACGTGCCGCGGCACGGGCGCGTCCGCCGGCACGTCCGCCGAGACGTGCAGCCACTGCAAAGGCGCGGGCCAGCTCCGCTACCAGCAGGGGTTCCTCACCGTGGCGCGGCCGTGCTCGACCTGCCGCGGCACCGGCAAGACGATCGCCAAGCCGTGCCTGACGTGCCGGGGCGCCGGACGAGTCGGCCGCGAGCGCAAGCTGACGGTCAAGATCCCCGCCGGGATTGCGACGGGCCAGCGGCTCCGGTTGTACGGCGAAGGCGAGCACGGTTCGGCCGGCGGCCCTTCCGGCGACCTCTACGTCGTCGTCCACGTGCAGGAGCACTCGTTCTTCCATCGCGAGGAGGACGATCTCTACTGCGAGATGCCGATCAGCTTTCCGACGCTCGCGCTCGGCGGGAGCGTGAAGGTGCCCACGCTCGACGGCCGCGACGATGTTCACATTCCGGCGGGCACGCAGCCGGGCACGCGCTTCAAGCTGCGCGGCAAGGGAATGCCGCACGTGAACGGCCGCGGCCACGGCGACCTCCACGTCATCGCGCGCGTGGCCGTCCCGAAGAAGCTCTCGAAGGACCAGAAGCGGCTGCTCGAAGAGCTGGCCGCGACGCTGCCGCAGGAGAAGCTCGACGGCGACGGGGACGAGGCCGAGAAGCCGTTCTTCGAACGCGTCAAAGACATCTTTGGCTAACTATCCGGCGCTCGATGTGCGGTTCTCTTCCGCGCCGGGCGCCGCCCTCCTCGAGGATCTGCTCCACGCGCGAGCTCGACGCCTTCGAACCCCTCGCGATCCACGAACACGACGCCTCGGACGGCTGGCGCGTCTTCTTCCCCACGCGCGAACAGCGTGACGAGGCGCGCGCGGCGCTGGCCTCGGCGCTGGGCGATCGCCTGCTCGGGCTGTCAGCGGTTGACGTCGAGGACGAAGGATGGGCCCGCCGGAGCCAGGCGTCGCTCGCGGCCGTTCACGTCGGGCGGATCACCGTCGCGCCGCCGTGGGATCTCCGGTAAGCCGGGATCGGGACTCGGGATTCGGGATTCGAAGAACGCGAGTCCCGAGCCCCGATCCCGACCTGGACAGGATCCTGATCGTCATCGACCCCTCGATGGGGTTCGGGACCGGTCATCATTCGACCACGCGGCTGTGCCTGGAGTTGATGCAGCACATCGATTTCGCAGGCGCGCGGGTGATGGACGTCGGCACCGGCTCGGGCAGTCCTCGCGCTCGCGGCGTGGAAGCTCGGCGCCGCCGGCGTGACCGCGGTGGACCACGATCCCGATGCGCTCCAGAACGCGCGCGACAACATCGCCCGCAACGGCGGCGGCGGGAGCATCGACGTCGTCCAGGCTGATCTATCTACTCTGCCGGCCGATCCCGTCGATGTGGTCCTGGCAAACCTGACCGCCGCCGTGCTGCAGCGCAACGCCGGCGTCCTGGGGAGCCTGGTGAGCGGCGAGGGCACGATTGTCGTCAGCGGATTCAGCCCGGACGAGCTCGATGAGGTGGCTCGAGCGTTCGGATTGGTGCCCCGCGCCACGTGCCGGGAGGGAGACTGGGCGGCGGCCATGTTCTAGGTCAGCTTCGCGCTTCCCGGCTTCCAGCTTCCCGCTTCGCGCTTCCCGTCGTTCCGCTCCGCGACTTAATCTGCCCCAGACGACGCTCAACGCCGCGAGCGCAGCGAGCGCGACGGCATCGGCGCGCAGGGTGAGCGGGCCGAGGGTCGCGAGCAGGCAGCCGGCCTCCAGCGCGGCCTCGCGCTCCTCGGGCGTCCAGCCGCCTTCGGGCCCGACAAGGCACGCCGCGGATTTCGGGGCGCGCGCGCGCCTGGAGCTGGCGCATCGAGAGCACGCCTTCCTCGCCGGCCGACGGCTCGACGAGCAGCAGCCGCGGCCCGTCGAACGGCGCGGCCAGCCACGACTCGAGCGGGACGGCCAGCTCGGTCGGCGGAATCCACGCCCGCCGGCATTGCTTGGCGGAGGCGACGGCGACCCGCTGCCAGCGCTCTCCGGCATGGGCGCGCTTGAGCGCGGACACCTTGATCTCGGTGCGCGCGGTCACGATCGGCGCGATGTGCGCGACGCCCGCCATCGTGGCGTCGCGGACGACGTCGTCCATCTTGTCGCCTTTGAGGACGGCCTGGACGAGGGTCACGCGGACGGCCGGTTCCGGCGCCGCGGCGATGGGCTGAACGAGCGCGACCGTCGCGGCGTCGCGATCGACGCGCTCCACGCGGGCGAGGAACTCGTGGCCGCGGCCGTCGAAGATCGCGACCGCGTCTCCCGGTCCGAGACGGAGGACCCTGGCCAGGTGGTGCGATTCGTCGGCGGCCAGCACCGTCCGCGCCGTTGACGGGTCGAGGCCTGGGGCGTAAAAGCGGGGCAACATCACAGTCGATTATTCACCATTCGCGCTATACTCGCGTCAGCTCGGCCGATCGACGAGTCGATCGGCCATCGGCATTCAACCACGTCAATTGCTCTTCAGAGGCCAGACGCTCGGCAAGTACAAGATCGTCGCGCCGCTCGGCAGCGGCGGATTCGGTACCGTCTACCTCGCGCAGGACACCTGGATCGACAAGAAGGTCGCGATCAAGGTTCCCCACCGTCAGGGGCTCGACTTCGGCGAGCTGCTGCGCGAGCCGCGCCTGCTGGCCAGCGTCAGCCATCCCAACATCGTCGCGATCACCACGGCGGAGAAGCAGGAGAACGTCTTCTTCATCGTGATGGAGTACGTGCAGGGGGAGACGCTCGAGAACATCATCGCGCTCGCACGGCGCGCTGGAGCTCAACCGCGCGCTCGACTTCACGTGCCAGATCTGCAACGCCGTCGATCACGCGCACACGCCAGGGCGTCATCCATCGCGATCTGCGGCCGGCCAACGTCCTCGTCACCGAGCACGACATGCTGAAGGTCGCCGACTTCGGCACGTCGCGGTTCCTCGAGATCGCGGCGCACGGCACGACCGTGATCGGCAGCCCGCCGTACATGGCGCCGGAGCAGTTCCACGGCAAGGCGGTCTTCGCGTCGGACATCTACTCGCTCGGCGTCACGATGTACCAGATGCTCACCGGCATGCTGCCCTACGACACGCCGGCGCCGTCGGATCTCGACAAGCTCATGTCCGGCGAGCTCGTGTCGCCGCCGCGGCTCAAGAACCCGTCGATTCCGAAGTCGATCAGCGACATCGTCATGCGCGCGATGGCGCCGGAGGTCACCGCGCGCTACCAGCGCGCCCCGGAGCTGCTGGCCGACGTGCTGGCGGCGCGCTCCGCGGCGCAGCCACGCCGCACACCGGCCGAGGCGGCGGGCGGCCGGCCCGAATCGGACCGATCGCGCGGCACGCGCGACGATGCCCACGGAATCCAGACGCGGCTCCGCGCGCGCGAGGCCCCCGCGGCGCGGTTCTGCTGGCAGTGCCGCAAGCCCCTGCACGCGCGCACGGACAAGTGCCCCTTCTGCGAAGAGACGCAGTAGCCGACCGCGGCCATCTCGCAATTGGACCCGGTGGCGGCCGGACAGGCTATGCTAAGATCTCGTCTTCTTGAGGAGTTCTTGATGGCCTTCAGCGGCACCGGGAAGATCTGGATGAACGGCAAGCTCGTCGAGTGGGCGGACGCCAAGGTCCACATCGCCTCCCACGTCGTCCACTACGGCAGCGGCGTGTTCGAGGGCGCGCGCTGCTACCACACGCCGCGCGGGTCGGCCTGTTTCCGGCTCGACGCGCACATGCGCCGGCTGTTCGATTCCTGCAAGATCTACCGGATGGAGCCGCAGCTGGACCTGCGCGGCCATCACCGACGCCGTCCTCGAGACGATCCGCGCGAACGACTACAAGGCCTGCTACATCCGGCCGATCGTCTATCGCGGCTACAACGAGCTCGGCGTGAACCCGTTTCCGTGCCCGGTGGACGCCGCCATCCTGACCTGGGAGTGGGGCGCCTATCTCGGACAGGACGCGCTCGAGAACGGCGTCGACGTGCGGATCAGCTCCTGGGCGCGGCCCGCGGCGAACACGTTCCCGACGCTCGCGAAGACCTCCGCGAACTACGCGAACTCGCAGCTGATCAAGATGGAGGCGGTCACCGAGGGCTACAGCGAAGGGATCGCGCTCGACACGGCCGGCTACCTCAGCGAGGGCAGCGGGCAGAACCTCTTCATCGTCCGCGACAACGTCATCTACACGCCGCCGCTGACCGCTTCGATCCTGCCGGGCATCACGCGCGACTCGGTGCTCACGCTGGCGGCGCGATCTCGGGTTCCGCGTCCGGGAAGAAATGCTGCCGCGCGAGATGCTGTACATCTGCGACGAAGCCTTCTTTGTCGGCACGGCGGTCGAGATTACCCCCATCCGCACGGTCGACAAGATTGCCGTCGGCAACGGCCGGCGGGGCCCGATTACCGAAGCCCTCCAGACGGCATTCTTCGACGTCATCAACGGCGAGGCGCCGGACCGGCACGGCTGGCTGAGCTACGTGTATCCCGGCGAACCGCTGCAGACGGCGGCCGCGGGCGCAGCCAAGAGCAACGCCGGGCGTTGACGGCCCGCTCTCAACGCCTTCGTCGGACACCCTCTCCGTAAGCCAGGCTGTCCGGTCAGCTGACGCGGGTCGGTCCCGCGTGATGTACGAACGCACCAAT
Source organism: uncultured Acidobacteriota bacterium (assembly GCA_963774855.1). Lineage (GTDB taxonomy): Bacteria > Acidobacteriota > Vicinamibacteria > Vicinamibacterales > 2-12-FULL-66-21 > JALZOC01. The sequence goes on along the minus strand of CAVZGT010000008.1, from coordinate 355,912 downwards.
GGACATCAACGAACTCCTCCGGACCGCGGTCGCCAGCGGGGCGTCGGACCTGCACCTGAAGGTCGGCAGCTACCCGATGATGCGCGTCAGCGGCTCGCTCGTCGTCGCCTCGGAAGAAAAACGGCTCGACAAGGGCGACACCGAGGAGATGGCGGACAAGCTCTTCAGCGCGGACCAGCGCGAGAAGTTCCGGCGCGCGCAGGAAGTGGACCTCGCGTACAGCCTTCCCGGGATGGGACGCTTCCGCTGCAACGTGTTCCAGCAGCGCGGCACCGTCGGCCTCGTCCTGCGCGTGATCCCGACGCGCATCAAGACCATCGACGAGCTCGGGCTGCCGCCCGTCCTCAAGAAGATCGCCTCGGAAGAGCGCGGCCTGGTGCTCGTCACCGGCACCACCGGCAGCGGCAAGAGCACGACGCTCGCCGCGATGATCGACTACATCAACTCCAGCCGCGCGGCGCACATCATGACGGTGGAGGACCCGATCGAGTACCTGCACCGGGACCACCACTCGATCGTGAACCAGCGCGAAGTCAACGTCGACACGCAGTCGTTCTCGCATGCGCTGCGGAGCGCCCTCCGCCAGGACCCCGACGTCATCCTGGTCGGCGAGATGCGCGATCACGAGACGGTCGAGACGGCGCTCCTCGCGGCCGAAACGGGGCACCTCGTCTTCTCGACGCTGCACACGCTCGACGCGACCGAGACGGTCAACCGCATCATCGCGGTCTTCCCGCCGCACCAGCAGCGCCAGGTCCGCATCCAGCTCGCGAGCGTGCTCAAGGGGGCGGTCGCGCAGCGGCTGCTGCCGCGCGCCGACGGCGTGGGCCGCGTCCCGGCGGTCGAAGTCATGATCACCACGGGGTTCATCCGGGACTGCATCATCGACAAGGACCGGACCTCCCAGATTCACGGCGCCCTCGCGGCCGGCACCTCGCAGTACGGCATGCAGACGTTCGATCAGTCGATCTTCAGCCTGTACCAGCAGGGGCTGGTCACGCTCGACGAGGCCCTGCGCTGGGCGACCAACGTGGACGAGTTCAAGCTGAAGGTCCAGGGCATCTCGACGACCGCCGACATGGCCCGCGAGGAAATGGCCAGGAATGTCGGCGGCTCTCCGGACATCACGCGGTTCTGGGGGGTAACGGAGACCGGCCGCACTCGCTTCGTTCCTGACGATTCGATCCTTCATCCCCGTGCCCCCCTCAGCCTACCTCGACGGCCTGCGCCTGCTCGGACGACGAGAGCTGTCGGTGGCGGGGCTCCGGGCGCGGCTGCTCGATCGCGAGCATCCCGCCGGCGAAGTCGACGCCGCGATCGCGCACCTGCTCGAAACGCGGGCGCTCGACGACGAGCGGGTGGCGCGGGCCTACGCGCGCACGGCCGCCACGGTAAAGGGACGCGGACGGCTGCGCGTCATGCGCGAGCTGCACGCGATGGGGATCGCGAAAGAGACCGTCGCGGCGGCGCTCGCCGACGTGTTCGGCGACCTGGACGAGCGGACCCTCATCGCGCGCGCGCTGCAGAAGAAGCTCCGCGGCCGCCCGCGCATCGCCTCGGTGGCCGAGCATGCCCGGCTCTATCAGTACCTGATGCGCCAGGGATTCAGCCCCGCCGTGAGCGCGGCCGCCCTCAGAAAGCTCGGAGGCAGGGAACCGGAAGAATGAATCCCTAATCCCTAATCCCTAACCTAAACTAATCCTCTAATCCTTGAATCTGGCGTCAGGGATTCGAGATTCAGGGATTAGTGATTAGTGATTAAATGTGCTGTATGCGTGCCAGCGAGATCGGCAGCAGCGTCAAGGGAGGCGAGAAAGCGCTCGCCCTGTCGATGCCCGGCGAGCTCGAGGCCGTCCTCGAACGGACCGGCGACAACTTCGAAGGCTACGAGTCCACGCGCGTCCAGGGTGTGCCCGTGGTGGCGCTGTTCGATGAATCGGGGACCGCGACCGACGAGATCCAGGCGGGCGGAAGAGGGTACGTGGCAATCGCCGCCACGCCGTTCTACGCGGAGGCCGGCGGCCAGGTGTCGGACACCGGCCGGATCGTCGGCGCCAACGGCGTCGAGGCTGTCGTCGAGCGCATCGTCCGGCAGGGACCCACACGTCCGCGGCTCCATCTCGTCCGCGTCGACAAGGGGGAGTTGCGCCGCGGGCAAATCGTGACCGCCGAGGTCGCTGACGCCGCGCGGGCCGCGACCAGACGCCATCACACGGCCACGCACCTCCTCCACGCCGCGCTGCGTCAGGCGCTGGGCCCGCACGTCAAGCAGGCCGGATCGCTCGTCGCGCCGGAGCGGCTCCGGTTCGACTTCGTGCACGCGGCCGCGATTGCGCGCGAGCAGATCGAGCAGATCGAACGGATCGTCAACGAGCAGATCTGCGCCAACACGCCGGTACTCACCGACGTGCGCTCGACCGAAGAGGCGATCGCCGGAGGGGCCATGGCGCTCTTCGGCGAGAAGTACGGCGATCGCGTCCGGGTCGTGTCGATCGCCGGCTTCAGCATGGAGCTCTGCGGCGGCACCCACGTCAAGGCGACCGGCGACATCGGGCTCTTTCTCATCACCGGAGAGACCGGCGTGGCGTCCGGCGTCCGCCGCATCGAAGCGGTCGCGGGCGACGTCGCCGTCGCGCGGGCGCAGCAGGATCGCGCGGCGGTCGACGACGTCGCGGAAGCTCTCAACACGACTTCGGCGGCCCAGGTGGGCGACGCCGTCCGGAAGCTGCAGGCCGATCACAAGCGCCTGGCCCGCGAGGTCGACCAACTCAAGAACAAGATTGCGCTCGGCGGCGGCAGCGGCGGCAGCACGCCCGCGGCTGACGAGACCACGAACGTGGACGGCGTCAAGCTCCTGACCAGGCGCGTCGCCGGGCTCGACAAGGCCGGGCTCCGCGGCATCTCCGACTCGCTGCGCGATCGGCTCGGGAGCGGCGTCGTGGTGCTCGCCTCGGACAGCGACGGCAGGGTCAGCCTCGTCGTCTCGGTCACCAAGGACCTCACGGGCCGTGTCCAGGCGGGCAGCATCGTCAAAGAGCTCGCCCCCATCGTCGGCGGCGGGGGCGGCGGACGTCCCGATTTCGCCGAAGCGGGAGGCAAAGATCCGTCGAAGATCGAGGAGCTCCTGGCCAAGGCGCCCGAAGTCCTCCGCGCCCTGCTGGCTTGCCAGCCGTAGCTCATTCGGGAGACAGGGCGGCCCGCCTTCGCGGGCATTCATGAGCGAAGGCTGGGCTGATACACATCCGTAATCCGCCGTTCCAAATCGTCACGCTTTTCGGCGTGTGATCCCCGCAAGTCGTTGAATCCACAAGGGCACTCTACTTGCGTTGTCGAGGTCAGCCGATAGTTGTGTAAACTGCTGGCCTCCAAAACCTTGGGTTCAAAACTCATCCGGATCGCGATGGCGCTGGCCGCCATCGTGGCTGCGACCCCGGTCGCCGCCCACGCACAGATCTACTCGTGGCGCGACGCCGCGGGCAATCTGGTGCTGTCCGACAAGCCGAAGGACGGGACCGAGCGGGCCTTCGCGGTGAGCAGCGGCGACCGTGTGCTCACGACACGGCCGGTCAGCCGGCGCACGACCGAGTACGACGGGCTGATCGAGCAGCACTCGACGCTTCACGGCGTCCGCGCCGACCTGGTCCGGGCCGTGATTCAGGCCGAATCCGCGTTCAACCCGTTCGCGCGCTCGATTAAGGGTGCGATGGGCCTGATGCAGCTGATGCCCTCGACGGCGGCTGAATTGGGGGTCACCAACGCGTACGATCCGGCGGAGAACATCCGCGCGGGCGTGTCGTATCTCAAGTCTCTGCTCGTGCGGTTCTCTCAGAACGAGGAACTGGCGCTCGCGGCCTACAACGCCGGCCCCGGCGCCGTGGTCAAGTACGGCGGCGTGGTGCCCCCGTATCGCGAGACACGCGACTACGTGAAGAAGATCCGCAACGAGGCCGGGGCACGGCCGGCTCCGACCCGCGTCTACCGGATCGTCGAGATGAAGGACGGCCGCGAGATCGTTCGCTTCACGAACGTGCCTCCCGCGCCAGCGATCCTCGCCGCGCGCGGCAACCGGGCGCCGAGCGGCAACTGAATCCCTAATCCTTGAATCGCTGAATCCGCGCAAGGATTCAACGAATCTTCTAACTCCCCCTCCACGAATCCCGAACCGCTCTCAGCCAGAAATCCGGTTACGATCGGCTGTGGACTCCGTACGCCTGGATGTCTGGCTCGACGTCGCCTGCCTGTTCCGCACGCGCTCGGAGGCGCAGAAGGCGTGCAAGGCGGGGAAGATCGACGTCAACGGCCAGCCGGCCAAGGCCCATCGCGACGTGCGTCCGGGGGACGAGATCGTGATCAGCCGGCCGATGGGGAGGAAACAGCGGGTGGCGGTCTACGGGCTTGCCGACAAGCACATCTCGAAGGCCGACGCGCGGGCGCTCTACGAGGACCTGACGCCACCCCCGACGGCCGAGGAAATCGAGCTCCGCCGCATGGCCAGGCTCATGCGGCCGTTCGTCAGGCCGGCGGGCGCGGGCTCGCCCGACAAGCGCGAACGCCGGCAGATTCGACGGATGAAGGAGGGGTCTGAGTAAGGACCCGGGTAGCCGGACCCGGCCGGGTTCGTGTGCTACAATGAGCGGTTTGCGGCCAGCCTTGAAGGCCGGCAGGTTCCATGGCCGGTGAAGCCCGGCCCTACGATTAAGGATTCTCTACGTGGCCAGTCACGATTCCGCGCTGAAAGCGCACCGCCAGAACGTCCGCCGCCGGGAGCACAACCGTAACCTCCGCACGCGTCTTCGCAACGCGCTGCGCGACATCCGCGCCGCCATCGACTCCGAAGACGCCGACAAGGTGAAGGACGCCCTGCGCAACACCATCTCGCTCGTCGACAAGATGGCGGCCAAGAAGCTCATCCACCGCAACACCGCCGGACGCTACAAGTCCCGTCTCGCCAGCCGCGTCGCAAAGAAGTCAGCGGCGGCATAAGTCGACGACCAGCCGCTCGAGCAGCACGCGCGGGTCGCCTCCCGAGCTCTTGAGATCGACGTCGGTGCGGAAGAGCGCCTCGATTGCCGGCCGCACCCGCCGGGGATCGGCGGCCGACAGCCGCTCCCGGACGAACCATCCCAGCTGGCCCAGGATCTTCAGGGGAATCCCGCCCGATTCCATCACGAGCCCGATCTGCCGCAGGGCCTCGGCCGTATCCCCCTTCTGGATGGCCGTGGTGACGGCCCAGTCGTCCTGCGCCGTTTCCCCGCTCACGACGGCCTGCACGTCCGAAAGATCGATCTTCGGCTTCCCCGCCGCGTAGAGCAGCAGGCGATCCAGATCGCCGCGCAGCGTCGCGATGTCGGTGCCGGCGCGCTCGGCGACCAGGCGTGCGGCGGCGGGGTCGATCTGCTGCCCGGCGCCGGTGACTGCCTGCCTGACCAGCGCTTCAGCCGTCCGGGCGACCTGCCTCAGATCGACCTTCGCATCCCGGGTGGGTCTCAGTCCCCAGCACTCGACGATCGTCGCCTGCTTGCTGAGCGACTTGTAGAGCTTTCGCGAGCGATCGACGTCGGCGGCGACGAGGACGAGCGTCGTCATCGGCTCCGGGCTCCGCACGTACGCCTCCAGAACGTCGAGATCGCTCGGCGGCTCCGCGTCTTCTTCCGCGTCGTCTTCGTCGAGCGGCTTGCCGCGGCGCTTCGGCTTGAGCATTCTCTCGGCGCGAAGCACGACGACCACGCGGCGATCCCCCATCATCGGCAGCGTGCGCGACGACTCGACAATCGAGGCCGGCGAGGCCCCTTTTTCGCCGGCGTAGATCCGCTCGAGGTTGAAGGCCCGCAGCTCGTCCTCGACGAGCGTGGACAGCTCCGCCGTGAGCCGCGACATCTCGGCCTCGTCGTCGCCGATTATCAGGTAGATGGGTTGAGGCTTGCCCTGCTTGATCTGCTGGCGGACCGTCTGCGGCGTCCCTCCCGGCACTTAGAAGGCCTCGAGGATGGCGCTGACGATGGTGCGCGCGAACTCGGCGGCGAGCCGGTCGAGCGCCTGGGGGGCCTGGCCGAAGAACGAGCTGACGTCGGTCGATCCGGTCAAGCTGCTCGTCACGTCGTATTCCTCGCGGAACTGCAGCGAGGGGTTCGACCACAACACCTTGTCGGTCTTGACGTCCTTGAACTCGATCTTCGCCGCTATGGTGAGGACGTAGCGCGAGGCCAGGCCGTCTCCCGTAAAGCCCGTCGGCGCGAGCGAAATCGACGAGACTTCTCCCAGGAGGATGGCGTCGACGCCGGTCGTGCCCGGCTCCACCTTGTATTTGCCCCGGCCGATGAACTCCGACCTCACCCTCTCGGTGATGCGTTTTTCCACGTCGAACAGGCTGGTGTTGTTCACGAACATCGGCACGCCGACGATCTTGATGGACGGCGGCAGGAACGAGCCTCGCCCGGAGAGCGAATAGCCGCAGCCGGGAAGAGTCAAGAGGACCGCCACGACGGCCGCTCCCCGCACGAGGCGACGCGAGATTGGGTCGATGGTCTTCACGGTCATATCTTACTGCGCGCGGGGCCCCACCCCCACGCGCGGCGGCTCGTCTCGCTTCGCTCGCTCGCCGCGGCCGCGGCGCTAGTTTGCCACGATGCTCACCAAACGGCCACCCGGTGCGACCAGGATGTTCTTCACGGTCTTGCCCTCGAGATGTTTGCCGACGGCAGGGTCCGCCAGCGCGAGCTCGCGCAGACGCTCCTCGGAGGTGCCGGCCGGGACCGTCAAACGGCCGCGGACTTTGCCGTTGACCTGTACCGGCACGACGATCTCGTCCGCTTTCGCGACCGCCTCGTCAAACGCCGGCCATCCGGCCGCCACCACGCCTCCCTTGTGGCCGAGCATCTCCCACATCTCCTCCGCGATGTGCGGCGTGAAGGGGGAGATCATCCGCACGAGCGCTTCGACCGCTTCCTTGACGACCGCGACCGTCTCGGCGCGCTCGACCGTGCCGACCGGCGCCGATTCGCCCGGATGCGTGCCGATGCGCAGGCAATCGGTGCGGCCGCAGAACGCGTACAGCTCGTTCACGAGCTCCATCAGCGCCGACACGGCGGTGTTCAGGTGCACGCGCGGATCCAGATCGGTCGTCACCCGGCGGATGGTGTCGTGGGTCTTGCGCCGGAGCGCCCGTTCCACGTCGTTCAACTCGAGCTGGGCCGGGCTCGGGATCCCTTCCCCGCCGATCGTCTCGCAGAGCTGATCGACGAGCCGCCAGACCCGCGCCAGGAACCGCCAGCTGCCTTCGAGCCCCGCGTCGCTCCACTCGATCTCCTTCTCGGGCGGGGCGACGAACACGACGTACAGCCGCAGCGCGTCGGCGCCGTACTGCTGGATCATGTCGTCGGGATCGACCACGTTGCCGACCGACTTCGACATGACCTGGCCGTTCTTGAGGACCATGCCCTGCGTCAGCATCCGCGTGAACGGCTCGTTCAGGTTCGTCATTCCCAGATCGCGGAAGACCCGGCAGAAAAACCGCGAGTAGATCAGGTGCAGGATCGCGTGCTCGACGCCGCCGACGTAGAAGTCGACGGGCCCCCAGTAGGCCGACGGTGTCCGGGTCGAACGGCAGTTCGTCGTTCTTCGGATCGCAGAACCGGAAGAAGTACCACGAGGAATCGACGAAGGTGTCCATCGTGTCGGTCTCGCGCCTGCGCGGGACCGCCGCATTCCGGACAGTTCGTGTTGACGAACTCGGGGATCTGCGCGAGCGGCGAATCCCCCTGGCCCGTGAACGCCGTCACCGCCGGCAGCAGGACAGGCAGGCTGTCCGACGGCACCGGCACCATCCCGCACTTCTCGCAGTAGACGATCGGGATCGGCGTGCCCCAGTAGCGCTGCCGCGAGATCCCCCAGTCCTTCAGGCGATACTGCACGGTCCCTTCGCCGATCGCCCGCGCCTCGGCGGCGGCCGTCATCCGCCGGTTGGCGTCTTCCCATCCCAAGCCGCTGAACTCGCCGGAGTCGACGAGCGTTCCGGCCCCGGGCTTCGCCTCGGTCATCGTCTCGGCCGACAGCGTCTCCCCTTCCGGCTGAACCACGATGGTGATCGGGAGGCCGTACTTCTTCGCGAATTCGAAGTCGCGCTGGTCGTGGCCGGGAACGCCCATGACCGCGCCGGTTCCGTACTCGACGAGCACGAAGTTCGCGACCCAGATCGGGACGGGCTGTTTCGTGAAGGGATTGATCGCGGTGCGGCCGGTGTCGAACCCTTCTTTCTCGATCTCGCCGGTCATCCGCCCCGTCCGATCCTGCGCCCGGAGCCGCTGCGCGTTGCGACGCAGCTCTTCGCCCCCCGGCGCCTCGCCCCAGGCCTGCACGAGCGGGTGCTCGGGCGCCAGCAGGATGAAGTTGGCGCCGTAAATCGTATCGATGCGCGTGGTGAAAACGTCGATCGAGTCGGGGCTCGGGACTCGGGACTCGGGACTCGAGACATTCGACTCGGGACTCGAAGCCTTCCGAGTCCCGGATCCCGAATCCCGAGTCCCGGCCGGGGCGAGCGCAAAGCTCACGCGAGCCCCCTCTGATCGCCCGATCCAGTTCCGCTGCATCGTCAGGACCTTCTCGGGCCATCCGGGCAGCGTGTCGGCTGCCTCCAGCAGCTCGTCCGCGTAGCGTGTGATGCGGAAGAACCACTGTTCCAGCTCCCGGAGCGTCACCACCGAACCGCAGCGCCAGCACTTCCCGTCGATCACCTGCTCGTTGGCGAGCACGGTCTTGCAGCTCGGGCACCAGTTGACGCTCGACCGCTTGCGGTACGCGAGGTCGCGTTCGAGCATCTTCAGGAAGATCCACTGGTTCCAGCGGTAGTACTCGGGCAGGCAGGTGGCGATCTCGCGCTCCCACGCATAACTGATCCCGATGCGCTGGAGCTGCCCTTTCATGTGGGCGATGTTCTCCAGGGTCCACTTCTCCGGATGCGTGCCGTGCTTGATCGCGGCGTTCTCGGCGGGCAGGCCGAAGGCGTCCCAGCCGAACGGGTGCAGCACGTTGAAGCCGCGCATGCGCTTCATGCGCGCGACGACGTCGCCAATCATGTAGTTGCGGAGGTGGCCGACGTGCGCGTGCCCGGACGGGTACGCGAACATCTCGAGGCAGTAGTACTTCGGCCTGGCAGGATCCTCGGTGACCTCGAAGACACGCGTGTCCCGCCACCGGTCCTGCCACTTCTTCTCGATTGTCTGGGGCTTGTAGTCGGGCACGATCTACAAATTATATCCCACGCCAGTACGGCGCCTGGGCGGCGCGCACGGCCTCGAGCGCGCGCGCGCCGCGCGGCGCCGGGCTCACGGCCTCGGCGTCGGGCGGCCCGGCATCGGATCCGCCGGTTTCAAAACCGAAGGTGGCATCCGGCTTTAGCCGGACCTCGCGGGTTTCGAAACCATTTCCAGCAATCGCCTCGAACGAGGCGTCGAGACACGACGCCAGGGCGGAGAGATCGTAGCCACCCTCCGTCACGAACGCGATGGCTCCGTCCGGTGCGGCGGCGGTCAGCTGACGCACGATGGCCCGATATCCGTGCGCGGTCATCCGCATCGAGGCCAGCGGGTCGCGCTCGTGCGCGTCATAGCCGGCAGAGACGAGGAGCAGCTGCGGCGCGAACCGGCCGAGGACGGGAATGACGGCCTCGCGGAACACGAGGCGATAGTCGGCATCGGTGGCGCCCGCCTCCAGCGGCACGTTGAACGTGAACCCGGCGCCCGCCTCGCGCCCCAGTTCGTCTGCCGACCCGGTGCCCGGATAGAACGGGAACTGATGCGTCGAGACGTAGAGCACGCGCGGATCGTCGTAGAAGATCCACTGGGTCCCGTTGCCGTGGTGCACGTCGAAGTCGACGATCGCCACGCGCTCGAGGCCGCGGGCCAGCGCGTGCGCCGCCGCCACGGCGACGTTGTTGTACAGGCAGAAGCCCATCGCGCGGTCGCGCTCCGCGTGGTGCCCCGGCGGGCGGACGAGCGCGAAGGCGGGCTCGTGGAGATCGAGGGCATGGTCGGCGGCCTGCGCGGCTGCGCCCGCCGCCAGCAACGCGATCTCCAGAGACTCCGGCGACGTGAAGGTGTCGGGATCCAGCATCGCGGCACGTCCGGCCGTGGCGGCGAGCTGGTCGAGATAGCCGGCGTCGTGGACGCGCGAGAGCTCCTCGCGGGTCGCCTCACGCGGAGCGGCAGTCCGGCCGCCCTTCTCGATCCACCGCGCCGCCGCCGCATCGAACACGTGCGCGCGCTCCATGCGTTCGGGATGGCCCGGCGGCGTGACGTGCTCCTCGAATCTCGGAGATGTGATCAGCAGCACGAGTCCTCAGATGGAGTGGCCAAGACTCTTCTTGTCCGCGATGTGTTTGCAGCCAGGCGCGTTTACGGCGAGCAGCGCGCACAGCACGGCGAAGAGCACGAAAAAACGCGTCCGCGTCCGGGACCGCAGCAAGAAGGTGGTCAGAATCAGATACGTCAGCCAGCCAAGGACCAGGGCCACAGGCCTGGGGAGAAAGACGAAGAGACCTTCCGGAAAAAACGGCAGAAGCACGACGCCCATCGGAGCCGGGAGGACCATGAGGAGTGTGACTATCAGCCCGACCGCCCAGGCCATCGCACAGAATAACAGCCTGGCCCCCAGCGCCATCTCGGGTTCGTCGTCCGGCGCTCCTCCCCCGGGTTTCGCGGAGCTCATGGATTCGAGCACAGTTCACCTCGCGGAGCATCACGTCCGATCCGGCCGGGCGCAGGGTCAGCCCTGGTGCTCGAGCATGGCCAGCGCACGCTGCTCCAATCCTGCGAGCGCGGCTTCGAGCCTGACGCGCGCCGCGTCGAGGCCGGCCGGCTCGGTGTCCCGGACCGTCAGCGGCTCGCCGATGACCAGCGCCACCGTGCTGAACGGCTTCGGAATCTGCGTGCGGTCCCAGCTCCTGGCCGTCCAGTATCGGTCCGCCTCGATGTGAAACGGCAGGATCGGATGCCCCGTCGCGCCGGCGAGCCAGACGGCGCCGGGCTGCGCGACGCGCGCCGGACCGCGCGGGCCGTCAACGGTGAACGCGGCCGGCCGCCCATTCTTGAGCTCGCGCCGCAGCTGCACCAGCGCGCGCGCCGCCCCGCGAGACGTCGAGCCTCGCGCGGTGCCGAACCCGAAGCGGTGCAGGATCCCCGCGATCCACTCGCCGTCGAAATTCTGGCTGGTGATGACGACCACGCCGCGCCGGCGGAAATAGTGGAGGCCGGCAAAGATGCGCCCGTGCCAGAGCGCCAGAATCGGCTGGCGCCCCGAGGCGATGACGCCGTCCCAGTGCTGCGCGCCGTCGACCTTCCAGTGAAACGTCCCGCACAGCCCCGCGATGAGCGGCGAGGCGACAGTCGCAATCGCGGCCGCCCTCACGCGCTGTGAACGGGACAGGAGCGAATCCCTAATCACTAATCCTTGAATCCCTGAATCGCTGAATCCTGAATCCCTGAATCCCTGAATCCCTGAATCCCTGAATCCCTGAATCCCGATTCGAGGATTCGACGATTAGGGATTAGGGATTCGCTCTACATTCCGTCGTACTGCGGCCCGCCGCTTCCCTCGGGGGGCACCCAATCGATGATCTGGTAGGGGTCCATGATGTCGCACGTCTTGCAGTGGACGCAGTTCGAGGGGTTGATCTGCAGCTTGCGGGTGCCGTCGCCGGCGTCGACCATTTCGTACACGTTCGCGGGGCAGAAGCGCGTGCACGGGTTCCCGTACTCCGTGCGGCACCGCGTCTGGCAGATCTCGGTGTCGTGCACGATGAGGTGGGACGGCTGATCCTCGGCGTGGCGCGTGCCCGAGTAGTGGACGTTCGTCAGCCGATCGAAGGTGAGCTTGCGATCGATCTTCGCCGGGCGCACGGGCGAATCCGGATCGGGCCGTCCGTCGGGATAGTACTCTTCGATCTTGCACATGCGCTCGTAGCCCGCGTGGGCGGGCATCGGATCGCGATACCACCAGCCGCCGGTCACGAGCGACAGCCCCGCGTACGCGAGCCCTGCCGGAAGGCCGTAGGTGAAGCTCTGGTGCACGTTGCGCACCGGGTAGAGCTCGCGCCGGACTTCGCTGCGGTCGATCGCGTCGGCGTACCCCTTCAGCTTCGCGGACGACAGATCGCCCGAGCGGACCGCGTCGAACGCGGTCTCGGCCGCCAGCATCCCGGTCCGCATCGCCAGGTGAATGCCCTTCAGGCGCATCGAGTTCATGAACCCGCCCGCGTCCCCGGCGATGAGCGCGCCGTCCGTGTAGACACGCGGAATCGTGTGCCATCCGCCTTCCGGAAGCGCCTTGGCGCCGTAGCGGACCATCTGCCCGCCCTCGAGCAGCGCCGCGACGAGCGGATGCCGCTTGAAGTGCTGGAACGTCACGTGCGGATCGAACAGGGGATCGCGGTAGTCGAGCCCGCTGATGAAGCCGACCGACAGCACGCCGTCCGGCATGGCGTAGATGAACCCGCCGCCGAACTCCTCGAGCCGCAGCGGGTAGCCCATCGTGTGCATCACGGTGCCCGCGGGCACCCGGTCCGCGGGGACCTCCCACAGTTCCTTGATGCCGAGCGCGTAGAGCTGCGGCGTGCGCCCGTCGTCGAGCGCGAGCCGGCGCACCAGCGCCTTCGTGAGGTTCCCGCGACCGCCGTCGGTGAGGATCGTCACCTTGGCGCGGATGTCCACGCCCGGCTCGAACGTCGGTTTCCGCTCGCCATGCTTCCCGATGCCGCGGTCGCCGGTGCGGATGCCGACGACACGATCGCCGTCGTACAACACTTCCGAGGCGGAGAAGCCGGTGAACACGTCGATGCCTTCCGCTTCGACGAGCCCGCCGAGCCACTTCACGAAGCGGTTCAGCGAAATGATGTAGTTGCCGTGATTGTTCAGCGGCGGAGGAGTCAGCGGAAACCTGATCTTCGCGGAGCGCGTCAGGAAGTACACGTGATCGTGGTGCACCTCCGAGGCGAGCGGCGCCCCTTTGTCCTTGAAGTCCGGAACGAGCTGGCGGAGCGCTGAAGGATCGAGCACCGCCCCGGAGAGCATGTGCGCTCCGGCCTCGCGCGCTTTCTCGAGGACGGCAATCGCGAGCGGCTCGCCGCCCTTCTCCTTCTGCAGCTGCGCCAGCCGCAGCGCCGCCGACATCCCGGCGGGGCCGCCGCCGACGATCAGGACGTCGACTTCGAGGGTTTCGCGTGGCAAAGAAGCTTCCAGTTTCCAGCTGCCAGCTCCCAGCCGTTACCTTCGCCCACTCCCGCCTGGAAGCTGGAAGCTGGTAGCTGGAAGCTGGCAGCTATTTGTTCAGTTCCGCGATCATCGCGGGCACGATCTCGAACAGATCGCCGGCGATGCCGAAGTCGGCGATCTCGAAGATCGGCGCCTCGGGATCCTTGTTGATCGCGACGATGGTGCGCGACCCCTTCATCCCGACCAGGTGCTGAATCGCGCCGGAAATGCCGAGCGCCACGTACAGCTTCGGCGCCACGGTCTGACCCGAGCTGCCGATCTGGCGATCCATCGGCAGCCAGCCCGCATCGCAGATGGGGCGCGACGCCGCGAGCTCGGCGCCCATCGCCTGCGCGAGCTGTTCGGCGATCTTCAGGTTCTCCTGCGACTTGATCCCGCGTCCGACGGCGACGATGCGTTCGGCCTGCGAGAGATCGACCGACTGCTTCGCTTCCTTGAAGGGGGCTTCGGGCTTCTGCCGGATTGCGCCGGCGTCAATCGACACGTCCGCCTTGCGCAGCGGCGCAGGCGCCGCGCCGCGCGCCGCCGCGTCGGCGCGAAACGCGCCAATCTGGAACGTCACGACATGCGGCGCCGGCCCGACCGCCTCGACCTCGGCGATCAACTTCCCCTGGAAAACCGGGCGGACGTAGGTGATCGCGGCCGCCTCTTTCCTGATGGCGGTCACGTCGGTCACGAGCGCGCGGCCGAGCCTGGCGGCCAGCGCCGGCGCGAAGTCGCGGGTCTGATAGGTGTGCGGCAGGAACACCAGCGACGGCGACTCCTGTTCGACGAGGCCGGCGAGGGCGGCGACGTAGCCGTCGGCGGTGTACTCCTCCAGGGCCGGCGATTCGATGACGATCACTTCGGCCAGGTCGGCGGCGGCGAGCTCCGCGGCCGGCGCATCGAGGCCGGACCCGAGGAGCGCGGCCTTCACCGGTCCGCCGGCCTGCTGTGCGGCGGCTATCGCTTCCCAGGTGGCGCGGTTCAGCTTTCCTCCGCGCTGTTCGGCGATGACGAGCACCATCTAGATGACCCTCGCATCTTCGCGGAGCCGCTTCACGAGCTCCTTCGCAGCCTCCGCGGGAGACCCGGCGATCATCTGCGTCTTCTTGCCCTTCTCCGGGAAATGCACGCTGAGGGTGCGCTGCGCCGGGGCCTGGCCGGGCGCGTCCGACGGCGTCACTTTGCGGATCTCTTTCTTCTTCGCGGCCATGATGCCCTTGAGGGTGGCGTACCGAAGCTGGTTGATCCCGCTCTGAATCGTCAGCAAAGCCGGGAGCGGCAGCGTCATCCACTGGAACCAGCCCCCTTCGAGCTCGCGCTTCACGCGCAGCGACCCCTGTCCTGAGCCTGTCGAAGGAGACACCTGGACTTCCATGATGATGGTCGCGTGCGGCATCCCGAGCTTCTGCGCGAGCACCACGCCCACCTGTCCGAACCCCTGGTCGTCCGACTGGAGCCCCGTCAGCACGAGGTCGAACTGCTCGTCGCGAACCGCCGCCGCGATCGCCTCGGCCGTCGTAAAGGCATCGGCGGTCGCGAGCCCGTCCGACTCGATGTGGATCGCGCGATCCGCGCCGCGCGCCAGGGCCTCGCGGATGACCTGGGCGGCGCGCGCCGGCCCGGCGGAACAGACGACGACCTCGCCGCCGTGCTTTTCCTTCAGGCGCAGCGCTTCCTCGAGCGCGTAGGCGTCGGGCTCGTTGAGCTCGAAGCTCGCGTCCTGGTCGCGGATCCAGGTCTTCGCCTCGTTCACGCGCAACTGCCACTCACGCGTCACGACCTGCTTGATGCAGACGGCAATCTTCATGAATCAGCTTCCAGCTTCCAGCTTCCAGCTTCCTGCTTCCTGCTACCCGCTGCCCGCTTCCAGCTTTCCGCTTCCCGCTTCCAGCTACCTTCCAAACCGCTTGAACAGCAGCGCCGCGTTGGTCCCGCCGAAGCCGAACGAGTTCGACAGGGCGTATTCGATCTTCGCCGGGCGCCTGGTGTTCGGCACGTAGTCGAGGTCGCATTCCGGGTCCGGGTTCTCGTAGTTGATGGTGGGCGGAATGACCTGGTGCCGGATCGCGAGCACGGCGATGCCGGCTTCGAGGCCGCCCGCCGCGCCGAGGAGGTGCCCGGTCATCGACTTGGTGGACGAGATCGCCAGCTTCGCCGCGTGCTCGCCGAAGACGCGCTTGATCGCCAGCGTTTCCAGCTTGTCGTTGTAGGGCGTCGAGGTGCCGTGCGCGTTGATGTAATCGACCTGCTGCGGCTGCACGCCGGCCCGGTTCAGCGCCGCCTGCATGACGCGCATCCCGCCGTCGCCGTCCTCGGAAGGCGCCGTGATGTGATACGCGTCGGCCGACATGCCGTAGCCGACGAGCTCGGCGTAGATCTGGGCGCCGCGCCGCGTCGCGTACTCCAGCTCCTCGAGGATGATCACCCCGGAGCCTTCGCCCATGACGAAGCCGTCGCGATCCTTGTCGAACGGCCGGCTGGCGCGCGACGGCTCGTCGTTGCGGGTCGAGAGCGCGCGCATCGCGGCAAAGCCCCCCACCCCCATCGGGGTGATCGCGGCTTCCGATCCGCCGGCAATCATCACGTCGGCGTCGTTGCGCTTGATGATCTCGAACGCGTCGCCGATGGCGTGCGCCGAGGCGGAGCAGGCCGTGCACGTCGCGGAATTGGGGCCCTTGGCGCCGAACCGGATCGACACCTGGCCCGCGGCCAGGTTGATGATGGCGGCCGGAATGAAGAACGGGGAAATGCGCCGTGGTCCGCCTTGCAGAAAGGCACTGTGCTCGCGCTCGATCGTGCTGAACCCGCCGATGCCCGACGCGATGAAGACCCCGGTCCGGATCGCCATCTCCGGGCTGACCTTGAGCTTCGCATCCTCCATCGCGAACTGCGAGGCGGCGATCGCGAGCTGAATGAAGACGTCCATCTTCTTGACGTCCTTCTTGTCCACGAACTGCAGCGGGTCGAAGTTCTTGACTTCGCCCGCAATCCGCGCCGAGAACTGGGCGGCTTCGAACCGGGTGATGGGTCCGATGCCACTCCGTCCCGCGCAGAGCGCTTCCCAGTTCGCGCCGGTCCCGATGCCGAGCGGCGACACGAGGCCCACACCCGTCACGACGACTCGCCTGCTCAAACCGCCTCCGCTACTTTTTCTTGCTGTGGGATTCGATGTATTCGATCGCTTCCTTCACGCGCGTGATCTTCTCGGCATCCTCGTCTGGAATCTCGATCCCGAACTCTTCCTCGAACGCCATGACCAGCTCCACCGTGTCCAGCGAGTCGGCGCCCAGGTCGTCGACGAACGAGGCATCCGGCGTCACCTCTTCTTCATCGACGCCGAGCTGCTCCACGATGATGCTCTTCACTTTGTCAGCAACCGCCATGCACCCTCCCTCCGCGGATTCCTCCGAACCCGCGCTACGTATACATCCCGCCGTTGACCGCCAGGACGTGCCCCGTAATATACGCTGCCTCGTCCGACACGAGAAAGCACACGGCCGACGCGACGTCCTCCGCCGTGCCCAGACGCCCCAGCGGGATTCTCGACTCCCACTCGCCTCGCGCGGTCTCGGTCATCGCCCGCGTCATGTCCGTTTCAATCAGTCCCGGCGCCACCACGTTCACCGTAATGGCGCGCGAGGCGACCTCGAGCGCCACCGCCTTGGCAAAGCCGATCAGGCCGGCCTTGGACGCGGCGTAGTTGGCCTGGCCGGCATTCCCGCTCTGGCCGACGACCGAGCTGATGCAGACGATGCGGCCGCCGTGCTGGCGGATCATCGGCTTCAGCACGGCCTGCGTCATCGCGAAGGCGGCGGTCAGGTTCGTCGCCAGGACGGCGTCCCAGTCCTCGCGCTTCATCCGCAGCATCAACTTGTCGCGGGCAATGCCGGCGTTGTTGACGAGGATGTCGATTCGGCCGTGCCGCTCGAGCGTCGCGGCGACGAACGCCTCGGCGGCGCCGGCCTCGGTCACGTCCAGCGCGGCCGCCTCCGCCTTCCCCCCGCCCGCCTCAATCTCCTCGGCCACCACCCGCGCGTGGTCGCCGCGCGCGGCGGCGATCACATGGGCCCCCCGCGCCGCCAGCTGGCGCGCGATGGCGCGTCCGATGCCTCGCGATGCCCCGGTGACGATCGCGACGCGGCCCGAAAGATCCATCATACCTTCAGCGTATCCATCTGACGTGTCAGGGGTCGTGCGTGAAGGCTCAGCGCGGCAGCGAGTCGAGCGCCGCGAGCCCGCTCTCGTCCGCGACGCTCAGCACCGTCAGGCTGCGGTCGATCTTCCGGATCAACCCCGCCAGCACCTTGCCCGGCCCGATCTCGACGAAGGTCGTGGTCCCTTCGCCAATCAGCCGCCTGACGACGTCTTCCCAGCGCACCGGGGACGACACCTGGCGGATCAGCGCCTCGATCGCCGAGCCGGCATCGCGCTTCGGCTCGGCATCGACGTTGGCGACGACGGGGATTCGCGGATCGGCCGCCGGGAGCGCCCGCAGTTCCGGTGCGAGCCGATCCTCCGCCGGCTTCATCAGCGGACAGTGAAACGGCGCGCTCACCGCCAGGCCGATCGCCCGTGTCGCCCCGAGCGCCTTCGCGCGCTCGCCCGCCAGCGCCACGGCGTCCGCGTGCCCGGCGATCACGATCTGCCCCGGCGCGTTCAGGTTGGCCAGCGTCACAACGCGTCCGGGATGCCCGGCCTCGGTTTCTGCGCAGGCACGCGTGACACCCTCGACGTCGAGGCCGAGAATCGCGGCCATTGCCCCCTCGCCGACCGGCACGGCTTCCTGCATGTACTGCCCACGGCGGCGCACCGTGCGCAGGGCATCCGCGTAGGATAACGTACCGGCGGCGACGTGCGCGGAATACTCGCCGAGACTGTGGCCCGCGGCAAACGATGCGCGAATGCCGCGCGACTCGACGAGCCGGCACACCGCGATGCTCATCGCCAGAATCGCCGGCTGCGCGTTCTCGGTGAGCATCAGCCGCTCTTCGGGCCCCTCGAAGCACAGCGTGCTCAACGGTTCTCCGAGGGCGGCGTCCGCTTCGTCGAACGCGGCACGGCAGACGGCCGCGCTGTCGGCCAGCGACTTGCCCATGCCGACCTTCTGGGCCCCCTGCCCGGGGAAGACGAACGCGATCATCGAAGGTGGCCTTCGTGGTGTTGCCGCGGTGATGTCTTTGGACAGCTTCTCGATCAGGCCCTGGCTGACGAACCGCACCGCCATCGCGACGGCGTTGCGCACCGCCTTGGCCGACGAGCGGCCGTGCCCGATGAGGCACAGGCCGTTCACGCCGACGAGCGGCGCGCCGCCGTACTCGGCCGGATCCACACGTTTGCGGAAGCGCCTGAACGCCTGGCGCGACAGCAGGTAGCCCACGCGCGTGCCGAAGGTCGCCGTCAGCTCGTCGTGAAGGAGCTGCTGGACCGTCTCGACGAGCCCTTCGCTGATCTTGAGCGTCACGTTGCCGGTGAACCCGTCGCAGACGATGACGTCCGCCTGGCCGGCGTAGACGTCGCGCCCTTCGACGTTGCCGACGAAGTTGACGGGAGCCGTCTTGAGCAGCTGATGGGCTTCCCGCGTCAGGTCGTTGCCCTTGATTTCTTCCTCCCCCACCGACAGCAGGCCGACGCGCGGCGATGCGCACCCGAGGGCGACGCGCGCGTACGCCGTCCCCATCACCGCAAACTGCACGAGATGTTGAGGCCGGCATTCGACCGTGGCGCCCGAGTCGAGCAGCACGGCAGGCTGGCGGCGGGTGGGGATGATCGTGGCGAGCGCGGGCCGATCCACGCCGGGCAGCCGGCCGAACGCGCCGAGCGCGGCCATGACGGACGCGCCGGTGTGTCCGGCGCTGAAGACCGCGGCCGCCTCGCCGTCGCGGACCGCCTCGGCGGCCAGCCGGATGGACGCGCGCGGCTTGCGGCGCAGCGCGGCCGCCGCCGGCTCTTCCATCGCGATGAATTCCGGCGTGTCCAGGATCCGCAGATCGAGCGCGGCGGCCCGCGGATGCCGCGCCAGCTCGCGCTCGATCGTCTCGCCCGGGCCGACGAGCACGAGCCCTATCTGCAGATGCCGGGCGGCGACCAGCGCGCCGTCGATGATGCTGGCAGGCCCATCGTCGCCGCCCATCGCGTCAATGGCGATGCGCATGCTTCAGTAAGCTTCCAGCTTCCCGCTTCCAGCTTCCCGCCGATCCTCACTCCCCATCCGGCGGCGTCAATCGGACACTCCATTCGCGAGATGAGAAGCTGGTAGCTGAACCCAGCGGGAAGCTGGTAGCTGGAAGCGGGCAGCTGGTTATGCCTCTTCGACCGCACGGACCTGACGGCCCTTGTAAAAGCCGCAGTGCGGGCACACCTGGTGCGGCGACTTCGCCTCACGGCACTGCGGGCAGGCGCCCACCGGCACCGGTTGCAGCGTGTCGTGCGTGCGGCGCTTGGCAGTCCGCGTCTTGGAATGCCGGCGTTTGGGATTCGGCACGGGTCAGTTCTCCTTCTCTCGGTTCAGCAGCCCCTTGAGCGGCGCGAGCCGCGGATCTTCCCAGATCGGGGTGCATGCGCAGTCGGTACGGTTCAGGTTCTCCCCGCATGCCGGGCAGAGCCCGCGACAGGCCTGCGCGCACAGCGGCTTCATCGGCAGCGCGAGCACGAACTGCTCGCGCAACAGCTCCATCACGTCGAGCGCTCCCTCGCGATAGAACGCCGTCGTCAGATCGTCTTCCCCGATCTCGCGCTCGGGCTCGTCGGCGCGGTTCTCGGCCTGCGGCACGTAGCGCAGCTCGAAGCTGACGTCGACCGGCACGTCGACTTCCTCGAGGCAGCGGCTGCACTCTGCCGCCAACCGCGTCGTGGCGCGGCCGGTCACCCGAAAGGCCTCGCCCCCAGCCTTCTCCACGTCCATCGCCAGATGGACGGGCGAAGCGACGCGGTATTCCTCGTCCGGCGGGTCGAACGCCGCCGGCTGGAATGTCCGCTCGAAGTGCTCGCGTGAACCGTGGAGCCTGCTGAGATCGAGAAGCATGGATCGACAGAGCGCCCGAAACTCGGGCGGGAACCCGTCATTATACCCTGATTTCGAGAGATCCCGTGGCAACGCCCCCCGGGAAGTGCCAATTGACCCGCTGGAGTCCGGTAGAATCGGTGCGCCTGCTTGCGGCTGGGGTGTCTGCCAATGCGTGTCTTCGCGTGCGTGCTTGCGGCGGTGGCCGCGCTCCAGTCTCAACCGACGTTCCGGACCGGGGTCGAGCTCATTCGGATCGACGTCACCGTGCTGGACAAGGCGGGCAAGCCCGTCACCGGCCTCCAGCCGGAGGATTTCACGGTCACGATCGACGGGGCGCCGCGCCGGGTCTCGTTTGCCACGTTCTACGGTCCAACCCCCGACGCGCCGCCGCCCGCCTCCCCTGCTCCGAACGTGGCGACGAACAAGCATGCCGCTCCTGGCCGCGTGGTTGTCTTCGTCGTGGATCTGGAGAGCATGACACCGGGATATGAGAGGGTCCTGCTTCAGACGGCGAGCACGCTGGTCGACAGGCTCGGGCCGCGGGACGCCGTGGGGCTGCTGCCAATCCCGGGCAAAGTCGTGGACATTACGCGCGATCGCGCGCGCGTCCGCGAGGCGCTCAAGGGCCTGCGCGGCACGCCGACGCCCACCTTCCAGACGCACGTCATCTCGATGCGCGAAGCGCGCGGGTTCGAAACCGGCGACAGCCGCGTGATGTCCGAAGTGGTGGAGCGCGAGTGCCGGGCATCCGGCGATCGGGGATGCCCGACGGAGCTGCGCAACGAATCGCGCCAGCTGCTTCTCGAAGCCGGCCGGCGCATTCAGAACGTGCTGACGACGCTCGCCTCGCTGAACGCGCGCCTGCAGCCAATTCGGGCGCCAAAGACCCTGGTGCTGCTCTCGGCAGGGCTCCCGTTCGACCAGGAAAACCTCTCGTACTTCCAGGACCTGCAGAAGCGGACGGCGGAGAGCGGGACGTCAATGCACGTCGTCCAGCTTCACCAACCGGAAACCGACGCCAGCGATCGCCGCATGGCAGGCGCGGGCGGTCTGCCGGCGAGGGACCTGTATGAAGGGCTCTCGACGATCGCCGGTGTGACGGGCGGCTCGATGTCGGCCGGCGTGGGCCGGGCCGCAGGCGTATTCGACCGCATCGCCGCGGAGGTCACGCACTCGTGGCAACTGGGCGTCGAAGCGAGCGATCGGGACAACGACGGCAAGACGCACCAGATCCAGGTGAAGCTGGGCCGCGAAGGCCTGACAGTGCGCGCCCGACGCGAGCTGATTCTGCCGGCCGCCCGCAGCAGGCCGACCGCGATCGAGCTGCTGTCGCAGCCGGTTGACGTGCTGGACGTGCCGGTGTCCGCCGCCGGCTACACCGCGCGCGGCGAAGAGGCGACAACGCTGAAGGAGATCGTCGTGATCGAGCTGCCGCGCGGCGCCGCCACCGAGCCCGCGCCAAGCTATGCGCTGACGATCAGCAAGGACGATCGCGTTGTGTTCCAGACGGCCGACGAGATCCGCTCGGCCGGCGCCGAACCGCGCGCCGTAATCGGGGCCCAGCTGCCACCCGGCATGTATCGCCTGCGCCTGGCGGTCGTGGACGCGGCCGGCCGGCCGGGAACGCTGGAGATGCCGCTCGGCGTCGGTCTTCGCCCGATGGGCGCACTCCAGGTCAGCGACCTGTTCGTGGGAACCGTGAGCGACCGCTTCACGCCGGCGATCGAGGCCGCGAGCGGCACGCCGCTCACCGCCATGCTCGAGGTGTATGCCGCCGATCCCGCCACGTTTGACGGGGTGTCGGTGGCGCTGGAAGTTCGGCGCACGGGCGAAGATGCGGTGCTCACGAGCGTGCCTGCCCCAATCGCCACGACGGAGCTGCCCGGAAAGCGCATCGCGTCGGGGACCATTCCGGCGACCGCGCTTCAGCCGGGTTCCTACACGGTGTCGGCGATGGTGCTCGTCAACGGCCGTCCAATCGGCAAGGTGAGCCGCGCGATCACGCTCACGCCCTGACCGCGCTCGTGAGGGCCTGAGCGCGGTCGAGCAGGATGGATCACCACAGAGTGGCCCATGAAGTGCGTTCACCCCGGTGAATGAAGAACTCGTGGGTTGTGAACGCCCGATTGAGCTGTCACGCCCGGCTGCGCTTGATCTTCCAGCACGCGAGTTCACGGAGCGCACGGAGGCTCAGGGACCGAGCGACGTGGGTTACAGCTCGTATTCGACACGCTCGCTCAATTGGCAAGTGCGAACAAGAACGAGAACACTGAATGCCGGTGTCCACGGCAGAACGCACTCGAGCGCCGGCCTTGTGTGGCTGGTAGGCCGGCGTTGCGCGAGCGCGGCTCGAGTGCGTGCGGGAGGGTAACGTTAGAGCTCCGTGCGCTCCGTGATCTCCGTGTTGGAAGAACAGCGAAGCCTGTTTGACAGCGAAGTCCGTTGATTGAATTGGCGGTACAGGGCGAACATGGAAGCTGGCGGGATACCGTTGCGTCTATTTGCGTGTGTGCTGGCGGCGGTGGCCGCGCTCCAGTCTCAACCGACGTTCCGTGCCGGCGTCGAGCTCATTCGTATCGACGTCAGCGTGCTGGACAAGGCGGGCAAGCCGGTCACCGGCCTGCACCCGGAAGACTTCGTGGTGACGATCGACGGGCTGCCGCGCCGCGTCTCGTTTGCCACGTTCTACGGCCCAACCCCGGACGCGCCGGGCGCCGCGCCGGCAGCCTCCTCGGCTGCGAACGTGGCAACGAACAAGAACGCCGCCCCGGGCCGCGTCGTCGTCTTCGTCGTGGATCTGGAGAGCATGACACCGGGATACGAAAAGGTCCTGCTCCAGACGGCGAGCACGCTGGTCGACAGGCTCGGGCCGCGGGATGCCGCGGGGTTGGTGCTCATCCCCGGCAAAGGCGTGGAAATCACTCGCGATCGCGCCCGCGTCCGCGAAGCGCTCGAGGGCTTGCGAGGCTCGCCGCCGGCCACTTTCCTGACGCACGTCATCTCGATGCGCGAGGCGCGCGCGTTCGAGACACGCGACAAGCTCGTGATTGACGAAGTCGTGGAGCGCGAGTGCCTTCTCGATAGGAGAACGTCGTGTCCAAACGAGCTCCGTATCGAATCGGGCTTGCTGCTGGGCGAAGCCCGCAGGCGCATGCGGAGCCTGCCGATGATGCTCGCCGAGCTGAACACGCGACTCCAACCGATTCAGGCGCCGAAGACCCTGGTGGTGCTGTCGGCGGGGCTCCCGTTCGAGCAGGAGAGCACCTCGTACTTCGAGGAGCTGCAGAAACGAACCGCGGAGAGCGGGACGTTGACGCACGTCGTGCAGCTCCACCAGCCGGAAATGGACGCCAGCAGTCGACGGGGGGCACGCGGTCTGCCGGCGGGCGATCTGTATGAGGGGCTGTCGACTATCGCCGGTGTGACGGGCGGCTCGATGTCGGCCGGCGTTGGCCGGGCAGCAGGCGTATTCGACCGCATCGCCGCGGAGGTCACGCACTCGTGGCAACTGGGCGTCGAAGCGAGCGATCGGGACAACGACGGCAAGACGCACCAGATCCAGGTGAAGCTGGGCCGCGAAGGCCTGACAGTGCGCGCCCGGCGCGAGCTGATTCTGCCGGCCGCCCGCACCAGGCCGACCGCGATCGAGCTGCTGTCGCAGCCGGTTGACGTGCTGGACGTGCCGGTGTCGGCCGCCGGCTACACCGCGCGCGGCGAAGAGGCGACAACGCTGAAGGAGATCGTCGTGATCGAGCTGCCGCGCGGCGCCGCCACCGAGCCGCCGCCAAGCTATGCGCTGACGATCAGCAAGGACGATCGCGTGGTGTTCCAGACGGCCGACGAGATCCGCTCGGCCGGCGCCGAACCGCGCGCCGTAATCGGGGCCCAGCTGCCACCCGGCATGTATCGCCTGCGCCTGGCGGTCGTCGACGCGGCCGGACGGCCGGGAACGCTGGAGATGCCGCTCGGCGTCGGTCTTCGATCGGTCGGCGCGCTCCAGCTCAGCGACCTGTTCGTCGGAACAGCCGCTGACCGGTTCACGCCGGCGATAGAGACTGCGCAGGGCACGGCGCTCACCGCCATCCTCGAGATCTACGCCGCGAATCCCGCCGCGTTTGGTGATGTGGCTGTGGAGTTGGAAGTTCGACGCACGGGGAACGATTCGGTCATCACACGCGCGCCCGCCACGATCGCGCCAACGGGGATGCCGGGCCGCCGCATCGCCACCGGGATTGTTCCCGCGACGGCGCTCGAGCCGGGCGCCTACACAGTATCGGCGGTGGTACTCGCCAACGGCCGGCCCATCACGAAGGTGAGCCGCGCGATCACGCTCACGCCGTGACCGCGCGTGTGAGGGCCTGAGCGCGGCGGGTCTTTCCAACACGGAGGACACGGGGGACACGGAGTCCCAGGAACTACCAGCGTTGCGGCTAGTGACTCGGGGCAGGTTACACGGATTACGCGGATCACACCGATTGACACGGATCGTGCCCGCAGCGCTTGTCGCGTTCCAGACACCAGCGACAAGCCTGAGGATGTCCCGCCGCAGCGCGCCTTGAATCCTGCGCGCGCGAATGGGGTCACCCTGCACGCACTCGAGCGCCGGCCGGGAATGCAGCGGCCGGCGTTGCAGGTCAGGCGTGATCGAGGATGCAAGCAGCCCTGATCCGCGAGCTGTTTGCATCCTCGATCTCGCCTGACATGCCCGCGCTCCGCGCGGCTCGAGCGCGTTGGAACCCGTCGAACGAGAGCCTCCGTGTCCCCCGTGTCCTCCGTGTTGGAAGGACAGGTGACCAGCGTGACAGCGCTCCGCTATCTCCGTTATCTCTGTGGTGAAAAATCCCAGGTCCGATCCAGCTCGTTGGGTGAGGACCGGTCAGGTGCGGATATCGACCCACGACTTTGGAATGAAGAGCTGTTCGTAGAGGCTCACCGCGTACCGGTCGGTCATGCCGGCCAGGAAATCGCGGGCAGCGGCGTCCAGCCCTTCTTCGTCGATCGTGCGGCGGTCGAGGAACTCGGCCGGCCGCTCGCGGACTTTTTCCCACAACCCCCCGAGGATGCCCCCGGCCTTCTTGAACTCCGCGGTTGCCAGCTCGTTCTCGTACACCGCCTCGAACAGAAAGCTGCGCAGCCCCACGGTCGCCTCGAGGATGCGATCGCTCATGCGGATCTCCGTCAGGCCCCCCTCGAGGCTCTGCACGACGACGTCGGTGACCATGCGGCCGATGCGCTCCGACGAGCTGGCCCCCAGCACCGAGACGCGCGCCGACGGCAGGTCCTCCTCGCGCAGGATGCCCGCCCGCACTGCATCGTCGATGTCGTGATTGACGTACGCGATGATGTCGGCGACGCGCGCGATCTGCCCCTCGATCGTGCTCGCGCGGTGCTCCGGATCGGCGCCGACCGGCATGCCGCTCTTCCCCTTCGAGTGGCGCGCGATGCCGTCGCGGACTTCCCACGTCAGGTTCAGGCCGGCGCGATCGTTCTCGAGCACGTCGACGATGCGCAGGCTCTGCTCGTAGTGGTTGAACCCGCCGGGGATGAGCTCGCTGAGGACGCGTTCTCCGGCATGGCCGAAGGGAGTGTGACCCAGATCGTGCCCGAGCGCGATCGCCTCCGTCAGCTCTTCGTTGAGGCGCAGCACCTTGGCGATGCTGCGCGCGATCTGCGAGACCTCGAGGGTGTGCGTCAGCCGCGTCCGGTAATGATCCCCGGTCGGCGCGAAGAAGACCTGCGTCTTGTGCTTCAGGCGGCGGAAGGCCTTGCAGTGGATCACGCGGTCGCGATCGCGCTGGAAGGACGGCCGAATCGGATCTTCCGGCTCCGCCCGCAGCCGGCCGCGGCTGTCGGCGCTCTTGGCGGCCTGCGGCGCGAGGATCTCGCGTTCGCGCTGCTCGAGCTGCTCGCGGATGATCACGGCGTCGACGCCCGATCAGCGGCCTGGGAGGCGATCTCCCCCAGGAAGCTCCTGCCGCCCGGCAGCGCCGCGACGCCGAACAGATCCGCCAGCGTCTGACCGAGATCCGCGAACGTCTGGCGCGTCCCGAGATCGACGCCGGGGCGGACGCCGGCGCCGGCGAGAAACAGGGGCACGTACTCGCGCGCGTGATCGGTGCTCGGCGTCGTCGGATCGTTGCCGTGATCGGCCGTCACGACCAGCAGATCGCCGGGGTCGAGGCGCGGCAGAAGATCGCCGAGGCGCGCGTCGAACCGCTCCAGGTTGGCGGCGTAGCCGGCCACGTCGTTCCGGTGGCCGTACTGCGTGTCGAAGTCCACGAGGTTGGCGAAGATGAGGCCGCGCGCGGTGATGGTCATCGCGCGCAGGACTTCGTCCATGCCCTGATCGTCGCTGGCCGTGTGGGTGGCCGACGTGATGCCCCGGCCGGCGAACAGGTCCTCGATCTTGCCGATGGCGACGACGGGCAGTCCGGCCGCCGTGAGGTGGTCGAGCAGCGTGGGGCCGAACGGGACCAGGGCGAAGTCGCGGCGGTTGGCCGTGCGGCGGAAGGCGCCCGGCGCGCCGATGAACGGGCGCGCGATGACCCGCCCGACTCCCATGCCGATCCCCGCGAGCTCGTACGCGATCTCGCACCACCGATACAGCTCCGCGATCGGCACGACGTCCTCGTGCGCGGCGATCTGGAACACGCTGTCGGCCGACGTGTAGACGATCGGCTTGCCGGTGCGCATGTGCTCCGCGCCGAGCTCCTCGATGATGGCCGTGCCGCTCGCCGCCTTGTTGGCGAGCGTCTTGCGGCCGATGCGCCGCTCGAACTCGTCGATGAGCTCCGCTGGAAAGCCGTTGGGAAACACGGGAAACGGCCGCTCGAGGACGAGCCCCATCAGCTCCCAGTGCCCCGTGACCGAGTCCTTGCCGGGCGACGCTTCCGCCATGCGGCCGAAGGCGCCGAGCGGATCCGGCTCGGGCGTGACGCGGTTGACAGTCGAGATCCGGGCGAGGCCGAGACGGCGCAGGTTCGGCACCGCGAGCGGGATGCGGCGCGCGATGTTGCCCAGCGTGTCGCTGCCGGCGTCGCCGTAGTCGCGGGCGTCGGGCAGCTCGCCGATGCCGACGCTGTCGATGACGATCAGGATGACGCGGACTGGCGCGGGGATCCCCAATCAGCTTTCGTGCGAAGAGTAGTAGTTGCTCATCGGACGCGGCGATCGAATGATCGCAATGGCGTGCTTGAAGATCATGTGGTCGGCGCCGTTGGTCTCGACGATCACGGCGAACCGATCGAAGTTCTTCACGCGCCCATCGAGGTCGGTGCCGTCCATCAGGCGGATGTGCACCGGCAGTTTCTCGCGCCGCGCGTAATTCAGGAAGACGTCCTGGATATTGGGCTGTGCGGAGGCTGGCTTCGACTCACGGGTTGGTGGCATCGCGGCGGATCTCCATGGCCGCGACAACACGGGCGACCTCCTCCTGAGTCTCCTCGCGTTCGCCTGCGGCGTGAATCCATTGTAGATTAGGCTCTTTCCTGAACCAGATCAACTGCCGCCGCGAGTATCGGCGGTTCTCGCGCACGATGAGCTCTCGCGTCGCGGCTTCGTCGCGGACGCCGTGCAGGTGCTCGAGCGCCTGGCGGTAGACAAGTCCCGTGAACGGGTGTGCGGTTTCGGGCAATCCCGAGGCCAGCAGCGCGCGGACTCTCGTCCAGCAATCCGTCCCGGAACTGCGCGTCCACCCGGGCGGCCACCCGCGCCGCCGTGGCCTCCGACGGAATCTGTAAGCCAAACGCGGTCACCTCGAATTCAGGCAGCGGCGGCCGTGTCTCGGCGAAGTGCGCGGTCATGGGGCGGCCGGTCAGGAAATAGACCTCCAGCGCCCGCACCAGCCGCTTGCGATCGCGCGGCTGAATCCGGACGGCCGAGCCCGCATCCACGCGGCCGAGGAGCACGTGGAGCCGTTCGACGCCCTTGCGGTCGGCGATGCGCTCGAGCCTCGCGCGGAGCGCCGTGTCGCGGCTGGGCCCGGGAAAGAACCCGCGGGTCAGCGCACGATAGTAGAGTCCGGTCCCGCCGACGAGAATCGGCAGGCGCCCGCGGGCCGCGATGTCGCGAACGGCCGCGGCCGCCTCACGCGCGTAGCGTGCCGCCGAGTACTCCTCGGTCGGATCCGCGACGTCGATCATGTGATGAGGAACGCCCTGGCGGGCGGCGGCCGGCACCTTGTCCGTGCCGATGTCGAAGCCGCGGTAGACGGCCGTCGAGTCGCAGCTGACGACTTCTCCCCCGAACCGCAGGGCGAGCGCGATGCCGAGCGCGCTCTTGCCGGTGGCCGTGGGGCCGAGGATCGCGACGAGCCGCGGCCCTCCCATCACCGCGCCGCGAGCGCGCGCACGACCGCGAGAGCCGCCAGGATGGCCAGCAGCAACAGCAGTCCGATCTGCTGCGTCCGCGTGGGCTGCATCATGACCCGGGGTTTTCGTTGTAGTAGAACGTAATCGTGAAGAACGCGCGGTCGTCGGGGTACTCCGGCGGCAGCGGCTGGGTGGGATTCGACGCCGCCAGCGCGTTGAACGACGAGTTGTTGAACGCGTCGATGCCCGACGGCCGCAGCACCCGGAGCTCGGTGATCCGGCCGTCCTTGCCGACGTAAAACGTAATGACGACGTGGCCGCGAAGGGTCTGGGCCGCGAGCGGGATGAACCAGTTGCGCCGGATCTGCGCGATGAACCGTCTCAGCCACGGACCGAAGTCCACGCCCTTGCTGTCGAACTGGATCGACGGCGCGGCCTGAATGTCGGCGCCCCCCTGCGGGTTGCCGAAGGTCTCGCGCGACGCGTACTTCTGCACGTTGCGGATCGCATCGGCAATCACGCCGACCGCCGGGCCGTTCTGCGGCGTCTCCGCGGCCCTGGGCTCGTGCGCCGACGGCGAATCGGGGAGGGTCATGCCCTGGCGCGCCTGCTGATCCGCCGCGGCGGCTTCGGGTTGCGGCACCGACGGCTGGGTCTCCCGCGACGGCGGAGACTCCATGCGCTCCGGCGTGTTTCCGCGCGCGAAGGGCATGTCGTTGGTCGGCCGCTCGGCGCGCTCGACCGTCCGCGCTTTCCGATCGATGTCCGACAGCTCGGCCCGATCCGGAGGCTTCGGCGCCTTCAGGTCCACTTTCGGCGCGATGAACACGAACCGCGCGTTGTCGCGCTGGCGTTCGAGCTGCTTCTGCTCCAATTCCACCAGCTGCTGCTGCCGTTTGGCTTCCCATCGCCTTGACGAAGGGCAGGTGCGGCCAGACCAGCAAGAGGATGACCAGCGAGAGGTAGACGACGAGCGTCAACAAGGACACTTCGAGGCGCGTCAGCCCCCGCGGCAGCGTCGGCGTATCCGGCCGATAGTCCTCGAAGTTGAAGTACATCAGTGGGTTACAGGATTATAGCAGGTCTCCGGTCTCTCGTCTCCGCGTCTCGGTATCTCAGGTCTGCTGTTTACACAGACGGAAGACCAAAGACTACAGCCCTCCAGACGACCAAAGACCAGAGACCAAAGACCTAAGACGACGCTCATCTTCGCTCCGCCACGAACAGATAGACGATACCGAAGGTCAGAGGGACGGCGCGAACCTGTGAAAATCCCGTGGCAGCGATGATTCTGGAGAACTCGTCCGGCGGTGGAAACGTGCCCACCGACGCCGGCAGGTACGAGTATGCGCTCTGGTGCTTCGACACCAGCCGGCCGACGAGCGGCAGCAGATAGCGGAAATACCACGAGTAGAGCGTGCGGATGCCCGGGATGCGCGGCTGACCGAACTCGAGGATAGCCAGGCGTCCGCCGGGCTTGAGGACGCGGGCGATCTCCGCGAGCGCACGCTCCGGCTCGGCCACGTTGCGGATGCCGAAGGCGATCGTGGCGGCGGCGCACGTCCCGTCGCGGATCGGAATGCGTGCGGCGTCGCCTCGCACCAGGCGGATGCGCCCGTCGAGCGCGGCCGCCCGGACCTTCGCACCTCCGAGGCGGAGCATCTCGCCGGCGAAATCGATGCCGACGACCGACGCGCCAGGCGCGCGGCGCACGGTCGCGATCGCGAGGTCGCCCGTGCCGGTGCACAGGTCCATCACCAGCGCCCCGTCCGCCAGCGCCAGCGCGTCCACGGCGCGATCGCGCCAGCGCCGATCGAGGCCGGCGCTGAGCACGTGGTTCAACAGATCGTAGCGCGGCGCAATCGCGTCGAACATGCCCGCGATGGCCGCGGGCGTTTTGTCTGGGGGTGCGGTCAACGCCGCTATCCCTTCCAGGACGGGTACAATTCGTGGCTCAGGCCGAGCGCGCTGAGAATCTTCCCGGCCATGAAATCCGCCAGGTCGTCGAGCGTCCGCGGCATCTGGTAGTAGGCCGGCATGGCGGGCATGATCATCGCGCCCGCCTCGGCGCACAGGACCATGTTCCGGAGCTGGGGCAGGCTCATCGGCGTTTCGCGCGGGACGATGATGAGCCGGCGCCGCTCTTTCAGCATCACGTCGGCGGCGCGCTCGACGAGGTTGCGCGACAGCCCATGGGCGATCCCGGCCAGGCTCTTCATCGAGCAGGGCACCACCACCATGGCCTCGGCGCCCTGGCTGCCGCTCGCGATCTTCGCACCCAGATCGCGATTGCTGTAGAGCGTGAAGGTGCCGTTCCGCACGGCGGGCCCGTACTTCGCGGCCAGGTAGTCGGCCATCTTGTCGATCGACGCGGACTCGCCCAGCTCGTCGCGGAGCAGGCGCCGCCCGTAGTCCGACACCACCAGCTCGAGGTGCCACTCCCGCTCCAGCAGCGCCGCCATCGTCCGGGTGGCGTACAGCGCGCCGCTGGCGCCGGTGACGGCAACGACGATGCTGCGCCGCGCGAGGGTCTCAGTGGACATAGATGGCAATCGCGGTGGACGCGAGGTACAGGATCCCGACGTAGCCGTTCAAATCGAACGCGCGCTTGACCTGCGAGAGATCGTGCTCGCTCACGAGCGACTGCTCGTACACGAGCAGCACCGCGACGCCGGCGACCCCGGCCAGATAGAGCGGCCCGAGATCGGCCACGGGGCCAAGCGCGGCGAGGCAGAGCACGGCGACGACGTGCATCGCGCGCGAGATCGCGAGGGAGCGGGCGATGCCGAAGCGGACCGGAATCGAGCGCAGGCCGTGCGCGCGATCGAACGCGAGGTCCTGGCAGGCATACAGCACGTCGAACCCCCCGACCCATGCGCCGATCGCGAGCCCGAGCAGCCAGGGCTCCGCGCCGCCGCGGCCGCCCGCCGCGAGCCAGCCGCCGACCGGCGCGATCGCCATCGCGAGCCCGAGAAAGAGCTGCGTGTAGGTCGTGTAGCGCTTCGCCAGCGAATACCAGAAGACGATGGCGAGCGCGACCGGCGACAGCACGAAGCAGACGGGGCCGAGCTTCCACGCCGCCGCCACGAACACGGCCGACGAGATCGCGACGAAGGCCGTGGCCTCGCGGCGCGTCATCAGGCCGCGCGGCAGTTCACGCCCCGCGGTTCGTGGATTGAGCGCATCGTGCGACGCGTCGGCCAGGCGATTGAAGCCCATCGCGGCGCTCCGCGCGGCCACCATCGCGAGCACGATCCACGCGAAGCGCACCGCGACCGTGGCCGGCGACCACTCGCCCAGCCGGTGCAGCGCGAGCAGCGCCCCCGTCAGCGCAAAGGGCAGGGCGAAGACCGAATGGCTGAAACGGACGAACGAGGCGTAGGTTAACAGGCGATTCATCGAAAGGGTTCCGCTGGGTTCCGCAGGGTTCCACAAGGTTCTACTGGGTTCAGTTCTACCAGGTTCTACAGGGTTCAGGGTTCCAGGTTCGGGGTTCCAGGTTCGGCGTGGTTCCGCGCGGAACCCTGCGGAACCCAGAACCTAGAACCCGAGCGGAACCCCGCGGAACAGAACCCCGCGGAACCCTGTAGAACCCTGCGGAACCCTGTGGAACCTAGTCTGCTTCTAGTCGGCTTCGAGCCACCGTATCTCGCCAGGCTCGATTCCACTCAACAGGTATTCTTCCACATCCTCGACGCCGGCCGGCAGGCTGACGGCGATCGCGTCGGCGCGCTTGCCGGGTTCGAGGGTGCCGAACTCCGACGCAAATCCCAGCGCAGCGGCGCCGACGACGGTCGCGCTCTCGAGCAGGCGGGCCGCCGGCACGCCGGGCGCCAGGCGGCGCATCGCGGCCAGCTCCTGGAAGAGATTCAGGTCCTCGACGCTCGCCAGGCTGTCGGTCCCAATCGCCACGCGCACGCCGGAGCCGTAGAAACGCTCGACAGGCGGCGTGCCGGCGCCGGTCCATCGATTGCTCCTTGGACAGGCCACCACCGTCGCGCCGGCCTCCGCCAGGCGCGCGAGCTCAGGGTCCGTCAGCTGCGTGCCGTGCACCGCGAGCAGGCGGCCGGTCACGAGCCCCATCCGATCGAGATACTCCACGGGCCCGCACGCCGGCGGCTCCCAGCCGGTGTTCCAGGCGCCGAGCTGTTCGAGCAGCTCGCGCCAGGCCCCGGTCCCGTCGTGGAGGAACTGGATTTCTTCAGGCGACTCCGCGAGGTGCACGCTGATCGGGTGGCCCTGTGACGCGCGCGCGATCGCCCGGAACAGGGCCGGGGCCACCGAGTACGGCGCGTGCGGAACGATCGACGGCCGAAGCCACGGGAGCGGCCTCAGCACGTCGAGCTCGGTCTCCGCGCGGGCGACGATCCGATCGGGATCGTCCGCGCCGAACCCGATCAGTTCCCGGAACACCGCGCCCCCAAGCCCGCTGTCCGCCAGGAGATCGTACGCCGCCAGCGTGTTGGTGACATCCCCGACGAGCGACGTGCCCGCCGCGCGCACCTGGCGGATGGCCTCGCCGATCGGACCGGCGGGATCGCCGGCGGCGGCGCGGCGCAGCGCCAGCAGTTGCGACGCCCACGCGGGCATCGAGCCGCCAGGCGGGACGCGGTCGCGCATCCACGACAGCTCCAGGTGCGTGTGCGCGTTGACGAGCCCCGGCAGGATGACGGCGTCCCCGAGATCCACGACCCGGGCAGGCGTGCCGTCGCGACGCCCGGGAACGACGTCACCGCTCCCGCACACGACCACGTTCCCGCGATCGGCGAGCACCCACCCGCGCGCGCAGCGGCGGGCGGTAGATCGGCAGCACCCAGGCGGCGCGGTGGAGGATCAATGGCCGGTGAGGCGCGCCTTCTTCTCGGCGGCGCTTCTCGCGGCATAGCGGCCGATCTCCGGCGGTCGCGACGTGTCGCCGTCGGCGCGGGCCACGGCCAGCTCCAGCATCCGTGGAATGCTGCGCTCCCGGAAGATCGGATCGCCCTGGATCTCGTAGTGCATGTTCCGCCGCTTGGGCACGTACCCCGCGTTCTCGATGTTGCGGACGATCTCGATCTCGTCCATGCAGTAGCTCGCGCCCGCGGCCCGGACGACGTTTTCCTCGATCATCACGCTGCCCATGTCGTTCGCGCCGAACGCGAGAC
The DNA here is from genome assembly GCA_963774855.1 of uncultured Acidobacteriota bacterium. Lineage (GTDB taxonomy): Bacteria > Acidobacteriota > Vicinamibacteria > Vicinamibacterales > 2-12-FULL-66-21 > JALZOC01. The sequence continues at coordinate 322,209 of CAVZGT010000008.1, read as the reverse complement.
TGAGCTGGCCGACCTTCCCGCCCTGCGTCACCCACGAGGCCTGCAGGTTGTCGAAGTTGTCGAGCACGAGGCGCGCGATCGCCAGCGTCCGGAGGTATTCGACCCCCGTGGCCTCCGCGCCCCCGAGCTCCGTGTGGTCCGGCTGGTAGCTCCACGTGATGAACGCGGTAAAGCCCGCTCCGCGGCTCTCGTCCTGCAGCTCGCGAAGGCGCAGCAGGTGCTCCAGGCGCTCGTCCACGGTCTCGACGGTCCCATACATCATCGTGGCCGTCGTCCGGAGCCCCGCGCGGTGCGCGTGGCGCATGACGTCCAGCCATTCGTCCGCCGTCGCCTTGCCGTAGCAGTTGAGGAGCTTCCGCACGCGATCGACCAGGATCTCGGCGCCGCCACCGGGAATGCTGTCGAGGCCCGCGGCGATCAGCCGCTCGATGACCTCGGGCACGGTCAATCGCGACAGCCGCGACAGATGAATGACTTCCGGCGGGGACAGTGCATGAAGCCGGAACGCCGGATACCGTTCTTTCACCGCCCGGAACAGATCCTCGTACCACGCCAGCGGCAGGTCCGGGTTGTGTCCGCCTTGCAGCAGCAGTTGACCGCCGCCGAGCGCAATCGTCTCGTCGATCTTGCTGAAGATCTCCTCGAAGCCGAGGACGTAGCCTTCGGCCGATCCGACGGGACGGTAGAACGCGCAGAAGTTGCAGCGCGCGACGCAGACGTTCGTGTAGTTGACGTTGCGATCGATGATGTAGGTGACGATGCCGCCGGGGTGCTTGCGGGTACGGACCTCGTCGGCCAGGCGGCCGAGGAGCGGCGTGGGCGCGTGCAGGTAGAGCTCGAGCGCGGCGGCGCGATCCAGCCGCTCTCCGCCCCTCACCCGCGCAGCCAGCTCGTCGATCATCAATAGAACTCCGGGGCCGTGACGGCCTCCACGACGCCGTGGCGCTCCGCGAGCTCGAAGTATTTTCGCAGCCCCGCGTCCTCGCGCTCCCCGAAGCCGGTACCTGAATATTGTCCCTCAAGTACGCCTGGCAGCGCGCGGCCCGCTCCGGCCCGCAATACGCGGCCGCGACCTCGTCGGAGGCCGCCACGCCGGCGTCCCGGGCGGTCTGGAGGGCATTGACGGCCTCACGCGACAGGACGCCCGGACGCCCCGCCCAGAACGCCCACACGAACGGCAGCCCCGTCAGCGAGGTCCACTGCTCGCCGAGATCGATTTTCTGCACCCCAAGCGCCTCGTGATCGAGGAAAAGCGCGGGATCGCCGATGAGCAGCGCCGCGTCGCACCGCCTGAGCATCGCCGCGGGGTCGGGCGGCATGGGCTCGAAAGCCGGGCTGATCCCGAACCGCTCCACGCACAGCACGCGCAGGAGCGCGTTCGACGTCCGCGAGCTGACGTCGGCGGCAATCGATCGGATGCGGTTCGGCGGAACGGACGTGAACAGCGCCACGGAGGCGACCGGGCCGTCGGACGCGATCGCGATGCCGGCGACGATGCGGTACGCGGGCCCGCGCCCGCGCAGGTATTCAATCGACGGAATCATGCCGAGGTCGATGGACCCTTCGTGCAGCAACGCGGCGCACTTCGACGGGACGTCGAAGCGGAGCGAGAACAGGTCGTTTCGCAGCTCGAGCCCGTAGACGAGCGGCCTGGCGTTGAGGTACTCGACCGCACCCAGACGAACGATCCGCATCAGCCAATCGCCTCGTAGCGCGCGTTCCTCTCCACCGGTTCCAGCGACGCCGACCGGATGTTGCCGCGAATCTCCTCGATGGGGCTCCGCCGCGTGCCGAGCACGCCCGGATCGGCCGCCGCCACGCCGTCCACGTCGTCGGCCCCAATCGTGAGCGCGAACTGCGCGAGCTTGGGGCCGTAGAGCGGCCAGTCAACCTGGATGGACTCGACGTTGCCGGCCAGCAGCCTCGCCAGCGCGATCTGCTTCACGTCGTCGTACCCGGTGGACGGCGTCGAGATCGGACATCGTGCGGGGCAGCGGCGCGAACACGCGGAACCCGCCGAGAGCGCTCTGGAGATCGCGGGCCCGGGAGACCACGGCGATCCGATCCGCGGCCGAAAGCGCATGCACGGTCAAGCCGCGAGATGACCAGGCCGGCCGCCCGCGCGGATTCGACGGCGGCGCCGACGTCGTCGAACAGATCGACCGGCAGCTCCGCGACGGCTTCGAGCCCGGCGGCACGGAGCACCGCGCAGAACGCGCCGAGCGACGTGCCGGGCGCGAGCGACTGCAGGTCGACGAGCGAAAACCCGGTGACCGGCGCGCCTCCGGCGATGGCGGCCGCGGCGCGCACGGCGCTGACGGCTGCCTCGGCCGACCCGGGACGTCCGACGATGCGGAACTCTCCCGCCGAGACGCGCGGCGGCAGCGCCGCAGGCGGCGCATCCACGTGGACCTCGAACACGCGGACGAACGTGGTGCGGGAACCGTGGAGGCGGCGGCGCACGGTGTCGGCCGCGACGCCGACGGCAATCAGATCCGCGCAGTCCAGAATCAGGCGCGCGTCGTGCTCGTCGATGGCCTCGCCGCGCGACACGCGCTCGCCGAGCGCGGCAATCATTTCCATCCTCTTCGCACCTTCTCCCACACGGCTTCGGCCTTCTGCGCCGCCGGGCCCGACGTGACGATGCGCCTCGGCCACGGGCGCGTGAACCCTTCGGAGGGCCACTTGCGCGTGGCGTCGATGCCCATCTTGCTGCCATAGGCCGCCAGGTCGCTCGCGTCCTCGAGATCGTCCACCGGCCCGCGCGTGAACTGGACGTCGCGCTCGGGATCGTAGTGGGTGCCGACGATCCACGCGACCTCGGCCTCGTTCTGCACGTCCACGTCCGAATCGACGACGATGATGGTCTTGGAGAACATGAGCTGCCCCAGGCCCCAGAACGCGTTCATGATCTTGCGGGCGTGCCCGGGGTACCGCTTGTCGATCGAGACGAGCACGATGTTGTGGAAGATCCCGGCCGCCGGGAAGTGCATGTCCACGATCTCCGGCAGCGTCTTGCGGATGAGCGGCAGGAAGATCCGCTCGCTCGCCAGCCCGAGGTAGTAGTCCTCCATCGGAGGCACGCCGACGACCGTGGTGAGATAGACGGGTCGTTTCCGGTGCGTGATGCACGTGAGATGGAAGACGGGATAGTCGTCGGGGTGCGAGTAGAAGCCGGTGTGGTCGCCGAACGGCCCCTCGCGGCGGCGCTCGCCGGGCTCGACGTAGCCTTCGAGGATGATCTGGGCGTTGGCCGGCACTTCCATGTCGATGGTGACGCACTTCACGAGGTCGACGCGGTCGCGGCGGAGGAACCCGGCGAGCATCAGCTCGTCGAGCCCTTCGGGCATCGGCGCCGTGGCGGCATAGGTGAGCGCGGGATCCGGACCGAGCGCGACCGCGACCGGCATCCGCCGGTTCAGCCGCTCGGCGACGCGGTAGTGCTGCGCGCCCCCCTTGTGCCGCTGCCAGTGCATGCCGGTCGAGCGCGCGTCGAACACCTGCATCCGGTACGTGCCGATGTTGCGCACGCCCGTCTCGGGATCCTTGGTGAACACGAGCGGCAGCGTGATGTAGCGGCCGCCGTCCTCGGGCCAGCATTTCAGAATCGGCAGCTCCTCCAGTGACCCGTCGCGCCTGACGACCTCCTGGCAGGGGGCGTCCGAGACGGTCCTGGGCATGAGATCGCGGAGGCGATTCACGGTCGGCAGCATCTTCAGCGCGTCGATCATCCCGGCCGGGATCTTCGGCGTCGTCAGCGTCTCAATCTCGCGAGCCAGGTCGTTCAGCGTGCGCACGCCGAGCGCCATGCAGATCCGCTTCATCGAGCCGAACAGGTTCAGGGCGACGGGGATGTCGAAGCCGGCCGGGCGTTCGAAGAGCAGAGCGGGCCCGCCGCCCGGCGACTTGGAGACACGATCGGTGACGGCGCAGATCTCCAGATCGGGACTGACGGGATCGGCGATCCGCGCCAGCTCGCGCTCTTCGTCGAGCGCCGTGATGAACTCCGAGAGGTCGTTGAACATGTTACAGGTCGGCACGCGCTTCTTCCCATCTTCTCCGCGACGCGCGTCGCCAGCTCGAGCGCCCGCCGGCCCGCGTGGCCGTCGACGAGCGGCGTGCCTTTCTGACTGACGGCCCGGACGAAGTCCGCCAGCTCCCGCCGGAGCGGCTCATCGCGCTCGACCGGCAGCGGCCCGCCCTCGATCCCGGGACGCTCGCCGTCGCGGCGCACGAGCCGCCAGCCCTCGACTTCCTGCGCGGCGTAGTCGACCGACAGGTACGCATCGGGCTGAAAGAACCGGATCTTCCGGACGCGCTCGCGGCTGATGCGGCTCGCGGTCACGTTCGCGATGCACCCGGTCGCGAAGCGCAGCCGGGCGTTCGCGATGTCGAACTTCGGGGTCAGGACGGGCACCCCGACCGCTTCGATGGATTCGACGTCTGAACGCACGAGCGCGAGAATCACATCCAGATCGTGAATCATCAGGTCGAAGACCACGTCGATGTCCAGGCTGCGATCCGGGAACACCCCCATCCGGTGGACCTCGATGAAGCGCGGCGACGTCACCAGCGGAAGCACCGCGGCGACGGCGGGGTTGTACCGCTCGGTATGGCCGACCGCCAGGACCGCCCCCGAGGCGTGCGCGGCGGCGACGAGCTGGTCGGCTTCGGCCAGCGACCGCGCCATCGGTTTTTCGACCAGCACGGCAATGCCGCGCTCGAGGAACGGGATCGCGACGTCGCGGTGGAGCTCCGTCGGGACCGCGACGGTAACGGCATCGACTTCGTCGAGCACCTCGCGGAAGTCCGATACCGCGCGGGCGCCTGTCGCGGCGGCAGAGGCCGCGGCGCGGTCCGGCGCGGTGTCGACCACGGCCACCAGCTTCGCGCCGTCGAGGCCCGACAGGATCCGCGCGTGATGCCGGCCGAGATGGCCCACGCCGATGACCGCGATCCGCAGCGGCTCAGCCGTCATGCTGCTGGCTCCGGGGCCGCCCGACGATCGCGATGCCCGCTTCGTTCGCCGACTTCAGGACGTGCTCGCCGTCGAGCACCAGCGTCCGCTCCGCGTCGATCGACAGCGCCGAGGCGCCGGCGACGCGCATCGCCTGAATGGTGGCAATCCCGATGACGGGCACGTCGAACCGCATGTCCTGCTTCGGCTTGGCGACCTTCACAATCCGCACGCCGGGACCCGCCAGGTACCCGGCCCGGCCGATCACTTCGTCCGTCCCTTCCATCGCTTCGACCGCGACGACCGCCTGGTGCTTGACCGCAATCGTCTGGCCGATGTCGAGCGCGGCAATCGCGTCCGCCATGCGGTATCCGAACGCGAAGTCGGCGCGCTCCTGCTCGTCCGGCGCGCGATGGGTGATCGGCCCCTCGCGCGCGAGCAGCGGCTGCAGGAACGCCGTCGAGTCGAGCAGCTCGATCTCGCTGTCACGCATCACGTCGGCGACCGCGGCAATCAGCGCATCGGTGTTCCGGGCCTTGAGGCGCGCGAGCACCGACATCAGGGTCATGTCCGGGATGATCCCCGAGAAGATCTTCACGTGCTTCACCTGGCCGGCCATCACCGCCCGCGACACGCCGGCCGCCTTGAGGATCTTGATGCACTTCCCGAGCTGGCCGAGCGACACCCAATGGAACTCCGCCTGCGCGTCGCGCGCCGCCTGCTCGAGATCGGCGAACGCCTCTTCCTTGATGGCGACAACCGTCGCCTCGTGCCCCAGGCTGCGGGCCCCCTGCAGCACGAGAAAGGGGAATCTGCCGTTGCCGGCGATCAGACCGATTCTGCTCATGGCGTGGATCGAAGAAGTCTATCAGATGGCCCCGGGCCCGCGGGCCGGGCCGGCCCCAGGGATGGGGCTCGACGCGCCCGACCGTCCTCCAGCCCGGCCCGGGAGTCACCATCGAGTGACACAGGAGACGTTCGTTCAACGTATTATGTAGGAAGGGCAGCGGAACGCCCGTTGCTTGCAAGGACTGATTGTGATTTTTCAAGGAGAAGGCATGCGCCGTTCGATTCCCGCCCTGCTGCTGGTCGTCATCCTCGCGACGGCCGTGGCAGCCTGCGACGACGAGACCCCGATTACGCCCAACCTGCCCACGAACCCGGGGCAGCCGTTGACGTTCACTGAAACCTTCAACGGCGCGATCAACATGAACGGCGCCGCGACCTCCAACTTCACCGCGACGACCGGCGGGTCCGTCACCGCGACGCTGACGACCGTTTCCCCCGACGCGACGATCGCCGTCGGCCTCAGTCTCGGCACGTGGACCGGATCGGCGTGCCAGGTCGTGATCGCGAACGACAACGCGCTGCAGGGCGCGATTGTGACCGGGACCGTGACATCTGCCGCCAGCTTGTGCGTCCGGATCTACGACATCGGGAAAGTCACCGCGCCCGTGAACTACACCATCACCGTCGTGCGGCCGTCCCTGACCGGTAACGACTGACCCGCCTTCGCCGCCAGTCAAGGACTCGCGCCTTCGGCGAGGCAGGCTCGCCGCTATTCGTCGACCACCTCTTCGAGCCGGCGGCTCGGCCTTCGCAGCCCCACTCCTCGGCTCGAGGTGCGGATGAAATCGACGACGTACTGCACTTCGTCGCAGGCCAGCGTCGGGTCGCGCTCGATCTGCGCGAGCGCCCGGCTCGTGTTCGAGTGCAGCAGGTGGCGGTACGCGCGCCGCAGCTTGGCAATCGAATCGGCGGAAAACTTCCGCCGCATGAGCCCGATCGTGTTCAGCCCGTAGATGCGCGCGCGGTTGCCGACCGTCTTCGCGAACGGCAGCGCGTCCTTGGTGATGACCGAGAAGCCGCCGATGAACGCGTGCTTGCCGACGCGGCAGAACTGGTGGACCCCCGAAAACGCGCTGATCGTCGCGTAGTCCTCGACAATCACGTGCCCGCCGAGCGTCGCCGCGTTGCCGAAGATCGTGTGGTGTCCGACGTGGCAGTCGTGCGCGACGTGCGCGTAGGCCATGAACACGTTGTGGTCGCCGATTTCCGTGACGCCGCCGCCGCCCGCGGTGCCGCGATGGATGGTCACGAACTCCCGGAACACGTTGTGGTCGCCGACGACCAGCCGCGTCGGCTCGCCGTGATACTTCAGGTCCTGCGGAATCAGGCCGATCGAGACGAACGGGAAGATCTCGTTGCCGTCGCCAATCTCGGTCGGGCCCTCGACGACCGACGACGCGCCGATGCGGCAGTCCCGCCCGATGCGCACGTGCTCGCCGATGACGGCGTGCGGCCCGACGACCGTGCCGGCGCCGAGCACGGCGTCCTGGTGGACGATCGCGCTCGCGTCGACGGTGACCCCCGACCCGGGTCCCGCTCACCTCGTCGGCGACCAGGCCCATCAGGAGCTCGGCCTCCGCGGCGATGTTGTCGCCGATGTACGCGACCGCATGCGCGCGCGCGAGCCGCGCCCGCCGCGGCCCGATCGTGACTTCCAGCCGCAGCCGGTCGCCCGGGACGACCGGCAGCCGGAACTTGGCGCGGTTCACGCCGCGCAGATAGGTGCGCCCCGGCTTGTCCGGGTGCGTCAGCAGGATCGTGGCGACCTGCGCGAGCGTCTCGATCATCAGCACGCCCGGCATCAGCGGCGCGCCCGGAAAATGTCCCTGGAAGAATTCCTCGTTGACCGTGACGTTCTTGACGGCGACGACGCGCCGGCCCGGCTCGTGCTCGGTGACCGCATCGACGAGCGGTGACGGATAGCGATAGCACAGCCGATCGAGGACGTTCGAGATGTTTATCGACACTGACGGGAGTGTATCAGAGCAGAACCGTTCTCGGTTCTCGGTTCTTGGTTCTTGGTTAGTCGTTCCCGGTTCTTCGTTCTTCGGAAGAACCGGGAACCGACGTCGGGAGCAACGAACGGGAACGGAGAACGGAGAACGGAGAACTAAGAACTAAGAACTAAGAACGGTCGTTCATTTCTTCGTCGCCGCCGGCGTCTTCGCCGCCGCGTCGAACCGCTTGACGACTTCAGCCGACAGGTCGAGGCCGAGGTCGACCGCGATGATGCCCGAGTCGCGGATGCTGAAGATCATCAACAGCCCCTTCTCGGCCCGCACCTGTTCGAGGACGGGGTTGAGCTTCTCCTGGAATTCGTTCTGGAGCTGATTGGTCATGTCCGTCAGCTCGGTCTGCGCGTCCTGCTGGGCGAACTGCAGCTCGCGCTGGCCCTTCTCGATTTCCTTCTCGAGCTGGGCGCGGGCCTGGTCGTTCATCACCGACCCGCCGGACGACAGCTTGTCCTGCATGGCCTTGAGCGACGTGTTCTTGGCGAGGAGGGCGTCCTGCGTCTTCTTCCTGAACGCATCCAGCTTGCTGCTGGCCGACTTGCCTTCCACCGAGCCGCTCGCGATCGCCTGGATATCGACGAACGCGAACTTCGCCCCCTCCGGGAAGGGGCGCGGCGGCTGCGGCGCGGGCGCGGCCGGCGTGGCGGGCTTCTGGCCGCCCGCGGGAGGCGCGGCCGGCGGCTGCTGATCGGCCGCAGCGGAAGGGGCGGGGGCTTGTGCTCCCTGCGCGTGGCCGGGCGTCGCAACCAGCATCCCGCTGACTGCGCCAATCACCATCATCATCGTCAACGATCTCATTCGACCAGTCCCCTTTGTGAGAAATGACCCGCGTTTAGAATGTCGAGCCCACGGCAAAACGGAATTTATACTTCTTCTCGGGCTGCAAGCTGTTGTCGAGCACGTTTTCGCGCGACGGGTTCATCGCGAAGATCAACCGGAACGGCACGTTGAGGACCGGCATGAAGAACCGGATCTCCGCCCCGGTCGACGTCTTGAACGCGTACGTCTCCCCGATGGTCCGTGTTTCGATCGGCCGGACGACGCCCGAGAGCGGGGGCCGGAGGACTCCGGAATCGACGAAAATGGGCGGGACCAACTCGCCCTCCCGGAACTGTTCCTCGATCGGCTCCTTCCACGAGAACCGATCCCCGATGTCGCGCACCTGGCCGGCATCGAAGAACAAGACCAGGCGCACCGGCCCGGCGATGTTGATCAGGTACTCGCCGTTGAAGAGCAGGCTCTTGTTGCCGCCGATCTGCACGCCGGAGAACGGGTCGCGCGGGGACACGGACCGGATGTCGAAGCCGCGAATGCTGTACTCGCCGCCGAGGAAGATCTTGTTGAAGATCGGCAGCACCGTGGTGCTGGCAAACGGCTTGATGTACTCGCCCGCCGCCCGGAAGCCGATCGACGTGCGCCGGGTATGCGGGATGTAGACGATGGCCTCGGCCCGCGGGTTGATGTAGTTGGTGTTGCCCCCGATGCCCGCAAAGTCGGTCGAGAGCGTGAATCGCCGGCCGGCCGTCGGGAAGATCGGATGGTCGACGGTGTTGTAGACGTAGCTCGGGCCGATCTTGCTGATCGTGCGCTTGCCGCCTTCGCCGATGAGCAGCGAGTCGGCGAGCAGCGGGTTGCCGGCCAGCACCAGGGGATTGAAGAACGCCGGGTTCAGGTCCTCCACCCGGATGTGCTCGTAGCTGTAGTTGATGAACATCCGCGCGAAGTCCTGCACCTGGAAGCCGTAGACGAGGTTGCCGCCGCGCGACTTCTGCGTGTAGAGGCCGATGTACTCCAGCTCGCGGATGAAGAGATCGACGCCGGCGGTCTGCGGCCGGTTGAAGAGGAACGGCTCGCTGAAGGCGAGCTGGTAGTTGGTCGCGCGGCTGCCCTGCTGCGCCGAGACCGTGAACGTCTCCCCGCGGCCGAGGAAGTTCGACGTCTGGAACGAGAGCTGGCCGAAGAAGCCGTCGTACTGCGAGACGCCCGCGCCGAACGTGAGCTGGTTGCGGTTCTGCTCCTCGAACTTCAGCTTCACGTCGACCTTGTTGTCCGCGCCCGGCGTCTTGTCGACCGAGATCGCCTCGCCTTCGAGCGGCTTGAAGTAGCCGAGCTGGTTCAGCCGCTTGATGCTGAACTTCAACGCCTCGGTGTTGAAGATGCCGCTCTCGAGGAGCCGCACCTCGCGCCGGATCACGGGGTCGCGCGTCGTGGTGTTGCCGACGAACGTGATGCGGTTGACGAAGTACTGCTTGCCTTCCTGGATCCGGAGCGTCACGTCCACGATCGGCGGACCGTCGGGCGCCTGCGCGGGCGCCGGCGCGGGAGACGGGACCGGCCGCCGCGGCCGCGCCGTTGGTCATCTCGGGCAGGTCGCGCGGCTGCAGGTCCGGGTAGCCCGTGAACTCCATGTAGCCGCCGCCGCCGTACACTTCCTTGGCCTTCTCGAAGCCCTTGCGGATCACCTTTTCGCTGTAGACCTCGCCGTCGGCGAGCTTGAACAGCGGCCGCAGCGCCTCGGCAGTGACGACCTTGTTGCCCTCGAAATCGATCTTGCCGACGCGGTAGCGCTTGCCTTCGGTGATCGGAATGCGCAGCTGCACCCAGCGCGTCTTCTGGTCCCTCGAGTCCTCGAGGATCTTCAGATCCGGCTGTCCGACCCGGACGCCGATGTAGCCCCGGTCGCGGTAGTACTCGACGACGCGGTCGGCGTCCTCTTCGAACTTCTCTTCCTTGTACGTGCCGCTGCCGAGGACGAACGAGAACATCCCCGGGCCCTTGTTCTCCTTCAAACGCTTCGCCAGCTTGCCGTCGCTCACCGCGGAGTTCCCCACGAAGTCGACGTCGCGGATCTTGACCTTCGGCCCTTCGGTGATGTGGAACGTCACGTTGACGATCTTCGTGCCGCCCTCGACGGGCTTGATCTCCGGCTTGACCTCGACGAACTGATAGCCCTTCTCCGCGTAGACGTCGCGGACGACGCCGCTCACCTTGCGGATGAGGCCGGGGTCGATGAACGAGTCGAGCTTGATCGTGATGTTCTTCTCCTTGAGCACCTCTTCAATCTTCGTCTGGTCGACCTTCTTCGGGCCCGACGTAGTCGACGATCTTGACCCGCTGCCGCTCTTCCATGCTGTACACGACGACCTTGCCCAGGACGCCGTTCGCGTACCGCACGTCGTGCACCTCGATGACGAGGTCGTCGAGGAAGTTCGTCCCCCACAACCGCTTGAAGTCGGCGATCGCGATCTGCTGCGCGCGCGTCGTCGTAGGGCACCCACGCGTTGAGCGACGGCTGGCTGCCTTTCAACTGCGTGTAATAGAGGTACGTGTACGCCTCGATCACGGGGCTTCCGCCCTGCTTCTCGAAGCAGAGCATGACCGCGTGGACGAGCGGGCCGGAGCCGGCCGGGGGCAGCCGGCTGGGCGGTGGGACGGTCTGGTCGCAGATCGTCGCGGGAAGATCCCGCGCCGGGCCGGACGGGGCCTGGGCGGACGGCGAGTGCCGGCAGCGGCGTCTGAGCGCGCACCTCACCGGCGGCCGCAAGGGCCACGAGCAAAAGAACAAAAACACGCATAATTGGGGGCTGCGAACGACCGGCCGCGGCCCGGACGGAAGGCCCAGGCTGTAGGCCAAGCCATGAGTTTACTGGATCTTAGACGTGCAAGGCTACCCGGTGGCCTTGCCGAAGCCGCGCCGTAGCGTTTGCACGGACCGCCCACTGCGAGAGGCGGGTCAGGCCAGCCGCCGGCCGTCCTCGGTTGCGCCGGCCGGACGGTACGCCAGGCTCCCCGCATCGAGGTACACCTGGATGTCGCCCCCCTTCAGGTGGCCGCGGATGAGCTCCTCGGACAGCGGATCCTCGATATAGCGCTGGATCGCGCGACGCAGCGGACGAGCACCGTACCGAGCGATCCTTGCACGTCTGCTCGATGATCCAGTCGATGACTTCCGGCTCGAGCTCCAGGCGCAGCCGGCGGTCGACCAGGTTGTCGTTCACCTGCTTCACGAGCAGCTTGGTGATGGTCCGGAGGTCGTCGTCCGAAAGCGCCTCGAAGACGATGATTTCATCGATGCGGTTGATGAACTCCGGGTTGAACGTCTTCTTCACCTCGGCGAGCACCATGTCGTTGACGCTGCGGGCGATGACGCCGCTGTCGGCCGACTGGAACCCGAGCGACGCCTTCTTCTGGATGAAGCGGGCGCCGATGTTCGAGGTCATGATGATGATGGTGTTCTTGAAGTTCACCCGGTTGCCGAGGCCGTCGGTCAGGTGGCCGTCCTCGAACACCTGCAGCAGGATGTTGAACAGGTCCGGATGGGCCTTCTCGACTTCGTCGAGCAGGACGACCGAGTAGGGATTGCGCTTCACCTTCTCGGTGAGCTGCCCGCCCTCCTCGTGGCCGACGTATCCCGGAGGGGATCCGATCAGCTTCGACACCGAGTGCTTCTCCATGTACTCGGACATGTCGAAGCGGATGAGGGCGTGATCGCTGCCGAAGAGGAAGTTCGGCAATCGCGCGCGCCAGCTCGGTCTTGCCGACGCCGGTCGGCCCGAGGAAGATGAAGCTGCCGACCGGACGGGTCGGCGCCTTGAGCCCGGCGCGCGATCGCCGGATGGCGCGCGACAGCGCCGAGATCGCCGCGTCCTGCGAGACGACGCGGTTGTGCAGCGCGTCTTCCATGTGGAGGAGCTTGTCCCCTTCGTCCTGGTTGATGGAGGTCAACGGGACGCCGGTCCACTTCGAGACGACCTCGTCGATCTCCCCCTTGCCGACGACGACCCGGCGGGCGCTCGACTTGACGTCGAACTTCTCGCGGACGAACTGCAGGTTTTCCCGGGCCTGGACTTCCTGTTCCCGGAAAAACTGCGCCTTCTCGAAGTTCTTCTCGGAGACGGCCGTCTCCATCGCCTCGACCGCGACGCGGATGCTCCGGTTGATCTCGCCGAACTCCTCGCTGTAGCCCGCCTCGCGCAGCTTGGCGCGCGCGCCCGCTTCGTCCACGAGATCGATCGCCTTGTCGGGGAGGAACCGGTCGGTGATGTACCGGCTCGACTGGTACACCGCCGCCTCGATGGCTTCCGTCGTGTACTCGACGTGGTGGAAGCTCTCGTACCGATCCTTCACGCCCATGAGGACTTCGATCGTCTCGCGCTCGTTGGGCGGATCGACCTTGATGGCCTGGAAGCGCCGCTCGAGCGAACGGTCCTTCTCGATGTACTTCCGGTACTCGGACGGCGTCGTCGCGCCGATGCAGCGGATCTCGCCGCGCGACAGCGCCGGCTTGAGGATGTTCGCCGCGTCCAGCGAGCCTTCGGCCGAACCGGCGCCGACCAGCGTGTGGAGCTCGTCGATGAACACGATGATGTTCGGGTTCTCGGTCAGCTCCTTCATGATCGCCTTCAGGCGCTCTTCGAACTGACCGCGGTACTTGGTGCCGGCGACGATCAGCGAGATGTCGAGCGCGAGGAGACGCTTGTCGGCGAGGAAATGGGGGACGTCGCCGTAGACGACCTTCTGCGCCAGGCCCTCGACGATGGCGGTCTTGCCCACGCCCGGCTCGCCGATGAGGACCGCGTTGTTCTTCGTCCGCCGGCACAGCACCTGCTGGACGCGCTCGATCTCGATGTGGCGCCCGACCAGCGGATCGAGCTGGTTCTTCATCGCCGCTTCGGTCAGGTCGCGGCTGAACTCGGCCAGCAGCGGCGTCTCTTTCACGCGCGTCAGCGTCGTCTTCTCGTTGAGCAGCGCGACGATGTCCTCCCGGACGGTGTTGAGGCGCATCCCCTTCTCCATGAGGATGGTCGCCGCGACGGATCGCTCTTCGCGCAGGATCCCGAGCAGCAGGTGCTCGGTTCCGATGTAGTTGTGCAGGAGCCGGTCGGCTTCCTCGGCCGCAAACTGGAGGACGCGCTTGGTTTCCGCGCTGAACGGAATCTCGACCGAGGTCGAGACCTTCTCGCGGAACACCGTGCGCCCTTCGATTTCCTTGCGGATGCTCTCGAGGGACAGGTGGGACCGCGCGAAGATGCGGCTGGTCAGCCCCTTGCCCTCGCGGATCAGCCCCAGCAGGAGGTGCTCGGTTTCGATCGAAATGCTGCCGAGCTGACTCGCTTCGTACCGGGCGAAGAAGAGGTACGCGGCGCGCTCGTTCCGTGTAGCGTTCGAACATCCAGGTTACCTATGAAAGAGGGAGGACCCGCCTGTCCTTATTATACGGCAACGGGCCTGCTGGAACCACCAGTTTTTCGTCCTAAGTTGCGAGTTTCAAGGCGGTTAGTCGCCTGCGCGCGTCGCCGTCACACCCCTGACGGTAGGGCGTGTCCCAAAGCCGACTACAATTCTGGTCAGGGAGGTCGACAGAGCATGGTGAAGCGAGCAGCGACGATCGGTTTGATCTGTCTTGTGGCCGCCACGGTGGCCACGGCCCAGGATACGCGGCCGGCCAGCCCCCCGGGAACCTCGGCGACGCAGGTCGGCGGGCAATGGGTCAAAGGGCAGCGCGGGGAACGGTATCAAGGCGGAAAGTGGATTGAGATCACGTACGGGCGGCCCATTCGAAAGGGCCGGAGCCTGTGGGGCAGCGGCGCGGACTACGGCAAGGCGCTGCTCGCCGGCGCGCCGGTGTGGCGTGCGGGCGCCGACGTCTCGACGCAGCTGAAAACCGAGGTCCCGCTGCAGATCGGCGGGAAGACCGTGCCGGCCGGGACGTACACGATGTTCATCGAGGCGAAGTCCGAGACCGACTGGACGCTCATCGTCTCGACGTGGGCCGCGCAGACCACCTACGATGCCAACAACAAGGCCGCGCTCTGGGGCGCCTACAACTACACGCCGGACAAGGACGTCACCCGTGTGGCGATGAAGGTCGACAAGATTCCGATGTCGGTGGATCAGCTGACGTGGGGATTCACGGACGTCAGCAACGCCGGCGGGAAATTCGTGCTGTGGTGGGACACCGTGATGGCCGGCGCGCCGTTCACCGTAGCGCAGTAGGTTGAACAGGAGATCGGGATCAATCAGGAGATCAGGAGATTTTCTTGTTTTAAAGAAAAAGTCTCCTGATCTCTTGATCTCCTGTTAGACCGGTGTCCCGTTTCTCCTGTTCTCCGCTAGGTCCCGTCCGCCTTCAGCCTGCCGTCCTCCAGCCGCAGCACGCGGTCGCACGCTGCCGCGAGCCGCGGGTTGTGGGTCGCGATCACGGAGGTGAGCCCGCGTTCGCGGTGCATCTCGCGCAGCAGATCGTGGAGCGCATCGGCGGTGTGCTCGTCGAGGTCGCCGGTCGGCTCGTCGGCCAGCAGCAGCGTCGGATCCATCACCAGCGCGCGGGCGATCGCCACACGCTGCTGCTCGCCGCCCGAGAGCATGCCGGGCCGGTGGTCGAGCCGCGCGTCCAGGCCCACACGGTGAAGGAGCTCGGCGGCCCGGGCCCGGCGGTCGTGGCCCCGGCGGCGCGCGATGCGCATCGGCATCTCGGCGTTCTCGATCGCCGTGAACTCCGGCAGCAGGTGGTGAAACTGGAAGACGAACCCGACGTGGCGGTTGCGGAACGCGACGACGGCGTCATCGGAGAGGGCCGTGACGTCGGTGTCGCCAATCCGGATCCGCCCTTCGTCGGCCGCGTCGAGCCCGCCCATCACGTGCAGCAGCGTGCTCTTCCCTACGCCTGACGCGCCGACAATCGCCACCATCTCGCCGCGCTCGAGCGCCATGTCCACGCCCTTGAGCACCGTCAGGCGGGTTCCCCCGACCGGATAGCTCTTGGTCACGCCGGAGACTTCGATGAAAGACATCAGCTGCCGGCTTCCAGCTTCCAGCGACCAGCTCCCAGCTGCCAGCTTTCAGCTTGTTCATGCTCTCTGGCTCGCCGCTGGAAGCTGGGAGCTGGAAGCTGGAAGCTTCTCATTGATACCTCAACCCCTGCGCCGGATCGAGCCTGGACGCCTGCCGTGACGGGTAGATCGTCGCGAGGAAACAGATGACGATCGCCGAGATCACCACGATGGCAAAATCGCGCAGCTCCAGCGTGAAGGGCACGTAGGAGATCTGGTACACGTCGATCGGGACGTGAATGAGCTTGTAGCGATCGAAGATGTAGATGAGCGCGCAGCCCGCCACCGCGCCGGCGACCGTTCCGACGAGGCCGATCACGAGCCCCTGCAGCATGAAAATCCGCCGGATGCTCACGCCGGAGCTGCCCATCGTCTTCAGGATGGCGATGTCGCGGCTCTTCTCCATGACCAGGAGCACGAGCGAGGCGATGATGTTCATGGCCGCCACCATCACGATGAGGCCGATGGTGATCGAGATGGCCATCTTCTCGAGCCACAGCGCGGAGAACAGGGCCCCGTTCAAGTCCGCCCAGTCCTGCGCCATGTATTCGGGCCCCAGCCGCTCCGGGATGCCGTCGGCGATTCCCTGCGCGGCGAACATGTCGTCCACCCGCAACTCGATGAAGTCCGGCGCGTCCTTGCCGAGCGCCCGCTGCGCCACGTCGATGCGGACGAACCCGTAGGCCGAGTCGTACTCGAACAGCCCCAGGCTGAACGTGCCCACGACCGTGAACGGCCGCTTGAGCATCGCCGGACCGAACGGCGTAATCGTTCCCTGCGGTGTCATCATCCGGACCTGATCGCCGACCCTGATCTGCAGCCGGTCGGCGAGGTCCTTCCCGATGAGAATTCCCGGCGTCGTCCCGGGGGCGGTCTCGAGCGCGTCGAGGCTGCCCGTGAGCATCGCCTCCTGAATGCGCGTCACGGTCTTCTCCTGCGCCGGCACGACCCCCTTCACCTCGATGAACGCCTCGCCGCCGCCATCGCTCGTGAGGAGCGCCTTGCCCTGGACGATCGGCGCCGCGCCGAGCACCCGCGGCACCGTCAGCATCTTCCGCACCTCCGCCTCAGGATCGGTGATGCCTCCGACTCGCTGCACGTAGACGTGGGCCGCCGACCCGACGATCCGATCGCGCAGCTCCCCCTGCAGGCCCGTCATGAGCGCCAGCGAAATCAGCAGGGCCATCACGCCGACCATGACGCCAAGCACCGAGATGAGCGAGATCACCGAGATGAAGGCCTGCTTGCGCGGGGCCAGCAGATACCTGAGGGCGATGAAGAGCTCGAAGGGAAGGTCCCTCACGCCCCGCCCCGCGGCTTCATGAGCGGGAACAGGATGACGTCGCGGATGGACGGGCTGTCGGTCAGGAGCATCACGAGGCGGTCGATGCCGACGCCTTCCCCCGCCGTCGGCGGCAATCCGTACTCGAGCGCCCGGATGTAGTCCTCGTCCATCGCGTGCGCTTCGGCGTCGCCGGCCGCCCGGCCGACGAGCTGCGCCTCGAACCGGCGGCGCTGCTCCGCCGGATCGTTGAGCTCGCTGAAGGCGTTCGCCACCTCGAACCCGCCGACATAGAGCTCGAAGCGTTCCACCGTGTCGGGGTCGTCCGGCCTCTGTTTCGAGAGCGGCGAGACTTCGGTCGGAAAGTCGTACACGAAGGTCGGCTGCACCAGGGCGTCCTCGTTGAGGCGCTCGAAGATTTCGGTCGCGATCTTTCCCGCCCCCCACGACGCGTGCACCTCGAGGTGCAGTTGGCGCGCGAGCGAAGCCGCGGTCTCGCGCCCGCGCAGATCGGCGTCGCTGACGGGAACGCCCAGCTTTTCGGCCGCCGCCGCCCGCGCCCCCTCGCGAAGCGACACGCGGTTGTAGGGGGGCGCCAGTGAAATCTCGTGACCGCCGAACTTGATGCGGTCGCTGCCGGCCGCCTCGCGCGCGCAGGACGACAGCATCTCCTCGGTCATGACCATCAGCTCCTGGTAGTCGCTGTAGGCCTGGTAGAACTCCAGCATCGTGAACTCGGGGTTGTGCTGGGTGGAGATCCCCTCGTTGCGGAAGTTGCGGTTGATCTCGTACACGCGCTCGAGACCGCCGACGACGAGCCGCTTCAGGTAGAGCTCCGGCGCGACGCGGAGAAACAGCTGGATGTCGAGCGCGTTGTGGTGCGTCACGAACGGGCGGGCCAGCGCGCCGCCGGCGATGGGCTGCATCATCGGCGTCTCGACCTCGAGATAGCCGCGGGCGTCGAGGAACCCGCGGATCGAGGCGAGCACCTTGCTGCGCACGTGAAAGATCCGCCGCGAGTCCGGGTTGACGATGAGGTCGAGGTAGCGCTGGCGGTACCGCGTCTCGACGTCGCTCAGGCCGTGCCACTTCTCCGGCAGCGGCAGGAAGCACTTGGCCAGGAACTCGACCCGGGCGGCCCAGATCGTCAGCTCGTTCGTCTTCGTGCGGAACAGCTTCCCTTCGACGCCGACGTGGTCGCCGAAATCCAGCAGCTTGAAGATCGCGAAATCGCGCTCCGGCATCGAATCCTGCCGGATGTAGACCTGAATGGTGGCGCGCCCGTCGGAGAGCACCAGGAAATTGGCTTTGCCGAAGCTCCGGATCGCGAGGATGCGCCCGGCCGTGCGTGCCTGAATCGCGGCCGGCTTCGAGCTCTTCACGGGTCTTGCCCCCGTGCGCGGCCACCAGATCGCCGATCGTGTCGCTCCGCTCGAACTTCCGCGGATACGGGTCCACGCCCAGCTGCGCGAGCTCCTCGAAGTTCGCGCGCCGCTGGCGTAGCAGATCGGACTCGCGCGGCTCGGTAGTATTCATTTGCTCGTGGGGCCCTCCGCCTCCGCGCGTGACCTTTCCATGCCCGCTACGGCGAGACCTCGCCGTGCCTGGTCGCCCGGAATCTCCGCGACCAGCGGAGGCGGGCACCTCCACGCGCGGCCGCAGGGCGCTATTCCCGTTGCAATTCCTTCCGTACCGCGTCGAGGATGCCGTTCACGAACCCGACGGCCTCGTCGCCCGAGTACGTCCGCGCGAGCTCGAGCGCCTCGTTGATGACGACCCGCGCCGGCGTGTCCGCCTCGGCCAGCAGCTCGTAGATGGCCAGCCGGAGGACCAGCCGGTCGATGACCGCCATGCGCTCGACGCGCCAGTTCTGCGCGTGCGCGGTCAGGATGGCGTCGATCTCCGTCACCCGCGCGATGGTCCCGCGCACGAGGCCGTTGGCGAATTCGCGCAGCGGTTCGCCGAGCTCGTGATCCGCGTCGTGCTCCGGCCAGTACGTCGCGACGGACTCGTCCGCGCTGGAGCGGCCGACTTCCCATTGGTAGAGCATCTGGAGCGAGGCTTCGCGCGCACGGCGGCGGCCGGTCCCGTCTGTCGGGCTCACGTCGTCGTCCCGCGCGGCGTACCCGGCTCGAACCCGAAGGGACGGCCGGCGCCGGCGCGCGCGGGCGGACGGCCGAGCCGGCGGAACAGCACGGCCATCTCGATTGCCGCGGCCGCGGCTTCCCAGCCCTTGTTGTCGCGGCCGGCCCCTGCCCGCTCCTCGGCCTGCGCCTGCGTGTCGGTCGTCAGCACGCCGAACGCGATCGGAACGCCGGTCTCGCCGGCGGCCGCCATGATGCCCTGCGCGACGGCCGACGAGATGTACTCGAAGTGCGGCGTCGCACCGCGGATCACGCAGCCGAGGCAGACGACCGCGTCGAAGCGCCCGGACTCGGCCGCGCACCGCGCGGCCTGCGGGAGCTCGAACGCGCCCGGCACGCTCAGCTCCTCGACGTCCGCGGCGTTCGCGCCCGCCTCCGTCAGCGCCGCCCGCGCCGCGTCGCGAAGCGATTCGGTGATGGCCGCGTTGAAGCGCGAGACCACGAGCGCAAAGCGGTATCCGGCCGCTCCGGGAAGCGCCGCCGGAGGCGCCGCGGAATCTCGGTGACGCACGGCGCTATTTCCCCTTGAACTCCGCCGTGCGCTTTTCGAGGAAGGCCCTCGTTCCCTCGCGCATGTCGTCGGTCGTCGACACGAGCCCGAAAAGCGTCGCTTCGAACACCTGCGCGTCCGGGAACGGCATCTGAAGTCCCCTGTTCACGGCATCGATGATGTAGCGCGCGGCAATCGGCGCCTTCGCGGCCAGCGCGTGCGCGAGCTTGCGGGCCTCGCTCATCAGCTCGGCGGCCGGGACCACGCGGTTCACGAGCCCGAGGCGGAACGCCTCGGCGGCGGAAATCTGATCGCCCGTCAGCAGCAGCTCCAGCGCGCGGCCGCGGCCGATGAGCCGCGACAGCCGCTGCGTGCCGGCATATCCGGGCATGATGCCGAGGTTGATCTCGGGCTGCCCGAGCTTCGCCGTCTCGGCGGCCACCCGCAGCGTGCAGGCCATCGCCAGCTCGCATCCGCCGCCGAGCGCGTAGCCGTTGATCGCGGCGATGACCGGCTTGCCCAGGTTCTCGATGAGATCGAAGACGTGCTGGCCGCGCATCGCGTGATCGCGCCCGCCGATGGGCGTCTGCACCGACAGCTCGTTGATGTCCGCGCCCGCGATGAAGGACTTCTCGCCGCTCCCCGTCACGATCACGGCCCTGACGCTGTCGTCGCGCCGCAACGCGAGCATCGCGCGGCGCAGCTCGTCGAGCGTCTGCGTGTCGAGCGCGTTCAGGACTTGCGGCCGGTTGATCGTGAGGATCGCGACCCCTCCGTCGCGATCGATCAGGATGTTGTGGAACGTCTCGAGGCTCATGACCAGGATTTGAGTATACCCCAGCGACGTGCGCGAGCCGCCGCCACGCCGGCCGCCACCGCGAGCGCGGCGCCGAGACAATCCGCGAGCACGTCGAACCGATCCGGAGAGCGTCCGGGCACGAACCACTGGTGCGCTTCATCGGAGACGCCGTACAGCGTCGCGAGCAGAATCGGCCGCGAGCGCGCGGCGCCCGGTCACGCCGCTCAGACGTCCGCCCGCGAGCGCGCGCAGCAGCAGCGCGCCGAGCAGCCCGTACCGATCGCGTGCCCGACCCAGTCGGTGACGCCGCCCGGCAGCCGGCCCGATGCGGGGATCGATGACGCGCCGAAAATCACCGCCATCTGGAGGACGACCGGTCCCCAGAGCCACGCGTTCCGAAGCGGGGAGGGTCCGGGCACGGGGGCGCCGCCCGGAGACGCGGGACGCGGACGGTCCGGCTCGCCCGGCGCCGTCACAGCGGCAACGGATACATCAACCAGCCGAGCACGACCGCGGCGGCGATGAAGCCGCCGAACATCATCGCGCCCGTGCGAATCTGCGCGCGCGGCTGGTCGCGCAGCAGCACCGCGAAGACGACCGAGACGAAGAACGCGAAGAGCACCAGCAGGAGGAAATGGCTCGTCACTTGCGCCCCATCCCGATGTCGAAGGCGTCGAGGACGACGAGGAAGTTCAGCAGGCCGGCGACGATCAGGTAGCAGTTGCCGTACTCGTAGGTCGCGGCCGTGACGGTGCCGGCTCCGGCATCCATCATCCGCGCGAGCAGCCACGGCGCGCCGGCGCCGATGTTCGCGACCGCCGCCAGCGCCACGAGCGGCTCGGAGAGCTCGAAGGGAAAGATCCGGCCGTGCAGGAGCAGGCCGGTGAGGAACATCGCCGGCAGCGTGAGCAGGAACACGATCCCCTTCTGCCGCCGCCCCATCCAGAGATGACCGGCGCCCGGCACCGCCCACGCGGCCAGGCACAACAGCACCAGCGTCCCCCGCTCAGCCGCGGCACGCGTGCGGTCGGCGGCCGTCGATTTCGTCACCATTGTCTAGAGAGAATCATAGCGCATCATCTTCGCTGGGGACGGTCCCGAGCCTGGCGAAGGCCTGCTGGCGCTTTCCGCCCGGAGCGAGCGCACGAACACCCACCCCGCGCTGACGCCGAGCGGAAAGGCGCAGATCGCGCGCATCGTGCTCGACGGATGCGCAAGACCGAGCCACTCGAGACCGAAGGTCAGCGCGGTGGGGATGGCGGCGGCGACGAGCACGCGCGCGCGTGTGACGGGGCGCCTTCAGCCGGCGCCGCCAGCCGAGCCACGCGACGAGCGCGCCGGCCGCGCCCGAGACATACAACCCCGTGCAGCGGGCGCACACCGGCAGCTGGACGCCGGCGACGTGGAAGGATCGATTGGACCGCTGATGGCAGATACGTCCGGACGCCTCATAGACCAGGACCGCCGCCGACACCACGCGCGGATGGGTACTGACGAGCGCAAACGGTGTCAGAAACAGCGCCGCGGTCCAGACGAACGCGCCCGTGGTCAGGAGGATGGCGAAGAATCGATTCAAGAGAGGCTTCCAGCTTCCAGCTTCCGGCTTCCAGCCGGGATGCTGATAGCTTATCGCGGAAGCGGGAAGCGGGTAGCTGGAAGCTGTTCCCTAGCGGGGGACCTGCGGCGTCACCGCCTGCACGGCGCGTAGCAAGGTGTCGGCGATGTACCCGAGCCGGGCCCGGGGTTTGAACTCCGGATGCGCCGTGACCTTGATCACAATCCGCCGGAAACGCCCGTCCGGACGCGCGTTGCTCGGGGCGTAGCCAATCGAGTACTGGTTCGACAGCTCATCGGAGATGCCGGCGTAGATTCCCTTGAGCTCGATCACCGACTGCGGGAAGAAGGACTGCGCCCCTGTTTCGTGGGCGAGCGACTTCATCGCGTAGTCCGACTCGGAGAAGTACCGGCGGCCACTCTCGGCCCGGGCCCGCGCGTACTGGTTCTGGATACAAATGGTGTAGATGTTGATGCCGCTCTTCCGCGCCAGCGCGAGCACGTCGTCGAACGGGATGATGCTGGACGTGTCTTCGCCGTCCGACAGCACCGCGATCGCCTGGCGCCGCACCTGGTCGCCCGCCACCGGCGTGCGCCCGAACTCCTTCATCGCGACGTAGAGCGCGTTGTTGAGCGCGGTCGACCCGCGAGGCGCCGCGCGGCGGACCGCCTGTTCCAGAGCCTCGCGATCGGAGGTGAGCGCCTGCAGGATGTTGACGTTGTCGCCGAAGGTCACGACGGCGCCCCGGTCGGTGTCCCGGAGGGTCTTCAGGAAGCCGACGGCCGCCTCGTGCACGACCGCCATCTTGTCCGACATGCTCGAACTGGTGTCGAGGAGCAGAATCAAGTCAATCGGAACCTGCTTGGCCTCGAAGAACTGGACGCGCTGGAGGACGCCGTCCTCGTACACCGCGAAGTCGTCCGGGCGAAGGCCGGGCACCAGGCGCTTGCCGTCGGTGACGGTGACGTTGAGCGCCACCAGGCTGGCCCCGCTCCGGAACACCGAGACCGGCGCGGGCTCGGTGGGCGTGGGCGACTGTGCCGCGGCACCCGTGGCCAGGGCAAGCACGAGGGTCGATCCGATGGCGAGGCGTTTCACGGGGCGTCCTCCTCACCGACCTAGTGCAAGGGTTGTTCCCAGCGGGACCATAATAGATCGGGGCAAAAAACGCCAGCGACATCCGCGCCGTCGCGACGAACTAGGTAAATAACACCAAACGCAGCGTTCCAAATCACCCGCGTGTGCCGGCGCGACACTTTTACTTCTATTCGAGTCCCGCCTCCAGGCCGAAGTGCGTTTCATAACGCTGGAGAAACTCCGGCCACGAGTACGCATGACTCTGCCCACCCAGGTGTTCGAGCGCATACGTCGCCGCAACGCTGCCGATCTGTGCGCACACCGGGTACCCCGCCCCGCGCGCCATGCCTTTGAGGAATCCGCCGCGGAACGCGTCGCCGACGCCGGTCGGATCGATGATTCGATGGGGCGGGACGGCAGGGACGTCCGTCCTGCCATGGCGTTCGAGGACGGAACACCCGTTTTCGCCGCGGGTGACCACCAGCGCCCCGCTGAGCGACAGAATGGTTTCCTCCTCGAGTCCCGTCTTCTGTCGAATTAGTTCCATTTCGTAATCGTTGGCGATGACAAGAGTCGCCCCGGCCAACCCATCCTTCAACTCCCCGCCCGACATCCGCGCGCA
Source organism: uncultured Acidobacteriota bacterium (assembly GCA_963774855.1). Taxonomy (GTDB): domain Bacteria; phylum Acidobacteriota; class Vicinamibacteria; order Vicinamibacterales; family 2-12-FULL-66-21; genus JALZOC01. Next base: position 298,590 of record CAVZGT010000008.1, on the reverse strand, counting down.
TTGCTGACCCGGATCCCAGATGTAGGGAATCCCCAGCGCGCGGCACTCATCGGCGTATTGCAGCATCGCCCCGGGGTCGTTCGGCGAGATGATGGCCAGGCCGCAGTCCGGCACGTCGCGGAACGACAACTCCCCGGAGTTGGCCATGGCGCCGGTATAGAACGACGCGATCTGATTGCTCTCCAGGTCGGTGCTGCAGAAAAACGACGCGGTGAACTTTCCGTCGATCTCCTTCACCAGCGACGTGTCCACCTGGGCCGCCTCGAGCCAGCGGCGGTAGTCGCCGAAGTCCTGCCCGGCCGCCGCCATCAGCCGCGGCCGCTCGCCGAGCAGCGCCAGCGTGTAGGCGATGTTCGGCGCGCACCCGCCGCGCCGCTTGTCCATCGTATCGACCAGGAAGCTGAGACTGACCCGCGACATGTGCTCCGGCAGGAAATGCTCGGTGAACCTGCCGGGGAACGACATGAGGTAGTCGAAAGCGATAGAGCCGGTTATGACGATGTTCATAGTGGTGAGTGTCTCGGACTGTGACAGAGCGAGCGGAGTGGACGGAGTCACCGGAGGTCGCTGGTTACCAGCATCGTTTTTACATGCGAGCAACGGAGCAACGGAGAAACAAATACTTCTCCGTTTCTCCGTTCCTCCGTTTCTCCGTGTTGACCGGACCGGCCGATCCCCGTTGACTCCGTCACCTCCGGTGCCTACTTCAGGTACTTCCCCACGAGCGGCGCCAGTTCCTGTTTGACCGTAGCGGGAACCGCGTCGGGCCGGGTGATGATCGCGTGCTCGAGGGCGCGCGCGCACTCGCACGTGCGGTCGAACGGCAGCCGGGCGACGGCCCCGGCGATGACCTGCTGGGCCATCCGGGCGTTCTGCATCAGGGTGGCCACGATCATGTCCACCGTCACGCTGTCGTGGTCCGGGTGCCAGCAGTCGTAGTCGGTGACGAGCGCGATCGTCGTGTAGCAGATCTCCGCTTCGCGCGCGAGCTTCGCTTCCTGCAGGTTGGTCATGCCGATGACGTCCATGCCCCACGATCGATACAGCCGCGATTCGGCCAGCGTCGAGAACTGCGGCCCCTCCATGCACACGTACGTCCCGCCCTTGTGGACCTTCGGAGCGGCGCCGGCATCACGGCCGCCCTTCAAGCCGGCAGCGATCGCCGCGTCGTAGGCGATGCCGCTGAGAGGTCCGCAGAACGGGTGCGCGAACCCGACATGGGCGACGAGGCCCCGGCCGAAGAACGTCGAGACGCGGGCCCTGGTGCGATCGACGAACTGGTCCGGGATCACGAGATCGAGCGGCCGGTATGCTTCCTTGAGGCTGCCGACGGCGCTCGCCGACAGGATGAACTCCGCCCCCAGCACCTTGAAGCCGAAGATGTTCGCGCGGAAGTTGAGCTCGGTCGGGAGGAGCCGGTGGCCGGCGCCGTGGCGCGCCAGGAACGCGACGCGCTTCCCGGCCAGCGTGCCGGTGAGGTAGGGTCCCGAGGGCTCACCGAAGGGTGTCTCGACGCGCCGCTCCTGACGATCCGTCAGCTCCGCCATGTCGTACAAGCCGCTGCCGCCGATGATGCCGATTGTGATCATGTTGATTCGCTGTCTCAGGTCTCAGGTCTCGGGACTCGGGTCTAGTCTTTGGTGGAGGCGACTCGAAGACTAAAGACTAGAGACCAAAGACCACCAGAGACCAGAGACGAGAGACGAGAGACCCATTCCCGCAGAAATGATACTTCAGACCGCCGCCGGCTCGACCCGCACGCGCCCGGCCTCCTCGCGGATGTATCCCGCGGCGATGACCGGATCGTGCTCGAAGAACACGAGGTAGTCCCGCGCAATCGCCTCCCGCACGAACGCGCGCTTGAAGGCCAGCGTGTCCATGGGATAGAGGTCGTAGGCCATGATCCACGGCTCGCTCACGTGCGCGGCGGTCGGCATGAGATCGGCCGCGAAGACGGCCGTGCGGCCGCCCGATTCGATGAAGACGATTTGATGGTGCATCGTGTGGCCCCCGGTGCGGACGACCCGGACCCCGGGCATGATCGCCGCATCGCCGGGCACCAGATCGAGCACGCCCGCCTCCTTCAGCGGGACGAAGTTCTCGGGCAGGTAGCTGGCCCGGTTGCGCTCGTGCGGGTGCGTGGCGTCCTCCCACTCGGCGGTCCGCACGACGTACCGGGCGTTCGGAAAGCGGGGCGTCAGCGCGCCCGAGCCGTCCCGCTTCGTGAAGCCGCCGGCATGATCGAAATGGAGGTGCGAGGCCAGCACGATCTCGATGTCGTCCGCCGTCAGCCCGGCCGCGGCCAGCGACGCATCGAGATCCGGGGCGCGGTCGATGCCGTAGATGTCGCGGCTCTTGGCGTCCATCTTGTCCCCGATCCCCGCATCGATGATCATCGTCTTTGCGCCGCGCACGAGCAGCGGCCGCAGGCCGAGCCAGGATGCGGTTCTTCTCGTCGGGCGCCGCGCGGCGCTCCCAGAGCGGCTTCGGGACGACGCCGAACATCGCGCCGCCGTCGAGGCGGAAGAACCCGTCGAGGAGCGGGATGAGCTCGAGGTCTCCAAAGGTCATCGCGCGATCAGATGGACGGCCTGCTTCAGCTCGACGAGCACCCCGTGCGCGCTCGAGGGGTGAATGAAGGCCACGAGCGACCCGTGTGCCCCCTCCCGCGGGGTGTCGTCGATGAGCCGGACGCCGCGCGCTTTCAGCTGAACGAGCGCGGCCGCGATGTCGTCGACACGAAGCGTGATGTGGTGGAGGCCGGGTCCGCGTTTCGCGACGTACTTCGCGATCGGGGAATCGTCGGCCGTGGCTTCGAGCAGTTCGATGGCGCTCTCGCCGGCCGGGATGAAGTGCGCGCGGACGCGCTGCGACGCAACCTCCTCGGGCGCTTCCACGACGAGGCCGAGCGCGTCGCGGTAGAACGCGAGCGCGTCCTCGAGGCTGGACACGGCGATGCCGATGTGATCGATGGTGACTTTCATTGTGTAGCTGCCCGCTCCCAGCTTCCACGCTGCACCAGCTCCCAGCTTCGAGCTTCGCCGCTGACTCGCGCTTCGTGCTACTTGTCCCGCAAGCGCCCGCCCGACGATTTGATCCACCGCCGTGTACGGATCCAGCTCGCGCGCCGCGATGCGGTCGAGCATCCCGTCCAGCTCCCCGGCCTCGAGCACGCGCGCGCTCGACGTGCTGTAAGAAGCGCTGCGACAGCAGCTCCCGCAAGCGGAACCCGGCGCGCGCGCGCCGGCGGCTCCCCTGCGACGCGAGCGTGTGCGCCCGGAACCGCTCCACGGCCTCGAGCAGCTCCGTCACCCCTTTGCCCGTCGTCGCCTCGGTCTTGACGATCGGCGGCCGCCACGCGCCGGGACCGAACGCCTGCAGCGACAGCGTCGACTCGATCGACGCGACGGTGCGATCCGCTCCCTCGCGGTCCGCCTTGTTCACGACGAAGATGTCGGCGATCTCCATGATGCCGGCCTTGAGCGCCTGCACCTCGTCGCCGGACCCCGGCACCAGGATCACGATCGACACGTCCGCGGTGCGCACGATGTCGACTTCGTCCTGCCCGACGCCGACGGTCTCGATGAGGACGATGTCCGTGCCGGCGGCGTCGAGCACGAGGGCCGCCTCGCTCGTCGCGCGGGCGAGCCCGCCGAGGTGGCCGCGCGTCGCCATGCTCCGGATGAACACGCCGGGATCGCGCGCGTGCGCCTGCATGCGGACGCGATCGCCGAGGACCGCGCCGCCGCTGAACGGGCTCGTCGGATCGACCGCGACGACGCCGACCGAGCGCCCCGACTGCCGGATCTCCGCGATGAGCCGATCGACGAGCGTGCTCTTCCCGGCGCCGGGCGGCCCGGTCACGCCGATGAGATACGCGCGGCCGGTGCGCGGGAAGATCCGGCGAATCAGCTCCGCGGCGGCCGGGGCCTCGTCCTCGATGAGCGAGATCGCCCGGGCGACCGCGCGCGCGTCGCCCTGGAGCACGCGTTCGGGCAGACTCGCTTCGGCCACGGGACGTTTCACAGGAGTTCAGGAGTCAAGGAGGTCAGGAGATTCATTCTTAAACCAAAAACTCTGATCTCCTGATCTCCTGTCGACGCGAACTGGCCAGCGATACACGGGCTTCGGTTACTCGCTCAGGAGCTGGCGCGCGATGACGAGCCGCTGGATCTCGCTCGTGCCCTCGCCGATGGTGAGCAGCTTGACGTCGCGGAAGTATTTTTCGGCCGGATAGTCCTTCACGAACCCGTAGCCGCCGTGAATCTGGACGCAGTCGTCCGCGGCCTTGACGGCAATCTCGCTCGCGAACAGCTTCGCCATCGACGACTCGCGCGTCGTCCGCACGCCGCGGTCCTTCAGGTACGCGGCGCGGTAGGTCAGGAGCCGCGCCGCCTCGATCCGCGTCGCGTTGTCGGCGAGCTTCCACTGGATCGCCTGGAAGGCCGCGATCGGCTGGCCGAACTGGCGGCGCTCCTTCGCGTACCGCATCGCGGCCTCGTACGCCCCCTGGGCCAGCCCGACCGACAGCGCGGCGATGCCGATGCGCCCCGAGTCGAGCACCTGCAGCGTGTTGATGAACCCCTGGCCTTCCTCGCCGAGCAGGTGCCCCGGCGACACGCGGCAGTCCTGGAAGATGACCTCGCTCGTGTCGCTGGCGCGCATGCCGAGCTTGTTCTCCTTCTTCCCCGCGCTCATCCCGGGCGTGCCGTGCTCGACGACGAACGCCGTGATCCCGCGGTGCCCCTTCGCCCGATCCGTCACCGCCATGACGACCATCACGCCGCCGATGGCGCCGTGCGTGATGAACGTCTTCGCGCCGTTGATCACCCAGCACTCGCCCTGGCGCACGGCCGTCGTCCGCATGCCCGCCGCATCGCTGCCGGCGCCGGCCTCGGTCAGCCCCCAGGCGCCGAGCACCTCGCCGCGCACCAGGCGCGGCAGGTACTGCGCTTTCTGCCGCTCGTCGCCGAAGAGCGCGATGTGCGAGGCGCAGAGCCCGTTGTGCGCCGCGACCGACAGCGCGATCGCCGGGCAGACGCGCGCGATCTCCTCGATGCAGATGCAGTACTCCACCGACGACATCCCCGCGCCGCCGAACTCTTCCGCGAGCTGGATGCCGGTCAGCCCGAGGCTCGCGAGCTTCGGCAGCAGATCCATCGGGAAGTGCTGCGACTCGTCCCACTCCATGACGTGCGGACGGATTTCCGCTTCGGCGAACTCGCGCACCGTGCGGCGGAGGAGCTGCTGCTCGTCAGTGGGACGAAAATCCACGGAAGAAATGTATCAAGGGAACCGGGAAAACGGAAAAGCAGGCGAGCCGGCGCGCGTAAACTCGCCTTCACAATTTCGATATGCTGAGGCACATGCACAGCCGATGGCTCTCTCGTGTCGCGTGTGCCGGGACCCTGGCGATCGTGCTGTGCGTGCCCGCATCCGCCTCAGCCGACGTCACCGCGTTCCTCGGCACGAACCGCGACGCCCTCCGATCGCGCGGTCAAGGGGTTCGCGATCGGCACTGGCCTCCTGATTGCCGGCTTCGAGTTCGAGTACGCGAACACCATCGGAAGACCTGCCGGAGGGCGCGCCGCAACTGCGGACCTTCATGTTCAACGGCCTCCTGCAGACGCCGGTTCCGATCGCGCGGATGCAGTTCTACGGCACGATCGGCGGCGGCGTCTATCGGGAGACTCTCGGCGAGGCGTCGGAAACGAACTTCGGGATCAACGTGGGTGGGGGGGTCAAGGTGACGCTCGTCGGCCCGCTGCGGCTGCGGCTCGACTACCGGGTCTTCACGCTGCAGGGGACGCCGCTGCACTCGAAGCCGCAGCGCTTCTATGCGGGGATCAACCTGAAGTTCTGATCGAGAGACGCGCGCAAAAAAGAAGAAGGGACGGGAAACCCGATCCGCCCCCTTCTCGATTGCACGTCGACGGTCGTGGTCTACTGCAGCGGAGTCAGGCTCAGCTTGCTGAGCCCTGTGGCAAACGCGTCGGCATAGCGCTTCCACGTCGCCGCCATCTCCGGCGCCCTGAGCTGCTCGGGCGTCATCGTCTTCTGCATCAGAGCGAAGAGCTCGTACTCCGTGTCCACCACGGTCGGCTCGACGAGAATCACGTAGAGCGCGTTGGCGCCGAACGGCTCCTTGGACTTGTAGACCTTGAAGCCGGCCGTCTGCGTCTTGAGTGCGGCATCCGTCACTGGCCGCCAGACCCGCCTTGAGCTTGGACATCATCTCCTCGAACACGGCGGTCTGGTCGGGCTTGATCTGCACGAGCAGAATCCCGGCGGGTGTCGCGAACCCTACCTTCGCCGCCACGGGCTGCGCCGGGGCGGCAGCGGCCGGTTGACCGGCCGGCGGCTGTGCGGGCGGCTGCTGTGCCGGCGGTGCGGCCTGGGCAAAGAGCGCGGCCGGCGCGAGCGCCAGCGACAGTGCAAAAATCGTCGCGACGAAGGAACGACGCATCAAATCTCCTCCTTAAGTCGAACAGCGAGCCTCACGGGGAAAGCGGGCATTTTACCCTACACCCCGCCGAGATGCCTAACAACAGTTCTGTCGGAAGGCTACACGAACACCGACATGATTTCATTAGCCAGAAGCATGCCCGTCGCGGGTGAGCCGCAGCCGCGGCCCCTCGCGGAGCAGCAGCCGGGCGTCGACGAAGGGCTGAAGCGGACCGCCGAACCGGTCCCAGACGTCCACGGCGTAGCGGGCGCCCACGGCCTCGATGTCGAGCCCGGCCGTCAGCCGCAGCCCCGTGAAGAGCGCCTCCTCCATCCGCGCGTCGTTGGTGAGCTCGCGGCGTTCGGTCGCGACCGGCTCGCCGGCCCCGACTCTCGTCACATATTCCTCGGTGGAGGCGACATTCTTCCACCGGGCGCCCCCGCGGGTCGAGTGCGCCCCGCAGCCGAACCCGTGCCACGCGCCGTCCTCCCAGTATTTGACGTTGTGGCGCGAGGCGCGGCCGGGACGCGCGACGTTCGAGATTTCGTACTGGCCGTACCCCGCCTCCTCCAGGCGCCCGAGGCTCCACAAATACATCTCCGCCGCGTCGTCATCGGGCGCCAGCGACCAGCCCGCGCGCGCCATCTCCTCTTTCAAGGGTGCGTTCGGATAGAGCTCGAGGATATACAACGAGGCGTGTTCGGGCCCGACGTCGATCAGCGCGTCGACGTTGCTCTGCCAGTCGGCAACGCTCTGCTGCGGCAGCCACATCATGAGATCCAGGCTGACGTTGTCGAACCCGGCGGCACGCGCCTCGATCACTGCCGCGCGCGCGCGATCGGCCGAATGGATCCGGCCGAGCCGCCGCAGCTCCGATTCCCGAAACGACTGCACGCCGAAGCTGACGCGGTTCACACCCGCCTCGCGAAAGCCGGCCATGCGGGCCGCCGTGGAGGTTTCGGGGTTGGTCTCGAGCGTGATCTCGGCGTCGCGCGCGACGTCGAAGGTCTCGCGGCACGCCGTCACCAGCCGGGCGATCTCCGCCGGCTCGAGCAGCGATGGCGTTCCGCCGCCGAAGAAGATCGTGTCGGCCGCGCCACCCGGCGCCGATCGGATCTCGCGCTCGAGCGCCGCGACGTACCGTCCTTCAGCCCGGCCTCGAACAGCCCGCGGTTGAAGTTGCAGTAGTTGCAGATGGAACTGCAGAACGGGATGTGCAGATAGAGCCCGAGCATGACGAGATCAAGAGAAACGTGAAACAGAAGATCAGGAGATTAGGAGATTAGGAATCAGGAGCATACACAGAACTCTTGTTCACAATCTTGGATCTGATCAGTGGTCAGAAGATCAGAAATACAAAAACTCCTGAACTCCTGTCCTCCTGTTCATTTCTTCTGCTCTCCTGTTAACTGCCGGCCTTGCCGCCGGACCAGCCCAGGTCGGCCTTGCCGTCGCGCGGCTTGAGCTGTGCGCGCACGGGTCCCTTGGAGCGGCTGGGCAGCGTGCGCCGGCCCGCGTTGCGCTTCCAGAGCATCACGAGATCCTCGACCCCGCCGTTGGGCGGCAGGTGACGGTAGTCGGCGCCGTCGTACTCGAGGAACTCGCACATCTCGTGCAGCCGCGAGTGGATGCGGAACCCGATCCGCGCCTTGAGGCAATCGGGATCGCCGTCGTCCGGCGTGTCTTCGTAGTTCGACGTGAAAATCGTGTGGCGCCGCTCGTTGTAGCGCGTGTTGACGATGAGGTTCATCGTCTCTTCGACCCACTCGGACGTCTTCTCGGAGCCGATGTCGTCGAGCACCAGGATGTCGGCTTCCATCACGGGCCGGAGCACGTCCATCTCGGCCGTGCGGACGAGCGGGTTGTACGTGCTCCTGATCACGCGCAGCAGGTCGCGAACATCGTAGAACAGCCCGCGCGCGCCTCGCGTGAGAATGACGTGCCGCAGCACGGCGACGGCCAGGTGCGTCTTGCCGATCCCCGGCGGACCGATGAGGCACAGGCCCTTGCGCGGCTCCGGAAAGTCGACCGCGAACCGGCGCGCCTGGGCGACGGCGCCGAGCAGCTTCTCGTTGGGATAGGTGACGAACGTTTCGAGATCGCACCGGCGATAGCGCGGTGGAATGCGCGCGTCCTCGAGCAGGCGTGTCGTCAGCCCTTCGCGCCAGCAGTCGCAGCGCACGACTCGACGGGCGCCTGCCGCCTCCACAGGCTTCCATCCCGTATCATCGCAGAGCGGGCACATCGAAATAATATTTGGTTGACTGTCTGAACCGGAGTGGAGAAAAAAGAATTGTAGGACGGTTCAGCTCAATCTGCAATTGAAGATCGGCGATCCGCGTCATTAGTTCAATTGAGGTAACTCCGAAGCTCTCCGGCGCGCTTGGATCGCCGCAGCTTGTCCTTGGCTTTCGATTCGATCTGCCGGATGCGCTCGCGCGAGAGTCCGAGCAGGTCGCCGACTTCCTGCAGCGTGCGCGGCTCGCCGTCGCGGTCCAGACCGTAGCGGAGCTTGATGACTTCGCGTTCTTTCTCGTCGAGCTCACAGAGGGCGCCGCGGACGCCGGCGTGCAGACGGCGATGTGACGAGCGCTTCCTCGGCGGGCGGCACGCTCGCCTGCTGCAGCATCTCGCCGAGCTCCGGCCCCTCGGAGTCGTCGCGGCCGATCACGTGATCGCTGAGCGACACATCGCGGTCCCCGATGCGGATGAGCGCTTCGGCCTCGCCCTCGGAGATGGCGAGGTCGTCGGCGATTTCACGCGGCGTCGGCGTGCGCTGCAGCTGCTCGGTCAACTCGGTCACCTCGCGGCCGAAGCGCGCGGCGACGGCCGACAGCTTCTGCGGAAGTGAAAACGCCCGGGTCTGCCCCGACAGCGCGTGCGTGATGGCCTGGCGGATCCACCACACCGCATACGTGATGAACTTCACGTTGCGTTCCGGATCGAACCGGCGCGCCGCTTCCATGAGCCCGAGATTGCCTTCGTGGATCAGATCGAGGAAGGGGACGCCCAGGCCGCGATACCGTTTGGCGTAGCTGACCACGAACCGGAGGTTCCCCTCGACGAGCCGCCGCAGCGCGGCCTCGTCTTGATCGAGCTGGATCCGTTGGCCGAGATCGCGTTCCTCGCCGGCATTCAGCCGCGGCAGCTTCGCAATCGCCCGGAGGTACGCGTGCAGCGCGTCGGCCTCATCATTTCCCTCGCGCATCGAGTAATTTTACGGGATCTGACGGCCGAAGAGCGGGGCCGGGACGGTCTTGACGCGATCACGCTTTTCGTCGCGGCTCTTCGACCTGCTCGGGCTCGACGGGCGGCTCGGTCTGGGTCTGCGGGGCGGAAGAACGGACGAGGTCGGTCGGCGAGGACTTGACCAGCGCCGTGCTCAGCCGCTGCTCCCAGTCGCCGATGCCGCGCGACAGCTCGCGCTTCACGTAGTCGATGAACTCGTTGACCTCGTGCTGCATCGCCTCGATCTTGCGCCGCATGTTGAGGATGATCTCGACCCCCGCCAGGTTCACCCCGAGATCCCGCGTGAGCGACAGGATGGTCTCGAGCTGTTCGAGGTCTTCTTCCGAATAGAGCCGGGTATTCCCTTCCGTCCGCGACGGCTTGAGCAGCCCTTCGCGCTCGTACAAGCGCAGCGTCTGCGGGTGGATGTTGTACTTCTGCGCCACCGCGCTGATCATGTAGTACGCCTTGCCCGATCGCTTCGCCGTCATACGTGCAGGTCTCTTCTGACGTCTTCCTGGTTCAGCCGGCCGAACTCCCGCATCAGATCCTTCGATCGCTCGTCGACGAACGCCGGCAGCACCAGCTTGACCTCGACGACGAGGTCGCCGCGGCCGCCGTCGGCCGCGGGCGCGCCGCGGCCGCTGACGCGGAAGCGCTGGCCGGCCTGCGTGCCGGGCGGCACCCGCAGCTTGACGCCCCCGTCGAGCGTGGGCACGTCAATCCGCGCCCCGAGCATCGCTTCGTGCACCGCCACCGGCACGACGATGAACAGGTCGTCGCCGTGGCGGTGCAGCACCGGGTGCGGCTGCACGTGGACGTCCACGTACAGATCGCCGGTCCGTCCCGTCCGGCGGCCGCCGTGTCCTTTCTCCGGCACCCGAAGGCGCGCCCCGTCGAGGACGCCGGGCGGGACGCGCACGTGCACCGCCTCGCTTCGGACCGAGCGCCCGTGCGCACCGCAGGCCGCGCAGCGCTGCGAGCGGTGCCGGCCGCTGCCGCCGCACGCCGCGCACGATTTCGAAAACACCATGTGGCCGCGGGCCCAGCGCACCTTGCCGGTCGCCTGGCACGTGGCCGCACCGGCCTTCCGGCGTGCGGATGCGTCCGGTTCCCGCGCACGCCGTGCACGCGATCTGGCGCGTGACCACGACCTGGCGCTCGACACCGCGCATCGATTCCTCGAACGTGACGCTGAGCGACGCGTGCACATCCGCCCCCGCTTCCGGCCGGCTCGGTTCGGCCGCCGGCGGGTGCAACACCTCCGCGAAGAGCTCGCTGAACGTCGCCGCGTCGGTGCCGTGCGCGGCGAACGAAAAATCGAACCCGGCGAACTCGAACGCTCCGGATTCCACCGGCGGCCGCGCCGCCCCGCCGGCCGCGTCGTACTGCTGCCGGCGCTGCGGATCGCTCAGCGTCTCGTACGCTTCGGCGATCTGCTTGAAGAACGCTTCGGCGGCGCGGTCACCCGGGTTGATCCCCGGGTGATACCGCCGCGACAGCCTCCGGTACGCGCGTTTGATCTCGGCCGCGCTCGCGCCCGCGTCGAGCCCCAGGATGACGTAGAAGTCCATTCGCCCTTACTTCTTCTCCTCTTCCACGACCTCGGCGTCGATGACATCGCCGGACGACTTGCTGTCGCCGCCGCCGCCCGCACCCGGTCCCGGCTCCTGGCCGCCGGCCTGGCCGCCGCCCGCGGCGCCCGCCGCGCTGGCCGACTTGTAGAGCACTTCCGCCGCCTTGTGCTGCGCGGTGTTCAGCGCGTCCATGGACTTCTTCATCTCGGCGACGTCGTTCTTCTCGATCGCGCGCTTGAGGTCTTCGATCGCCGATTCGATCGGCTGCTTGTCGGACGCCGAGAGCTTGTCCCCCGAGTCCTTGAGCATGCGCTCGGCCGCGTACGCCGCCTGGTCCGCCTGGTTGCGCGTCTCGATCTCTTCCTTGCGCTTCCGATCCTCCTCGGCGTGCGCCTCCGCCTCCTTCATCATCTTGTCGACCTCGTCCTTCGACAGGCCGCTCGACGAGGTGATGGTGATCTTCTGCTCCTTCGACGTCGCCATGTCCTTGGCCGACACGTTCACGATGCCGTTGGCGTCGATGTCGAACGTGACCTCGATCTGCGGGACGCCGCGCGGCGCCGGCGGCAGGCCGGACAGGTGGAACTTGCCGAGCGGCCGGTTGTCGCGCGCCATCGGGCGCTCCCCCTGCAGCACGTGCACCTCGACGCTCGTCTGGTTGTCGGCCGCGGTCGAGAACGTCTCGCTCTTCCGCGTCGGGATCGTCGTGTTGCGCTGAATCAGCGGCGTCATCACGCCGCCCAGCGTTTCGATGCCGAGCGACAGCGGCGTCACGTCGAGCAGCAGCAGGTCCTTGACCTCGCCGGCGAGCACGCCGGCCTGGATCGCCGCGCCGACCGCCACGACCTCGTCGGGGTTGACGCCCTTGTGCGGCTCCTTGCCGAACAGCTCCTTGACGATCGCCTGGACGCGCGGGATGCGCGTCGATCCGCCGACGAGCACGACTTCGTCGATCTTCGACGAATCGACCCCCGCGTCGGAGAGCGCCTGCTTGGTCGGCCCCACCGTCTTCAGCAGCAGGTCCTCGACGATCTGCTCGAACTTCGACCGCGTGAGCTTCATCGTCAGGTGCTTGGGCCCGGTCTGATCGGCGGTGATGAAGGGCAGGTTGATGTCCGTCTCCATCACGGTCGACAGCTCCATCTTGGCCTTCTCCGCCGATTCCCGCAGGCGCTGCAGCGCCATGCGATCCTTCGACAGATCGATGCCCTCGGACTTCTTGAACTCCGCGACGATCCAGTCGATGATGCGCTGGTCGAGATTGTCGCCGCCCAGGTGCGTGTCGCCGTTGGTCGCCTTGACCTCGACGACCCCTTCGCCGACTTCCAGGATCGAGATGTCGAAGGTGCCGCCGCCGAAGTCGTACACGGCGATGGTTTCATCCTTCTTCTTGTCGAGCCCGTAGGCGAGCGCCGCCGCCGTCGGCTCGTTCACGATGCGCATGACCTCGAGGCCGGCGATCTGGCCGGCATCCTTGGTCGCCTGCCGCTGGGCGTCGTTGAAGTAGGCCGGCACCGTGATGACCGCCTTGGTCACCGACGTGCCGAGGTACTCTTCGGCGGCCTGCTTGAGTTTCTGGAGAATCATCGCGGAGATCTCGGGCGGCGAGAATTCCTTCCCGGCCGCGCTGACCCGCACGTCGCCGTTCGAGGCGCGTGAGATGGTGTAGGGCACCATCTTCATCTCCTCGTTGACCTCGTCGTACTTCCGGCCCATGAACCGCTTGATCGAGAAGATGGTGTTCTCGGGGTTCGTCACGGCCTGGCGCTTGGCCACCTGGCCGACGAGGCGCTCGCCGGACCCGGACTTGGTGAATCCCACGACCGAGGGCGTAATCCGGCTCCCCTCTGGGTTGGTGATGACCACCGGCTCCCCGCCTTCCATCACCGCCACAACCGAGTTGGTCGTTCCCAGGTCGATCCCAATAATCTTGCTCATGCCTCTTTTCCTCTCCTCGCGTCCCGCCGCACACGGACGGCAATCTTTATAACGATCCTAATATAAAATCTGAGCGCTTTCATGTCAAGCTGTTGTAGTTGGCGTTCTGCTAAGTTGGTGTATATAATGAACATTGCCAGCCTGTCTCAGCGGGTTGCTCCCGCTGCCGTTCAAGGGGATTCGTCCGGCGGCGTCCGGTTCAGCCGGCCGGCAGCCGCTCCCCAAATTGAGGTCGATATGACCCGCCCCTTTGGCGCCCTTCGCGCCGCCTGCGCGTTGATGCTGCTCTCCGGACTTCTTGGTAATCCCGCGGTGGCCTCCGGGCAATCGGTGCTCGATGCCGTCGAGGCCGATACGCCCGCGCACATTGCGTTTGTCGAGGGGTCGGCGGTCCTCGAGCGGGATGGACGCCCCGACAACTCGCCGGCCAACATGCCGCTGCTCGCCGGGGATCGCGTGCGCACGCAGGCCGGACGCGTCGAAATCCTGTTTGCCGATGGCAGCACGCTCCACCTCGACGCCAACACCACCGTGGATTTCCAGTCGGACGAGCTCGTGCGGCTGCTCGACGGACGTCTGCGACTGGCGATCCCAGGGCCGGACCGCGAAGTCTCGTACCGCGTCGATGCGCCGTCGGCGTGGGCGCAGATCACGCAGCCGGGCGAATACCGGGTCGCGATCCTGCGCGGCGATCGGGAGCCGGAAGTCGAGCTCGCCGTCATCCGCGGGACCGCGGAGCTCGTCAACGAGGGCGGCCGGACGGCGCTCCGCGCGGGCGAGCGCGCGTTCTCCCGCGCGAACGCCGCGCCGTCGTATGCCTACGCGTTCAACTCCGCGACGTGGGACGAGTTCGATCGCTGGTCCGAGAGCCGCCGCGACGAACGCCGCGGCGTGTCGGCGCAGTACCTGCCAAATGAAGTCCGTCCTTACTCGGCGTCTTTCGATCGGTACGGCTCCTGGCAACATGAAGCGTCGTACGGCTACGTCTGGTATCCGACGGTGTCGGTGGGATGGCGTCCGTATTACCACGGCCGCTGGGCGACGCTCCGCCCGTACGGCTGGACCTGGATCGGATCCGATCCGTGGGCGTGGCCGACGCATCATTTCGGGCGCTGGGGATTCTCCGCCGGGCTCTGGTTCTGGATTCCCGGGCGCAGCTGGGCGCCGGCGTGGGTATCCTGGGCCTATGCACCGGGTTACGTGAGCTGGTGTCCGCTCGGCTGGAACAACCGGCCGATCTTCGGCGTGAACTTCTACGGGGGCAGATACAACGCGTGGCACGCGTGGACGGCCGTGCCGCGTCATCATTTCGGTCACGGCAACGTCCACGCCAGGGTTGTTCACGGAGATCGGTTCGACGCGCACACACGCCGGTCGTTCGTCGCGCAGAACACGGCGCCCGGGACCCGTGGGTTCGCCGTGCCGCGCGCGTCCGCGCCGATTCGCACCGCCGGCACCCGGTCCATCCAGCGAGGGACGTCCCCGGTCTACACGAACCTGGAGCCCGGGGCCTCGCGCGTCGGCTCCGCGCCGTCGCGCACCATGGTCGGGCCGTCCAGAAGTTCGGTGGCGGAGGCATCACCCGGACGATCGCGAGCCGTGCCTCGCGGGAGTGCGACAGAGTTCGGCGTCCCGGCCGCCGGCGCTGACAGCAGCGGCGTTTCCTCCGCACGGTCGCGCGCCGTGCCTCGCGCGGGGGCGACCGAGTTTGGCGTCCCGGCCGCCAACGCCGACAGCGCTGGCGGACGTTCGCGCGCCGTGCCTCGCGGCGGTGCGACTGAGTACGGGGTCCCCGGCGCTACCGATTCGCGATCACGCAGCGTGTACAGCGGGCAGTCGCCCTCGACAGCGCCACCGAGCCAGGAGCGGTACGCGCCGGCCGATCGCGGTCCACGGGCCATGCCGCGCGCGGATAGCGCCTATCGCGGATCCGTCTCTCCGTCGCAGCGGCAGCCGGACCCGACCATCCAGCGGAGCGACGCCCCGGCAGGCTCGCGGGCTGTGCCGCGCTCCGGCGAGAGCACTCCGCCCAATTACCGCCGCGATTCGTACGAGCCCCGGTCACCGGAGCCCGATCGCGGTCCGTCGCGCGCGATGCCCCGGTCGGCGCCGGAGAGCTCGCGGCCGTCCGCGCCCGAGTACCCGTCAGAGTCCCCCAGCCGCTCCGGCGGCGATGCGGCCCGCAGCGCCCCGGCGCCATCCTCCGATCGGCCGTCCGGTTCGTCGGCGGGTTCGGCCCGCCCGAGATCCGGCGGCCAGTCCTCGTCCGGCACGGCCCAGCCGCGAGGAGGCGGCCGGAGATAGGACGGCGTCGGGCTCCCGAGTCCGGCGAGTCCCGAGCCCCGAGCCCACGAGCCGCCGAGCCCGTTAGTGGTATTCTAATGGTGTGAAGACTACCATTGACAAGGCAGGCCGGGTGGTGATTCCGGCTGCCGTCCGCGACCGCGCCGGGCTCACGCCGGGCACGGAGCTCGAGATCTCCGTCGACGAGTTCGGCGTGCGGCTCGAGCGGGTCGCGCCCGGGCCGCGGCTCGTCAAGGTGGGGCGTCGCACGGTGTCGCGTCCGACCGTGGGCGCCGATGCCCGTCCCGCCATCGATGTGGCGGCGCTGGTCGAGGAAGAGCGGAACCGGTGGCCGTAACGACGTTTCTCGACACGAGTGTCCTGCTCGCGGGCCTGCTGGATTTCGGGCCCCAGAGCGCGCCGGCGCAGTCCGTGCTGCACGCCGTCGCCGAGAAGACGATTCCGTCGCCGGGAACGGCCTGGCATTGCTGTCTCGAGTTCTACTCGGTCGCGACCCGCCTCCCGCCCGAGTACCGCCTGACCCCCGCGGACGCCGTGCACCTGCTGCAGGAGGAACTGTTCGGCCGGATGCTCGTGCACGATCTTCCGCCGGCGGATCGGTCCGCGCTGCTCCGATCCGCCGCGCAGGACGGCATCGCGGGCGGACGGATTTACGACGCCCACATCGCCGAGATCGCGCGCGCCGCAGGGGCGACCGTCATCGTGACCGACAACCGCCGCCACTTCCTGACGACGCTCAGGCACGGGATTCGCGTCGAAACCCCGGTCGAGTTCCTCAGCGCGCTCAAAGGGCGCAAGGGCTAACATAAGAACACATGACGTACATCCTTCGCGTCGCTCGCGGCGCCGGTCTGATTGCGCTGTTCCTCGTCGCGGCGCTGCTCGGCATCGCCACCGGCGTGATCTTCGCGTACGCCGGCGATCTGCCGCAGATCTCGGCGCTCGACGACTACGCGCCGAGCACCATCTCCCGTGTGTACGGATCGCGCGGTGAGGTCATCGGCGAGTTCGCCATCCAGCGGCGCGACGTCGTGCCGTACGAGGCGATTTCGCCGAACCTGCGCCAGGCCATCATCGCCGCCGAGGATTCCACGTTCGAGCAGCACTTCGGCCTCAGCATCCCCCGCATCATCGTCACGCTCGTCAAGGACATCATCTACCGCCGGATGCACGGCGCGAGCACGCTCACGCAGCAGCTCGCGCGCAAGCTGTTCCTGACCGACGACAAGACGCCGGAGCGGAAGATCAAAGAGGCGCTGCTGGCGATCCGCATCGAGAAGCGGTACACGAAGCGCGAGATCTTCACGCTTGTACTGCAACCAGATGTACTTCGGGCACGGCGTCTACGGCGTGGAAGCGGCCTCGCGGTTGTACTTCGGGAAGTCCGCCAAGGACCTGACGGTCGAGGAAGCGGCGCTGATCGCCGGCATCCTCCAGGGCAACGTGCGCCAGAGTCCGTACGTGAACATGGAGGCGGCGCTCCGGCGCCGCAACTACACGCTCGGCCGCATGGCCGAGGTGGGTACATCACGGCCGCGGACGCCGAGACGGCGAAGACGAAGCCGATCGTGCTGCGGGGAGAACCGTCGGCACAGGCCTCCGTGGCGCCGTACTTCCTCGAGGAGGTGCGCAAGGAGCTCGAGAGCCGGTACGGCGCGAAGCGGCTCTACGAAAGCGGGCTGTCGGCCCGGACCGCCCTCGACGTTCGCCTGCAGGAAGCCGCCAACCGTGCGCTCGACGAGGGCCTGCGGCGCGTCGACAAGCGGCGGGGCTTCCGGAAGCCGCGCCGCAACGTCGTGACGGAAGGGCACGCGATCGAGGCGTTCCGCGTCCCGCGCTGGGACCGCGCGATGAAGGCGGGCGATATCGTGCCGGCCGTCGTGCTCGTCGCCGACGGCGCCATGATTCAGCTGCGCGCCGGCGACCTGCGCGTCGCGATCGACAAGAAGGGCTTTGCGTGGACGGGCAAGACCGCCGGCACGCAGCTCGTGACGCGCGGCGATCTCGTCGAAGCGCGGCTGGTGACCCTCGATGACGCGGCGCACACCGCCACCGCCACGCTCGATCAGCCTCCCGCCGTCGAGGGAGCGGTCCTCGCCATCGACAACCGGACCGGGCAGATCAAGGCGATGGTCGGCGGGTTCAGCTTCGAGCGCAGCAAGTTCAACCGCGCGACGCAGGCGTACCGGCAGGTCGGCTCCGCGTTCAAGCCGATCGTCTACACGGCCGCGATCGATCGCGGGTATACGCCGACGACGCTGCTGATGGACACGCCGGCGAGCTTCCCGGGCGGCGCCGGCTCGCCGGCCTACACGCCGCAGAATTACGATCACAAGTACCTGGGCCCGGTCACGCTCCGGCACGCGCTCGAGGACTCGCGCAACATCCCGGCGGTCCGGGTCATGGAGCAGCTGGGGCCCCGGCAGGTCAACGAGTACGCGCGCCGCCTCGGGCTCGAGTCCGCCCTGCCGCCGTACCTCGCCGTCGCCCTCGGCGCCGCGGAGGCGACGCTGACCGAAATGACGAGCGCGTACTCCGCGTTTCCGAACCAGGGCGTGCGCATGCGGCCGTACCCGATCCTGAAGGTGTCGGATCGTGAAGGGAACGTGCTCGAGGAGAACCGGCCGGAACCGAAAGAGGCGATTCGCGCCGACACCGCGTTCGTGATGACGAACCTGCTGCGCGGCGTGGTCCAGCGCGGCACGGCGGCCAAGGCGGCCGCGCTCAACTGGCCGGTCGGCGGCAAGACCGGCACGACCGACGACTACACGGACGCCTGGTTCATCGGGTTCGATCCGGACATCACGGTCGGCGTGTGGATCGGCCTCGATCAGAAGAAGCCGATCGGCCACAACCAGACCGGGGCGGAAGCGGCGCTGCCGATCTGGATCGACGTGATGAAAGCCTGGATCGGCGATCGCAAGGAGCCGCCCGCCTTCGATCCGCCCGGCAACATCGTCTTCGTGTCGGTCGACAAAGGCTCGGGCAATCCCACCGACCCGGGCACGCCGGGGGCGATTTCAGAGGTCTTCATCGCGGGCACGCAGCCGGGATCGGGGTTCAGGCAGTAGCTGGGAGTCGCCGGCTTCCAGCTTCCAGCTGCCCGCTGGCGTCTAAACCCGGAGCTCCGAGCTCCGGGTTCAATCTCCCGACAAGGAGAAGGACATGCTCAAGTCAACCGTCGTGGTCGCCTTTGCACTCGGCTTGGGCGCGGCTTCCGCGGGGTACGCCGGACAGAGCAGATCTACCGGCCAGGCGACGGCGTGACGGCGCCGTGGTCGAAAAGGAATTCAAGCCTGCGTACACCTCGGCGGCACTGGCCGCCGGCGTCGAAGGTGTCATGACGCTCGAATGCGTCGTCCGCGCGGACGGCACCGTGGGGGAAGGCCGCGTCGTCAAGTCGCTGCATCCGAGCCTGAACATGGAGGCGCTGCGGACACTTGCGGATTGGCGGTTCAAGCCCGGCACGAAGGACGGAAAGCCTGTCGCGGTTCGCATCGAGATCGAGATGTCCTTCTCGCTGCGGGACGCGGACCCGCCCCACCGTGGACCAGCGGTCGACTCGCCCGAGGTGTTCATCGCGGTCAAGGGTGTCACAACACCGACGGTCGTCCGGGAGGTCAAGCCGAACTACGCCTTGACCGCGCTGCGCGACCAGGTACAGGGGCTCGTGCAGATGAAATGCGTCGTCCTGCCAGATGGCACGGTAGGCGACGTGAAGGTGACGCAGTCCGTGCACCCTGACCTCGATGACACGGCCGTGCGGACCCTTCGCCAGTGGACGTTCACGCCCGGCACGAAGGACGGCGTCGCGGTGCCGGTGCAGCTCAACGTCGACATGTTCTTTGCCATCGCCCCGCGCAAGTAACCCGCCGGCCGGCTCAGGCTCCTGGCAGTTCGACCCTTGGGAGTTGCTGTTTGGAGTTGGCAGTTGTCCTAGTCCTCTTCCGCCACCGCCTGCCCCAGCGTCCCTGACGCTTTCCTCATCAGGTAGGTCTTGATGAAGCCGTCGATGTCGCCGTCGAGCACGCGGTTGACGTCGCCGACTTCCTCCTTCGTGCGGTGGTCCTTGATCAACTGGTACGGGTGCAGGACGTAGCTGCGGATCTGGTGGCCGAACGCGATGTCCTTCTTCTCGCCCCCGAGCTGGTCCAGCTTCGCCTGCTGCTCCTTCATCTTCAGATCGTAGAGGCGCGACTTCAGGACCTTCATCGCGGAGTCCTTGTTGCGATGCTGCGACCGCTCGTTCTGCGACGAGACGACGATCCCGGTTGGCAGGTGCGTGAGCCGGACCGCCGAGTCGGTGACGTTGACGTGCTGTCCGCCGGCGCCGCTCGATCGATACGTATCGATGCGCAGGTCCTTTTCCTCGATCTCGACCTCGACGTCCTCGGGCAGCTCGGGCCAGACGAAGACCGACGCGAACGACGTGTGGCGCCGCGAGGCCTGATCGTACGGGGAGATCCGGACGAGCCGGTGCACACCGGCCTCCGCCAGCATCATGCCGTAGGCATACTCGCCGAAGATGGTCATCGTCGCGCTCTTGATGCCCGCCTCGTCGCCCGGCTGCAGGTCGATGACGTCCCGCTTGAACCCCCGCCGTTCCGTCCAGCGGAGGTACATGCGCAACAGCATCTCGGCCCAGTCCTGTGACTCGGTCCCTCCGGCGCCCGGGTGAATCGTGACGATGGCGTTCTTGCGATCGTGCTCGCCGCCGAGCATCTTCTTGGTCTCGCCGGCATCGACCTGGCCGGCGAGCTCGTCCACGCCGCTGACGAGATCGTCGAGCACCGGCTCCCCCGCTTCGGCCCACTCGGCCAGGACGGTGAGGTCGTCGACGCGGCGCTTGAGGGAGTCGCTCAGATCGCGGTCCTCCTCGAGACGGCGGCGCCGCTGCAGCAGTTTCTGCGCGGTCGCCTGGTCCTTCCAGAAGTCCGGATCCGACACGCGTTGTTCTATGGACGCGAGCTCTTCAGCGGGGCGGGCGGCGTCAAAGATGGCTCCGCAGATCGGTGGCGCGGCGCGCCAGGTCCTGGTATCTGCGAAGCTGTTCGTCGAGGGTTGTGGCCATTGGGCTTATTTTACCTGAGCCGAGTCGAGGAACCGGAGATTACGGAGGCAACGGGGCACAATCGGCGTTCGTTACACGGAGGAACGGAGCGAACGGAGAAACGGAGAACAATTTTTGGCAGCCATCCATCAGAAACATTGTTTCTACCTTGCTCCGTTCCTCCGTTCCTCCGTTTCTCCGTTTCTCCGTGTTGAAGTGCTCCGATGTCTCCGTCCCCTCCGCTAGCTCTTTCTGGCGACGAGAAGCGCCATGACGGTCACGGCGAGCGACAGCCAGGCAACAAGGTCGCCGATCCGGTTGTAGACCGTGCGGTCCTTCAGGAATCTCAGATCCTGTACGAGGACGGCGGTCTCGAACAGCCCCTCCTGTTCCACGATACGGCCGTACGGATCGACGAAGCCGCTGATGCCCGTGTTGGCCGCCCGCGCGAGGTATCGCCCCTCCTCGATCGCGCGCATCGAGGCCTGGTCCCAGTGCTGATACGCGGCCGACGACCGGCCGTACCACGCGTCGTTGGTGATCGTCGTCAACAGCTCGCTGCCGTCGAGGACGGTGCGCCGGATCAGGTTCGGGTAAATCACCTCGTAGCAGATGGCGGTGCTCGCGTGGTGGCTGCCGACCGGCAGCAGCACCGGGTTCGGTGCCGGCGGTGAACGGCGCGAAGTCGGCGACCGCCCCGATGATCGGGCCGGCGAAGAACAGCAGCGACTGCAGCGGCACGTACTCCCCGAACGGGACCAGGTGCATCTTGCGATACACGGCGCCGACGGTGCCGTCCGGCTTCACGAGAAAGGCGGCGTTGTAGGAGCGCTCCTTGCACCCGATCGGTCGGCGGCCGCGGTCTTGATCGGCTCGACCTGATCGCTGCCGATGAGGAAGGTGGCCTTGGACTCGGCGGCCAGCCGGCGGATGGCGCCGCCGCGCACGAGGTCGTGCTCGAAATAGAACGGCGTGGAGGACTCGGGCCAGAGGACGAACGTGGCCCCCTGCGCGAGCGCCTGCCGCGTCATCGCGATGTAGCGATCGGTAATCGCGTCGCGCAGCGCCGGATCCCACTTCTGTTCCTGCTCGACGTTGCCCTGCACCACGGCGACCCGGACGCGCTCCCCGCGTGTCAGGAGCGGCGACGCGGCCAGGCGTGCGTTCCCCCACGCGACCGATGCCGCGATGACGAGCGCGACGATTCCCGCGAACACCCAGCGCGCGCGGCCGCGATCGAGGATCACGTAGGCGACGGCCGTCGAGGTCAGCGCGAGGAGCGCGGAGAGGCCGTACACGCCGACGAGCGACGCCACCTGCGCGACCGGCAGCGTCGTCACCTGGCTGTAGCCCAGGAGGGCCCACGGGAAGCCGTCCCAGACGTATTGCCGTCCGAGCTCGGTGGTGACCCAGATCGGCGGGACGAGCGCCAGCGCGCGCAAGCCCAGCGCGCGGTGCAAACGCGCGAGGATCATCGCGAACGCCGCTGGAAACAGCGCGAGATACGCGACGAGCGCCCCCGCCGCAATCACCGCCAGCCCCACCGGCAGCTTCCCGAACGTCGTCATGGTCTCGACGAGCCAGTACAACGTGACGGCGAAGTAGACGGCGCCGCTCGCGAGGCCCAGGAGAAACGCGCGGCGCGCGCCCCGGCGGGACGCGCGGACGGCCGCGATCACGAGCGGCGTCAGCGCAAGCCACGCGCACGCGGGATGGCCGAATTTCGGGAAGCTGAACGCGAGCAACGCGCCCGACAGGAGGGCTAGCGAGAAATCCAGGGCTGGAACTGTTCTTCCTTCTTGATCCGGGACGACACCTGCTCGGCCTCGCGCCGGTCGTTGTAACGGCCGACGTGCACCTTGTAGAACGGCTGCGCGGCGCCGGCCGCGGGGTTGACGAGGAAGGCCGGATAGCCTTTGTCGGCCAGCTGCTTGACGACCGCGGTCGCGACCGACGGATCCCGCGTCGCAATCACCTGCACGACCCAGGTGCCGGGGCGCCCCGCGGCGGGCACGTCGGCCGCCGGCGGAGCACTGGGGCGCGCAGCCGGCGGGGGCGGTTCCGCCGGCGGCGGGGCCGGCGAGGTCTCAGCCTGCGGCTTGATTGTCTCGGGCGCGGCGCCCGCGCCCTGGAGCCGCTTGTGATAGCTGAGCTCGTCGGGGGTTTCCGCCGCGGGCGCCGGCGGCTCGGCAGCCGGCGGGCCGCCGTCGGCCACCGGTTGAGGCGCGGGCGCGGTTGCGGCGGCCGCGACGGCTTCGGGCTCCTCGCCGCTCGCGGCGCGGGCGCCGCGGCCGACCAGGACACCACACAGGAACACGGCGACGAGGACGCTTGTCGTCACGATGAACAGGAAGACCAGCTGCTTCCCGCTCAGTTGAATCTCGTGAAAGCCGTCCTCGGCTGTGTCGTGTGAAAGCTCGGGCACGCTACGCCTTGTTGTGTTTCGTCACCAGGTTCATCAACTCGATCGGCAGGGGGAAGATGATCGTCGAGTTCTTCTCGGACGCGATTTCCGTGAGCGTCTGGAGATAGCGCAGCGTGATCGTCATCGGCTCGACCGCCATGGCGGTCGCAGCCTGCGCCAGCTTTTCCGACGCTTCGAGCTCGCCTGCCGCGTGGATGATCTTAGCACGCTTCTCGCGCTCGGCTTCCGCCTGCTTGGCCATCGCGCGCTGCATGTCGGGGGGCAGATCGACGTGTTTCACCTCAACCGAGGACACCTTGATGCCCCACGGGTCGGTGTGCTGATCGAGGATCTGCTGGAGCTGCTGATTCAGCCGATCGCGCTCGGACAGCAAATCGTCGAGCTCCACCTGTCCCAGCACGCTCCGGAGCGTCGTCTGCGCCAGCTGCGACGTTGCGTAGTGATAGCTCTCGACCTCGACGATCGCCCGGCGTGTATCCATGACGCGGAAGTACACGACGGCGTTGACCTTGACCGAGACGTTGTCGCGCGTGATGACGTCCTGCGGCGGCACGTCCATGACAATCGTCCGGAGGCTGACCCTGACCATCCGATCGATGGGCGCGAAGACGAGGACCACGCCGGGCCCCTTCGCCGCATCGAGCAGCTTGCCGAGCCTGAACACGACACCCCGCTCGTACTCGTTGAGGATTTTGATCGAGCTGATCACGTAGAAGACGACGATGGCGGCGAAGATCAACAAGGGGGAAAAGATCACGGCATGCCTCCGCCGCGCATCATACACCGGGCAGTGCGCGGCGCGCCGGATTCGCGGATTCGGGATCTCGGGACTCGGGATCCAGGGAAGCTGAGCTAGCGTCTCCGGCCACGCGGTCGCGGGGGTCGACGCCCGACAGCGTCTGGTGAGCCTGCTGGCCGGACGCGCAGCGTCAAGCCGTTGACCGCGGTCACCACGACCCGTGCGCCCTTCTCGACGCGCTCGTCGGCCGTCGCGCTCCAGATCTCGCCGTGCGTCCGAACGCTCCCGGTGCCGCCGGGCTCGATCGGCGTGAGGGCGTCTCCCACTTCACCGAGCATGCCGGCGGTCCCGGTGATCGGGGCGTGCGCTGCGCCTGGACGCTCAGCCGGACGAGAAACACGATGATGAAGGCCATCCCGAACGTGATCGGCAGGATCAGACGGAGCCCGACCTGCAGCTCCGGCAGCGGCGAATCGATGAGCATCATCGAGCCGAAGAGCAGCGACACGATCCCCCCGACCGCGAGCAGGCCGAAGCTCGTGACCTTCACCTCGAGGATGAGCAGCGCGAGGCCGAAGAGGATGAGCAGGACGCCGGCGTAGCTCACGGGCAGCACCTGGAACGCGAAGAACGCCAGGAGCAGGCAGATGCCGCCGACCACGCCGGGCAGGATCGCGCCGGGGCTCCACAACTCGATGGTGAGCCCGAGCGTCCCCAGCGTCAGCAGGAGGTACGCAATCTGCGGGTGCGCGATCGCGCTCAACACCTGCTGCTGCCAGGTCATCGAGACGACGGTCGTCGATGCGCCCGCCGTGTGGAGCGTCTGCGACCGGCCGTCGAAGCGGGCAATCGTGCGGCCGTCGAGCTTGCGCAGGAGGTCCGGCACGTCGTTCGCGATCGAGATCGATGAGCGGCGGGCTCGCGCTGAGGGCTTCCTGTTCGGTGAACGAGCGGCTCTCCGTGACCGCCTGCTCGACCAGCGCGACGTTGCGCTTCCGCTGCGCCGCGAGCGTCCGCGCGTATCCCGCGACGTCGGACGTCATCTTCTTCGACATCGTCTCGTCGACCTTCTCGCCGTTGCCGGAGACGGGATGCGCCGCGCCGATGTGCGTCCCCGGCGCCATCGCGGCGATGTCGGCCGCGATGGTGATCAGGAAGCCGGCCGAGGCGGCCCGGTTTCCCGACGGGCCGACGAACACGGCGACCGGCGTCTTCGCGCGGATGATGGCGTTGTTGATGTCGCGGGTCGAGTCGACGAGGCCGCCGGGCGTGCGCAGCGTGATCACGACGAGCGCCGCGCCGGCCGCGTCCGCCTTCTCGATGGTGCCTCGGACGTAGGCGGCCGCCACGGGATGGATGATGCCGTCGATTTCGGCGGTGTAGACCGGCGAGCTCTGCTGTCCATCGATGACGGCCGACAACAGCAGCAGCGCGGCGCCGGCGGACAGCGAGATCACTGACGCGCGCATGGGATCCTCTTCTTGATCTTGTCCGGCTGACGCCGGACGCCACGGAAATAGCGCAGGGCTTCAACCCTGTCTTCCCGGCTACTTCATTTCCGACAGCAGCCGCTTCGCGTCCGCCGAGGCCGGATCGAGGACGAGCGCCCTTTCGAGCTCCGTGCGGGCAGCGGCGGTGTTCCCGAGCTTCAAGTATGCCTCAGCCAGGGCCACGCGGGCGGGCGCCGAGTCTTCGCTCCAGATCGAAATCTTGAGCGCATCAATCGCCTCCTGCGGACGGCCCGCCCGGAGGTGAATCCGGCCCATGAGGAGATGCGCCTGCGCCTCGTAGGGCGAGAGGTAGACGGCGCGCCGGAGCTCCATCATCGCCTCCCGGTCCTCCTCGCGCTCGAAGAGACGGCGCCCTCGATCGAGGTGGAACGTGGCGAGCTCGCGCTGCTCGCGCTGCGCGGCATTGACGATCGCCTGCTCGGGCCGGAAGCCGCGTCCCGGCATCGGGCTCGGCACGCATGCGTTCGAGGCCCTTCGGCACCGTGAGCGCCTCCGCCGCGGCGCGGCGCTCGAGATCCTCGTACTTGGCCGACAGCTGACGCGCCAGCTCTTTCTCCCGTGCCGCCTCGACGGTGTTGCCCGACGCCTGCAGCGCGGCGGCCAGGACGTAGTGGGCGTCGGGGTCGGACGGGTTGCGCCTCAGCGCCTCCCGCAGCCAGTAAATCGCCGCCCTGATGATTCCGCTCGAGCACGTAGGCGTAGCCCAGGTTGAACAGGTAGTCGGCGTCACCCGGATCGGCATCGGCCGCCTTGGTCAGGTAAAACGGCGCGGTGCCGGTCTGCGGCGTACCGCCGCGGCGGATCTGCACGACGCCGAGGTTATTGAGCGCCGCGGCGGTTTCCCGGGCCGCGGGACCTGGCGCCGAGGCCGGGAGCTTCGTCGACGAGCGCCTTGAACAGGTCGAAGGCTTCGTCGTACCGCTTCAACTCGAGCAGCGAGACGGCGGAAAGAAAACGCGCCCGGCGCGCCAGCGGCGAGCCGGCGGGCACGGCGCGGACCGCCGACAACGCCGCCGACGTGATCGTCCTGATCGGTCCGCACGCCCCACAACGCGAGCTCGGCGCGATCGTACCCGGGAAACTGCTTGACCGCGGTTTCGAGAAACGTCGCCTGCGCGGCCGGGCTCTCGGCGATCAGGCCCTTGATGTAGTTCTCGAACGCGTCGAGCGGAGGACGCGGATCGCGCGGGCGCATCGGCCGTGCCCGGCGCGAGGCGCCGGCCCAGCCGGTCGAACAGCCCGAACAGATCGGCGAGCGGCGCCTGCTCCGTGACTTCCGGCTGGAGCCGGCCGACGTCGACGCGAATGCCGTGCGCGGACACCCGGAGCCGGCCATCGTCGAGCGCATACGCGCCGACGATCACCTCCGACGCGCCGACGATCTGCCCGACCTTGATGACGGTCGCCCGGGTCAGCGATGCCGACAGCGGGAGGTGCAGCTCCTCGAACGCCCGCACGCGCTCCTCGCGCGCGATGGCGCCGACGCCCCGCGCGTTGAGCTCGTCGGCGAGCAGCACCGCGGCCGCTTCCGACAGCCAGTGCAGCCGCAGGTCGCGCTTCGTGTTCTCGAACGGGACCACGAGGATCCGGCTTCCGGCCGCTGGCGCGGGCGGCGACGCAGCTGCCTGCCCTGCCGCCGGCCGCGGCAGGAACAGACAGAGCGCCCAGGCGACCGCGATGCAGGATTTCAAGACTCGCTCACACGGCGGCCGTCACGCGGCGGCCGATTCATCTTCGGTGGCGCCGCCGACCACGACCGACAGCAGGCAGCCCTTCCGGTTGCCGGCGGCGCGGCACTCGCAGACGCGCGCATCGGCGCGAATCGCAAACAGGAAAAAGACACGCGTGATGGCCGAGGCGTAGAAACCGCAGAGCGGGAGCACGGATGCTTCCCGGACCTCGCAGAACAGCGAGCCGCGCAGGTCGATCGACGCGGTGCCGCGCTTCAGCTTGGCGATGGCGCGCGACCCGGGATACGTGGACGCGCACGAGCGCGCGCGCGGTGCGGAGCGCGGCCCGGGCCCGCAGCGCCGCCGGCAGCGCGCGAATCACGCGCCGCTCGATCGGCGCGAGGCCTTTGATGGTCCAGTCCGCCGCGTACTCTCCGGCGCGCGTCGTGATGAGATCGTAGGCCGGCCCTTCCGTGCGCAGGAAGCTCAGGACCGCGGACAGCGGCGCGAGGCCGATGGTGCCCTCGCGCAGGCCCGACACGTTCAGCCAGTTCTCGTAGAACTCGAGCCTCGTCGGCAGGATGTCCGCGATCGCCTGGTGCAGGCTCGCCACGAGCACGCGGCCGATTCTGGGCTCACTCATGGCCGCGCTCGAGCCGCCACGTGCGAGTGGCACGCCGCAAGTCTGATACTGTTGGCGGTCTGAGCATGGCGCACAATTCCAACCCGTCCGCGCGCGACGTGCCCAACGCGCGCACGCGCGACTTGGCCGCGGCGATCCTGGCAGGCGGACGGGCCAGCCGGCTCGGCGGCGTCAACAAGGGGATGCTTCCGCTCGGGAACACGCACATCGTGGACCGTCAACTGGAGGCGCTGCGCACCGTTGCGTCGCCGGTGTTCGTGGTCGGCCCGGACGCTGCCGAGTGGTCCGCGCGCGGCCTCACGGCCGTGCCCGACGACGTCCCCGGCATGGGAGCGCTCGGCGGCATCTACACGGCGATCCTGCGCTCGCCGTGCGATCGCACGCTCGTCGTGGCCTGCGACATGCCCTTTCTGTCCGCGGAGTTCCTCGGACGCATGGCCGCGATCGCCGACGCGGACCTCGTCATCCCGAAGGGCGCCCGCGGGTACGAACCGCTCTGCGCCATTTACACCCGCGCGTGCCTCCCGGACATCCGCGCGCGCATGGCGAGGGGCGCGCTGCAGGCCGCAGTGCTCCCGCAGGGCGTGCGCATCGCCGAGCTCGGCCCCGACATACTGGGCATGGAGGAGCGGGTCTTCCTGAACGTCAACACGCCGCATGATTACGAGCGCGCCAAAGGATTGATTGAATTGAAGCCGCAACCGATTGAAGATCGTATCACGACTGACGCCACGGTCACGGGACCGATCACCAATTCATGATTCTGCCGATTCATCGACTCGTCCGCGCCCGCATGGCCGAGGTCGTCAGCCGCCTCTACAGCATCCCGGCCGACGATCCGGCGCTGGCCGCCATTCCGGTTGAAGCCGCGCCGCGCCGCGCGCTCGGCGACCTCGCCGTTCCGCTGGCATTCGAGCTGGCGCGACGGCTCCGCAAGGCGCCGCGCGTCATCGCGCAGGAGATCGTCGCCGGGCTCGGGACCGTCGACGGCTTCTCGCGCATCGAGGCGGCGCCCAACGGCTACGTCAACTTCTTCCTCGACCGCCCCGCTTTTGCCCGCGAGTGGCTGAGCGGCCGGCCGGCCGCGGAGACCTCGCGCGAGGGCAAGGCCATCGTCGAGCACACGGCGATCAACCCCAACAAGGCCGCGCACATCGGTCATCTGCGCAACGCCGCGCTCGGCGACGCGCTCGGACGCCTGCTCAGGTTCCTCGGCCGCGAGGTGGAGATCCAGAACTACATCGACGACACCGGCGTCCAGGTCGCCGATGTCGCCGTCGGCTTCCGCGAGCTGGAACACAAGACGCTCGACGAGGTCCGCGCGATTGCCGGCGCCGAACGATTCGACTACTACTGCTGGGATCTGTACGCGCGCGTCACGGAATGGTACGAAGAGGACAAGACGCGGCTGAAGATCCGCGCCACGGCGCTCCACGACATCGAGCGCGGCGGCAACGACACCGCCGCCCTCGCCGCGTTCGTCGCCGACCGGATCGTGCGCGCGCACGTGAAGACGATGCGGCGCATGAACATCCGCTACGATCTCCTCACGTGGGAGGGAGATATCCTGCGCCTGCACTTCTGGACGCACGCCTTCGAGTTCCTGAAGAAGACCGGCGCCGTGTTCCTCCAGACCGAAGGCAAGCTCGAGGGCTGCTGGGTCATGCAGATCGACGAAACGGCCGGCGAGCCCGGCTCGTCGCGCGCGCCCGCAGCGGACGCCACAGCAAGCAGCGGTGAGGGATCGGGCGACGCCGATGCCGAGGGTGACGCCGGTGAACCGCGCGAGAAGGTCATCGTCCGCTCGGACGGAACCGTCACGTACGTCGGCAAGGACATGGCGTACCAGCTCTGGAAGTTCGGCCTGCTCGGGAAGGATTTCCTGTATCGGGTTTTCGAGGACGGAAGCCCGCCGCTGTGGTCGACGACGTCCGATCCGGGCTCCGCCGCGGCCGGCGCACCGGCTTTCGGGCGGGCCTCCTGGGTGTGCAACGTCATCGACACGCGGCAGTCCTACCTGCAGAAGCTGCTGAAGCAGGCGCTGGCCGCGCTCGGCTATCAGGCACAGGCGGCCAACTCGATCCACTATTCGTACGAGATGGTCGCCCTCTCGCATGCGACCGCGCGCGAGCTCGGCTACGACACGAGCGCCGACGCGGATCGGCCCTTCGTGGAGGTCTCGGGCCGGAAGGGCCTCGGCGTCAAGGCCGATGACCTGCTCGATCGGCTCACCGATAAAGCGGCGTCAGTGGTCTCCCGGAACACCGAGCTATCGCCGGACGAGGTCCACCGGATTGCGGAGATGATTGCGACGGCTGCGGTCCGGTATTTCATGGTCAAGTTCTCGCGCGGCAAGGTCATCGTGTTCGACATCGACGAAGCGCTGAACTTCCAGGGGGAGAGCGGTCCTTACCTCCAGTACGCGGCCGTCCGCGCGAACAAGATCTTCAAGAACCTGAAAGAACGGCACGGCGAGGACGAAACCGGCGTGTTGTCGGCGGTGGCGGGTGCCCCCGATACGGTGCTGACCGCGGACGACGACGAAGCGCACGACCTGTGGGGTCTGATGTTCGAGGCCGCGCACCTGGATGAGATCGCCGAACAGGCGGTCCGCACGCTGGAGCTGTCGGTGCTCACGAAGTACGCGTTCGGCCTCGCGCAGGTGTTCAACGGTTTCTACCACAAGCACTCGATTATCAAGGAAGAGCGGCCCGACGTCCGCGCCTGGCGCGCGGCCGCGGTCATTTACTATCGTGCGCAACTGACAAAAGCCCTCGAGCTGATGGGGTGCACTGTTCCGGTGAAGATGTAGGAGACGTTCTCGGTTCTCCGTTCTTGGTTCTGCGTTGCTAGTTCGTTTTCGTTCTCGGCAGCCGGTTCCAGCCGGTTGATTGCGAGGACCCGAGCAACTAAGCCGAAGAACGAAACGAAAGAAAACGAAAGAACGTTGAACGAAACAACCAAGAACTAAGAACCAAGAACCAAGAACAAAGAACGGTCAGCCTCATGATCCATCCAACCCGACCAGTAATCGGCGTGACGCGGTGTGGCCGGCTCGACGACTACGTTACGTCGGTGGAGAAGTCAGGCGCCACGGCGCGCGTGCTCGACGTCAGCGAGAGCCCGCGGGCGCTCGTGGCGGAGCTCGACGGCGTCGTGCTCACGGGCGGCGGCGACGTCGATCCGGCTTTCTACGGCGAGGCGCGGCATCCCGAAGTCTACGATGCCGAGCCGGGGCGCGACGAGTTCGAGATCGATCTCGCGCGCCGCGCGATGGACGCGGACCTGCCGCTCCTGGCGATCTGCCGCGGGGCGCAGGTCCTCAACGTCGCCGCCGGCGGCTCCCTCGTGCAGGACATCCCGTCGTCGGAGCCGACGGAGCTGACGCACAGCATCGACGTCCCGAAGGACTGCGTGGCGCACGACGTCCGCATCGTGCGCGGATCGCGCCTGTACGAGGCGCTCGGAAGCGCCGTGGACGCCGCGTGCGCGTGCCGGGTCAACAGCCGGCACCATCAATCGGTCGCACGGCTCGGCAACGGGCTCGTCGCGACCGCCGCGGCCCCGGACGGCATCATCGAAGGCATCGAGTCTCCCGAGGCCCGGTTCTGCGTCGGCGTGCAGTGGCACCCGGAGAATTTCTGGCGCACCGGCGAGTTCCGGCCGTTGTTCGATGCGTTCGTGGGCGCCGCGAGAGAGCGTCTGGCGGCGCGAGGGAGCGGAGAGGACGGAGCAAGCGGAGAGCACAGAAGCAACGACGGGCTGTAACACGGAGCAACGGAGAAACGGAGGAACGGAGTTTTTGGTCAGGGAAAAACAAGAATTCTTCTTCTCCGTTGCTCCGTTGCTTCGTTCCTCCGTGTTAATGCCCGCCGATCCGTTATCTCCGTCCCCTCCGCTGCCTCAGCTCCTGTCGAATACGCCCACAGCTTCCACGTGCGGCGTATTCGGGAACAGATCGAACCCCTGCATCGACGCCAGGCGATACCCCGAGTCGAGAAGCCGCCGCGCATCCCGCGCCATCGTCGGCGGATCGCACGAGACGTAGACGAGCCGTGAGGCCTGGATCTGAACGATGGCGTCCATCGCTTCCCTGGACACGCCGGTACGCGGCGGATCCACGATGACCGTCCCCACGGCCGTGCGGCGGCGCACGTGCTCCTCCACGCGGCCGACGATGGCCTGAAGCTCGCTCGCGTACGGCACGGCGTTCCGCAGGAGATCGGCGCCGCTCTCGCGGTCCCCTTCCACCGCCGTGATGCGGTCGCGTCCGGCGGCGGCAAGCGACACAGAGAACAGGCCGACCCCCGCGTACAGATCGAGGACGTCCCCTTCTGGCAGGACGGCGTCCATCACGGCGCCGGCGAGATCGGCGATCAGGAAGCGGTTGCCCTGGAAGAACGACACGGCATGCCGTCGAAGCTCGCCGCCGGAGGCGCGGCCGGCGGTCAGCGCGGCGAGCGGATCCGACACGGCCGGATTGCCCGCCGTCGCGAAGGCGCCGTTCGCGGAGCGTGCGGTGCAACCCGTCAACCGTCCCGCGGCGACGGCGGTCGAGAGAATTCCCTCCTCAGGCGCCGGCCCGGACAGCTCGAGGTGCAAGGCGCGCTCGTCCGCCGCGACGTTCTCGCTGATCTCGATCGACGCCACGTCCCTGGCGCCCGGCGCCCAGCGCCGACAGCGCCGCCTCGATCGCGGTCACCGATTCGGGCAGCAACTGCCCCGTCGCGCCGGCGTCGCAGAGCTGATGCGTCCCCTCACGGAAGAAGCCCGGCCGGCCGCCGGCGACGTGCAGGCGCGCGCGCAGCCGGTAGCCGGATTCCCGCGACGTGGCCACCGCGACCGGCGACTCGAGCGGAATGCGGCCGATCCTGACGAACGCGTCCGCGATGACTTCGGCCTTGAGCGCGGTCTGCCGCGGATAGTCGATGTGCGCGTAGACGCAGCCGCCGCAGAGCGGATCCGCGAACACCGCGCGGCGATCCGCCGACGCGGTCAGGATGTCGGCTGCCGAGGCGAACGCCAGCCGCTTGTCGACGCGCTCCACCCGCGCCCGCACGCGCTCGCCCGGTATGCCGCCGAGGACCAGCACGACCTGCCCTTCGTGGCGCGCGATCATGCGCCCGCCGGCGGCAGGCTTTTCGACGTCGAGCTCGATCAGATCGCCGGGCGCCAGCATCGTCTACTCGTATCGGAGCACGGGGACGCCCAGCGCCTCACGCACCAGCCGCTGGTGAGCCGCGCCAATCGCCCGGTCGCGAACCTCGGGCGCCATCCGCGAGCCGAACGGCGCCAGTTCCGCCTCCGCCTCGCGCTTCAACGTTTGCGCCTGTTGTGGATCGATCTCGAGGCCGGCCGCAGCCAGCAGGTCGGCATCGAGCGCCGCGAGCCGTTCGACGAGCTGCACGCGCGCCTCGCCCCGTGCGTGTTTCGCCTGATCGGCCAGACCGTCGAGCTCCCGCACGACCGCGTCGACGCGCGCGGAGAACTGTGCCGAGCGTGAACCACTCCCCCGGCTGGCCAGCAATCGCGACGACGCGCGCTCGACGTGGGCCGCGAGCGACGGCTTGCGCGGCGCAGGCTCGGCGCTGTCCGCGGTGCCCGCCACGCCAACCGCCCGCCGCCACGCGTCGAAGAGATCGAGGATGTCCGGCTCGCAGAATTCGATCCGCACCGGCCGGCGCCGCGGCCCCTTGGCGTAGTAGCGCTCGCAATACTGATCGATGCCGCGGAACGCAATCTTCAACGGCACGCCGAGCTGCGCCCATCCGCAGACCTGCTCGAACGCCGGCCCGACGATGCGGATGAGATGCCCCTCGTTCTTGCGACAGAGGTAGCTTTCAATTTCGCGGCAGTACTCCGCTGGGTCCATGAAATCCCTAATCGCTAATCCCTGATCCCGAATCCCTCATCAAATCCCCGATCCCGAATCTGATTCGGCCGGCCTGCCCGTTCTAGAGTCTGCGCGCGTGTTGGGCGCGATCAGGAATTCACGATCAGGGATTCGGGATTAAGGATTAGCGATTAGGGATTGTTCTGTTCCTGTCCCAAATCATGCGCAGCCCGTGCAGCGTCAGATCCGGCATCGACCCGCTCGATGGCGACGGTTTCGCCGGCGATGATGTCGGCCATGCCCCCGGTCGCGATGCAGGCGGCGCGGTCGCCGCCCTCGAGCTCCGACCGCATCCGCGCCACGATGCCGTCGACCATCGAGACATATCCGAAGAACAGGCCCGACTGCATGGACGTGACGGTCGTCCGGCCGATGACCGCCGGCGGCTTCCTCACCTCGACGCGGGGCAGCCGTGCGGCCCGTTGGAACAGCGCGTCGGCGGAGATGCCGATGCCGGGACAGATCACGCCGCCGATGTACTCGCCGGCCGCCGAAATCGCGTCGAACGTCGTCGCCGTCCCGAAATCGACGACGATGACCGGCGATTTCGAGGCGCGCCCGTAGGCCTCATACGCCGCGACGGCGTTGACGACGCGGTCGGCGCCGACGTCCGACGGCGGCGAGTACAGCACCGGCATGCCGGTGTTGCTGCCGGGGTCGACCGTCGAGCGGGGCGCGGCCGAAGTAGCGCTGCGCCATCTCCTCCATCGTGCGCGTCAACGGCGGCACGACCGACGACAGGATGATGCCGCTGACGAGGTGGAGCGCGATGCCGCTCCGCTCGAACAGGTGCGTCACCAGAATGCCGACCTCGTCGGCCGTCCGCTCGCGCAACGTGGCGAGCCGCCAGCTCTCCGCGAGGCGCTCCCCGTCGAAGACGCCGAGGACGATGTTCGTGTTGCCGACGTCGATCGCTAGCAGCATAGTGATAAGAACCCTGTCAAACTCCCAACCGCCAACTCCCAACCCCCAAGGCGCGTGGCTCGTACCGGTCGGGTGGAACTCGCTGCGACGTTCACCCCGGACTTTTTGGGAGTTGGGAGTTGGGCGGTTGGGAGTTGACGGACTGGTTCACCGCTCAACTCCACCGCAGCTCGCCGGAGATGACGCGCTCGATGCGCCCCGCGACGTTGACCAGCAGCGCCCCGTCGCCGGCAATGCCCGCCGCGGTGCCGGACCTCGCGCCCGCCGGCGTGTCCCATTGCACCAGGGCGCCCTGCGCTGACGGCGCGAGCGCGCGCCACCGCGCGAGCACCGGGTCCGCCTCTCCGGCCGCGAGCCGCTCGAACAGGGCCGCGAGCACGACGAGCGTTTCGGCGAGCACCGCGCCGCCGTCCGGCGGCCGGCCGAGCTCGGTCTCGATCGACGTCGCCCGATCCACCAGCTCCGGCGGATACGCGGCGGATCGAAGGTTGATGCCGAATCCGAGGATGACGTACTGCAGGCCGTCCGCGCCCGGTCGATCCTTCGGCGAGGACGCCGGCGAGCTTGCGCCGTCGCGCCGGCACGCCGCTTTCGACGACCACGTCGTTCGGCCACTTGATCTGCACGGGCAACGCCGACGCCACACGGATCGCGTCGGCGACGGCGACGCCTCCAGCCAGCGTCAGCAGCGGCGCGGCGGTCGCATTGCGGCACACGACCGAGGCATAAAGTCCCGCGCCTGGCGGAGAGAACCACGTCCGCCCGAATCGGCCGCGCCCGGACGTCTGCGCCGCCGCGACGACGGTCGCCCCCTCGGGGGCGCCGCGCTCGGCGAGCGCCGCCGCGACGTCGTTGGTCGAACCCGTTTCCGAAAAATAGTAGACCGGGTCCCCGAACCGTCCGCGCCGCGGCGCGCTGGCCGTCAGCGCTGCCGCGAGATCCGGGGGCAGCGGCTCAGACATCCGCCTTCGCTGACGTTCCGGTGGCCGAGTCTGGTCTGGAGCGAGCTTCGGCGGACAAGCCCGCCTTCGCGGACGCTCCGGTCGATGTGCCCGCCTTCCTGGACGTTCCAGCGGACGAGTCCAGCTCGAGCTCGAAGCTCAAATCCGCCGCGGGAGCTGAATGCGTCAACGCTCCGACCGACACGTAATCCGCGCCGGTTTTCGCGAGCAGCGGGATCCGATCGAGCGTGACGCCTCCGGAGATCTCGACCTTCGCGCGCCCTCCAATCCGGCGCACCGCTTCGCGGATCTCGTCGAGCGACAGGTTGTCCACGAGAATGAGGTCGGCGCCGGCGGCAACCGCCTCGTCCACCTGTTGCAGGCTCTGCGCCTCGATTTCGATCGGCATTTCCTGACGCGCCGCCTTCATCTTGCGCACCACTTCCGTCACGCCCCCGCCGAGCCGGATGTGGTTGTCCTTGATGAGGATGCCGTCGTCCAGCCCCGAGCGATGGTTGGTGCCCCCGCCGGCGCGGACCGCGTACTTCTCGAGCGCGCGCAGCGTCGGCGTCGTCTTGCGCGTGTCGAGGATCGTGATCCCGCCGGCCGCGGCATCCACGAACCGGCGCGTCAGCGTCGCGATCCCCGAGAGCCGTTGCAGGAAATTCAGCGCCGTCCGCTCGGCGGTCAACATGGCGCCGGCCGCGCCGCGCACGTTCGCGACCACGGTGCCGTTGACCGTCCGATCGCCGTCAACGAGCGCGGGGATGAAGACCGCTCCGGGATCGAGCTGGCGGAACGCCTCGGCGGCCACGTCGAGGCCGGCGATCACGCAGTCGCACTTGGCGAGGATGACGCCGCGGCCGTGGAGCGCCGCGTTGATCGTCGCCTCGGTCGTCACGTCTCCCCAGCCGAGATCCTCGGCGAGCGCGCGGCGGACGGCCTCGCGATAGAGCGCCGGATCGAGCGGCGCGAACGGCACCGACTTCATGAGCGTACGCTCCTGCCCGGCGGGCGGGGGCGCCTCGAGCTCCACCTCGACCTGCAGCGTGGCGGCGGCTGCGGTCTCGAGCTCGCGAATGAGGCCGCACGCCCGCAGATCCGCTTCGACATCCGGCAGCAATGCCAGCGACGCGTCGGGGGCGCGGACGACAGCCCGCGTGACGAACGTCTTCATCGGCCGCTGCTCCTCCGATTTCTTCTTGCGGACCGCGCCCAGGACGGCGGCAGCGAACTGAAGCGCCTCGACTCCCCGCGTGTCTTCGACCCCGCCGCACGGCTCGAGCACTTCCCCCGCCGTGGGCCACGCGGCCTTGTGGATGGAGCCTTCCCTCCACCACGACCACACTTCTTCGGTGACGAACGGGAGAAACGGCGCGAACAACCGCAGCATCGCCGAGAGCGCCGTCAGCAGCGCGCCGTTGGCGGACGCCGCGAGCTCGGCCCCCTGGTCGCCATACCGGCGCCCCTTGACCAGCTCCAGGTAGTCGTCGCAGAAGGACCAGAAGAACGACTCCGTGCGCTCCAGCACGCGCGTGTAGTTGTACTCGCATCGAGATCCGCCGTCGAGTCGTGGACGATACCGGCGAGCGTTGTCAACAGCCCTCGATCGACGGGCGCCGTCACGGCACCGTGCGACCCCGGTCCGGCCGCCGGCTGCGCGAGCACGAACTTCGAGGCATTCAGCAGCTTCATCGCAAGCCGCCGGCCGACTTTCATCTGTCCCGGGTCGAAGGTCGTGTCGGTGCCGGCGCGGCCGCTCGCGGCCCAGTACCGCACGCCGTCGGATCCGTGCGCCTCGAGGAGATCCATCGGCGTCACGACGTTCCCCTTCGACTTCGACATCTTCTTCCGGTCCGGATCGAGCACCCAGCCGGAAATCGCCGCGTTGCGCCAGGGCAGCGTGCCGAATTCGAGGTGCGACCGCAGCACCGTCGAGAAGAGCCAGGTGCGGATGATGTCGTGGGCCTGGGGCCGCACGTCCATCGGGAAGACACGCGCGAACAGATCGGGATCCTCTTCCCACCGGCCGGCAATCTGCGGCGTGAGCGACGAGGTCGCCCACGTGTCCATGATGTCGGGATCGCCGGCAAAGCCTCCGGGCTGGTTCCGCTGGTCGGCGCGATACCCCTCGGGGACGTCGGTCGACGGATCCATCGGCAGCCGATCTTCCGGCGGCAGCAGCCGCGCAGCGTAATCGAGAGTGCCGTCGGCGCGGACCTGGTACCAGAGCGGAAACGGCACGCCGAAGAACCGCTGCCGGCTCACGCACCAGTCACCCGCGAGCCCGTTGACCCAGTTCTCGAACCGCGCCTGCATGTACGGCGGGTGCCACTTCAGCTCCCGTCCGCGCGCGAGCAACTCCTCGCGGAAGTCCATCGTCTTGATGAACCACTGGCGGCTGGTCACGATCTCCAGGGGCGGTCCCCCTTCTCGTAGAACTTGACCGCGTGGGTAATCGGCCGCGGCTGCCCGATGAGATCGGCCGACTCTTTGAGCAGCTCGACGATCTTCACGCGCGCTTTCGCGGCCGACAGCCCCGCGAGCTGATCGTACGTGCCCCTGCGCGCGCACCGGATCGATCGACTCCCACCCGCGCTCGCCCCATGTGACCGGCTTGAGGGCGCCGTTCGTCTGGATGATGGCGCGCACCGGCAAGCCGAGCTCGCGCCACCACACGACGTCGGTCAGGTCGCCGAACGTGCAGATCATCGCGACGCCGGTCCCTTTTTCCGGATCCGCGAGCGCGTGCGCCCTCACCGGCACCCGCACGCCGAAGAGCGGCGTCTCCACTTCGGTGCCGAACAGCGGCTTGTAGCGCTCGTCGTCGGGATGCGCGACGAGCGCGACGCACGCCGGGATGAGCTCGGGCCGCGTCGTGTCGATTTCGATGAACGCGCCCGTCCCGGCTCCGCCCGCCACGGTCGCGAACCGGATCCGATGGTATGCGCCGGGCTGCTCGCGATCCTCGAGCTCCGCCTGCGCCACCGCGGTCCGGAAATCCACGTCCCACAGCGTCGGCGCTTCGAGCTGATAGGCCTGATCGCGCCGCACGAGCCGCAGGAACGAAAGCTGGGAAATGCGCTGCGCACGTCGATCGATCGTCGCGTAGGTCATCCCCCAATCGACCGACAGGCCCAGGTAGCGCCACAGGTGCTCGAAGACCTTCTCGTCCTCGGCGGTCAGCCGCGCGCACAGCTCGATGAAGTTCGGCCGGGAGACCGGCACCGGCTGCTTGCCGGGCTTCTCGGGGGGATTGAACGACGGATCGTAGAGCAGCGACGGATCGCAGCGGACCCCGAAATAATTCTGCACGCGGCGCTCGGTCGGCAGGCCGTTGTCGTCCCAGCCCATCGGATAGAACACGGCCTTGCCGCGCATCCGCTGGAAGCGCGCGATGACGTCGGTGTGGGTGTACGAGAAGACGTGCCCGACGTGGAGCGAGCCGCTCACCGTGGGTGGCGGCGTGTCGATCGCGTAGACCTCGGCTCGCGGACGGGTCCGATCGAAGCGGTAAACCCCCTCGGCGTCCCAGCGCGCCATCCATTTCTGCTCGAGCCCTTCGAGCGCCGGCTTGTCGGGAACCGCGGCGGGATGATTCAGGTCGTAGCCAGCAGGCATAAACGCTGATGGTACCTCACCAGCGACGCGCCGCCTATCCCCCTTTGATCCGTGAGATTTCCTCGCGAACCAGCCGTTCCGCGACATCGAGGACGGTCTCGCGCACGGCTTGATCGCCCATGCGGGCAATCACCCGGCGGACGATCTCGTCCACCATCTGGTCGGTCACGATGGGAGCGGCCAGTGCCGATGGCGCGATTCGGCGGCCCTGTTCGGCGGACAGCAGCGTCGCGAAGGCTTCCGCAAGCGACGGCATGGGCGCCGCGTGAACGACGGCCCCTGGCGGCGCCACGTACGCGGAAGCCGGAGCGGGAGCTGGCGCCGGAGCCCGAACCGGAGCCGGAGCCACGACCGGAGCCGGAGGTGGAGCGGGAGCCGCAGCTGCAGGCGGAGGAGGAGCGGGAGGAGCAGGCGCGGGAGGAGCAGGAGCAGGAGGCGGCGGCGCGGCCGCGATCGGGGGCGCGATGGCCGGCGCGGGCGCGCGCGGCGGCTCGGCCGCGATCGCCACGGGCTCGAACCGCGCGGATGTCTTCGGATCGCCGGCGAGATCGGGATCCCAGCCCGACAGATCGTCGAGTGGCGAGATGGCCGCCGCGGGAACCTGATACGCCGCGGGAGCCTCATAGGGTGGCGGAACCTGCGGCGGCGGAGCCGGCGGCGGCGTGAACTCGATCGACGGCCGCGGCGCGGCCGCCGCCGGGGGCGCGGCGCCGGGAGGCCCGTCGAGGCTGGCAAACGCGGCGTCGAGCCGATCGAAGTAGTCCTCGAGCGATCCCCCGGCCAGAGGCGGCGCACCATGATCCGAGGCCGCTGGCGCCGGCTGCCGCAACGGCGTCTGCGCCGCCGGGCTGGCGGCCCATACCCCGGCCGGCTTGCGTCCGGCGAGCAGGTCCTTCACGCGGCTGATCACCATCTGCGGCTCGAACGGCTTGACCAGCACGCCGTCGCAACCCACCGCGCGCGCGCGCGTCTCGTCAATCGGCTCGAATGCGCCCGTCAGCAGCAGGACCGGGATGTGCGCGAGCTCGGCCGTCCCTTTGATGAACGCCGCCACCTCGTAGCCGTCGCGCTCGGGCATGCCGACGTCCGCCAGCACGATGTCGGGGCGATCGGCCTGGATGCTCGCGATCGCCTTCTTTCCATCGCCGACCGCGATCACCTGCACGTCCTCGTCCGCGAACGTGAGCTCGATCACGCGCTGGATGGTGACGCTGTCGTCGGCCAGGAGCAGCTTGTGCGTCATGTCAGACCTGCTCCACGCGCGACCTGACGTTCTCGGAGATGAACGTGACGATGTCCTGCATGGGGCTGCCGGGCAGAAAGATTCCCTTCACACCCGCCTCCCGCAACTTTGGAATGTCCACATCCGGAATAATCCCGCCAATCACAACCAGCACGTCGTCGAGCCCCTTTTCTTTGAGCAGCTGCATCACACGCGGGCAGATGTGCATGTGCGCGCCCGACAGTATGGACAAGCCGATGGCGTCGGCGTCCTCCTGCAGCGCGGCCGCGACGATCTGCTCCGGCGTCTGACGAAGGCCGGTATAGATGACCTCCATGCCCGCGTCGCGCAACGCGCGGGCAATGACCTTCGCGCCACGGTCGTGGCCGTCGAGCCCGGGCTTCGCGATCACGACGCGGATCTTTCGCAAACAGCTTCCCGCTTCCCGCTTCCAGCTTCCCGCTTACGCCTCCCGCTGGTAGCTGGAAGCTGGGAGCTGGGAGCTATATCAACG
Source organism: uncultured Acidobacteriota bacterium (assembly GCA_963774855.1). GTDB lineage: Bacteria > Acidobacteriota > Vicinamibacteria > Vicinamibacterales > 2-12-FULL-66-21 > JALZOC01. The sequence goes on along the minus strand of CAVZGT010000008.1, from coordinate 257,945 downwards.
GCACCTCGACGTACTCCCCCCACTCGTCGCGCAGCGCGTCGCACATCTCCCCGACGGTTGCGTACGCGCGGACGCAGTCCATGAGCGGGTACATCGTGTTCCCGGTGCCCCTGGCCGTCGCGCGCAGCGACTCGAGACACCGCCGCACGGCGTCGTTGTCGCGGGTCCGCTTCAGGTCTTCCAGCCGGGCGAGCTGTTTTTCCGCGGTGCTCTCGTCGATGTACAGAATCGGGAAGGGCGGCTCGCCGGCTTGCACGTAGTCGTTGACCCCGACGATGACCTTGTCGCGGCTTTCAACCGCCTGCTGGAACTTGTACGACGCCTCGGCGACCTCCCGCTGGGGGTAGCCCTCCTCGATCGCTTCCACCATCCCGCCCATGCCGTCGATCGTGGCGAAGTACTCCTTCGCGCCGCGTTCCATGTCGAGCGTGAGCCGTTCGATGAAATACGAGCCGCCGAGCGGATCGACGAGGCCCGTCACGCCGCTCTCGTGGGCGATGATCTGCTGCGTGCGGAGCGCGAGCGTCGCGGCCTCGGCGGTCGGCAGCGCCAGCGCTTCGTCGAGCGAGTTCGTGTGCAGCGAGTTCGTCCCGCCGAGCACGGCCGCCAGGGCCTGCAGCGCCGTGCGGACGACGTTGTTGTAGGGCTGCTGCGCGGTCAGCGAGACGCCCGCCGTCTGGGTGTGGAAACGCAGCTTCCAGGAGCGCTCGTGCCGCGCGCCGAACCGATCGCGCATCACCTCCGCCCAGATCTTGCGAGCCGCCCGGAACTTGGCAATCTCCTCGAAGAAGTCGCTGTGCGAGTTGAAGAAGAAGGAAATGCGCGGGGCGAAATCGTCCACGTCGAGGCCCGCGTCGATCCCGTACTGGATGTACTCGATGCCGTCGCGCAGCGTGAAGGCGAGCTCCTGCAACGCGGTCGATCCGGCCTCGCGGATGTGATAGCCGCTGACCGAGACCGTGTTCCAGCGCGGGACTTCCTTCGAGCAGAACGCGAAGACGTCGGTGATGAGCCGCATCGACTCGCGCGGCGGGTAGATGTACTCCTTCTGCGCGATGAATTCCTTGAGGATGTCGTTCTGGATCGTGCCCGAGAGCGCCTGCCAGTCCGCCCCCTGCTTCTCGGCGACGGCCAGATACATCGCGAAGATCATCGGCGCCGGCGAGTTGATCGTCATCGACGTCGTGATGTCGGCGAGCGAAATCCCGTCGAACAACCGCTCCATGTCCGCCAGCGAGACGATGCTGACCCCGCACTTCCCCACTTCGCCGAGCGAGAGCTCGTGGTCGGGGTCGCGCCCCATCAAGGTCGGGAGATCGAACGCGACGCTCAGGCCCGTTCCGCCCGCCGCGAGCAACGTCTTGTAGCGTTCGTTCGTCTGTTCCGGCGTGCCGAACCCGGCAAACTGCCGCATCGTCCAGAGCTTCCCCAGATAGCCCCGGGGATGGATGCCGCGCGTGTAGGGAAACTCCCCCGGATTGTTGAGGTCTCGCCGGTAGTCGAAATCAGGGAGATCGTCGGGGGTGTAGAGGCACTCGATGGGGCGGCCAGAAATCGTCGTGAAGGGGGCAGCGCGCTCGGGAGCCCGGGCGAGCGCCGGAGCGAGCACGTCGCGCTCCCAGCGTTGCTTATCCGCCTCGGCCGTAACGCTCTTCATCCTGTCTGCATTATAGCCCGCGCCGATCGGAGCCGGTTCCGGAGATGGGGATAAGAAGCATGCGGCGCGCAGCGGGGATGCGGGGACTATTCGAGCGGCGGACGATGGTGCGAGAACCAAAGCGCCAGGGTGCCACACGGTTGGCACCCTGGCGACTGGCCGATCTCTACTGAGTCACACAGACCGCGTATGCACGGGCCGTGAAGGTCAGTGGGCCAACCTGGGCGACCTTGAGCGTCACCTTCCACGTATCAGGCGCAAACGGAAACGACGCCGGGTATACCTGACCGTTAGTGGTCGTCGTGAATTCGTAGCCGCCGCTGATTGCGATCTTGCCCGCGGGGCACACGGCAAGAATGGTGAGCGTGCCAGCGCCGTTGACCGCGACAGGCCCGACTGGCGTCCCGACAACCTGGTACCCGCTGGCGGCGGAGGGCCCTTGCGGACCTGCCGGACCCTGCGGGCCGAGGAATCCCATCGGTCCCATGGGTCCTGCGGGACCCTGCGCGCCGGTGGCGCCCTGCGGACCTGCGACGCCCTGCGAACCAGCCTGACCCTGCGGTCCTGCCGGACCGGTGTCACCCTGCGGACCAGCGGATCCCGCAACACCCTGCGGACCAGCCTGACCCTGCGCTCCTGCCGGACCGGTCTCACCCTGCGGACCAGTGGATCCCGCAACACCCTGTGGTCCGGCCACGCCGGCCGGTCCCTGGGGGCCTGCTGCGCCCGTTGCGCCAGCGTCACCCTGCGGACCCACGGAACCCGCTTCTCCCTGCTGGCCCTGGGCACCCTGCGCGCCCGGTGCACCAGCTTCGCCCTGCGGTCCAACTGCGCCCTGCGGTCCAACTGCGCCGGCCGGTCCAGATGCGCCAACCGCGCCAGCCGGTCCAGCTGCGCCAACCGCGCCAGCCGGTCCCACCGGACCGGTCGCTCCGGCCGCGCCGGTGGCTCCGGCCGCGCCGGTGGCTCCCGTCGCGCCAGTGTCTCCCTTGGGTCCGACCGCGCCGGCCGCGCCCTGTGGTCCCGCCACGCCGGCGTCACCCTTCGGTCCCGCGGGGCCGACAGGTCCCTGCGGACCGGTGCTGCTGGATCCCGATGAGTGGACGCTCGCGTGGAACACATCCCGTTCGTTCGACAGCTGCCCGTAGCCGCGAGCCACGGTCAACAGGTATGTGCCATCCCGCGTGGTATCAAGCAGGCGCACGACGATCTTCGAATCGGTCGCGCTGAGAACGGTCATCTGGTTCGTCTCGCACCACACCTGCGGCGTGCGCGATCCGAACCCGAGGCCGCGAATCGTCAACGTGCCGTTCTCACGATCGGCGTAGGTGCTGAGCACGACAAGCTGTGTGAAGACCGGCTTGTTGTGGGAATTCGAATTATCCGCAACCAGCCCGGTCGTCTGGGCGTTTGCGTGTGCGGTACTCAGAGTACCAACACGACGGCAGCTATGAATGACTTATTAAACTCAACGGACATAAGGCCTCCAATAATCGTTGCTCCCCACTGAGCAAGCAGTCGGCCAACCCGTCATTAAATGCCGAAGGGCTGTGTCCACAGATGGTTAAAGAGTCATATGGAGGCACAATATACCCGGTCACAAAGTTCGAATCTGTACGTCAACTAACATTCCTGAGGGTCAGGTGTAGGACGATCACCGTCCGCGATGACGGATCGGGGCCGTGTACCGGCGTGTGCGATGACATGTTCGAGCGTTCGTGTGTGCGGCTTGACTTGACGCGAGGCTCCACGTTACGGTGATCCGTTTGCGTTTTGCCGGCGGTCTGCGCGGTGGACCGCCGTCATTCATTGCGGTTTTCACACCACCGGACCCCGCTGCGGACACAGCCGGCGCTAGGAGAATCATGGAAGGAGGCGGCAGCATCTTCAACGCGATGCTCCAGGAATTCGATGGAGCGGCGCGGCTGTTGGGTCTGGATCCGGGCATCTGGAAAATCCTGACGCATCCGAAGCGGCAGATTGTGGTGTCGTGCCCCATCCAGATGGACAACGGCGAGATCGAGGTCTTCACCGGCTACCGGGTCCAGTACAACATCACGCTCGGGCCGGCCAAGGGCGGGATCCGGTATCACCCGGACGTCTCGCTCGACGAAGTCACCGCGCTCGCGGCCTGGATGACGTGGAAGTGCGCGGTCGCCCACGTGCCGTTCGGCGGCGGCAAAGGGGGCGTGATCTGCGACCCGACGCGCATGTCGCGCCGCGAGCTCGAGGCGCTGACCCGGCGCTACGTCGCGGAAATCATCGACGCCATCGGGCCCGCAGAAGGACGTGCCGGCGCCGGACGTCAACACGAACGATCAGGTCATGGCGTGGGTGATGGACACCTACAGCATGCACGTCGGCCACACCGAGACGGCGGTCGTCACCGGCAAGCCGGTCGAAATGGGCGGGTCGCTCGGGCGGCGCGAAGCCACGGGGCGCGGGGTGATGATCGTCACGCGCGAGGCGGCCAAGCACCTCGGCATCGACATCAAGTCGGCGCGCATCGCCGTGCAGGGGTTCGGCAACGTGGGCTCGGTCTCGGCCGACCTCCTGTCGAGAATCGGGGCGAAGATCGTCGCCGTCACCGACTGGAAGGGCGGCGTCTACAACCCGAACGGCCTCGACATCCAGAAGATGCTCGACTTCGCGAGGCAGCACAAGACGATCGACGATTTCCCCGGCGGCGAGCCGATCGACAACGAGCAGCTGTTCGCGCTCGACGTCGAGGTCCTCGTGCCGGCGGCGATGGAAAACCAGATCACGATGGAGAACGCCCCGGCCATCAGGGCGCGGATCGTCGCGGAAGGGGCCAACGGACCCACCACGCCGGACGCGCACAAGCATCTGCACGAGCGCGGCATCTTCGTCATCCCCGACATCCTCGCGAACGCCGGCGGCGTGACCACCTCGTACTTCGAGTGGGTCCAGGATCGCCACGGGTATTTCTGGGAGGAAGAGGAAGTGAACAAGCGCCTCGAGGCCAAGATGTGCGAGGCGTTCGAGGACGTGCTGAAGACGTCGGTGAAGTACAAGACCGACCTGCGCACGGCCGCCTACATCGTCGCCATCAACCGCGTGGCGACGGTGACGAAGATGCGCGGGATGTACGCGTAAGACAGGGTTCCACCGGGTTCCACGAGGTTCCGCCGGGTTCCGCAGGTTCCGAGGTTCCGCGGGGTTCGCGGGGTTCGGTTCGCGGGGTTCGGTTCCGCGAGGTTCGGTTCTCGCCGGGTGGTCCGCGAGGCTCAGCCCGAACCCAGAACCTAGAACCGTGCGAACCCCGTGGAACAGAACCTCGCGGAACCCTGTGGAACCCCGCGGAACCCTGAAGAACCTTATCTTCCGACCCGGAACGCGATCATCTCCTGCGCCGTGCCCGACTCGGTCTTGGCGGTCAGCTCGATCAGGTACTCGCCGGCCGCGAGGGCGGACAGCGGGAGATCGATTTCGGCGGAACGCCCGGCGGGCGTCTGCACGGGCAGATTCGACATCGCCGAGCCGCCGCGGTTCAGAAGCCGTGCGGTGATGGCCGGCGTCGCTCCGCCGGGCGCATAGCTGTCCAACCGGATGTGCAACCGCTCGGTGCGGCTGAATTCGCGATCGACCGTCGGCACGGCATCGGCTTTCGCTCTCAGCGCCTGCAGCTCCGGCACCGTGCGGACCCGGTACACGCGAGGCGTCCCGAAGGAAACCTGCACCTTCGTGAAGTCCGGAACCGTCAATTCCCGCGCGACCGAGTCGATGACCTGCCCCCGGCCCCCTTCGACCACGATTCGCAGCTCGAGCTGCCCTGGCGGCACGTCGAAGCTGGTGACACCGCCCTCGGCGACGCCTGCGGTCGGCGGGGCGCCGGTCGACGCCACCGGCTGTTCGGGCACGCGGGCGCGGTAGAGGGGACGCCCGTCCCGCGAGAGCGCCGTCAGCGAGACGCGCGCCGGCGGGGTTTCCACGGGCTGCCCGGGAATCGGCGGCACGGGTTCCCAGAGGAACGTGACGCGCGTCGCGCCGTTCTCGCCGCGCGCCGTGCCGATCCAGAAGTGCGCCGAACGATCCCGGACGGGCGCGGCCAGATCCTTCAGCGCCGACGTCACGGCGGTCGGCGCCTCCGGTTTGGACGCCGCCGCGTTCGCGCGGGCGACGTCCTCCGTGCGTGTAGGCCCAGTAGCCCTTGCGGGCCCGGACGTCGAGCCCCCGCCGCTTCACGTTGACCTTGATCCCGTGAAACTTGCCGTCGGTCGGCGCCTGCGTCGAGTTGTAGCCGAGCAGGTAGTAGCCGCTCGCATCCCGGATGATCTGCTTCATCCCGGCGGCGAGATCGTTCCGGTTCACGATCGCGCGCCCGTCGGTGTTGTTCGCGAGCGCGTGCAGCGTGTCGAGGCTCATCCGCAAGCCGGTCGCGTCCTGCTGCAGGCCGATCGCTTCGTTGATGCCGTACTCGAAGACCGCGAGCCCCCGCGGATCGACGGCGTAGATGGACGTGTTGTTTCGGTTGGCCTCCGCGAAAACCCGCGACATGTCGGAGTTGAGATCGGCCGTCGCCGTCAGCGTCTGCATGTCGGTCGGCTGGGGCGCGTTCGTGCGGCCCCGATAGGGGTTGTTGACGCCCGGCTGGGACGCATTCGGATCGTTCAGCTGCGCCGGCAGCATCGTCGTCAGCCCTTCGCTGACGTAGATGATCGATTTCCGCCCTTCGCGCAGGCCTCCCATCTTGACGGCCGCGCCTTTGAGCGCGTCCATGGCGACCTGGTTGCGGACGCGCTCGACCACGCTGGCCGGGTACATCGCGTACTGTTCCTCGAACATGTTGCGCGGACGGTAGTCGAACTTCCGGCCCTCGAACGCGCTGATGGCCCGGATGGTGGCGTCCCGGTCCCGGCTGAAGCGCAGATCGGTCACCGGCGTGAGCGGGTACATGATCGCCACCATGTCGGCCGGGGCGAGCTGGTTCTGGACGAACTCGATGAGCGGCTTGCGCACCGACATGTCGTTGCCGCGCCGCACGTGGTAATCGTCGAGCAGGATGACGAACAGCCGCACGTCGGGGCGCTGCGCCTCGCGTTCCTCGTCGAAGTCGTTCCGGATCGCGCGCGGCGGCCCCGACGCCACCTCGGTGGCGATCGAATCGATCTTGACGATGTTGAAGGCGTCGATGACCTGGGGCTTGCCGTCTTCAGCGAGGGTGAAGTCGTCCTGCGTCAGATCCAGCACCGGCTGCCCGTCCTTGTCGTTGACGAACACGTCGACACGGACGTAGTTGACCCCGACGCGGATGCGCGGCGGCGGGGGCTGCTGAGTATCGGGCGGCGGCGGCTGAGTGGCGAGCGTGGGCGCCGCCGGGCGCGGGCGTCGCTGGGGGTGTCTGCTGTGGCGCCTGCTGACCTTCGCCGCCGGGCTGAAGCCCGGCCTTGAAGCGTCAGCCGTCAGGCGCAGCCCTTCCGGGGAACCCACTGCGCCGACGACCCCGGCAACGAGCAGAGGGAAGAGAACGCGTGCGCGGATTCTCATGACCTTTAGACTCCCGCGTCCAGGCCGCAGTCTTGGGACGCGCTCCGTCTGTGCCGAAGGCCAATGATAACATTGGCCGTTCAGCACCGGGCGTCCCGATTGTCCCGAGCGGGCCCGCCGAGCGGGGGTCGCCGGCGGGGTGTCTGGAGGAGCGACCGTGACCCAGGAAACCGCCGAGCACGCCTCACCGCTCACCCTGCTCGCCGAAGACGAGATCATCTTCCGCGACAGCGTGCGCGAGTTTGCCGAGGCGCAGATCCGTCCGCTCGTCCGCGAGATGGACGAGCACGCGAAGATCCCGCGATCCCTCATCGATCGGCTCTTCGACCTCGGCATCATGGGGATCGAAATCCCCGAATCCTACGGCGGATCGGGAGGCACCTTCTTTCACTCGGTCCTTGCCGTCGAGGAGCTGTCGCGCGTGGACCCGTCGGTCGGCGTGCTCGTCGACGTCCAGAACACGCTCGTCATCAACGCGCTGCTGCGCTGGGGCAGCGACGATGTCAAGCGGCGCTACCTGCCGAAGCTGGCGGCGAAGACCGTCGGCGCCTACGCGCTCTCGGAAGCCGCGTCCGGCAGCGACGCCTTCGCCCTGACCACGCGCGCGCGCGAGGACGGCGACGCGTACGTGCTGAGCGGCCGCAAGCTGTGGATCACGAACGGCAACGAGGCGGACCTGTTCATCGTGTTTGCCACGGTCAACCCGGACGCCGGCTACCGTGGCATCACCGCGTTCCTGGTGGAGCGCGGGGTTCGACGGGTTTTCGGTCGGCAAGAAAGAGGACAAGCTCGGCATCCGCGCCAGCAGCACGTGCGAGCTGATCCTGGAAGACTGCCGCGTGCCGCGCGCGAACGTCCTGGGGGAGATCGGCAAGGGCTACAAGACCGCCATCGAGACGCTCAACGAGGGGCGCATCGGCATCGGCGCGCAGATGATCGGCCTCGCCAAAGGCGCGCTGCAGCACGCGATCGCGTACACGAAGGAGCGGAAACAGTTCGGCAAGCCCATCGCGGAGTTCCAGGCGGTCCAGCATCAGCTCGCGCGCGCCGCCGTCGAGGTCGAGGCCGCCACGCTGACGGTCTACAACGCCGCGCGCCTGCGCGAAGCGAACCGTCCGTTCCTCACCGAGGCCGCCATCTGCAAGATCTTCTCGTCCGAAGTGGCCGAACGGGTCGCCTCGCTGGCGGTGAACCTCTTCGGCGGCAACGGATTCGTGAAGGAATACCCGGTCGAGAAGCTGTACCGCGACGCAAAGATCGGGCAGATCTACGAAGGCACCTCGAACCTGCAGCTGCAGACGATCGCGAAGCAGCTGCTGGGTTAGTTCAGCCGAGGATGTGCTCCGCGATCACCATCCGCTGGACCTCGGACGTCCCCTGGTAGATCTCCGTCGCCCGCACGTCGCGGAACAGCCGCTCGACGACTGACCCGCGTCGATACCCTTTCGACGCGAGGATCTGCATCGCCTTGTCCGCGGCGCGATGGGCGGCCTCGGACGCAAAGAGCTTGGCCATCGAGGCGTCGAGCGTTTTCGTCGACGCCCCGTGAGGCGTCTGCGCCGTCGTGGCCTGTCGGTCCACCGAGTCGGCCGCCTTCAACGTCAGCAGCCGGGCCGCGTCGAGCTCGGTCGCGACATCGGCGAGCATCCATTGAATCGCCTGATAGTTGCCGATCGGCTGCCCGAAGGCTTCGCGCGATTTCGCGTGGCTGAGGGCCTCGCGCAGCGCCGCCGTGCCGACCCCGAGCGCCTGGGCCGCGATCGCGACGCGTCCGCCGTCGAGCGCCCACATGGCGATGCGGAAGCCGTCTCCCGGGGTGCCGAGCAGCGCGTCCGTGCCCACGCGGACACTCGGTGAGCTCGAGGTCCATGCACCCGAGGCCGCGGACGCCGAGCGAGTCGGCGGTCATCACGCGCGTGATGCCCGGGGTGTCCATCGGCACGAGGAACGCGCTGATGCCGCGTCCGCGGATGCCCGGCTGTGTCGCGGCAAAGAGAATCAGCAGGTCGGCCGCCTCCGCGTTGGCCACCCACACCTTGCGCCCGTTGATGACGTAGCCCTGTTCGTCGAGCCGCGCGAACGTCTGCTGGTTGGCCGCGTCCGAGCCGGCGTGCTCCTCGGACAGCGCGAACGCGCCGAGCGCGTCGCCGGTCGCGAGCCGCCGGAGCCACGTCTGTCGTCTGAGTGTCGCTGCCGAATTCGGCGATGGGCTCGGCGACGAGCGAGTTGTTGACCGCCGCGATGACCGCGATGACCGCGCTGGCCTCGGCGAGCGCTTCGACCGCGAGCGCGTAGCTGACGTAGTCGCGCCCGGCGCCTCCCCAGGTGGCGGGGATCGTCACCCCCATCAGCCCGAGCGCGGCGGCCTCTCGGATCAGTTCGCGAGGGAACACGCCCCGCTCGTCGATGCCGACCGCCTCCGGTGCGACCCGGTCGGCGGCGAATCGCCGGATTTCCGCCTGGAACGACGCCTGCGCCTCAGTCAGCTCGAGGATCATCGTCTTTTTAATGTAGCGCGAGATGGAGTCGCGGAAATCGTCGCAATCACCGTCAACCGATCCGGGATCAGGACCTACACGGATGCTTGGGGTCAGACCCCGTAGTCTGCGGTCAGCGCGGAAGACGCAGTTTGTCGTGGTTTTCAGAATGGTAAGGTGTCTCTGTGTCGAGTCAGAGTCCCCTAAAGTCCATACGGCTTTGGGGACAGGCCTCGAATAGTTCGACGTGGGGTCACGACCCCGGCGACTGGGGTCTGACCCTGGTACGCAGGCTCGGACGTGGTCGAAATGGGCGATTCCGGCAATTTGCGAACCAATTCGTCCCGCCGCCCGTCCTAAGTCGAGATCGGGGACGCGCACGTCCCGCGCGGCTTCCGGGCCGCGCCTCTTGGAGGCTTCGATGGAATTCGGGATCAAACCTCACTGGCTTGCGGTGCTGACGGCCTCGGCGGCGGTCACCATCTCCGCGCCGCAGTCCCGCGCCACGCTGGCCGACCTCCACGGCCTGACGCCACGCGAGGTCAAGACCGAGGCGTTCTCGCTCGCCTCGCCCCAGGATGTCCAGATCGAAGCCACCGGCGCGGAGCCCTCGGCCGCTCCGCGGCACGGTCGCGAAGATCCGCACGATGTGGAACGGCGAAGGCCGCGCGAATCCATGGCCCGGCAACGCGTGGATTCTCGATTTGACCACGCGCAAGGTCGTGTGGGAGCTGAGCAAGGCGGCGACGACGCCGGGGTCGCGGAGCGCCCGCCTGTTCAACGGCACGGTGCGATTGCCCGGAGGATCGTACGCGGCCTACTACTCGGCATTCCCTGACGGCGAATACTGGACCAACGACGACGGGAAGGCGCAGTCGCGGAAGTGGCACTGGTTCGGCGACGAGCGGATCGACGACTTCAAGCTGATCGTGCGCGGCAACGGGCAGCGGCTCGCGGCCGCCGAAGTCGAGCGGCTCCGGCAGGCGGCCGACGCGTCCGCCGTCGTCGCGCTCCACGCCGGATCGGGCGAGCTGTTCCAGCAGGCCGGATTCTCGCTCTCGAAGCCCACGGACATCGAAATCCGCGCCGAGGGCGAGGCCCGCGAGGACGGCGAGTTCGATTACGGCTGGATCATCAACGCCGACACGCGCGCGAAGGTGTGGAGACTGACGTGGCGCGACTCGGCGCCCGCCGGGGGCGCCGACAAGAACCGCATGGTGGCGCTCACCCAGACGCTGCTGCCGGGACGGTACGCGGTCTTTTACGCGACCGACGATACCCACGATCCGTCTGAATGGAACGCGCCGCCTCCACACGACCCTGACGCCTGGGGCCTGACCATCGCCGTCAAGGACGCCGCCGCGCGCGCCGCCGTGTCGCGCTTTACCTACGAGCACGTGCCGGAGCGCGCGACGATCCTGGCGCTGACGCGCATCGGCAACGGCGAGTCGCGCAAGCAGGGATTCACGCTCGCGCGTCCGATGGACGTGCGCATCTACGCGCTCGGCGAAGGGCGCAACGGGCAGATGTTCGACTACGGCTGGATCACGAGCGCCGCGTCGCGCAAGCGCGTCTGGGAGATGCGCTACGACGACACCGAAGGGGCCGGCGGCGATCCCAAGAACCGCCTGGTCGACACGACGGTCCGCCTCGAGAAAGGCAGCTACATCGCGCACTACATCTCGGACGACTCGCACTCGGCCGAGGAATGGAACGCCTCGGCCCCGCCCGACGGCCGTCGATGGGGCATCACCGTCCTGGCGCCGCAGGGCACGCTCGATCCCGGCGCCGTCGCCCGCTACGACGACAAGGGCGATCCGTCGATCCTCGCGCAGCTCACCGAGGTGCGGGACGACGACCAGCTCCGCAAGCGCTTCACGCTCGATCGCGACAGCGACGTCCGCATCTACGCGCTCGGCGAAGGCAGCGGCGGCGAGATGCACGACTACGGCTGGATCGAGAACGCGAAGACCGGCCGCCGTGTGTGGGAAATGACGTACCGGATCACCGAGCACGCCGGCGGCGCCGGCAAGAACCGCCGCTTCGAGGGCACCATCAAGCTGCCGCCGGGCGAATACGTCCTGCGCTACGAGACCGACGGCTCGCACGCGTTCGGCGACTGGAACGCCGCGCCGCCCGACGATCCGGACATGTGGGGAATCACGGTCTATCGCTCGGCACGGTAGGGGCGGGATTGCGTCTGCTGCAGTGAGCAGTTTCGGGATCAGACCGCGCAGCTACCCAGCGAGCAGCCGCTCTGCGAGCGCACCCGCAACCTCCGACGCGAGACGGTCGAAGATCGGCCTGAGCTTCTTCGCGGTCTCCGGCAACTCCTCCGGCAACACCCGCGTCTCCCCGACGACCGTCATGAAGTTCGTGTCGCCGTTCCACCGCGGCACGACGTGCAGGTGGAGGTGATTGAGCACGCCCGCCCCCGCCGTCTTCCCAAGGTTGATGCCCATGTTCAGGCCCTGCGGGGCATACCCCTCGGTGAGCGCCAGCTCGGCCCGCCGCGTCAGCTCGATGAGCTCGCACAGCTCGTCGCGCGTGGCCGCGGCCAGCGACGCGATGTGCCGGTTCGGCACCACCAGCAGGTGGCCGTTGTTATATGGATACAGGTTGAGGATGACGTAGCAGGTGGGGCCGCGAAAGAGGATCAGCGGCTCGGCGTCGGGCTCGGTGAGGGCATCGCAGAAAACACAGCCCCCGGCCTCGCCTCCCCGCATGATGTAGGCGAGCCGCCAGGGGCTCCATAATCGGTCCATCGATCGAGATGCTCAGACGCCGGCGATGTCGGTGTCGACCGCCACCGCGGCGCTGGTCGGCGGCGCCGGCGCGCCCTCGGGCTCCCGGTTGATGAGCTCCTTGAGCTCCTTCCCCGGCTTGAAATACGGCACTTTCTTCGGCGGCACGTCCACCTTGTCGCCGGTCTTCGGGTTGCGGCCCTTGCGGGGCTCGCGGCGGCGCAGGCGGAAACTGCCGAACCCCCGCAGCTCGATTTTCTCCCCACGATGCAGCGCGTCGATGATGCTCTTGAAGACGGTGTCGACGATGACCTCGGAGTGCTTCTTGGTCAGGTCCGAGACCCGCGAGACTTCCTCGACGAGCTCCGCCTTCGTCATGCTGCCGGTGTTCATAGGGGCCCTTTCGCTATCAGCTTCCCGCTCCCAGCTCCCCGCTCCCCGCCGAAAGCACGGGAAGCAGGAAGCGGGAAGCGGGCAGCTGCTTACTGCTGGTGCTTGAAGTGATCGCCCAGCGTGACTTCCGGACGTCCGGTCGTCTCCGTGTAGGCTTCCCAGTCCGCCCGGAACTCGTCGTTCTTCAGCGCGCGGATGCTCAACCCGATCTTCCGCTCCGCCGCGATGAGCTTGATGATCTTCATCTGGTACGTCTCGCCGACGTTGAGCTCCAGCTTGCCGTCCTTGCCCGCCTGCTGCGAGTCGTCGAACTCGGAGACGTGGATCAGCCCCTCGATCCCTTCGACCAGCTCCACGAACGCGCCGAAGTTGGTCATGCGCACGACCTTCCCCTCGACGACGTCACCCATGTGGTGCTGCGTGAAGAACTCGTCCCACACGTCGGTCTGCAGCTGCTTGAGGCCGAGCGAGAGCCGCTGGTTCTCGGCGTCGATGTTGAGCACCATCGCCTCGACCGTGTCCCCCTTCTTCAGGACCTCGGACGGGTGCTTCAGGCGCTTGCTCCAGGACATGTCGGAGATGTGGATGAGGCCGTCGATCCCCTCCTCCACCTCGACGAACGCGCCGAACTCCGTCAGGTTGCGCACCTTGCCGGTGATGTTCGTCCCGATCGGGTACTTCTCCGACAGCTCGTGCCAGGGATTGCTCTCGACCTGCTTCAGGCCGAGCGAGATCCGCCGCGCCCCGGGATCCACGCCGAGCACCATCGCCTCGACGCTGTCGCCGACGTTGAGGATCTTCGACGGGTGCTTGACGCGCTTGCTCCACGACATCTCGCTGACGTGGATCAGCCCTTCGACCCCGGGCTCGAGCTCGACGAACGCGCCGTAGTCGGTCAGGCTGACGACCTTGCCGCTCATGCGCGCGCCCACCGGGTAGCGCTCGATCACGTTCGACCACGGGTCGTTCATCAGCTGCTTGTGGCCGAGCGACACGCGTTCGGTCGCCGGGTCGTACTTCAGCACGATGACGTCGATCTCGTCGTTGACCTTGAAGAGCTCCGAGGGGTGGGAGACGCGGCCCCACGACATGTCGGTGATGTGGAGCAGGCCGTCGATGCCGCCCAGATCGATGAACGCGCCGTAGTCCGTGATGTTCTTGACGACGCCGCGCAGGACCTTGCCCTCGGCGAGCGTGTCGAGCGTGTGCTTCTTCTTCTCGGCGTTCTCTTCCTCGAGCAGCACCTTGCGCGACAGCACGATGTTCCCGCGCTTCTTGTTCACCTTGATGACGCGCATCCGCAGCTCCTGGCCGCGCAGGGCGTCGAGGTTGCGGACGGGCCGGACGTCGATCTGCGAGCCGGGCAGGAACGCGCGGACGCCGATGTCCACCGCCAGCCCCCCCTTGATCCGCTCGATGACGCGGCCGATGACGACCTTCTTCTCGGCGTAGGCCTTCTCGACTTCGTCCCAGATCTTCATCTTCTCCGCTTTTTCGCGGGAGAGGACGACGTAGCCTTCGCGATCTTCGGTGCGCTCGAGCAGCACGTCAACGGTATCGCCGGGCTGGACGGAAATCTGGCCGGTCTCGTCGACGAACTCGTCGATGGGGATGATCCCCTCGGACTTGTAGCCGACGTCGACGATGACCTCGGATGCAGTCACTTTCAGGACGGTACCCTTCACGACCTCGCCTTCCGCGATGTTGCGGAAGCTGTTATCGTAAAGGTCAAGGAGGCGGGCGTACTCCTGCGGGTCGACATGATCGTCCATCGAGGAGAATCCCGATGTCTTGAGATCAGCGGTCCCGGTGCCACCTCCTTTAGGATTGTTGAGCGTCGGATTTTCACTTGCCATGCTGAACGGGCCTCCTCGATCGGTACTGGCCGGCATCGCAGCTCCGGCGGGCTGTAGGTTGGCTTCGCTTTGATTGCGATAAGCACTAGAGGATACATCACTTACAGGCCGCCGTCAACGCGCGCGGCGGCCGCCGGCCGGACCGAGCGGCCGTCCCACTGACGCGACGGACACGGGGATCAACCACCATGGCCAAGAAAGCGGCACAACGGAAGAAAGCCCGCGCCGCGCGGAAGTCCACGAAGGGACAGAAACGGACGCCGTCGAACAGACGAGCCAGCCCGCGCGCTCGGGCATCCGCCCGAGGATCGCGATCCAAGCGTGTCTCCGCGGTGCCCCGGAAGACCAGCCGGAAGGCCGCCCGGCCGGCCTCGCGCAAAGCCGCCCGCGCCAAGGCGCCGGCCGGCAAGAAGCCGCGCTCGCTCCAGGAACTGCGCGGCGCCGGCGCGCGCAAGAAGGCGGCGCCGGCCCGCCGCACGCCGGCGAAGCCCAGAGCCGGCGGGACCGGCCTCGAGCGCGACCTCGATCAGACGCCGGAGACCGGGCGATTGGTCAAGGGGCCCACCAACCCCATGCCGACGAAGCGTTCGACCGGCACCGCGGCCGGCGCCGGCAACACGCGCCGCGCTCCGGGCCTCGAGCGCGCGCGTCGCCAGCTGCGCGAAGTCGAGGAGTCGATCCAGGGCGTGCCGTCGAGCCTGAACCTGGATCGGCGGCCGTCGGCGGCGCGGAGCGGACGCCACGAGCTGCGCGAGGCGAGGCTCGAGCACAACGAGGTCAGCCCGGAGATCACGGCCGGCGACGTCGACGCGAGCTGGGAAGACGCGTACTCGGTGGGCGACGAAGCGCCGGGCGGCGACAATCCGACGCCCGATCAGGATCGCGTGGACGACATCGGCAAGGCGCTCGGCGTGCAGGACGAGGACAACGAAGAGCTGAAGGCGTCGGACAAGATCGCGGAGCGCGATCGGAAGCGCTGGGAGCTCGACCCCGCCTCCTCGGACGACTACAAAGACAGGACCTGAACTGGAGGAAGGAACAGGAGGCAGGAGACAGAGTGAGTTTTCTATCTCCTGTCTCCTGACTCCTGACTCCTGACTCCTGCCCTTTCCACGACCTCCAGCACCCGTTCCACCGCGTCGCCGATCGAGAGGCCGGTGGTGTCGATCACCACCGCGTCGCCGGCCTGCGACCAGCGGCGAGGCCGCGCGGGTGCGATCGATGCGGTCGCGCTCGGCGAGCGCGGTCGCCACGTCCGAGAGGGCCGCGGTGCCGCGGCCCGAGGCGTGCGAGGGATCGGCCGCGCGCCGGCGGGCGCGCTCCTCCGGCGACGCGTCGAGAAAGACCTTCACGTCCGCGGCCGGGAACACGACCGTCCCGATGTCGCGCCCTTCCATCACGACGCCCCCCTCCCCGCCAAGCTCGCGCTGCCGCGCGATGAGCGCCTCGCGCACGCGCGGCTGGCGCGCGACGATCGCCGCCGCCGCGTCCATCTCGGGGGTCCGGATCGACGCCGCGACGTCGTGGCCGTCGATGCGAATTCGACCGTCGCCGGTCTCGAACCGGGCCTGGGCCGCCAGCGCCGCCACGGCCGGCTCGTCGGCCAGATCGATCCCGTCGTGCCGCGCCTTCCACGCCAGCGCGCGGTACATCGCGCCGGTGTCGATGTGGCGGTAGCCGAGCCGCGCCGCGACCGCGCGCGCGATCGTGCCTTTGCCGGCGCCGGACGGACCGTCGATGGCGATGATGAGGGACCGCTCGCGCGGCCGGGATTCGGGTTCCGGGGTCCGGGATCGGGTCGTTCGATGGTCGCTCACGCTGATATTATCCACCGCAATGCGCCGCAGAACGAAAGCCTGGCTCGGCCTCGCCGCCGTCGTCCTGATCGCGGGACTGTACGCCTCGAACGGCTACCTTCGGGCGGCGGCGTTCGTGGTCCAGGCGGCGGGGATGCAGGGATTCGCACGCAGCGCGGCGCGGCTCGAGACCAACGCCTTCGACGAACGCGCGCTGACGATCCCCTGGCGCGGAGGTGAGCTTCGCGGCCGGCTGTACACGCCGCGCGGCGCGTCCGACCGCGCGATGCTGCTCGTGCCCGGTGTCCACGCCGCCGGCGTCGACGAGCCGCGGCTGGTCCAGTTCGCCCGCGATCTGGCGGCGGTGCGGCACACCGTGCTGACCGCGGAGCTCGCCGACCTCATGCAGTACCGCATCACCCCTCGAACGACCGACATGATCGAGGACGCGGCGCTGTGGCTGTCGCAGCAGAACGCGCTCGCGCCCGATGGGCGCGTCGGGATGATGGGCATCAGCTTCGCGGGCGGCCTGTCGATCGTCGCGGCCTCGCGTCCGTCGATCCGCGACCGCGTCGCCTTCGTGACGTCGTTCGGCGGTCACGGCGATCTGCCGCGCACGCTGCGGTATCTCTGCACCGGGATCCAGGGGGACGGCACGCACCGTCCGCCGCACGACTACGGCGTGGTCATCATCCTGTTGAGCGTCGCGGAGCGCGTCGTCCCGCCCGACCAGGTGGCGCCCGTTGCGCGCGGCGATCCTGACGTTTCTCGAGGCCTCGCGGCTCGACATGGTGGACAAACCGAAGTCCGCCGCGGAATTCGAGCACGCCCGCACCCTCGCGGCGGCGCTGCCGGAGCCGGCGCGCGCGCTGATGCAGTACGTCAACGAGCGCGATGTCACGCATCTCGGGCCGATCCTGCTGCCCCACGTCACGGCGCTCGGCGACGACACGATGCTCTCCCCCGCCCGCGCGGCGGCGCCGGCGGCCCATGTCTACCTGCTGCACGGCAGCGACGACAACGTCATCCCGGCCATCGAGTCGTACCTGCTCGCCGACACGCTGCGGCGCCGGGGCGTAGCGGTCGACCAGCTCGCCACGCCGCTCATCACGCACGCGGAGGTGGACAAGTCGGCCGGCGCGATGGCGATGTGGAGGCTGGTGAGCTTCTGGGAAGGGATGCTGGGGGAATAGCGTTCATTGAACGCGCTGATCAGGCCAGCACTGCAACCTGCCGCGCTTCACCAGTGGCTTGCGTACGGTTTCGGCGTTTCGCGGCTTCGTGCGCGCCTGCGGCTCTCTTCAACGCCGCGACTTCCCGCGCGTCGAGCTCCCGGAACTCCCCCGGCCTGATGTGCGCGTCGGCGATCGGGCCGATGCGCACGCGCTTGAGCCGGTCGACGGGATGGCCGACCGCCTCGCACATCTTGCGCACCTGGCGGTTGCGGCCCTCGTGGACGACGATCGAGAGCAGGGCGTGCTGCCGGCCGCTGCCTTCTGTGACCTTGAGCAGCTTGATCCCGGCCGGCGCGGTCTTCCGGCCGTCGATGACGATGCCCTTCGCGAGCCGCTCCAACTCGTGCTCGTCCGGCACGCCCAGGACCTTCGCCTGGTACTCGCGCGGGATGCCGTGGCGGGGGTGGGTCAGCTTCGCGGCGAGGTCCCCGTCGCTCGTCAGCAGCAGCAGGCCTTCCGACTCGTAGTCGAGCCGCCCGATCGGGTACACGTAATCGCGGACGCCGCCCTTGGTGAGCAGGTCGATCACCGTGGGCCGCCGCTGCGGGTCCGAACGGGTCGTGATGTAGCCCCGCGGCTTGTACATGAGGATGTACAGGCGCCGGGACGCCGTCTTGAGGCGGCGTCCATCCACCCGGATGTCGTCCGCGTCCGGATCCGCCTTCGAGCCGAGCTGGGTCACGGTCTGACCGTTGACCGACACCCGGCCCTGCGTGATGTAGCCCTCCGCCGCGCGGCGCGACGCGATGCCCGCGGTGGACAGGATTTTCTGGAGGCGGGTCTGCATGGGTCGGTGGGTCTCAGGTCTTCGGTCTCTGGTCGGCGCGAGTCCCGAGTCCCGAGCCCCGAGTCCCGAGTCCCGAGCCCCGGCTCGATCAGTGCACCGTCTCGTCCGAGAGACCCTCGGGAGACGTGGCCGGCTGGGGCGCCGCGCTTTCGGGCGCGTCGTCCGGCTCGAACGGGAGCGCGCTCGTCGTGACGATCGGCTCGGCGAGCGCGTTGGGCAGCTCGAAGCCGAGCGCGTCGGACATCTCCTCGACCTTCGGCAGATCGCTGAGGTCGTTCAGCCCGAACCGATCGAGGAACTCCCTCGTCGTCGCATACATGAACGGACGGCCGACAACCGGCTTGCGGCCGACGGTCTTGATCAAGTGGCGCTCGACGAGCGTCGAGAGGACGCCCCCGCTGCTGCTGACGCCGCGGATCTCGGCGATCTCCGGGGCCGTGACCGGCTGCTTGTAGGCGATGACGGCAAGCGTCTCCAACGCCTGGACGGAAAGCTTCTGCGACGTGCGCTCGTGGAACAACTTGCGCACCCACTCGTGCAGCTCCGGCCGCGTCACGATCTGTACCCGCCCGCCACCTCGACGATCTGCAGGCCGCCCGGACGCTCGTAGTCCGCCTTCAGGGCATTGAGCGCGGCGTCGACATCTTCCCTGGGCTCGCCGTCGAGAAGCTTGTACAGGCTCTTCGGGGTGAGCGGCTCGGGTGATGCGAAGATCAGCGCCTCGACGATCGGTTTCAACTGGTCGGACACAGTGGGTTCCTCGATTTGTTACGCGCGGCGTTCACGGTGCCCCGAAGCTCACCGCTCATTTCACGGGCTCCGTGATCTTCGGGTCGGAGATCGCCTCCTCCGATGCGGGCTCCTGCGCCGCCACTTCCTCGGCGTGCCGCTGTTCCGGATCGAGCAGCGGCCTGGGCGCGTCGGAGGGCCGGGCCCGCTTGTAGACGCGGATCGGGCCCATCGCGCCGGACTGGAACACGCGAATCAGCTTCAGCCGAATCATCTCGAGCATCGCCAGGAACGTGACGATCATCCCGGCGCGCGTCTGCACGTCGGCGAACAGGTCCTCGAAGCCGCATGCCTCGGTCTCGGAGAGCATCGTCATGAGCTGCTCGATGCGATCCTCGATGGGAATCTGCTCGCCCGGCAGGTAGACCTTGGGCCGCTGCTTCGCGCGCTCGACGATCGAGCGGAAGGCCGCGATCAGGCTGAACAGATCGACCTCGATCTCGGGCTCGGGGGCCTCGCCGGCGATCTCGGCGATCGGGCCGTCGGGCCGCGTCCACTGCGCGCTGCGCAGCGTCTCCCGCTCGTGGAGCAGCTCGGCGGCCGCCTTGAACTTCTGGTGCTCCAGCAGCCGGCGCACCAGCGCCTCGCGGGGATCCTCGTCCGGATCCTCCTGCGACGGGTCCACGCGCGGCAGCAGCAGCCGCGACTTGATGTGGATGAGCGTCGCCGCCATGACCAGGAACTCCCCGGCGACGTCGAGGTTCATCTCCTGCATCACGTCGATGTAGTCGAGGTACTGCTGCGTGATGGCCGCGATCGGAATGTCGTAGATGCTGACCTCGTGCTTCTTGATGAGGTGCAGCAGGAGGTCCAGCGGCCCCTCGAAGTGTTCGAGCCGGACGGGATACGCTTCGAGGATGGATTCGAATTCCAGTGGTTCCATTTGCTGTTACGGAGACAACTCCCAACCTTCCAAGTCCCAACTCCCAAGGCGCCCGGCTCGTACCAGCTGGGTGAAACTCGCCGCGACTTTCACCCCCAGACACTTTGGGAGTTGGGAGTTGGCGGTTGGGAGTTGTCCACTCTGACTTCCCGGCTACCGATAGTCTAGTTTCACCGCGCTCCGGACGCGCGCCATGGTTTCCTGCGCGATGCCGCGCGCCTTCCGCGAGCCCTCGTGGAGGATCTCTTTCAGGGCCTCCGGCTTCGACTGCAGCTCCGCGCGGCGCGCGCGCATCGGCTCGAGGACTCCGTTCAGCGCTTTCGCGAGCTTGGTTTTGACCTCGACGTCGCCCACCGTGCCCGCCCGATAGCGGGTCTTGAGGTCCTCGACTTCGGCGGCGTCCGGGTTGAACGCATCGTGGTACATGAACACCGGGTTCCCCTCGACGGTGCCGGGAATGTCGGCCCGTACCCGCTTGGGGTCGGTGTACATGCGCATCACCTTCTTGCGCACGGTTTCGGCGTCGTCCGAGAGGTCGATGGTGTTGCCGTAGCTCTTCGACATCTTGCGGTTGTCGAGCCCTGGCAGCCGTGGAAACGTCGTCAGCAGCGGCTTCGGCTCGACGAACAGCTCGCCGTAGAAGTTGTGAAAGCGCCGCACGATTTCCCGGCTCAACTCCAGGTGCGGCACCTGGTCGTCGCCGACCGGGACGAAGTGCGCGTTGTACATGATGATGTCGGCGGTCTGCAGCAGAGGGTACCCGAGGAACCCGAGCGTCGACAGATCTTTCTCGGACAGCTGATCCATCTGCTCCTTGTAGGTCGGCACGCGCTCCAGCCAGGGAATCGGCACGGTCATCGAGAGCAGGAGAAACAGCTCGGCGTGCTCGGGCACCAGCGACTGGATGAAAAGCGTGCTCCGTTCCGGATCGAGGCCGGCGGCGATCCAGTCGGCCGCCATGTCGTGCGCGCTCGCCACGATCTCGGAGGTGTCGGCGTAGTCGCTCGTCAGCGCGTGCCAGTCCGCCACGAAGTAGAAACAGTCGTACTGGGCCTGCAACCCGGCCCAGTTGTTCAGCGCTCCGACAAGATGCCCGAGATGAAGCTTGCCCGTTGGGCGCATGCCGGACACAACACGTGGTTTCATGCAGGAATGCTGATGCGTGGTGATAAAGGTCTCCCGGCTGATTCAGTCTCCGGGCGGCAGCGCAAGCCCCCTAGATTACGGCAAAACTGCTTCACTATCAAGGATTTATGCTGCTTCACGTCTGCGACGCGAAGTGCGCGAGCACCGCGTCGGCCGATTTCGGCCCGACCACCTTCATGAGCTCCTCGCGCGTCGCGCGGCGCACGCCCGCGAGGCTGCCGAATGCCGTCAATAGCGCCTTGCGCCGGCGCGGCCCGATCCCGCCGACCGCGTCGAGCTCCGATCGCAGATCGCGCTTCGTCCGCGACAGGCGGTGGAACGTGACGGCAAACCGGTGCGCCTCGTCGCGAATGCGCTGAACGAGCAGCAGCGCGGGGCTGTCGTGCGACAGCGCGATCGCATCCTCGCGATCGCGCGTGAAAATCAGCTCCTCCTTCTTCGCGAGGCCGACGGCCACGAGGTTCCCGAGCCCGAGCTCCTGCAGCGCGGCATACGCGGACGACAACTGCCCCTTGCCGCCGTCAATCAGGATCAGATCGGGAAACGGCCCGCCGTGCTCGAGCAGCTTGCGGTAGCGGCGCAGGACGACCTCGTGCATCGCGGCGAAGTCGTTGAGGAAGCGGGAGCCCGGCTGCGGCGAACGCGCGTCGGGCGCGGCGACGGCGAGCTGCTGCAGGTCGGCCGGGGAATGCAGGTCTTCGAGCAGGTCTGGCCCCGCGGATCCCGACGCCATCACATTCCCGCGGATCCTGAACTTCCGGTACTCGGATCGCTTCATGCGCCCGTCTTCGCAGACGACCAGCGACGCCACGGTCTCGCTGCCCTGGATGGTCGAGATGTCGAAGCACTCGATCCGGCGCGGCACGGAGGACAACCCGAGGACGCCGCGCAGCGTCTCGAGCGCGTCGTAGTGAGCGGCGACGTTTTCGTTGAAGCGCGCCTGGTAGGCCACCTCCGCGTTGCGCGCCGCGAGGTCGAGCAGGCCGCGCTTCTCGCCGCGCCTGGGCACGATCAGGCGCACGCGACGTCCCGCCTCGCCCGACAGCCAGCCCTCGAGGAGCTCGCCGTCCGCCTCGGGAAACGGCACCGGGATGTGGATCTCCGGCGGGGCCGTCCGTTCGGCGTAGAACTGCTGCAGTGCCGCCTGAAGGACGTCGCATTCGGTCAGGTCCGGCTGAAGCCGGACGCCACGGGGATCCACTTCGGTCACGAGCTCGATGCGCTCGACGACGCGGCCGCCGCGCATCTGGAAGATCTGGAGGACCGCGCCTGCCGGCCCGAGCTTGAGCCCGAACGCATCGCGATCGCCGTGGCCGGGGCTCGCCATCTTCTGCTGCCGGGCGCGCAGCGTCTCAATGGTCCGGATGGCATCGCGCGTCTGGGCCGCCTGCTCGTAGCGTTCGGCCTGCGCCGACTCCGCCATGCGGTCGCGCAGCGTCGTGAGCAGCTCGTCGTTGCGTCCCTCCAGAAACAGCTTCGTGTGGCCGACGGCCACGCGGTATTCGTCCTCGGTGCAGAGCTCGCGGACGCAGGGCGCGACGCACCGCTTGATGTCGAACTCGAGACAGGGGCGGGCGCGATCGCCCGTAATCGCCTCGTTGCAGGAGCGAATCCCGAACAGCTTGTGCGTCAGCGACATGGCCCGGCGCGCCAGCGAGGCCGGCATGAAGGGCCCGGCGTAGAAGTGCCCGTCGCGCTCCACGCTTCGTGCGATCAGGACGCGCGGGAACGCCTCGCCGCTCGTGAGCTGAAGGTAGGGATACGTCTTGTCGTCGCGCAGCAGGATGTTGTACTTGGGCGCGCGCTGCTTGATGAGGTTGTTCTCGAGCGCCAGCGCCTCGACGACCGAGTCGGTGACGATGACCTCGAGGCGCTGGGCCTCGTCGAGGAGCGCGTCGATGCGCGGGCTGGTGCCGTGAGCCCCGAGGTAGCTCCGGACGCGGTCCCGCAGCACCCGCGCCTTGCCGACGTACAGAGTATCCCCATGCCCGTTGTAATACAGGTACACGCCCGGCTGTTCCGGCAGCCGTCCTATCTGGGTCTTGAGATCGCGGATCGGCATGCAGTACACTGCGCGCGTTTCGGCGCACGTCTGAACCTTTCATTATACGATACGGGATACGCGGCACCTGAAGCGACCCGCGACCTGGCCTGCGCCTGCGGCCCGCGCGAGGAGAGCGAGTCTTCGAGCGCCGCAGCGCGGCGAGTGGGGGTGGGGGGCCCCACGAGCAGTAAATATATGACGCTGACCGGGCTCATCGGCCGGATCTTCTTCTTCCCGCTCCGGCTGATCATCAGCGCCTGCGTGGCGCTGCGGATCCACCCCAACATCCTGACGTTTGTCGGCGTCCTCATCAACCTGGCGGCCGCCTGGCAGCTCGCGCTCGGCCATTTCATCGCCGGCGGCGTGATCATGCTCCTCGCCAACATCTTCGACTTCATCGACGGGAAGGTGGCGGTCGAGCTCGACGCCGTGAGCCTGTTCGGCGGCTTCTGGGACTCGGTCATCGACCGTTTCTCCGACCTCGCCCTGTTCCTGGGGCTGATCTACCTCTATTCCAGCAAGGGGCGCACGGACTACGTGATGGTCGCGTCGATTGCGATGATGTTCGCCATCATGACGAGCTACACGCGCGCCCGGGCCGAGTCGATCATCACGAAGTGCAAGGTCGGCTTCATGGAGCGTCCCGAGCGCATCGTGCTCCTCATGATCGGCGCGTTCACGAACCGGATGGCGGCCGTTCTGTGGGTGATCGGGGTCCTGTCGGTGTTCACCGTCGCGGACCGGATCATCTACACCTACCTGGCGCTGCGCGACCGCAGCGAGCACGCGCCCGTATGAAGGGCGCCGCCACGCTCCCCGTCCGCGTGCTGTGGAACGCGTTCTTCTGGACCTACGAACGCGCCACGTGGCAGTACGATCTGATGGTCATCGCGATCCTGGCGTTCGTGTGGCTCACGCCCCCCGGCTGGCTCAACGACCCCATGGCCTCCGGGCAGGGGCTAATCGGGTGGATCGAATCCCTAATCACTAATCCCTGAATCGGTGATTCGAGGATCCAGGGATTCAAGGATGAGTGATTAGGGATTCGCTCTACACATCGTCGCGCTCGTCGTGCATGCCCAGGTCGAGCGTCTTCCCCGTGAAATGGATGTCGTGGGCGGCGATCTTGTCGCGCAGCAGGCGCCGGGCGGCGCCGTAGTACATCTCGGGGACGACGAGGCGCCGGGCGAAGGCGCGCATGCGATAGATCAACACCAGCGTCAGCTGCTCCCCTTCCCGCCACGTGAGCCCGCCGATCCGCGAATACGGGACGAACCCGGCGTCATCCCAGATGCCGTCCTCGTAGAAGCCGCGCCCGATCCGCAGGCTGAGCGGAACGGCATAGGCGTAATAGACCAGCATCATCGTCTCGCCGAAGACGTCGACGAGCTGCATCTTCCACACGAGCAGCTTGTAGAGAATGACGACGCTGAGGACGGCGCCCAGCGCGAAGAGCAGGCGGTAAAAGGGGGGCTTGGGCCCCGGCCAGATGAGCAGGGCCGACCGGCGCAGGCGCGAGAACCGGACGAACTGAACGAACACCCGCAGGTTCGCGGCGAAGAAGCCGATGCCGAGACCGATGAGCAGAAGCGGCAGGTAGCGCATGGCGCTACCGGCATTGTATTACTGCCCGAGCGTCGGGTCGAAGCAGTGCCGGCAGCGCGCCTCGTAGGTCCCCTGCGCGCCGACGAGCACGCGCTCGCTGCTCGCCACGAGCCGCTGCGTGTGGTTGGCGGGCGACCCGCAGACCATGCAGATCGCGAGCGTCTTCGTGATGTATTCCGCGATCGAGAGCAGCTGCGGCATCGGCTCGAACGGCTTGCCGAGATAGTCCTGGTCGAGCCCCGCGACGATCACCCGTTTGCCCCGGTCCGCCAGCGTGTTGCAGACCGCGGGCAGCTCGGCGTCGAAGAACTGCCCCTCGTCGATCCCGACGACTTCGGTGTCGTCGCGGACCTGGTCGAGCAGCTCCCGCGACGACGACAGGTTGACCGAGGGGATGCGCATCTCGCTGTGGGAGATGATGTGATCTTCGCAATACCGGTCGTCGACCTTCGGCTTGAAGATCTGGACCTTGCGTTTCGCGATCTGGGCGCGGCGCAGCCGGCGGATGAGCTCCTCGCTCTTGCCGCTGAACATGCTGCCGGTGATGACCTCGATCCAGCCGGCGTTCGGGCGATGCTGGGTGATGTCCATCCGTTAGAGTTCAAAGTTCTAGTGTTCAAAAGTTCAAACGTTCGAACTTTAGAACTTTAGAACTTTAGACACCATCACGCCCGTGACAGGTACTCCCCGGTCTCCGTGCTCACGCGGACCTTGTCGCCCGGGTTCACGAACGGGGGAACGCTGACGACCAGCCCCGTCTCGAGGCGCGCGGGCTTGACCTGGGCGCTCGCCGTCGCCCCCTTGATGCCCGGGCGCGGTGTCCTCGACGACGAGGTCGACGGTCGGCGGCAGCTCGATCCCGACCGGCTCGCTGCCGTAGAACTCCACCTTGATGAGCGCGTCCGGAATGAGGTAGTTCACCGAGTCGCCGAGCGCCTCGGCGTCGATGTGCAGCTGCTCGAACGACTCCGTGTCCATGAAATGGAACGAGTCGCCGTCCTTGTAGAGGTACTGCATCTCGCGCTCGTCCAGCACCGCGCGGTCCATCGTGTCTTCCGATCGGAGCTTCTGATCCGACAGGTTCCCGTTGCGGATGTTGCGGAACTTGATCCGCACGAACCCGCGCAGGTTGCCGGGGGTCACGTGCTGCAGCTCGAGGACCCGGAAGAGGTCCTCCCCGATCTTGATCAGCATGCCCTTCTTGAGTCGTGTCGCGTTGATAGAGGCCATAATTCGCCGTCCAGAACCTTCGGATCGTAGCACAGGTCCCGGGCCTGCCCGCGGAAGCGTCTTGGCCCCGGTGCGGTTCCCTGCTACGATCGGCCCTATGCCGTGGGATCCGCTGCGAGACCTTCGCGTGTGGCAGGAACGACTCGAACGGCTGACGGCGCCTCAGGCCGACTCGTGGACGCCGCCGATCGACGTCTACGAAACGGACGACCGCTACGTCGTCTCGGCGGAGCTGCCGGGCCTCGCGCGCGACCACATCGAGCTGAAGCTCGAGGACTCCCGTCTGACGATCCGCGGGCAGCGCACGGATCACGCCGCGAGCGGCGGCGAGGTCCTGCACTTTCACCAGGTCGAACGCGGCCACGGGGCCTTCACCCGGACGTTCGCGTTCGCCGGCAAGGTGGACGTCGACGGAGTCTCCGCCGACCTGACCAACGGCGTGCTGACCGTCACGCTGCCGAAGCTGCCCGAGCCGCCGCTCCGCACGATTGAGGTTCGATGATGTTTCGACGCGCTGCTGTCCTGGTCCTGTTCACGACGCTCGGGTTGATGGCGGGGCTGGCCCTGACCGGCCGTTCGCGCACGGATGCGACAGCGGCCGCCGCCGAACCCGCGGCCGATGCGGCCCCTCAGCGCCCGAGCCTGGCCGTCGCCGGCGGGATGCCGGACCTGACGGCCGTCGCCCAGCGGGCGATCGGCAGCGTCACCAACATCTCCTCGACCCAGGTCGTCCGCACGCCGAATTCTCCCTTCGCGAACGATCCGTTCTTCCGCTTTTTCTTCAACGATCAGGAGGAACGGTTCGGCTACAGCGAGCGCCGCGCGCAGAGCCTCGGGTCCGGCGTCGTCGTCTCGGCGGACGGCTACGTCATGACCAACACCCACGTCGTGGCCAACGGCGTCGAGGTGTCGGTGACGTTGCCGGACAAGCGCGAGCTGCGCGCGAAGATTGTCGGCGTGGACGAAGCGACCGACATCGCGGTGCTGAAAATCGACGCGGGCAACCTGCCGACGCTGGCGTGGGGCGATTCGTCGAAGCTCCGGGTCGCCGAGTGGGTCCTCGCCATTGGCAACCCGTTCCAGCTCAATCAGACCGTCACCCTCGGCATCGTCAGCGCCACGGGCCGGAGCCTCGAGGGCCGGCTCGCCTCGTACGAAGACTTCATCCAGACCGACGCGGCCATCAACCCGGGCAACTCGGGCGGCGCGCTCGTGAGCGCGCGCGGCGAGCTCGTCGGCATCAACACCGCGATTTTCAGCGACACCGGCGGCTACCAGGGGATCGGATTCGCGGTCCCGAGCAACCTCGCGCGGCACGTGATGGACGACCTCATCAGCTACGGCGCGGTGCAGCGCGGGACGATTCAGGGGCTCGAGCTGCAGTCGCTGACGACGCAGCTCGCCGAGCAGCTCGGCGCGCCCAACACGCAGGGGGCGGTGGTGGTCCGGATGATCCAGCGCTCCGAGGCTTATGCGGCCGGCATCCGCCCCGGCGACATCGTCACGACCTTCAACACGACCGTGATCGACGATGGCCAGCAGCTGCTGCGGCTCATCTCCGACTCGAAGATCGGCACGATCGTGACGCTCGGCCTGTTGCGGGATGGCAAGCGCCTCTCGGTCAAGATCCCGATCGTGAAATCGACGCCTCCGGAACGGCGCCGCTACAGATAGCGCGGACGCGGCGCGCTTCGCGCCCGACACCGCGGCGCTGCCGACCGCCACGCACCGCCATTCCGGCTCCACGCCGACCGTGATGCCGATTCGCCGTGTCCACGCGACCTCGCGCGCGGGCAGACCGCGGTCCTCGATCCTCAGCGGCCCCCTCGTCAGATCGCCCAAGTTCTGATCGAGGCTGATCCCCATCGCCCGGGTCAGGTTCCCCGGTCCGCGGCACAATTCCGCAGAGCTGAACGCGCGGGCAGGACGGCCCGTGCCGCGGGCCCGGCGCCGCCGCATGATCGGTTCGCCCTCGACCGGCTCGAGCGCGCGGATCAGGACCGCTGCGGGCCAGCCTTCGGCTTCGGTCACGGCGTTGACGAGATAGTGGATGCCGTAGTTCAGGTAGACGTACGCGATCCCGGCCGGCCCGTACAGCGGCGCGTTGCGGGCGGTCGGACCGGGCGCCGCGTGGCACGCGGGATCCGATTCACCGATGTAGGCCTCGGTTTCGACAATGACCCCCGCCGTCACGCCGGCGGCGGTCTCGTGCACGAGGACGAAGCCGACGAGGTCCCGCGCGACGTCGAGCGTGGGTCGCGCGTAAAAATCGCGAGGGAGAATCATGGGGGACGCCGGCCGGGGCGGCCTGACGCGCTTCGGCACGATGCGGCTGATTCATGAGTCGCAACTCACGACTACTGGGTCTTCGCCATCTTGATTCGCTCGATCGCCCGGCTGGCCGCGCGCGCCACGTCCCGATCGCGATCCTGCGCGAGCGGCTCGAGCGCCGTGCGCGCCTCCTCCCCGCCGAGGGCGCCCAGCACGAGCGCGACGTTGCCGCGAATCGCGGGCCTCGGGTCCTGCAGGTGGGTGACGAGCAGCGGCGCGATCGAGGGGCCCAGCTCGATGAGATACTCCCCAATCTGCGGCGCCATCTTCGCGGACTTCATGAACTCGACCAGACCGGGAACGCGGCTCTGTCCGAGTTTCTGGAGCGCGAACGCCATGGCGGCGCTCGCCATCTCGGATCCGTCGTTGGCGGCGCCCACTTCGAGCGCCGGGATTTCCGACGTGTCGCCGGAGCGCCCTAACCCTTCCGCGGCCGCCCGCCGCAGAAAGGGATCTTTGTCGGCGAGCCGCGCCTTGAACAGCGGGACGCTCGACGCGTGCCCGATGCGCGCCAGCGCCTCGAGCGCCGACCAGGCCCCCTCTCCCCGTGCGTAGAAAGTGAACTGGTCGGTCAGGGCCACGATGGCGAGCTCTTCACCGAGGGCGCCGAGCGCGCGCATGGCGGCATATCGGACCGGCGTGCTCGAATCGTTGAGGGCCTTGATCAGGACCTCCCCCGCTGCCTTGACCTGCAGGCGTCCGGCAACGCGGGCGGCCCCCGTGCGGATCGCGGGGTCGTAGTGATCGAGCGCCTTCACCAGCTGCGGAACCCATTGGGCGTCGAGCGGCGGGCGCACGACCGATCCGAGCGCGTAGACCGCCTCGAGCCTGACCCTCGGGTGCTCGTCGTCGATCGCCTGGAGGAGCCCGCGAATCAGCTCCGGGGGCGCGGGCCGGGGCCATGCGGCCAGCGGACCGAGATCGAACGCCGCGGGCGCGCCGCCGGCGTTGCGCACTTCGACGACCAGCGCCACGCGCTTGCGCGAGGGGACGTCGTCAACGAGGAAGAACGACAGCTCGGCGAGAATCGCCTCGATCTGGATTTCGTCGATCGGATCGGTCACGAGCGCCGCCATCGGCGTCACCGCTTCCGGATGTTTGGCTTCGCGGAGCAGCCGGACCGCGTTCAGGCGGATTTTGGGATCCGGGTTGCGCAGGTTGCGGACGACGTCCTCGAAGCGCGCCTGCTGCGCCGCGGACGTCCCGCACGCGAGCAGGCAGGTCACCAGGCTTAGCGTGAGGGAACGAATAATGGATGTCTTGAACATAGCGAAGGTCGATCCAATTTCTAACAGGAGGTCAGGAGACCATGAGATTCTTTTTTTTGATAAAAAAGATCTCATGGTCTCCTATTCTCCTGATCTCTTGTCTCCTGATCTCCTGTTCGACTCAGCTGCGCCCCGTCCCGTAGGCGTTCGATCGACCCACGGCGAGGACGTCCCGCAGATAGCGCCCCGTGTGCGACGCCTCCACCTGGATGATCTGCTCGGGGGTTCCGACGGCGACGACGTGTCCGCCTTCCTCGCCCCCTTCGGGCCCGAGGTCGACGACCCAGTCCGCGGTCTTGATGACGTCGAGGTTGTGCTCGATGACGAGCAGGCTGTGGCCGGCCTGCAGGAGCTTCCGGAAGGCCGCCAGCAGCTTCGCGATGTCGTCGAAGTGCAGCCCGGTCGTCGGTTCGTCCAGGATGTAGAGCACGCGATCGCCGGTGTGCGACGAGAGGTGCGCGGCGATCTTGATCCGCTGGGCCTCGCCGCCCGACAGCGTCGTCGCCGGCTGGCCGAGCCGGAGGTAGCCGAGGCCGATCTCGTCGAGCACCTGGAGCCGGCGCAGCACTTTCGGCGAGCTGCTGAAAAACGTCAGCGCTTCGCGGACGGTCATGTCGAGCACCTGGTCGACGCCGCGGCCGCGGTACTTCACCTCGAGGACCTGCGGCTTGAAGCGCTTGCCTTCGCACTGCTCGCAGGGCACGAAGACGTCCGCGAGGAACTGCATCTCGACCTTGACCTCGCCTTCGCCCTCGCACGCCTCGCAGCGTCCGCCCGGCACGTTGAAGGAGAAGTGACTGGCGGTGAGGCCGCGCGAGCGCGCATCCTTGGTCGCGGCGAACAGCTCCCGGATGGGATCGAAGGCCTTGAGATAGGTGACCGGATTCGATCGCGGCGTCCGCCCGATCGGCGCCTGGTCGACGAGCACGACGTCGGTCACGAACTCCGCGCCCTCGAGCTTCCGGTGGGTCCCGACACGGCGGTCCCACTCCCCCTTCGTCTTCTTGAGCGCCGCATAAACGACGTCGTGCACCAGGGTGCTCTTGCCTGAGCCGCTGACCCCGGTGACGCACGTGAGGACTCCCAGCGGGATCTCGACGTCCACGGCCTTCAGGTTGTGCTCGGAGGCGGCGAGCACGCGGAGCTTCTGCGTCGTCGGCTTGCGCCGCACCGCCGGCACGGGGATCGCCAGCTCGTTGCGCAGGTACTTCGCCGTCAGCGAGCGCGGCTCGTTCAGCAGCCCTTCGAGGGTGCCGCTGAAGATCACGCGTCCCCCTTGTTCGCCGGCCCCCAGCCCCATGTCGACGACGGTGTCGGCGACCCTGATCATGTCGGCGTCGTGCTCGACGACCAGCACGGTGTTGCCCTGGTCACGAAGCTGCCGCAGGATGGCGATCAGGCGCTCGTTGTCGCGCGAGTGCAGCCCGATCGACGGCTCGTCGAGCACGTACAGAGTATCCACGAGGGCCGAGCCGAGCGACGTCGCCAGGTTGATGCGCTGGGACTCGCCGCCCGAGAGCGTGGACGACAGCCGATCGAGCGTGAGGTAGTCGAGGCCGACGTCGCGCAGGAACCCGAGGCGCTTGCGGATCTCACGCAGCACCTTGTCCGCAATCGCCGTCTCCTTTTCCGACAGCGCCAGCTCGGAGAAGAACCGGTCGGCGTCGCGGACGGTCTGGCCGCACACCACGTCGATCGTGCGTCCGCCGACTTGCACATCGCGCGCCTCGCGCCGCAACCTCGCGCCGCTGCACTCCGGACAGGTCAGGTACCCGCGGTACCGGCTGAGAAACACGCGGACGTGCACCTTGTACTTCTTGCGCTCGAGCCAGCGGAAGAAGCCTTTGACGCCTTCGAAGCTCGCGCCGTCGCCGTCGATGACGAACCGCTTCTCGTCGTCGGACAACCGCGACCAGGGGACGTCGAGCCGCAGGCCTCTCGGCTTGGCCGCGCGCTTCAGGTCAGCCAGCTGCGCGCGGTAGTGCGGCTTGCTCCACGGCTCAATCGCGTTCTCCGCAAGCGACTTCGACGGATCGGGGACGACCAGATCCATGTCGAGCTCGATGATGTTGCCGAAGCCGTGGCAGATCGGGCAGGCGCCGAACGGGTTGTTGAACGAGAACAACCGGGGCTGCGGCAGCTCGTACTGGATGTTGCACTCGCGGCACTCGAACCGCTCGCTGAAGCGGTACGCCTTGCCCGCCTGCAGGCCGGCGCGGCGTGCGTCGCCGCCGGCGCCCCCGCCGTCCTTCGACTCCACCTCGATCGCGAAGGCCGCGCCGCCGCCTTCGGTGTACGCCGTCTCGATCGAATCCGTGAGCCGCGCGCGCATGTCCCCTTCGATCTTCACGCGATCGACGATCACCTGCAGGGTTCCGCGATCCTTCAGCGCCGCGACGTCCACGTCTTCGAGCGTGACCGTCTCCCCGTCGAGAAGCAGGCGGCCAAACCCCTTCCGCCGGAGCGCCGCCAGCGTCTCCGCGATCGGATCGACGAGATCGGGCAAATCCGGCTGGGGTGTGCCCCCCTCGTCGCCACCCCCCGTTTCCGCCGCCGTCGCCTCCTCGTCCTCGGGGGCCGGCTCGCGGGTCATCGGCGAGCCGGTCACGACCGGCATCTCGAAGCCGATCAGGAGCCGCGTGCCTTCCGTCAGCGCGCCCAGCCGCCGCGCAACGACCTCCGCCGTCTCGCGGATCACCTCCTTGCCGCACTTCCGGCAGTAGGTGCGCCCGACCCGGGCGTAGAGGAGGCGAAGGTAGTCGTGAATCTCCGTGGTCGTCCCGACGGTCGATCGCGGATTGCGGATGCTGTTCTTCTGGCGGATCGCGATCGCCGGCCGGATTCCCTCGATCGAATCGATGTCCGGCTTCTCCATCCGCTCGAGGAACTGGCGGGCATACGCCGACAACGACTCGACGTAGCGGCGCTGGCCCTCGGCGTAGATCGTGTCGAAGGCGAGCGACGACTTGCCCGAGCCGCTGACGCCCGTCATCACGACGAGCGACCGGGCCGGCAGCGTCAGGTCGACGTTCTTGAGGTTATGTGTCCGTGCGCCGCGGACGACGATCTGGCCGCGCCGGGCCGCAATGGTGGTTGTCATGTAATCGCGCCGGGCTCCCGCGGGCCGGCGCACTTCCACGGGCCCGGAGGTGGCCGGACAGGGGCGTACCGTCGGCTTTTTCTGAGATTCCCGAACAGTCCATGGTAGCCCAGGGGCCGGAACGCCATCAACCTCGGCAGGAACCATTTGTGCTATTTTGTTGGGGCTCGTCGGCTGGGATGGGCCGGAAGGTCCGGCCTCCCCAGGCACGACACGAACCAAGAGGGGGCTGTGTCAGTCCGTCTGTTTATCGGGAACCTGCCTTACGCCGCGTCGGAGCCAGAGCTGCGCGAGCATCTGTCGAGCGTCGGCGAACCCACTCAGATTGTTCTCCCCGTCGATCGGGAAACCGGCCGCCCTCGTGGCTTTGCGTTTGTCGACTATGCGGACCGCGCGGTCGCGGAAGCGGCCATCAGCCGGTTCGATCAGCAGCCGTTCAAAGGACGCCCGCTCGCCGTCAGCGAAGCGCGCCCCCGCGAAGAGCGTCCGGCCGGGGCCCCGCGGCCCGGCGGTTACGCACCACGGCCGGGGCCCGGTGGCCCTCCCAGCGCCGGCGGATTTGGCGCGCCGCGGCCCAGCGGATGGGCGCCCCGGCCCACGGACTCGGGGGGCGCACCGGGTACCCGCAGCCGGAATTTCGGACCGGACGCGCCGCCCAAGAACAAGCGCAAGCCGCCGCGCAAGGATGACCGCGGCCCGAAGGGCCCCATCAAAGAGCGGCCGGTCAGCCGCTTGTACGAAAACGACGAGGACTGGCGCAACGAGAAAGACGACGAGGTCGTCGTCGACGACATCGCGACCAGCGCCAAGGACGACGACGCCGGGAAAGACGACGATACCGTAGACGAGTAGCCGCAGCTGCGCAACGGAGGAACGATGCAGACGCATGTGAAAGTGCTCGGCGCGCTCTACCTGGCCGTCAGCGCGATCTTTCTGGCCCTCGCGTTGTTTCTCATCATGGCGTCGGGCACCGCCGCCGGGATCGTCGGGGCGGCGGCGGAACCCGAGGACGCGGCGGTCGCGATCCCGATTATCGGCATCGCCGGAACGGCGGCCGCGATGTTCCTCGGCGTCTTCGCGCTCCCCGGTCTGCTGACGGGATATGGACTGCTCCAACGCAAATCGTGGGCGCGCATCGTCGGCATCGTGCTGTCGGCGATCAGCCTGCTCTATATTCCGATCGGGACGGTTATCGGCATCTATGGCCTGTGGGTCCTGCTGAGCAAAGAGACGGAACCCCTGTTCGACGATCGCCCGGTGGTTCACCCCGGCGTTTGAAGCGGCCCCTCGTCCTTTCCATCCCCGTTCTTGTCGCCATCGCCGCCACGGCAGCATGCGCCGGCGGCTACGCTCTGGTCCGGAGCGATCCGGTTGCGCTTCCGGCCGGTCCTGCGCCGGCCGCGATCGCCTGGCACGTTCCCGCGGCGAGTTCCGATGCTCCGACACTCGCCCGCTGGCGCGCCGGTGTCGGTCCGCCCGTGGTGCAGCCGCCTGCATTGCCCCACTCGTCCGCCGCCGACGCCGTCACGATCGCAAGCTGGAACACTGCCCTTGGCTCCGCGGACATCGCCGGTTTCGTCCGCACGCTGCCGGATCCCGGCGGACCGATCGTGCTGCTGCTCCAGGAGGTCGTGCGAAGCGGACCGGAAGTGCCGAGCGGTTTGCCGCCCCGCACGGGATTCGGACGACGCCACGGCGGCGCGTCGATTGGTCCGCGCTTCAAGGAGATCGAGGCGATCGCCGGCGGCCTCGGCTTCGGGGTCTACTACGTGCCGTCCATGCGGAACGGCCCGCCGTCCGCGTCCGACGAGGATCGCGGCAATGCAATCCTGTCGAACCTGCCGCTCACGGAACTGATGGCGATCGAGCTGCCGTTCGAGCGCCAGCGGCGCGTCGCGATTGGGGCGACGATTGCCGGACGCACGACGGCCGGAGTGCCGTGGCGGATGCGCGTGGTCTGCGCCCACCTCGACAATATTGGCGGCGCCAAACGCGCGTACCTCGGGGCGGAGTACGGACGCACGCGCCAGGCGCGCGCGTTGGTGACGCTGCTCGCCGGCAGCGAGCCGGCGGTCCTCGCGGGCGACTTCAATACCTGGTTCGGGTTCGCGGACCGCGCGTACATCGAACTGGCGCGCGCGTTCCCACAGACCCGCATGGTCGATCGGCGCCGTTCCTTTCACGGCCTGCTGCGTCTCGATCACGCGTTCTACCGGCTGGCGACAGGATGGCACGCCGAGTTCCAGCGCGGCGACGAACGGCTCGGCTCCGATCACTATCCGATAGTGGGAGCCGTCCGTCTCCGCTGATATAATTTCCCGATTCATGTCATTTCCGGTGGGGACACGTGTCGGCCCGTACGACATCGTCACCCAGCTTGGCGCGGGGGGCATGGGAGAGGTCTACCGCGCGCACGATCCCCGGCTCGGCCGCGACATCGCGCTGAAAGTGATTCGCCGGTCGCTCGTGATCGACGGCGCCGGCGACCGGCACGACACCCACGCCATCGATCGCCTCCTGCGCGAAGCGACGCTCGCCTCGGGGCTCAATCACCCCAACATCGTCACCATTCACGAAACCGGCGTCGTGGGCGACGACCGCTACATCGCGATGGAGCTCGTCGAGGGCTCGACGCTGCGGAAGATCGTGGGAGAGAGCGTCCCGGTCGAGCGCGCCCTCGGCATCGCGCGGCAGATCGCCGAGGCGCTCGCCGTCGCGCACGCCGCGCAGATCGTCCACCGCGACATCAAACCGGAGAACGTGATGGTCCGGCCGGACGGCTACACCAAGCTGCTGGACTTCGGTCTCGCGCGGCTTCAAGAGACCGCGGTGACGGCCGCGTCCACCGGGCCGGGGTCGGATCCGGGCGTGATCGTCGGCACCGTGGCCTACATGGCCCCCGAGCAGGCGCGCGGCGAATCGGCCGCACCGGAAGCGGACATCTTCGCATTCGGCGTCATGCTGTACGAGCTCGTGACCGGAAAGCATCCGTTCATGGCCTCCTCGCAGCTCGGCACGCTGCACGCGCTGATGTGGGAAACGCCCGAGCCGCCGTCGCTCGTCAACCCCGACGTGCCGCGATCGCTCGATCAACTCGTGCTCGAGATGCTGCAGAAGGATCAGCGGCTCCGTCCCGGCGCCGGGGAAGTCCTGTACCGGCTCGCGCTCGCGCACGACTCGTCGGCCGCCACTGCGCTGTCGTCGATGACGGTTTCGCATCGCGGCGCGCGCACGAGCCGTGCCGTCGTCGGCCGCGACCTCGAGATGGACGCGCTGCAGCAGGAGTTCGAGCGCGTGCAGCGCGGCACGGGACGGCTCGTCGTGCTGTCGGCCGAAGCGGGAGTCGGCAAGACAACCCTGATCGACGCGTTCGTGCGGATCCTCGAGGACAGTGGCGAAGCCGTGCGCGTCGGGCGCGGGCGTTGCTCGGAGCGGCTGGCCGGCAGCGAGGCGTACCTCCCGGTGCTCGAGGTCCTCGACAGCCTGCAGCGCCACGAGCAGCTGGGCAGCCTGTCGCGCCTCATCCGCGCGCTCGCGCCAAGCTGGTACGTGCAGATCATGCCGCCGTCGGCGAACGACTCGTCGGCCGCACGGCTGGCCGCCGACACCGCGCGCGGCTCCCAGGAGCGGCTGAAGCGGGAGATCTCGGCGCTGCTCGAAGAAGTCGCGCGGATGCACCCCGTCGTCCTCTGCTTCGACGACGTGCACTGGGCGGACCCGTCGACGACCGACCTGCTCGGCTACCTGGCGCGCCGCATGGCGCACACGCGCCTGCTGCTGATCGTCACGTGCCGCCCGTCCGAGCTCGCGCAGATGCGGCATCCATTCCAGCCGCTCAAGCTGGACCTGGTCGCGCGCGGCGTGGGACGGGAAATTTTCCCGGGCCCGCTCGACGAAGCCGCGATCGACCGGTACCTCTCGCTTCAGTTCACCGATCATCAGCTTCCGCGCGGCTTCGCGGCGGTGATTCACCAGCGGACCGAGGGGCATCCGCTCTTCGTCGTCGATCTGCTCCGCGATCTTCGGCGGAGGCAGATTCTGCGCCAGCAGGACGGCCGGTGGGTCGTGACCGAAGATCTCGCGACGCTCCAGCGCGCCATGCCGGAATCGATGCGGAGCCTCGTCCAGCGCAAGATCGAGGCGTTGGAGGACGAGGATCGGCGGCTGCTGGGCGCGGCGAGCGTGCAGGGGATTGATTTCGACACGGGAATTCTCGCGGCGGTGCTCGCGTGGTCGGAGGAGTCGATCGAGGACCGGCTGGAACGGCTCGAGCGGGAGCACGCGCTGGTCCGGTTCGTGGACGAATGGGAAGCGCCGGACCAGCAGCTGACGCTGCGGTATCGCTTCGCGCACCACATCTACCACAACGCGTTCGACGAGTCGCTGCGCGCGACCCGTCGCGCGGCGCTGAGCCGCGCGGTCGCGGAGCAGCTGATCGCGCGGATGGCCGCGCAGCCCTGCGACTGCGCCGGCGACATCGCCTTGCTGCTCGAATCGGCGCGCGACCGGATCCGCGCCGCGGAATACTGGAACCAGGCGGCGCAGGCATCCGCGCGCCTGTATGCGCACGACGAGACGGCGCGGCTCGCGCAGCGCGGGCTGGCGCTCCTCGACGGCACACCCGAGTCTCCACAGCGGGCGGCGGCCGAGCTCGCGCTGCAGATGACGTACGGGTTGTCGGTGAAGACCAGCCAGGGCTACGCCGTCCCGGAGGTCGGCCGCGCGTATGCGCGTGCGCGCGAGCTGTGCCGTCAGGTGGACGATCCGCACCGCGTGGTGCCGGTCCTCATCGGCCTGTCCGCGCACCACATCGTCTCGGGGGAGATCACGACGTCGCGCGACGTCGCGCTCGAGATGCTGGACCTCTTCAACCGGCTCGGCGATCCGAACCTGCAGATGATCGGGCAATGGTCGCTCGGCGCCGCGTTGTTCCACCTCGGGGAGCTCGAGGTCGGGCACGCGCACCTGGAGCGTGCGCTCGAGCTCTACGACCCGGCGTTCCACTCGCCGCGCGTCTGGGAGACGGGCGTCGAGCCGGGAATCTTCTGCCGCTGCGAGCTCGCGCGGACGCTGACGCTCCGCGGTTATCCCGATCAGGGGCTGGCCTGCGTGCTCGAGGCCGTCGCGCAGGCCCGGGCCCTGGAGCACCCCCAGCCGCTGGCGTTCTCGCTGCTGTTCCTCATTCTGGTCCACGGCGCGCGGCGGGAGCCGAAAGAGGTCTGCCGCGTGTTCGACGACCTGTCGGCGCTGTGCCTGGCGCACGGGATCGCGCAGGAACAGCTCTGGGCGGTCCCGCTGCGCGGCCGCGCGCTCGTCGAGCTCGGCGACATCGCCCGCGGTCTCGAGGAGCTCGAGAGCAGCCTCGAGGCGCACCTGAGTACCCGATCGACGCTCCTGCGCCCGTACTACTTCGTCCTCTACGCGGGGGCGCTGTTGCGGGCGCGCCGGTTCGACCGCGCGCAGCAGGCGCTCGACGAAGCCCGTGAGATGTCCGACGCGACCAACCAGCACGCGTACGACTCGGAGCAGCGGCGGCTCGCGGCGGAAGTGTGCCTGGCGCGCGGGGACCATCGGGGTTGCGAGGCGCTGTATCAGGAGGCGCTGGCGATCGGACGGGCGCAGGGCGCGCGGGCGCTCGAACTGCGCGCCTCGCGCGGCTATGCGTCGTTTCTCATCGGCGCCGGCCGCAGCGCCGAAGCCCGCGACGTCCTGCAGGTCTGCAGCTGGTTCACCGAGGGGCGCAGCACGCTGGATTTCGTCTACGCGGAGGGGTTGCTGCAGAACGTTGTAGAACGGTTCACGGTTCTCGAGTTCTACGGTTCTTCGTTGTTCGTTCTCCGTTCTTCGGCCTCCGTCGGCCGGTGAAGCAGAACGACTAACGAAGATCCAAGAACCGAGAACGGTGACGATTACTTCTCCGCCATGAACGGATAGCTGAAGTCCCGCGGCGGCGACGAACGTTTCCTTGATCGTGCGCGCGCTGACCCAGCGGACGAGGTTCAGTTTCGACCCCGCTTTGTCGTTGGTCCCGGATCCGCGCGCCCCGCCGAACGGCTGCTGGCCGACGACGGCGCCGGTCGGCTTGTCGTTGATGTAGAAGTTGCCCGCCGCGTTCCGGAGCGCGCTCAGCGCCTGCCGCACGCCGACGCGATCCCGGCTGAACACGGCGCCGGTCAACGCGTACGGCGACGTGCGATCCACGATCGACAGCGTGTCTTCCCACTGCGCATCGGGGTAGACATACGCCGTGATGACCGGTCCGAAGATCTCCTCGCAGAGCGTGCGGTATCCCGGATCGTCCGTCTCGATCAGCGTGGGGTCGATGAAGTAGCCGTCCTCGCCCCTGACTGTGCCTCCCGACAGGACCCGCGCATTCCGCTTCGCGTCGTCGATGTACCCGCTGATCTTCGTGAAGGCCTTCTCGTCGATGACGGCCCCCATGAAGTTGCGGAAGTCGGTGACGTCGCCGACCTTGATCTCTTTCATGATCGCGATCGTGCGATCGCGGACGTCGTCCCAGAGGGATCGCGGCACGTAGACGCGGCTCGCCGCGGAGCACTTCTGCCCCTGGTACTCGAAGGCGCCGCGCGCGATCGCCACCGCCACTTCCGTGGGATCGGCCGACGGATGGACGACGATGAAGTCCTTGCCGCCGGTTTCGCCGACCAGGCGCGGGTACGAGCGGTAGCGCGCGATGTTCTCGCCGATCTTGCGCCACATCCCCTGGAAGACTTCGGTGCTGCCCGTGAAGTGCACGCCGCCGAGCTCCGGGGAATCCAGCAGGAGGGTGCTGATCTGCCGGGCGTCGCCGGGAATGAAGTTGATCACGCCGGGCGGCATCCCCGCGGTCTCGAGCAGCTTGAGCGTGTAGTAGCCGCTCAGCATCGCGGAGGAGGCCGGCTTCCAGACGACCGTGTTGCCCATCAGCGCGGGTGCGGTCGTGAGGTTGCCGCCGATCGCGGTGAAGTTGAACGGCGAGACGGCGTAGACGAAGCCTTCGATCGGCCGGTACTCCATCTGGTTCCAGACGCCGGGGCCGCTGATCGGCTGCTCGCCGTAGAGCTCCTGCGCGAAGTACGCGTTGAAGCGCCAGAAGTCGACCATCTCGGACGCGGCGTCGATCTCGGCCTGGAACGCCGTCTTCGACTGGCCGAGCATCGTCGCGGCGTTCAGCGTCGCGCGCCAGGAGGTGGCGAGCAGCTCGGCGGCGCGCAGCATGACGGCG
Source organism: uncultured Acidobacteriota bacterium (assembly GCA_963774855.1). GTDB lineage: Bacteria > Acidobacteriota > Vicinamibacteria > Vicinamibacterales > 2-12-FULL-66-21 > JALZOC01. The sequence continues at coordinate 217,871 of CAVZGT010000008.1, read as the reverse complement.
GCGCGATCTTCCCAGGGCCAGCTGCCCCACTCGCGGCGCGCGTCGGCCGCGGCGGCAATCGCCTGCGCGACGTGTTCCGGTCCGGCCAGGTGGTACTCGGCCAGCACGTGCTTGTGATCGTGCGGCATGACCGATTTCGCGGTGCGGCCGGTGCGGATCTCGCGTCCGCCGATCACGAGCGGGATGTCGAGCTGCTCGGCCGCCATCGTCTTGAGGCGCGCCTTGAGCTCGGCGCGTTCGGGCGAGCCCGGCGCGTACGAGCGGTTGGGATCGTTGACCGGTTGCGGCACGCGCCGGATCCCGCCGAACGCGGCAATCGGCGTCGAGCTCGCGTGGGTTGACGACGGCGCCGGGCCGGTGGCCGCGGGCGTGGTCGCGGGAATCGTCGAGGTCGGTGTGGACATGGTGTGCTCGCTCGGAGAATGGGACGAAACCGTCATTCTACTCCAAGCGTCAGACGTCCACGCGCGTCCCGGCCGTCCGGGCTCACGCCCGCGGCGGCTCGCCGACCAGTTGCACGACGATTTCGCGCATGCGGGGGCGCGTGTCGAGCTCGATCAACGTGATCTGCTGCCAGGTGCCGAGCGTCAGCGCGCCCTCGACGAACGGGATCGTCAGCGACGGCCCGACCAGGGCGGCGCGCACGTGACTCGATCCGTTGTCGTCTCCCCATCGCTGGTGATGGACGTAGTCGGCGGCGCGCGGGGCGAGCCGATCGAGGAGGCCGTTGAAATCGGCCACCGCCCCCGGTTCGAACTCGATCGTGGTGAGGGCGGCCGTCGATCCGACCACGAAGATGGTCGCGAGGCCGGCCGTCATACCGGACGCGACGATCGCGCCGGCGACCTGGGCGGTGATGTCGTGCGCGTCCCCCTGGCCCTGGGTGGCGACGGCGCGACGGTGCGTGGAGACCATGGCGTGCTAGAATACCCGTTTCCGGCCATTCCTGATGGCCGGTCCTGCCAGAAGCCGGCGTAGCTCAGTTGGTAGAGCAGCTGATTCGTAATCAGCAGGTCCTCGGTTCGAGTCCGAGCGCCGGCTCCAAAAAACATTAGACAAAAGTGAATTTTTAACGGTTTACCCCGATCGCGAAACTTGCTGGGTAACACTGGGGGTAACAGGAGCGATGCGTCACCCTAGTGTTTGATGAGGGTTGGTATCAGGTACGATCACCGCCCGTTAGAGTCGTTCGGGTACAGGAGATCGTGCTGTCCATTTAACGCAACGAGGCACGGATACTGCCCCTTGAACTCTCGGAGTTTCTCGCTCGCCTTTCGGACTTTTCGGCGGATGCGATCAAAGGGAATGTGAGTGTCCCGACCTGCTATCGCCGCCTCCAACTCAGCTACTTCCTCGTCGTTCCGGTCGAAGTCCTTGACCTCGCAGAAGGCGTCGCCTGATGGTGAATGAACTAGGAAGTCGGGACGACGGCTCCCAATCGGAGGCTCGTAGGTGAACTCCAACCCGAGAGAGTTGAGATATTCCTCGAACACCTCCTCGCCGCGTGTCTTCAGCATCGTTGTCATCGCCGTCACCTTCAGGGCCACGGGAGGCCCTTCGTGTTACTGGCGCACGGCTCGGGCTTAGTTCTTAAAACTGCGGTAGTCGTAGCCGCCGCCACCGACCCAGATCACCGTGACGGCCGTCGCGAACGGGTTGAAGCGGGTACCATCCTTCTGCGTAAAGGTGCGCAAGGGAATGCGAACGCTGTCGCGCAGCCGTGGCACCGTGGAAACCGCCTTATAGGTGAACGGTGGCGACCCGTTGATGAAATCGCTACGTATCTAGGTGTTAGCCAGGGACGCCGCCCAAGCCGGCTGATAGCCCTTGCGTCGTGTCCGCGTGCCGGCTCTGAACTCCGCGACGAACCGATAGGGCTCGTCTGCTGAACTGTTGTCGAACAGCAAGGCCTGGTTTACAAAGGACAGCGCCTGTCTCAGATTGGTGAACGTCCGGGGGAAGCGCGTATCAATCTTCTCGTCGGGCACATCATGCCCGCCGGCTTCGACCCGCTCCATCACGCGCCCGCGCGACAGATCCGCACTATCGAGGCCGATGAAGATCAGCACCACGACGTAGCCCTGCGACTGACACTCCTTGAGAAAATCGAGCTTGGCTCCGTTGGGATCGGAGAAAACCGTCTCCATGCAGAACGAAACACCGCGAGCCACGAGATCACGGCGCCACGTATCCGCCACACGCGCAGCTTCGTAGGCGACGACCTCCGGAGTGTCCGGTGACAGCCCTTTCGCCACTTCGTCCGGGTTGACCACTAGAATGCCGGTAGGCTTGAGGAAGGTCTCGACGAAAGTCGACTTGCCGGCCCCGTTCGGACCGGCGACGACGAGGAGGAGTCGCTCTTTGGCGCGGACGCGCCGGCGCAACGCCGGCCGCGCCTCTTCGGAATCCGCCATCAGCGACCGCGCGAACGGGTCGCCCTTGCGGGAATGAAGCGCCGATTCGCAAGGCGACCGAGCGTCCGCGTGCCATCAGGGTTGACGCGTTCGGTCAGCCCTGAACCTGCAGGATCGCTCTGGTAGACGACTCGGCCGGCCTTCAAGCGGGACGCGAGCGTACCCTTATTCTTCTCGGTGACCAGCCTCTTCAACACCGCCTGCACGGCCCGTCGCGCAGGAACCGTCAGCGTGGCGTCCGCTGGCGGCCGTTTCAATACCTGGACGTCCTGGTGGCGAAGCACCATCTCGACCGATCGCCCGATCTTGGCCCAGTGTTCAATCTGGCCGGTAATAGATCGGTCCGTGCTGGCCGCCTCTTTTCGAGCCGACGCCACGAGCTCATCAGACAGCTTCACCGGCATTCCCATGGATCGCTCCTGCTGGTAGCATTTTACTACCCTGCGACTCTTTCGGCAACCGCCTGCGGCGTCAGTACAGGCACTATGGCTGAACCGTACCGCTCGTGCAGCAGCGCACGTGGGGGGCCGGATGTCGTCAGACTCTGACTACGGCTATCGGTCAGCTCCGTGTTGCCGGAGGATGGATGCAATACCCGCATGTCGACCCCGTTCGGCCCACGCGAGCGGTGTGGCCCACAGCTCGGCCTCGAGCTCGATCGGATCGGCCCCTCGGGCCAGCAGCAGTTTGACCAGCTCCATGCGGCCCCAGCGACACGCCCACCCGAGGGGCGTACTCTTCAGGAATGCGTCCCGGCCGTCCGTGCGCGCCCCCGCATCCAGCAGGATGGACGCCAGAGACACGCCGACTCCATGGTCTCGCGCGATCACTTCGTGCAGCATCGTCTGGCCGGATTCCCCTGCCCGAAGATTGGGATCGCAGCGCTCGAGAATCAGCCGAAACGACGCGCGGCAGTCCGCCTGTTCGGCGTCGCTCAGGTCCTGGTGCCCGGGCAGCGGACGCCACAGCATCCAGAACCATCGCGGGTCGTCCCGCGGCCAGTCGATCCGCTCCAGCGCCATGCGCACGATGTCCGCACTCCGGCCACTCGCGCCGCTCCACAGGATCTGTTCTTCGACCATCTGGCCCGAGAACGTGCCGGTCTCCAGATGCGGGTCGAGCTCGCCCGCGAGCATGCGGCGTGCGAGGTCCGCGTTGCGCAGGTACCCGACGGAGGCCGCGTCAATCCAGCCGCCGTGTTGCACCATCAAGTCGATCATTGCCGGATCAGGCCCATGCGCACGTGGGGACCCGCCGCTGTATGCCGCGGCGGTTGGCGAACCCGATGTGAACACCTGGGCGTTCGGATCGGCGCCATGATCGAGCAGCACGCGCGCCATGTCGATCCGTCCGGTGTTGACCGCCTCCAGCAGCGGCCCGCCCGCCGAGAACGTCTGATCTTCGTGTTGGCCTATCTGCATGCGCTCGTCAGGGTCCAGGCCCATGTCGAGCAATTGACGCAGCATTTCAGGACGGTCGCTCCGTACTGCCGCCTGGAGCAGCCCCTTCCCTTGCAGCGAGTCGAGCGGACATGACACGAGATAGTCCCAACGTCCGAGCGCGGCCGCCGAGAGCGGAGTCAGTGCGGCGCCACGTTCGATGAGCAGCGCGGCCATCGCTTCGCATGTCGATCCGCCCGACGGCTCCTCGGCACATTCCCATGTGGCGAAGTCCAGCGGCGTTCGTCCCTCGCGCCGCCAGAAGTCCGGGTGCGACTTCCGGTTCACGTCCGCCCCGTGGTCGAGCAACCACTTCGCCACCAGGAGCGTGCCCTGGCCTGCCGCGCGGTGCAGCATCGTCACGCCGTCGGGTGGACAGGCGTGAGCCAGCGCGGGCTGGGACTCGAACACGGCGATCACCGCCTCCTCGCCGCCTGTCATCATGGCCTGCCGGAGGCGTCGGACGCCGTCGCCAACGGCGTTCGCTCCGCGCGCCCCTCGCTTCTCTTCCTGCGCGATCATCATCGTGACGATCTCGTCGTACCCGCGCTCCTCGGCGATGGTGCGTGGGCTGGTGGCGTCGCGGTTGGGCCAGATGCCGCCGCGCGTGTCCGCTCCGGCCTCGAGCAGCAGCCGCGTCATCGCGACGTCGCGCTGCATGACCGCGATGTGGAGGGCGCGTATCTCGAAGCCGGACGGTCCGCCGCGCAGCAGGTCGACGATTTCCGGCCGCCGCGCGATCAGCGCACGAGCCGCGCCGATGTCGCCTTTCTGCACGGCCTCGTGCAACCTCGCAGTCGTGACGCCATCGACGGCCGCCTTCAGCTTCGGCCAGCTCTCGAACCCGTACGCGCGCGCCAGCACGAACTGCGCGTCGTGCAGGGCGAAGGTCTCGGGCGTCGCGGTGCGATGGTGGGCGCCGACCTCGATGATCGCGTCTGGTGACTGAGCGCGATACGCCTCCAGCAGCTCCCTGGCCTGTCGCTTCAGTTGATCGATATCGGGGGTCTCGCGCATCGCGCGAGTGGGCGGGTGAGTCCGGTGAGCGGTCATGACGAGCTCCTCTCCCGGCCGTGCCTACCGCACAGCCATACGCGCCCGTTGTCCGCTCTCCCGGGCAGGAAAAGAGATCATCCTGACGATGACAAAAACCGATGTCGGGGTGGACGCAGTCCTTCCCGCGGACGTGGGTGACGCCCCGATGCGCCAGCGTCAGTATACCGCGCCGGTCCATGCGCCTTCTGCGTAAACGCCGCATGCGGTGCGAGAAGCACTACCCGCGATAAGTCGCCTCGGGCAGAGGAATCTCCATTCAGGTTCCTTCGCTTCTACCGGGCTGAACCGTGCGCGAGCGGAGCAGGAACGCGTTGACGCCAGCCTCACTCGGCGGCGAGCGCCTCGCGGGGGGACATTTTCAGGATCCGCATCGCCGCAAACAGCGCCGCTGCGATCGCCGAGCCGAACACCAGGAAGACGACAACCGCCAGGGTGAGTGGATCGGCCGGCCGCACTTCGAAGAGCAGTGTTCCGAGCGCGCGGTAGACGGGCCAGCCGACAGCCACGCCCAGAACGATGCCGAGGAACAACCAGGACGACACGCTGCGCAGGACTGCGGCCAGCAACTGCGAGCTCGTCGCTCCAATCGCCATCCGAATCGTCATCTCACGGCGGCGGGAGGTGACGAGCTGCAGCACGACGCCAAAGATGCCGACCACGGCCAACGCCAGGCCGGCGCCGCCGAGCGTCAGCAGCACGGCCGCGTAGAAGCGCGTGCTCGCTGAAACCGCCCGGACGCGCGCCGGCATCGACACGATCCGGCCGACAGCGACCTCCGCATGAGCCGCCGAGACGGCCGTCGCAATGATCTCGGCGACACTCGCCGTATGCGTCTCCGGCGTCCGCACGCTCAACAACATCAGACGGCCCCACGGCGCCTGTTCGTTCGGCAGATAGACCGTCGGCGATTGCGACGGGACGAGCCCCGGACGACGAAGGAGGCTGGCGTCGGTCAGCTCGGTGATGTCGCCGACCACACCGACGATCTCGTGCCAGTCCACGATGCGAACGCGTTTGCCAACCGGGGACGCGCCGGCCAAATAGGTACGGGCGTACGCGTCGTTGACGATGGCGACGCGGTAGGAACCGCTCGAGTCCGACGGGCCGAACGCCCGGCCAGCCAGAACGGGAACTCGAAAGAGCTCGAACCAGCGGGGGTCGACGCCTTGAACGGGCGCCCACACCGACTTGGCAATCCCGTCTACGGTGATCCCGGTCACCGTGCTGATTCCGAATGGGACGGTGGTGCTGGTCGCCACGTCGATCACCGATGGCGCCCGTCGCAGGTTTGCCCTGACGGCGTGGTCGAACGCGACCCGCCCGGCAGGCGATTCAGTCACCCACCTCACCGGCAACGTCAGCTCGGCGCTCGTGATGCCGTCGGCTTCGAACCCGAGCGGAAGGTGGGTCAGCCGCCACACGCTGTTGGCAAGGAGCGCGGCCGACGAGAGCAACGTGAAGACGAACCCCGCCTGGACGACGATTAGCGCATTGCGCAGCGAGACCGACGATTTGCCGGAGGTCGAGGTGAGGCCGCGCCGCAACTCGACCGGGGATGCGGACGAGGACACGGCGACGAGCACGATCCCGCCGGCGATCGCCGCGGCGAGGCTCAGCGCGACCGAGAGGCCCACCAGCTGCCAGTCCATGGACATGGCGCTCGCCCGCGACATCTCTGAAGGCGTCAGCCCGGCGAGCCGCGGTACGACCTGGCGGGCAATGATCACGCCGATAGCGCTTCCCACCACGGCGATTGCGCCGTACTCGAAGACGGCCTGCCGGTACAGCCGATGCCACGGCGCGCCGAGGGCCGCGCGGACGGCGAGCTCCAGGCGCCGCTGCGACTGCCGTGCCGCAACCAGGCCGACGAGATTCACGCACGCCATCGCGAGGATCAGCGCGACGGCGAGCAGGAGCGTGCTCAAGAGAGTGGTGAACCGGCCAAACAGCGAGTGATGTAGATCGTCGACGCCGGCGCTCCATGCTCTGACGGACGGATATTCGCGGTTGATGCGCTCCATGACCGCGCGCATTTCCGTTGTCGCCGACGCGAGCGTCACCCCATCTTTCAATCGTCCCAGGACGTGCGGTCCGGAGGCGCCCCTGGAGCCGGCTGTAATGGTCACGCCATCCAGCACGTACAGAACGAAGATCTCCAGCGGCTCGGGATATCGGACCTGAACGGCCGCCGGCAGGACGCCGACAATCTCATAGGGCGTCCGCCGGCCTCCGGTGGCGGACAGAGAGCTCAACGCAACGGTGCGGCCGATCACCGACGGGTCCGCCGCGAACGCACTCCGCCAAACCCGTTCGCTGATCAGGGCGACTTTCGCCGCGCCGGCACGCGCCTCGTGAGCATGGAACGTCCGGCCGGCGAGCGGCCGCACGCCGAGGACGTCGAAGAAATCGCCCGAGACGAGCGCCCCCTCGTAGAGCGCGGAACGATCGCTGTGCAGCGTGAACGGCGAGTATTCCCATGCCACCAACCCGTCGAACGATCGCGCGTAAGCCTTCCACAACAGGAAGTCGGCGGCAGAGGCGCCGCCAAGCTTCGGCTGTTCAACGGTGGTGCGGCCGACGACGACCAGCCGGTGCGGTTCCTTGTACGGCAGCGGCTGAACGAGAACGGCCCGATACAACGAGGTCATGGTGACGGCGAGGGCGATCCCGAGAGCGAACGTCGCGGCGCCGGCGAGGAAGAAGAGCGGCGATCGTTCGAGCTTACGGAAGGCGTGCGAGACATCTTCGGCAATGGCATGCATGAGGCATCCTCCGTGATCGCATCGCGGACAGCCAAGGAGGTACCATGGCTGGCACGAACGTGCGATTCAACCCTGTCGCCGGCGCGTCCGGCTTACCCGGCGCACTCATGTGTGGCGTGAGCATCTTTTGCCCAGGATCAGGGTGATGTGTCACAATGTGCACATGAAGAGTATCTCCATCCGTGAACTGCATCTGAGGACCGGGCGCTGGGTTCGCCATGCCGCCAGCCGGGGCCGGATCGTGGTCACCGATCGCGGTCGCCGCGTCGCGGCCCTGCAGCCATTTGATGCCTCCATGACGAGCCGGCCGCTCCCCAACCGCGAGGCAGCGATACGCAAACGGTCGAAAATTCCGGTTGATTCCGTCGTGTACCAGTCCGAGCTGCGCGGGGATCGGTGATTTACTTCGACGCCGCGTACGTCGCCAAGTGCTACCTCAACGAGCCGGGCGCGGATCGAGTCCGCGAAGTTGCGTATGGCGCGGACGGCCTCGCATCGTGTGAGTTGGCCCGGCTGGAGTTCGCATCGATCCTCAGGCGGCACGTCCGAGAGCGCCACGTCACTCGCCGGGAGATGACGGCGATCTTGAAAGACTTCGAAGAGGATGAGCAGAACGGCGTGTGGCAGTGGTTTGGAGTGACGTCTGAGCTGCTGGACAAGGCCCGCGCTGCCGTCCTCAAGATTCCGAGCACGGTCTTCCTCCGATCCGGTGACGCTCTCCACCTCGCGTGCGCCGAAGAGCATGGCTTTCCAGAGGTCTACACGAACGACCGCCACATGCTGAAGGCCGCGCGGCATTTTCACTTGACTGGCGTGAACGTTCTCAGCGACGCAGGCTGAGGTATTCAACCCGACCGCGACCTTCGTTCGGCTCCCACGAGACACCCTGACTGACACCCGCAGGAATGCCCCCAACGTCCCTCATCACCTGATCCAGCCGTGGCTCATCTGTTCCTTCACGTAGGCGACTGCCCGCGGTCCTGAATCGGCAAGGACGTGTGCCGGGGATCGTGAAGGGACCGTCGCGGAGCCATCGCACTCGCCGGCAGCAAGAGGCAGGTCCTTTGCAATCTCGGGCGGCCGGCCCCTCTCGAGGGAGGAAGTACGAACCGTGCGGTCATTGATGGGAAACGGTTGAGAACATGAAGGCATTCCCGTACTGCTCGCGCGGTTTCGCCGGTTCAGTGGACGGCGGGCTCGGCCGTTCGCCGATTGCGACCGCGGTTACTCCGGTCTCAGCTCGGCGGCAGCCGGCCCGGTGTCCACCGGCACCTGACACGTTGATGGGCTGAAGCACCCTGCGAAGTTGGAAGGAGGCACGTGTCTATGCGAGGGGTCTGTATGGCGCTCGCACTGGTAGTGGCGGTTCCGCTCGGCGCCGGGGCCGAGCCCATCACCGTCAATCTCCAGTCGGCGTCGAACGCCGGCCTCACCGGCAGCCCCACCACGGGATGGTTCGCCCTCGACCTGGGCGAGCTGGTGTTGTCGGGCTCCGATTCAACCGCCACGTTCTTCATCAGCGGCCTCAAGCATGGCTCTGATTACACAGTGGGGTTGGATATCTCGAACGCGTCGGGTCTGGAGAACCTGCGCTTCGAAGTGCTCGATCCGCTGGACTACGACGACGCCTACGATCCGGCGTCGCAACCGGCGTACGTGCCGGCGGGGTATTCCACGTCGAACAAATACGACGGCTTCAGCTTCGCGCAGGATTCGGGCCTCGCGCGCAGCGCCACATTCGCGGGCGGCAGCGTGTTCGCCGTCGCGGATGAGAGAACCCACCGGGGGGACATCCTGATGTTCAGCGGGTTGAACGGCGCCGAGGAAGCGCGCGTGACCTTCGGACTTCGGGACCGGATCGGCCAGCGAGGTTTCCTCGTTCGCATCAGCGCGATCGGGAGAGGCCTCGACACGACGCCCAATCCGGAACCAGCGTCGATGCTGCTGCTCGGCACGGGCCTCGCGGGGATCGCGGGCGTCTATCGCCGGCGAAAGCAAGCCCTCGCCTGACGTCGATGGGGCGATCTCAGCGCCGCCGTCGCGGCAGTGGCAGTCTCGATCGTCTGCCTGTATGCCGGAACACTTGCGTCGCTCGCCCGTCACTGGGCGAGCGACGCGGACTTCTCGCACGGGTTTTTCGTCATTCCCCTGGCGGCCTACTTCCTGTGGGAGCGGCGGACGGCCCTTTCTCGAGGCGCCGGTGCGCCCCTCGGCCGCCGGCCTTGCCCTCGTCGCCGCGAGCCTGCTCGTCTTCATCGCGGGCCGATTCGGTGCGGAGCTCTACCTGACGCGGGTGTCGCTCCTCGGCGTCCTGGCCGGGACCGTGCTGGCACTCGGCGGGTGGAAGCGGCTCGGGATCGCCGCGTTTCCTCTGGCCTTCCTGCTCCTGATGGTTCCACTGCCGTCGATCGTCTTCAATCAGATCACCTTTCCCCTTCAGGGGATCGCGTCGCGCGCGGGCGAAGCCGTCATCGCCGCCGCGGGTGTGCCGGTGCTCCGCGAGGGCAACATCCTCCACGTGCCGGGCCGTGCCCTCGAAGTGGTGGAAGCGTGCTCGGGCATCCGTTCGTTGATGTCCCTGCTGATGCTCGCGATCGTGCTCGGGTACTTCACCGAGCGCCGGATCGGTGGCCGCGTCGCCCTCGCCGTGGCGGCCGTTCCGATTGCGATCGTCGCCAACGCGGCGCGCGTGGCCGGGACCGGAATCGCGGCCTACTGGATCAGTCCGGCGGCCGCCGAGGGGTTCTTTCACTCGTTCTCGGGCTGGATCGTATTCGTCGTGGCGCTCGCCGGTCTGCTGGCCGTTCAACGGCTGATGGAGATGACTCGCGACGCGCCGCGCTCAGCTGATGGAGGCTCGATGGTCGCCCGCGCGCTGATCCTCGTCGCGATGATGGCGGCCGCCGGTGTCTACGCCGCGGGCGCGTCCGGCGACGAAGTGGCTGTGACCCGGACACCCTTGTCCGAGCTGCCGGCCACCATCGAAACCTGGCACGGGCGCGATACGCGGCCGTTCGACGACGACGTCGTGGCGGAGCTCGGCGTGGACGACTACATCAATCGCCACTACGAGCGGAACGGCGGTCCGTTGGTCGCGTTGTACGTCGGCTACTACGCCAGTCAGCGGCAGGGGGACACCATCCACTCGCCGCAGAACTGCCTGCCGGGGGCGGGCTGGCGGCCGGTGTCGTCGGAGCGTGTCACGATTGACGCGGGGGGCACGCCGATCGAGGTCAATCGCTACCTGATTCAGAAAGGCGTCGAGCGCCAGGCCGTCCTCTACTGGTACCAGGGGCGCGGCCGGGTCGTGGCCAACGAATACGCCAACAAGCTGTGGCTGATGCTCGACGCCGCGCGCCTGCGCCGCACGAACGGCGCGCTCGTGCGTCTCATCACGCCCGTGGCCGGCACGCCGGACGCCGCGTTCGACGAATTGTCGGCGTTCACAGGGGCGGTGTTCCCGCGCCTGGCGGTACATCTTCCGTGACGCGGTGCAAACCGTGGGGACTGTCATGAAACGTGCGTGCCTCGTGTCGCTGGAGCCGGTTTCAAAACCGAAGGTGGCATCCGGCTTTAGCCGGACCTCGCGGGTTGTGAAACCACTTCTAGCCAGTCTTGTCGTCGTGACCCTCGCCGGAACCGCCTGCTCTCGAGACCCCGTGGCGAGGGCGCAGAAGTACGTCGCCAGCGGCGACGAGTACGCCAGGAAGAACCTCCGCGAGGAGGCGGTCATCCAGTACGGCAATGCCATCAAGACGCGGCCCGACTGGTCGGAGCCGCACTACAAGCTCGCGCAGACGTACCAGGCCGGCCGGCGATCCCGTCAACGCGTACGGCGAGTACGCGCGCGCCGCGGATCTGGATCCGTCGAACGTGGACGCGCAGATCAGGGCGGGGACACTGCTGCTGGTCTCGGGAGAGTTCGCCGCTGCGCAAACCAGAGCGGAGCTGGCGCTCAAAGCGGACCCGAAGAGTGTCGCGGCGCACATCCTCCTCGGCAACGCGCACGCGGGTCTCAACGAGCCGGGATCGGCGCTGCGGCAGATCGAGCAGGCGATTACCCTGGAGCCGTCGTACGCGCCCGCCTGGACGGCGCTGGGGGCGGTGAAGTTTCTCGGCGGCCAGCGCGGCGACGCGGCGCCTGCATTTCAGAAGGCTGTCGACCTCGCCCCACAATCGATCGACGCGCGGCTGGCGCTCGCCAATTTCCAGTGGGCAAGCGGTCAGATGGCCGAGGCCGAGTCCACGCTCCGGGCAGCCCTCGACATCGACAGCCGGAACGCCGCGGCGCACCGCGTCCTCGCGCTGCTCTACCTGAGCACGAACCGCGCGCCGTCCGCCGAACCGCACTTCAAGGCGCTCGCCACGGAACCGGGCGGCAAGCTGGCCCTGGCCGACTACTACATGGGACTCCGGCGCTCCGCGGACGCCCTGGCCCTCATCGACGAGCTCGAAAAGTCCAACGACCAGGCGCAAGTCCAGTCGGCGCGGCTGCGGCGGGCAGCGCTGGCCTATGGAAGCGGGAGGAAACCGGAAGCGCACCAGATCCTCGATCAGCTGATCGAAGCGAAGCCGCGCAACGCGGAAGCCCGTGTGGCGAAAGCCCGCATGCTGCTCGCCGACGGCAAGGCCGCGGACGCGCTCGAGCAGGCACGCGAGGCGGTGAAGGCGGACGGCACGCTTCCCAGCGCGCACTACACGGCCGGTCTGGCCGCGTTGGCGGCGGACAAGCCCGAAGATGCGGAGAAGGCGTTCGAAGAAGTGTACGCCTCTCCCCTCGTGCGGCGGGCGCCCAATTGCAGCTCTCGCGCCTCCGGTTGGCCCGTGGAGAGGCCGCCGACGCCCTGACTGCCGCGCGTGATGCGGCGTACCAGCATCCCGACAGCCCGGAAGCGGCAATCCTCGTCGCGCGGAGCCTGCGCGCACAGGGGGACGCCGCGAAGGCATGGTCGGAGCTGTCCGCGAGCGTCGCTCGACACCCCGAGTCGGCGCCGCTCCACATCGAAAGAGGATGGGTCGCGCTGGACCGGAAGGATCTCGAGGCCGCACGCAACGCGTTCGAGGTCGCCCTGCGCCAGGCGCCCGGCTCAATCGACGCGCAGTCCGGGCTGGTCGCGACCCATCTGGCTGCCGCCGACGTGACCAACGCGCGCGCCCGGGTGGCGGAGTGGCGCGGCGCGGCGCCGGGCAACCGCAGCCTCGACGTACTCGCCGCGCGCGTGGAGCTCACGGCGGGCAATTCGGCCGATGCCGAGCGAATCCTCCAAGCGGTCGTCGCCGCCGACGCCTCGCAGCTCGACGCGTACGATCTCCTCGGCCGCCTGTATGTCTCGCAGGGAAGACTCGATCGGGCGATCGAACAATACGAAACGATCGCGCAGCGAGCGCAACGGCCGACGGGACCGCGAACCCTGGCGGCCATGCTGCACGAGACGCGCGGCGACCGGCCCCGCGCGAAGCAGGCATACGAAGCGATCGTGGCGGGCGACCGGCGCGCCGGCATTGCGGCCAACAACCTCGCCTGGATCTACGCGGAGGAAGGGAGGCTGGACGAAGCGCTGCGGCTCGCACGGATCGCGCAGGAACAGCTGCGGTCCCGTCCCGAAGCAGAGGACACGCTTGGCTGGGTTCAACTGCGCAGGGGCGTGACGGCTGACGCGATCACGGCGTTCACTCGCGCGGTGGCGCGCTCGCCGAACAACCCCGTCTATCACTATCACCTCGGTCTCGCCTACCTGAAGATCGGAGACAAGGCGCGTGGACGCGGGGCATTGCAGCGGGCCCTGACGTTGAGCCCCGAATTCAACGGCGCCGAGGACGCACGGCGGCAGCTGTCGCAGGCCGACGGACTGTAGCCCTGCCCGAAGCGGCAGCGGGAGGTGTGCTACGCTCCCGCGCGATGGATGGGGATCAGCCGTGCGTGACCTGCGGCGCGCCGATGGCGGGCCGCTATTGCTCGGCGTGCGGTGAGCAGGCGTCGCACAGGCACAGCTACTCCATTCGGCACTTCGCCGAAGAGGCGTTCGAAAACCTCCTGCACCTGGACGGGCGCGTCCTCAGGTCTCTTCGCGCGCTGCTGCTGTCGCCGGGCCTGCTGGCGGCCGATTTCCTGCGCGGGCGCCGCAAGCCGTATGTGGGTCCGCTTCACTTGTTCCTGATCGCCAACCTGATCTACTTCTTCCTCCAGCCATTCTCGGGATTCGTGCCGTTCACGACCACGCTCACGGTGCAGACGACCGCGTTCCCGTGGAGTGGATTGGCCCAACGCATGATCGCGTCCAAGGTGGACTCGCGCTCGCTCGATGCCGACGCCTACCGCGTCGAGTTCAACGAGACCGCTCATCTCCAGGGCAAGTCGCTCGTGATCGTCATGGTGCCGCTCTTCGCGCTCCTCGTCTGGGCGCTGTACAGGCGCGCGAGGCCGTTCCTGCTGCAGCATCTGGTGTTTTCGTTCTACGCCTTCGCCTTCTGGCTGATCTGGGTTGGAGTCTCCAGCATTCTCGCGACGTGGGTGATCACCGCCTCGGTGCGTCACGGCTACAGGCCCAGTCCGTTGACGATGGAAGGGGGATCTTCCGCGGTCACGCTGCTCGTCTTTGCGATCTACCTGTATCTGGCCAGCCGCCGCGCGTACGGGGGACGGCCTGCAGTCACGATGCTCAAGACGGCGATCCTCTCAGGCTGGCTGTTCGGCGTGCTGACGATGTACCGGTTCATCCTGTTCTTCACGACGTTCTACGCGACGTGACGCGTGCGGTCACGACTGCGACCTTGCCGTCCAGGTTCATGGCTGGAACTGTATCGGACCTTGGGCGGTTCGGATTGGAAACGGTCAACCGCCGGACGGTGCAACCAACGCGGCGAGAAACTCACGCGTGCCGGGAGGCCCGGTGAGCGTGAGCGACACCGGTCCACCGTCCGGTTCGACGGTCAAGTCAAAGCGCAGGAATCGGCAGCAGTTACGCTCGGCGTCTATTGTCGATGCGATCGCCGTCAGGGCGTCCGGAAGGAAACTGAACCGAATGCCGCCCTCAATTTCTTCGGACGTGACGGCCCGGCGTGCAAGACCCGGCAAGAGGCCAGCCTTCCGGGTCGCCGCAGTCTCGGGTGTCAAGGTGCACACGACGGGCAGTTCGCTGTAGTTCGACATGCAGCGGCGTCTCCATCAGAGTCAGGACAATACGAGGTTCATTGCGCGACCGCCTCGCGTCGAAACAGCAGCGGCACGAGCTGCGATCCCATGCCGCTCGCGACGTAGACGGCCCTGCGGTTCGACGTGAGCTGCGCCACCCAGTCGAACACGCCGCCGTCGATGAGTGGGATCTCGATGCCGTCGCTCGAGCGCGCCGCCACCTGAAACCGCACGCCGCCGTTGTAGTACGGATGCTCGAGAAGGGCCCGGCCCACCGGCCGTCCGAGCGTCGCGATGATGCGATCGCCGAGCGCCGCGCGTTCCTCAGTTGCCATGACCGTGATGCGCCGATCGGGGAACGCGAAGCCGTGCCGCTCGAGCTCATCCAGCCCGTGCAGCATGACCGTGACGTGCTCGACGGCCGCCTCCACCGCGAACGCGTGGTGCTGCCGTTCGAGTCCGGCCGAGACGAGGCAGAAGATGCGGAAGTTGGCCGTATGGCCGGGCCGCTTTGGAATCTCCTGCGCGCGAACGCAGCGATGCGAGGTGGCCAGACGCACCACCGTTGCCGCATGGCGGCGCAGCCGCCGCGCACATTCGAGCGCCATGACGTTGGTCGGATCCGAGACGACTTCGGTGCCGCGGAGCGCCGTGAGCACTTTGTTCTGGCTCGCGTGGCCCATGAGGGAGCAGACGCCCAGCGGGGCGACGGGCGACAGCTCGATCGATTCGAACGCGGAGGCGGCCGCCAGCAGATGCCGATCGACTTCGACGAGGCTGCGCTGATCCACCAGCGCCGGCTGGACGAAGCGGTCGCGATCCCATTGCTCGACGAGATCGGCCGGCCGGCGGCTGGCCGCGCGCGCTTCGGCGACCTCGAGCAACAGCGACCAGAGCCGCGACGGGGGCAATCCGTCCGCGAGCGCGTCGTAGGCTTCCGGCGGTAACCCCGCGTTGACCCACGGGCGTGCGGTCCGTGTCATCGGCGTGCGCTCACATGAAGGGGTGATCCGCCGCTCAGGGCGCGGTCAGCCACCGCATCGCTTCGTCGCGATCCGGAAACACCGCGAACTTGACGTCGCGCCGGCCGGCAATCGTCTCGACCAGGCAGGCGACGCTGTACTGCGCGCCGCCGGATCGGACGATCACCGCCAGACGAGAGCCCGGGAGCTGCGCCTGAAAGATACCCGGGAGCTCGGTGGCCTCCTGCACGTTCGGCGCGTAGGTGGTGCCGAATCCGTCGATCAGGATCGGCATGCCGGGCCGGAACTCCGGCGTCGAGCGGATCGCGGTCACCATCTCGTGAACGGAATCCGGCCCACCGGCGCCCAGCGCTCGTACACTGAGGACGCTGCGCTCGGGCAGGTATTCAACGTCGAACCGCACGGCCGGCCTCCGGTTTTATGGCTTCGCGACCGAGGCCTTTCGGCTTCGTTTCCTCGAGCGCCCGCCCGGCGCTTATCGCCGGTAGGCCGAGGGCCGCTGCTGACGCTGATACGTGTCGTTCCACTCCCCGATGTAGTCCTGCGGGAAGCGCTGACTGAGATCGATCTCGGCGACCGCGACAGCCGGACCTTTGTCGATCGGCGCCGCGGCCAGCACATCGCCGAGGGGCGAGATGACCTCGCTCGGATAATTGTACCCGGACGTGGCCACGTAGACGCCGTTTTCGATGGCGCGTGCCCGCACGAGCGCTTCCCGGCCGCCCCAGATCGGCATCAGGATCAGCTCGGCGCCGTTCAGGGTCAGCTCGCGCGCCGCTTCCGGGAACGACGCATCGTGGCAGATCAGCATGCCGACGGTGCCGAAGTCCGTGGTGAAGACCGGAAAGCTGCTGCCCGGCGCGATGCCAAGCGACACCTCCTCGAAGGGCAGCTGAACCTTGCGGTAGGTGCCGGCGATGCGGCCGCTGCGGTCCAGCAGGACGGCCGTGTTGAACAGGTCCGGGCCGTCGCGCTCGACGATGCTGAAGGCAATCCATGACCGGTGCCGCCGCGCCTGCTCGGCGAGACGCTCGGTGGCAGGGCCGGGGATCGGCTCCGCCTGTTCGTCCGGCCGGCCCGCCACGCCCACGCGGTTGATCATTTCCCCGAGCACGATGACGTCGGGCCGGTGCTTCGCCGCGACCTGGTCGACGTATTCGGCGAAGCGCTCGACCGAGTCGGCGCCCTTGCGCGAGCCTGTCGGGCGAAGCCAGACCGTCGCCACGCGCACCTTGCGGGCGGGAGGCGCCGCGCTCGGCTCGAAGCTCAGGGACTGCCACTCGACGTGCCCGGTGGGCGTCCACTGCAGCACCAGTTCGAGGTCCACCGCGCGCGATTTCGGCGGCGCCTGCAACACCCGGTCGAACTCGTAGGTGCCCTCGGGTTGCTTCAGCTCGCGAGCGCCCCACACGTAGCCCGGCGCCACCGCGCCGCCGAAATCGCCGCGCCAGCGGATCAGGGCGCCCACCGACTCGCGCAAGCCGGCCTTGTCCTCGAAGCCTTTTGGCAGGACCCGGGCGCGCAACCGGTAGTGGCGGCCGGGCTCGATCCCTTCGATGCGGCACCGCCAGCCGCCATACACGTTTCGCCTGCCGCCGGAATCCGACGTGAGGACGTAGCCGTTCGTCTGCGTTCGCACCTCGCCCGCCGGCGCGTTCTGCGAGCGCGGCGCAAACGGCTTCCAGCACGAGCCGTCGGCGGGAATCAGCTCTTCACTCGAAGCAGCCGCAGCCGCGGCCAACACGAACGTTGCGGCCGCCGAGACGTGCAGGAATCTGCGCATGGTGTCTCCTCGGGACAGCTCTCTAGAACTTCAGCTTCAGCGAGAACTGCCAGCTTCTCGCATCACCGGCGGACGTAATACGCCCGAACGCGGTGCTGGTCGGGCTCGTGTTCGGATTATTGAAGTTCGGGTGATTCATCGCATTGTATACCTCGGCCCGGAACTGAAGCGTCGTCGCGGCCAGCCGGACGTTCTTGATCGCCGAGAAATCCCACGTCGCGCGCCCGTCGCCACGAACGTTGCCGAACCGCAACGGGAAGGTGCGGACGTTGGAGCTGAGCTGCTGTGCCGAATTGCGGTTGAAGCCCGCTTCCGTGTTGAACCACCGGTCGACATCGCGCTCGTCTTTGGGCAGGGGGATGTCCTTCAGGTCGCCAGTGAATATGGCATTGCCGAACTCGAGGGGCGCGCCCGACTGACGGACGACCACGCCCCCGAGCTGCCAGCCGCCGACGAACAGGTCCACGACGGACGGAAGCGAAGCGCCGAAGCGCCGAGCTCGACCAACCGGAACCTCCCAAATCCCGCTCATCGTCAACCGGTGCGTGCGGTCCAGCGGGCCGAGGGATTCGTACGGCGCCGCGTCCGCCGCGTTCAGGTACTGGGTCGCTTCCATCAACTTCGACCAGGTGTAGCCGAGCTGAAAGGTGAATCCGTTCGCCATGCGGCGCTCGATGCGGGTCTGCAGCGCGTGGTACCACGAATAGCCGATCGGCTCGGCGACCTGGATACTTCCGAAGTGCGGATACGGCTTCAGCAGGTCAGCACGGGAGATGACGGATCCGTAAATCGGGTTCGTCCCGAAGAACGGATTGGGAAACGTGGCGCTCAGGAAATTGATGGTGGCCTGATCCCGCGTGGGGCTGGTGCTCGAGGTACTGCAGCGGAAGGGCGTTGATGTCGCGGACGACGGGGAGATTCGTCCCGCGGTTCCCGACGTAGGTCGCTTCGCCGACGAACTGCCATGGCAGCAGTTGCTGCACGCCGGCGGACCAGCGATGCGAGTACGGGTGCTTCCGTTCGGGCTCGTAGAACTCGAGTGCCTGGCCGAGATTGGTTTGCAGGCCGCCCGACGATCCCCGGGGCGGAAGCAGCCCGTTCGGGTACGGATTCGCCGTCGACGCAACGAAGGTGAACCCATTGTCGAGCGAAGCCTGAATCGGCGTTGTCTGTGAAAACCCGGTCTGGATGGCTCGCGTGGCATTGACGCCGATGGTGTCGAAAAACATCCCGTAGCCGCCGCGGAGGACCGTGTTCCGGGCCAGCTGGTACGCCAGTCCGACGCGAGGCATGACATTGTTCTTTTCGCCCTCGAACGGACTGCGTCCTCGGCCATCCTCGTTGACCCACAACAAGCCGCCGCGCACGCGGAATTGATCGACGGGGAGCTCGGGAATCGGCGCCAAGGCGTAGTTGGCGCGGGCCGCGGCTTCAATGGGATTCGACTCGTCGAACGCGAACCCTGCCACGAGCCGGTCGGCGCGCTCGACCAACGGGGTTTCGTACTCGTACCGCAAGCCGACATTCAGCGTGAGCTTCGAGCTCACCTTGAAGTCATCCTGCAGATACAGCCCGAAGTAATGGTCCGTCATCGAGAAGTCTTCGGTGCGCTCCATTTCGCCGGACGGAATGCCGAGCAGCAGGCTGGCCAGCTCCTGGCCGAGAGGCGCCGCCGCCGAATTGTCGAACGGGCCGCGCGTGTAGGTGTTGCCGAAGCCCAGGTCGGGCGCCGTCTGGAGCGGGAACCGGTGCCCGGCCGCCTGGTAGACGCGGAAATCGGTCCCGAACTTCAGGTTGTGATTGCCCTGCAGCTTCGTGAAATGCGCCCCGACGCTGTGCGTGAGGCTGGTCGTCACGCCATCGCCGCTCTCCCAGCCGCCAAACTGTGAGAAGCCCCCGGCTGAAACTCGTGGAAGTGTCGGGTACCCTATGACCAAGCCTGTCAGCGCCGGGGAAAACCCGAGCGACGCGAGATCGAAGCCCTGGCTCGAGCGGCGCTCGCTGAAATCCTGGTCGGTGAGACCGTAGCGGACGTTCAACACCAGCGTGGGGCTCATCACCAGCACATCGTCCAGCGCGAATCCCCTGTTCATGCGGTTCAGGACGATGCCGTTGACGTCGTCGCTGAACCAATGGTTCTTGTCCTCCTCCCACTTGTCATAGTGGACCCGGACGAACGTGCGATGGTTCGCGCTCCACGCGTGATCGACGCGAGCCATGTGCACGTAGTAGTCCTCCAGGGCGTTGATGCCGTTGAAGTAGTTGTTGCGGCCGTCGGCGGTGCCGGGGCGGTTGGGCAGCGGATAGAGATTGACGAGATTCACGCCCACCGCGTCGAGGCGGCCCTGTGGGATGACGTTGTTCAGAAACGGTTGACGGCTGGTGCGCCCGCCGGGGGCGCTCTGAATCGTCGCGGGATCGTAAATCTGGTAGTTCTGCCCGAGCGCGAGCAACTGGGAGAAATCGCCGCGCCGCTGCGCCTCGGTCGGAACCGTTCCGGTGAAGGTCTGCGGAACGGTCCACTTGTTCGCTTCCCACACGTAGTGAAAGAAGGTCTTGTTCCTGCCGTTGTACAGCCCCGGAATGATCACGGGACCGCCGACGGAAGCGCCGTAGCGGTTGTCCTTGTAATTCGGCTTCTGCGTGGCGTTCTTGTTGTTGAAAAAATTCGCCGCGTCGAACTTGCTGTTCTTCCCGAACCAATAGGTTTCGCCGTGGAGGCTGTTCGTGCCGCTCGCGGTGCTGACGTTGACCAGCGAGCTCATCGCGTGCCCGATGCTCGCGTCGTACGGCGTGGTCTGCATCTTGAACTCGCTGATCGCAGCCGTCGGGGGAGCGAACGCGTACCGGTTCCGGCCGGCGTTGCCTTCGGCGAACGTGTTGGGCACGCCGTCGATCTGATACTCGGTCGTAAAGCTGGGATTGCCGTCGCCGGCGATGTTCCGGAAATTGAATGCCGGTTTCCAGGCGAACTTGGCCGGCTCGATCATGCCCGGCGTCAGCAGCGTCAGCTCGAGGGCATTCCCGGCGGCTATGGGGAGCTCCTGGATTCTGCGGCTATCCATCACCTGGCCGAGCGACGCCGACGCCGTATCGAGAAGCGGCGTGCCGGCCGCGACCTCGACGCGTTCGCTGACGCCGCCGATTGACACGGTGATGTTGAGCTCCGTGGTCTCGCTGACCCTCACCTGCACCCCGCCGCGCGACCAGGGGCTGAACCCGCTCAATTCTGCAGTGACGGTGTACAGCCCGGGCGGCAGAAACGGAATACTGTACATGCCCTCCTGGTTGGTCTGAGCGGCGGCACGAATGCCAGTGACGGCATTGACCGCCGATACGGCCGCTCCCGGCACGAACGAGTTCGAAGAATCAACGATCCGGCCGCGAATGGAACCGCGCGGGTCCTGGGCGAAGGCCGTGCCCATGAAGCAGAGAATCGCGCCGACAGACACGAGGGCGAACCTGAAGTGCATTGAATCCTCCCAGGAACTTTCAATGTTTCGCGCGGCGTTTGAAGATGGCTGAGGTAACGGCGAGCGCCCCTGGTCAGGTTCCGATCCGATCGGTGATCAGGTGAGCGTCGCCGCTTACGGCCGCGTTGTCCGGAACCAGCCCAGCAGCTGAGGAACCGGATCGTGCCCGTGCAAGTGCAATTTGGACACCAGACCGTTCGGCGGCCTCGTGTGAGGCTACCGGGACGTCAAGGCGCGCAGGTGGACCCGCGCGACCATGTGCATGTAGCCGCCTTCGCGCTCGAACCGATCGGCCGCGGCAATCGTGATGTGCTCGAGCGCGCGCGCCTTCATCCCCTGCGCTTCGAAATACAGACCGACGTAGAGGTGTCCGTAGAACTGTGCGGCAGGCTCGGATCCCGCGGCTGAAAGGACCTGCTCCGGCGTGAGCGTCCCGCGGAACATGCGATACACCTCGCGCATGGGGGCGCGCGCGTCAGGACCCACCGGCAGCAGCGCCGCCCTGGCCTTGTCCGGCGACTCGGCGCGCGCGACGCACAGAAAATGCCACGCCGCGTTCTCCACGTCGTCGGGGTTGACGGTCCGATGCGATTCGAACTGGCGGCGGCAGTCACCGTAGCGGCCGGCGTAATAGAGAGCGATGCCACGCTGCCAGAGGTAGGGCGCCCGATCGGGAACGGCCTTCGCCAGGCTGTCGAAGGCGGCGGCGGATTCGGCGAAGCGGCCGCTTTCGAAATCGGCCACCGCGCGATTCAGCAACGCTTGCGGGCTCTGCGCGAGCGCCGGGCCAGCCAGCGCCGGGCCAGCCAGCCCGAGCAGGGCACGAGGCACAGCAGAAAAAGAATGAAGACGACGACGCGAGGGGGGGATTCGGCCACAGCCGATCTAAGCACAGCAATTGACCGGGCGTCGAGTGACGGCCAATCGGCTAGCAGACCCAGGCCCTTCGACTTGGCCCTTGCGGGCCTCGCTCAGGGCAGGCCCTTCGATCAGAACGTGCCGCGCGATTCCCGGCGCCTCTGCCGGCCGGCGCTGAAGATGAGGACCCTGGCGGATCCCGGCTTCTCGGGGAGCGCGACGTTCCACAGATGCTGACAGTGCGGACAGAACGCCGTGCCAACGCCCTGCTCTTCGAACGCCAGTACCGCCTTCTCCCATGAGCAGGTCGGACACTTGAGATGGAGCACGGTACCGCGAGGAAAGCAGGCCATGCGGTACTCTAGCGAATACCTCCCCGCGGTGCTGTTCACTACTGCACGCCCCGCCCGGCGCCGGTTTCCGGGCTCCGACGTCTCGCGTTGACCTGGCCCATAGGCTAATCGTTGAATCCCTGAATCCCTGAATCGCGAATCGTTGCGTTGTCAGGCGCGCCTCCCGAGCCTACAATCGGGCATGCGAACGGTCCTGATCCTGCTTCTCGGTCTCCTGGCCCTCCAACCCGCCCCCACCGGCATCCGCCTGATCGTCAAGGGAGACGACATGGCGGCCGGACACGGGATCAACGTGGCGACGATCGACGCCTACAAGCGCGGCGTGCTCACGACCACCAACGTCATCGTGCCGGGGCCGTGGTTCCCGGAAGCCGCGCGGCTGCTGAAAGAGAATCCAGGACTGGATGTCGGCGTGCACCTGGCGCTGACGAGCGAGTGGGACAACGTCAAGTGGCGCCCGCTCTCGCATGCGCCGTCGCTCGTGGACCCGGACGGCTATTTCTTTCCGATGGTGAACCCGCGGGCGGGCGCAACGCCGGGAACCAGCATCAAGGAAAGCCGCTGGACCATCGGCGACGTCGAGCGCGAGCTGCGGGCGCAGCTGGACATGGCGAAGCGGCACCTCCCGCAGGCGACCTATACGTGGAATCACATGGGGTTCACGTCCGTCTCGCCCGAGGTAGCGACGCTGGTCCTGCGGCTGAGCAAGGAGTACGGCCTGCTGGTGCCGTCGGAGGCCGGCGTCCAGATGATCGGCCGCGTGTACCAGGGCAAGGACTCGGGCGCCGTGAAAGCGGACAAGCTGGCCGCCAAGCTCGAGACGCTCGGGCCCGGGCTGTGGCTGCACATCGATCACGCCGCCACCGACGATCCGGAGATGCGGGCGTACGGGCATGCCGGCTACGAGTGGGTCGCGGCCGATCGCAGCGCCGTGCTCGAAGCCTGGACCAGCCCGAAAGTACGTGAAGTGATTACGCGGCGCGGGATCAAACTGACCAGCTACCGCGATCTGCGGTAGAGGCCGCTCCGCGAGCGGAGCGAGCGGCCCTTACCGCGAACGCAGTGAGCGGCCCTTACCGGCGAGCGTAAGCGAGCCGGCCTACCGCGAACGCAGTGAGCGGCCCCTACCGGCGAGCGTAAGCGAGCCGGCCCAACCAATACAGAAGTATTACATCGTCCGCGAAACGCGGCTGGTATCGTTTCTCCGATGCCGTCCTCCGCGATGAGGATGACGAGGCAGTCCTCTCGGAACTCGGAGATACCGATTATGGCTTCGCCGACTCTGCGGTACGGCCGCAGGTACCAGAAGGGCTTGAACTGGATCACCGCGATCGCCATGGCGGGCTTTCACGTCGGCGCGGTGGCGGCGCTCTTCTTCATCGACTACGGGGCGATGCTCGCGGCGCTGATCCTCTACGTCGTTGCCGGGATGCTGGGGATCGGCATGGCGTATCACCGCCTGCTGACCCACCGCGGCTACAAGACCTACAAATGGGTCGAGTACACGCTGACCTGGTGCGCGACGCTGGCGCTCGAGGGCGGCCCCATCTTCTGGGTGGCGACGCATCGCATCCACCATCAGCATTCGGACAATGAAGGGGATCCGCACTCGCCGCGCGAGGGCACGTGGTGGGCGCACGCGGGGTGGATCCTCATGGGCGACGGGATGCACCACGACGCGTCCGTGCTCGCGCGCTACGTGCCCGATCTGACGCGTGACCGCGTGCAGGTCGCGCTCTCGAACTGGCACTGGACGTCGAACATCATCGTCGGGCTCGGGCTGCTGGCGTTCGGCGGCGTCCCGTACGTCCTGTGGGGCATCTTCTTTCGCACGACCGTCGGCCTCCATGCCACGTGGCTCGTGAACTCCGCGACGCACAAGTGGGGCACGCGCCGGTTCGCGACGCGCGACGACTCGACGAACAACTGGTGGGTGGCGCTCCTGACCTTCGGCGAGGGATGGCACAACAACCATCACGCCCATCCGACCAGCGCCCGCCACGGCCTCGCGTGGTACGAGGTCGATTTCAACTGGATGGGCATCCGCACGCTCCAGGCGCTCGGACTCGCATGGGACGTCAAGCTGGCGCGCGTCCGCCAGCCGATGGCGGGCGACGGAGAGGATGCGCAGGCGGTTGCCTGAACTCTATCCAGGTCCGGCTGAAGCCGGACACCACGCTAGCGGATGATGCGGAACCTGGTGGGCGCCGCAGGCGGCGGCGCGACGTTGCCCCCGACGACGAAGAGCGTCACGCTCTGCGGCGGGAGCGTGACGACGAAGCTCGGGCCGGCAAAGCCGATGTCGGCGAGGTGACCGATTGCGTTGGCGGCCGTGAGCTGCCAGACCTGCGCCGTCCCGCGGTGCGCGAAGGTCGAGAGGTTGATCGTCGCGGTCGTGCTCGACGCCAGCTTGTTGATCGCCATGACGGTAAGGGCCCCGTCGGCCGATCGCACCGCGGCAAAAGCCGAGACCGCGTCGGGATTGGCCGTGGCGGCCCTCACGCTGGTCTCACCGAACCCCGACTTGTTGCCGTCGTAGTTGCGATACATCTTCATCGCCTTGTAGGTCGGCGTGCTCGTGGCGGGCGTGGTCCACCGGGCGCCCATGTCGAGCCCCTCGCGGCCGAAAATCCCGTAGACATCGGCCTGCGTGGTCGCGCCGTTGATGTGGTTCTCGGCGCCCCAGTTGTATTCCGTGATGCCCGTCAACGTGCCAGGGTAGTGCGTGTTGACCCAGCCCTTGATGCGCGGAATCAACTGCACGCGGTCGTTGATCCATGTCTCGTCGACGTAGCCCGGATCCCACAGCGAGCGGGTCGAGCGGTTGCGCCGCAGCTGCATCGCGCTCGACACGTCGTCGCTGAACTCGCCGCCCTGCGGGTAGTAGTGCACCGTGAAGACGTCGAGCAGCCGCCGCCCCGCCGTGGCGCTCCTCTGGCGCAACTGGCCGAGCAGCCAGGTCAGGTAGTCGGCGCCCGCGTGATTGTTGCGATCCGGAAGCGACCCCCACCCGTGCGTGCTTCCGTATTGCTGATCGAACCCGCTGTAGAAGTAGCCGCTCCAGCCCCATTCCTCGGGTCCGACCACGAGCGCCGACGGGTCGGCCGTTTTGATCTTCCCCGCGAAATCGACCATCCGGTCCCGGATCTCGTCCATGGTCGCCCCGGTCGGGCGCACGTCCCGATGGGTCGAGTGCCAGATGCTCGGCTCGTTGTCGAGAATGTAGTAGCGCAAGCCGCCGGCCGCGTTCGTGCCCCAGCGGGAGACCAGATGCTGGATCCAGCCCTGTTGAAAGACGGCGTTCGACGGCACGTTGGCGTCGTTCGGATCGTTGCCCGTGACGAACTGCCCGTTGGTCCGGACGCCGTTGCCCGCATCCGGGAACCACTGCCAGTCGTTGCCGCTCTGCGCGCCGTATTTCGCGATCGAGAACCCGGCAAGCTTGGTTCGGCCCGGACCGACCCTGGCGACCCAATCGATCGTGGGAATCGTCAGCATCGCCCTGGCATTGGCCGCGCGGGCATTGGCGATGAACGTGTCGCCGCGCTCCCCGGCCGTCGCGCTGCTGTCGGCGATGCTCTGGTAGTACCAATCGTTGCCGCGATTGTCCGCGTTGAGCTGCCAGTTGTACCGCGTCGTGTTGTTCCCGCCATGACGGTTCAGCGGCGTGTTCAAGTCGTTCAGCTGCGCCGTCGTCGCGTGCGCCACGCCGTAGACGTTGGGATCGATCGGGCGGCGATCGGCGGTGGCATCGACGGTGATGGTTACCGTCGGGTTCTGGGCCAACCCGGCAAGCGGGTAACACACGAGCGCAAGGGCCACGACCACAGCTGCGTCGATCGCACGCGAGTACGGTTGAGCCGCAAGAGACCGGCGATTCAGACTGGATTTGTCAGGCACGGTGGTGACGGCGGGACACGCAGGATTCGTGCCGCGCGCGATGCGGGAGTTGCCCTGCCCTGAGCGAGCCACCCTTCGACTCGCTCGTCCCCAGCGCTCGCTCAGGGCAGGCCGGGCGTAACAGAATTGTGCGCCATTCGCGACAAACGTCCACGGCGGGTAGGATGCTGTGGACTGACCTGCACGGTGATGATGCTGACAGCGCTCTTCGTGGTGGCGAGAATCGTCGCCAACCCGCTTTCGAACCTCTTCCAGAAACAGCTGACCCAGCGCTCTGCCAATCCGGTGTTCATCATCGCCGTCGTGCACGCGACGTTGACGGCGATGTGCCTGCCTCTCCTCCTCGTGCGCGGGACCCTGGCGATCGCGCCCGGGCCGGAGGTCTGGGTGAACATGGTCATCTGCGCGCTGCTCGCGGTCGCCGGGAACGTGCTCCTCGTCCACGCCGTGAAGGCGGTCGATCTCTCGGTCCTCGGCCCGATCAACGCCTACAAGTCGGTGATCGGCCTCATTCTCGGGATCTTCCTGATCGGCGAACGGCCGACCGCGATGGGCGTGGCGGGCACGCTGCTGATCATCGCCGGCAGTTACTTCGTCGTAGACGATCCCGGAGACGAGCCGCGGAGGCACGCGTTCGTCCGGTTCTTTCGAGAGCGGGGAATCCAGCTGCGCTTCGCCGCCCTGGGACTGTCCGCGACCGAGGCGGTGTTCCTGAAGAAAGCCATCCTGCTGTCGTCTCCCCTGACCACGTTCGTGTTGTGGTCGGTTCTCGGACTTCCGATTGCCGGCGCAGCCGTGGTTCTCCTGTTGAGAAACACTCTCAATGAAGAGGTCCTCGTTCTCCGGCGCGAGTCGCGGACGTACTTGTGGCTGGTGGTCACGACCGGGCTGATGCAGCTGAGCACCGTGCTCACGTTCGACAAGCTCCACGTCGGCTACTCGCTGGCGCTGTTCCAGATGTCCACGTTGATCAGCGTGTTTCTCGGGTATCAGTATTTTCAGGAGCGTCAGATTCGGAAGCGGCTGTTCGGATCGGTCGTGATGGCGGCAGGCGCGGTCCTGATCGTGATGTTCGGGAGTCGAGGCTGAGTGAAGCCCCTTCCGAGTCCGAGTCTTGCAGCAGAACACTCCCGCGGTTTATGCTGAGCCGTTCGAGAGCTGTTTTGGATTTGCGAACAACGAAGTGCTCGTGGCAGTCTAAGCGGGACTCAGGCGTAATTCTGCGATAAGCGCCTGTACAGGAGGCGCCCTCGTGCGAGGGCGGCAATGCGCCATGGCCAAGTCGAAGCGCGCTCCGAAGGTCAAGCCGGTCCGGGTCCTCAATTGGACCGGCGTGCGGACACAGCGAATCGAGTACCCGGCGGCGGCGGTCGTCTACGCCCAGGGCGATCCGGCGACGGGCGTCATGTATGTCGAGAAGGGCGCGGTCAGGCTGTCGGTCCTGTCGCATACGGGAAAAGAGGCCGTGGTCGCCGTGCTCGAGTCGACCCATTTCTTCGGCGAGGGCTGCCTGGCAGGCCAGCCGCAGCGGATGGCCACGGCGGTCGCCATGGTCCCGTGCACGATCCTGGCCGTCGAGAAGAGGGAGATGCTGCGGCAGCTCCACGCCCGGCCCGCGTTCGCCGATCGGTTCCTGGCGCACATGCTGTCGAGGAACATCCGAATCGAAGAAGATCTGATCGACCAGCTTTTCAACTCCAGCGAGAAGCGGCTGGCCCGCGCGCTGCTCCTGCTCGCGCGTTACGGTGAACAGGAGACGTCACACCTCGCGCTGCCGCGGGTGTCTCAGGAGCTCCTGGCCGAGATGGTCGGCACGACGCGCTCGCGGGTCAACTTCTTCATGAACAAGTTCCGGAAGCTCGGGTTCATCGACTACAACGGCGGCCTGAAGATCAACAACTCGCTCCTGAGCGTCGTCCTGCACGACTGACCCCTGTGCGTTAGTGCACACCCTCCAGGCGGCGCAACTGGTACCATTACGTACCTCGCGCCATGCCAGACGACCAGAGTCCACCGGATCGCGGACGCCAGCCGGCAGATGGCGCCGTCCCGAAGAGCGACGGACGCCCTCAGGATGCCGCGCCGGACACCGTGCTGTTTGAAAAACACGCCAGGGTGGCCGAGGCCGACAGGAACGAGGCGGAACGGTTCAGGCGGCTGGCAGAGGAAGCGCGGGAGGTCCGTGACCACCATCGCGAGGCGCTGGAGACCATCCGGCAGGACCGGGAGCTGCTGCGCGAAGCTGCTGAGTTGGCGCGCGTCGCCAGCGACGACGCTCGAACGGCAGCCGAGGCGGCCCGTCAGGCGACGGTGGAGGCGGTACAGGCCACAGCCGAGACCCTGAACGCGACGCTCGATCAGATGAAGATCGTCGAGGAGATGCGGCGGACTCTCCGTGAGATTAAGGACGCCTCCAAACTTGACAACAACTGACGGCGCGCAGGCTTAAATCGGCTGCATCGCCGGAAGCGGGAGGCGGGGCAGGTCGATGGTAAAGACGCATCCCTTACCAGGCACGCTGCGCGCGTAGATCCGGCCGTGGTTCTCTTCGATGGCCCATCGGCTGAACGCCAGGCCGATCCCCAGGCCGGTTCGATCGACGCCTCGCTGCTCGAACGGGCGGAACAGTTCGTTCACATCCCCACCCGGCAGTCCCCCGCACTCGTCGTGGACCTCGATCAGCACGCGCTGGTCGCTGCCGCCGACCCGCAGCGTGACGCTGGTGCCGGCCCGGGTGAACTTGAACGCGTTCTGCAGGAGGTTTCCCATCACGGCGCCGAGGACCTGCCGGTCGGCTTCGATCGCGATACCGTCCTCGACTGGCAGCACGACAAGGGTGATGCCCCTGGCGTTTGCTTCCAAGGTGGCCGACGGCGCGAGCTCCTCGATGAACTCGGACATCTGAAACCGCTCGAGATTCTGGATGGACTGGGTGAGACGGACCTCGGCAAGCGAGCGGTTGACGAGGAAGCTCAGTCCCGTGAGGCTGCGCTGCAGCACCGCGCCGGTACTCCCCGCGACCCCGACGTTCCCGGTCTTGAGCACCTCGAACGCGAGTATGCCGGTGTTGATCAAATTCCGCAGTTCGTGCGCCAGGAACCCCAGGCGCTCGGTCCCGCGCGCGCTCTCTCCATCGATGCTGGACTGATTCCGCTCCCGCCCGTACGCGGTCACGGCGCTCGCAATGGCGTCGTCCAGGCACCGGTTCAACCTGCGGAAGTCGTCCGTCGTGATGATCGCCTGTGTTTCGACCGCCAGTTCGGTGATGGCCTGGCAGACGTCGCCATAATCGTGCACGACCTGGGACACGGAGAACCCCTGAAGCAGGAGATCGTGGCCGTGCATGAGCGCGCTCCGCCCAATCTCCGGGCTCGACACCAGGCCGAGGCGCAACGCGTCCTTCAGTTGATCCAGGAACACCGGCACACCGTGCTCGATCTCCGCTTTCGTCGGCGGCGGAACAGACCTCTTGGCTACCTTCGCCCGGCAGCGATTGATGATCTCCTCGCGGTTCGCCGCAATGAATTCGTGGAGCATTTCTTCGGTTGTGGCGGGAATCGTATCCGGGATCCGAGGATGGGGCTGTCCCAAACAGCACACGGGGACTGCCGTTACAGTACGGTAATCCGTTGGCACGCCAGGGCTCCGGGACACGGTCCGGATGCTCGTAAACCATTGTGCAAAGTGTGCGGGAGGAGCGCCGCGCGCATTGGCGCGGTAGAATGAGCCCGGTCACCCCATGCCCTCTCCGCCAGGCCCGCGCAGCGCGTTCTTCGGCCTGCCGCTCTCCCGCTCGTTGCGGCGCGATCGGCTCGGATCGCTGAAGCGGCTCGCGCGGGAGCACGGCGACATTTCCACTTTCAAGGTCGGTCCCGCAGCGGCTCGTGCTGCTGAATCACCCGGACCACGTGGAAGACGTGCTGGTGACGCGCGCGCGGCTGTTCAAGAAGGGGCAGGCGCTGGAACGCGCGAAGCGGCTGCTCGGTGAAGGCCTGCTGACGAGCGAGGCGGACCTGCACCGCCGCCAGCGCCGCCTCGCACAACCGGCCTTCCACAAGCAACGCATCGCCGCCTATGCGGAGACGATGGTGGCGCACGCGCAGCGGACGTCGGCGCGCTGGCGCGACGGCGAGGCGCTGGACATCTCGGGCGAAATGAACCGGCTCACGCTGACGATCGTCGGCGAGACGCTGCTCGGCGCCGACGTCGAAGCGGAGGCCGGGGGCGTGCGGGACGCGCTGACGACGATCTTCGAGGCGTTTCCGTTGACGATGTCTCCCTTCGGGCCGATCCTCGAGCGCCTGCCGCTGCCGATCGTCCGCCGCTACAGGCGCGCGCACGCGACGCTCGACCGGCTGATCTACCGGATCATCGAGGAGCGCCGCCGGAGGCCGGATGACCGCGGCGATCTGCTGTCGATGCTGCTGCTCGCCCGCGACGACGAGGAGGATGGCGGCCGGATGAGCGACACCCAGGTGCGCGACGAGGCGCTGACGATCTTCCTCGCCGGCCACGAAACGACCGCGAACGCGCTCGCCTGGACGTGGCACCTGCTCGCGCAGCACCCGGACGTCGAACGGCGGCTGCAGCGCGAAACAGACAGCGTGCTCGAGGGCCGTCCGGCCACGGCCGCGGACGTGCCGCAACTCCCCTACGCGCGCATGGTGCTCGCCGAGTCGATGCGGCTGTATCCCCCGGCCTGGGCGATCGGCCGGCGCGCGATGGACGACGTCGACATGGGCGGGTACACGATCCCGAAGGGGACCGTCGTGCTCTTCTCGCAGTATCTCCTGCACCGCGACGCGCGGTTCTTCCCCGACCCGGAGCGATTCGACCCCGATCGCTGGCTGCCCGATCGCCAGCAAGGCCGGCCGAAGTTCGCCTACTTCCCCTTCGGCGCCGGCACCCGCGTCTGCATCGGCGAGCCGTTCGCGTGGATGGAAGGGATCCTGGTCCTCGCGACGCTCGCCGCGCGGTGGCGCATGGAGTCGCTGGAGACCGGCCCCGGTGCCGCTGCAGGCCGCGATGACGCTGCGGCCGGCGCACGGCATCCGGATGCGGGCACACGAGAGATCAAGAGATCTAACAGGAGGGCAGGAGATCAGGAGAAAGATCAAGACAATCAAAAAAATCAAACCTCCTGATCTCCTGATCTCCTGTTCCAAGCTCTTGATCTCCGTGCTACCGCACCGGCTTGCCCGCCGCCGGGCGCAGCGCGTTCCAGTCGACCCCCATCCACCCAGCCAGCGTCGCGGCGGCCTGGTTCGTGTGCAGCGGCGCGTGCTCGCGCCATTCCCCGCGCCGAGGCATGGACGGCGACACGAACGCCATCCACACGTCCTCGGCCCCCTCGATTTTCTCGCCGTGGCTCCGCCAGTCCTTCGACGGTCCGTCCGCGCCCGTGATCCGTCGTCACGAGGATGTGCGTGCGATCGCGGTAGTCGGGCTGCGACTGGATCCAGGTCCACAACTCCTCGAGATACGCATCGGTTCGCGCGAACGACTCGAGCACGCGATCGTAGCGGCCGTCGTGCGCCCAGTCGTCGGTCTCCCCGAGCGCGATGTACATGACGCGCGGACGGGCGCTCGTCAGGTGCGCCATCGCCAGGCGGAACGTGTAGACGTCGTGGCGGACGGAATCCCACGCGGTGGGCGTCTGGAATTGCAGCGCGCTCAGCTCGCGCACCGCCGGGTCCGGGTGATCGAACGCCTCGTACCCGGCGTTGACGGTCAGGGCGCCGCTCGTGTGCTCGACGATGGCGTCGAACACGTTCCATGACCCGAACACGCCGACGCCGGCCGGCGGCAGCCCGAGCCGGGCCTTCAATTCCTCGAGCACCGTCACGTAGGGGTTGCGTAAGGGATCGTTGCTCTTGATGGTGTCGTCGTGCGCCTCACCGAGCAGGATCTCGGAGTAGCCGGGGTAGGAGAAGCGATGCTTGTTGGTCAGGGTCACGGAGCTCCCCGCCGTCTTGTTGCCCGCGATGGATCCGTGACGCGCCATCAGCGTCCGCCAGAAGAACGGCATCATCTTTTCACGACGGGCCTGCGGCGTGTCGGCCCAGAACCGGCGGTACGCGCGCTGGTCCTCGAGCGTCTGATTCTTCCCCAGCGTGGACGTGAAGACCACGGGATCGAGGCCGCCAAACACCTCCTCGATGCGCGCGCCGTCGAGCGTGATCAGGATGACGCGGTCGGCCGGCGGGCCTTGCGTCGAGGCAGGCGCCGTGAAGCCGAGGAAGACGAGAGCGAGCAGCGCGGGGAACGTTCGTTTCATGCGGGATCAATACATCAGCCGCGTAACAACCGCAATCACCGGGTGGAGATCAAGAGCGGGAACAGAGATCAGGAGACCAGGAGAAAAATCTTTCTTTGTTTTGATTTTGTTTTGGGTCTTTGGTCTTTTGTGCCTGTCTCCTATTGATGCTCCTGATCTCCTGATCTCCTGTTCAGCTCTTGATCTTCACAGCTCCGCCCGCGACAGGCGCAGCGCGTTGGCGATGACCGACACCGAGCTGAACGTCATCGCCGCGCTGGCCCAGATGGGGGAAATCAGGATCCCGAAAAACGGGTACAACAGGCCGGCCGCGACCGGCACGCCCACGGCGTTGTACGCGAACGCCAGGAACAGGTTCTGCCGGATGTTCCTCATCGTCGCCCGGCTGAGCCTCCGGGCCCGGACGACGGCGCGCAGATCCCCTTTGATCAAGGTGATGCCCGCGCTCTCCATTGCCACGTCGGTGCCGGTGCCCATCGCGATGCCGACGTCGGCCTGCGCGAGCGCCGGCGCGTCGTTGATCCCGTCGCCCGCCATCGCCACGACGTGCCCCTCTTGCTGCAGCCGTCGAACGGCCGCGAGTTTTTCCGCCGGCCGCACGTCCGCCATCACGTCGTCGATCCCGAGCCGTGCCGCGACGGTCCTGGCGTTCGTCTCGTGGTCCCCGGTCAGCATGATGATTCGGAGACCCTCCGCGTGCAGCAGCCGTATCGCCTCCGGAGTCGAGTCCTTGATCGGGTCGGCGACGCTGATGAGGCCGGCCGGCGTCCGATCGACGGCCACGAACACGACCGTGTCGCCGCCGGCTCGCAGGCGCTCCGCCTGGGCCTCGAGGGGCCCGAGCGTCACCTGCTGATCCGTCATCAGCGCGAGGTTGCCGAGAAACACCTCCCGGCCGCCTGCGGTCCCGCGAATGCCCCGGCCCGTCAGCGACTCGAAGGCCGCGGCGGCTGGCACGGCGACGCCGCGGTCGCGCGCCGCCGCCACGATGGCGGAGGCCAGCGGATGCTCGCTCGCGTGTTCGATCGCTGCCGCATACCCGAGCATCTCGCTTTCGGTGAATGGCGCCACGGCGACGACCTGCGTGACGCGCGGCCGCCCCTCCGTCAGCGTCCCCGTCTTGTCGACGACCAGCGTGTCCACGCGCTCGAGACGCTCGAGCGCCTCTGCGTTTCTGATCAGCACACCCGCGCCGGCGCCGCGGCCGGTGCCGACCATGATGGCCATCGGCGTCGCCAGGCCGAGCGCGCACGGACAGGCGATGATGAGCACCGCAACGGCGCTGACCAGCGCGTGGGCCAGCCGCGGCTCCGGTCCCCACAGGCTCCAGGCCGCAAACGCGAGCATCGCGATGACGACGACGGCCGGCACGAACCAGGACGCGACTCGATCGGCCAGCCGCTGGATGGGCGCTCGGGTCCTCTGCGCTTCACCGACCATGCGGACGATCTGCGCCAGCAGCGTGTCGGCCCCGACGCGTTCCGCGCGCATCACCAGCGTGCCCGTGCCGTTGATCGTTCCGCCGGTCACGCGCGCGCCGGGTTCCTTCGCGACCGGCATGGGCTCGCCGGTCACCATCGATTCGTCCACGGAGCTGCGTCCGTCTGACGACGACGCCGTCCACCGGGATCTTCTCGCCCGGCCGGACGCGCAGCAGATCGCCCACCACCACGCTGGCAAGCGGCACGTCCTCCTCGTGGCCCTCGCGGATGCGGCGCGCGTCCTTCGGCGCGAGGCCGAGCAGCTGACGAATCGCGCGGCTCGTCTTCCCTCGCGCCCGCAGCTCGAGCACCTGCCCGAGCAGCACGAGCGCGACGATGACGACCGCGGTGTCGAAATAGGTTTCGACAACGCCGTGCATGCGGAAGCCTTCAGGAAAGACTCCTGGCGCGAGCGTGCCCGCGACGCTGAACACGTAGGCCGCGCCCACGCCGAGCGCGATGAGCGTGAACATGTTGGGGCTGCGGTTGACGACCGACGCCCAGCCGCGCGCGAAGAACGGCCAGCCGCCCCAGAGCACGACCGGCGTCCCGATCACCAGGCCGATCCAGTTCGTGACCGCCGGATCGATGCGTCCCCCGAGGCCCATCCCGAGGACCATGTCTCCCATCGTCAGGAGAAACACCGGCGCGCCGAGCAGCGCGGCGACGATGAACCGGCGCGTCATGTCGGCCAGTTCGGGGTTCGGCGGCTCGCCCGCCGCCACCGTGCGCGGCTCGAGCGCCATGCCGCAGATCGGACAGGCGCCCGGCGCGTCCCGCACGATGTCGGGGTGCATCGGGCAGGTGTATTCGACGCGCGTCGCCGGCAAAGTCGAGAGGTCCGGCTCGAGCGCCATGCCGCATTTCGGGCACGCGCCTGGATGGTCCTGCCTGATCTCGGGATCCATCGGGCACACGTAGGTCGCGCCCTGCACGCGCGCGGAGGGGCTCTCCGTCTTCGGCGACAGAAACTCGTCCGGGTTCGCCTTGAATCGATCGAGACAGCTCGGATGGCAGAAGTAGTAGCGCGTGCCGTGGTAGTCCCAGGCGCCCGCCGCCTCCGCCGGATCGATCGTCATCCCGCAAACCGGATCGACGACTTCTGTCGGTTGATTCACGTGGTGTGTGTGCCTGCGGCGCCGGACGTCCTCGGGCGCTCTACGCTAGGACGACGACCGCAGCGGTGAAGGTCCAGGCCGGAATTCCCCTCGGGATCGCAGTAAATATACTTCGAGTCGCGCCAGGCGGACGCTACCGAAAGGGCGAGTCGCCTATCGCCGGGCCACAGGCAGCGTCCACTGAAACGGCACCGACGCCGGCCGGTAGCATTCGCTATCGTCGCAGGCCTGGTAGTCGAACGTGCCCTTGATGGTCATCTGAGTCCGTCCCCGCAGCTGCGCCCGCAGCGCTTCGACGTCCCCGGCGACGACGGTGAGGGCCAGCCGGAACGGCGCGTCGTACACCAACACCTCTTCCTTGAGCGGCTTGAAGAGGAAGCGCGCCGGCTTCGGATAGATGGACCCCTGCACCCGCAGCAGCGAACCGGTATCGAGGCGGATCGCCACCGAGCGGTAATGCGTGCCGGGCGCGTAGACGTGCATGCCCTTCTTCGGGACCACGTCGAAGTTGATCGACATGCGCGCGTCCGGCGAGACGGCGGCGGGCGAGATCGTTCCGGTGAACGTCAGGTGCGGCGTCGAGCGTGAGACGACGCGTGGATCGGCGCGCGGAACGGGCGGCGGCGTGGCCGCGGACGGCGTGGCCGCGGACGGCGTGGCCGGGGACGGCGCGGGCGGGCCGGGGGACGCCGGGGGCGGCGACTGCGGGACCGGCGTGGCCGCGGACGGCGGCTGCGGCGCCGATTGCGAGGCGGCCACCACGCTCGTCCCCACGCCCAGCGCGAGCAGCATCGCGACCGCGCTGCGAGCGCCGGGCATGAGCGACAAGGCGTTCGGGAACGTCATAGCTTGGACGCCGCATCATGTCGATAGGGCGGCACCGCCGTCAACCGTCCGCCTGGTGACGGCGGACGCATCATCGCCCGGTGGAGGGCCGAACCATGGGTCGTTGCGCTCCCTACATCCCACCGGCGCTCGACGGGGGCACGAGCCCTTTGATCCGCATGTACGTGACGATGTTGCCGTAGTGCTCGAAGTCGTGGGCGTTGTTGAACGCCAGCACGCCGAGGCGAGTCGTGGAGCCGGGCAGGAAGAACTTGACGACCTCGTCGGCCCGCGCCGCTGTCATCCCGTCGAACGCCGCGTCACAGAACTTGAAGGACTGGGCCAGCGCGTCGCGCAGTTCCGCCTTCGTTTTCTTGGTCTTCTCGATGCTGCCGGCCTGGCCGGTTTTTTCGCCGCTGGCGGCGCTGCAGATGTTGAAGTTCGCATCGGCGATGTGGCCGAAGAGGGCGCCCATGGTCCGGACGGTCGGCGCGGGCGCGAACGCGTAATGTTCCTCCGGCACCTGTTCGGCGGCCTTGAGGAGATACCCCTTGACCACGTCGTAGGTCCCCCTGATGCTCGCCACCGTCGGGCTCGCCGGCGCCTGCGGGCGCCGCGGGGCCGGCCAGGGCCATCACCAACATCATCCCACCGGGCATTAGACTCATCGGACTCCTCCTTGCTGACTGTTGACGTGCGACTTTAGTCTGACGCGTTTTGGCGCCGGGAGGATCCCGCCCGGGACGGCCGTGGCGATTGTGCCGATCGGCGGTGACGGCCGGGTGACGAACACCGCTTGACAACCCCCTTTCGACCCTCTAGGTTAGCGTCATCTCACCATGTTCGGCCGGAGGGTAAGCCGAACTCTCCCGACCCTTGCCTGACCCCGGAGGAGGAAGCGAAATGACGCTGAGAATACCGCGTCGTCCTGATGTTCTGGTTTATACGCTGCTCGTGGCGCTCGCCGCAGCCGTGCCGGTGGCCCACGCTCAGGTTCTGTACGGCTCGCTCGTCGGCAACGTGACCGACTCCACCGGCGCCGCGATGCCGGGCGCGACGGTCACGATCGAGCAGGCCGAAACGCAGCTCAAGCGGGAGCTCGTGACCGACTCCGCCGGGGCCTATCACTTCACGGCGGTGCCGTCCGGCACCTACACGATCTCGGTCACCATGACCGGGTTCCGCACGGTCAGCCGCCGCAACGTCCCGGTCACGCTGAACTCGGTGGCGCGCGTGGACGCGAAGCTGGAGGTCGGACAGCTCACCGAGACCGTCATGGTGACGGGCGAGACGCCGATCCTCCAGACCGACCGCGCCGAGGTCCGGGCGGAGCTCAAGGCGCGGGATTTGACGGAGCTGCCGGTGCCGATCGGCCGCAACTACCAGCAGCTCTTCAAGACGCTTCCGGGCTTCACGCCGCCGGCCGATGCGCACTCGATTCCGTCGAACCCGTCGCGCGCCCTCGTGTTCAACGTGAACGGCGCGAGCGACAGCTCGAACAACACCCGCATCGACGGCGTCAGCACCGCGAACGTCTGGCTGCCGCACGTGGCCGCCTACGTCCCGGCGCTCGAATCGCTCGAGACGGTCAACGTCGTCACCAACAGCTTCGACGCGGAGCAGGGCCTGGCCGGCGGCTCGGCGATCAACGTGCAGATCAAGAGCGGCACGAACCAGATGCGAGGGTCCGCCTTCGAGTTCTACAACAACGAGCAGATGCGCGAGCGCAACTACTTCACGCCGGCCAACACGCCGAAAGGGGACTGGGCGTATCACCAGTTCGGCGCCACGCTCGGCGGTCCGGTCCTGCGCAACAAGTTGTTCTACTTCGGCAGCTACGAAAGCACCCGGGACAAGCAGAACGCCACCCGCACGATCTCGGTGCCGACCGAGGCGCTGCGCCGCGGCGACCTGTCCGGGTCGGTGAACCCCATTTACGACCCGGCGACCGGCGCCGCGAACGGCACCGGGCGGACGGCTTTTGCGGGCAACATCATTCCGGCGAACCGCATCGACCCGATCGCGCGGAAGATCATCGACCTGATGCCGTTGCCGAACCTGCCCGGCGAGACCAACAACTACTTCGCCGCCGCGCCGTTCGAGTTCAACCGGTGGACGCTCGACACCAAGGTGAACTGGAACGCCACGCCGAAGCTGAACATCTTCGGGCGCTACAGCCACCTCGACTTCTGGACGTTCAACGAAGCGGTCTACGGCGACACGCTGCAGGGCATCCCGATCGCCGGCGGGAACCCGGGGACCGGTCAGGGCTACACGGCCAACTTCTCGGCGGGCGGCACGTACGTGTTTTCGCCGACCCTCGTCGCCGATGCGCACTTCGGCTACGTGCGGATGTACACCGACGTGGCGCACACCGACATCGGCCAGAACAAGGGCATGGATCTGCTGGGGATTCCGGGGCTGAACGGTCCGCGTCCGTTCGAGGGGGGCATGCCGGTCTTCGACTTCAACACGTTCCAGGATATCGGCATCACCGAGCTCTACATGCCGTACACGCGCAACGACGACCAGTACCAGACCGTCGTGAACGTCAACTGGATGAAGGGCAAACACAACGTCCGGGCCGGCACGGACATCTATTTCCAGGCGTTGAATCACCTCCAGCCCGAAACGACCGGCGACAACTTCGGCGCGCGCGGCGGCTTCCGCTTCGGGACCGGTGTGACGCAGTTGAATGGCGGGCCGACGGGCAACATGTACAACGCGTGGGGCGCGTTCCTGCTCGGGCTGCCGGACCAGCTCGGCCGCCTGAACCTCACGGTGGCGCCGTACGCGACGCGGATGCAGAGCTACAGCTTCTACGTACGCGATCAGTGGCAGGTGACCAATCGCCTGACGGTGTCCTACGGCACGCGCTACGAGTTTTTCCCGATGCCGACCCGGGACGATCACGGGCTCGAACGCTACAACCCCGACACGAACCTGATGGAGATCGGCGGCGTCGGCGTGGTGCCCATGGACCTCGGCGTCAAGATGGAAAAGGGCCTGTTCGCGCCGCGAATCGGCGCGACGTTCCGGGCGACGCCGACGATGGTCCTGCGCGGCGGCTTCGGCATCACGAACGACCCCTACTCGCTCGCGCGGCCGATGCGCACGAACCACCCCGTGCTGCTCAACCTCATCGTCAACGCCCCGAACCCGTTCGCGGCGGCCGGGCGGATGGCCGACGGCGTGCCGCCGGTCCCGAACGCCGATCTCGGCAACGGGATCATCCCGATTCCGTCGAACGTCAGCGCCATCACGATTCCCAAGGAGTTCAACCGCGGCTACATCAAGTCGTGGAACGCCGCCGTGCAGAAGGAACTGAAGTGGGGCTTCGTCGGCGAGGCCGCCTACGTCGCCACGCGGCAGATTGACCAGCTCGGCTTCCTGGAGCTGAACTGGTCGCCGATCGGCGGCGGTCAGGCCGGCCGGCAACTGAACCAGAAGTTCGGGCGCACCGCGCAGACACGGCTCGTGGCGCCGGTCGGCGACACCAAGTACGACGCGCTGCAGGCTCGCCTCGATCGCCGGTTCGCGGACGGCTTCCAGATCGGCGTCGGCTACACGCTGGTCGAAATCGACCGGGATCGCCGGGCGCCCCGCGCAGCGACGGCATCCCGCGCATCATGATTCCCGAGTTCTACCATCTCAACACGGCGATCAGCCCCTTCGATCGCACGCACAACCTGCAGATCACGAACCTCACGGAGCTGCCCTTCGGGCCGCAACCGGCGCTGGCTGAACGGCGGCGGCGTGGTGGCCGCGATCGTCGGCGGCTGGCAGGTCAACAACATCCTGAGCTTCACGAGCGGGACGCCGTTCGACGTCACGGCGAGCGGCACGTCGCTGAACGCGCCGGAGAGCGCGCAGCGCGCCGACCAGGTGAAGTCGGACGTGGAAATCCTCGGAGGGATCGGCAACGACGAGCGCCTGGTTCGATCCGCTGGCGTTCAAGCCGGTCACCGAGGCGCGCTTCGGCACCGCACCCTGGGGCGCCGTGCGCGGGCCCGGCTACGCGAACTGGGACCTGGGCGTGTTCCGGCAGATTAAGCTTCACGGACGACACGAACCTGCAGATCAGGTTCGAAGCGTTCAACGCGCTCAACACGGCGCACTTCAACAACCCGGGCGGCAACGTCTCGAACCTGCAGCTCAATCCCGACGGCACCGTGCGGAACCTGAACGGCTTCGCGACGGTCACGAGCGCGTTCGGAGAGCGGCAGCTGCGGGTCGGCATTCGTCTGGGCTGGTAACACCGTCTGGAGGGGCGGAGCCGCCGCGGATGGCGCTCCGCCCCCTTCTTGGCCTCCCTCTGGGACACCATCCATGAGAATCGCTCAACTTCTTCACTGCTCGCGGGGCCCCACCCCCACTCGCGGCGGCTCGACTCGCTTCGCTCGCTCGCCGCGGCCGCAGGCGCTTCTCGCCGCGCTGCTGCTCCCGCTCTCGCTCCTCGCCGCCGATCCGCCGGCAGAGATCGCGCTGTGGCCCAACGGCGCGCCGGGATCCGAAGGGAAAACCGCGAAGGAAGCGGTGACCACCTCGGCCAGCGGAGAGCTCAGCGTCTCGAGCATCCACAACCCGAGCATTACGCCGTACCTCCCCGCGAAGGACAAGGCGACCGGCACGGCGATCCTCGTGATTCCGGGCGGCGGTCATCGCGTGCTGGCCATCACGCACGAAGGCTACAACGTCGGCGAGTGGCTCCGCGATCGCGGCATCGCCGCCTTCGTCCTCAAGCACCGGCTCGCGCGTGAAGCGGGCTCGACCTACAAGATCGACGTGGACTCGTTCGCCGACACGCAGCGGGCGATCCGGTTGATCCGGAGCCGGGCGCAGGAGTGGAACATCAACCCGGGCCGTCTGGGAGCGATGGGGTTTTCCGCGGGCGGAGAGCTCGTGGCGCTGGCCGGCATGCGGTTCGACGCGGGCAACGCCGCCTCGACCGACGCGATCGAACGGCAACCGTCCCGGCCGGACTTTCTCGGGCTGATCTATCCCGGACGCTCCGGCGACATCCTGCCTGCCAAAGAGACGCCGCCGGCGTTCATGGCGTGCGCCTACAACGACCGGACGGACATTTCCGAAGGACTGGCCGAGGCGTATCTCCGGTTCAAGCGCGCCGGCGTCCCCGCGGAGCTGCACATCTACGGCACCGGCGGGCACGGCTTCGGCCTGCGCCAGACGAACAAGCGGCCGGTCGGCGCCTGGATGGTGCGATTCGAGGAGTGGCTCGGCGACAGCGGGTTCCTGCCTAAACCGTAGAACACCGTCCTGCGGTCAGCGGTTTAACAGGAGTTCAACGAGGTCAGGAGACTCTTTTCTCAAGAAACAAAAACTCCTGATCTCCTGATCTCCTGTTCAACAGAACGCACGCGCTAAATACCTCGGGACTCGTGGAACTCGGGACTCGGGATCAGGGATTCGATCATCGCGCCGGAACCGTCCACAGGAACAGATCCGTCCGATCGTCTTCCGAGCGAACGACCTTGTCCGGAGTCCAGGTCCCGATCGGGAACTGGTGCGAGACGATCCGAGTGCCCGGCCTGAGCTCGCGCCGCAGCTTCGGCTCGAGCCGCTTGTTCACCCCCGGCGACAAGTACAACGTGACGATGGTGGCGGCGGAGATGTCGGCGGCGAACAGATCGCCTTCGATGAACGCGACCCGATCGACGACCTCCCCCTCCCGGGCGACCTGGCGCGAGATCTCGACGAGCTTTGGATCGAGCTCGATGCCGACACCTCGGGCCCCGTACTTCTGCGCGGCCAGAATCACGATGCGCCCGTCGCCCGACCCGAGGTCGTAGACCACATCGTCTGCGGTGATCTTCGCCAGCTTCAGCATCGCGTCGGCCACGGCTTCCATGGTCGGCGCGAAGAAGATGTCAGGCGTTCGCGCCGGCTGCTGAGTGGCCTGTCCTGAGCGAGACCCGATAGGGTCGAGTCGAAGGGCCTGCAAGGTCAGGCTGAACAGCGCCGCAGCCGTTAACGCCCAGCCAATGCGTCCCATACCTGCCGCGTTCCAGCTACCAGCTTCCAGCTCCCAGCTTCCAGCCCGAACAATCCAGCGCCCAGCTTGCCCGCGCCGCGGATGTCAAGCGTCTCAGATGTATTCTTCTCTGGCAATGGTTAGCGGCGATTCCGAGCTCATGGCTTTGCTACGCACTGATTGCCGTCCGGCAACACGGCTGCCGCTCTGCGGTTCGCTTGGCCAGGTCGCCGGTGTTGGCGAGCGCGCGAGCCGCGATGGCGCGACCCGCTCCGGTTCCTGCGTCGCACTTCGTCGCCGCGATCGAGAAGTACACTCACGGCGGCGCGCAACGGATCCGCACGGCGCGGTGCAGGGGCGTCACACCGCTCCGGTCGACGGCTGTTCGGATCGGCGCCGGCTTCGATGAGGCACGCGACGGTCGCTGCCTCGCGCAGCAGGAATCGCCACGTGCGCGAGCCGCGGCACTCGCCGTTAGCGGCGTAGTGGAGCGGCTCGCGCCGCGGGATCCCTCGCGCGGCATCACCACGCCATGGCTCATCAGCCTTCGCCGATCTCCAGCCGGTACGACCGGCAGCGGCAATGTGACTGCCTCTCGCCCGCGTAGACGTACTCGTTGCGATCCGTCGAGGAAGTGCGCCTTCGCCTCCTGACGGGTCGGCGCCGTCCTCGGCGCGGCGCGCGCGAGCATCGACGCCCTGGCGAGTAACTCGCAGAGCGCTAGCCGCATCAGCCGACGACGATCGTCCGTGCTAACGCCATGAGCCCACGAATCAGCCGGTAGATCATATGCCAGCGCCAGAATACTGCGAACGAAGAACCATGGAATCAGGGTTCTGCTGGGTTCCGCGGGTTCCGCGGGGTTCCGCCAGGTTCAGTTCAACTGGGTTCTACGGGGTTCGCTGGGTTCAGGGTTCTGCTGGGTTCCGGTTCTGAACCCTGAACCGGGCGAACCCTGCGGAACAGAACCCTGTGGAACCCGGTGGAACCCCGTGGAACCCAGCGGAACCTTGCTAATCGTGCCGGAGCGCGGCGGCGGGGTCCACGCGGGCGACGCGGATCGCCGGGAGGACGCACGCGCCGAGCGCGATCGCGAGCAGCAGCGCCGCGATCGCCGCATACGTCGCGGGATCCCCGCCGAGGCTGGCCGACAGCGTCGCAAGCAGCGGCCTGACGGCCAGGGCACCGAGAACGCCGGCGGCGAGGCCGGCGGAGGTGAGCCACGCCCCGTGCGTGAGCACGATCCGCGCGAGTCCCATCGGATCCGATCCCAGCGCCAGGCGCACGGCGAACTCGCGCGTGCGTGACGTCACGTTGTACGAGATCACGCCGTACAACCCGATCGCCGCGAGCACGACCGCGAGGGCGGCGAACAGGCCGATCAGCCACCGGTAGAAATTCAGCTCCCAGAGCGAATCGGCCACCACCTGCTCCATCGTCTTCACGTTGAAGATCGCGAGACGCGGGTTCAGGTCGCGCACCGCCGCGCGAATCGTCCCGGTCACCCGCTCCGGGGCGGCGGACGTGCGGACGATCAGCGACATCCCGATGTCCGACGCCATCGCGACGTTCTGCGCGGCCGGATAGTACAGCTCGGGCTCGGCCGGCCGATCCAGGCCAGCCTGCCGCACGTCTCCGACGACGCCGACGATGGTGCCGCGGTTGAGCTCCCGGCCCACGGCCTCTTCCCCGGGGAAGTACCGGCGCGCGAAGGCATCGTTGACGAGAATCACGCGGGGCGCGTCCGCGCGGTCTCCTTCGGTCAGCGCGCGGCCGCGAAGGAGCGGGATTCCCAGCGCCCGGAAGTAGCCCGGCGTCACGTATCGCAACCCCGTCGTCTGCCACTCCCCGGACGGCCGTCCGCGAATCTGGAAGGCGGCGTCCCATCCCCAGTTCTGCAGCGGCACGAGCTGCGTGAACCCCGCGGCCTGCACGCCCGGCAGCTGCGCCACGCGCTGCTCGATCGCGTAGTAGTCCGAGGCCGGCGCGCGCGGCGTGAGATGAAGCGCGAGCACGTTCTCGATCGCCATCCCGGTCTCCACGTGCTGCAGCCGGATGATTTCCCGCATCACGATCGCGGCGCCGAGCGCCAGGACGAACGCGAGCGCCACTTCGACGACGACGAGCCCGTCGCGGATGCGGCCGTAGGTGCGCCCCATCGTGGCGTGGCCGCCGGAGTCCTTGGTGACGGCCTGCACGTCCACGCGCGCGGCGGCGAGCGCGGGCGCGAGACCGAACAGCACCGCCGTCGCCAGGCAGACCAGCAGGAGAAACCCGAAGACGCGCCAGTCGAGCGTGATTTCGTGCGCGCGGGGAATCCTGGCCGAGCCGAGCACGACCAGCAGATCCGTCCCCCATCGCGCGATCGCCACGCCGAACAGGCCGCCGGTCAGCGAGAGCAGCAGGCTCTCGACGAGAAACTGCCGGACCAGGCGCATCCGGCCCGCGCCGAGCGCGGCCCGTGTGACGACTTCACGAACCCGTGCGGTCATTCGGGAAAGGAGCAGGTTCGCGATGTTCGCGCACGCGGCAGCAAGGACGAGACCGGCCGCGGCAAACAGCATCCACAGCGATCGGCGCACGGGCCCCAGCACGTCGTCGGCAAGCGGCACCAGGCGCACGCCGATCCGAGTGCCGGCCGGAGACTGCGCTTCGAGCCGCGCCGCGATCGCCCGCAGCTCGGCGGCCGCCGCCTCGATCGGAACGCCCCGCTTCAAGCGGGCGGTGACGTGGCTGCGCCCCATGCGCAGCTGCCCGGAAGGCGCCCGCAGCGGCGTGATCGGGATCCACAGATCGGTGCGTGATTCGGTCAGCGCGCCCGCGATCCCGGATGCCGCCCGGTACGGAAACTGGAACGAGTCGGGCATGACGCCGAGGACCGTGAACGGACGGCCGTCGAGCGCGATCGACTTGCCAGGCAGCGACGGATCGCCGTCGAAGCGGCGCCGCCAGAGGCTCGCGCTGATCACGGCCACTTCGGGCGGATCGTCGGCCCGG
Source organism: uncultured Acidobacteriota bacterium (assembly GCA_963774855.1). Lineage (GTDB taxonomy): Bacteria > Acidobacteriota > Vicinamibacteria > Vicinamibacterales > 2-12-FULL-66-21 > JALZOC01. Next base: position 173,028 of record CAVZGT010000008.1, on the reverse strand, counting down.
AACGTCCGGCCGGCGAGCGCCTCGACGCCGAGGATCGAGAAGAACGCGCCGTCGGCCCAGACCGCGGTGAGCCGCTCCACTCCCGAGGGGCCTTCGAGATGTCTCGTGGTCAGCGCGAAGCCGGCAAATGCCTCGACGGTGGTGCTCTCCTTGCCGAACGCCTCGAGCTCCATCGAGCCGACCGGAGCGGTCATCGGATCCGGAAGCCCGGCGCGATCGTTTCCCCAGTTGCGTCCGTACACCTGGACGAGCCGATCGGGTTCGGCAAACGGCAACGGCCGCAACAGCACGCTGTTGACGACGCTGAAGATCGCCGCGGTCGCGCCGGTGGCGAGCGCCAGCGTCAGCATGACGGTTGCGGCGAAGCCCGGGTTCCGGAGCAGCGTGCGAGCGCCGAAGCGCGCGTCCTGTCCGATCTCAGCGAGGATGGCCATCGGTGTCTGCTTCAATCCGTCCGGCAGCAGGCGAGGTCGCAGCGATCGTTCAACCGGAGCGGCGCGACCAGGCGGGGCCCGTGCGATCGGGAACGTTCAGCGCGGTGAACAGCCCGATGTTCTCCATGCTCACGACGAACCGCTCACGCTGCCGCTCGAGCGCCTTGACTTCGTCGCTGAAGTCCGCGACGTGCTTCTCGTAGACCACCATCTCGCTCCAGTACTCGACGAGAAGGTAGCGATTCGCCGCCGCGATATCGCGGAGGAACGAGCTGCCGAGAAAGGAACGGCTCTTCCGCGAGAGGCTCGTCCACTCGCCGTCGGCGCCGTACAAACGCTCGAACGTCTTCGAGTCCTCCGGCCGGATATCGAACTGCCAGACGATTGCAACCACGCGACCTCCAGGGTCCGCACAGTATACAGAGGGTGGCATCGGATCCGATGGCGGGCAGGCGGCAGCGAACGAGACGCTCGGCCGTGGGGACACACGGGGAACGGCGCGAGCTGTGCCATTCCGCCCGGCGCTCGAGCCGTGAAACAAGAGTCAGAGTCCGCGCGGGATTACTTCGCCCGGTTCGCGCGCAGCGTTTGCCGGATGCCCTCGATGAGCACCCCGCGATTGTCGCGCATCTCCTCGGTCATGACGACCACGGGCAGGTGCTCGGGCGCTTCCATCCGGATCCGATGGGCGTCGTCGGGACCGGCGACCACGATGTCGGGGCGCAGGCCGGCAAGGACCACCAGAGCCTCTTCGACGCTGCTGCTGACCGTCACGCCGAACTTGAGCTTGGCTAGGACGGCCTCCGATTGATCCACCACGCTCGCGTCGGCGCCCACGAGGAGCACCAGCGGCGCGAAGCCCTCGCGGTCCTCTTCGCGGCGGCCCCCGCGCGGCCGGCGGCGTCGATCCGGACCGCGACGTTGCTCAGGTTCGTTCGGCATGCGATGAAACGATACTACGTTGCCCATTGGGGTTGATACTACCCCGCCCCGATGAGCCATCGGAGCACCAATCACACTTTCGACAGAATTCCCGGGCCGGCGGCTATCGCCCGAGCCCACCCGACCGGATTTGTAATTCAGCCTGGAACCGATCGCGACATCACGGGGGTGTTCAATATTGCACAGCGCGTGTCTGTCTGGTTCCTTACACTTGAGCCGGCTGCAGGCGTATCATTTACTCGGAGCCTAGGAAAAAACAAGGGATGCCCTCCTCCGCACCGTTGCCCTCGATGGACGATTCCGTCCTCGATTTGCTGCCGGTACCCGCCTGCCTTTGTGAACCAGCCTCGGGCCGGATTCTGCGGTGCAACACCCACGCAATTGCCCTCTTGGGCAAAACCGTAGAAACCGAAACCCGGATCCACGACGTCCTGCGGTTCATCGCGCCGGACGGAACACCGCTGCCACAGGATATTGCGCCCGTGGCGAAGGTTGTCGCCGAGGGCAGGGGCGTCACCAGCCAGCACGCCGTGATCGATCGGCCGGGCCAGGGGCCCGTGCGTGTCAGCCTGCACATCGCGCCGGTCCGGAGCGCCGATCTCGAGCGAGATGCCGGCCTCCTGCTGTTCCACAACGAGCTCGTGCCGGGCGGGCGGAAGTCGCTGCTCGCCGCCCAGGAGCGCGCGCTCGAGATGATCGCCCGTGGCGCGCCGCTGTCAGGCATTCTCGATGCGCTCACCGGGATCGTCGAACAGCAATCGGGAGTCGCCTCGGTCGCCGCCGTCATGGTGGTGGATCCTGACGGCCTGCACCTGCATCATGCCAGCGGCCGGGGGCTTCCCGTCAATCTCAAGAAAGCGATCGACGAGCTCAGGATCGGGCCCGGCGCCGGGACATCGGCGGCCGCCGCGTTCCTTCGCGAGGCGGTCGTGACCGAAGACATCAGCGAGGCTGCGGATTGGTCGGGCCTCAGGCATCTCGCGCTCGCCGCCGGACTCAAGGCGGCGTGGTCGGTGCCCATCATCTCTTCGAACAACCGGGTCCTCGGGTACGTTCGATACGTACTTCCGTGAGGCGCGTCCGCCCTCGACGGAGGAACAGGAAATCGTCGCGCTCCTCACGCACACGGCAGCGATTGCGATCGAGCGGCAGCAGGCGGCGGATCTCGCGTTCGAGGCGGACCGGCGGAAAGACGAGTTCCTCGCGATGCTCGCGCACGAGCTCCGCACGCCGCTCGCCCCGATCCGGACCGCCACGCAACTCCTCGCGTTCGCAGAGCGCGACACCAGCATCGCGCCCCGTGTCCGAGCCGTTATCGAACGGCAGGTCCAGAACATGACCCGGTTGATCGATGACCTGCTGGACGTCTCGCGCATTACCCGCGGCGCCGTCGAGCTGCAGCTGGCGACCACGGACGTGGCGCGGCTCATCTCGCAGGCCGTGGAGACCGCCGGACCGCTTCTGCAACGGCGCGAACACCGGTTGACCGTGTCGGTGCCGGACGGACCCATCCACGTGTGCGCCGACTCCACGCGCCTGGAGCAGGTGATCGTGAATCTCCTCGCCAATGCCGCGAAGTTCACGACCAGAGGAGGAGATGTCCGGGTGCAGGTGGACAACAGCCGCGACGACACGGTGGCGATCCAGGTGATCGACAACGGCCGTGGAATCTCCAAGGCGCTGCTGCCGCGCGTCTTCGAGATCTTCACGCAGGGAAGCCGCAGCCTGGACCGTGCCGACGGGGGACTTGGCCTCGGCCTGACCGTCGCCCAGCGCCTCGTCGAGATGCACGGCGGGTCCTTGACGGTGCAGAGCGAAGGGGCCGGCTGCGGCAGCGAGTTCACGATCACGCTGCCGCGCGCACAGGACCCCTGCCATGACGACGTGGAGACGGTCGCCGCGGCGCCGCCCGGTCCACGCAGAATCATGATTGTCGAGGATCATCGCGACGCGGCGGAGATGCTCGCCATGGTGCTGACCGCGCAGTCTCACCAGGTCCAGATCGCGGCCGACGGGCACGCCGCCCTCCAGGCCGTGGCGCGGTTTCGGCCGGACATCATGTTCATCGACATCGGTCTGCCGGGTATGAGCGGCTACGATCTGGCGGAGCGGGTGCGGAGCGATCGATCGCTGGGGCAGGTGCTCCTCGTGGCGCTCACGGGATACGGAGGCTCGGACGACCGGACCCGCGCGCTCAAGTCCGGGTTCGATCACCACGTGGTCAAGCCGATCGACGAGAGCGCACTCGACGAGCTGCTCCGCGGCACGCCGCCGCCCCGGAGAGCCGCGCCACCCGCCGACCCGGATCCACGCGACGCCGGCGAAATCGACGAACGCGTCAGATAAGGGACTACAGATCGGCTTCTGCGCCCGCGATAACATGTCAGAAAACGAACGGATGGACGAGATCCCTTAATGGCGATGAGAAAACAGCGAAAGATCAGGGCCGCGCCCAGGTTCGACACGCAGCGGTTTCTGGAATCGGCGGGCGTCGCGAAGCGGATCGTGTCATACGGGGCCGGGCAAATCGTGTTCGCTCAGGGCTCGCCGGCCACGGCCGTCCTCTACATCCAGGAGGGGGGCATCAAGCTGTCCGTCCTCTCGAAGACCGGCAAGGAAGCGATCGTCGGGATGCTGAGCCCGGGGGACTTCTTCGGCGAAGGGTGCCTGGCGGGTCAGCCGTTCCGCATGAGCACGGCGACGGCCATCACCCCGACGAGCGTGCTGCTCATCGAGAAGCGCCGGATGACCAAGATGCTCCACGAGCTGCCGGGCCTTTCGGACCGCTTCATCACGCACATGCTGACGCGCAATATCCGGATCGAGGAAGACCTCGTCGATCAACTGTTCAACTCCAGCGAGAAGCGGCTGGCACGGACGCTCCTGCTGATTGCCCAGTACGGCCAACAGGACAAACCGCCGCGCATCCTGCCGAAGGTTTCTCAGGAAGCGCTCGCGGAAATGGTCGGCACGACGCGGTCCCGCGTGAACTTCTTCATGAACAAGTTCCGGAAGCTGGGGTTCATCGAGTACAACGGCGGCCTCAAGATCAACAACTCTCTGTTGAGCGTCGTCCTGCACGACTGACGCCGCTTTGAGCGTCGTCCTGCACGACTGACGCCGCTTTGAGCGTCGTCCTCCACGATTGATTTTCGGCTGAGGTCGAGGCTGGTCGAGGACCCGGTATCCACGGCACGGCGAATGCAGCGGAGGCCCATGTGGCGAGTTTTGACCGCAGGCAAAGCCAACTAGTGGCATCCATGGACCGCAGACGGAGCTATGTCGACGTCATGGAGCGGGTCCTCGCCACGTCGAGCTTGCCGATCGGTCCGGGCACCAGGAGCCGCGTCTGCAACTTTACGATCGGACGGCTGAGGTCGACTGTTTCGCTGACCGTGCTCGACCATACCCGCACCAAGAACCCGTAACAAGAACAAGAGGTCGGGAGATCAGGGCTTCTCCTGATCTGCCAACCTCCTGGGTCGTCTTCGCACCTCCATGGTCCGGCTGAAGCCCTTCGATACAAACTCAGGGCCGCCTCGAGCTTCGTCGAAAGGCCGGACGCCACGAGAGGGATCTCCCCGCGAGCTCTACGTCAGTTACCCCTCGTGGAGGTAGGCCTCCTCGCCGTGCAGGCTGACATCGAGTCCCGAGCTTTCCTCGCTGTCCGTCGCGCGCAGCGGCATCACGAGACCGATCACCTTCAAGATGACGAAGCTGCCGATGGCGCTGTAGACGGCGACCGCGAGGATGGCTTCTGCCTGGACCAGCAGCTGCCCAGGATTGCCGAACAGCGCGCCGTCCTGGATCCCGTTGAGGCTCTTCTGCGCGAAGATGCCAGTGAGCAGCGCGCCCACCGTCCCCCCGACACCGTGCGCGGCGACGACGTCGAGCGAATCGTCGAGCGTCGTCTTGACGCGGATCATCAGCGCCAGGTAGCTCGGCACCGCGGCGATCGCGCCCAGGGCAATCGCGCTCATCGGACTGATGAAGCCCGCCGCCGGCGTCACCGCCACGAGACCGACGACGATCGCGGTCGCGGCGCCGACGGCCGTGGGCTTGCGCGATCGGATCCCGTCGAGGAAGGTCCAGACCACGAGCGTGGCGGCCGGCGCGAGCATCGTCGTGACGAACGCCAGCCCCGCGATGCCGTTGGCGGCGAGCGCGCTGCCGGCATTGAAACCGAACCAGCCGAACCACAGCAGCCCGGCGCCGAGCAGCGTGAACGGGATGTGGTGCGGCAGCAGCGCCGCCGACGGATACTCCTGGCGCTTCCCGACGACGATGGCCGCCACCAGCGCCGCCACGGCGGCATTGACGTGGACGACCGTTCCGCCGGCGAAGTCGAGCGCGCCGAGCGTCGCGAGCCAGCCGCCGCCCCAGACCCAGTGCGCAATCGGGCTGTAGACCACGAGGGCCCACAACGAGATGAACAGCACGTAGGCGGAGAACCGCATCCGCTCGACAATCGCGCCGGAGATCAGCGCGGCGGTGATGATCGCGAAGGTGCCCTGATAGGCCATGAAGAGCGCGTGCGGAATGGTCCCCTGCGCCTGCAGGCCCACGCCCCGCAGGAAGAAGCGCGACGTGTCCCCCAGCCACGCCCCGCCCGGGCCAAAGGCGAGCGAGTATCCGAACAGGGCCCACAAGACGCCGACGAAGCCGAGCGACACGAAGCTCATCATCATCGTATTGAGCGCGTTCTTCGATCGGACGAGGCCGCCGTAGAAGAAGGCCAGCGCCGGTGTCATCAGCAACACGAGCGCGGTGGCCATGAGCATCCAGGCGGTATCGGCGGGGCTGATCGGCGGCGGCTCGGCGGTCTGGGCCGTCGCCACCGCCGGATCGCCGGCGAGCAGAAAGGCCCCAAAGACGAGTGCGATTCTGACGATCGCGTAACGTGCAGCAGTGCTCATGTCCGTGCGCTCCTGACCCTGTCGGTTTCTCGTCGGGCGGCCCCTCCGGAGCCCGCCCGGTGGCGGCTCACGCGTCGCGTGTCCCGGTGCAGCTCACGCGTCGCGCTCGCCGGTGCGGATGTTGTAGCTGTGCTCGACCGGCAGCACGAAGACGCGCCCGTCGCCGATCTCCCCCGTGCGCGCGGCACGGATGATCACTTCGATGACCTCCTCGACGACCTCGTCGGGGACGACGACCTCGATCTGGGTCTTGGGCAGCAGGCTGACGCTGTACTCCTTCCCGCGATACACCGTCGTGTGGCCCTTCTGGCGTCCGTGGCCGCGGACGTCGGTGACCGTCATCCCCGCGATGCTCAGCTTCTCGAGCGCATCGCGCACGTCGTCCACCTTGTGCGGGCGAACGATGCTCTTGATCAGTTTCATAATCTCCCCTCCGTCCGAAGATAGTTCCGTCCGCGATCACCAGCCGGCCTCCGCCTCCGCGCGCGAACGTTCCAAGCGCGCTACGGCGAGACCTCGCCGTCGCTGGTCGCCTGCAATCTCCGCGACCAGCGGAGGCGGGCCCGACCGGCGGTCCGCGGGCCATTTGTACACCCGGAGGGAGGCGCCCGGTTCACCGGCGACCGGCAGCGGCTGCCGGCATCAGCGGGCGTCATCGCCGGCCTCCAGCACCCGTTCGAGCTCCTCTTTGAGCGCGGCCTGATCTGGCTCGGACAACTTGCCTCCTCCCTTCATGACGTGCAGGACGTCGATGGCCCGCTTCCCTTCGGTGGCGATGAGCACGAGCTCGACGTCGCACCCCTGGCCCGAGATCACCCGGCTGATCCGGTACAGCAACCCCGGCGCGTCGTCGGCGACGATCTCGAGGACCGTGAACTTGCGTGAATGCTCGTTGTCGAAGTGCACGACCGGCGGCCGGCGCTGGCGGCGGCGGTTCAGCGTGCTCCGGACCCGCCCGCTCAGCAGGGCCTGCACGTCGATCGATCCGGCGACCGCCCGCTCCAGCCGCCGGCAGATGTCCGAGGTGGCCGCCGGGTTCTGCCGGAGGAAGCCCTCTTCGTCCGAGAACTCGAACACGTCGAGGACCAGACCGTCCGGCGTGGTCATGGCCTGGCCCCGGTAGATGTTCATCCCGAAGGACGACAGCACGCCGGAGACGTTGGAGAACAAGTACGGCTTGTCGAGCGTGACGAGCGTCAGCTCCCAGACGTCCCCGTGGTTCTCGAGAAAGGCGTGCACTTCGTCGGGACGAAGCCCGCGAGCCAGGCGGACGTGCCGGTAGACGGTGCCGAGGCCGACGCTCGTGAGGTAGCGGCGCGGGAGGCCGGCGAGGAAATGCTTCAGCTCCTCCTCGGAGATGTCTTCAGGACGCCCGGCGATCAACACCCCGAGGGCCGGGTGGTCCTGCTCGAGGAGATCGTCGGCGTACCCGAGCGTCAGGCGGTTGTACGTGTCCACGTAGAGGCGCCAGAGCAGATCTTCTTTCCACGGCGTCAGGGTCTCGGGGCTGACGGCGCCGACGTCGGCGAGCGTCATCAGGGAGAGCATCTTGAGGTGCTCTTCGGTCCCGACCAGCTCGGCGAACTTCGCGACGACCGCCGGATCCTCCGAGTCGCGCCGGAAGGCGGCCTGGGACATCTGCAGGTGCTGGCGAATGAGGAACTCCACGGTCGCGCGCTCGTCGGGCGGGAGCTCCATCCGGTCGAGCATCCCCTGCGCGAGGCGCAGGCTCTCCTGCGCGTGGTCCGCTTCGCGCCACTTGCCGACGTCGTGAAAGAGGAGCGCCAGCGTGAGCAGTTCCGGCGCGCGCACCTCGTTCAGAATCGAGCCGAACCGGTTCTGGCTGACCGTCTCGGGGTGGAGCAGCGACTCCAGTCCGCGGATGGCGAGCAGCGTGTGCTCGTCGACCGTGTACTTGTGGTAGAAGTCGCGGATCACGCGGCAGTGCACCTTCTCGAATTCCGGAAAGATGCGCGTGAGGAGCCCGCAGTCGTGCATCTCCGAGAGACGCGCGTAGAGGCCGCGCCGGGGACGGAGCAGCATGCGCAGCTGCTGCCGCTCCCCTTCGGTCGCGACGAAGTCGTCAACGGAGCAGTGCTCGACGTGCTGCTCGATGCAGTCCAGCGCCTGCTCGGAGACGGCGGCGTCCTGCTCGAGCGCGAGCCGGAACGCCTCGAGCCAGAGCGACGGCTGCGAGGCGGCCCGGCCGGGGTTCACGAAGCGGACGCCGTCGCTCGCGACCTCGAACTGCCGGCCGACACGCCTGACCGGGAGATCCGCGGAGGCCGGCGGGCGGACGATGCGCTGCGCCCGGGCCAGCGTCCGGGTGACCGCGCGCGCGTGGCGGAAGTAGTCCCCCATGAGCGTCTCGACGCGGCGATAGGGCTCCGCTCCGTCGTAGCCCAGCACCTCGGCGACCTGCTCCTGGAGCTCGTGGGTCATGAGATTGACGTCGCGGCCCGACTGCAGGTGCAGCACCGAACGGATGCGCAGGAGAAAGTTCTCGGCCTCGCGCAGCGCATCCGGCCCGGCCGAGCCGTTCTCGCCCGGTCCTCCCGGCTGCAGCGCGCGCAGATGGCGCGCCGCCAGGATGTCGCGAAGGCCGCCCGGCGCCTGCTTGATGTCGGGCTCGAGCTGGTAGTGGGTGTTGTTGAAACGTTCGTGCCGCTCGTCGACGAGCTCCAGCAGGGGATCGACGGTGGCTGCGGCGAGCGCGCGCCCGCCCAGCCATTCCACGAGGTGCTCGAAGAGGCGCTCGTCGCCGGCCAGAAAGCGGACGTCGAGCGCCGCGAGGAGGAACTCGGGGTTGCCGACGTCGACCACGTCGAAATCGGCGAGCTCCCGCACGTGCTGTCCGACGGTCAGCCGGAGATCCCACAGCGGCTGGACTACCGCCTTGACGTAGGACTCTTCCGCGCCCGTCAGCGGGCGCTCGAACAACAGAAGCAGATCGATGTCCGAGTGCAGGCACAGCGCGCGGCGCCCGTACCCGCCAATCGCGCAGAGCGCGACGGGCATGGAGGTCTGCTGGCGCGCGGCCGCGGCAATGGCGCGCACCATGTCGTCCATGCGCTCCGAGTAGCGCTCGACCGTCTCGATCCCGCCGCGTCCCACCCGGGTCGCGGCCGGCGTACTCGTCCCGCGACGCCGCGAGCATCGCTGCCCAGCGCGCCTTGCCGTTCCCGCCGTCGTCTCCAGGGGTGGTGCCGGTCATCGAGCGGTGATCGGTCTCCAAACTGATTGTCATGCAGAGCCTACCTCAACCCCGGAGGGGGGATAGGCCCCCCGGAGTAAGAATGTCCGGCGGCTCCGCCGACACCCAAGGATCCGAACCGCGCCCTCGCGCTCCGTCGTGCCGCCCGGGCGTCTGCGCCCAGGCGTCTGCGCCCAGGCGTCTGCGCCCAACGGGCGGCGCCACGCCTAATACGTGAACGTGAAGCCGATCAGCGCGATCGGCTTGAACCCGTCGTCGCCGTTGAGCGCCTTCATGTTGTCGCCGAGCCACAGCATGTCGACCCCGCCGTGCGCTTCGAGCGAGCCGCCTTTGCCGGAGACGACCGGCACGCTCAACTGAAGGCCGGTGCTGAAGAACCCGAACGTGTTGTCGCCGCTGGCGCCCTCGTAGTATTTGTTCACGCTCAAGCCAGTCTTGACCGGAATGTTCAGCGTCAGTTTCTCGTGGAGCTTGACGGCAGGGCGGATGCCCAACTCGAGATACGTCCCTTTCTCGGTGCCGCCATCGGCCTGCGCGTCGGACAGCTCGAAGGCGAGAATCACTTTCGGCGACAAGGGGAACGCGCTCGCGCTGTCGTCGATGCCGAGCACGCCGGCCAGCTCGTGGACCGTGGAGAAGCTGTCGGCGGGGCTCGTGTACGACGTGAACAACACGCCCGGCTTCAGCTTGCCCGCGGTGAACGTGATCGAACCGTAGTAATCGGCCTCGTACCAGTTACCGGCCGGCGCGGAGGAGTGAATGCTCTCCCAGCCGCCCACATTCGCGCTGATCCCCGGAGCAATCGCAATCCCCAGGTCGGCGAAGGGCTGCGCGATGGTGCCGCCCGAGTGCTGGCGGATGCCGCGAAAGAAGTACGCGGACGTGAAATCGGAGCCCGTCGCAATGGTCAATCGCTTGGTCGGCGCCGTCGCCTCCGGTGCCTGGGGCGTCGTCGTCGCGGTTCCCGCGGCGGCCGGCGCCGAAGACGGCCCCGCGGCGCTCTGCGCCCCGGCCGGCGCTGCCAGGAGCCCTGCCACGCATACACCGCACACGATTCCCGCTATCGTTCTCATGCACCCTCCCTTGACCGTAGTGACCGGCCGTAGCCGGTATTACCGGACCGATAAGTCCCGAACCCGGGCCGTCAGGCGGACATTACCGAGACCTCGATTCCCGAACAAGAGCAAGTTGGACGCCAGCGGCCGGGGGCCGGGCCGGGAGGACGCGGGGCGTCGCGTTCGTTGTTTTTCCGGTGCAAGATCGTCGATTCCGGGGAATCCGGAGCGACAAAACCGCACCGGGTCTGGCCGACAATTTTGTCCATGACTGGACGGACGGAACATTTTTGTTCCGACGTTGGACGGCGACCAGGAGCCGGAGTCTGGGGGAAATCACGACGGCGCCCGTCTGAGCGCGACGGATCGCCGGTTTGGCGCCTGAGGCTGGAGCGACAGTTTTGACCGCCAGTCACCCGTATCGGACAATTATGTCGATCGGTCGTTGGTCCTAGGTCTCTGGTCTCTGGTGTCTTCGGTCTTTGGTGTCTGGTGGTCTTCGGTCTTTGGTCTTTAGGTCCTGAGACCCAAGACCTGAGACCCAAGACCTGAGACCTGAGACCCGAGACCCGAGACCGAAGTGTCAGGCGGTGACGGGGAGCGGCAGCGTGGTCGTGCCCATCAGATACGCGTCGACGTGATGCGCCACGCTGCGCCCGTCGGCGATCGCCCAGACGATGAGGGACTGGCCGCGCTGCATGTCGCCGGCTGTGAAGACCGCGTCCTCGCTCGTCATCCACTTCTCGTCGCGCCACACCGTCCCACGCTCGGTCATCCGGACGCCGAGCTCGCCGAGCAGGCTGCCGCGCTCGGGCCCGGCAAATCCCATCGCGAGCAGCACGAGATCCGCCGGGATCTCGAAGGACGTCCCGGGCACCGGCTCGAACCTCGGCCGGCCGCCCGGCTCCTGACGCATCTCCACCTGCGTCGCCTGCAGCGCCGACACGCGGCCGCGAGCGTCGCCGACAAACCGCTCGGTGGACACCGAGTAGATGCGGTCTCCACCCTCGTCGTGCGCGGCGGAGCTCCGGAAGATGAGCGGCCACTGCGGCCACGGATTGTTCTCGGCGCGTGTGTCGGGCGGGCGCGGCAGCAGCTCGAACTGCGCGACCGACGCCGCCCCCTGCCGGTGCGCGGTGCCCAGGCAGTCCGCGCCGGTGTCGCCGCCGCCGATGATGACGACCCGCCGGCCTTCCGCCGAAATCAGCGGCTCGTCGCCGAGGTCGTCCCCTTCGCAGCGCCGGTTCTGCTGGGTCAGGTACTCGACGGCGAAATGGATGCCGGCCAGCTCGCGCCCCGGAATCTGGAGATCGCGCGGGGCCGTGGCGCCGCCGCACAGCACCGTCGCGTCGAACCCGCGGCGGAGCGCCGTGCCCGGCAGATCGAGACCGATCTCGACGCCTGTCCGGAAGGTGATGCCTTCCTGCGCCATCAGCGCGAGGCGGCGATCGAGCAGCCGCTTCTCCATCTTGAATTCGGGAATCCCGTAGCGCAGCAGCCCGCCGATGCGATCGGCGCGCTCGAACACCGTGACCTGGTGCCCGGCCTGGTTCAACTGATCGGCCGCCGCGAGCCCGGCCGGCCCCGAGCCGACGATCGCCACTCGCCTGCCGGTCCGCACCGCAGGCGGTCTCGGGACAACCCACCCCTCGTCGAACGCCCGCTCGACAATCGACAGCTCGATGCTCTTGATCGTCACCGGGTCGTCGTTGATGCCCAGCACGCACGCCCCCTCGCAGGGAGCCGGGCACAGGCGGCCGGTGAACTCCGGGAAGTTGTTCGTCGCGTGCAGACGGTCGATGGCCGGCTGCCAGCGATTCCGGTAGGCGAGATCGTTCCAGTCCGGGATCAGGTTCCCGAGCGGACACCCCTGATGGCAGAACGGGATCCCGCAATCCATGCAGCGGGCGCCCTGGGCCTGCACCTCCGGCTCGGGATCGAGGAGGTAGACCTCTTTCCAGTCGCGGACCCGCACCTCGATCGGCCGCGACTTCGGCTTGTTCCGCCGGATTTCCATGAAGCCGGTGATCTTACCCACGTGCCGCTCCGACGAGCTCCGCGAACGCCGGCTCGCGATTCTCCGACCGCGCGCGCGCCTCCGCCATCAGGACGCGCTTGTAGTCGCGCGGAATGATCTTCACGAAGCGGGTGCGCGTCGCCGCCCACGTCGAGAGCAGCATCGCCGCGTGCGTGCTCCCGGTCTGTGCCGCGTGGCGCGCGATCATCCCCAGCACCAGATCCGCGTCCGCCTCGTCGTCGAGCGGCTCGAGATCGACCATGCCGCGATTGCACCGCGAGGCGAACCGGCCGTCGTGGTCCAGAACGAAGGCGACGCCGCCGCTCATCCCGGCCGCGAAATTCCGGCCGCTGCGCCCGAGCACGACCACGCGTCCGCCCGTCATGTACTCGCAGCCGTGGTCGCCGACGCCTTCGACCACGGCGTAGGCGCCGCTGTTGCGGACGGCGAACCGCTCCCCGGCGATGCCGCGCACGTAGGCTTCGCCGCTCGTCGCGCCGTAGAGGGCGACGTTCCCGATGATGACGTTGTCCTCGGCCGCGAACGTGCTGGCCGCCGGCGGGTAGACGAGCAGGCGGCCGCCCGAGAGCCCCTTGCCCCAGAAGTCGTTGGCGTCCCCCTCGAGGCTGAGCGTCACGCCGTGCGGGACGAAGGCGCCGAAACTCTGGCCTGCCGACCCGGTGAACTGCACGCGGATCGTGTCGTCGGGCAGCCCTTCGGCGCCGTACCGCTTCGTGATCTCGTAGCCCAGCATCGTGCCGGTCGCGCGGTTCGCGTTCCGAATCGGCATCTGCAGGGTCACCGGCTCGCGGCGTTCGAGCGCCGCCGAGGCGGCGGCGATGATCGTGTGATCGAGCACCGCGGACAGCCCGTGGTCCTGCGCCTTGGTCCGCCGGCGGGCCGCCGTGGCCGGCAGCTCGGGCTGGTAGAGAATCCGCGACAGGTCGACACCGGCGGCTTTCCAATGATCCAGGGCCGGCTTGACGTTCAGCCGGTCGGCGCGGCCGACCATCTCGTCGACCGTGCGGAACCCGAGCTCCGCCATCAGCTCGCGCACGTCCTCGGCCACGAAGCGGAAGTAGTTCTCGACGAACTCCGGCTTCCCGTTGAACTTCTTGCGCAGCTCGGGGTCCTGCGTCGCGACGCCGACCGGGCACGTGTTCAGGTGGCAGACGCGCATCATGATGCAGCCGGACACCACCAGGGCGGCGGTCGCGAAGCCGAACTCTTCGGCGCCGAGCAGCGCCGCAATCACGACGTCGCGGCCGGTCTTGAGCTGCCCGTCGACCTGCACGACGATCCGATCGCGGAGGTCGTTGAGGAGGAGCACCTGCTGCGTCTCGGCGAGCCCCAGCTCCCACGGAATGCCGCTGTGCTTGAGCGCCGTGAGCGGCGACGCGCCGGTGCCGCCGTCGTGGCCGGAGATCAGCACGACGTCGCCGTGGGCCTTCGCGACGCCGGCCGCAATCGTGCCCACGCCGACCTCGGCGACGAGCTTCACGTGCACCCGCGCGACCGGGTTGGCGTTCTTCAGATCGAAGATCAGCTGCGCCAGATCCTCGATGGAATAGATGTCGTGGTGCGGCGGCGGCGAGAGCAGCGTCACGCCGGGCGTCGAGTGACGCACTTTGGCGATCCACGGGTAGACCTTCGGCCCCGGCAGCTGGCCGCCCTCGCCCGGCTTCGCGCCCTGCGCCATCTTGATCTGCAGATCGTCGGCGTTGACGAGGTACTCGCTCGTCACGCCGAACCGCGCCGACGCGACCTGCTTGATGGCGCTGCGCCGCGAGTCGCCGTTCGCATCGGGCACGTAGCGGGCGGGGTCCTCTCCCCCTTCGCCGGTATTCGACTTCCCGCCCAGCCGGTTCATCGCGATGGCAATCGTCTCGTGCGCTTCCTGGCTGATCGATCCGTACGACATCGCGCCGGTCGCGAACCGCTTCACGATCGCCTCGACCGGCTCGACCTCCGTCGATCGGCACCGGCGGGCCGCCCGGCGCGAAATCGAGCAGGCCGCGCAGCGTGCCGAGCGTCCGGCTCTGATCGTTGACGAGCGCCGTGAACTCGCGGTAGATGGCGTACTGGCCCGAGCGCGTCGCGTGCTGGAGCTTCTGCACGGTCTGCGGGTTGAACAGGTGCATCTCGCCGTCGCGCCGCCACTGGTACTCGCCGCCGTTGTCGAGATCCAGCGCCGCGCCGGGGCGGGCCGGGAACGCGCGCTCGTGCCGCTGGCGGACTTCCTGGGCGACCACCTCGAGGCCGACGCCGCCGATCCGCGAGGCGGTCGACGTGAAGTGCCGGTCGACGAACGCCTGGTCGAGGCCGACCGCTTCGAAGATCTGCGCGCCGCAATAGCTCTGCAGCGTCGAGATCCCCATCTTCGACATCACCTTGAGGATGCCCTTGTTGAGCGCCTTGATGTAGTTCGTGACGGCGCGCTCGTGCGGGATGCCGCTCGAGCGACCTGCTGGCGGATCATGTCGTCGAGCGTCTCGAACGCCAGGTACGGGTTGACCGCGCCGGCGCCGTAGCCGATGAGCAGCGCGACGTGGTGCACCTCGCGCGCGTCCCCCGATTCGATGACGAGCGCGCACCGGGTCCGGGTCGCCTTCGCGCACGAGATGATGATGGACGCCGGCCGTCGCCAGCAGGCTCGGGATCGGCGCGAACTCACGCGTGACGCCGCGATCCGACAGGATCAGAATCGTCGCGCCGTCCTTGACGGCCTGGCTCGCCTGCTCCTGGAGCGCCTCGAGCGCGTACTCGAGGCCCAGCCCCTCTTCCTCCGGCCGGTAGAGCATCGGCAGCGTGACCGATCGAAACCCCGTCAGCGCGATGTGCCGCAGCTTGGCCAGCTGGTCGTTGTCGATGATCGGGTAGGTCACGCCGATCTGCCGGCAGGATTCCGGGCCGGGCTTCAGCAGGTTGCCCTCCGGACCGATCGTCGATTCCATCGACGTGACGAGCTCCTCGCGGATCGCGTCGAGCGGCGGATTGGTCACCTGGGCGAACAGCTGCGTGAAGTAGTCGTAGAGCAGGCGCGGCCGCTCCGACAGCACCGCCAGCGGCGTGTCCGTCCCCATCGATCCAATCGGCTCCTCGCCGGCCGAGGCCATCGGTCCGAGCACGATCCGCAGGTCCTCCTGCGTGTAGCCGAAGGCGTGCTGGCGCCGCAGGACGGTCTCGTGGTCTGGGCGGCGGCAGGTACGGCGCCGCCGGCAGGTCCTCGATCTGCGTCAGGTTCTGCCGCAGCCACTCGCCATACGGCTGGGCCCGCGCCAGCTCGCGCTTGATCTCCTCGTCGGCGATGATCCGCCCCTTCGCCGTGTCGATGAGCAGGATGCGCCCCGGGTGCAGCCGCTCCTTGATGACGATCTTCTCCGGCGCGATGTCGAGGACGCCCACCTCCGACGCCATGATCACCAGGTCGTCGGTCGTGACGTAGTAGCGCGACGGCCGGAGCCCGTTGCGGTCGAGGACGGCGCCGATCACGGTGCCGTCGGTGAAGGCGATGGACGCCGGGCCGTCCCAGGGCTCCATCAGCGACGAGTGGTATTCGTAGAACGCCCGCAGCTCCGGGCTCATCCCCTCGTGGTTCTGCCACGGCTCGGGGATCATCATCAGCACGGCGTGCGGGAGCGACCGGCCGGCCATGACGAGGAACTCCAGCACGTTGTCGAAGGTCGCGGTATCGCTGCCCCCTTCGCGGATGATCGGCAGGATCTTCTTCAGGTCGTCGCCGAGCACGTCGGACTCGAGCAGCGCCTCGCGGGCCTGCATCCAGTTGATGTTGCCGCGCAGCGTGTTGATCTCGCCGTTGTGGGCCACGAAGCGGTAGGGATGCGCCAGCGGCCAGGACGGGAACGTGTTCGTGCTGAACCGCTGGTGCACCAGCGCCAGCGCCGACTCGACGTCCGGGTCCGCCAGGTCGGGGAACATCGGCGCGATCTGGTCCGCCTTGAGCATGCCCTTGTAGATCAGCGTCCGCGACGACAGGCTCGGCACGTAGAACGCGTTCCGGTCGGCGAGCGCCATCGCGTCCACGGCATGCTCGACCCGCTTGCGGATCACGTAGAGCTTCCGCTCGAACCACGCGTCGGCGTCGGCCCCGGTCGCCTCCGTCGGCCCGCGCCCGACGAACAGCTGCCGGAAGACCGGCTCGACCGCCACCGCGCTCGGCCCGACCGCCGCATCGTCGGTCGGCACGTCGCGCCAGCCGAGGAACTGCTGCCCTTCCTCGAGGACCGATGCGCCCGATCAGCGCCTCGATCTCGGCCCGCAGGGCGGCGTCGCGCGGCAGGAACACGAACCCGGCGCCGTAGTGGCGCTCGGGCGGGAGCGCGATGCCGAGCCGCGCCGTCTCGCGGCGCAGGAACCGGTCCGGCATCTGGATGAGAATGCCCGCGCCGTCGCCGGTGTTCGCCTCGCAGCCGCACGCGCCGCGGTGCAGCAGGTTGATGAGGACCTGGATGGCCTGGCGCACGATCGCGTGCGAGCGCTGCCCCTTGACGTGCACGACGAACCCCACGCCGCAGGCGTCGTGTTCGTCGCGGGGGTCGTAAAGGCCCTGCGCGGGAGGAAGTCCTGGCATCTGCACACATGCTTTATGCGCCACCCGGCGCCATCCGCAAAACGGAATCTACAGATACAACCCATGCGTTCTGCTTCTGGGGGTGTTATGCGCCGTACGCATGGACCCCATCGATTACTTGCAAGGAGAACCGGAGATGGCGGAGCGTCAAGAGCCACAGAAGCGGCACGGGG
Organism: uncultured Acidobacteriota bacterium; assembly: GCA_963774855.1. Classification (GTDB taxonomy): domain Bacteria; phylum Acidobacteriota; class Vicinamibacteria; order Vicinamibacterales; family 2-12-FULL-66-21; genus JALZOC01. The sequence goes on along the minus strand of CAVZGT010000008.1, from coordinate 155,686 downwards.
ACCCCGGCTTCTACCCCAGCGCGTACAGCACGCGCGACCCCGGCTTGCGGGACCTCCGGGGTTCGTGCTACGGTCTAAAGACTCATGGTTTCTCGAGCCACCCGCTGTCGCCCGTGCGCCGCATCGATGCCGTGTCGATGCACCTGTACGGTGCCGGCATTCGGATGGTGAGAGGGTCCTTCGACTCGCGTAGCGCTTCTTCCCGGCCTCTCCTCCTCCTGATCGCCCGGCATCCCCCGACAGGCCATCGGTTGTCGCACGCGCCGGTTGTGCGCGCGCCAGGAGAGTTCAGTGCCGTCCCAGACGATTTCCATGCCGCCCCCGGTTGCGCGGGCGCCCCGACTAGACCACCTCCGGCTCCTCGAGGCCGAGAGCCTCCACATCATCCGGGAGGTCGTGGCCGAGTTCGAGCGCCCGGTCATGCTCTATTCGATCGGCAAGGACTCGTCGGTCATGCTGCGGCTCGCGCAGAAGGCGTTCTACCCGGCGCCCATCCCGTTTCCCCTGCTCCACGTCGACACCACCTACAAGTTCCGCGAGATGATCGCGTTCCGCGACCGCTACCCGGCCATGGTCGGCGCCCGGCTGATCGTCCACACCAACCGGCAGGCGATTGCCGACGGCGCGCAGCCGTTCGTGCTCGGGACGCAGCGCTGCTGCGGCCTCCTGAAGACGCAGGCGCTGCTCGACGCGCTGACCGAGGGCGGGTTCGACGCCGCGTTCGGCGGCGCCCGCCGCGACGAAGAGCGGTCGCGCGCGAAGGAGCGGGTGTTCTCGCTGCGCAACGACAAGGGGCAGTGGGATCCCAAGCGGCAGCGCCCCGAGCTCTGGCACCTGCTCAACAGCCGGATCGCGCCCGGCGAGAGCATCCGCGTCTTCCCGCTCTCGAACTGGACCGAGCTCGACGTGTGGCACTACATCGACGTCGAGCAGATCCCGGTCGTCCCGCTGTATTTCGCCAAGCCGCGCGAGGTCATCGTGCGCGGGAGCGCGCTGCAGCTCGTCGAGCAGCCGTTCGTCCCGCTGCTCCCGGACGAGCGCCCGCAGCTCGTGACGTGCCGCATGCGCTCGCTCGGCTGCTCGCCGTGCACCGGCGCCGTGCGCTCGGAGGCCGACACCGTCCCGAAAATCATCGAGGAGCTCGTCTCCGTCCGGCACTCGGAGCGGCAGCTGCGCGTGATCGACCACGACCAGGACAGCTCGATGGAGATGAAGAAGCGGGAAGGATATTTCTGATGTCCGGTCTCCTGCGGATCTGCACGGCCGGGAGCGTGGACGACGGGAAGAGCACGCTCATCGGGCGGCTGCTGTACGATTCGCGCGGCGTCTACGAAGATCAGATCCGCTCGGTGACCGCCGCGTCGCGCAACCGCAGCGCCGGCCCGATTGATTTCTCGCTGTTCACCGACGGCCTCAAGGCGGAGCGCGAGCAGGGCATCACCATCGACGTCGCCTATCGATACTTCGCCACGGCGCGCCGCAAGTGGATCCTGGCCGACACGCCCGGCCACGAGCAGTACACGCGCAACATGGCGACCGGGGCGTCGACGGCCGATGTCGCGATCCTCCTCGTCGACGCGCGGCACGGCGTCCGCGATCAGACCCGGCGGCACGCCAAGATTGCGAGGCTGCTCGGCATCTCCCGTTTCGTGCTCGCCGTGAACAAGATGGATCTCGTCGATTTCGACGAGGCGGTCTTCGACTCGACCTGCGCCGACTTCTCGGGGCTGCTCGGCGATGCGCAGCTCCACGCCATCCCGCTCAGCGCGCTGCACGGCGACAACGTGATCACGCGAAGCGACCGGACTCCGTGGTTCGACGGCTTCAGCCTGCTCGAGTATCTCGAGACGGTCGACGTCGACGGCGAGGCCGCCGGGCGCCCGTTCCGGTTCCCGGTGCAGCTCGCCGTCCGTCCCGATCACGAATTCCGCGGCTCGGCGGGGCAGATCGCGGCGGGCATGATCCGCGTGGGGGATCCAGTGACCATCTGGCCCGCCGGCCGGACGACGCGCATCGGGCGGATCGTGACGTGGGACGGCGATCTGGACGAGGCGTTCGCACCGATGTCGGTGACGCTGGTGTTCGAGGACGACATCGACGTCAGCCGCGGGGACATCGTCGCGACGGGTGACATCCAGGTGGCCAACCGGTTCACCGCGCAGGTGGTGTGGATGGACGAGCGCGCGCTCGATCCGCGGCGGACCTACCTGCTCAAGCACACGACGCGCACCGTCACCGCGGAAGTGGATTGCGGGCTCGAGCTGAACCAGATCGGGCCGGTGACGGTGACGACGTCGCGGCCGCTCGTCTTCGACCGCTACGGGGAAAACCGCACGACGGGCAGCTTCGTCCTGATCGACCCGGCGACCAACTTCACGGCGGGCGCCGGGATGATCGCCGGCGCCGTGCGCGGGGAGACGACGATCCCGACGACGCCGGCGGCCGCGGAACGCCTCGCACGGGCGGCGCGCTCGGCGGCCACGGAAACCGAGGCGATCGACGCGGTCCGGCGCGTGCTCGAGGAGATCCTGATATGAGCGACGCCCACCGGCTCATCGCGGACGAGCTCGACGCCAGCGCCGCGCCGTGCGTGACCGCGAGCTTCCAGGCCGACTGCGTGGTGCTCGTGCACATGCTGCGCGAGATCCGGCCCGACATCCCGGTGCTGTTCCTGGATACCGTCCATCATTTCGACGAGACCTACGCGTATCGCGACGAGCTGGCGGCGCGGTGGGGACTGAACCTCGTGAACCTGCGGGCGGCCGAGCCGAGCCCGGGCCTGTGGCAGCAGGACACCAAGGCGTGCTGCGCGCGCCACAAGGTGGAGCCGCTCTTCGGCGCGCTTGGCGGCTACGACGTGTGGTTCACGGCGCTGCGCCGCGATCAGTCTCCGAGCCGGGCGAACCTCGGCGAGGTCGAACCGTTCCCGCTGCCGGACGGCAAGATCCTTCGAAAGGTGAGCCCGCTCGCCGCCTGGACGATGGCCGACGTGCGGGCGTACGCCAGCCTGCACGACATCCCGCTGCTCCCGCTCTACGATCAGGGCTACACGAGCATCGGCTGCGCCCCGTGCACGACGCTGCCCGTTGACCCGTCCAACGACCGATCCGGCCGCTGGCAGGGACAGAAGCTCGAGTGCGGCATCCATCTCAAGCCGGTCCCGCCGGGGTGAAACGCGGCGCAGAGACTCCGCGCCGCTGACAGCGCCTGTCCAGCTCCCAACGCCCAATCCGACTCCGAAGGCCTGCACCATCGGCTCGTCGCTGCGCTTCACTCCCTGATCTCGCGATTGATTGGCTCCTGACCTCCGCTTCACTCCATCAGAAAAACGGATACGACCGGCCACCAGATTCGATGTGTCGGCGGCGCCCGGGCCCCACTATCATCGAAGGCTGCATGCACCAACACGATCCGCATCAGCCGTTGCGCGACGACGTGCGCCTGCTCGGCGGGCTCCTCGGCGAGACGCTGCGGCGCCAGGAAGGCGAGCCGCTCTACGAGCGCGTCGAGCGCGTACGGGCCTTCGCGAAGCGGACGCGCCGCTCCGGGATCGACGAAACGCGCGCCGAGCGCTTTGCCGCGCTCGCCAGCGATCTGCGCGCCATCCCGGTCGGATCGGCGGTGCCGATTGCCCGCGCCTTCTCCCATTTCCTGAACCTGGCCAACGTGGCCGAACAGCACCACCGCGTGCGCCGGCGCCGGGACTACCTGCGCGATCCGCACGCGCGGCCGCAGCCGGGCTCGGTCGAGGAGACGCTGCCGCGCCTGCTGGCGGCCGGCGTGGCCCCCGATGCCCTGCACGACGCCGTCTGCGCCCTGCGCATCGGGCTGGTCATCACCGCGCATCCGACCGAGATCATGCGGCGGACGCTGCAGCACAAATACAACGTCATCGCCGAAGCGCTCGCGGGTCTGGACCGGCCCGATCTCACGCTGGCCGAGCGGGCCGCGCTCACCGACACGCTGCGCCGCGAGATTGCCGCCGCCTGGGAGACCGAGGAGGTGCGGCGCGAGCGTCCGTCTCCGCTCGACGAGGTCCGATCCGCGGTGGCGATCTTCGAGGAAACGCTGTGGGACGCGATCCCGCAGTTCCTGCGCGCGCTCGATCGCACGCTGACGGTCGAGACCGGACGCGGCCTGCCGCTCGACGCCGCGCCGATCCGGTTCGGATCCTGGATCGGGGGGGATCGGGACGGCAACCCGTCGGTGACGCCGGACGTGACCCGCCGCGCGTGCCTGATGGCGCGATGGACGGCGCTGACGCTGTACGCCAAGGAAGTCGAAGCCTTGCGCTTCGACCTCTCGATGACGGCGGCGACCCCGGAGCTGCGGGCGCTGGCGGGCGACGCGTACGAGCCGTACCGCGCGGTGCTTCGCGACGTCCAGCACAGGCTGGACGAGACCCGAGGCCGGGTCGAGCGCGCGCTGGCTCCTCAGGAAGCGCGCGATCCGGCCACGGCCGTGACGGGCGAGCACGAGGATTTCGAGACGGCCGAACAGTTCAGCGCGCCGCTGCGGGCTGTGCTACGAGTCGCTGCAGCGCACCGGCAACGGCATCATCGCCGACGGCCGCCTGACCGACGTGATCCGCCGGGTCGCGACGTTCGGCATGACCCTGGTTCGTCTCGACATTCGTCAGGAAGCCGACCGCCACACCGGCGCCGTGGACGACCTCACGCGGCGCATGGGCCTGGGGTCGTACGCGGAGTTGCCGGAAGATCGCCGCGTCGAGCTGCTGACCGGCGTGCTCTCGAGCGGCGCGCCGGTCGCGCCCGAGGGCGCTCCCGGCAGCGCAGCGGTCGCGGAGGTGCTGGCGACGTTCCGGCAGATCGCCGCCATCCATCCCGAATCGCTCGGCGCCTACGTCATCACGATGGCGGGGCAGCCATCCGACGTGCTGGCCGTCGAGCTCCTCCAGCGGTTCGCGCGGCGTCAACCCTCCCCTGCGCGTCGTCCCGCTCTTCGAGACCGCGCGCGATCTGCGCGCCGCCGGGGGCGTCGTGCAGGCCCTGTTGTCGATCCCCTGGTATCGCGATCGCGTCGCCCGCAGCGAGGGGCGGCAGGAAGTGATGGTCGGCTACTCGGACTCGGCCAAGGATGTCGGACGGTTCGCGGCCGCGTGGGAGCTCTACAAGGCGCAGGAAGCGATCGTGGCGGCGTCACGGCAGATGGACGTCCCCGTCACGCTCTTTCATGGCCGCGGGGGAAGCGTCGGCCGCGGCGGCGGTCCGACCTACGTGGCGATCCAGTCGCAGCCGCCGGGGTCGGTGGACGGCACGCTCCGCGTCACGGAGCAAGGGGAGATGATTCACGCGAAGTTCGGCCTGCCCGGCATCGCGCTGCGGACGCTCGAGGTGTACACGAGCGCCACGCTCGAGGCGACGCTCGCCGAAGGGGCGCCGACCGAGGCCGCGTGGCGGGAGACGATGGAGCGGCTGGCGGCCGCCGCGCGCGCCGCCTATCGCCGCACGGTCTACGACGATCCGCAGTTTCGCGAGTACTTCCGCTTCGCGACCCCTGAAACCGAGCTCGACGCGCTGCACATCGGCAGCCGCCCCGCGCGGCGTCACGCGGCTGGCGGGCTGCAGGGGCTGCGGGCCATTCCCTGGCAGTTCGCCTGGACGCAGACGCGGCTGCTGCTGCCGTCGTGGCTCGGCGTGGAGGACATCCTCGGCGAGGGCGTGACCGCCGAGGACCGGGAGATCTGCCCGGGAGATGTACCGCGCGTGGCCGTTCTTCCGTTCGACCCTCGGGCTGATCGAGATGGCGCTCGCCAAGGCCGACGCCGACATCGCCGCGCACTACGACCGCTTCCTCGTGCCGTCCGATCTGCAGCATCTCGGCGAGGCGCTGCGCGCCCGCCTCGCCGGCGCCATCGACACCGTGCTCGCGATCAGCCGGCACACGCAGCTGCTCGAAGACAACCCCGTGCTCCGGCGATCCATCGACGTCCGCAATCCGTACGTCGATCCGATCAACCTGCTGCAGGTGGAGCTCCTCCGCCGGCTGCGCAGCGCGGAGAAATGCGACGCCGACGAGTCCGAGACCGACTGGCTGCGCCGCGCGCTGCTCGTCACGATCAACGGCATCGCGGCGGGGATGCGGAATACGGGGTAGAGCTGCAGTCGGATGCCGGGATCCGGAGATTAGGAGATCCAGGCGATCCCAGCTGCCCGATTCCGGCTAGTGGCCATTTCACCCGTTCTTGGCGCCACCAACCGGTCCCTTTCGGTTCCGTGGCGCTGAACGTCCCGGTCAGCGGCACGCCCATCGCCCCCGACGGGATATACACGACCGTGTGGTTCGGCGAGTTCACCATCAGCTTCTGCGCTTCGATGGCCTCGTGCTGGATGTACATGCCGCTCAGCTGGCCGCGGATGATCTGCATGGCGTTGGCGATGCCCTGCGCCTGCACCTCGCGCTTCGTGCGCTCCTTCCTTTCGATCTCGATCTCGGTGTCCTTCCGCTGCAGCTCCTGCGTCGCGGCGAGCTTTCTCGAGACCGCGGTCGCGACCTCCTCGGGGTACTGCACGTTGCCGACGACGACGCTGCTGATGATGAAAGGGACTGCCCGCGGCGTAGCGCTGAATGCGCGCGAGCACCGCGTCGCCGATCGTGATGAGCGCATCCTTCACCTCGAGGCCGTTGCGGCGCTGCACCTCGTCGCGCGCGTAGGTCCGCAGCGGCTCGCGCACGAAGTTGCCGTACGCGACCTTCACGATCGCGTCGGGATCTTTCTCCCGCGTCTCCCGGCCGACCGTCGTGCTGAAGCGATCCATGAAGAGCGGTATCCTCGAATCGTCCACGTGCCAGACCGTGTGGATCGTGGAACGCGATTTTCAATTGTCCCGGCTCAGCACCGCATCGTCGTGCGATGAAATCCTCGGTGTAGGTGTACGGGGTGATGCTGACGTTGGTCACCTCGAGCAGCCAGGTGCGGCCCGCCGACGTCGGCCCGCGCTGGACGCCGTAGAAACGCGACTTGCCCATCACCGCCCCCTTCGTCATGTAGCCAACGTATCCCGCCGGTGTAAAGGGATTCGACGATCCGATCGACCACACGAGCAGTGCGGCCAGCATCAGCATCGCGATCCCGACCGCGAGGGCGCCGATCTGCAGGCGAGAGCCGTCGGTCCAGTGTGTGTCGCTGCCGGTCGAGAGTTCGCGCATGATCCAACACTCCTTTTTACTGGCTCGCGGGGCCCCACCCCCACTCGCCGCGCTGCGGCGCTCGAAGACTCGCGCCTTCGCGCGGGCCGCACTCGCCGCGCTGCGGCGCTCGCTCGGCTTCGCGCGGGCGACCCTGCGCCACTCGCCGCGCTGCGGCGCTCGAAGACTCGCGCCTTCGCGCGGGCCGCAGGCGCTTTTACTGGCTCGGTCCCCTTGTCGTCGTGAGGCACGGGAGATCGCATTCGCGCAGGGACCGGCGCTCGCGGGCGCGGATGCACGGATCCCGAGACGGCGCGGAGACGTTCACCCGCGCCGGGCGGTACGAGCCTCCGGCCTACACGCGGTTCAGGGTCGGGTTGTGCTGAGAGAATCCGCCGCTATGGGGCGGGCGCGACGCGCACACGGAAGGCCTCCAATGGGCCGGCGGGGTTAGCTGGCGGGCTCGAGGTTGGAAGTCCTCTACGGCTCGCGATGAGCCGATGCGCCCCTGACGCGCGTTCGTGCGCGCCGTTGGGTCCCCCGCGACGCCACACAGTGGCGTCTTAGGCGTACTTCACAACATACGCCCCACATACCTCTGCGTCAAACCGGCGGTGAGTCGAAACGGGACAAGGCTCGGTCTCGGGTCTCAGGTCTCTGGTCTCTGGTCTCTGGTCTCTGGTCTCTGGTCTCGGTCTCTGTCTTGGTCTTTGGTCTTTAGTCTTTAGTCTTTAGTCTCGGTCTTCGGTCGGACCAGAGACTTGAGACCTGAGACTTAAGACGACCTGAGACCTGAGACCTGAGACCTGAGACCTGACCCTGCTTCCCGTCCACCCGGTGCAGTCGCCGAGGTGACCGGAGCCTGTGGCGCCGCGGTCGCGAGGTCGTTCCAGTTCAACAGCGCGTTGAACACCATGTTGAACTCGCCGTGGTTCTGCCACCGGTAGATCGGGTTGTTGGTGAAGAGCAGCACGCGCCCGTTTCCGGTGTAGCCGCCGGGCAGATCCACGGCGAACGGACGCTGGCGGATTTCGTCGGCGCCCTTCATCAAGCCACTCAGCACCGCGGACTCGCCGCCGATGTAGCGCGCCAGCACGGCCCCGCGGTCGGGCGTTCCGACGGTCAGCAGCGGGCCGCCGAGGTATTTGACCGGCATGGTCTTTTCCGTGTACCCGAAGAACACCGGATGGTCGAGGCGCAGAATCTCGGCGTTGACGATCGGGCGCGGCGCGTAGAAGTCGCGCGAGGCCGCCGCGGACGCGTCGACCGTGCGTGCGAGCCCGAGCTCGGTCGGGAACCGCACGGCCTCGCCCATCGCGATGAGCGTGCCACCCGCGTCGAGGAACTTCGCAAACGCGTCGACCCCTTCCCCACCCATGCCCCCCGTGATGTCGGGCGACTCCCCATACACGCCGAGGAACTTGTACTTCGTGCCCGCCATGTACGGCACGGGGCGCGCGGCCGGCGGCTGGAACACCGCCTGACGGCCGGCGGCCTGCGTCGGCATCACGATGACGTCGTAGTCGGTGCGCAGGTTTCCCTTGCGCACGCGCTCCTTGTAGATGAGATTGTACGGGATGCCGAACTTGTCGAAGGTGAACCGCACCCACCCGGTCTCCTGGGTGCCGAGCCAGGACGAGTAGATCGCGACCCGGGGCGCGTCCGCGTCGTGCATCGCGACCGGCGGAATGGACGACAGCGATGCGGCCGTGAGACCGAGCTCGGCGGCGGCGGCGCGCGCGGCCGCGAGATCCGCCGGCGCCGCGATCACGAACGAACCGGCCGGAAACTCGATCTCCTCGGCGGTGAAGCTCTTGCCGGCGATCTTCATCGGCACGTGCCGCAGCGTGTAGCGGAAGGCGATCATGTTGGTTCGAGCCCAGGTGCGCCACCGCGAGACCGGCCGCGCCCGCGCCGGCGACCTTCCCGCTGAGCACGACGCGGTCGACCGGCGCCGCGGCCACGTCGAGGATCGCCTTGTCCGCGATTTCCTTGACCTCCACCTGCATCGCCAGCCCCATCGTCCAGCCGCTGTCGTCGTAGGTGCGCAGCTCGGGGTCGGGATAGCTCTGCTTCTCGAGCAGGTTCTTCGCGAGCCGGCCGTATGGCTGATCGCGCTTGATCACGTACGATCCGGCCGGGAAGGTCCCGGCGCTCGTCTTGATCTCGGCTGACGCGCGGCCGACTTCGATCCGCTGCAGCCGGAGGATGTTCACGAGCTCGGCGACGCGCGTCATGTCGCGCTGCACGGGAATCACGAAGCCGTGCGGCGCCTGGGTCTTCCCGGCCTCGATCGAGTTCTTCGTCTTCTGATAGAAGTTCTCCAGCACGAGATTCGGGAACGACGCGGTGAGCTGCAGGCCGCTGAGGACGCCGGTCTGCATGTAGTTCGTGTTGTTGCGGCGGGAGAACGTCGCCGCCGCGCCGGGCGGCACCGGCAAACCGCGATACCACTCCCGCGGCTGGCCGCCGCCGCGGCCGGTCGGCGCACCCGGCGCGCCCGCCCCGTGCCCCGGCCCCGTCCTTGAGATCCTGTGCCGGCCCCGCCGCCGGTGTCAGCCGTGTCGCTCCCAGCGCCGCGGCCTCGCGCGTCCGCCAGGCCCGGGCTCGCGGCCCGACTGCGTCTCGTACATCCGCATCATGCCGTTGTGATTGTAGGAGACCGATCCGAGATATCCCGGGGACCAGCCGTCCATGAACGCATACGTGTACACGCCCGGCATGCCCCACTTCGTCATCTGGGCCAGCTCGAAGTTCGAGAACCAGGGCAGCTCGGCGAAGAGGATCGGATCGAGATTCGGATTCTGGGGCGCGGCGCCGCTGTAGGTGTACATCAGCGAGAGCGACTCGTGCAGGTCGTGCACGATCGGCGGGTGCGCCGTGAAGTACCAATCGGCGATCGCCCGCATGGACATCTGCGAGAGGTTGATGTCGCGGTTGTTGTCGTGATGGACGTACTTGCCCCAGTACGGCACGCTCGGTCCGCTGGACGCGGACGTCTCTGCGCCGCGGCCGCCGCCTTCAGCCGGGGCCGCACTGGACTCGGACGTCGTGGACGCGGACGTCGTGGACGCGGACGTCGTGGACGCGGACGTCGTGGACGCGGACGGCGTGGACGCGGACGTCGTGGCCGCGGACGGCGTGGACGCGGGCGGCGCGGCCGCCGACGGCGCCGGAGCTGGCGGAGCGGGCGGCGCGTCCGCGGACGGCGCGGTCACGGACGGCGCCTGTGCGGCGGTCTCGAGCCCGCGGTAGAACCAGTCGAGGTACCGATCGCGTCCGTCGGCGTCGGCGGCGGGCGTGACCGACACCACGACGTTCTCGCGAATCTGCCTGATGAGCGGCGACGTTTCGGTCGCGAGCCGGTAGACGAGCTCCATCAGCATCTCCGACGGCCCGGTCTCCCCGCTGTGGAGCCCGCCCATCAGGTGGTAGTGCGGCCGGCTCGTCGCGATGAGCTGCCGGATCCGCTCCGGCGGCAGCCCGCGCGGATCCGCGATCTTCGCCAGGTTGTCGCGGTTCGCTTGCAGGTTCTGCATGTTCTCGTCGGACGACACCCACACGACGACCAGTTCCCGGTCCTCGTCGGACTTGCCGATCGTCTCGACCTTCACGCGCGGCGTCGCGGCCGCCAGCGCGCGGTAGTACTTCAGGATGTCGGCGTAGTAGGTGAGCTTCGCCGGCGCCCCGACGTGGTAGCCGAGCACGTCCTTCGGCGAAGGGATGCCGTTCACCTTCGGCAGGTGATCGACGAGCGGGCTGGTGTAGTACGGCTGCGTGGTCCACTCCGCGACCGCCTTCGCGAACTCCTCGTCCTGCGGCTGCGCCGGATCGCGCGTCTCGGTCACCATCTGCTGCGCGGGCATCGAAATGACCGCGGCCAGCACGGCCGTGCTCACGGCGAGGCCCGACCAGCGCCGGCGGGACCTGTGTTCGACGCTCATCGGTGGACTCCCTTGACTGATCGGTGAGTGTTCGTTCACGAGCGGAGGCGGCGATTCTACTCCTATAATGATGTCGAGGGAACGGAGCGGACGGAGAGAGCGGAGACGGTTCCAGGTTCGTTCCACCGCTCTTTTTACACGGAGCAACGGAGGAACGGAGACAGAAAACATTTTTGTTCTCCGTTTCTTCGTTTCTCCGTTCCTCCGTGTTCCCTGATGCTTCTATTGGTTCGCGTCCGTTGTCTCCGTCACCTCCGCTCTCTCGGTACATCATTATGATCAAGTCACTCCCGCCGCTGTTCGCCATCGTCTGCGCGCTCGTCACCGTGAGCGCCTCCACGTTTCCCGATCCGGTGAAGGACATCCGCGCGACGGCGCCCGCGCCGAAACAGACCGCGGTCCTGGCCGGAGGCTGCTTCTGGGGCGTGGAGGCGGTGTTCGATCGCGTGAACGGCGTCACGGACGTCGTGTCGGGGTATGCGGGCGGGAGCCGGCTCAACGCCAACTACACGCTCGTCAGCAGCGGCGTCACGGGCCACGCGGAGTCGGTGAAGATCACCTACGACCCCACGCGCGTGACGTTCGGCCAGCTGTTGAAGGTCTTCTTCGCCGTCGCGCACGACCCGACGGAGCTGAACCGCCAGGGGCCCGACGAAGGGCCGCAATACCGATCGTCGATCTTCCACGCCGGCGACGAGCAGAAAGCGGTCGCCGACGCCTACATCCGCCAGTTGAGCGACGCCCGCATCTTCCCGAAGCCGATCGTGACGACGGTCGTGCCGCTCGAGGGGTTCTACGCGGCCGAAGACTACCATCAGGATTTCCTCGACCGGAACCGCAATCATCCCTACATCGTCGTCAACGACCTGCCGAAGCTGCGACAGTTACAGGCGGAGTTCCCGGGGCTCGCCAAGCCAGGAAAACGCTACTAGCGAGGCACGTCATTGAACAGGAGATTAGGCAGACCAGGAGATCAAGAGTTTTTTGATCTTTAAGGAATGAATCTCCTGACCTCGCTGATCTCCTGTTCAAGAACGTGCGCCGGATTACCACACGGCGTGCTTGACGATCAGCAGCCCCGACATCACGGCGACGGCGAGCAGCGTGCCGCGCTCGCTGAAGAGCACGTCGCGCCACGGATGGAGCGGCCCAGGCGCCGGCGCGCCGGCGGGGGGCCACCGCGGCAACCAGGCCCGTACCTGCCTGGCGTAGTCGTCGTACGCCGGCCCGTAGATGCTGCGAATGAATGACGCTTCCCACTTCGCAATCGCGCGGTATTGCAGCGCGAACACCAGCCACGCCACCGGCAGCATCCACAACAAGGACGACCAGACCGCGAAGCCGGTCCAGAGAAACCAGTTCCCCACGTAGAGCGGGATTGCGCACCACGGCGTACGGCCCTGTTGTAATCAGCGGCCCGTAGCGCGTCGTGCGGGTGCGGGAAATCGTGCCGATGTGCCGCACGGCCCACAGGCGAAGGCCCTTCGCCGATCGCGACGAGCACGGGCCCCACCACCAGCACCCAGGAAGCCTCGACTGCGCCAGTCCGCACGAGCACGAGCACGAGCGCCAGCGGCACCGGCAACGAAGACCGGTACTTGAACAGCCAGGCCCCCGCTGGGGCTTCTGAAGTCATGCCATTCGATAGTACCATTCAACCCATGCGATTCCTGCTGCGGCTGCTCCTCAACGGCATCGCGATCATCGTCGCGGCCTGGTTCGTTCCGGGCGTACAGCTGGCCGGAATCGTCCCCGCGCTCATCGCGGGCGCACTCCTTGGGTTCGTCAACGCGCTGGTCCGCCCGATCCTGCTGCTGCTGACGCTGCCCTTCACGCTCATCACGCTCGGCCTCTTCATCTTCGTCGTCAACGCGATCTGCTTCGCGCTGACGGCGGGGCTCGTGCCGGGCTTCGAGATCAGCGGTTTCTTCTCCGCGTTGTTCGGCGCGATCGTCGTCAGCCTGGTCAGTTGGATGCTCAATGCCATGCTCGGCGACGATACCGAACGGCGGGATTAGCTATCAGCTTCCCGCTTCCCGCTTCCCGCTTCCAGCTTTCCGCGCGTTCGCCCGATTATCTGAGGGCAATGGTCACGGCGAGCGCGAGCAAGGCGACGCCTGTGAGCGCCTCGAGGATCTGACGCGGGCGGCCGCCTCCGAGCGTGCGCGCCAGCGTGCCGCCGGCGGCTGCCCACACGACGTGCCAGCTCCCCGCGAGCGCGATATGGACGGCCGTGAGCAGCAGCGCGCTCCGCGCGACGGGCGCGCCGCGTGGGATGAACTGCGGCAACAGCACGAAGTAGAAGGTCGCAATCGCCGGGTTCAGCGCGTTGGTCACGAACCCCTCGGACCAGTTCGTCCACGCGGTGCGCGCGGCCAGCCGCCCTGGATCGAGCGCGGCAGGCCGGGGTGGAGACATCGCGCGCCGAAGGGACTGCACGCCCAGCCACGCGAGGTAGATGACCCCGCCGACGCGCAGCAGCGCCCAGGCGGATGGCCACCGTTGGAGCGCCAGGGAGAACCCGAAGGCAGTGAGCAGCCCGTAACACAGCGACCCGGTGTTGACCCCGATCGCCGTGACGATGCCGGCGCGGACGCCGCCGGCCAGGCTGTTGCGAAGGACGACCGCGGTGGACGCGCCGGGCGTCAGCACGAGCGGCACCGCCACGGCCACGAATCCCCAGACCGGTATCACGTCACGATCAAGCGACTGCCAGGCCAATCATCATGGCCATCACAAACGAGTTCATTCTGCACATGAGCAGGTCATTTATAATCCAACCGCCCGTCTAATGCAGTCCCTTTCGTCATCGCTCGCGATCACCGGCGCCGCGTACGTCGCGTCGATGATCGTGCTGGCGGTCTCTACAGCGCCGCTCGGCTCTCCGCTGTTTTTCGCGTGCGCGGGGTGCGGCGGCGTCGCGTACCTCGCCATGCTCGCGCGCGTCTGGAACGAAGACCGCGCACCGCGCCGCGTCCTGCTGGCCGCGTTCGTTCTGGCGGTGGCGATCCGGCTGCCGCTGGCGTTCGCCCCGGCCGGTCCCGACAGCGACATGGTCCGGTACCGTCTGGGACGGCCGTGTGCAGCACCTCGGGTACAACCCGTACCTCGTCGTGCCGTCGGATCCGGCCCTGGCGGACACGCACACCGACGAGACCCGGATGATGCCGAGCCGGAACTGGCGGACGCCGTATCTGCCCAGCGCCCAGCTGTTCTTCCGGCTCGTCGTGGGACTGCACGACTCGTCGCGGGCGATGAAGCTCGCGCTGATCGTGTGCGACCTGCTGACGATTGTCATCGTGTGGCAATGGCTCGCGACGACCGGCAGGCGGGAGTGGCTGGCGCTCGCGTACGCGTGGAATCCGCTCGTCGTCCTGGAGATCTCGCTCAGCGGGCACATCGATGCCCTCGGCATGATGTGGATTGCCGCGTCCGCCTATTGGCTGTCGCGGCGGCGCGCGGCACTGGCGTCGATCGCGTTCGTGCTGGCGGTCACGACCAAGCTGCTGCCGATCGTCCTCCTGCCGCTCTACTGGAAACGCGTGCGCGTCCGCGACGCGGTGGCCGCAGCCGCGGTGTTCGCGCTGCTGTATCTGCCGTTTGCCGGCGGCAGACACGCTCCCGCTCGGCGCGGTGCCCAACGTGCTCGCGTACATCCGGTTCAACGGTCCGCGTGTTCAGGATGATCGCGGCCGCCTCCACGCCGCAGGTGGCGGCCGGCACGGCGGTGATTCTGGGACTGCTCGTCGCCGTGTGGGCGCGATGGCGGCTCGAAGCCTCGGACCCCGCGGGCTGGGCGTGGCCGATGGCGGTCGCGCTCGCGTGCGCGCCGGTCGTGTATCCGTGGTACCTGCTGTCGTTCACGCCCTTCCTGCTTCACCAGCGCCACGTGGCCGCTGCTGGCGTGGACCTTCAGCGTGATTCCCGTGTATCTGGTCTGGGAGTTCTCCCGTCGAGGGGGCCGCTGGGTCGTGCCGGGGGCGTTGATGGCCGCGGAATATGGAGTGCCGTGGCTGACGCTCGCGGCGAGGGCGATCCTGCGCCGCGGCACGAGCCTGTCGCGAAGAACCGCGAGCCCGACGCTTACTCCTCCGGCATCACCACCCAAAGGATGATGTAGGCAAGAATTCCCGGGAAGGCCACCGACAGTACGGACACGACGACATAGAGGATCCGGACGGACAGCGGGCTCCAGCCCAGCGCTTTTGCAAAACCGCCGCAGACTCCGGCGATTATCCGATCGCTACGGGAACGCAGCACCGGCATCAGGTTCCTCCCGCCGCCAACTATAACGCGCGCCACGACTATCCGACGCGAACGGCCGAGCTTGTGTCGATGAGCACGCTTCTTGCGTTGTAACTCGCCGGAGCGTGTCATGCAGCAACCCAGAGGTCGGAACACGGACGCGGACGAACTTACAGTGGGCGCTCGGGTTCACACTGTTGCTGACGGCGGCGGGCGGCCTCCAGGCCGCCGAGGGGCCTGCCAGCGGGCCGGCCGAGCGTTTCCTCGCCGCGCGCGACGAACCGGTGACCCAGTATCGCGCCTACCGGCGGATGCACGCGCGCAGCGAGCGCTTCAATCAGGAAGCCTGGCTCGAGGCGTGGACCGAGCTGGACAAGGGCGGTTTCCGCTACACCATCGTGTCGGAAAGAGGCTCGGAGTACGTGCGTAACAAGGTGCTCAAAGCCGTGCTCAAGCGCGAGCAGGAGCTCGTGGACGAGGGAGAGTGCCGCCGGTCCGAGATCAGCGCCGACAACTACGAATTCCAGGCCGCGCCGGGGACGGACGGCGAGCGGCACGTGATCCTCAAACCGAAGCGCAAGGACGTCCTGCTCGTCGACGGCCGCATGATCCTCAGCCAGGACGGGTCGGACCTGCTCCGCGTCGAGGGACGGCTGTCGAAGAACCCGTCGTTCTGGACGAGCCTGGTGAACGTCATCCGTCATTACGCGCGGCTCGATGGCGTCCGCGTGCCGGTCTCGACCGAGTCGGTCGCGAAAGTCAAGGTCGCTGGCCTGTCCCGGCTCGAAGTGCACTACGAATACGAGACGATCAACGGCCGCCCGGTCAGCCCGGCAGCGGCCGCCCGCCAGATCGCCGCGCGCTAGCCCTTCGACGGCCTTCACCGCGGCAACGAACTGACCGCGGCCTGCCGAGGCGCCAACCGCATTTGGCGCCTCGCGTTGCGATGGGTGACCCTCTGAACTGACGTCTTCGTTCCACCCGTCCCGATACACACCCATCCTTCGATTCGTCTTTCAATCACGTTACCGAGGCGCGCAGCGCCGAGGCCCCTTACCGCGCGAGCGAAGTGAGCGCGGCCCCTTTTCCCTTTCCCCTTGACATTCTACAAGAGGGAACGATACGCTCTTGTCGTTCGTCTACAGGAGACCGGATGTCGAATAAATCGGACCTGCTCCAGGGCACGCTCGACCTGCTGATTCTCAAGACGCTCGCCGAGGGCGCCATGCACGGCTGGGGCATCTCGCTGAAGATCCAGCAGGTGTCGCAGGATGTCCTTCAGGTCAACCAGGGATCGTTCTACCCGGCGCTCCATCGTCTCGAGCAGCAGGGGCTGATCGAGGCGGAGTGGGGAAGCTCGGAGAACAACCGGCAGGCGAAGTTCTATCAGCTGACCAAACGCGGGAAGAAACAGCTCGCGGAAGAAACGGCGCAACTGGGAACGGCTCGCATCGGCCGTCGGGCGCGTGCTGGCCAACTGACGCGGCGCGAGCGCAAAACAAGGAACACACCATGCTCCGCAGACTCACCACGCGCCTCTCGTCGCTGTTCCGCCGGGAACGCTTCGAGCACGATCTCGACAAGGAGCTCGGCTTTCACATCGACATGCTCACCGAGCAGCACGTCAAGGCCGGCATGCCGCCCGGCGAAGCGCGGCGGGCGGCGATGCGCGCCTTCGGCGCCCTCGACCGCGTCAAGGACGACGTGCGCGACACCTGGCTGTCGCGGCTGTTCGAGACGCTCACCCAGGACCTCCGCTACGGGCTGCGCAATCTCGGCCGCAACCCGGGCTTCGCGGTCGTGGTCGTGCTGACGATGGCGCTCGGCATCGGCGCCAACACGGCAATCTTCAGCGTCGTCAACGGCGTCCTGCTCCGCCCGCTGCCGTATCAGGACGGCGACCGCCTCGTCGTGCTGCGGCAGCAGCGGCCGCTCGCGAGCGTCGAGGACACCGGCTTCTCGTATCAGGAGATTCTCGACTACCGCACGCGCGCGCAGAGCCTCGACGGGGTCGTGGAGTTCCACGACATGTGGTTCATCCTGCTCGGCCGCGCGGAGCCGGAACGCGTGGCGACGGGCGTCGTCTCCGCGAACTTCTTCGACGTGCTCGGCGTGCAGCCGGCTGTTCGGGCGCACGTTCCAGGACGCCGACGAGAAGCCGGGCGCGCCGGCCGTCCTGATGCTGAGCCACAGGTACTGGCAGCGCAGCTTCGGCGGCGACCCGTCGGTCGTCGGCCGCATCTTCCAGATGAACGATCGGCCGCACCAGGTGATCGGGATCCTGCCGCCGGTGCCGCAATATCCGCTCGAGCTGGACGTCTACATGCCGACCTCCGCGTGTCCCTTCCGGTCGGCCCAGGGCACGATCGCCAATCGCTCGGCGCGGATGATGCGCGCCTTCGCCCGGGTGAAGCCCGGCGTGACGATGGAGAAGGTCGCGCGCCGACCTGAGCGTGGTCGCCGCGCGGGCTGCAGGCGAGCTATCCGGAGGTCTACCCGGAGCCGACGGGTATCGCGCGGTCGCGATCCCGCTCGACGAAGAGCTGACGCGGTCGTTCAGGACGACGCTGCTGGTGCTGCTCGGCACGGCGGGCTTCGTGCTGCTCATCGTGTGCGCGAGCGTGGCCAACCTGACGCTCGCGCGGATGGTCCGCCGCGAGCGCGAAATCGCGATCCGCGTCGGCGCTCGGCGCCAGCCGGACGCGTCTGGTGCGCCAGCTGCTGACCGAAAGCACGCTGCTCGCGCTCCTCGGCGGCCTCCTCGGCGTCGCCTTCGCGAGCTGGGGCCTGGATCTGCTGGTCGCGTTCGCGGAGCGCTTCACGCCGCGCGCCGCCGAGATCGCGATCGACCGCACCGTCCTGCTGTTCACGTTCCTCGTCTCCGTCGCGACCGGCCTGGTGTTCGGCTCGGTTCCGGCGCTCGGCGCGGCGGCGGGGATCGCGCCGGCGCTGCGCGACGGCGGCCGGACCACCCAGAACCGGCAAGGCGTTCGCAGCGTGCCTCATCGTCGTGCAGGTCGCCGCGTCGTTCATGCTGCTCATCGGGGCCGGCCTCACGCTCCGCAGCCGTGATCAACCTGCAGCGCGTCAATCCGGGGTTCGAGACCGACAACCTGCTGACGATGCGCATCGATCTGAATTTCTCGAAGTACCGGCGCGAGCAGGTGCCGGCGTTCTGGGAGCGCCTGGAAGAACGGCTGAAATCCGAGCCGGGCGTGCTGGCGGCCGCCGGCAGCGGCACCTTCCCGCTGAACGACCAGGGCCCGTTCACCGGCCCGCTGCAGATCGAGGGGCGCGAGATCGCCCCGAACGCGCCGAGGCCGCGGGTGAACTATCACCTGGCGACGCGCGGACTACTTCTCACACGATCGGCCAGCCGCTGCTGGCCGGCCGCGCGTTCACCTCCACCGATCGCCGGCGCGACGAACCTCGCGGTCATCATCAACAAGACGATGGCCCGGCACTACTGGCCGGGCGAAGATCCGATCGGCAAGCGCATCTCGCGGCGATGGGGCAGCGATGGGCCACCATCGTCGGCGTCGTCGCCGACACGCTGCAAGCAGCTCAACGAACCGGCCTACGACGAGGTCTACAGTCCGATGCTCCAGAGCGAGCTGCTCTCGACCACGTGGCTTCTGCGAACCAACGTCGACCCGGCAGTCATGGAGCGGCAGGTCAGGAATGCGGTGCACGCGATCGACCCGGACCAGCCGGTCGATCACTTCCGGACGCTGGCGGAGGTGCGCTCCGCGTCCCTGGCGCCGTGGCGGCTGACGGCGGCGCTGCTCGGCCTCTTCGCCCTGCTCGCGCTGGTCATCACCGCGCCGGGCATCGCCGGCGTCATCGCGTTCTCGGTCAACCAGCGCACGCAGGAGTTCGGCATCCGGATGGCGCTCGGCGCGCAGCGCGGCAACGTCCTGACGATGGTGCTGCGCCAGGGACTTCCCTCGTGCTCATCGGGCTGGCGATCGGCATGGCGGGCGCGCTCGTGCTCACGCGGGTGCTGACGACGCTGCTCTTCGGTGTCGAGCCGACCGACGGGCTGACATACCTCGCGGTGTCGATGGTGCTCGTGGCCGTTGCCGCCGCCGCGTGCCTCGTCCCGGCGCGGCGTGCGGCGACCGTCGATCCGATGGTGGCGCTGCGCGTCGGGTAAGCGAGCTCGATCTGGAACAGGGAATAAGATGCAAGAGATCAGGAGAAAAACAAAATCTTCCTAATCTCCTATCTCCTGATCTCCTGTTCAAAATCCGGTAAATGGACGCCCGAACTCCGAACTGGAGGCAAGAGCTATGCAGCACATGGCTGTCTCGATCCTGTCCGTCGCGCTGATCGCGCTTGCCTACGCGCAGGGCCGCCCCGCCACCGTCGAAGCGCTCGACGGCGTCGATCCGGTGCTGCTCGTGCAGGGAAAAGAAGTCTCCGGCAAGTCGGAGCTGAAGATCGTCCGCGGGGGCTTCGAGTACCTTGTTCGTCTCCGCGGACACCAAGGCCACTTTCGAGAAGGACCCGGCGAAGTACGAGATCCAGTTGAGCGGTCTCTGCGCCCGCATGGGCAAGGCCACGGGCGGACATCCTGTCGGACTTCATGGTCCACGAAGGGAGGACCTACATCTTCGGATCCGACGAGTGCCGCAAGAAGTTCGCCGCGGCGCCCGTCGAAGTCCCTGCCCGCGGCGCCGGTCCGATGCCGTCGTCGAGCCGCGCGGCCGCCGACGGGCGCGCGCTCCTCGAACGGACGGTCAAGGCGATCGGCGGCGCGGCGGCGCGTCGACCAATCGCGACGTATGTCGAAACGTCCTCGCAGATTCAGAAGCGCCCGACCGGAGACGTGCCGGTCACGATCAGGACGATGTGGCGATTTCCCGGCGGTCCGGATGGAGCGCACCGCGACCGTGCAGGGAAAAACCGATGTCGAGCGCGACGCTGATGACCCCTGCCGGCATGTGGTTCCTGGCGCAGGGCCGCGCGTATCCGCAGATCGAGGCCGGCCGGCCCAGCATGGAGTTCGATTTCGGCCGCCAGCTCGTGCCGCTCCTTCACGCCGCCGCGAGGCCGGGTTCAAGGCCGCTGCGCTCGGACCGGCCAGCCGAGGGCGGCGTGGCGGTCGATCGCGTGCGCGTCGTGCACGGCGGAGTCGACGTGACGCTCGGGCTCGATGAGTCGTCGGGGCGGTTCACAGCGTCTCGTTCGTCGATCGCCACGCGGCCGAGGGCCGCGATCGGCGAGTACGTGATCTACGTCGGACTACCGTGCCGTCGGCGGCCTGATGCTCCCGTTCTCGGAGCGCGTGTCGTTCAACGGCGTTCCCGACGAGCTCCTGACGCGGACGCTCGACGCGATCGCGATCAACCCGCCGCTCGAGCCCGCGCTCTTCGAACCGGGCAGCCGGCGGCGGCCAATGAGCGCCCTGGCCGCGCTCGTCGCCGGTGCTCGCCGCGCTTGCCGCGGCGGGCCCGCCGATTCGCCGACCCCGGCGTGGCCGCAGTGGGGCGGCCCGAACCGGAACTTCGTGACCGGCCGCCGACCTCGCGACGTCCTGGCCCGCGGGAGGACCGCGGCGGCTGTGGCAGCGGCCGCTCGGCGACGGGTTCTCCTCGATCGTCACCGATGGCGCGACGCTCTACACGCTCTACCGCGACGGCGCCGACGACGTGGCGGTGGCGATGGACGCGGTGACCGGACGGACGCGGTGGGACGCGCGCTACGCCGCGCCGTTCACGGAGTCGTGCAGCGAACAGCTCGGGCCGGCGCCGCGCGCCGCGCCGCTCATCGCGGGGATCGGCTCGTGACCGTCAGCGCCGGCGGGCTGATGAACAGTTTCGACCGCGCACACCGGCGCGCGCAGTGGCGCCGCGATCTGCTCGAGGGCTCGCCCGACGCGCTTGCGCGCCTGCGGCTACTCGAGCAGCCCGCTCGCCTACAAGAACACGATCATCACGACCGCCGGTGGGCCGGGGCGCGGCGTGGTCGCGCTCGACGCCGCCACCGGAGCGATCGCCTGGCACGCGCAGGATTTCCAGAACGGCTACTCGTCGCCCATCCTCATCGATCTCGACGGCCGTCCGGAGCTCATCGTGTTCACCTACGGCGAGATCGCCGGGCTCGATCCGGAGACCGGCGCGCTCGAGTGGAGCCGCGCGCACGCGGCCGATCAGGGCGTGAACGTCGCCACGCCGATCTGGGGCGACGATCACCTGCTGTTCGTGTCCTCGGCCTACAACGGCGGAAGCCGGGTGCTGAAGCTCGCGCGGACCGGCGCCGGAGTGACGGTCGAAGAAGTCTGGTCGAACAAGCGGGTGCGCGTGCACTTCGGCAACGCCGTCAGGCTCGGTCCGCGCATCTACGCCTCGAACGGCGACTTCGGCTCCGCGCCGTTCGCGGCCATCGACGTCGCGACCGGCGAGATGTCGTGGCGGGATCGCAGCGTCACCCGCGCGACGCTGATCGGCGCCGGCAACCGGCTGATCATCCTCGACGAGGACGGCAACCTGGCGCTGGCCACGCCGGGCGATGCCGGGCTTGACCCTGCACGCGAAGGCGCAGGTGCTCGGCGAACGCGCCTGGACGGCGCCGACGCTGAGCGGCACGACGCTCTACCTGCGCGACCGCCGTCAAATCGTGGCGCTCGAGCTGGGACGTCGATAGCAGGAGACAGAATTCAGGAGGCAGGAGGCAGAGCGATTCTCGTCGACACTCTCCAGCTGAAGAAGGGACAGAACTCAGGAGGCAGACTGCGTTCAGTCTTTCCTGACAGCCGTGGACACTCTGTCTCCTGTCTCCTGTCACTCCACCCGCAGTGCCGTCACCGGATCGATCCGCGTGGCGCGGCGCGCGGGCAGGTAGCAGGCCGCGAGGCCGACGCCGCCCAGGAGCAGGCTCGCCGTCAGCATCGTGGCCGGATCGCCGGGCCGCACTTCGAACAGCAGCGTGCCCAGAAACCGCGACAGGACAAGCGCGCCGGCCAGGCCGCACAGCAGGCCGGCGCCGATAACGGCGCTGCCTTCGCGCAGCACCATCCGCTGAATCGCGCGCCCGTCGGCCCCGAGCGCCATCCGGACCCCAATCTCCCTCGTCCGCTGCGTCGTCGTGAAGCTGATGACCCCGTAGATCCCCGTGGCGCACAGCACCAGGGCCATCAGCGCGAAGGCGGACATCAGCGTCATGCTGAAACGCTGCCGCACGACGGACGCCGAGACGAGACGTTCCAGGCGCGCCGCATCGTAGAACGTCTGTAAGGGATCGACCGCCCACACTTCACGTTTGACGGCGTCGATGAGGCCGGCGGCCTCGCCATCGGCGCGGACGACGTAGGTCATCGAGCCGAACGGACGCTGTGCCAGCGGCAGGAACACTTCGGGCCTCGGCACGCTGTCGAGGCTGTCGTGGCGGATCTCGCTGACCACGCCGACGATCTCGGCTTCGATCCTCCGTCCGTCCCACTGTACGCCGATGCGCTTGCCGACGGCGTCCCCGTCGGGCCATTCCCTCCGGCGCAGCGAGTCGCTGACGAGCGCGACCGTCGGCCCGCGCTCCCCGTCCCGGTCCTCGAAGAGCCGCCCCGCCCGCAGCGGAATCCGCATCGCCTCGAAGTAGCCGGGTGTCGCGATCGTGACGTAGACGCCGCGCCGTTCCCGCTCGGTCCCCGCCGGACGGCCCACGATGTCGAGCACGCTCTTGACGTCGATGTTCGCGGCGGCAAACGGCATCGCCGACACGGCTCCGGCCGCTCGCACGCCCGGCAGCGCGCGAATCCGCGCGATCGTCGACGTGAAGAAGTTGCGCGTCCGTTCGGGAGTGACGTCCCGTCCGTAGACGAAGACCTGCAGCTCGACGACGCCGGCCGCCGAGAAGCCCGGGTCGACCGCGGTCAGCCGGTTGAAGCTGCGAATGAGCAGGCCAGCGCCCGTCAGGAGCACGACGCGCAAACGCCACCTCGGCGGCGACGAGGCTTCTCCGGAATCCGCGTCGCGGCGCGCCGCCAGTGCGGTCGCGCATCGGATCGTGCTCGGGCCGCGAGACCTGCAGTGCCGGGAGCAGACCGAACGCCACCGCCGTCAGCGTCGTGAGACCGGCGGCGATGAGCAGCGCGCGGCCGTCGAGCGACGCCTCGTGCAGTCGCAGCACCCCGCTCGGCGCGAGCGCGACGATGCCGGCGATGCCCCAGCGCGCGAGCGCGACGGCGCAGGCGGCCGCGATTGCCGACAGCATGAGGCTCTCCGCGACGAGCTGCCGCACGAGTCGCGCGCGGCCGGCGCCGAGGGCCGACCGGATGGCGAACTCGCGCTCGCGCTCCATGCCCCGCGCGAGGAGGAGGCTCGCCACGTTGGCGCAGCCAATGCCCAGCACGAGGACGACCGCGCCGAACATCAGGAAGAGCGGCGTCCGGACCTCGCCCATCAGGTGCTCGCGCAGCGGGACGACCGCGGCCGAGAGCCCCGCGTTGGTCGCGGCATGCTCGCGCGCGAGGCCGCTCGAGATCGCGTCCATCTCCCGCTGCGCCGCCTCGCGCGACACGCCGGGCTTCAGCCGCGCGACGACGTTCCACCACGCGCTCCCGCGCGTCCGCTTCTCGTAGCCCTGGACGATCTTCGGCGTCCAGACCTCGAGATCGCCGGGCCGCGGCAGGAATTGCGGAGCGAACTCGCGCGGGAGCACGCCGACAATCGTCCACGGCTCGCCGTCCATGCTGATGGCCGTGCTCACGATCGCCGGGTCTCCGCCGAACCGCCGCTGCCACAACCCGTGGCTGATGACGACGACGTTCCGCGCGCCGCGCACGTGCTCGTCCGGCAGGAACGCGCGCCCGAGCGCCGGCTGCATGCCGAGCGCGTCCCAGAAGCCTTCGGTGACCTGCGCGCCGAACAAGAGCTCGGGCTCGCTTCCGCCGGTGTAGTCGTGCGAGTACGGGACCACGGCCGCGACGGCGCTGAACGACACGCTTCGCTCGCGCCAGTCGAGAAAATTCGCGGGGGCGACATCCTCGAGATCGAGGGGGGACGCGGCGCGGCGTTGCCAGAGCGTCATCACGCGCTCCGCGTCCGCATACGGCAGCGGCCGGAAGATCAGCGTGTCGAGGAGCGTCACGATCGAGACCGTGCCGCCGATGCCGATGGCCAGGATGACTACCGCGGACAGCGTGAAGGCCGGCGATTTCCGCAGCATCCGCGCGCCGTGCCGCAGGTCGTGGACGACGTCGGCGTCGGCGGTGAACTGACGCCGCAGCCAGGCCGCATCCGGCAGCGCTCCGAGCACGCGGCGGAACAGATCCATTCGCTGCCTCCAGTCCACATGACGCCGCGCGTGGAGCAGTTCGCCGCGGTGATACAGCTCCGCCTCCCACTCGAGCCGCCACTCACGCCGGGCGCGGGCAGGCACGAGCGCGCTGAACAGCCGCACGGCGGCGACGCAGAGCCAGACGGTCAGCGAGGCGCGGGGTGCGGCCATATCCGTGTTATCCGTGTTATCCGTGTCATCCGTGGCGCTAGGCGCGCGAAGGCTTCAGGCGTCGCGGCCGGGCGACCGCGTGATCCAGCGCGCGAAACCGATCGAGGGAGAGCACCAGCATGTCGGCGCCCGGCGGCGTGATCTCGTAATAGCGGCGCGGCGGCCGCTGCTCGCGCTGGGCGATGGCGTGCTTCTCCCAGGCGGACTGCACCAGCCCCTCGCGATCGAGCCGCCGGAGGATCGGGTACACCGTGCCGCTCGGCAGCCCGGTCGCGTCCATGATGTCGAACCCGTAGTGAAAGCCGTTCGTGAGGGCCTGCAGCACGAGCGCCGTCGGATAGGTCAGATTCAGCTTGGGTGACACTTGGCTCCTTCGCTGCCGGGACTCGGGACTCGGGACTCGGGCTCGGGACTCGGGGCTCGGGACTCGTTTCTGCTCGTGGGTTCGCGTTCGTCCGAATCCCGGATCCCGAGTCCCGAGTCCCGAGTCCCGAATCCCGGCAGCGTAAGACTCTATGTATGTAGAGTTCTATCCCAGAACGCGCACAGACGCAACCCCGGCACGTATACTGCAGCGGCACCGCCTATGGTTCGCCTGGCCGGCCTGGCTCTCACGCTCGTCTACGGCGCCTTCATCGTCTGGCTCTACGCAGCTCAGCCGCAGACCGTCTCGCAGGTCACCGGGGGCCTGGCATCCGGCATCGGCGTGTACCAGGTCGACCAGCAGGCGACCGCCGATGCGCTCGCCTTCTTCCGGCGCGACGCGTTCGTCGAAGCGCGCGCCGCCTTCGAGCGCGCCGATCCCGCCCGCCGCGACGCGCGCACGCAGTTCTATATCGCCTACAGCTACTACCGGCAGGGGTGGGGACGTGTCTACAACGACGACGTGCTGTTCAAGCAGGGCATCGACGCCGTCGATCGCGCCATCGCGCTTGCGCCCGCCCACCGGCTCGTCGTCGACGATGTCGCTCTCGGCATGAAAAGCGCCGACGAGCTCAGAGCCGAGCTCGAGCGCGGCATGACGCGCGACGCGTCGGATTTCAACCCGTTCAAAGTCTTCAGTCCCCGCAAATGACGCCGGTGCGCGAAGCGGTCGTTCTGCCCGCGATGTTCCTGACCGTCGCGCTCTTCGGCGGGCTGCGGATCGCCGACACCGTGCGGCTCGTGCCGCCGCCCCTCATCTCGCTGGTGCTGGCCATGCTGCTCGTCGCGGCGCTGGTCCGGTCCGGCGCGCTCGCGCCCGATCGCCTCATGAACGCGCAGCGCGCCCCGCTCGAGAACGTCTCCGGCGTCCTCGTCCTCATCGCCCTCTTCGCGGCCTCGGCGCAGATCTTCAACCTGCTGACCCCCGAGATCGGACTGCTGCACGCGGTCTTCAGCGCGTGCTTCTTCGTCCAGCTCGCGACGACGCTCGCGGGCGTCAGCGGCCGGACCAACCTGCTGCGCAGTCTCGTCGTGCTCCTCGGCTCCGCGCTCGTCCTGCGGTTCATCGTGCTCGAGAACCTCTATGCCCCGAACACCGGCACGCTGAAGCGGCTCCTCACCACGCTGATCGAAGGCGCAAGCCTCGGCACGATCGACTATCAACCGCACGCCGCGGCCACCGGGTATCTCGCGTTCCTCACCGTCGTCCTCTATCTGACCGGCCTGGCGCTGCTGCCCGCCGCCGGAGCACGCGTGAACGTGCGTGCGCTCCAGCGTGTGCCGGGCACCGATCTCGTCCTGCTGCTCCTTGCGTGCGGGGCCTTGACGCTGACGTCCTCCGGCTGCGGCGGACGTCCCTCGAAGGAGACTCCGGATCCCGCCGCCGCGGCAGTGCGAGAGGCGGCCCTCCGTTCGGCACGCGTGTGGCGCCCGCCGTCAGTGCCGGTGGGACAGGTGGATTTCGCGGACAACCCGGACGGCCCCGGCCGCTTCGAGCGCACCGATGAAGTCCCGTGCCGCTTCGTCATCCGGAAGCTGAGCGGGTTGACGCCGAAGTTCCACTGCGAGATGCCGGACGGACAGGTGCTGAAGGTGAAATACGGAGCCTCGAACGGCGAGCTGCCGGCCGAAGTCGCCGGCACGCGACTCCTCAGGGCCCTGGGGTTCGGCGCCGACGCGATGTACATCGTGCGCAAGGTGCGCTGCACGGGATGCCCGCGGTCCCCGTTCCGATCGCTGCAATGCCTGGAACTGACGGGCATCAAGAGCCTCTGCTTCCTGGGCGCCGGAGTTGAGGACGTGACCGAGTTCGAGACGGCCGTGATCGAGCGGCAGCTCGAAGGGCGGAAGATCGAAGCCACCGACGACCAGGGCTGGGGCTGGTACGAGCTCGAGAGAATCGATCCGGCATCCGGCGGCTCGCCGCGTTCAGAGGTGGACGCGCTCCGCCTCCTCGCCGTCGTGATCTCCCATTGGGACAACAAGTCGGCGAACCAGCGGATCACCTGCCTGCCCGGCGGCGACCGGCCCGACGGCGGTTGCACCACGCCGCTGGCCCTGATCCAGGACCTCGGCGCCACGTTCGGCCCCTCCAGGGTGGATCTCCTCAACTGGCGCCGGGTGCCGGTGTGGTCGGACCCGGCAACGTGCACGGTCAGCATGAAGACGCTGCCGTACGAAGGCGCCACGTTCCGCGACCGCCAAATCTCGGAAGGAGGACGTCTGATGCTGCTCGGGCTCCTCGAGCAGCTCTCGACCGGGCAGTTGAACACCCTGTTCACCGCATCCCGCGTGGTCGAGTACGATCAGATTCTGGCCGAGGCGCGCAACCCGGCGGCGTGGACGGAGGCGTTCGAGGACAAAATCAGACAGATTAGAAGTGCTGGGCCGTGTCCTGAGTAGTCTCTTCTCCGTTCTCGGTTCTCGGTTCTCCGTTCTTCGTTGACTGTCGAGCTGATACCGAACGAGAACGAGGAACGAGAACGAGGAACGAACGAAACAACCAAGAACCAAGAACCAAGAACCAAGAACCGTTCTACTGTCCCTGTCTCTGTCCCCTCACTATCACCCCCGCGTCCACCGTCTCCCCCGTCCGGCTGATTGCCTGGAAGTACAGCGTGTCGCCAGAGACTTCCATCATCATGAAGTGATAGTCGGTGTCGAAGCCGCGCGCGGTGCGAGGGGACGGCGTGATGTCCCCCTTCCGCAGCGAGCCGGCGCCGCCGGAGATGAAATACGAAATCCCGTGCTGCGGCTCGATCCGTTCGTACAAGTGCTCGTGGCCGCTCAGGACGACGTCGACGTCGCCCTTGACGAGGATCGGCTCCAGCGCCAGGCGCAGCACGCGCGCGGCGGACGCGTAGCGGCCGTCGGTATAGATCGGGTGGTGGAAATAGCAGATCTTCCAGTTCGTTTCCGATTTGGCCAGCTCCGACTCGAGCCAGGCGAGCTGATCGGGATCGAGCCCGCGGCTGTCGAGCACGAAGAACCGGACGCCCGCCCCCACGAGCCCTCCGGGCCGCCGCTCGTTGCGCCGGAAGGTGTAATACCGGCGTCCTTCCATGTTGAATTTTCCGTAGAAGATCTCGTCCGGCGGATCGTGATTGCCGATCGCCGCGTGAAACGTGACCCCCGCATCGAGCAGCGCGCGGTAGGGCTCTTCGAACTTGGTGACGTAGTCGTGCGGCGTGTTGGGCGGATAGATGTTGTCCCCGAGCATCACCACGAAGTCGAAGGGGAACTTCGCGCGCCACGCGACCATCTGCCGGGCGACCTCGTGCTGCGCCTGATCGCCGCGTCCGGAATCTCCGATGACGGCGAATCGCACGGACCCGTCGTTGACGGGCATCGCGAGCTCGCCGGGACGCGGCGTCAGCTCCCGGACCTCCGTCGCCGTGTCCCGGCGCGCGCCGGTGGGGACCGCGCTCTCGCGGCAGGCGCCGAGCGTGAGCGCCAGCGCAGCCGCGACGCTCAGCGCCGCGGCGCGATCGAGCGGCCGCATTACCGCGGATCCCAGCCGAGCGCGACGAAGTGAACGAGCACCTGGCCGCGCTTCGGCAGAAGCGTGACCGGTTCGAGGTCAACGGAGCGATCGAAGGCCGCCGCGAGCGTCCGCGTTTCCTCCTCGGCCGCCTCGTCGAGCTCGCGGATCTGCGCGCGCACCGCCTCGGCGGATTCCGAGGCGCGCTTCACGTCCGAGGTCTCCTTCATCGTCCGGCCCACGCCGCGAGCCGCGGTCGTGGCCCGCCCCAGCGTGCCGGCGCTGACGGCCTTGCGCCCGAGGAACGCCCCCATGATCGTGGCGCCGAACGACAGGGCCGTCTGAATCTTCTGCTGGGACGCCTGCTCGGATTCGCGCGCCACGCCCGCCTCGGCGCGGCGCAGCCGTTCGGCCAGGGTCGCCTGCTTCGCCGCGTACTTGCTCCGCACCGCGTCGAGCGCTTCGTCGCGGGCCGTCCGCGACGCCTCCGTCAGCCGAATCCGGAAATCGCGCTCGGCTTCCCCGGGCTTCGACGTCAGCTTCGACTCGCGGTGGCGGAGCAGCTCGATCTTTTCGGCCTGGACGAGCCACCGCGTGAAGGCTTTCTCCCAGACGCCGTAGTTCTTCGCCTGCATCGCGGCTGGAGGCAGCGGCTCGTACGAAGCGCCGGGATCCGGCGCACGACGAAGATCGCCGACCGGCAGATCGACCGGCGCGGCGCCGGCCCAGTCCACGGCCACCGCGCCGCTGCCGATCTCCGTCTCGTAGATCACATCCCGCGATACGTCGATCCCGAGCTTCGGATCGGCAAAGGTGATCCGCGCGGCGCCAAGCACCATCGGGGAATACACCGGCCCGCGCGTGAGGTCCGGACGCGTCCGTGGAATGAAGAACTGCTGGATACCCGGCGGCACGACCGGCGGGGCATCGCTCTGTGCCGCCTCCTTCCTGGAAACAGCGCCGGGACGCTCGGCCGGCGCCGCCGGTGTGGTCTTCGCCGCATCGCTGCGGCCGGCCAGGGAGCGAATCTGATCGCGCGACAGCGGGCCGCGAAGATACGAGAGCGTCCAGCGTGTGTGAAAAACGACGGGCGCGCTCTCGTGCACGTTGTGCAGCAGGAACACTCGCTTGCCGAGCGTCGAGAGGATGCGATCCGCCTGGGCGCGATCGATCGCCGCCGCGGCGGCTCCCTCCAGCCCGTCCAGCACACGTGCCTTGTCGCGCTCCGTCTGCAGCCGCCCGAGGAACCACGTGCCGATGTTCGACAGGCCCTTGTAGTCGAGGTCGACCGGATTCTGCGTGGCCAGGACCACCCCCAGCCCGAACGCGCGTCCCTGTTTCAGCAGCGTCAAGAGCGGGAGCTTGGACGCCGGATTCGCGACCGGCGGGAAGTAGCCGGCGATCTCGTCCATGAACAGGACGGCGCGCAGGCTCGACGTTCCGGTCTGCGTGCGCATCCACCCGACCATCGCGTGCAGCAGCAGCGAGACGAAGAACATCCGCTCCTGATCTCCGAGGTGCGCGATCGAGAAGATGACGACCCGCGGACGGCCGTCCGCCGTGTGGAGCAGGCTCGCCGGATCCAGCGGCTCGCCGTCGAACCACTGCTCGAACCCCGGCGCGGCGAGCACGGCGTTGAGCCGCATCGCGAGGTCGAAGCGGTCGCGCTGCGGAAAAAACGTGTCGAGATCGACGACGCCGACCTGGGTGAATGCGGGCGTCTGGACCTCCTGGATGATCGAGGCCAGGTCGAGATCGCGGCCGTCCGTCCACGCGTTCGACAGCACGGTCGTGAGGAGGGTGTGCTCGCGGCTGCGCGGAGCGGCATCGACGCCCGCCAGCGACAGCAGGCTGGTCGCCGTGTTGCCGGCGCGCTCTCCGAGCAGCTCCGGGTCGTTCCGGACCGCGGCGGCCGGCGCGGCGAAGGAGGTCAGAACCGAGACCGGGAGGCCGGCCGTGCTGCCTGGGGTATAGATGGCGAGCTCGGCGGCGTTGCGGAAACGCTCGATCCGGGCGCCGTCCTGCCCGGACTCCGCAAGCCCCTGCCGCCAGGTCTGCGCCTGCTGGGCGGCAAACGCGTCGGGGGTCAGCCCGGCGCGCCGGGCCTCGTCCTCGTCGATCCAGGGCCGGAAATCCTCCGGGGCGAGCCGGGGGAACGTCAGGAGCAGGTTGCCCAGGTCGCCCTTCGGATCGATGGCGATGACCGGCACGCCGTCGATGGCCGCTTCCTCGATCAGGCCCAGGCAGAGTCCGGTCTTGCCGCTGCCCGTCATGCCGACACAAAGGGCGTGGGTCAGCAGGTCCCGCGAGTCGTACAGGACCGGCTTCTCGAGCGTTTTTCCCGCCTCGACGTCGTGTTCACGGCCGAGGTAGAACAGGCCGAGTTTCTCGAAGTCCTGCATGCTTGATGGTAACGGAGATCATTCCTTGCCGTGGCCGCCGCCGAGCGTCCACAGGTCCGTCGGGATGGACAGCAGCGGATACTTTTTTCGCAGCTCCACGACCCGATTGGCGTAATCCCCCTTCGGGAAGGCGCCCGCCAGGAGGGCCCCGCGAAGGCGCTTGATTCGGCACTTATAGAGGTCCCGGACGGCGTCGCGGAGCCGTCCCGGGGGGGTCGAGGGCCGGGGGGTCAGGCCGTGGCGGGCCAGCTCCTCGAGGATCTGCGGGTGGTAGGAATAAGGCACGTTTTGTCTAAAGTTCTAAAGTTCCAAAGTTCAAAAGTTCCAACGTTCGAGAGTTCAGCGCTCCAGCGTTCGACTCTGGCAGCCTCGACTCGAGAACGTCAGAACGCTAGAACGCTCCTAGAACGTTAGAACGTTAGAACTTTAGAACTTTCTGCCCGTTATCTTCTGCTACTATGCGCACAATCGACCGGCCGGGGCCACCCCGCGAGGGGGCCTTCGAGGCGAGCTGCCGCATTCACACTTCACTGCAGGAGACGACATGGCTGATGATTCGTACCGCGACGACGATGACAATGGGCTGAACCAGGCGGCCGAAAAGGTCGGCAGCACGCTCGGCACCGCGACGAAGGCTGTCGTCGACACGGCGCAGGCGGCCGCCGGCGCCGCCAGCTCCGCGGCCACCACGGCCGGCAACGCCGCCACGAGCGTGGTCGAGCGCACGGAGCAGCCGCGCCGGGCCATCCGCGCCGCCGTGACCCGCACCGTGAAGCGCGTGAAGAAGCAGGTGAAGGTCGCGAAGAAGGCGGTCAGCGCTGCGAGGAAGAAGGCGGCGAAAAAGACCGGCGGCAAGAAGACGGCGAAGAAGGCCTCGTCCGCCAAGCGCACGGCGAAGCGAGCCCCGGCCAAGAAAGCCAAGAAGAAGACCGGCAAGGCCAAGGGCGGGAGCCGGAAGAGCGCAGGCGGCCGCAAGAAGCGCTAGTTTTCGCCTTCTTCGGCCAAGCGTCCGCACGATGCGATCGCGCTCGACGAGATCGAGCAGCCTCTGGCGGCGTTTTCACATCACGCCCAGGTCGGTCGCCCGCTGCCGCGGGTGATCGGCTGGGCCCAATGCGCGTGCCCGCCGGCCACGCGACCGTCGGCGAACCATGCACGTCTGCATGGCCGGTAACCGATCTCACCGCTCGACGACCTCGTGATATTCCGCACAGATCAGGCAGATTGCGCGCACGGCAGAGGCGGTTCGCTGCGAACCGCGCCGTTTCCATTGTCGGTGTTTGTCCGACATCGTCCCAAACTGTGGTTCGACGATAAATAAAACCTGCGAGAATGGCTCCGGGTCCAGCATGCGCGCGTCCGCCTCATCATCATCCACGCCGGATCGTCCCCCTTTTCTCGGGCGCCTTGCGGCGCTTCTGAAGCACGCCCCCGTCATGGTGTGGATGGCCGGCGCCGACGGCCAATGCGTCTACGTGAACGAGCGCTGGCTCGACTTCAGAGGCCGCACGCCGGAGCAGGAGCTCGGCGACGGCTGGGCGGAAGGCCTCCATCCTGACGATCGGGACGCATGTCTGGCGTCGTTTGCCGAGGCCCTTGCCGCACGAATGCCCTTCGAGGCGACATACCGGTGGCTGCGCGCCGACGGCGTGTACCGCTTGATACACGCGTCCGGCACCCCGGTCGCCGCCCCTGGCGGAGAGCTCGAAGGCTACGTCGGCTCGTGTCTCGACGTGACCGGACAGCGCGGCGCGACACACGACCTCGCCGAGTCGACCAGGGAGAAGCAGCTCGAGCGGGAGCGCGACGCGCACGTGTTGCTGTTGAACAGTCTCGTCGCCCATATGAGCGACGGCGTGGTCGTCGAGTCCGAGGACGGCCTGGTGCTGCTCGTCAACGAGGCATTCTGCCGGCTGTTCCACCTGAACGGTCCGCCGGCCGCGCTGATCGGGTCGGATGCTCGCATACTGACGGCCGACAGCCTGGGACCGGCGGCCGCGCGTCTCGACGAGCTCAGGCAGCAAGGCGGGCGCGTCGGATCGCAGGCGATCCGGCTGCCCGACGGCCGCGTGTTCGAGCTCGAATACTCGCCAATGGTCGGGGACGCCCGGCCGGCGGCGCATGTGTGGCAGTACCGCGACATCACGACGCGGACCCACTTCGAGGCCGAGCTGCACGTGTCGCGGCAGCGCCTCCGCGATCTCGTCGCGCACGAAGAATCCGTGCGGGAAGAAGAGCGTCGGACCGTGGCGCGCATGCTCCACGACGAGCTCGGACAGCTCCTGACGGCGATCAAGCTCGAGCTCGGGGGCGCGACGGAATTGGTCCGCTCGAGGCGCGCGCACTATTCAGCGGCGGTCGTGGATCGGCTGCAGTCGGCGGGCGGCCTGCTCGATGTCTCGCTCGCGACCGTCCAGCGCGTCTCCGCCAGGGTCCGGCCGGCGATGCTCGGCCCGCTCGGGTTCGCCGAGGCCCTTCGCTACGAAGCGTTGCTGTTCGAGACGCGCACGAAAATCCGCTGCCGGGTGTCGGTCAGCCCTCCGAAACTGGAGATTGATCCCGAGCGCGCCAGCATCCTCTACCGCATCCTGCTCGAAGCGCTGACCAACGTCGCGCGCCATGCCGCCGCCGGCGCGGTGCAGATCTCCCTGAAGAAGGACGGCGGTGTCGTGTCGATGTCGGTGCGGGACAACGGGCGCGGCATCGCGTCCGATCAGATCGAGAATCCGCGGACGATGGGGCTGCTCGGCATGCGCGAGCGCGCGCTGGCGGTGGGTGGCGACGTCCAGATCACTTCAGGAGGCGGGCGCGGTACCGTGGTGATGGCGACCATGCCCGTGCCGCCGGCGCAGCCCTTGCCTGCCCCGGCCCCGGGGCCCTGAAGCGTGAAGCGCGTACTCCTCGTCGACGATCACCCGGTCATCCGCCAGGGTATCCGCCGCATCCTGACCCGCGCGTTCGAGAACCTGTTCGTCGGCGAAGCGGACACGGGCGAACAGGCCGTCCGCCGTTTCGAGACGGACGAGTGGGATCTCGTCCTCCTCGACATCTCGCTTCCGGGCGCCAGCGGCCTCGACGTGATTGGCGATCTCCGCCGCCTTCGGCCGTCGGCACGCATCATGGTCATCAGCGTGCACCCGCCCCAGCATTTCGCGCGTCGCGCGCTCGCCGTCGGCGCGCTCGGCTACCTGGAGAAGAGCGCGCCCCCGGAGGAGATGGTCAAGGCGGTCACGCAGGTGCTCGCGGGGCGGCCGTATGCGCCGGCCGGCACGGCCGACGGAACCACCAAGAGCTCCGGCACGAAAGGGCTGCGCCACGAAGCCTTGTCGGATCGCGAGTATCAGGTGCTGCGCATGATCGGCATGGGAAAGACCGTCTCGGAGATCGCCGCGGAACTGGCGCTCAGCGTGAAGACGGTCAGCACGTACCGGGCGCGGATTCTCGAGAAGATGGACCTGCGCACGACCGCCGAGCTGATGCACTACGTCATCGACCACGGCCTCGTGCCGTAAGACTCCTGCCTCCTGCCTCGTGTCTCCTACTTCCGCGCTTCGGTCGTCGTGCCGGCCGGACCGGACTTCGCCGCGAGGTAGATTCCGTTGAACAGGAACTTGAAGGTGCCGTGCGGCTGCGCGCGGAACGTGATTTCCGGCGCGAACATGAACAGCCGGCCCTTGCCGACGGCGGCATCGACGACCTGGACGCCGCCGCTCAGATAGCCCTGCCCGAAGGCCCAGCCGCTCCTGAGCGGCGCCGCGGTGTCGAACCAGGCCACCGGCCGCACACCCTTGAGCATCGCCTGCGGACCGAGCGCGAACACGGGGCTGTTGTCGAACAGGACGTCAACGTGATCGTCGAGGCCGTGCGCGATCGGCGCCGTGTTGTCGACCGCCATCCGGAGAACCGATCCGGGCACGTAGTATTTCTCCGCCGGCACCGGCCGCAGGCTCCCGTCGGCCGAACGCTCGACGAGATGGTTGTCGACCGGCACGCCGGCGAGCTGCGCCAGGCCGGTGGCGGACCGTCCGACGGCGAGAATCGTTCCGCCGTCCTCGAGGAACTTCTTGAGGTGCGGTCCGGTCTGCGCCGCGGTGTAGGATCCGAGCATCGGCTGGTATTCCGCCGGAATGTTGCTGTCGCCTGCTCCACCTCCGCGGCCGCCGCCTCCGCCGACCTCCACCTCCACCCCCACGACCGCCGCCGCCCGCGGGTCCGACGCCCGACGGGAAGATGATCACGTCGAACCGGCTGGAGAGGTTACCCGAGTCGAGCGCCTTGGGGTAGACCACCTCGAAGGGAAACTCGAACTGCTCGAGGAGAAAGCGCGTCCAGCCTGACGGCATCGAGCCGCCGTACTGATCGGCGAGCGCGATTCGCACCTTCCGGAGCTTGATCGCGTCGCCCGCGGGCCGCGCCGCGGCGTCGAAGTTCAGACCCAGATTCGGCCGAGAGCTTGCCGAGGGCGGCTCGCGTGGACGGCTTCGACGCGATGAAGAACGCCCCCTGCTGCGGGCCGCTCGTCATCCACGACACATCCTCCCCCGCGGCCAGCAAGCGGTTGATGGCCGTGAACGCGTCGTTCGGCGCGTGGCTCATGAGAAAGCCCGCGCCGCTCCCGTCGCTCACCTTCCCGGGCGCCGGCTTCTGCAGGCCGCTCACCTTCTCGAAGGGCCCGTCGAACCCGTCGAGGACGCGATCGAACCGGACGCCCATCTGATACGCGAGCGTCCATCCGGCGTTGTCGTACGGCCGGGTCGGCGGTCCGCCCGGATACGGGATGTCGTCCGGATGATCCTGCGGCTCGAACATGTCGAGCACGTGAGGCCGGAACGCCTGCGCCGATTTGACGACATACGAGCCGGCGGGATAGCTCTTGCCCGCGACCGCGAAGGGGGCCGTCGCGCGGTGGACCGTGACGCCGGTCTTCAGCAACGCGTTGACGAACTTCGTGGCGGTGGGAAAATCCGGCTGGTCGGCCGGCAGGATGAACCCGCGCGGATCGCGCAGGTTCGGATCGCGCAACAGCGTCCGGAACTGTTCGACCGTCGCGGCCGCGGACGGCGCGCCGCCGCGGCCGCCGCCGCGCCCGCCCGCCGGCGCCTCGTCGCCACCCGGCGCATCGGCCGCCGGCGCGCCGCCCCGGCCCCCGCGGCCGCCCTGGGGCGCGAGCGACGCCTGCGCGGCCAGGATTCGGCGCGGCGTGGCGGTCCAGCTGTTCCGGTTGCCGCGCTCGATCGAGTTCTTCCCCATCTGGTAGATGTTGAAGAGGAACGAGTCCCGGTTGCGCGAGACGACGTCGAACACCGCGTAGTTGGCGGTGACGGAATAATCAATCGACTGACGGAAGTGCCAGGTCTGCTGCGGCTCGATCGGGTAATAGAGGCTCGAGTCCGGCAGCTGCTTCGCCGGCAGGAACGGAATGCTGGTGGGCGTCGGGTTCCCGATCGTCTCGGTCAGCAGGCCGATCATGTTGTGGAAGTACACCGTGGTCCGAAGGCCGCCGTTCCACCACGTCGAATAGCTCGACCCCTTGCGGCTGGTCACGCCGGGCTTCCCCTCGACGGCGAAACGGGTCGCCATCGCGGCGCCGACCAGATCGATGCCAATCGGCACGAGCGGATCGAAGTTGAAGTTGAACGGATCGCGGAACGGCGGGGCGAACATCACCGTGCCGGCGGGGCCGGTCTGGTGGTGGTTGTACATGACCTGCGGGAACCACTCCAGGTAGAGCACCCTGTTCATGTTGGTGCTCTCGGGCAGGTTGGACATGTAGAAGTCGCGATTGTTGTCGTGCCCGGCGTACTTTTCGTAGAGCCGCGGCAGCCCGCCGCTCGATCGGCGCGCCGGCTCCTTCTCGCGCATGTACCAGCTCGACACGAGCTCCATGCCGTCCGGGTTCGCATGGACCGCCAGGATGACGAGATCGTTGAGGAAGCGCAGCGTCTCCGCGTCGTTCCGGCTGACGAGCTGGTAGACCGTCTCGATGAGCTGGTGCGCCCCGAGCACCTCGGTGGCGTGCAGGCCGCCGTCGATCCAGACGACCCCCTTGCCTTCCCTGGCGAGCGCGCGCGCCTGATCGTCGGTCAGCCCCTCGGCGGTGGCGAGCCGCCGCGCGATCTCCTTGTAGCGATCGAGCTTCTTGAAATTGTCCGGCGACGTGATGATCGCCATCAGGTGCGGACGTCCTTCGGCCGTCTTCCCGATCTCCACGACTTTCATCCGGTCGGATTCCCTGTCGAGCTTGTGCCAGTAGTCCGTGAACTCCGTGTAGGTCGCAAGCTGGTAGTCGTCGCCGATGTTGAACCCGAACTGCTGCTTGGGGGTGGTGATGGTCTGCGCGAAGGCCGGAGCGGCACACGCCAGCATCAGCGCGAACGGGGCAACGATCGAGTGGGTGGTGCGCGTCAGCATCGAGAGCCCTCCAGGGACGGCTAACGATACCAGAAATGAACGGGGCTGAAGCTCAGGGAGGAAGGTGCCAACACGGAGCGGAGCGGGTGGCTCCGGGCTCCGTGCTGGACTCCTGGATCGACGGCTGTCGTGCCTACTGAATCGGCCGGCCCGCCGGAGGGCTGCCCGATTCCGGCATCGTCAACGAGAGTGTGGCGGTGGCTGGTAGATCACGCCGTCCGCGTTCGTACCGAAGAATCGCGCCTGGTTGGCGACCGGATCGAGCGGATCCGCGATAACGGCGTAGCCGGGCGAGGCGAGGCCGGCGGCTAGTCCGTTGCACGACGCCGGCGCAGAAGAGAGCGGCGTGCCGGCGAGGCTGAAGTTGTAGCCGCTCTTGATGAACGTGAACGCGTTCGCCATGTCGATCGGAAGAAAGGCTTCGGGGCTGCCCGGAGGCGGCACGCCGAGCGTCGGAAGGTCCGGCGCGTAGAACCCGAGCCCGCACGTGATTGCGTAGCTCAGCTCCGCGCTGTTGACGACCCGGAGCGATCCGAGCGCCGAGGCGGACTGCGCCGCACTGCGTGCGCGCATCAGGCCGGGAATCGCCATCGAGGCGATCAGGCCGATCAAGGCGACCACGAACAACATGTCGATCAGCGTGAAGCCGGCCTCCCGGGAGCCGCGTGTCCGCGCCGTCACCAGCGTTGAACCGGCATCGATCCCAAGGCTTCTCGAAGTCGTCAGATTCATTTCACACCCTATGTTCCAGCCCCGTTTTCGTTGGCTGGCTGTATGGACAATTCCCGGCCCGTGTGCCACTTTTCGACTGGCCAAAAATTGTCCGAGTCCCCTGCCACCACGATGGTCCGCACACCGCGGATCCTGCAAGTTGCTGTCAGCCCGTCGATTAGCTGCCGCTTGTCGTCCCGGCGGCTGTGGGCTGCCTTCGATAGTGCAAGATGAGCACCACGGCAATAACTGCGCATCCAGCCAGATCCGCCCACAGGGCAGCGTAACAAAGGAGCACTCCCGCGCCCGTCAGGGCCGCCCGGCCAGGAAGGGAAACCGGACCCCGGATCCACCCGCCCAGGCCTCCCGCGAGAGCCGCCACCCCAACCGCCGCTGTCCCCGAGGCCGAGACGACGTCCCGGAGCGGCGCCTGGAGCAGGACGCCAAGCCCCTCCCGGCTGAGCGTGAAGACGAACGGCACGAGGAACGCCGGCAGCGTGTATTTCCAGGTCAGCATCATCGTTCGAAACGGGTTGCCGCCGGTGATCGCGGCCGCGGCAAACGGCGACAGCGCCGTCGGAGGACTGACCTCGGAGAGCACGGCGTAATAGAAGATGAACATGTGCGCCGCGACATCGGGAACGCCGGCGTGAATCAGCGCCGGCGCGACCATCACGGCGGCGATGATGTACGACGCCGTCACCGGCACCGCGAGGCCCAGCAGCCACACGGCAATCGCGGAGTACATCACGGTCAGGAACCGATGCCCGCCCGCCAGGGAGACGATGATCCCGGCGACCTTCAGGCCGAGCCCGGTCAGCGTGACGACGCCGACGATGATGCCGGCAGTCGCGGTGGTGGCCGCCACACCGAGCACGCCGGCGCCTCCGGTACGCAGCGCCGCGAACAGCCGCGGCGGCGTCAGCGCGCTCTCGCGGCGGACGAAACTGAGCGCGAAGGCGAGCACCGTGGCCCAGAACACCGCGCGAAACGCGGACAGGCCCGTCACCATCAGCACGGCGATCGCCGCCAGCGAGGTGAAGTGATACCAGTAGCGCCGCGTGAGCGCGACGAGACCAGGCGCGCCGGCGTCAGTGGGACGCGTCCCGAGCCGTCGCGAGTCCGCCTCGATCATGAGGACGATCGACAGGTAGTACAGCAGCGTCGGCACGATCGCCATCACGAGGACCTGCAGGTACGAGATCCGCAGGAACTCGGCGATCAGGAAGGCCGCGGCGCCGAGCGTCGGCGGAGAGAGCAGCGCGCCGATGCCGGCCGCGGAGAGGATCGCGCCGCCTGTCTCCGGGCTGTACCCGGCCCGCTTCAGCAACGGCCAGGACACCGATCCCAGCATCACCGTCGTCGCCACGCCGCTGCCCGACACGGAGCCGAGGAGAAACCCGGCCAGCGTGACCGTACGCCCGGGGCCGGCGCCCGAGCGCGAGCGGCCCATCGCCGCCATCGCCCAGTTGATGAAGAACGCGCCGGCGCCGGAGTGTTCGAGCACCGCGCCGTAGATCGTGAAGAGCACGATGTACGTGGCCGCGACGTCGAGCGGCACGCCGAACATGCCCTCGAGCGTCATGTAGAGCGTGCCGATCAGCCGGCCGGCGCCGTAGCCACGGTGCGCCAGCAGCGGCAGGCCGATCCGATCGAACTGCGGTCCCAGGGTACGCGTACACGAGGAACGCGACGGCCGTCACCGGCAGGATCCATCCGACCGCCCGGCGCGTGGCCTCGAGCACGAGCAGGATGGCGATCGCGCCGAGGGCCAGGTCGATCCGCGTCGGGTCGGTCGCGCGGTAGATGAACGCGTTGAAGTCGGCGATCGGCCACGAGAGCGCCGCGATCGCGGCCGCCACGAGCGCCCAGTCCGACCAGGAGACGCCGCGCAGGTCCCCTCGCTTGAACGGAAAGAGCAGGAAGGTGAGGACGAGCGCGATCAGCAGAAAGCTGACGCGGTAAATCTGCGGCTGGACGATGAAGAGGACCCAGTAGAGCGCGTAGAGCGAGAGCCCCGCACAGAGCGCCGAGCTCAGCCTGCCGGAAAACCCGCGAAGCTCTCTGACCGGCGCGGCGTCGATCAAAATCGTTTCTCTTTCAAAATCCCTTCTCTTTGTAGAACCGCAGCGCCCCCGGATGGAACCCGGCAGGGGACCCGGTGACCGCCGTCCGCAGCGACAGCTTGCGCGCTTCGGGGTGAATCTCGGCGAGCGCGGCCTGCTTCTCGAACAGCACGCGGGTGATGTCGTAGGCCAGCTGCTCATCCATCGAGCGGTGCACGACCAGCACGTTGGCGACGCCGACGACGGGGACGTCCTCGACAAGGCCGGGATACGCGGACCGCGGGATCTCGAGCGTGAAATAGAGCGAGCCGTGCTCGTGCTGCAGCGCGGGGACGAGATCGCCGCTCGGGACGAGCGCGAGCGTGAAGCCCGTCGTGTGCGACAGATCCTGCACGGCGGGGCTCGGCAGCCCGCCGCTCCAGAAGAACGCGTCGATCTTGCCGTCCTTCAGCGCATCCGCGGACTCGGAGGCGCCGAGGCCCTGCCGCCGCAGGTCGCGATCGGGATCGACGCCGGCGGCTTTCAGGATGCGCCGCGCGATCACTTCGGTGCCGCTGCCCGGGGATCCTGTCGAGACCACCTTGCCGCGCAGATCGGCGACCGATGCGATGCCCGTGCGCGCGGACGTCACGATGTGCGTGTAGTTGGCGTAGAGCACCGCGAGGCTCGCGGCCGGCACCGGGGCGCCGGCAAACGCGCCGCGGCCTTCGATCGCGTCGGCCAGCGTATCCGCGAGCGTGAACGCGATGTCCGCTTTGCTGTCACGAATCAGCTTGAGGTTGTCGACCGACGCCGCCGTCACTTCCGCCGTCGCCCGTATGCCGGGCACGCTCTCGTTCAGCACCTTCGCGAGGCCGCCGCCGTACGGATAGTACACGCCGCCCGTTCCTCCCGTCGCGATCGAGAGGAACCGCGCGGGCGCCGCGGCGTTGTGGCCGCCACAGGCAACGGCGGACAGACAAAGGGCCAGCGGCAAGAGGGCGGGAACGGTCCGCACGCTGCGATTCTACTCGCTCCCGCTGGCCCCTACCGCGAGCGAAGCGAGCGGCCCCTACCGCGTGTGCGAAGTTGAGCGCGGCCCCTACGGCGAGCGAAGCGAGCCGCCCCTACCGAGGCGCGAAGCGCCGAGGCCCTACCGCGTCAGCTTCCGGTACTTGATCCGGTGCGGCTGGTCCGCTTCGGCGCCCAGCCGGCGATGGCGATCGGCTTCGTAGTCCTGGTAGTTCCCTTCGAACCACACGACCTTGCTGTCCCCTTCGAAGGCCAGCATGTGCGTCGCGATGCGATCCAGGAACCAGCGGTCGTGGCTGATGACCACGGCGCAGCCGGCAAACGAGAGCAGCGCTTCTTCCAGCGCGCGGAGGGTGTCGACGTCCAGGTCGTTGGTCGGCTCGTCGAGGAGCAGGAGGTTCGAGCCGCCCTTCAGCAGCTTCGCCAGGTGGACGCGGTTGCGCTCGCCGCCCGACAGCGCGCCGACCTTGCGCTGCTGGTCGCGCCCCTTGAAGTTGAACCACGACACGTAGGCGCGCGACGCGACCTCGCGCTTGCCGAGCTCGACGTTGTCGCGGCCGCCGGTGATCTCCTCCCACACGCTCTTGTCCGGAGACAGCGCGTCGCGCGACTGATCGACGTAGCCGACCTGCACCGTCTCGCCGATCCGCAGCGTGCCGGCGTCGGGCTGCTCCTTCCCGATGATCATCCGGAACAGCGTGGTCTTGCCGGCCCCGTTCGGGCCGATCACGCCGACGATCCCGCCGCGCGGCAGCGTGAAGCTGACGTCGTCCATCAGCATCACGTCGCCGTAGCCCTTGCGCAGGCCGCGCGCCTCGACGACGATGTCGCCGAGCCGCGGACCCGGCGGGATGTAGATCTCGACCTGATCGATCTTCTGCGCGGTCTCTTCCTTCAGCAGGTCTTCGTACGCGTTGAGGCGCGCTTTCCCCTTGGCCTGCCGGGCGCGCGGAGACAGCCGGATCCACTCGAGCTCGCGCGCGAGCGTGCGCTGCCGCTTCGATTCCGATTTCTCTTCGATCTCGAGCCGCTTCTGCTTCTGCTCCAGCCAGGACGAGTAGTTGCCCTCCCACGGGATGCCCGATCCGCGATCGAGCTCGAGGATCCAGCCGGCGACGTTGTCGAGGAAGTAGCGGTCGTGCGTGACCGCCACGACCGTGCCCGGATAGTCCTTCAGGAAGCGCTCGAGCCAGGCGACCGACTCGGCGTCGAGATGGTTCGTCGGCTCGTCGAGCAGCAGCAGGTCCGGCGATTTCAGCAACAGCCGGCACAGCGCGACGCGGCGGCGTTCCCCGCCCGACAGCGTCGCGACGTCCGCGTCGGCGGGCGGGAGCCGCAGCGCGTCCATCGCCAGCTCCACGCGCGAGTCGAGGTCCCACCCGTTGGCGGCCTCGATCCGATCCTGGACCTTGCCCTGCTCCTCCAGCACCTTGTCCATCGCGTCCGGGGAGAGATCCTCGGCGAACTTCGCGTTGATCTCGTCGTAGCGCGTCAGCAGGGCCTTGATTTCGGCGACGCCTTCTTCCACGTTGCCGAGCACCGTCTTGGCGGGATCGAGCCGCGGCTCCTGCGGCAGGAACCCGACGCTGGTGCCCTCGGCCGGCCACGCTTCGCCGATGAACTGCTGCTCCTCCCCCGCCATGATCCGCAGCAGGGTGCTCTTGCCCGAGCCGTTGAGGCCGAGCACGCCGATCTTGGCCCCCGGCAGGAACGAGAGCCAGATGTCCTTGAGGACGACGTGGTCGGGAAGATGGACCTTCCCGAGGCCTTTCATGGTGTAGATGAATTGAGGCATGGTCTCCGGTTATACGGGAATGCTGATCGTCGATTGGCGAACCCTGATCTTACCGCGAGATAAGATGCGAAGGATCGGCTATCGTCACGCCGTGGTGCTGTTACCTTCACGAGGTGGCCTGAGCCGCGGGATTGGACGTATCGCTCTGTTGCTCCATCGCGTTATCGGTGCCAGTGCAGTGCCGGCACTGGCCGGCCGCGTCCCTCTTCCGCGAGGCGGGAAAACGGTCTCAGCTCGTATTCTCGCTGCGCTCGGCCGACGACCCCGCTCGCCCGCTGAGTTTCGCGCGTTCAAAATCTGACAAAGTCGAACGAGACGTGGTAATGAATCAGCAGCCACGATGCATCTCGCGCTGACCAGCGATCTTCCCTCGACGCCAAATCCGGTGGTCTTCGCCCGCATGCGGCGCGGCAATCCGCGCCCGCGGATCGCCTGGATTCCGCCCTTGACCCAGGTCGGGCGCGAGCGGTTTCCGGCCGCGCGGGCGGTGTTCGGGATCCACGGCTTCTCCGACGTCGAGTACTGCGACATCGACGAGGAGCCGGACGAAGGACAGTTGGCGCGCCTCGACCACTACGACGTCGTCTACCTGTCGGGAGGCGACCCGATCGCGTTCCGGCGCAACATTCTCGGCACCGGGTTGCTGGGGCCACTGCGGCAGTGCCTGGCCGCCGGGCGGTTGATTGTCGGCGCCAGCGGAGGCTCGATGCAGTTGACGCAGAACGTGTCGCTGTTCCGGCTGCTGACCGCTCCGCTCGACGACGTGCTCGCGCACCATGGGGAGTACGACGGACTCGGCCTGGTCGGCTACGAGATCCTGCCGCACCTGAACAGGCTGGACGCGTCGTTCCTGGAGAACGTGCGGCGGTATTCCGAACGCGTCGCGCACGACGTCATCGCGCTGGCGGACGGCGCGGCGGTGCTGCACGACGGCGGCGAGGACTACACCTGTGCCGGTGAGGCCGCGAGGTTCCGGAACGGCGCCCGGACGCCGATCGAGCGATCGGGTTCGTGAATCGTGACGATCCCGATGCGCGGAGGCTCCGTCCTCGACGGCATCGTGCGAGTGGCCGTGCTCGTGTCGCTGGCAAGCGGCATGGGCTGCAGCCGCAAGCCTCAGCTGGCGACGATCGTCTCGGGCGGGAGCGGACCGCCAACGCTGGTGCTGCTCCATGGGTACGGCTCCTCAGCCGAGGACTGGGCGCCGTTCACGCAGTGGATTCGCTGGCCGGAGAGAGGGCGGTTCGTGTTCCCGCAGGCGCCGGGCGTCACCGTGCCACCCGACGGTCCAACCGGCGGCCGGGCGTGGTGGCGGCTCGACCTTGCGTCGCACATCCCGCCCGGGCAATCCGTGCCGGACATTTCGGCGACGCAGCCGCCCGGGCTGAAGGCCGCCGCGGCGCTCGTTGAAG
Source organism: uncultured Acidobacteriota bacterium (assembly GCA_963774855.1). Classification (GTDB taxonomy): domain Bacteria; phylum Acidobacteriota; class Vicinamibacteria; order Vicinamibacterales; family 2-12-FULL-66-21; genus JALZOC01. The sequence goes on along the minus strand of CAVZGT010000008.1, from coordinate 111,189 downwards.
ACCTGCTCGAGAGCGTCCAGCGATCTCCCGGCGGCCCGATCGTGCTCGGGGGTTTCTCGCAAGGCGCGATGGTCGCAAGCGAAGTGGCATTTCGATCGGACGCGCGGCTTCGCGCGCTCGTCCTGCTCTCCGGCACGATCGTGGACGAAGCCTCCTGGGAGCGCCACTTCGACAGCCGCCGCGGGATGCCGGTGTTCCTCGCTCACGGGCGGTCCGACACGGTGCTTCCGTTCGCGGTCGCGGATCGGTTCCGTGCGAAGCTCGAAGCGGCAGGCGTGAGGGTCACATGGTTCCCATTCGACGGTGGACATGAGATTCCCGCCCCCGTGATCATCGCGCTGAACACGTTCATACTTGGCCTGCAGCCATGAAACTGAACCACCTCAACCTCACCGTCACGGACGTGCCTCAGTCCCACGAGTTCCTCGAGAATTACTTCGGGCTGCGGGACGGAGGCGGGAACAAGAACATCGCGTTCCTGTCGGACGACAATGGTCTCGTGCTCTCGTTGACGAGCATGAAGGTCGGGAAGGAAACGAGGTCAAGTACCCGGTCACGTTCCACTTCGGCTTCATCCAGCCGAGCGAGGGACGGGTAACGAGATCAACCTGCGTTTGAAGGAGGACGGATTCGACGTGCCGCCGCCTTCGAGACAACACGGCTCCTGGACTTCTACTTCAAGGCGCCCGGCGGGTTCACGATCGAAGTGCTGTCCTGATCGTCTTCGCGGCCGGACTCGGACTCAGGACTCGGGACGAGATCGCGTTGTTCCCGCGCACCGTCGCGGGGATCTTGGCCGCGACGGGTTCCGGCGTGAAGTCCTCGCCCGGGTTGATGAACCGATCGGTCTCCAGGTTGTACTGCCGATCGTACAGCGTGCGATAGCGGCCGCCGAGCGCGATGAGCTCGGCGTGCGTGCCGCGCTCGACGATCTCGCCGTGTTCCAGCACGAGGATCTGATCGGCGCTCCGGATGGTCGACAGCCGGTGCGCGATGACGAACGTCGTCCGCCCCGCGCGGAGCGCCTTGAGGCCGTCCTGGATGAGCGCCTCGCTCTCGCTGTCGAGGCTCGACGTCGCTTCGTCCAGGACCAGAATCCGCGGGTCCGCCAGGATCGCGCGCGCGATCGCCACGCGCTGCCGCTGCCCGCCCGACAGCTTCACGCCGCGCTCGCCGACCACGGTGTCGTATTTCTTCTCGAACCCGTCGATGAACTCGTCGGCGTGCGCGACATGGCTCACCGCCCGGATCTCCTCCATCGTGGCGTCCTTGCGGCCGTAGCGGATGTTGTCCCCGACGGTCCCGTCGAAGAGGAAGTTGTCCTGCAGCACGACGCCGAGCTGCGACCGGTAGTCGCGCAGCCGCACCGACGCGAGATCGCGGCCGTCGACGCGGATCCGCCCGCTCTTCGGCCGGTTGAACGCCATCACCAGGCTGATGAGCGTGCTCTTCCCGGAGCCGCTCGATCCGACCAGGGCGGTCGTCGTCCCGGCGGGCGCCCTGAAGCTGACCTGTTTCAGGACCGGCACGCCGGGGTTGTACTCGAAGGTCACGTCCTCGAAGACGACCTCCCCCTCGACGAGCGGCAGCGGTTCGCGCGTGCTGTCCTCGTCGTCTTCCGTCCGCATCGCCAGCAGATCGTGGATGCGATCGAGGCCGGCGAACGCTTCGCTGATCTGCGTGCCGATGGACGCGATCTGCACGACCGGCGCGGCCATGAGCCCGGTGAAGAGGATGTAGTTGATGAAATCGCCGAGCGTCATCCGCTCCTCCAGGATCGAGCGGCCGCCGACGATGATCATGATGACGCCGATGACGCCGACGACCACCGTCGAGAACGCCGTGATGGCCGACACCCCCGTGATCGATTGCGCGATGTTGCGGAACAGCCGGTTCACGCCCCTGGTGAAGACCAGCTCCTCGCGTTTCTCGGCGGTGTAGGTCTTGACGATCCGGATGCCGCCCAGCGTCTCGTTCAGCCGGCCGGTGACTTCGGCGTTGATTTTGCCCCGCTCGCGGAAGAGCGGCCGCAGCCGTTTGAACGCGAGCGCCATCGCGCCGCCGAACGCCGCCAGCGCGACGATCGTGATGCAGGTCAGGTACCAGTTCAGGTAGAACAGGTACGCGAGCGCGAACAGCGCCGTGACGACGCTGCCGGTGAGCTGGGCGAGGCCGGTGCCGACGAGGTTCCGGATCCCTTCGGCGTCCGTCATGATGCGCGAAATCAGGACGCCCGACTGCGTCGAGTCGAAGAAGCTGATCGGCAGCCGCGCGACGTGCGCTTCGACGCGGCGGCGCATCTCCGTGATCGCGCGCTGCGCGGCCACGCCGAGGACCTGCGACAGCGCGAACGACGTCACGGCCTGGACGAAGGTCGCCGCGCCGGCGGCGAGCGCGAGGGGCATCAGCAGGTCCGCGCGCTGCTTGCCGATCACGTCGTCGATCAGGTACTTGGACGTCGCCGGCAGGACCAGCCCGGAGACCCGGTTGACCAGCATCAGCGCGATGCCGAGGCCGAGCCGGCCGCGGCGCGCCCAGATGAGCGCCCTGGCCTCCTGCCAGGCGGCCGACGTCATCGTTTTTTTCTTCGGGGCCGCGGCGGTCCCGGTTTCGGCCGGCGGCGCGTGCCGCCGGTTCCGCATGCCTTCGGATTTCGGGAGCCGAAGTCCACCCATGCCCATTGCCACTTTCGTTATGACGCCCCCGTGAGCACGAACGTCTCGATCGCGCGGGCGACCCCCTCGTCGTCGTTCGTGGCGGTGACCGCCCAGCCCCGCGCCTTCAATTCCGGCAGCGCGTTTCCCATCAGGACCGGCGTGCCGGCGAACTCGAGCATCTGCAGATCGTTGAGGTTGTCCCCCATCGCCATCACTTCTTCGCGCCGGAACCCGCGCCGCTCCGACCACTCGCGCAGCGCCATGCCTTTCGAGCAGCCCGCGCGGACGACGTCGACCATCGAGAAGTCGCGATGTTCGTATTCCGTGAGCGCAACGGAGTAATCCGCCCCGCCGTCCCGCAGATCCTCGACCAGCGCCCGCATCGCGACGCAGCCGCCGGAGAACATGACCTGGATCGGATCCTCCGTGAGGCACGCTTCGAGCGGCGCGACCTCGCTGAGGAACGGGCGATTGAAGGCAAAAAAGCGGCCATGGAGCGGGTGCTCCCAGTCGATCGCTTCGAAGACGACCTGCCCTTCCCGGAGGCGGTCGAAGACGACGGCGGCGGTGTCCCGGTGCTGCGGCGCGCGCGCGAGGACGTCTCGCGCGATCTCGCGCGGCAGCAGATGCCGCATCAGCGTCTCCCCCTCGCGGGTCTTGACGATCGCGCCGTTGCTCAGGATGAGCGTGAGCGGACCGGGCAGCTGTTCGAAGATCGGCCGCGCGAAGTCGTAGCGGCGCCCGGTGGCGAGCGCCACCTCGACGCCGGCCTCGATGGTCCGTGCGATCGCGTCGCGGTTCGCTGCCGGGACCCGTCCCCGGCTGTCGAGGATGGTGCCATCTATGTCAAGGGCGAGGAGGCGAATCGTCAAAAACTGGCCACAGGAAAAGGGGAAAAGGACATTGTACTCGCCCTACCCCTTTCCCTGCGGCCGCCAGCTGTGCCGGAGCAGCCCCTCTAGAACTGGACGCGGAGCTCCCCGACGATCTGACGCTTGATGACGTCGCCGAACACGTGCTGCTGCACGTCCTGGTTCCCCAGGTTGGTCGCCTTGACGGACGTCGTCACCCGGTCGCTGGCCCAGCGGACGCCGAAGCCGGCGTTGACGAGCGTGTACGCCTCGGTGGTCCCGTGAAAGCGGTCGTCGAGCACGTCCTGCCAGAACGCGTCGTCCGAATAGCTGACCGAGAGGTTGCCGAGGAAGCGCGAATACGTGAAGTTCGCCCCCGCGTTGAAGCGGTTTTTCGGCGGGAGATTCAACTCGGAGATATCGAAGCCCTCGGGCTCCGGCGTCGCCTGGTACGAGTAGTTGACGAACAGCGACACGTATTGATTCGCGGCCGTGTCCACGCCGAGCTCGAGCCCTTTCTGCGTGGTCTTGCCGAAGTTCCGGTACGTGAAGGACGCCGGGAAGCCCTGTCCTCCCGTGATGAGCGAGATGACCGCCGGCGGGAGGGGCCAGCCGGGCGGCGGGTTCGCCGCCGTCCAGCGCTGATCGCGGTTCTCCGTGAAGAAGATGTCGTTCTTCGCCTTGTTCACGTAGAACGCCGCCGAGAGCACGGTCCGGCCGCTCACGACTCCCGTATAGCCGACTTCATACGCGTCGAGCGACGTCTCGGTGAGGTCCTCGTTGCCCACGGGATGGATCGGGATCGGGTAGACCTGGCCGGCGAGCGCCGGGTTGATCAACCCGAGGTTGAGCGGCTCGGTGAGCGTCACGTCGAGGAAATTGTTGATGACCGACGGCGACCGGTAGGCGCGGTTGTACGACAGGCGGAACGTGTGATTCTCCTGCGGCTTGATCAGGAGCGCGGTCCGCGGCGAGAACACGAACTCGTCCAGGTAGTCGAAGCGGTCCACGCGCGCGCCGAACGTCCAGCGGAAATGCTTCGAGAGGAAGATCTCGTCCTGCCCGAAGATGCCGAACTCCGTGCGGTTGTCGCTGCGCGGCGCAATCGAGAGATCGAACGTGTTGTGCCGCAGGTTGCCGCCGTAGGTGACGACGTGGCGCGTGGCGAACGCCGTCACGTTCGACAACTCCACGTCGATCGTGTTCGTCTTGAAGACGAACGGGATGAACGCGCCCGGTGGGATCGCGGGCAATCAGGTTGGTGGCGTCGCCGTCGAGCCCCTGCACGAACGCGGCCACGCGGAGCGCCTTTCGCTGAAAGCCGACCCGGCCGTAGCCCATCGTCGAGCCGCTGTCGATGTCGAACGGGCCGATGCCGGAGTGCATGATGCCTTCGGTCCCGGCGATGCCGCCCGAGAAGGTGAGCTTCGCGCCGTCGGGGTAGTCGTAGTCCACGCGGCCGTCGAACTTCGGCTGCGTCGTGCCGCTGTTCGTGTACGCGGGAAACTGGGTGCCGGGCGGCGGCGAACCGGGGATGGTGCCGGTCGGACGCGACAGCGGATCCTGCGAGTAGCCGCCGGCCGACAGCTTGAACGCCCAGCGATCGTTGATGGCGCTGGCGTGGGTGCCGCTCGCGTACCACAACGATCCGGCATCCTCGCTGCCGGTGCGCTCGAACATGCCGAGGCCGAAGGTCGCGCTCGTCCCCTGCATCTCGCGGGGGGACTTGGTGATCACGTTGATGACGCCGAACACGGCGTTCGCGCCCCACACGGCGGAGGCGGGGCCGCGGATGACTTCGATCTGCTTGATCTCGTTGAGGTTCACGGGCAGGAAATCCCACATCACGAACCCGAAGAAGTCCTGATACAGGCTGCGCCCGTCGAGCACCGCGAGCTGGCCGGTGGCGAGCGTGCCGGTGGGCGCCCGGCTCGTCACGTTGATGTCGCGCGCCGAGACCTGGGTGATGTTCAGGCCGGGCACGGTCCGCAGGAGCTCCGCGAAGTTCTGCGACGTCGCGTTCTCGATCTTGTCCGCGCCGATGACCGTCATCGTGGCCGGCGCGTCGACGAGCTTCTGTTCCGTCTTCGAGGCACTGACGACAACCGTCTCCTCGTACTTGGGATCGTTCGGCTCCTGCGGCGGCGCGGCAGGTTGGGCGGGCGGCTGCTGCGCGGCCGCAGGCGGCGCGCGGGCTGCTGCGCGGCCGGAGACGGCGCCGCAGCCTGCGCGGCCGAAGACGGCGCGGCCGAAGACGGCGCCGCCACGGAGGGCATCGCGACCATGGTGGCGACGGTTGCCGCAAGGGCAACACGACAGACCGAGTTCATACACACTCCTGAAATACAGGCCCGGCAATCCGGGCCAGACGGGCGGTTCTGAGCTGCTGGGCAACTCTGGGATATACCACAGCCAACAGGGGCGTTCAACTCCAGTAGACTCAAGGGCTGGAGCAATCTGCACCTCTGATGACGTCATCGGTACCTCCGTCCCCGGCCCGCCAGCCTCCCATCATTCCGCCGGATGAGTGGGCGTCCTGGCCCGACGAGAAGCTGCTCGATTTGCGCATGTCCCAGCTCGGCGTGACGATCGAGGGCAGTGCTCTCGAGCCACGAATTGCAGAGCTGCAGCGGGAGCTCGACACCCGGGGCCTCACCTTTCAGCCGCACTTCTGGCTCTCCGCGGAGTGGTTCTCACCCGACGGGGTACCGGGTGTGGCGATTCCCTTCTACCTCGCGCATCCGCGGCTCGAGAAGCTCGAACGCGCCCAGATGCTCGAGGTCGAGGGAGGCACGGACGCGTGGTGCCTGAAGATCCTGCGGCACGAGGCAGGGCATGCCATCGACAACGCCTACAAGCTCCGTCAGCGGCGGAGGCGCCAGCAGATTCTTCGGCCCGTCGTACATGCAGTATCCCGACTACTACACGCCGAAACCCTACAGCAAGAGCTTCGTCCTGCACCTCGACAGCTGGTACGCGCAAAGCCATCCGGACGAGGATTTCGCGGAAACGTTCGCGGTCTGGCTCAACCCGGATGCCGACTGGCGGGGCCGCTACGGGGACTGGCCGGCGCTGAAGAAGCTGGAGTACCTGGACACGCTGATGCGCGAGCTCGCCGGCAAGCCCGCCATCGTCCGGACGCGGCGCCGGGTCGAACCGCTGCAGAGCCTGCGCAAGACCCTGCGCGCGCACTACGAGCGGAAGCGCCGGCACTACGGCGTCGAGCATCCCCACTTCTACGATCGCGATCTGCGCCGGCTCTTTTCAGACCGTCCCGAGTACGCGTCGAACATGAAAGCCGCGCGCTTCATCGCCCGGCTGAGGAAGGAGATCCGTCGCATGGTGGCGGCGGGCACCGGCGAGTATCAGTACACGATCGATCAGGTGCTCGAGAACATGATCAGGCGCGCCAACGAGATGAACCTGCGCCTGGTCGGGCCCGAGGATCAGACGAAGCTCGACTTCACCATCATGCTGACGGTGCAGACGATGAATTACCTGCACAGCGGACGGCACAGAGTGGCGCTCTGAAGCTCCCCGCTTCAGCTTCCAGCTTCCAGCTTCCCGCTTCCAGCTTCCCGCTGGAGATCTTGTGGCTTCCGCCTTCAGGCGGACGACCTTGGTACCGGTGTCGTCCGCGCAGTCCATGTTTACGTGTTTCTCCGTCCAATCCGCGGTGTTAGAATTGTCGGCACCCTGCTGAGCCGCCCCGGAGTAACACCTATGCGGAACCTGCTGTGTCTTGCTGCGGTCGTGTCGGCCGGTCTCGGCGCCCTGGCGGCCGGCCCTCAGGGCGCACGGCCTGCGGCCGCCAACGTGCCGACCTATACAAAGGATGTCGCCCCCATCCTGTATAAGAACTGCACGTCGTGCCACCGGCCAGGGGAAATCGCGCCGATGTCGCTGTTGACGTACGACGATGTCCGGCCGCACGCACGGGACATCCGGGACAAGATCGCGGAAGGGACCATGCCGCCGTGGCACGCCGCCATGCCGCCCGGAACGTTCCTCAACGAGCGAAGCCTCACCGCGGCCGAGAAGAGCACCATCCTGCGGTGGGTCGCCAACGGCGCGCCGAAGGGCGATCCAAAAGATCTGCCGCCGGCGCCCCAGTACCCGCAGGGCTGGTCGATCGGCACGCCGGACGTCATCCTGGCAATGCCGGAGGACTACAAGGTCCCTGCCGACGGCGTGATCGCGTACGAGGTACCTCTACATTCCGACGAACTTCACCGAGGCGAAGTGGGTGCAGGCCATCGAGGTCAGGCCGGGGAACCGCGAGGTCGTGCATCATGTCCTCGTCAACTACAAGGTTCGTCCCGACATGCAGCGGCCGCCCGCGCTGAAGTTCAACACCGAAGCGCAGCGGATCCCGCCGCGCGCGCCCGGGTCCCATCCGTCCATCCGCGACAACGTGCCGGCGCGTCTCATCGCCACGTATGCGCCCGGGACGAATCCGCAGGTGTTCCGGCCCGGCATGGCGATTCGTCTCGAGCCCGGCGGCGTCATCGAGCTCCAGATGCACTACACGGCAACCGGGGAAGCGGCGACCGATCGCACCAGGGTCGGGTTGATCTTCTCGAAGGATCCGTCGCCGCGCGAGGTCCGCGCATCGCAGTTCTTCAACGCGACCCTGTCGCTTCCCGCCGGCGCCGCCGACGTCGCCGTGAACGCGGACGTCGAGTTCCTGCAGGATGCGACGGTCTGGGGCCTGTTTCCGCATACGCACGTCCGCGGCAAGAAGTGGGAGTACGTGCTGCAGCTGCCGGACGGCACGAAGCGGACGATCCTGTCGGTTCCGCAGTACGATTTCAACTGGCAGACCTACTACATGTTCGCCGAACCTCTCCAGGTCCCGAAGGGTACGAAGATCCTCTCGACCGCGTGGTACGACAATTCCGCCGCGAACCGATCGAACCCCGACCCGGGTACGCTCGTAAAGTGGGGGGATCAGACCTGGGAAGAAATGCATACACCGGCATCTTGTTTACCCCCTCCTCCGCTCCGTCGACGGCCGGTGTCCGATGAGCACGTCCGGGAGTTAATCGCATGAGACTTCAATTTGCAGCCGGAGCGTCAGCGATCGTGCTGTGCGCAGCCATCACCAGTGCCAGCGGCAGCGCGCCCGGCCAGGACGGCGCCAGGGGCGCCGTGCCGACCTTCACGAAAGACATCGCGCCGATCTTTTACAAGAACTGCACCGGCTGTCACCGGCCGGGCGAGATCGCGCCGATGTCGCTCCTCACCTACGACAGCGCGCGGCCGTACGCGAAGGAGATCCGCGACAAGGTCGTCGCCGGCATCATGCCTCCGTGGCATGCCGACAAGGCCCACGGCAAGTTCGCCAACGAGCGCGGCCTGAGCGACCAGGAGAAGGCCATCATCCAGCGCTGGGCCAACAACGGCGCGCCTCAGGGCGATCCGAAGGACCTCCCTCCCCAGCCGAAGTACGTCGAGGGCTGGGCGCTCGGCGAGCCGGACGCGGTCGTCTCGATGCCGGCGGACTACAAGGTGCCGGCCGATGGATTCGTGGAATATGAGTATTTCGAGATTCCGACGAACTTCACCGAGGACAAGTGGGTGCAGTCGGTCGAGGTCAGGCCGGGCGCGCGCGAAGTGGTCCACCACGTGATCGTGTCGCAGCGGCCTCCCAAGCCGGAAGCGCGGCAGGGCGGCTTCCGGTTCGCGGAGGGCATGGACATCCCCCGCGGACAAACGGGATCATCCGAGGCCGAGGCCGCACGCGCCAAAGGACAGAGCCTCTTCCCGCGGCCGCAGCGCATCGGCGCGTTCATCGCCGGGTTCGCGCCCGGCACGAGCCCGTTCAGCTTCGATCCCGGTACGGCCGTGCTGATTCGCGCCGGCTCGACGATCGTGCTCCAGATGCACTACACGCCGAACGGCAAAGAAACGAAGGACTGTACCAAGATCGGCTTCATCTTCGCGAAGCGTCCGCCCGAGCGCGAGATGCGGCTGGGAACGCTGATCAACGGCCAGTTCAAGATCCCGGCCGGCGCGACCGCCACGCGTCAAGGCGGAAATGACGACAGGCTCCGACGTGACGCTGCGGTCGTTGCTCCCGCACACGCATCTGCGGGGAAAGAGCTGGGAGTACACGGCCATCTATCCCGACGGCCGCTCGGAAGTGCTGCTCGTCGGTGCCGAAGTACGACTTCAACTGGCAGACGGAGTATATCTTCGCCGAGCCGCTGAAGCTCCCGAAGGGGACGACGATCCGTGCCGTCGCGCACTACGACAATTCCCCGGGGAACAAGGACAATCCCGACCCGTCGGCCGAGGTCGCGTGGGGCGATCAGACGTGGGAAGAGATGATGTTCACGGCGTTCGTCTACTCCATCGACGGCGCCAAGCCCGGCGCGACCGTGACGCCGCCGGCCAACCGCGGGGACCGGTAGCGCCCGGCCTCAGCCGGACCATCGGACGTGGCACACCTTCCAAGGGCCCTGGCGGTCGTCCTCGCCGGGGCCCTTCTTGCATCGACGGGACCAGTCGACCTCATCGCCCACGATCGCATCACCACCAAGGTGACGTGGAATCGCGAGATCGCCCCGATCGTCCAGGCCCGCTGCGCGAGCTGTCACACGCGGGGCGGATCCTCCCGGATCCCGCTGACGACGTACGAGGAAGCGCGTCCGTGGGCGGCGTCGATAAAAGAAGAAGTCCTGACGCGGCGGATGCCCATCTGGAAAGCCGCGCGCGGATACGGAGACTTCGCGAACGACCCGTCGCTGTCGCCGTTCGAGATCGCGCTGGTCGCGGCGTGGGCCGATGGCGGTGCGCCCGAGCTCAGCGACAGGGACAAGGCACCAGGCGCGAAGGCCAGGACCGTGATTCCGGTCGCGCCGGCGTTCAGCCCGCCCTCGAGGAACACCCGCGTCCGCCGTCTCGATTGCGGCGACCAGCCGCTGACCGGCCGGCTGCTTGCGGTGAAGCCGCAGCTCGAGAAGGGATCGTCTGCCGGCATCGCGGCGGTGCTGACTGGCGGCCGGAGGGAGATCGTCGCCTGGATCCGGGACTTCGATCCGGAGCTCCCGGCAACCTACTGGCTGCGCCGGCCGATCGACCTTCCTCCTGGCAGCCGGCTCCGGATCGAGGCGTCAGCGCCCTGCGCCCTCGACGTCACCCTCGGTCAATAACAGGAGACCAGGAGGTAAGAGCTACGAACAAGAGATCAGGAGTTAAGGAGTTATTTGTTTCTCCTGATCTCCTGACCTCCTGATCTCTACGGTTCCTGGACTGAGACGACGAACGGCACCGTAATGACGCGGCCCCTCCGCTGGAACTGCACCCAGAGCTTGTAGAAACCGGCCGCCGGCATCCGCGGATGGAAAGACACTGACGGCCCGCGCGACGCCTGTTCTTCAGGATGCGCATGGTTGGCTTCGGTGAGATCGGCGTTGACGACGAGCATGTGACCGGCTGCGCCGAGAAACGGCTCGAGGTCCGAGACCGGCGCGCCGGTGGACGCGTCGGCCAGCGTGAGCCGCAGGACCGCTTCCTTTCCCGCCGTGAGCCCGGTCGCCTCGAGACGCACCCGCAGCCCGGCGACGGTCTTGTCGGCCGCCAGCTCACTCCGCAGATCGGGTGACGGCGGAAACAGCGGCCCCCGGTAGCCGGGGGTCACGATCGCGCGCTGCACTGTCTGCGACGGGCCGCTCAGCGGAAGAAAATCGGCGATCACCACGTATGCCCCAGGCCGCAGCGGATGATCGATCTCGAAGACGCCCTCGCCGGCCGGTTCCGGGTGCACGTGCGCGAAGTACGCCAGCGTGCGGTCGATGATGAACAAGTGAAGGAGCCGGTCGTGCACGGTCGCAAAGGCCGGCACCGGCTTGCCGGTCTCGGGATCTCGAAGGGTCACCCGCAACTTCGACGCGCCGGCGCCACGCGCGCCCGCTGTTGCCGCGACGTCCATTCGATACTCGCCGATGCGGGGCGCGGGCATGGGGACGAACGGCATGCCGCAGAGCGGACATTTTCCGGCCGTCGCGGACCTGAGGTCGGGGTGCATCGGGCACCAGTACGCATCGTCGGCATCCGTGTCGCGGACGATTTCGACCGCGACCCCGTCGCGCGCGTGAAACAGCGCGGCGTCGGCGGTCTGCCTGACGGGAATCGCGCCGTGCGCGCGGAGGATCTCGATCGCTCGCGGCATGTCCGGCGACATGAACGCCACGTGGTCGAGAGGCGCCGCGTGAAACTCGGCGGCGATTCGCGCCCGCGCGATCCCGCCGCCCGGCGCCGGCAGTCCGTGCTGGCGGATCCACTCGACGGCACCGTTGAAAACCGCTTCGGGTGACGGGCGTTGCAGCTCGGTCGCGTCAGCGCGATCGAACAGCACGTATTCGCTGCCAATGCGCACGCCGACGCCGAGGCCGCGCAGCAGCACGCGCGAGCCCTGAAACGCCCCGGCGGCGTGGCGCATGGCCGCCGACGGGTCCCCAACGCGGTAGTGCAGGTGGTGAAACCGGAGAGCCGGCATCGAGCGCGGGCGCCGGACCGCCCGGGACCTGCCAGGACGCCGGCACCACCGCACGCGGCGAGCGTCACGGTAAGGACGGCGAGGCGGATCATCTCCGATAGCGATTATAGGTTCCACGGGGTTCCGCCGGGTTCCACAGGGTTCCGGGTTCTCCGCGGCCTACAATGACGAGATGCTCACTCATCGGCGTGCGCTCGCGCTCATCACCGTCCTTCTTCTCGTCGCCGATCGCCCCGGCGCGTCCCACGGCATCGCCGCAATCGGAGACATGGATCGATCCCTACCGCGAGCCGGCGGCGCGGCTCGTCGGCGAAGCGCTGTCGGGATCGTTCGCGTGGGAACGGCTGGCGGAGCTCGGCGACACGTTCGGGCATCGCCTCAGCGGATCGCAATCGCTCGACGACGCGATCCAATGGGCGGTGCAGCAGATGAAGAAGGACGGCCTGGAGAACGTGCACACGGAGCCGGTGAAGGTCCCGCACTGGGTCCGCGGCCAGGAGAGCGCCGAGATCGTCGCTCCCCGCCGGCATGCGATGGTCATGCTCGGCCTCGGCAACAGCGTGGGCACGCCCGCCGAAGGCGTCGAAGGGGAAATCCTCGCCGTCAGCAACTACGAGCAGCTCGACGCGGCCGCCGATCGCGGGCTGGTCAAGGGACGGATCGTCCTGTTCAACGTCCCGTTCACGAACTACAGCGACACCGTCCAGTTCCGCGGGACCGGTCCGTCGCGCGCCGCGGCGCGCGGCGCGATCGCGGTCCTCGTCCGCTCCGTGGGCCCGCCGGGGCTGCGCCTGCCGCACACCGGCGCGCTGAGCTACACGGACGGCGTGCCACGGATCCCCGCCGCGGCCATCACGACGGAGGATGCCGATCGCCTGCAGCGCATGCAGGATCGCGGGACGCGCGTCCGCGTCCGGCTGAAGATGGAGGCGAAGTTCCTGCCCGACGCGGACTCGTTCAACGTCGTCGGCGAAATCCGCGGCCGCGAGAGACCGGACGAAGTGGTCGTCGTCGGCGGCCACTTCGACTCGTGGGACGTCGGCACCGGCTCGACCGACGACGGGGGCGGGTGCATCGTGACGTGGGAAGCGCTCCGCCTCATGAAGAAGCTGAACCTGCGGCCCCGCCGGACCGTTCGGGTCGTGCTGTGGACGAACGAGGAGAACGGCGGTCAGGGCGCGCTGGCGTACCGCGATCGGTACAAGGACCAGCTCGCCGGCCACGTGCTGATGCTCGAATCGGACGCCGGCGTCTTCCGCCCGACCGGTTTTGGCTTCACGGGCTCGGACGCCGCGCGCGCCAGGGTCAAGGAGATCGCGACGCTGCTGCGCGGCATCCAGGCCGATCGCATCAGCGCGGCCGGGGATGGGGCCGACATCGGACCGAGCGTCCAGGCGGCGGGCATTCCGGCGATGTCGCTCGACGTGGAAGGGAACTACTTCCTGATCCACCACACCCCCGCCGATACGATCGACAAGATCGATCCGATGGACGTCGCGCGCGCGTCGGCGGCGATCGCGGTCATGACCTACGTGATTGCGGAGATGCCGGAGCGGCTGCGGTAGGGAGCGGGACAGCTGGAAGCGGGAAGCTTGGCAGCTGGGCAGCGGGAAGCGGGAAGCGGGAAGCGGGAAGCGCGGAAGCGGGAAGCGGGAAGCTGGGAGCGGGAAGCTTACTTGATCGTGTAGACCAGATAGTCGGCGCGCTTGCGGTCGCTGTCCCCGGGGGCGATCGTGTCGAGATTCTCGACGGGCATCATCGAGACCACGGCGACGCGGCGCCCGTCGAGCCGGCGGCGGACGCGCTCGGCGGTGCCGGCGCCGAACTCGCTGTGGAACGCCCCCGTGACGTGGACGACCGCGCCGGGGCGTCCGTCCGTCGTCGCGACCGCCCGGGCGATGGACTCCGCCATTGTCTCGTCCTTCACGCACTGCGCCCAGTAGTACCGTTCCGTGGCCGCGGCGTCCGAGCTCCCGCCGGCGTCGGGCTTCTGGTGGGCCCCCATCTGCTCGGCAAATCGGTCGAAGTAGGGATCGCGCGGGCAGTGGAGATCGCGCGCCGCAAGCAGGCGATCAGCGGTGACGAGCGCGTCGACCGCCGTGCGGCCCGACTTCGCGACGTCGGCCGCGATCCGGCGCGGCACGTTGGCGGCCACGACGGGCCAGCCGTGCGCCCTGGCGATCTCCACGAGCGCCCGATAGTCGGTCGCGTAGCGCGGCCACGGGCGCGCGCCTTTCAGAAACTCCTCCTCAGGCACCGTTCCGGCGAGGTAGGCGTCGAGCGCCGGCTGGACGTCGCGCTCGAACATCTCGAGCGACAGAATGACGGGGAGGCGGCGGCGCGCCAGCCCTTCCAGCACCGCGGCCTCCAGGCGGTGCGTGTTGGGATCGTCGTGCTGCTCGCCCAGCAGGATCACGTCGGCGCGCGCGAGATCCGCCAGCATCGATTCGAAATCGGTGAACGAAGCGGCGCGGGTGTCGTAGACCCGCTGCGGCACGTACCCGGCAGCGATCGGCTCACGTGGGGGTGTTGCGGGCGGCTGCGCGGAAACCTGCGACAGCACGAACACGAGCGCCAGAACCGGGATCATGCGGCGCGCACAATTCCAGGGCTGACACTCGTCCGGCCGGACGGCTTCGGCCCGCTGCCTCTCGATTCAGCGCTCAGGGTTCGCAATGGGTCCGATCCTACCGCGCCGGCTTCATGATCTCGATGTCGATCGTGACCGTGATCTCGTCGCCGACGACCGCGCCCGCCTCGATGAGCCCGTTGTAGTTCAGGCCGAAGTGGCGGCGATTGAGCTTCGTGGTCGCGCTCGCGCCGACTCTCAGGTTGCTTCCCTGCTTGATGGCGGGAGAAGGCCCCTCGACGTCGAGCGTGACCTCTTTGGTGACGCCGCGGATCGTGAGGTCGCCAACCAGCCGGAAGCGTCCCGGCTCGGCCGCCTCCGCCCGTTTCGATTTGAACGTCATGGCGGGGTATTTGGCGACGTCGAAGAAATCAGGCGCGCGCAGGTCGGTGTCGCGGGATGCGTTGCCGGTGTCGATCGCCCTGACGTCGATGGTCACATCGGCGGCGACGCTGCTCACGTTCGTTCCATCGTACTCGACGGTCCCCGTCACGGGGCCGAGCGCGCCGCGGACGGTCGCGATCATCATGTGCTTGACGCTGAACGCCGCGGCGCTGTGCCCCGGATCGACGATCCAGGTGTTCGGGCCCCGCGCCGGCCGGGCCGGGCCGGGCGGCTGACCCAGCACGGGCGCGGCGAGGGCGAGGGTGACGACGACGGCGAACAATCGCTTCATGCCTGAAAACCTCCGCGAAACGCCGCCACGGGAGTGGCGGCCGGCACGTCCTTACTGTACGGGGTTCGGCGGCTCCTCCTTCACGAAGCGGTCGCGGAGTTGGACCGGTTTCGACTTCTTTCGCAGGCGCAGGTTGATCATCTCCACGAACACCGAGAACCCCATCGCGAAGTAGATGTAGCCCTTCGGAATGTGCTGCCCCGCCCCCTCGAGGATGAGCGACAGGCCGATGAGCAGCAGGAAGCTGAGCGCCAGCATCTTGATGGTCGGGTGCTTGTGGACGAACGAGCTGATCGGCTCGGCCGCGACCATCATGATGGCGACCGACACGACCACGGCGGTGACCATCACCCACCGCTCGTCGACCATGCCGATGGCCGTGATGACCGAGTCGAGCGAGAACACGATGTCGAGCACCATGATCTGGGCGATCACGCTGGCGAACGATACGGCCGCCCGGCCGGGCCCGTGCTCCTCCTCCCCTTCAAGGGTCCCGTGAATCTCGTAGGTGCTCTTCCCGAGGAGGAATAGACCACCGCCGATCAGGACCAGATCGCGCCCCGAGAGGGGGCGGCCGAGAGTGAAGATCGGGTCGGTCAGCCGCGCGAGCCAGGCGAGCGAAAACAACAGCCCGACGCGCATCAGCATCGCGCCGAGCAGCCCCACTCTGCGCGCGCGCACCTGCTGATTCTCCGGCAGCTTTCCCGACAGGATGGAGATGAAGATGATGTTGTCGACGCCGAGCACGATCTCGAGAAACGTGAGCGTCGCCAGGGCAATCCAAATCTGCGGGTCGGTCAGCCAGTCCATCGTCTCCTCGAATGGTTGAGTGGTGCGTTCGTCGTCGTAAAAAACAGGAGATCAGGAGATTAAGAGATCAGGAGTTGTTTTGGGTTTCAAAATGATTTCTCCTAAACCTCCTGTCCTCCTGATCTCCTGTTCAAAACTCGGGTCCGGCTCGTGAACTCAGAACCCTCCTTGACTCGCCCGTCACACCCCGTAGCGCTCCGCGTCCCATGTCAAGCCCAGCTCGGAGGGCGGCGCCATGAAACCCAGCAGCGCGGACGCCGCGACGACCGCCGGGCTCGCCAGGTAGCCTTCGCCACCGAATCCCATGCGGTTCTGCCAGTTTCGATTGAACGACGTGATGGCGCGCTGGCCGGGCGTCAGCGCATCCGATCCCTGACCGAAGCACGGACCGCACCACGACTGCCGGATCTGTCCGCCGACCGACCGGAAGACCTGCGCAATCGACTCGCCGCCGAGCCGCGGATCCGCCGTCTCGATCTGGCGGCCGACGCCTCCCGATCCGGGGAACACCGCGAGCTCCCGTTCCACTTTCGTGATCCCCCGCTCGCGCGCCGCGCGGAGCACGAGCGCGGCCTGCAGCAGATCGTCGTAGCTGCCGTTGGTGCACGAGCCGATCATCGCCTTGTCGAAGGAGAGGCGCTCGCGCGCCACCTCCTCGGCCGGAAACGCGTTCCCCGGGCTGAACGGCTTCGCGATCATCGGGCGCACGTCCGCCAGGTCGAGCGTCTCGTCGAGGTCATAGACCGCGCCGGCGCCGGGCCGGATCGCCGGATACGGCAGATCCGTGATGCCCTTGCGCCGATACCACTCGTACGTGACGGCGTCCGGGGCAAAGATGCCGTTGAGCGCCTCCGCCTCGGCCATCATGTTCGCGATCGTGTTGCGGTAGGCGATTGGCAGCTGTGTGTCGGCATCCACGAGCTCCACCGACATCCCCTGCGACTGCTTCGCGCCCCACCGCCGCAGCAGCTCGAGCACGATGTCCTTCCCGCCGACCCACGGCTGCAGCCTCCCCGTGAAGACGACGCGCCGCTGCCGGGCCAGCGTGACGTAGATGTAGCCCGTGGACCACCCGAATCCGAGCGTGGTCGAGCCGACGCCGATCCCGACCGCGCCATACGCGCCATACGCGCGGCTGTGCGAGTCCGCGCCCGGGATGAACTGTCCCGGCATGACCAGGCCCTGCTCGGGAAAGTAGAAGTGGAAGATGCCGTCCCCGGGCGTGGCGTAATAGGGCTTCTCGATGCCGTGGAGCCGCGCGAACTCGCGGCCGATGCCCGTCTGCTTGTCGTCGGCGTCGACCCCGGTGAACACGAAGTGATCGTTGGCGATGGCCGCCTGGCGCGGGTCGATCGTGTTGCCGCCGGTGATCTGGTTGAACGTGTGAATGGCAAACGGGGCCGTGCCGTCCGAGGCCGGCAGCAGGTCGGCATAGACGCGCAGCGTCATGCCTGGCTCGAGATCGCGAGCCTTCAGATCCTTGTCCACACGGTGCGCCCAGATGATCTGCTCGGTGGTCGTCATCCCGCGCGCATCGCGCTCGTCGGGCCAGTCCACCGACGGCGGCGTCACCACCGACGTCCGGAGCTCGCGCCGGCCGACCGCGAAAATGCCGCCGCTGCGGCGAATCTCCTCTTCCTTGGGGGACAGGGGCATGGGCTCGTACGACGTGCCCCGCGTGTCGTTCATGAGGCGGCGGGTCACGGGATCGAAGGTGAACGCGTCTCCATCCCGCGCGTCGGCGACCGCTTCGGGGCTCTGGACGACGTGCAGCCCGAGGTTGAAGCTGTTCCGGCGGAAGATGTCGCCCATGTTGTGGCCGCACACGACGACCATCTCGAGACCCGCTTCCTCGGCGACGCCCTTGAGGCCGGCCGGGCTCATCTCGCGCGACGATCCAATGGCAAACCGATCGCCGGCGATGATGAAGTTCTCCCCGCGGTGGACGCGCGCGCGGAAATCCGGCATCAGGTGCCGGAACGACCCGGCTTTCCACTTCTCGTCGAGCGTCTCGAGGCTCTCGGACACGCAGTCGGCCGCCGGCGTGATCTGGTCCGTGTCGATGGCGTCCAGCTTCCTGGCGAACTTCGTCCCCGGCAGGCTCATCGGATCCCAGAATACGAGCGCCCGTCCGCGGATGGGATCGTCGGGCTGGCGCGAGCGGCGCTCGGCGGACGCGTCCGGCGGCGCGACGTCCTCGACGGTCTTCCCTGGCTTGAAATGGGCGGGCTCGATCCGGTGCATGCCAGGCTCAATGCTAGCATTGCTCCCGTGCGGGCCTGCCCCGAGCGAACTCTCGAGCAGGTGAGTCGAGGGGCCTGGCGCGGGCTGGTAGCCGGCGCACCGCAGCACCGGAAGCGGCGGGTAACGTGGGAAGGCCGGATCGCGGAAGGACAGGCGGCACAGGTAGAACCGGGAGCCGCGGGCACTGGTGACCACCTGCACGTGAGCGCACCGCTCGCACAATCCCGCGCGGTTCCCGTCCGCTTGCCCAGATCGGCGCGGATCGTTCATCATGCTCGTATGTTCAACTCGGAAGCAGTGACCCGCGGGGTCCGCGTCTCGGTCCAGTCGGAGTATGCGGCGGAGCAGTCCCAGCCGTCGAAAAGCCAGTGGTTCTTCCTGTACACGGTGAAGATTTCGAACGAAGGAGAAGAGACGGTCCAGCTGCTGACCCGGCACTGGATCATCAAGGACGGCACCGGCCACACCGAAGAAGTCCGCGGCCCCGGCGTCGTCGGGAAGCAGCCGACGCTGAAGCCGGGCGAATCCTTCGAGTACACCTCCGGATGCCCGCTCTCGACCCCGTTCGGCGTGATGGAAGGCACGTACCAGATGGTCACGCAGGGCGGCGAGCGCTTCGACGCGAAAATTGCTCCGTTCACGCTTTCGGAGCCGTACACCGTGCACTGAGGGAGAACGAGAACGTTCTCGGTTCTTGGTTCTTGGCTGTCGCTCCTCGTTCGTGGTTCGGGAACGATGAACGCGAACGCAACGCATAACGAAGAACAGAGAACCAAGAACGGACTCCACTCAGAACTCAACATCCATCGTTAACGCCTCCTCCAACATCTTCAGATACGTCCGGCGTGGAATCTCGATGGCTCCAAACTGCTCGAGGTGCGGTGTGACCCACTGCAAATCGAGCAGCCGATAGCCGCGCGCGCGCAGGCGCTCGACGAGCGCGACGAGGGCGACCTTCGAGGCGTCGGTCGCCCTGTGAAACATCGACTCGCCGAAGAACGCCCCGCCGAGCGCGACCCCGTAGAGGCCCCCCATCAGCCGCCCGTCCTGCCGGGCCTCGACCGAATGCGCCAGCCCGGCCCGGTGCAGGGCGCAGTAGCTCTCGATGATCTCGCCGTCGATCCACGTGCCCGGGTCGCCGTCGCGGCGTTCGGCCTCCGCGCAGGCGCGGATGACGGCCTCGAAGTCGCGATCGATCTCAATCCGGAACCGGCCGGCGCGCACGACGCGCGCCAGCCTGGAGGGCACGTGAAACGCCTCGAGCGGGATGATTCCCCGAGGGTCCGGCGAGTACCAGCGGATTTCGCCTGGATCCACGGCCATCGGGAACCACCCGCTGGCGTACGCCGACACCAGCAGCTCGGACGGAATCATCACCCGCGCTAGCGAAGAACCAGCACGGCGCACGCCCCTTCGATCGAGGAGTGCGCGCGCGGCATCCATCCCCGGCCCTCCGGACACGGGCGCCTGGACGATGGCGAGATCGATCGAGTGCTCGGTCGTGTAGCGAACGAGCTCTTCGACGGCCGGCCCGGTCCGCAGGACGATCGCGACGCCGAGCCGATCCTGGTCCTCCAGCGGAATGACGCGCGCCAGGCGTTCCCGCGCTTCCTGCTCCATCGCCTGGTGCAGCTCCGGCAGCTTCCCGGCGCTCACCTCGGCGGTCCATCCCGCCGAGAGCGGATCTTCCACGGTGTAGACGACGTGGAGCCGCGCCGTGAACGACTCCGCGAGCCGCCGCGCAAACGCGACCGCGCGGTCGAAGTTCTCATCGGAGCTGCCGTGCAACAGAATCTCTCTCATGACGCCGCCCGTGACCATGACACCTCCGTCACTGACTTGCTCGTGGGCCCGACCATTACTCAATGCGCCCGGGGCCCTCCGCCTCCGCGCGCTCACGTTCCATGCGCGCTATGGCGAAACCTCGCCGTAGCTGGTCGCCCGCATTCTCCGCGACCAGCGGAGGCGGGCACCCCCAGGCGCCGCGGCTCGACTCGCTTCGCTCGCTCGCCGCAGCTCAAGGCTGTCACTCGCCGCGCTGCGGGCTCGAAGACTCGCTCCTCGCGCGAACCGATTGTGTCACGACGCGCCGGGCCGGCGGATGAGGTTCAGTCCCGGATGCTACAATTGGAGCCGTTCCCCGCCGGCCGCCTCGTTCGTGATGCTTTCAAACTGGCTCCCCGCGTCGGTCATCGCGCTGCGGACAGTACTCCCGCGGCCTGTTCGTCCATGACCTGATCGCGGGCGTGACGGTCGGCCTCGTCGCCCTGCCCCTGGCGATGGCGTTTGCGATCGCCTCGGGACTCACCCCGCAGTCGGGGGTGTACTGCGCGATCGTCACCGGGTTCATCATCTCTGCGCTCGGCGGGTCCAAATACCAAATCGGCGGCCCGACGGGGGCGTTCGTCGTGGTCGTTGCCGCCATCATCGCGGAGCACGGCGTGAGCGGCCTGTTCATGTGCACGATGATGGCCGGCGTGATGTTGCTGATTCTCGGCGTCACCGGCATGGGCGCCACGGTCAACTACCTGCCCCGTCCTGTCGTCATCGGGTTCACGAACGGGATCGCGGTCCTGATTGCGAGCACGCAAATCAAGGACTTCCTGGGCCTGCGCATCGACAACGTGCCGGCGGCGTTCGTCCCCCGCCTGCAGGCGCTCGCCCTTCACCTGGACACGATCACGCCCCTCGCGGCGCTGCTCGGCTTCACCGCGCTCGCCCTCATCGTGGTGCTGCGCCGGAGGCTGCCGTCGGTACCCGGAACCATCATCGCGCTCGTCGGGGGCACCGCGCTCGTGATGGTCATGGGGTTCGACGTCGAGACGATCGGGTCGCGGTTCGGCGGGATTCCCTCCGGCCTGCCACGCCCCGCCGTCCCGGAGTTCCACGTGTCGCTCATTCCGCTTCTCCTGCGCCCCGCGCTGACGGTCGCCATGCTCGGCGCCATCGAGTCGCTGATGTCGGCGGTGGTCGCGGATCGGATGGGGAACGACCGGCATAACCCGAACGTCGAGCTCATCGCCCAGGGGGTCGCCAACATCGTGTCGCCGATCTTCGGCGGGTTGCCGGCCACCGGCGCCCTCGCCCGCACCGCCACGAACATCCGCTCGGGCGCCCGGACGCCGGTCGCGGGCATGATCCACTCCCTCACGCTGCTCGTGGTGCTCGTCGCCGCCGCGCCGCTCGCGTCGTACATTCCGATGGCCATTCTCGGCGCGATCCTGCTCGTCGTCGCCTACAACATGGGGGAGTGGCACGAGATCCCGCGCCTGCTGAAGCTGACCAAGACGGACATCAGCGTCTGGCTGGTCACGTTCTTCCTGACGGTCTTCGCCGACCTGACGCTGGCGGTCGAGGTCGGCATGATCCTCGCGGCGCTGCTCTTCATCCGCCGGGTCGCGGTCACGACGACCGTCTCGCAGGTAACGTCGGACTACATCGAAGCCGGCCGCGTCCACATCCTGCAGGACAAGACGTTTCCGCCGTACGTGACCGTGTTCCGGATCCACGGACCCTTCCTGTTCGGCGTGACCGACAAGATCGCGCACATCACCGATCACATCGAAGGGCTCCCGCCGATCGTCATCGTGCGGCTGCGCAACATGACCGCCATCGACGCGACGGGTCTCCGGACGCTCGAGGATCTCGCCGACCGGCTCCGCTCCTCCGGCCGCGCGCTCGTCCTGTGCGGCGCCCGCGAACAGCCCTCGGCCGTCATGCAGGCGGCGGACTTCCACGGGCGCATCGGCGAGGCCAACATCTGCCCGAGCATCCAGGCCGCGCTCGAACGCGCCAGGGAGATCAACGCGGGGAGATAACGGAGATCGCGGAGATAACGAAGGCCTTGTCTACACGGAGAACGGAGGACGGAGACGGAATTTTTGTCTTTGTGTTCTTGTATTGTTTTCTTCGTTTCTCCGTTTCTCCGCTCCTCCGTGTTGAGTCCGTTGACTCCGTCCCCTCCGTTTCTTACCTTACTCGGATCGCAGCGCGACCGCGGGATCGACCCGCATGGCGCGTCGGGCAGGCGCCAGGCAACCGAGCAGGCCGGCGGCAAACAGGATCATCGGGGCAACCACGAAGGTCGCGGTGTCGCGGGCGCTGACGCCGAACAACTGCGTCTCGAGCAGGCCCGTCAACACCAGGGCCCCGCCGACCCCCAGGACGATCCCGGTGGCCACGAGCTTCAAGCCTTCGGCCAGAACGAGCGCCATGATATTCGAGGGCCGTGCGCCCAGCGCCAGCCGCAGCCCCATCTCCTGGACGCGTTCCGCCACCGAGAACGACACCACGGCGTAGAGCCCGACGACCGACAGCGTCACCGCCAGCGCCGCAAACACGCCGACGACAGACATGTGGAAGCGGCGGCCCGCCACCGAGGTGTTCAGCACCTGTTCCATCGTCTGCACGCGGGCGACCGGCTGGTTCGGGTCGATCCCGCTGACCGCGGCTCGCGCCGGAGCGGCAAGCGTCGTCGGATCTCGCGCCGTCCGCAGCACCACCGCCATCTGCTCGTTGGGATCCTGGACGTGGTGCAGATAGACCTGCGGCCGGAGTGCGCTGTCGAGGCCGGTATACCGCGTGTCGCCGACGACGCCGGTAATCGTGTGCCAGGGGGCGTCCTGATCGTAGCTCGCAATCTTCAGGCGCCGGCCGAGCGGGCTCTGCCCCGGCCACAACGTCCGGGCCATCATCTCGTTGATGAGGATGACGCGTTGTCCATCGGGCCGCGGTTCGGCCGGCAGCGGGCTGCCGTCGATGAGCGGAATCCCCAGTACGCGGAAGTACCCCGGCGTCACGACGCGGTAATCGGAGATGATTTCCTGTCCGGGCTCGGCGCGTGGGCGGCCTTCGACCGTCACGAGCGCAAGATTCTCCCGGCCGCTCAACGGCAGCCCCGACGTCACCCCCGCCTCCTCGACGCCCGGCAACGCCGACAGCCGGCCGACGAGCGTTTCGAAGAACCCCGACGCGCGCGCCGGCGGGTAGGCGAGCTTCGGCAGCGCGATCTCCATCGTCAGGATCCCATCGCTGCGGAAACCGGTCTGGACGCGGGTGAGCTGGAAGAAGGTCTGGATCAGCAGCACGGAGCCGATGAGCAGCATCGCCGCGAGCGCGACCTCCATCACGACGAGCGCATTGCGGGTGCGGTTCGCCCGCCGGCCGCCGATCGTGCCGCGCGCCCCCTCGCGGAGGCCGTCGGCCGTATCCTGCCTCGTGCTGTGGAGGGCGGGAAAAATCCCGAACGCCAGCCCGGTCGCGAGCGAGACGGCGCCGGTGAAGGCGAGCACCCGCCAATCGAGGCCGGCCTGGGCCAGCGCCGGCAAGGTGGACGGCAGCATCCTCAGGAGCGCGCGCAGCGTCCAGTACACGATGACGAGACCGGCCGCGCCGGCGAGCATCGAAAGCACCAGGCTCTCGACCATCATCTGCAGCACCAGGGTGGACCGCGGCGCACCGAGCGCGACACGGACGCACACCTCCCGCTGCCGGCCGGCCGCACGCACGAGCAGCAGGTTCGCCACGTTGGCGCAGGCAATGAGCAGGACGAAGCCCACCGCCGTCAACAGCACCATCAGCGCCGGCCGCACGGAACCGACGAGCTGCTCGCGCAGTGAAATGACGCGCACCGTCCAGCCCGCGTTCGTCTCAGGGGACTCGCGCGCGATATCCGCCGCGATCACCGCCAGATCGTCCTGCGCCGCCTGAAGGCTCATGCCCGGCTTCAGTCGTCCGATGAGCGCGAAGCTCTTCCCGATCCGCTTGCGCCGCTGCTCAGGGGTGAGCACGTCCAGGCTCCAGACGACCGGGTTCAGCGAGAACCCGTACGCTTCCGGCAGCTCGCCGGCGGCCGGGAAGCGGAACCAGGGCGGGAGCACGCCGATGATCGTGGCCGGCTCGCCGTTCAGGAGGATGACCCGGCCGCTGACCGCGGGATCCGACGCGAAGCGGCGCTGCCACAGGCCGTGCGCGATGAGCACGAGCCGCTCGCGGTTTTCGTCCCCCGGCGCGAACGTCCGGCCGACGACCGGCTGGACGCCCAGGACCTCGAAGAACCGCGCACTGACGCGGACGGCCCCGATCCGCTCGGGCTCGCCGTCGCCCGTGAGATTGAGCTGCTCGGTGCGCATCGACGCGAAACTCTCGAAGGTGGTCTGCCGGGCCGCGTAGTCGTCGAAATCCGCGGCGGAGGACGGCAGCCGATCGAAGCCGACGCGCTGGAGGACTTCCTCGCTGAATTCCCAGGGCATGACGATGCGATCCGGATCCACGTACGGAAGCGGACGCAGCAGCACCGTGTCGAACACACTGAAGATGGCGGCGTTGGCGCCGATGCCGAGGGCCAAAGTCAGAATCGCGACGGCGGCGAAGGCGGGGCGTCGGGTCAGACCGCGAATTGCTGAGCGCAGGCTGTGCATGCCGTAAGAGAAACCCAGTCCTATTCTGTATGATGGGGTGCTCAGAGCAAAGGAGAAACAGGACGATGGCGAAGCTGACGGTTGAGGGGTTTGGATCGGTCGAGGTACCGGACGGCAAGCGGCTTGTGCTCGCGATCGAGCAGGACGCCCGCGTGGACATCCTGCACGCCTGCGGAGGCAACGCGCGCTGCACGACCTGCCGGGTCGAGTTCATCGAGGGCGAGCCGCAGCGGATGACCGTCGCCGAGCGGCAGGTCCTGACCGCGAAGGGCGTCACCGGCGTCAGGCTGTCGTGCCAGATTGTTTGCGATCACGACATAACCGTCCGCGCCATCAGCCGGCTCGAGGGGAGCGGCCGCCCCGATCCAGGGCCGCCGCCGGCGCCGGAGATCACGCCGCCGGCGGAGTGGATCGAATCCCTAATCCCTAATCCCTAAACTAATCCTTGAATCCTTGGATCCTTGAATCCCTAATCCTTGAATCGTTGAATCGTTGAATCCCACAATCCTTGAATCGTTGATTCAGCGATTCAAGGATTAGGGATTAGGGATTGAGTAACGCTCTCGAATCGTCGGGAACAGGTATTCGCCGAACGCGCGTTCGAAGTCGAACCGCGGGGCGAAGCCCCAGTCGCGGCGCGCGGCCGAGTCGTCCACGTCGGCCGGCCAGGTGTCGAGAATGCCCTGCCGCTTTTCGTCGACGTCCCAGTCGATGCGCGCGCGGGGAAACGCCTGGAGCACGGCGTTCCGGATCTCCTCGGCGGACGGGTTGAAGGCGGAGACGTTGTAGGCGGTGCGCGTCAGCCGGGCCCGCGGCGCGGCCGCCAGCGTCATGAGCGCGTCGACGGCATCGGGCATCGCCATGAACGGAATGCGCGTGTCGGGCCTGACGAAGCACTCATAGCGCTCCCCTTTCGCCGCCGCGTGCACCATCTCCGGCGCGTAGTCGGACGTGCCGCCCGACGGCATCGTCACGGCCGAGATCAATCCCGGGAACCGGACGGAACGGAAATCGACCTTGCCGCTGGCCGGCTCCGCCGCGAGCTGCTTGTAATGCCTGGCGTAGTAGGTCCCGAGGTGCTCGCAGTACAACTTGTTGCACCCGTACATCGTCGTCGGGTGCGCCCACTCGTCCTCTTTGACCTTGGCGGCGGAAACTTTCGTTGCCGCGTCCGGCAGGCCGTAGGCGGCAATCGACGACGGGTACATGAAGACGACCGGCCGGCCATGCGACTCCGCCTCGTGCTGCGCGAACTCGAGCAGGTTGAGCGTGCCCTCGACGTTCACCTGGTGCGCGGTCACGGGCGTGAACTCGGATCGGGTGGACAGCAGGGCCGCGAGGTGGAAGACGAGCTCCACGCGGAACTCCGACAGCACGCGCTCGAGCACGCCGCGATCCAGGATCGACCCCGTGATCTCGCGATCGACCTTCGGCGCGATCGACTGGTCGAGCCGGCTCACGTCGAGCGTCACGATCGCGCGCTCCGCGCGTTCGGCCAGGCGCGCGATCAGGCCATGCCCGATCTCGCCGCCGGCGCCGGTGATGAGGACGACAGGTTTACGCACCGTGAGGATTAGCCGTTCAGCGCATAAATGCGGGCAGACACATAGATGTAGGACCAGAGGATCGCCAGCACCGTCGCCAGGAGACAGACGAGGGCCCCGACCATGTGCGAGATGCGCTCCGGCTTGAGGGGATCGAGCCACATCCCGACGAGGTACCCGCCGGCAAACCCGCCCGCGTGCGCGTAGTTGTCGATCCCCGGGACAATGACTCCGAAGATCGCCATCGACACGATCCAGCTCGTGAGCTGCGACGTCATCAGGCTGCTGCCGCCACGACGCCCGTAATACATCAAGGCGCCGACGAGCCCGAACACCGCCGCTGACGCGCCAAGCGTGTCGGACGCGCCGCCAATGATCGGCAGGGGCGGCATGACCAGTCCGGCGATCGAGCTCACGAGAAAACCGCAGGCGGACGAGACGACATAAATGATCACCAATCGCGACCCGCCGTAGATGTCGGCGGTGATCGGACCGATCTGACGCACCACCATCATGTTGAACAGGATGTGCAGGGCGCTGCCGTGGAGCCATCCTGCGCTCAACAGGGTCCACCACATGCGGTAGCCGAACACCGGCGCCGCGCCGCTCCTGCCGAGCCGCAGCGTCGCGAGGTCTCCCGGCGACAGAATGGAGAACAGGCCGCGCCCCATGATGTCGCCGCCGTCTTTCAGCGTGAGCAGCAGGCTCAGCATGTACATGCCGATGCAGCCATACAGCACGATCGGCAGGAACCCGAAATCGTTGCCGAGGCGCCGGAGCAACGGCGCGTATCCCCAGAGCCCGGGATTCCGGCGGCCGCACGAGTAACACTTGTCGTCGTTGACACCGACGAGCGATCCGCACGACGGGCATACTACTGACCCGGTTGTCTGCCGCGTGAACATCCACGGCAGCATATAACATCGCGGACTGCGATCCGCAGCGCACGCAGCAACATGCAGGTTCTCGTCACCGGCGGCACGGGTTACTTGGGACGCGCGATCGTCCGCGCGCTGGCGCGGCACGGCCACGACCCGGTGGTGTTCGCGCGCCACGCGACCGCGGCGTCCCTGCCCGGACGCGCCGTGGACGGCGACGTTCGCGACCGGACGGCGCTCGCGCGCGCCGCCGCCGGCGCCGGCGCGATTTGTCACGCGGCGGCGCTCGTCAGCGTGTCGCGGCCGCGCCCCGCCGAGTTCGACGAGATCAACGTCGGCGGGCTCGAAGCGATCCTCGAAGTCGCCGCCGCCCTCGGCACGCCCCGCATCGTCTACACTTCGTCCTTTCTCGCGCGGGCGCCGGCGGATCGAACCGAGCCGATTTGCGCCAACGACTACCAGCGGACGAAAGTGCGGGCGCGCGAGGTGGCGCAGGCCGCGGCAGCGGCTGGCGCGCCGATCGTCTCGCTGGTCCCCGGCGTGATTTACGGCCCCGGAGAAGCGACAGAGGGGAACCTGGTCGGCCGCCTGATTGCGGATCACCTCGCGCGGCGGCTGCCGGGCCTGGTCGGCGCCGACCGGCTCTGGTCGTACGCGTACGTGGATGACGTGGCGGACGCGCACGTGCGGGCCCTCGATCGCGGGGGTATCGGTGAGGAATATCTACTCGGGGGTGAGAACGCGCCGCAGATGCGCGTGTTCGAGATCGTCCGCGATCTCACCGGCGCGCCGCTGCCGCGTCGCCTGCCCTACGCGCTCGCCGCCGCCGCCGCCCGGTTCGAGGAAGCGCGCGCACGCCTGACTGGCAGGCCTCCCCTGATCACCCGCGGCGTTGTCGAGATTCTCCGGCACGACTGGTCGATGGACAGCAGGCGGAGCATTGCCGAACTGGGCTACCGGATGACCTCGCTCGAATCAGGCGTGCGGGCCCTGCTGGGCACGAGTTTCTCCTTTTCTTCGCCCTAAGGTTCTCCGAGGATTCGAGGATTCGCCCCCGGGATTGATAGGGATTCAGGGATTCAATGGACCTAACCACCCCCCGCAACCCCCGTCTAACCAATCGGATGCCGCAAACGGACGCCGCCGCGGTCGCGCTGGCACGCGACGGAGACAGCGAAGCCTTTCGGGCGCTGGTGGAACGCCACAGCCGCGCTGTCTACAGGCTCGCGCACCGGATGACGGGCACGCCGCAGGATGCGGAAGACGTGGTGCAGGAGACTTTTTTGAAGGCCTACAAGCAACTGAGCCGGTTCGAGTCGCAGGGCGAACTTCGGCACGTGGCTGCACCGCATCGCGGTGAACTGCTCGATCGACTTGATCCGCGCGCGGCCGCATCGCGAGTCGGCGCACGACGGGGCGGACCTGGAACAGTTCGGCGCCGACGAAAGCCTCGACGCCGGCCGCGCCTCGCCGGAGCGCCTGATGCTCAGCACCGAAGTGCAGGACTGCGTCAACAGCGCGATGTCGTCGCTCAGCCAGATGGAACGGGCCGCCTTCGTGCTGCGCCATTTCGAAGGGCGATCGATCGAGGAAATCAGCGACTCGCTCGGGCTCAAGACGAACGCGACGAAGCACAGCATCTTCCGGGCGGTCAAGAAAATGCGCGTCGCGCTGGAGCCGCTCGTCACGGCGGACCAGGGGTTTTCGGGTTGACGAGGGATCTTTCACCTGAAGGTGGAAGCCAACAAGAGATGAACAACGACATGCACACCCACTTGAACGAGGACGAGCTGGTCCTGCACTACTACGGCGAGATGAGCGCCGGCGACGACGCGCGGGCCGCGGCGCACGTGCGCACGTGCAGCGCCTGCCACACGAGCTACACGAACCTGCAGCGCGTGCTGGCCGCGGTCGAAGCGGCGCCGGGGCCGGAGATTGCCGACGGCTTCGAGCGAACGGTGTGGGCGCGCCTCGAGCCCGCGCTCGGCCGTCAGCGGCGCGGGTGGATCTCGTGGTTCGTGTTCTCCCCGGCGCGGCTCGCCTGGGCGGCCGCGATCGTGGTCCTGGTCGCCGGCGCGTTCTTCGCGGGCCGCGTGTCGCGGCGGGACGTCCCGGCATCAGGGACGCAGACCGCAACCGCCGCGGCCGTCCGCGAGGGAGTGCTGCTCGTCGACCTCACCGATCACCTCGATCGGTCCCAGATGATGCTGGTCGAGCTGGTCAGCACGGGCGGCGATGGCGGAGCCGACATCTCGTCGGAGCGGGCGCGGGCGGAGGAGCTCGTGTCCGACAACAGACTGTATCGGCAGACGGCGGAGGCGACCGGCAACATGGCGCTCGCGACCGTGCTCGACGAGCTCGAGCGGGTCCTGGTGGAGCTGTCCGCAAGCCCGGATGCGATGTCGGCCGACGACCTCGAGCGGGTGCGGCAGCGGATCGAAAGCCGGGGCCTGCTCTTCAAGGTGCGCGTGCTGTCGTCGGAGATTCGCGAACGGCAGAAAACCGGAATTCGGATGCGGACGGGCCAAGAGCTCCTAGCGCATCTCCGGAGATCAAGAGATATCAGAGATCAAGGGATCAAGAGAAAAAGAGATTAGAAGACGGGTCGCCGGCCGCAGAGGAAACAGGATATCGAATCATGAGCATCAGACAATCGCGCGTGTGCAGCATCGTGTTCGCGGGGACGCTGATCGTGGCTGGATCCGCGCTGGCGCAGCCGGCCGGCGGCGGCGAGACACCGCAGAAGATTCAGGCCGGCGAAGACTCGAAACGCTTGCAGAAGCTGTCTGCCATGGACTTCCAGCTCGACACGCTCGAGGGGCTGAAAGGGCTCAAGGGACTCGAGGGGCTCGAGGGGCTCAAGGCCCTTCCAGACTTCGACTTCCAGGTCGAGAAGTTCAAGGCCTTCGACTTCGAGCACTTCAAAGACTTCGAGAACTTCAAAGACTTCGAGAAGTTCAAGGCCTTCGACGTGCTCGCCGCTCACAAGGACGCCCTCGTCATGCATCGGGACGTCCTCGACGGTCACCGGGATCTCCTCGCCGGCAGCGGGCTGTCCTTCCAGAAAGATCGAGACTCGGACCGCCAGGCCGAGGCGGAACAGCGTGAGCGCGAGCGCGAAACGCGGCTCTACGACCAGGCGCGCGAGTTCTTCGATCAGGGGAAGTACGACCGCGCGATCGAGCGGTACACCGACGTCATCGCGATGAAGGGCCCCCGCGCCGACGCCTCGCTCTACTGGAAGGCGTGGGCGCAGAACCGGGCCGGCCAGCGTCCCGAAGCGCTGACGACGATTTCGACGCTGTCGAGCGACTACCCCAAGAGCCGGTACCTGAAGCAGGCGAAACAGCTCGAAGCGGAGATTCGCCGCGACAGCGGTCAGCCGGTGCGGCCCGACAGGGAGAGCGACGACGACCTGAAGATCCTGGCGATCAACGCGCTGCTGAATGCCGATTCGGAACAGGCGATCCCGATGCTCGAGAAGCTGCTCGACGGCACGGCGTCGCCGAAGCTGAAGTCGAGGGCGCTCTTCGTGCTCGCCCAGAGCAGCTCGCCGCGTGCCCGCGACGTCCTCAAGAACATCGCGAAGGGGAATTCCACGCCGGAGCTGCAGAGCCGGGCGATTGATTACCTGGGGCAGCACGGCGGCCCCGAAAGCCGGGCGGCGCTCGCGGAAATCTACACGTCGGCGTCGGACGTCGACGTCAAACGCCGCATCCTGCGCGCGTTCATGGTGGCGGGCGAGAAAGGTCGGCTCCTGAGCGCGGCTCAGACCGAGCAGAACGCGGACCTGCGCGGCGAAGCGGTCCAGCAGCTCGGCGTCATGGGCGCGCACGACGAGCTGTGGCAGCTCTACCAGAAGGAAACCGCCGTCGACGTGAAGAAGCGGATCATCCGCGCGATGTTCACCGGCGGGAACGTGACGCGGATGATCGAGCTCGCCAAGAGCGAGCAGAACCCCGAGCTGCGCCGCACGGCCGTGGCCAACCTGGGCATCATGGACTCGAAGCGGACGAGCGATGCGCTGCTCGAGATCTACAACGCCGAGAAGGAACCGGCGATCAAGAAGACGGTCATCCAGGGACTGTTCCAGCAGAGCAACGCCACCGCGCTCGTCGCGCTGGCGCGCAAGGAGCAGGATCCGGCGCTGAAGCTGGACATCGTGAAGAAGCTGTCGGTCATGGACAACCCGATCGCCACCGCCTACATGGTGGAAATCCTCAACCAGAAGTAGAGGACATCATGCCGACACCCATCAGACCGGTCGCCTCCGGGAAGGCAGGCGTGACGATCGCCTCGCTTGGGATCGCCGTCGCGCTTGCGGCCGCCGTGGCGGCGCAGCAGCCGCGCATCGCGAACGGACGCGTGACGGCGCAGCCGGCCGCCTCGCCGCTGGCCGCCTCGTTCCGATCGCTCGTCGCCGCGCAGCCCGACGTGGCGTGGATCGGCTACTTCGTGCCGGCCGTCGATCGCGAGCGCGTGATGTGCTGCTCCGGGGGCAACAACTGGAGCTCGGGCAACGTGATGATGTCGGACGGATCGGCGTGCTGCGGGGCGTGCCGGCTGGAGCAGACCTCCACCGGCGCGTCCACCTCATCGCGAGGGGCCTCCCCCGCCGGCGGCGCCGTCAAGCTGGAAGGCTCCGACCGGATCGTGGTGCTCTACCGGATCGCGGATCGGCGCGTCGACCGCATCCGCGTGTTCTCCGAGGACTGCGAGCTCGACGCGGGCGGCCGGGCGGTGCACTGGCTCGAGAACGTGCAGCCGGCCGACAGCGTCGCGCTGCTCGAGCCGTTCACGGCGCCGGACGCCGACGGCAGGAGCCGGATCGTCGACGGCGCCGTCACCGCCATCGCGCTGCACGGCGACCCGTCGGCCGACGCGTCGCTCGAACGCCTCATCGCGACGAGCCAGCCCGAGAGCCTGCGCAAGAAGGTGATGTTCTGGCTCGGCAACGCGCGCGGCCGCCGCGGGTTCGACACGCTGCGCCGCGTGCTGCGCGAGGATCCCAGCGTCGAAGTCCGCAAGAGCGCGATTTTCGCCCTGTCGCAGAGCCGCGTCCCCGAGACGTTCGACACGCTGGCGGCCATCGCGCGGTCCGACGGCGAGCCGCGCCTGCGCAGCGAGGCCCTGTTCTGGCTCGCGCAGAAAGGAGACGCCCGGGCCGCCAAGGTCATCACCGACGCGCTCGAGAAGGACGCGTCGGCCGAGGTGCGCAAAAAGGCGGTCTTCGCGCTGTCGCAGCTCAAAGAGGAGGCCGGCGTGCCGGCGCTGATTCAGATCGCGCGCACGCACACCGACGCGGCCACGCGCGGCGAAGCCATCTTCTGGCTCGGGCAGAAGGCGGGATCCAGGGCGTCCGCGGCAATCACCGAGCTCGTCGAGCAGGATCCCGATACCGAAGTGAAAAAGAAGGCGGTCTTCGCGCTCAGTCAGCTCCCGAAAGACGAGGGAGTCCCGCTCCTCATCAAGGTCGCGCGCACCCATGCCAACCCCGCGGTGCGCAAGCAGGCGATGTTCTGGCTCGGACAGTCGAAGGATCCACGCGCGATTGATTTTTTTGGCGAGGTCCTGAAGTAGGGGCCATCGGGCCGGCGCCGAAAATACAGAGCGCGACGTTCGCCGTATCGGCTGACGTCGCGCTCTGCCGGAAATCCTACACGAGACTCGAAGCGGCGGCGGCTAGGCCTGGACCGCTTCGACGTTGATGACAGCCTCTGCGATCTGGGTCAGCTTCTTGTCGGCGGCCCTTTCCTCGTTCAGGGTCTGCTGCAGCAGACGGGCGACCTTGTTGAACCCGAGAAGCGCCGCATGGGCCCGCGCGGTCCCGTACCCGGCGATTTCGTAGTGCTCGACCTTCTGCGCCGCGCCGATGAGCCCGGCGTCGATGGCGTTCTCATCGAGATCTTCATCCATGATCTCCTTGCCCTCTTCGATGAGCCCCTCCATCCCCTTGCACTTCTTCCCGGTCATCTTGACCTCGAGCGCCGCGCCAATCTCGTCGAGCCGCTCGACCTGGCGCCGCGTCTCTTCGAGATGCTTCTCGAAGGCGCGCTTCAGCTCGGGCGCGGTTGCCGCCTTCGCCATTTTCGGAAGCGCTTTCACGAGTTGGTTTTCGGCGTTATACAAATCTTTCAGCTCGTCAATCAACAGTTCTTCCAGGGGGTTCTTCTCTTCGGCCATTTCGCTTCCTCCTCGAGTCCTCTTCGACTCGAATCTTTTTTGAGTCTTTCCAAGGGAAGCGAATTGCAAGTCTGGTTCCGCACTCCGCCGCCTTCGCGCGGCCAGCCCTGGTCGAGTCCCGAGTCCCGAGTCCCCCGCCTTCGCTCGGCCAGGACTCAGCGCGCTTCGGCGCGGCCGCGCCATACTTTGTCGCTCGTGTTTTCACCGCGACAAGCGACGGCGGGCGAGTCAGTGCACCCCATGGCTCATCTGCAACGCCGACGGATCCGCCCCCATCCGCCGAATCGCGGTTTCCCACATCAGCGAAGGATCCGTGTCGAACACGATATCGAGCGCGATGTCGGACATGAGCCACGCGGACTGCGCCAGTTCGTCGTCGAGCTGACCGGGGCCCCAGCCCGCGTAGCCCGCGAGCACGAGCGCGCGCGGAGCCGGGCGGCTCTCCAGGACCCGGCGCAGCAGAACCGGAGACGTCGAGAGGTAGAGTCCTTCCACGACCGTCCGGCATTCCACGTCGGGTGGCTCGTCGGCCACCAGAATCCATCCGCGGTCGGGCTCGACCGGTCCGCCCGTGGAAAGAGGCAGGTTGTTCCCATGCTCGACCGGCGGCTCGAGCCGCACCATCGAGCTGGCGGCCGCGTCCGTCGGGCGGTTCAGCACCAGGCCGAAGGCCCCGTCCGGGAGAAAGTCGCACAGCAGCACCACGGTCCGGGCGAAGTTCGGGTCCTGGAGCTGCGGCATCGACACGAGCAGGGTGGGATGAAATGTGTCCGTCATGATCCTATTCTCTCGCGCCGGGCGACATCGCCGCCACCTTCTTCAGATCCGCCACGAACTGCCTCATCTCTTCCCGCCGCGCCTCGTCAGCTTTCGGCGGGCGCGGAGGGCGCTTCTCAGCCATCGAGCTTCGCCACCGCCCACGCGACGTGGTCCGCCACAAGAGGCTCGAGACACGTGGGCTCCGCGTGGTTGCGCAGCGCGCCGGCTGCGGTGCGGTCGCCGCTGTTGCCGATCGCGACCGCGAGGTTGCGCCGCAGCCGCTTGACCCCCGCGCGCTTCATCGGGCTGCCTTTCAGCAGCGCCCGCAGCTCGTCGTCCGATCGGCGCCACAGCTCGAGCAGCGTCGGCCCGTCGAGCCCGTCGCGCGGCTGCCATGGGTGGTGCGCCGTGACGCCCGTGGACGGCGACAGGTTCCACGGGCACACCTCCTGGCAGATGTCGCATCCGTACGCGTGCTCTCCAACGGCGTCGCGGTGCTCGACCGGGATCGCGCCCTTGAGCTCGATCGTGAGATACGACAGGCAGCGCGTGGAGTCGAGCACGCGCGGCTCCACGAGCGCCCCGGTCGGACACGCTTCGAGACACAGCGTGCACGTCCCGCACTGATCGAGGGCGGGCGCGTCGGGCTCGAGCGCGAGGTTGGTGATGATCGCGGCCAGGAAGATCCATGAGCCGAGCTCCGGGTTGATCAGGCACGTGTTCTTGCCGATCCATCCGAGCCCCGCGTACTGCGCGTAAACCCGCTCCTGCACCGGCCCGGTGTCCACATAGGCGCGGGCTTCGAACGAGTCGTCCGCCGCCGCGCGGAGCACCGCGACGAGCCTCGACAGGCGGCCGCCGATCTCGACGTGATAGTCGTCTCCCCAGGCGTACCGCGCGATCGCGGCAACGGCCGGGTCCGCGTTCTCGGTGGAATACGGGCGGTCCGCGTTGTACACGACGCCGAGCGAGATCACGGATCGTGCCGAAGGGAGCACCGCGTGGACGTCGGACCGCCGCTCCGCCGTGCGGTGCATGTAGTGCATCTCCCCGGCGTAACCGCGGTCGAGCCACTCGCGAAGAAAATGCAGCTCGGGGAACGCCGCGGCCGGCGTGATGCCGCAGAGGTCGAAGCCCAGATCCGCCGCCATAGCCTTGACGTCCGCCGCCGTCACGGAGCGAGCTTCGTCCATCGCGTGTATTGTCCGTCCGATCCGTGTTATCCGTGTAATCCGTGCAATCCGTGGCCCGTGTGTATCAGTGGCTTGACCGGGATCGGCGCGTCGCTCTACAGTGGGTCTTGCCTGCCGTCTGACGTCCTCGGGCCCCGATGAATCCTTTCCTGTCTACGATCGGCGGTACCGTCCTGTCGCTGCTGATGAGCGGCGGTCAGGCGCAGCTGCCTGCCCTCAATGCCCCGCAGAGCCTCCTGCGGCAGGTCGCAGCGTATCGTCAGATAGTCGAGAGATACCGGCGCGGGGAGGCGGACGCCGTCGATGCGGTGATCGCGATCCCGCCCAAGGATCTCGAGTCGATCGTCAATTTGATTTTCGGCGTTCCGGGGATGCCGTGGGCGCCGGCGGGCGATCTGCCCGCGGGTGCGGTGCTGCACGC
This sequence comes from uncultured Acidobacteriota bacterium, assembly GCA_963774855.1. GTDB lineage: Bacteria > Acidobacteriota > Vicinamibacteria > Vicinamibacterales > 2-12-FULL-66-21 > JALZOC01. The sequence continues at coordinate 75,422 of CAVZGT010000008.1, read as the reverse complement.
CGACGCGGCGCTGCGGATTGCCGGCTTCACGAAGGGGGCCAACGAACAGCGCTGGCGGCACCTGACCACGGCGCGCCGGATGCTGCACGCGTCCGGGCCGCCGGGCGATCCGTTCATCTCACGCTGGTATCTTGCGGTCTCGCGCGCGTTCCGCGAGCGTCAGTGGTTCAGAGTGGCGGAGGACTTGCTCGAGCGCGGGCGCGCGGATGCGCCCGGCAATCCCATAGTGCTGTACGAAAGCGCGACGGTCGCGGAAACCCTGGCGCGTGGCTACCTGATGACCGCGCCGGCAGCTCGGACCGCCATGCACTCGATAGAGTCCGACAGCGCGCGAAGCGCGCTGCAGCGCGCCGGCATGCTCAACGACGCCGCCGGTTGGCTGCGGGAAGCCTTGGAGCGCGACAACGCGATGCTCATGGCCCGGCTGCACCTCGGCCGGGTGGAGACGCTGCGCGGGAACGAACAGGACGGTCTGGTGCACCTGGAGCGCGTCGTCAGCGCGACGGCCGACCCCGCCACCGCATACCTGGCGGCGCTCTTCAGCGGCGCCGCCCACGAGCGGCTCCGCCGCCCTGACGCGGCTGAATCGTCGTATCGTCAGGCCATCGCCCGGTTCCCCGTGGGGCAGGCGGCGTACGTCGCGCTCAGCGAACTGCTCCAGCGTTCAGGAAAGGCCGCCGAATCCCGGACCGTCCTGCAAAGCCTGCTGGACGCGAAGGCAGAATCCGTCCGCGAGCCGTGGTGGTGGTACCTGGCCGAGCCGCCGGGCGTGGCCGACGAGCGGCTCAACGAGCTGCGTCGCGGGGTGCGCCAGTGAAACCCATCGTCGCCGCGGCGGCCCTGGCGATCAGCGCGATTGCCGCATCACCGGTGGCACCCCAACAGACCTTTCGCGTCGGCGTGGACGCGGTGCGCGTGGACGTGCTCGTCACCGACGGCAATCGCCCGGTCGTGGGCTTGACGGCCGCCGACTTCGAGCTGCGCGACAGCGGTGTGCCCCAGCGCATCGAGGCCGTGGACATCGGAGGCGTCCCGCTCAGCGTCATGCTCGCCCTCGACACGAGCGTCAGCGTGTGGGGACCGCCCCTGCAGAACTTGAAGGAGGCCGCCTCCGCCGTCGTCGGGCTGCTGACGCCGAGTGACCGCGCGGCCGTGCTGACGTTCTCGGGCGCGCTGCAGCTGAAGACGTCGTGGACCTCCGACCACGCGCAACTGAATGCGGCCGTGTCCGCCGCCCGGGCGACCGGCGCCACCTCGCTCCACGACGCCGCGTACGCCGCGATGACCTTCCGGGACGATCGGCCGGGCCGTGCGCTCGTGCTGATCTTCAGCGACGGCGATGACACGTCAGGCTGGCTGTCGGCGCAGGCCGTCCTCGAGATCGCCCGGCGCAACGACGCCGTCGTCTACGCCGTCGGGGTGAGCCGGCCGGGCGTCCGCAGCCCCGGCTATCGTGTCGATTTCCGATCCGGCGTGCAGCCTCCGATCCCGAGCGTCGCGGGGCCGGCGCTGATGGAGACTTTCCTGCACGCGCTCGCGGAAGAAACCGGCGGGACGTACATCGACGCACAGCGGAGCGACCGGCTCCGCGAGACGTTCGTCCGGATCGTGACGGAATTCCGGAGCCGGTACCTGCTCACCTATACGCCACAGAAGGTGGACGCCGGCGGCTGGCACCCGATCGAGGTGCGCCTGAAAAGCAAGAAGGGAAAGGTCACGGCGCGGCGCGGATACCATGCGGTGAAGCCGCGCGCACGTCACGACTTCATCAGCTGCCGGACGACATAGGGCAGGATCCCGCCGTTGCGGAACGCCACGAGCTCCTCGGGCGTGTCAATCCGCGCGGTCGCCGTGATGTCCTGGATCGTTCCGTCCGCGCACGTCACGCGCACGGTGACCACGCCGCGCGGCTGCAGCGTCGCACCCATCCCGATGATGTCGTAGCGCTCGCGGCCGGTGATCTTCAGCGACGCCGCGGTCTCGCCGGCCCGGAACTCGAGCGGCAGCACGCCCATGTTCACCAGGTTGCTGCGGTGAATGCGCTCGAAGCTCTCGGCAATCACGGCCTTGACGCCGAGCAGCAGCGTGCCCTTGGCGGCCCAGTCCCGCGACGATCCGGACCCGTACTCCTTGCCCGCGATGATGATGAGCGGCACGCCGGCCGCGCGATACAGGACCGAGGCGTCGTAGATCGTCATCAGCTCTCCCTCGGGGAGCAGCGACGTCCATCCACCCTCGGTTCCAGGCGCGAGCTGATTGCGCAGGCGGATGTTGGCGAACGTTCCGCGCATCATCACTTCGTGGTTGCCGCGCCTGGCGCCGTACGAGTTGAAGTCGGCCGGCGCGACGCCTTTCGAGATCAGGTATCGGCCAGCCGGGCTGTCCGCCGGGATCGACCCCGCAGGAGAAATGTGATCCGTGGTGACGCTGTCGCCGAGCAGCGCCAGCGCGCGCGCCGAGACGATGTCGGCCGGCGGCACCGGCTCGAGCGTCAGGCCGTCGAAGAACGGCGGATTGCGGATGTAGGTCGAGTCGTCGTCCCACACGAAGCGCTCCGACGACGGGCTCGGCAGGGAGCGCCACCGCGCGTCGCCGTGGAAGACCGTCGCGTATTGCTCGCGGAACATCTCCGACTTCACCGACCTGAGCATCGTCTCCTGAATCTCGCGCTCGCTCGGCCAGAGGTCCTTCAGGAACACCGGTGTCCCCGCCTGATCCTCGCCGAGCGGCTCGGTCGTCATGTCGATCTGCATGCGCCCGGCGAGCGCATAGGCGACGACGAGCGGCGGCGACGCGAGATAGTTCGCCCGGACCTGCGACTGGATCCGTCCCTCGAAGTTGCGGTTGCCGCTGAGCACCGAGGCCACGATCAGGTTGCGGTCCCGGACGATCGTCGAGACCGGCTCGGGCAGCGGTCCGCTGTTGCCGATGCAGGTCGTGCAGCCGTAGCCGACGATGTTGAAGCCGAGCTCGGCGAGATACTCGAGCAGCCCCGATGCCTTGTAGTACTCCGTGACGATGAGCGATCCGGGAGCCAGGCTGGTCTTCACCCACGGCTTGACCTTCAACCCGCGCCTGACGGCGTTGCGCGCGACCAGGCCGGCGCCGATCATCACGCTCGGGTTCGAGGTGTTCGTGCAGCTCGTAATCGCGGCGACGACGACCGCGCCGTGATCGAGGCCTTCCATCCCCGGGACGACTTCGCTGACGACGGTCGCGACGGCGGCCGGCACGGCCTCCGGATGCTTGTCGGTGAAGCCGGTCTCGCCCGGCTTCTCGACCGTCGGCTTCGGCTTGCGCTCGGTGAGCATGAGGTCGAGCGCCTGCTGAAACTTGTACTTGGACTGGCGCAGCGAGACACGGTCCTGCGGGCGCTTCGGGCCCGCGAGGCTCGGCTCGACGGTTGACAGATTCAGCTCGAGCGTCGCGGTGTAGGCGGGATCCGGCGCGTCGTCCAGGCGGAACAGGCCCTGCTCCTTCGCGTAGGCCTCGACCAGCTGCACGTGGCTTTCTTCGCGCCCCGTCAGACGCAGATAGTCGAGCGTCATCTCGTCGATCGGGCAGATCGCGATCGTCGCCCCGTATTCCGGCGACATGTTGCCGAGCGTCGCCCGATCGGCGATTGTCAGGAACTGCAGCCCCGGGCCGTAGAACTCCACGAACTTGCCGACGACGCCGAACTTGCGGAGACGCTCGGTAATCGTGAGCACCAGATCGGTCGCCGTCGCGCCTTCGGGCAGGCGATCGGTGAGGCGGAAGCCCACCACTTCCGGAATGAGCATCGAGATCGGCTGGCCCAGCATCGCGGCCTCGGCCTCGATGCCGCCGACGCCCCAGCCCACGACGCCGAGCCCGTTGACCATCGTGGTGTGCGAGTCCGTGCCGACGAGCGTGTCCGGGTAGGCGAGAACGGCGCCGCCCGACTGCTCCTTGAAGACCACGCGCGCGAGGTACTCGAGGTTGACCTGGTGGACGATGCCGGTGTCGGGAGGCACCACGCGGAAGTTCTGAAACGCTTCCTGCCCCCATCGGAGAAACGTATAGCGTTCCTTGTTGCGGCCGAACTCGAGCGCGGCGTTGAGGTCGGCGGCGTTGACCTCGCGATAGTGATCGACCTGCACCGAGTGATCGATCACGAGCTCGACCGGCTGCAGCGGGTTGACCTTCTTCGGGTCGCCTCCGAGACGCACGATGCCGTCGCGCATCGCGGCGAGATCGACGACCGCCGGCACGCCGGTGAAGTCCTGCAGCAGCACGCGGGCCGGGGTGAACGCGATCTCCGTCTGCTCGCAGGACTTCACGTCCCACCCGGCAAGCGCCTGAATGTCGTGCGGATCGACGAACCGGGCATCTTCGCAGCGCAGCAGGTTCTCGAGCAGGATCTTGAGGGAATACGGCAGCCGCGACAACCCGCTGCAGCCCGCCCGTTCGAGGGCCGGCAGGCTGAAGATCTCGACCGTCTCGCCACCCGCCGTCAACCGGGTGCGTGCGTTGAAAGAATTGTTGGAAGGCATCACGTTGATCATATCAACTTCTGAGGCCCACGGTTCCAACGCGGGAACTCTACCTTTAGAACTTTAGAACTTTAGAACGCTAGACAGGAACTCCCCTGCCACCTCCGCCGGATCCCGATGCTCCGCGTCCACCGCGTGGTTCATCCGCCGCATGTCGGCGACGGTGATGCGGCCCGAGAGGGCGCTCAGCGCCTCGCGGACTTCCGGATGCGCCAGCAGCACCGGCGCTCGGGCGACGGGGGCGGCATCGTAGGGCGGAAAGTAGTGCCGATCGTCTTCGAGCATGACCAGGCCGTAGGCGGCGATGAGGCCGCTCGTGGCGTCCCCGGCAACGAGATCGACCTGGCGCTCGGCGAGCGCGCGATAGATGAGCGAGAGATCCATCGCGGTCGGCGGCGCGGCAAACCGGAGGCCGTACGTCCTCGCCAGGCCCGGATAGCCGTCCTGGCGCTGCAGGAACTCGTAGCCGAAGCCGGCCCGCCAGGCGGGGGCGTGGGCCGCCAGATCGGAGATGGTGCGCAGGCCGAGCCGTTTGGCGTCCTCGCCCCGGACCAGCATCGCGAACGTGTTCTCGAACCCGAGCGGATCGAGCAGGGTCAGCCCCGCTTCGGCGTAGCGCGCCTTGACGTTCTCGAGCACCCGGCGCGAATCGGTATCGACCGGCTGATGGAAGATCGCCGTCTGCGCGGTCCCGGAGTACTCGACGTAGATGTCGATGTCCCCCGAGCGCAGCGCGCGATCGCAGATGAACGTCCCGCCCAGGTTCAAGCGGCGCTCGACCCGCAGTCCGCGCGCCTCGATGGCCTGCGCGGTCAGCTCGCCCAGGATGATCTGCTCGGTGAAGTTCTTCGACCCGACGCGGATGACGCTCGTGCCATCCTTCAGCGCGTACGCCGCGGTCAGCGCGGCCGCGGTCAGCAGCACGGCCAGGCCGAATAGCCACGCCGGCGCGCGCCGCCGGCTGGGCCGCTGCCGGGTCTTCAACACCCGTTCGAGGGCCGTCAGCGCGCCGTCGATCGTCAGCGCCAGCACCGCCGACGGAATCGCCCCCGCGAGGATGACCGTGGGATCGACCATCGACAGGCCGCGGAAGATGTACTCGCCCAGTCCGCCGGCGCCGACCGCAGCCGCGATGGTGGCGGTGCCGACCCCAATCACCGCCGCCACGCGGATGCCGGCGACGATGGACGGGAGCGCGAGCGGCAGCTCGACGTCGCGCAGCAGCTGCCACGGCGTCATGCCCATGGACGTGCCGGCCTCGACGAGCACGCGATCGACGGAGCGCAGTCCCGCCGCGGTCGTCCGCACGATCGGGAGGAGCGCGTAAAGGATGAGCACGAAGATGGCGACGCGCGCGCCGAGCCCGCCGACGATCGGAAGCGGCAGCAGGAACCCGAACATCGCCAGGCTGGGGATGGTCTGCACGACGTTGGCGAGCCACACGATCGGCGCGCCCGCGCGCGGACGCCGCGCGGCCAGAATGCCGATCGGCACGCCGGCGGCGATCGCCACCAGCGTCGAGATCCCGACCAGCAGCACGTGCTGGCCGAAGAGCGACGCGAACTCGGCCGCGTGCGTCCGCCAGAAGTGCCAGCAGCGTCATCGTGCGCCGCCGTCGCCGGGACCGCGGACCGGCGCGAACGCCGCGCTGGCCTCCAGGAGCGGCTCGAGGAGCGGACGCACACGCGGGTCCTGCGATCGCGCAATCGCGGCCGGCGTGTCGAGGGCGGCGAGGACGCCGTCGGCGAGCACGCCGACCCGTGCCGCCAGTGCGAACGCCTCCGCCATGTCGTGGGTGACGAGGACGACCGTCTTCCGCACCTGATCCTGAATGCGGCGGAACTCGCGGTGCATTTCCGCGCGCGTGACCGGATCGAGCGCGCCGAACGGCTCGTCCATCAGCAGGACCGGCGGGTCACCCGCCAGCGCGCGCGCCACGCCCACACGCTGACGCTGGCCGCCCGACAGTTCATCCGGCCGGCGCCCTGCGTACTCGGACGGCTGCAGCCCCACCAGCTCGAGCAGCGTCTTCGACACGCGCCGCGATGCGCCCGTCATCCCAACCGAGGAGCCGCGGAACCACCGCGATGTTCTCCGCAATGCTCATGTGCGGAAACAGTCCGACTTCCTGCATCACGTAGCCGATCCGCCGCCTGAGCTCGAACGGATCCCACGACGAGGTGCTGCGCGACTCCACCAGGACGTCGCCGGAGGCCGGGAGCAGCAGCCTGTTGATCAACTTGAGGATGGTGCTCTTGCCGGCGCCGCTGCGCCCGACGAGCGCGACGGTTTCGCCCGCGCGGATGTCGAGGGTCAACCCGCGCAGCACGGTGACCGTACCGCGGGCCAGATGGACAGCCTCGAATCGAATCGCGACAGGCGGCTGCTCGGCCACGGCTGGACTTTATCATCCGTGCGTCCTCCGATTGCGGCCGTGACAACGAGGCCGCACGTCCTCGCCCGGCGGTGGTGAACTAACACGCTGAAAACCGGCTCCCCGCTGCGGGCCCGGCACAGGCCTTGCGACTGACGTCACCGGAGGTCAACCCATCATGGCTGACAAGACCTGGAGCTCGGAAGAAGACACCGTCGAGAAGGCCGATCGCAACAGCTACCCGGCCGGCGCCGGCGATGATGCCGGGGGGATTTCCAACCGGCCGCTGGATGAGGAGAGGGAAAACCAGGACGCGCTGCCCGAACGCGGGATCGAGCAAGCAAGACGAGCAGAGCCGGAGCAACGTGGATGTGGAGCGATGACCGGCAATCCCGGACGCCGCCGCACCAACCCGTCCGACCCAACGGCCGAGCGCACGTCCGATCCGGTCCCGGTGGGAGACGACGTCATCGACCGCGACAAGGCCGGTGAGGGTCGGGACGAGGAAGATGTCGATGATCCCGTCATACCGGCAGAGACGCCGTAGTTCGCACGACCGGCTTCGGGCCGAACGCGAAGCGTCCCTTCGAGTGCTCCCCACGCCGACGTGCCAGCCCTGACCAGCATTCGCTGGAGGGCTGGTCCCTTTCTCTACTCGCAGAACATCCACGTACTCGTAACTCGCGTGAACGGGCGGTCTGTCCGATACCGGACGACCGTTCGGTTTCGGGACCAGTGGGCACCGCATTCCATCGAGCAACCTTCTGCTCGTTTAGACCGTCCATGTGAACCATTAAAACTCTTACACTCTTCACTCTTCTCGTCAGTCTCCTGGCAGGCGCCCCTGCGCTTGCTCAAACTCCCGCATCGGCAAAGTCGCGCATCTGCATCGATGTCGCGCATCAGCAGAGATTCTGGAACGACCCCGCAGGTATGGCGGGCATGGACGAGAAACTGATCGAACGAGTGAAGTACATGACGGGGGAATTGACAAAGACCGCTACCGCTGTAGGGGCGAGCCTGTCCTACCTGAAGACAGCGGTACACACCCAAGGACCTGGAAGGATGCGGCCTGGTGTTCATCCACATTCCTTCGGCGAAGTACACACCCGGTGAGGTCAGCGCCATCGTGAAATACCTCACCGGCGGCGGTTCGCTGTTCCTGGTGATGGATCAGAACATGTGGTCGACGCTCGAGCAGACCAATGTGAACGACCTCATCCGTCCGGTCGGCGTGGAGTTCGGGGGCGAGAGTCCCGATTCGCTGGCGGGCGGACACACCAAAGCCGGCGTCCCTTACTGACAAGAGCCTCAAAATTTCGTATCACGGCGCGAGGACGGTCAGCCGTCGCACTCCGTTCAGCTTCAACGACCGGTCTGATGCCAATCCGTTTGGCACATTCAAAGAGGTGAAGAACGGCGGGAAAATCATCGCGATGGGCGACGGCATGGTGTCGCTGTTCATGACCACCTGGGAAGGTGTTCAGGACTACCAGTGCCAGGAATTCATGCAGGCAGGCGTTTCGATGGTTGCTGAAGTGTGGAACATGATGCAGCCCGGCGGGAACTACCGCCACACGACCTCCTGCGACAAGGCCTCGGAATGCCTCTTCTTTGTCGAAAGCAGCGGCAAGTTCGACCTCAAGCCGGTGGAGGTGGGAAAGGATTAGAACAGATACGACAACGAGACCCCGGCCGTCGGAACGGTGCGGCGATCCTCGCTGAAATCGAACCCGCCGTCGCGCATCGCCACGCCGACGTCGGCGCGCACGCCGAGCCGCCGCGCGCCTTGCCCGAACCACAGCTTCAGGCCCGCTCCGCGCGTGATAGGTCACGCCCGGTCTCGATCAGCTCGTCATGCTCGTGGAGCTCGCGGAGGTACCCGGCGCCGCCGATGAGAAACGGCACGCCCCTTGCCTCCGCCAAACGACAACCCGGTCAGGTGGAACACGACCGAGCCGTCGAAGACGTAGCGGCTGATCGTCTCGGTCGCGGTGGTGTCTTCCGCCTCCTCGGCATCGTTCGCCAGCCGGCTCGAGACGACCGGCCGGAGAAACTGCACGCCGGCTTCGAGCGCGACGCTGCGTGACAGATACACGCCGAGCCGCCCCTGCCCGCCGGTGGCTGTCGTCACCTCGCGTGGCCGCGGTGAACAGCTCGAAGGGTCCCGTGCCCGTGCCGGTGTTGCGCGTGAGCTCCGCCGACCGCGTCCCCAGATCGTAGCCGTCGGACCAGATCGCGCCGCCGCTCACTTCCCACGAGCCCTTGTGGGGCGCAGCCGAACCGAGATAGATCGCTGCGCCCGCGCCGCCGACGGGAGGACCGCCAGGAGCAGGACCGCGCAGAGCGCCGCCCGCCGTGACGAATCGGCACGCGTCCGCCGATCACTTCGGCACCACCTTGATCTCGATGCTGGACGCGCCGCCTCCCTTGGGCACGACCACGAGCTTGTCGTGGAACTTCGCGCGGAAGTTGATGTCGATGTTCAGCGTGAGATCGAAAAAGCTCTCGATGTCGCCGTCGTCGAGCGGCTCGGCGCGGAGCACGTGCGGGCCCGGATCGAGCCCGGCAATCACGAACGTGCCGTCCTCGCTCAGCGAGAAGCCGCCGACGAGCTTGCCGGTCCGCTGATTGAACGCGACGACGTGCGCGCCGAGCACGCCGCGGCCGCTCTTGGTGACCTTCCCGCTGATGCTGCCGGTCGTGCGCGTCGATCCGGCCGCCGGGTAGATGTCGGAGATGCCGGCGATGTCGTCCGCCCTGAGCGTGCGGTCGGAGATGTTGCCGGCCGCGAAGGCGACCGGGAACATGACCGACTCGGCGGCGATCACCCGGCGTCCGCCGGCCCGCAGCTCGGTCTCGCCGATCGCCGAGTGCGCCAGCCCGTGCAGGTGCCCGATCTCGTGCACGGCAATCGACTCGAGATCGAAGACGTTCGTCTGCCCCTGCGCCGCCACGGACCACGGGAAGAACGAGTTGAAGAAGATGTCGGACTCGACGATGTCGCCGGTCGTCGTGTCGATCAGGAAGGACGTGGCGCCGAGCGTGCGCTCCATGTCGGGGCGATTCTGAAAGCCGAGCACCGTGGCGCCGTCCCCCTGCGACCGGCGACGCGGACGTGAAGCCGACGAACTCCGACGAGACCTGCGCGCTGGTGACCGCCGCCCAGGTCGCGAAGGCGCGGGTCATCGTCTGCTGGAATTGGAGCGAGGTGACGCCGCTGACGCCGCGATCCGTGACGAAGTAGCGGATCGGCATCCGCGGCCACTTGAGCGTGACGGTTCGCGTGCCGGCGCGCGCGCCGAGCTTGAGATACGCCTCGGCGGGCATCGGGGCGGCCGACGAATCGCGGCGGCGAGAATCACAACCGTCAGGCGCCTCATTGGGCGCCGCCCGGTCTGCGCCATCGCGGCCCGGACCGTGGCGGCGAACGCGTCGAGCGGCAGCGGCCGCCGGTCACGCGCCCCGCGGGTGACGATCTCGGGCGCGTCGCCGCTCGCCATCAGCACCGGCGGCACGACGAGCCGCCGCCCGCTTCGCGCATCGACCCGCACGCGGAAGACGCCCTGGCTCAGGCCGAAGACGTGGGCGACCGACGGCCCGTCGCGCGCGCAGGAACAACACGGCCTCTTCGCCCGGCTGGAACTCCGGCGCGCCGACCATCACGTTCTTGTAGCGGCCGATCTGGCCGCCCGGAACGCGGAACGTGACAACGCTCGCGGGGCCCCCTTTCAGGTAGGACCCGGCCTGGACGCTGACAACGGTGTCGATCCTTCGCCGGTCGTCGGACCATTCGGCACGCACGTCCACGACGCGTCCGTAGACGATGATCTGCGAGCCGGCGACGATCTCGCGGAACTCCGCGGGCACCAGGACCGTGGCGCGCAAGCCCGGCGCGAAGAGCAGCACTGCAACGAGAGCAAGGAGAAAGCGCATCCGCTCAGTCTACCTTAAAGGTTCGACGCGCGCCCGAGCGCTACCTCGAGCACGGCTGCCGCGGCGCGCCGGCTCGCGCCCGGAGTCGCCGAGCTTCCCTCGCACTTCGCGCAGCTCGCCGCGCACGTGCGCCGCATGCGCGGGATCGGTCAGCACGCGCAGCGCCTCCGCCGCGACAGCCTCCGGCGTGAACGCGTCCTGGATCAGCTCCGGCACGACTCGGCGTCCGGCGACCAGGTTCGCCATCGCATAGGTGTCCACGTGAACGAACGGCTTGCCCAGCCGATACGTGAGCGGCCGACAGGCGATAGACGACGACCATCGGGCACTCGTGCAGCGCCCCCTGCACGGTCACGGTCCCCGAGGCGACGAGCGCCACGTCGGCCGCGGCCAGCACGTCGTCCGCATGCCCTTCCACGATTGCGATCACCGATCGCCGGCCGCGTTCGCCGCGTCGACGATCGCGAGCGGCGCGAATCAGTCGTCCTCGAGGTGCGGCGCGCGCGCGACGATGAACTGCACGTCCGGGATCCGATCGCGGATGAGGACTGCCGCGCGGGCCAGATCCGGAAGGATGGCGCGGAGCTCGTTGCGGCGGCTGCCCGGCAGCAGCGCGACAACCGGCCGGTCGGGATTCAACCCCGAGCGCGCCCAGGAAGGCCGCCCTCGGTTCCGGCGCGCTGCGCCAGATCGAGCAGCGGATGCCCGACCCACTGGACGGGCACGCCCGCCTCCCGGTAGATGCGCTCTTCGAACGGGAAGATGACCAGCACGCGATCCGCAATCCGCCGCATCGTCTTCATGCGGCCGCGGCGCCACGCCCAGAGCTGCGGGCTGATGTAGTAGACGATCGGCACGCCGAGCTTGCGGAGCGCGCGGGCGAGCGCGAAATTGAAGTCGGGGAAGTCGATCGCGACGAAGACGTCCGGGCGCGCCGCTGCCGCGTCGTTCACCAGCCGCCGGTAGGTCGCGTACGTGCGCGGCAGCACGCGCGCGACCTCCAGCAGCCCGGTCACCGACAAGCCGCTGAAGTTGCCGACGAGCGAGGCGCCCGCGGCCTGCGAGGCGATCGCCGCCGAATCCGGTGATGACGGCAGAGGGATCGAGCCGGAAGATCTCGGTCGCGAGCGCCCCGGCGTAAAGATCGCCTGAGGGCTCGCCGCACGAGATCATCACGCGCACGGGGAGAGCGGCTCAGCTGGGTTTGGTGAAGCAGCGGCCACATCGAGGGGAACGTTGAAGCTCGTAACGCTGGCTGCACGGTGCGATCGACGGCCGGCGCGCACGTCCTCGCGCCGGAGCTGCGATCCTTGAAGGCGATCTTCAGGCCGCGGACGTCCCGATAGTCCGAGTACTCCTCCTCGACGGCACCCTGCCCGTCGGCTGCGCCGGCAGCACCGTAGCGCGTTTGCACGATCAGCGCGGTGGCGGGATCGAAGATCAGCGTCAGCGGCGTGGTCCCGGCGAGCGCGATCTCGATGGCCGGCATCGCGCGGCCTGCATCGACGACGTCGGCGATCCGTCTGGCCGTGACGCGCCCGTCGGCGAGCGCGAGCAGCAGCGGGACGGTGTCGCGCTGGACGCCGCCGCGAATCTGCGTCGGCCAGCACGGCCGGCGCCTCGCGCGCGCCCCGATCGTCCTGAATCCAGTAGCTGCCGCTGTTGAACACCTGGACGACGCGGCCGCCCGGCGTCTGGATGTCCATCCGGTACGCGCCCGGGTACCGGATGGTGGTCGTGGTCGGCAGGTCCGTCCGGGAGCCCGCCGCTTCCACCGTCGCGGTCGATTCCACCCTGACCGTCTGGATCGAGCGCAGCAGATCGAGTCCGCCTTTCGCGGCGATCGCCCGGGCGATCAGATCGCGTGCGTCCGCCGGCGCGCCGGTGAGCGCGTGCGCCGGAACCGGCGCTGTTCCCCGTCCGCCCGGCCGGAAGGCGATCGGCTCGACCCGGCCGGCGGCCGGCGTTCTGGCCCGCCGCAGATCCGGCGACGCCGAGATCGAGCTCGGCGAGCGGAATGCGCTCGACCTGGTCGAAGCCGACGCCCGCGAGCTGCTTGGCGAACACGGACGCATCGCCGACGAGCACGATCGTACAGGCGATCGGGATGCAGGTACTGCTGCGCGACGCGCTGGATGTCGTCCACCGTGATCATGTTGACGCGCTCGCGATACGTCTGCAGCTCGTTGAGGTCGAGGCCGTAGAACACCGCGTTGAGCACCTGCAGCGCGATCGCGCCCGGCGTCTCGATCGTCAGCGGGAAGCTGCCCGTCAGGTACTCCTGCGCGTCGGCCAGCTCGCGCGGTTGCACGCGCTGCGCGCTGCAGCCGCGACGATCTCGTCGACGATCGAGCCGCAGCGCTTCGGCGGTCGTCTCCGAGCGCGTGTCGGTTTCGGCGACGATGTTGCCCGTGTCCTTCAGCGCGTTGAGGTCCGCCGAGGCGCCGTAGGTCAGGCCGCGCTCGGAGCGGAGGACGCGGTGCAGCCGGTTGCCGCCTTCGCCGCCGAGGATCTTCATCGCGATGTCGAGCGCCAGGTAGTCGGGGTGCCTGCCGGGCAGGCCGGTGTTGCCCGACGCGGATTTCGGTCTGCACGGCGCCGGGCCGGTCGATGACCACGACGCGGCGGGTCGGCGGCGGCGGCTCGTCCGGCTTCGTCTGCGGCAGCTCGATGCGCGCCCAGCTGCCGAACGCCCGCTCCGCGCCCGCGAACGCTTCCTCCGGCGGTGACGTCGCCGACGATCGCCAGGATCGCGTTGTTCGCGCCGAACCACCGCTTGTGGAACGCGAGGAGGTCGGCGCGGGTGAGCGCCAGCGATCGACGCCGGCGTGCCCGAATCCGGCTTCCCGTACGGATGGAACCCGTAGACGAGCCGGTCGAAGACGACGCCGGCCAGGTAATCGGGATCGTCGTAGCTGACCTTCAGCCCCGACAGCATCTGCTGCCGCTGGCGCTCGATCTCCTCGTGCGCGAACGCCGGGTTCCTGGCCAGATCCGACACGAGGTCGAGCGCGACGCCGAGGCTGTCCTTCATGACGGCGGCGGTGATGGACGTGTAGTCGCTGCCGGCGCCGGACCCGATCGCGCCGCCGATCGAGTCGATGGTGGTCGCGATCTGCTCGGCGTTCTTCGTCGTCGTCCCCTGATCGAGCAGCGACGCCGCCAGGTACGCGACGCCCGGCTTGTCGACCGGATCCTGCGCGCCGCCGGCCCGCACGATGAGGCGAAGGCTGACGGCCGGCTGCTCGTGGTGCGAGACCGCGATGACCTGCAGGCCGTTCGACAGCGTCTTCACCTGATACGGCGGGAACTTGACCTCGCGGGCCGGCAGCGGCCGCGGCGGCCGCTCCGTCGGCCAGTCGCGGGACCTGGGCCGCACGCGCTGCGACGGCCACGCCGAGCGTCAGCACGCGACAGCGACAGCGACGCGGCGCGCGCGCAGCGCCACGGTCATCGGGGCTGCTCCCCGCCGCCGCGCGCCCCTTTGGGCATGATCGTCACGACGAGCCGGTTCTCCGGCGTGAAGTACTTCCGCGCGACGCGCTGCACGTCGGCCGGCGTGATGTTCATGAAGATGTCGAACTCGCCGTCGGCGGTCTTGATGTCGTTGTGGATGACCGCCGCGTGCCCGAGCGTGCTGCGCCTTGTCCTTGTTCGACTCGCGGCTGAAGATGTAGTCGCGCGCGAACTGGTTCTTCGCCTGCTGCAGCTCCGCCGGCGCTGATCGGCTCGTTCCGCAGCCGATCGAGCTCCGCGATGAGGGCCGCGATGGTCTCCTCGGTCGTCTTGCCGGGCTGCACGATCGCGACGGCATAAAAGAGGTTCGGATCCTCGATGATGTTGCCGCCGCCGAAGGCCGCGAGCGCGAGCTGCTTCTCGTAGACGAGCTTCCGGTAGATCCGCGAGCTCTGTCCGTCCGACAGCACCTTCGACGCGATGTGCAGCGGATACGAATCCGGATCGCCGTCGAACGTGATGTGATGCGCGACGACCACCGCCGGCAGCGGCCAGTTCTCTTCCAGCTTGACGCGCCGCTCCTTCGTCTGCGGCGGCTCCTTCGGGAATGTCGCGCGGCACCGGGCGGTCCGACTCCGGAACGCGCCCGAGATACCGCGTCACCAGCTCCAGCGCCTCCTTCGTGTCGAAGTCCCCGACGAGCACCAGCGTCGCGTTGTTCGGCACGTAGTAGGTCCGGAAGAAATCGCGGACGTCGGAGATCGACGCCGCTTCGAGATCCTCCATGCTGCCGATCGTCGGGTGCTTGTAGGGGTGGACGGTGAACGCCTGGTTGTAGATGATCTCGTTCAGCCGGCCGTACGGCTGGTTGTCGACGCGCATCCGGCGCTCTTCCTTGACGACCTCCCGCTCGTTCTTGAACACGTCCTCTTCGATGCGCAGCGACGCGAGGCGATCGGCTTCGAGCCACAGCACCAGCGGCAGGTATTGCGCCGGCATCGTCTGCCAGAAGACCGTCGCGTCTTCGTCGGTGTAGGCGTTGCTCTGTCCGCCGATGCTCGAGATCAACGACGGGTGTCCCTCGGGCTCGACGTTCTTCGAGCCCTTGAACATCATGTGCTCGAACAGGTGCGCGAAGCCGGTGCGGCCGGGACGCTCGTTCTTGGACCCGACGTGGTACCAGATCTCGGTGTGCACGATCGGCGTCGAGTGGTCCTCGAGGAACACCACCTTCAACCCGTTCGGCAGGGTCGTCATCGTGTAATTGAGCTTGGGCGGCCGCGTCGACGCGCGCGCGCCCGGGTCGGCCGCCACGAGCGCGGCGAGCGCCACCAGCACGGCGGCAAACGGCCGGAAAATCGAATATGACATGGGTTGTCCAGAAGGAATCAAAGGGCCCGATCCGATTATGGCACGGGAAGCAGCAGCGGAGCTTTGCGCCACCCGAGCCGCACAGACCACGTGCGGGACGAACGACAGTCACCCCAGAGACCGCAGAGCGAGCAGAGGCAAAAAATGGCGCCGGGCGCGCTACTTGAGGCGTGACTCCAGCCGGGCCAGGCGCGCCGCGAGGTCGGCGATGGTCTTGCGCAGCTCCGGCAGCCGCCGGAACACGGCCGACGACTTCAGCCACGCGCGGTTGTCGATGGCCGGATAGCCGGAGATGAAGGATCCGGGCTCCACGGAATTCGGCATGCCGGTCTGCGCCGTCGCGATCGTGCCCTTGCCGATCGTGATGTGGCCCGACACGCCGACCTGGCCGGCGAGCGTGACGGCATCCTCGATCGTCGTGCTGCCGGCGATGCCGACCTGGGCGGCGAGCAGCACGTCGCGGCCGACGGTCACGCCGTGCGCGATCTGCACCAGGTTGTCGATCTTGCTGCCCGCCCCGATCCGCGTCTCCCCCACCGCCGGCCGATCGATCGTCGCATTCGCGCCGATCTCCACGTCGTCGCCGATCGACACGCCGCCGATCTGCGGGATCTTGTAGTGCGCGCCTTCGGGCGTCCGCGCGAACCCGAACCCGTCGCTGCCGATGACGGCGCCGTCCTGGACGACGACGCGGTTGCCGATCCGCACCCGCTCCCGAATCGACACGCGGGTATGGATCACGCAGTCGTCGCCGATCTGCGCCTCGCGGCCGACGGTCACGTGCGGATGCAGCACCGTGCGCGCCCCGATCCACGCGCCGTCGCCGACGACGGCAAACGCGCCGACCGAGGCGCCCTCGCCGAGCGTGGCGCTGGCCGAGACATCGGCAAGGCGGTGAATGCCGGGCGACGGCCGCCACGCGTCCGCGAAGAGCTCGACGGCCTTGGCAAACGCGAGGTAGGGATGGCGGGCGCGCAGGACCGCGCATGGGGCGCCGTCGGCGGATCGCCGGCAATGACGGCCGACGCTCCCGTCTGCTTCAGCGCCGCCGCGTACTTGGGATTGCTGAAAAAGGTCAGGTCGCCGGCGCCGGCGTCCTCAATCCCGGCGACGCGGTGGATCTCGATGTCGCCGTCCCCTTCAAGACGACAGCCGAGCCGCTCCGATAGGTCGCGCAGCTTCAAGGACGGGATTATACAGGAGTTCAGGAGGGATGCCCTCCTGTTCGAGGTCTTTTGATCTCCTGTCAGGCCGTCCGGACCGTCATGCGCTCGAAGAACTTGACCAGGTGCTCGAGGTTCAGCGCGTCGGCCACGTCGTGGACGCGCCGATCGCGCTCGTCCCCGTCGAGCGCCATGGCGCGGCGCAGATCCGACAACGGCGCACTGCGCTCGTTCGTCCAGGCGACGCCGCTGAGGCCGTTCCGCGCGCCCCGCAGCGAGAAATAGTGGCCGACCATCCGGAAGGCGAAATAGTAGGCGAGCACGTTGGGCCCGGGCACGAAGAACAGCACGCCCGACGCGACGAAGCCAACCGAATCGATGGTCAACCAGAACCGGTGCTTGTCGAAATCGCGCCCCAGTTGACTGCGCAGGCAGGCGACGGCGCGGGGCTCGTCCATGTCGTCGGGATAGAACAGGCACGCGCGCTCCTGCCGGCGGAGATGCCACAAGAGGCGCTGCTCGGCGATGCTCTCGGCCACCCAGCGCATCGATCGCGCCTTCGCGCGGCCGAGCCATCCGACGGGCTCGGGCTCCGTGTGGCCATGCCGGCGCTGCTGCTCCGCTTCGGCGAGCATCGCGGAGAAGCGGTGTTTCATCCGCTGGAAGAACCCCGTCGACGGCTCGGCGGAGGATTCCTGCGGTTCGTCAGGCACCTCGCAATACAACTCGTAGCGCTCGCCGCCGACCGGCACCAGATAGACGTCCATGGCAGTCACTACGATCATATCCCCGCATGCGCACGTCTTTTCTGGCGCTTCTTTCGCAGCAGACGTGTCCCCGGCCGCCCGGAATCCCCGGGCCGGGACAACGCCCGGTCCCGTTCAGATGCGCCGGCCGCTCAGCATCTTGAAGACCACGACGACCACGGCGATGACGAGCAGGGCATGAATCAACCCCCCAGCCACTTTCATGGCGAAACCAAGAACCCACAGGATCAACAGCACGAAGACGATGGTCCAAAGCATGAGCAATCCTCCCGCTGCGCCGTGCTACCAGGCTCAGCTGTGCAAGCAGGGTGCCATGGGCCGGCGACCCTAGCGCCCGACCTTCCGCGGCGGTTTCGACACCTCGAGCGGCAGCGCCGGCCGTCCGGCGTCAATCCACGCGGCGGTGATGATCGCGGCCACGCCGCCGATGGAATCCGAGACGCGCCTCTCGAGGATCGGCTTGGCCTTTTCGAAGAACCGCGTGAAATAGACGTCGTCGTAGAGCTGGCGTCCCTCGACGGCCGATTTGTCGGCGTCCAGAATCGGCTGGACGAGGGAGAAGCTGGTGACGAGGGTGTCGAACATGAAGTCGCGCGGATTGCCGACGGTGGCTGGCGGCCGTGGCGAGAGATTGAGCGTCGAGCGGTACCGCTCGAACAGCTCGCTTTCGAAGCGGGAGTGAATGCCCGACTGCCCGGTCAGCTGCCCGTCGTGGTTGAGCGTCGCGTGGAACGGCACGTGCCCGTCGGCGGTGTAGTGGGCGATCACCGACGAGAACAACTTGATGTTCTCGCGGGAGTACGGGCCCTTCTGGGTGAACGCCTCGACGAGCTTCTGATACATCTCCTCGGTGCGCCAGGGCAGCGTCCCGTTCTTCGCGACGAATTCGGCGCCGTAGCGCTTGACCGCGTCGTCGTATCGCCGCGGGAGATCCTTGAACGGAGACGGGCCGTAGGCGTCCATGTCGACGAAGTGGCGCGTGCTCTCTTCGAGCCATCCGACCGTGCGCCAGAGGTCCGGATCGATGCTGTGCTCGACGATCGACGTCTCGAACTTGTCGAAGAACGGACGAATCTCCACGGGCAGCAGCGCGATGGCGCGCGCCATGATGAACTTGTGCGCCTCGAAGCCCCAGGCGGACGCGGGGCTCGGGGCCGCGATGATGGCGAGGATCAGCGGCAGGACGATGACTCGGTGCATGATCTTCACTATACCGCCTGGATCAGCTTTCTGAGCGCGCGCAGGTTTCGCGCGTCCCAGGGATCGACGTCGCTTCGCCGCCTGCTCGCCGGCGTATCGAGCTTGGGCGTTTCGAGCAGCATGGGCAGCGACGCGAACCTCGGATCGTTCAGCAGCCGGCGGAACGGCTCCAGGCCGAGACAGCCTTTGCCGATGTGCTCGTGGCGATCGACGCGGCTGCCGCACGGCTTCTTGGAGTCGTTCAGGTGAAACACCTTGATGCGGTCGAGCCCCACGATCCGATCGAATTCGCGGAACGTCTCGTCGTATCCCGCCTGCGAGCAGAGATCGTAACCGGCGGTGAGCAGATGACACGTGTCGAGGCAGACGCCGATCCGCGGCGAACCGCCGGCGCGTTCGAGAATGGCGGCGAGGTGCTCGAAGCGGTGTCCCAGGTTGGTGCCCTGCCCGGCCGTGTGCTCGAGCAGCACCATCGTTCTCGCCTTCGGCCGCTCGGCCAGGAGCGCGACGATCGCGTCGCCGATCAGCCGCAGACCTTCTTCCTCGGTGCCGGTCGTGTACGACCCGGGGTGCATCACGAGACCGTCGAGCCCCAGCGACTCGGCGCGATCGAGCTCCTCGCCAAGCGCCGCAGTCGAACGCGCGCGCAGCGCCGGATCCGCGGCGGCGAGGTTGATCAGGTAACTGTTGTGAGCGACCACCGGGCGTATGCCGGTGTCATCCACGCGCTTTCGAAACAGCGCGATCTCTTCGGAAGGAAGCGCGCGCGCCCGCCACTGCCCCACCGACTTCGTGAAGATCTGGAGCGCCTCGCAGCGCGACGCCTTCGCGCGATCCACGGCTCGCGGAAGGCCGCCGGCGATCGAAAGATGGGCACCAAGACGGGGCATCGGGAAAGGGTTCTACAGGGTTCTACGGGGTTCCGCGGGGTTCCACAGGGTTCGGTTCCGCTGGGTTCTACAGGGTTCAGGGTTCTGGGTTCTGGGTTCTGGGTTCTGCCAGGTTCAGGGTTCGCTGGGTCCTGAACCTCGTGGAACCCGAACCCCGCGGAACCCCGAACCCAGCCGAACCCTGCGGAACAGAACCCAGCGGAACCCCGTGGAACCGCGCGGAACCCCGTGGAACCCTTCATTCCCCAAACACCTCCGCATCGAAGCGGAAGATCCGCGCGCCGCGCTGCCACGCGTCGCCCGGGAGGCCCGCCTTCACGCACGTCTGGCGGAGGAACTGCTCGGTGGTCCAGCCCCATTCGGTCGCGACCTGCGGCAGCAGCAGGCCGCGCCGCTCTCCCTGTTCGGCGACGAGGCCGTGACGGCCGAGGGTGATGACCGACGCATCGGCCGGGTCGATCGGTTCGAGCGGGCCGAGAACCGACACTTCGACGGACACGTCAGCCAGCTCGTCGGACCGCACCGGAGGAAAGCGTGGATCTTCGCTCGCCGCTTCGGCGGCGCAGCGCGCGACTTCGGCCGCGAGGCCGCGGCTGCACTGCAGCGTTCCCAGGCAGCCGCGCAACGCCCCGAGCCGCTTGAGCGTCACGAAGGCGCCCGAGGCCTCGGGCAGGCCAATCGCCATGGGAACCGGCGCCGGGGTTCCGGCGACCTGCGCCACGACGGCGCGCCGCGCGAGATTGACGAGCGCGTGCTTCTGCGAATCACTGAGCATCGGTGAACGCTCCGAACGCGGCGGCCAGGTAGCCGACCACGCCGTCGTTGTCGCCGGAGACGTCGCCGGAGTGCGCGTACTTCAGGACGCGGCCGTGGCGTGCGCCGAGATCCCGCGCCGCCATCATGACGGCGATCGCGGCGCCGCCGCCGCAGGCCACGTAGCGGCCGCGCTCGGAGTCCGGGTACTGCTCGAACAACTCGAGCAGCGCTTCGGGATCGAAGGCCTCGACGCACCGCTGGACGCGCGCGTCGAGCGTGGCGGCGGTGGCGGCGTCGAAATAGTGCGACAAATCCGTGCTGGCGACGAGCAGCGCGCGGCGGCCGGCGAAGGCGCGGACGAGCGCGGCCGCAAGGGCCTCGATCGTCGCGCGACGCTGGAACCCGATGAGCACCGGGACAATCGGCACATCCGGCAGCACCCGCCGCAGGAACGGCAGCTGCATTTCGAGCGAGTGCTCACGCGCGTGCGCGGACGTCGACGGGTTGACCACCGGAGAGGCCGCCAGCGCCCGGGCGCCCGCCTCGTCGACGACGGCCGGCCCGAGCGGGGAGGCGAACGCGCCGTCGGGCCACACCGCCGCGCCCTCGAATCCGACGAAGTGCGACGGGCCGACCAGCACGGCGACGTCGAAGTCGCCGGCCGCCGCCGCTTTGTACGCGTACGCGCCGACCGGCCCCGAGAACATCAGCCCCGCGTGCGGCGCCACGATCGCCTGCAGACGCCCGGCCGGCCCCTCGGCGGCGGCGTTCAGGTACGCATCGACCTCGAGGGTCAGCGCCCCCGCGCTGGCCGGATACCAGGTGCCCGCTACGGCTGTGGGTCTGATCATGGTGATCTCGGGACTCGGGACTCGGGACTCGGGACTCGGGACTCGGGGCTCGCGGCTCGGGACTCGTCTCAGGTCTCAGGTGTCTTTGGTCTCGGGTCTTCGGTCTTTGGTCTTCGGTCGCTGGTCCTTTGTGATGCTGGCTCTACATCCCGTCGCCGGTCGGTGATAGCATCCCGCCAATGTCCGATCGATTCTCACGCGAGGACGTGGAGCGCGTGGCGCGCCTGGCACGTCTCGAGCTCGATGCCCACGAGAAGGATCTCTTCGCGCGGCAGCTCGCCGGGATTCTGGCTTACGCCGAACAGATCCAGCGTGTCGACACCACCGGCATCGAGCCGACCTCGCACGCACCGGGCAGCGGCGCGTCGATGCGAGACGACGTCGTGGTGCCCTCGCTTCCGCGCGAGGCCTCGCTCGCGGCGGCCCCCGATGCCGACGTCAAGGCCGGCCTGTTCAAAGTACCACGGGTGATGGGCTGATGGAGCCTCTGTTCACCGCAACGGACGTGCGGCGGGCGGTCGCGTCGGGCCGGACGTCCGCGGTCGAGGTCTGCCGCGCGGCGCTCGAGCGTATTGCGGCAGCTGACGGCGCGCTCAACGCGTTCCGTACGGTGACGGCCGATCGGGCGCTGGCGCGTGCGGCCGAGCTGGATGCCCGCTCCGATCGCGCCGACCTCCCGCTCCTCGGCGTCCCGATCGCGCTCAAGGACAACATGTGCACGCGCGGGGTCGTCACCACGGCCAGCTCGCGGATTCTCGCCGGGTACATCCCTCCGTACGATGCGACCGTCGTCGCCCGTCTCGAATCGGCCGGCGCCGTCATCGTCGGGAAAACGAATTGCGACGAGTTCGCCATGGGCTCCTCGACGGAGAACTCCGCGTTCGGGCCGACCCGGAACCCGTGGGCGCTCGATCGAACGCCCGGCGGATCCAGCGGCGGATCGGCGGCAGCGGTCGCGGCGCGGCTGGTGCCGCTGTCGTTCGGCTCCGATACCGGCGGATCGATCCGTCAGCCCGCCGCGCTCTGCGGCGTCATCGGTTTCAAGCCGTCGTACGGGCGCGTGTCGCGGTACGGCCTCATTGCGT
The DNA here is from genome assembly GCA_963774855.1 of uncultured Acidobacteriota bacterium. Taxonomy (GTDB): domain Bacteria; phylum Acidobacteriota; class Vicinamibacteria; order Vicinamibacterales; family 2-12-FULL-66-21; genus JALZOC01. Next base: position 53,059 of record CAVZGT010000008.1, on the reverse strand, counting down.
TCGCCTCCTCGCTCGATCAGATCGGCCCCTTCGCGACATCGGCGGCCGACGCGGCGCTCGCGATGGACGTGATCGCCGGTCACGATCCGCGCGATTCGACCGCCTCCCGCGTCCCACCGCCGCCGTACGCCCGCACGCTCCACGAGGCCGAGGGCGATCTGCGCGGCGTCCGAATCGGCGTGCCGTGGGGTCTGTTGAAAGAGGGCGTCGATCGCGACGTGTCAAGCGCGTTCGAGACGGCGCTCGACGTGATGCGCGATCGCGGCGCGCAGATCAGCGAGGTCGCACTGCCTCACAGCGTCCACGCCATCCCGGTCTACTACATCATCGCCACCGCCGAGGCGAGCTCGAACCTGGCGCGGTACGACGGCGTCCGCTACGGGTTCCGGGACGCGGACGCGCGGACGCTCGCCGAGATGTACGAACGGACGCGGGGCGCCGGGTTCGGCCGCGAAGTCAAGCGGCGGATCATCCTCGGCACGTACGTGCTCAGCGCGGGCTACTACGATGCGTACTACCTGAAGGCGCAGCAGGTGCGCACGCTGATCCGCCGCGACTACGATGCGGCCCTGGCCGGGGTGGACGTCGTCGCGATGCCGACCAGCCCGACGGCGGCCTTTCCGCTGGGCGAGCGCATCGAGGATCCGGTCCAGATGTATCTGTCGGATGTCTTCACGGTCGGCGCCAACCTGGCGGGACTCCCGGCCATCACGGTCCCCTGCGGCTTCACCGCGGACCGCCTGCCCGTCGGCCTCCAGTTCACGGGCCGCGCGATGGGGGACGCGGACGTGCTGCGGGTCGCGGACGCCTTCGAGCGCGTCACATCATGGTCGAGCGAACGCCCGTCGATGGCTCCCTCGTCAGCTTCGCGCTGACGCGCGCGCCGGACCTGCCGCGGTGGGTCGATACGCGCGGCATGCTGCTGTCGGGCCGGGCCCAGGTCTTCGCCCCAGCGGGCGCGGACGCCGCGGCGCGGACGCCGCGGGCGCGGACGGCGGCCGCGGGCGCGATTGTCGTCGTCCGCGACGCCGCCCTCGCGTCAATCGCCGGCCGTCCGCCCGCCGCCGCCATCGCGACGGTCGTCGCCTCGCTGTCGGGCGACGTCAACGTGCTGGCACAGATGGAGGACGCCGACTACGTCGCGCGCGCGCTGGACGGCTGGCAGCGCCGCACCGCGATCCTCCACGTGCTCCCGGGTCTGATGCCGTGGGAGCGGGAGGCCGATCCGCAGGCGCGCGTGTTCACGCGGCAGAATGCGCCGAGCTTCAGTCACCTGCCGGAGGCGCTGCGGCTCGAGCTGCACGATGCGCTGAAGGGGCGGACGGTTGCGCGATTCGTGCCTGGTGAGCTCCCGGTGCACGTCAGGTTCGTCGGGGGCGTGACGGTGCCGATGGCGGCCGTCTGGGCCGATGGACGGCCTGTGGCGTTCTGCTATCCGGTGTGGCAGACGGAAACGCACTGGGATGTGTCGATCGACACCCTCGCGCCGTACCGCCGCCGCGGTCTCGGCGCGCGCGCGGCGCGAACGCTGATCAGGCACATGCGCGGGATGGGGCGCGCGCCGGTCTGGGGCGCGCTCGAGAGCAACTCGGCGTCGAGAGCGCTGGCTGCGCGCCTCGGGTTCCTCGAAGCGGGGGGGATTGCCGTCTTCACCGCGCGCTAGGACACGGTCCGGCTAAGCCGGAGGCCAGGCGGCCGAGCTCGGTCGCCCGATTGGTCCGGCTGAAGCCGGACGCCACCGGGATCTCGGACTGTTCACTTGTGCACACGTCTCGGAGGCCGGTCACGTGCATTCTTGGCGCATGAGCACCGAACTCCCGTCAACCACAGCCGGAGGGATCAGATGAAACCTGTCGCCATTCTCGGAATCGTGCTGATCGTCCTGGGAATCGGGGCCCTGGTATACCAGGGCTTCACCTACACGACCCGCGAGAAAGTTCTGGACCTCGGTCCGCTTCAGGCAACGGCCGAGCGTCAGAAGACGGTGCCGCTTCCGCCGATCGTGGGGATTGTGGCGGTTGTCGCCGGTGTCGCGCTGGTCATCGCGGGCGGCCGCAAGCGCTGAATCGATAACAGGACGTTCTCAATTGAGGATGATCTCAATTGAGAACGATCCCAATTGAGAACGATCCCAATAAACGTTCAGCGGGCGATCGCCTGAGAGCTCGACGCGCGGAGCACGAACCACACGACGAACGCGATGAAGAGGAGCGGGAGCAGCGGCGCCACGACGGCGACCGCGACCGCGACGATCCCCGCCACCAGCGCGATCGCGAGGATCGGTGCGGCAATCAACAACACCAGGCCTCCGATCGCCATGCCGACGACCTTCAGCAACAGGAATGGAAGCAGGAGCAAGCCGAAGAGGAGACGGAGCGGGAGGAGGAGAACCCAGAGCACGACTTTGACGAGCGCCAGCGCGAGCGACAACACAACCCATGCGACGATGACCAGAAGGGCCAGCGCAGCCAGCTCAATCATTGTTCGCTCCCCGCCGGCCCCACAAAGGCCTTTACCTAAGCGAACTTACGCGGCTGTGCTTCGAGAAGTTCCGGGGTGTGGAGCTGGTCGACCCTTCCGTGCGGCGCGTCCGGCGAGAGATAGATCTGCGGCACGCCGACGATCTCGTCGAGCCCGCGGACGACGCGCGAGTGGCGGCCACTCGCCCGCAGCTTGGGGAGATTGAAGAGCAGACAGAAACCGATGAAGAGCGCCAGGAGTGCGCCGGTGCTGACGAGCAGCCCCTGAGCCGCGCCAAGCGCGCCGGGGGCGATCGCCGTCAGCACGTCGCTCACTCTTTCGTCCCGCCGCGCGGCGATCCCTCGTAGTTGGTCGGCAGCGTGTAATGGATGACGCCCGTCCGGACTTCCTCCATCGCAACCCGCTCGAGCTTGTGATGACCCACCGTGACGGTCCCGCGCTCGAGGCGCGGCAACGCCCCGCGGCGAAGCTGCTTCGCGCGCTGGGCCGCGACGTCAACGAACAGGAACCGGCTGGTAATCGGCTCGGCCAATCCCGCGTCGGTGTTCGCGGGGGTCTCGTCCTTCGGATCGTGCACTGCCATAACCTTCAAGGGTACCTGAAAGTCAGCAGGATAGATAGCGCGGTGACGCATGGGCCAGCCGGGGGCCGGCCCATGCGCTCCGCCCCGCGCCGCGGGCGTACGCGTTACTCGGTGACCGTAATCTGCTTCGGTTTCGCCTCTTCGCGCTGCGGAAGCCGGACCGTCAACACGCCGTCCTTGTAGGCCGCCCCGATCTTCGCGGCGTCGATTGTCGCCGGAATCGTGAAGGATCGGCTGAAGCTGCCGTAGAAGCGCTCGGACCGCTGAAACTGCTCGCGCGGCACGTCGCTCTCGAAGCGGCGCTCCCCTTTCAGGGTGAGGACGTTGTTTTCGAACGTCACGCTGATGTCTTCACGTCGCACGTCCGGCAGCTCGGCCTTGATCACGACCTCGTGCTGCGCGGTCTCGTAGATATCGACCGGCGGCATCCAGGCCCGCGACAGGCCCTCACCGTAGAGATTCGAGAACATATGGTTGAGCCGGTCCACTTCCATCGTCGCCAGCTCCCGAAGCGGATTTTCCCAACGAACCAGAGCCATTTTGCCTACCTCCTGAATAAATCTCGCGGGGCCTTTCAAATCGCCCCGTTGATGAATATACGAATTATATTAGTGTGTGTCAAGCAGTAAATATGATGCGTTAACACTAATATACAACAAGCATCTTCACCTCATCCTTTTCTTTGATTCTCGTAGGGGCCGGTGTTTCTCGAGACGGCGGGGCAGCTTCGCCGCCGGGACGTGCGAGCTTGCTAGAATACGAAGCCAGTGGCTCGCATCTTTCTCGAACGGCGCGACATGGACGACGACCTGCGCCGCTTGTTCGATCGGCTGGACGATGGACGGGAGGCGGCCGGGGCCGAGTGCACGCCGCCGCTCGACGTCGTCGAGACGGCCGAGGGCATCCTGGTGATGATGGACATCGCGGGGGTCACGCCGGATTCCGTGAAAGTCCTGTTCGTGCGCAACACGCTCGTCATCGTCGGCCAGAAACGCCCGGCCACGTGCGAGGCCCGGCGCGCCGCCTTCCACCTGGCCGAGCGCACGTTCGGCCGGTTCGCGCGCGGCGTGCGGCTCTCGGGCGCGTTCGACGCCGGACGCGCCGACGCCACGCTCAAAGCCGGCGAGCTGCGCGTGCGTCTGCCGCGCATCGAGGAACGGCGCACCGGCGAGCTTCGGATTCGCGTGCGGGCCGACTGACGTGCGCGTCCTTTTCATCGGCGACATCTTCGGCAAGCCGGGACGCGAGATCGCGAAGCGGGCGATCCCCGCCCTCGTCGAACAGCGCGACATCGACTTCGTCGTCGCCAACGTCGAGAACTCCGCCGCGGGCTTCGGCGTGACCGGCGACATCGCCGAGACGATCCTCAGCTGCGGCGTGGACGTGATGACGTCCGGCAATCACATCTGGGACAAGAAGGAAGTCCTCGACTACATCCCGCGGCAGCCGAAGCTGCTGCGCCCGGCGAACTTCCCTGCCGGCGTCCCCGGCCGCGGCAGTTATCTCGGCCGCACGCGGACCGGCGAGCCCGTCGGCGTGATCAATCTCATGGGCCGGATCTTCATGGCGCCGCTCGACGATCCGTTTGCGGTGGCCCTTCGCGAGATCGACTCGCTCCGCGCCAAGGCGCGCGTCATCATCGTGGACTTCCACGGCGAAGCGACGTCGGAGAAGGTCGCGATGGGCTGGCACCTCGACGGCCGCGTCACCGCGGTGTTCGGCACTCACACGCACGTGCAGACCGCCGACGAGCGGATTCTGCCCAAGGGGACCGCGTGCCTGACGGACGTCGGCATGACCGGGCCCCACGACTCGATCATCGGCGTCACCGTCGAGGCGGCGCTCTCACGGTTTCTCAACGGGATGCCGGCCAAGTTCGAGGCCGCGTCCGGTGCCGGGCCGGCTGAATGCGGTCATCGTGACGGCGGATCCCGCGACGGGAAAGGCCACGGCGATCGAGCGGCTCAATCTGTCCGCCCAGGACGTGGACGCCCTCGCCGGCGTTGCGGTCCCCCCGCGCTGACGGCGATGTCGGATCTCTTCTCGGAGCCGTTCGAGGAAGACAGGAAGCCGCCGGCTGCGCCGCGCCGCGCCGCAGCGCCGCATCGTCTCGGTGTCGGAGCTGACGGCCGCCATCCGGGGGCTGCTCGAAACGAGCTTCGGCGACATCTGGGTGGACGGCGAGATCTCGAACTGCCGGCTGTGGAACACCGGACACCTGTACTTCACCCTGAAGGACGGCGGCGCGCAGATCAAAGCGGTGATGTTCCGATCGGCCGTCCGGTATCTCAAGTTCAAGCCTGACGACGGCCTCAGGGTCATCGCGCGCGGCCGGCTGCGGCGTGTACGAACCCAAGGGCGAGTACCAGTTCGTCTGCGAGCACCTCGAACCGCACGGGCTCGGCGCGCTGCAGCTGGCCTTCGAGCAGTTGAAGAAGAAGCTGCAGGCGGAAGGGCTCTTCGATGCGGGCCGCAAGCGGCCGCTGCCCGCCCTGCCGCGCAAGATCGGGATCGTGACCTCGCTCGACGGCGCGGCCATCCGCGACATCATCAAGGTCCTGCGGCGCCGTCATCCGAACGCGCATCTCGTGATCCGTCCGGCGCGGGTCCAGGGGGACGGCGCGGCGGCCGACGTGGCGCAGGCGCTGCGCGCGATCGTCAAGGTCCCGGGCGTGCAGGTCGTGATCGTGGGACGCGGCGGGGGCTCGCTCGAGGATCTGCGGGCCTTCAACTCGGAGATCGTGGCGCGCGCGATTGCGGCGTCGCCGGTTCCCATCATCTCCGCGGTCGGCCACGAGACCGACGTGACCATCGCCGACTTCGTCGCGGACCTGCGCGCGCCTACGCCGTCGGCCGCCGCGGAGATGGTCGTCTCGGCCAAGGACGAGTTCGGCCGCCGCATCGAGCGCCTGGCGCAGCGGCTCACCGCCGTGGCGAAAGCCGGGCTGCAGCGGCGCCGCGCGGGCCTGCACGCGCTGACGAGCCGCCGCGGGCTGGCGGGATGGCAGACGCGCCTCGCGATGCGCGGCCGCCATGCCGCGGAGCTGACGCACCGGCTGCGGCGTGTGGCGATCTCCGGCGTCGCCCGGCGCGACCGCGGCTACCGGATGCTGAGGCTCCGGCTGGAGTCCCGCGATCTGCGGCGGCACCTCGCGGGCATCAGGACCCGGCTCGGCGCGGCGAACGGCCGGCTCACGTCGGCCGCGGGGCACGCGCGCCATCGGGCCGAGTCGCGCCTCACCTCGCTCGCCGGGCGGCTCGAGAACCTCAGTCCGCTCGCGGTGCTCGCCCGCGGGTATGCGGTCTGCTGGAACGAGGACCACACGGCGATCGTCCGCCGCGCGTCGACGGTATCTCCCGGGGATCGCGTGCACGTCACGCTGCACGAGGGGGAGATCGAGTGTGAGGTGCAGGGACGGCGGAGGAGCTGAGGGTCTCGGGTGAGTGACGATAGACCAAAGACCAAAAGGCCAAAGACCGAAGACCACAGACCGAACACCTGAGACCAAAGACCTGAGACCTGAGACCAGAGACCCGACATGGATCCGACCATCAAGGATTTCGAATCAGCCATCGCCGAGCTCGAGACGATCGTCAAGACGCTCGAGGACGGCGACCTCGCGCTCGAGAAGTCGCTCGCGCTGTTCGAGCGCGGCGTGCAGCTCTCGCGCTTCTGCCACTCGAAGCTGGAAGAGGCCGAGGCCCGCATCGAGATCCTCACCGACCGCGGCGAAGTGAAGCCGGCGCCCGCGTCGCTCGGCGCCGACCCGGCCGAGGAGGGTGACAGGTCCCGGTGAGCGCGGCCGAGATCGATCTGCGGACGTGGCTCGACCGCCAGCGACAGGTCGTCGATGCGGCGCTCGACCGCTTCGTGCCGTCTGCCTCGCCGCGCCCCGGCGATCGTCTGCGAAGCCATGCGCTACAGCCTCTTCGCCGGCGGCAAGCGGCTCCGGCCGATGCTCGTCCTCGCCTCCGCGGAAGCGGTCGCCGAGCGCCGCGGCGAACGCATCGAGGACGCGCAGACCCTCGCGCTGCCCGCGGCGTGCGCGCTGGAGCTGATTCACACCTACTCGCTCGTCCACGACGACCTGCCCGCCATGGACGACGACATGCTGCGCCGCGGACGCCCGACGGCGCATGTGGTCTTCGGCGAGGGCATGGCGATTCTGGCGGGCGACGCGCTGCTGACCGAGGCGTTCTCGCTGCTCGCGCGGGAGCCCGCCGCAGCCGCCGCGATCCCGGCCGACGAGCTGCGGCGGCGCAGGCTTCAGGCGACGGCGTTCGTGGCCGAGGCCTCCGGCGCGGCCGGCATGGTCGGCGGCCAGGCGCTCGACCTTCAGGCCGCCGCGCCCGGCGCGGCCCCTCTCGACGAGGACGCGCTGCGCGAGATGCACGGCCGCAAGACCGGCGCGCTGATCCTCGCGGCGGTCCAGGCCGGCGCGGTCATGGGAGGCGCCGGCGATCCGATGCTGCACGCCGTCGAGCGCTACGCGCGCGAAGTCGGCCTCGCGTTCCAGATCGTCGACGACATTCTCGATGTCGAGGGGGCGTCCGCCGATCTCGGCAAGACCGCGGGCAAGGATGCGGCGGCGGGCAAGCCGACGTATCCCGCGCTGTACGGGCTCGATCGCTCGCGGCAGCTGGCGGCCGACGGCATCACGCGGGCCCTCGCCGCCCTCCAGGACGCCGGGCTCGAGGGACAGCTGCCGGCCATCGCCCGCTGGGTCCTCAGCCGCACGAATTGAAGAACCGCATCCGTCTCGATGCGCTGGTCGTGGAGCGGGGGCTCGCCGCCTCGCGCGAACGGGCGCGCGCGCTGATCCTGGCGGGCGACGTGCGCGTCGGCGGCCAGCCGATCACCAAGGCGGGCACGGCGGTCCCGCGGGACGCCGAGATCACCGTCGCGACCCCGGACCACCCGTATGTCGGACGCGGCGGGCTCAAGCTCGCGCACGCGCTCGACACGTTCGCAGTGGCGGTCACGGGACGCCTCGCTCTCGACATCGGCGCATCGACCGGCGGGTTCACCGACGTGCTCCTGCAGCGCGGCGCGGCGCGCGTCGTGGCGCTCGACGTCGGGCACGGCCAGCTCGATTGGAAGATCCGCAGCGATCCGCGCGTCCACGTGCTCGAGCACATCAACGCCAGGACGCTCACGCCCGGCGACCTGCCGCCGGCGCTCGCCGCGTTCGACATCGTCACCGTCGACGTGTCGTTCATCTCGCTGCGCCACATCCTGCCCAACGTGCCCCCCTTGCTGCGCGCCTCCGCGGACGTGATCGTGCTCGTCAAACCGCAGTTCGAGGCAGGGCGGGCCGAAGTCGGTAAAGGGGGGATCGTCCGCGACGCCGCGGTCCAGGCGCGCGTCGTCGAAGAGATCGCGGCCGCGGCGGATGCGCTAGGATTGGGGCGCGCGGGGATGACCGAGTCGCCGATTGCCGGGATGGAAGGGAACCGCGAATTCCTGCTCCACCTCAGGCAGGCGGGTCTCAGGTCTTAGGTCTCAGGTCTCAGGTCGATCTCGCGGTCTTCGACGGTCTTTGGTCCTTCGTCACTACGCCAAGCAGAGATTGACCGATGACCACCACCCGAGCCCGGCCACCAGAGACGAGAGACCAGAGACACCGGAGACTAAAGACCTGAGACCCGAGACACCCGAGACCAAAGACCTGAGACCTGACACTCTCGAGACCGGAGACAAGCCGCCAGCCATGCCGATCACACGCGTAGGTCTCGTGGCCAAGAGCGGCCTCGATGCGGCGGCAGGCGTCCTGGCGGAGCTCGCCGGATGGCTCGAGGCACGCAACATCGAGCCGGTGTTCGAGACCGATACCGCGAAGCTCGCCGGGCTGCCCTCCGAGCGGGATGACGGTCCACCGCGACGATCTTCCCAACGCGTGCGACCTGATGGTGGTCCTTGGCGGCGACGGCACCCTCATCGGGACCGCCGACCGCATCGCGCAGGCGGGCGCCGACGTCCCGATCGTCGGCGTCAACTTCGGAAGCCTGGGGTTTCTGACCGAGATCACGCTCCCCGAGCTCTATCCCTCGCTCGAGTCGGTGCTCAACGGCACCGCCGAGATCGAGGAGCGGTTGATGCTGCAGTCGCGCACCCTGCGCGCCGGGCGGCATCTACGCAGACCGCCTGGCGCTGAACGACGTCGTGATCACGAAAGGCGCGCTGTCGCGGATCATCGACCTCTCCGTCGCGATCGGCGAGCAGCCGGTGATGCGCGTTCGCGCCGACGGCCTCATCATCGCGAGCCCGACCGGATCGACCGCCTACAACCTCGCGGCCGGCGGACCGATCCTGCATCCGGAAGTGGACGCGCTGCTCCTGACGCCGATCGCGCCGCACATGCTCACGAACCGCCCGATCGTCATCCCCGCCGCATCGGAAGTCCGGGTACGGCCGGCGTTCAACGGGTCCAACGACGAGGTCTTCGTGACGTTCGACGGCCAGTCGGGCCACGCCCTGCAACCCGACGACGTGATCAGCGTCCGGCGCGCGTACAAGCCGCTGCGGCTCGTACGGGCGTCGACGCGGACGTATTTCGATGTACTCAGACAGAAACTGAAATGGAGTGAACGGTAGTCTCTGGTCTCAAGTCTTTGGTCGTTTGAGTCTTCGGTCGTGGAGTCAGAGACCGAGAACCTGAGAACCTGAGACGCCTCAGAACCTCGTGGAATACTTCACCGACACCCCGCGGCCCGGGGCGTCCAGGCCCCAGCTGAGTCCCCGGTAGTTCTCGTCGCCGAGGTTTTCGGCGTCGATCGTCACCTGGTGGCGGCCGGCGCGGAATGACGCGCGCACGCCGAACGTCGCGTACCCCGGAATCGTCGGGAAGAGCGACGACGAATTGACCCCCACGCCGAGCACCCGATCCTGAATCTGCGCCAGCGTTTCCCCCGTGACCGTCAGCAGATCATCGGCGGTGCCGAAGACGTTGTCGGTGCCGGGGCCGATCCAGCCTCTGGCGCGCGCGCCGTTCAGGAAGAACGCACGGATGCTCGTCCGCGTCCGGCCGGAGCCGGTGCGCCGGTCGCCGAGGTCGAGCGACGAAAGGTGCGTCTGCTCCCAGCCGACGTGGAGGTAGGGTTCGACCCACACGCGCCCGTCCGGCCGCATCCAGCGGATGGCGAACCAGGCGTCGGGCGCGGGAGTGCCCCCTTCGATGTTGGGGGGCAGCCCGGTCCCCTTGTCCTTCGCGCGCAGGTACGTGAAGGCCGTCGTGACGGTGACGGTGTTCGCGACGCGCGCCTCGGCGCTGTGCTCGATGCCCCAGACGCGCGCGTTGTCGAAGTTCGCGCGGACCAGCACCGGCACGGTCGTCGCGGCCACGAACACGGTGCCGGTGGCGGTCTGCGCCGTGATCGGCGTGCCGCCGAGGCTCGTGCCGACGGCGCCCTGCGGCAGGATCAGCGCCTGTTTCTGGATGTTGTCGTACACGTTGTTGATGAAGAGCGACAGCTCGGTGCGGAAACGCGGGCGGCGGTACCGTATCGACCCTTCGTACTGCAGCGACGTCTCGGGACCGACCTGCGTGACGGGATCGCCGGTTGACACGGCCGCCGCGTCCGCCGTCGTCCCGACGAAGCCGCCGAGACCGGCGACGTCCGGAGCCGCGACTTCGAAGCCGGAGCCGGTCAGGCCAAGCGTGCCGAGGTCGGTCATGTGCGGCGCGCGGAATCCACGGCTCACCGAAACCAGCACCGACCACGGATCGGACGGCGTCGCCACGGCGCTCGCCCGGAACGTCACGCTCGATGTCGTCAGCGAGTCGTCCGGCCAGAGCGGCTGACCGTTCACGACGGGGCTGTCCGCGGCCATCGCGGTATACCGCGCGCCGCCGTAGCGCAGCGCGCCGGCGAGCCGCAGGCGGTCCGGCCGGACGTCGAAGGTGGTCTGCGCGTAGACGCCCCCCTGGGTAAAGTGCGCGTTGTCGGGAACCCGCGGGCGGCGAGGCGAGGTCGCGCCGCTGACCGGGTTGACGTTGAACGCGTCCGACGTCAGCCGTTCGAAGTTCACGTCGGCGCCAAACCGCACGGAGTGTCGCGTGGAGATCGCCTTCGCAAACGCCGCCTGGAGGCCGTGGACCGTGGTCCGCTCGGGCTCGTGGCCGATCGTCGCCGTCGGGTTGCCGTTGCCCCCCTGGTTGACGCGCTCCTCGCGCTGGCTGTTCAGCGAGTAAATCACCGACGCGTCGTCGAACCAGCCCGCGCCCAGGCGTTCCATCCGTGCGGAAAAGAGATCGAGCGACAGATCGTTCAGATCGGAGATCAGGTTGCCGTCGCCGCCGAGGAGCTGGTCGTAGCGCTTGCCGCGGTCCTGACTTGTCCGCATGTAACTGGCGGAGATGTGCGTCCTCGCATTCGGGACCCAGTTCGATCGCACCGCCCCGCCGGTACTGCTCGAACCCGGTGTCCGGCAGGCGCGCGTCCATGAGCTCGCTCGACGCGATGCCGAAGAAGCGCGTGACCGCGGCGTGCGAGTCGATCCCATCGCCCGGACGGAACTGGCCGGCCTTGCGTCCGCCGATGCTGGCCGTCAGGCCCACGGCCTTGCCCATGTAGGCCACGAACGCGTTGCCTCCGCCGGTATGATGCGCGCTGCCGGCGTCGACACCCAAAGAGCCGCGCCACTGCGGTCCACCCTCGACTCCGAGCGCGGGTGCGCGCGAGAGAAACTGCACGCTCCCCCCCAGCGCATCGCTTCCGTACTGCGCGCTCGACGGACCGCGCAGGACCTCGATCGTCTCGAGCCATTCCGGCTCGATGAGATCGAGGAAGGTGTTCACGCCGCCGCGCTGCGCGCCGTTCGAATAGCGCACGCCGTCGACGAAGATGTTGACCTTGTTGCCGGTCAGCCCGCGGACGAAGATGCCCGCCATCGTCGGGCTCGTCCGCTGAAGATGGACGCCTGCCTCCCCTTCGAGGGCCTGCGCGACGACGGTCTTGACGCGGGCGGCGATCTCGCTCTCGTCGATGACGTTGACCGGCTGGCCGGCCAGGCGGATGTCCTCGACGGTCCCGCGCGACGCCGTGACCGTGACTTCTTCGCGAAGGCCGGCCGGATGGATGACGATCGCAAGCGGCGGCGGAGCCTCGGTCCCCACCGTCAGCGCGTGATGCGACTCGCCGAAGGCTTCCGCCCGCACGATCAGAAGGTAGGTGCCCGGCGCCGGCACCGGCAGGCTGAACTTTCCCTCGGCGTCGGTCTTCGTCCGCGCGATGCCCGTCAGCTCCGGCGTCTGCAAGCCGACTTCCGCGGCGCGCACCGGCGCGCCCGAGCTGTCGCGCACGACGCCGGAGACGTCGATCGCCGCGGCGAGCGGCGCCGGCGACAGGGCCATCACGAGACCCGTCATGAACATGCCGAGTACACACACATGCATGTGTTCCACCCTAGCAGCCCACCACTACTACTACCAGGTGTCGTACATACAGGGTTCCACCTGGTTCTACTGGGTTCCACCGGGTTCCGCGGGGTTCTGTTCTACCGGGTTCGCAGGGTTCCGGGTTCGCAGGGTTCTGGGTTCTACCGACTGCGGTTCCTCTGGAATTCGACGACGTTGCGGTTGTGCTCGTCGAGCGAGGAGGCGAAGGCGTGTGAGCCGTCGTTGCGGCTGACGAAGTAGAGGTACGGCACGTTCGCCGGATTGGCGGCGGCTTCGAGGGACGCGCGCCCGGGGGCGGCGATGGGGCCGGGAGGCAGTCCGGCGTACAGGTAGGTGTTGTAGGGCGAGTCGATTTGAAGACCGTCGCGCGTGATGTTTCCGTCATACCGCCGCGCGCGCTCGAGCGCATAGATGACCGTTGGATCGACCTGCAGCCGCATGCCGATCTTCATCCGGTTCCAGCAGACGGCCGACACGAGGGGCCGCTCCTCCGGGTTGCCGGTTTCCTTCTCGACGATCGAGGCGAGCGTGACGAGCTCGCGGACGCTCAGGCCGCGCGCCGCGGCCTGCGCGAGGAGCTCCGGCGTCAGCACTTTCTCGAAGCCCTCGACCATGCGCGCGACGAGCTGTGCGGCGGTCGAGCGGCGAGGCAGCGCATAGGTGTCCGGGAACAGGTAGCCTTCGAGATCGCGCGCGTCCGGATCGAGGCGGCGAATCGGATCGGCGTCCGCGGCGGCGGCCACGAACTCCGCCGCGGGACCGAAGCCCTTGCTTTCGAACAGCTCGCTCATCTGCCGGATGGTGAGCCCTTCGCGAAACGTAATCGGCCGCAGGTAGACGTCACCGCGGGCAATCTTGGCGACGACTTCCCCGACGCTCATCGGCCGATCGAACCGGTACTCTCCCGCCTGCAGCCGCCGTGCCGTGCCGGTGCGCGCGAGCTCGAACCGGAAACTGAGCGTGTCGCGGATGACCCCTGCCTCCGCCAGCCGCGTCCCGATCGAGACAGTCCCTGCGCCTTGCGGGATCTCGACGAACAGCTCTTCCCCCTGGTAGCCCTTGTACGGCCGCTGGAGCCCGAGGTACAACCAGGCCCCGAACCCGGCACACGCGAGGAGGAGGAGGACGAACAACCTGCCGAGAACACGTTTCACAGACCCTCGATATCGAGATTCGTTTGCGGCGGGCGCGGCTGCCCGTCGAGGTAGTCCTGCAGGATGACGGCGGCCGACGCCGCATCGAGCAGCGGCTTGCGCTTGCGCCAGTCCTTCTCACGCTGCGCGAGCAGGCTTTCCGCTTCGCGGCTGGTCAGACGCTCGTCCTGGAGCACGACCGGCAGATCGACGAGCGATCGAAGTTCCGTGACGATCGCTTCGACCGCCGCGGTCTGCCCGTTCGGCTCACCGCTGAGCCGGCGCGGATAGCCGATCGCGACGGCCGACAGTCCATCGTCCTCCGACGCGAGGATGCCAATCTCGGCCGCGAGCGAGGCCGCGACCCGTGCGGCGCCTCCAGCGCACGCGATCGTCTTCCACGGCCGCGCGAGCAGGCCCGTCGCGTCCGACAGCGCGAGCCCGATGCGGCGGCGGCCGTAGTCGATCCCGAGAACCCGCACGCACAAAGCGTACACCAAGCCGCCGGTGGCAAAGTCCGGCTGCATTCGACGGGCGCACACGAGCGCAGGAGACGAGGAGAAGATCTTGCAGGAGGGCAAGAGATCAGGAGAAAAACAAAAACTCCTTATCTCGTGTTCTCCTGTTCAACCTCGTGGACTCCTGTTCGCATCCGGCACTTTCACTACGGTCTGCCAACAGCCCGTTGCTATAATCGCTCCACGCAATGCGGACACGATCCACGCGCGTCGCGGTGTTCGCTGCGGTGCTGGCGATCGCGCTCGGCGTGGCCGTGACGCAACCTTCGGCCTGCCGCACACGCCGCCCGCCGAGCCAGTTCTCGCAGCGCCTCGTGATCCTCGGCTTCGACGGCATGGATCCCACGCTGACCGCCACGTGGATCCGGCAGGGGAAGCTTCCCCACATGAAGCGGCTGGCCGAGCAAGGCGGGATGTATCCGCTCGGGACTACCCACTCGGCCGAGTCACCCACGGCGTGGGCGTCGTTCGCGACCGGCGTCAATCCGGGGAAGCACAATATCTACGACTTCCTCGTGCGCGACACGGCGACGTATCTGCCCGACCTCGGCATGATTCACCGCGAGCCGGCGCGCTTCCTCTTCAACTACGTGCCGTACGCGAAGCCCAGGCTGTCCTCCATTCGCGGCGGCACGTCCTTCTGGGTCACCGCCGGGAAGGCGGGTGTGCGATCGAGCGTGCTCACGGTTCCGGTGACGTTTCCGCCCGAAGAAGTGCCGAACGGCGAGCTGCTGGCCGGCCTGCCGCTGCCGGACATCCGCGGCACGATGGGGACCTTTTACTATTTCGCAACCGACTTGAGCCGATACGAAGAGGGCAACACCGAGTTCGGCGGCATCCTCAAACGGCTCGTCGTCGACAACGACGTCGCGCGCACGGAGCTCGTCGGGCCGCCGAACCCGATCGTCCGGCAGCAGATCCGCGCGTTGCGCGCGAAGCCGCAGCCGCTCGACGACCGTGACCGCGCGAAGCTGACCGAGCTCCAGGCCCGCGAGGACGTGCGCCTGCCGGTGACCATCCGCTGGAACCGGCCGGCGAAAACCGCCACGGTCGAGATCGCCGGCGAGTCCGTCCTGCTGGAGCGCGGCAAGACGAGCCGCTGGATCGATCTGGATTTCCGGGTGAACCTCCTCGTGCGCGTGCACGGCATGGCGCAGATGCTGTTGATGAACGCCGACAACGAGCTGCAGCTCTACATCTCGCCGGTGAACTGGAAGCCGGACAACGCGCCGGCGCCGATCTCGTCGCCGCCGGAGTTCTCAGGCGAGCTGTTCGAGCGCCTGGGCTACTATCGGACGCTCGGGTGGGCCGAGGCCACGTGGCCGTTGAACGAAGGCCGCATGGACGAGAAGACGTTCATGGACGACTTGTACAAGGCGTTCGACGATCGCGCACAGGTCATCCTGAGCCGCATCGACTCGCGCGACTGGGACGTGCTCGTCGGCGTGATCGAGTCCACCGACCGCGTCCAGCACATGATGTGGCGGTTCATGGATCCACGGCACCCCATGCACGACGCGTCGCTCGCCGCGCAGTTCGGAGACTCGATCGAGCGTGTCTACCGCCGCGCCGATCAGTTCGTCGGCGAGGTGATCGAGCACCTCGAGCCCGGCACGCCGATCCTGATCGTCTCGGACCACGGCTTCCATTCCTGGCGCAAGGCCGTCAACCTCAATACCTGGCTCGTCCAGCAGGGGTACATGGCCGTCCAGGGACAACAGCCGGGAGAGAAAAAGCTGGACGACCTGTTCGGCGGCGGGGAATTCTGGGAGAACGTCGATTGGAGCCGGACCCGCGCCTACGCGATGGGGATCGGCCAGATCTATTTCAACCTGCGCGGCCGCGAAGGCAAGGGCATCGTCAGCCCGGGCGCCGAAGCCACCGAGCTCGCCCGTGAGCTGAGCGAGAAGCTGTTGACGCTGAAGGACCCCGAAGACGGCGCGTCGATCGTCCGCGCGGTGTACAAGCGCGACGACATCTACTCGGGCGAGTACCTGTCGAGCGCACCGGAGCTGCAGGTCGGCATGGAGGACGGTTATCGCGTCTCCTGGCAGACGACGCTCGGCGGATCGCCGCAGGGCATCGTGTATCCGAACATGAAGAAATGGAGCGGCGATCACGGCGGCTACGACGCCGCCACGACGGCAGGTGTGTTGATCTCCAACCGTCCCATCGCGCAGCGCGGGGCGTCCGGCCTGTCCATCATGGACATCGCGCCGACGGTGCTGAAGTATTTCGGCCTTCCGATTCCAGGCGACATCGATGGCAAGCCGCTTTTTTGATCGCGCTGTTCCGGCCGTTCTCGCCGTCATGACGACGGTGGCGAGCCTTGCGCTGCCCGCGCAGACGCCGCCCTCCGATCGCGCGCGCGCCGACGCGGTCTCCCAGCGCGTCGCCGACCGGATCCGCGCGTTGCAGCGCGAAGCCGAGGCGCTGGCCTCGCAGGAGAAGACACTGCTCGTCGAGCTCCGCAAGCTCGAGGTCGAGCGCCAGCTGAAGACCGAGGATCTCGCGGCGGTCGAGACCACCTTGCGCGGGACGCAGACGAAGCTGGCCTCGACGATCGCCCGTGCGGCGGCGCTTCGGAACGCCGCGGACACCGAACGTCCGGATGTCGAGGCCCGCCTCGTCCAGTTGTACAAGCTGGGACGCGCCGGCTACTGGCGGCTGCTGCTCGATCTCGACAACCTGCAGTCGATCGGCCGTGCCTACCGGACGGCGTCCGCGATGAACCGGCTCGATCGGGAGCGGGTGCAGCAGCACGAGCGGACGCTGACCGCGCTCGCCGCCGAGCGCAAGGCGCTCGAAGCCCAGGCCAAAGAGATCACGCGGCTGCAGGACCGCGCCGTCGGCGCCCGCGGGGCGATCGACCGGGCCGTTGCCGCGAGGACGGCGCTGGTCGAGTCCATCGACGCGCGGCGCGATCTGAACGCACAGCTCATTGGAGAGCTCGAAGCGGCGCAGCAGCGGCTGCAAAGCGCCGTCACACAGCTCGGCCCTGGGAGCCCCGCGGTGAACCTCCCGCTGAGGCCGTTCCGGGGGGCGCTCTCCTGGCCGGCCACCGGCATCGTCACCGGGCGCTTCGGCCGGCAGAGTGTCGGCCGGTTCGGCACGGCCATCTCCCGCAACGGCATCGAGATTTCCCTGGGCGAAGGCCAGGTCGTTCGAGGGGTGCACGAAGGGACGATTGCCTATGCCGAGCCGTTCACGGGATACGGCAACCTGGTCATCCTCGACCATGGCGAGGGGGAGTACACGCTTTACGGGTATCTGGCCTCCATGTACGTGGCCATCGGGGACCGGATCGAGGCCAGCGAGCCCATCGGGACCTCGGGCCGCAGCCCCAGCGGCAACCCGGCGCTGTACTTCGAGTTACGCGTCGACGGCAAGCCGGTCGATCCCTTACAATGGTTGAAGCGCTAGGACAGACGTCGCGCAGGCCTCAGGCCTGCCTGGCTCCGAAATCCCGGTAGACATTCATGACCTTGAAATCACGAATCTCCGTACTCCTGCTGTCGACGCCCGTGCTCGTCTTCGTCGTCGTCGGGGGGCTGATGGGTAACGCGTCGGCCCGCGGCGGAGACGACACCTTCCAGCACCTGCGGGTGTTCGACGATGTGCTACAGCACGTCATGAGCACGTATGTCGAAGAGGTCAAGGTCGACAAGGTCATGGAAGGGGCGATGAAGGGCCTGGCCGACGGGCTGGATCCCGACAGCGCCTACCTCAACGCCAAACTGTTGGCGGACGTCGAATCCGGAAGCGCGATTCCGGAAGGGGAACTCGGCCTCGAGCTGACGCGCCAGTTCTACCTTCGAGTGATCGCGGCGCGCGACGGATCTCCCGCCGCCAAGGCGGGCCTGCAGACCGGCGACTACGTGCGGGCGATCGACGGCAAGCCGGCGCGGGACATGTCGGTGTTCGAAGGGATGCGCCTGCTTCGCGGCCAGCCCGGCTCGAAAGTCACGTTGACGGTCATCCGCGGCAACGCGGCGGACCCGCACGAGGTGTCGCTGGTGCGTGAAAAGGCGGCCGGGCCGGTGGTGACCGGACGTCTTATCAGCCTCGCCGGCCGCGACGCTCCGGCCGCGAAGAGCTCGAACACCGTGGATCTGCCGCTGCTCTCGCCCGAGGCAGGCTACGTCCGCATCGCCAGCTTCCGGGCCGGCGTCGTCGAGGACCTGCGCAAGCAGATCGCCGACGTCTCGAAGTCGGGCGCGAAATCGCTCATCATCGACGTCCGGCGAACGGCCGAGGGGCCGATCGAGAACGGCATCGCGGCGGCCCGCCTCTTCGTCAAGTCCGGCACGCTGGCAATCAAGGCGGGGCGCAAGGGTGAGGCGAAGGAAACCGTCGAGGCGCGCGCCGGCGACGGCGCGGTCACGCTCCCCGTCCAGATCTCGATCACCAGCGGGACCGCCGGGGCAGCCGAGGTCTTCGCCGCGGCGCTCAGCGGCAACAAGCGCGCGGAGCTCGTCGGCGAGCACACGATCGGACGCGCCGCCGTGCAGAAGCTGGTGAAGCTGCCGGAAGGCCGCGCCCTCTGGTTGACCTACGCGAGCTACTACCGGCCGGGCAGCGTGGCCGCCCAGGCGGCGAAGCCCGCCGAGAGCCCGGCGCGCAGGCCCGACAGCGCGACCCAGCCCGCGGAAAAGCCGGTCGTATCAATGGTTCGCGAGGCCCCGATCCAGGGCAAGGGACTCGACCCCGACGTGGACGTGGACGACGCCGACGTCGTCGAGTTCGGCGCGGCGACGTCCGACAAGGATCCGATCCTCGACGCGGCCCTCGAGCGCCTGAAAAAAGGCCTGGTCAAATAGCCGGTCAAATAGATCGCGGCCGGTTTTCAAGTCGTTGACCAGCTCGGACCCCCTCTGCTAAACTGTCCGTTCGGTAAGGCCAGTGTTTTCAAGACATAGGCGCGTAGCTCAGTTGGTTAGAGCGCCTGCTTGACACGCAGGAGGTCAGCGGTTCGAGTCCGCTCGTGCCTACCACTCGACGCGGCCGGATCGGTCCTCGCTCATGGGACGCCCGTAAAGGGCGAGTCGAAAGCCCTGAGCGAGTCCCTGATCACGGCGGGTCGAAGGGTCCCCAAAAGAGAGACGACTTCGCCACCTATCCGCATTTTCATGTCCGAGATATCCGTCACACTGCCCGACGGCTCGAGCCGTCGCATGCCCGCCGGGTCTACGCCTGGCGACGTGGCGGGACAGATCTCTCCGCGGCTCGCGAAGGCTGCGCTGGCCGCAGTCGTCGATGGGCGGCTGGCCGATTTGACGTACCCGTTGGCGCAGGACGCCGCGGTGCGCATCGTCACCCCGGAGAGTCCCGAGGCGCTGGGGTTGTACCGGCACAGCACCGCGCACTTGATGGCGGCGGCGGTCACGAAGCTCTTTCCCGGCACGCAGTGCGGGATCGGGCCGGCGACCGACGAGGGCTTCTTCTACGACTTCGTCGTCGAACGGCCGTTCGTGCCGGAGGACCTCGAGGCGATCGAGAAGAAGATGAAGGAGCTCGCGGCGCAGGATCTCCCCTACGAGCGGCAGATGTGGCCGCGCGCCGAGGCGATCGCGTTCTTCTCGAAGAAGGGTGAGCCGCTCAAGGTCCAGTTGATCGAGGAGAAGACCGAGGGGCAGGCCGAGGTCTCCTGCTACACGATCAAGGATCGCGAGACGTTCGTGGACTTCTGCGTCGGGCCGCACGTGCCGTCCTCCGGGCGGTTGAAGGCGTTCAAGCTGCTGACCACGTCCAACGCGTACTGGAAGGGCGACGCGCGAAACAAGCCGATGCAGCGCGTCTACGGAACCGCGTTTCTCAACGACGCCGATCTGAAGGCGCACCTGCAGCGCGCCGAGGAGGCGAAGAAGCGCGACCATCGCAAGCTCGGGAAGGACCTCGGCCTGTTCATGTTTCACCCGTGGGCGCCGGGCGCCACGTTCTGGCTCGGGAAGGGCACGATTCTGTGGAACATCCTCGCCGACTACATGCGGGGGATCCTGATTCCGGCCGGCTACGTCGAGGTGAAGGCGCCGATCGTCTTCAACAAGGCGCTGTGGGAGACCTCGGGGCACTGGCAGCACTACCGGCAGAACATGTTCCTCGTCGAGTCCGACAACGAGCAGATGGGGCTCAAGTCGATGAACTGCCCGGGGCACTTCCTCATGTACGCGAACGAGATCCGGAGCTACCGGGATCTGCCGCTCCGCTATCACGAGCAGACGCCTCTGCATCGCAACGAGGCGTCCGGCGTGCTGTCCGGGCTGACGCGTGTCCGGCAGTTCAGCCAGGACGATGGGCACTGCTTCGTGATGGAATCGCAGATCGGCGAGGAGGTCGAGCGGCTCCTGCGGCTCGTTCAGCGCGTGTACAGCGACTTCGGGATGACGCCCGAGATGAAGCTGTCGACGCGGCCCCCGGAGTTCCTCGGCACGATCGAGACGTGGGACCACGCGGAACGCGAGCTGAAGCGGGCGCTCGAGGCCGTGGGCCAGCCCTACCGGATCGACGAGGGCGACGGCGCCTTCTACGGCCCGAAGATCGATTTCGACGTCACCGACGCGATCGGGCGCAAGTGGCAGTGCGCCACGATTCAGCTCGACTACCAGATGCCGGAGCGCTTCGACCTGAAGTACATCGGGGCCGACAACGCCGAGCACCGGCCGGTGGTCATTCACCGGGCGATTTTCGGGAGCTTCGAGCGGTTCGTCGCGCTGCTCATCGAGCACTACGCGGGGGCGTTCCCGCTCTGGCTGGCGCCGGTGCAGGTCATTGTCCTGCCGATTACGGACCGCCAGGTGGAGTACGCCCGGTCGGTGCGGGACCGCCTGGCCGCGGCCGGGCTGCGGGTGGAGCTCGACGAGCGGCCGGAAAAGATTGGATATAAAATCCGCGAGTCCCAGCTGCAGAAGATTCCCTATATGCTGGTAGTGGGGGATTGGGAGGCCGCCGATGGGACGGTGGCGGTCCGGACGCGAGCGGGCGGGGACCAGGGCGCCCGGAGCGTCGACGAGTTCCTGCGCGGGGTGTCCGAGGAAGTCCGGGAGCGGGCGGCGTAGCCACAAGAGTTCGGGGAGGTTTTTATCGCATACGACCGAAGCCCGCGGCGGGATGACCGCACCCGGGTGAACGAACGGATCAGGGTGCGCGAGGTGCGCGTCATCGACGACACAGGACTGCAGCTGGGGATCATGCCCCCCCAGCAGGCCCTCACCATCGCGAAGGGGAAAGGGCTCGACCTCGTCGAGATCGCCGCGACCGCCACGCCGCCGGTCTGCCGCATCATGGACTTCGGGCGCTATCAGTATCAGGAGCAGAAGCGCGCCCGGCAGGCCAAGAAGCACCAGAAGATCATCGAGGTCAAGGAGATCAAGTTCCGGCCGAAGGTCGACGAGCACGACTATCAGTTCAAGAAGAAGCACATCGAGCGCTTCCTGGCTGACGGCGACAAGGTCAAGGCGACGATCTTCTTCCGCGGGCGCGAGATGGCGCACCCGGAGATTGGCCGGCGGATCCTGGAGCGCCTGATCGACGACCTGACGGAGGTGGCGATCGCGGAAACGTCGCCCCGGCAGGAGGGCAACCAGATGCACACGATTCTGTCCGGGAAAGCGGGAAAGAAGCCGGCCGCGAAGAAAGAGGCGGAAGCGAAAGAGCCGGAACCCCCACAAGAATAAGAGCGCCCACGAGCAGTAAAGGAAGAGAAGAGCGAGATCATGCCGAAGTTGAAGACACACCGGGGCGCCGCGAAGCGCTTCAAGAAGACGGCGAAGGGGAAGTTCGTCCGGAGCAAGGCGTTCAAGCAGCACATCCTGACGAGCAAGACCCGCAGCCGGAAGCGCGGTCTCAAGGGCACGGTCGTCGTGTCGAAGGCCGACCAGGCGTCGCTGCGCAAGATGTTGCCGTACGCGTAAGAGCTGCCAGCTTCCAGCTTCCAGCTCCCAGCGGGAAGCAGGAGGCTTTGAGGATCAGTAAAGATGAGAGTCAAACGTGGAAATGTCCGGCGCGCGAAGCGGAAGAAGCTGCTCGCACGCGCCAAGGGCTTCTATCAGACCAAGAGCAAGCTGTATCGCTCGGCCAAGGAATCGGTCGACACGGCGCTGAAGTATGCGTTCGTCGGGCGGCGCCGGAAGAAGCGCGACTTCCGCCGGCTGTGGGTCATGCGGATCAACGCGGCGGCGCGCGAGAACGGGCTGACCTACGGCCAGCTCATCGCCGGGCTGAAGGCCGCCGGAAACACGATCGACAGAAAGACGCTCGCGGACCTCGCCGTCACGCAGCCGGCCGCATTTGCGCGGCTCGTGAAGGTGGCGTCGGACGCGAAGCCTCCGATCCAACGGCGGGTCGCGTCAGGGCTGGCCAAGGCGGCAAGGCCCAAGGCGCGAGCGGCTGCTTCCGCACGCGCGTAGCCGGGCTCGAGGGTTCGCGCACTGTCTGATCCTTCCATCCCCATCGAGACGCTCCGGGCGCAGTTCGAGCGGGATCTCGCAGAGGCGACGAGCGCGCCCGCGCTCCGGGCCGTGCGGGACCGGTATCTCGCGCGCAAAGGGGGGCTCGTCTCCGCGCTGCTCAAGGCGCTCGGGTCCGCACCCGCCGACGACCGTCCGCTCCTCGGCAAGCTGGCGAACGAGCTCAAGCAGCAGATCGAAACGAGCCTCGACGCACGCCTCGCGGCGTCCGAGGCGTCGCGGCCGCCTGTGGGTGCGCTGGACGTCACGCTGCCGGGCCGTCGTCCCGTCCTCGGGCACCGTCATCCCCTCACGATTCTGCGCGAACGCATCGAAGCGATCTTCAGCCGCATGGGGTTCCTCGTGCTCGAGGGGCCGGAGCTCGAGGACGACTATCACAACTTCGAAGCGCTCAACATGCCGGCCGACCATCCCGCGCGCGACATGCAGGACACGCTGTATCTCGCGGCGCCCCTGACTTCGCTCGTCGGCTCGCCCGCCACGCTCCTGCGCACGCACACGTCGGGGATGCAGATCCGCTACATGGAACAGCACCAGCCGCCGGTGCGGCTGATCGCACCCGGGCGCGTGTACCGGCGCGACGACCTCGACCTCACGCACAGCCCCATGTTCACCCAGGTCGAAGGGCTGGTCGTCGGGGAGGACATCTCGCTCGCCGATCTCAAGGGGACGCTGTTCGCCCTTCTGCGCGAGCTCTTCGGCGCCGAGCGCAAGCTGCGGTTCCGTCCGAGCTTCTTCCCGTACACCGAGCCCAGCGCCGAAGTGGACATCAGCTGCGGATCGTGCGGCGGAACGGGGTTTATCGCGCCGAAGCTCGACTCGAACGGCGCAGCGAGCGAAGGCGGATTGAACTGCGGCATGTGCAAGCGGACCGGGTGGGTGGAGATCCTCGGCAGCGGCATGGTGCACCCGGCGGTGTTCGAGGCCGTCGGCTACGACCCCGAGCGCTACACGGGCTTTGCCTTCGGCCTGGGGATCGAGCGCGTCGCGCTGCTGAAGTGGGGCGTCGAGGACATCCGCCTGTTCTACGAGAACGATCTGCGCTTCCTGGAGCAGTTCCCGCTGTGAGGCTCGTCTACAACTGGCTGCGCGAGATCGTGCCCGTCACGGCCGACGTGGATACCGTCGCACGGGAGATCAGTCTCCGCGGCTTCGAGGTCGCCGGTGTGGAATACGGCCGCGAGCCGGTCATCGACTTCGAGATCACGGCCAACAGACCGGATTGCCTGAGCCACATCGGGCTCGCGCGCGAAGCCTCGGCGATCTGGGGCCTTCCTGCAGTGCTGGAGATCTCACACATACCGGTGATCGGCGGCGATCAGGACTCCGATTCCTGGTCACGGACCCGCGCCAGAGTCGCTTGACGTCGTCATCGAGGCGCCGGACCTGTGCCCCCGCTATTGCGCGCAAGTCTTCCAGGTCACGATTGCGCCTTCGCCGGACTGGCTGCGCGAGCGCCTCGAGGCCGCCGGTGTCCGCGCGATCAACAACATCGTCGACGTCACGAACTACGTGATGCTGGAGATCGGCCAGCCGATGCATGCCTTCGATCTCGAACGGCTTGCGCGGCAACCGGATCGTCGTGCGCCGTGCTGTCGCGAAGGAGCCGATGCGCACGCTCGACGGCATCGACCGCACCCTCGACGCCGACATGCTGGTCATCGCCGACGCAAAACGCGCGGTGGCGATCGGCGGCGTCATGGGCGGCGCGAATTCCGAGATTTCATCGACGACCAAATGGATCGCGCTGGAGAGCGCGTACTTCGAACCGACGGCGGTTCGCAGGACGAGCAAGAAGCTCGGCTTGAAGACCGAAGCGTCGATACGGTTCGAGCGGGGCGGCGATATCGAGATGCCCCTGAACGGCATTGCCCGGGCCGCGGAGTTGTTCGTGCGGATTGGCGCCGGCGTGCCGAAGGCGCTTCCATGATCGATCGCTACCCGAGGCCGCGGCAGCCGAAGGAGATCGTGCTCCGGGCGTCCCGCATCGCGCGGCTCCTCGGGCAACCCGTTCCTCCCGACGATGTTCCGCGCTATCTCGAGGCTCTTGGCTTCCGCGTGCGCGCCGGCAAGGACGAATGGACGGTGACCGTCCCCTCGTTCCGCGTGGACGTCACGCGCGAAGTGGATTTGATCGAGGAGGTCGGCCGTCACTACGGGTTCGATCGCCTGCCGGTCCGGTTCCCGCCCCTGGCGACCCATCAGCCGCCTCCCGATCCGCGGATCGCGCGCGATCGTCTCGTGCGGCTGGCGCTGACGTCGGCCGGGTTCTCCGAGTCGATGACGTTCGCGTTCATCGAGAAGCCGGCGGCGCTGCCGTTCTGCGATCCGGGGGTCGAGCCGCCCGCCATCGCGAACCCGCTCTCTGAGAAGTTCGCGGTCCTGCGGCCGTCGCTCATCCCGGGGCTCGTCGAATCCTGCGCGCACAACCGCCGGCGCGGCCGGAAGGACGTCCGGCTGTTCGAAACGGGCAGCCGGTTCACGCCGTCCGGCGAAGGACGGTCGGCCGCGTTCGCGTGGTCCGGCGCCGCGTCCGAGCCGCACTGGTCGGCGCCGGCGCGCGCGGTGGACTTCTTCGACGCCAAAGGGGCCGTCGAACTGCTGTGCTCGGCGTACGCCGTGAGCGCGCCGGACTTCGTCGCGTCCGGCTGCCCGTATCTCGTGCGCGGCCGCGCGGCCGACGTGCGCGCCGGGAGCACGCGGCTCGGCGTGGTGGGACAGCTCCTGCCGGGAATCGCCGAGGCGCGGGGTTTTCCGGCGGGTGAAGAGATGTACGTCGCGGAGATCGATACGGAAGCGCTCGGCGCCCTCGCGGCGCCGGACGACCTGCGCGCCGACTCGCTGCCGCGGTTCCCGTCGATTGTTCGCGACGTCTCGATCCTCGTCGACGACACCTTGCCTGCCGCTGCCGTTCGTGGCACTATCCGTTCGGCGGCGCCGGCCACCCTCGCATCGATCGCCGAGTTCGATCGGTATCAGGGCAAAGGCGTCCCCGACGGCCGTGTCAGCCTGTCGCTGCGCCTGACGTTCCGCGCGGCGGAGCGGACGCTGACCGACGAGGAAGCGCAGGCGGCGACCGAGCGGATCGTCGACGCGCTCCGCGCCGCGCACGGAGCGGAGCGGAGATAAAGGAGCACGACGTGGCGAAGGCTGTGATGACGCGGGTGGATCTCGAGCCCATCGATCGGCTCGAGGAGAAAGTCAAACTGCTCGTCGGCATGATCGATCGGCTGCGGGGCGATCACAGCCGCGTGTCGGACGAGAACGCGCGGCTGACGCGCGAGGTCGAGGCGATGAAGGCGCGCGTCGCGGAAGCCGAAGGCACCGGCGTCGAGATCGCCGCCCTCCGCGAGGAACGCGAGCTGATCCGTTCACGGGTCGGGGACATGCTGGCGCAGATCGAGAGTTTGAATCTCTAACTGACGTTCTCGGTTCTTTGTTCTCGGTTATTCGTTCGTTCCCGTTCTCGTTCGTTCGGCGTCGGTCGCTGCCGCAGAACCTTGAACCGAACCTGGCGGAACCGAACCCTGCGGAACCCGCGGAACCGAACCCCGCGGAACCCAGTGGAACCCAGTGGAACCCAGCGGAACCCTTACAGAATGTCTGATCCGTCCCGCGTTGTGAGCGTCCAGATCCACGGGCAGGAGTACCCGATCCGGAGCGGTCTCGATCCGGCCTACGTGGCCGAGCTGGCGGCGTATGTGGACGAGAAGATGCGCCTGGCGGCCGTCGAGTCGCCCGCCGGCGACACCCTGAAGCTCTCGGTCCTCGCGGCGCTCAACATCGCCGACGAGTACTTCCGGTCGCGCGACGAGAGGCGCCTCCAGCAGGACAGCGTCGCCGAACGGGCGGAAGCGCTCGAGCGCATGCTCGATCTCGCCCTGGGACTCGAGCCGCCGCAGGCCGTCGCGCAATAGCCCGCCCTTACCCCGCGCAGCCGGAAACAGGCGACGCGAGGCCACGACCCGGACCAAAGTCACCCCTCGCAACGCGCTCCTCGACTCCCGCTCCCGACTGAAGTAAGATCGCCGAGGAGTTTGAGCTCCCTGCTTTGCGCGTGATGGCTCGGAGGCTCGTTTGAGCCAACGTTTCACCTAAGAGAATCGCGACGCCGCGTGGTGTGCATGCCTCTGTAAGAGGAAGCCTGAAGCGTGGCTTGTGCAGCGGTTCCACCTGCTCTACGCAGGTTCATCCGACCTCCCCACACGGCAAAGCGGGGCCTTTCCTCATCTTTCTCAATTTCTGAACGCCAGACGAGACTCACCCCCTGGCCCGGAAGGGTCAGGTTTCGGGGATCTTCCTATGGGGACACCCTATGGCCTGGCCGCCATCGCCGGCATCGTGGCCGGCGTGCTTGCGGCAGGTGCCCTCCTCTGGGGGGCCACGACCCGTCGCCGCGCCGCCGCCGGCGTCCTCAAGCAAGCCCACGACGAATGCCATCGCGTGCTCAAGCAAGCCGAGCGCGATGCCGAGAGCCTCCGCAAGGAAGCGGCCCTCGAAGCCCGTGAGAAAGCGCACGAGCTCGCCGCCGAAAGCGAACGGCAGGCGCGCGAGCGCCGCCAGCAGATCGTCGGGCTCGAAGAGGGGCTTGCCGACAAGACGCGCGCGCTCGCCGATCGCCTCGCCGCGACCGACCGGCTGGAACAGGACCTCCGCGGGCGCGAGAAGGCCCTCGCCGCGCACGAGCAGCGCGCCGCCGCGGCCGCCGCGCGCGTCGAACAGCTCGCCGCCGATCGCCAGCGCGAGCTGCAGCGCGTCGCCGGGCTGAGCGCCGACGAGGCCCGCGAGCTGCTGCTCAAGCAGATTGAAGGGGACGCCCGCCGCGACGCCGCCAACATGGTCAAGCGGCTCGAGACCGAGGCGCGCGAGACCGCCGCCGCCCGCGCGCAGCAGATCATCACCGACGCCATCCAGCGCAGCGCCGCCGAGCACGCGATCGAGACCACCGTCTCGGTCGTCGATCTGCCGAGCGACGACCTCAAGGGCCGGATCATCGGCCGCGAGGGGCGGAACATCCGCGCGCTCGAGACCGCCACCGGCGTCGAGCTGATCGTCGACGACACGCCGGGCGCGATCATCCTCTCGAGCTTCGATCCGTTCCGCCGGGAAGTGGCGCGCCAGGCGATCGAGCGCCTCATCGCCGACGGCCGCATCCACCCGGCCCGCATCGAGGAGATCGTCGAGAAGGTCAAGGCCGACATGCAGGAGACCGTCCGCAAGGAAGGCGAAGCCGCCGCCTTCGAGCTCGGGCTCTTCGATCTCCATCCCGAAGTGCTCCGCCTCATGGGACGCCTGAAGTTCCGCACCAGCTACGGCCAGAACGTCCTCAATCACTCCAAGGAAGTCGCGTTCCTCGCCGGCATCATGGCGAAGGAGCTCGGGCTGAACGGACACGTCGCGGCGCGCGCCGCGTTCCTGCACGACATCGGCAAGGCGATCGACCGCGATCTCCAGGGCACGCACCTCGAGCTCGGCCTCGAGTTCCTCCGCAAGCACGGCGAGAGCGAGCCGGTCCTGATGGCGGTCGCGGCCCACCACATGGACATCGACTGGCCGTCGCTCGAGGCGATGATCGTGCAGGCGGCCGACGCGATCTCCGCCGCGCGCCCCGGCGCCCGCCGCGACATCCTCGAGTCGTACGTGAAGCGGCTCGAGAAGCTCGAAGGGATCGCCGATTCGTTCGAAGGCGTCTCGAAGTCGTTCGCCCTCCAGGCCGGCCGCGAGATCCGCATCGTCGTCGAAAGCGAACGGATCTCGGACGAGGCGACCGTGTGGCTCTCGAAGGACATCGCCAAGCGGATCGAGAACGAGCTCGAGTACCCGGGCCAGATCAAGGTCACCGTCATCAGGGAGACCCGCGCCGTTGAGTTTGCCCGGTAGCGGCGGACGCCCACGCGTCTCCGACACCGGCGAGCGGGCACTGATCGAACGGATCCGCGGCCGCCTGCCCCCCGCTCCACCCGGGCTCCTCGTCGGCATCGGCGACGATGCCGCCGTGGCGGCGCCGGATCGCGGCGCGCTGCATGGTGCTCACGACGGACGCGCTCGTCGAAGGCGTCCACTTCGATCGGCGCTTCTCCTCCCCATCCGACATCGGCTACAAGGCGCTCGCCGTCAACGTCAGCGACGTGGCGTCGATGGGCGGCGCGCCGCGGTTCGCGCTGCTCTCGCTCATGCTGCCGCCGGACGCGGCCGTCGCGGATGTCGACGGGCTGCTCGACGGCCTGATGGATCTCGCCTCGGCGTCGCGCATCGCGCTGGCCGGGGGCAACATCACGCGGTCCCCGGGGCCGCTCATCATCGACGTCACGCTCGTCGGCAGCGTCAGGCCGCGGAAGATCCTCAAGCGGGACGGCGCGAAGCCGGGCGACGCGGTCTACGTCACCGGGCAGCTGGGCGCGGCGGCCGCCGGCCTCGAATGGCTGCGCGCGAACGCCGGGCCGATCGCCGGCGCCCCGCCGGGCACGCGCGAGCCGGAGCTGGTCGGCCGGCCCGAGGACCCCGGCCTCGCGGAGTGCGTTGCGCGGCATTGCCGCCCGGAGCCTCGGGCCCGCATCGGGGCGCTGCTCGGACGGAACCGGGCCGCCAGCGCGTGCATGGACCTGAGCGACGGCCTCGCCGACGCCGTCGCGCAGATCGCCGGCGCGAGCGGGGCCGGCGTGGCGATCGACCCGGCTCTGCTGCCGCTGCACGCGGGCGCGCGGACCTGGTTCGCCGCGGCCGGCCGCGACCCGGTCAGCGCGTGCGCGGCCGGGGGCGACGACTACGAGCTGTTGTTCACCGTGCCGCGGCGCGCCCGCGGGCGGCTGCGCGCCGTCATCCGCGAAGCGCGCGGCGTGGCGGTGACGCGCATCGGCGAGGTGACGGCGGACCGCTCCAGCGGACTGCTCCGCAACGGGACGCTCGAACCCCTGCCGGCCGGCTTCGTCCACTTCTGACCGGCACATGCTGCGATCCCGACGCGTCCGCCGGTGGCTCGATCAGCTGCTTCACACGCACGACACCCCGCACCGGACCGCGGCCGCCTTCGCGGTGGGCGTGTTCTTCGGGTTCTCCCCGTTCCTGGGGCTGCACATCGTCCTCGGCCTGGTCGTCGCGTTCGCGTTCCGCCTCAACCGGGTTGCGGTACTGCTCGGGCGTGTGCGCGAACCTCCCATGGATCATGCCCGCCTACTACTCGGTCGTCACCCTCGCTCGGCGCGACGCTCCTGGGCGTCGATGTCCCCCCCGGCTTGCTGAAGGATTTTCGAGAATCGCTGGCGGCCGCCTCGTGGGGTGAGTTCCGGACCCTCGCCCGGAGCCTGGCTCCCCTGCTCTGGGCCTATTGCCTGGGCTCGACGATCGTGGCCATGGGGCTCTCGATGGCCGCGTACCGCGTCTCTCTCGCGATGATCGTGGCCCACCGGCGCCTCGCGGCAGCCCAACAGGATCGTCAACATACTGATAAATAAGGCTTTGTGTCGTCGAGAGGGTCCGAAATACCGGGGTTTCCTCTTTGACGCGGCCCCTGCCGGACGTCTATAGTGGAGTTCTTCCCCCGGCGGCTCGCGAAGCTCTCCTGGTAGGTTTCGTCGTTCAGTCCGCACTTATGCTGCTGTCCCGATCCCTCGGCCGGAAGATCGTCGCAACAGGAGTAGCCGCCGTGGCCTTTGCCTTCCTGTACGAAGTGACGATCCTGGATTCGCGCTATGCGGCGCGCCAGGCGGAGCTGCGTGAGGCGACCGCCACCCCCGCGCCCGGCGCCCGGCTGAGGTTCACGGCCACGGCGTACTGCAAGGGGACGACGACGGCGTCCGGGGTGAACGTGCGGACGGGAATCGCCGCCGCCGACCCGGATTTACTCCCGGTCGGGTCGGTCATCCAGGTCGAGCGGCTGGGCGACCGATACAACGGCATCTACACGGTGATGGACACGGGACCGGCCGTCCAGGGCCGCCACATCGATATTTACATGTGGAGCTGTCACGAGGCGCTCGCGCTCGGACGGCGGCCGGCGGGCATCACGGTCCTGCGGCTCGGATGGAACCCCAAGGCCAGCACGCCGACGCTGGTCGATCGGCTGTTCCGGCAGCGCGAGGCCGCGCAGCCGCCGCCGGCGCCTCGCATGACGCCGGTCGTGAAAGACAGCCGGGGGATGAGGCACCGGAGGTGACGGAGCCAGCGGAGCCAATCTATTCAACGTCGCAAAACACGGAGACACGGAGACACGGAGAAAACAAAAGTTTTTGATTTTTGTTCTCCGTTCCTCCGTGCCTCCGTTGCTCCGTGTTGACCGATGTTGAATAGGTTGATTCGTTCCGTTGGCTCCGTCCCCTCCGTTGCCTCTACTCCGCGCTGATCGCCTCCACGCGCTCCGTCCCGCCCGCGCTCTCCTGATCCCGATACTGCAGCTGGTAGAGCTTGTAGTAGATCCCCCGCTGCGCCAGCAGATCCTGGTGGCGGCCGGATTCGCGCAGCTGTCCCTTGTGCAGGACCAGGATCTTGTCCATGTCCTGAATCGTCGAGAGCCGGTGCGCGATGGCGATCGTCGTGCGGCCGGCCATCAGCACGTGCAGCGCGTCGCGAATCAGCAGCTCGGTTTTCGTGTCGACGCTCGACGTCGCCTCGTCGAGGACGAGAATCCGCGGGTTGAACGCCAGCGCGCGCGCGAACGAGAGCAGCTGCTTCTGACCGACCGAGAGCGTGGCCCCGCGCTCGGCAACCGCGCCCGCGTACCCGCCCGGAAGCCAGTCGATGAACCGGTCCGCGTGCACCGCCTCCGCGGCGCGCTTCACCGCCGCGTCGTCAATCGCGGCCTCGCCCAGCCGGATGTTGGCGGCGATCGTGCCCGAGAACAGGTGCACGTCCTGCAGGACGAGGCTGAACAGCCGCCGCAGGCGCGTGAGATCCATGTCGCGCACGTCGACGCCGTCGACGAGGATCCGGCCGCGCGTCACGTCGTAGAACCGCAGCAGGAGGTTGATGAGCGTCGACTTCCCGGCGCCGGTCGCGCCGACGATGCCGACGCGCTCGCCCGGCCGGACCTCGAAGGAGACGTCGCGCAGGACCTCGTTCTCGCCGTCGTAGGCGAAGGACACGCGGTCGAAGATGATGTGCCCTATGGAGCCAGAGTCCGGGACGGGACTCCGGGATCCGGGACTCGGGACTCGGAAGCTTGTTGACAACGGATCCGGCTCCGAATCCCGGATCCCGAGTCGACCGCAGTCCGGCGACTCGATCGTGATCGGCGTATCGAGGAGCTTGAAGATGCGCTCCGAGGACGCCATCGCGGCCTGGAGGACGTTGAACTTTTCCGACATGTCGCTGATCGGGCGGAAGAAGCGGCCCGAATAGAGCAGGAACGCGACCAGCGATCCGATGGTGAGCGTTCCCTGCAGCGTCCAGCCGCCGCCGAACCAGATGATCAGCGCCGACGCGAGGGCCCCGATCACCTCGATGGCCGGGTAGAACACGGCGTAGAACAGGATCGAATCGATGTTGGCGTCCCGGTGCTTCCGGTTGATCTCGTCGAACCGCTCGAACGTGCGGCGCTCGCGGCGGAAGAGCTGCACCGTCGCCATGCCGGTGATGTGCTCCTGCAGGAACGCGTTGATCCGCGCCACCCAGGCGCGCACGGTCCGGTACGACTCCCGGACGTTGCGGCGGAACCACTGCGTGACGAGGACGATGAGCGGGAGGACGGCAAAGGTCACGAGCGCGAGCCGCCAGTCCATCGTGACGAGCACGATCATGATGCCGGCGAGCGTGAAGATGTCCCCGAAGATGGAGACCACGCCGGCCGTGAACATGTCGTTGAGCACGTCGACGTCGGTCGTCACCCGGGTCATGAGCCGGCCGACGGGGTTGCGGTCGTAGAACTGGAGGTCGATGCGCTGCAGGTGCCGGTAGATCTGCATGCGCATGTCGTACATGATCCGCTGGCCGGTCATCTGGAGCGTCCAGGTCTGCACGAACTCGAGCACGAACGAGCCGATCAGGATCGCGAGGAAGGCCAGCGCAATCCGATCGACGCCCTGCAGATCGCCGTTGGCGATGTAGCGATCGATCGCCAGCTTCATCAGGTACGGCTGCGCGAGCTGCAGGACCGAGGCCGAGATGATCGCGGCGAGCGCCAGCGCCACCTGCGGCTTGTACGGCCGCAGGTACTGGAGCAGCCGGCGCATCAGGCGTGCGTCGTAGGCCTTGCCGAGGATTTCTTCTTCGTGGAAAGACATCAGCTCCAGTTCCAGCTTCCAGCTTCCAGCTGCCCGCTCATGACGCCGCCAGCTCCTCTTCGAGCAGTTGCCGCCTGTACAGGGTGGCGTACAGACCGCCGTGGGCGACGAGCGCATCGTGCGATCCGCGCTCGGCCAGCCGGCCATGGTCGAGCACGAAGATCTGATCGGCGCCGCGCACGGTCGAGATCCGGTGCGCCACGATGATCGACGTCCGCTGGCGCATCACGGCCTCGAGGCGCATCAGGATCTCCTCTTCCGTGTACGTATCCACGGCCGACAACGCGTCGTCCAGGATGAGGACGCGGGGATCCACCATCAGCGCGCGCGCGAGGGCGGTGCGCTGTTTCTGTCCGCCGGAGAGCGTGATGCCGCGCTCGCCGACCGCCGTCTTGTACCCGTTGGGAAACGATCCGACGTCCTTGTCGAGACGCGCCACAGCGGCCGCCTCCTGGACGCGGCGCTCGAGGTCGGCGTTCCCGTCCGCGCCCGGGACCTGGACGCCGAACGCGATGTTCTCCGCGATGGCGTCCGAGAACAGGAACGGCTCCTGCGGGACCACGCCGATCGCGCCGCGCAGCGTGGCGAGCGGAATCTCGCGGACGTCGATGCCGTCGAGGAACACGGTGCCCGGGGGCGGTTCGTGCAGGCGCGGCAGCAGGCTGACGAGCGTGGACTTGCCGGACCCGGTCGCGCCGACGAACGCGACCGTCTGGCCCCGTTCGATGCGGAGCGAGATGCCATCGAGCGCCGGCCGGTCGGATCCCGGGTACGTGAAGACGAGATCGCGGATCTCGATGGCCCCGGCGATCGCGACAGAGCGGCCCGCTGGCGTGACGTGCGCGTCGCTGATGTCGGGCGTCGCGTCGAGGATCTCGAGCATCCGCTTCCACGAGGCCATCCCGCGCTGGAGCATGTTGGTCACCCAGCCGAACGCAATCATCGGCCAGCTCAGCATCACGAGGTAGGAGTTGAACGCCACGAACTCGCCGAGCGTGATGCGCCCGCGGATCACTTCCCGGCTGCCGGCCCAGAGCACGAGCAGCGACCCGAGCCCGAGGAAGAGCGTCATGCTCGGATAGAAGAGGCCCTGCAGGCGGATCAGGACACGGTTGCGGCGGACGTACTCGTCGTTCGCGGCGGCGAAGCGCTGGACCTCGTACGGCTCCTGATTGTAGGCCCGCACGACGCGCACGCCCGACAGCGTTTCCTGGACGACCGCGCTCAGGTCGGAGAGCTGCGCCTGGATCGCCTCGAAGCGGCGGTGAATCGCGCTGCCGAAGTACTTGACGCTGATCGACACGAGCGGCAGCGGGAGGAGCGCGATGAGGGTCAGCCGTCCGTCGATCGACACCATCAGGATGATGGCCACGGCAAACACCAGGATCGTGCTGGCCGAATACATGATCGCCGGGCCGATCATCGTCCGGACGGCGTTGAGGTCGTTGGTCGCGCGCGACATCAGGTCGCCGGTCCGGCGCGCCTGGTAGTAGCCGAGCGGCATCTGCTGCAGGCGGGCGAAGAAGGCGTTCCTGAGGTCGTACTCGATATCACGCGATGCGCCGATGATGATCCGCCGCATCAGGAACAGGAAGACGGCGCGCACGCACGCCACGCCGAGGATCAGCGCCGCGTAGGTCGCGAGCTTCTGCCGCGTTACCGCGCGCGACAGATCGTCGATCGCGAACTTCAGCACCCACGGCCCGAGCAACTGGAACGTGGACGAGAGCACGACGCACACGAGCCCGAGGAGGAACTGGCGGCGGTAGCGGAGGACGTAGGGAAGAAGACGTCGAAAGGCGGGGCCCATCTGAAGTTGAGTATAGCAGCCCGTTCGCCGCGGGCCCGTTCAAGGGAACTCAGCTCTTACGGCTGCGCCGAAAAAAGCGCCTGCGGCCGCGGCGAGCGAGCGGAGCGAGTCGAGCCGCAGCGAGTGGGGGTGGGGCCCCACGAGCAATAAAAAAAGGGCGGGCGCACGAAGCGCCCGCCCTTGCGACAGCAAACGGCTGTCGCTAGAAGCTAGAAGCCGAACCGGATGCCGAGCTGAAGCGTGCGCGGCGTGGCGCCGTCGCGCAGCGCGCTGATCACGAGGAACGTCGCCGGCGCCGCCTGGTTGCCCGACGGAATCGCGAAGTTCGCGCGGTTGGTCAGGTTGAAGATGTCGGCCGAGATGTCCAGCGTGCGGCCCTCCGGGATGCGCAGGCGGTACCCGAAGCGCGTGTCGAGCTGGAAGAAGCCGGGTCCGCGCGCGCCGTTGCGCTTGCCGTCGTAGTCCTCCACGCGTGTAATTGTCGGCAGGGGCCGTACCGGCGCCCGTATACGTGCCAGGCCGCGATGGGATCGAACAGGGTGCCGTTGCGGTCCACGTCAATCACGTTGTTGGTCAGCGTGAACGGGAGGCCGCTCAGCGCGCGAGCCACCCAGCTGAACGTCATGCCGTGGGTGTACGGCACCAGCGTGCGGCCGCTGAGGACGAAGTTGTGACGGCGATCGAAGTCCGTCGGCCCTTCGTTCAGCGCCAGGTTGAGATCCTGCCCGACCTGGAAGTTGGAGGCCGCCTGGCCGGCGCCGCTCGTGTTGCCGCGCGCGTAGGACAGCGTGTACCAGGCGCGGACGCTGACGTTGTTGGTAAAGCGCCGCTCCACCTGCGCGAGCAGCGCGTCGTACTCGGTCTCGCCGGTGTTGATCGGCGTATTCACGGCGACGAAGGTCGGATCGGGCCGGACGATCGGGTCCGTCGACACGGTCGTGGCGCGGCTGCCCTTGTTGAGGTCCTGCGTCATGAACCCCTCACGGCCCCACACGTGCACGTAGTCGGCGCCCGCCGACAACGCCCCGCCGAGCTGACGCTCGAAACCGATCGACAGCTGGTCCGATCGCGGGATGATGCGCTCGGGATTGTCCAGCGTGACGGTGCCGGTGTTGCGCTGCCGCACGCCGGCCGGGAATCGCTGCGCGAGAAGTGCGCGGTTCACGATCGGACCGTTGACCAGGAACGGATCGGTCGGCAACTGGCCGTTGCGCGGGCCGGGGTCGGCATTGGCGGTCGGGAAGTTCACCGTGAAGGAGTTGGAAAAGACGCCGCCGTTGAAGATCCCGCCGATGAGCTCGAAGTGCGTCTTCTCGTAGAACCGGCCGTAGCCGCCGCGCACCACCGAGCGCGCGCCGTCGTCGAGCGCATAGGAGAAGCCGACGCGCGGCTGGATGTTGTTCTTGTCGATCGGATAGTCATCCGGATCCGCGAAGCTCGGGTTGTCGAGCTCCTCGACGGGGATGATCTCGACGTCGTAGCGCAGTCCGAGCGTCGCCGTCAGCCGGCTGCCCACCTTCCACTTGTCCTGCAGGAACCCGGTGATGTAGTGCGCCTTCTGGAACACCACGCCCTCGCCCGGCACGCGGATCGTGAGGCGGTCGGGATACGTCCGCGGATTGTTGGCGTCGAACGGAAGATTGTTCTGACCGAAGGCGAACGTGCCGTTCAGGTTGTCCTGCGCGAAGTTGTCGGCCTTGATGTACTGGTACTGGACGCCGACCTTGATGTCGTGATCGCCGCGCTTGCCCGGCACGAACCACGAGAACGTGTTCTCGATCTGGTAGGCGTCGTTGACGCGCGCCTGCGCGGTGTTCGCCTGCTGGTCCGTGAACGTCTGGAACGCCAGGGTCGGATCGCACGCGGCCTGGTCGCGGCCGTTGCGTGTTGAAGCAGGGGTTCGCGAAGGCCACGTCCTCCTGCGTCCAGCACGGCGCGGAACGTGTTCAGCTTCGTGTTGCCGAACACCGACGACAGGCTGGCCTGGACCGTCTGGTCCTTGTCGTCTTCCTCGCGGATCGCGCCCGGGGTGACCTGGCCGATCGCCTGGTTGCGCTGCGGCGACAGCTTCACGCAGGTAGCGGACGCCCCAGGTATGGTTCGCGGTGATCTGGTTGTCGATGCGCGCCAGCGTGTTCCACACGCGGTCCTGCGTCGTCGGGCTCCAGTTCAGGTCCGGGCGGCTCGGGAAGACGAGGCCGGCGCCGCGATCGATCATGACGCGCTCGAGGCTCCCGAAAAAGTGCATCCGGTCCCGGATGATCGGCCCGCCGATCGTGCCGCCGAACTCCTGGCGCTTGGTGTCGGGCTTCTTGAGGTTCCGCGCGTCGGCGTAGTTCTCGACGAAGTAGTCCTTTTCGGTCCAGGCGGCGTCCTGGGCAAAGGCGAAGGCGCTGCCGCGGAAGCGGTTCGTGCCGGACTTGGTCACCGCGTTGATGATCGCGCCGGTCGTGCGGCCGAACTGCGCGTCGAACTGGTTGGTGATGACCTGGAATTCCTGCACCGACTCGAGCGCGGTCCGGGCCTGCGTGCCCGCGCGCTGCCCGATGACGTCGTCGTTGTTGTTGCCGCCGTCGAGCAGGTAGTTGTTGTTCCGCGGGTCCGAGCCGTTGACGCTGACCGAGTCGGATCCGAACGACTCGGTGCTGATGCTCGGGACGATCCCGGGCAGCAGGCCGATGAACCCGATGAAGTTGCGGTTGATCGACGGCAGCTCGATGAGCTCGTTCGACCCGATGTTGCCGCCGACCTCCTTCGAGGTGACGTCGACGAGCGGCGCTTCGGCCGTCACGGTGATGGTTTCGGCGACGCGCCCCACCTGCAGCGGCACGTCCACCGTCGCGGTCTTCCCGATCTCGAGCCGCACGTCCTGGCGCGCGTATTTCTTGAACCCCTGCAGCTCGGCGGTGATCTCGTACACGCCGGGCACGAGGCCGGTGATGAAGTAGATGCCCTCGGCGGCGCTGATCGCTTCGCGGAACATGCCGTTGTCCTGATTGCGCACGGTCACCGTCACGCCGGGCAGGACGGCCCCTTGCGGATCGACAACCTTGCCGCGTACTTCCGTCGTTCCCTGCTGCGCGGCCGCGGCGGTGGCCACGAGCATCGCCAGCAGCACCAGGCTCATTACACGTGATTTCATACGATGTTCCCCTCTAAGTACGATTACGTTCAGCGAAAGGGTCTTACCGGCGCTGTAAGCACTCCGGCACAGCTGGTATAGGAGATCGTCTCGCTTCCCAAGGGCGGCTGCAGAAATCTGGATGCGACCGCCGGGATCTTGGATCTCCAGTACCTGGTGCGTGCAAGAACGCCGCTAACAGCCAGTAAACGCGGGGTGGGAGCGACCCGGCTATTCGACCTCAGCAAGAGGGATGCCGGAATGCGCCTCTTGCCGAGTGGGCTGTGCTATTCTGAGCAAGCCTTTCCCAGCAGGCTGCCTGGCCCTCTCCTGAAGAGGGTTTTGTTCCCTTGTCCAATCCGGGGCGAGAAGAAAAAATGCGCACACGTGTCGCTACGATATCCGTACTCTGCCTGCTCTTCGGTCTGCCGGCCGCATCCGCCCGCGCGCAGTCCGGCACTTCCGATCGGGCTACAGGCGAGACCTACCACGTCGAGGTGGGCGGATTATTCTGGAGCCCGACGCCCGATATCGCCATCACCAGCGAGTCGCTGCCCGGCATCCCCGGATCGCGGATTGATTTCGTGAGCGACCTCGGGATCGAGCAGACGAGATTCAGGCAGCTCAAGCTCGTCCTGCGCCCCGCGACGAAGCACAAGTTCCGCTTCGAGTACACGCCCATCTCCTACGAGGCCGTCGGGTCACTCACCGCGGACGTGGTGTTCAACGGCATCCGGTTCCCGGTGACGTTCCCCGTCGAGACGAACCTGGAGTGGAAGGCGTACCGATTCGGCTACGAGTGGGACTTCGTCTACCACGACCGCGGGTTCGTCGGCGTGGTGCTCGAGGCGAAATACACGGACGTCGAAGCGGAGCTGAGGAACGTCCTCGCCACGGAGTTCGCCAGGGCACGGGCGCCGATTCCGGCCATCGGCGTCATCGGCCGCGTCTATGTCGTCCCGAACATCTCCATCACCGGAGAGTTCGGCGGCATCAGGCTGCCGGAGAGGATCCACGAAGACTACCGCGCCAAGTACTACGACTTCGATCTCTACGGCACCGTCAATTTCACGAACAACTTCGGCGCCCAGGTGGGATACCGATCGCTCGTGGTGTTCTACAAAGTGAAAGGCGACGAAGGCGAGCTCAATCTCAATGGATTCTACTTCGGCGGCGTCGCGCGGTTCTAACAGGAGGCCACGAGGTTGAACAGGAGAACAAGAGAACAGGAGTTTTGATTTTGTTTTTCTCCTGATCTCTTGTCCTCCTGTAAAGGTCTTCTCCTCATCTCCTGTTACTCCACCCTGATCCACACCCCCAGGAAGCGATGGTCGCGGCTGTTCGAATCGACGGCCGAGGGCCGGAAGCCGGTCGAGGCCGTAACGGTGACGAGCGTCGCGCCGCGCTGAATGTCGAGCGGCAGCTGGACGAGCCGTTCTTCGCCCGGGCCGAGCGGCAGCTCCTCCCGCCAGCTCCCGGCCTGAATCCGAACGCGATTGGCGACCGGCGCGTTGCGCAGGTGCAGCACCGCGACCGCGCGCGGCACGTCGGGCTGCAGGACGATCGAGGAGCTCCGCGCTCCGCCTAACCAGAAAGCTTCCGGTTCCGGAAAGCTGCGGTCGTCCAGAAAGTACAGCGTCGAGGTGCCGTAGCGCACCGCGCGCTGCGCCACCTCGCCGGACAGGCGCGCGCCGCGCGGCACGATGGCGATCGGCTCGATGGTCAGCCCGCGAATGGATCGGCGCGCCTGCTCGTCGCCGCGCACGACGATGGCGCGGACGTCGACGGGGAAATCGAGAAGGATCGGGGCCGGCGGAGCGGCCAGCGGTCCGCTGCGGATCGAGAACTGGTCCCGCCCGACGCCGACCATCAGCCACCCTGGAGCCCCTGAGCTGCGCAGCCGCAGCCGATACTGTCCCGCGGGAATCGAGGGGACCTGATACAGCGGCCGATCGGTGGCGCCGGCGCCGCCCAGGGCCGTCGAGGGGAGAGGCTCGATGCGGAGCGCGGCCGGCACCGCGTCCGACGCCAGGCGACGCCATGACGGGAGCTCGAACGTCAGGAGCGCGGCGCTCGGCCCCGAGACGATGCAACAGGGCGAGCTGGGCGGATGCCGGGTTCACGGCGCCGACGCCCGACAGCGTCCAGACGATCGTGATCGCGCACATGGCCGCACCCGCGTAGACGCCCGCCGTCGCGGCGCAGAGCGCGCCGCGCGTCCGCAGCCATCGCGTCCCTTGCGCGGCACGCAGGAGGCCCCAGGCCGCGGCGATCGCGCCCGCCCAGATCGCGACGTCGCGGAACAGCGTCCCTTCGCTGCCGCGCCACCAGGCCGGCAGCCCCCGCGCGAGATCGGCTGCGCCGCCGAGCCATTCCAGCCAGGCCGCGTAGCCGTCGCGATCGTTGAAGGCCAGACGGCCGCCGCCGACGAACACCAGCGCGCACGAGGCGAACGCCGTCACGAGCAGCGCGCCGAGCGCCGTGGCTCGCGTCGCCCGGTGCCGCATCGCCGCCCACGCGGCGGCCGACGGGATCGCCAGCGTGAAGAGCATCGGCACGAAGAACCGTGCGGGAGCGCTTCGGCCTCCCCACCACATCGCGAAATGCGTGACGGCGAGAAGATACGGGACGAGGACGAACAGCAGCTCGAGGCCGACGCGGCGCGTCTCGCGATTCCTGACCATCACGCCCAGCCCGGCAAACGCGCAGGCGAGCGCCGGCGCGTAGGCGAGCAGGCCGAACCGCTGGTCGAAGAGCAACCCGGCGAGGCCGCCCGGGATGAACGCCATCGATCCCGCCTCGTTCGCGTACGGCGCCAGAGGGTCGGGCGTCCCGTAAATCGCGATGAAGAGCCCGATCCAGCCGATCGCGCTCGCGGCCGGCACGCTCAGGAACGCGACCGCCTTTCCCGCGGCATTGCGCGTAGCGCCCAGGCGGAGCAACACCAGCGCTCCAAGGCACCCAGCGATGAGCGCAAACCGTGTGTGCAGCCATGGCAGCACGGCCAATGCCGCGCCGTGCAGCCACCAGGGACCGGTTCGTTCGGCCCCGCTTTCGGCCTCCTGTTGCGCGCGCAGGAGCGCCCAGACGCCGGTCAGCGCGATCACGCCGCCCGGACCGTCCGGGTACACCATGAAGCTGTGAAAGATGCTGCTCGTCGAGAAGGTCACGGCGGCCCAGCCGAACCACGCCGCATCCGCGCGCCGTGTCACGACCCAGGCGAGATGCCACGCGAGCGCCGAGCCGGCCGCGGCGAGGATTATCAGAAACACCTGCACGCCGCGGTAGCCCGCGATGGCGAATGCCGGGGCCACGAGCACCGGCAGCCCCGGGGCGTGAATCGAGTAGATCTGGCGGTCGCGCCCGAGGCGGCGGAAATCCGGCTTCGGCAGCTCCCCCGGGAAGAACGCCCGGTAGTCTCCGCTGTAGTGGTTGTTCTCGATCCGCAGATCGCCATCCTTCAGAAGGCTCTGGGTGATGATCAGGTAGTGCGGCTCGTCGCCGCTCGGGACTGACGGCGGCGTCATCTGCGATGCGGCGACCGCGTAGACTGCCCCGGCGAGGATGCCCGCCGTCAGCGGCGCGCGGCGGATCGCGGGGACGGGCAGCCGCATCGATGCCGCGAGCGACAGCGCGATTGCCGCCCACACGATCAAGGCCAGCGGACCGGACCAGACGAAAAGCGCAGCCGGCAGCGACGGCGGGAGCCATGGCAGACCGAGCAGCGCGAGGAGCCACAAAGGAGCGAGCGATGCGCCGCGGCGCCAGGCCGCAAAGACGGCCGCCGGCGCGATGGCGACGGCCAACCAGGCCTTGACGGAAAGCGGCAGCAGCGCGATGCGCGCGTCTCCTTCTCCCGTGAACGCGATCGTCCCCTGCGACAGCCACGCGGCGGCGGCCGTACACACGAGCGCGCACGCGAGGATCAGCCGGGACATAGCAGTTTGGCTCGGGGGAATTGACGTTAGAATGTCCCGCATTCTACATGGAGCCACGCGCGGACACCACGATGACGCGTACGCTGCGGATGGCAGGCGCGTGCGGGGCGGCGGCGGCCATCGCGATCCTCATGACGTGGCCGCTCGCGGCCGGGCTCGGACGGCTCGGGCGCATCACGACGATGGACGGCCTGTGGAGCATCTGGAGCACCACCTGGGTGGCACGCACGATCGTCGCCGACCCGGTCAATCTCTATAACGCC
Organism: uncultured Acidobacteriota bacterium; assembly: GCA_963774855.1. Lineage (GTDB taxonomy): Bacteria > Acidobacteriota > Vicinamibacteria > Vicinamibacterales > 2-12-FULL-66-21 > JALZOC01. Next base: position 11,135 of record CAVZGT010000008.1, on the reverse strand, counting down.
AACATCTTCTATCCGCATCGCCGCGCGCTGGCCTTTTCCGAAGCCAATATCGTGGCCGGGCTGGCGGCCGCGCCAGCCTGGTGGCTCACACGGAACCCGTTCACGGCGCACAACACCGCCCTGCTCTTTGCGTTCGCATCCACCGCCCTCGGCATGTGGCTGCTCGCGCGCCGGCTGTCCGGCGATTCGGCCGCGGCCGGCGCCGCCGCGATCGTGTTCGCGTTCTGCCCGTATTTCCTGTCCCACAGCGCACACATCCAGCTGCTGATGGCGGGCGGCATCCCGATGGCGCTCCTCGCGCTGCACCGCCTCGCGGACGCGCCGTCGCCGCGCCGGGGTGTGGCGCTCGGCCTCGCGCTGGCGGCGCAGGCGCTGGCCTGTGCCTACTACGGGATCTTCGCCGGGATGATGGTCGGCTACGGCGTGCTGTTTCTCGCCGTCAGCCGCGGCCTGTGGCGCGACCCGCGCTACTGGCGCGCCGTCGCGATTGCCGCCGGCATCTCGCTCGTCCTCGTCCTTCCGTTCTTCCTGCCGTATGTGGAGCTGCAGCGCGACACGGGTTTCACGCGGTCGCTCGACGATGCGCGGCGGTATTCGGCGACGTGGCCGAGCTATCTGGCGACGCCGGCGCACGCGCACGGCCCCGTGCTCGCGTTCGCGCGGCGCCTGGGCTGGAGAATCGGCGAGGTGATGTTCCCCGGCATCCTGGCGCTCGCCTTCGGCGCGGCCGGCGCCGCGATGGGCCTGCGCGCGGGGCGGCACGCCGGGGAGCGCCGGGATCGGGAAACCGTGTGGATGTACGGCTCGATCGGGCTGGTCGCGCTCTGGGCGTCCTTCGGGCCCGCCGCGGGACTTTACACCGTGATGTTTCGCGCCATCCCGCTGTTCACGTTTCTTCGGGCGCCGTCGCGGTTCGGCCTGGTCGTCGTCTTCGTGCTCGCGGTGTTGTCGGCGATCGCCTTCCGGCGCCTGCTGTCGGGGGCCGGGCGCTGGCGCGGCCTCGCGGCAACCGGCCTCGCGCTCGCGGCCGTGGCCGAGCTCAACGTCCTGCCGTTTCCGTGGGAACGGGCGATGCCGATCTCGCGCAACTACGCGCTGCTCGCCGGGATGCCGCGCGCGCCGCTGGCCGAGTTCCCGTTCTACGGCGAGCGCATCGCGTATCCCCTGCACGCCCAGTACATGGTGTTCTCGACGGCGCACTGGATGCCGCTCATCAACGGCTACAGCGACCACATCCCGGGCGATTTCCGGCAGGCGGCGTTCGTGCTCGACTCGTTTCCCTCGAACGACGCCTTCGCGGTGCTGCAGAAACATCGCGCGCGCTACGTCGGCGTCCACTGGGACATGTACGGGCCGCGCGCGGAGGAAATCCGAACCCGGCTCGTGCCTTTCGCGCGCCACCTCCGATTGCTCGCCAGCGACGAGAAGATGACGCTGTACGAGATCGTGTCGTTCCCGTAACACGGATGGACACGGATGAACACAGATGAACACGGATGGAACTGCCCGCTGTGACGCCTTCGGCGTCCTGTCTTCAAGACTCAAACAGGAGATTAGGAGGTTAGGAGGGAACCGGCTAGTTCGACAGGTGACACGGGCTGGTGTCGCGCCGGCCTCCGGCCGTCGCACGGTCGAGGGGTCCCGATTCACAAGCGCATTCACGCAGCTGCGCTTGTGATTCGGGACCCTGACCGGCCGCGCGAAGCGCGGCGACACCAGCCGGAAGCGTGACTTCTCCGTGTCAATCCGTGTCATCCGTGGCTATCCGCGGTTTTCCGTGGGCTAGCGGCGGGGCCTTGATGAGGGCCTGGCGGGCGCCTTCTTCGGCGGGGCCTTCTTCTTGACGGCCGGTTTCTTGGTGGCCGGCTTTTTCGCGGGCGCCTTCACCGTGGGCTTCGACGCCGGCGGGGCGACCCGCGGCGTGCCATCCCCGCGGTCGTACAACATCCGGTAGTCCTCGGCCGTGCCCAGGATGCGCTTCACGTAGTTCTGCGTCTCGGGAAACGGGATGTTGTCGATGAATTCCTCTTCATCGAGCTCCGGTCCCTCCGCCTTCCAGCGGACGACGCGGCTTCCGCCGGCGTTGTAGCTCGCGAGGGCGTAGTAGATCCCGCCGTACTGCCGGACCAGCTGCGAGAAATGCAGGGTCCCCATTCTGATGTTGATCTCGGGATTGGTCAGCGTCGCGGTCGTGAACCTCCTGATGCCGAGCGACCGCGCGAGGCGCCGTCCGGTCGCCGGCACGATCTGCATCAGTCCCCAGGCATTCGCCACGGATCTGATCTGCGGATCGAAGGTGGACTCCTGCGCGATGAGGGCGGCCATGAGGTACGGATCGAGCCCGTGCAGCGCCGAATGCCTGCGGATCGACTCCCAGTACATCAGCGGGAAGATGACCTGGAGAATCTCCGCCGGCAGCTGCTCGCCTCCGGCCGTCAGGTGCTGGGGATACGCTCGCCGCATCAACGTGATCGCCCGGCGCAGCTCGCCCATCTGGTGGTACGTCCAGGCGATGGTCGCGTCGATCCGGGTCGAGCTGCCCCACGCGCGCTGCGCGTAGCGCAGCTCGCCGAGCGCATCGTCGTACAGGCCGTTGGCGAGCAGCAGCCGGATCAGGCTGTCGGTCGGAATCGGCGGCGCGGCCGGCGCCGGTGCCTCCGCGCGCGACGCGAGCCGGATGCCGGCCGGCCGGGACGCCGCCGCGCCGCGCGAGCTGGCGGTCGGCGAGACGGCCGTAGTACGAATTGGCGTAGTCAGCGTGGACGAGCCGCAGCCGGGCCTCCGCCTGCGTGGCGGCCCCGAGCCTGGCGTGCGAGCGGGCGGCCCAATACAGGAACGACGGCCGATAGTCGGACCGTGGAAAGGCGAGCGCGGCGCTCTCGAACACCCGCACCGTCTCCGCGTAGTCGCCGTTCGTGTAGCTCCACCATCCGTACTTCCACGCCGCGCGCTCCGAACGCGTGCCCGTGGGGAACTTGTCGTACAGCTCCTTGAAGGTGCGCGCCGCGAGCGCATCGTCGTCGGTCACGAGGTAGTGCGTGCCGAGATTGTTCAGCGCTTCCTCGGCCCACGAGCTGTCGGGAAAATCGGCGACGAGCGCGGCCGTCTGCGCGATGAACTGCGCGTGATCGCCGAGCTCGCGGAGGCTGCTGAGATGGAAAAACCGCGCTTCGGCCTTGCGCGAAGCCCGTTCAAGATACGGCTGCACGCCGTCGCGCGCCGACGCGTATCGCTTCAACTGGAAATCGCACTCGGCCACGCGGAGATCGACGAGCTCCTTGTCGTCGCCGTCGGCCACCTGCTGCAGATTCTCGAACGCCGTGCGCGCCTCGGCGTAGCGCCGCGCCCCGAACAGGAGCTGCGCGCGGCCGAGATCGAGCTTGTAACCGGTGTGCTTGATCTGATCCTGCAGCGCGTCGAGCTGCGACCCTGCCAGCGTCGCTCCCTCGGTCAGCGGGAACTCGTAGTAGACGCGCACGTAGGCGGAGGCGGCCTTCGACCGGTCTCCAGACGCGAGCGCCGCGCGGCCGAGCCGCGACAACACGTCGTCGGTGACGGCGGCCTTCTGCACGGCGATCCGTTCGTAGATCCGCACCGCCGCGTCGAAGTCACCGGCTGCCTCCGCCGCCTCGCCCGATGCCAGGGCGGCCGCGATCGCGACGTACCCGGGCGGCTTGCGATCGAGCAACTCGTCGAACGTGCGGCGCGCCGCCGCGACCTGACCGAGCCGGAGCTGGCAGAGACCCGGTAATACGCGGCGTGAGCCGCCAGCGCCGTGCCCGCGAGCGCCGGACGCGTGACGAGCGCCAGCGCCCCGGCATAGTCGCCGTCCTTGTACCGCTTCACCCCGGCCGCCAGCGCCTCGTAGGTCGCGATCGAGCGCGCCGCGCGGTCGCGTTCCGACGGCACGAGCCACAGGTCGCTGGCATTGGGCGGAAGGGCGGGGTGCACCGTCGGCGCCAGCTGCGAGCTGCCGGCGGTCATCGGGGGAGCGGACTGGGGTCCTCCCGCCAGCAGGGGGACCGCCTGCGGTCCACCTGCCAACAGAGCGGCGAGAAGAAGAGCGGGGCGAACCCAAAGGCCGTCGAATATCACGGTATGGCCTGGAACCTGGATTATCCGAGCAGCGACTGATCGCCGTCGGCGAGCGTCTGCACGAGCTCCTGCTGGAAGTAGACGTCGCGCGAGTGAATCGACGGGGCGATCCGCTCATCGTAAAGACGGCGGGCGCGATCGATTTCCGGCTTCAGGCGCGTCATCAGATCGCGCCGTTCGCGCCCCATCCGCACCTGGGCCTCGTTGTACAGCTTGATTTCAGAGACGAGCAGCCGCGCGTACCGGCGGGCGCCCTGCGCCTCGTCAGGCTCCGGCTCGCGCCCCGGTTCAGCCGCGGGGACAGCCGCGCCGGTCATCATCTGCATCGCCTGCGCCGTGCGCACGGCCGTCAGATACGCGACGCACGCGGATGTATGGTGGCCGAGAATCTGGACCACCTCCGGCCACGACGGGGGGGCCTTCCCGTCTGCTCCCTCGTCCGCGTAGAGGACGGCAACGGACTGTCCGTCGAGCACGAACGGCACCGCGAGCGCGAGACGCCCGGAGGGCAGGGAGGCAAAGCCCGGCGCGGCCGGCCCTCCGTTGTTGTCCGTCGTCACGACCTCCTGAAGGCGGAGGGCATCACTGAGCAAGCCGGCTTCCGGTCCGTCCGCCTTGAAACGGCCGGCGTTCACGGTGGGCACGCCGGACACGGACCATTCCTGGAGCTCCCCGCCGTTGACGACGAACAGCGCGGCGCGCGGGGCCTCGAGAACCGCGCCACGGACGGAGGCGGCGAGCGCATCCGACAACGATGCCGCACCGTCTATCGCGCGAATCGCTTCCAGCAGGCCCGACGTGTTCATCGCCGGCACGGCGGAACGGCGCGCGTCCTCGATCAAACCTGCGGTGCGTTCGCGCTCGACGTCGAACGCGGCGCGGGCCCGCGTCAGCTCGCCCTCCGCGAGGTGACGTTCGGTCGCGAGCTGCGCCTCTCCCCGGTGGCGTTCCGCCTCGACCTCCGCCTGCGCACGCAGGCGTTCCGCGTCGATTTCCGCCTGCGCACGCCGGCGCTCCGACTCGAGCTCCGCCTGCGCGCGTTCGCGCTCCGCCTCGAAATCGCCCTGGCCGCGCTCGCGCTCCAGCAGCAGCGCCTGCTCGACCTCGCGGCGCGCGTGGGCGGCCGACTCGGCGGCCGCCTGCTCCGCTTCCACCCGCACGCGCATCGTTTCGGCGATCATCGTGCGCTCGACTTCCGAACGCGTCGTCGCGATTTCAGACTGAAGCCGTGCCGTCCACTCGGCGCGCAGCGCTTCCACCTTCGAGACCCATCGCTGCTCCGCGTCGGCTTCCGCCCCCGCACGCGCCGTCTCGATTTCAGATTGAAGCCGCGCCGTCCACTCGGTGCGCTGCGCTTCCACCTTCGAGGCCCATCGCTGCTCCGCGTCGGCTTCCGCGGCGGCGCGCGCGTGCTCGACGGATTCAGCCGCCGCCTGCGCCACTTCGACCCGGACGCGCGTCAGCTCGCCGGCCATGGCCCGCTCGACTTCCGAACGCACCGCCGCGACCTCCGACTGCAGCCGCGCGGTCCACTCGCGCGCGCTCCGCTTCGATCTTCGACGTCCATCGCTGCTCCGCGTCGGCATCCGCGGCGCCGCGCGTGCGCTCGAGCGCCTGCTCGTGGTTCTGCGCGACGGCATCGAGCTGCGCATCCAGCTCAGCCTGGATTCGAGCCCGGAGTCCGTCGATCATCGTGCGAAGCTGGTCCTCAGCCATCCTCTGGCATTATCCGAAGCGGGATCCATCAAGTCAAGCGTGGAAAATGCCGCAAATCCAAGCCCGACAGCAACTTGACGGCATTCATCCGACCGGTTACAATGGAGGTTCGTTCGTACGTGCGTGCCGGCTAGCTGTGGCACGGCTTGAGGGGGCGACCTAGATTCGACGGAGATACGGTTTCGCAGGATGCGTGCCGAGGACCATCACCCTCGTTAAACTGATGGAAAAAAACTAACTGCAAACACGCAGCTCGCTCTCGCAGCCTAAACCCCTGTGAGCGTCCACTCCGGTCAGCCTGCGGGCCGGAACTGGATGTCATTTAAGCAGGCTGGTTGCTGACGGCCGCCCTGGACGTCAGCGGCGAGACTTTTCGGGGTTGGTGCCCGGCGGTTTTTCCGCCTCTTCACGCCGGGCGCGACACTACAGAGGCGGATACGCATCGTAGATTCCTGCGGGGACATATTTTCGGACCGGGGTGCGAATCCCCGCGCCTCCATTTATTACTTCGCTCGGTGGGGCCCCTTTGCGTTCCCCACCTCGCTGCGCGCTCGGGGTGCCGCTCCGCACTGAAGAGTGGCGCTGCGCGGCACTTCCCTCCGGCCCTCGCTTGCGGCCGCGGGCGCTCATTCGACTCGCGAGCGCGAGCGAGTCGAATGGTGTCCTGAGCGAGCGAGTGATCAGGCGAGTCGAAGGACCACACGACTCGCTGTGTCCGAACCCACGTCCTGCGGATCGGCGGCGGCTGACGACCCCGCTCGCCCGCTGATGTCGGCGCCTGTAGATCCGACAAAGTCGAAATAAGTGTTTGGCCCTTGCCGATCGCCCCTCTGTCCGCTTCTGAACAGCCTTTCGTGCGATCCCGGACGACGACCATCGCGGAGCGACCCCTAACTCGTTGTAACTCCAGGCCCGCCACGGCACGGCCATTGATGACTGCGATGGTATGGACCGCGCGCTCGCTCCAGAAGTTCGACGACAGGATCGCCGCCGGCGGGTGCTCCAGATCGCGATGCCGGTTCTGGTCCTGGCGCTGGTCGTCGTCTGGCTTCCGGGCTGGATGCGCCCGTCGGTCAACCGCGCACGGATCCGCACCGCGCTGGTCACGACGGGGCCCGTCGAGGCGGTCATCATGGCGTCCGGCACGGTCACCCCCGAGGTCGAGCGCGTGCTCTCGAGCCCGCTCGACGCACGCGTGCTCCGGATTCTCCAGCGGCCGGGCGCGCACTTGAAACAGGGCGACCCGGTGGTGGAGCTCGACGTCAGCGAGTCGGTGCTGGCGCTCGAGAAGGTCGTGAAGGACCTCAAGATCAAGGACAACCAGCAGGCGCAGACACGGCTGACCCTCGAGCGGTCGCTGGTCGATCTCGACGGCCGCCTGGAGCTCAAGGCGCTCGAGCTCGAGTCCGCGCAGGCGCGGCTCGAAGGCGAGGCGCAGCTCTTCAAGGAGGGGCTGCTCTCCCGCGAGGCGCTGCGCCGCTCGGAGCTCGGCGTCAAGCAGGCGCAGATCGAGCTCGCGCAGCTCCGCGACCAGCGCAAGAACACCGAGCGGACCACCACGATGCAGCTCGAGGGGCTGTCGCTCGAGCGCGGCTCGCTCGACAAGGAAGCCGCGCAGGCGCGCCGTCTGCTCGATCTCTCGACGACCAAGTCGGATCGCGACGGCGTGCTGACCTGGGTGCTGTCGCAGGAAGGCGCGCTCGTCCGCCGCGGCGACGTGATCGCGCGCATCGCCGACCTCACGTCGTTCCGCGTCGACGCCTCGGTCTCGGACCTCCACGCCGGCCGGCTGCGCACCGGGATGGCCGCCGTGGTCCGCGTGAACGACCTGGATCTCCAGGGCACGGTCACCGACGTGTTCCCGACGGTCGAGAACGGCGTGCATCCGCTTCACGGTGGCGCTGGCGGCGCCATCGCATGCCGGCCTGCGGCCCAACCTGCGGACCGACGTCCTGGTGATCACCGACCGCAAGCCGCGCGCCCTGCGCGTCAAGCGCGGGCCCTTTGCCGACAATGCCGCCCGTCAGGCGTTCGTGGTCCGCGGCGATCGCGCCATCCGCGTCCAACTCGAGCTGGGCCTCTCCGGCGTCGACGACGTGGAGGTGCTGTCGGGCGTCGCGGAGGGTGACGAAGTGATCATCTCGGACATGAAGGACTACATGCACTTGAGCGCAGTCAAGATTCGATAGCGCGCGGGCTCGACGCGACCGGCGACAGACGAGGAGTCAAGGTATTCGCATGATTCAACTACAGAGCATCGAAAAGGTCTACCGCACCGATCGGATCGAGACGGTCGCGCTCGTCCGATGTGAACCTCACGATCGGCGAAGGGGAGTTCATCTCGATCATGGGGCCGTCCGGGTGCGGCAAGAGCACGCTGCTCAACCTGATGGGCCTGCTCGACGCGCCGACCCGCGGCACGGTGCAGATCAACGGCTCGCCGATCACGGCCTATCGGCGATCGCGCGCTGGCCGCCATCCGCAACAAGGAGCTCGGATTCGTCTTCCAGGTCTTCCACCTGGTCACCGACCTGAGCGTGCTCGACAACGTGCAGATTCCGCTGCTCTATCGGCGCATGTCGAACGGCGAGCGGCGGAAGCTGGCCGAGACGGCGCTCGACAGGGTCGGGCTCAGCGCGCGTCTCCATCACTTCCCCTCCCAGCTCTCCGGCGGCCAGCAGCAGCGCGTGGCCATCGCGCGGGCGATCGTCGGCCGGCCGCGGATCCTGCTCGCCGACGAGCCCACCGGCAACCTCGACTCGCAGATGGGCGACGAAGTGATGGGCATCCTGAAAACCCTGAACGGCGAGGACCGGACGACGATCGTGATGGTCACGCACGATCAGCAGAAAGCCGACCAGACCGAGCGCATCGTGCGCCTCTTCGACGGGCGGCAGGTCAATTGACGATGCCTGCGCAGCTCGCGTGCACCACTGGATCCCGTATGTTGAATCACTACCTCGCTGCTCGCCGTGAAGGTCCTGCTGCGCCGCAAGTTCTTCACGTTCATCAGCCTGTTCGGGATCAGCTTCACGCTGCTGGTCCTGACGGTGGTCGCGGCGCTGTTCGACCATGCGTTCGGCCCCGGCGCCCCGGAGACGCGGCAGGACGCGCACGCTCTATGTCGAGCGGGCCGTGATGTACGGCCCGCACAGCCACATGGTCGAGCAGCGGCGGCTTCAAGCTGTTCGACAAGTACGCGCGCAACCTGCCGGGCGTCGAGCGTCTGTCGCTCTTCGAGAGCGAACGGACGGTGCACTCGTACGTCGACGGCAGGAAGATCTCCTCGTCGCTCAAACGGACCGATGACGAGTTCTGGCGGATCCTGGACTTCACGTTTCTCGAAGGGGGCCCGTACGGAACCGCCGACGTCGCCGAGGCGCGGTTCCTCGCGGTCATCAACGCCACGACGCGCGCAGCGGTTCTTCGACGGGCGGCCGGCGGTCGGGCAGACGCTCGAAGCCGACGGCCAGCGGTTCCGGGTCGATCGGCGTCGTCGAGGACGTCTCCGAGCTGCGCACGGCGCCGTACGCGGAGATCTGGGTGCCCTACACGACCGCGAAGACCGACGCCTACAAGACGCGAGATCATGGGCGGCTGGAACGCCATGGCGCTCGCGAGAGACAAGGCCGCGATGGCCGCCATCCACGAGGAGTTCAACTCGCGGCTGCTCCGTGCCGAGCTGCCCGATCCAAAGGAGTTTCAGGCGATTGTCGCGCCGTTCGAGACCAAGTTCGAGGGGTTCGCGCGCCTGATGCCCACCGGCGGCGCGCAAGGATCCCGAGAGCCAGGTGTGGAGGCTTGTCGGGCTGCTGGCGGCGCTCGGCCTGCTGTTCGCCCTGATTCCCGACCGTGAACCTCGTCAACATCAACATCAGCCGCATCATGGAGCGGGCGTCCGAGATTGGCGTGCGCAAGGCGTTCGGCGCGCCGGCGCGGACGCTGGTGGGGCAGTTCCTCATCGAGAACATCCTGCTGACGCTCGTCGGCGGTCTCCTCGGATTCGCCGCTGTCGATCCTCGCGCTCCGCGCGATCAGCCAGAGCGGCCTGTTCCAGCTACGCGCAGTTCACGCTCAACCCGCGCGTGTTCGCGTACGGCATGGCGATGGCCGTGGTGTTCGGGCTCATCTCCGGCGTCTACCCGGCGTGGCGGATGTCGCGGCTCAACCCGGTCGACGCGCTGAAGGGAGGCGTGTCCCGATGACCCGGCACCTGCTTGCGCCTGATCTGGAACCGCAAGCGCCAGAACTTCCTGCTGACCCTCGAGATTTTCTTCTCGTTCCTGACGCTGTTCGGGGTCGTGCTCTTTGCGGTGCACTACGCCAACAACGCGCGGCAGCCGCTCGGCTTCGAGCATCGATCGCCTGTGGAACATCACGGTCGATCGCAAGGAGCCCGACGCAGGACCCCGCGGTCAAGGCCCGCCACCGGGAAACATATCGGCAGCTGCTGATGGCGCTCGCGCGAGCATGCCCGAGGTCGAGATCGTCGCCGCCGGCGTTCACCGGTCCCTATGCCAACTCCAACTGGGGCAGCGGCAGCCGCCTGGCCGGCGGCCGCAAGGTCGACTACGGCGTGAACAGCGTCACCGACGACTACCTCGCGCTGCTGCACATCCCGCTCGTCGCCGGGACGCTGGTTTTCGCGCGAGGACGATGCGGCGACGTGGACGCCGGTGGTCGTCAACCGGCGGCTGGCGCGGGAGATCTTCGGCGATGCGAACCCGGTCGGGCAGATCATCGCGGAGGAACGGGATCCCGAACGCCCGCCGCCGGACCCCAACGACAAGCCGGAGATCAAGCGCGTCATCGGCGTGGTCGACGAATTCCGGCAGAACGGGGAGCTGTCGGCGATCGGCAACTACCTGTTTTTCAGGATGCGGCTCGACGGCCCGGACCCGAAGGCGGCGCTGCCCGAGCGCTGTTCGTGCGGCTGAGACCCGGCACCACGGCGGCCTTCGAAGAGACGCTCGTCAAGCGCGCCATGGCGGTCGCGGACGCCTGGTCGTTCGAGGTGCAGCCGCTCGACGTCATGCGCGAGGACAAGCTGCGCCAGTACACGATTCCGCTCGTGGTCGTCGGCACGATCGCCGCGTTCCTGCTGCTGATGGTCGCGCTCGGCCTGACCGGCGTGGTGTGGCAGAGCGTCACGCAGCGGATTCGCGAGTTCGGCCTCCGCCGCGCCAAAGGCGCGACGATCCCGAACGTCCGGACCCAGGTCCTCGTCGAGATGGTGATCATGACGTCGATCGCGCTGGCTGGCCGGGGTGCTCCTGCTCGCGCAGCTGCCGCTGCTGCCGCTGCCGTCGGACCTGCAGGTCGTG
>CAVZGT010000007.1:0-471890 GCA_963774855.1 uncultured Acidobacteriota bacterium | reverse complement strand
TCCGAAGACAGCTTCGATCCGCGCACCATCCCGGCCGACGGCAGCGAAGGCACCAACTCCAACTCCATGCGCGCGAGACGCGCCTGCGCTCGACATGCGCGGCCCGTTCGAAGGCCGCGAGTTGCGGATGTATGTCGAGACCGACTTCTACGGCAGCGGCAACGTGTTCCGACTGCGCCAGGCGTTTGGCAGCTACGATGGCCTGCTGGCCGGCCAGACCTGGTCGACCTTCGTGGACGACAACAATTTCCCCAACACCATCGACTTCGAATCGCCGATGGCGTTTCCGTCGATCCGGCAGGCGCAGGCGCGCTACACGGAGAAGTTTGGCGACAAGTCGTCGTGGTCGGTCGCCCTCGAAGACAACAAGTCGGCGATCGAGACACCGGCGGACATCGCCGGCAAAACCGAGTTCCCGATGCCGGACCTGACCACGCGTGTCATTCGAGGGTTCGCGCGGGCATGTCTTCGCCTCGGGCTTTCTCGGCAAGGCACGCTTCCGCCCGACGGTCGGCGAGAACGATGACGTGACGCTCTGGGGCGGCATGCTGTCGGGCCGGATGAAGACGTTTGGCAGGGACTACGTCTACGGGCAATTCACCTTTGGCGACGGCGTCGGCCGCTATCGCGGCGGCGTGACCGCGGTGCCCGACTTGAACGGCGAGCTGCAGCCGGTCGGCCTCACCGCGATCATGGGCGGCTACGAGCACTACTGGTCCGATCGACGTGACCTCGAATGTGGTCTTCAGCCTGGCGACGACGCCCGACGAGGCGTACTACGGGGACGACTTCAACAAGGAACTCAACTACGGCGCCGTCAATCTCCTCTACTGGTTCCTGCCCGATCGGGCGTGGGCCGGCGTCGAGTATCTGTACGGCCGCCGCGAAGTGTCGATGGCGAGACGGCACCGCCAATCGCCTTCAGTTCGCAGTTCGCTTCAATTTCCCTTCGTAGAAATTCAGGAGCATCTCCATGGCAAGAGTTCACCGGCCGCACCCAGACTCGACCACTTCTTCTCGGCCGTCGCCGCGCGGCTCGATCTGTGGCGCGATCTGAACCGCGCCGCGCAGGCGTGGGCCGCGAGTCCGGCCAGCCGCAGCGACGCGAGCTTGCAGGCCGCGTGCAACGAGGCGCTCACCGCGCTCCTGCCCCTGGAGGACTTCCAGGCGTATCCGGGCGCCCGACTCTGAACGCCATCAAGGAACGCGCGGCCGCCGGCGACGCGATGGGCACGGCGCGGCTGGTGCAGCGCGTGTCGTCGGCGCTGATGTCGCACAGCTATCGCAGCGATGCCGGCGAGTTGGAGGCGGAAGACGACGCGGCGACGCCGGAGCGCGCGATGCCGACCGCGATGGCGAGCGGGCGCCAGGCCCTACTTCGAAGTGCTGTTCGTGACGCCGACGCCGCCGTCGCGCTGGCCGGCCCACGCCCAGCAGATCAGGAAGCTGCGGCGGCCCGAGGACGAGTTCGTCTACGAGCCGGTGTTCGTCGGCTCGTTCGAAGACGCGGCCCTCGCCGTGATCCTCAACACCAACCTCGAGTCGGTGGTGATCTACGACGGCTTCCCCTACGCATCCTCGCGCAACGTGCCGCTGCTCAAGGAGCTGCTGTCGTCGCGGCTGTCCGCCGAGCGAAGGACCGCGCCGCCGGCGCCGACGGCGTGGTGCTGGCGAAACTCGATCAAGCGCTTCCGCCCCGAGCTCGACATCATCCTGCTCGCCGACCAGAAGCCCGACGCGATGATCTCCGATCCGGCCGCGGCCGGCATCCGCCGCGTGTTCTACGAAGTCGAGGAGCCGCTCGAGATCCACCTCTCGATCCTCTCGGGCGTGGCCGAGCGCAACGTGACGCCGTTCTTCGACAACCTCAAGAAGTACGCGCAGAAGCCGGTCGGCACCTTCCACGCGCTGCCGGTGGCGCGCGGCAAGTCGATCTTCAAGTCGGACTGGATCCGCGACATGGGCGAGTTCTACGGCGCCAACCTGTTCCTCGCCGAATCGTCGGCGACCACCGGCGGACTCGACAGCCTGCTCGAGCCGACCGGCAACATCAAGAAGGCGCAGGAGCTCACGGCGCGCGCCTTCGGCGCCGATCGGGTGTTCTTCGTCACCAACGGCACCTCGACGTCGAACAAGATGGTCCACCAGGCGCTGCTCGAGCCGGGCGACATCGTCATCGCCGATCGCAACTGCCACAAGTCGCACCACTACGGCATGGTGCTGGCGGGCGCGCAGCCGTACTACGTCGAAGCCTTCCCGATGGTGGCGTACTCGATGTACGGCGCGGTGCCGATCCGCAGCATCAAGAAGGCCCTGCTCGATCTCAAGGCCGCCGGCCGGCTCGACAAGGTCAAGACGGTCACGCTCACCAACTGCACCTTCGACGGCCACGTCTACGACGTCCGCCGCGTGATGGAAGAGTGCCTGGCGATCAAGCCGGACCTGATCTTCCTGTGGGACGAGGCGTGGTTCGGCTTCGCCCGCTTCTCGCCGCTCTATCGGCCGCGCACCGCGATGGGCGCGCGCGCGGCGCTCAAGGAAGCGTTTGCCGATCCGGCCTACCTCGAGCGCTATCTCGCGCAGGAGAAGCCGCTCGGCGCCGACCTCGATCCCAAGGACGCGCGCGTGCTCGACACGCGGCTGATTCCCGATCCGCGCAAGGCCAAGCTGCGCGTCTACCAGACCAACTCGACGCACAAGTCGATGTCGGCGCTGCGCCAGGGCTCGATGGTGCTGGTCGGCGACGAGGACTACCACCGGCACGAACAGGCGTTCAAGGAAGCCGTGTTCACGCACGCCTCGACCTCGCCCAACCAGCAGATCATCGCGTCGCTCGACGTCGCGCGCCGCCAGATGGAGCTCGAAGGCTACGGCCTGGTGATGCAGGCGATCCAGCTGGCGATCGAGATCCGCATCGCGGTCAACACCCATCCGCTGGTCTCGAAGTACTTCCGGGTGCTCGACGTCGAGCACATGATCCCGGCCGAATACCGCCAGTCGGGCCTCAAGAGCTACACCGAGGGCGGCGCCACCTGGGCGGATGCGGCGAAGGCGTTCCGCGAGGACGAGTTCATCCTCGATCCGACGCGCCTGTCGCTGATGTGCGGCACCGCCGGCTACGACGGCACGCAGTTCAAGAACCTGCTCGCCACCGAGTACGAGATCCAGCTCAACAAGACCTCGCGCAACTCGGTGCTGCTGCAGACCAACATCAACAACACCCGCAGCGACGTCGCGAACCTGCTCAAGGTGCTGGTCGAGATCTCCAAGGAGATCGAGCAGCGCCTCAAGAGCGGCGGCGACGCGGCGCGCACGGCGTTCGCGGCGCGCGTGAAGTCGCTGGTCGAGGACGTGCCGGACCTGCCCAACTTCAGCCACTTCCACGACCGCTTCCGCGACGACCCGAAGGGCACGACGCTCGAAGGCGACATGCGCGCGGCGTTCTACATGGCCTACGACGAGGACGGCTGCGAGCACATCAAGCTGATGAGCCCGGAGATCGACAAGCGGCTCGCAGTCCGGGCCGCCGCTGGTCTCGGCGAACTTCGTGATCCCCTACCCGCCCGGCTTCCCGATCATGGTGCCCGGCCAGGTGATCAAGGCCGACACCATCGAGTTCATGCGCAAGCTGGACGTCAAGGAGATCCACGGCTACGACGCCACCCTGGGCCTGAAGCTGATCAGCCCGAGCGCGCTCGAAGCGAAAGTCGAAGAAACCGGAAACAGTCGGCCGACGGCGAAGCCGGCACCGGCGCTCGCCACCAGCTAGGAGCAGATGATCATGGATTGGTTCTTTGCGACGCTGAAGCAATACCCGGAGATCGCGATCTTCCTGACGCTTGCCATCGGGTACTACTTCGGCAAGTTCACCTTCAAGGGCATCGGCCTGGGGTCGGTCACCGCGACGCTCCTGGCCGGCGTCCTGATCGGACAGATCGGGATCACCATCGCGCAGCCGCTCAAGGCGACGGTGTTCCTGATGTTCCTGTTCGCCGTCGGCTACGGCGTCGGGCCGCAGTTCGTGCGCGGCGTCGCGAGGGACGGCGTGCCGCAGGCGCTCTTCTCGGTGGTCCAATGCCTGCTTCAGCCTGCTGGTCCCGTTCGCGATCGCGAAGTTCGCCGGCTACGACCTCGGCTACGCGGCCGGGCTCTACTCGGGGTCGCAGACGATCTCCGCCGCGATGGGCCTGTCGACCGACGCCATCAACCGGCTGGGCCTGGCCGCCGATCAGGCCAAGGCCCTGATCGACTCGATGCCGGTCGCCTACGCCGTGACCTACATGTTCGGCACCATGGGCTCGGCGATCGTGATCGCCGTGCTCGGCCCGAAGCTGCTCGGCATCAATCTCGAGGCCGCGTGCAAGGACTACGAGCAGAAGCAGGGCGGCGTCAAGGAGCTGGGCGGCCCCGGCACGGCCTGGCGCCGCTGGGAAGTGCGGGCGTTCGCATCCGCAGGTCGCGAAGGCCGCCGGCCTGGCGTCGTCGAGGCCTAGCGCGGTGCCCGTCGCAGGCCGAGAGCGGCGTGCAAGTCTGCCGGACGTGCGCGCGTCTTTCGTCCTGCGCCTCCGCCGCAACGGGGCGATCGAGGAGGCGACCGCGGACACCGTCCTCCGGAAGGCGACGTCGTGGCGGTCGCGGGCGCCCGCGACGTGCTCGTGAAGATCCTCGGCGAAGGCGCGACCGAGGTCGAGGATCGGGAGCTGCTGGCCGTGCCGGTCGAGGGCGTCGACGTCCTCGTGAGCAACAAGGCGGTCGACGGCAAGACGCTGATCGACCTGGTGCAGATGCCGGAGACGCGCGGCGTCTTCCTGCGGAAGATCACGCGCGGCGCGACCGCGACCGACATCCCGATCCTGCCGACCACCACGATCAACCGCGGCGACCTGTTCACGATCGTCGGCCGCACGCAGGACACCAACAAAGCCATCAAGCTGCTGGGGGTCGCCGATCGCGCGACCGACGTCACCGACATGGCGTTCGTCGGCGCGTTCATCGTGATCGGCGCCCTGTTCGGCTCGCTGGTCCTCAACGTCAGCGGCGTGCCGCTGACGCTGTCCACGGCCGGCGGCGCGCTCATCGCCGGGATCGTCGGCGGGTGGCTGCGCTCGGTCCGCCCGAGCTTCGGCCGCATCCCGACGCCGACCATCTGGTTCATGAACTCGGTCGGCCTCAACATCTTCATCGCCATCGTCGGCATCTCCGCCGGCCCGGGCTTCGTCAACGGCCTGAAGACGCAGGGCGCCGGCCTGTTCCTGTGGGGCGCGCTCGCGACGACGGTGCCCCTGATTCTCGGGATGTTCATCGCCAAGTACCTGTTCCGCTTCCACGACGCGCTCACGCTCGGCATCGTCTCGGGCTCGCGCACGACGACGGCCTCGCTCGGCCTGGTCTGCGATCAGGCCAAGAGCCAGGTGCCCGGCGCTCGGCTACACCGTGACCTATGCCGTCGGCAACACGCTGCTGACGATCTGGGGCATGGTCCTGATCATCCTGCTCTCGTAACGGCCGTAAGCTGCTGAGGACACATTCATGGATCACAATCTGAAGTACCAACAGTACGAGAAGCTGGGCCCGTTCGAGATCAAGGACTTCCTCGCCAAGGTGGCGACCAAGTCCGCGCAGGAATCGTCACTCACCTACCTGAACGCCGGCCGCGGCAACCCGAACTGGGTCGCCACCGAGCCGCGCGAGGGTTCTTCCTGCTCGGGCAATTCGCCGTCCTCGAGAGCAAGCGCGTGCTCGACCTGCCGCCCGGCGTCGGCGGCATGCCGAAGGGCGCCGGCGCGGCGGCGCGGCTGGAGGCCTGGCTGGCGAAGCACGAGGACATGCCCGGCGCACCCTTCCTGCAGCGGATGGTGCCGTGGGCGGTGAAGAAGTTTGGCTTCGACCCGACAAGTTCGTCCTCGAGCTGACGGACTCGATCATCGGCGACCACTACCCCGTGCCGGACCGCATGCTGGTGCACAACGAGCAGATCGTGCACGAGTACCTGCAGTGGGCGATGTGCGGCAACCCGCATCCGAAGGGCACGTTCAAGATCTACGCGGTCGAGGGCGGCACGGCCGCCATGTGCTACATCTTCAAGTCGCTCAAGGCCAACCGCATCCTCAATCAGGGCGACACCATCGCGCTCGGCGTGCCGATCTTCACGCCGTACCTCGAGATGGCGCACCTCGAGGACTACGACCTCCACTTCGTCGACGATCCACGCCAGGCAGGAGAAGAAGTTCCAGTATCCCGACGAGGAGCTCGAGAAGCTGCTCGATCCGAAGATCAAGGCGTTCTTCATCGTCAATCCGGGAAACCCCTATGCCGTGGCGATCGACCGGGCCACCATCAAGAAGATCGGCGCCATCCTGAAGAAGCGGCCCGACCTGATCCTGCTGACCGACGACGTCTACGGCACGTTCGTGCCGGGCTTCCGCGGGTTGATGGGCGAGTACCCGAAGAACACGATCGGCGTCTACTCGTACAGCAAGTACTTCGGCTGCACCGGCTGGCGCCTCGGGACGATCGCCGTCCACGAGAACAACATCTTCGACGAGATGATTGCCGCCCATCCCGAGAACGATCAAGAAGCTGCTGGACAAGCGCTACGGCGGGCTCACCCTCGAGCCGCGCAAGCTCGCCTTCATCGACCGCATCGTCGCCGACAGCCGCGACATCGCGCTCAATCACACCGCGGGCCTGTCGCTGCCGCAGCAGGTGATGATGACGATGTTCTCGCTCGCCGAGCTGATGGACACCAAGAAGGAGTATCAGAAGGCCTGCCTGGGGATCTGCAAGAAACGCGTCCACGCGACGATCGAGGGGCTGGGCATCACGGTCGGCGAGAACCCCCAGTTCGACTACTACTACGGGCTGATCGACTTCGAGTTCTGGATCCGCAAGTACGGCGGCGACGAGGTGGCGGAGTGGGTGAAGGCGAACGTGCACCCGCTCGACATCGTGTTCAAGCTGGCCGAGGATCACGGCATCGTCCTGCTCAACGGCAGCGGCTTTGCCGCGCCCGACTGGTCGGTGCGCATCTCGTTCGCGAACCTGGAAGATCACGTCTACGACGACATCGGCCGCGCGGTGCGCGCGATTGCGCGCGGCTACGGCCAGGCCTACGAGGCCGCGACGGGCAAGAGCGTCCCGACGCCGGAGGGGACGAAGCGGCCCGCCCCGGCGAAGTCGAAGGCGAAGGCAAAGGCGAAGAAGCGCTAGGCGACGGGGGCACACGGCGGATGCGTCTGGCGGATCGCGATGCGGATCGACGTCGATGCTCTGCAGTGGCGCTATTGCATCAAGGTTGGGATTGCCGCGGGTCTCGGCTACCTGCTGGCCCAGGGCAATCTCAATCAGTACGCGATCTACGGCGCGTTCACGGCGGCGCTCGTCGTGGGCGCCAGCGTCGGCGAGGATCTCGCCACGTCCGCCAATCGCGTGAAGGGTACGGTGGCCGGCATGGCCGCGGCGATGGTGGCAACGGCAGCGTTTGGCCCCAATGCGCTCACGGTGGGCTTCGCGGTTTCGTTGACCACCGTGATTGCCCTGGCGAGCGGCTGGGGAATCCAGGTGGCGCGCGTCGGCGTGACGATCTGCATCATCACGCTCGTCCTCCACGACGTCGACGCGCTCCGGTACAACCTGATTCGGTCGGGCAATACGCTGATCGGCGTGGTGGTCGGGCTCGCGGTGAGTTTCTTCGTCTGGCCGGTGCACGGGCCGAGTTGATCAAGCAGGCCACGCGCGATGTGCTGAAGACCGCCTCGCGACTGCTCGACGGCGTCGAACAAGGCGAGCCACGGCTGCGGCCGCGACAAGCCGCGCTGCACGATGCGCTGGCGGCGCTCGTGAAGGCCTGGCGTGATATGAATCGCGAAAAGTCGGTAGCGCCGGCGGTGACGGTGGAAGAGGCGCAGTCGAAACGACATTGCGCCTGGCATCGAGGTCCTCTCGTGCGGCATGGGGGGAGTCAGTGCCGGATCGGTTCAGGAACTACGACGCCGGGTCAACACGATGTCCATTCGAGGTTAGGGTCCCCTCATGAGCTACCTCCTGAATGCGCTTCGCGAACACCCCGAGCTGGCCATCTTCCTGACGCTCGCCATCGGGTTCGTGATTGGCCGGATCAAGATCGGGTCGTTCAAATTCGGCAACGTCCTGGGCACGCTCATCGCGGGCGTGCTCATCGGACAACTCGACATCAAGGTCGATGCCACGGTCAAGTCGGTCTTCTTCTCGCTGTTCCTGTTTGCCACCGGATACAAGGTCGGGCCTCAGTTCTTTCGCGGCTTGAAGAAGAATGCGCTGTCCCAGGTCGCGCTGACGGTGGTCCTCTGCGTGACCAGCCTGGTGACGACGCTGGCGGCGGCGAAGCTGCTCGACTACGACACCGGGACCGCGGCGGGGCTGATGGCCGGGGCGTTCACCGAATCGACGGTGATCGGGACCGCCAGCGACACGATCGACCGGCTCGATATCCCAGAGGCGGAGAAGACGAGGCTGAAGAACAACATCCCTGTGGCCTATGCGGTCAGCTACCTGGTGGGCACGGGATTCGTCGTCTGGTTTCTGTCGGCCGCGGCGCCACGCCTGCTTCGCATCGACATGAAGGCGGAGAGCAAGAAACTGGCGGCGCAGATGTCGTCGGGAGGCAGTCCGTCCGGTGAGGACGTGCACCTGGCGTACAAGGAATGGAGCATCCGCGCCTACCGCCTGGCCGATGCGGCGGTCGGCCGGAGCGTGGCGGATCTCGAGCGCGCCGCCAGCCCCGAGCGCGTCTTCTTCGAACGCATCCGGCGAGGGGCCGAGCTTCTCGATGCCACGCCGGAGACCGTCCTGAAATCGGGCGATATCGTCGCAATCGGCGCGCGGCGCCGGGTGCTGCTCGGTGGGAAGCTGCCGCTTGGGGCGGAAGTCGAGGACCCCGCGCTCCTCGAATTCCCGATGGCCACGCTCGACGTCGTGGTGACGAAGCGAGAGGTGACGGAGCAACCGCTCTCGGTCCTGGCCCAGCGACACGGGCGAGGCGTCGTCCTCGCCAAACTGATCCGCGGCGGAGAGGAAATTCCCTTCGATGCCGAGACGATCATCAATCGCGGGGACCTGCTCCGCGTGGCCGGCGCCCAGCGGGACGTGGAGCGCGTCGGACGGGAAGTGGGTTACATCGAGCGCGCCTCGAGTGAATCCGACATCGTGTTCCTCGGCCTGGGCATTGTCGTCGGGGGGCTCATCGGGCTGTTGACGCTGACGGTCGGCGGGCTTCCCCTCACCCTCACGACGAGTGGTGGCGCGCTCATCATGGGCCTGGTCTTCGGCTGGCTGCGCTCGGTCTATCCGACGTTTGGCAGGATTCCCGAACCCGCCCTGTGGATCTTCGACACCGTTGGCCTTGCGGTGTTCATCGGTATCGTCGGATTGAACGCGGGCCCGACATTCGTGTCCGGTCTTCGCGAGACCGGGCCGAGCCTGGTGTTCGTGGCGTTGATCGTGGCGATTCTGCCGCATCTCGCGTCGCTGCTGTTCGGCTACCACGTCCTGAAGATGAACCCCGTGATCCTGCTGGGCGCCTGCGCCGGGGCGGGCACCATTACGGCGGCGCTGCGCGCGATCCAGGACGAATCACAGAGCAAGCTCCCGGTTCTCGGCTATACCGTCCCCTACGCGATCGGGAACATCCTCCTGACGGCCTGGGGCCCGGTCATCGTCGTACTCATGCAATAGGAGGGTGGTTACGGGCTGCTGGCTCCGCGCGGGACTCGCCGGGCAACGATGATCTCGAAGCTCCTGGCCGCATGGTGTCTCCTGGCGCTGACGGTGACGATTCACGCCGCGGGACTGTCGGTGATGTTGCCGGGCTTGCGGGCGCTTCGGCCCGACCGACGGTTCTGGCCGGCGACGTGGCGCCTCCTGTCGGTCGCGTGGAGGCTGGTCCTCCTGCACCTCGCCGAAATCGTCGTCTGGGGACTGTTCTACTGGTGGCAGAAGTGCCTGCCGGATGCGGAGTCCTCGTTCTATTTCTCCGCGGTCACCTACACCACGGTAGGTTACGGCGACCTGGTGCTGCCGCGAGAGTGGCGGCTGGTCGGCGCGGTGGAGGGATTGACCGGCATCCTCATGTGCGGACTGTCCAGCGGGTTGTTCTTCGCCGTCGTCAGCAAATTTCTCGCTGCCACATCCGCGTTCGACAGGACTGACCGATGAACCTGCTGCTCAAAGAAATCCAGCACAACAAGCTGCTCTGGCTGCTCGCCTTCGTTCCCGTGGTGTTCGCGGCCCAACAGCTCCGGCACGACGCACACACGCTGCTCTTCGTCCTGTCCGTCCTGGCCATCGTGCCGCTCGCCGCCCTGCTCAGCCACGCCACCGAATCGGTGGCGGCGAAGACCGGCGATGCGGTCGGCGGCCTGCTCAACGCCACTCTGGGCAACCTGACGGAGCTGGTGATTGCGCTCACGGCCTTGCGGGCCGGGGAGTTTGTGCTCGTAAAGGCGTCCGTGGCCGGCGCGATCGTCACCAACACATTGTTCATGCTCGGCGTCTCCCTGTTCCTCGGCGGACTCAAGTATCACGAGCAGGAGTTCAACCGGATCAGCGCTCGCATGCAAGCGGGCTTGCTCTTCCTGGCCACGGTCGCCCTGTTGATTCCTTCGGCCGTTTCTCAAGCCGACTCCGTAGCCGGAGCGGCGTTCACCCAGAAGTTGAGCGTCGGCCTGTCCGTCCTGCTGATCGTCGCGTACGCGTTGAGCATGCTGTTCTCCCTGAAGACGCACCGGGAATTGTTCGCCAGCGCGGGACACGGGGAGGCCGGCGGCGAGTCGATGTTCCCGATGGGACTCGCCCTGGCGACGCTGGCGGGCGTGACGGTGCTGGTGGCCATGGTCAGCCACATTTTTGTCGAGTCAGTGCAGATAGCGGCCGAGACGATGGGGATGAGCCCGGCGTTCGTCGGATTCATCGTCGTGGCCATCGTCGGCGCGGCCGCGGAGATGGCGTCGGCGTTCGCAGCGGCGCGCAAGAACCGGCTGGACATGAGTGTCGGCATCGCGCTCGGCAGCGCGTCGCAGATTGCGCTGTTTGTTGCGCCCGTGCTCGTGCTCTTGAGCTATGTCATCGCCCCGTCGCCGATGAACCTGCAGTTCTGGCCCAGCGCGGTGGTGATGATGTTCATCGCCACGATGACCGCCGCGCTGGTGACCAACAGCGGGCGCTCGGCGTGGTTCGTGGGTGTCATGCTGTTGATGGTTTACGCCATCTTCGCCATGACGCTCTACATGTTGCCGCCGCGAGTCGCATGACATCCTCCACGCGCGTCCTGGACCCGATCGATCGCGTCTCCGAAGTCCTTTTCGGGCTGATCATGGTCCTGACGTTCACCGGGTCGCTGAGCGTCGCCGAGGCCGGCCGCGACGACGTTCGCGCGATGCTCATCGGCGCGCTCGGGTGCAACGTGGCCTGGGGCATCATCGATGGGATGTTGTATCTGATGGGCTGCCTCGCCGAGAAGAGCCAGGGCCTCATGACGTACAGGGCCGTGCGCAAGGCCTCCGATCCGCAAGAGGCCCAGCGGCTCATCGCAGGCGCGTTGCCGCCACTCGTCGCGTCGATCCTGGAGCCGGCAGAACTGGAAACGATGCGCCGGCGGCTGGTGCAACTTCCAG
This sequence comes from uncultured Acidobacteriota bacterium, assembly GCA_963774855.1. GTDB lineage: Bacteria > Acidobacteriota > Vicinamibacteria > Vicinamibacterales > 2-12-FULL-66-21 > JALZOC01. The sequence continues at coordinate 460,242 of CAVZGT010000007.1, read as the reverse complement.
AGCCTTCGGAGCGCGCGCGCCTGGGCAAAGACGAATGGCTGGGGTTCATCGGCGTGTTTCTCATCGTGTTCGTCTCCACTTTTCCGGTGGTCATCCCGTTCATTTTCATGCAGAGCGTCGGACCGGCCCTGCGTGTGTCCAATGGCATCGCCATCGTGATGTTGTTTCTGACCGGCTACACGTTCGGAAACCTGACCGGGCGCCACCCGTGGCTGGTGGGTGTGTCGATGGTTGTTCTCGGGTCCGTGCTCGTCGGCATGACCATGGCCCTGGGAGGATAGCGGTGCGACGACTTGCCTGCCTGGCGATGGCGATCGCGCTCATGGATGCCGCTGTCTTCGCCCAGGCCCCGGCGAACGTGCCCATCGCCCCGGCGACGAGCACGCCGGACAATTCGTGGTCCTTCTCCGCCTCCGGATACGCGTATTTCGTCCCCGATGACAGCAACTACGTGCAACCCACCTTCACGGCGGACCGCGGCTGGCTGCACCTGGAGGCACGCTACAACTACGAAGCGCTCGACACGGGCTCGGCGTGGCTCGGCTACAACTTCAGCGGCGGCGAGAAACTGGCGTGGGAGCTCACGCCGATGATCGGCGGCGTGTTCGGCGACACTGCCGGCGTCGCGCCGGGCTACAAAGGCTCGCTGAGCTGGTGGAAGCTCGAGCTCTACAGCGAGGGCGAGTACGTCTTCGACACGCGCAGCACCTCGGACAGTTTCTTCTACAACTGGTCGGAGCTGGCGCTGGCCCCCGCTGAGTGGTTTCGGTTCGGCATGGTGACGCAGCGGACGCGGGCATACAAGACCGATCGCGACATCCAGCGCGGCGTGCTCGCCGGCTTCTCCTACAAGAAGGTCAGCCTGACCGGCTATGCGTTCAATCCGGACGATGAGAAGCCCACCTTTGTGCTTGCGGTCGCAGTGACTTTTTGAAATCATCCCCGGAACAAGAGGCAGCAGGGTCGGCGCCTTCGCGGCTACACAGTTCAGGGTTGCTCCGTCATTCCGGAGGTCCTCCGGAGTCCGGCGAGGCGTGCACTTTTCCGGGGGGGCCGCAAGCACTCTGGGAATGGCGTCAAGGCCCTGTGGCGCAAGGACATCGCTGATGGAAGCGGGCGAGCGTCAGGCTGGCATGCCGGCTGCACATCACCCCTTACCACGGGTCGTCGCGGGCGCTCACGGTATTTCGTGATCGACCTCCCCCACGCGGGTCACCGCGTGGCGGTTACGGCCCCGTGGACCGGGTTCCGCCGTAGTTCCGCCTCCTGCGCAGCGAATCGCGACCGCGTGAGCGGCTCGTCAATTGCACCGAGGCCACGTATCGACCGATCTCTAACGAAAGGACGGATTATGAAGAAGACACTCGTAATGCTCGGACTCGCGATAGCGCTGACGCCGGCGCTGGCGATGGCCCAGAAAACCAGCTACGACTACGACAAGACCGCGAACTTCGCCGCCTTGAAGACCTATGCGCACAAGGACGGGACCAAGGTTGGCCAGCCGCTGATCGACGACCGAATCGTCGCGGCGATCGACACGCAGATGGCGGCGAAGGGCTTCACGAAGGCCACCGCGAACCCGGATGCGATCGTGGTGTACCACATCGCGTTCGACAAGCAGAAGGACATCTCGACGTTCAGCTCCGGGTACGGCGGGGGCTACGGCGGCTACGGCTACGGCTGGGGCGGCGGCTGGGGTGGTGGCGGCACGACCAGCACGCAGGTCCGCGACATCCTGATCGGCACGCTCGTCATCGATATCATCGACGCGAAGAAGGACGGCAAGGGGCAGATGGCGTGGCGCGGAATGGGCGTCAAGGAAGTCAACACGCAGGCCAATCCCGAGAAGCGCGACAAGAGCATCAACGGCGCCGTGGAGAAGATCTTCAAGAACTACCCGCCAAAGGTCAAGAAATAGGCAGGCACGCAGCTCCCCTCAAGAACGGACGCCCGCGCGCGCGCCCGCGCGCGCGCGCGCCCGTCTAGCCCAGAAGAGTAGCGGTCGGCGTCCCCGTTCTGCTTGTGTGAAGAAAACCTGTCAACTCCCAAAAGGCCCAACGCCCAACTCCCAAACTGAGTCTCTTCGAAGGGATTTCTTTGGGGGTTGGAGATTGGCGGATTTTCGCCCTCCCTGAAGGCCCGCGCGACGTACTCGCTGCGAGCACACTGACTGCTGTCGTGGGTGAGGAGCGAAGGCTTGGCAGGAGAGTGTTGAGAACGCGCCATTCGTAGCGCAGGCCTCGAGGCCTGCGCTACGTAGTGACGCAAGGTGAGTTCCGGGGTTTAGCGTCTTCTGCCGCCGCCGCCGCCGCCGCCGCGGGACCGCCCGCCACCCCCTCCGCCGCCCCTGTAGCTGCCAGGGCTGGGGCTGCTGCTGCCGCCGCTCCGGTAGTTCCCATAGTCCGAGGTTCGCTGTGTGCCCTCCCGGCGCGCGGCGGCATCGCGATTGAGCTGATCGGTGGTGCCGCGATCCGTCGTGCTCGGGCGTTCGGTGCCGCTCGGGCGTTCGGTTCCGCTTGGGCGTTCGGTGGGCTTTGGCCTTTCGCCGCTCGGCTGCCGGTCGGTGTTCGACCAGCCGCCATCCTCGTACTTCTGCCACGTGCCGTCCTGCCGACGGTAGGCGTTCCCGTCCTTCCCGGCGTAGACGTTGCCGCCATCGCCAACGGCCACGCGGCCGCCGTCCTCCCCGCGCCTGGTGACCGCTGCGCCTTCGTCGGTCCTGATCGTGCGCGTGGTGTTCCCGGTTCGATTGTTGGTGTAGCGGTTGGTCTTGGCCCAATCGTCGCCGCGCTGCACCGCGGTGGAACCCCAGCTTCCATACACGTTCGATCCCTGCCGCGTCTGAGCGTACGTCCCCGTGCGCGGGTTGTAGGCCTGTGCGACGCCGCGTGCGCCGTACGGTCCGTATGCGGCCGCGCCGCGCGCGTAGGTTCCGGTGCGCGGATTGTACCTGGCGCCTACGCCGGCGCCGCCGTACGGACCGTAGACGCCGGCGCTGCGGCCGTACGCCCCAGTGTAGGGGTTGTACCAGGCGGAGTAGCCGTATGTCGGGAAGTGCGGGTAATAGTACGGATAGTAGCCGCCGTACCCGATATAAGGTGGATAGTACCAACCCGAGCCCCAGACGGTGCAGCCCCACGCGACCATCATCCCGGTGTAGCCGGCCGCCGCCGCGTACACGACCCAGTCGTCATTGGAGTCGTCGTCTTCGATGGTGACGTAGGTGACGTGATGAGACGGAGAGCTGACCGGGATCTTGTAGATCTCCTCGGGAACGGAACTGGCGGCCTCCCATGGACCCGAAGCGCTCTTGCCGGCGAACCACACCCCCTGATAGCACATGTAATAGGTCTCGCCGACCTTGAAGACGTCCTTGTCGGTGTTCACGGCGCGCTGCACCGTCGTCGTCTCGATCGGCGTGAACTGCGGATCGCCCTGGAACGCGACGTCCGGGGCCTTCAGCTCCTTCTTGTTGACCCGCGCGGTCTGCGGAATCTGCGCCACGAGAACCGCTTCGGCGGCCTGATCGGTTCCGGGCACCGACGCCAGCACGCGCGAGCGCTCGTGCTCGAGGGAGATCTTCTTGAACTCCTCCGGAAGCGATGGGGTAGCAAACGTCCACGGTCCCGCGAAGTCGGGCGCCGAGAACCACCGGCCCGCCACCAGGTAGTAGACGGGGCCGGTCTTGCCCATCCGGAAGACATCGCTCTCGGTGTTGCTCACCCAGAGGAGCCCGGTGCCCTGGACCTGAACGTAGCTCGGCTCGCCGGTGAGCAGGATGAGCTCGGCGGGCTGCTGGCTGACGAAGACCTTCGGTACGGCAGACGCGTTGATCGGCTTGCCCGGCAGGTTGGCCTTGACGTCCTTCCAGTTGTCCTCCGCGGGCAGCTTCTTGAAGCTCTCGGGCAGCGTCCCGGCCGGCGTCCACGGGCCCTTGACGTCAGCCGCCTTCAGCCACGCGGTATTGTTCCGCAGATAGAGGGTCTTGGAAGGATCGTGCTGAAACAGGTCCCAGTTCGTGTTGACCGCGAACTTCAGGTCGTTGTCTTTGATCGGGCTCCAGACAGGCTCGCCGTCGAGGTTCACGATCACCGCGGGCGTCTTGCTGAAGAAAATCGCCGGGGGATCGGCCTTGATGCCCTCGACGTTCTTGGGGACGATCTGGCTCTTGTCGATGTTGGCCAGAATACGATCGAGGGCGATCACACGCTCGTCATCTGGCAGCGCCTTGTTGATCTCGGCGACGATCTCTTGCACCTGCTCTTTCTGCAGGGTCGTGAAGTTGGCCTCGACGATCTTCATCGGCTGAAACCTGACCAGGCGATCCTCGAGGGCAACCTTCGTGTCCGCCTCGAGCCTGATCGTCCCGATCGCCGGTTTGTCGGCACCCTTGGCACGATGGGACACGGCACTGAAGGCCACGAGATGCGTCTGCTTGTCCCAGCTCGCGACCTGAGGCTGATACACGAGGATCGTGGCGCCGCTCGATAGACTGGCGACACGCGGCCAGCCGCCGTCGATCGGCGGCGGCGTCGTGGCAGCTGCCGGCTTCGTGGCGGCTGCCGGCTTCGATCCGGCAGGCGGCGCCGTCTTCGGAGGCGTCTGAGCGGACGGCGGGGCCGGCTTCGCCGCGGCCTGGCCGGACGGGCCCGCGGCCTCCATGATCGGCGCCGACGTCGGCATCAACAGGCTCAGCGCGGCAACGGTGGCGACGATCCGGTTTGGGCGTTTGCGACGGTTCATCACGGTGGATTCCTCCGGCTATCGGCTCGCTCTTGTCAGGTTGACAGCCAGGCGCGCGCGTCTGCGGCCTTCTCCGGGGAGAAGAACTCGACCGGAGCTTTCCGCAGGTCCGCACCCGCAAACATCAGCGACTGACTGCGCCATTGTTCGTCCCCGACGATGGCGATTCGCTCGATCGCCCCGCCGTGCTTCACGTAAAAAGTCAGGTCGTGCCAGTCATCGTGCGGCGCCCATCCCTCGAACCCTTCCAGAAGGAACAGCAGTCTCACGGGGCCGACGCGGTCCATGTCGGCGATCAGCACGTTCTGACACCGCTCGAGCTCGAGTTTGCGCAAGGTCCCGTGGACCTCGAGGCGGTAGACGCTGCCGCCTTCGTGGTGCACGGTCATCGGCATCGGGTTAGTCGCACAGCATATAGCAGAGAGCATGCCGGTCCCGCAACCCATCGTGCCCCGGCGAATTGTCGTTCTTTCCGCCGGCCCGGTGGGCGATCGCAACAGCCCGTGGCGACAGACCTCCGGGAGAGCGGAGTTCCTCCGAAATGCCGTATGGCAGGCTTCGACCGGTCGCGAGATTTCGACCGTCATCATGCGGGCGCCGGCTGAGGCCTCGCTCGGCCCGGCAATTGCTCTTCCGCCCGAAGCCGAAGAGCAACAGCCGATTTGACCCCGAAGACGGAGGTCCCCGGCAGACCAGCCTGCGAAGGCAGAAGCCGGCCTGGAGGTCCCAAAGTGGTTCGACGAACGATGGTGACGCTCATCCTGCTCGTGGTGAGCGGCCTGGGTCCGCGCGCGCAGGCGCCGCAGAGCACCGAGCAGTCGAAGTCGCTCAATCTCGCCGCGTATGCGGAGTTGCTTCGCAGCGACGTGCGGGCGCAAAAGGTCGCGATCCTCACGGAGGTCCTGGGCTTGACCGAGGCCGAGGACAAGGCGTTCTGGCCGATTTATCGCGAGTACGATCTCGAGATGGCCAAGCTCGGCGACGAGCGGGTGGCCCTGATCGAGGAATACGCGCGCAACTACTCCCAGATGACCGATGCGACGGCCGAGACAGCTCGCCAGCAAGGCGCTCGACCTCGAGGCACGGCGACACGCGCTCAAGGCGAAGTGCCACGACCGCGTCAAGAAAGCGCTGTCGCCGCGAACGGCCCTGCGGTTTCTGCAGGTCGAGCACCAGTTGCTGCTGATCATCGACTTGCAGATCGCGGCGGCGCTCCCAATCGCCAAGTAGGAAAGAGGTCGTGACATGAACATCCGTAACGCTGCGTGCACAACCGCGCTGCTCGTGCTGACCGTGGGCGTTTCGCTCTCGGCGGACCGGGTCCGCCTGCGGTCCGGCAAGGCCATCGACGGGATCTTCATCGGCGGCGACAGCAAGAGCGTCCGCATCCTCCTGGACAGCGGGCAGGTCTCCGAGGCCCGGTTGGAAGACGTCCTGGCTGTCGAGATCTCGGCGCGGAAGCCGGCGCCGCCACCGCCGCCGCCGCCAAAACCTGCCGCGGCAGCGCCCGCAGCGGCACCCGCCGCGGCGCCCAAGCCGGCACCCAAGCCGGCGGTGACCGTGCCTGCCGGTACGGCGCTGAACGTGCGCACGACGCAGGCGATCGACGTGGACGGCATCGCAGGCCGGCATGACGTTCAAGGGCATCGTGGACGATCCGGTGATGGTCGCAGGGTCGGTCGTGATTCCACGCGGCGCGTCGGCGGTCCTCCAGGCCGTCAAAGTCGAGCAGTCGGGCAAGATGAAGGGGAGCGACAAGATCTCGTTGAAGGTGAACTCCATCGCGTTCGGCGGGATGGTCCACCAGGTCGCCACGACCTATGTCGAGACGAAAGGCAAAGGCGAAGGCAAGAAAACGGCGCGCAAGGTCGGTGGCGGCGTGGGCCTCGGCGCCCTCGTCGGGGGCATCGCCGGCGGCGGTGAAGGGGCGGCGATTGGCGCGGCCATCGGCGGGGTGACCGGCGCCGCGGTCGCCTCCGGGGGCGAGGAGCATCTCAAGCTGCCGGCGGAAACGCGTCTTCAGTTTCAACTCAGCGCTGCCGTCAACATCGGATCCTGAGCCGCGCCCGTCCGCTGTTCTGTGAACGTCTTCGACTCCGCAGGGAAGACGTTCAGCCGGCGGACGGGGACGAGGCGACCTTCACGAGCCCGCCTGCCAGTTCCGTCAGCACCGCATCGACCGTCTGCCCGGACTCGAGCGGGCCGTGTTCCCGATCGAGCCCGATTCTTCGCAGCGCGTCGCGCACCTCGCCGTGCGCCTCGGCCAGGCGGAACTCGATGCCGCGCGCGCGAAACGTCTTGTGCAGATCCGCGAGCAGCTCGGCGCCGGCCAGATCGACCTTGGGAACCGCGCCGAGGAAAAAGACGACGAGCCGCACGGCATCCGGGCGCTCGGCGAGGATCGCCGACACGCGTTCGCGCACGTATTCCACGTTGAAGTACAGCAGCGCCGCTTCACAACGGATCACCAGCACGCCTGGCGTGACCTCGTTCTCCGGATGGCGCACGCGATCGGCGAAGTACGTCGTCCCCGGAACCCGGGCGAGCTCGGTCACGCGTGGACGCGCGGCCTGCCGGAGCAGGAGCACGATGGAGATCGCGGCGCCAAGCAGCACGCCGTTGACGGGGCCGGATCCCAGCACCCCGAGGAGCGCCGCGATCGCCACGAAGAACTCCGCCCGGCTGAACCGCCAGATGTGCCGCAACGCGTGGACGTTGACGAGGCCGATGACGGCGGCGAGCACGATGGCCGCCAGCACGGGTTGCGGCAGGTTCCGGAGCAGTCCGGAGGCGAAGAGCACGACGATCAGCGTGAACACGGCAGCCACCAGGCCCGACAGCGGCGTGCGTGCGCCCGCACTCTCGTTGACGAGCGACTGCGACATGCCGCCGCTGACGGGGAACCCCCGGCCGAGCCCCGCGGCGAGATTGGCGGCGCCGAGGGCCAGGAGCTCCTGATTGCCGTCGTAACCGATTGCCGTGCTTCTGGCCGAACATGCGGCCGATGGCGGAGCTCTCCACGGCGCCGAGCACGAAGCCCGCGAGCGCCACGGGCAGGAGATCGTTCAGCTCGCGCCGGCTCACGTCCGGCAGTCCGAGCGCAGGCAGGCCTTGCGGGACCTGACCGAGCAACGCCACACCCTGTGTCTCGAGGTCCAGGAACCGCGCCGCGAGGATGCCGGCCACCACCACGAGAAAGGCCACGGGCCGGTTCTTCAGCCAGAGCTTGCCGGCAACGAGGGCTGTGAAGGCGACGACTCCCACCAGGAGGGATATCTGGTGAGTCTCGCCCAGGTGCGTGATGAAGTACGCCGAGCGCTCCCAGAAGTCCCCGTGCGTGCCCTTGAAGCCAAACAACTTGGGCAGCTGCGTGCTCGCGAGGTAGAGCGCCAGCCCGGCCTTGAAGCCGACCAGCACGGTTTCGGAGAAGAAGCTGATGGCGTTACCGGCGCGAACCAGCCAGGCGGCAAATGCAATCGCGGCCACCATGAGCGTGACGGCGGCCGCCATGGCCGCGTGCCGCCCGGGATCGCCTGCGCTCAACTCGCCCACCGACGCGCCGATCAAGAGCGAGAGCGCCGACGTGACGGTGATGACCGTGTGCTTCGAGCTGCACAAGAGCCAGAAGACCAGTCCTGAAAAGAGGCACGCGTAGAGACCGGCCTCGGGCGGAAGGCCGGCGAGCGACGCGTCTCCGATACCCGCCGGCAGCAGGTAGGCGGCGAGCGTGAGGCCGGCCACCAGATCCGGGCGCAGCCACTCAGCCCGATACTCGGGCAGCCAGCGAAGCACCGGCACCATCGAGAGCCCGGGACGCGGGTTCACCATCGGAGACTCCGTCACAATCCTTCGCGGTTTGACCGGCTGGGAGCGGGCTTCGATCAGCCCCAGGCTCGAGCCCGTGTGCCGGGCGATCATCAATTCCTCGTTGGTCGGGATCACCCAGGCCGACACCCGGCTCCCTGCTCGAGAGATCCGCGGTCCCTTTCGCGAGTTCGCGTCCTGGTCCAGATCGATCCCGAGCCACGAGCAGGCGTCCGAGATGCGCCCGCGGATCTCGGCTGAGTTCTCCCCGATGCCGGCGGTGAACACCAGGCCGTCGATCCCGCCGAGAACGGCGGCGAGCCCGCCGATTTCCCTGGCGGCGCGGTACACGAAGTAGTCCACGGCGAGCCGGGCGCCGGGCTCGGTGCTCTCGAGCAGGACGCGCATGTCGTTGCTGATGCCGGAGACGCCGAGCAGACCCGATTTCTTGTAGAGAATGGTTTCGACGTCGCCGGCCGAGAGCCCGAGGCTCTGAAAGAGGTAGAGGACCACGCCGGGATCGAGGGCACCCGGCCTGGTCCCCATGCAGAGGCCGTCGAGCGCGGTGAACCCGAGGCTGCTGTCCACGCTCCGGCCGTTTTTCAGCGCGCACAGGCTGGCGCCGCTGCCCAGGTGAGCCACGATGACGCGCCCCTGGGCGATCTCGGGTGCGACCTGTGGCAGGACGGAGGCGATGGTACTCGTACGACAGGCCGTGAAAGCCGTAGCGCTGCACGCCGGCGCGGCACATCTCCCTGGGCAGCGGAATCAGCTCCGCGACAGCCGGCTGACCCCGATGGAAGCTCGTGTCGAAGCAGGCGACCTGCGGCACGCCGGGAAGCCGCTCGAACACCGCTTCTATCGCCGCCAGGTTGTGCGGTTGATGGAGCGGGGCCAGCGGGATCAGCTGCCGCAGATCCTCCAGGACCGCCGGCGTCACAACCGTCGGACCGGCAAACTTCGCGCCGCCATGCACGACGCGGTGACCGATACCAAGGACGCGCGCACCGCCGTACCGGGATCGGAGCCAGACGGCGAGGGCGCCAAGCGCGGTGCGCCCGTCGGTGACGCCGCCGTTCAACGGGTCGTCAGCCAGGACTCGGTCGAACGCGTCCTTCGCCGAGAATCGCGGCGAGGTACCGATGCCCTCGATCTGCCCCCGCGCCTCCAGGCGCCAGGCTTCGACCTCAGGCCTCCGATAGACGCAGAACTTGAGGCTCGAGGAGCCCGCGTTGAGCACGAGCGCGTAGTCGTCCATCGACAACATGACCTGCGATTTGACGCGGCTCCGGTCCTAGCGAGAGGTCGCCTGGCGCAGCGTCTGTCGTCGCGCATGGGCCGCGAGCACGGCGACGGCGCAACTGGCGATCCTCGACCGGACGCTGTCCGCACGGCTCGTCAGGATGATCGGCACGCGCGCGCCGAGGACCACACCGGCGCTATCCGCCTTGGCGAGGAAGCTGAGCTGCTTCGCGAGGATGTTGCCCGCCTCGAGGTCCGGTGCGATGAGGATATCAGGATCGCCCGCGACCTCCGATCGGATGCCCTTCGTTTTCGCGGCGTCGCGGCTGATGGCGTTGTCGAAGGCCAGCGGACCGTCGAGCACGCCGCCGGTGATCTGCCCCCGCTCGGACATCTTGCACAGGGCGGCGGCGTCGAGAGTGGCCGGCATCCTGGAGGTGACCGTCTCGACGGCGGCGAGAATCGCGACCTTCGGCCTCGTGATGCCGAGAGAAACGGCGAGGTCGATGGCGTTCTGACAGATGTCGACTTTGTCTTCCAGGGTCGGTGCGATGGTGATCGCCGCGTCGGTGATCATCAGGACCTTGTGATAGGTCGGGATGTCCATGACGAACACGTGGCTGATGCGACGTCCGGTGCGCAGGCCGGTCTCGCGCGCCACGACCGCACCGAGCAGCTCGTCGGTGTGCAGGCTCCCTTTCATCAGGAGCTCGGCCTGCCCGTGACGAACCAGCTCCACCGCCATGGCCGCCGCCCCGTGGCTGTGAGGCGCATCGACGATCCGCGTGGTCCCCAGGTCGATCCCGCTCTCCCGGGCGACCTCGTGGATCCTGGCGGCCGGGCCGACGAGAATGGGCGTGATCAACCCTTCAGCGCCGGCCTCGAGGGCCCCCGCCAGGGCGGACGCCTCGCAGGGGTGCGCGACGGCCGTGACGACCGGCTCGAGGCGCCGGCACCGCTCCAGTACCTGTTCGTACTTGCCGGTTCCGAATTCGCGATTCATGATCCCAACTTTAGAACTTTAGAGAAACCAAAACAGGAGAACAGGTCTCCTAATCTCCTGTTTGCTCTTGGCTGGATTGCAGTTTTTCAGCAACCTGTTAGAACTTTAGAACCCGTCACCCGCGCACCGAGACCGCACCGCCCGCCGGCTCGATCGGCAACGACGCCGGCCCGCCCGCCATGTACATCGTCTGCGACGGGAACGCGATTCCAGTGCCGGCTCTGCTGACGATCTCCGTCACGCCGAACAGGAGCCGTTCCTGGATCTCGAGAAAGTGGCTCCAGTCCCGTGCGTGCAGGTACGCAAAGACGTCGACATCGAGCGAAAACGCCCCGAGGCGGAGCAACCGGACGCGCACCGATTGGGGATCGACCGAGACTTGCTCCAGGAGCAGTTGACGGATGCCGTCGACGACTACGTGAAGCTGATCGGGCGTGGTCTCGTAGCGCAGGCCCACGACAGGATGAAACCAGAACTTGTCGCGCGCCGAGATGGTCTCGAGGCTGGTATTCGCGATCTGGCTGTTGGGCACGCTGACGACCGTGCGATCGAGCGTGCGAATGCGCGTCGAGCGGAGGCCGATGTGGTCGACGGTGCCTTCGATCTCGCCCATCTTCAGGAAGTCTCCGACACGCACCGCCTGATCGAAGATCAGGGACGCGCCGGCGATGACGTTCTCGAGCGTCTTCTGCGCGGCGAGGGCCACCGCGATGCCGCCCACGCCGAGGCCGGCCAGCGCCGGCGTGGGGTCGATGCCGAAGTGGCGGAGCGTGACGACCAGCGCCACGAAGATAATCAGGACGTCGACGCCTCTGCGCCCGACGCGCAGCAGAGACACCGCCGCCCCGTTCGACGGAGGAAGCCGGCGACGAACGTGCGTTTCGACCTCTCCGTTGAGGAGTACCAGAAGCCACCCGATGCCGACGATGATGATCAGAGCGGCCGTGTTCGCCCAGAACTCGCGCAAGAGCAGCGACAGTGGCAGCGTGGCGAGCAGCCAGCGGCTCACCAGCGCCAGAAGCAGCAGGCGGGCCGGCAGGGGCAGGGCATTGCGTCCAGCCGGCTCGGCCCCTCTGAACCAGTGGCGCAATACGAGGCGCGCGAGAGGTGTAATCGCGCGGTTCAGCAGCGCCGTCGCGACATAGAGCAGTGGAAGTCCGAGCAGAACGGCCAGCAAGTCGAAGAGACGAACGCCTGCCACCCGCCGGTCGAACAGCGCGCGGGGGAGCACCGCGTCAGCCCGGCTCGTGACGACCTGCTTGTACACGCCGGGAATGGCGTCCAGAGTCCCGCGCGAGAACAGCCAGACCGATCCCGACTTCCCGCGGTCCACGCGTTCGACAACGATCGGCACGTCGCCGGCGTCCCCGGCAATCGTGCCGACGCGCTCCTGGTTGGGCGATAGCGCGTTGGCCCGGGATCCCTCGGGCTCATCGCTCAGTTGTGTCAGTCGCGCCGGCAGGCGGGCGTCGAGGACGACGAACAGCTGGCGGGCAAGATCCTCCGCCGCGCTGTCACGCAGTGTGGTGTTCAGGTATTGACGCGCGAGCTCGTTGTCGCCCCGGCGCGCCGCGTTCAGGAATCCCAGCACCGTCCCTCGCGGACTGCTGCGACCGAGAGCGTCCTTCGGTTGCTCGGCTGCCGCGGGCGGGGGGAGGAACCGTCTGGGCCCGTGCGACCAGCCCCCCGGCGAGCGCGAGGACACAGGCGCCCAATAGACACCGCCCTGACAGACGCATCGACACCTCCAGCACGCGCCGCGCGGACGGGTTCCGGTCAGGCCGTCACTGGATCGCCGTCCAGGACGCGTCAGGGTCGTAGACCTTCATCGCCCTGGCCGCGGCGTCCGAGCCCGCTCCGAGATCCTTCTCGCGGACGATGCCGTCCTGATTGACGACGAAGGTCATGACACCGGTGACGTCGTACTGGGCCGGCCAGGCGACGAGCGCGAACCCGCCCGGCATCGTGCCTCCAGCCAGATAGTCCTTGGCGCCTCCAGCGGCGTTGGGGCCCTGCGCGGTCAGGATTTTGAAATGGTAACCGTGGAACGGTGACGGTTGCGCGCCATCGTTACCAAGTGGCCGGCCCTCCGCCGCGGCTGTTGCCACGAGCTCACCCAGCGGACTGCGCTTCTTGCCTCGCCCCGAGGGCCAGAAGAGTCCGTTCTCGCGGCCCGGATCGCTCCAGAACGTTCTCGCAAAAAGTCCCGCCGGCTGTCCATCGTGTCCTCTTTCGGCATAGAGCTGCTGTGCCGCGACGTAGGTGCGGCAGACCCGGATGACCGCCAGCTCGTTGCGGCCGATTCGCCTGTCGAGGACTTCCTCTTTTCCCGCGGCCGTGTCGAACTGCCAGCCGCCGGTGACTTTGGCGAGTGGAACCGGAAACGGCCATCCCTCGTTGCCGACGACGAGCACCTTGCGGTCGGTTCCCTCATCGACGAGCAGCCATCGCTCGGCAGCCGCGGTGGTGAACACGTCGCGATTTCGACGGGCGGTTGCCGGATCGGAGGAGTCCGCGAGCTCCTGTCCGTCTGGTCCGAATATCGCGACGACGTCCGCCTGCTTCCCGGCTTTGACCGCTTCGACGAGCGCCTTCACGGCGTCCTCGGGCGTCGCGAAGGTTCGAGCGGACGGCGCCGGCGCTTTGCCCGTGCATGAGACGAGCGTCATCAGCGTCACGCCGGCGAGCGCCATCACGGCCACGATCGTTGCCGAGCGTCCAGGTCTCATCGGCGTCGTCCTCCTCCTCCTCGCGAGCTGCTCCGGCTGCGCTGGCCGCGCTGACTGGAGGCGCGCTCCGACTTTCCGCTCGAGTAGCCCGAAAACGCATCCGATTTCGTGCCGCTTCGGTCCGGCGCCGCCCGGTCGGTGCTGCGGCCTTGCCCGCGAGCCTCCTGGCTCGTGCCGGCGGCCTTTGCCGTCTGAGCTTCCGTGCGCTTCGCGTCGCGCTGCGCCTGCGCCTCCGGATTCTTCTGCTGACGCGTCTGCTGGGCCTCCGTGCGCTGCTGCTGCCCGGTCTGCTGTCGTTCGGTCCGCTGTTCCTGCGCGTTGCTCGCGCGATCGCCGCGCTCGTCCGCGAGATCCTCGCGGTGGTCCTGCCAGTCCTCGCGCGCATCCTCGCGGTTGTCGTAGTAGTCGTCCCACGCGTCGTTGTACATGTAGCCCCCGCCGTGCCAGCCGTAGGGACCGTAGTAGTAGTTGTTGTCCATCGCCGCGCCGATGGCGATCCCCGCAGTGAACCCGATCACACCCGCTGCGACCGCATTGCTGGAGCTGCTCTCCTGCTGAACGACCACCGTGGACGTGGTGTAGACGGTCTGCGGGTTGTACTGCGGAACGTAGACGACCTGCGGGTTTGCCGGCTCGATCACGATCACCTGCTGGCCACCGGTCGTGGTCTTTGTCTCGACGTCCTGTTGCGGCGTGCTCTTGAGCTTTCCGGCGTCGCGCGCCTTGCCCCGCAGCCGCTGGATGCTGTCGAAGACGGCCGAGCGATCGGCGGTGAAGGCCTCGCCGAGACGGGTCGTCCAGGCCAGATCCCCGGCCATCGCGTTGACGACATCCGGGAAAAGGACCAGGGCCACGAGGCTCGGCTCGAACCCGGACTTCGTCGCGGCATCCTGAAGCTCGGTTCCTTTGAGTGTCTGCTGACTGGCCAGCCACTCAGCGAGTGCGGCGACCTTGCCGGGGTTCGAGGCGGACAGGAGCATCTGCGCAAGAAGGGCATCCGGATAGAGGGCGATGGGCGCGAGCAATTGGTCGAGCGCGGCGGCCGTCGTTGTTGCCGGGGCCGTCGGGGCCGGCTTGGCCGATTTCGCAGCCGGCGCGGCGGCCTTCTGCGATGTCTGCGGTTCGAGCGTCGTCGAGGCGTGGGGGCGTGCGAAGCCAACCCAGGCGACCAGGAGCAGGGCGTGCGTTCCGACCGCAAGTGTTTTCATTCCGGTCCTCCGTGCGACCAGCGTGATCCAGACTCTCAATAGCGCTCAGGCCGCCCGTCCGGCTGGCCGAGGCACGTACCCCGGCCGACCCGACGAGCAGCGTGCAGCCTCGCTAGAAGCGAAACCCGAATGTCGTGACGAGGAACTGACCGTTCGCCTTCCGTTCGGCGGTGACGCCAGGCAGTGGCTGCACCGGTCCGGTTGTCGGGACGGTCGGACCCCAGATGTAGTGATACCGGAGCTCGGCGTAGACAGGTCCGAAGTTCAGGCCGCCGCCGAAGTCCATCCCGAAGTCGGTCGAGCTCCGCTCGCCGATGACTTCCTCGACAGCCACGAAGCCTCCCGGATAGCAGTAGTACCACCACGGATCACAGTACCCTGGGACGAAACCTATTGCCGGTGACGTCACTTTAATCGGCCGATAGTACACGCCCATGCCGACGAGGCCGTACGGCCTGACTGTACCGTCCGGCTTCCGCGCGATGAGGTTCACCGTGCCGTACTGCATGTTCATGTCGCCGAAGAAGTCCGTCGGTACGGGCGTGCCGCCGGGTGTGCCACTCACCGGAACCGAGATCTGCTTCTGGCCCAGGCCGTTGAAGCTGTACAGCCCCTCGATCGCGATGACCGGGGACGCACTGACCTCGACGCCGAAGTTGAAGTTGTAGCCGTTGCCCAGGTGATCTTTGATTTCGGAGTTCGGAACCGTGAAGCCGCCGCCAAGCGAGACCTTGACCGGCTTGTCTTGTGCTTGCGCCGCGCTCGGCGACATCGTCAGGAGGAGGCCCGCTGCTAACACGAATCTTGCTGACTGTTTCATGACACGCATCCTTTCTTCACGTCACCGGAGCACCTCGCGTGCCAGCCCACAGCCTCATGCCGGATCGCGCTGATCGCGTTTTCTTGGGAACATTTGCGCGATTTGAGACTGGAGAGTCGCTGGACACCCGGCGTCGAAAACCGGAGGTCCCCCGGAATAGCGGAGCGGTGCCTGCCGTCGCAATCGCACCTTGGTGCGGCGGATTTTTGCGTAACCCCGGAAGGCCGTGTCCCCCGGAATAGCGGAGGAGCCCCGAAAAGCCGGAGGACCGAGAGACGCCGCGCCCCAGCTTTAGCCCCAATGAGGCGCGCCGCCATCGAGCCGGCCCATGGCACGAGGCGTGCGTTGATGGCGGAACGCAAGACTCCCGACTCTACAGGTGGCCCAATGAAATCGATGCCTGATCCTCTCCGCCCCGCGACGTGGGCGCGTCACGCCCGGCGGACCGCCGTCATTGGTCTCCTCCTGGCGGTCTGGTCGCTGGCGAGCCCGCCCGCGGCACACGCGTCGTTGATGTCCCCCGAACTCGAAGACAAAGTGGCGACGTTCGTAGCCGTCGCCGTGCTCTTCATCGTTCCGGTCACGCTCATCGTCCTGTTCTGGCTGGTGCACATCCTGCCGGAACAGATCGCGCACAAACGGCACCATCCGCAGTTCGAGGCGATCCGGACGTTGTGCCTCCTGTCGCTGGTCTTCGGGGGGCTGCTCTGGCCACTTGCCTGGATATGGGCGTACACAAAGCCCGTCGGCTACAAGCTGGCCTACGGAACCGACAAGCACCCCGACTACTTCAAGGAGCACGGCCTCCCGGAGCCGGAGAGCCCCGCCGCCGATCTACGAAGCCGCCTGGCTGCTCTCGAGGGGCGCGGTGTGCCCGCGAGTGAGCTGGACGCCATTCGCACGGACCTGGCGGTGCTCGAGTCGCGGCTCGCCGCGAAGGACGAGGCGGTCTAATGGAAATCATCCTGCTCGGCATCTACTGTGGTTTTGTCTGGCTGATTTTCATCAAGCTGAAGCTGCTGCCGTGGACCACCCCGTGGAAAGTCGCGGTGGCGATCTTCCCGGTGGTGGTTCTGGCGGCGACGATCGCCCTGTTGAACATCTTTGCGCCGACGACCACCGACGTCAGGGTCGTCAAGTACGTCGTCCCGATCGTGTCGCAGGTGCGGGGCCGCGTGATCGAAGTGCCGGTCCAGAACAACCGGCCGGTCAAGAAGGGCGACGTGCTCTTCCGGATCGACCCGGTACCTTACGAGAGCGAGGTGCATTCGCTCGAAGCGCAGCTGGTGTCGGCTGAGGCGAAGGTCGGGGCCGACCGGGCCCGGCTGAGCGAGTCGCCAGGCCCACCTGCCCGACGCGGCAGTCGAGCGAGCGCGAGCTGCGCGAGCAACTCAACCAGGCGACGAACCAGGTGGCGGCGCTGCAGGCGTCGCTCGAACTGGCGCAGGAAACGCGTTGGCGCAGAACACGGAGCTCGCCGCGGCCGGCGCCGGGAATCGCTTCGACCTGGAGCAGGCGCAGACCAGCGTCACCGAGCTGACCGGGCAGATTGCCGCCGGCGCGCGCGGCCGAGCAGCAGGTGAGGGAGAAGCTGTCCGGGCCGCGTCCAGGGGGACCTCGCGTCGGTCGCGGGCGCCAAGGCGCAAATCGCCACGGCGCTGGCGCAGGTGCGGGTCTCCCAGGCGCAGGTGGATACCATACGGGCCCAGCTCGAGAACGCGCGGTGGAATCTCACGCAGACGACCGTCGTCGCGCCTGCGAACGGCACGATGGTGAACGTGAATCTCCGGCCGGGCTTTTTCGTGGCCGGGATGCCGTTCAACGAGGTGATGACCTTCGTCGACACCGAGTACCAGATCTTCGCGCTGTTCAACCAGAACGAGCTCCACCAGATCGAGGCGGGCAACGAAGCGGAGATCACGCTCGACACGTACCCGGGCCGCATCATCAAGGCGCACGTGGACTCGGTGATCTGGGCGCAGTCGCAGGGGCAGTTGGAGGCGTCCGGCGATCTCAACCGGACGGGACCCGTCAGCGCGCCTCCCGGCCGGTTCCCGGTGAAGCTGGTGGTCGCCGAGCAGGACAACGCGCTCTTCCTGGCGGCGGGCGCGCGCGGCGCCGCCGCGATCTACACGGAACACCTCACGCTCATTCACCTCATTCGAAAGGTGCTGCTGCGGACGGCGTCGTACCTGGATTACATCATCATCAAGCACCACATCAGTCTCCATTGAAGGGCGGCACGATGCCTCGTCTTCGTTTGACCGCGCGGCGCTGGCGTCAGGCCGGCGCCGCGGCGGTCGCAGTCGGACTGATGGCCCTGGTAGTAACGACGGTCGCGGGTTGTGCGCTGAAGGCGCCGCCCGACGCCGCGGCTATCAGAGAGCAGGCGCTGCCCACGTTGCAGACGCCCGCGCAGTGGACGGCGCCCGGCGCGGGCGCCGGCGCCGTGGCCGATAACTGGCTCGCGGGGTTCCGCGACGAGCAGTTGTCGGCCGCGGTCGCCGAAGCCATCGCGCACAACGCCGACCTGCGCGTCGGCGCCGCGCGTGTCGAGCAGGCGCTGCTCTACGCCAAGCTTGCGGGGGCGAAGCTGTACCCGTCGGTCGATGTCGCTCGCGCATGGCGGCCTCAAGCAGGGGGACGGCTCGGGTCTCCAGGGGATCGGGATCTCCGCAACCTGGGAGCTCGACGTCTGGGGCCGGGTGCGCTACGGCCGGGCGGCCAGCGCCGCGCAGGCCATGTCGGCGGAAGCCGACTTCGCCTACGCCCGGCAGTCGATCGCCGCGGCCGTGGCCAAGAGCTGGTTCCTCGCCATCGAGGCGGGGCTGCAGATAGCGGCGGCGCGCGACACCATTCGCGCGAGCGACGAGCTCGTGCGGCTGGCCGGCGATCGAGTGCGCATCGGGGTTGGCAATCAGGAGGATGTGTTCGTGGCGCGCGCCAACGTCGGGACGTATCGCGACGTCCTGCGTCAGCTCGAGCAGGGACGCGACCAGGCGATTCGGGGGCTCGAGCTCCTGCTCGGCCGGTACCCGGCCGCCGCGGCGGCCCCTTCGCCGCAGTTGCCGGGTTTCCCCGGTGAGGTCCCGGGGGGGCTGCCATCGGCGCTGCTGGAGCGGCGTCCGGACGTGATCGCCGCCGAGCGGCGCGTGGCCGTCGCATTCAATCGGGTCGGTGAGGCCAAGGCGGCGCGTCTGCCGGCGATCGCCCTGACGACCAGCGTCAGGTCGATCTCGAGTGACCTGTTCGTGCTGCAGGATCACAGCAATCCGATGTGGAGCGTCGGCGCCAACCTGCTCATGCCGCTCTTCCGGGGCGGCGCGCTCAAGACGCAGGTGGAAATCCGCACGGCCGAGCAGAAACAGGCGATCGCCGAGTACGCGCAGGTGGGGCTGCGTGCCTTTGCCGAAGTCGAAAGCGCCCTGGCCGCCGAGATCGCGGCACGCGAGCGCGAGCAGATCCTGACGGAGGTGCTGTCCGACAGCGAGCAGGCGCTCGGCGTGGTGCAGACCCAGTTCAAGGTCGGGAGTACCGATCTCCGGTTTGTCGAACAGCGGCAACTGGCGCTGACCTCCACTCGTTCCGCACTCATCCGGGTGCAGGCGGAGCAGCGCGTGCAGCGCGTCAACCTCCATCTCGCGCTCGGTGGCAGCTTCGAGCTGCCGCCGACCGCCGCCGCCTCCGCCCACCGCCGCCTCCGGGCAACTACCCCACCGCGCTGAACCGACCGGCGCACGCCTCGCGTCCATCAGACCTGCCCAGCGAGCGCAGCGAGCGGCTTACGGCGAGCGGAGCACTGGCCCCTATCGCGGGTGAAAAGTCGCCGCAGCCTCCAACGTCACGTTCAGCCGCCGTCGCGGCGTCGCTTTCGGACGCGGGCGCCGCGTACCACTTCTCGCGCGGCACGATCTTCGAATCGGCGGGATCGGCTTCGTAGTTGGGCGACATGATCTGCACGCCGTATTCGTTGAAAGCGTCCTGGATATTGGCGTGGAGCGTGGCAAGCGTCGCGACCCGCAGGTGGGCGTGCTCGAAACAGGCCAGCAGCGTGTATTGGACGTAGAAATCCTGAAGGGCCGTCTGCAGAACGCGTGGCGGCGGCTCGCGCCTGAGGCCGTTGGTCCGCTCGGCCGCTAGGAGCAGCAGGGCATGCACCTGACGCCAGGGGACGTCGTAACCAATCGTGATCGAGGTGGGCACGAACACGCCTTCGCCGTCGGCATGCCTGGAGTAGTTGGTCGTCGTGTGTGACACGACCACGGCGTTCGGAATCGTGACCTCCTCGCGCCGGGCCGTCTTCAGCTTCGTCGACAGGCTGCCGAGATGGACGACCGTGCCTTCGTGGTCGCCGATCTTCACGAAGTCGCCGACGTGCAGCGCCCGGGAGTAGGTGAGGGTGAGGCCGCTCATCACCTGATTCACGATCCCGGTCGATCCCAGCGAGATGATCAGACCGACGAAGACGCTGACGCCCTTGAACGCATCGGTCTCACTGCCGGGAAGGTAGGGGTAGGCCATTGCCAGCGCGAACACCCACAGAAGTCCCGTCACGAGGCGGCGCGTTGGCTGTGCGGTTTCAGGGTAGACCCAGGGAAGCGTGACCGTGCCATGTTCGGCCGCTTCGAAGACCAGGTTGGACAGCCGGATGACGAAGCGGGCGACCAGTACGATGAGGAGGACCGTGAAGAGGTTCGGAATCGCGTCAACCATGCCGCCGGCGAGCTGTCCGGCTCGTCCCAGCAGGACCTCGCGGAGCGACTCTCCCCAGGGGCGGGTGTACGGGAACCGGCGCAGGACGAAGGTGACCCAGGCGTACGCGAACAGCAGGCCCACCATCACCGAGACGAGCGTCACGCCGTAGTGCAGCAGATCGAGCAGCCGGGCGGCGCGGAGCACGTTGGCGCCGGGGAATCTCTCGAACTGGCGATCGGCGAGGCGCGTCAGTCTCTGGTCGGCGCGGGCGTGGCCCCGGCGCAGGAGCCAGAGAAGGCCGACGAAGATCACCGTCGCCAGAAGCGCTGCGGCGGCGCTCCGCAACAGGCGGCCGGGGGTGCGCAGCTCGACCGCTTCCTCGAGCGCGGTCTGGAGGCGGGTCGCGGCGGCCGCGCCCTTCTGCTCGAGCGTCTCGCCGGCCAACCCATCGACGTCGCCGGGCAGCAGGCCAAAGGCGTCGCGGCCGGCCACGCTGACGATCAGGTTCTCGCCGACCAGGCGCGTCGTGACCGGCCTGACCGATCCCGACTCGACAAGTTGATCGAGGAAGTGGCCCGCCGCCGTCGCCCGGTCGGACGGCGGCCTCGAGAACACGCTCGCGCGCAGCTCGGTAATCGGGCGGTTGTTGTAGGTCAGGGTGACTGGAGGAGCGTCCGCCGTCGCGCCGCTGACGCGCGTCTGGTCTGGCGGGGCGGCGGCGCGGTCCGTCTGAGCGAAGGCGGGTGTACCTGAGCAGGATCCACCCGCACACCCAGAGGCTGTCGATCAGACGTCGCGCGCGCATGGCGTGGCGATGAGCAACCGGTGTGCCCGAATGGCGGCTGCCTTCGGATGTGGCCCGCCGCTGATTGCCGGCGGCTCACGACATTCCGTGAGCGTGGCCACGACAGACTGTGAGCGGCGCCCAGCCAGGGACCTGATCCGAATTCACGTTCATGACCCGACCCCTACCGCGAGCGCAGCGAGCGGCCTTTACCGGCGAGCGGAGCGAGCCGGCCCCTACCGCGGGTGCAAAGTCAGCCGCGGCCCGCCAACGTCACGTTCATGACCTGACCCCGACCCGGTCGGCCGCTGTTTTGCTAAGCGCACCCCGGCTTCTCTTCCGGACAGCGGTTCTTGTGATCAGCGCGGTCGTGGAGCAATATCGACCGGTGCGGATGCTCCTGAACTGGCCGGCCAGGCTCGCGCGGGCACAATAAAAAGGAAAAGTTGCATGGCGAAAAAGAGTGTGACCACTGACGACAACGGCAAGATGAAGCGCAAGCCGTACGAGAAGCAGCTCGACAAGCTGCAGGCGGAACTGTGCCATCTGCAGGAGTGGGTCAAGCACAAGGGCCTGCGCGTCATCGTTGTCTTCGAGGGCCGGGACGCAGCCGGCAAGGGCGGCACAATCAAGGCGATCACCGCCCGCGTCAGCCCCCGCGTGTTCCGGGTCGCGGCCCTGCCGGCGCCGACCGAGCGCGAGAAGACGCAGATCTACTTCCAACGCTACATGCAGCACTTCCCGGCCGCCGGCGAGGTCGTCATCTTCGACCGCAGCTGGTACAACCGGGCCGGCGTGGAGCACGTGATGGGGTTCTGCTCGGACAAGGACTATCGCCGCTTTCTCGAGCTGTGTCCCGCCTTGGAGAAACACATCGTCGACGGCGGCATCGTGCTGATCAAGTTCTGGCTGGAGGCGAGCGACAAAGAGCAGAAGGACCGGTTCGAAGCGCGGATCAAGGACCCGGTGCGCCAGTGGAAGCTCAGCCCGATGGACCTGCCGTCGCGGAGCCGTTGGTACGAGTACTCGCGTGCCCGCGACGCGATGTTCAAGGCCACCGATACCAAACACGCCCCGTGGTTCATCGTCCGCTCCGAAGACAAGCGCCGGGCGCGTTTGAACTGCATCGCCCACCTCCTCGACGCCGTCCCGTACAAGAAGCTGCCTCACGACAAGGTGAAGCTGCCCAAGCGATCGAAGAAGCACGCCTACGACGACGTGGCCTCGTTGAAGGGGCGGCGCTTCGTGAAGGAGAAGTACCTGACGAGGACTATCGGCGTGTGGCCGGCCGCGGCGGCATCTGATCGGGGTTGTCCGTGATCACACCGTCAACGGCGAGCGTGTCGAGATAATGCGCCATCTCGGCCCGGACGTCCGGGAAGCCCGTGACCGCCGACGCGCGGAAGGTGTACGGCGTGATGAGGAGGCCCAACTGTCTGGCGCGGGCGATCCCGTCGGGCTGATCCCTCACGATGGTCTTTTCCGGACTGAGCCCTGAGGCGAACGATTTGACGCGCTTCAGGCCCTCCGGTGTCAGCCACTTCGGCGCATCCTTCGCGCTCACGAGGAAGTGCAGCGGCAGCTTCGTGCCGGTGGCCGCCAGGATCTGAAGGCTCGACGCCGTGAACGACTGGAGCAGTACCGGAGTCCGCGGATCGGCGCCGGGCTGATCGAGTCCCTTGGCCTTCAGCTCGGCGAGGATCATGCGCTCGATACCTTCGTACAGCTCCGGCGCCTTCAGCTCGATGAACAGGCCGGATCGGCCGCGCAGCGACTCGATCGTCTCCGCGAACGTCGGGATGCGCGTGCCGCGGAACGAGAGACCGAACCACGAGCCGGCATCGAGCCTTCGCAGCTCCGCGAGGGTGAAGTCCGCGAGGAGCCACCGCTTCGTCGCCTGGCCTCCGGCTCCGGTCACGCTGCGGAATCGATCGGGAAAGACCTCCTCGACGTCTGTCGTCCGTTCGAGCGAGTCGTCGTGCAGGCAGATGATCTGGCGATCCTTCGTCAGCCGGAGGTCGAACTCGACGAATGCCGCGCTCTGATCCACCGCCAGCTTGAAACGCGGGCACCGTATTCTCCGGCGCGTACGCGGACGCGCCGCGATGCGCGATGAGCCACGGCTTCGCCACGGCCGCCCGCGGCCCTGCCTGCCTCGCGGGCGACGCCATGATTCCCGAGAACCCGGTGAACGCCGCGATGGCGGCGACCGCGATTGTGAACCGCATCATGGTGCCGATGGTATCAAACGACGGAATGGAGCGGCGTCAGAAACGGTAGCGCATCGAGAGCTGGACGCCCATGCCCGGAACTTCCTCGACTCGCTGAAGTCGCGGAGCAAAGCCGTTGCTGTAGACTTTTTCACTTTCCGTTCACCGGCACACGTCGTTGCAGCTCCTCGAGCCAGTGCTCGACCACGACCATGCTTGCCGGCGTTGCGTTCGGATCGCCGTCCGCGCTGTTCTTGATCATCAGGAACCGCTGACCATCAGGCGACGCGTCATAGTGGCGAGCGGGATTGGGCGAGACATACTTGGTGTTGAACACCCTCGTCGGGCTGCCGACCCGGAACGTCGGCCCGGACGTGCGAACCGGGACCCCGGTGAGTGCACTCGATTCGTCCAGGTAGAACAGCTCGCGGCCGCTCCGTGCCCATACTGGGCGGGACCCTCCGTCCGTGGAGATCTGCCAGCGGCTGCGGTCCACGTGCGGGAACGGTCGCACGTACACCTCCATCCGTCCGGATTCGTCTGATTGGTACGCCAGGTAGCGGCCGTCCGGCGAGAAGTCGGCGAAGCTTCCGTTGAACCGTGCCTCGGCGAGCGGTTGCATTTGCGAGGAGCCGATAGTGGAGGCTGGAGCGGAGTCCGGCCGCGTCGCAGGATCTGTCAGAGGAAGAAAGACGACGTCGGAGGTCGTCATCCTGGCCAGGATGGTGAAGCCCACCAGCCATCGCCCGTTCGGGGTGATCGACGTGGGCCATTGGGGGACCGCGCTCGTCGTCAGCCGCTCGACGGTTCCACCGCCGTCCGCGGCCTGGCTGTACAGGTTGAGGACGCCCATGCGGTCCGACATGAAGATGATCCTCCGGCTGTCGGGGGTCCAGACTGGCAGGCCGTCCATGCCAGGAGCGAAGGTCAACCGCCTGAGCGTCTCCAGCGCGAGATCCCAGATCCAGATTTCAGTGTTCCCTTGATCGAGGATGCCGATGGCCACGCGCGAGCCGTCGGGCGATATGCGCGGGGGCCCGTAACCTCGCAACGGCGCGTTGATCGGTTCCTCGTGCCCTTTCCGGTCAACCCAGACGAGCGACCGCGTTGGCGCTTCCCCACGCGCCCCGCCCGGTACGATAGACGAGTGTACCTGACCTCGACACGGCGTAGTTGGCGGCGCCGCCCGGCTTCATCATCACGTGCTCGGCCACCGTTACCGGATCGCCGAGCACCTCGAGCCGAACCGGGTCGAACCGCACGGCGCGCAGCGCGCCAGCCGCCGCGAAGATCAGGTGGCCGGTTTCGACGTACTGGGCGTCGGCGCCTCGAACCAGCTTCTTGCGCTGGCCGGTCTTCAGATCGAGCGCGGCGACATGAGGACTGTCCGCCTCACCCACCGTCGGAATCGTGAAGAGGACGCCGCGCCGATATGGCAGCGCTGATGGGAACGCATGGTTCCCCTCGCGCTGCGCCGGGTCCGGCGTCGTCAAGACCGTGGGCTCACCACCGTCCGCCGACACATGCCACAGGCCGGTGCCCGGGCTGTTGGTGGCGAACGTGATGGTGTTGTCGTCACCCCAGCTCGCGCCAAGGGGGACGCCGCTGACCTGACACAGCGTGATCGGGGCCCCACCCGCAATCGGTGCCTTCTTCAGGTACGCGTTCTCGAAGAACCCAATCCAGCGGCTGTCGGGGGAAAAGAACGGCGCGTAGGCCAGGACGACATCGGAGACAGGCTGGGCGTCGAGGTGATCGATCGTGCGCACGACCAAGGGGCTGCCGGCCGTCGACGTTCCTCCGGAGCGGTAGACGAGATGCCGCCCATCCGGCGATAGAGCGAGGTCGCGAGTCGAGCCCTGACACATTGAGCGGCTGCCCGGGCGGCGACACGATGGCGAAGCGCGATTGGCGCACCGGCGTCGCCGGCCCGGGCCGCATCAGCGTCCACACCGACGAGCCCGGCGACGCACGCCGCCAGCGAGCGCTGCGATCGCCGCCGGCATGACGCGTCGGGACCGCGCCGGCGCGGCGGCGGGCGTCTCGTCGGCCGGGGGTGCGATCGCGTCGTCGATCTCGATTCGAGCGTCGGCGGCAGAATCGAGCCGTTCCTGGCGATCCTTCTCCAGACACCGTCGCAGCAGCCGGCGAATCGGGAGCGGGCGTGTCGGCCGGAAGCATCGTTCGGTCCGGCTCGCGTTCGAGAATCGCGACGAAGGTGTCGGAGATGGTGTCGCCGGCAAATGACGCGCGGCCGGTGAGCATTTCGTAGAGCACGCAGCCGAACGACCAGATGTCCGTCCGCCTGTCCAGCGACTGGCCGCGGGCCTGTTCCGGGCTCATGTAGGCGGGGGAGCCCAGCAATGTCCGCCCGCCGATATCAGTTGCGGTCAGCCTCGGCGACCTCGAGAGATCGGCCAGCGGGGCACCGTCCCACACCTTGGCCAGCCCGAAGTCGAGCACCTTGACCACCCCGTTGCTGGTGATCTTGATATTCGCCGGCTTGAGGTCGCGATGAATGATGTTCTTCTCGTGCGCCGCTTCCAGCGCTCGGACGATCTGCCGCGCGATCGGCAACGCCTCCTGCAGCGGAATCGGCCCGCGCGCGATTCGGTCTCCGAGCGTCGGCCCATCGACCAGCTCCAACACCAGAGCCTGCGCGCCGTTGCACTCCTCGAGGCCGTAAATGGCCGCGATGTTCGGATGATTGAGCGCGGCGAGGAGCTGCGCCTCGCGCTCGAACCGCAGCCGGCGGTCGGGCTCGAGTGCGAACAGCTCGGGCAGGACCTTCAGCGCGACGTCGCGATTCAGCTTCGTGTCGCGCGCGCGGTACACCTCGCCCATAGCGCCGACACCCAGAGGGCCGACGATATGGTAGGGACCGACTCGATGACCAGGGGTGAGGCCGGTGTGAGCCGGAGCGTGGTCCATCGACTCCGGTCGGGCAGCCAGAGGTTCGTCGAGCCCGTGCCCACTGACGTCCGGCAGCTGATCGAGGAAGCTGACGTCCGAGGTGTCCGACGTCAACAGCGACGTCGACTTCACGACGCAGCGCGTCATCGTCTCCAGTCGCAGCAGCCAGAAAGGCGGCGCGCTCAGCGGCCGGCCGTTCCACGGCGGCCTGAAACAGCGCCTTGACCCGCTGCCATCGCTCGTCTGTCACGGTCGAGCTTCGGAGCCGAGTTCACGATTGAGCCACGACTTTCGCGGTGCGCCAGTCGCGCTTGGCGGTCGAAGGTGACACGCCGAGGACATGAGCCGCTTCCTCGATGGTGAGTCCGCCAAACGCACGAAGCTCGACGATTCTGGCCAGGTCAGCGTCGACGCTTTCCAGACGATCGAGCGCCTGATCCAACGCGAGGATCGGCATCTCGTTCGACGCCGCCACGTCTTTCGCTTCATCGATCGACACACAGCGCACACCGTCGCCCCGTTTGCTCGCGTCGTGACGCCGGGCGTGATCGACCAGGATCCGGCGCATGACCCGCGCCGCGACGCCGAAGAAATGGGCTCGATTCTGCCAATCGACCTGGCGCTGGTCGACGATCCGGAGATAGACCTCGTGAACGAGTGCGGTGGGCTGCAAGGTGTGGTCGGCCCGCTCGTTCCGGAGTTGGCGCGCGGCGACGCGTCGAAGCTCCGCATAGACGAGCGGTAGCAACTGATTGAGCGCCGTCTGGTCGCCTCGACTCCACTCGCCGAGCAGCGCCGTGACGTTTGCAGGCGAGACCATGGAACCCTTCTTCAACGAGTTGGATCGGAAGCCTCAGGATAGCACCCGAGGGGCCGGAATCACAGGCTTTGTCCCGTTGACCCGTTATGGACGCCGTTTGCGCGATCTCCAGACAAGCGGCCCTTCACAGGCTTAATCCACACGGATGCTATTAACCCGAGGAGGTAGAAGACATGACGTAACCGCGCCCGGTTGCCGTCCCGTTCGAGCCGCCGGCACATCGCGATAGAATCGCAAGGAAAGGAACGCAATGAAACGCAAAACGGTCATCTCGGTCTTCGCCCTCGCCCTCGTGCCGCTGGCGGGTTATGCCGCCCTCAGCGTTGCACTGAACAACGGAGTCGCCTCCGTATCGGCCTCCGAACGAAGCCGAGAACTCCATGTGACGAAGGAGTGCTCGGAGTGGACAGGCGCGGCCGGCGACTTCTGCACGATCACGTCCTCGAATTTCGCGAGGATCAAGGTCGGCTCCAGGGTCTACTACGACCAACCGGCTGGTATTCCTGCGGGCTTGCTGGACAGTAACGTCGTCCTCGACGCAGGGGACGGCAGCAGAGCGGTGGGCCGATGCACATTGGATCTGGCCACCGGTCCCGGACTGTGCACGTTCTCGGACGGAACCGGCCGGTTCAGCGGGTTCAGTGCCCGTGTCCGTGTCTCCCCGCCGACGGACGGAGTCAACTGGCACTGGGACGGGACGTACAGCTTCAATCCGGTCGATTGAGCCGAGGGTGATCGTGGCGGGCCATCCGAGCATGGTGAGCGCAGACGGCCCGACGCTCCGGCAGCGTCGGGCCGATCGCGCATCCCGTCCGCCGTAGAGACGCTTCGTTGACGAGCGTCTGGGGACGAAGCTCCCGAGATCAAGTCAGAAGCGGTAGCGCATCGAGAGCTGGACGGATCGGGCCGGCCGCACGGCGGCAGGCTTGCCAAAGAGAGGCGAACCAGCCACACCCACGACGCTGGTCGCGTTCAACGTGTTCAGCACGTTGAAGACGTCGAGATTCAGCTCGAGGTTGTCCACGAAGTCGCGTTTGCTCGACTCCGGGTCGGCGGAAGGGGGGCGCGGTGCACGGAGCACGGTCGTGAATCGCAGGTCCAGCTGCGCCAGTCCCGGTCCCATCCCCGTGTTCCGCGTCACGCCAGCTGGACGATCGCCGACCACGAGGTCCTGGTTGTCGTCCGAGCCGGTTGTCACGTCGAATGGCGCGCCGCTGGCTATCGTCAGCAGCGTCGCCAACCGCATCCGATCGTTCGCCCACTCGTAGGTACCCGCGACGTTCAGGCGGTGCCGCCGATCGAAATCGGCCCGGCCCCGCTCGGCCGCGAAATCGTAGTTGTCGGCCGGCAGATCGAACACGCCGGACGAATCGTCCACGGTTCGTGACAGCACGTATTGCACCGATCCCTTGAACCCGGCGAGATACCCGCGGAACGTGGCGGTCATCGCGTTCGTGCGGCTCGTTCCGCTCGACTCGATTCGATTCACGTTCGACCGTGCCGGATCCGGGCGGATACCCGAATCGGCAGCCGGTGCGTTGACGTCGTGTGCTCTGAATGCGCCCGACGTCTTCAGATGGAGGAATTCGACCACGAGCGTGCTCCTCGGCCACAACAGCCGCTCGACGCCGATTGTCGTCTGGGTGGTCCTCGCCAGGCGGAGATCGGGAGCAAGCTGCCAGAGGGTGAGGTTCGAGTCAGAGAACTCCGCGCCGGATGCGGGCAGCGGAAACGGAGGCGAGGCCAGGGCCACTTCCTGAAGACCGCCGGGTGCGAAGAGCAGGGACCGCCCGACCGCCTCGTCGGGAAGAGACCGGTAGAACACTCCGGCGCCGCCGCGGACGACGATCTTCCGTCCGGCCGGGGCGAACGCGACCGAGACACGCGGCGCGACGTTGTTCAGGTCGGCGACCCGTGATTGCCAGTCGTAGCGCAGTCCGGCGACGATGCCAACCGAATCGCGCGGCCGGAAATCGATCTCGCTGAAGACGTTCGCGCTCGTGTCGGAGAACGACACCGCGGGGTTTCCTTGCCTGACGGAGTAGAGGATCGGCGTCCGGCCGGCATAGTCGGCCAGGCTGGCGAAGTTGAACGTGCCGCCGAAGTTGCTGCCATCGATGAAATCCTGCGCGCCCGTCTTGAAGCGCGCGCCGAGCCGGACCGAGTATCTGCCGATCGTGATCTTCGCGACATCTTCGGCCTGAACCGAGGTCGAGCGATCGACGGTGTAGATCTGCGATGCGCCTCCGATGAACGCTCCGGCGACGACGATGGACGGGACCGTCGCGAGTGCTCCATCCTGTTGGTCCGACTGGCTCGCGCCGGCGCGGATCTCGTTGACCAGCCGGCTCGACCACACGTGGCGGTCGACGAGCAGCAAGCGGTGGCGCCGTTCCGTCGTGGTATAGGCCTGATCCTCGAGGCGGAGGCCGCCGACGCCCCTTCCTCGCTCCAGGTCGTCGAAGAGATCGTAGCGGAGCGAGAGCGCGTGAGTTTTGCGCGGCCGGAAATCGACGCGGCCGAACAGCGTCGTCCTCCGCTGCGTCGTGGGAGCGTTGCTCGTCAGGGGGCCCGCGATCGTCCGGGCGCTGATGACGGCGGTGTCGTCGCTGGCGAGCCGCAGGCCGCTGACGAAGAACGACCATCCTTTTCTCGGAAGCGGACCCCCAAACGTGCCCTCTGAGAGCAGGCGCTGCATGTCCTGAGGCGTCGCGGCCAGCGCGTTCCTCGAGTCGAGCGCCGAGTTGCGGACGAAGAGCGCGCCCCCGCCATGAAAGTATTTGCGCGAACCGTTGTGCGTCTCGATCTCCACGCGAGCCTTTCCGGGGCTCTGGTACTCGACCGCATACGGGTTGCGGTTGATGAGGAGCCGGTGGATTGCGGCCGGC
This sequence comes from uncultured Acidobacteriota bacterium, assembly GCA_963774855.1. Classification (GTDB taxonomy): domain Bacteria; phylum Acidobacteriota; class Vicinamibacteria; order Vicinamibacterales; family 2-12-FULL-66-21; genus JALZOC01. The sequence continues at coordinate 430,383 of CAVZGT010000007.1, read as the reverse complement.
GGAATGTCGCCGGCGCCGGTCTCGGCGCCGTCAATCACGTAGGACACGCCGCCGGCGGCCGCCGCCGGCGTGAAGGTCTCGATGAGGGCGTCGAGATTCTGCATGTCGGTCGGGAGCTGGCGCAGCGCCTCGGGATCGAACTCCAGCGCATCGGCATTCCGGGACGGTGACAGCACGCCCCCCGTCGGGTCACCGGTGACGATGACTTGATCGCTGATCCCGAGCGTCAGGCGCACCTTCAACGGCGGCGGCTCGCTCGCCTCCACCGTCAGTTTGAGGTCCTCGGGTTCGAAGCCGGTCAGCGACACGCGCAACCGGTACGGGCCGGGTTCAACGCGCGCAAAGACGAAGCGGCCGGCGCCGTCGCTGGTGGTCTCGCGCGGGTTGGCCCCGTCCCGCGCCAGCACGATCGTGGCGCCAGGAAGCACCGCGCCGGAATCGTCGAAGACCGTGCCCTGCACGCTTGCGACCTGGGCCAGCCCATGACCTGCGAACAGGCACCAGAAGGACAGGACGAGTATCGATGTCCGCATGACGTGCAATCCTCAAGACGCGCGCGACGCCGTCGCGATGTCGAGCATCTGCCGCACCGGGTGCGGACATCCGGCGAGCACCTCGAGCAGCTCGCTCAGCATCCGGCGGTCGGCGGCCGACATGGCGGCGTGGTGCAGCATGAAGCCGACTGTTGCGCCCGGCGCGATCGCGCCCGCGATGGTCTCGCCCCAGCGGTCACCCCCCAGCCGCGCGCCGTGGCGGCCGGTCCAGTCCAGGCAGACGGGCAGTTCGTGAAGCGAAGCGGGCCCCAGTGGATCGGCCGTGACGTCCCGCGACAGGACCTCGTAGCCGAGCTCCGCGAGGCATTCAGTGGTGTCGCGGGTGCACCGGTTCCAGGGCGGCGTGAAGATCGGCGGCAGCGCGAGTCCCAACGCGTTCTGCAAGTGTTCCCGGCCGTTTGCGATGTCCTGGCGCTGCAGGTCCCGCGGCCGCGACGCGCCGAACTCGGATTTGCGGCCGGCCCGCTCGTGATTGACGTGCGCGAAGCCATGCTGATGCACCGAGATCGTCGAGCCGGAAGTGACGAGCGATTGCAGATCCGCCGCGAGGCGCGGACCTACTGCCGTCGGAATCGCGGCCAGCGCGAGCGGGTACTCGGAACCACGTCACGACGTCGAGAAGCCGGTACAACTCGTCGTCTTCCCAGCCGGCATCGTCGTCGCGCAGGAAAAACGTGACGCCCGGAAGGTCGGACGCGAGCGCTCGCCGGACGGGATCGAGCCAGGCGGTCATCGAGCCAACATGTGCCGATAGCCGGCAGGTTGTGAGCCGCGGACCAGCGCCCGTACCAGCCGCGCCGTTCCGTTCGCGCCGTCCAGATCGAGCGCGAGGCGTGCTGGCTCGAACGCCAGCGTCTCCTCGATGGAACGGGCCAGGGTCATCGCGTTCAGGCGGCTGGCCGGCAGCACCCGGAGAGCGCCCAGCGCCTCGAGCCGCCGCGCCCGGTCGGCCTGCTCGGTCTCGCCGCCATCCGCGAACGGCACGACGAGCGCCGGCACGCCCGCGCGAACGATGTCGAGCGCGGTGTTGTAGCCGCACTGACTGATCGAAAGCCGCGAGGCCGCCATTTGTGCGGAGAGATCCGTCACGCTTCGCCGGATCTGAATCGACGGATCGCCGCGAGAGGCCGTGACGAGACGCGTCATGGCCGGTTCGTCGCACAGCGGGCCCGCGACAATGGTCAGCCCGGTTGCGTGTGCCAGGCGGCGGTACGCGTCAATGGCGGTCAGGTACAGCGGGCCGGCGAATCGGCCGCCGCCGCCCGAGACCAGGATCCCGTTCGGCACGTGTCCGGCGCTTCCGGTCAGCGCCCCGGCGACGAACCCCGTGTAGTGAACCGGCGTGCGCATCGGCTGAAGCGGACGAAAGAATTCGTCGAGACGGGCGAACGCCGGGTCGGCGTGCACCATCACCGCATCGAAATACCGATCGACGATCACGCAGGCGCGCTCGTCGTGCTCGGACTGGCGGTCGCCGCGCTCCACGAGGATGTCGCGCAGGCTGCAGACGACGAGCGGCTTCGGCGATCGCGCCTGCGCCGCCTCGAGCAGCGGCAGCAGCTCGCGCTCGAACTTCCTGCGGCCGAAGGGAAACAGCTCGACGACGAGCGCCGCCGGCCGCTCCGCCGCGAGCCCGCGCAGCATCATGTCGCGCCGGACGTCGAGCGCGCTCTCGACGCTGTGTCGTGGATCGAGGCTCGCAAGCCGGCCGTCGTCGTTCACCGTCATCGGTGGAAGGGCGACGATGTCGAACGTGCCCGGCGGCGCCAGGCCGGCCGGCAGCGGACCGCCGCACCAGACCGTCACGCGAAAGTCGGACGACAGCGCGTCGGCCACCATCCACGAGCGCACGAGGTGCCCGAGGCCGAGCGAGTGCTGGCAGTAGACGACGAGCGACGGGCGCGTCATGCCAGTGCCTCCGTCAGCATCCGGGCCAGTCCGGCCGCCACGCGCCCGGCGCGCCGATCGCCGTCGGGGCGAATCGCCTGTGCCGCGCGCAGGGCCTTCGCGAGGTGCCGCTGCGCGCGGTAGGCCTGGACGAGCGGCTCGCGAAGTACTCCGCCGGCCTCGCGATACGCCTCGAGGAATGCGTCGGTCAGCCGCGCCACAGGCAGCGCAATTCCGCCGAGCGCGTCGAAATCGCCGAGCACGACGCCGGCATCCAGCTCAGGGTCCCCGCGGCTGAACCGGTCGAAGTCGATGAGACCGATCCCGGATCCCGCATCGAGCCACTGATCCGGATGCGGCGCGCCGTGGGACGGCCGAAGGGTGCGAAACGGAAATCGTGCGTGCAGACCGGCGACTCGATCCACGATCGCGTGCAGCATTTCTGAGAGGCACGGCACGCGCCGGCCCAGATCGGCGGCGTGACGCCGCGAACGCGCGAGCGCGGCTGCGCCGTCGAAAACCTCCGACGGGGTCAGGCACGCGCGCGCCAACGAGGCAGCCGCCGTTCCCATGCGTCCCGCCGTCTCGTCGCCGCCGAGTCCACGGAGCCGCCCCGTCGCCGGCTGGCCGGGAAGCGCGGCCTGCCAGAGCGTCCGGGTTCGTGCCTCCCATGACAGCGGCTTCGCGATTGCCACATTCAGCTCGCCGTGCGAGGCGGCAGCCCGGAGGGCAACGAGGTCCGCGTAGACTCGCGCCCCCTTGGTCGTGGTGTACACCTTCGCAAATGCCGTGCGGCCATCACGCAGCGTGCGGAGCGTGCAGCGGCGGCCCGGGTGATAACGCACCACCGTGGCGCCGGCGGCGACAGGTGGCAGCCCGGGCAGCGCCGGGTCAAAGGGAAACCGGGTCACGCGAGCCCATCCAATGCCGGCGTCCATCACGTAGCCGGGCCCGCGGCCGTCTGACTGGCGCTCGAACATTTCGATGCGACAGAGCTGTCGCGACGGCGTGTCGCTCGAGACGACGATCTCCGCGAATGCCGCGGCGTCAGGCGTGAACCGGCCGTACGTTCGATGCCATGCCCGTTCGGGCGTCCACCAGCCGCGCCGCTCGCCGGCCTCGGACACGATCGGCAGAATCGCCGCGTCGCCGGCCAGCACGGTCAGCGCGTCACGGTAGCGCTCGTGGCTCGAGCTCGTCATGGTGGTCATTCTTCGTAGGCCGGGGTCCTTAGACCCCGGCTGATCCACAGCGCTGCCTGAAGACCGCGCCGTCGTCGCCACCTGTCAGCAGTGCGTGCGCGTCACCAAGCAGCTCCGGCAGATGGCGGAGCCCCAGCGGACGCACCCGGGTGACGGCACGGAGGATCCGTTCGATCAACAGCGCGGCCGAGATGTGCCATCTGAGCGACTCGACTGTTGGAAGCGCTCGTACGGACGCGTAGCCGAGCAGAAACGCGCGCGCCACTGCCTCATATGTCCCCGCTTCGAAACGCGCGCCGCGCCACTGGTAGACCAGAGCGGCCAGAAAGCTTCCGATGTCGGCCGCTGCAGGTCCAATTGCCAAATCCTCGACGTCGATGAGCGCGACGGCGCGATCGGTGACGATGGCGTTCTTGGGGTGGACGTCGCCGTGCAGGCAGACGGAGGCCCCGGGGTGCTCTGGCTGGCGCAAGATCAACTCGCGGACGAGCGCATCGGTCGAGTCCGCGACATCGGGACGAACGCAGGCGACGAGACGCCGTGCGTCGGTCAGCCGGTCGGAAGCAAACCGTGTGAATGGGGGAGCGTCGCCTGGCTCGAGCCCATGGAACGCGGCGAGCGCCGCGCCGAATCCGCCGGCGTCCTGCACCGCGTGGGCGCCGGCCGGGTCGTCCATCCGGCGGCCGTCGATCGCCTCGATCAAGAGCAGGTGGTACTGCGAAAGGTGTGCGAGCGGGCGCGGCAACCGGAGGTGAGGATTGCCGGCGGCCGATTCGGAGAGCGCCCGATATCGTGTGGTAGTCGTGCGCGACCTGGTCGTGCGCCGATACCTTCGCGTAGGCGACGACGGTGCCGCTGTCGTCCAGGCACGCGAGCGTCGCCGATTTCTCCGGGGCGTAGGCCATCAACCGGGTCGATTGCCACGAGCGCGGCAGCCCCTCACGCCTCGACACCTCGCCGTCGGCGACCGCCCCCAACGCAGGCAGCTTCCGATCGTTGGGAAACACCCAGAACACCGTATCGAGGTCCGCGTCGTAGAACACCGGCCGGACACCGGCACACGGCATGGCCGCGGCGCCGGCCTCCTCATACGCGCGCCGGCCCCGGCGATCGCGAAACGCGCGCGCTGAAATCGTCCAGCTCGTGCCGGCCGCGCCGGCACGGTGCAGGACGCGCAGGCTCTTGCCAATCTGGTAGTTGACGCGCAGCCGGTCGCACCGCTCGAGGGTCAGGCGTTGTGCGGGATCGATCAGCCGGCCGATTCGATCGGCGACGACCCCGGGGTCGAGCAGCGCATCGCGCTGGGGCAACGCCGGATCGGCAGCCAGCCACGCCGTCGCCGGCACGCTCATACGGCAACTCCCGGCGCATCACCGCAATCGGCGTACACGTCGACAGGCTCGGGGACGAAGACTTGCGGGCGGTGGGTCGCACCGGCATCGAGCACGGCTGCCGCCGCGGCCATGCCGGCCCCGGGCAATGCCGCCGCGTGCCCCGAAACGGTCCACATGACGCGATCGCGCCGCATCCCCGACGGTGTTGCGAAGGAGATGTCCGCGATGATCACCTCGTCGCCGTCCACGACCTGCCGCGTGACCTCGAATGCCGGCATCGGCGCGGCGTCGCCAAGCGGCATCAGGAGCGAGAAGAAATCCGCACGCTCGACGCCGCCGGCCGTCGCGACGACGACCGGCGCCGGCTCTTTCACGCCGTAGGTCGCCGACACCCAGCCCTCTTCGATCGCGATCGGCCAGGGCGGAGCGACGAGCAGGCCGAGCCCGGGCGCGCGCGTCCCCCGCGCGCCGGCGCGTGTGACCCCGGGCGCCCCGGCGGCGTCCGGCGCCAGGTGAAATCGCAGGACGTATTGATGCGGCTGCGATCCCGCGAGGCTGTCGTGGACGAGCCAGTACTCGCCGCCGACGAACAGGATGCGCCGCCGGTGGATGGCCTCGTACGCCGGGCTCGTCACCTCGCCGCACAGGACGTCGAGACCGCGGGCAGTCAGCCGCTGCGTGAGAGCACGCGCGGGCCATCCCGGCTTTCGGTTTTCCCCGGTAGTACGGCGTCTGATCGAGGCCATCGACGGTGACCGTGTTGTGGGCGGCGGTCGACTTGAACCAGCGCCGCCAGTGTGGCGAATCGTCGCAGTAGGTGTAGCGGCCAGGATCGATGACGAGCGGGCGTCCCGATGCGACCTCGATGCTCAACGCATCGTAGTGGCCATGCCCGCCGTCGCCGAGCGGGCCGCAGTCGAAGACGAGGAACCGCTCGCCGCGGAACGAGGCTCGACGGCCTCCCCAGCCGCTTCGCTGCACGAAGTAGCCGCCGATCGGAAAGTTCGCGCCCGTGCACGTCGGTTGCGTGCCGTGCCGTCCTCGCGTCGCGACGTACTGCCAGTCAGGCCTGTTGAGGAGGTCGGCCCCCAGCGCCAGCAGATCGAGGTAGCTGCCGGTATCGCTATCCGACAACGCCGGAATCGAGCCGTCGGGACGGTGCACGTGCAGCGAGAAGTCACATGCGCGAGCCAGCCGCTCGTCGAATTCGGAGCGGAATTCGAGGCCGAAGCGGCGCGCGTTCTCGCGCGCACCGAGAAACGAGCGCAGCACGACGTGGTGATAGTGGGTCGAGCGCTCGCGATGGACGCCGTCGGGACCGATGTCCTCGAGGAGGTTGCGATGCAGTTCGTCGACGGCAAAAGTCAGCAGGCTGCCGTCCGGGTCGAGGACGGGCAGCGCCAGCGCGGCGATGAACAGCGCATACAGCTCGAGCGTGCGGTGGTTGCGCTCGCGGGTCAGGTGAGCGCGCAGATGTGCGACCTGCGCGCCGAGGCTGTCGAGGATGATCTCGGCGGTGCCGTCGCCGAGTCCTTCGAAACGATCGCCGGCGGCGAAGCTGCTCCAGGCGTAGATCCAGTTCTGAATGCGCCGGCCGGCGACGTCGGAAGGATCGGCCGGGACTGGGACCTGACGAATCCAGGACCGCACGAGGCGCTCCCATGTGTCTTGAAAGCGCGGCTCGCCGGTCTCCCGAAATGCCCACGCGAGGTCGAGGCCGTAGTAGAACTTCACCCATTCCAGCCGCCACTCGCGATCGGGCGGCAGCGCCGCGCCGAGCCAGTCGGGCTCCGCGCCAAGGTCGAGCGTCACGCCCTGGTGGCGAAACCGTCCACGGCACACGTCCTCGGCAATCGCCCGGTCGCGATACGCACGCTCGACGACGCAGAAGACCGGCCGCGGGGCAATCATGCGCGCTGCTCCCGGCCGCGGTCGACGACGCGCAGCGCGTGTGAATGTTCGACGAGCCGCCCGTCCTGGAGCCGGTAGACGACGTCAGCGTGTTCGAACAGCGAAAGCCGGTGCGTAATCGCGAGGCATGTCCGCCCGACGCGCCACCGCTCGAGCGCCGCCGCGATCACCGCCTCGGACTCCGCGTCGACGTTCGAGAGCGGCTCGTCGAGCAGGAGGATCGGGCGATCGAGGAGGAACGCCCGAGCCAGCGAGAGCCGCTGCCGCTGTCCGCCGGACAGGTTCACCCCATCCTCGCCGAGCGCGGTGTCGAGCCGATCGGGCAACCCGCGCACGAACCTGTCCATGGCGACGAGCGCCAGGGTTTCCCAGATTCGCTCGTCGGCGATCGAGCCCTCGACGGGTACGACCGCCTGCCGAATCGACCCGGCGAACAGCCGCGTGTCCTGGGCCATCGTGGCGATCTGCCGCCGGAGGGACTCGATCGAGATGCGCGTGAGCGGAATGCCGTCGAGGAGAATCGTGCCCTGGGTGGGATCGAACAGCCGTGCGAGCAGGCTCAGCAGCGTGCTCTTGCCGGCGCCGCTGACGCCGATGAGGACGGCCAGCTGCCCCGGCTGGAGCCGGAGGTTGACGCCTCGGAGCACGGTCGCGCGCTGGCGGCCGGAGTCCGAGTACGAGAACCAGACGTCGCGCAGCTCGATGACGCCGCGTGCCGCGCCGAGCGTGATCGCGTCGGGCGCGTCGCTCACCGCCGGCCGCTGATCGAGCAGCCCCAGCAGGCGCTCGCCGCTCACCACCGCCTTGGACGCCGTCTCCGCGAGATCGTTGAGCCGCTCGATCGGCCGCAGCAACTGGGTCAGGTACGCTGACAAGACGATGAGCGCCCCGAGCGTCAGCGAGCCGCGCAAGACCAGCAGCGCGCCGGCGCCGACCACGACCGCCGTCGCGGCGCCGTGAACGATTCTGAGGGTCCGCTCCATCGCGGCCGCGACCCGTGTCGCCTGCTGGCCGGCGCGCAGGCTGCGCGCGTTGAGCTGGCGGAAACGTTCGCGCGCCTGCCGCTCGCCGCCGAGCGCCTGAATCACGGGCAGGCCGCGCACGATCTCCTGCGCCAGGCCGGCCACATCCCCCTCGTGGCGGCGCTTCTCACGCGACGCTCCCGCGAGCCGGCGGCCGAAGTACCGTACCAGCCAGACGATGCCGGGCACCAGCGCCACGGCGATGAGCGCCAGCCACGGCTGCAGCAGGAACATCAGCACGAGCGTCGCGACGGTCGTGACGGCGTACTCGAAGAGTGTCGGCAGCGTCTTGGTGATCAGCCGGACGAACAGATCGACGTCGCCGACCAGGCGCATCACCAGTTCGCCGCTCCGGTGCGCGGTCTGAATCGTCGGCGGCAGCGTCTGAAAGTGGGCGAGCATGCGGTCGCGGAGCTCCACGTTGAGCTGCTCGCGCAGGCGCGCCGCGGTAGTCGCCTGCAGGAACTCCGCCAGCGCCCGCACGGTCACGACGATCACGATCGACAGCGCCATCGCGATCACGACGCGCGGAGGCGAGGTGTCCGGCAGGAACACCCGCAACGCCGGCGGCAGCGGCCGGGACGACAGGACGTGATCGATGATGATCTTGAGCGGCCAGGGAGCCGCGAGCGTCGCCGCGATCGCCAGCATCCGAAACGCGTACGACGTCGACATCGTGCGGCGGTGGGCCCACACGTCGGGGCCGAAGGTCCGCGCGAGCGCGATCCAGACTCGCCGGTCGGCCAGCGCGTTCATGCGACCGCCTCCCTGAACAAGCGGGCCAGATCCGCGGCCAGCCGGTCGCCGTCGAAGCGTTCGCGGACCCGGGCCCCCGCGTTCGCCGCAATCCGCCGCGCGAGCGCCGGGTCGGCGCCGAGGCGCGCAATCGCGTCCGCCGTGGCCGCCGGATCGTCCACCGGCACGATCAAGCCCGTCACGCCGTCGTCCACAACCTCGGGGATCCCCGATACCGATGTCGTGACGGCAGGCACGCCGCAGGCCATCGCTTCGACCAGCACGTTCGGGATGCCATCCCGGTCGCCGTCCTCGTCGACGCGGCATGGCAGGCACAAGAGATCGGCGCGCTGGTACTCGTGATACAGGGCCGCCTGGGAGAGTGGGCCGACCAGGTTGATGCGGTCGCCGAGGGAGTGCTTCGCGATCCGCCGCCTGAGATCGTCTCCCGCCTCGCCGTCTTCGCCGACGATCCGTGCGCACCAGCGAATGCCGCGGCCGGTCAGCAGCGCGAGCGCTTCGACGAGCACGTCGAAACCTTTCTTGCGGACCAGGCGTCCGACACCGAGCACGCGCAGCACGCCGTCCCGCGGGTGGCGGACGCCGGTCTGCATGTCCAGCAGGCGCGCGAGCTCCGCGTTGAGGCCGTGGTAGACGCAGTGCACGGGCGTTCGGCCGGCTACGCGCTGCAGGTACTGCCGGTTCGCATCGGTGCAGGTCACCACGAACGATGCGGCCGCGAGCTTGCGGCGCAGCAGCCCGGCCGGGTTGAGCGACGCGCAGTACAAGTCCTTGGCGTGCGCGGTGAACGAAAAGGGCAGGCCGGTCATCACCGACGCGAGCCACGTGACGGTCGTCGCTCCATGGCAGAAGTGCGCGTGGAGATGCGTGACGTCGCGTGCATCGAGCAGGCGATCGGCCAGCGCCGCGGCCTGAAGAAACTCCTTCACGTACACCTTGCGGGGCCGAAGGCCGCGCCGGGCGCGGAACGCCTGGACCGCGGCCAGCGCCGCCGCGCGCAGCACTCCCAGCGGCCGGCGCCCGAGGGCGCGCCGCAAGGCGGGGGCGAATGCGCCGGCATGCCGCGCAAGCCATCGCCACAGCGGGATCGCGGACACCGAGCCGGCCGCCGGAAGGAACTCCGGCCGCGCCTCGATCTCGTCGACGATGGCGTGGCGGACGGTCTCGTCGGATCGCTTGATGACGTAGACGCGCAGGGTTACTCCGAGCCGCTCGAGCCGGTGAATCTCGCTCGCGATGAACAGCTCGGACAGGCGCGGGAATCCCTTGAGCACGTACGCGATCTCTCGAGTGCTTCCGGCCGGGCGGCGCTCAGGCATAGGCCTCCTCGAGGACACGCCGAAGCCGCTCGGTGCAGGGCTGAAGGGCGAAGTCCCGCTCGACGCGCGCTCGTCCCGCACACCCCAGTCGCTCTCGCAGATCGGCGTCCGCGAGCGCCCGGATAGCGCCGGCCAGCGCGGCCGGGTCGCCCGGGCTCACCAGCCATCCGGTCCGTTGATGCTCGACCGCCGTGGGGATTGCGCCGATCCGCGTCGCCACGACCGGGCGCGCCGACGCCATCGCTTCGAGGACGACGTTGGGCAATCCATCGCGATCGCCGCTGCGATCCAGAACGGACGGAACGATGACGATGTCCGCCGCCGCGTATTCGTGCGGAAGGCCGGCGTGCGTCCGTCCGCCGCAGAGCGTGACGCGTTGTGTAAGACCGAGCCGGTCGATCGAGTCCTGAAGCCGCGCGGCTTCGGGACCCTCGCCGATGATTCGAAGGGAGAACGCCATCTCGAGGCGCGCGACCGCCGACAGGAGGACGCAGAACCCCTTTTTCTCCACGAGACGGCCGACCGCCAGCAAGCGAAGACGATCGCCGCGGCCGGGGCCGCCGGCCGGGACGAAGTGGCGGACGTCGACACCGTGGGGCACGAGGACGGCCGGCACGCCGCGGTCGCGCAAGTCCGCGGCGACGTCGGGATTGCAGGCGACGACGATAGCTGCGCCGCGGCCCCGGCGTGCGAGCTCCGCTGGATCGACCTTGCGCGTGTCGCGCGCGTGCGCGGAGAACCCGTACGGGACGCCGAGCTCGCCGGCCGCGCGCGCCGCAACCTCCGCCGGCGTGTGGGCGAAGTAGCCGTGCACACCGGCGACGTCGCTGCCGCGCAGGTGCGCGGCGACCATCGCGGCCTGCTCACCAGCGGTCCGGCCCGGAAGCATCACGACACGGTCCGCGAGCCGCGAGACGGCCGGGTGCGGCTCGGCGCCGTCACCGGGCTTGGTCGCGAAGATCGCGGCCAGCGCGCCGGCGGCGTCGAGCGCGGCGAGCTCGCCCAGGGCGAACGTTTCCGAAATCCGCGGGAATCCGCTCACGACGATCGCGATGCGCCGCCTCGGGGTGAAAACCGTCAAAAAGTCCAACCTCCAACTCCCAACGAGATCAGAAGTTTTTTTGGGTTTAAGAAATGAATCTCCTGACCTTCTGAACTCCTGTGTGGCTCTTACAAGTGGCTGTCGGTCGAATTCACACCCCGATCGAGGACATCCTCACAGGCCGCCAGCATCACGCGCGCATCCTCGTGGCGGCCGGGATCCTGCGGATGCCGAAGGCACTGGTGCGCGTACAGAAAGCAGTGCATCGCGGCGTAGGCCGGCAGACTGCAGGGTGGCCGCCGTGTCGCCCGCGGCGAGGTAGCCCTCGACGAACGCCTCCCGCCCCGCGGCCGGCGCGGCATTCCGCGCGCCGGCTTTGTGCACGTGCCACGTGAGCTGCGCCCAGTTCGACCCGACGTCGTCGGCCGGTTCGCCCATCGCGCAGTCCTCGAAGTCGAGCAGGGCGAGACGGCCGCCGGCGGCGAGGATGTTGTCGCCGTGAAAGTCGCGGTGAATGAGGCATGGCGGAGAAGGGGGTGCGGCACGCAGCCGAAGAGCGATCTCGCCTTCGAGCGTGGAGATCCGTGTCGCGTCGGCAGGCGACATCCAGGCGAACTCGGCCGCGTTCTCGGCGAGGCGCACCAGTTGCGCCTGGACGTCGAAGACCTCCTCGACCTGCACCGGCAGTGCATGGAAGCGCCGGAGCGCGTCGCCGGCCTCGCGGCAGAGGCCCGGGAAGTCGTCGCACTGCACGGACTCAAAGAGCACCGCGCCGGGAACCGCGCCGAAGAGCTCCATGGCCAGCTCGGGAACCACGCCCAGCGGAAGCGGAAACTCGAACCCCGCCCCGCGGGCCGCCGCGTGCACTCGCGGCAGGATGTTGCCGGTGCGCTCGAACTTCGACCGCCGTGCGACGCGCGCCCACACGACACGCGGAAGCCGGTCGCCTTCGCCGGCAGTCCACGTGAGGTCGTAGCGCAGGAGGCATTTTCGTTCGGGCTTGTAGCGCCTTACGTGCACCGCGACCGATTCCAGGCGCGCAGCGGCGACAGATCCGGCGAGGATCGTCTGGAGCGTGGCGGCCATCGCCGATTCATCGACGGCGATCGGGAGTGACGGAAGCCGGTCGTCGATCGGAAAGACTTGAAACAGCAGATCGAGATCCGGCGCGTAGAGTGCCCCCTGCTCGAAGCCCGTCGCCGGATGCGGGACGGGGCGAGCGCGCGTTGATCGCGGCCTCGATGCGCGGTCCTTTGGCGGCGTCCACGCGCCGCGCGGACAGGCGCAGCACCTGGCCGGGTGTCCGGCTTTAGCCGACCAGGTCTCCTTTCCGCCCCCGATCTCGTAGAGCACGCGGACCGGTCCGCGCGGCGCCCGCCTGGACGTAGGTCGCCTCGAGAGCGTCGAGGGCGGCCTGCCCGTCAGAGGCTGCGCGCAGGAATTCGCGTACCTGCCGGAGATCCGGCATCGAGCACTGCATCTCGCTTGTTCTCCAATCCGAAGTTCATCCCGGGACGGGATCCGCGAGGCATGGACCGTTCGCCCATGGCGGCTGCGCACAGGGCAACCTTGCGCAGCGCCACCGCGCACGCCCGTACGAATCGCTCCGGCACGTCGGTGAACGCCGGCAGCGTGAACAGGCGATCCGCCAGACCGCGCACGACGGGAAGATCGTGACTGCCTCCGGCCTCCTGCCCGGTGCGCCCGCCGTCGAGAAAGCCGCCGAGCCGGCTGAGATCGAGCGTGCTGAAGATCGGCGTTTCGTGCAGCATCCGCCCGCGATCGCCGATGCGCGCGTAACGCTCGACTTCGATGGGCACGCCCTCCGCCCGCGCCGCGTGCACGAACGCCCGGCCGTTCCATCCCCCCGCGTGCTCGGGTGCGTACTTCAGGATGAATTCGAGGAAGCCACCACGAGTCGCGTCCGCCGTGGCCGGGATCGGTTGGAGCGCCGGGCAGTCCGCCAGCTCCGCGCACAGGACGTCGTAGTTGTGCCGGCGCCGCCGATTGAGCTCCTGGAGCCGGGAGAGACTGCCGAGCGCCAGGAGGATCGCGTAGAGGTGCGGGCGAAACTTGAGGCCGAGGCTGATGTGATCGGTGTCGAAGGTGCTTCGTGCCTGACCCTGTTTGAGCCGGCCGTAGTGCCCGAGCACGAGCATCCGATCGAACAGCACGGGGTCGTTCGTCACCGCGACGCCAGCTTCGCCGCCCGAGACAGCCTTCGGGCCCTGCAGACTGAAGCAGCCGATGTCGCCCCACGAGCCGACCGGCCGGCCGCGATAGCTGGCGCCGTGGGCGTGCGAGCAGTCCTCGATCAGCGCGAGGCCGTGTTGCCGCGCGATGTCGGCGAAGCGGTCGAGAGGCGCGGGGTTGCCCCACAGATGCACGACGCAGATCGCGCGCGTTCGCGGTGTTATGCGACGGGCGACATCGTCGGCGTCGGCCAGCAGGGTGCGGGCGTCGACGTCGCAGAAGACCGGCCGGCCGCCGCACTGGAGGATCGGCGCCGCGGTGGCGAAGAAGGTATAGCCGGGCACGATGACCTCGGTCCCCGGCTTGACGCCTGCCGCGAAGTACGCGCTGTGCAGCGCCGCCGTGCCGCTGTTCATCGCCAGGGCGTACTTCGAGCCGGTCAGCTGCGAGAACCGCCGCTCGAACTCCGCGATCGGGCCGTCGCCCCTGGCCGACGTGCTCACGTCGCGGCGCGCGCAGGCGAGGATCCGCAGGACATCGGCCAGCCGAATCTGGCGCCATCGCTCGCGATACGGCGCGCGTACGGCACGCATGCCCCCGTAGATGGCCAGATCGCCGGGACTCATCGGCCGATCCCCTGTTGCGCCGCCGCGAGTCCGCTTGCCGTGGCGCCCGGCTGACTTCGCCGCGGGCGCCGGCCGTCGTAGTGGGCCGTCGTCAGCCCGGCGTAGAAGGGACTTTGGCTGTCCAGCGGAACCGCGATCGGCCGCCGGGTGAGCGCGGACGCATACACGGCGGTGCAGAGATCGAGCGCGGTGCGGGCCTCCTCTGGTCCGACAGGGAGCGGCCGTCCGGCTTCGATGGCGTCGAGGACATCCGCCACGTACGGCGTGTGGGCGCTCGCCGTCGACGTGGGGGCGGTCCGCGGCGGCCACAGTCGCGCGCCAAGCGCGGCGACGATCCCACCCTTCGGGTTCGGCCCCGGGACAAGCGGATAGAGGGAATCAACCTCCCGGAGCAACTGCTCGCGGCGCTTGCGGTCCGGGCACTCGAGCGCCCATGGCAAGTGCGCCGACGCCGACTCGCCGATGACGTCGAACGCGCTGGCCGTGCGGTGCGCCGTCATCGTGCCGTAGCAGCAGGCCATCGCCCCGCTCTCGAAGCGCACGGTCGCCGCGCACGTGTCCTCCGATTCGATGAGTTCCTTCAGGGTATCCATGACAGCCGTCACTTCGGTCGGTCTTCCCAGCAAGTGGCACATGAGATCGAGATCGTGGATTGACTGCGTCATGACCACGCCACCCCCCGACACGCCCCAGCGGCCCCACCAATCCGCGCGCTCCTTGCCCGGCTTGGGGGTCTTTCCCGGTTTCGCGGGCTTGCCCGACGTCTCGAAGCGGGCGTATCGACTGAAGCGGCCGAACACCGGCCGGCCGAGGTGTCCCTGATCCGAGAGCCACCGGATCCGGCGCACTTCCGGCAGGTAGCGGAACTGAAAGACCGTGGAGAGCCTTCCCGGATGGCGCCGCGCGGCGGCCAGGATGGCGTCAGCGGCGGCAAGCGTATGCGCGAGCGGCTTCTCGCACATGACGAACTTGCCGGCCTCGAGCGCGTCGACCACGATCCGTTCGTGCAAGGCCGGCGGCGTGCACACGGCGACCACGTCGATGTCGCGGCGATCGAGAAGCGCGCGGTAGTCCAGGTGGCTGAACGGGATGAAATGCCGGCCGGTCGCCGCGCGGAGCTGAGCCTCGTCCACGTCGGCGATCGCGAGCAGGCGCGCGCGACCGCCGAGCCCGGCGCACGCGCGGGCATGCTGCTCGAAGATCCTGCCGGCGCCGACGACTCCCACCCCGAAAGTGCTGCTGGTCATGTCGCCGCCGGCTCACGCGACGGCGTGAGCGAGAAGCCCGCGCACGCGCTCGCGGACGCGTGGCAGCCCGTCGAGATCGATTGGCGCGGCCGCCGCCGGCCGCTTCAGCGCCTCGAGAACCTTGGCGATGAGGAGTCCCGGCGTGAGCTCGGCCGGTTCGACGTACGCGAAGTAGCCCTGTGCGGCGAATAGACGCGCGCGCAGGAGCTGCTCACCGACGGGGTTGCCGCGCGGCACGAGCACGGCGGGCCGCCGGAAGGACAGGAGCTCGCAGATCGTGTTGTAGCCCGCCATCGAGACGATGACGTCCGCCTTCTCGTACTGCGAGGCGAGGTCGGGTGTGAAATCGAGGAACTCCACGTCGGTCAACGAGCCGAAACGCTGCAGGATCGTTCGCCGCGACTCGTCGTCTACGTGGGGGCCGAAGACCACGGTGGTCCGGAGCTGGACGGCGCGAGGCAGCGCGCTCAGCCCCTCGAGGTACGCCGTGATCGATGGGCGCGCCGTCGGCGCCGCCGCCTGTCGTGACGAGCGCGCGCGGGGGACCCTCGTGCACCGTGGCGGGCGGCGACGGCCGCCGCAGGTATCCGCAGAAACAGGTTTTTTTCGCCACGTCCTCGCGAAACGCGTACTCGACGACGGGATCGAAGATCCGGTGCTCGCCGTAGATCCACACCTCGTCGTAGTAGCGCGCGATCGTCGCCATGTCGCGCGTGCGCTTGAGCGAGCTCCGCGTGCGCGCGGGCTCGTCGAGGATGTCGCGCATGCCGAGGACCACGCGAGTCGTGGTCGGACGGCGGCGCAGCGCGCGGAGCGCATCGAGCAGCTCGCCGGCGACGCCGCCGGGCCGCTTGTCGACGATCATCAGGTCCGGCTTGAAGCCCAGGACCGTTTCGACCAGGATCGCCCGCCGGATCCGATCCACTTCGGACGACTGTGCGGCCAGGAATCTCGGCCTGTAGCACTCGGCGGCCGTCCGATCCAGGCAGGGGAGCTTGATGTAGTCCAGGTTTTCAGGAATGCGGAACGCCTGGATCATCGGCGAGCCGGTCACGACCAGCATCGCCGCACGCGGATACTCCTCCGCGAGCGTCTGCGAGAGCAGCAGCGTGCGCCGGATATTGCCGAGGCCGAACGTGTCGTGCGAATAGAAGAGGATCTTCGGCGCCGCCGGCCCTGCGAGGATCGGCAGCGGAGAGACTCCCGTTGTCTGCAGTGCAATCGTCACTGGATGATCCGTGAGTATTCGGTTCAAGAACGAGTCGAACCACCGGGCGGGCGCGGACCATCCGCCAGCTATGCGTGCGCAGCCGGGCGGAGCGATGGTCCCCTGCCAGCGGGATGTCCGACACCCGCGTCAGCCTGTCGAGGGCCTACCCCACCCTGTCGCCGCGATTTCAGAATCGCGTTTCAACCACTACACAGATGTGACGCGCGCGTAAACGCCGCGGAACAGGATTCTTGGGAGGTCTAAAGTTCTAAAGTTCTAACGTTCTAAAGTTCGAGTGATCGGGGTCAAAAGAGGGGAGGCTCCGCGGGGTGGGGTTTGGTCCATCTCATTTGGGCTTCGGTCGGGCTCGAACCTCGGCGACATCGGCCGCCTCGACCGCGTTCCCGTGGTTGCCGAAGTTCTGCCTGAGGAACGTCAGGAGCTGCGCGACCTGCTCGTCGCTCAGGAAGGCGTGCGCCGGCATGACGCCGTTGAACTTCCTGCCCTCGACGTCGATCTCGCCCTGGAGCCCGTTCAAGACGAGCGAGATGAGCCGGTTCCTGTTGCCCGAGACCCAGCCGGTCGAGACGAGCGAAGGGAACCGGGCGCCGTCGCCTTTGCCGTCGCGCTGATGACAAACGACGCAGGACTTGTCGTACAACTTCGCGCCCGCCTCGACCACGTCGCGTCCGAGAACGTCCTTCTCCTCATCCGGCGTGCGGATGTGCGCCTGCTGCCTGCGGGCGTCCATCCCCGCGAGCTGGGCGGCGCCGAACGATTGACGGTTCCCCTTGAACATCACGCGCCAGATTTTTCCTTTTTCGCTGTCGCTGACGTAGAGCGATCCGTCCGGCCCCTGCGCCAGTCCCATCGGCCGGGCCGCGGCATTGCTCGTGTTGACGATAGGGTCCACGCCGGCGAACCCGTCCGCGAACACTTCCCAGGGACCGAACGGCGCGCCGGCTTCGAACGGCACGAACGCCACGAAGTAGCCGGCCTGCGAGTACGGCATGCGGATCGTGGATCCGTGGAACGCGATGAACGCGCCGTTGCGGTAGCGCTCGGGAAACTGATCGCCCTCATAGAACAACAGATCGTTCGGCGCCCAATGCCCCGGAAAACCGATCAGCGGTTTCTCGAGCTCGCCGCCCTTGCCGGCCTTCGTCCCGTCCCCGCCGTACTCGGGGTTGAGCAGCTTCTTGCCCTGCATCTGGTCGTAGTAGTAGTACGGCCAGCCTCCGTCGAATCCGTCCGGTGATCTTGAAGAACTCTTCCGAGGGCAGCACCGCGCTCTGCCACCGGGAGTAGAACTGCGACCACGACCGGTACAGGTCATCGCGCCCGTGTTGCAGCGCGTAGAGGTGTCCGGCCCGGCGGTTCCAGGTCATGGCCACGACGCTGCGAATGCCCGTGGCGTAGCGCCGGCCGTCCCGTTCGGTCTGTCCCTGGCGGTTCGCGTCGAACTGCCAGATGCCGCCCTGCCACTCCAGCTCCCGACACGGATCCTGGCCGGGCGACGACGGCCGGCGGTTGACGACCTGGCACGAGTCGCCGGGCGCACCGAACGGGACGTACATGTGACCCCGGTCGTCGAACGCGATCGGCTTCGCGATGTGCTCGGTACGATGGCAGGTTGGCCTTGTAGTTGTGCTTCAGGATGAGCTGCACTTCGTTCCCAGGGCCCGTGGGCACGAGCTGGCCCGGGACGATCTTCTGGCGATACACTTCGCCGGCCGTGGTGAAGTAGAGGTATCCGTCGTGGATGCGCATCGCCGTGCCGTAGTCGCCGGTGTCGTCGTAGTCGCCGAACACCTCGACCTGGTCGGCGCGGCCGTCGCCGGTCGTGTCGCGAAGCGCGACCAGTCCCTTCGGTTTCGGCGCACGCAGCTTGACGTAGACGATGCCCCGATCCGTGACGGCGAGATGCCGTGCGCGGCCGACCCCGTCGTGCACGACGACGGCCTCGAAACCGTCCGGCAGGGCCAGTCCGCCATTGTCGGGACTGCCCGGCGGCAAGGGCGGCGTCCCGCATGCCGCGGACGCCGTAAGGGCCAGCAACGCGAACCAGACGCGCGACGCATTCAGACCGCGATTCACGAGGCGGAGTCACGAAGGGTTGTCACGGGTCTTTATGTACATTGAATCGGGCCGGGCTGTCGACTGGACCCGGATCCGCGACGCAGCAATAGATAAGGATGCTGGCCGATCAGAATGCCGTTGCTCTTTATGCGTTCAAAGTGCGCATCTGCTTACGCTGGATTCGACGTGTGGAGTTGGACGCAACGCGTTCTCGAGGCATGACCCGCCAGTCCCCGCACGCGGCCTCGTGGCTGGCGCTCGTTGCCGGCATCGCATTGATCACCGCGTCGCCGAATGCCTCGCTGGCTCCGGCCGGAGCGGGACCCGCGCGGGAGCAACGCGACGGTCGCCCTGACGCGCTGCGAGCGTCGATCCTCGTGTACCACCGCTTCGGACCAGTGGTCGCCGACTCGATGACCATTCGGACCTCCACGTTCCGATCGCAGCTTCAGTACCTGAAGGACCATGGCTACCGAACGGTGCCGCTTCGCGTCCTGGTCGCGTATCTTCTCCGCCAGGGCCCGCCGCCGCCGCCACGATCCGTCGTGATCACGGCCGATGACGGCCATCGATCGGTCATGACGGAGATGCTGCCGCTGGTGCGCGAATTCAACGTGCCGGTCACGCTGTTCATTTACCCATCGGCCATTTCGAACGCGTCATACGCGCTGACATGGGAGCAGCTCCAGGCGCTCGCGCGGACGGGATTGTTCGACGTGCAATCGCATACGTACTGGCATCCGAACTTCAAGGTCGAGAAGCGGCGGCTCGCGCCCGCGGCGTACCGGGAGCTGGTCGTGAAGCAACTGGTGCGTCCCAGGACCGTCCTCAAACAGAAGCTGGGCGCCGATGTCGATCTCCTCGCCTGGCCATTCGGTATTTACGACGAGGAGCTGCTCCGATTGGCGGCAGAGTCCGGCTACGTGGCGGGCCTGACGCTGGATGCCCGGGTGATCACCACGGGCGGTTCCATCATGGCGCTGCCCCGGTTCCTCGTCACCGACGCCGCCTCGGGTAAGAAGTTCACGGCGATGCTGCCACCGCAGTCGCCCTGAGGACCCTGTAACCCTTGACAATCCACGACCGCAGGCCGTATGAACCAGAACCAAGGAGGCTCGAACATGGTTCTGGGAGGCAAACGGTTCGTCACGGTGGTCGCGATGGTCGTGCTGATCTGCGGCACACGCGCGTGGGCGCAAGCTCCGGGAGAAAGAATCAGCGGCGTCGTGCGTGACGCGCTCGGCGGAGGGATCCCGGGCGTCACCATCACGGCCACCAATCAAACCACCAACGCTTCCCAGACGACGACCACGGGCAACGACGGGAGCTACTCCTTTGCGCTGGCCCCCGGCGCCTACAGTGTGACGGCGGCGCTGTCCGGCTTCCGGAGGGTCGCACAGACGGTCGACCTTCCGGCCGGCGCGGCGAGGCAGGTCGATTTCTCGCTGGAGGCCGCGCTGAGCGAAGAGATCACCGTCACGGCCATGAAGCGCGAATCGACGGTGCTCGACGTGCCCTTCTCGATGGCGGCGCCCACCGAGCAGGACCTGCGGGACCGGGGCGTCGAAGACATCGAGGGCGTGGCCGCGAACGTGGGCGGGTTCACCGTGCAGAACCTGGGACCCGGCCAGAGCCAGGTGGCCATGCGCGGCGTCTCCGCGGGACAGATCGTGCGCGACCAGCCCGGGGTGAAAGAGCAGGTCGGCGTCTACCTCGACGAGTCGGTCATCTCCCTCTCGCTGTTCACGCCGGACATCGACCTCTTCGACGTCACCCGCGTGGAAGTCCTGCGCGGACCGCAGGGGACGCTGTTCGGCTCGGGCTCGCTGTCGGGTACCGTCCGCTACATCACCAACCAGCCGGAGCTTGAACATCACGAAAGGCATTGCCGAGGTCGGGGGCAGCGTCATCGGCGGCGGCAGCGTGGGGGGCAACGCCAAGCTCGGCTTCAACGCCCCGCTGGGCCACACGGCCGCGCTGCGCGTCGCCGGTTACTTCAACCGCTTCGCGGGGTTCATGGATGCGGTCCAGCCCGGACCTCACCGTGGATGAGGACGTCAACGACGGCTTCCGGACCGGCGTGCGGGCGGCCGTGAAGATCGCGCCGAACGATCGCCTGTCGATCATGCCGCGCATCGTCTACCAGAGAGTCTGGACGGACGGCTGGAACCGCATCGACGACTTCAACATCCTCGGCAATCCCTACACCACCACGCGGCCCGCCGTCACGCTCGGCGAACGCGAGCAGTTCACTCAGCTCGCGGAAGAGTTCACGGACGATTTCGTGCTCGGGGATCTCAACCTCAGTTACAACTTCGGCAACGTCGGCCTCGCATCGATCACGTCCTACACGTTCCGCGACGTCCTGGTGGTGCGCGACGCGACCGCGCTGACCGCCAGCATCACGGGCGGCAGCCTCGGCCTTCCCGAGAACGTGTATTCACTCGACGCCCCGCTGTCCGATACGACCAACGCCAAGGTGTGGACGCAGGAGGTCCGCTTGTTCGGCGGCAGGGACCGGTTCCCGTGGGTGGCCGGCGGCTTCTACAGCCACACGGATCGCGACTACGACCAGAGCCTGCTGGTGAGCGGATTCGAGGATCGCACCGGCATCCCGACCGAGGGCCTCCGCGCGCCCAAAGACGTGCTGTTCTTTTCCGATCTCGGCTACAAGCTCGATCAGTTCGCGCTCTTCGGCGAGGGGACGCTGTCCCTGACCGAGAAGCTCAAGCTGACCGCCGGCCTGCGCTACTACCACTTCAGCGAGGACAAGGAGCAGGTCTTCGACGGCATCTTCGGCAACGACAACACCGGCACGTCCCTCGTGTCGCAGCCCGGCTCCACCGACGCCAACGGCGTGGCGCCGCGTTTCATCGCCACCTACAAGCTGTCCGGGACCGCCAACCTGAACGCGCAGGTCTCGCGCGGGTTCCGGCTCGGCGGCATCAACGATCCGCTCAACGTGCCGCTGTGCACGCCCCAGGACCTCGTCACGTTCGGCGGACGCGAGACCTGGACGGACGAGAAGGCGTGGAACTACGAGGTCGGCGCCAAGTCGAGGGTGCTGAACGGCAACGGCGCCTTCAACGTCTCCGCGTTCTACATGGACATCAGCGATCTCCAGGCGACCGTCACCGCGGGCTCGTGCTCGTCGCGCGTGATCTTCAACGTGCCGAAAGCGCGCAGCCAGGGGATCGAGGTCGAGTTCGAGGCGGCGCCCAACTCGCAACTTCGACTTCGCCGTCTCGGGGAGCTTCAACGACTCCGAGCTCCGGTCGACGCTGACCTCGACCGACGCCACCGGCACCGTCAGCATCGTCTCGGGGATCGAGAAGGGGCGGCGGCTGCCGACCGTGCCCAGGTTCCAGCTCGCGACGGCCGCGACCTACCAGCGGCAAGTCAAGCCGGGCTGGCTCGGCGTACCTCACCGGCACCTACCAGCACATCGGCTCGCGCTTCACGCAGGTTGGTGACGAGGATCTCGGCACGCTGAACATGGTGTCCTTCGGCGCGAACACGATTGGCGGGCCGCTGACGGCCACGACCTTCACGTACAACCCGCTGATGCCGGCCTACGACATCCTCAACCTGCGCGTGGGCGTCCGCCGCAACAAGTGGGACGTGGCGGTGTACCTGAACAACGTGACCGATGAGCGGGCCTTCCTGGCGCTCGACCAGGAGCGCGGGACGCGCGCCCGCATCGGTTATCTGACAAACCAGCCGCGCACGTTAGGCATTGCCACTCGCATGAACTTCTAACCTGCGGCCTGAAGGGCTGCCCTACGTGCCGGGCACAAGTCGAGTGGCGGGATCCGTGGCCAGCAATCGCTCGATCAGTTCGAGAACCCCGCGGCCTCCCGGCGACAGCGTGACCGTGTGTGCCCGTTGGGCCAGGGCGGGAAGTGCGTTCGCGACCGCGACACCGTGGCCGCAGGCCTCGAGCAGGTGGAAATCATTCTCGGCGTCACCGACACCGACGACATGCTGCGGGGCGATCTTCAGTTCGCGAAGCGCTTCGAGCAGGCCGCTGCCCTTGTGGACTCCACGTGGGAGCACCATCACGGACCCCTTGTTCCGGATGACCACGAGATCCAGGTCGAGCGCGCGAATCGCCTCGACGATCCGGGGCTCGTGGTGTGCGAGGGTCGCGACGATGACCTGGCCGACGGCGAGCGGCGTGACGTGCTCGCGACGGAGTCGCGTGATGAAGCCGTCACGAGGGGGCACGGCGACGAGCGCGTTCGAGCCGCCGGTCTCCGGACGATACAGCACGGCGCCGTTTTCGCCGACGACACGATCGAAAACCGCGACCGCGGGAAACGTGCGGACGAGGTCGTCGATCTCGCGGCCCGTCACCAGCAGCAGCTGACGGCCCGACGCTTTGAGGCGCTGCAAGCCGTCGAGGACTGCCGGCTCGACGACGCCGTCTTCGGCCAGGGTGTCGTCAAAGTCCATCGCGACAGCCCTGGGCCACTCGAGCGATTGTGTCGGCATCATCTGAAGGTCAGCGAATCTTACCGCGACCGGCCGGTTGCTCAGACGATGATGCCCTTTCGGACGGCGTAGAGCACGATTTCCGCCGTGTTGTGGAGGTTGAGCTTCTGCATCAGGTTCGCGCGATGGGTTTCGACCGTGGACAGGCCGAGATCGAGCAGCGCGGCCACTTCCTTGTTCGATCGTCCTTCCGCCAGCAGCTGGAGGATCTCTTTCTCGCGATCGGTCAGCAGATGGTACGAGTCGGTCAGCCCGCGTGTCTGCAATCGCCGCACGTAGTCTTCGACGAGGACGGCCGTCACGGCCGGGCTGAAAAACGGCCTTCCCGCGGCGACGGCCCGCACGGCGGGCAGGAGATCCTCGTCGGTCGCGCTCTTCAGCAGGTAGGCGCGGGCGCCGGCCGCGAGCGCGCGGATGATGTACGACTCGTCCGCATGCATGCTCAGGATGATCACGCCGGGCGGCGACTCGAGCTTCTGCGCGCGCGCGGCGACCTCGATGCCGTTGAGCTTCGGCATGCCGATGTCGAGGATCAGCATGTCCGGCCGATGCTCCTCGCAGAGCCGCACGGCCTCGAGGCCGTCGGCGGCTTCGGCCACGACGGACAGGCCGGCCTCCTCGAGCAGGCTCCTCAATCCGCGGCGCACGATGCCGTGGTCGTCAGCCAGCAGCACGCGCAAGCGGCACCTCCGTCTCCGACTCCGGTTCGGGCAACGGCAAACGGATGGCCAGCGTCGTGCCTTCGCCCGCCACGCTGTCCATCGTCATGACGCCCTGGAGTTCCTTGACGCGCTCCTCGATTCCACGCAGGCCCAGGCCATCGCGCCGCCGTGCCGGGTCGAACCCGACACCATCGTCGGTGACCGACACGTCCAGCTGCCCGGCGTGGCCGGTGACCCTCACCACGATCGAGTGCGCCCCGGCGTGCCGGACGCAATTGGTCAGCGCTTCCTGGACGACCCGATACACACACGTGCGATGCCCATCGGGCAGCGCGTTCGAAATCGCCCGGCCATCTCCAGCTCGACGTCGACGCCGTAGCGGCGCGTGAAGTCGCGCACGTGCCACTCGAGCGCCGCCTGCAGGCCGAAGATCGTCGAGCATGCTCGGCCGCAGGCCGAGCGCGAGATCCCGGACCGTGCGGAACATGCTGTCCACGAGCTTCTTGGCATTCGGCGACCGCCGCGCCGACCCGCTCGTCGCCGGGCGTCCTGATCCGCTCGATCCGGCCGAGCTCCATCCGCAAGGCCGTCAGCACCTGCGCGACGTGGTCGTGCAGCTCGCGCGACAGGTTCTTCCGCTCCTCTTCCTGCGCGGCGACCAGCCGCTGCGAGAGCTGGCGCATCTGCCGTTCCGCCTCGTTGGCGATCGCCCGCTGCTCGTCGGACCGCCGCTCGAGCACGCGCAGCCGGAACACGGAGCCGAGCGCCACCGCGAGGCCGAGCAGCACGCTCCGCCACAGCAACCGGTGGAGATCGTCGCGGAACGCGGCGTGCCGCCGCGCCACCTCGGCACGCTGGCCTTGCCAGATTCGCGTTGTTCAGCTCCTCGATCTCCTGGGCGATGGTCAGGACCGCCTCGCGCCGCGGCACGACCTCGCGCCGCAGAAAGCCGGCGCTCCGAAAGATCTTCTCCGTCAGCGTCCAGTCGAAGAGCGGATCGAATGTCTCCCAGTAGTCGTCGAGCTGTGTCTGCAGGTTGGAAATCCGCTCCTCGTCGCCTTTGGCGAGCGCGCGGAGTTCCGCGACCGTCGCCATGTTGGTCCGCCGGAACTCGGCCAGTCGCTCGCGGTACTCCGGGCCGCGCTCGCGCGCGACGTCCAGGAGGTAGTCGCGGACGAAAATGCCGGAGAGATTCACGTCGGAGCGCAGGCGGCGCAGCTTGGCGTCCAGATTGTGGTGGTGGGTGTTGAGCTGGTCGAGCTGGGTGTAGATCTCCTGCGCCTTGCGCGACGACGCGAGCATCGACACCACGATCAGCAGCAGGAGACTGCCCAGTCCGAGCGCCGCCACGGGCCACGTCTTGAACCGCATCAGGACCTCCGAAGGCGCCAGGCGCCTCCTTCTTTAAGGTTACCTCGCCCGCCCGGCCGGCTGGCATCCGGCAAACAGGGGAGGCCCCGATGCCGGAGGAGTTCCCCTGGCTCGGCAAAACGCGCCGGCACGCTCCCCTGTAAACGGTCCGTTCATCCTGTTCTTGCCGGATGGTCCCCGCGGTACCGCCTCGTTGTCTACTCGTCCTGTGCAGAGTCCCGAACACGGAGTCGAGATGCCCGCAACGCGAGAGAAGGACACGCGCCCGGTCTGGACCGCGGAACGCCTGCAGCGCTCGCTCGAAACGCTGTTCGACGGCGAATCGATTGTGGTGCTCGCCAATCGCGAACCCTTCAGACACGATCGGGAGCCTGCCGGCAACATCGTCGTCAGGCGGTCCGCCGGAGGACTCGTGACGGCGTTGGAACCGCTGATCCGCGCCTGCTCCGGCGTGTGGGTGGCACATGGCGCCGGAACGGCCGACCGGGCGGTGGTCGACTGGCGCGATGGACTGGATGTGCCGGCGGGCAGTCCGCAGTACCGGCTCCGGCGCGTCTGGCTGAACGACGACGAGGAGCGAGGCTACTACTTCGGGTTTGCGAACGAAGGGCTGTGGCCGCTGTGCCACAGGGCGCACGTGCAGCCGGTGTTCCGGTCCGGCGACTTCTCGATGTACGCCGCGGTGAATGCCCGGTTCGCCGAGGCCGTCTGCGACGAGGCGGACAGCGACTCGCCGCTGGTCCTCGTGCAGGACTATCACTTCGCGCTCGCGCCGCGGTTCATTCGGGATGCCCTCCCGCAGAGCACGATCGTCGCGTTCTGGCACATTCCGTGGCCGCATTGGCGCGACTTCGAGATCTGCCCGTGGGGACGCCAGCTGCTGGACGGGCTCCTCGGCAGCAGCGTCGTCGGATTCCAGACGGCGCTCGATTGCCGCAGCTTTGCCGAGACCGCGGAGCGTGTGCTTGGAGCGCACGTCAACCGGGCGCAGAACGTCATCACATACAAAGGGCGCCGGACGATGGTGCGGGCGTATCCGGTGTCGATCGAGTGGCCGAGCCGTTTGGCCGCCGACGCGCCGGACATCGAGACGTGCCGCGAGACGGTCCGCCGCCAGCTCCATCTGCCGCCGGACGTGCGCCTGGGTGTCGGTGTCGATCGGCTGGACTACACGAAGGGCATCAACGAGAAGTTCCTGGCGGTCGAGCGGCTGCTCGACACGACCCCGGAGCTCAGGGAGCGCTTCGTGTTCGTCCAGATTGCGGAACCGAGCAGAGAGTGGCTGCCGGCCTATCGCGATCTCCGGGCGCGCGTTGCGGGAACAGCCGATCGCATCAACCGGCGATTCGGCACGGAGACTTACCGCCCGATCGTTCTCCTCGAGGCTCGTCACGAGCCGGCGGACGTGTACCGGTTCCTCCGCGCGGCCGATCTCTGCTACGTCGGCAGCCTTCACGACGGCATGAACCTGGTCGCGAAGGAATTCGTGTGCGCGCGAGACGACGAGCGCGGCGTGCTGGTCCTGAGCAGCTTTGCCGGAGCGGCCGGACAGCTCGGCGGCGCGATGATCGTCAACCCGTACGCCGTCGACGACTCGGCCCAGGTCCTCGCTGACGCGTTGCGCATGACCGGCGCGGAACAAGCGAGGCGCATGCGCGCGATGCGATCCGTCGTCGCCGAGTTCAACACATATTGGTGGGCAGGACAGATGCTGCAGGACGCGGCGCGCGTGCGGGCGGCCCGGGCGCCCGGCACGAGCGCGGGCGCGCTCGACAGCGTTCCGGCGTAGAACCACGACGTTTTCGGAAACGCGCAAAAACCGATGGTGATGTCCGGTTTCAGCCGGACTCTTCAAACCCGCAAACAGGAGGCGTCAGATGACGACCCTGGACGACCTGCTGATCCCCGTGCAGCGTGAATGGAAAGCATGGCGGACCGCCGCGGTCCGACTGGCCGATCTGCAGCACATCCACTGGCTGCAGCCGGCCGGCGCTCCTGTCCCGCTGGTGCACGGCTACGTCTTCTGTACGAGCTTCGTCAACGGAGACCTTCCGCACGACTGCGAGCGCGCTCCGTTTCCCCATCGGTTGCTCGTCTGCGTCCTCAAGAGGCACCTCGCACCATACGCCCATGCCGAGCTCGCACGGCGTGCGGTGGGGCAGCCGCCCGTGCCGAGGCACGGCGGCCAGCTTGGAGCGACTTCCACATAACAGCCAGACATGTCGAATATCACAACGCTCGGTAAGCCACTCGATGGGGCAGCCGCCACGCCCGTTGCAGTCTCCGGCCGGTGCGCTCACGGCAGCGATCGAGAGGTCACGCGACGCGCTCGACGCCGCGGCGGACCAGGCCGCGAAGGGAATGCTCGGCGCGGCCAAGCTGGGTCTTCTCGTCGCAGCCACCGGCATCATCGACGCGCTGGATGCCGCCGACGCCGAATTCGCGCGACGATACGCCGCCAACTCCGCCGGCGGTCCGAGCCGGCCGGCGAACAGGCACGAAGGCTGAGACCCCACCACAACACCGATTCAAGAAAGTGGACCCTTACGCCCACTACACGCGACAGAATTGAGCTCCGGGCCTAAAGGCTTGCGCTACGAACGACGTCGGCGCCGACATCGCTCGCCGTTGTCCCAGGCGTCACCGCGGAGGTCTGTCCCCTCGGAACTGTCGACCCTGCGCGCGGCAACGTCAGGGTAAACGTCGCACCGCGTCCGATGCCGTCGCTCGAACCGGTCAGCGTTCCGTTGTGCAGCTCCGCCAGGTGTCTTGCGATCGAGAGACCGAGGCCGAGGCCGCCGTGTTCGCGACTCACCGATGAATCCGCCTGACTGACGCCTGAACGTCCGACGCGAACGCCTGATCGAAGCCGACGCCCGTATCAGAGATGATCAGGACCGCGGCATCCGATGTCCAGCGCGTCCGCGCCACGATCCGTCCGCCCGCCGCCGTGAACTTCACGGCATTGGAGAGCAGGTTCCAGGCGATCTGCTGGAGCCGCTGCGCGTCGGCGTCGATCGGCTCGATCTCGGGATCCAGCTCGGCCGCCAGGGCGACGCCCTTCCCGGCGGCCATCGGCCCGAGCGCTTCGAGCGAGCTCTGGACCACGGCGTTCAACAGGGTCGGCGCCCGGGCGATCTCGAACTGCCCGGCAGTGACTCGCGACAGATCCAGCAAATCCTCGACGAGCCGCGCGAGCAGGTACCCGTTCTTTGCCACCAGGCCGACGGTGCAAGGTGATCCTGCGGGTTCGCGCCCAGTTCGAGCATGCGCGTCCACCCGAGCATCACGTTGAGCGGCGTCCGCAGCTCGTGCGAGAGCGTCGCCAGGAGTGATCCTTCAGCCGGCTGGCGCGCTCGGCCTCGGCGCGCGCGTGCCGCTCGCTCACCATCAGGAGGTCGCGATCGAGTTCGGCCCGGCGCCTGGCCCGGTCGCTGCGTTCGATGACCTGCGCCGTGAGCCATACCGTACACCCAGCACCACGATCAGCGAGATGGCGTAGAGCGCGATCCCCAGGCCGCGATCCACGATTTGCGCGGTGCGAGCGTAGATTCCAGGTCCCGAGCGCCAGCGGAATGGCGACGATCGGTATCCGCCAGCCGCCGCAACATCGTCCCTGCCGGTCCACGATCGAGAAAGACCGCGACCGGTCCGAGGGTCGCGCGCGCCGTCAGGACCCCGACGTTGAGGATGAGCGCGAGCGCCGTGTGCAACGCGATCCCCGTGTAGCGCGCGATGCCGTACAACTCCTCGCGCCGTAAAGGTATCCGGCGATCGGAATCGCCGCGAGGCTCAGCGCGACTGCCGCCAACGTCTGCGCGACGGCCGCTCCGCGCGCCCCGCCGCGAGCGAGGCGATCCAGCGACACGCAGGCAGACGAGGCACGTGGATGCCGTCAGCCCCATCCGTTCGGCTTGCCGTGGCGGCGGCGCCTGGAGCCTCGTGAAGAACAACTGATCAATTCCCAGATTCCAGCCGACCAGGTGCTGGCTGAGCGTGAGCCCGCCGATGAGTCCCGCGGCCACGGCACAGATCGTGGAGAACCGGGGAGCTTGCCGGATGACGGCCAGGGACACGCCGCACAGCACCAGCCCGATCGCGGTGTTCGTCTTCATCGTGATCGGGCCGTCAGATCGTCTTGAACGTCTCGACGTTCCACGCCCAGCCGCAGAGGACGAACGCGCCGACGGCGGCGACCCCGAGGCCCGCGCCGACGGAGAAGCGCGCGGCGGCACGGTTCTCCGCGCGATCGCCGGCGCTGGCGGGCTCTGACATCTGAGGTATCATCCCTCGGCGCTCGCCGCGCCATCAACCCACGAGCTCCAGTTGTTCGACACCGGGCTTCTGAAACCGCTGGCGGGATTCTCCCAAGCGTTCGCCAAAGACCTGACCGAGGCGCCAGCCAACCTGGGAGCAATGAGTAATTCAGTGCCCACATCGTGGCCGAGTTGACCGAGCTGAACCAGGCCTTCGCGGCCGCCGAGTTCTCTGCCGACCTGGAATTCTTCAGATGCCACCTGGCCGATGGCCTGCGCTTTCGCCGCGCGAGCGGCAAGGTCGTCGACAAGGTCACCTTCCTCAAGGACGTCGGCGCTCCCGAAAACACGAACGAACGGGTGGATGCGACGCAGATCGAGGTCCTGCCTGTACGGCCCGAACCTCGCCGTCTGCTCGATGCTCGTTCACTTCAAGGACCGCGGCGGCAAGCCGGCCGAGGCGTCTTTCGCAACACTCGCGTCTTCTTCCGGAGCGAAGAGATTGGAAGTTCGCGCTCTGGTTCAATTCGAGAGAGGCGCCACCGCTTCTTAGATCACGCCTACGGTCGTCCTCGCGGGCGCGGCTGGCGGTCATGCCCTGCTCGGCGGCCCATTGGCCGAGATCGCGGCCCTGGATTGCCGCGGCCATCAGATCGGGGAAGCGATCCGGCGTGCAGGCGAAGCTCGGCACGCCCATGCCCGCCAGCGCCGCGGCATTCTCCTCGTCGAAGGAGGGCGCGCCGGTGTCGGCAAGCGCGAGCAGCGTGACCATGCGAACGCCCGAGCCCGACGATCGCCGCGGCGCGTTTCAGCATCTCTTCGCGATCGCCGCCCTCGTAGAGATCGGTGATGAGCACGAAGATCGTATCGGTCGGCCTCGTGATGAGCGTCTGACAGTACTGGAGGGCCTGGTTGATGTCGGTCCCGCCGCCGAGCTGAACCCCCATCAGCACGTCAACCGGATCGGACAGCTGCTCGGTGAGATCGGCGACGCTCGTGTCGAACGCGACGACGTGCGTGCGCAGCGCGGGCATCGACGCGAGAACCGCGCCGAAGATGCCGGAATAGACGACCGATTGGCCCATCGATCCCGATTGATCGATGCAGACGACAACGGTCCGGAGCTCGTTGCGGCTGCGTCCGAAGCCGATGCGGGTTTCGGGGACGATGACGCCGTACTCGGGCTGATAGTGCTTCAGGTTCGCGCGGATCGTCCGGTTCCAGTCGATCTCGTGGTGCCGGGGCCGCCTGTTCCGGGTCGAACGTTTGAGCGCGCCAGTCACCGCCTGGCGCATCGGCGCGCTGAGCCGTCGCAGCAGATCCTGCACGACGCGCTGCACGATCTGCCGCGCCGTCGCTTTCGCCCGCTGCGGGATCACGCCCGACAAGGCCATCAGCGTCGTGACCAGGTTCAGGTCCGGCTCCACCGCCGACAGCATTTCCGGCTCCAGCAGCAGGCGCTGCATGCCGAGCCGCTCGATCGCGTCCTTCTGCATGACGCGGACGACGGAGCTGGGAAAGTACTCGCGGATGTCGCCCAGCCATCGCGCGGCGTTCGGCGCGGATGCGCCGAGCGATCCCCGACGCCCGCCGGCGCCGTCGTAGAGCGCGGCCATCGCCCGGTCCATGGCCAGAGCCCGCCCGGTCAAGGTGAAGCCGACGCCGTCGGCTTCCTGTCCGCCGAGCAAGAGGCGCCAGCGCTCCAGGCGTTCCTTGGAATCAACGGACATCACGGCACCCGATCGCCAAGAATCAGCCGGAGGATGGGCTCGACCAGCGCGCCGCGCACGGGGTCGTACTCGTCGGTTGCGGCCGGCGCGGCGCCGGCGCCAGTCGATGTGGTCCCTTTGATCTTCTCGCCGATTTGCCGCCGCTCGGCTTTCTCGAACGTCGAGAACGTCCGCCGCGCGATGGGACAGACCTGCTCGAACGTCTCGCGCGTCAGCCCGGTGAGCCACTGGTCGACGATGCCGAGGAGGCGCGCGTCGTGGACCAGCACCAGCCCCGATCCCGAGAGAAAGCCTTCGAGCCAGGCTGACGCCTTCGCGGGATCGTTGCCGCGCGAGAGCGACAGCGACAGACGATCGGCCGCTGCGTCCGGTACAGTCACCCCGGCGTCGAGCAACAGCCTGGACGCCCGTCCGGCGACGAGACCATGGATCTCCGCATCGCCGACCTTCACCAGCGCTTCCGTCCACACGGCCGACAGGTCGGGCCGGCTGAGGGCGCCGAGCGCCGCGTGCACGCCGTCGATTCGCTGCCGCATCAGCTCGGCGGCGTCGTCGTCGAGCGACGCGCACGCGGGCAGAAGGCCGACCGAGACGCGCGCGAGCAGTCCTGCCACGGCGGGCTCGACGAGCGCCGGTCGGTGTTGCGCACGTTGCCGTAGCGCAGCACGCGCGCCAGCGGCGGCAAGGCCGTCATCAGATGGCCGACATCGGTTGAAACCGCCGATATCGACTGAATCCGGGCCAGCAGCCGTTCCACCGCGCCGGCCAGGTCGGCCAGGATCACGTCGTCCAGCAGCGCCGTCAGCTCGCCGAGCTCGTTTGCACTCTTTGCGCGCTGTGCGACGGCCGCGGCAGCCGCGTCCGCGACGGTGTTGCCCCACTGCGCCGCCTCGATGACCTTGACGGCGAACTCCGGCCGCCATTGAAGCGTTCCAGATCTCGTGAAACGTGCTGGCCCGCTGACGCTGATCTTCCTGCAGCTCGCCCCAGTCGACGCCGAGAATGCGGAGGCGATGCAGCAGGTGGCTGCGGGCCATGTCGTTTTCTTTTCGCTGATCGAGATCGAGGATCGTCTCGTCGGCCGACACCTTCAGCCGCAGCGATTTCTGGAGCGCCGCAAGGTCCCGCTGCAGCGGGACCATCGGAACGGCGTCGGGCACCTGGCCAAGACGCTGTCCGACGACGAGCTTCCGCTGGATGAGGCGCACGGGCAGCGGGTTGCCGTGGCAGAGAACGGACAACGTCGCCTCGCCGAGCTCGTCGAGCCCGGCGGCCTGGCGTCCGCGAATCGCCGCCAGGGAGTCGGCCAGACGGACCGACTCGATCACGTTGGCAGGGGAGGCGTCGATGTCCTCGTCGCGGAGAAGCCGCGCGACCCGGGTCATCCAGCGCGCCGACAGCTGGTCGCGGTGCACCCACAGATGGTCGTACCACCCGGGGCTCGCGACGCCGGCGCCGTAACCCGAGTCGAGGCAGAGACGATCGTAGGTCCACGGGATCCAGGTCGCCGCGGTCTTGCGTTTCGGCAGCCGCTTGAGGATCTCGTCGTCCTGCTTCGCCGGATGAACGCTTGAGGGCGTCTGCCGTCAGCACGGGCGCATGCCACGCGCCGCAGACGACCGCGATCCGCTCGAAGCCCTCTTTGAGTGGCGGCGCGGATGCTCTTGCGCATGTGCGCTTCGCGTGCGGGCTCCTCGGGATCGTGCGGCGTGCCGCCGAGCTCCTCGCGCGCCGACGCCATGGCGCCGCGGATCGCGTCGAAGAGCCCGATCGGATCGTCCTCGGCGTGGCGTTCTTCGATGAGGCGGCCCCACCACGCCTCTCCATCCTCGAACCCCGCGGCGAGCGCCAGCGCGTCGAGAGGATCGCGGCGCGTGGGTGGATCCGGCGGCGGCTCGGCCGGCGTACTCCGGGCTCCTGCGCGGGTTCCCCATCCTCACCGTCGGCCGCCGGGCGATCGCGTGGCCTCAGCGACTGCGGGAGATCGATGAACCGCGCCGGCACATCCTTGTCGAGCGCCCAGCGCAGTGCCTGCCACTCCGGCGAGAACGTCGCGAACGGGTAGTAGACGGCGCTGCTTGGCGCATCGTTCTCGTAGACGAGCAGCGCCACCGGCGGCGACATGTCCTGGTGCGCGGCGAACTGCGAGCACATCCGCGGCATCGGGCGGGCCTTCGATGAGGACGATCGTGGGATCGAGCTTGTCGAGGGCGCGCACGAGCACACGCGCGGAGCCCGGACCGTGGTGACGGATGCCGAAGACGGAGAGCGTGCCGGCCATCAGATCACAGCACGTCCTTGCAGGCGCGGTACAGGTCCTTCCAGCCGTCTCGTTCCTTGATGACGGTTTCCAGGTACTCCTGCATCACGATCCGGTCCTGCACCGGATCCTTGACGATCGCGCCGAGCATGCCGCTGGCCACGTCGGAGGCCTGCAGCTTTCCACTTCCGAAGTGCGTGGCGAGCGCGATGCCGCTCGTGATGACGCTGATGGCTTCCGCCGGGCTCAGCGTGCTCGACGGCTGCTTGAGCTTGCTCTTGCCGTCCATCGTCTTTCCGTCGCGCAGCTCGCGGAAGATGGTGACGACGCGGCGGATTTCGTCGATGGCGGGCATGTCGGCCGGCAGCTCGAGCGATCGGCCGAGCTGGACGACGCGGCGCTGGACGATCTCGACCTCTTCCTCCATGGAGTCGGGGACCGGAAGGACCACGGTGTTGAAGCGGCGTTTGAGCGCGCTCGACAGCTCGTTCACGCCTCGATCGCGATCGTTCGCCGTCGCGATGATGTTGAATCCCTTGACGGCGCGGATTTCGCTGTTGAGCTCGGGCACGGGCAGCGTCTTCTCGGAGAGGATCGTGATGAGCGTGTCCTGCACGTCGCTCGGCACGCGCGTGAGCTCCTCGACGCGGACGATCTTGCCCGTGGTCATTCCGCGCATGACGGGGCTCGGAACCACCGCGTCGAGTGATCGGTCCCTTGGCGAGCAGCAGCGCGTAGTTCCAGCCGTAGCGGATGGCTTCCTCCGGCGTGCCGGCCGTTCCCTGCACGAGGAGCGTGGAATCGCCGCTGATCGCCGCCGCGATGTGCTCGCTCACCCAGCTCTTGGCCGTGCCCGGGACACCGAGGATGAGCAGCGCGCGATCCGTGGCGAGCGTCGCGACGGCAATCTCGATGAGCCGCTTGTGGCCGACGTATTTCGGCGAGATGACCGTGCCGTCTTCGAGCGTCCCGCCCATCACGTAGGTCAGCGACCGCCCAGGGCGAGAGCAGCCACTTCGGCGGCCGCTCGCGCGTGTCGGCGGCGGCCAGCGCGGCGAGCTCCGCCGCGAATTGCGATTCGGCGGGCTCGCGCAGGGCCTCGGTCCTGGTCTTGGTCACGTTCTGAACTCCTTGTGCATGTCGGCGCGCAGCCGCACGCGTTCGATGTGTTTCCATCGCCCCGGCCGCGGCCGCATCCAGAAACGACCGGGCGACCGCATCCTCGAATGCCTCGAGGGCGTCCGGCGAAATCCGCCGCGACGCGGCTTCAATCGCTCGAGACAGCCGCCAGGCGTCATCCACCTCTTTGCCGCCATGGGCGCTCAGAATCTTCATCGCTTCCGTGGAGAACGCCGGTCGACCAGGGGCGATCGAACGACGTCAGGACCGTCCACCGGTCGACCATTGTCAGTTGCGCCTTTGCCGCCGTCTCGAGCGACAGTGACTCGCGCTGATCGTCCGGGAGCCCTTCGAGAAGCGCGGCTATCGCAGCGACGTTGATTGGCGGCTGATCGCGCACCGATCGAACGAGCGCCGTGCTCCACGCCGGATCCCCGGCTGATGTGACCGCGCCGATGAGCGCCTGCAGCGCATCTCCGAAGTAGTCGTCTTTCTTCAGCGATTCGAGAATCGGCTTCCGGCGTCATCTCGGTGCGCTCGGCTCCACACCGCGAGGTCGGCACGGGCGAGAATCTGACGCATCCACCAGGCTCTCGGGCCGACGCCCTCGGGCGGGCGCTCCTCGATCCCGTCGCGCTCCCACGAGGCGGCAAACGATTCCGGCGGCACGAGCACGATCTGCCGCCGGCCGCGACTGAGGAGAGTCCCGCGCGTGGCCCGGACCGTGATCATCGTTTTCGCGGCATCCGAGAGCCGCTGCCGCAGGCGGGATCCGGGAATGAGGGCGAGAAGGGCGGCGGCCTGCCGGCGCACGAGCTTGCTTCGGTCGTCCAGCGCCGCCTCCAGGAAGGGCTCGTCGGCCATCGAACGGTTTTCGACCGAGCGCTTCCAGGAACCGCTGGCGGTCGTTGGCGCCGTCGCTCTGCCATGTCGATTCGACGAGCGCGAGCGCCCTGGCCGGATCCTGCCGTCGCACGGTTGTCAGGATCGCGAGCCGCTCCGCACTCTTGCCGGACTGCCATACCTCGTCGGCATCGGGAGGGATTTCCGTCGTGGCCACAGGCTTCTGCCAGTCCGGGTTCAGCGACGCGAGCCACTCGCCGCGACGGCCGAGCGCGGCAAAGACCGGCTCGGAGCGGCGCGGCTGCCGGGCCCACCAGTCCAGCAGCAGCGGCGCAGTCGCACCGTCGACGCGCATTCCGTGCGACAGCGCGAGCTGCGCCCATTCCTCGATGAGCGCCGGATCGGGATCGCCGAGGAGCCTGACCAGCGTGGCGATCGCGCGCTCGCGGGCGGAACCGGCCGATCGTCGCGTGGAGGGTCTGGAAGCCGGCCCGAATGCATCTGCGGCCGCCATCCGGCGCGCGCCTGCATCCCGAACCTCGCGGCATCCGTCAGGAGCGTGTCGGCAGAGCGCTGGTCGCCGCCGGTCCGGTCGGTGCCGATCGTCACGGCCGCGCCGAGCGCGCGAAGCCGTTCCTGCGGCGATGGCATGCCGCTCACGCCGCCCACCTCGGCGCGAGGTCGAGGTATTCAGCCGGCGATCCGCTGAATGCGCTAATCGGAAGCGCGGAGATTCCGTCCCACTCGGCGACCACCGTCATGGGCGATCCGCCGCGCGCGGACACCAGCCGCCACAACTGGAGGCTCCGGGCGAAGGCGGGGCGCATGGGCAGGCCGTGGCCGTGCTCGTCCACGAGGAACCAGCGCGCGCCGTCCTGCACCGGCCGGACTTCCGCGAGCACCAGCGGCCATCGGAACGATCCACGGGTTGGCCGCGAGCGCCTCGGCATAGCGGAGCAGTCCGGCTTCGATCGTCGTGTCCCATCCTTGTCCGAGGTCGAGATCGAGCGCGTAGGACTCGGATCGCGACTTCAGCAGCGCGCGGAGTGGCTGGCGGCCCGGATAGAACGCCAGCTCGCCGTCGAATGCCGACCCTGCCGCGATCGATCGCTCGAGCGGCTGCGAGCCGGCGGCGAAGTCGAGGATCAACCCGCGGCGTCCCGTGGACCGGCCGACGAGCCACGTGCGCGCCACGCGAAAGCGCTCGTCCTCCTCGATCACCTGTCCAATCGCGATCCAGCGATCGGCGACGCCGGCCGAGCCCAGCGCGTCCTCGCGGGACTGCGTCCATCCGAGCGCCGTTCGCACGTCACCGGCGACATCGGGCGGGAGGTCATCGAGACGCTGCGCGGCACACAGGAGCAGGTGCAGTCTCCCGAGCAGATCGACCGTGCGGGTATCCCACCCCGGCCCCGACGCCATCGTCATCGGAATGCGCCGGACGAACGACGCGAGGCCGGAAGCCTGTGCGTCCACGAGACGCGCCGCGGCGCGCTCCCAATCGGACGGGGGATCGCTCTGTGCCGAGGCGAGCCCGCGGCGCACGAGGTCCTCGAGCCACACGCGGCAGCCGGCGACGCCGTCGCGCACGCGCGCGTCGCGCTGCGCCGCGCGTTTGGCCTGCGACTCGAGGTCGACCGGCTTCTCGGGCTTCTGGGTTGACGCCGCCTGCTCGGTCTTCTTCGTCGCCCGTTCCACGCGATCCGCGAGCCAGTCGGCGACCCAGTCCGGCTCGTCCCCGAGCGGGAAGACACCGGCGTTCTTGGCAAAGAGCAGCAACAACCCGAGGCCATGCTTGCAGGGGAACTTGCGGCTCGGACAACTGCACTTGAATGCGGGCTCGGCGAGATCCACGCGCGCCTGGTACGGCTGCTTGCCCGAACCCTGACAGAGTCCCCAGATCGCGCGGTCGCTCCGCCCGAGCGACGGCCCACTTTCTCTCGCTGGCCAGCGCCTGGCCCGCGGATGCGGACGCCGGATCCGGCGCGAGCGCGGCCACGCGCTCCGATGACCAGGGGGCCATCCCGTCAGCTTACGGCAAGAGAGGATTCGTGCGAAATGACGCCGCCTGAGCCGTCTTCCGCGCGCCTTGCGCAATATGTAGTGAAGGAGTCACGCCAACCATGTGCGCGAATCGACGATCGAGCTGGCTGAAGCGTATCGCTCTACTTGTCTTGTTTTCTGCGCCGGCCGGCTCGACGGCTTCGGCGCAGACGCCTCAGGAGACCCGCGGCCTCGAAACCACCTTGATTCCAGGCACGACTGTCTGGATTACGGATTCCGGCGGACGTGAAGACAAGGCGCAAATAGTCGGGGTGTCCGGCGACGTCGTGACCGCCGCTGCCGCCGACGAAGTCCGCCGTTTCCGCATGACGGACGTCATGCGAGTCACAATGCGCAAGTCGGACTCGGTGCTGAATGGCGCCCTGATTGGGGCGGGGGTTGGAGTGGCGTCGGGGCTGTTCCTGTGCAGGCTGTCGGAACCCTGGGCGAACTGTCGCGACGACGTCGGACCGATGCTCAAGATTGGAGCCATTGGCGCCGGCATAGGCATCGGCATCGATGCCCTGATCCGCGGACGGCGGACGGTCTACGATTCCGCGGACGGATCGAGACGGCTGCACGCCGCCCCCATCATCGCCCGCCACAAGAAAGGCCTGCAGGTCTCGCTCAGTTTCTGACCCTTGGGAGTTGGAAGTTGGGAGGCGTGTGAAGAAACACAGGAGCACGAGAGTACGGGAGGGTGTTGTGCCCACTCACTGCGCCCTCCGCACTCGCGCGCTGAGACCACGAGACCTGAGACCCGAGACCCGAGACTGATCTGTTACCCATGTCTCCGGCCGCGCCGTCCCGAGACCCGAGACGCTTTCCCTCCCGCAGATACCGTAGGCGTACGGTAACCTCGTTTGCCTGACCCGGCTCAGGTGATACAGTCCGGCCCCCGGGGTCACCACAATCCAGCTGGGAGAACGCCTGGCCGCCGGGGCCTTGGGAGCCTTTGATGCACGCCAGCCGCGGGCGCTTCACGCTTCTGCGCTTCACCTTGATCCTGTCGATCATCACCTACCTCGATCGCGTCGCGATCTCGTCGGCGGCGCCGGCTATCCGGCAGGACCTGGGCCTCGACCTCATTCAAATGGGGTGGGTGTTCAGCGCCTTTACGATCGCTTACGCGGCGTTCGAGATTCCGAGCGGGTGGCTCGGCGACGTCATCGGCCCACGCAAAGTGCTCACGCGGATCGTGTTGTGGTGGTCGGCGTTCACGATGCTGACGGGCGTGGCCTGGAACTTCGTGTCGATCCTCACGGCCCGATTCCTGTTCGGCGTCGGGGAGGCCGGCGCGTTTCCCAATATCTCCAGGAGCTTCGCCAACTGGTTCCCGGCGGCGGAGCGCGGGACGGCGCACGGCGTCGTGTTCATGGGCACGCGTGTGGGCGGCGCGATCGCGCCGCCGCTGGTCGTGCTGCTGATGGCCTGGATCGGATGGCGGCAGACGTTCTTTGCCTTCGGCCTGCTTGGCGTGGCCTGGTGCGTGTTCTGGTGGCGGTGGTACAAGGATGATCCGGCCACGCACCCGGCGGTGAACGCGGTGGAGCTCGAGACCATCCAGCGTGGACTTGGACGCAGCGGGCAGCGCCAGGCGGTCGCGTGGCGCCAGCTGCTCTCCGTGAACATGCTCCTCATCTGCATGATGTACTTCTGCATGGCCTACACGCTGTACTTCAACCTGACGTGGCTGCCGACCTACCTGCGCGAGGTGCGCGGCTTTACGGTGCAGGAGGCCGGCGTGATCGCCGGCTTCGTGCTGCTGGCCGGGGGCATCGGCACCTGGACGGGCGGCCGCCTGACCGACTCCCTGGTCAAGAAGCACGGCTTGAAGATCGGACGATCGCTCGGCGTCGTGACGCTGCCTCTGAGCGGCCTGGTGCTCGTCTCGGCCGCGATGATCGACAACAGGATGGCCGCCGCCGCGCTGTTCGCGCTCACGCTGGGCATCGCCGACCTCTGTGTGAGCGCCTGCTGGTCGATCTGCCATGACGTGGGCGGCGAGCGCGCCGGAACGGTCACGGGTGCGATGAACACGGTCGGCAACATCGGCGGCGCCATCAGCCCGCTGGTCGTCGGGTACGCCGTGCAGTGGTGGAATTCCTGGACCATTCCGTTCCTGATCACGGCGGGCGTGTACGTCGCGGGTGGGCTGTTGACGCTGCTCATCAACCCGAACCGGCCGTTGTGGCCGACCGATGCGGCGCCTGAAACACCGGCGGCGCCGCTGGCGCGCGCGAACGCGTGAGGTAGTTGCATGGCTAAAGTCTGCTTCGTCGCGCTATTGAGTGCCGCTGCCGCCGTGGCGCTGACGGCGGGACAGGAGACCGTGCGACCGCGAACGCCGACCGCATCGCAAGAGTGGCGGACATACGGTCACGACCCGGGCGGGATGCGCTTCTCTCCAGTGGCGCAGATCACACCGGCGAACGTCAGCCAGTTGAGCGTGGCGTGGGTCTATCACATGAGGCCGCCGGCGGCTGCGGTGCCGCCGCCCGCGGACGCCGCGCCTCCGGCGCCGGGACGGGGCCGGGGACGGGGGCGCGGAGGATCCGGTTTCTCTCCCGGCGAGACGACCCCTCTCGTCATCGATGGCGTGATGTACGTGTCAACGCCGTACGGACGGGTCGTCGCGCTCGATTCGGCGACAGGCAAAGAGGTGTGGGTCTACCAGCTCCCCGCGGGGCAGCCTTCGACACGCGGTGTCGAGTACCTGGCCCGGCGATGCGGCGCTGCCGCCGCAGATCGTGTTCGGCTCGAGCGAAGGCAAGTTGTTCTCCCTCGACGCCAAGACCGGCAAGGCTCGTGACGCGTTCGGCGAGAACGGCATCGTCAATCTGAACACGCCCGAGATCCTTCAGGGGCTGCCCGGCAACAACGGCTTGAGCTCTCCGCCGGTCATCTACCGGAACCTGATTATCACGGGGGGCCGGACGCAAGAGGGTCCGGCACAGGGGCCCGCCGGGGATGTCCGGGCCTGGGACGTTCACAGCGGAAAGCTGGCCTGGACGTTTCACTCCGTACCGCGGGCGGGAGAGAAGTACAACGAGACGTGGGCGGGCGACAGCTGGAAGAACCGCTCCGGGGTCAACGTCTGGGGCTTGATGACCGTCGATGCGCAGCGCGGCATCGTCTACATGCCGTTCGGCGCGCCTGCAACAGATCGTTACGGCGGTGACAGGCCGGGGGACAACCTGTTCAGCTCCAGCGTCGTGGCGGCGGATGCGCGCACCGGGAAGTACATGTGGCACTTCCAGGTCGTGCGTCACGACATCTGGGACGCCGATGTGGCGCCCCCGCCGCTCCTGCTGGATGTTCGTCAGCAGGGACGCACGATCCCGGCAGTGGCGGTCATGAGCAAGAGCGGGCTCCTGTTCCTGCTCGATCGCGTCACCGGTAAACCTATCTATGGCGTCGAGGATCTGCCCGTCCCTCAAAGCGAAGTGCCGCTCGAACGGACGGCCAAAACGCAGCCGTTCCCGGTCAAGCCGCCCCCGCTATCCCGCATGACCATGACGCCGGCGGACATCGCAACCGTCACACCGGAACTGGAAGCCGCCTGCCGCAAGATCATGGAAGGCCTTCAGCTCGGCGGTCCGTATCTGCCGGTCGGCTACAACCGGCTGCGACTGCAGTTCCCCGGCAATCACGGCGGCGTGAACTGGGGCGGCGCGTCGTTCAATCCGCAACTCGGGTACCTGTTCGTCAACACGAGCGAGCTCGGGCAGCTTCAAGGATTTGCGGAACGCGAGCCGAATCCTGCCGGCGCTGAGGCGCCCGCCGGCCGCGGGGGGCGCGGCTCGAACAGCCCGTACAGAGATCTCCCGGGCGGTGGACGCTTCAAGGATCCCGAGTCGAACATGATGTGCCAGCAGCCGCCGTGGGGACAGCTGACGGCGGTCAACGTCCACACCGGCGAGTTCGCGTGGAGGTCCGTCCTCGGCGTCACCGACAGCCTGCCGCCCGACAAGCAGAAGACCGGCCGGCCCGGGAACGGCGGATCGATCGCCACGGCCGGCGGACTGGTCTTCGTCGGCGCGACCGACGACAACCGTTTCCGGGCCTTCGACGCCAGGACGGGCACGGAACTGTGGACGGTGAAGCTCGGCGCAACCGCGCACGCGACACCGAGCACGTATCTCGGCAAGGACGGCAGGCAATACGTCGTCATCACGTCCACCGGCGGCGGCTTCCTCGAAGCGCCGGTGACCGACGACAGCATCACCGCATTCGCGTTGCCGGGGTCGAAATAGTGTAACCGTAGAGGCACCGTAACACCGGCGGCCGGCGCGGACGGCATGCTATCGTCGCTCTCGACACACGATCTGTTAGTTCCGGGAGAAAGTGTTTACGGGGACGTAGTCGAGGTAACGAAGTGGACGGAGACAACGGACCGCTTTCAACACGGAGCAACGGAGCAACGGAGTAAGAAAACTGTTTTAGTTCTCCGTTCCTCCGTTCCTCCGTGTAAAGCGCCAGCGCCAGCGCTTCGTGGGCTCCGTCACCTCCGTTACCTCCCGGCCGTGGGCAACCCGTTTACCGCCAACGGCCGCGACGCCCGTATTCTGCGATACTCCAGAGACCGGAGGACAGCCGCAACGTTATGGCAGTCGGAACCAGCGAGCCCAGAACCATTACCCCGGAGGAGCGCGCGACCGCAGGGACGCTGCTC
Source organism: uncultured Acidobacteriota bacterium (assembly GCA_963774855.1). Taxonomy (GTDB): domain Bacteria; phylum Acidobacteriota; class Vicinamibacteria; order Vicinamibacterales; family 2-12-FULL-66-21; genus JALZOC01. The sequence continues at coordinate 388,548 of CAVZGT010000007.1, read as the reverse complement.
GCGCGCGCCCGCGACGCCATGCGGGCCGTGGAGGGGTACGACCAGGCTGCGGTCGATCGGCTCTGCCGCGCCATCGCGTGGGCCGGGGGCAACGAGGCGACGGCGGCCCGGCTGGCGAACATGAGCGTCGACGAGAGCGGCATGGGCAGCCGCGAACCGAAGCGGCGCGCGAAGGTGCTCGGCGTGCTTCGCGATGTGCTCCGTCAGAAGAGCATGGGGATCATCGAGGACATCCCCGAAAAGGGCATCGTCAAATACGCGAAGCCGGCAGGCGTGATCGCGTCGTTGATTCCGGTGACCAGCCCCTACGTCACGCCCATCACCGTGGCGATGTACGCGGTCAAGTGCAAGGACGCGGTGATTTTCTCCCCGCACCCGGCGAGCCGGAGGACGTCCAACGAAACGGTCCGGGTGATGCGGGCGGCGCTCGAGGCAGCGGGCGCCCCGGCGGATCTCCTGCAGTGCGTGGAGCGGCCGAGCATCCCGCTCGCGCGCGAGCTGATGAGCGTCTGCGACCTGACGATCGCGACGGGCGGGCCGGCGATGGTGAAGGCGGCGTACGGTTCCGGCAAGCCCGCGTACGGCGTCGGCGCCGGCAACGCCACGATGGTCATCGACGAAACGGCCGACGTCGCGCAGGCGGCGCGCAACTCGGCGATCAGCAAGACCAACGACTACGGCTCGGGCTGTTCGGCCGACGGCAACCTGCTCGTCGACTCCGGCATCTACGACGCGGTCCTCGCGCAGTTGCAGGCTGAAGGCGGATACCTGGTCAACGAGCAGGAAAAGCACCTGCTGCAGAAGGCGTACTGGGATGCCGACGGGCACCGGACCGCCGCGACGATCGCGCGTCCGGCGCAGACGATCGCGCGCCTCGCGGGCTTCGCGATTCCGGACGACAGGACGTTCTTCGTCGTGCCGGAGAGCCAGATCGGCACAGGAGCATCTGTTCTCGACCGAGAAGCTCGGCGTGGTGCTGGCGATTTTCAGGTACGAAGGATTCGACGCGGCCCTCGACATGGTGCGGCGGATTTTCGAGACCGGCGGCAAAGGACACTCCTGCGGGATCTACTCGCACGACGACGAGCACGTTCACCGGCTGGCGCTGGTGGCGCCGGTCAGCCGCATGATGGTGCGCCAGGTGCAATCGAGCTCCAACGCCGGCACGTTCACCAACGGCATGCCGATGACCTCGAGCATGGGGTGCGGCGTGTGGGGCGGCAACATCACGAACGAGAACATCTCGCTCAAGCACTACATGAACGTGACCTGGGTGAGCCGTCCGATACCCGAGGATCGGCCGCCGGAGCAGGAACTGTTCGGAGAGTTCTTCAACAGCCGGGTGTTTTGATTCACCGGGGACAGCCACTTCCAGCGAGAGCACCATGACCACAGTCGCGCAACCCGCCGTCGAACGGACCAAGACCGCGCCCGGCACGCGCATCGCCGCGTACCAGATGACGGACTACCTGGAGCGGCTTGGCGTCGAAGTCGTGTTCGGGCTGTGCGGGCACACGGTGATCGGCCTGCTCGATGCGCTCGGCAAGAGCCGCATCCGGTTCGTCTCCACGAGGCACGAGCAGATTGCCGCGCACGCGGCCGACGGCTACGCGCGCGCCACCGGCAAGCCCGGCGTCATGCTCTCGCACCTCGGTCCGGGCCTGACGAATGCCGCGACCGGCGTCGCCAACGCGGCCCTCGACTCGATCCCGATGGTCGTGATCGCGGGTGACGTGCAGTCGTACTTCCGCGGCCGGCATCCGCATCAGGAAGTCAACCTCCATCAGGACGGCGACCAGTTCGCGATCTATCGGCCATTCTGCAAGCGCGTCTATCGTGTCGAGAGCGCTCGCGGACCTGCCGCGGGTCCTCGAGCGCGCCTTCCATCTGTCGCAGACCGGCCGCCCGGGACCGGTGCTCGTCGACGTGCCGATGGACGTCTTCTCCGCCGATCTGCCGGTCGACGCCTTCAGCAAGGTTCCAGCGGAGATGGCGCGGCCGACGATCGACGCGGCAACGGCCGCTCGGATCGTCGATGCGTTGGCACGGGCGGAGCGGCCCGTGTTGTACGCGGGAGGCGGCGTGCTGTCCGGCCGGGCGACCGCCGAACTGGCTGCCCTTGCCGAGGCGCTCGAGGTGCCGGTGGCGCATACCCTGATGGGGAAGGGCTGTCTTCACGAGAACAATCCGCTGCTCCTCGGCCAGACCGGCTTCTGGGGATTGCCGGTTTCCAACGACACGTGCCGCAACGCCGACGTCATCGTTGCCATCGGGACCCGTCTCGCCGAGGCGAACTCGAGCTCGTGGGATCCGCGTTTCACGTTCTGCATCCCGCCGACGACGCTCATTCACATCGACGCGGACGCCGCCGAGATTGGCCGGAACTACCCGACCGAGCTCGGCGTTGTCGCGGACGCGAAGGCTGCGCTCGGCGCGCTCGTGGCCGCGGCGAAGGGCGTGAAGCACCGCGACCGCGGCCGGCTGCGGGAGGACATCGCGCGCGGCCGCAAGGAATTTGCCGCCAACTGGGCCCACCAATGGACGTCGGATCAATTCCCCATGCGGCCGGAGCGGATTCTGAGCGATCTCAGAAAAGCCGTGCCCGAGGACGGCTTCATCGTGACGGACGTGGGTTGGAACAAGAACGGCGTCGCGCAGCAGTTCCCGATTACCGTGCCCGGCACGTTCATCACGCCGAGCGGGCTCGCCACGATGGGCTTCGGTCCGGCGGCGGTCCTGGGCGTGAAGCTCGCGCATCCGAACCGCGCGGCCGTTTCGCTCGTTGGCGACGGCGGATTCAGCTCGAACCCCGCGGTCGTCGCGACCGCGATGGAAGCCGATTTGCCGGTGGTCTGGCTGGTGATGGACAACTGCGCGTTCGGCACGATTGCCGGCCTCGAGGAGATGCACTACGGGACGACTTTCGGCTGTGTCTTCGAACGCCGCGGCGAGGTCTATCGCACCGACTACGCCGCGATGGCCCGCTCGTTCGGCGCGCGCGGCGTCGCCATCAGCTCGGCCGGCGAGCTGTATCCCGCGCTCGTCGAAGCGCTCGCCTCGAACCTCCCCACGGTGATTCAGGCGCCGATGGAAAACGCCCCGACTCCGACGCCGGGTCACTGGGACATCAACGATGTCTACAGGGTCGGCGAGTAAGCTATCTCCGATGAGCGACCCCGTGTTCGGACCCTGGCGCACCGAAATCAGTTGCGGACGTAGCGCACGCCTTCAGGCCTGCCCGCGCGCCCTCCATCCCCGATGAGTGCTGCGAAGGAACCGGAGTCCGGACCCTGGCGCACGGACATCAGCGACGCCGACGAGACGTCGATGCGGTATCGCGGATACGACGTGATGCGGCTGATGGAGCAGGCCAGCTTCTCGGACGTGGTGTTCCTGCTCCATCAGGGGCGGAGGCCGACGGAGGCGGAGCGGCGCCTCCTGGACGCGATTCTGATCGGCGTGGCGGATCACGGGCCCGCGTCCCCGTCGGCGACGGCGGCGCGCGTGGTGGCCAGCGGGAACCGCGGGGCGCCGGAGGCCGCCGTCTCGGCCGGCGTCCTGGCGATCGGCGACGAGCACGCGGGTGCGGGCCACGCGTGCATGCTGCTGATCGACGAAGGGCTTCGGCGGGCGCGCGAGGGGTCGCTGACCCTTGAAGCCGCCGCGAAGATCACCGTGGCGCAGGCCAAGGCCGCGAAGGTTCGGGTGCCCGGCTTCGGTCACCGGGTTCATACCAGTATCGATCCCCGCACGGCGGTCCTGTTTGGATTGGCGAAGGACCGGGGACTGGCGAAAGACGGGATCGCGTTCATGCGGGCGCTCGAAACGGCGGTCCGCGACGAGATCAAGCCCCTTCCCATCAACATCGACGGCGCCCTGGCGGCCGTGCTCTACGATCTCGGGTTTCCGCCGCTCTTCGGAAAGCTGGCGTTCATCATCGGGCGCGTCGCGGGCCTGACCGCTCAGGTGTCGGAGGAATACACGCGCGAGCGGCCGATGCGGATCCGTTTTCCGGTCGCGTACGACGGCGAGCCGCCGCGCGAATGACGCGAATGTTGGCCGGTCCGGCGGCGCCGGCCCGGCTCAGACCAGCCCCATCTGTTTCGCGACCGTCTCGAATCTGCGCTCGTTCCTGATCGGATCGAGCCGCGGATCGACCCGCATCCACAGCAGCTCGAAACAGCGGTCCTGGCAGGCTTTGTTGAGCCAGCGGAAACCGAGGTCGGTCTGGCCAAGTGCGAAGCGGAGTGAGGCGAACTCGAAGGGCGAGACATAGCGCTGAGCGGCGACGGCCTCCAGCCTGCGCACCGTCTCCAGCGCCTCTTTGCGTTTTCCGGCGAGCGCGTGGGTCCGGCCCAGCGCGGCCTGCATGCGGGGCGTCTGCGGCGACAGATGGATCGCGCGCTGAAACGCGGCCGCCGCCTCGTCGAAGTCTTTCCTCTGCTCCTGAATCACGCCCAGCACCCAGTAGGCGGGCGAGAAGTGCGGGTTCAGCTCGATCGTGTGATCGGACTGCTCGAGGGCGGCCTCGAAGTCGTGCCTGAACAAGTGCACGAGCGCGATGTCGCGCGCCACGATCGAAGAGACGGGATCGAGCGACTGCGCCTTCAGCATCTCGTCGAGCGCCTCGTCCAGGCGTCCCAGCGGCACCAGGCAGGACATCGCGTACCAATGGTGGGCCGTCGCATACGCGGGATTGAGGCTGATCGCGAGCTGGAATTCGCGGTCGGCCCCCTGCCAGTCCCAGTCCTGCGTGGACTTCACGTGCGCCAGGGAGGTGTGCGCCTCGGCGGAACCGGGGTCGAGCATGACCGCCGTCGCGGCGCTGGAGGCGGCTTTCGTCCAGACTTCGGCAGGCCCGGACACGCCGTAGTGCGCCAGAAGCCCGTGGCCATCGGCCAGGCCGCTGTGGGCGAGCGCATACTGGCTGTCCTCGACGATGGCGCGCTCGAAGAAGTCGACAGCCTTGCGGAGACTTTCCTCGGTCCGCTGATTCAGGTGATAGCGGCCCTGGAGGCACAGGTTGCGGGCGGCGAGATTCTCGGCCAGCCGGCGGCCGCGAAAGGCGCCGGCCGCGCCGTCCGGCTGCAGCTTCTTGACGACGGCGTGCGCGACCGCCTCCTGCGCGGCGAAATCGGTGGCCGTCGAATCGAGGGTCTCCGACCAGGCGTACGAGCCGCTCGCGCCATCGACGAGATGAGTGGTCACGCGGAGCTTGTCTCCCGACCGGCGGACGCTGCCCGTGATGACCATCGCGGCGCGGGCCGTCTGCACCGCCTGGCGCGGATCCGCCGCCACCCCCGGTTCCGCGGGATCCCAGGCGAGCACCCGCAGCGTCTGGATCGCGGCCAGGGCATGAATCACTTCCTGGCGCAGGGCGCTGCAGAAATATCCCAGGTCGCCCGCGGGGCTGTGGTCCGCGAACGGCAGCACGGCGACCGTGTTGTGGTTCAGCAGTGCCGCGCTGATGGATCGCTTCGGCGTCGACGGGGCGGCGGCGGGCTTGAACGCGGGGGAGTAGCGCCCCTTCGGCAGGTCGATGACGAGCTCGTCCGGGCGCGCCTCTTCGCGGTAGTATCGGACCACCCGCGCGCGCAGCCGCCTGGCCTGCACGCGAACGATCGGGTCGGCGCGGGGATCGAATGACTGCTCCTTGTCGAACACGTGGACGCCAATCACGTACTCCTTGAGCTGATCGCCGCGGCCCGCGATGGTTTCCTGGACGACGAACTTGAGAAAGCGTTTCAACCGATCGACGGGGCGGAATGTCGCGCTCGCGAGGATGCGCTCGAGCTGGCCTTGAACGCGCGTGTCCGCGGATTCGCGAGGCGCGCGGGGCCGCTGACGCGGTGGCATATCGGGCGATTGTATGCGCTCTTTCGCTGCGGTCGGCGCGTTGAGTCGCCACCGTTTGGCCGCGTTACCGTAGCGGCACGGTAACAGCGCGGAGTCTCGGGCGAATCCGAGCTATCGTGCCCCCGCCCTACCGCGGGTGCGAAGTGAGCCGCGGCCCCTACCGGCGAGCGCGAGCGAGCCGGCCACTACGCGCGGGAGCGAAGTGGTGCGCGCGCCCTTACCGCGGGTGCGAAGTCAGCCGCGGCCCGGAGATGACATGACCAAAGCTCGAGCCGGCCTCGTCGCCATCGCGATCGCGTCGTCGTGTGGACTCTGGATCCTTGCCCGGCAACCGGCGGAACTGACCGCGGCGCCGCAGGACCCCACCACCGCAGCTCCCGCGGGCCAGCGCGCACAGGGCGGCGGTCAGCGCGGCCGCGGGGCCGGCCGCGGCGCGGCGCGGACGCGCAAGGTGGTGCTCGCGTGGGCCGACACACGGAACGGGCAGGCGCAGCACGACTCCGTATCGCATGCGCTGGCGGTGATCGAGCGCCTCGGCTACGAGTCCGGCGCGTACGACACGTTCATCAGGACCGACTCCAACATCATTTCGAAGAGCCCGTTGAAGACCACCGGCCAGCCCGCGAGCGGAGGCCCCAACCTGAACAACGTGGACGCCATCTTCTTCATGGGGCACCGTGACGTGCCGCTCGACGAGGCGCAAAAAGGGGAGTTGCTGTCATTCGTTCGAGACGAGGGCAAGGGCTTCGTCGCCGCCCACGTCGGTCTCACCGCGTTCGAATCCTGGCCGGAGTTCGGGGAATTGCTCGGGGCCCGCTTCGACGGGCACCCGGTGAACGGACCGGGCGTCGTCGTCAACGAAGATCCCGCGTTTCCCGCCACGAAGCACTTTCCGGCGGCGTTCGATTTCACCGACGAGTTCTATCAGCCCAAGGAGTACTCCCGCGACAAGATCCACGTCCTGCTCCGCCTGGATCTCGCGAACGTCGCGCCGGGCCCGAGCCTCCACCGGCCCGATCGCGACTACCCGCTCGCCTGGGCGAAGACGTACGGCAAAGGCCGCGTGTTCTACGGGTCGTTTTCCCACGCCGCCGCCACGTGGGACATCCGCGACGTTCAGCAGATGTACCTCGAAGCGATCAAGTGGGCGCTCGGTTCCACCGATGCCATCCTCAAACCTCACCCCATGACGACGACCGCGAGCGCCCCGTCCCGCTGACCCCGGCAAACAAGAGAACAGAAGGCCAGGAGATCAGGAGCTGCTTTCTCTCGCCGGGCGAGAAAACAGGAGCACGAGAGCACGGGAGGTCTTTCCGCTTCCGTTACCAGTCCTCCGCACTCGCGCCGCGCGCAGCGCAGCAGGTCAGACGAGATCGAGAATGCAAGCGGCCGTCAGCACTCGGAGCCGCTTGTATCTCGATCTCGCCTGACCTGCCAGCGCCGGCCTCAGGCTCTTTCAGGCCGGCGCGCGAGTGCGGAAGAGTCCAGCGTGACGCCTGCGGTTCCGTGTTAATCCGTGAGATCCGTGAAATCCGTGTTCATCCGCGGCCGTGGCCTCCTTTGGGCGCGACAACGCAGGCCCTCCTGTCCTCCTGTCCTCCTGTTCCACCCGTTAAGCACAGACCTTCCCTGTTGTTACCGTAGCGATACCGTTACGACCTAGGGAGGACGGCTCCGGAGTGCTACCGTCGGGCGCTCGAGATTTTGGAACAATCGGAGGTGCGAATGAGGTCGCTACGCCCGGTACTCGGCGCGATTCTCGTGTGGCTTCTTTCCAGCGGGACCGGCTGGACGCAGGCGGTGGCCGGCTCGCAGCTGGCGGGCGCCGTGCGCGACTCCAGCGGCGGCGTGCTGCCTGGGGCATCCGTTACCATCACCAAAACAGACACCGGCATGACCCGAACGATCGTCACCGGGCCTGACGGTGGCTACGTCTTTCCGAACCTGCCTGTCGGGCCGTATCAGCTCAAGGTCGCGCTCGCCGGGTTCAACACCTACGTGCAGGACGGCATCGTCCTGCAGGTCAACACCAACCCGACGGTCGAGGTCACGCTGAGCGTCGGCAACCTTGGCGAACAGGTCACGGTGTTCGCCAATACGGCCATGGTCGAAACACGCTCGACGGGCGTGGGACAGGTCATCGACAACGAGCGGGTCAACGAGATTCCGCTCAACGGCCGCCAGGCCACCGAGCTGATTTTCCTCTCCGGTCTCGCGACGTCGGCGCCGGCCGGGGATCTCAACACCAACAAGAACTACCCGACGGTCACGATTTCCGTCGCCGGCGGCCAGGCCAACGGCATGACGTACATCATGGACGGCGGCACGCACAACGACCCCTTCAACAACCTGAATCTCCCGACGCCGTTCCCCGACGCGATCCAGGAGTTCAAGGTCGAGACCAGCTCGTTGCCGGCGCGCTACGGGCACCACGCCGCCTCCGCCGTCAACGTCGTGACGAAGTCGGGATCGAATCGCTTCAACGGCAACGTGTTCGAGTTCGTCCGGAACTACCGCTTCAACGCCCGGAACTTCTTCGCGCCCGAGCGCGACTCTCTGAAGCGCAACCAGTTCGGCGGCACGCTCGGCGGACCGCTGCTGAAAGACCGGCTGTTCTTCTTCGGCGGTTACCAGGGCAAGATCGAGCGCAGCAACCCGGCGGAAGCCGTCAGCTTCGTGCCGACCCAGGCCATGCTGAGCGGCGATTTCACCGCCGTTGCGGCGCCGTCCTGCAGCGGCCGCCAGGTGACCCTGGCGCCGGGCTCGGGTTTCACGGACAACCGGATCGATCCGGCACGGTTCAGCCCGATCGCGATGGAGTTCCTCGAGCACGTGCCGGTCGCGACCGATCCCTGCGGCCGCCTTCAGTACGGGATTCCCAACAACAACACGGAGCACCAGACGCTCGCCAAGGTGGATTTCACGATTACGCGAAGTCAGACGGTCTTCGGACGTTACCTGTACGCGGTGTACGACAATCCCGGCACCTACGACGGCAAGAACGTGTTGACGCTGAGCAGGACGGGACAGAACAACCAGGCGCACTCCGTCGTCGTCGGGCACAACTGGTTCCTGTCCTCGACGATTGTCAATGCCTTCCACGCCACGTTCAACAAGACACTCAACGACAGACCGCTCCCGCTGTACTTCTCGCCGGCCGACCTCGGCGCCGCGGTCTACAGCCCGCAGCCCGGGTACACCGGCGTCACCGTGACGAACGGCTTCGGAATCGGCGCCGGCGCGACCAACCCCGGGTATTTCGATTCCGACAGCTTCCAGATCGCCAACGACGTCGACGTCGTCCGGGGACGGCATCAGATTTCATTCGGGGCGAACTGGATTCGAACCAAGATCGAGACGCTGAACAACCGCCCGACCAACGGGCAGTTCACCTTCAACGGGCAGACGACGGGGCTCGGGCTTGCCGATTTCATGCTCGGCCGCGTGAGCGGGTTCCTCCAGGGCAATCCCGTCTTCGACTTCGACGAGAACGACTACGTCGGCGCGTACGTGCAGGACGAATGGAAGATCCGCGCGAGCCTGACGCTCAACGCCGGCCTGCGGTGGGAACCGTATCTCCCCATCAAGAACACGCTCGGCTACAGCAGCAATTTCGACAAGGCGCGCTTCGATCAGGGCATCCGCAGCCAGACGTACCCGCAGGCCCCGCCGGGACTGTATTTTCCCGGGGATCCCGACTTCCCCGGGAACGCGGTGATGAACAGCAAGCTGGCCCAGTTCGCGCCGCGGGTGGGTGTGGTCTGGGCGCCGGACGAGTACACAGCGTTTCGGGCGGGCTGGGGCATCTTCTACGACACGCCGCACCTGTTCTTCAACACACGCTTCGCCAACAATCCGCCGTGGGGCGCGCAGATCACGCTCACGAATCCGGCAGGCGGGTTCGCCGATCCCTATCTCAACTACCCGGGCGGGAATCCCTTCCCGGCGCTGGCGACCGGCTGGGAGACGCAACCCTTTCCGGCCTTCGGCGTCTACGTGAACGCGCCGCTCGACACGCAACCGACGTCGCTGCACCAGTGGAACCTCGGCGCGCAGCGGCAGGTCGGCGACTGGCTCCTGTCCGCGAGTTACATCGGCAACCACTCTGTCCATCTGTGGCGGGCGACCGAGCTCAACCCGGCGGTCTTCTCGCCGGGGGCGACGACGGGCACGACGAACCAGCGCCGGGTGCTGTTCCGCCAGGACCCGGTGATGGGGCAGTTCTACGGCACGATCGGGCAACTCGACGATACCGGTCGAGGCAACTACCACGGCATGCTGCTGTCGGCGCAGCGCCGGCTAAAGGGGAACCTGAGCGTGCTCTCCAACTACACGCTGTCGCAGTGCAAGAGCGACCCGGCCACCACGGAGCTCACCGGGCCGACCATTGTCGATCCGAACAACCCGGATGCCGATTACACGTACTGCGATGCCGACCGGCGGCAGATCGTGAACGTGTCGGTCGTGGCGCGGACGCCGGAGTTCGGGAACGCCGCGATGCGAGCGCTCTTCGGCAACTGGCAGATTGCGCCGCTCGTCCGGTGGCAGAGCGGCAACCGTTCGTCCGTCACGACGGGCGTCGACAACGCGCTGAGCGGCATGGGCGGCCAGCGCGCCGTGCAGATCCTGGACGACCCGTACGGGGATCGAACGGTCGACAACTACCTGAACCGGAACGCGTTCGGGTCGCCCGATCCCGGCACCTACAGCACGCTGGCGCCGAACACCATCCTGAACCCGTCGCAGTTTCAGAACGACCTGGCGGTGACGCGCACCTTCAGGTTCTCCGACAACGCGCTGCAGTTCCGGTGGGAGGTGTTCAACGTGGTGAACAAGGCGAACTTCAACGGGCCGGTCACCGCGCTCAACAGCACGAACTTCGGCAGGATCCTCACCGCGGGCCAGCCCCGGATCATGCAGTTCGCGCTGAAGTACAATTTCTAAGGGATGCAGGAACCGGGGCGGCGTCTGGCCGTGTGCGCGGCGGTGGCGGCTGCGCTGTTCGTGCACGGCGCCACAGAGGCGAGCAGACAGGCTGTGAGCCAGACGCCGCCCCGGAAGCGTCTGCTGGCGTGGGCGGACGTCCGATCCGGCTATCAGCACGACGTCATCTCTCACGCGCTGGCGACGATTGAGCGTCTCGGGTACGAATCGGGCGCCTTCGACACGTTCATCCGGACCGACTCGCAGCCCATCACGAAGAGCCCGATCCGGTTTGGCGCCGGCACCGGCATCGCGGCGGGGGAGAACTTCCTGGCGAGGAACCTCACGCACTTCGACGCGATTTTCTTTTTCGGCGTGCGCGAGATCGAGCTCGCGCCCGAGCAGCGGGCCGACCTGATGTCCTTCATCAAGGATGACGGAAAAGGCTTCGTTGCCGCGCACTCCGGCGCAACCGCATTCTTCTCGTGGGCCGAATTCGGCGAGATGCTGGGCGGCCGGTTCGACCAGCATCCGTGGAACGTGACGGACGCCAGGGTCATCGTCGAGGATCCGGAGTTCCCCGCGATGAAGGGGTTCCCCGCCTCACTCGTCCTGCGGGACGAGCACTACCAGTTGAAGGACTTCTCGCGACAGACGGTCCGCGTCCTGGCCAGGCTGGACCCGATGAGCGTGGATCTCAAGGCGCCGCTGGTTCACAGGACCGACGGTGACTTCCCGGTTGCGTGGGTGAAAACGCACGGCAAAGGCCGCGTGTTCTACTCGACACTCGGCCATCTGCCGGAGTCATGGGACAACGCGGCCGTCCAGCGCATGTACTTCGAAGCCATTCGATGGGCGCTCCGGCTGACCGATGGCGACGCGAGCCCCCGCCGGATCGCCGCGATCTCTTTCAGCGGCACGCCGATGAACTTGAGGGCGACGATCTCCTCGAGCGTCTCGAGGTCCCGCTCCGAGTAGATGCGGTACCCCGCGCTCGACCGCTTCGGCCTCAGGAGCCCAAGCCGGTCGTAGTGGCGGAGCGCCCGTGACGTCACGCCGGCGAGGGCGGCGAAGGCGGCGGTGCGGTAGGTGCGGGCGGCGGGCGTCATCGGTCGCGTCGGGGACGATAGTGAAGTCTGACGCAACGTCAGAGTCAAGGGCGTGCTGACTGCGGGAATCCGGCCCGGCGCGCGCGCCTCACCGCGTCTGAAGGCTGAAGTAGTCCGGCAGGCCCGCCTTGGTGTCCCTGAGGATTTCCACGATCGCTCGCCGTTCGGCGGCAGAGAGCCGGCTGTACTTCGGGCCTTTCTCGTTGCCCGACAGGATTTGCCACATGCGTCGATAAATCGCCGCTCGCGCAGCGTCCGGCAAGCTGTCGAAGGCGTTCGCGTAAATCATGTAACTGCACGGATAGCGCATGAGCCGCTGCTCGAGATCGAGCTGCCTGAGCGACCGGCCCCTCTTGTCGCGGGGTCCCTGGCTGCTGAACTGCTCGGCGAATCGCGACACGCCACGAACGGGCCCGGACAATCTCGCCTCGTCGACGAAGAGCAGGTAATCCACGAGCTGGTTGATGGCGTCCCCCTGCGGACCGCGCGTCAAGTCCAGCCGATGCTCATGCGCGGCAACACGCACCTCCCACCCGATGCGTGTCAACAAATTGATCATGTGCATCTGATGGTCGAACACCATCAAGGCGACGATATTGCTGCCGGGCAGAGGGTACCCAGTGGTGTCGACCTTTCCCTCGAGCGACGCCAGATCGCCCGGCCCCTTCACGCCCTTTGTGTCGACAGGGCTCCGGCCGCTGACGGCGGTATTGCCCATGTGCCGGCTCGACCCGGCAGTCCCAGTCACGTAGTAGCCGCCCCAGCGATGCTCCAGCGGACTGCGGTGATCGATGACGTACTGGCCAAGTTGACGCATCGAGCGGCCGTCGGCCGCCGTGAACTGGCTCCGCACCAGCATGCCGGGCACGTCCAGGCTGTTGTACGACACGTGACAGCTGAGGCAAACTTCACTACGCGTGAAAACCGCACGACCCTGCGGGTTCTGAGCGAGCGTGTAGAAGGACGTACCCTGCCGTGGATCATGGGCCGCCAGCTCGAGGACCGGTGCCCCTCGGATGTACCCCACCACGACTGAGTCGTTGAAAAAGAGTGCACGAGGATTGGCAGGGCTCGTGTAGGCCGCCTGCACGCCGGTCTTCGAGAAGACCATCAGTTGCGATTCCACAGGGACATTCAACGCCTGAAGCACCGACCGGAGGTACCCGGTGTCATCGAAAGCCAGACGAATTGCCCCCGCCTCGAGTCTCTCGTTCACCCGTGCGACGGGGTCCGCGGACGTGCGGCGCGCGTATTCGATTGCCGGGTGATCCAGTGATCCGGAAAACGCCGTCCTCTCGACTTGGCCGGTCCCCGCGGCGGCTGCGGCAACGATGCAGCAAACGGCCGCCACGAAGGGGAGGGCGGCAAGCCGGGAAATGTGTCGCATAGCCGGACTCGCGGAAATGTCCGAAGGGTCCCACCATCTTACACACCTGCCCGACCCCGTGATTGACAACGACAAATTGAGTCATATATGTTTGTCTACGATATATGGCGACCCCCTCCGACGAACACACACTCAAGAAGGGCACCGCGGAGCTGCTCGTGCTCGCGCAGCTCGAAGACGAGCCCCGCCACGGGTACGACATCGCCATCCGCATCGAGCAGCGATCGAACGGCGCGGTGGTCTTCAACGTCGCGTCCCTGTATCCGATCCTCTATCGCCTGGAGGCGCAAGGGATCATTTCCGGCTGGTGGGTCGAACGGGCCGGGCAGCGCCGGCGCCGGTTCTACAAGTTGACGGCGGCGGGGCGGAAGAAGCTGACGCAGCAGCGAGAGGCCTGGAGCGTCTTCATGACGGCGGTGCAGCGGGCAGCCGGTCTCGAGTATGCGTGACTTCGTGGCGCACGTGCGGCGTCACCTCTCCCGGCGGGATGTCGCCGGGGACCGGTACGACGAAGTCGTCTACGAGCTGGCATCGGAGCTCGAAGCGCGCTACACGGCATTGGTCCAGCGCGGCTCGAGCGACGAGGATGCCTGGAATGAGGTGCTGGCGCAGGTGCCTTCATGGCCTGCGCTGGCTCGTGACCTGGCGGCGGCCGGCACCGGCTCACCCACGCCGGCGCGCGCGTCACGGCTGCGCGCGGCCTTCTCGGCCGAACGCTGGCTGCGCGAGCTCGCCCTTGGCGTCAGGGTGCTCCGGAAGGACCGCGGCTTCACGGTCACCGCGATTGTCACGCTCGCCGTCTGCCTGGGCGGGCACGCGGCGATTGTGGCCGGCGTCAACGCGATGCTCTTCCATCCGCTGCGAACTCCGCAACCGGATCGCGTCCTCCTCATGGCCAATCAATACCCTCTTGTCGAGGCCCGGCGAGGCACGCGCAGCTCGACACCTGACTACGGCGACAGGCTCCGGCACGTCACGGTTTTCGAAGAGCAGGCGTTCTACAACTTTTCCGGCGCCACGATCGAAGTGGGAGGCCTGGCGACCCGCATGCGCGGCATGGTGGCCACGCCGTCGCTCTTCCGTCTCCTGCGCGTCAATCCAGCGCACGGACGGGTCTTCACCGAGGAAGAAGGCACTCCCGACCATGACGCGCGGATCATGCTCACCGACGGGTTGTGGCGGGAGCTCTATGGCGGCGATCCCACGGCCATCGGGCGCACGCTTCGTGTCACAGGACGTGAATACACGATCGTCGGGATCCTGCCTCGTGACTTCTCGTTCGGTGACCCCGGCGCCCGCTTCTGGGTCCCGCTTGCGCTGACGGAGAGGCAGCGATCGGACGATGCCCGTCATGCCAATGGATGGTTCAACCTCGGACGCTTGAAGCCCGGGGCGACGATTGAGCAAGTGCGGGATCAGCTGAAGGCCCTCGATGCGGTGAACTTCGAGCGCACGCCGCCGCAACTGAAGCCGATCCTCATCAACACGGGGTTCCGCACCGGCGTCGAGCCGCTTCAGGAAGCGCTCGTGCGGGACGTGCGCGGTTCTCTCTATCTGCTCTGGGGGGCCGCGCTGGCTGTGCTCGTGATTGGAGTGGGCAATCTCGGCAACATCGCGCTGGCGCGTTCGCGGGCGCGCCTCACTGAGCTGGGCACACGCCTCGCCATCGGCGCGGGACGGTTCGATATCGTCCGTCAGCTGCTGGTGGAAGGGTTCCTGATCGCGTCAGCGGCGCCGCCGGGGGGCTGGCAGTCGGCGCGTGGCTGGTGTCCGCGCTGCGCATGAGAGAACTGCGATCGCCGCTGGTGCAAATCGATGCCGCCGTGGCCGGGGCAACGCTTGGGCTCGGCTTGCTCGCCGGCGTCCTGATCGGTCTCGTGTCTGCGTCCCCGCTCTACACCATGCGGCTCGGAACGATGCTGCACGGGGGCTCGCGAAGCGGCACGCACGGGCGGGCCCTTCGAGCGACCCGGCGAACCCTGGTCGTCGCGCAGATGGCGTGCTCGTTCGTCCTGCTCATGGGCTCGGCCTTGCTGTGGGTCAGCCTCCGTAATGCGCTGGCGGTGGACCCGGGGTTCAGAACGGAGAATGTGATCACCGGCGCTGTCAGTCTTCCCGCTGCGCGCTTCGCGTCCGATGACGCGGCGCGAGCGTTCCTGAAGCGATCGCTCGCGTCGATTCGACAGCTTCCGGGGGTCGCCGCGGCCGGCGCCACAACCATTGTCCCGCTCGGAGGCAACTCCCAGTCCGGCGTCATCGTGGCCGAAGGATATGTGCTCCAAGCCAGGGGAGCCCGTCGTGAGCGGCGTGCGCAGCATGGTCACGCCAGGCTATTTCGAAGCCGTAGGCACGCCGCTCGTTCGCGGCCGCTACTTCGACGAGCGCGACAACCAGCCAACCTCGAGGACCATCGTCATCGACGAGCGCCTGGCCCGCCGGTTCTGGCCCGATGGCGATGCCATCGGCCGGCGGATGTTCTGGCCGGCGCGGACAAGCCAGCTGGCGACGATCGACGCGAACACCCCATGGCTGACGGTGATCGGCGTCGTGGGCAATGCCCGGTTGCACGGACCGTTGGCCGAGGAGAGGCGTGAGCGGAACGAGCGGGACCTACTACGTGCCGTATGCCGTGACGGCGCCGCGCGATGTCGGCTACGTCATCCGCACGAAAGGAGAACCAACCGCCATCGTTCGCGACGTGCGGTCGGCCCTCGCACAGGTCGATCGCGAGGTGCCCCTCTTCGACATCCGAACGATGGCCGAGCGGACCGAGCTGGCGGTGATGTCACGGACGAACACGATGCACCTCGGAACGCTCTTTGCCGCTGTCGCCGTGTTCCTCTCCGCGATCGGCCTCTACGGCGTGCTCGCCTACCTCGTGACGCAGCGGACGCGCGAGATCGGAGTCCGCCTGGCCGTGGGCAGTACACCCGGCGCCATCGTCGGACTGGTGCTTCGTGAGGGGCTCTCGATGGCGATCGGGGGCGTGGCACTCGGTGTGGTCGGCGCTCTGGCGTTCGGGCGCCTGGTCACTTCGCAACTCTACGGAGTCACACCATCGGACCCGTGGGTGATGGTTCTGACGACCGTGACGTTGAGCGTAGTTGCGGTCGTCGCCAGCATCATCCCGGCCCGCCGCGCGGCCCGCGTCGACGTGATGCGGATTCTCAGCACGCCGTGAGTCGGGGCGCTATCTCCGTTCGGACGTCACGCGAGCAGCGGATGGAGCGACACACGCGCATCTCTACTCCAGACGCAAGGCCACGAGCGGATCCACCCTCGCCGCGCGACGGGCGGGGAGCCACGCCGCAGCCAGTCCTGCCGCCACGAGCGTCGCGGTCACGCCGGCATACACCCGCAGATCGTGCGGCGGGATCTGGAACAGGAACCCGGACACGAGCGCGCCGAGCAACCAGGCGCCGATCAGGCCGATGGCGAGCCCGCCGGCGAGATACACGACCGCCCTGCCGAGCACCGACCAGAGGATCGAAGCGGGCAGGGCACCGAGCGCCATCCGAATCCCGATCTCGTGCGTGCGCTGCGTCACGACGTACGCCATCACGCCGTAGACGCCGACGCACGCGAAGACGGTGCCGAGCAAGCCGAAGAGGCCCAGTAGCAGCATGTTGAAACGGCGCTGGGCGATGAGCTTGTTCAAGTACTGCGACAGTGTCTGAATATCGGGAAGAGCCAGGCTGGGGAACTCGGACCAGATCGCGGCTTTGACGGCCGGCACGACGTCGCCGGCGTTGCGCGAGAGTCGCAGGACCAGCGTCGCGCCGACGGCTCGACTTTGCTCGAGCGGCACGAAGCCCTGGCGCCGCCAGTCGGCTTCCGGCCCGTCGTGCCGGATGCTGCCGACCACGCCGACAATCCGCCGCGTGCCCAGAAACTGGACCATCCGGCCAATCGGATCTTCTCCAGGAAAGTACTTCCTGGCCGCCGCGTCGTTGATGATGATGACGGGTTCACTTCCCTGGCGGTCTTCGTCGGCAAAGAAGCGGCCCTTGAGCAGCGGCACCCTCATCGCCCGGAAGTAGTCGGGTGAGATCTGGTTTGAGTCAAGATCTTCGCCCCGTGGCAGGACGCGACCGGGAATCCCGAAGGCCTCGGTGCGCAGGTCGCCGCGAAGCGGCACGCCGCCGCCCACGAGCGCCGCGACGTCAACCCCGGGTATCGCGCGGACCCGCTCGAGAATACTCTGCAGACGGCCTCGATTGCGTTGCTGGGCCTCCGCCATGCTCATGTCCGTCGGGAGCGGCCCGACGAGCGGCCGGACGTGCACCGTCAGGACATTGCGCGGATCGATCCCGAGGTTCACGCCGGTCACCCGCGCGAAGCTCGCCAGGAACAATCCCGACCCGACGAGCAGGACGACGGCGAGTGCGACCTCGACGGTGACGAGCGCGCCGCTCAGCCACTGCTGGGCCGGGTTCGTCGTGTTCGCGCGCATCAGCTGCGTCACGCCCGCGCCGCCCCGCGCACGCGAGAACAAGTGGACGGGGGCGACGCTGAACAGCAGGCCGCTCGCGATCGCCACCACGACGGTCGTTGCGAGCACCCTCAGGTCCACGGCGATGGCCGCGACGCGCGGCACGTCCGCCGGGATGACGGACCGAAGCGCCTCCACGGCCAGCCAGGCGCCGAACGCGCCGAGCGCGGCCCCGCCGAGCGATAAAAGAAGGCTTTCCGCGAGCAGGGCCCGGACCAGATCCCAGCGCGAGGCGCCGATCGCCGACCGGATGACGAGCTCGCGGCTGCGCGCGCTCAGCCGGACCAGCATGAGCGTGGCCAGGTTCACGCACGCGATGAGCAGGACGAAGCCTACCGCCCCGAGGAGCATGAGCATCCAGGTGCGCACGCCCCGCGTCAGATACTCGCGAAGCGGCTGGACGCTGGCGACCCGGTCCTCGAACCAGCGAGGGGTCTCGGCGGCCAGCCGCGCGGTGATCTGATTCATCTGCGCCCGGGCCTGCTCGAGCGACGTGCCGTCGCGAAGCCGGCCGATGACCTGCAGGCGGTACGAGAACTCGTTGGCCCGCACGCGGTCTTCAGGCTGGAAGACGTTCGGGATCCACACCTCGGTCGGGCGGATCGCGCCGACCGGGTACTCGAACGAGGCCGGCATTACGCCGACGATCTCGAAGTCGCCGCGCTGGCCCGGCAGCGGCCGGCCGATCACGTCGGGGGCGCCACCGAAGCGCCGTTGCCAGAGGCCGTAGCTGATCACCGCGACCCCGGCCCGCCCGTTCACCTCGTTCTCGGCGGTGAACGTCCGGCCGATGATCGGCTTGCTTCCGAGCACCGGGAAGAAATCGGCCGTGACCGCCTGGGTCTCCAGCGTCTCGGGCTCCTGGCCATTCTCCGGCTTGACGCTGAGGCTGGCGTATCCGACGGCCGCGAGCCCGGTGAAGGCCGTCTGCTGCTCGCGCCAGTCGAGGAAGTTCTGCGGCGCGACGAGATCCAGCCCCCAGTCGGATCCGGTCTTGATGTTGAGCTCTCCAACCGACACCAGGCGATCGGCCTCGTGAAACGGGAGGCCGCGCAGAATGACCGCGTCCACAACGGAGAAGATGGCCGTTGACGCGCCGATGCTCAGCGTCAGCACCGTGAGCGCAACGATCGTGAAGGCCGGCGTGGCACGGAGCGATCGGATGGCGTACCGGACATCGCGCCACGCCGCGTCCGGCCACATCGTGCGAACGGCGCGCACGGCCTCGGCCGTCTGCGTCACGCCGCCGAAATCACGCAGCGCCACGCGCCTCGCCTCGACCGGCGACAGGCCACGGGCGATGTTCGCCTCCACCTCCTGCTGAAGATGAAAGGCCAGCTCGTCGTCGAGCTCGGCGCCGATTCGTCCGCGTCGGGCGATACCGCGAGCGTGCGCGATCAATCGACTCAGCATGGCGTGACCTTCAAGCTCGGCGGCGCTCCTACTTGGCGTCGAGCACGCGCCGCATCGACAGGGCGAAGTGTTCCCAGCTCTTTTGCTCGGCCTCGAGCCGGCGCCGGCCCGCGGCCGTGATCGTGTAGACCCGCGCCCGGCGGTTGTTTTCAGACGCCTTCATTTCGGATCGGACCTCGCCGCGCATCTCCAGCCGGTGCAGCGCCGGGTAGAGCGAGCCCTGGCTGGCGTTGATGCCGTCGCCCGACGTCTGGCGAATGCGATTCGAGATGCCCCAGCCGTGGTTCGGGCCGAGCGTGAGAATTCTGAGCAGCAGCAGGTCGAGAGTGCCTTGCAGCAGGTCCGTCTTCGGCACGAGGGATCTCCTCTCAAGCAACGAGAGGAGTGTAAGCCGACGACCTGTCGTAGGTCAAGAGGAAGAGGGGGCCCGTCAGGACACCGGTCCCGGCGCCTTGAACGCAAAAGCGAAGAACGCGGCGACGCCGAGGAAGGCGAACGCCACGAGATAGTTCCACGCCAGCCTTTCCTTCAGAAACGCGACCGCGAAGGCGATGAAGACCGCCAGCGTGACGACTTCCTGGATGACCTTGAGCTGGAATCCCGAGAACTCCCCGTAGCCGAGACGGTTGGCCGGCACCGCCAGGCAATACTCGAACAGCGCGATGAACCAGGACACGAGGATCGCTTTCCAGAGCGGCCAGGCCTGCCCGTACTTCAGGTGGCCGTACCACGCAAAGGTCATGAACACGTTCGAGACGAGCAGCAGGAGAGTCGTGGTCATAGGTTCCCAGTTGCAATTGTATGGTTGTAGTAGTACAATGGGATCATGGCACGCGGGCTCCGGGGAGGGTGCGCCACAGACCCCCGGGCGGCGATGACGCCGCGAACCCGTCAGCAGGCAGAACGAATCAAAAGGAGGCGTCCCATGGCACCGCTCTTCATCCTTCTACTCGTTCCGGGCGTAGTCGGCGGCCTCGTCCTGGCGCTGCTCATCGCGCGCAGGGAGGAGAGGACTCCACCCATCTTCGTGCCCAGGCGCCTTGCGGCCCCGTCACCCGCGCTGATCAATATGGCACACATTCCGATCGAGGGCGTCGGCGGGTTGGGGATGGTTGCGGCCGTTCTGGTCGTCGCGGTTTCCGACCCGCGCATCGGGCTCGCAACAATCCTGGCCGCGGTCCTTGGAGCCGGCCTTGCGCTCCTCCTGATCGCGATGAGACGACGGACCGGCCCGCTGCCGTCCAAGGGCGACGGCGGCATTCACAGCCGTTCTGCCGCCGGATTCCGTGCCGAAGCGGACAGGCGCGGGGAGACGGGCTACGGCTTTCGATTGACGGGGGTGGGACAAAACGGTTAAATCTGCTCGCCATGAGCCTCTATCGCCTGCCCGTCATCCTTGCGCTCTCCGCCACGCTGTCCGCGTCCGCCGAGGAGCCGAAGCTCCCCGGCGTCGGGGCCGCGATGCAGGAGATGATCGCGAAAAACGAAGTCGCCGGCGCCGTCACGGCCGTCGTCACGAAGAACAAGATCCTCCACTTCGAGACCACGGGCTACGCCGATGTGGCGGCGAAACGGCCGATGGCGTCCGACACGCTTTTCTGGATCGCGTCGATGACCAAGCCGATCACCGGCGCCGCGATTCTCATGCTGCAGGACGAGGGGAAGCTCCACGTCTCGGATCCGGTCGCGAAGTATCTGCCCGAGTTTGCCAATCTGAAAACCCCCTCCGGCAAGCCCGCGAATCTCACGATCACCCAGATGCTCACGCACACGTCGGGTCTCGGCGAGGCGACCGGCCCGGCCGCGCAGCAAGCCAAAACGCTCGCCGATCTCGTCCCGATCTGGCTGGCCGCGCCGATGAAATACGAGCCCGGCGAACGGTGGCAATACACGCAGAGCGGCATCAACGCCGCCGGGCGCATCGTCGAGGTCGTGAGCGGCATGACCTTCGACGCGTTTCTCCAGAAGCGGCTGTTCGACCCGCTCGGGATGAAGCACACGACGTTCTACGTCGGCGACGCGCAACGCGCCCGGCTTGCCACCGCCTACGCGAAGAACAAGGAAACCGGGGCGCTCGAACCGGTGCCGCCGCGCCCCGAATTCGGCCCGCGCGACCGGCCGCCGCAGGGCAACGGCGGACTCTACTCGACCGCGCCCGACTACGTGCGCTTCTGCCAGATGCTCCTCAACGGCGGGACGCTCGACGGCCGCCGCTACCTGAGCGCCGCGGCGATGAAGTTCTTCACCACGCCGCAGACCGGCGACCTGCCGACCGGCTTCTTCCAGAACGACACCTACGGCAACCGCGGGCCGAACTACGGCTGGGGCATCGCCACGTGCATCCTGCGGACGCCGCACGAGGGTGTGGCCGCGATGCTCTCGCCCGGCACCTACGGCCACGGCGGCGCGTGGGGCACGCAGGCGTGGATCGATCCCGTGAAGGGCGTCGCCTATGTCCTGATGGTGCAGCGCTCGAACTTCCCGAACAGCGACGCGAGCGACGTCCGCCGCAGTTTCCAGCAGGCCGCGGCCGACACACTCGCGAAGAAGTGACGGACGTTAGCGGACGGGGCCGGCGCACCGCGAGCGCCCGCGGCCCGCGCGAGGGCTCTCGAACGCGATAAACTACGGAACGAGCGCCGCGGGGAGGTCTATCCCGCAACCACGCCGGCAGTCTCGTTTCGTCGCGCGGCGTCACCAACCATGAAACTACACACACTGTCCCGCGATGTGTCGGCGCCTCTGTCGACGAACCCCCATCTGCTGCGCTGGGTGCGCAAGATGGCGGATCTCGCGCAGCCGAGCTCCATCCACTGGGTGGACGGGTCGCAGGCGGAGTACGACCAGCTCTGTGACGAAATGGTCCAGAGCGGCACGTTCGTCCGGCTGAACCAGGAGCTGTGGCCCGGGTGTTTCTACGCGAAGTCGGACCCGGGCGACGTCGCACGGGTCGAATCGCGGACCTTCGTCTGCTCGCTGTCGAAGGACAACGCCGGCGCGACCAACAACTGGGTCAACCCGTTCGAAATGCGTGCCCGTCTGAGGGCGATGTTCGCGGGCGCGATGGCGGGCCGCACGATGTACGTCCTCGCGTTCAGCATGGGCGCGATCGACTCGCCGATGTCGCGCATTGCCGTGCAGCTCACGGACTCGCCATACGTCGTGGTGAGCATGAAGATCATGGCGCGCATCGGCCTGCCCGTGCTGCGCGAGATCGATCGCAGCGTGCAGCGCGTCGTGCCGTGCATGCACAGCGTCGGGGCGCCGCTCGCTCCCGGCGAGGCCGACGTGCCCTGGCCCTGCAATCCCGACAAGTACGTGGTCCACTTTCCCGAGACGCGGGAGATCTGGTCGTTCGGCTCCGGGTACGGCGGAAACGCGCTGCTCGGAAAGAAATGCTTCGGGCTGCGAATCGCGTCGAATATCGCCCGGGACGAAGGCTGGCTGGCCGAGCACATGCTGATCCTCGGCGTCGAGGATCCGCACGGGGAGCGGACCTACATTTCCGCCGCGTTCCCGAGCGCCTGTGGCAAGACCAATCTGGCGATGCTGGTGCCGCCCGACGCGATGAGCGATTGGAAAGTCACGATGGTCGGCGACGACATCGCCTGGCTGAAGCCGGACGCGACCGGCCGGCTGCGTGCGATCAATCCCGAGGCCGGTGTCTTCGGCGTCGCGCCCGGCACGTCCCGGAAGACCAACCCGAACGCGATGGCGACGATCGCGCGGAACACGATCTTCACGAACGTCGCCCTCACGCCGGAAGGCGGCGTGTGGTGGGAGGGCATGACCGACGATCCGCCCGCCGAGTGCCTCGACTGGCGCGGCGAGCGGTGGACGCCGGAGATTGGCCGAGCCGCAGGGACACCGGCGGCGCATCCGAACGCCCGGTTCACGGCGCCCGCGGCCCAGTGTCCGATCATCGACGCGAACTGGGAGTCGCCCGAAGGCGTCCCGATCAGCGCCATCGTCTTCGGCGGGCGCCGCGCGCATACGGTGCCGATGGTCTATCAGGCGTTCAACTGGACGTCGGGCGTGTACATCGGCGCGACCATGGGGTCGGAGACGACGGCGGCGGCGACGGGCAGCGTCGGGACCCTGCGGCGCGATCCGATGGCGATGCTGCCGTTCTGCGGCTATCACATGGGGGACTACTTCAGGCACTGGATCAGGATGCAGCGCGGCCTCAGCGAAACCCCCAAGATCTTTCACGTGAACTGGTTCCGCAAGGACGCGGCGGGCGGCTTCCTGTGGCCCGGCTATCGCGAGAACATGCGCGTGCTCAAGTGGATCGTGGACCGCGTCCACGGGCGTGTGCCGACGAAGGAAACGCCGATCGGCTGGATGCCGCGCTACGAAGACATCGATTGGCGAGGGCTGCCGCTGCCGCGGGAGCAGTTCGACGAGCTGCAGAAAGTGGATCCGGCGCTCTGGCGGCGGGAAGTCATTCAGCACGAAGAGCTGTTCATCGAGCTGCACGACCACCTGCCTCCCGAGATGATTTACGAGCGGGAGCTGTTCATCTGCCGGTTATAGGGCCGCTCGCTTCGCTCGCGGTAGGGGCGCGCCCTCTCTTCGCACGGCGCGTAGGGGCCGCGGCTTTCTTCGCTCACCCGCGGTAAGGGCCGCGCTCCCTTCGGTCGCGCGGTTGGGACTCCCTTAGAGCCTGTAACAAAACCCGACTGGCACGCATGAGATCTGCTTGATGCGCCGGGCGATCGCGAAGCCGTGGTTTGGCCGCTCGTCAACGTCCGCAGAATCAAGAGCGGGAGCGTGCCCTGCAGCAGCTCGCCCCGCCGAGCCTGTGGTGATGGCATGCCCATGCTTGACGGAAGTATCGCCGCGCTGGAATACTCATGTCAAGCATCTAGGTGAGCCGTCGAACTCATGGGTTACGACCTTCGTCATGCGATACGGGCGGTCGGGCGCGCGAAGGGCACAACCGGTGTGATCCTTCTCAGTCTTGGCCTCGGCACGGGCGCGAATGCGGCAGTCTACAGCGTCCTGGACCGGCTGCTCCTTCGGCATCCGCCGGGCATCGACAGTCCGTCCGAGCTCGTCAGCCTCTACACCAGCGAATATAGCGGCCTTCCGTACGGATTGTCCTCATCTCCCGACCTCTTGTCCGCGCGACAAAGTGGATCACTCTCGGCGCTGGCGATGATTCGAGATGGCGTCGTCGAAAACGCAAGGGTCGGCAAGCTCGACCGCAGCGTCAGAATCGCGGAGGTGTCCGATGATTACTTCTCAGCGCTGGGTATGGACGCGCAGAGCGGTCAGCTGCGCACGTCCGAATTGGGAGACGCGGCGACCGCAGTCATCAGCCTGTCGTTTGCGGAACAGGTCGGGGAGTCCGATGTCGTGGGAAGGCCGCTGACGATCGGTCGGCGAAGTTACATCGTCGCCGGTATCGCCGCGGCGCATTTTCGAGGCCTTCAGATAGGCCGGGACTGCGACGTGTGGATACCGATGGGCACGCCGTCGGCTGGCCGAGGCAATCGACGATACACCGCCATAGGCAGGCTCACAGCCGGGATCGGGATCGAACAGGCGCGGCGCGATCTCGAACGCATTTCCAGCGATCTGGGAACGAAGTTTCCTCAGACTAATCGGGGAAACCTCATTGATCCGTTGGCGCCGCGGCGCATCACGGTTGTTCCTTACTCGCGTCTCGATCCGGCGGTGAGGTCTCAGGCAATCCTCATTGGATTCGTGATCGGGGGCGCCTCGACCTGTCTGCTGGCGAGCGCGTGCCTCAACGTCGGCGGCCTGCTTCTCTCCTGGGCCCTGACCCGCCGCCGTGAGTACGCGATCAAGATGGCGCTCGGGGCCACACGCGGGACGCTCGTGCGGCAGCTGCTCATGGAGACGCTTTGCGTGTCGATGGCCGGGGGGGCGCTCGGCGTCCTGTTCGCGTTGTGGACGGCGCGGATCGTACCGTCGCTGTTCATGATGGAAGACGCCGCACTCCTCGACACCCGGATCAACGCGCAGACGTTCGTTCTGACGATCGGCGTCTCCTGCGTCGCCGGTGCCGTATTCGGCGTCGCGCCCGCATTGCATGGTACCGCGGCGTCGCCCGCCAGTGCGTTACGAGCCGATTCGGGCGGCGTTGCGGATGCGCCGGGCGGGCGTCGTCTGCGCGCGCTCTTCGTAGGTGCTCAAGTCGCGCTCTCGACCGTGCTCCTCCTCATGACGGGCGTTCTCGTCATGAGCCTCGAACGGGCTCTCGACGGCGATGTGGGCGCAGTGGTCCGGCAGGTCGCCGTCGTCTCACTGGAGCTTCCTGGCAGATTCGAGGATCCACTTCGCGGCATCAGGGTGCGAGACGCGCTCCTTGAGCGGATCCCACAGGTGCGAGGTGTCGTCCGCGTGGGGTGGGCGGGTACTCTGCCGCTCGGCCGGGGCAATCACGCCCCTTTCCAGGTCGAAGGCACGACTTCCGACGTGGTGGACACTCCTGACTTCGACACCAACGTCGTCTCCCCCGGATTCTTCGACGTGCTCTCCGTCAAGCTCGTAGAGGGCCGCGTATTCGACGATCGCGACGCCCCGCGCGCGACGCCCGTCGTCGTCGTCGACGAGCTGCTCGCGCGGCGACACTTTGGGGCGACAGCCATCGGTCGACATCTCGTCGACGGACGGGGTACGCCCCTGGAGATCGTCGGCATCGTGCGAAGTGGGCGGTATCGCACTCTACAACAGCCGCCGCAGCCCACCGTCTATTACCCTGCCACTCAGGACTATCTCTGGCGGGGTCACTTGGTCGTGCGAACAAGCCCGAACCCGGCGCTCGTCCTCGACGATATCCGCGCCGCAGTGAACCAAGCCGGTCGGGATGCTGGCGTGCTTCGAATCACGACACTCGAAGCGCACGTCGCCGAGTCGCTGTCGATTGAACGGCTCACGACGACTCTCGTCCTTGCCTGCGGCCTCATCGCACTGGCAATGTCCGCGATGGGTGTCTATGGAATCATGATCGACGCCGTACATCGTCGGACCCGGGAGATTGGACTCAGGGTCGCCCTCGGCGCCGCCGCGCCGCAGGTGGCACGACTCGTCCTGATGGAAGCGGCCTATCCAGCCGTGTGTGGCCTGCTGACCGGGGGAGCCGCGGCCCTGGCAGTGACGCGGCTCGCGAGCAGCCGGCTTTCCGGACTGCCGGCATTCGATTTGACATGGGTGGCTGCGGCTGCCGCCGTGTTGGCGGCGCTCATCGCCCTCGCGGCGATCGTCCCGCTTCTCCATGCGCTCCGCGTCGATCCCAACATCGTCCTACGCGCTTGATGAGTCTGGCGTTCAGCCGCTTGCGGTATTCTCGCGCGAAGGAGTACGTGCATGACGGGAGGGGATATGCCGCGGATGTCCGCAATTCTGGCGGCGTTCGCCCTGGTGAGCGCAGGGCAGGCGTCAAAACCAGCTGTCCGCGTCGCTCCGATCGATGGCATCGTCGAGGCTTTCAGAACGCATCAGGTCGTGATGCTCCCGGGCGGACATGGAAGCAGGCAGGGGTCCGACTTGCTCCTCGCGATCGTGCGCGAGCCGCGCATTCAGGGCACGGTCACCGACATCGTCGTCGAGTTCGGCTCGTCGCGGTACCAGGACGTGATTGATCGCTTCGTGCGTGGTGACGCGATTTCCGATGCGGCGTTGCGACATGTCTGGCAGGATACCGTGATTGCCGGCGTCACCAACGACGGCCCGTACGTCGAGGAGTTCTATCGCGCCATCCGCGCGCTGAATGCGACGCTGCCGCAAGACAAGCGGTATCGCGTGATCGGCGGCGATCCGCCCATCGACTGGGACAACGTCACGACCAAAGAGGACCTCCGCAAGTGGACGGTGCGCCGCGACACGTTTCCGGCGGATGTGATCCACCGCGACGTCGTGGAACGCGGCCGCCGAGCGCTGGTTGTCTACGGACCCGCGCACTTTCCACGGAAGGAGGTCGCCGCGAACTATGACATGTCGAACTGGCAGGCGCAGACGATGACGAGCCTGCTCGAGGCCGCAGGCATCAGACCATTCGTGATCCTGGCCAAGGCCGGCAAAGGGGCCGTCGAACTGCAGCCAAACATCGCGTCGTGGCCGCCCATGAGCCTGACCCTGGTTCGCGGCACGGTGCTCGGCGCAGCCGACTTCGACAACGGCGACAACGATCGATTCGCCATTCGCGGCGTCGACGACTTCGTCAAGATTCCGAAAGCGCAATACAAGCCGATGCGGATGGAAGACCAGGCGGACGCGATTCTCTGGTTGGGCGTCAGCCCGCCGCCGACTCCCGTCCTGCTCTCGAAAGAGACCTGCGAGGACCCCGCCTATCTGCCGATGCGATTGAAGCGGATCGCGCTCGCAGGCCTTCCGCCGGGGGAAGCCGACGCGGTCAGGAAAGCCTGCGGCGTGAAATAAAACGATCAGGGATTGCCGATGACCACTGGCGACACGCCGCGGCTTACGGGGAAGATATGAGGATGATCGCCGCGAAGCGAGCGGCCCCTACGCGCGGTGCGACGTGAGTGCGCGCTAGGGGCCTGACAGGAATCTCCGGATCTCCGGAAGCCTCGCCGCCGCGTCGGCTTCGCCCATGTCGATGAGGTGCTTCACGTAATCCTGCTGGAACATCACCAGGCTCAGCATGTCATTGGAGCGTGTCTCGCGCGTGCCGAGGCCGCGCGTCATGAACCGGAACGCGCGCGGGAGGTCGGCCTCGTAGGCGTTGGCAATACGCCCCAGGTTCTCCGAGGGCCGCACCACCAGCAGATCGATGTGCCGCAGGCCGCGATGCTCCTCGACCGGCAGCCGCGCCAGCATCTCGTTGATCTGACGCAGATGGAGCGCGTCGGTGTCGAGCAGATCGAGGAAGATCGCGTTGAACAGCACGCCGGCCACCTGTGCCGGCGGCGGATAGCCGGCGATGAGCGGGCGGTCGGCCTCCTCCTGCGAGCCGGCGTGTCGCGTGGACACGGCGAGGATCCGCCGCGCGCCGAGATGGATGGCGGGCGACAGCGGCGCGGTCAGCCGGATCCCGCCGTCCCCGTACCAGGCGCCCGCGACCTCGATGGCCGGAAAGAAGAAGGGGAGCGCCGCGGACGCCATGACGTGTTCGACCCGCATCGAGCACGTGTCGCTCTTGCGCTGCGGCCGTTCCCACTCCCACCTGTCGCGAGCCTCGCGCGTCTGGACCCAGGTGACGGACTGACCCGTCGTGTAGCTCGACGCCGTCAGCGCGATCGCGCGCAGCCAGCCGGCCTCGAGGCTCCTGGCAATCCCCGGCAAGGCGCCGTCCTCGGCTTCCAGCACACGCTCGAGGAGCTCCCGGAGCGGATCGGTGTCTACCAGGCTTTTCGACGGCGGCAGGGGAGAGCTGCCGGCTGACAGAAGGCGGCCGCTCCAGCGCAGCGTGCGGGTCGCCAGGTCGCGCAGGTCCACGCGGAAGACCTGGTCGATCCGGATGTCCCTCCACACCTGGGCGAGGCGTTCGACTTTGTCGGCAAACGGCTCCTGCCGCGCGGCGAGGAAAGCCGCGTTGATGCCGCCCGCGGAAACGCCGGTCAGGATGTCGGGCAGGAGCTCGGGGATCTCTCGCGAGAGCAGTCGGAGCACGCCGACCTGATAGGCGGCGCGCGCGCCCCCGCCGGTGAGGACGAGTGCCAGATGCGACTGGTCTGAAGGTGCCCTCATCGCGTGCGCAGTCCTTACTTTACAGCGCCGGCTGTCCTGTTGAGAAGAATCGTCCTCCGGCAGGCCGGGCAGGTCCCCTGATTCACTCGGCAATTCCGTGCGGCTTCCGTGGCATGGCACTTGACAGTCAGGAGATGGAGGCTCCCATGGGACGAGTCCTGGCAGGAATGATTTTACTTGGCGCGCTTGCCGCCAATCCCGCGTTCGCCGACGGCGGACAGCGCGGCGAGCGATCGGATCGGCGCGAGCAACCGCGCGGAGAGCGGGCCGACGCGCAGCGGCCGCGTGGACCCGACACCGCCGTCGCACGATCGCGCGGCGCGGAGAGACAGAACGACTCGGATCGTCAGCGGGACGTGCGGCGTCAGGACGACAGCCGGCGCGGCGTCGACGCTCCACGGCAGGCCGAAGTTCAAAGACAACAGTGGGACGGCCGGCGTGACGACTCGAGACGGGTCTACGCACGGCCGCGCTCTTCTTATAGAGGTGGCTACGGATCGCGAACCGTCATCGTGCCGCGGTACGTCAGGCCGCGAGTCGTCACGGTCGTGCCGTACCGGCCGTACGTGTATCGGCCCAGGATCGGGTTTGGCGTCTTCTACGGCTCGAGCGGCGCGTATCCGTACGGCTACACGCCGCGCGGCTACTTCGATCCGATTCCCGGCCGGGCCTATGGCGGGCTGCGGATCACCGACGCTCCGCACGAGGCCCAGGTGTTCGCCGACGGCTACTACGTCGGGATCGTGGACGACTTCGATGGCGTGTTCCAGCACTTGAATCTGGAGGCGGGTCCTCACCGGATCGAGGTTCGGCTTCCGGGGTACGGCGACGCCGTTGAGTTCGACGTGTTCATCCAGCCGGGCCGGACCGTCACGTTCCGCGCGGATTGGTAATCGAGTCCTCCCACGGCGCCCGGCACGCAATCCGGTGCCGGGCGTCGGACGCGACCGTCTCCGACGCGCGGTGCGAAGTGAGTGCGCGCCCCTAATCCGCCCTGAGCACGACGTTCGGGTCCACCCGCGACGCGCGCCACGCGGGCAGCCAGCAGGCGATGGCCGCCACCAGGGTAATCGTCGAGATGACGGCCGCGAACGTTGCCGGATCCGTCGGCTGCACGCCGAAGAGAAGCGTTGCCATGAGCCGGTTCACGCCGGCTGCGCCGGCAATTCCGACGACGACCCCGATGACCGTGGCCTGGAGGCCCTGCTTCATCACCAGCCCGATCACGCTGAGACGATCCGCGCCGAGCGCCATCCGGATGCCGATCTCGCGGCGGCGCTCCGTCACCATGTAGGAGAGCACGCCGTAGGTGCCGACGGCCGCGAGCAGCAGCGCCAGCCCGGCAAACGTGCTCAGTAGCTGCGCCAGGAGCCTTGGCCGGCGAATCGATTCCGCGAACACGGCGTCCATGTCCCGGAGCCGCACGATCGGAACCGCGGGGTCTGCGTCGCGAACGGCGCTCTCGAGCGTCTGCGCGAGCGCCGCCGCCGGCAGGCTCGTTCGCAGCGCCACGTTCATCGTGGGCGGAGCGCTGGCCACCCACGGGCTCCCCGTCCCGTCGTCGGGTGGCGCCGGCTGCTCGGTGAACAGGTAGAGCTCGGTTCCAGTCGGCCGATCGACGCCGGCCTCCTTGACGTCTTTCGCGACGCCAATCACCGTGTGCCAGGGGTTGGCGCTCGTGCCCATCGATGCCGACAGGTTCGGCCGCAGACGCTTCCCAATCGGGTCGCGCCCTTTCCAGAGCCTGTTCGCCAGCGTTTCATTGACGATGACGACCCTGTCCAGCGACGACATGTCGGTCCGGTCGAAGCCGCGGCCGGCGACGATCGGGATGCCCATCGTTTCGAAGTAGCCGGACATGACGAACTGGTAGTAGTCGACGATCTCGAAGGTCTGTCCGGCCGCCGCCGTGCCGCTCTCGAGGCGGGTGTTGAATCCCTGGACGAAGCGATTCAGCGGCAGATCCGACATGGCGGTCGCGGACTGCACACCCGGTGCGGCGCCAAGCGTTTCGAGAAGGCGTTGATACACCTGCGCGCGCGCCCCGGGATATGAGGTGGCTCGCGGCAACGTCATCGAAAACGTGACCAGGCGCGATCGGTCGAACCCCGGATCGACCCGCGTGAGGTTGTCGACCGTTCGGAGCAGCAGCCCGGCGCCGGTGACGAGCATCATCGCCAGCGCGACTTCGGCCATCACGAGCGCACGGCGGACGTGGTGGCGGCCGCCGCCGCTGCCACCACGGTCTCCGCCCTCCTTGAGGACGGTCACGAGGTCGCGGGCCCGCCTCTGCGCGAAGGGCGCCAGCCCGAAGAGCAGGCCGGTCGCCATCGACAGGCCGAGCGCGAAGAGCAGCACCGGCACGTCGATGGCGACCTCACGCGTCCGCGGCAGGCTCGTTGGATACGCGAGGAGGAGCGCCTGCACGCCGACCCGGGCAAGCCACAGGCCCGAGCACGCCGCCGCCGGCTGACAGCAGCACGCCCTCGGTCATCGTCTGGCGCAGCAGCCGTCCGCGGCTGGCGCCAAGCGCCGTCCGCAGCGCCAGCTCACGGCGGCGCGATTCGGCGCGGGCCATGGACAAGTTCGCGAGACCCGCGCAGCCGATCAGCAGGATGAACCCGACCGCCGCCTGGAGCACCCAGATTGCGCGGCCGGCGTCCCCGACAATCGCGTCCCGCAGCGGCTGCAGCTGGAGCGTGTGGTCTTCCGCGCGCGCGGGATGCTTCGTCGGAACATGGCCCTTGGCGGCGGCTCGCTCGCCCCAGTTCTCCAGGAAGAGGTTCAGTTCCGTCTGCGCCGCCTGCGGCGTGACGCCCGCCTTCAGCCGTCCGATGACATTGAGGACATGGCTGGTGCGGATCTGACGAATCACCGGGTGGACGCCGATGGGCAGCCAGATTTCCGGACGGCTGTCCATGAGATCGACGCCGGGCGGCATGATGCCGATGATCTCGTGGGGCCGGTTGTCGACGTTCACGGTCGCTCCGACGAGCGGTTGTCCGCCGAAGGCGCTTTGCCACAACTCGTGCGAGAGGATCGCGATCGGCGGACCTCCCAGGCCCGGGCGGGCGGCCATCGCGTCGGTTTCTCCCGGGCGGAAGAACCGTCCGTGGGCCGGCTGAACCCCGAGCGCCTCGATCAGGTGCTCGTCCACGCCAGCCGAACGCACGCGCAGCGGCCGATCGCCCGCGGTGAGATTCACCTCACCGGTCCATGATCCGCCGCCGCCGGTGCCCGCTCTGCCGGTCGTGAATATGCCGACGCGCGCGAAGGAACGGTTCATCTCCCGGAATTCGACGTACTCGGGGTTCGAGAGCCCGGTCCCGGTGGATCCGGCCATCGGGAAGTGCGTGGTCAGGCGCATCAACTGCCCGGGGTTGGGATAGACGAGCGGCCGGAGGATCACGCCGTTGACGATCGAGAAGATGGCGGTGTTGGCGCCGATCCCCAGCGCCAGGGTCACCAGTGCGACCGCCGTGAAGCCGGGGCTGCGCCGCAGCGTGCGCAGTCCATGCCGCACGTCGCGCGTCAGATCGTCGAGCCACGGCAGGCCGCGCTGGTCGCGAAGCGCATCCAGCGCCTGCGAGGCGCCGCCGGCCTTGACCCGCGCGCCGCGGGCGGCGTCGAGACCATCGCGCCGCGCGTCCTCCGCGGCCATTTCGAGGTGCAGCCGGAGCTCCTGTTCGAGATCGCCGTCGCGCCGGCCCGCACGCAGCGTTCCCCGGAGACGGTGAACCCATTCGCGAAGGGTGCGCATGCGATCTCCCTGCCTCACGCCTGCCCTGAGCGAGCGCTCGATCGCGCGAGTCGAAGGGCGCCCGCTCTCGACGGCGCTCTGTTAGACATGCCAATGGAAACGGTATCACTTCGTCCATTAGAACGTCAAATGAATACGGCGCCGGCGGCCCGATTGTTCCGCGGCAGGGAACGGCGCCGTCACGGGGGCGATGTGATGCACGTTGTAAAGCTCTGGCCGTCCGGCCTACTCTTCGGGTTGCGCCGCCGCGTGGCGGGTGTCACGTGACCATCCCAAGGAGAGTGCCGTGAGCGAGCCGGACGAAGATTTCGCCGCGATGTTCGAGGCGTCCCTCAAAGCGAAGCGCTTCGAGAGGGGTCAGACCATCGAGGGCACGATCGTCGCGATCGGCCCGGAAGTGGCGTTCGTGGACGTCGGCGGCAAGGGCGAAGCTCAGATCGAAATCGACGAGCTGAAGGACGCCGACGGCGATATCGAGGTCGCGGTCGGCGATCGCATCCAGGCCGTGGTGGTGTCGACCTCGGGAGGGCTGACGCTCTCCCGGAAGCTGGCGCGGGGGGCCGCGACCGACCGGCAGCTCGAGGATGCGTTCCATAGCCGTCTGCCGGTCGAAGGCAAGGTCGAGAAAGCGGTGAAGGGCGGGTACGAGGTGCGCATCGGCCGGCAACGCGGCTTCTGCCCGATCTCGCAGATTGACACCAACCGCGCGGACCCGTCCACCCACGAGGGGCGCGTCTACGCGTTCCGGATCATCGAATACAAGGAAGGCGGCAGGAACCTCGTCGTCTCGCGCCGCGCGATCCTCGAGGAGGAGCAGAAGGCGAGCGCCGCCCAGGTCCGGGACTCGATCGTCGCCGGCGCGGTGATGACCGGGCGCGTCACCTCGGTGCGCGAGTTCGGCGCGTTCGTGGACCTGGGGGGCGGCGTGCAGGGCCTGCTCCACGTGTCGGAGATGGGATGGTCCCGCGTGTCGGATACGTCGCAGATCGCGACGCCCGGCGAGGAGATCACCGTCAAGGTCCTGCGCGTGGACGACGACAAGCAGAAGATCTCTCTCGGGTTGAAGCAGCTGTCGGCCGATCCGTGGTCGAGGGTCGAGACCACGTACGAGGCAGGGCAGGTGCTCAGCGGCCGCGTCACGCGCCTCGCGG
The DNA here is from genome assembly GCA_963774855.1 of uncultured Acidobacteriota bacterium. Taxonomy (GTDB): domain Bacteria; phylum Acidobacteriota; class Vicinamibacteria; order Vicinamibacterales; family 2-12-FULL-66-21; genus JALZOC01. The sequence goes on along the minus strand of CAVZGT010000007.1, from coordinate 354,776 downwards.
AGTTCGGGGCCTTCGTCGAGCTCGAGCCTGGAGTCGAAGCGCTGGCGCACGCCTCCACGTTCGCGCCGACGGGGCGATCGGAGGGATGGTCGGCCGGCGTCGCCGTGGGCATGACGGCGGCATTCGAGATCCTGACCATCGATCTCGAGAAGAAGCGCATCGGCGTCGCGCTCGTGCCGGAGGGCTCGACGCGCGCCAGCGGGGTCGGGGCAGCGCAGCCCGAGATCGTGCCGGGTGCGCGCCTCACCGGGAAGGTCGAGCGTCACGAGAAGTTCGGCGTGTTCGTGTTCCTGGCGCCGGGCCGCACCGGTCTCGTCCCGATGAGCGAGACCGGCGTGGCCAGGGAAGGGGATGTTTCCAAGATGCTTCCCGTCGGCGCCGATGTCGAGGTCATCGTCCTCGGGGTCGAGGACCCGCCAAGCCGGCGCATTCGCCTCAGCATCAAGGCGGTCCTGGACGCGCACGAGGTCGAGGAAGTGCGCGAGTACACCGAACGCGAGGAGGCCGCGGCGGGTGAGAAGTTCGGATCGCTCGCCGACAAGCTCCGCGGCGCGCTGAAGCCGCGTGACAAATGACTGAGAGCGGGAAGCGGGTTCTACAAGGTTCTACGGGGTTCCGCGGACTGACAGGGTTCCACAAGGTTCCACTGGGTTCCGCGGGGTTCCACAGGGTTCGGTTCCGCCGGGTTCCGCGAGGTTCGGGGCCCGCGGGTCGCAGAACCCTGCGGAACTGAACCGTGCGAACCGAACCCAGAACCCAGAACCCCGAACCCAGCGGAACCCTGCGGAACAGAACCCAGCGGAACCCTGTAGAACCTCGTGGAACCAAGTGGAACCCTTTATTCTTATCCGCGCAGTCCCCTCATCGCGTGCCTGTGAACCCCCTCTTCGCCAGTGCGTCCTGCAGCGCGTGAAGGCTCTCCGAGCACGCGGCGGTGAGGGTGCGCTTCTGGTCGAGCGCCAGCGCCAGGGAACGGACGTTCGTGTTGCGGCGGGACAGGGCGATGATCTGCGCGTTGAGGTCCATGAACTGCGTCAGGGCGGCGGTGGCGGCGGCCAGCCGTGGCCGGGACGCGGGCGGGATGAGCGTCGCGACCTGTTCGACCGCGCTCCGTGCCGCCGCCTCCGACGTCCCCATCCTTTGCTCCATGCGCGTCATCACGGCGTCGTCGGCGTCGGCGATGTGCGGCGCCTGCAAGACCTGAATCTCGCGCACGGTTTCGACCGCCCTGGCGACGAGCGCCTCGGCTTGCCATTTGTCCTTCGCGGGAACTGAAGGGACGACGGCCGCCAGCGAGTCCCGGAACGTGTCGGCCGCTTCCTGGGCAGGACCGAACGAGAGCCGCTGCGCCTTGAGGTTGGTGTTCTCGACGGCGAGATCGAGGATGCGCCGATCCATCGCGCGATACTCGGCGAAGCGGCTGACGAACTGCTCGAGCAGGCGGCTTTCGTCCGAGTAGCCGAGGTCGCGGAGACGCGGCCCGAGCGCGTCGGTGTTCTTCTGGGCCGCCTGCGTCGCCTGGTCGGCTTCACGCGCAAACGCGACGGACGCTTCGTCGGTGTCCGCCATCACGGCCCGGTTCGAGGCGTCGGCGGCCTTGGTGAATTCGATGAGCACGCTTGCCGCAAGCCTGCGCGCCTCTGCCTGGTGCTCCAGTGCGGTGTTCACGTCGCAGGCGGCCGCCGCGCCGAGCGTGAAGAGCAGCAGGGCGATCCAGCAGCCGGCCGAGGCCCGGGCGCGAAACGGAGCCCGGGACCTACGCACTCTGCCGACTCGCACATGAGCACTCACAATGTCAGAAAATAGCACGACAACGGTCCCCGGACCTCGGTGGAGCGCAGTCACGATCGAGATTCACCCATTCTGAAATGACAGCCGATACGGAAACGGCCGAAGCGCCTGCCGGCAATGGTCCCGAGCCGATGACGCGGCTGCTCGAGGTCGCGCTGCTGTTCCTGAAGCTCGGCGCCACGGCGTTCGGCGGGCCTGCCGCCCACATCGCGATGATGGAGGACGAGGTCGTGCGCCGGCGCGGGTGGCTGTCGCGCGAGCAGTTTCTCGACTACGTGGGCGCCGCGAACCTCATTCCCGGACCGAATTCCACCGAGCTCGCGATTTACATCGGTCACGCACGCGCCGGATGGACAGGCCTGCTCGCCGCCGGCATCTCGTTCATCGTCCCGGCAGTCCTGATCGTCAGCGTGGCCGCGTGGGCGCTACGTTCGCTACGGGACGCTGCCGGAAGCGGAGGGGCTGCTGTACGGCATCAAGCCCGTCGCGATCGCCATCGTGGCCCAGGCGCTCTGGAGCCTGGGGCGTGCCGCCGTCAAGACAGTGGCGCTCGCGGTGCTCGCGCTCGCGGGGATCGTTGCGGCGGCGGCGGGCGTCCACGAGCTCGTCGTCCTGGGATGTTCGGGTGCCGCGGCCGCTTTGATTGGACTCGGCGGGAGGACTGGCCCACGCGCGAAACGGACGCTCGTGATTGCCGTCGCCGGTGCCGGATGCGGGGGGACTGCCGCCGCAATCGGTTCCGCGGCAGCCGCGGTCCCGTTCGAGCTCTGGCGGCTCTTCTGGGTCTTTGCCAAGACCGGTTCCGTCCTGTTCGGAAGCGGCTATGTGCTTTTCGCGTTTCTCCGCGCGGACCTCGTCGAACGGCTCGGGTGGCTCACCGAACCGCAGCTGATCGACGCGATTGCGATCGGCCAGGTCACGCCAGGCCCGGTCTTCACGACCGCGACGTTCATCGGCTACGTACTGGGTGGTCCCGTGGGCGCCGCCGTGGCTACGATCGGCATCTTCCTGCCCGCGTTCGTGTTCGTAGCGGTGAGCGGCCCGTTGGTGCCGCGCATCCGGCGGTCGCCGGTCGCAAGCGCCGTCGTTGATGGCGTCATCGTCGCGTCGCTGGCCCTCATGGCGGTGGTGTCGTGGCAGCTCGGACGCGCGGCGCTCGTCGATCCGCTGACGATCGGTCTCGCACTGGCGAGCCTGGTCGCTCTCGTACGATTCCGGATCAACTCGATCTGGTTGATTCTCGGCGGCGGGATCCTGGGATGGCTCCTGCACTGACGCCGCCGGTCAACGGAGATCAGGAGATCAAGAGATCAGGAGATCAGAGATATCAAGAGATCAGGAGATCAGGAGTTGCGTACGCGTGCTACGCCGTCGCGTCGGCTGCCGACTCCGCTCGCCCGCCGCTGCGCCTGCCAGGGAGGATCTAGTTCGAGATCACGACTGGATTGGACACGAAAGTGAAGTGCCTGATCTCCTATCTCCTGACCTCCTGACCTCCTGATCTCCTGATTCTCCTGATCTCCGCTCAATCATTCCTCCCGATGCGGACCACGGGCACGTCGCCGGGATCCCCGAAGACGATGGTGAACTGGTTGCGGACGATCCACTCGCCGGTGGATGGCCGGTACACCGCGATATCGGTCGTGCCGTCGCCGTCGTAGTCGCCGGGCACCGGCGTGTCGGTGCCGTCGCCAAAGACCCCGGTGAATTGCCCGCGCACGTTCCACGTCCCAGTCGCGGTGTCGAACGCCGCGAAGTCCGTCAGGCCGTCCCCGTTGTAGTCGCCGGGAACGGGCATGGTCCCCGGCGCGCCGAACTGCACGGCCATCTGATTCCGGACGTACCAGTAGCCGGTCGAGGGGCGATAGACGGCGATGTCGATCCGGCCATCGCCGTTGTAGTCCGCAGGCACCGGGATGTCGCCGGTATCTCCAAACTGCACGCTGGGCTGATTGTGGAAGTACCAGAAGCCAGTCGACGGCCGATAGACGGCGACCTCCGCGAGGCCGTCGCCGTCGTAGTCCCCCGGCACCACGATGTCACCCGAGTCGCCAAAATGCACCATGAACTGGTCGCGCACGAACCACGTTCCCGTAGACGGCCGGTAGACCGCGACGTCCATCAACCCATCGCCGTTGTAGTCGGCGGGCACGGGCTTGTCCGACGGCTCGCCGAAAGCCACCTCCAATCCGTTCCGCACGCGCCACAGTCCCGTCGACGCCGTGTAGACCGCCAGGTTGGTCACGCGATCCGCGTCGTAGTCGCCGTTGAGGGCGGCGAGCGTCAATGATGTGCGCGGTACGGGCACGTCCGACGCATCGCCGAACTGCACGGTGAACTGGTTGCGCACGAACCAGTGGCCGGTGGACGGCCGGTAGACCGCCACATCGCTGGTGCCGTTGCCGTCGAAGTCCCGCGCCAGCGGCACATCACCCGGGCTGCCGAACTGCACGGTGAACTGGTTGCGCACGGACCACTGGCCGGTCGACGGCTGGTAGACCGCAAGGTCCGCCGCGCCGTCGCCGTTGTAGTCGGACGGGACCGGAACGACACCCGGCGCGCCGAACTGGATCGCGAAGCGGCTGCGCACGTACCAGAAACCGGTTGACGGTCGATAGACCGCGATGTCGGTGGTGCCGTTGCCGTCGTAGTCGGCGACGACCGGGATGTAATCGGGACCGCCGAATCCGACGATGCCCAGCTGATTGCGCACGTACCACCCGCCGGTCGACGGCCGGTAGACCGCGAGGTCGGTCGTGCCATTTCCGTCGTAGTCGCCCGGCACGGGGATGTCGCCCGGATGGCCGAACTGCGTCCAGAACTGATCGCGCACGTACCAGAACCCTGTGGATGGCTGATACACCGCGATGTCGGTCGTCCCGTCGGCGTTGTAATCGCCGGCGACCGGGACATAACCCGGGCCGCCGTACTGCACCCACTGGTCGTTCCCGATGTACCAGAAGCCGTTGGTTCGGCGATACAGGGCGAGGTCGGTCGTGGCGTTGCCGTCGAAATCGCTGCCGCTCACCGAGCGGACGGTCAGTGTCGCCGCTGTGGTCGTCGCGCTGCCCGTGCCGTTGGTGAACACCGCGCGATACTGTCTGCCGGTATCAGCCGCCGTGCCCGCGAACGCATACGTCGCAGTCGTCGCGCCGGTGACGTTCCCCCACGTGCTGCCGCCGTTGGCGCTCACCTCCCACTGCACCGTGGGAGAGGGCGATCCGCTGGCCGCCGCCGAGAACGACGTCGTCCTGCCGGCCCTCACCGCCTGATTCGAGGGATGCATTGTCACCGAGGGGGCCACGGGCGGGTCCACGAGGAGCCGGCCGAGGCGATTGCGGGTCGTCGTGCCGGTGCCGCCGCCACCGAGGAGCGTGAAGTGGCCGCCGACCACGAACTTCCCATCCACCTGCAGCGCCAGGGCTTGGACGCTGGAATCCGCGCCGGGATTGAAACTTGTGTCGAGCGAGCCGTCGGCGTTGAGCCGGCCGATTTCATTGCGCGTCGTCGTGCCGGTGCCCCCGCCGCCCAGCGTCGTGAAATGGCCGCCGACCAGAATCATCCCATCCGCCTGTACGGCGAGCGCAAGGACTATACCGTCCGCGCTCGCGCCGGGATCGAAGCCCGTGTCGAGCGAGCCGTCCGCGTTGAACCGGCCGATCTTATGGCGCGTCGTCGTGCCGGTGCCGCCGCCGAGTGCCGTGAAATAGCCGCCAACCAGGATCTTCCCATCCGGCTGTACCGCCAGGGCGAGTACTGATTCGTTCGCTCCGGGATTGAAGGTCGTGTCGAGTGAGCCGTCCGCGTTCAGCCGGCCGATCCTGGATCGCCCCGTCATGCCGAAGCCGCCGCCGCCGAGGAGCGTGAAGTGGCCACCGACCAGGATCTTCCCATCCGCCTGCACCGCCAGAGCGCGGACCACTTCATTCGCGCCTGGATCGAAGGCCGTGTCGAGCGAGCCGTCCGCGTTGAGCCGGCCGAGGTAATTGCGGGTCGTCGTGCCGGTGCCGCCGCCGAGCCTCGTGAACTTGCCGCCGACCAGGATCTTCCCATCCGCCTGCACCGCGAGGGCCCCGACCACCACGGGAGAATTGCCGCCCGCGCCGGGATTGAAGCTCTCGTCGACCGAGCCGTCGGCGTTGAGCCGGCCGAGGTAATTGCGGGTCGTCGTGCCGGTGCCGCCGCCTCCGAGCGTCGTGAAGTCGCCGCCGACCAGAATCTTCCCATCCGCCTGTACGACGATGGCCTCGACGCTATGGTTCGCGCCGGGATCGAAGCTCGTGTCGACCGAGCCGTCGGCGTTGAGCCGGCCAATGCGGTTGCGCGGCGTCGTGCCGATGCCGCCGCCGAGCGTCGTGAAGCTGCCGCCGACCAGGATCTTCCCATCCGGCTGCACGGCCAGGGCAAAGACCCGATTGTTCGCGCCGGGGTTGAAGTCCGGGTCAACCGTCTGTGCGCGCGCGACCGTGCTCGTCGCGAGCACGGCGCACGCCACGGCCACGATGCGAAGAGGAACACGAGTCTCTGCCGTCACCTGTCTCATTGAATGCCTCCGGTGCGGACGACCGGCACGTCGCCGGGATCCCCGAAGACGATGGTGAACTGGTTGCGGACGATCCACTCGCCGGTGGATGGCCGGTACACGGCGATGTCGGTCGTGCCGTCGCCGTCGTAGTCGCCGGGTACCGGCGTGTCGGTGCCGTCGCCAAAGACCCCGGTGAATTGCCCGCGCACGTTCCACGTCCCAGTCGCGGTGTCGAACGTCGCGAAGTCCGTCAGGCCGTCCCCGTTGTAGTCGCCGGGAACGGGCATGGTCCCCGGCGCGCCGAACTGCACCGCCATCTGATTCCGGACGTACCAGTAGCCGGTCGAGGGGCGATAGACGGCGATGTCGATCCGGCCATCGCCGTTGTAGTCCGCAGGCACCGGGATGTCGCCGGTATCTCCAAACTGCACGCTGGGCTGATTGTGGAAGTACCAGAAGCCAGTCGACGGCCGATAGACGGCGACCTCCGCGAGGCCGTCGCCGTCGTAGTCCCCCGGCACCACGATGTCACCCGAGTCGCCAAAATGCACCATGAACTGGTCGCGCACGAACCACGTTCCCGTAGACGGCCGGTAGACCGCGACGTCCATCAACCCATCGCCGTCGTAGTCGGCGGGCACGGGCTTGTCCGACGGCTCGCCGAAAGCCACCTCCAATCCGTTCCGCACGCGCCACAGTCCGGTGGACGCGGTGTAGACCGCGAGGTTGGTCACGCGATCCGCGTCGTAGTCGCCGTTGATCGCGGCGAGCGTCAATGGCGCGCGCGGCACGGGCACGTCCACAGCGTCGCCGAACTGGAGCGTGAACTGGTTGCGCACGAACCACGTGCCGGTGGACGGCCGGTACACCGCGATGTCGGTGTCTGCGTCGCCGTCATAATCGCGCGGTACGGGGACATCGCCTGGCGAGCCGAAGGTCAGCGTGAACTGGTTGCGCACCCGCCAGAAGCCGATCGACGGCCGGTAGACGGCGATATCCGTGATGTCGTCGCGGTTGTAATCGCCCGGGACCGGAATGTCCTCCCCCGGCTCTCCGAATTGCGTATAGAACTGGCCGCGCACATACCAGATGCCGGTCGAGGGCCGGTACACCGCGATGTCGGTCGTGCCGTCGCCGTTGTAGTCCCCGACGACCGGGATGTCGCCGGGTCCGCCAAACCCGGTGATGCCCAGTTGATTGCGCACGTACCATCCGCCGGTCGAGGGCCGGTAGACCGCGATGTCGGTCGTACCGTCGCCGTTGTAATCGCCCGGCACGGGGATGTCGCCCGGGTCGCCGAACTGGGTCCAGAACTGATCGCGCACGTACCACGTGCCGCTCGAGGGTTGGTAGACGGCGATGTCGGTCGTGCCGTCGCCGTTGTAGTCCCCCGCGACCGGGACGTAGCCGGGTCCGCCGTACTGAACCCACGGCTGGTTCCCGACGTACCAGAACCCGGTTGTCCGCCTGTAGACGGCGATGTCTGTCCTGCCGTCGCCATTGAAGTCGCTGCCGCTCACCGAGCGGACTGTCAGGGAGGCGGCAGTGGTCGTCACCGAGCCGTCGGGGTTCGAGAAGACCCCGCGCAACAGCGCTCCGCCGAGTGGCCCCGTCGCGGTGATCTGGAGGGTTGCCGGGTTGCAGGAGCCGAGTTGGCCGACGCTCTGCCACGAGCTTCCACCATTGGTGCTGATCTGCCACGCCGACAACGTACAGCCGCTGGCCGCCGCCACGAACGTCGCGACCTTGCCGGCCTTCGCGGCCTGGTTCGCGGGATGCAGCGTGACGACCGGCAGCACGAGCGGCTGCACGACGAGCGACGCAGGGTTGCTCTCCGCCTGGCCGGGCCCGTTGGTGAACACGGCCCGGAACCACTTGCCGTTGTCCGCCTGCGCCGCCGTGAAGGCATACGTTGTCGAGGTCGCCCCCGCCACGTCGTCCCAGGTGCTTCCGCTGTTGGTGCTGACCTGCCACTGCACCGTAGGGTTCGGCGACCCGGTCGCCGTTGAAGAAAACGTTGCCGTCCTCCCGACTTTCACTGTCTGGTTCGACGGATGCGTCGCGATCGAGGGCGGGGCCGGGGCGACGAGGAGCCGGCCGAGCCTGTTGCGCGGAGTTGTGCCGGTGCCGCCCCCGCCGAGCATCGTGAAGTTGCCCCCAACCAGGACGTTTCCATCCGCCTGGACGGCTAAGGAGTAGATCGAGCTGTTCGCGCCGGGATCGAAGCCCGTATCGACCGAGCCGCCGGCATCGAGCCGGGCAATAAAGTTGCGCGTCGTGGTGCCGGACCCTCCGCCGCCAACCATCCTGAAGTTGCCGCCGAGCAGGATGGTTCCATCCGGGGCAGCCACCAGTGCCTGGATGTCGTGGTTGGCGCCGGGATCGAAGCCGGTGTCGAGCGATCCGGTGGCGCTGAGCCGGCCGATCCGCTGGCGCGACGTCGTGCCGGAGCCGCCCCCGCCAAGCATCGTGAACGAGCCGCCGACGACGATCTTTCCGTCTGCCTGCAGGGCGATCTCGCGGACGACATCATTCGCGCCGGGATCGAAGCTCGCGTCTACCGAGCCGTCGGGATTGAGGCGGCCGATGTTACGGCGGGGTGTCGTGCCGGTGCCGCCGCCGAGCCCGGTGAACTCGCCGCCGACCAGGATCTTCCCGTCCGGCTGCACCGCCAGGGCGCTGACGGATCCGCCGCTGACGCCCGGATTGAAGCTCGTATCGAGCGAGCCGTCGGGGTTGAGCCGGCCGATGGTCCAGCGGGTCGTGCCGCCAAGCATCGTGAACCCGCCGCCGACGAGGATCTTCCCATCCGCCTGCACGGCGATGGCCCACACGTGGAAGTCCGCGCCTGGATTGAAGCTGGTATCGGGCGTGCCGTCGGGGTTGAGCCGGCAGACGTGGAAGCAGTCGCCCATATTGGTGAAGTGGCCGCCGATGAGGATTTTTCCATCGGCCTGCAGCGCGATCACGGTGACAGCAATGAAGGTAACAGGGGGAGGAGTGAAGCCGGTATCGTCCGAGCCGTCCGCGTTGATCCGGTCCATCTTCCCGCGCCCGGTCGGGCCGCCGATCAGGATCTTCCCGTCCGGTTGGATGACCAGGGCTTCGACGTTATCGTACGCGCCGGCGGGGTTGAAGGTCGGATCGACCGGCTGCGCGCGCGCGGCGACGCTGGTGCCGAGCACGATGCACACAACGGTGACGAGGCGGGCTAAAGTCCGAATGCGCGGGATCACCTGTTTCTCCTGACTTGCAGCGGTCCGGAGCGGGAAGACGGCGTCGTCGTGTGCGGGGATGTCTCAATGGTAACGCGGATCGGCCTCACAGTGAAACTGGACCAGTGGAGGACGCGGAGATGACGGAGTCATCGGAGCCAACCAGGCGGACGGCTTTTAACACGGAGCAACGGAGAAACGGAGGTAGATTTTTTTAGAGAAAAAAAAGAAGATCTCCGTCCTCGTTCCTCCGTTGCTCCGTTTCTCCGTGTAATAGACCGTCGTAGAGAGTTCCGTCCCCTCCGCTATCTCATTCGCCACGGATACAGCGTTCACATCGAACGGTGATACTCTCGAACCCCGTCAAGACTTGAAGGGCGAGTGCGGACATGGGAAGAGTGCTTGCCATACGCCCGGAACCGCCGCTCACGACGATGCTGAACGGCCTCGTGGAGGGCGGACGGCACCATCTGGAGATCTGCGGAGGGAACCTCGAGGCGCTGCGGCGCGTCCGTGAGCGCGCGATCGACGTCGTCATCACGGACGCTGCGACATCGATTGACGAAGATCTGGCGCTGGCCGCCGAGCTGCGCCACATCCGCCCCGCCGTCCGGACCCTGGTTCTCGCCCCCGCGGCCACGCACGCGGACCTCGTGGAGGCGATGCGCGCGCACGTGTTCGCGTGCTTCGCGGTGCCGTTCGACTACGCCGAGATCTGGGCGATGACCGAGAACGCGCTGCAAGCCGACGGATTGAGCGACGGCATCGAGGTGCTTTCCGGCGCCGAGCACTGGTTGAGCCTTCGCGTCTCGTGCCATCTCCTGACCGCCGAACGGCTCGTACGATTCATGACCGAGCTCCAGTCGAGTCTTCCCTCCGGCGATCGGGAGCTGCTGATCACCGCGTTCCGCGAGATGCTGCTCAATGCCATGGAGCACGGCGCGGGCTTCGATCCCGACAACGTGGTCGAGGTGACCGCGGTCCGGACCGAGCGCGCCATCGTGTATCACTTCCGCGACCCCGGCGCCGGGTTCCAGCATGCCGACCTCAAGCACGCCACGGCGGCGAGCACTCCCGAAGCGGTGATCGCGACCGCCATGCACCGGGCGGAACGAGGCCTCCGTCCCGGCGGCTTCGGCATGCTCATCGTCCGGGAGATCGTCGACGAGGTCGTGCACAACGAGCGCGGGAACGAGGTCCTGCTGATCAAGCACCTTGTGTGAAGGCGCGCTCGCTCGCTCGCGACGCAAGGGTGCAATGACTCAGCGCTTCGCGACTAGTGATTCGGGACCAGCTCACTGCGCTCGACGGTAGGCCCGGCCTGCCCTGAGCGCGCGCACGAGGTCAGGCGAGTCGAAGGGCATTGCCGTACGCGGGCAGATCCACGAGAATACGCGCGATGGTTTTCGGCGGGGCAGGGCAGCCAGCTGTTTCCGGGGGTGGATTGGGGCGGGGAGCCGCGCGGCGAGGAGCAGAGCCATGAAGAAGACGACGAAGAAGATACGTCAGCGTGGGATCACGCGCCGTGAGTTCATCGGCGGGGCGGTGGCGGCCGCCGGGGTGTTCGGAGCGGCGCCGGCGTTCCTGCGCGGCCAGAACCTGAACAGCAAGCTGAACATCGCGTTCATCGCCGCCGGCGGCCGCGCCAACGCGAGCCTCAACGAGCTCACGATTACGCCCGGGCGGCCCGTGGGCGGGGGCCGCGGCGCGCCCGATCCAAATGCCGGACCTCATCCCGGATGAGAACGTCACCGTTCTCTGCGATGTGAACAACAACGCCATCGAGGCGGCGTCGGAGCGGTTCCCGAAAGCCAAGCGATTGAACGACCTCCGGAAGGTGTTCGACAGCCCGAACGACTTCGACGCCGTCGTCGTCGCAACGGCCGAGCACACGCACGCGTTTGCGACCTACCTGGCGCTGACGCACGGCAAGCACGTCTACTGCGAGAAGCCTCTCACCTACAACATCTATGAAGCGCGGGTGATCCGGGAGCTGGCGGCGAAATACCCGAAGCTGTCGACCCAGATGGGCAACCAGGGCCACGCCTCGCCGATGCGGCGGAAGATCAAGGAGATCCTCAATACCGGTGTGATTGGTCCGGTGCGCGAGGTCCACGTCTGGGCAGACCGCGCGTGGGGACTCCAGGATGCGGCGTCCGCCGAGAAATTCGACAAGCCCCACGGCTTCTGGAAGGGGATCCAGATCGTCGACCGGTTCAAGGAAGAGATGCCGGTCCCGCCGCACATGGAGTGGGATCTCTGGCTCGGACCTGCTCCGGCGCGGCCGTACCACGACACGTACTTCCCCGGTCCCCGGTGGTATCGCTGGTGGGATTTCGGCAACGGCACGATGAGCGATCTCGGCAGCCACGACAACGACGTGCCGTACACGGTGCTCGACATCAAGCAGCCGCTGACGATCGAAGCCTGGTCGCCCAACGGACCGGTGGCCCACAAGGAGCTCGCGCCGGCGACGATGAGGGTGACGTATGAGTTCCCGGCTTCGCCGTCAGGTGCGCCGCCGGTCAAGCTCGTCTGGCACCAGGGCGACAGCAAACCGCCAGGATGGGTGCCGGAGTGGGGCAACCGCTCGCAGGTATTCATCGGCGACAACGGCATGCTGCTCGGCAACGGCAAGCTGCTGCCCGAGGAGAAGTTCAAGGACTTCCAGGCGCCTGCCGAGACGCTGCCGCGCTCGCCGGGCCACTGGGTGGAGTGGGTCAACTACGCCAAGGGCAACGGTCCGGTGCCTGGCTCGAACTTCCAATACTCCGGGTGGACCACCGAGGCGAACCACCTTGGCAACGTCGCCTACCGGACCGGGAAGAAGATCGAGTGGGATTACCAGAACATGCGCGCCCGCAACGCGCCCGAAGCGGCCCCGTTCATCAAGCGGCCGCAGTACCGCAAGGGCTGGGAGGGCATCCTGAAGACGTAGCAACCAAATGGCCGGTGGCCTCGAAGCCACACGGGATCGACGGCGCCGGCATCCTTCACGATCCGTGAGAGTGGGAGATCTATATGTTGATGACCCGGCGTGATTTCGTGAAGCAGGCGGCCGTCGCCTCCGCCGCTGTGCCGGCGATCGCCGAAGCGGCGCAGGCGCCCCAGGTGGCGCAGACGAAGGAAAAGGTCAACCCGCAGCCCGTGCGGGTCGGGATGACCGACTGGAACCTGGGGCAGCGCGGCGACATCAGCAAGATCGCGCTCGCGCGCGAGATCGGGCTCGACGGCATTCAGGTGAGCGTGCAGTACCCGACCGACGGGTCGCCGACGCTGCGCGATCCGAAAACCCAGGCCGCGTTCAAGCGCGCCGCGCTCGAGAACGGCATCCAGATCTGCTCGCTCGCCATCGGCAACCCGGGAAAATCGCGGCTGCCGATGCACACCAATCCGGCTTTCGCGATCCTGCTCGTCGAGGCGGTGGAAATCGCCCACAACCTCGGCACCAACAACATCCTGCTCCCGATTCTGGGCCCGACAGCCACATCGACATGACGAACCAGGCGCAGGTGGACGCCTTCGTCGCCATGATGAAGGAAGTGGCGCGCTACGCGGAGAGGTACGGCGTAGTCGTCGGCCTGGAAGACTGGATCTCGGCCGAGGACAACATCAGGATCCTGGATGCCATCGGATCCGATTACGTGGCCGTCTACTACGACGCGCACAACATCGTGCCACGCGTGAAGGACATCTACGCGGAGCCGAAGATGCTCGGCAAGCGCATCAACCAGATTCACGTGAAGAACGCCAACATGCTGATGACGGGCGAGGGGGGACGGCTGGATTGGCCGCGGATGGCGAAGGAGTTCTACGAGATCGGCTACCGCGGCTGGTACGTGCTCGAGACCGGCTCGCCGACGAAGGACATCGTCGCCGACACCCGCGCCAACATCGAGTACGTGAAGAAAACGTTCCGGATGCCTCCGCCGCCGGCATCCTGAGCGCGCCTTTCAAGGCCATGAGATCTCCATCGCTGCCTGCATCTCGAACGGCCAGGTCGCATGCAGTGGCACGCGCGGCACTCCTGGTCAGCGTGTGTCTCACCGGCCTGCGCGCGGCAGGCGTTGAAGGATACCGGCCTCTCGAGACGCCGGATATGCAGGCCAGGGAGCGCCCCGACGACGCCCCGCTCTTGACCGGAGACGAGTTTGATGGCCAGGTCGAATATCCGGAGAGCTTCACGCTCGCCGATTACCACATCGCGCTGATCCGCCAGGCGGTCATCTCGTGGAATCCCGCCGAGATCGGGGCGCCCGCGATCGATCCTGAAAAACCGTTCGGCTCGGTCTCGACGCGGGCGGCGATCGCGAGAGCGGCCAAGTTGGGCTCGTCGAAAGACACCAGGAGGCTCAAGACCATTTACTCTGAAATCGGCTACGCGCTCCAGAGCGTCCTCTGGTACGGCGAGCTCGAGCCCGGTGCCTACAGCGTGCCGCATCCGCTGAACGGTGAGTGGAGCTGGCTCGATCGTCTGGCGCGGGACTACAAGAAATCCCCTGAGCCAAAGGTCATTGAGTTCGAATTCAAGGAAACCCACCGGCGGCTCCTTGCACAGGCGATCCTCCGATGGACGAACTGGCCCGAGGGGCTTGGCGACGATCACATGAATCCGACCCCGGGGATCGACCCCAAGCGGCCATATGGCGAGCGCACGTACTACCAGGCGGATATGGCGGAGATTCTCGGTATGCCGGTCAAGGAGGGGGACAAGCCATTGACGGCGCAACAGGAAGAGGCGCTCGTCACGCTGCATCATGAGATGAAGCGCGCGCTGCAGGTGTTCGTCGTGAAAGCCCGGATAGCCCCGGGTGCCTACAAGCCGAAGCACTGACAGCTGCGAGGCGGCAGATCTATTTTCGAGACTTCTTGATTTCGAAACGGCAGCGCGGCCGTCCCGTCCGGTCACAGCATTCGTGAACCGGCGCTTCGACGAGGTCTTTCACGACGTTTTCCATCGCGAAGCACACGCCCGGATGTTTCCCGGTCACTGCCGCCAGGGGACAGGACTCGCCCTGGATCACGTAACTCCCGTTTTCCTGAACGCGGGTGATCGCCCCGAGTTGCTCGTTCAGGATCTGACTCGTCGCGGTCACGCGGGCCTTCAGGTTACCTGACAGCGGCCTGCCGCCCGACAGCTCGTCGGAAAGACCCTTCCCGGCGGCCCGCAACAGCGTGTTCATCTGATCGGCGGGCAGACCTTCCGCGAACGCCCGGACGAGGTGCGTCAGGAGCGGGATGTAGGCGCGCGAGAGCAATTGCTCGGTCTCGGGAGTGAGCTCGAACAGGTGGAACGGCCGCGTCGTCCCCGGGCGTTGGCCCACCTTTCGTACAACGCCGTCCCGCTGCAGCGCCGTGAGCTGGGCGCGCACGGCGTTCGTCGTGAGACCCAGCTTCACCGAGAGGTCGTCGACCGTCAGCGCCCCGCCCTGCAGCAGGGCGACGGTCCGGCCGCGGCTGGTATCAAGGAGTTGTTTTCTTAGCATTCGCATTCACGTCTACGCCCAGAGGTCCGTTCCTGTTTCCAACCGGCCCGTGTTGCAGATCCCTTCGCGCGCCGACCCAATCCAAGACAAGCGGCCCGGTCCAACCCATCAGGCCCGCATCCCCAACCGACCGAGAGCGTGAAATGTGCCAGCTTTCGAAAGCCATCCGACCGGCAGACATCTTGCTAGATAGCACAGATAACATTGTGCTATGTGGACCAGCTCGATGTTCGATGTTTCTTTGAGATGTGCACTTCGACCTGGAGAGGAGGACGAAGACGTGACCCTGAAAACATGCGCGATCGCTCGCATCCAACGCCTCGGAGCTCATGCGGCCGCCGTGGCCTTTGTCACGGTGATGGGAGCCGCCGTCAGTGGCTGCAGCGCCACCCCCACGACGGCAGAAGGCACGCCGGCCGCACCCGCAGCCAGCGCTCCGGCTGACGACGCATCCCCCGCACAGGTCGCAGAAGGCCAGCGCGTCTTCCGCTTCGAGACCTTCGGCGACGAGCAGCTCTGGACCGACAAGCTCCGCCTGCACGAGGTCGTCCAGAAGAGCGTGGATCCGACGACCGCGCTCAAGGTCGGGCTCAAGGTGGACTCGGAGGTGCTGCCGGCGGGGATCCTGGACAAGGTCGATCTCAAGAGCCCGGCGACGACGGTGGCGCTGCTCAAGATGAACGCCGTCGTAGGCCTCCAGGCGACCGTGGACGCGAAGGATCAAATCACCCGCCTTGGCGTCACCTGCGCGCTCTGTCATTCCACCGTGGACAACTCGGTGATGCCGGGCATCGGCCGCCGGAAAGACGGCTGGCCGAACCGGGATCTGAACGTCGGGGCGATCATCGCCCTGTCTCCGGCGCTGCCGGCGGACAAGAAGGCCGTCTACCAATCGTGGGGGCCCGGGAAATACGACCCGCGGTACAACCAGGACGGAAAGAGCAACCCGCTCGTCCTCCCGCCCGCGTATGGTCTGGCCCAGGTCAAGAACGAAACGTATACGGCGGAGGGCCCGATCTCCTATTGGAATGCGTATGTCGCGGTCACGCAGATGGGCGGGCAAGGTAACTTCTCCGACCCGCGGCTGAAAATCGACGTGAAGCATTCGCCCGACCTGGTCACGTCCAAGCTCCCGGCCCTGCGCGCCTACCAGCACAGCCTGCCGGCGCCCACGCCTCCGTCCGGAAGCGTCGATACCGCCGCCTCGGGCCGTGGGAAAGCAGTGTTCGACAAGAGCTGTGCGAGCTGCCACGTCGGTGGATCGGGCACGGACAACAACGCCGGGAAGCTGCACGCGCCCAAGGAAACCGGCGTCGACGGAGCATACGCGGAGCGCACGGCGAGCAAGGCCTATCGCACGACCCCGCTCCGTGGGCTCTGGCAGCACCCGCCGTACTTCCACGACGGCAGCGCCGCGACGCTGGCCGATGTCGTCGCGCACTACAACAAGGTTCGCACGCTGGGGCTCACCGCCGATCAGCAACGTGACCTGGTCGAGTACCTGAAGTCGCTCTGATAGTCAGGATCCGGTGGCCGGACCGTGGGATTGCCCCGGTCCGGCCATCGTCTTTGTTTCAGGCCCGCCTCCCCCCTGTCGATCCAGTCGAACGCCGTTCGTATAGAACGTGAAAAGCCAGCGGCCGCGGGCTGACTTCGCTGACCGCGGTAAGGGCCGCGGCTGACTTTCGCTGACCGCGGTAAGGGCCGCGGCTGACTTTCGCTGACCGCGGTAAGGGCCGGCTCACTGCGTTCGCCGGAAGGCGGCTCGCTTCGCTCGCCGTAGGGTCTCGGCGCTTCGCGCCTCGGTAGGGCCGATAGCAGCACGCGGGCCGTGCGATAGGATGCCGATACGACAGTCAGGAGAGAAAGCGAAATGAAGCAGTATCTGCTCAGCATTTATCAGCCGGACACCGGGACACCGCCGCCCGAGGTCCTGGCCCGGGTGATGCGCGACGTCAACGCGCTGATCCAGGAGGCCAAGGCCGCTGACGTGTGGGTCTTCAACGGCGGCCTGCATCCGCCGAGCACGGCCACCGTCCTGCGGCTCGAGGGCGCCGACGTGCTCATGACCGACGGCCCGTTCGCCGAGAGCAAGGAGCACATCGGCGGGTTCCTGATCATCAAGGTCCCCGATCTCGACTCCGCGCTCGAGTGGGCCCGCAAGACCGCGCGGATCATCACGCTCCCCATCGAGGTCCGGCCGTTTCAGGGGGAGCTCGCCGATAACTGACAAGCCCATCGCAGGCGTGCCGGCTCCCGACATCTCGGAGATCGAACGTGTGTTCCGCGAGGAGTACGGTCGCGCCGTGGCTGTCCTGGTCCGCCAGTTCGGTGACATCGATGCCGCCGAGGAGGCGGTTCAGGATGCGTTCACCGTGGCGGTGCAGCGATGGCCGTCCGCCGGACTGCCCCCGAGCCCGGCAGGATGGATCATCACGGCGGCGCGGAACCGGGCGATCGACCGCCTCCGCCGTGAGGCGTCCCGCGAGGATCGCCACGCTCAGGCGGCGCTGCTCCACGCGAGCCGCGAGTGTCCCGCGGAAAACGACGAGGGCGCCGTGCCTGACGATCGACTGCGCTTGATCTTCACCTGCTGCCATCCCGCGCTCGGCACCGGCGCCAGGGTCGCTCTGACGCTCCGGCTCCTCGGCGGACTCACGACCGCGGAGATCGCGCGCGCGTTCCTGGTGCCCGAGACGACGATGGCCCAGCGGCTGGTCCGGGCGAAGGGGAAGATCCGTGATGCGAGGATTCCGTATCGGGTTCCGAACGACGGCGATCTCCCGGGTCGCCTGCGCGCCGTGCTGGCGGTCGTCTATCTCATTTTCAACGAGGGCTACGCGGCGAGCTCGGGCGACCGGCTGGCCCGCGAGGATCTCTGCACGGAAGCCACCCGTCTCGGACGGCTTCTGGCCGGGCTGATGCCGGACGAGCCGGAGGTCATCGGACTGCTCGCGCTCATGCTGCTCATCGGGTCGCGCCGCGCGGCCCGCACGACGCCCGGCGGCGAGCTCGTGCTGCTCGCGGACCAGGACCGCGAGCTATGGGATCGCCGCCTCATCTCCGAAGGCCAGACCCTCGTCCGGCGATGCCTCGCGCGCAACCAGCCCGGTCCGTACCAGATTCAGGCGGCGATCAACGCGGTCCACAGCGCCGCGACGGTCGCATCGGCCACGGACTGGAGGCAGATCCTGCAGCTGTACGATCAGCTGCTGTCGATGACGCCGGGCCCGGTCGTGGCGCTCAACCGGGCGGTTGCGGTGGCAGAGGTGGACGGACCCGCGGCGGCCCTCGCGCTCGTCGATGCTCTGTCTGACGGCGGCCTCGAGGACTATCACCTGTTCCATGCGATCCGCGCCGACCTCCTCCGGCGCCTGGGCCGCACGGACGAAGCGGCGCTGGCGTACGCGGCCGCAATCGCCCGCGCCGGCAACGCGCGCGAGCGGGACTTCCTGGAGCGCAGCCGTCAGGCACTCACCCGGGCGTGAGAGTCTGCCTCGGGGTCTTCGCAAACGCGGCGATGAACAGGACGCCCAGCAGCAGGTCGGGCCCGGCGGCGGAGACGTCCGCCGCCGGGATACGCGCCTGGCCGTGCAGCACCGCCAGGGTCACGACGTAGCCCAGCTTCTCGACGATGCTCGGGATCATCAGCAGCCGGAATCGCACCGGGTCCGACCCGATGACGAGAAAGGCGATCTGCCAGGCCATGGCCACCGACACGAACCCGTAGAAGAAGTGCGGATTCTCCACCGGCGGAGCGTATGGCCGGCCCGTGATGTCGACGAGGAAGTACAGAGGCGTCAGCACGACGATGCCCCAGACGCCGGCGATGATGAAGACGATCCTGGCGAATTTCATGGCTGTTCCCAGCCGAACTATATTGCCGCTCCTGAAAAGCAGGCAACCTGTGGGATGATGGAGGAGCCAGCCTGCCAGCCACCGCGGCGATCGGTTGCCGCGCCCACGGGGAATCTTTGATGAAGTCCGTTGTCTCGTTGTGCCTGATCGCCGCCGCGGCGATCGTGGTGGTGACCGCCTCCGTCCCGGAGCAACAGCCGGCGCCGTTCCGAAGCGGATCGAAGACGGTGGCGGTGTACGGGACCGTCACCGATCGGGAAGGCCGCATGGTCCCGAACCTCACGCGCGAGGACTTCGAGATCCGGGACAACGGCAAGCCGCAGCCCATCACCGTCTTTTCAAACGACGTGCAGCCGATCACCGTGGTGATGATGCTCGACCGCAGCGGCAGCATGCGCGGCAACTTCGGGCTCGTCGTCGCGGCCGCCGAGGCGTTCGTGCGCCGGCTCGAGCCCGGCGACAAGGCGCGCATCGGCAGCTTCGCCGAGCGCGTGCAGATCGAGCCGGAGCACTTCACGAGCGATCGGGCGGAGATGATCCGGATCCTCCGCTCGAGCCTGCAGCCGGTCGGGCCCACGCCGCTCTGGAACGCCGTGGACGAGGCCATCACCAGCCTGCGCGAGCAGGAAGGCCGCCGCGTCGTGCTCGTCTTCAGCGACGGCGCCGACGCGCCGATGAATTTCAAGTTCAACAACCGCAGCATCATGGACGTCATGCGCCGGGCGCAGCAGGAGAACGTCATGGTCTACGCCATCGGCCTGCAGAGCACCATGCTGCGGTCGACGGGCGGGCGAAGCGGGGGAGGCGGGCTGAGCGCGGGCGCCCTGACGTCGCAGCGGCCCGATCCCGGGCTCGCGATCATCGCGGAGGACACCGGTGGCGGCTATTTCGAAATCAACCGCGCCGAGAACCTCGAGTCCACGTTCGCGGGCGTCGCCGACGAGCTGCACCACCAGTACGCCTTGGGCTTCGAGCCGCCGAAGCTCGACGACCGCATGCACAAAGTGGAAGTCAAGATCGGCAAGCCGGGCATGAAGGCGCGCGTCCGGAAGGAGTATTTCGCGGCCGCCGAGAAGACAAAGCCGTGAGGGCCTGCGCTACTGCGTGCCGGCCAGCCGCCGGCCGGCGAGCGGACGGGCAAACGCCATCTGCAGGGAGTGCGTGGACTGCGACATGATCTTCGCGTACAGCTCGCGCGCCTTCGCCTGATCCTTTTTCTGTTCGTACGCCTGCGCCAGCAGGCTGAGGATGAACGGATCGTCCTGATCCGCCTTCAGCAGCTCCGCGATCGCGAGATCCGTGTTCCCCTGGTAGAACGCGACGTAGCCCGCGACGTGCGGATGGTTCACGCGCTGCGAGGCGCCGAGCTGGCCGCGTTCGACGATTGCCCGGACGTCGTCCACGTGCTTGCGGGCGATGTCGAACTGCTTGCGGCGGGCGGCGATCCGCGCCTGCGCGTGGTGCCAGCGCATCTCCGTCAGATCCGTCTGCGCGGGCGTGCGCCCCGGCACCTTGTTGGCGCTCTCGTAACCGGTGCGATACCACTTCTCCGCGTTCGCGTGGTCGCCGGTCTCCAGGTAGACGCGGCCGATCGCGTTCGCGATCCCTCCCGCCGACTCGAGCGCCCCCGCCTTCACCTGGCGATCGAACGCCCGCTGGTAGTACTTGGCCGCCTCGGCGGCGTTCGCTTCGAACGCATACGAGACGCCCATCGCGGAGAGCGCCGCGTTGACGTCCTCATCGGGCGAGAGCTCGATGCCTTTCTGAATGTGTTGTCGCGCCTCGGAGAACTTCCCCTCGAGATCGAGCGATTCGCCCATCCCCATGTGCGCATCGGCGCTGCGCGGGTCCTGGGCGAGGATTTGCCTGTACAAGGCGATCGCGTCGCTCCGTTGTCCGTCGAGTTGGAGCTTGCGCGCCTGGCTCGCGAGCTCGGCCAGCTTGGACGGTGGGTCGGGTTGTGCCTGTGCCCCTGCCGTCATCGTCACGATCGCGAGCGCAAGCGCGTACATGGTCATGCCTGATTATAGAACCCGTGGCCGCGTCTCGAGCTCAACCGTGCCGTGCTGCCGAGAAAACGTTTGACTCCCCTCGGGGAGGGCCTCTATGCTCGCGGCCAAACGACGCGAAGGCGTGAAAGGATCGACCAGGGTGAGCATTTCGCAGCTTCAAGGTGAAACGTCGTGACGATGGATCCACGGCCACCGCAGCCACACGAGGTCTGGGACCGGTTCATCGACGAGCTCGATCGGCAGGGCCAGGCGGGAAGCGCCAAGGACGTCATCGTGCCGGCGATCGGCCTCGAGGCCATCAACGGGAAGCGATTCGGCGAGATTACGCGGGTAGACGTGGTGAACCTCTCGCGGATCGCCACGTCGCTCGGCCGGCGTGGCGAGACGATCAAAGTCCTGTGGGAGGACATGGAGCGCAAGCATAAGGCGCAGCGCAAAGCGAAGACGGCAAAGAAACCGTAGGAAGCCCCTTAAAGAGCAATGACGCGCCGGTGAAGGCTGACCCGCCTCTGCCACAGTAGGTAAGCCGTAACCCACTCCTAGGCCGACGGTTGAGTTTTTGGCTTGAAAACGAATGAATTCCATACGGCGTCAGTCTTGCACTTCCTCCAGACGAGCGGTGATGGGCGCCCTGACCGGGCTGGAGGAAGCAAATGGAAGCAGTAGCTATCGTCGGGATGTTCGCCTTGTCTCTCGCGTTGGGAGTCGGAGGCACGACCGCGCTCTTCGTGCCGATGTTCTCCGTGATGTCGCGTGCACGGGCCGCGCACGACGCGGCACACGGCCGCTAGGCACCCGAGCCCGACTCGAATTGACCGCGTTCCGATCGCCTCTCTGCGACTGCTGAGTCGGTCCTGACCAGAGGACTCACGCGAGCGTTCTCTCCCGCCGGCACATCCCATCCACCAACCCCGACCGACCGTCACAGCCGACTTCAGGCAAGTGAACCATTCAGCTTGTGCTCCGTCTAAGCAGACACTATGTGCACTGTGGCTATAATCACCCTGTGACTACAGACGCCGACGCCCTGCTGCCGCTGCCCCCCGCGACCTTCCACATCCTGGTGGCGCTGGCCGACGAGGACCGCCACGGCTACGCCATCATGCAGGACGTGACCGCGCGGACCGGCGGCGAGCTGAAGCTCAGCGCCGGCACGCTGTACCGATCGATCCAGCGGATGCTCGAGCAGGGGCTCATCGTCGAGATCAGCGCCGCGTCCGGCGCCGGAACTGGACGACGAGCGGCGGCGGTATTACCGGATCACCCCGTTCGGCCGCGCCGTGGCCAAGGCGGAAGCCCGCCGGCTGGCGCAGATGCTGAAGCTGGCGCGCGCCAGCGGCTTCGCGCCGGGGAAGGCCTGATGCGCGCCTACCGCGCCCTCCTGCATCTCTATCCCGCGTCCTTCCGCGCCGAATACGGCGAGGAGATGGCCGCCATTTTCAGACACCGCCTGCGCGACGCGAACGGCCGTTCGTCGACGGCTGGCGCTGTGGATCGGCGTCGTCCGGGAGACCATCATGAATGCCGCTCGCCGTCCATTGGGACATCCTGCAGCAGGATCTCCGCTACACCGCGCGCACGCTCGAACCGCGCGCGCGGCTTCGCGCTGACGGCCATCGTGATCGTGGCCCTCGGCGTCGGCGCCAACACCGCGGCGTTCTCGGTCACCGACTTCGTCCTCTTCCGGCCGCTGCCGTTCCCGGACGCCGATCGCCTGGTCACGATCTGGCAGCGATCGCCGGGGCTACTCACGGATGGAGCTGTCGCCGCCAATATCCGCGACTGGAAGCAGGCGGCCACGTCGTTCGAGCGGATCGGGATCTACCGGGACATGGCCGCGAACCTGATCGGCACCGGCGAGCCGGAGCGCATCGCCGGCGCGGCGATCAGCGCCGACCTGTTCCCGACGCTGGGCGTCCAGGCGGCGCTCGGCCGGACCTTCGCCGACGGAGAAGACCGCGAGCGCGCCGCGAAGGCGGTCATCCTGAGCGATCAGCCTGTGGCGGACGGCGTTTGGCGGGGATCCGAAGCGTCCTCGGACGCAAGGTGGTGCTCGACGACCAGGTCTATTCCGTGATCGGCGTGATGCCGCCGGCATTCAGGTTCCCTTCGAACGACGTCGAGCTGTGGGTTCCGCTGGTGTTTTCTCCAGCCGACTACGAGGATCGCAACAACAACGAGCTCTACGGCGTCGCCCGGCTCAAACCCGGCGCGACGATCGCGAGCGCGCGCTCGGAGATGAGCCTGCTCGCGGCGCAGAGCCGAAAGCAATTCCCCAAGGAGAACGAGAACACCGATGCGACGGTGAACGGCCTCCGCGACGACCTGACGCGGCAGTCGCGCGTGATGGTCCTGGCCCTCAGCGGCGCCGCGCTCTGCGTGCTGCTGATCGTCTGCGCCAACCTGGCCAACCTGCTGCTGGCGCGCGCCCTCGGACGCCGCCAGGAGCTGGCCGTCCGCACCGCGCTGGGCGCCGGACGCGAGCGGCTGATCCGTCAGCTCGCCACCGAGAGCGTCGTCCTCGCGGCGCTCGGCGGCGCGCTCGGCGTGCTGCTGGCGGTGCTCCTCGTCCCGATGCTGTGGCGCCTGGTGCCGTCAGCGCTGCCGACCGTCCGCCACGCCGGGCATCGATCTGCGGGTCCTCGCGTTCGCCGCAGCGCTCACGCTTGGTCACGGCGATCGCGTTCGGGCTCGCGCCGATGCTGCGGACCACCGTGGACGTCAGCGCCCAGGGCCTGCGCGAAGGGAGCCGCGCCATCGGCGGCACGGGAAAGAGAGACTGCGCGGCGCGCTCGTCGATCGCCGAGGTCATCGCGTCGGTGGTGCTGCTCGTCGCCACGGGACTGCTGCTGCGCGCGCTGTGGACCATTCAGGGCCGCGATCCGGGTTTCCGCGCCGAAGGGCGTGCTGACGCTGCGGACCGAGTCATGCCCGCGAAGTACGCGGTCACCGCGCGGCGCGCGGAATTCTACAACCGCGTGCTCGACCAGGTCCGCGCGCTGCCGGGCGTGACCAACGCCGCGTACATCAGCGGTCTCCCGATGGTGTGGGGCGGCGGGATCTGGCCGGTCGGCATCAACGGCGTCGAGCTCGAGCGGCGCGCCAACAACACCGCGAGCATGCGCTTCGTGACGCCCGGCTTTTTCGCGACGCTGAACGTGCCCGTCCGAAGGGGCCGCGACGTCAGCGACCGCGACACGGCCGACGACCCAGTTGGTCGCCGTCGTCAGCGAGTCCCTCGTCAAGCGCTACTGGCCCGGCCAGGACGCCATCGGCCGCACGTTCAACTTCGCGACGAAAGACCGGACCATCGTCGGCGTCGTCGGCGACATTCGCGTGCGCGGTCTCGAGCGCGACAGCGAGCCGCAGGTCTACCTGCCGTACAAGCAGGTCGCCGACGGCTGGTTCTGGGGATACACGCCGAAAGATCTGGTCATTCACGCGACCACGCCGCTCGCGCCGCTCGTGCCGGCGGTTCGGAGCATCATCCGGAGCGAGGATCCGCAGCAGCCGATCGCCAACGTGCGGCCGATGGCCGACATCATCGACCGCCAGACCGCCTCCCGGACCGTGCAGGTCCGCGTGCTCGCCGGATTCGCGTTCGTCGCGTTCCTGCTCGCCGCGATCGGCATCCACGGCGTGCTCGCGTTCGCGGTGTCGCAGCGGACGCAGGAGATCGGCGTGCGCATCGCCCTTGGCGCCCAGCGCAGCGACATTCTCGCGATGGTGATGACGCAGCGGCGTGCGGCTCGTCGCCGCCGGTCTGCTGCCCGGCCTGTTGCTGGCGTACCTCGCCGGCCGCTCGCTCCAGACGCTGCTCATCGGCGTGACGCCGGCCGATCTGCCGACCTTCGCGGCGGTCACCGGGCTCACGCTGTGCATGGCGCTGGCAGGGACGCTGCTGCCGACGCTCCGCGCGATGCGCGTGGATCCGGTCAAGGCGATACGAGCGGAGTAGCAGGACCCGGCCTGGATTCGACCCGCGCGGTACCGGTAACATGTCGCGCATGACGAACGGCGCGCTCACGGTCGACGGGGAAGCCGCTCCTGGCGGTCTCGCGCGGGCACGATGACGCTTCACCCGCTCGCGGGCAAGCCTGCCCCAGCCGGCACCCTGATTGACGTCCCCCGCCTCGAGCGTGAATTCCTCGAGCGCAAGCCCGATCTCGGCGATCCCCGTCAGCTCGTGAGTTTCGGCACGAGCGGTCATCGGGGGACGCCGCTCGACGGTACGCTGACGGCCGTCCATATCACCGCCATCACGCAGGCCATCTGCGACTACCGGCGCACGAACGGCATCGACGGTCCGCTCTACATGGGCAAGGACACGCACGCGCTGTCTTCGCTGTCGCAATCGGCCGCGCTGCAGGTGCTCGCCGCCAACGGCGTCAACACGATCGTCCAGCGTGACGGGGGCGTGACCCCGACGCCCGCGATCTCGCACGCCATCCTCGCGCGCAATCGAGGACGCCGGAGCCAGTTGGCCGACGGCATCGTGATCACCCCGTCGCACAACCCTCCGGAGGACGGGGGCTTCAAATACAACCCGCCGCACGGCGGCCCGGCCGACACCAGCGTGACCGGATGGATTCAGCAGCGTGCGAACGAGCTCCTCGCGTCGGACAACGCCGGCGCGAAGCGGGTCCCGGACGCCGACGCTTTGAAGGCTGAGACCACGCATCAGGAGGATCTCGTCCTCCCGTACGTCGACGACCTGGTCAACGTCATCGACATGGACGCGATCCGCGAGGCGGGCACACGAATCGGTGTGGATCCGCTCGGTGGAGCCTCGTTGCCGTACTGGGAGGCGATCGCGTCGCGCTACCGGCTGAACATCACCATCGTGAATTCGAAGATCGATCCGGCGTTCGGGTTCATGACGCTCGACCACGACGGCAGGATCCGGATGGACTGTTCCAGCCCATACGCGATGGCGGGGCTCGTAGCGCTCAAGGATCGATACCAGGTAGCGGTCGGGAACGATCCGGATGCCGACCGGCACGGCATCGTGACGCCGTCGGCCGGGTTGATGAACCCGAATCATTTTCTGGCCGTGTCGATCCATTACCTTCTCGGCAACCGGCCCCTGTGGCCGCCGACCGCCGCCATCGGCAAGACCGTCGTCAGCAGCAGCATGATCGATCTCGTGACGCGCGACCTGGGGCGCTCGCTTGCCGAGGTGCCGGTCGGCTTCAAGTGGTTCGCGCCGGGGCTCGTTGACGGCCGCATGTGCTTCGGCGGTGAAGAAAGCGCCGGGGCCAGCTTCCTCCGCAGGAACGGGACGGTCTGGACGACCGACAAGGACGGCATCATCATGGGCCTGCTGGCGGCGGAAATCTGTGCGCGCACCGGCAAGGATCCCGGCGGCCACTACCAGGATCTGACGGCCAGGTTCGGGACGCCGTACTACACGCGCATCGACGCGCCCGCGACGTCCGGGCAGAAGGCGCGCCTCAAGAAGCTGTCGCCCGAGGCCGTCACGGCGACCCGCCTGGCCGGAGAGCCAATCGTCGCCAGGCTCACCCGCGCGCCGGGGAACGACGAGCCGATCGAGGGTCTGAAGGTGGTTGCAAAAAGCGGATGGTTCGCGGCTCGTCCGTCAGGGACTGAAGATCTCTACAAGATCTACGCGGAAAGCTTTCGAAGCCAGTCTCACCTCGAAGAGATCCTGACCGAAGCCCAGCAGATCGTCGATCACGCGCTGGCCGGGTGACGCGGTCCAGCCCGGGACGCCACTTGCCGCTGAGCTGAGCGCCGGGCGTTTATCTCCCGTTCATCCTCCGACTGGTAACCTCCTGCCAGCGTGAGGAAAACAGGAGACGCCATGACCGATACGCGTGACGCGCGATCCGGCACGGACCCGGTGGACCCGTTGGACGAGCCTGACATGACGACGGCGCCGGCCGCAGTGATACACCGTTCCGCGGAGCGGCGGATGCTGGGACTGCTTGTCGTGATCTGCGGTCTGCTGATCGCCGCCGGTTTGGCGCTGCCGATGGTCACGGGCGCGAAGACGGCGCCATCGGTGATAGCGCTCGGCGACGTGTCGGAGGCGCAGATCGTCGAGATTCGGGATCGCCGCGGCGTTACCGTGTTCTCGGGAGAGTTCCGGTCGCGCGTCGATCTGCTCGGCAACACCGAGAAGGATGCGGCGCTGACCGACCGGCGCGGGCGCGCCATCATCGGCGAGGTCGAGCTCGAGATCCCCGCGCCGGGGCGCGAAAACCGGCGCGCCGAGCTGGAAGTGGACGTCATGGGCCTGGCGCCCCGGGAGACGTTCACGGTCGTCATCGACGATCGGATCGTCGGGGCCTTCACGACCGACGACCGGGGCAGCGTCGACATGGAGCTTCAGGAAGGCGAGATCCCGCCGCCGATTAAAGAAGGCTAGAGCCGGTTTCAAAACCGAAGGTGGCATAGTGTTTCGCCGTCAGCCGATGGCGCGACGCTATTCCCGAGCAGGCTTCCGCTGCCGGGTGAAGATCTCTGTGCGGGCGGCATTCGTGATCGCGGCGACTCCCGCGTGCGTGAGGCGGCGCTCGACGGAAATCGCGTAGTACCGCTCCCGCACGCTGGAGGTTCGTCCGACGACCGCCACGCGGTGGCTCTGCAGCACCTCGTTCTCGATGGCGGTCGGCGCCGGAAACACGGCCCGGCCCGAGTCGCCGAACGTCGTGAGGAGCGCAGGGTCCTCGAACTCGCCCGACACCACCGGACCGATCTCCTCCGTTTCAAACCATTGCTCCAGCGCGCGCCGCAGCGACGTGTTGATCGTCGGCAGCAGCATTGGCGCGCCGTTGAGAGACCGCGGAAACCGCCGCCGCAGGCGCTGAGCCAGGGGCTTGCCGGCAAAGAACGTCGTCCCGGATTCTCCCAGCAGGTGGTTGAAGACCTTCACGCGGAGGTGCGGGGCCGCCGGCGTCTCGCTGATCACGACGTCGAGCGAGTGCGTGGCGAGCTGGGCGACCAGCTGATCGGGATGCCCTTCGCTGCACGTGATCTGAACCGGCTCGGCGGCCTCGGTCGCCGGGCGGAGGAGGCGGTACACCACCAGCTTCGGGACCGCATTCGCCACGCCCACCGCGAGCCGCGGCACGCGTCCCGACGGGCGCCCCTTGAGCGTCTCGAGCAGCTCGGCGCCGGCCGTGAAGATCTCCGAGGCGTACCGTTCGACGACGCGGCCGACGTCGGTCAGCACCAGCGTGCGCCCCTGGCGCTGAAAGAGGCGTTCTCCGAGCGCCTCTTCCAGGATCTTGATCTGCGCGCTGATGGTCGGCTGCGACAGCCGCAGCTTCCCGGCCGCCTTCGAGATGCCGCCCTCGCGCACGACGGTCCAGAAATACAGCAGGTGGTGGTAGTTGAGCCCGTTCATGGTGGCGCACCCTCGTTGCGGAAACATAACAAAAATCTCACGTTCAGTTCCTAACTATCTATTTGTCAATGAGACCGCCGTGCGGTTACCGTTCGATCAGTCGTGACCAGCGCCAGGGAGGAGATGGGCGCGTGGGATTGTCGTGGCCTGCTCGGCCGTGGTGGTGGGTCCTGCTCATGTCCTGGTGGGCGGCAGCCGAGCGGGGAGAGCACCACTCTGGCGCACCGCGGCGCTCCGCGTAATGCGACCTCCGGACGGGTCGAGTCTCGTCATCGGACGATGCCGAGACGGCGACCTGATCCTGAAACGACGGCGCACCGCCTCGAGGAGGGGACGTGCAGAGCAGTGGCAGAGCCTCGCGGAGCTCGAGGGACCTGTGGCGTATCGGGAGGTCGTGCCGGCGACCGCGGGATCGCCGCCGGTGACCCGGCCGGCCTCTACCGGACGTCATCGTCTGCCCTCGTCCCGAGCCATCGAACGTCCGCACCCCGATCCGGTCTGGCACACTCTGTCGGTCGACGACGTGATTGCGCGCCTGGCCACCGGGTTGACGGGCCTCGCGAGCGCCGAGGCGTGGCAGCGCCTGCACGTCTACGGGCCCAACGAGCTGCAGGCGGTGAAGCGTGTGTCCGCCTGGCACACGTTCGCGGCCCAATTCAAGAACGCGCTCATCGTGATTCTCCTCGTGGCGACGATCCTTTCCGGATTCCTCGGCCACACGCTCGAGGCCGTCGTCATCACCGTCATCGTGCTGTTCGCCGTCCTGCTCGGTTTCATTCAGGAGCACCGCGCGGGCCGCGCGCTCGAGGCGTTGAAGAAGATGGCCGCGCCGTCGGCACACGTGCTGCGCGACGGCGAAGAAGTGATCGTGCCGACGCGGGAGCTGGTGCCGGGAGACGTGGTGCTGCTGCGCACGGGCGACCGCGTGCCCGCGGACGCGCGCGTGACGCTGGCTGTCAACCTCGCGGTGGACGAAGCCGCCCTCACGGGGGAATCGGCGGCGGTCCAGAAAACGGTTGCCCGCTTCGACGATGCGCAGCTGTCGCTTGGCGACCGGAAGAACATGACGTACGCGGGGACGCTGGTCACCTACGGCCGCGGCCAGGCCGTCGTCGTGTCGACCGGCATGTCCACGGAGTTCGGTCATGTCGCCCGGCTGGTGGAGAGCGTCGAAGCCAGCCGTACGCCCCTCCAGGCGAACCTCGATCGCCTCGGCGCGACGCTGGGCAAGGCGGCGTTGGGCGTGGTGGGGCTCGTCGTGGCGATCGGCCTCGCACGCGGCCTGCCGGTCATCGACATGTTCATGTTCGGCATCGCGCTGGCGGTCGCGGTCGTTCCCGAGGCCCTGCCGGCGGTCGTCACGATTTCGCTGGCGATCGGCGTCCGGCGCATGGTCCGGCGCAATGCGCTGGTCCGGCGTCTGCCCGATCGTGGAGACGCTCGGCAGCACGTCCGTCATCTGCACCGACAAGACCGGCACCGTGACCAGGAACGAGATGACCGTCCGGCAGGTTCTGGCCGAGGAGCGCCTCTTCGAGCTGTCGGGCGGCGGGTACGATCCAGCCGGTCAGGTCCTCGAGGCGGGCCAGGCCGTCGAGCCGACGCCCGGCGTGCGCGCGCTGCTGCTGGCCGGCGTCCTCGCGTCCGATGCGCGGCTCGTCTCTCGCGACGGGCGTTGGCAGGTGGAGGGCGACCCCACCGAGGGTGCGCTCATCGTGGCGGCAACCAAGGCGGGATTGAATCCGGTCGAGCTCAATCAGCAGGCGCCGCGCGTCGCGGAGATCCCGTTCACGTCGGAGCGCCGCCGAATGACCACGCTTCACACGACGGCGTCCGGCGTCGTGGCGTTCTCCAAAGGGGCGGCCGACGAAGTGCTGGCCAGTTGCACGAGCCAGCTGCGCTCCGGCGAGGACGTGCCGCTGACCGAGTCCGGGATCGAGCAGATCCGCGCGTCCGAGCAACGCATGGCCCGTGAAGGACTTCGCGTGCTCGCGGTCGCGAGAAAATTCGCCGCATCGATCGAGGATGCGGAAAGCCGGATGACGCTGCTCGGCCTCGTCGCGATGATGGATCCGCCCCGGGCCGAGGCGCGGGACGCGGTGCGGGTCTGCGAGGCGGCCGGCATCCGCGCCGTGATGATTACGGGGGACCATCCGCTGACGGCCAGCACGATCGCCGGCGAGCTCGGGATGCTCAAGAACTGGCGCGTCGTGTCCGGACGGGATCTCGAGCGCGATGAGCGACGGCGATCTCGAGCGCGACGTCGCCGACATCGCGGTGTACGCGCGCGTGTCGCCCGCCGACAAGCTGCGCGTCGTGACGGCCTGGCAGAATCGCGGCGAGGTCGTCGCGATGACCGGGGACGGCGTGAACGACGCGCCCGCCATCAAGAAGGCCGACGTCGGCATCGCGATGGGCATTACCGGGACCGACGTGAGCAAGGAAGCGGCCGGCATGACCCTGCTCGACGACAACTTCGCGACGATCGTCGCGAGCGGTCGAAGAGGGGCGCATCGTCTTCGGGAACATCAAGAAGTACCTGATGTATCTGCTCTCGTGCAATGTCGGCGAGATCGTGCTGCTGGCGGGCGCCGTGATCGCGGGATTCCCGCTGCCGCTCTCGGCGGTGCAGATTCTCTACGTGAATCTCGCCACCGACGGGCTGCCCGCCCTGGCGCTGGCGGTCGATCCTCCGGAGCAGGACCTGATGCGGCGGAAGCCGAGAGACCCGCGCGTGGGCATCTTCACGCGGCCGGTCGTGGTGATGCTGCTCACGGCAGGATTGTGGTCCGGCGTGGTCAACATGGCCCTGTTCACCTGGCTCCAGCGATCGCGGCCGCTCCCGGAGGCCATGGCGATGACGTTCGTCACGCTCGTGCTGATCCAGTTCTTCAACGCGTACAATTGCCGGTCCGATCGGCTGTCGGTGGTCCGGCGGCCGTTCGCGAACCGCTGGCTCAACCTGGCCGTCGCCTGGGAGCTCGTGCTGCTCGTCGTCATCCTGTACGTGCCCTTTTTCCAGAGGGCGTTCGGGACGTTCAGCATGACGCCGGCCGACTGGATGCTCACGACGGCCTTGGCGTTCTCGATTGTCCCCGTGCTGGAAGCGGTGAAGTGGTGTGCGCGGCGCGGCTGGTTCGGGGAGCTTGTCTGATAGCCGACGGAACTCAACAGGAGCCCGGGAGGCTTTCTTCCGCGCTCCGTGCTCCTGTTGAGTTTGTGATCATTCGAACGTTGGAACTTTCGAACGTTAGAACTTTAGAGTGGCCCGGATCGCCACGGCCCCCAGATCGCGACGGTGGCGGCCCGCTCGTGCTTCTCCGGACCGACCGGAATCTGGACCGGGCTCCGGTACGGCTGCGTGGTCCGCTCCGTGCTCCGCCCATAGAGATTCGCGAACAGCGTCCTTCCGTCCGGGCTGAAGCAGGCGCCGGCGAACTCGATGCTGTTACGCAGGTTTCGCGCGACAGGGAACACGTGACCGGATCGCGAGACCCCGCGCAGATGCTGCGCTCCACCCGCGTCCTCGCAGAAGACCAGGCCGCCGCTCGGGCTGATGCAGACGTTGTCGGGCCCGTCGAACACGTCGTGGTTTGGCGACTCCACCAGCAGGGTGAGGGTTTCGCGCCTGATATCGTATTCCCACACCTGGCCGAACCCCCTGTTGCCGCCGTTGGTCGAGATGAAGAAGATCCGCCGATTCCCGTACCAGCATCCTTCGAGCCGCCGGAATCGTGCGCCGCCCGCGGCGAGCCCCTCGACGAACACGGACGAGAGCGTCTGCCCGGAGACGACGACGCTCACGGGTGACGGGATCGGGGTTCGTGATCGTGACCCACTCGACCGGCAGGGCCGACCCCGATCGACTGGTTGATGGCTGTTTCGTACCCGGGCATGCCGACGACCTTGAGCATCTGCAAGACGCCGGTGTCCGCCGCGAGATCACCGGGCTCCCTCGGCTTCACCGCAGGCACATAGCGGAAGAAGCCCGAGCCGTCTCCCTGGTCTTCGGTCTCGTACACGGCGCCCGTCGCTGGATCCACCGCAACAGCTTCGTGCGCGAAGCGCCCGAGGTGCCTCAATGCTACGGGCTGCGTCGGAGTTCCCGGATCGGTGTCGATCGGCACTTCGAAGATGTAGCCGTGATTCTGCTCGAACCCGGTAGCCGAGCTGCTTTCGAGTGACTCCTCGCAGCTCAACCAGCTGCCCCATGGAGTCAGTCCGCCCGCACAATTGCGCAGCGTTCCGACGAGACTCCAGTGGGCCCGGACGACTCGACGTCTGCCATGAGACTCCACTTCGAGCGTGGTGGTGCCGCCCCCGCAATATCTGTCGTACGCAAAGGCTCGGGGCCCGAAGTCCGTATCGAGTCGGTGGCTCATGATACCGGCGCTCGTCGAGGTGCTGCCGTCCGGCCGCGGGCGGAGCGTGGCAGGTGCCTGGTTGTCCTCGTGATTACGGACCAGCAGCACGTTGCCATTCCACAGCGGAAACGCCGCCATGCCGTCCATGGCTTTGGGCGTCGGGAACGCGTCGTCCATTTCGTCCCCTTCATTGCTGATGACGCGGTACTGGAAGCCCCGGGGCAGCGCCAGATCGTCGCCGGCGGCCTCGAGCGGTCCGTAGCCGGAGGAATGGCCGTGCCCATGGTCGTCTTGATCGCCATGTCCGTTCCGGTCGCTCGCATTGGCCGACCGCGCAACCAGCGCATCAAAGAGTCCGACGCCAAGGGTACCGGCTCCTGCCATCGCCGAACGAGCGAAGAACTGGCGTCGATTGAGAGAGGAACGCTTCGATTGCATGCTCAGCCTCCATTCAAATCCGCGATCGTGATCCGCGGGCCCCCACCGGATTCGCAAAGCGCGGCTGAGTTTACACGAAATTTACACTGCCGTTACACGGTTCCGCCCGGGATCCGCCCGTCGCGAAACTGGCCGAGGAGTGCGTGGTCGAAAGGAGGTGGGCCCTACTGCATCGCTCCGATGCCGTGATGGCGCTCGTGCGCGCGGCGGGCGTCGTCCAGCGCCGCGCTCTTCGGAAACTCCTTGCCGGTCATCTCCTTGAACACCTGCGCCACCTGTGATTGGAACCCGTTGCCGCTCGTGTCGATGTAGGTGGCGTGCCGCTTGAGGAGGGCCTCGCGCATGGCGGGCACGTCGGCCTGCACGCGGTCGGGCGCCAGGTTCTTCCTCTTCGCGACCTCCGCTCGCAGCGCCACGAAGTACTGCCGCTGGGCCTCGAGCACGCCGGCGTCTCCCGAGGGCCCGTGCCCCGGCGCCACGACGGCGGCGCCGAGCTTCTGAACCCTGGCGAGCGTGTCGACCCACGCCGCCGCTGTCGCCGTCGCCCATGTAGTTGAACGGGCCGTTCACGGCGGCGTCGCCGGTGAAGAGGATCTTCTCCTTCGGGAGCCACGCGAAGCCGTCGCCGTGCGTGTGGCCGACGCCGAAGTACCGCAGCTCGACGCGGTGCGTGCCGTCGTCGAAGATCATCAGGTCCTTGTAGAGCAATGACGGCGCCTTCAGCCGCGTCCCCTTGAGGTCCTCGCGCTGCTTCGCCTCGTCCTCCCAGCGTCCGGGCTTGCCGCCGAACAGCCCGGTCTCGTACTTCCGCATCTCGGCGACGACGTTCTCGTGGGCGACCGGGACGGCGCCGTTGTCGACCCAGATCTGGTTGCCGTAGGCGTGATCGCCGTGGTGGTGCGTGTCGAACGCGAACCGGATCGGCTTGCTCGTCTGCGCCTTGATCTTGGCGAGAACCTCCTGCGCGCCCGAGGGGAAGTTGGCGTCGAGCACGAGGACGTAGTCGTCGAAGACCACCCAGCCGTTGTTGCAGTGCCCCTTCGCGCGCAGATCGCCTTCGTGGAAGTACACGCCCGGCGCGAGCTCCTTGACGGTGTTGATCTGGCTGGCGAGATCACGCTGATAGAGAAAGCCGATGACCAAGCCGGTCGTCAGCACGTACGCAGCCACACGCCTCATCGCGCGCCTCCAGAGTTCAGGTGATCGATCCGTTCGCGCGCCGTTGTATATCAGGTCTCCGCCCGCGGTCAACTCGACCGCAGGGGAGTTTTCCAACCGGCGCCGGTTCGCGTCCGTCACATCCGGTGTGAGGTTGCGATGACAGATCATGTCAGGCGTCCAATCAGTGCTGGTCTCGCGGTGGTTCTGCTGGGCACCGCCACGCTCCTGGCCCAGGCCCCGCCGCCTCTCTTGCAGTTTGGCGGCGGCACTCTCGAGAGAGTGATGTTCGTGAACGCGTCGCTCGTGGACGCTGTCGCGCTTCTTGCGAACGTGGCGCGCGCCAAAATTGAACTGGCGCCGGACGTTGACCGCACAACCAGGGTCACTGCGAACTTTGCGCACGTGACGATTGAAGAAGCGCTGCGCGCGCTCGCTGCAAAAGTCGATCTGACTGTTGCCCGCACTGACGACGGGAAGGGGGTCGTGCTTTCGAAGAAGCGCTGAGGCTCGGGCTCATCCAATCCCGAGCACGTCATTGAAGCGCGCGACGATGTGCTTCCATGCGAGATAGTAGCCGCCGAGCGCGACCGGGAAGCCAATCGCGAAGAGGCTGGGCGTCCAGATGACTCGTCCGATCGCCACCTGGATGCCGAACGCGGCGGGGGTCAGGAGCACCAGGAGCGCCGCACCGAACAGACCGATGGGAATCTCCCGCCGGCCGCGCAGCCACACGTACAGCATGTTCCAGAGTCCCCACGCGTTCGGGACGAGGCCGATGGGGAAGATCGCGATGTCCTCGAGATGAAAGTCTGTGCCCGTTCGAGTGCTGAAGCGACAAGCCCGCCACGACGATGGGCACCACCATTGTCGGCAGCGCGACGCCGGACATGTACGCGCGAAGATACGGGTGCATGGTGACCTCAGAAGTGCAGCAACAGGACGCCCACGAGCGAAGGGCGCAGCAGGCAGAGCAGCACGAGCGCGGCGGCGAGCACCCAGTCGGCCACCGGAGGCCGGTTGGCTGGCCGGTCGAGCCGGCGGCGCACGAGCGGCCACAGATCGCCGGAAGGTCCGTCGGCGTCGTGCACCGTCATGGCGCTGCGCAGCAGTTCGAGGGTCTTGTCGGTCATGGTTCGATCCCTTCCCGCCGGAATGCGTCCTTGAGAAACCTCGTCGCCCGGAACGCCCGCGCCTTGACGGCGCTGCGGGAGATGCCGAGCGCCGTCGCGATCTCGTCCTGCGGCCAGTTCTCAATCAGCGCGAGCTCCGCCACGACGCGAAGCTTCGGAGGCAGCGTCAGGAACGCGCGCTCCACGCGCACATGGAGGTCGCGTCGTCCTGATGAATCCGGCGTTCGCGCGGGCGGAACGCTGGACGCGGCCTTCTCCCGGCGTACGCGCCGGAGGTGGTCGAGCGCCGCGTTCGACGCGATGCGGCGCGCCCAGGCTCCGAAGCTGCGGCCGGCATCGAACCGCGCGTGCGCCCGGTAGATGCGCCAGAAGACCTCGACGGTCAGGTCGTCTGCCGCCGAAGGGTCCCTCGTCAGCCGCACCACCCATCCGTGCACTTCCCGGTGGAACTGGCGAAACAGCTGCTCGAACGCCTCCAGGTCGCCTCTGACGAACCGGTCCAGCAGGTCATCCATCCCTTGTACGCCTTACGTTCCCCGATCCGTCCGCGGTTGCACACCACTTCGAAATACAGCGGGCAGCTCCGGATGCAGCCACGCGGCCTCCGGCCGGCGTAAGGAGAGTACCGGCTGTTATGAGGAGGTGCGAGATGAGGCTGGCTTTCATCGCGGCACGAGCGCTGATGTTCTCGGTGGCGTTCATGGGGGGATGGTTCTGGGTCGTCCTGCGGCTGCGGCCCCTGAGCCGTGACTGGGACGTCTCCCTGCCCGGCTGGATCGTCGCGCCAGGCGTCGTCCTGGGTCTCGCCGGCGCGCTGGGGATCGTGGTCTGCGTCGGGCTGTTCGTCGTCCGCGGCCACGGCACGCCGGCGATCTTCGACGCGCCGCGGAGGTTCGTGCCGGTTGGCCCGTACAAGTACGTGCGCAATCCCATGTACCTCAGTGCAATCGCGACGTTCCTCGGCTTCGGGTTGTATACACGATCGCTCGCGGTGATTGCGTTTGCGGGCGCGTGGTTCCTGATGATCCACCTGTTCGTGGTGTTCATCGAGGAACCCGGCCTGCGGCGGCGGTTCGGCGGAACGTACGACGCGTATGTTTACCGCGTGCGTCGATGGATGCCGGTGGTGGCGGGCGCGCGGTGACCGGGACGGTGGTCTCAGGTCTTGGGTCTTGGGTCTGGTGGTCTCGGGTCTCGTGGTCCTCGGTCTTTGGCCCCGGGGACCGCGGGCGCGGACTACCGGATGATCCGGAAACGCGCCGGCGCCGTCGGGATTGGTCCGCCCGGCAGCGGGGGGATCGCGCACGTCAGGCCGTTGATGCCGGGTCGTGTTATCGGTGAGCAGCCGGCTGGCGGACGCGGCAGGACCGCGGCATTGCTGTGGTAAACCTGAAAATTGTCGGTGGCGACGCCGTTGTAGGAATAGACCCGCGCTTCATCCAGCTTAGCCAGGCACTCGGGCGCGCTCGCGACGTCCCGGGTCATCGCGATGCTGCTCAGACTCCGTCCCGGCGGCGCATCGAACCTGGTGTTCTGAATCACCACCAGCTTGTTGTCCATCCAGCAGCCGTTGACCGATCCGTTCGTCGGGACGTTGACGTTGGTCCAGTTACGCAGATACGTATTCTGAATGGTGAGCTGGGCTTCCGGACCGAACCCTGACATCGGGGCGGTGATGCCATCCTCCACCCCCTGAATATCCGAATTGCGGATCACGACGGCCTTCGAAGAGTAGTCCCCGAAGTACACGCCGTTGCCGCAGCACCGGCTGAGCGAGCTGAAGCTGCCTCTGATTTTCAGTCCGTCGAACGTGATTTTCTGGGCGGGATACGCGTAGACACCTTTGTTGTAGATGTTCCACAGCTTGAGATCCTTCACGACGGTTTCCACCGCGTTCGCAGAGGGCTGCGGATCGAGCGAGCTGATCCACCAGTACGTGAACCCGCCCTGCATGGCCCCATACGCCTCGTTGTTCTCGAATTGGAGGAGCGGCATGTTGTTGCCGTTCTTCGTCGTCGATTGGCCTGTCGCCATGATGGTATCGGCCCCTTTGAAGTTCGGGACCTCGATGTTGCCCAGGTAGCGGAACTGGAAGACGAATCCGTACGCGGCTTCCGTGGTCGGGTTCTGATAGTTGGCCGCCACGTTGTTTCTCACGTAGTTGTTCGGCCCCCTGAACCAGAAGCCGACGCCCTCCGTGCCCAGCGCCATTCTCGCCTCCGACACGGCGTCGTTGGGCTCGCCCATCCCCCGAAGCGCGAAGTTGTGGTCGAACACGTTGAAGCTTTCCGATCCATCTTCGGTCGCGACCGCCGCGCCGTTGTAGTTGTAGACGACGTTGTCCTGGATCAACCCGTAGTGGCTGCCGTGGACCGTGATGCCCCACTTGAACTTTGTCTCGATGGAGCCGCCATCCACGGCGTTGCCCAACAGCGTGAACTGGTAGCCGTTGGCCGGGGTGGGCAGCGGTCCGCTCAGGTGATGCACGTGGATCGGGTAGCGGCCGATGTGGTTGGTCGTGGCGTTCAGGGGCAGATACGTCGTGCGTCCGAGGTCCTTGAACAGGACGTAGCGGAGGTCCACGTCGGCCAGGTGGATGCTGAGCATGTGCCCGCGAGTGCCGGAGGGGTTCTCCGAACGAATCACGACGTTCCTCGTCACGTTCCCCACGTGCGGCAGGAAGTCCAACACTCCGTTCAAATCCCGGGCGCCAAGGTGGTCGTACTGCAGGGCGGTGTTGAGCGTGAGCGTTCTTGCGATCCACCGAGATGGCCTGCACGGTCCGCTCTTCCCATTGGTTGACGGTGTTGACCCAGCCGCCCCCGGTGACTTCGCTCTCCTTGATGTGCCGGGTGTCCGGCAGGACGATTCGGTCGCCGATCTTCCACCCGGAGACCGCCGCCGAGAGCGTCAGCGTCGTGTGGCCCGCGCGCGGTTCGGTCGCGAGGCGCAGGAACGTCGGCGTCCTCACGCTGCCGTGCATGGACACCTTGCCGAAAACGTTGATCCCCGTCCCGAACTGCTCGGGGTCCGGGACGCTGCCGCCGAGCGGCGAGTCGGCGATGACGATCTCGGCCGTTACGTTGATCCCGATCGGCGCGGCGGTCGTGCCGACTTCGAGGATCCCGCGGGTCCCCATCCCCATCTCGCCGGCCATGACCTCGAGGTTCGTCACCTTGAGGCGGGTATTGACGGTGGGGGAGAACGCGAGCTTGCCGTCGATCGCGATCGTGTAAGCGACCGCGGACGTGTCGTCGATGGTGACCGTGTGACCCAGGACGATCCGGACGACATGGTTGGCGGTCGGCACGGCTCCGCCCCACGTCGAGGGATTGGACCAGCTTCCGCTCTGCACGGATCGGGCGGACGGACGGGACGTGTCCAGGGAAAAGTCCGGGATGTTCTCGGGGAGGTTGGCGGCGAACGTGACGGTGACGGCCCCCTCCGCGGCGAGGAGAAGCGCCGCCGCGAACAGGCGTGCCGAGAGGGTGGTCATTATTTACTGCTCGAGATCTCGGATCTCTGCTCTCTGGCAAGCGGTGCGCCAACCCGGGAGCAGTCTGGCGGCCGCAACCGAAACAGGCTGAAGTCGTGACGGTGATTGAGGTTGGAGTCAGCCAACCCACAAGGCGATCGGCGCACGCGGGGCTTCACGGGTTCGCCGGGGCGTAGCGAAAACTGTCACAGGATTACGCTGCTGCACGGGCCCTGGTTTGCGCCCAAGTCGCGACGAAACTGCGAGACGTGACTGGAAGTGGTTTCAAACCCATTGGTCCGGCTGAAGCCGGACGCCATCAGCGGGTTTTGACAACGGCTCTAGTATAGACAGCGTGTCAGGCACGACGAAGCCCGTCTCGAGCGGTCCCCGCACGTCGGCCCTCGGCCGGGTCGTGGTCGTGCTGTTCTTCGGCGTGTTTTTCGTGGTGGGTTCCCTGGGCGGCATCGGCGTCTTCGGCAAGCCAATCCTGCGCATCCTGTCTGCCCGCCAGTGGCGGAGCGCGTCATGCGAGATCATCTCCAGCCGCGTCGACGCCGTTCGGGGCAGCGAGGGCTCGACGTACCGCGTGGACGTGACTTACCGCTACTTCGTCGCCGATCTCCCTCACGTCGGCCGGCAATACCAGTTTTCGAGCATGTCGACCAGTGGATACGGCGGCAAAGCGGCGATTGTCGCGCGTCTCAGGCCAGGGACGCTCACGGACTGCTGGATCAACCCGGCCGATCCTTCGGACGCGGTGATCGACCGGGGACCGACCGCCGAGCTCTGGTTCGGTCTCATCCCGCTGGTGTTCATCCTCGTCGGCGGCGCCGGCATGTACGGCGCGGCAGCCGGGCGCGGACGATTCAGCGTGCTCTCCTCGTCGAAGCCGACGACGACAACGGCGGGGTACACCAGGATCGTGTACGGCCCCGGGTCCGCGGCGTTGCGTCCCAAGTACGGCCGCGGCGTCAAGCTCGCGGGTTTCGTCGCCGTGGCGCTGTTCTGGAACGGCATCGTGTCCCTGTTCCTTTCCGATCTCCTGCGGCCCTCGGGGCGCGGAGCCATCCACTGGTTCCTCGCGCTCTTTCTGATTCCGTTCGTACTGATCGGCCTCGGGCTCATCGCCCTCGTGTTCTATCAGGCGCTCCGGTTGTCCAACCCGCGGCCGATCGTGACGGTCAGCAACGCGATCGTGGCGCTCGGCACTGAGCTCCGCGTCAACTGGTCGATAGAGGGCCGCGTGCAGAGGCTGGCGCGCTGGAGCCTCACGCTCGAGGGACGGGAGGAGGCGACGTACACCCGGGGCACCGACACGACCACCGACGCGATGGTCTTTGCGACCATCCCGCTGGCGGATCAGCGCCCGCCGGAAATCGCGCGCGCCGGCTCCGCGAGCGTGACGATTCCGGCCCGCACGATGCACTCGTTCGAAGCGGCCCACAACAAGATCGTGTGGCTGATCCGCGCCCACGGCGAGGTGCGCAACTGGCCGGACAGCGACGATGAGTTTCCTCTCACCGTGGCGCCCCGCGATTCATGAGCGAGCCACTCACGATCGCTCCCGCGAGGGGAGATTCCTCTCGAAAGCCGCGCGAGGTGCTCGAGCTCGTGGCGCGGTGGTCGCTGCCGTCTGCCCCCACGTCGCTCGAGATCCGGCTCTTCTGGTTCACTCGCGGGAAGGGCACCGAGGACGTGGGTGTCGTCGCGACCGAGCGCGTGCCGGCGCCTGGCGGGGACGGCGAGCATCGCGCGCGGTTCACTCTTCCCGATGCGCCGTATTCGTTCTCCGGCGGGCTCATCTCGCTGATCTGGGCGGTGGAGCTGGTGGCGGACGAAACCGCGGCGCGCTGGGAGTTCGTGCTCGCCCCCGAGGGTCGCGAGATTCTGCTGGAGCGGAGGAGTGATGCGACGCGCCCGCGATAATCCGTTTGCCGTGCACCGGGTCCTTCGCGAACGCTATCGGCTTTCGCCTCCGGAATGGCAGGCGCTCATGGCGGAGCTTGCGCGGCTCGGCCGGCGCGCCGCGATCGTGGGACCGCAGGGGAGCGGCAAGACCACGCTGCTCGAAGATCTCGCCGGCCGGTTGGAAGAGCAGCGTTGGCGAATCCACCTGCTGCGGCTCAATGCGGACCGGCGCCGGCCCGGATTCCTCGCCGGATGGGACGAGGG
Source organism: uncultured Acidobacteriota bacterium (assembly GCA_963774855.1). Classification (GTDB taxonomy): domain Bacteria; phylum Acidobacteriota; class Vicinamibacteria; order Vicinamibacterales; family 2-12-FULL-66-21; genus JALZOC01. The sequence goes on along the minus strand of CAVZGT010000007.1, from coordinate 313,774 downwards.
CGACTTCGTCCTGTGCGACGGCGCCGAGCAGTTGAGCCTCCTCGATTGGCGGCGCCTTGCGCATCGCGCGAGGCGCGCCGGCGGGCTGGTCATCACGACCCACCGCGCCGGCCGGCTGCCCACGCTGCACCTCTGCGAAACGTCCCCCGAGCTGTTGCGCAGCCTGGCCGCGTCGCTCGGCGAGCCGCTGTCAGCCCGGGAAGGCGTCGAGATCCACGCACGGCACGAGGGCAATCTCCGCGCGGCGCTGGGAGAGCTGTATGACCGCTGGGCTAGTGTTTCGTCTCAGAAGTCCTGTTAGCATCGAGGGCGGCGATGCGCCCGGCTGGCAAGGCGCGACGACCGAGAATACTGCGCGTATTTGAGGGAGGAGCAACGCCGCCAGACGGGATGCAGCGCCGGCCGAATGCAACAGGAATTCTGAGACGAGACACTAGACCCGGTTTCAAAACCGAAGGTGGCATCCGGTTTTAGCCGGACCTCGCGGGTTTGAAACCCCTTCTAGAGGCGCCGGAGGCGAATGTCGCGCAGGGCCGACTTCGTGCGAAAGGAGGCGACACCAAGCGGCTGCGACGGGTCCACTTCTATCCGCGTCTCGATCTTGTTGCCCTTGAGGTCCTGGTTGACGATCTGCCGCTCGTCGAGCCAGGCTTCGATTTTCGCGGGCGTCACGCGGACGCGGATGCTGTACCAGCGTCCCGACTCGAACTCGATCGATTGCGAGGTGTCGTTTTCCGACGCATCCATGCCGTTGATGCTGGACAGCCCGACGACGGTGCCGCCCCACCCGCCGAGAACCAGCGAACAGAACGAGGCATCCACGGGGAACGTCACGCCGGCGAAGAAGTCGCGCCCCTCGACGCGCATGGCCTGCAGCGCGATCTCGTAGTTGGTGGTCGGCAGTTCCGGACCGGTCCAGGTGATGCCCGTCAGCGGGTTGCCGGCCTCCAGGATGAGCTGTCCGTTCTCCACCTTCACCTCGCGTTCGCCGATGAACTTCGTCGGCTTCCAGTTGGCGAGCGTCTTCCCGTCGAAGAGCGGCTGCCAGGCGGGCTCGGCCGCCTTCGCGGTCTGGGTTCGATCGGCCGCCAGGGCGGCGAACAGCACGAGGAACGCACCCGCGGCGGTAAGAAAGGTGCGGACGGAACGCGTGGAGCGCGGGCGGATCGTCATGAAGATGATTCTATCGGCATCGGCGCGGCGAGGGAATGTTTGCGGTATGATCCCTGAAATTATCGGGCTCCTGGCGACAGGACTTCTACAGTTGGAAGGACACTGTGGCGAACACACCGAAAGACGAATCGAACAAGATCGAGCGCCGCGACTTCCTCAAGAAGACCGGGACGGTTGCCGGTGTGATTGCGGCCGGCTTTCCCGGCATCATCTCCGCCCAGACGGTCACCAATGCCGTCAAAGTCGGCCTTGTGGGCGCCGGCGGCCGGGGCACCGGCGCGGCCCGACAGGCGCTGCTCGCGGACCCCAACAACGAACTGACCGCCGTCGCCGATATCGACGAGGCCATCGTCGAGCAGGCGGCTACCCGGCTGAGGGGCAGCACGCAGTTCGGGTCGCGCGTGAAGATTGACCACGCCTTCTTCGGGCTGGATGCCTACGACAAGGTGATCAACAGCGGCGTCGACGTCGTGCTGCTGGCGACGCCCCCGGCTTCCGGCCGCAGCACCTGACGGCGGCGGTCAACGCGAACAAGCACGTCTTCTGCGAGAAGCCCTGCGCGACCGACTCGCCGGGGGTGCGCGAGGTCATGGCGGCGCAGAAGCTGGCGCAGACGAAGAACCTCGCGCTCGTCGCGGGGTTCTGCTGGCGTTACAACAACATGATTCAGGACGCCGTCCAGCAGGTCCGCAACGGCGCCATCGGCCGGCCGGTCGCGCACTACTCGACGTACTACACCAATCCCGTCAAGCCCATGCCGCCCGAGAGCACGCGCCCGGCCGGCATGAGCGACATCGAGTGGCAGATTCGCAACTGGTACAACTTCACGTGGCTCTGCGGCGACAGCCTGGTGGAGCAGGCCGTGCACAACGCGGACAAGATCATGTGGATCATGAACGACCAGCCGCCGATCAGCGCGGTCGCCGTCGGTGGCCGTGCCGTTCCCGCGAACGGCGGCAACATCTACGACCACTTCGCGGTCAACTACCTCTTTCCGAACGGCTACCGGGTGTTCCTGGCCAACCGCCAGTCCACGGGCTGCTTCAACGGCACGCTCGACTACGTCATGGGGACCGACGCCACGCTGCTCCTTGGCGGCGGCCAGCCGCGGATCGAAACCCCGGACGGCAAGGTCAAGTGGCAGTTCGAGGGCGAGGAATACGACATGTACCAGCGCGAGCACGACGTGCTGTTCGCAGTCGATCCGGTCCGGCAAGCCCAAGAACGACGACCTGAACCTGGCCACCAGCACGCTGCTGGCGATCATGGGCCGCCAGGCGGCCTACACGGGCCAGCAGGTCACCTGGGAGCAGGCGCTGAATTCGGAGGTGAGCCTGGTGCCGAAGCCGATCGACTGGACCGCGAAGCACGAGGTGCCTGGCCTGGCGCAGCCCGGCCAGTCGAAGGTGATCTGAGTCTGTGAAGCAACGCCTCCCGGCAGTCCTCGCCGTGGCCCTTGTCGCGATGGCGGGGACCACTCTCTTCACCCAGCAACCGACAAGCCGCTCGACCCGAAGCAACTGGCCGCGGTCCGGCGGATCCGTACGCGCATCGAGGAGCGGGCGAGCAAGACGAAGCGGCCCGCCGGCCGCCTACAAAGTCACCATCCCGAACACGACCTTCAGCTACGGCATGGCTCCGGTGCCCGCCGGCGAGTTCCTGATGGGATCGGCCGCGCTCCGTGGCAAGGCCGACGAGCGGCCGCAGCACAAAGTGCGCGTCGATGCGTTCTGGATGCAGACGCACGAAGTGACGTGGGACGCGTATCTGATGTTCATGTTCGCCGACCAGGCGAAGGAGCCCGAGCATCCCGATGCGGTGGTGGACGCGCTGAGCCGTCCCGACGGCGCCCGCACCTCGAGATGAGCTTCGGCCGCGGCAACAACGGCTTTCCGGCGATCAGCATGACCCAGCACGCCGCCAACAAGTTCGCGCAGTGGCTGAGCGCGAAGACCGGCGAGTACTACCGCCTGCCGACCGAGGCCGAGTGGGAGTACGCGTGCCGGGCGGGGAGCACGGCCGCCATCCCCCCGGCGCAGCTCGGCGACTACGCGTGGTTTGCGAAGAACTCAGCCTCTGCCGAGCTTCACCGACGGCACGTATCACAAGATCGGGACGAAGAAGCCGAACGCGTGGGGCCTGTACGACATGCTCGGCAACGTGATGGAGTGGACGCTGGATCAGTACGCGCCGTACACAGCCGCGCCGGCGGAGAACCCGTGGGTCAAGTCCACCACGCCGTATCCGCATGCCGTCCGCGGCGGCTCGTGGAACGACGACGAGGAACGGTGTGGGGTGCACGGCTCGTGTGCCGTCCGATCCCGACTGGAAGAAGCAGGATCCTCAACTGCCCAAGAGCATCTGGTACATGACCGACGCGCAGTGGCTGGGCTTCCGCCTCGTCCGGCCCGCCACCCTGCCGAGCGCCGAAGAGATGTATCGCGCCTGGAACAACGGCGTCGAGCTGGATCCGTACTGATAGGTGATCGTACCGGGACTCGAGATCTGGCATCCGCTTTCGGGAAGCGGGAAGCTGGGAGCGGGAAACTGATAGCGGGGAGCTGGAGCTGGAAGCTGGTCGCTGGAAGCTGTTCTGCCTCGCGATGACCTTGCTGGCCGGTGCGCCGCGGGCGGAGCTGCACCGCTATGAGGCCGTCGAGCCTCACATGGGCACGCTCGTCCGGATCACGGTCTACTCGCCGGACGAGCAGGCCGCCGGCCACGCGTTCCGCGCCGCCTTCGATCGCATCCGCGCCCTTGATGCCGTCCTCTCGGACTACCGCCCCGACAGCGAGTTGAATCAAATCACGCAGGACCAGCGGCCGCGCGGTGCCTGTCAGCAAAGATCTGTTCGCCGTCCTCGCCAGGTCGCAGGAGCTGGCGGAGGCGACCGGCGGCGCGTTCGATATCACGCAGGGCCCCGTGATCCGGCTCTGGCGCGACGCACGGAAGACCGCGCGCGTGCCCGATCGCGCCGCGTTGCAGGACGCCGCCAGCCGCAGCGGTTTCCGCAAGCTCCACCTGGACGCCGCGCATCGGACCGTGACGCTCGACATGGCCGGCATGGCGCTGGACGTCGGCGCCATCGGCAAGGGCTACGCCGCCAGTGAGGCCATCGAGGTGCTCGGCGGGCTCGGCGTGCGCAGCGCGCTGGTGGCCGTGAGCGGCGACCTCGCGTTCAGCGACGCGCCGCCCGGTCAGCGCGGCTGGCGCATCGGCGTCCACTCGGGCGACGCGTCGCATCGTGAGCGTCCCTGGAGTGCTGGAGTTGACCAACGCGGCAGTCTCGACGTCGGGCAGCAGCGAGCAGCACCTGGACGTCGACGGCCGCCGCTACTCCCACATCATCGATCCCGTCTTCGGGGATGGGTCTCGTCGACGACATCACCGTCACCGTCATCGCGCGGCACGGCCTCGACGCCGACGGTCTCGACACCGCCGTCAGCGTGCTCGGCGCCGACCGCGGGCTGGCTCTGATCGAGTCCCGTCCGGGCGCCGCCGCGCTCATCATCCAGCGCACCAGCCGCCGGCACGACGGTCCTGCCGTCCTCACGGTTTCTGGAACTTGTCATCGCCGTAGTAGACTTCGGCCGTCCATCTGCCAGAGGGGCTGCCATGCACGAACCGGCGTCGCCCGCGCGTCATGTTCGCTTCGGGGCGTTCGAGCTGAACCTGCGCTCTGGCGAGTTGCACAAGGGACGCACCCGCCTCAGGGTGCCCGATCAGTCCATCGAAATCCTCAAAGCCCTGCTCGAACACCCTGGCGAGCTCGTCACCCGCGAAGCGCTGCGCGATCGCCTGTGGTCGTCCGACACGTTTGTCGACTTCGAGCACGGGCTGAACGCCGCGGTGCGACGTCTGCGCGAGGCGCTCGGCGACTCCGCGGACGTGCCGAAATACATCGAGACGGGGTCCTGCCGCGGCGACAGGTTCATCGGCACGATTGACGGCGCGCTTGTCGGCCGCTGCTGAGGATCGGCCAGGTTCCAGCTGCGCAGACAGTCACTCTGGAACCCGTCGCGTCGAATTCGGCGAGTGATGCCCGGAAGTGGAAGCGAGCCGCGGTCGTCGTAGCCTCCGTTGCTGGTGCGCTGCTTCTCGCAGCCCTCGCGATTCAGGCGCTCCGGCCGCGGATCGATCCAGGCCCGCCTGTTCCTGAGTCCACGCGGCTCACGTTCGATCCAGGCCTTCAAACCCAGCCCACGTTTTCCCCTGACGGCCGGTTCATTGCCTACACGTCGAACAAGTCGGGCAACTTCGATATCTGGCAGCAACCTGTGGCCGGTGGCAACGCTGTCCAGGTCACGACGGACCCCGCTTCGGATTGGCAGCCGGACTGGTCGCCGGACGGCCGCATCGCGTTCCGCTCGGAGCGCGGCGGGGGTGGGATTTTCGTGGTCCCCGCGACTGGAGGACACGAAGAGCGGATCACCGACTCTGGCTTCCGGCCGCGCTGGTCACCGGACGGTTCGTGGATCTATTTCAGGTCGAGGTGGTTTGATGGCGGCGGGACACTGAATCTGGTCCGACCGAAGCCCGGGACGACCCCTCGACAACTCAACACCGCCGGTGCGTATTCGGAAAAGGCGGTCTATGGGGGAGACCTTGATGGGGCCGATGGGTGGCATCCCGACGGGCGCCTGTCATTTCTCGCCCAACCCACCGACATTGTTCGTCTCTTGACTCTCGACCCTGAGAAGGGAACGAGCAGCCGGTTCAGCGTCAACGAGGCCGTGCAACAGCGATTTCGCGAGTTGGGGCTTACGATTCGGGACAGGCGAAGACCTGGCCTGGGCGCCGGATGGTACTGCGTTGTACTTCTTAGGCAGTTTGAAGAGTGTGCGAAGCGCTTGGATGGTCACCATCGACCCTGCTACCTCGGCCGTCACAAGCGGACCGCATCGTCTGACGAGTGCCGGGCCGAACAGGGAGATCGCCCTTTCGCGAGACGGGCTCAAAATCGCCTATGCCGCCCCGACTCCGGACGCGCGCGTGTGGTTGTATGCGCTGCGATGCCTCCGGTAAGCGGATTCGTGGGCGCTCCTCAGCCGCTGACGCCTGCTGGAGACGGTCGCGACGACCGCGGAGTTGACGCGCGATGGCTCGAAGCTGCTTTACTGGGCGGCGCGACAGGGCAGCCGCAGCGATGGGGAACTTCGGACGCGCGGCATTCCCGACGGGCCCGATCGGCTGCTCCTGTCTACCGACGCGGGGAGCGGCGAGGTGCGAATCAGTCTTCGATTGGCCCCGGATGGCATGCGTATCGCGTATCGCTACGTCGCGCCCGGGCAGGCGCCCTCACCGAGATAGTGGCCACGAAGCGTCGCTCAAAACGTTCGACGCTGCAGACGGGGAAGGAGTCTCAGCTGACATCCCCGTTTCGGGAAGAAGTCGCGACGTGGGCGTCCGAGGTCCCTACCGGGTGGTCAACAGATGGTCGCTTCGTCATTTCGTCGAGCATTCGCAACAATTTCGAACAAATGTCGATCATGCTTCTCCCGCTCTCGGCGGCGCCGAGAGCGGAAACCGAGGCTCAGATCGTGACGTCAAGTACGGATTACAGCCTCTGGAATGCCAGAATGTCACCGGACTCGCGCTGGATCGGCTTCAACGCCGTCCGGGGAGGGCACAGCTCGAGGCTCGCCGTGGTCAGCTCGAAGAGCCGTCACTCGAAGAGCGATGAATGGACGTGGGTAACGGATGGTGACGAGTTGGGCCGACAAGCCGCGATGGTCAGCACGACGGGCGAGTGATCTACTTCGTGACTGACGAAGGCGGACTGGGGGCGGTGTGGGGTATCGAGTTCGACCCGATCGCGGGCCGGCCAGTCGGACGGCCATTTCAGTTGACGCGTTTTACCGCTCCGGGCGAACGAATGGGACAGTCTCACGAGTTTCGAAATGGGCGTCAGCCGCGGCCGATTGGCGATCCCCCTTAGTCAAACCAACCGGCGGCATCTGGATACTCGAGAACTTCAAGCGGTAGGTCCTGGGCGACTTGACGTTTCGACTAGTTACCTCCGCGCATCCAGACGAACAGGTCGTCATCGTGACGCATGTCCTCGTGGTCGATGGGATGGCGAGACGCAAACACCAACACGCGTCCATCTCCATTCAGTGAAGGCGCGCGGCTCGGCTCCATCCACTCGCCCGTCTCGTCGGCGCTCGCGCGGGTCACCAGGCCGGACGATCGCTCGTACACGAACACATCCCAAAGCAGGTTGATGTCGCGGCCGGCGGAAGCGCAGTCCTTCGCGCAGATCAGGTCCGACGCCAGCGACTGGAATGCGACGGTCTTTCCATCCGCCGAAACAGCCGGAAGACGGCTCGTGCCGCTCGCCGGGCGGCCGTCGGGGCGACGGCTCACGAGCTCGGTCGCAGCCGGTCGACGTGTCGTGAAGAAAGATGTCCGCCTGACCGTTCCCATCGCGCCGCACCAGGTTCGACGCTTCCGACACGAACGCCACGGAGCGGCCGTCGCCGCTGATCGAGGGCCAGGAGCTCGGGCCGTTCGGATCCTTCCCGCCGGAGGCGATGCTGACCCGCGAGGTAGTCTTTGCCGCCGTATCGCGCAAGTAGATCTTCGCCACGGGCTTGCGACGGCCGGAGGACGCTCGACACGTTGACGCGCCGGAGCATTCGAGGTCCGCGGTGGACATGAACGCGACGTGGCGCCCATCCGCGCTGACGCTCGGCGTCACGCTCTGACCGGCGATCGGTTGAGACCCATCGCTCGCGACGCTGACGCGCGCAACGCCGCCCCGGCCAGCCTCACCATGTAGATGTCGGCGACGTTTCCGTTGGCGTCTCCGGACTCGACGAGGTTTGTTGCCACGGACTCGAACACGACCGCGGTCCCATCGGCGCTGATCGCGGCCTGGGTGCAATGTCCGTTGGCCAGTCTGCCGTTCGAATCCACGCTGACAACGAGAGCGGTCGCTTTCGCGCCGGATCGAGCACGACTACTTGCCAGGCGAATGTCGATGCGGCGTCTTCCGCAATGGCCTGCACGGCGATGAACCGTCCATCACCGCTGATCCGCGGGAACACGATTGATCGATAGCGACTCGCCCATCCAGACGAGGGTGATTCCAAAGTGGTGCGCCCGGACTGGATGTCGAGAACGTACAGGTCTGCGTCATCGTCTTCGTCGGCCGCCTCCAGCCTGGCGACCGACGTGAACGCAATGAATCGTCCGTCAGCGCTGACGCTGGCCGACGCCGGATCCAGCGCACCGCCCGGTTGCTCGCGCAGGGGAATCCTCATCACGATGCGTCCCCGGTTCGTCCGGACCTCGCCCGCGACCAGGCGTCCGATCTCGACGGCCCGGGCCGTCTCGTACGCCGGCACCCGCCGCATGCGTCGAGCTCGTAGACGAGCGGTCACCGTGCGCGACGCCGTCCAGCTGTTCGATGACGTGTTCGATTTCGTGTGCGATGAGCTCCACTGTGTCGTTCGGCGAGAGGATGATGACGCGCGCGAACCTCAGTGTCCCGTCCTTGCGCGACATCTCCGTCCATGCCCGTGAAAACGCCGGGCGCTGCGACGGAGCGACGGCCAGTGTCACGACGAGCGTGCGTTCCGCCGCCAGCCGCTGACACTGTCGGCGAAACGTCGGCGACTGGCGCCACATGGCCTCGACCACCGGCTGGAACACACCGCTCTTGAGATTCGGCGGCGGGCCTGCCGGCGTGCCAGGCTCCCGGGCGGCTTGGGGACGCGAGATCCCGTCCGGGGGAGGGCCGTCCCAGCCAGGGACGGGGACCTGGCCGGCAAGGGAAACAAGGCTGAAGCAGCCGACGAACGCGGCGGCGGCCGCGACGCGTGCCGGATGCGGACGAGGGCTCATGACCATCGGTTCACCTCTCAGGTGGCACCAAGGTCGTCCGCGCGCTGGGCTACCTCAAGGACACGAGGGTCACGGCCATCGCAAACGGAGGTAACACGCTAAGCCATTGCTAAAGAGTCACATGCGGTCCCGCGGTCAGGCTTCAATCCGAGGGGTTGCAGGTGGCCGCCAGCCGGGAGCGGCTTCCGCAAAGGTCCACCTCGACGCGCGCCCTGGGGCAGCGCGGCTGGCGCATCGACGTTCTCTCATCCGGCACTCGCGCCGGGCGCCGGTCCTGCCGTCCTCACGCTTCCTGGGTTGCGGCGCGATCGGCTTTGCGGCGATCGCGCACGGGGACGGCGGCGGCTCCATCGTTCGTGCCTGTCGCCCCGTGAGAGGGCACGCCCGGACGGCGGCCGAATGGTGTACAATGTACACATCATGAAGTCGCTCAAGGTTGCCGAAGCGCGGGCCCGGTTCGGGGAGATTCTGGACGAGGCCGAAAAAGGGATGCCGGTCATCATCGAGCGGCGCGGTGTCCGGTTCCAGCTGGTCGCCGAGACGGATCGGCCCGCGAGGCCGAGCAAGCCGGTGTTCGATTTCGTCGATGCCGGCGTGATGAGCGGGCAGTGGACGTGGAAGCCGGGCGCGAAGGGCCTGGCGTTTGCCGCGAGGCGAAAGCGGCGGTGATCCTCCTCGATACGCACGCGGCCATCTGGATCCTGCAGGGCCATCGCCGCGTCCGGCCTCTCGAACGGTACCCGCGGATCTATCTCTCGCCTGCCAGCGTGCTCGAGATTCAATTCCTGGCAGAGGCAGGGCGGCTGCGTCTCAGCGAAGGCCAGTCGCCGGCGACGCTGGCCGAAGACTATCGGTGGCGGCTCGACGAGCCTGCGGCGGCGAAATGGTTTGCCGCGGCCTGCGAGCTGAGCTGGACGCGCGATCCGTTCGATCGTCTCCTCGCAGGGCACGCGCGGGTTCGCGGCTGGAAGCTGGCGACCGCCGACACCGTGCTGCTCGAACGCCTCGCGGTCTCGGAAGTTCTCCCGCTGTGATAATCCGTGAGCCAAAAGACTGCTGGCCGGACGGGCGACTCGAAACCGGCGCTCGCGCGGAAGCCCGGTGTACCGCATAATCAGCGCGTCCGGCGGCGCGTGCCCGGTCCTGGAGGCTGATATGACGATCGATCGTCGCGAGTTCCTCACCACTTCGGCATCTCTCGCGGCCGGCTTGAGCCTCGGCGCGAGTGCGGCGGGGGCACAGACGCAGGGACGCGGCGCGGGGGAGCAGGCGAGACCGGCGGCTCCCGCGGCGCCGTTCACGTTCAAGACCAAGCTTCGCAAGGCGCTCATCGCGCGGCCCACCGAAGAGGAGCTGACCCAGATCAAGGCCGCCGGCTTCGACGGCGTCGAAGGCCGCGTGATCCCCCCGGACGACGCGGCGAAGATGCGGATCGTGGCCGAGAAAATCGGGCTGCGCATTCACTCGGTCACGCGAGGCTGGGCGGAGTTCAACAACCCGGACGCGAGCGCCGCGCAGAAGACGTTCGAGGTCACCGAGGGCGCGCTGCGTACAGGCCGAGGCGTTCGGCGCAGATGCCATCCTGCTCGTGCCGTGCTGGATTGGCGAGCGGAACGGACGCGGGACGCCGGTCGCCATGCCCAGGCCGTGGGAATACCAAATCGAGTTCGACGAGAAGACCGGCCACCTCACGCGAGTGGTGTACGGCGACAACGCGCGGTTCGCGGAGTACATAAAGGTCCACAACCACGCCACCGACACGTCACGGGAGTGGGTCCGCCGCCTGATCCCGCTGGCGGAAAAGACCAAGGTCATCGTCGCGCTGGAAAACGTCACGAACCATCTCTGGGTCAAGCCGGATCTGTTCAGTCATTTCGTCCGCTCGTTCCAGAGCCCGTGGGTCAAGGCCTACTACGACATCGGCAATCACGTGCGGTTCGCGCCGCCCGAGCAGTGGATTCTCGCCCTGGGCGACCAGACCGTACGGATCCACGTGAAGGACTACCGGCTCGACCCGGCCGATCCGAATGGCATGGGCCAGGGGGTCAACATCCGGGAAGGCAACGTTCGCTGGCCCGTGCTCCGTCAGGCGCTCGAATCGGTCAACTTCAGCGGCTGGATGACGATCGAGGGCAGCGGGGACCTCTCCATGGCGGAACGCAGCCAGCGGCTCGACCAGATCATCGCGGGCGCATGAACGCTTTCCACCCACGGCTGGAAACGTAACCCAGTGGGAAATGTCGTGTTCCGCGATTTCATAAAGACGTAGAATCTCCGCGCCAACGGATTGGTTCTGACATGACCACCGAGGACACGGCGAACGTGAATTCCGACCAGTTACCGTCGGTCAATCTGTGCCTTTCGGGCGGCGGTTTCCGCGCCACCTTGTTTCACTTGGGAGTTGTTCGGCTCCTCCTCGACGCCGGGCTGTTGGCGCAAGTCAGACACATTCATTCGGTCTCGGGTGGCAGCATTCTCGCGGCGCATCTGGTGTCTCGATGGCCCGACTACGTGAAATCGGGTGAAACGTTCCGTGCAGCGGCGAAGGACTTGATTCGCCTCGCACAGTCTGACTTGCGAGGAGCAATGGTTTGGCGGTCCTACAGATCGCCGACAGACCTGTTGGAAACCTACTATTCGAACTATCTTTTTGGACCACGCCGGTTGAAGGACCTCAAAGGCCAGAAGCGCCCGGCGCTCTCCTGTCGCGACCAATCTGACGATGGGCACTCAGGCGTTTTTTGACGCGGACGGACTCCACCCCGACATTACCAGGCCGGAGAAGCTGATTAAGAGTGAGATCAGCCGCTCGCACTCGCCGTTGCAGCGTCGTCAGCGTTCTCAGCCTTTTTTCCACCTGTGCGGATCACTGCGGAACGACTTCATGTGTCGAGAGGGACTTCGGGCACGATGTGTTGTTTCTGACCGATGGCGGTGTCTACGACAACCTCGGTCTGAGATCATTGCATGTGGCGCGCGCCGCCGGCGCTGCGAATCCCGCCATTCGGAGCGGCGCCAGTCTTGGCTTCGAATGGAGCCGCGCCGGCGGCGAGCCGAAATTCGTTCGCGTCCTCAAGACGGCGTGGCGCTCGTTCGATATTGCGTCGCACCGGCTCTATGAGCTCGACAAAACGGCATTTAGCACTTCTAACGTCGTAGTCATCCCAATCAGTTCGGAAGTCGACAACTCTTCGGGCCCGGTGCTCTCAGGCGGCGTGCAGCGACAGCTACAGTACCAGTACCAGGACGGACTTCGACAAATTCAGCGATGTTGAGGTTACGGCGCTCGTGCAACACGGTTATGAAACCGCCCGCCATACTTTGGCGCGCAGTCCCAGGTTTCAGGAAGCAGTCGAGAGAACGCTCTCCGAGCCCTTGTGGAACCCGCTTCGTGCGACCGAGACGAATAGCCAACCGGATGACGAAATCGACGCGAAGACTCTCTACGCCTCGAGAGACCGTCGCGTGTCAGGCCTGGTGGTAAGAATAGTCTGCGTGCTCGTCGCCATAGCCGGGCTGCTGGCTGCCGGCTGGTATGCGTGGTCGCGGCCTGTGCTGCCTGGATCACTGCGCGCTCGCGTGGCCCTGGTGAACTCTCCCGGTGACGACTGGTTAAGTAACCACCGATGGTTGGAGCCCCAAGCGAACGGTCTCAGTGTCGAAGGACGCGGGGAGGTGGCATCCGGACGAGCGGCAGACTATCAGCTCCTCCGAATAGAGATTCGATCCATTTGCGAGGGCCACGCCCAGAATTGAAATTCCTCTGTCAGTCGGGCCAAATCAGCTACGTGTCGTTGCGTTTCGCGCCAGGTACAACCTGGGGACGTGGTTCGAGCCTCTCGTCGTCAATTCTGCCAAAGGCCCAGTGCTTCAGGTGCCGCCCTCGCAGGCGGGTGACCAGATAGTTGCGATCGCGCTCGAGATGACTGATCGGGTTGGCGGGTTGGTTCAACCGATCAACCAGGAGTTGCATCTCGTGCCCTTGGAGGTAGACAAACCATGATGACTCACCGTGCGCTTATTGGTGCGACTCTTGGCGCCCTCGCCTTCGGCTGATCCCAAGTGGCCTCTTCGGCCAGGGTCCCAAAGACATCATGGTGCATGGGTCTGTCCTGGATTCGCGAGGCGGTGGCCTGGCGAGCGTCCAGGTGGAGGTCTGGCGCCAGGGTAAGTCAGACAGCAAGCCGACCGGCAGCGACGGTTCGGTACACACATCACCATGGCCTCGGGACCGCTTATCGATCAGATTACGGTATCGCGAAGCGATTTGGATCCGGCGGTTGTCGACCGGCTGTCGGGTCTTCGCACCAGCAGATTTCCAAAGTGATGTACAAAACCGGGGAGTCGCGTCCGCTGACGGCAACAGTTGAACAGCTGCAGGCGTTTGAATTGCTCCTAACCCCGTGGTTTCTTCCGGCACAGACGAGGATAACATGTCGCAGAGATTGAAGGAAATCGACCCGAGGAAACGCCTCGCCCAATTGCCAGTGCCAGATAGCGCGCCAGAGAATGCGCAGGACCTTCTTGACGCGCTGAAGCCCGCAAAACTGAGCTCGACGACCTGTTTAAGCGCCGTGGCTTGTAGCCAACCGCGCCGCAGGTTCAACGCCAGCATCGCAGGTGCTACCCTGACGGCGTCCACGCGTTGCAGACGAGAGGAGCAGAGGAGCATGAACTTACGCCTGCTGCTCGCTTTCTCTGCCTGGCCGTGACCTGGTCCGCGGCCGCGCAGCCCGCGCCGGATGGACCTCGAGGCGTACGGCCGGATTGTCCGCCTCTCGGATCCGCAGATCGCGCCCGACGCGAAGCAGATCGCCGTGGTCGTGTCGCGCGCCAACGTCGACGAGAACCGGTTCGACGCCGACATCGTGTTGATCGACATCGCGTCCGGCTCTCAGCGCACGCTCACGAGCGCCCGCCGCGGAGTCGGACAGCCGCGCTGGTCCCCGACCGGCGGCGAGCTCGCCTTCCTGGCGCAGGGACCGGCCTCACCGGGGCGGGATCCGAAGCCCCAGGTGTTCGTGATGGCGATGTCGGGCGGAGATGCCCGCCGCGTCACCGACAGCGCGACCGGCGTGCAGCACTTCGCCTGGTCGCCGGACGGCACGAGGATCGCCTTTGCCGCCGCGGATGAACCGGCGAAAGCGTCCGGCATCGAGCGGCACAATCGCTCGTTCGAGATCGGGAACGACGACTTTCTGATCCAGGCGGCGGCGCAGCCGACGCACATCTGGCTGGTGAACGCCGCCGGCGGCGAGGCCAGGAGGCTCACGTCGGGCGACTGGAGCCTGCCGACCAGCTTTCCCCCCGGTCCGCCCGCGTCGCCGCTGTCGTGGTCGGCCGACGGGCGATCGATCGCGTTCACCCGTGTGCCGTCGCCGCATTCCGGCGACTACGACCAGACGCAGATCCACCTGCTGGATGTCGCGGCGGGCAGCGTGCGGGCCCTGACCGGCCGGCCAAAGTTTGAAGCCCACGCGGTGTTTTCGCCGGACGGATCGCGGATCGCCTACTGGCGTCCGGCCGCCGGGGACCGCAACGATCTCAACCAGATCTACGTGGCGCCCGCGTCGGGCGGGGAAGGCGCCAGCGCCACCGCCTCGATCGATCGGCACATGGCGCGGGCGTTGTGGATGCCGGACGGCAAATCGCTGGTCGTCGGCGCCAACGACGGGACCCGCGTCTCGCTGTGGCTCCAGCCGGCCTCCACCCCGGTCGCCGGCGCGCCGCGGCGTCTGAATCTCGGGGACGTCAGCCCGGCCTCTGCGTTCTGGGTCGATGCCAATGTCGGCAAGGACGGCGCGCTCGCGTTCGTCGGCAGCACGACGACCCGTCCGGCCGAGCTCTATTACCTCGCCTCGGAGACGGCCGCCCCGCGCCGGCTCACGGATCTCAATGCGCCGGCCGCGGCGCTGTCGCTCGGCCGCACCGAGACCATCCAGTGGCAGTCAGACGGCTTTGCGCACAACGGGATGCTCACGTATCCGCCCGACTTTCAGCCCGGGCGAAAGTATCCGCTGGTGCTCGTCATCCACGGCGGACCGCGTGCCGCATCGCTCGAGAATTTCGGCGCGCAGGCCCAGCTCTTCGCCGCCCGCGGGTGGGTGATCTTCCAGCCGAACTACCGGGGCAGCGATCAGCTCGGGCGCGTCTACCAGACGGCGATCGACAACGACACGGGCGCCGGGCCGGGTCGCGACGTGATGGCGGGTCTCGACGCGGTCAAGAAGCGCGGGTTCGTGGACGAGTCGCGCATCGCCGTCTCCGGGTGGTCGTACGGCGGGTACATGACCACGTGGCTGCTCGGGCACTATCCCGGTTGGCGCGTCGCGGTGTCCGGCGCGCCGGTGACCGATTGGCTCGACCAGTACAACCTCGGCGACTCCAACGTCAGGCGCGGCGCGGGGTTCGGCGGCTCGCCCTGGACGAGCCCTGAGCGCATGAAGGCGTACGTCGATCAATCGCCGATCACCTACGCGCACAAGATCCGCACGCCCACGCTCGTCATGACCAACATGGGCGACTACCGCGTGACGCCGACGCAGGCCTTCAAGCTGTATCACGCGTTGAAGGACAACGGCGTCGACACGAAGTTCGTCGGGTACCCGCTCCCCGGGCACAACGCCGCCGATCCGGTCCACCAGCGCGACGTGCAGCGGCGGTGGATGCAGTGGATTGCGGATCATTTCGAGCAGCCGAAGACGCCGACCAGCGCGCAGGATCGGAAGTAGGGCCGCGCCTCACTTCGCTCCCGCGCTAGGGGCGCCCAGCAGGAGGCGATTCTGCGGGGTGATCGTCGACGGAATCGTCTGCGTCCAGATGCGATAGCCCTGACCCTGGAGCCGCACCGCGCGGAGGATGTCGATCGCGACCGGCGCCTCCACCCAGCCCGCCAGATCCCCCGCATCGCAGACCGCGAGATCGTGACAGCACGGCAGAACGGCCACGCGGGCGCGGGCCCCCGCGGCACGCTCGAGGACGCGATCCGTCAGCGCCCCGCACGCATGGCTCGAGACGACGACGTCGGTGGGCAGGATCACGACATCGTCGAGGCCGTTCGCGACGAAGGTGACCCGGTCCGACAGGCGTGGCCATGCCCGGGCGAGCTCATCGCGGACTTTCGCGGCAGAGGGCGGCAGCGTCTTGTCGACGACGAGCGCCTCCGGTGACGAGTCGTCCAGGATGAGCATGATCTGAGCGAGGAGCCCGTGACCTGCTCCGAGATCGATGACCCGGCCGCCGCGGAACAATCTCCGCACCCGTCTGGCGACTTCCCACGTCTCGTACAGCTCCTTGCGTGGAAGACATCCCGCGTGACAGACGGCGCGGCCGAGGCGATCGAAGAGCGTGTCGGCGGGGAAACGCGCGAGGTCGTGCGCGGTCAGGCGCCCGCGAGAGGACGGCAGGAAAGTCACGCGTCCATCTTGTCACTCCTCGCCCCGGCAGGGATGGCCACCGGCGGCGAAGTGTTGGTGACCCATGCGCGCGCGTTGTAACCTCATCCGGGATACGTTCCACCGGCTTTCACGCCACGTAACTCACGGGTGACAGCTGGAGCGAAATGCGCGAAGAACTCGCGAAGACCAAGGGTCTTCAGCTGGTACCGGTCTTGCGAACCACATATCGTTTGCGAGCGTTTCAGCGTTCTCCGTCGGCTGCGTCGCGGCCCGCGCCCTGGCTCCGGTACGGCACGCTCATCCTGCGCGTGGCGCTCTTCGCAGCCGCCATCGTTGCCCTCCGGCATCAGCTGCGCGCGGTTTCCGGCGAGGCCTTGATGCCTGTTCTTCGCGCCTACGACGGACCACAGCTGGGGTTCGCCTTCGGCTGCACCGCCTTCAGCTTCCTTACGCTGGGCGCCATGGAAGTCGTCACGCTCAGGGCCGTCGGCGCCGGGCGAGTGCCACGCAGGAAAGCCCTGGCGACGGCGTTCGTGGCCCACGCGTTCAGCCAGTCCGTCGGTGTGGCGCTCCTGTCGGGTGCGGCAGTGCGCCTGCGTGCGTACGCGACCGACGCCCTGGACGCCGTCACGGTCGCTCGCGTGACAACGTTCGTGACCGGGGCGATATCGCTGGGCCTGATCCTGCTCGCATCGATGGCGTTGCTCGGGTTGACACCCATCGCCGGTCCCGGCATTTCTTACGCGCCTGTCGGGCTGCTGCCGGCGATTGTCGTCGTGTTCCTGGGCTGGAGCTTCTCAGCCCGGTGGCGTTCGGCGGCGCGTGAACGATCGTGGTTCTCGCCGCCACCGCTGCAAACGGCCGCGGTGCTGATTGCGCTCGCCGCGGTGGACTGGCTCGTGACGGCGTTCGTGCTGTTCGTCCTTCTGCCGCCGGCACTGCCGTTCTCGTATCTCGTGTTCGTGAGCGTCTACCTCATGGCACAGGCCATCGGCATGTTGAGTCATGTGCCCGGCGGTGCAGGAGTCTTTGAAGCGACGATACTTTCAGTGCTGGCGCCCGCCGCTGACAGCGAAATCCGCGCCGGCCTCGTCGCGTCGCTCATCGTCTATCGTCTCGTGTACTATCTCGTCCCGCTCGGCGCCGCGATCCTGGTCGCCGCTGCGATCGAGGCCCGGCGCTCGCGAGCGTCATCGGGCTCGACATACCCGGGAGGCCCGCGGGGCCGGCGCCTTCGGACGTGCCGATTGCACAGGGCGCCGCCGAGAGCGCATCGCTCCGCGCGCACCGGGTCCGCCCGCAACGGGTCTGCCCGCACCGGGTCCGCCCGCACCGGGTCCGCCCGCAACGGAGTGGCTGATCGACAACGCCGACGCGTACCGATCGCATGCTCCAGGCCATCGCGTCGGCGCGCCGCTCGGTGTGGATGACGCAGCTCGCCTTCGACGCCGACTGTGTCGCGTATCGGAGAGACGTCCACAAGCGATTCAGCGTCGCCAGGTGCGGGAACGGTCCTCGCCGAGGCGCTGGCTGCGGCGGTTGCACGGGCCCCGGTTGACGTCCGCATCCTGTTGAACGCCACGCTGCTGCTCGACACCGCCGGGCCACTCCGCCGGTTTTTTGCCAGCCGTCTGGAGACGCTGAAGCCGACCCCGGGCACGGTTCGTATTCGTGGCCTGAGCCGATTCCCGCAGCTCCAGCACTCCAAGATGGTCATCGTGGACGGGACCGAAGCGTTTCTTCTCGGCTCGCCGTTCGCGAACGGATACTGGGACGACCCGCGGCATGCGCCGGTGGACGCGCGGCGGCCCGCCCGTGAGCTCGGCGGGCGGCCGCTCCATGATGTATCCGTGCGGCTGACCGGCAGTCCGGTCGCGGAGCTCCAGCGCATCTTCGCAGAGCTTTGGAGCGTCACGGCCTTCGAGCCGGTCCACGCGTCGATCGACTCTGCGGGCGATGAACCGGCGGCATGCCCTCTGCCGGCCGGCGCACCTGGGGACCCCGCACTCGCTTCCGTGCTGATCGTGTGCACCTCACCGGCCGGCGTGCTCTCGGGCGCGCCAGGCGGCGCGACGCAGATCGTCGATGCGTTGCTCGAGGGGATCGCCGGCGCACGCGCGCTCATCTACATCGAGCATCAGTACCTGAGCGCGCGGCGCGTGGTCGCGGCGCTGGCGCAGGCGTTGAAGCGCGAGCCCGATCTGGAGCTGATCGTCGGTACTGAATCAGAACCCCGACGTCACGGCATACCAGCGATGGCAGAACGCGAGGCTCGCCGAATCCGGCTTGCTGGAGCATCCCCGAGCCGGCGTCTTCGCGTTGTGGAGCGTCGCGCCGGACGTACGTGGCGGGCCGGCGACGTTGAACCAGGTGTTCGTGCACAGTAAAGTCGTGGTGGTGGACGACGTCTGGGCCACCAGTGGCAGCGCCAACCTCGACGGCGTCTCGCTTCACTCGTATGGCGACGACTTCACGGGAAACGTGGGGCGCCGGATCTTCCGCAACGTCCGCAATCTCGACGTCAACGTGGTCGTGCGCGACGGGACCGCTCGCGGATTGCGCTCGCGCGGCGTCGCCGATCTGCGCGCGCGGCTGTGGTCCGAGCATCTGGCGCTCCCTGCCGACTCGCTGGCCGGGCGGCCGGCGGACGGCTGGCTCCCGCTGTGGCGCGCGCGAGCCGCCGCCAATGTCGCGGCCCTGGGCCGGCCGGGGGCGGACGCAGATGCGGGGGTTCGTCCTGCCGTATAGCGCGCAACGCACCCCGGCGCTCCAGTTGAGCGACCTCGGCGTGCACATCGATCCCGCGCGAATCGACCTGCGTTTCAATCCCGGCTGGCTGGAGGTGCACTTCAGCCCGAACTGGGTACGGAACATGTTTGTATGACGACGCGGCTCACCAGTTCTGCGTCGCCCGGGATGCGGCTGGAATCGGGTGGCGCCACGCCGCTGGAGCGGCGCATCCGGGAGGCCTTCGGTGAATTCGTCGGCGACGCGCGTTTCCCGTGTCTTGCCGCGAAGACCACCCTGCGGCCCGGCGACGAGCACCTGCGCGTGTATGGCGTCCTTGGTTCCGTCCAGGTATCCGATGCGCTGGCGACGGACCTGGCCAGGTTCGCCCGCCAGGCGTCGTCGGGCGACAGCCGCTTGACCGCGTTCGTCGCCATCTTCACGGGCCGGCCGCCTGCGAGCGAGCGCGCGTTCGAGCGCCGGCTCTGGACCCAACTGCAGCGTCTGCACGAACGTGACGATCCGGCCGCGGGTTGGGATCCGGCCGTGAGCGCGGACCCTCGGGATCCGCGCTTCTCCTTCAGCTTCGCCGGAACGGCGTTGTTCGTCGTCGGACTTCATCCGAGGAGCTCCCGGCTGGCACGCCGCTTCCGCTGGCCGGCGCTGGTGTTCAACCCGCACGCGCAGTTCGAGCGGCTGCGCCGCGAAGGCCGCTTCGAGCGGCTGCGGGACCTGATCCGCGCGCGCGACATCGCGCTTGCAGGGGAGCATCAACCCGAGCCTCTCGGACTTCGGCGAGCGGTCCGAGGCCGAACAATACTCCGGGCGCGACACGACGGGGAGTGCGTGGCGCTGCCCGTTCCATCGACGTACGCCCTGAATCGCCATGACTCTTCTGCGCCACGTGCACCTGGAGCCGCAGACGGGGACCGCTCTGATCGTGAGGCAGGGCGAACGGCTCGAGATCATCGATCCCGAGGGAGAGCAGGTCTCGGACCTCACCTCGTTCGCGCACGACAACCGGAGCGAGTGGCTGTCTTCGGGACGGTCGATCGACTACGCGAACACCATCTACCTCACCGTGGGCCACGTTCTGTACTCCAATCGCAGCCGTCCGATGTGGACGATCGTCGAAGACACGGTGGGCCGTCACGATTTTCTGCTCACGCCTTGCAGCCCGGAGATGTTCCGGATCCTCTACAAGACCACGGGGCACCATCCGAGCTGCTTCGAGAACCTCGCTCGCAGCCTCGAGCCGTTCGGCATCACGCCGGACGCGATCCCGACCACGCTGAACATCTTCATGAACGTCGATGTGCTGCCGTCCGGCGAGTTGCGGATCCTGCCGCCGCGGTCGCGCGCCGGCGATCGTCTCGTGCTGCGTGCCGAGATGGACGTGATCGTGGGGATCACCGCGTGTTCGGCCGAGCTGTCGAACAACGGCCGTTTCAAGCCGATCGATGTCCGGGTCCATGGCGATCGGGCTGTTCGCGAGGGGACGCCGGCTTCCAGAGACGCGCCGAGTGGCGTGCCCGCAACACCCGCATCGGAGTAGCCGCGTGCCGCAGTATGCGTCCGCGATAGGGAACGCCGCCCAGGATCACGCGCGCGCCGACCGCCAGCCACGAGCAGACCGCGCGCTCGGCAAGCCACGCGAGGCTGAAGAACGAGGCGCGGACAGGAAAGACTCGGGTCCCGCCGTGCCGCGTCCGCCCCGCTTCGGCGGCCAGCCAGGATCGCGATGGCGCCTGCGGCGAGCGCGCGCCAGCGGCCGGTCGCGGCGAGGACCGTGACCGCCGGCAGCACGGCGAGCTGAAGGGCGAGGCGCCCGGGCCGCGCGAGCTCGTCGTACGCCTGCCGCACGCGTTGCGACCAGAAGTGACGCGCGGACGGCGGTCGCCGCAACACGAAGAGATCGTCGAGCCGCGCCTCACGGCCGCCGGCGGCGACGACCGTGCGCACCAGTTCCAGGTTCTCGAACATGGCGCGGCCGTCATAGCCGCCGGTAGCGATCAGGACGCCGCGACGCACCGCGATGCGTTCCGGGCCAGTCGCCCCCCGTCACCCGATTCAGAAGGATACGGCCGGTATCCCAGCACGCGTGCCACGGGAGCGGATCGAAATAGTTCTGCGGGCGGACGACCTCGGCGGCGTCGAGCGCTGCCGCGAGGCGGTTCAGTGCCGCCTCGTCATACCGCACGTCGTCGTCCGCGATAATCACGCGCGCGTGCGATGCCAGCCGCAGGCCGGTGAGGACGCCCCCGACCTTGCCCATCTCGGTCGCGAGCTCCGCTGCCGGCGCGACGTGACGCAGACCGGCGCGGAGCGCGTCAACCCAGGCCGCGGCGTGCGCCGTGAAGATCGCGGCGGGCGATCCGTCAACGACGATGGTCTCCGCGCGGGCGGTCAGCCAGCGCAGGTACTCCGCCAGTTCATCGGGCGGGGCAGCCGCCGCCGATCGGATCGGCATGATGTACGTGAGGCCGCCGGCGTCAGGATCGGTCACGCTCGAGTGTGGCGCCGGGCCGGAGGGAATCATGGTTGACCGCACCCCGCAAAAGAGGTCTGTCGAGGCCGTCGAGCCGTCACGTTCCCCGGCATTGGTGGGGGACCTGACGCCCGAAGCCCTGCGCGCGCACCTGCATCGCGTCGCGGACTGGATCGCCGACTACCGCGCAACCATCGAGCAGCGTCCGATCGTCCCGGCCGTCCGCCCGGGAGACATCGCCGCGCGCTGCCCGGCCGATCCGCCCGATGCCCCCACATCGCTCGATCACATTGTCGCCGAGATGGACACGGTGGTCATGCCCGGCATCGTGCACTGGGGCCACCCGGCCTTTCTCGGCTATTTCGGCAGCACGTCGAACGGCGCGGCGCTCGTCGGCGAGATGATCGCGGCGGCGCTCAACGTGAGCGCGATGACGTGGCAGACGTCTCCCGCCGCGACTGAGCTCGAGACGGTCGTGCTCGGCTGGATCCGCCGCATGATCGGCCTGCCGGATGGATTCACGGGCGTCGTGTATGACACGGCATCGATCGCCGTGCTGCACGCGCTGGCCGCGGCGCGCGAAGGCTGTGGCGTCGAGGTGCGCGAGGAGGGACTGGCCGGCCGCACCGACGTTCTCCGTCATCGCGTGTATGCCTCCGACCAGGCGCACAGCTCGATCGAGAAGGCGATGATCGTGCTCGGGCTCGGCGAACGGAACGTGGTCCGGATCCCGAGCGACGGGGCGTTTCGCCTCGACGTCGCGGCGCTGCGGACGGCAATCCAGGACGACCTGCGCTCCGGGCTATCGACCGATGGCCGCGATCGCCACCGTCGGCACGACGTCGACGGCGAGCGTCGATCCCGTTGCCGGCATCGCAGCGGCGTGCCGTGAGAACGGCGTATGGCTGCACGTGGACGCGGCGTACGGAGGGGCGATGGCGCTGATGTCCGAAGGGAAGTGGGCGATGGAGGGAGTCGAGCAGGCGGACTCGGTCGTGGTCAACCCGCACAAGTGGATGTTCGTCCCTCTCGATTTCAGCGCGCTGTTCGTACGGCGCCCCGAGCTTCTGCGCGCCGTGTTCGCGCTGACGCCCGACTATCTGCGCGGGGATGCCGCTGCCGGCGAGATCGACTACATGGACTACGGCGTGCAGCTCGGCCGCCGCTTCCGGGCGCTCAAGGCGTGGATGGTCTTTCGCGCCTTCGGCCGCGACGGCCTCGCGGCGAGAATCCGCGACCACTGCCGGCTCGCGCAGGAGTGGGCGCGGTGGGTCGAGGCCGATCCGCGCTTCGTTCTCGCCGCGCCCGTGCCGATGGCGGTGGTCTGCTTTCGCTTCGTTTCCGCCAGGCTCGGTGAAGCGGCCTGCGATCGGCTGAACGTCGCCATCGTCCAGGCGGTCAACGCGTCCGGGGAGACGTACCTCACGCACACGCGCGTGGGCGGGCGCGTCGTCATGCGCGTCGGGATCGGAAACATCCTCACCACCAGCCGGCACCTGGAGCAGGCATGGAAGCGGGTCATTCAGGAAGCGGAACGCGTCGATCCTACTTGAACGAGGCGACGAGCGCGGTCAGAGAGTCCGCAATCGATCGTTTTCCATCGAGGCGCGGCGCCCAGTGTTCCGCGATCTTCTCGAGGCAACCGGCGCCGCATAGGTTTGCATACAGGCTCGGGCTAGCGAACTGGGTATACGCGATGCCATGCGCTTTGAGCTCGCGCGTTGTCAGCTCGCCGGCGGTGTAGAACAGCACGCCATGCCACAGCTGCCGCGGAACCGTCACCTTCTGCTCGATCGCTGCCTCCATCACGCGCTGGAACAGATCACTCACGGGGCTGTGCGAGCTTTCATGATAGAGCGTCTCCAGCGCCGCAGGACCCTGGTGGCTGGGGTCCGACGATGAAATCGTGACGTGTGTCGGCGGACCGGTCGTGTACGCGCCGTTCGGGCCCGCTGTCACGGAGAGGTCCACGGCGACCGGGTTGCTCGGCCACGTCGTGCCGTACGTGCTCGTGAGCGCTCGGCTGAGCGCTGTTCCATGCCGCTCGAGCAGCGGTTGCACTGCCGCGATCCACACGCGGTTGACGCGGTCGTGCTCCGGCCACCAGTGCCTTTGATAGATCGGCATCAGACGCTCGAGCGTCGATTTCAGGTCAGCGTTGATCTCGATCCCAGCGAGGTTCGTCCGTGTTTCGGCGCCTCGAAGCGCACTCTTGATCTCGGCCATGCCGTCGTCCAGGAGCAAATCGCGAGCGGCGTAGGCTTTGTAGAACTCGACGCCGGCGGCCCATTGCCGGCTGTCCTCCTCCGAGAGGCCGGTCGGGGCCGGGCCGCCACGTGCGGAAGCCCTGGCGAAATGATGCAGGTTGAGCCAGGGATTGCTGTGAAAAGCAAAGAGCGCATTCGACTGGGCGGCCGGGTGCGTCGTCGCGACCGCCATTTCGAGCGCGGTTGCGGAAGGTCTGCCGGTCTGCGCAGTACAGATCACTGCAGCCGCCATTCCGCCGATCACGACCCCAACCGCCGTCCCGTGCCGGGTTCGTTCTGTCGAGTGCGACATGCCGCAGCCCTCCGCGGGCACACTAGCGAACGTCGCGTCGCCGGTCAATGACGGCGTGGCGCTGGCCGGAAGCCGCGTCAATGTCACCACGGTGCGGCGCCCTCACGCCCGCAGGTCGTAACAGAGCAGCCGCGGCTGGGCGCCGGTCAGAACGTCGCGCGTGTTCTGCGCGACGTAGAGCAGGCCGCGGCTCAACACCGGCAGCCCCCACGACTCGCGAGCGGCAAACAGCCACGCGCGCGAAACCTCTTTGTATCCCTTCGGCGTGAGGTCCATCCAGAGCAGGTGTCCGATCTCGCCGAGACACAGGAACTGCCCATCGACGGCGAGGAGCGATCCCCGATAGGTCCCGACGCGCTGCTGCTGACGCTGGCCGCCCGCATCGATCGTCTCCGTCCATTCGGGCGTTTCGCGCCAGACGACTTTGCCGGTTGCCGCGTCAACGCACGCGAGCGACGCGTCGGGCTCATTGCGTCCGTCGAACCCGTAGAGATAGCCGTCCCGATACACCGGCGTGTTGAAGTGCAGCGCGAACTCCTGCGTCGTCCACACCTGTCTGTGGGTGAAGTCAGGCCGGATCTCGACCAGCGCGCCTCCTGTTCGATAGCTCGCGGAGATGAACACCTTGTTGTCGAACACGACGGGACACGAGGCGTTGACGGACTCGAACGAACGGCTCCGCCACGGAAAGGAGAAATCCACGCGCCCGTTCGACGGATCGATCGACATCAGGCCGCCGGCCGGCGGAGTCGACTCGCCTCCGGCAAACACGAACACGCGCCGCTTCCCGTGGATCACTGCCGGAACCGGCGAGGCGTAGCCAGGCCCCCACTCCTTGCCGGCCCTCCACACTTCGCGTCCGGTCGTCTTGTCGAGTCCGACGACGCACGGGCCGCCCGGCGCGCCGACGTTCACGATCAGGAGCTCGCCTTCGATCAGGGGCGTGGACGATACGCCGAAAAAATCCTGCCGGACGCGATACTCCTTTTCCAGGTCGCGTTTCCAGATCACTTTCCCGGTGCCCAGATCGAGGCAGTGCAGTTGTCCCTTGGCGCCCACCGTGTAGGCCCTCGCGGCGTCGATGACCGGGCTCGATCGCGGGCCGTTGTTGTACCCGTAGCGATCCTCGAAATCCGTCGGATAGCGGAAGCGCCAGTTCGTCGCGCCGGTCTCCGCGTGCAGGCACTCGACGACCTCCTCGTTGCGCACTCGATGGAGGAACACGAGCCGATCCCCCGCGATCGCCGGCGAGGCGTAGCCGGTGCCCTTGGCGAGCTCCCAGACGAGGGGCGGCGGCAGTTTTCGAGTCAGCTTCGTCTCGGTCGAGACCGCGTTGTGCGTCGGTCCGAGAAAAGCGGCCCAGTCGTGGGTGACGGCGTCCTTCGAAAGCGGTCGTGCTTTCGAGAGGACGCGGGTTTGCGCACCGGCGAAACCCGCGGCGATGGCGTTGGCGATCACGGCCTCGAACATCGCGCGCCGCGAGATCACTGACATGTCACCGCTCATCCTATCCCGGCTCCGGTGGCGTCCGGCCCTTCGGTGAAAGACTCAGGGCCGTCTTGAGCTTCGTCGAAAGGCGGCTTTAGCCGGACCGGCAGAAGGTCCGGTTCGGGCGTAGAATCAGCCATCAAGGAGGTGCGCAATGGCGGTCTACATGGTCGATCGAGATCTTCCCGGCGTCACGATGGATCAGCTTGCCGCGGCCCAAAAGGCGGCCATCGACACGGCGAAAGCGCTGACGGCTGAGGGCACGCCCGTGCGGTATATCCGAAGCACGTTTGTGCCTGGCGAATCGCACTGCATGTGCCTGTTCGAGGCCTCCAGCCCTGAAGCGGTCAAGGCGCTGAACGATCAGGCGAAAATCCCGTACACGCGGGTCGTCGAAGCCGCGGATCTGACTCCCTGAGCCGCTCGCGCATGGCGTCGACCGGGTTTTCATTCCACGTCAACGGCGTCGATCTGCACTACGAGGTAGCCGGCGAAGGCGAGCCCCTGCTCTGGCTGCACGGGTTCATGGGCTCCGGCGCGGACTGGAAGTACATCTTCACGGAACCGCCGGCCGGCTACCGCGTCATCGCGCCGGATCTGCGCGGCCATGGCGCGTCGACGAACCCGTCGGGCTCGTTCCTGTTTCGCGAGGCGGCGCGCGACGTGCTGGCGCTGCTGCGCCACCTCGGCATCGATCGAACCAGGGCCATCGGCCTGAGCGGTGGAGGGATCACGCTTCTGCATATGGCGACGGCCGAACCGTCGTGCGATCGCCTCGATGGTGATCGTGAGCGCGCCGCCCTACTTTCCCGAGCAGGCCCGCGCCATCCAGCGGCAGGCCACTGAGGCGATGTTCAGCAAGACCGACATGGACCTCATGCGGAAGCGTCACTCACAGGGCGAGGGCCAGATTCAGCAGCTCTTTGCACAGTCTCGAGCGTTTGCGGAGACTTACGACGATGTGAACTTCACGCCGCCGTACCTGGGGACGATTACGGCGGACACGCTGATCGTCTTCGGCGATCGCGACCCGTTCTATCCGGTGTCGCTCGGACTGGAACTGCGCGCGGCGATCCCGCGGTCGTATCTCTGGGTCGTTCCCAACGGCGGGCATGGTCCGGTGTTCGGGGACGCCGCGCCCAGATTCGCCGAGACGGCGTTGGCGTTCCTGCGCGGCGACTGGACGCGGTCCTAGACAAGTTGGCGCAAGCGGCCACGCACGCGTCCGCGCGCACGCGTCTGCGCGCACGCGTCTGCGCGCCCGCGTCTGCGCGCACGCGTCACGCGGTCTTGGTCTCCCGCAGCATGATCAGCAGCATGCGGGCGGGCTCTGGCGCGTGCACGGCGTGCGGTACGTTCGCCGGCATCAGGACAACGGTGTGCGGCGTCGCGCGGATCGGCTTCCCGCCGATCGTCAACGTCAATGCGCCGTCCAGGGTCAGCACCAGCGCGTCGAAGGGCGCGGTGTGCTCGCTCAACTCCTCGCCGGCGTCAAAGGCGAAGAGCGTGATGTTGCCCCCCGCGGTCCTGGCGAGCACGCGGCTGGCGATGCCCTTCTCCGTGGGCGTGACCAGTGAATCGAGCGGGAAGGCCTCGGCTGGTGGAAGGGTTGTCGACATGGTGCGTTGTCCGATCCGGTCCGCTGCGTGAAACCCGCAGAGGCTTTACTGGTTGCCGCCGACGCGCACCACCGGCACGTCTCCCGGATCCCCGAAGACGACGGGAGTCGAGACTCAGCGGCTGCCTCAGGCGCCGACCGCCGTGTTCCCTGTGGACGCCTGTTGTGCGGCGGTGACGGGCAGCGGAGGAAGCGCCAGCACCAGCCGGTGGGCCAGGCACAACACCCGATACGTGACCGACCCCATTCGCGGGCCGAGCACGGGAGACGAGTGCAGTCCCATGACGACAAGGCCCGCCTCGCGATCGCTTGCGACCTTGGCGATCTCCTCGGCCGGTTCGCCGTATGCGAGGAGCGCTTCGGCCTTGATCCGCGGTGGCATGTCTTCGAGCGCACGCTTCAGGTTCTGCTCGGCGCGGTAACGCCGTTCCGTTTCGACCTTCGCCAGCCGTGCCACCGCCGAAGCGGTCAGACGCACCGGCTCGACGATGTGCAGAACCAGAAGCGGCACCTCCAGCGCTTCGGCCACGCCGCGCGCGATCCGCAGCTGGTGCGGCGTCGCGTCGCTCAGGTCAACCGGCGCCATGACCCGCCGGACGACCTGGCGGATATCTTCGAGGCTGTCGCACCCAGGGTCGGTGCCCGGAGTCACCAGCACCGGCACGCTCGTCTCACGCAGCACCCGTTCGGTCGTCGACCCGAAGAACAGCTTGCGGAACCCCGTGAGGCCGTGCGAGCTCATGACGATGAGGTCGCACGATTTCTCACGCGACGTGTGGAGGATTTCGGGCGCCGGCTTGCCGGTCTTCACTTCGAGCTGCACATCCGCCACGCCGTGGGGCCGCGTCCCGAAGGTCTGATCGAAGAACTGCTGCAGATCGCGCCGCGTGTCTTCGGTCAGGTGCGCCACGCCCGCGATCTCATCGGCTTCCTGCAGCAGGGGATCGTTGACGGCCAGCAGCGTCAGCCGCGCGGCAAAGTGCGCGGCAATCGCCGCGGAGTATCTGAGCGCCCCACGCGAGCTTTCAGAGAAGTCGATCGGGCAGAGCACGGCGGGCCGGAAGGTCATGGACGCTCCTTTTCAGGGCCGGCGGCGATCGACGGGCTCGTCACCCTCGCGACCCTGACCAGCAAGAAACGATTATCCACTGATTCCGCCTTCCGGCGCCGCGGTGCGCGAATACCCGATGCCCGGCACCACGCCGGAACGGCTCGGACCGGTGAGCTCCGCCGGATGGAAGAGGTCACCGGCTCGTCAGCAGCTGCCAGGAGGAACAACCGGCCGGGTTGCAGGCGCGCACCTGGACCGTGTGATCGCCCGTCACGAACCCGCGCGGGAGTGGCGCACGCGTTTGCGTGAACGTACCTAACAAGGTTCCGTCGATCTGCACTTCGTAGTGCGTCGCGCCGGCCGACCCGTCCCACTCCAGCACAGGAGGCTTGAAGAAGATCCAGTACGCGACGCCGCCCGCAATCAGAACAAGCAGAAGCGCCAGCGCGGCGTTCCGGCTACGACTCGTCATCCCCACTCCATCCCGGCCGCGTCCGCCTCCCGTTCTCGCAGGGCCACTTCGTCCAGGCGGCCACCTGGAACTCGGTTCGGACTAGTATTCTTCTGGGGAAGCGATAGGCCTTGTCAAGAACGAACCGACGATGACATACATGGGATCGCGCCGGCAAACCGTGCCTTCGAATCGCCGAGCCGCATGCGCCCGCTCAGGGCAGGCACTGGCGATCGTTGCGGTGTTGTGTTCGCTGCCGTTCGGGTCGTCCCGTCCGGCCGCGTTGTTGGAACAGCCTCAGCCGGCAGCCCGATGGGCTGACTGGGTCGAACCGGATTTTCCTTTCTTCTCCTCCGTCCTCGATGCGCGCCGCGCCGGCCCGGGGCTCCCCACGACCAACCTCACCCCGCGCGGGCTGATCGTGAACCTCGGCCGCGGGTACTGGGTAGGCTTCGACACCGACCTCCTGCGCGTCGCCGCGCTGTGGCGCGGCAGCGGCGTGACGCCGAGGGCGCTGGCGCCAGGCTCGTACCACGCCCCCGACCGCAAGACGCCCGGCGGGCAATTTCCCGCGCCCGAGCCTGATGGACGGGTCTGGGTCGCCAACGGCATCTACGCCGGGTGGCAGGCCGGCGCACGGCCGTCGCTCGCCGATCCGCGCGAAGCCGCGCCGAGCCCCGAAGAAGTCGGCCGCGGATCCTTACCGGAGGCGATGGGGCGCTTCGACGCCGTACGCCTGGTTCCCGGCGGAGCGGTCCTCGAGTACACGGCCGGCCGGGCAAGCATCCGCGAATGGATGACGCTCTCGGCGAACGAGAGCCCGCTCGCGATCGAGCGGCATTTCCGCGTCGGACCGTCGTCCGATCAGCTGTGGCTCGTGTTGGGGTTCAAGACGAAGGAGACGACGATCGCGCTGACACCCGGGACGCGCGCCGTCCTCGAGACTCTGCCGGTCCAATCTCCCGCCGGGGCGGGGCAGACCTCCGGCGATCCTGGCCAGGTGTGGGCCGTGCGCGTGCCGCCGCACGACGCGCCGATCGAATTCGGCGCCGCGTTCACCGATGGCGCGACGCCCACCGTCGCGCCGCGGGCGATTCCAGCCGGGGTTCCCGCGGCTCGCTGGCCGCAGGACGTCACCACCAGCCGCACGTTGTCGGCCGCGAAGGACGCCTACGTCGTCGACGACATGGCGCTGCCGCTCGACAACCCCTGGCGCCGGAACGTGCGGCCGGGAGACATCCAGTTCCTGCAGGACGGCACGGGCGTGAGCGTCACGCTCGACGGCGACGTCTGGTTCGCCCGCGGTCTCCACGAGCCGGCCGGGCGGATCCGCTGGAGGCGTTTCGCCTCGGGCCTGCACGAGCCGCTGACGCTCGCAATCCGCGACGAGCAGATCTACGTCTTCGACCGCAACGGCATCTGGCGTCTCCGCGATACGAACGGCGATGGGGAAGCCGACGTCCACGAGCTGTTCTCCAACGCCTTCGCGCAGACGGCCGACATGCGCGAGTTCCCCAGCACCCTGCGGCTCGCCCCCGGCGGCGAGTTCGTCATCGCGAAGGGGAATCAGCAGGCGACGACCATCGGGAAGCACAACGGCAGCGTGCTGCGGATCTCGGCTGACGGCCGGCGTGCGACGGTGCTCGGCTACGGGTTCCGTCAGCCCAACCTCGGCGTCAACGTGCGGACCGGCCTCGTCACCGCGAGCGACCAGCAAGGGAACTACATTCCCTCGACGCCGCTGCACATCGTGCGCGACCGGCAGTTCTACGGGTTCCTGAGCGACAAGTTGCCTCGCGAGGTCTACCCGGCGCCGATCGCCGACGCGCTCACGTGGCTGCCGCACGCCGCCAACGCGTCGGCGATGTCGCAGGTCTGGCTGTTCGGCGCCCGGATGGGTCCCCTGAACGACGCGCTCGTCCACATCGGGTTCAACAACCCCGAGCTCTTTCGCGTGATGCTCAACGAGCGGAGCGCGACGCCGCAGGCGGCTGTCGTCAGCGTCACGCGGGCGTTCGACTTCCCGCCGCTGAACGGCTCGGTCAATCCGGCTGACGGCCAGCTCTATCTCGCGGGCTTCCAGATTCTTGGCTGGGGCACGACCGCCACGCGCCTGGCCGGGCTCGGCCGCGTCCGCTATACCGGCGCGGAGACGACGCTGCCGCGCGAGATCGCGCCGATGGACACGGGCGTGCTGCTGCGCTTCGACGTGAAGCTCGATCCGGGCAAGGCGACGGACCCGGACAATTTCTCGCTCACGAGCTGGCACTACAAACGCACTTACCAATACGGCTCGCCGCAGTTCAAAGCCGACGGCACGCCCGGGATCGATCGGCTCGCGCCCAGCCACGCGTATCTCTCGCAGGATGGGCGGAGCGTCTTCGTCGCCGCGCCGGGCATGAAGCCGGTCATGCAGATGCGCGCCGGCTGGACGCTCACGACCTCCGCCGGCCGGACGTTCCAGGACAGCGCGTATTTCACGCCCCACGCGCTGCCGAGATTCGATCCGCAGGCGGAGGGTTTTGGCGCTCTGACGGTCGATCTGTCGCCGCGCGCCCTGGCGGCCACTACGGCCGCGGCGGTCAGCGTAGAGGAAGGGCGCCGGTTGTCGCAGCTCTACGGGTGCATCGCCTGCCACTCCACCGAGAATACGCAGGTCTCGAGGCTCGGCCCGACATGGAAGGGCCTCTACGGCAGCCAGCGCGCCTACGCGAAGGGCGTCGTGCGGGTCACCGCCGACGAAGCGTATCTGCGCGAATCGATTCTGGAGCCCTCGGCGAAGATCGTCGAGGGATACGAACGCGGTGAGGCCGGCATGCCGAGCTACGCCGGCGTGCTGACGGCGCCGCAGGTCGAGTCGGTCATCCTGTTCATCAAGAGCCTTAGATAAAGTTCGAAAGTTCTAAAGTTCTAAAGTTCAAGGCAGACGGGAGAAAGAGAGTAGAGACTCCTCATCTTTCTCCCGCCTGCTGTTCAAGTATCCAGACTACAGAGACCCCAGCTAGCGGCGGTGGATCTCGTAGATGGCCCCGTTACTGAGCGACACCACGAACAGGTTGCCGTTCGGCCCGGTCAGGATATCGGTGCCGACGCCGAACCCCGTCCCGAAGCGAAGCGTCTCGCTCTCGGTCGGATCGAACTTGGCCGTGTTGTCGGCGACGCGATCCGCCAGGCGCGGATCCGACAACGCCAGACTGCGGCGGCTCTCCGACAGGTTGAAGCGCAGCAGGTATCCGGCGTCGAGCGTGGGCCGTGCGGCGCCGACGAACAGGTCGCCGTCGTACTGGCGCCCGAGCGCCCGGCCGGTGTGGAATCCGATCGCGGCGGGTGCGATTGCGTACTTCCAGGAGAACTGCGGGTCGCGGTAGTGGGCCCCGCGGAGCATGTACAGGCGCTCCAGCGCTTCGGCCGGCGTGTCGGCGATGTTGGTCGGCGGCCAGCGGATCTGCTGCAAACCGAAGAACGGTGGCGGCATCGTCTCGATCATCTTGAATTCGGCGACCCGGCTCACCGGTCCCATCACCTGCACCCACCCGTTGTTCTGCCCGGCGGTGATGCGGTTGATCTCATCGAAGGCGTCGTCGCTGTTTTCCTGGTTCCACAAGAAACCCGTGCGTGGATCCACGGCCATGCCGAAGCTGTTGCGGACGCCGTACGCGAAGATCTTCTGGAGGTTCGCGCCAACCTCGCCTCTCACGCGGCGGCCGAGGTCGTAGAACGGATTGTCCCGCGGCGTCGTGCCGTCGTCGTTGAGGCGCAGCACCACGCCCGTGAGGTGGGCGTTGTCGGGGCGGGGTCCGCCGAACTGGTCGTCCGGCGTGCCCGGGCCAATCGGGCCATCCTCGAGGTTCTGCGTCTGTCCGCGGCGGCCGTTGTCGCCGATGATGATGAACAGCCGGGCCTTGTCCCTGTCGTCGTCCCGGCCGTCGCCGCGATCGTTGTCGCGATCGTTGTCGCGATCGTCGTCGCGGCCGCTGTCATCGTCATTGCGGGTGAACGTGAAGCCGTCGTGATGATCGCCGTGGTCGCGGTCGCCCCGATCGCGGTGATCGTCGTCGCCCAGCTCGAACCGGATGATGCCGCCGTTGTGGTTTCCACGGAGCGGCTGGCCGGCGTCGGCTTGAAACGCGCGCAGCTTGATGAGGTTCCGCTCGTGCCTCAGCGTCGTGCCGTTCCAGAAGAAGCTGTCGACGCGGTTGCCGAGGAGCGGCGTGCTCGCGGCGTCGGTCGTGTCGACCGTCGCGCCGGCGGCATCCACTGCCGTGCTCTCCGTCCAATATAGATAGACGCGGGGATTGCGGGGGAAGCGGGGATGCAGCGCGATGCTGAGCAGGCCCCGTTCCGAGTTGGAGTTGACGGCGAGATCCAGCGCCGGCGTGGTCTGCACCACGCCGTTGATGACCCGCTGCACCTTGCCCGACGCCTTTTCCAGGACGAACATGTCGCGACGGCCGATGAACGCCATCCCGATGGGCTGTGTGAGACCGGAGACGACCGTCGCGACCGCGAGATCGGGATCGAGGACCGCCGGTTCCACGGTCTGGCTTTGAACTGAACCGTTGGCCAAGACCACGAGCCCAAGCGCGCCGGCGGCGAGCCCGGCGGACAGATATCGGCGTGCCCGCGATCTTGTAACGTGTGGATTGTTCCGGTCAGCTCTCGGTTGAGATTCCATGAGTGACTCCCCGCGCAGTCTGCCGCGTGTACCCCTCCACGATGACGCATCAGGTCAGCTCGGCCGGGCGCGGCGGCAGGCACGTGCGGTCGAACGATCGGCCCGAGCGTCGGAGACGTGCGCGCGTGGTGCACACGATGGGCCAGCCGAACGCGAACAGACCTCTGCCGCGCAACACTCGGCCAGTCACTCTTTGCGGAGCTGAAACGAGGATGCGATCGCGCGGGAGCTTTACAGGATTTGGAAATGTGCGCCGCGAGACGAAAATCACGCGGCCGATGGGAACGATCTACTCCGTCGGGATCGCTCGGCGCAGCGACGAACGGCGACGGTGGCAATTGGCTCCGGTTCTGCGGTAATGTCCATACATCCTTCGGGCTCGTGCCTTTTTACATCATGCATTCTCCGTCTCGAATCGCCGGTGTCGCGGCCCTCGCCCTGCTCGCTGCAGGCTGCTCGAAGAATGAAACGGCCCAGGCCCGGAGCTCGGAAGGCGCCAAGCCGGTCCAGGTCGAAATCGTCCGCCAGGATTCCGTCCGTCGCGCGGTTGACGTGGTCGGCACCCTGGCGGCCGTGGATCAGGTCACGATCTCGTCGGAAGCCGACGGGAGGGTGCACGCGATCCTGGCCGACCTCGGCGATCGCGTGACCGCCGGGCAAGTGCTCATCAAGCTCGACAACGAAAAACAGCAATACACGTTCGAGCAGCAGCAGGCGGCGCTCGCGCGGGCCCTCGCGCAATACGGGGCGGCCGATCCTCAACACTTGCCCGATATCGAGAAGACGCCCGAAGTGGAGAGTGCCAGTGCGGCGCTCCTCCAGGCCACGCAGATGTTCGACCGGGCCACGGAGCTCTCCAAGCGGACGCTCATCTCGCAGCAGGCGCTCGACGATGCCCGGACCGCGCTCCAATCGAAGAAAGCGGACCACACGGCCGCGCTGCAGAATGCCAAGAACCTGCGCGCCAGTATTCAGGCGTCGGAAGCCACGATGAAGCTGGCAGCCCGGCAGCTCCGCGACACCGATATTCGCGCGCCGTTCGACGGCTACGTCGAAAAACGGCTCGTGACCATGGGCGAGCTGGTCAAGACGCAGATGCCCGTGATGGCGATCGTGCGGCTCAACCCGCTGAAAGTGATCGCCGAGATTCCCGAGAAGATGGCGCCCTGGATCAGCCAGGGGCAGCCGGTCGAGTTGCGCGTTGACGCGTATCGGGACCGGACGTTCACCGGCAAGGTGTCGCGCATCAGTCCAGGCGTGAACACCGCGACCCGCGCCTTTCCGTTCGAGGCGCTGGTCCCGAACACGGACACCGCGCTGAAGCCGGGGACCTTCGCCAGAGTCCACATCGAAAGCGGGCAGGTCGACACCGTCGTCACGCTCCCGTACGCGGCGCTCCAGTACCGCTACGGCGTCAACCGCGTCTTCGTCGTCGCCGGCGACAAGCTCGCCATGCGCGAGCTGGCGGTGGGCGAGCGCCTGGGCGATCGCATCGAGGTCACGAGCGGCGTGAAAGCCGGCGAACGCGTGGCCGTCACCGACGTGGACACGCTGACCGACGGCGCGCTGGTCACCGTCGGCAAGTAACACAAGTATCGTGGCGTCCGGCTTCAGCCGGACCTCGTTGGTCAGGGAGTCCCCAAGTGCTATCTGAGCTCTGCGTCCGCCGCCCGGTGTTTGCCACGATGCTCGTGATGTCGCTCGTGGTGCTCGGGACGGTGTCGTTCCAGGGACTCGGCGTGGACTTGTTCCCGAAAGCCGATCCCGCGACGGTCAGCGTCGCCTTGTCCATGCCGGGCGCGAGCCCGGACGAAATGTCTTCGTCGGTCATCGAGCCGATGGAACAGGCGATCAGCGGCGTCTCCGGGATCGACGAAATCCAGGCGCGGATCTCGGAAGGCCGGGGCCAGATCACGGTGCGGTTCGTCCTCGAGCGCGACCTCAACGACGCGTCCAATGACGTCCGCGAGAAGGTCGCCGGCGCCATCCGCGGCATGCCGCCGGCGCTGCTCCCGCCGGTCATCACCAAGGTCGATCCGGACGCGGATCCGGTGATGTCGCTCATCGTGTCCTCCGACGCGATGAGCCTGCGCACGCTCACCGAGCTGACCGACAAGCAGATCGCCCGCGTGATCCAGACCGTGAACGGCGTCGGCGAAGTGAGTCTCGCCGGCGGGCGGGCCCGCGAGATCCACGTCGTCGTGGACATCGAGAAGCTCAACTCGTACGGGTTGTCGATCACCGAGGTCCGCGACGCCGTCGTCGCCGAGAACGTCGAGATCCCGGGCGGCACGGTCGAGCAGGGCAAAGGCCAGCTGCTGCTGCGCACGCTCGGCCGCGTGGACGCGACCGCGGATTTCAACGAGATCGTCGTCGCGACGAGGAACGGCACGCCGATCCGGGTCTCGGACATCGGGCACGCGGAAGACAGCTTTGAGCGGCCCAGGGGCGCCGTCTGGCTCGGCAGGACCCCCGCCGTGATGCTCGACATCCGCCGGGCGATGGGGGAGAACACGGTCGCGGTCATCGAGGGGGTCCGCGCCAAGCTCGAGACCATCCAGCGCTCGCTGCCCGCGGCCGTCAAGGTCACGGTCATCCGCGACGACTCCCGGTTCATCTACGCGTCGATCGCCTCGCTCGAGGAGCACCTGATCTTCGGCGCCCTCTTCGCCACGGTCGTGGTGATGATCTTCATCCGGAACATCCGCGCGGTCCTCATCTCGGCCCTCGCGATCCCGGCCTCGATCATCTCGGCGTTCACGCTGATGGACATCATGGGGTTCACGCTGAACAACATGACGCTGCTCGGCATCACGCTCGCCGTCGGCATCGTCATCGACGACGCGATCGTCGTGCTGGAGAACATCTTCCGCTACATCGAGGAGAAGAACTGCTCGCCGTTCGAGGCGGCGATTCAGGGGACCCGCGAGGTCGCGCTCGCCGTCATGGCGACGACGCTGTCGCTGGTCGTGATCTTCCTGCCGATCGCCTTCATGGACGGGTATGCGAAGCGCTTCATCAACCCGTTCGGCTGGACGATCGCGTTCGCGATCCTGGTGTCGATGCTGGTCAGCTTCACGCTGACGCCGATGCTCAGCTCGCGGTTCCTCAAGCTGTCGGATGCCGCTGCCGATCGCAAGACGAAGGAGCGCGGGTTCTTCCACTGGCTCGACGGGTGGTACACGCGCCGCGTGAACTGGGCGCTCGATCACCCCGGCATCATCATCGGGATCTCGATCGTCACGGCCTTGCTGACGATCCCGCTCAACCGCATGGTCGGGCGCGAGTTCGTCCCCACCGAGGACATGGGCGAGTGGACCGTCCACGTGGACGCCCCGGAAGGCAGCTCACTCGAAGGGACCAGCGAGATCGCCTTCAAGCTCCTCGACGTGCTGCGAGGCATCGAGGGGGTGGCGGATATCGAGCCGTCGGTCGGCGTGTCGGGCATGAACGCCAGCTCGCCGACGCACATCCACTTCCTCTGCCAGGCGCTGCCGATCGAGGAGCGGAAGAACACGCAGGCGGAGATCATCACCGA
Source organism: uncultured Acidobacteriota bacterium (assembly GCA_963774855.1). Taxonomy (GTDB): domain Bacteria; phylum Acidobacteriota; class Vicinamibacteria; order Vicinamibacterales; family 2-12-FULL-66-21; genus JALZOC01. The sequence goes on along the minus strand of CAVZGT010000007.1, from coordinate 276,761 downwards.
GATGCGGCGCCGCCTGGCGGCGCACGAGAGCTACCGGCCGAGCATCAGCTCGCGGACCGCGCTCGGCAGCGGCGAAGGCACCGGCGGGTTCGCGATCTCGGCGAACATCCTCGGGCCGGATCTGGATCAGATCGCGGAGTATTCGAAGAAGGCGCTCGAGGCCGCGCGGAACGTGCCCAGCATCACCGAGGTCAAGATCGGCCTCAACCTGTCCAACCCCGAGGTCCACGTCGCCGTGGACCGCAAGCGCGCCGCCGATCTCGGCGTGCGCATGGCGACGATCGGCAACACGCTGCGGCTCGCCGTCTCCGGCGACGACCAGATTTCCTTCTTCAAGGAAGGCCAGGAGCAGTATCCGGTCAAGATCCGCGTGCTCGAGAACCAGCGGCGCGACATCGCGGAGATCGGGCGGCTCACTGTTCCCTCCGAGACCGGGCCGGTGCGCATCGACAACATCGCCCGGCTCGAGCGCGGCCTCGGGCCGACCACGCTGCAGCGCTCGAACCGGCAGTTCACCGTCAATTTCATCGCCGACGTGGCGCCGGGCCACGCCCTCGACGAGGCGTCGAACGACGTCCGGACAATGATGGCCGGTCTCGGCATGCCGCCGACCATGTCGTTCAGGTTGCAGGGCCAGTCGAAGATCCTCGACGAGACGACCGCCAACATGATCATGGCGATCGGCCTCGCGATGATCTTCGTCTACATGGTGCTGGCGTCGCAGTTCGAGAGCTTCCTCCAGCCGATCGTCATCATGCTCGTGCTGCCGATCGCGGTGCCGTTCGCGCTGTTCACGCTGTGGGTGACCGGCCGGAACCTGAACCTGTGGAGCGCGCTCGGCATGCTGCTGCTGCTCGGCATCGTCAAGAAGAACTCGATTCTGCAGGTGGACTACGCCAACGTCCTGCGCGCCCGCGGCCTGCCGATCCGCGAGGCCATCGTCGAATCGTGCCGCACGCGCCTCCGGCCCATTCTGATGACGACGACGGCGATCATCGCGGGGCTGATCCCGACGTCGCTCGGGCTCGGCACCGGAGGGACCGGGCGCTCGGCCATCGCGGTGACCATCATCGGCGGCCAGTCGCTCTGTCTGTTCCTGACGCTGCTGCTCGTGCCGGTCGCGTACGTGAAGTTCGACGCGTTGGAGCAGGCCATCGTCGGAACGACCGCGAAGACGTGGCTCGCCAAAGTCTCGGCCGCGACTGTCGGCCGCCTGCGCCCGGCGACGGACTCGCGACAGGGGTGAGGGCGTCGCGGCGTCCGATGGGAAACTGGTTATGGGCGGCGGCCGCGGTGTCGCTGGTCATCAGCCTCACGCCGTGGGCGCAGTTCCTCCTCTATCCGTTCAGGCTCTTCACGACGTGGGTCCACGAGTGCGGTCACGCGCTCATGACCGTGCTCGTCGGCGGCCAGGTGACGTCGATCACCATCGACCCGGACGGGAGCGGCCTCACGCAGAGCCTCGTTCCCGTAGGGCGCATGGCCCGAGGCGTGGTGACCTCCTCCGGGTATCTCGGCTCGGCGGTGGTGGGGTGCCTGCTCATGGCCGCCACGCGCGCCGAGAAATGGGCCCACGTCATCCTGCTGAGCCTCGGGGCGTTCATGCTCCTGACGCTCGTCCTCTGGATGCGCAACCTCTTTGGCTTTGCGGTCGTGCTCGCGTGGGGCGTGACGCTCGTCGCGCTCGCCGGCCGGGGCATCGGACAGGCGCCGCGGCTTCTCCTCAGCCTGCTGGCGATTCAGGTGGCGCTCAACTCGGTCTACGACATCCGCGTCCTGTTCCTGGTCAATAGCGGCCAGTCCGACGCCGCGACCATGGCGCGGCTCTTCCTGCTGCCGTCCTGGGTGTGGGCCACGGCGTGGATGCTGCTCAGCGTCGCGATGCTGGGCGCGACAATCTGGATGACGCGGGGGAGGAGCCGGACGAGTCCGATCTGAACTCTCGTGGGGTTCCACAAGGTTCCACGGGGTTCCGCAGGGTTCCGCAAGGTTCTGTTCCGCTAGGTCTCGCAGGGTTCGGTTCTGCAGGGTTCTACTTCCGTCGCGCCGCAGACTGGCGCACTCCCGGTCGTGGCGTCGTTCTCCGCGGTCACATCGGAGAGACCGGCCGATCGCTTACACTGTTTGGCGCGATGGACACTTCGGGCATCATCAAGTCTCTCTTCGGCGTTCCACGCGCGCTGGTCGGCGTGGTTCACACGGGAGGGCTTCCGGGGACACCGGCGGCCCATCAGAGCATCGAGCAGATCGCGGAGACCGCGGTCACCGAGGCGCGCGCGTACGCGTCGGCCGGCTTCCACGGCGTGATGATCGAGAACACGCACGATCGGCCGTATCTCAAGGGCGCGGTTGGCCCGGAGATCGTCGCCGCGCTCGCGGTCATCGGTCACGAAGTGCGGGCCGCCGCGGCGCTGCCGCTCGGTGTGCAGGTCCTGGCCGGCGCGAATCACTCGGCGGTGGCCGTCGCGCTGGCGTGCGGTGCGAGCTTCGTGCGCGTCGAGGGTTTCGTCTTCGCGCACGTCGCCGACGAAGGGATCATCGAATCGAGCGCGGGCAGCCTGCTTCGGTATCGGCGCGCCATCGGCGCCGAGCGGATTCGCGTGTTCGCCGACGTCAAGAAGAAGCACTCGGCGCATGCCCTGACCGCCGACGTGAGCCTCGCGGAGACCGCCAAGGCCGCGGAGTTCTTTCTCGTCGACGGCGTGATCGTCTCGGGGATCGCCACCGGGCAGCCGGCGGACGCCGCGGAGGTCCAGTCGGTCGCCCGGGCGGTCGGCGTGCCGACGCTCGTCGGTTCCGGCGTCACCGAGAGCAACGTGCACGACTACGGCGACGCGGACGCCCTCATCGTCGGATCGTCGATCAAGCACGGCGGGGTCTGGTCCGGCCCGATCGACGAATCGCGGGCCCGCGCGCTGGCGCGCGCCTTCAGCACGAGCTAGCCCGCGGCGCCACGGATACGGGACCCGTTCCAGGAACGATGACCTACATCGATTCGGCCGTACTCAACCTGACCGAATGGTTCTGCCGGCGGTTTCAGCTGCTGACCGGCCGGACGAACGTGTGGCTGGCCGTCCAGTTCACGAACCTCAGCATCATCGTGTACTTCGTCTGGGCGGGCGTGTATTTCTGGAGGAGCGACGTCGGGGCACGGATCGGCCTGGGGCTGTTCTGCGTCGGCCTGTTGTACGTGCTGACCCAGACCATCTTCAAAGTCCCGATCGAGGCGTACGAGAACAACGCCTACGAGCGCGTCGCGAAAGGCTTCAGGAATCCGAGACGGATCAAAGAGGCGCAGCTGCGCATCCCGTTTCTGACGCTGTCGCTCGTGCTGTTCTATCCGGTGTACTACGTGTCGGTCAACTTTCGCATCCACATCGCGGTCTTGAGCTACTCGCTGATCGTCTTGACGACCGTCGTGCTGTACCTGCTGGCCTGCGATCCGCTGCCGCCGTGCGCCGGCAAGGTGCGAGAGTGGCTGCGGAGACCGGCCCGATCGCCTCTGCCGGCGTCCGAATCGTCCCGGACCATCCCGTGCGGAGCGACCGAAGGACCTGTACGCGATGGCCTCGCCGGTCGGGAGCCGGCGAGGCCTGTCGCGACCGGCTCACGTCAGCTATGAGTCGGCTGCGGCGCGAACTTCTTCATCCACTCCGCCTGCCGCTTTTCCATTTCCTCGCGCGGGAGATCTTCCTTGTGCGTCGCGATCGTCCAGGTGTAGCCGTGTCGGATCGGTCAAGGCTGCCGCTGCGATCGCCCCAGAACTGATCCGTCATGGCGCCCATGGCCCCGCCGTAGACGCTGCGCCCCGGCCGCAAGGGCGCGGTTGAACAGCGCGTCGCAGTCCTCCACGTAGATCCAGAGCGACGCCGGCGAGCCGCCGATCGCTTTGGGCCCCTTGCTGCCCATCATCGCGTCGTTCACCATGATGCGCGAATCGCCGATGCGCATTTCCGCGTGCATGATCTTGCCATCGGGGCCGGCGACACGCGACAGTTCTTCCGCGCCAAGCGCCTTCTTGTACCACTCGATCGCCTGCGGGGCGTTGTCGAGCGTGAGACTGCGGCGTAACCGTGTGGTACCCGTCGGGAACTGCCTTCTTCGCTTTCGCCATTTTCCGACCTCCTTCGCGTCAAACCACGAGACGTACATTGTGTTGGGACGTCGACGTGCGGTTCAAGCTGATGAAAACCCGGTTGGCTCATCCGTCACCCGTCGCCTCTGCTGTTTTGCCGAACGGGGACTGTGGCGCGATCCGGTTATCCTTGCGGGAGTTGGAACGATGCTGAAAAATGCGCCGATCACTTCGTACGTCCCGGTTGCCGATGTGGCCCGCGCGCGGCGGTTCTATGAGGGGACGTTGGGGCTGGTGCCCAAGGAAGATTACGCGGGCGGCGTGATCTACGAATGCGGCGGAGGGACGTTGTTCTTCATGTATCCGTCAGCGGGAGCCGGGACGTCCAAGGCCAGCCAGGCATTCTGGACCGTGGACGACGTCGAGGCGGAAGTGGCCGAGCTCAAGGGCAGGGGCGTGGTGTTCGAGGAGTACGGCATGCCGGGGCTCAAAACCCGGAACAGCATCGCGACCGGAGGCGGCGCCAGGACCGCGTGGTTCAAGGACAGCGAAGGAAACATCCTGGCGGTCAGCCAACGGATCTCATCCTGATCGTCCGCGCGCGCCGCTACAGCCCGCGCGAGGCGTTCAGGACGATCGTCTTCCGCGCCGCGCGATCCTCAATCGTCAGTTTCCCATCCGCGAGGACGACGTCGTCGACCTTGGTGAACCCGTCCGGCGTCCGCGTGTAGAACATCACGAAGCTGGACCCGATCTTCGACTTCGCCGGCAGCCAGCGGTAGGTCGGCGTGTCGAACATCGAGTTGGCCTGGATGACTTCGCGGCGCGTCAGGTCGTAGGGCTGCGTGGCGAACTCCATGCCGCGGTACGAGGCGCGGCCGCCGCCGGGATAGGAATCCCAGATCTGGGTCCACGGGTATTCTTCGCGCCGGAACACATAGCCGAACACCGCGCGCCTGCCCGGATGGAAGGCGGTGACGAAGACGAGCCGCCGCGACGGATCCATCAGCGATGTCGTCTGGTCCATGACCGGCGTGATCATGGGCGCGATCCGGACGTCAATCAGTCGCGCCGGCCGCGGTCGGCGCCATCGGCCACGTGAATTCCTTGGAGTCCGCGAGGTTGTGGCGGTCGGGAGGATCTTCCGCCTCCGACGCGTACGACCGGGTCGATGCGCGCGTGGCCGACATCTCCGTCACGGTCTGTCCCTGCTCGAGAAACGGGCCGCCGATCGTGGCGTGCTCGCCCCAGTTGACCGGCCGGTCGAAGCCCAGCAGGCTCTCCAGCTCGCTGTCGATGTAGATCGACGTTCTCGCCGTCGACCATGCGTATCGTGCGGCGGAAGTTCTCCTGCACCAGCGGAAGCGTCGACTTGAACGCGACGGTCAGCGTCCCGTCTTTCTTCTCGGACGAGACCAGCTCCCACGGGACGCGGTGCGCTTCGCCGTGGCCGGGCAGCCCCGCGGCGCGCTCTTCCGCGGAGACGGGACCGAAGCCGTCCACGCACACGAAATGACCGAGGCCCTGGAGCGGATTCAGCTTCTCCGGGATCGTCCTTCATCAGGAGCTGCACCATCGCGCCGCCGACCGACCGCACCGTCAGCGCCAGCTTGTCGTTGGACGAGGATGCGGACGGGGCGGCCGTCGAGCGTGGTCTCCTCCTGGGCAAAGACCGCGCAGCCGAGGCCGAGCAGCAGGAACGCGCCGATTTGGAGGCGGCTCTCATGACGGTTTCCTTCCCGGCCCATAGAGCACCCGGCCCGCGAGCGCGCCCGTGTGGCGCTCGCCGTCCATCGTGACGGCGCCGTTCACGATCACATAGCGGATGCCGATCGGGATACTGGTGAGGGTTCTCGAACGTGGCGCGGTCGATGACGCGGTCCGGGTCGAAGATCGCGATGTCGGCCCACATCCCCTTCCCGGAGGCGGCCGCGATCCTTGATCCCGATCTTGTCCGCGTTCATGCTGGTCATCTTCTTGACGGCTTCCGGCAGGGTCAGGACCTTCAGCTCCCGGACGTAACGCCCGAGCACGCGCGGGAACGTCCCGTAGTAGCGCGGGTGCGGATGCGTCCGCCCGGTCGGCCCGTCGACGCTCACAGCGGACCCGTCGGAGCCGATGGACGTCCAGGGCTGCTTCATCACGAGCTGCATGTCCGGCTCCGAGTGATGGAAGAACACCGTCGGCACGCTGCCGTTCTCCTCGACGAGCACATCGAAGAGCACGTCGACCGGATCGCCGCCGCGGGCCTGGATCAGCTCGCTCATGCGCTTGCCCTGGAACGCCTTGTTCGGTCGCTCCGCAGCGAGACGAGCAGCATCCCGCCCCAGCCGTCTCCCGTCGCGAGGTAGTGGTTGTACCAGTTCGGGAGCCCGTTGAGAATCTCCTTGCGCATGCGCTGCCGCGCGCCGGATCGCGCAGGCGCTCGAGCAGCTTCTCCCGTCCCCCGTCGTGCGCCCACGGCGGAATGATGGACGACAGGTTGTTCTGGCCGGCGGTGTAGGGGTACACGTTCGCCTGGATGTTGAGCCCCTCGTCGCGGGCCTTCTGGACCATGGCGATGATTTCGCTGGCGCGGCCCCACAGCTTCTTGTGCGCGATCTTCATGTGGATGATGTCCACCGGAATCTGCGCGCCCTTTCCGACCTGGATCGCTTCGGCGATCGCCTGAAAGACGCCCTCGCCCTCATCGCGGATGTGCGACGAATAGATCCCGCCGTACTGCTTCGCGACCTTGGCCAGCTCGGTCAGGTTGCCGGTGGTCGCGAGGCTGGACGGCGGCATCGAGCAGCGCGGTGGAGAGACCCATGGCGCCCTCTTGCATCGCCTGTGCGATGAGCGTTTTCATCATCTCCAGTTCGGCGGCGTGGCCGCGGACTGGCCGTATCCCTTGACGTAGGTCCACACCTGTTCCTCGCCGACATACGACGCGATGTTGGTCGCCATGCGCTGGCGCTCGAGCCTGGCGAAATAGCCGCCGAGGGTGGTCCAGTCGACGTTCACGCCCTGCGCATGTCTGGCTGTCGCCCGCGTCCCTGTTTCACCGGACCGGCGGAGCGGGACTCTCCGAGCACCATCGTCGTGACGCCCTGGCGGATCATGCTCTCGGCCTTCGGCTCCAGCGAGGATCGTGTAGTCCGAGTGGTTGTGCATGTCGATGAAGCCGGGCGCCACGGTGAGGCCCGCGGCGTCGATGCGCCGGCCTGCCGGCGCTCCCGCGAGGTTCCCGATGCGTGGCGATCCGCCCGGCGCGGATGCCGACGTCGGCGAGGACCGCCGGCGTGCCGTCGCCGTTGACGATCGAGCCGCCGGCGATCACCAGGTCATACGGCGCCTGCGCCTGCGCCGCGGATCTGGTCCATCCCGAGAGCAGAGGCAGAACGAAGGTCAGAATCCAGATCATGATTCGAATCCCCTAATCCCCAATCCCTGATCGCGAATCCCCAATCCGAATCCCGAGCTCCCGGATGCGGATGAGGATCCGGATTAAGGATCCGGGATCAGGGATTCAGGATCAAGGATCAGGGAGTCGCGATTCGTGCGCTGATGGTAAACCAGTGCTGCCTGGTTTCAGCAGGAGTTCAGGAGGGCTAGAGGTCCGGAGTCGCTACGGCTTCCACCAGTCGCCGGGGATGATCTGCGGCGAGCCGCCGGCCTGTTTCCACTCTTCGGCCGCGAGCTGTTGTTCCAGGTCGATGATGCGGGTCTTGAACCTGACGTAGTCCCGAAAGCGTTCGGACTCGGAGAGCCCGTCCGACCATTGCAGATCGAGCACGTATTCGCCACTGCCGGAGTCGAATCGGGTGACCAGTTGCACGACCCGGTCGCCGCGCTCAAAAAGCCAAATCATACAGCCCTGTTTATCGGTCGAAGCCGGTGCCGTCCTTAATGGGCGGGCTCATCAAGACTAGCGGCTTTTGCGGTTTTCCGAGCGATTTATTCAGTCGTGGCGCAGGGCGGCCATCGGGTCGAAGCGCGCCGCGCGCCGCGCGGGCACGAGGCAGGCGACGGCCGTCACCGCAAGCAACAGAAATGTGACGGCCGCATAGATCAGCGGGTCCAGGGGGTTGGTTTCGTACAGGAATGACGAGAGGTCCGGCTGAGCGCCAGCGATCCCAGCAGGCCCAGCACGAGCCCGGCCACCGCGGGCGCCAGGCCGCCGGCGAGCACCATCCGCAACACGGTGGCCGCGTTCGCGCCGAGAGCCATGCGGATGCCGATCTCCTGCGTCCGCGCCGCGACAGACTGATGGATGACGCCGTACGCGCCGATCACCGAGAGGATCAACGCGGCCGCCGCGAGCGCGACGAGCAGCACCGTCTGCAGGCGCCGGAGAGCGACGGTGCGTCCCAGCCGCTGTTCCACCGTGACGATCCCGTACGGCGGCGCCGCGGGATCGAGGGCGCGCATCTCGGCCCGGACGGCCTCGCGCAACAGGTCCGGATCGCCCAGCGTCCGCACCGCGATGTCCATCTGCGACCGTGACCCCCGGCTGGAACATGTAGGGAATCGCCGCTTCGTCCAGGCGCTGCCGTCTCATGTCGGCCACCACCCCGACGACCGTTTTCCAGGGCATCTTCGCCGCCGGGTCGAGCCCGTACTTCAAGCGCCTGCCCACCGGATCCTGCCCCGGCCAGTACCGCCGCGCCATCTCTTCATTGATCACGACGACCTCCGGGCTCCGGGCGCGAGGTCGCTGTCCTGCAACAGGCGGCCGCGGAGAAGCGGGATGCGCATGGCCTCGAAGTAGCCGGGAACGACCTGGTCTTCGGTCAGCGGGGGAGCGGGGTCGTCCGGGCGCTGCGGCGGCTGGCCCTCGAGCGCGATGCGATAGTCCGGCTGCCGGTGGATGAAGAAGTCGCTGATGGCGCCCACGGCGACGACGCCCGGCAGCGCGCGAATCCTTCGTGTCGCCTCGGTGAAGAACGCGGCGCACTTCGCGGCAGTTGTTGTACTTGTCGGGCAGGTCCACCTGCAGCAGCAGCACGTTGCGCGAGTCGAACCCGCGGTTCGCCGCCTGCACGCGCAGGAAGCTGCGAATCAGGAGACCGGCGCCCGACAGCAGGATCACCGCGAGCGCGATCTCGGCCACCACCAGCCCCTGGTGCAGCGCGGCGGGCGCCCGTCCTCCGAGCGATCCGCGGACCGCCTTCGCGGAGGACCTCGGCGGGATTCGTCGTCGAAAGCTGCAACGCCGGGAGCAGCCCCGCGAGCAGTGCCGCTGCCGAGCGACGCGACGAGCAGGAACAGGAGCACGCTCGCATCGAGCTGGATGTGTCGGCTCGCGGCAGCGCTCCCGCCGCCAAGTTCCTCAGCGCCACCGTCCCCGACCATGCGAACAGCAGGCCGACTGTTCCGGCGAGCACCGACAGCACCAGGTTCTCGGTGAGCGCCTGGCGCACGAGGCGCGTCTTGCTCGCGCCAAGGGCCGTGCGCAGCGAGAACTCGTTGCGGCGCGCGGCCGCGCGGGCCAGGACGAGATTCGCCACGTTGGCGCAGGCAATCAGCAGGACGAACCCGACGGAGCCGAACAGCAGCCACAGCGACGTTCCGTTGTCGGCCCGATGACCCGGTCGACCAGGGCGTCGGTCGACACGCCGAAGCTCGCGTTGGATGCCGGATACTGTTCTCGCAACCGTGCCGCGATCGCATCCATTTCGGCGCGCGCCGACGCGATGGTCGCCGACGGAGCCAGCCGGCCCAGCACGACGAGGGCATCCGCGCCGCGGCTCCGCTCGTTCTGCCAGTTCGGGCCGAACCACAGCGGCTGCCAGAGCTGGACCTCCGCGTTCGGGAGCTCGAACTCCGGGGGCATCACGCCGACGATCTCGACTGTCGCGTCTCCGAGCTGAATCGATCTGCCGAGCACGCCGCGATCCGCGGCGAAACGCTGCCGCCAGAGACCGTGGCTGATGACGACGGCGCGCGCTGTTGGCGCTGAAATCGCCGGGCTCGAACGTCCGGCCGATGAGCGGCGGCGTGCCCAGGAGCTCGAAGAAGCCGGGTCCGACCTCGCGCCAGATGGATCCGCTCCGCGGCTCCGCCGCCGGTCAGCGTGCCGCGGGTGAACTCCGGCCGGATGTAGGCCGCCATCTGCTCGAATTCGCTTGCTCCGCTCCTTCCAGTCGCGAAAGTTCAGGTAGGAGGAGCCGTCGGGCAGATTCTGCCGGATGTTCCTGGTCCACATGACCGCGATGCGATCGGGGTCGTGGTACGGCAGGTCGCGCAACACGACGGCGCGAAGGACGCTGAAGATGGCCGTGTTCGCCCCGACGCCCAGCGCGAGCGTCAACACGGCGACGGCCGTGAACCCCGGGCTCTTCAACAGCGATCGAAGACCTACCGAAATCCTGGAGGAAGCTATTCATTGTGTCGCTCGCGATGGCTCGCGCAAGGGCCGCGGCTCCCTTGGCACCCGGGCAAAGGCCGCTCGCTTCGCTCGCGGTAGGGGTTAGACGCGGAGGCACGAGCGAAGGTTTGGGCGGCTACCGGAACCGTAGCAATTCTGTTAGGTTAGATAGGGCATGACCAGCCGATCTTTCGCCACGTTCGCGATCGTGTCGCTCGGCGCGCTTTCAGTCGCGTGGGGGCCGCTTCAGGCGCAGAAGCCCGCCACCGAACAGGTGGCCCAGGCCGCCGCGCCGGTCGACTTCGCCCGTGACATCCAGCCGATTCTCGAGACCCACTGCTACGAGTGCCACGGCCCGAAGAAAACGAAGGCCAAGCTGCGTCTCGACCGGCGCGCAGCGGCGATGAAGGGCGGAGATACCGGCGTCGCGATCGTGCCGGGCGACAGCGAGCACAGCCTGGTGGTCCGGCGGCTGCTCGGCCTCGACGGCGACGACCGGATGCCGAAGGACGGCGATCCGGTGCCGGCCGCGCAGATCGCGTTGATTCGGGCCTGGATCGATCAGGGGGCCGCGTGGCCGGACACGGGCGCCGACAGTGCCGGGGCGTCACCGCAGGCTGCGCCGGAAGAGCCCGAGCACTGGGCCTACCGCCGGCCCACGCGACCGGCGCTGCCGGAGGTCCGCACTGCCGGCTGGGTGCGCACGCCGATCGACCGCTTCATCCTCGCGCGGCTCGAGAAAGAAGGATTGAAGCCGTCGCCGGAAGCCCCGCTGGAGACGCTCGTCCGCCGCGTCTCGCTCGATCTGATCGGGTTGCCCCCGTCGCCGGAGGAGATGGACGAGTTGCTGGCCGACGCCGAGCTCGACGGCCTCGACGAGGCCTACGCGCGGCTCGTCGACCGGCTCCTCGCGTCGCCGCACTACGGCGAGCGGTGGGCGCGGCCGTGGCTCGACCTCGCGCGCTACGCCGATTCGCATGGATTCGAGAAGGATCTGCCGCGCGTCATGTGGAAGTACCGCGACTGGGTGATCGACGCGCTCAATCAGGACATGCCGTTCGATCGCTTCACCATCGAGCAGATTGCCGGCGACATGCTGCCGAACGCGACGCCGGCGCAGCAGGTCGCGAGCGGATTTCATCGCAACGCGATGACCAACGAAGAAGGCGGGATCGATCCGGAGGAAGCGCACTACGAGGTGCTCGTCGATCGGGTCAACACGACCGCGACGGTCTGGCTGGGCAGCACGCTCGGCTGCGCGCAGTGCCACAACCACAAGTACGACCCGATCAGCCAGAAGGACTACTACCGGATGATGGCGTTCTTCGGGAACAGCCAGTACGAAGTCCGCAAGCTCGGCGACGGCACGAAATTCACCGAGACGGAAATCGATCTGCCGACGCCCGAGCAGGAAGCGAAGCAGAAGACCATCCAGGCCGAGCTCGATCTGCTGAACGCGCAAATCCGGACCCAGACGCCCGCGCTCGATCGCGCCCAGGTCGAGTGGGAGCAGGCGACGCGCCTCGAGCCCTCGATGCGATGGAAGGTGTTGACGCCGAAGAGCCTCGCGGCTGACGGAGACGTGGTCCTGACGGCGGCGCCCGACGGGTCGGTGACGGCCTCGAGCGGCAACCCGGGCGAGACGACCTATACGATCGAGGCCACCGCGGCACTCCCGCGCATCACGGCGATTCGGCTCGAGGCACTGCCCGATCCGTCGCTGCCGAAAGGCGGTCCGGGGCGCGACATCTACGGCAACTTCCAGCTGAATGGCGTTGACGCCGCCGCGCAGCCGCTCGAGCGCGGCCCCGCTACGGACCGCTCGAACGCGGGGTCGTCGCGACGGCCGGCCGCCGCGCCGCCGCTGGAGCACCGGGGTTCGCGAACCTGGCGTTCAAGGCCATCAAGTCGGACGATGGCGGCGCGAGCCTCGACAGCTTCTTCCCGAAGACGCTGTCGCGCGACCTGTACGCGCCGCGTGGATGGCGGATCGACGCGAGCCGCGAGGACACGCGGCTGCCGCGTCAAATCGTGTTCACGCTCGATCGTCCGTTGGACACGCCGGCCGGCGCGCGGCTGCGGATCCGGCTGAAACATCAAGGCGCGGTTGTCGGACAGGCGCTCGGCCGCTTCCGGCTGTCGGTCACGTCGGGGAGCACTCCGGCGCGCGTGGTGGAAATCCCGGCGAAGCTGCGGCCCATCCTGGCGATCGCCGCGGCGGATCGCACCGAGCAGCAGCGCAAGGACCTCGCGGCGTCCTACCGGACCGTCGCTCCGTCGCTGAAGCCGGCGCGCGATCGGGTCGCCGAGCTGCAGAAGGCGCTCAGGGCGCTCGCCATCCCGACGGCGCTCGTGATGCGCGAGCGGGTCGCCTACGAGCGGCCGTCGGCGTACGTGCGCCGCCGCGGGAGCTTCCTCGACAAGGGCCAGCAGGTCTATGCCGGCGTGCCGGAATTCCTGCCGGCGCTCGGCGACGACCAGATGCCGAACCGTCTGGGCCTGGCGCGCTGGCTCGTCGACGAGGAGAACCCGTTGACGTCGCGCGTCGCGGTCAACCGCGCGTGGGAGCAGCTGTTCGGCCGCGGCCTCGTCGAGACGAGCGAAGACTTCGGCACGCAGGGGAGCCCGCCGTCGCATCCGGAGCTCCTCGACTGGCTGGCGACGGAACTGGTCCGCCAGGGGTGGCACACGAAGGCGCTGCACAGGATGATCGTGACGTCCGCGACGTACCGGCAGTCGTCGGCCGCGCCGGCGGCCGCCGTGGAGAGCGATCCGTACAATCGCCTGCTGGCGCGTGGTCCGCGCTTCCGGATGGACGCGGAGATGGTGCGCGACGCCGCGCTGACCGCGGGGGGCCTGCTGAGCCGCAAGATCGGCGGGCCGAGCGTCTTCCCGCCGCAGCCCGACGGCATCTGGGACATCCCGTACAGCAGCGAGAAGTGGATCCCGAGCGCCGGGGAGGATCGCTACCGTCGCGGGCTGTACGTGTTCATCCGCCGGTCGGCGGCTTACCCGAGCTTCATGACGTTCGATGCGACCAGCCGGGAGCACTGCACGGTGCGGCGGGTGCGGACGAACACGCCGCTCCAGGCGCTCACCACGCTGAACGACGAGGCGTTCTTCGAGGCGGCCGCGGCGCTCGCGGCGCGCGTGTTCCGCGAAGCGTCGGCGCCGGACAACGCAATCCGTGCGACCTATGCGTTCCGCCTGGCCGTCGCCCGCACGCCGAAGCCGGACGAAGTCGCGCAAATCGTGGCCTCTTATGGCCGGCACCTCGAACGGTTCCGCAAGGATCCCGACGCGGCCGCGCGGGTGCTCAAAGGCTATGCGATTGCCGGCGTCGATCCCGCCGAACAGGCGGCATGGACGCTCGTCGCCAACGCGCTCCTGAACCTCGACGAAGCCCTCACCAGGGAATAGACGTGGACCCGAACACTCTGCGCGCCATCACGCGTCGACATTTCTTCAAGCAGTCGGGCTTCGGCATCGGCGGCGTGGCGCTCGCCTCGCTCCTCGACGAGCGGGTATTTGCTCACCAGGCGGCGCAACAGGAGGACGGTCCGGTGGCGCCCCGCGCGCCGCACTTCGCGCCCAAGGCGACGCGCATCATCTATCTGTTCATGGCCGGCGCGCCGACGCAGCTCGATCTGTTCGACCACAAGCCGGCGCTGCAGAAATACGACGGCCAGGAGATTCCCGCGGAGTTCATTCCGAAGGGCGAGCGGTTCGCGTTCATCAAAGGCACGCCGCGCCTCCTCGGTTCCCCTTTCACGTTCAAGAAGTACGGCCAGTCGGGGGCCGAGCTCTCGGAGCTGCTGCCGCACCTGGCGAGCATCGCCGACGACATCGCCATCGTCCGCTCGGTCCACACCACGCAGTTCAATCATGCGCCCGGGCAGATCTTCATGAACACGGGCAGCCAGGTGTTCGGCCGCCCGAGCGTGGGATCGTGGCTGACCTACGGGCTCGGCAGCGCGAGCCGCGATCTCCCGGGCTTCGTCGTGCTGCTCTCGGGCGAGAACGCGCCCGACGGCGGCAAATCGTGCTGGGGGAGCGGGTTTCTGCCGACGGTCTACCAGGGCGTCGAGTTCCGATCGAAGGGCGATCCGGTCCTGTTCGTGTCGAACCCGGCCGGCGTCGACACCGCCGCGCGGCGCGAATCGATCGATCTGGTGACCGGCTTGAACCACCTGCGCCGGGGAGAAGTCGGCGATCCCGAGATCGACACGCGCGTCGCGTCGTACGAGATGGCCTACCGCATGCAAAGCAGCGTGCCGGAGCTCACCGACATCTCGAGCGAGCCGGCGCCGATCCACGCGATGTACGGCACGGAGCCCGGCAAGGTGTCGTTCGCGAACAACTGCCTGCTGGCGCGCCGGCTGGTCGAGCGCGGCGTGCGGTTCGTGCAGCTCTATCATCGCGGCTGGGACACGCACGGCGCGAGCGTCGGGACCGACATCGCGACGAAAGTCCCGGAGCTCTGCCTCGAGACCGATCGCGCCGCGACCGCCCTCGTCCGCGACCTCAAGCAGCGGGGCCTGCTCGACACGACGCTCGTCATCTGGGGCGGGGAGTTCGGCCGCACGCCGATGAACGAAGCGCGCGGGGGCTCGCGGCTGATGGGACGCGATCACCATCCGCGCGCGTTCACGATCTGGATGGCCGGCGGCGGCGTCAAGCCGGGCGTCACCGTTGGCCGCACGGACGATCTCGGCTACAACGTCGTCGAGGACCCCGTGGAGGTCCATGACCTGCACGCCACCATCCTTCACCTGATGGGGCTGGATCACACGAAGCTCACCTACAAGTTCCAGGGGCGCGAGTTCCGGCTGACCGACGTGCGCGGCGAGATCGTCACGAAGCTGATCGCGTAGGGGTTCCGCAAGGTTCCGCAGGTTCCACGGGGTTCCACAGGGTTCACGGTTCTGAACCCTGGAAGCCAGTGGAACCTTGCGAACAGAACCTCGCATGCGGAACCCAGTGGAACCTTGTAGAACTTGTCCGCTTCCGCGTCTCCTCATTTCCTGACGATGTACCAGTTGTTCTGGATGTCGTGGGCCAGTTCGTGCTTCTCGACGGACCGGAAGCCGGCCTTCTCGAGATACTCCCGCGTCTTCTCCTCGCCCCACATCGCGCCGAGTCCCTCGCCGCCTTGCGCCAGCGACACCGTCATGCAGTGCAGGCACGACACGGTGTAGAGGAAGGTCCCGATCGGGTGGCCGATGTTGTTGTAGACGTGGCTCGATCCCTTGATGTCCTGCATCAGGTAGACGCCGTCGCGTTTGAGCGCGCGGGCAATGCCCTTCAAGACGTTCAGCGGCCTGCCCTGATCGTGCACCGCGTCGAACGTGGTGATGAGGTCGAACGATTCGGGCGGGGCCGTCCGGTCGAAGTCGCTCAGATCGACCTCCTCGAACTCGACGTTCTTCAGTTCTTCAGCCGACGCCTCGGCACACGCTGCCCGAAGCGCTTCGTTCGAAAGATCCATGCCCACGAAATGGCTCTTCGGGAAGAGCGCCGCCAGCCGGTTCAGAATCCGGCCGCTGCCGCATCCGGCATCGAGCACCCGCGCGCCGCGCTCGAGGCGCGCGGCCAGGCCGGGCACGAGCGGAAGAATATGGGATTCGAGCGAGGAGACAACCGACAGGCCGCTGTCTTCCGCCATCACCGCATGGAATCGAGGGAATCGCTCGTACGGGACGCCGCCGCCGTTCCTGAAGCACGCGACGATGTCGTCCTCCACGCTGCCGAGGAGCGGAACATACTGAGCGAAGACGGCCAGGTTGTTCGCCGCGGCCGCCCGCGTCAGGCTCGCGGCATGCTCCGGCGGCAACTGGTAACGGACGCTCTGAGGATCGACGCTGACGACGCCCGCGGTGACCATCGCTCCGAGCCATTCGCGCACGTAGCGCTCGTCGAGGCCGGCGTGGGCGGCAAGCTCTCCCGAGGTCATGGGCGGCTGGTCCCGCATCCTGTCGAAGAGGCCGGTCCGGTGCCCGATGGAGGCCATCAGGCACAGCGCGGCGTCGTTGAGCGCGTTCATGAGACGGCCGGCGAACGCCTCTGCCTTCCCGGTATCGAACCGGGCACCTTGCATCGTTTCCGACATCGTGATCATGATAGCGGAATCCACGTGTCTCGTTTCAGGTAGGGACTGACCGATGCCAATCGCCACGATCAACCCGGCGACAGCCGAAACGTTGAAAACCTTCGACGCGCTGACCGGCGCCGAGATCGACGCCAGGATCGAGCGCGCGGCGCTGACGTTCCGGACGTACCGGCGTACGCCGATCGCAGAACGCGCGGAGAGGATGCTGCGTGCGGCGGCGATCCTCGACTCCGAGCAGGCCACGTTCGGCCGCATGATGACGACCGAGATGGGCAAGCTCGTCAAAGCGGGCAGCGAGGAAGCGGCCAAGTGCGCGTGGGGCTGCCGCTTCTACGCCGAGAACGCCGCCCGGATGCTGGCCGACGAGCCGGTGCAGAGCACGGCGACCGAGAGCTTCGTCCGGTATCAGCCGCTCGGGCCGATCCTGGCCGTGATGCCGTGGAACTTCCCGTTCTGGCAGGTCTTCCGCCTGGCCGCGCCGGCGCTGATGGCCGGCAACGTCGTGCTCCTGAAGCACGCGTCCAACGTGCCGCAGTGCGCGCTGATGATCGAGGACGTGTTCCGGCGCGCGGGCTTTCCGGACGGCGCGTTCCAGACGCTGCTGATCGGCTCGGACCAGGTCCAGCGCGTGCTCGACGATCCTCGCGTGGCGGGCGCGTCGCTGACCGGCAGCGAGCAGGCCGGCCGCCAGGTCGCCGGCGCCGCGGGCCGGCAGCTCAAGAAGATGGTGCTCGAGCTCGGCGGCAGCGATCCGTTCATCGTGACGGCGAACGCCGACATGGCCGCGGCGATCGAGACGGCGGTCAAGGCGCGCATCGTCAACAGCGGGCAATCGTGCATCGCGGCGAAGCGCTTCATCGTGACCGAGGCGGTCGCGGATGCGTTCGAGCGCGGCTTCACCGAGAAGATGCGGGCGCTCAACGTCGGCGACCCGCTGGACCCCTCGACCGAGGTCGGGCCGCTGGCGACGAAGGCAGTCCTCACCGATCTGGACGATCAGGTGAAGCGTTCGGTGGCGGCCGGCGCCCGTGTCCTGACGGGAGGAAAGCCGCTGGATCGACCGGGCCACTACTACGCGCCGACGGTGCTCGTCGACGTCAAGCCGGGCACACCCGCCTACGAAGAGGAGCTGTTCGGACCGGTCGCCGCGCTGTTTCGCGTGCGCGACGTCGGCGAAGCGATTCGCGTCGCGAACGACACGTCGTTCGGCCTCGGCTCGAGCGTGTGGACGAATGACGCCACCGAACGCGCGCGGTTCACCGACGAAATCGAGGCCGGCCAGGTCTTCGTCAACGGCATGGTCGTCTCCGATCCGCGCCTGCCCTTTGGCGGCATCAAGCACTCCGGCTACGGGCGCGAGCTCGGCGTCTACGGGATCCGCGAATTCGTCAACGTCAAGACTGTGTGGATTCACGACAGTGGCAGAAGCCACGCGAGCGCGACCGAGTAGGCCTCCGGGTGCGCCGCAGCGGTAGCCTTTTGTCTGCCGCACGAAGGACATTGACGCGTGAGGCATACGTGCGGTGCATTATCCGCACGAGATCCTCAGTAAGCTCGCTGCGGGGCGGCGCGGATGGCTATGGAAAAGAGCTGCGCGCCGGCGAAAACTGAGCGACGGCCCCATACTTTAGTACTGGCTGGGGTGGTATGGTAGTTGCTTCGAACGCTCCCACCTTGATTGTTGCCGAGTCGAACTACTAGCAGGACGGTGATCGCTGCCGTGGTCGCAGTGGTCGAACGTTCCCCGCCGGATGATGGTCGCGCCGTTCGTGCTGACAAGCCCGTCGTGCGCCTGAGGGTCCCTCTTAATGATTCGTTTCCGACGCTCGCTCGTGTCCGTCCACGTTCTGGTTGTTCTTCTGCTCGCGACGTTCAGCTCCGGCTGGTTGCGCAGTCAGGCCGGCGGCACACTCAACGGGCATCCGGTTCGACTCGACGCCACAGGGAACCTTCTCGCCTGGACTCCTGTACAAGCCGTTGCGTACAATCAGGTGCTGGGCTGGTCAACCAACTTCCTGCTCAACGGCGTTCCGACCGGGTCCAACGGCCTGAAGCTGTACTACTCGGAGAGCTATGCGAATCCCGGCAACCCCTCACCGGGGCCGGCTGGCCGCACAACCCGGCCGGGTCTGTACTCGATGCTCACCGACTCGGGCCTCGCCTACTACGCGTACTCCGGCAACGTCGCGATGGCGAATCTGGTGCGCGACGTGCTGACGTACCAACTCGATCACGGCATGACGCCCATCGACGTGGCACTGGCCGGGCGTCGCGTTCGCCAGCGGCGATGCCGGCGCGCCTCACCTATCGGGGCGCCGCGTCCGGCAATTCGACCGGGCGTCGGCGATGGCGTCGGCGTCATCCAGCCCGACAAGGTCGGCGAGATCGGCGTCGCGTTTCTGGACTACTACGAGTTCAGCGGCGACACGCGCTTTCGCGATGCCGCCGTTCAGGCTGCCGACGTTCTCGCCAGCCACGTCCGGCCGGGAATGCCACCCGGTCGCCGTGGCCGTTTCGCGTGTATGCCCAGACCAACGTCGATCCGGGAACAGTACAGCGCGCACGTCATCTCCCCGATTCGGCTGTTCGACGAGTTGATTCGCCTCAATCTCGGAAACGTCGCCGCCTATCGAGACGGCCCGGCAAACCGCGTGGAACTGGCTGATGACGTATCCGATGCAGAACAACGTCTGGGCCAACTACTTCGAGGACGTGGCGATCACGTCCAGATTCGCTCGAACGTCAACCAGCTGAATGCCGGCGAGACCGCCCGCTATCTGATGCAGCACCCGGAGTTCGATCCCGAACTGGGAAACCCACGTCCGGGGCATCATCGCGTGGATCGAGAGCACGTTCGCCGTGCCGCAGTTCGGCGCGAACTCGATTGCCGAGCAGATGGCGCTTCTACCATCCGATGGGCAGCCACACGGCGCGCTACGCCTCCATCAACGCGCAACTCTACGAGCTGACCGGCGACCGGCCGCCCGTGAGAAAGCGTATCGCTCGCTCAACTGGGCGACGTATATGTGTGGCGCTCGACCGGCATCGTGATCGACGGGCCAAGCGTCAATCACATCTGGTGGACGGACGGCTACGGCGACTACATCAAGCATTTCCTCGCCGGGCCCTGGCGTCGGTCCCCGAATGGGCGCCGCCGGGCAGTCGCATCTCCTGCGCTCAACGTCGGTGGTGCGCAGCGTCCAATACGCCGCCGCCGAAATCAGCTATCAGCTGTTCGACGGATCCGCCGAGGAAGTGCTGCGACTGAACTTTACGCCGACAGAGCGTGACGGCTGACGGGCTGTCGCTGCCGACATCGTGCCGACCTGACCCAGCCGGGCTGGACGTTCAATCCGGCAACGGGCGTCTTGAAAGTTCGTCATGATTCCGGCACGCAGCTCCGAATCAGCACGGCCCGACGCCCGACGACCTTCCGCCGCCGTCAGCCTCGGCGACCCGGCGCCCGGCACCTACGCGACGTCCACATTGGGATGACGGCGGCCGCGACCGATCCGGACGGCGCCATCGGCCGTGTCGAGTTTTTCCAGAACGGGAGCCCGCTCGCCACGACGACGACGGCGCCGTACACATACACGTGGACGTCCGTCCCATCGGGAAATTATCAGCTGTCGGCGATGGCAACCGATGATCAGGGCGCCACCGCGATGTCCGCACCGGTGCAGGTCGTCATAACAGCGCCGGCGCCGCCCCCGGCCCAACGAACCTCGTCGCCACTGTCGCGGGGGGCAACGTCAGCCTGACGTGGTCACCCCCGGTCGGCGGTCCCGGTGTCTCCGCGTACAACATCCATCGTTCCAATACGAGCAACTTCACTCCTGCTGCGAACAACCTCATGGCGCAGACCGCGAGTCCGCCATTTCTCGATCCAAATCTTCCCTATGGAACGTACTACTATCGGGTCGTCGCCGTGGACGCGAGCGGCACTCCGACCGCGCCATCGAACCAGGCTGCCGTATGATTACCGGGAGCCTGGCTGTCGACAGGGTCGTCTTCTCTGACGGCACCGGCGCACGCACCACGCCGGCGTTCAGTCAGGATTCGCCGGTGAAGTCCTGATCGCGTTCGCCGCCTCGTCGGGACGTCAGCCCCTGACGGTTTCAGGGGCCGGCCTGACCTGGACGCTCGTGAGGCGCGCCAACGTTCAGGCTGGACGTCCTAGATCTGGCGCGCGGACGGCCGCCGGTGTGCTCACGAACGTGACCGTACGGGCCGCGCACAGCAGCGGCAACTACTACCAGTCGCTGACTGTCGTCACCTTCAAGGGGGCAGCCGGTCCCGGTGCGTCCGCGGGGGCGAGCGCCTCGAGTGGCTCTCCGACGGTAACGCTGACCACTACGCAGCCCGGCTCGGTCAGTGTGACGCGGTTGGCAACGATTGGGACGGCGCTGTGGGCCGCACTCTGCCCGGTAATCAGGCGTTGGTTCATCAGTATCTGGGCCCGGCCGGCGACACGATGTGGGTCCAGAACCGTGTCGCCGCGATTCCCGGTGCGGGCACGACAGTACAGATGAACGCCACCGCGCCGACGAACCACCAATGGAATCTGGCCGCGGTGGAATCACTGCCAGCCTTATGGGGAACACCGAGCGTGTCGGTGCCCAACGTGGTCAACCAGACGCAGGCGGCAGCGACGGCCCTGATTACCGGACCGGACGTCGGCCTGGTGGTGGGAACGGTGACTCCCGCGTCGAGTTCGACGGTCCCGAGCGGATCGGTGATCAGTCAGAGTCCGGTCGCCGGCACGCCGGTCGCGGCGGGGAGCGCCGTCAATCTGGTTGTCTCGACGGGCGCCGGGCTCGTCAATGTGCCCAACGTCGTCAACCAGACGCAGGCGGCAGCGACGGCGCTGATTACGGCACCGGGCGTGGGCCTGGTAGTGGGAACGGTGACTCCCGCGTCGAGTTCGACGGTCCCGAGCGGGTCGGTGATCAGTCAGAGCCCGGTCGCCGGCACGCCGGTCGCGGCGGGTAGCGCCGTCAATCTGGTCGTCTCGACGGGCCCACCGCTCGTCAATGTGCCCAACGTCGTCAATCAGACGCAAGCGGCAGCGACGGCGCTGATTACGGCACCGGGCGTGGGCCTGCTGGTGGGAACGGTGACTCCCGCGTCGAGTTCGACGGTCCCGAGCGGGTCGGTGATCAGTCAGAGTCCGGTCGCCGGCACGCCGGTGGCGGCGGGGAGCGCCGTCAATCTGGTCGTCTCGACGGGCCCTCCGCTCGTCAATGTGCCCAACGTCGTCAATCAGACGCAAGCGGCAGCGACGGCGCTGATTACCGCGCCCAGCGTTGGCCTGGTGGTGGGGACGGTGACTCCCGCGGCGAGTCCGACGGTGCCGATCGGGTCGGTGATCAGTCAGAGCCCGGTCGCCGGCACGCCGATCGCGAGGGGGAGCGCGGTCAATCTGATCGTCTCGACCGGCCCGGTGGGGCTCGTTGCAGCCCTGGCGTTCGATGAACACCGGAACTTCGGTGGCCGATTCGTCCAGCGGCGGCAACGGCGGAACGACCTCGGGAACGACCTGGACGACAGGCCCATTCGGGAGTGCGCTGAACTTCAACGGCGTCAGCGCAAGAGTGACGATTCCTGACAGGAATTCCCTCGATCTGACGGGCGCCATGACGCTCGAAGCGTGGGTCAGGCCCACTTCCCTGAACGGCTGGACGACGATCATCCTGAAAGAAACGACCACCGGGCTCAGCTACGGCTTATATGCGTCAGACAATAGCGATCGTCCGCCCGCCGGGTATGTCTCCATCTCGGGGGACAACGCGGTGATCGGGCCCGCCGAGTTGCCGTTGAATACATGGTCTCATCTTCCGTGATGTACAACGGCTCGAGCATGCGGCTCTACGTCAACGGCGCTCTGGTGGCGACGCGTGCGCAGACCGGCAACACCATGGTCTCGACCGGTGTACTGCGGATCGGCGGCAACGGAGTGTGGGGGGAATACTTCAACGGCGCCATCGACGAGGTGCGGATCTACAACAGGGCACTCTCGGCGGCGGAAATCCAGTCGGACATGAACACCCGGATTCGACCGTAGAGCGCTTCAGAGGCGGAACAGCTTTCTGGCGTTGTCGTGGAGCAGCTTCCGCTCGATGGACTTGCTTCGCCGACAGGCGGCGGATGGCCGCGATGGTCTGCGCGCCCTGGCACTTCGGTCCGCCGCCGTCGACGTCGTTGCAGTCGCTGCCGAAGAGCAGCTTGTCCTGGTGCCGCGTCAGGAACTCGCGCGTGAAGGCCTCGTCGCGCGTCAGCGCGTTCAGGCCGGAGCCGGCGGACAGGTCGCCGTACATGTTCGGGTAGTCGCGCAGGTAGCGATCGGTCAGCCCGCCCGGCGTCACGGGGCCCTTCGGATAGAGCACCGTCTGGTCGGGGTGGTTCTTGTCGATGTTGGCCCACCACGTCTGCGCGTGGCCGATGAAATTCACCTGTCGGATACTTCTCGAGCATCTTGTGGAACCGCTCGAACCCGTAGTTGTACATCTCGAACTGGAAGTGCAGCAGCACCGGCACGCCGTGCGCCTGCGCGAGCTGGTAGATCCGCTGCATCTCCGGCGAGTCGCACTCGACGCCGAACTTCTGCTCGCCGATGAGCACGCGCGCCGCGCTTCAGATAGCGCTCGATCTCCCGGTCGCGTCCGTCGATATCCGGCACCTCGTTGGCGCCGAACAGATACGCCTTGCGATGCGCTCTGGCGAAGCTGGTAGCAGGCCTCGTTGCCGAGCGCCTCGCGCCTGCAGCCCGTTGGCCACGCCGTCGTGCGTCGACGGCGGTGACGCCGGACCGGCCCGCCGGCAGCAGCAGCGTGGTCGTGACGCCCATCGCGCGCTGGTGCGCGAGCAGCGACGCGTCGGTCCGGCCGCTGTAGCCGAGATGCTGATGGATATCGATGATCGGCTCGGCCGCGGCCGTCGGCCGCGGCCGGCCTTGCGCGGCCAGCGAGGCCGAGCAGCGCGACGCTGGACGCGGTCAGGAATTCGCGCGCGTTCGGTATCGCGCGCGTATTCTGCACGAAGACGAGGAAGACGATGGTCATGCGCATCCATGCCGGTGGGACGCTGGCGTGCTCTGGTCAGTCGCGGGCATCGCGGCCCGTCACGGGCCGTTCGGCGCAGCGAGCAGCTCGCCTGCCGAACCGCCCGTGGCCGCCCGGCGTGCAGCCGGTGCCGGACGAGTCGCCGCGCGCTGTCGCCCGAGGACGGCGCTGAAGACGTTCCACATGGCGCCCGGCTATCGCGTCGAGCTCGTCGCGAGCGAGCCGCTGATTCAGGATCCGGTCGCGATCGACTGGGATCCCGACGGCCGCTTGTGGGCGGTCGAGATGCCCGGCTACATGGCCGACATCGCCGGCTCGAACGAACACGATCCCATCGGCCGCGTCGTCGTGCTCGAAGACACGCAACGGCGACGGCAAGATGGACAAGCGCACGGTGTTCGCGGACGGCCTCGTGCTGGCGCGAGCGGTCAAGGTGCTCGACCGCGGCGTGCTCGTCGGCGAGCCGCCCAACCTCTGGCTGATGCGCGACACGAACGGCGATCTGCGCGCCGACACCAAGGAGCCCGTCACCGATCAGTTACGGACGGCTGGAGGGCGATCCGCAGAACAACGCGAACGGCTTCCACTGGGCGCTCGACAACTGGATGCACATGGCCGGACAGGCCGATATCCAGCTGCGGCTGAAGCACGGCGCGTTCGAGGTGCAGCAGACGCTGCGCCGCGGCGAATGGGGCGTGACGCAGGACGACAGCGGCCGCATCTATCGCAACACGAACGAATCGGCGCTGCACGTCGATCTCGTGCCGACGCGCGTATTTCGCCCGCAATCCGAATCTGCTGCGCACGCGCGGCAGCTACGAGCGGCTCGCCGACGACAATCCCGAGCTGAACGTCGTCTGGCCCGTGCGGCCGAACCCGGGCACCAACCGCGCGTATCAGTCCGGCATCCATCGCGCCGACGGATCGCTGGCGAAGTTCACGGCGGTGTGCGCGCCGCTCGTCTATCGCGGCGATCGCCTGCCGTCCGAGCTGTACGGCAACGTGTTCGTCGCCGAGCCCGCCGCGAACGTCGTGAGCCGGATCGTCGCTCGAGCGACGACGGGACGACGCTCGCGCGCGCGGAAGGCGTACGAGCGCGGCGAATTCCTGGCGTCGACCGACGAGCGCTTCCGGCCCGTCTATCTCGCCAACGCGCCCGACGGCACGATGTACGTCGTCGACATGTATCGCGGGATCCTCGAGCACCGCCTCTCGATGACGATGTACCTGCGCGATCAGATTCTCGCGCGCAAGCTGGAGCAGCCGACCGGGTTCGGCCGCATCTATCGCGTCGTGCACGACACGACCCGGCGCGACACGTCGCGCGACGCTCGTCGAAGGCCTCGCCGGCGGAGCTGGTGGCGACGCTGTCGCATCCGAACGGCTGGTGGCGCGACACGGCGCAGCGGCTGCTCGTCGAGCGCGGCAGCGTCACCGCGCGGACCGTGTCGGTTCGGCGACCGCCGTCGACTGGCGGTCGTCTCGCGCGCTGGCGCTCGCCGAACGCCGACGGACTGGCGGACGCGCCTGCACGCGCTCTGGACGCTCGACGGGATCGACGCGCATCGAGCCGGCGCCCGTCACGCAGGCGCTGGAGGATTCATCGCGCGACGTGCGCGCGGCGGCCATCCGCCTGGCGGAGCGGTGGCTCGGCGAGGCGAACCATCCGATCCAGGCGGCGGTCCTGAAGCGGCTCGACGACGCGGACTGGGCGGTGCGGCGGCAGCTGGCCGCGTCGCTCGGCGCGATGCCGCCCGGCGCGCGCGACGCCGCCGCCGTGCTCGCTGCTCGACGGTACGGCGACGATCCGATCACGATGGACGCGGCGCTCGAGCGGCCTGCGCGGCCGCGAAACGGCGGTCCTCGAGAGGCTGCTGCAGGGAAAACGGTAAACGGCGGGATTCGATCGTCCGCGTCCGGTAAACTAATCGGGCGTGTCGGTTGCCGGATTCCTTCTGACCTTCCTTGCCGAGCTGTCGGCGGCGCCATCAACTCGATCGCCGGAGGTGGCACGCTGGTGACGTTTCCGGCCATCGTCTGGCTCGGTGTCGCGCCGATCTCGGCCAATGCCACCAGCACCGTGGCACTCTGGCCGGGTTCATTCGGCAGTATCTGGGCGGAACCGGGCGAACTGGCAGACGCACGGGAGTGGCTGATCTGGTTCACCCTGCCGAGCCTTGCGGGCGGCGGCGTCGGCGCCTTCCTGCTGCTGTACACCTCGGCGAGCCGTTTCGACGCATCGTGCCGTTCCTCGTGCTGGGAGCGACGCTGCTGTTTCTGCTGCAGCGGCGGATCACCCGGCGGCTCTCCGGGGCAGCCGCCGATCGCGGATGCCGCGCGGCTCCCGCGCCTTCGTGGTGGTTCCTGGCGGCACAGTTCGCCGTGGCGGTCTACGGCGGCTACTTCGGCGCAGGAATCGGGATCCTGATGCTCGCGACGCTCGGCGCGATGGGTTTCACGAACATCCATCGGATGAACGGACTGAAGAACTGGGGCGGATTATGCATCAATGCGGTCGCCGTGGCCACGTTCGCCGCGAGCGGGATCGTGAACTGGCCCGTGGCTGTCGCGATGGCGGCCGGAGGGCTGGCGGGCGGCTACGGAGGCGCGCGGCTGGCGCTGCACGTCGGCCAGAAGTGGGTCCGCCGGACCGTTGTCGTCATCGGGTTCAGCGCGTTCGTCTGGCTGATGCTGTTGCGGTAAGCAGTCAGTGGTCCGGCTTAAGCCGGACAGCAAGTCCTCCCTTAGCCGGACACCACCGTTTAGAGGAGAGATCACGTGAGACGTTCCGTCCTGCGCTTGTGTTCATGGCTCGCACTGTTGTTGGCGCTGCCCGGTCCCGATGCTGTCGGCCCCGCAGCCGCAACCCGCCGCCACGTCCAACCACGTCGTCATCATCACGCTCGACGGGTTTGCCGGCTGGGCGCTCGACGATCCGCTATCTGCCCGTGCCGACGCTGCGCCGGCTGGCGGCGCGCGGCGCGGTCGCCAAAGGCATGCGCCCGGTGAACCCGACGGTCACCTGGCCGAATCACACGTCGATCGTCACGGGCGTCACGCCGGCGAAGCACGGCGTGCTGTTCAACGGCATGCTCATCCGCGAGCCTGGCGTGCCGCCGCGCATCGAGCCTTGGCGCGACAAGAAGGAGATGGTCCGCGCGCCAACGCTCTACGACGCCGCGCACGAGCGCGGGCCTGACGACCGCGCAGGTGGACTGGGTCGCGATCCTGAACGCGCCGACGATCACGTGGGAGTTCGCGGAGCGGCCCGAGCCCGAAGGAGCGGAGATCGCGCGCGAGATGGTGAAGGCCGGCATGATCTCACAGGCGGACCTCGACGCCTTCGCGACCCGGAACATCGTCTGGCGCGACCACATCTGGACGAATGCCGCCGCGCACATTCTCCGGCAGCACCGTCCGAACCTGCTGCTGTTTCACCTGCTCAACCTCGACTCCACGCAGCATCGCTATGGTCCGCGCACGCCGGCGGCGATGACGTCGATGGCGCATCTCGATTCGCAGGTCGGCGAGGATCGTCAGAACGCTCGAGGAGACCGGCTTGATGCCGCGGACGACGATCTTCGTCCTGTCGGATCACGGATTCAAGACGGTGAAGCGCCAGATTCGCCCGAACGCCGCGTTGATGAAGGCCGGACTGCTGAAGGTCGCAGGACGGGAAGGTCACGCAGGCGCGAGGCCTACTCTGTGCCGGAAGGTGGCACGCGCGCTCGTCTACGTGACGGTGCCGGATCCATCCGGCGACGATCCTGAACCGGACGAAACAGGCGCTCGCAGGGCTTGGAGGGCATCGACACAGTGATCGAGCCGGCGGACTATCGCGCAGTACGGGCTGCCGCTGCCGACGACGAACGATCAGATGGGGGCGCTCTTCCTGACGGCGAAGGACGGCTACTCGTTCACCGCCGATGCCGGCGACCAGACGGTCGTCGATGCGCCCGCGGGGAGCCTGGGCGCGCATGGATACTATCCGACGATCCGGACCTGCAGGCGCTCTTCATCGCGTCGGGCCGGGGAATCAGCCGGGCATGACGCTCGACGCCGTCAACAACGTCGACGTGGCGCCGACGGCCGCGCGCCTGCTCGGTCTGGATTTGGAGACGTCGACGGCCGGGTGCTCACCGAGATTCTGAGCGAGGTTCGATAGTCGCCTGAGCCTCGCTGCGGATCTTAGTGTGCGCCAGGCATGCGTGCGGGTGACCGCACACCCGCTCAGTCAAGCGGCGCGCACGGTCAAATCATTAGCCTTTTCGTTCGGGCGGCGGGCAAGAACCTGGCGGGTTTGTTGCGGGAGGACCAGCGGGTCCATATATGCGGTCAACCCCGCACGGACCAAGAAGGGTCTTCCGCATGTTCCGACGGGTGTGCTCGGCGACGTTGCTGCTCCTGGTGGCTGTCGAGGCCACTGCCGGTCAGACAGCACCGCCGGACCTGAGCGACCTGCCGCTCGCGCAGTGATGGTCCGGGCCGTCGCGGCCTCCCGTCACGAACAGCTCGTGACCGACTCTCCCCGTGCGATCTCCGTCGTCACGGGAGCGGAGCTCCGGGAGCGGAACTATCGAAGCACACCGGAGGCGGTTGCCGAAGTCGTGGGTGTGTTCGTCCAGCAGACCAACTACGGCGGCGGCGCGCCGATCGTTCGAGGCCTCGTCGGGCACCAGGTCCTGATCCTCATCGACGGCATCCGCCTGAACAACGCGGCCTACCGGCTCGGCCCGAACCAGTACCCTGACACGATCGACATCAATCAGATCGAGCGGATTGAGGTGGTGCGCGGCGCCGGCTCGGTCCTCTACGGCAGCGACGCGCTGGGCGGGGTCATCAACATCGTCACCCGCCGGGCCGTTGCCCCGGCCGATGGAGCTCGGCCGGTCAAGACGCGCCTCTTCAACCGGCTCGCATCGGCCGATGGCAGCGCTGTCGGCCGCGCAGAGCTGTCGGGCGGCGCGGGACCGCTGCTCTTCATCGGCGGCGCGACGTTGAAACACTTCGGAGATCTGCGAGGCGGTTCGCGGAGCGGACTGCAGCCGTTCACCGGATACGGCCGAGTGGGACGCGGACGTCAAGCTCACCGTGCAGCCGACCGAGCGGCAGACGCTGACGCTGTCGGGGCAAAAGGTCACTGCCACGGATGTGTACTCGTAGCGACCTGCTCCGGGCCGGCACCGACTTGAAGAACGAGTGGAATCCGCAGCGCCGCGATCTTCACTGTACGAGAAAACGCGGTATGCCTCGTTCGTCGATTCGGTCGGCGTTCACGGGTGGTTCCAACGCCAGGACGAAAAATACAACCGTGTCGCGGCCGTCAGCCCGGCCACCGAGCGCCAGCACCACGACGCCGTGGACACGTTCGGGCTGGGTGTGCAGTTCAACACGGCGACCGGGCCGTCAGGTGCTGACTTACGGGTTCGAGGCGCACACCGACGGTGTATCGAGCACTCGTGAGGACCTGAACCTGTTCGACCGGTGCGCGGCGCGCTCAGAAGAGCACCCTCGCGAATGGCGCGCGGGACCGCGCCGTGGCGGTGTTCGCGCAGGACGAGATCGCCATCTCTCGAAAGCTGGACCTGAACCTGGTCTGTACAGCCGCTATCACCTCACCGCGCTCGTCGACATTCCGTTGAGCGGCCGCGTCGACGTCGACGCCAGGTCGGAAGCGATGACGGGTACGGCCTACGCGCTTTATCGTCTGACACCGTTCCTCTCGCTGACCGCCGGCGTGGCTCAAGGATTTCGCGCACCCAACGTCGACGATCTCACCACCTTTGGTGATTTCGGCAACGGCTTCGACGTGCCCAATTCCGACCTTCGGCCGGAGACCAGCCTCAACTACGAGGCTGGCGTCCGTCTCCGCCGGGGTCTGTCTGCCCTTCACATCGTGTCAACTTCCACAGCGGCTACACCGACCTCATCCAGCGCGAGCCGGGGACGTACCCGGGTTCGCCGTTCCGCGACCTCAACGGAAACGGCCAGCGGGACACCGGCGAGCAGTTGATCTTTCAGCGCCAGAATGCCGGCCGGGCCGAGATCCAGGGGATTGAGCTCGAGGACGGGCACATCTCCCGCTCCGTGGATGCTGAGCGGCCATCTGGCCTGGACGTACGGCGAGGAGCTGATTACCGGTGACCCGCTGCGCCGCATCCCGCCGGTGAACGGGATGCTGAAGCTGGCCTGGCGTCCGCGCGCCCGCGTGTGGGCCGAGGGGCTGAGCCTGCTGGCGACGCAGCAAACGCGGCTGGCCGCAGGGGACAAGACCGATCCGAGAATTCCCGCAGGAGGCACACCCGGGTTCGTGACCTTCAACGTGCGCGGCGGCGTGCGGCTCACCCACGGCGGCCGGATTGGCGTCGGCATCGAGAACCTGACCAACCAGACGTATCGCATCCACGGCTCGGGGATCGACCGGCCGGGGCGCAATCTTGTCGTGGGAATCGAGTGGATCTTCTGATGAATGTCGCCCCGTCCATGGCGGCGGATGCCACGCGGGAGCGGCTCGCCCGGGCCTCGCTGTGGTCTTGATCCGGCCGCCGAACGTTGCCGCTGGGGCGGACCAGGCCGACGAAGTCCAGTCCTGCGCGCGGCACTGACGGCGAATTTTGCCAAGTTCATCACCTGGCCGCCGGAGGCGTTCGGTTCGGAGACCGCACCCTTCCGGTGGCGGTGTCTCCGACGACTGTCTGGCCGCGGCGCTCGAGAAAATCGCGCGCGGACGCTCCGTTGGCGGCCGGACTATCACCGTCCTCCGCGCGGTGCCGGCCGACGACCTGTCACAGGTACAGCTCGTGTTCTTCGGGAACGTCGACGATCGGCGGGTGACCGTCATCCTCGACAGCTTCGCGGGAAGCCGGTGCTCACGGTGGCCGAGAAGGCCGACTTCACGCGCCATGGCGGCATGATTGGCATCGTTCTGGCGGACGAGACCTTCCGGTTCGAAGTCAACGAGGGGGCCCTGAAGAGTGCTTCGCTTCAGGCCAACGCCGCCATGTTGTCGCTGGCCATCGGACCGGCAGGCACCCGGGACGATAGTGATGCGGCTGAAGACTGGTCCATCCGGCAGAAACTCGTCGGCTTCGCGACGGCCACGACCGCAGTCGCCCTGCTGCTCGCCGGCGCCGCGATGATGACCTACGACTACTCACATTCCGCGAGACGAAGCTCAATAACGTCGCGGCCATTGCGGGAGCTCGTCGGCCTGAACAGCGCCGCGTCGTTGATGTTCGAGGACAAGGAAGGCGCCGCGAAGCTGCTGCAGAGTCTCCGCGTCAAGCCGTCGATTGTCGGTGCATGCCTGTACCGTCCCGACGGGACGTTTTCGTCTGCTACGAGCGCGCCAACAGTGCCGCTTGCTGTTCACGCCCCCGGCGCGCGCGAGGATTCCGGCGTCTTCGACGACACCGGCTTCGGCTGTTCCGGAGAATCATGCTCGACGGCGAGCTGGCCGGCCGGATTCCTATCTCGAATCGGACCTGGAGAGCTGCAGTCGCGCCTGGCCAGCTTCGCGTGGATCCTCGGTTCATCCTGATTGCGTCCATCGCGGTCACGCTCATGCTGTCGTGTACCTGCAGCGCACATCTCAGGGCCCATCCTGCATTGGTCGAGGTCGCCGGCCGCGTGTCCACGTTCAAGGACTACACGGTGCGCGCGGCGAGCACGGCACCGACGAAATCGGCCGGCTGGTGAATGGATTCAACGAGATGCTGGCGGGGATCCAGAGCCGCGATCAGCAGCTCGAGCAGGATCTGCGGCTGCGCACCGGCATGAACGCCGAGCTGGTCATCGCGAAGAAAAACGCCGAAGAGGCGAACCGGGCCAAGAGCGAGTTCCTGGCCAACATGAGCCACGAAATCCGCACGCCGATGAACGGCATCATCGGCATGACCGAGCTGGCGCTCGACACCGACCTGCACGCCGAGCAGCGCGAGTACCTCGACATGGTCAAGCAGTCGGCCGACGTCGCTGCTGGCGATGATCAACGACATCCTCGACTTCTCGAAGATCGAAGCGGGCAAGCTCGAGCTCGAGCCGGTCGACTTCGACCTCCGCGAGTGCGTCGGCGACGCGATGCAAGTCGCTCGCGCTGCGGGCGCACCAGAAGGGCCTGGAACTGCGTCTGCCGCGTCGCGCCCGACGTGCCCGACGGGCTGCTCGGCGACCCGGGCCGCCTGCGGCAGGTGATCGTCAACCTCGTCGGCAACGCCATCAAGTTCACCGAGCGCGGCGAAGTGCTGTCGTGTCGACGTTCGAGCCGAACGCGTCGGCGAGCAGTCGACCGCTGCACTTCGCGGTCGCGCGACACGGGCATCGGCATTCCGCCGACAAGCAGGCGAGCGATCTTCGAGGCGTTCGCGCAGGCCGACAGCTCGACCACGCGCAAGTACGGCGGCACCGGCCTGGGCCTGGCGATCTCGCGCCAGCTGGTCGAGCTGATGGGCGGGCGGATCTGGGTCGAGAGCGAGGTCGGCAGCGGCAGCACGTTCCACTTCACGGTCGCGGTTCGACATCGCGCGCCGAGCAAGCCGCCGGCGACGTCCAGCCGAGCTCGCCGCCAGCTCCGCGGGCATGCCGGTGCTGGTCGTCGACGACAACGCGACCAACCGCCGCATCCTCGAGGAGCTGCTCGCGCACTGGCGGCATGCGGCCGATCGCTGTCGCCGGCGGCGGCCGAAGCGCTCGAAGCGCTCGACGCAGCGCACGCGGCGAGGCAGCCGTTCCGACTGGTCCTGCTCGACTGTCACATGCCGGAGATGGACGGCTTCGCGCTGGCCGAGCAGATTCGCGCGCGACCCGAGCTGGCCGCGGCCGACCGTCCTGATGCTCACTCTCGTCGTCGGCCGGCGGCGACATCGGCCCGCTGCGGCGCCGTCGGCATCGCCGCCTACCTGATCAAGCCGGTCAAGCAGTCGGAGCTGTTCGACGCGATCTGCACGGCTGTCGGCATGACGCTGCCGCCGGCCGATGCCCGAGTCGCGCCGGCTGCGGCCGCGCCGCGCTCGCCGCGCCGCGATCCTGCTGGCCGAGGACAACCCGGTCAACCAGAAGCTCGTCGCTCGGCTTGCTCGAGACAGCAGGGGCACACCGTCGTCGTCGCCGAACAACGGCCGCGAGGCGGTCGCAGCTCTCCGCACGCGAGCCGTTCGACCTGGTGCTGATGGACGTGCAGATGCCCGAGATGGACGGCTCTCGAGGCGACGGCGCGCAATCCGGCCGCGCGAGCGAGGCACCGGCCGGCACATGCCGATCATCGCCATGACCGCGCACGCGATGAAGGGCGACCGCGAGCGCTGCCTGGCGGCCGGCATGGACGGCTATCTCACGAAGCCCATGAAGCCGGCGGACCTCCTGAGCCTGGTGGATGAGCTGACGGCTGGCTGGTCAGCCGCCGGCCGTGAAGCCCGTCGGCGCCTACGCCGCCCGCTGACGGCCGTTTACCTGACCCGAAGAGTGGCCGTCATCGTCGGGTGGTAGGTGCAGAGATACGCGAACTCCCCCTTCTTCGTGGGCCGGTATCTCCACGACTTGTCGGGCATCATCAGGCCCGAATCGAACCCGCCTGCTTTCGACGTGACGGTGTGGGGAAACGGATCCTTGTTGGTCCACACGATCGTGTCGCCGGCGTTGACGGTGATGGCGGTGGGCTGGAAGCTGGTCGCCTCGATGGCGACCTTGTGGGTCACCGGTTTCGGGGAGTCGCCGCCGCGGTGGCGTTCGCGCTCAACCAGAGCGCGGCCACCACCGCGGCCACGGAGACGTTCATTACTTCGTGCCCACCGACGACTGGATTTTCTTCGCGTGCTCGAGATGCGCGACAAACGCCGGGCGGACCTTGACCAGGAGCGCCTTCAAGTCGGCGTTCGAGGCGCTGGGGATCAACGTCTTGTCGACCGCATCGAGCACCTGCTGGTGATAGGCGACCTCGTGATCGATGTACGCCTTGTCGAACGCCGCCCCTGAGAGCGTCTTGAGATGGGCGACGTTCTTGGCGCCGCCTTCCTTCAGGCTCTTGGCGGTCGGATTGTCCTCGGGGGTGACCTTGAGCTTGGTGACCAGGTCCACCGCCTGCTTGTTCACGCCGGTATGATCCGTGATCATCAGCTGCGCGAACTCCTTGACGGCGGCATTGGTGGACTTGTCCTTGGCGACCTTCCCGGCGTCGATGTCCACCTGGTTGGCGGTGACGACGATGGCGGCGATCTGCGGGTCAGTGACCTGCGCGGCGGCACTCGCCGCGAACAACAATGACCCGGCTACGACGACGGCTGCGATTCTCATACACACTCCTTGAGGTTGAGGGCTGTCTAAAATGCAGAGCTGACGCCCTGCGCTGCTGGAGGTGGGAACCGCGTTCAGCGGTCCCGGACGTCTGTTTGATGCAGGACGCGCGTTGGATGTTCCCGGAGATGGGAGATGTGCGGCTGGGCGAGGGAAGGCGGCCTGTCGCGCCGAAGCTCGCGGCGATCACTGGAGCGAAGGCGGAAACTGCCCGGCTCGCGCTCGTGCCAGCACTCCGGCCACGATGCGATCGCAGCGCGCGCCGGCGAAGCCAAACACGTCGCCCGTCGCCATGTCCATGTCGCGGGCCAGCGACTCGCGGAGCAGCGCCCTGGCCCGGAACAGACGCGTGCGGACGGTGGCCGCGGGGATGCCGAGGCACTCGGCGGTTTCCTCCACGGTCATGTCCTCGACCTCGCGCATGACGAACACGGTGCGGAACGCGAGCGGCAGCTCGTCGATTCGCCGCTCGAGCATCAGCCGGACCTCGGCGCGGAGCGTGGCGTTTGTCGGCGATTCCGTTGTTTCATCCGCCACGTCGACCTCTGCCTGATCCGGTTCGGCCGTGTTCCGATCGCCGATGGGCACGACAACCGGGTCGCGCTTCTGCCGGCGCAGCCGCATCAGCGCCTGGTTGATCACGATGCGCGTGAGCCACGTCCCCAGCTGCGAACCGCCGCGAAAGTCGCCGATGTGGCGGTACGCGTCGAGATAGGCGTCCTGCAGCGCGTCTTCCGCTTCCGTGTCGTCCCTGAGGATCGACCGCGCGACCCGGAACAGCTTGCCGTTGTGCCGGCGCATCAACGTTTCGAACGCGGCGTGGTCGTCGCGCGCGATGCGGCTGACGAGCTCGGCGTCATCGCCGGGGGTGATGGAGGGGTTGGGTCCTGGGCGCATCGAGGTCTTCAACTCGTCTATTGGATGCCGGCGGAGCCGCCGGCGTTCCCGGGCGCGCGCCTGTTTTTGCACTTTCCTAAGATTCTGAAGATCACTGGCCTCCAGTCTAATACGTGGCCCGGCCGCCGCTGACGTCGAAAACGGCCCCGGTGGAAAACGAGCACTCTTCCGAGGCCAGCCAGCAAATGAGCGCCGCGATCTCGTCCACTTCCACGAAGCGGCCCATGGGAATCCGCGAGAGCATGTAGTCGATGTGCTCCTGCGCCATCTGGCGAAAGATCTCCGTCCGCGCGGCGGCGGGCGTGATGCAGTTGACCAGGATCCCCTTGGCCGCCAGCTCCTTCGCCAGCGATTTCGTGAAACCAATCAGGCCGGCCTTGGACGCACTGTAGTGCGACGCGGTCGGGTTGCCCTCTTTCCCGGCGATCGAGGCGACGTTGACGATGCGCCCGTAGCCGCGGGTGAGCATGTGAGGCACGACGCTGCGGCAGGTGAGAAAGCATCCGGTGAGGTTGACGTCGATGACGCGGCGCCAGACGGCGGGATCGAGCTCCCACGTCAGGCCGTTGCCGCCGGTGATCCCCGCGTTGTTGACGAGGATGTCGATGCGCCCGTGCCTGGCCACCGTCGCAGCCGTCGCGGCCTCGACGGACCCGGCGTCGCTCAACTCGACCAGCTCCGCGGTGACGGTACCGAGCCCCGACAATTCGGCCAGCGCCTCTGCGGCCGTGTCGCGATCGACGTCCCACAACGAAACCAGGGCGCCGGATTGAAGCGCGCGCCTGGCCGCCGCACGGCCGATCCCGCGTGCCCCGCCGGTGACGATCGCCACGCGGCCTTTCAGATCGAGCTGGTTCATGCCGGTCTCCAACGCAAAGTTCTAAAGTTCTAAAGTTCCGCTTATTCTGAGCCGTAATGAGTATGGCGCACGAGGCACCCGATCCGCTCTACAGGATCTCCCTGGCTGAGTGGTCGATCAACAAGCCGCTCGCTGCCGGCCGGATGCAGCACCTGGACTTCGCGAAGATCGCGAGGAGCGTGGGCATCGACGCCGTCGAGTACGTGAACTCTTTCTTCAAGGACAAAGCAAAGGACGCCGCGTTCC
The DNA here is from genome assembly GCA_963774855.1 of uncultured Acidobacteriota bacterium. Classification (GTDB taxonomy): domain Bacteria; phylum Acidobacteriota; class Vicinamibacteria; order Vicinamibacterales; family 2-12-FULL-66-21; genus JALZOC01. The sequence continues at coordinate 240,878 of CAVZGT010000007.1, read as the reverse complement.
TGGAGGAGATGAACACCCGCGCCCGGGGCGAAGGCGTCACGCAGGTCCTCATCATGTGCGACGCCGAGGGCAACCTCGGCGATCCGGATCCGGCGAAGCGCCTCGCGGCGGTCGAGAACCACAAGAAGTGGGTCGAAGCGGCGCAGGTCCTGGGCTGCCGTGCCATTCGCGTCAACGCTCAGAGCAGCGGCACCGCCGACGAGCAGATGCGGCTCGTCGCCGACGGCATGCGGCAGCTCGTGGACTTTGCCGACCCGCACGGGATCGACGTCGTCATCGAGAACCACGGGGGATTCTCCAGCAACGCGAAGTGGCTGGTGCGGACGATCGAGATGGTGAACCATCGCCGGGCGGGGACGCTGCCGGACTTCGGCAACTTCCGGATTGCCGGTCCAACGGCAGCCAGCCCGGACGCAGAGGTCGAGAGCTACGATTCGTACGTCGGCGTGGGAGAGATGATGCCGTTCGCCAAAGGCGTCAGCGTGAAGCCGACCGTGTGGGATTTCCACGGGAACACCAGCGACATCGACCTGCTGCGGATGATGAAGATCGTGGTGGATGCCGGCTATCGCGGCCACGCCGGCATCGAGCACGGGCCCGAGGGAGATGAGCTGGAGGGCATCCGGCAGTTGCGCGAGCAGCTCGAGACCGTGCGCGATCAGCTTGCCGGCCGCTCGTGAGGGCAAGCAAAAGCGCCTGCGGCCGCAGCGAGTGGGGCCCCACGAGCAGTAAAAAAAGAGGGGGCCTTGCGGCCCCCTCTCAAACGATCTGACTCAGATGTCCGTCAGACCCGCGTCGCGCAGGTTGTTCTAGAAGCTCAGGCGCGCCCCGAGGAAGAAACGGCGCGGATCCTGGAACCGGATCGGCGTTCCGAACGCGTTGCCGCCGTCGCCCGCCACGAGGTCCTGGTTGCGAATCCCGTCCTGGCTGTTCAGCACGTTGAAGATGTCCACGAACACCTCCGTCCCGAGGCCTCCGACCCGCCGTTTGTACTGCGCGCGGAGGTCGAACTGGCCATACGACGGGTTCTGGAGCGACCCGACGGCGCCGTCCGCAATCCAGCGCTCCGTGGCGCCGTTGAACTCGTACGCGTCCTCCTCCGCGACCTGAATGGGGAGGTTACGCCCGGTGTCGAGCGCCGTCAGGCTCGCATACGAACCCGCGTACCAGCGATAGTTCGCGCCGAGCTCCACGCCGACCGGCGTCATGTAGGACCCTGAGAACTTGAAGATGTGCGGGATGTTCCCGGGCTGCCTGGCATAGGCATTCGGCGCGCTCGGATCGAGATAGAGCACGTCGCCCTGGAAGTCCGCGTTCGAATCCGAGTTCGTGTTGCCGAATGCCCGGTTGTAGGTGTACGACACGAGCGCCTGCCAGTTGTCGCTGTAGCGCTTGCGGTAGATCAGGTCCACGCCGTGGTAGTCGCGCTTGCCGCCGGCGAGCGTGCCGATCACGAAGTTCGATCCCGGGTTCGCGGCGTAGCCGAAGTAATCGAGGCCAAGCCAGAGGGAACCGGTCGCCGCCGTGTTTCCGGGATAGCTCGTGGTGCCCGTGGTGGAAAGCGCGTACAAGGTGAGGTCGTAGTCCTCGAGCACGTCGCGCGTCCGGCGGTTCGTGTAGGTCGTCTCGAACATCATGTTGCGGCCGAGGTCCGCCTGATAGCCGACCGTGATGTCGTCGGTGTACGGCGTCTGCGTGCTGGGCGCGAAGAACGCGTCCTGCTGCTTGGAGCCGCCGCGGATGCGGTAGGTCACCCACTGGTTGTCGATGAACAGCTGTTCCTCGGTCACGGCGCCCGTGAGCGTGCCGGCAAACTGCGTCATGTTGTTGCGAATCGGGTCGTAGTAGCGGCCGTAGAAGGCGAACGCCTTCTGGCGCCCGTCGCCGAGCAGATCGTACGCGGCGCTGAGGCGCGGCGCGAACTCCCAGTCGAAGGTGAAGATGTTCGCGCCCGTCGTCGCGAAATGCTTCCACTGCTCGCCGCGTACCCCCGCGTTGAAGGTGAACCGGCCGAACGCGACCTGGTCCTGCGCAAAGAAGCTCAGACCGTCGGATCGCAGGTCTTGCGGGCCGTCGGCCGTCTGCAGGTTCCTCGAGTAGTTGACTGCCCCGTGGTCGTTGCCCGCCGTGCTCGTGAACGCCAGCCGCGAGCTCAGCTCCGCGGACGTGATCGTGCCGTTCCCGTCCACGTCGTAGTTCGCGTAGAACTGCGCGCGGTTGGGCAGCCCGTTGATCGTCGTGATCAGCCCGCTGAAATCGCTCGTCGTGCCCGGATTGAAGCGGCGGTTGCTGAACGAGCCGGACGAGAGGCCCGCACCGGTCAGGCCCGAAAGGCCGTTGGTGAACGACCAGTTGAGCGCGTCGCCGAGCGTCTCGGTGTTACGGAAGTTCTCGTTGCGGGACCACTCGAAGCCCCCCTTGACGGCGTGGCGTCCCCACGTCCAGAGCGCCGTCGCCCGCGCGCCCATCGTGTCGCGCTTGTCGATCAAATCCTGGCCGAAGCCGCCGAGCTGCTCGTCGGCCAGCGTGCGCACGTCGGTCGCGCGGAAGATGATCGTGTTGGCCGACTCGCGAATGGCCGAGAAGTCCGACACCTCACCCTTGTGCTGGTTGTAGGCCGCGTCCAGCAGGACGCCCCCCTGGATCCTGGAGTAGTTGAGGGCGTAGTTGTTCCCGCCCTGTTCGCGGCTCCGGTCGCGGGCGTTGGTGAGCTTGCGGTCGCGCCGGCCGCTGATGGTCGTCGGATCGTTCAGAAACGTGAAGCTGGCCGTGTCGTTCTTGGTCGGCGCCCACGTGCCCTTCGCGTAACCCTGGTCCTGCTTGTTCTCGACGGTGCGGAGCAGCTCCAGCGTGTCGAGGCTCGTCACGTCGTCCTCCCGCTGGATGCGGCGGTAGCTGCCGAAGAACCAGGCCTGATTCCGGACAATCGGGCCGCCGATGGTGCCTGCGGCGTCGAACGTCGAGAAGCCCTCGGCGGGTGAATTCTCGTTCTCCGCCACGAGGTTGTCGTTCTGGAAGAAGTAGTTGGCCGAGCCCTTGTACGAGTTGGTGCCGGACTTCGTGATCACGTTGGACAGCAGCCCGGGCGTGCCGACGAATTCAGCGGGGATGCCGCCGGTCAACACCTTCTGTTCCTGGATGATCTCGGTATTGAGGTTGGCGCCAAACGTTCCCGTGATCGGGTCCGTCACGTTGATGCCGTTGAAGTAGTAGAAGTTGTCGCTCGAAACCCCCAGATTGCCGGCGATGTCGCTGTAGTTGAGTCCGGACTTCGTGGCGGGGTTGCCGGGTGTCTCCGGATCGTCGGGCAGCACGCCCGGGACGAGCTGCAGGTAGCTCTGATACGAGCGGCCGGTCGGCAACGACTCGGTGAGCTGGAGCGTGATGTCCTGTCCCGTGGTTGCGCTGCCGACGTCCACGATCGGCGATTCCGCCGTGACCTGGACTTGCTCCGTCACGCCGCCGACGGTCAACGCCACTCGCACGGTGGCGGTCTGGCCGGAGCGAACCAGCACGTTCTCGTTGCGTGTCGGCGTGAACCCGGCCAGCTCGGTCGTGACGACGTAGATCGCCGATGGAGCGAGTCCGACGAGGACCGCGCGACCTTCCGAGTCCGTCACGGTCTCGCGCTTCGTCACCGAGTCGGTCGCCTGCGCGACAACGTTGACCCCAGGAACGGCGAGGCCGCCCTGGTCCTGTACCACAATTTCTATCGTGCCCGTCCCTGTGACCTGGGCCACAGCCGGGCGCGCTGATGACAAGGTCGCGCCGAGCGCGATCATCACCATCGACGCAGCGTACTTCAGTCGATTCACGGTCCTCCTCCGTTTGTCCCTGAGACGGCTCTCAACCGAACGTGAGTGTTCGTTGGAGCTCGAGGTGCGCAAACCGGGCCACGAGGGATGAACCGTCGAGCAGGCGTGTCAGGTTGCGCGATTCAGTGACAACCACGAAGCCTGCCAATCGCGATTGGACTCGAAAACGCGAGGACGCATTGATGCGCACATGTCGCTCGTCCCAGCGCGCGCTCCGCGGAATTCAACGTGTTGAATTGCGCGGACGGACGCTTGGAATCCGATCAGCTCGGCGTGATGAATGTTGGGACGAACGACGTGTGAATGGAGGGACCGAGCGTGTGACGAATGATGTGACGAAAACAGTGACGGAACACTTGGGTGGTTCAAAACCCGCGACGTCCGGCTAAAGCCGGATGCCACCTTCGGTTTGAAACCGCGCTAGAGGTGACGCAGCGCCGTGTTGGGATCGACGCGTGCCGCGCGCCGCGCCGGTACGTAGCAGGCGACGAATGCCGCGACGAACAGCGGGATGGGAACCAGCGCGAACGCGACCGCATCGAACGGCTGGATGCTCGCGTGGATGATCGCACGCGCCCCGAGCCGCATGACGACGCCGAGGACCGTGCCGAGGATGAGCCCTTCGACGACCGGCCTGAAGCCTTCGCCGAGCACCATTCGCTCGATCTGCGCCGCGCTGGCGCCGAGCGCCATCCGGACGCCGACTTCACGCGTCCGCCGCGCGACGATGTGTGACTGCACGCCGTAGAGCCCTACCATCGCGAGGATCAGCGTAATCGTCCCCAGGACCGTCGCCAGCGCCGCCGCGATGCGGGCGGCCAGATAGGCGCCAGTGAGCAGGATCCAGCCCGGACCTGCGGCGCCCGTACCGAGGTCCGGATCCGCGCGCCGCAGCGCGCTCTGTGCGACGCGGGCGGCAGCCGACGGATTGCCGGACGTCCGCACGACGACGGTGAGGTTCGGTTCGTAGTGCTGCGCGAACGGGACGTAGAGCATGCCGCTGTCGCGCGACATGAGAGTCTGTGCATCCGTGTCACGTGCGATACCCACGATGGTGAACGTCCTGGCCGGCGGACGCCCCCACACCTGGGCCATGACCTCGCGACCGATGGCCTCCGACGTGCCGAACAACGCGCGCGCGGTACTCTCGCTCACGACCGTCACGGCCGGGGCCACGGCATCGTCCCGGTCAGTGAATCCGCGGCCGCGCACCAGCGGGACCCCGAGCGTTCGAAAGATCTCGGGCGTGGCCGAGACAACAAACCCGCCGTAACGCTCCGGTCCCGTGACGAACGGCCGGTCCGGTGTCGTGACGTTCGCAAACGGCGTGAGCGTCATCCCGAAGGGGACGCCGGAGGAGACGGAGACGCTTTCAACACTCCGTTCCTGGCGCAGGTGATCGACAGCGGCCCCGAGCACGCGACGGGCGCGAGCCTCTTCCCATCCGAGAAGGTTGAAATGCACCGTCGCGATCGCAAGACGAGCGACGTCGACACCCGGATCGTGCCGGGCTTCCGCGACGACCACCTTGGCGAGGATGGCGGCGACGAGGAAAAAGCTCGCGGAGATGGCGACCTGCCAGCGGATGAACGCGCGCTGCCGCCCGGACCGCGGAACGCCGACGGTGCCCGTTCCGCCCGCGAGGTCGGTGTTGACGGTCGTCCGCGTCAGCTGCAGGGCGGGCTCGAGACCGAACACAAGCATCGACAGGAGCAGCGCTGAGGACGCGACGAACAGCGCGCGGGCGCTCAGCGACGGCTCGAGGGAAAACGAACCTCTCGGCAGCGGCAGGTCCACGGTGCTCAGCACCAGCACCACCTGGATGACGATGAACGCCAGCACGCCGCCGAGCGCCGCCACGATGGCGCTTTCCACGCACAGCTCGCGAACGAGCCGCCAGCGGGAGGCGCCGAGCGCGCGGCGGATCGCGAACTCCTGCTGGCGCTCCGCGCCGCGCGCCAGCATCAGGTTCGCGAGATTCGTGCAGGCGACTACCAGAACCAGGCCAACCAGACCGAGCAGGAGCGGGACGATTGTCGAATCGAGCGCGTCATCCGTCGGTGCGTTCACTTCTCGAGCCGACCATCGTCGCGGTGTCACAACCTGTGCGCCGTCCACCTGTCGTGTCGTGCGCACGGGAAACGCCGCGTCGAGACGGCCGCCGAGCGTGCCAAGCTCGGTCGCGGCCGCCGCGATCGCGTGGCCAGGCGCCAGCCTGCCGACGACGGACAGTTGGCGGCGCGCGCGGGCATCTGCGATCGCGACTTTCTGCCCGGACAGACGCGCGGTGGCCTCGAGCGGCATCCAGAAGCTCGTCCGGGAGTAGGCCTGCAGGCCCTCGAACGATCGCGGCGCCACGCCGATCACCTCGAAGGGCTGGCTGCCGATGCGGACGATCTGCCCAAGGATGGCTGGATCGGCCTTGAACTGCCTGCGCCACAGCCGGTGGCTGAGAACCACCACGGCCGAATCATCCTGCGGCTGAATCGTGCGGCCGACGGCTGCATTCAGTCCCAGTGTGTCGAAGTAGTTCCGGCTGACCGCCTCGCCATCGAGGATCTCCGAGGCCGCGGGACCGACAAGCGTCTGGCTGATGGGCGCCGATGCGGCGAGGAGGCTGAAGCTGGTCTGGCTCGCCACGAGGTCTTCGAAGTCCGGCCGGGAGACCGCACCGTACCAGATGGGCCGCCCTGCATAGTCCGGCACGTTCACGAACACGAGGCGCGACGGCTCGCTCACGGCGATTGGCTTCCGAACGAGAGCATCCACCAGCGAGTATGCGGCCGTCGTCACACCTATCCCGACGCCCAACGACACGACGGCGAACACCAGGAACTGTGGAGTCGCGAGGAGCCGTCGCGACGCCAGCCTGATGTCCGCCCGGATGCCGTGCAGCGGCCGGACCGCCGCGAAGCCGCGTTCGTCGCGGCACTCCTCTTTGTACCGCTCCATCGCGCCGAACTCGACACGCGCCTGACGCAGGGCGTCGTCGCGCGAGAGGCCTCCGGCCATGAGGTCGTCTGCGCGGTGCTCGATGTGCAGCCGGATCTCGTCGCGCATGTCGCGCTCGAACCTGGCGCGCGCGATCACGGCGTCCATCGTGTGGCGCAGCTTGCGGAGCATGGCTACACCTCCTCGGCGCGGCTCTTGAGCGCCCCCGCGATGATGCGGACCGTGCGGTTCCAGTCGTGAGTCTCTTCGCGCAGGCGCCTCCGGCCGGCGGCCGTGAGCCGATAGAACTTCGCGCGGCGGTTGTTCTCGGACGTGCCCCACTCGGTGGCGAGCAGATCCTGGCGCTCCAGGCGGTACAGCGCAGGGTAGACCGCTCCCTGCTCGACGGCGAGCTGTCCGCCTGTCATCTGCTGCAGCCGCAGCAGGACTCCGTATCCGTGCCGTTCTCCGAGCGACACGGCCTTGAGGATGAGGAGATTGAGCGTGCCGGGCAGAAGGCCCGCTGGTTCGGGCGGCATTGTCTCTCCTAAGCGACTAAAGAGAGAGACTACCCGGTGCGAAGGACACGGTCAAGTGGTCTGCAGACTGCTCACGCCCGATCCGCGGCGAGCGCCTTGAGGCGCTGCGGATCGACGATCCGCAGCCGGCGTCCGCGCAGTTCGATGACGCCGTCGCGCCTGAACTGCGAGAGCGCCCGGGACACCTGCTCGCGCACGGTGCCGATCTGCGCGGCGAGGACGTCCCGCGTGTCCGGCAGCACGAGCGACGCGGCGCCGGCGCGGTCCGATTCGCGCAGCAGGTATCGCGCCGTGCGCTGCGTCACGTCGCGCAGGGAGAGATCCTCCACGAGAGCCGCGAACACGCGGACGCGCCGCGCCAGCACGCGGATCACGGCCGCGGCGCTGGCCGGATTGCGGCCGATGCAGCCGAGCAGCGGCTCCCGGGGAACAAAGAGCAGGACCGCGTCCTCGGCGGCGATCGCGGATCCCACGTAGCCGCCGCCGTCGAACACCGGCACTTCACCCAGGGTGACGCCGGCGCCTTCCTCGTGGAGGATCTGCTCCCGTCCGCTGGCCGACGAGCGGACGAGGTGCATGCGGCCTGAAAGAATCAGGAACACGCCCGCGGGAGGATCTCCTTCGACGAACGCCTTGTGCCCTTTTTGAACCGGCCGGATCGTGCAGCTGGCGGCAAGGCGATGCCGGTCCTCGGCGTTCAGAGCCATCACATACGGAATGGCTTCGAGCGCCGACGCGATGTCGACTGTGAGTTTGCTCATGGATTCGGGACACCGCTTCGAGCGACGATGGGCCTGGAGGCCAGTATTCCATGAACACGATACGACTCGCCGGAGCGTTGGTGCTCGTGGCGGCGGCCGGGTGGCCTGCCGCAGCATCGGTGCCGCAGGAGACGCACCCTCACCACGCCGCGATCCAGAAACACGGCGAGAAGGGGATGGGGTTCGACCAGACGCGGACCGCGCATCACTTCCGTTTGTCGCCGGCGGGAGGCACGATCGAGGTGCACGTGAACAACCCGGACGATCGCGAGCTGCGTGAGCAGGTGACGACCCACCTGAAGGCCATAGCCGAACAGTTCGCTCGCGGGGACTTCCGTGCGCCGTTTGCCGTGCACTCGGAAAAGCCCGACGGCGTTCCTGCGCTCGCCCAATTCAGCCGGGACATCGTCTACACGTTCGTGCCGGACGAGACGGGCGGAAAGGTGTCGATCTCAACCGGCTCGAAGCAGGCGCTGGCCGCCGTGCACGCGTTCCTGCGGTATCAGATCCGCGAACACCAGACCGGGGACTCGCTGAAGGTCGGCGCCCGGTGAAGCGGTGACGGCAACGTCCGGCCGATCTCGAGGAGGCGCGCTCCGGGGATAGAATGACCCAATGCGTCGGGGAACCATGTGGGGCGCCGCGATGGCGTCGATGCTGCTCTGTCTCGCCGCCGACGCGCATCCTCAAACACCGGGCCGGACGTCGCGGCCGTCAGCCGATCTGATAGCGGAAGCGCGGGCATTTCTGGACGCCGGCAATCTCGGGCGGGCGGCAGCGAGTCTCGAGGCCGAGATCGCGCGGAATCCGGACTCGGCTGATGCGCATTACGTGCTGGGCCTGGTCCGTGAGCGGCAGCGCGACCTGCCCGCCGCGGCAGGATCGTACGAGGCGGCGATTCGGTACGCGCCGGCCATGGCCGAGGCCCACGACCGCCTCGGCTTCGTGCTCGGCCAGCAGGGAAAGATCGCGGAGGCATTGGCGCAGTTCGAACGTGCCGTGCAACTGCGTCCGGGCCTGTTCGACGCGCAATACCATCTCGGCGCCACGCGCTGGTATGCGCAGGATTTCCAGCGGGCCCTGCCGGCCCTGCAGGCGGCCGTGAAACTCCGTCCGGATCACCCGGAGGCCCGCTACTATCTGGGGCTGACGCTCCAGCATCACAAGCAGCTCGACGCGGCCATCGAGCAGTTGTGCGAAGCATCCCGCCTCAATCCCGGCCTTGCCGTCGTGCAGCTGCGGCTGGGGGCCGCGCTCCAGGAGGCTGGCGATCTCGACAAGGCCATTACCCACCTCGAAGCCGCAGTGCGGATCGATCCGTCGCTGACCGCTGCGCGGAACAGCCTCGGGCTGGCGCTGTCGCAGAAGGGCCGCGGCGACGAAGCCGTGGCGGTGCTCGACGCGCTCGCGAAAGCGGAGCCGGCCTTTTTCTCCGCACGGCTGAATCTCGGGGCCGCGCTGATGCAGCAGGGCAATCTCGAGCGCGCGGTGTCGGTGTACCGCGCGCTCGTCGCATCGGATCCGGCCAACGCCGAGGCCTTCTACAACCTCGGGCTCGCGCTCAAGCAGAACGACGACTTTACCGGCGCGGAAACCGAGCTGCGGCACGCCATGCGCCTCGACCCGAAGCTGCCCGAGGCGCCGTTCACGCTGGGCGTCGTGCTCTGGCAGACGGGACGGGGCGACGACGCCGTCAGCCTGTTCCGCGAAGCCATCGCGCGCAAGCCCGACTACGCAGAAGCGCACTACATGCTGGGGGTCCTGCTGAAGCAGCGCGCCAGGCTGGACGAGGCCGTCGCGGAGTTCCGGAGGGCGATCGCGGATCGACCGGAGATGGCGGAAGCGCATCTCAGCCTGGGCCAGGCGCTCCAGCAGAAGGGCGATGGGGCCGGTGCCCGCGCGGCGTACGAAGAGGCCGAACGGCTCAATCGCCGGAAGGCCGACGCGCAGGCCTCCACCTTCGCGGTGAGCGTGGGAGTGGAGAAGCTCAAGACGGGAAACCGGAAGGCGGCGATCGAGCAGTTTCGCGAAGCCGTCAAGCTCGCGGCCGACAACCCCCACGCGCACTATCAACTCGCGCTCGCGCTGCGACTGACTGCGCCGGACGAGGCGCGCCAGCACTTCGAGGATGCGCGCCGTCTCGCGCCGTACCTGCGGCCGCCCGGCACACCCGCAGCCGAATGCACGGCGGCACACGCGGCGGGGCGCCACCCATGACGAAGCGCACGATGGGAGTCAGGCGAAATCCCCCGGCGCTTCTCTATCTCCTCACGTCCGCGTGCCTGGCGGCGGGCATGATCCTGGAAACTGGGACGTCGGCCCAGGAGGAGCGCGCCGCGCTCGGGTTCTCGTTCGCCGAAGTCGCGGAAGCCGCGGGGCTGACCGCGAAGACGGTCTTCGGCGGCCAGAAGACCAACCGATACCTGCTCGAGACCACCGGCAGCGGCGTCGCGGTCCTCGACTACGACGGCGACGACTGGCTCGACGTGTTCATCGTCAACGGCACGACGCTGGAAGGCTTCCCGAAAGGCCAGGAACCGACCAGCCATCTCTATCGCAACCGCCGCAACGGATCGTTCGAGGACGTCACGGCCAAGGCCGGCCTCATATTTACAGGATGGGGGCAGGGAGCCTGCGCGGGCGATTACGACAACGACGGAGACGACGACCTCTTCGTGACGTATTGGGGACAGAACCGGCTCTATCGCAACCGCGGCAACGGGACGTTCGACGAGGTCGCGCGCGCGGCGGGCCTGTCCAGCGCGGCCCCGCGCTGGGGCGCCGGGTGCGCGTTTCTGGATTTCGACCGCGACGGCCGTCTCGATCTGTTCGCCGCCAACTACATCGACTTCAACCTGGCCGACGCCCCCGTCCCCGAGTCGGGTCTGTGCCGTTACAAAGGTGTGGCGGTCGCGTGCGGGCCTCCCGGTCTTCGCGGCGGCAAGAACCTGCTGTATCGCAACACGGGAGGCGGCACGTTCGCTGACGTGTCCGAGGCCTCGGGCATCACCCGGGCGAGCGGCACGTACGGCCTCGGCGTCAGCACGCTCGACTTCGACGACGACGGGTGGGTGGACGTGTATGTGGCGAACGACTCGAACCCGAGCGCGCTTTACCGGAACAATCGCGATGGCACGTTTACCGATATCGCCGTGGGGTCGGGCTGTGCGTACAGCCAGGACGGCAAACCGCAGGCGGGGATGGGCGTGGCGGTGGGCGACTACGACCGCGACGGCCGGATGGACATCTTCAAGACGAACTTCGCCGGCGACACGTCCACGCTCTACGCGAACGCCGGCGCCGGGCTGTGCGAGGATCGGACGTTCTCCGCCGGAATCGGCATGAACACGCGCTGGCTCGGCTGGGGAGTCGAGTTCCTCGATCTGGATCGCGACGGCTGGCTCGATTTGTTTCTCGTGAACGGCCACGTCTATCCGGAGGTCGAGCAACTGAAATCAGAAGCGGGATACAAGCAGCGGAAGATCGTCTACCGCAACCTGGCCAACGGACGGTTCGCCGACATCACCGATCGCGCCGGCTCCGCGGTCATGACCCCTCGCGCCGGCCGAGGCGCCGCCTTCGCCGATCTCGACAACGACGGCGACACCGACGTCGTCGTCAACAACATGCACGACAGGCCGGATCTCTACCGGCTGGATTCCGCGAACTCCCGGCATTGGATCACCGTGAAGCTCGTGGGCGTGCAGTCGAATCGCAGCGCCATCGGCGCCCGCGTGCGGGTGACGGCCGGCGGCAGCGCGCAGGTCCGTGACGTGCGCGGAGGAGGCAGCTATTACTCGCAGAACGATCTGCGCCAGCACTTCGGCCTTGGCGACTCGTCCAGGATCGAGCGGGTCGACGTTCGATGGCCCAACGGGCTCGAGGAACGTTGGGATGCGCCAGGTCTCGATCGGATCCTCACGCTCAAAGAGGGGAGCGGCACCGCGGTGCCGCCGGGACGTTGATGCCGGGGCTTGCCTCGATCGTGTTGACCGCGATGATCGCGGGCCAGCCGCAGGCATTTTCACTGCTCGTGGGCCCTCACCCCCACTCCCACTCGCCGGCGCGCCTCGACTCGAAGACTCGCTCGGCGCGCCAGCCGCAGGCGCTATCGGACCGCGCAGCGGCGGCCGTTGCAGAGGCGCGACGGCTGATCGATCAGGGTCAGGCGCGAGCCGCCATCGACAAGCTGAAGGCCTTCGGTGAGCCCGCACAGGATCAGATCACGCATGTGCTCGGCGTCGCCTATTACCATGCCGACGATCACGTTCACGCGATCGAGCAGTTGACGGCCGTTGCCAGCCGGTGGCCTGAAGGATCGGTCGAGCGCCGGGAAGCGATCCAGATCCTCGGCCTGTCTCACTTCATCGTCGGGCACTTCGCGGAGGCGGTCCCGCTTCTGGAGGCGACCCGTGTCTGGGCGGCCGGCAACCTCGAGCTCGGGTACGTTCTGGGACAGGCCTACGTGCAGGTGCGCCAGCCGGATCGCGCCCGTGCCACCTTCGCCCGGACCTTCGGCGTGCCCGCGGAATCTGGTGCCGCCCATCTGGTCGCCGCGCAGATGATGATCCGGCTGAACTTCGAAGACTTCGCCGAGGCCGAGCTGACGCGCGCCGTCCAGAAGGATCCGAAGCTGCCGCAGGCCCACGCCCTGCTCGGCCAGCTCGCGATGTTCCGCGGCCGGCTGAACGAAGCCGTAACCCTGACCGAACGCGAGATCGCCTTGAACCCCGGCAACGCGATGGCGTTCGCGCAGCTCGGTGACGCGCTCGTGCGCCAGGCGAAGTGGGACGACGCCATCGTGGCCCTCCAGAAATCGATCTGGCTGAACCCGTTTTACAGCGCTCCGTACATCCTGCTGGGCAAGGCTTACATGAAAAAGGAGCAGCCCGCCACGGCGGAAGGCATGCTGAGCCGCGCGATTCAGTACGATCCCAACAACAGAGCGGCCCACTACCTCCTCGGTCAACTGTTCCAGCAGACCGGCAGGCTCGCGGAAGCGAAGCGCGAGTTCGAGATTGCAGAGCGGCTGCAGGGGCAACCGGGCCGCTGACAATTCAGCATTCACGCCGTGTCCTGTCCCCCAGCCGTCCAACGGCTTCTCCTCCTGGCCGCCGGAGCGTGCGCGCTGGGTGCCGCGCTGGCGACGCCGCAAGCCCCCGTGCGCGAGACCGGTCGTGCCTGGCCCGTCCGCTTCACCGACGTCGCCGAGCGAGCGGGATTCCGTGAGCCCACACTGTACGGAGGCGTCGATCGCAAGCGGTTCATCATCGAGACGAACGGCTCCGGCGTGGCGTTGCTGGACTACGATCGGGACGAATGGCTCGATGCGTTCATCCTGAGCGGCACACGGTTGAAGGACGGATCGAGAGACGACGCGGTGTATCCCGCGGGATCTGAGCCGACCAACCGGCTGTATCGGAACCGGCGGGACGGAACCTTCGAGGATGTGACGGACCAGGCCGGCCTGCGCCGTTCCGGCTGGGCCTCGAGCCTCTGCGCCGGCGACTACGACAACGACGGCCGGATCGACCTGTTCGTCACGTACTACGGGCAGAACGTGCTCTACCGCAACCGTGACAGCGGCAGATTCGACGACGACACGAAGCGTGCGGGCTTGTCGGCCAACGGCAAACGCTGGGGATCGGGTTGCACCTTCGTCGACTTCGACCGCGATGGCCGTCTCGATCTCTTCGTGGCCAACTACCTCCGCTTCGATCTCGAGACCGCGCTCGAGCCGGGCGCCGGGCCGAACTGCCTGTGGAAAGGCCTCTCCGTCAACTGCGGTCCGAAAGGGCTCCCGACCGACACCAATCTGCTGTTCCGCAACCTGGGCGACGGCACGTTTGCCGACGTGTCGCACACCTCAGGCATCGCCGCCGTCTCAGGACGGTATTCGATGACCGCCTTTGCGGTCGACCTCGACGCCGACGACTGGCCCGACATCTACGTCGCGGCCGATTCGACCGCGGCAATCCTGTACCGCAACAACCGCAACGGCACGTTCACCGACGTCGCCGTCGAAAGCGGGACCGCGTACGACGAAAACGGCAACCCGCAGGCAGGCATGGGCGTCGCGGTAGGCGACTACAATCGCGACGGGTTGCTCGACGTGCTCAAGACGCATTTCGCGGACGACATCCCCGCGCTCTACCGCAACCTCGGAAAGGGGTTGTTCCAGGACGTCGCCTCCAGCGCAGGCCTGGCGATCGTGAACCGGTATGTCGAATGGGGCGCCGGCATGCCCGATCTGGACAACGACAGCCTGCAGGATCTCGTCTACGTCACCGGCAACGTGTATCCGGAGATCGAGCGCGCCCTTCCTCAGTACGCGCACCGAGGACCGCGAGTCGTCTTCCGCAACACGGGGCAGGGGACGTTCGAGGACGTGACGGCGCACAGCGGCGCAGCCGACGCGCGGCATTCCAGCCGGGGCGCCGCGTTCGGGGATGTCGACAACGACGGCGACGTCGACGTGCTCGTCATGAACATGAACGAGCCCCCGTCGCTGCTGCGGAATGACTACACCGGCGGCAACGGCTGGCTCATGGTCGAGCTGGAGGGGACTTCGTCGAACCGGTCCGCTATCGGAGCCACAGTGGCGGTCACCGTTGGCGGGCGCGTGCAATCACGCGCGGTCCTGAGCCAGTCGAGCTACTACTCCCACGACGCTGTGCGGCTGCACTTCGGACTCGGGGCCGCGACCACAGCGGAGCGCGTCGAGGTGCGTTGGCCGAACGGGCGCACGCAGGTGCTCGCCGACATCCCGGCCAGGCAGGTCTTGAGAATCCGCGAAGCGACCGATCGGTAAGAACTACCCACACCTCTTGTCGGCGCGCCTCACCTTGGTCGGAGGATTGCGGTCGTCGGAGTTCGCGTCAACTACTAATGCGATCGGGCTCATGGGGTCTTGACGGAGATGGAGGCCGCACTTAGTATGCGGCTCAGTTACGTCCTGGTCACGCACGTCGTCCCGGGTGGAGGCTCCCATGCGCTCAGGCACTCCGTTTGACATCGTTCAGATGTGCAGAGGGGCCATCGGCGCCCGCTCCGCACGTCTCATCCCCCCTCTCGTTCTCATCCTGTTGACATCACTCCCGGCGGCGGCGCTCGCACAGGCTGTTTACGGGAGCATCGGCGGGTCCGTGAAAGATCCGACGGGCGCGGTGCTGCCCGGCGTCACGGTCACGATCACCAGTGTCGAGCGCAAGACCGCCGACACCGCGATTACCAACGAGTCCGGCAACTTCGTCAAAGAGCGGCTGCTGCCGGGCACCTACGAGGTGAAGGCGGAACTGGCCGGCTTCAAGACCGCGGTGGTCCCGGCGATTACCGTGGGGGTGGACGCGCAGACACCGGTCACCTTCACGCTGGCGATCGGCGCCGTGTCCGAAGAGGTGATGGTCACCGGCGGCTCGCCGCTGCTGAAAGTCGACCGCGCCGACGTCTCGACGAGGTTCGACAACAAGCAGCTCACCGATCTCCCGGTCCTCGATCGCAATTTCACGAAGTTCATCCTGCTGACGCCCGGCACGCAGCAGCTTCAGTGGCAGCATGCGGCCAGCGAGAACCCCCAGGGGTCGACGCAGACGATGGTCAACGGCCAGCACTTCAGCGGCACGGGTTACCAGCTCGACGGCACGGAGAACCGCGATCCGATTCTCGGCATCATCGTCATCAACCCGACGCTCGAGTCGATCGGCGAAACGAAGATCACGTCGCAGAACTACGATGCCGAGTTCGGCCAGGCCACCGCGGGCGTCGTGTCGGTCCAGACCAAGTCCGGCACCAACGTCCTGCACGGCAGCGCGTTCGAGTTCTACCAGAACGACAAGTTCCAGGCGCGCAACCCGTTTACGCAGTTCCAGGCCGATGCGCTGACCGGCCGGTTCGTCCCCGAGACCGAGCGCAACCAGTTCGGCGTCTCGATCGGCGGACCGCTCAAGCAGAACCAGTGGTTCTTCTTCGGCGACTATCAGGGCACGCGCAGCCACCCAGGGGGGCTCGAAGCTGTTGACCGTGCCGACGGTGGCGGCGCGCGGCGGCAACCTGAGCGCGTACGGCGTGAACATCTACGATCCGGCGAACGGCCAGCAGTTCCCCGGTAACGTCATCCCGTCGGGCCGGCTGTCGGCGCAGGCGCAGGCGCTGCTGAGGCTGATTCCCGAGCCGAACGCCGCCGGGCGCGACAACGGCACGCGGGACAACTACGTCGCCAGCGGCTCGGAGGCGTTCACGGAGAACTCGTTCAACGTCCGCGTGGACGGCCGGCTGTCCGACAGCCTCAACACGTTCGCCCGCTACAGCGTCGGCGATTTCCTGCGCGACGGGCCGACCGCGTTTGGCCACGGGCGGCGGCTCGGAGCTCGTCAGCCTTGGCGGCGTGTCCGACGTGATCAACCAGAGCCTGGCGGTCGGCGTCGACAAGGCGTTCTCGACGTCGCTGCTCGCCGACTTCCGCTTCGGCTTCTTCAAGTACAAGGTCAACGTGCTGCCGTTCGATTTCGGCACCCGGCCCGCGGCGGACGCGGGAATTCCCGGACTGAATCTCGACACGACGTTCACGTCGGGGCTGTTCGGCGGGTTCATCGAAGGGGACCGCGGCTTCAACTTCGGCTCCGGCCTCGGCGTGAACCGCTGCAACTGCCCGCTCGACCAGGACGAAAAGCAGTTTCAGGTCGTCGGCAACGTGACCAAGCTGAAGGGGAACCACAGCGTCAAGGTCGGGATCGACGTGCGGCGCGCCTACAATCTTCGCGTGCCGAGCGATCGCCATCGCTCGGGAGAACTGACCTTCCACCACAATCGGACGTCGCAGGGCGGCGCGGGCGGACTGGGGCTCGCCACCTTCCTGATCGGCGACGTGACGCGGTTCACCCGCTACTTCAGCGACGTGACCGACGCGCGCGAGCAACAGTGGCGGCACTTCTACTACGCGCAGGACACCTGGCGGCCGACCGGCAAGTTCACGCTCAGCTACGGCGCTGCGGCTCGACGTCATCAATCCGCAGACGATCAACGAACCAGGCAACGCGGGCTTCCTCGATCTGACCACCGGAGAGATCAAGGTGGTTGGCGTCGGCGGGATCGCCGATGAACGGCGGCGTCGAGAACAAGCTGAACTGGGCGCCGCGCGTTGGCGGGACCTATCAGCTCGACGACCGGACGGTGCTGCGCGCCGCCTTCGGCCGCAGCTTCGACATCGGCGTCTTCGGGTCCCTCTTCGGCCATAGCGTGACGCAGAACCTGCCGGTACTCTCCGTCCAGGAGCTGAACGGAACCGTGCGGGATTTCGATTCCGTGTTCACGCTGGCGCAGGGCGCGCCTCTACCCGTCTTTCCGAACGCGTCAAACGGCACGTTCCCGCTGCCGAACGGCGTGTTCGCGCGCGCGCTGCCCGCCAAGCAGCGCCCGCCGACGGTCGATGCGTTCAACGTCTCGCTGCAGCGGCAGTTGACCGACACGCTGTCGGTGGAAGCCGCCTACGTCGGCAACCGCGGGCGGAACGTGTTCGCAGGAAACGGACCGGACATCAACATCAACCAGCCGACGCTGAACGGTTACCTGCAGGGCGTTCCGCAGAACAACCGCCGGCCGTACTTCAACCGGTTCGGCTGGACGCAGGACATCGCGTACTTCTGCAACTGCGCGGAGAGTACCGGTACGACTCGCTGCAGGCGAAGCTCATCAAGCGGTTCTCGCAGGGCTACTCGGTCAACATGAACTACACGCTGCAGCGCGCCCGGGCGCACGACGGCAGCTACTTCGAGACCGACCTTCCCGAGCACCAGGGGTTGTACGACAGCAGTCTGGAATACGGGCCGCCCGGGGACTTCGATCGGGTCCAGAGCTTCATCCTGTCGCTCGTCGCCGAACTGCCCATCGGGCGCGGCCGCCCCTATCTGTCCGACATCTCGCCGGTGGCCGAGGCCGTGATCGGCGGGTGGCAGTTCAACACGAACACGACCATTCAGAGCGGGCTGCCGTTCAACGTCACCTACCGAGATGCCGGGCAGGATCGCGACACCGGCCCGAATCGCCCGAACCTGATCGGCGATCCGGACGGACCGAAGACGCAGGAGCAGTGGTTCAACGCCGCGGCCATCGGCGCACCCGGCAGCGCGTTCGGGCGTCCGGCGCGAGGCACCTTCGGCGACCTGCCGCGCAACTCCCTGCGCGGTCCCGGCTACTGGCGCACAGACGCCTCGCTGTTCAAGCACTTCGCCCTCGGCACCGGCAAGCAGATCGAGCTCCGGATCGAAGTAGTGAACCTGTTCAACAACGTGAACCTCGCCAACCCGGACACCGAAGTGGGCGTGCCCGGCACGCCGAACTCAACGCGGGCCGGATCAACCAGACGGCGTTCGGCAACCTCGATCCGCAGCGCAACCTGCAGTTCGCGGCGAAATTCACGTTCTGAACAAGAGAGCAGGAGAACAAGAGACGGGGGAACAGGAGAGCAGGAGACCAGGAGATTTTGTGGGGTTTCAAAAAAACCCTCTTGATCTTCTGTCCTCCTGTAAAGATTTCTCGTGATCTCCTGTTAACCAGACGGGTCTCACCCGAGCACCACCCGCACGTGGTGCTCGGCGCCGTCGTCGAGGATCGGGACATCCTGCCCGGTGCGATCCACGCCGTCGACCTCCAGCCGCTTCACCCCGCGGTTCACGCCGTCAGGATTCTCGACGACGATGCGGTACGGCGTGCCGGCAGGCTTGAAGATGACTTCGTAGCCGGGCCAGGCGCGCGGAATGCACGGGTCGATGTGCAGCGCGCCCCTGCGCAGCGTGATGCCCAGGATGCTTTCCAGGCCGACTCGATACATCCAGCCTGCCGATCCCGGTGTACCACGTCCAGCCGCCTCTGCCCGTGTGCGGCGGCACCGAGTAGACGTCCGCGGCGACGACGTACGGTTCGGCGCGGTAGCGCGCGACGTCCGCGCCGGTCCGCCCGTGATTCACCGGATTGAGGAGGGAGAACAGCTCAGCGGCGCGATCGCCGTCGCCGAGCACGGCAAACGCCATCACGGTCCACAAGGCGGCATGCGTGTATTGCCCGCCGTTTTCACGGACGCCGGGCACGTAACCCTGAATGTAGCCGGGGCTGGGCGTCATGCGATCGAACGGGGGAGCGAGGAGCAGCACGATGCCGTCGGCGCGGCGGACGAGCCGTGCGTCCACCGCCTCCATGGCCTGGCGCGCGCGCGCCGGATCGCCGGCGCCCGAAAGGACGGCCCACGACTGGGCGATCGAGTCGATCTGGCACTCGGCGTTCTCCTTCGAGCCGAGCGGCGTCCCGTCGTCGAAGTACGCGCGGCGGTACCAATCGCCGTCCCAGCTGCTCTCGACGCCGCGGTCACCTCCGCGGCGTGCCGCCGATAGTCCGCCGCGCGCGCGGCATCGCCCCGCCGCTCCACGATGTCGGCGAACGGGCGGAGGATCGAGACGAGGAACCAGGCGAGCCAGACGCTCTCGCCCTTGCCGCCGCCCCCGACCAGGTTCATCCCGTCGTTCCAGTCGCCCGTGCCCATGAGCGGCAGGCCGTGGGCGCCCGTGGCCAGGCTGATCGCGATCGCGCGGAGGCAGTGCTCGTACAAGCGAGCCTGTCTCGGAAGAGACCGACGGCTGCTCGTAGGCTTCGTGCTCGTCCGGGTTCAGCAGGCGGGCGGTCAGGAACGGCGCCTCCTCGTCGAGCACCCCGTCGTCGCCCGTCGCGGCCACGTATTGCAGCGTCGCATACACCAGCCACAGCCTGTCGTCGGAGAATCGGGTGCGAACGCCCTGGCCGCCCGGCTCGTGCCACCAGTGCTGGACGTCTCCTTCGACGAACTGACGCGAGGCGGCGCGCAGCAGGTGCGCGCGGACGAGCGACGGCGCGCACGTCACCAGCGCCAGGGTGTCCTGCAGCTGATCGCGGAATCCGAAGGCGCCGCTGGACTGATAGAACGCCGATCGCCCCCAGACGCGGCACGCCAGCGTCTGATAGGGCAGCCAGCGATTGAGGACGAGGTCCATCGCCCGATCGGGCGTGCGCACGGCCACCGTTCCGAGCATCCCGTCCCAGAACGTCCGCACGGCCGCCGAGCGCGTCGTCGACGTGCCGGAGGTCGCGGATAGCGCTCGACGAGCGCGCGCACCTGCGCGGTGTCCACGGCGTCGCCGAGCAGGCCAATCACGACCTGTTCGGCGTTCGGCTCCAGATCGATCTCGACGCGGACGGCGCCGCACGGATCGAGCGCCGGGCCCGTCCGGTTCGACAGCCGCTCGCGTCCGAGCGCGGCAGGCCAGCGGAGCGATCCGTTGCGTCCGATGAACTCCGTCCGATCGCCCGTGACGCTGCGAGACTCGCCGGGGGAGAGATCGAGGAAGGCCACGCGTTCCGGAAACTCCTGGCGGAAGCCGTTGCGCGCGAGGACGGTGCCCGCGATCGGCTCGGTGCCGGTGACGACGTGGATCCCCGTGCGCGAGCGGTTCTCGCCCAGCACCCACTCGGCGTACAGCGTCACCGAGCAGTGGCGCCGCCGCGGCGACGTGTTCCTGATCGCGAGCCGGAAGATCTTGACCGGCTGATCCTGCGGCACGAAGAGCAGGAGCTCGGAGGCCAGCTTCTCGCGGACGTGCTCGTAGACCGAATAGCCGTGCCCGTGACGCACCGTGTACGAATGCGCGCCGCCGGCGGGCAGCGGCGTCGCCGACCAGAACGAACCGCTGTCCTCGTCGCGGATGAACACGGCCTCGCCAGGCGCATCGCTGACGGGATCGTTTCGCCAGGGCGTGAGCCGGTTGTCGTGGCTGTTCTGCGACCACGTGTATCCGGGACCCGACTCGGTGCAGGCGAACCCGAAGCGTGCGTGGGCGACGACGTTTGTCCAGGGGGCGGGCGGGAGACCGGTCTCCGCATTGACCCGCATGACGTACTCGCGGCCGTCGTCGGCGAACCCGCCCAGCCCGTTGAAGAGCTCCAGGCCGCGATCGGCGGCGGACGGAGACGGAGGCACCGGCGCCATGATCGGCGTGGCGCGCTCGGAGACTTCGGATCGCGTCGGTCCCGCCGCGTACGGCACTTGCGAGCGCGTGAGCTGGTTGCGCAGCCCGCCGTCGGCGGCGTCCATGACCGCGCGCGCGGCGGCGCGGAGCAGCAACTGATCCTCGGGAGGCATCAAGTCGGAGCGGCGGAGAAAGATGCCGCCCGGCTTTGTCGTTCCACAATTGCTCCGGACTGCTGTCCACCAGCTGCTGCAACGCTTCGTGCAGGGCATGGATGTAGCTGGGCGGATGGTCGTTGAGGATGACGAGGTCGAACGAGAGGCCTTTGAGCCGCAGATACTCGTGCGCCTTCAGGAGCTCGACGACGAGCGGCGGCGCATCCTCGCCGGCGACGCGGACGAGCAGAATCGGAAGATCCCCGGAGATACCGTACTTCCACAGCTCGCGCTGGCCTCTTCGGTTCTCCTCGACGGCGTCCCCGTGGCGCAGCCGCGTGTCGCCCGTGAGCAGGCGGCCCCCGAGGCGCTGAAACGCGATCGTGTCCTCGACGGTCAGGTTGAGGTGCCGCAGCTCGATCTGGCTGTGCGTGCTCGCCAGCGCCAGCGCGCGTGCCACCGCGCGGCGATCGTGGTACTTCTCGATCAGGTGCAGCGCGGCTTCTTCGCTCTCGGCATACGCGGTCGTGAACGCGAACCGCGCGGTCGCCCCGGGCGGGCAGGCGGAGCGACTGCCGGAGGCTGACGATCGGATCGAGGACCGGGCCGGTCGTGCCGGACAGGGCGGCCTGGTCCGACAACGCGGCCGGACGCTCGCAGTGTGCCGCCCCGGCCGATGAAGCGTGCGCGATCGGTTTCGTACTGCGTGGCCACGCCCATGCGGCCGCGGCCGCTGAGCACGTGCACCAGGTAGAGACGCTGCCCGCCCGAGCGTGGACGCCGGACGCAGATCAGCGCATCGCGCTCCGGCACGCTGCGGGTCTCGATGAACAGGTTGCTGAACGCCGGGTGCGCCAGGTCGGCGTCGGCCGGCGCGAGGACGACCTCGGCGTAGCTGGTCAGCTCGAGGCTGCGGGTCACGGCGCTGTGATTGGTCAGCGAGACGCGGCGCAGCTCCGCATCGTCTTCCGGGGAGACGACGACCTCGGTGCGGGTCTCGATGCCGGCGTCCAGGCGCCGCCACGCGGCGCGGTCCGGCGCGAAGGTCACCTCGTACTCCTCGGGCTCCCGGGCGGTCGGCTGGTAGGTCGCGGACCAGACGTCGCCGGCGTCGAGGTCGCGCACGTAACAGAAGCTGCCCCACGCGTCGGTCGTGACGTCCTCGCGCCAGCGCGTCAGCGCCACCTGCTGACGCCGGCTGTAGCCGCCGCCGGCGTTGGTGACCATCACGAAGTACGACCCGTTCGAGAGCAGGTGCGCGCGCGGGCTGAGCGTGTGCGGCGTCGCGTAGCGGCGCACGGACGGCGCGACCCGCCGGGCGGTCGGGACGTGATCCGCGATTTCGATCGGCAGGTTCTTCAGCGGCACGAGGTGCGGGATGCGCTCCTGGAGCAGCAGGTCCGCGGCCTGGACGCGCGGATCCGCGTGGAACCGCACGCTGCATCGGCGCGTCGTGCAGCGCGTTGTCGAGCGCGACGAGGCTCATGCCCTGGTGGTGCGCCATGTAGGTCGGCAGCACGACGCCCCGCGGCCCCTTCGGGTTTCCGCTCGGCGGTGTAGTCGATCGCCTCGTAGAACCCATAGCGGCCGGCCAGGCCTTCGGCGGTGAGCCGCTCGAGGTTGCGGAGCACGTCGAGCGGCACGAGGGGCGCCGCCAGCAGGCTCGCGTACGGGGCCACGACCAGGTCGTCGGCCAGGCCGCGCTTCAACCCGAGCCCCGGCACGCCGAACGCGCGGTACTGATAGTTGCTTGTCGAGGTCCTGCGCGTTGTACGCCGACTCGGAGATGCCCCAGGGGACGCCGCGCTGCTGGCGCGTATTGGATCTGCCGTTCCACGACGGCGCGGTAGGTCTCGTCGAGCAGCGTGCCGGGATAGGCGCGCATCACCAGCAGCGGCATGAAGTACTCGAACATCGAGGCGCTCCACGACAGCAGCGCGCGTGCGTTGCCGGTGGGCGTCAGCGAGCGCCCCAGCTTGAACCAGTGCTCGTGCGGGATCTGGCCCGTGGCAATCGCGACGAAGCTCGCCAGCCGCGCCTCCGAGGCCAGCGTGTCGTAGTACGACGAGTCCAGCCGTCCGTCGGTCACGCTGAAGCCAATCGAGAACAGCTGCCGCTCGGCGCTGAAGAGAAATCCGAACTCGGTCTCTTCCACGAAGTCGTCGGCGAGCTCCGCGAGACGGATCGCACGGTCGATCAGATCTTCCGCGTTGGCGCGGGATTGGTCGATCGCCTCGCGGAGCTCTTGTGCGCCGGGGCGCGCCGCGAGCGCGGCGGACGCCTCCCTGGACCAGGTCACGAGGCCGCTCAGCGTCGGCGCGGGTCCGGGCCCCGCGATCCCGCCGGCCGCGCGCTCGATTGCCTTCGCCCAGGGCGCCAGCTGGTGGAGGTCCGCCAGCCGCTGCGCGACCCCCGCGCCGGCGCGGTCGAGCCACAGGCCGGCATCCGCGACGTACGCCAGGTCTCCGCGTTCCGCGGTGTCCTCCTCGATCTGCCGCACGAGCACGCCGATGGCGGAGATGCGATCGCCAAGCTGCTCCAGGAGCACGCGCCAGGCGCCGAGCGAGCCCGGCCGCTCCGCGAGCTGGATGCGGATGTCGGCGAGCTCCTTCTTGAACGCCCGTCCGGCCGGCGAACGCCGCCCGGCGAGCCCGCCGGTCAGGGCCTCGTCGCACAGCGCGACGGCATCCTCGATGCCGGCGAGCGTCCGGCTGTCGATGATCGGCGCCTCGTCGATGGTTCTGTAGAGACCGCTCCTCAGCGTCAGGAGGTAACCGGCAAGATTGCCGCTGTCCACCGTCGAGACATAGGCCGGCACGAGCGGCACCAGCGTCCGCGTGTCGTACCAGTTGTAGAAATGCCCGCGGTAGCGGGGCAGCGCGAGGAGCGTCGCGAACGTGGGCTCGAGCCGATCGACGACGCCGGAGAAGCTGAGGTACCCGAAGTCGTAGGCGCCAAGCGTCGCGATGAGCTGAAGCCCGATGTTGGTCGGCGAGGTGCGGTGCGCGACGAGCTCGTCGCGATCCTCCTGATAGTTGTCGGGGACGAGCCAGTGATCGACCGGGGCCAGGAGATCCTCGAAGAACCGCCAGGTCTTGCGCGCGATCCGTCGCAGCGTCGCGCGCTCCGCCGCGTCGAGCGGTTGACGCTCGTGCGACCAGCGGCCTGCCGGTGATGTACGCGATCCCGGGAGAGAGCAGCCACAGCACGATCAGCGGGAGCGCCAGCGGCAGGTGTCTCGGCGCGATCGTCGCGACGAGCGCGGCGGTGCCAATCGCGATCGCGACCGCGGCCCACATCTGGCGGGCCACCTGCGCGAGCGACGGATCCAGCCGCCCGATCTGATCGGCCGAGACCCACTCGAGCCGGCGGCGGCCGCTGACGAGCAGGCGCCAGAGGGTCCGCGCGATCGCATCGGCCATCAGCCAGCTCTGATGCGCCAGCAACGTCGCCGACAACAGCGACTGGCGCGCGCTCGTCACGAGGTTGTCGCGCTCGGCGCGCACGTGCTCGCGCAGCGGCACGCCGCGCACGCGGCTCGAGAGCGATCGCGCCACCTGAACGTACGCCGGGAAGGCGAGGACCAGCAGCGCCAGCACGGTCCACAGCAGCGCGGACCCGGGCAGGACCGTCCAGCCCGCGGCGAGCAGCACCACGAGCGCCGGCGACAGCAGGCTGCGCCGCAGGTTGTCGAGGATCTTCCAGCGCGAGATCTCCGGCAGCGTGTTCCGGACCGGGCGGCGGCCGGCGTCGGGCACCGTGCGCCACAGCCACCGCACGATCTGCCAGTCGCCCCGCACCCAGCGATGCTGGCGGGCGGCGAACGCCAGGTAGTGCGACGGGTAGTCGTCGACGAGGTGCGTGTCGGTGACGAGCCCCGTCCGGGCGTAGAAGCCTTCGAACAGATCGTGGCTCAAGCAGCGCGTTGTCGGGCACGCGGTTCGCCAGCGCCGCGTCGAACGCGTCCACGTCGTAGATGCCCTTGCCGACGTAGCTGCCCTCGTGAAAGAGGTCCTGATAGATGTCGGACACGGCGGTCGTGTACGGATCCACGCCGACGTGACCCGAGAACACCTTCGCGAACGCCGTCCGGTTGGCGCTGACGGCGTTGACGCCGATGCGCGGCTGCAGCACGCCGTACCCTTCGGTGACGCGCCCCACCGTGGCATCGAACCGCGGCCGGTTGAGCGGGTGCGCGAGCGTGCCGACGAGACGGCGGCCCACCTCCATCGGCAGCTGCGTGTCGGAGTCCAGCGTGATGACGTACCTGACCGAGGACAGCACCGACAGGTCGCCGTGGCAGACGGAGAAGCTGGTGTCGGTCGCGCCGCGCAGCAGCCGGTTGAACTCCGTCAGCTTGCCGCGCTTGCGCTCCCATCCCATCCATCGCCCTTCGCCGGGATTCCAGCGGCGATCGCGATGAAAGAAGAAGAAGCGGCCGGTCCCGTGCTGCTCGTTGAGCTCGTCGATCCGCCGCTTCGCGGTGTCGAGTACCACGGCTTCGCCCTCGAGCGATGCCCGATCGGCGTCCGGGTAGTCGCTGAGGAGCGCGAAGTGGAGGTGCGCGTCGCGGTTGGCCAGGAAGCGCACCTCGAGATCGTCGAGCAGGGCGAGCAGCCGCGGCTCGGAGTCGACGATCGCGGGAACCGCCACGACCGTCCGGTGTTCCGGGGGATGCCGTCGCGCATGGCGAGCTTCGGCAATTGGCGCGGCGGCACCAGCGCCGTGATGATCAGGTGGAGCACGCTGATGACGAGCTCGCTGACCGGGAGCAGCACGACGAGCGCGACGACCAGCAGCTCGGCATCCGTCGCGCTGCGGCGCGCCGCGTACAACGAGCAGGCTGGCCACGCTCAGCAGCGTCGTCGCGGCGATCGCGCCAGGTAGCCCGACGGCCGGGTGGCGGAACGCAAAGCGCGCGAGCCGCTCGCGCAGCTTCGGCTTGTAGCCGACGTCGTGCTCCAGGCGGAAGCGGCCGCGGGAGATCAGGTAGTAGCCGACATGATGCCGGCGGTCGTGGAGCGGCTCGTCGCGCCGCGCCATCCTCGCCAGCTCGATCGCGCGGCTGACGACGTCGGTCTCGGCCCGCCGCGCGCGCTTGGAGAGCTGCTCGATCGAGTGGCGGTAGCGATCGCGCGTGGAGAAGTCCATCAGCGCGTACGCGCCGGCCGGGTCGCCGCGCAGCAGGTGCTCGACGAGGCTGACGCGCTCGAAGAACAGCGTCCAGTCGATCGACGACACCCGGCGCATGCTCGTGATCACGTTGCCGATCGCGAGCTGATCGGCGGCCTCGCGCTGGTGCTCGATCCGCAGCATCTCGTCGGCCGAGTCGTCCTGCTCCAGCAGCGCGTGCTGGAGCGCCTGCCACGCCGGCCCCGCCGTGGACGGCTGGTCGCGCAGCCATTGCAGCAGCTCCACGACGAACGCCGCCGGGAGCCGGTTGTCTTCCTGCCGGCCCTCCTCGAGGAGCCGCCGGACATTCGCCTCGGTCCAGTCCGCGCCGATCTCCAGTCTTTCGTGCCATCGCCGCGCCTTCTCGCGGCTCCGGCGGGCGGCGACGACGCCGTCGGCGAGACGGCGCAGCTCTTCGACAAGGGCGAGCCGCAGCATGATCGGGATCGCCCAGATCTCCCCGATCGAGAGCTCCGCCTTGCGCTGATACGCGTTGACGAAATCGACGAGCGTCTCCAGATCGACCCGGCCGGCCGTGTGCGCGATGAGCTCCGTAGCCAGGAGGTAGACGCGCGGGTATCCCTGGAAGCGGCCGTCGGCGAGCTTGGGCAGCTCGAGGTAGTAATTGCGCGGAAGATCCTGGCGGATCTCGCGGACCTGGTCCTGCACGACGTGGTGGTTGTCGCGGAGCCAGTCCTCCGACGAGACCGGATGCGGATCCGTCCGCGCGGAGGCCGAAAGAAACCGGTACGCCTCCTCGAGCCGCGCCGCGCTCTCGTCCAGCCGGGGAAGAAGGGGACGGCCGCGCCGGGGATTCTCGGCCAGGCGGTGGGTGACGGCGATTCGTTCGGAATACGCTTCGAGCTGATCCTGGCTGAATATCTCGGCGGTCTGCGGGTCGGGACCGGCCGGCGACTCGACCGCTGGAACGTCCTTCAGCATCTCGCGCGCGGGACCATCATGCTCACCATTATTACAGCACGCGAGGGATGCCGGCCCCGGGAGGCCCGTCGTGTATAATAGAAGGTCGTAGTCCAGAACTGGCCCGCCAGCGTTCGAGTAGTGCTCCCTCCTGACTGCCGTCAGCCAGGGGGCGCGCCGACCGGCCCAATTTGGTCCTTCTGTCGCGCGCGTCTCAGCCGACCTCACAGCAGATCGATTCATTTGGAGGGATATGTTGACGTCCATTTGGTTCCTTGTCGGCTGGGCAATTGCCGGAGCCGCGCTCATCGCCGTCATCAGATCCTGGCAGCGGCGCGTACACACGCCCGATCTCGGCGGGGTCAGCGCCCAGTGGATCGCCGAGCACCGCGCCGGTTCGGGGTACGATTCACAGCGCTGAGGCGGCCGGTTCGTGCGCAGCCTGACGTCCCGGAGGTCCGGAGACCGGCAGGCCGCGCGGCATGAACATGGCTGACGACTTCAAAATCCTGGGCATCGCGGGAAGTCTGCGCGAAGGCTCCTACAATCGTGCGGCGCTCCGGGCGGCGCAGCAACTCGCGCCCGCCGGCATCCGCGTCGACATCTTCGACATCAAAGATCTCCCACTCTTCAACGACGATCTCGTCGCACACCCTCCGCAGGCGGTCGTGGACCTCAAAGCCCACGTCCGGGCCGCCGACGCGGTTCTGTTCGCGACGCCTGAATACAACTACTCGGTTCCCGGCGTGCTGAAAAACGCGATCGACTGGGGATCGCGTCCCTATGGGGACAGTGCCTGGGAAGGGAAGGCCGCGGCCATCATGGGGGCCGCGACGGGCGCGATCGGCACCGCGCGGGCGCAGTATCACCTGCGGCAGACCTTCGTGTTTCTCGACATGCATCCCGTCAACAGACCCGAGGTCATGATCGGCCACGCGGCGCAGAAGTTCGACGCCCAGGGGAACCTGACCGACGAAAACACCCAGGTGCGCATCCGCCAGCTTCTCGAGAGCCTGGCTGCCTGGGCGCGCCGCTTGAACAAATAAGGGCGCCGGCGACGGCCGGCAAAACTAGGGCTTGACGCTGCGCCCTCCTTCCGTTTAAATCCTCAGGTACTCCTACTCCTTTATTAGATTTGCCGGTGAGCGGGAAAGGGCTTACCGCTAAACGTGTCTACATTCACCGTCCAGCCGGGCGGGCGCATGTTGTGGTCTCTGCGACGCCGGACGACCGATGTGCGCTGCATCATGTACCCGAACGGGATGCCCGTTGAGGTGCAGGTCGTCCAGGACCGCGACGTCGTCCTGACGGAGCTTTTCCAGGAGGAATGGCTCGCGGTGAACTGGGCGCGGGCCTACGCCGACCGCCTGAAAGAGAAGGGATGGCACGAGAGCCCGGCGCCAGAGAGTTAGCCGCCTGCCGAGCCTGTCATCTCCAACCTCCAATCCCTTCCAACTCCCAAGCCTGCTCGTCCAGGGGTGAATCCGCCGACTTCACCCCCTGTATTTTGGGGTGGGAGCTTTTTGGGAGTGAACCGGCTCACTCGAAAATGCGTAGACTCGTCTGGCCAGCGAGACCGCGCATGCCAGACAGGACTGTACCCGTGCATCGCCGATTCTTCGCGCCGCTTGCGCTTGCCCTTGCCGCCGCCGTGACTGCCGCGGCCCAGTCGGGGGGCACCGCCAAGCCGTCCCAGGACCCGCAACAGCCGCCAACGTTCCGCACCGAGGCCAACTTCGTGCGCGTCGACGTGTATCCGACGCAGGCCGGAAAGCCCGTGCTGGATCTGCGCGCCGAAGACTTCGAGGTCCTCGAAGACGGCAAGCTGCAGGCGGTTCAGACGTTCGAACACGTCCTCATGAGCCCGGCCGGGCCCCAGTCGCTGCGATCGGAGCCGAACAGCATCGGCGCCATGCAGCAGGCCGCCGCCAATCCCCGGGCCCGGGTGTTCGTGCTCTTTCTCGATGTCTTCCACGTGTCGGTCGAAGGGGGCTGGCACGCCCGCGAGCCGCTCATCCGGCTGATCGATCGCGTGCTCGGGCCGGACGATCTCGTCGGCATCATGACGCCGAAGATGTCGGCCGCCGACGTGGTGCTCGCGCGGAAAACGGACGTCATGGCGTCGGGTCTGCGCAACATATGGCCATGGGGCGAGCGATTCACGTTCCCGAGAGAGGACATCGAGCACACCTACGAGGCGTGCTATCCAATGCCCGAGCAGGCTGGCCTCGTCGCGCAGATGATCGAGCGGCGGCGCGAACGCGCGGTGCTCGACTCGCTGAACGAGCTCGTGGTCTACCTGCGCAACATCCGTGAGGAGCGGAAGGCCATCGTGGCGGTCAGCGAGGGATGGTTGCTGTTCCGGCCCGACCCGAAGCTGACCGAACTGCGGAAGGATCCGTTCTCGGGAAAAACCGAACCCATACCGGGGCCGGATCCCATCTCGGTCGGACCGGACGGAAGAATCACGACCCGGAACACGCAAAGCTCCACCGGCGAGACGAAGAGCCAATGCGACTCCGCCCGGCTGTATCTGTCGTTGCTCGACAACGACAAGTACTTCCGGGACATCATCGACCAGGCCAACATGGGAAACGCCTCGTTCTACACGGTCGATCCGCGCGGCCTTCCGGTGTTCGACAGTCCGATCGGACCAGCCAAGCCGCCGCCGATTGCGGTTGATGCCCGCAACCTGCGGAACCGGATCGAAACGCTCCGGACGCTGGCCGATGCGACCGACGGCATCGCGGTCTTGAACAACAACGATCTCGACGCCGGCCTGAGGCGTATCTCCGACGACCTCTCCTCGGTACTATTTGCTCGGGTATTACTCGACCAACGGCAAGCTGGACGGCCGGTTCCACAGCATCAAGGTTCGCGTGAAGCGCCCCGGCGTCGACGTGCGGGCGCGGAAGGGCTACCGGTCCGCGACGGCCGCGGAGATCACAGCGGCCAAGGCGGCGGCGCCGGCGCCGGTGCCGGACTGGCTCGCGAACGTGACCAGCGCGATCTCCTCGCTCGCGCGCATTCGTCCGGATTCCCGTCTGAGCTTGAACGCCGTGCCGGTGCCCGCGGCAGGGTCACGCGCGGTATCGACGGTGTGGATCGCGGGCGAGCTGCTGGCCGTCTCTGGAACGGACCCGTGGGGAATGGGGGGAACGGTCGATCTCGACGTGAAGGCCGGCACCAGCTCCGCCACGGCACGTGTGACGCTCGCTCCGGCACAGCGCTCGTTTGCCCTCCCCGTGACGCTCTCGAGCCCGGTCGATTCCGGATCGCTCCAGGTCAGGGCGCGATTGACGGGAGCGGATCCGGCGGCGGAAGGTCTGGGTGGCGTGCTCACCGTCGACGTGCCGAAAGGCGTTGGCCAGCCGATGGTGTTCCGGCGCGGGCCCTCGACCGGGAATCGAGTGCTGCCGGCGGCGTCCTTTGCCTTCAGCCGGACAGAGCGCGCGCGGCTCGAGTTCCCCGTCGGCGCCGACGTGAAAGTGGGTACCGCGCGGCTCCTCGACAAGGCGGGCCAGCCGCTCCCGATCCCCGTCACCGTCGGCGAGCGGACGGACGAGAAGACCGCCCAGCGCTGGCTGACGGCCGACATCACGTTCGCGGCGCTCGGCGCGGGCGACTATGCCCTCGAGCTGGTGGTGACGACCGGCACGATGGAGCAGAAGATCGTCACGGCCCTCCGGGTAGCGAGATAGGCGGAGCACGAGTCGGGCTCCGCAAGCCTCCACACCTTCGACGATCTGAAGCAGGAGGTCCCGGGCGATCGGCTTGGTGACGAAGCGGTCCATGCCGGCGGCAAGGCCGCGATCGAGATCCTGCTGCAGCGTCGAGGCGGTCATCCCGACGATGAGAAGGTGGCCGCCGGCGGTGCGTTCCAGGTGACGGACCGTCGCGGTCACTTCCAACCCGTCCATCTCCGGCATCTGCAGATCCAGAAGCGCGACGTCCACGCTGTTCTGGGAGAGCTCGACGAGCGCCTCACGTCCGTTCCGCGCGCTGACGACGCGGTGGCCGCGGCTGACGAGCAGGCCCGCGAGCAGCGCGTGGTGCACCTCTTCGTCCTCCGCGACGAGCACCGTCAGCGGCGCGGTCGTCGCGACCGCGGCCGGCTCTTCGGCGCTCGGGCTCGCTCCGAGGCCGAACTGCGCCGTGAACCGGAACGCGGAGCCCTCGCCCGCCTCGCTTTCCACCCAGATGTCGCCTCCCATCAGCGCCACCAGCCGCGCCGAGATCGACAGGCCGAGCCCGGTGCCGCCGTAGCGCCGGGCGGCCGAACCGTCGGCCTGTGCGAACGCCTCGAAGACGAGATCCTGTTTGTCGCGCGGAATGCCGATCCCCGTGTCCATGACGGCGAAGTGCAGGCACACCTGGCCGGGCAGCTCCGTCGCGACGCCGACGCGCAGGCGGATGTCCCCACGGTCGGTGAATTTCAGGGCATTGCCGATGAGGTTCAGCAGCACCTGGCGCAGCCGCATCGGATCGCCCACGAGCCTGTCCGGGACTTCGGCGAGCACGTCGAGAGTACAGGCCGAGCCCCTTCTCGCCGGCGCGCAGGCGCAGCATCTCCACGGCGTCCTCGACCGTCTCGCGCAGCGAGAACGGCTCGCGATCCAGCGTGAGCTTCCGGGACTCGATCTTCGAGAAGTCGAGGATGTCGCTGATGATGCCCATCAGCGACTCGGCCGAGTGCTGGATCCGGCGCAGCATCTCGTCGCGCGGCGCCGCCTCGCGCAGGTGTTGCGCCATGCCGATGATCGCGCTGAGCGGCGTCCGGATCTCGTGGCTGACGTTCGCGAGAAACTCTCCCTTGGCGCGATTGGCATCGTCGGCCTTGACGCGCGCGGCGTCGAGGAGACGCGACTTGTCCTCGAGCTGGTGCACGAGATCGCGGGTCCGCGTGACGTCCTGGATCGTGAAGGTCAGGCCGGAGCTGCCGCCGGCGCCGTCGCGCGCCGGCTGCGCGACCCAGTGAAAGATGCGGCCCGTCGCCGGCTGCTGCAGGTCTCCGTGTCCTCCGGTCCAGGGCTCCGCCAGCAGTCCGTGCAGTCGCGGCAGGAAGCTGTCGCCGTCCCCGACGGTGTAGAGCCGCGACGCGACGCGCGCGAGCTCGACCCCCATCACCGCCGACGGTTCGAATCCCAGGAGATCGCCGGCCCGGGCGTTCGCGGCTTCAATCCGGCCGTCGTGGCTCATGAAGATGATCCCGTCGGACGTGGACTCGAGGATCTGCGTCTGGCGGCTTCGCTCGCGCTGCGCCGCCGCGTACAGCTCGGCGTTCTCTTCAGCCAGGCGCGCCTGGCTTTCCACCGACCGCTGAAGCTCACGCGCCGAGCGCTTCGAGCGCCTCCGACTTGCGGCCGAGATCGCCGATCAGCTGACGGGCGAGACGAATCGCCCTCGACATCCCGCGACGGCGCTCGTCCGCGGTCCGCGCGATCAGCGCGATGTACAGGCTGCCGCCGTAGATGACGAGGACCTTCGCGATCTCCGGGCCAAGCGGCAGCCGCCGGCCGTCGATCAGGATGATGTACGCGATGACCGCGACGTACGCGATCGGCGCGAGGTGGGCAAAGGCCAGAGCGCGGCGGAACGACGTCACCGCCTGGTCGGCGACCCTGAACATCGGCAGGAAGAAGAGCCAGCTGCGCTCGCCGCCGGTGGCGTAGATGACAAGCGAAAACATCCCCATGTCGCCCGCCAGCACGAGCGCGCCGAGATCGAAGTGCCGCCGCAGATCGACGAAGAACAGGTGCAGGGCGTACCAGGACGTCGCGCAGTAGAGCGCCAGGACGAACGTCAGCTCCGCCCATGCCGTCCACGCCGGCTGGCCGAGGACCAGGCGGTTGTGCAGCAGCACGCTGACCGACAGCAGGGCAAAGCCCGCAACGCGCAGGCGTGGAACGACGGTCGTATTGAGGTGCACGAGCCGTTCGTGCTTCCGCCGCTCGGCCGCCTGGACATCGAGCTCGAGGTCCCGAGGCCGGATCGGCCGACGAAGCAGACGGCGACGCCCACCCCGGGAATCGCGCCTTCATATTGTCGAGTTTAGAGAGTGTAGCAGATATGGGCCTCGTTCACTCAGATCGAGGCCGTTTTTATTGATTAAATCTCGTTTCCCGGTCCTGACGCGATCCCAGGCCCGCCATAGGCAGGCCGTGCCCGTCCGGGCCTCGGGCCCGCTCGACGGCTCGCCTGACTCCCCGCTCAGCTCGAAGCGGCATGCAACTCGCTTCAGCGTTGCCGGAGCGCGACATTCGCCGGGCGTTCCTGGAAAAGTGGGCAGGGGGTTCTCTTAGTGAATAGGTTGCTGGCTACTACCGGGGTAGTGGCGTTCTGTCTAGTAGCGCTCGCGGCGGAAGGCGTCCATGCGCAGCCGGGAGGGCCGGGCGTGCGCAGCTCTGGAGCCTATCTCTGCGACATCGCGTACGACGACTGCCGCGAAGAGGTGCTGACCCTCATCAGGAACGAGACCGTCGGGATCGACTTGAGCTTCTGGTTCATGACCGACGCCCGCTACTCCAACGCCATCGTCAGCAGGTGGCACGCCGGCGTGCCTGTCCGGGTCATCATGGACCCGAGGGCCAACACCAGCAAGCCCGTGAATGCCGCCCAATTGAGCCAGCTGCAGGCGGCCGGCATCCCCATGCTCAACAAGCCGTTCGGCGACATCGCCCACTGGAAGGGGATGATCTTCGCAGGTCAGAACGTGGTGGAGTTCTCAGGGGCGAACTACAGCCCTTACGAGTACGTTTACGAGATTCCATACGTGCAGTACCAGGACGAGTCGATCTACTTTTCGAACGAGCCGGACGTCGTGCAGAGCCTGATGCGGAGGTTTGACGACGTGTGGATGAACGACATCTACACGTTCTACGCAAACCCGGTCGTCAGGGCCCGCAGCTACCCGGAGTCGTACACGATTGCGCCGGAGTTCAACCTTCCGCCCGACGACAGCTACACCTCCCGGCTCCTGCCGCTGCTCGACGCCGAGACCGAGGGAATCGACGTCGTGATGTTCCGCATCACGGATCCCCGGCCGGCGGACGCGCTCATCCGTGCCGTGGCGCGCGGCGTGCCCGTGAGGTTGTACGCGGAACCGCTCGAATACCGCAATCCGGCCAGGCGGGAAGACGCGTACAACGTCGATCGGATGTACATGGCCGGCGTCCGCATAAAGATGCGCGCGCATGCGGGCCAGAACCATCAGAAAACGGTCCAGCTGGCCGGTCAGCACACGACGATCTTCGGTACGTCCAACTGGTCGACGGCGTCCGATGACAACCAGCTCGAAGTGAATTACTTCACGACGAAGGACTGGTTCTATCAATTCTTCGCCGACCAGTTCGACTGGAAGTGGAACAACCGGCCGCCGGACGGATCGACCTCGGTGCAAACGGCCGACTTCGTCCCGCTGCCGCCCAACCCGCCGAAGTACCAGGCCCCGGCGAATCTGGCCTCGGCCGTGAGTCCCGACAGCGTGACCCTGAGCTGGTACGCGGGCGACTGGGCGCGGAAGTACGACCTGTACCTGGGCGTCGGCTCGAACCCGGAGCTGCACACCGCCGACGTGAATCTCGGACCGAGCCAGAGTACGACCGATTACAAGAGCCTCACCGTCACAGGGCTCCTGCCGGGCACCACGTACAGCTGGAAGGTCGTGTCCAAAACGATGGCGAACGTCGCAGAAGAAGGGCCGGTGTACAGCTTCACGACCTCTGGCCTGACCCCTGACAATCCGCCGCCTGCGCCGCCTGATACGACAGCGCCCTCCGTCCTCGTCTACTCGCCCGCGCCGGGCGCTACCGTCTCGGGCGCGACGTGGATTTCCGCAAGCACATGGGACAACGTCGCCGTCGCTGGTGTTCAGTTCTTCCTGGACGGCGTCCAGCTGGGGGAGGAAGACCGAAGTGCCCCCTACACGATGTCGTGGGACACGAGGTTGGCGGCCGCTGGCCCGCACACGCTGACCGCTCAGGCGCGGGATGGCGCAGGCAACATCACGACGTCGGCCGCCGTCACCGTGATCGTCTCGAACGCCGGTGGGCAACCGTCCGACACAACGGCGCCGACAGTCGCCGTCTCGGCGCCGGCCGACGGAATCGACCGTGTCCGGAAAGATCATCATCACGGCCGACAGCCTGGACAATATCGCGGTCGCGAGCGTGCAGTTCATGCTCGACGGCGCGAACCTCGGGGAGGCAGACACCACGGCGCCGTATTCGGTGTCGTGGGACACCACGTCCGCCAGCAACGGAACGCACACGCTGACCGCGCGGGCTCGGGATGCCTCAGGCAACGTGACGACGTCCGCGGCCGTCAGCGTCCACGTGTTCAACACCGTCACGCCGCCGCCACCGCCACCGTCGGGCACGATCGTGCTGCGCGCCGCCGATGTGCCGGCCGCGAACATCGCCGGGAACTGGATCAGGTCGTCGCAGAGCACGGCGGCGGACTCGGTCGCGCTGTGGAACACGGATAACGGGGCGGCGAAAATCGCCCCCGCCCTGGCCGCGCCCCAGCACTACGTCGACATCACCTTCAACGCCGAGGCCGGGAAGGCCTACCACCTGTGGATTCGGATGCGCGCGCAGAACGACTACTACGGCAACGACTCCATTCACGTGCAGTTTTCCGATGCCGTCGACGCCTCGGGATCGCCGATCTACCGGATCGGCTCGAGCGGCGCCGACAACTCCGCGCAGGTCGTCCAGCAGGAAACGGACAACGGCCCGATCTCAGGCTGGGGCTGGGCGGACCAGGGCTGGAACGGGCTCGGGACGCACATCTACTTCGCGGCGTCCGGTTCGCACACGCTGCGCATTCAACAGCGGGAGGACGGCGTGCTGTTCGATCAGATCGTCCTCTCGCCCGACACGTTCCTGACGGCGCCGCCGGGACAGCAGAATCGGGACGACACGATCGTTCCGAGGTAAGCGACCCCGTCTGAAATCCCTTCGCGTCGGCCTGCGCCCGAAGCTCGCAGCCATGCGGGTTCCGTGAACCGCGAGCGCAGGCCGGCGCAGCTCAAAACAGCAGCCGTAGAGTGTACTGAAGTTCGCGGCCGCGGTTCGCCTGGCCGGTCGAACGTCCGAACAGCGAGCTCGTCACGGTCGCGTTCGGCATCGAGGCCATGAAGCTGTTGGTCAGGTTGTATGCCTCCATCTTGAATTCGAGACGCGTACGCCCGGAGAGAGGAAAGAACTTCGACAGCGTTGCGTCGACGTTCATGAACCGCGGTCCCGTCACGCCTTCGTACTGCCAGGGATTCGTCCGCGGTGTGAACGCTGGAAGCGGACCCTTGAACTTGGACGTATCCCAGTACCGATCCCGGGTTGGGTTGTCGATAGCGGGATCGCCTTCTACGACAGCTGCACCAAAGCGGACGAATTGACCCGAGTTGTAGTTGAAGATGCCGCTCAGAGACCAGCCGCCGATAATTCCATTGACCACCGGATGGAGGTCCGAGAGGTAAGGACGATCCTTGCCAAAGGGCAGATCGTAGCTGCCGGCGATGTTCATGCGATGGCGTGGCAGGAATCCGTCGATATACGTGAAGCGCTCCGCGTACTGATCGTCCGCATTGAAGAACTCATAGTTCTGCTCACGGTTGTAGGTGTACGCCCAGAGCAGGCTGGCTCCGTGCGTATATGTCCGCTGCAGTCTGAGCTGCACGGATTGATAACGGTTTTTCACGCCGGGCGTGAGCGTCTGCCGCAGGGTGCCGTAGTGCGGGTACGGATTCAAGAGGCTGCCGACGCTCACCGTTTGCCGATTACGCAGCTGCCCCGGAAAAAGCTGCGGCGTCAGGTACTGGAAGAACGGGTTCGGGACGGTTCGAGAGAGGGCCGTCTTGTACGTATAGCCAAGCTGTGGATCGCTGAGGTTGAGCACCTTCGAGTACGGGAGGTTGTAGCCGAAATTGAAAAAGTATGTGACGTCCGCAACGAACCCGCCGAGAATCTGCTGCTGGAGCGAGACGTTGAACCGCTCGCGCACGCCGGTCCGCAGATCCGCAGCGGGGAAGTCGGCAGGGTCGCCGAGATTCTGGTAGCGCCCCAGCGACGAGCCGGTCGGAAGAACCAGCGGGTTCGACGCCGGGAACGGATCCGACAGCGTGGCCTGCGGGACGCCCGTCAACGGCGGGGCCACCAGCGTTCGGGCCGTGGATCCGTAGAGTCGCAGCGCAGTGGTCTGGAATGGCTGTGTCTGCGGGACCGGAATCACGGATCGCGCGTAGCCGGCGCGGAGCGAGCTTTCGTCCGTGAGCCGAATCGCGACGCCGAGCCTCGGCATGAAGCTGTGCCTGCTGGTCTTGAACATCCCCCGGTTGTCGTCCGACGCAAAGGCCCAGGCGCCGTTCCACTGATACGGGATGCTGGCGATAGCGGTCACTTCCGCCGGTATGACCGGCGCGTTCGCTCCCTGCATTTCAGGAATGGGACTCGCGAGATCCATCGGACGCGAAATCCGGTTCAACCGGTCGGTGGGCGCCGTGTCGTATTCGTATCGCAGGCCGAGATTGAGCGTGACCCGCGAGTTCAACCTGAAGTCGTCCTGAATGTAGGCGCCGTAGCTGTCGACTTTCAGCTCATGCGGGGAGATGTACTGCGCCTGCGAGCTGGCCTCCAGCGCGCCGAGCAGGAACGTCGCGTACGGATCGCCGCTGAGACTGGTGTCGGGGTTCAGAAAGGTATC
Source organism: uncultured Acidobacteriota bacterium (assembly GCA_963774855.1). Taxonomy (GTDB): domain Bacteria; phylum Acidobacteriota; class Vicinamibacteria; order Vicinamibacterales; family 2-12-FULL-66-21; genus JALZOC01. The sequence goes on along the minus strand of CAVZGT010000007.1, from coordinate 202,897 downwards.
GGCGGTCAGCGCCGCGCCAAAAGTGAAAGTCATCGGGTCCGGGTAATTGATCAACCCGAAATTCCTGCGGAAAGTGAGACCGGTCTTCACCTCGTGGCGGCCGCGCGTGTGAACCAGCTTGGCCTGCAGGCTCGAGTTCTTCGGGTGCTCAATCCAGAAGAAACGGTGTCCGAACCCCGCATCTCCGACGTTCACGTTGGGGTAGTAGATTGCCGGCAGGTCCTTCGTGTACGGGGAAAACCACCGGTTCGGCCAGAGCCCGGCGAGATCGTCCTCCGTGACGGCGGCGGACTCGTCGAAATAGTCGTCCTGGATGGAGCTGTAGCTCCCGGACAGGTTCAACACCGTGGACGACGTCATGACGTACACCGCGTCACCCATGATGTTCAGCGCGTACATGGCGCCGCCCTCGTCCTTGGGCATGGCTGGCGTGTCGACGGTGTGACTCTCGTCGATGAGATTGCGGAACTGGCTGTAGCGTCCGAACACTTTCAGCTTGTCGTTGATGTTGAAGTCGGTACGGTTGGAGAAGTTCCAGTAATTGGACATCCACGCGTAGGACTCTTTGAAGTTGTTCACTCCGGTGATGTCGTCACCGGCATTGTTCGGTTGCCAGATGTCCCGCATGATGCGCACGGCGGTCGGGTCGAGACGATTGCGAGGGATCACATTGCCCGGAAATGGCGTCCTGACCACGTTGCCCGACGCGTCCAGCGTCGTCGTCCAGGGATCGTAAATGGTCCGGAGGCCGCCCTCGGCGTTGAACGATTGCGAGAAGTCGCCCTCCCGCTCGCGAGCCGTCGGCATGGTGCGGATGTTCAGCCGCGGATCCCTGGTATTCCATTGCTCCCAGGCGGTGAACGTGAACAGCCTGTTCTTGACGATCGGATGTCCGACCGTGGCGCCCCCGATGTGATTGCGGACGGAGTTGGGGGTGCGGCTGATGGCGTCGCTGACGGCGTTCAGCGACGGATGACGGCCGAAATAGTATGCGGTGCCGTGGACCTGGTTCGTTCCGGACACCATCGACAGGCTCATCGTGGCGCCGGCGCTGTGGCCGAACTCGGCGTCAACGCTGTTGCTCTGCACGGTGAACTCCTGGACGGCGTCCATCGGCGGTGAATACGAGGCTTTGTTCGTCATGCCCAGCGGCGACCCGTCGAGCAGGAGGTCGATTTTTCCGTTCGTGCCGCCGCCGACGTCGATCGTTTGCGCGCCCCACATGTCGAACGGGTTGTTGGCGCCCCAGCCGCGGTCGACGACGGCCGGATCGAGAAGGGCCAGCCGGAACGGGTTTCGTCCAAGAATCGGGAGGTCGGTGAGCATTTTGCGATCGATCGTCAAATCGACGCCCGACGAATTGAACTTCACCGCGACAACGTCCTGCGAAACCGTCACCTGCTCCGCCACGCCGCCGGCGTTGAGCACCGGGTTGATCGTGACGTCCGCGCGCACCTGAACGGTGAAGTCTTCCTGCTGGAACTTGCCGAATCCGGTCTGTTCGGCGACGAGTGTGTAGGTGCCCGGTTCGACCAGCTCGAAGATGTACTGGCCCGAATCGTTCGTGGTTTTCGTGGTCGAGATGCCGGTTTTGACGTTGGAGAGCGTGACTTGCGATCCGGCGATGACGGCTCCGCTGGAGTCGTTGACCGTGCCTTGAACTTTCGCGCGGTAATCCTGGGCGTGCAGGATCGACGCGGATGCGAAAAACAAGGTCAGAGTGACTCGCGGAAGCAAGCGGCCTCTCAGCAGTTCGCGCACCATAAAATACCCCCTGACTGTTTTCCGGTGAAGGCATGACGTTTCCGTGGTGTCAGACCAATCGACAGCCACCTTTGCTGATCGCCGCGACGTGCGGATCTCAGTCGCGCGTGGTCTATTTGTGGGAGCCGTCGTTCGCGGCCTGGGCCTGATCGATGCGCCGAACGACGAGCCTGCTCCGGCGCCGAAACGGCGCGGAGAAGCAGCCGACCACTACGAGTTGCTGAAAAACTCTATAACACAGCGATTTGGAGTCGAGCAAGCACGACCACACCGAAATCTGTCAACATCGGCACGGAATAGAACAGCTTGGCCCGGCTCCCGCGTGGACCCGGACGGGAGATGCCAGATGTTGGAGCTACAATCGCCGGAGAGAGAGGTGGACAATGACGACACCCACGTGGCAGGTCAGCGGCCAATACTACGAAACGTGCAGTTGCGACTTCGTGTGTCCGTGCCTCCCTGGAGGGATGACGGTCAACCCGAGCAAAGAGTCGTGCAACTTCGCAATGGCATTCGAGGTCAGCCGCGGAACCTACGGGAAGGTCTCGCTCGACGGCCTGGGGTTCATCGTGCTGGGCTTCACGCCGGGGGCGATGGCGAACGGCAACTGGTCGGTCGGGCTCATCGCCGACGAGCGGGCAAGCGCCGAGCAAACCGAGGCGATCACGGCAATCGCAAGCGGCGCCGCGGGCGGGCCGATGGCCGCACTGTCGGGACTCATTGGAAAATTTCTGGGCGTGCAGCCGGCACCAATTCGCTTCGATCGTACCGGCGCGAAATGGTCCGTCAGGGCCTCGGATTTCGTGGACATGGCGGCCGAGGGCGCGAAAGGCCTCAACCCGGATGCCACCGAGCCGATGCACCTCGACAACACGGGCCATCCGGCCGCCGATCGCTTCGCGTTGGCGCGCGCGTCCAAGAGCCGCGTGCATGCGCTCGGATTGGCCTGGGAAGACGTCAGCGGCAAGAACAACGGACAGTATGCGCCGTTTTCCTGGCGCAACGCCTAGCCGCCCGCCCCGGCCGCGACTCCAGTCCAGCGTCTCGAGTTCCGCCGCCTATCCGTCGATGTCAGGGCCTGCCTCTCCGGCCGAGCGGCCGCCGACCATAGTCGAGCACGCGTTGCGGCACGACCGCGCGGCCGTCGTGGTGCTCCTGGTCCTGCTGCCCGCGGTCTCCTGGCTGTGGATCGCCGTGATGGCGCGCGACATGTACGGACCGATGACCGGCGCCAGCGCGTGGATGATGACGGCGAACTGGGATGTCCCGCACCTGTTGCTGCTCTGGGCCATGTGGACCGTCATGATGGCGGGCATGATGATCCCGTCCGCCTCACCCCTGGTGCTCTTGTACGGCGCCATCGCGCGACGATCCGCACAGGCAACGGCAGGGCGCCAGGTCTACGCGCTCGCGGCGGGCTATCTCATCGTCTGGACCGTCTTCAGCCTCGCGGCAACCGCGCTTCAGCGTGGGCTTGCGGCGCTCCTGCTGGTCTCGCCGATGATGGAGGCCACCAGTTCACGGGTTGGCGCGGCGTTGCTGCTCATTGCGGGCATGTATCAGCTGACGCCGATGAAACACGCCTGCCTGCGGACGTGCCAGTCCCCGCTGGGATTCCTGATGAGCCGATGGCGCACTGGATGGTCAGGTGCCTTCAGTATGGGCCTCGAGCACGGCACCTATTGCGTGGGCTGCTGCTGGGCGCTGATGTTGCTGCTCTTTGCCGGGGGCGTGATGAACTTGACCGTCATCGCGGCGCTGACGGCATTTGTCGCATTCGAGAAACTCGCGCCGCTCGGCCGGCACGGCGCCCGGATCAGCGGCGTGCTCCTGATCGCCGCTGGATTCTGGATGGCCGTGCGCTGAGTTTACTCCGTCTTCTTCCCGGCGCTGCCGCGAAACAGGCGTGGCGCGAAGTCCTGCAGGTGCTTCCTCCACACCTGCCACTCGTGCGAACCCGGGCCCTCGAACCAGCTATGCCGCACGCCCGCCGCTTCCAGCGCCTGATGAAGCGAGGTGGCGCCCGCATAGCCGCGGTCTCCGGTCCCGCAGCCGATCCAGAGAAGGTCGAGCTTCCCGTTCGCCCCCTTCGCGTCGGCGAACACCCCTCCGTATGACGTCTTCGGGTCGAAGTTTCGGCTGCCGCCGCTGAACGAGCCGATGCTGGCGAACCGATCCAGGTTCCCGAGCCCAATCTGCATCGCCTGCCCGGCGCCCATCGACAGCCCCGCGATCGCCCGCGAATGCCGGTCGTCGAGCGTGCGATAGGTGCTGTCGATCGTCGGCACCAGGTCGCTGATGACCAGCTCGCCGAACGCCGCGTTGCCCGCCGGGGCCGCTGCAGGCTGGCCAGCCTTCACGGCGTACCCCTGCTCCATGACGACAAGCATCGGCCGGGCCTTCCCCTCGGCGATCAGGTTGTCCATGATCAGGTTCACTTTCCCCTGCCGCGTCCAGCTGGTTTGGTCTTCTCCCGAACCGTGCTGCAGGTAGAGCACCGGATAGCGAAGCCTCGGGTTGCTGTCGTACCCGGGCGGCGTGTACACGTGCGCCTGCCTGTACTGTCCGGTGGTCTTCGACCGATACCACCGGACCCGCACCTCGCCGTGAGGCACATCCTTGACCTCGTAGAAATCGAGCTCGGGGTCGGGCACCTCGAGGCCGCTGGTCTGCTGCGCCCAGCCGAAGTACGTCTGGCTTGCGGGATCGGTCGTCCGGTATCCATCGACGATCAGCTCGTAGTAATGGAATCCTGGACGCACGGGCTCCGTCGTCACCTCCCATACGCCGTCGGCACGCTTCTTCATCTCGTACGGGGTGTTGCCGTTCATCCCGCTGTCGGCCGCGTGCCCCACGACAGCGACCTTCTGTGCGTCCGGAGCCGTCACGCGGAACGTGACACGACGGTCCGGATGAATCTTCGGGAACTCCTTCCCGCGGACGTTCGAAGGCGCGGGTTTCCCGGCTGGCTCCTCCTGGGCGAGCCCGTGAAGCGGTACTCCCAGGACGAAGACGAAGACGAAAGCGGCGGTTCGTGTCGCGTTCATACACCACTCCTGCTTGCGGCCATGCCGGGCCGCTCAACGTCCTCGCGTGCCATCGGGCGCGTCGTTCGCCGAAAGATCGCCGAGCGCATACTGGATGCCGGCCAGCAGGTGTTCGAGCACGCGGGCGTTCGAGAACACGTCGGGACCGTGCCCGAGGCCGGTGTAGAACACGCGGCCCTTGCCCTGGCGCCGAACCCAACTCATGGGAAAGTCCAGGTCCTCTTTGCGGACCGGTAGAATCCGGCGCGCGGGGCCCGTCTTCCCGGCGTCGATGCTGAGGAGGACATGCAGGCGGTCGCGAAGAACCGGCTCCTGAAGCTGAAACGCCTGGTCGGCAATCTGAAAGTCCTTGCCCCCGAACGCGGCGTTGATCGGGTTGCCTGGATCCTCCACCCTCATCGTCATCACTTCGCCATTCCAGGGATGCCCGCCGTTCTCGGTCCCGCCGATCATCCGGCCGAACTCGGGCCATTGATCGTACTTGGGATACTGCACGAAGGTCGCGATGGCATCGTGAATGCCGACGAATCCTTTTCCGCTTTCCACGAAGCCGAGCAGGGAAGCCCTCAACTCCGGGTCGTCGAACAGGACCCCGACCGTGTTGTTGAAGCAGATGGCGTCGAACTGCTTGATGTTCGCCGGCCGGAACATCTCGATATCGTCGCTGAAGACCGCCTCGTAGGCGCCCGTCACTTTTCCCATCTGCTGGATGGCGTAGTTACCCGGCGGAATGGCGCCGGCCGAGCTTCCCCGAACGGGCTTGCCATCCCGCATCGACAGGTTGGTCACGAGCATCCGGCGCGGCTGCCTGGGCGTGGCCGTCGCCTTTCGCGGAACGGCTGCGTCCACGCGATCCTTCTGATCGGGCTGCAGCTCCTGCCCATGCACGGACGCGCAGCACAGCACGATTACGAGGAAGGCTCGGGTCGTCAGAAAGCGATTGGACATTGATTGAACATTGATTGAACAGGGGCTGATGGGGACGAAGTATACATGCTTCCCGAGGCCGTTTACGGCATGCGGTCGGCAGGCTAGAGCAGAGTAGTGCTGACGCTCACGTGACCGTGCCGGGAGCTACCGTCCCGGTTGGGATGGCGTCAACGCTCTGTTTGCGCGTCACGTTCTCGAGCGCGGCGTAGAGCTCGTCGGCGTGGACCGGCTTGCTGACGTAGCCGTCCATTCCGGCTGCCAGGCACCGCTCGCGATCGCCGATCATGGCGTGGGCGGTCATGGCGATGATCGGGATGCGCGTCCCGGTGCGCTGCTCGCGCCTGCGGATGGCAGCGGTGGCCTCCAGGCCGCTCATCTCAGGCATCTCCAGATCCATCAGCACGACGTCGAAGATCCGCTGTTCCGTTGCGTCGAGCGCCTCGCGGCCGTTGCCGGCCAGTGCGACGCTGTGCCCGCGCTTTTCCAACAGCCGTACGGCGAGCATCCGGTTCACCGGGTTGTCTTCTGCCAGCAGCACGCGGAGTGGACGATCGGCCCGTTCGGTTACTCGCGGCGCCAGGGGGACCAGCGCCCGATTCTTCGATGACGGGCTCTGGTGGCCGAGCCTCGTCGTGAACGAGAAGGTGCTTCCGCGTCCGATGACGCTCTCGACGGACAGCCGGCCGCCCATCATGCCGACGAGCCGCGACGAGATCGTCAGGCCGAGGCCCGTGCCGCCGTACTGGCGCGTGATCGAGGCGTCGGCCTGCGAGAACGGCTCGAAGATGAGGCGCTGCTGCTCGGCCGAGATGCCGATGCCGGTGTCCGTAACCGCCAGGCGCAATTCGACCGTTGCCTTCCGCTCGGCGGCCGTCTGCGGCTCGCCGCCGGCGATGGACACCTCGACGGCGATTTCCCCTCGATCGGTGAACTTGATCGCATTTCCAACCAGGTTGATCAGGATCTGCCGCATGCGCCCCGGGTCACCCACGAGCTTGTCGGGCACATCCGGCTGGACCCGGCACGCCAGTTCCAACCCTTTCTGGCGCGCCAGCAGCGCATGCGTCTTCATCGTCGCATCGAGACACTCGCGCAGATCGAAATCGACGCGATCGAGCTCCAGCTTGCCCGCTTCGATCTTCGAGAAATCGAGGATGTCGTTGATGATCGTCAGGAGCGAGTCCGCCGACGTCCTGACCGTCGTCAGGTCGTCGCGCTGCTGGGCCGTGAGATCGGTTCCGAGCGTCAGTTCCGTCATGCCGATGATGCCGTTCATCGGCGTGCGAATCTCGTGGCTCATGTTGGCGAGGAACTCGCTCTTGGCGCGGTTCGCGGCTTCCGCGGCAGCCTTGGCCTCTTGCAGCTGCCGGGTCCGCTCGTCGACGGTCATCTCGAGCTCTGCCTGGCGGGACGTCAGCTGCCTGACCCGGGCCAGATAGACAGACCCGCCGAGCAGCAGCGCCGTTGCGGCGCACAACGCGTAGAAAAAGTAGGTCTGGTGGAAATAGGGCGCCAGGTAGAAGGCGCGCGCCGCGCCGGTTTCGTTCCACAGGCCGTCGTTGTTCGACGCCAGGACCCGGAAGCGGTAGTCTCCGGGCGGGATGTTCGTGTAGTAAGCGGCGCGCCGCGCGCCGGCGTCGATCCAGTCCCGGTCCAGGCCTTCCAGCTTGTATTTGAACCGCACGTTTTCGGGCGCCAGCAGGCTCAGGCCCGTGTAGTGGAACTCGAACTTCTCCCTGCCCGCCGGTACACGGTCGTCCGCGGCAAGCGCCTCGCCGTCAACCAGGATCTGTTCGATGATGACCGGCGGCGGCACCGCGTTCGTGCTCAGGCGCTGCGGGTCCACGACCGAGACGCCCTGGAAGGTCGAGAACCACAATCTCCCGTCGCGGCCTTTCCAGCCCACCGACTGCGAGCCGCCGACGCCCTGGCTGCTCTTCACACCATCCGCCTGGCCGTACGCGACGGACGCAATCGATGTGGTTCGGCCGTCGGCGAAATCGTTCAAGTCCTGTTTGCTGACCCGGAAGATCCCGCGGGAACTGCTCATCCAGAGATTGCCCCGGTCATCCTCGAGGATCAGCCAGATCACGTCGTCGAACAGGCCGCTGCGGGTCATGTACACCGTGATGCGGCCGTCCTTCAGGCGGTTCAGTCCGCCGCCGAGCGTGCCGATCCAGACGGTTCCCTGTTGGTCGACGTAGAGCGATCTCACGACGTTGCTCGAGAGGCCATCCTTCGTCGAGATCGCGGTGAACCGGCCCTCGGCGAACCTGGCCACGCCCCCGCTGCTCGTCCCGATCCACAGCGTTCCCGCCGCATCTTCCCGGATCGCTCTGACGGACGTGTCGGGCAGCCCGTCTCCTGACGTGTAGACGTCGAAACGGCCGTCCTTCAGGCGGTTCAAGCCGCCACCGAACGTGCCGATCCAGAGGCTGCCGTCGCGGCCCTCGTGAACCGCCCAGACCATGTTGCTCGAGAGCCCCTCTCGCGTGGTGAAGTTGGTGAAGCTCCCGTTCTTGAGCCGGCTGAGCCCTCCTCCTGTTCCGAGCCACAGGCTTCCGTCGCGTCCCCCCTCAATCGACCACACGTGATCGCTGGCCAGGCCCTGTCTGGTCGTATAGTGCGTGACGCGCCCGCCGCTGAGCCGATTCAGGCCACGGTCTTCGGTGCCTATCCAGACGTCGCCCGCCCGATCTTCGTAGACCGGGTAGACCAGGTTGCTCGAGAGTCCTTCCGCAGTCGTGAAGGTCGTGAACTTGCCGTCTTTGATCCGGTGGAGACCGCTGCCGGAGGTGCCGATCCACAAGCTCCCTTCGCGATCCTCGTAGATGGCTCGCACACCGCTGTCGGCGAGCCCGTATTCAGTCGTGAGTGACGTGAATTTTCCGCCGTCCCATCGACTGAGCCCGCCGCCGTGCGTCCCGACCCACAGACTCCCGTCGCGATCCTCGGAGATGGCGTACACGGCATTGCTCGGGAGTCCCTCTTTGACTGCGTAGGTTGTGAACCTGCCATCGTGACGCCGGCTCAGCCCACCGTCGAACGTTCCCACCCAGAGGCTCCCATGCCGGTCCTCGTGTATCGACAGGATGATGTCACTCGGGAGTCCCTGCGGCTTCCCGAAGACAGCGAACTGCCCCGCGCTCAACTTGTTCAATCCGCCGCCGTCGGTCCCAATCCACAGGTCTCCCCGGCGGTCTTCATGGATCGCCCTCACGAAGTTGTGAGACAGACCGTTTTTTGTCGAGAGGGTCGTGAACCGGCCGTCCCGCCACCGGCTCAGACCGCCTCCGTGTGTGCCGATCCAGAGATTCCCCTTGGCGTCCTCGCAGAGCGCAAACACCACATCGTGCGCCAGGCCGTCCCGGGTCGTATACGTGGTGAACGTCCCGTCTTTCGACCGCGTCAACCCGCCGCCATACGTGCCGATCCAGAGGCTCCCGTCTCGCGCGGCGAGGAGAGCCATGACATTGCTGTTCGTGAGCGCGGGCGTATTGGCCGTGTTGAAGACCGTGAAGCGAACACCGTCGAACCGTACGATGCCGGCCTGCGTCGCGAGCCACAGGTAGCCATCGGTGGTCTGGGCGATGGCCTTGATCGAGTTCTGCGGCAGCCCGTTCTCCATCAGCCAGGCGGAATGGGTGAACTGCGTGAGGGCCTTGGCGGGATCGAGGGCGAGCGCCTCGGCATGCCACAGCGAAGCCAGCGCGATGCAGGCCGCGGTATTTCGTATGATCTTCACCAGGTGAAGCCGTCAATCAGAGAAACGCGCGTGAGCGTTTTGGCCTCCCTGCGACAACCGGCTGAGCCGCAGCATCAGCCTTTGCCGGCGACTCGAAACTCAACCAGTCATTTTGACCCCTGGCCATGGGAAGTGCGTGTTCTGTTCGGCACACCCGCTTCGCGCGCCGGAGACGGGTTGAGCATGCGCTCGTGATACAGTGCGCCCCGCCGCAGGCCCGATGGACACTCGCCAGGCTTCCGCGCTCGACCGGGACAGAGCGGCCGTTCGCGCGCGCAGCGCCGAGCTCCACAAGGAGCTGTCGATCCGCGACCTCGCCTTCGCCCAGATCCTCTTCATCGTCGGCCTGCAATGGGTCGGCGTCGCGGCGAAGCTGGGGCCCTCGCACGTCGTCTTCTGGCTGATCGCCATCGCGTTCTTCTATCTGCCGTCCGCGGCCGTGGCGGTCTGGCTCAACCGCGCGATGCCGCTGGAGGGCGGTCTCTATCAATGGGCCAAGCTCGGCTTCAACGAGTTCTTCGGCTTCATCGTCGCGTGGAACCTCTGGCTGTTCGCCATCCTCAACATGACGAACATCGGCCTGCAGTTCACGCAGTACCCTGGGTTACGTCTTCGGGCCGGGCGTCGCGGCCGTGATGGCCCAGAACTGGGTCATCGCGCTGACGATGGCGATCGTCACCGCCGCGCTGGTGGGGATCACGATCGCCGGCCTCCAGGTGGGGAAGTGGGTGCACGGCGGCCGGCGGCGTGCTGATGTTCACCATCTTTGCGATCATCATTGCCGTCCCGTGGCTGAACGTCGCCCACGGCACGCTGGCGGAATTCCATCCGCTCCAGACTGCCGCGCCGGCGATCTCGGTGTTCAGCCTGAACCTTCTCGGGAAGATGGGATTCGGCGCGTTCGCCGGCTTCGAGATCGTCGCCATTCACGCCGGCGAGTGCCGGGATCCAATCAGGAGCATCACGCGGGCCACGGCGATTGCCGCGCCGATCGTCGTCGTCATGTTCATCCTCGGCACGAGCTCGGTGCTCGGGATGATCCCGGTCGACGACATCGACTTGATTGCGCCGATCCCGCAGCTCCTGAGCGTGGGATTCGGACCGCTGGGCGCCGCGGCCGCGATCGTGCCGCTGACGCTGAGCGCGATGATCGCCATCCGGTTCGCGCAGGCGAGCGTCAATTTCGCCGCCAGCACGCGCCTGCCGATGGTGGCGGGGTGGGACAACCTGCTGCCGGCCTGGTTCACGCGGCTCGACGAGAAGCACAAGACCCCGCGCAACTCGATCCTGTTCGTGGGCGCGGTGACGTTCGCGCTGAGCACGCTCGGCCTGGTCGGCGTGGGCAAGCAGGAAGCGTTTCAGCTGCTGTGGAATTCCGCGGGGATCTTCTACGGTCTCACCTATCTCGCGATGTTCGCGGTGCCGCTTTTCGGGATGAGACGCGCCCAGGTCAAGCCGCCAGGGTGGGTGAAGCTCTGTGCGCTCTCGGGGCTTCTCATGACCGCGCTCTACGTGACGCTCTCGGTGCTGCCGATCATCCCGGTCGGCAGCCGGACGGTCTTCGCACTGAAGATCATCGGGCTGATCGTCGCCACGAACATCGTGGGCGTGGCGCTATACGTCTCGGGAAGCCGACGGTACCGGTGAAAGGAGGCTAGTCGATCAGTGAGGAGTCCACCTCCGCACCACGATGAGCGGTGCTACGGTGGACCAACCTTCGGCTCGCTTGCCAACCGTAGCTCACGCGCTCGTTGGCAAGCGTGAGCGAAGGTTGGCCTTTGCGCCGTACGCCGACTCGGCGTATAATGCCGGCAGTTTCATGACTCGACCGGCTTTCACCATCGTCACCCATTACGAGATCGCCCTTTCGGGCGGTCTGTGCATGGGTGTCGTCGTGTAAAGCCGGAAGCGTATCGATTCACAAGCAATCACGCCCTTCCGGAAGCCTCTCCGGAAGGGCGTTTTCATTTTCCGGAGGCTCCCGCGGGGCGACACGGAGAAGTCGCCATGCAACCCGCCGTCGAACTGGATCGCGTGTCCAAGTCGTTCCGCGTGCGCCGGGCGCCGCGCCCGGGCGTGGGCGCTCGCCTCCGCGATCTGCTTCGCCCGCAGACACAGTCCGTCATGGCCGTCGACCGGCTGTCGTTCTCGATCGCCCCGGGCGAGCGCGTGGCGTTCATCGGACCCAACGGCGCGGGCAAGTCGACGACGCTGAAGGTGCTGGCCGGGATTCTTCATCCCGACGCGGGCGAGGTGCGCGTGCTGGGCCTCGTGCCGTCACGGGAGCGGCGCCGCCTCGCGTTTCAGATCGGCACCGTGTTCGGGCAGCGCTCGCAACTGTGGTATCAGCTGCCGCCGCGCGACACGTTCGAGCTGCTCGGGCGCGTGTACGAAATCGATCGGCGTCAGCACCGGCGGCGGATCGAAGCGCTGACGTCCGTGTTCGAGATCGGCGCGCTGGTCGACACGCCCGTGCGCCAGCTGTCGCTCGGCGAGCGCATGCGCTGCGAGATCGTCGCCAGCCTGCTCCATTCGCCTCGCATGCTCTTTCTCGACGAGCCGACGATCGGCCTCGACGTCTCGGCGAAGGCGTGATCCGCGAGCTGCTGCGGACCGAGTCGGAGCGGGAGCGCGTCACGCTGCTGCTCACGTCGCACGACACCGGCGACATGGAGCGCGTGTGCACGCGCGTGATCGTGATCCACCACGGCCGGCTGCTCTGGGACGGCGCCATCGCCGCGCTCAGGCGCGGCTACCTGAAGACGAAGCGGATCACGCTGTGGACCGAGGCCGAGCGCCTGAATCTGACGCTGCCCGGCGTGCGCGTGCTCTCCTCGGGCTCGTACCGGACGGAGCTCGAGATCGCGCTCGAGATCACGCCGCTCGGCCAGGTCGTCGACGCCGCGGTGCGGCAGGCCGCGATCAGGGACATGGCCATCGAGGATGCGCCGCTCGACGACGTCATCCGGGCCCTGTACGCGACCGCGGAACCGACGGCGGGTGACGTCATGACGCGCCTGGTTGCGAAGTACGCGGCGTTCTCGCGCGTCGCCATCGCGCGAGCGTGCCGGGAGCGCGGCGACGTCTACGGCCGCGTCGCGTTCTTCGCGGTCATCCTCGGCGTGTTCTCGAGCCTGTGGCGGGCCGCCGCCGAGGCGGGATTGCCAACCGCGACCGAACCCAGGGCGCTGGTCTGGTACCTGGCGGTCACCGAGTGGATCGTGCTGAGCACGCCGCAGATCCATCTCGAGATCCAGGAGGCGATCCGCGGAGGCGACGTCGTGTACCGGCTCGGCCGTCCCGTGTCGTACGTGGCGGCCGAGCTCGCCGCGGCGTTCGGCGTCCTCGCGGTGCGGCTCCCGCTGCTCGGGCTGACGGCGTTTCTCTGTGCGTTCGCGTTCACCGGCTGGATTCCGCCGGCGCGCGCGCTCGCGATCGTCGTGCCCTTCGCCCTGGCGGCCGCGGCGCTGCTGGCGGCGCTGCACGTGTGGATCGGGCTGCTGGCGTTCTGGCTCCACGACGTGTCGCCTGTGTACTGGGTGTGCCAGAAACTGATGTTCGTCCTCGGCGGCCTGATGCTGCCGCTCGAGGTCTATCCGGCCGTCATCCAGCGGATCGCCGCGTTGACGCCGTTCCCGGCGCTCCTCGCCGGGCCGGCGTCGTTCATGCTGGCCAACGGCGGCGCCACGCCGGCGGCGCTCGCGCGCGACCTCGCGATCTGGTGCGGCGTGACGGCCGTCGGCCTGGGCTGGACGTTTCGCCGCGCGGCAACAGGCGTGACCATCAACGGGGGGTGACCTGTGACTGGTTCGAACAGCCTGGCCTTCGCGCGCGCCCTGGTCGCGACCAACCTGAAAGCCACGCTCGCGCTGCGCGGCGCGTTCGTGCTGCAGGTCGTGTTCATGGCGCTCAACAACTTCACGTTCTTCGTGTTCTGGTGGGCGCTGATGCGGCGCGTGACGACACTGCGCGGCTGGCAGCTCGCCGACGTGCAGCTGTTGTTCGGCCTGGTCGCCGTCTCGTTCGGGTTGACGGTGACGGTTGCCGGCGGCGTCCGCCACCTGGGGCGCCTCATCGAGGACGGCGATCTGGATACGCTGCTGACGCAGCCGCGATCGGTACTCGTCTACGCTCTGGGGATCCGCTCGCAGCCGTCGGGCGTCGGCGATCTGATCTCGGGGCTCATCTTCATCGCGACGTCGGGCGAAGTGGCGTGGCACACGCTGCCGCTGCTGCTCGCTGCGCTCCTCGCCGGCGCGGTCGTCCTCGTCGCGTGCGGGATCGCGTTCTTCAGTCTCGCGTTCTGGCTGGGAAACGTCGAGACGGTGGCACGGCAGCTCTGGGAGCTCCTGATCACCTTCTCGCTGTATCCGGAACCGCTGTTCGGCGGCGTGCTGCGGCTCGCGCTGTTCACGGTGCTGCCGGCCGGGTTCGTCGGCTACCTGCCCGTGCGGGTCGTGCACGCGCCGTCGGTTCCGCTGGTGTGCCTGCTGGTGCTCGGCGCGAGCGCGTACCTCGGCCTCGCCGCGCTCATGTTCGATCGCGGCCTGCGCCGTTACGCGTCCGGCAGCCGGTTCAGCACGTTCGGGTGAGGGGTAGATCGGACCCGCGGCTGCTGCAGGGTCATCGTCGCAACTAATCCTTGAAGTCGCTATTCGCGTATGGAATGCTGAGCCGCCTGAATCAAGACCGCGGTGCGCGTCCTACGCATCGTCACATCTACGAGCCCGGTGTTGGACTACTGTGTCGGACCAACTCAAGGAGGAACAGATGTCCCCAAAGAACCTGGCACAACGGCGCGCGTCTCTCGGCGACATCTCGCGCCGGGACTTGCTGACTGGAGCGCTTGCTGGAGCGGCCGCCTTCGCCGCCTCGGGGCCGGTCGCCGGATCGCATGGAGGCAGGGCCAAAAACCTTGCCTACGTCGGCTGTTACACACCTAATGGTCTTGGGATTTACTTGTTCGGCGTGGAATCCGACGGCGATCTCAGGCCGATCAAAGTCTTTACGACGCCAAATCCTTCTCCCACCAGCGTGTCCGCAACCAACCCCTCGTGGCTGGCGTTCAGTCCGGGCAAGACCCATCTCTATGTCGCCAACGAGATCGGCAATTTCAATAACACGCCGGCTGGCGCGGTCAGCGCTTTCTCCGTCAACCGGGCTGATGGCGAGCTCACGTTCCTGAACACGGTCAGCTCCGAAGGCAGGGGACCGGCCCACTTGAGCGTGGACCCCTCCGGTGACTACGTCCTGGTGTCGAACTACGGCGGCGGAAATTGCGCGGTCCTGCCGATCCTCTCCGGTGGCTGGCTCGGATCGGCGACGGATGTGCAGGCGGACGTGAACACGTGTGCGTCCGGTCCCTGCCCGCTCGGCCCCCCGATCGCGGCGAACGCGCCCCCAGGCAGTTTCGCCAGAAGCGGACACGACGCGCCGCATGCCCACATGATCGAGACCGATCCCGCGGGCAACTTCGCCATTGCGACGGATCTGGGTCTCGATATCGTGATCGTCTGGAGGTTTGATCGGATGACCGGCAAGCTTCGCACGCCCAGGACGTTCCCGACATCGCCCGGCGCCGGCCCGCGGCACTTCGCGTTCCATCCCAACGGTGTGTGGTTCTATCTGCTGAACGAAGAATCGTCGACGCTTGCGTTCATGCGCTACAACCCGGCTACGGGCTCACTGGTCCTGGTCGATGAGATCTCCACGCTTCCGGAGGGCTTCGTCGGCACGAATTTCACGTCGGAAATCATGGTCTCGCCGAATGGGTCGTTCATCTATGCCGCCAACCGCCTCCACGACACCATCGCGATTTTCAGCATCGAACGAGGCGGACGCCCGGAACTCGTCGACGAGGAGTGGACGCGTGGCGACTATCCACGCAGTTTCAACATCGATCCCACCGGACGGTACATGTATGTGTGCAACCAGCGAAGCGACGCCGTCACCACGTTCAAGGTGTTGGGAAACGGGCACCGTTTGAGCTTCGCGAATCGGTACACGGCGGTCGGCAGTCCAGCGAGGATCCTGTTCCTCTGATCGCCCGGTTGCCCCGGGCAGCCGGTACTGGGCCGCGCTGTCCGGGGCCTTCGACCCACGCTGCTTCCTTCTCGCGGGCGTATTGACGTAACGGCGCGCCCCGGCGTCTTGCGAGGTGACACGCACGCTCGCTCGCACTACACTCTCGCACGTGCGACATCATGCCGGAGCGGATCCTGTCTTCGTGACTCTTCGCATACTCGCGTGCGTGTTGATCGCTGCTGTGTGTTCACCCACAGCGGCGGGCCAGCAGCCCCCGCCCGTCGCGCCCGCAGGGGTGGTCGCGCCCGACCAGAACCTGCCGCCGCACATCCGGAAGCTGACCGGGTTCGGAGAACGAGCCGAGTTCTCGCTGGACAGCAAGCGCGTGCTCTTTCTCTCCAAGACGTTCGGCGACGCCATGGAGATCGACCTGGCGACCGGTGTCATTCGCAACCTGACGGCGCACTTTCCCCATTTCGGCTTCACGCGCGCGCTCTATCTGGCGAATGGGCACATTCTGTTGTCCGGTCCCACCGAGTTCAATCCCGCCAACGTCGGTGCGGCGCGGACCAATTGCTGGCTGTTCGTGCTCGATCCCGCCGGCCGCGCCCGCCCTCAGCCTCTCGGCGTCAAGGCCGCGGAAGGGCCGGTGCCCTCCCGCACGAGGATGCACATCGCGTGGTCGTATCGGGCGGCGCAGTTCCCAGGGGGCGACATGCCGCCGGGATCGTCTCAGATGCACGAAGCCGACATCGTGTACGAGAATGGCGTGCCGAAGCTCGCCAATCAGCGGAAGATCCTCGACAGCCGCGACGTCCCCTTCAGGCTCACCATGGAGCCGCAGAACTACCGTCCGCCCCAGGAGCGGGAGCTGATCTTCAGCGCCTACGACTACCAGCAGGGTGAAGTCTTCGGGATCGATTTGACGACGGGCAAGCTGACGAACTATTCGAATGGACCAGGGGTGTACGACGAGCCGGAAGGCATCTTTCCGTCCGGCGACTTCACGACGGTCGAATCGGACAAGCACAACCCGGCCGGGCAGGGTTTCGACCGGGCCGACATCCACAAGTTGAAACTGGATGGCAGCGGTGCGATGGAACGTCTCACGTTCTTCGCGGACGTGCCCACGTATCGCTCGTCCAATCCGGTGGTCAGTGACGACGGGCGCTACATGGCGTTTCAGATGGGGCGGTCTGGAGTGGCGGCGGGCATCGGATACGGCCTCTTCCTGTTCGACTTCTCGAAGGCCCCGGCCAGCCCGGGCCGATGAGCGCGCGCTCGCGCGGAGATCGCCGAAGCTTTCCAAGCCCGGAGCTTCCCTGAGCTCAATTGTGTCGCGTACCGACAGGCTCAGATGGCCGTCACTCCTCCCGCAGCGCCGCGATCGGATCGAACCGTGTGGCGCGATGGGCGGGCACGAGGCAGGCGACGATCGCGACGACTGTGATCACGGCCGCAACGCTCACCAGCGTGGCCGGATCGGTCGGCCGGACCTCGAAGAGCAGCGTCTCCATCAACCGCGTCAGCGCGAGTGCGCCGGCCAGCCCGGCCGCCAGACCGATACCCGTGAGCTTCAGGCCATACGCCATGACGCTGCGCAGCACGGCCTCGCGCTTCGCGCCGAGCGCCATCCGGATGCCGATTTCACGGCGCCGCTCCGCCACCAGATACGAGAGCACGCCGTAGGTCCCGATGGCCGCGAGCAGCAGCGCGAGGGCCGGCGAAGCCGCCGAACAGGTGCATCAGCATGCGGGGGCGGCGCAGGGAACCGCTGACCACTTCATCCATGGGCCGCAGCCGGATAATCGGCAGCGACGGATCGGCCTCACGTACGGCGGCGGCAATCGCCGGCTGCAGCGTGGTCAGCGGCAGCGCGCTGCGCAAGACGATGTTCATGCTTCCGTTGTTCGACCAGTCACCGAGCCGGGGACCGGCAATGGTCGGGAAGACGTGCGGCAGCTGCTCGAGCAGGAAGTACAGCTCGGTGCCGGTCGCCTGATCGACGCCACCCTGCTTCACATCCTTCGCCACGCCGACGACCGTGACCCACGGCGTCCGGTCGCCAAAGCGCGGCCTGACCCGGCGGCCGATCGGATCGAGATCCTTCCAGAACCTCCGGGCGAACGCCTCGTTCACGATCGCCACGGGAGCGCCGATGCGATCCGTGTCGTCGAACGAGCGGCCCTCCACGATCGGTATCCCCATCGCCTCGAAATAGCCGGTGGTGACCGTCTGGTAGTAGTCCACCCATTCGCGCGGCGCTCTCCGGCGGCGGCGTGTAGCCTTCGATGTCCGTGCCCAGGCCGTTGGACGCTCGCGCTGTGGAGGGAGCCCGGACACCGCCGACACGCGTTGGACGCCGGGCATGCCGCCGAACCGATCGATCAAGCGCTGATACACCCGCAGCCTCTGATCGAAGTTCGGGTACGTCGAAGCGGGCAGCGCGACCCCGAACGTGACCAGCCGCGATCGGTCGAATCCGGCATCGACGTTCATCAGGTTCACGACCGTCCGGAACATCAGCCCCGCGCCCACCACGAGCACGACCGCGAGCGCCACTTCAGTGGCGACAAGAGCACGGCGCACGCCATGGCGGGCGCTCGTCGCGCCGCGCGTCGCCCGCTCGTTCAGCAGGCGGCTCGGGGCATCGTTGAGTGAGATGCAGCAGCGGCGCCAGGCCGAACGCGACGCCGGTGACGACTGATACGAGCAGCGTGAAGCCGAGCACCGCCGGATCGATGGCAATGTCGGCGACGCGCGGAAGACCATCGGGATACGCAACGACCAACGCGCGCACACCCGCCCAGGCCAGGGCCAGGCCGATGGCGCCGCCGACGAGCGACAACACGACGCCTTCAGCCATGAACTGGGCGAGGAGCCGCCGCCGGCCGGCGCCCAGTGCCGCGCGTACGGCGAGCTCGCGGCGGCGGGTCTCGGCGCGCGCCAGCAGGAGGTTGGCCAGGTTGGCGCAGGCGATGAGCAGCACGAACGCGACCGCCGCCTGCAGCATCCAGAGGGCACGGCGCGCCGAGCCGACAATCTCGTCCTGCACGGGCTCCATCTGCATGACGTGGTCGCCCGGCGCGAAGACGTGGCCGCTGACCCCGGCGCGCGCGCCCCAGCTCGCCACGAGCGACGCCAGCTCCGCCTCCGCCTGCTCCGGCCGTCACGTCGTCTTTCAAACGGCCCAACACGCTCAGAAAGTGACTCTCTCGAAACTGGCGGAGGGTCGGAGCGAGCTGGAGCGGCAGCCAGACCTCGACCCCGTTGTCCATGAGGTCGAAGCTGGCCGGCATGATGCCGATGACCTCGCGCGTGAGGCCGTCGATCTCGATCGCCCGGCCGACGAGGTCCTCGCGCGCGCCGAAGGCCGACCGCCACAGCTCGTGCGACAGGATGACGAGCGCCGGCCCGTTCGCCCGCGTCTCGTCACGGCGGAACCACCGGCCGCGCTCCGGCCGGACGGCGAGCGCCTCGAGCAGTTCGGCATTCACCGTCGCCCTCGTGATGCGGCGCGGCCGATCGAGGGCGGCGAAGTTCACTTCGCCGATCGTGAAGGCGCCGACGGCGGAGAAGGACTGATTGAGCTCGGTGAGCTCGACGTATTCCGGTACCGACAGCGAGCTCTGCCCCCTCCCTGGCGCCCGAATCGTGTGGTCAGGAACCGGAGCTGCTCAGGATGCGGATACGCAAGCGGCTGCAGGATCACGGCGTTGACGACCGAGAACATCGCGGTGTTCGCCCCGATGCCGAGCGCCAGCGTCAGGACCGCGACGGTGGTGAATCCAGGAGCTCTTCCGGAGCATGCGGAGCGCGTAGCGGACGTCCTGGACGATCTCCTCGATCCAGCGGCGCGTCCACACGGCCCGGACGTCTTCCTGCGTGCGCGTCACGCTGCCGAACGCACGGCGGGCGGCGTAGCGCGCATCCGCCTCGGACATGCCGTCAGCGACGCGCTCCTCGGCCTCCAATTCCAGATGCGCCTGGATCTCGCGTTTCAACTCGTCATCGTGATCTCTCGGCATGGCAGTCCTCACCGACCCTGACGAATCTCAGACAGGCTTGAGCACCCGAGCCATCGCACGAACGAGCTCGTCCCATTTGCCCTGTTCGACCGAGAGCTGCTTCCGCCCTTTCGGGGTCAGCCGGTACATGCGCATCTCGCGTCCGCGTTCCGTCTGCTCCCACTTCGACGTGATGCAGCCGCTCTTCTCCAGGCGGTGCACGGCCGGGTAGAGCGACCCGTGTTCCACCTGCAGGACGTCTTCGGACGTGCGCTGGATGTGCTTCGCGATGCCGTGGCCGTGAAGTGGACCGAAGAGCAGGGTCCGGAGGATCAGCAGTTCGAGCGTGCCCTGGACGAGCTTCCGTTCTGGCATGGTAGGCATCCTACCATGTTGGTAGATGAACTACCATCAGCGTGCTGCCGGCGTCCCATCTTCGATCGCCAGGTCGTGCCCCCGCTCCCGCCCCGTCATGAGCCGTCTTTCACAGGGATGACGCCTTCCGGGCAGAGGGGAGCAGATGCTCAGAATGGCTCTGTGTGTCGTCGGGATTGGGCTCGTCGCGGCGCCGGCATCGGCACAGTCGAGATTCTACGGGGGAGGCATCGTCGCAGCCGAGTCGGGGCCTCCAGGCTCCATCGCTGTGGGGACGTTTCCGGCAGCCGGCGGGCTCTTCGGCTGGCGCTTCACGGACGGCTGGTCCCTCGAGTTCCACGTGGACCGTGGGTTTAAGGAAGGGACACCGCACGGACGCCTTGGCCATTTCGGCGTCGACACCCTGGAGGACCGCGCGGCTGAGGGGTTCGGCGTGTTGGCGATCTGGAAATCCCGCCAGCGCGGTCGCGTCGCGGCCGCCATCTCGATGGGCATAACGGAACGGCGGTTCAGAACGGAGCGGACGGTCGGCGTCGATCGGCCCGTGTCGTTGCCGCCCGACGACCCGCTGCTGCAGAACGAAACCGGCACCACGGAGGCCGCTGGCCCCACCGGCGGATTCATGCTTCCGGTGTCACTGGGTGGGGGATGGTCGGTCGCTCCCGAGCTGCGCGTTGGCTCGCGTCTCACGTCCGACGGCATCTATGGCGACGGCATCTATCTGCGGTTCTATCCGGGCGTTCGAGTCATGTGGGGCTTCTGACAGCCTTCGCTCATGAATGCGGGCGAACTGCCCACCGTAGCCTTGGCGAAGGTGGGCCGCGTTCATCGCCTGACCCGACAACCGCATTGGTCCGGCTAAAGCCGGACGCCACCTACCTGACTCATTGGTCCGGCTAAAGCCGGACGCCACCCACGCGGAGGTATGACCAATAGTTTCCGCCCGTTGTGCGAGCGCGGGTCGAATGGCGGCCCGCCCTGAGCGAGCGCACGAGATTGGGCGAGTCGAAGGGGCCTTTCCTAGGCTTTCGTCCAGGACTCAAACCAGTTGACACCTCGCGGCAACGGCTGTAACGTCGCGCGACCCAAAGTCGTATGACCTCAAAGATACGTGCGAGTCGCCAACTCGGACCAGCCGCGGACGTCATGGCGAACGAGCTCGTCGTTCGCCATGTTCGAGATCTCATCGTGCACGGGAAATTCAGGCCGGGACAGCGCCTGCCGACCGAGCGTGAACTGGTCCGCGAGATCGGCGTCAGCCGAACCAGCGTGCGCGCCGGTCTTCAGGCCCTCGCGGCAAAGGGCGTGCTCGTCATTCGGCACGGTTCCGGGACGTATGTCGCCGCCGGTCCTCCCGTTCTGGACAGTGAACCTCTGAGCTTGCTGGCCGCCTTGCACGGTTTCACCCGCAATCAGATGTTCGAGGCCCGGCGCACCCTGGAGGTCAGCATCGCGAGAATGGCCGCCGAACGCGCGTCCGCCGAACAGCTGGCGCCGATTTCGGACGCCGTCAGCGGGATGTTCGCGGCGTGTGACGATCCGCAGGCGTTTCTGGTCGAGGACATCCGCTTCCACGCCGCGGTGGGTGCGGCTTCCGGAAATCCGATCCTGGCGTCCGTGGTCGAGATGATCTCGGCGATGTTCTACGAGCAACGCCGCCAGACCGCCGATCGACGCCGCGACTTGCGCCCGGTCGCCGAAGTGCACTGGCAGATTTATCAAGCCGTTCGGGACCGGGAGCCGGGACGCGCCGCGCATCTGATGGGCGAGCACTTGATCCAGGCGGAGAAGGATCAGCAGGCGGAGGAACCCGATGACGAGCAGCCGGCGTAGCTCCGCAGATCGCTCCGGCCCGGTCACGTAAGTCGGTCTTTCGAACCAGCGAGACACTCCATGAAACGATTCATCTCGATGATCCTCGGCGCCACGATCGCCGCGGGTCTCACCGCCTACGGCTATCAGGCCCAGAGCGGCTGGCCTCCCGCACTGAAGCCGGCGTCCAAAACGTCTCCGGTCCTGACCCCCGGCGAGGCCTTGAAGTCCTTCGTCCTGCCGCCGGGTTACCGTCTCGAGCTGGTCGCGAGCGAACCGCTCATCCAGGATCCGGTCTTCATCGACTGGGATCCGGAGGGGCGCATGTGGGCGGTGGAAATGCCCGGCTACATGCTCGACATCACCGCGTCCAAAGAGCTCGAGCCGCTCGGCAGGGTCGTGGTCTTCGAGGACACGAACGCCGACGGCAAGATGGACAAGCGCACGGTGTTCGCCGATGGTCTGGTGCTGGCTCGCGCGCTGAAGGTTCTCGATCGCGGCGTGCTGGTGGGGGAGCCGCCGAACCTCTGGCTGATGCGCGACACGAACGGCGATCTCAAGATGGACAGCCGGGAGCTGGTCACCGACACGTACGGCCGTCGCGACGCCAACGTCGAGCACAACGCGAACGGACTGTTCTGGGCGATGGACAACCGGCTGTATACGTCGGAGACCGACACGTACGTGCGGCTGCGGAATGGAAAGTTCGAGGTGAACAAGACGCTGTCCCGGGGCCAGTGGGGACTGTCGCAGGACGACGCCGGACGCATCTACCGGAACACGAACTCGTCGGCGCTCTATGTCGATCTCGTGCCGACGCCCTACTTCACGCGCAACCCCACGATGCTCAGGACGCGCGGCAGCTACGAATTCCTCGGCCAGGACGGGAATGACATCAACGTCACCTGGCCCATTCACCCGACCGCCGGCGTCAACCGCGGCTACCAGGACGGCGTGCTTCGCGAGGACGGAACACTGTCGTCGTTCACCGCGGTCGCGGCGCCCACCATCTATCGCGGCGATCGTCTGCCCGCCGAACTGTCCGGCAACGCGTTCGTCGCCGAGCCGTCAGGCAACCTCGTCAGCCGGATCATCATCGATGACGACGGGAAGGGGCTGCGGGGGCGGAAGGCCTATGCGCGGGGCGAGTTCATCGTGTCGACCGACGAGCGGTTCCGGCCGGTCTACCTTTCTTCCGCGCCCGACGGCACGCTTTACGTGGTGGACCTCTATCGCGGGATCATTCAGCACAAGGGCTACATCACGGAGTATCTGCGCGATCAGATTCTGTCGCGGAACCTCGAGCAGCCGACCGGGCTCGGCCGCGTGTATCGGGTCGTGCACGAGACCACGAAGCGCGACAGCGCGCCCGCGCTTTCGAAAGCGCCCGTGTCAACACTGGTCGAGACGCTCTCTCACCCGAACGGCTGGTGGCGAGACACCGCCCAGCGGCTGCTGGTCGAGCGAAACGACAAGTCGGCGACACCTGCCCTCAAGAAGCTGGCGATCGGCGCCGCGGATTTTCGCACGAGGCTGCACGCGTTGTGGGCCCTCGATGGCATGGAGAGCATCGACCCGGAGACCGTCACTCGGGCGCTGGCCGACCGCCATCGGGACGTGCGCGTGGCTGCGGTCCGCGTGTCGGAGAGATGGCTGAAGGAGCCGGGGCACGCTCTGCACGCAGCGGTGGTCCGGTTGACGAGCGACGGCGATTGGGCGGTCAGGGCGCAAGTGGCGGCATCGCTCGGCGAGCTGCCGGTTGGCGAGCGGGAAGCGGCGCTCGCGTCTGTCTTGGATCAGCACGCCGCCGATCCGATTGCCGCGGACGCCGCGCTCAGCGGCATGAAGGGCATCGAGGAAGCCGTGCTGGATAGACTGCTCCTCGGCCCCACCGAAACGCCGGCACGGAGCGCCGCGGTAACGCTCGTCGCCGGCACGGTCATCGCCGCTGCACAGGACCGGCCCGTACAAGCACTGTTCGACAAGATCGCGGACCCGCAGCGTCCGGCCTGGCAACGATCGGCGTTGCTGCGTGGCGCCGAAGTGTCGCTACTCGGAGCTGCCGCACCAGGCTCGCCGGCGGGCCGCGGCCGCGGCAGGGGCGCAGCGCAGGAGCAGAAGGAGATGAACCGTGCCCGACATGTCCGGGCGGACGCGGAGGCCCTGGCGGAGCACCCGCATTCCCGCGGGCGCGGCGGCGGCGCTGCGGCGGCGGCGCGGGGAGATGAGCCCGCGGCCGCGGGACGCGGCGCCGGCCGCGGCGGACGCGGCAGGGGAGGGGCCGGCGGTCCCGCGCTGAAGGTTACGCGAGAGCCCGCGATCAGCGCGCTTGCGTCCAGCGATACGGGGGACCTCGGCAAGCGATCCGCGGCGGTGCTCGCCCGCGTGGAATGGCCCGGCAAGGCCGGCGTCATTGCGGTTGCGCCGCTGACGGCGAGCGAACAGGCACGGTTCGACGCGGGCCGTGAGGTTTACAAGAGTCTGTGCGTCGCCTGTCACCAGGCTGATGGACGCGGCGCTGAAAAACTCGGAAAGACGCTCGTCGGTTCCGAGTTCACGCTCGATGTGCCGGGGATTCCGGTCAGAGTGCTGGTCAGCGGGAAGGAGGGCTCCGTAGGTCTGATGCCGCCGCTGGGCGCTGCGCTGACCGACGAGCAGATTGCCGCGGTTCTGACCTACGTCCGCCGCGAATGGGGGAATACCGGTACGGCGGTCGATGCCGCAACCGTTGCCGACGTGCGAAAGGCCACGGCCGGCAGGTCGCGGCCCTGGACGGATCAGGAGCTCGCAGGCATTCGCAGCCCGCGCTGATTACAGCTTGTATTACCAATTCCGAACAATTCCCTTGACCGGCCAATAAATCCTAGGGTATGGATGCGTCGCGCGTAGCAATTGGTACGACATCTTGGTCGCTCGTCAGCTGTCTCATCGGCCCCGGAGTGGGCCGGCTAGTTGGCTGTTCGTCATGACAGCCTTGTAAGAAACAGGGAGGCAACGTTCATGGAAGTGAGAGCGTGGCTGGCAAGACATGTGGCAGCGGCGTGCGTGCTCGGGGCCGCCTCGATCGCGTCCGCACAAATCACGACCGGCACCATCACTGGAACGGTCAGAGACGGGCAGGGTGGCGTCATCCCCGGGGCCACCGTGATCCTGACGAGCGACACGCAAGGCACCAAGTCATCTCCGGTCGTCACTAGCGGGACCGGCGATTTCGTGTTCGTGAACCTCAGGGCCGACACCTACACCATCGAAGTCGCGATGCCGTCGTTCAACACGCTCAAGCGGTCTGGCGTGCAAGTCAGCCCCGGCGAGCGCGTCTCGGCCGGCCCCCTCGTGCTCGAGGTCGGCGGCGCGACGGAAGTCGTGGATGTCAAAGCCGAAGTGTCGCTGGTGCAGTCCACCTCCGCCGAACGCTCCTTTACGATCGCGACCGACTCGGTCACCAACCTGCCGATTGTCGGCCGTGCCTTCACGTCGCTGGCCGCGCTGGCGCCGGGCGTTACCGGCACCAGCCGCATCGGCGATCGTTCCTCGACCGGAGGCGGCGACACCAACATCCAGATGGACGGCGTGTCGACGATGGACACGGGCAGCAATCGCGCGATTATCGACTTGAACGTCGAGTCGATCGCCGAGGTGAAGGTCCTGGTGTCGAGCTACCAGGCGGAGTACGGCCGCTCGAGCGGGCTGCAGATCACGGCCGTAACGAAAAGCGGGACGAACCGGTTCCGCGGTTCGGTCTACGACGTGGAACGGAACTCCGATTGGTACGCGAACAGCAAGACGAACATCCTGAACGGCGATCCGAAGACCATCCAGCGGCAGCGCGAGTGGGGCTATTCGATCGGGGGGCCGGTCGGGAAACCCGGCGGCACCAACAAGCTGTTCTTCTTCTACACGCAGGAGTTCGAGCCGCGTACCGGCGGCAACGACAAAACCCGCTACCGGCTGCCGACGGCGCTCGAGCGGCAGGGCGATTTCTCGAAATCGACCGACAACCTCGGGAACCCGTATCCGTACATCAAGAACCCGGCAGTCGCGGGGACCTGCTCGGCCGCTAACCAGACCGCGTGTTTTGCGGATGGCGGCGTGCTCGGGCGGATCCCCGCCGCGCAGCTGTACCAGACCGGGCTCAACGTCCTCAAGATGTACCCCCTGCCGAACATCGAGAACGTTCCGGCAGGACAGCCCTGGAACTTCGAAATCACCAGGCCGGAAGAGTCCATCCTGAGCACCCAGCCCGCGGTCCGCTTCGACTACCAGGCCACGCAGAAATTTCGCGTCAGCTTCAAGTACTCGGGATTCAGCCAGCGCGAGCAGGTGCAGCAGGGCTCGATCCCGGGCTGGAACGACACCCGGATGGTCAGCCCGAACGTCTCGCTGATCGCCACGACCGCCAACTACACGCTCTCGCCGACCCTGTTCCTCGAAGGCACCTTCGGACGCAGCAAGGCCCACCAGGGCGGCTGTTTCGGCGTCGGCGGCGGGGGCGGGCCGCAGTTCTGCAACGCGTTCCCCGTCGGCGACAACTCCAACCGGAACAACATCGGTCTCGGCGGGATGCCGTTCATCTTTCCGGAAGCCGCCACCATCGACCAGCGCTACTTCGTCTACGACCTCCTCAACCGCAGCGGCTCGCCGATGTGGGACGGCGCGCAAGTGCTGCTGCCGCCGAGCTTCGCGTGGGGAAACCGCGTCAGCAGCGGCGCCCCCTCCCCGAACTACGCACCGCCGAACATCGGCTTCCCGAGCCAGAACATCGCCTCGAGTATGGACGTCGCGAT
This sequence comes from uncultured Acidobacteriota bacterium, assembly GCA_963774855.1. GTDB lineage: Bacteria > Acidobacteriota > Vicinamibacteria > Vicinamibacterales > 2-12-FULL-66-21 > JALZOC01. Next base: position 176,409 of record CAVZGT010000007.1, on the reverse strand, counting down.
CAGCCTGACCAAGGTGTGGGGCCGGCACACGATCAAGACGGGGTTCTACAACCAGTACAGCAACAAGCAGCAGGTGCAGGGGGGCGCCGCCGGCGGGCCCAGCCTGAACTTCCAGCAGGACACCGTGGGCACCAATCCCTGCGACACCTCGTTCGGGTTCTCCAATGCGGCGATCGGCTGCTTCAGCTCGTACGGGCAGGGGTCCAAGGGTGTTGAGGGCGAGTACATCTACTACAACACCGAAGGGTACGTGCAGGACAACTGGAAGTTGAGCAGCAACCTGACCCTCGACTACGGGGTCCGGCTGGTCCACCAGACGCCGCAGTATGACGCGCGCGGCCAGGCGTCGAACTTCTTCACCGAGCAATGGAACCGCGCGGCCGCGCCCGTGTTGTATGTCGCGGGCTGCGCGAACGGCGTGTATCCCTGCACGGGCACGAACCGGCAGGCGATGAATCCGTTGACCAACCAGTTCCTGGGTCCGAACACCACGCTGGCGATCGGCACGATCGTGCCCAACAGCGGCAACGCGACGAACGGGCTGGTGCAGGCGGACCAGGGAATCCCGCTCTCGACCTACCTTCAGCCCACCCTGGGCGTGGCGCCGCGGTTCGGCATGGCCTACGACCTGACGGGACGCCAGCAGATCGTGTTTCGCGGCGGCGGCGGCCTGTATTTCGATCGTCCGTCGGGCAACGCCGTGTTCGCGCAGGTCCTGAACCCGCCGGCGAGAAAGAGCGTCACGCTCCGCTTCGGCCAGCTGCAGGCGCTCGGCACCGGCGGCCTCGCCACGGAAGCGCCGTCTTCGCTATCGGTCTACGAGGTACGACAGCCCGTTGCCCGCGTCGTGGCAGTGGAATGCCGGCACGCAGATCGCGCTGCCCTGGAGCACCGTGGTGGACGTGTCCTATGTCGGACAGCACGGCTTCAACATCGTCGAGGGCATCAACCTCAACGGGATCGACTTCGGGACGGCGTTCCTGAGCCAGAACCAGGATCCAACGCTGGCCCCGACCACGCCGGGGGCCACGTCGTTGCCGTCCGATCAGATGCGCGCGTTCCGCGGGTACAGTGGAATCACGCAGAATGTCAGCCGCGGATGGGTCACGCACCATTCACTGCAGGTCTCGTTCAACCGCCGCTTCCGCAACGGTCTGTCGTTCGGGTTCAACGACACGATCGGCCTCTCGGCCGTCGGCAGCGTCGGCGCGCGCCTGCAGCACAACCCCGATGGGACGGTCACGTACCGGGCCGACCAGGCCGAGGCCGACAGGCTCTTCCAGACGCCGCCGACGCGCCACACGATGAAGGGCAACTTCGTGTGGGACCTGCCGGATCTGAGATCGACAGAGCCGGCGCTCCGCGCGATCGGCCTCCTGATCAATGACTGGCAATTCTCTGGTGTGTGGACCGCGTCGACCGCCAATCCGTACACCGTCGGCTTCAACTACCAGAACAACGGAGGCTCGGTGAACCTCACCGGCACTCCCGACTACGGGGCGCGAATCCGCCTCCTCGGCGATCCCGGTGCCGGCTGCAGCAGCGATCCCTATCGCCAGTTCAATACGGCGGCGTTCGGCGGGCCGCTGGTCGGCAGCGTCGGCCTCGAATCTGGTGTCGACTATCTCCGCGGATGCTTCTCGCAGGTGACCGACCTGTCGATTGCGAGGAACATCCGGCTGCCCGGCAGCCGGACCATCCAGCTTCGCGCCGACCTGTTCAATGCGTTCAACCGCGCCGGCATTACCGGGCGGAACACCACGCTGCAGCTCAACACGCCCGCGGACCCCATCACGAATGTCCAGCCGGCGTTCGATCCCATCACCGGGCTGCTGAACGACGGCGTCAACCTCACGTCGACAGGCGCCGTGAGCCCGAACCGATCGCAGCCGAAGAACGCCGGGTTCGGCGTCGCCAACGCGTACCAGGCGCCGCGCAGCATCCAGCTTCAGATCCGTTTCACGTTCTGAAGTCTTGAACACGAAGAGGGACCGGGGCTCGTTGCCTCGGCCCTCTTCCCGTCTGCCTTTTTACGTTCTTGTTCGCGATTCCTTCCGTGACGGCCACCAGAACCGGCTCAATCGCCGGATGGAGATGACGATGACGTACACGCGACGAGACTTCGGCAAGATCGCGCTCACTGGTCTGCCGGCCGCGGGATTTCTTCTCGATCCCGGTGCGGCATTCGGGAGCTTGCTGCAGGGCAAGCCCGATTCGAAGTGGGCCGGCGTCCAGGTCGGCATGAACGTGCCGTACAACTTCAAGACCGGCAACTACATGACTGCCGACGACATCATCGCGCGGTGCCGGCAGCTTGGCGTCAGCGGGATGGAACTGCGCGCGCAGCCGGTCGAGCTGTTCCTGGGATCGCCCGTGGCTGTGGCGGCCGCGGCGGCGGGACCCACCCGCGGAAGAGGCGGACGTGGCGGGGGACGGCAGGGCGCCGGCGACGCACCGGCTCCGGCGGCGCGCGGCGAGGGCGCAACGGCGCCGGCCGGCGGAGGCGAGCGGGGCGGGCGCGGCGGCGGCCGGGCCGCGCTCACACCCGAACAGCAAGCCGCTCTGCAGGCGGCGGCGGAGGAAACACGCAAGTGGCGCGCGGGCGTATCCCTCGACAAGGTCAAGGAATTCCGCCGCAAGTTCGACGACGCGGGGATTGGCCTCCAGATCATCAAGTGGGATGGCATCTTCCGCATGTCGGACGACGAGGTCGATTACTGCTTTCAGGTGTCCAAGGCCCTTGGCGCCACCGCGCTATCGACCGAGATCTCGATAGAGGACACGAAGCGTGTCGGAACGTTCGCCGACAAGCACAAGATGCAGATCGGCTACCACGGACATGCGACGACGTCGGCAGCCGAGTTCGAGACGGTGCTCTCGTACGCGAAGTACAACGCGGTGAACCTCGACCTCGGGCATTTCACCGCCGGCCAGAATCAGTCGCCCGTGCCGTTCCTGAAAAAGCACCACGAGCGGATCACGCACGTGCACGTCAAGGATCGCAAACTCAACAACGGCCCGAATGTTCCGCTTGGACAGGGAGACACGCCGATACGAGAGGCGCTCCAGGTCATGCGCGACAACAAGTGGCGGCTCCAGGCGACCATCGAGTTCGAGTACCCGATCCCCGAGGGTTCGGACCTGAACACGGAGCTCGCCAGGTCCATTCAGTACCGCAAGGAGTGCCTGCTCGCCTGAGTGTTCGGCTCCGGCCTGGTGATCAGAAGACGATGGCGGGCAGGGCAGCCGGACACGTGAAGTCGAATTCCGGACCCGGCCGGTTTTTTCTGAGCGCCACAGTCGGCAGCGGGCAATAGTCCGAGCGGAAGGTCGCGCCTCCACGGTCGTACGCGAAGCGCTGGATGAGGCCGTTGGATGCCGCCAGCAATCCGACCCCGCTCTGCGGATCGCTGGCAGCGAACTGAACGATGACGGCAAAGGGCCGGTGCGCTTGCGCCGACGCCACTGCGCATTGCAGGGAACGCCGCAGGTCGGCCTCTGTCGCCGTCGCGCCGTGACGTCCGCAGTCGTATGCGTCGAGTCCGGCGACGCGCATCACTTTACCTTCGATCGAGGTCTCCCCGGCGGTGTACCCGACGAGCAACGCACCGCTCCAGACCGCCTGCGATCCTGAGACCACTCCCGTCTCGACCATTCGCGCCACGAATCCGCTCATGCCGGCCTTGATCAGGTATCGGCCTGGCGGCAGTCCGCCCAACCGATAGCTGCCGGTCGTATCCGAAACGGCCGTCCGCAGTGTCGTCTCTTCCGAAACGGCCGTGATCGTGGCGCCCGGCAGTCCGCGTCCGGTCGTGTCGGTAATGACTCCGGAGATTGAACCCGGTTGGTTCTGCGCGGCCCCCAGTCCCACAAGCGCCGCCAGGGCCAGGCCCATCGTGCTGGAACACATTCTGCGCATCATCGCCTTCCGCGTTCGGTGACCAACCTTCGCATGGCTGGCAATTTAGCTGTCTCAAATCCTAGCGCAAAACATGGGCGCGGACTATTTTTTGACGATCAGATCGATGCGCTTGCTTTCCGCTTCGGCCAGCGACAGCCGCTCCGCGCGGGGGCGCAGGTCCGCGAGGAAATCCGGGATCGTACCACTGTCCGTCCTGCACGTAGTCGACGGCGGCGATCAGATACTTACCGGCCGGCAGTCCCTTGATCGAGAACTCGCCGTGTTGATCCGGCCGTGCCGATCGGACGGTCCGTGAATCCTCGCGCCAGCGTGAGGCGTCCTCCGGAAAGATCACCACGGTGCCTTCGGCCGGTTGTTGCTTCTCGTCCAGGAGGCCGCCGCGCACCTGGGTGGGCAGGTTCGTGAGCACGACGCGGACGCCGCTCACCACCTCGCCGTGCCGCACCTCGATCGGATCGTCAGCAAGGTTGCGCCCACTGAGCTCGACGGCCTTCAGCGTCCAGTCGCCGGTCAGCGTTCCTATCCACAGCACGACAGGTCCGATCACCGCCTTCAGCTCGAACGTGCCGTCCGCGTTCACGCGACCGTTGTCCGGCCCTCTGAGCGTCGACATCCGTGCCGCCCAGGTCAGCGGTCGCGCCCGCACGACCAACCGATCGACGCCCGGCACCGGCGTCCCGTCGTCGCTCGCGACCTGGCCGCGAACGATCCCGCCGCTGCCGGTCACGATGACGAGGTCGATATCGGTGCCCGCCACCTGGATCATCTGGCGGGCTTCCTGCGCCGGCTGATCGTTCGCCGCCGCGGTCCGTACGGCCAGCAGGTACTCGCCCGCCTGGACGTTGCTCACCGAGAAGCGGCCGTCGGGTCCGGTCTGAGCGGTGTTGGGGGAGAAGGTCGACCCGCCCTGCGGTCCCATCACCTCCTGCGACAACGTCACTGACTCGTTGACGACCGGTGTGCCGGCGGCGTTGACGACCGTGCCTGACACTCTGGAGGTTCGCGCGGGAACGAGCGCGAAGTCGATGTTGCCGACCTCCTGGCCGACGCCCACTTTTATGCGCCGCGCTTCGGTTGGCTCGACGACTCCCGGATAGAACGATGGCGGGTAGCCGAACACCTGCGTCGTATCCGACTCGAGCGGCCACGTCTCGCGACTCTGTCCCATGACCACGAATTCGCCTGCCGGGAGCAGCAGCGAATACTGCCCGCTCTCGTCCGTCAGCGCATGACCGCCGAGCCAGAGGCCTTCTTCCGGGACGATGAACGGGATGAGCTTGCGTGCGCCTTGATGGCGGCCGAACTGCATCGCCCATACGCTGACCTTTGCGATCGGCTCGCCGGTTTCGTCGACGACGCGTCCGCTGATCACTCCCATGCGTGGAAGGGCGAAATCGATTGCCTTCAGCTGTCTGCCCTTCGCCGAGCTCGCAGCGGCTTGCCCACCTCGCCGGGCCGCCGCTGTCCGTACGCGAGCGTCAGGTAGCCACCGCGGTCCGCCTTCACTGAATACTCGCCTGCAGGCAGATCACGGACTTCGTAGCGTCCATCCGAATTCGTGCTGACGCGCCTGTCGGACGGCAACGCCGGAGAGGTGATCCGGATCAGCGCTCGCCGCAGTGGCCCGCCCGTCTCGAGATTCGTCACGCGACCAACGATCGCGGCCGTGCCCCTGGCCGCCGGCGCGGCGTCGCGCGGCTGCGCAGGTTGCATCGGCGGCGGCGCTGGCACTTGCGCGGCCGACGAACCGCAGCGCGACAGGCGTCGTCGCAGCGGTCGACGAGGACCGCGAGGATCCACGAAGTAGGTGGCTTCGTCGTCAGCCGCATGCTATTTCCTGAGCACGAGATCAATTTGCTTCGACTCCGCGTCGGCGATCGCGACGCGCTCGGCGCGCGCCTTCAATCCGTCCAGGAACTCCGGGTCGTTCCATTGGCCCTCCTGGACGGAGTCGAGCGCGACCAGGAGATAGTCTCCCGCTGGCAGCCCCTTGAACGTGAACAGCCCGCGCTGATCGAGGCGTGTCGCCCGGATCATACGCGAGCCGTCTCGCCATTTCGCACTGTCCTCCGCGAAGACGATGACGGTCCCTTCCGCGGGATTCTGCTTCTCGTCGCGCAGCGCGCCGCGGATGGTCGTCGGCCGGCTGCTGAGCACGACGCGGACGCCAGACAGCGTCTTGCCGGGCTCGATTGGCAACGGGAGATCGGCCATGTCGCGCCCCTCGACCTCGATGGCCTTGAGCATCCACTCGCCCGTCAGCGGGCCGATGGAGAGCACGGTATCGCTGAGGACGCCCTGGACTTCGAACGAACCGTCGCTCTGGACCCGGCCGTTGTCGGGATGCAGCACCGAAATCATCATCCGGGCGTTCGGATTGAACGGCGGGCGCACCTGCATGCGGTCGAACCCGGCCGGAAGCGGTGACCCATCGTCGGTCACCACCTCGCCGCGGACGGTCCCGCCCGCGCCCGCGACGAGCGACAGACCCTCGAGATCTACGCCGGCAACGTTGATGGTGACCTGCCCTTCCTGCGCCGGGTCGTTGCCGCGCGCCGCCGCCCGTATCGACAGGCGGTACTCGCCGGGCGGAATATTTGACAGCGTCCAGCTGCCATCTCCGGCAACCTTCGTCGAGGCCACGGCCACCGCTGACCCCATCCACATGGTCGGTCCACCGATCTCCTGCATCATCGTCACCGTCTCGCCTCCGAGGGGCAAGCCGGAGGCGCTCGTCGCGTGGCCACGAACGTTCGAGGTCCGGCCCGCCACCAGGCTGAAATCGATGCCTGACGCTTCCTGGGCGACGCCCAGTTTGACGCGCTGTGCCTGCGGCCGCCGTGGACGTCCCAGGAAAATAGGTGGGCGCATAGCCGAAGACCTGCTTGGGATCGCTGTCGTGCGGCCAGGTCTCGCGGGTCGTTCCCATCACGGCGTAGTCGCCAGGCGGGAGTGACAGCAGCCGATACCGACCCGTGATATCGGTGCGCGCGTTGGCGCCAGTCGCGACGAGTTGCCGCCGGCCTTGGATATACCGCGTCTGCAGGACCCAGACGGTGACGCCGGCGATTGGCTCGCCGAGGTCGTCGAGCACGCGTCCGCTGATCACGCTCATCCGAGGCAACGCGAAGTCGACCTTCTCAGCGACCTCCTTGTCTGCGATCTCCAGCGGCCGCGCCTGTTCGCCAGGACGCCGCTGGCCGTAATTCAGCGCAAGATAGCCACTGCGCTGGACACGCAGCGTGTAGCGGCCGGGAGGAATGTCGCGGAACTCGTAGCGTCCGTCGTTCGACGTGCTCGCGGTCCGTGGCGTCAGCGGACTCATTTCGTCGGTGAGGCGAACCTGCGCGCGCCTGAGCGGCTTGCCGGTGTCCAGGCTGGTGATGCGGCCGCGGATGACGCCGCTGCTCTTGACCTCCTGCGCCGGGTCGCGCGGTGCGGCGTCGCGAGGAGCCGGCACCGCAATCTGCGGCTCGGCCGGCGCCGCGAGTGCGGGGATCGCGAGGGCCAGGATCAGTGCTGCCAGCATGGGTACGCTCCCGTCTGAAGAAACGATACCGCGGGAGAGTCTGCAATAATTCGTGAGCAGCCGCAAGAGCGTGATCAAAGCGTCCGCGGCGCTGAGCGCGTGGCGGGACGCAAGAGCATGAAGGCTCATTACGAGCGCGAGGGAAACGAAGACCGTGAGCATCGTAACCACCTCACGTCCCACTCCGGACGGCGGCAGGAGATAACGGAAGGCGCTGGCCACTGCGAGCCAGGTTAACAGGAGGAGCATGGCTCGCGTCCGCGGATACCGAGCGACGATGACCGCGACCACGGCGGTCGTGGCGACGAGGAGTGTCCAGGCCAGCGGGAGCGGCGCGAAGGTCTGGTAGTCGAGAAAGTCCCACCCGAAGGCCGCGACGGTCGCGGTGATGGCGGTCTGCCAGGCGAGCGATTCGGAAAAGAGCACGAGGCTTGCGAGGACGGCTCCGGCGATCGTGTAGTCGAAGCGGGCGGGCACGTAGCGGCCCGACACGATGGCGAGCCCAATCGCGATGATGGCGGCGAGAAACGCGCGCCGGAGCGGGGGAGCCGCGGCTGCCGCCGATCCTGCGCCGGCAAGCTGATGGCGCAGACGCCACGCGCACAGGACGTAGGCGAGTCCAAGGAGCCCGCCGAAGGTCAGCTCCATGGCCTTCCACCAGCCGAGCGGCATGCCGGCCCACACGGCCCTGCCCGATTGGCTGGAGCGACGCGCCGGCGCCAAAGCCGATCCCCCCGCCGATCGCGCCGTAGAGCGCAAACAGTGAGGGTACGCGCGAGCGGAGCCACGCCAGCAGCAGCAATCCCCCGAGCCAGAGTCCGGCCCACAACTCTTCGCGCGGCCTGTCGAGACGGTTGGAGAAGTAGATCAGCTTCGGACTGTTGAGAAACTGCCAGCCAAGCCACGTGCCGAGGATCATGATGGCGAAGCCGGCGAGGAGCTGCGCGGTGGTGTGGCGTTGACGGTCGAGGGCGATGCCGATGAAGGCGCCGCCAAGGAGCCCCCACGCCGCTCCCTTGATGACAAAGCCGAGAATGGCCCACCAGAATGTTTCGGGCTGCAGGCTGAGACCGACCGTCTGGCCGTAGGTCTCCTGGCCGCCAAAACCGACGCCGATGGCGGCGAATGCGGCGATGAGCCCGGAATCCGAGTGGCGGTCGAGCAGCAGGCAGAGGACGAGACCGATCATCGCTCCGGGGATCATCGCGCCGAGCGAGCCGCCGCCAATCGAGCCGCGCAGTCCCCAGCCGAGCGACATGGCGACCGTACCGAGGACGCACCAGTACCAAAGAGGTCGTGTCGTTGTCATCGATGAAATGTCCGGTGGCCGGACGCCGTGGCCGACTCGAGGCCGGGATAGAGGAGCTCGCGCAGCTACTCGAAAGTGAACGACAAGTACATCAGCCTGCCTTCGCGTTGAATCTGCAACGTCACGGGCGTGCCTGGCGTGATGGCGCGCACGCTCTCCCGGAGCGCGTCCAACGTCCCGACGCGGCGGTTGTTCACGCTGCGGATGACGTCCCGCGGCTGCAACGGCACGTCGCTGGCCGCGCCTGCCGTGCGCGCGACAACGATGATGCCGGAGGGATCCCTGAGCCCCGTGGCCGTCGCGGCTATGCGCGAGTCGATCTCCACGCCGAGGATGCCGAGCTCGGCCACCAGGTTCTTCGCGGGATCGGTCATCGCCGACAGCGAATCGAGGTCGCTGCGCGCTTCCACCGGCTTGACGCTGACGCTGATCACCGCCGCTCCCCTGAGCACGCCCAGTTGGACGTTGTTGAGGGAGTCCCTGAGTCGAAAGTTGTAGCTGACCGTCGGCACGTTCTCGGCGGGCTGGCCATCCACGGAAACCAGGAGGTCACCCACGGCCAGACCAGCAGCCTCGGCCGGACCGCCGGGCCACACATCGGACACGATGACGCCGTAGTCTCTCGTCAGACCGAGCGCTGCGGCCATCCCCGGCGTGACCGTCTGGATGCTCATGCCCACTTCCTGCCGGCGCAGGTAACCATATTGCCGGAATTGGCGGAACACCGTTCGTGCGGTTGCGCTCGGGATGGCGAAGCCCAGGCCCTCGTTCCCTCCGGATTGCGACATGATGAACGTGTTGACGCCGACCACTTCCCCGCGGATGTTGACCAGCGGGCCGCCCGAATTGCCGGGATTGATCGGCGCATCGGTCTGCACGAAGATCTGCGGGGAGTCGGGGTCCACCTGTCGTGCCACGGCCGAGACCAGCCCGTGGGTCAAACTGTTGCGGAGCGCGTTGGGGCTGCCGAACGCAAACACCATCTCGCCCTGCCGGACTTGCGTGTAGGTCGCCAGCGGGAGCGCCGGGAGCTTCAGGCCTTCGACCTTCAACACCGCGAGGTCCAGTTCCGTGGTGATGCCGACGATGGTTGCACCGATCAGCCTGGTCTTGGAGGAGAGCGCCGTCGCGAGCGTTCCGTCCGCGTTGTCCGCGGGCAGCACAATCTGGACGCGGTGCGCACCGCTCACCACGTGCGCGTTCGTGATGATGTAGCCCTCCGGGTCGATCACGAACCCCGAGCCGGTGGACTGCTGCCTCCCCATGATTACGCCGACGCCGGCGCTGCCTTGCGGGCGGTCGTTCTGCGGGCCATAGCTGCTCACCAGGATCTGCACCACGCTGGGCCAGACCTTGCGGGTCAGCGCGTCGATGGACTCGTTCATCCGCACCAGCGGATCAGGCTGCACGGGTCGTGGCACCGGCTGGGCAAGGGCGGCGGACGCCGTCAGGAGCAGTGATAACGACAGGACCGCGCCCACTCGCGGGAATCGGGAGAGCGGACAAGGCGGTGTCATCATGAGCAGTTCCTCAGGCCGGCAGATGCCAGCGTAACCGTTGGTGTGGCGCATCGTGCAGAACCAGGTGCGTTTTGAGAGGATACTGCAGCAAGCGTCGTGCCCGGGAAGGTGTCACGCAGAAGAAAAGGAAACCCGACATGATCGACGGTTGCGGGGGGATGAACGCGATCTCACGACGGGGGTTCATGAAATGTGCGGTCTGTGCCGCAGCAGGAACGACCCTCACAGGCCCTTCGAGCGCCTTCGCCTCCGGCCAGGGTCCTCGTGCGGGTCAGGAAGTCATGCGCGAATTCCCCTACGGGGCCGTGCGCTTGACAGGCGGCCCCCTCAAGCAGCACTTCGATCGCATCCACGCGCACTATCTCGCGCTGGACAACGATCGCCTGCTCAAGGTGTTTCGTCAACGCGCCGGCCTGCCGGCGCCCGGCCCCGACATGGGCGGGTGGTACGACACCGGCGGCTTCGTGCCCGGCCTGACGCTTGGACAATACATATCCGGGCTGGCGAGGCTCGGTGCGGCGACGGGCGACAAGGCGGCACACGACAAGGTGGCGCGGCTGGTCTCCGGTTTCGGCGAGTTCATCCGCCGCGCCGAGAGTCCGTACGCTGGACCAAATGCGCAGGCGCAGTGGGCCGCCTACGTCATGGACAAGTACGTCGTCGGGCTGGTCGACGCCTTTCGACTCAGCGGCGTCGAGGAAGCGAAGCGCCTGCTGCCGGTCACGATTGACAAGTGCCTGCCGTACATCTCTCCGGTGTCGCGCGACCGCATCGGAAAGAGGGACCCACCTTACGACGAAACCTACGTCATCTCGGAGAACCTCTTCGAGGTCGCGAACATCACCGGCGACGACAAGTATCAGAAGCTGGCGGTGCACTATCTCCTCAACACGGAGTGGTTCGACCCGTTGGCCGCCGGAATCGACGTCCTGCCGGAGAAGCACGCCTACAGTCACACCATCGCGCTCAGTTCCGGCGCGCAGGCCTATCTCAATCTCGGTGACGCGAAGTACCTGAGCGCGCTGACGAACGCCTGGCGCTTCCTCGAGCCGCAGCGCTTCGCGTCCGGAGGTTGGGCGCCGGAGGAGCAGTTCGTTCACCTGGGGCAGGGCAAGCTCGCCGAGAGCCTGAAGAATTCCAAGGCCCATTTCGAGACGCCCTGCGGCAGCTATGCCGACCTCAAACTGGCGCGATATCTGATCCGTTTGACCGGTCGGCCGGAGTACGGCGACGGGCTGGAGCGCACGCTTTACAACACCATGCTGGCGACACGCCTGCCGAACAGCGACGGCGACTATCCGTACTATTCGGATTACGGCGCCGGTGCGGAGAAACGGTATTACCACCGGAAGTGGCCCTGCTGTTCCGGCACCTTGGTTCAGGGCGTCGCCGACTACGTATTGAACGCGTATTTCCACGACGACGACGCGCTGCTGGTCAACCTGTTTGTCGCCTCGGAAGTGGTCTGGAAGCGTGCGGGCGGTGCGGTCGCGATCGTTCAGGACACCGACTATCCGGCGGCGGACGCCGTGCGCTTGACCGTGCGAGAGCCGGGCAACGGCAGTTTTGCGATGAAGCTGCGCATCCCGGCGTGGGCGGCCGGCGCGACGCTGCGGGTCAACGGCAAGACCGAGAACGTGGCGCCAGGGGAGCTCGCCACGGTGAGGAGTCGTTGGAAGGCCGGCGACACGATCGACATGGTCGTGCCGCAACCGCTACGCACGGTGTCCATCGACACTGAAAACCCGAACCTCGCGGCGCTGATGCGCGGTGCGGTCATGTATGCCGGCCTCAATCCGTGGGACGGCATCGGCGAGCAGCCCATCAACCTGCCCGGATCGTTGTCGCCGGTTTCCGGATCGGGACAGGCCTACCGCACAGCGATTGCGGGACGCGATCTGGTGTTCGTGCCGTACTTCACGATCGACACCGAGAGATACAACACGTACTTCAGAATCGCGTGATGCCGGGCTGTCGCCTCGCTGACGCGCGGCGCTACTCGACGAACGGGATGCCCGCCGCCAGCTCGTACCGCACCACCGCCCGAATCTTGTTCTCGATCTGAAGGTAACGGGCCGCTTTCCCGGCCGGGAGCACGGCCAGAATCTTCGGCAGAGACGAGCTTTTCAGCTTGGCCTCGGCGTCGTCGACCGCCACCGCCTCTTCGATCAGCTTCTTGGCCGTGGCATCCGGGACCGGTCCCTTGTTGTACGCGTCGGCATAGGCCAGGACCACCTTGGCCAGACGTTCGTTGATCTGTTGCAGGTCCTTCTGGTACGCGTCGTACACCGGCCAGAAGGCGGCGCCTTCCTTGTCGGTGAGCTGCAGATAACTGGCGACCACCAGCTTCTTGTCCGCCTTGACCTTCTGCCGAAGGATGTCCATGTTGCTGGTGCCGGTGGTCTGCGCCAGCGCAACCCCGCCCAAAGCCGCCACTATCGTCAACGCCGCTACCACTTGCTTCATCATCAATCTCCTCGTAATCAGAAATACAGCCCCAGCCCCAGGACCGGGCCGTGGAGCGTCTGCTTCACTTCGAACGTTCGCTGGAGCACGGTGTCGCTGAGCTCCAGATACAGCACGCTGTAGCCAAACGTCAGTCCCACGTGCTTGAACAGTTTCAGGTCGGCGCGAGCGGAGGCGCCGAGATCCACGTCGGCCCCTGCGCCAAATCCACCACCCTCGCCGACGACGGCGAGTGTCAACCGCGATCCGAGCGCGCCGTGCCACGCGAGCCCGACGAGCGGATCCCAGATCCCAGGCTTGCGAACGAAGTGCTGCGGCCGGTCGCCGAGGGTGATGTCGTACTTGAGCGCCAGGCGGCGTACGCCACCGGTGACGTAGAGACCCTTGTAAACCCTCACGCCGCCTGAGACGTGTCCGTAGATCACGTCCAGGTCGACATTGAGCAGCGGGCGCTCGCGCTGCGTGACCAACGCGGCCCAGATGCCGTCGGCGTCGATGCGCCAGTTCGCCTTCTCCATCGAGAAGCCCGCGAGAGCCGCGCCGTCGAACGAGGCGTCCGTCGATCCGCCTCCTCCCGGCAGGTCAGGCCCGTCCGGCGTGTCTGGAAATGGTGGAACCGTCGTGGTGGCTGTAAAGGCCGGCACCCAAAGCAGAATCGGGTAGACCGCGAACTTCATGTCGTCGGAGGCCGTCGCCGTCTGAGACGGCGATTCGGAGGTCAGGGTCCGCGGCGCAGCTGCATCCACCGGCCCGGAACGTGAGTCGGCGGCGTCTATGGGCGAGACACGCGCCAGGGTCTTTAGAGAGGTCTGGGCGGCCGCGACTCCGGGCAGGCAGAGACCCAACAAAACGAAAAACGTGAAGGTGGCGATTCGCCTGGGCATAGTTCCGTAAGCTCTGAGCAAGGTCCGGGCCGGACTCTTTTGCGAATTCCAGCCGGACTTCCAGCAGACACGGTACTCCGCTGGACTGGCATTACCTACGGCATTTCGGATCTCCTCCGGGGCCTGGGGACAGCCGGCAGTTTCTGGCCGCTCGTGGCGCAGGTCACGAAATACCGTGGGACCGCCGACGGAGTCACGGCGGGTCGTAGTCCGGTTCTGCGTGTAGAATCGCCCGGTCTATCCCTCGCCCACATATCTGACATGTCCCACCTGCTCGACGCGATCGCCGGCCGAGGTCGCGTCCGGATCACCAGTCTGGCCGTCGTGACGCTGGCGCTCGGTCTTCTCGCGCTCGCGGCCCCGGTGAGCCGGGCTGAGTTCCCAGCCGCCCGCGTCGGATCGTTGCTCACGCTTGCGGCGGGTCTCGAGCTGTTGCACGCGATGCGCCTCTCGAACGCCGCCGCGCGCCGGCGGGCGACGATCGGCGGCGCGATCAGCATGGCGATCGCGATCTTCCTGATCAACGCGCCGTTTGTCGCGGCGCAGGCCCTGCGGATGGTCGTGGCCGTGTGGTTCGCGGTTGACGCCGTCCGCTACGCGATCGGGATCGTCCGCGGGACCGACCGCACCGAGCGCACGCTCGCCGCGCTGGCCGCGCTCGGGAACACGGCGCTCGCGCTGCTGCTTCTGTTCGCGCGCGGTTCGGCAGAGGCCTGGGTCGTCGCGGTTGCCGGGGCGGCCAGAATCCTCGGCATCGCCTGGAACATCGCCACGGCGCCGGTTTACACCACCGCCGACGCCGAGGACACCGTCGTGCGGGAGCTCGGTCTCAGCGGCGAGCCGGCAGCCGTCGCGCTCGCCGCCGAAGTCGAAGCGGCCGAGCGAGGACGCGCGCCGGCGGATCGCGGCTGGACGATCGCGTTCATCCTCACGCTGTTTGCGATCCACATGGGCCGCATGCGGACCGATCTGACGCTGCTGGGGCTGCTGTCGCCGGCGATCGCCGTCCTGGGCGACATGGCGCTGGCCGTGCTGATCGCGCTGCTCGTGATCAACCCGCTGTATCTCTCGTGGAGGCGGCCGACGCGCTGGATCGAACGGCGCGTGTGGCAACGATACGTGCGTCAGGTCGAAACGGCGGGCAGCGGCTGGACGATACGCGTCGCGGACGCGTGGCTGCGCTGGAGGATGCGGTTTGCCATTCGGATGCGCGCCAGCCGGTATTCGCTGCCGGCGGCGCTGAACCGGGCGCTCCAGACCGGCCTGCCCGTTGCCGCGATTGTCACGGCCATCGCTCCGGTGTGGGGCATGAACTGGTACTTCGACACCGAGAACTGGGCCGCCGGAGTCTGGAATTCGTGGGCGGAGTCGCGCACGGACACCTGGCGGGAAGCCATGGTCCGCGCGGTGCTGGCAGGGGAGGGCGCGCGGGCGGCGCCCCTGCCGTTCGCCGTCGAACCCGAGGGCGTCGCCGGCCAGGATTTCTCGTTCGTCGTGATCGGCGATCCGGGCGAAGGGGACGCGTCGCAGCACGTGCTCCGCGATCAACTGTTGACGGTCGCCGCGGGCGCGGACGTCCGGTTCGTGGTCGTGTCGTCGGACGTCGTGTACCCGTCGGGATCGATGAACGACTACGAGGCGAAGTTCTGGCTGCCGTTCAAAGGCATCACCCGGCCTGTGTACGCGATTCCCGGCAACCACGATTGGTACGACGCGCTCGAAGCGTTCGCGGCCACATTCCTTCAGCCGGAGGCGGCGCGCGCGAGCATCCGGGCGAGAGTGGACGCGGATCTCCGCGTCACCAGCACGACCGGCGCGCGGATCGAGCATCTCATCGATGAGGCGGGGCGCCTGCGCCAGGCGTACGCGGTCCGGACAGGATTCCAGCGCGCGCCGTTTTTCGAGATCCAGACCGATCGGTTCGCGCTCGTCGCGATCGACACCGGGATCCTGCAGTCGATCGATCCGGCGCAGGCCGAGTGGCTCGAGGGTGCGCTCCGGCGATCGGCCGGCAAGCTCACGATGGCGATCCTCGGCCATCCGTTCTTCGCGGGTGGCCACGACGCGACCTGGGCCGGCGGAGCATTCGCCAACCTCAAGCAGCTCCTGCTCAGCCACGGTGTGACGATCCTGATGGCGGGCGACAAGCACGATCTCGAGTACTACGTCCAGCCGGGCGGCGTGCCCTCCGACACCGTGCACTACTTCGTCAACGGCGGCGGCGGGGCATTTCTCAGCCTGGGCACGGCGCTCGCCTGGCCGGCGCAGCCGCCGACCGCCGACTGGGCGTACTACCCGACCCGCGACGCGGTGGCGGGCAAGATCGACGCACGGACACCCTGGTGGAAGCGGCCGGCCTGGTGGTGGACGCAGCATTTCGACGCGTGGCCGGTCGGCGCCGGGTGGCTGTCCGCCGCGTTCGACTACAACGTCGCGCCGTTTTTTCAGAGCTTCGTCGAGGTCAAGGTGGAACCGTCCGCGAGTCGCGTGCGCGTCATCCCGTACGGAGTGCATGGGCGCCTGACCTGGGGAGATCTGGCGTCTTCACAGGGCCTCAGGACCGCGAGCGGAAACGACCGCGCCCTCGTCGAGTGGGTCGTTCCCATGCGCTCCGTCACTCTTCCGCGCTGACTCACTTCTTCTTCGGCTTGAACGCCTCTTTGACCTGCTTGCTGATGGATTTGTAGTTCTTGTCCAGCAGCTTCTCTTCCTCTTTGGTCAGGATTTTGAACGGCACGCGCACCAGGCTCTTCTCGAACTTCACGTTGAGCCAATGCTGGCCGTACTTGATGCCGCCGGGCACCTTGAAGTAGAGCCGCCCGAGGCAGGCGCGCTCCTTGCTGAGCTCGACCTCGTCAACCGGCAGCACGCGATCGTTCAAGTCGGGGAAGAAGGTGAGCCCGCACGCCCGGCTCGCGGTCGGCGGAAAATAGTTGATCGAGTCGCGCTGGACTTTCTCCCGGTTCTGCAGCGCGCGCGTGTCGCCTTCCCGGTGCTCGTTGACCGTCGGCAGGGGAATCGTCTTGCCGTCGGGCGTTTCGAGCGACAGCGCCTCCCGCTTGAACTTCTGGGCCGGTGTCCTGTCGAGCACGGTCACGCCGAACTCGAGGAGCATCCACTCCTCGCCGACCGACCGGTTGGCGAGCTGATATCCGATGATGACGTAGCCTTCGTTGTTGTACGACGCGCGGACGAACTTGCCCTCCATCGTCATGATTTGCGGCACGCCCGATTCGGGGATCTTGATCTTGGGCGGCTCCTGAGCATCACCTCGAACAGCGGGGGGCCACACGGCCACCAGGCCGGCGACGAGCAGCAGCAGCGCGGTCTTCGCTTTCATGTTTCTCTCTCCTCCGAGGGGGCGCCCTCGTGCCACAACCATACACCGACTTTCGCACAATGTGGGCCACGTGTTGACGATGGCGATTCGTCTCGTCAATTGGCTAGTACAAAGCGACTTACGGCTCTAAATGGAGGTCCGGGGCCGGGGATCCTACGCCGGTTCGACCCAACGGCTCGGAGTTTCTCCGAAATACCGGAGGCAAGCGGAAGCGGGTTCGCGAGCCGCTCCCGGGGCCGCAGCTATAATCCGGTGTATGACTCGCGCTCGACTGCTCATCTCCGCGCTGGCATTCGTCACGTTCGGCGGCGCCACCGCGCTGGCTCAGCACTGGCCGCACTGGCGCGGCCCCACGCACGACGGCGTGAGCCTCGAGACGAACCTCCCCGTGTCCTGGGGCGCCGAATGCAAACCGGAATCGGCGGCCCCTGCGCCCGGGCCCGGCGGGCCCTCCGACACGGACGCCGCACCTCAGCCCCTCGACGCGCCACCGCAGGGCCGCGGGGGCGGCCGCGGTCAGCCTGCCGAGGGACGCCCCCTCACCTCGATCGCGTGCAAGGACTTCGACACGAAGAACGTCGCCTGGACGCTGCCGCTCCCGGCCTACAGCGGCTCGACGCCGATCATCTGGGGCAACACGATCTTCCTGAACGTCGCCACCGCGGCGAACACCGGCTCGATCGAGCTGTGGGCGGTCGATCGCAACAAGCCCGAGGTGAAGTGGAAGCGCCTGCTGGTCGCCGCCAACCACATCGAGCGCAAGCAGAACATGTCGTCCCCGTCGCCGGTCACCGACGGCAAGCACGTCTGGGTGATGACAGGGTTCGGCGTCTTCAAGGCCTTCGACTTCGACGGCAAGGAAATCTGGTCGCGCGAGCTGCAGGCCGACTACGGGAAGTTCGGGCTGAACCATGGATACGCGTCGTCGCCGCTGCTCCGGCCCGACGGGCTGTACGTGCAGGTGCTGCACGGGATGAAAACGGACGATCCGTCTGTACGTCCTCAAGATCGACAAGATGACGGGCAAGACGTTGTGGCGCGTCGAAAGGCCGACGCCGGCTGTCCGCGAATCTCCCGACTCCTACACAACGCCTGCCTGGGTCGAGGCCAACGGCCGCGCGGAGCTGATCATCACAGGCGGTGACGTCGTGTCCGGCCACGATCCGGCTTCGGGCAAGGAGGTACTGGCGCGCCGACGTCCTCAATCCGACGAGAGGGTCCGCCTACCGGATCATCGCGTCACCCACGATCGCCGGCGGCCTGATCATCGCGCCGACGCGCAACAACCCGCTCACCGCCATGCGTCCAGGCGGCAGCGGCGACGTCGCCGCCACGCACGTCGCGTGGACGTTCGCGCAGGGGCCCGACGTGCCCACGCCGGTCAGCGACGGCAAGCTCCTGTACGTCGTCCGGGACGGCGGCGTCGTCTTCGCGCTCGACGTCAAGACGGGCGCAACCGTGTACGGGCCGGCGCGCCTGCCGCCCGGCAACTACAGCGCGTCGCCGATCCTCGCCGACGGCAAGATCTACGTCACGACGGAGGAAGAGGGGCTGACGACGGTGTTCCGCGCCGGGCCGAAGTTCGAGATCCTGTCGTCGAACACGCTGCTCGGCGATTGCTCGCCGTACTGCCTGAGCACCGTGGCCATCTCCGAAGGTCAGCTCTTCATCCGCAGCGCGTCGTACCTCTGGGCGATCGGCGAGCGGCAGGCGAAGAAATAGAATTTCCCGTGCTTGGCAACCCCGGCGAGTAGCGCGGGGCGGGACGCAGATCACCAGAGAAAGAGAGAGCTCGATAGATGTCCGACAAGAAGACCATCGCCGTCATCGGGGCCACCGGAGCGCAGGGCGGAGGCCTCGCGCGCGCCATCCTCGCCGATCCCGAACGGCGGTTTGCGGTGCGTGCGATCACGCGCAAGACCGCCTCCGACAAGGCGCGTGCTCTGGCCGCAGCCGGTGCGGAGGTCGTGGCCGGCGATGCCGACGACCCGCCGAGCCTCGAGCGCGCCTTCACTGGCGCCCACGGCGCCTTCCTGGTCACCAACTTCTGGGAGCACGTCTCGACCGAGCGCGAGTCGAAACAGGCGGCGGCCATGGCGCGCGCGACGAAGGCCGCGGGCGTGGCGCACGCGGTCTGGTCGACGCTCGAAGACACGCGCCTCTCGTTCCCGCTCGACGACCCGCGCCTCAAGACCCTGCAGGGGAAATACAAGGTCCCGCACTTCGATGCCAAAGGCGAGGCGGACGCGATCTTCGCCGCCGAAGGGGCGCCGACCAGCTATCTATTGGCCGCGTTCTACTGGGAGAATTTCATCTTCTTCGGTCAGGGTCCGCGAAAGGGTGCCGACGGCAACCTCGTGTTTGCGCTCCCGCTCGGCGGCGGCAAGCTGCCGGGGATCGCCGCCGAGGACATCGGAAAGTGCGCTTACGGCATCTTTCTGCGCGGGCCGGAGGCCGCCGGCCAGCGGTTCGGCATCGCCGGCGAGGTGCTCTCCGGTCCCGAGTACGCGGCCGCCTTCTCGCGCCACCTGGGCAAGCCGGTCTCGTTCTACGACATGCCCTTCGACGACTACCGGGCGCTCGGCTTTCCGGGCGCGGACGACATGGGAAACATGTACGAGCACCACGCCATCCTCGGCGAGGAGTTCCGCCGCCACCGCTCCCCGGAAGTCGCGCGCGCGCTGAACCCCGCGCTCCAGTCGTTCGACGTCTGGCTGCGCGCGAACGCCTCACGCATCCCGCTCGGCTGAGGCGCACACGCGCCAGGATTACAACGATGGCGGCGAGGACAGCATGACGCTGATTCGAGTGAGTGTCGCGGCAATCGCGCTGAGTATGGCGTTCACAGCTGTTGGCGGCGCCGGCTCGCCGCCGCGTTCAGCGAAAGACCAGAACGTGTCCGGCACGATCTCTTCTTTCAAGCGGATGCTGGATGGTAAGGAGTGGACGACGGCCAATCTCGATGTCGATGTGTCGCCGTCTTATTGCTACGACGATGCCGAGCCGAATTGCCGCCGGTACGGCCGCATGTATACGTGGGAGTCGGCTCAGCGGGTATGCCAGTCGCTCGGGGGCGGCTGGCGCCTGCCGACCGATGACGAATGGCGGCAGATGGCGAAGCGCTATGGCGGCGTCAGCAGCGATTCGGCTGACAAAGGTCGAGCGGCGTTCACGGCCCTGCTGAGCGGAGGCAGTTCGGGCTTCAATGCCGTGCTGGGCGGCAACCGCTCCGATGGACGCTACGCACGATCGGAGGCGCACGGGTTCTACTGGACCGCATCAGCCAACGATTCGGCCACCGCGCCGTATTACAACTTCGGCAAAGGCGGCGGAGCTCTTCATCGGCAGGCGCAGGGCGAGAAGCAGATGGCTATTTCCGTGCGCTGTATCAGGGAGTGAGGGCTGAAAACTCTCCGGCGCGCGACCCACCGCTCGGCCCGCGCTCAATCAGCCATCACCCCTTTCCACTCAATGGCCGTCGTGTGGCCGTCCAAGAATGATCCGGCTGACTGTCGAATCAGCGCACCCTGACAGTAATCGTCTTTGACCTTCCCGTTGCGCCTCTAGCGTCGGTAACCGTGAGTCTCGCGCTGAACGTTCCGGCGCGCGTGTAGACATGCGGGCTGATTCCTGGAATCGTCCCGGCGTTCGAGGCGTTGCCAGCCGTGAGCGTCCCGTCTCCCCACTCCAGGCCGTAGCCCCAGGGGCCGTTGTCGGGATCGTTGAAGCTGGCGCGGACCGAGAGGCTGCGGCCGACGCGAATGGAAGTCGTAGTGGTCGCCGCCAGGCTTGCCGTCGGCGTCTCGTTGACTCGAGCGCCGCCCGCTGGGACCACGGTCCACATCAGCGCGTGATCGAGGTTGTCGCCAGCCACCGTGCCGGTGCCGACAATCTGGCCGGCGTTGTTGATGTCGTTTGCCATGCTGAAATGGCCGCCCGGCCAGATGCCGAGATCGATCGCCCGCCCGTCGCGCCACAAGATCGCATGTGAATCGATGTTAGGCGCTCCCGCGTGACCCACGACATCGCCCGGGTCGTTCACGGCAGCGGGCTGGGCTGTAAAGAACCCCGCCGGAATCGGCAACTGCTGGATGACCGGCGTGCTGCCGGGGTTGGACACGTCATATCGCCAGGTGACCGGATAGAGGTTGCTCTTGCCGGCAATCAGTCCTGAATTGTTGATGGCGGCTGCTTCACCGACGACCTGACCGCCCAACGCGCCGAGATCGATCATGCGCCCGTCGCGCCACAGAAACGCGCGCGTCAGCGTGCCGACCGCGCTGTTGCCGACGACATGGGTAAAGTCGTTGATGCCGTACGCCTCGCTGTAGTTGATGTTGTAGGCGCCCGTGCCGAGGAAGCCAAGGTCCAGCGGTGGCGTGTCCTTGTTCTGCCACAGGACGGCGTGCCAGAAGAAGGTGGGCGCGCCATCGGTGGCCGTGCCGACCATCTGACCCAGGTTGTTGATGCCATGTCCCTTGATGTGGCGTGATCCGAACAGCGGATCGACGCCGGCAATCGGCGGCAACCCGAACGCCTGGCCCTGGGGATTCCAGAACACGCCCTTGTAGAGCCTGCCTCCGAAGTCCACGGTGCCGACCATTTCCCCGACGTCATTAATCTGCTCGGGCACTGCAGTGCCGGCCGAATCGAAGTTCTCCGCGAACCCGGTAATGGCGCCGCTGTTCGCGTCCCAGAAAGGCCGCTGCAGCGCGAAAGTGCTGTCGGTTGCCAATCCAACGATCCTGGCGGCGTTGTTGATGGCCAGGGCGCGCGACGCCGTTCCTCCGGGCAGCACGCCCAGATCGGTCAGCGTGATCTGCCAGTTGCCGACGACGTAGGTGATCGAATTTGCCGCCGTCATGTTGGCAATGACCAAGGCAGCCAGGGCGACGGTTGCGACGATGACTTTTACGGTCCGCATGATTTCGACCTCCACGAGAACTGCGTTGCCGGAGTGCGACTCACGGGGTCCCACTAGGTAAGACGGCGCATGTCTCCGGTGCGGAACTGAAAAACGCCTCTGCGGGTGCCGTCGAACGACGATTGCGGGGCAAAGGTTCGAGGACCCCGCCAAGCGAAGACCGTGCCGTGGGTCGGGCGATGAAGGGCCTGCTCAGCTGAACGAGCCGCGGTCTCGTCGTGGGAAATCTTTCCCAGGCACCGGGGAGAATTCCCCGCTTGACCCGTCGCGCATCAGCGGCAGTGCATCACAAGATGTTCGATCGGTGGGCGGACAACGTCGGGAGGTTATGGCAGTTCGAGGTCGTAACTTCTGACGCGCCACGCGCCGTTCTCATTGCGCCACAGCATTCGCAGCACTGGCGCGTCGCCGGCGCCGGTACCGAATCGAACGGTCAGGCCAAACGCCTTTCCGTACTCGAGCGGCAGGGGATCGGGCGGGATCGCGCCGCGGGCGCGAGCGTCGCACTCGACCGCATCGCCGATGGCGTTCGGGATGCTGCTCAGGCTGAACGTGCGCGAGTGCGCGTGATCCATGACGCGAACCGCGGGGTGGATCGGCTCCGCCGCGACGAGAATGGCGTCGAGGTTTCGCGCCGGCCCCGCCAACTGCCCGGCGCGTTCGAGGCCGGCGCGAATCTTCCGGCCGGCATCGTCGGGTGATGTCGACGCGGGATCGGCAGGATTGCGCGCGAGATCGTAGCAGGCGTAGGCGGCCGGCGAGAGATAGCGAAACGCCGCGTCGTAGTCTTTCTCGATCAACCAGGTCTGCAGGAATTCCTGCGCCGCGGTCGCGAACCCGGCATCGGCCTTCACGCGCGTGATGGCGACGTTGTCCGCGGCGGCCGGCGGGCGGGCGTCGTCGACGCCTGTCCGCCACGACACGATCTTCCAGTAACCGTTGTCCTTGCCCCACAGCAGCGCCACGCGTTGATCCGCGTGGCCGGCCACGAAGAACGTGGAACCAAAGTAGTTGCCGTAGCGGCGCGCGGGCTTTTTCGCGCCCGGCGTCATCCGGCTTTCACAATCGAAGGCGGCGGCCACGTCGTCCGGCACGGAGTAGAGGACGAACTGCGCGTGATGCGGCTGTTGCACCACCTTCAGCGCGGGCGTGGCGAGACGCACGCCGACGATCAGCCCATCGAGCGAGGTCCGCTGACCCAGGGTCTCGTGCGCGGCTTTCAAATTCATCATCAGCTGAAACGGCGCCATGCCGCGATCGACCGCCGACGGATCGTCGGCATTCTGCGCGATGCACGCGTACGCCCGCTCGGAGACGTAGCCCATGGCGGCCATGACGTCGCCCTCGACCAGCCAGGCCGAGAGGAAGTCGTTCGCCATCACGTCGATGTTCTTCTTGCCGGCTCGCGGCACTTTCGGCAGCGCGAGAACCGACGGCTTCTCCTCGCCCGGCGCGCGCTGCAGGTTGACGCCGAAGAAACTGCGCCACCAGTTCTGGAGACCGGCCCAGCGCCCGTTGTGACGGTCGACATTGTCGTCGGCGCGCACGTCTGAATTCGCGGCGCTCAAATGTCCGTTGAACAGCGCCACCGGAAAACTCGACGAGCGGTAGTCCAGGTCGATGTCGGCGAGACGGCCGTCAGGGGCAATCGAGATTTGAATCGACGGCGTGCCGCCTTGCGCGCGATAGTTGGTCGGGAATCCCTTGTGAAAGACGGTGTTGTCGACGCCGCGCTTGAACTCGCGCGACCGCGCCAGCGTGTCCAGCGCGGCGGGGACCAGGCGGACGTAGATGCGGAACTGCCGATCGCCGGATGCCCCGGGGACCTGGCCGCTGATCCACTCCACGCGCTCGATCAGGGCGAGCGCATCCTGCACCCCCGTCAGCTTCGCGCCCGCCGCGTCGGTGAGCGGCGTCGTCATCAGGGCGTGCGTGACGGCGTCGAACGTCGTCTTCGAGGAGACAGCGAGGATCTCGTCGTAAAACGGGCCGGGCTCCAACTGCTGGCCCGTCGTGTTCTTGAGGCGCGTCAGCCAGTTGTCAACCAGGCGCTGGCGGCGTTCGCCAAGTCCGGAGTATGCACCGCCGAGCTGCAGTGGCTGCTGTTGCGCGAGGCCGGGTTCGAGCGCGGCGTGGGCCAGCAGGCAGCCGCAGATGAACACCGTGAATCGGTGACGCCGCCTCCGGAGCGAGGACGGGATTTGGATTGATGGGTTCAAGAAGTTCGTGCTCTCGTCGTGCATGATGACTGCCCGTCTCGTAGGCGACTTTGCGACCGACGGCTCGTTTCATATGAGCGCCGACTCGAGCTTCGGCTCAGAATCGAACCCGAACGCCGGCAATGAAGGGAAACGTCCACCGCGAGCTCTTGTCGTTGATCGTCTCGAGGCCGGTGCCCTCGAGGCCGTCGACGGCAGACATGCCGCTCACCCAGCGGAGACCCAGCTGACCAAAGATTCCAATCCGCTCTCCGGTCTGGATCAGCACGCCGGCGTTGCCGCCAAGCGTGAAGGCGGCCGTCTTGTCGTAGAAGTCGGTGGCATTGCCGGACAGGTTGGCCGCAGGCGCCACGAGGATCACGTCTGTCTCGTCGATGATCGCCACCCCGAGCGTGCCTTCGCCGTACAGGCGGATCTGTTCCGTCAGGT
Source organism: uncultured Acidobacteriota bacterium (assembly GCA_963774855.1). GTDB lineage: Bacteria > Acidobacteriota > Vicinamibacteria > Vicinamibacterales > 2-12-FULL-66-21 > JALZOC01. The sequence continues at coordinate 151,867 of CAVZGT010000007.1, read as the reverse complement.
CCATGTAGCGCCGGAACCCGGCGTCGAGCCCGAGGCTCTGGTAGTCGTCGTATTGCCCGTACAGCCTGGAGACGCCGAGATCACCCATGGGGGTCAGGTCGGCGTCGAGCGATTGGAACGTAAAGCCAACTCTGATCTCCGACACCTCGTCGACCATGTACCCGCCGCCGAACTTGAAATGAAGACCCGTGCCGTAGACGGCGTCGTAACTGTTCTTGAGAATGACCACCGCCTGGTTGTTCAACTGGCCGATCCCGCTCGAGTTGATGTTGCCGCTGATGCTGTTGTCCCAGCCGATGGCGAAGTCCACGCTCCAGGGGGAGAGGTCGGCCGGAGCGGCGGTCTGAGCGTGCGCGGCCGAGCCTGCGGCCATGGGCATCGCGACGATCGTCGCGACAACGAGAGGTCTCCAATGCATGTGTCGAAGCTCCTTGTGTGAAATGGTGCACCTCAGGAGCCCGTCGTCGTCAGCGCTGCCGCTCGTGGCGCAGTCACGACATACCGTGGAACCGCCGACAGATCGGGGTCAAGTTCCCGGAGATCCGAGGTTCGTCGAATTGTGCGGGCTGGTGACGCAGAGATCGTGCCAGCTGATGCTTCGGTGGCGTGAGCGCCAGCTGGTCAGTGGCGGAGGCCTATACTCGACATGGGGTCAAGACCGATGACGCTGTCGTTCTGGTGGCAAGATGCGCGGCGCGCCGTCCGGTTCCTCGGGCGTCATCCCCTGTTTGCCCTGGGCGTGATCCTGGTCCTGGCGATCGGGATCGGCCCCGTGGCCGCGCTCTCCAGCTTGATGAACGTGGCCTTCCTTCGTCCCTGGCAGGTGCCTGAGCCGGACAGGTTGGCGATCTTCCGGGCACGAACTGCCGCCGGGGAGGCGTACGGGGAGATCTCGATCGCCGAATACCGGTTCCTTCGCCAACACTCGCGTTCGCTTTCACACATCGCCGCGCGCCGGTCGGTCGCCGTGAGCGTCGACGACGGCTCCGGCCGGCAAGTTCGTCTGAACTCGGTCTCAGTGAGCGCCGACTACTTCGATGCGCTCCTGGTTCGGGATGACGCTCGGGCGCGGCTTCGTCGCGGACGAGGAGGACTACGGCGCGCCGAAAGCTGTCGCGATCATCAGCCACCATCTGTGGCGGACTCATTTCGACAGCGACCCGGCCATCATCGGACGCACCGTGCTGTTCGGCCGGCAGCGCTTCGTCCTCGTGGGCGTGGCGCCGCGCGGGTTCGTCGACGCAGACTCTCGAGGGGGGAGGAGGACCGACGTGTGGATGCCCCTCCCCGCGGGCGCTCTCCTGCGCGGCGCGTCACCCGACCTCGCGCAGTTCGCTGATCCCCGGGGCACCGGCCTCGGGCTCCTGGCCGGCCGGCTGAGCTCTGGCGCCACACGGGCATCGGCGGCGGCCGAGCTGAGCGTGCTGAGCCGCCAGTTCAGGAGCGCCGCCGCGCTGTCATCGGCAGGCATCGAGGCGATCGACACACGGCCCATGAGCCGGTGGCCTCCCGGCTTCCTCGGATCGACGCTGCCCGTCCAGGCATTGCTGGCGCTCACCGTCATCCTGATGCTGGTCCTGGCGTGCACGAACGCCGGCAACCTGCTGCTGGCGCGCGCCATCTCGCGCCGGCGTGAGATCGCGATCCATCTGTCGCTCGGGGCGACGCGCGTCCGCGTCGTTCGTCAGCTCCTCATGGAAGCCGCCGTGCTGTCCACGCTCGCCGGGGCGCTCGGCCTCGGCCTGGCGTTCGCGGCGCCGCGCCTCATAGTCGGCCTCGGATTTGGGTACGCGGCTGACGGATTCTACCGGACTACTTCGCCGGACCTGGTGGAGCTGTCGCATTACGCCCCCGATGCGCTGGTCTTCTGGCTTGCACTGGGCCTCGTGAGCGTGACGGCCGTCGTCGCGGGCCTGGCGCCCGCTCTGCAGGCGACTCGCGACACCCTCACCTCGCTTTCCGCCGAGCGCCTCGGTTCGACGCCCGCCGGGGCGCGCTGGCGCAGCGGACTATTGGTGGCCCAGATCGCGGTGACGACGGTGCTGCTGGTCGGCGCCGGCCTGCTGACGCGAGCGATCGGCCACGCGGCCGCGCTCAATCCGGGCTTCGCCATCAAGGACGTCCAGGTGGTGTCGGTTCAGCCCACGATTCCCCCAACCGCGATGAGCACGCGGGGCAAGGCCTTCTTCGTCGGTCTGCGCGATGCGCTCGCAGAACAGTGACCTCGGCTCGGTCGCGTTCGCCGACGAGCCTCCGTTCTGGGACGTCAACCTCGTCATGAATGCCCGGCGCCCGGAGTCTCCCGAGACGATTCAGTCGATCCTGATGCGCCGCGTGTCGCGGGACTACTTCGGCGTCCTCGGCATTCCGATCGTCAAGGGCCGGATCCCGGACAGCGATACCGAGTCGCGCGAGCTCGTCGTGAACGAGGCGGCCGCGCGCGCGTTGTGGGCGGGCGCGGACCCGATTGGGAGAACGCTCGAGAGCGCGATCTCGCGTACCGAGTTCCAGCCGTACATCGTCGTCGGCGTCGCGAAGAACGTGCCCGTGCGCTCGATGAGCGAGATCGAGCCGGTCATCTATCGGACGCCCGACTGGATGCCCGCGGACTGGACCGCCACGTTCCTCGTGCGAGGCGGCCCGCCCGGCGCCGGCCAGCGCGTGCGCGCGGTGGCGGCGAGCATCGAACCGGAGGTCACGGTGACGGAGCGGCCGATGGTGGACTACGTGCGCGGCTCGCTGACGACGGCCGCGCTGGCCAGCCGCGTGGCGTGGGCGATCGGCGCTCTCGGTCTCGTGCTCGCGATGGTGGGCGCGTTCGGTGTGTTCGCGCAAGCCGCGGAGGCGCGCCGGCGCGAGATCGGCATCCGGATGGCGCTCGGCTCTTCCCGGGCACAGATTGCCAGGCTCGTGCTTCTCACCGCGAGCAAGGCGCTCGCGTGGGGACTTGCGGCGGGCTATCTGCTCTCGCTGATGAGCGTGCCGATTCTGCGGCGTTTTCTCTACGGACTCAGCCCCTTCGATCCCGTCGCCTATGCTGGCGTGGCCGGCATCCTGATGCTCGCTGGCGCCGTGGCGACATGGATCCCGGTCCGCCGGGCCATGGTTGTCGATCCCGCGACGACGCTTCGCTCCGAATGAGCTCACGGACCATGCGCATCGGGCCTCGCGTCCCGGAGCGCGCGCAGCACATAATCTGCACGTGCGGCGCGAACACCACTGAAAGGAGCAGATCGATGAAGGGCTTTGCAGTTGTCGTGGCTGTCGTGTCGATGTCGGTCGCGGCCGTCATCGCGCAGAAGCAGGAGATGCCCAAGCCGGGCCCGGAGCATCAGCGGCTTGGCGCGTTCATCGGCGACTGGACCTTTGAAGGAGAGATGAAACCGGGACCGATGGGCCCTGGAGGCAAGATGACCGGCACGGATCGCATCGAATGGGCGCCGGGCAATTTCTTCGTCCAGCGGAGCTTCCAGGGAACGTCGCCGAATGGTGCGGAGATGCAGGGCCTCGAAATCCTTGCCTACGATGGCGCAAGAAAAATCTACACCTTCAATGCGTTCGACAGCCTGGGGAACATGGCCTCGGGGACGATGACCGTGAAGGGCAACACGTGGACCACGACCGGAACGATGACGACGGGTGCCACAACGATGCGCGACCGCTGCTCGCTGGAGTTCGGGGCCGGCGGCTCGACGCTGACGATCAAGTGCGACGTCTCGCCAGACGGCAAGACGTGGACCCCGACGTTCGAGGGAACGGCGAAGAAGAGCAACCGGTGACGGCAGAGGTCAATCGGCTCCCGACAGCTCTTGCCTGAGCACGACCATCTTCTCTTGCGACATGTCTTCCATGGATGCCGGTATACCGCCGACCCCGTAGCCCGACTGGCGCCGGCCGGCAAATGGCATCCAGTCGGTGCGAAACGCCGTGTGGTCGTTGATGAGCACACACGACGCGTCGAAGCGCTCGGCGGCCCGAAGCGCAGGCCCGATGTCGGTCGAGAAGATGCTGGCCTGGAACGCAAACGGCAGCGCGTTCGCGGCGTCGATCGCGCGATCGAGCTCCTGGAATCCGTAGACACAGGTCACCGGGCCAAAGATCTCCAGTTGAGACACCTTGGCATCGGCTGGCGGCTCCACCAGGACAGCCGGGATCAGCGTCGTTTCCGAGTATCGGCCGCCGCCAAACAGGCGTGCCCCGCGCGATGTCGCTTCCTCGACCCACGACGCGACGCGCGTGGTCTCGCGAGGATCGATCAGCGGACCGACCTCCGTGTCGCGTTGCAGCGGATCCCCGACGCGAAGCCGTCCGACCCTTGCGATCAATCGTTCGACGAATCCGCCGACGATGTCCTGGTGCACGAAGATCCGCTGTGTGGACACGCAGACCTGGCCCGCGTGGTAGTAGCCGCCTTTGACAATCGGCTCGATCACCGTGTCCAGATTGGCGCTGCGGTCCACGATCACAGGGGCGGCCCCACCGTGCTCCAGGGCGCATCGGGTTCCCGGGGAGAGCCGGCTGTGCAAATGCCACCCCACCCGCGCCGAGCCAATGAAGCTGAGGAAGGCAATTCGCGAGTCGGTGGCGAGACGCTCCGCAAGGGCGTTGTCGTCGGTGATGAACGTCTGGCACCACGCGTCGTCGAGGCCTGCCTCGCGGAACAGCTTGACGAGCTCCAGGCAAGACAACGGCGTGGCTGCCGCCGGCTTGACGATGACGGGACACCCGACCGCAATGGCCGGCGCCACCTGATGCACGATCAGATTCAAGGGGTGATTGAAGGCCGATATCGCGGCGACCACGCCGATGGGTTCCTTCGTGGTGAACGCCCATCGACCCTCACTCGCCGGCGTGAGGCCCATGGGAATCTCCCGGCCGGCGAAACTGCGGAGCGCTTCCGCCGCGTTGCGCAAGCCGTCGATGGCCCGTGTCACCTCGACAGCGGCATCGGTGGCCGGCTTGCCCCCTTCCCGCGCAATGAGTGTGACGAACGGCTCCTGCCGGACCTCCAGCAGGCTCGCGGCACGCTGGAGAACGGCACTCCTCTGATGCGGCCTGAGCCATCCATCGCGGTTGCGCATGGCCTCCGCGGCGGCAACGAGCTTGGTCTCCAGGGCAACGCCATCGTCTGTTGCCACCTCTGCGACCAACGTGCGGTCGAAGGCCTGTACCACGCGAAGCGTCTGTCTCATTTATCGGTCCTGCGCCGGAACTCGTTCGCGTATGTCCGTGACCACGACCCGCTGGTTGTCGAAGTATAGCCGCCGGCGGAGGCCCGATGTGAGCCCTCACGCGACGTGAGGGTCGAGTGAATTGTGCCGCCAAAAGATCCTATTGACCCTCTCGTAGCGTCAGGCCGCACAATCCTGGCGTGACTCGATCGCGCACGTTTCAGGTCAAGGACGTGGCTCGGATTGCCGGCGTGTCCGTCCGGACCCTGCATCACTACGATTCCATCGGACTGCTGGTGCCAGAGATCAGGACCGCCGCCGGCTACCGCGTGTATACCGACGCAGACCTGCTTCGACTGCAGCAGATCCTCATCGGCCGGGAGCTCGGCCTGTCGCTCGAAGAGATCCGGCGATCGCTCGATGATCCCGGCTTCGACCGGATCGCCTCGTTACGCGATCAGCGGGAACGCTTGAGAGAGCGCGCGCGGCAGGCCGAGGCCATGATCCGCGCCATCGATGCGGCGTTGGCCGGGCTCGACGGCGGACAGAAGGAAGGAGAGATGAAAATGGATGACCTGTTCCAGGGTTTCAACCCTTCTCAGGACCAGGACGAAGCGCGGCGCCGGTGGGGCACGTCGGAAGCGTTCGTCGAATCGAACAAGCGCACCAAGCGCTACACGGCTGATGACTGGAAGGCCCTCTGGGCCGAACAGGCGGCAATCTACGATGATGCGTACGCGGCCCTGAAGGCCGGCAAGACTCCCTCTGACGCAGCCGTGATGGACATCGCCGAGCGGCACCGGATGTCCATCGACCGTTGGTTCTACCCCTGCAGCCACGGGATGCATCGCGGGCTTGCCTCGATGTACGAAAGCGATCACCGATTCGCACAGACCATCGACAAGCATGGAGAAGGTCTGACGCCGTTTCTGGCTGAGGCGATTCGTGCAAACGCGGCACGCCATCAGGAGCTGAGCTGCCCTATCGGTTCGCGCGACTTCCCAGCGTCACCTGGAGCGTGAGCCGCTCGGTCCCTCGCAAAACGACAACGCTCGTCGCATCGCCAGGCTTGAAGCGTGTTGAGCGCGTCGGTCATGCCCTGGAGATCCTTGACGTCGTGGCTGCCGATCGCCAGGATCACGTCGCCTGCCTTCACGCCGGCCGCGTCGGCCGGGGAACCTGCCGTGACGCCGCTGAGCTTGACGCCGCGCTCGACCGGCGTGAAGTCGGGCACCGTGCCGAGGTACGCCCGTGAACCGGCGGGCGCCGCTCCGGCGGGCGGTGGCGGCTGCCCGGCGCCGCGCCGCAGCGTGAGCGCGGGCCTGCGGTTGGCGATCGCCGCCGCCACGTCTGCGACCATCCGCGACACCTTCTCGAGGCCTGGACCGTCGATCTTGTCCCAGTCGTCAGTCGGCTTGTGATAGTCGCCGTGCGTGTTCGTGAAGAGGTGCAGGACTGGAACGTCCTTGAGATAGAACGACGTGTGGTCGCTCGGGCCGTAGCCTTCGCCGCGCGTGGCAATCGTGAGTCCGGCGCCGCTCGCGGCGGCCTCGACCAGCAGTCGCCATTCGTCGGCGGTGTCCACGCCGTAGACGATGAGCGGCCCGGCGCCGAGCCGGCCCACCATATCGAGGTTGATCATGCCGATCATCGCGCCGCCCGAGAGCGTCGGGTGCGCCACGAAGTGCGCCGAGCCCAGGAGGCCGGACTCCTCTCCGGTGAAGGCGGCGAAGAGCACGCTTCGTGCCGGTCTGGGACCCGCGGCGATCCGCTCAACTGCGCGAAGCACGGCCGAGATGCCCGAGGCGTTGTCGTCGGCGCCGTTGTGAATCGCGCGATTGCCCGGCGCCAGCGAACTCGAGGCGCCGCCTTCCCCCAGATGATCGTAGTGCGCGCCAATCACGACCCACTCGCGCGCCAGGATCGGATCCGATCCGGGCAGTGCCGCAAGGACGTTACGGCCCGTCCCACCAGGGGCGTGCGGGTTGAGCGCCGAGGCCAGCGACAGACTTTGGAAGTAGGTGCCGTTGTCGCCGGCGGGCCGAAGACCCAGCCGCCGGAATTCGGCGGCGACGTAGTCCCCGGCGCAGCGCTCGCCGTCGCTTCCCGCCAGCCGGCCCTTGAGCGCGTCGTCAGCGAGGAAGCGCACGGCGGAGAGCGGCAGTGTGAGGTCGCGGGTGAGAGTCGCTGCATCCGGACACGGCTGCGCGGAGGCGGAGCCAGCCTGAACGAGCATCGAGAGGGCGACGAGCACGAAGCGGTCGGGTTGTGGCATCAGGATTCGTCTCTCTGAAAAGGATGTTCAAGCATACCCTGCCCGCGTGTCGCGGGCGGGATTGAAGGAATCGTCGCTGAACGCCTCGGCGCTCGTCGGAGTAACCGTGGGCCCTCTCTCGGCCGCGCCGATGTAGAATCGCCGAACCGCGATCGGCTGGGATGCCGGCACGACGTCGTCCGTTCCACGCGTCCACCACCGCCGGTTGCGAGCCAGCGCATTCGATGACCGAGGGGGATGTGATGTCTTACCGAGCTGCCGGTTTGATTGTTGCTTCGGGTCTGGTCCTCTGGGGCTCGACTGGAGTGGAGGCGCAGACCGTCGTCACTCCACTGTTTCCCGGCATCACGCACATCAAGCGAACAGAGCAGTACCCGCCGTTCCAGTGTCCGGGGTGCCCCGCGCCGACGCCGAACCCGCGCCTGGCGCGAATGAACATCCTGCTCATCGACTTGACGTCGCCCGAGATCCACTTCAAGCTGACGCCGCCCGGAGAGAACCTGCCGGCGGTGGCGGCTGGATCTACGACGCCGAACTGGCCGGCCGTCCCCTTCGAGGTCGTCAGGCAGCGAACCCTCGACTTCCTCAACACTTCTCACGCGCAGGCGGCGATCAACGTCCACTTCTTCGCGCCGTTCCCGGTGCCCGGCGGGTCGACCCAGGGCGCGTATGCCTACGTGATTGGCCTGGCCGCGTCGCGCGGGAAGGTCTACTCGGGCTTCGAATCGCCCATCCAGAGCTACGCGATCGTCACCAACTCACCAGGCCTCAACATCGACAGGTCGAACAACGCCAGCATCGTCCATCGTGATCCCGGCTCGGCCGATGGGATGGGCATCCTCGAGAACGTGGAGCTCTGGAACGCCCTCGCCGGATCCGGCCAGATCCTCACGAACGGAGTCAAGAGCATCCCGGAGTACACGGACGCCACACACCCCGACGAGCTCCTCACCCCCGGCCCGGTGCCTCCGCTCGGCCCGCTGCCGCTCACGTACACGCGCGCCGGGCGGCACTGGTACGACTTGAGCAACGCGCGCACGGCCATCGGCGTGACCGAGGACGGCCGGACGCTCGTGCTGTTCACGGTCGACGGCACCAACGGCGGCCACGGCATGCAGGTGGGCGAAGTCGCCGACTTGCTCAAGAAGGACTACCGCGTCTGGAATGCCCTCAACGTGGACGGCGGCGGCTCTACCACGATGGCGGTCGAAGACCCCGTGACGCACCTGCGGAAGCTCGTGAACGTGCCCGCCGACAACCCGCCGCGCCTGGAGGCGACCAACTTCGCCGTCTACTCGGACGCCGTCGATCCGGTCACCACGGCCACGTCCGACCCGCCGCCGAACGCGAACGGCTGGAACCAGGCCGCCGTCAGCGTGAGCCTCGAAGCGACCGACCTCGCGAGCGGCCTGCATGACACCCCGGACGGATGGGTCGACCTGCTCCGGTACTCGCTGGCCGGTGCGCAAACCGGCGCTGAGACGATCGTGCCCGGACACTCCGCTTCGTTCGGAGTCGCCACGCAGGGCGTCACGAGGGTCAGCTACTTCGCGACCGACGCCGCGGGCAACGAGGAGACGGCGCGCACGCTCGACGTCAAGATCGATGGGGCGCCGCCGGTCCTGAGCGGGCTGCCCCCGGACGGGTGCACGCTCTGGCCCGCGAACCACAAGCTCCAACGGGCCGCGGTCCTGCGCGCCAGCGACGCCGTGTCCGGCATCGCCCGCGGCTCCTTCCAGGTGAACGCAACCAGCAACGAGCCGCTGGATCCGAGCGATGTGGCCGTCACCGAGGACGAGAACGGCGGACTGGTCGTCGAACTGCGTGCCGAGCGGGCGGGTAGCAGCAAGTCAGGGCGGGTCTATCACCTGACGGTCACGGCGCGGGACCTGGCCGGCAACGAGGCAACCAGGACGGCCACCTGCACCGTCCCGCACGACAGGGGCAAGGGGAAGTAGCCAGGCGCGCCGCGTGAAACGTGCCCGGTAGTCTCGAACCCTCGGCTGCCCCGCCCAGGCCGCGGATCGCGGTGGTCGGACACGCTGCGGGCCCTCAACTGTACGGGGCTGAGCGCAGCCTCCTGTCCCTGCTCGCGGCGATCGATCGCACTCGATACGATGTTGTCTGCACGCTGCCTGCGAGCAACGACGAGTACACGCGGACGGTACGCCAATTCACCAATGACATCGCCGTCTTCCCCTACAGCTGGTGGAGTCGAACGCGCCCATCCGATCCGACGGCCATCTCCCGCTTCGCGGAGCTTTTTCGGATCCACTCCGTCGACCTTGTGCACGTCAACACGATCACGCTGATGGATCCGCTGCTGGCGGCACGCGAACTCGGCGTGCCGTGTATCGTGCACGCGCGCGAGCTCATCGACCAGGATCCCACGCTTGCCGGCATTCTCGACGACGACCCGGCCGCCATCGTGTCGCGGGTACGCACGACGGCAGACTTCATCATCGCCAATTCCGACGCGACCCATCGTCTTTACCACAAACGCGACCAGAGCTTCCGGCTGTACAACGCCATCGATCTCGACGCGTTCGACATCACGAACGAGGTGACCCCAGGACGGCTGAAGGTGGGCATCATCAGCAACAACCAGCTCATCAAAGGGATCGAGCATTTCGTCAGGCTTGCGATCCTGGCGGCGCCAGGCCGGCCGGCGTTGGAGTTCGTGATCGTCGGCCCGCGGACCGCGCATATCGAGGAAATCGAGCGGCTTGTCCAACACGCGGACGTACCGATCAACCTTCGCTTCACTGGCTATGTCTCCGAGCCAATAGAGGCGATTCGCCAGGTCAACGTCTTAGTGTCGTTGTCCCTCGTCGCTGAGTCCTTCGGACGCACCCTGGCCGAGGCCATGGCGGCGCGGCGGCCGGTGATCGCTTACGCCCGCGGCGCAGCGCCCGAATTCGTCCGGGATGGCATTGATGGCTTCCTCATTCCGTCGCTCGATCTCACGCAGGCGCTGACGCATCTCGAAACGCTCGCGGACGATCCGGCGCGCGTCAGCGCGATGGGCAATGCCGGCCGCGCGCGGGTCGAGGAATTGTTCGCTCCCTCCGTGTTCGCGTCGAGCCTCGACGACATCTACCAGCGCGTCCTGATGATCTCGAAGGCCTCCGCCCTCCGAAGTCTCTGACTCACAGACGGCCGCCGGGTCCGAGACGCATGATCCGCAACGTGTCGTCGCCGTAGTTGGTTATGGCGACGAAGCGCCCGTCAGCGCTGACGTCGATGCCGTGCGGGAACGACATCCCGGCCGCGAATACGCCGGCAGAGGCAACCGTCCCGTTGCTCGCATCGAAGTCGAACGCCCGCACGAGATCTGCCGCCTGATCGACAGCGAGGATGCGAAAGGGAAAGGCGTTGGAGGCGGGGAGGATCGCGCACGACTCCACGGCGTAGAGCGTTGCAGAGGTGCTGCGTATCTCTGCCACAGGCGTGGGCGCGATGATCCCGGACTCCGCATCGAAATGATGCACGGCCAACATACCACCTGAGGCCGTCGCCTCGCCTTCGCGGAGGACGTTCGGCGCCAGCGCGAGGACCACGAAGCGTCCGTCGGGCGAGATCGCCACCCCCTTCGGCTTGAGCGGCGCGTAGAGGTTTTCCAGTCGACTAGCCCGCGCTCCGGAGTCCGTCCGGGCAACCTCGACATAGCCGGGTGTCCCAACCTCGGTGAAAGCGAGGTAGCGCGAATCGGGCGAGAAGCTGAGCCCGTGAAATGCGCGGCCGACGCGGAGCATCTCCTGAGCGGGTCGCGGTGCGAGCGACGTCGGGTCGATGGAATGCAGCGAAATGCCGTGCCCGTCGGACATCGAGTGCGAAACTGCGAGCAGGGAGCCATCCGGCGACGCCGCGACATCCTCGGGGTATGCGAGATTGTCGCTCATCTGGTGCCGCATCGTGAGCTGCGGCGGTGCCCCGTCGACCCCGGGGTCGAAGCGATACACGCGCAGGTGCCCGCCGTAGAGATTGACGACGGCAAGGTGGTGGCCACGAAACCATGCAACCCCCGAGCAGGTCGCGAAACGCTTGCGCCCGGCCACCACGTATGGCACCAGGCCGCGAGCCGCGATCTCGTTGAGCACCGAATGTTCCGATACGTGCGCGACCACGATCTCGGGGATATCGTTCAGCGCCTGTCCAATATGGCTACCGTGCACGTGCCCTCCGGGTCTTCCATGATGGGACCACTCGCACGGGCGGGAACGCGATGTTTGGGGGAGTCTGCGGACAATGGCAAGGGAAAAACGACCACAGGCAAGCCAGATCGAGTTCAGCCCGCTGAACCGACTTTCTTCAGGCTTTCTTCACCGGCTCCTCACGACCCGACGGCTTCCTTTCCGGCACCATCACAACCTGGGAGGTCCGGATGCGAAGAGCGATCGCCTTGGTCCTGTCGCTGACGCTGAGCGGCTGTGCGGCGCATCGTGGCCCCGTCGCGCCCGGGGCTGACCGGCAACATGACTGGGCGTCGGTGGTCGCCATCCCGCGCGGAGCACCCGTCCGGGCCACAGTCAACTACGACATCCACGGACGCCTCGACGACGTGACCGACTCGACGCTGACGATCCGCGTGGCGCCCGACAGTCATCGGCGGACGATAAGCCGCAGCCTGGTGGTCCGCGTGGCGGTACTGACACCGAAACCGAAAAAGGCGCGCTGGGGCTGGCTCATCGAGTCCCTTGCCGTCACCGTCGGCGTCGTCGGCGGTCTCGTGGGCGCCATCGTCGGCGCCGTCATGACAGATGCCAAGGTCGCCGCCATATCGCTCGGAATCTTCACCGCCAGCTTGATCTTCGGGTTCAACTACGTCGAGTACCACTGGCAAGACCACGAGTGGCGCGTCGTCTACGTGCGCCCATGAACGCGAGGTCACTCGTGACGCAGGGCCACGAGTGGATCCATTCGGGCGGCCCGGCGCGCGGGCACGAATGCGGCGGCAACGCCGACGACTGCGGTCACGGCGGCGATGGCCGCGAGCGCTAGCGGGTCGATGTTCGGGCGATACACGTCCATGTTGCCGATCCCGATGTCCGCCGATCCGGATGTCGCGCGCAGCGCGAGCATGATCAGGACCGTGAGGACGAGACCGATGCTCGTCGCCACGCCGATCAGCCCCGCCACCCCTCGGGCAATGCTCCAGACCACCTGCTGACTCCGGGCGCCGAGCGCCATCCGGATGCCGATCTCGCGCGATCGCCTCGCGACCGCAAACGCGACGACCGCATAAAGACCGATGCTCGCCAGCACCAGACCGAGGCCGCCGAGGGCACCGAGCAACGTGGCGACCACCTTCGGCGCCGCCTGCGATCGTTCAAGACCCTGCGCCATCGTCTGCGCCGTGATCACCGGCAGCGTGACGTCCACGGCGCGCAGCTCGCGTTGCATCGCCCCGAGAAGAGCGGCCGCATCACCCGACGTCCGCGCCATGACGGTCGTCGGCACCAGGCCCGACTGCGTGTACGAGCGGTAGAACTGGGACGGCTGTCGAGCGAGGACGTCACCGGGGGAGAGACTCCGCGCGCCGGTGTCGCGGACGACGCCGATGACCTCCATCCAGGAGTTCGGCTGGTTCCCGTTCCGGAAGCGACGCCCGACGGCGTCTACGCTGCCGAAGTACCGCCGGGCCATCGTCTCGGTCACCACCGCGACGCTCGGGGTGCCCGCGCGATCGCGGGCGTCGAAGACACGCCCGTGCAGCAGCGGGATGCGCAGCGTCTCGAAGAAGCCCGGCCCAGCCCAGACCATCGAAGAGTCACCGGTTGATCTCGTGTCGCTGGCCGCCCCCTCGACAACGGTCGCCACGGTCTCGCTCTGCATCGGCAGGCCGTACGACAGCGCCGCCGACTGCACGCCCGGAACGGCGGCGATCCGCCGCAGCAGTTCGTCGTACAGGTTCACGACCGTGGCCGCCGGGTAGCCCCTGGAGACACTGAAGCGCGCGTCCGTTTCGAGCATGGCTACGCCGTCGACGGCATAGCCGACGCGCCGCTCTCTCGCCGCTGCGAGCTGCTGCAGGAAGATGCTCGTGCCGCCGAGCAGCAGCACGGAGACCGCGACCTGCACGACGATCAGCGCGTTCTTCAGCGTGAGACGCCGATGATCGATCGGCGGCACCCCCTCGTCGCGCAATGCCGGGAGGAGGTCAACCCTCGTGGCCTTCAGCGCCGGCGCCAGGCCGAACGCCACGCCCGTGACGAGCGACAGCGCCATCGCAAAGGCGAGCACGCGGTAGTCAACGGTCACATCCACGGTGACGGGGAGCTCGACGCCTTGCAGCGCCCGCAGGGTCCACCACGCCAGGATGCAGCCGGCAAGGCCGCCCGCCAGCGAGAGCAGCAGGCTTTCGGTCAGCAGGTGCCGGACGAGCTGACGCCGCGTGGCGCCCAAGGCCAGCCGCACCGAGATTTCTTTGGCCCGCGCGGCGCCGCGCACCAGCAGCAGCGTGGCCAGGTTGCTGCACGCGATCGCGAGAACGAGGCTGACGACAACGAGCACGCCCGACGCGATCGCCATGAATGGCGCGTCCGCCTCCGGATGAATCCGCACGTCCGTCGTGGCAACGACCGTGATGCCTGTGCCGACGGCGAACTCGCCGCCGTCGCGAACTTCTTCCGGCAGGGCGGCCGCGAGCCGTGGTCCGAGGACGTCCATCGCCGCCTTGGCTTGCGCGACGGTTGCGCCCTCGCGCAGCCGGGCCTTCACGAAAAAGGGCGCGATGATCGTGGGGCCGGCGCGCATCCCCGGCATGGCGTTCAGCTCACCCAGTGCGGTCACCGGCAGCCAGAAATCGGTCGCGAGCCCGACGTCGAGTGTGCCGCGGTGATCGGCGGGACCGATGCCGACAATCGTCACCGGCGCGCCTTCAATCCGAACGATGCGTCCGAGGATGGAGGGATCCGCGCGGAACACTCGCGTCCACGCCTGATATCCGAGGACGGCGACAAGCGGCGCCCCGGGCCGTTCCTCCGTCGCGTCGAACCACCGGCCGAGCGACGGCCGGAGTCCAAGGACGTCGAGATACGTCGCCGTCGCGTACTCGGCGCTACCACTGCGAATGGCGCCGTCGTGGAGATAACGGGCCGGAAACGGAATCGTGGCGGCCATCGTCGCCGCAAAGACGTCGGTGTACTGCGCCATCTCCTTGTAGGAGTCGTACGAGATGACGACACGCGGCTTGCCGGCGGGATCGTTCTGATAGATGTTGACGAGGCGATCGGGGTCGGCGAACGGTGAGTCACGGAACAGCACCGCGTTCACGACGCTGAAGATCGCGGTGTTGGCGCCGATGGCGAGGCCCAGGATCAGCACCGCCGCCGTGGTGAAACGCCAGTCGCGCACCAGGCGGCGGGCGGCGTCGCGCGTGTCGCGCGCCAGCGCGTCGAAGGCCGCCGTCCCGCGCGCGTCGCGGCTGGCTTCCTTGATCTGCTCGACGCCGCCGAACAGGCGCAGGGCCTGGAGACGCGCGTCCTCTCGCGGCAGGCCGCTCGCCTGCAGCCGCTCGGTCTCGCGCTCGAGATGGAGTTGCAGCTCTTCGTTCAGGTCGGATTCGCGGCCGCCGCGGAAGACGAGCGATCGGAGCCGGCTGCGGACGATATGCCAGGCGCGCACGGCTACGTCCGTAGCAGCACGAGGTTGACGCCGGCCGACAGGCGCTCCCACTTCGCGACCTCGGCCTCGACCTGCTTGCGGCCGGCCCTGGTCAGCGAATAGAAGCGAGCCCGGCGGTTGTTCTCCGACACGCCCCAGTCGGCTGTTATCCAGCCCTGATGCTCGAGGCGGTGCAGCGCGGGATAGAGCGAGCCCTGCTGGACTCGCAGCAAGTCGTCGGAAATCTGCTGGATTCGCTGGGCGATCGCCCAGCCGTGCATCGGCTCGAGGGCAATCGTGCGCAGGATCAGGAGATCGAGCGTGCCCTGCAGGACGTCAGTCTCGTCGCTCACGCGGCCTCTCTTGTAGATTCACATGGGGAGAAGACGCCGGGAGGATGGAAAAAGTTCGATGAGTGTCACTTCGGCGTCCTGAAACCCTCGAATGTATCGACCGAGTACTTGCGATAGCCGGAAAACTCTGACGTCCCGCTGCGCCGGAGCGTGAAGAGCAGACCCACCCGTGCGCTGCCGGTATAACTGGCAGCCGCAGGCAGCCAGACCTCGCCGTTGACTTTTCGGCGCAGGAACGACAGTCGGGCACCCTTGTGCAGCCTGGCAACCAAGCCGAACTTCAGGCTGTCGATCCCCTCGGCCTCCAGTTTCACCAGTTCGTGATCGTTCTCGCTGACCCAGGCGCGGACGCTGAAGTGCCGTATCTGTTCGCCCGCGCGGGTCTTTGGTTTCGCATCATGCCTGGGCGTCAGTAGGAATGCGATCGCGTCGTGCTCCTCGACTCGCTCGCGTCCGATCATCCGGATCTCGAAGACGTTGTACATGTCGCTCACCGCGTCTTCGCGCTCACGACGAGCCTTCTGAAGCTCACGCTCTTGGCGCGCGAGCTCTTTCGATGAGTCCCGGGCGAGGCGCTGGACCATCTCGTGGGCCTTCTGCTGGCGCTCCCGATCCTGCCGGGCCAATGCTTCCGGTGGCACCGGTCGGCCATCCTCGGCGATGAGCCGCTCCCAGCGCTCTTCGCCGGGAAGGCCGGGATGGCTCTCGAAAACCTTGACCGATTCCTCGCGGGTACGCCCGCCCTTGTCGAGCTTCAGCTCACGCCGCGTCTCCACGTACACATAGCCGCTCTGAAGCGCACTGTCGGTCTGGAGATGTTTGCGCGTCTCAATGAGGAAGGATTCCTGATCGGGCAGAGGCCGATTCTGTGCGGCAAACGTGGATCCGGCGATGAGGAACCCGAGAGCGGCCAGTAGCGGAGTACGCGAGCCGTCATGACCTCTTGAACCTTCATGTCAGTACCAGGGGCTTGCCCGGGATTCTCGTGCACCTGGGCTCGGCTCGCCGTCGGCAGGCCGCCTCGATCGCTCCGGTTGCTCACGATGCCTCTCTTGTAGATTAGCCTATGGAGTGGACGGAGCTGCCCCCCGAGAAGTTCATTCGAGCGGGATGACGGCATCACCCACGGAAGCCTGTCATGAGCCGGTGTGTGGACGTGCCGTGCTCGGCGGTTGGACGGATCAGATCCGAAGCATTTTAGCTAACGAACAGTCTGCTGCTTCGCAAGCGTGCGCGCCATGGTTCAATGGATCCATGGCGCGCGTGCTCCGGACCGCCCTGATCGCCTCGCTGCTGTGTGCGCTGGCGGCGTGCCATCGTCACTCCCTCATCATTGTGCCGGCGAGCACCCCCGGCGATCCCGTTCTTTCAATCGCCGGCGATCCCGAGTCCGCGTCCGGAGCGACGTGGACGCTCGTCGGCAGGCTGGACGGTACGACCGTCGATCTCCAGGGCATCCTGCTGAAGCCGCGCGGCCGCGGACCATTCCCCGCGGTCGTGCTCAGTCACGGCGCCGGCGGCAACGCCGAGTCGTATGGCCGCGCGCTCGGAAGCGTGATGCGCACGTGGGGGCTGGTCTGTATCGCGGTCAATTACACCCACGTTCGCGGGGCGCTCCTTGGCGCCCCGGGGACGCTGCTCCAGCAAGGGGCGAGCCCGGTGAACGCGTTTCGCGCGCACGCGGCGGTCACCGTCCTGGCGCGCCTCCGCTACGTCGACGTCCGGCGCGTCGCCGCGCACGGTCACAGCATGGGAGCCTTCGTCACCACGGCGTTCGTCGCCGCCTTTCCCGCCGACGTCCGCGTGGCGTCACACACGTCCGGTGGGGTCCTGCTGGATGCCATCCACCGCGAGGGCATGCCGTTCCCGAGCGTCGCGCAGGCCCGGCGCATCCGGGCACCGTATCAGTGGCACCACGGCCTGCTGGACTACGCCGTCCCGTTCCTCCTCGACAGACGCTTCGACTCCGTCCTCACCGCACCCCATGAGGGCCATCTCTATCGCCGCCTCCGTCACGCCGAGGTCGCCACCGATCCCGAGGTGCTGTCGCGCGTCCGGGCCTGGTACACCGCCCACGGAATGTTCGAGCAGCCCGTGGGGGAAACGGCGCGACCTGTGCGCCGCCACGTAGCGTACGGACGGTCGTCGTCGTGACGTTCACGAGGGGCTGATTTCGCAGGGGGCAGAGAGTGGAGGATCGGTGACAGTCGTGCTGAAACGTCAGCTGCCCGAGGGCGATCCCGCCGCGGGCACCGCGCGCACGATGAACCGCTTCGGGGCTGACCCCACGTGGTAGAACGGGTAGCAGCCGACGAGCGTCACCGCGGGAGTGGGCGTGGGGTCGATCACGCTGACGTCGTCGGGCGTGGTGATCCGGATCCACTGGACGCGGTATTGCTCGGTCGCGACGGGCGTGTCCAGCACCAGCGCGTCGCCTTCCTTGATGTCCTTCAGCACCCGGAAGAAGCCGTCCCGGTGGGCCGCGATGCCGACATTTCCCGGCGTCCCGGGTAGGGCCGTGTCCTCGATCCGACCGGCCGCGAGGTCGAGCACCGCGTCCGCGGTGCCGTCGTAGACCGGCACTTCGAGATTGAGCCGGGGGATGCGGAGGATGGCGAGCGTGCGAGGTGTTTCCTGCTTCAGCGAAACCTTGTAGGCCTTCACTCGAACCGCCGACCAGAGCTTCATATCGACTTTCCCGCTCCAGGTGAGCTCGCGCGGCGGCGGAGGCGGTGGAGGCAGCGGTGCGGGGGCCGGAGCGACGGCGGCCGGCCGGCTGTTGTCCGGGGGGGCATCGGCGCCGCGGTGGCACGACGGCAGCGTCGCCGCAAGGACGAGCGGCAGGGCCACGAGTGGGAGGGCGCGACGGGAGCGGTGTGGGGCCATCAGGGAAACTCCATTGCGAGGCGGCGCGGTCAGTCGAGCGGCCGCCGGAGCTGCGGGGCGCCGGCCGTCCGTCAAAGACTCGAGAGCGGTTACCCAGTGCCTCGTCCGTCGAAACTGCCTGCGCGGGACCACAGTGGAGCCGGGCTTGCTCAGCAGCGGCTCCGCGGACGGCGATTTCCTCATCTTGCGCCTCTCGCGCGCGCCTGTCTACGGTTGCCAACCTCAGCGCACCATTCGCGGAGCCGACAGTCACGCCTCAGACCAGCGAAGAAACCGCGCCGGCATACTCCACGGCATCAACAACTGTCGCGATCGCGGATCCGTTGGCCTGCATGAGGTCGAATCGGCGTCCACCTGATCGCGAGCTCGCCTCTGCGAGGTTGGCGACGAGCAGCGTCTTCCATCCCAGGTCCGGACCGAGATCGAACGGCGCCTTCCTTCTGAGGCAATCGACGAAGGCCGATATCTCGGCCGCATAGGCTGCGGCGTACCGGGCGTAGAAGTCGGGATGCCGCGCGGCCGGCCGGGTCATCGGAAACGTCGCCTCTTCGATCTGCACGCCGCGGTCGTCGCCGGCGCCGCTCCACAGCCGTGCCGTGATGGCCCCGAAGTCCCCGACGAATTCGCCGACGTCGATCCGCCCCTCGGTGCCGATGAGCTTGAAGCCGTTGTCATATCCGGCGCTGTTGATCCGCGAGCCCCACAGGTGTGCGACCGTGCCATCGGCCCACGTGCAGAACGTGTGAACGACGTTCGCCCCCTCGCCGGCGCGATCGTCATAGTGCGGTGCGGCGAAGCGCAGCGCCTGGACCGAGGAGGGCAGCTCGAATCCATGCACGCTCATGGCCTCGAAGACGAGATGAATCGCCATGTCGGCCGTAATGCCGCAGCTCTGATAGCCGACCGGCGTCGGGTTCTTGTCCTGCAGGACGTGATGTGACTGCTGGAGCGATCCGATGCGGCCGCTCGAGATCCAGTCCAGGGCGACCCGGCCCGCCGCGTCGAAATGCCGCTGGAACCCGACCTGCACGAGACGATTCGGGCAGTCGCCAAGCCTTCCGCAGAAGTCGGCAGCTTCGGCAATCGAGTTGGCGAACGGTTTCTCGACGAATACAGGCGTGCCGTCGCGGATGAACGCCAGACTGTCGCGCGCGTGGTCCTCCGTGCGTGACGCGACGATCACACCGTCCAGTCGCGCCGCGGCCGCCATGGCGTCCGGCTCGTCGAACCGCCCGATCCTCGCCACATCCGGTCCACCGAGCTCGTTCAGCAGACGGGACGCCGACGAGAGAGTCGGCCCGAACCGATCGCCGATCGCGACGAGTTCGATCTCGCCTGCCTGGTGCAGCGCGATCAGGTGCTCGAGGTGAACCTGGCCCATGCGGCCAACGCCAAACGCGCCAAGTCTCAGCCGCCCGCCATTCATGTGAACGACAGCATAGGCCGAAACGTGTCCTCAACGAGCGTTGCGATGTCCGGACGCTTCGGTACGTGGCGATAAACGTGTCGAGTCTCGGCACCGTCTAAGCGCTCGTGACCATTTCAAACGTCCGACTCGCCGTCCGCGGGCTCGTGAAGACGCCCGGCTTCACCGTGACCGTCGTGCTCACGCTCGCGCTCGGCATCGGTGCCAACACGGCCATCTTCAGCCTCGTCAACGACGTCCTCTTCCGCGAGCTGCCGGTACGAGATCCAGGCGAGCTGGTGCTGTTTCGCAACGTCGAAGGACGCGATGGCCGTCTGTCGCGCGCCGGGGAGAACAATGGATCGGTCGATCCTGCCACCGGGCGCCCCGCGAGCACCTCGTTCTCGCTGCTGACCTTCGAGCGCTTCCGGTCCTCCGGCCGGGCGCTGTCGCACGTCTTCGCGTTCGCGCCGTTCAACCGGATGACACTGCTCATCGACGGTCAGCCCGAGACGACAGATATGGGCCAGCTCGTCTCAGGTGACTATTTCGCGGGCCTGGGCGTGTCCGCGATCGCGGGCAGGATGCTGACCGATACCGACGATCAACCGTCCGCGCCGCCGGTCGGCGTCATCTCCTATCGCTTTTGGGAACGCCGCTTCAATCGCGATCCGTCGGTCATCGGCAAGACCATCCAGGTGAACAGAGTGCCGGTCACGCTCATTGGAGTCACGCCACCTGGCTTCGCGGGCACCATGCAGATCGGTGAATCGGTCGACATCTCGCTTCCGCTTGCGCAGCACGGGCGCTTTCAGCCGGACCGTGCCAGGAACCGCGCTCAGCCCTGGTACTGGTGGATCCGCGTCATGGGGCGCCTCGACACCGGCGTGACCGCCGAGCAGGCCCGGGCGAGCCTCGAGCCGATCTTCCAGGTCACGGCCCGAGACGGTTGGCTCGCCGGCGTTGGGCGAGAGGATGGGACCGGTGCCAAGATGCCTGACGTCTCGACGCTCGCGGCGGATCCGGGCGGGCAGGGCGAGAACGATCGCCGCCGCGCGTACGCCGAATCGCTGCGCATCCTGATGGGCCTCGTCGGAGTGCTGTTGCTCGTCGCGTCTGCGAACGTCGCCAACCTGCTCCTCGCCCGCGGCAGCGCCCGGCGCCGTGAGATTGCCCTGCGGCTTGCCCTCGGCGCGAGTCGTGCGCGCATCGTCCGTCAGCTACTCGGCGAGAGTCTTCTCCTCGCGTTCACGGGTACCGCGTTCGGGATCCTGTTGGCGTACTGGAGCCGCGGCCTGCTCCTCGGGCTGCGTCAGTTCAACGGCGATCCTGCCGTCCTCGAGCTGCCGCTGGATGGAAGGGTGCTCGCGTTCACGATCGTCGTCACGGGCGGCACAGCGCTGTTGTTTGGCCTGGCGCCTGCGCTGCACGCGGCACGCGTCGACCTCACGGCGGAGTTTCAGAGCGGCGCGCGCCTGCTCGGGACGCGCGCACGCTCGCGACTCGGTCAGACGTTGATGGTCGTCCAGATCGCGCTCTCGCTCGTGCTCCTGATCAGCGCCGGGCTGTTCGTCCAGACGCTGCGCAATCTCGAGCAGGTCGCGACCGGCTTCAACACGCAGGGCCTCGCGCTCTTCCGCATCGAGGCCACTCCTGCCGGCTATCCTCGCGAGGCGTTCACCATGCTCCAGGCACGCCTGCAGGAACGCCTCGAGCAGATTCCCGGCGTGCGCGCCGCGACATTCTCTCGTGTGCCGCTGCTTGCCGGCACGCGGGCGAATCGGAGGACGATCATCCCGGGCTACACGCCGCCCGCGGGGGCGTTGATGAACATCAACGTCAACGGCATCGCGCCGAACTTCTTCACCGCGATGGAGATTCCGCTGCTCCTCGGCCGCAGCTTCACGACGCGAGACGACGAGAAGGCGCCCAAGGTGGCGATTGTCACGCACGCCTTCGTGCGCCGCTATTTTGCCGGCGAGAATCCGGTGGGCCGGCGCTTCACGTTCGGCGCCAACCCGAACGACCCGGCCAGCGAGATCGAAATCGTCGGCGTGGCACGGGACGTGAAGTACACCACGTTGCGCGAGGTCGAGCCCGTGACCATTTACCTGCCCGCGCCGCAGATGCTGGAGGGCGTCGCCAACTACTACGTGCGCACGGCCGGCGATCCGGCGGCGATTGGGCCCGCGATCCGCAGCGCCGTGCGCGAGATCGATCCGGGCCTGCCGGTCATCGATTTCCGTACCCAGGCGCAGCAGATCGAGCGCCGCAATTCGCAGGAACGCCTGTTCGCACAGTTGTCGGGCTTCTTCGGCGTGGCCGCGCTGATGCTCGCGTGCGTGGGCCTCTATGGACTGATGTCGTACCTCGTGCTCCAGCGCACCGGAGAGATGGGCTTGCGGCTGGCGCTCGGCGCGCTCCCTGGGCAGGTGCTGCGGATGGTGCTGCGCGAATCGTTCACGCTGGTCGCGGTCGGACTCGTGCTCGGCCTCGCCGTCGCCTACAGCGTCCGCCGGTTCGTCGAGTCGACGCTCTTCGGACTCACCGCCGCCGACCCGCTGACCTATGCCGTCGTCGCTGGTGTGCTCGTCGCCGTCACGCTGCTGGCGTCGCTCCGTCCCGCGCAGCGGGCCGCGCGCGTCGATCCGATGATCGCGCTGCGCGCAGAATAGAGGCCACCGGCCTTCTTGTCACGCGGCCCCCGCGGGATGAGCCAGTTGCGGAAACGCGAGATCACGGGTGCGGCACGCGCTCGACGTCGACGGATTCCTCCGGCGCTTCCTCGTAACCGCAAGCCGCGCGTCGGCGAATCAGCGCAGTCAGCGCACCTTCATCACGATGAAGGTGAGATCGTCGTACTGCTCCGCGTCGCGGATCCAGTCTTTCATCTCGCCGGAAAGCCGCGCGCTGATCTCGCTGGCCGGGAGGTGAGCGGTCTGGCGGAGCAGTTGCTGCAGGCGTTCGTCGCCGAACTCTTCGTTCTCGGGGTTGTGCGCCTCGGGGACGCCGTCGGTGAAGGTGAGGAGAACATCGCCGGGGCACAACTCCACGGTCGCCTCTTCGTACGCCATCTCCGCGAACATGCCGACCACCGTGCCTCCGGTAGACAGCTCCTCGATCTCGGGCGGCGCGGAGCCGGCGGTCGATCGCCGGCCGGCGCGCAGGAGATACGGCGCGTTGTGGCCGGCGTTGACGTAGCGCAGCTGCCGGCACGGCGCGTCGAGCTGCGCATAGAAGAAGGTCGCGTATTTGCTCGCGGGCGTTGATCGATAGATGAACTCATTCATCCGCGCGACGAGGCGTGGCAGCGGCACGTCGCCCTCGGACGCGATGATCCGCAGCGACGCCTGCACCACCGACATAATCAACGCGGCGGCGACCCCTTTTCCGGACACGTCGGCCAGCGCGATGCCGATCCGGCCGTTGCCCAGCTCGACGAAGTCGTAGTAGTCGCCGCCGATGCGGCGGGCCGGCACGCTGACCGCGGCGAAATCGGCATATTCGATGCGCGGCGGGGCATCGGGGAGCAGGCGGCGCTGGACGTCCGAGGCCAGGGCGATGTCGCGGCGCAGCGTTTCCTGTTCGACGACCCGATCGGTCAGTCGCGCGTTTTCGATCATCAGCGCGAACTGATCGGCGCCCGCGCGCAGCACTTGTTTCTCGTGCGCGCTGAAGCCGGAGCGCTGCGGCCTGCCCTGAGCGAGCGTACGCGAGTCGAAGGGCCTGCCCTGACCCTTCGACACGCTCCCGGTCACCCCAAGCGACGTCGAGGGGTGAGCGAGCGCATGCGAGTCGAAGGACCGGTCGCCCAGCAGCAGGACGCCGAGGATCTCGGTGCGTGTGCGCAGCGGCACCGCAAGCTGGATGGCGGCGGCGGCCAGCGCGCGAATCTCGTCGACGCGGTCCGGACGGTGCGCGACGGCCCATTCGGCGACGGCGGCCAGTTCATTCGGCGCAAAGGGCAGCGGCAGCGGATAGGCGCGCAACCGCGTGATCAGGAATCCGTCGGCGGGCACGACCGGTGCGGCCGCTGCGAGGGTGCCCGCGGCCGCGAGGCAGCGGTACTCCGCCTGCGCCCCCTCGCGCCGTTCGAGCAGCACCGCCGATTCGATGCGCAGTTCGTGGCACACGCTGGTGAGCACGGCCCGGAGCGCTCCGGAGTACGAGTCGGCGCCGCGCGCGGCGTCGACGAAGGCCGTCAGCACGTCTGCCGCCGAGACGCCCGATCCGCTGTCGTCCCCGCTCACCGCCTGGCGAATGTCGCGAACGGTGCGGTGCATCCGCTGACGCGCCCACCACCACACAGATGGTGGCTGCTCGCGGATGGCGGCCATCGGCGACAGGAGAGTGGTGCGCCACGCCGGCACCGCCGCGGCCGCGGTGGCGACGAGGACGACCACGGCCGTGGACGCCGCGAACGGCAGCCATCCGAAGTTGGCGACCTCGAGGTACCGGATGAGCAGCCAGACGCCGCCGACGAGTGCAACCGCTCCCACAGCCACGCCAGCCAGCGCCAGCTTCAGGCCGCCGCCGAGGACGAGCGCCACGAGATCGTGGTTGACGGCGCCGAGGGCCATCCGCGTCCCCAGCTCCACGGTGCGCTGCCGGACGAAGTACGACAGCACGCCGTAGATGCCGAGCGTCGCCATGAGCAGGGCGGCCAGGCCGAAGAACGTCATGACCAGCGAGCTGAGACGCTCGAGCTGCAGCATGTAGCGCACGATGTCGTTCATCGTGCTCACGTTCTCCATCACCAGCGTCGGATCCGTCTCCCGGGCGACGCGGCGGACCGCGGCGATCACTCGATCGGCCGGCAGGTCCGATCGGACGACGACGTTCATCGGGTTCACATTCCGGACGGCCGCCGGCAGATAGAGCTCGGGACTCGTCGGTTTGTCGATTCCGTTGTTGCGTACGTCACCGACGACGCCGACAACCTCGAAGCGGTCGCCGTCGGGTAGAAAGCGCGCGGCGGTTCCGATCGGATTGCGCCCGGGCCAGTACGCGCGCGCAGCGGCTTCGTTGATCACGACGGCCAGCGGATCGCGGTTCTGGTCCGCCTCGCTCAGCAGCCGGCCGGCGCGGAGCGGGAGCCGCACCGTGGCAAAGAAGTCCGGTGTGGCAACGATCAAGCACATCCGCTGACCGGGGGCATCCTGCGGGCGGCCCTCCACGGAGATGCTGGTGCTCCCGCCGCCGCAGCCGAGAGCGGGCAATGTGTTCGCGAACGCGGCGCCCGTCACGCCCGGCGTCTGCCGCACCGCGTCCATCAACCGCGCCTGCTCGGAACGCCGGGCCTCGGGTGTGCGTCTCGGCATCGGGACGTTGAACGCGACGAGGCCGTCGGGGTCGAAACCCAACGACACGCGATCGAGATTGCGCAGGTGGACGACGAGGATGGCCGACGTCGTCAGGAGCGTGAAGGCGAGGGCGATTTCGGCCACGACCAACGCCTTCCACAGACGCCTCGCCGGCGCGCCCGCTGACGCCCGAACGCCTTCGGACAGCACCGCGTTCGGTGCCGTGCGCATCGCCTGCCAGAGCGGGGCCAGGCCGGCGAGCACGCCGGTGACGACCGCCGCTGCGACGCTGAAGCCGAGCACCTTCCAGTCGATCGCAATCAGATCGGCACGCGAGACGAAGCCGGACGCAGCGGCCAGCATGCGCCGCACGAGGATCGCGCTCAGGCCGACGCCGGCGGTGGCGCCGACGATGGAGACCAGCGCGCCTTCGGCGAAGTAGCGCAGCGCGAGCTGGCGCCGCGACGCGCCGAGCGCGACGCGGATCGCCGTCTCGCGCGCGCGGACGACGGCTCGCGCCAGCAGCAGCGTGGCGACGTTGGCGCAGGCAATGAGCAGCAGGAGCCCTGCGCCGCCGAGCAGGACCTGCAGCGTGGCGCGGAGGTTCGGGTTCGTCCACTCGCGCAGGCCCACCACGTCCGCCGTGTAGAACTGATACCGTTGCGGTTCTATCGCGGCCACGATGGCGGCGACGCGTTTGACGTCGGCCTGTGCCTGCTCGAGCGAGACCCCCGGTTTGCGGCGGGCGTACGCGTAGAATTGGGTGCTGCTCCGGCTCGCGTTGGGCGGCGACGGATCGAGCGGAATCCACACCTCGGCATTGCCGCGTCCCATGCCGAGGCTGGCGATCGGCAGTTGGAACGCCGGCGGCATCACGCCGCTCACGGTATAGCGACGATCGTCGAGCGTGATCGCACTGCCGACGATGTCGCGTCGGCCCCCGAGGCGCCGCCAGAGGGCGCTCGAGAGGACCGCGCTGCCGTCGTCGGCGAACCACTGGCCGAGGAGCGGTGAACCGAGCTGCCGCGCCAGCGCAGGCGTCACCGCCGCGCCGGGGACGAATTGCGGCTCGCCAGGCGCCGTCAGCTGGTATCGGCCGGCGCGGAACCAGCCGAACGCGTCGAAGCTCGTCGTCTGCTGCTGGTAGTCGTGCAGCTCGGGAACCGACATTGTCCAGAAGATGCCCGGTTCCGTCGTTCTCGCGCCGGACAGCAACACGAAGCGCTCACCGTCCGGGTACGGCAGCGGCCGCAGCAGCACGCCGTTGACGACGGTGAAGATCGCCGTGGCCGAGCCGATCCCGACGGCAAACGCGACCACTGCGAGCGCCGCGACGCCGGGCGCCGTTTTCCAGGAGGCCCAGGCTTGGGAGAAGGCCGATAGCACGTCGCCGTGACTTTAGCGCGGAGTCCCACGGCACTACAACCGGCGGCCGATTGCCAACCCGCGCTGTTACCCCGAAGCACGTCGGTACGTTTCGGGACTATTTTGACGACGCCAGGAATTCGCGTCTGCGACCACGCTCCGCGACTGATCAACCCGAAGCGCCTTGATTGGCTCGATCCGCAGCGCCCGGCGGGTGGGCGGGTACGACGCGACGGCGGCGGTGACGGCCAGCAGTCCCGCCACGGCGACATAGGCGAGCGGGTCCGGCGCAGCATCATAGCTGCCGCCAGTCGCGGGAGCGGCCTTGTCGTTCAAGTATTCTTGCGCGTGAGCTAGTACCAGTGGCCGGCGACGACTCACAGAGCCGCACGGAACGCGTCATCTCTACCGCGTCGATTCGATGGTCGCCGTGAGTTTGCGCCGTCTATCTGGCCTGGCGCAATGCCGAGCGTTGCCATGACCCGGCTGTGCGGGCACGGTCTATTCACGGGTTGTGAATGTCTTTTATCGGGAGCGCAGGCCAGTAGGTTCGGCTTGGGGCGTTTACCACGGAGAGAGCGGTGTTGTCACACGAAGCGCATACGCCGGCTCAATGAGACCCGTGAGGAAACTCACGCCAATCCACGTCACAGGCTGCGGAGCACTGGTGGCCGCGCTGTGCCAGGTGCCACCGCATGACAAACCCGGTATGTCCCGTGACGTGCCACGGCCAGCGCGCTCTTTGCTGCCGCGATCCACGATAAAGCCTTCGCACCACGCGTCAGTGGTCTGGATGATCCGTTCGCGTAGACCCTCCGCATGGCGCCGCTCCCATGTACGTTGGACAAATGCCATTCAATGGTTCTCCATGCGGCACGCTGGTTTGGTGACAGGGCTTGTGCCGTCGACCCCTCGGCCCCGTCACAGGCTCGATTCCCCCGTCCTTGGCGGTTCCGCCGCGTGACATCGCAAGCGCAAAATGCCCGCACGGGCTAATTCCGGGCTGGGGTTTGACACCTGATTTTGTCCTGTGGATCGCCGAGAAACCGGCATTACTGTCCAGCGGGGTGATGTCCACGGTGAACAGGAGCATTGCTGAACGATGAAGCTGTACCGTGGAGCCTACACCATTGCCAGGCTGGATCTCGGGACAATCGCACGTAGCCTTCAGAATGTGACTCGAGGGCTGGCAGCTTAGCGCCCTCAGTCCTGCCGAAGCCGTCAGTCCTGGCGCAGGCACTGCGAGGGTGAAAGCCGCAACGCGCGACGCGCCGGTCCCATGGTTGCCGCCAGCGCCACGAGCGTCAGCGCGCTCAACGACAGGGCGTAAACGATCGGGTCGATGGGACGAACATGGATCGCGCCGGCCTCCGGGACGCCTGCGAGGGCCGCTCTCAACCCGAACAGACCTACGATGGCGATTCCCAAACCGATCGCGGTCCCCGTGACGACGGGCCTCGCTCCCCACGACAACACCGAGTAGAGAATGTGGCCGTGCGTGGCGCCGAGCGCCACGCGAACGCCCAGCTCCTTCGTTCGCTGTTGGACGGAAAACGCGACGATCGCGTACAGGCCCGTCATCGCCAGAAAGACCGCAATACTGGCGAGGGACAGGACGAGTCCGGTCATCAGCCAGAGGCGGTTGGCCAGGGCCTCCATTTCGGAGCGCACCGTCCGTGGAATGACGTGTTGCTGCGGGTCCATCCGGACGATGAGCGCGCGGATCGCGTCCGCGACGCGTTGAGGCTCGCCCGAAAAACGTACCGAGCAGCGGTCCTCCCGAGGCGTCCCGCGCGCGCAGACGATAGATGCGCGGGGGATCGACGGCCCCGTATTGCCGCGCCCTGGTGTCACGTGCGACGCCGATCACCCGTAACACGTCGTGTGTCGGGGTGCGAATCGTCTTCTCGAGAGGATCCAGTCCCTTCCAGTACGTGTCCACGAACGCCTTCGACACTACGACGTCTGCCAACGGCACGTCGCCGCCGAGATCCCCAGGCTGAAAGGAGCGACCCCGTATCATTCCGAGCTGAAGCGCGTCGAAGTAGGCCACCGACACGCGGTCGACCTCCACGTCCACCCCCGCGCCGCCGTCGTCGCCATACGGGAACACCTGCTCGGATGCCGAGCCGCCGAAGGGGATGGCGCCGTACGCGACCGTCCGGACGCCGGGCAGTTCTCGGATCCGTCTCTCGGCTTCCTTCCTGAATGACGCCGCCGATGCGGCGTCGTAACGTGGCGTGCGCAGCGACAACGGCACGACGAAGACCTGCCGTGTTTCGAATCCGGGATCGGAGACCGTCACGTCGTACTGGAAGCGCAAAAAGCTTCCTGCCGCGACGGTCAAGCCGAGGCTGAGCGCCACCTGACCGACGATGATGGCGCTCTGAATCCGTGAACGCTTTCCTGCGCCCGGGCTGCCACTCCTCAGAATGCTGTTCAGATCGACGCGCAGCGATTCGCCCGCCGGAGCCCAACTGACGATGCACCCCGCCAACAGCGTGACGGCGAGTACGTAGATGAACTCGGTGGCTCCGACGTGCATCGGATAGTGCGGCGCGTCCGCCGGCAGCATGCTCCGGAACAGCGACGGTGTCTGCGACGCGAGCAGCATCCCGAGGCCGCCGGCCAGGAATGCGAGCAGCATCCCCTCGACGGTCAGCATCCCGATCAAACGGGCCCGACTGGCACCCAGCGACAGTCGAACCGCCAACTCGTTGCGGCGTGAGACCGCACGGGACAAGAGAATCGTCGTGACGTTGGCACACGCGATCAGCACGACCAACAAGAGGGATCCCATGACCAGGAACGCAACCAGTGTCGTGCCCTTGATTGAGGGATCCTGGGCGAGCGAGCCATTCGTCAAGTAGACGGTTGTGGCCCTGCCCGGATACAGGCGGTCCTGGTCCCTGGCAATCAGACTGAGCTCGGCCAACGCGCTTGCGGTACTCACCCCCGGCTTCAAGCGGCCTTCCACGTTCAACCACGCGGGCGCCGCCTTTGCTGACGCGCTCGATGATTGGGCTGGGGCCGGTCGTAGGATTGCGCGCTCGACCTCCAGAGGAGCCAGATGCCGGGTCCCCGAAGCCGGCCGGAAAAACCCTCCGGAACGACACCGACGATCGTGTACGGGACGCCATCGAGATTCGCGGATTTCCCCACGACGTCGGGCTCACCGAAGAGCCGTCGCTGCCACAACTCTTCGCTCACCAGCATGACCGGCGGAGAGTCATGTGCCGAACATTCATCCGCGCTGAAGAGACGTCCCTTGAGGGGCCGTGACAGACCGTAGAGATCGAAGAACTCACAAGTCACGACCAGGGCCAGCGTGCTCTCGGCTTCGTTGCCGAAGTGCAGGTGGACGTCTCGCCATGCGGCGATGTCTGTCAGTGACTGCGACCGCGTCCGAAAGGCGTCGAAATCCGTCGTCGTAAACGACCGGATCTCGCCGGGTTGTTTGTAGGTGCCGGAATACTTGGAGACGAGCTGGACGAACGAATCGGGATCCTTTTCGATCCGCGCGCGGAACATCATGCCGTTCACGACGGTGAAGATGCCCGCATTCAAGCCTATCCCGACGGCGAGCGTGAGGATCGTGACAGCGCTCAGGAGCGGCGCTTTGATGAGGCTTCTGAACCCGTAACGCAGGCTCTGAATCATTGATGTATTTCCCGCTTGATCCCGATGCTCACGAGGTCAACGACGTCCGATTCTAGCACCCCGAGGCGGCCGCGACCGGCGTCGGCGCAGGGACAGTCACGGCATCACGGCAAGGCACGGCACAAGCGAGACGTCCGGAACCACCGTCAACGTCGTCGAACCGATCTGAAGGACTCCGGTCCGACACACACGCGTGGTCCCGGGCGATAGCGTGAACGTGGCCGAGATAAGGAACCTGTCGCCACCGTGCGGAACTGTCAGCGGTGTGCTTGTGCTGACGGCCGCACCGGATTGATCCGTGATGACGAGCGTCAGCGTGCCGGAGTCCGCAGACGCGACGCCGTAGAAGCCTTGCAGCCACAGAGTGGCGGTGGTGCCAACGGTGAAGCTGCCTTGAGACGCCGTCGCCGTCGCGCGAAGGACGTCTTGCAGATGCACCGTCAACAGTGCGGACGCGCTCTGGCCGGAATATGTCGCAGTCAGCGTCGCCTGGCCCTCCGACTTCCCGACGAAGAGACCGACCCCCTGCGACGTGGCGATGCTCGGATCGCTCGACGTCCATACCGCTGCTGTGCTGACATTCACCGAAGCCGCGGTGACCATGCAGACGACGAGGTCACCGGCGAGTAGCGATGGCGCGCTGCACGTCAAGGCGAGCCCAGTCCCGGGCGAGGACGCGCTCGGAGCCGTGGGCGCGACACCCCCACACGCAGAGGCCATCAACAGAACCGCGCTGAGTGCGGCGATGCGACTCATGCGTTCGTCAGCGACGTGGCAGTACGTCGCGCACCTGAAATACATGGTTTCCTCAACTCTCAGTCGATTGTGTCGAACCGGCACGTGTCGAGTCGTGAGGAAACCCTGAGAATGACGTGATTTTCAGGTTGAGTCATGGCGTCAGCGGCGCGGCACGAGGACCGATCCGGGACGCGCGCCAGGACGGTCGCCGCTCCAGACCGGCTGACCATTCACGAACACGGCGTGGATCCCACGCGCGCGCAGGCGCGGCTGCTCGAACGTCGACTGGTCGAGGATAGTCGCGGCATCAAAGGCGACGAGGTCCGCTTTCATCCCGACGGCGATGGTACCGCGATCCTTCAACCCCATCCTCGCCGCCGGCAACGCGGTCATCTTTCGAATGGCATCCGGCAGCGTCAGCCACCGCTCGTCACGCACGAAGCGCCCCAGCACGCGAGGGAACGTGCCGGCACCTCGCGGGTGGCTCACGTTCACCCCGCCGTCGCTCGCCACCATCGTCCACGGCTGCTGATAGAACACCTTCATGTCGGCCTCGGACATCGTGTGGCCGATGACGCCGGCGCCTTCGTCCTGGACGAGTCGAATGTAGGCGTCGACCTCGCTGATCCCTTCGGCCTGCGCGACCTCGCTCAGACGCTTGCCGACATGCTGCGGAAACATCGGCAGACGGGTGATCTGAATGTTCCGGCCCCCGCCCACATCGTCCAGCGCCTCTTTCACCGATGCCGGATCGGTCCACTGCTTGTTCGGAACGAGCACCTTGAGGTTCGAGCTCCAGGCAAGATAGGGGTAGGCGTCGGCCGTGACGTCGATGCGGCGCGCCCGAGCGGCGTTGACGAGCGCCACGACCTCCGCGGCCTTGCCCCACACGCCAACGGTCCCCAGCTTGATGTGGGTGATCTGCACCGGCAGCCTGGCCTGCTCGCCAATCGCGATCGCCTCGCGCACGGCCTCGAGCGTCTTGTCGGCTTCGTCGCGGATGTGCGAGATGTAGAAGCCGCCGTACTTCGCTGCGACCCGCGCAAGCGCGACAACCTCCTCGGTCGCGGCGTAGCTGCCGACTTCGTACTCGAGGCCGGACGACAGCCCCATCGCGCCCGTCCTTCATCTCCTGCTCGACGAGCGCCTGCATGCGCACGATCTCTACTGCCGTGGCCGGCCGCCGGAAGTCGTCGCCCATCACCTGCCGGCGGATCGTGGCGTGTCCGGCGAGCACGGCGACATTCACCGCTACCGGCGTGGTGCGCCGCCTGGCCAGGTAGTCGCGGATTGGGAACGGCGAGCTGCCGTCCTGTCCGACGAGCACGGTGGTGATGCCCTGCGAGACTTGCGTGATCGCCTCCGGATCGCTGTCGAGCCCCTCGGTCGAGTGATTGTGGATGTCGATGAATCCGGGAGACACCACCAGACCTGTTGCATCGAGCACACGATCGTCTGGCGGCGGCGTGATCGCCCCGATGCTGCGAATGGTGTCCCCTTCGATGCGGATATCGACGCGTCGCAGCGGGCCGCCGCTCCCGTCGGCGACCTGGGCGCCGACGATCGTCCAGTTCGTCGTCTGCTTCAGGGCGGGAATGTAGTGTGCCGCGATGTCCTCGGCGAGGCGCTCGGGCTGCGCCTGCGCGAGGTTCGCGAGCACCACGACGGTGAGATCGTCGCCGAGATAGCGGGCGATGTAGGTCTTGAATCCCTGCCACGCGCCGCCATGTCTCGCGACCTGCTGGCCTGCCAGGCGATCGACGTCCCACCCGAAGCCGTAGGGATGGCGCCGGCCGCCGTTCAAGCGGACCGGCTCGAAGATCGCATTCCAGCTCTCCGGCTTCAGGATGGCACGCGCCCGCAGCCCCCGGTCCCAGGCGATGTAATCGCGCAGCGACAAGTAGAGGGACCCGTCAGCCGTCGTATTGAGCGTGGGCGAGACCCACTCCTGGTTCCTGATTCCGAGAGCAGTCCGGTGATACCCGGCAGCCCGGTGCGGCACGATCTCCTGCTCGCTGATCACGCGCGCCGCGGTCATGCCGAGCGGCGTGAACACCCGATCGCGGAGGACGTCGCCGTAGAACGCCCCCGACGCCTTGCGCACCACAGCGCCGAGCAGGGCGTAGCCCGTGTTGCTGTACTTCCACTGATCGCCGGGCGAGAAGTCGAGCGGCATCTCGTAGGCCATCTTCGCGAGTTCGTCTTCGCTGTAGTCGCGGCGGTAGTCCAGTTTGCCGTCGGTGTAGTCGGGAATGCCCGACGTGTGCGTGAGCAGATGGCGAATGGTGATGGCCTCCCAGCTCGCCGGCCCGGCGGGGAAGAACTTCTTCAAAGAATCGGTGAGCGCCAGCTTGCCATCCTCGACCAGCAGCATGATCGCCGTCGCCGTGAACTGCTTGCCGACCGACCCCGACTGGAAGATGGTGCGATCGGTGACGGCCACCTCGTGCTCGAGATTGGCGATGCCATAGCCTTTCGACGCGACCACCTCGCCGCGCCGCACGATCGCCACGGCGACGCCGGGAACGCCCTGCTCTTTCATGTGCGCCGCGACGATCGCGTCAATCGGATCGCCCGCCTGTGCCAGCAGCACGGCGGCACACGCTGGCACGAGCAGGCACATCAGTGGCAACGCCTTTGACACGTGGAGTCCCCCAGAGACGAGAGTGTAATGCTTCAATCTGCTTCGAGCACGTTCCGCCGCAGATCGTTGCCATGCGCGTGAGGCTGCTCGCCAACGATGTCCGGGAGATGGTCGCGAAGCAACGTTGGTATAGTTCTCGAACATATGAAGGGCCTCGTCCTCATCATCACCCTGGCCTCCGTGCTGCAGACCGGTGTCCCCGAGACGCCGCCCCCGGGTTGGCGCGAGGCGAAGAGCCAGGCGCTGGATCTGACGCTGGGCGGGAAGAATCTGGAAGTCGTGGCGCTCTACGAGAAGTGGGTCGCACGGTATCCCAAATTCGCCGAGGCGCACTTCATGCTCGGCGCCGCCCACGAATCGGTCGCTCGCGCCACCTTCGGCAGCCGCGCGTCCGACGCCTTGGCGACGCGTGCAAAGCATTTCGACGCCGCGATCCTCCACATGCGCCGCGCATTCGAGATCGCGGGGGGTCGCGCACCGTTCGACTGGATGCGCGGCTTCATAGATATCCACGGCATCGTCGGCGTCGATAGACCGGCGGAGTACGAGCGGCTCGTGCGCGAGGCAGTCAAACAATATCCCGCCGAACCGCACGCGCATGCGTATCTCGTCGAGCTCCTGGCCCAAAAAGGAGAGCCCATCGATGCCGCGGCCCGCACGGCTCGCACCGCGATTCCACAGGGCGCCGCCGCGCGTGTTGCGCTGGCGGGTGCACTGGCGGCGTACGTCAACGACTTCGGCCGCTTGCTGCCTGCTTCCGGGTTGAAGGCGCTGCTCGCGGAGGCCTCGTCGCTGGTGGACGAGGCGCTCACACTGAAGCCGGGTGATGCGGCTGCGCTGCGTGTGAGAACGCGCATCGAGCAGTTGCGGAAGGCCCCGGAGCGCGGCTAGCCGTCTGTTCTGACGCTAGCGCGCAAACTGGCTGGAAATACGAACGATTCCACAAGGCGCCTTCGATTGTGAGCCCCGGGGATGCCTCCAGTCAGCAGCCGCTGTGCTGTCCAGTACACGTGTCTGACGCCCATATGCGGGACAATGCGGCAGCTGGCTGCTTGATCCGCCTGGTTTCGCGATGCCCGTGCGTCAGACGTGTCACCGCCGGCCTCGCCCGCGTAACGCTCTGGGCACCCCGCAGGCGCTCCAGCCCCGTCGCACGATCGGTAATGAGGTTACAGATGCTGCCGTGCGCCACGCCTCCGAGACACTGGCTGATCAGGTGGACAATCCCTGGAGCAATCGTATACGGACTCGCCGTATCCATCGGTTGCGGCGCGACAGAGCCGACCGCGCCGACCGAGGTGGGGTTCGTCAGCATTTTCTTCAGCTCGAACATTAGCGCGGCGACGCTGCTGTTGGGCCCCGGGGATCGCGGACAGGCGTTGGCGCTGGCGACGGCGAACGCGACCGCCAGGTCCGAGGAGGTGACCGCTGTTGCGCGGTGGGAGTCGTCGAATCCCGGCGTGGCATCGATCGTTGCCGGCGGCGTCATCACCGCGATCTCCCCGGGCGACGCCGACATCCGTGTGTTCTATCGTGGTGCCACGGCACAGAGACGTGTCACGGTATTTCCGCCGGAGAGCGTCCGCCAGTTACAGATCGCGGGGCAGAACCAGTGCTGGCCAGGCCAAGGGGATCTGCCCTGGGAGGTTCGTGCGATCCTCGACACCGGCGTCATCGTAACAGCGAATAGCGCGAACTGGCGTGTCGTCGACGGCAGAGTCGCGGCCATCTCGCAATCGGGAACCTTGACGTGCGGCGCCGTCGGCTCAACGGTGGTCGAAGCCACGTACCTGGGACGCACGGCCACACTCAGCGTCACGGTGATGGTGCCGCGCGACACGATCGAAGAGCTCGGCGGGAGCAGCACCACCACACGCGTGGGTCAGCCGACGACGCGAGGCGCCGACGGTTACTACGTCCTCGCCTCAGCCCCATCCGGCCGTGTAATCCACGTCATTGTGAACCAGGCGGGCATCGCGATCGCCCCGAATGCGTCGAGCCTTGCCGTCACGACCGGCAACGGTCCCGTGCGGCTCACGACAACGTTCATCGTGCCCGTAGGCACGACCATGATCTGCACGGCGCTGGGGCTCCAGGTCGGCGGGTCCTCGCAGGTGCTCCGCACGGAGTTGAGGTGCTCCGGCGTCGAACCGTAAGGCCGCTGACTTCGCCGCCGGATCGGCGCCGCTCGCTTATCCTTTGTAAGCCGACGTCCGCGCTTCGGAGACCGCGTGCGCTGACAGATTCGGTCATTCGGTCACCACCGTCCCACACTTCGTCACCGGGCATTTCCCGGCGCCCTCCCCGGACTCGCGGAAACGCGGTAAGGTCTTGCGTCTGGAGGAGTGACATGCCGCACCGTTCGCTGCTGGTTCTGTTCGTCGCCGCAATCGCCACGCTCAACGTCCTCACCGGGGCCGGCCAGGCCCAGACGCCGGCGCCGCCGCCGCTCACTTATGAGCAGGTCATCACAGGTACCTGGAAGAGCCTCCACAACAGGATCCTCGTGATGGCCAAGGACACGGTGTTCCCCGACGACAAGCTGGGATGGAAGCCGCATCCCGATTCGCGATCGATGCTCGAGGAATTCCGCCACGTCACGTTTGGCCTCGAGTTCAGCTCGGCACAGGTGCGCGGCGAGAAGTTCGACTTCGTCGCGCGCGAGAAGGCCGACGCCGGCAAGCCGAAGACGCGCGCCTCGATCGTCAGCGAGATGGAAGCCGCGATCGCGATCTCGTATCCGCTCGTGGAAAAATCTCCCAAGCCGGTGGTCATCGGCTGGATCGAGCACCAAGCCGAGCATTACGGCAAGCTCGTCTCCAACTACCGCGCCGTCGGCATCGTCCCGCCGATCAGCCGCAAGCCCGCTTTGCCGTAGGTCTGCCAGTCGGTCACTGACCCATCCGGCTAGGTCACGCCTCCGTTGACAGCGTGAGCGAAGGTTGTCGGGTCTCGGCGGGAGACCGCCAACACCTGACGACCGCCGCAGACCTGTTCAGCCGTGCGGCGAGTCAGTTGCGCGTTCCCGATTTGAGAATCCTGGCGTTCGACGCGCTCTCGCAAATCTACGACGCAACGCACCTGAATGAGCCCGCTCGCAGGGAACAGGTGCTTCGAGACTTGGTGCCGTTGATGCCGCATGATTCGAGCGCGCTTCGACGCATCGCCAAGCTACAGGAAGACGAGGGCAATGTAGACAGCGCGGAACAGACGCTCCTGTCTGCTCGCCAGCAACTGCCTGACGATCCCGCGGTGTACGTGGAGCTGTCGGCGTTCTATGGCCGGCGCGCCGCCGCGATCGAAAAGGCCCGGCCAAAGCCGGAGCACGACCCGGCGAAAGAGCCCGTCCCCGCACAACCGGACGCCGAAGGGTACTATCGGGCCGGTGAATCAGTCGCGCCACCCGAATCACTCGACAAGAGCCTGGCCGGACAGTATCCGCTCGGGGCGCTGAACGCAGGGATCGAGGGCGATGTGTTCGTCGAGCTCAAGATCGACGAGCGCGGTGTGGTCACCGGCACACGCATCGTCAAGTCGGTTCCCGGACTGGACGAGGAGGCGCTGACCATCGCGCGGCGCTGGCGCTTTGCGCCGACACTTCTCGACGGCCGGCCCGTCCCTACGAAGCAGATCCTGGGGGTACGATTCCGGGCTGACCGCTGAACGCCAGCAGGGCGTGGTGCCTTCCTCGAGTCAACCAGCCTTGTTGCCAACGAAGGGCTCCACCACCGCGCGCACCTCGTCCAGGGAGGCCAGGACACGAAATGCCGCTCGACGTGCGATCTCTGATGGACGCGTCCAGTCGGGAATCAGGAGAGCGATCATGCCGGCCCCAGACGCCGCCAGGATGCCAGCCTCCGAATCCTCCAACGCTACGCACCGATTCGGTTTGACGCGTAATCGCTCCGCGGCCTCAACATAGATATCCGGTGCGGGTTTTCCCCGCGCGATTTGATCGCCGGTCACGACAACCGCGAAACGACCACCCAGGCCCGCGCTTCGCAGGCTGAACTCCGCATACTCGGCTTCACTCGATGTGGCAACCGCGACTGGCAAGCCACACTGCTCGAGGAAGGCGAGGAGTTCCAACAATCCGGGCTTCACGGCAATGCCGGCTTCAGCGACTTGCACCTGCCACAGCTCCGGCCACCGCGCTCGAAACCGGTCGAGCGGAAACTCGGCGCCGAATTGTGCCTGCAGCGCCGCCTCGCAGTCCCCGGTCGGTCGACCTACGAGCTTGGTATAGGACGCGTCGTCCAGTTCAAACCCAAGGTCCGCCGAGGCACGTTGCCACGCATTCTTGTAGAGCGGCTCGGTGTCGAGCATGAGTCCGTCCATGTCGAAGATCACCGCCTCAACTTTCATAGTCTCTGCTTAGGGGTCAGTGTGTTGCGGGGCCGTGACGCGTGACGCACGCTCGGCGTCGGTGTGGCACGCAAGCGCACCGAGCGGGTCGGTGGCCATCCGACCCGCACTGTGTGCCGTAGGCGCCTACCGAATACCAGAGTGATCAGCATATCGCGGCGGACGACGGGCCACCCAGTCGAACCCTCTACAGTGTTCGCATTCGCTGGGCCAGGTCACGGGCCCGCTGACCCTGAAGCTCCGGGCTCCCGAAATACCAGAGGTGCTCCACCCACGAATGGCGGACGACGGCCTCCGGCAGCCCGAACGTGGCATCGACCGGTGGCACGGCGAATGTGCCACATAATTGACTCGTCAATCGGCCCGGCGCCCACGGCAGCCGCGCGTGTCTCAGGAGCCACGATGATGATCTCGATGCGTAGCTTGGTGACAACGCTCCTCGTCGTCTGGCTGTGTTGCGCTTCCTCCGCGCTCTCGGCGCAGCCGGTCACCTTTCACGTCGTGCAGGATTCCAGCGCGGGAACCATATCCGTGTTGCGCGGTGGCAGCCGTGACGTCGTGCTGGTCCAGAACGCCCAGGAGCGGATCCGCCCGTTTCTGCATCCGATCATGTCGCCCGACGGCAAGGGGATGCTGACGGGGTATCGACCCAGCCACCATCCGCACCAGACGGGCGTGTACTGGGGATTGAAGGCGACCAACGGCCGCGACTTCTTCATGACCTGCTGCGTCCCGGGCGAAGAGCGTTACCATCGCCGCGTCTCCGCCAGCGTGCTTCAGGAATCGGGCGCGCGCGTGTCGTGGCGCACCGTGTACAACCTGCTGGATGAACACGGCCAGACGATCCTCGTCGAGACGAAGACCTGGTCGATTCAGGAGCAGGACGGCAAGTACCTGCTGGATCTGGAGTGGCGCGGCGACGCGAAACGTGCCGTGACGGTAGAGCGGTTCTACGTCGGCGGTCTGTTCATCCGCATGCCGTGGCACAAGGGCATCGCGGGTGAAGTGATCAACGCAGCCGGGCAGCGCAACAATCAAGCCGAGCAGCAGCGGGCGATCTGGACGGACGTGGGGATGGCGATCGCGGGTCGCGACGACTGGGGACACATCGCCATCCTCGATCACCCGGACAACACGGGCTTTCCGATTGCCTGGCGCGTGGATTCCGAGCTGGGTGTGGGACCCTCGCGCCAGATCCTCCAGAACTGGCGTCTGACCGAAGGCGAGAGCGAAGTGACCCGGTACCGTCTGATCGTGTATACCGGCCAGCTCGATCCAACCGTGCTGCACCGCGCGTGGACCGCGTACGCGGGTGGGTCGCGATGACCCGCCCCACGCGACGTTCGTTCAGGATGTCACTCCTGGCCGCCGCGTTCGCGCTGAGCGCGTACGGGACCGCGGGCCCGGCCGAACAGGCCGCCGCGACGCGTACGGCCTGGCCGCCAGATCGGCTCAACAACTTGACCGACTGGGGCATCTACCGCGGCGACAAGCGCGCCACCCAATACTCGTCGATTTCCCAGATCAACACGACAAACGTCCATCGCCTGAAAGTCGCCTGGCAGTACAACCACGGCCTTCCGGAAGGCCCGGGCATCTACAGCAACGCGATTATTGTGGACGGCCTGCTCTATTTCACGACACCGCGCGTCAACGTGATTGCGCTGGACGCGGCCACGGGCAAGGAAGTCTGGAGATTCGATCCGGCACCGTACAACGGCGGCCGGATCTTCCGCGGCCGCAACCGGGGCGTGACGTACTGGGAGGATGAGCACGGCAGGAACCAGAGGATTTTCGCCTTCGTCCGCGATCGTGTCTATGCCATCGACGCCAAGACCGGTGTGCTGATCGAACCCTTCGGACAGGCCGGCGGCCAGTTCATCGACCTCAGGAGGGATCTGCCCGTCAGGTCCGAGCTGGCGGACATCGAAGTGACCACGCCGGGCACGGTGTTCGAGAACTACTTGATCGTGACCTCGCGGGTCCCCGAAGGGAATACCAGCACGCCTGGAGACATTCGCGCGTACAACGCCGCCACAGGTAAGTTCGAATGGATCTTCAACACGATCCCCCGGAAAGGACAGTTCGGGTACGACACCTGGAAATTCGAGCCGAACATGCACTACGGCGGCGCCAACGTCTGGGGCGGCGTGACGGTCGACGAGCAACGGGGCTGGGTGTTCGCCGCCCCCGGATCGGCCGCCGGCGAGTTCATCTACGGGGGCTCGAGAAAGGGCGACAACCTGTTCGCGAACACCGTGTTGGCTCTCAACGCCAGAACGGGTGAGCGGATCTGGCACTATCAAATCATCCGTCACGACATCTGGGACTACGACCTGCCACCAGCGCCGATCCTCGCCACGATCACCACGAAGAGCGGGACACGGGACGTCGTGGTACAGCTCACCAAGATGGGGTTGACGTTCGTGTTGGATCGGGACACCGGCAAGCCCGTCTTTCCCGTTGTCGATCTGCCCGTAC
The DNA here is from genome assembly GCA_963774855.1 of uncultured Acidobacteriota bacterium. Classification (GTDB taxonomy): domain Bacteria; phylum Acidobacteriota; class Vicinamibacteria; order Vicinamibacterales; family 2-12-FULL-66-21; genus JALZOC01. The sequence goes on along the minus strand of CAVZGT010000007.1, from coordinate 111,616 downwards.
CGCCGTCGACAGTGCCGGGCGAGCAGGCGTCGGCCACGCAGCCGTTTCCGCTGCTCCCTCAGCCGTTGACCCGCCTGCAAATGTACGAGTCCGACATCACCGACATCACGCCGGCGGCGCGCGCGCACGTGCTGGAACGATTCCGGCGGCACGAGTCCGGCTTCCTCTACACCCCCGCCACGCTGGGCGGTGTCGTGACCATGCCCGGCCACCTCGGCGGCGCCGAATGGCACGGCGGCGCCTTCGATCCGACCACCAACGTGCTGTTCGTGAACGTCAACGAGCTGCCGACGATCCACTCGCTGCAGCCCCTCGATCCGGACAACCTGTCCGGCGAGATGACCCCGGCGCAGCGCGGCGCGCGCATCTACAACATGAACTGCACGGCCTGCCACGGCCCCAACCGTATTGGAAACCCGCCCTTGTTGCCGCCGCTGACCGGCGTCACGCTGAGCCGTGAGGGGATCCGCGAGGTGCTGACGAACGGACGAGGCACGATGCCGTCGTTCTCGCGGCTGTCCGAGGCGGAGATGAACGACGTCATCGCGTACGTGCAGAGCGACCCATCAGAGCCGTCGTCAGCGCCGGCGGCGCCGCAGACCGGTCGCGGAACTGGCGTCCCAACCTGGTCTGGCGGCAGGGGACCGTGGGCGTGGTCGACGACCACGCCGCAGTACGCCAACGTAGCGCCGTTCTTTGTTGACGACCGCGGGTATCCGGCCATCAAGCCGCCATGGGGCACGCTCAATGCCCTGGACCTGGAGACAGGACGCCTGCTGTGGAAAGTTCCGCTCGGTGAATATCCGGCACTGGCCGCCGAAGGCATCGGCAATACGGGCTCACTCAACATGGGCGGTGCCGTGGCCACGGCCGGCAACCTGGTCTTCATCGGCGCGACGGTCGACGAGAAGTTCCGCGCGTTCGACAAGTACACCGGCCGGATCCTGTGGGATACCAGTTGCCCGCAGGGGGGTATGCAACACCGAGCGTCTACACGATCAACGGCAAGCAGTATGTCGTGATTGCCGCAGGCGGCGCGGCCAAGCCGGAAACACGGCCGGGTGATGCCATCATTGCGTTCGCCTTGCCGGATTAAGTGCAGCGGGGGAGGGGCGAGGAGAGCAGAGAATCCGACGTAACAACGGGGTTGGCTTGCGACCCGTCCACCTTCGCGCCTGAGCAACTGGGCCGCTACGGTGGACGAGTAGCTCGCGTAACGTCTGAGACAGCCCACCTTCGCGCTTCGCGCTACAGGCGCTACGGTGGCATCCTTCGCCTGAAATGCGAGCGAAGGGTGATCAGCGAGGTCCACCTTCGCACCACGACCGAGCGGTGCTACGGTGGACAACCTTCGCGTGGCTTGCCAACCGAAGCTCACGCCTCGTTGGCAGCGTGAGCGAAGGTTGGAGCGGGCTACGGGGATCGAACCCGTCTAGCTGGCTTGGGAAGCCAGAACATTACCACTATGCTAAGCCCGCGCTTTTTGCTGATTCTAGCAGGCGGACGGCGCTCGACTCAAGCTGCCAGCTCACCGATTGGTCCGGCTGAAGCCGGACGCCACCGATGTCTGGTCCGGCTCGAGCCGGACGCCCCAGGTCGTCAGCTCCTGATGAACGCGAGCACCTCGTCGCGCTTCTGCTCCATCATCTCCTGCGTCGTCGCCTCGAGGTTCAGCCGGATCAGCGGCTCGGTGTTCGACGCCCGGACGTTGAAGTGCCAGTCCGGATACTCGACCGAGACGCCGTCCATCGTGTACGTCCTGGCCGCCGGAGTATCGCGCGCGACAGCGCGTCGATCTTCTCCTGCACCACGCGCATGTCCGGCATCTTCGTGTTGATCTCGCCGGAGATGAAGTACTTCTCGCGCAGCGGCGCGAGCAGCTCGTGCAGCGTCTGTCCCTTGCGCGACATCAGCTCCAGGATCAGCAGCGCCGGGATGAAGCCGTTGTCGGCGTAGAAGTTGTCGCGGAAGTAGTAGTGGCCCGTCACCTCGCCGCCGAAGATCGCGCCCTCCTCGCGCATCCGCCGCTTGAAGAACGAGTGGCCGACCTTGTTCATCAGCGCCGTGCCGCCGTACTTGGCCACCATGTCCTTCACGGCGAAGCTGGCGCGGAGGTCGTAGACGATCTTGGCCCCCGGATGCCTGCAGCAGGAACGCCTCGGCCAGCAGCGCCGTCACGAAGTCGCCGGCGATGAACTCGCCGGTGCCGTCGATGAAGAAGCACCGATCCGCGTCGCCGTCCCACGCGATCCCGATGTCGGCCCGGTCCCGGACGACGCGCTCGACGATGTCGCGGCGGTTTTCCTCGATGAGCGGGTTGGCCTCGTGGTTGGGAAACGTGCCGTCGATCTCGAAGCACAGCGTCGTCGTCCGGCACGGCAGCCGCTCGAACAGCTTCGGGGCGACCAGGCCCGCCATGCCGCTCCCCGCGTCGAGCACGACGTTGAAGGGCTTGACGATCGAGGGATCGATGAACGACATCACGTGCTGGACGTAGTCGTCGAGGACGTTCTTCGTCGGAGAGCGTTCCGGGCGGCCGCGACGGCGCCGGAATCGTGCCGGCGGCGATCATGTCGCGGATCTCCCCGAGCCCCGCCTCGCCGCTCAGCGGGAACGCCTCGCGGCGCACCAGCTTGATGCCGTTGTACTGCTTCGGGTTGTGCGACGCGGTGATCTGCGCGCCGCCGTCGTGCCCGTCGCGCGCCACGGCGAAATACATCATGTCGGTCGCCGCCATGCCGTAGTCGACGACGTCGGCGCCCTGGCTCAGCGCGCCCTCGATGAACGCCGCCGCGACCGACGGCGACGAGAGCCGCATGTCGCGCGACACGGCGATGCGCCTGGCGTCGAGGTAGGCGACGAAGCCGCGGCCGATCTGCCGCGCGGCGTCCTCGTCGATCTCGGACGGGTACAGGCCGCGCACGTCGTAGGCCTTGAATATCGATGAATCGACGCGGGGATGACTGGTGCTCATAGACGGCTGTAGTCGGTGATGACGGTCTTGTCGCCCAGCAGGACGGACGTCTCGATGGCGGCGCTGCGGCCGACGTGGCAGTTGCGGCCGAGGATCGAGGCGCGCACGATCGCGTCGCGCCCGATCCACCCGTTCGGCCAGATGATGGACCCGTCGACGACGGCCCCTTCGTCCACGTGCGTCTGGCGCCCGATGACCGAGTAGGGAAGGACGCGCGCCCCGGCCTTCAGCACGACCCCTTCGTCGATGAAGCACGGGCCCTGGAGCTCCACGCCTTCGTCGATCTTCGCATCCGGCGCGACCCACGCCAGCGACGGAGCCGCCCCCGCGAAGGGCGGCGCCTGGTAGCGGCCGTCCATGATGTCGCGATGGACCTGCATGTATTTCGCCGGCGTGCCGATGTCGATCCAGTAGCCGTCGTGCACGTAGGCGACGAACGTCTCGCCGCGCTCGATCAGCGACGGAAAGAAGCTGCGCTCGATCGACCAGGCCGTGTCCTTGGGAATCCGATCGAACGTGTCCGGCTCGAGCACGTAAATGCCGGCGTTGATCGTGTTGCAGGTGATCTCGTCTTCGCCGGGCTTCTCCAGGAACCGCCGGATGCTGCCGTCGGGCTCGGTCTCGACGAGCCCGTAGGCGCGGGGATTCTCGACCGGCACCAGCACGATTGTCGCCTTGGCCTTGCGCTCGCGGTGCAGCCGGAGCACGGCCCCGAGATCCACGTTGGTGAGCACGTCGCCGTTGAACACGACGACCGAATCGGTCAGCGAGTCCCCGGCGTACCGGACCGCGCCCCCCGTGCCGAGCGGGATCGGCTCGACGACGTAGCGGACGCGCATGCCGAGGCCCTCGCCGTCGCCGAAGATCTCTTCGATGCGGCGCGGCTGGTAGTTGAGGCTGAGGATCACCTCGTCGATCTCGGGCACCTGCCTGAGCAGATCGATCTGGTAATAGAGAAACGGCCGGTTCAGGATCGGCACGATGGGTTTCGGCGTGTGGACGGTCAGCGGCCTCAGCCGGGTGCCCTTGCCACCGGCGAGCAGGATAGCCTTCATGTCAACTTACGATGATAATGCTAAACAGCACACGCAATGAATCTGCCCAACGCGCTGACCCTCGGCCGCATCTTTCTCGTCCCGCTGCTGGTGGTGGTCCTGCTGACGAAATTCGAAGGGCGGCTGATTCTCGGCGTGCGGAAGGAGCTCGTCGGCGCGGCGATCTTCGGCCTCGCCTCGCTCACCGACTGGCTCGACGGCTACCTGGCGCGGCGGCGGCAGCAGGTCACCCCGCTCGGGCAGTTCATGGATCCGCTCGCCGACAAGCTGCTGATCACCGCGGCGCTCGTCTCGCTGGTGCAGATGGATCTCGCGCAGTCGTGGATGGTGGTCGTGATCCTCGGGCGCGAGATCGCGGTGACGGTGCTGCGCAGCATGGCCCAGTCCCGGAACGTGGCGATCCCGGCCTCGCCGCTCGGCAAGTTCAAGATGGTGTCGCAGGTCGTCGCGATCCTGATGCTGATTCTGAGCGACCACGTGCCGCAGTTCGTGCTGCTGGGCAAGATCGCGCTGTGGGTCGCGATGGTGCTGGCCGTCGCGTCCGCGATGGACTACTACAGGCGCTTCAGCCATGTGTTGATTGCGAGGTCAGACTGAGACAACGGAGGGGACGGAGGCAACGGAGGATCAGTCGCACGACATCAACACACGGAGAAACGGAGAAACGGAGGAACGGAGCATTCTTTGGTAAGAATGAGATCCAAACAATGAGTCTCCGCTTCTCCGTTCCTCCGTGTTTTTCCGAGCGCTGATTCTGGTTACTTCCGTTACCTTCGTCACCTCCGCTGACTCTCACCGGTGGATGGCGACCAGATCCCCGACGTAGACCGGGTCGATCGACTTGTCGATCCGGACCACGGTCGTCTCGGGGCTGACGAGCATCGCGGTCGCTTCCCCCACGCGAGAGACGGGGCCCAGGCCGCCGGCCGTCTGGCGGAAGATCGTGAGGCGCTGGCCGTTGCGCAGGCCGTGGTCGCTGCCGCGGTCGAACACCATGAAGTCGCCGGTGGCGCCCATCTGCCGCCGGTCGTCGCCGAGCAGCAGCCGCCCGGGATTCGCGAAGTCGGGCACGCCCGCGTCCGCGGCCGCGGCCGGAACCGACGGAAGCTCGAAGGGCTCGAGGTAATCTCCCTGCTGGATGCCGCCGCACGCGCGCGTGATCGTCGCGATCGACGCTTCGGCCTCCACTTCGACAATCCGGATCCAGCCCGCGGTGTGAATGCTGATCGTCGGGACGCGGTCGCTGCCCGGCTCCGTGAACCGGTCGGCCGTCACCCGGCGAACGAAGTAGTCCTGCCCGACCCGGAGCCCCTGCGAGGTGCCGCCGAGGACGATGACCGGATCTCCGGGACCGAAGAGGGCCTTGCCGTGTTCACGGCCTTCTCCGATGCGCACAGCCGCAGCCGGCTGAATCGCAGTCGCGCGCACGCCACAGGCGAGCTCGCTCCGAAAATCGCGCACGGCCAACGGGGCCGTCCGCTCGACTGGAATCTGGGCGTGGGCCCAGGTGGGAAGCAACGCCGTGGCCGTGAGGACGACGAACAGCCGAATCACCGGACGCCGGTTGAAACTCATGCTACATGCTCCCGTTCTTGGCTTTCTTGGACAGGTCCGCCTTCAGGGTCTCCGCCAGTTTCTTGGCGCCTTCGAGGTACTCGCTCTGCTCGAATTCGGCGACGAGGCGCTCCAGCAGGGGCAGCGCCTCGGCTGGCTTCTGCATTTTCAGCAACGACTGCGCGAGATAGTAGTAGACCGCATCGCGGCGGCGTGTACTCCGGATCCTCCTTGAGGATGGCCTTGAAGCGTTCGATCGCGGCCGGCGGGAATTTCTGCGTCCGGACGTAGAAATACGCGACGCCGTATTCCGCGTCGCCCAGGCGATCCCGCGCCGTCCGCAGGTTCTTCCGCGCTTCGGGAACCAGCAAGCTTGACGGATACCGCCGAATCATGAGCGCCAGCTCGACGATCGCCTCCCTCGTCTCCGTCTGGTCGCGATCGGGGCCGTGCATCTGATAGAAGTGCGACATGCCGAGCTTGTACTGCGCGTAATCGGCGCGCGGGTGGGTGGGGTAGAAGGAGAGGAACTCCCGGTACTCGTTGATGGCGAGCACGTTGGCTTCGAGCGATCCTTCGCCGAGAAACGTATCCGCCAGGCCGAGTTTCGCGTCGGCGCGGTACGTGCTCTGCGGATAGCTGTCCATCAACTGGCGGAAGTACTCGCGGGCCGTGAGCCAGTGCTTCTCGTTGAGCTCGTCGGTCCCCCGTTCCCAGAGAAACTTGTCGGGTTCGAGCGTGCCGACCGGCGGCCGCTTCGGCCCCGAGGCGCAGGCAGCGGCGCACGCCAGCACGAGGACGGCGAGCACCGTCCTCGCGCGCAAGGGCCCGCCAGCCCGGACGATCCGAAGCGCGCACGGCCCTCATGCCAGCGCTGGTGTGGTCGACAACCATCGATACTCCGCTTCAATTCCTTCGGCAAGCGGCACCCGCGGCGCGAAGCCGAGGTCGGCCTTCGCAAGCCCGGTGTCCGCGTAGGTGTCGCGCATGTCCCCCAGCTGCGTCGGTTCGCGCCGCACGTCGAGGGGGTGGCCGGTGATCCGGCCGATGAGTTCCAGCACATGATTGACTGACACCCGCGAGCCGCCGCCGACGTTGTAGGCGCGGCCCGGCACGCCCCGATCGCCCGCCGCCATCGTCGCCGCAACCGCGTCGGCCACGAACGTGAAGTCCCGCGTCTGTTCGCCGTCGCCGTACAGCGTGATCGGATCGCCGTTCAACGCCGCACGCAGGAAGCGGTGGAACGCCATGTCCGGACGCTGGCGGGGCCCGTATACCGTGAAATATCGGAGGGAAGTGGCCGGCACTCCATGATTCACGAAATACAGCCGGCACAGGTGCTCCGCGGCCAGCTTCGTCACGCCATACGGGGACACCGGCTGGGGCAGGGCCTCCTCCCGCATCGGGATCGTGGCGTTGTCGCCATACACCGACGAGCTGGACGCATAGACAAAGCGCTGAAGTGGAAGTCCGGCGCACGCTTCGAGCAACTGCTGCGACGCGTCGACGTTGTTCTCGGTGTAGGTTTGGAAATCCCGGCCCCAGCTCTTTCGCACGCCCGCCTGCGCGGCCAGGTGGAACACGTGGGTGACCCCGTCGAGCACCCGTGGCAGGTCGGCATCCTGGATGCGCGCCTCGATGAAGCGGAACCCTTCACGTCCGCGGTTGTGCTCGAGGTTCGACTCCTTGATCGCCCGCGCGTAGTAGTCCGTGAAGCAATCCAGTCCGATCACCTGCGCGCCCCGGTCGAGCAGCGCGCCCGACAGGTGGGAACCGATGAACCCGGCCGCGCCCGTCACCAGCGCCTTCATGCGAAGACCTGCCGAATCCGCTCCGGCAGCCGGCACGGTTTACCCGACAGGTCCACCGCGGCGTGCACGGTGCGGCCGGACGCGGCCATCGACTGGTCTTCGTGGCGCACGACCTGATAGGTGAACTCCAGACGCACCGGCGATATCATGTGTCCTTCAACCCTCACTTCGAGCTCGTCGTCGTACCGCGCCGGCCGGTGGTATCGGCAATGCGCGTCGATCACCGGGAGCGAGACCCCCGCGAGCTCCATTTCCCTGTAGCTCCAGCCGAGCGATCGCAGCAGATCCCCTCGAGCGACCTCGAACCACACGAAGTAGTTCGCGTAGTAGACGACCCCCATCTTGTCGGTTTCCGCATACCGGACCCTGACAAGCGAGGTCGACGCCTGCCTCACGCGCGCGTCCGTGCCCGTCAGACCCGGACCCTCGCCTCGGCCGCCGCCCGAAGGTCGCGCGTGGCACGTTCCGCGTCGCCGGTCCCGAAAATGGAGACGCCCGCCACGAGAATGGTGGCGCCGGCCTCGATGATCCGGGCTGCGTTCGACAGGTCCACCCCGCCGTCCACTTCGATTGGCGCCCGGCTGCCGCGGCGGTCGAGCAGGGCCCGGACCGCCTGAATCTTAGACTCGGTCCGGGGGATGAAGGTCTGCCCGCCGAAGCCGGGGTTCACCGACATCACGAGGACCTGGTCGACATCCCCGGCAATCTCCTCGAGCGTGCCAACCGGCGTCGCGGGGTTGATGGCGACCCCCGCCCTGGCTCCCAGCTGCTTGATGAGCTGAACCGTGCGGTGCAGGTGAGGAACGGCCTCCTGGTGCACCGTGATCGTCGCCGCCCCCGCGGCCACGAACGCCTCGATGAACCGGTCGGGCTCCTCGATCATCAGGTGGACGTCGAGCGGGACCTTCGCCACCTTGTGAATCGATCGGACGACCGGCGGCCCCATCGTCAAATTCGGGACGAAATGGCCGTCCATGATGTCGACGTGAATGAGGTCGGCGCCCCCGCGCTCGGCGGCGGCGATCTCGGTCCCGAGCGCGGCAAAGTCGGCCGCGAGGATCGACGGCGCGATGAGCACGCTCATCGGCTGACCTCGAGCGAGATCGGCTCGCCGGGCGAAATCTGGAATCCGGCCTGCGGGTTCTGGCGGAGGACAATTCCCGCCGGCACGCCGGGATACGGATGATCGCCGACGACCGCCACGCGGAAGGCGCGGACGCGCAGCAGGTCCGCCGCGCGGTCCCCGTTGACGCCGATCAAATCGGGCATGACGTAGGTGGCGCCGCGCTCGGCGCGGTTGACGAGCACCGCGACCCGAGGCGAGTTGCTCTTCGGCGGCGGCGTCTGCGCGACGATGACGTCGGAGGGGTATTCGGACGAGCGAATCACCGCCGTGGCCGCGAGCTCGAGGCCCTCCTGCTCGCAGCCTCAACTGGCCGGCCCGTTCAGATTCTCCAAGCAGCGGCGGCACGATTGTCGAGCGCGGTCCGGAGCTGACCCAGACCTTCACGCTGCGCTCGCGCCGCGTGCTGATGCCTGCCTGCGGCTCCTGCGAAAGAATCTGCCCGGCCGGCACCTTGGGATCCACCCGAAGACCCTCTTCGATTCTCAGCCGGAGGCCGGATTCCGTGAGGAGAATGGTGGCGTCGTTCACCGTTTTCCCGGCCAGGGAAGGGACGACCACCTCGCGGGTCCTCAGCGCCACACGCATGGAAGCGGCGGCGAAGAGCACGTACGTCAGGAGCAGGGCGCCGCAAAGCAGGAGCAGCTTCCCCGCGCTCCATACGCGGGTCTTCAGAGCCATGAACCAATAAGTTTACCGCAAGTCCTTAGTTTTCACCAGCATGGCGGCGAAGAACGGCTCCAGCTGGTCCCTGAACGGGAAGGTCCTGAAGTATCCGTCCGGCGAGATGAACCGTTGGAGCTCTTCGGGGAGCGTCACCTGAGCCGCGGAGAAGTCGCGGCGCCCGGCCAGAAAGCGGCTGACGACCTCTTCGTTCTCGTCGGGCTCGCTCGAACAGGTCGCGTAGATCAGCCGGCCGCCCGGCTCGACCACCTCGGCCGTGCGGGAGAGCATCGCGAGCTGGGCAGCGGCGAGGGCAGGGAGGGACGCCTCGGTGCGGCGCCACCTGATATCGGGGTCGCGGCGGAGCGTGCCGAGGCCGGAGCACGGCGCGTCGAGCAGGACGCAATCGAACCCGCGGCCGAACGGCAGCACATCCGCTGCATCCGCCTGCACGATCCGCACGCACGTCGCACCGGCGGCGTGGACCGTCCGCGACAGCAGATCCACCCGGCGCCCCCGGACGTCTGTCGCCACGAGCGAGCCCACGATCCTCCATGGCGGCCGCCATCGCGGTCGTCTTTCCCCCAGGCGAGGCGCACGCGTCGAGCACCCGTTCGCCCGGCGCCGCAGCCGTCAGCAGCGCGACGAGCTGCGAGGATTCATCCTGGACGAGGAAGAGACCGCCGGCGGCGAGCGGGGTCAGCAGGGGATTTCCGCTTCGTACGACGAGGCCGTGCGGAGCGAATCGAGTGGGCTCGGTCACGACACCGTGCGTCTCGAGCGATGCGGCCAGCGACTCGCGGGAAGCCCGCAAGGTGTTGACCCGCAAGGTGAGCGCAGCCGGTCCGTTGTCGAATTGCGCCCAGCTCTCCGCCGCCTCGAAGCCATGACGATCGAGCCAACGGGTCGACGAGCCACTCGGGGTGCGACAGCGTGCTCGACAAGTACGCGATGGCCCCGGCGCGATTGCCGGAGCTGTCCGGACGGGGCGGAAGCGGCAGGCGCGCGCGCTCGCGGCTGATGCGGCGGAGGACCGCGTTGACGAGGCCGGACGCGCTCTTCTTGCCCTCTTTGCGCGCGAGGTTGACGGCGTCGTTGACCGCGGCGGATGCGGGAACGCGATCGAGATGGAGTAGCTGGAACGCGGTCAACCGGAGGATGTCGAGGACCTCCGGGTCCAGCTTGCCGGCCGGCCGTGCGGCAAAGGCCGCGATCACCACGTCGAACGCGCCCTGCCAGCGCAGGGTGCCGGTTGCGATTTCTCCCGCCAGCGCGCGATCGCGCTCGTCGTGCAGGCCGGTGCGGGCGCGGGCGAGCGCCGTGGGGAGATCGGCGCGTCCGGTGCTCACCGCGCGCAGCACGTCGTACGCCGCCTGCCGGGCCGGCGCAATCACGGCGCCGTCAGCCGGACGCCCGGCGTGACCTTGTGCCCGCTGAGGAATTCGCGCGCGGTCATGACACGCCGCCCCTCGGGTTGGACCTGCACGAGATCGATCCGCTCGCCGTCACCTGCCGCAATCGTCAGCGTGTCGCCGCCGGCGTGGACGACAGTGCCCGGTTCGACTGGACCTTGTACGTGGCGTCCGGCTTCAGCCGGACCAGGCGTCCCTTCCGACAGAGAAGTGCGATGAATCAGACACCGGACGCCGGCGATCGTCGTCGAAGCCAGCGGCCAGGGCTGGAGGCCGCGGACCATGTTGTGAATGCGGGCGGCCGGCAGCGACCAGTCGATCGGGCTCTCGGATTTCAGGATCTTCGGCGCGTAAGTCGCCTGCGAGTCGTCCTGCGGCGTTTCCGCGACCTTGTCACCGCGCGCCAGCCGCTCGACGACCGTCAGCAACAGGGACGCGCCGATCTCCGACAGCTGGCGCTCGACTTCCGCGCTCGTCGCGTCCGGGCCGATTGGGCACGACTGGGTCGCCAGCATCGGCCCCGCGTCGAGCTCCTTCACGACGCGCATGATCGTGATGCCGGTGACCGGTGCGCCGTCGATCACCGCGCGGTGCACCGGCGCCGCGCCGCGGTATTTCGGGAGCAGCGATCCGTGGACGTTGATCATGCCGAGGCGGGGGATCTGGAGGAGCGCGTCCGGCAGGATCCGCCCGTATGCCGCCACCACGCCGAGGTCGGGCCTCAGCGCGGCCATCGCCGAGAGAAACTCTTCGTCTTTGAGCTTCGTGGGCTGAAGCACCGGAACGCCGCAGAGGACCGCCAGCTCCTTGGTGGGTGTGGCGGCTACCCGCTGGCCCCGGCCTTTCGGCCGATCGGGCTGCGACACGACCGCCGCGACCTTCGCCGACGGCGACTCGAGGAGGGCGGCCAGCGTCGGCACCGCGAACTCCGGCGTGCCGAAGTACACGATCCGCAGCGCCGGCGTCACCATCGGCCCGTACGTTTCAGCTTCTGGATTCTCCGCACGATCAGGTCTTTCTTGATGCCCCGCAGCCGGTCGACGAACACCAGGCCGTCGAGGTGATCCATCTCGTGCTGGAACGCGCGCGCGAGGAGATCGCGGCCCTCGATCGTCTGCTCCGTGCCGGTTCGATCGAGGCCCCGGACGACCGCGCGGGCGGGGCGCACGACGGTCGCGTTGAAGCCGGGCACGCTGAGGCACCCTTCTTCCTCGAGCTGCAACCCCTCGCGCTCGATGAACCTCGGGTTGATCATCACGATGAGGTCGCCGGCCTTGCGCCCGACCGAGACGTCCACGACGAATGCCCGGACCGGCACGCCGATCTGCGGCGCCGCGAGTCCGACTCCGGGCGCCCCATACATGGTTTCGATCATGTCGTCGATGAGCCGGTCCACGTCGCCGTCGATCGCCGCGATGTCGGATGCGGGCTGATGGAGGGAGCGCTCGCCGTAGCGCAGAATCGGTCTGATCATGGAACGTGACGGTCTCGGGTCTCAGGTCTCGGGTGTCTTTGGTCTCGGGTCTTGGGTCTTGGGTCTTGGGTAGCCGAGACCGACAGCCTACCCGCGCGCGACGAACTGGGCCCGCAGCGCGCCGGTCCACGCGGCGATCGACCGTTCGAGCTCGGCGACCGAGTCCCCGCCGAACTTCTCAGTCAGCGCGTCGGCGAGCACGAGCGCCACCATGGCTTCGCCGACCACGGCGGCGGCCGGCACGGCGCAGACGTCGCTGCGCTCGATCGCGGCGGCCGCGTCCCCCATCGTCGTCAGGTCCACGGATCGCAGCGGCTTCATCAGCGTGGAGATCGGTTTCATCCAGGCCGAGACGCGCAGGTCCTCGCCGTTGGTGACCCCTCCTTCGAGGCCGCCGGCGTTGTTGCTCGGCCGCGCCACACCGGTCGGCCGCTCGCCGCCGGGGTCGGGCACGATTTCGTCGTGCACCCGCGATCCGGGGCGGCCCGCGGCCTCGGGGCCAAGCCCGATGCCGACCGCTTTGATGGCGGGGATCGACATCATCGCCTGGGCGAGCCGTCCGTCGAGCTTTCGATCCCATTGCACGTAGCTGCCAAGGCCGATCGGAAGGCCCGTGACGATGACCTCGAAGGCCCCGCCCATCGTGTCGCCGGCCTCTTTGGCGCGATCGATCGCGGCGATCATGCGCTGCTCGACTTCGACATCCACGCAGCGCAGCGGCGCGTCAAGGGCCAGGGCGCTCGCGGCGTCGAACGTCACCGTCGTGCCGGGCGGAAGCGCCTCCCCGCCGACGGCGAAGACATGACTGGTGATGCGGGCCCCGGCGCGACGGAGCAGTTGCCGCGCCACGGCGCCGGCCGCGACCCGCGCGGCGGTTTCGCGGGCGCTCGCGCGCTCGAGCACGTCCCGCACGTCCGTGCGTCCGTACTTGGCGACACCCGCGAGGTCCGCGTGGCCCGGCCGGGGCTTCGTGACGGGCGCGCGCCGGGCGCCACCGGCATCGGCGGGGGGTTCGGCCGTCGTGCGCATCGTGTGCTGCCAGTTCACCCAGTCCCGGTTGGCGATCGACATCGCGATCGGTCCGCCGATCGTTTCTCCCGCCCGGACGCCTGACAGGATCTCGGCGCGGTCGGATTCAATCGCCATCCGCCGTCCCCGCCCGTACCCGCCTTGCCGGCGGCGCAGGTCCTCGGCGATGGCGTCGATGTCGATGGGAAGCCCTGCGGGAATGCCTTCGAGGATGACGACGAGCGCGCGGCCGTGTGATTCGCCAGCGGTGAGAAAACGCACCATTCGAAACGAATTGTATACGAAGTTTCTGCAACACCCGGCGAGGCGCCGCGCGTTTTTCCGAGGGAATCCGCGCGGTTGCGGTGGGTGACCATCTTGCACCACGCATCGGCATGCTCCAGATCGTGGGCGATCGGTTTGTGCGGTCCGGGACCGCGTGGATCGATCTCGCCACCGGCGAGGCGGTAGGGCTGCGTCTCGCTCCGGCAGGATCGGCAAGCGCCCAGATGGCGTGGAACGGGCGCTGCGCGCAACTGGCGAACCTGCGGCACCCGCTGATCAACCCGCTCATCGACTACGGGATGGCCGGTGCGGGACGGGTCTTCGAGGCGTACGCGGCGTACGGTCCCGTGCGCGAGCGCGGGACACGCGCGGAATCGCTCCTCAGCCACGCGGCCTCTTTTCTCGAGGCGCACGAGGTGGCGCTGACGAGGCCGCTGGCCGACTTCGTCCTCCGGCCGATTTCGATCGGGTCATCCGGCACCGCTCGGGGCACAGCCCTTCGACTCCGCCCACGCTACGCCCGCGGCTCCGCTCAGGACGCGGCCCTTCGACTCCGCTCACGCCAGGCCCCCGGCTCCGCTCAGGGCATCGCCGAACGCCGGATTCGCCCGCTCGGCATCTCTCTGCAACACCGCCGTGTGTTCGACAGCATCGCCGACGCGCTCGACGCGGCCCGGCCGGGAGGCGCGTGGCTGGTGTCGATTGCGGGGGAGCCGGACTCGGGTCTGCGCACGTTCCGGCTGCTGGCCGCGCGGATGGCGCGCCTTCAGGGATACGTGCCGATTGCGCCGGACGTCCTGCGGACGCTACCCGTGGGTCGCCAACCATCTGTTGGCGCGTCATGTCTGCGTGATTGGCGGGGAAAGGTGCGGCACGGCACCGGACGCAGCGATCGCGTCCGTGCTCACGCGACTCAGCGCCGCAAGCCCTCGTCGTCATGTCGTCCTGTCATTCGGCCGCCCGCTGGATCGCGCGGACGCGGCACACGTACGGATGGATCCGATGGGAATTACTGCAATGACCGGAATGGTGTTCGTCGATCCGGGCGGGGGTCTCTCTCCGGATGATTTGTTTGCTGCCGCGCGGCGGGCGGATGGACGCCCCGGCCGATTCCTGGCTGAACTCGGCGCGTACGTGGAGGAGCCGGCGCGCTCCGCCACGATGGCCGTGCACGAGACCGCGCAGCCCTATGTCGTCGGGCCGGCCGCCGGATCGACGCTGACGGCCGCGGAGCGAAGCGGACGAACGGCCGCCCTGCTGCGCCGTGCCGCGGGCCGCGGCGAGGCGCTCGCCCGAATGGGACGCCACGCGTCGGCGGCCCGCGTGCTGACGCGGGCGGTGCGGGTGCTGTCCCACTCCGGAGGGCACGCGGATGCCGCGCGCTGCGGAATCCTGCTTGGCTGGCTGGCCCTCGACCGCGGCCGGACCGCCGAGGCCGCTCAGTCGTTCGAGACGGCACGCGAGGTCTGTCCGGATGGAGTGCTGAGCGTGATGGCGGCCATCGGGCTCGGGGTTGCCTGGACCGACGATGGCAGGTTCGTCGATGCGGAAGCGGCGCTGCGGACGTCGATGCTGGCGGCCGGCACCCTTGGCGATCGCTCCGTGCTGGCGCAGGCTGCGGCCGCCCTGGGCCGGTGCCTCTATTGGCAGGGGCGATCGGACGAAGCGGCCGGCGTCCTGCGCGGAGCCGGCGATGCCTGCGGATCGCCTGCCGACGCCGCGCGCGTTGCCCTGACCATGGCGCGCGTCCACTTGTCGGAAGGAGCGATTCCGCCCGCCGTGCGAGGAGCGCGGCACGCGCGCGATCTCGCGGCCGCATCAGGCGAGCCGCGCACGCTGGCGTCGGCCTCGCGCGTGCTCGCTGCCGCCGTCGCGGCAGCGGGGGACACGGGATCCGCGCTCGGGCACATCCGCGAGGGCCTCCGCGCCGCGAAGGAGGCGCATCTTCCGCTCGCCGCCGTGCGGCTTCGGCTCACGTGGGCGGACATTCTGATCGCGTCGGGCGCGCCTCTCGAGGCTCAGCGCACGGCCGACCGGCTCGTGGCCATCGCGGCCCGCCTGCCGCGGCTGCTGAGATTCCAGGCCCGTGCGGTCCGCGCGCGCGCGAGCGGTTCGGGTCTCGATGGAGAGACGCTCGCCTTCGTCAAGGACTCTGGCGCGTCCGCGCTTCGACGAGCGCTTGGCGCGGCGGCCCACAATCCCGTTGCCGATCTCGAAGCGTTCCTCGATCTGGGCCACACCGCCAGCGACGACCGCACGGCGCTCGAGCGGATCTGCGGCGAGCTGCACGCCCGGCTGCGTGCCGCGTCGATTCTCATCGTGACGGCCCCCGACCGGCGCGTGCTCGCGCTCGCGGGCCGGCCGTGGCACGGCGATCCGCATGTGGCCTGGCGCGCGCTCGGCAGCGGGCTGAGCGTGGCGGCGGACCCGTCCGTCGAGCCGTATCAGGCGGCCGAGCCCCTGCGGTACGGCGGCGAGCTGATCGGCGCCGTGGCGGCACGCTGGACCGCCGGGAGCGTGCTCGACGCGGGCCGCGCGGCGGCATTGCTCCGCGTCGGCGCGCTCGCCGCCGCCGCGAACGTGCGCGCGCTGATCGATCGCGCGGTGCCCGACAGCGCCGCGGCCGCGGCGGGGGAGGATCTGCTCGGCGACAGCGCACCAGCGCGCACGCTTCGCGAAGCCATCGCGCGCGCCTCGCGCGCGCCGTTCCCCGTGCTGATCGAAGGGGAGAGCGGCAGCGGCAAAGAGCTCGTGGCACGCGCGATTCACCGGCTCGGCTCGCGGCGCGATCGGCGGTTCTGCGCGCTCAACTGCGCGGCGCTGTCGGACGACCTGATTGAGGCCGAGCTGTTCGGCCACGCGCGCGGCGCGTTCACGGGTGCGGTGGGCGAGCGCCCCGGCCTCTTCGAGGAGGCCGACGGCGGCACGTTGTTCCTCGACGAGATCGGCGAGTTGTCGGCGCGGGCCCAGGCCAAGCTGCTGCGCGTGCTCCAGGACGGCGAAGTCCGCCGCGTCGGAGAGAACGTCTCGCGCCGGGTCGACGTGCGGATTGTCGCGGCGACCAACCGGCGGCTCGAGCAGGAAGTGGCGGCCGGCCGGTTCCGTGCGGATCTGCGATTCCGGCTCGACGTGGTCCGCATCGACGTGCCCCCGCTCCGGGACCGCGCCGGCGACGTGCCGCTCCTCGCGTCGCGCTTCTGGGGCGATGCCGCCGCGCGCATGGGCTCGCGCGCCACGCTGTCTCCCGAGGCCATCGCCGCGCTCGCGCGCTACGAGTGGCCCGGCAACGTGCGCGAGCTGCAGAATGTCATTGCGTGGATGGCCGTGCACTCGCCGCGTCGCGGCCGCATCGGCGCCGCCGCCTTGCCGGCGCACCTCGCGCACGCGACGGTCCCGTCGAGCGGAACGTTCGAAGCGGCGCGGGAGGAGTTCGAGCGGCGGTTCGTGCAGGCCGCGCTCGCCCGCGCCGACGGCCAGCGCGCCAGGGCCGCCGAAGCGCTCGGCATCACGCGCCAGGGGCTGGCCAAGATGATGCGGAGGCTGAAACTGTGAAACGCCGCTGCCAGCTTCCAGCTTCCAGCTACCCGCTTCCAGCTAAAACCGAAGCCTGCCCGCCCGCACGAGCTCGACACAGTGTGCGGCGACTTGTATATAGTTCCCACCTCACGGCTGGGGAGCGGGAAGCTGGTAGCGGGCAGCGGGCAGCGCGTAGCGTAGCAAGGAAGCGATGTTCATTTACCTCATTCGACGCCTGCTCCTCACCGTGCCCGTGTTGCTCGGCGTCGCCACGCTCGTCTTCGCGCTCATCCATCTCGTGCCGGGGGATCCCGCGCAGGCGATGCTCGGAGAAGGGGCCTCGCAGCAGGAAGTGCAGAAACTGCGCGGTACGCTCGGCCTCGATCGGCCGCTCCTCGTCCAGTACCCGATCGTTCCTGCGCGGCATCACTCGCGGCGACCTCGGCACCTCGTTCCGCTACAACACGCCGGTGACGACGCAGATCCGCGAGCGGTTTCCGAACACCGCCAAGCTGGCCCTGGCGGCCATGCTGGTCGCGCTGCTCGTCGCGATCCCGCTGGGCATCCTGGCGGCGGTCTACCGCGGCACGTTCGTCGATCACGCCGCCATGACGCTGGCGCTGGCCGGCATCTGCATGCCGAACTTCTGGCTCGGGCCGCTGCTGGCGATTCTGTTCGCGGTCTGGCTCGGATGGCTGCCGGTCTCCGGCACCGGGACAGCCGCGCACCTCGTGCTGCCGGCCGTCACTCTCGGGGCCGCCCTCGCGGCCATCCTCGCGCGCATGACGCGGGCGAGCCTCCTCGAGGAGCTCCGGGAGCTGTACGTGCTCGCGGCTCGCGCCCGGGGTCTGTCGGGGGCCCGCGCGGTGCTCCGTCACGCGTTCCGCAACAGCCTGATCCCGATCGTCACGATCGTCGGGCTGCAGTTCGGCGCCGTCCTGACGGGCACGATCATCACCGAGACCATCTTCGCCTGGCCCGGCATCGGCCGGCTCCTGATCCAGGCGATCAACTTTCGCGACTACCCGCTCGTGCAGGGGTGCATTCTGTTCATCTCCGTCACCTACGTGGCGATGAACCTCATCACCGATCTCACGTACGGATTCCTCGATCCCCGGATCCGGTACGACTGATGGTGCGCGCCGGCCTGGTCATCGTGCTCATCACCGTCCTGGCGGCGGCAGTGGGTCCCTTCGTGTCGCCGTACGATTCGAGCGCGCAGGAGCTCGCGCGCCGCCTCGAGGCGCCGAGCGCCGCGCACCCGTTCGGCCTCGACGAGCTCGGGCGCGACATCCTCGCGCGCCTGCTCGAAGGCGCGCGCATCTCGCTCCTCGTGGGCCTGGCGGTCGTGTCGGTGTCGTCGATCGTCGGGATGCTGTTCGGTTCGATCGCGGGGTACTTCGGCGGGCGCATCGACGATCTCGATCAGCCGGGTCATCGACGTGCTGATGGCATTCCCCGGCATCCTGCTGGCCATTGCGCTCGTGGCGGTCCTCGGTCCAAGCCTGACCAACGTGGTGCTGGCCCTCTCCGTCATCGGGTGGGTCGGATACGCCAGGCTGGTGCGGGGGCAGGCGCTGCGCGCCCGCGAGTTCGAGTTCGTGCAGGCGGCGCGGGCCAGCGGGGCGGGGCCGGCCCGCATCGTGCTCCGTCACATCCTGCCGACCGCGCTCCCCTCCGTCGTCGTCCAGGCAACGCTCGGGATGGCGGGCGCCATCATCGCGGAGGCCTCGCTCAGCTTCCTCGGGCTCGGCGTCCAGCCGCCCACGCCGAGCTGGGGGACCATGCTGGATGCCGGCCGGGCGCACCTGTTCGATGCCCCGCATCTGACGGTGTTCCCGGGTCTGGCGATCGCGCTCCTGGTCCTCGGGTTCAATTTCCTGGGGGACGGGCTGAGGGATCGGGTGGATCCCAAGATGGTGCGCTGATCTCCGCCGCGCGCTGTCACGGCTGTCACGGCTACCACGCTGTCACGGCTGTCGAGCCGTTCAACTGTCTTTCCAACACGGAGGACACGGAGGGCACGGAGTCTCAGGTTCGAACAACGAGTTGGTCATCGGGGCCGGACTGAGGCACTCGAGCCCGCTTCGCGCGCGCAAGGCACGCAAGATCGTGGATGCAAGCAGCGGCGCGATCCTGCAGCTGCTTGCATCCTCGATCTCGCGTGCCTTGCAACGCCGGCCTCCTGGAACACAGGCCGGCGCTCGAGTGCCATCCCGCCCATCGTTTCGCAGAGCCGTTTCACTTCGCTGGTTGATCATTCAGGACATGCTCGATGCCGTCCTTCATCAGTGGCACGTTGAAGTTCAGCAACAGCCCGGCCGGGTAACCGGACAATCGCAGGTACGTCAGCAACTGCGCGCGGTGCACAGGCAACACGGCCGCAAGCGATTTCACCTCGACGACCACCTTCGCTTCCACGACAAAGTCCAGGCGATACCCGCAGCCGAGCCGGGCTTCGCCGTACGTGACGTCGAGCGGCTTTTCCATTTCGTAAGCAAGACCTGCGCGGCGGAATTCAACCGCGAGGGCGAGCCGATACGGGGCCTCGAGAAGACCGGGACCGAGCGCTTTGTGAACGGCAATCGCGCAAGCAATGATGCACGACGTAATGCGGCTGACGTCCCCTGCAACCGTGAGAGTCATGGGGCAGGCGAGAGCAACTGTCGCGCCACGTGAAATGTCGTTGTAGTCGAGAGTCTACCAACGGAATAACGCAGTAGGTGCAACGGTTCGACGACGCTACCGTCGCACTTTCTGATCGTCCATCGGATGCACTCGAGCGCCGGCCGGATGTTTCAGGGGCCGGGCTTGCAGGGCAGGCGAGATTGAGGGTGCAAGCAGTCAGCAGAATCGAGTGACTGTTTGCAGCCTCGATCTCGCCTGCCCTGCGCGCGCGAAGCGCGGCTCGAGTGCGCTCCTGCAAAGAGTCGCAATCTAGAGACTCCGTGCCCTCCGTGTCCTCCGTGTTGGAAAGACAAGTGACCAGCGTGATAGCCGTGACAGCGTGACGGCCGTGATAGCCGTGACGGTGTGGTAGCCGTGACAGCGTGACAGCCGCTGCGTTATTTGATGCGCCGCTGCAGCAGGACGGCCGCGCGGTTGGCGGGATCTCTTTCGAGCGCCAGCGCGACGGTGGCGCGCGCGGCGTCGCGGTCGCCGCTCAGCAACTGGGCCTCCGCGACCCGCACCAGCAGCGGCGCATCGGCGCCGTCCGCTTCGATGGCGCGCTGGTACCACGTGACGGCGGCGCCGCCGTCACGCAGCTTCATCGACAGATCGGCGATCCGGCCCGCCAGCGACGCGCGCCGGCGGGCATCCGGAGGATCGCCCTCGAGCGCGCGGTAGTCGAGGAGCGCGCGGCGCGCAACCTCGGCGTTCCCCCGGCGCTCCGCGGCGTCGGCGAGGTAATAAAACGCGAGCGCCTCGGCCGGCCGCTTCTCCGTGGCCTGCTGGAGCACGCGCTCGGCGAGCTCGACGTCCTGCGTGAGCAGGAGCGCGCGGCCGAACAACGTCATCGCCTCGCTGCTGTTGTCGGTGCCGATCGCTTCCTCGAGCGCGCCAAGCGCCTTGCTCAATTCCACGCGATCCGGGTGCGCCTGCGCCTTCTCGAGCCACACGCGTCCGAGCGCCACGTAGGTGTACGAGTGATCGGGATACTTTTCCACCGCCTGCTTGAGCGTCGTGACCGCTTCATCGAAGTGGCCCGCCTTGCCGTGCGCCAGGCCGAGAGCCACCTGCCGTGACGGGCCGGGCTGGAGCCGGACCAGGAGTTCCAGCTGCGCAATCCGATCGTCGGTGCGCCCCAGGCGGCCGTACAGATCGCCGAGCTCTTCGCGGGCGTGCAGCATGGCGGGGGCGATGTGCACGGCGGTTTCGAGCGCGCGCAGCGACTCGGCAGGCTTCTGCAGATCGCGGAAGCACAGGCCGAGCAGGTAATACGCCTCGGCGAACTGATCGTGGATGGCCACGGCCTGCTGGAGCGCCGTGACCGCGCCGGCGAAACGCCCGCCGTTGTACCGCACCAGCGCCAGCTTGTACAGCACGCGCGGCGAACGATCGTCGAGCTTGATGTACTCGTCGTAGCGCTCCGCGGCCTTGTCGAACCGGCCGAGGGAGTAGCTGATGTCCCCCAGGAGCTCGAGGGGGCGGGGCGCCAGCGGGTCGAGCTCGGATGCCTGACGCAGGTCGCGCGTGGCCGAATCGACGGCAGGGTCGAGGCCGGCGAGCTGCCTGGCGTCGCGCATCCCGGAATCGAGCTGGTAGCGCCGGCGGTAGGCCTCCCCCCGCTTCAGGTACCCCAGCATCGAGTGTTCCTTGAGGGCGATGGCGCCGCTGAAGTTCTCGATCGCCGCCGCGGTGTCGTCCCTGGCCAGGGCGGCGTCCCCCCGGGCTATGAGCTGCCGGTAGTCCCGCTCCTGGCGGGAGACCGCGTAGCCGTAGGCGGCCCCCAGGCCGACAAGGAGGATCACCACCCCCAGAAACAGCCGTTTCACGGGCTTCATGCTAACCCGCCGCGGCGGCCTTTGTCCCTCGAATCCTCGCGTTTCTGACGTTTTCCGGCCTTGGCCTGACTCATGAGCGAAGGTTGGAACTTCCTGCCCTGTCCGGGTTCTAATCCTTTCAGGACGCGGGGGTTCCCAGTGATGGGGGTGGTAAGATGGCAGAAGGACTGTTTGTGAAGCCAGTTCCATCCATCACCTGGACGGACGTCGGAGGGCGTGAAGCCGCGCTGATTCAGCGTTGTGCCGCGCGCGACGAAGAGGCCTGCGCGGAGCTGGTGAGCGAGCACCAGCGCATGGTCTACCAGCTTTCGCTGAACCTCCTCGGCGACCACAACGAAGCGCTCGACCTTTCGCAGGAGGTGTTTCTCCGCGTTTTCCGCACCATTCACAGCTTCCGCGGCCACTCGACCCTGCGCACCTGGATGTACCGGATCGTCGTGAACCAGGCCCGAAACCGCCAGCGCTGGTGGCGCCGGCGGCATCGCTCGCAGCAGGTCTCGCTCGACGAGCACATCCGCGATCACGGCGAGCTCCCGTCGCCCGGCAACGGCAGCTCACCGGATCGCCTGCTCGGACAGAAGCAGCTCGGCGGAGCGGATCCGCGCCGCGCTCGAGCGGCTGCCGTTCGATCAGAAGACGGCGCTGGTGCTGCGCGAAATCGACGGGTTGAGCTACGAGGAAATCGGGTTCTCGCTCGGCATCGCCGTCGGCACCGTGAAATCGAGGCTGGCCCGCGCGCGCGACGCGCTTCGCGGGCAACTGAGGGACGTATGACGCTCTTGACCTGCGCGGCAGTGCGGCGGCGTCTCCAGGCGTTCTACGACCGCGAGCTCGCCGTCGGCGAGATGATTGCCGTCGAGTCCCACGTGCACGATTGCCCTCCCTGCGCCCGCGATCTGCGCGAAGTGCAGAACGTGGGGGAGGCGCTGCGGCTGGCGGCCGCGCCGGGACCGTCCGACGACTGGACCGGCCTGCGCTCGGGTGTCATCAGCCGCATGCGCGCCGAGGCGCACGAGTCGTGGGACGGCGCGGGCCCGGCGCGCGCTCGACGACATGCACCTGGTGTGGATCGGCCTTGCGGCGACGGCCGCCGCGTTCGTCTGCGTCGGCACGGTGTTGTCGATGCTGCACTTTGCGTCGCCGGAGCGGAACAACTCGCTCGCGGCGATGATTGCCGTGCAGGGCGGCCCCGTCCGGGTCGGATCTGAACCCCGCGCGGCTCGACGGCCGCATCCAGCTGCCGAGCGTGCCCGAGAACGGCCTGGTCTACGCGACGCTCGAAAGCTCGCGGGTCCGCGAGGATCTGGTCGTGCCGCTGTCGGCGGTGGTCACGAAGGAAGGACGCGTGTCCGGCCTGAGGCTGTTGAGCAACGACCACGACCTGCGGGAAGTCGTGGCGCTCGTCGAGGCGCTGCCGCTCGGCCGGCTCGAGCCCGCGCAGTTCGGCGGCTCTCCCGTCGCGGTGAACCTCGTGTGGCTGATCGTGAACACGACGGTCAAGGGCAAGCCCCGCTCGTAACTCCTCGCCCGCGCCCGCTGCGCTCCCGCTACCGCTTCACCTCCGCCACCGCCGTCGCCACATTGTTCATCGCGTCGGTCGCGCGGATGATCACGCTGCGTCCCGCCTCGCTTTCGTCGAGCGTCACTTCGAACTCTTCGCGCCGCGAGTCCGGGATGCCGTCTTTCGGGTAGGCGACCCGCCAGCGGCTCGCGTCGAGCGAATACTCGACCCGCTGCACCGGCGACTGCTCGTCGCGGACCGCGAAGGTGATGGTCGTCTTCTGCCCGCTGTGCGTGGCCGGCTGCGCTTCGATGCGCGGCGCGGTGTTGTCGATGTCGAAGCCGACGCTCTCCAGCTCGCCGACGAGGGCGGCCCCCGGGGAGTTGGACGGCGCGTCCGAGGCCGCCACCTTCACGAAGTACGTGCCGTCGGGAACCGATGTCGTGTCCCACACGAAGATCGGATCGGTCAGCGCGCGGTGCAGCGCCTTCCACGTCGTTTCCCCTTCGCGGCGGTAGAGCACGTCGAACTGCAGCCGGTCGTCGTTCTCGTCTTCCGCTTTCCAGACGAACGTCTGCAGACCCTTCTGATAGATGCGCCGGCCGAGCGCGGGGGCGGATCCGGACTGCCCACCCGGCGATCCCGCCTGGGTCGAAGGCCGTCCGTCGGGGCTGTTGTCCTCGAACCCGGCAATCTCCATTTCGCCGGTCGAGAACGGCCGCTGGAACACCGTGCCGGGCGGATGGACGGTAATCGACGAGACCTCGGGCCGGAGGTTGCGAGGCAGGTACGCGGTCGTGACCGAGGTCAGCACGGGCCCCTGCGCGCCCGTCGTCGTGAAGACGGCGCGCCACTGCAGGTACCGCGCGTTCGGGCTCGAGATGGGTTCGCCGCCGGCGTTGGTGTACGCGTTGGACCACGCGCTCCAGGTCTCGTCCGGCGTGGCCGTGTTCCCGGTGCGCGTGAAGACGGAGATCTCTCCGGGGTCGCCGAGGCGCGCCAGCGGATGGCGCCCCAGCTCGCGACGGTGCCGGCGTCGCGGACGTCGGACTCGTACGTGCCGCGCCGCGCCGCGGTCGGCGAGAGCGCGAACAGCTTTCCGGGATTGCTCGCGGCGCCGACGATCCGGCCCGATGGCTCGCGCAGGAGGGCGGTCACCTGCCGCGCCGTGGCCCGGGCAAGCAGCGTCGCGCGCGCCGGGTTGCCGCTGACCCTGAAGATCTTGCCTTCGGTGCCGGTGCCGATGAGCAGGCTCCCGGATGGCTCGATGACCAGATCGTACGGCGCGTCCTCTCCCGAGTCCCACAGGACGTCCCACAGGCCGTCGGCGCCGATGCGATAGATCGCCCCGCGGCCGCCCCGGCGTGCCGGCCGCGGCGGCTGCGGCTGGCCGGAGGACGTGCTGACCGCACTGTCCATCACGGTGATGGTCGTGATTTCCGTCGAGACGGAGGGCACCGGCGGACGCGCGGGTTCAGCGGGCGGATCGGTCGCGCGGCTCTCTCCGCCCTGGCTGCCGTTCACCGCCACCGCATAGATCGTCCCGTCGGCGGCGAGGCGCACCGCATGGATCTCGCGGAACGGGGAGTCGAGCAGCACGAAGGCCTTGCCGGCCTTGTCGATGCGGAAGACGCGCCCGGGAGATTCCGTGCCGGCGATGAGGTCGCCCGATGTCGTGAACGCGAGCGTGACGACATTGCCGGCGTTGGTGCGATAGAACCGGGTGCCCTGCCCGTCAGGGGTGATCTTGTAGATGACGCCCTTGTCGCCCGTCGCGGCGAAGACGTTGCCGGACGAGTCCACCGCGAGCGCCCAGATGTACTTGTCTTCCGGATCGAAGAACGTCTTCGACGTGCCGTTCTCCGCGACGTGATAGATCCTCCCGTCCGGCGACGTGCCCACGTACAGCCCGCCGTTCGGGGCGGCGGCGAGCGCGTGCACTTCGAGCTCGGGCGCATCGAAGAAGGTCGAGAGCTTGCCGTCCTTCCCGACCTTGAGGACTTGTCCCTCGTTGCCGCTGCCGGCCCACAACGCGCCATCCGCCGAAGCAATCACGGTCCACAGGAACGGCGCGGCGGTTTCGGCGACGAGCGACGCCGATGGCCCGAGGAACATCCGGCCGTCGTTGTCGATCGACAGATCCGCGGCGTCCCCTTTGAGGAAATCCGCCTGCGTCGAGACGGTCCAGAAGGTCGGGGTGGCGGCGATCAAGCCGGCCCAGGCACTCAGAAGGGCCGTGAGCGCAAGGGCCCCGCTGGCGATGCCGTTGCCAGGGGCCCGTCCCGAGCGAGCGCAGAAGCAGGCGAGTCGAGGGGTGATCAGCCGGGATCCAGGGCGTGGACGAGGACCGGAGCTCCGGCGCGGACGCCGGGCACGACCGAAGAATCTGAGCATGGTGTGAAACGCTGGCGAAAAGAAAGGGCGAAACACGACCTCGTTTACCGTCCGGCGGGCGCGCGCGCCTCGACGTCGATGACGAGCGTGCGCGAGCCGATGACGGCCGAATCCATGGGCACTTCCCATTGCCCGACGGCCGCGCTGCGAATCGGCGTGTAGCTTCCGCCGTTGCTGTCGGCTTCGAGCACCGACAGGATCGACGGCGGCAGCGCGGTCAGCGCCTCGCCGTTGACGACGGCGCCCGGCCGGCCGTTCAGGAGCCTGATGTAAATCCGGTTGTTGCGGCGGGTGTCGTTGAGGACGCGAATCATCTGCGCGACGCTCGCCGGCTGGAGCGATCGCCGGAGATCGCGCTGCTCCATGACGTTGAGCTGACGGCCGTCGGTCACCAGAATCGAGAGCGGCCCGGACACGTTCGCCGGAATCTCGATCGGCACGGTGGAGATCTTCTCTTCGCCGCGGTAGCTGCGGGTCAACACCTTGAGCGGCACGGTGCGGCCGGCGCGCGGCCGGACTTCGTCGAGCCAGATGCGCTCGATGGTGACGCTGCGCGGCTTCTCGCTCGCCTCGATGGACACGTCCACGCCGTTGACCGTCACCGGCTCGCGGTCGTTGGCGAGCAGCATGTTGATCGGTCCGGCGACGGCCGTGGCGGCGCCGAGCGTCGCGTTGTCGCCGGTGAAGACGTCTTCCACGGTCAGGTCGCTGTGCCCCTGGATCCGGGCGCGGCTCTTGACGGAAAACGTCGCCGAGCCGAACTGCCGCTCGTACGCGCTGATCGTGTTGGCGAGCGCGATGTACGACAGCAGCGGCGTGAAGACCTGGTCGTTGGCGACCTGATACGTGAACGAGCGCTTCGTCGCGCTCCCATCCTCCCGCGTCGACTGGAGCGTCACGGTCATCGGGAATCACCGCGGGGCCCTTGCCGAGCGTGCCGGCAATCGCCGTGGCGCGGTCCTGCTGCATCGTCCCGATGACCTCGCCCATCGAGGAGATCTTGAACGACGACATCAGGCTCGGCAGCATGGTGTGGACGTAGGCGCGCGTCATCGGGAACTGCGAGGGGCCGAGGTTGAAGAACGGGTGGCCGAACGCGTAGATGCGATCGCCGTCGATGTGCGTGATCGTGCCGGTCGCGCCCATCTCCAGGTCGCCGCCGACGAGCGAGACGCCGACCGCGTCCCCTTCACGCAGGGGTCCGGACGTCTTCTTGAGCTCGTCCGCAACCTGTCCGCCGAGCGCGCCGCCGAAGACCGGCGTGAAACCAGCGGCACCGAACGCACCGGCCAGCAGATCCGCCGATTCAGGCTCGAAGCCGCTGATGACGAGAGGGGTCGAGATCGGTCGAAGCATCGCGCCGAGCTGTGCGCCGGCGGCGGCGGGCATCCCGAATACCTGCACGTCGGCGGCACGGTTGGCGAACGGCGCGATCCGCCGATACGTCGCGACGAGCGCGGCCGACAGCCCTTCACGCGTGATCGGCAGCTCGATGCGCGCCTGCGATCCCGCGCGGCGCGTCATCTGCGTCGCGTCCTTCATTTCGGCGATCGGCGTAATCCCGGCAATCGCTTCGGTCGGGAAGGCCCCGATCGAGTACGACACCGCGCCGATCAGGCGGCCGTCGATGTAGACAGGGCTGCCGCTCATGCCCGCGGCCACGCCGGTCTTCGCGAGCGGTCCTCCCTCGAGGCGCGCGAGGATGAGGTCGCGGTGCGGGCCCTGGATGTTCCGCAGCACGCCGAGGATGTGGACCTTGAACTCCTGAAGATCCGTCCCCTCGAAGATGGTGCGCCCGACACCGACCATGCCCGGCTTGATTTCGTCGATCGGCATCAACGAGGAGACAGCCGGCAGGGGTATCCAGCAGAGGACGGCAAGCGCTAACGCCGCGGCGGCAGTTCGGATCTTCATATAAGGTATTGGGTCGAGAAACCAGGGATCCTGACGGCGTCGATAGATCAGTTTAGACGCTAACTGCTTGCCGGTCAAGGAGAAAGGCCGAGAAGCGAGCCGGGCGGGAACGGTAAATTGACAGCAATCCGGCCGGTCTGTTATTGTCACACTCGTTTTGACGCTCCCGCTTCCCGCCCAGTTGTCTCGCGTGCGCACCGGGATCTTTGGGTCCTCCTATTGGTGGTGGTACGCGCATGCTGGGGGGGCGGTCCGCTAACCTGCACGCCGCAGGAAAGGATTTCAGCAAGCCTCCTCAGCCCCGGCTGAGGAGGCTTTTTGCTTTTATGACCAGACGAGATCCGCAGTTGTGCGTCACCGTCACGGGACGGACGATGGAGGAGTTGCGCCGCGCGAGGGACAGCGCGTCGAACGCCGACCTGGTCGAGCTGCGCCTCGACAGCGTCGACCGCCCGGACGCGCTCGGAGCCATCGAAGGCCGCCGCCGCCCGGTGATCGTGACCTTGCGCGCCGCGTGGGAGGGCGGAGGGTTCGCCGGCTCCGAAGAGGAGCGCGAGCGGATCCTGTCGGCCGCGGAGGCCGGCGGGGCCGAGTTCATCGACGTGGAGGCGCGGGCGGACTTCGTCCCCGCGATCACGCGCCGCCGTCGCGGCCGCGGCATCGTGCTCTCGACGCACCTGTTCGGCGATCCGCCGTCCGACCTGGCCGATCGCGCCCGGGCGATGCGCTCGACCGGCGCCGAGGTGATCAAGATCGCGATCGAAGCGCGCCGGTTGACCGACGTGCTGACGCTGATGGACCTCGCCGGCCGCCCCGAGATCGCGACGCCGGAGGGCGAGGGCGATCACGTGCTGCTGGCCATGGGACAGCCCGGCGTCCCGTCGCGGGTCCTGGCCGCGCGTCTCGGCAACCGGTGGACCTATGCGGGTGACGGGATCGCGCCGGGACAGATGCCGGCGTCGACGGCTTCTCGACGAGTTCCGGTTCCGGCGCATCCGGCCCGACGCGGCGCTGTACGGCGTCGTCGGGAACCCGATCGCGCATTCGCTCTCGCCCGTGATGCACAACGCAGGCTTCGCGGCGTTGGGGTTGAACGCGGTGTACGTGCCGCTCGAGGCCGCCGACGTGGACGACTTCGCCGCGTTCGCGCGGCAGGCCGACGTGCGCGGCGCGAGCATCACCGCCCCATTCAAGGTGGCGATGCTCGGGAAGGTGGACGAGACCGATCCGTTGGCCGCCGCGCGTAGGGGCGGTCAACACGCTCGTGGCGCGCGACGGGCGCTGGATGGGCGCGAACACCGACGTCGAAGGGTTCCTCGCGCCGCTCGCGGGCCGCATGGCGCTCAAGGGCACGCGCGCCACGGTGCTTGGCGCCGGTGGGGCCGCTCGGGCGGTCGCGGTCGCGCTCGAGACCCAGGGCGCCGCCGTGACCATCTGCGCGCGCAAGGCGGACGCGGCGCGCGAGCTCGCGCAGCTCGCGCATGGCGCCGTCGGGACGTGGCCCCCGCGCCCGGGGAGCTGGGACGTGCTCGTCAACGCCACGTCGTGCGGCAGCCTGGCGCGCGGCGGCGATCCGATGGCCGGCGTTCCGCTCGACGGCGAGATCGTGTTCGACCTCGTCTACGCTCCCGCCGAGACGCCGCTCATCATCCGGGCGCGCGCCGAGGGCTGCCTGACGATCGGAGGCATCGAGATGCTGGTCGCGCAGGCGGAACGGCAGTTCGAGCTGTGGACCGATCGGCGTCCTCCCGCGGGACTCTTCCGGGCGGCGGCCGACGCCGTGCCCGGCCGGCACCGCGAGACCGCCGACACGGACGCGACCGCCGACAAAGGATTGCACACGTGAAGCAGACCACTTTCGAGGAGTTCGTGGATCTGGCGCGCCGCGGCACGTTCGTGCCGGTCGTCAAGGAGATCATCGCCGACCTGCTGACGCCGGTCTCCGCGTTCCTGAAAATCGCGGAGCATTCCGACTACGCGTTCCTCTTCGAGAGCGTCGAAGGGGGCGAGCGCGTGGCGCGGTACTCGTTCCTCGGCAAGGATCCCGTGCTCGTCCTGCGCCAGCGCGCCGGCCGCACGTCCATCGACCGATCGGGCGTCACGACCGACAGCGACCAGCCGTTCGTCACCGAGCTGCGGCGGCTCATGGCCGAGTTCCAGGCGCCGTTCGTCCCGGACCTCCCGCGGTTCACCGGCGGGGCCGTCGGGTTCATCGGCTACGACGCCTCTCCGGTGTTCGAGCCCGTGCTGACCGACGCCTGGTCGCGTGCGGTGTGGGGCACCGACGGCAGCGCGGCTGCGGCCGAAGACGACGCCGGTTTCATGCTGTTCGACACGGTGCTGGCGTTCGATCACGTGAAGCATCGCATCCTGATCATCGCCAACGCGCGCGTCACGTCGAACGAAGACCTGCGCGCCCTCTATCAGTTCGCGTGCGCGAAGATTCAGTTCCTGGAGCGCGAGCTGGAGCGCGGGCTGTCGCAGCCGGAGCCGCAGACCCAGGCGCCCCCCGTCGTCCGGTCGAACATGCCGAAGGAGACGTTCGAGGCCGGTGTGCGCACGATCAAGGAGCACATCGCCGCGGGCGACATCTACCAGGCCGTGCTGTCGCAGCGCTTCGAAGCCGACGTCACGGCCGATCCGTTCACCGTCTACCGCGCGCTGCGGCACGTCAACCCGTCGCCGTACATGTATTTCATGCGCATGGGCGGCCTGGCGATCGTCGGATCGTCGCCCGAGATGCTCGTGCGCGTCGAAGGGGGGCGGGTCGAGACGCACCCCATCGCGGGCACGCGGCCGCGCGGCGCGAACGAACAGGACGACCAACGTCTGGGCGAAGAGCTCAAGCGCAACGAGAAGGAACGCGCCGAGCACGTGATGCTGGTCGATCTCGGGCGGAACGACCTCGGGCGCGTCTGCGAGTTCGGATCGGTCCGCGTGCCGCAATACATGGCGCTCGAGCGCTACTCCCACGTCATGCACCTCGTCTCCACCGTGGACGGCCGGCTCGCGGCCGACCGCGACCGCCTCGACGCGCTGGTGGCCTGCTTCCCGGCCGGGACGGTCTCGGGCGCGCCGAAGATCCGCGCCATGCAGATCATCTCGGAGCTCGAGCCGACCCGCCGCGACGTCTACGCCGGGGCGGTCGGCTACATCGACTTCGCGGGGAACCTCGACTTCTGCATCACGATCCGTACGATTACGATCCGCAACGGCCGGGCGCGCGTGCAGGCCGGCGCGGGGATCGTGGCCGATTCCAACCCGGCGGCGGAGTACGAGGAGACGCGCGACAAGGCCAGGGCGTTGCTGACGGCGCTCGCGATGGCGGAGGCGGGTCTCACGTGATTCTCCTCATCGACAACTACGATTCGTTCACCTACAACCTCGCGCAGTACCTCGGCGAGCTGGGCGCGCCGCCTCTGGTGAAGCGGAACGACGAGATCACGCTCGACGAGATCGCCGAGCTGAAGCCGGAGCGGATCGTCATCTCGCCCGGTCCGGGACGGCCGGAAGACGCCGGGATCACCGTCGCCGTCATCACGCGCTTCGGCCCGCACCTGCCGATTCTCGGCGTGTGCCTCGGTCACCAGGGCATCGGCATCGCCTTCGGCGGGGAAGTCGTCCGCGCGCCGCAGCTGATGCACGGCAAGACCTCGTCGGTGCAGCACGACGGGCGCGGCGTGTTCCGCGGGGTCTCCCAACCCTTCATCGCCGGACGCTACCATTCGCTCGTCGTCGCCGAGCCGCTCCCCGAATCGCTGGAAGCGGCGGCGCGGACCGACGACGGGACGCTGATGGGGGTGCGGCACCGGACGTTCCCGGTGCACGGCGTCCAGTTCCATCCCGAATCGGTGCTGACCGGCGAAGGCAAGCAGGTCCTGCGCAATTTCCTCGAGCTCGACCTGTGATGTTTGCCAATCTGCTCGAGAAGCTGCAGCGGCGCCAGGACCTCACGATGGACGAGGCGGCGGGCGCGATGGAAGAGATCATGGAGGGGCGCGCGCAGCCGGCGCAGATTGCCGGGCTGCTCATCGCGCTCGGGATGAAAGGCGAGCGGCCCGCGGAAATCGTCGGGCTGGCCCGGACGATGCGCGGCCGCGCGACGCGGCTGTCCCGCGAATATGCTCCCGTGTTCGACACGTGCGGGACCGGAGGCGATCGCGCGCATACGTTCAACGTCTCGACCGTCGCGGCCCTCGTGCTCGCGGCGTGCGGGGTCCGCGTGGCGAAGCACGGCAACCGATCGGTGTCCAGCCGGTGCGGCAGCGCGGATCTGTTCGAAGCGCTCGGCGTGCACATCACCGCCGAGCCCCCCGTCGTCGAGCGGTGTCTCGAGGAGGCCGGGATTGCCTTCTTCTTCGCGCCGACGTTTCATCCGTCGATGCGCCATGCCGCGGGCGCGCGCCGCGACCTCGGTGTCCGCACGGCCTTCAACCTGCTCGGCCCGCTGACGAACCCGGCGGGCGCGTCGCGGCAGCTCGTGGGCGTGCCGCGGCCGGAGCTGACCGAGCTCGTCGCGCGGTCGCTCGCGCTCCTGGGGTCCGAGCGCGCGTGGGTCGTGCACGGGGCCGACGGCCTCGACGAGATCTCGACGACCGGCTACACGAAGGTCTCGGAGTGCCGGCAGGGCGCCGTGAACACGTTCTACGTGCACCCGCTGGATTTCGGCGTGCCGAAGGCGGCGCCCGAGGCCCTGCGCGGCGGAGATGCCGCCGAGAACGCCGTGATTGCCCGCGCCGTCCTCGGCGGTGCAACAGGCGCGCCGCGCGACATCGTCGCGCTGAACGCCGCCGCATCGCTGCTGATTGCCGGTGCGGTGACGACAATCGCGGACGGCATTCAGCGCGCGAGCGCGGCGCTCGACAGCGGCGGGGCGGCCGGTGTGCTCGACAAGCTCGTCACGGTCTCGAACGCGGGCAGGACGGCCGCGGCGTCGTGACGACTGCCGCTGCCCAGGCGGATCTGCTCGCGACGATCGTGGCCGCCACGCGCCGGATCGTGCAGGTGCGCGAAGCCGCGAAGCCCGCGGCGGTCCTGGGACGAGAGCAGACGAGGACGCCGCGCGGGGTGGAATTCGAGCGCGCGCTGCGCGGCCCGGGCACGGGGAGCGGGACAGGAGTGGGCGTGCCGCGCATTATCGCCGAGTGCAAGCGGCGGTCGCCGTCGAGGGGCATCCTCCGGGCCTGTTACGATCCTGCCGCGCACGCGCGCGCGTACGCGGATGCCGGCGCGGCGGCAATTTCCGTGCTCACCGAGCCCACGTTTTTCGATGGCGATCCGCAACACCTCCGCGAGGTCAGGGCCGCGGTCGATCTCCCGCTCCTCCGCAAGGACTTCATCGTGTCGGAGTACCAGTTGCTGGAAGCGGCGGTGCTCGGGGCGGACGCCGCGCTGCTCATCGTCGGGGCGCTGGGGCAGCAGGATTTGCGGCGGCTGCTCGACGCTGCCGAGGGTCTTCGGCTTGCGGCGCTGGTCGAAGTGCACGACGTTTCCGAGCTGGAGCGCGCGCTGGATGCGGGCGCGCGTCTCGTGGGCGTCAACAGCCGGAACCTGCGGACGTTGAGCGTGGACCTCGGCGTGTTCGACACGGTCGCGGCCAGGCTGCCGCGTGATGTGACCGCGGTTGCCGAAAGCGGCATACGCCGGCCGGAAGACCTCGTGAAGCTGTCGGCCGCCGGCTATCACGCGTTCCTGGTCGGGGAGCGCCTGATCGCGCAGCCCGATCCTGGTGCGGCGCTGCGGGAGCTCTTGTCCAATTGAGCAGCCTGCCGCGCACGGAGGTCCGCGATGCGGACGCGGCCCTGACGCGCGTCAAGGTCTGCGGGATCAGGCGCATCCAGGACGCGGTGCTCGCAACCGATCTGGGCGCGTCGGCGGTGGGATTCGTCTTCTGGCCGGAGAGCCCGCGGTTCATCGATCCGTACCGCGCCCGCGCGGTCGCGGCTGCGCTGCCGCCCGGGGTGACGCCGGTCGGCGTATTCGTCGATCAACCGGTCGAGTTCGTCATGGGGGTCGCGCGCCTGATTCCTCTCGGCGCCGTGCAGCTCCACGGCTCGGAGTCGATCGCGAGCTTCATCCGCCTGACGCAACGGCTGATCAAAGCGGTACCGGTCACGGAAAGCTTCGAGGCCACGGCCATCGACCTGGTTCCGCCTTTCGTGACGGTCCTGCTCGACGCGCACGATCCCGTCCGCCGCGGCGGCACGGGCCGGACCATCGACTGGAGCGTCGCCGCGGCGGTCGCTGCGCGCCGCCGCACGATACTGTCGGGCGGTCTGACGGCGGTGAACGTCGGCGAGGCCGTCGCGCGCGTGCGGCCGTACATGATCGACGTCTCGTCCGGCGTCGAGTCCAGGCCGGGCGTCAAGGATCCGGTGAAGCTCCGCGAGTTCTTCGCAGCGCTTGCGGCGGTGAAACCAACGACCAGAGACCAAAGACGAGAGACCTGAGACCCGAGACGACGAGAGATCGGCAAACAGCCATGAACCCATCATTCGGCCATCGCGATCCCGACGCGCGCGGCTACTACGGCGCGTACGGCGGACGGTTCGTTCCCGAGACGCTCGTCGCACCAGTCGACGAGCTCGAGCGCGCGTACTTCGCGGCTCGCGCGGACGGCGCCTTCCGCGCCACGCTCGGCGAGCTGCTGCGCAACTACGTGGGACGGCCCACGCCGCTGTATGAAGCCCGGCGGCTCTCCGAATCGCTCGGCGGCGCGCGCATCTTCCTCAAGCGCGAGGACCTCGCGCACACGGGGGCCCACAAGATCAACAACGCGCTCGGGCAGGCGCTCCTGGCCAAGCGGATGGGGAAGCGGCGCGTGATTGCCGAGACCGGCGCCGGGCAGCACGGCGTCGCGACGGCCACGGTCTGTGCGCTCCTGGGGCTCGACTGCGAAGTCTACATGGGCGCCGACGACATGGAGCGCCAGTCGCTGAACGTCTTCCGGATGCAGCTCCTTGGCGCGACCGTGCGGCGCGTGGACGCCGGCGCGCGCACGTTGAAGGACGCCATCAACGAGGCGATGCGCGACTGGGTCACCAACGTCGCCGACAGCTACTACCTGCTCGGATCCGTCCTGGGGCCGCACCCGTATCCGCTCATGGTTCGCGAGTTCCAGTCGGTCATCGGCCAGGAGGCGCGCGGCCAGTGTCTCGATCAGATTGGCCGGCTCCCGGACGCCATCGTCGCCTGCGTGGGCGGCGGCAGCAACGCCATGGGGATCTTCGACGCGTTCATCGCCGATCCGTCGGTCCGTTTGATCGGCGTCGAAGCCGGCGGCCACGGGATCCGGCCCGGGGCGCACGCCGCGCGGTTCGCGGGGGGAAGCTCCGGCGTGCTGCAGGGCACGCGCAGCTACGTGCTGCAGGACGACGACGGCAATATCGAGCTCACACATTCGATTTCGGCCGGGCTGGACTACGCGGCCGTTGGGCCGGAGCACGCGTGGCTGCACGACTCCGCACGAGCGGAATACACGTGGATCGACGACACCGACGCGCTCGCGGCGTTCCAACGCCTCGCGCGCGAGGAGGGGATCCTGGCGGCGCTCGAGTCGTCGCACGCGATCGCCCACGTCTGCCGGCTGGCGCCCGAGATGGGGCGCGGCGAGGTGCTCCTGGTCAACCTGTCGGGACGCGGCGACAAGGACGTGCTCAGCGTGCAGAAGATCCTCGATGCGGCCGCCGCGACGGCAACGGCGGTGCGCGGATGACACGGATTCAGGACGCGTTCGCCGGACCGCGTCAGCGGCGGGTCATTACCTACAGCACGGCCGGCGATCCGGATGGCCAGACGTCCGTCCAGATCCTCATCGCGCTGTCGCGCGCCGGTGCGGCGGTGCTCGAGGTCGGCGTGCCCTTTTCGGATCCGCTCGCCGACGGCCCGGTGATCCAGCGCGCCACCGAACGCGCGCTGGCCGCCGGCATGACGCTGCGCGGCACGCTCGACCTGGTGCGCGCGGTCCGCGAGTCGGTGGACACGCCCATCGTGCTCTTCACGTACGCGAACCCCGTGGTCCGCATGGATCCCGTGGTGTTTGCCCGCACGGCCAAGGCCGCCGGTGTGGACGGCGTGCTGATCCTGGACTATCCGGTGGAGGAGGCCGAACCGCTGCGCGCGCCGATGGTGGCCGCCGGCCTCGATCCGATCTTCCTGATCAGCCCGACGACGACCGACGCGCGCATCCGGCGATCGGGCGAGCTCGGCCGCGGTTTTCTGTACGTGATCTCCCGGCTCGGAGTCACGGGCGCGCGCGACCGGCTGTCGGACGACATCGCCAGCCTCGTGGCGCGGGTGCGCGCGCAGTCGGCGCTGCCCGTGGCCGTCGGCTTCGGCATCTCGTCGCCCGAACAGGTGGCCGAAGCCTGCGCGTCGGCCGACGCGGCAGTGGTCGGCAGCGCCCTCGTGAGCGTGATTGCGGAACATGGAAAGTCCGGCGACGTGGCCGAGCGCGCCGGCGATTACGTGCGATGGCTGAAGAGCGCGGTGTGAGCCGGCTGGACGAGCTCCGCCGCCGCATCGACGAGATCGACGAACAGCTCGTCAAGCTGTTGAGCGCGCGGGCGGCGTGCGCGCTGGAGATCGGGCACGAGAAGAAAGCGGCCGGGCTCGAGCTGTACCAGCCGACGCGCGAGTCGGAAGTGCTCGACCACGTCCAGCGCGTCAATGCCGGGCCGCTCGACGACGGCGCGGTGAAACGGCTGTTCGAGCGCATCATCGACGAAGCGCGGCGCCTCGAGCGCATCGCCGACGGGGGCGTAGAATGATCAATTGGAGACTCCGCGGCATTAGAGGCTTCGCTACCGGGACTCGGGATCCGGGACTCGGGATCCGCGGAATCTGGAAATCGGCGACGATGAATGATTACGACGTTTTAACTCCGTGAACCGGATCGATCCGAGTCGATCCTAGTGAAGCTGTAAGGTTTCGGATCGTCCGAGTCATCCGGATCCCGATAGCGAAGTTAGCAAGGTTTCGGATCCGAGTCCCGAGTCCCGAGTCCCGGATCCCGATAGCGAAGGTAATCATGGTTGTAGTGATGCAAGAGCGGGCGACGGACGAGCAGGTGCAGCGCGTCATCTCGCAGCTCGTCGAGATGGGGTTCGACGTGCACCGCTCGACGGGTGCGCTGCGGACGGTGATCGGCGCGGTCGGCGGCAACCGGCTGGGGGATCCCCGGCTGCTCGAGGTGCTCGAGGGGGTGCAGGAAGTGCTGCGCATCACCGAGCCCTACAAGCTGGCGAGCCGGACGTTCAAGTCCGAGAACAGCGTCATCGCGGTCGGCGACCTCCGCGTCGGCGGCGACGAGGTCATCGTGATGGCCGGGCCGTGTTCGGCCGAGACCGAAGAGCAGGTCGAGGCGGCCGCCTCCGCGGTCAAGCGCGCCGGCGCGAAAGTCCTCCGGGGAGGCGCCTTCAAGCCGCGCAGCTCGCCGTACAGCTTCCAGGGCCTGGGCGAGGAGGGGCTGCGGCTGCTCCGCAGCGCCGCCGATCGCCACAACCTGAAGCTGGTGTCGGAGATCATGGACATCAGCCAGCTCGAGGTCGTCGCCAAGTATTCCGACATCCTGCAGGTCGGCGCGCGCAACATGCAGAACTTCACGCTGCTGCGCGAGCTCGGACACTCGCGCGTCCCGATCCTCCTGAAGCGGGGGATCTCGGCGACGATCGAGGAATGGCTGCTCTCGGCGGAATACATCCTGGCCGGCGGCAACATGAGCGTGATGCTGTGCGAGCGGGGCATCCGGACGTTCGAGAGCTACACGCGGAACACGCTGGACATCTCCGCCATCCCCGTCGTCCAGAAGCTGAGCCACCTGCCGATCCTCGTCGACCCGAGTCATGGCACCGGACGCCGCGACAAGGTCGCGCCGATGGCCCGCGCGGCGGTGGCGGCCGGCGCCGACGGTCTCCTGATCGAAGTGCACCACGATCCCGATCACGCGCTCAGCGACGGCGCGCAATCGCTGTTTCCCGCGCAGTTCGACCATCTCATGGCGGAACTGCGGATCATTGCCCCCGCGATCGGCCGGAGCATCTGCCTCGAGCCGGTCGCCCGTCGCGGGTGGGGCGTGTAAGCGGACAACTGCAGTGTCAACTCCCAAAAAACACAACGCCAACCCCTCATTCCCAAGATAAACAGATAAGTGTCGAAGTTGTTGCCGATGGCTGGAGCGCGTGGGGCAGGCGCTCCCGACCCTCCCTTTCAACGGATCGCCATCATCGGCTTCGGCTTGATCGGTGCGTCGATCGCGCTCGGCGTGCGGCGGTTGTGGCCGTCGGTGCTCATCGTCGCGGTGGATCGCAAGGACGTGATCGAGGCCGCGATGCGCGCGCACGCGGCGGATGTCGGCGCCGACGATCTCGTGGTGGCGGCCGACACGCAGCTCGTGGTGCTGGCGGCGCCGGTCCTCGCGAATGTCCGGCTGCTCGCCGAGCTTCCGGCGCACGTGCCCGGCAACGCCGTCGTCACCGACGTGGGCAGCACCAAGCTCGAGACCATGGCGGCGGCGCGCGCGCTGCCCGAGCGCCTGAAGTTCGTCGGCGGACATCCGCTCGCGGGGGCCGCGGTCGGCGGCGTCGAAGCGGCCCGCGCCGATTTGTTCGAGGGGCGCCCGTGGATTCTCACGCCATCGAGCTCATCCGAGGAGGCGGCCACGGCGCACGCCGGCGTGTCGGCGCTCGTCGAAGCGCTCGGCGCACGGGTCCACATCATGACGCCGGAGGCGCACGACTCGCTCGTCGCGTATCTCAGCCACCTGCCGCAGCTGGCCGCCAGCGCGCTGATGCACCTGGTGGGAGAGCGCACCGGCGCCGAGGGGCTCGCGCTTGCGGGCCGGGGCCTGCGGGACACCACGCGCCTCGCGTCGAGCCCGCCGGACATCTGGCGCGACATCAACGCGAGCAACGCCGGCAACATCGCGCGCGCCATCGACGAGCTGGTGGCGATTCTGCTCCAGCTCAAGCCGAACACCGCCGGCAGCGCCGACGCGCTGCAGCGGACGTTCGACTCGGCCGCGCGCTGGAAGCGTGTCCTCGAAGGAGACTGAGACTCGATGAGCGGCCGCCTGCTGAAAGCCTCACGGACCTACCTGGAGATGCGCGACCCGTCATCGCTGTCGCACGCGACCCTTCCGGATGCCGCCTGGCGCGTCGAGCGCGTCCTCGACTGCCCGCCGGCGTTCTGGCGGTTTCTCTACGCCGAGGTCGGCCGTGCGCACCAGTGGGTCGATCGGCTCCCGTGGTCGCCGGCCGAGATTCGTGCCTATCTCGCCGACCCGGCGGTGACGCTCTGGCTCTTGACCGTGTGGGGCGCGCCGGCCGGATACTTCGAATTGCGGCGCGATCCCGACGGGTCGATCGAGATCGCGTACTTCGGCCTGTTGCGGGAGTTCCTGGGACGCGGGCTCGGCGGGCACCTGCTGACGCAGGCCGTTCAACGGGCCTGGGACGCCGGCGCGACCCGCGTGTGGGTCCACACGAGCACCCTCGATCATCCCTCCGCGCTTCCCAACTACCTCAAGCGGGGTTTCAAGGTCTACAAGACGGAAGACTACATCGTTCACGTCTGACGAAGCATGTCCGAGCCACTCTGGGTCCCCTCCGCCGATCGCATCGCACGCGCACGCCTGACCGCGTTCATGCGCACCGTTCGTGAAGAGGCCGGCGTCGAGGCCTCCTCCTACGACGACCTCTATCGTTTCTCGATCGAGCGCCCTGAGGATTTCTGGCGAATCGTGTGGAGGTTCACCGGAATTCTCGGCGAGATGGGCAGCCGCGTCGTGGACGATCTCGGCAAGATGCCGGGCGCGCGGTTTTTTCCCGACGCACGGATCAACTTCGCGGAGAACCTCCTGAGACGCCGCGGGACGAACGCCGGCCATCATCTTCAACGGCGAAGGGCAGCCGGCGACGAACGCTCAGCGAAGCGGATCTGTATGCCGATGTCGCACGCTGTGCCGCCGCGTTCAGGGCGGCCGGCCTTCGTCCGGGCGATCGTGTCGCCGCCTACATGCCGAACATGCCCGAGACGATCGTCGCGGCGCTCGCGGCTGCCGCGATCGGCGCGGTGTGGTCGTCGTGCTCGCCGGACTTCGGCGTGCAGGGCGTCCTGGATCGCTTCGGGCAGATCGAGCCGCGGCTGCTCGTCGCCTGCGACGGATACTTCTACGGCGGGAAGACACACGACGTGATGTCCCGCGTGGCGGCCATCACCGCCGCGATCCCGTCAATCGAACGCGCCGTGATCGTCCCGTACATCGGCTCCCGCCCGGCGGTCGATACGGTGCGCGGCGGAGTCCAGTGGGAGGAGTTCCTCGGCGCCGGCGACGCTCCGCCACTCGAGTTCGAAGCGCTCCCGTTCAACCACCCGCTCTACATCCTGTATTCGTCCGGGACGACCGGCGTACCGAAGTGCATCGTGCACGGAGCGGGCGGTACGCTGATCCAGCATCTGAAGGAGCATCAGCTTCACTGCGACATTCACCCCGGCGATCGCGTCTTCTACTTCACCACCTGCGGGTGGATGATGTGGAACTGGCTCCTGACGGCCCTCGCCTCCAACGCGACGCTGCTGCTGTACGACGGCTCGCCGTTTCACCCGGACGGCAACGTGCTGTTCGATTTCGCGGACGAGACCGGCATGACGCTCTTCGGCACGTCGGCGAAGTTCATCGACGCCGTCGCCAAAGCCGGGCTCTCGCCCGTCGACACGCATCGGCTCGAGCGCGTGAGGACGATGACGTCCACGGGATCGCCG
Organism: uncultured Acidobacteriota bacterium; assembly: GCA_963774855.1. Classification (GTDB taxonomy): domain Bacteria; phylum Acidobacteriota; class Vicinamibacteria; order Vicinamibacterales; family 2-12-FULL-66-21; genus JALZOC01. Next base: position 71,668 of record CAVZGT010000007.1, on the reverse strand, counting down.
CTGGCGCCGGAGAGCTTCGAGTTCGTCTACGAGCACGTCAAGAGGGACCTCCACCTCGCGTCGATGTCGGGGGGCACCGACATCGTGGCCTGCTTCGTCGTCGGCAACCCGGTAGGCCCCGTCTGGAAGGGCGAGATCCAGGCGCGCGCGCTGGGGATGAAGGTCGAAGTGTTCGACGAGCACGGCCGGCCGGTCGTCGGGCAAAAGGGGGAGCTCGTCTGCACGATGCCGTTCCCGTCGATGCCGCTGGGCTTCTGGAACGACCCGGACGGCAGCAAATACCGCGCGGCCTATTTCGACAAGTACCCCGGCGTCTGGTGCCACGGCGACTACGTCGAGCTGACCGGGCATGGCGGGGTCATCATCTACGGCCGCTCGGATGCGGTGCTCAACCCTGGAGGCGTGCGCATCGGCACCGCCGAGATCTACCGGCAGGTCGAGCAGCTCGACGAGATCGTCGAGAGCCTGGTCGTCGGCCAGCAGTGGGAGCACGACGAACGGATCGTCCTGTTCGTCCGCCTGCGCGACGGCCTGACGTTGACCCCGGAGCTCGAGAGCCGCATCAGGCAGCACGTCCGGGCCAACACCACTCCGCGCCACGTGCCGGCGCGTATCGTGCAAGTCACGGAGATCCCGCGGACGAAGAGCGGCAAGATCGTGGAGCTCGCCGTCCGCGACGTCATCCACGGCCGCGAGGTGAGCAACCGCGAGGCGCTGGCCAACCCCGAGGCGCTGGAGCAATTCCGAAATCGTGTCCAGCTGCAATCGTGACCACGGCGGCCGCGGATTATACGGATTGCACGGATTCACACGGATGCGTCACGCTACATTCGCGCCCTTGCGCGCACTCGAGCCGCGCGGAGCGCGGGGCCGGTCAGGCGAGATTGAGAATGCAAGCAGCATGCACTGCGCCTCGCTGCTTGCATTTCAATCTCACCTGACTGGCCGACGCCGGCCTTCGGCCGGCGCTCGAGTGCGCTGCAGCGTGACAGCATCCGTGTCAATCCGTGTTCATCCGTGGCTTCCCGTGTTTCTTCCGTGTTCCGTGTTTTTTCCGTGTTCCGTCGCCCTTGGAGAATTGTCTTGGATGAAGCTGTCATTCTGAGTGCCTGCCGCACGCCCATCGGCTCGTTCGGGGGCGTGTTCAAGGATCTATCCGCGGCCGATCTCGGCGCGATCGTCATCCGCGAGGCGATCGCGCGCGCGGGGATCGACGCGAAGGACGTCGGCGACGTGATCATGGGGTGCGTGCTCCAGGCCGGCGCCGGGATGAACGTCGCGAGGCAGGCCGCCATCAAGGCAGGGGTGCCCGTCGAAGTGCCGGCGGAGACCATCAACCGCGTCTGCGGATCCGGGCTGCAGGCGGTCGTGCACGCGGTCGAGGCGGTCAAGGCCGGGTTCATCGACCTGATACTGGCCGGCGGCGCCGAGTCGATGAGCAACGCGCCGTATCTGCTGAAGGGCGCGCGCTGGGGCTATCGCATGGGCAACGGGGAGGCCGTCGATTCGATGCTCCTGGAAGGGTTGACCTGCTCGATCAACGGCTGCCACATGGGCATGACGGCCGAAGAGATCGCGACGCGCTACCGCGTGACGCGCGCCGACCAGGACGCGTTCTCAGCCGGGAGCCAGCGGCGAGCGGCCGACGCGGTCAACTCGGGCGTCTTCGATCGGGAGATCGTTCCGGTAGACGTGCCGCAGCGCAAAGGTCCGCCGCTGAAGGTCACCAGGGACGAATACCCCAGAGGCGGTACGACGACGGAGACGCTGGCCGCGCTCCGGCCGGCGTTCGTCAAGGACGGCTCGGTCACGGCCGGCAACTCGTCCGGCATCAACGACGGCGCCGCGGCCCTGGTGATCGCGACCGCGAAGAAAGCGAAAGAGCTGGGACGCCAGCCGCTCGCGCGCATCCTCGCGTACTGCACGGTCGGTGTCGATCCGATGATCATGGGCATGGGCCCGGTGGAGGCGATGCGCAAGGCCGTCGCCCGCGCGGGCCTCTCGCTCGACGACCTCGACCTCATCGAGCTCAACGAAGCCTTCGCCGCGCAGTCGCTGGCCGTCGTTCGCGAGCTGAAGCTCGATCCCGCCAAGGTGAACGTCCACGGCGGCGCGATCGCGCTGGGACATCCCATCGGCGCCAGCGGCGCACGCGTCCTGACGACGCTGGTGCACGCCCTGCAGGCGCGTGGAGGGGGGCGCGGGGCGGCGTCGCTCTGCATCGGCGGCGGCATGGGCACGGCCATGATCGTTGAGGCGCAGTGACAATCACTCATCACTAATCGTTGAATCCTTGAATCTGCGAATCGCAGTACGTAGCGCAGGCCTTCAGGCCTGCCCGCGCCAAAAAAGCCACGCGTGGCGCGCGCTGTCAGCACAATCGAGAGCGAGAATTCGGTGATTCAAGGATTCGATGATTCCAGGATTAGTGATTAGTGATTGAGATCCACTCCGACGTCGTCGCGGCCATGATCGAACACGCCCGGCAGGATGCGCCGCTCGAATGCTGCGGGCTGCTCCTCGGCGTCCCCGGCCAGATTGAAGAGTCGGTCCGGACGCGCAACGTCCGCGAGAGCGTGAAGACGTACCTCATCGACCCCGCCGAGCATTTGGCGGTCATGAAGCGCGCGCGCGCCGAGGGGCGCGCCGTGCTTGGCGCGTACCACTCGCACCCCCGGTCGCCGGCCGTCCCGTCGCCGACGGACCTCGCCGAGGCCCACTATGAGGAATTCCTGTATATCATCGTCTCGCTCGCGCACCAGGCGGCGCCCGATGTCCGCGGATATCGGTTGAGCGGCCGGAACTTTGTTCCCGTCACGCTCGTCCGTGTCGAGCACCAGCGGTAAGCCCTCAGCGATGACCCGGAACGGACGCCGAACCTGCGCGCGCCTGCTGTCCCGCCTCGCGGCCGTCCTCTGTACGGCGCTGTTCGCCTCGTCCCTCTTCGCGCAGGATGCGCCCCGCCCCCCGCAGACCGGCCCGGCCCTGAACGAGCTCGTCCTCCAGAATGCGACCGTCTTCACCCGGGACGACGTCATGTGGCTCCTTGATTTGAGGATCGGCGCGCCGCTGCCCGGATCGCCCGAAGACGTCGCCGGCTCCCTGCGCCAGCGATACGAGCACGAGGGGTATACCGCCGCCGTCGAGCCGGCCTTCGACAGCCAGACCGGCCGGCTCACCCTCACCGTCCGCGAAGGGCGCATCGACGAGATCGAAGTCGTGGGCGTCTCCCCGGACGTGGCGCAATCGTTCAAGAAGGGCCTGGCGAGCTACGACGTCCGCGAGGGGACGGTGTACAACCGGCGCACGGTGGGGAGCGCGGTCGGGCGGCTGCTCGCGGCGGCCGAGGGCGCGCTCCGCGTGAGCCGCTCGCGCGCCAGCGCGCACGACGAAGTCGAGCTCGTCGATCGGGCCGGCCGGCAGGTCCTCGTCGTCCCGTTGCGCCGCGAGCGCGGGCGGTTCTCGCTGACGACCGGCAGCGGCTCGCGGGAAGATCTCTACAATCCCGTGGACGGGTTCGCGCCGGGCATCGGGTTTCAAGCGACGGCCTTCGATCGCACCGGTCCGAACTACACCTTCATCAGCGGCTACGTGTCGTACAAGTTCAGCCGTGAATACACGGGGTACTCGGTCGGCATCGAACGGGTGCTCCTGAACGACCCGCGGCTCTTCATGGGGGCAGAGGCCCACGACCTGACCGGGACCGACGACTTATTCCGGTTGAGCACGACCGAGCAGTCGCTGGTCGCGGTCGGCTTCAAGAACACGTTCCGCGACTACTATCGGCGGCGCGGCACACAGGTGCACGTCGCGTTCCGGCCCGGCACGAAGCAGGAACTGCTCGTCTCGGGGCGATGGGACAAGCACGACCCGCTGCAGAACGAAACCAACTTCAGCGTGTTTCGCGACGATCAGACGTTCCGGCCGAACACGCCCGTCGCGTCCGCCGAGCTCCACGCGATCGTGCTCGCCTACACGTTCGACAGCCGCGGCATCGCGGGCGACGGGATTGCCGCGGGCTTCGAGCGCCATCTCGCTGACGACCTGTTTCGCGGCACGCGCCGGCAGGACTACGGCTCGCGCATCGACTGGACCAGCGAAGTGGCCGGGCGCGGCCTCGGCGGCGATCACACCTTCGATCGCCACATCCTCAATGCCCGCGCCTATGTTCCGGTGCTGCCGCGCCAGTCGGTGGCGGCGCGCCTGCTCGCCGGATTCTCGGGCGGCACCTTGCCGATCGAGCGGCGGTTTGCGATCGGCGGCGTCGGCACGGTGCACGGCTACGCGTTCAAGGAGGCCGCCGGCGAGCGCATGGTGCTCGTCAACGCGGAGTACCGCATCGATCTCGCGGGAAACCATCGCGACGGCCGCAGCACCCTGGGGGCGGTGGTCTTCTTCGATGCAGGCCGAATCGACCGGCCGATCGGGTCGTCCTCGACCGAGTGGCTGAGAGGCATCGGCGCCGGGCTGCAGGCCGGTCCGTTCCGGATCGAGGTGGGATACCGGCTGAACGACATTCCGCAATCGCGCCAGATTCTTGTGCGCCTGGGTCCGACGTTCTGATGTCCACCAGGCGGCTCGCTCCCGCGTGCGTCCTGGTCTTCCTGATTGCGTCGATCGCCGGGGCAGCCCCGGCCTCCGCGCTCGACGCCCGCGTCAGCGAGGTCCGTACCGTCGGGCCGAAAGTCCGCGCCGCGCTCGATCTGCGCGACGTGTTCCCGGAGAACTTCCGGCAGATCCTGCAGTCGGGAGGCCCCCTGTACATGCGCGTGCAGGCGGAGTTGTGGGAAGACCGCCCCGTGTGGGATCGCCTGGTGCGGCCGGCCATCGTGACGGTGTTTCGCATCGTCCGCGATCCGGCGACGGCGAAGATCGCGATCTCGGATGCGTTCGGACAAGTCCTGTCGGTCGCCGCGTACCCCGATGTCGTGCCTCTGCGCGTCGACGTCGCACCCGCCGACGCCGTCTCGGACGGGAGCCGCTACTATCTCCGGATGATCGCGACCGTCGGGACCATCGCCGAGCGGGACATCGAGGACACCGGCGAGGCGGTCTTCGGGCGCGACGAAGGCACGGTGTCGCTCGTGAAAGTGGGCAAGTTCCTGTTCAACGCCGTGCTGCAGGTGTCGGACTACCTGCACAGCGTCTCGACCGAAGTCCGCACGCGCCTGTTCCAGGGACGGGAGCTGCGGCCGGGATTCAGATCGATCCCTAATCCCTAATCCCTAATCCCTAACTAATCGTTGAATCATTGAATCCCTGAATCGCCGATTCGAGGATTCAGATTCAGGGATTCAAGGATTAGTGATTCGGACTAGCGATCAAACCCATCGCGGATGCCCGGCCGGATCTTGATGTCGGTCGAGCCGCTGCCCACGATCTTGTTCTTCTGCTTCAGCCGAAACTGGACGCGATAGTCTCCGGAGAAATTGTAGGTGTGCTCGATCACGAATCGCCGCTTGATCTCGCTCTTTCCGGCTTCGTACGGCTCGCAATCGGCGCGCGACTCCGACCGTGTTTCGTCCCCCCACTCCCACTCGATCGACGCGCAGTAGAAGTCTTCGTAGTCGTCCGCTCCGCCTTTGAGCTCGGCGGTGAGCACCATGCGGGCGGGGGAGAACCCGATGGTCGGCGACGCCCGCACGGAGACGCTCGGTTTGGCCTTCTTATCGGCACCGGCAGCGGCAATCGAGGGTAGACAAGACCCGAAACCGACGATCAGCGCGCCGAGAATCGCGGGGAACGCGCGGCGAGCGACGGGCAGTTGCATCGGCGACCTCCCTTGGGGCAGGCGATCATTCTAGCAGGAGCCGGCCGCGTGAACCGCCGCGACAGTACCGTAATCCACTTATAATGTTCGGGATGTCCCCGACCGCTGTAGTTCCCGCCTTGGCCGTGAGTGGCGCGTCCCCGGCTGACGTTGAGACCGACCTCATCGCGGTCCCGATTTTCGAAGGCGACGATCCCGCGGCGGATCTCCGCGCGCTCGACGATGCGACGGGCAACGCGTTGATGCGGGCCCTCGAGTCGCGCGAAATCGAAGGAAGGCCGTACGAAATCTTCATCACGACGGTCACCAACGCGTGGCGGGCCGGCCGCATTGCTTTCATCGGCGCGGGCAAGCGAGCCGATTTCACGACGGAGCGGTTGCGGCGCGTCGCCACCGCCGCGGCCTTGCAAGCTCGACAGCGCCGCGTGCAACGTTTCGCGTGGCTCAACCGTGGAGACATCCCGCTTCCCGAGGCGGTCCAGGCGGCCGCGGAAGGGCTGGCGCTCGCGGCGTTCAGCGGCGATCGTTACAAGAGCGGCGACCGGGCCGCACCGGCGCTGGATGAGATCCTGATCCTCGCAGGCGGCCCAGAGGATGATCGGTCGGCCCTCGAGGCGCGCGTCGAGCGGGGACGGATCCTCGGCGAGTGCTGCAATTTCGCCCGCGAGCTCTCCAACGAGCCCTCGAACGTGCTGACGCCGTCGGTCTTTGCCGATCGCGCCGCAGAGATCTGCAGGGCTGTAGGCGTCGGCGTGGACGTGCTCGGGGAGCGCGAAATCGGGCAGCTCGGGATGGGCCTGCTTCTCGGGGTCGCGCGGGGGAGCGCGGAGCCGCCGCGCGTGATCGTGATGCGCCACAGTCCGCCGGGCGCCCCGGCGACGCCGGTGCTCGGGCTCGTTGGCAAAGGCGTGACGTTCGACACCGGCGGCATTTCCATCAAGCCGGCCGACGGCATGGAGCGCATGAAGGACGACATGGCGGGAGGCGCCGCCGTCATCTGCGCGATGCGCGCCATCGCGCTGCTGAAAGCGCCCATCAACGTCATCGGCGTCGTCCCCACGACGGAAAACATGCCTGGCGGCCGGGCCGTGAAGCCCGGCGACGTCCTGACGTCCGCGTCGGGCAAGACCGTCGAAGTGATAAACACCGATGCCGAAGGCCGGCTCATCCTCGGCGATGGTTTGTGGTACGCGCAACACCTCGGGGCGACGCATCTGGTGGACGTCGCGACGCTCACCGGCGCGGCCGTCGTCGCGCTCGGCAAGGTCACGTCCGCGCTCTTCGGGCAGCCGGAGGAGTGGGTGGAAATCGTCCGCCGCACGGGACAGGCGGCCGGGGATCGCTGCTGGCCGATGCCGCTCTACGAGGAGTATGCCGATCAGCTGCGGAGCGAGATCGCCGACCTGCTCAACACCGGCGGCCGGCCCGCCGGGGCGTGCACGGCAGCCATGTTCCTGAAGGAGTTCGCCGGCGGCCTCCCGTGGGCGCATCTCGATGTCGCGGGCACCGCCTGGGCCGACGAAGCCAAACCGTGGCAGCCTAAAGGGCCCGCCGGCGTGGCCGTCCGGACGCTCGCGGAACTGGCCTTCACCAGCGAGTCATGGAAATGATCCAGCAGCAGCCCTCGCCGATTTTCATCCAGGTCGCACAGCAGCCCGTGGAATCGACCACGGTGGCCGACGTGCTTCTCGGCGCGATCGGCCTGACCGGATTGCTGGTCCTCATCGCGGTGATCCTCGGCGGCCTGCTGGGCTGGATCCTGATCAAGGTCAAGCACCTGCGCGCGCGCCGCAGGCTCGACGGCGGCGACTCCGACATCATCCATATCTTCTGATCGCCGGCAGCGAACCTCCTACCGCGCGCCAATCCCCACCGGCCCGACCCTCAATCTCTTCAGCGACTGCTGATACCGAAGCACCGCATCGAGCAGGGCCTCGGCGATCTGCTGGCGGTAAGCGCCGGTCTTCAGCAGCTGTCCTTCCTGCTTGTTGGTCACGAACGAGATCTCGGCGAGCACGCTCGGCATCGCGGCGCCGATGAGCACGACGAATGGCGCCTGCTTCACGCCGAGGTCCTTCAGCAGCTTGTTGCGCGCCGCCAGCCGCCGCACCATCGAGCGCTGCACCATCTCGGCGAAATCGCGCGACTCGTCGAGCTTGTTGTTGAGCGCAATCGCGCGGACGATGTCCGGGAGGCTGTGCATGGCGCGGCCGGAGGCGGAGTTCTCCCGCGCGGCGACCGCCTCGGCTTCGGGGTTGGAGGCGAAGTTGAGGAAGTAGGTCTCGACTCCCCGCGCCTTGGGACTGCGGCTCGCGTTGGCATGAATCGACAGGAAGAGATCCGCCCCTTCGCGGTTGGCGATGACCGTGCGCTCCTCGAGGGGAATGAAGACGTCCGTGGCGCGCGTCATCACCACTTCGATCCCGGGCTGCTTCTGCATCAGACGGTTGAGGCGCATCGCCACGTCCAGCACCAGCTCCGCCTCGCTGATCCCGTTCGCGTGCGCGCCGGGATCGTGCCCGCCGTGGCCCGCGTCGATCACGATGCGCGAGACGCCCAGCCCGAGCTGCCGCGCCAGCGAGAACTTGCCGTCCGAATTGGCGGCAGGCAACGCGGGTGGAATCGGCGAGGCCGGCACAATCGGCCGGGACGGCAGGGCCGCCGGGCGGTCGACCACATCGGCCCGGGCCCTCGACGGCGGATCCACCGGGCGCTCGGGGGGCGGTGTCGCGGCAACCGGCGGCGGCAGCGGCGGCACCAGCACCGAGGCGGACAGCACCAACGGGTTGGGCCGGGCGGCGGCGGCGATCGGCACGAGCTCCAGTGCCGGCGGACCGGGTGCCGGCGGACCGGGTGCCGGCGGACCGGGCGCCGGCGTCCCGGGTGTGAGCCCCGGCAGGGCGGTCTTGAAGTCGATATGGAGCCGGAACGGATTGTAGAGGGTGAACACGCTGTAGCTGTCGATGCCCTCCATGTCGAAGACGATGCGCGTCGTGTTCTGCGGATGCCGGCCGAGCCTGACCTCGCGCATGGGATCGTCGCTGAACTTCAGCGTCGCATCCTGCAGAGCGGGAGCCGTCCGCGTCCCCTTGAGGTCGAAGAACACACGGCGCGGGTTTTCCAGGCGCTCGGAGCGGAAGGCCACCTCGGCGTCGAGCTCGACCGTCACGCGCATGCCGTCGGGAAGCGAGGTCCGCCTGATGTTGCGAATCAGCACCGGCCCCGCGTGGGTTCCCCCTTCGCCTCGGCGGGTGCCAGAGTCAACCTTGCTGCTTGCGCCGTCCGCCTCCGCGGCGCCCTCGGCAGATCGCCGCGGCCTGGGCGGAGCATCGCCCGGCACGGCAGCTTCGGACCTGGCCGCACGCCCAGCCACTCTGCCAAGCGCACCCTCCACCTGCGTGGCCAACGAGCTCGTCGGGTATTGATCCTTGAGACGGAAGAGAAGCCGTGTGGCCATCAGCCTGTCGGCCGCCTGGCCGAAGCGCTCGTAGGCGAGCAGGGCGAGGTGGCCGGCCTGCCAGAGCGCGTTGTCGCTGTAGCCGCTCGTGGGGAACCTGCGGACGAGGGCATCGTACGCGCTGACGGCGTTCCGCAGTTGCTCCAGCGTGGGCGGCGGCTCCGCCACCTTGAGCTCGCGCTCGCGTTCCATCGCGCGCTCGTACAGCGTGCGCGGCGGCTGGCCGGCCGCCGCGAGCGGAACGGCCGACGCGAGCGCCGACGTCACGAGCAGCACCGCACATAGCAGCCCGTGGTGAAAGTCTGGCTGCATTCGACGGGCGATGCATCCTCGGGGGCGGCGTTGCTCCTCCCTCAAATACTCAGGGTATTCTCGGTCGTCGCGCCTTGCCCGCGAGGCGCCTCGCCCGTCTCGGTGCGACGCCAGACTTTCACCACGGGCTGCTAGCCTGAGAGTCATTGGCTACCTCAGTTGCGCGTCGACCTCGTCGAAGTAGTCCGGCTTCACGAGGACCTCGCGCGACTTTCCGCCGGCGGCGCCCGACACGCCCGACACGAGCCCTTCGGCTTCCATCATGTCGACCAGCCGGGCGGCGCGGCTGAACCCGATCCGCAGCCGGCGCTGCAGATACGAAATCGATGCCTGGCCGCTCGAGACGACGATCCGCGCAGCTTCCTCGTACAGATCGTCCTTCTCGAATTCGAGCGCGCCTCCGGTCTTGCCGTCCTCTTCCGTGATCGTCACGTCGTAGGTGGGCTTGCCCTGCTTTCGAAGGAAGCTCGCCAGCCGCGCGCTTTCCTGTTCGGAGATATAGGGCCCGTGCAGCCGCACGAAGCGCGACGAGGCCGGCGGGAGGTAGAGCATGTCCCCCTTGCCGAGGAGCTGCTCCGCGCCGTTCCCGTCGAGAATCGTCCGTGAGTCGATCTTCGACGACACGCGGAACGAGATGCGCGCCGGCAGGTTCGCCTTGATGAGCCCGGTGATGACGTCGACCGACGGCCGCTGCGTCGCCAGAATCAGGTGGATGCCGACCGCGCGCGCCATCTGCGCGAGGCGGCAGATGGATTCCTCGACCTCGTTGCTCGCCACCATCATCAGGTCCGCGAGCTCGTCGATGAGCACGACGATGTAGGGGAGCGTCCGGACCTCGTTGCCGTGGTCGTCCAGCACCGGCCCCTTGTTCTCTACCTGCGCGAGCTTCAGGTTCCGGTTGTACTGTTCGATGTTGCGGACGCCGGCGGCGGCGAGCGTCTTGTAGCGCTCTTCCATCTCGTGCACCGCCCACCGCAGCGCGTTGGCGGCGAGCTTGGGGTCCACGACGACCGGCGTGAGCAGATGCGGAATCTCCTCGTACATCCCCAGCTCGAGGCGCTTCGGGTCGATCATGATCAGCCGCACGTCGTCGGGCGTCGCGCGGAAGAGAATGCTCGAGAGCATGGCGTTCACGCTGACGGACTTGCCGGCCCCCGTCGAGCCGGCGATGAGCAGGTGCGGCATCGTCGCGAGGTCGCTGACGAACGGCTCGCCGTGGATCGTCTTGCCGAGGGCCAGCGTGAGCTTCGAGGCGGAGCGCTTGTACGCATCCGACTCGAGCAGCTCCCGCATCGAGATGACCTCGCGGTTCGGATTGGGGATCTGGATGCCGACCGTCGACTTCCCCGGGATGCGGTCGATCAGCACCGACTCGGCCTGCATCGCCAGGCAGAGATCGTCGGCAAGGCCGGTGATCTTGCTGTACTTCACGCCGGCGTCCGGCTTGAATTCATAAGTCGTGACCACGGGACCCGGGTGGATCTGCACGACCGTTCCTTCGACGGAGAACTCGCGGCATTTCTCCTCGAGCAGCCGCGCGCCGTCCATGAGCTCCCGCTCGTCGATCTTCCGCTCTCCCCGTGGCGCGTCGAGCAGCGCCAGCGGGGGAGTGATGTACGTGCCCTTCTTGCGCTCTGCGGGGACCTTCTCCGGTTCCGCAAGCGGCAGCGACGCTTCGACGGGCGGAGGCGGCCGCCTGATCGTCGCGGCGGGCGGCGTCGGGACGCGACGAGGCTGCTTTCAACGCCGCCGCGGCTGCGCCGACCATCGCGGCGGTCCGCGACGGTTTCTTCGGAGCCTCTTCGGCAGGTCGATCATCGCGGCCGGCTTTCGCGACCGGGCGCGGCTGGATGAGCTCCGCCGGCTCCGGCGCGCCGATGATCTTCGGCCTTGCCTGCGCTGGCATGCCCATCGCAGGGGATTCCTTGGGGGCCTTGTCGAGATGCTTCTTCAGCACCTCCTGACGCTGCTTGTCGCGCCGCTTCTCCTCCCGCCGTTCGCGCATCCTGCCGAGCACGGCGCTCCAGCGATCGCGCGCGAGTTGCGCGATGGCGGAAAACAGCCGGCCGAACGAGAACTGCGTCGACAGGATGATGGCCAGGAAGAGGAGCGTCAGAATCAGGATGATCGAGCCCGTGCGGTTGAGGTATTCCGAGAGCCCGCCGGCGAGCCAGTCCCCCATGTATCCGCCCGCGCGAAACGTCTTGCCCGACACGACCAGCGTGCCGAACGCGAGCGACAGGAAGGCCGAGATGCACGCGAAGAGCAGCCCGGCGCCGACGAGCTTCGTGTACGCGGCGTCGAGGGCGCGGCACCAGAAGTAGTGCCAGCCGAGCACGACCATGACGACCGGAATGAGGTACGCGGTGTACCCGAGCATCTGGTACGACAACTCGGCCATGAACGCGCCGACCCGCCCGGCGAAATTCGCCGGCGGGACGATCCGATCCCGGTATTGAAGAACCAGACCGGGTCCGACGTGCTGTAGGTGGCGAGCGCGACGAGCCACATCAGCGAGAGCGCGAACAGCGCCACGCCGACAAACTCGCTCAGACGCCGCGAGACGGTGGATCCTCCCACGTCAGATCTCCATCACGACGGGCAGCACGAGGGGCCGGAGCCCGGAGCGCTTCCTGAAGAACCGCTGCAGATCCACGCGAATCTTCTCCTTGATGAGTCCCGGGTCGGTGCGCTCCTCGACGCCGGCGGCATCGAGCGTCGACGTCAGCATCCCCGGGATCTCCTTGAGCAGCGCCTCGGTGCGCGCGTCGAGGACGAACCCGCGGGTGATGACGACCGGGGTCTCTTCGAGCGTCCCGGACTGCTTGCCAATCGTGACGACCGTCACGACCAGGCCGTCTCCGGCCAGGTGCCGCCGGTCGCGCAGGACCTCGTCACCGACCTCGCCGCTGCGCGTACCGTCGATCAGAATCCGGCCCGCCGGCACTTTGCCGGCGAGGCGGCCCCCGGCGTCGTCGAAACGGATGACGTCGCCGTTCTCGGCCAGCAGCACTTTCGTGGATCGCGACACCCGTGAGGCGATCCGCGCGTGCCGGGCGAGCTGGCGGTACTCCCCGTGTATCGGCACGAAATGCCGGGGCCTGACCAGCGAAAGCATGAGCTTGAGCTCTTCCTCGCTGCCGTGCCCGGACACGTGGACGTGCTTGACGCCCTCGTAGATCACCTCGGCGTCCCGGCGCGCGATGTGGTTCATGACCCTCCCGATCGCCTTTTCGTTGCCGGGAATCTCGCGGGCCGAAAACACGACCACGTCGTCGGGACCCAGCTTCACGTGCCGATGGTCGTCGATCGCGATGCGCGGGAGCGCCGCCTGCGGCTCTCCCTGGGATCCGGTGCAAATACAGACGACGTCCTGCGACGGGTGGTTGCGGACGTCGCTGTCGCGAATCTGCACGCCGGCCGGGATCCGGAGATATCCGAGCCGCTGCGCGATCTCGGAGTTGTCGATCACGCCGCGCCCGACGAACGCGACGCGGCGGTCGAACTGCGCCGCGAGATCCACCAGAATCTGCATCCGGTAGAGGCTCGACGCGAACATCGCGACGACGATCTTGCCCTTGGCGCCCGGTGAACACCTCCTCGAAGCCGTCGATGACCTCGACTTCCGATCCGGTGAACCCCTTCCGATCGACGTTCGTGCTGTCGGCCAGCAGCGCCAGGACCCCGGCGGATCCGAGCTCCGCGAGCCGGTGAAAATCGACGTGCTCGCCGTCGAGCGGCGTCTGGTCGATCTTGAAGTCCCCCGTGTGGATCACGACGCCGCGCGGCGTCTCGATCGCGACCGCCACGCAGTCCGGGATGCTGTGCGTCACGCGCAGGAACTCGATCGTGAACGATCCGACCTTCACCCGATCGCGCGGACGCACTCGGGTCAGCCGGGCTTTCCCGGCCTTGTCGTCCTCGTCGAGCTTGTTCTCGACGAAGGCGAGCGTCAGCGCCGTTCCGAACACCGGGCCGTCGAAGTACGGCAGCACGTGCCGCACGGCGCCGATGTGATCTTCGTGGCCGTGGGTCAGCACGAGCGCCGCGAGCTTGTACTGCTGGAGCTGGCGGAGATCCGGGATGATCAGATCCACGCCGAGCAGCTCCGGCTCCGGGAACATCACGCCCGCATCGACGAGGATGGCCGTGTCGCCGCACGCGACGACCATCATGTTCATCCCGAATTCGCCGACGCCGCCGAGCGGGATCAGCTCGAGCGGCGGAACGTCCGTCGAGACTCGTGAGTCGTCAGTCACCGGTCTTGGGTCTCGGGTCTCGGGTCTCGGGTCTCAAGTCGCGTCTTAGGTCTTGGTCCGACGTCCCGAAACGGCCAAAGACACCAAAGACCCAAGCCCAAAGACCGCTTAGTCAGCATTCAACTGGTTATTCCCAGTCAGGTCGGCGCCGGCAGTCGAAGGACCTGGCGCGCAGGAGAGCCGCCTTGGGAAGGCGGAACCGGCGCGAAGCGGCTGGGAGCCGCCATCCGAGTGCCCACCTGACGCCCCGCTGGGACGGTGCACCAGGGACTGTGCAAAGACGCGCAAACTATAGCACAGCTCAGGGTCAGCCGGGCGCAAAAAACTCCGCAAGCCGCGCCAGTTCTGTAAGTTGCAGCGTCTCGGGTCGACGGCGTCCGTCGATGCCGGCGGCCGCCAGCGCGGCGCTGGCGATCCGATCCCGGGACTCCGCGTACGGGCGCAGCGCGTTCAGCAGCATCTTCCGCCGCTGGCCGAACATCGTCCGGACCATGGCTTCGAACGAGCCCTCGTCCGAGAGCGCGACGGCGGGCGGCCGGAAACTGAGATGGACGACCGTCGAGTGGACCTTGGGCATCGGGCGGAACGCCCCCGGCGGAAGCGCCAGCACGGGCCGGACGTCGGCATGAAGCTGCACCAGGATTGAGAGGACGCCGTAGTCGCGGCTGCCCGGCGCCGCGTGCAACCTCGTGGCGACCTCGCGCTGCAGCATGAGCGTCGCGTCCACGATCCCGCCGACTCGCCGGTGCGCGCCGATCAGCGCGAAGAGGATGGGGGAGGAGACGTTGTAGGGAAGGTTGCCGGCGACGCGGAGCGGATGCCCGGCCGCGAGCGAGCCGAGATCGAAATCGAGGAAGTCAGCCTGCACGAGCGTGACGTTCGACGGAACGCGCGGCCGCAGCATCGCGACCATCGCGGGGTCGAGCTCCACGGCCGTCAGCTGCGCGACCCGCGGCGCCAGCCGCAGCGTCAGCGCTCCGGGTCCGGGCCCGATTTCGACGAAGCGATCGTCCGGCCGGGGAGCGATGACCGCGAGGAGCTTGTCCGCCCACGCGGCTTCGAGGAAGTGCTGGCCGAAGCGTTTCTTGGCGCGCATTCACACGTCATCCAGGGGCTCGCCACGCCAGTATTTTTCTTCGATCTCCTCGATCTCTTCCTCGCTCATGCCGAAGTAGTGTCCGAACTCGTGGATGACGGTCTCGGCCACGCAGTTCCGGATTTCTTCATCGTCTTCACACTCGTCCTCGATCGGCCCCTGATAAATCGAGATCCGATCCGGCAGCGCGTTTCCGTATCCCCAACCGCGCTCCGGGAGCGGCGTGCCCTGATAGAGGCCGAACAGCGAATCGGGCGGATCGATTTCCATTTCCTCGAGGATGTCCGGGGCCGGCTCGTCCTCGACGATCACGGCGACGTTCTTCATCTCGTCGCGGAAACGGCGCGGGATCTCCTGGAGCGCTTCCTCGACGAGACGTGTAAAACGCTCGCGCGTCACCGGCGCACCTTCGACCGCCGCGCGCCTTTGAGGGCAGCGCCCATGAGGGTCCGGTAGAAGTCGCAGTCCTGGCGGACGAGGCACTTCTCGCAGAGCGGGCGAGGCTTGCAGATGCGGCGGCCGTGGAGGATCAGCGTGTCCGACGTGCGAGTCCAGTCCTTCGGAGGCATGGCAGCGCAGAGCTGCTGCTCGACGATTTCGGGATCGTCAGAGCGGGCGATGCCGATGCGGTTCGCGACGCGCAGCACGTGGCGGTCCACGGGCAGCCCGGGCACGCCGAGCGCATGGCCGAGGACGACGTTCGCGGTCTTGCGGCCGACGCCGGGGAGCTCGACGAGCGCCTCCATCGTCGCGGGCACTTCTCCCCGGTGCTCTTCGACGACTTTCGCCGCCATGCCGAGGAGCGATCGGGACTTCGCGCGGAAGAAACCCGTCGACTGGATCTGCGGCTCGAGCTCGGCGGTCGTCGCCCTGGCGAGCGCCGCGGCGTTCGGGTATCGCTTGAAGAGCGCCGGCGTTACCTGGTTGACCCGCTCGTCGGTGCACTGCGCGGACAGGATCGTCGCGACGAGGAGCTCGTAGGCGTTGGAGAAGTGGAGCTCCGTGTCCGCGTTCGGGTGTTGCTTGGCCAGCTTCGCGAGGATGCGGCGCGTGTCGGCGGCGGACTTGGACGGCTTGGGGAGCGGGGGCTTGCGGGAGGCGGTCCGCACGGGCATGTCAGATTGTAGCCCGTGCGGACGGGGATCTCAGATTGCAGACCGTGTAACAGAGCGACGTGGGTAAACCAACGACCGGGGTCTGACCCCTGTAGGTACGCGCTACGCACTTTCTGCGATCGGTGGGTAATCCGACGACTGGGGTCTGACCCCCGTGCTGTACGCGCGGCTACTTGGTGGTGGTGGCGTTGCGGGGGACGGCCGTGAGCAACGCGATCAGCGCCTTGTCGCCGCCTGCGAGCCGCGACGTGCCGACGACCACCGTCTCCCCGACGTCCATCGTGAAGCTCGTGTCGATCATCGCGCGGTGGGGAGCCACCATGCGGCCTACCGATCTGCGCTGCTTGGCCTCCGCGAGCTTGATGCTGGCGGACGCGAGCCTCGCCCGAGCCTCCAGGACTTCCTTCTCTTCGTCCGGCGACTTCCCGGTGCCCACCTGAAAGCGCCTCTCCGCGGCCTTTCTCAGCGTTTCGTACTCCGCCTCGAGACGCTGTTTCTCGACCTGGAGCTCCCGAATGAGCTCTGAACCGCCCCCCTCGCCGTCCGCGCTCGAGGGGTCGCGCAGCGCGAACCGCACGGCCAGCCGCGACGCGGGCTCCAGGCTCGCCGCGAGCGTGAGCTCGAAGTCGTTGCCGTCGGGCCCGCGAAGCCGGCTTACGACCGGCGTCGCCCCGCGGCCTCCACCACAGCAGAGCGTCCACTGCACGTCCAGCAACCGGTAGCTCTTGTAGGGCAGAAACTCCTTCATGTCGGTCAGCGCCTTGCGCGCGGCAGGCGGCACGTTGTCCTGCGTGGTGCCGCCCTGAAGATCGCCGAGCACGAGCACGACGCTGAAGCCCTGTGGCTTGCGCGTGCTCGGTGAGGCTGACCGTCTCTTTCGGGGAGTCGGTGGTTCGCTGCGCCCAAGCGGAGCCGGGCAGCGCGGCCAGCGTGAGCACGGCGATCGCGCCGGCGGAAATGACCCTGTTCATGGCAGACTTTCTTTCAGTTGAAATTCCGAGTCAAATACCCAGATGATGCGCGTGCCGCCTGGCGTCGAGAACTGAAGCTGCCGCCGCTCGCCCTCCGGGACGGGAGCCTCAACCGCAGCCGGCACGATGAGCGGTTCCCGGTCGGCGGCGTGCCGGCCGGCGAACAAGCCGGCGCCAATCATCACAAGGACGAGCGCCGCCACCGCGAGAGACTGACCCCACCACGCCGGCGCCTCCATCGGCTTTGCCGCCGCAGCCACGACCATCCGCCGCATCTCCTGCACGTCGCCGTCGGAGAGCCCGGCCCCGGCGGCGGGATCGCCTTCCGAAAGCCGCGCTTTGAGCGTCGTCATGATGGTGTTCCTTTCCCCAGGGCCTTCGCCATTTCCCGGCGGCCAATCGACAGGTGCCAGCGCACGGTGACAGGGCTCACGCCGAGCAGCTTCGCCACGGCCGGAATGCCTGCCCCTTCCAGCTCGTACAGAATCAGAATCGCGCGGCGGCGCGGCGGAAGCGCGGCGAGCGCCTGCCACACCATGGAGCGCGCCATGAGCGCGGGCTCGGGATCAATGTCCGCGGGGGCGGTCACGTGGCCCTCGACGCGGGCCCGGGTCCGCACCGCGGACTGCCGCCAACGATCGCGGCAGATATTGACGAGCACGCGGACCAGCCAGGCTTCCTCGTGCGAGGCACCGAACGGGATGGATCCGGGGGACTTCGCCGCGCGCAGAAACGTCTCCTGCACGAGATCGCGGGCATCGTCGACGCTCCGCGACAGCCGCCGGGCGAGCCTGAACAGCCGCTGGTGGTGCTCGTCGAAGAGGCCCCCGATCCGCGCGACGCCGTCCTCGTGGGGGCGCTCAGCAGCCGCAGGCATCGCGATGGCTTGCCCGTTCATTACGGTGCTAGACGGTCAGAGAGGGTAAAGTGTTGGCGGGACAATCGAATCCCTAATCCCTAATCTAAGCTAATCCCAGAATCCTTGAATCGATTCAGTGTTCAACGATTAGGTTAGGGATTAGGGATTCAATGCACCGGCCCCTTGTCCACGGGCGTGCCGGTCGATTCGGCGTAGACGCGCATGTGTTCCTGCAGCGCCGCGATCAGGTTGGGCACCACCTGCAGCGGCACGACCACCTTGGCGCGCACGGGCGCACGCACGACGTGCTCGGCGTCGGCTTTCTGGATGTCCCTCTCGGAGAGCGGCAGCACCTCGCAGAACGCCAGCGTGAAGTCGAAGGGCGTGTGAGAGATCGCGCAGAAGTTCGCGTACGTGCGCGGCAGATCGCCCGTGTCGTCGGGGACGATGGTGAAATTGATCTGTTTTCTGTCGGTCATGACGTTCTAAAGTTCTAAAGTTCTAGCGTTCTAAAGTTCCGCGACCAAGCCCCGCCCAGCCGTCCAAGCCCTTTCAGGAACTCTAGCACTCTAGAACATTCGAACCTTAGAACTTTAGAACTTTAGACTCAATATCTCCGCATGACCCCGACGACGACCCCCTGGATCTGCACCTGGTCGGGAGAGGCGAGGATCGGCTGCAAGGCGGGATTTGCCGGCTGCAGGCGGATGTGGCCGTGCTCGCGGTAGAGTTTCTTGAGCGTGACGTCGGCGCCGTTCAGGAGCGCGATGACCATCTCGCCGTTGTCGGCGGTGCGGCGATCCTCGACAATGACGAAGTCGCCGTCCCGGATCTGCTCGTCGATCATCGAGTCGCCCTTGACGCGAAGGACGTACGAATCGCGCTTGCCGACGAGATCCTCGGGGACCGCGATGGTCTCGCTGCCGACAACCGCTTCGATTGGGGAGCCTGCGGCGACGTACCCGAGCATCGGAAGCTCGACGGCCCGGCTGCCGAGGCGGGCCGGGACGACCTCGACCGAGCGGCTGCGGTTCCACGCGCGCTTGATGAACCCTTTTTCCTGCAGGTTCGTGAGGTGCTTGTGCACCGTGGCCAGAGAGGAGAGGCTGAAACGGCGGCCGATCTCCTCCAGGCTGGGCGCATAGCCGTGCTGCTGGATGAAATCGTTGAGGAAATCCAGAATCTCTCGCTGGCGCTTGGTAAGTGGCAGCATGGCGCAGACTATATGCAAAGGAAAAGCGAAAGTCAACTTAAACCCGCGCGCGATTTACCTTTCGCCCCGCGCCGCGGTCTAACTTCATGAGTGGCTGCCGATCGCACGATCCAACCGATCTGGTCCGCGCCCGTCCGGCCGGGCTGGAAGACGAGCGTGGCGCGGGACACGTCTGACGAGGCGCCGCCGCCGGAGCGGTTCGCCAGCGCCGGCGATCGCGAGCTGGTCGAGGCGTGTCTCGCGGGGCAGCGCGAAGCGTTCGACGTCATCGTGCAGCGCAACCAGCGTCAGATCTATCAGGTGTGCTACCGGTTCGCCGGCAACCACGAAGATGCCAGCGACCTGGCGCAGGACGTGTTCGTCCGTGCCTATCGCGGTCTTGCCGGCTTCAAGGGAAACTCGGCGCTCGCGACCTGGCTGTATCGCATCGCCGTCAACGTCTGCCTGAACCGGGCGAGCGTGAAAGCGCCGGCGCTCGCGACGCTGGCAGACCAGGCCGACACCCGGGTCGAGCGCGCCGACGCGACGATCATGCGCGGCGAACGCGCGGCGGAAGTCCGCGCCGCCATCGCGCGGCTGCCGAACAAGCAGCGGGCGACGCTGATTCTCCGCGTGTACCACGATTTGCCGCACGACCAGATTGCCGGAATCCTCGGGAGCTCGGTTGGCGCCGTCAAAGCCAACTTCTTCCACGCGCTCGCGAACTTGAAGAAGCTGCTGCAGACCTGACCCATGAGACACCTCACCGACACCGAGTTCGTCGACCTGATTGAAGACGCCGGCCGGCTGCCGGCCGATCGACGCCGGCACGCCGCGGCCTGCGAGGGCTGCCGCGCGCAAGCAGATGCGCTCGGCGCGGTGCTGGCGCAGGCGGCGAGCGACGAGATGCCGGAGCCGTCGCCGCTCTACTGGGATCACTTCCAGCGCGCGCGTGCGCGAGGCGGTGCGCGGCGAATCGCCTGCCCCCGCGCCGCCGGCGTGGGTGCTGGGATTCCGAAGCCCCCTTGCCGCGTGGGCCGCGGCGGCCGCAATGGCGCTGCTCATCATGATGACGGTGGTCTGGCGCGCCACGCTGCACGCGCCCTCGCCCCCCGGCCGAGGCGCGGCTGAGCTCGCCGACGCGCGTGCCCTGGCCGTCGATCGTGTCCAGGTGGCATCGGCCGGCGACAACATCGAGGCGGACGAAGCGTGGGCGGTCGTGCGCACCGCAGCGGAGGGCCTCGCGTGGGAGGATGCGCACACGGTCGGCATCAGCCCATACCCGGGATCGGCCGAGGGGATCGCGCTCGAGCTGACCGCCGAGGAACGCGCCGAGCTGGGCCGCCTGCTCAATGCAGAGATGAAACGCAGCGGAGTCTAGGAGATCGAGGAGATCAGGGAGACGAGGAGACGCAAACAGGAGACCAGAAGATCAGGAGTTTTCTTGTGTTTTTCTTGATCAAAACGAGATCGAGAATAGAGAGAGTTTCTTGTATTGCTCCTGATCTCCTGTCCTCCTGTTCAGGCTCTTGATCTCTTGTTCAAGGACCATCCCATGAATCGAATGCTACCGTTCGTCGCCGCGCTTCTTGCCGTCACGACGCCGTCCGCATCGGGTCTGGCCCAGGCGCAGCGGCGGGACCCGCTTCCGCCCGAGGAACGGCCCGGCCGCCCGGCTGGCCTGTCGCCCGGAGAAGTCGTGGCGATGCTGGACGCGTACGCGGTGGTCCAGGCGCAGGATGCGCTTGCCCTGAACGACACGCAGTATGGCCAGTTCGTCACGCGGCTGAGAAAGCTGCAGGAATCCCGGCGCCGGAACCAGCAGGCGCGGAACCAGATCCTCCAGGAGCTCCGGAAGCTCGCGGGCCCACAGGCGAGTCCGCCGTTCGACGAGAACGGCATCCGCGATCGGCTCAAGGCGCTGCGCGATCAGGACGACCGGGGCGCCGCCGAGCTCAGGCGGGCCTACGACGCCCTCGATGAGGTGCTGGACGTGCGGCAGCAGGCGCGGTTCCGCACGTTCGAGGAAATGCTCGAGCGCCGGAAGCTCGATCTGCTGATGCGCGCGCGCCAGGGGGCCGCGCGGCGGGGCAGTGGCACCGACTAGCCGGCGCCGATCGAGTGGTAGGCTCCGTCCAAAGGCTTGCTACAATCAGGTTATGCGTACGCGCTCCGCCGCACTGCTGCTCATCGGCGCGCTTGCCGTGGCGCCGCTCGCCGGCCAGGCCGGTTTCACGAAGCGGGACGCCGACCGCTTCCAGACCAAGCTCACCCAGATCGTCCAGGTGGGGAACGCCGCTCCGCTCCGCGCTGCCGCGCCGCGCTCGACGCCCGTCACCGACATCGAGGTGAACTCGTACCTGCGCTTCCACGCCGCCGATCAGATTCCGGTCGGCATCCTCGAGCCGACGCTCAACGCGCTCGGCGACGGCCGGGTGTCCGGGCGCGCCGTGGTCGATCTCGACGCCGTGCGCAAGCAGAAGCAGCGCGGCTGGCTGGATCCGATGTCGTATCTCTCGGGGCGGCTGCCCGTGACCGCCGCCGGCCGGCTCACCACCAAGGACGGTCAGGGCCAGTTCCAGCTCGAGTCGGCTGAAATCTCCGGCATCACGATCCCCAAAGCGGTCCTGCAGGAGCTCGTCAGCCACTACTCGCGCACGCCGGAGAATCCGGCCGGGATCGACATGGATGCGCCGTTCGAGCTGCCCTCGCGGATTCGCGAGATCCGCGTCGGCGCCGGCACGTCCACCATCGTCCAGTGATCCCCCTCGACACGCCGCTGCAGTTCCTGAAGGGCGTCGGGCCCAGGCGCGCGGCCGATCTCCAGCGCGTCGGCCTCGCCACGGTCGAAGATCTCCTGTATCGCTTTCCCATCCGCTACGAGGATCGCGCGACCTTCCAAACGATCGCGTCGCTCAAGCCCGGAGCGGCCGCGTCGGTGGTCGCCGAAGTGGTGAGCTCCGGGATCAGGCCGACCCGCCGCCCGCAGTTCAGGATTTTCGAGATGCTCGTGCGCGATGCCACCGGGTCGCTGCGCGCGGTCTTCTTCAACCAGGCGTTCCTCAAGGACGTCTTCCACGCGCATCAGCGGGTCATCCTGTTCGGCAAGCTCGAGGTGACGTCGCACGGGCTGCAGATGCAGAACCCGCAGTACGAGATCCTGCGGCAGGAAGCGGACGCCGACGCCGCGCCCGGACAGCCCGACGACGACACGCTCCACACCGGGCGCATCGTCCCGATCTACGAGAAGACCGGGACGCTGACGCCGAAGATGCAGCGCGCGATCGTGCACCAGGCGCTGGCGCAGCTGCCCGCCGACGTCCCGGATCCGCTGCCGGCCGAGGTCCGCAGGCGCCAGCAGCTGATCGACCGCCGCACCGCGCTGACGGACGTCCACTTTCCACCGGCGGGAACGGGCGTCGAGCAACTCAACGGGTTTCGCTCGCCGGCGCAGCGGCGGCTGATCTTCGAAGAGTTCTTCCTGTTTCAGATCGGTCTCGTGCTGCGGCGGCGCAAGTCCGACGCGGAGCGCAAGCCCCGGTCGGTCGTCGTCACCGACGACATCCGTGAGTCGGCGCGCCGGGTGCTGCCGTTCAAGCTCACCGGCGATCAGAAAAAAGTGATCGGCGAGATCGTCACGGACATGAAGCGGGCGCAGCCGATGAACCGGCTGCTGCAGGGGGACGTCGGGTCGGGCAAGACGATCGTGGCGCTGATGGCGGCGCTCGTCGCGATGGAGAACGGCTTCCAGGTCGCGTTCATGGCGCCGACCGAGATCCTGGCCGAGCAGCACTTCTTCACGATCCGCAAGCTCCTCGAAGCGTCGCGTTTCCGGATCGCGCTCCTGACCGGCGCGACGCCGGCCAAGAAGCGCCGCGAGGTGCAGGCGGAACTGTCGGGCGGATCGATCCATCTCGCCGTCGGGACGCACGCGCTCGTCCAGGATCCGGTCGGGTTTCGCGAGCTGGGCCTGGTCATCATCGACGAGCAGCACCGGTTCGGCGTCATGCAACGCGCCACGCTTCGGGCCAAGGGGCTGCACCCGGACGTGCTGGTGATGACCGCCACCCCGATCCCGCGCACGCTGGCGCTGACGACCTACGGCGATCTCGACGTGTCGATCATGCGCGAGATGCCGCCGGGACGGTTTCCGATCAGGACCATCGCGAAGCCGGAATCGCGCCGGGACGAGATCTACGAGTTCATCCGGAAGCAGATCGACGGCGGCCGGCAGGTCTACGTGATCTACCCGCTCGTCGAGGAGTCCGAAAAGGTGGACCTGAAGGCGGCCACCGAGATGGCGGACCACCTCGCGCAGGACGTGTTTCCCGCCTACCGCGTGGCGCTGCTGCACGGACGCCTGAAGCAGGACGCCAAGGAGCGCGTCATGGGGGCCTTCGCACGGGGCGAGTTCGACATCCTCGTCTCGACGACCGTCGTCGAGGTCGGCGTCGACGTCGCGAACGCCGCCGTGATGCTCGTGGAGCACGCCGAGCGCTTCGGCCTGTCGCAGCTGCACCAGCTCCGGGGACGTGTCGGCCGCGGTCCGCATCAGTCGTACTGCGTGCTTCTGTATCAGTACCCGCTGACCGATCAGGGCCGGGCGCGGTTGAAGGCGCTGACCGAGACGAACGACGGCTTCGTCATCGCGGAGCGCGACCTCGAGTTGAGGGGCCCGGGAGATTTCTTCGGCACGCGGCAGTCGGGCATGCCCACGCTCCGCGTCGGCGACCTCGTGCGCGATCATCAGCTCATGGAAGACGCGCGCCGTGAGGCCGTCGCGGCCCTGGACGACGTCCGGCAGGCGGAGACGCTGGGCGCGTTCGTGCGCACCAGCTGGGAGCAGCGGTTCGGGCTGGTGGGGATCGGGTAGCTTCCCGCTTCCCGCTTCCAGCTTCCCGGACGTCCGGGGGGTCAGGTCATGAATCATGAACGGCAGCGGAGTTCATGATTCATGACCTGACCCGCGGCTCCGGATGGTTGCAGCTTGAACAGCGCCAACGCCTCGGGGCTTCAAGATTCAAGACCTGACCCCGAACGTCTTGCGGGGAGCGGGAAGCGGGGAGCTGGCAGCTGACCCATGCGCATCATCGCCGGTACACTGAAAGGCCGCCGTCTCGAGGCACCGGACTGGCCCGGACTGCGCCCGACCTCCGACAAGCTGCGCGAGACGCTGTTCAACGTGCTCGCGCCGCGCATCCGTGACGCGCGCGTGCTCGACGGCTTCGCGGGCACCGGGGCGGTGGGGATCGAGGCGCTCAGCCGTGGCGCGGCGCACGTGACGTTTGTCGAGCGCGATCCGCGAGCGGTGGCGCTCATCGAAGCGAACCTGCGGCACTGCGGCGTGACCGACCGCTATGCTATTATCCGCGCGAGCTTTGCCGGGACGAGCGAGCCGGCCGCCCACGGGTTCGACGTGATTTTTCTCGATCCGCCCTACGGAGCGGAGGAGCTGCGGGCGGCGCTGGCGGCGGCCGAACCGCTGATCGGCGAGACCACGGTGCTCATCGTCGAGCACGCGAAGCGCGACCCGGCGCCCGGGCAGGCGGGACTCCTGCTGAGCCGCGAGCTGACATCAGGCGACAGTGCCCTGGCGTTTTACGCGAGACGCACCGAAGGCGCCACGAACCGCTGATCACCTGATACATCATGAACGACGTCCTCGCCATCTACCCCGGCTCCTTCGATCCGATGACGAACGGGCACGTCGACATCATCCGTCGCGGATCCAAGCTGTTCGATCGGATCGTGATCGCGGTGCTGATCAATCTCGAGAAGGCGCCGCTCTTCACGGTCCCCGAGCGGGTCGAGATCGCCCGCGAGGTGTTCGCCGGGACCGCCAATGTCGAAGTGGACACGTTCGACGGCCTGCTGGTGGACTACGCTCGACGCCGGCGCGCCAGCGTGATCGTGCGCGGCTTGCGGGCCGTGTCGGACTTCGAGCTCGAGATGCAGATGGCGTTGATGAACCGCCGCCTGAACCCGGACGTCGAAACAGTGTTCATGATGCCGGCCGAGCCGTACACGTACGTCAGCTCGCGGCTCGTCAAGGAAGTGGTCGCGCTCGGCGGATCGGTTCACGGCCTGGTGCCGGACAGCGTCGAGAAGCGGCTGCGCGAAAAGAAACTCGCACGCGAAACTCTGAGGGCTTAGGACAATGCTAGCGGATCGCACCACACGGATCGCCACCTCGCCGACCATGAAAGTTGCCGCCGAGGCGCTGCGCCTCAAGGCGCAGGGCGTGGACGTCGTCGACTTCGGCGCGGGGGAGCCCGACTTCCCGACGCCACAGCACATCGGCGACGCCGCGAAAGCCGCGATCGACGCCCACTTCACGAAGTACACGACCAACTCGGGCACCGAGGAGCTGAAGCGCGCGGTGTGCGACCGGTACCGCACCGACTACGGCGTCGAGTACAAGACCAGCGAGGTGATCATCTCCGCCGGCGGCAAGCAGGCGCTGTTCAACGCGGCGATGTGCCTGTTCGGGCCGGGGGACGAAGTCATCACGCACATGCCCGGCTGGCCGACGCTGGTCGAGCAGATCAAGCTCGCCGAGGCGACGCCCGTCATCGTGCGGACGCATCCGGAAGAGGGGTTCCGCCTCCGGGCCGACACCATCATCGCGGCGATCACGCCGCGGACGCGCGGCATCGTCCTCAATTCGCCGGGCAACCCGACCGGCGCGCTGATGGACGAGACCGAGATGGCCAAGCTGGCCGACGCGGTCGCGCCGCGCGGCATCTGGATCGTGCTGGACCTCTGTTACGAGAAGCTGATCTACGACAAGGTCGCGCACAATCTCCCGCGGGTGCTGGTGGAGCGGATGCGCGACCACACGGTGCTCTGCGGTTCGGCGTCGAAGGCGTACGCGATGACCGGATGGCGGTGCGGGTTCGCGCTCGCGCCCGCCGCGCTCACCGCCGCGTGCAACGCCCTGCAGAGCCACTCGACCTCGAACGTGTGCTCGATCACGCAGAAGGCGGTCACCGCGGCGCTGAACGGCCCGCAGGAGTGCGTCACCGAGATGCTCGACGAGTACCGGGTCCGGCGCGATCAGCTGTGCGAGTGGCTGGCGGCGGAGCCGCGGTTCAAGCTCGTGAAGCCGGCCGGCGCGTTCTACCTGTTCCCCGACGCCTCCGAGTTCCTGTCGCCCGACGGGATCCGCACGACCGCCGAGCTCGCGCAGGCGCTGCTCGACGAGGCGCGCGTGGCGATCACGCCCGGCGAGGCGTTCGATTCGCCGGGGTTCTTCCGCCTCTGGTACGCGACCTCGATGGAGGAGTTGCGGCGCGGCACCGAGCGCATCCTCGCGTTCGTGCGGGCGCTGGAGAACAGGAAAGCGATCGCGGGGTGATCCCCACCGGCTTCATCGCCTCGCTCACCGCGGTCGTCGGCCAGGCCCACGTCAGAACGGACGAACCCTCACGACTCTCTTACGGCACCGACGCCTTGAAACGCGGCAAGGCGGCCGATGTCGTCGTGCTGCCCGGAACCACCGCGGACGTGGCAGACGTCGTGCGCCTGTGCGCGTCGCATCGCGTGCCGATCGTCCCGCGCGGCGCCGGCACCGGCTACACCGGAGGCGCCGTGCCGACGCAGGGAGGCGTCGTCCTCTCACTCGAGCGCCTGAACCGCATTCTCGAGATCGACGAGGCCAATCTCGTGGCGGTCGTCCAGCCGCACGTCATCACCGGAGACCTGCAGGACGCCGTCGAGAAGGTGGGGCTCTTCTATCCGCCGGACCCCGCGTCGCTCCGCCAGTCGGTCATCGGCGGCAACGTGGCCGAGTGCGCGGGCGGCCCGCGCGCGTTCAAGTACGGCACGACGAAGCGGTACGTGCTCGGCCTTCAGGCCGTGCTGCCGACCGGAGAAGTGGTCAGGACCGGCGGCAAGTGCGTCAAGAACGTGGTCGGGTACGATCTGACGCAGTTGCTGGTCGGATCCGAGGGCACGCTGGCGATCATCACCGAGATCATCCTGCGGCTCGTGCCGAAACCGCCGGTGCAGGCGACGCTGCGCGCGGCGTTTCCCGACGTCGAGTCGGCGGTCGCGGCGGTCATCAACATCATCCGGGCGCGGGTGGTGCCCGCCGCGCTGGAGCTCATCGACGGGGATTCGCTCGACGCGGTGGCGCGGGCTCTGAACGTGCGGTCGCTCGCGGCTGAGGGCACGGCGGCGATGCTGCTGCTCGAAGTGGACGGCATCGCGCAGGCGGTCGAGGAAGAAGCCGCACGCGTGGAAGAGGCCTGCCGCGCCGCCGGCGCCACCGAAGTGCTCCGAGCCCGCGACGAGGCCGAGCGCCAGGAGCTGTGGCGCGTCCGCCGCGAGCTCTCGCTGTCGCTGAAGATGATCACTCCGCTCAAATACAACCACGACGTGGTCGTGCCGAAGGGCCGCATTCCGGAGCTGTTCGCGCTCGTGCGGGAGATCAAGGAGCGGCACCGCCTGCGGATCCCGTGCTTCGGCCACGCCGGCGACGGCAACATCCACGTCAACATCATGGTCGACCCCGCGGACGCCGCCGAGATCGCGCGCGCGCACGTCGCGGAAGGCGAGCTCTTCGCCGGCGTCGTCGCGCTGGAAGGGTCCATCAGCGGCGAGCACGGCGTCGGCTTCGCGAAGGCCCCGTTCCTCCCGCTCGAGCTGTCGCCGGAGACCATCGCGCTCATGAAGCGGGTCAAGCACGCGTTCGATCCGGACGGGATCCTGAATCCCGGCAAGATGTTCCCGTAATGTCAATTCCCAACCTCCAACTCCCAACTCCCAAGGCACATGCTTCCGACCAGCTGGGTGGAAGTCGCCGCGACGGTCACCCCCAGACGCATTGGGAGTTGGGGGTTGGTTTTTTGGGAGTTGTCAGCGTCAGCCGTCGTTCCAGGCGACAGTACCCGCAATGACGACGTGGATCCTGGCGCTCCTCGGCGCGCTCGCCCTCGCGCAGCCCTCCCCGCCGGTCCGCGTCGTCCTGGAGACCGAGATCGGCGTCATCGAGCTCGAGATCGATACCGTCCGCGCCCCGGTGAGCGGGGGGAATTTTCTGAAATACGTCGACGCCGGCCTGTACGACGGCGGCCGGTTCCGCCGCACCGTGCGGCCCGACAACCAGACCACCAAGCCGGTCCCCATCGCGGTCATCCAGGCCACGGCGAACCCGGAACGCCGGGCTGAATACTTCCCGCCGATCCCCCTCGAACGGACGAGCGTCACCGGGCTTTCACACAAGGACGGGACACTGTCCATGGCGCGCTCCGGGCCCGACACCGGCACGAACGAGTTCTCCATCTGCGTCGGCGATCAGCCGGAGCTCGACTTCGGCGGGAAGCGCAACCCCGACGGCCAGGGCTTCGCCGCCTTCGGCCGCGTCGTCCGCGGTATGGACGTGGTGAAGAAGATTCAGATGTCCCCGGCCGACGGAGAGACGCTGACCCCGATGATCAGGATCCTCAGCGTCCGCCGCGTGTCCATGTAAACGGGCCGGCCGGCCCCCGTACACCACGGTCTCGAGACTCTGCTAAACTGGTCCCCGATCATGCTCAAGGTCTCGAGTGTCGCGCTCCTCGCCCTGCTTTCGCTTTCGCCGCCCCAGACCCAGAGCGACGAAATCGCCGCCCTGAAGAAAGAGGTCCAGGCGCTGCGGGCGCAGCAGACGGCCATGGAGCGCGACCTGCAGACGATCAAGTCGCTCCTGCAGAACCTCACGGGGCAACGCCCGGCCCAGCCGTCCGGCCCGCCCGTGGACCCGTTCGCCAACAAGACCATCGCGGTCTCGAACGAACGGTCGAAAGGCAACGCCGGCGCGAAGCTGACCCTCGTCGAGGTGTCGGATTACCACTGTCCGTTCTGCCGGCGGCAGACGCTGCAGACGCTGCCGCAGGTGATGAAGGAGTACGTGAATTCGGGGAAGGCCCGATACGTCTTCGTGGATTACCCGATCGCGCAGCTGCACCCGAACGCGTTCAAGTCGCACGAGGCGGCCAACTGCGCGGGGGACCAGGGCAAATACTGGCAGATGCACGAAAGCCTGTTCGCCAACCTGCCGGTCAATGACGTGGAGCAGCTCACCGCACAGGCAAAAACCATTGGGCTCGACGTCGGGAAGTTCAGCGCCTGCATGAGCAGCGGCCGTCACGCGGTCGCGATCCGCGACAGCATCGAGCGGATGCAGGAGCTCGGGGTCGGCGGTACGCCGCTGACGCTCATCGGCATCACCCCCGCGCCAGGCGCGCCGATGAAGATCGTCGGGTCGGTGTACGGCGCAAGGCCGTACCTCGACTTCAAAACCGCCATCGACGCGGCACTCGCACAGGCGCGCTGAGTCTTCATCCGTTCTCCGGTCACCTTTTCTTCCGCCCGGCTACTTAGTAACTGGAACGCGTGCCCGGCTGGCATCCACCAAGGGTGCGGCCGGACACTGCGATCGGAGGAAACACGGTGCTGTCATTGCTTCTTTCGCCCTAATCCCCTAATCGTTGAATCGTTGAATCGCCGAGCCCGCGGGGCATCGCCAGCAGTCTTCGGTCGTACAATATCTCCGTGGCTTCCCTCGCCGAAGTCCTCGAGGCCCGGACGGCTGAGGCAGCGCCTGAGCTCGTGGAGGCCATTTCGCGGGATCGGCTCCGCTGTTACGCATGCGGCCACGAGTGCCCGATTCCCGACGGGGCGGTGGGCGTGTGCCGGGTCAGGTTCAACCGCGGGGGACGGCTGTACGTCCCGTGGGGTTACGTCGGGGGCATTCAGTGCGACCCGATCGAGAAGAAGCCGTTCTTCCATGCCCGGCCCGGCGCGCTGGCGTTCAGCTTCGGGATGCTTGGCTGTGATCTCCACTGCTCGTACTGCCAGAACTGGGTGACGTCTCAGGCGCTCCGCGATCCGCAGGCGATTGCGCCGCCGCTCGACGCGACGCCGGGAGCGTTGGTCGGCGAAGCCACGCGCCTCGGCGCGCAGGTCGTCGTCAGCACCTACAACGAGCCGCTCATCACCAGCGAGTGGGCAGTGGCGATCTTCCAGGAAGCCCGGGCCGCCGGCCTCTTGACGGCGTACGTCTCGAACGGAAACGGCACCGCGCGCGTCCTCGACTACATCCGGCCCTGGGTAGATCTCTACAAGGTCGATCTCAAGAGCTTCGACGACCGGCACTACCGGCAGCTTGGAGGGCGGATCGAGCCGATTCTGTCTACGATTCGGGCGCTGCACCAGATGGGCGTCTGGCTCGAAATCGTCACGCTCCTCATCCCGGGCTTCAACGACAGCGAGGATGAAATCGAGCGCCTGACGGCATTCGTGGCGGCCGTCTCGCCCGACATCCCGTGGCACGTCACGGCGTTTCACAAGGACTACCGGATGAACGACCCGGAGAACACGACCCCGGAAATGCTCGTGCGCGCGGCGGAGACGGGCCGGCGCAACGGCCTGCGCTACGTGTATGCCGGCAACCTGCCGGGCCGCGTCGGCGATCTCGAGCACACGCGATGTCACCACTGCCGCGCGATGCTCGTCGAGCGGTACGGCTATTTCATCCAGCGCTACCGCCTGACACCGGACGGCTCGTGCCCGGACTGCGGGACGCGGATTCCGGGGCGCTGGAGCGCAGCGTTCGACGGGCAGATCACGTCGACGCCGTTTCTGCCCGGGACGCGCAGGCTGCGGATGATTTGAAACCCGGCCGAAAAAGGTCCGGCTGAAGCAGACCTGAGAGCTGAGACTGTGACAATCACGTTAATGTCCAAGACCGTCGCCGTCATCGGCGCGTCGAGCGATCGCAACAAGTTCGGGAACAAAGCGCTGCGGGCCTTCGAACGGCAGGGCTATGCCGTCATCCCGATCAACCCCAACGAAGCCGAGGTCGAGGGTCACAAGACCTACGCCACGGTCCTCGACGTCCCCGGCGCCATCGACATGGCGACGGTGTACGTGCCGCCGGATGTGGGTGTAACAATCATGGAACAGCTCGCGCAGAAGAGCGTGCCGGAGGTGTGGCTCAATCCCGGGGCCGACGGGGACGAAGTGGTCGCCCGCGCCCGTGCGCTCGGGCTCAAAACGATTCAGGCGTGCAGCATTATCGCGATCGGAGAGAGCCCGGGGCGATACTGAGCCCAGCCGTCAGGCCCTGGCGGCCGTCCGCCCGGCCGTCCCGAGAGTCTTGACACTCGGCGCCCGGCTGCTTATACTTCCGCAAAATAACACTTCCAAGAAGTCCGCTCAGCGCGGAGCCCCCTAACATCCACGCCGCTCCGCTAGCAATAAAGTCGACACCGTAAGACAACCAATTCCTCACAAACCCATTCGACACTGTCAGTAGTCTCATGCCAACGACCAACAAACGCACATCCGGGCGTCAGCCCGCCGAAGAAGTCGCCGCCCCCGAACAACAGAACGGTGAACAGCCGCAGGACCCGTCCCCACAGCCACAGCCGCCTCGAGCCGCTGCGGGCGGAGGCGGGGCCCAAATCCAGCAAGCGCCCGAGGAAGGGCGGCGCGGCCGGGGCCTCAACATCAACGATCTGAAGGACAAGAGCATCCAGCAGCTCACCCAGATCGCCAAGGACCTGACCGTTGCCGGCGCGACCGGGATGCGCAAGCAGGAGCTGATCTTCCAGATCCTCAAGGCGCAGACCGAACAGAGCGGGTTCATCTTCTCGGAAGGCGTCCTCGAAGTGCTGCCGGACGGTTTCGGGTTCCTGCGGGCCCCGGACTACAACTACCTCCCCGGACCCGACGACATCTACGTCTCGCCCTCGCAAATCCGGAAGTTCGACCTCCAGACGGGCGACACGGTGTCGGGGCAGATCCGGCCGCCGAAGGAAGGGGAGCGCTATTTCGCGCTCATCAAGGTCGAGGCGGTCAATTTCGAGTCGCCCGAGCAGGCGCGCGACAAGCTCTTTTTCGAGAACCTGACGCCGCTCTATCCGCAGGAGCGGTTCCTCCTCGAGACGCAGCCCGACCAGTTGTCCGGCCGCGTCATGGATCTGATGGCGCCGATCGGCAAGGGCCAGCGCGGCCTGATCGTCGCGCCGCCGCGCACCGGCAAGACGATGCTGCTCCAGAGCATCGCCCAGTCGGTCGCGAAGAACCATCCCGAGGTGTTCCTGATCGTCCTGCTCATCGACGAGCGCCCCGAGGAAGTGACCGACATGCAGCGCTCGGTCAACGGCGAGGTGATTTCCTCGACCTTCGACGAGCCGGCGCAGCGCCACGTGCAGGTCGCCGAGATGGTCATCGAGAAGGCCAAGCGGCTCGTCGAGCACAAGAAGGACGTGCTGATCCTCCTCGATTCGATCACGCGCCTCGCGCGCGCCTATAACTCCGTCATCCCGCCCTCCGGCAAGGTCCTCTCCGGCGGCCTCGACTCCAACGCGCTGCAGAAGCCGAAGCGGTTCTTCGGCGCGGCGCGCAATATCGAGGAGGGCGGCTCGTTGACGATTATCGCCACGGCGCTCATCGACACCGGGTCGCGCATGGACGACGTGATCTTCGAGGAGTTCAAGGGCACCGGCAACATGGAAATCCATCTGGACCGGAAGCTCACCGACAAGCGCGTGTTCCCGTCAATCGACATGCAGAAGAGCGGCACGCGGAAGGAAGAACTGCTCCTGCCCCGCGAGGATCTCAACCGCGTCTGGGTGCTCCGCAAAGTCCTCAACCCGCTGTCGGCCGTCGAAGCCATGGAGCTGCTGCTCGACAAGATGGGGAAGACCAAATCGAACCAGGACTTCCTGTCGTCGATGCAGAAGATGGGATAGTCCCGGCCCTGGTTCCCGCGTGAGCGGTGGGCGCGCACAACCCTGTGCGCGCCCCGCTCACACCTCACCTTCACGTCCGAGCCCTGTGGTGCGACGCCAGCCGCATCTCCATGGCTCGCGGACTCTTACACCCCAAGTCATCCCGTGGCGCGGCGTGGCGCGATCCGTGCGTACCTGACCGGCTGGCAGTGTGCGGTCCTCCTCGAGGTGTTTTTCCAGATGACCAGGTTGTTGCTTCGTCACGAGCGGTTCTCAGACTGCTTCGTGAGGCGCGTGCGGACGGCGCTGCTCGCGGCAGGCTGTCTTGTGCTCGCGGCCCCGCCCGCGGCGGCAGCTCTCGATCCTCTGAAGCAGATCGGGCAGTACATGCGGACCGTCTGGGAGACCGCCACCGGCCTCCCGCAGAACTCCGTGCAGGCGGTGCTGCAGACCCGCGACGGCTACGTCTGGTTCGGCACGCAGGAAGGCCTGGTTCGATTCGACGGCTCCAGGTTCGACGTGTTCAACCGCCGGAACACGCCTGAACTGCCCGGCAACGACGTCAAAGCCCTCTTCGAAGCGCCTGACGGAAGCCTGTGGATCGGCACTGGTCGGCGGGCTGGCGCGCCTGCGGAGGGGCGCTTCACGTCGTACACGATCCAGAACGGTCTCACGCACGACTGGATTTACGCGATCACCGGCGATCGTTCGGGCAACCTCTGGCTCGGGACGTTCGGCGGCGGCCTGCTGCGCTTCAAGGACGGCAAGTTCACTGCCATCACCTCGCACAACGGCCTGCCGGACGACTTCGTGTGGGCGATTCGCGAGACCCGCGACGGAAGCCTGTGGGTCGGCACCAACGGCGGACTGACCAGGATCACGGGCAAGGACATCGTGACCTACACGACGCGCGACGGTCTTCCCGACAATCACGTCAATGCGCTCTGGGAGGACCGCGCCGGGGCACTGTGGATCGGCACCGCGCGAGGGCCTGGTCAGGCGCGTCGCCGGCACGTTCGTGACCTACACGACCGCCGACGGGCTGCCCAACAACGTCGTGACCTCGATCTACGAGGATGCGGTGAACAGCATCTGGATCGGCACCAACGGGGGAGTGAGCCGGCGCGTCGAGCGCGGCTTCGACGCCTTCAGCGCCGCAGACGGGTTGAACCACAATCTCGTCGTCTCCCTGTCCGGGGATCGCGAGGGCAACCTCTGGATCGGCACCAACGGCGGCGGCGTCACCAAGCTGACCGATCGGAGCTTCTCGACGTTCTCGACCGAGGAGGGGCTCTCCAACGATCTCGTGAGGGCCGTGATGCAGGCGCGGGATGGCACGCTCTGGATCGGCACGCAGGGCGGCGGTCTCAACCACGTGAAGGACGGTCAGGTCGTCTCCGTCTACACGACGCGCGACGGTCTTCCGGAGGACACCGTGTTCGCCCTGCTCGAGCGGGCCGACGGCAGCATGCTGATCGGGACCGGCGCCGGGCTGGCGCGTCCTCAAGGGCGGGCGAATCTCGGCGGTCCGGCCGAACGACTTCCACGGCAACTCGATCAGGGCCCTCTACGAGCACGACGACGGCTCGCTGTGGATCGGCACTCGAGGCGCGGGCCTGAAGATCATCAAGGACGGCAAGGTCGTCGTCTGGGACGCCACGGCCGGCCTCTCCGACGTCGTCCGATCGTTCTACGAGGATCCGGCCGGCACGCTGTGGATCGGGAGCGACGCGGGACTGAGCCGCTACGTCGACGGCCGCTTCCAGACCTTCGGGCCGGCGCAGAGGGTCTTCCGGAAGGGTGTCATGACGATCATCGGCGACCCCGACGGCACGATCTGGGCCGGCACGTACGGCGACGGGCTCTACCGATACAAGAACGGAACCTTCACGCACTTCAGCACGGCGAATGGCTTGTTCGACGATGTCGTGTTTCAGATCGTGGACGACAGGCGGGGCAGCCTCTGGATGACCTGCAACCGCGGTATCTTCCGTGTCGCCAGGAAGATGCTCGGCGATCTCGCCGAGGGGCGTGCGTCCACCGTCAAGTCCGAGTCGTTCGGCGCCGCCGACGGGATGCGGGCGGCCGAGTGCAACGGCAACGCGCAGCCCGCGGGGTTCCGCGCGCATGATGGCACGCTCTGGTTCCCGACCATCAAAGGGGCCGTGTCGGTGCACCCCGCCAAGCTCGTCGCGAACGCGCTGCCGCCGCCGGTCCTGATCGATCGGCTGCTCGTCAATCGCGAGCCGGTCGATCTCGAATCGCGGCGTCAGCGTGGCGCCGGGCCACGGCGAGCTCGAGTTCCGCTACACGGCGCTGAGCTTCGTCGCACCCGACAAGGTTCAGTTCAAGTATCGGCTCGTCGGGTTCGACCGCGATTGGGTGGAGGCCGGGAACCGCCGGGAGGCCTATTACACGAACATCCCTCCGGGGTCGTACCGCTTCCAGGTCGTCGCGCAGAACAACGACGGCGTCTGGAACCTTCGAGGATCGGAGCTGGCGATCAGAGCTCCAGCCCCGCTACTACCAGAGGGGGCTGTTCCAGTTCGGGGCCGGCGCCCTGATCCTGCTGGGCAGCGGCGGCCTCTTCCGCCTGAACGTCCGCCGCACCCGCCAGCGGGCGCGTGAGCTCGAGACGATGGTCGAGGATCGGACGCGCGCGCTTCGCGAGGAAGTATCCGAGCGCCGGCGCGCCGAGGACGAGCTGCGCCGCGCGAAAGAGGAGGCCGAGCTGGCCGCCCGCAACCTCGAAGTCGCCAACGCGCAGCTCGGTCAGACGATGCTGCACGCGCAGCAGATGGCGGAGCACGCCGAGCTCGCCAACCGCGCGAAGAGCGAGTTCCTGGCGAACATGAGCCACGAGATCCGGACGCCGATGAACGGCATCATCGGCATGACGAGCCTGGCGCTGGAGACCGGGCTCACGGCCGACCAGCGCGAATACCTCGACATGGTGCAGCTGTCGGCCGACTCGCTGCTGTCGATCATCGACGACATCCTCGACTTCTCGAAAATCGAATCCGGCCGGCTCGATCTCGACCCGGCCCCCTTCGCGCTGCGGGCGACGCTGCGCGACACGCTCAACCCGCTCGTCCTGCGGGCGCGCGAGAAGGGGCTCCGCCTCGACCTCGACGTCGATCCGGGTGTCGCCGACGCTCTCGTCGGCGACGCCGGCCGCCTTCGGCAGGTGCTGATCAACCTGACCGCCAATGCCATCAAGTTCACGAAGCAGGGCCGCGTGACGGTCACGGTCGACGAGGTGCGGCCGACCGACGAGGCCGGCGCCGAGCAGATCGTCGTGCACTTTGCCGTGCGGCGATTCGGGCATCGGCATTCCGTCGGACAAGCACGGGATCATCTTCGAGCCGTTCCGCCAGGCGGATGGATCGACCACGCGCGAGTTCGGCGGAACGGGCCTGGGCCTGGCGATCTGCCGGAAGCTGGTCGGGGTATTCGGCGGCCTGATCTGGGTCGAGAGCGGCGAAGGCGGCAGCACGTTCCATTTCACCGCGAAGTTGATGAAGACCTCGGCGGACGCCGTCACCGTCGCAGCGGCGCCCGGCCCGCCGCGGCAACAGGCGGGGAGCAGCCTCAAGGTGCTGCTCGCCGAAGACAACAGGATCAACCAGATGCTCGCCCAGCGGCTGCTCGAGCGCTGGGGCCATCACGTCGTCGTCGCGGACACGGGCCGCAAGGCGGTGGACGCGCACGCCCGGCAGGAGTTCGACGTCATCCTGATGGACGTGCAGATGCCGGAGATGAACGGGTTCGAGGCGACCGGCGCCATCCGCGCGTCGGAATCCGGCGGCCGGCGGATCCCGATCATCGCCATGACCGCGCACGCGATGATCGGCGATCGCGAGCGATGTCTTGCGGCCGGCATGGACGACTACATCTCGAAGCCCATCTCGGCCGCGGCGTTCTTCGACGTGCTCGAACGCACAGTGGTCCGGTGGCCGCGAGAACCGGAACCCGTCCACAGTGACTAGCGTCGGGACTTTTGGCTATTTCTTGATCTTCAGCGCCAGTTCCGCTTTCTGACCCTCCTCGAGCGCGACCCTCGTGGCCTTCACGCGAAGGTCCTCGAGAAACTCGGGATCGTTCACCTGCCACTGCTGCACGTACTCGAGCGCGGCGGCGAAATAGTCGCCCGGGCGGACGGATTCGAGCTTGAAATGCCCCGACTGATCCGGCCGCGCGATGCGGGCAGTCCCCGCGGCCTCCAGCCATTTTGACGCGTCGGCGGGAAACAGGAGCACGGTGCCTTCGGCCGGGTTCCCCTTCTCGTCCGTGATCTGCCCGCTGAGTACCGGGAAGCGATTGCTCAGCACGATGCGCGCTCCGTCCACCTCCCGCCCGCCGGTGATCTCGAGGGGCGTGTCCGCGTAGTCCTTGTCGCCGACCTCGATGCTCTTGATGGCCCAGCCCGGCGGCAACGGCGAGACCCGCACCATCGACGGCCCGCTCACACCTTTCAGCGTGAAGTCCCCCGTGGATCCGACGACGCCGTTGGTGTCGCCGACGGGCACTCCCTGGGAGCGCCGCCCGGGAACAGTGGTCTGTCCCCCGACTCGCAGCGGCCCGCGCGACACCGGGAGCGGACTTCCGTCGTGGGTCACCAGCCGCCCGGTCAAGGTGCCGCCCGGATCCGCCGACAGGACAATGCCCTCCATGTCGGTGCCCTGCACGACGAGCGTCATGGCCGCCGTCTCCGTCGGCTTGTCGCGGTTGCCGGCGCTCCGTGCAGTCAATTGGAATTCGCCCGGTGGCACTTCGCGCAGCTTCCAGCTGCCATCGGCCGCGATCGTTGTCCCGCCCATGCCCATGAAGGACCCGCCGCTGGGCCCGACGATTTCCTGAGACAGGCCGATGTTGCCGCCCGAGAGCGGCGTGCCGTCCGAGGCCAGCGCCGTGCCGGAGACATTCGCTGCCCGCATCGGCTGAAGGCTCATGTCGATTCCGCCGACCTCCTGTCCGATGCCGACCTTCACGCGAGTCGCGTCGGCGGCGCTCGCCGTTCCGGGAAAATACGACGGGGCATAGGCGAACACCTGCTTCTCCTTGCCGTCCGTCGTCCATGTCTCGCGAATCGTGGCCATCACGACGTAGTCTCCGGGCGAAAGCCCCACGAGCCTGTATTGCCCGGCGTCGTCGCTGCGGCCTCCCATGCTGATCGGCACGAGACTTCGGCGGCCCTGAAAGAACTGCGTCTGCATCGCATAGACCGCAACGCCGGCAAACGCATCGCCCGTTTCGTCCGAGAGACGTCCGCTGATGACGCCGGAGCGGGGAAGGGCGAAGTCCAGCTTCTCGACCGCCTGCCCGTCCGAGACCTGGAGCGGCTTGGGCGGCTCGCCGGGGCGCCGCTGGCCGTACTGAAGAGACAAGTAGCCGCTCCGGGAAACCGAAAGCGTGTACCGCCCCTCGGGGAGATCGGCGAACTCGTATGCGCCCTGCAGGTTCGTGCTGGTCGTGCGCGGCTCGGTCAGCTCCGGCGCGGTCAGCCTGACCTGGACGCGCCTCAGAGGCCGGCCGCTGTCGCCGCTCGTGACGCGGCCCTTGATGGTCGCCGTGCCCTTCTTCTCGGTGGCGGGATCCCTTGGCTGCATGCGCTGCGGGGGTGAAGTCATCCCGGCAGGCGGCGCCTGTTGAGCGGCGGCGATCAGTGACAGGACCGCGATCAGCTCGACGAACATGTGACCTCCGTGATGTAAGAACCCCGTGGACGGCCGATCGTGTCAAGGGAGTTAACGGAGGGGACGGAGACAACGAAGTCGTTGAACACGGAGAAACGGAGTAACGGAGTAACGGAGAATAGTTGGGAAACCCAAAAAGCTTTTCTCCGTTTCTCCGTTCCTCCGTGTTGAACGCCTCCGATATCTCCGCCCTCTCCGTGACCTCACTTCTCGGGCACGGCCACGAGCTTCAGCTGCACCGTCGCAGCCTGCCCCTGCTCCAGCACGAGCTTCGACGCGAGCGGCCGCAGGCGCTGGAGGAACTGCGGATCGAGCCACTGTCCCTCTTCGACCCACTCGACGGCGGCCACGAGATACTCGCCCGGCGGAAGCGCGGTCATTCGAACCTGTCCGGTTTGATCGGGCCTCTCGGAAGCGATGAACCGCGAGTCAGGTGTCCATCGCGCATCGTCGGCCGGAAACACGATGGCAGTGTAGTCCGACACCGCACCGCCCGATGAATCCGCCACGCTGCCGGACAACACGGTCGGCTTGTCGTCGAAGACAATCTCCAGGCCGCCGACGGCATCGCCGTGCCCGATCGTCAGCGGCACGTCCGTGATATCGCGCTCTCCCTGCAACACCGCTTTGAGCCACCAGCCGGCCGGCATACCGTACGCCCGCACGAGCTTGGCGCCGCGAACGCCGGGCCACGCGAACGCACCGTCGGGGGCGACGCGCGGAGCGCCACTCGGGCATCGTGACGCCCCGGCTGGTAGCGCACACAACTGAATCAGCCCCGCCTTGGGGCCCGGCGGACCGGCCGGCGTCACGACGCGTCCGCGGAGCGTGCCGCCGCTGCCCATCACGATCGTGAGTCCGGACACGTCGGCCTCGCGAACCTCCAGTTGGACGTCCCCGGACTTCTCTTGGTTGTTAGCGGAGAGTGAATAGGTTCCCGGGCGGACGGCGGCAATCCGGAACGCGCCGGATGCGTCCGTCTCGGTACCCCCGAGCACTCCGCCAAGGCCCGCGACGTCCGGTCCGTCCGTCATGGTGATGCGCTGCGCCGCCATCGGACGGCCGGTCTCGTCCACGGCGACGCCGGTAACGACGGCCGTTCGGGAAGCGGAAACCGTCAGGTTTACACCGGTCACCTGTTGGCCGAGGCCCACCTTGATGGCCTCCGCGGACGCCAGCGTCGAGACCCCTGGGTACAACATCGTCCCGTATCCGAATGCCTCGTCGGACAGGGCGTCCACCCGTCCGTCGCGCTGGCGCGTGACGATGTAGTACTCGCCCGGCGCGAGCCCCGACAGCCGGAACTCCCCGATGTCGTTCGTCACGGTCGTCACCGCCGGCAGCGGCGTCCGGCGTCCGTTTCGATAGGCCTGGCGCGCGGCCATTACCCACATCTGGCTCACGCGCTCGCCCGCGTCGTCGACGACGACTCCGGTGATAGTGCCGGAGGCCGGAAGCAGGATGTCCACGCGCGTCAGCCGTTCGGCCGCTCCGAGCTCGATTCGCCGCCCCGACTCGAACGGCCGCCGCTGCCCGTACTCCAGCACGAGGTAACCCGGCTTCGACGCGGACACCGTGTAGCGTCCCGCGGGAAGGTCCGGGAACGCGTAGCGTCCCTGAAGGTCTGCCCGCACCGTGAGCCGTCGCGGCAGAGCCGGCGAGCTGAGGCGGACGATCGCGCGGCGAAGAGCCGTCGTGCCGTCGGCGCCCAACACGCGGCCGCTGATCGCCGCGCCGCGGGTGGCGGCAGGGCGGGCCGCATCGCGCGCGGGCTGCTGGCCGGGCGTCCGAGCCTCGGACTGAAGCCCGGCATGCGGTCCCGCAACCAGCAGGGCGAGCAGCACGCCAATCATCGCTGCACCACCTTGAGGCTCACCGTCGCCGACTGGCCGAGCTGCAGCGTCAGGCTCGTCGCGTCCGGCCGCAGGCGCTGGAGAAACTCGCGATCCAGCCACTGAAAATTCTCCACCTTGTCCACCGCCGCGACCCGGTAGCGCCCGGCGGGCAGCCCTTCGATGCGGAACTGCCCCGTGTCGTCCGGCCGGGCGGTCTTGATGAAGCGTGACCACGCCGTCCACCTGGTGCTGTCCTCGGCAAAGGCGACGACTGTGTAGTCCATCGCGGCCGCTCCGCCGGCGCCGAGCGCCGATCCCACAATCCTCGTCGTGTCGGTCGTCAGGACGATCTCGAGATCGGTAACGACCTCCGCGCCCGTGAAGACGATCGGCGTGTCGGTGATGTCCGTCTCGCCGCGCATGACGGCTTTGAGGTACCACCCGGCGGGAAGCGTGTGCGGGCGGATGATGCGGTTGCCGAGCAGGAAGTCCCAGTCGAACGTCCAGTCGTCCTTCACGGGCCCGCCGAAGCCGGTACCGAACACGAGCGTCTCGCTGGTCGGGATCGCGCCGAAGTCGAGATCGGTTGGCGAGACCGGCGGCGCGTGCTCGGGCGGCACGACCCGGCCGGTGATGCGCCCGCCCGCCGTCAACGGAACCGTCCAGCCGGTCACGTCATCACCCGTCATCACGAGCGGAAGGATGGCGCCTTCGTTCGGCTTCTTGTTCAGCCGCGCGTGCAGCTCGTAACGCCCGGTGATGACGCGCGGCAGGAAGAAACTTCCATCGGTTGCCGAGCGCGTGGCGCTGCCCACACCCGAGCCGGGACCGCTGTCCACCGACTGCAGGACGAGCATGACGTTCGCGGCGGCGAGCCCGTCGGCCGTGATCACCCGTCCCGAGATGTTCGCCGCCCGCGCCGGCAGCATCGTGATGTCGATGCGTATCGCGTCCTGGCCGTCACGGATCGGG
Organism: uncultured Acidobacteriota bacterium; assembly: GCA_963774855.1. Classification (GTDB taxonomy): domain Bacteria; phylum Acidobacteriota; class Vicinamibacteria; order Vicinamibacterales; family 2-12-FULL-66-21; genus JALZOC01. The sequence continues at coordinate 30,413 of CAVZGT010000007.1, read as the reverse complement.
ACGCGGCGCGCGCCGGCGAGGTCCGCATTTGCCGGATAGGCAGTCTTCAGGAAGCCGAGGTCCGCGTCCGGCTCCGAGCCGAACCCTTCCGCACGCTCCGACGCGACGACGTAGTAGTCGCCGGGCTGCAGCTGCGAAATGCGGTACTCGCCGGCATCGTTGGTGGTCGCGGATCCCGCCGTCACGAGCTCGCGGCCTCTGACGGTGTAGCCGACCTGCATCGCCGCCACGGACGCGTGCTCGAGAGGATCCCCGAGCTCGTCGGTGATCCGGCCGGCGATTGCGGCCGCGCGCGGCAACGCCAGGTCGATGCGCTCGAGGACGCGGCCGGGTCCGAGATCCAGCACGATGCCGCTCGGCGCCGGCAGCTTCTGCCCGTGCTGGAGCGTGATGTACCGGGCCTTCGACGCGGTCAGGGTGAACCGCCCGGACGGAACGGCGCGGAACTCGTACGTCCCGTCCTCGGCCGTTCGCGTGATGCGCTCGGACGATCGCGCGCCTCGCTCGGACGGCGCGAGGGCGACGCGAGCCATCCGCAGTGGACGGCCGGTGGCCGCGTCGGTCACACGTCCTCTCAGTGTGGCCGGAGCCGGAGGCTTCTCTGGCGGTTGCTGCGGAGCGGCCTCGACGAACGCGCACGCTGACAGGAGTAGCGGCAACAGAAATCGCATACGCCCTTGCACGCGTCGATTCTAGCTCAAGGCAGAACAGGAGGTCAGGAGAAGGGGAACAGGAGGACAGAAGATAAGGAGTTAAAGATTTTTGAAGTAAAAGAAGTTTTGTGTCTTTCTCCTGAACTCCTGTTCTCCTGTTTGCTTTTCTCCTGGTCTCTTGTTTACTCCGCTCGCAGTGCGACGATCGGGTTGACGGTCGTCGCCCGGCGCGCAGGGATGTAACAACCGGCGAGTGCCACCACCATCAGCACCCCGGCCATCGTGGCAAACGTCGCGGGATCGCCGGGGCTGACCTGATAGAGCAGCGAAGAGATCGCCCGGCTCAACACCGTGGCGGCGAACAGGCCGACTCCCGTGCTGATGGCGATCATCCGCAATCCTTCGAGGAGCACCAGGTTGCGGATCTTGCCGGGGGACTGCCCGAGGGCCATGCGGATCCCGATCTCCCTCGTGCGCTGACCGACGGCGTACGAGAAGACGCCGTAGATCCCGACGCACGACAGCAGCAGCGCGGCCGCGCCGAAGAGCGACATCAGGATCAGGTTCAGCCGCGACTGTCCGAGGCCGTCGGCCACCAACGCGGCCATCGGCCGCACCCGATCGTGCGGGAGATCCGGATCCAGCCGCTCCATCACCTCGCGGACCTGTGGCGCCAGCGATCCCGGGTCCACCGACGCACGGACGACGGCCGAGACCCGCACGGAGCCGCTGACCGGCGTGTAGATCTGCGGACGGACGGGACGGGAGAGGTCGTGCGCGCGGATGTGCTCCACCACGCCGATTACTTCGGCGAACGGGTTGTCCGCGCCGTTCGGCTGCACCTGGAGGCGCTTGCCGATCGGCGACTCGCCCGGCCATGCGCGCGCCGCGAGCGTCTCGTCGACGATGATCCGGCCCTGCCCGGGCAGGTCGTGCGCGTCGAAAAACCGCCCGGCCAGCAGCCGCGTGCCGATCGCGCGGAAATACGCGGGGGACACGCCGCGCCCGTCGGATGTCTCGCTCTCCCAGTTGCGCGCCGTTTCCTCGTTGTACGCGTAGGGAGACAACGACCCGCTGCCGGTCAGCGGCAGCTGCGACGTGAAGCCGACCTCGGTGACGCCCGGGCAGCGCGCGCAGTTGCTCTTCCATCTGGCGCAGGAACGCGGCGCGGACGTCCGGCCTCGGATACTTCGTCAGCGGCATCGCGAGGCGGAAGGTGAGCACTCCGGCCGGATCGAACCCGGGCCGCACCTGCTGGAGCGCCGCGAAGCTCCGGATCATCAGGCCCGCGCCGATGAGCAGAACGAGGGCCAGCGCCATCTCGGCGATCATCAGCACGCTGCGCAGGCGCACCTGGTCCACCGACGGCGACCCGGTGGCGCGCAGCGTACGATTGAGATCGAGGCTCGCGGCACGCACGGCGGGGACGAGGCCGAAGAACAGCGCCGTGAGCGCGCTGGCGCCGACGGCAAAGAGCAGCACGGTGCCGTCGATGCGCACGGCGTCGAGGCGCGGCAGATTCGCCGGATTCAACCACGTCAGCGCCCGCGTGCCGGCCCACGCGAGCCCGAGCCCGGCCAGGCCGCCGCCGGCCGCCAGCACCAGGCTCTCAGTCGAGAGCTGCCGAAGGAGCCGCGCGCGGCCGGCGCCGAGCGCGGCGCGCACCGCCATCTCGCGCTCCCGCGCCGTCGCCCGCGCGAGGAGCAGGTGAGCGACGTTCGCGCACGCGATCAGCAGCACGAAACCAACCGCCACGAACAGCGCCACGAGCGCCCGCCGCGCGTGCTTCACGACGTCGTCCTGGAGCGGCACGACGCGGATCTGCATGCCGGCCCCCTCGTGCACCGCGTGCTCGGCGCGGAGCTGCCGCGCGATCTCGGACAGATCCGCCTGCGCCTGCTCGAACGTGACGCCCGGCTTGAGACGGCCGAACACGGTGAAGAAGCGTGAAATTGCGCGGCGGCTGGTTGGCGTAGTTGAACTGCATCGGCTTCCAGATCTGCGAGTCGGTGATCAGGAACGCCTCCGACGGCAGCCAGAGCCGGAACCCTTCGGGCATCACGCCGACGACGGTCTGATCGAGACCGTCGAGTCGAATCCGGCTGCCGACGATGCCGGGATCGGCGCCGTATCGCCGTTTCCACAGGCCGTGGCTGAGGATGACGACCTTCGCTCCGCCCGGTGTCTCTTCCTCGGCGGTGAAATGGCGGCCGTAGATCGGATCCACGCCGAGGAGCGGCAGGAAGTTCGCCGTCACGGGCGACACATCGACGCGCTCGGGTTCGCCGCCGGGCCCCGTCAACGCGCCGGTGGCGCCGACGACCTGCCCGCCGGACCCCGCGGCCAGCATCTCGAACGATCGGTTGCGCTGCTGATAGTCGCGAAAATCGCCTGGCGACATCGCCGGCAGCGACTGCGCGCCGACGCCGAAGTCGACCCAGAGATTCGCGAGCCGATCCGGTGCGCGATAGGGCAGCGGCCGCATCAGCACGCCGTGGACGACGGTGAAGATCGTCGTCGTGGCGCCGACGCCGAGGCCCAGAGTGAGGATGGCGAGCGCGGCGAAGCCCGGGCTCCGGCGGAACGTCCGCCACGCGTATCGGACGTCCTGGCCCACGGTGTTCATCCCCACGCTTATATCAAAGCGGGTGCGGCGGCGGGAGTTTGTGTGACGAGCAGTGGGACGGCGAGTTCAAGAGCGAACAGGAGATCAGGGTCAGGAGATCCGGAGATCCGGAGATCCGGAGATCAAAAGAATTTATTTGTAAAACCAAAAATCTCCTGATCTCCTGACCTCCTGTTTTGGTGACAAGCGGTCTATTTCTCGTCCAGCTTCCGTCCCGCGTCCAGGTTGTCGTGGTTCAGGATCGCGTTCAGGACCATGGCGTAGCTGCCGTGCGTTTCCCCGCGCCAGATCGGGTTGTTCGAGAACACGATGACGTGCCCCTTGTCGATCGGCACGTCGACGACCATCGGCCGCTGCGCGATCTCCGAGCCGCCGTCGAGCAGCCCCGACACCAGGAGATCGCGCGCGTCGCCGTAGCGGAAGATCACGCGCGGGCGCTGGGCCGGCGGGATGACGTTCGAGCCGTTGCGGAACTGCTCGTCGCGGAGCGGCGTGGCCTGCCACGGCTCGACCTTTGGATCCTCCGGGAGCGGATCGGCCGGCGCCCGGCCCTGCGGCACGTCGATGTCGTCGACCGTGCCGCGGCCCGTCGGACGGCGGCGGGGCTCGTCGCCGGTGGTGGTCCGCGCGCGGCCGCCGACGGTGTTGCTGACGCCGAAGATCGGGCCGTCGGACGAGTAAATCGAGAGGCTCTCCGCCGGGTCGTAGCCGTACGCGATCGGGCTCGCGCCATCGACGACCTTCGAGCGCAGCACGGCGCCGGTAATCTTGAGCCGCGTCGGCCGCGTGATCGAAACCCCCGCGGTGAGCCCGTAGGTGACGGCGAAGTCCGCCGTGTCGTCCACGGTGAGCAGCACGCCCCCGTCGCGGACGAACTTCTGCAGGTTCGACATGCCTTCCCAGCCCATGCCGGGCCGGATGTCGTCGGTCTCGTCGATCTTGCCGATGTTGGGCGTGAGCTCGGTCGTTTTCCACGGGATCGGGTTGCCGTACATCGGCGTGCCGGTAATCAGCGTCTGCCCCGTGGCGCGCCCGACGGGCGGAAACAGGATGACGTCGTACTTCGATCGCAGGCTCGTCGTCCTTCGTGAGATCCTGCGTGCTGATGTACGTGAACGGGATCGACAGCTGATCGAGCGCCAGGCGCCACCAGCCCTCGTCCTGCGTGTTGATCCACGTGTGCATCAGCGCCACGCGCGCCGCGCGGGCGGGGTGGGTCTTCACCGACGGCGGCGACCCCAGCGCTATCGCCTTCAGCCCGAGCTCGGCGGCGGCCTTCTGGAGATCGCCGCGCGGAACGCCGGTCACCAGGAACGACCCGCGATTGAACTTCCGGCCGCCGGCCTCGAACGGTTCCTCGGCGACGTCGATGGTCGCGTCCTTGAAGCGGTAGCGCAGCGTGGCGAGCGACGGATCCGCGTTCTGGTTGATCGCGAACAGGGATCCTTCGCCCGTGACGTCGCCAGGAACGGTCATGTCGCCCTTGACCAGCTCCAGCGTCGCGTCGAGCACCCTGACGTCGGTGACGCGCACGACCTTCACGTTGAACAGCTCGCCGAACGTCCACCCCGTGTCGTCGTAGGGGTTGCGCTGCGGATCGTCGGGCGCCCAGTACTGGTAGTCGAGCAGCGTGTCGGCAATGCGGCTGTACGGCTGGTCCATGCGCAGGACGTAGCTGCCGGCGGGGAAGGTGCGCGTCTCGTCGGGCACCCGCTCCGCCGCGCTCTCCTGGCGCGCCGCCGGAGGCTGCTGGCCGTCGTCGTTCGGCCCGCCGGGCGCCGGCGCGTCCGTGGTCGTCGTCTGGCGCGGGGGACGCTTCTTTCCCGAGACCATGACGGTGAACGGCGCGGTCGCGCGCGAGATCTCGCAGCCCTGGAGCTGCATGATGCGGAGCAGGTCCGCCTGCGGCCCGGGCCGCGGATCGTCGGCCGGAAACACGTACGCGGCCGGCCCCTCGGTCCTCGGCTTCAGGATCGACCGCTTGCTCTTCAGGTAGAAGTTCTTCAGGAACAGGTTCTTGTTGTCGGCGAAATGGTTCAGGGAGACGAGCAGGCCGGTCTCCTGATAGTTGTTGTTGTTGCGCTGCGACCACTTCGCCTTGGGGAGCGGAGGGTTCTGCTTGTACCAGGTCCGGGCGGTTTCGTTCGGGCCCAGCGTGCGCTCGAGCGTGTCGGCGCCGCCGTTGCCGAACGTTTCGTACAAGCGGCTGATGCCGTTGTGCGTCGCGGCGATGAACATCAGGTAGCCGGGCGTCCAGGTGTCGAACGTGCCGTGCGTGAACACGCCCGGCATGCCGAACTTGGTCATCTCCGACACGTTGTTCCAGCCGATCATCTGCCACTCGTCGGTGAGGATCGGATCGAGCCACGCGTTGTACGGCCCGTCGCCGACGGTGTTGTCGTAGAGGTACGCGACCGACTCGTGCAGGTCGTGCAGCACCTGCGCCTTCCAGCCGAGGTAGGTGTTCAGCACGTTGCGGGTCAGGTTCAGCGTCAGCGCCATCGCATCGCGGTTGTTGTCGTGCGCCACGTACTTGCCCCAGTACAGCGTGGGCGGCCAGTTCTTCCCGGGGTTCGCCAGGTGCCAGCGATAGATGTCCACCTGCCGATCGCGGCCGTCCACCTCGACGATCGGCGTGATCAGCGTGACGATCCGGTTGCGGATCTTCTGGATGTACGGGCTCTCGTCAACGGCCAGCCGGTAGACGAGCTCCATCAGCGCGGTGGGGGAGCCGGTCTCCGGGGAGTGGATGGTCCCGGTGATGTAGTAGACCGGCACGGACTGATCGACGAGCGTGTCCGCCTCCGCGTCGTTCATGCCGATCGTGCGGGGATCGGCCAGCTTGCCGAGCCGCGCGCGGTTCTCCTCGAGCTTCGCGAGGTTCGCCTCGGAGGAGACCGCCACGGCGATCATCTCGCGTCCCTCTTCGCTCCGGCCGATCGAGAACACCTTCACGCGCGGGCTGGCCTTCTCGACCATCCGCATGTACTGGTAGACCTCGTGCGAGTAGGGGAGCTTCCCCGGGGCGCCCGCGATGTCGCCGATCACCGCCTGCGGCGTCGGCACGGTCTTCGACGCCGGCAGGTAATCGACCAGCGGCGAGTTGAAGTACGGCGCCGTCGTGTACTCCCTGATCTTCTTCGTGTAGGCCTCGTCGACCGCCTGCTTCTGGTCGCGGACGTAGGGATTCGACGGCGACTGCGCGTAAACGGGAGCCGTGGCGGCCGCAACCAGCAGGCCGGCGATCAATGTCCGCATCATTCGGATGTCCTCGAGCGCTTGGGGGAAAGAGCCTGAATTGTACCCGATATGGGCTGCGCTCGCCGGTAAGGAGGCGCTACACGGGTGAGGGCGGGGGAATCTCCGGCGGGACCGCGTCGGGACTCTTCGGCGGCAGCGGCCCCATGATCGCTTTCAGCTCGTCGGATTCGATGACTTCCTTTTCCAGCAGGCGTTCCGAGAGGGCGTCGAGCGTCGGACGCCGGTCCAGCAGAACCTGGCGCGCCGCGGACTGGGCTTCGCCGATGATGCGCTTGACCTCGACGTCGATCTTGAGCGCCGTGTCTTCCGAGTAGTTGCCGCGCTCCTGCATGAAGGGCATGTCGATGAACGCCTGGCGCTTGTGGCCGTTGTAGTTCACCGCGCCGAGCGCGTCGCTCATGCCGAACTCCGTCACCATCGCGCGGGCGATATCGGTGGCGCGCTGCAGATCGTTCTGCGCGCCGGTGGAGAGGTGGCCGAACTTGATCTCCTCGGCCGTGCGGCCGGCCAGCAGCACGGCGAGCTGGCTGAGCAGATCGTCGCGGGTCAGGAGGTACCGCTCCTCGAGCGGGAGCTGCATCGTGTACCCGAGCGCGCCGAACCCGCGCTGCACGATCGAGATCTTGTGGACGGGGTCGAGCCCGGGCAGCACGCTCGCGACGATCGCGTGCCCCGACTCGTGGTAGGCGACGATGCGGCGCTCCTTGTCGCTCATCACGCGCTTCTTCTCGAGCCCGGCGATGAGGCGGTCGATCGCCTCCTCGAAGTCCTTCATCTCGACCGCCGTCTTGTCCTTCCGCGCGGCCAGCAGCGCCGCCTCGTTGACGAGGTTCGCGAGATCCGCTCCCGCGAAGCCCGCCGTGCGCGCCGCGATGACCTTCAGGTCGACGCCGTCGGCCAGCTTCACGTTCGTGGCGTGGATGCGCAGGATTTCCTCGCGTCCCCGCACGTCGGGCTTGTCGACCAGGACCTGCCGATCGAAGCGTCCCGGCCGGAGCAGCGCCGGATCGAGCACCTCCGGCCGGTTGGTCGCCCCCATGATGATCACGCCCTTGCGCGCGTCGAACCCGTCCATCTCCGCCAGGAGCTGGTTGAGCGTCTGCTCGCGCTCCTCGTGGCTGCCCATCGGCGTCTGGATGCGGATCTTCCCGAGCGCGTCGAGCTCGTCGATGAAGACGATGCAGGGGGCCTTGGCCTCCGCCTGGGCGAACAGGTCGCGGACGCGCGCGGCGCCCACGCCGACGAACATCTCGACGAACTCGGAGCCGCTGAGGCTGAAGAAGGGCACCTTCGCTTCGCCGGCCACCGCCCGCGCCAGCAGGGTCTTGCCGGTCCCCGGCGGTCCGACGAGCAGCACGCCTTTCGGGATGCGCCCGCCGATGCTCGTGTACTTCTTCGGGTTCTTGAGGAACTCGACGATCTCGCGCAGCTCGTTTTCCGCTTCGTCGACGCCCGCCACGTCGCCGAACCGCACCTTCACGTCGTCGTCGGCGTAGATCTTCGCCTTGCTGCGCGCGAACGACATCACGCCGCCTTCCGCCCCTCCCATCCGCCGGAAGAAGAAGCTCCACAGAGCCACGAGGAAGATGAGCGGGATGACCCAGCCGAGGACTTCGCCGAGCCACCGGTTGGGGACCTCGCCGGTGTACTTCACGCCGTGCTTCTCGAGGTCCTCGACGAGCTTGGGATCCTCGATCCGGACGGCAGTGAAGGTGCGCTTCCCCTGCGTGACGGCCTTGAACGTCCCGCGCACGCGGTCTTCGCCGACGGTGATCTCCTGGACCCGCCCCTCCCGGACCGCCAGCTTGAACTCGCTGTAGGAGAGCACCTGGCCCGACTGCGACGTCAGGTAGACCGTCTGCGCGGCGGCGAGCAGGAGCAACAGCCCGAGGACGTACCACAGCGCGACGCCGGGTCCGGTCCGCGGCGTCAGCTTGCGGGGCTTGAGCGGTGGCTTTCCCGGTGTCTCATCCGCCATGTATCGATCTTAACTCCTGTCCCGATGGCTCCTGTTCCAGGGGCATCCGCCTTCAGCGGGATTGTGAACCTCAGGCCGGCAGTGCTCCGGTCATCCGGCTTCAGCCGGATTCTTGAACTTCAGGCCGGGACCGCCTGGTCGAGGCGCGTGAACTCCAGCTCGCCGCGCGGCGCGTCGATGCGGATCACGGAGCCTTCGCCGAACTCGCCCTGCAGCACGCGCATCGCGAGCGTGTCGAGGACGCGACGCTGCAGAACGCGCTTCAACGGGCGCGCACCGTAGGCCGGGTCGTACGCCTCGGCAATCAGGAGGTCCTTTGCGCGATCCGTGAGCTCGACGCGGATCTTGCGGTCTTCCAGCCGCTTCATCAGGCCGCGAAGCTGGATGTCGATGATGGCGCGCATCTGCTCGCGGGTGAGCGCGTGGAAGATGATGATCTCGTCGAGCCGGTTCAGGAACTCCGGACGGAAGTGCGCTCGCAGCGCATCCATGACCTCGCGCCTGATGCCCTCGTCGAGCCCGTAGCTGGTCTGCGAGCCGGTCGGCCGTCGCCTCGAGCCCGGCCTGCAGCGCGGCCTCGGCGATGAAATGGCTCCCGACGTTCGACGTCATGATGACGACGGCGTTCTTGAAATCGACCGTCCGTCCCTTCCCGTCGGTCAGCCGTCCGTCGTCGAGCAGCTGGAGCAGGACGTTCAGCACCTCGGGATGCGCCTTCTCGATCTCGTCGAAGAGCACCACCGCGTACGGCCTGCGGCGCACGGCCTCGGTCAGCTGGCCGGCCTCCTCGTAGCCGACGTAGCCGGGCGGCGCGCCGATCATCCGCGAGACCGTGTGCTTCTCCTGATACTCCGACATGTCGATCCGGATGAGCGCGTGCTCGTCGTCGAACAGGAACTCCGCGAGCGCGCGGGCCAGCTCCGTCTTGCCGACGCCGGTCGGGCCGAGGAAGATGAAGCTGCCGAGCGGCCGGTTGGGATCCTGCAGGCCGGCGCGGGCACGCCGCATGGCGTTGGCGACGGCGGTAATCGCTTCATCCTGCCCGACGACGCGCGCGTGGAGGCGCTCTTCCATCCGCAGCAGCTTCTGGATTTCCCCCTCCATCAAGCGGCTGACCGGGATGTGCGTCCAGCGGCTGACGACTTCGGCGATGTCCTCTTCGTCGACTTCCTCTTTCAGCATGCGCTGGTTCTTCTGCAGCTCGCCCAGCTGCGTCTCCTGGTCGCGCAGCCGGCGCTCGAGCTCGGGCAGCTTGCCGTACTGCAGCTCCGAGGCTTTTGCGTAATCGCCGGCCTGCTGTGCGCGCTGCATCTCGAGGCGTACCTGCTCGAGCTCTTCCTTCACCTTGCGCGAGGCCTGGATCACTTCCTTTTCCTGCTGCCAATGCGCCGTCAGCCGGGATTTGTCCTCCTTGAGGTTCGCCAGCTCTTTTTCCAGCTTCTGCAGCCGCTCGACCGAGGCCTTGTCCTTTTCCTTCCGCAGCGCCTCGCGCTCGATCTCGAGCTGCATGATGCGCCGCCCGACCTCGTCGAGCTCGGCGGGCATCGAGTCGATCTCCATGCGCAGGCGCGCCGCGGCCTCGTCCACGAGGTCGATCGCCTTGTCGGGCAGGAACCGATCGGCGATGTAGCGGTTCGACAGGACCGCCGCGGCGACCAGCGCGGAGTCCTTGATCCGTACGCCGTGGTGGATTTCGTAGCGCTCGCGCAGGCCGCGCAGGATGCTGATCGTGTCCTCGACCGACGGCTCGCCGATCATCACCGGCTGGAACCGGCGTTCGAGGGCGGCGTCCTTCTCGATGTACTTGCGGTACTCGTCGAGCGTGGTGGCGCCGACCGTGTGGAGCTCGCCGCGCGCCAGCATGGGCTTGAGCATGTTCGACGCGTCCATCGACCCTTCGGCGGCGCCGGCGCCGACGACCGTGTGGAGCTCGTCGATGAACAGAATGACCTGCCCCTCCGAGTCGGAGACTTCCTTGAGGACGGCCTTCAGGCGCTCCTCGAACTCGCCGCGGTACTTCGCCCCGGCGACGAGCGCGCCCATGTCGAGCGCGACGATCTTCTTGTTCTTGAGTCCCTCCGGCACGTCCTGGCGGATGATCCGCTGCGCGAGTCCCTCGACCACGGCGGTCTTGCCGACGCCCGGCTCGCCGATGAGCACCGGGTTGTTCTTCGTCCGGCGCGACAGCACCTGGATGACCCGCCGAATCTCCTCGTCGCGGCCGATGACCGGATCGAGCTTGCCCTTGCGCGCGAGCTCCGTGAGGTCGCGCCCGTACCGCTCGAGCGACTGGTAGGTGCTCTCGGGGTTCTGGCTCGTGACGCGCTGCGATCCGCGCACGGCGGCCATCGCCTGAAGCACGGCGTCCTTCGTGATCCCGCGCTGCTGGAGCAGCTTTGCCGACGGCGATCGCCCGCCTTCCGACGCAATCGCGACGAACAGGTGCTCGGTGCTGACGTACTCGTCCTTGAGGCGCTCGGCTTCCTGCTCGGCGGCGTTGGTCACCTGGCGCAGGCGCGACGACATCCCGGGCTGCGATCCGCCCTGCGCGCGCGGCAGCTTGTCGAGCTCGGCGCGGACCGCCGCCGCGACGGCCGCGGGATCCGCGCTCATCTTGCGGACGATCTCCGGGACGATGCCTTCCTTTTGCTCGACGAGCGTCAACAGCAGGTGCTCCGGCTGGATCTCGGGATGGCCTTCGCGATCGGCGAGCTGCTGCGCGGCAAGGATGGCTTCTTGTGCTTTCTCTGTGTACTTGTTGATGTTCATGATCAGCTACCCGCTACCAGCTTCCAGCTTCCCAGCTTCCCGCAGGGCTGAAGCCCTGCGCTACGCTCTTCTCCAGTTTCGCCAGCGCCTCGTAGTGCTCGCGCTGTTCCTTCGCCAACGAGCGGGGGAGCTGGATCTCCACCGTCGCATACAGGTCGCCGCGGTCGTCCGGTTTCCCGACGGCCGGCATGCCGTGGCCTTTGAGCCGGAACACCTGGCCGCTCTGGGTCGTTTCGGGGATCTTGAGCCGGACGGAACCGGTGACCGTCGGCACCTGCGCTTCGCCACCGAGCACGGCGGTCGTGACCGGCACCGCGACCTTCGTGTGGAGGTCCGTGCCCTTGCGCTCGAAGACCGCATGCGGCCGGATGCGCACCCGGAGATACAGGTCGCCGGCCGAGCCGCCGTTCGCGCCGGATTCCCCTTCGCCCGCGGCGCGGACCCGCGATCCGTCCCGCACGCCGACCGGGATTCGCACGTCCACGCTGCGCGCATGCCCGCCCTGCTTGATCGAGATGCGGCGCGTCGCGCCGTGGTACGCCTCCTCCAGGGTGAGCTCGACCTCGTGCTCGATGTCGCGCCCCTTCTGGGTGCGCGGCGCCGCCCGTCCCTGCCGCGCCCGCGTGCCCTCGCGAGGCCCGCCGCCGCCACCGCCGAAGAAGGTCTTGAAGAAGTCCGAGAACGGATCCTCGTTCCCGAACAGCTCGTGCATCTCCTCTTCGCTCATCGTGCGGTAGCCGCCGGGACCGCCCGTGTTGATGTTCCACGCGCCGCCGCCCGCCCGCCGCCGCCGAACGGCGAGCCCCCGGGAAAGCCCTGACCGCCCTGCTGCTGCGCCTGGTCGTACATCTTCCAGTTCGCGCCCAGCTCGTCGTACTTGCGCCGCTTCTCCGGGTCGCCCAGCACCTCGTACGCTTCGTTGATCTCCTTGAACCGCGCCTCGGCGGACTTGTCGCCCGGGTTGACGTCCGGATGGTGCTTGCGGGCAAGCTTCCGGTACGCCTGCTTCAGCTCCTTGTCGGAAGCGGATTTCGTGACACCGAGCGTCTGGTAGTAATCCTTGAATTCCATTCAATGCCGCAGGCTGTTCCTCGAGCGTTTTCTCGCCATTCCACGGTCTTGCGCGACCCAAAGACCGGAGACCAAAGACCCACCAGACACCCGAGACCCGAGACACCAGAGACCCGAGACCAGAGTCCCGAGACCGTCAGAGTCCCGCCATCTGCCCGATGCGCTTGATCTCCTGCGCCAGGCGCCGGCGGGCATCCGGGCGGGCCGGAGCCTGGTTCATCAGCGGCCGGATGCGTTGGACGGCCTCCGCAATGGAGATCAGCCGCTGAACCCCCGCGAGGTTGACACCCACCTCGTCGACGAGATGCTTGATGAGGCGCAGCCGCTCGAGCTCCTCGCGCGAATAGACCCGCATGCTGCCGACAGTGCGCGTCGGGCGCACCAACCCCAGCCGTTCGTACTTGCGCAGCGTCTGCGGGTGCAGGTCCAGCAGACGCGCCGCCATGCTGATAAAGTAAAGCTCTGGCTCGATCGACATGTGGGTCCCAGGCTCGCCTTCTGCCTTCAAATGCCAGACCACCGGCCAAACCTGCGTCGATCCAAATATAGGGCTTGATACGATGCGCGTCAAAGGTTCCGGCCTCTCCTGAATGGACTTTCACCTCTCCGATCTAATTACCATCGGCCTGCTCGTCGCTGCTCGAGGGGCTGCTCAGCGCGGACAACGCCCTGGTGCTGGCGATTCTGGTGCTCGGCCTTCCGAAACGGGAGCAGCAGCAGGCGCTCCGCTACGGCATCCTCGGGGCGTTCGTCTTCCGGATCCTCGCGACCCTGCTCGCGGTGCACCTCATCGCGGTGGCCTGGGTGAAGCTCGTCGGCGCCGGCTATCTGCTCTATCTCTCGTGGAAGCACTTCACGCAGAAAGGGAGCGCGGAAGAGCGCCGGGCCATCAAGCCGGCGCTGCCGTGGATGGGGCTCTCCGCGTTCTGGGCGACGGTCGTGAAGGTCGAGCTCACCGACATCGTCTTCGCGGTCGACTCAATCCTCGTCGCGGTGGCGATGTCGAACAAGACGTGGGTCATCATCACGGGCGGGATTCTCGGCATCATCACGATGCGGATGGTCATCGGGCAGCTGCTCGTGATCGTGCGGCGCTACCCGGCGATCGTGGACGGCGCGTTCGTCATCATCGCGTGGGTCGGCATCAAGCTCTTGATCGAGTACATGCACGCGGTCCGGCTACGTCCACTTCGAGGTCAGCAAGTGGGTGTCGTTCGGCCTGATTCGTGGTGATTTTCCTGATTTCGTACACGTATGCGCGGATGCAGGGGCCGCAGCCAGACGAGGAAGAGGGCGATGAGGCAACGGAGCTGTTTCAGAAGTAGACCGGCCGCGTACGGCGCCAGGTTCGTCGCCCACTTCACCGCAAGGTGAGCTCGAGCGTCTTCGATTCCCCTTCGTCGAGGCTGAACTTCGTCGCCTTGGCTTTGAGGCGCTCGAGCACCTCGGGGTCGCCCCACTCGCCCTGCGCGATGTACTCGGCCGCGATCGCGTAGTAACCTCCGGCCGGCAGGCTCTTGAGCTCGAAGCGCCCTTCCAGATTCGGACGGCGCGCTCGCGACGTGGCGGCTGAACGGCACCGCCCAGCGCTCGGGCTGGTCGGAGAAGACCACCAGCGTGTAGTCCCTCACCGGTTGTCCGTTGCTTCCCTTGACCGTGCCCGACACGTCGGTGACCTTCGACGTGAGGACCACCTCGAGCCCGGCGACCGCTTCCCCCGGCTTGAACTCGACGCCCGAGTCGGTCACGTCGGCGCCGTTGACGAGGACCGACTTCAGCATCCATCCGGGCGGCAGCCCCACCGCGCGGATCAGGCGCGTGCCCGTCAGCCCGCGCAGCTCGAACGTGCCGTCCCCCTTCACCGTGCCCGCGCCGCCTCCCATGCCGAGCATGCCGGTGGAGTCGCTGTCGATGCCGGAGGACGTGATCCGGAAGCCGGCGAGGTCGGCCGGCTTCGTGCCGCCTTCGAACGACAGTCGGCCGCTGACCGTCGCCCCCTTGGACGTGAGGATCACCACACCCGCGAGATCCTCTCCGCTGACCGAGACCGGCAGCGAGCCGACTTCCGCGTCGCCGCCTTCGGGACCGCCGACGCGCATGCTGAACGTCATCCGGTCGCCGGCGCCCGTCGTCATGATCTGCATCGCGCGTGTCTGCAGCGTGTAATCTCCAGGGCGCGACGCTGTTGATCGTGAAGTTGCCGTCCTTGTCGGAGCGCGCGGCGCCGCCGAGCGACATCAGGCCGGTCTCGCCGCCTCGCGGGACGGCGTTGATCATCGACCCTTCGACGGGCTTACCGTCCGAGCCGATCACCATCCCCGTGATCTTCGCGAGCCGCACGGGCAGCAGCGCGAAATCAGTGCTCTGGGCTTCCTGGCCGGCCGCGACCGTCAGGCGTTGCGCGTCGGCGCCGTTGGCGGTGCCGGGAAAATACGTCGGGGCATATCCGGAGTTGGGGTTCGACCCCGACGCGCCTCCGATCGAACCGATGCCGCCGCCGGCCGTGGCAGCCACCGCCGCGAGGTCCATCATCATCGAGTCGCCCGTGCGCAGCGTGGCGCTGACGTAATAGTCGCCGGGCGGCAGGCCGTAAATGCGGTACTGACCGAGATCGTTGGTCTGCGCCGAACGCCCGGTCGGCTGCAGCTTCCGTCGTCCTGCCGTCCACGCCGAGCGCATCGCGCTCACCATCGCGTCGGCGACCGGCTCGCCGAACTCGTCGAGCACCCGTCCCGAGATCACGCTGCCGCGCGGCATCGCGATCTCCGCCTTGTCGAGGATCTGCCCGTCGACGAGCTCGATCAGCTTTCCTGACTCGTACGGCCGCGTCTGCCCGTACTGCACGGTGACGAACCCGGACTTGACGGCGGAAAGATTGAACTTGCCGGCAGGCAGATCCCGAAATTCGTACCGGCCGTCCGCGTCCGTCATCGCCGACTTCGCGCCGATGTCGGGACCGCTGATGCGCACCTGCGCGCGGCGCACGGGCGCGCCGGTCTCGGCCGACATCACCCGCCCCCGGATGCGGGCGGTGCCGGTCTTGAACTGGCGGGGCCCCATGCCCGCGAACTGCGGCGGCATCTCCGTGGTGGTCCGGTTGATGAACACTTCCTGCGCGATCGCGCCGGACACTGGGACGACGGACAGCACACACAGGAGCCCGATTCGGAGATTGCGCATAAGAGCCTCGATCGTGGTGGAGCAACGGAGGTTGGCAAGCGGAGGAGAATTTTCACACGGGGAGGGAGAAACGGAGGTTTCTTTTGTTAAGGATGTAAAAGTGGCCGAACTGGCATGCGCATTCGCGGAGTGTGGTCAAGCTTCGCCGACGTGCTCTGGGGATTCCGACGACGTTACCGCTTTACGCCCCGCGCGAGTGGCAAACGCCACCGCGCTCGCGAGCATGCCGGCCAGCGCGGGGGAAAGCACCCCGTAACCGGCGCCGCCCGTTGCCAGGTAGACGATGCCGAGGACGGGTATGCCGGTGAGCACCGACGCCAGTCCGGCCTGAGGGCTGGCGCCTCGGACAGTACAGCCCGCCAATCACCGGCACGAAGAGCGTGACCGTGAGAATCGCGTAGAACACGCCGACGGCCGCGCGCACGCTGCCGTACATCATCGCGACGCCCACGCCGCACAGGCTTCCGGCGACGGCCGCGATGCGCGCGACCCGCAGCACGTCCGCCTCGCTCGCCGACGGCCGGACGAAGCCGCGATACAGATCGCGCGACGCGGAGGTCGCCAGCATGAACAGCACCGCGTCGGCGGAGCTGACCTCCGCCGAAAACACCGCCGCCAGCGCCAGCGTGCCGACCGCCGGATGCAGGGCGCCGGCGAGAATGGTCGGCAGCGCCAGATCCGGTTTGTCGAGACCCGGGTAGAGCGCACGGGCGGCCACGCCGATGAGCGGCGGCGCGCACGCAAAGATCAGCAGCGCCGCGCCGTTCCACGCAATCCCGCGCCGCACCGCCGACTCGTCGCGGGCGCCGTAAGCTTTTTGCAGCAGCCCGGGAGACACGATGAACGCCGGAGCGAGCAGGAACAGCAGCCGCCATCCCGAGGCCGGACCGGTGCTGGCGAGCGGATCGAACGCGGATCCCGGCGCCGCCGCGAGCGCGGCCCAGCCGCCGGCCGCGCCAATCGCCAGCGGCGCGGCGATCCCGAAGCCCGCGAGGATGACGATGAGCTGAACGAGGTTCACCCACGCGCTGCTCAGGAGTCCGCCCGCGATGAAGTACGAGACCGTCACGAGCGCGCCCAGGGCGCATCCCGTCAGCAGCGAAAAGCCGGCGACGACGTTGAGGACCGCGGCGATGCCGAGGAGCTGGGCGGCCAGGATGGTGAGCGTGCCGAGCCAGATGAGCGAGGCGACCAGCCCGCGCATCGCCGCGGCCGTAGCGGCGCTCCAGGAAATCGCCGACGCGTGAGATCGCCGTGGGCCGTCGCCTCCCGCCACATGCGCGGCCCGACCCGAGAACGCCAGCACGAGCGAGCCGATCCCGGCCGATCCGTTCCACCACCAGGCGCTCAACCCTTCGGCGTATCCGAGCGACGTGGCGCCGACGGTGGAGCTCGCGCCGATGTTGGCCGCGAGAAACGTCGCAAACAGGAGCCCGGGACCCAGGCTTCGTCCGGCGACGAAGAACTCGCCGGCGCGCGCGCGCCGGCCGATCCACAGCCCGAGCGCGATGAAGAGGATCGAATAGGCGATGAGGATCGCGAACGAGAGCGTCAATCTGTTCAGGTCCGGGCTATTTGAGGTCCCGGGCGGCGGGGTAGCCCGGGATGCCGCGCGCGGCCCGCACGCCGCGGACGATCGCGTCGGCCGTGACGTCGGCGGCAAGCGCGCCCAGCAGATTCACGTCGGCGGCGCCGGCGTGCACGCCCGTCGCGAGCGCGAAGACCGTGTCGCCGTCCGACGTCAGGTGCGCCGGGTAGATCGCGCGTGCATACCCGTCGTGCGCCATCTGCGCGACCTTGGTCGCCTGGGCCTTGGTCAGCGCCGCGTTGGTGGCGACGACTGCGAGCGTCGTGTTTTCCATGGGCTGACTGTTCGCCTGCCGGTCCTTTCCGCAGCCACGCGCGCAGGTCCGCGATGCTCCCGCCATCCTCGGTCCGCGCGCCGGCAATGAAGCGCCCGGTTGCCGGATCGATCACGTTGCCGACCGCGTTGACCGCCACGAGCGCGGCGACGATCAGGCCGCCGGGAAGTTGAATCGCCGAGCTCCCGAGCCCGCCTTTCATCGCGCGCGAGGACCCCATCAACTTGCCGACCGTCGCCCCCGCGCCGGCGCCGACGTTGCCTTCCGCGACCGGTCCGCCGGCCGGCCGCCCGCGCCGCGGCGTATCCACAACCGGGTCCGGGACGAATCGTGGCGTCGCCGACCGCGAGATCGAACAGGATCGCCGCGGGCACGATCGGCACGACCCCGCCGGACGTGCGAAATCCGATGTGCTGTTCGTCGAGATACTTCATCACGCCGTCGGCGGCCGCCAGTCCGAACGCGCTCCCGCCGGAGAGCACGATCGCGTGGACCTCGCTGACGGTGTTGACGGGGTTCAGCAGCTCGGTATCGCGGGTCCCCGGCGCGCCGCCGCGCACGTCAACCCCGCCAACCGCCCCGGCTTCCGCGATGACGACCGTGCACCCCGTCGGCCGCCCTTCGAGAGTGTGATGGCCGACCTTCAGCCCGGCCACGGCGGTCAGGCCTCGATCGGCTACGGGACTCACGCCCTGCGCGACGGATCTCTCGACCGTCCCCAGCACGAGGCTGGCCGCGAGCGCGCCGCCGGCCGCGATCGTCAACCTCGGCCTTCGCATGTCACCCTCTCGAACCTGAGAACTCTCGAACTCTAGAACTTTAGAACTTTAGAACTTTAGAACTTTAGAACTTTAGACACGTTCCCGCCCCCCGCTGACGATCGGCAGCGGCCGCGCGTCGCCGTATCGCCCGATCGTCTCGAGGACCGCCTCGGCCATCGCGTCGATGAACCGGGGATGATCGTTGACGGCGCTCGCCCGCGACATCGGCAGTCCAAGATCGCCGCACACGCCGGCGGCCTCGGTGTCGAGGTCGTAGAGCACCTCGATGTGATCGCAGATGAAGCCGATGGGGGAGAGCACGGTCGGCTGCCAGTCCGGCGCCGGCCTCCTGTCGCAGGTAATCGCAGATGTCGGGACCCAGCCAGGGATCCTCGGGCCGGCCGCTGCGGCTTTGAAACACGAGCGCCCAGTCTTTCATCCCGGCGCGATCCGCGACGGCCCGTGCAGTCTCCTCCAGCTGGCGCTGATACGGAAACTTCGACGCCATCGAGACCGGGATGCTGTGGGCGGTGAAGATGAGCCGCGCCCGGCCGCGCACGGCCTCCGGCAGGCGCGTCAGCGCGTCGCGCACGTGATCGGCGTTCGCGTCGATGAACCCGGGATGCAAGTGCCAGTCTCCGACGTACACGATCTCGACATCCTCGGACTGCGAGCGGCGAAGGTTCGCCCGCGCTTCCTCGACGTTCTCCCGATACTGCGTGCAGCTCGAATAGCTCCGGTGCGCCGCGGCGATGACGCCGACCGCGCGCCGCACGCCGTGGCGCGCCATCGTCGCCAGCGTGTCCTCGAGAAACGGATGCCAGTTGCGCATGCCGACGTACACGGGCAACTCGTGCCCGCGATCGCGCAGCCCTTCGAGGAGCAGCAGCGACTGCCGCGTCGTCAGCTCGGTGAGCGGTGAGATCCCGTCGAAGAGCTCGTAGTGGTGCGCCACTTCTTCGACGCGTTCGGGGGGCACGCGGCGGCCGCGCAGCACGTTGGCCAGAAACGGCCGCACGTCGTCCCGCCCCTGCGGTCCGCCGAAGGCAATGACGAGAACGGCATCGAACGCGCGCGCCATCGCCTGCGATTATAGCGGTATAGTGATCGTCTTCATGGCCCCGCGGTCGCGCGTCCTGCACGCCGGCAGCGTGGCTCATCGGCATCTGGTCGCTCCGGCACCCCAGCAGCCATGTCCACCCGGAACTCTGCACAGCCTTCCGCGATGCTCTCGCTTCGCGTCCTGCTTGGCGCGGCGATCGCAGCGATGGCGGTCGTGGATTCGGGCTACGTCGGGCGCGACTATTCGTGGCTCCGGCACGCGGAATGGGACGGCTGGACGCCGGCCGATCTGATCTTCCCGATCTTGCTGTTCACGATGGGCGCGAGCATTCCGTTGTGGCGGCGCCGCCCGAGCTGGACGTCAATCCTTGGCATGGGTCTGCTCATCATCGCCGCCGGGCTGGTGCTCTCGGGTTATCCGTCGTTCGAGGTTTCGACCTGGCGGATTCCCGGGGTGCTTCAGCGAACGGGAATCTGCTTTCTCGTGGCAGCGGCAGCCTGCCGCGCAACCTCGGGCGCGGCGTCTCGCCGCGGCGCCATTCTGATGTCGGCCGCGGTGTTCCTCACGATCGCCTACTGGCTGGTGATGCACCACGTCCCGGTACCCGGCGGCGTGGCCGCCGATCTCTCGCCCGAGGGAAACCTCGGCGCCTATATCGATCGCGCGCTCCTGGGCCGTCATTTGGGGAGATCGGGCTGGGATCCGGAAGGTCTCCTCAGCACCGTACCGGCGATTGCGACGACGCTCTTCGGCGTGGTGTGCGGGCTGTGCCTCGGGTCCGCGGAGGCTCCACGTCGCAAGGTCTGGCAGATCGCGGCCGCGGGCGCGGGAGGCGTCGCCGGCGGATTGCTGTGGGGCGTGGTCTTCCCGATCAACAAGAGCTTGTGGAGCAGCTCCTTCGCCGTGTTCGGCGCCGGCGTCGCGTCGTTGGTAGTCGCGTTTTGCTACTGGGCGATCGACGTGAGGCGCGGCGACGCTGGGCCGAAGCGAATGAGCTCGGGCGCCCGTCCCTGGTTCGGTCTCTCGCGTCCCGTCTGGCTGCTCGGGTGGGTGAGCTTCTTCACCGACATGGCGAGCGAGATGGTCTATCCGTTGCTCCCGCTTTTCCTCACGCAGGTGATCGGCGCGGGCGCGATGTCGCTTGGCGTGATCGAGGGGGCCGCGGAGGCGGCGAGCAGCGGGCTCAAGATCCTGTCGGGGTGGCTGGCCGACCGCTGGCGCTCGCCGAAAAAGCTCGTCCTCGCGGGCTACGGCCTCGCGTCGGTGGTGCGGCCGCTGATCGGGTTCGCGACCGCCTGGCCGCAGGTGCTGGCGATCAGGTTCACCGATCGGCTCGGCAAGGGGATCCGCGGCGCGCCGCGCGACGCCATGCTCGCCGGCTTTGCGTCTATTGATAATCGCGGACGCGTGTTCGGTTTTCATCGAGCGATGGATCACGCCGGGGCGGTCACGGGCCCGCTGCTCGCGTCCGCGTTCTTGTATTTCTACCCGGGCGACTACCGGACGCTGTTCGCGCTCACGATCGTCCCCGGGGCGATCGTCATCTTCTTTGTACTCCGCGTCCCGGAGCGCGCGAACCCTGCGGAACAGAACCCAGTGGAACCGAACCCTGTGGAACAGAACCCAGTGGAACAGAACCCAGTGGAACCCCGTGGAACCCTGTGGAACCTGGCGGAACCCTTTTGGAGCGCCCTCGCCGTCATCTTCCTCTTCTCCCTCGGCAACGCGAGCGACGCGTTCCTGCTGTTGCGGCTCAGCGATCTCGGCGTGGCGGCGTTCTGGATTCCGCTCCTGTGGTCCGCGCTCCACGTCGTCAAGGTCGGATCGTCGCTGGTTGGCGGCGCCCTGTCGGATCGGTTCGGCCGCCGGCGGCTGATCGCGGCCGGCTGGCTGCTGTATGCGCTCGTGTACGCGGGTTTCGGGTACTTCGACTCGCCGGCCGTCGTCGTCATCATCTTTCTCTCGTACGGCTTGTACTTCGGCTTGACCGAAGGCGTGGAGAAGGCGTGGGTCGCCGACATGTCGCCGGCCGCGTCCCGGGGGACCGCCTTCGGCCTCTACAACGCCGCGCTCGGGATCGGGACGCTGGCGGCGAGCCTGCTGTTCGGACTCATCTGGACGCGCGTGTCGCCACAGGCGGCCTTTCTGACCGGCGCCACCCTCGCGGTTGCCGCGTCCGCGCTGCTATACTTGTTGACGCCCCCCGGAACGCAGCACACGTCTTGATGAAACGAATCCTTGTCACCAACGATGACGGCGTCCACTCGGAAGGCATTCACATCCTCGCCGCGGCGCTCGCGCGGCTCGGCGAAGTCGCCATCGTCGCGCCGCACATCGAGGCGAGCGCCATCGGTCATGCGCTCACGCTGCGCCGGCCCCTCCGGATGGACGCGCTGCGCGACGGCGTGTACGAGGTCGACGGCACGCCGACCGACTGCGTGAACGTCGCGCTGACGCAGGTCTACGCTCCCGGCGCCATGCCCGACCTCATCGTTTCCGGCATCAACAAGGGGTACAACCTCGGCGACGATGTGACGTATTCGGGGACCGTGGCGGGCGCGCTGGAGGGATCGCTGCTGGGGTTCCCGAGCATGGCGGTGTCGCTCGATCGGAGCATGGGGGCGTATGACTTCACGCATGCGGCTGCGGCGTCCGCGGCGTTGGCGGCGGCGATCCTCGCGCGCGGGCTGCCGGCCGGGACGTTCCTGAACGTCAACGTGCCGTCGGGCCGTCCGAAGGGCGTGCGGGTGACCGTCCAGGGAAAGCGCAATCACGTCACCGTCGTCGCCGAGCGCGTCGACCCGCGAGGGCGGCCGTACTACTGGATCGAGGAAGGGGAGAACCTCTGGCAGCCGCACGATCGGTCGGATTACCAGGCCGTCCGCGAGGGGTTCGTCTCGGTGACGCCGCTTCAGCCGGATATGACCGCCCACGACGCGCTGGGGGCCATCGAGCGCCTGGTCGAGCTGAAAGATTTCGCGGGCAAGTCGCGGGTTGAGGTAGAATAACGGTTCACGTCTGTCGGGGCGTGGCTCAGCCTGGTAGAGCACTCGGTTCGGGACCGAGGGGTCGAAGGTTCAAATCCTTTCGCCCCGACCAATCACATCCGCAGGAAGGCCCGAGAAATCGGGCCTTTTTGCTGTACGGATGGTTTCGTTAAGTCTGGTGGCGCGCTCGGTTCCGCCGGTGATGCCCCCGCGCTTGAAATTGCGCCTGCCGCGGGTTCTGAATCAAAACCGCCGAGATTTCGCTGATGCCGTTCGGCACGGGTAAGTAACGCGTTTGCGACTGGCGCAGAAAGGGCATGCTGAAGGCATGCTGATTTTCCGGGACCGTTCGCCCGCCCCAATTGCGGCGCGCACCGGCTCGAGAGGCTCCGGCGACACGGAGCCAGCAAGGGTTGCGTCCGGCATCTAGAGCAACTAGAATGGTTGCTAGAGTTGATCGATCATGACTGAAAAAGTGTCCACCATCGACGTTCGCCAACGCATCGGCGACCTGCTCAACCGGGTCGCCCTCAGACGCGACGAATTCGTCATCGAACGCAAAGGCAAAGCGCTGGCCGCGCTCGTGCCGATCGAACGGCTCGAGCAGATGCGGCGGTTCGCCCGGCGGCAGGCCCGAGACTTCATGGATGAGCAGGCGCCCGGCCCGCTGACCGAGCGGGAGGCGTCCGACCTCGCACTCGAGGCGCAACAATTCGCTCGCAGGCAGGTCCGCAAACCTCGGCGCGGCAAGAAGTAAGCGTGCTCCGAGTCGTCCTGGATGCCAACGTTTACGTCAGCGCGCTCATTCGACCGCAGGGACCTCCGGGCCAGATCATCAGGCGGTTTCTGGAGAACGCGTTTGAGATCGTGCTCTCCCCGGCAATCGTCGAAGAGACGGTCCGGGCGTTCGCATACCCGAAAGTTCGCAAGTACATCCACGCAAGCGTGGATCCAGAACTCTGGTTTGAAGATGTGATTCTACTGGCTCAGTTCGTCGCTGGTGACTACGAGCTCGAGGGCGTCAGCGTAGACGCGGACGATGACAAGTACTTCGTCGCGGCAATCGAAGGCAGCGCGACGTTGATCGTGAGTGGCGATCCAGACCTTCTGACGGTCAAGGAGTTTCGGGGCATCCGCATCGTGACGCCGCGCGTGTTCCTGGATCTTCTCAATGGCTAAGGCGACACCAGAATATTGTTTGAAGCGCTTACGATGGGGATGCTGAGGGCATTCCATTCGTCGTGATGCACCTGTTGCTGGCAAATCAGCGGGTTCGTGACTCGGTTCGGGACCGAGGGTCGAAGGCCGGCGGATCATCTCGCCAGATCGATCAGCACGATATCCGAGTTCTCCCGCAAGCGATCGAACACGATCCGTCTGCCATCCGGAGTGATGTCGAACGTGCGCATCGCGGCGCCACCGCTGAGACGAGTCAGCGCTCTGGATTTCTTCGTGTTCAGGTCGAGCAGCCAAAAATCCTGTGACGGTAGAAAGCCCTGCATGTAAATGACGTCTCCGTTTGGAAGGAAGCGATAACGCTCGCCTTCGATGCGCAGCTGGATCGCGGGCAAATCGAAGGGGATTCCGTCCGGTCGCACGGCGCGCAAGGGAGCCAGCGGGCCCACATTCGCACCGGAATACAGAATCACGTTCCCGTCGGGCGACCACACGGGATTGTAGGCCGGTCCGTCGACGAGCCGCGTCGGTTCGCCCCCTCCCACCGGTACCTTGAACAATCCGAGGCCCCGGCTATCGATGCCTCCCGTCACGATCCACGTGCCGTCCGGCGACCAGCTGGCAGCGCCGCGAACGTCAATCATCTCCGTCACGGGTTGTTGAATCCCAGCGCCATCCACAGAAATGACATGCAGCCGGAGTTTTCCACCTCGCCGGAGCACGATAACCGGCCGAAGACCGTCGGCCGAGACCGCTGACGGCTCGAGGAGCGCTCCGTCGGAGCCGTTCCAGACCTCGAGCGACTTGCCGTCCTGATAACGCCACAAGCCATCGCCCGCACCACGAGAAGACAAGTAGAACAGTGACGACCCACCAAAGCGCGGCATGAGAGCTCTCGCCGTCGGCACACGAAAGGGCTTCACGTCGCGCTCCTCGGCGATGCGATCGAGGATCGGCACACTCCACAAGCTCGCTGTCGGATTGGCGACCGAGGCCACCAGCCGGCGGCCATCGGCGCTCGCTGCCAGCGACGTGTATTTCTCCAGACCGAAGCTCACCCTCCGTGTCTGCTTCCGGTCGACATCCAGGGCCCACAACCACGGCCCAGACCCATCGCGATCCCGCGCCACATAGAGGATCGTGTGCAGGTCGATCGGCGTGGGATATCCCACTTCGCTTTCGTGCTGTGTCAGGCGCTCCGGTTTTCCGCCAGCAGCGGCAATCCTCCACAGATCCCACTCGTAGGTCTGTTGAACGCCCTTTACGAAATAGATCCATTGGCCATCCAGTGACCAGACCGGGTAGTGCTGGTGCATCCCGGCTTGGTCGATGGCGATTCGACGAGGGTTGGCGCCATTCCGATCCACCACGAAGATCGGATCACCATCATCGCGCGTGTGGTAAACATAGCGTCCGCCGTCCGCCGACCAGGCTACGTTGATAGCCTTGTCACCGAGAAAGACGCGGGGCTCGCCCCGGCCGACGAGCGGCACGAGCCGCAGCCTTCTCTTGTCCGCCCCGCCACTCAGCCACACTTCAGACCCGTCGCCGGAGAACCCCTGGCTGCGAACGGGTAGGCGCAAGTCGTCTTCCTTACCCTGCGTGAGATTCTCAAAGTGGCCGGTGCCCGTCTGGCCCAGCCACGTGTCGAAGGGCCCGTCGCGGTCGGAACGGAATACGACAAGTTTGCCGTCGGGGGAGATGGCGGCGTCACTCTCAGCCCCAGGAAAGTTGGTGAAGGGCGTGAACCGCGCGTTTGCCAATGGGTTCTCGATCGGTGCCTCGCGGCGGTCCCGAACGAGCCAACCCGTAGCCACCACGACCGGCGCCAGCGCTGCGACAGCCCACCACTGCACTGCGGAAAGGCGCCGGGGCGACGGGCGTGCCTCTTCCTGGCTGACTGTGGCGTGATCAAGCTCGAGTCGGACATCGCCGATATCCCGGAGTCGACGTCGCGGATCCTTCTCCAGGCAATGTTGCAGCAGGCGCCTCAAGGAACTCGGGATTGCAGCCGGGAGCGCGCTCCATTCCGGTTCGCTCTGAAGGATCGCCGCAATCGTGTCCGAGGTCGTGTCGCTCCCGAATGCCGCGCGACCAGTCAGCATCTCGTACAGCACACATCCGAACGCCCAGATGTCGGTCCGCTTGTCGACCGACTGTCCGCGCGTCTGCTCGGGGCTCATGTACGCCGTCGTGCCGAGGATCCGTCCCGCCTCTGTTCCATCGCTCGTGAGTGTCGGTGCCCCTGGCACGTCCGACTGAAGCCGCACACCACCGTCGTCTGGCCCGCGAACGTCAAACTTCGCCAAGCCGAAGTCGAGGACCTTTACCGTTCCGTCCGGCGTGATCTTGATGTTGGCCGGCTTCAAATCACGATGCACGATGCCTTTCTCGTGTGCCGTGTCGAGCGCGTCCGTGATTTGCCGCGCAATGGTCAACGTCTCGGTAAGACGTATCGGTCCGCGGTGAAGGCGGGCCGCCAGCGTTTCGCCCGGCACGAGTTCGAGCACGAGCCCGCGGACCCCGTCGGCCTCTTCGAGCCCGTAGATCGCGCCGATGTGTGGGTGATTCAGGGCCGCCAGCAGACGCGCTTCGCGCTCGAAGCGCGCCAGCCGCTCGGGATCGTTCGTAAACGCGCGCGGCAGGATCTTGATTGCCACGTCGCGTCCGAGTTTCGTGTCTCGCGCGCGGTACACTTCGCCCATGCCGCCCGCACCGATGCGCGCCTGCATTTGGTAGAGCCCGAAACGGGCGACCCGTGAGCACCGACCCTTCCATTCCGTCGAGCGTCGGTGCGGCGTCGAAGGCGGGTCCGTCGAGAAACCCGCCGGATGACGCGGGCTGCGCGAGCATGGACTCCACCTCGCGTCGCACCCCCTCGTCGCCTGCGCAGGCCTCCGCCAGAAAGGCGGTCCGGTCGCGTGCATCGCGCTCGAGCGCCGCGTGAAAGAGCTCGGTGATCTGCCGCCAGCGCTCAGGTGTCACGGTTGCGCCGCGGCCGCAATTCCTTCGACAGCCACGCTCGCGCGGCCTGCCAGTCGCGCTCCGCCGTGGCGAGTGAAATCCCCAGCGCCTCGCCGGCTTCCGCAAGCGACAACCCGCCAAAGAACCGGAGTTCCACAAGTTGACACTTGCGCGCGTCGAATGCCAGGAGACGCACGAGCGCCGCGTCGAGGTCCAGGATGTCCACAGTCAGCGGCAGCGTCGCTCTGGCCCCATCGTCTAACGTGACGCGCGCCCATTGGCCGGACCGCTTGGCCATCTTCCGCGCCCGCGCCTGATCCACGAGGATGCGCCGCATTATTTGCGCCGCCACGCCAAAAAACTGGCCGCGGTTCTGCCACGTGACACGCTGATCCACTAGTCGCAAGTACGCCTCGTGCACGAGCGCGGTCGGTTGCAGCGTATCGCCGGCGCGCTCACGCCGAAGGTAGGCGGCAGCCCGCCGGTGGAGGTCCCGATACACGACCGACATCAGCCGGTCGCGTGCCGCAACGTCACCACCGGTCCACGCATGCAGCAGCGCCGTCACGTTTCGGGCGGACTCGGCCATAACCTCCTGAGGGTCATGAGTTTGACGGTTTGTCTGCCGATCGTCAAGCAGCCCTGAACACCTGCCATGAGCAAACCGCGCCACCGATCTCGCGTCATCCGGGTGGAAGCGAGTCACGCATCGCCAGCTGTTGGCTCGACCCGGAAAGAGGATGAATCATGAAGCGGAGCTTCGCAGCCATGCTTGTCGTCGGGCTCGCCACGGTTACTCTTGGATTGGAGCCTCATGCAGCCAGCCAGGCGTTGAATCAGACGGCTCGGAATATGGGTCCTGTCATGCCATCCGCGGCCGATGAGCTGACGGACTGGAATCAGGTCAGCGCGCCAACGGCAGCCAGTGCGACGCCGCAGAATTCGAGGCGAACAGGGGAAACGGTGACGTACTGGAACGCCACCGGTATTGACACCATCCTTGCCACGCCACTCGGACCACGGGGGGCGCCGCTTGGTTCACGCGCCATGGCGATGATGCATGTCGCCATGGCGGATGCAGTGACCTCGATTCATCCCAGGTACAAGCCATACGCAGTCCGAATCAGAGGTCACCGCAACGCCAATGAGATTGCCGCGGCCGCCTCGGCAGCCTACGGCGTGCTGGTGCGCCTTTTTCCGGCACGGCAAGCACAGCTCGACGCCGCGCTTGCTGAGTCGCTCGCGCACGTTCGCGACGGTAAGAGCAAGGACAGAGGAATGGCACTTGGCGACGAGGTCGCTGCGCAGATCGTTGCGCTCCGCGCGAACGATGGGTCTGCCGACGGTCTGCCGTACACGCCACCCGTCGGGCTCGGGTTCTGGCAACCCGATCCGCGCACCGGGGCCAGCCCCTTCCTCTCCTGGGCGGCGGTGACACCCTGGACGATGCACAGCGCCGCCCAGTTCAGCCCGGAAGCTCCGCCTCCCATCTTTGGTTCCCTGTTCGCGCGGGACCTGGCCGAGTTGAAGGCGATCGGCGGCACAATCAGCTCGGTTCGCACAGCCGAGCAGGAGTGCGTCGCCAGGTTCACGACCGATAATCCTGTCGCGCAATACCATCGGCTCGCGCGGATCGTTGCCGAGGCGGTCCCATCGAACCTCGAACACAACACGCGCGCTTTCGCCGTCTTCAGTCTCGCGCTGGCGGACGCGTTCATCTCTTCTTTTGAAGCGAAGTTCGCCTATCATTTCTGGCGCCCGTGGACGGCGATCCAGAACGCCGCGGCCATCGGCGCTCCGGCGCTGCAGGACTCGACCTGGCTGTCGGTGATTCCGACTCCGCCGCACCCGGAATACCCTGCCAACCACGCCGTCCAGTCCGCTGCCATCGTCACCGTGCTCAAGCACTTCTACGGGAGGAACGTCCCACCGGTGACGTTGACCTGCCAGGGAGCCGCCTGCAGGGCGGATATTTGCCCTGCCGCGGTGACCTCCGGTCACCTCGAGGATTTCAAGCAGCTCTTCGGCCTCGCCCGCATCTACGGTGGCATCCACTATCGCCATACGATTGAGGTGAGTTGGGCCCAAGGTGAAGCGATCGCGCAGAACGTGATCGACAACGCCTACACGACGAGGACCAGGGCGGCGATAGCTATTTCGACTACGCGACCGGCGTGCGTTACGTTGTACTGTGTGCGCGTTCCGGTCGCCACCCGTTCGGATGATGCGACCCGCTCGGGTTGCGGTCGCGACCAGATGAGAAAAGGCCGCGAATCATATTCTATTCGCGCCGGCGGGAGTATGCTGGGACGGTCAAGAAGAAGGCTGGTGCTAGATGGACGTGTTTCGTCGCCTCGCCCTCGCTTTCTTCGCCGGAATCCTGTTCCTTCCTCTTGAAACCAACGCACAGGGACTCACGGGCTCGCTCGTCGGCACCGTCCAGGACGCCAACGGCGGAGTGATTCCAGGCGCGCTGGTTCGGGTGATCTCTCCTGCCCTCATTGGCGGCGCGCGTCAGACGCTGTCGAGCGACCGGGGCCAGTGGCGGATTCAGATCCTGCCGCCGGGCGCGTACGTCGTGACTGTCGAATCGGCGCCGAGGTTCACGGTGTTCCGTCAGGGCGCCGTCCGCCTCGGCGCCGGGGAGACCGTCGAACTGACGGTCATCCTCCAGGTGGCCGGCGTGGCCGAGTCGGTCACCGTCCAGGCGGCGGAAACAAATTCGCGCACGAGCGGGATGGAAAGCCGATTCGATTAGGACTTCATCCGGTCCGTGCCAACCCGCCGGTACAGCATGTTCAGTCTGATCAACAACGCGCCCGGTGTTTCGCCCACCTCACCGGCGAGCGGCGCCATCAACACGGTGTCCGTGTTCGGATCGGCCGTCAACGAGAATGCGTTTCTCATCGACGGAACGAATTTCACATGTCCGTGCCAGGGGGTGTCGCGCGCCGAGCCGATCATGGACGTGATTCAGGAGCTTCACGTGCAGTCAATCGGCGCGTCGGTCGAGTTCGGCAACGTGCAAGGAGGCGTCTTCAACGTCGTCACGGAGCAGGGAGGCGATCGGTTCGCAGGCGATACCTCGTATTACGCTCAGACGTCCGGCCTGACGGCGCAGCCGATCGTGCGTCCGGTGACGGCGGGCACCCAGCCGGCCAGCGGATACGAGCGAGTCACATTTCACGATCTCACGGCCAGCGTCGGCGGTCCCGTCAAGCGCGAGCGGTTGTGGTTCTTCGGCGCGTATCAGTATCTGCGCGATTACGACAGCCAGCCTGGTGCGGATTGGCGTTTCCGCTCGGACCAACAGGACAAGGTGTTCGGAAAGCTCAATTGGCGGCTGACGCCGTCGCTGCAGATGATGCAGAGCTTTCACCAGGAAAAGTGGGTCAACCCGACGCCCGCGACGCTGTCCGCCCCGTTCGTGACCACGCAACGCGTGCACGCGTCGGTTCCCAACATGACGTTCGCACATGTCACACACGTGCTGTCGGACCGGACCGTCTGGGAGGCCCGCGCCTACGCTTCCTGCTGCGTCAGGACACCGATCCGAGTTCAGGCGATCGGACGACCCCGTCCCGGACCGATCGGGTCACCGGGATCGCGAGCGACAACGCGGCGCAAATCGCAACGCTGCACCTCGATCGCGCGACCGCGAAGTTCGTTCAGCACTGCTACCAGTCTGCCTGGGCCGGAAGTGACCATGAGCTCAAAGCCGGCGCGCAGATCGAACGCGGCGAGCATCGGTTTCTCCAGATCCTCCCGGGGGGTATCCGGTACTTTGACAGCAATGGCCTGCCCTCCGAGGCCGTCTTCCGCGAGCCGTCGATCGCGGCGGGCGGCGTTTTCGTCACGCCTGCGGTGTTTGCCAGCGACAGGTTCAGCATCGGGGAGCGGATCACCGTGGACGCCGGCGTCCGCTTCGATCACAGTCGCGCGATCAATCCGGATCTGCCTGTGGTCAGCGCCGACGGACGGGAGACCGACGCGGTCATGTCCGGCGTCGGGACGCTCTACACGCAGAACGTCGTCTCGCCGCGGCTCGGCCTCACTGCGCAG
>CAVZGT010000006.1:0-63357 GCA_963774855.1 uncultured Acidobacteriota bacterium | reverse complement strand
TCGATCGGGTGAGCGCGAGCCTAACCCAGCTTCGCGAGCCAGCGTTCGGCGTGCTCCGCCCACACGGCGCAGCCCAGCTCGTCGTTGCGCGCGATCGCGGCGCGCAGGTGGCGCACGGCGTCGTCGCGGCGGCCGAGCAGCGCGGCGAGGCCGCCGAGGTGGCGGTCGACGGCGCCGTAGCTGGCGACCGCGCGGCCGGCGGTCGCGGGGCGGCCGGCGTAGGGCAGCAGGCGCTCGTAGACGACGGCCGCGTGCGTGGCGTCGCCGAGCAGCGACGCAGGCCTCGGCGCACTCGGCCTGGGCGGACATCCAGTTGGCGTCGAACGCGTGCGGGTGCGCGATCGCGTGGTCGAGCGTCGCGCGCGCCCGCTCGGTCTCGCCCGCGCCCGGCGAGCACCCAGGCGTAGGACGACGCGTACGCGGGGCCGGCGGGCGAGTTGGCGATCTTGTCCTCGATGAACGCGAGGTCGACCTGGTCGAACTCGCCGCGCTCGAGCTGCCCGGTGAACAGCAGCATGTCGGCGAACAGCTCGGCGTTGCGGTCGCCCGCGCGCACGCCCTGCTCCCTGGCCTCGGCGGCGAGCCGCGTCCGCCTCGTCGAAGCGCCCGGCGAGCACGGCCTCGACCGCCGCCCACAGCGGCGTGTACCACTGGAAGCTCGGGCAGGCGCAGCTCGTCCGCGAGCCGCGCGTGGCGGGCCATCTCCTCGCGGCAGGCCGGCATGTCGCCGAGCTCGAAGAGGTCGGTGACCCGCCAGTTGCGCGCCTGCAGCTCGGCGTGGCGCTCGCCGGTCTCGCGCGCGGCGGCGATCATGTCGGCGGCGGTGGCGAGCCGCTCCTCGACGCGGTCCGGGCGCCACAGCGCGACGTGGCGGGCGTTGAGCGCGGAGGCGAGCGCGCGCGCGTTGCCGGCGCTCGCGGGCGGTGGCGACCGCCTCGGCGCTCAGCGCCTCCGAGCGCGTGCGGTCGGGCGCGTAGTAGAGCTCGACCGCGAGGCGGGCCTGCAGGCGGGAGCGGAGCACGGCGTCGCGTGGCGGTCTCCAGCGCCTCCTCGAGCCGGGCGATCGTCTCGGCGTCGAGGTCGACGATGGCGATGCCGAGGCCCGGCGAACCCGAGCGCGGCCTCGCCGAGCAGCGCCGGCGTCGCCGCGGCGGCGGGCGAGCGTGCGCCGCCTCGGTGAAGGCCTCGCGCGCGGCGGCGGGCTCGCCGGCGCGCAGCAGCGCGTCGCCGCGGGCGAGCAGCACCGGGCCCGGCCTCGTGCTCCGCGTCGGCGAGCGCGAGCGCGTCGAGCGCGCGGGCGAAGCGCTCGGCCGCGTCCTCGTAGGCGAGGCGGTCGAGCGCGCGGCGGCCCGCGCGGACGAGCATCTCGGCGGCGCGGCGGGCGTCGCGCCGAGCCTCGAACAGGTGGCGTCGCGATCTCCTCGAGGTGGCGGTCCTCGCCGAGCCCGGTCAGCGCCTCCGCCGCGCGCCGGTGCAGCCGCTGGCGGCGCAGGACGTTGAGCTCGTGGAGCACGGCCTCGCGCACGAGCGCGTGGGCGAACTCGAAGCGCCGCGGCGTGGCGGCCGGGCTGCAGCAGGCGCGCGCGCAGGACCTCGTCGAGCGCGGCCTCCTCGACGTCGGGCTCGAGGCCCGCGGTCGCCTGCAGCGCGCCCGCGTCCTGCTCGAGGCCGAGGATCGCGGCGACGGCGAGCAGCTCGTTGGCGGCGTCGCCGAGCCGCGAGAGCCGGACGCCGACGGCGTGGCGCACGCTCTCGGGCACCTCCGGCGTCCCGGCCTCGGCCAGCCCGCGCAGCACCTCCTCGACGAAGAAGGCGTTGCCGCCGGTGCGGGCGTGGACGCGGGCGGCGACCTCGTCGTCGCCGAGCAGCGAGCGCGCGAGCGCGGCGACGTCGTCCTCGCGCGAGGCCGCGCAGCCCGATGCGGTCGAGCGCGCCGTCGCGCTGGAGGTCGGCGAGCGCGCCGGTGAGCGGGCTGCGGCGGCCGAGCTCGGTGTCGCGGTAGGTGCCGACGATCTGCAGCGGGCCGGGGCGGGCCGAGCGGAGCAGGAAGCTCGCGAGCAGCAGGGTGCCGCGGTCGGCCCAGTGGAGGTCGTCGATGACCAGCAGCAGCGGCGCGCGGTCGGCGAGCGCGGCGTCGACGGCGTCGAACAGGCGGTGGCGCGCGCCGGCGTCGTCGGCCGCGCCGGGCTCGCAGCGCGTCGGCGGCGCCGGCCTGGCGCGAGCGCCTCCGCGAACGGCTCGAACGGCGCGAGCGGCTCCTCCGAGCAGCGGCCGAGCAGGACGGTGGCGCCGTCCGCGAGCGCGCCGGCGGCGAACTCGTGGGCGAGCCGGGTCTTGCCGACGCCGGGCTCGCCGGCGAGCAGCACGAGCCGCCGGTCGCGGTGCATCTGCACGCCGGCCCACGACGCGCGCAGGCGCTCGAGCTCGGCGCGGCGGCCGACGAACGCGGTCGCGTGGGCGCGCTCGAGCGCGCGCGGCGGCGCGACGGCGCCGCCGGCGTGCGCCGCAGCTCGTCGAGCAGCGCGCGCGTCTCGCGCGACGGCGGGATGCCGAGCGAGCCGCGCAGGCGCTCGGCGAACCGCTCGCCCGCGGCCAGCGCGGCGGCGCGGTCGCCGGCGCCCGCGAGCCGCTCGATCAGGCGCCGGTTCGGCTCCTCGGCGAGCGGGTCGAGCGCGACCTGCTCGCGCGTGAGGCGGATCGCCTCGGCGGGCTCGGCCGTGCCCGCGAGCTGCTCGAGCGCCTCGGCGAGCCGCTGCGCGTGCGCCTGGCGGGCGTCGTGGGCCCAGTCGTCGTCGAAGCCGTCGAGGATCGGCGCGCGGCTCGCCGCCAGCGCGGCGGCCGGCGTCGCCGGCGTCGAGCGCCGCGTCGAACGCGCGCGTGTCGACCGCGGCCCGTCGAGCGCCGACCGTCTCGCGGGCGGCGACGAGCTGGTCGGCCGCGGGCCCGAGCGCGCGGCGCAGCTCGGTCAGCGCGGCGCGCAGGCTGGTGCGGGCCGACTCGTCGAGGACGTCGGGCCAGAAGCGCGCGGCGAGCTGGGCGCGGGCGTGCGGGCCGGGTGCAGCGCGAGGTAGGCGAGCACGGCGCGGGCGCGGCGCGAGGCGGGCGGCGCGAGCTCCTCGCCGTTGGCGCGCAGCGCGAGCCCTCCGGTGAGTCGGACCTCCAGCACGGCGCCAACTGTCGTGCCCGCGCGGACCTGGCGCAAGGCATGCGAGCGACGTTCACGCTGCGCGAGCGCTACGCGAACGGGCGCCGCGGATCATCGCCGCCATGTCCCGCGACCTCCGCCTGCTCGCCGGCGCCGCCGGGCTCTCCGCCCTCGGCGACTTCATGGCCGTCTTCCCGCTGATCCTGCACGTGCAGCAGACGCACCGGCTCCGCGTTCGCGGTCTCGGCGCTCGTCTTCGCGCTGTGGGGCCCGGTCGTGCTCGCCGCCGGGCTCGCGGGCGCGATCGTCGACCGCTTCGAGAACCGCATGGTGCTCGTCGTCGTCTCGTTCGCGCAGGCGGCCGTGGTGGCCGGGATGGTCGCGGGCGCCGACGAGCTGTGGGCGCTGCTGCCGCTGATGGCGCTGCTCGGGTTCGGCGTCGCCGTCAGCCAGCCGGCGGAGTTCGCGCTCGTGCCGGCCGCGGCGGGCGGCGGACGCGACGCCGCGCGCGCCAACGGGCTGATGGAGACCGTCCGCTCGCTCGGCTTCACCGCCGGCCCGCTGCTCGGCGGCGCGCTCGGCGCGGCCGGGCTGCTGCGGCTCGCGCTCGCGATCAACGCGCTCTCGTTCGTCGTCGTCGGCGTCGCCGCGCTCGTGCTGCGGGCCCGCCGGCAGCCGGCGCCGGCGCACGACGAGCCGGTGCGCGCCCGCGACGGCTTCGCATTCCTGCTTCCGCCAGCGCGACCTCGCGATCGCGCTCGGCGGCGCGGTCGCCGCGCTCGCGGTCTTCTCGATCTCGGTGACCGCCGAGCCGTTCTTCGTCACCGACGTGCTCCACGGCGGCCCGCTCGCCTACGGCGTGCTGCTGACCTCGTGGACACTCGGCATGGCCGCCGGCTCGGGCGTGCTCGCCCACCGCGTGCCGCGCGCCTCGCTGGCCGTCGGCGGGCTCGCCGCGGTCGTGCTCCAAGGCGCCGGCATCGCCGGCGCGGCCGCTGTCGCCGGTGCTGTGGATGGCGCTGATCGGGTTCGTGTTCGGCGGCGTCGCCCACGGCGTGAAGAACGTGCTCCTGCGCACGCTGATCCACGAGCGCGTCCCCGACGCGCTGCGCGGCCGCGCGTTCGCCGCCTACAACGGCGCCCGCAACGGCGCCGAGCTCGGGGCGCTGGCGCTCGGCGGCCTCGTCGTCGGCGCGTTCGGCGCCCGCCCCGCGCTGCTCGTCGCCGGCGTCGGCCCGGCGCTGATCGGGCTCGTCTGCCTGTTCCTGCTCACCACCACTCTCGAGAGGAGAGTCATCCATGCACGTGTCGAAGGCTGACCTGCAGCCGACCGTCTTCGCCGAATACGAGGGCCGCTCGGTGGATTGGGGCGAGTTCCGCATCGCTTTCGAATCGATGCCCGCACACTTCCCGCCCGACGAGTCGCCGTTCAAGGGGCTGCCCGGCGACCGCTGCCAGTGCGACCACTGGGGCTACCTGTTCGAGGGCTCCTTCCGCGTCACGTACACCGACGGGTCGCCGGACGAGGTCGTGCAGGCCGGCGAGGCCTACCACCTACGCCCGGGCCACTTCCTCCAGACGCTCGAGCCGGTCGAGCTGATCGAGCTCAGCCCGGTCGCCGAGCACGACAAGACGATGGCCGTGATCGCGCGCAACATGGGCGCGGTGATCACCGGATGAGCGTCACCATGTCCGGCTATTCAGC
Source organism: uncultured Acidobacteriota bacterium (assembly GCA_963774855.1). GTDB lineage: Bacteria > Acidobacteriota > Vicinamibacteria > Vicinamibacterales > 2-12-FULL-66-21 > JALZOC01. Next base: position 58,507 of record CAVZGT010000006.1, on the reverse strand, counting down.
GAAGTCCATCGACGAGTTGCCGAGCCTGTGGGACGGCTTCGCCCGGCTCGTCCGGCCTGGCCTCGACATCACCGCCTTCGGGGCCAACATCATGAATCTCCCGCCCGACTACTCGACCAAGTCGCACGACGAGTCGGAGTCCGGCCAGCAGGAGCTCTACGTCGCGATGCGGGGCTCGGGGTCGGTCGACATCGACGGGCAGCGGCTGCCGCTGGACGCCGAGCACCTGGTCAAAGTAGATCCCGGTACCGCTCGGGTGCTCTCGTCCGGCCCGGACGGCCTGCAGGTGCTGTGCGTCGGCGGCGTCCCGGGCGGCGTCTACGAGCCGCCCGAATGGTCCTCGTCCGGGAAGTGAGCCGGCTCTGACCTGAGCGCGCGCGAATGCCGCCGTCGCGGTGGATCCCGGCGGACGGGGTTGCATCATCGAGTGGTCGCGATGGAGCCGCGGTGAGCGCAGTGGGTGAACGCGCGAGCTTCTCCTTCACCGAATACGCCGAGTCCGGTGGTGGCGCTCGCGTTCGATTGGCCGGTGAGTTCGACGTTGCCGGCGCACCCGCGGTTCAGACCCTGCTGCGGCGCTTGGAGAGCGAGGGCAGCGACGTGCTGCTCGACCTCACCGAGCTTTCGTTCATCGATGCGCTCGGCATGCACGTGATCGCCGAAGCCGCCGAGGCCGCCCGCCAAGGAGGGTTCGGCTTCGCGATCGCCGGGCCGGTGTCCGACGCGGTACGAGCCGCGTTCATGGCGGCGGGGGCAGGTCATCATCTGCCCGGTGGCCAGGCTCGTCTGGCGGCGCCCGTCTCGGAACCGGAACCGCGCGGGAAGGGCGAGTCGCCGGCCATCAGCGCGACGGGTCGCGATCACATCGCTTCCGACTCCGACCAGACCTCAGCCGATCGCGATCAGACGGCCTCCGACGAGGATCAGACGTCGTCGGATCGCGACCACGCGGGCTCCGACGACGATCAGAGCGCGGCTGATCGGGACCAGGTGGCGGCAAATCGGGACCAGTTATCCGCTGATCGCGACCAGTTGACAGCTGATCGCGCTCAAGCGGCCAGCGACGAGCGTGGGCAGGCCGACGAGGCGCGTTATGAGCGCAGTCGACGAAGCGCGCAGTCGCACGACACGTGGACGCGAGGAGACGACCGACGCGCGAGCGCATGCCGCCACTGAGCGTCTCGACACGGCGGCGCATCGGGACGCCACCGCGGCGATCGGGACGCCACCGCGGCTGAACGCGACGAGATAGCGGCCGGCCGCGATCTCGCGGCGTACGGGCGCGACCGCATTGCCGATGCCGCCGACCTGTCCGGCAACGCCGAGCTGATCGCGCGGAGGGCCCGGGGTGACCGCCAGCGTGCCGCGACGGACCGCGAGCAGGCGGCCTACGACCGTGAGCGGGCAGCCCATGACCGTGAGCGGGCAGCCCACGACCGCGAGCGGGCGGCCCACGACCGCGAGCAGGCGGCTGAATGAAGCGGACGGGACCCTGGCGGGAGGTGAGATGACGAGGGCGGGCACCGCATACTGGGTCCGGCGGCTGACGCGACCGGCGCGATTCTCGTTTGGAGCGCGGAGTACCGTTGAAGGTGGAGGGCATCCATTGTGAAGTCGCCCCTGCGCGGGCGCGCAGCACGACCTGACTTCCGAGCCTGCAACCAACGTCGGAGGTCGACATGCTCCACACCGATCAGATTCGTGCCCGTGCCGATGCCCGGCCGATCCCGTTCGCCTGCACAGCGACACACGGCGGCCTCGACGCTGCCTGGGTCTACGTAGCCGGCGAGGTGGACATCACGACCGCGTCGGAACTCGAGCGGACGCTGCGCGAGTCGCAGCAGCTGGCACACCTCACGGTGCTCGACCTGCGCGAGCTTGCCTTCCTGGACTGCGCCGGCGTGCACACCATCGTCAACGCCAGCCTCGACGCGCGGAAGGCCGGCCGCCGGCTGGTCATCGTGCGCGGCCACCGGGACATCTACCGCATGTTCACGCTGACCGGCAGCATCACCCACGTTGACATCGGGGACCTCGAGCCGGCGCAGCCGCCCGCCCACGCGCTCCAGCGCTCGCTCGTCTCGCAGAGTCTGCTCGGGACCGGCAGGACGGCTCGCGATCGCGGACACTCACACGGACAGCGAAGCGTCCGGCGCGGCGGTCGCTCGATCCCGAGAAACCGGGAGCGAGCAACGCCTGTTCATTGGTGAGCGAAGTAAGCGCGTTCGTGCCAGCTTGCGATCATCGGGGAGGGACGGTGAACGCTCGTGCCCGTCCTCCAGGCTAGATCCGCGGCCGCAGGCGCGGTCGTGCAGCCGCGCGATCGTTCCCGCGCTTCGCACGCGCGGCTACGAGGTGATCTTCAGGGAGTTCGACGGCGGGCACGAAGTTCCGGCCGATATCGCGCGCGAGGGCCTGCGATGGGTGGCGGCGTCTCCCGCGTAGCAACCAGTCGATCCACGGTTGCGAGCGCCGCCGTGCCCCGTTCACTCCAGCAGATGCTTCAATACCCAGTCAGGGTCGGCCACGAGGGCGCCGTATTCTTCAGCCGTGATGGACCGGTTGTTGTACTGGCAGGCCACGACGAACATCCCTTTCTGTTCGTGCCAGTCGGAGCGCAGGACCCTGGCCTGAATCGTTCGTCCGGACTGTGTCGAGAGCTCGAGCATCTCGCCCGCCTTCGGAATGGCGGGGACCTCGATCATCTTCCTGAACCTCATCGAGCTGTGATCGATGGGATACCCGTTCTCGTCCAGCGCGCGGACTTTCATGTTCGGGACCCGCAGGCGCACTTCCACTTCCCTAGCCATATGTTCAGTTTGTCCTTCGGCCGGAACCGTACCCGGCACCGAGTGAGCCGTGGCTCATACCGTATTGTAGTGCGCGATTGTCGCACGGATGAGACGGGATGGCGGCCGACGGAGGCGCATCCGTCACAGCAGTTCGAATTTCCGTTCCGCGCCCATTGCAGAGGAGGCAGGCAGTCCGCGAATAGGCGCCGCGTGAGCTCGTGATTGCCGCCGTTCGCGGACAGCAGAGCCACCAGCGGGCCGGTATCCAGCAGAACCCCCCGCGGGGTTCACTCGCCGATGCCTTCCAGGTGCCTGCGGTTCGTAGACAAATCGCGAGGACCATTCTTGAATCGTCCGACGCTCCGTCCGGCGACCTCGAGGGCGCTGCGCCGGCGGCGTTCTTCCTCCACCACAAGCTGCAGCCCGCGCCGGACGATCTCCGATTCGGTTCGCCCCGTCAGTTGTAGCGGGGTTGGAAAAGGGAGCGTGAAGAAAGCTTTCACTCACGTGAGTGTCGCACGGAAACAATGCATCGTGCCACACCTGGGAGGTTCGGGCGCTTACCCGGTCCGCGGCGCCAACGTGTATAGTGAGCGCGCCCTATGCGCACCTTCCTGACGCTACTCGCCCTCGGCGCGTTGCTGCAGCAGCCGCCGAGCTATTCCCCCATTCAGGATGGCGAGGCCCACGGCGATCCGCCGTACGTCCTCGAAACGGGCTGGGAGCCGCTGCTGAACGGCAAGGACCTGGCCGGCTGGAAGGCGTGCGAGGCCGGCGCGAAGAACGAGTGGTACACGACGGCGCTCGTCCGATTCGAGCCCTTCCTGGGGCCGACGCAGCTCAACGGGCGGCGGGCGCCGAGCGGCGTCATGCTCAACGGCCCGACGGGGCGTACCGCGAACCTCTGCACGGAACGCACGTTCGGCGACGTCGAGCTCTACCTCGAGTTCATGCTCGCCAAGGGCTCGAACTCGGGCGTGTATCTGCACGGGCTCTACGAGATCCAGATCTTCGACAGCTGGGGCTCGATCGAGGGCACGAAGACATCGGACGGCGGCGCCATCTATCATCAATGGATCGAGAATCGCGGCGTCGGCGGATCCCCGCCGCTCGTCAACGCCTCGCGCCGGCCCGGCGAGTGGCAGTCGTACCAGGCGTGGTTCCGTGCGCCGCGCTTCGACGCCGCCGGCAAGAAGGTGGAACCGGCGCGCTTCGTGCGCGTGCTCTTCAACGGCGTGCCGGTGCAGAAGGACGTCGAGGTCGAAGGTCCGACGCGCGCCGCGCTGACGCTGCCCGAAGCCGCGCAGAACCCGCTCATGATCCAGGGCGACCACGGCCCGGTCGCGTTCCGCAACGTGTACGTCCGGCCGCTCAGGCCGATCGTGCTCCGCTGATCGGCTCGAGGGCTTCTATCCGGAGATCCCCGCCGGGATTTCCTGAATCCGCCGCACGGCGATGTTGCGGTAGTACACCTCCGCCGCTTCAGACTGAAGCTGAATCCTGCCCTTCGTGAGCGGCACCTCCTGGCCGTCCACCGTGTGGCGGAGTCCGGTCAGCCTCATGTTGACCTGGCCGTTGACGCTGTGCGCGCTGGTCTGGCCGACGCAGTAGAGGTCCATCGTGTTCCACTCGCCGCGGGGTCTCTCGTGGTCCCGATCCTTGATGATGCGCTTCCTCTGGCCGGTCATTCTGGCGGCCCCTTTTTTGTAGATCGGTTCACTCCTGCTGTCGCCGGGGTCCTTGCGCACCGCCTCGGCGTCCGCGATGACGCCGGCGAGGCTGTAGAAATCGCCACAGTCTCCTTCCTGGATCTGGAACTCGAAGGAGCGCATCCAGAACCCGTAGCTGGCGCCGTGAGGGCCGACACAGTGATAGCAGCAGCCGGTGTCGCGGACCGCCTGCTCACGGGGCGGCCATCGCCGCTCGCCCCACTTGAACTCGAAGCGCAAGTGGTAGTTCTCGTATTCCTCCCGCGTGGTGAGCGCGCCGTAGATCTCTCCCGAGATGCGGATGGCAGGCGCGCCGTCCACCGGCGACGACCGAGAACACGTTCCTGGGGTCGCGGTTGACGCCGATCGCGCTGACGTACTCGCCCTGGGGATTTCGCGGGTGCCCGGGCACCTCGGTCAGCGTGTGCGGCTTGCCGAGGAAGGTGTCCCACGACGCGAGGTCCTTGCCGTTGAAGAGCGGTGTCCACGGCTCTCGAGTCTGATCCAGGTCACCGGCCGCGCCGAGCGATCGCACGCCGAGCGGCAACGCCAGCATCGCCAGGACAGCGGCCCTTCGATTCATCCGTGCCTCCACCGGTCCCTCCGAATTCGCCCGCTGGCCGTAACCTATCACGCGCTTCTCGAGATTTCAGACTCTCCTCAGGGTTTCTTCACGACCTCTGAGCCAGACACCGCCTATCGTGGTGCGTGCGGTCATTGAAGGAGATCTCATGAAGCGATACGTGCTGGTGTTGACGGCCCTGCTGATCCCCGGCGCCCTGCACGCGCAGGAGCCGGCGGCGGCGTGGAAGGGGATCGATCCCTCCGCGCTCTCGACGGTCTTCGTGCTGGACGTCGCAGGCGTGGAAACGCGGGGGCAGCTTCTGCGCCTGGACCCCGACGCCATCGTGGTGCTGGTGGACGGCTCGGAACGCCGCTTCGAGACGGCGCGGGTGGCGCGGGTCAGCAAGCGCGGGGACTCGCTGAAGAACGGCGCCGGGATCGGGATGATCGTCGGGATCGTGTCGGGCATCGCCTACGCGGTGACGGTACGGTGTGGAAATGACTCCTGCGGGGGGAGCGTGATTGGGCAGGCAGTTCTCTCGACGGCACTCTACACGGCCATCGGGACGGCGATCGATGCCTCAGTCCAGGGTCGCACCACTCTTTACAAAGCGCCGCCGAGGAAACCGGCAATCCAATCGGGCGGCGGGGCGGCGCTCTCCGTGCGATTCACCTGGTAATCAGGAGATCTGATCTCCTGCTCTCCTGGTCTCCTTATCCTCCTGATCTCCTGTTCCCGGCCTCAGAGCCAGCCCGCGCGGCGCAGCACCTCGCGGGCGACGGCGGTGACGGATCGGCCGTCGTTCTCGACGCTGAAATCTTCCACGCCCCCGGCGTCGAGCGACGCTTCGAGCGCCGCGACGCGGGCGACGAACTCCTCCTGCAGCATCCCCGGTTCGCGCACGCGAACCCGCTGCTGCATCGTCTCGAGCCTCGCCCGCAGCCGGCAGACGACAATCTCGGCTCCGGGCACGACCTCTCGAAGGCGGTCACGCCTGGCCGCGGTGTCGAGCGCCTCGCAGAGCAGGAGCCTCGTGACCCCCGCCGCCGCGTAGTTGTTCCAGATGGCCGCCAGGTTGCGAGACGTCAGGTCGTCAGCCGTCGCGGCCGGCAGGTGGCCGAAGCTCAGGAAGTCCATGTCGATGCCGGCGTGCACCACGCCGGCGGCCCCCAGAATGTCCGACGCTTCCGCCAGGATGGTCGTCTTTCCTGATCCCATCGAGCCCGAGATGACGATGACGCGAACGTCCGTGCTCATAACTCCACGCCCAGGCATCGAATCGTCGTCCGTGATCCCCGGTCGAGCTTCCGAGACGTCTGCTCGATCATGATCCGTCCAGATTCTATCGCCTGCTTCGACAAACCCGTGTTCGTTGCGCCGTCTCGCGTAGGGCGCACGCCTTGCAAGTCCCGCGACGACGGGAGTGCGCCCAAGACCTTCCGGGCGGTGTCTAACGGGGACGAATGAGATCAAAGTCGATGCGCCCCTCCTCCGTGTTTACGCTGCTGATCCGGGTGTCTGCAGTCGCCTGGGTTCTGACGCTCGGCGGCGCGCCGGCCGTTGCGCAGGACGCGCCGGTCGATCCGTTCGCGACGCACCGCGAAAGTGGCAACGGCTTCTCCATCCGCTTCAAGGATGGCCGCTCGGTCTTCCAGATGCGGGAGCCGATCGAGGTCGAGCTCGTATTCAACGGGGCCTTCGCGATCAAGCAGGGCTGGGAGACGTCTCTGTGGACATTCGACCGAAACGACGTGGTCACGCCTGGTCGCGCGATCGACAGGGCGTTCGACGACTCGTTCGACGGCGGCGTCACGTGCGACGGCCGGGCGCCGGCGGTGATGACCCGCGTGCTGAACGACGCCGTTCGCTTCGACGTGCCCGGACGCTACCGCGTGTTCGTGCGGTCGCGGCACCTCATTCAGATCGGCAACGCGACCGGCGAACCCGAAACCTCCAACATCCTGGCGTTTCAGATCCTCGAGCGGGATCCGTCGCGCGAGGCGGGTGTCGCGGAACGCGTGGCCCGAGTGCTCGACAACCCGGGCAGCCGCGAGACCACCCGTGCGGCCCTCTCCGAGCTGAGCATCCTCGGAACCAGGCAGGCAGGAGCGTTGCTCGCACGCGAACTCCGTAAGGATGGAGGTATCGACGACGTCATTCTTCGCGGCCTGTATACCGTTGACGATCGGGCCTCAGCCGTGCGGGCGCTCGAGCGTGAATTGCAGAAGCCCGATCGGACGGTCGATGCGGCGCTCGTTCGGGACCTGGCGATGCTGGAGCTGGCACGGCGGCATCCGGCCGGGCCGCCGTACTCCCACGCCGAGTATCTCGCCACGATCATGGAGTATTCGGCAAAGCGCGCCCGCGCGTTCAGCGCGCAGCCGGGACGCCTCCAGACGGAAATCGCGCGGGAGCTGGGAGCTCATCAGAGCAGTGTCGAGGACCGGCCTTGGCGCGGTGGTAACTACTTTCTCACCGGCGTGCTCGCTCCGGCGCTGCACAGGTTTCCAGCCGAAACGACCGCAGCATTCCTTACACTTGGTTCCGAGCAACAGTACGGCCTCTTGATTGCGAGTTGGCCGCGCTTTGCACACGTCCGGTTCCTTCCTCTCCTGCGCACGCTCTACACATCATCAAAGGACGAAGCCGTGCGAGGTGTGGCGCTTCGACGTCTCGCACAACTGGCGCCGGCAGAGGGTCGGACCGTCATCATGGCGGAGTTGCGCCGGCCGTTGCCCCGCGTGCCCACCGCCGCGCTGCTTCAACTGCGCGATCGAACGCTGCCTGCGCTCGAGCGCATCTGGGTCGGCCAGCTCGAACGCGCCAGGACCGACGAACACCGCGCGAGCGCGGCACAACGGATTCAGCGGTACGGCACTGCCTGGAGCGGCCCGCGGGTCGCGCGGTTCTATGCTCGAAACCGGCGCACGCTCTCGTCGCAGCGAAGGCCCCATTCTGGCCCACCTGAGCAGAGTGGACCCGGCCGCGGCCACGAAGGCTCTGCGTGAGGCTCGTCCATTGGCCGGTCGAAGGCGAGTGGGCAACGCTGCTGGATTTCAGGTGGCGAGCCTCACGTGGCAGCCCGTGATCTGAACGGGCAACCATCGAAGCCCTTTCCGGCAGCAATCCTAGCGACGTCGAGCGCGCCGCCGGGGTGCTCAGCCGCCATGGGACTCCGGAAGCACGGGAGGCCGATTCGTGCCCGGCTCCGACAGTCGCAGGCGGCACTGCTGCGAGAAGACCGCCCAACCTGAGTCGCAACTGGACCGATCGCCAGAATGGGGCCTCGAGGAAAAGCTGGCCGAGGCGCTCGCGCATGCCCGGGGTGGCTGTTGGCCGATGATGCGGCGGCCCAGGAAGCCGCGCAGTGTGTCAACCCGCGCTGTGCGGGCGTATTCGAAAGAGAATCGCCATGCCGATCCGGACGACGAGATACGAGCCTATGGTCCTGTTCCGGGCGACGAGCGCCACCTCCGCTTCATGATCGGCCCGACGGACTACGACTCGATCGAAGCGCTCGAACGAAAGCTGACGCAGTTCGCGCCGGGCACCCGCGTGTTTTGGGGGTACCGGCTCCGCTGGTCGTTTGAAGACACCCTGGAACGGTGGCCATGGTCCGAGCGCAATGCCTTGTTCGAGCGGGTGCGCGCGAGCGCCGCGCGGCATGGCGTGACGATCCAGCGCGAGCGCACCTACAAGAGGTGATGAGCGTGCGCAGCCGGTGTCTCCTCGCCGTCGTCGCAGCCTTGTCGTCGGTCGCGATCGCCGCGTGTGACGCCAGGCCCTTTGGCCCGGGCGGAATCGTTGTGAGTTACGCAGAGCGTACCTCCGGATGCGAGGGGTGCCCGTCGTTCATTGTCGATATTCGCGAAGACGGCGCCGTGACCTTCTTCGGGCGGGAAGGGTGCGCCGTCCCGGGCGAGCAGCAATTCCGGATACCGGCGTCGGAGTTCCGGGACCTGGTGGACACCTTTCACAACGCCGCGTTCTTCAGCATCCCGCGCCAGGTCGGTGAATGGTTCAGTCACGGGACCGTGGTCCAGCTCCGATACGCGGATGACCGTCGTATCCACGAGACCCGGCGTACGGGCGAAGGTCCATCACGGTTGCACCTGTTGGAGAAGCGCCTGCGCCGCGCGGCTCGAGTCGAGCGGTTCCTGACGCCGTCGGTCGAGATGTACCGATCGCTGCTGCGCGATCGCTGGAACATCAACACGGAGGGTCAGGACCACGAGAACGCGGTGACGGCATCGGTCAACGCGAACGATGTCGAGGCCGTGCGCTTCCTCATCGAACACGGCGGCCGTGTGACCGATGGAGCCCTTTGGCACTCGCTCGCTCCTACCGATCCCTTCCATGACGCGTTTGCTCTTCGACTCCCTCGACGGTGAGAGGAAAGCGTCTGCCATGGGCCCGCTCCTGATCGCCGCGGCGCACAACACACCCGACGTGGTTCGTTTTCTTCTGGCGGCCGGCGCGAACGTCAACTGGCGGGCCGCTCACAACGGCGAAACGCCCCTCATGGCAGCCGTGAACGGCGGTTCGCTCGAGGCGGCGAGGCTTCTCCTCGCGGCGGGAGCCGATGTGCAGATGACCGATGATGGCGGTCGCAGTGCGCTGTGGCGTGCGGCCGGTGCGTACAACACCGGCTTCATCACGATGCTGGCGGACCATGGCGCCGAGATTGATGCGCCGGACACGTCGGGGACGACGCCGCTGATGCACGCGGCGGATTTGTGCGCGGAATGGAACATCGCGCCGCTCCTCGCCGCGGGCGCGGATCCGCGCGTCGCCGACAAGGCAGGTCGCACCGCACTGTCGGGAGACCTGGAGCCGCAAGGCGATCCCAAGTGCAAACGGGTCAGGAGCCTGCTCGAATCAGCGGTGCGTTGATCTCCGGCCCCTACCGAGGCGCTCGAGCGCCGAGGCCCTACCGCGACTGCAAAGTGAGCGCGCTCAGAAGAGCCATACCTTCCCCCCGCGCGCCAGCGCGACGCCGGCCTGAGGTGACCCTCGCTCCACGCCGAACAGCCATTCGCGCTCCGGACGCATGGCGTAGAGCCTCATACCCTCCAACCACGTCCCTGGCGCCGGCTGACCGCTGACGTCACAGCCGAGGATCTGCTGCCAGGCCGGCCGCCACAGCGACGGACGGATGTGGATTGGATCCACCCGTACCACTCGGATTTCATGTGCGTGAATTGAAGCCCTCGCGCGGCGGCGAGAGACGACAGGCCGTCGTTGACCCGTTGGGCCGTGTCCACGACCTCGGCCAGAGACAACCGGCACTGAGGCACGAGCACCGAGCGGAACAACAGGAACTTCGACCGGGAGACGTGACGGACGGCCGGCAGCGGCAGATCGGTGAGCACGATATCCGGGGTGAGTCGCTGCAGGCGGTCCACGGCCTCTTCCACCCACGACAGAATCCGGGCCGCCGGGAACCCGTAGAGGATGTCGTTGCCGACGTCGGTCACGAGAGCCCGAGTCTTCGCCGCCGGAAGCGACGACAGCGTCTGCCACATGCCCGACTGGAGGATGCCCGGCAGCGTCCTGACGAGAAACCGGCTCGGCGCGCCATACGATCGGCCGTGGCCAAGCGCTGCAAGCACTTCGACGTCAGGGCCCCATGCGGTCCGTGCGGCCGCCACCACGGTCTGGAGTCCTCTGGTGAGGTTGCTCGCTCCGAGGGCGACGACTCGCGTGATACCGTCAGCCATCTGACGACAGGATACCGAGTCTGAGGCTCACCGGACGGAGTCGACGGCGGGAAGATCGAGGTGGAGTAGGATCGAGTTCGCCGCTCGCGGCTGAGCGGTAAGTCGTTGGGCCGACAGGTAGGTAGAGAATGTTCCGAGCTTTCCTTGTTGCGCCAATCGGAGCCGCCTCCGTTTACGCAGCACTATTCCTCATCGACCCGATGGACGGACAGGGCGCGGTCATCGGCGCGCTGTGGATCGCCGCGGCAGTCGTCACAATCTCGTACGTTGCCGAGGCCGCGATCGCCTGGCCCGCGTTTCTCCTTCTTCGGAGGATCGGCTTGGCGAATCCGGTCGTCTCCATCATCGGCGGCCTCGTGTTGGGCGTTCTCTTGGCGGGCCTCTTCGATCTACCGGATCTCAACTATGTGCGTTGGCGCTACCATGCGACCGCTGGCCTCTCGGGAGCGTGTTCCGGGACGGTGTTCTCGTGCATGTTGTTCTGGCGGCCCAACCAGCGTTTGCAGCCGGCGGCGGCTGATGGGATCGCCGGCCGCCGCGGCTGAAACGCAAGGCGTTCGACGGCTGGAACACTCGATTGGGTAAATCGCTTTCGTTTTCGCTATTGGCGGGCCAGCCGTCTAACCTGCCGCCACACCGACGATTCATGATCGCTCAAGCCCAACATCGATAGGGCGAGACTCCGCGAGGATGTTCCAAGCGACGCTGGAGAAGACCACACAGGGCTGTGTTGATGCCGAAAACCATGCCGAGCCGCGCCGCCTTCGACGTGAACTGCGAGAGACTCTGGGTTGTCGCCGAGCGGGCGCGAGCGCGCGGTTCGCTCTCGGGCGACGACATCGCGTTCGTACGCGATACGCTGCCGGCCGCGCTCGACTCCTTTCCCCGGGTCAAGCTGCCGAAGACGATCCGCCACCCGGGTGGATTCACGGTCTCCGGCGCGCCCGTCGGCACGTTCCTCAGCAGCGCGCTCCTGATCGCGGGGCAGAAGGCCCTGGGACGCCGGTTCGCCGGCCACTCGTTCTTTGAGAACGTGGAGCGCGACCTCGCCCTCGGCGTCATGCGCTCGCACTTCCATCACGAGTACCCGAAAGGGACGCACTGCTGCGTGCGGTGCACCCTCGCCGTGTATCCGGTTCTCGAGGCGGGGGCGATTCGATATTTCGACTGCGCCCCGCTGGCACATCAGGTCAGGCAGATCGTTCGCAAGCGTCAGTGGCGATTCGCCCGACCGGTGAATGCCGCTATGGTGAGCTGGTCGCTCGGAGACGCCCAGTGACGGCACGTTCGGGAGGAACCGGCGGCGTGACTGCGGTCTAACCAGCGCGTGAAACCGACGCGCTCACCAGTTGTGGCGGGTCCCGGCAACGTACGCCGCAGCTTACGCGCCGGTCGTTGGGCTTCAGGATGGACATGGATCAGCCGACCTGCTGCAAGACGCCGTCGTGGGCTTCGGAGCGCGATCTGGAACATGCGGGTGGCTTTGAATACGTTCTCGGCAAATGCGATCGGTGCGGGGCGTATTCGATGAATGTCTTCTGTGTCGCATCGGGAATCTCCGGCTTCGAACCCGTTCAATCGAGCGACGTGGAGCGAATGAAGTCCATCCCGAGCGGGCCTGAGTTGAAGGCATTCATGCGCAACTGGGGCGAGAAGCATATTTGATCTCAGCCATGCCTCGCAGTGAACCTGCTGAGCAACCGCCTGCACCCGAGTGATGCCTCCTCGAACACATGCTCGAGAGGTCGCTCACCTCAGGGCCGGGCTGCGGCGTGGCGATGCACTGGCGGCCAACAACCTCGCCGTCAGCTATCGGATGGCCGGGAACTGGCGGCGAGCGTACTTCTGGTGGAGGCGAGCGGCCGGCCCGCACAGCGGCGACGCATGGCTCGAGGTAGGGTTCTGCCTGCAGTACGGACTTGGTGTCAGGCGCGACCTGAATCGTGCCATCAGGGCGTATCGGTCTGCCGCGCGCACGTACTACACGACGGCCAACGGTCGGGAAGAGGCGCTGTATCATCTGGCCGTTGCATTACTCGACCGTGGGCGCCCGAGCGACCTGCCAGCCGTTCGCGACTGCCTCGAGAGTGCAGCAGCCGACGGCGACTACCCACAAGCAGTGGCCCTGCTCGCAGGACTCGACAGTCGGGCAGCCGTCGTGGCCTGTCGCTGTCGTCGGTTCCTGCGTCGCCGGTTCGGCGGAAAGCAGCAGTGTGTGATTCATCGGATGCCCGGGCGCGACCGGTCTCACAACCGCTTGCCAACGACGGGAGGTAGAACATGAGCGACCGGCATGATCCGATCGAGAACAGATTGGCCCGGGTCGAGCGAACGAACCGAGTTCTGGTCAGCATCATCTCCGCGACATTCCTGTTGATGTGCTCCGCCCTGCTGGCGGGATTCTCACAATCTGCGCCCTCGCAAGAACCGCTTCGGACGAGGAGCCTGATTATCGAGGACTCCGCCGGGCGACCGAGAATCGTGATGGGTGCGCCGATTCCCGAGAGGAACGCCGCGGGCAATCCCAGAGCAGGTCTGATCATCAATGACGCCGCCGGAGTCGAACGATTTGGCCTCGGGCTTCAGGAGTCGGGCAGACTGGTGATGGGTCTCGATGCACCTACCGGCAAGGGGGACGACCGAAATCGAGAGCGGATTACGCTCGTCGCCGATGAAAACGGCGGAAGCTACATCCGTTTCCTCGATCGCACCACCTCCATTCCGGCCCGACTCTATCTCGATGATCAAAATCGCGTGTGGCTCGAGTTCATCGGAGCCCAGGCAAACGAAATCGTCCGGCGACGGATCGGTCTCAGCGGAGACGAAACGACTCGTACTCCCAGGTAGGTGCGACACCATCTGCGCTTGGAGGAAATCGGCATGAGGCCGTACCTGGGCAGCATCGTGATCATCCTGGCGCTGAGTGTCGCCGGCGTGGCGCGGGACCAGCCGGCCAGTTCTCCACCCGATGTTCCGCTGCTGCTGAAGAGCCTGGAAGACAGCGACTCGCGCGTGGTGGTCGCGGCAGCATCGCAATTGACCAAGCTCGGCTCCTCAATCGCTCCTGCGCTCGTTGAGGCCTTGCGGGATCGACCCGGGTGCCGGCTGCAATGGGTAGCGTCTGGCATCCTGCATCGACTCGAGGTCGAACGCCGTCTCGTCAACGCGACGCTCCTGAACATCGCAAAGGGGAAGTGCCAGGGGAGCTCCCGTGACGACTTCATCCTGAGGAGGGAGGCCGCCTTTACGCTGATCGGCAAGGTGGACGGGATTCCGATGATCGCCGACCTGCTCACCGACAAGGACGTCTTCGTGCGACGCGGTGCGGCGTTTGCCTTCGATGACCTCACGGAACGGCTGGAGGGGCGTCCTCCGCAGGTCGAGGCGACTACGGAGATCCTGGAGGCCACGAAGAGCGCTTTTCCGCTCCTGCTGCAGGCAGCGCTCCGAGACAGAGACGAAGTCGTGAGGTGCATGTCCTATGAGTCCCTGGATCAGGCGCGGCGCTCCAAGCACGAGCCGCTGCGAACCCAAGCGACCATGCTGCTGGAAGGAAAGGCTATTCCCTGCTCCCGCTGAAAAGTCGGCACGACAAAGGTCTGATGGACGGGGTATGCCGGCGCTTCGCCGAGCGGCGCGCGGCTCATTCGAGGACGTGAGGTCTGCAGCTCACCGGACCGAGGCGACGCGCACCATGTCGATCCGCTCCTGACGCGACAGCGTCGAGACGCTGGCGGCCATCTCGCCGATCGCCGCTTCGAGCGCCTTCCGTTCGCGTCGCGGCAATCCGGCGCGCGGGAACTCGTACATGAAAATGTGTCCCGTCCCGTCGGGGCCGGACCAGAGCGGATCCCCCCAGACCAGGCCCTTGCTCAGTCCCACGCACACCCAGTCCTCGTGCGCCTGGACAGGCTGCTTCGGCGACGGCGACGCTTTCTGCAGCGCGGCATCCATTTCGACGACGAGCTGATCGAGCAGGAAGCCGCGTGCCGCTTCGTCCAGCCCCGCGAGCGCCGGCGTCCCGCCGAGACGCTTGAACAACGCGGCGCGCGCGCGCCCGTTACCCAACGTTCGCGGCACGAGGACCAGGCGGTGGAGCGTCAGGTGAACGCGCGGCAGCGCGTCGGAGTACCAGAGGCTGGCGAGGATCTCCATGTAGCGAGCCGCCTCGGCGGCGGCGGCGGTGACGAACGACTCGGCGCGCGAGGCCTCCTCGATCGCACGCCAGATCCGGGTCCGTGCCGCCCGCGAGCGCCCGAACAGCGTGAAGCGGATCCCGGCCGCGACGCGCGCAACCTCGGCGGCGCCCTCTGGTGTGGCCGTCCACTGCGTGAAGGGTTCACGCGTGATCCGGCCGCGGTACTCGAGGCGGCCGCGCGAGACTCGGAACCAGCCCATATGGCGCGCGTTGCGAAGACCGTGCCGCCAGACCTCGAACACCGGTGACACAAAACTGGTAGGGGCCTGACGAACCTGTCGCGTCACGGCGAATTCTGTCAGGGCGGGCGAGCCTGGTCACCGGTAAGAGGCAGCCTGGATGCCGTAGAGCTCCGCGTACTGCCCGCCCCTGGCCATCAGCTCATCGTGAGAGCCGACCTCCACGACGCGCGCGCCGTCGATGACGACGATGATCTCGGCCATGCGCACCGTCGAGAACCGGTGCGAGACGAGGATCGTGATGCGGCCGTCAGCACGATCGCCGCGCGGCGGCACTCGCGTAGCGCTCGAACAGCGCGTGTTCGGTCTCCGCGTCGAGCGCGGCCGTGGGCTCGTCGAGCACCAGCAGCAGCGGGCGGTCGCGCATGAAGCCGCGCGCCAGCGCGAGCTTCTGCCATTGGCCGAACGACACCTCGACGCCGCCGGGCCACGTCGGACCCAGTTGCGTCTCGAGGCCGGACGGCAGGCGTGCGACGACGTCGCCGGCGCCGGCACGTCCGAGCGCCGTGACCACCGCGGGCTCATCGTCCATGCGCGCCACGTCGCCCAGGCCGACGGTCTGACGCGCGCGAAACTCGAAGCGGAAGAAATCCTGAAACGCGCCCGCCAGGCGCGATCGCCACTCGTCGGCCGGTATCCGGGCGAGCGGCGTGTCGTCGACGAAAATGGCACCCGACGAGGGCTCGTACATCTTCGCCAGCAGCTTGACGAGCGTGGTCTTGCCGGCGCCGTTCTCGCCGACGATGGCGACGACCGACCCGGCCGGCAGCGACAGCGACACGTCGTCGAGAACCAGCCGCGAGGTGCCCGGGTAGGCGAACGACACGTGCTCGAGGCGGATGCCGCTGCGCAGCACCGCGGGCACGGGCTGATCCGCCGCCGCCGCGAGATATGCGGCGTAGTCTTCGAGCCACGCGAGCCGCCTCGAGCCGTCCATCCAGAAGCCGCGCAGGAATCCGATCTCCGCCGACCGTGGCCCCGATGTACGCCGACAGGCGCGATCCCGCCGCGAGCACCAGCAGGACGTCCGCGGCGGGAGAGCCGAGACCCGAGGACACGAACACCACCGCGCCGACGTACGCGACGCCGAACACCGCCCACGCGAGCGTGTGCCACAGCGGCCGAGCCCCACCGCGCCGCCGCCACCGGCGCGTACGCGCGTCTCCCAGGCCTCGCGGCGTTGCGTCATCAGCTGGCTGCCGATCCCCGTGACCCGCACTTCCTTCCCTGGTGACGCCGTGGTCGCGATCGTGAAGAGGTGGCGCGCCAGGCGGTTGGCCTGCGCGGCGCGCTCTTGAGCGGCGCGTTCGACGGCGGGCCGCCACGTCGACGTGAGCACGGTGGGCAGCGCGAAGACGGCGAGCAGCACGAGCGCGGGATGAATCGAAGCGAGCAGCGCCACCGTCACACCCAGCCGCAGGATCCAGCCGCACGTCGAGAACACCGACATGTACATGTGATCGAGCACGAACACCTGATCGCGCAGCATCGCGAGGCGATCGAGGTAGTCGGGGCGCTCGTGGTGCGCGATGGTCGCGACCGACGCCTGGAGCCTGGCGACGTGCGATTCGAGCGCGATCGTGACCCTGTCGCGGAAGCGCCGCTGCACCCGCGTGCTGACCGTCTGGAGGAACCACGTCGCGGTGGCCGACACGGCGAGGCCGATGGCCGCCAGGCGCACCAGCCCGGGCCGGTTCTCGAGCACGCCCTGACCGAGCAGCATGAGCCACAGCGCGAGCAGCGCATCGGGCAGCGCGGCGAGCTGCGACAGCACGAACGCGGCGAGCATCAATCGCGGCTCGTGGCGGTAGCCGAGCTTGCACAGCCGCCACATCGACGAGAGCGCCGGCGGGAGCTCGTCGAAATTCCTGCGTCGCGGCCCGTTCAGGTGAGGACGTCATAGGTGGTCCCCTCCTCGTCCTCCGCAGCGCCGAAGCGCTGCGCCTGCAGGTCGAACATCGTGCGGTAGCGGCCGTCCTGTGCCATCAGCTCGTCGTGCGTCCCGAGCTCGACGACGCGCCCTTTTTCGAGCACGCAGATGCGGTCGGCCTGGCGCACCGTGGAGAAGCGGTGCGAGATGAGGATCGTCGTGCAGTGCCGCGTGGCGGCGAGGATCCGCTCGAAGATCTCCGCTTCACCTCGCACGTCGAGCTGCGCGGTGGGCTCGTCGAGCAGGACGAGGCCGGCCCTGAGCTGGACGGCGCACAACGCGCGCGCGAGCGCGACGCGCTGCCACTGGCCGCCCGACAGATCGGTCCCGCCGTCGTAGCCGCGAGCCAGCACCGTGTCCAGGCTCGCCAGGTTCGCCGCCCCTGCGGCTTCGAGCGCCCTGTTCACGGCGGCGTCGGGTGCGCCGGCGGGTGCGACGTTGTCGCGCAGCGGCAGCTCGAAGCGGGTGAAATCCTGGAAGACCGCGGCGACACGACTGCGCCAGGATTCGAGTGACAGGTCGCGGAGATCCACGCCGTCGATCTCGATTGCGCCCGACTGCGGGTCGTACAACCGGCAGAGCAGCTTGGCGAGCGTCGTCTTGCCGGCGCCGTTCTGCCCGACGATCGCGAGAGACGAGCCGGCGGGAATCGTGAGATCGAAGCGCTCGAGGACCGGCCGACCGGTTCCGGGCGCAGTCGAGGCCACCGGATACGCGAAGGTGACGTCGCGGAAGCGGATTTCGCGCGCAGGCATTCCGGTGGCCGCGCGGCGGCCTGGCGGCGTCCCGTCGCGGGACGCATGCCCGCCAGGCACACCGGCGGACAGCGCGCCCGCCGACGCCATCGCGCCCTCGAGCCGCAGCACCGCGCCGACCGGCGCCGACGCGCCATCGAGCGCCCAGTTGAGTCCCCCGAACGCGATCATCGACACGCCGACGGCACTCTGCGCGAACACGACCACCTCGGCGAGGGTCAGGCTGCCGTTGCCGGCCGCGCCGGCGAGCGACCAGAACACCGCCACGTTGGCGGCCACGACGAGCAGCAGGCTCCACAGCACCGGCTTCTCGCGAAGCCGGGTCGCTTCGTACTGCAGCGCGTGCAGGTGCGTGCGGTGCGTCACGAAGCGATCGATCGTCCACTCCGCGAGGCCGAAGAGCCGCAGCTCCTTCGCGGGGGCCGGATCCACCGCCATCCGGAAGGCGTAGTCGGCGTCGCGCTGCGCGGCCCGCACGACGTCGGTGTTGCGGTCCCGCCAGACCGCGCTCTCGCGCAGTAGCCAGTGCGTGGCCAGCCACGCTCCGCCCAGAACGATCGGGGCCCACCACGCATACGCGAAGAGCACCACCGCGCAGGCGAGCCCGGCGATCAGCTCGACCAGGCCGCTGGCGATGAAGTCCACCGAGAGACTCAGCGGCGGACCGGTCATGCCGAGGTCGAAATCACGCGCGACGGTGAGATCGCCGGTGAGCGTCGGGTCCTCGAGATGTCCCATGCCCGGCGGCCGGACGCACGCCGCGGTCAGCCGGTCGTAGAGCCACGCAGAAGTGCGGTCGCCGAGATTGGCGCTCACGGCCCGGTGAATCGGCGTCAGCACCTGGAGCAGGATGAATACCCCGCCGGCGAAGGTGAGCGGACCGGCAAGGCTGGCCCCGTTCTGGACCGCACCCACGAGCGCGCCCATCGAGATGGCGAACACCGCGGGCAGCACGCCTCGCAGAACGAGCACGCCCCACCACGCCACGGCGAGCGGGAGATCGCCTTGCGGCAGCACGGCGAAGAACTTCCACTCGTTGCGCTCGCGCAGACGTTGCAACATCACGACTACCTCTGATCCCTCGTCCCGCGAGCCGCCGGTGCTTCCTGCACGTTACGCGTGAACCGCCCGCAGGCGCCGCCGGGTTCGGTGCGGCAATGCTAACATTCGAACCAAGAATCTCTTGATCTCCAGATCTCCTGACCTCCTGTTCAATCCTGACGCGGACGCTCCGCGCGCGCTCTACGCGCGCCTCCTGGGTTCCTCGTGGCCGCAGCTTGCGGAGCCGGTCCGCTTCGTTCACTCGAGAGAGGCGACGGCTCGCGCCCATGGCCACCTCAAGATTCAGCACGGCCGCAGCCTGGCCGCCCGTATCCTTGCGCGGCTGCTGCGCCTGCCCCGTCCGGCTGATGCGGCCGAGACGCGCCTGGTCGTCACGTCGCATGCCGGCGGAGAGCGGTGGCTTCGGACCTTCGCCGATCGGCGACTCGACACGCGGCAATATCGGGCCGGCGGACCGGGGGCCGGCGGACCGGGAGGCCGGCGGACCGGAGGCCGGCGGACCGGGGGCGGGCGAGGGCGAGCTCGCCGAGCGGATTGGCCTCCTCGAGTTGCGGTTTCGCCTCGAAGCCTCGGACGGAAGCCTCGTCTTTCGACAGGTCGGCGCCGCCTTGCTGTTGGGATCGCTCCGCCTGCGGTTGCCTGCCGCGTCGGCGCCACGGGTGGACGCGCGCGAAGATCCGGCGGGCGCACGGCAGATACGCGTCCACGTCCGCGTCGCCCTTCCTGCCGTTGGGCCTCTGCTGACGTATGAGGGGACGATGAACATCGAGGACACTGGCGCATGATCGTCGCGCTCTGGCTTCTGGCCCTCCAGGGTGTCATCGGCGCATTCGACACCGTCTACTACCACGAATGGCGCGCCCGGCTGCCGGCGCGAGGGCAGCAGGCCGCCTCCGAGCTGAAGCTTCACGCCGCGAGGGACTTCTTCTACGCGGTCCTGTTTGCCACGCTGCCGTGGATGGCGTGGCAGGGGACGTGGGTGCTGGTGCTCGCCGGCGTGTTCATTGCGGAGATCGTCCTCACGCTGACGGACTTCGTCGTGGAGATTGCGGTCCGCAAACAGCTGGGAGACGTCTACGCGGGCGAACGCGTGACGCACGCGGTGATGGGCATTCTGTACGGCGCGATGGTCGCGAACCTGATCCCGGTGTTGATCCGCTGGTGGGCCCTCCCAACCGCGCTCGTCGTCGAGCCGGCCGCGATACCGGACCTCCTGCGCTGGAGCCTCTTCGTGATGGCGGCCGGCGTCTCGCTGTCGGGGCTGCGCGATCTCTACGCGGCGCTGGAGCTTCCGTACGGGGGCTGGCCATGGAAGACGAGGACGGGGATGGACGGCGCGGTCAAGCGATGATCGCGCGGAGGAAATTCCATCGTGCCGTCTTCGCCGCGGCCGGGCTCTACAACATCGGCTGGGGGATATGGTCCACCGCCGATCCGCAGTGGCTGTTTCGCTTCGCCGGGATGCCGCCGGCGAACCACCCGGCCATCTTCGCGTGCCTCGGGATGGTCGTGGGACTCTACGGGATTCTCTACCTGGACGTCGCGCGCGTCCCGGAGCGCGGCTGGCTGATCGCCGCCGTTGGTCTCGTGGGCAAGTCCCTGGGTCCGCTCGGGATGCTCTGGCTGATCCGAAGCGGCACATGGCCACCGTCCGCCTTCGTGATGTGCGTCACCAACGACGTGATCTGGTGGATTCCTTTCGGGCTCTACCTGCACGACGCGTGGCCGGCGTTCCGGCACGGGAGCCTGGCGGCGAGGTGAGGTTACTTGCCGACCGACATCCTCACGGCCGCTGAGACGCCCCCCAGTTCGTTCTCGCCGTACACTTCCGAAACGCCGCCCGAACCGAGCACGCCCTTGATGGCGCGATACCGGACTTCCGCGCCAAACTGCACCCACTTGGTGATCGCCACGTCAACGCCCCCGAGAACCACGGGCCCGACCTTCCGCTCGGAGACGTTGTCGTCACCCTCGGAGAAGTCCCCGGTTTCTTTGTACATCACGGATGACACTCCCGCCCCGACGAACGTCGAGAGTCGATCTATGGTCACGCGCCACCCGCCGACGAAATCGATGGGAGTGACTGTGACCTGCAGAGGAATGCCGAGCTTGTAAACGGTCCCGCTGTCCACGAAGACGCGCTCACCCTTGACTTTCGTCTGAAACACACCGATGTCGGCAAACAGGCCGCGCCAGAGACGGTTTTCCACGACCCCCCCGCCAAACCCGTCGTGACGCGCGTTTCCCGAAACGGCTTTGAAGCTGTCGGCAGCCGAAAACGCCGTGCTCGCATAGGTCCCGTACACCGAGATGCCGCTCTGGGCCGCGGCGGGGACTGCAGAGAACGATGCACACAGCAGGGCGGCAAGAATGCGTAGCTTCACTTCGTCACCCCCAAACCGCGCATGGCGGCCCGCGCATCGACGAGCCCGGCGCCATACTCAGGGTCCGGGCCGGCCGGCCCGAGATCGCGGGCGAAGCGTTTCAGCGCGGCTTCGATCGCGGCCGGGTTGTTGATGCCCTGGCTGTAGAGCAAAGCCGCGACACCCGCGACGTGCGGAGCGGCCATCGACGTCCCGCTGATCCCGTACGATTGATACCGATCGAAGCGAGGGGACAACAACTCGAAGCGCAGATCGGTCTGCATCGGACCCATCTGCCAGATGCTGTCTGCCTGGGGACCGTCACCTCCTCCAGGCGCCACGATCTCGACGTACGACCCGAAGCTGGAATAGCTCGCTCTCTCCAGCTTTCGATTGACGGCCCCCACAGCCACGACCCCGGCGATTGATGACGCGTACGCAGCGGGATAAACAGTGGGGTTACCCTCCTCCGCTTCATTTCCAGCAGAAATGGCCACGAACGTTCCGCGGGACACAGCGTATTCCAGCGCTTCTTTGATCGCAGGAGTCGCGCCGAGACCGCCAATGCTCATGTTGATCACTTTCGCGCCATTGTCTGCGGCATACCGAATCGCCTGGGTCATCGCATCGTCGGGGCAGCCGGCACCGCTGGGATTGGCGAGGCCGGGTGTGCCCTGCGCGCCCAACGCCATCTGGAAGTCCCAATACGACCAACACGCCTTCAACGGGAGCAGCGTCGTCTGGTACGCCACACCCGCGTAGCCGGAACTGTTGTTCGTCTGCTGCGCGATGGTGCCGGCCACGTGGGTGCCGTGTCCGCTCGCATCGAACAGCAGGGTCTCGCCGGCGGGTGTTATCCACCGCCAGTTGAAGACGAACTCGCGTCCGACATTCACGCGCGCGTGGTCGAAATCGGCGGTCTTGCTGAACGGAACCGGGAACACGCGAAACGCGCGCCCGTCCCAGATGCGGAAGTTGAACGTGCTCGTGGTGGTCGTCAGGCCGCTGTCGATGACCGCCACGATCACTTCACTTCGTCCGCCGGGGTTGATGTTCCACGCGGACGGAAGGTTGATGGCGTCGAAATGCCACTGACTGCCGTAGTTCGTGTCATTCGGCGTCGAGTTGTTTTGGCGGATGTAGTTCGGCTGTGCGTACGCGACTTCGGGCTGGCGGCGGAGCATCTCGGCGGAATGCTCGGGGTCCACGATGTCCGTGCTCCTGATGTGAAGGACATCCCCAATCCAGCGGCTGTTCCCGCTGTTCACGTCCGTTCGAAGGATCCTCAACACGCTTGCGTGCTGCCACCCTTGCGTGTCGGGACGGAACCGCACCAGGACCTCGTTGGGCATGTGCGGAGACTGCTCCTGCATCGCCCGAAAGAACGCGAGCACCCGCGCCGGGTCCTGCGCCTCCGCCTGCGCCGCCTCGTACTCTTCCTGCTGCGCGCCGGCGGAATTCCCGAGCCAGACGAGGGACCCCGCCGCCAACGCCGGAATGGCAAAGAACCTCAGAGCGACGGCCAGTGGTTTCCTCAAGTCACGTCTCCAATCTCGCGTGGACCGCTGTCGCCCCGGGTTTGCCGACAGGCCGTTGTTTGGGAGGGGCCTGCCCTGAGCGAGCGCTCCCCGCGGGCGAGTCGAGGGGCCTAACCAAGCCACGCTACCGGAGCGACGAGTAAGCCGCTGTTCCCCATTGCACACGGACCTCCCGTGGTGGCCCTAACCCACGAATCCCGCCCCCTGTTCATGAACGGAACACGCATTGCTAAGGATAAGTAAATTAATCAGTTACGGTGATTCTAGACACCAATAGTGTCGTTGTGTGTGCCGGTACGACGCAGGGTGACGGGGTGACGCCCGCCCGATCGGGCCCCCCATCCTTTTGATTTAGGCCCCGTTCAGGCACGTCGAGCGTGAAGGTCGAGCAGGTCCGAATCCTGCCAGTGCACCAGGTTCCAGGTTCCCAATATGACAAGTCGTCACCTCGTGAAGAGCATCGGCTTTGTCCTGGCCGTTGCGGCAGTGGTCGCGTTTTCCTCCCCTGGGCTGCGGGGCGCGAAGAAGGACCGGCGGGCGCATCTTTCCGCTGACCTCACCAGACATCAGGCGCGCAAGACGACCACGCGCCAGCGCGTCATCGTGCACGGGACGAGACGCGAGCTCGATTTGCTGGCTTCGCGTCACCGGCTGTACGTCGTCAAGCGGATGCGCGGCGCGGCGGTGGTGCTCGTGAACAGCGCGGAGCTGGGCGATCTGTCGCGTGACGTCGACCAGCTGTCCGGCGATCTCCGCGTGCAGAGTTCGACGGTCATCTCGGATGCGTCGACCGCGGCGGATCAGACCCGCGCCGGCAACGCGCTGCTGCTCGGGTTGCTCGGCATCCCCGGCGTGGACGGGCAGGGCATCGGCATCGCGGTCGTCGATTCCGGCATCGCGCCGCACTTGGCGCTCGGCGGCCGCGTGGTCGCCAACGTGAGCTTCGTCTCCAGCGATCCCCAGATGACCGACGCCTACGGTCACGGCACGCACGTCGCCGGGATCATCGCCGGCAGCCGGCAGGCCAACGGCGTCCCGCCCGAGTATGCCGGCGGCATCGCGCCGCGCGCCAGGCTCGTCAACGTGAGGGTGCTCGGCGCGGACGGCACCGGCTTCACGAGCGACGTCATCGACGGCATCGAATGGGTCGTCGCCAACCGCGCGCTCTACAACATCCGCGTCATCAACCTGTCGCTCGGCCATCCCGTGATGGAGGCCTGCGCCACCGACCCGTTGTGCCAGGCGGTCAACCATGCCGTGGAGGCGGGGATCGTCGTGGTCGTCGCCGCAGGCAACGCCGGCGCGACAGCGGACGGCCGCACCGTACTTGGGGGCATCTCGTCGCCGGGCAATTCGCCCTATGCGATCACGGTCGGCGCGTTGAACACGCGGGGAACGGTCGATCGATCGGACGACACCCTGTCGGCGTTCAGCTCTCGCGGTCCTTCGGAGTACGACCTCGCGGTGAAGCCTGACGTGGCCGCGCCGGGCACGAAGATCGTCTCGCTGCAGGCCGACGGCGCGTTCCTGCCGGCGATGTATCCCTCGATTCACGTCGCGGGCAGCGGCAGCAACGCCTACATGTATCTGAGCGGGACCAGCATGTCTGCGCCGATGGTCACCGGCGGCGTCGCGCTGCTCCTGCAGGGGTCGCCGAATCTGAACCCGGCGCAGGTGAAGTTCGCGCTGCAGAACGGTGCGACCGCGATGGCCGACGGAGGCCTGCTCGGCGCCGGCGCAGGCAGCGTGAATTTCTGGGCCTCGCGTCAGATCGCTGTCGGCGCGGGCTCACCGGCGTCGGCGCAGACCGCACCGTCGCTCGGCTCGGCGCAGCGCTTCGCGGTGCTGGGCGGCTCGACGGTCACCAACACCGGCTCGAGCGTCATCACCGGCGACCTCGGCGTCAGCCCTGGCAGCGCGGTCACCGGTTTCCCGCCCGGCGTCGTCGTGTCGGGCGCGATCCACGGCGCCGACGCTGCGGCGCTCGCGGCCCAGGAGGCCGTCGCCACGGCGTACACGAGTCTGGCCGGCCAGACGTGCACCCGGGACATGACGGGTCAGGATCTGGGCGGACAGACGCTCACCGCGGGTGTCTACTGCTTTTCTTCGTCCGCTCAGCTGACAGGCGCCCTCACGCTCAACGCGCAGGGCAACGCCAACGCGGTGTTCATTTTCAAGATCGGCAGCACGCTCACGACGGCGAGCGCTTCGTCGGTGGTCGTCGCGAACGGCGGGCACCCAGGTCACGTGTTCTGGCAGGTCGGCAGTTCCGCGACGCTCGGGACCGCGACGTCGTTCACCGGAAACATCCTGGCGTTGACGAGCATCACGGTCACCAAGGGCGCCCGCGTGACGGGCCGGACGCTGGCGCGAAATGGCGCCGTGACGCTGGACACCAACACGGTCACCGCGCCCGCCCAGCTGCCCTCCGCGGTCACGACCACGGTGGGCGGCGCGCAGACCACCGCAAGCGGCAGTTCGTTCTGGGACATCGGCACGCTTGCCGCGCGTCTCGAGGCGGGCATCGGGACGCGCGTCCTGTCGGCGGTTGACGCTTCTCTCGTGTGGCTGAACCCGTCGCTCCTGACGTTCGGCGACCTCAACCTGCTCGGTCTGACGAATCCGCTCGGGTCGGTGCCGGCAAAGTCGCTGTTGTACGGTGCGGTGGCCAACTGGACCACCGGCTCGATTGCGTGGGGCACACCGATACAGGATCCGCAGGGCCAGGGCATTACCTGGGGCACGGGCAACGTCGACGGGACGGGCTGGGACACGGAGAGCGAGGGCATTACCTGGGGTACGGCCATCATGACGTCCCCGGATCCGCGGTGACGAGCTGATGGTCCGGTGGCTGCGGAGCGTCTCGTCCGCGCAGGTCCTGCGGGTCTACTTGCAGGCGGTCGTGCTGTCGGGTGGGTTCGTGCTCGTCGACTCGGCGCTCGACGCGGTGCGCGTCCCGCACCCAATCCAGTGGCTCGCACTCGCGGTGGTCGCGATGGTGGCCGGGTCGTTCCGGTTGAACTTCGCGTCGGAGACCGCGACCATCGCGATCGAGGAAGACGCGTTCGTCATCGCGACGGCGCTGCTCTTCGGTCCGGGCCCCGCCACGCTCGTGATCGCGGCGAGCGCGCTCGTCTTCTCGTTTCGACGGCGGATGCAAGCGCGGCAGATCGCGTTCAACACGGCCGCGCTCGCGATCTCGATGTGGGGCGGCGCGCACGCCTTCTTCCTCGCGGCCGGCGTCGCGCCGCTGGCACAATCACGGGCGCCGCTGGGCGCGCTGGTCCTCCCGCTGCTCGCGATGACGGCCGTCTATTTCGCGCTGAACTCGGGGCTGACCGCGATCGCCGTCGGCCTCGACACGCGTCAGTCCCCGATCCAGATCTGGCGGCGGCATTTCCAGTGGCTCTCGATCGGCTACCTGGCGGCGGCGTCCCTGGCGTTCTGCCTCATTCTCCTGATCCAGCAGATCAGCCCGTTCGCGATGGTCGTGGTCGTGCCGCTGCTGGTCGTGTTCCACCAGACGCTCCGGGCCTCGTTCGGGCGCACGGAAGATGCGCGCAGCCACCTCAGCGCGATGGACCGGCTCTACTTGTCCACCGTCGAGACGCTCGCGATGGCGATCGACGCGAAGGACGACGTGACGCACAGCCACGTGCGCCGGGTCCAGGCCTACGCGATCGGCATGGCGCGGGCGCTCGGCATCACGGACGAGCTCGAGTTGAAGGCGATCGAAGCGGCCGCGCTGCTGCACGACACCGGGAAGCTGGCGGTGCCCGAGCACATCCTCAACAAGCCCGGCAAGCTGACGGAAGCGGAGTTCGAGAAAATGAAGCGCCACGTCGACGTGGGCGCGGACATCCTCTCGCTCGTGCAGTTCCCGTACCCCGTCGTGCCGATCGTGCACTGCCATCATGAGAACTGGGACGGGACCGGCTACCCGCGCGGCATCGGGGGCGAGGACATCCCGATCGGCGCCCGCATTCTGTCGGTCGTCGACTGCTTCGACGCGCTCACGTCGGATCGGCCGTATCGCGGCCGCATGACGGAGGGGGCCGCCCTGCAGATCCTGCGCGAGCGCAGCGGCTGCATGTACGACCCGCGCGTGGTCGCGACCTTCATCGAGATCTACCGGAGCATCCCGATTGCCCGGGGCGACGTGGTCGCCGGGCATGAAGTGCTCCAGCGGATTCACCAGTCGCGCCTCGAGATCGACGCGCCGCGGGAACCGCTCGCGGACGCCGCCGGCGCCGCATCGGCGAACCTGCTCGCGTTCGTGAGCCTGGCCCGCGCCGCCGCCGGCGAAGCGGGCGTGGCCGACGTCCTGGCGCTGGGGTCGGCGCTTCTGGCCGACGTGATGCCCGGGTCCACCGGCGGGTGGTTCCTGCCCGATGCCGCGCACGATCGGCTGGTCGTCGCCGCCGCCTTTGGTCCGGGTGCGGCGGCGCTTCGCGGCACGTCGGTCCCGGTCGGCGAACGGCTGACCGGATGGGTGGCGGTCAGACGCCAGCCGATCGTCAACTCGGAAGCGACGCTCGATCTCGGCGCGCGCGTGGACGCCGTCACGCCGCCGCTGTCGCGGTGCATGAGCCTCCCGCTCATGGCCGGCGACACGCTCGTCGCGGTGCTCACGCTCTACACTGCCGCACCCGAAGGCTTCACGATCGATCAGGGACGTCTCGTCCAAATCGTGGCGCCTCACCTCGCCCGCGCAATCGATGCCGCGGTCCGCGCACAGGGCGCGAGCCGCGGAACCGTTCCTCCCGAAAAACCCGGTCCGCGGGAACTTCGGCTCGTTGCGCGGTGACGCACGTGCTGCACCGCGATGCGCGGTGACGTCCCCCACACACCATTTCAGCCTTCTTCACGGCGCGCTCACTACTTCGAAGCCCTCGGCCGCCTATCGTGAGAGGCATGGCACGAGCGGACGGGGCGCCTCATCCGGCAGAACTGACGCACCTTCGGCCGACTGACGCGGCCGGCCTCCGCGTCGTCGGCGTGGCCGCCGGAGGCACGGCGCTCGGATTGCTCCTGTCTCTTGGCGGCGGCTTCGGTCTGTGGATCTGCGGACAGGTGCTCCTGGCGGTGATGCTCGTCCAGTGGTTCGTCATCCTTCACGAGTGCGGGCACGACACGCTGTTCCGCACGCGGCGCTGGCACGCCGTCGCCGGCCGCGTCGCCGCGGCCTTCGCGCTGATTCCGTATCACTGCTGGACCCGCGTGCACGGGCGCCATCACAAGTGGACCGGCTGGCAGGACCTGGATCCGACGACGCAGTCGCTCGTGCCGCGGTCGCGCGGGCGCGCGGAGCGCGCCATCGTGAACGTGTGCTGGCGCCTGTGGATTCCGCTCTTCTCGATCATCTACCGCGCGACCAACTACTGGAACCTGCCGCGGCTGCTTCGCATGTTCCCCGGGCCGGCCGACCGGCGGGCCATCGTGCGTGACACGGCGTCGCTGGTCGCGCTGTACGCGGTGGTCGTCTTCGCTCTCGGTCCGGCGGTCGCCCTGCGCGGCGTCGGGCTGGCGCTGGTGATCAGCTTCGATCATCGAAGACCTGCTGCTTCTGAGCCAGCACACGCACGTGCCGCAGCACGTCAGCGGCGGCGCGCAGCGTCAGGCCGTTCCCCGCGGTCGAGCAGGAACCGTTCACCCGGTCGCTGCGCCTGCCGCGGATCGCGTCGGCGTTCGTGCTGCACTTCGACGCGCACGAGCTGCACCACATGTATCCGTTCGTCCCCGGCTATCACTTGCGCCGGATCCCCTACACGCCGGACAACGAGATCGGCTGGTGGCACTGGGTGCGAGGCGCCAAGCGGGTGCCCGCCGACGTCCTGCTGTTCCAGAACCGGCTCGAGACGGGGCACGACCTGTGACCGCTCTGGATCCCGTCGCGTGCGGCTGGTTCCTGCTCGCTCGCGTTCGTCATCGCCGGCACGGCGCAGACGGCGTGGTTCGCGTCGCCGGCCTCGCGCCGCTTCGCGCGGCCGCTCGACGCCGGCGCTGACGCTCGCGCGGACGCCGCCTGTTCGGCGAGAACAAGACGCTGCGCGGCTTCGTCGTCATGGTGCCCGCGGCAGCCGCCGCCTTCGCGCTGCTGGCCATGCTCGCAGGCGATCCGGCGGCGCTCGGCTTCTGGCCGCTCTCCATATCCGGATATGCGCTGGCCGGCGCGTGCGCCGGCGTCGGGTTCATGGCCGGCGAGCTGCCGAACTCGTTCGTCAAGCGTCAGCTCGGCATCGCGCCGGGCGACGCGCCGCGCGGTCCGCTCGCGTCCGCGTGCCAGTTCGCCGCCGACCGCCTGGATTCGGGCATCGGCATGCTGCTGGCGCTGAGCCTGGTCGTTGCCGTGCCCTGGCGAGACCGTGGCCGTCGTCCTGGTCGTCGGCCCCTCCATTCACTGGGCGTTCAGCGTCGTGATGTTTCGCCTCGGCCTGAAGCCGCGCCCCGCGTGAGCTCCATGACCATGACTGCCCGCGATCGTCCCGCTCGCCGCTGCGTCAGACGTCTCGCGCTATGGAGGCAAGGCCGCAAACCTCGCGCGGCTGATGCGCTCGGGCGCGCCGGTGCCGGACGGCGTCGTCCTCCCCAACGGCGCGGTCGACCGAGCAGCGGCGTGGACGCCGGAGGACGATCTGGTCTGCGCGCACTCGGGTTCGCCGATCGCGATCGTGCGCAGCTCCGCCGTCGGCGAGGACTCGGCGGACGCGTCGTTTGCCGGCCAGCTCGATTCGATCCCGGTGTCACGACGCCCGAGCCCTGCGGGAGCGATCCTGCAGGTGTGGGCGTCGCAGCGGTCCGCCCGCGTGCTGGCCTACGAGGCCGCACGCGGACATCACGCTCGCGGGGATGGGCGTCATCATCCAGCGGCAGGTCGAGGCGGCGCTGTCCGGCGTGCTGTTCACGGTCTCGCCGACCGATCCCGGCGAGATGCTGCTCGAGTACTGCGGCGGGATGGGCGAGGCGCTGGTGTCGGGGGCGGTCAATCCCGGACGCGTGTCGATCCGCAGGCCGGACCGCGACACGCCGCCCGGCGCCGGCAGCTGGACGAAGACCGCGTCGCCTGACGATCCCGCGCCTGCAGAGGCGTTCCTGCTCAACGACGTCCAGATCGCGACGCTGACGCGTCTCGCGCTCGACATCGAGCGCGCGTTCGGCGCGCCGCAGGACATCGAGTGGACGATCGACGGCGACGGCCGGCTCGTGGATCGTTCAGAGCCGGCCGATCACCGCGCGGAGCCAAAGGCGGCGGCAGGCCGGCGGCGCCGAAAGTCCTGTGGTCGAACGCCAACGTCAACGAGAACTTTCCGCAGCCGATCACGCCGCTGCTCTACTCGGTCGCGCGTCTCGGGCTACTACCACTACTTCCGCAACCTCGGCCGCGCGTTCGGCCTGTCGCGCGACCGCCTGGCGCTGATGGAGCCCGCGCTGCGCCAGATCATCGGCGTCCATGGCGCGCGGATGTACTACAACCTCACGAGCATCCACGCCGTGCTGCGCGCGGCGCCGTTCGGCGAGCTGCTCGCCGGCGTCGTTCAATCAGTTCGTCGGCGCCGAGGACGACGCGCGGCAGCCGCCGCGCTGACGGGCCCGGTTACCGCGCCGTAGCAGGCGCTGGAGCTCGTCGTCATCGCCGCGAAGACGACCTGGCAGTACCTGTTCCTGACGCAGGCGCGTCGAACGGTTCGAAGCGACGGTCGACGCCTTCGCCGCGCGGCACGCATCCCGATCGGCTCCGCGACAAGACCGCTGCCCGCTCTGCTCGCGCGATCTCCGCGGCTTCATGGACATCCGCTGCCACCGCTGGAACAACGCGTCGCTCGCCGACGCCGGCGCGATGGTCTGCTACGGCGCTCCTGCAGCGTCTGCTCGCGCGGGCTTTCCCGGGCGACGACCAGCAGGCGCTGCACAACACGCTGCTCAAGGCGCTGCCGGACCTGGTCAGCAGCATGCCGCGCGCTGAAGCTCTGGGAGCTGTCGCGGATGGTTCGCGCCGACGAGGACCTGCGCGCGCTGTTCGATCGACGGCCGGCGGCCGACGTGCTCGACGCAGCTCCGCGCCGATCCGCGATTCGCGCACGTTCCGCGACGCGCTTCGACGCGCTCCTCGAGGACTGGGGCTTCCGCTGCTCGGCCGAGCTGATGCTGACGGTGCCGAGTTTCCAGGAGGACGCCGCGCCGCTCATCGATCTGCTGAAGGCCTATGTCGCGATGGAGGGCGAGTCGCCGGCCGACCTCCTGGCGCGGCAGGCAGCCGAACGCATTCGCGAGACGCGCGCGGTGCTCGCGGCGCTCGCCGTCGGCCGGTGTCGATGTTCCTGCCATTCGTCCGCCAGTCGGTCGTCGTCGGCACTGTGCTGCGCTGGACGCAGACGGTCCATCCAGCTGCGCGAGCGGGCGCGGCTGAAGCAGGCGCTCCTCTACAGCCGGCTGCGCCGCGTCGCGCTGGCCATCGGCGACCGTCTCGTGGCGAACGGACGGATCGTCGAGCCGCCGACGACATCTTCTTCCTGACGGCCGACGAGGTCGACGCTGCTGGCGTCCGGGCGGCGCGATGTTCCCGCATCACGTCAAGCCGCTGATCGCGCTGCGGCGTGACGCGCACACGGGCTCTGAGTGCGTCGGCGCCGCCCGATACGATCGACGCTCGGCGCCGGCGAGTACTTGCCGGCCATTGCCCGGACGCGCCGTCCGAGATGACCGGGCGCCGTCACGTCCGGCGACGGAGCGGACACGCTGCGCGGCGTCGGCGCCTGCGGCGGCTCCGCCACCGCCAGCGCGGCGATCCTGCTCGACGTGACCGAGTCGCACAGGCTGTCGGCCGGGGACATCCTCGTGACGCGGCAGACCGATCCGGGCTGGGGACCCGTCTTCCCGCTCATCTCCGGCCTGGTGATCGAGCGCGGCGGCATGCTGTCGCACGGCGCGATCATCGCGCGCGAGTTCGGCATTCCGTCGGTCGTCGGCGTGAAGGACGCGACGCGGCTGATCGCGCACGGCGCCTCGATCACCGTCGACGGCGACCGCGGCATCGTGCACCTGGCCGTGGCGGGGGTGGCGTAATGGTGCTCGCGTACCTCGCGCGAGCGGTTCAGTCCGCGCACCTTCGTTCCGCTGGCTGTGCGTCATCGCCGGGGCGGCGTCAGGCGCGCGGCGCTGTCAGGTGCTGCGCCTCGGCCTCGACGCGGCGTTCGCGCTGCTCCTGCTCGCGCAGTTCCGCTCTGGGACGACCTCGCGGATCGCGGTCGCGACGCGGTCGCTCACCCGGAGCGCGTCCTCGTCCGCGCCGCCGTCGATCGCGCCGATCGTCGCATTCAGCGGCGCGCTCGCGATCCTGAATATCTGTGTCGCGGTCCAGCGAGACGCGTCGGGGGTCGCGGTCTTCGTGCCTGATCGCGCTCCTCGGCGCGCTGGGCGCCTGGTACTCGCTGCCGCACGTCCCGCACGGCTGCGGGGGACCACCTGCTGCTCTCGAAGTACCCCGCCTTGCGTGATCGTCGTCGCCGGCGAGCGGCGTCCTGACGCTCCCGTGCCGATTCTCTGCGCAGCGGTCGCGCTCCATCTCGCGGCCTGTCTGCTACGAGGTGTGGCACGACCCGGCCAGCCCGCTCGTCGCATACGGAGGACAGTCGATGACATCGCTCGCACTCGCATCAGCGCCGGCACGCGCTTCTTCGAAGCCGGTCAGCTGCTACCTCTGCGGCTCGCGCGGAGCACGACGACTTCATCACGGCGGAGGACGATCTCGGCGGCAAGCCGGGCACGTTCCGGTTCGTGCGCTGCACGCGCTGCGGGCTCGCCTACCAGAACCCGCGCGTCGCGCTCGAGCACATCGGCGCCTACTACGACGACGACTACATCGCGCATCGGCGCAAGCGCGACTGGGGCCTGCTCACGCCGCTCTTCGAGCGCGCGATGAACCAGCTCGACGCCGACAAGGACCGGCATCGTCTCGCGCTATGTGACGCTCGGCGCCGGCAGCCGAGGTGCTCGACGTCGGCTGCGCCGTCGGCACATTCCTCCAGCGTCTGCGCAACCGGTACGGCGCGTCACGCCGCGGGCGTGGACTTCAAGGACCTGTCGTCTGCCCCGTCGCTCGACGGACGTCGAGTTCCACTGCGGCCTGTTCTACGAAGCGCCGCTCGACGACGAGCCGGTTCGACCTCGTCACGATGTGGCACT
Organism: uncultured Acidobacteriota bacterium; assembly: GCA_963774855.1. Lineage (GTDB taxonomy): Bacteria > Acidobacteriota > Vicinamibacteria > Vicinamibacterales > 2-12-FULL-66-21 > JALZOC01. The sequence continues at coordinate 25,454 of CAVZGT010000006.1, read as the reverse complement.
TCCTCGAGCACGACTACGATCCGCTGCGCAGCCTGGCAGACGGCGCGACGCGTGCTGAAGCCGGGCGGCACGCTGATCGATCGAAGTGCCGCGGCTCGACAGCCGCACCTTCCGGTGGTTCGGCGATCGCTGGCCCGGGCTGCAGGCGCCGCAGCACACCGTCCTCTACGATCGCGACACGCCTGCTGCGCGCTCGTCAGCAGGCCGGCTTCGAGGTCGTCGACTACCTGCCCTACGGCGCGTTCCCGGCCTACTTCTATCTGTTCACCGGCGCGGCGTTCCGCCTGCTGAAGGGCCGCGGCCTGAATCTCGACCGCGCGATCGCTCCCGTACTTCGTCGGGCAGCTGCTCGCCTCGCCGGTGATGCTGTTCGAGCGGCGGCTGAACCTCGCCATGCAGACGGTGGTCTGCCGGAGGAGCGTCATGAGCCGGGCGACGGGTCCGCGTCGTCGCGCTCGCGACCGTCGAGCGGGCTCCTGATCTCGATGGCGGCTGCGCTGATGCTGCCGTCGGCGTGCGTCACGCTCTTCCGCGCGCGGCGGCTGTACTGCGCGGATCGCCAGCGGGGCTGTGCCGGGCGATCCTGCGCTCTACGGCGTGCGGATCCGCGCTGCACAGCGATCGCCGCGATTCCCGCGGACACAGACGGTCTACATCTCGAATCACACGTCGACGCTCGACCTGTTCGTCCTCGTCGCGCTCGGCCTGCCGAACTGCCGCTTCTTTCTCAGCGGCTTCCTCCGCAAGTTCGTGCCGCTCGGGATCATCAGCTCGATGATGGGGACGTTCTTCACGGTGCCCGCAGGACGTTCCCGGCCGAGCGGCGCCGCATCTTCACGCGCGCCGGCCGCGACGCTGCAGCGCACCGGCGAGTCCGTCTATCTCAGTCCCGAGGGCGGCCGGATCACCGACCGGGACGATCGGCCATTTCAACAAGGGCGCGTTTCACCTGGCGACCGTGCTGCGGGCGCCGATCGTCCCGATGTACTTCCACATCCCGCCCGGGATCGATCCTGGCCTCGGACTCGATGCGCGGCCCGGGCACGGTGCACGATCTACGTCCTGCCCCCGATCGACACCACCGAGTGGTCGGAGGCGAGACGTCGTCGAAAACAAGGAGCGCGTGCGCGAGCGTTCTCGTTCGCGCGCACCAGGAGATGCGATGCGCAGTACACGACAGCATGATCGATTTGCTGCGCGACCAGGGCCGCATGCACAGCCCGACGAGCGGGCCTACACGTTCCTCGAAGCCGGCGAGCACGCCGGGAGCGCGCTGACGTGGGCGGCGGTCGATCGCCGCAGCCGCGCCCTCGGCGGCGTCGATCGCGGCCCGCGTCGATCCCGGGGCGCGCGTGCTGATCATGATGCCGCCCGACATCGACTTCGCGCCGGCGTTCTTCGGCGTCCTCTACGCCGGAGCCATCGCCGTGCCGCGTATCCGCCGGCGGGCGTGCGCACCGACCGCACCAGCGCGCGTGCTGCGCGGCATGATCGCCGACGCGGGCGTGAGCCTCGTTCTCTCGCCGCAGCGGCCTGCGCGCACGGGCGCCGATGCTGGAGTCGTGATTCCGGAGCTCGCCGGTGTGCCGTGGCTCGATATCGATCGACGTGGACGACCACGCAGCCGACGAGTGGCGCGACCCGATGACCGCGCCCGTCGGCCATCGCCCTGCTTCAGTACACGTCCGGCTCGACGGCGACGCCGCGTGGCGTCATGGTGACGCACGCCAATCTGCTCCACAACCTCGCTCTCAGTGCCCGGTTGGCCGCCTACGGGTCAGACAGCGTGTCGGTGTCGTGGCTGCCGGTCAACCACGACATGGGGCTGATCAACGGCGTGCTGCAAGCCGTGTTCAGCGGATTCCCGACGGTCCAGATGCCGCCCGCGCGTTCCTGCAACGGCCGGCCCGCTGGCTCCAGGCCATCTCACGCTTCGGCGCCACCCATAGCGGCGGGCCGAACTTCGCGTACGACCTCTGCGCTCGCCGCGTGAGCGACGAAGATCCGCGGAGGGCCTCGATCTCAGCTCCTGGCGGCTGGCATACAACGGCTCCGAGCCGGTGCGGCGCTCGACGATGGAGCACTTCATGCGCGTCTTCGGCCAGTGCGGATTCCGCTGGACGGCATTCCGTCCGGGATACGGCCTGGCCGAGTCGACGCTCGTCGTCACCGGCGATCCCGCCGGCACCCCTCCGATCTTCCATTCTGCCGCCCCGGAACCCGCTGCCGCTTCGGAGGCAGGGCTTCAGCCCTGCGCCCCGTGGGTCAGCTCCGGCGCCAGCACCGGCGCGATGCGGATCAGGATCGTCGATCCGGTGGCGCTCCACCGCCGGCAGGACGGCGAGGTCGGCGAGATCTGGGTCGCGGGCGAAAGCGTGGCGCTCGGGTACTGGAACAACCCGCGGGACACCGCGTCGACCTTCGGCGCGTTCATCGCCGGGACCAATGAGGGACCTGAGGGCCCGTTTCTCCGCACCGGCGATCTTGGCTTCATCAGCAACGGACATCTCTTCGTGACCGGCCGCATCAAGGATGTCCTCATCGTCCGCGGATTGAAGCACTACCCGCAGGACATCGAGGCAACCGCTGAACAGGCGCATCCGGCAGTGCGGCCCGGATGCTGTGCCGCGTTCGCCGTGGAGCGCGGAGGCGAGGAACGAGTGGCGATGGTGGCCGAAATCGAACCGGGCTTCATGCCGGCGGCCGGGACGGCTGCGGGGAACAACGCGATCTCGGCCATCCGCCGCGCTGTCGCCGACGCGCACCAGGTGTCGCTCCATGCCATCGCGCTCGTTCCCGCAGGCAAGCTTCCAAAAACCACGAGCGGAAAACTTCAGCGCTTCCTCTGTCGCGACGGCTTCCTTGACGGCACTCTCGGCGCAGTTGCCACCTGGCATGACGACGTGGCCGCTCTGCAGACCCAGGCTGTAGTCGCAGCAGGGGTTGACGTGCGGGCCCTTACGGCCGCCGGACGAATCGCGTCATGACCACTCTCGAGGCCACGATCGGCGCTGTGGCGACTCGATGCCTTCAGGGCCGCCCGGCGAGCCGCAGTCACCCGGCGGCCGTCGACCTCGACACACCGTTCGAGTGGCTTGGCCTCGATTCGCTCGCCACGATCGAGCTCGCCGCTGCGCTCGAGGACGAGCTGGGGTGCGAGTTGCCGGCCGACGTGCTCGTCGGCTGCACCGACGCGCGGTCGCTGGCCGCGCGGCTGGCGCGGCTGGGCGTCGGCGACGCTCGACCGGTGGACGATCCGTTCGACCAGATGGTTGCGGACGCGGCGCTCCCCGACGACATCCGGCCCGCAGCTGAGAGCGTCCACCCCGACACGGGGCTGCGAAACGCCCGCACGATCCTCCTGACCGGCGCGACCGGGTTCCTCGGGTCGGCGATACTCGCGGAACTGCTCGACACGTCAAACGCGACGATCGTCTGCTTGGTGCGTTCGACGTCACTGCCGATCAGCATGTCCGAGACGGGCCGCATCCGCACCATCACCGGCGACCTGTCGCATCCTCGTTTCGGCCTGAGCGAATCGAGATACGACGGGCTCGCACGCGAGGTGGACGCCGTCTGCCATGCGGCCGCCGCCGTCAACTGGGTCTTCTCCTACGCTGGACTCCGGGGCGCCAACGTCCTTGGAACGGTGGAGCTGCTCCGCCTCGCGTGTCGCGCCGGGGCGGCATTCCATTTCGTCTCCAGCCTCTCGACCTGCTACTCCACGAGTGGACCACGAACGGTGGACGAGGATTTCGATGCGCTCTCGGAGCTGCGCGGGATCCATCTCGGGTACGCGCAAACCAAAGTCGTGGGCGAAGCGCTCACGCGCGAAGCGGGCCGGCGCGGACTTCCGGTCCGCATCTACCGTCCCGCGCTGATCTCGGGCCACAGCCTCACCGGGGCGTTCAACCGGGACGACCTCATGTCGGCGCTCGTGCGGGGCTGCATCCGCATGGGGATCGCCCCGGATCTCGACTGGAAGCTCGACTGCGAACCGGTGGACGTCGTCGCGAAGGCCGTCGTCGCGCTCTCGGCCTCACGAGAGACGGTCTTTCACCTCGGTCACGTGCGCCCGCGGCACTGGCGCGAGTGCGTGCTGTGGATGCGGATGTACGGGTACGACGTGCGCCTGGTCTCGTATCACGCCTGGCTTCGCCGGCTCGAACGCGAGACCGTCCCGGGCGCCGGCGGATCTGCCGCACACCCTCTCCGCCCGCTGCGATCGTTCTTTCTCGACCGCCCGGCCGGCGGGCGCGGATTGACGATGCCGGAGTTGTACGAGGAGCGCCGCCGCACGCACGCGGCGAGGGGGCGCACGCAGGCGATCCGATCGGCCAACGGTGCGATGGGGCCCGGCCTCCACCCCAGCGCGCACACAACGCGCGCCGGGGACCCCGGTCTGGACGCCGCGCTGCTCGAGACGTACTTCGGTGCCTTTCGCGCCGCGGGGGACCTTCCCGATCCACCAGTGCCGGGCTCCGCGGCCGCCGATGCGCCGCGTGAGATGGCGTCGTCCCGGGTTCGAGGCCCCTCGACTCCGCTCGGGACAGGCGCGGTCGACGTGTTCGACCCCCGTTTCCTCTCGGGTGTCGTCGGGGCGACGGTGCGTCGCGTTGATATCCTGAGCGCGGGTTCCGATCACAGCATCGTTTCCGAGCTGACCGCCTGGCGATCGAAACGGCCGACGGGGCTGTTCCGCGCCCGCCTGGTTCTGGACGATGGGCCACGAGACGTCTTCATCAAGGTCAAGGCGCTCGACACGGACGTGATGGCCGTGGGAGAAGCACTCGCCGGCCTGGTCGACCCGGCGGTTGGACGCGCGTATCGCCGGCACATCGGCCGCATCGGTTTTGCGGCATCCGACGCACGCGAGATCGCGGTCTATCGGCAGGCCGATCCTCGTATTACGGCGCACGTGCCTCGCGTGCTCGGCACGGCCGCGGACGAGTCAACCGGGACGTGGATCGCCGTGCTCGAGGACGTGCGTGGCGCCGCGCTCGTCGACTCGGTGGACCGGCCGGAGGACTGGGGGCAGGCGGAGATCGGCGCCGCCATCGACGGACTCGCGTCTCTGCACGCCGTATGGCTCGGAAGGGATGACGAGTTGCAGCGGAAGCCATGGATCGGCCACGTGCCGACCGCGAGCGCGTTCGAGGAGATGACCGACCTGTGGACCGCGCTCGCCGATCATGCCGGGCCACATTTCTCCGCGTGGGCGGATCCAGGCATCGCGCAGATCCATCACCGGCTCGTCGCCTGCGCCGGTGACTGGTGGCAGCCTCTCGAAGCGGGACCGCGCACGCTGATCCACCACGATTTCAATCCCCGCAACGTGTGTCTCCGTTCCACCTTGAAGGGTTGGCGCGGCGCGGACGGTGAGCGGCTGCGGCTCTGCGCGTACGACTGGGAGCTCGCGACGCTCGGCGCGCCGCAGCGCGATCTGGCCGAGTTCCTCTGTTTCGTGCTGACCGACGGGACGACGGCGGATGCCGGCCGCTGGATCGAACACCACCGTGTCGCGCTCGAGCGTGCGTCGGGAACGGCGCTCGACGCGCACAGCTGGGTGTGCGGGTTCAGGAGTGCGCTCTACGATGTCCTGATCGATCGGCTGGCGATGTATAGCATGGTGCATCGCGTCCGGCGCCAGTCGTTCCTGCCGCGCGTGGTCCGCAGCTGGCGGCGCCTGTACGAGCAGTTCCCGCTGGACGGTGTCGCATGACGGCACCGGCTTCTCCGCTGCGCCTGTTTCACGCCAGCAACCTTCTCACCTACGTGTCTCTCGCCGCCGGCCTCGGGGCGATCGCCTTCGCCGCGCGCGGCAACCGGTCCGCCGCCGGCGCGCTCATCGCGATGTCCGTGGTGGCAGACACCTTCGATGGCTGGTTTGCAGGCCGCTTCCGGCGGACCGGCACACAGCGCAAGGCCGGCGCGCAGCTCGACAGCCTGTCGGATGCGATGGCGTTCGGCATCGCTCCGGTGGTCTGCATGGCGGCGCTTCGAGTCGATTGGTGGCAGCCGGCTTCAGCCGGCCTCGAGGCGGCGGCTTCTGCCGGTATCTTCTGGTCCTGTGCGTTCGCGTATGCGGCCTGCGCGATGACGCGTCTCGCGTTCTACAACATCACGCACGAGCTGGCAGAGGGCTTCATCGGTCTCCCGGCGCCGGTGGCCGCCCTGGTCCTGGCCACGGCCCTGGTCTTCGACCCGGGCACCGTCGCATCCGCGGCGGTGTTCGTCACCGCCGCCGCCGCCATGGTGGTGCCGCTTCCGGTTCCTCGACCACGTGGCCTCGGCCTTGCCGCGTTCACCTGCTGGCCGCTGGTCGTCGTCGCCGCGCACATCGCACGCTAGCCCGTAAGCTCTCGCACGGCCTGCCCTGAGCGAGCGCAGCAATCTCGCGAGTCGAAGGGGCTCGTGTCGAGTCACGCCGTCTCGCCCTTTACGGCGGCGCGAGTTTGCGGCAAGCTTCGCCGATATGTTCGTGATCGAGCTGACCTACAAAGCGCCGCTTGCTGAAATCGACGCGCACATGGCGGCGCACGTGAAATTCCTGAAGAAGTACTACGCGTCGGGCAATTTCCTGGTCTCCGGCAGGAAGATCCCGCGGGATGGCGGGATCATCCTCGCGGTGGGGGAGAGCCGGCAGCAGATCGAGACCATCATTCAGGAGGATCCGTTCAACCGGCGCGGCCTCGCCGACTTCCGCGTCATCGAGTTCCGGGCGAGCCAGCGCGCGGACGACATCCAGCGGCGGATCGACGGGTGACGCTCACTCGGAACACGCTTCCGGTCGAACGGTGATGATCTGCGCCGTGTTGACCCAGGTCGGTTGGCGGCGGGCAGACGCCGGCCCCACATCGGCCTCCGCCTTGATCCAGCCGGCATCGAGGACCTCGAGCACTTTCCAGTTGGGCACGCTGGTTATCGGGAAACTGAACCGATAGCAGCGGCCTGCCTGCAGGAACGCCGGGACATTCGCCCCGCCGGCCGCCGTGGACTGTGTCGTGACCGGGGCGCTCATCCAGAGCAGCAGCAGGAACCCGCCAATCGCCGCGAACCGCGCGGCGCCCGATGTCAACGCTCGTCTCATGTCCCAAACTCCTTTGACGGCCGCCGCGTTCATGGGCGCGCCGTTCAGCACCCGTGCGGGGGCCGTCACTCTCGATAGACCCTGACGTAGTCGATCAGGAACCGCGCCGGGAAGGCGGAGTCATCGATGCCTTGCTGACCGCCCCAGTTTCCGCCGATCGCGAGATTGAGGATGAGGTACTGGGGCTTGTCGAACGGCCACACGGCGTCCCCGCCGGTTTCCCTGGCGAAGGTGAAGTAGCGCTGGCCGTCGACGAAGACCTCGATCTGCGCGGCGGTCCAGACCGTCGAGTAGACGTGGAACTCGCCATCCGGCGCCGAGACGAGCCGGCTGTTTCCCTTGTTGGTGCCCTGGACGTGGTTGTAGGCCCTGGTGTGGATGTTCGCGTGAATGCGTCCGGGATCGAACCCGACGTGTTCCATGATGTCGATCTCGCCGCAGGTGGGCCAGCCCACGTCGCGGATGTTGGCGCCGAGCGTCCAGATTGCCGGCCACGTGCCGCGTCCCTTCGGCAGCTTCGCGCGCACTTCGATCCGGCCGTAGGTCCAGCTCGAGCGGCTCGTCAGGCTCGCCGACGTGTAGTCGGCACCCTGGAAGCGCTCCCGCTGTGCCTCGATGATCAGCATGCCGTCTTCGACGCGCGCGTTCGCGGACCGGTCGCGCGTGTAGGTACTGCCGCTCGTTGTTCCGGATCAGCCCGACCTCGTGGTCCCAGCGGCCGGCGTTGGGAAGGCCCGGGGTGTCGAACTCGTCCTGCCAGATCGGGGTTGGGGAAGAAGGCGTGGGTGATTGAGGAGCCTGCGCGGCACCGCACGCCGGGAGACACGAAAGCGCGAGCGCCCACGCAGCAGTGACTCCCCGCATCGGTTCAGTGTACCGCTGCCCTTGAACAGGAGGTCAAGAGATCAGGAGATTTGTTTTTGGTTCAGCTCAACCAGTGACAGGGAGTCAGAAACACAAACAAACCTCCTGATCTCCTGTTTCCGGTTTACTTCCGCGGGGCGAGCGTGTTGATCGGTCCCCGTTCGGACGTGGACTGCACGACGCCGCCGTGCGCCAGGGTGGCCAGCTTCGTGGCGATCTGGTTCGGCGCCTGGCCGTTCAGATTGGCGAGCACCGCCACGGTCAGCTTGTCGTCGGGTAGTACGCCATGAAGGTGTTGAACCCGTCGATGCCGCCGCCGTGCTGGACCACCTTCCGGCCGCTCGCGGTCTGCACGACGAGCCCGAGCGCGTAGTCGCCCTTGAACGGCGTCGTCATCTTGGCGAGCGATGCGGGCGTGATCACCTTGCCGCCGAACAGGCCCTGCTCCCAGCGGAGCAGATCCCCGGTCGTGGAGTAGAGCGCGCCGGCCGCGTGCGGGACGCTCATGTGGACGAAGCCGGCGTTGACCGGGCCGGCCGGCGACGGCATGTAGCCGGCGGCGCGGCGCGCGATGACGGTCTTGTTCGAGTCATAGCCGGAATCCTTCATGCCGAGCGGCGTGAAGATGTTGTCGGTCACGAACGTCTCGTAGCTCCCGCCGGTGACCCGCTCGATCACGTGGCCGAGCACGAGATAGCCGGAGTTGCTGTAGCTCATTTTCTCGCCGGGGACGAAATCGAGCGGCTTGTCGCGCACGCTCACCAGCGTCTTCGCGACCGGCATGTCGCCCAGCTTCAGCGACTTGTAATCCGGCAGAGCGGTGAAATTCGTAATCCCCGACGTGTGCGTCAGCAGGTGGAAGATCGTGATCGCGTCCCATGCCGCCGGCGCATCGGGCATGTGCTTCTTGATCGGATCGTCGAGCGACAGCTTCCCGCGCTCTTCGAGCAGCAGGATCGACGCGGCGGTGAACTGCTTCGTGATCGACCCGAGCCGGAACTTCGTCGCGGGCGTGTTGGGCACGTCCCATTCGAGGTTGGCCGAGCCGTAGCCTTTGCTCAGGAGCACCTCGTTGCCGCGGGCGACCAGCACCGCGCCCATGAACGTCTTGTTCTGGACGTAGGTCTGCACGACCTCCTCCATGCGTGCCGGGTCCTGCGCAAAGCACGAGGTCGCGACGAAGACGAACACGATCGCGCGTCGAAGGGTTTTCATGCGGAAGAGCTTACTATTGGCCGCGCGGCGGCGCACGAGAAATTGAGCTCGTGGCGCTCGAGATGGAATTCTTCGCACGTTCGAGGGCTGGGTGACAGCGCCCGGTTAGTCGACTGCGCGATTCGCGCGGGACCGCGGGGACTCGAGCGCGTCAGCCCGCCCTCGCCGGAGCTTGGGCCGATTCCGGACCGGTGTCGGCTTCGCCGGCGCCCCGCGGAACGAAGAGCACTGCCACGAAGGCCAGCGCGGTGTAGCCGGCCATCATCAAAAAGAGCGGACGATAGCCTCCGACCAGATCGAAGAGGCCGCCGTTCAGCGGATCGCCAATCGCGCCGCCGAGCGCCATGCACAGCAGATACAAGGCCGCGAGGATCCCGCGGCGCCGCCGGGGAATCGGCTCGACGAACAGGGGATACGCGTTCACGGTCGGGAGCGCCCAGCTGGCCGACGCGAGCGCGAGAAGCGGCGTGGCCTGGGAGGCCTGTGTGACCCGGTCGAGCGCGAGCAGGCACGCGGCCATCAGCCCGAACCCGAGCATCATCGCGTTCCGCCGGCCGATGCGCGCGCCGATGATGCCGGCGGGCAGGGAGCCGATCAGCCCTCCCACGGCCCACGCGATGAAGCCGACGGTCACGTCTTCCGGCCGGATGCCGAAACGCTCGGTGCCGTGCAGCGCGTACCAGGTCGAGAACGTCTGAAAGGTCAGCTGCAGCAGGAACGTCGCGATGAAGATGGCGCGCATGCCCGGCACCACACCCCGAACGGCGGACCAGGCGGCGTCGAGCAGCGATCGGAACGTCGCCTCGGCGGCGGAGGACTCCGACGCGGCCGGCTCGCGAAGCCCCAGGGCCAGCGCCGCCGCGATCGCGAGCACGGCGCCCGCCGCAATCAGGAAGGCCGGCCGCATGCCGAGCATCTTGCCGAGCATCAGGAAGATGATCGCGCCCACGCACATCTGGAAGGTGTAGGATCCGGTCGCGAGCGAGCGGTAGCGCGACGGCACGAGATCGGCGATGAGGGCCTGAACGGGCGAGCGCTGGATGTTGACGCCGGCGTACAACACCACGATCGCGAGCAGCACGCCGGCGATGCCGAACATCGAGGAGACGGGAAACAACGCCATGCCGCACGCCGCCAGCACGATCCCGCAGAGGGCGATGGGCAGCCGGCCCCGGCCGCGGGCGCTGGCGCGGTCGGACGCCGCGCCGGCCCAGGGCACGAGCAGGAGCAGCAGCACGTTGTCGATGGCCATCACGGCCCCGATCGCGGTCCGGTGCTCGCCGAGCGCGTCCCGCACGAGCGGCGGGACGAACGTGCTCACGAGCGGCCCGGTGACCCCGACGAAGAGCCCGCCCAGGCCCACGAGGAACAGCGGGAGATACGGCGTCCGCGCCGACTGCGATGGTGCGTCGAGTGCGATCTGCGCTGCGGCGCCCGTCCCTGCTCGCGTGCGTGTCTCGATGGCACTCACCTCGTCCTCACCGGCCGCCAGGAATCGGGCGAACGGTGACGGCGCCGTCATGGATCGTGTTGTCGGGTCGAATCGAGAATACTAGGGACCGTGCGCCCCGCGGTCAATAACGCGAACGAACTACAGGCACCATGAACGCGCTCCTTACCGCCCTTCAGGCACGCCATTGGATCGTCCGCGTGGGGGAGCCGCAGCCTCTTCCACCGATCGTCGCGAGCCGCTACGCCACGCTGCCGGCGGAGGTCCGATCGTGGGTTGAAACGCTGGCCGTCTGCCACAATCCTGCCGAGGACATCTGGTTCCTGACCCCATCCGACTACGCTCGGGAGACGGCCGATTCCTTCCGCTGGAATGAGATCGAGCTCATGAGCCTGGAGTCAGCAGCCAGCGAAACCGAACGACGGGAAATTGCATCCTTCTGGGATTGTCATTTTCCGTTCCTCTTCGCCGTCCACTCCGACTACGACTATCTTGCGCTGCGCCTCTCTCCCGAGGAGTACGGTGCCGTCGTTCATGGCTGTGCTCTCGACGTCGAGGAGACCTCGATCGTCGCGGCCTCATTCGCGGACTTCCTGTCGGCCTTCGAGCGCGCCGCCGGCGGCCCGGCCCCCGAGTATCCATTCTCGCTCTTTCTCTGATCACCGCGCACAATCGCCTTGAACACATACCATCATAGGTATATGATGCTACGCCTATGCTGGATCGCACGTCGATCGACCTTCTCCAGGGCACGCTCGGGGTCCTGATCCTCAAGGCGCTCAGCTGGGGACCGATGCACGGCTACGGGATCGTCCGCTGGATCGAGGAGGTCGCGGGCGACGACCTGCTCGTCGAAGAGGGCTCCCTGTACCCCGCGCTGCACCGGTTGCAGGCCCGCGGCCTCGTCACGTCCCAGTGGACCCTCTCCGACAGCAACCGCCGCGTGAGGAGCTACACGCTGACAGACGTGGGGCGGCGGCAGCTCCGCGCCGAGATGACGCGGTGGGACAACTTCTCCGCCGCCGTCTCGCGTATCCTGCAGGCGCGTCGTCCGCGGACCGTATGAGCACGCACCCCGCGGATCCGGCTTGCGCTGGCTTCCTCCTGAGGCCTGAGGCTTCTGGCGATCGAGACTGTGAGGCGTGCTCTCCGCGTGGAGGTCACCGCCATGACTGACGACGACCGTCCCGAACGTCGCATCTGGAAGCCCGACGTCCGCCAGGACGTGGACGACGAGCTGGCCTTCCATCTCGAGATGCGGCAGCGCGAGCTGGCCGAGCGCGGCGCCGCCCTGCGCGACGCGCGCGACGAGGCGCTGCGCCGATTCGGCAACCTGAATGCCGTCGCGGCCGTGTGCCGCGACATCGACGAGCGGTGGTACCGCGAGCAAAGGCGGGCAAGCATGTGGGTCGATTTCAGGCAGGACGTCGGCTACGCGCTCCGCAGGCTCGCGAGAGCGCCCGGCTTCACGATCGCCGCGGTGGCGACGCTGGCGCTCGGCATCGGCGCCACCACGGCGATCTTCGGGCTCGTGAACTGGACGCTGCTCCGGCCGCTTCCGGGCGTCGCCAATCCGTCGGCGCTCGCGTGGGTGTGGTCCGGCTCCTGGAGCGACCGCGGCAGCTTTACCGTGAGCCGGCTGACCTACCCGAACTACCTCGACATCGCGCCCAGGCTCAGGGCGATAACGGGCCTCGCCGGGATCCAGGGGCAGTCGGCGGCGGTCGCGGCGGGCGAGCACAGCGCGCGCCCGGTGCCGGCGCAGCTCGTCACCGCGTCGTACTTCGACGTCCTCGGCGTCCGCTTTGCCGTTGGCCGTCCGTTCACCGCCGAGGAGGACGCGCCGGGGCGTCCAACACCTGTGGCCGTGATCAGCGACAGGCTGTGGACGTCGCTGTTCGCGCGCAGTCCGTCCGCGCTTGGCCAGACCATGCACGTCAACGGCGTTGCGCTGACCGTCATCGGCATCACGGCGCCGGGGTTTCAGGGCACGGATCGCGTGCGGGCCATCGATCTCTGGATCCCGGGGAATGTCTCCCCGCTCGTCAACCACGGATCTGCCGCCGTGGCCTCGCGCGCAGCCGGCGGATTCTACGAGTGGGTGGCGCGCTTTGCTCCGGGCGTCAACGGCCAGCAGGCCCAGGCGGAGCTGCAGACGCTCGCCGCGTGGCTCGCCGAGCAATACCCCGAGGCGAACAAGAAGTTCACGCAGCAGGTCAAGCTTCACGTCTTCGGTCCGATCGGCGTCGACCCTCTCCTCCGGGGCCGTCTATCGACGTCGCTGGGGCTGATGATGGGGCTGAGCGGCCTCGTCCTGCTGATCGCGTGCGCCAACGTCGCCAACCTTCTCATCATGCGCGGCGTCGGCCGCGCGTCCGAGACCGCCGTCCGCAAGGCGCTCGGCGCGAGCCGTTCCAGGCTGCTGCGGCAGCACCTGACCGAAGGGGTGACGCTCTGGACGCTCGGAGGGCTCGGCGGCACGCTCGTGGCAATCTGGCTGACGCGCCTGATGGAAGGCATGCCGCTCGCCGGCCGGACGCCGATCGCCGATGTGCCGATGGACTGGCGCGTCCTCGGCTTCACCGCCGTGCTCTCGTTGGTCGTGGGGCTGCTGTTCTCGGTCCTGCCGGCGCGGCGCGCCATCCGCGTGGAGGCGGCGGAGATGCTCAAGTCCGCGGGGTGGGCGGTCACGCGCCGCCGGTTCGGTCCCGCATCGCTGCTGACCATCGTGCAGTTGGCCGCGTCGCTCACGCTCGTCGTCGGCGCGCTGCTCCTCGCGCGAACGCTGCAGAATCTCGGCCGCGTGGAGCTCGGCTTCGATCCGCGCGGCGTCTCCGCGATGTTCGTGCAGCCGGGGATGGTGGGGCACAAGGAGGCGGCGAGCTACCAGTACCTGCAGCAGTTCATGCAGCGTCTCCAGGCACGCGGCGGCATCGAGTCGGTCGCGCTCTCGCAAGGCGGCACGCCGTTCTTCGATGCCAACATGTCCACGCGCGTGCGGATCATGGGGGACGCTTCCAATGCCTCGATGCAGCGGCCGAGGACGGCGCAGCTGTATTCGACCGGCTACTTCGACACGCTCCGGATCCCGCTCGTCCGGGGCCGCCTGTTCACCGCGGACGATCTCGGCGCGCCCGGGAAGCCGGCGCGGCGCGTCGTGATCCTCAACGAGTGGCTCGCCCGCGACCTCTTTGGATCGATCGACGGGGCCGTGGGCCGGTCCGTCGAGTTCAGGGTGCTGGGGACCAACGGGCCGTGCGAGGTCGTCGGCGTCGTCGGCAACGCGCTCTCGTCAGTCCTGACCGACGAGCGCGCCCCGATGGTCTTCGAGCCGGCGGGGCTCGATGGTCCGCTGCGGACCGACGCGACCATCACGATCAGAAGCGCCCCGGGCACCGACGCCGTCGCTGCCGCGCGCGAGATCGCCGCCTCGCTGGACCGCTCGCTGCCGCTCGGGCTCGTCATGACGATGGAGGAGGCGATCGACCAGGGGCTGGCGCAGTGGCAGGTGCTCGCGCGCCTGCTGACCGCGCTCGCGGCCGTCGCCGGTGCGCTCTCCGCCATCGGTCTGTATGCCGTCGTGTCGTTCGGTGTCGCGGCGCGCCGGCGCGAGATAGGGATCCGCATGGCGCTCGGCGCCGAGCCCGCGGCGGTGAGGCGGCTGGTCCTGCGCGGCACTGCGATGATGACCGCCGTGGGTCTGCTCGCCGGTCTCGGCGGCGCGGTCGCGCTGGCCCGCATGCTCAAGAGCAGCCTGTTCGGTGTGCCGCCCTTCGATCCCGTCGTGTGGACGATCGCGGCCGCGATTCTCGTCGCGCTGGCGTTTGCCGCCTCGATCGTCCCCGCGCGCCGCGCGACGCGTGTCGACGTCGCGGAGACGCTGCGGTCGCTGTGAGCGTGCCGCTCGCCTGAGCGCGCCGGCTGGGTTACTCCCAGTACCAGACGAAAATCAGGCCCTTCCCGCCGGTCTCTGCCTGGGTCACCGACATGGTGATCAATCGCTCCCGCCCGATTCCGGTGGCGAATTCCGCGGCCTCCTCACAAAGTAAATCCCACGATTTGAACGCGCTCTGGAACAGCTTGTGTCGGACCTGCATCGGCATTTTTTCTCCGTATCGCGCACCGTGACCCACATGGAACCGTCGCCGCATGTTGTTCCATTGCGGCGTGTGAACAAAGACCTCCGGCGCGCCGGATGGTACGCCAGGCAATGCCGAATCCCAAACCCGGCCCGTCCACCGCAAGTCCACTACACGCCTATGACGTTGACAGATATAACGAGTTGCGTTACATATAGCGATCATGGTCCGACGGCTCACCGCTCCCGAGATGCCCAGGCTGCCACTGCCGCAGGCGGTGTTTCAGATCCTCGTCGCGCTGGCGGACCAGGATCGGCACGGCTACGCGATCATGCAGGACGTCGCGGTACGCACCGGCGGGTCCTTGAAGCTGAGCCCGGGGACGTTGTACGGGTCGATCAAGCGCATGCTCGAAGATGGTCTCATCGTCGAAGTCGAGGCTCGGCCGAGTCCTGACGAAGACGACGAGCGGCGCCGCTACTACCGGATCACGCGGGCCGGCCGCGACATCGCGCAGGCCGAGGCCGACCGGCTGACGGTGTTGCTGCGACAGGCGCGGGCCGTCGGCCTGGCGCCAAAGCGCGCGTAGCCGGGGCCATTGTGAGTCGCCAATCCTTGGGTGCCCGCCTCTACCGCCGGCTGCTGCGGCTGTATCCGCGTGAGTTCCAGGAGGAGTACGGGGCGGAGATGGCACGTCTCTACCGCGATCGCGCCAGGGACGAAGGCGTCCTGAGGCTCTGGCTCGCTCTGCTCGGCGATCTCTTTCGGACTGCGCCCAAGGAGCAGCTCAACGTGCTGATGCAGGACATTCGCCACGCCTTCCGCCAGTTTTTTCGTACGCCGATCGTCACTGCCACTGCCGTCCTCACGATCGCGCTGGGGGTCGGCGGAAGCACGGCCGTCTTCAGCATCGTGTACGCCGTCATGCTGCGCCCGCTGCCGTATCCTGCGCCGGACCGGCTCGTCGAGCTGTTTGAAGACAACCCTCGGGCCGACAGGCCGATGTTCCGCGTCTCGACGCTCAACTATCTCTCGTGGGCAGAACGGGCGACGACCATGGAAGCGCTCGCGACGTTCCAGGGTTCAGCTGTCACCCTCACCGACAATGGTGCCCCGGAGCGCCTGCCCGGCAGCGCGATTACCGCATCGATGTTCCGCGTGCTCGGCCTGCCACTTCTCGCCGGCCGCGGCTTTCGCGCCGAAGACGAGCGGCCGGGGGCTCAACGCGTGGCGGTACTCGGCGAGACGCTCTGGCGGCGGCGCTTCGGCGGCGACGCCGCGATTGTCGGGCAGTCCATCACCTTGAACGGTGAACGTCATCAGGTCGTCGGCGTCGTGCCGGGCGCGTTCCGCGAGGTGGGACGGACGCAGGCGTCTTCCGTCGAAGCCGCGCAGATCTTCCTTCCACTCACCATCGATCCAGCCCGCGAGAACCGCGGCAATCACACCATGCGCGTGGTCGGCCGGCTGCGGCCCGGCGTCTCGTTGGATCGGGCGCGTGACGAGATGCGCCGCATCGCCGCCGCGATGGAACAGGAGTTTCCCGCCACGAACAAGGACTGGGGCGTGCGGCTGGAGACCCTCTACGACACCATGCTCGATGAACGAGTGCGGCCTTCGCTCCTGGTGCTGCTCGCCGCCGTCGGGATGGTGCTGCTCATCGCGTGTGCGAACGTGGCGAACATGCTGCTGGCAAGAGGCATCTCTCGTCAGCGCGAACTGGCCCTGCGCACGGCGCTGGGGGCCGGACGCTCGCGCCTCCTGCGCCAGCTCGTCACCGAGAGCGTCAGCCTCGCGGTCGTCAGCGGCACGTGCGGTCTCCTGCTGGCGGTCCTTGCCGTGCAGACGCTGCGGGCCATGCTGCCGCCCACGCTGGCGCGAATCAACGAGATCGAGGTCGATGCGACGGTACTCGGGCTTGGCCTGCTCCTGTCGATCGCGAGCGGCTTCTTCATGGGGTTGGTTCCGGCCCTGCGCGCGTCGCGTATCGCCCTGGCGCCTTCACTCGCGCAGCAGGGCAAGGGGGTCGCCGGTCCCTCGGGAACGCTGCTGCGGCACGCCATCGTCGTGGCGCAGATGGCCCTCGCGACGATGCTGCTCGTGGGTGCGGCGCTGCTTCTGCAGAGTTTCGTCCGGCTGCAGCAGGTCCGCCTCGGGTTCGAACCGCAAGGCGTGATCACCGCGAGGATCTCGCTTCCTCGCGCCGAGTATCCGGATGCGGCGCGCACGTGGGGCTTCTGGGGGCGACTGCTGGAATCGCTGGACGGCATGCCACAGGTACAGTCCGTGGCGGCCGGGATCACGGCGCCATTCGGGCCGGGGGTGCGCGCGGGCGGGAGGGCGCGGGACCGTAGCGACGCCGAGGGGATCGGGGCCGTGGAGCACATGGTGAGCCCGGACTACTTTCGCGCGCTAGGCGTGCCGTTGCTGGCTGGGCGGGCTTTCGGTCAGCAGGACGGCTCGGGGTCGGCCCCGGTCGCTATCGTCAGCGAGAGCGTCGCTCGTCAGCTCTGGGCCGGCAAGAGCCCGATCGGGCAGTCGCTCGACTGGAATGGCCGACAGCACGAAGTGGTTGGTGTCGTCGGGGACATCCGCGGCGCGGACGGACGCGGCTGCTGTGGCGGGGGCCTGGATCGCGAGCCCAGTGCCGCCGTCTATCTCTCCGCCATGCAGTTCCCGCAGAGGACGATGACGTTGCTGGTGCGGACCGCGGGCGAGCCGTCCGCGATCGTCCCGGCGATTGCGCGAGCCGTCCAGGATATCGATCCGGCACAGCCGCTCTATCAGGTCCGCCGCCTGCACGAGTGGCTCGACGAGAGCGCTGCGCAGCCGCGGTTCACCACGACGTTGAGCGGTGTGTTTGCCGTCGTCGCGCTGCTGCTCGCCGCCGTGGGTGTCTACGGTGTGCTCTGGTACTCGGTCGCCCAGCGGACGCAGGAGATTGGCGTGCGCATGGCGATCGGCGCGCAGCGCGCCCAAATCCTGCGTCTCGTGATGCGGGGCGGCATGGCCTGGGCCCTCGGCGGTATCGCCGTCGGGTTGCTCGGCGCGTTCGCGCTCAGCCGCGGGATCGGAACCCTGCTGTACGGAGTTACAGCGCACGATCCGGTCACGTATTCCACGGTGGGCCTGATGCTGGCTGTGGTCGCGATGCTCGCATGCTACATCCCGGCCGCCCGCGCGATCCGAATCGATCCAGTGATCGCCCTGCGGGCTGAATAAGGTTCAGGTTCGGGTCACGGCAATCAGTCGTATGATTGCTCCTTCCACGGGGTTCTCGCTCCGGATCGCGCAGCCATCCAGGCATTCGCATCTATCCGCGGCAGGAATAGTTCATGAAACGCGCGCTCACTGTTTCCGCCCTCCTTGGTACCCTGGCCGTCCTCCCGGCTGCCGCGACGCAGCACGAGGGGCATGGGCAACTCGGGAAAGTCAGTTTCCCGACGTCCTGCAGTGCGCAGGTGCAGGCCGAGTTCGAGCGCGGCGTGGCGATGCTGCACTCCTACTGGTTCAATTACGCCGGGAAGACCTTCCGCGGAGTCCTGGAGCAGGATCCCACCTGCGCGATGGCGTACTGGGGTCTTGCCCTCGACCTGCTCGGCAACACATTGTCGGCGCCGCCGCCGCCCGAAGCGGCGCGTGCCGCCTGGGAGGCGCTTGAAAGAGCCCGGGCGATCGAGGGAAAGACCGAACGCGAGCGCGCCTGGATCGACGCCATCCGCGCGTATTTTCGCGATCACGACAAGCTGCCGGCCGACACTCGATTGCTCGCGTACCACACCGCGATGGAGCGGCTGGCGGAGCGGTATCCCGACGATTTCGAAGCGCAGGTGTACTACGCGTTGACGCTGCAGGCCTCGGCGCCGAAGCGCGATCTCACGTATGCCAATCAGCTGAAGTCCGCCGCGATTCTCGAGCAGCTGTATGCGAAAAACCCCCAGCATCCGGGGATCACGCATTACCTGATTCACGCCTACGACTTCGCGCCGTTCGCGGAAAAAGGCATTGCGGCGGCACGCCGCTACGCGGCGCTCGCGCCGGCCGTCCCGCACGCCCGGCACATGCCCGCGCACATTTATTCCATGGCCGGCTTGTGGGAGGACTCCATCACGTCGAACCTGTCGGCGCTCGAGATTCAGCCCGACTACTACCACGCCGCGGACTTTGCCGTGTATGCGCACCTGCAGCTCGCGCAGGACGCCGCGGCCGCTCGACTGATCGACAAGGCCCTCAAAACGCCGGACCGTGGCGATCGGCCGGCGACGCTGGTCAATTACACGGGGCAGGCTGCGATGCCGGCGCGGTACGTGCTCGAGCGCGCGGATTGGGCGGCGGCTGCCGCGCTGCCGATGATCTCGACCGCGTATCCACAGGCGGACTCGCTCACGCGGTTCACGCGCGCGCTGGGCATGGCGCGAACCGGCAATCACCGCGGCGCGAAGGTCGAGACCGACGCGATGGAGGCGCTCCAGGCCGCGTTGCGCACGGCCGGTGAAGCGTACTGGGCGGACCGCACACAGGAGCAGCTGCGCGCCGTCTCCGCGTGGGTGGCGCTTGCCGAGGGTGCACGCGACAGGGCCATCGCGCTCATGCGCAGCGCCGCCGACGGCGAAGATGGCAGCCTCAAACACGTGGCCATGGAAAACCGCCTCTACCCGATGCGCGAATTGCTGGCGGATCTGCTGCTGGAGGCGGGGCAACCGGCCGCGGCGTTCGCCGAGTACGTGAGAGCGCTGAAGCAGACTCCCAACCGCTATCGCGGTCTCTACGGCGCCGCGCGGGCCGCGGAGGCCCTGGGCGACAGGAAGAACGCGGCCGACTACTACGGCAAGCTCATCCAGCTCGCGAAGAATGCCGACGGATCGCGCCCGGAGCTCGCGCGGGCGCACGCGTACCTGACCAAGCGCTAAACGGCTGCGGCGCCATCTCGTGAATCCGCGACGGCAGAATCTTGCCCTCCTGCTGCTTGAGTTTGTTGTGGTGCTTCAGCAATATCGGCAGGACAAACAAAGAAATTCTCAGCGTGACGAGCAGACACACATTCAGACCGGTGCCCCGCGTCGCCACAGGCGCCCCCGCAACCAGCCCGAGCACTACCAGGACGAGGGTGCCAATGGCACTCCACGTCATTGCGAATAGCAGAAGACGCCGAAAGGTTCGCGGCGTGACCGGCGGTGGCAACCGACAGAATGTGATGACGAAGTAAATCAGCAGCGGCAACCCTGCTGCCGTCAGCGTCAGCGGTGCAAACGGACGCCCCGACAGCGTTTCCAGCCAGGACGAAAACAGAACGCCTTTGGCGATGGTGTCGACGTACAGGAAGAGATGAATCCACGGCGTCTTCGAGCTCAATTCGCGGTACACGTGCAGGAAGATCGCGAACTCTTCTTCCGAAACACCCGCGTAGCTTCGTGCGTCCATCGGTTGTGCCCAACGTCCTGCCGCTCAGCACGGGAAGCGCACCTGCCAGTGACCTGACCAACTGCTTCGAGTTTGACCACGGCGCAGGCCCGCCGGTTGGAGATTGTTTCAACGGCCAGGTGATCGGCGTTACGATCGGCGACAAACGCACCATGACGCTGCGCACGCCGCTCATCTTCCTGCTTGGAATCGTCGTTGGCGTGGCCGCGCGTACCGGTGTCGCGCAGGATCGCCCCCTGCCGGGGAACAACGGCATCAATCACCTCGCCTTTGCCACGCCGAAGTACGCCGAGATGATGCAGTTCTATACCCAGACGCTGGGTTTTCCCGAGGCCTTCTCGAACAAGAACGCCGACGGGGAGCCGACGCTGACCTACCTGCAGGTGAGCCGCAACACGTTCATCGAGCTGGTGCCGGCCCGGGCCAACCGATCGGCGGGATTCACGCACTTCGGTGTCCACGTCGACGACGTGCAGGCGGTGGCCGCGCGGCTGCGGGAACGCGGGCTGGCGGTCGGTACGCCCCGGACCATCGGCAGCGGATCGCTGACGGTCGGCGTCGCCGATCCGGACGGGAATCGACTCGAGTTGAGCGAGCTGCCACCGGATGCACCGGCGCGAAAAGCCATGGACGCCTGGAAGTAGGCCTGTCTCCGGCCGCGGCACCTACCAGTTGACCTCCAGCGTCATTTTGGCCGCGCCTTCCGCTTCGGCCCACCGTGTAATCGCCTCGATGTCATCCAGGTCGCGAATGAATTCTTCCAAGACGGGGTCGATGCGGTTGGCATTCCGCTGATACGAAGCCAGGATGACGGCCATCTCCGGGGATCCGGCCCGCGCCGCCTCGCGTAACCTCGCCGCGGCATCGCGCAGTTCCCCGGGGCTCACCCAGGCCACGTCGTCGTCATCCCAGCCATCGGTCTTGAACGTCAGAATCGCCTCCGCCTTCAGGCGCCGGATGGCCTCGGAGACCGCAGCGTCGCCGTCCCGTTCCGCCATCCAGTTGCCCCACGCCCGATCGTCGTTGGCGAAGCCCGGCTGGGCCTCGGCCTGGTCCGCGGTCATGCCGGGCCAGTAGGCGAGAACGGATGCGCCCATCGTGACACCTCGATTCCGGGAAATGGTAACCTAATCTTTTGGCCGCCATGCCGCGCGCCTGCATGTGATCTGCCCGAACGCCGCCGTCCAGCACGGTAGATTTCTCATAGGACCTGTATGTATTCGAGCGAAGAAGTCGTCGAAACATTTCTCAAGTTCTTCGAGTCCCGCGATCATCTCCGCATTCCGGGTGCGTCGCTCGTGCCCAAGGACGATCCGACGCTGCTGTTCATCAATTCGGGCATGGCGCCGATGAAGCCGTTCTTCCTCGGCCTGCAGAAGCCGCCGCATCCCGATCTCTGCAACATCCAGGCGTGCATCCGTACCGTTGACATCGACATCGTCGGGGACCGGCACCACCTGACACTCTTCGAGATGTTGGGATCGTGGTCGATCGGCCGCTACTGGAAGCGGCGCGCCATCGAGCTGGCCTACGACCTCCTCGTCAACGGGTTTCACTTCGACCCGGCGACGTTGTACGCGAGCGTCTATTCCGGCGACGCCGAGCTCGGCATTCCGGCGGACGAGGAATCGGCGGCGGCGTGGGAAGCCGTCGGTCTGCCGCGGGATCACATCGTGGCGCTCGGCGCGGACAACTTCTGGGGGCCGGCCGGCAAGTACGGGCCGTGCGGTCCGTGCACCGAGGTCTTCTTCGACACCGGCCCGGAGCACGGACCGGCTTACGTGCCCGGCGGCGTGTTCGACACCGAAAGCCGCTACATCGAGATCTGGAACGCCGGCGTGTTCATGGAGTTCGACAAGCAGCCGACGGGCCTGGAGCGCCTGGCGCTGCGCAGCGTCGATACCGGCTCCGGGCTCGAACGGATGGTGATGAACCTGAACCGGCTCGAGTCGGTCTATGACGTGGACCGTCTCAAGCCGCTGTTCGAGACGATCCTCCAGCAGATTGGCGGAGGAAGCGACCCTCGGATCGCCCGGGATGCAAGGGTCATCGCCGATCACCTCCGCGCGGTGAGCTTCATCGTCGCCGACGGCGTCGCACCATCCAACGTCGGACGCGGCTACATTCCGCGCCGGCTCATTCGCAAGTGCATCGCGTTGACGACTCGTCGAGGCGTGCCGGACTTCAATATCGAGGAGCCCCTCGACACCCTGATCAAGCAGATGGGCGCCGACCATCCCCGTCTCGTGGAAGGACGGTCGCGCATCGTGGAGACGTTCAACGCGGAACGCCGCGCATTTTCGCTGCGGCTGACCGACGGCCTCGAGCGGCTCGGCGCCCTTGCCAGCCAGCGCGGCTTCCGTGTCTCCGGCGCCGACGCGTTGTCCCTGTTTGCCACCTACGGCCTGCCAATCGAAATCATCCGGGATTTCGTGGCCGAGCATGGGGGCGAGCTCGACGAAGCGGGCTTCCAGCACGCCTTCGCGCGTCACCAGGACGTGTCGCGCGGCGCCGCCGAGGCCGCCGCGGACTACGCCTCGCTCGACGGTCTCGCGGCGCCGACCGAGTACCTCGGCGAACAGGATCTCACGGTCCAGGGGACGATCCAGGCGGCGCTCGTGGACGGTCAGCCCCGCGACGTGGTCTCCGCCGGCGACGACGTCGAGATCGTCGTCGATCGGACCAGCTTCTACGCCGAGTCCGGCGGGCAGATCGGCGACCGCGGAGAGATCGTCGCGGGCGACGCGCGCGTGGAGGTGCGTGACACGGTCAGGCGGCGCGACCTCTACGTCTCGCACATCGGCACCGTGGCCGCCGGCTCGTTCAGGACCGGCGATACCGTCGAACTGCGCGTGAATCCGGATCATCGGCGGCGCATTCGGGCGAGCCATTCCGCCACGCACCTGCTGCAGCGGGCGTTGCGCACGACGCTCGGCGCGCACGTTCAGCAGGCGGGCTCGCGGGTCGAGCCCGGGCGGCTGCGGTTCGACTTTCAGCACGGCGACCGGCTGTCGGCCGACGAGCGGCACGCGGTCGAGCAGCTCGTGAACGACTTCATCTGCCAGAACGTCGCGACCGTCATCGAGGAGACGACGTATGCCGACGCGGTGCAGCGCGGCGCGCTCGCGTTCTTCGGCGAGACGTACGGCCAGCGCGTCCGGATGGTCGGCTTCCCGGGCATTTCCACGGAGCTGTGCGGCGGCAGCCACGTGCGGGCGACCGGCGACATCGGCATGTTTCGCATCGTGTCGGAGGGCAGCGTCGGCAGCGGCGTGCGGCGGATCGTGGCGGCGACCGGGCTGGACGCCCTCGCGTACAGCCAGCACCAGGAAGCGATCCTCGAGGCCGTCGCGTCCCGGTTGAACGTCGCGCCCGAGGCCGTCGAGGCGCAGCTCGTGCGCGTGCTGCAGCGCGCGACCAAGGCGGGCGCCGCGCCGGCGGCGCGTGGCGTGCAGCCCGACGCGCTGCGCTCGCAGGTGCGGATGACGGCCGACGGCACGCCGTTCGTCTTCGCCGAGGTCGATGCCGAGCCGGAGGCGCTGCGTACTGCGGCGCTCCAGGCCTCCGCCTCGCTCAACGCCGTCGTCGGCTTGATCGCCAACAGGGGCGACAAGAGCAGCCTCGTCATCACCGTGCCGGAAGCCCTGGCGGACCGCGTCAACGCCAGCGACATCCTGAAGGCCGTGCTGCCGGTCATGGATGGACATGGCGGCGGGAAGCGGCACCTGGCGCAGGGCGGCGGCCGGGCGCTCAGCGACCCGTCCGCGGCCGCGGCCGCGTTCGAGCGCGCCATGCAGCACGTCGGGGCCCGGTGACTTTCAAGCCCTCAGGAATTCACATTACGCGGACAGTCGTGACCTCCTGGAGCGGCGTCAGACCGTCTGCAGGGCCGATCATCACCTGCCAGTCTCCCGCGGCCGTTTGACGAGGGACCTCGACCCGCACACCGCCATCGACATCCGTCGCCGTCAGATCCACAGTCACCGTCTGTCTTCTGAGTTGCACGCGGAGATCGGAGGCGCTGGCAACCGGGAAGTGTCCGCGCAGGACCAACGCCTCTCCGGGCTTTGTCAGGGCGACAGCCGGAGCGGCATTTCCGGCCCACCACACAAGATTTCGCAGAGGTCCGGCCTCGACCGACCCTATCGAAGGTGCGATTGGGCGTTCGAGCACGTAAAAATCGGTCGGCGCAGACCATTCCGAGGCGGTTTGCTCGATCCATGTCCGCGTCCGTACGGAAATCGAACCGGCCGCAACACCCGCGGGTACCTGCACGTGCACGCGTTCAGGTCCGGTGGCCTGACTAATGACCACGACGTCGCCCTGTCGGAACTCGACCTCGATACGATCGGATCGCCTGATCTCGAACTCGACTTCGCTATCGGTCACGAGATCGGTCCATTGGCCCGGGGCGACGGACTTCATCATGCCCGCTGCCAGTCCTTTCAGCGGCAGAGGACCAGATGTGACGACGACCTTCAGCGGTGCGCTGAAACTGTCTACGCCGTTCCGGGTCTTGCCGACCCGGATCGTTGCTTCGCCCTCGGCGACCTCGTCGGGGAGGATGAAACTCACGCCGAAAGACGACGCGCCCGTCGCAATACGCCAAGGGCGCCCCGTCCGTCTATCAGCTCAACGTGATCGCCAACCTGTGCTGGTGTCCTTGTGGTGAGATCGACGATTTGCGAAGGGTGGGGCCGTTCTGGTGAGGCCCCCGTGAGTGCAACCGGCCCTCCCGCGCCGACGTCGATCGTCACCGGTGCACTACGGCGTCCCTTGACGTCGAGCACGATCTGCCACCGGCCGGGCGTGACTGCCTCTGGAACGGCAATGTCCATGTACTGCGCGCCGCCGTCCGGGTCACGGCTGATCACGTGTCCGCCGCCGATGATCTTCGTGACACGTTCGACGCCGCCCCGGATGAAGAGCACTCGAATCGCGCTCGAGTCTTCCATGCCGAGCGCGTAACCTGACAGCGAGAAGACCGCGTTGGGTGACACGACGAGGGGCCTTACAGAAGTCACCCTCGGAGGTCCGCTGTTCTTCGAGGCTTCGAAGACGGGCCCGGCCGGCACGACATCACTTGCCGGCCGCGGATTCTCGGGGCACGTGTTCGGCCCGTAGATTGGCGTGGTCGATCCAGTCTCCCACCGGCGCAGCCATTGCCGTCTTGTCGCGGCCGGATCGTCCACGGTTCCACTGCACCACTCGAGATGTGTCAGCGTCGCCAAGCCGCCGCAGACCGCATTCCGGGCCGGATTGTTGCCGTACATTCCGATCAGCACCGGTCCCGCCATTCTCGATCGCGTGTTTCCCAACGCCGTGGCAATGTAGT
>CAVZGT010000005.1:0-1727927 GCA_963774855.1 uncultured Acidobacteriota bacterium | reverse complement strand
TGAACAACGTCGGCCTGATCTGAAGCGTCGCGATCGAGACGGGCCGAGAACGCATGAGTGCGTGAATCTTCGACTCAGTCCGTAATGCCTCGACTGACGCGAAGCCAAAGGCCGTTGACTTCAGTCTTACATTGATGTAAGACTGGCCGCCATGGGCGGCTCGCATCCTCGCGTTCTCACTGTGTCGCCGAAAGAGCTTCTGGTTCTCGAGTTGCTCCGACATCAGGAGTTGTACGGCCTGCAGCTCGTCGCCGCATCGAGGGGCCGGCTGAAGCGGGGCACCGTCTACGTCACGCTCGGTCGGATGGAGGAGAAGGGCTACATCACCTCGAAGCTCGACGCTCCGCCCATCTGGAACCGGTGGCCTGCCGCGACGCATCTACGCAGTGACGGCGCTCGGGCGCCGCATGTTCATGGCCTGGACCAGCGGCGCGAAGCAACTGGTGCCGGAGTTCGGCCGATGAGGCCGCCGGGCACGCGGCTTCGGGCGGTGGCCGCGCGCCTGTTCGCCGCGAACACGATGGATTACCTGATCGATCCGGCGATCGCCGATATGCAAGCCGAGTACGAGGACGCGTCGCGCAGAGGGCTGACCTGGCGGAAACGCTGGATTTGCCTTCGCGGTCACCTCGCGTTCTTCAAGATGATCGTCGCGCATGGCCGCGCAGCGAACACGATCAACGTCGGCTTGGCGCCGTTGCGGGGCCTGTCGTTGGACGTCCGGCTCGGCCTGCGGCTGCTCGTAAAGCACATCGGCCTGACGGTGGTGGGAACGGTGGCGATGGCCTTCGCGATCTGGAGCGGCATCGTCGCCTTCGAGTTCTACACCCAGATCATGCACCCCAGGCTGCCTCTTGAAGGCGGCGCGCGGATTGTCGCGATCGTGATGGTCGACACCGCCAGTCCTGGTGAAAAAGCGCCGACCCTTCATGACTTCGTGGCGTGGCGCGACGCCCTGACGTCCGTTCAGGACCTTGCGGCGTATCGTGACCGCAACTGGAACGTGATCGTCGGCACGGCCGTGCCGGAGCCGGTCGCCGTGGCGGAGATCAGCGCGGCCACGTTTCGTATCGTGCAGGAGCGCCCCGTTCTTGGCCGGCCACTGGTCGAGGCCGATGAGAAGCCCGGCGCGCCGTGGGTCGTCCTGATCGGACACGACGTCTGGCAATCGCGATTCGAGTCCGACCCCAACGTCATCGGAAGGGAGTTGCGTCTCGGCAACGTTCCCCACACCATCGTAGGCGTGATGCCTGAGGGCTTTCGTTTTCCTCTGGCGCATGGCTTCTGGGTTCCTCTCAGGTTGAATCCGGTGAACTACCCACGGCAGCAAAGCCCCGTCGTGCGGGTATTCGGCAGACTGTCGCCTGGCGCCACGCTCGAAGCCGCGCAACCGGAACTGACGGTCCTCGGCGCCACGGCTGCCGCCGCGTTTCCCGACACCCACGCAGCATCTCAAGCCCCGGATCGTGCCCTACATCGATTCGATTTTCCGCGGGTTTTCGGCAGACAGTGCCTCGGAAGTGTTCTGGGGCAACCTGCTGAGTGTCTTGCTCGTGTTGCTCGTCTGCGGCAACGTCGCGCTGCTGATGTTCGCCCGGGCCGCGACGCGCGAGAACGAGATCCTCGTGCGAACGGCGCTCGGCGCCGGCCGCGGGCGGATCATGGGCCAACTGTTCGTCGAGGCGTTGGTGCTGGCCATGGTGGCCGCACTCGTCGCCGTGACGTTCGCGCAACTGGCCTGGCATTCGCTGTTCGCCATGGTCACGGAGAACATGTTCGAGAATCGCGTTCCGTTCTGGATGCATTCCAGCGTCTCTCCGAGGACCCTGGTGTACGCCGCGCTGCTGACGCTCGTCGCCGCCGCTATCGCAGGACTTCTCCCGGGGCTCAAAGTGACCCGCGGCATCGGGACGCGCCTGAGGCAGTCAGGCCCGGGAGGCGGCGGCCTTCGCTTCGGCGGCATTTGGACGGTCTTGATCGTCATGCAGGTCGCGGTCATGGCCATCGTCCCAACTCCCGTGATCGCGATTTATGGAGACGTGGCCAAGGGGGCACGCGCGGCGAACGCCGGGCTTGTTCCGGAACAGTATCTCGCCGCGACGATGGCGATGGATCGCGAGAAGGTGCCCGGCGCGGCCGGCGCGACGTTCACGGGCAGATTCACCGCCGCGACCCAGGAGCTCGAGCGAAGACTCGAGGCCGAACCCGGCGTCACGGGAGTCACGGTCGCCAGCGTGCTGCCATTGATGGATCACCCGTCCCGTCAAATCGACGTCGACGAGGGGGGCGCCGCGCCCGCGGACCGGAATTCCAGCCCCCGTCGAGTGTCTTCGGCGTGGGTCGCTCTGGACTTCTTCGACGTGCTGGACACGCCGATCCTTTCCGGCCGTGCGTTTCACTCCGGCGATCTGCTGCCAGGCGCCAGGACCGTCATCGTGAACCAGTCATTCGCGCAGGTGGTGCTCGGAGGCAACAACCCGATCGGCCGGCGCCTTCGCTACGTCAGCCTCACACAGCAGAACGGGAAAGACCCGTGGTATCAGGTCGTGGGTGTCGTGCGGGATTTCGGCATAGATCCGGAAGACCGCGACCCGAGGCGCGACTCGAGGAGGGCCCGCATCTATCACCCGCTGGTTCCTGGCGGAAGTTATCCCGTCCGCATGGCCGTCCATACCACGGGCGATCCCCTGCTCTTCGCCTCACGCCTGCGGTCCATCGCCAGAGACGTCGAGCCCACGCTTCAGATCTCGGAGATCGCCCGCTTCGATCAAGTCGCTGCCGCAGGTGCCCGCACCATGACGCTGCTCTTCTGGCTCTTCCTGGCCCTGGCGTTCGTCGTCGTGCTTCTGTCGCTGACCGGCATTTACTCGGTGCTCTCCTTCACCGCCTCGCAACGAACGCGAGAGGTGGGCATTCGCGTCGCGCTGGGCGGACGGCGGCGGCACGTGATCGCCGTGCTGTTTCGCCGCCCGATGACGCAGATCGGCCTGGGTATCCTGATCGGATTGGTCGTCGCCGACCGCCTGTCGGAGGGAGATATGGTGCGCGTCATCGCCGTGTATGGGTGCGCCGTCGTCGCGATTTCTGCACTGGCGACCCTGGGGCCGGTGCGACGCGCGCTCCGAATCCAGCCAATCGACGCGCTGCGCGCTGAGTGATGGCGTATCAAGCGCCCCTTGGCTGGCCACGTGACGCCCTGCGCCCAAAACAGCTGCGCGAGTTGACACCCCGCATCCACCACCGATTGCGAATTTTTGGGACACCACGTTTGTGCAGCAGACGTTGCCCGTTTCTTGCCCTTTGGCTGCAACGAAGCGCAGCAAACGGCGGCAAGCGCCGGCACAAAGCGAAGCCCGAAAATATCGATCGGTTCGAGTCTGCAAATCTCAGCGTCAAACATAGCCAGCTCGTAATGCATCCAGCAATCGCGCTTAGTAATCGATCTGAAAAGTCAGTCGCGTGTGACCTCGTGCGCGCGCACGCTGCGCTGCCTGGATTATTTGATCCAAATCGTCGACAAACAGCACCAGCGCGGGCGCACCGCTGTCGGCTTGATCTTCGTACACCTTGAGGACGTCCTCAGCCAAGGGGTCGCCATCGGCAATCAGCTTCTTTAGCCGCGTGGCCGAACGGACGATGTCGTCGGGAGAAACCCACTCGATCTCGTGCGGCTCACGGCCTTCGGTAGTGTAGGCGAGCAGCGCTCCACAGCCGGCCCTGCGGAGCCGCTGCTCGATTTCGGCATCCTCTGCGAGGGTCGCGCGCCACATGCCCCAGTTCGGATTCAGCAAATCGGCCGGGACGGCTTGGTCCTCGTCATATTCATCCGACTCAGCGCAGACTTCTGGCCAGATCAGGGTTGCTTCCCACGCCATGTGCAATTGCTCCGATCGCGCTTCTCTCGCCCGTGTAGAGGGCCGTCGGAGACTGGACAGGCTTGTCCAGAATGACCGGCCCTCGCGCTACCCGGACCGCCGCAATCTGACGCAGTTCCAGTGTCATCACGCGGGCGGTCTATCGCCGATTAAGCGCGCTCATCACGCGAAGCAATATACACGAATCCGTCGAAGGAGCCGGCGAGCACGCACTCGAGGTGCCGTTCGTCGAGAATCAGCATCCAATCCAGACATTCCGTGCGGACCGTCTGCGGGCGGCCGCGCTGAATATTCGCGGACGCTTCACGGACGGGAGCGTGATCCGCGGAGGCCAAGCGGGATCCTTGGTCATGCGCGCGAGCAACGACAAGCAGAGGGAGTAAGGAAGGGCCGCGAAATACCGCGTATCCAAACAGCGTTGCAGGTGCCGCCTGGCTTTCTTTCGGTCTCCATCGGCAAGTGCCGAGAGGGCGATCGAAATGTGGGCGTTGCTCAGATCCAAGCGCGAGGTCTTCATGGAGTGGAGCAGATCCGCCTCCGATCTGTGTCCAGCGCAGTATTCGAGTGCCCGCCGGAACGACTCCTTCCGAACGGCCGGGAAGCGGTCTGGGCGGGCGAGGAATTTGCGGCTAACCTCAATCGCTTCCTGCTTTCGTCCCATGAAGCGCAAGAGCAATTGGCTGTTGAACAGGGCGGCCACGGCCCGGCGCGAGTTCGCCGAAGACACAATCGAGTCCTTCGCACCGTGCATGATCGGCGTCGGCAGCGACTTGTGCCGTTCGGCGGCGCCGTCCGCGATGCGGGTGGAGTTCGTTGACGAGCCCGTAGAGTCCGTCGTTGGCGGTCGACGATATCCAGCGCGCTATTTCACGCGGTCGTAAACCTTCCGAGCGACGCCCTTAATCGCCTCGGTCGGATCGCCGCTCTTTCTCAGTTCGATCGAAAACATCGTCAGACCTTTCACCACGTGCAATTCGCCGTGCTTGTCGTCGTACCAACACGTCACGTCGCCGAGGCCGGTGAGCCCGTCCCTGGCCTTCTGCGCGCACATCGCCTTGTACATGGGGGCTGTCGCAGGATCGAGCGGCGTCACGGTCAAATGGACGATGTGGATACCGGAGCCTTCGTACTCGCAGCTCGATGGCTGTCCCTTCCCCATCGACGTTGCCTTGGGGCCCTTGACGGCTTCGCCCAGAGCAGCGGCGGCATCCTCCTTCGTCAGAAACGAACATGCGGGGCTGTCCGCAGGTGATCTGGATGGAGCCTGGGCGGATGCGACGTTCGACGTCGCCAGCACCGCAAGGACGAAACAGACAGTGCGTCGCATAACGCCTCCTTGAAGAGATGGCTATGTTACGCGATTGGTGTGACGGCGCGTCTCACGCGGACCTTGACCGGACTGGCGATTACGTCTGGCCCGAGCGTTTGCCTGGTGACCCCATTGAGTGGCGTCCGGGCGTTGCCCTTTTCTTGCCCTTTCGGCGCACCAAAGAGCGGCAAACGCCAGCAAGCGCCGGCACAAAGCGAAGGGCAGAAATCGTCGGATTCTAGGAGTGATAGCGCAGGATCCGGCAACGTCCAGCACAAGGCCGCAAAGGGCGGCTAACGCTTCTTTTTCCGCCTGTTAACCGGAGGGTTCCTGGTTCGAATCCAGGCTGAGGAGCCATCTTTTCAAAGAACTAGCGCAATCGGATTTCTGCACAATTCGTCTGATGAGATGTACGGCTCGCGACCCCGTCAAGCCCCGTGGTTGCGATCGCGTGCACGCGCGCCGCTGCGAATGCGCCCCATGCTCTTGCAATCGGGCCATCCACCCAGGTTCGCAGTGCGTCTTGGGGGATCAGCGACAGCGCGGCTGGAGCACAAGCGCGATCGTCTCGCGCGACCGACCATTGGCGGCTCGCCACACTGGTAGGTGAGCGGGTCATCCTCCTCGTCGGCCACGGCATCTAACCAGGCACAGCACCACCGTCAAGCGCAACGGCTGCCACCAGGGCAGCCGAACCAGCTCACCATCGCCAGGCGCCATCGGGTGAGATATGCTGGGCTCGTTGAGAGCGGGTGTCGAGGTGAGAGGAGCGGGCCGCCTCGACCAACGGATGGGCGAGCGGGTCCGGCCCGGCGGCGTCATCGACCGCTGGACCGAAAGGAGTCGATCGTGATCGAGACTGGCGGGCGGTACGAGGTCATCGAGGACGCGGAGGCGGGGCTCTTGCTCTACGACGTCGAGAGCGGCATGGTCGCCGATCTGGTCGTGCTCGAGCACACGTGGCGACGGAAGGGGGAACCCTCCGTCCAAAGCGCCGCGCCGGAGCCCGAAGTGAAGGGGCACCCGCTGGAATTTCCACGATTCCGCACTTACGGTGGACTGCAGATTCGCATGGCCGGGGCATCTCCCCTCGCCATCAAACTCAAGGCTGCGGAGCTGCGGCTGCCCGGGACCTAGCGGGGCCTCCGCTCGACGCGCCACGCTCTGCCGGCGATAGCCGGTGCGGCCCTCGGCGCCTCGCGAGATGGAGTGGCACGGCGTCTCCCCGCGACCGCGAGGGCCGTCGTCGCGGTCGCGGAGGACTTCCTCAATCCCGGTGCCTGACGTGATGGCGCATCCCACGGTCATTAATCCCGACGTCCTGCGTGATCGCGCCGCGCTACGCGCGCGATTTCAGTCGGGCCTGCCCTTGCCCAAGTGGCTCGTGATCTGGGATTTCCTCGCACCCGAGGCGCTCGACATCGCTCTGGAGGAGTGCCGGACCGTCGAGATGGCCACGTTCTGCAGCTACCAGCTGACTGAGGATTCGCCCGTCGTGCTCAACGCCTTCGGCGAGCCCAACGCCGAGCACGTTTACGTGACAGTTCACGCGCGGCCCGTCCACCCGCTTCCTCGCCTCTCTCGCCTCGGGGAGGCCCTGGCCACGCGCGAGGCAGTGCAGGCCCTGTCGGAGATGACCGGCCTGAAGCTGACCGCGCAGGACGGAGACGTTCTCACCGGCTGGGAGCCGTGGTCGTTCTTCCAACCTCACGACAATCGGGGGAACCCAGAGGATCTGGCACGGCTGGTCGTGTCGTTGTCACTCACCACGCGCTGGGAGCCTCACTACGGAGGCACCACCGTCTGGGCGTGCGAAAGCACCGGGGCGGCCGTGCGCCTCGAGCCGCGGCTCAACACCGCCGTCGTGTTCACCCCGACGGCTGGCTCGCTGCACTGGGTGGAGCAGCTCACTGGGCACGCGCCGAGGCGGACCCGGTTCACGTGGACGCTGCGCTATGTCTAAGCGGTGGCGCCGCTGAGCGGCGCAAGGCGGCTCTCGCCGGACTTGGATATACCGGCCCTCAAGGTATTCCGGGCCGGCACCCATCGAGTAATGGCCCCCGAGGAGACGGTGGCCCGCGTCCGACCTTTCTGGGAGCCCATGGGCATCACCCGTATCGCCGACGTCACAGGCCTGGACACCATCGGTGTGCCGGTAGTGATGGTCTGCCGGCCCAACTCTCGGTCGCTCGCCGTCTCTCAGGGCAAGGGGGTGAGCCTCGCGTCGGCGAAGGCCTCCGGCCTGATGGAGGCGGTCGAGCTGTACCACGCGGAGCGCATCTGCCTGCCGCTCAGACTAGGAAGTTATGATGAGTTGCGGCGCCGCCATCGCGTCGTGGACGTGGATATGCTGCCCCGCGCCGCGACCAGCATGTTCCATCCCGGGCGGCCGCTGCTCTGGATCGAGGGGCACGATCTCCTCCGCGACGAGGCGGTGTGGGTGCCCTACGAGCTGGTTCACGCCAACTTTACCGTTCCGTATCCCCCAGGCGGGGGTTGCTTCCCCATGAGTTCGAACGGGCTCGCCTCCGGCAACCATCTGCTGGAGGCCATCAGTCACGCGATCTGCGAGGTCGTGGAGCGCGACGCGACGACGCTGTGGCACCGGCTCGATGAGGCGGCGCGCAGGCGGACCCGCATCGATCTCGCGCGCATCGACGATCACCACTGCTCGGAGGTGCTGGCGAGGTGCGAGCGCGCGGGCGTCGCTGTGGCGGTCTGGAACATGACGTCGGACGTCGGGATCCCCGGCTTCTACTGCGTCATCACGGAGCGGGTCGAGGATCCCATGCGCCCGCTGGGCGCGAGCGCGGGCATGGGCTGCCACCCCGACCCAGCCATCGCTTTGCTACGGGCGATCCTGGAAGCGGTGCAGAGCCGCCTCACGGTCATCGCTGGCTCCCGAGATGACCTGGGTCGCAGCCTGTACGAGCAGCTGCGGAGCGCGGATCGGGGCGGGAGTCCCGGGCTCGCGAGGAGGCTGCCCGCCCCGACCGAAGCCTCCACGACGTGCCCGGCTGGTCTGGCGAGACTCTCGACGCGGACGTGGCGTGGGAGCTCGACCGGCTCCGGGCCATCGGGGTGCCAGAGGTCGTGGTCGTCGACCTGACGGATCCGGCGTTCCGGCTGCCGGTGGTTCGCCTCGTCATTCCGGGCCTCGAAGGCCCGGACAACGTCCCGGGTTACAGGCCAGGGCGACGCGCCCGGGTGCGCGCGGCGGGGCACGCATGAGGGTCTACGTATTCGTCGGACCGTCCATCCAGGAGACAGAAGCGCGCACGGTACTCGATGCCACCTACCTGCCGCCCGTGTCGCAGGGAGATCTCTACCGGGTGTCGCTCCGACGGTCCGTGTGCGATTGGCATCATCGACGGCTACTTCGACGCGTGTGCCGGCCGTCTGGCACAAGGAGATCCTGTGGGCCATGGCGCAGGGCATCCATGTCTTCGGCAGCGCCAGCATGGGCGCGCTTCGCGCGGCGGAGCTCGTGTCGTTCGGGATGGAGGGCGTCGGGCGCGATCTTCGAGGCCTACCGAGACGGGAGTCTCGAGGCCGATGACGAGGTGGCGGTGGTTCATGGACCACCGGAGGCGGGCTACCGCCCGATGTCCGAGGCGCTGGTGAACATCCGACGGACGCTGGCCGACGCCCAGGCCGCCGCGATTGTGAGCGCCGCGACGGGCGCGGCGCTCGAGGGCATCGCCCGGGCACTTCACTACACGGACCGGTCATACGCGCAGCTGCTCCAGCGCGCGGTGGAACTAGACCTACCAGGGACCGAACTGCAGGCGTTCCGCGAGTGGCTACCCCGCGGCAGAGCCGACCAGAAGCACGACGACGCGAGGGCCATGCTGCGGCTGATGCGCACGCGTCTGGACGCCGGTCTTCGGCCCAAGCGCGTGTCCTACGCGGTCGAGCCCACCGACGTGTGGGACGAGGCGCGTCGCCTCGCCGGGACCCTCCAGGAGGACGAGACCGAGGGCGCCGAGACGATTCTCGTCGACCGGCTGCTCGACGAACTGCGGCTCGAGCGAAACGCATACGGCCGCGCGTTTCAGGGGACCATGGCCCGCATGCTCGCTATCGAGGAGGCGCGGCGCCAGGGGTTCGTCGTGTCCAGGCAGATCCTGGCGGATGTCATCGAGATTTTCCGCGACGAACAGGGGCTGGTCCGGCCGGAGGACCTCGCAGGCTGGCAGGCCGAGCATCACCTGACGGGCGAGCAGTTCACGTGTCTCATGGAGGATGAGACCCGGCTGCGTTGGGTGGAGACATTGAGCCACCCCGGGGTCATACGGCTAGTCCCGGACTATCTGCGCGCGTCCGGCGAGTACGGACGCCTGAATGCTCGCGCGTGTGACAAGCAGCGCGCCCTCGAGCGCGTAGGGCTCACGCGCCCGCGCCTGGAGGATGCCGGTCTGTCCGAGGAGGCGCTCATGCGCTGGTACTTCGTGGAACGTCTCGGCTACTCGACCACGATCGACGTCGAGCGGTATTCCCGCGCTATCGGGTTCCCCGACCCGGACGACTTCAGGCGCGCGGTACTCCGCGAGTACTGCTATGCGCTCCCCCTCACGGGCCAAGGTACAGGCCCCCGTTGACGGCTATCCAACCGCAGAAGCCAGATGTAACGCTGGATGTACT
This sequence comes from uncultured Acidobacteriota bacterium, assembly GCA_963774855.1. GTDB lineage: Bacteria > Acidobacteriota > Vicinamibacteria > Vicinamibacterales > 2-12-FULL-66-21 > JALZOC01. Next base: position 1,718,099 of record CAVZGT010000005.1, on the reverse strand, counting down.
ACGTCGCGGCCGGCCGCCATTGTCCTCTCGGTCCTTCACCATGGGCCGCGTAGCGGAAAAATGACTTCCGCCACGGGCTGGGAGCTGATCGCGCAGGCCGTATCCGGTCGGTGCGGTCGACGGAGGCGATTTCGTACTTGATCCTCTGTCCCGGCTCCACTTCCGCCACCAGCATGACCGTCCAGCGCATCGGGGTTCCTTCCGCGGCCAAGCCCCGGCCGAGGAGACCGCGCCCGTCAGAACCGGGTGATCAGGGGGACGCCACTCAAGAGCATGCTGTCCTGGTCGCGGGCGGCGTTGGCCACCACGAAACGCTTGGCCCCGCGATTCTCGCGACGAGGGGCTCTTGCTCAGAGCGCGATCCGCGTGCGATAGTGTTGCCGTTCCATCGTGCGTTGCGCGGCGACGCGAGCGGAAGACGAGTTGCGGAGGCGTGGAGCCAGGATGGGGGATCGCAGATTTCGGCTCGCCTGCATCCCATACGCGGGCAGCGGTGCCGGCTTCTACCGCGCCTGGAAGAAGCTCGGCGTCGCGGACGTCGAAGTGATCCCCCTGCAGCTGCCGGGACGCGAGGAGCGATTCGTCGAGCCGCTGCACACGGATCTCTCGATCGCAGCGAAGGCGCTCGCCGCCGATGCGCTTCGCGCGGCGAAAGACACAAGCCCGATCGCGTTGTTTGGACACAGCCTCGGCGCCGCGCTGGCCTACGAACTCGCGCGCGAACTTCTCCCGAGACACCCCGCTCTGGTTTGCCATCTCTTCGTCAGCGGGTCACCTGGCCCATGGACCAGGCGCACTCCGCGCGCGACCGGGCTCGAAGACGGCGAGTTCCTGGCGCGCGTCATCGAATTCGCGGGCGTCGGCCACGAGGCGTTGAACCACCCCGACCTGCGAGAGGTCCTGCTGCCCGTGCTCCGCGCCGACGTGGCGATGCACGAAGACTACGCGCCGACTTCTCATGCAGCCATCGACATTCCGATCACCGCGGTGCGCGGCGCCGACGACCGGCTGGTCTCGCGGTCGCAGCTCGAGGAATGGCGCGCCGCAACGAGCGCGCGCTTCGCGATCGCCGACCTCCCCGGCGGCCACATGTACCTTGCCGATCGCCCCTCCGCGGTGCTGGAGCTCGTCGGCCGCGCGCTCTCCGATCGCCCGGAGACCGAGTAGGAGGAGCAGGCGCATGGACGGAAAGACAGCCATCGTCACCGGTGCCGCGCGCGGGCTCGGCCGGGCCTGCGCCGAGATCTTCGCGGCCCACGGCGCGGATCTGGCCCTCGTCGACGTCGCGCGAGATCTCGCCGGCGTCCCCTATCCGCTCGGTTCTTGGAGCCAGCTGATGCACACCGCCGCGCTCTGCGAAAAACAGGGCCGCGCGGCGATCGCCGTGGCGGCGGATGTCCGCGAACCGGAGGCGGTGGCGTCGGCGGTGAACGAAGCGCTCGATCGCTTCGGCCGGATCGACGTCCTCGTCAACTGCGCCGGGATCGCCGCGCCGTCGGGGAAGGCGATCCACGAGATCGGCGAGGAGGAGTGGAGGCTGATGTTGGACATCGATCTCTCCGGTGCCTGGCGCATGATCAAAGCGGTCGCGCCGGCGATGATCGCGCAGCGCTCCGGAAGCATCATTAACGTCTCCTCGACTGCGGGACTGGTCGGATATCGCCGTTTCGCCGGCTATGTCGCCGCCAAGCACGGCCTGATCGGGCTGACGAAGGCCGCGGCGCTCGACTACGCGCCGTTCGCAGTGCGCGTGAATGCGCTCTGCCCTGGCTCCGTCCGCGACGCGCCCGAGCTCGAGGCGCGCATGCTCGCAGAGATCGCTCGCTCGCTGGAGATCTCCGTCGAAGATTACCAGGAGACGTTCGCGCAATCCCAGCCGGCGAACGCGCTGATCGAACCGGCGGACGTCGCCGCGGCCGCCCTGTGGCTGGCGGGCGATGGATCGCGCGGGGTGACCGGCACGGTGTTGACCGTCGACGGAGGCTTCACGGCGAGGTGAACCCTGTTCGATGAATGCCACAGCCTGGTGGTGCACCTGCCCGCTTCCGTCGAGGCGGCCGACATCCGGCGCGCGCTGGAACGCGCGGCGTCGTACTGGCCGGAATGCCGGGGCGTGCGGCTGTGGGAGGCGGCGGGGTGCGATCGAGCTGCACGGGAGGCCGCGCGGCCGATTGGGCGCTCCCGATCCTGGCTGCGAGCGGTGCTCACGCGCCGATCCGACGGAAACGCGGATCTGGTGCTGGTCGCGCGCCGTTCGAAGCTCCCCAAAGCGGGCCTGATCGAGCTCGCGGCCCTGCTCGCCGGGGGCGCCGAGCCACGCGCGAAAACACCACCCGCATCGGCCCCGGAATCGCCGCGGCTTCGCGCCTGGCCGGCGATCCCCTGGGGGCTCGGCGATCGGCGGGACGCGGGCGCGATCGGAACCGTCCCGCTGAGGGTGGCCGCGGGCGCCGAGCGGCTGCTCCTCGCCGCCACCGCGTTGACGCTCTCGCGCTATGATCCCGGCGAGCCCACGCGGATCGGAGCCATGGACGGCGGCGCGCTCGCCGTCGTTTCGTTCGCGATCGATGAGCGTGAGACGATCACCGATTATTTGGAACGGATCACATCCGTGGCGGCGGATCAGAGCGCACCGGTCGGCGTCTTATTCGGCGAATGCAGCGCGCGCCATCAGTACCGCCCCTGCCTGGCCCCGATCTTCCCGCTGACGTTTTATTGGGAACATGCGCCGGACGGCACATTCGCCGGCGTGTGCTGGTACGACCGCGGGCTGGTGTCGGCGCCGGTCGCCGCCCAATTCGCCGCCGGCGTTGCCCGCGTCGCCGGCGCACTGGCGACGTTCGCGGGCGATCGTCCGCTCGCGGACATCGACCTGATGAGCAGCGAGGCAGAGCGCGAGGTCTTGCGTTCCGCGAGCAGCCCCGCCTCCGGCCCAGTGCAGCGCATCGACGATCGCTTCGCCGAGATCGTTCGCCGCCAGCCCGATGCGCCCGCGGTCCGCGACGGCGAGGGCGCGCTCAGCTATCGCCAGCTGGACGCGCTCGCGGAGCGCATCGCCACCGGGTTGCGCGCGGTCGGCGTGTCGCCCGGGGATCGGATCGGCGTCTGCCTCGACCGCGGTGTCGCGATGGTGGCGACGTTTCTCGCGGTGCTCAAAGCGGACTGCGCCTATGTCCCCATGGATATCCGCCAGCCGGAGGCGCGGCTGCGCACGATCGCGCTCGATGCCGGCGTGCCGGTCGTGGTCTGCTCGGGCGGCTTCCCGGCGCTCGACGGCGTGCGGCTGGTTGCGCCGGCCCAGCTCGAAGCTGCCCACGCCCGCGATACGCCCCGCGGCGCGCGCCACAACGGCCCAGCGTACGCGATCTACACCTCCGGCTCGACCGGCTCTCCGAAGGGCGTGCTGGTGCCTCACTCCAACGTCGCCGCTTTGATCGACGCGACGCAAGATGAATTCGCGCTCGGAGAGGACGACGTGTGGACGTTATTTCACTCGAGCGCGTTCGACTTCTCCGTCTGGGAGATCTGGGGCTGTCTGCTGACGGGCGGCGCGCTCGTCGTCGTTCCCTTTTGGGTGAGCCGTTCGCCCGATGAGTTTCGCGAGCTGCTCGCCGCGTCGAACGTCACCATCCTCAGCCAGACGCCGTCGGCCTTCGCTCCGTTGATCGAAGCCTTCCGCTCCGCCGCGCCCTCGTGCCCCCGTTTGCGGCTGGTCGTCCTCGGCGGAGAGCCGTTCGACGCGCGCATGCTCGCCCCGTGGTTCGCGCAGCGCTCGCACAGCGCGTGTCGCGTCGTGAACATGTTCGGCATCACCGAAACCACCGTGCACGCGACACTGCGGACGATGACGCCGGCGGACGCGGAGAGAGGTACGAAAAACGTCGGGCGCGCGCTTCGCGGCTGGTCGCTCTCGGTACGGGACGCGCGCGGGCGCGTCCTCCCCTACGGCGCGGCGGGAGAGATCTTCGTCGGAGGCGCAGGAGTGGCGAGCGGCTATCTCGGAAGGCCGGAGCTGACCGCCGAGCGTTTTCCCCTCGACGCCGCGACCGGGCTGCGAGTCTATCGCAGCGGCGACATCGGGCGCCTGCATCCGGACGGCAGCCTCGACCACCTGGGCCGGCGCGACAACCAGGTGAAGCTGCGCGGGCACCGCATCGAGCTCGACGAGATCCGCGCTGTGCTCATGGACAGCCCCGAGGTGACGCAGGCCGCGGTCGCGATCCTCGACGATGGCGACACCGCGAGAGCGCGCATCGTCGCCTACGCGGTCTTGAAAGCCGGCGCGACGCCGCGAGCGGTGCTCGAGAGCTGCCGCCTGAAGCTCCCCGACTACATGGTCCCGTCGGCGCTCGCGGCGGTCGACGCGCTGCCGCTGACGATCAACGGAAAGGTGGATCTCGCTCGCCTGCCGCCGCCGAGCGTGGCCTCGATGCTGGAAGTGAAAGCCGACCACGCCGATCCGATCGTCGGCGAGGTCCTGCGCCTCTGGTCTTGCCATCTGGAGACCAACGTCGGCGTGAGCGACAACTTCTTCGAGCTTGGAGGAACATCGCTGCTGGTCGTCCGCGTGCTCGGCGAGCTCAAGAAGCTCGACCTGCCCAAAATGACGGTGCAGCAGTTCTATCGCAACTCTACGGCCGCGCAGTTCGCGGCGCTGCTGCGCGCGATGCTACCCAAATGAGGGCGCGGCGCCGTGCTCCGAGATGCCGCGGCGGGCCTTGCCATCGCGGTGCGCCTGTGCTAGTTAAGCGGACGAGGGAGGATGCGGCCGATGAGTGACCCGTTCGAGAGCCCTGACGCCCACTACTGGGTGCTGCTCAACGACGAAGAGCGGTCCTCGCTCTGGCCGGCATTCGCCGACGTGCCGGCGGGCTGGCGCCCCGTCCTCGGCCCCGGACCTCGGGAGCAGATGATCGCCCATATCAACGCGAGCTGGTTGGACATGCGCCCGAAGAGCCTACGCGACGAGATGGACGGCAAATTTCCGGAGCCCAAGAAGCACAATCAGACCACGTGAGTGAGTCGGAAGATCTCGTGCGCCCCAAGCTGCCGCCGGTCACCCGCTTGTTCGAGGCACAGGTGCTGCGCGCGCCCGGTGCCGCGGCGGTCGCGGCGGGCGATGCGGTGCTGAGCTATGCGGCGCTGAACGCGCGCGCGAATCGATTCGCGCGATCGCTGGTCGAGTCGGGCGTCGGAGCGGAGGATCGCGTCGCCGTCTTGTTGCCGCCCTCGGTCGACCTGATCGTCGCCTTGCTCGCCGTGCTCAAGGCGGGCGGCGCATACGTGCCGATCGACGCGCGTCATCCCGAGCTGCGAGTCGCGTCGATCTTGGCGGAGGCGGCGCCGCGGCTCGTGATCGCGACGTCGGATCGCGCGCACCGACTCGGAACGCAGGTGCTGTGCTTCGATGCGTGGGACGGCGCGGCATCTTCCGGCCTAGACCTCGCCAATCGCATCCATCCCGATCATCCGGCCTACGTGATCTTCACGTCGGGTTCGACAGGTCGCCCGAAAGGCGTCGTCGTCACGCACCGGTCGCTCGGGGCGTATTTGTCGCGCGCGCGCGAAACCTATCCGGGGCTCGCGGGCGAGAGCCTCTTGCATTCGTCGATCGCCTTCGATCTGACGAACATCGCGCTGTACGGGCCGTTGGTGAGCGGCGGCTGCGTGCGGATCGGCGCTCTCGAAGACAGCGCTTCCCAGCCGACGTTTCTCAAGGTGACACCGAGTCACATCGAGCTGCTGAGCGCGCTGCCCGATGTCGCCTCGCCGAGCGCGTGCCTAGTCGTCGGCGGCGAGGCACTGTCCAGCGACATGCTCGCCCGATGGCGCGTCCGCCATCCGCGCGTGCCGGTGTACAACTCCTACGGTCCGACGGAGACGACCGTCGCCGCTTGCGATTTCTGCCTCGCGCCCGGGCAAGAGACAGCGCCCGGCGCGGTGCCGATCGGTCGCCCGTTCACGTACGCGCGCGCGTACGTGCTCAACGACCGGCTCGCGCGTGTTCCGCAGGGCGCGACCGGCGCGCTGTACATCGCGGGCGAAGGCCTCGCGCGCGGATACCTGAATCAGCCGGTGCGGACGGCGGAGCGCTTCGTCGCAGACCCCTTCGGCCCGCCGGGGGCTCGCATGTACCGCACCGGGGATTGCGTGCGCTGCCTGCCCGACGGAGAGCTGGAGTTTCTCGGCCGAGCCGACGAGCAGATCAAGCTGCGCGGTTTTCGCATCGAGCCCGGCGAAATCGAGTCCGTGCTCGCGCAGCACCAGGGCGTCGGCCGGGCCGCGGTGGTGGCGCAGACCTTCGATTCGGGAGACGTCCGGCTCGTCGCTTATGTCGCGCCGAACCCTGCTCACCGGTTCGACCCGGCGGAGCTGAGAGCGTTCGCCGCGCAACGGTTGCCGGAGTACATGCTGCCCTCAGCCTTCGTGATGATCGATCGCCTGCCGCTGACCGCAAGCGGCAAGCTCGATCGCCGCGCGCTCCCGCTCCCCGATCTCGGCGGCGGCGCGGGGCGGGCTCCCGAGTCAGAGCGCCAGCGGGCGCTGGCTGCGCTCTTCGCCGAGCTTCTCGCCGTCGCGCCCGTCGGGCTCGATGACTCGTTCTTCGAGCTGGGCGGCCACTCGTTGCTCGCGGTTCGCTTGCTCGGTCGGGTGCGGGCGGCGTTCGGCGCGGTGCTCACGGTGCGCGATCTCTTCGAGTCGCCGACGGTGGCAGCGCTCAGCGCGCGTCTCGATACCGCGCACATCACCTCCGCGCCGGCGCTGCGCCCGCGCGCGCGTCCCGAGCGCGTGCCCCTGTCTTTTGCCCAGCGCGGTCTGTGGTTCCTGAACCGCGTGGAGGGACCGAGCCCGACGTACAACGTGCCGCTGGTGCTGCGCCTGAGGGGCGAGCTCGATCACGCGGCGCTGCGCGCGGCGATCGATGACCTGGTCGAGCGCCATGCGAGCCTGCGCACCATCTTCCCGGAGATCGACGGCGAACCGGTGCAGCAGCTGTCGGAGCTGCGGCCGCGCTTCGCGCTCGAGCGCGTCCCGGAGAGCGAGCTCGGCGAGCGGATGAAGAAGGCCGTGCGCACCGCGTTCGATCTCGCGGCCGAGGTTCCGCTGCGCGCGTGGTCCTTCGAGGTCGGACATGAGCACGTGCTGCTGCTCCTCTTGCACCACATCGCGGTCGACGGATGGTCGCTGGCCACGCTCGCCGCCGATCTCGGCGCGGCCTACGCGTCACGGCGGGCCGGCCAGGCTCCCGCATGGCCCCGGTTCTCGCTCCAGGTACTCGGACTTTGCGCTCGCGCAAGCGGAGTGGGTGAGCGATGCGACCGCGTCCGAACCGCTCCGCTTCTGGGTCAAAGCCTTGTCGGGTGTCCCGGACGAGCTGGCGCTGCCCTATGATCGACCGCGCCGCGCGACCGCCTCGCGCGAGGGCGGGACGTTCCGCTTCCACATCGACGCGGCCGTCCATCGCGCGCTGTCGGCGCTGGCCCGGCGGTCGAAGAGCACGATGTTCATGGTGCTGCAGGCCGCGGTCGCGATCCTCTACTCGAAGCTCGGCGCCGGCGACGACATCCCGCTGGGGACGCCCGTCGCCGGCCGCACCGACCCGGCGCTCGACGATCTGGTGGGCCTGTTCGCGAATCTCGTCGTCCTGCGCACCGACGTCTCCGGCGATCCGACGTTTGAGCAGCTGGTCGCGCGCGTCCGCGAGGTGGCGCTAGATGCGTTCGCGCATCAGGACACGCCGTTCGAGCTCGTGGTCGATGCGCTCAACCCCGTCCGTTCGCTCGCCCGCCACCCGCTGTTCCAAACCGTGATCACCCTGGATCCCGACGAGCTTCCGGTGCGGCTCCCCGGCCTGACGGTGCAAAGCTGCGCGCCCGGGCTCGACGTCGCAAAATACGACCTCCACTTCAACTTCGACGAGCGGCGCGCGCGCGACGGCGCTCCCGCCGGCATCTCCGCGCTGATCGGCTACAGCTCCGAGCTGTTCGAAGCTTTCACGATCCGCAGCTTCGCGGAGCGGTTGACGCGCATCCTCGCGGCCGTGGCCGCCGATGGGGCGCGCCCGCTCAGCCGGATGGACGTGCTCGGCGCGGCGGAGCGGCAGCGCATCCTGGTGCAATGGAACGACACCGCGATGGGGCTGCCCCAGGGCTCGCTGCCCGCGCTGCTCGAAGCCCAGGTCGCGCGCACGCCCACCGCGCCAGCGGTGCAGATGGCGGATACGATCCTCAGCTATGCGGACTTCAACGCGCGCGTGAATCAGCTCGCTCGACACCTGATCAGCCGCGGTGCGGGACCGGAGTCGATCATCGCCTTGATGATGCCGCGTTCGGTCGAACAGATCGTCGCTGTCTGGGCGACGCTGAAGGCCGGCGCCGCCTACCTGCCGGTGGATCCGGCCTACCCGGCCGAGCGCGTCGCCTTCATGCTGCGCGACGCTGCGCCCGTCTTGACGCTCACCGAAGCGATCGACGTGTCAGCGCTGCCGTCGTCGAACCTCACCGACGCCGAACGCCTCTCTCCGCTGCGCCCGGCGCATCCCGCCTACGTCTGCTACACGTCTGGATCGACCGGCGTCCCCAAAGCCGCCGCCATGCCCTGCGGCGCGATGGTGAATCTGGTGACCTGGACGATGGCCCATTTCCCGCCGGGCAGGATGGCGCAGTTCTCCTCGCTCAGCTTCGACACCTCCGCGATGGAGATCCTGGCGACGACCGTCAACGGCGGCTGCCTCGTCGTGCCCCATGAAGGAGTGCGGCGCGACGCCGAGGAGTACGTCCGCTGGTTGGTGAAGCACGAGGTCAACGAGATGCTCGTGCCCAACCTGGTCGTCGAAGCGATGTGCGACGCGGCGAGCTTCATGCGCGCGGCGCTCCCGGCGCTCCGCCGCATCTGTCAGGGCGGAGAGGCGCTGGTGCTCTCGCCGCGCCTCAAGGAGCTGTACGCGGCGAATCGCGAGCTGCGTCTGATCAACCACTACGGTCCGACGGAGACGCACCTGGCGGTGGCCCGCCTGTTTCCGGCCGCGGTCGGCGACTGGCCGGCGGAGCCGCCCATCGGCCGGCCGATCGCCAACACCCAGGCCTACGTGCTCGACGCGCACCTGCAACCGGTGCCCGCCGGAGTGATCGGCGAGCTGTACCTTGCCGGCGCTCAGGTGGCCCGAGGATATTTGCATCGGCCTGCGTTCACCGCTTCCCGCTTCGTCGCCAACCCGTTCGGTCCGCCCGGCGCGCGCATGTACCGCACCGGCGACCTGGTCCGCTGGCGCGAAGACGGCGAGTTGGTGTTCGCCGGCCGCGTCGATCACCAGGTGAAGATTCGCGGCTTCCGCATCGAGCTCGGCGAGATCGAGGCCGTGCTGCGCGGGCACGCGGAGGTCGCGCAGGTCGCGGTGACCGCGGTTGGCGAGCGCCGCGGAGCCGAGCGGATCGTCGCTTACGTGGTGACGGCATCGGCGCCTATCGATGCCGAGGCGTTGCGCAGACACGTCGCCGCGGCGCTGCCGGACTACATGGTGCCGTCGGCGTTCGTTCAGCTCGAGCGCATGCCGCTCAATCCGAACGGCAAGCTCGATCGGAGAGCGCTCCCCCCGCCGGCGCGAGCAGAGTCCGGCCGCCCGCCGCGCACGCCGACGGAGCAGGCGCTGTGCGAGCTCTATGCCCACGTGCTCGCCGCGCAGGCGGTCACCATCGACGACGACTTCTTCGCGCTGGGCGGCCATTCGCTGCTGGCGGCCAAGCTGATCAGCCGGATCCGCTCGACGCTGCGGGTCGAGGTGCCGATTCGCGCCCTGTTCGAGGGACCGACTCCGGCAGCGCTCGCCGAGCGTGTCGCGGCGGCGATCAACGCGTCGCCGGGCGCGCTCGCACCGAAGCCGCGACCGGAGCTGATCCCGCTCTCATCCGCTCAGCTACGCATGTGGTTCCAGCACCGGATGGAGGGCCTGAGCTCGACGTACAACCTGCCGGTGATCGTCCGCCTCTCCGGCGACATCGACCGCGGCGCTCTGCAAGCAGCGCTGGGGGACGTCGCCGCGCGACACGAGAGCCTGCGCACCGTGTTCGCTGACCGCGACGGTCAGCCCTACCAGCGCATCCTCGATCTCGCTCCGCGCTGGACGTTCTCGCGCGTGCGCGCCTGCGAGCTCGAAGAACGGCTGGAGGCGGCGGCCGCGTACACCTTCGACCTCGCCACGGAGACTCCGCTCGCGGCGTGGTTGTACGAAGTCGGACCCGGCGAGCACGTCCTCCTCCTCTTGATGCACCACATCGCCAGCGACGGTTGGTCGCTCGCGCCGCTCGCGCGCGATCTCAGCGCCGCCTACGGCGCGCGCCGGCGCGGTCAGCCACCGGGGTGGCCTCCCTTGCGCGTCCAGTACGCGGACTACACGCTCTGGCAGCGCGAGCTGCCCATCGACGCCGGCCTGTCCTATTGGACAGATCGCCTCGCCGGGTCGCCCAGCGAGCTGGTGCTTCCGGTGGATCGCCCGCGCCCCGCTGTGCCGTCGTACCGGGGCCGGCGGGTGGCGCTGCGGCTGAACCAAGAGCTGCACCGTGCGCTGATCGCGCTCGCCCGGCGGAGCTCGTGCACGCTGTTCATGGTGCTGCACGCCGGATTGTCGGTGTCGCTGAACGAGCTCGGCGCCGGAGTCGACATCGTGATCGGCACCGCCGTGGCGGGACGCGGCGAGGAAACGCTCGACGAGCTGATCGGCTTCTTCGTCAACACCGTGGTGCTGCGCGCCGACCTCAGCGGCGCTCCGACGTTCACCGAGCTTCTGGCCCGCGTGCGCGACGGCGACATCGCCGCGTTCGGCCACCAGCTCGTGCCCTTCGAGCAGGTCGTCGAAGCACTCAAACCGGAGCGCCGCAGCGGACGCCACCCGCTGTTCCAGGTCATGCTCGCGTTCAATAACAACGAAGAGCCGTCGTTCGACCTGGCCGGGTTGACGGCGAAGCTCGAATACATGCTCCGCGACATCGCCCGCTTCGATCTCACGTTCAACCTCTGGGAGACGTTCGGCGCCAACGGCGAAGCCGCGGGAGTCGACGGTTATCTCCAGTACAGCCGCGACCTCTACGATGACCCGACCGCGAAAGCGATTGCCGATCGGCTGCATCGGGTGTTCACGGCGGTCGCCGCCGACCCCGGCGCACCGGTCGCGATCGGCGGCGGGCCCCCGGCGATCTCGAACCCCAGTGCATCGCCGCCGCCGTGGAGGGAGGCGGACGCAGCCGCGGGGGGCGCACCGAGAACACCGCTCGAGCGCGTGCTCGCCGAGCTGTTCGCCGAGGTGCTCGGAGTTCCGCAGGTCGGCATCCACGAGTCCTTCTTCGAAGCGGGCGGCTACTCGATCCTGGTCCTGCGTCTCGTCAGCCGGGTGAAGGCCGCGCTTGGCATCGAGCTGACGGTGCGCGACGTGTTCGAGGCCTCGACGGTCGCCGGGCTCGCGCAGCGCGCGGGCCAGAACCCCGGTTCGGACGCGCTCGCCGTTTTGTTGCCGCTGCGTCAGGCCGGCCTCGGCCCTGCGCTGTTCTGCGTGCATCCCGCGGCGGGAACCAGCTGGGTGTACTCCGGTTTGCTGCGCTTCCTGGACTCCGCGCTTCCGATCTACGGGCTCCAGGCGCGCGGGCTCCGCGAGCCTCAGCGGATGCCACGCTCCGCGGAAGAAGTGGTCGTCGACTACCTGGCGGAGATCCGCGCCGTGCAGCCCCACGGACCTTACGCACTGCTCGGGTGGTCGGTCGGCGGAGAGATCGCGCATCTGCTCGCGGCGCGGCTACAGCAGGAAGGCGAGGAGGTCAGCTTGCTGGCAGTCCTCGACAGCTATCCGAGCACACGAGCGCTGGCTCCGGGAAACGGCGAGCGGATGAGGCCGGAGGCGATCGCCGAGTCGATCGGGCAGGACCTGGCGCTCGCCGGCCTCGGGGAGATGGAGAGCGCGGCGCTGGTCAACGTTGTCGGCGCGACGCGCGAGCTGTTCTGGGACGTCTCGCACGGCGTCTTTCGCGGCGATCTGCTATTCTTCCGCGCGACCGCGGACAAGACGGAAGACTCGCCCTACACGGCGGAGCTCTGGCGTCCGCATGTCACCGGCGCGATCGAGATCCATTCGGTCGAGTGCGCACACGGTGAGATGACGCGGCGGCGTCCTCGCGCACATCGGTCCGGTGCTCGACGAGAGGCTGAGCGCGCGAAAGAGAGCAACGGAGTAGACGATGCGCACGCAATTCCTGGGCAAGCTGGACCTCGATCAGGCGAAGCTGGCAAGCGATCTGGAGAGGAGCCTCACGCTCCACTACTCGGAGCCGTACACGGACTTCTACTTCGGGCAGCCGTGGAGGAGCGTCATGCTCCGAGCACCCGGCGGCGAAGTCGGCGACGACATCATCGCCCACTACGACATGACCAAGCCCTCCGGCATCACCGCCCACGGCGAGCAGCTCCCATACATCAGCGAGATCATCGAGACGTACTTCGCTGCGGAGAACGTGACGTTCGCGCGGCTGGCGGTCATCAGCGAGATGGTGATCGTCCCGCATCGGGACTACCTCGAGCTCTCCGGCGATCCGCTGGCCCGAAGGCGCGCCGCGCACCGGCTGCACGTCAGCCTGTCCACGAGCGAGGACTGCGTGTTCACCGATGAAGAGGTTGTTTACCGGATGAACGCCGGCGAAGTGTGGTTTCTCGACGTCAGCCGCGTGCACGGCGCGGGCATCCTGGGCATGTTCCGCCGCGTTCACCTCATCCTCGATCTTGCCGACGTGGGCCGCGACGAGCTGTTGCGCTTCGACGCCACGCCGTCTGCCGGCATTCCCGAGTCCGCGATCCGCCGGCGGCCCCCGCTGAGCGAGCGCGAGCAGAACGCAATCCTCGCGCTGTCCTCGATCGTTGACCTGGATAACCTCTCGGAGATCTTCGCGCTGGTCATCAAGAAGGAATACCGCAAAGACGGCGGCCCGAACTTCGTGTGGAGGACGATGACGGAGATCGCCAGGCTGAGCGGGAATCAGGCCGTGGTCACGAAGATCGCAGAGTGGCACAAGCTGTGTGTGCTCGAGAGAGTCGAGTGAGCTCAGCCTTTCGAATCGGCTAGCCGTTCGCCGTGTCGCATCATGACGTGGAGGATGTCCTCGGCGGCGCGGGCGAGGTCGCCAACTTCTTGAAGCCCGGCAGCCGTCACCCCGCCGGGAGTCGTCACGTTGGAGTCCACTGCACCGGGAGCGGATGCGAGCGCCAGGAGCGCGTCCCACAGGACGCGCTCCGCCACCGGCCGCCACCTGCCATCGACACCACGCCGCGATAACACGCCGGTGAGCGCATCCGTCATCGCGCGTCGCAAGACAATGGGAAATGGAGACGTGAGGTCCATGATGGACTCGAACGCTCGCTCGTCGTCGACGTGATGAAGCTTGCCGAGCGAGGCGAGGATCGACCTGGCACGCTCCCAGCGCGCATCCATGTCGCTGCGCTCGTGCACGAGGAAGCTGATCGAGCTGGGGGCCGACAGCAGGGACGGTGTCACTCGTACAGACCAGCGCCGAGGGTATCACGCGTTCGATCTCCCGAAGCGGTCGATCGATCCCGGTGATCAGCAGCACTCCGGCAAAGCCGCCGATCGCGGCGTGTTGTTCGGCGAGCGCAGCCAACGCAGCGCTGGGGATGGCGGCGACCACGGTTCCCGCGGAGAACACCGACTCGATCGAGGCGACGCGGAACGGCTCGTCGCTATCGGCTCGCGGCGTGAACTGCTCGAAGCGACGGCTCCAGAGATGGACCCGTTGTTCGTCGATCGCCTGCCACCGGTCAGCGATCGCTCGGCCGAGACGACCGGCGCCGACGATACCGAGCTTTTGCCCGTCGGTCATCGGCGACCCAATCACCCTACCGTCATCGACGTGAGGACCATTGTTGTACAGGTCCGTCCATTGCTCCATTGCCACCGTCCGTCGAGCTTCGGGCCCGCAACCAACTGTGGCATCAGCGGCGCGAGAAGACGCGCCGAGAAGCGTCCGGTGTCGGTGTCAATCTCCTCGACTCGTGCGTCGCGGAAGTCGAAGTACTGGTTCGGCGTAAAGCCAAAGCTCATAGCAGGTCCATACATCAGCCGTGTGTCGGAGATCCGACATCTGGAATCTACCAGATCCAGCGATGTTGAATCTTGGTAATCGTTCACCGGGTACGGTTTTCAAGTTCCGTTCACTCCCAGCTATGTGCGCCCGCGGGGAAGTGCATCGTCCACAAAGACTCCCAGGAAGTCTTTTGCGAGCCCGCAAAAAAACTCGTCCACCGAGGCGAGGAAGTTGACCCTGGCGTCCGCCAAGAATCGCGCGCTCTCGCCGCCTGGATCACGCGGCCAGTGAACGGTCACAATTTTTGGACAGCAGAAAGCACGTTATTTCTACCTTGACACGCAGACTGAACCCTGCAACTGTGGGCAGCCGCCGTCCTGGAGTCTCGGTTGACCGGGGCATTCAAGGGGCTCATTGAAAGGTGTGATGCAGGCGGCTTCTAGCCACGAAGGGATCCCTCTGTGCGCGACGACGCAAGGACTACCAACAACGGGCCCCTCGACCTGATCGAGAATGGCGCGACCCGTTCGCCCCGGGCCCATCCTCGATCGCGACAACCTTCGAGATGCGCCTTCCCATCCCATACAGCTTCCGTAACTTCAATGGCTTCGACGGTTGTTCCGTTGCGCGAAGCTCGACGTCCTTCGTCGCGAAACGTTGCAGTCGTATTTCTGAAATAACCATCGGGAGGTAGACGTGAGCGCACCGGAAGCGATTTCTTCTACGCGGACCATGGAAGAACCCATGCGTGCGCCGCGACTCCACCACATCGCGATCCAGACCAGCAATCTGGAGAACGCCAAGGCTTGGTACGAGGACTTCTTCGGATGCCGCGCCTCGTGGTCATTGAGCACGTTCAACGACGTGACGCTCAGTCGCCTCCCGGGCATCCGGTGCCTGATCGAGATGGTGGTTGGAGAGACTCGGCTGCACCTGTTCGAGCGTTCGACTCAAAGCCCTGGTCTCGTCGGCACCAACATCACGCAGTTCCAGCACGTCGGCTTTTCCGTGGAGTCTTTCGCTGAGCTGCTCAGGCTGCGGAAGCTCTGGCTCGAGTTGTTTGCCTCCGGACGCTACCAGTTTGCCGTGGACTCGCTACCGACGGAGATCGTCACCGACGCCGACGGAAGCCAGAATTTCTATGCACTGGACGTCAACGGCCTCGAGTTCGAATTCGTGTATCAGCCCAGTTGAGTGCGATGAACGCTAATCGGGCGCTCATCATCGGGAACCTACCAGTTCCCGATCGATGGGACTTTGGGGGCGCACCATATTGTCTGGAGTCGTTGATTCTGCCGCCAGAGCCGGAGCGCGACGTGCAGTCGGACACTTCGAGTCTCGCGTCGTCGATCGCATTCGGGCAGGCCTGCCGCCGTTTGGCGCTCGTGGGTGAAATGCGCGAGCGCCTCAACACGGAGCTTGGCGCGGTCCGTCCCAGAGACGGGCTGTTCTGGTTCCGCTGGATCACCGGCCACCAGGTGAGCTTCATCCTCTGGCAACTGATCGCACGCTCGCTCGCCGAGGGGATGCACCGCGGAGAGACCCACACCGCGTTGCAGGAGACGATCCAGTACGTGCGAGGCTATAGCAACATGCTCCTGTACACCAGCTCGTGCTCCCGGGAGGTGTGACGTGACGCACATCCGACCCACCATGCTGGCACGGCATCGTGGTTTCAGCGCGAGCTGGGCCCCCGACTATCGACCGATCTATGGCCTGTTCCACGGACGGATGCCGGCGTCGGCCGAGGCTACCGATGCCGCCGAGCTGCGGCGCGAAATCAAGTTGTGTCATTCCATACACGCTGGCGTGGCGGCGAAGCTCGTGGTCGACGGACGGTCGTTGCTGCAGCAGTCGGGCTTCGTGAGCCGCGACACGGTGGACGAACGGCGACTGCTCAGCGCCATCTACGACGACTATTTCATGACGCTGCGCGCATCGATCTCCACCGCCGAGGTGACGGCGCAGCTGCTCCGCCGGCTCTTCGCCATCGTCCAGGATGTGACGGTCAACGGTCTACGGGTATCCGAACCGCCCAGTCACGATGGAGAGGTGGAGGAGCTTCGCTCTACCAGCGTGATGGCAGTCGAGGCCGAGTTCGCCAGGACCATGCTCCGCGTGGCCACCAGCGCGGCTGGCGTCACCGATGAGCCGTTGGGCGCACGACACGAACAGCCCGACGGGACCGCCCACTGCGAGAGTGATCAATGGTCGGATACGAGATCGTGAACATGTTTGCCGGGAGGCCGTTTGCGGGGAGCGCGCTGGCGGTCGTGCCGGAAGCGGAAGGGCTCTCGACGCAAACGATGCAGGCGATCGCGCGTGAGCTATGCCTTCCCGAAACGGCGTTTGTGTTGCCTCCCTCGTCGGCACGAGCCACCTATAGCGTTCGCGTCTTCACACCGAGCAGCGAATCGCCGTTCGGCGGGCATTCGAGCATCGGAACCGCGGCAACCCTGGTCCGCCTGGGCAGGGTGCCGGCAGGGACGATCGTGCAGGAGTGCGGCGGCCGCCTGCTGCCGCTGTCGGTAAGCGGCGAAACGGTGACGATCACCTGCACTGAACCGCTGGACGCTGTGCGCGTGCACCCTGGCTTGCTGCTGGCGGCATGTGGCCTGGAACCCGAGGATGTCGCATCCGAGACGTGGGCCGTCGGCTTCGGGCCGCGATTTCATTACCTGCCAGTACGCTCCGGCGCCGTCGCTCGTGCGTGCCCGAACGAGCCCCACATGCGCCGCTCCAAGCTCGCCGATGTGTTTGTATTCGAGTGGAGCCCGCACGACAGGACGGTGCATGCCCGGCTGTTCGCTCCAGGCTATGGGATGCCCGAGGATCCCGCCTGTTCCCCGGTGGCGCTAGGCCTCGGCTTGTGGCTGGTGCACGCTGGGTGGCTGCCGGTCCACGATGGCACCTGCGAATATCGAATACTGCAGGGCGCGGAGCTGGGGCGACCGGCCACGCTGAGCTGCGCAGTCACGGTCAGGAACGGACGCGCCACGACGGTGTCGGTGAGCGGACGTGTCGTTCTTGCCGCACGCGGCGAGATTCCGATCGACCGCGATCACCGGTCCCTGATCGACGGTGCGCACGCACCAAGCGCGAAGGAGCACTGAGCATGCTGTGTCGGCCAGACATGTCCGGCACCAGAGGCGGGGTGAGCTCGACGCATTGGCTCGGTTCCGCCGCTGGGATGGCGATGTTCGAGCGCGGGGGCAATGCATTCGACGCAGCGACAGCTGCTGCGTTCGTGTTGCAGGTCGTCGAACCTCACCTGAACGGGCTTGGGGGCGACGTCCCGATCCTGGTCCGTGATGGCCGGACGGGTGCCGTCAAGGTCATCTGCGGTCAGGGGCCCATGCCGCGCGCCGCAACGATCGGTCGCTTCCGGGAGATGGGTCTGGACGCCATTCCCGGATCGGGTCTCCTGCCGGCGTGCGTGCCCGGCATCTTTGGCGCGTGGATGCGCCTGTTGCGCGACTACGGCCGGTTGTGGCTCGCAGAGGTCATGGAACCGGCAATCGGCTACGCCGAGGGCGGCTATCCGCTATTGCCGAAGGCCGCCGCGGTGATCCAGGGGCTGGCCCCGCTGTTCCGCGAGGAATGGGTCGAGTCCGGCAGGACCTACCTGCAGAATGGAGTTGCACCCGGCGCCGGTTCACGCGTGAGAAATCCGGCGTTGGCCGAGACGTATCGCCGTATAGTCGCGCAGGCGAAATCGGTCACCGCGGATCGCGACGGCCAAATCGAAGCTGCAACGGCCGCGTTCTACGAGGGTTTTGTCGCCGACGCGATCGATCAGTTCCTGCGGACAAGCGCGCCGATCGACGCAACGCGACGACGTAACAAGGGCCTGCTCACCGGCCAGGACATGGCGGGCTGGCGGGCCGCGATCGAGGATCCGGTTATCTTGGAGTACCGCGGTTATTCCGTGCACAAGCCGGGGCCATGGTCGCAGGGACCAGTCTTTCTGCAGCAGCTCGCGCTCCTCGAAGGTTTCGATCTCCGAACGACGGGGTGCGGCACCGCCGACCATATTCACACGGTCGTGGAATCGGCGAAGCTCGCGTTCGCTGATCGCGAGGCCTGGGTACGGCGACCCCACGCACGTCGATGTGCCGCTCGACGCCCTGCTCCAGCGGGAGTACACGAACGAGAGACGCGCGATGATCGCGCGGGAAGCGTCGTCGGCGCTGCGCCCCGGATCGCCAGCCGGCAGAGCACCCTGGATACCACCGCTGTCGGAGCCCCGACCTTTCCCGGAGGAACCTCCCTGGCTGGCGCAGGCGCAGCTCGACAATGGCCTCCCCAACGTGCTCCCGCTCACTGAGAAGCGCGGCGACACGTGCTGCATCACCGCTGCCGATCGCGACGGCAACATGGTCGTGGCGACCCCGAGCGGCGGGTGGCTGAAGAGTTCACCGGTCGTCCCCGGTCTGGGTTTTCCACTTGGTACTCGAGGACAGATGGCCTGGCTCGTTGAAGGGCACGTCAATTCTCTTGCGCCTGGGAAACGACCGCGCACCACGCTGAGTCCAACGATCGTGACCCGCGACGGGAATGCGAGCATCGCCTTTGGCACCCCCGGTGGAGATCGACAGGACCAATGGACGCTGAATTTCTTCCTCGGTCACGTCGATTTCGGCATGAGCTTGCAGGCCGCGGCGGAGGCGCTCACCTTCCATACCGATCACCTCGCCACGTCGTTCACGCCGCGGCGGATTCGCCCCCGTACCGATCGTGATCGAACGGGGTAGCGACCCTTCGGTCCTGGCCGACCTCCAGGGCCGCGGTCACGAAATCGAAGTGGTCGACGCCGCTTCGCTCGGCATGGTGTGCGCGACCGCTGTCGACGGAGAGCGCGTCGTCGCGGCGGCGAGCCAGCGCGGCGGCCAAGCCTATGCGGTCGTGCGATGAGCGCCGCATGTGACCTGGAAGCACGCGATAGAGAGGTTGGCCTTGGACGAGCGTGATGACACCACGGCTGGCAATCTCGACGCGCACCGGTGGCGGGAGCAGATGCGAAACGGTTACATCCGCATGCACCTGCCTCCGGCTGTGACCTCGTCGAAGACGGCGTACGCAGGATTGGCAGGCGAGACCACGATCGATGCGCCGGCTGCCGCGATGGTGTCCCCGGCTGTCGCCGAACGGGGCCCTCATCTCATCGAGGCGTGCGTGGCGGCCCGACACTGACGGAGAGAGCGTCATCGCCGACGACGATCGCACGGCGCAGGTGCGCGACTCGGGGACCGACGAACGCGATCGCGTCGATGAAGTGCACGCCCGCAGGATAGTCGGCGGGAACGTCGATCGTCATCTGCAGCCCGCTCGGCCGCCGGGCGTCGAGGTAGATCGGAGGCGTGGAGACCGGGAGGTGCTCGTCCTTGTTGAAGTGCTTGATCACCGCGGCCGCCCGGCTGGGCACCGGAAACGCAAACGGGTTCGCGACCTGCACGGTGATCTCGAAGCGACGTCGCGGCTTCACGTCGGAATGGGCCGCTCCTGCGAGGCGAATCCACGGCTCGACGGCGTCGAGCGGAGCCTCGTACACTGTGCCGCAGGCTTGGCAGTAGCCCGTGCGCCGGTAGACGTCGCCGTGGATCGGTTTGTAGAGCGCATCGGAGACGGGCAGCCCGCAATAGTCGCACGGCTCGCTCGCCGGGACCTCCACCTCGACGAAGTGATAGGCGTCGGCCAGCTTCATGAAGTTCGTGCCCCCGCGCTGCGTTGTGCCTACGAAGAGATCGATCATGGCGCTCTGATAGTCTCCGATCGCGCGCATGAGCTGCACCCAGGGCTCGTGGAGTTTCGAGCGCGAGACGGCCGCGCCCGGCTGCAGGCGCCGCAGCGGCCAGCCCGCGACGATCGAGCGCAGCGCGTCGAACGCAGCGCCGAGCGCCTGGGGCCGATCGCCCGGCCCCGGCGATCGCAGCGTCAGCAGCGCGAACGTGGCGTAGGCGAGATCGTCGCTCAGCGCCGTCAGCGGCGCCGCGGTTTCGTGGAGGTCTTCGGCTGCGGCGAAGCTGATCTCCGCCTCCGCGCCGTCGCCGGGCGCCGCGCTGACATAGAGCGTGTGGTCGTCGTGGAGCTGCGCCGCGCGCACTCGTGCACCACGCTCGACGATGGCGATCGAGCGCTCCCCGGCGATCGCGCGCGGGAGCTGCACGCAAACATCGAACGCGGCGTCGCTCGGTGCGAGCGCGACCGTCACCGCGTCTCGAGCGTCGGTCTCGCGTGCAGAGGCGTCGCCCACGGTGCGCGCCAAGGTGCCGAAGGGATCGCCGAAGCACAGGAACTCGGCGCGCTGACCGAGGCTTTGCCTCCTGCGGTTCACGGCGTTCGCGAGCCGCCCCATCGGAAGGCCCGTCCGCGCGAGGTAGTAGAACGCCAGCAGATCCTCGCGCCCGATCTCCGCGGAGCGAACCGTGGTGATCAGAGTCTGCACGCGCGCGTGGTGCAGCAGACCGATCCCCACCGACGCGTCGACGGCGAAGGGCGACGGCGCGATCGACACGCCCCAGCAGGAAAGCAGGATCACCCGCCGCGCGTGCAGGCGGTCGACGTTCACTTCCTCGCGCGGCCGGCCGATGAAGCGGCAGTCGGCGCCGAAGTGGCACGGGAAGCGCAAGAGATCGTCCGCGCCGTGTTCCTGCAGCGAGCCCCGGCGACACAACGCCGCACCGGCCGCGCCGAGGTCGTGACCGTTCGAGTGGCCCAAGAGGATCAGTAGCTCGGGTGGGTTTCGCGCGAGCTGGGCGAGTCCGTTCGGGCCGGCGGCGACCTGCTCCAAGGAGAGCCCTTCCGCGTCTCTCTGCAGATCGGCGTCGACCCACAGGGCGATCGGCGCCGGCGCGCCGCAGTCCGCCGCGGCGGCAGCTGCGGGTGGGATCGCCCGCGCGGCATCGAGGAGCTCGCCCTCGCCGCGCCCGTGGAGGAAGCCGAGGTTCGCATGCGGCGCGTCCGCTGCAAACGCGTCGGCAATGGCGACGAGCAGAGCGGAGGAGGAGCGCACGGCGTCGGCGACAACGAGCACAGTGCGGCGGTCGAGATTGCCTGCGAGCGCGGCCGCGTCGAGGAGCTCGGGGACGCGAATGGGCTCCCAATCGCGCTCCTGTGACAAGAACGCGGCGGCGCGCTCGGCTGCGGGACCCGCCGCGAGCACGACGCCCCGTGTGTGAACGGTTGCGAGGTTGGGATCGAGTCTCACAAAGAGGCGGTTTAAATGAGCGCACCCGCGAAGTCAAGCTGCCGCCTCCAGGCCAAGCCCGAGGGTGCACGCGAACCCTTGACTGGGCCGGGGATTTGAGCATACTCCTTTACCAGGAGGCTAATAATGGAGAAAGACCACTCGAACCTCTCCCCGGATGCGCTGGAGATCTTGAAGCGAAAGCAAGCCATCTACGCGGAGCACCATCGCCTGCGCATGGAGAACGCGAAGCTGAACGCGGAGCTCCTGGAACGGCTTGTGAAGTCGTCGACGGCGATCGACGCGAGCAACCTTCACCGCATCATGAGCTGGTGACCGCTCCCCGTCGGGCCGGGGTCCGCCACCGGCTCGGCTTCGTGGTGGCCGCGCCGGCCGCGACCAGGATAGCAAGCAATTGAGTGGGGTCGAACGCGTGAGTGGCTCGCTCGCGCAGCCGGTGAACGCCGCGGTGAACGTTCGCAGTGTCGTTGCTGTAGCTACGCCACCAGCGCGTCGAGCACCGCACGAGGCTTCTGCACGCATTCTGCCAGGGCGTCGAGGAGGCGTCTGCGCCCACGTCGGCGGCGGGGCGACCCGATTCGTGGTCTCTGCGGATCGGGATTACAGGCCCACTGGAGCACCCGCACGCGCGGCGGCGAGTGTGCGCCGTTCCTCGACCGCCGAACGTATCAGCGTCACGGCCGTGTAGAACACCACGACGATCACGCCCCAGCGGACGATGTCGAGAGGCAACGACCGCACCAGCCAGACGGCAATCAACACGCCTGGGATGCCGCCGAGCGTGAGCCCCAGCGCCGCCCGGGCGGAGTAGCGTCCGCTGCTCACGAAGCGCATCGCCGCTACCGTCCCCATGAACGCTCCTGAACCCATCATGATCGGCATCGCCGCGCGAGGCTCCATGCCGAGGAGACTGAAGAGGACGAGACTCGGTCCATAGCTGCCTATCCCGATCGTCACGAGCGCGCCTAAGACAAAATTGGCAACCAGCGCCACGATCAGACGCGGAGGCGTCAGGCTCAGAGCGTCACCACCGGCCGGATAGAGCTGCAGCAGCCCCATCGTCATGAACAGCCCCGCGAGCAGCAGCGCGGCGGCCATTCCGACCTGAATCACGCGCCGTGGGAGACGGGAGACCGTGCCGGCGCCGAGCCAGCCGCCGGCCATCATCGCGATGATGAGGAGGACGAGCTGGCGGGGATCGACCGCCACGACGCTTATGAATGCGAACGCCTGCGCCGTGACCGGCAGCGTGTGGCCAACCAGCATTGTGCCGGGGATCCGTTCGTCCGGCACGAGTTGCCGGACCTTGTAAATCGTGGTCGTCGTTGCGAACGAGCCAATGCCAAGAGTGTCGAAGAAGTTCGTGATGAATCCAATAGCGCCGTGAATCAGTCCCGGTGCGGCGGCACGCTCCAATGCGCTCGGCGGCAGTGAGCGCGATCGAGAGAGCGCCATCCACCAGCGCGCGACGTAGATGGTGACGAGCGCGGCCAGTGTGACGAACAGAGCACGAACAACGTCCACCAAGACCTCCTTCGAGGCGCGCCGGCGTAATGTTCGGGAGAGCGGGGGCAGTTCCCCGATGAAACGCTCGCGTAGTCGTTCGCCGACCCGCGTGCCCACCGACGGAAGAACTCCGTCAGCGTGGGCGCCTGTCTCCTTTGCAGCCTCACGCTTACGGAAGCGTCGTGCCAGAGAGCTTCTGCTTCGTTTGGAGCATCGCATATGCCGCGTTTGGTGACAACCACCGCCCGAGTACGTCGTAGAATGGCGGGCGGCGGAGGTGTCATGTCCGAGAGCGGTGCAGGCGGGACACGATCGGTCGCCGTCGAGGCGACTTTTGATGTTGAACAGGCAGCCCCTGACGTGTACAGGGCCGTGTGTAAAGCTTCCCAGTATGTCGCGCCTGCGCTCAGTCGCTTGCGTTCCGGCGTGCCACTCATGGCATCCGCGGCTCCAAGGGTACAAGG
Source organism: uncultured Acidobacteriota bacterium (assembly GCA_963774855.1). Taxonomy (GTDB): domain Bacteria; phylum Acidobacteriota; class Vicinamibacteria; order Vicinamibacterales; family 2-12-FULL-66-21; genus JALZOC01. The sequence continues at coordinate 1,694,847 of CAVZGT010000005.1, read as the reverse complement.
GCAACTCTACCGCTTGAGGGGGCACAATCGATCTGTGTGCTGGGCGCTTGCGCCAGACAAGGTCCGATCAGAGGTGATTGTGCTCAAGGGAACGGAGCCGCTGTTATCTGATTTTGAACGGTATCTTGACTGGATGAAGACGCGGCAGTTTGGCCGGGCAACGCGTCCAATTCTGGAACACTTCCCGCTCTTCGAGGGCAAGATTCCGGGAGCGGTCTTCCTCGACGAGGCCAAGAGGGAAGCAGCAATCGCTCTCGAGGTGCAGACCAAGCATCTGAGCCACTATCGCGAGCTCATGAGAATTCCACTGCCATTGTTGGTCTTCCGGTTGTCCGATGAAAGGACGTCGAGCGTCATCTCACTGTTACAGGAAAGACTGTCGCAGCCGGCATTTGAGCGCGTGGAACCCCACTTGAATCGTGGCATCGGCATCTTGACATACTACTATCCAGGCCCCCCAGTTCGGATCCATGCGGTGGGGCGGCCCGATTTCTTCCTGCCCGGACAGGAGAAACTGTTCTCGCCGCAGCACGTGATCGAGACGACAGCTCCAGGGTGGATACGGATTGCAGCCCGTCTTCTGTGGTTGGGCTTTCTCCCGAGCACACCGCTCTCGTGGAGGCTGGGGAACATTTTTGATCTCAACAACGCCTGTTGGGACGGCGGAGCATGCGACGTTGGCTCGATCTATCCGATCGACAAGGTTGCGCATGACGGGTTCCTGGCTCGATCCGTAATCGGCATTGTCGTCGCATTGCGTGGAGTCCTAGCATCGGCGTTGGGGCTCCACGTGGCGGACACGGGTCAAGACGAGGGACGGGAAGTGATCGGGTTGTATCTTGGTGAGTTTGTGAAGAGAGCCATCGAGAGGGCGTTGGAAACAGAGGCCAAGGCGTCACTAACCCTGGATCCGCGCGTTCGCGCAATGTTGGGCGAGACGTCTTTGTCGGAGCTCTTGATGATCCTCACACTCCTGAAGTCATACTTGCAATCTACGGACTACTCCGACCAGTCCTGAGCGAGACGCCAGCGCGATTCCCGGAGCCCTTCCCCCGGCTCTCCGATCCCCTCAGACAGGTCCGCGCGCGGGTAGAGCGGCGTGAAACTGTATCGCCACTCCGGCTCTCGGACCAATCTCGCGGGCTCCTGGGTTGGGCGCCCTATACACACCACTATCGACATCCGGATGTCCCGAGCGGCACGTCATGCTCATCAAAGGGACGCTGAAAAGAGGCCTGCGGAGCAACCGACGCCAGGCTCCGCGCTTCGTCTCGATTCTGTTACCTGGCTCTGAGTCTCGAATAGTCGGGGAGGTACGGACGATAGATGTCGCCCGACAATGGGAAAGCGATCCGGTTGGCGATGCTGCCAGAGTACATGTTGCCCCGTGGATTGAAGACCAGCGCTCGACCGGCACCGTCGCCGACGAATATGGTTCCTCCGTCGGGGGAAGGAAGTCTCGTCGCCGACCACGTGCCGCGGGTGGCGCGCTCGATTTCGCGGGCAAAGCCTTCGAACGCGTCCGTGCGCTGCGCTGATGGCATGGACATCAGCCGTTGGACCGCTTCGCCGAACAATCTTGCGCCCAACCTGATCGCCGCGGACAGCGACTCGGACGATGCCGGCTCCTCTCCAGGAGTCGGCGCATCGTCACGGGCACCCACGATCCTGAACATCGTCGCCAGGACGTGCGCGTAGAACTTGAAATCGAACGGGGCGGCCGGAAGTCGACTCTCGAAATCGGCATCGCTCTGCCCCGGTTGCCGTCGAAAATGGAGTCGCGCCCATTGCACCGCACCACCGAGCAGGCGCCGTGCGATTGGACTTGCCAGCGTATCGATCGTGGCGAGGTTCTCGTTGAGCGGATCTTGTCGTTCTTGGATCGTGAACCGGCTGGGCAACAGGCGCCGAGCCGTCGCAGGCGCGGGGATCGGCAACGGCGGATCGGCGCCGCTCAACACATCGGACAACCAATCGGTTTGCTCGAAATAACTTCGGACGATCGCGAGAAAGAACTCGAAATCAAATGGCGAGTTCGGTCGCCTGGAGAGCCACTCGGCTTCGCTCGTCGCCGGAGGGTGGAGATAGGCAAGGCTGGCGCTCGTGAATGCCCAGTTCGCAAGGACCTTCGTGCTCCCCGTGGGAATCGATTGAAGCAGCGATCGGCAGCGATCGTAGTTCAGAGGCGGCCACATGTCGCTTGCGGTAGACGTGATCGTCGGAGCGTATCCCAACGCTCAATCTCGGTCGAGTGATTTGAGTCCGGCGACCGTGGAGCTCGTGGGGTGTTGCGGACATTCCGTATTGACAATTCCGGATTGATGGTATAGACAGACACGTCTCCGGTAGCGTGTTGGGCTCCTGAATTGGGGGATTGCTTGCGGCATTTGGACGCAGGCGGATTTCGGGTGGCGCTGGTGAACATGCCGCTGTTCACGGTGTATCACCCTTCCATTGCGCTCGGCCTGCTTAAGGCCCAGGTGGCGCTGCGGGGCGGCGTCTGCGACGTGCACCACCTGAACGTCGACTTCGCCGAATTCATCGGCCTCGCCAGTCACGACCGCTTCTGCCACTGCGTGTCCTCCACGTACAACGCGATGTTGGGCGAATGGCTGTTCGCTGGCGAGCTGTTCGGTGATCGTTGCCCCGATCCGGAACGATACGTCGAGGCGATCTTAAGGCCTCGATTCCGGCAGTCTCCTGAACACGTCGTCGAGGCCCTGCGGGTGCGAGGGGAAGCCGGCAGGTTTCTCGATGAGTGCCTCGCGCGCATCGATTGGAGCCGTTACGACGTCGTCGGCTTCAGCAGCATCTTCCAGCAGACGACCGCCTCGCTGGCACTGGCTCGCCGGCTCAAGGCGGTCCATCCGCGACTCAAGGTGGTGCTGGGCGGAGCGAACTGCGAAGGGCGGATGGGCCTCACGCTGTTCCGCGTGTTTCCGTTTCTTGACGCCGTCTTTTGCGGCGAGGCTGACGCGACCTTTCCGGCCTACCTGAGCGCCCTCCGCGCGGGCGGCCCCGACGTCCCCATGGACGGGGTCTTTGCGCGCGCTGACGGCCGCGAGCTGGTCTCAACAACGTCGTCGGTTCCCGTCGAGGATCTCGACGGCTTACCGTTCCCCGACTACGACGACTACTTTGCGCAGATCCGCCAAAGCCCCCTCCGTCAATCAATCGAGGGGCCGGCGAGCCCGCAGGTGGTCATCGAGACCTCACGAGGTTGCTGGTGGGGCGCGAAGAACCACTGCACGTTCTGCGGGTTGAACGGCTCCACGATGGCGTTCCGCAGCAAGTCGCCGGCGCGCGCGCTGGCCGAGATCGTACACTTGCACGAGCGGTACGGCTGCTTCCTCCAGACCGTCGACAACATCCTCGACCTTCGTTACCTCACCGATCTCTTCCCCGAGCTTGCGCGGCGCCAGCTGGGCGTGCAGCTGTTCTATGAAACCAAAGTCAACCTGACGCCCGAGCAGCTCGACGCGCTGCGCGATGCGGGCGTCGTCGCCGTGCAAGCGGGCGTCGAGAGCCTGAGCACGGAGATCCTCCGGCTCATGCGGAAGGGCGCGACGGCGCTTCAGAACATTCAGTTCCTGAAGTGGTGTCGTGAGCGTGGGATCGACGTCGCGTGGAACTTGATCTGGGGTTTCCCTTCTGAAGATCCCGGCGAGTACTCCCGCATGGCGGCGCTGGTTGAGCGCGTTCGTCATCTTCCGCCGCCGCTCGGGATCAACAAGCTGCAACTTCACCGCTTCAGCCCCTACTTCAATCAAAGGGAAGCGCTCGGGGTTCGCGACGTGCGCCCGCATCCGGCCTATCTCCACGTCTTTCCGTTTCCGGAGGAGACGGTCGCCGATCTCGCCTACTATTTCGTGTTCGAATACGTAGACGGGCGCGATCCCCAGGAGTACGCGGCACCGCTTGCGCGCAAGCTCAAGACGTGGCGCAACGAGCCGACGACCTACCGCCTCGAATATCGCGACGACGGCGAGTCTCTCGTCGTGCGCCGCGCCGACCGCGGCGTCGAGACGACCTGGAGACTGCGCGGCTGGCAGCGCGAGCTGTACTTGTTTTGCGACGCGGCGCGGCCGCTCGCGGCCGTGCTGGCCCGCGTGCCCGAAGCGGCGGCCGGCGGGGGGGCATGGATCGAAGGGATGGTCGAGGACGGGCTCATGCTGGCCCTCGACGGGTACTACTTGAGCCTGGCGTTGCGGATCGGGCCGCCGGCGGCGCGCGCCGATCTCCGGCGAGAGTCACGACCGCTATTGGTAACTTTACAAGCCTGACGCTTTTGACGGGAGCGAACGATGAGCAAATCAATCAATGACGACGACTGGCTGTGGTCCAACATTGACGCCGCCGACGCCAATTTTCTGCGGCGGTTCCGCTTCACTTGTTGCCCGGTCCAGGGAGATGACGATATCGACGACGAGGACGACGATCCGCCCGAAAGTCCACCCGCGCCCCCTGGCGAGAAGCCGCCCACGCCGCGCGGGCAGAACCGGGATTAACGGCGCCGATGGAGCTCAGCCGCTATCTCTTGACCAAGCGCCTTGGGGCCGACGCGACGTTGTACGTCAGCACGCTGTCCGGAGCGATGGACGTCCTGACGGACTCGTGCGTCGCCGAGATCCACGGAATCGCCGCGGGCACGCATTCGACCGATTCAGACTTCGCGCAACGGATGCGCCAACGAATGTACCTCGTCGAGTCGCGTGAAGAGGAGCACGAGGTCCTCCTGAGACTGCGCGAGACGATGCGCATCGCGGCGCAACGGGAGCCGACCATCTTCGCCGTCTCGCCGACGTACTCCTGTTTCTTCCGTTGCGGCTATTGCTACGAGGGAGAGCTGACCTCGAGTCCCGCCTCGCACGCCGTGGGCGTGCGCGACTTCCTCGACGGGATGGCGAACATGCGCGCCTTTCTGACCGAACACCTGGAGCTCCGCGACCGTCCGCACGTGACCTTCATCGGCGGAGAGACGCTGCAGGAGTCGACCCGCTCGGTCGTCCTCGGGATCCTCGACGAGGGCGCCCGCGACGAGTATCTGTTTCGCATCATCACCAACGGCTTCCTGCTCGACACGTTCCTCGACGATCTGGTGCGCGTGCGCGACACGATCCAATTCGTCCAGATCACGCTCGACGGGCCGGCGCGGGTGCACGACATTCGCCGGCCGCTCGCCGGCGGAGGCGGCACGTTCTCCCGCATCGCCGCCAACCTCGAACTGGCGCTCGACGCCGGGTTGTCGGTGCTCCTGGCGTACCAACGTCGATCAGACCAATGTACACGCCCTGACCGACCTGGCGCGGTTTGTCCACGACCGGGGCTGGCCGGCGCGGCCGAACTTCCGCGCCTACCTCGCGCCCGTCGAGGATAGGACGTGTCGCGGCCTATCGCTCGCCGCAGAGGACGCCCTCGTGCGCGACTGGCTCGGGTTGCGCGAAGGCCCGGACGCGGCGCTCTTCGCGTCGTTCGACGACACCAAGCTGTTCCGCGTGACCGACATGCTCGAATCGATCATCCGCGGCGCGCGCCGGCGTGCCCTGCCGCGGATGAGTTATTGCGCCGCCACCAAGGCTAAGGCGTTCCTGTTCGGACCTGACGGGTACATCTATCAATGCCTGCGCGGTGTCGGTGATCTGCGCACCAGCGTGGGGACGTTCCATCCTCGGTTCGACGTGTCGATGGATCGGATCAGCGCCTGGCTGGAGCGCGACGTCACGCGCATGTCGCCCGGCCCACCCGAGCACATCGCGACCCTGCACGGCGGCGGCTGCGCGCTCGAGTCCCTGAAGAAGACCGGGACGCTCCACATGTCCGTATCCGACGACGCCGAACAGGTGATCGACAACTATCTGGAGTTTCGAAAAGACGCAATTTTGCGCAAGGTCAATGGCGGGACCAAGTCCGCCGCCCACTGAAAGATCGAGGAGCCATGGGACTCTCGTGTCTCTTCTTCCTGGACCAAGTCCAGCTGATCGACGAATACTTCAACACCACGGCCGAGGCGATGGTGGTGACGAAGTCGGAGCTGCAGAACCTGCCGCGTCTGGCGCGCGCCGGCTACTTCTCCGCCGCTGACGTGCGCGACTGGATCAAGTCCGGCAAGGTCCGCCTTGCCGACAAAGCCGGCGACAGACAGGCCGGCGAGCAGGGCGCAGCGGGGGTCGCCAAGACGGTCGAGACGTACCGCCGCATCGGCGCCAAGTATCTGTGCACCGAGGACGAGTTCCTCAAGCAGAAGCTCGCCGCCGAGGGTGTCAAGGTCCTGCGCACGCCGGACATCATCGTTCACATGGCGGACAAGGGCGTCATCACTCGCGAGCGCGCGGTCGAAGCGCTCGAAGGATTGAAGTGCTTCGGCTGGCACGACTCCGACGTGCTGAGCGCGATCCAGAAAGAGGTCCTCCGTGGATAAGTGGAATCGCAGGGCAAAGGAGACGCAGCTCGCCGCGCGATATCGCCTGGGGCAGATCTCGCTGGGCGAGGTCGCCGCCGAGCTGAAGACGACGACGCTCCAGGCGATGGAGATCCTGAGCGCATACGGCTATCGGTCGGGTTACTCCAAGCAGGAGTTCGATGAGCACCGAAAGAGCCTGCAGCCGGTCCTCGACTATCGCCCCCCCGCCCGGCGCAAGAAAGGTTGACCGAGGTTGAAGGCGTTGCGCTGCGCGTTCACGTGGTCGCCGAGCGCGCAGCGGAGCGCATAGGCGCGCCGAAGCTGTTTGCGCGCGGCGCGCAATCGCCCCAACCTCCGGAGCACGACGCCCAGATCGTTGCGCGAGTTGGCGATCCCGACAGGATCGCGCATCTGCACGCGTGCGTGCAGCGCAGCGCGGTGGCTGGCGAGCGCGGCGTCGAGCGCGCCCGCCCGGCGCTGGGCGACACCGAGCGCGGCGAGTGTCTTCGCTGTGGCTGCAGCGTCGTCGAGCTGTTCCCGCAGGACGAGCGCGCGACCATGGAGCTCGACGGCGACCTCGGGCTGCCGCGTGGCGACGAACAGTCGACCGAGGCTGTCGAGCGAATCGCCGATCTCGCCGAGCGGCGCCGCGGAGCAACGGAGCCGAAAGGCGGTCAACGTCCAGGCCAGCGCGGCCTCGACGTCGCCGCACTTTCGCAGCGCGACCCCGACGTGATTGATGGAACGAGCGGCTCGCCGGCGGTCGCGCGCAGCGACGTGGAGCGCGGCTGCGGCAAGCAGCGTCTCCAAGCCGGCCTGCAGGTCGCCGCGATAGAGCTGGACGATGCCGAGGTCGTCGAGCGCGTCGGCGCGACGTAACGAGTCGCCCGCGGCGCCAAACGCGTCCGCGGCCTCGGCCAAGGCGCGGAGCGCCGGATCGAGAGCGCCCTGTTCCATCAAGGCGATGCCGATCGCGTGCGTGACGTGCGCCCGCGCGTTCTTCGGCATGGCGGCGAAATCAAGAAGGCGCGAGAGGCGGGCGATCGCCGGTGCGAGGGTCTTGGCGGCGAACTCCCGTGCTGCCGTGAGCAGCTCGGCCTGGATCGAGCCCGGGAGGAGATCGAGCTGGTGGTGCGCGGCCGGCGAATCGTCTCGATCGGCGGCCGCGAGGACGAGCGCGAGCGCGAGGAGCGGCGCCATCCCGGGCCGGCGCGCGCAGGCACCTAGCCAGCCATCGAGATCGGCGAGGAGCCCGGCAGCCGAGCCGCCGTTGAACCAGCGCTGGAAGATCGCCGCGGTGGCTCCATCTCTTCCCGTGACGGTCGCGTCGCCCATATGATGAACGCTGGCACGATCTGCACACCCAGCCCTATCTGCACGCGCGCTCGCGCACGGACATCAGCAGGTGTATCACAATTCCTATGACAATGCGCGATTCGCGGATTGTGACCGGCCGTTGAGTGTGCGGGGCTTGTTGGCATCGAGCGCGGCGCGCGTCAGCGTGGTCGCGCCACCGCACGTCCAGACAGTAACCGTGTGACCTGCGGCGAGCGCAGCGTCGACGAGCCTGAACACCGAAGCCGTCATTTCCGACTGGTACGGCGCGCCCATGACGCCAAAAAAGAGCGCTATCGGATGGGATGCGGGATTGGATGCAATCCTGAAGCTGGACCCCTGCGGTGCGGCGGCATCAATGCCAGATCGTCTTGGCCCCCGGGCGCGTCATCAGCCCCACCAGCGCGGTGAAATCCGCGACGCACACGCGAGTTGACACGCGCTCAGCGGGGATCGCTCGCGCCGCCAGTGCCAGCCCATCGGCCCAGACGGTGACGGACGGCAGCGCCGCCAGCGGCGCCAGCGACGGGCTGTCGTCTGCCGCCATAAGCACACCGTTTTGGATCAGGAACAGATCGACGCTGTGACCCGCGGCCCCGAACTGCGCGGCGAGGGCGATCAAGCCGTCCACGTCGCCGGACTCCCACGCGCAGCGGGTCTCGACGAGCAGGTACGGCGTCATCGCGACGGCGTGCAGAGCGCCGGCTCTGCCTCCCGATTTAGAAAACTCCAGCACCACGCGTGCGTACCTGCCAGAAGTCGGCTCCGGCATGAAGATCAGCGAACCTGCGGTACCTCACCCGCCGGCACGATCGCATCCTCGTCGTTGGCGATGAAAAGCAGGCGTGTGCGGATGTCGCGCACGTCCGGCGGCCATTCCTCGACGGCGAGCATTGCCCGGACGGCACGCGCATAGACGCGCCTGAACAGCTCGAATGGCGAGGACGCGGACAACCAGGCCGGCACGAACCGGGTGCCACACCCGTGCTCGAGAACACGCTTTCCTACGCCCATATGATCCGCTCCACCTCACCCGCATCCGCCGGCATGGTCGTGTTCGAAGCGGCGCCGGCAGCGCGTTCAGATCACCTGTGTCAGGCTTGCCGCCACGCTGTCACCGGCGCGCGCCGCAGCCCACGGCCGGAGACGCCAATCCCTGGCGACCACCGGTCACCGGCGCTAGGGGAATGTCCATGAGATGCCACCTCGATCGGTGGCGGTGTTCCTCCTGGTGCCGACGTTACAGCTATATGCGTGAGCGGGGCGCGCAAACGGCCACGCCACGAGCCGCTCAGGCGGTGGCCGCCAACGGCGCGGTGTCGGCGGGGCGAGGAACCGCTCCGTGAGCCCGGTGGTCATGCGGCCGGACTGGAACTCGGGGCCGTCGAGGATCCGCAGGTGCAACGGTACAGACGTCGCGCTCGATGACGGTCCATGGGCCACTTGGTTCAGATGGTCGCGGCGCCTCGATGGCCGCTTTTCGCTGCCGTCTGCGCAAAGTACAAGCAGGGGACAAACGGTCCCCTCGCCGTTTCTGGATCCCGAACTCGGTTCATACACTGCATGTTCAGAAAAGTCCTGATTGCCAACCGCGGCGAAATTGCGCTGCGAATCATCGTGGCGTGCCGGGAGCTCGGCATCAAGACTGTCGCGGTGTATTCCGAGGCAGACACCGATTCACTCCACGTGCGCTTCGCCGACGAAGACATCTGCATCGGCCCGCCGCGAAGTGCCCAGAGCTATCTAAGCATTCCGGCGATTATCAGCGCGGCGGAGATAACCGGTGCGGACGCGATTCACCCAGGGTACGGCTTCCTGTCTGAGAGTGCGAATCTCGCCGAAGTGTGCCGAGCGTGTCACATCACCTTCATCGGTCCTCAGCCGGAGGTCGTCAGCCTCCTTGGAGACAAGGTGCGCGCGCGCGACGCCATGCGCAAGGCGGGTCTGCCGCTATTGCCCGGGAGCGAAGGGCCGCTGCAGAATGCGGCCGCCGCCGTTGCGCTGGCGCGAGACATCGGCTATCCCGTCATCATCAAGGCCGTCGCGGGAGGCGGCGGTCGCGGGATGCGGATCGTCCGGTGCGCCTCGGAACTTCCCTCCTCATTCTGGAGTGCCCGGCGTGAAGCGGAAGCCGCCTTCGGCAATGGCTCGGTCTATCTGGAAAAGTACCTGGAGAATCCGCGGCACATCGAATTCCAGATCCTGGCCGACCAGCACGGCAACGTGGTGCACCTCGGGGAGCGTGAGTGCTCTATTCAGCGGCGACATCAAAAACTGATCGAGGAAACCCCGTCGCCGGCCGTGACCACGTCGGTGCGCCGCCGGATGGGCCGCCTGGTGGTGAACGCGGCAAAGTCAGTCCGCTACACCAACGCCGGCACCTTCGAATTCCTCATGGATGCGGCGGGGCATTTCTACTACATGGAGACGAACACGCGGGTGCAGGTGGAACATCCCGTCACCGAGATGGTGACGGGCATCGACATCGTGAAAGAGCAGCTCCGCATTGCCGCCGGTGAGCGCCTGTCCTTCAGCCAATCCGACGTGAGATTCACGGGTCATTCGATCGAGTGCCGCATCAATGCGGAGGATCCCGAGACGTTCCTGCCGTCACCGGGCGTGATCGACGGCTTTCACGTCGTCGGTGGCCCTGGCGTTCGGGTGGATTCCTCCGCGCACACCCACTGTACGATCACGCCGTACTACGATTCGATGATCGCGAAGATCATCGTGCACGCGTCTGACCGTCAGAGCGCCATCGCGCGGATGCGCCGTACGCTCGACATGACGGCGATCGAGGGCATCAAGACATCGGTGCCGCTGCACCGGAGGATCCTCGCCGATCCAGACTTCCGGGCGGGAAGGTTTTCGACGTCGTTTCTCGATGGCTTTCTCGCACGACGATCGCAGGAGGTCGCGGCGAGCGCCCGCGCCGTCGCGTGACGATGACGAAGCGTTCTGTGGCCAGGGACGAACGCGGCAGCGACAGCCGCCGTCTCGCCCGCGACCCAGGGATTCGATCGGCTCACGTGGCGGGCTGCATGCAAGAACGACAACGGCGCAACGTCGGGGGTTGTGCTGAGGCCATGCCGGGTGAGCTCGGCCGTCTGGCCGCGCTCGCCTCGGTGCTGGAGGACCTCACCTCGAGATTCGAGGCGGCGCGCGACCGACGCTGCGTCTTTACACTGGTGTACGCGCTAATGACCAGGCGGTTGATCGATGGCTTCGGATCCCCGTCAGATTTGGACTGGACGTGGATCGCTCTGCTCGCGTCGAAGTTTGGCGAACGCTATCTCGAAGCGGTACGCGCCCTCGACAGCGGCGGCGCGCCGCCCCCGGCGTGGGCGCACGTATTCGGTACGCAGCGGACGTCGCGGACGTCGGTTCTCGAAGATCTGCTCTTCCCACTGACGGTGCACTTGGTTCGCGACTTGCCGTACGCTCTCTGCGACGCAGGTCTTGAATCCGACGGACGGACGCACTTGCGTGAGTTCCATCACGTCAACGACGTGATGGAGGACACGATCGAGGCCGTCCAGGACGCGGTCGCCCGTCGCTACGGTCCGTTCACGAGCTATCTCGACGTGTTCGCCGGTGGCTACGATGAAATCCTGTCGAACTACGGGTTTCGGGTGAGCCGCGCGGTTGCCTGGTATAACGCCAACCGTCTCGCCGATCCGCGATCCTGCGATTCTGCGACGCGTTCGATTGAGCGGAGTCCCCGTATTCTGATCGAAACGGTCATGAACCCACCGTGGTTTTCGCTGCGCGTGGTATTCCGCGGATTGCGGCTGATCTCCTCGTTGGTGCGCCGCTGGCCGTCGTCGACGATCCAGCCAGACCCGCGTATCGCCCGGCGGCAACGGTCGAGAGGAAGGCCGTGAGCCGCGGCACCTCTCATAGGCAGGGACGTTAATCGGCGGCGCACGATCCTCACCTCGGCAGCGGAATGCCGGTCGTGCTCGTCGGCTGAGGTACTCCCGCCGCGCTGCCCGTGTTTCCTGCGAGATGATGCGGTCCTCGCCTGCATCGGACGACAATGGGTACACAGGGCGGTGCGGCATTCCCGACCGCAGAGTCCGCAGGTATTTCCCCACCTGATGATCTTCTTCATGGCTGGGTCTCCGCTGTTGTGCGTCCACGTCGCCCGTTTCAGCGTCACTAGTAGCAGCGGAGACCACACGTTGCCGAGGACAAGCTAGGGATGCCCGCCTGAGTGTCGCATCCGTTCCGGCCCAGCCGCACGCGTGCCCCCCACGAGGAGCGTCGAGGTCGCATCCCTGGTCGTGCCCACAGGATGGATTCAGCGCTTGCGCTGGCGCGCAGCCACGGGGGAAGCGACTCGTTGTCGTCGTGAGCGTTCACTCCGGTGCTCCTCACGACCATGTCACCGAGTCATGTCCGCATGTCCGCTCGCTACTTCGCTGATCGCCACAGGGCCCCCCCTACGCGGCGGGAGGGTCGCTCAATCGCTGACAGTCGTCCGGGAGGTCACGGTGGCGAACGGGCCGCTTTGTCTCCCTGGACCAGCTGGCGTGCCACTGCCGTCGCGCCCGCGCGATCCGGCAGTCGTCACAACGACACGCATCCACCGGATGCGCTTCGTTCACCAGCACGGCACTGTCCGACTCGAGACCCCACGTCATCGGGCACTCCCACTGATGAATGCGTGGTGCCATTTCCAATGCGGACAGCCTCCTCCGCCGGCCCACATGTCCGATCTGCGGCATCCCTTGCGCTCTTAGCAGTGACGCCGCGAATTGCGGCAGACGCGGATGCGCCACGGGCCGCGAAGAGGCTCGAAAGGGAAGCCACACAATGTTCGGACAGCAGATCGCGGTCCTGTTCCCCGGTCAGGGCTCGCTCGACAGGGCCGGGTTTCAGGCATATCAGGACACGTGTCCCGAGATGGCCTCGATGTTCGCGGAAGTGGATGACGTCGCCCGCCAGTTCTGGCGCGCTCCGCTCGCGAGGACGTTGTCCGGCGGCCAACCCGGCGGCGGGCTCGACCTCCTGATCTTCCTGGCATCGGTGGTCGGCTACAACCGGCTGCAGCGCGAGGGTGTACGGCCGCGAGCGCTCGTCGGGCACGGCTTCGGAGAGATCGCTGCGCTCGTCGCGGCCGACGCCCTGTCGCTACGCGACGGCGCCGAGATCGTCGCGCGACGCTTCAACGCGCTCGCGTCGAGAAGGACGCAGTGCCTCATGGGCTCGGTGAACCTGTCCCCCTCCGCGTCGATCACGTTCCTGCGGATCCTCAACGACTCGAGGGTGTCGGTGGCCGTCGAGAACTCTTCGACGGAAACCGTCCTCGTGGGCCACCGCGCCGGGATCGCCGCTGCCGAACACCTGGCGCGCATGCTCGGGATTCGGTTCCGGCGGCTGAAGGTCACCTGCGGTCCGCATCAGCGCTCGCTGAGGGGAATCACAGCGGCGCTGGTGCGCAAAGTCGAGCACGTGACGCGCCGAGCGCCGGCAATTCCTGCTTCTCGCCGCTGCGCGGCCGTTTCTATCGCGACGGCGACGACGTCGTCGCATGTGTGGTGGAACAACTCGGTGCACCGCTGCGTTTCGCGGACGCGGTCAGAGAGTTGATGGCCGCCGGCGTGACGCTGTTCATCGAATGCGGGCCGCTGCGCGGCCTGGCCGCGGAGCTCGATTGCCGCGGGGTCGCCGACATCGCCTTCCGCTCGGGGCCGCCTGCAGGCGTGGGCTTCGACGGCACGGGTCACCATTCTTCGCCGAGATTGGAGGTGGCGTGATGAGCACGCGAGCCGCGCTCGTCACTGGCGCCTCTCGTGGTATCGGCCGGTCGATTGCCGCCCAGCTGGCCGCCGACGGATCCGACGTGGCGTTCTGCTACCGCCGCGACGCCGCCGCCGCGCAGCGGACGGCTGACGAGATCGTGGCGACGGGACGCCGCGCGTTTCACCAGCAGTGCGATGTGTCGAACCTCGAGAAGGTGATTGGGACGTGCCGCGGCGCCGCGCCGGCGAACCTGAGGAGATCGGGCACGTCGTGTCATTCCTGGCCTCAGAGCGCGCGGGCTACATCACGGGCCAGGTGATTCAGGTCGACGGCGGACTGGTTCTCTCGAGCCAGCGCGACGCTGGACGATTCAAACCGAAGATTGAGGAGGCGAGATGGACGTGCACATCGAGGTCGCAACGGTCCTCCCCGAGCTGCGTCGGACGATCGCGGACATCCTGGACGTTCCGGTCGAGACGATCACCGACACCGCGAAGTTCGTGGACGACCTCGGCGTGGATTCGCTGATGGCGCTTGAGATCATGGTCGTGCTCGAGAAGAAGGACGCGATCAAGATCGCGGATCGGATCTGCCGCGCCTCAACTGTCTCCGCGCCGTGTGCACGACGTCGTCGTCGAGAGCGGGCGCAGGCATGAGCCGTACGCCTCGTTACTATGCCGCGCCGCTGAGCGCGCTCGACCAGGTGCTCGCGCTCGAGCCCGGCCGGATCCGGACCAGGAAGGCGATCACGGCCAACGAGCCGTTCTTCCCCGGCCACTACCCGGATCACCCGGATCTATCCCGGGGTCTTCATCCTCGAGGCGGTCTGCCAGGCGGTGCGGCGCTACGCCGCCGCCGCCGGCGAGGCGGCCACGCTCCGCCTGGTTGTCTCGACACGGTTCCGGCTGCCGCTGCAGCCGGGAGACGTGCTCGACGTGGACTGCGCCTGCACTCGCGAATCGGACTCCGCCAGCCTCACTGTCAAGGCCGTGTGCAGCAGCGCACAGGGCAAGGTGGCGGAGGTCAAAACCGTCTTTCGCCTGGAACGAGACATATGATCGCCCATTCCGACATCAAGCTCATTCTTCCGCACCGGTATCCGATGCTGCTGGTCGACGTTGTCCGGACGATCGATGCGGGATCGCGCATCGTCGCGATCAAGAACATCAGTCGGAACGAGCCGTGCTTTGCCGCCGCGGGCGAGCGCGATGACGCGTGCGCCTACCCGCCATCGTTGATCATCGAGTCGTTCTGTCAGTCGGCTGGCGTCCTGCAGGTTCTCTCCAATCGCCAATCGGGCGACGCCGACGAGCAGGTGATGCTGTTCGGTTCGATGTCCGAGATCGAGTTTCACGACCACGCCTATGCCGGTGACACGCTGGTTCACCACGTGCAGCTGGAGACAACGCTCTCCGATGCCGCTGTCTTCTCGGGCGAGGTCAGAATTTGCGATCGCGTCATCGTCACAGTCGGACGGGTCGTCGTGGCGCTCCGGCCGGCGAGTGCCCTGGCGGCGGCAGCATCCGACGGCAGCGACACCCGGAACCTGGTGTCCGGCGGGACCGCTCCGGCAGGCCGGCCGGGCGGATAGAGCTTTGCACGAGTTGGCCCGGCTCGGTCGATGGCACCGTCGAGAGCTCCCGGCGGACCCTTGCCGACGCCTGCGATGGGCATCACCACCGGCATCGGGGGACGATCCTCGCGGCGCGAATCCGAGCGTGAGCAGGATTGCTCGGCGGCGCCGTCGTCGGAGTGGCAGCTCGCGATCGTCGTGCGGCCGTCCACGAGCGGCGGGCGCAGAGTGAGGAACCCTTACACGAACAGAGGACAAGAGGTGATGTGCATGGCTGGTGAATGGTCTCTGATTCTCGGCGCGTCCAGCGGAATGGGGCGTGCCTGTGCGCTGTCGCTCAGCCGCCAGGGCATGAACGTCGCCGGCGTTCATCTGGATTCGCGTGAGCGTGAGGACGAGGTCGGCGCGCTCGTCTCGTCCTTGAGGCAGAACGGCGTCGAGGTCCAGTTCTTCAACGAGAACGCCGCCAGCGATGCGAAGCGAGCCGACATCCTCGCGAGCCTTCCGCCGGGCGTGCGCGAGGCCGGCGGCTTCAAGGTGCTGGTCCACTCGCTGGCCTTCGGCACCCTGCTGCCGTTCGTCGGGCGCACACCAGACGAGTCGATCATCAACCGCCGTCAGATGGATATGACGATGTCGGTGATGGCGCATAGCCTGGTGTACTGGGTGCAGGACCTGCTGCAGGCCGGGCTGCTGAGCGCCGGCGCCAGGATTTTCGCGCTGACAAGCGCAGGCAGCTCGCGCGCCAGCCGGCATTACGGCGCGGTGTCCGCGGCCAAGTGCGCCCTCGAGTCGCACGTGCGGCAGCTCGCGCTCGAGCTCGCGCCGCTGCAGATTTCGGTGAATGCGGTGCGGGCCGGGGTCACGCTCACCCCCTCGCTTGCGCGGATCCCCGGCCACGAGCAGCTCGTGGACCGGGCACGCACGTTCAATCCTCATCAGCGCCTGACCGAGCCTGACGATGTCGGGCACGCGATTGCGTTGCTCTCCACCGCCCAGACGTCCTGGATCACCGGGAATGTGATCGGCGTGGACGGCGGGGAGATCCTCGCCACCTAGCGCCGGGCGACTTCATGACGCCGTACAGAGCCGTTGTCACGGGGTTCGGCGCCATCACCGGTGATGGTTCCCGGCTTGGCAGCTTCCCATGTGCGCCAGGTCGCGCAGCGATCACGCGAGAGGCGAGCCTCTACGCCAGCCGTAGCCTCGAGGGCTGCCAGTTGGGCGCGTATGCCTGGCCGGGCGCATCCGACGCGGTGGCTGTGGCGTTCATCAACGGGATGGAGGAACGCTGGAATTTCTGCGACCCTCTCCGGCGCGAGCTGACGCCGCAGTACCGTGCCTTCAGCCTGGAGCTGCCATGGTCGGGCACACAGGGCAACCGATGGGGCCGCCGAGTCGACGGGGCGGAGTGGGTGCGGGCTGGACTCGACCTCCTGGCGCTCGACCGTCCGGTGCTCGTGGCGCACTCGTTTGGCGCAAACGCGCTGTTGTCGTTTCTCGACCGGTACGGGACGGAACGCGTGCGCGCGGCCGTGTTCGTGTCGCCGTTCTACAAGCCGCGTCAGGAGGACTTCGATTGGGCCGTGCTGCGCTACTACCTTGACGAGTTCCCGCGTCTGCTCGAGTGTGGATTAGAGGCGCGGTCCGGAGCAGCTCGCCTGTCGCCCGAGTGGACATCGGCCATGGCCGAGCGCGTGCGCGACCGGATCGGTCCCTACGGCTGGCTGCAGTTCTTCGACAGCTATTCACGCACACCCGATCTGGCTCTGGATCGCGTGACGATTCCATGTCTTGTTCTGGGCGGGGAAACCGATTTTGCCTCCACACCCGAGGACTGCCGGCAGCTCGCCGCCGGGCTTCCGATGGGGGAAGCGCACATCCTGCCCGGATGCGGCCATTTCTGCATCACCCAGCAGCCGCAGGCCGTGGCCCTCGCCATCAACGCATTTCTGACACGGCATCTTGCGGATCCGACCGAGGCGTCGCAGTCCTGAGCGACCTTGGTCCGCACAGGCGCCGGTGACGGGGCTGAGCGTCGCCGCGCGCGGTGAGAAAGACAGCCCGACTTTCGCGTCGGGGCGCCGATTCGTCAATTCGTCACGAGGGGAGAGACACGTGGCTGCCAGAATCCCGTCGGTGCGCGGACTGCCTGTTCTCGGCAAGTTGCGCCAGTTCAGAAAAGATCGCCTCGCGTTGTTCATGGAGGTGTACGAGACGTGCGGCGAAATCGGCGCCTATCGGCTTGGCTGGCTGAAGTTCATCCTGATCAACTCGCCGGAGCTCGCCCATCAGGTCCTGGTCGAGCACGCGGATGACTTCGACAAGTCGTCGAACTTTCGCACGTTCGCGAAGCCGGTACTCGGCAACGGCCTCTTGACGAGTCTCGGCGCATTTCATCAACGCCAGCGCAGACTCCTCGCCCCGGCCTTTCAGTCCCAGCGAGTCGGCGTCCATGCAGGCGTGATCTCCGGATATGCGGCGCGGATGAGCCGCAACTGGAAAGATGGCGAGGACATCGACATCCAGCGCGAGATGGTCCGTCTGACGCTCTGGATCGTCGGCAAGACGATGTTCGGTGCCGATCTGCTGTCCGAGGCAGATGACCTTGGCGCGGCGTTGACCGACGCCATTCACGGCTTCAATTCTCAGGTGAGCGCGCTGCTCCCTCTCACGATCGAGTACCCCACGCCGGCGAATATCCGGTATCGGCGCGCGGTCCGTCTCCTCAACCGCACCGTGAGCCGGCTCATCGCCGATCGGCGGGCCGGCGGCAAGGACCATGGCGACCTTCTCTCCATGCTGTTGCTCGCGCGCTACGACGACGGCCTGCCGATGAGCGACGAGCAGATTCGCGACGAAGCGATGAACATGTTCATGCCGGGACATGAAACCTCCGCGACGGCCCTGACCTGGGCCTGGCACCTCCTGTCGCAGCACCCGGCAATATACGCGCGTCTGCTCGACGAAGTGGATCGCGAATGGGACGATGAGATTGGCGGGTTTCCGAGCCTGGCGCGGCTGCCGTACACGCTCCAGGTGTTCAAGGAAGCCCTGCGTCTCTACCCGCCGGTCTACATGTTCACGCGGCAGGCGTTGCGCGACGTCGCGATCGGCGACTATCACCTCCCGGCCGGTTCTCTTGTGTGCATCAGCCCCTATGCGATGCACCGGCGTCCGGAACAGTTCCCGGATCCCGAACGGTTCGATCCGGATCGGTTCAGCAGCGAGAGCAAGGTGGGACTGTCGGCAACCGGCTACATGCCGTTCGGTGCCGGCCGACGCATCTGCATCGGCAATCACTACGCGATGCTGTCGGGCCACTTGATCCTCGCGACAATTGCCCATCAGGTGAGGTTCAGCACGTCGCAGCGCCACATCGACACCGATCCACAAGTGACGCTGAGGCCGAAGCAGCCGATCACGCTGACCGTCACGGTCCGGTCGCGACCCGCCGTGCCCGTACTGGCGCGACCGCCTGCGCAGGTCGAGGTACCCACTCCCGCCGTGGCGCGCTGCCCGTTCCATGCAGCGCCCGGCGCCCGAGATCGGGAACGACATTCGGATGGCCGGAACGGTGCCGAGTCAACACTCTGACACGCAGCGCGCTGGGAACCCGTGCCAGGCCTCGCCGACCGGCCCGCGGGTCCAAGTGTGCGGGGTCGAGCCCCGGCGCTGCCGCGGCACGTGTCCTGCCAGTTGGAACGCATTCATGGCCAGAACACCGGCGTGGCCGGTCGGCCGGCTGTCTTGCGCTTAGATCACTGAAGGCGGCGCCGACGGCGTGAGTGACAGATCGGCCGCACCACAGGGGACGCTCATCGCCTGAGCTCGAGCGTGCCTCTGCACCTGGCGAGACCGCTACAGGGAATGACATTTATGACCGATCTGGCAGTGGAGATACAGCGGGTCCACAAAACGTACCGGCGCGGTGATCGCGACGTGCCCGTGCTGCGTGACATCGATTTGAACGTCGAGACCGGTGAGTTCGTCGCGCTGATGGGACCGTCAGGTTCCGGCAAGTCGACGCTGCTCAACCTGGTGGCGGGGTTCGACCGGCCGACGTCGGGCACCGTGCAGGTCGGCGGACGGGACCTGAACGCCATGTCGGAGAACGAGCTCGCCCGGTGGCGCGGCCGCAACGTGGGCTTCATCTTTCAGCTCTACAACCTGATCCCCGTGCTGACGGCCCGCGAGAACGTGGAGATTCCGCTGCTGCTGACGTCGCAGTCGGCGGCCGAGCGGCGCCGGCGGGCGGAGACGGCGCTCGATCTCGTCGGGCTCGGCGATCGGCTCGATCATTTCCCGCGCCAGATGTCCGGAGGCGAAGAACAACGTGTGGCCATCGCCAGGGCGATCGTCGTCGATCCTGCGGTGCTGGTTGCGGACGAGCCGACCGGCGATCTCGATGCCGCATCGGCGGACGACATCCTCGAGCTGCTGCAACACCTGAACAAGCCGCTGGGCAAGACGCTGGTGGTGGTCACACACGATCCGCGCGTCGCCGAAGGAGCTGATCGGCTGGTTCGATTGGAGAAGGGCGTCATCGGTCTCCGGGGGACGGCCGAGGTGCTGCGATGAACCTTCTGCCGCTGGTCGTCAGAAACGTGCTGCGAAACCGGCGGCGGGTCATCCTGACGGCGTCGAGCCTCGCGGTGTCGGTGTTCCTCTTTGTCACCCTGATCACGGTCGTCACCTACATGCGCGACGTGATCAAGAGAACCGAGGAGCGCCGGATCGTGATTACGCACGGCCGGTTTTCGTTTCTCGATCCACTGCCGCTGTCTTATCGCGACCGGATCGCCGCGGTTCCGGGCGTCGAGGTCACCAACGCCGTGACGCTCATCATCGGCACGACGGGGCCGGCCGACGAGGTGGTCAATGGCATGGCGCTCATCGCCGACACGTATCTGGAAACGGGCCCCGAACGGGACGACATTCCGCGCGATCAGTTCGAGGCGTTCCGGACCAACCGCACCGCCATGCTGGCTGGACGCGCCATGGCCCGGCGGTTCGGGTGGAAAATTGGCGATCGCGTGACCATTCACGGGTCGCGGTATCCGGTTGACCTGCAATGCACCGTGGCGGGATTCTTGACGCCCGACATTCTCTCGGACTACTTCGCCGTCCATCGCGAGTACCTGGACGAGGCGCTCGGGCCGGGCCGTGAGCCGGGCGTGCACTTCTTTCCCTCGCGCGTCGCCAGCACCAGGGCGCTGCCGGCGGTTGTCGAGCAGATGGACGCCCTGTTCTCGAACTCCGCGGCCGAAACAAAGAGCCAGCCGCAGCGCGATTTCCTGATGACGCTCGCATCGCTCGCCGGGAATATTCGCTCCATGGTCCTGAGTATCAGCGTGATCGTGCTGCTCGCCATCATCACCGTCGTCAGCAACAGCATCGCCATGTCGGTGCGGGAGCGGACGCGCGAGATCGCCGTGCTCAAAGCGCTCGGCTTCGTGCCGAGAGAGATCGTCACGCTCGTGCTCCTCGAGTCGCTCGTCGTGGCCCTGGGGGGCGGCGGTCTCGGCGCGGGCCTGGCCTACGCCCTGTTCGCCTCGGTCGGCTTCAACCTCGCGTCGGGGCCGGCCGGCTATTTCGTGGTGCACCCTCAGGCCATCGCGATCGGTCTCGCAGTGTCCGCCTTCATCGGCCTCACGGCCGGCGGCGTTCCGGCCATGATGGCCTCCCGGCTCAAGATTATCGACGCCCTGCGCTGGGCGAAGTAACCCGAATCACGCGCGAGAGGATCGCATGCGCCTGCTCCTGACATACAACCTCCGAAACCTGCTCGTCCGCCGCGTGACGACCGGCGCCACCGTTCTCGGCATTGCGCTCGTGGTCGGAGGACTGGTGGTCATCCTCGGCCTGGTCGACGGCCTGATGACCACGCTGAGCAATACCGGATCGGACGAGAACATGCTGGTCTTGAGGAAAGGTGCGGTGGCGGAAGCGTCGAGCGGCGTCACGCGTGAGCAGTTCGCCGCGCTGCGCTTCCTGCCGGGCGTCTTGCGCGACGAGCATGGCGATCCGGTCGCCTCGCCGGAGATCGTGATGCAGGTCGGCATTCCGTCGCCCGACGGGCAGATGTACGGCCTCGTCCGCGGCGTCATGCCGATGGCCCGGCGCGTGCACGACCGCTTGCGGCTGACCGAGGGCCGATGGCTGCAGCCGCACGCCGGGGAAGCCATCCTCGGCGGCGCCACCGCGCGGAAACTGCCGACCACGCGAGTCGGCAGCTCACTGCGGCTCGGGCGGCGGACGTGGCGGGTCGTGGGCATCTTCGATGCGGGCGGCTCCGCGTTCGACTCGGAGATCTGGGTCGACGGCGACGAGCTCCAGGCCGACTACCGTCGGGACTATTTCTCGGCCGTGACGGTTCGGCTCGCGTCGGCCTCTGCTGGCGAGGCGTTTCGCGAGCAGATCTCGGCCGATCGCCGGATCGGCCTCGTGGCCAAACGCGAAACCGAGTATTACGACGATCAGGCGCAGAGCGCGCGTCAGCTCCGAACCGTCGGGCTGATGATTGCCGGACTGCTCGCGGCGGGGGCGGCGTTCGGCGCGATGAACACGATGTACACCGCCATCACGCAGCGCACCCGTGAGATTGGTTCGCTGCGGGCGCTGGGCTTCACCCCGGGCCTCGTGCTGGCCGCCTTCATCAGTGAGGCGCTCGTCCTCGCGCTGGCCGGCGGCATCTTGGGGTGCCTCTGGGTGCTTCCGTTCGACGGCTACTCGGCCAGCATCGTCAATCCGCGGAGCTTCAGCCAGCTCGGGTTCCAGTTGCGCATCACGCCGGTGACGCTGGCCTGCGGACTCGTATTCGCCTGCGTCATCGGGATCGTCGGAGGGCTCCTGCCCGCCCGCTACGCGGCGCGCGTGCCGCTGATCGAGGCACTGCGGGCAGTTTGACCGGCGGCCCGACCGGCCGTCCGCACACCGCTGGTTGCCGTGCCGGGGCGCGGGTTGCTGCGCACACGCACGAAGGAGACGACGTGACACGAGACAGCATGAGGCGTGAAGTCTTCATCACCGGCGCGGGCGTGGTGTCGCCGATCGGCAGCGGTGTGGAGGCCTACTGGGATGCGCTCCTGCACCGGACCGGCGCGCCGTCGCACCGCCTGACGCTGCCGCGTGAGCAGCTCGAGAATCAGATGTTCTACCGCGTGCCCGACGAAGGCACGAGCGGGGATGCGGCGCCGACGGTGAGTCGCGCGACTCAGTACGCGCTTCGGGCGGTGGCGATGGCGCTTGCCGATGCGGGTCTCACCCGCGACAGCCTCGAGTCGCGGCGGGTCGGCGTGATCCTCGGCACCGGCATGGGTGAGTACGACCTGTTCGAGGCGAGTCGGCAGTACGGTGGCCCCGCGCCGCCGGTGCGATCACAATTCCCGTTTTCCGCGGTGGCCGCGAGCATTGCCCGCGAGTACGCGTTCACGGGTCTCAACCACACGGTGTCGACGGCCTGTTCGGCCGGCAGCTATGCCATCAGCCTGGCGCGCGATGCCATTCTGGCCGACCGTGTCGATGTCATGGTCACCGGCGGCGCGGAAGTGTTCAGCCGGGTGGGCCAGGGGTGTTTTTCACGTCTGGGTGCGCTGGACCCCGAGGTCTGCCGACCCTTCGATCGGATGCGCAAAGGCACGGTGTTCGGCGAAGGTGCGGGCATCCTGATCCTGGAGTCGGCCCAACACGTCGCGAGGCGTGGCGGGCGCGCAGCGCTGGCAACGGTGAAAGGCGCGGGCTGGAGCTGCGACGGTCATCACGCGACCGCGCCCGAACCCTCCGGGCAGCACATCGAACTGGCCGCGCGCCGTGCGCTCAGCGACGCCAACCTCGACGTCGACGACATCGACTGCATCGTGCCGCACGGCACCGGCACGGCGCTCAATGATGCGGTCGAAAGCCAGACGCTCGGCCGGCTGTTCGGCACGCGGCTGCGCACCATGAAGGCCACCGCCATCAAGTCGCACGTGGGTCACTCCGGAGGCGCCGCCGGGGCGATGTCCTGCCTGACGGCCGCGTTGATCCTCGACCGTGAGTGCGTGCCGCCGACCGCCCACGTCACCGCGGTGGACGACGACTGCGCCGTGCCGATTCATACCGACGGCCCGAAGTACGGACCGGTTCGGAACGTGCTCGTCAACGCTTACGCGTTCGGCGGCAACAACGTCTCGCTCATTCTCGGCCGAGTTGACTCGGCGGCACAAAGCTGATGTCTACCTCAATCGCCATCACCGGCTGCGGCGTCGTGGTGCCTCGCGCGATGACGCTGACGGAGTTCGCCGACCAGCTCCGGTCGGTTCCCTCGCCTCCGAGCCAACCGGGGCGGCTGCCGCTCGACCGCTTCGACCCGCAACAGTACCTCGGGCAGCGGGGCTTCAAGTACCTGACCCCGGCGACGCAGTACGCGCTCGCAGCGGCGCAGATGGCGCTCGACGACGCCAGGTTCGACGCCGCTCTCTATACGCCGCACGAGCGCGCCGTGGTCGTTGGCACCAATTTCGGCGTGCACGCCGTGCTCGCCGGGATGGACCACGTCATCCTGGAGAGCGGCGCCCAGAACTTACGGCCCATGGAGGCACCGAACTTTTCGGTAAACATTCCTGCGAGCCACCTGTCGATGAAGCACAAGTTCACCGCGTTCAACGTGACCCTGACGACCGCGCAGGTCGCCGGCCTCGAAGCGGTGCTGCTCGCGGTCGACGCGCTGCGTGCCGGCCGGGCACGTCTGGCGCTCGTCTGCGCAACCGAGGGCCAGCCGCCCGAGGGACTGGAGAAGGTCTTCGGGACGCTCCTCGCCGAGGGTGGCGCCTGCGCTCTGGTCCTCGAATCGCTCGACGACGCCCGCGGACGCGGCGCGGACGTGCGCGGCGAGATTCTGGTCCGGCGCGTCGCGCTTCATGCCAGCCGACCGCGGCGCACACGAAGCGGTTGCTCAGCCGGCCCTCCTCGAGCAAACGCTGTCCGAGGTCATCCCGGCCGGTTCGGGTGCGATACACGTACTGGGTCCGATTCGACGGGGCGCCATTCGGCGACGGAGTTCGCCTGGCAACCGGCCGCGTACTGGAAGGAACCGGGCGCGTCGCGGTGCCGCACGACGTGACGTCGAGATTTGGCGAATGCGCGTCGGTGTCTCCGCTACTGCAAGTGCTTGGGATGTGTGCGTTGCGAGCCCGGCAGGCGCTTGTGACGGCGGTCAGCCTCCAAGGACACGTTACCGTGCTGTCGGGCTGCGGTCATGGCCTTCGCGCCGCCGCGTCGGACGCCCCTGAGGATCAACTGATGTCGGCGGTGAAAGCCTGACGCCACCGGACCCCCTCTACCGAACCGACGAGCAGCAGATTCGTGAGCCCCCTGCGCGTCGGACCGTTCCCTGAGGTGCTTGACCTGATTCGCACAATCGAAGGTCACGCGACGCAGTCCATTGCCTGGCCGCGCCGTTTGCGTGAAGGCCCACCGCCCTGCCAATCGTCTGAGACACGCGTCGCGGTTACCAAGCTCTGCCGGGGCCTGCGGAAAGACCGTCCTGTTTCGAGCGTGGTTCCCGCTTACCAGGTAGTGCCCAGCGCCTCGCGGCTGTGACCAGACAGGTTCTTCACTCAAGGAGATCACCATGCGGAATCGCGCGTCGTTCGTGCCCCTGACCCTGATGCTTCTCGGCCTCGCTCTACCGTCACTCGCACACGCCGAGGGGAAGTGCGCCAACTCGACCCTCTCCGGAACATTCGGCTACATCTACAAGGGCGCATTCGCCGAGGGCGAGGGTCTCGGACGCGTTGCGGCCATCGGCCTCTTGACGTTCGACGGCCGCGGCAAGGTCAAGGGGTCGGAGACGAGAAGCTCCAGCGGCAAGATCAGCCGCAGCACCTTCGAGGGTGCCTATCGGGTCAACCCCGACTGCTCCGGAACGGCCACCGGCGGGACGGCACCCACGCCGACCGAGTTCGAGTACGTCATTCTCAATGAGGCCACAGAGCTGCAGATGTCAGTCTCGACCGATGGTTACGCGACCCTCGGCGTCGGTAAGAAGAAGAACGCGAGCGCGTCCTGCAACGTCGCGCTGGTCCAGGGCTCGTACCGGCTTCGCAGTGGATGGCTATTACTTCATGGGACCGCTCGCCGGCTATATGTCGTTGAGTGGCATCTACCACGCGGACGGAAAAGGAAATCTCACCGCGACGGATGTGGCGAGCCACAACGGCACGATTTCCCGCCGTTCCTACGCCGGCAGCTACACGCTCGGTCCGGACTGCACCGGAGTCTGGGAGTCGATCATGCCGGACGGCCGCGCGATCAAGGCCGATTTCCTGACTGTCGCCGACGGACGTTTCGAAGGCGTCTTCATCGTTACCGAGCCCGGCACGGTGATGGCAGGGGCCGACAAACGGATCGGCAAGTGACACTCCGGAGGTCGCCGACGTCACCGCAGCAAGCGAGGCCAATCATGAGCCGCACCCAGATCGCGTCGATTGCGGGCGAAGCGCCTCCCCGAGGTTCACGTCAGGCGAGCAGGCTGGAATCTCTGCATTCCCTCAGCTTGCCTGCAGACCAACCGTCCCGCCAACGGCCCGCCCGCCGTCGCCTCATCGGCGGCGTGGTGGCGGTGGCGGTGGCGGTGCTGCTGGTAGCAGGCATCTGGATGAGGCGTGATGCGGGTCATCGCGCTGCGACGGTCAGCGTCCTCAAGATCACCGCTTCGGGACCGCGCGCACAACGCACCGTCATCCTGACGGGAACCGGCTACGTCGTCAGTCGGCGCAAGTACGTCGACGTCGGGGCGACGGTTCCCGGCCGGATTGTCTGGCTGGGCGCGGAGGAAGGAGACCATGTCCGGACAGGCGGCGAGCTGGCGCGTCTCGACGATCGGCTGCTGGCCGCGACCCATCAGGGCGCCGTGGCGGCGCTCGCAACCGCCGAAGCACGGCTTGCGGAGCTGCGGGCCGGATCACGAGCCCAGGAAATCGACACGGCCCAAGCATTCCTGGCCGAGGCCGACGCCAATTTGCGCCTGGCGACAGCGACCTTCCAGCGCGCCGCCCGGCTCCTGGCTGAGGGCATCATCGCTCTGCACGAGCTCGACGTGGCCCAGAACGCGAGGGATCTGGCCGCGTCGCGACGCCAGGCAGCGGCGCAGCAGTACGAGCTCGTCCGGCTCGGGCCCCGTGCTGAGTCGATCGCGATAGCGGTGGCCGACGTCGCCCGCGCCAGCGCCGCCGTGCGGCAGGCCGCGGCGCAGCTCGATGAAACAGTGATTCGTGCGCCGTTCGACGGCGTAGTCATCGAGAAGCTGCGCGACACGGGCGACTTCGTCGTGCCGGGCGGCCTCGATCGGCGCGGCTCGGGGAGCGGTCTGTTCCGTATCGCGAGCACCGCCGAACCCCGGGTTGAAGTCGAAGTGAGCGAGTCGAGCATCGCCCAGCTCGCGGACGGGCAGCCCGCGTCAGTCGTGCTCGACGCCGCCCCCGGTCATACCTACCGCGCAAGGCTCACGAAAATCCATCCGTCCGCGAATCGACAGAAGGCGACGGTCAAAGTGGAGCTGGACGTGCTGGACGCCGATGTCTCGATGAAACCGGAAATGACGGCGAAGGTCGAGTTCGTCGCCGTCGCCAGCGCGGAGACCGCGGCAACGGTTTCGACACGGATCCTGATCCCGTCCTCCGCCATCGTGCACACAGCCTCGGGTTCCGCGGTCTTCGTTGTGAGCGATGGAGTCGCCCGCGCGCAGCCCGTGCGACTCCGCGCGGCCGGGGAGTCGGAAGTGGACATTCTGGAAGGGCTTCACGATGGCGACCTGGTCGTGATACGGGGTCCCCGGACCCTGTCCGACGGTCAGACGGTCCAGGTGGTGCAATGACGCTCGCCAGGCGCCTCGACCGAAGCGCGGGAAGCAGGACATGACAGCCTTCATCCTCCTCGGCGCCGCTGGAACATTGCTCGCGATCTGGCTCGCGGTGACGATGGCGTTCGCGGTGTGGATGGCCTATCTCGTCTATCACCCGCCGGTGCAGCCGAGCCTGGCCACGCCCGCGAAGTACGGCCTTCCATGCGAACTATGGCGGGTGCACGCCGGGGAGCCTGGTGATCCGGAGATCGATGCGTGGTGGATCCCGGCGGCGGGTGCGCCGGCGACCATCCTGATCATGCACGAATGGGGATCACAGAAAGCGAGGAAGCTTGCCTACGCGAGCCTTCTGTACCAGCAAGGCTTCAGCGTCCTGCTATTCGATTTGCGCAATCACGGCGCCTCCGGGCGTGACCGGGGTGCGCTCGGCATGGCCGACGAGTCCACCCGCGACCTGCTGGCGGTCATCGAGCGCTGGCGTGCCACGGCGGCCGGACCGGACCCACGGATGGGCATTCTCGCATTCTCGTTCTCGACATGGCCGGCCCTCTATTACGGCGCGGTGCATCGGCCACGCGAGCTGAACGCGCTCGTCCTCGACAGCGGGCCTCCGACCGACATCGGCGAGACAGCGGTCCGCTTCATCGCTCTTTACGGCGATCGGTGGATACCCCGCGTGTTCCGACTCCAGCCCGGGTTCGCGTTGTTGAAGCGTGTGTACGTGTCGGCGGTGAAGCTGATGCTGGGCGGACGGTGGCCGCCGGCACTCGGTGGGTTGCGCGCCGCCACCCTCTTCATTACCGGCGCCGATGATCCGTTGATGCTGTCCGACGACGTACGACGGATCGCGCAGCTGGCGGGCGGCCAGCACGACGTATGGCTGGTGCCGGACTGTGGCCACCTCAAAGCCTTCTCGCGGCATGAGGCCGAATACCGCGCGAAGGTTGGCGGCTTCTTTTCGGCAACCCTCCACCGACCTACGGATGCGACCCCGGACGCTGTCACTCAGGCAGCGGCGGCCGCGCTCCAACTCGAGGAAGAGAGCAGAGTATGAATTACCAATCCCTCCGTCCCCGTCCGGTTCTCGCGGCATGCGCGATTCTCGCGATCATCGCGACAGCTACCCACGCGCAAGAGAAGAAGCCGTCAGTCGACGTCAGCGGCCTGTGGGTTGCGTCTGTCGTCACCGATCAAGGCTCGGGCCATCCGACGTTCGATTTCAAGCAGGACGGTCAGAAGCTGAGCGGCACGTACAAAGGAATGTTCGGACGGTCCACGCTCGAAGGCACGCTCGAGGGCTCCGTAATCACGTTCAGCTTCAAGACCTGGTCGCCGCTCAACCCGTTGTCAAAGCTGCTGATTAGTTATCGCGGCAGCATCGATTCCGCGACAATGGAGATGAAGGGGACGGTCGACTTCGGCGGGCAGGGCACCGGAACGTGGACGGCGCGGCGGCAGAAACAGTGACCGCTCCGGCGCGCGGCCCGGACACCCGGCGCCGATCCGTGCGCGCCCATCGACGGCTCTCGGCAGGCCGCTGAACACGGCGGCCTGTCTGGGATGATGTTAAAAAGAGGGATGTGGCAACGCGAGTTGCGGGCCCTTTACATTGCGGACGACTGACGCGGGCGGCCGGCATGACGCACCCGCCCTTACGGAGCCTGGATGAGCCTGCTGGACACCGTCTTGCCGGAATACGAGTTCGGGAACCGGCATTCCATCGTCATCGACGGACGGCCAGACGCCGTCATCGCGGCCCTCAACCAGTTCCGTTTCGAATCGGACGGCCCGTGGGTGATGCGCCTGCTGTTCCGGCTACGAGGCCTCAGCGCCTTGAGCGGGACGCTGCGAGACTCGCTGACGGGCCGCGGATTTCGTGTGCTCGCGGAAGCGCCAGGTGAAGAGGTGGTATTCGGGATTGCGGGGCGGTTCTGGGTGCTGCGAGAGTTGCGTCATCTCGTGTCGCTGCCGGATGTGGCGGCCTTCCACGATTTCCAGACGTCAAAGGCGGCCAAAGCGGCGATGAACTTCCGCTACGAGCTGCTGGACGGCGATCGGACTCGATTGACGACCGAAACGCGGGTCAAGTGTGTAGACCGGGCAGCGTACCGCCGTTTTCGCCTGTATTGGATCGCCATCGGACCGTTCAGCGCATTGATTCGACGGGATCTTCTCCGAGCGATCGAGCGCAAGGTCAGCGCCGCCCGTCGTTCAGCGTGAGCGACGTCGGAGCGCCGGTCGCCCACCACCGGCCTGGATCCGTGCTTTGCCGACCCCGGTATCGCTCACTCCGGGACTGTTTCGCGAGGGATCACGCCTGCTGCCCCGCGTGTCGGGCTCAGAAGGTCCTGAACGGGCCGATGGGTCTGCCGGCACCAGCTCTGGTACCACTGTCGGCTCGCCAGAGCAACCCGGCAGTCATCACACCGACACCCTTCACCATGCTCGCCCGCGATCGACGCGCCGTTTTCTTCCTGAAGAGCACCAGCCATGCAGGCACTCCGTGCGCTTCCTGTTTTCGTGTCATGCCCTAAGCGCCACCATACCCATGGCGGCTCCGCCCTCTGATGAATGCGTCGCCAGCCTGGCGATAAGGACAAGTGGGCCGTGTCGCCGTTCGACCGCATGCCGAGCACAGCGCCCCTGCGTGTCCGGTCTGCCACGTGCCGCACGCATTTAGAGGTGAACGCCAGGACGCGCCGCGGACCTGGCGCGAAGGGATCTCTGGCGATGCCATGGCTCGCCCTCGCTCATGCAGATTTCGAGGTGTCATACATGACGACCCCGGTCGCGCTGGTCACGGGTGCCTCTCGAGGTATTGGCCGCTCGATTGCGGTGCAGCTCGCTCGCGACGGCTACGACGTGGCGTTCTGCTATCGAACAGATGCCGCTGCGGCGGCGCAGGTCGCGAGCGAGATCGAGGCGGCCGGCCGCCGTGCGTTCCACGGGCAATGCGACGTGTCCAGCTTTGAGAACGTCCAGGACTTCGTCCGGTCCGCGGAGAATGCCCTCGGTCCGCTGTCGCTCCTGGTGAACAGCGCCGGGATCATCAAGGATAGCGCGCTCATCACGATGTCACCGGAGTCGTGGCGGGAGGTGCTCGCGACGAACCTCGATGGCGTGTTTCACGTCTGCCGGTCGGCGGTGTTCGCCTTCATGAAGCGGAAGTCGGGGTGCATCATCAATCTCTCCTCGATCGCCGGTGTCTTCGGGAATGCCACGCAGGCCAATTACTCGGCGTCGAAGGCCGGCATCATCGGTTTCTCGCGTGCGCTTGCAAAGGAGGTCGGCCCCTATGGCATTCGCGTCAACGTCGTGGCGCCAGGCTTCATTCGGACGGCCATGACGGCCACGGTCCCAGCCGCGCGTCTCGAAAAAGTGATTGCGACGGTGCCGCTGCGCCGAGCCGGCGAACCGGAGGAGATCGCCGAGGTCGTGTCCTTTCTGGCGTCGAACCGCGCGCGCTACATCACGGGTCAGGTCATTCAGGTGGACGGCGGGCTCGTCATCTGAACGAGACGGGGAGCGCCGCGCGGTAGAAACCGCCCAAACGGGCATGCGAAGGAACCGCAACCATGGGACAGAACGGCGTTCGGGCGTCGAGCGGGCTGGCGATCACCGGCTGGGGCATCGTCTCGCCGATTGGGATCGGGAAGGACGAGTTTCGCCAGGGCCTCGAGGCGAAACGACCGGGCCTGCGAGGCCTGGGCGACTATCCCGACGGGGCGATCCCGTTCTCGGCTGCCTGCCGGGCCGAGTTCAACACCGTGGCTTATCTTGGCTCGAAAGGGACACGGTGCATGGATCGCACCACGGCCATGTCGGTGGCGGCGGTGGGAATGGCGCTGAAGGACAGCGGTGTCAGTGCTCGCTACGACTCCAGCCGCATCGGCGTGGTGCTCGGAACGAGCACCGGCAGCGTGAAGAGCGCGAGCGACTTCATCAAGGAGACGCTCGTCAACGAAAAGCCATACCTCGTGAATCCTGCCCTGTTTCCGAATACGGTGATGAACTGCGCCGCCGGGAACGCCGCCATCTGGCATGGATTGAGAGGCGTGAACTCGACGATCTCCGCCGGTCACCTCTCCGGCCTGCTCGGGATTCGATACGCCAGCGTCGCGATTCGAGCCGGCCGGGCTGATGCAATCGTGGCGGGCGGAGTCGAAGAGTTCTGCGAGCAGAGCGCGTGGGCTTATCACCACTTGACGGGCCGCGGCACGCGGGTGGTGCGGCCGCTCGGTGAGGGATGTGCCGCTTTTGTTCTTGAGAGCCTGCCTCGGGATGGTCGAACCGCCGTGGCCGAAGTGCTCGGCATCGAGTCGGGTGTGTATGGCCGCGGCAACGACGAGGAGCAGGCCAAGGGCCTGGCCGCCGCTGTCCAACGGCTCCTGAACCGGGCGGGTTTGATCCCGTCCGACGTCGTCGCGGTCAGCCTTCAGGGTTCAGATCAGTCGCGGGTCTGGCGTATCGAGCAGGCCGGCCTCCGCGAAGGTCTGAGCGGCGCGATGCCGGACGTCCAGATTGCGATTGGAGAACAGGTTGGCGAGTGCTTCAGCGCGGCCCATGCCCTTCAGGTTGCGGCGCTGCTCGCGTACTGCGCGGGGCAAAGGGAGAACACGCCACTGTGTGGCCTGGTGACGTCGGTAGGGACGAATGGCAGCGTTGGCTGCATGTTGGTGAAGCATTGAACGCCGATCAGAGCGCGTTCCAAACACGGAGGCAGAGATGAACGTGACCCTCGATCATAAGACCCGGATCAAGGAAATCGTGTCGGAGATCCTGGAGATTGCTCCCGAAGAGATGACCGAAGTCAGCCTGTTCAAGGAGGACCACAGCGCCGACTCGTTGCGGGCCATCGAGATCATGGCGACGCTCGAGAAGGAGTACAGCATTCGCATCCCGGAGGAGGAGCTCCCCAAGATGGTGACCCTGACCGCCATTTACGACGTCGTGGACCGCTGCGCGAGTCTGTAAGGAGACGCGGATGAAACGACGCGTGGTCGTGACCGGAATGGGCGTGGTGTCGAGTGTCGGCGTGTGCCTCGATGCCTTCGGCCGCGCGCTGCGGGATGGCGTGAGCGGCGCCTCGGAGATCACGGTGCTCGACACGCGGGGGTTCGAGAGTCACCGCGGCTGCGAGCTCAAACGGTTCGACGGGTCGCGGTGGGTGAAGCGGCTCGACATCGGCCGCGTCGGGCGCAGCAGCCAGTTTGCGATTGCCGCCGCGCGGATGGCGATCGAGGACGCGGGACTGCCGGAGGCGTGGCTCGGGGCGCGCGGGTGCGGCGTCTCGGTCGGTACGACCGAAGGCGAATCGCAGGAGCTGGACCAATTGACGGAAGTGTGGGTGAAAAAGGGACCTGCCTGCATGGACGTCGCTCAACTGGAGCGGGCAACCGCGGACCTGTTGTCGGTCTCGGTATCGCAGGAGCTCGGCCTGCACGGGGAAGCGCTGACGATTTCGACGGCGTGCGCGGCGGGCAACTACGCGATTGGCTACGCCTACGACTTGATCCAGCTTGGCGAGGCCGACTACATGCTCTGCGGCGGTGCGGATGCGATGTCCCGCAAATCGTTCTCCGGGTTCTATCGACTGGGCGCGATTGCGCCCCAGGCGTGCCAGCCGTTCGACAAGAACAGAAAGGGCATTCTGACCGGGGAAGGCGCCGGGATGCTGCTGCTCGAAAGCCTCGAGAGCGCCGTTGAGCGCGGCGCGCGGATTTACGGGGAAGTGCTCGGCTACGGGCTGACATGCGACGCGAACCATCCGGTCGCGCCCGATCAGCGGAGCATCGCGAACTGCATGCGCCTGGCGCACCGCAATGCCGGGATCCGGCCGCAGGACGTGGATTACATCTCGGCGCACGGGACCGGGACGCAAGCGAACGACCAGACCGAGACCGCCGCGATCCGGGAGGTATTCGGCACCAGCCCGCCGCCGACGAGCTCGATCAAGTCGATGCTGGGCCACACGATGGGCGCGGCGAGCGCGCTCTCGAGCATTGCCTGTGCGCTCGCCATCAGGGATCGGTTCATCCCGCCGACCATCAATCACGAAGATGACGACCCGAACTGCCCGATCGATTGCGTGCCCAACAAAGCCCGGTCAGCCGAGCTGCGGATTGTTCAGAACAACGCCTTCGCGTTCTTCGGCAACAACGCCATTCTCATCCTGAAGCGGTTCGAGCAGTGAATCCGAACTATGGCGGAGACCATCGGATGCAGCTGGCGATAACGGGCACGGGCATGGTGAACAGCGTGGGATCGAACCGACAGGCGGCATTCGACGCCTTCTACCGGGGCGCGACCGGCGCCAAGCCGCTCGTGCACCTCGATCCGGCCCGCTTCAAGATGCAGCGCGCATACGAGATCGAGTCCGACGCGACAGAATTCCGGGCCACCGCGCTGTTGATCCAGGCGATGCAGGAGGCCGTTGCCGCGTCGATGCTCGACCTGAAGGCGTGCCGCGCAGCGGTGCTCGTCGGAACCGGGCTGCGGGAGCTGCGATCGGTCGAGCAGTGGCACACCGACGGCGGTCCGTGCCCCTCACGGCGGCTGCATTTCGGCGCGGCAGTCGAACGGCTCCTCGGCAGCGCGCTCTCCGTGACCACATTCTCCAACGCGTGCTCGGCCTCCCTCTTCACGCTCGGTCTGGCGGACGATCTGCTGCGCCTCGGAGACGTCGATGCGGTCATCGTCGCCGGCGCGGACACGATAACGGCGAGCATGTTCGGGCTCGTTGATCGGACCAATCCCGATCCGCCGAACGACCTGGCGCCCTTCGATCGCACCCGAAAGGGCGTGTTGATGGGAGAGGGCGCGGCGGCGCTGGTTCTCGAAACCGACCGCGGCGCGGCGCGGCGGCGCCGGGAAGTTCTCGCATGGCTGCGGGGTGTCGGGATGAGCTGCGACGCGCATCACGAGACGGTGCCGGCGCGGGCCGGCATGCTCGCCGCCATGCAGGATGCCCATCGCCGCGCCGGGACATCTCCTGGAGCGGTGGATCTGCTGTTTCCCCATGGCACGGGAACCGCGATGAACGACGCCACTGAGGCTCTCGCGATTGCCGATCTGCTGGGCGACGACACGGAGCGCGTCACCATGACGGCCCTCAAGTCACTCATCGGCCATACGTCAGGCGCCTCCGGTTTGATGGCCGCCGTCACGGCGGTGGAATGCTTACGGCAGGGACGGATCCCGCCCACGCGCCACTTCGAGAACCCAATCCCTGAAGCGAGCCATTTCGCACTGGTCAGGGCACCGACCGAGCGGTCCGTGCGGCTGGCTCAAGTCAATGCGTTTGGATTCGGCGGCGTCAATGCCGTCGCGCTGCTGGAGCGGACGGAGGTGTCCCATTAACGGCGACGTCATGATCACCGGCGTCGGCGCCGCCATTCCCGGCATGGATTCGGTCGAGCGCCTGCTGGACGCAACCATGCCCCCGGCCTCAGAGGGCTGGGTGCTCGAGCCGCGCCTCGGTCGGAAAGGCTGGCGCTACAAAGATCGGGCAACGCGTCTGGCGCTGGTCGCGGCCAAGGAAGCACTCGAGCGAGCGGGGTTGCCGGGCGCCGGTTTCGCACCGCACAGAACGGGAGTGATCGCGAGCTCGAACCTCGGCAATCTCGACACTGTCTGTCGAGTGGCCGCCCAATTACGGGCTGGGCAATCGACCGACGTCAGCCCGATGGATCTCCCGAACGCGTCGAGCAACGTCGTCGCAAGCACGATCGCCCAGTGGTTCGGGCTGAAGGGCGCCAATCTCATGCTCTGCAACGGTGCCACATCCGGGATTGATGCTCTCTACGTGGGCGCCACGATGATCAGGTCCGGTCGTGCTGACCGGATGATCGTGGTCGGCGTGGAGGCGCGCAGCGCTGACGCCGTTCGCTTCATGGACGACTCCGCGCGGCAGTGGCTTGGAGGCGACGACCGCCTGCGCTGGGGAGAGGCCGCGGGGGCCGTGGTCCTCGACCGCGCGACCGACGTGGCCGGCGACGCGGGTTCGGCGCCGCGACTCGGGAGATTTCGAACCTCGCCCGGCGACGGTCTGCTGGATGCGGTTCGCGCCCTCGGTCCGGAAGCGCCGGCCCTGTGGCTAACCCCGCCATCCCAATACCGCCCGACGCGAGTTGCCGTCCACCACGCGATCGCGGGCTGGCAGAACGGCACGCCCGAAGTGCGCGATCTGGCAGCAGTGCTCGGAGAAACGTATGGCGCATCGGGCGTTCTACAGGCGGTGCTCGGCTGCCTCTGGCTGTGTCGCGCGCGACAGGGATGGGTCGCGCTGACCAGCGGGGGATTCGCCGGAGACCCGTTCGCCAGTTGTGCGATCCACAGTGCCCCCCTGCAGACAACAGCGTCCTGACCGGAAAGGTGAACGAGAGATGATCGGAACGGCCATCGGTACTGTACCCACCGCAGTCACGGAAGTCATGCTTCGCCCTCGTTTCGAAGGGTGCAACATCGGGGCGTGGCTCGGCTTCAAGCATTTGATGTATCTCATGGAGGAAGCCGTCGTCGAGCACTTCCGCGAGTTGGGGTTTGGCCCGCGGCGGCTGTTCCAGGAGTTGCAGTTGGCCCTCGAGATCCTGGACTCGAGCATTCGGATCGCCCATGTCGTGCACGTCGACGATATCGTCTGCGTGAGAGTTACACCGACGCGCGAGCGGAGCGGCGCGCCAATCTTCAAAGTCGAGGCGTCTCTCGCGGGCGCCACTGCCAAGGAGCCCAACCTGTTCTCGGGCAAGGTTCGGGTGGGTCTGATGTCCGAGCCGGGCACCGCGCCCAACGACTGGCCTCCTGCCGTGGCCCCGTACGTCATGGCTCGAACCACCGGCGACTGCCGCGGCGAATCGCGGCCGTTCTCGGCAGCGGCGGACGGGCGCGGCGGGTCCGACATGAATCGGGACGTTCTCGCCCGAGTGGGTCCGCGGAACGAGAACACGTTCGTGTGGAAGTCGCGGATCCCGGTACTTCTACTGCCACTACTCGGACCGGTTGCAGCACTCAGGCTACCTCCGGATGATGGAAGAGGTGGTCGATCTCTTCCTGGCCGACCGCGGGTTGTCGATTCGGACGATGCTGGAGAAGCACAGTTGGATTCCGTTCGTCCAGAACGCCCGTGTTGAGATCCTTCAGGACGCCCTGATGGAAGAAACAATCTACACGGCCTATACCGTCACCGACGTGTACAAGAACCTCTTGTACTCGGCGTCCTTCGACTGCTTCGTCGAGCGGGAGGGCGCCCTCGTCCATACCGCGCGCGGAGACATCAGCCATGGATACGCGCAGATCCGGAGCCGGTCGGACTGGGGGCTCGTTCCATTCGATGAGGCGACTGCGAATGCGCTCACCGGGCGGGGGGACAAATGAAAGCTGTTCGCTTCTATTTCTCGTTTCGCAGTCCGTACTCCTGGCTGGCCGAGCGCTTGATCGAGGAGCGCTATGTCGATCTGCAGGATAGCCTCGAGTACATTCCGGTACTGGGAGCCCGATGCGGAGACCGGGCGGCGGCTCGAACAGAAGCAGGGCAAGTTCCTGTACCGCGCCATGAGCCGAGAGAAGCATCTCTACATTCTGAAGGACATCAAGCGGCAGGTCACCAAGTACGGCTACCGAATCTCCTGGCCCGTCGATCGAAGCCCGTGGTGGGAGCGGTCGCATCTCGCCTACCTCGTGGCGGAACGACAGGGTAAGGCCGCCCCATTCCGAAGGCTCGTCTACCGCGCCCGCTTCGAACTCGGACACGACATCTCCGACGCGGCGGTGATCGAGGAGATCGGTCGCGAGGCGGGGCTCGACGTTCCCGAGCTCCTCGCGGCGCCCGACAACCCGTCACTGCGCG
This sequence comes from uncultured Acidobacteriota bacterium, assembly GCA_963774855.1. Taxonomy (GTDB): domain Bacteria; phylum Acidobacteriota; class Vicinamibacteria; order Vicinamibacterales; family 2-12-FULL-66-21; genus JALZOC01. The sequence continues at coordinate 1,658,102 of CAVZGT010000005.1, read as the reverse complement.
ATGCCGCCGCCGAGGGGCTCCGACGCGCCGATCGCGACGGCATCTTTGGCGTACCATTCATGGCGTTCGGACACGACCGGTTCTGGGGGATTGATCGGTTGCCGGATCTCGCGGAGGCGGTGAATGGCAGAGCGCTTGCGGAGGGAGTCAATCGGATGAGCGCTGTCGTCCTCGACCTCGAAGCCCGAACAGAACAACCGGACTGTCCTTCCAACCCAGGCACGGACCAGTCGGACGCAGGGGAGCTGGCGGATCCGCCTCCCGAAGTGGTGGACGCGGTCGGAATCTACGACCAGGATCATCCAGGCGGCTGTGGCTGACTTCCTGGCGAGGTTCCGGGCATCGTGCGTCGTGACGCAGCAGTCTGTTCCCGGTTGTTCGTTCCAGCCGGCGCCGGGGCCGCCTCGGGGGCCGGAGTGCCGATCTGCAGACCCGGAGTACGGTCGGCGATGGCGGTGGCTCGAGCGGGCGTCCAGCGCCTCTGTCCACCGGTGCGTCCGCCCGCTACGTGGCGCGGGTCAGTTCCGCATGGAGCCAGGCGCGCGCCATACGCCATTCCCGCCGGACGGTCCGTTCGGACGTACCGAGCACCTCTGCAATCTCCCGCTCGCCGAGCCCGGCGAAAAACCGCATTTCGACAATGTCGCGCTGGCGGGGATCGAGCTCGCCAAGACGCGTGAGGCATTCGTCGATCGCGAGCAGTTCCTCCGATCGACCTGGATCGATGAGCGCGCTCTCTTCCAGATCGACGCGGATCTGAGCTCCGCCTCGTTTCGCGGCCCGATGCGCGCGTGCGTGATCGACCAGGATGCGACGCATCACGCGTGCCGCCACTGCCATGAAGTGGGCGCGGTCCTTCAGGTCGGCGGAGGCGGGACGTACCAGGCGCAGATACACCTCATGCACCAGCGCCGTGGCCTGCATGGAGTGGTCCGGGTTCTCGGAAGCTAGCACGCGCTGCGCCATCCGTCGCAGCGGCTGGTAGACAAGTTCCATCAGACTCGACTCTACTGAGCGGTTACCGCCTCTCAGATCCGACAGCAGTCGCGTCACGTCGCCAGGCTCTGGGTCCATAGTGCCTCGTTGAACTGCGTGCGTTGCGCTTCGTATCTTAACCTGAGGGCGCACCCGGGCGCACGTGGCACGAACGCCGAGCAGACGAGCACAACAGCGCACTTTGAAACGAGTATTGGAGTCGCCGGGTGCTCGGGCTGAGCTCTGAAAAAGGGGGCCTCGCCAACGCCTCGCGGCGTACCGAGTGCGCCCGGGCTCGTGCAGGATCACCGATGCTTCTGTCGCTACTTGCCGCATCAGCCACGAACGCCGCCCGGATGGAGAAATCGGACGCGGTCGTCGAGCGCGTGTGCACCGTGCTGGCATCCGTTCAGTGCGATGTTGAAGCCTGCGCGTCTCGATCCGTTCCACCGCGATCTCGATCGGTTGCTCAACAAACGTTCCGCCGACGCCCGATCGTTTCGGGCTGATCGGCATCAGCGCAGATGACACCGTGCACGCGCTCTGTCAGGTCGTCGAAGAGGCGGCCCGATAGCGGACCGCCGTCCTCGCCGGCGGTTCACGCGTATGACGACATTGCCCTTTTCTCGCCTTTTTCGCGCACCAAAGAGGGTGCCGAAAGCACTCGCAGTTCGTCGTATCGCGAGAATCCCGCCGAAAACCACGGGGCGTCACGCGGCGCCTTTCTTGCGTGCGTCGGAGCGGCCGGTGTATCGGCTGCAAAAACACCATGATGGGTCATCTTCGTTCGCTGGTTGTTGCAGTGGCACTCGCCCAGGCGACCGCGCCGGGCGCACCCACGAATCTCAGGATCATCAGGGGGATCGGCGTCTGCCCCGGTGACCAAATCGGCGCCCCGCCCAATTGTTTTCCGGCGCCTCCGGCGCCTGTGGCCGGCGGCAAACAGTGGCGGGTGACGTACTCCGAAGAATTCAGTGGCACCACCCTCGACCTGACGAAACTCACGCCCTGCTTCGATTGGAATTTCGGCGGCTGTACGAACTCCTTCAACACCGGAAAGGAGCGATACCTGCCGTCTCAAGTACGGGTGAGTAACGGCACGGCGAAGCTGGTGGCCGAGCCACTCGTGCCGCCGTATGCGAACAGTGCCTGTTATCAGGGGCAGTGCACGTACAAAGCCGGGCTGGTGTCGACAGCACGGCCACGAGCGGACAATGGTTCGTCGTACTTGTTCCCCTTCACCTACGGCTATGTCGAGTCGCGGATGAAGTTCCCGGGCACGCCAGGATTCTTCACCGCGTTCTGGATGCTGCCGACAAATCCGAGCTTCACCTACAACACCGAGATTGACATCGTCGAGATCCTCGGAGGCCATCCCGACACGATGTTCATGACGTATCACTACAACGGCCGCGGTACGTCGTTTACACCGAACAACGGTTTGCACAACAACGGGGCGTGCCAGACCAGAGATTATTCAACCGATTTTGTCAGGATCGGCCTGGACTGGCAGCCCACCTCCATCGCGTGGTACCTCGACGGCGTCAAGTGCGGACAGTTCAATGGCAGCGCGAGCACAATCGAGAGCGGACCCATGCAGCTGATCCTGCACATGATGATCGACAATCAGTGGGAACGGGACTGGGGGTCGGTCTTGTCGAGCCAGACGCTCGTGCGTCAGCTGGAAGTGGATTACATCCGCATCTACCAGCAGCAGTAGCGCCCGGGGAGACCTTTCGGTTCGGGTCGATCAGGGCCAAGAAAGGCGACCGCTCCATGGGTGTGCCCTCTCTTGATGCCCCAGATGCGGTGGCCTGCCGCTAACACCACTGGTCGCCGCACGCCGGTCGCAAGACTTGCCGGCGTGAGTGCTTTCATCAGCCGCGCTTGCGGCGATTCGCACCAACAGCCCGACGCCGCCGGTGGCAGCGCGTGCGCCGGCGATTCTGCATGTCTCGATCGACGACGCTGTCAACGGCATCTGCCGACGTCACGAACCGTATCCGCCCAATTGCCAACTCGAGCTGGCGAATAACGGCCGGCAGCGCAGCACAAAACTGATAATAGAGGGCACGTTCGAGACCGGAAGATTCACGACGCGAGGGTCGAGCCTGCCCATCTGCTCAATGAGCCCATAGATCTCGGTACCGGTCTTCTGGTTCACGCCGCGCTGATTGGCGTCTTTCGCCACGCCAACGATCGTTGGGGGCTGAGCGCCCTATACTCGAAGCACCGCGTTCGGATCGAGTCGCGACGCTCGCCAGGCCGGCAGCAAACATGCCACCGCTGCCACGATGATCATCGTGGCAGTCACACCAGCAACCGTGGGCAGATCTGTGGGCCCGACACCGAACAACAGCGACGCGATTAGCCGGTTCAGACCGAAGGCTCCCGCGAGTCCGACCACAGCACCGATACCCGTGAGGAGAAGGCCCTCCCTCATGACGAGGACGAGCACGCTGGATCGATCCGCGCCGAGCGCCAGGCGAATGCTGATCTCGTGGCGGCGCTCCGCAACGAGGGAAGACAAGACTCCATACGTCCCCACGGCGGCGAGCAGCAGTGCGAGGCCGGCAAAGAGCCCAAGGAGTTGCGCCAGGAAGCGAGGTCGCTGGATGGATTCAGCCACGACCGTCTCCATATCGCGAAAGCGCATGACTGGTACAGCCGGGTCCATTTCATCGACCGCGCGCGCCACGATCTGCGACAATGCCGCTGCAGGAAGGGTCGTGCGCAACACAATGTGGTTGAGTGGCACCATCCCCTGCCCCTGCACCACAGCGATCTGCGGACCTGACAGGTACAGCTCGGTTCCTGTTTCCTGACCAACGCCCCGCTGCTTGACATCCTTCGCCACTCCCACGACGGTGAACCACGGCAGCTGATCGCTGCCCGGCTTGACGCGCTGTCCGATTGGGTCGCGCCCTTTCCAGAACGTCTCGGCGAACTTCTCGTTGACGATGGCTACAGGCCCCGAGGACGTGGCATCGGTTGGCTGAAAGCTGCGCCCGTGTACGATCGGGATGCCCATCGTCTCGAAATAGTCGGGCATCACGTACTGATAGTAATCAACGACAGGGAACGGCCCCACCGACGGAGCCGTGGTGTCGGCGACCGGTGTATTGACCGTGAGGGGCGACCGATTCGGCGGCAGCCCTGACATGGCCGTCGCTGCCTCCACACCAGGGACGGAGCGGAGCGCGTCCAGCAGACGCTGAAACGCCTGCACTCGAATCATCGACCGTGCATAGGTACTTTCCGGCAAGTAGATAGAGAACGTCACCAGGCGCGACCGATCGAATCCCACGTCGACGTTCGCGAGATTGTAGAAGGTGCGTATGAGCAGGCCCGCGCCGATCACGAGGATGACGGCCACGGCGACTTCGGCCATCACCAGGCCGCGGCGGACGTGACGGCGTATCCCGCCGCCGGCGCCTTTGCTGCCGGCGTCGGTGAGCGTGACGCGGAGATCCTTCACGCCGATGTGCCGAAGCTGCGCCAGCCCGAAGAACATGGTGGTGCCGATGGCGACGCCGCAGGCAAACAGCAGCACGGGCAGATCGACGCTGACCTCGGTCGATCGAGGCATAGCCGCGGGGTACGCCTGTGCGAGTGTGCGCAGACCGACATGGGCGAGCCACACCCCCAGTGCGCCGCCTGCGATCGACAGCAGTGCGCCTTCGGTCATGAACTGCCGCAGGAGACGGCGCCGGCTCGCACCGAGGGCCGTGCGCACCGCGGATTCACGACGGCGTATTGCCGCACGCGCCAGCAGGAGATTCGCCAAATTGGCGCAGGCGATCAGCAGCACCAGTCCGGCGGTCGCCTGAAGCATCCAGATCGCCCGGCTGGCACTGCTCACGATCTGATCGTGGAGCGGTGCCAGTTGCAGAATATGACCGGCGTCGGGATTCGACGCCCGCGCCGCAGCATCCCTCGGTATCGGCGCGAACATGTGATCGCTGACGCCGACACGCTCGCCCCACTGTTCGTTGAGCGTCGTCAGTTCCCTCTGGGCTGCCTCGGGTGTGACGTCGCCCTTCAAGCGGCCGATCACCCGCAGGAAGTGAGCGGCGCGATTCCCGCGGTTGGACGGGTTCAATCCCAGCGGCAACCAGATCTCTGGCCGGATGTCCAAGACATCGGCGCCAGGCGGCATGATGCCGATCACTTCGCGACGCCGGCTGTTCACTTCCACCATTTTCCCGATGATCGGCTGGCCTCCATATGCGGATTGCCACAACTCGTGCGAGAGAATAGCGACCGGTGGCAATTGCTGCCCCGGCGGCGCATTACTGAGCCTGTCGGTTTCTCCGCGGGCGAACAACCGGCCCTGGGCAGGCTGCAGGCCGAGCGCGTCGAACAGATGCTCGTCGACGTTCGCGTTACGCACGTGCCGAGCTCCGCCGGGGGCGGTCAGATTCACCTCGCCCTGGCCCGTCGAAAACGCCCCCAGCACGGCAAATGACCGGTTGATCTCGCGAAGTTCCAGGTATTCGGGCGCCGATAACGGGAACTGCGGCAGGCCGAGCTCGGCGAACCGTGTGGTCACGTACATCAACTGCTCGGGTCTGGGGTAATCGAGCGGACGCAACAGGACGCCGTTGACAATCGAGAAAATCGCCGTGTTGGCGCCGATCCCGAGCGCCAGCGTCAGCAACACCACAGCCGTGAATGCGGGCGCGCGCCGGAGCGTGCGGAGCGCATGCCGCAGGTCACGCCAGAGATCATCGAGCCACGTGATGGTGTTCATCTGGTAGATCTCCTCCCGGATCCCGACGGTGTTTCCCAGCTTGAGATGCGCGGCGCGCCGAGCCTCAACGGGCGGCATCCCGCGCGCGATATTTTCGTGGGTCTCGATCTCGAGGTAAGACCTGAGCTCCTCGGCGCGCTCGCGATCCCACCAGCTTCTGCGTAGAAACCGCCGCCAGCCCATGGCTTACTCCGTGGATGGGTTGAGAATCCTGCCGATGGCGCGCACGACCTGTTCCCAGCGCGCAGTTTGCGACACCAGCTGTTTCCTTCCCAGTTGCGTCAGCCGGTAGTACTTGGCCTTGCGGTTGTTGTCGGAGGTGCCCCAGAACGAGGCGATCCAGCCGCGGTCTTCGAGACGATGGAGAGCCGGGTAGAGCGACCCGTGCTCGATCTGCAGCACGTCCTCGGAGCGGCGCTCGATCGCGTGGGCGATGGTGTGGCCATGTGCCGGGCCCAGTACGAGTGTCTTGAGGACCAGCATATCGAGCGTTCCTTGAGGCATCTCGGTCTGCAGTGGCGATGCGCGTCGGGGCACGGGGCACTCCAGTAGATGATCGATGCGACTGAACTGCACAATACTCGAACAATAATGGCGTTTGCAAGATCTTTGAGAAGATCATCGAGTGGTGTTATCGTGAGGACAGCTGCTCAAATTCATATTCTTCCCAACCGGCGCCGTTCGACAATCAGTCTTGTTCAGCAGCCAGCGCGGCCAGCGTAGCAACTCGGATGGAGGACGTTTGTGATGAATCGAGCACTCGCCGTCGCACTCGTGGTCGGTGGGCTTGTGGTCGGATATGCGGCCGGCGGCAGTCGCCTCGAGGCCCAGTCAACCGCAAGCGCAGGCTTTCCGTTCCAGGCCGGGGACAGTGTCCAACTCGTCTTTGCGCTGCCGGAGACCGTTGGCGAGCTGTGCGTCATCCAGAGTTTTAGTGGATCTTTTGTGGTCTGCAAGAGCGATGGTGATGTGACGACTACGTACAACCTCCAGACGGTATTCAAGGCAAAACTGGTCTCCAAAGGCCGATAGCCGCGCTCGCGGTCAACCCGAACGGCGTGGGGGTCGGGTGTCGGACGTCATTTCTTGCGGGTCACACGAGGTAATCGCCTTGGAGCGTTGTCGCATTCTCCGAGCGTCTACGCGAGCGCGCGGCGTGTTCCGTCTATACCGCGATGGGCGTGATCGGTGGACGCTGGAACCCGATGATCTTCAGAGGCCTGGAGCAGTTGCGGCAGATTGAGGCGGACGGAGTGATCGTGCGCCGCGCGCTGAATCCCGCGCGCATGGGCGTACGATTCCGGCTGACGCCGTACGGTCGAACGCTGCTGTTGAGGCCTCCCCCGTGAATATGGGTTCCGGTTTCCTCCGTGCTCTCCTCATGGACCTTGCGGTCCTTTATGGGCCACCGCTCGTCCTGGCAATCGCCGCGGCGATTCTTGCGCGCCGCCGCCCGGGATCACGGGCAGCGGCCGTGTGCTGGGTGACGGCGGCTGTAATAGTCACGGGTGGGGTCATGGCGTTGCGGGCACACGAGGGAGCCTGGGGGGCGGCCGTCCTGCCGGCCATCATCCTTGCGGTCTCAGCGCGCTCAGTGTTCGCGCGGCGCAGAGAGGAGGAGGTTTAGTGGCTCAGACTCGCGGCCCCCAGGCCAACGCGTTCTGCGAACGACTGACCGGTACCATCCGCCGCGAGTGCTTGGATGTCGGATTCCGTCGATCGTCTTATCGGGGGCGCGCCGTTGCGGGGACCACGCAGCCATCCGTCGGCGGGCCTCGGACTAGCGCCGATCGACAACCATTCGAATTCGCTGGTTGCCCCAATCGACGATGAACAGCGTCCCGTCGCTCGTCACCGCGAGTGCCACGGGTTCACGCAGGCGGGCGGCGATCCCGGGTCCACCGTCGCCCCGGAACCCTCCGACACCGTCGCCCGCCACGGTCGTGATGATGCCGCTGGCGTCGACCTTACGGACACGGTTGCGCATTTCGGCGATGTAGATGTTGCCGGAGCCATCAACGGCAACAGCGATGGGTATGTTGAGACTGGCACTCGTCGCAGGGCCACCATCGCCGCTGAAGCCGGCCGTCCCATTGCCCGCCACCGTGCTGATCACGCCATTTCGATCGACCTTGCGGATGCGGCTGATTGGGCCGCTCTGGGCGATGTAGAGCACGCCGTCACCATCAACCGCAACGGCCGAAGGGCTTCCCACGCTCGCAGTCGTGGCTGAACCGCCGTCCCCGCTGAAGCCATCCGTTCCGTTGCCCGCGACCGTCGTGATGATGCCCTTCGCATCGACCTTGCGAACGCGATTGTTCCCGTGGTCGGCGATGAACAAGGCACCGGTGCGATCGACGGCGATGTCCCAAATGGTCATGCCGGCGCTCGTTGCGAGACCGCCGTCGCCACTGGCGCGGAACGTCCCGTTGCCGGCCACGGGTGTGATCGTGCCGTGCGTATCGATCTTGCGAATGCGACCGTCGCTCGCGAGGTAGATGGCGCCGGCCATGTCAACGGCGACGCCGGCGAAGGCCCCCACGTTACGGAGTTTTGCCGCGCTCGTGATGAGGCCGTTGCGGTCAACCTTCCGGACTCTGCCAAACTCCTCTGTGATGTACAGCGCTCCAGCGCTGTCCAGGGCAATCCCCGAACGAAAATAGTCGAGACTCAGCACCGCACTCGTCGCCGGACCGCCATCCCCGGTGAAGTCGCCGTCAGCGCTCGAGCCCACGACGGTGGTGATGACACCGTTCGGGGCGACGGCGCGGATGCGCCCATTGTGCGGGTCGGCGATGTAGAGCGTGCCTTGATCGCTGACCGCGACGTCCCAGGGCTCGTCGAGGCTGGCGCGTGTCGCGGGGCCGCCATCGCCGCTGAACCCGGCCCTGCCGTTGCCCGCCACCGTCGTGATGATGCCGCGCGCGTCCACCTTCCGGATTCGGTGATTCCCGGTGTCGGCGACATACAGCGCGCCCGACCGATCGACCGCGACACGGTTCGGCCCGAGGCTGGCACGCGTCGCGGGTCCGCCATCTCCGCTGAACCCCGGCCTGCCGTTGCCTGCCACCGTCGAAATGACACCGTTCTTATCCACTCTCCGGATGCGCATGTTCTGAACGTCGGCGATGTACAGGATGCCAGCGCCGTCAACGGCCACGCCAGAGGGAGCATTCAGCATCGCGCTCGTCGCGGGACCGGCGTCCCCACTGAAGCCCGCCGTGCCGGTGCCCGCCACCGTTGTCTCGACGCCGCTCGCGTCGACCTTGCGCACGCGATGGGCTCCTGCGTCGGCGATATACACAGCGCCGGCGCTGTCGACGGCCACGCTCCACGCCAGCGCGGTGGGGGTATGGGCACCCGCGTCGCCGCCGCCCACGATCGAGGACTGGCCATTTCTGCCGATCCTCAGGACACGATTGTTTTCCAAATCGGCAGCATAGATCGTCCCCGTGTTCGCGACCGCGACAGCCATAGCCCAACACACATCCCGTCCGCAGCCGTCGCCAACAGACGTCAGCTGACCCGACGGATCGACTCTGAAGATTCCGGCCTCCGACGCGACGAACACATTGCCGGCGCTGTCGACCGCCACTCCGTAGGGTTCCATAGTGACAGACCGCGCCGAGATGTTCGTCGGGCCGCCGCCCGCGACCGTCGTGATGATGCCCTGGGCCGCCGCGCTCGAAGACAGAAGTGTCGCGATGTACCAGCGCCCGAGTCAGGTGTCCACCGGTAATCCGGCCCGTACTCGAGGATCGATACACAATTCCCATGTGGTTGCCTCCAACTCCAGTCGGATTATGTCGAACCGGCACGTGTCGAGTCGTGAGGGAACCCTGAAAATGGCGTGACTTCAGGTTGAGTACGGGTTGACCTGACCTCTCCCATGCACGAAAAACAGCCCCGTCGTGTGTCGCCATTGGACCGTCATTGGATCACTCCGCGCGGAAAAGTACCCGTGCCGGAACGGGAGTACCCTCGGTCTGTGACACGGGTCCGACCGCCGACGATGACACCGTCAGTCGGCGGTGACTGCTGACACGCGATCTGCTAAGGTCGGCCGATGTCTCTGGTCCGGCACGATCGGCGTGGAATCGTTGGGCGCCTCGCACAGCCGGCCATCGCCGCAGTCTTGCACTGGCATTGGATACTTTCCTGTCGGAGGTCCCGAGCCATGTATCGCGTGGCCTCGTTCGCTGCAGCGTCCGTGATCCTCGTTGGAAGTGCTTTGGCGTTCGGCCAGACACCACCTGTCCAGACGCAGCCAGGCATGGGTCCTCCGGCGGCGGGCCAACCGCCACAGCGCGACAAGCCCATCGCGAAGACCGGGACCGGGGCCGTCAAGGGGCGCATCCTGGCGGCGGACAGCAGCCTGCCACTCCGCCGGGCCAAGGTCTCTCTCGAGACCGCCAACCCGCTGGAATCGCGAGGGACGACGACGGACCTCGATGGGCGGTACGAGTTCACTGAGCTCGCGGCCGGCCAGTATCGAGTGTCGGCCTCGAAGGGCATCTATGTAACATTCGAGTACGGACAACAAAAACCATTCGAGCGAGGCAAGCCCATCGATCTGGCCGAGGGCCAGGTTCTCGACAAGACCGACATCGCGCTGCCGCGGGGCGGCGTGATCAGCGGTGTGCTGCTCGACGATGTGGGAGATCCCGCTGCCGGCGTTCGCGTGACCGCGATGCGGCCGCAGTACCGCGACGGCAAACGCGGGTTGGTCAGCATCGGCCGCGCGGTGGAGACCAACGACGTCGGCCAGTACCGCCTCTATGGGCTACCGTCCGGCGGGTACTTCGTCGGCGCGCTCCCGTCGACCGCCAACGCCGCCATCCCTCTGCTCAACACGCCGAGCGGCGCGCCCACGTACTTTCCCGGAACGGTCAGCGAAATGGAAGCGCAGCGCATCACGGTTCAACCCGCACAGGAACGAGCCCTGCCTGACTTCACGCTCGTCCCGTCGCGTGTGGTGAAGATCAGCGGAACCGCCACGAATGCCACCGGCGGGCCGGTCCAGATGGTGATGATCATGTCGACGTCCCAGATGTCAGCGGGCAACGCCATGCCTGGGATGGGGATGGCGACCGTGAAGGCTGACGGCAGCTTCCAGCTGACCAACGTCGCGCCCGGCCAGTACACGCTGATGGCCATCTCGAACGCCGGTGGCGGCGATCAGGAAATCATTGCCTCGCCGTTGACCGTCGCGGGTGAAGACATCACGGGGGTGACCCTGCGCGCGACGGCCGGGTTTCGCGCGACAGGGCAGATCCTGTTCGACCCGGGAACGCCACCCGCCGGCCTGGCGCCATCGGGGCTGACGTTGATGGCGACGCCGGCGTCCCAGTTCACGATGGCGGGCGGGATGGCGCGTGCGGCGATCCGCGATGACTGGACTTTTGAGATCAAAGGACTTGCCGGCCAGCGGCTGTTTCGGTTTTCGCAGGGACTGCCCTCCGGCTGGATGATCCAGTCGGTGTTCCACGGCCAGACGGACATCACCGACAATCCGCTCGACGTCACGGAAGACCTGGAGCGCGTGCTCATCACGGTGACGAATCGGCCGGCACGCATCAGCGGAAGCATCGTCGACGACCGCGGGAAGCCCGCGACGGGCTGCCCGGTCGTGATCTTTCCAGACGACGCAGCCTTGTTGCCGCCGGCTTCAACGCGGTATCTTCGTGCGACTCGGACCGGCGATGACGGGCGATTCAAGGCAGAGAACCTCCCGGCCGCCACGTACCTGGTCGTCGCACTCGAGTCGCTGGAGCCCGGTGAGGAGAACGATCCGGAGCTGCTCGAGCAACTGCGTACGATGGCAACCCGGGTCACGCTCGGGTGGGGGGATGCCAAAGACCTTCCCCTGAAGCTGGCGAAGTTCGACCGGAGATGAACGACGTGCCGGTTGCAGCGGCGTCGAGCGTTCGAGCATTCGCTGAACTCGCCGGGGGGATTGACGAGCCAAGGAGACAGACGCATGCCTTTCTATCTCACGCGATTCAGTTACACGCCCGAAACGTGGGCACGGCTGGTCGGGAATCCGGAGGACCGCCGAGCCGCCGCCCAGCAGTACATCGAATCCGTGGGCGGAAAGCTGCACGGGTTTTGGTACGCCTTCGGCGATCACGACGCCTACACCTTGTGGGAGGCGCCGGACAATCAGTCGATGGCCGCCACGGCGATCGCCATCAGCGCCGGCGGGGCACTGAGCTCGCTCCACACGACGGTTCTCCTCACGGTTGAAGAGACGCTTGCCGCCCTTCAGAAGGCCGGGTCGATCCGGTATCGGCCGCCGGGGAAGGACGGTTAGGAATTGCAAGTCTTGCGGCTGCGGTGTCAGCCATGAAGAGGGCAGAATGGATTCACGAGAACCACCGATGACCCGGCGCCGCCATCCCGCAACGAAGGACTGGGCCGACTCGTATCTTGCAGCGTTTGCCGCGTCCGGCGAGCTGACACTGGTCACCTTATGACAAACAGAACCGTATTCAGCACCACGATCCTGCTGCTCGTCGCCGCGGCCGCGGCGCCGGCCCAGGAGAAGCCCCAGGGACCTCCGCCCGCGTCAGGCCGCGGTAACATGGGCAGGCCCATCGTGCTCGGCCCAGACGATGTCCGGGCGTTCCCCGACGCCCCGCCGGGCTTCAACACGCGGCGCGCCGGCGTCCCGGCCGGTCGCATCGAACCGTTCGAGTACGACTCGCGCGTCACCGGCACGCGGCGCAAAGCGAACGTCTATCTGCCGCCCGGGTACTCGAGCGACAGGAAGTACCCCGTGCTCTACCTGCTGCACGGCATCGGCGGCGACGAGACGGAATGGATCCGCTTCGCGACGCCGGACGCCCTCTTCGACAACCTGATCGCCGACAAAGTCGCGGCGCCGATGATCGTCGTGATCCCCAACGGCCGCGCGCTCGCCGACGACAGCGCGGCGGGCAACCAGTTCGCGCCGGAGAAGGTGGCCGGCTTCGCCAGGTTCGAGCAGGACCTGCTGGACAACCTGATTCCCGCGATCGAGAAGAAGTACGCGGCGCTCACCGCGCGCGAGCACCGGGCCCTGGCCGGCCTCTCGATGGGCGGCGGGCAGACCCTCAACTTCGGGCTCGGGCACCTCGACACCTTCGCGTGGATCGGCGCGTTCTCCTCCGCGCCGAACACCAGGCCACCCGCCGAGCTCGTGCCGGATCCAGCCGCGGCGAAGGCCAAGCTGAAGCTCCTCTACCTGTCCTGCGGCAACAAGGACGGGCTCATCAACATCTCTCAAGGCGTCCACGCCTACCTCAAGCAGCGCGACGTGCCGCACATCTGGAACGTCGACGACGAAGGCCACACGCCCAAGACCTGGGCCAGCAACCTCTATCACTTCGCGCAGCGCATTTTCCGCTGACGCCAGATCAACTTCACAGCCCGCGCTTCGCTGCGTCGTTCTCGACACGAACCCGCCGGCTCATCGTGCGCTGCTGCTCGTGCCCGATGAGCCCACGGTAGAATCCGCCCGGCATGCTCGGCGACACGATCCTGGTGAACGGCACCCGCGCGCTCAACACGTCCGCTCACTTGGTATTCCGGCCGGTTTGGCGATAATCGGCCGCAGCCAAGCGCGGTTGTGGCCCATCGGAGGAAGCACGTGTTGTCACCTGCATCAGAATCAGGCCGCGAACCACCCGCGTTGCCGGTGTTGTTCCTCGTCGACGCCGACGCTGAGGCTCGCGAACGCATTGCCACCGCGCTGACGCGGCGCTTCGGAGCCGATTACGAAGTTCGCGCTGCGGGCACTGAATCTGAGGGGCTCGCGATGCTCGAGCAGCTTGGGAACGACGGGGCGCGCGTCGCCCTGATCGCGGCGGACCTTGCCGTGACCGGCGACGAGGGCGGCATCACGTTTCTCGAGCGCGCTCATATGAGCCATCCCCATGCGAGCCGTGTGCTGCTCGTGGCGATGGACCGGCACGGCACTCGCATCCCGTTCGACTCGCTCACGGCCTTGAAGCGCGCCACCGCGCTCAACCGGATCGACTTCTGGGTCGTGAAGGGGGGGTTCTCGCCCGAGGAATGGCTGTACCCGCGAGTCCAGGAGGCGCTCAGCGCGTGGACCCGGCTCCATGGTCCCCATCACGAGGTGTTGCGCATCGTGGGCGATCACTGGTCGCCCCCCAGCCATGAGCTACGCGAGACGATGACTCGCAACACGATTCCCTATGGCTTCTATCCGTCGGAATCCGAGCGCGGACGCGAGCTGATCGCCGCACATCGCGTCGACGTGGCCCGATTGCCGGCGGTGATCCTCCACGACGGTTCCGTGGTCCACCAGCCGACGACTGTCGACATCGCGCACGCGCTTGGCGTGAACACGCGACCTTCGTCGCAGGTCCACGACCTGGTCATCGTCGGAGCCGGGCCGGCGGGTTTGGCCGCCGCTTTGTACGGCGCCTCGGAGGGGCTTGGCACGTTGGTGGTCGAGGATCGCGCGATCGGCGGGCAGGCTGGGACCAGCTCGATGATTCGCAACTACCTGGGATTCCCGCGCGGAATCAGCGGGGGCGACCTGGTGTTCCGCGCCTGGGAGCAGGCGCTGCTGTTCGGCGCGGAGTTCGTCTTCACTCAACGTGCGATCGGACTCGCCTCACGGAATGGTCTGAACGCGGTCACGTTGTCCGGTGGAGATGACGTGCTCGGGCGTGCGGTAATCCTCGCGTCAGGGGTCGAGTACAGGAGACTCGGCGTACCATCGCTCGATCGGTGGACCGGCGCGGGACTTTTCTACGGGGCCGCCGGGACGCAAGGCTCCGCTCTCGCCGGGGAACGGGTCTGCGTGGTCGGCGGCGCCAACTCGGCGGGGCAAGCGGCCCTCCACCTGTCGCAGTTCGCCAGCCATGTCACGCTGATCGTGCGCGGCCCGGCGCTCGAAGCGGGCATGTCCGATTACCTCGTGCGTCAGATTCAGGTGACCTCGAACATCGACGTGCGACTAGGCAGTCGTATCGTCGACGGCCACGGCACGGGGCGCCTCGCCGCGCTCGAGCTCGAGAATGTTGAGGGCCGACATGAAATCATCCCGGGAACCGCCCTGTTCGTGATGATCGGAGCTGAAGCGCGCACGGACTGGCTCGGCCCGTCGATCCGTCGCGACGGTCATGGCTTCGTGCTCACGGGGCGCGACCTGCCACCCGATGCGTGCGCGGCCGACCGACCACCCTTGCCCTTCGAAACCAGCATGCCCGGCGTGTTCGCGGTGGGGGACGTGCGCCACGGCTCCATCAAACGCGTGGCCGAAGCGGTGGGCGAGGGCTCGGTCGCGGTTGGATCCGTGCACCAGCATCTCGCCCGAAGTCAGCCGAGCGCCGATCGCGGGTGAGGCGGCGTCCGGCTCCCGGTAGTAGGAGACTCCCGTCCCGGAGCGGAGCTTCGAATGCACTGCCCAGGAACTTTCGTCGTTGTGGCCTGTCTTGGCAAGATCAGCGGAGGCGGAAGCCGAACGTCACGCTGAAGACGCGGTTGTTGAGCCGGTCGTTCGGCTCGTTGTCGTCCGTGTTGATCCTGAGGAGGCCGTGCGTGTAGCGGGCCTCGATCAGCCCGCGCCCGAACTCCACGCCGAATCCACCCACGAGGCCGAGGTCGAACGGCTCGATGGCGCGGCCGGCGTCCCGGGTCCCTTCTTCTCCGAAGAATTCGCTTTTGGCACGAGCCGACAGCTTGAACGCCGGCGCGGCACCGCCAACGACAAAGACGCGGCCCACGTCGGCGCGCGCCAGCAGCGGGATCTCAATGTAGCGAACGCGGATCTCGATCGACACGTCCGGGCTGAAGTCCCAGTGCGTGCCCTTCTCCGAGAACAGGCCCTCGGCCTGAAACGAAAAGCGATTGGCGGGCGCCAGGCGGACCCAGCCGCCCCCGACGGGCCCGAGCCTCGGCGGGATGTCCGGGTGCTCGTCTTCTTCCGGCGGGAGCGACGCGAAGTTGACGCCGGCCTTCACGCCGATCTCCTGGGCGAACGCGGAGAGCGGCAGGAACAGGAACACCCCGCCGAACACCGCGCGGGCAACTCGATGAATAGACACGGGACCTCCCAAGCGCCGGGCACGCCCGCCAACATGGCCGGCTCGCGTCGGCACTTCGTCTGCCAGGAATGTGAAATCGCGGGGTCCACCGGCTCACCTTACGGAACTCGCGTTTTCGTGCAGAGTGATGAATCGTTTGGACCCAGCGGTCCACCTCCGGGCTGAAGACGTGCGTCCGCACGCCGGATCACTCTCGATAGAGTCCTACCGTTTATCAGAACCTACGCGCCTGGAAGCATTAGACCCCCGTCCGGCACCGCCGCCGTCGTCCAGCAGACACTCGAGAGCGTTACCGGCGCTCGCTCGCCGACCTGGAGCATGGCTGCTGGACGATCTCGACGCGGGACGCTGAGGCACGCGAAGGATTCTGGCCAGCCGGCCTCTCTCACAGACACGACGCCCGGCAGCCCGTCCAGCGACGGCACTGGCGGTAGGCTGGAGACCTGAAGTCCGGAGGCCGAGATGAAACGGTTGCTGTTGCTCGCCATCATTGCCAGCGCGATCGTCGCGCCGTCGGCGCCGGCGCCGGCGCCGGCCGGCCTCGACGCGGCGATTGCATCCATCGACGCGACCATCGCGGCTGATTTCGCGAAGGACGGCGTCGGTGGCTTGTCCATCGGCGTCGTCTCCGGCAAGCAGCTGATCTGGTCGAAGCATTATGGCTATGCCGACGCGGAGGCGAAGCGCGTCGCGGACAACGACACGACGTATCGCGTCGGCTCGATCACCAAGCAATTCACGGCGCTGGCGTTGTTGCAGCTGGTCGAAAAAAGTCAGATGCGGCTGACCGATCCGCTGGAGAAGTACGTGCCGGAAGTGAAGCAGGTGAAATCTCCACCGGCGGGCACGCCGCCCATCACGCTCCTCCAGGTGGCAATGATGACTTCGGGGCTGGCGCGGGAGCCCGAATGCGACGATCACTCCGTTGGCAGCGACGCGGAATGGCAGAAGATCGTGCTGCGGTGCCTGCCTCAGACGAGCTACGTCAACGAGCCAGGCACGACGTACCTGTATTCGAACATCGGGTATGCGACGCTGGGGCTCGCCATCGAGCGCGCGGGCCGGCAGCCCTTCATCGATCAAGTGCGGGACCGCATCCTTGTGCCGCTCGGCATGTCGCGCTCCGCGTGGGAAGCCTCGACAACCGTGCGCGCGAATCTGGCGCATGGCTATCAGCGGGGCCGGGCGGGCGGAACGCCGAGCCGGGCCGCCGCTGATCGCGCACTCGACGGCCGCGGCTATCGCATACCCAATGGCGGCTTGATCAGCACGGTCAACGACCTCGCGAAGTTCGCCGCCTGGGAAGTGGGGGATGGCCCGCCGGGCATTTTGAAGAAGGAGGCACAGGACGCGAATTACTCGCGCGCGTTTTTCTACGCACCCGGGATGTACATCGGCTATGGCGTGGGTTTTCAAATCCAATGGCGCGGTCCCGTGCTGATGCTTGGCCACGGCGGCTCGACCGACGGCTACCATTCCTCGCTGATCGTGCATCGCCCCACCCATTTGGGTGTGATCGTGCTGCGTAACTGTGACGACTGTCCGGTGGATGCCGGTCCGGTCGCCGCCCGCGCGCTCGAGCAACTCGTGACGGCCCAGGCCAAGCACAGTCAGGGGAGCCAGCCGCCTCCCGAACCCAAGAAATCGAGTTGAACCGGCTGTGGGGGCACCCTGGCCACGGAACGCGCCTCCGCGCCGGCCGGACCGGCTTCTAAAGTGCCCATCCTCCGCAAGAAGATCGAGGATTTGCGCGCACGCGAAGGATTCTGGCCAGCCCGCCTCTCTAACAGGGCATGACGCCCGGCCGCCCGTCCGGCGACGGCACTGGCGGTAGGCTACGCAGGCAGGATCTCGATGTGAATGACACTCAGCTCGTTCAGCGCATGCGATCCGGCGACGAGCGCGCGTTCGATGAGTTCTTCGGCGCGTACTTCCCGCGCCTGTTCCACTTCGCGGTGCGACGACTTGGCCATGAAGACGCCGCCGAGGACGTCGTCCAGGCGGCGCTCATCATCGCCACGCGGAAGATTGGCACGTGGCGCGGCGAAGCGGCGCTCTTTACCTGGCTCTGCACGATCTGCCGCCGCGAACTGTCGGCCTACTGGGCCCGCACGGGCCGGCAGCCGGTCACACTCCCGCTCGACGATCATCCCGACACTCGCGCGCAGATCGAATCACTCGCGCACGAGGGGCCGGGACCGTACGCCGAGCTCGAGCGACACGACCTGTCCGACCGTGTCCGCGTCACGCTCGATCATCTGCCTCGCCCGTATGGCGACGTGCTCACCTGGAAGTACATCGAGGGCCTCTCGGTCGTCGAGATCGCTGAACGGCTGGGGTCCACGGCCAAGGCGGCCGAGTCCCTGCTGACGCGCGCCCGGGTGGCGTTTCGCGACGGCTTTCACACGCTCGCGGGAGCACGACCATGACCACTGAGGAACGCGTCATCCAGCCGGACGACTTCCCACAGCGACGACGAGGTGGCCCGTCTCGTGCGATTGGCCGGCACGAGCGGCCCGATCGCCGCCGAACGGCTCGCACGTGTGCGCACCGCGGTCCACGGCGCGTGGCGCGATGAGTACGTCGCCCGCCAAGCCCGCCAAGTAAGACGCGGCGCCGCTGGCTCACGGTCGCCGTGCTGGTCGCCGCGGCGGCGTCCGTCGTCGTCATCGCGTTGGCGATCCGGGGTCCGATCCGCACGCCGGCACCGCTACCGGTAATGGTGGCGCACATCGACCAGGCCACGGGGTCGCCCGCGCCCTTCCCGGCCGGCGCTGCGGTGATGTCAGGTTCGACGGTCACGACCTCCGCCGGCACGCTGGCCATGACGCTCACGAGCGGCGTGCATCTCAGGCTGGACGCCTCGAGTACCGCCCGCGTGGACTCCGTCACCGACGTCGCGCTCGAGCGTGGGGCCGTGTATGTGGACTCGGCTGGCGCGCATCCCACCCAGCCGGGCGCGTCTCCGATCAGCATCCACACGCCGGCGGGACTCGTGCGTGACATCGGCACGCAGTTCGAGGTTCGGCTGGCCGGCGCTGGCCTACGCATTCGGGTGCGTGACGGCCAGGTGCGTCTCACCGCCGCGAACGGCGTGGACGCTCGAGCGGGCGCGGGCGAGGAACTGTTCTCACGGCCTGACGGATCGGACCGATCAATCAGTCGCCGCCCCGTTGCCGCAACCGGGAGCGAGTGGGCGTGGGCCGAACGCGCGGCCCCCCCATTCTCCGTGGAGGGCAAGACCCTGGGCGCGTTTCTGGATTGGGTGAGCCGTGAGGGCGCCTGGACGGTGACGTTCGCCGACCGCAGATTCTCGGAGGCCGCGCGCGCCACCGTGCTCCACGGCAGGCCGGATCTGCTGAAGGGATTGACGCCGGCCGAAGCGCTCGAGGTCGTCTTGCCGACCTGCGGGCTCCGTCACCGCATCGATGGCCACCGGGTGGTGATCGCGCGGGAGACCCGCGCGTGAGCGATCCCATGACCCGGCGGCTCCGTCGCACGATGGTGCTCGTCTTTCTGGTCGTCGGGTGGGTCGCGACCGGGTTGCTGGCCAGCGCCAGCGGGCAACAAGTACGCCGGCCGGCCGCTCGGCGACGTCCTCCGCGAACTCCAGGCCACCGGGCTCAACATCGTGTTCAGCTCCGAGATGGTCCGGCCGATCATGAAAGTCCTCACCGAGCCGAAAGCCGTGCCGCCGAGGAAGATCCTCGACGAGATCCTGCGTCCGCACGGTCTGCAGGTCCGATCGGGTCCCGGCGGCGCGCTCCTCGTCGTCCGCCTTCGCGAGCAGACGCGCGCCTGTGACGGTGGCCGGGCAGGCGCAGACGCCGTCGCCTGTGACGGTGGCCGGGCAGGTCGTCACCGGCGCCAACAAAGCGCCGGTCGCCGGCGCAGCCATCGACGGCCGGCGCCCGGCGAACGGTCACGGACGCGGCCGGTCGCTTTGCGATTGACGCCACTCCCGGACACGCTGCGCCTCGAGGTCACCGCGAAGGGTTTTCTGAGCCAGCGCGTCGATCTGACGGTCGTGGCCGGCATGTCCGCCATTGAAATCGTGCTGGACGTCAGCCCCGAGTTTCGTGAGAGCGTGACGGTGACGGCCCTCGAGTCCAAAGAGGCGCCGGCCGCGCCGCAGGTCGTGCTGGCGCCGGCCGCCGTGCAGCGCGTGGCGGGCGCGGGCGACAACGTCTTCCATGCGCTGCAGACGCTGCCCGGCGTCAACGCGACCGAGGATTTCAGCAGCCGCATCGCCGTGCGCGGCGGCGGACCGGATCAGAATCTGACCGTCATGGACGGCGTGGAGATTCACAATCCCTACCGCTTGTTCGGCATCACGAGCGCGTTCAATCCCGAGATCGCCGATCGCTTCGAGCTCACCGCCGGCGGGTTCGGCGCGCAGTACGGCGACCGGCTGTCGTCCCTCCTGGTGGTGGACAACCGCCAGGGCACGCCCACCAAGCGACTCGCCGGATCAGCGACCGCGTCGTTCACCGACGCGAATGTCGTGCTCGAAGGCAAACTCCCCGGGCGGGCGAGCGGATCCTGGCTCGTCACCGGACGGCGCACGTACTACGACCTCATCGCCGACACGCATCACGAAGCATGTGATTTCCCGGGCTTTCAGGACGTGCAGGCGAAGGGCGTCTGGGATCCCAGACCGGGACATCGGCTGACGCTGTTCGTGTTGCGCAGTCGTGAGAGCGCGGACGTGACGGGCAAGGACGATCGCGTCCCCGAGGCTCGACCTCACCACCACGATTCGCGTCACGACGCGCAATGACGTCGCCGCCGTGTCCTATTCGGCCCCGCTCGGCGCGCGCGCGTCGTCGCGCACGGTGGCGGCCTGGTCTCACATACAACGATGCGCTGGGCGAGCACGGGTCGGAGCTTGATGAAAGCCAGCGATCGAATGCGCGGCGCGACGACATCGTTGGAGATGTGCGTGGCATATGGGTGGTGTCGTTCACCCGCGACCTCAACGTGCGTGACGTCTCGGTCCGCCAGGAGTTCAGTGTCCAGGCCGGCACCCGCCATCTGTTCGAGACCGGATTCGACGTGCACGCGCTCCGCACCGGGTGGGGGTGGACGATTGGCGACGACATGACGCGGGACGGGGCGAATGGCTCGGAGAGCGGCGCGGGCACCCTGTCGGCTGCCCTGGGATTCGGCGCGGGACTGCCATCGCTCCTGCGTTCGACCAGAGACACCACGCGTGCCGCGCTCTGGTTCCAGGATCGCTACCAGCCGCGCGCCGGTGTGCGCCTTGAACCTGGCCTGCGGATCGATCACAGCGGCCTTGCAGGAGAAACCATTGTCTCTCCGCGCCTCGGTATTCGCGTGGATCTGACGCCTCGGACGCGTTTGCGCGGCGCGATCGGGCGATACACGCAGAGCCCCGGCTACGAGAAGCTCCTCCAGTCGAATTACTTCGTCGATCTGACGTCCGCCGACAGCCGGCACCTGACCAGCGAGCGATCGCTGCACGTGATTGGCGCGATCGAGCGCGCGTTGACCTCGTCGGTCACCGCACGGATCGAGGCGTATGTCGAAGACCTTCGATCGGCTGATCGTCGGCCGGCTCGAGACGCCGGCGGAAACCGCCGCGCGCGTTGCGCCGTACGCATTTCCCGCGGAGATCGCGAGCAGCGTCCCCTCGGCGCCCATCATCACCAGCCATCCGGTGAACGGCGCGACCGGCCGCGCCTACGGGTTTGATGTGTACGTCGAGCAGCCGCCCCAATCGCGGCGCGATCGCCTGAGCGGATGGGCGTCGTACACCTTTGGCGTCGCCAACGTCACCAGCTACGGCCGCCAGTATCCGGCCGACTACGATCGGCGCCATGCCGCGAGCCTGGTCGGCACGGTGTGGCTGTCACGCCGGCTCGATCTCGGCGCCACGCTTCGGGTGGCGTCCGGCTTCCCCGCCACGCCGGCGGTCGGCATTCGCGTGGCGGCAAAGCCCACGGCGGACGGCCGACTGGTGCCGGTGACGGATTCGACAGGGTTGTACGTCTGGAGCGTCGATCGGGGCGGCGCCGGCAATCTCAACACGGCGCGGCTGCCGCCTCTACGCCCGGCTCGACCTGCGTGTCACCTTCAATCCGAAGCAGGTGACCGGCCGGTGGCAGATCTACGTGGAAATCCTCAACGCCTTGTATCACGAGAACATCCAAGGGGTCGGTTATGACCTGCGGTACGACCCGACGAGCGATCGGCCGCGTCTCGTCTCGACAAACCCGCACAGCGGATTTCCTCTGCTGCCCTCGTTCGGGGTGCGTTATCGGTTCTGATCGTTGGCGGTGCGCGTGGGAGCGACAGCCTTGTGCAAAGCCGGAGGGCGGATCATGCGAAAGCCAATTCTGGTTCTTGCGTTTCTCCTGGCCGCCGGCATCGATGCCTCAGCACAGGAGTTCACCGGCAGTCTCTACGGACGAATCGTGGACCCGGCCAATGCGCTCATGCCTGGAGTCTCGATCACGGTGGAAGGAGACGCGATTCAGGGCCAGCGAACGGCGGAGTCGGAAGCCAACGGTTCCTATCGCGTCCTGTATCTGCCGCAGGGTGAGTACCGGGTCACGTATCAGAAGTCCACGTTCAAGACGATCGTCTACGAACGCGTGAAGGTCGAGGTCGACAAGACCAGCACGATGAACGTGACGATGCCGATCGCCGACGTCGAAGCGACGTTGGTCGTCACCGGTTCTCCGATCGTCGATGTGCAGAACGCGACCGTCGGCACGAACTTCGGCGAGGCGATGTTGCGCGACATCCCCAACCAGCGCGACCTCTTCGCCCTGCTGGCCGAAACACCCGGTATCACGATGCCGCGCGCGGACATCGGCGGCGATACTGCGGGAACGCAGTCGACCTATCGGACGTACGGTTTGTCGGGCCAGTCGATCACGACCGTGGACGGCGTCAACGTCACCACAGGCGCCGACGGCGTCGGCGGCTACACCGACTACGGCGCGCTTGCTGAAGCGAAGGTTGCTGGAGCGGGAAACTCCGCGGAAGTTGCCAGTCGCGGGCGCAGCGGTGACCACGGTGATCAAGAGCGGAAGCAACACGCAGCACGGCGAGCTCTACGGCGAGTTCAAACCCGGCGGCAACACAACGTTCAACGGTGAGGAGGTCTATCTGCACTATCGCGACGTCAATGCCCAGCTCGGTGGCCCGTTCATCAAGGACAGGCTCTGGTACTTCACTTCATTCCGCGATCAGTACACCGCGTTCGCCACCAAGATGTACGACAAGCCGGTAGAGCAAGGCGGCAAACAAGGTCAGCCGTTCATCACCGAAACCACGGACTACACCATCAAACTGAACTATCAACTCAGCCGCAACAGCACCCTGGCGTTCATGACGCAGTGGGGCAGGAAATATCAACCCCATCGGCTCGGTTCCGGTGTCCTCGCTTCTCTATACCTTGTTGAATCCACGGCGCTTCAGAATAGTTGGTCTGAAATCGGCAAGGTCGACTACACGCGAGTGATCAACAACCGCGCGATGCTGGACACCTCGATCAATTTCTTCGGCACCCAGTTCCCGCTCAAAGCTCGCACCGACAAAACGCCGATCATCGACGATGTCACGTTCCTCCGGAGCGGCGCCTTCAATATGCCCAGCTTCCAGCAGGAGCGGCGCTGGCACGCCAACGCGACCCTCAACCTCTACGCTGACGACCACGACATGAAGATCGGCTACATGTATCAGCGCTACGCACCGCGATTCACCGCGTATGGCGCTCCGGGTCCGGCCGGAACCGTCGGCCACTTCTACATCTCGACGAGCAACGGGGTGCCGAGCTCGTTCTGGACGGACAACGGACCGGTGTGGAACGTGAACATCCTCGCGAACAACGCGCTGTTCTTCCAGGACAAGTTCAAGGTCACGTCGAAACTGACGCTCAACTACGGCATTCGCTTCGATCGGTACGACAGTTCCTACCCTGAGCAGAGGTTCGGCCTGAACGGTAACCAGCCATGCGTCGACGACAACGATTGCGACGTCGGTCCGTTCGTCGTCAGGACGGTCACGCCGGCGCGCGACATCGTGACGTTCAACACCCTGGTTCCGCGAGTCGCTCTCATCTACGACCTCTTCGGCAACTCGAAGACTGCCCTGAAGGCAAGCTGGGGCAGATACGCGACGAATCCGGCGGCGAACATTTCCTCGGCGGTGAATCCGATCGACCTCATCACCAAGAAGTACGCGTGGGACAACGACTACCTGACGGCGGATCCCGCGGTCGCCGCAACCCGGATCACGCCGGCGTATGTCGCGACGCTTCAACCGATCTTCGGCGGCGCGCAACTGACGCCTACGACCGTCGATCCGAACTTGAAGGACTCGTACACCGATGAATACACGTTCGGTGCCGAGCAGGAGATCGCCAGCGACCTGCGTGGCTATTTCACGGTTGTCCGGAAGCGGCAGAAGAACACGTTCGGCAGGTATGACCGGCTTCGAACGATTTCATCGTACACCCCGGTCCAGGCCGTCGATCCGGGTCCCGACGGAATCGTCAACGGCGCGGGTGGCGACGACCGAACCATCACGGTCTGGGAAACCTTCGTGCCTCCGGATACGACCGACTACTATCTGACCAACAAGCCGATCGGCGACGACTACACCACGTTCGAACTCGGCGTCAACAAACGCATGCGCGATCACTGGCAACTGATATGCGGTTTCGATTGGACGAAACGGAATCTGTCGTCGCTGTTTTCCGAGGATCCGAACGACGTGTCCTGGAACTCGACCAACACGCAGACGACTGGCTGGACGTTCAAGGCGGTGGGAAGCTACGTGTTCGGCAAAGGCCTGATGGTCGGCTTCCGCTACAACGCCATGAAGGGCGAGCCTTACGGCCGCGTGTTCACGGTCACTGAGCAGTACCTGGCGCTGGCGGATCCGAAGCGGACGACCCCGCTGGTTCAAGGCAACATGCGTATCCAGGTTGAGAAGCCCGGGACGTACTACTTGCCCGACATCTACTTGCTCGACCTCCGTGCGCAGAAGGAATTCGTCATCAAGGACACGCAGAGGCTTCATCTGATGTTGGACGTGTACAACTTCACCGAGGCCAAGATCGTGTCCGGCGTCAACCAGGGCACCGGCCCATCCTTCAACAGCCGGACGTACCGCGGTGGAACCGTCCTCCGCCTCGGCACGCGCTACACATTCTAACCATGCGGACAGTTGCCGGCACGACGGCCGTCCTCCTGTTCCTGGGCGCACTCCTGTGCGCTCAAGTGAAGGTCGGCGTCCTGTTGATCAACGTGGTCGTGACCGTCGTCGACGGAAAAGGCCGGACGGTGTCGAATCTCACCATCGACGACTTCATCGTTGAAGAAGACGGGCAGCCCCAGACGATCGCACACCTCCTGCCAACGGCGGATCTGCCGATCAGCATCGGCGTCATTATCGACGCGAGCGGAAGCATGGAGAGCAAGATCCGCACGGCTCAGCGCGCCGTCGACCGCTTCTTTTCGATGATTCACAAGGAAGATGAAATCTTCCTCATGACCTTCGCCATGCGGGCGTCGCTCATCGCCGACTTCACCTCCGATCGCACCACACTCAGGAACGCGCTGCTGACCGGGGTCAACGTCAGCGGTGGCACCGCGCTGTACGACTCGCTGTATCAGGCGCTGCAGAAGGTGAAACAGGGCCGCTATCAGAAGAAGGCTGTACTGCTCGTCACCGACGGCGAAGACACCTCGAGCCTGACGCGCTTCGACAAGGCACTGCAAAACATCCGCGAAGCTGAAATGCTGGTCTACAGCGTCGGGATCAAGGGAGCGCCGGGATTCGACATGGGAACCGATCAACTTGTCCGAAACCCCACACGGGACAACACCACCGTCGATATGAAGGTGCTGAACCAGTTCGGCGAAGCGAGCGGCGGCCGGGCATGGGAGATCTCCGAGGCCGCATTCGGCAAGAAGATGGACGCGGTGCTCGACACGATTGCCGCGGAACTCCGCAGCCAATACAGCATTGGCTACTACCCGACCCATCCGATGAAAGACGGCAAGTGGCACAGCGTCCGAGTCCGCATGAAGAATCCCGACTACTTTGCTCGCGCCCGCAAGGAATACCTCGACAAGTAACTGTACGAAGGCTCTTGCTGGGTTCGTCTGGGCGTGCCATCACGCCATTTCAGCTCGTCGTGCGGCAAATCGCAGACGTGTGTAGTCCGCCGTCCAGCGTCCACGCGAGTCACAGAGGGCTGGGCGTAGCAGCTCGACAGTCTCGGCGAACGCCGCCTCACGCTGTCCCTCGGGCAGAGCATCGAAGGCCCAGCCGGCAAACGTTCGCAGCCATGGGGCTATTCCCGATGGCAGGGATGTGGGTCTTGGCAGCAAGCGCACGAAAAGCGCCTCGAAACCCGTCGCGGCGAGACGCGCCTCGAATTCCTCGACCGTGGCGAAGTTCCACGGCAGCGTGATGTCAACACCGTGTCGGGCGGCGACCGCCCTCAGAGCGGTACAGACAGCCGCCACACAGCCGTGACCGCCGAATTCGCCGACGAAACGTCCGTGCGATCGCAACGCGCGGTGGACACCGTTGAGTACCGGTGTCAGATCAGGGATCCAGTGGAGGACCGCGTTCGAGAACACCGCGTCGAACTCGCCGACAAAAGAGAGCGCCTGCGCATCGACCAGACGCACATCGAGACCGCGGGCCCGCGCCGCCGCCAACAGGTCGGCCGAGGTGTCAATCCCGACCACGATGCTGCCCTGCGCCGCAAGCTGTTCGGTCAACGCGCCGTCGCCACACCCAAGGTCGAGAATGCGTTCGCCGGCCTGCGGCTGCAACAGGTCGAAAACCGGCTGTCCCAGATCGGACACGAATCGTGCGTGCGACGCGTAGTCGGCGGCGTTCCACTGTTGAGCGGTCATATCGCTCATGATCAGGTATCGTTTGTCATTCTGTCCAATCGAAACATGCTCGCGCACGCGGGCGGTCGCGTATCAACGATGGTGGCGGCGGCTATTCGATTCTCAGCGCCACCATTGGTTCCACCCCCGCCGCCCGCCGCGCGGGGTAGAACGCCGCGGCCAGACAGGCCGCGATGACGATGACGATCCCGGCCGAAAACGCGGCCACGTCGAACGTGTCCATCATCACGAGGGTTGACGCCAGCACCGTCGAGAGGGCGACCGCAAGCGTCAGGCCGATGCCCAGGCCAATCGCGCACAGCCGCATCGCCTGCTTCAGGATCAGGCCGACGACCCCGGCAGCGCTCGCGCCGAGCGCCATGCGGATGCCGATTTCCTTCGTGCGCCTCGCGACGGCGTAGGCGAGCACGCCGTAAATGCCCGAGATCGTCAACACCAGCGCGATGCCGCCGATGATCCCGGCCGCCCACGACATGGCCTGGAACGGATAGACGCGCGTCTCGACGAGATCCTGAGCCGTGATGATCTGCTCCGCGACGCCCGGCGCGGCGGCGCTCAGGTCCGCGTCGATCTGCCGCATCGCGGCCGACACATTGCCGCCGCGTGTCTTGACCAGCATGTTCAGGTTGGATCCCGCGACCGACATGGGCGAGTAGATGGTTGCCCGCATGGCCTCGTCCCACGACGTGAAGACCGTTCGCGCGACGCCGACCACCTCGGCCACCGGGGAGGGCGGTTCATACGGGTCTGGCCCCCGCGAGTCCGGCGCCAGCCGGACCAGCCGGACATGTCTTCCCAGGGCGCTCTGGCCGGGCCAGAGCGTCGCCGCGGCCTGCTGGCTCAGGATGACCACCGGTGCCCCGCCGCTGGCTTCCGCCTCCGTGAACGTACGCCCGCTCACGAGCCCGATCTCGTACACGTCGAAGTAGCCGGGCGAGACCAGCTTCTGCGGCATGCGTACGGCCATCGCTGACGGTGCGTCGCCACCTCCGCCAAGCTTCGGCGCCCAAGCGCATCCGAGGCGATCACCAGCCGACCCGCTCCGAACGTCGACGTCGACGCTGCAGCAACCGTGCGGACCAGCGGATGCGCGCGCAGCGCGGCGAGCGCGGTCTCGTTGGATTGGTTCCTGGTGCGCACTTCGATGACATCGCGCGTCTGCAGCCCGAGGTCCGTCGTGGCCAGACGTACCGACCCGCGCAGCAGCACGCCGCACGTGACGATGAGCAGCGCCGACACCGTGATCTGCGCGACGACCAGCCCATGACGGAGCCGCGACGTCCGCCCGTCCGGCGTGGCGCCATGCGAGGCGATCGTTCCGGCGTGGCGGGTGGCGTGGAAGGCGGGCAGGGCGCCGAACACGACAGCAGTACCGATACCCGCCGCGATCAGCGCGGCCAGCACGCGGGCGTCGGGGACCACGGGCAGCAGCCGGATGTAGTCGGCCACCACCGGGGGCAGGGTGGCGTAGACCGCACGGATGCCCGCATCGAGCGCGACCCGTCCAAGCGCGAAGCCCGCCAGGCTGCCGACGAGCGCCAGCAGCAGGCTTTCGACCAGGAGCTGCCGGACGATGCGGCCGCGCGACGCGCCCAGCGACAGGCGGATGGCGATCTCGCGCTGTCGCACGGTGGCGCGCGAGAGCATCAGGCCGGCGAGGTTCGCGGCGGCCGTCAACAGCACGAGGCCGAACGCGACCATCAACGGCGTGAACGCGAGGAGCACGTTGAACGACAGCGCGATCGGCGTCGCCGCCGGTTGAAGGATGGCCACCACGGCCTGCGTCTCCGGCGGATTGCTCGCCGTTGTACGCCGCGCCCAGGCCAGTACCGCCGCGCGGGCGGATGCTTCCGTCTGCGTGACGCCGAGGCGTCCGACCACCTCGAGCCGCTGCGGCTGTTCGGGCCCGAAGACGCTCGGTCCCCCTTCGAACGCCGGCAGCAGCGTCAGCGGCGCCCAGAAGTCGCGGGGGAGCAGTTCCAGGCCGACGAAGCCTTCAGGGGCGACGCCGACAATCTCGACGTAGACGCCGCGAATCTGCAGCTGCTGACCGACCGCTGCCGGGTCGCCGCCAAAGAGCCGCATCCACGCGGCGTGGCTGACGACGACGACCGGCTCGCGCCCGGGGGCCTCGCTGTCTGATGGTCGCAGCATGCGTCCACGGAAGGCCGGCACGCCGAGCAGGGAGAAGTAGTTCCCCGTGACCAGCTCGCCCATGGCCGGCCGCCCGTTGATGCGGGTCAGCAGCTGCGGCATGGAGACGTACGTCTCGGGGAAGACGCCGGCCATGTCGCGGCCGAACTCCGCGGCCTCCGTCCACGAGAACCGATGGAAAAAGCCGCCGCGGTTCTCCCAGGACGCCTGGTACAGCGTTCCGGGATCGCGCACGGCGGCAGGCGTGACGACGTAGGCGTTGAAAAACGAGTAGGCGATTGCGTTGAGGCCGAGCGCCACGGCCAGCGTCCCAATAACCGTCAGAGCGACCGCTGGCGAACGCTTGAAGATGCGGAACGCGAACCGGATGTCTCCCCAGAGCGACTCGAGGCGCATGCGCGCCTTAGACGCCCGAACGCGTGGCGATGTTTCAGATGGTGCGTGTTGCAGAGGACAAGCTTGATGAGCTCCTGCGCGGGCGCCATCTCAGACCGATGGACTTCTGATGCGACCGGCGATCGCATGTAAGCTTGCCGCGTGAACGCTTTCGACATCGCGACGGTGCTGCTGACAATCGCCGCGGTTTCCGGCTACCTGAATCACCGCTTCCTGCGCCTTCCGGCAACCAGCGGCACACTCGTCGTCGCCCTGGTCAGCTCGCTCTTCGTCATCGCGGCGGAAGCTCTGGTGCCATCCTGGACGCTTCAGGATCACGTTCGCGCGTTCCTGGCGGACATCGATTTCAACGAGACCTTGATGCGAGGTTTCCTCAGTTTCCTGCTGTTCGCTGCCGCCCTTCACGTGAATCTCGAAGGGCTGTGGCGCAACAAGGGAACGATTGCCACGCTGTCTACCGTAGGGGTGCTGATTTCCACGGTCGTGGTTGGCCTGTTGATCTGGGGCAGCTTCCAGCTCCTGAATATCCCGATTCCACTTGTCGTGGCGTTCGTGTTCGGAGCCTTGATCTCACCGACAGACCCCATCGCGGTCATCGGGCTGTTGCGCGAGCTCCGCGCCCCCGAGAGCCTCGAAGCCCAGATCGCCGGCGAGTCCCTGTTCAACGATGGCGTCGGGGTGGTGGTATTCCTGGCGTTCGTGTCAGTGGCGGCGCTGCCTGGGATGGATACGACAACGCATCTCGACACCGAGGGTATCGGCCTCGCCACCTTTTTTATCAGGGAAGTCGGAGGGGGCGCCCTGCTCGGGCTCGGCCTGGGTTATATGGGGTACCTTGCCCTCAAGTCGCTGAACGAGCACTCGCTCGAACTCCTCATCACCCTGGCGTTGGCGATGGGCACCTACGCCCTGGCGTTTCGTATCCACGTCTCGGGTCCCATCGCCGTGGTCGTCGCTGGTCTCCTCATCGGCAACCCCGGCCGCCGCTTCGCGATGAGTACGCAGACGAGAGAACACGTGGATGCCTTCTGGAGCATGGTCGATTACATTCTGAACGCCGTGCTGTTCCTGCTGATTGGCCTGGAGGTCTTCGGGGTTGCGGCCGAACCCAAGGTCGTCGCCGCTGCGCTCGTCGCCATCCCCGTCGCCCTGATCGCGCGATGGCTGTCCGTCGCTCTGCCCATCTGGGCTTTGGGCCGGCGGGGTGGTTTCATCAGAGGCCTGATTCCGATTCTTACCTGGAGCGGCCTTCGAGGAGGCATCTCCGTCGCCCTGGCGCTGTCGCTGCCACAGTTTCCGGGAAAGGATCACATCCTCGCCGCCACATATGCCGTCGTCGTGTTCTCCATCCTGGTCCAGGGTCTTACGACTCGGCAACTGCTCGTCTACTATCGAGTCGGAGCGCCTTCGCGCTGATCGTTGTCGTCGCGGTCCGTGATGTCAAGAATCTCTTCTCCGCTTAAGTCTCTTTTTGGCTTCTGATTCTCACATGACGATCCTCTGTGATGATCTGAAGACAAATGGCCAGACACTCATTGCACAAGATCGCGCCACCTCGCGCCACCACCGGCATCGGACTGGAACCGAACGCGGACGCAGAACTGTCCCCTCCGAGCGCCCGGCTGCAAAACATGCATCGACTGCCCTCGACAATCGAATCCGCTAAGAAGGGGTTCTCGACACACGCGGTGCAGATCCAGTAATCACGATCACCAGCGCGGACAAGCTCCCGGGTCTTAGGAGAGCCGCAAAAGGTACAAGCTGGATTCCACTTTGCATCATCCATGCGCCACTCGGAATCGTAACAACCGGGGCCGGTCACGGGGCATCGGAGATGTCGGCCATCGTGGCGTCATCCACAACCGACGTGTCTTCAAATTCCAGGATACTGCTATCGGGATGGGCAGGACGAGTGGAAGCCCTATTAAAGGAGCGAATGCTATGACTCGCATGATACTGCTCTGTGCAGGAGTGTGTGTGGCGTTTGCGGTGTGCGTGGCGCTGGTCGCGCCGCAAGCAGCTCCGGACGAGGTGCGCGCCGGGTGACATCGTCGATATCACCGACGAAGTGGCGAAAGGCAAGCCGCGGGCAACGCGCATGAATCTGAGCACGAGCCGGCATCCCCGGCAGCCGGGGATTGTTGGTGACGCACTGGTGCCGCGCCCGGCAGCGGCACCTCGGGTCGGTCCCACGACAGGCAGTTCCCCCACCGTTTGACAACGCACCTCCGCCCCTTGACACTGTGCCGGGGTTCGCTCGCGGCTCGTCGCGCCGAAGCGCTTCGCGCGGAGGCGGGTCGAGCCCAGGCCCTGTGACTGCTGGCCGTCACGGTCACGTTGTTTACAGTCCCGAACTCGACGTCTTCTTGCATCGCGAAAGGGAACAGGCATGGGAGCTCTGGGAATGCTGCTGCTGGGGCTGTCGGTCGTCCAGACCGGCTCAGCCGCCACTTACGATCTCCTCCTCAAGGGCGGCCACGTGATCGACGCGCGGAACGGGGTGAGTGCCGTCCGTGACGTGGCGATCAAGGACGGCAGAATTGCGGCGGTGTCGCCCGCGATTGATCCGGCCGCGGCATTGAAGACCGTGAACGTGTCGGGGTTGTACGTCACGCCCGGGCTGATCGACATCCATTTCCACGCCTATGCCGGTGGGACCTACCCGCGGGGCGTGGCGCCGGACGGGTTCACGTTCCGCACCGGCACCACGACCGTGGTCGACCCGGGCAGCGCGGGCTGGCGGACCTTCGACGATTTCAAGACCCGCATCATCGACGTCTCGAAGACCCGCGTCCTCGCCATGCTGAACATCGTCGGCTACGGCATCGCGGGCGCCGCACGGGAGAACGACCTGACCGACATGGAAGTCCAGCCGACGGTGGCGATGGCCCTCAAGCACAAGGGTCTCGTCGTCGGCATCAAGTCGGCGCATTACGCCGGGCCCGAGTGGGATCCGTTCAGCCGTTCGGTCGAAGCCGGCAAGCTCGCCGACGTTCCCGTGATGGTTGATTTCGGCAGCGCGAAGGTGCGCACGATCAAGGAGCTCTTCGAGAAGTACTTCCGCCCCGGGGACATCTTCACGCACTGCTACGGGGGCATGAGGGGGGAAGTGATCGACGGGAAAATCAACCCCGCGATCTTCGCCGCTCAGAAGAAGGGTATCGTCTTCGACGTCGGCCATGGCGGTGGGAGCTTCGTCTTCCGGACAGCGGTGCCGGCCTTCAAGGAACGGTGGTATCCGGACACCATTTCCACCGACATGCACATCAACAGCATGAACGCCGGCATGAAGGACATGCTGAACGTGATGAGCAAGTTCCTGGCTCTCGGAATGCCCCTCG
This sequence comes from uncultured Acidobacteriota bacterium, assembly GCA_963774855.1. Lineage (GTDB taxonomy): Bacteria > Acidobacteriota > Vicinamibacteria > Vicinamibacterales > 2-12-FULL-66-21 > JALZOC01. The sequence goes on along the minus strand of CAVZGT010000005.1, from coordinate 1,625,515 downwards.
ACCAGGTGATCGCCAGGTCGACGTGGGCGCCCGCAAAGGCCGTCAAGCAGGAGGCCCTCGGACACCTCTCGGTCGGTGCCGTGGCGGATGTCGCCGTTCTGCGGCTCGAGAAGGGCAGGTTCGGCTTCCTGGATCAGGACGGCGCCCGGATGCCGGGCACGCAGAAGCTGACGGCGGAAGTGACTGTCAAGGACGGCACGATCGTGTATGACCTCAACGGCCTGGCCAGCCCGGAATGGAGCGCGCGTCCCGCGAGCGCTCCGCGATCCCGGGATGGGCGATAGATCCCGCACGCGACGGTGTTCCAGCTTGGAGGTGAGAAATGCTGCGTCGATTCTTCGTCACCTTAGTGGTGTGCATGGGCGGGGCAACGGGCGCATGGGCGCAGCTCGCCGAGCAGACTGGCCTGGTCGGGACCGTCACGGACAGCGGGGGCGGCGTCATCCCCGGCGCGGCGGTGACCGCGGTGAACGTCGGCACCCAGGACACCTACGAGACGCTCACGAACGAGCAGGGGCAGTACAACATCCCGAACGTCCGGATCGGGCGCTACTCCATAACGATCGCGCTCCAGGGCTTCAAGACCTTCCAGGTGACGGGCCTTCAGGTCGCCGGCAACCAGGTCGTCCGCCGCGATGCGGTGCTGGACGTCGGCGAGCGCACGGAAACCGTGACCGTCGAGGCGAAGGCGGTCGTGCTGGCGACCGATCGGGCGGCGCTCTCCCAGACCATCGATGCACGCGCCGTGTCGGAGTTGCCGATCTCCGGGCGCAACGTCTGGTCGCTGGCGAGCACGACGCCGGGGGTGCTCGCCGGTAACACCAGCGACATCGGTTTCAGCTTCCGCGGCGCGGGCCAGCGCAGTATCCAGAACAACATGACGCTCGACGGGATCAGCTCGAGCTCGAACCTGCTGGCGATGACGAGCATGCGGCCCATCCAGGACGCGGTGGAGGAAGTGCAGGTCCAGACCGGCAGCACGTCGGCGGAGTACGGCTCCTTCCTCGGCGTCCACGTGAACGTCGTCACCAAGAGCGGCTCGAACGACTTCCACGGCTCCGGGTACGAGTTCTTCCAGAACGAATCGCTCAACGCCCGCGGCTATTTCGACAACCGCGCGATCCCGAAGAACCCGTCGGAGCGCCACCAGTACGGCGCGGTGCTGGGTGGGCCGGTGGTCATCCCGGGCGTCTACCAAGGGCACAACCGCACGTTCTTCATGGGCGCGTGGGAGGGGATCCGGCAGGACGAACAGACGAGTCCGATCGTGTCGGTGCCGACCGAGAAAATGCGGCGGGGCGACTTCTCCGAAGTGTCCACCCCGATCCGGAACCCGTTTACCCGCGAGCCCTTCGCCGGCAACATCATCCCAACCGCAATGCTCTCGCCCGTCTCGCAGCAGCTGCTCCAGGTACTATCCGTTGGCGAACATGCCCGGTACCGCGTCCAACTATCAGGGCCCCGCGGTGGACAAGGACGAGCACGACCAGGTGCTGTTCCGTGCCGATCAGAATATCGGGACCAGGATTCGGCTCTCGTTCCGCTACAACTGGCTGGATTCGTACGAGATCCTCGCGCCGTCGGCCCTCGAGATCCAGCCCGTGTGGCAGCCGCGCGTCAACAAGAACTGGCTCGGCTCGTACACGCACTCGCTGGGGTCGAACCTCCACAACGACTTCCGCATCGGCTACCACCGGATGGACGTCGACACACTGAACTATTTCTGGGTGAACGGCATCGAGGGCGCCGGCTCGGCCCTCGGCATCCCCGGCTTCGACGCCGACGTGGCCTTCGAGAACCACGGGATCCCCAACTTCGGCATCAGCGCCTTCAGCGGCCTGGGCCAGGGGGGCACGAACTGGCACCAGTACGACACCACGTTCCAGCTCTCGGACGTGCTCTCCTATACGCGCGGGTCGCACAACCTTCGCGCCGGGTTCGATGCCCGCCGGATGGCCACGTGGCGGCAGTCGGGCAACCAGCCTCGCGGCGAGTTCAATTTCACCGGCGACATGTCGGGCTACTCCATGGCGGACTTCATGCTCGGCGTGCCGCGGAGCGTCGTGACGATCGCCTCGATGGTCACGGCTCACGTGGGGCACTGGCGGAATGGCTTCTTCGTGAACGACGTGTGGCAGCCGATGCCGAAGATGACACTCAACCTCGGCCTGCGCTACGAGCTGAATACGGTGGCGCAGACCTACGCCGGCTTCGCCTCGGAACTGAACGAGGACTTCACGCGAATCATCCCATCGGCGAACGCCGCGGATTACCCGGTGCCCGGGTTCAGGCTGCACGAGCCGAACCACGGAGACATCGCGCCGCGGCTCGGCGCGACCTACCGGCTGACCGACAAGACGGTGCTCCGCGGCGGCTGGGGCATCTACTTCAACCCGAACCAGATGAACACGTTCACGTTTCTGACCAACAACCCGCCACTCGCCCCGCGGTTCACCTATAACAACGACACCGCCAACCCGACGCTCACGCTCTCACAGCCCACCGGCGGCGTGGCCGCCACGTCGCCACCGGACATCACGACGCCCAACCGCCATCTGCCGAACGCGTGGAAGAACCAGTGGAGCTTCGACGTCCAGCGCGAGCTGTGGCGGTCAACGGTCGTCGAGGTCCAGTACCTCGCGTCCAGGACGAAGAACCTGGATCGCAGCTTCTTCATCAATACGCCCACGCCCGCCGCCGGGGCCATTCAGGCGCGCCGGCCGAATCCCAACTTCGGCAGTATCCGGGTGATCGAGAACGACCTGATCGCCAATTACGACTCGCTCGCGTTCGTGCTGCGCCGCCGGATGGCGGACGGGCTCTCGCTGAACGCGCACTACACCTGGTCGCGGACGCTCGACATGGCCGACCACTCGAACGGGGGCGGGGCCATCGTCAAGGACTTCGACATTTTCAGCGACTACTCCCGGGCGAGCTGGGACGTGCCGCATCGCTTCGTGCTCAGCGGCATCTACGAGCTGCCCTTCTTCAGGAACTCCGGCAGCCTGCTCATGCGCGGACTGCTCGGAGGATGGCAAGTGAGCGGAGTGGCGACGTTCCAGACCGGCTCTCCCCTGAACGTCACCATTCAGGGCGACCGCGCGAACGTCGGCCGGACCCCGCAGCGACCCGATGTGCTGAGGGATGTCGAGCTGACGTGCGAGCCCAATCCTTCCGGGCTTGGCTTGATCAACTGCATCGACCCGGCCGCCTTCGCGCAGCCCGCGCAGTTCACGTTCGGCAACGCCCCGCGCAACATGCTGCAAGGGCCGGGCTTCAGCAGGACGGACCTCGCCCTGACGAAGAGCTTCAACGTCGCGGGCCGCACACGAGTCATGGTGCAGGCGCAGGTGTTCAACCTGTTCAACGAGGTCAACTGGGGCGCCCCGAACACCACGTTCGGCGCCGCCAACTTCGGACGCGTCACGTCGGCATCCTCGATGCGCCAGATGGAGCTCGGGCTGCGAGTGACCTTCTAGTCGCATGTATTGATTGAATCGATAGTGATGCGGCAACCCCGCGGGTCCTGTCGCGCGGCAGCCCGCCGGTATGCGTGCTCGAGGAGATTGTTGGCCTGGTCGAACGCTGGTGGCTGGTCCCGAATCCCTCTAATCGCGAATCCTCGAATCCTCGAATCGCCCCAGGATTCAGCGATTCAGTGATTCACGATTAGTGATTCGAGACTAGTTACTGCCCGGCGTTTTTGATCCGAGGAGACCGTCATGCGCAACGGCCTGCGATCGCACCCGGTGTGGTGGGTGACGCTACTGCTCACCGCGGCGGTCATCGTGTTCGTGCGAGGTGTGCCGTCTGGCCAGGGGACGGCAGACGCGCGCTTGGTCGAGCTGGCGAAGGCGTCGTTGAGCCAGATCGACGGGAAGGTGGTGACTTCCGGGCTTCGCGACACCGTCGAGGTCATCCGCGATCGCTGGGGCGTACCCCACATCTACGCGAAGAACACCGACGACCTGTTCTTCGCGCAGGGCTACGTGCAGGCCCAGGACCGTTTGTGGCAGATGGAGCTGTGGCGGCGCTACAACGGCGGGCGCCTGGCCGAGATCGTCGGCCCGCAAGCGGTCGAGCACGATCGCCTCCTCAGGCTGATTCAGTATCAAGGCCCGTGGGACGACACCGAGTTCACCAGCTACCACCCGCAGGCCCGCCAGATCTTCACCGCGTTTGCCAACGGCGTGAACGCGTACATCGACGGGCACCGCGACAACCTGCCCGTGGAGTTCAAGCTCACGGGCATCAGCCCAGCTCCCTGGACGCTGAACGATGTCGTGCTGCGGGTGCCTGCACGGTCGCTGGCCAGCGCACGCTCGGAGATCAGGTTTGCGCTGACCGTCGCGCGCCTGGGACCGGCGGAAGCGACGCGACGGAGCCAGCCGGACCCGTTCATCGAGGTCCCGCTTCCGCGCGGCCTCGACATGTCCATTGTCTCGGAGGATGTGCTGGACGGCTTGGGCGGCACGCTCCCCGTGGTGCCGTTCCCGCGACCACCGTTGCTGGAGTCCTTCCGCGGTGCTTCAGGTGCGGAGGCTTCGCTCGACTTCGGAACGCCGGAAGACTCCCCGGGGAGCAACAACTGGGTCGTGAGCGGGCAGCGAACGGCCAGCGGCGCGGTCATCCTCGCCAACGACCCGCATCGCCAGGTCACGAATCCATCACTCCGTTACATCGTCCACCTGAACGCCCCAGGATGGGATGTCGTCGGCGCGACCGAGCCCGCCATCCCCGGTGTGGCCATCGGACACAACGGGCGCGTGGGTTGGGGCCTCACGATCGTCGGAACGGACTACGACGATGTGTTCGTGGAGGAGCTGAACCCCGAGAACCCGAACCAGGCGAAGTGGCAAGGTCAGTGGTATCCGCTGCGCGTCGTCGAGGACACCATCCAGGTCCGCGGCGAAACCCCGCGCAGGATTCAGCGGAAGTACAGCCGGCACGGTCCCATCTTCTTCGAAGACCGCGTGCGCCACCGGGCGTACGCGTTGCGATCCACCCTGCAGGAACGCGGCACAGCGGAGTACCTCGGCGCACTTCGCCTGAACCAGGCGACGCTGACGCCCACGTGCCGGGAGTTCCTGAAGTACCAGCAGGTCCTACCTCGCCCCCTCGGAGAACATGATCTGTGGCGACGTAGACGGCAACATCGGATGGCATGCCTCGGCGCTCACTCCCAGACGTGCGGGCGGCTGGGACGGCCGGTTGCCGGTCCCGGGGGACGGCGAGTACACCTGGAACGGCTTCAGGGACGATTTGCCCTTCGAGTACAACCCGGAGCGGGGATGGATTGCGACAGCCAACCACAACATCCATCCTGCGGGTTACTCTCCGCCGCTCTTCTTCAAACGCGCGCCCTACAGCCGTTTCGATCGCCTGAACCAGTTGCTCGGAACCGCCACGGGACTTCGCGCGGAGGACTTCGAACGCTTCCAGTACGATTCCTCGTGGCCCTATGTCGAGGCGGAGAAATCGCTGTTGCGCGGGTGGAGCTCGGAGGTTGCGGACGTGGAATGGGCGCGGCAGACCATCCTCGAATGGGATGGCCGCTACGTCACCGACAGCGTCGCACCGTCGCTGCACAACCACTGGCGCCGCAACCTCGACGAGGAGTGCGCCCGGCAGCCGGGGTGGAGCGGGAGGGGTGGCTGACCAGGGGCGGTGTCGGTTCGTCGGCACTTCGTATCGGTGCCGCCGACCAGACGAGAGCCCGCCTCACCCAGGCCCGAACGGCGCTGGAGAAGGCGGTGCAGACGCTGCGGAAATCACTGGGACCAGACCGGCAGACATGGCGGTGGGGACGGTTGAACCGCAGCGAGTTCCCGCACTCTCTGCTGAAGGCGTACGACCTGCCCGGGATCGAACGGGATGGCGGGGGGGAAACCGTCGCGGCGATCGGCGCCACGTATCGTCACGTGATCGACTTCGCGGATCTCGACAACTCGCGGGCCACGAACACGCCGGGGCAATCGGGACAACCGGGCAGCCCGTTCTATGGAAATCTCCGGGAGCCCTGGGCGAAGGGGCAATACTTTCCGCTCCGATACCGGCGGGCGTCGGTTGAGGAAGCCGCCGCGCACCGGCTCACACTGGTTCCCGCGAAGTAATGAAGGAGTCACCATGAAGTGTGCCGTTATGTTTCTGGCGTTGAGCGTTGCGCGCCTCGCGAGCGCCCAGACGCCTTACGACCTGCTCCTCAAGGGTGGCCACGTCATCGACGGCAGGAACGGGATTGATGCCGTTCGCGACGTCGCCATCAAGGACGGCAAGATCGCCGCCGTCGCCGCGAACATCCCGTCGACGCAGGCCACGAAAACCGTCGAATGCCGCGGGGCTGTACGTCACGCCCGGCCTGGTCGACATCCACGTGCACGCGTATCACGGCGAGAAGGGAACGGCGTACGCGGGCGGGCCACTCGGCGTGCCCATCGACGCCTTCTCGTTGCGAAGCTGCGTGACGACGGTTGCGGATGCCGGCAGCCCGGGATGGCGGAACTTCGACGACTACAAAGCCCGCATCATCGACAAATCGAAGACCCGCGTGACCGCCTTCCTCAACATCGTCGGCCACGGGATGGGCGGCGGCACGGTCGAGCAGAACCTCGCCGACATGGAAGTGAAGCCGACGGCCGACATGGCGCTGAAGCACAAGGGTGTCATCGTCGGCATCAAGAGCGCGCACTTCAACGGGCCGGAATGGGCGCCGTACGAGCGGGCCGTTGAAGTGGGCACGATTGCCAACATCCCCGTGATGGTGGACTTCGGCAGCGCGCGCGTGCGGACGATCAAGGAGCTGTTCGAGCGGGTGTTCCGGCCCGGCGACATCTACACGCACGCCTATGCCGGCGGCGGCCGCGGCGAGTTGATCGACGGCAAGGTCAATCCGGCGATTTTCGCGGCGCAGAAGAAAGGGATCATCTTCGACATCGGGCACGGCGGCGGCAGCTTCGTGTGGCAGACCGCGGTGCAGGCCTTCAAGGAGGGCTACTATCCGAACTCCCTGTCGAGCGACCTGCACGTGACCAGCATGAACGCCGGCATGAAAGACATGACGAACATCATGAGCAAGTTTCTCGCGCTCGGGATGCCGCTCAAGGATGTCGTCGTGCGGTCGACATGGAACCCGGCGAAGGAGATCAAGCTCGAACAGCTGGGGAACCTGTCGGTCGGGGCGCCTGCCGACGTCGCGGTGCTGCGCCTCGAGAAGGGCAAGTTCGGCTTCCTCGATCAGCGCGGCGGGCGCCTCGACGGCACGCACAAACTCGGCTGTGAATTGACGGTGCGCGACGGCGCCGTGGTCGTACGACCTCAACGGCATCGCCGCCGAGGCGCTGGGAGAAGATGGCGCCGCCCGCGCCGCGCCGGCCGACTCCTTCGCCGCAGTAGTAACGCCAGCCGATCGATCAAAGGCCGCGAGGCTCTTACACCTTCGCGGCCTTGATGGTTCTTCAACGCTGCGGAGTGCTCGACGGCTTCGCCGCGTAGAACGTCTTCCAGTCCTGTCGCCGCGCGCCCGTTGAGGTCCCACACCACGTTCCCGTTCCGCAGCGTGAGCTCGCACACGATCCTCTTCGTGCCGTCGGCCCGCGCGCCGCGCGCGTCGAGGAACCCGAACTTGCCCTCGTCCACGCGCAGCACCGCGACATCCGCGCCGGCGCCGACGCTCAGATGCCCCAGCTCCGGCCGCTTGATCTGCGTCGCGGGATTGATCGTCGACATCCGGATCACGTCGGCGAGCGGGACGTTCTGGTTGAGGATCTTCGACATCACGTTGGTCATGTCCTTCATGCCGGCGTTCATGCTGCCGGTGTGCAGATCGGTCGAGATCGAGTCGGGCACGAACCCCTGCTGAATGGCCGGGATGGCGTTGCTCCACGAGAAGCTGCCGCCGCCGTGCCCGACGTCGAACTTGACGCCGCGCTTGCGCGCCTCGAGAAGATACGGGCGGAGCTTCCCGTTCGCGTCGAAGAACGGAACCCGCTGAAGTGTACATGTGCGTGTACCAGTCGCCGGGACGCAGGTGTTTGGTGACCAGCTCCTCGAACGGACGCGCCGGATTGAAGTTGCCGAAATCGACGGCGACCGGGATATTGGCCGCCGTGCCCGCCGCGACGGCGCGGTCCACCGGCGTCCATTCGGGCCCGGTGAAGTGCGCCGTCTTGATGCCGACGATGATGTCCGGGTACTGGCGGGCGACTTTGGCCGTCGCCTCCGCGTCCATGTCCTGCGTGTTCTGCTCGATCGTCGAGCCGCCGGCCATTCCGCGCCCGACGATGTTGAGCATGGCGAGGACGCGCGTGCGGGCGCGGTCGATCACGCGCGTCTTGAAGTCCGCAAAACTGCGCCACCCCGACGATCCCAGGTCGACGACCGTTGTCACGCCGCTGCGGAACGTGAAGCCGTCCGGCGGGAGACTGCGATCGCCCGAGTACTCCGCCAGCACGTCGGGGCCGTTGTAGACGTGGACGTGAATGTCCACCAGGCCTGGCGTGACGAACAGGCCGGACACGTCCACCACTCTTCTGGCGTCACCCGCCGGAATCGTGTCGGCGACACGCGCGATCTTCCCGGCCGTGATCGCCACGTCCATCCGGCGGTTGATGTCGCTCCGCGGATCGATGACGTGCCCACCCTTGAGCAGCAGGTCGTATTGCGGCTGCGGGCCCTGCCTGCCCTGAGCGAGCGCCAGCGAGTCGAAGGGTGCCCAGGCCGCGTTCAGGTCACGAGCAACGCCGCCGCAACGATGGCAAGACGTTTCATCTCTCAGTCTCCTTGTGCTGGCGGATACGATACAGCCGTGAAGCGGTCCGGATGAAGAGACTTCCGCGGGCAATCGCGGGCGTGGCCAGCGTCATCTCGTCCAGCGAGTTCCTGCCGAGCAGCCGGTATTCCGGACCCGCCTGGATCACGAAGGTGACGCCGTCCTCGCTGAGCGCGAAGATCCGGCCGTTGTAGGCCCACGGTGACGCGGTGAATGCGCCGGCCGCCGGATCGATCCGGACCTTCCCGTAGACCTCCTTGCCGGTCCGCGCGTCGTGCGCGGTGAAGAACCCGCGGTCGAACAAGGTGTAGTAGTGATCGCCGTAGACGAGCGGCGAGGTGTTGTACGGCCCGCCTTGCGGCAGCGACCACGCGATCGTTCCTCCGGGCTGAACGGCGAAGACGGGACGCACTTCGTCCTGGACGTACCCGGAGGAGATGTAGACCATCCCGAACCGCGACACCGGCGTCGGGATCGCGATCGAGCTCGCGCCGCCCAGCTCCCACAGCAGCTTTCCATCGAGATCGTAGGAGCGGATGCGGCTCGACGCGTTGGTGACGATTTCGGTCTTCCCGTCGTGCTGCCAGATGTGCGGTGTCGACCAGCTGCTCTTCTCGTCGCGCTCGACGCGCCAGATCTGCTTGCCGGTTCCGGCGTCGAACGCCACGAGAAACGACTGCTCCTCGTTGTCGCACACGATGTACAGCCGGCGGTCATGCAGCACCGGCGACGCCGCAGTGCCCCAGCCGGTGCGCGAGGGAAACGGGCCGATGGGGTGCGACCATACCGGCGTGCCGTCCATGTCGAAGGCGAAGACGCCGACGTTGCCGAAGTAGGCGTAGACCCGCTCGCCATCGGTGACCGGCGTCTCGGAGGCAAAGCTGTTCTTGAGGTGCCGCGCGCTCTTCGGCGTGCTGCGATGGACCTCGCGCGCCCAGCGGATCTGTCCGGTGTTGAAATCGAGGCAGTAGACCATCCAGCGGTGCTCGCCCGGCGGCGGGTTGACGCGACGGCCGTCGAGATAGATGCCGGTGCGCGGTTTCTCCTGCTCGACCAGCGGGATCACGGACGTGACGAAGATCCGGTCGCCCCAGACGACCGGAGAGCTCCAGCCGAGTCCGGGGATGTCGGTCTTCCAGGCCACGTTCTCGGTCTGGCTCCAGCGTTCCGGGAGCCGCGCGTCTTCGGCAACGCCGGAGGCGTCGGGACCCCGGAACTGCGGCCACTGATCCTGAGCCAGAGTCGCGGCGAGAAGGAGCATCCACAGCATGACGCTGACGATCATAGCCGGGCCGGCCGCGAGTTTCGCCTTGACAGCCTCGCGGCGCCGTCGCTAAGTTCCCCGACAGGCAAGGAGGCGCATGAAGCCACCGGTTTATCGCTACCTGCGGGGCTATTCGCTGGATCCCGGGTTCTCGACGAGACTCGACACCGCCGGCATCAACGAGGTGCTCTATCAGGTGCCGTTCGAGGAGGTCCAACCCGGCCCGTGTGGTGAATACCTGGAGGTCGTCGACTTCGACCCGCCGAGCGGATGCTGGTACGAACCGGTCGACCTGTCGCACGAGGCGGTCGCCTCGCAGCAGGGGCTGACGCCGAGCGAGGGCAACCCGCAGTTTCACCAGCAGTTCGTCTATGCCGTGGCGATGAAGACCATTCGCCACTTCGAGCGGGCGCTCGGCCGCAAGATCGTCTGGTATCCGCGTCTCACGCAAATCACGTCGGCTCGAGGTCAGGTTCAGTTCCGGCGCGAGTACGTCCGGCAGTTGCGGGTCTATCCGCATGCGCTGCGAGATGCGAATGCGTACTACGACCCGGACAAGACAGCGCTGCTGTTCGGTTATTTCGCCGCCGCGGACCAGTACTACGGCCGGAACTATCCCGGCGGGCTGGTTTTCACCTGCCTCAGTCCGGACATCGTCGCGCACGAGGTGACGCATGCGATTCTGGACTCGATTCACCATCGCTATATCGAAGACACGAATCCCGATGTGGCCGCGTTCCATGAGGGCTTCGCCGACATCGTGGCGCTGCTCCAGCGCTTCACGTTCCGGGCCCTGGTCGAGGACCGCCTCTACGCCGCGGGCGGGAGGATGGATCAGCAGGCCTTCGTGCTCGGCGAGCTGGCCACGCAGTTCGGCGAAGCGCTGCGCGGTAACCGCGGCGCCCTGCGCAACATGATTGGCCGCGAGGATGACGACGGAAGCTGGAGTCCGCTGGCGCCGTCGCCGGCAGACTACGCCAACGCCATCGAGGCGCACGATCGCGGCGCCGTCCTGGTCGCGACGATCTTCGATGCCTTCCAGCGTATTTACGCGTTCCGCACCAGGGACTTGTTGCGGATCGCCACCAACGGGACCGGCGTGCTCCCCAAGGGCAACATCAGCCGCGACCTGGTCGGGCGCCTCGCCAGTGAAGCCGCCGAGATTGCCGAGCACCTGCTGCACATCTGCATTCGCGCACTCGATTACTCGCCACCCAACGACATCACGTTCGGCAGCTACCTGCGCGCCCTCATCACCGCCGACATCGACATCGCGCCGGAGGACGAGAACGGCTACCGGGTCGCGCTGATCGAGGCGTTCCGGGCGCGGGGGATCTTTCCGAATCGCGTCAACACGCTGTCGGTCGAGAGCCTGTTGTGGCAGGCGCCGCAGTTCACGAAGAAAGAGGAGAAAGCGCTCGACTTCATCGCGCGCGATCTTCGCGACCACATCCGCCGGCTCGTCGAAACCGACGACCGGCGCGAGGTCGCCGAAATCTCGAGCCAGGCGCAGGCCAGGCTGCAGCAGACGCTGATCGGCAAGCAGAACGTTCTCGGTGCAGCCGATTGGGAGCGGTTTCTCAATAAGCTCGGGCTGACGTCTCTGCCCGTCTCCAAGTTGTTCGGCCGGCACTCGCGCGGCGTCACGTTCCTCACGAACGGAGCCAATCCCGAAGTCTACATTCCCCCCATCGAAGTCCACACGGTGCGCCCGGCGTTTCGCGGTGGCCGAGAAGGACGGCAGGTCGAACAGGTGGTGGTCACGCTGACACAGCGGGTCGACACCGACCTCGGCTCCGACGACGACGGCGTGCGGCCGATGGTGTTCCGTGGCGGGTGTTCACTCATCCTCAGTTTTGGCCATCTCAATCGTGTCGAGTACGTCATCGTCAAGAGCATCAAGAGTTACGACCGGTACCAGCAGCAGGTTGGTTACATGAACGGCGACACCGGAACGCCGCTGGCCGTGTCTCCATACGCCGACGACGAGCGGCCGGCCCATCTCCAGTTCAACCTCCTGCATCAATACGAGGGATGACGGTATGAGCGAAAAGGTCACGGCGACCGTCCGGATGTACCGGCTCAACGAGTTGGGCGACTGCTTTCTCGTGACCTTTGCGTCAGGCGGTCAGACGTCCCGCGTGCTCATCGACTGCGGGTCGTTCAGAAACGGCGGACCGTCGACGCAGCGGCTCGACAAGATCGTGGCCTCGATCGCCACGGAGACCGGCGGCACGCCGCTCGACGTCGTGGTCGGCACCCATCAGCACAACGACCATGTCAGCGGATTCCTCCACTGTGAGGACGCGTTCAAGGCGATCGGGGTGTCGCAGGTGTGGTTGTCGTGGCTCGACGACCCAGGCGACCCGCAAGCCACAGAGATCGGCCAGGACTACAACAACCTGCTCCTGCGGCTGACGGCGGCGCGTCGGACGTTGACCCGAAAGCTGCGCTCGACGCGTGCGGCCGGCGGACAGCTCTCTCGGACGGTCGCGACCCTGAATGACGTCCTCGGATTCCTTGGCGCGGCCGACGACGTCACGCCGCCGGAGATCCCGGCCGACGCGATCAAAATCCTCAAGAAGCTCGGCGCGAGCAAGCCGCAGTATCTGAGGCCCGGCCGCAGCCTGAATGTGCCCAACCTGCCACCAGGCGCGGTGCGGGTGCACGTCCTTGGACCGCCGCGCGACGAAGACCAGCTCTTTCGCAAGGATCCGCGGAAGGGAGAGAGCTACGATCACGCGATGGTGTCGGCCAACCTGATGGCGACGCGCTTCCTGGACGCAGCCATGCGTGCCGAGGCGGGCACCTCGCGCAGCGACGAGCACTACCCGTTCAACGATCAGTACAAACGCACGAATCCGTTGACCGGATCGGAGGCGTTGCGAGCCATCCACGCGCGCTACCGCCGGCGCACCGACCAGTGGCGCACGATCGATGACGACTGGATGCAGGTTGGTGAAGCGCTGGCGCTCTTCATGGACAAGTTCACCAACAACTCGAGCCTGGTGCTCGCGTTCGAGCTCGTCGACAGCGGCAAGGTCCTGCTGTTCGTCGCCGATGCGCAAACCGGCAACTGGGCCAGCTGGCCGGATGTCGAATGGCAGGATGACGACGTCTCCACGGACGCGCTGCTGTCGCGAACGGTGTTCTACAAGGTCGGCCACCATGCCAGTCACAACGCCACGCTGGTCGAGGCCTTCGAGAAGATGAGCAGTCCTGACCTCGTGTCGCTGATTCCCGTCCACAAGCAGGACGGCAACATCAAGAAGAAGAACGGCTGGAAGATGCCGGCCCGGAACCTGTTCAAGCGGATCGCCGAGCGAACCGAAAACCGCGTCCTGCAGATGGATGACGACAATCCCGCCGCGTGCGACCCGAACGCGAATCCAGCCAAGGCCGCGTGGAAGCGCGTCGGCATCAAGCCGGTGATCAACGACCTGTTCATCGAGCTGCAGATCAAGGGCTGACGCAGGCCGGCCGCCCGCACCACCCAATCCGCGGCCGGTGATAGTTAGGGCCGGCGAGCGAAGGCGAGGCCGTAACGCCAGACGCCCCGCTGCATGGTTTCATATTGCAACAAGGCGGCGCGGACGTTGGCGAGCTGGACGGGGCGGATCAAACCGACACGATCGAAGGCGCGGGCCACTGGCCAGGCGGCGCGCGCCCGGCTGTGGAGCCAGCGCGCGTCAAGGAGCACGTCGCTCGTGATGTCGCGGAAGGTAAAGTCGGCAAAACCCGAGGCGCTCACGGTCTGCTCCAGCTCCTCGGGTGTGTCGAGGTCGCGGACCGCCCAGCCGGCGAGGAACTCGCGCAGCCGCTCCTCGTTCGGCGCGTCGGGTCGGCGGAAACGGAACCCATCGGCAATGACCAGGCGCCCGCCGGGTCGGAGAACGCGAAACGCCTCGGCGACCACCGCCGGCTTGTCCTCGGCGTAACACAGGCTCTCGATGAACCAGCAGACATCGAAGCAGCCCGGCTCGAACCCGGTGTCGGCGTAGCTGCGCAGCGAAAAGCGGCAGCGGTCGGCGAGGCCGCGCGCGGCGGCGACCCGCTGAGCACGATGAACCTGAATGGGGACGATCGAGATGCCTTGCACTCGAGCGTTGCGGCGCTCGGCCAACCAGAAGCTCGACCCGCCGAAGCCGCAGCCGGCGTCGAGCACCTCCTCGCCGTCGGCGAGGCCTATGGCGTCGGCCATCACCTCGTTCATCCGCTCCGCCGCTTCGGCGTGGTTCTTGATGCCCGGGTCCCATATTCCGTAGTGCATCGCCCAGCTGTCCCGGCAGAAGAAGCGATAGTGGAAGTCACACTGTTCGTAGTAGCTGCGCACGCGGTCGAGTTGTGAGCTGCCGCCCGTCGAGCGCAGCCCGACCAGGAAGTAGCTGAGTTCGGCGCCGACCGAGCGGAGCGACGCGGAAACGCGGTGGAGCATGGGCGGTGGTGAAGGTATTCCGGTTGATTGCCCGCCGTCAACCGGGTGAGCCACCCGCTGTCGTGCATCAGGGCACGCTCCGGTGGCATGGCTGCCTCGTGTGTGAGGCTACTGACGCAGTGACTGCGCCGGCTCGATCCTCAGGACTCGACGCGCCGGCAGATAGCACGCGGTCATGGCGACGAGCGCGAGGCCGAGCGCGACTGTCAGCAGCGTCGCCGGATCCAACGGCGACACGCCAACCAGAACGCCCTTGATGAAGCCGCCAGCCAGGTAGACGCCCGGCACGCCGATGAGCAGGCCGATCGTCACGAGCACCGCACCTTCGCGGAGCACGAGACGAAGGACGCGCCCGTGATCGGCACCGAGGGCGAGCCGCACGCCGAACTCGTGGTGTCGCCGCGTCACGGCGCTCGAGACCACGCTGAACAGCCCCATCGCGGCGAGCAGCAACGCCCCGAGGGCGAAGCCGGCAATCAGTACCGCGCTGATGCGCTGCTGGCGGAGCGCATCGCCGACGATCTCGTCCATCGTCCGCAATTCCGCCAACGCGAGCCGCGGGTCGATGCGCCGGACCGCCGCTCGCACGTCGGCAGCGATCGCGTGCGGGTCGCGCCCCGTGCGCAGCACGAACGCCAGCGAGCGAGAGGCGTTGTCCTCCGCACGGAAGTAGAGCTGCGGGCGTCCGTCCTGATGCACGTCGTACAAGCGAGCCTGATCGACGACGCCGACGATGGTCATCGGGGTGTTCTGTCCGGCTGGAATCTTCGCGCCGAGCGGACTGCCGGTCGGAAAAAACTGCTTCGCGAGAACCGAATCGATGAGCACTTCACGCACACCATCCCGGCGGGCACGCTCGAACGCGCGTCCGGCCAGTATCCGCATCCCCATGACCTCGGTGTAGGACGCGCGAATGCCGATGGTGTCGACGAGCGGGTTGTCGCGCGCCGCGTCCCCCGTGATGCCGGGCGCGCCGGGGATCGTAATCGTATTCTGGTTAGCCGAGGCGGTCAGCGGCAGCGTCGTCGCGGCACTCACGCCCGTTACACCGGGTATCGCCGTGAACGCGTCTTCTATCCGCTGCTGGACCGCCAGAACATCGGGAGCGTTCGGGAAGAACTGAGGGATGATCGGCACGCGTACCGTGAGAAGGCCGTCAGGCTTGAACCCCGGATCGGCGACGAGCAGCCGCTCGAAGCTGCGCACCACCAGTCCGCCCGCGCTGAGCAGCACGAGCGACAAGGCGACCTGCGCGACGACCATCCCGCGACGCATCCGGCCGTGACCGCCGCCGCCGCGCACGGCGCTCATCGCCAGGAGTGACGACAGCGACGTGCGCGCCGCCCACGTCGCCGGCGCGACTGCGGCCAGCAGGCCGAGCGCGGTCCCTATCCCCACGACCACGGCGGCGATGCCCCAATCGACCGCGACCGCGTCGCGGCGCGGCAGATCGAGCGGCGCCAGGGCGAGGAGAGTCCGCGTCCCCCAGACAGCGGCCAGCGCGCCGAGCGAACCGCCGATGCATCCGAGCAGACCCCCTTCGAAGAGCGTTGCCCGGACGAGGGCCACGTTGTTGGCCCCGAGCGCGCGAGACACCGCGAACTCGTGCTCGCGCTGCGCCGCGCGAGCGAGCAACACCGACGCCAGATTCACCATCAGCACGAGCACCAGAAAGGCACTCGCGAAACCGAGGACGAGAAGAGCGGGACGGACGCGCGCGACGAGGTCGGGTTTCAGCCCGACGGGATAGAGCTTCAGCCCTTTACCGTCGAAGGAACGCAGGTCGATGGCTCTGCCGACGGCATCGACAGCGGCGGCCACCACCTGCGGCGACGTCCCGCGATGGACACGAATCAGCCCCGCGTACGAACCGCCGCGGGGATTGGCCTCCGCAAGATTGATGTCGAACGTCGTGTAGGCGTCAGCCCGCTGCGGCGCGCCGAGACTCGAGTGGCGCATGAAGGCGAAGCTCCGAGGCAGCACGCCGATGACCGTGTAGGGCTGCCCGTTGAGCCGCACGCTCGATCCCAGGATCTCGCTACTCGCACCGAGCCGGTTCCACAGCTCATGGGTCAGCACGACCACCGGCGTGCGCTTCGGACCCACTTCGCTCATCGCAAAGCCACGACCGAGGGCAGGCTGCACGCCGAGCAGCTCGAACAGGTTCGGCGACGTGATCATCACGGCAATCTGCATCGGGTCCGTGCTGTCGCGCAGCGAAAACGTCGCCAGCTCGCGCCGAAGCCCCACGCCAGCTTCGATCACGCCGCCAACCTTCTGCAGCTCCGCGACGTCCGGCCCGCCGAGCCAGCCGCGTTTCAAATCGAAGATCGGCCCATAGTCCCGCCATACGAAGTACAGGTCGCCCGGGCTGCGATACGGCATCGGCTCGATCAGGACCTTGTCGACAACCGTGTAGACGACCGCGAAGGTGCCGAGACCCACGGTCAGGGTGCCGACCACGGCTGCGGCCAGCGTGCGTGCGCGCATCAGACGGCGGGTTGCGAGCTCCAGGTCGCGGCCCCAGTTGCCCGTGCGCCGCCACGATGCCGCGGGATGGGCCCGTTCGCCGGGCCCGTTGCGCAGGAAATCGACGAGCGCGCGAAGCCACAGCCCGGCGAGCCGGATGACGCCGCCGCGATTGACGGCGTCGCGCGCGCGATCTCTGTACGTCTCGACGACCGAGTCGCCCATCTCGTCGCGAAAGTCAGCGGGGTAGAGCCGGAGGAGGAGCCTGAACCAGCGCTCCGACAGGGTCAGCAGGAAGCCGTCTTTCATTTCGCCGCCTTTCCCAGGAGTCCGCCGATCCGTGCCGCCCGCATCAGGGCTTCCAGGCGCCGCACTTCAGCTCTCGCGACCCGGACGCCTGCCTCGGTGATGCGGTAGTAGTTACGACGTTCGTCGCCCGCGTCCGCGGCCGGGCGCCGGGCCGCCGCAGCGATGAGCCCGTGCTCCGCCATGCGGGCCAGCGCGCGGTACATCGTGCCGACGTCGGGACCCGCGGTTTCGCCTCGCGCCTGGATATCGAGAATGATCCCGTAGCCGTGCCGCTCGCCGGCAGCAAGGCTGAGCAGAATGTGAAACTCCACCGTGCGCAACGGCAGGCGGGAATCCGGCCCGCCACGACTCCTGTCCATTCCCATGATGTTGTCGCCTCGCCGGCCAGACCTATGCGTGGCACATGTATGTTCTACGCATGCAGGCTTGTCAAGGTTCATCCGTGTGTCTGTCCTGCGTCACAGGGCGGAAGGGCAGTACCATCGAGGACTTCAGGGCATTCGCCGCGCCTCAGAACACGAACCGCAGCGCCAGCTGCACGATCCGCGGCGATCCGTCCGGCATGACGGTCCCGAACGCGTCGTTGATCTGGTTGCCGGCCGGGTCGAACCGCGCCGCCGAATTCACGCTCTGCCACGTCGGGTGGTTGAACAGGTTGTAGAACTCGGCGCGAAGCTGCACCTGCCGCGAGCCGCCGAGCTTGACGCCCTTCGTCAGGGTGAGGTCCCAGGTGTTCGACCCGGGGCCGAAGTAATGGATGCGGCTCGAATTGCCTTCGTCGCCGCGGCCCGAAGGGCGAACGAAACACGACGTGTTGAACCAGCGCTCGTGCGTCCGCTCGCTTCTGGGAAGAATGGGATCGCATCCGGGTTTGATGCTGATCCGCCCGGCGTCCCCGCCGCCGGTGAAGTCGAAGTTGTCCGTCGTGGTGAACGTGACGCTCTCCGGCGGAGCCGGTCGTGAAGCCGGCGACGACCGCAACCTGCCAGTTGTCGAGCACCGCGCGGACCACGCCGGGGGCCCATGTCGACGGCGGAATCTCGTAGACCCCGTTGAGCTGACAGCACGTGCCGCCGGTCGCCGGGTGCGTAGTCGTAGGTGTAGGCCAGATCGTGAAAGTTCGGAATGCCGGCCGTGCTCCTGGCGACGGCCAATGTGTAGGCCGACCCGAAGCTCAGCCCCGAGCGGACGCGCCGGTTCGCCGTGACCTGCAGCGAGTTGTAGCGGCTGTAGCCGCCATTGGTGCGCAGGTTGATCGATGCCGTATCCGACGATCGGCCTGAGAAAGTTGTCGGGCAGCGGGCTCGCCGGGCTCGTCGGGTCCGCGTTGGCCGGATCGAAGCGCGCACCCGGCGGAACCGGGTTGAGGTTCAGGTTGTTGCGCAGGTTCAGGTACCGATTCCCGACGTAGGCCACGCTGAGCGTCGTCGCCCTCCCCAGGTTCTGCTGCACCTCGACCGAGTAGGTATAGGCCGTCTGCGGTTCGTAGTCGTCGAAGGCGACGGGACTGATCGGCGAATCGAACGCGGCCGTGCCGGCCAGATCGGGGATCCGTCCGTAGAGGAATGTGGAGACGCGGGAGTACGGCGCAAAGCCCGGAACATTGCGGCCCAGATCGGACGAGGCGGGAAGCAGATCCTGCAGGACGCTGAAGCTCCCGCGGATCGCCGTCCTGCCGGCGCCGCCGACGTCGTAGGCAAAGCCGAAGCGCGGGGACAGCGATCACGGCGGGCGGCCGCGACGGCATGAACGTCAACCCGCCCTCGGGCAGCGGCCCCTTGTCGGTCACCATGCCGTTGGTCCCGTCGCCCGATCCCGGGACGAGGAATCCGATCAAGGTGGAAGGCACGACCTGGCCCGTGGCCTGATCGAATCCGACCCGCACGCCGTTGACGACCGCCGGCCTGAACAGCCGGGGCGCCCGCAGGGGATCCCACCGGTCGGGAACGAAGGCCGCGCCGATCAGGCCGTCGGGCAGGCGATAGGGCTCGACGTGCCCGAAACGCACGCCGATGTCGAGCGTGAGGTTCTTGATCGGCTTCCACGTATCCTGGACGAACCACTCCCAGATCGACGCCTGCGCCCTCTGCTCGGTCTTCAGGTTCGTCTCCTGATACTGGTTGTAGTACCCGAGCAGGGCGTTGGCGAACGCATGGTTCGTGTTGAGCGGGTTGATGTTCACCGCGGTCTGCGAACTGAAGTTGAAGCAGCCCTGGAAGCACGTGCCCTGCGGCCCCTCGCTCGTCGGGTTGAACTCGTACAGCAATCCCATCTTGAACAGATGATTGCTCTTCGACCAGGACAGCGTGTCGACGATCGAATAGCGGCCGTCGCGCGCGGCGATGGGATAGCGCGTGTCGTAGGTGATGGTTGCCCCTGACGGCACGCCGGGGTAGCTGATCGCCGGCACGATGCCGAGCACGTTGGCACCGGGAAACAGCTGGAAGGGCGGGATTCCGACGGCGCTCGTCAAGTGGCGGTCGTCCTCGCTGTCGGGCGCGGTCTCGCGCATGACGCGCCACGAGGCGGACGCCTCGTTCACGAGATTGTCCCCGAACGTGCGCGTGTAGGTCGTCTGCAGGCTGTTCTCGCTCTTCGTGTAACCCTGGCGGTGGAAGTTCCAATTCCCGCCGGCGCCGAACGTGCCGCCGTAGCCGACCGTGAGCGGATACCAGTCGCGATATCGCACGGTCAGCCGATCCTGGGCGGTCGCGTTGAAATCGACCTTCAGCTGGTCGAGGCGCTTGGTCACGTCACGGATATCCTGATCCCGATAGTTGTACTGGCCGAGACTGACGCTCCGGTCCGTGAAGTTCGGCTGGGGAAACTGGTTCAGGAGCGCCCGGCCGATCGCATCGAACCGATCGGCCGGAACGATGTTGCCGGGGAAGCACGCCGGCCCGCCGGTGGTCGCACTGCAGGCGCCGGCGCGCAGCGGATCGCGGATGAAGATCCGCTGGCCGTTGGTGTCGAGCGTCTGGGAAAAGTCCCCCTGCCGCTCGAGCGCGGTCGGCATCGTCGACGTGCGTGCGCCCTGCGGTTCCTCGTTTTCCCACATCTCACGCGTGTAGAAGAAGAACATCTTGTTGCGCAGGCCTGTCAGCAGCCGGGGGATGTAGACGGGCCCGCCGAGCGTCCCGGTGAGGGTGTTGTAGCGGTAGAAGGGCTTGGGCAGATCGTTGATCGAGTTGATCAGCGGGGTCGCGTTGAGGTCGTCGTGCCGCTTGAAGAAGGCCAGGCTCCCGTGGAAGTCGCGGGTGCCCGACTTCGACGTGAAGCTGATCTGGGCGCCGCCGCTCCGGCCGTACTCCGCGGCCATCCCGCTCGACACGACCTTGATCTCGGCAATCGCATCGATGTTGATGATGCTGACGTGGGCGTTCGTGTCCGCGTCGTTCGCGATCATGCCGTCGAGCATCACCGTGCTGCGCAGCAGCCCGCTGATGTTCGGGACCG
This sequence comes from uncultured Acidobacteriota bacterium, assembly GCA_963774855.1. Classification (GTDB taxonomy): domain Bacteria; phylum Acidobacteriota; class Vicinamibacteria; order Vicinamibacterales; family 2-12-FULL-66-21; genus JALZOC01. Next base: position 1,604,815 of record CAVZGT010000005.1, on the reverse strand, counting down.
GGGCGCCGTTGGTCGCGCCGAGCGAGGCGGTGTTCAGGTCCGCCGGCACGCCCGGCATCGTCCGCAGCAGGTTCAGCGGATCGCGGCCGCGGGCGACGAGCGACTCGATGGCGCGCTCTTCGAGTACCGAGTTCTTCTCGGCATTGGCGGTTTGCACGACCGCGCTGTCGGCATAGACGGTGGTGGACTGGGTCAGGGCGCCGACGCTCAGCGTGATGGTGCCGGCGTTGTAGACCTCGCCGGACCGCAGCTGGATTCCGATCCGCTCGACGGGGGCGAACCCCTCGAGCGCCAGGCGCAGCGTGTACTTGCCGAGCGGCAGCGCCGGCATCGTGAACAGGCCGCCCTCGTTCGACACGGTGGTGCGAACGTCGTTCCGCTCTTCGTTCCGGATTTCCACCGTGACGCCCGGCATGCGCAGCCCCTGGTCGTCCTGAACGATCCCGGTCATCGTGCCGGTGGTGAGCTGTTGCGCCGGCGCGGGCATGGCGTGGCCGAGCGCGACCGCGAACACCGCCACGCTGATGATGAACCGCATGTGCCGTCCTCTCCTTCTTACTGCTCGTGGGGCCCCCCGCCTCCGCGGCGGCTCGACGTCCCTTGCGCGCTCCGGCGAGACCTCGCCAGCTGGTCGCTCGCAGTCTCCGCGACCAGCGGAGGCGGGCACCCCCACTCGGCGGCTCGAACGCTTCGCTCGCGCCGCGGCCGCAGGCGCTGCCGCATGACGCACCGCCGGCCGCGCGCTCTCGTGGGCAACGCGCCCCTCGGCGGAACCGTTAACAGGCGCAACAATGTATTCGTTAGATAACGCGTTGTCAAACGCGCGCCAGCCACAGCGCCGGCCTTCAGGCCTGCTGGTTGGGAGAGCCCGATTCGAGGACTCGAGGATTCGCGATGAGTGATTCGGGACTCGCCCCTTGCGTTCGACCAGGCCAACGATGTCAGTCGAGGCTGCGTTCGTGATTCACCGGCAGTTCTGGTATCGTACCGGCGCGTGTCGATCCGGGCGCGAAAGAATCAAAAGAATCAGCCGAAGGCACCATCCGTCCCGATCAGAGGCGGTTCGGGGCAGGAGCGCCGCGGGAAGCGCGAATCGCGCGTCGAGCAGGCATACGCCGAAATCCGCAGACGTATCCTGGACAACTACTACGCACCAGGCCATCAAGTCCTCGAACAGGAGCTGGCCGCCGACCTGGGGATGAGCCGGACGCCCGTGCGGGAGGCGCTGATCCGGCTGCAGAACGAACGCTTCGTTCAGCTGATCCCCCGGCACGGGATGCGAGTCGTCCCCCTCTCGATACAGGACCTGAGGGAAGTCTACGAGGTCCTGACCTCGCTCGAGTTGACGGCAATCGAGCGGTTGGCCCGGGCGGCCCTCGATGAAGAGGCGCTCGCGGCGATGGAAAAGCCCGTCGAGGAAATGGATTCGGCGGTACAAAAGAAGGATGTGGACGCGTGGGCGCAGGCGGACGAGCGCTTCCATCGCATCCTCGTGACACTCTGCGGCAATCAACGGCTGGCGGCGATGGTCGAAACGCTGTGGGAGCAAAGTCATCGGGCGCGCATGACGACGGTCCGGCTGCGGGCATCGCTCGAACAATCAAATCGCGAACACCGCGCCGTGCTCGATGCCATTCGACAAGGCGACTGGCGCCAGGCCCGGGCCCGGCATGCGAAGCATCGCGAGCGCGCGATGGCCGAGATCGTCAACCTCCTCCAGCAGACGCGGCTTGGCAGTTTTTGAAACTCCAGAGACCTGGTCGAACGCCAGTGGCCAGTCTCGAATCACTAATCGCGAATCCTCGAATCCTCGAATCGGGCTCAGGATTCAGCGATTCAGTGATTCACGATTAGTGATTCGGGACAAGCGGCAGTGACCAGTGCGGCATGGCTGCGCCGCTGACATTCGCGCGGAATCGGTACAAGCAAGAGGCGTGGAGCGAACCCAGATAGACGGTCCGCCGATCCGGCCCTCCAAATGCCACGCTGGTGAGTTGCTGCAGCAACGTATCGGGAATCCTGCCGAGGTGTTCCGCCGCCATCGAGCGCGATGCGAAGGCGTGCTCCACGCGGTCGACGAAGCCGGTATTCGCATCCTCGAGAACGGTCTCCATCCGGTCGCGATGGAGTCGCACCAGCCGGTTGCTCACGAGTGAAGTGACCCACAGGCCGCCCTCTTCATCGAACGCGAACCCATCCGGGAAGAATCCCTGGCCCATGGCAAGGACCGTTTCAGCGGCGCCGAGCGTGACCTGCGCTCGAATCGGAAAGCGCCGCACCCGCCGTCCAAACGTCTCTACGACATACAGCCACTTCCCCGTTGGATCCGGTCGTACTTCGTTGGTGTAGCGCAAGCCGTCCGCGACGATGCGCGGTCCGGCCGCGTCGATGAGGACGACGAACCCGTCGGCGACATCCGACCGCCAGGCCTGCTGGCGCGGCACCAGTCGCGTACTGACCGAAATCCAGATCCGATCCTGCTCGTCAATCGTGACGAAGTTCGCCGGCGGGAGCGGAACCCCGTCGACTTCGGTCAAGACGGGGCTGAGCAGGCCCGAGCGATCCAGCCGCCACACCCCTCCGTCGTCGCCGAGGTTCGCAATCAGAAACGAGCCGTCGGACGCGACGGCGATCCCGTTCGGACGCAGATCCACCGCCGGCGAGACGGCGCGCCAGGTGTGTGTCCGGCCATCCGTGTGAACGACGGTCACGCCGCCCGGCCATTCCGGCACGAAGACATCGCCGGACCGTGTGGCAATCACGCACTCCGGCCGGTTCAGGCCCGTGCCGTGGGCTTCGAGCGCGGTGACGGGGACGCGGCCGTTGATTGACATTGAATTCAACAACGTATACGATGTGCGCCCTTTGGTCAACGTGACACGCTGATGCTCCTGGGCGCGATTGCCGATGATGTGACCGGTGGCACGGACCTGGCCTCCGTCCTTCGCCGCGGCGGATTGACGGTCGTTCAGACCCTCGACACGGTCGCGATTCCCCCTGGCGCCGATGCCGTGGTCGTCTCGTTGAAGATACGCACGGCCGCCCCCGGGCTGGCCCGGTCCAGCGCGGGGCAGGCGGCCGACGCGCTGAGAGCCGCCGGGGCCGAGCGGATCTACTTCAAGTACTGCTCGACATTCGACTCGACCGACGCCGGCAACATCGGGCCGGTCATCGACGAGCTGCTCGCCCGGCTGCACGGCACCTTCTCGATCGCATGCCCGGCGTATCCGGCCCTGGCGCGCACGGTCTACGCCGGGCACCTGTTCGTCGGCCATCAGCTCCTGTCCGAGTCTTCGATGCGGCATCACCCCCTGACGCCGATGAGCGACGCGAACCTGGTGCGAGTACTTGGCCGGCAGACGCGCTCGCCGGTGGGGCTGGTCGAACTGGCGACCGTCGAGGCGGGGCCGCGCGCGATCGCGAGCAAGTTCGCCGAGCTCGCTGCCGCCGGCTACGCGGTTGCCATTGTCGACGCGTTGTTCGATCGCCATCTCGATGTGATCGCCGAAGCAAGCGCAGGGTTGCGGCTGATGACCGGCGGGGCCGCCTTCGGCGGCGCCCTCGCGCGTGTAAACTTCCGTCCGCGTGAGCCGAGGGAGAACGATCGCAAGTTGTCCGTTCGCGCCCCCGTCGCCATGCTGAGCGGCAGCTGTTCGGCCGCGACGCTCGCGCAAATCGAGCAGGCGGCCGGCTTGCTGCCGGCGCGCGAGATCGATCCCGTGACGATCGCCGAGAACCCTGACGAACTGCCGCGCCTCATCGACTGGGCCTGCGACCGGATCGCGGCCGGCAGCGTTCTTCTCTATTCGAGCGGCGGACCCGGCAAGGTGCAGTCCGTTCAGGAGCGTCTCGGCCACTCGTCGGCCGCGGGTCTCGTCGAGAAGACCTTCGGCTCGCTCGCGGTGGCACTGGCCGGCCGAGGTGTCAGAACGTTCGTCGTTGCGGGCGGGGAGACGTCGGCCGCCGTCCTGCAGGCGCTGGGGATACGCGCGCTCACCTTCGGCGACGAGCTCGACCCGGGGGTGCCTTGGGCGCAGAGCCTGGAGCCCGAGGGCTACGTGTTCGCGCTCAAATCCGGCAACTTCGGCAGCCGAAACTTCTTCGCAAAAGCTCTGGAGCGCGCACGATGACCGAACAGCAGGCACGAGAGGCGCTCGTCGAACATGGGCGCTCCCTCTTTCTCCGTGGCTACAGCTGCGGCACCTCGGGCAACCTGAGCGTGCGGCTGCCCGGCGGCGGCTTCGTCATGTCGCCCACCAACGTCTCACTCGGCCGGCTCACCGTTGACACGCTCAGCCGGCTCGATGCGGACGGCCGCCATGTCGACGGCGCGGCGCCGACCAAGGAAGCGTGGCTGCACCTCGCGATGTATGCCGCGCGGCCACAGGATCACGCGGTCGTGCATCTGCACTCGACCTACGCGACCGCGCTCTCGTGCCGCAGCGATCGGCCGCCGGACGACGCCGTGCCGCCGCTGACGCCGTACGTGATCATGCGGGTCGGGCGCGTCGCCCTTCTGCCCTACAGCCGCCCCGGCGACACCACCGCGGCCGGCGCCATTCGCCAGCTCGCGGCGGCGCACCGTGCGGTCCTGCTGGCGAACCACGGGCCGGTCGTCGCCGGGCGGGATCTCGAGACGGCGGTCTCGGCCGCCGAGGAGTTGGAGGAGACGGCGCGGCTCTTCTTCATCCTCGAAGCGCGGCCGCATCGGCCGCTCAGCCGGGAACAGATCGACGACGTGCAGCGTGTGTTCGGCCCGGGGTAGCGGCGCGGCGATCACCCTCGGGTTGCGAGGCTCGTGACTAGTCCCGAATCCCTAATCGTTGAATCCCCGAATCGGGCGCGCCTCGATTCGCGCGATTCGAGGATTCGACGATTCGAGGATTAGGGATTCGGACACGGATCTATGCGCTTGACAGAGTGTGCGATAACGCATACGTTACGGGCGCGTCAGGGCCGCGCCCGACTTCGCTCCGCGCGGCAGGGCCTCGGCGCTGCGCGCCTCGGTACAGGCCGGCTCGCTCCGCTCGCCGGCAGGGGCCGCTCGCTGCGCTCGCGGTAGGGGCGGGCTCGCTGCGCTCGCCGGGCGCTGATCCGACACTTCAGGGGTGGGTATGCGCGAGTTTCAGATAGCGGTCTTTCCCGGCGACGGGATCGGCGGCGAGGTCATGCAGCCGTGTGTCGCGCTGCTCGAAACCGTCACCGAGCGCGTCGGCGGCTTCGCGCTCCGCTTCGCCTTCTTCGAAGCCGGGGCCGAGCTGTACCGGCGCACCGGCGAGGCCCTTCCGGCCGCCGCGCTGCAGGGCGCCGAAGCGGCGGACGCCATCCTGCTCGGGGCCATGGGACTGCCCGACGTCCGCTATCCCGACGGCACCGAGGTGGCTCCGCACCTCGATTTTCGCGATCGGTTCGGGTTGTATGCCGGAGTACGGCCAATCCGGGTGCTCCCCGGCGCGCCGACGCCGCTCGCGGACCCCCGGGCCGCGCGCATCGACTGCGTCCTGATCCGCGAGTCGACGGAAGGCCTCTTCGCGTCCCGCAAGATGAGCCGCCGCGACGGTCCGGACGTCGTCCTCGACACGCTCCGCGTCAGCCGCGGCGTCACCGAGCGGTTGTGCGACTTCGCGTTCCGGCTGGCCAGGCAGCGCCGGACGACGGGGAGCGCCGGCCGGGTGACGTGTGTCGACAAGGCCAACGTGCTGCCGTCGATGGCGTTCTTCCGCAGCATCTTCCTCGAGCGTGCGGCCCGCCATCCCGACATCGCCGCCGATTGCATGTACGTCGATGCCACCGCGCTCCGGCTGGTGCGTGCCCCGTGGGAGTTCGACGTGATGGTGACCGAGAACATGTTCGGCGACATCCTGTCGGACCTGGGCGCGGCACTCATGGGCGGCATGGGGATGGCCCCATCCGCCGACGTCGGCGACCGCCACGCGGTCTTCCAGCCGTGCCACGGGACCGCGCCGGACATCGCCGGACGCGGCGTGGCGAACCCGACGGCGATGTTCCTGTCGGCGGCGATGATGCTCGAGTGGCTCGGCGAGCTCCACGACGTCAACGCCTGCCGGCGCGCCGGCGCGCGAGCTGACACAGGCCGTCGAGCGCACGTTCGGGAGCGGCACGCTGCGCCCCGTCGAGTTCGGCGGCACGGCCGACACGCAGGCGATCTTCCGCCGCGTGCACGAGGAACTGACGCGACATCCGGTCCCGGCGGATTCGAGAGCCTGAGCGCCCGCGGGTCCCGGTCGCAGCGGGCCATCACGGCGCCAAATAATAAATACGCAATAAGACGCACAAATACATTCGATATCAAATACTTAGCGCTAGGCGCGGAAGTGCAGGAGGGCAGTCCATGGGTGCAGCAGAAGTTCCGCAGAGACGGCGCCGCACGGACGGTCGGGCAGGCGTCGCACGGGTGTTGCCGGCGGCGGTGGCAGTGTGGCTCGCCTGTGGCGGCATCGCCCCGGCTCAGCAGGCGATTTCCACCGGCACGATCACCGGCATCGTTCAAGACGAGCAGGGCCTCCCGATCCCGGGGGCGCTGGTCGAGGTCACCAACACGCAGACGCAAGAGCGGCGATCCACCGTGTCGAACGCCACCGGCATTTTCAACGTCCCGGCACTGGTCATCGGGCCGCTACAAAGTCAGCGTGAGCCTGCCCGGGTTCAGCACCGTCGAACGAGTCGACATCCAGCTGCAGTCGAATGAAACGCACAACGCCGGCATTGTCACGCTGCGGGCCGGGATTACCGAGACGCTGACGGTCACCGCCGACCCGATCGGCGTGCAGACGTCGACCGCGGTTCGAACCTCGGTGCTCGACACCTCGACGATCGACACGATGGTGTCCCGCGGCCGGGATCCGGTGCGGCTGCTCAACTCGCTGCCAGGCGTCGATCCCAACATCGGCGGCCTGATCACCGGCGGCACCATCGGCACCAACCTGCCGACCATGCAGGGAACGGCCGGGTTCGCCAGCTACATCGCGATCGACGGCGTGGGCTCTTCGGACGGCGACACGGGCAACAACAACGGCATCACCAGCATGGACGCGATTCAGGAGATCCGGGTGGTGATGAACAGCTACACCGCGGAGTTCGGACGCAACACCGGGCCGCAGATCAACGTCGTCACCAAGTCGGGCGGGCAGCGATACTCCGGCAGCCTCTCGACCTACATCCGTCACGAGGCACTCAATTCCAATACCCTCGCGAACGAGCGTCTCGGCCTGCCGAAACCGATTGCGCGGTTCTACACCGGCGTCGGCACGATCGGCGGACCGGTGGCGCTGCCCGGTATCGGGAAGCTCAAGCGGACCTTCTTCTTCTACACGCGGGAGATGTGGGACACGAAGCAGCCGTCGAGCCCCAACACGAAGCAGATGCCAACCACGGCGGAACGCAACGGCGATTTCTCTCAGACGACGCAGACCAACGGCGCCGCCTTTTTCATCCGCGACCCGCTGCTGAGCGGGGCCTGCAGTCCCACGGCGGGCGGCCCGGCGTGCTTCCCGGGCAACATCATTCCCGCCGATCGCATCGACCCGCTCGGCCGCGCCGTCGTGAACCTGTTCCCGGCGCCGAACTTCTTCGACGTCAGCGTCAGCAACCGGCAGTACAACTTTGCCGATACCGACATCCCGAACGTGTACCGGACGCTCGATCAGGTGACGATCGATCACAACTTCACCGACAACGACCGGGTGTCGGCCAAGTACAGGCACTGGCGCCCGAATCGCGAGGCGACGACCGGGACGTTCGGCATCAACTCCAACTGGAACCACTTCCGCGGCCAATACGCGCAGAAAGAGGATGCGGTCACCGTCAACTACACCAGGATGATGACCGGGCAGCTCGTGAACGAGATGTCGTTCGGGTATCGGAACACCCCGGAGGTCGCGCCCGTCGACACGATGCCCGATCCGATCGCGAAGCTGCAGCGCGAGCCGAACGGGCTCGGTGCGCTGGGCTCGCTCTACAACACGCCGACGCTCAATCAACTCAGCCTGTATCCGCAGCTGACGTTCACCGGCGTGCCGGGGACGCCGCCCAACGTCGCGTGGGACGCGCGTTTCCCCATCGACGCCATCGACCTGCGCTGGAGTCTCCAGAACAACGTCACGTGGACTGCCGGGCGGCATCTGCGTGAAGGCGGGCCTCTACTACGAGTACAACATCAACAGCGAGGGCTTCAGCGCGACCTGCTTCTCGGGCTGCCTCGACTTCACGTCGAACACCACGACCGCGGCGCAGAACCCCTTCAACACGAATCACCCCTACGCGAACGCGCTCCTGGGGTATTACACGACCTACGCCGAGAGCAACACCCGTCCGTTCCGCGGCGCCAACCAGTGGAACCTCGAGTGGTTCGCTCAGGATTCGTGGAAGATCCGGAGCAACCTGACGCTGGAGCTCGGCGTGCGCTTCGCCTCGGGGACGCCGTGGCACCTGAACCAGGACGGGTGGAAGGGCTACAACCCGCCGGCCGGCCAGCGCGCAGCGGGATGGCTGGCCGGGGCCTACGATCCGGGGACCAATCCCGCCCTGTACGAGCCGGCGTGCCCGCGGTTCGGCCACGACGTGCGCCGCCACGGCGCGCCTGGCGAAGAATCCGATCACCGGCGCCGTTCTGCCGAATTCCGTCGCGCTGATCGGCCAGCTCGTGCCCAACAGCGGCGACTTCTACAACGGCCTGGTTCTCGACAACGACCCGCGCTCCGAGGACGGCACGTTCCAGCCCAATCCCGGCATCCGCGCACAGCCGCGGCTGGGATTCTCGTGGGATCCGACGGGCCGCCGGCAGACGTCCATCCGCGGCGGCTACGGCATCACCGAGCAGCTCTTCGACGCGTCGGGCAGTTATGCGGGCACCTTCCCGTCGTCGGTGCCGGTCAGGCTCCAGCCGACGCTGTTCTATGGCTCCCTGTCGGACCTCGCCAGTGTGCCATCGGTGTTCTCGCCGTCGCCTGTCACCGGGTGGACGCAGACGGGCGGCCGTACCCGGCTGACCCACAACTTTTCGATCGAGATTCAACAGAACATCGGGTTCAATACCATCGTCAGCGCGGCGTACGTCGCGAATCGCCAGCGCGGGCTCCTGACCACGCGAGATCAGAACCTCGTGCCTGAGGGTGCGCGGTTCGACCGGAACAACGCCGATCCGACGAGTGCGACCGGGGCCCCGCTTCCGGACGCCTTCCTGCGCCCGATCCCTCAATTCACGACGGTGAACGAGCGCACGAGGGAAGGCGTCACCGACTACGACTCCTTGCAGGTCACGGCGAACCACCGTCTGACCGGCGGTCTCGCGTTCGGCGCCGCCTACACGCTGGCGAAGACCATGAGCATGATCAACGCGCTCACGGTGTATCTCGATCCTCGTGAGCGCCTCTATGCCTACGATTCGAACGACCGCCGGCACATCCTCTCGTTCCAGGGTTCGTGGAACGTGCCGAACGGCAGCACGCTCTGGAACAGCGCGGTCGGACGGGGGCTTCTCGACGGCTGGCAACTCGCCGGCATCGGCTTCTGGCGGAGCGGCACGCCATCGACGGTCACCTACACCACCACCGACAACGGCGGCACCGACACCATGGGCGGCGGCGATCCGGTCCGGGTGTCGATGGTCGCGGGGTGCGATCCGAGTCTGCCGGGGGGACAACGCACCGACGACCGATGGTTCGATACCGGCTGTTTCATCCGCACGCCGGTCGGCAGCTATGGGGATTCACCGTTGAACAACGTGCGTCAGCCCGGAAACATGAATCTGGACCTGTCCATCTCGAAGAGCTTCGTTCTGAGACGCAATCACCGCCTCCAGTTCAGGGCCGACGCGTACAACGTCCTCGGCATCAGCACACAGACCGTGAACACGGCCGCTCAGTTCGATCCGCAAGGCAGACAGGTGAACTCGGACTTCGGGCGGCTCGCCCTGCCGACCGACGAAGCGCGCCAGATCGAGCTGTCGTTGAAGTACTCGTTCTGAGCCCGCGCGAGTCGAGAATCGTGACGCGCGGACGGGGTCAGGTCATGAATCGTGAACAGGACCAGGGCACGCCCGAGGAGCCGGGCTCAGGACTCGGAGGCGACAGCCCGTGGTGGTGGCCGTGGGGGTCAGGTCGTGAATCGTGAACGGGCCGCGGGGGCCAGGTCCAGATTGACCGTGACCGGATTAACAAATACGCTGCCGAACGCAGCAATGACTCTGCCGGCGGCGGCGGTGGCCGCAGCTGTCTCAGGATAAAAGACACGACCGAATCGATTGTTCAAGAGGAGATCTTGTGCCGCGTGTATCGCTGGCCCTTTCGCTGAGTGCTCTCACGCTCCTCGGCTCCTTGGTTGGAGCGCAGGATCCGCCGCGCGCGCCGGCTGCACCGGCACCCGCCGCGACCGCCGGTCCTTCTGCTCAGCCTCCGGCACCCGCGCAAGGGCCCCCCGGCAGCGGCCGCGGACGTGGCGGCGCGCCGCCCGCGGCGGGACGCGGGCGCGGAAGGGGGTTCGACGAGGCAGCGATTGCCCGCGCGACCCCGGTGTTCGCGGCGCAATGCGGGTTCTGCCATGGTACCGACGCGCGCGGACGCGCCGGCGGGCCCGATCTCGCCCGCTCCCTGGTGGTCCTTGCCGACACCGGAGGGAAGGAGTTGGCCGGCTATATCCGCACCGGACGTCCGGATCGCGGCATGCCCGCGTTTCCCGGCCTGACCGACCAGGAGCTCACAGACATCGCCGAATTCCTGCACGAGCGGCTCGAGGCCGCAAGAAATCGCGCCCCGACCGACATGATGGCCTCGCTCGTTGGTGATGCGAAGGCCGGAGCGGCGTACTTCAACGGTCCGGGCCGCTGCGCGACCTGTCATTCGGCCTCGGGAGACCTCGCCGGAATCGGATTGAAATACGATCCGCCGACGCTCCAGGGGCGAATCGTGAACCCACGGCCAGGCGCGGGTCGAGGGCAGGCGGCGGTGGTGTCCCCGCGGGCCGCGCGCTCGGTCACGGTCACGCTCGCCAACGGCCAGACGTTCACGGGCACGCTCGACTACGTCTCGGAGTTCGCCGTCACGCTGATTGACACGTCCGGCACGCGGCGGACGTTCAAGCGCGACGGCGACGTTCCGAAGGTCGTCGTCACCGATCCCCTCCAGGCGCATTTCGAGATGCTCCGCACCTTCCGCGACAAGGACATGCAGGACGTGACCGCTTATCTGTGGACCCTCAAATGACGCGCCCACTCATTGCCTTGCTGCTCTCGGCCGCGCTGACCGCCATCGTGGCGGCCCGTCAGAATCCCGGGCTCACGCCACTGCAGATTCTGAAGCCCTCTCCGGACTCATGGCCGACGTTCCACGGCGACTATTCCGGGCGGCACTACAGTGCGCTCGATCAAATCAACAAGACCAACGTCAAGGGCCTGTCGCTCGCGTGGACGAGCCGGCTCAACACGTCGCTGCAGGGCGCCATCATCGGCGGCAAAGGGCCCGACCCCGCCCCAGGGGCGGTCCCGAACGCGAACATCAAAGCGACACCGCTGGTCGTCAACGGCATGGTCTACCTGGCGACACCGAACAACGCCTACGCGATGGACGCGAGGACAGGGCGGCAGGTGTGGCACTACTACTGGAAGAGCCTCGGCGGATCGACGATCGGCAATCGCGGGTTGGGCATGTGGGGCAATTACCTGTTCCTGGATACGCCCGATCAGCATCTCGTGTCGCTCGACGCGGCGACGGGCAAGGAGCGGTGGAACCAGCGGAAGGCGGACTACCGCGGCGACCTGTACGCGACGACCGCGCCAACCGTGATTGGCAATCGCGTCTTTACGCCGGCGGGCGGCGACTACACCGACGTACCGGGGTGGCTGGAGTCGCGGGATCCGGAAACGGGAGCGTTGCAGTGGAAGTGGTACGCCACTCCACGCGCCGGCGAGCCGGGAATCGAGTCGTGGCCGAATGCATTCGCTGCCGAACGAGGCGGCGCCGCACCCTGGCAGCCGGCGACCTTCGACCCCGAGCTCAATCTGATCTACGTCGGCACCGGGAATCCGCAGCCGGTGCTGATCGGCGACAGCAGGCCAGGCGACAACCTGTGGACCTGTTCGATCGTGGCGCTGAATGCCGAGACGGGGAAGATGGCGTGGTACTTCCAGGTGTCGCCGCACGACACGCACGACTGGGACGCCACCCAGACTCCGGTGCTGTTCGATGCCGTGATCAACGGCCAGCGCCGCAAGCTGCTCGCGCAGGCGAGTCGAAACGGCATGTTCTTCCTGCTCGATCGCGTGACGGGCGAGAAGGTGTTGTCGACACAATACCTGCCGTCGGCGAACTGGTCGCTGGGTTTCAAGCCCACCGGCGAGCCGATTCCCAACCCGGCCAAGGAGCCTCAGGTCGGCGGGGCGCTCGTCTCGCCTCACAATGGCGGCGCAACGAACTGGGCTCCGCCCTCCTACAGTCCGCAGACCGGACTCTTTTACGTCAACACCGTCGAAGGTTACGTCGTCCACTACCGCATCATCGGTCCGGATCAGGTTCCGAATGGCTACGGCGGGGGAGTGGAGCAGGCGGTCGGCGGCCACGGCGCTTCACTTCGTGCCATCGATCCGCTGACGGGCAAGGAACGTTGGGCGCACAAGTATCCCGCCTCGGACGGCACAGCGCCGCGTCCCGAGGCCTTCGGCGGCTTGCTGACGACGGCCGGAGGCCTGCTGTTTGCGGGTGGATCCTCGGGTCACGTGATGGCGATGGACGCCGGCACCGGCAAGATCCTGTGGCACTCGGGATTGATCCAGCAGATGAGCAACACGCCCATCACCTACATGCTCGACGGTGTGCAGTACCTGCTCGTTGCCGCAGGCGACACGCTCTACGCGTTCAGTATTCAGCGCTGATGACCGCCCGCACAGCCACAGGTCCGGGAAGGCCCCAGATGTCCCAGACGGCAGCCATGCCGGATTGGCCTCGCGGTGGTCGTGTCTTCGTGTTGCTGCTCATGGTGAGTGCGGCGGCCATGGCAGCGGCGCGGCCGGGTGATCGTGTCGTCCGCACGATGACGCTCGCCGACGCGCGCCCGGTCCTCGCGGCGTTCGGGGACAGTGTGCCGGCAGCTCTTCGCGACTGGACTGGAGCGGCCGCCGACACGAACTGGTCGGCGTGGCTGAAGCACCGCGATGCCGGCATCCGCGGCCGCATTGCGACAGGGGATGAGGATTCGGTCGTCAACCTGATGCTGTATGGCACCAGATTCACCCGATGGCCTCGCGCGACGCCCGGCGCCGTTGCCGCATCAGCACGCGTGCCGCTCGTGCAGGTCATGGACGGCCGGGCCGCGGATCTCGCCGCTGCCATCGAGTCACCGGGCGGCGATGAGCGCCTCCAGTTCGTGCGCCACGTCGTCGAGCGGCACGGTATCGCCGTCGGCGCAGCGACCCGTGAGGCGACGCGCCGGTATCTCCTCGAGTTGCGGTCGCGCGTGTTCTCGGAGAACGAGCGATACACGCGCCGCCTCGCCGCCGTCCCCACGGCGGACGCTTCACAGCAACGCGCGGCGCACGCGACGCTCTATCGCGACCGTGGTCTCTCGTCCGACACGTCGATGCGCGTCGATTTTGCCCTCGAGCAGGCGCTCGCCGCCGTACGCGATCGCGGCGAGCTCTCGGGTCGTCCTGTCGGGCGCGTCGCCGTTGTCGGCCCGGGGCTCGACTTCGTCGACAAGGCGCAGGGCTACGACGTCTACCCCGTGCAGATGATCCAGCCGTTCGCGCTCGCCGACTCGCTTCGGCGTTTGGGGCTGGCGGAGCGTCCGACGGTGACGGCGCTCGACATCAGCCCACGCGTCATCGCGCACCTTCGCGATGCGCGGCAGCGCGCCGGCCGCCGTGAGACGTACCGCCTGAACCTGCTGCTCGAGCAGGACAGCGCGGGTTCGCGACTGGATTCGGCGCTCGTCGAGTACCTGGCGCAGCTTCGGGGATCGCATCGGCACTGGAACGGTGGCCGAGATCCCGGCCGGGCCGGCCGGGGATGTGCGGGCGCGCGCGGTGGACCTTCGGCCGGAGGCGGTTCTCGACGTCAGCAGCGTGGAACTGAATATCGTGCTCGAACGGCTCTCGAATCCCGAGGTGATGGGCGGGTTCGACCTGGTCGTCGCCACCAACGTGCTCATCTACTACGACCCGTTCGAACAGGCGCTCGCGGTCAGCAACATCGCGAGCATGCTCCGCGGTGGTGGGCTGCTCCTGACGAACCAGCCGGTTCCAGTACCGGCTGCGTGCGGCTTGTCGCCGGTCCTGATCATGTCCGTCGGTTTCGATCGGGTTGAGTCCGGAACGGGATCCCACGAGCGGGGCGACTCTGTTTTCGTCTACCGGAAAGCGTGAGCGGACCCATGCACGCCCGTGAGCACACGTCGGCTGCCGCACCCATTTCCGCCGCCAGAGTCCCCCGGCTCTGGCCGGTGCGCTACCGCCTCATCGGCCTGACGTTTGCGCTCTCCATGCTGCTCTACGTCGACCGTGTCGCCATCTCCACGGCGAAGGGGCCGATCACGTCGGAGCTCGGCCTGACCGACACGCAGTTCGGGTGGGTGCTCTCTGCGTTTGCACTCGGCTACGCACTGTTCCAGACGCCGGGCGGGCTCCTGGCCGATCGCTACGGTGCTCGCATCGCACTGACGACGGTGGTGAGCCTCTGGTCGGTGTTCACGGCGTTCACCGGTCTGGCTCGCGGCTACGTGGCGCTGCTCGTGTACCGCTTCCTGTTCGGTGCCGGTGAAGCCGGCGCGTATCCCACGTGCGCCAGGGCCTTCTACAACTGGCTGCCGGTGAACGAGCGCGGTCTCGCGCAGGGCATCAACTTTTCTGGCGCCAGGATCGGGGCTGCGTTCGCGCTTCCCGCGATTGCCTGGGTCGTCACTGCCGTGGGCTGGCGGGTCACCTTCTATGTGCTGGGCGGCATCGGCCTGGTGTACGCGGCGGCCTGGTGGTGGTGGTTTCGCGACCTTCCCGAGGAACACCCGTCGGTCTCGGCCGAGGAGCGGGCGCTGATCGTCAAGGGCCGCGCGGCGGTCTCGACGGCGGCCTCGGCGCCACGGCTCGGCGTCTCGGCGATCGCACGCTCAGGGAACGTGTGGATTGCCATGGGGCAGTACTTCGCGTCGAACTTCACGTTCTTCTTCTGCCTCACGTGGCTGTTCCCGTACCTGCAGCGCACCTACGAGCTGCAGGCCACGCAAGCCGGCCTGCTCTCCTCGGCGCCGCTGATTGGCGGAGCGATCGGCAACTGGGTCGGCGGGTCCGCGGTCGATGCGCTCTATCGACGGGGGCGCTGGACGATCTCGCGCCGCCTGCCGGCGGTGATCGGGTTCGTGCTCGCGGCCGCGGGCCTTCTTGGCAGTCTCGCCGCTGACGGCATGTACGCGAAGGTGCTCCTGCTGTCGGTCGCGGTGTTCGGCGCCGACATGACGCTGCCGCCCTCCTGGGCGTTCTGCATCGACATCGGCCGAAGCGACGCCGGGGTGGTGTCCGGCACGATGAACATGGCGGGGAATCTGGGCTCGTTCGTGACGAGCCTGGCGTTTCCGTACCTGCTCATCTGGACCGGCTCACCCTCACCTTTCTTCATCGTCGGTGCGACGCTCAACGCCGGCGCGGCAATCTTGTGGATGCGAGCGCGTCCCGATCGGCCGATTGCAGCCGTTCGGGCCTGAGCGGAAGAACTTGGAATCCGACGCGCACGGGACTGCCGGCTGAACGAGGAGCGAACGAGCGAAGCGAGTGAGCCACGCGAGCGGAGCGGGGATCGTGGGGCCCCCGCGAGCGAGCGTGTTGGGGGGTCCGGCGGGGCGAAGCCCCCACAGCCTGTGAGGGAATCCTTGGCAGCAGCGAGTGAGCGTAGCGAACGAGCCACGCGAGCGGAGCGGGGATCGTGGGGCCCCCGCGAGCGAGCGTGTTGGGGGGTCCGGCGGGGCGAAGCCCCCCGGTTAAAAATGAAGAGGCGGACAATCATGAGAGCAGGACTTGTGAGTGTGGCGGTCGTGGTCGCCGCGAGCATCCCGATGAGCAGCGCATGGCAGCCCGCCGCACCGAACTCCGCGGCGGTGTCCGGCGAGTTGCGTCAATGGCACAAGGTCACGCTGACCTTGAACGGCCCTCAGGCGAGCGAAACGGACAGCAGTCCCAACCCGTTCACCGACTACCGGATGACCGTGACCTTCACGCACGAGTCCGGCTCCCCGCGCTACGAAGTCCCCGGCTACTTCGCCGCCGACGGCGACGCGGCGAACACCTCCGCGACGTCCGGCAACAAGTGGCGGGCGCACCTCTCGCCGGACAAGACCGGCCGGTGGAACTGGCGGGCGTCCTTCGTCTCCGGACCAGGCGTCGCGGTCACTCCGGCGGCGGCCGGCCAGGCGGTGGCGCCGGTGGACGGCGCCACCGGATCGTTCGAGGTCACCGCGTCGAACAAGACCGCGCCCGATTTCCGCGCGAAAGGCCGGCTGCAGTACGTGGGCAAGCACTACCTGCGATTCGCAGGATCCGGTGAGTACTTCCTGAAGGCGGGTCCCGACTCACCGGAAACGCTGCTCGCGTACGAGGATTTCGACAACCCGCGCACGCTCAAGACGGCAATCCACGCGTACGCGCCGCACGTCCAGGACTGGAAGAACGGTGATCCCACGTGGGCCAAGACCAAGGGCAAAGCGCTGATCGGCGCCATCAACTACCTGTCGTCGAAAGGCATGAACGCGATGTCGTTGATGCCGTACAACGCCGGGGGAGACGGCGACAACGTCTGGCCCTTCGTCGATCGCGACGACAAGTTCCATTACGACGTGTCCAAGCTGGATCAGTGGCAGATCGTGTTCGATCACGCCCAGGCCAAGGGCATCTACCTGCACTTCAAGCTCCAGGAGCAGGAGAACGACGACGGCACGGGTGGCGGCGGTGGTCGGGGTGGACGCGGCGGGGCCGGGGGCGGAGCGGGACGTGGAGCGGGGCCGGCCGGTGGTGCGCCGGCCGCGCAACCCGCACCGCCGGCAACAGCGCCGGCGACAACTCCGGCGGCTGCGGTCCCTGCGGGTGGCGCGCCAGAAGGCCGCGGCTTCGGGGGACGAGGAGCGGGACCGGCCGCCCCGTGTCCGGTACCCGCGTCGCTCGACTGTGGCGACACCGGGCGCGAGCGCCGGTTGTATCTCCGCGAGCTGTCGCGCGGTTCGGCTACGAGCTCGCGCTCAACTGGAACATGGGCGAGGAAAACACCCAGACGACGGTGCAGCAGCGCGCGATGGCGCAGTACATCCACGACGTCGACCCGTACGACCACATCGTCGTGGTGCACACCTTCCCGAATCAGCAGGAGGACGTCTACCAGCCGCACCTGGGTCAGACCCTGCTTCAGGGCCTGTCACTCCAGAACTCCTGGAATGCCGCGCACCAGCAGACGGCCCGCTGGGTTCGCGGATCGGCGGCGGCGGGCGTGCCGTGGGTCGTGGCGAACGACGAGCAGGGGTCGGCCAGCACCGGCGTGCCGCCGGATCCCGGTTACCCGGGATTCACGGGCAAGGACAATCAGGGCAACACGGTCCAGTCGCTCCACGACATCCGCAAGCTGACGCTGTGGGGCAACCTGATGGGCGGCGGCGCCGGCGTCGAGTACTACTTCGGCTACGTCCTGCCCGACAACGACCTGACGCTCGAGAACTTCCGCAGCCGCGACAAGTCATGGGACTACGCGCGGATCGCGCTGGGGTTCTTCCGCGACGAGAAGATTCCGTTCTGGGACATGGCCAACGCGGACCTGCTGGTCGGCAACCCGACGAACGACAACAGCGTCTTCTGCTTCGCGAAGGCCGGCGAGGTCTATCTCGTCTACCTGCCCAACGGCGGATCGGCCACGCTCGATCTCGCCGGCGTCACCGGCCAGTTCAACGTCAGCTGGTTCGACCCGCGCAGCGGCGGCGCCCTGAAGCGCGGCTCCGTCGCGTCCGTGACCGGAGGGCGGAAAGTCGCGCTCGGGGCCGCGCCGAGCAGCCCGGAAGAGGACTGGCTGGTTGTCGTCCGCCGCTGAGAACGCGATGGACGGAGCACGCAAACTGCGCGGCGTCGGGATCGGCGCAGGGTATTTCGCCCCGTTTCAATACGAGGCGTGGACCCGCATCCCTGAAGTCGAGATCGTGGCGATCTACAACCGCACCGAGGAGCGCGCTCGGGCGCTGATGGCGCAGTACGGAATCCCGCGGTTCTACGGCGACTGGAAGGAGATGCTGGATCGCGAACGTCCCGACTTCGTGGACATCATCACGCCGCCGGAGACCCACGAGGAGATGTGCGGGTTCGCGGCGGCGCGCGGCATCCACATCATCTGCCAGAAGCCGCTGGCGCCGACCTACGAAGCCAGCAAGCGCATCGTCGTCGACAGCGCGGCCGCGAACGTCCGGTTCATGGTGCACGAGAACTTCCGCTGGCAGCCGTGGTATCGCGCGATCAAGGACGTTCAAGTGCGTGGAGACATCGGCGACTTCACGCACATCCATTTCCTGATGCGGATGGGAGACGGCTGGGGCGAGGACGCATATCTCGCGCGCCAGCCGTTCTTTCGCGAATACCCGCGATCTGCTGATTTACGAGACCGGCGTGCACTTCATCGACACGTTCCGGTTCCTGCTCGGCGAGGTGGCCAGCGTGGTCGCGGAGACGAAGCGCCTCAACCCGGTCGATCCGCGGCGAGGACGCGGGACAGCTGCTGTTGAAGTTCCAGAACGGGTCGACGGCGATCTGGGACGCCAACCGCTACAACGAGTCAGAAGCCGAGATCACCGCGATTCACGTTCGGGGAACTGCGGATCGATGGCACGGCGCGGCCACCTGACGATGGACGCGACCTCGACGATTCGGGTGAAGCGGCTCGGCCAGCCGGCGACCGAGCTGGACTACGAGCGCGAGCGGAAGAACTTCGCCGGCGACTGCGTCTTCTTCCTGCAGCGGCACTTCGTCGACTGCATGCTGTCCGGGCACGAGTTCGAATCGAGCGGGCGCGACTACCTGAAGAACGTCCGAATCGTCGACGCGGCCTACGAGTCGGCGCGCACTCACAACTCGGTGCGCGTGTCTGCCGGCGCAGCCGACACGGAGGAATCACTGAGAGCGAACGGACTCTCCGACGGGAAGACGAACTGAACCGTGAGCAACGTCGACGTGACAGACGGGGGAGCGACGTTCAGGCCTCAGTAACCTCATGCCAGTATTTCCCAACCACGTGGCGGCCCCAGTGGTCGAATTGCTGAATGGAGGTAGCAATGCGCATCGATTCGTATACGAAGTTCGTGCTCACGGTTATCGCGGCCTGTCTGGTGTGGCTGTCCGTCGGCGGCCCGGCCCTCCTCACGGTCGCGCAGGCGCAATCGCCTAGTCGCGGGACGGAGACGCGAGTCGTGATCGCAGGTTGGGTAGACAGTACCGGGCAGGTCCACGACATACAAACGAGGGTCGGATTCTTGCCGGGTATTCCGGTCGCAATTACGTCTGGTGGCAGCAAATGACGACGCTCGATGAGCCCCATGGACAATCCGCGCGACGGGCGATGCCGTTCACAATCGCCTGATTCGAGAGCAGCCAGAGATCAGCTAGGAACGCGCCGAACGGGTTGGCCGGCACTCGTCTCGAGCACAACGGCACTGCAACCCGCCCGTTTGCAGCGCCGTGTGCCCTGCC
The DNA here is from genome assembly GCA_963774855.1 of uncultured Acidobacteriota bacterium. Classification (GTDB taxonomy): domain Bacteria; phylum Acidobacteriota; class Vicinamibacteria; order Vicinamibacterales; family 2-12-FULL-66-21; genus JALZOC01. Next base: position 1,585,113 of record CAVZGT010000005.1, on the reverse strand, counting down.
AAGATCTACCAGTCCACCCGCAGCGAGAGCTGGATGATGCGGGGATTGTTGGCCTGGCGGCTCAAATCCTGCAGTCCCGTTGTGGCGTTTGGCGCGACATCGTTCGGGTGGTTGAAGACGTTGAAGAAATCAGCCGACAGCCGGGCCCGGATGTTTTCCCAAATCTGCAGGTTCTTGTAAACGGCCAGGTCCAGGTTCCAGGCGCCCGGGCCGAGGAAGAACGCCCGGCGACTGGGATTGTAGAGCTCCCCCACCGGCGTATTGCGACTGGTCCCGTTGGCCAGCTGCTGCGGCACCTGATTGTTGAAGCTGGGTCCGAGCTGACGAACGACGCGTTGACTGGGATCGGCCGGCACGAGCGCGAGCAGATCTCCCCCCGTCACATCCGTGGCCGATGTGGGATTGAAATCTCCGCGGAACCAGAGCCGCTGCCGCCGGCCGAATATGGTCATCTCCAAACGCTGATCGGGATCGAGCGTCGGGTCGCCGAATATGTACCGGCTGGTGTCGACGCTGCTCCAGAAACCGCTGCGCCAGTCCCCGATTGCGGCGACTTGCCAGCCTCCGATGAGATGATCGAGTGCAGGACCGTCAGTGCCAAACCGCTTGCCCTTGCCGAATGGGAGGTCGACGATCGCGTTGTAACGAATGCGATGGGGCGGGATGGTGGTGGAATTGAAGTACACCAGCCGGAGCCGCTCGTCGTAGCTCAGATCGGGCGCGCCCTGGATCTGCAGATTCTCCGGCACGCGGCCGCCTCCGCCACCCGAATTGATGCCGGTGTTGCCACTGTCGAAACCGCCGGAGTCGGTGGTCGTCCGCGACCGCGTGTAGGTATAGAACCACTGGAACGCAACGCCGCCGGAGAACCTGCGCTCCACCTCTACCTGACCCGAGTGGGTATTGGAATACCCCGTGCGGTTGATCCCGATGAAGTTCCAGTCCTTGTTCCGGCGCAGCAGATCTCGATTGTTCGGCGGCGCCAGGCCCGTGCGGGCCACGTAGTTGTATTCGGCCTCCCGCGTGTTGAGCTCGAACTGCTGCTCCAGATCGCTGCCGTGCGATCCGATGTAGCTGAGCCGCACCGCCGTCGCATAGGGAAACTGGTGCTCCACGGTGGCGTGCCAGGTCTGAGACCGGCCATCCTTCCAATTCCGGGCGTCCCAAACCGTGGCCAGTGACGAACGGTCGGAGATCTCCACGATGCCCTCAGTGTCGACTGTCGTGTTGGGGATGATATCGACGGCCGCGGGCCTGCTGACCAGCGGGTAGTTGAAATTCGCGTTCTTCCCGGAAACATCCGTGGTGAATCGCAAATTCAACGGCGCGTTGTTCCTGGACGACTGCAGGATCTGCGACAGCGGCATCGTCCAGAAGTATTCCCCGTACGCTCCACGCAACACCGTCTTCTTGCTGATCTGGAAAGCGGCGCCGAGCCGGGGGCCGAAGTTGTTGTTGTCGGCGCGGAACAGACCGTCCGGCATGCCTGCCGCCTCCGCCGTCGTATAGGTCAGGCCGCGCTGTGACCAGGATTCGAGCACCGCAGGCGGTATCCCCGGAAGATCCTGAATGCGATTGTCGCCGGGCGTGACCACTTCGAATTTGTCGAACACCGAGTTGATATCCGGGACGACGAGCCGGTTGTACTTTTCGCGATACGGCGTCCACTTGTCCCAGCGCAGTCCCAGATTCAACGTCAGACGCGAATTGACTCTCCACTGGTCGGTGAAATACAGCCCGGCTTCGTTCTGGCGGAAATAGAAGAAACCCCGGTTGTACTGGTTGGAGAGAAAACTCGGCATCCCCAGGAGCACATCGGCGAATCCGGATCCGGTAAAGGGGGTGACGTCATCGTCGGCCGGGCTGTACAAGGATGTCCAGGGTCCGGCAAAGTCATGCGATCCCTGCGCCTGCTGGAGCTCCCGGACGTTGTTCCACTCCATGCGGAGCTTCCCGCCGAACTGGACGGTGTGCTTGCCCTTGTACCAGGTCGTGTTGTTCTCGAGGACGCCTCCCGTCAGCGCCTCGTCTTTTCGATTGTCGGCGTCCCAGCCGAATTCGGCGTCCCCGCTGACGGCATACATGGTCGGCCAGCCTTGAGCGCCAAACGGGTTCGGCACGCCCAGCGTCTTCGGCCAGTCCTCGAAATCGGCCAGGGTTCCCGAGCTCTTGTAGGAGCGATGCGCGCCGACGAGCAGTTCGTTCAGCAGCGTGGAGGAAATCGTACGGGTGTGATTGATGGAGACGTTGTTGACCACGGCATCCGATCGCGAAGTCCCGAAGCCGGCTGACGCGTCAATGGGGTTTCCAAAGACGCCGCCTTCCGTTGCGCCGTTGCTCACACTTCGCGTCCATCTCACAGACAGCCTGTCCTTGTCCGTGAGCGTATGGTCCATTTTGACCGTGAGGTTGTCCCTGTCTTGCTTCACGGGATAGAACTTCTGGTAGTTGTTTCCCAGGTGCGGATTCAAAGTGTTGGTCGGAGCACCCGTCAGGCCCTGCATCACCTTGGCGAAGGCACTGATCCGGTTGTTAGGAATGATGTTTCCGGGAAACGGCTGCCGGACTCCGTTGGCGTCGGTCGTGAGCGGATCGTAAATGGTGGTTGGCCGCCCGTTCGCATCGACGATGTTGCTCAGGTCGCCGCCCCACATCGCCGCCGTCGGCACCCGGTCGTCTGCGAACTGCGTGCTGCGCTCGATTAACCCTTCGTAGGCCCCGAACCAGAATGTCTTGTCGTGCCCGTCGTACAACTTTCCCAGGAACAGGGGACCGCCGCCCGACACACCGAACTCGTTGCGGACCAGATGCGGTTTCGCCGCTCCCGCGGCCTCCTCGCGCCTGTGCGCCAGCAGACCACCCTGGTTGTTCCGGTGCGTTTCGAAGACGGTCCCGTGGAACTGGTTGGTCCCGCTTCGGGTCGCAAGGGTGACCGTCGCCGGACGAGAGAAGCGGGCGTCGGAGCCGACGGTCTCGATCCGGAACTCCTGAATCGTATCCAGCCCGGGTTGCATCCGCGCGATGCCGCCGCCAAAGCGGTCCACCATGGAAATGCCGTCCAGGGTGATTTCCAGCGACCCCACCTTCATGCCGCTCACCCTCGCACTGCCGCCTCCCTCGACGCCGGGAGTCAGATCGAACAACGAGCTGATCGCCCGGCCGTTCAGGGGCAACTGGCGGATGCGCTGGTAGTCCTTGACGTCCGACACGTCCGAGCTTTCCAGCGTAATCGGCGCCGCCGCGCCGCTGACCTCAACCACGTTTTGGACCTCGCCCACCTCGAGGACCGGATCGACCTTGGCTGACTGGCCGACCTGAAGCTCCAGTTTGCCGGACCACTTCTTGAAGCCGGTCAACTCCACGTCCAGCGTGTACTGGCCGCGCGGGATTGCCCCGAAGTGAAAGCCGCCCGCGTCGGACGTCACTTGCCTTCGGGCCACTCCTGTTTCTCTATTGGTCAGCGTGAGACTGGCGCCGGGAACGACGGCGCCGCTGAGATCTGAAACCGTACCCGCGATGGTTCCGGCGCCGGTCTGCGCCCGGGCGGTGTCTACCGAAAGGGCGAGCGTCATCACCAGAATCAGCAGGCCGCCGACGGTTTGGGTGACGTTGTTTTCTTTGAGTGCAGGGCCCTTCATGTCTCTCACCTCACACGTCTATCCGGAGAGTTCACTCATGAGTAGTAGTGGCGACTGACGGTCGTGGCTCGGTCCTGGCTGCGGCCTGGCAGGCTGGGTTTCGGCCGCTGTCTTTCAGACCAGCCGAGACTGGGGACGGAAAACGCCCGTGCCAGGACCAGCGCGATGGCGCCCACCAGGCTCGGCTTCTCTTGAAGTGTCGAGGGAATGATCGACACACCGCTCCCGATGAAGCGATTGACCTGTGCGGTCAAGACACGCCGGATCTCGGGGTAGACGATGTCCCACGCCCTGGTGACGACACCGCCAAGCACGATGACTCCCGGGTTGAGTGAGTAGATGACCGGCGTCAAGCCGCGCCCCAGGTATGTGGCCGTCTGCCGCAGCGCCTCAATCGCTTTCGGATCGCCCTGCAAGCCGCGTGAAACCACTTCCTCAATGGACACGTCGGACGCCGTGAGCTCGCGATAGCGCCCGGCGGTGGCCCGATCCGAGGCAAACACTTCCAGGCACCCGCGCCCGCCACACGAACAGGCGGGTCCTGCGGGATCCAGCGAGATGTGTCCGAACTCGCCGGCCCCGTTCAACGAGCCGTGATACAGCTGGCCGCGGATGACGATCCCGGCGCCGATCCCTTCTCCGATATCCAGGAAGATCAGATCCTGCGGCTGGCGGTCGGTATGCCTGCCAAACCAAATCTCGGCGAGCGCCGCCAGGCGTGCGCCGTTTTCGAAGTAGAGCGGCAGGTCCAGATTCAGCGCCTGGGTCAGCATCGATCCAAACGGCACATCCTCTCCCCAGTTGAGATTCTCGGCAGCCCGCACCCTGCCTTCGTTCGGATCCACCAGACCCATCAGGCTGACGCCGATCCCCTCGACTCGATCTTCGAGCGGGCTGACGCGCAGGATTTTCTTGATGCCTTTGGCGAGCGCGTCCACGGTGCGGTTCGGATCGGGGTCATTGCGGATCGACGCCGAGGCCAGAACCTTGCCCCTGAAATCGGCGAGCGCGACGGTGCTCTGCTGCAAGCCGAGATCGACGCCAACGGCGAAGGCCTTATTGGGATTGAGGTGAAGAAAGCGTTTCTTGCGGCCCCCGCTGGGAGAGGCGGCGGCAATGCCCTCCTCGTACACGAACTCGTTCTCGAGCAGCCGCGCGACGATCTTGGAGATCGTGCTGCCCTCGAGCCCGGTCCAGGCGGCGATATCGATGCGGGAAATGGGCTGGCGTTCACGGACGACGTTGAGGACGAGAATCTCGTTGAGGTCCCGCAACGCCTGGTGAGTGGCTCGGCCGGCACTGTGAATATCGATTTTCTTCATTCGGTTGGGCCAGCACTGGGGCCGGCTTGGTTGATGTCGCGCGGAATGTAACCCAGAGTCTCGAACCGCGTCAATGGGTAAAAAGTGACGTTTACATTTGACTTTCTGCGTTTACGTGGTGCACATTGATTTCCGGTCGACATCAACCAGCCAGTTTTGGGGACCTTTCATTGACGAACAAGGCGTCCACCGAACAGGAGTCGATCGAGCGGCGCGTGTCGGAGGCGGCAGGCCGCCTTCGAAACCGCCTCGTCCAGACCATCGGCGAGCTGGTTCGGATTCCGTCGGAAAACACGCCGCCGGTTGGCGCCGAGCTCGAGTGCCAGCGCTACGTCCATGAACGGCTCGCCGGGCTGGGCCTCAAGTCCGAAATGTACGACCTCCGCGGGGTCGCAGGCCTGACCGAACATCCCCTCTTCCGAACCGGCCGCGATTACACGAACCGCCCCAATGTCGCGGCGGTGTGGCCGGGAAGCGGCGGGGGCCAATCGCTGCTGCTGTCCGGTCATGTCGACACTGTGCCGCGCGGATCGGAGCCATGGACGAAGACCCGCGGCCCCTTCGCCGCGTCCGTCGAAGGGAATCGGTTGTATGGGCTGGGATCGAACGACATGAAAGGCGGGATTGCCGTCATGCTCCTGGCGGTCGAAGCCCTCAAACATGAAGGGGTGCAGCTGCGGGGAGACCTGCTCGTGGAAACGGTCGTCGACGAGGAGTTCGGCGGCGTCAACGGCACACTCGCGGGACGCCTGCACGGCCACAACGCCGATGCCACGATCGTGTGCGAGCCGAGCCACCACGCGATCTGTCCGGCTCAGATGGGCGGACGAGTCGTCCACATCACGCTTCGGAGCGAAACCGGCGGAATCCTGTCCGAGGTTTCCCAACCCGCGCGCGTCACCGACCAGTTGCACCACGTGCTGGGACAGGTCGAAGAATTCGCCCGCCGCCGGAGGGCTCGTGCCCCCGTTCACGCGCTCTATGCCGGCAGTCGCGACCCGGCGCCGGTGTGGGTCACGAAAGTTTCCTGTGGAGGGTGGGGAAGCCGGGAGCCGATCGCCATGCCCGCCGCGTGCAGGATCGAGATCTACTGGCAGGCCATGCCGGGAGAACAACCGGACGACATCGACCGCGAATTCTTCCGCTGGTTCGATGACACCGTCTCGGCACGCCCCGCGCTCTTTCCGGTCAAGCCGGACGTCGCCTTTCCGATCGACTGGCTGCCCGGCTCGGCCCTGGACGGTGGCCACCAACTGGTGACCGGACTTTCCGAGACGTTCCGGAGCGTCGCCGGCACGGAGCCGCAGGTCCGCGGCATCGGTGGTCCCTGCGATCTGTTCGTGTTCCATCAGCCATTCAACACGCCGGCCGTCCTGTTCGGCCCGCGCGGAGGCAACACGCATGCGCCGGACGAATGGGTCGATCTCGATTCGGCGCTGACGGCCATGGAAGTCGTGGCGCGTTTTGTGTGCCGCTGGTGCGGGGTGCATTGAGCACAGTCAGGGATCGGGAACCAGGAGTCAGGGCGCCTGTTCCATCCCGGCGCGAGCACGGTTTCACGCGCGTGCTTTCGCTGCGCGACCTGGTCCTGTTCGGGCTGGCGTTTGTCGGGCCGACCGCGCCGTACTCGATGTTCGGCATCGCCACGGTCAAGTCGCACGGCCACCTCGCGCTCGTCTATCTCGTTGCGATGCTGGCCATGAGCGTCACCGCCATCAGCTATGGACGCATGTCGGCGGCGTATCCCGAGGCGGGTTCGACGTACGTGTACGCGTCCCGCGCGCTCCATCCAAGCGTGGGTTTCTTTGCCGGATGGTCGATGGTGCTCGACTACATCCTGATCCCGATGCTCAGCGTCATTTTCGTCGGCCTGACCGCCAGCAAGATTCTGCCCGCGGTTCCCTTTCCGCTCTGGGCTGTCGCAACAGCCGGCGGCATTACCGCGATCAACCTCCGCGGGATTCAGGTGACGGCGCGCTCCAACGAGGTGATGAACGCGATCATGGGCGCCTCGCTGGTGTGGTTCGTCGTGATGGCGATCCGCGCGCTGCAGGGCGGCGCCGGTGAAGGCGCGCTGTTTTCCACCAGGCCGTTCTACAACCCCCAGACCTTTTCCTTCGAGGCAATCATGGGCGCGACGTCGCTTGCCGTGCTCTCGTTCATCGGCTTCGACGGCGTCTCCACGCTGGCAGAGGACGCGAAGAACCCTCGCCAGGACATCGGGCGCGCGACGATTCTCGTCTGCCTGATCGCCGGCGGCCTCTTCGTGCTGCAGAGTTATCTGGCGACCATGGTGTGGCCCGACTTCACGGCGTTCGCGCCGGTCGAGACCGCGTTCATGGATGTCGGCAGACTGGTCGGCGGGCCGGCCCTCTTCTACTTCCTTTCGTTCGTTCTGCTGGTGGCCGGCGTGGCGAGCGCCGTCACCGGCCAGGCCAGCGCCTCGCGCCTCCTGTGCGGTATGGGACGCGACCGGCTGTTGCCCTACCGGATCTTCGGCTACGTGCATCCCAGGCTCGGCACACCGATCTACAGCGTACTGCTGATGGGTGGCATCCACCTCGCCGGCGCGCTGATCTTGAAATATACCGAGGTCGCGGAGCTGGTGAATTTCGGGGCGTTCATCGGATTCATGTCGGTCAACCTGTGCGTCATCCGCCACTACTGGTTTGGCTCAGCGGAACCGCGGCAGTGGGTGCTCCACCTTGCCCTCCCGGCCGCCGGCTTTGCGGTGTGCTTCTATATCTGGCTCCATCTTTCCCGCTTCGCGCTGGCGCTGGGTGGGCTGTGGCTGGCCGTGGGCTTCTTCTACCTGCTGCTGTTGACGCGAGGGTTCACGCAAGAAATCGCCGATCTGAAACCGGGATAGCCGCCTTTCTCGCGAGGGCCAGCATGAAATCCCATCGCGCGCCGTTTGTGTTTGTTTTGCTGTGGACCGCTGTCAGCGCCACGGCCCAGTCCGCCGACCCGCTCCCGGCCGGTTACTTCCGGCTGCTGGAAGCCGGAGCCGCTACCGTCGAACGGCGCCTGGACGACTTGCCGGGCGCCGGGCTCAAAGAGATCGAAGCCCAGGCACGATGGCGGCATTTTCCGTACGCCATCCTGGCGCCGGCGGTGCTCTACGCAAAACAGCATCCGGCCAACAGCCGTTATCACGACGCCAGGATGCTGGCTCAGGCGATTCGGATCGGAGACCTGCTGGCGAGCGAGCACGAGAAGGGAGTGTACGAACCTCGCCTGGACAGCGATTGGGACACGTACATGTGGCTGGAAACCTACCGGCTGCTCGAATCCGACCTGGGAGAACACCGCCGCGCGCGCTGGAAAAAGGCGATCCTGGAAAACATTGCGCTGCTGGTTTCCGACGCGACCGAGCGGCTGGATTTCCCCTGGTACCATTCTCCGTTCATCGGCACGTCGCCGAATCACTACGCGCAGTGGGCCACGCTGCTGCACATGGGCGGCCGCCTCTTTGACAACAAGGATTGGGAGCAGCTCGGCGCGAAGGTGTTGCGGCGGTTTGCAACCGTCGAGCAGTCTCCGGATGGATACTGGGGCGAGCACAACAACTCGGGTCCCACGACCGGCTACAACCACCTCACGCTCACGGCCGTCGCGCTGTACTGGGAACATGCCCGGGACCCAGCGGTCGTGCCCGCCCTGCGGCGCGCAACCGACTTCCACAAGAACTACACATTTCTCGACGGCACTCCCGTCGACGTGATCAACGACCGCAACCGTCACTGGGGCGTCAGCGCCTGGGGGCAGTTCGCCTTTTCGCATTTCCCCGATGGCCGCGGCTATGCGGCCTTCCTGACCGGATTTTTCCGGCCGGAGGCGCTGACGTCCGATCAGTTGGGACGCCTCGCGCAAGACGCCCTCTACTATCACGAAGGCCCGCTGGCGCCGGCCCCCCAGGAGCTGTCCGCCTACGCCCACCAGATGACCGTTCCGGCAGGGATTCGCAAGACCGGCCCCTGGCAGGTGTGCCTCTCCGGGTTGATGAGCACGCAGGCCCCCAACAGCCAGTTCTATCTCGATCGCCAGGGCAGCATCAGCATCTTTCACCAGAAGCTTGGCCTGATCGTCACCGGCGCGAATTCGAAGCGCCAGCCCGAGCTGGCCACGTTCTCGGAGAACCTCGCCGGGCAGGTGATTCACATGCCGATCAGCTCGCGGCTCCAGATGAGCGACGCGCAGGACCGGCTCTCGCTCGCATTCAACACATTCTTCAGTGACCTTTATGTGCCGGCGCCCTCGGACACGAAGGTGTCCCTGCGGTTCGTCATCACGGGACGCGGCAGGCCCGGGGACGATCCCATGCTGACGCTGCAGCTGAAGTTGAAACCGGGCGAGACGCTCGAAACCGGCGCGGGCCGCAAGATTGTGCTGGGATCGGAACGAATCGATCTCGGGCCGGACGGGCTGGGGGTTGGGTCCGTCACCACGGATGGACGTTGCGCGTCGATCCGGGGACGCGGCTGGTGTGGCCGGTGTACCCGTTCAATCCGTACGCGAACGCGCCCGAGAAAGACCTCGAGCAAGCCGTCGGGGCCCTGCATACTCCGTTGAAGTTGAAGCCGGTGCCGGGAAGGTACATCCGCTCCCGAGAGCAGGAGATCACGTTTGTGCTGGAAGTGAATTGAAGGGGATAATTTTTACAGGAGGTCAGGAGGTCAGGAGATTTGTTTCTTGAAAACCAAAAAAATACTCCTGATCTCCTGATCTCCTGTTCAAGATCACGAATGCAGTAAACAGTTACGGGAGATCGAACATGCGTCGCTCGTCAACGATCGTCCTCGCAACGCTGATGGCAGGCCTGGTGGCCGGAGCGGTCGCCTCGCAGCAACCGGAGGAACTGGATTTCATTTCAGGGCTCGAGGAGTTTCGCACCGTCAGGGGCACGCTGCCTGTCTATCTGAACCGCCTCGCCGGCCGATTGCTGGAGGAGCGCGAAGGCAAGATCGCCGGCCTTGCGACCCCGCAGCAGGTCGCAGAGCGGAAAACGTACATTCGCGAACGACTGGTCGCGGCCCTGGGCGGCCTGCCCGCTCGCACCCCGCTGAACGCGCGCACCGTCGGCATACTCGACCGCGACGACTACCGGATCGAGAAGGTGATTTTCGAAAGTCAGCCGCGATTCTTCGTCACCGGCAACCTCTATCTGCCGAAGCAGGGACGCGGGCCGTATCCCGGAATCCTCTTTCCGCTCGGACACGAACTGGGAGGGAAGTCCTACCCGGTGTGGCAGCAGATGCTGGGCGCGCTGGCCAGAAAAGGGTACGTCGCCTTTACCTGGGATCCGCTCGGACAGGGCGAGCGCGTGCAGCTCTACGATCGCGATCTCGGCGAATCGAAGTTGCGCCATTCGACCACCGAGCACACCAGCCTGGGAATCCAGACGCTTCTGGCGGGGGACAGCCTGGCCCGCTACACGGTCTGGGACGGGATGCGCGCGCTCGACTATCTGTTGTCGCGGCCGGAAGTCGATGCCGCGCGGATTGGCGTCACGGGCAACTCCGGCGGCGGCACGCACACGGCCTATCTCGCCGCCCTGGATGATCGCATCCACGTGGCGGCGCCGTCGTGCTATCTCACGTCCTGGAGTCGGCTGCTCGACACGATCGGCCCGCAGGACGCCGAGCAGGTCCTGCTTCCCTGGATCGGCAATGGACTGGATCATGCCGATTTCGTGTACGCGTTCTCGCCCAAGCCCTATCTGATCCTCTCGGCCATTCGTGACTTCTTTTCGATCTCCGGCGCGCGGGCAACCTATCAGGAAGCCAGACGTGTGTATGAAGTACTCGGCGTGCCCGACAAGCTGAGCATGGTCGAGGCCGACGACGGTCACGGTTACAGCAAGCCTCGCAGGATGGCCGCGTATCGCTGGTTTGGCCGCTGGCTCAAGGGCGTCGACGATCAGGCGCCGGAACCGGAAGTCGTGATCGCCACCGAGGAAGAATTGCGTTGCACCGAAACGGGCCAGGTGGCCACCTCGCTCGGAGGCGAGACGGTTTCGACGCTGAACCAGCAGCGGGTCGAAGAAATTGGCCGAAAGAGGCGGAGGCTGTCGGGCCCGCAGGATCTGGCGGCCTATCAGGAAGAGATTCGAACGCAGGTCCGCCGCTCGATCCAAATGGGGCTCGCGAAGCAAGCCGTTCCGATCACGCGCTACGGGGACCTGCAACGCACGGGGTATCGAATCGAGAAGCTGATCTACGAAAGTGAACCGGGGATCGTAATCCCGGCGCTGCTCTTTGTCCCGGGCACGAGCGAGACACGCAAGCCGGCCATCGTCTACGTCCACGGCCGGGGAAAATCCACAGAGGCGAAGCCGGGCGGCCAGATCGAGCAACTGGTCGAAGCGGGCAATGTCGTCCTGGCGATTGATGTCAGAGGCAGTGGCGAAACCCGCGTCACGGAAACCCAGCAGAACACCGATTTTCGCCCGCACTTCGGGGACTTCGACAGCGCGATGACCGCGCTACTTGATCAACAGGCCGCTGGTCGGCATGCGGGCTCGGGACGTGAGCCGGGGCGTCGATCTGCTCTCGGCCCGGCCGGACGTGGATCCAGCGCGGATCTACGGCTTCGGCAAGGAAGCGGGCGGCGTGCCGCTGCTCTACGCGGCGGTGCTGGACGAGCGGATCCGCAAAGTCGGCCTGGAAGGCATGCTGATGTCCTATCAATCCATCGTCAGTCGACCCATTCATCGGCAAGTGTTCGAAGACGTGGTGCCCGGCGCCCTGAAGTTCTACGATTTCCCCGATCTGGTGGCCTCGCTTGCGCCCCGCCCCGTGTGGATCGTCAATGCCGTCGATCCGCTCGGCCAGGCTGTCGGGCTGGACGAGGTCGGGAAGCAGTACGCCGGATCGGTGGAGGCGTTCGATTTGGCGAAAGCATCACTTACGATCGCGCGGCGGCGGAGCGATGAGCCGATGGCGGTGAGGTATCAATCACTAATCACTGATCGCTAATCGTGAATTCGGGATTAGTGATTCGAGACTAGTCACGAGGCTGGAAAATGGAGAAGCACGAACGATGTCTGTTTCCCGGCGGCAGTTCGTCGAAGCGCTCACGCTTGGTGGGGGAATGCTGGCCAACGCGAAGGCCTTTCTCTCCACGGAACCCGGATCCGCCACGCAGGCCGTCGATGCGACCGCGTCCCACATCGGCAACCTGTATGAGTTCGTCCAGAAACAGGCCGACCGCTCCCCGCTGGAACTGTCGTTTCTGCAGTCCAAGTTCAGGAGCCTGAAGCAGTGGCAGCCGGGCGCGCGGGCCAAGGTGTTCGAGCACCTGTTTTACGCTCCGCCACCAGTGGCTCCCCGGGCCGAGCTGGTCCGTCGCACCGACAGGGGTGACTACGTCGAAGAGTACCTGACGTTCCAGACGACGCCCGACCTGCGCATTCCGGTCTGCGTGCTGATTCCCAAGCAGGCCAAATTCCCGGCGCCTGGCATTCTCGCGCTGCACAGCCACGACGGGATGTATCTCTGGGGCAAGGAAAAGATCGTCGAGAACGACCGCGAGCACCCGGTGCTGACCGCATTCAAGCAACGGCGCTACGGCGGCAAGAGCATCGCCGCCGAGCTGGCCCGCCAGGGTTACGTGGTGGCCGTCATCGACATGCTCTATTGGGGCGAACGGCGCATGCTCCTGGCCGGCGATCCGCCCGCCTATCGAGAGCGGCCGATGACCATGACCGAAGCGGAGATTGGCGCGTTCGATCAACGCGCGAGCCAGAACGAATCGCTGCTGGGGCGGAGCCTGATGACTGCAGGCGTGACCTGGCCGGGAGTGCTTTTGTGGGACGACATCCGCGCGCTCGACTACCTCGCTTCGCGCCCGGAGGTGGATGCCAGGCGCCTCGGCTGCGTCGGGCTCTCGGTTGGCGGTTATCGCAGCTTTCTGCTGGCGGCGCTCGATGAACGCATCCGGGTGGCGGTAGACGTCGGCTGGATGACGTCATTCGCATCGCAGATCAAACAGCACGCGATCTACACCATCGGCCTGTCGTTCCACATCATCGGGCTGTATCGGTATCTGGATTTGCCGGATCTGGCGGCCCTGATTGCACCGCGCGCCGTGCTGGTGATCAACGGGTCGCAGGATCGGCTGTTCGAGCTCAATGGGGTCAAGGCGGCGTTTGAAAAGGTCGCGCGCTGCTACGCCAAGGCGGGTGTGCCCGAGAGCCAGAAGTGCAGCCTCTACGACGCGCCCCACGAATTCAACCTCGAGATGCAGGCCGAAGCCTGGCGATGGATCAAACGCTGGCTGTAACGCGCGCGTCCGCGCGCGCGCAACGGAGTTCTTCCGATGAAAGCACACGTTCTCGTTGCGGCCCTGGCTTTGTCGATTCTGGCCGGCTGGCCGGGCCTGACCCACGACGGCACCGCGACGGCGCTGTGGTTGCGCGGCTATGCGATCCTGCCTGCGCCGCAGAAAGTCGTCCTCAGCGGCGGCGATTTTCCTTTCGGGAGCGACTGGCAACTGCAGCTGGGTCCGGGCGTCGCGGCTTCGGATCAGCCGGTCACGACTCTGCAGACCGGCCTGCGCCGGACGCATGGCTGGGAGTTGCCGGCCGCGCGCGGCAGCAACGCGCGGGGCGAGAAGATCCTGCGTCTCGAGCTCCGGCCGGGAGCCGCAGCCGCCGGAACCAAGCCTGCGATTGGCCGCCAGGCTTATCTCATCGAGCTGAGCCCGGCGCGAGTCACCGTGACGGGCAACGATCAGCCCGGGCTCTTCTACGGCGTCCAGAGTTTTCTCCAACTGCTTCGCTCCGGCGTCGGGGCGCGGGCCTCGCTGCCGGAAGGGCGCATCGAGGATTGGCCCGATCTGGAACTGCGCGAGATGCACTGGGACACGAAGCATCACCAGGACCGGCTCGAGACGATGAAGGAGTACCTCGACCGCGCCTCCGAGTTCAAGATCAACGCCGTCGGCTGGGAGATCGAAGACAAGTTCGCCTATCGGAAGCACCCGGCGATCGGCGCACCGGGCGCCTTCAGCGCCGATCAGGTGCGCGAGCTGGTCGCGTACGCGCGCGCCCGCCACATCGAGATCATCCCGCTCTTGCAGGGGCCCTCGCACATGGCCTACGTGCTCAAGCACCCCGAGTTCGCCCCTCTGCGCGAAGACGTCAACAACAACTACATGATCTGCCCGTCCAGGGAAGCATCCTGGAAGCTCATCTTCGACATGTACGACGAGATCCTGGCGGCAACTCCAGGGGCCAAATACTTTCACGTCGCAACCGACGAAGCGTACTTCGCCGGCCAGGGCAAGGAGTGCGGCTGCGCGGAGAAGGCCAGAAACGGCGGCCCGAGCCGGATATTCGTCGAGTTCATGCAGCGAGCCGGCCGGTACCTCGAGGAGCGCGGCCGCCAGGTCATGTTCTGGGGAGAAGATCCGCTGGCGACGAGCGATATTCCAAAACTTCCTCCCACCCTGATCGACGCCGTGGCGGGAGACGACGAACAGGAGATCGCGGCGGAACGGGCGCACGGCATGCGCCTGATGATTTACACGTCCAGTCAGGGCGTGCGGCCGCTGTTCCCGGAGTACTTTCCACAGAACTATCCGGAAGCGCCGGCGAAAGGACGGCTGGCGTCGCTCTACCGCGAGATCGCCTTCAGCCCGGCGCGCCAGGCGGATCTCCTGGGAACCTTCACGGCCGCCTGGGACGATTCGGGCCTGCACAACGAAGTCTTCTGGCTCGGCTGGGTTGCCGGGTCTTCCTGGGGGTGGCATCGGGAGACGCCCGAACCGGAGGAGTTCACGGCGCAATTCATGAAGCTCTTTTACGGACCGGAAGCCTCCGGCATGACGGAGGTCTATCGCCTGACGGATGCGGCGACGCAGTTCTGGGCGGCCAGTTGGGACCGCGTGCCTGCCGAGCGCGGACCTTCCTACAAGAAGTACATGAACTGGGACGAAACGCTGGCGTTGCCCGCCTTGCCTTCAGCCGTCAACCTGTCCAATCAACCGTTCTGGCGCGACCGTTACCAGAAGCTGCTGGCTCGTACCGATCTGCAGGTGGAGGCCACCGAGCGCCTGATTGCCTTGCTGCACGACAACCTCGGCCGCGTCCGCCGGAACCGCTACAATCTCGAAGTCCTGTTGGCGCAGGCCAAATTCACGCGGCACAACCTCTCCCTGCTGCGGACGCTGGCCCAGGTCGAAGACGTCCTGACCGAAGCGAGGACCGAGCACTCCCGCCTTCAGTACGCCAATGCTGCGGAACGCCTGGAAGGCGCCCACCAGCTCGTGAGCGCGATTGTCCGGCAGCGCGAGGCGGCCTATCAGGAACTGGTCGCCACGTGGGAGAAGAGCCGTTATCCGAAGGGCCAGCCGGCCGGCGGGCGGCAGTTCGTGCACGTCATGGATGACACGAAGGATCACTGGGCCGATCGCACGCCCGACCTCTCCTACCTCGTGATGCGGGAAAGAAAGCTCGGCCTGGAAGGGTGGCTGGACCAGCTGAAGAAAGTCCGCGACGAATACATGCGGGTGCACAAGGCGAATCTGGCGTACGCGCAGGACGAGAAATAGAAAGGCCGCGCGATATCGGCGAGCTTCGTCCCGACACGGGCTCGGGTCAGGAGCGAAAATGGTGTAAGGTGCCGCGCGTGGGAGACGTCACACGGAGGCGGTTCCTCGCCGGAGCGGTCGGTTGCGGAGGGGGCGCGCTGCTCATCGGCCGCTCGGGGCCCCGCGGATTCACATCGATCGACGACGGCGTGGCCGGGGGCGGAGCGCAGCTCCAAGCCGTGGCTGTCGGCGACGCCACGCGCGTCGGCTGCGGCGATCCCTTCGCCGGCGCGGTGTGGCTTGGCACCGTTCCTTTCACGGGAGAGGGCGGACCGCTCAACGTCGCCTTCGGCTCGGGCCTCGACGGCCGCCTCTTCACCGATCTCTCGACGCTCGCCCCGGACGACCTCGTCACGCCGAACGAACGCTACTACATCCGAACGCGCTACCCCGACCTTGTCAATCCCACCGCGCCGTGGACGATTGCGGTCAGTGGTCATGTGAAGACGCCCCTCACTCTGACGCCCGGGATGCTCGCTCCGAAGGTGAATCCGTCACTCGGACCCCACGTGATGGAATGCTCCGGAAACGGCGCGTTCGCGGCGTTTGGCATGCTCTCGGCGGCGCGCTGGTCCGGTGTGCCCATGACCGAAGTGCTCGGGATGATCGACGTGCGGCCTCAGGCGACGCGCGTCCTCGTGTCGGGGTTCGACCGCTACTCGCAGTCTCAGCCGAGCGCCTCGACGCCGGGAGCGAGCTGGATCTTCACGGTCGCGGAGCTCGAGAAAGCCGGCGCACTCCTCGCGACCGGGATGAACGGCGTGCCGCTGGGGCTCGATCACGGGTTTCCGATCCGCCTCATGGTGCCGAACTGGTACGGATGCGCCTGCATCAAGTGGGTCGACGCGATCACGCTCGTCGACGACGACGCGCCGGCGACGTCGCAGATGCGGGAGTTCGCGTCCCGCACGCACCAGGACGGAGTGCCCGCGCTCGCGCGCGACTACAAACCGGCGACGATGGATCAGGCGGCGATGCCCGTCCGGATCGAGAAATGGCGGGTCGCGGGCAAGCTTGTCTATCGCGTCGTCGGGATCATGTGGGGCGGCTCTCGCGTCACGGACAAGCTCTCGATCCGCTTCGCATCGGGTCAGCCCTACGCGCCCGTCGACGTGTGCCCGAAGCAGAGCACGAACCAGGCGTGGACGATCTGGTCGCACGCCTGGCGTCCCACAGAGGCCGGCTCCTATGCGATTGCTCTCAGGATCGACGATCCGTCGATCCAAGCCAGGCGCCTCGATGCCGGCTTCTACCAACGGACGATCGACATCACCGAGATCTGAGCATCGAGTTCCATATGGGCATCGCCTGGTTCGCATTGTGTGTGACGTCGATATTCAGCCTCCAGGCAGAGCCGGGCGGATTGGGACGGATCGCCTTTCCGACCTCAGGGCCGGCAGAGGCCCAGAGTCACTTCGAGCGCGGCGTTCTCTTCCTCCACAGCTTCGAATATCGAGAGGCCCGAGAGCAGTTTCTCGCTGCTCAGAAAATGGCACCGTCTTTTGCGATGGCCTATTGGGGCGAAGCCATGACGTATAACGAGCCTGTCTGGTTCGCACAGTCCCTTGACTTCGGCCGCTCTGCTTTGAAGCGGCTGCCCGTGAAGGCCCCGACCGATCGAGAGAGGGCGTACCTGCACGCTGTCGATCTCCTCTATGGCGACGGCACGAAGGAAGATCGGGACTTCGCGTACTCCGCCGCCATGCGCCGTCTGCACGAGAATTATCCCGACGATCAGGAAGCGGCGGTGTTCTATGCCCTCTCGCTGATCGGAACCTGCCACCGCGGAAGGGACTTTCGAACGTACATGCAAGCGGCGGCGGTGGCGGAGGCTGTTCTGGAGAAGAGTCCGGCGCATCCCGGAGCGCTGCACTACGCGATCCACGCCTACGACGATCCTGTTCACGCGCCATTGGGTCTTCGGGCAGCCCGTCTGTACGCGACAGTCGCTCCCGCGGCAGCCCATGCCCAACACATGCCGTCTCACATTTTTCTCGCCATGGGTATGTGGGACGAAGCTGCACGGTCGAACGAAGCCGCCTGGAAGGCATCGTCGAACACGCAGCCGATCGAGTCGGGCGGATACCATGCGCTCTGGTGGCTCCAGTACGCGTACTTGCAGCAGGGGAGATTTGCGGAAGCCCGGCGGGTTCTCGAGCGGATGGAGACCATGGCCGGCGCTCAGCCGCCGCCGCTCCTCCGGTTCCATCTCGTGCAGATGCGTGTCCTGTATTCCGTCGAGACCGGCGAAGCCTACAAGGCCGGCATCGACATATCCGGCCTCGACATGGCGGCACGGGCGGCCCATTGGTTCGCGGCCGGATCGGACGCACTGAATCGGGGCCGGCGTCAGGATGCCGAGCAGTCTCTGGCAGCGCTCCGGGCGCTGAAGCCTTCGACCGCGGCCGACGATGTGCGTCATGGCCATGCCTACGCCGGCGACGTGCAGGCTGCCGCCGTTACCGAAAACCAACTCGCGGCGCTGCTGCTGATGGCGGATGGAAAAAGCCAGGAAGCGATCGAGCTCGTAAAGCAGGCCGCCGCGGCAGAGGACAGAACACCCTATGAGTTCGGGCCACCGGTGCCTCCCAAGCCTGCTCATGAACTGCTCGGAGAAATCCTGTTGTCGTTGGGACGTCCGGACCTCGCCCGTGTCCAGTTCGAGCTGGCGCTGCTGCGGGCGCCGAAGCGTGCCCTGTCGCTACTGGGCCTGGCGCGGTCGCTCGTCCAGAGTGGAAACAGGCGTGAAGCTTTGGAAACCTATACCGAGCTGCAACGGATGTGGAGCCGGGCGGATCCGGAGATCCTGAAAGCGCTCGAAGAGAGCATGCGCCGGCTATGAGCATCAACTCATAGCCCGGCGCATCATTTATCCCCCAGAGTTCACAGGTGATCTCCGGTCTAGAACACGAGACGGAGCCCCACCTGGAACTGACGTTCTTCACTGGCCGTGGTGATTTCACCGAAGCCCGTGTTGTTGACGTTGGCAGCCGGATTGCCGAATTTCGGGGTGTTCGTGAAATTGAATGCCTCGACGCGAAACTCCAGCTTGGACCCGTTCGTCAGCGGGAAGTTTCGGAAGAGACTGAAATCCCAGTTGAATCGACCGGGGCCGTACAACGAGTTGAACGCGGCCGTGCCAAAGCGAGCCTCGGTCACTGGAGCGAACGCCGTAGTGTCGAAGTACGGCGTGCCGCGTCCGACACCGCCGAGAATCTCGACGTCCGGCTTGACCTGATCGGCACGCTGCGTATTGCCGGGCGCATTCAAGGAGTTGGCGGACGCGGAGACGGAGAAGGGGCGTCCGCTCATGATCCCGATGATGCTGTTGATCTGCCAGTTGCTCGCAATCGCCGCCAGTATTCCGCCGTCCTTGAGCCATTTCTGGTCCTTGCCGAACGGCACCATGAGGATGTTCGTCAACTGCAGGTTGTGCCGGCGATCGAGCCCGGTGACCGAGCGGTTCAAGTGGTAGTACTCCGGGATCACGATCCGCAGCGTCGAGTCGCTTCGATCGAGGCCGGACGTGCTGACGCTCTTTCCGAGCGTGTACGAACCCGTGACCGAGTACCCCTGGGAAAACCGGCGCTGCACCCTGGCCTGGAGCGAGTCGTAGCTGCTGTCACCGACTGGACTGACTTCGCGCGTGGAGGCCGTGCGGCCGAATTGCCGGACCAACTGCCGTCCAGCTTCGCCGCCGCCGATGTCCGCCCAGTTCAATTCGCGGTAGCCGAGCTGCCGGGTCTGGCGGGTGGCGACGTAGCTGGCCTCCGCGACCCATCCCCCGAACAGCTCCCGTTCCACCGTGAGGTTCCACGACGTGATGTAGCCGCGCTGCAGATCGAACGGTACGGTCTGCGCCGACACGTTCCCGGGTATCGGGATGACTCCATTTCCCAGATCGGGCGCGGCGATCGGCGGAATGCCGGCCGACAGCGGTGACGCCGGCGCGAGGCTGTTCGGGCCGGAAACGACCAGCTCGCTCAGGACCGGGTGATTGGTGCGCAAGGCGCGAGCCAACGAGTACGGGTCCCAACTGATGCCGTATCCGCCGCGCACGACCATCTTGTCGGTTGCGCGAAGCGCAAACCCGAGCCGCGGCGCGAACATCGTCTTGCTGCTCTTCACACCCAGATCCTTGGGGACGTCGCCGACGCCGCCGATGTAGATCTGATTGTCTTCCGGGTTGTAGCGCTCGAAGCCGCGGTCGGCGCGGGTCGGCATCGGGTAGTACTCCCAACGCACCCCGTAGTTGACCGTGAGTCTCTCGCTGGCCTGCCAGCGGTCCCGGGCGTAGAGGCTATAGCGCCACGTCCGGGTGGTGTACGGAAAGAGGTTGAGCTGATTCTTGCCGACCTGGGTCGGCAGGCCGAGCAGGAAGGCGGCCATGGCGTTCGCCTGTGAATTGGTCACGCTGGTCGTCGTGCAGCCTCCCCGGTTGTTGGGCACCAGGCACGCCGCGGTGGGGCCTGTTCCGAAAATGAACCTCCCGCGCGCGCCCATCGACGCGCCACCCTGAAACTCCGGCTGCACATGGTTCATCTGCTCGGAGTTGATGTCGGTACCCAAGCGGAGCTCGTGCGTTCCCTGGATCTTCGTCAAGTTGGATCGGAAGGAATACTGGTCGTCGTTCCGGTAGTAAGGCGTGTACGGCTCCTCGGTGCCGAAGGCGGAATAGCCGCTCACGTCGAATCGTGGCCAACCGCTCTGGAACCGTTCGGGTCCATTTGTGCCGGGCAGGCCCAGCTCCTCCAGACCGAGGTTCCGGCCGATGCCAGGCTGCTCGACATTCGTGTTCTGACGAGTCCAGCCCCCGAACGCGTCCATCAACAGCGTCGGCCCGAAGATGTAGTTCGCGCCGACGCTGATTCTGTTGTTGTAACCCCATGCCTCGCCGGCGTTGCCCCCGCCGACTCGCGGCCCGTCCATGAATCCCTCGCCGAATGCCGTCAGGTGCGTCGACCGATGGTGGGCATAGTTCCAACTCAGGAATGTGTTGAACCGATCCGACACGTCCCAGTTGATCTTGTTGTCCAGGGACCAGCGGTCGGCGACGAACGGCTGGCTGACGAAAAAATTGTTGGCCGTGGCGTTTTCCAGGCCGGCCAGATTCGGAAGGGGCACCAGCGCCAGGATCTCCCTGGCAATCGGGTCGATTCGGTTGTCGGGAATCCGGTTGTTCGGAAAGGGGACGCGCCCCGATCCGTCGGGATTTCCGGTGGCCGGGTCGTAAATCACCGCGCTGACGTTCGAAAAATCACCGGCGCGCGCCGAGGCCGGCGGAAGCGAGAGGATGCTGCTTCCACTCTCACGCTGGTAGATGCCGCCGAAGCTGCTGAAGAAGAACAGCCTGTTCTTGAGGATCGGGCCGCCGAAGGTTCCGCCGAGGCGATTCTGCGTGAACTCCCCCTTCTCCTGTCCGGGCGGCCGGAAGTAATCGCGCGCTTTCATGTGCTCGTTGTAGTGGTATTCGAACAGCGAGCCGTGGAATACGTTGGATCCGGATTTGGTCTGAACGTTGATGACGGCGCCGCCGGCCATGCCCTGCTCGGCGTCGAAGCTGTTGGTCACGACGTTCACGCCATTTATCGACTCGAGCGTCGGCACGATCGCCGACCGTCCGACATTCCAGATGTGCGCGTTGGTCGCGCCGTCGACGTTGGTCGAGGTTGTCGATGTGGTGGCGCCGTTGACACTGAATCCGACCGACCCGGAAGGATTGCAGCCGCCCATCCGATCGGGCCGCATGCCGCCTTCCGTCTCGAACCCGGGAAGCGTCTGAAGCAGGCTCTGGTAATTTCCGGCGACCGACACGGGCAGATCCTCGAACTGCCGGGTCTGGATCTCGTGGCGAAGCTCGCCGCGGTCCGTTTGCAGCTGGGCCGCCTGGGCGTCCGCACTGACGCTGATGTTGGATTCCACCCCTGCCACATGCAACACCGCATCGCGCCGGACGGTACTGTTCTGCCCGACCACGACATCCTGGACGACGAAGTCGGCGAACCCCGACATTCGAATGGTCACGGAATAGGTGCCCGCCTGCAGGTTGGGAATACTGTACGTTCCACTCTCGTTCGTGCGTACGTGGCGCGTGAGATTGGTCTCGGTGTTGACAACGGTCACGTCCGCCCCTGGCACGGCAGCCTGGGATTGCTCCGTCACGTTGCCAACGAGGGATCCATAAAGTACCTGCGCGTCTCCTGGACGCGGGATCAGGATCAGCAGCAGCAGCAGAATCGCCGCGGCCATTTCTCTGCGCCGCGACACAGATACCGGGGACGTTCGACGCATGGTGTCCACCTTTCTGTTTCCACCCGAGACGTATGCGTTCAGCACCCGGTGGCTTTATATCTGTTCAGCCGTGTGTGGTCAAACGTCGGCAATCGTGCCGCCAGTGCCCGGTTTAGAGGCAAGAGTCGTAGAATCAACAGCGCGGCCCGCGGGACTGACGCGATTGGGGCAAGGAGGGCAGGATGAAGTCATCTGCAAGACTGCTCGTGATGATGGGCCTTCTGGTTGGGGCGACGCAGCTGACGGCCAGTGGCCCGCTGGGCATCTACGGCATCGTGGAAAAAGTCGTTGTCGAACCCAATGAGGAGACGCCGGAGCGAATTCAGGTGTGGGGCGCCTTCGCATATGTGGACGGCGCCGCCGGACTGACCGTTTCCGCGGTGAAACGTGGATACCTGTATTTCAGGTTCCCGACTGGTGCGGACGGCGTGACCCATCGGTCCCAGGTGGAGGTCATCAAGAACGAGTGGGCTGATCTCAAGGCCGTCGCGGGTACGGGGCAGGCAATTGGATTCGGGCGGTGGGGCTACATCGGCGCCTTTCCCGGCCTGCAACCGGACACACGCAGCAACAGGCCTCCCTACATCCTGGAGTATTCACTGGTCAATCAACAGACCGACTTGCGCGTGCGCCCCGCGTCCGAGGCGCCGGGTTCCCCTGCGCTCTACCAGACCAACACCGGAATCGTGAAGCTGCGCGAGGGCGGGAGTCACGCTGCGATCGTGAAACAGCTGCAGGACGCACTCGAGCGATAGCGATCCGAGCCACGCTATAATCCCGGCTCGTGAGCGACATCCTCGCGCCGGAGACCGTGAGCCGGATCGACGGGTTCTACGACACCACGCTCAAGCCGAAGCTCGACGCCATCGACCATCAGCGCCGCCAGGTCCGCTGGCTGATCGTCAAGTCGCTGCTGGTTGTCCTGCCGCCGATTGGGATCCTCATCGCCGGTGACTTGCCCGACGGCGTCCTGCCGTTTATCTCCAGTCACTGCCAGGATCGCCATCGCCTGGGTATGGCTGGTCGGGGGCCTGGTGTTCGTGCTCATGAAGCACGTGCTCCCGGGCATCACCGCGTATGCCAACTACCGGAACCGCTTCAAACAGGACATCGTCGCCGAGATCTTCAAGATGGTCTGCCCGTCCGCGGCGTACGATCCGCTCCAGGGCGTTACGAGGGATGTCTTCGATGCGCCGGGCCTGTTCAACACCCGCGGATCGTTTGAATCCGACGATCGCGTCCGCGGCCTTATCGGCCAGACCCCGTTCGAGGCGTCGGAGGTGGGTCGCGGGTACACGACCGGCTCGGGCAAGAACTCGCGCAGCTACACGGTCTTCCGCGGGCTCTTCTTCCATCTGGGTTTGAACCAGAGCCTGGCCGGAGTGACGTTGATCGATCCCGAGAAGGCCCACTCGTACCAGCTTGGCGAACGCACAGGCCTCAGCGTGGTGACGCTGGACCATCCGGTGTTCGAAAAAGAGTTCAAGGTCCACTCCTCGAACGAGTCCGAGGCGCGCGCCCTGCTGACCCCGGCCGTGACCGAGGCGCTGCTCACGCTGCGCCGGCAGGCGGGCAAGCGCGTCTTTCTGGCGTTCAAGGGCCAGCGGGCTTTTCTGGGCGTGGACTACGAGCGCAAGTTGTTCGAGCCGGGCATCGCCAGGACGACGTCGAAGGAGGCGGTGCGTGAGATCGCGGCGCACTTTGCGTTCGTCGAGACGGTCGTGCGCGAGCTGAATGTGAATGCGCGCGCGTTCGCGGCGGCCGACGATTCACTGTTGCAGGCGCCCGACGTCGAGCCGGATCCGCTCTCGCGACTGGCCGCCCAGACAGGCGGCACCATGACCGCGTCCGACGTCTGGGCGATGGCGTCCGCCTCGATCGACGATTCGGCCAGGGACGGTGCGTTGGTCCCGAAGCCCGAGCGTACTCGCATCAGCCTGGTCCAGGAGCCGGCCGGCCTGTCCATCACCTACGGGTTGCGCCTGGGATTCTGGGTGATGCTGGCCATCTCGGCGGCCGGCGCGTTGCTGGCCTCGAGCGCGCTGCGCGCCGAGGATGCGCCCGAGTGGGCCGGTCCCGCGTCGGCGTGGGTGCGGACCCTGCCGCCCGTGCCGCGGGTCGACGCCTTCGCGGCCGATGCGCCCACGCCCTGGCTGATCGTCGGCACGGCCGTCGCCGTGCTGTTCGGGCTCATGTGGACGGCCTACGTCCGCCGCGTCGAGATCGATCACGATCGCATCCGGATCTACCGCGGCTTCCGGCCCTTTCCGCGGGCCTATCGCCGCCCGCTGTACGGTCGCGCCATCCGCGTCAACACGTCGGTCTACATCGCCAAGTCCGAGGGCCATCATGTGATGAATCCCACGGCGTCGCCGGTCCTCACCGAGGCGGAAGCGAAGTGGCTGACGTCGGAGATGAAGCGCGTCCTGGCGCAGTGACGCCGGTTTTCTCGAGGGCCCGATCCTGTTGACCGGAACCCACAGCTTGGGCACAGTGCGCGACGCAGCGATTCAAGGGCAATTGAAAAACGGCCGCGAATTCGTCTTCACCGGCATTCCCCGATGCCCCCGCAGCCGGAGGGGGTGCGATGGATGACGGTCGCCTCGCCGAGCCCGAAGGCCGCGGCTCAATCATCGTCATCGGTGGACGGTGTGTTCGGCCGAATGCCAAGCCGTCTGTCATTGCCAGTCGCCCGCGGCCACGAACGCGGCCCAGTAGAACGGATGCGTGCTTTGCGCCATCGCCCGGCGGTTGTGAAGCACGCGGAGGCTCGCCGCGCGCATCGCGTCGGCGGTACTAAGATGCTGCTGGAATCGCCCCTCATAGAGCCCGCGCATCCAGAGTCGAGTCGATCGGTCTTCGACTGACCAGAGACTCATGATGATGGTGCGCGCGCCCGCGATTTGGAACGCACGGCGAAGGCCGAACACGCCTTCGCCGTCCTTGATCTCCCCGATCCCCGTGTCGCACGCCGAGAGTACGGCCCATTCCACCCCCTGGAGATTCAATCCCGCCACTTCTTCAGCCGTGAGGATGCCATCGTCTTCACCGGGTAGGATGCCGCGACGCCGGTTGGCGCCGGCGAAGGCCAGGCCGGACAAGAGCAGCGGGTTGTCCGCGACCGCCGCCCGGCCTGCCGCCGGCGTGGCGAGCGCGCCGACGGCTCGCGTGCGGGCAGGGCCCGCTTCGCACCGCGATCCAAGGAAGAATCCGTGAGTTGCCAGGTGCACCACGCGCCGGCCCGCAGTCGCGCGCTTGACCGCACTCTCGGTCGCGAAGCGCCCGCTCAACACCAGCGCGTCGTCTTTCTGAGCGGCCACGGGCCGCCAGAGCCTCGCGATGTCCACGACTTCCTCTTTCGATCCGGGCAGCAACTGGAAGCGGAGTGCGCCGAGCCGTTCGCAGCCCGGCCCCGATCTGCGCACGCGTCTCGACTCGGCGGCCTGAACGCGATCGTCGAACGCGGGCCCTCCGACTGCAAGCAGCCCCTGCCCAGGCGCAGGCGAGTCCTCGGACACCAGGTCCCGTTCGGTAGACAAGTAGTGAATGCCCGGACCGTCTTCCAGCAGGTAGCGACGGCCGCTCGTCGGCAACGCCGCCAGGCTCACCAGGTTGAGGGCGCCGTCCGGGACCACGAAGAGCTGTGAGGCACCCGCGATGTGCCCGGCAATCGGGTCCCAGAGCAGCCGACGGAGTCGCGTCCCCGCCGTCCGGTACGCGTGCTCGGCCTGAAGGGGCGTACCCGCGGCCAGCGAGCGCCCGCCCGCTTCGTCGCGCCAGGCGTAGACTGCCGATTCGAGAGCCGCCGCTGGCCCGAGCGGGACGGCGTTGACAGTGGTCGAGTCCGCCCGGACCACGAAGGCGAGATAGGAGGGTCGCGCGTGGACGGCCGTCCGTGCCCCTGTGGTCGTGAACCACGTGCGATCGTAACGAATGAAGGACACCAGGGCTGCGCCCTGTGGCACGGCGCGCCGCACTTCATCGAGTCGAACGTGCGCGTGAGCCAACTCGGATCCCGCGGCAGCGCTCTGCTCGGCGAGTGTTCGTTCCGCTTCCTCCGCCTGGCGGCGCGCTTCATCCAGCACGACGCGTGAGACAGCGTCCTCACCCTGCAGGCTGCGCAGCATCAGGTGCGCGAAACGTTCACGGGCCGCGACGGCTGACAGACTGAGCGACGCGAGCTCCGTATCCGATCCGCCAGCGGACCGGGCGCGTGCGGCGAGCTCGTCCAGGACGACGGCGCGCGTCTGAATCACGGCGTCGATGGCCGCCGACGCATCCGTCGCCGGCGCCGACGACAGGATCGACAGCGCGAGATCGAGGCCCCGCGGCCTCTTCGCCGCGTACGCCATCGCCTGACGCTCCGGAAGATAACGAACGGTGAATCGCATGTGATCGCGTCCCACTCGCTCCGCCTCGAGCGCGTCGATGAAAGCCCGGCCGGACGCCCCAAGGGCCAAATCGACAGTTGCCAGATCAGCGCGAGACTGAGCGGTGAGCGGGTGTTCCGCGCCGAAGATTGCCTCGCGGGTGGAGAGCGCCTCCGCGAAGCTCACTCGCGCCGAAGCGGCGTTCCCGCGGCGGATCTCGATGGCGCCGCGGAGCGCCAGCCCGCGCGCGACATGATCCGGCTCATCGGAGGCGCCGGCCTTGTGATAGATGCGAATCGCCTCGTCGACCTGCTCGAGCGCGAGGGGTAGTTGGCCCATACGGGCGACGTTCCGCGCCAGGTTCGTCAGCGTCCAGGCGACGTCCGGATGGTCGGCGCCCACCGTCCGCCGGCGCAGGTCAAGCGCGCGTTTGTAGAGGGCGCCCGCCCGCGTGAGTTGTCCGCGCGCCGCCACGACTTCCGCGAGCGCGTCGATCCCCCGGGCCACGTACGGATGATTCGGGCCCAGGGCAGCCGACCAGACGCGCACGGCTTTCTGCTGCAACCGCTCGGCTTCGGCGAGGTCGCCAATTTCAGCCGCGAGCAGCGCCTGGTTGTGCAGCACTGTGGCGGTCAGCGAATGCACGGGGCCCAGACATTTCTCGAGGCTGATCAGGGCGCGCTGGGAAAAGCTCCGGGACTCGGCGTATTCGCCGGCAGACCTCAGTGAGCTGGCGAGGTCGGCCAGGAGCGCGGGCAGTTCAGGGTTGCATGGCGCGAGCAGCACCTCTCCGATCTTCAGGGCTCTCTCGAGCAGGCGGCGCCCGGCCGCAAGGTTGCCGAGATCATCGGACGCGAGGGCCAGCTTGCGAAGTATGAGCGCCACCGTCGGGTGGTCCGGGCCCAGAGTCCGTTCGCCAAGCGCCAGCGCCTCCATCCAGGATCGCTGCGCCCCCCGGATGTCTCCTTGCAGCCACAGGATCTCGCCCTGAAGGTGCAGTGCCAGAACCCCGTCCGGATGGCCGGGCGACTGGCGACGGCGGATGAGAAGCGCGCGCTCCAGCGGCGCCATCGCGGCCGGGTAATCACCGGAATAGCGGTTGACCATGGCGACGAGCTCGAGCGTCCGCGCCAATGCGATCGCGTCGTCATTGGACCTGGGCTCCCGAATCGCCTGTGCACGGACGAGCATCCGCCGTGCCTCGTCGAAGCGCTCGAGCCGAATCAGCGGAAGGGCCAGATGATCGAGGCTGTCGGCTATCGCCGGATCGTCGGATGGGAGGACGCGCAGTCGAGCCGACAGACTCCGCTCGTGCAGCGGGGTCGCAAGGCGAAACTCGCCTCGCTGCACGTGTACCGTCGCGAGATTGTCCAGGGAGCGAGCGACGTCGAGTTCGCCCGTGCCCGGAACACGCTCTTTCGACCTGACCACTTGCTGGGCGAGCGCCAGGGTATCGGGGAGTCCGGCCTTGCCGTTGCGAAGCAGCGCTGTGACGAGCAGGTCGGATGCTCTGGCAAGTTCGAGTGACTGACGGCCGTAGTGCGCTTCGACGTCGTCACAAAACCGTCGGGCCTGCTGCTCGGCTTGTGCGTAGGCGCCGCGATCGAGCAACTGTTCGACGTCGTGCGACGTGGCGACGGCTCCGGCCGGCGCCTGCGAGGCGCCAACCGCGATGCACAGCCACATCCATGGAAAAGTCAGGCCCACGACATAAGACCTGACTATCCGGCGCGACATCAATCCCGGCTTGAGTTGGCGATGAACGACACCTGGTCGTCGATGAATTTGAGAACGTGCTTGAGGCCCTTCCCGGTTGGGGCCGTGACATCCTTCAGCGCCTTCTCGAGCTCACTCTCGCTCTGCGAAAGCAAAGGCCTCACATCGCGCTTCATGAAGTCGGAGAGTTTGGAGACCGCGCCGTGAATTGTCTCCAGCTTGCCTGCCAGGTCCATTCCTTTTTCAGCTGTCATGGTGCCGCTCCTCTCCACGAGACGTCATTTGTCGCATCCGGTTAGTCCCTAGGCCGAGTTTTCCAGCGCGATCCTGGCCCAGTGCGTCTTGCGGCTGCACACGAGCGCTTCGTACGCCGAACGCGAAAGCAGCGGGCCGATGGACGAGCGCTGCTTCCTCGTCGCAGCGGGCATGTAGTAGGCGCTGACGCCTCGGAACTGGCTCTCCTTCGGGCGGAATCCCAGCACCACCCGGTCGATCTCCCGGCC
This sequence comes from uncultured Acidobacteriota bacterium, assembly GCA_963774855.1. Lineage (GTDB taxonomy): Bacteria > Acidobacteriota > Vicinamibacteria > Vicinamibacterales > 2-12-FULL-66-21 > JALZOC01. Next base: position 1,556,680 of record CAVZGT010000005.1, on the reverse strand, counting down.
GAGGGTTTCCGCCAACTCTGAGAACACCGGTACACCGAGTTTGGTCAGCTCGCTGCAGAGCATCCGCATGTCCACGAGCAAGACGTCACCGGGAGTCAGCCCCTCGATGAATTGGTTCTCCGAGGCGACCAGGTCTGCCGGGGAGAGGTCGTTTCTCACCCAGGCCTTCAGGTACGCGGCGCGAATGTCGGCAGACTGGTCGCTGGCCTTGACCAACGCCGTGACCAGAGACTTCATCGGCAACACCACGTCCTCGAGCGCCTGAAGGTCGAGGAGCGAAAAGGGTACCTCTGGATGGCCGCCTCGGTTCGCTGATTCTGAATAGAAGCGGCCGAGCGCGTTCAGCAGCTTTCGCACGATCGTCTCGGTCGGTTCCCGCGTCAACGACGCGAACAGCGCGGCGTAGGGCCAGCCGGGTGCGGGGATCAACGCCTGCGAGGCAATCACGAAACGGACCGAGTCCCGGATCTCGAAGCCAGTCTCGAGGATCGCCTGAAAGCAGTTCTTGAACAGCACGACGTCGATCGGTTTCCCGTTCAGCAATGTGCGGCTCATGTGCCGCAGGCCCGACCGCAACTCCTTCAGGCTCAGCTCATCCGCAGTCTTCAAGCTGCCCGGTATTCCGTCGGAAAAGAGGCCCATCGGACCGGCACTGTGTCCCCAGAAGAGCACCGCCTGGCGCTCCGCGGGACACTCCCTCCGGCCCCACTCGAAGAAGTCGTTCAGGACACGAGTGCTTGTCGCGAGCGATTCGCGGCGAAAGTCCTGACCCCGTCCGAGAATCCATCGATAGGTGCCGGGGAATGCCTTGAGGTCGGCCTGAATGGCGACGTGGAGCTTGTGCCCATGCGGCCGCAGGGCCTTCAACATGAGCAAGGCATCTTTTCGCGCGGTCGTGTCGAGCAAGGGGTTGCCCGCACTGGGATCCGCCGCCGTATCCGTGACCATGTAGACGAGCAGCGTCCACGGTTTTGTGGGCGGTTGACGACTCGCGAGCGGCTTCCGTGCGGCTGCCTTCTTCGGTCGTGGCGTCTTCGGTACTCAGGCGAGACGCTCCTCTCAGATCTGGCGTATCGATTGGCGCGGTGGGCGTCTGTATCGACCTGGCCGAAGGAACCCCTGGACGAACTCGAACGTACCACAGTTCCAGAATGACGGCCGACAATTCCCGCCCATCCTGCCGAGCCGCGGCGGTTCCGCCGTGAACGCGAGCGAGCTGTCCACGGCCTCGTACCCTACCTGTTAGACAAGGGCTCGGCTGACGTTGTCATCAAGGGATCGGCAGACATTCTCCACTGCTCTTCTCCCGTGGACGGACTCAGCTCTCGCGACGGAAGCACGACGGGGATCGCATATGATGATCAGGACTCTCGACGTCACATTCGGGGCCTTTCCCGCCATGGTCGAACCACCGCCAGCCGGCGAGCCGGCGTCCCCTCAGTCCGACGGCCGCCGTTCCGATGGCGAGTCATCCTTCGATCTGCTCGTTCGCGCCCAGGCGGGGGACAAAACGGCATTGAACGATCTGTGCGCGCGATACCTGCCGCGGCTGAAGCGGTGGGCGCACGGCCGCCTCCCCGCGGGAACGCGCGGGTCTCTGGACACGCACGATCTCGTTCAGGACACGCTGATGCACGTCATCCAACGGCTGCACGCGTTCGAGCCGCGCCACAGCGGCGCACTCCAGGGCTACATGCACCAGGCACTCCGCAACCGCCTGCTCGACGAAATCCGTCGATCGGGGCGACATCCGTCGGAACCGCTCGACAGCGCACAGCCGACCGGCGATTCCTCACCTCTGGAACTGGCGATCGGCGCCGCGGCGCTCGAGCGCTACGAAGCGGCATTGCAGCGGTTGAAGCCGGAAGACCGCGAGGCGATCGTGCTGCGTGTCGAGATGGGCTACGCGTACTCCGAGGTCGCCGAACTGCTCGGCAAGCCATCCGTCCCCGCTGCCCACATGGCCGTCAGTCGAGCGCTGGCCCGCCTCGCCAAGGAGATGTCCGTTGAGCGCCGGACCTGACGACCCGGATTTCCTGTCCGTCGCCGCATCAATCTCTGCTGGAGAACCCGTGGAGTGGGAGCGGCTGGGGCTGGAAACCTCCGGCGCCGACGAGGAGCCGTTGCTGCGCGAGCTGCGCGTCATCGAAGAAATCGCGCGATTCCACCGGTGCGCCGGCGATGGGGAGCCGGGCGATCCGGGTCCGCTGACGTGGAGCCACTTCAGGATGATCGAGCAGGTGGGCGCGGGAGTATTCGGCGCCGTGTACCGCGCGATCGACCAGAACCTGCAGTGTGAGGTGGCGCTCAAGCTGCTGCCGCAGACGGAGGCCGGCCGCGTCGACTCGTCCCGCGCGCTCAAGGAGGCGCGGCTGCTGGCTCGTGTCCGACATGCCAACGTCGTGAGGGTCCACGGCGCAGACTCCGCCGAAAACCGTGTCGGCATCTGGATGGAATTCGTGAAGGGGCAGACGCTCGAGGCGCTGCTCTGGACGCAGGGGCCCTTTGGCGCGCGCGAGGCGGCACTCGTCGGTTTGGATCTGTGCCGCGCGCTGGCGGCTGTGCACCGCGCGGGACTGATGCACGGCGACGTCAAAGCCCACAATGTGATGCGCGAGGAGGGCGGCCGAACCGTGCTCATGGATTTCGGGAGCGGGAAGGACCTGGAACCCGATCAGTCGGTTCTACGGCCTGGCTCGGGCGATCTCGCGGGTACACCGCTGTATCTGGCGCCTGAGGTGTTCAGCGGAGGGCCGCGGACGAAGGCCGCCGACATCTACGCACTGGGCGTCTTGCTATACCACCTGGTCACACAGGCGTACCCGGTTGAAGGCGCGACCGCTGCTGCCGTCAAGCAGGCGCACGGACGCGGCGAGCGTTCACGCCTTCGCGACGCCCGGCCGGATCTCCCCGACGCCTTCGTCGAGATCGTCGAGCGCGCCGTCGCGGCAGCCCCGGGGAGACGATGGTCCACGCCGGGTGCGCTCGAGGCGGAGCTCGCGCGATTTCTTGGCGCGAGAGACGAGCTGCAGGAGACGCCACGCACGAAGGCCTTGACCATCACCATGACGGTGCTGGCCGCACTGGCCGCTGTGGGCGTGAGCGGCTACTGGCTTGCCGGCGCGTATCGATCGGCGCCCCCGAAGGCTACGGCCGGTCCCTCCACGACAGGGCAGCCCGCCGTCGTCGAGGCCAACGGTGAAGGCACATACACAATCGATGCGGCCGTGTACCGGGAGCGCGGCGGCGCCGAGCTGCGGCTGCAGCCGAACGACTCCGTCCGGCCCGGGGACCGATTGTCTCTCGAGGTTCGAGCGTCGACACCAACACACGTCTACGTGGTCAACGAAGACGATCGCGGCGCATCGTACCTGCTGTTTCCGCTGCCGGGACAAAAGCTCACGAATCCTTTGCCCGCGGGATCACCGATTCGCCTGCCCGGCCGCCGCGACGGAGCGATGCTGTACTGGCAAGTGACGAGCGCCGGTGGCCGCGAACACTTCCTCATCTTCGTCAGTCCGGAGCCGGTGACCGCCTTCGAAAAGATGTTCGCCGGGCTGCCGCGCCCGGAGCTGCACACACCGGTGGTGAGCGCGCCCCTGTCCGGCGAGGCTCTCGGCCTCTTGCGCGGCGTCGGCGGGTTGGTCGCACGGCCGGCCGGCCGGACCGGCGCGGGCCTCAGCGAGCAGGTCACAGCCCAGCTTGCGGCGACCACGGAAACTGCCCGGGGCCTCTGGGTCCGGCAGATCACGTTCGACAACCCCTCCCGCTGACCTGCGCGCAGCACGCGCCGCAGCTCGCGCCGTCGCGTTCACTGTAAGGATCGCCGCGAGCCCTCGCCGACACGCGTAGCCCCGCCCCGGCCGCAGCCCCTCAACCACTACTGACGCGCGCCCACGGCCCCGCTGGGATCTCCAGCCGTCGATCGACCTGTTAGAGGCCGCGCCCGCCGGCGTTTACATCTTCAAGAGAGGCGGACCTGACATGGCTTCAACACTGGAAGAACAGCTTGGCGTGGCAACCGGCGGGGCGCACTGGGACGTTGGCGGCTTCCGCCTGTGGCAAACCACGGTTCCTGACGTGATTTTCTTTGCGCCACGGGAACTCCGGCTCGCGCCCGAGACCGGCGGACGATACCGCGCCGCCCTGACCGAGGTGCAGCGGTGGCGGTCGGGCACCTACGAGGTGACAGGCGGCTCAATCGTGCTCGGCGTTTTCGGCGATACGGCCGATGGAGCGGAGATCGGGCCCCTCGCCGACCAGTGGCGGCGCGTGCTGCTCAATACGGGATACCAGGCGTCGACGCGGCCGCGATTCCTCCCGCTTCCCGTTCGCGATGCCCGCGTGAGCGCCGTCATCGATGCGTCGCACACGCCCGACGGCAAAGGGTCCGGCGCAACCCGGGAGGGCCGAACGCTGGTGCTCAACCTCACGGCTGCGGGCGCGCGCGAGTGGGCACGGGCCGTCAGGCGCGATGGCGTGGTCAAGGGCAGCATCCGCCTCACCTACGAATACCCGCAACTGCTGCCCCGCTCGACGGCGGCGGTGACGATCAACGGCGCCCGCGTCTTCTCGGGTGTGGCGGCGGACCTGCACAAAGCCGCTGACGGATCGCTGTATGGCGGTCTCGACGAGATTCGTGGCACCTGGCTGTCGCTCGTGCGCAGTGGCGCCGTGCGCATCGCGCTGACCGAGACCTCCGACGCGCTCGATGACCGCCGCGAGCTCCTCGCGCAGTTGTCCGAACAGGCGCGCGAGCAGCTCTTCGACGTGCTATTCCAGCCGTACGCGTCCGGACCTTCAACGTTCGGTTCGTCGTACGCGCTGCGCTGGAAGACGCCGACCGACGCGATCGACTTCACCATGAGCATCTCGGTCGAGGGCTGGACGTGGCTGAAGACGAGCCTCGAAGCGGATCTCTCGAGTCTGCTCGGCGCGCTGGACGAGTCCTACATTCACACCACGTACGAGTCGGTCTCGGTTCCCGTGTCGCTGGTCGTCGAACCCTCGCCGGCGGCGACGAGCGTGGCGGTGTCGCTCGACTTCGGGCCTGCGCACTCGGCTGAAGCCCCGGTCTTCGACGCGACAGGCGGAACGCGCCAGTTCGTCGTGTCGTCCGAGCGGCCTGACGCGATCAAGGTCTCGTATCGGTCCACTGTCAACTTCACTCCCTCGAACTGGCCGCTGATCGAGACCGTCGGTACGGCGAGCTCGAGCGACAACTATCGGATCGTGCTGCGGCCGCAGTCGTGGATCCGGCGTCACACGATGTACCTCTACATCCGCCGCGGCAGCCGAATCGTGCCGCAGCTCGAGGCGGATCCGGCCGACTACCTGACAGTCACGGCTACCTGCCACGCCTCCTACCTGTCTCAACCGATCCGCGCGTCGCTGCGGATTACCCCACTAGGCCCGATCGAGTTCAGCTATCCGGTCCCGCCAGGCCAGGCGCCGGGCCGGGCCACGGTGTCCCTGATGGGCGTGATCGGTGGCCAGATGGTGAACACCGCGGAGTTGCAGCTACAGGAGACCGAGGACGCCGTCTATTTTCTGGTCGATGGCACGCAGGTGCAGATGGTCGCCCGGAACGTCGTGATGAACGAATCGGATCCGCTGGCACAGCGCCTGCGCTCGGGGAACGGCCGGCCGGTCATCTCGGATCGAGCTCCGCTGACGCCTGAAGACACCCGGGACCTGGACTTCGAGACGGACGTGACCCTGATTCCGCAGCCAACCGACGTCACCTGCTGGGCGGCGTCGCTCGCGATGGTCGTCAGTGCTCGCGACCAGGCGTCGACCGATCCGGAGGCAATTGCGTCGCGCGCGGGAATGAACGTGACCACCGGCTACGGATGGAATGACATCCAGCGTGCCGTCAGGGCCTGGAACCTGGTCGAAGAGGGTGGGCAAAGCGCGATGCCTGACGAACTGGCGCGATGGCTGGAGGAGTGGGGACCGATCTGGGTGGTCGAAATCGGCGCCCCGTACCACGCGGTGGTACTCGCCGGCATCCATGGGGATGGCACGCCGGAAGGCACGTCGGTCACCGTCTACAACCCCTGGCCCCCGGGGGTCGGCGCGATTGAAACGAAGTCGTTCCTCGATTTCGAGAACGAGTTCGGTCTCGGTGCAGGGGCGGGAGCGGCCATGGTGCATGCCGCAACGGCATAGCCGCGGATGTTCGGCAGTCGCGCCGTCTGCAACATGCCGGCGCAAGACTCTAGAAAGAGAGATGAAAGATGGGAACGTTTCTTACGGAAAATGTGCCGGTCAGTCTGTCTGGATCGTTGGGCAACGCCGGCAGGTTCAAGCTCTACGCGTGCGATCAGCCCAACGTAATTCTGTACGTCGCCAACCAGCCCGTGCTGACGCTCGACAAGAACGGCAGGCCCGGGGTGGCGATCACCACCTACACGACGCAGCAGCCGGATAAGAGCGTCAAGATCATCGGCGGCGCGGCGACGATCGGGATGAACACGGCGCCGCAGCTCGACCAGGCGTCGATCGACCAGGCCAAGGCGAGGGTCGCATCCCTCGGACTGGGCGATCCGAACAAGCTGAAGTTCCTGCCCCTCACGACACAGAAGGGCAAGGCGCTGCTCAACCTTCCGACCATGGCCGGCGAGCCCGACAAGAAGCACAACGACCGCGACGTCGGCACCCCGGGCGGCCTGCTCTCGTTTCTCGCCAACCTCACCGAGGTCGGCGCGCTCGAATGGTCGAACGCGATCAAGAACAAGAGCAACATCAACGGTGACATCACGCTGCAGTACCGAGTACCTGCGGCGCGTGCCGGATGTGGGCGCCGAGGTTCGTGTCCATGGTACCCGCTGCTTCGAACACCTGTCGGCCGCGCTCGACGTCAGCTACAACGGCTTCTTCTATGGCGGGAGCGCGAAGCTCGAGGCCGCCTGGGATGCGCTCTCGCGCAACGGCGGCATCGAGGTCGTGTTCCTGGGCCAGGGGCTTCCGCCGGAGCTCGAGCGGCTGCGGCAGGAGATGGTGGCCACGTTCACCAAACAGGGTATGCAGATTCTCTTCGATCAGATCTTCGCGCCGATGCCGCAGGTTGCTCCGGCCCAGGCTAAGAGCGGCGGCGGAATCTTCGGTGGCGCCAACTTCGCGATGAAGTGGCAGAAGAAGACCGACGCGATCGAGTTGAACCAGAAGATCGAGTTCCGCGGCACCACCTGGCTGACCGACACCATGGACATCAGCCTGGCCGCTCTGTTCGCCGGTCTCGACGCGAGCGTCCTGACCGAAGTGCCGGCGCAGCAGGCGTTCGACTCCGTCATCACCGTCGATTCGGACCCGATGCTCGCGAACGCGTCGGTGTCGATGTCCTACAGCCTGGGACATTCTCCCGAGGCGCCGGTGTTCACCAAGGACGGCGGCACGCAGCGCTACACGGTCGTCAGCACCAACCCGAGCGCCGTATCGGTGACGTGCGACACGAAGATCAACTATTCGCCCCCTCGCTGGCCGGTCATCCCGTTCAGGACGGTGAAAACCGTCGGCGACGGCGGCAACCAGATGGTGGTGAAGACCTCGTCGTGGGTCGGACGCCAGCAGATCTTCATGTTCGTCCGCGACGGGAACCGCATCATCCCGCCGACCGAGCTGACCGCGGACGACTACTTGATCCTGAACGTCTCGTTCGCCGGACCGCACCTCTCCGCGCCGGTGCGGGACTCGGCGCACATCGACGCGCTGACCCCGATCGAGTTCGCCTACCCGCTGGATCCGCTGGGCCGGCCCGGAGTGGCCAAGTTCAGCGCCTTCGGGATCGTCGGGGGCGAGATGAAGCGGGCGCCGGAGCAGGTCATCCCGCAGGACGACAGCGCGGTGTTCATCCTCGCCACGCGCGGCGGAACGATCCAGCTCGTGACCAGCCAGACCATCCTCAACGAGTCCGACAACCTCGCCCAGGCGCTGAAGGCGGGACAGGCACGACCGCTCCTCTCCGGCGCGGTCGGCAAGTCCTCGGAGACGATGAAGAAGGGGTCGGACGCGAAGCCGTATGGCAACGGCTACGGCAAGGTCATCACCGGCCGGACGTACGGCGTCGAGTACGGCGCGCAAGGCGCGTCGCTCTGGATCCGGATGCCCGACGGGACGTCGAAAAAGCTCCGTCTCCACAACGTCCAGGAGTCGGTGCCGTTCGAGAAGGACAGCAAGCTGGTGAAGGTGCAGCTCGACGCCACGGGTGAATACGCCGAAGGCATCTTCCTCGACCTCGTCGGCGCGTAAACCCGAAACGACAACGCCAACTCGCAAAGGTGGCCACCATGTCACGCACTGTATTGATCGCTGCAGACTCGCTCGTCGGGCGCCACGCGAGCACTCGTGTGCTGAACCGCTATCTCAATGGGACGCAGCTCGTCCTGACCGATGCCCCGGTTTCCGAGTCGGGCGGCTCCGGCGAGATAGCGGTCGCTTCCGGCCTGAACATCGGCGGATCCACTCCGCAGATCCACAACGCCAGGCAACGCTTCATCCCGCGTGGACCGGCGACAGCGGAGGCGGAGCACGACTCCTCCGTTTCCGCCTACGTCGAGTTCATCGGCCAGCCGGACAGCCGCTGGCTGGCCAGGCTCGGCGAGCTCGGGATACGAATTCTCAGCTACCAGCCCGAGAACAGTTATCTGTGCTACGGACGCCTCTCCCGGTTCCGGGAGGCGCAGACGGCAATCGTCACGAGCACGGGCGCGCCGGCAATCAGGAGCGTGACCGAGCTCACCTCCGATCTCAAGCGGCGCGTCCTGCTGGTCGGCGAGGGAGGAGAGTTCGTCGTCATTGTCGTTGCCGCGACGCCGGAAACGAGGACCAGGGTTCTCGCGGAGCTCGACGCAGTGTCCGGAGTCCGAATCCTCAAGGGAAACGGCAATGATGCGCTCGATGCGAATCGGCTCCGCGTGAGGGCGAGAGTCCACGCCGACGGGCAGGCCACGCTGCTGGAGCTTCCTCAGGTCTTGTCGGTCGAGGCCTTCCAGTCCCCCATCCCCGAGGACGAAGTGGCCGGCCTGATTCTCGCCGGCCTCACGGACGCGGCGCACCGGCCATCGGGCTCGTACCTCCAGTGGCTGAAGGATCACGATCTCGATGGACGGGACGTGACGGTGGGGATCGTCGACGGCGGAGTGGACGTCTCGCACCCCGCATTTGCCGGCCGTGCGCATGACCTGGCCGGCGGACAGAAAGACTGGCACGCGACGATGGTTGCCGGGCACGCAGCCGGCAACTATCTCGCGGAGTCAGACGCGAATGGATTCATCTACGGTCTGGGCACCGCACCGGCCGCCGAGGATTCTGTCGCAGGACAAGATGCAGTCGGCGACCGAGGTCTGTCGCCAGACCGTCGTCGAGGCAAAAAACGGACCTGCGATTCAGAACAACTCCTGGGGCAAGGAGACGCGCTCGCCCATGGACTATGGATCGGACGAGGCGCTCTACGATTCGCTCGTCCGCAACGCCGATCCGGACGGTCCCCAGGCGCTGCCGCTGACGATCTGTTTTTCGTCAGGGAACAGCGGGGCGCTCGGCCTGACGCGGCCCAAGGCCGCCAAGAACGTGATCGTGACCGGCAACTCCGAGAGTTTCCGGCCCGACATCGGCCAGGCTGGCAGCGATGATATCCGTGAGGTCTACAGCGGCGCGCACGGCTCGAGCTACGGTAATTGCGGGGACGGCCGGATCCGCCCGCACGTCGTGGCGCCCGGTGAGTGGACCGCGTCGGCGAACTACGACTGCAGGACCGGAGAAGACGAGTTCATCAGCCCCCTGCTCACGTGGGGCGGCGGCTCGTCCGGCGCCAGCCCCAAGACCGCCGGCGCGTGTGCCCTGCTGACGCAGTGGTGGCGCCACAACAACGCGGGACAGATTCCGTCCCCCGCCATGCTGCGTGCACTCGTGGTGAACGGCGCCGAACCCATCCTGACCGGCGGCGCGATCCCGAACAACCGCCAGGGCTGGGGCCGGCTGAACGTTCAGAACATCGTCGATCCCTCGGTCTCGCGCGTCTGCGTCGACCAGGCGACGTTCCTGGCTTCGCCGGCCGAAACCCGCGAATGGACCATTCGGGCCGCCGATCCGTCACGGCCGGTGAAAATCACGCTGGCGTGGACCGATCCTCCGGGCGCCATCGGCAGCGGCAGCAGCGCCGCCAGTTCCCCGATCGTGAACAAGCTCGCGCTCCGCGCCGAGTCGGCGCGGCAAATCTACCGGGGCGCCCACGATCGCTTCCGGAACGGCAGTTCCGTTTCCGACGACGTGATCGGCCAGGAAGGAACGACGTCCCTCGTGTCCGAAGGCGCCGACAACCTTCAGAACATCTTCCTCCAGCCTTCTGCCGCGACAGGTTCCGTGCGCGTGTCGGTCACAGCCTTGAACGTAACCACCAACTGCCTGACCGGGCTGTTCGAGGCGCCGAAGCAGGACTTCGCGCTCGTCATCAGCAACGCCACTCTCGACACCGGGGCGTCCCCGTCGAACATCGTCGTCGCCGTCGATCACGATTCGACGGGTCCGGCGCCGAACGGTGCGAACGAACACTGGGCAGACGAGCCCGGCAACGACGACGCGCATTTGCGTGACGATTCGGCGGATTCTGGCTCCTCGGGCTTGTCGAAGCCGTACCAGAGCGACACAGGCTACAGCGACGAACCGGCCGCGGACGCCTCCGACGCTGAGGAGAAGGCCTGGTGGGAGGAAAACGACAGCGACAGCGTGGTGCCGGAAACGGATCGTGCACGGTACAGCGTGCCGCTGACCGAGCAAGCGGAATTCGCGCGGACGCTCGATTCGGGATTGATGTTGCTCGGCGCCACGCATCGAGTGGGTAGCGTGGCCGGGGCCGCCCCGGAGACCGGGAAGAATGCCCCCTCGAACGCGAAGGCAAGCCTTGGCGACTCGATCGGCCTGATCAAGGCTCGCCTCCATCAGGCAGCCGTCGAGCCCAGGGTGGAACCGTCCTGCTCGGTGCTCGTCGTCGGCCATGGCACCCGCGTCACGGTCGCCGACATACGCGACCTCCGCGCGCTCAGCGTTCGCGGCGTGCTCTACGTCGTTTCTGATAGTTCGGATCTCCTGGCATTTCTCGCGCAGCGGATCGGAGAGCAGCAAGCCGTCCGGTATCGCCTGGCCAGGACGTCCGCAGACCTTCCGGATCTCGTTCAAGACACGTTGGCGGAAGCGGGTGGGATGCAGCCGGTGATCGTCTCGGCCTCGCGAACGACCAATGGGACCGCGGCCCGGACGTACGCATTCGAAACCGTCGGCGCCGATCGGGCCATCACCATCCAGGTGCGATTCAACGGCGAGCCGCGAGACGTCAAGTTGATGCGCCCGGGGGCCGCAGCGGTGTCGTGGAGCCCGAAGCGATCGGGCGTTGCCCGCACGCCGCAGATCTCGATGAATTTCGTCGAGGGGGTGCTGCAGATTCGCGACGCGACGTCGAGCCGGGCGCCGGGTACATGGACACTGACCGTACCGGGCGCGGATGTCGAGCCGGAACCCTCCGTCAAGGTCTGGGCACTCGGAGGACCATCCATTCTCATCACGGAGGGGGTCGAGATTGCCGGTGCGGGCTCGACGAGCGCCAACGGCCAGCGTCTGGTGAAGATCTCGGCCGAGCCAGGGGTGAGCCTCGTCAAAGCGACGCTGATTCCGATCAACAGCGGAATCGCCGGCGAGACCGAGCGACCGATCACGGCGCAGGCGCGACCGTCGAGACTGGACGTTCGCCCGGCCGAGACCGCGCGACAAATCCCCGTTCCCGTGCTCTCTCAGATCGTGAAGACGCCGTCCACTTCGTCGGGCGCGTCGATCCTCCAGCTGGCGGTGACTGTCCGGGGAACGGATGCGAAGGGGAAGGCCTTCGAACGACGATTCCGAACGAACCTGCGGCCCGTGTCGAAGTCGTGCGACGCGAGGCCGTCACGCGGCGTCTTGCACACGAAGGCCCAGGTCTCCGAAGTGCGGTTTCAGAACGGCGTCGTGTCTGCGCTCCGCTTGACGCGGGGCACGCGCTCACGATGTGTGAAAGTGTCCTCACCCGCGTTGAGAAGCGCGCTGGCGGCCCTCGACTACGGGCAGATCCGCGGCCGGACCTTCACGTTCGGCGTTCAGAAGGGGGAGCTCTTGACGTTCTTCCGGGACGCCGGCGATTCGGCGCCGGCAACTGACGACCGCGGGATCGAGGCACCGGTGCGGGAAGTGACGCGCCCCAGGTCGGAAGCGTCCGATACCGACTATCCGCTCGCGACCCGTTTCGTGCGCGCGCCGGCGTTCAGCCCGCGCGCCGACGGCCGGACGATCAACCGCATCGTGATTCACATCACGGACGGTGGTGCGCGGATCGACGGACCGATCAGCTGGTTCCAGAACCCGGAGAGCCGGGTGAGTGCGCACTACATCGTCGGGCAGGACGGCGAGGTCGTACAGATGGTCCACGACCGAGACATCGCGTGGCACGCGAACAGCGCCAACGGCGACACCATCGGGATCGAGCACTGTGCCCGCGCACCGAGAGCTGGTGGTGAGTCCGGACTCTTTCCGACGCCGATTCAGTACCGAGGCCTCGGCGGCGCTCGTGGGGTGGCTGTGCGAGCAGTACGGAGTCCCCGTGGATCGCGATCACATCCTGGGACACTCCGAGGCGGACCCCCAGACGTCGCACGCGGCATGCCCGAATTCCGTATGGGACTGGGACTACTACATGGAAATCGTGACCACCCGCGCCAGCGTCCCACCCGACAATGAGACGAAGCGTGCCGGCGAGAATCGGCAGCCGAGCAAGGAAGGCCACTGTGTTTACTATCGCTAGACCGGAAACCGAACGAACTGCGCTGGCCGGATCGGCGACGACCATCAGCGCCCGTGCATCCGTCAACACGCTCCACCTCGACGCCGCGAGCGTCACACGCCCGGCGTGGACCCGGGATCGGATACCGATCCGGACGATGACGCCGATCGAGGCAGCGGCCGCGCCGGTCCGGGTCGATCGTTACGTGATCCAGCCGCACCCGCGCGAGGGCGTTGCCTATGTCGCCGTGATCGAGCCTTCGCTCCTGAACTTCTCGCTGACCGTCCGGCGGACCGTGCTGCCGGATAGAAGCATCGCCGTTACCGGCGGTTCCGCGTCGTTCACCATCAGCAGCTATGCAGCGGAACCCCTCGACTCCGTCGCGCGCCGCCGCACCGACTGGAACCTCGCACTGAAGCGGAACAACCTCGGCGATCGCGACTGGTCGTTTCGAGCGGAGCCGAGAGGAGGACTGTCGATTTCGCTCGAACTGCCACACGGTGTGGCGGCGTCCGCGCCTCTCATCGCGACGTCAGCGCTGGCGGGAGTCGCGACCGTCAGCGTCGAGCTGACCGAGACCGGCACGCGACTGTGGAAGTCTGCACTGGAGCAGGCGGGTGGTTCCAGCATCGCCGGAGTCCTTCACGTCTCGGCGAGCTCACTGGCTGCGGATGGCATTGTGATGCGGGTCGATCGCCGCACGGTCGACACACCTCTGGGAACGCTTCTCGCCGCTCGCGGAGCCGCCGACATCCGCTTTGTCGATCCGCAACAGACGGTCGTCGGGAAGCTGATCGTGGTCACCAACGATCTGGTGGAGAAGATCGCCGTCGGCCTCCGGCCGAATGCAGGATTGGCGCCGGCAACAGATACCTTCGGCCGGGAGGGAGGCGTGCTCGAGGTGCCAGTCACTGCGGCGAACCTCGAATCGGTGACCATCGACTGGACGACGCAGGTCACGTTCGCGCCGATGGGCTGGCCGATAGTACCTGCCTCGGGCCGGCTCTCGTCGTCCAACACGTGGACCGACATGATCAAGCCCGACTCGTGGATTGCGACTTACACGCTGATGGTCATTCCGGTAGACGAACGGGGCCACGCGCAGAAGCTCGATGCCGGAGCCGGCGCCACGCAGTTGCAAGGAGTCCTGAATTTCACAGCTCCGTACGTCAGCAACGGCTTGCTGAACAGTTCTTTCGAGGCTGAGTATCTTCGCCCGTTCAACATGGCTCTGCCCCGGTACCCTGGTGAGCCGTTCGGCACCGTGGTTCTTACCGTGTTCGCGACCAGGAACGGGGTCGGCGGCATGAAGTCGCGCAAGCTCCAGGCCGAGGAAGTGAACGTGGTGGTCCTGGTCTACCCGGACGGGCGCGTGGAGATCCGAACCGGCCTCGACGCACTACCGGAGAGCTCCTCCGCGTCGGGAGTACTCAGGATGATGGCATCCTTGTGAGTGACACGTCGTCACCGTTGGACGTCATATTGGTGATAGACGACGTCACCCGACGTGCCAGTGAACTCCGGGGTCAATTCCCTCTTCCAGCCGTTGACCGGATGCGGCCCGTGAGCTCGTCGGCCAGCCAGTCGTGCACGTCATCCACCTGCTCCTGCGTCGAGCGGTGGCCGGTGTCGTAGGCGAGCATCAGGCGCTTGGGAGCGGTGATGATGTTGTAGGCCGAGTACATCGACGTCGGCGGGCACGTTTCGTCGTTGAAGCCCCACGAGTACAGTCCCGGCGCGGTCACGCGGCGGGCGAAGTTCACGACGTCGTAGTAGCGGCTCGTCACGATCTTCGCCTCGTCCCGGTGGACGTTGGGTCCTTCGGTCGCGCGGAACATGTGGGGCCAGCCGCCGGCGCGTGCCTGCAGGTAACCCGTCACATCCGAGAGCGCCGGATAGTATGCCGCCAGCCGCGTCACGCGCCGGTCGAGCCCGGCGGTCACGATCGCCAGCGCGCCGCCCTGGCTGCCGCCGGTGACGCCCAGGTTGCGCCCGTCCCACTGCGGCAGCGACGTCAGGAAGTCGTTGGCGCGCAGCGTTCCCGTGTACACGCGACGGTAGTAGTAGCGCTCGCGCGAATCGAGCCCGAAGGTGGGATAGCCGCTCAGGCCCCCGCCGGCGAGGCTGTCGTAGACCTCCTGCGGCTGGATGACCGGAATGCCGTGGATGCCGATCTGGAAGGTGATCAGGCCGCGGCCGGCGATTTCCGCAAGGCCGCGGTACGGCCGCACGCCTGCGCCCGGCACACTGAGCAGCGCCGGATACTTCCCGGCCGCACGCGGCACGCAGAGAATGCCGTAGAGCCGGCTCGTACCGCTTGTCAGGCCGACGTTCTGCAGGTTGATCTGCGAGCAGTCCACACTCGCGTTGCCGTAGTCCGGCAGCGGCGTCCACTTCGCGTCGAGCGGCAGCGCGGCCAGGCGCGCGCGCTCCGCCTCCCAGAACGCGTCGAAGTCGGGCGGGTTCACCTGCGTGGGCTGGATGCGGTCGGGGGCGAAGCCGGCCGTGCCGACGCCGCGATACGTGCGGCCCTCGATTTCGGCGGTCGCCACCAGTCGCAGGAAACCGGGCGCGTCCATCGTGCCGCCGGCGACCATCAGCGGCGTCGCGCCAACGACGGCCGTCGCCTGTTTGACCGGCGGCAGCATTTCCGGCCCGATGCCATACTTCACCGTCGCGCCGGCAACCTGGTGGCCGTCGCGGACGACATCGATGCGAAACGTCGCCGGTTGGCCGGGCTGATAGGTCCAGTCCGGATGGTCCGGGGTGACCGTCACGGCGACACGGCTGAACGGCTGCCGCGGCGCCTGCGCCTGCGGCCCGGCCGCGAGACAGATGACGGCCAGGGACACGGCCGCGTAACGACGGGACGAGAGGATTGATCGCATAGAAGCCACGGATAAACACGGATAAATCGAGGACGGTCCGCATGCTTCAGCGAGAAGCGTTTACTCGGGCCGCCCGGTCGCGGAATGATAGTCCAGGTCGACACCGGTATGAGACACCTTCCCCTCGTCTTCCTTGTCCTTGCGTTCGCCGCACCTGCGGGACGAGCAGGTCAACCGCGAGCGCATGCGGGCGGATCTCGAATTCCTCTGCTCGCCGCCGATCGAAGGGCGCGCCTCGTTGAGCCGCGGCGCCGACGCGTCGGCCTGGTTCCTGGCGTCGGAGATGCGGAAGATCGGGCTCCAGCCTGCCGCCGGCACGAGCTTTCTGCAGCGCTTCGACGTGGTCCCACTCCGTCTGGATCCCGAGAGATCGTCGATCCAGGTCGTCGGCAGTGGCGCCGGGCAGACCTTCGCCGCGGGCAGCGTGTTCTTCCCGGAGCCCGGACGGCCGATCGATCTCACGCTGGGGGTCGTCTTCGCCGGATACGGCATCACGGCTCCGGAGCTCGGGTACGACGACTACGCCGGGCTGGAGGTGACCGGAAAGGCCGTGCTCGTCTTCGATCACGAGCCGCAGGAGAGCGACCCGGGATCTGTCTTTCACGGGACCGGCTTCACACTGCACGCCAACCTGTGGACGAAAACACGGAATGCCGAACGCCACGGCGCCGCCGCCGTTCTCGTGGTCACCGAGCCGGTGAACAGCCACCGATCCGCGGTACCCGCCCCGGACCGGGCGAACGCCCCGCCGCAGGCGCTTGCACAAAGCGAGCTTCGTGTCCCGCGGTTCGTGGTGTCCCGGGACGTGGCGGCCGCGCTTCTTCAATCGTCCGGCCGCACGCCCGCCGAATGGCAGGCGCGGATCGACCGTGCGCCATCTCCATCGTCTTCGCCCCTTGAAGGCGTGCAGGTACGGCTGCGCGCCGCGAACCAGGAAGCCGCTCCACGGCCGTCGTGGAACGTGGCCGGCCTGTTGGCGGGAACCGATCCGGCGCTGCGGAACGAGACGATTCTGGTGACCAGTCATTACGACCACCTCGGCGTGCAGAACACACGACTCTATGCGGGCGCCAACGACAACGCGTCCGGAGTGGCGGGGATGCTCGAGGTGGCGCGCCTGCTCGCACAGCGGAAGCTGAAGCGCAGCGTGCTCTTCGTCGCGTTCGGCTCGGAAGAGCAATTGATGCTCGGTTCCTATCATTATGTTGCGCATCCACTGCGCCCGCTGGACACCACGATCGCCGTGCTGAACCTGGACATGATCGGCCGGAACGAGGAGCACACCCCGGACAGCCTCGGCGCGTACGAGTTGACCGCGGCGGCCTCGAATCAATTGAACCTGGTCGGCGCGGTGTTCAGCCCCGATCTCCAGAAGCTGCTCGCGCGGGAGGCGCCTGCCGCCGGCCTGGCGCTGAGCACGAAGTTCGATCGTGATTCCTCCATGCGTGCGCTGTTCCGGTGCGACCACCTGCCGTTTCTCCAGAAGGGTGTTCCCGCCGTCTGGCTGTTCGGCGGGTTCCACCCTGGCTATCACGAACCCGTAGACACCGTGGACCGGCTCGACTTCGAGAAAATGGCGCGCGTCGTCCGTCTCACGGTCGGCGCGGTCCGTGCGCTTGCGGCGGCGCGCGCCGCTCCGCGATTCGGCCGATAGGACGAGCCGTGAGCACGACGCTGTTTCAGAAGCACCTGCCACGCGCGAACGGGGACGGTACGATCCTCATGTGGTCGCAATTGGACCGCAGCAGCCACGATTTGATGCTGGTGGAGGCCGTCAGATGAGGGTGTCGATTCGAACAGTTCAGCGTACGGTGGCGTCTGCACGTTCAACGGTCCGGCGCTTGCGGCACGAGCGGCCACATTACTGTGCCCGCTCGATGAACGCGCCGTGCAGGAGCCGCACCGCCTCGTCTAAATCTGTGCGTTGAACGAACCACGTGGCGCGGAAAGAAGATGTCGCCAGACCGAACGTCGCGATGCGATTCTCGTGCAGGCACCTCGAACCCCGCCGCACGTTTTCGTACGTGGCGTTGATGCCGGCGCCGACGACACTCAAGGCGCCGAGGCCGTCGACAATCCGCGCGTCGCTGCCAAAAGCCGCGGACAGGTCGCGGCGCAACCGATCTTCGTTGTGCAGGTTCTCCCGCGATATGACCAGTGTCGTGCCATCTGTGGGGCCGCCCAGCCCGGCGACGTGCAGCTGCTTGCCGTTGACGCCGCACTCATCCAGCAACGTGACGAGGCGTGTGGCATCAACGGTTGCCTGGAGCACCAGGATGTCGCGCTCGCTCGCCACGCCCGCGACCGTGCCGGGCATTCTCGGCGCCTGCCGGCGGACGACCGTGCCGTCAGACGACGGGTCGCTCCCGGGGAGGGCGGACGCCGTCGCCCGCGCGTAGATTGCAATCCCCTTCTCCTTCGCGAACTCCACGGCCTGCGCATTCAGCACTTTCGCGCCCGCTTCTGCAAGCTCCTGCGTCTCCTCGTAGGTGAGGGCTGACACCCGCCGGGCCGCCGGGACGACGCGGGGGTCGGCGGTGTACACGCCGTCCACATCCGAGCAGATCTCACACCATTCGGCTCCAAGTGCCGCCGCCATCGCGACGGCGGTCGTATCGCTGCCGCCGCGGCCGAGCGTCGTCACCTCACGGCGGTAGGAAACGCCCTGATATCCGGCAATCACCACCACGCGTCCGCGCGAGAGCTCGTCCTGCACCCGGTACGGGCGGACCTCGACAATGCGCGCGTCGATGTGGCGGTCGTTGGTGATGATGCCGGACTGGCTTCCGGTGAAGCTGATGGCGTCGCCACCCAGTTCGCGAATGGCCATCGAAAGGAGGGCCATCGAGACCCGCTCCCCGGCGGAGAGGAGCATATCGAGCTCACGGCGGTCAGGATTGGCCGACACCTGTCGGGCCAGGGCCAGCAGGTCGTCGGTCGTGTCTCCCATCGCGGACACGACGACGGCGACATCGTACCCGGCGGCCTTCGTCCGCATGACGCGTTCGGCGACCTGCCGAATGCGCGTCACGTCGGCCACGCTGCTGCCGCCATACTTCTGGACGACGATCGGCATTCGTACGACGAATGATATCAGTGTGTGAAGAAGGTGATCTCGGATTCCGCACACGTCCGGGCGCCGCCTTCGAGCACCCGCGAGACGCTGCCTGAACAACGAGGTGCGGGCCGCCGAGGGCCGGGGAACGTTTGGTCATCGCCACGAGTGCAGGGCGAACAAGCGGGAATGCGATCTTCTCGCGATAGCCCTTCGGCCTTAGACTGTCGTCAGGGCACGTTACGAGCGCCGCATCCGAGGCTTCATGATGCCGTCCACACCAGATCTCATCGTCCTTCACGAGCACCCCGAGTGGCAGAAGCCGCTCTTTGCGGCGCTCACGCGGCGCGGCGTGTCGTTCGAGCCGTTCGACCTGACCCGGGCGGCATTCAGCAACGTCGAGGCCCTGCGCGCACCGGTCTACTTCAACCAGGCGAGCCCGAGCGCCTATCTCCGCGGCAACACGCGCGCCGTGCCGCTGGCGCTGGCCTACATGCGATCGCTCGAGCGGCTCGGCGCCCGTGTCCTCAACGGCGCCGATGTCTTCGCGCTCGAGTTGAGCAAGAGCGCGCAGGCGACGCTCCTTCGCACCCTGGGGATCGATTGCCCGCGGTCCATCACGTTCAACGACCCGCGTGCGCTGCACGCCTACGCGGCGGAGATCCGCTGGCCCGCGCTCCTGAAGCCCGACCAGGGAGGCAGCGGCGCGCGGATCCAGATGGCCGACTCGCTGGCGCACGTCGAAGCGATCTTTTCACGCGATCCCGGCATGTGGCTGCCCGACAACCTGTTCGTGCTTCAGGAGTATCTCCCGCACGATCCCGAGCGCGGCATCACCCGCCTCGAGTTTCTCGGCGACGAGCTGCTCTACGCCATGCGCGTCGTCACGCATGGGCGGTTCAACCTGTGCCCCTCGCCGGTATGCAACCCCGACGATGGCGCCGGCTCGTGCGAGCTGCCGAATGAGCCGGCGGTATCGGCGCCGCCGGTCGAGTTCTATCCGTTCCCCGAGGTTCCCCGGGACGCCGTCGACACCGCGCAGCGCATCTCCCGGGCGGCACGACTGGACATCGGCGGCATCGAATATCTCGAGACTGCCGACGGCCGGCGCGTGTTCTACGACATCAACGCCAACTCCAACCTGCGGCCGTCCGTGGCCGAGGCCTTCGGCTTCGATCCGTTCGAGCGTGTGGTGGACTTCCTGGCGGGTCAGCTCGCGAGACACTGAGACCGGCAGGACCCTTCGAGGATCTCATCGTCCGTGTCGATCGAGCGAGGCGTGCGGTCTGACAAACGAGGGGTATCCGGTCTGGTGACGTGACCAGATCCGTAATCCAGAGGCGGCCGTCCAGGCCTGCGAGCGCTTTTCCGATCGTCACCTCCCCGTAAGGCAAATACCGACACGCTTTTCAGCCTGCCGCCTACGTCAGATTCAGGCTGCGGCCGATGGTCCCAATCCGCCTCGAGCCGTATTCTGGAATCCGGACGCAAGAAGAACCCCCAGCTTCTTCCGAAGTCGTCGGCAACCGGTCGGAAGGAGCTTGGTCATGAGTTTGAAATCTGAGTCCGTGAATCTCGACAAGAAGGTCGGAGCGCTGGTCCTCGGTGCGATGGCGCTTTGTCTTGCGACCGCCAACATCGCCGCGGCACAGGGACCCGCCCCTGTTCAACTTGGATCGGCCGGCACCTTCGCGGTTCTGAGCAAGACCGGAGTCACCGACGTCTTTGCGTCCGCCATCGTCGGAGACGTCGGCGCCAGCCCGATCACCGGCGCGTCCATCCTTCTTACATGCGGGGAAGTGACGGGGACGATCCACAGCGTCGATGTCGGCGGTCCGGTCCCGTGCGCGGTGGTCAACCCCGTGTTCCTGACCACCGTGGTGCGCGACATGGAATTCGCGTACGACGACGCTGCCGGGCGAGTCGGGCCGGATGCCTCCGACCTGGGCGCCGGCGAGATTGGCGGGCTGACTCTCGCGCCCGGCCTCTACAAATGGGGCACCGGCCTTTTGATCTCCACCGACGTCACGCTCGCGGGCGGCCCGGACGACGTCTGGATCTTCCAGGTGGCGGGAACGCTGAACCAGGCGAGCGCCACCCGGGTGACCCTCGCCGGCGGCGCCCAGGCCAAGAACATCTTCTGGCAGGTTGCCGGCGCGGTGACGATTGGCACCTACGCGCACTTCGAGGGCGTCGTGCTGGGGAAAACCGTGATCGGCATGAACACCGGAGCTTCGGTGAACGGCCGATTGCTGGCGCAGACTGCGGTCGCTCTCCAGATGAACGCGGTGACCCAGCCCGCCGCGGCCGCCGCACCGCCGCCGCCGCCCCCACCCCCGCCGCCTCCTCCGCCGCCGCCACCCCCGCCGCCACCCGTTGGCGCCGCGCTCGTGCCCGTGTTCCTCGGTTCGGCCGGTACGTTCGCGGTTCTGAGCAAGACCGGAGTCACCAACGTCCATGCGTCAGCCATCATCGGAGATGTCGGCGCCAGCCCGATTACCGGCGCGTCCATTCTTCTCAGCTGCGCGGAAGTGTCGGGGACCATCTATACCGTCGATGCCGCCGGCCTTCTCCCCTGTGCCGTGATTGACCCCGTGTTCCTGACCTCGGTCGTGCGCGACATGGAATCCGCGTATGACGACGCGGCCGGACGAGTCGCGCCGGATTTCACCGAGCTTGGTGCGGGTGAGGTTGGCGGGATGACCCTCGTTCCCGGCCTCTACAAATGGGCGACGGGTGTGTCGATTGCAACCGACGTCACGCTGTCGGGCGGCCCGGACGATGTCTGGATCTTCCAGGTGGCGGGACCGCTGCAGCAGGCGACCGCTACCCAGGTGACCCTCGTCGGCGGCGCCCAGGCCAAGAACGTCTTCTGGCAGGTTGCCGGCGCGGTGACCATTGGATCGACCGCACACTTCGAAGGCGTCGTACTCGGGAAGACCATGATCGCCGTGAACACCGGGGCATGGGTGAACGGCAGACTGCTGGCGCAGACGGCGATCACGCTTCAGATAAACGGGATTACCCAGCCCGCGCAGTAAGGACGCACCGTTCCCGCCGGCGTCGCTCGGCGTCTCAAAAAAGGTTGCAGATTCCGGTCTGCAACCTTTTTCATGTACCGCACCTCAACCGCCGCAACACTCGTGACCGTCTCTTGCCGAAGCCGTACGACGAAGGTCCAGACTTGATATGAACGGATTTCGGCCCTACTATCTCGTCGCGATGTTCCCGCTGTCGCTGATGTCTTCGAGCAAGCGCTGCCGGCGGATCGCGGCGATCGCGCTCGTGGCCCAGTTTGCGGGTTGCGCGCACCGTCCGCCGAACGGCGGCGAGTGGGCGAATGATCTGGCCGTCCGCCCGGGCAGCTCGCTGCCTCGAGAGGGCGCTTCACGGCAGCAGGTCATCACGCTGTTCGAAGTCAGTCAGCAGCGGGCCGTCGGCAGCCAGTTCTTCATCGCCGGCGTCGGCTACGTGGCGTTCAACGGCGGCGGTTCGACTTTTGCCGGCCCCAATCGCAAACAGGATCCGTTTGTCGAGCTCACGGTCGCGGATCGTCGCGATCCCAGGCTCGAGGCGTGCCGCGCTCTCCTCGTGCCGGCGTCGTTCGCCGACAACGCCGTGCGAATCAGCGGGATCGGGTATTTCGCGGCTCTTCCGGGGGTCAACCAGCGCCAGCTGGCGGTCCTCCGTCTGGAAACGCTTTCGGGCTGCCAGCTCGTGCCTCGCCGTTAGCAGACGGCGGTGTTTACCGGCGCTCCTTCGGTGCGCGCGAATCTCGACAGGAAGGTCGGATCGCTGGTCCTCGGTGCGCCAGAACACCGCGACGCGCGTGACCCTGGCCGGCGCGCCCTGGCCAAGGACATCCGCCGGTGAGGTCACCGATAGCGCAGGTAGCGCGCCCCCAGGCGCTCGAATGCGATGCGGTCGGCTCCCAGGACGTCCGCCTGGATCGACTCGGCCGTGGCCACCAACCAGGCGTCGTTCTCGCTCAACCGGCGTGCCGCGCGACGCTGCAGGAGCGCGCAGCGCCGCGCCTGCGCCAGATGTAATCCTTGTATCGAGAACCGTTGCAGCGACGCCAGGGCCGCGGCCGCGTCGGCCGCTCCCTCGAGGAGCTCCTCGACGGTGACAATCGAAACGACGAGCGGACGCCCGCGCAGCGAGGGCAGGAAGCGCCGCGCCGGGCCCAGCTCGCCCTTGGCCGTGTCCCGCTCGAGATCGATGAGGAACGACGTGTCCAGCAGAACCGGGCGGCTCACGACTTCTTCTGCGCCAGCCCCAGGCCTTTTCCTTGCGCCGCGTCGACCCACTCGACGAGGTCTTCGCCGGTCTCGATTGGCCCCGCTCGATCGATCAAGGCCCGGATCACGTCGGATTTCGGCACCTTCCTGTGGCGCGCCCACCGTGTCAGACGAGCCGCACGCTTCTTGTCGAGCTTCACCGTGATCGTAGGCATGGTAATACCATCATATTACCACGAGAAGAGTTGCAGGTTTCGGTCCGCTTTACCGGCGCTCCTTCGGTGCGCGTGCCGCGGCCGCTTGGAAAGATTTCAGCGCCCGCTCCGCGTCGGCGGCTCGCCCGAGGGTGCGGTAGGTCTGCGCCAGCAAGTAGTGCGGCTCGGGGTAGTCGGGGTTCAACGCGACCGCCCGCTCGAACCAGCGCACGCTCAGATCGCCCCGCCCGAGCTCGACGAGCGCCTTCCCCGCGAGAAAAAGATTGCGGGGCTCGTCCGGGTTGCGCTGGGTCGCTTCGGCAGCCAGATCGAACGCCTGCTGATACTTCCCGAGCTTGATCGACAGGTCCGCGAAGTTCGCATAGACGACGTCGTAGCCCGGGTGGTCCTTGTGGACCAGCGCGATGGCCTTGAGGTAGTGCTGCTGTGCCTGGGCGACGTCCCCGAGGGCCTCGGATGCGAGGCCGAGGTTGTCCCACGCCTTGTAAGCGCGCGGGTCGAGCGCGGTTGCCTGACGCAGCGCCGCGGCAGCCTCCGTGTGTCTCCCCAGCTGGTAGTAGATGCGGCCGAGATCGTACGGGATCTCCGCGTCGCCGGGCGCGCGGGCGGCCGCGCGTTTCAGTGTCTCTTCGGCGTCGGAATCGCGACGAAGGAGGTACAGCGCCTTGGCTTTGACCTTCAAGGCCGGCACGTAGTCCGGATCGTCAACCGGGATGCGCTCGAGCGCCGGCAGCGCGTCGGCCGGCCGTCGCGCGAGGAGCTGCGCCTGGCCGAGCGCGAGGAACAGCGCCGGGCTCGGACCGCAGGCGGCAACGGCGCGGCCGAAATGCACCGAAGCCTGATCGTAGTGTCGCTGTTCGTAGGCCTGTCGCGCGAGCGTCTGCGCCTCCTGGCACTCCTGGCCGGTTGCCAGGAGCACCAGGACGACCCAGAAGTTCACGTGCTCAGCCTCGCGGGCTCAGAACTGCGCGCGCAGCGACAGCTGCAGCCGCCGCGCCCCGATCCCGACGGAGAAGATCCGGCCGAAGTTCGGGTTCGAGAGGTCCGTGATCGGGCCGCCCACTCCCGAGCGGTTGAGCGCGTTGATCATGTCCATGCGGAACTCGAAGCTTCTGTCCCCGCCCGCTGCGAAGCGCTTCATCAGCCCGATGTCCTCTGAGTAGAAAGCCGGCCCGCGGGCGTCGAGCAGCACCGGGGGCGCCGTTCCCAGACGCGTGGGGACGCCCTGGGCCGTCAACGGCTGCGTGGCAAAGGCCGCCGGGTTGAGGTACGGCGTGCCGCGGACCAGATCGACGTGCGACCCGTCGAAGATGACCGGGTCCACACCGTTGACGACGTCGGGACGGTAGGGGTAACCGGTGCCGTCTCTGTTGATGCGGCTGTCGGACACGCTCAGCGTGCCGCCGGTGCGGTAGTTGTGGATGCCCGTGAGCGTCCAGCCGCCCACGATGTGCCCGAGCACGCCGTCCACGTTGAGCCCCCTCCCGGGCCCGATCGGCAGCTCGTAAATCCAGGTCAGCTTCAGGAAGTGCGGGAAGTGGCGGCCGCCGCCCGCTAATCCCCATTCCTCGCCGGACGCATCCTGCTTGAGATAATTGTCTTCGGTCTTGGACAGCGTGTAGGCGGCGACCAGCGCGAGACCCTTGCTGAAGTGACGCTCCAGCGTAGTCTGCAGCGAGTTGTACCTGGTCTTCCCCCGGAAGTTGTTCAGATACGTGATGCCGGTGTATTGCGGGTACGGCCGCAGCGCCTGGTGCACTGTGCCGCCGAAGCCGGGATACGGCAGCGGGATGCCGAGCTGCGGCTGGCTCGAGAGGTTGCTGAACAGCAGGTCGCCGTAGCGGCCGATGGCGTCGAACGGAATCCGATTGAGCTGGTTGCCGTCGTTGCCCAGGTCGAACGGCAGGTCGGCGCCTTGTGCGCCGATGTATGCGACCGTCATCGAGAAGCTCGCGGGGAGCTGACGCCGCAGCGTGACGTTGTAGTTGTGGTATTTCTCGCGCCGGGCCTCGTTCCCCGTAACCAGCGGGCCGAAGCCCTGGTTGTTCAGCTGCGTCGGGTCGTAATTCGGAAGTGTCCCTGACAAACTGGGGTAGGGGTCGTTCAGGAACATGACCGGATCCTGAGCGTTCGGCGTCGGCCGGGTGTTCCGGTTGACCGCGATGCTGCCGTTGTATCCCGTTGAATTGAGGCCGCCGAAGTCCTCGCCGCCGCTGTAAGCGGTCGCTGCGCGGTGGCTCACGCTGTACCCGCCGCTCAGGGCCATCTTCTGCGACATGGCGTAGGCGACACCCAGCCGCGGCTGCAGCGCGCCGTAGTAGGTGTCGATGTACGTCTTCCGGTCCTCCTGGTCGGCGAAGCGCAGCGCCCCCGGACGGTTGCCGGCCGCGGCGTTCGGCAGGTTGAGATCGAGGTTCGTCACGTAGCCGTTCTTCTCGTAGAATCCCGGCACGATGTCCCACCGCAGCCCCAGGTTCAGCGTGAGCTTCGAGGAAACCTTGAAGTCATCCTGCACATACAAGCCGAAATCGCGCTGGTAGTAGTCCGTGTTGACCGACTGCACCGGCCGGCTCGAGGTCTGGACCGCGCCGAGCAGGAAGCTGGCGTAGGCGTGCCCCGTTGTCTGATCGAATCCGGGCAGGTTCGTCTGCGCCGAGTTGAAGTTGTAGGTGGCCGTCCCGTCGGCGGTTTCGTTGTCGACGAAGTAGAACCGTCCCTCGAAGCCGGTCTTGATGCTGTGGCGTCCGGTGATGAAGGTCAGATCGTCCTGGAAGATCGTGCTGCCCTCATAGCTGGCGCCGCGCGAGACGGATCCGTAAATGCCCACGTTGCCCTGGATCGCCGTGCCGCCGAAGGCGAACCGCGGGAAGGTCGTGTCCGGCTGGTTCCTCAGGCCGATCTTCGTGGGCCAGCCCTGGTTGAAATAGACGCTCCGGTTTTCGTTCGCGAACCGGTTGTAGCCGAACGCGAAACGATGCAGCAGCCGATCGCTGATCACCCAGTTCTCGGACGCGCGGATCATCCAGCTGGGAGTGTTCTGGAGTTGGTACAGGTTCGTCGGCGACCCGGGCGGCGGGCCGTAGCGCGTGGCAGGCGAATTGTTCCGAAGCCGCCACTCGCGGTTCACGTAGAACGATGCCTTGTGGGCGGGGTTGATGACCTGGTCGAATTTCACCGCCAACGTGTTCTGCTCGAACACCGGACAGCAGGTCCCCAGCACCGGCTGGTTGTTGAACAGGCGCGTGAGCTCCGGCGTGTCCCACAGCCCTTGCTCGAGGGTGTTGCGCGCGACCGCGTCCCACACCGCGCGTGGAACCTGGTTGTTCGGGAAGGGATCCCGCACCACGCTGCCGTTGACGACGCGCGTCGAGCGCGGGTCGTAGACCTGGCCGAACCGGATCGGCCGGCCGAGCGCGTCGGTCCCCACGACCGTGCCCGAGCGGGCATCGCCCGTGTAGCCGGCATCGAAGAGGCGTGAGAAGTCACCGTTCTGGAACTCAGCCGTCGGCAGCGAGCGGAAGGCCGTGGACGTCTGTTCCTGGGCGTGCGTCTGCTCGAACGTCGTGAAGAAGAAGCTGCGATCCCTTCCGCTGTACAGCTTCGGCAGCGTAACCGGCCCTCCCATGGCGATGGCCCAGTTCTGCTGGTCCCTCACCGGGGTCGCCTGATTGAGGGCCTTGGCCACGAAGGGCTTGGCGTCCCAGGAGTCATCCATCAGGTAGACCGCCCCTGACCCGTGGAACTGGTTCGTGCCCGACTTGACCACGAAGTTCGCGACCGCCGTCTGGCCGCCGCCGAACTCGGCCCCCAGCGTGCCGGTCTGCAGCTTGAACTCCGAGATGGCTTCGGTCGGCGGCGACATCTCGTTGTTGCTGCCCCCCTGCAGGTTGCGGCCGAGCGGAATGCCTTCGATGAGAATCTCGTGCGAGTAGTTGCGTCCGCCGTTGATGGACCCCTCGAACGTGCCCCCCGTGGTCCCCGGCAGGCTCGAAAAGATGAACTGCTGGATCTGCCGCTGCCCGTCACCCACCGCGACCGGCCACGTCTGGAACTCCTTGGTCGAGACGTAGTGCCCGATTTCCGCCGTGCTGGTCTCGATCACCGGCGCCGTGACGGTCATGGTTTCGGTGATGGCATCGACCTCGAGCTTGAAGTCGAGCGTCAGCGTCTGGGCGGCGCGGAGCGTAATCTGGGTGGCCTGCGCCGGCCGGAACCCGGGCGCCGACACCTTGATCTGGTAGACCCCGTTCGCCAGGTACGGGATGACATAGACGCCGGCGCCGGTCGTCGTCGCCTTCGACTCGACGTTGGTCTCCGAATTGGTCGCGGTCACGATCGCCCCGACGAGCACACCGCCCGCCGAGTCGGTGACCGTGCCGTTGAACTGGGACCGCGCCACTTGCGCGTGCGCGATGCCGCCGTAGAGCAGACATGCGGCAGCGACGAACGTCCAACAGGCTCTTCTAGTCATGTGTCCCGCCTCCCAAGCTCATGAACGCCCAAGCCCATCGGGAGCCGCAGCTGCGGACCCTCGATCGCAGGGCGTTAGTCCTCCGGTTCACGTGCAAAGGAAGATCGGCTTCCTCAGGGTGGTCTGTAACAGCTTTCGGCGCAGGCTGTCAACAGCGTGCAATTCAAGACATCCGGATACCCGGTTCGAGAAGGAGATGTTCTACAACCGGCGAAGCGAAAGCGTATGACCCCTCCTGTCACGCCCTCTCCATAGACTCGCTCCAGGCCTGACGCACACCAGCGCACGGCCGATAGCGAGGTCCCATGGCCGACCAGTCCATCGCCTGCCCGTCGTGCGGAAAGAGAATCCCGCTCACGCGCGCCCTGCGCGCGGAGATCGAGACTTCCTTGAAGGCCGAATTCGGCGAGCGCGAACGCGAGCTGCGCGAGGAGTTCGAACGGACGCTCGAGGCGGATCGCGAGCGGGTCGAGAAAGAGGCGGCGAAGAAGATCGAAAAGAAGCTGGGCCAGGAGGTCGCCGGGCTGAAAAATCAACTGAAGGACCAGGCGCGCGAGCTCGACGACGCCCGGCGCGTCGAGTTGGCCCTCCGGAAACGCGAACAGGCGCTCGAGCGCAAGCAGGCCGACCTCGAGGTCACTATCGCGCGCGGGCTGGCGGAGGAGCGCGAGAAGCTCGTCACCGAGACGAAGGACCGCCTCGCGGACGAACATCGCCTGAAGGACTCCGAGAAGGAACGCCAGCTCGCCGACATGCGCCGGCAGATCGAAGACCTGAAACGGAAAGCCGACCAGGGGTCGCAGCAGCTGCAGGGGGAAGCCGGGGAGGACCAGCTCGAAGCCATTCTTCGCAACGCGTTCCCCATCGACGACATCAGCGGAATCGGCCAGGGCGTCCGCGGCGCGGACATCCTCCACGTCGTCGTCGACTCGCGCGGCGCGCGGCGCGGGGCGATTCTGTGGGAATGCAAGAACGCCCGGAACTGGAGCGATGGCTGGATCGCGAAGCTGAAAACGGATCAGCGGTCGCTGCGCGCGGACGTTGCCGTCCTCGTGACCGCCTCGCTGCCGAAAGACTGCCGGCGGTTCGCACTGATCGACGGCGTGCTCGTCACCGATTTCGCGTGCGCCGGCGCGCTCGCCGCCGTTCTGCGGAGCAATCTTCTCGAGCTCGCGCAGGCGCGCCACGCCGCGCTCCAGAAGCACGACACGCTCGAGCTGCTCTACCGGTATCTCTCCGGTCTCGAATTCCGCCAGCGTGTCGAGGCGGTCGTCGAAGCCTTTACCGCGATGCGCGCCGACCTGGAGCAGGAGCGCCGCGCCGCCGAACGCGCGTGGAGCAGGCGCGCGAAGCAGATCGACGCGGTCACGTTCAACGTCTCGGGCCTGTACGGCGACCTGCAGGGCATGGTGCCCTCGCTCGCGCCGATCGGGCTGCTGGAGCTGCCGGGCGCCGACGCGGCTTGAGCGAGGCGGGGACGCGCGAGCGGTTCCCGCTGAACGCGATCGCGTGGCCGGGTGAACTGTAGTACATCTACCCGATGCGTTGGTTGATGGCCGGCGTGGTCGTGGCATTCCTCGTTGCCGGCTTCACTTCGCGCGACGCTGCGCAGCGCGCCCCGGAGATCGAAGAGTTCGTCAAGGTCTACGTCAAGCAGGGCGGCGACAAGCTGACGAACTGGGTGCAGGGTGAAACGGCCTCGCCGCCGGACAAGACGCTTCGTGCTTTCCAGCCGGTCGAAGGGTTGACCATGGAGCTGGTCGCGTCGGAGCCCGTGATCCGCCAGCCGATCGACTTGCACTTCGACGACCGCGGCCGCCTATGGGTCGTTCAATATCTGCAGTATCCATTTCCCGCCGGCGTTAGCATCACGTCGTACGACCAGTATCTGCGGGCTGGTTACAACGGCGTGCCTGCGGCGCCACCCAACCATGTCCGGGGTGCGGACAAGATCACCGTTCTGGAAGATACGAACGGCGACGGGGTGTTCGACTCTCACAAGGACGTCATCACGGGACTGAACATCACCACGAGCGTGTTGACCGGGCGCGGCGGCGTCTGGGTGATGAACCCGCCCTACCTGCTCTTTTATCGCGACGCGAACGGCGACGGACTTCCCGACGGCGACCCGGAAGTGCGCCTTGCGGGTTTCGGCCTCGAGGACACTCACTCTCTCGCCAACAGCTTGACCTGGGGTCCGGATGGCTGGCTCTACGGTGTTCACGGAAGCACGAGCACGGCCCGTGTGAGAGGCATCTCGTTCCTCGGCCAGGCGGTGTGGCGCTATCACCCCGACACGGACGCGTTCGAGCTGTTCTCGGAGGGAGGCGGCAATCCCTGGACGCTGTCCTTCGACAGCAGGGGCCGGGCGTTCTCCGGTGACAACGGAGGCAACAGCCGCGGATTTCACTGGGTCCAGCGAGGACGGTACGAGAAGAACTGGCCGAAGCACGGGCCGTTCACCAGACCGCACGCCTATGGCCACATCTCTCACATGGACCATGAGGGCTATCCCGCACGGTTCGCCATGACGTCCGTCGTCTACGAGGAGGGACAGCTGCCCGGTTATGAAGGACAGCTCATCTCGGGCATGGCGCTGACCGGCCGCATGCAGGCCACGCGTTTGGTGGCCGACGGCTCGACGTTCAGAACGGTTGATACGGATGCGGTGGTGACCACTGCCGACCGCAGCTTCCGTCCTGTCGATACGGTGGTCGGGCCCGACGGTGCGATCTATATTGCCGACTGGTGTGACATCCGAATGGATCACACCGACCCGCGCGACACGTGGGACAAGTCGTGCGGACGGATCTGGCGTCTGCGGGCCAAGGATTACCAGCCGGTGGCGCCCTTCGACCTCGCCCGCCGGAGCAGCCAGGATCTCATCGAGCTGCTCGGCGACAAGAGAAAGTGGTACCGCGAGCACGCACGACGAGTGCTCGGTGAACGCAGAGATCAGTCGCTGGTTGCGCAATTGCGGCGGCGTGCCCTGGACGGACGAGGGCCGCTCGCGCTCGAATCGCTCTGGACGGCGAATCTGATCTCCGCAATGGATTCCGAGTGGGCGCTCGACCTTCTGGATCACCCCGATGCGCCTGTCCGGTCCTGGACCCTGCGCCTGTTCAATCACGCGGGATCGATCGCGCGGCCAGTGCAGGAGAGGCTGGTCAGACTGGCGCGCACCGAGCCGGATGCCGAGGTGCGGAGCGAGCTCGCCAGTGCGGCGGGGCGCCTCGAAGCAGCCGACGCACTCGCGGTGCTGCGCGAGCTGATCCTCCGGCAGGACGACGTCTCGGACAAGCACGTCCCGCTGCGAATCTGGTGGGCCATCGAGGACAAGATCACCAGCGACGCGGAGGCCGTCTTGACCTGGCTGGAAGAGGCCGGCGTCTGGCAGGCGCCTCTCTTCACCGAACATCTTGCCGGACGCATCGCCCGGCGGCTGGCCGCCGAGCGTGGCGACAGGCCCTCGTTCACGCGCATCGATCCCGAGAAGAACTGGAAGGAATATGCGCAGTATCCGCGAAGCCGGATGCCAGGCGGCAAGGGTGACTACACGGAATGGGAGACCAACTACACGCCGGAGGTCAGCGACAGAAGCCTGACGCGGCTTGCGCGGCTCCTCGAGATGGCGCCGGCCCCGCTTCGCGACCGGCTGCTCGGCGGGATCCAGCTCGGACTCCAGCAGGGCGCGGGCCCCGAGCAGGTACCAAGGCGCCTCTCGACCGTGATCGATCGATGGTGGGCAGATCAACCTCACACCGGTGCTCTTCTCGATGTGGCGGCAAGGCTGGGCCATCCGGAAGCGGTCAAACAGGCAGGCGCACTCGCCGCAGCCCGGGGCAGCGCCGGCGCCGGACTAGAACGAACTGCAGCCACTGTTACCGAACGAGGCAGGGAGGCGTTTCTGACGCATTGCGCGCCCTGTCATCAGGACGACGGCAGCGGCATGGCGCGGCTCGCCACACCACTGCGAAACTCGAAGTGGGTGCTCGGACAGGAAGAACTGCTGATCCGGATCGTGCTGAATGGCCTGAAGGGCGACCTGCTGATGCCGGCCATGGGTACGCTCGACGATCAGCAGCTCGCCGCCATCCTTACTTATACGCGGCGTGCCTGGGGACATGAAGCCGGACCGGTGTCGCCCGCAACCGTGGGAAGGGTTCGCGCAGGCTCACAAGGACGTCAGTCGCCGTGGACAGCCAGCGAGCTTTCGGCGTTGGGCGTCCGTGACTAGAGCCGGTTTCAAAACCGAAGGTGGCATCCGCTTTAGCCGGACCTACGGCCGCTGCTTCTTCGCGTCCGGTGCGCCAGGCCGCTCTGCTCCGTAAGTCTTCACCAAATAGTCGACCATCGCCGGCACGTCCTCGTCGGGGAACGGCGCGCCGAACGGCTTCTTCATCTTCCTGACCGTCGCGTCCCAGTAGGCGCGGCTCGATGCCGGCGGCTGCGTCGTCACGTAGTGCGCGGAGTGGCACGTGGCGCAGTTCCTCTGCACGAGCTGGTAGCCAGGCAGGTCGCTCGCGCGGAGGACGGCTGTTTCGGGAGGCATCGTCACGGTGCGTTGAGGCGGCGCAGTGTCCGGCGTCGAGCCCGACACGACCGCGGCCGCCAGGAGGACAGAGGCGAGCTTCGTCATCGTTCCACTCCTCAGACGGCGACGACGCGCACGGTCTCGACGACGTTGCGCATGTAGCCCGCGGGGTTCCAGAGCGCCGTCATCGGCTGACTCTGACCGATGCGATTGACCGCCCGCACCCGCAGCTGCGTGGCGCCTTTGCGCGCCGGTGTGAACGGGATCGTCCATTCGCGGAACGAATAGCGTCCGAGATCCTTCCCGAGCGTTGCGGACTGCCAGGTGCGCCCGTCATCGCCCGAGAACGCGACCTCCGTGATGCCATACCCGCCGTCGAACGCGATGCCGCGAACGGTCGTGGCCCGTCCAGCCGGCACCTGCGATCCGTCGAGCGGCGTCGTGATGAACGACCGCACGTTGAAGCGGTTGATCGGCGTGGTCGCGGCCGGCGCTGTGCCGGGCTCCACGCAGGCGCATTGGTTGTTTGGGATCCGGTAGGCCGTGCTCATCCAGAAGCCGTCGAACGGCTTGTCCACGACGTCGATACCCGAGACGTGTTTGATCCAGTAGGTGCCGTAATACCCGGGCACGACGAGGCGCAGCGGGTAGCCGTTCAGCAGCGGCAACTCCGCGCCGTTCATCTGCCAGGCCAGCATCACCTCGCCGTCGAGCGCGTGGTCGATGTCGAGCGCCTTGACGAAATCCGGGCCGTCGCCCACGGGAGGACGATCCAGGCCGTCGAAGACAACCTGTCGCGCGCCACGCCCGACGCCCGCTTTCTCGAGCACTGTCTTCAAGGGGATGCCCGTCCAGCGCGCGTTGCCCATTGCGCCATTCGACATCTGGCCGCCGTTCACGCGTGGGGCGAAATGGCCGCGGCCGTTCCCCGAGCACTGATTGACCGCGACGAGATCTCCCGGGGAGGCTAGACGCTGCAGCGCTTCGAGGGAGAGCTCGAGAGGGTTGCCAACGCTGCCGCCGACGCGCAGCCGGTAGGCCGCCGGATCGATGGAGAGGGGAAGGCCGCTCCAGTGATACCGCACGAAAAAGGCATCGTTCGGGGTGAGCACCCCCTCGTTGAAGACTCCGAAGGGTGTTTCCAGCTGCGGCGGACGGCTCGTCAACACGATCAGCGGCCGCTTCTGCGGGAATGCGACCAGCTGCCGTTCGCCGTTGTCGAACGGCAGCACGATCGTCTGCTGCTCACCCGCCAGGGCCGCGCGCGCGAACATGGCGGCCGCGCCCACGGCGCCCGCATGAGAGAGGAACGCGCGGCGGGTGACGGCGCGCGGCGGGCGGAGTCCCGATCCGGTCATCCGCCAATCCTAACCCCCGCACGTGAATCAGGGAAGGGCCCCGCATCGCTCACCAAACGCCGTCTCACTCTGATTCTGGCGCGGCCGCCCGATAGCGTGACAGCAGGGTTGGTCCAAACGCTCGCGGCGCCTGCGTGCGGCGCCAGCCGCATGGATCACGATGCGGCCGACCGGGAAACTCCAGGCATTCGCGTCGGTGCCGGACGTAGACGAACAGCTCCTCGTTCGGCACGCGCAGAAGCCGGTTGCCTCGACTGACGGCATCGTCCAGAGAAGCCGGCGTCCTCCGGCCATGCTGTCTTCCGGGTACCGCGCACCGCCGGACCAGACAGACCGGTCGAAGGCGAGCGTCCCGCCGTGCACGTCGAGGTAGAACATGCGCTGATGGAGTGCGGGCGAGATCGCCCAGAACTCACCTGCCGGAAACAGCGCGACCCAACGTGTCATCCAGCGCGGTGATCTCGGCCCGCCCTGCGACAATCGGGTCCGACCTGCCGTGACAGTCGCGCTGCACCATACCAATCGTCATCGTCCCACTGCACGAAGACGTCACCGCGCGCGACCGCACAGGCGAGGTTCCGCTTCGCCGCAAGGCAGCGGCGTTCAGGCAACCACAGGTAGGTTGCTTCCGGGATCGCGGCCAACGAGATCCTCGACCGGATCGCGGCCCTTCGTCGACGACGATTACCTCTTTGCACGGGTAGTCCTGCGCGAGAAAGGCTTCCAACGCCAACGCGCAGAAGGACCGCCGACCACCTGTCGGCAGAATGCACGACACGAGCGGCGCCGCCGTCGCGCCCAGGACCAGAGCGATCAGCCGAGCAGCTCGCGCACTCGAGCCGGATCGCCTCGTCCAGCACTCTCCTTCTGTCTGCTTGGGACTCGTGTTGCCGGCGTGGCACGCGCGCAATCAGGAAATCGACGCGGCAGGGAAGCACGCGCGGCCCCACCGCACCCGCGATCCAAAGCCGTGTCCTCGCCTTCGGTCAAGTCGGGAAAGGGCTGCTGCTCCCAGAACTGGCGGCGGAAGCACAAGCTGCTGCCTGCCAACCATGGCACGCCGACGCCCAGCGTATCGATACCACCACGCCGCGTCACGCTCACCGTCATAAAACCAGAGCCGGTCGAGGCCGCACACGTCTGCTCGCCTGCGCGTGCTTAACTCCTGCACCTGATACGGAGATTCGCCAGGGCGCCGACCAGTCATCGTCGTCCCAGTGCAGCAGGATCTCACCTCGCGCCAGTCGACAGGCCTCGTTGCGCTTTTCACCCAGAGACTTTCCGTTCGGGACACGCACGTAGCGGATTCGCGCACTCCGCCGGAATCGAATCGTCGACCGCATCCTGACCGTCGTCCAGAAGATAGCTCACGCGGCTCGTAGTCCTGCGCCAGGAACGAGGCCACGGCGCCCGGCACGTAACGCCGGCGGTCGGCGTGGGCATCAGGCAGGATACCAGCGGGCGTCGCTCATGGCTGCATCCCGAACACTCGCGTGGCGGCCCGAGCAGCACCCGTCCTGAATAGAACGAGTACCGGGCCACGTCGTCCGCCCACTTGCGGAAGCCCTCGCACGTTTCCGGGACCTCCAGTCACGGCGCAACGACTCCAGCCGGCTATTGAGCCATTGCCAACCGGCCCTATGAAGTCGCGGCTTCACCACGCTCGTCCACCAGGTCCCACCATTTCGTGTTCCAGGCGCCCTCAGCCGGCCGCGCCAGCAGCTCGCGAAGAATCTCCGAGCTCTCGGCGGGCGCGCCGGTCACGATTGCCAGCAGCCTGAACGGCGCGGACTCGCGCGCTGAGGAACCGTCAGCTTGTGGCTCCGTGTCGACGCTGAATCAGCCGGTGCGTTGACGAACCGCTTGGCCGCGGCGCCCTTGGCATCAGCTCGTGGGCCGTTTCGATGTATTTCAGACGCGGTGTGCGGTTCACGAAGTCCGCGATGAGCGCGTTGAGCTCTCTTCCCGGCGTCTTCGCTCGTTCCATCGCGCGCTCGGTGAGAGCGAGATTGGAGACGAAGGGGTCCCGGTCTCGGCAGCTTCGCGTGGAGCCGTCGGTCCGACGAACTCCTTGAAATCCGCGACCATCGGGCGTAGCTTGAACGGAATCTGGAAGATCTTTTCCAGATAGTCGAGCGCTGTCGAGCGCCACTCCGTCGCCGTCCGGTCAACGCCTCGGCCGGCCGGAGGTTTGAAATGCACGCGACTGTTCCTCGAGGGAGTGCAGCAGCCACCGAGGATCGACGCCCAACGACGACCACGAACAGCGGATACGCCAAGAGGAGGTGTACAGCCTGCAGCACTTCGACCACCTTCACCTCCGGGCAGCGGTCGAGGTCGTCGATGTAGAGCACGATTCGATCGATTCGCGGCAGCCGGGCGTCCTCCTGCATCGCCCTCCAGCGGCTGGCCGCTCCGCTTGCCTCTTCCGCGCGGCTGCCGCCCGGGCCATGAGATCGCTCAGCCGCCGGAAGTCCTGACTCGCCCGAGCCGACGGTGCCTAGTTGCGCCCTGTATCGCTGCCGCCGTCGCGCTGGCGAATGAAATCGACCAGCTGCCGGCTCGCGTCGAGCCGACCGAGCTCGCGCGACAGTTTCGTCAGGCGTTCCAGCTCCAGCTCCTGAGCGGTACGCTGCTCCTCGTAGACGCCCGCGCTCCGCTTCGAAGGCCGCCGTTGACCGATCTGGTGGTGCGGGATAGTCCTGCTGGAGCGATTTTCCAGCGGACGATGGAATCGCCGACGAGCAGGAGCGCGTCCTTCGGGGGCGGGCCGACCGTGGCACGCTTCGGAAGGGCGCCGCGATGGTGGCGACGCGGGTCATCGTCGCGGCGATGTCTTGAGCGTAGCGACTCGTCACCTCGTAGACCACGACCGCGGCGACCGCCACCAGCAGGAGGCCCAGCACCAGGCCTTGCCAGCGCTGTGCGTGACCACCGGCCAGCGCGTGCGCCGAGGCGCGCACTGCCAGAGAGTTGGTCGAGCTGCTCTTTCAGATCGCCGACGTTCTGATCGACGTCGTCGAGCTTCAGGTCTGCCGCGACCGTGCGGAGCTTGCGTTCCACTTCCGGCGTCTGGAGCACCGCCAGCACCGTCGCGCGAGTGACGTCGGCCACTGACGCGCGCGCCTGCTCGACGGTTGTCAGCTGGCGCGCTGGTTTCCTCCAGGCGGCTCTGAAGCTCGGCGACCTGTGCTGTCGTCGTCGCGATGAGATCCTTCGTGCTCCGCGTCGCGGCGCGGAGCCGCTCGCGTTCGAGGTTCAGTTCCGGGTTCTCGCGATCCGCGATCGCCGTCGCCAGGCTTTCGAAGATCTCACGGGCGAGGCTCGCCCAGAGGTCGGAGTCCATGTAGTGCCAGGCGTTGAACTCGAGCTGGACGACGTTCTGGCAGAAGCGTCCACCCCCGCCGCGCGAGTAGTCGCCGAGTTGGGCGATCAGCTGACGCATCTCCGACATGAAGAAGCTCTTGCCGCTGCCCCAGTCGCCGAACAGAATCGCCACGAATCCGCGCTTACGTCCTCGTGTTCAAGAATGTCGTCATGCCCTCTTACTCCTGACCCTTCTCATTCCGGCCCGACGAATGCACGGGCGGACGGGATTATAGTCAAAAGAGTTGTCTCCGCCGCTGAGCAACGGACCCTGGCACGGATCCTTGCGCGGTTGCCGGAGTAACGCGAGTCCTACGCTTAGCGAGGCGGCGTCGGTCCCACAGGCGTGGGGACCATCGATCGCGACGCGGCAATTCGCCACGCCTCGCCTGACTTCACGAGGACGTAGGTGGAGTGCCCCTTACGGCTTCCGCCCCCGATGCCGCTGATCTCGAATGTGCCGTCGGCCAGGGCCACGGTCGGCGCGAGCAGGCGGACGCTATCTATCGTTGTCGCGTACTTGGCGCCTTTGTAGACGCCGGCCCCCGCGGCGGCGCCACCTTTTTCGATCTGCGCGCGCCCCCGTCGCCATTCCCCAGAAGAGGTGAGCGTCGCCCCGTCCTCCGCGAACAGATTCGCCGACCCTTTCCAGTCACCGCTGGTCCGGGTCTGATCGTGCTGCTGGACGACGCGGCGGACGGCCGCATCGTCGCCCCCGGCGGCCGCCTGCCCGAGGGCCGCGCCAGGAACCAGCAGCACCAACGCCAAGCCGACCGTTGCCGTGAATCGCATGCCGCCTCCTTGCTGGGTTGAAGACGCCGCATCCTAACACGAGCGCTCGGGGCAATCGGCCTGGCGTAGGGGCCGCGGCTGACTTCGCTCATCCGCGGTAAGGGCTGTCAACCGGCTGCCCTCGGGCGTTGTATACCTTCCAGATGGCTGGGCATGCGATGAGGCTACAGGCCGGCCACGCAACGGGAGGTGAACGTGGGTCTGGGCTTTGTTCCCGATCTCTTTATTTTGGCAGTCCTGGCGGTCGTGGCCGGCGTTCCGGTCGCGATCGTGCTGTTCGCGGCGCTCGTCAGGCGCCGGGCGAAGCAATTCGGATACGCGTCCACGGGCGCCTACTTGCGGGCCGCGCCCCGCTCCGATGCCGAAAAACGGGACGCGGCCGATCTCGTGCTGAGGGGTCTGGTGTTCTGCATGATCGGGCTCATCTTCTCGCCGTTCGTCCTGGTGGGGCTCATCCCGCTCTTTTATGGCGGACGCAAGCTGCTGTATACGTCGATGGGGTTGGGCCTCGTTGACGACCCGGACCAGCCTGGAGCGTGAGCGCCGCGGACCGCGACGCCGTCCGCGAGGTCCGGCGCGGCGATCGCGAGGCGTTCGGGCGCCTGGTGCAGACGTACCAAGGCCGGCTGTTCGGCCTGGCGTTGATGATGGTCCGCCACCCCGCCGGCGCCGAAGAGGTCACTCAGGACGCGTTCGTTCGCGCCTACACCCACCTCGATCACTACGACGATCGCCGGCCGTTCTACCCGTGGCTGGCGTCGATCGCCGTACGGCTGGCGCAGAACTGGCTGCGACGTCACGGGCGGACGGTGCGGCGCGAGGGCGCGCCGCTCGAAAGCGCGGAGGAGCCGGGCGCGACGGCGGCCGCGCTGACCGACCCTTATCGCCGATGAGCGCCGCCGCGGGCTGTGGCAAGCGGTGGCGGCGCTGGCCTCGGGAGAACGGACCGCCGTGATGCTTTACTACCGCGACGAGATGGCCGTCGGTGACATCGCGCGCGCGCTCGGCGTCACCACCGGGACGATCAAGACGCTGCTCTTCCGGGCCAGGCGTCATCTGCGCGAGCGCCTCGAGGCCGCGACCGTTTCTCAGCGGGAGACATTGCCATGACCTGCGCTCACGTTCTCGGGCTCATCGATGCAGGGCCCTTCGCCGACTATCCGCGCGCGCACCTCGACGCCGCGTGGCAGCATGCCCGCCAGTGCGCCACGTGCGGGCCCGCGCTGGAGGCGGCGACCGCGCTCACGACGGATCTGGCCGGTTTGCCGCAGCCGGCGGCGCCCCCGAGCCTGACCGCGGCCGTGCTCGCGCGCATCGCGCAGATCGAAGGTCCGCACCCCGCTCCTGTTGCTGCGGAGATACCGGAGACAAGCAGCACGCGTGACTGGTCGGCGTGGGCCATCGCACCTGGCGGCCTCGCGGCCGGATCCTTGATCGCCCTGTCGATGGCTTCCGGCGTCGGGGCGCCGATCGACTTCCCGTCGCCCAGGGTCGGCGGCATGACGGGCGGTCTGCTTGCCATGCCCCCGGCGACCCCGTGGACGCTCGTCCTGGCGGCCGGCCTTGGCCTCTACGTCGCGGGGCTGTTCGCGCCGCTCGGCGCAAAGGACCGTGGATAACGTTCAGCGAACGTCGCGCGGCGCGCGATAGAATCCCGGAGATGTTCCTGAATCGTCGAGACGCGTTGCTGACGCTGTTCGCCGTCCCGCTGGCGGCCCGCCAGGCCGCGGCCGCCGGGCGGCAGGCGTCGAGTGAGACCGAGCTCATCGTGTGCGGGTGGGACGAAGTCTTCATCCTGGCGGTCGGCGAGGGCCCGGCCCCGGCGCACCGCAAGGTGTGGTCCTGGCGCGCGGCCGACAGCCCCGGGATCCCGGCGGACATGCACGCGCTGTTTCGAACCACCGACGACTGCAAGCCGGTCGATGGCGGCCGCAGGATTCTCATCTCCTCGTCCGGCGGCGGCGTGGCCCTCGTCGATCGCGAGACGCGCCGCGCGTCGTTCTCCGCGCGCGTGACCAACGCGCACTCCATCGAGATGCTGCCGGGTGAGCGCATCGCGGCGGCCGCCTCCGTCTCGAACGCAGGGACCGGCAACCGGCTCGTGATCTTCGACGCCGCGACCGGCAAGGAGCTCGCGAGCGACGAGCTTCGCTCCGCGCATGGCGCGGTGTGGGACGATGCGCGCGGCGTGCTCTGGGCGCTCGGCGGCGACGTGCTGCGCGCGTACCACGTCGGCCCGGCCGTCGGTCCGACCAAGCTCGCTCGGACTTTCGAGATCGCGCTCCCCAATGAAGGTGGACACGATCTGGTGGCGATCCCCGGCTCCTCGCGCCTGTTCCTGAGCACCGTGCGGCGTTGTTTCGAGTTCGATCGCGAGCGGCGGCAACTCTCGCCGCACGACGCGCTCGGCGATCGCGCCAATATCAAGAGCTACAACATCCATCCGCGAACCGGCCGCGTCGTCTACATCCAGGCCGAGAGTCCGAACTGGTGGGCCGAGCACCTGCATTTTCAGCGTCCGGACGGAACGCTGCGTCTGCCCGGCGAGCACCTCTACAAGGCGCGCTGGATCTGACCGCGGTCGTCACCACGTTTTCCATACCGGTAGCATCGGCTTCCACTGCCGGCCATCCCATCCTGATGCGGCTGCGAGTGAGCTGATCGATATGTCCTGGATCTCCGAGTCTTGCGCGCTGCTGAGTTGACGGGACTTCGCGCCCGGTCACCTCAGGCGCTGAGCCCGGCGTGCGCGAACCTCGTCGAGGTGGAATCCCTGCGGGTTGTGGTGAGTGATTTGCTTATCTTCTTGACCCGGGCACGAGATTGCGCGGCAGGAATCAGGAGGGTCAAAGGGGAATGGCATCAATTCACAAGCAACTGGTCGTTGAGGTCGGCTCGGAACAAGCGTGGGCCGCGCTGCGACTCGTCGGAGAACCGCACAAGCTCTTCGCTCCGGTGCTGGTAGATGGGCATTTGGACGGCGAGACGCGCACGGTCCGATTCGCCGATGGAATGGAAGTGCAGGAGCGCATCCTGGATGTCAGTGAAGCGAAGCGGCGTGTGGCGTACGCTGCCCTTAATGGGCCTGGGATGACCTATCACCACGCGTCCATGCAAGTGGTCGACGCGGGACCGGGACGCTGTCTGTTCGTCTGGATCACCGATTTCCTGCCGCAGGACATCGCCGGCAACCTTGCGCCGCTGATCGAGCAGGGCGCCAAGGCGTTCAAGACCAACCTGGAAGCACGTCGAGCCACGGTCGAGGTCGCGGGGAGGGGCTTGCGTTGAGCTGGCGACGGTGGCAGTCTCTCGGAGTACCGGCGTCGCCTGCGCGACGCTGTTGACAGCAGTCGCCTCCGCGACGCTGTTTGACGCGAGCCCCGCCAGGCAGATGGTGTACCAGGTGCGCGGCCGACCTTACGGAGACTGCCGATGAACCGCCACCTGGCCCCCGTCCTTCTGTCGCTCGTTGTCGCAGCCGGCTACCAGCGCGAACCCCCGCCGAGCCACATCTTTCACACCGGCAAGATCGTGACCGTCGATCCGCAGTTTCGCACCGTGGAGGCCATGGCGATTCGCGACGGGCGCATCGCCGCGACGGGCACGAACGCCGACATCCTGAAGCTGGCCGGATCGGACACGCAGCAGGTCAATCTCGGCGGCAGGACGGTGCTGCCGGGGCTGATCGATTCCCACGTCCACGCGCCGAGCGCGTCGATGTACGAGTTCGAGCAGCCTGTCCCGGACATGGAGAACATCGGCGACGTTCTCGCGTACTTCCGGGAGCGCGCCAGGACGACCGATCCCGGGCGCTGGATTACCCTGTCCCAGGTCTTCATCACGCGCCTTCGCGAGCAGCGCTATCCGACCCGCGCCGAGCTCGACCTGGCGGCGCCCGGCCGTCCGGCCGCCTTTCGCACCGGGCCGGACGCCTCGCTGAACTCACTGGCCCTGTCGATGAGCGGCATCGACGCGAAGTTCCGAGTCCCCGACGGCGAGCCCTGCCGCGTCGAGCGCGACGCGAGCGGCCAGCCGACGGGCATCCTGCGCAACTGCGGGCGCTACATCCGGTCGGGGCCAGGCGGGTCCTCGCCGACCGCCGCCGACCGCCTCGCCCGGTTGCGCGAACTGCTGGCCGACTACAACGCCGTCGGCATCACCAGCATCGTCGACGCCAATGCCGATCAGAGCGGCCTCGAGCTGTACCGGACGCTTCTCGCACAGAACGCGCTGACGTGCCGCACGTTCATGGCCTACGGCGTGGACGCCCAGGCGCCGCTCGACCGGATCGAAGCCGCGATTCGCGAGGCCGCGTCGCACCCGCTGCACCAGCACAGCGACATGCTGTGGCTGCGGGGCATCAAGGCGTTCATGGATGGCGGGATGCTGACCGGCAGCGCCTACATGCGGCAGCCGTGGGGCGTCAGCAAGATCTACTCGATTGACGATCCGGAGTACCGCGGCGTCCGGTTCATCGAGCCGGAGAAGCTCTACCAGATCGCCAAGCTCGCGCTCGCGAACGACCTGCAGTTCACGGCGCATTCGCAGGGCGACGCGGCGGTCGATGCCATGGTCGCGGCCTACGAGCGCATCAACCGCGACGACTTTCCGGTGCGCGCCCGCCGGCCGAGCATCACGCACGCCAGCTTCATGAGCCCCGAAGCCATCGCGAAGATGCAGGCGCTGGGCGTCGTCGCCAACCTGCAGCCGGCCTGGCTCTACCTCGACGGCACGACGCTTCGCCAGCACTTCGGCGTCGAGCGGCTCGCCTACTTCCACCCCTATCGCACGCTCTTCGAGCAGGGCGTGACGGTCGGCGGAGGCTCCGATCACATGCAGAAGATCGGCAGCCTGCGCTCGATCAACCCCTACAACCCGTTTCTCGCCATGTGGACGACGATCGTGCGGCAGCCGACGGGAAGCACGGCGCCGCTGCATCCCGAGCAGGCCCTGACGCGCGAGCAGGCCATCCGCCTCTACACGATCAACAACGCGTTCCTGACGTTCGAGGAGGCGCAGAAGGGATCGCTCGAGCCGGGCAAGCTCGCCGACTTCATCGTGCTCGACCGCGACATCCTCACCTGCCCGGTCGAAGCGGTGAAGGACATCAAGGTCGAGGCGACCTACCTTGGCGGCGCGCGCGTCTACGTGCGGCCGGCGGGGCATTGAGGTGGCGGGCGTGTTTCGGAATACCGATCAGGGGAGCAGGGCGGATCGCCTGAGCATGGCGGCGACGGCCAGCACGAGCTCGGACGGGTTCACCGGCTTCGCGATGTGGGTCTGAAAGCCGCTCGCCAATGCCGCGACGCGGTCTTCGGATCGGGCGTAGGCGGTCAGCGCTGCCGCGGGAATTCGATTCGCGGGGGACGACAGCGTCTGCCTGACGGCGCGGATCAGCTCCAAGCCGTCCATCTGGGGCATGCCGATATCGGTAATGAGCGCATCGTACGCGCCGTTCTGAAGGAAGTCGAGTGCGTGCCGCGCTGAGGCCGCCGTCGTGACGTCCGCTCCCGCGCTTTCAAGAATCACACGAAGCAACCCCAGCGCGTCTTCCTGATCGTCGACCGCGAGGATGCGTACGGCTTTGAGATGGTCCGGAAGGCCCGCCGCCGCGGCGGCAGCTGTTGCCGGCCGTGCTCCCGGCGCCGCGCTCACGATCTCACGCGGCGCGCTCATCGGCTGAAGACTGACCGTGAAGGTCGCCCCCGTGCCCGGGCCGTCGCTCGTGGCCGTGAGGGTCCCTCCGTGCAGCTCGACGATCTCGCGCGCAATCGCGAGCCCGAGCCCGAGGCCTCCGTGCTCCCGCGCGAAACGGCTGTCCGCCTGCCGGAATCGCTCGAAGATGTGAGGCAGGAACGCCGGATCGATCCCCTGCCCGTCGTCGCTCAGGACGAGCTGGACGCGGGAGTCGAGGGGCGCGACGCGGAGCCGGACGTGCCCGCCGCGCGGCGTGAATTTCACGGCATTGGACAGCAGGTTCCACACCACCTGCTGCAGGCGATCCTGGTCGCCCGGGACCGGCGCGATCTCCGCGTCAACCACGACCTGAAGAGCCACGCCTTTGGCATCGGCGGCCGGCTGCATCGTGGCCACGGCGTTCCTGACGATCTCGTCGAGCTGCACGGGCATCACGTTCAGCCGGATCTTGCCGGACGTGATTCGCGACACGTCGAGCACGTCGTCGATCATCTGCCGCAGCGATTCGGCGTTGCGGGTCAGCACGGCAATCGCGTGCGACTGACGCTCTTCCTGCAGGACGCCCATGCTCAACATCTGCGCGTATCCGAGGATCGCGTTCAACGGCGTCCGCAGCTCGTGTGACAGCGTCGCGAGGAACTCGTCCTTCAAGCGGTTGGCGTCGTAGGCGCGGCGGTACGCCAGCGCGTTGTCGATCGCC
This sequence comes from uncultured Acidobacteriota bacterium, assembly GCA_963774855.1. Lineage (GTDB taxonomy): Bacteria > Acidobacteriota > Vicinamibacteria > Vicinamibacterales > 2-12-FULL-66-21 > JALZOC01. The sequence continues at coordinate 1,512,561 of CAVZGT010000005.1, read as the reverse complement.
AGGGCGGCCCGTGCCGCAACGTCCTGCGCAAAGGCGAGGTCGCGCTCCGTGTAATGGCGGCCCGACTCCGCAAACACGAACGAGAGCGCGCCGATCGTGCCGCTCGTGGACAGCAGCGGCACGCACATGTAGGACGTGAGTCCGAGCTCCGCCAGGATGCGGCGATGTTCATCGTCGCGCGCGCTCGCCGCCACCCGGTCCGCGGAAATGCTCGCCATCATCACCGGCTTGCCGGTGCGGAGCACTTCGTGTACGCCGGCCGTGGAATTCGGATCCGCGGGATATCGCTGCTGGAGCGCCCGCGCGTACTCGACCTTCGCCGGATCGAAATGGGCGACCGCCAGCCGCTGCAGCCGTCCGACTTCATCGAGCATGTCGACCACGCACCAGTCCGCGATTTCCGGAACGGCGAGCCGCGCCACCACGGCGAGCGTGTGCTCGTAGTCGAGCGAGCGCGACAGGATCGTCGTGGCGTCGGCGAGGAACGCCGCATGACGCTGCCTGGATTCCGCCGCGTGCCGTTGCGCGCGCTGCTCCTCGTACAGATCGGCGGTGGTCAGGGCGGCCGCGGCGAGGTTCGCCAGCGCCTGACCCGTCTGCACGTCGATGTCGCCGAAGGCGTGAGCGCTGCGGTAGTAGAAGACGAGTGTTGCCACGCGCTCGGAGCCGAGCCGCATCGGGCACACGAGCACCGACCGGATCCCCTCGTGCCGGTATGCCGCCTGTTGTTCCTCGAGCAGTGGTTCCGCGTAGACGTCGGTGACCGCCAGGGGCTCCGAAAAGGACAACGCGCGGGGCGCCACGCCGCCCCGGTATGACGAGATCACACGATTGGAGAAATCGTCGGAGATACCCTCGGATGCCGCCGCTCGCCAGCCGGGCTGACCGGGATCGTTCACCCAGACGGCGTATCCGTCGGCGACGAGCAGCTGCCGCGCCAGCGACATCGTTGCGGACCGTACCGATTCGGTCTCCGGCGAGTTCAGCAAGGAGGCCGACGCCTCGACGAGCAGGCTCAGGCGGCGCTGGAGCTCGGCGCGTTCGGCGTCGGCCCGTTTCCGGGGGGTGATGTCGCGCGCAATCTTGGACGCCCCGACGATCCGCCCGTCGGCGTTCTTGACGGGAGACACCTTCAATGAAATGTCGATGCGGCTGCCGCTCCTGTGCTGCCGAACCGTTTCCATTTCCACCGGCTCACCCGCCCGGATGTGGCCAAGGACCTGATCTTCTTCCGTGCGCCGGTCGAGCGGGAGGATCAGCGTGATCGACTGGCCGACGGCTTCGGACTCGGAGTAGCCGAACATCCGCTCGGCGGCGGGATTCCACGACATGATCACGCCGTTCAGGTCTTTGCTGATGATCGCATCGTCGGACGACTGCACGATGGCGGCGAGCCGTTGCGAGGCCCGGTTCGATTGCTCGAGCGCCTCGACCCGCGCCAGTTCGGCCTCCTTTCGCCCCGCCTGGCTGGTGCGCGACGCCTGGTGCGCCTGCGTCCGTTCGACGGCAAAGGCGATCTGTGCCGCAATGACACTGGCGAGTTGCACCTCTTCGGACGACAGGTGGTGCGGCTCCCCGTAATACAACATGAACTTGCCGAGGACGCCGTCAACCCCTTCGAGCGGAATGAACGCCATGGCCGCGATGTTCTCGGCGCGTATCGTCGGCAGGAAGGCGGCCAGGCCCGCATCCTGCTGAACGTCGGCGACGACAATCGGTTCGGCGCATCTGGCGTGCGGCAACCAGGGCGTGTGACCTTCGACCGCCCGGCGATATGAATCCGACAGGCCGCGCCAGGCTTTGAAGCGCATGACGCCGTCAGGCTCGAAGAGGAGAACCGACGCCCGTTCGACGCCCAGGCCAGCCGACAGCGCATCGAGCGCCGCCTCGTAAATCTCTTCCAGGGACTCGGTGCGGCCGATCGCCTGAGTCAATTGCGCACAAACAGCGAGTGGGGAGCGTGCCGGCGTGACGTGGACGTCTGTCCTGCTCATGCGTTTGCAACCCTTGGTCAAGGCCTCAGGAATCGCTCGTTCAACCGGTACGCGCCTCAGAATCCGTCGACCGGCGTCCGGAAACACTACGGTTGAGTTAGCCGTTGCGACAGCCTCCCCGCGATCCAGTAAGCAAAAATCCCCAGCCGCGGAGCCGTGAGACAACGAATTACGCGAGGAAAGATTGACTTCCGAGCGGGTAACTGCGAAGTCCGGGCCAGATCGAGCGGCGCTTCTTTTTCTGGAGGCCGGCTCTCGGTCCAGATCTCTCGAACAGACCTGCGAGTGTGCGACGTTTATCGTGGGTCCACGGCCGCAAGTGGTACTTAGGCGTGCGCCCGGAACGTCGGATTCGCTGCCGATCTCACGCGAAGGCGCGGGCACCGCGCTTGCCAGATCGATGGAAACGGCGGCCAGCCCGGCCGCTGCACTTTCCCCAAGCCTGTGGCCAGCGTAAACAATGGATCTGACCCATCGAAACTACTTCGGCGTGGGACGCGCCGGCCATTCGGGCACGGGCGCACCGCGCTTTGTGGGCGGACCAATCGACAATGTGCCCCACCTGCTCGAACAAAGCTACCGGCTGAGGTACGAGGTCTACTGCCTGGAACGTGATTTCCTGCCGGCTGGGCAGTATCCCGCGGGACAGGAGATCGACGAGTTCGATCGGCACGCCCTCCATGTCGGCGCGGTCGATGCTTCCGGCGCGCTCGCCGCAACCTCACGCGCAGTGAAGGTCAGCGCGAAGGGCTTGCCGCTGTTCGATCACTGCACCTCGTTTCCGCACGAGATCGAGTTCCACAGGGCGAATCCTCAACTGGTGGAGGTCGGCCGGCTGGTCGTGGGCCGAAGCCACCGCCGGAGCCGGAATCATGTGGTGTCCGGCAAAGAGAACGTGTCGAAGTCAGCCACCATGATGGACTACGCCCGTGTCGAACGCCGGCGCGTCGGTGAGGACGCGTTCATGACGGTCCTGAAGGCCCTGTACGACGAGACGAAACGGATCGGCGCGACCCACTGGCTGACGGCGATGCAAGAGCCGCTGCGGCATCAACTCGCCCAACAAGGGTTTCCGTTCCGGGCATTTGGACCCGAGTGCGAATACTACGGAGTCGTCATCCCTTACCAGATGGCCATACAGGAGCTCGACGCCGTCATTCGGTCCGGTCGGTTCCGGGGGCTGGACGGGTTCGCCATCAATCTGCAAACGGGCGGTCTTCAACCCGGGCTCAGAGTGCAGACCAACGAAGGCGCATTCACGAAGCCCGACGGCCGGCAGCCTGTTGCGACGGTCCCATGGTGGGAAGAGATGTGACCGTCGAGTTCGACACACCAGTATTCGGAATCGAGACGGAAGCCCGGTTGCTGACCGAGTTCCGCCGGGCAGCCTCCGGCGTGCCGGCGTATCGCGCGCTGCTCGAAGAACATGGCGTCCGCGCGGAACACGTGACCGATATCACGTCGTTCAGCCGCCTGTGTCCCCTCCTGTCCAAGAGCAACACGTTCGATCGGTTCCCGCTCGACCAGCTCAGTGTCGGAGGAGCCTTGCTCGACGTCGCCGACGTGCTCACGAGCTCCGGGCACGGAGGCCGATTCTCGTTCGGCGTGATCAGCAGAAAGCAGGTCTCCGCAAACGCCGAGCTGATGGATCGGGCTTTCGACGACGCCTTCGGGGTCAAGACGCGAAAGACGCTCACGATCAACTGTCTGCCGATGGGCGTGGTGTTCTCGTCCCACTGCATGACGGTCGCGACCACGAGCGTGCGCGAAGACATGGCCCTGGCGCTCGTGGAGACGTTTGGACACCACTACGAGCAGATTGTCCTCTGCGGGGATCCGCTGTTCATGAAGCGCTTCACCGACTACGCCCGCGAGCGCGGCGCCGATTGGAGCCGCCACCGGGTGAACATCATGATGGGGGAGGAGATATTCGGGGAGCACTTCCGCGGATATCTTGCCGCGTGCGTCGGTTTGGACCTCGACCGGCCCGAGCAGGGCTACATCGCGTCGTCATTCGGGGTGGGCGAGCTCGGCCTCCATCTGTGTTACGAGACGCGGGCGACCATCGGCCTGCGCCGGGCGTCGCTCGGAAACCCCGCGTTCGCGCGCGACCTCCTGCGCGCCCACGGCGATGACGGGGCCCCCCTGCCGATGCTGTTCACGTTCAATCCGCTGCGCACCTTCATCGAGGTCGTCGATCCCGACAGCCACGGCTACGGTGCGCTGACGACGTCGATGCTGGATCCGGATCGGACGGTACCCTTCCTCCGCTATCAGACCGGCGACGTCGTGCGCCTGCTCGACCACGCGCACGTCACGAAAGTGGCGCGCCGCCATGGCGTGGCGATCGCCGCCGATCTTCCCCAGGCATTGATCGCATTGAGGGGTCGAGCCAAGGAGGCGTTGCCGAACGGGTCACACGTCGGCTTCTACAAGGACGCTCTGTATGCCGATCATCGGATAGCGCGCCTCCTGACCGGCGCCTTCCGCACGACGTTTGCCGCCGAACAGTGCACCATGCACGTCCAACTGGTCTCGGGGCAGATTCCGGACGTATCGATCGAGCAGGGCATTCTGCGCGGGATGCCGCCGCAGATACGGCCGGAGCGCCTGGTGCTGTGGCCGTATGCCCGGTTCCCCTTCGGCATGGGCCTGGACTACGAGCGCAAGTTCGTCCACTACGTTCCCGGCGAGCCGGATCCTGGCGCGGACGGCCACGAGCCTCGGACGCGGGAGTCACCCCGCTGACGTCCGACGCAGGCCCCGGTTACTTTGCTTCCGGCACGCACCACGCCATGCGCCTGGCGAAGTCGCGCTGAAAGTCCGGCCGCCACCGGCTGACCGGCTCGCGCGGATCCGTTTGACGGTCGGCTGGCCGATCGCGGAACCATCCATCGCTTTCGCGAACGAACTGTCCGCCCCATCCGGGTTTCGACGGATCCCCAGGATCGTTTCCGCCCGATATCAGAAAGAAGAACCACGACGGCGTGTCGCCTTCCTTCATGACGCCGTGGGGGTTGGGCGCCGTCCAGGTCTTTATCGGGTAGAGCGCACCGAGCGGTCCGCGGCGGCGCACGTGCTCGTCGATCCACGCCAGGCTGGTCAGGGATTCGTCGCCGGTGAGATACATTCCCCGATACACGGCAGCCAGGCGGTCCCGGCCGGCCGGCGCCTTCGCGAGAATGTAGAACAGGCCCGGGAACTCACCGCGCATCCAGTCCGCGACGCCGTCCTGATCCCCGATGTCGTAGACACGAAGCTTTCGTGCGAATGCGGCGAAGCCGGCCGTCCCGCGATCGAGCTTCACGCGCCAGAGGGCCTGCGCGAGATCGGTCTGGCCGCCCCACACGGTGATGTTCAGCGGCCGCTCCGGTGTGCCCGCATCGATCCGCTCGATCAGCGCCCGCGACGCCGCCGTATCGTGACCCGCGCCGATGTGCTCACGGCCGCGAAGGTGATTGCCGGAGATGACACGGGCGCGAAGCGTTTCGGGCGCCGGCCAGCCCGCGGCGTGCCGCTGCAGGTTCGGCAGCACCTCGCCATATGCGTCGATGATCCGGCGAACGAGATCCGGACGGGTGATCGACTCCTTCAACTCGCCGCGTGTCCCGGCGGCCGTCGCGACCAGCAGCTCGATATCGAACTCGTTGGAGTAGACCATGAGGCGAATCATGGACTGCTGATCGTCGGGATCGCCGCCGATGTCCGTCAGGACCGCAAGCCGGGGACGTTCCGCGGCGCCGGCGGCCGGCGCCAGGCACACCACGGCGAGGAGGAGGCCGCAAAGGACGCGGGCGGAGGAGCTGTGTCGAGGCATTCCGTCGGGACCGGGGCTGCGTGCTCTGGTAGCATGGCGCTTTTGGTGACCCATGACAATACGATTGAGCCTGCTCCTCGCCTTCCTCGCCGGCTCCGCGTCCACGGGCGCCGCGCAGGATCTCGTGCGCGTCCCGGCCGGCACGTACGACGCGTCTGACCAGATCACGACCCTCACCGTGCGGGTTTTTGTGAGCGAGTTTCTGCTGGGCGCCGCCGAGGTGACTCAGACGGAGTACGAGGCGATCACGTCATCGAATCCTTCCGTCTACAAGGGCGCCGACCGGCCTGTCGAGAACGTGAGCTGGTGGGACGCGATTCGCTACTGCAACCTGCGAAGCGCGAAAGAGGCGCTGACGCCCTGTTACGACCTGGCGAACGGGGAACGCGACCCGGCGTGCACGGGTTACCGGCTGCCGACGGAAGCCGAATGGATTGTCGCGGCCGGTCCGATGCCGCGCGATGCGCAGCTTCTCGACGTGGCGCATCTCGGCGTCAGCAGCACCAAGAGCCTGGCCGTGCTCGAGCCGGGCCTCACGCAGGGAACAGCGCCGCGTTCGCTCCAGGAAACCGGGCCACTCGGGCGTCTTCGACCTGCGCGGCAACGTGTGGGAATGGACGGGCGACTATTTCGACCCCGTCACGAGCCCCGACGCCGTGCGCGATCCGTCCGGTCCGCGCTCGGGCCTCGCGCGGGTGATTCGCGGCGGATCCTTCGTTTCCTCGACCTCGCGCTGGTCCCGCGATCTTCGCTCGTCGATGGACCCCGCGTGGCGCAGCCGGTTCACCGGGTTTCGCATCGCCCGCAGCATTCAGGAAAAGACACTCCCCGTACCCGTCGCCGCTGACGCCTTCTTCCGGCGCTACAACGAGGCGCCAAAAGGCTTCGAATCCTCCGTCGGTCCACTGACCGCGCTGGCGCCCGGCTGGAAGGAGAACGCCGCAAAGATCCGCGCCAAATGGGACACGCTGCTCAGCGTGCCGAGGCTGCCGCGCGGCACGCCGACGGCCCGCGTGGTTCGCGACGTGGCACAGCGCAATTTCGCAGGCCAGCTCATCGAGCTCGAGCTCGAGCCCGGCGTCTGGGAAAAGGTCTACGTCCTGAGGCCGCAAAACAGCGCCCGGCGCCCACTGCCCGTCATGATCGTGCCGTTCTACGACGTCGATACTCCCGCCGGCGCCGACCTCGGCGGCCGGAGCTATGCACAGGACAGGGGCGTGAACGCGTATGCCTACACGGCCGCGCAGCACGGGTATCTCGCGGTCGCGGTCCGCTGGTTTGGCGAGAGCTACGGGGAGTCCTACAGCGAAGCCGTCGCCACGCTGGCCCTGCGCCATCCGGGCTCGACCGGGCTCGGCAAATGGGTCGCCGACGCCCGCCGCGTCGTCGACTTCATCGAAACCCTGCCCGATGCGGACGCCAGCCGGATTGGCATCATCGGCCACTCGCTGGGCGGCAAGATGGCGCTCTATGCCGCGGCGTTCGAGCCGCGCATCCGCGCGACCGTGTCGTCGGAGCTCGGCGTCGGCTTCACGATGTCGAACTACGAGGACTACTGGTATCTCGGAGACAAGCTCGCGAGTGCGCCCGCCGGCACCGACCAGCACGAGCTGATCGCCCTGATCGCGCCGCGCCCGTTCCTGCTGATCGGCGGCGACGAGTACGACAAGCAGGAGAGCTGGCATTACATCAACGCCGCGCGTGCCGTCTACGAGCTTTCCGGTGACGGGCGCAACATCGGCTACTTCAATCACCACAAGGGACACACCCCGACGCCCGAAGCCGTCGCAGTCGCCTTCGACTGGCTGGATCGTTTCCTGAAGCCTTAGACAGGGTTCCACGGGGTTCCGCGGGGTTCCACTGGGTTCCGCAAGGTTCTGTTCGACGGGGTTCAGCAGGGTTCACTGGGTTCAGGTTCGGCGCCCAGAACCCTCAACCTTGCGGAACCCCGTGGAACAGAACCTAGTGGAACCCCGCGGAACCCTGTGGAACCCAGTGGAACCCTTCCTTGTTGACACCGCGCGCCACCCGTAGAATGTCGCCATGTTGATCCGCATCTCCGCGACAGCCCTCACCCTGGTCCTGGCCCTTGCCGGCAACGCGCGCGCCGATGTCCGGCTTCCGGCCGTCATCAGCGACCACATGCTGCTGCAGCGCGATGTGCCGGTGCGAATCTTCGGCAAGGCGGAACCGGGTGAAGCGGTGAGCGTGGCGTTCCGCGGCCAGACCGCTCGAACCGTCACCGATCCGCTCGGGCGCTGGGAAGCCTGGCTGCAGCCGCTCTCCCCCGGGCCGGCGGCGGCGATGACGATCCAGGGGATCAACGCCATCACGATCGCCGATGTGCTCGTCGGCGATGTCTGGATTGGCTCCGGTCAGTCGAACATGCAATGGGCCGTCCGCCAAACGGACAACGCCGAAGCGGAGATCGCTTCAGCCAACTTCCCGCAGATCCGCCTGTTCTATGTCCCCCGGAAAACATCCGCCGTGCCCGTGGAGGACGTGGACGCCAGATGGGTGATTTGCTCCCCCGAATCGGCGCGGGAGTTCTCCGCCGTCCTCTACTATTTCGGCCGGCAGATGCACCAGGATCTCAAGGTCCCCATGGGGTTGATTCATTCCTCGTGGGGAGGCACGCCGATAGCGTCGTGGATCGGTGGGCCTTCATTGGTCGGCAACGCCCGGCTCGAGCCATTTCTCACCTACTGGCAGAACAACATCCTCCAGTATCCGGTCAACATGAGCCGTCACGAGCTGGCGCTGAAGCGGTGGGAAGCCAACGGGTCCCAGGGTCCCCGGCCTGCACCGCCAATGGGCCCCGGGCATCACCACGAACCGACGACGCTGTATAACGCCATGATCGCGCCGCTCGCCAAATACACGATCAAAGGCGCGCTCTGGTATCAAGGAGAAACCGAAGCCGGTCGTGCGCAGGGTCAGATCTACGGTGACGCGCTCATGACGCTGGTTCAAGACTGGCGGCGCGCGTTCGGGCAGGGCGACTTCCCGTTCTATTGGGTCCAGCTCGCCAATTACGGAAACGCCATCAAGAACGGGCACTGGATGCGGGTGCAGGAAGGGCAGGTCAAGGCCACGGCACTTCGCAACACGGGAGTCGTCGTCATCAACGACATCGGCAACCCCACGAACATTCATCCGACGAACAAACAGGATGTCGGCCGCCGGCTGGCGCTGCTTGCGCAAAACAAGGGAGCCAGCCCGCTGTATCGCCAGTTCACGCGCGAAGGCGACGCCATCCGGATCTGGTTCGACCATGCGGGAAAGGCGTTGAAGGTGCGCGGCAACGGGCCGCTGACGGGATTCCAGATCGCCGGGGCCGACGGCAAGTACGTGCCGGCCGCCGCTCGCATCGAGGGCGCGACGGTCCTGGTCTCGAGCCCCGACGTGGCGGCCCCGCAGTCGGTCCGCTACGCGTGGGACTACAACCCCGACGCGGCGCTGACGAACGAAGACGGGCTGCCGGCGTCGGTCTTCCGCACGGATGAAAGCGACGAGCGGTGGCCCCGATAGCCTGCCGCTGAGCCCGTCTGGTCTCAGGGTGATGTGCGCCGACAACCCGACTGGGAGATGACGATGGTGAAACAGACATCCGTGTGCATCGCAGTCCTCGGTATCGTCTCGTTCGGATCGGCGGCGGCGCCTGGGCCGCGGCAGCTCGCGGCCGCCATCAGTTGCCTCCACCGTCAGGCCGCAAAGCAGGAGGATCGCGCGCGCCGCGCGCAGGCGTTGACTCTGGCGAAAGCCATTCACGTCGCCGAGGCCGGCGTGGTCCGGCGGACACGGCAATACGAATCGCTGGAGAATCTCCCCGCGTTGCCGGCCGTGCCGGCCGGATTTCAGTTGAGTCTGTACGCCGGCCGCGCTGGTTATATCTTTTCGATCAAGGACACACTGGACCCGTGCCGGTTCGCGGTGTTCTCTGACTCGAGCGGGTTGCTGTACGAACAGTCCGCGCTCGATGCGCCCGTGATCGCTCAGTAAGGCGCTGATGCCCGAATTACCGGAGGTCGAGGCGGTGCGCCGGCAGCTCGACCCGGCCATGCGCGGCGCACGGATCGAGCGCGTGCTGCTGAGACGCAAGGACCTGCGCCGGCCATTTCCGCGGGCGTTTGCATCGCGGCTCGAAGGCCGCCGGATCCGTTCGGTCGATCGCCGCGGCAAGTATCTGCTGCTGGCGCTCGACTCCGGCGACGTACTCCTGATGCACCTCGGGATGTCGGGATCGTTCCGGATCGATCGCGGCGCGAAACGCCCGGCGCCGGCCGACGACGTCGTGGAGCGCCACGATCATGTCGTGTTCACGCTCTCGAACGGCGTCACCGTCACGTTCAACGACCCGCGGCGTTTTGGCCTGATGGACCTGCTCGGCGAGAGCCCTGCCGCCTCTGACAAGGCGTTCGCGGCGCTGGGGCCGGAGCCGCTCGGAGCGTCTTTCAGGGCCGCGGCACTGGCGGGGGCCTTGACCGGCAAGCGCATCGCCGTGAAAGTGGCGTTGCTCGATCAACGCGTCGTCGCCGGTGTCGGCAACATCTATGCGAGCGAAGCGCTGCACCGCGCCGGTCTGTCGCCGTTGCGGCGATCGTCGACGCTTGCGACCGCGACAGGGCGCCCCGCCCCGAGAGCCGTCAAGCTGGCGGCGGCGATCAAGACGGTTCTGCGCGAGGCGATCGCCCGGAAGGAACGTCCGTATCGCGCCGGCCGCTTCCGCGTCTACGAGCGCGAGGGCGAGCCGTGCCGAAAACCTGGCTGCCGCGGAACGATCCGCCGAATCACCCAGGCCGGCCGCTCCACGTTCTACTGTCCCGCGTGCCAGCGCTGATCGAGCGTGCTGGTGACCCCTTCCTTCATCGCTCGGCGGTGACAGCGATCATGTCCATGGTGCTGCCCTTGCCGGGGCGGCCCGTTCCGCGCACCCTGATCTTGGACGCGGCCGGCGGGCGCTTCGGATCGTAGAGGGTCGGGCGGATGGCATTGATGCGTTCGTCGGCGGCCGTATCGGACACGTAATACGTCGCCTTCACGAGGTGGGTCAGGTTGCTGCCGGCCGCTTCCAGCAGCCCGCGAAGCTGCTCGAACATCTCGGTCACCTGCGTCACCGCATCGGACGACGGACCGTAGAGGCCGGAGATGAACACGGGCCGGCCGCCCCGGACGACCGCCACACGGCTGTAGCGCGACAAGATCGGCTCGACGTAGGTCAGGCGCGGCTCGACTGCCGTAGCGGCCGGACTCGGACCCGGCATCGCCGCGATCAGCTCGATCTCGGCCGGCGGCGCCGGCGCCCAGCCATTCGGTGACCACCTGCGGCGGCGCGGTCCCCTTGAAGTGTCCCGCGACGATGTCGCGCAGCTGGTCCGCGCGGCTGATGTCTCGCGACAAAGCTCTTGATCTGCACGACGTGATCGAACGACAGCCCGACGCTCTCGAGAGCGGCCCGCAACTGCTCCATCGTGCCGGCGATCCCGGCTTCGAACTCACCCGGGGCGGCGAGGCCGGACACGACGGCGAACGGCCCCTGAGGTTGCACGGCGACGTGGGCGCCGTTGCGCGCCTGCTTGGCAAGGCCCGGCACCACGTGGCGTTCGGGCCGTGCCTGGTTTCCGGCTGACGCGGTCGCGGCGATCGCATCCATGGCGACCAGCACGCCCTTGCGAAGCGGAGCGGTTTCGACGAACGTCACCGCCGGTTTGTGCCCGCCGGCGAAGCGCTCCGCGAGGAGCCGCTCGATCACCGGTGTAGCGGACGCGTCCGTGAGGTACACGTGCAGGCGCACCAGACGCGCGAAGCTCGTCCGGCCCGCGGCGAGCGCCGTCCGCAGATCGTCGAGGACGTGCGAGGCCTGCAGCCGCACGTCGCCCTCACCCTTCAGCCGGCCCTCGGGGTCCTCGGGCAGCAGAAGCGCCGTATGCACGAGCGCGCCAATCTCGACCACGATCGCCCGTGCCGTGCCGCGCGTTTCGTCGGCGCCGATGACCTTCAGTCGCACCTGCGCCGCGCTCGAGCCGGGAGCGGCAAGCAGCGCGAGCATGGCCAGCCACGCCGCGGCGCTGAGTTCTCTCATGGACGTCCTTCCTTTTTGATCCCGCCGAGCCGGTCGTGGACAGCCTTTGCATGCGCATACTACCCTGAGCGCGGCGGTGAGAACCTGTCCGGGTTGCGGCGGGTCACGGCGGGCAGCCGTGAGCGGACGGTGAACGAATGAAGATTCGTGCGAGATGACGCCGTTGCCGAATCGACAGGGCGTCGTGCGTGTCATCGCCGCAGGAATCTTCGTGTTCGCGGCGGCGTTCGGCCTTGCCGCCGCGATCGGCGCCCTCGGCGGCTTCGATTCGTTCCCACGGTGGGGGCTCGGGCCCGTCGTCATGGTTGCGACGTTCGCGCTGCTGGCCCTCGCGCTGTGGCTCTTCAACCCGCGCGGCTCCGATCCGTTCGGCAGACGGACTTCCGAGGAGCATCTGCGTGCCCTCGAACAGCAGGGACTCCTCGAGTCGACGGAATTTCGCGCGGTGCGAGCGTTCGGCGTGGAGGAGTTCGATGATGAAGGGCTCCACTACTTCCTGGAACTGATCGACGGCCGGGTCCTCGTCCTGAGTGGCCAGTACCTCTACGACGGTGAGCCGATCGCCGACGATCCAGAGATGAATCGGCCACGTGCCTTCCCGTGCACTGCGTTCACGCTACGGAGGCACAAGACGGAAGGCTCCGTCGTCGACATTCGTTGCGGCGGCCCGGTGCTGGAGCCGGAGGTCATGGCGCCGGCCTTCAGGATGAAGAAAGACTGGCGCGAGGTCGGCATCCCCGAGGACGGCGACGTGATCGTAGACACGACGTACGATGACCTGAAGCGCCAGTGGACTCGGCTTCCGCCAGCCCGGTGACATGAGAGAGCTCGAAGTCCTCGTCGGCCTGATCCTCGCCGCCACTGGTCTGGCCGCCGTGGCGCGCCGCATAGGGGCGCCCTATCCCGTGTTCCTGGCGATCGGCGGCGCGATCCTGGCGTTTGTTCCCGGCGCACCCACACTCACCGTGCCGCCTGAGCTCGCCCTGGCGCTCTTCCTGGCGCCCGTACTGCTCGACGCGGCGTACGACGCATCGCCGCGGGACCTGAAGGACAACTGGGCGCCGCTCACAAGCCTGGTCGTTTTTGCCGTAGTCCTCACGACCATCGCCGTCGCCATGGTGGCGCGCGCGCTGATGCCCGGCCTGCCATGGGCGCCGGCGATCGCGCTCGGCGCCGTCGTCGCGCCGCCCGACGCCGCGGCCGCGACGGCCGTGCTGCGCCAGTTGAAGCCGCCTCATCGCATCCTGACGATCCTCCAGGGCGAGAGCCTGCTGAACGACGCCACCGCGCTGCTGATCTTTCGCCTCGCCGTAGGTGCCGTCGCCGCCAAGGGCTTTTCCGTCAGCGCGGTCGCGCCGACCTTCCTGTTCGCCGTGGCCGGCAGCGTGGTTGCCGGTCCGGCGCTCGCATGGGTGTTCCTGCGGGTGATCGACCGTGTGCAGGACGTGCCGACGGCCATCATTCTTCAGTTCGTCAGCACGTTCGGGGTCTGGATACTGGCGGAGCAGATAGGCCTGTCAGGTGTCCTCACCATGGTGTGTTACGCGGTTACAGTGGCGCGGACCGCTCCCGAGCGCACTCCCGCGCGGATCCGCATACCGTCCTATGCCGTGTGGGAGACGGTGGTCTTCACCCTGAACGTGCTGGCCTTCGTCTTCATCGGCCTGCAAATCCGCCCGATTCTGGCGACTCTCGAGCCGGCGGTCCGCGGGCAGTATTTTGCTGTCGCCGGCGCGGTCCTCCTGACGGTGATCGTCGTCCGGATCGCCTGGCACATGTCCTTCAATGCCGTCATCAGATGGCGGGATCGCCGGTTCGGGTTTCATCCACCACGCCCGATGCTGCGTCCGACGTTCGGCAGCGGTCTGATCATTTCGTGGGCCGGGATGCGCGGCATCGTCACGCTCGCGGCAGCGCTGGCGTTGCCCGCGGCTTTTCCGTTTCGCGACCTGATCGTGCTGACCGCGTTCTTCGTCGTCCTCGGCACGCTCGCCATCCAGGGACTCACCCTGGGGCCTCTCTTGCGCGCGCTCGACCTGCAGGACGATGACCCGGTCGGACGCGAGGTCGGCGCCGCGCGTGAACGCGCCTTGCGCGCCGGGCTGGCGGAGCTCGAGCCCGAGCGTTCGCCGCTCGCCGAGACCGTGCGGCAGGAATTCAGCGCGCATCTGGGATCCGGGGGTAGTCCGGAAGAAGCGGAAGCCAGACAACTCGCCCACAGCGACCTTCACGGCCGGGCTCTTCAGGCGGCGCGCCAGGCGGTTCTCGCCATGCGGGCGAGTGACGAGATCGGCGACGATGCGTTTCATCAGGTTGAAGAGGAACTGGACTGGATCGAAATGTCCGGCGCCGGGAAAGAGGAGGCCGACCTCGAGAACGAGTGATAGCGGCACACCACGAGTCCCTCCGATATCCACCAACAGTCTGGTTCACCCACACGTCTCCTGACATAGACGTTCTGTAGAGGAACTCCATCTAATGTCAGATCCGTTCGTCTGGGCCGCAACCGGGCGCGTGCGATTCGCCCTCGTGTCCGCCGTGCGCGACGCCCGGCACGGGTGTCGTGTCCTCTGGCGCTCGCCGGGTTACGCGCTGGTCGTCATCCTGACGATCGCGCTCGGCATCGGCATCAACGTCGCGGTCTTCAGCGTCATCCACGCCGTGCTCTGGCGATCGCTGCCTTACCCCGAGGCCAGCCGGATCGTGGCGATCGAGTCGGTCACCGGCCTGCCCAGCGCGTACGCGGCGTCCGGCGCGGTCTTCGATCCGCGGCAAGAGTGCGATCTGGTCACCAACATTGCCGCGGTCGAAGGCCGCGATACGAGCCTTGCCGTCGACGGCGCGATGGAACGGGTCGCGGGGGCGAGGGTCACCGACGACCTGCTGCCGCTGCTGGGGGCAACGCCTCTGGCGCTCGGGCGAACGCTCGTCGAGGCCCGGGACGCGCGCGATTTCGTCGTCCTGGGCGTTGTGATCAGTCACGAACTGTGGCAGCGCCGATTCCAGGGAGACCCTCGGATCATTGGCCGGCACCTCGTCGTGAACAACTATGACGTGCAGGTGGTCGGCGTGACGCGGCGTGATTTCCGTGTCTATCTGCCGCCCGCCGACCACGTGGAAGAGCGCGTCGATGTCTGGCTCCCGCTCGGCTTCACGCCGTCCAGACTGTATCGGGGCGCAGCGCTCGTCGGACGGCTCGCGCCAGGCGCGACGGTCGCGCACGCCCAGGCCGAATGTGACGCGCGAGCCGCGGCTTTCGTCGCGCAGCATCCAGGCGCGTATCCGAACGAGCAACTGCGCCTCTTGATCCGTCCACTGAGTGAAGTCGTGACGCGCGACGTCAAGCCGGCGCTGATGGTGCTCGGCGCCGCCGTCGGATTCGTGCTGCTGATCGCGTGCGTCAATGTCGCCAACCTGATGCTGGCGCGCGCGAAGACCCGCGAGCGCGAACTGGCCGTGCGCCGCGCGCTCGGCGCCACGCGGCTCCGTCTCGTCCGGCAGCTCCTCGCGGAGAACCTCGTGTTCACGGTGCTCGGCGGCGGGTGCGGCTTGTTGCTGGCGTACGCCGGTGTCGGCATGCTCGAGTGGCTCCGGCCGGTCCACCTGCCGAGGCAATCCGACATCACGATCGATGGCGTCGTCGTGTTGTGGACGACCGGGCTCACCGTGGCGTGCAGCGTGCTGTTCGGCCTGGTACCGGCGTTGTTCTTCACCGGCGACGCCCTGGCTCAGCCGCTCAATTCGAGCCGCGCCGGATCCACGATGATGCGCAGCCGCGCGCTGCAGCGCGGCCTCGTCGTTGCAGAGGTGGCGCTGTCGATCGTGCCGCTTCTGGCCGCCGGCCTGATGCTGCGCACGTTCACCAATCTTCTGCAGGCGCCGATCGGGTTCGATCCCTCGGACATCGTGACGGCGCGCATCTCACTGAACCTCAACGCGTTTCGAGAGATCGATCGCCGGTCGGCATTCTTTCGGGAGGCCATCGCGCGCGTCCGCGACCTTCCTGGGGTGGACCGCGTCAGCGTCGGCGGCCCGCTGCCGTTCGCGCCGGTGCAAACGACACAGCGCTACTGGAGCGCGGACGAGGTCAGTCCGGCACCCTCGATCGGCATGCAGGAAACCATCATGCCCGGCTATCACGCGGTCATGGGCATCCCACTGCGCGCGGGCCGGGACTTCACCGACGACGACATCGTCCAGCGCCGCTCCGTCGTCATTGTCGATGAGCGGCTCGCGGCGCGCCTGTGGGGCGGAGACGCGATTGGCAAGCGCCTTTCCATCGGCGAGAGGACCAGGCCATTGGAGGTCGTCGGTGTCGCGGCGCCGATTCGCGCCCGTCAGGTGCGCGACGAGGGGACGCCGATGATCTACGTCCCGTATCACGTGTACGAGATCGAACAAACGCTTGTCGTCAAGACGCGGGCGCCGCTCGCCGCGATCGGGCCGGCGATCAAGCAGACCGTCGAGTCGCTCGGCCCGGGCCGTCCCGTGTTCAACATCCGGGCCATGGACGAGATCCTCGAGGCGTCGATCGACGACACGCGGTTCACGATGCTCGTGTTGTCGGGGTTTGCGGCGGCCGCGTTGCTGCTCGCCGGCGTTGGTCTCTACGGCACGCTCGCGTATCTCATCTCGCAGAGAACGCAGGAATTCGGCGTCCGCCTGGCGCTGGGCGCCTCGCTCGCCAGTATCATGCGCCTCGTCGCAAGCGAAGGCGGCGTCCTGACGGGCGTGGGCGTCGCGATCGGGCTCGCCGGGGGCGTTGGCGTCGCGCGCGCGCTCCGTGGACTCCTGTATGGCGTCACGCCGCTCGATGGAGTCACGATTGCCGGCGTCGTCGCGCTCGTCACCGCGGTGGCGTCCGTCGCCGTCAGCCGGCCGGCCTGGCGCGCCGCCCGCGTCGATCCGGTGACCGCGCTCCGCGGCGATTAGATCCGGGGTTCGCCGGGCTTCAACACAGCCCAGGCAAAACAAGCCGCGTCAGCGGCGTTACAATCAAAGGCGGAACAAGAGCACACATCTGCGCACGATGTCCCCGTGGCCGCTCAGCGCACCGAACATTGATCAGCTCAGCCGACATACTGAACGCCAGGATCCTGATCGTTGACGACCGGGAAGCCAATGTTCGCCTGCTCGACGGCATGCTGAGCGGCGCCGGCTACTCGTGCATTGCCTCGACGATGGACCCGCGGGAAGTGTGCGAGCTCCACCGGAAGAACCGGTACGACCTGATCCTGCTCGATCTGCTGATGCCAGGCATGGACGGATTCCAGGTGATGGAGGGGCTGAAGCAGATCGAAGTCGACGGATACCTTCCGGTGCTGGTCATCACCGCCCAGCCAGGGCACATGCTCCGCGCCCTGCAAGCCGGCGCGAAGGACTTCGTCAGCAAACCGATTCACCTGGCCGAGGTGCTGACGCGCGTCTACAACATGCTGGAAGTGCGCCTGCTGCACGTCGAGATGAAGAACAACAGCAGGGTGCTGGAGCAGACGGTCGAGCGGCTGAAGGAAGTCGAGGCCCTGAAGGACGGGTTTCTTTCAACGGCAAGTCACGAGCTGCGCACGCCGCTGACGGCGATCAGAGGATCGCTCGGCCTCCTGGCCTCGGGCGTCGTTGGCGCTCTGACCGGCGAAGCGGTGGAGGTCGTCGCCATCGCCGAGCGCAACGCGGTCCGGCTGATGGCGCTCATCAACGACATCCTCGATCTCGAGCGGCTCGAGACCGGCACGATCGAGCTGCGGTTCGCGCAGGTGCCCGTCGGATCGATCCTGCGCCGGTCGATGGAGTCCCTGACCGCCGGCCATCAGCACGGCATCACCGTCGAGTCGCCCGAGGTCTCGTCCACGGTGTGGGCCGACGCCGATCGGATCGTCCAGGTTGTCGTCAATCTCCTGTCGAACGCCGTGAAGTTCTCGCCGCCAGGCGGAGTCGTGACGATCGGCGTCGGGGTGCGGGACGGCTGGGTCGAGTTCCGCATCACGGACCGGGGGCGCGGCGTGCCCGTGGCCGACCGCCGGGCGATTTTCGAACGATTTCGACAGGTCGAGATGTCCGACGCGCGCGAGAAGGGAGGCACCGGCCTGGGGCTGGCCATCTGCAAGTCGATCGTCGAGCAGCACGGCGGCACGATCGGCGTCGAGAGCGAGGAAGGCGCCGGCAGCACTTTCTGGTTCCGGATCGGAATGTCGCCGGCGCCGGTCGAGCCGCTTCGCGCCGCCGGCACGGTGATGCGAACGTGAAAATCCTGATCATCGACGACGACGCGGACATCCGGTCGATTGCGCGGCTGAGCCTCAGTCGCGTGGGCGGCATGGAAGTGATCGAGGCCGGCAGCGGCGCCGAAGGCGTGCGGAAGGCGGAGGACGAGAGACCCGACGTCATCCTGCTCGACATGATGATGCCCACGATGGACGGCCTCGAAACCCTGGCGGCGCTCCGATCCCAGGCGGCAACGGCGGCGACGCCGGTCATCTTCCTGACCGCCAAAGCCCTGGGGAACCAGCTCGAGCGATTGACCTCGCTCGGTGCGGCCGGAGTGCTAACCAAGCCTTTTGATCCGCGTACGCTGTCTGCGGACGTGCGGGCCTTAGTCGAGTAAACTGATCCTTCGAGCAGAGCGCGGACCGACGGCCCGATAGGACGCAACAGCACCCATGGCTTCGTTCGACGACGGTTCCCCCGCTTCTGCCGACACAAGCCTTCAACAGGGCATCGACGAGATGCGGGAGCGTTTCGTCGCCACGTTTGCCGCCCGGTGCGACGCCATCCGCATTCTCGTTGACAAGGCAGCGGCGTCGGACCCGCCAGGGCCCGTCGCGGAGCTCTCGCAGATCGCCCATCGATTGAGCGGTCTCGCTGGAACGATCGGGTTTCCGGCGATCAGCGCCCGAGCGTCCGATCTGGAAAACCTCGTGGCCGGTGCCGGCGGCGCCTTCGACGCCCCGGCTGGGCGCGATGCCGTGGACGCGATGCGGGACGCCCTGGCGAAAGATCTGGCCAGGCTCTCCACCGTGCGCGGCGCGAAGATCCCCAACGCCGAGGAAGAGCGCGACGAGCGGGCCATCGCGACCACTTCTCCCGAAGGTGCGCGAACCGTCTCATCCATACGAGTCCTCATCGTCGATGACCACGCGATGGTCCGCCGTGGTTTGAGGGCGCTCCTGTCCGACGAGTTCCACGGCGCGGCATTCGGAGAAGCCGCCGATGCCCGGCAGGCGGTGGAACAGCTTCGCAAGAACGCGTGGGATGTCGCGCTGCTCGACATCACCTTGCCTGGAAAAAGCGGTTTGGATCTCCTCAAAGAGATCAAGGCTGAATGGCCCGGCCTGCCGGTTCTCGTGTTGAGCGGTCACAAGGAAGATCAGTTCGCGGTTCGTGTCCTGAAGGCCGGCGCCGGCGGATACATGACGAAGGAAAGCGCCCCCGACGAGCTGGCGAAGGCCGTGCGCAAGGTCCTGGCCGGCGGGCGATACGTCAGCCCCGCGCTGGCCGAAAAACTCGCCCTGGGCGTCAGCAAGGACTTCACGCGCACGCCGCACGAGACGCTCTCCGACCGTGAGTACGAGGTCATGTCACGGATTGCCTCGGGGAAGACCGTGACCGAAATCGCCGAGGACCTGTCACTCAGCTCGAAAACGATCAGCACCTACCGCGCTCGTGTCCTCGAGAAACTCGGCGTCAAGAACAGCGCGGAAATCACCCAGTATGCGATCCGGAACGGTCTGGTAATGTGACGGCACCAGGAGGACAATGCCGCGCATCGCTGACCTGTCAACGATCCGTGCCATCCTCGAGCGCGATCGACCCTGGGCGGTCTACGCCCTTGGTGATCTGAGCCCGGGCTTCGCGGAGCACTGCGAATGGTTCGCGTTGCAGGACGAGCCGCCCGCCCTGGTTCTCCTGTACCGGCGGTTCGACCCTCCCGTGCTCTTTGCGCAGGGCCCCCCCGACCGTATCGCACGCCTGATGCAGGAAATCGAGACGCCTGCCGTCTCGCTTCAGGTCCGCACGGATGTCCTGGCCGCAGCCATACTTCCTCACTACCGGTCTCCGGAGCTCCGGCCGATGTGGCGCATGCTCCTGGATCCGGCGGCCTTTCGGGCCGTGGCGCCGGGCGAAACCTCGCTGCTCGGTAGCGCCGACATCGACGCCATGAACCGTCTCTATGCCGACGGCCATCAGCGAGGCGAGGGCCCTGATTTCTTCGATCCGTCCGCGGTGGAACAGGGCATGTTCCGGGGTGTGTGGGAAGGTGACGAGCTCATCGCCGTCGCCGGCACTCACATCGTCGAACCCTCGTCTGGTGTCTGTGCCATCGGCAACGTGTACACGCGGCACGACCGCAGGCGCCGCGGCCTCGCGGCGCGCGTCACCAGCGCGGTGGTGTCCGATGCGCTCGTGCGAAACCTTCCGACAGTGGCGCTGAACGTGGGCAAGAGGAACGCCGCCGCGAGAAGCGTGTACGAGCGTCTTGGCTTCAGGCGCTACTGCGATTTCGTGGAAGGTCCGGCCCTTCGCTGGTGACCGCTCGGATTGCCGGCGATGCCGCTTCTCATGTTCGAGGCCTACTTCAGGTCCCGATACGGCGCGAAGTCCTGCCAGATCTGCTGGATTACCTTCGCATCGACCACGCGAGTGTCCCCCTTCGCCGGCTCCTTCTCCGAATACAGCACGAGCTTGACGCTCCCGCACTGCGGCCCCAGCGCGTCATGCGCAAAGACGTAGAGGCCTTCGTAGATCGCCTCGCGCTCGGAGACACGCTGCTCGAGCTTGAACGGGTGCATGGGCGTCACCTCGGCGTCGCCGCAGAAAGCGCGCATCCGCGAGAAGCCTGGTTTGAAGCGCTTGATGGGGGGCATGGAAACACCCTGAGTCGACGCGGCGCCGCGCGCCACCTTCATCCAGAAACTTTCCACGAACTTCGGCGTGACCCGGACCAGCAGCACCGGCGGAAAGTCCCCGACGTACTCGGACCAGTTGCTGAAGTCCATGAGCGGGCGAACGAACGCCCGCTCCGCGTCCTGCGCACCGGCGGCGCCGCCTTTCTCGCGTCCGCTCGTCCGCTCCGACTGGTACCGCGCGCCGTAGGTCAGGATGGGTGTGATGAACGCGACATCGAAGTCGGACGAGGAGATCTGGTAAGGATTCAGACTGCCGGCGCGGTGTGCGGCGGCGTCCTTGAGCGCGTCCTCGGGAAACGGCCGCGAAGGCTCCACCGGAAGATGCGTTCCCTTCGGCGGCGCGGCATCCTTCATCTTCTTCTCCGCGGACGCGACAAGGTCGCACGCACCGTCGATGCGGACGACCCTGGCGTCCCCGCGCCTGACCTCGTCCGTCTCGTCGTTTTCTCCTGCGACTGAAGTGATCCCAACCACGCCGCCGCCGGCGCTGAAGACCGGGCCACCGGCGCTCCCGGTTTCAGGAACGAGATCGGAGACGATGTCATGTGCCTCGACGCTGCTCACGGTTCCGGATGTCACGCCCTTCTGGTGACGGAGCGACACGCCGATTGTGAAGATCTCCTGCCCGGCTTCAACCGGCGGCTTGGCCGGGATGGAGGGCGTCGACGCCGGCGGGCACATCAACCGCACGGGGCGCACTGATGCGACGACCTTCGGATCGATCCAGAGGATGGCGACATCGCGTTGGGAATCTGCCGCGAGAACGCTTGCCGCCACCTTGACCTCAGGCGTCAGCTGCACCTCCACCGACGTGGCCGTATCGACGACCCGCTGGTTCGTCGCGATGAGCCCCCTCGCGTCGATCACGAACCCGGACGCGTGTGTGGTCGGCGTCCAGAGGGCGACGACGCTGTCCTGCCACTCGGTCAGGAGCGACGACGCGTCGCCTTCCGGCGGCACGGCGGAGGCCGTCGCACCGGTGACGGGCACCACCTCCGCGTTGCCGGCGGTCAGCTCGAGGAGCGCCTCGCGCCCGGCGGCGACGTCGACGATCTGCGTCCATTGGTACGCTTTACCCTGGAACGTGACCGGCTGGTCCGACTCGACCGTGTAGTTCCCCGGCTGCAGCGTTACGTCGGCGGTGCCACCGAGCCCCGTGACGATCCGCCGGGGCGGCGCGGTTGCGGGATTGGCGCTGAGGAGCAGCGCATGGTGCGCCACCGGCACCGGCTTCCCGTCGGCGCCGGGCAGGACCACCTTTATATGAAGGACGGTGGGCGTCTGGACGGCAGCCGCGGGCGGGCTGACCGAAAAGAGCACCGCAAGAATCAGCGCGAGGAACATCACGCCCATCGTACCACTGCATGGTCCGGCTAAAGCCGGACGCCACCGAATGGTCATTCCAGTTCGCGGAGATCGACCTCGTCGGCTTGAACCGCGTCGATGTACTGCACCGCCCATCGGCCCGCGTCCTCGAGGGAGGCTGCCGACACCACGACGTAGCCGCCAATCAGTTCCTTGGTCTCGGTGAAGGGGCCGTCGTACACGCTGACCCCGTCGCGGGAGCTCTTGTAACGCCGGCCCCTCCTGCTCGGGCGCATGGTTTCGGTGACGAGGTGTACACCGCTGCGCGTGGTCTCGTCGATCAGGCGGGCGAGCTCCGTCCGCTGCGCGGTAGAAGGCGTCGCGCCACTCTCCGTCGAGGGGGTGGCCTTGCGGAGGACCATGTACCGGCGCGTGCTGACGTCCGCCGGCGGCGCACTCATCCCGACGTCCCACGGTTCGGTGACGGGGCGGATGTCGATCTCCACGTCTTCCCCAGGGCCAAGGATGTCGGCCTCGCGCGTCGCCCACTCGATCGCGTCCTGCAGCGACCGCGTGCGCAGGATGCTGAAGCCGGCGGCCAGTTCGTTGTTCCCTTCGAACGGACCGTGGATGACGGTGCGCGTGCCGGCCGCAAACCTGAGCCGCACGCCCTCCGAACTGGCGCGGAGGCCTTCCGCGCCGAGGAGCACACCCGCTTTCCCCAACCCGCCGAGCAGCGTTCCCACACGGCCGATCAGCTCCGCGCCGGGGATCGCGCCCGACTCCCAGTGCGCGTTGGTCTTGTGAAGAATGATGCACCGCATGCGCGTCAGGTCCGGCCGGACGCCGTGACGGCCGGCGCAGTGAGGAACTCCACGACTGCCGGCGCCAGGACATCGGGCTTCACGTTGTGCGTCTGTCCCGGCAGTTCGCGATGACGCGCGGCGGGAACGGCCTTCGCGATGGTCTGCGCGGCCTCCTTGAGCCTGGGATCGGTCTTCCCTCCGTTCATGATCAGCGCCGGCACCCCGATCGACGCGAAGCGCGCGCGCGGAACCCTGAACGCCGTCATCACGGCGGCGTCGTAGGGGAGGGTATGGGCGACCGCTTCGAGCTTGCGCCAGATCCACGGCATCAGGCGCATCATCACGACGATGGGCGCCGGCGCGCCGACCATGTCCTTCATGAAGTATTTCACCGCGCCGCCGCGGTTGCCTTCCGCGACGAGACGCGTGAGCCGACCCTCGGTACGCGGCGCCGCCGCGTTGGCCGCTGTCGTCCACGTACGGCGGTTCGTAGGCGACCACCCTCGTGACCGGGAGCCCGCTGGCCGCGGCTTCGAGCGCCAACGCACCGCCCGACGACAATCCGAGCAGAGACGCCGACCCGCCCGCTGCCGCGATGAGCGCGGCAATGTCCTCCACTTCACGCGACGGCGAATACGGGGGCGTGTCGCCGCTCTGTCCGCGCCCGCGGCGGTCGTAGGCGAAGACAGTGAAGTGGCGCGCGAGCAACGGCGCGAGCTTCGGCGACGGGCCGAAGGCGCGGCTGCACAGCGCGCCGTCCACGAGGATCAGCGCCGGACCACTGCCGGATCGCTCGTAGGCGATCGTGGTTCCGTCCTTCGACCTGACTTCATTCATGATGAGCTCCGATCGCGCCAGGGCAGGAACGCCCGCAGCCGCGCGTCGCGCAGCACGAGCCCGCCCCAGAGGAGCGCCGCGAGGTACGTGGGAAAGAGGACGTGGGTGAATAGCGGGCTCCCGACGCGCACGTGCGTCGCCACGGCGCCGCCGAGATAGCCCGTCAGCAACACCGCGCCCAGCACCGACGTCCGGGGAACCAGATAGGCCAGCACGCACGACAGCAGCGTCACCCCGAGCCCGAACACGATGTCCGGAGGGTACCCCAGCTGTTTCGTTCCATCGATGACGGGTTGCACTTCGAGCAGCTTACCAACGCTGTCGAAGACGAGGAAAGCCACGGCCAGCCCGCTGATGACTCTGCCGGTCCACACCGCCCGCCTCGAACCCGCGTGATTGGCCGTGATGGCGCCCGAAAACGGATTGCCTTGCGCGATTGTCTGCATGTGCCGCCTCCACCTGCATGTCGAACGGGCGGACCGGCAATCGACAAATGCACGAGCCGAAGCAAAGCAGGCGGTCTCAGCCGCCTTCGAGTGGCTGGACCACTTCCTGAGGCCAGAGTGACCGCAGGTCAATCTAGACTGTCGTGTCGCGGGCGCGCCGGCCGCGCAGCGGAAACGGGCGTGTGCGGGGGCGCCCACCTCCGCTGGTCGCGGCGAATGCGGGTGACCAGCTACGGCGAGGTCTCGCCGTAGCGCTCATGGAACGTTCGCGCGCGCAGGCGGAGGGCCCCACGCGCCTGGAGCGCCTGCGGCCCGCGCGAGGATAGCGAGTCTTCGAGCGCCGCAGCGCGAGCGCGTGGGGGTGGGGCCCCACGCGCATGGAAATGGACCGACGTCTGATGAAATCGACCTGGTTGCTTCCCCTCGCCGTGGCGAGCGTGTTCGCCGCCGGTGTCGTCTCGACGGTCGGCGACACGCACGGTCAGGGCCGGGCGGGCGCGGCGCCGCAGGCGCCGTCCGCTCCGATGCCGTCCGCCCCCGCGCCCGTGCTGACGCCCGAGGATGGACTGAAGTCGCTCACGATCGCGCCCGGCTACAAGGTCGAGATTGCCGCGGCCGAGCCGCTCATCCACGCGCCGGTCGCGATCCAGTTCGGGCCTGACGGCCGGTTGTGGGTGGTCGAGATGAACGGCTACTCGCCGGTGCTGGGCGGTCTCGGCGAGGACGACCCCAACGGCCGCGTCGTGGCGCTCGGCGACCGCGACGCCGATGGGCGCTACGACGAGGCGACGGTCTTTCTCGACAACCTCGTTCTCCCACGGTCGATCATGCTCGTTGGCGACGGCGTGCTCGTCGGCGCGCCGCCGGAGCTGGCGTTCTGGCGCGACACGAATGGTGACGGGAAAGCCGACACCAAGCTCGTGATCGCCAGCGACTACGGCGCGAAGCCCAATCCGAAGCTGCCGTTGTCCACCAATGCCGAGTTGTTCGCCAACGGCGGGCTCTGGGCGTACGACAACTGGATCTACAGCGCCGCGTACATGAAGAAGTTCCGCTACAGGGACGGCGCGTTCGAGACGGCCCCGACGATCTTCCGCGGGCAGTGGGGATTCACCCAGGACGACTACGGGCGGTTCTATTACAACGACAACACCCATTCACTGTTCGGCGACGTCATCTTCGGCGACTACCTGCAGCGCAACCCGAACTATCCGCGCCTCGAAGGCACCAAGGTCAACATCGCGGCGGACGAGCTGGTGTGGCCCGCGCGCGAGACGCCCGGCGTCAACAGCGGCGGTCAGCCCGCCCGGGAACTGCGCGACGGCAAACTCTTCAAGTTCACGGCGGCATGCGGCCCGTGGATTTACCGCGGCGATCTGCTGCCGGCACTCTACGGCGACGCGTTTATCGCGGAGCCGGTCGGCAATCTCGTCCAGCGCAAGGTGCTGACCGGCGAAAATGGGACGGTTATCGGCCGGAACCCGTACGATCGCGCCGATTTCCTTACCTCGACGGACGAGCGCTTCCGTCCCGTGAACTTCGGCACCGGTCCGGACGGCGCGCTCTACGTGGTCGACATGTACCGCGGCATCGTCGAGCACCACAGCCTGATTTCGCCGTACCTGCGCGAGGCGATCAAGGCGCGCCAGCTCGAAGGGCCGTACGGCCACGGCCGCATCTACCGTGTCGTGCCGATCGACACGCCCGCGCGACGGGTCGCGCAAATCGGGCGGCTCACGAGCGCGCAGTGGGTGGCGCACCTCGCGGACGCGAACGCGTGGTGGCGCGAGACCGCACAGCAAGTGCTCGTCGAGCGGTACGACGCGGCGGTCGTGCCGGCGGTCCGGCGCATCGCGACCTCCAGCCCGCAGCCTCGTGGCCGGGTGCAGGCGATGTGGACGCTCGAAGGCCTCGGCGCGCTCGATCGCGCGACGGTGATCGCCGCACTCAGCGATCAGGAACCCGTCGTGCGTGCCGCCGCGCTGCGCCTCAGCGAGCGGCTGTTCACGGACGCGGCCGGTCGCCCGGATCTTCTCGCGCGCGTCCTGGCATTGACCAAGGACCCCTCACCTGACGTGCAGTTGCAGGCCATGCTGACCTTCGGCGAGGCGCACGACGCGACTGCGGACGTCGCGCTGGCCCAGGCCGTGCGGGCGCAGCCGGGCAACAGGTTTCTGCGCGACGCGTTCTACAGCGGTCTCGCGAATCGAGAGCTTCCACTCATCGAGCGCCTCGTTTCCGATGCCGGGTGGCCAGCCGCCGACGTGGAGGCCAACACGATCGTCGCCGGCCTCGCTCGCGGCGTGTTCGGCTCCCGTCAGGTGCCGGCGATCGAACGGGTGATCGCGCTCGCGGCCGCGCAACCGCCCGCGGCCGGCGCACGCGCCGCCGCGCTCGTTGACGGCATCGTGGGCGCCGCCACGGGACCCGGCGCCGCGCGCCGGCCCATTCACTTTGCGAAAGAGCCGGAAGGCTGGAGCGCGCTGCTGAAGAACGCGGAGCTCAAAGCCGCGCTCGAGAAAAGCACGGCGCCCGCTCCATCTGCCAGCGACCTGATCCTGTGGCCAGGCAAGCCGGGCGTCGCGCCCGCGGTTGCGCCGCCACCGTTGACGGCCGAGGAGCTGGCTCGCTTTACCGCCGGCAAGACGGTGTTCACGACGGTCTGTGCGCCGTGCCACCAACCCGATGGACGCGGCGGGCTTGCGCCGCCGCTCCTCGACTCCGACTGGATTCTCGGCTCGCCGCAGGCGTCGGTGCGTGTCATCATGCATGGCCTGAGCGGCGCCATCAGCGTGTCCGGCCGCAGCTACATCGGCGAAATGCCTGGCTTGGGCGGGCTCGACGACGACCAGATTGCGTCCGTGCTCACGTATCTGCGCCGCGAGTGGGGTCACACGGCGGCGCCGGTCGATCCGGAACTGGTCAAGTCCATCCGCGCCGCCACCGCCGGCCGGGTGAATCCGTGGGGCTGGAGAGAACTGAATCCCTATCGGTAATAGCGCATCTGTGGAGAACCCGTATGAAGCGACATTTGTCCGGTTCGTGGGGCGCTTCTGTTTTGCCGGCTGCCACGCTCGCCGTTTTCGCCGCGCTGCCGATTGTGGCTGCTCTGGCCCAGGCGCAGACGCCTGCTCCCGCGCCGCCCGCGGGCCAGGCTCCTGCCCCCGCGGGGCAGGCTCCAGCGCCCGGCGAGCCCGGACGCGGCGGCGGTCGTGGCCGAGGTGGCGGCCGGGGACCGCAGACACCGCCACCGCCGCCCCTCACCTGCACGTCGCCGGCCGCGGCCACGGACAACACCGTGCCGGCCGCGCTGGCGAGGGATGGCTTCACGGCCATCTTCAACGGCAAGGATCTGACCGGCTGGCAGGCACTCATCGACATCGGCACGCTCAGGTACGGCGCCGGACTCAACCCGGCCGACCTGCTGAAGCTGTCTCCCGCGGAAAAGGCGGCGAAGCAGAAGGAGTCGAACGACGCCTACCTGAAGCACTGGTCGGTGGTGGACGGCATTCTCGTGTTCGACGGCGTAGGGGCCGACAAGCTCACCCCGCACGTCGAAAAGGGCGGCCAGAATCTTCAGACCGTGAAGGAGTACGGCGACGTCGAGCTGTACATCGATTGGTGCATCGAGGCAGGGACGGACAGCGGGCTCTACCTGAAAAACGCCCCGCAGATCCAGATGTGGACCAACCCGTCCGGTTCGGGCGGGCTCTTCAACAACAAAGCCGGCGGCAGAAACCCGCTCGTGGTGGCCGACAATCCCCCCGACCGCTGGAACACGTTCCACATCATTCAGCGCGACAACGACATGACGACCGTCTGGCTCAACGGTCAGCTCGTCGTCGACAACGTGAAGTGGGAGAACTACTGGGATTACTCGAAGCCGCTGCCGGCGAAGGGCAACATCGAGCTCCAGTACCACGGCCAGAAGCTGTACCTGGAAGAACATCTACGCGAAGGATTTGAAGTAAGGATGCGCAGCCTCCTCGCGAGTCAGCGGCGGATCTGCACCGAGGTGGCGCCGCTCAGGGGAATGGTCATGACCTGAGTGGCGGCGTTGTGCTGAAAGTCGGCGCTGCCCAGCGTCTGGTTGTTGCGTCGCACCGACGTGTAGCGATCGACGTTGTGCACTTCGAGCACGCCGTTGATCCCCAGGTCCCCGGCCTGCCAGCTCACCGTCGTGCCCGACAGGGAGCCGGTCATCGGCACGACGCCCTTTCCGGTGTAGTACTCGAAGCGGCTCGCCACGCCGGCGGCGGGATAGAACTCGATGCGCAGGGATGGCGCCCAGTTCGGCGTCCAGTTGTTGTTCGACTTCAGGATGTCGCCGCGCGGGACGATCGCCCCGGCTTTCACGTAGCGTGGCACCACGTCGAGCGGGGCGCCGGCCGTGATCGTGGCCGGCCCGGTGTGCTGCGTCTTCTTGTCGTTGTAGTCGATCCACACGCCCGCCGGCAGGTAGACGGATCGGCTCGTCGCGCCCGCGGTCAGCACCGGCGCGATGAGCAGGGCATCGCCGAACATGTACTCGTCGAACATGTCGGCCACGGCGGGGTCGTTCGGAAACGCGAACGGCATCATCCGCATCGCCGGCATGCCGGTCTGTGTCGAGCCGTAGACCATCGATCGCGTGTACGGAATGAGGTCGTGGTGCTCCTGCGCGAACGCGCGGGCGATCGCGGGGAGCTGTGGATTGGCGTTCGGGCCCGTGTTGTAGCTGTTCCAAATCGTGCGATTCGGGCCCAGCAGGACCTGCATCATCGGCGAGTAGGCGCTGAGCGCGAGCCACCGGGCAAAGAGCTCCGCGGTCGGGGCGCGGCCGTAGCCGCCGGTATCGGAACTGACCATCGAATACATGATCCCGCCGAGCCGCAGGAGCTGCTTCAGCGAGTCCGACATGCCGGCGAAACTGGAGCTGGAATCCCCCGTCCAGACGGCGACGTACTTGCGCGCCCGGTCGTAGACGTTCCGGCCGAACGTGAACCCTTCCGTTCCGAGGACGTCGGCCGTGGCGTCGTGCGCCGCCTTCGCGGTCAGGATCGCCAGTTCGCTCTGCAGCGCGGCCGGCACCTCGCCCTGCTCTCCGCGGTCGATCTTGAAGCCGCGCATGCCGCGCTTCACGAAGTTGTCCCGCAACCGGTTCTTGAAGTGCGCGAACACTTCCGGCCGGCGCAGATCCAACCCCGGCGTCGTCGTGAAGTTCCCCTCGAACCCGTTCGCGGCGCTGAAGATGCCCGGGGCAAACACCGGATCGGTGAGCATCGTGTTGTTGGCGCGGTTGGCGATCCACCCGAGCAGGTACATGTTGCGGCCGGCCAGGTCGGCAATCATCTCGTCCGCGTTCGGGAACCCCGTGGGCCCGGTGTCGAAGTCGAAGTTGCCCCAGCCGCCGAGGCCGCCGCCGCCGGAGCCCCACGGCCGGTCGAGCCAGATCGCCGAAGCGGGAATCTGCAGACGCTGCAGGTTGTCCGCATCCTTCTTCACGAGGTCCTGCGCGTTGGTGACGCCGTTGGCGGCGAAGTCGGCGTGATGGTCGTCGCGCCACCAGATCACGTCGAAGGCCCAGAGCGGCGGCATCAGCGAGCCGCCCGCCAGCTGGTTGTAGCGCGCCAGCACCTGCGCATACGAAGGCCCATAGATCACGTTGTAGGTCAGCGCCGGCGCGTCGAAGCTGAGGCTCGTGCGCTCCTTCACCGCGACGGTGGCGCGGCCCAGCGCGAGCGTGTCGGCGTACACGCCGTACTTGCGTGACGTGACATAGAACGGCGCGCGCGCGCTGGGGTCGCCGCTGCCGACCGGCGGCCCGGAGAGCCCGAGCAGCGGGTGGTTGCTGGCGCCGCGGTTATCGAGCGCGCCGCCGGTGCCGTAGTAGGAGTATTCCCAGAGCCCGTAGTTGCGCTCGCCCTGATCGAGAAACGCTTCCGTGATGTTCGTCGGCGCGCCCTTGTCGTACGTCAACGCCACCTGCACGACGGCCGGGTTGACGAGTGTCCAGCGGACGCGCGCCGTGTCGGCGGATTCCGGGAACGTCAAGGTGGCATCGAGCGTGGCCGCGGTCTTCTTGCCGATCGCCGCGGTACTCACGGAGCGGGCGGTCCCGGCGGTGAACGTCGTTTGCGCCTGCCGCAGCAGGACCTCCCCGGTGGACTTCTCGATGACGGCATACGAGTAGGGCGCCGTCGTGACCTCGACCCGCAGCGCGGAGGATTCCAGGACCGCCGAGACCGCGGCCGCGGCGGGCGTCGCGATCCAGGCTCGCGCGCCGGCGAGGCACGCGGCGCCGACGAAGAGCAACAGCAGGCCTCGCGTGACGCGCGTTGACGTGGACATCGGCACTCCTCTTTAAAGGTCCCGGCAGGCTCAACGGCCCGACGTTTTCGGCCTGCGTACTGTACCGGGGTCAGACCCCAGTCGTTGGGTTGCACACTGATCGCAGATTCTGCAACCAGCCGAGTAGAACTGGACTCCGGACAAACAACATTGGCCGTCGATCTGGTGGCGTCGACCGCTCCTCGGGCTCGACGGCGTCCTCATCGAAGTCGAAAGGTGCGCCCCACGCCGAAGTACGTGCGCCACCGTCCGTCGAAGCCCCAGGACCCGGCGACCACGACCGGCCCGACAATCGTGTCCATGATGAGGCCGACGCCGCCGTTCGTCCGCCAGCCTGCGAGCGACCACTCGTCGAAGGCGTCCCCGTTCTCGAGCCAGCCTCCCGCGAAGATCGGTCCGCCCATGAAGTCGGGCAGCCGGCCGATCTGCCGCAGATAGCCACCGGTCGCGATGTAGTAGTGAGGCCCTCTGAGCTCGCCCGCACTGTACACGCCGAGCCTGAACGGCGTGCCCAGTTCGAACTGATAGGTCGGCAACGGATCGTCGTCGAACGACGTGCCGACTCCGCCGTACGCGAACACACGGTTGCGTGGACCGAAGCTCCAGAATTGATTCGCCACCGCCGACAGCTGGGTCAGCTTCTCGTCGAAGGGGAAGGTTTCTTCCCCCACCTGGATGTCGGGACCGTTGAGAATGCGCGACAGCCGGACCTGCGACAGCAGCCCGCCGGTGGGCACGACCGGACGGTCCTGCGTGTCCAGGCGCCACACGATCTCCGTCCCCGACTCCGAGCCCTCGCACTTCCGGAAACGCGGGGTCCCCGATCTTGATCGACGCGCTCGCGCGACCGGTAAAGACGCCCACGCGCACATCGCTTCGCGCGCCGAGGTTGACCCCGCCGTTGATCCCGACCCGGCTGAGGCTCTGGCGGTACCGCGCGATCACCGAGTCGTCCTCGATGAGATTGAATGTGGAGTTACCGACGCCCGCGTACGGCGCGACGAACAACGCAGTCCGGCCGAGAGGCCGATACAGCTCCATGGCGAGGCTGGGATCTGAACCAATCGTCGCGTCGACGCGCAGCTCCGACCCCGATCCGACGATGTCGAAGGCAAGGTATCGGCCGGTGATGGTGGTGCGAAATTCGCTCGTCGTCGTGTTCTCGAGGTTGATGCCCAGCATCAGGAACGGTGGGGCGTACGTTTTGGCGCGGCCGCGCACACGCAGGCCGAAGCCGCGCGCGCCGTCGCGTTCCATGCGCCACGTCACGGTTTCATACCGGTCCAGCCCGGTGACGAGGGCCAGGTCCGCTTCGAGGGCGACGATGTCCAGCGGCACGCCCACGTGCCGCGCCAGGAGCACATTCAGGCGCTTCGTGTCGTTCGTGCCGAAGCCGTCGAGCTCGATGAACGCGGCCGGCGGCAGCGTCTTGAGGCGACGGGCCTGGCGGGCGCGGCGCCACGCATCGAACTCCGCCTCGCTGACGGCGAGGGGCAGCAGCTGATCGCGCATGGCCTCGGCCGCCCGGTAGCCCTCCTCGATCAACGCGGGCGCCCGCCGCCAATCGAGGGAACCATACTCGGCAACGGGCACGTTGACGACGACGTCCGCCGAGGCGAGCGCGCGCCTGGTCGACGCGCGCATCATCGCGTCGAGGGCACCCCCCGCGACGCCGAGCATCGTCGAAGCCACGCCCGTGCGATCGGAAAGATCGCCGACGTTGACGGCGATCACGCGGCTCGCGCCCATCGCTTTCACGATGTCCGCCGGCACGTTGTTCATGGTGCCGCCGTCGATGAGCACCTGTCCGTCTATTTCGGTGGGCGGAAAGATGAGCGGCAGCGACATCGTGGCGCGCATGGCGTCGGCCAGGGACCCACGCCGCATCACGACCGGTTGGGCCGACAGGAGATCGACGGCCACCGTCCGGAACGGCGTCGGCAGGTCGTCGAAGTCCTGCGTGTCGAAGTACGGCGCCGCGATGCGGCCGAGGAGCAGCTCGACGTCCTGGCCGGTGTTCAGGGCGGTTGGCGGCACGACCCCGCCTTTGAGGCCGAACTCGAGGCGCGATGGATACGCGCGGGCGTCGGTCTTGCGCCGGATGTTCTTGTACTTGAACGTCGACGCGCCGAACAGCTGATCCCAGTCCAGCGTCGTGATGAACGTCTGCAGTTCCGCCGGATCCATTCCGGTGGCGTAGGCGCCCCCGATCAGGCCGCCCATGCTGGTCCCGGCCGCCACATCGATCGGGATCCGGTGCTCTTCCAGCCAGCGGATGACACCGACGTGCGCGATGCCGCGGGCGCTGCCGCCGCCAAATGCGACGCCGACCGTCGGCCGGCCCGCTTCCCGCATGAGTTGCGGCAGGCGATCGGGACCGGGCGGAGCCGTGGGGGGCTTCGCGACTCGTTGCAATGGCGCGGCGCATCCGGCGCACGCGAGTGCCAGGAGCCCCGCCACGAGCGGCCGGATCCGCAGGAGCCCTGCGTGCGGCCGCGTCGTGTCCCTCACCTCACGTCCCCGTCTCAGCGATATCACTCGAAACGCTCTCACATGACTCTCCTGGTGATCCGGGACGCGACCCGCAGACCGTGTGCCTGACACCCTCGCCGTGGCCGGTCGAAGCGGGAACCGCGGTCCCAGAACTATACGTCGAGTCATCTGTCCGATCGTGTCTAGCGAGGCTCCGCCTCAGACCCTGCAGCTCCGCCTCGCTAGGTGGCATTGCTTACTGTTTCGCCGCTTGCCCGCCGAAAACTTGACTCAAGAGCATGAGTTTGCGGCGGTCAAGACGGCTAGCGTCAATGAAAACCGGTGGCTGCGATCGCGCGACGGCCAGGATCACGTCCGGGTTGGCGGCAACTTCTTCCACCCCCAGATGCGCATCGTGTCCTCGCCGCGGAATTCGTGGCCCAGATCCCGCGCGAGCCCGCAGATCTGGCCCCGGTGGTGGGCATCGTGCTGGACCAGGTAGACGAGCATGTTGACGACGCGGCGGGGCATGCCCTTCACGCGCGCCTGCTTCGCAGCGATCGCCGTCTCGAACAGGTGGACGAGCGTGTCGGTGGACTGGCGCAGGGCCCGCTGCGCCTGCGCCGGCGACGACCGGTTACGATCGAGCGACGGCGGATCCGGACGAGCGCCACCCATCCGCGCGAACGTGCGCCGCACGCTCTGCATGTGCGCGACGATGGCGGCGATGGTCCGGCCGCGGCCGCCGGGAGGGGCCGCCCGCCAGAGCGCGTCCGGCAGCACGCTCACGAGATACTCGTTGACCTGGCCGCAGTGCGAGAACTCTTCGAGCAGCTCGCGCTCGACTTCCAGCGGCCGGCCTCTCGCCATGGTGCTCTCCTTGATTTTAGAGGGCCGCGGCGCGGGAGGTCGGGTTGGCGCCCCACGGTTCCAGGAGCTTCAGGTTCTTCTTCTTCAATTCCCGATAGCAGTCCGGCAGATCGAAGCCGTTCAACACGCCGGCCGGCAGCGCCGACAGGGGCCAGCTGTAGTCCCTGGCTTCCGCGACCTCGGTGTACGAGCTGAGGGCGTTCTTCAGCGTCACCTGCGTCACGTGAGCGGAGAGCAGCGCGGCGAACGTCGAGGGCAGCGCGCCGTAGCCCCGCGCGGCCAGGTGGATCTGTCCGTAGCCCCACGCGTTCAGCCAGTCGAGCACGCGCAGCACGTCGAAGGTCCGCTGGCCGACATAGGGATAGTCCAGCATGATCGCGTGCGACGAGTAGAAATAATCCGTGCTGTATTCGCCACGGTCGTTCAGGCTGGTCGTCTGTGGCTCCGAATCTCCGACGCCGCGCACGTCGCACGCATAGAAAGCGGCTTCCGGTTCGGCTTCGATGAGATCTCGAATGAGCCGTTCGTCGCGGAGCTCCGCGTCGGCGGATTCGTGCGCGACGTACAGGATGGCCTTGTTGGTGTCTCGCGGCGGACGCGAGAGCAGCGGCTCCCTGGTGAGCCTGCAGACGATCGCGTGCACACCCGGGTCGGTTTCCACCATGTATGGCAGCGCGTGCCGCATCGGATACTTCCGGTCCGGCAGGGGCCTCAAAATGCGGAATTCCGGCACGCCGGTCCGCTGCGGCAGCCGGAGCGCTTCGGCGACGGTTCTGGCCAGCGCCGCGCCGTCCAGGTCGAGGCGTTTCGCCGCCAGCGCGCGCGACTTCTCCTGCGTGAAGGTGTAAATCGGCCTGGATCGCAGTTCGGCCACCTGCCCGTGCGGTGTGCACCACAGCGTCTTTTCGTCCTCCATGACCAGCTTCGGTTCTGTCTTGGCGTCCGAAATTCCCGTGCAGCGGTTGAACCAGCGGTACATGGCTTCCCGGTTCTCCTGGGAATAGCCGTGGTAGGTCGGTCCCACGAAGTAGGCGAGATTGTCTTCCGCGCCGAGCAGGCGATAGAGACGCTTCAGCCGGTGGTAGGCCGCTTCGTTGCCGCGCGCGTCGAAGTAGTCCTTCTCCTTGGCCAGGATGATGATGGGTTTCGGCGCGAGCGCGGCCAGGAAGTCTTCGTGATCGAGGCCCAGGGCCAGCACCTTCGGCGGGCACTGCTCCGCGTCCGCCCCGAGCTCGTTTTCCATGTTCCGCCGGAACTCGGTGACGAAACAGCTCGGCGCCGCCATGGTCCAGCGCTGTTCGACCCCGCACAGCCACGTGGTCATGGTTCCGCCGCCGGAGTTGCCGGTGATGCCCAGGTGCCGGAGGTCCACTTCCTTGCGGGACATCAGGTAGTCGAGGGCGCGAATGCCGTCCCACGCACGCCACATGCAGAAGTGCTCGCCGACGAGCACCTGCTGGTTGCCGGCGTAATTGTGCTCGCCGGTCCCCGTCCCGCGCATCGGCTTCCAGTTCGCGTCCACGTACTGCTGCCGTTCGCCCTGGCCGATCGGATCGAAGATCAGCACCACATAGCCCAGGCGCGCCAGCCCCTGACAGAACGCCTGATACGTATCGATCGCCTTGCCGTTGACCGAATGGCCGCACGAGGCGACCACGCCCGGAAGCGGGAAACTCCGTCCCTTCGGGATGTAGAGGTTTGCCGACACCAGGAACCCGGGACGGCTTTCGAAGAGCACGTTTTCGATCTTGTAGGCGTCCCGTTCGACGACCTTCGTCACGCGCGCGTTGAGCGGCGTCTTCTCGGGATAGGGTCCGAAGGATTCGAGAATGTTCCC
The DNA here is from genome assembly GCA_963774855.1 of uncultured Acidobacteriota bacterium. Classification (GTDB taxonomy): domain Bacteria; phylum Acidobacteriota; class Vicinamibacteria; order Vicinamibacterales; family 2-12-FULL-66-21; genus JALZOC01. Next base: position 1,476,862 of record CAVZGT010000005.1, on the reverse strand, counting down.
CCGGACTGTTCGGACGTAGGCTTCCGCGTCGGCCCTCGTCGTCAAGGCCGCCAGCCTCTCGAGCCGTTGCCGATGCACGGCGTTCTCGCGCTCGACGAAGAACTCCTGGACCATGCGCGGGAAACGGTTGAGCGGGGCAAACGGGGAACTCTCCGCCGTGCGCGCCGCCTGCATCGCGTACGCCGGAAAGTGTCCGGCCAGCGCCGCGCCGACACCGCCGACGGAAAGCGTGTGGAGCATCCTGCGGCGAGAGATGCCGGTGTGGCCGGCACGTCTGTCTTGAGTCATCTTCGATTACTCCGCTGACCGATCGATCGGACGCTCCGTGACACAATCGAGCCGGTTTCAAAACCGCTGGTGGCGTCCGCACACAAGCCACTTCTCGTCACTTCGGCAGGAACTCGATCGCAACCGCCACCCTGGCATCCGGCGGCCCGCTGCCGGCACGCCACGTGAGATAGACGGACATGGGCGTCTTCAACGGGCCGCAACCGACGCTTCCTGCAAGATCGTTCCGGTAGGTGATGAAGTCCACTCCCGCGAGGCCGGCCGCCGTCGCGCTGACCGGGCCGTCGGCCGTTCGGAGGTGGAAGACGGCGACCCCGCCGGCACGACACTCGATGCGCTCGAGCACGCCTTCGATGCGCTGCTCGCCGGCCTGCAGCGCGCGAAAGACCGGGCTCGGCGTCGCTCGGAGCGGGCGCCGTGCCTTCCGCCGCGGATGGCGCCGCTGCTCCCGGTTCAGTGGAGCCGCCCGACGATTGGGTCTGCAGCCGCAGGACCTGCCTCATGAGATTGCGCGCCGACTCACGAACCGCCGGCGGGTACGCGGGAGACATCAGCGGACCCACGATCTTGCGCGCGCCGTCGAAGTCCGACAAACCCGCCAGGACCTGCGCGTGTATGAAGGCGTAGTCCTCCCGGCCCGACGCCATCAGCCGCGCGCGCTCGATCGCCCGCAGGGTTTCTTTCGTGGGTCCCGCCGCCGACCGAAGCTCCATCATCGCGAGCCGCGCGAGGGCATTCGGCACCTGCGGGCGATGCTGGCCGACAATCGCGACCAGCCGGCGAGCCGCGAAGAGCTGCTCCGGACTCGCCGTCCCGTCGCGATCCTCGACCATCGCGGCAATCCCCATCGCGGCCGAGTACGCGGCGAGCCAGTCGGTGGGACTCGCAGCGAGCAGCCGCGTGCCGGCATTGTCGTACTCCGCCCGGGCCACGGCGAGCAACGCGCCGGCCACCTTCACCCGCACGCTCTCGGGATCCAGCTTCGCGGCGAGCGACAGCCGGGCCGCCGCCTCGTCAATCCGCTCCTGCTGAATCAGGAACTCCGCCAGAAACGCTTCCGCGTCCGCCGCCGGGACCGCCGTGACCGCGGTGTCGAACTTCGCCAGCTTGTCGGGGAACTTGTACTGGACGGCCTTGAACGACCGCGTTCCGGACGTAGTCGTTGAGCTCGCGGTCCATGTTGGCCGCGCCGAACGCCTGCTTCCATGCCTGCGCCGGTGGTATTCCCTCCGTAACCTGCTGGAGGTACGTGCCCAGCTCCGTCATCCGCCGCGGCTCTCCCATCAGGATTCGGTGGGCGAGCGCCCACGACTGCGCGTAGAAGACCGAGCTGCGGTTCGCCTCGTTGTACAGAGGAGACTGCTCGTCGACGTTGAGCAGATCGTCCAGCTTCAGCAGCTGCGTGTCCTGGAGGCGTTGGAGATGGTGGACAATCGGGCGCCCGAGCACGGCCTCGCGCCCGCCGTCGCCGAGCTCGTAGGTGCTGTAGAACTCCGCCAGCCCCTCGTTCAGCCACGTCGGCACGTTGCGCATCACGTTCGTGACGACCAGGTGCGCGTACTCGTGGAACACCACTCGCAAGCCCTCGACGCCGCCGTCGGCGACGATCGCGATGTAGTTGGCATCCTGGGTGGCCACGAACAGCCCCGAAATCGGTACGGGTTTTCCTTGATAGGTCGGCTTGAAGGGCGTGAACGCGCGGTCCGACGGAAAGACGATGACGAGGGTCGGCACGGGCGTGGCGGTTGCCCGCTCGGTGAGCACGCGCGTCAGCGTCTCGCGGAAGCCTTCGAACTTGACGGCGACACTCCGGAGGGTCCGCTCGCTGACGTCGCCGACGACGGCGAAGTTCGGGCTGTCGATGCGCCGCCATTCAGCCGCACAGGGGACGGCCGTGGCGACGAACGCGGCCAGCAACCCCGTCGTCAGCACCGGCGCGTCGATCGTGCGGAACGGTCTCATGCGGAGTCGCCTCGTTGAGCTCGATGGCGTTCAAGTGCCTTTGCCCGCAGGCGTCCGCGCCCAGGACATCGCCGGCGCACAGGGTAACACTACAACGGCCTCCTTCAAGTTTTGAGCGTGGCTTTGCGCATCTACCAGTAGACGGACGCCTTCGACCCGTTCGTCCAGTCAGGCCGACGCCACGGCAACTCGACAGGTTGAAACAGTCCGGGAGGACCCATGCGATTCACGCTCCTCGTCGCGATGCTTGCCTTGTCTGCTGGAGCCACGAGCCGAGTCTCGGCCCAGACCCCCTCAGGGGCTCCGCCCCCCTCGTTCGGGACGGACTACACCGCGGGAACCCCGCTGCAGGATTTCGAGATGCGCCGGTACCGGGACTGGCAGCTGACGGTCACTGTGACGGTGCCGACGTCAGAGCTCCAGGCGGTGCTTCCCAGTGGCTACGAGGTCCTCAATCTCAATGCCGCCAGCAGCAATGTCTCGATCGCCATGGTCTTCCAGGAGCGCGCCGAGATTCTGACTGCCCCCGTCGGGGTCGCCCTCGGCTCCTATGGACCGGTGGATGAAGTCCTGGTGGTCGCGGCGGCCAGGAACCCGATGGGGGTTGTCGAGAGCCTCATCCTCGACAACCTGCGATCCACGCTGGACGCGGTGAACCTCACCAACACCATCTTCGGACCAGCCAGCGCCAGGTTGCCGGACGTGCTGCGCGTCAAGCTGACGGCGGAGCCCGGAGGGGAGATGCTGCGCTTCAGCGCGAAGTTGGTGTCCGGCCGGCTCCACATCGCGGCCGCGGCCGTGTTTTCACCTTCAGGCATGACATCGAGCAGGAACAGGCCGTCGCCGGCTCCGTTCAGATACGTCGACAGCTCGATCCAGCCGGCGATCGCGAACCGAAGCCTGCGCGCGGGGACGAGCGTCGATCAGGTGACCGTTCCGGCCGCCGACATCACGTTCAAGCGGGACCAGATCCGGCTGCCGCACGGGAAGCTGACGGTGCTGACCATCGTGTCCGGGAGGATCGACCGCTGGCAGGAGTTCGTGCAGAAACTGCAGTAGCCGCGATCACTTGTCGAGTGCAGATCGCCAGTTCCGCACGACCACGATCGACGCGGATTGCGCTTCCTCGGTGGCATTGGCCACCAGGAAGCGCTGGCCATCGCGAGCGATGGCGTACGCTCGCTCCGTCCCCTGGCTCTCGAGCGACCTCGTTCGAGTGCGGAACAGGCGCTGGGGAGGTTCGTTACTGAAGGTCTCCGCGCCGGTCCGGATGGCCACGGACATCAGGGCCCTGTCCGGCGCCATGTAAACGACCTCGTGGCCGTCGCGGTTCCATTGCGGCTGAGACCCCCCGTTAACGGAGATCTGGCGCCGAAACTCGGCCCCGTGCCGGCCACGCACATTGACCTGATAGGTATCCGAGTCATTCGAGACGTAAGCCAGCCAATTGCCGTCGGGCGAGGGTGTGCCGTACCGCTCGTCCTTCGGAGTGCTCACGACCGGAGCGGACACCTTGGTTTCCAGCGAGACCGACCAGACGTCGCCTGTAGAGGTCTTCGGATCGGTCACGGTGTAGAAGAGCGTCTTTCCGTCCACGGACCAGCCGGACGGCACGACCGGGTGCGGGTGCTTGAACAGGAGCACTTCGTCCCCGGCGGCGTTTGGCAGCATCGCGTAGAGTTGCGGCGGGCGCTCGCGAACGGACATGAAGACGATGCGCTTTCCGTCGCCCGACCAGACGGGAAAGACATCGTTGGACGGGTTGAACGTCAGCTGGACAGGATCGCGACGGCCGAATACGAGCCGCCAGATGTCGAAGGTCGCTTTTTGGGGATCGGCCTGGTCGTAGACAACGCTGGTGTCGTCGGGCGACAACGCGATCGTGCTGATGACGCCGCGGGCGCCTGGACGGCCGACCTCGTGGCCGCTGCGATTCAGCCACACGAGCTCGACCTGACCGACGGACCCGGCGAAGTATGCAAGAGTCCCCGAGCTCGAAACCGAGAACAACGCCTGGTTGGTGACAGGATTCAAGGCCACCTCGTCGGCCACGCGTTGCGGGGTGCCGCGGACTTTGCGCGTTTTCTCATCGAATGCGTGTGCCCACAGTGTCCCTGCTTGCCAGTAGAGGACGTACCCCTGCGCGTAGATGGCATTCGATTGGGAGTCGATGAGTTTCTCGCGTGTGCCTGACTCGAGTGAGACGACCCAGACGCCGGCGTTCCCCGGCTGCCTGACCGTCGGCACGAATTCCAGGAAGTGCCGGCCGTCGGGCAGAAAGGAAGGGAACCATCCCCCGGGCATTGTGCCCGGCTCGGACGGAAGCCGCGTTCCCTCTCCGCCGTCGTCCGCCGCGGATATGCGGAAGGGCCCGTCGCGCGGGCTCGGAACGTAGACGATCACGCCGTCCCGGCTCCAGGTGCCGCCTCTTGCGCCGACCGCCGGCGCGAGGATTCGCGGTTCTCCGGCGAAGATGTCGATCGTCTGGACGCTGCCCTGCGCGAAGAATCCGATCTTGCGGCTGTCCGGTGACCAGAACGGGAGCGACGCGCCCTCGGTCTTCGCGAGGGGCCGCGCGGGCTCGAGCGCCCCGACCGTCTTGACGTAGAGGAACTGAGTCCCACCTGCGTCGTAGCCGACATACGCCAGGCGAAGGCCATCGGGCGAGATGACGGGGGCTTCTTCCGTTACGAGGGAGGTTCCCGGCGCGGGCTTCACGTCGAAGACGAACCGAGCAGCGTCTGGCCGCCGCAGCAGCGCCGTGGCGAAGACCGCAGCGACGCTGGCGGCGATTGCGGCGACGGTCCACGCCACGATGAGATGAGTCACGCTGAGAGGCGCGAATCGCCGATCGGCCGAGACAGGGAACCCGTCTGCAGCGATCGGGTCGTCGTGGTCTCCCCTCAGCAGATTCTCGATCTGGGCGCGCGCGTCGGCAATCGACTGCAGCCGGCGCTTGGGATCTTTCTGCAGGCACCTGTGGAGCAGCCGCCGCAGATCCGGTGTGACGGTGGGCGGGAGCTCGCTCCAGTCCGGTTCCGTCTTGAGTATCGAGGCCAGCGTGTCGGTCGCGGTCTCGCCCCTGAACGGGCGCTTGCCTGTCAGAAGCTCGAACAGCACAACGCCGAAAGACCAGATGTCCGTCCGCTTGTCGACTGCGAGGCCTCTCGCCTGTTCGGGACTCATGTACGCCGCCGTCCCTATGACGATCCCTGCCTGGCTCTCGCCCGCGCCGCCTCCGGGTGCGTGCGTGAGATCCGTTCCGGCGCCGGTGCCGGCGAGGGACTTGGCCAGGCCGAAGTCCAGGACCTTGATCACGCCGGCCGGGGTGACCTTGATGTTCGAGGGCTTCAGGTCACGGTGGATGACTCCTCGTTCGTGCGCGACCTCGAGGGCCTCGGCGATCTGCCGCGCGATCGTCAGCGCCTCGTGCACGGGGACTGGGACGCCGGCCTCGCCGAGCCTCGCCGCAAGCGTCTGCCCCTCGACGAGCTCGAGCACCAGGAACCTGATCGAGTCCGCTTCCTCGAATCCGTAGATGCCGCAGATGTTCGGATGATTCAGCGCGGCGAGCATCCGCGCCTCACGCTCGAGGCGTGCCAGTCGGCTGGGGTCGCTCGTGAACTCGCCCGGCAGGACCTTGATGGCGACGTCGCGCCCGAGCTTCGAGTCGTGCGCGCGGTAGACTTCACCCATCCCGCCGGCGCCGAGAACGGTCTGAAGCGTGTAGCCGCCGAGCGCGCGGCCCGTCATGTCACCGGGCGTGACGGCGGAGACCACGGGCGCGTGTCTCAGTGCGCTCTCGGACAGGATCCCTTCCGGGGAGCCGGACTCGTTGAGGAGCGCCTCGACCTCGCGTCGCAGCGCGGCGTCATCCGGGCAGGCAGCCGCGAGAAACGCGGCCCGCTCGCCGGACGGTCTGGCGTAGGCCGAGTGATACAGGCCTTCGATCCGCTTCCAGCGCTCAGGTGTCATCGGCGTGACCGGCGCCCATCTCCAGCTGCAACCACGCCTTGGCCAGACGCCAGTCACGCATGACGGTATCCGGACCCACGCGCAACGCCGTCGCCGTCTCCTCCACGGTCAACCCGCCAAAGAATCGAAGCTCGACCACGCGGCTTTTGCGCTCGTCGAACGCGGCGAGTGCATTCAGCGCATCGTCCAGCGCGACGAAATCCTGGCGGGGATCGTCGACCACGACCAGGGCGTCGTCCAGCGAGACCTTCCCGGCCCGGCCGCCCCGTTTCTGCGACAGGTGGGCGCGTGCGTGATCGACGAGGATACGGCGCATGACGCGGGCCGCCACGGCGAGAAAATGGGCGCGGTCCTGCCAGTCCACGTTCGGCGTGTCCACGAGCCGCAGATACGCCTCGTTGACGAGCGCCGTGGCCTGGAAGCTGTGACCGGCGCGCTCGCCGGCCATGCAGCGGCGCGCGATCTGGTGGAGCTCCCGGTGGACGAGCGGGATCAGCCGCTCGAGGGCCGCCTCGTCGCCGTTCCCCCACTCGTGGAGCAACCCGGTGACCGTCCTGGTAGGATGGTTCAGGGTACGCCATTCTAAACCCTGGCACGCAACAACAAGTATCGAATCGCGACCCCGCCCCACGCGAGGCGGCGCTGGAATCACGTTCCTTCCCACACCTCTAAGGTCCAGCTTCAGTGCAACGTGGGAGTGGACTCCGTCGGCCGAGTGGCGCCGTGATAGCCTCCGATCCATGTCCCTGACCTCGATTGCCGAGTCGGTGTTGAAGGCGATTGGCGGCACGCCCGTCGTGCGTCTGCGAAAGGTCGTGACGGCCGGCGGCGCCGACGTGCTCGTCAAGCTGGAATCGGTCAACCCGACCGGGTCCTACAAGGATCGCATGGCGCTCGCGATGATCGAAGGCGCCGAGGCGCGCGGTGTCCTGCGGCCGGGCATGCGCGTCGTCGAATTCACGGGCGGCAGCACCGGTTCCTCGCTGGCCATGGTCTGCGCGGCGAAAGGCTATCGGTTCGTCGTGCTCTCCTCGGATGCGTTCGCGCGCGAAAAGCTGTTGACGATGGAGGCGCTGGGCGCCGACTTGCGAATGGTGCCAAGCGACGGTGGGAAAGTGACACCCGCCTTGTTCAAGAGGTTCCAGGAAGAAATCGCGGTGCTGGCGAAGGAGCCGGATACTTTCTGGACCGATCAGTTCCACAACCAGGATGCCATTCGCGGCTACATGGACATCGGTCACGAGCTGATGCAGCAGACCGGCGGAAAGCTCGACGCGTTCTGCGGCGCGGTCGGCACCGGGGGCATGCTGCGCGGCGTGTCACTCGCGCTGAAGGAAGCGGGCTGTCACGCACGCATCGTCGCGCTCGAGCCCGCGTCCTCGCCCGCCCTGACGGAAGGACGCGGCGGCGCTCACCGGGTCGAGGGGATCGGCACCGGGAGCGTCCCGCCGCACATGGCCGATCGGCCGTACGACGAGGCACGGAGTGTGGATGAAGCGGGCGCCCGGGCGATGGCGAAGCAGCTCGCGCGCGACGAGGGCCTGCTGGTCGGCACGTCGAGCGGACTCAACATCGCGGCGGCGGTGCAGCTGGCCCATGAATTGGGGCCAGGCAAGACCGTCGCGACCGTGGCCGTCGACACGGGCCTGAAGTATCTCGCGGGCGATCTGTTCGCGGGGTAACGGCCGGATGACGCGCGCGAAGAGCGATCACTTCGATGGGCGGCGATTCGTCAACCCGAATGGCACCGCCGGGCAGCCGATCTCGGCGGTTTCGCGGATGCTGCTGGAGCCACGAACACCGTGGCCGGCGCATGTCGATCAGCTGCCGCGAAAGCCTGCGGGACGCGACGGCGCCGCGGCGGCCGTCACGTTCATCGGCCACTCGACCTTCCTGATTCAAACGGCGGCCGGGAACATCCTGACCGACCCGATGTATTCCCGGCGCGCAGGTCCGCTGAATCTGATCGGACCGCGGCGAGTCCGGCAGCCGGCCGTGCTCTTCGACGACCTGCCGCCCATCTCGATGGTGTTGCTGAGCCACAACCACTACGATCACTGCGACCTGCCCACGCTCGGCATGCTCGCCGAACGCTTCGATCCGATCCTCGTGACGCCGCTCGGCAACGGGGCCCTCGTCCGATCCGCCGGCATTCGCCGGGTCGAGGAGCTCGATTGGTGGGAGGAGGCGAAGACCTCCGTTCTGCCGGTCACGCTGACGCCGGCGCAGCACTTCTCCGCGCGAGGTCTGCTGGATCGAAACCGCGCCCTGTGGGGTGGATTCACGCTGGTGGCGGGCGGCGCGCGCCTCTTCTTCGCCGGCGACACCGCCTACGCCCGCGTCTTCCGCGACGTCCGCGAGCGGCTCGGCCCGATCGATCTGGCGCTGCTGCCCATCGGCGCCTACGAGCCGCGCTGGTTCATGCAGAGCGTTCACATGAACCCGGCGGAGGCCGTCCAGGCGCACCTGGACCTCGAGGCATCCGAGAGCGTCGGCATGCACTTCGGCACGTTCCAGCTGACAACCGAGGGCATCGACGAACCGCTGCGCGCCCTCGAGGACGCGTGCCGCGCGAGCAACATCCCGCTCGTCGCGGTTCCGGACGCTCGATTTCGGGGAATCGATGCGGGTGGGGTAACTCCCGCCGACGGCTCATTCGTGAACGACGAAACGGGCCGGCAGCACGCTGCCGGCCCGGCGATGAAACGAAAACCCGATGCGCGGATGTCAGTCGACGCTTCCACTGGTGGGCGCTAGCAGGCCTGCACACATGGTGTCCACGTCGGTTGGATCGGGCCCTGTGGTGGAAGGATTGGTATTGTGGATCCTGACGTACCCTCCACCCGGGCCGCCATCGCCAAGAGGCCGCAGCTTCACGAGGTAGCCGTTGGAAAGACGAATTCCAAAGGCATGGGGTGTTCCCTGCTCGTTATCCACCATCCGTGCGCGGAAGTACACGGGCTGCGCTTCATCGGCGTTGGTCTGCGCGATGCCGCAGACGTCGCGCACGTTGGGCGCGATCTCGAAATACCCGGTGATCTCGAGGCTGTTCACGAGGTACGGCGCGGTCTCCAGATACCCACCGTGGTCGACGTAGTTGAGATATCCCCAGAACGCCCCGTTCTTGCATCCGGCGTGGGCGCCGAAGTTGGCCTCCGCACCGCTGCTGGTGATGACGAATCCGCCGGCGTTGGTGAAGTCGCACGGGGGCGGCGGTTGAGCGCTCAGCGGTGCATACGCGATGACGAATCCCGCGGCTGCGACAGCCGCGACCATGAACGAGCGGGCGACGTTCCACATAGACAGTCCTCCTCGCACCTGGACGTTCCGGTGCGTTCTTTGTCAGACGTGCTGAATACCGGCGTTTGACCGGCGTGTGTGCCTCGCCTCCGGTGCACCGCCGGAAGCATGGGTTCCCTCCCCGCTGCAAGGGTCGAACCGTGTACTACGGCCCAGTCACAATGGTGATCGGGGGCGGGCGAGGACCGCGATGCGATCGTGCGGCCATAGGAGAATGACCATCGGGGTGAGGAATCGGCAGCTCAGTGAACCACCGCGCCGCACATGGGCGCTGCCGATCGAAGTGTGCTGATTGGGATTCTGCGTGTGCGACCGCGCACGCTCGGATCAACAAGAGTCCACGGATTACAATTCAGCGCGAAGCACAGCCAGGCCGGAAGTGCGCCTCCGGCGACTGCGAATGTGGTCGTCCGTAGTATTGTTCACGGCATCCCCACGGCTGAAGAGAGCGCCTGCGGCCAAAAAGAAGGGAGTCCCCTACGTCAGGTCATCTTCGCGCCGGTCTGCTCCTCATCCCGCGCTCGCTGTCGCGTGCGCTCCATCGACCCCGGCGGCCACGGGCAGGACGGACGCCTATCTGTACGAAGACACGCGGCGCCTCGTGAACTTCGTCGAGTCCGCCGCGGTGCTCGTCGAGCAGCGAGGGACGAACGCCTTCCCGGAGTTCGATCGCCCGGGGTCGCGCTGGCGCACGGCCCTGACCTACCTGTTCGTCTACGACGAGGGGGGCACGTGCGTCTGGCACGGGCTCAATCGCGAGCTCGTCGGCCGCAACATTTCGCCGGGTCGAGGAGCTCGATTGGCGGGAGGAAGCGAAGACCTCCGTTCTGCCGGTCACGCTGACGCCGGCGCAGCACTTCTCCGCGCGAGGTCTGCTGGATCGAAACCGCGCCTTGTGGGGTGGGTTCACGCTGATGGCGGGCCGCGCGCGCCTCTTCTTCGCCGGCGACACTGCCTACGCCCGCGTCTTCCGCGACGTCCGGGAGCGGCTCGGCCGGATCGATCTGGCGCTGTTGCCCATCGGCGCCCACGAGCCGCGCTGGTTCATGCAGAGCGTTCACCTGAACCCGGCGGAGGCCGTCCAGGCGCACCTGGACCTCGAGGCATCCGAGAGCGTCGGCATGCACTTCGGCACGTTCCAGCTGACGACCGAGGGCATCGACGAACCGCTGCGCGCCCTCGAGGACGCGTGCCGCGCGAGCAACATCCCGCTCGCGCGGTTCCGGACGCTCGATTTCGGGGAATCGATGCGGGTGGGGTAAGTCGCGGCCGTTATGCGGTTGGTGAAAAACTTTCCCCCTGACGATTCATTCGTGAACGACGAAACGGGCCGGCAGCGTGCTGCCGGCCCGGCGATGAAACGAAGCCTGATGCGGCAGATGTCAGGGCGCGTCGATGATTCCACCGGTGGGCGGTCTCAGGCCTGCGCACATGGTATCTTCGCCCGGCATCGGATTTGGCGCCGTGCTGGAAGGATTGGAATTATGGAGCTGGATGTGCCCGCCACCGGGGCCGCCATCGCCAACAGCACGCACCTTGACGAGGTAGCCGTTGGACAGACGAATCCCAAACGCCTCGGGTGTTCCGGTCTCTTCGTCGGCCACCATCCGCACGCGGAAGTAGACGGGCTGCGGTTCATCGGCGTTGGTCTGCGCGATGCCGCAGACGTCGCGCACGTTCGGCGCGATCTCGAGGTACCCCGTGATCGCGAGGCTGCTCACATGGTACGGCGTGGTCTCGAGGACCCCACCGTGGTCGACGTAGTTGAAGTGTCCCCAGAACGCTCTCTTCTTGCACCCGGCGTGAGAGCCGAAGTTGGCGTTCGCACCATCGTTCGTGATGACGAATCCGCCGCCGGTGATGAAGTCGCAACGTGGCGTCGGTTGAGCGCTCAGCGGCGCAGACGCGATGACCAATCCCGCGGCTGCGACCGCCGCGACCATGAACGACCGTGCTACTTTCCACATCGACATTTCTCCTCGAGCACCGAGACGTTTTCAACGCGTTCGTCTTCAGACGTGCTGCATTCCGGCGTTCTTGACGGTGGTGCTCTCGACCCGGTGCGCGGCCGAAAGCACGGTTTCCGTTCCTGCTGCAAAGGCCGAACCGTCGCACACGGCCCAGTCACAATGGTGATCGAGGGCGAGGCGGGGACCGCGATTCGCTGATGGCCGATCGTGCGGTCAGGGCAGAAAAAGAGCCATTGTGTTGAGCGATCGGGCAGCGCGGTGAACCGCCGTGCAGCACACCCGGCGCCGCGGCTTGAAATATGCTGATCGGGCTATTCTGCGTGTGCGAGCGCACACATCGGATCAACAAAAGTTCACGGCTTACAATTCAGCCGTCCCCTTGCGCGAAGCATGCCAGGGCCCGGAGTGCGCGCGCGAGCAGTAAGAAATGAAGCGAGTCCACTACGTCAGGTCATCTTCGCGCCGGTCTGCGGGTCGATGCGCAGAAAGTGTTCGTGGTCGGCGTGGCGTTCGTGTTCGGCCTGAGCCTCGACATCCTGCCCGGGGCTCTACGCGGGGATCACGGGGTGGGTGCGGCCGCTGTTCAGCTCGTCGCTGACGCTCGCGACCGTCATCGCGGTGGTGCTCAACCAGGTGCTGCGCATCCGCCCGGCCGCCGCGCCGACGGCCGCAAGTCACTGACGGTAACGCCACCTGAACCCGCGCGGCGGTCCGTTCGTAGGTTACTCGACAGGGATCGCCGCCGCCCGGACCGGCGCCGGGACGCGCACGGCCAAATCAGTGAACAGAAAGGCAAGCCATGAACAGACGTGACTTCGTGATTTCGACGTTCGCCTGTGCCGTCGGACTCTCCACTTCTTCCGGAATCTTCGGTCAGGCGAAAGCGATCCAGCCCGATCTGGCCGGGCTTGCCGACAACAAAGGACTGACGGTCTTCAACCGGACCGCCAGCAGCTTCAAGGACGACTCGAAGAAGGGTGTTCGTCTCAGTGAAGCCCCGGGCGACGGCGTCGCGTACCTGCAAGGGGTTGAGTTCGCCAACGGCACCATCGAGTTCGACGTCAAGGGCAAGGACGTTCAGCAACAGAGCTTCGTCGGGATGGCGTTTCACGGCGTCGATGGAACGACCTACGATGCGATCTACTTCCGTCCGTTCAACTTCAGGACCGACGACCAGGCAAGACGCGTCCGCGCCGTCCAATACGTCTCGCATCCGGCCAATCCGTGGCAGAAGCTCCGGGCCGAGCAGCCGGGGAAGTACGAGAAGGGGCTCGATCCCCCGCCGGATCCGAACGGCTGGTTCCACGTGCGCGTGGTCGTCGCGAGCCCCAAGGTCAGCGTGTTCGTCGGCGATGCGAAGGAACCCAGCCTGGTCGTCGACCAGTTGAGCGACCGCAAGAAAGGATTGGTCGGACTGTGGGTCGGGAACACCTCCGGTGGCGATTTCGCTAACGTCAAAATCATTCCGGGGTAGGGTAGACGAAACGTCGGCCGCTCTCCCCAACCTGGCGGATGCGCTCCACGAAACCGATTCGATCCCTGACCTATCGGTCGCGAGGCGCGTCCGCCAGCGCCAGCTGCTTCACGACCTCGCCGGTAATGTCCATGGCGGGGTCGGCCCACACCAACGCGTTGGCGTCGAGGTTGACGACGAACTGTAGACCTTTGGCTTTGGCGACTCGCTCGACGGCCGGCCGAAGCCTGACGACAAACGCGCTCTCGATGTCGCGCTGGGCGCCGACGAGCTCCGCCTGCGCTTCCTCGATGAAGCGCTGCACGTCGACGCGGAACTTCTCAATCTCCCTCGTCTGACGGGTCCGTGCCTGCTCGCTCAGGACGGCGCCGCTTTCCCGCAGAGCCTGTTCTTGTGACTGCAGCGCTTTGTTCTTCGCGGCAATCTCGCGGGAATGTTTCTCTTCCAGGGCCGCGAGCCGCGCCAGGCCCGCCTTGCCTTCGGCCGAGCCGGTAAAAGCGCGTTGCAGGCTCACGCCGCCCAGGCGAACGATCGGCTCCTGCGCGAGGGCGGAGAGCGGAACCAGTACTGCCCCAATAAGAATGAAGAAGCGCACGAACGTTTTCATGTTCCTCTCCTTTTGCGGACGGCGTCGTGCCGTCACGATGTCGGCGTTAAGACGAACGCGCCTGCAGAACGGCCGGGCCCTCCGCGATCGGCGAATCTGGTCCAGAATGGAGCCACTGTGTCTCCAACGGTCCAGCTGAAGGCTCATCGCGCCCGGCTGAAATCCTGTCTGGCCGCGCTCGCCGCTTCCCTGCTGCTGTGTGTGGCCGGAGCGGCCATGTCGCAGGCGCCGGCGGAAGCTCCCAACCGCGCGCGGCTCCTCGGGCTTCAGCGTGAGGCGGTAAGCCTGCTGAAACTGGCCGCACGGCAGGATGCGCCGATCGATGACGTGCGGCGCGCGCTACTCGATGCCGGCCAGCGGCTCGAAGCGCTGGGCGCCGAGCCCGATCCCCGTGCAGCGTCCGACGCCCCAGGTGCGGCCCGGCTCGCGCCCGCGCTGCGGACGGAGCTGCGCCGCGCGGCCGCCGATCTCCTCGCGGCGTCCCGGCCGGACTCGCAGCGTCGCGTCGACACCGGTCCGTTCCTGGCGCTGCTCGAACGCGCGCGCGTCCAGCTCGAGGGAGAAGTCGCCCTCGGCATGAGCTTCGAGGGCAGCTACAGCCAGACGCAAACCCAAGGAGCCCGCGTACGGAGGGCACGCGTCCGGCATGGGACCGGCGCCCGCTCCACCGCCCGACGACGAGCGACGCCTTCGCCCGTGGCGTTCGAGGAGGCCGCACGCGCTTCCGACGCGGACCTACTGCGGCGGGCCGGCGAAGGATCACATCCTGGAATCGGGCTGCAGCGGCGTCGCGCTGCTCGACTACGACGGCGACGGACGATCTCGACATCTATCTGATCGACGGCCGCCGAGCTCACGCCGGCACGCGAGCGCATCCCGCACCGGAACGCCCTCTACCGCAACCTCGGAGGATGGAAATTCGAAGACGTGTCGAAGCAGGCGGGCGTGGACGCGCGCGGCCTGGGGCAACGGCGTGTGCGCCGGGGATGTCGACGACGACGGGCGTCTCGATCTCTACGTCACGAACTGGGGGCCGAACTTCCTGTTCCGCAACCGTGGCGACGGCGCCTTCGAGGAAGTCGCCGCGCGCTCGGGTGTCGCGGCCGGCGGCTGGAGCACCGGCTGCGCCTTTCTCGACGCGGACGCCGACGGCGACCTGGACCTGTATGTCGCGCGCTACGTCGAGACGACGTGGGACTCGGTCGTGCGCGCGCAGCGGACGCTCGTCTGGCGCAACGGGCCGCGCATCATGGTCGGCCCGGCCGGGCTTCCCGGCGAGGCCGATTTGTTCTTCGAGAACCTCGGGAACGGCCGCTTCGTGGAAGCGGCCGCGGCCCACGGGCTCTCCGATCCGGCCCGCGCCTACGGCTTCGGCGTCGTCGCGACCGACTACGACGACGACGGGTTCGTCGATCTCTTCGTCGCCAACGACTCGAACCCCAACTTCCTGTATCGCAACCTGGGGAACGGCCGCTTCGAGAGCGTCGGGCTCGCTCGCCGGTGTGGCGGTGAACGGCGAGGCGCGGGCCCAGGCGGGGATGGGCGCCGACGCGGGCGACTACGACGGCGACGCCCGCATGGACCTCGTCCTCACGGCGTTCGCCCACGATCGCAACACGCTCTATCGCAACGTCGACGGCCGCCAGTTCGAGGACGCCAGCGTGACGGCGGGGCTCGCCGCACCCACGTTCGTGCGCATGGGTTGGGGCACGGCCTTCCTCGACGCCGACCTCGACGGCAGGCTGGATCTCTTCTTCGCGAACGGCCACATCTTCTCGGACATCGAGAAGCTACCCGCAGCTCGGGGAGACGTACCGTCAGAAGAACCAGTTCCTGCTCAATACGGGCACGCGCTTCCGCGACGTCTCGGAGCGCGCCGGAGGCGGCCTGCAGGTCGCGCGCGTCGGCCGCGGCGCTGGCCGTCGGCGATCTCGACGACGACGGCGATCCCGACCTCGTCGTGAGCAACATGGACGACGCGCCCACGCTGCTGGAGAACCGCCAGCGCACCGGACACCACTGGGTCGCGTTCCGCGTCGCGGGACCGACGCGCAACCGGTTTGCGATCGGCGCGAAGGTGACGATCGAAGCCGGCGGCACGAAGCAGGTGCGCGAGATCCGCTCGGGCGGAAGCTATCCTGTCGCAGAGCGATCTGCGTGCGTACTTCGGCCTGGGCGATCACGCCGGCCCCGTGGACGTGGAGGTCCGCATGCCGGGCGGCCGCCGCTGGCAATGGCGAGGGACTCGCCGGCGATCGCCTGCACGTGCTCGAGCTCTCGGAGCCGGCCGGCGTACCGCAAGGCAGGTGCCGGGCGATGAACCGGTCGATCGTCGTGCGGCGTCTGCGTGCGTGCTCGCCACAGCAGGCGGAGTCGGGCGCGTCTCAGCGGACTTTCGCGACGATGGATCCCAGGCCCAGGTCTACCGGCCCAGGCTCGCCGTGCCCGAGGCGCTCGAGCCCTTTCTGAAGGACCTCGAACCGGGGAGCGACGGGTTTCCCGCGGAACGGCAGGCGAAGGAGCTGGAAGCGCGGCTCCGCGAGCTTGGCGACGCGCTCCGCACAAAGCCGGTTCGAGCGGCGAGCGTCGCCGAGTGGCTGCTCGACCGGACTTTCGCGGCGGCCGCTCTGCTCCCGGTCAGGGGAGACGGCCGTGACCGATGCCGCGGCGCTCGAAGTGAGACAGAGCGTGACGCCATCTGCCGCGAGACCTGACGCTCGACGCCGCGCTCGTTCGGCGCGGAGCTCCGGCGGCTGGTGGGGGATCTGCGCGAGATCGATGTCGCCGAGTTCCTGATCACGTCCATCGAGCCTGACGCGACGGGATCGTCGCCGCTCGTCCGCACCGACGTCCGCTACGACATCGTCGGGCCCGGCGCGAAGGCGTGGCGCGTCGAGCACGTGGGCGTCTGGCGAATGAGCTGGCGCCGCGGCGCGTCCGGGTGGCGGGTCGTCGAGTGGACGGCCGCGTCGCATCGTGACGAGCCGCGCCCGGAGCCCGGTCTTCACGGAAGTCACCGGCGCCGCGCTCGGCGGCGAACGACTCGTTCCGGCGCCAGCTCAATACCGGTCTCGACGCCTGGATGGCGACGTTCGATTCGGTGCTCACGCGCGACTCGAACGGCCATCACGGCGTCTCGGTCGGCGATGCCGACGGCGACGGGCTCGACGATCTCTACGTGGCCCAGCCTGCCGGGCTGCCCAACCGGCTCTTCAGGGCGCGCGGCGACTCGACGTTCGAGGACGTGACGGAGCGCGCGGGGCTCGGCGTGCTCGACGACACCGCGCAGTCGCTCTTCGCCGACGTGGACAACGACGGCGACCAGGACCTCGTGCTCGCGACGGGGACCAGGCCGCTGCTCTTCGTCAACGACGGCAAGGGCCGCTTCGCGCCCGTCCCGGACGCGTTTCGCTTCCGCGCAGCCGCTCCAGGGCGTGCTGACCTCGATCGCGATGGCCGACTACGACCGCGACGGCTTTCTCGATCTCGTACCTGTGCGTCTACTCGTACTTCTTCGGCGCCGGCGAGGACAAGGCGGGCACACCCGCGCCGTACTACGATGCCCGCAACGGCCCGCCCGGCGTCCTCTTCCGGAACGACGGGCGCGGGCGCTTCGTCGATGCCACGCAGGAGTCGGGCCTCGACGCGGGGAACGACCGCTATCACTTCGCGGCGGCGTGGGCCGACTACGACGGCGACGGCTGGCCCGACCTGCTCGTCGCGAACGACTTCGGCACCAAGAACCTCTATCGCAACCGCGGCCGGCAGGACGGGACGGTGACGTTCGAGGACGTCGCCGCCACCGCCGGCGTGCTCGATCACGGGGCCGGGATGAGCGCGGCCTTCCTCGACTACGACAACGACGGCCTCCTCGACATCTACACCGGCAACATGTGGAGCGACGCCGGCCTGCGCGTGACCTCGGCGCCCACGTTCATGCCCGACGCCCCGGCGGAGGTCCGCGCGCTCTACCGGCGCCACGCTCGCGGCAACTCGCTCTTCCGGAACCGCGGCGACGGCCGCTTCGAGGACAAGACGCTCGAGGCGCGCGCCGAGATGGGACGCTGGGCGTGGTCGTCCGACGCGCTCGACTTCGACAGCGACGGGTGGGAGGACCTCTACGTCGCCAACGGCATGCTGACGCGGGACAGCCGGCGCAGACGACCTCGAGGCTTCTTCTGGCGGCAGGTCGTGGCCCGCTCGCCGCTGACCCGCGTCAAGGGCACGCCGTACGACGACGCCTGGCGCGCGATCAACCAGCTCCTGATCCATCGAGTCGATCGCCAGCCGGCAGCGCAACGTGTTCCTGCGCAACGACGGGCAGGGCGGGTTCGACGACGTCTCGGGCGCGGTCGGGCTCGATCTCGATCAGGACGGCCGGTCGTTCGCCGTGCTCGACATCGATCGCGACGGCGACCCGGATCTCGCGGTGATGGCGGCGCGCCAGGCGCCACAGCTTCGCGTGTTCCGGAACGACTTCGCGTCGCAGGGCGCGTCGCTCGCCATCCGTCTGGTCGGGACGGCGAGCAACCGCGACGCGATCGGCGCGCGCGTGAGCGTCGAGACCGAGCGGCTTCGCGCGGACGAAGATCGTGCAGGCCGGCTCGGGGTTCCTCTCGCAGCACTCGAAGGAGCTGCTCTTCGGCCTGGGTCCGAGCCAGCGCGTCGTGAAGCTGACGGTCGAGTGGCCCTCGGGCGCGAAGCAGGTCTTCACCGACGTGCCGCTGAACACCCGCTTGCGGCTCGTCGAGGGAGGCGCGATCGAATCGGCGCCGTTCGTGCCTCGAGCCGCCGCCGATGCGCCGCGCCGGTCGCGTCGAACCGGCAGCCCCCGCTCCGGATCAGACGTGGCTCTACGAACCGTTCCCGGCGCCTGACTTCTCGCACCAGGATGTCAACGGAGAGACGCGCTCGCTCGCGGCGCTCGGTGGGCGGCCGGCGCGTCCTCCTGCTCTGGTCGACGATGCCGGCGGATCCCGCGCCGCGTTCGACGCGCTCGCGCGCGGCAGCGGCGCGTTGGCGCAGGCGGGGGTCGGCGCGCTCGCGATTGCCCTCGATCCGCCCGCGGACCTTCCACGAGTCCGCGCGGCGTCCGCCGCCTCGTTGCCCGTGATCCTCGCCGGACCGGGAGCTGGGCCTGAGCTACGCGATCCTCAACCGTCACCTGTTCATGAACCGGCAGGACCTGCGTCTCCCGACAACGTTCCTTCTCGATGCAGCCGGGAGGGTCGTCAAGGCCTACCGCGACGCCGTCGACGTCGCGCGCATCGTGGCGCGACGCGGCGCGCGATCGACGGCGTCTCCGGCCGAGCGTCTCGCTCGAGCCGTGCCGTTCCCGGGCACGTTCTACTCGTCCGCTGCCGTCCCGCAACTACCTGCCCTACGGGCGGGAGCTGCTCGATCAGGGGCTGGACGCCGCCGCGGTCGTCGCCTTCGAGCGTGCCGCGCAGGCGAACCCGAGCGCCTCCACGCTGTATCGGCTGGGCACGCTCCTGGCGAAGAGCGGCGAAGCCGGACGCGCGCGCGCCGCGTTCGAGCGCGCGCTGGCGATGCAGCCCGACCTCGCCGAGGCGAGCAACGACCTCGGCGCGCTGCTCGCGCAGGGCGGCGACCTCGAGGCGGCCATCGGACGCTTCCGCGCCGCGCTCGCCTCGACGCCCGAGTACCCCGATGCGCTCAACAACCTCGGCTACGCGCTGCTGCTGACGCGGCCGCGACGAGGAAGCGCGCGCGCTCTACGAGAAGGCGCTCGCCCTGCAACCCGACTTTCCCGAAGCGCTCAACAACCTCGGTCTGCTCTTCGGCCGCGCCGGCGATCTGGATCGCGCGGAGCGCTACTTCCGCGACGCGCTGGGACGGCGGGCGGACTACGGCGAAGCGGCCAACAACCTGGCCCTCGTCCTCGTCGCGCGCGGCCAGGCGGCCGCGGCCGTCAGCCTCCTCGAGGGGTTCATTGGCAAGACGCCGCAGTTCGAGGGCGCCTACGTGACGCTCGCCAAGATCCACTTCAGCGCCGGCCGGTCTCGAGAAGGGATCGCCGTGCTCGAGCGGCTGCTCCAGAGGAATCCGACCCATCCGCTGGCGCTGGAATTGTTGAAAGAGTGGAAGGGACGGTAAGGCCGGCTCGCTGGCGCTCGCCGTACGGGCCTCGGCGCTTCGCGCCTCGGTAGGGGCCAAAACCTCCCGCCAGGTGGACTTTCGACTATTGACAGACGGCCGAATCGAACCTATAAACACGCAGGCCGCCCATTTGTTCGGGTGGCGAACTAACCTCAGGGTACCAGAGAAGGAGGGTGTATGTCCTTCGCAGGGAGGCTCCGCGCAGTTGTGGGCCTCGCCGTAGTGGGGCTCGTTGTCTCGGGTAATCCAACACTCGTTCAAGCGCAGACGACCAGCGCGTCTGTCTCCGGCTCCGTACAAGACGCCCAGGGCGGGGTGCTGCCCGGCGTGACCGTAACGCTCACAAGCCGTACTCAGGGCAACACGTTGACCGCGACGACGGACGAAGAAGGCCGTTTCGTCTTCGCGATCGTGCGACCGGACTCATACACCCTTCAGGTCACCCTGCAGGGCTTCAAGACGCTCGAGCGGACCAACGTCGTCGTGAACGCGAACGACCGATTCTCCACCGGCGTTCTTGCGATGCAAGTCGGCCAGATGACCGAGGAAGTCACCGTCTCGAGCCGCGTGAGCGAGCTGCAGACGACCAGCGGCGAACGATCGTTCACGCTGGAGAGCCAGGCGCTCACCAACATCGCCAACAACGGACGTTCGCTCTTCTCGTTCGCTCCGCTCGTGCCGGGGATCATTCCGAACGATGCGAACGCCGCCGGCGGGCGTGAGCGCGTTCACCGTCAACGGCGCGCGGCCGAACTCCAACAACGTGACGATCGACGGCGTCGCCAACATCGACACCGGCGACAACGGCGGCAACATGACGACGACGAACATCGACGCCGTCGCCGAGTTCAAGGTCCTCACCAACGCCTACCAGGCGGAGTACGGCCGGGCGGTCGGCGGACAGGTGCAGGTCGTCACCAAGAGCGGCTCGCAGGCATTCCACGGCTCCGGCTACTGGTACGGCCGGCGCTCGGACTGGAACGCGAACACCTGGTTGAACAACCGGTCGAACACGCCCAAGCCGAAGGCCGAGCCCGCGACGACCGCGGCTATACGATCGGCGGTCCGATCTTCATCCCCGGCAAGTTCAACGCCGACAAGCGCAAGCTCTTCTTCTTCTGGAGCCAGGAGTTCCAGAGCCGCAACGATCCTGTGGCGGAGCGCCTGGGCCGTGTGCCGACGGCGCTCGAGCGCGCGCGGCGACTTCTCCCAGAGCGTGGACAGCAACGGCAACCTGTTTCCGTACATCCGCGACTATCAGCTCGCGCAGGCGAACCCGACCTGGGGCTGCAGCGCGGCCGATCAGCGCGCCTGCTTTGCCGGACGGCGGCGTGCTCGGGCGGATCCCCGCGAACCGGCTTTACCAGCCGGGCCTCAACGGGCTCGAGATCTATCCCGCCTCGAACTACATCGAGAGGAAGCGGCCTCAACTACGCCAGCCAGACGCCGACGACGAATCCCCGGCGCGAAGAGATGATTCGGCATGGACTTCCAGGCGACCGGTACGTGGCGCGTGACCGGCCGCTACAACAACAAGAAGGACAACCAGGAGCAGCCGTACGGCACGACGTGGGCGGGCGCCGGCAGCGATCAGCTCGACACGCTCAACACGTTGTTCGAAACGCCCGGCACGAACTGGATGGTGTCCACGACCGGCATCCTCAACCGGACGACGTCGCTCGAGCTGAGCGTCGGGCGGGCGCACAACTCGCTCGATTTCACGATCCAGAACCCGAACCTCACGCGCAGCGCGGCGGGGCTCACCGGCATGCCGCTGCTGTTCGCGGACGCGGTCCAGGCCGACTACATCCCGGACATGATCTTCAACAACAACACGGGCCGGCTCGGCAACAACGCGGGGCGCCTCCAGACGGACCGCGGCCCGTTCACGAACTTCAACACGACCTACGATGCGATCGCGAACCTGACGAAGGTCTGGGATCCGCACGCCGCGAAGGTCGGCTTCTACTTCCAGAGCAGCTTGAAGCCGCAGAGCATCTTCGCCAGCTTCAACAGCCAGATCAACTTCCTCGACAATTCGAGCAACCCGTTCGATACACCGCTTCCGCTACGCGAACGCGGCAACCGGGGTGTTCAACTCCTACACGCAGGCCTCGAAGTACGCGCTGCCCGAGTGGCGCTACAAGAACATCGAGTGGTACCTGCAGGACAACTGGAAGCCCAGCAGCCGCCTGACCCTCGACTACGGCGTCCGCTTCTACTACCTGACGCCGCAGTGGGACACGACTCTGCAGGCGTCGAACTTCCTGCCTGACCGGTTCGATCGCAACGCCGCCGCGAAGCTCTTCAGGCCGGTCTGCATCGGCGCCTCTCCGTGCTCCGGCGACAACCGGCGGGGGATGGACCCGGCGCTCGTCAGCTCGGGTGTGACGCCGACGATGGCCAACACGGTGACGGAGCGCTTCATCGGCCGGCTGACGCCCGGCTCGAACCGGTTCAACGGCGCCTTCCAGGCGGGCCAGGGGATCGGCGACGAACTGCAGGACGGCGCCGCGTTCAGGACGTCACCCCGGTTCGGCTTCACGTTCGACCTCACCGGGCGGGGCGAAACCATCGCGCGCGGCGGCTACGGCGATCCTCTACGACCGGCCGCAGGGCAACATGGTCTTCGACATGATTGCCAACGCGCCGGGGGTGCTCGTCTCCACGCTGCAGTGGGGCCGGCTCCAGAACCTGACCGCGGCGGGCGGGGATCCCGATCCGGCGCTCTCCTTGAACCCGACCGCCTTCGACTTCAACCCGCCGAAGGTCCAGCAGTGGAACCTGGGCGTGCAGCACAAGCTGATCGAAGCAACATCATCTTCGACGTGGCCTACGTGGGTTCCAAGTCGACGGACCTGCTCCGGCAGGTGCAGATCAACGCGGTCCCGTTCGGCGCCACGTCTGGCCCCGCAGAACCAGGACCCGACCCGCGCCCCGAGCGCGACGCTGGGATCGTACGGCGCTGCCCAACGACCTGCTGCGGCCCTTCCCGGGCTACGGCGGCATCCGGATGTGGGACTACAGCGGGTACTCCAACTACCACGCGCTCCAGACCGGCGTCAACCGCCGGTTCGACGCCGGGTTCATGTTCTCGAGCTTCTACGTCTGGAGCAAGGCGCTGGGCATCAACAGCACCGACTTCTCGGCCGGGGTGCCGAACCTCACCGACGAGGAAACGCGCCGGCTCGACTACTCGTTCCTGGACTACGACCGCACGCACAACTTCGTGGTCAACTTCATCTACCAGATGCCGAAGGTCGCGAGCGGCGCGCTCGGCGTCGCTGGCGAACGACTGGCAGGTCTCGGGCATCTACCGCTGGACGAGCGGCCGGCCGTACGGCGTCGGCTTCTCGATTCCGGACATCGGCGCCGCGAACCTCACCGGCACCGACGGCAACCCGAACGCGCGCGTGGTGCTGACGTGCGACCCGGGCAGCGGCTGGAGCGGCGACCCCTACAAGCAGCTCAACACGTCGTGCTTCGCCCCGCCGGCGCCCGGCAGCGACGGCGCCGAATCGGCCCGGTTCTTCGTCCGGAACCCGCCGATCAACAACCTCGATCTCTCGCTGTCGAAGGCCTTCGCCATCGTCAGGGCATCAAGTTCGAGACTGCGCCTCGACATGTTCAACGCGCTCAACCACACGCAGTTCACGGGCGTCAACAGCACCGTCAACTTCGCGACCCTACTCGGATCGAACCCCCACGAACCTGCCCTACGATGCGAACGGGGCCCTCGTGCGGCAAAACGGCTTCGGGACGATCAACGGCGTCGCGCCGCCGCGCACGCTTCAGCTCGTCACCCGGGTGACTTTCTAGCAGGCTGCCCTCCTTGGACGGGACCGGCGCATCGTGCGCCGGCCCCGTCCGTATTTTCCGGTCCCGCTTTCCCTCCCACTTGCCTGCCGGACGCTAATACAATCGGACGATTGTGCGGTCGCCCGGCTCTGTAGACCCAAGAGCGATCGGAGTCACCATCTCGGATCACACCAGGAGGAATGCTCATGAGCGAGAGTGAAGTACTTGCCAACCAGACCAGGATTCTGCGGAACCAGACGAAGCTGCTCAACAACCAGGGGAAGCTCGATCGGCTGATCAAGAATCAGAGGGACATCAAGGCGAACCAGGCCACCATCATCGCCAACCAGCGCAAGCTCGATCAGGTGCTCCGCAACCAGAAGCGGCTTGAAGCCAACCAGGCACGGATCCTCAAGAGAATCGCCAATCACTAATCCTTGAATCCGTGAGCCTTGCATCGCGTCGAGAATCGACGCGGGATTCGGCGATTCAAGGATTCGCCGATTGGTGATTCGGGACTAGCGATTGGATTTGTTTGTCAACGCGATTTCAATGAGGTTGGCCACCGGGCCGACGATGAAGAGCGCGTAGAACGGCGCGTGCACGAACTCCATCAGCCTCAGGATCGCTTCGACCGCGGCGATGGCGAACGCCGACGAGCGACTGCGCCCACTTCGGCCCGACGGTGGTCTTCGGGTCCGTGATCATGAAGAAGATGAAGAGCTGATACATCGGCCCCGTGATCGGCGCGATCTCGCTCACGAGCGGATGACCGGTGACGGCCGCCCGCACGATCGCGAAGAACAGGAACGACGCCACGTAGGTCAGCGTGATGTGGAGCCGGTCGACCAGCCACAGGATCACGGCGCCGAAGACCCACACGACCACCATCGGCAGCAGGTTGTTGCCCCACTGCACGCTGAGGCTCGCCACCGTGTCGGGCGCCAGCACCAGCAGGGCGACGACGCCGAAGTTCGTGGGGTTCCAGATGTGCCGGCCGCGGACTCGAAGGACGTACTTCGACATGATGGAGATCGCCGCGCACAGCGCGTACGGCCAGAACGCGGGCGACCGGACCAGGATGCCGACGCTGATTCCCGAGACGTAGGCGCTGGCGAGGTGGGGCCATGCGCCGTAGAGCACGCGGACGACCACCAGTTCGACGATGAGGGCCGTGGCGATGGCGAGGAAGGTGCGCGACCAGCTCTCGAGAAAGCCGAAGGAGATCTGGCCCGCGACGAGCACGCACGTGATGAGCGCGGGCGCGAGATAGCGGCGATCGAAGCGCAGCCGGCGAGGGGCTTCCGGGGTGGCCGAGGACGCGCCGGCGATCGCCTCGGTCGTCATGCCGGTTCCCCGACCTTGTGCACGCGGTTGGGCTGCGGGTTCGTCAGCACTTGTGTCTTGCCGGAAGGCCAGCGCACGACGGCTTTCTCAACGGTCGCGCCGGCCCCGAGACCGAAGTGCAGGACGCGCTGGTTCTGCGCGCAGAATCCCGACCCGCCCGACACTTCCTGGACCTGCTGCTGGCCGCTCCAGAATACGGTGACCTGGGCCCCGATGGCGCCGCGGTTCGTGCACGGGGTCGTGGCGCCGTCCGGCCTGCACGCGCCCTCGAGATCGAACCCGATCCACGCGCGGCCGGGCGCCACCTCGTTGCGGTACAGCAGGAGCGGTCCGCGCTGGTTGGCGACGATCACGTCGAGCACTCCGCGGTTCGACAGATCGGCGAGCGCGACCGATCGCCCGTCGTGACGGTCCGTGGCGCCGACCATCTGGGCGACGTCGATGAACCGGCCGGCGCCGTCGCTGATCCACACCTTCTTCTGCTGGTAGCCCGCGAGGCTCCGGGTCCCCATGGCCGGCCAGTTCGCCGCGTCCTCGATCACCATCCGGTTGCCGCCGGCGACCTTCGAGAAGTCGTACCAGTAGCTGTCCGTCCGCGACGCCGACACGTAGCCGTTCACCACGTAGAGATCGAGGAAGCCGTCGTTGTTCAGATCGGCGAACTGCGCACCGAAGCTCCAGCCGCCCAGGTCTACGCCCATCGACCGCGCCAGGTTCTCGTAGCGGGGGATCCCGTCCACGACGCCCGACGGCACCCAC
Source organism: uncultured Acidobacteriota bacterium (assembly GCA_963774855.1). Classification (GTDB taxonomy): domain Bacteria; phylum Acidobacteriota; class Vicinamibacteria; order Vicinamibacterales; family 2-12-FULL-66-21; genus JALZOC01. Next base: position 1,451,262 of record CAVZGT010000005.1, on the reverse strand, counting down.
AGGTTGTTGCCCTGCAGCAGAATCCCTTCCTCCGAGATGTTCGAGACGTAGATCGCGAAGCGGCCCTGGTTCAGCACGTCGCCGACCGATGCGTTCATCCCGCTCTTGGGCGCGTAGCCCACGCCGGCGTCGCGGCCGATCTCGCGGAACCGGCCGCCCTCGTTGGCGAACAGCTCCGACACGCCGTAGTCGTTCGCAATGAAGAGGTCCGGATAGCCGGTGCCCCGGAGATCGGCCGCGACCGCCGCCAGCGCCCAGCGGCGCGACGCGAGGCCGGCCTTCGCGCTGACTTCCTCGAACGTGCCGCCGCCGAGATTCCGGAACAGGTACTTGCGCCCGCCGTTGTTGGCGTACTCGAAGCTCTCCGGCATCATGCGCGTGTCGGCGAGCTTCCAGAGGTTCACCGATTCCGGGTAGTACCCGCCGACGAAGAGATCCAGGCGGCCGTCGCGATCGAAGTCGAGCCACACGGCCGTGTTGACGTTGGCCCAGGCCGGCAAGCCGGCCATGCCGGTCACGGGTGTGAGCGACTGGCCGCGATCGTTGTGAAACAGCTGGGGGCGGCCCCAGCGGTAGAGGAACAGATCGTCGAAGCCGTCGTTGTCGTAGTCGCCCCAGACCGCGCCCATCGACACGCCGTCCTGCACGCGGTTGAGGTCGGCCACGCCGAGCCGCTCGGCCACGTCTTCGAATGTGCCGTCGCCGCGATTGCGGAACAGCCTGTTCCTCGAGCCCTCTTTGCTGTTCGTGACGTAGAGGTCGGCCAGGCCGTCGCGGTCCACGTCAACGACCGAGACCGCGGCGCCCATCGAGGCGACCTGCGGCATGATGTGCGCCAGCTTGGCGTCGAGCGTCGGCGCGTCGTGCACGAACTCGAGCCCCGCGGCCTTCGCCGACTCGGTCAGGCGGAAGCCGTACTGCGTCAGGGGGTTCACCTGTCCGGACGGGGCGATCGTGCCGGGCTGACCGAACCTGCGGATCAGGAACGGGGTCATCAGCAGGCCCGCGAAGATCACGGCGAGCGCGATGCGGGCGGACCCCTTCATCGTCCGGTCCCGCCGGATTTGTTCCTGCCGGGCGGCGTGCGAAGCGCGTCGCGGACGTTGTCGGGTGTCACGTAGCGGGTATGGTACTCCTCGAAGTCGCTCGAGTGCCGGCGGTACACCGGATCGTCCTCGAGCTCGCGCGGAGGCGTGTCGTATCGTCCGGTGCGGCGGGTCGGCAGCGGCAGCACCGTGCGCGAGAAGGTCGTGTTGTAGTCGCCGTCCTTCACCCAGCCGTCTCCCACTACGATGAAATCGCGAACGAGCCCGCGCGCGGGCGGCGGCGCCTCGGGGAAGCGCAGGCGGAGCTCGTCGCCCGCATTCATGATGACGTACCGGTCGTCCACGGCCCGCAGCAGATCCCGCACGTCGCCGAAGCGCGTGTAGTAGCCCTCGAGATCGCGCCACAGTGGGGCCGATCCCGCCAGCGTGTAGCGCGGGCGCTCCGGAACGCTGGGGGCCGGCTGGTCCGTCACAGAGTACCCTCGATAGGAAAGATCCGCGCTCGAGAGGTCGAGCCGGCGCGGGTGGACCTCGACATCAGGGCGGCCGATCGCCCATCCGAGCCTGTCCCAGAAGATCTCGAGGTTCGTCGCCAGCCGGAGGCGTCGCGGGCCGGTTGCGCCGAACAGCCCCGTGAGATCGACGAGGATCGTCTTGTCCTTGCCCGAGGGAAAGCCGAGGCCCTTGCGCACCTCTCGAAAACGGCCGCCGGCGTCCGCCACGTGCAGCGACAGCCCTTCGGGCGCGGCATGCGTGCCCTGGGCGATCGCGACGTTGATCGAGCTGTCGGTCGGATGGATCCATCCATGGGCGACGAGCCACAGAGGGCCGGCACGGGGCGCCGTCTCCGGCAGCTCCATCTCCACGAAGTGCGCGCGCGTGATGCCCTGATACGGACCGCGGCCGGCGAAGTCCACGTGGCGGGAGTCGCGCGCGGCGGCGAGATCCGAGACGTCGCCACCCTTGTCGTCCCGCACCGACGCGAACCGCTGGACCGGCCCGGTCGGGACGACCTGCAGCTTCGGCGCCGGCATCGCGAACCGCTCGTCCACGAAGATCTCGGTGCCGTCCGGATGATCGACGGCCAGCAGGGAGACGAGATCGAAGAAGTGCGTTTCCCACAACTCCGCCGTGATGCGGAGATCGTAGGCGCCGTCGCGCGGCGCGAGCTGATCGCCGCGGACCTTGACCCAGTCCTCGGTCATCAGCGTTTCAGCCGTCGCCTGGGCGTTGATGCGGAGCCCCAGCGGCGACCGCCAGATGAGATCGGTCACGAACGACATCTCGCGCCCGTTCCACGCGAAGAGCCACGGGCACGATCCCTTGAGGCGCTGCGTGGCCGTTACCGCCTGATCGGCCTTCGTGTCGAACTCCGCCTGGAGGGCGCCGTTCGGCCAGGTGATGCGCACGACTTCCGCGCCCGCCGCCTCGCCGAGGCCGAAGTGGACGAGCGGCGACGTGATGACCTGCTTCTGGAGATGCAGTCCGGAGCGGAGCTCGATCTCGCCGCCGAGGCCGAAGGCGTTGATGCGCTGATCGCCGGTCGCCGTGGCGGCGCGAGGACGGAAGATCTGCCACCGATACGATTTCGTGCCGCGGCTCGACGCGCGTCCGGGTTGCCCGCCTTGCCCGAGGCCCACGAGCTCGAGCCTCCCGTCGCCGTCGAGATCGGCCGCGGCCTGCACGCCGAGCGGCACCTCGGCCGGCAGCGCGGTGTACGAACCGCCAGACGCACCGAGCAGCACGCGTGCCGCCGTTGGCCCGGCGACAATCAGATCGGCGGCGCCGTTGTTGTCGAGATCGGCGGTGAGGAGTCGAGCGCCCGGTCCGCCGGCAACGCCCGCTTCCAGCCCCGAGAGTGGCGGAACGACGCGCGAAACAGCCGTCCCTTCCCACGTGTCGCGCTCCTTGCGCGACAGGCGCGTGATGGCGCCGTCGCGAGACAGCACGAGGAGGTCGAACACCGAGTCGCCGCTCACTTCAGCCGCCGCGATCGCAACCGCGTGCCCGTAGGTGCCCGGCAGCGTCTCGGCCCGGAAGGCCCCCGCACGAAGGTTCACGAAGACCTGCACGACCCCGGCGTCGTTCACGAATGCGGCGTCGGGGACGCCTTCTCCGTCCAGGTCGGCCCATGCGAAGCCACGCGCGCGGGTGACCGCGGCAAACGGGTCGCGCGGCGTGAACGTACCGTCGCCGTTGTTGCGCAGGACGATGGGATGGCCGTCGAGCGGCGCGAGCACGAGATCGAGGTCGCCTTCCGTGTCGATGTCGGCCGGCCACACGCCCGAGGCAGGGGAGCGGACGAGCGTTGCGGGCAGTTTCGCCAGGGCGGTCACGTCGGCGAACCGGCCGGCGTCGTTCTGTCGAAGCAGGCACAGTCCGCCCGCGCCGGCGAGCGCCAGATCCGTGCGGAAATCGTAGTTGAGATCTGCCGCGGCGACGGCGCCGGGAGCTGGTGCTGACTCGCTTCGCCGGCCAGTCGCACTCAACGCCGGACAGCCCACGTCGCCCGGAGCGCCGGTGATGTGAACGCCCGACGGCCCCGCGGCGCCGACCACCGGGTTCCCCTCGCCGGCGAGCGAGATCGCACCCGCCCACGAGAAGCCGGGACGCGAGTCCGGGACGGTCTCGATCGTGAACGCCAGGGTCTCGTCCGGCGGCGCGGGCTGCGGGTCGGGGTTCTTCAGCCGCAGGAAGCGCGTCAACGGCCGGCCGACTTCCGCCCGCGGCGTGCTGACCTCCGCGAGCGCGCTGCGGTACGCCTGCTCGCGCAGGAGGAAGTTCTTCAGGAACGCGACGCGCGTTGCCGCCGCTCGAGGATTTTCCTCGGCGGTTGTCAGCAGCTGCTTCAGTTGATCCTGCGCTTCTGCCGACCACGCGCGCGAGGCCTCCGTGCAGCGGGGCCGTGGCGCTCTTCAGGGCAGCCTGGTCCCCGCGTTTCGCGGCGATGCGGACGTACTCGAGGCGCGCCGCGAGATTTTCGCTGCGCGCGAGCAGCCGCTCGAGGATGCGCTGGGCCTCCGCATCGTTCTCCGCTCCGCCCTGCCGCTCGGTCTCGAGCGCGAGCGCGTACGCGGACTCCAGATCATCGGGATCCAGCTCGAGGGCCCGCCGCCAGTGACCGGTCGCCTCGGCGAGATTCCCGCGCCGGCTCTCCGCCAGCGCCTGCAGCCGGTGGATCTCCGGGCTGTCGGGCGCGAGCGTCGGCGGCCCGAGCCAGTTGCTGCGCGCCCTGCTCCAGCTCCTGCTGGCGCAGCAGCAGGAGTCCGAGGTTGGCCCAGCCGGCCGGCTCCTGCGGCACGAGGGCGATCACGCGATCGAACTTCTGCCGCGCCAACACCTCCTGCGTCGTCTGCATGGCGGACAGGCCGGTGTAGAACGCCGTCACCGCCTCGCGGTACGCCTGCGGCGCCGGCTCCGGTTCCCGCCTCGTCGAGCACGACGAGCACGCGGCGCCGGTCGCGATCGTCAGCAGCGACGTGAGCAGGAGGAGTCGTCTGGGCATGGAGATATGGAGATCAGGAGGCCAAGAGGTCAAGAGATCAGGAGGCTGTTACGTCGATCTAATGTGTTTGTATTAGGTCCGTTTTCGTTGAGACGAGCCGGCAGGGCCCGCGTGACGCTGATGCCCATCATAGCGGACGTCCCGCCGATTCAGCGCGCGGACCCATGAAACGAATCCCTAATCTCTCATCGTCGAATCCGCGATCTGAATTCCCGGAGCCCGGCATTGTCTCTCGGTATTCCGGAGCCAGCTCGCCTGATCGTCCAAGCGCGTCCTCGGGGCAGCAGGGCGGCAGATCTGCGAGAATCGGAGCGTGGATGCGCTTTTCCAGCTCGCATTCTTCGCGGCGGTCGGGCTGTGGATCCCGCTCGCGCTGATCGCGGCCCTGCAGCCGTCGGTGCGCCGCCGGGTCATGGTGCCGCTCCTTGCAAGCGCGATCGCGGCGGCTTTCGAAGCCTACATCTCGTTCGTCTGGTCGCAAACCAACTCCATTCCGATGCGCGTCGATGTGTTCCTCGTGCTGTGCGCGCTCACTTTCGTCGACGCGATCGCCGGGTTCAGCCTCGTGGTCGGCGCGCGCGGACGGCCGGACCGCACGCCGCTCCTGGCTGCGGGGGCGTTGTGCCTTGCCGTGCCGGCGCTCGCGATCGCGGGGTTCGCCTCCCTCCGCCTCGATTTTGCCAGGGTCGACCGCAATTCCGATCTCGCGCGGCGCTTTCGCTTCGAGGCCTACTTTCGGGACGACGAGACCGAGAAGCGCGTGTTCGGCGCGCTCGAGCCGGGTAAGAACCCGTTTGCCGGATACTACGCGTACGCGGGAAAAGACGACGACCGCTACGCGCATCTCGTCATCAACGACGAGGGCCGATTCTGGATCTATCACTCGCAGCTGTCCGTGTGGCAGGGGACTGGCAGCCCTACGGCGACCGGGACGTTCGAAGGCGTCGAAGAGGGCCGCATGGACACCCGGAGCCGCATCGCACTGCGGCGCCAGGAAGGCGGATCCTTTCTGCTCGAGGTGAGCAGCCGCCATGCCGCAGCCGCCCCGGCCCGCCCCGATGAGGAAAGCCGATCCGCCGAGGTTTCCGCGGCGCCCGTCCGCGAGCGACGAAGTGCATTTCGCCGGCGTGTTTTCCGCGACGTACGGCGAGAAAAACGGCGCCTTCTGGCTGAGCCAGGTCTGGCTGTGGGAATCGGGCGGCGAATGGTGGGGACAGTATCTGCGCGACCACTACACGCGCGGCGCCGAGCGGGAGTTCATCTCCACGGAAAAAATCGTCCCGGCGTGCTCGGAGCAGTGCAAGGTGCTGTCGTTCGAGACGAGCCGCGGTGCCGTGAGCCTCACTCGCGTCGCCACCGGCGAGTTCACGACCACGGTCGGGAGCCCACCCGAACAGGTGACGCTGATGCGCGGGGAGACGCTGCCGGGATTCTTCCTCGACCTCGCCCCGCTCGCCACGAAGGCGGAGAACCGTCAATGGCTCGAGGCCGTCACCTCCGCCGGCATGATCACGTGGAAAATTCCGCCGGTCCCTCCGATCGTGGGGACAAAGCCGCCGCCGGTTCACTGATGCGCTCCTGCGCCCTTTCGTTCATCGCGCTTCTGCTCATGGCTGCGCCGGCCGCCGCCCAGTCGTGCCCCCCGCTGCACGTTCGCAATCCCGACGGCAACTACATCGTCCCCGGCGTGAAGGGCGACATCGCCTATTCGGGAGATCTTGCGCTCGACGCGTACGTGCAGCAGGGCTCCGCCCGCCGCCCTTCCGTCGTCGTGATTCACGGCGGGATGTGGTCGGCCGGCAGCCGTATCGCTCATGTCGGGCAGATCCTCGAGGTCCTGACCCGCGCCGGGTACAACTGGTTCTCCCTCGACTACCGGCTCGGCGGCCTGGCGCGATTCGAGGACTCGCTCGCCGACCTGCGCGCCGCGCTGGCGTTCATTCGATGCCGCTCCGGCGAGCTCGGAATCGACGCGAATCAGCTGGTGCTGCTTGGCGAGGACTCCGGCGCGCAGCTGGCCGCGCTGCTGGCTGCCGAGCGCCCGGCCGGCGTCATCGGCGCCGTGCTCATCGGCGGGTTCTACGACCTTGCCGCCATTCCCTCTCTGTCGCGCGACATCGATCGGGACGTCCTCGCGCGCGCGTCGCCCATCACCAGCGCCGTGTCGCGCGATGCCGCCGCTGCTCGTCGTGCACGGCGAGAGCGACAGCGATGTGCCGGCCGAGCATGCGCGCCGTTACTGCAGCCAGGTGTCAAAACCCCTTGGTCCGGCTGAAGCCGGACGCCACGCTCGGGTTTTGACCCAGGTCGGGCAAGGCGGGAGCCGGTGCCGGTTCGTGGGAGTCGCCGGCGCGAGCCATCGCAGCGAGAACTGGTTCCCGAGCCAGTGGGGCTACAAGCGTGAGATGGTCGAGTGGCTCTCGGCGCTCTTTCAGGGACGTAAGTTCGCACATCGGCCTCGCGGCGGCGTCGTGGTCAAGGACATCCTCTACAGCCCGTCCGCGAAGCTCAGGCTCGACGCGTACCTTCCGCGCGCGAGCAGGCCGGTTCCCGCGGTCATCGTCGTCCATGGTGGCGGCTGGGAAGCCGGCGACAAGGTGACCTACGTCACGCCGCTCTTCGAGCCGCTGGCGCGCGCCGGCGTCGCCTGGTTCTCGATCGACTACCGGCTCACGCCGGCGTTCAGGCACGAGGATCAGCTCGAAGACGTGCGTCAGGCCATCCGCTTCGTGCGCGCCGGGGCCAGGCGGTTCAACATCGATCCCGCGCGCATCATTCTCGTGGGCGAGTCTGCCAGCGCGCAGATGGTGACGCTGGTGGCCGCGGAGGACCGGTCGCTGGCGGGTGTCGTGTCGTTCTACGGCGTCTACGACTTCAACGCCATGGTGACCGACGCGTCACCCCGGTCGCTGCTCGTGCGCTTGTTCCGAAGGACGGTGCTGGACGATGAGTCGCGGGCGGAGCTGCGGAAGTTCTCGCCGTTGCACCGCGCGCACAAGGACATGCCGCCGATCCTGTTGGTCAACGGCACGGGAGAACGATTGTGGGCGCAGGCCCAGGTCTTCGCGCAGCGATTGGCCGAGCTCGGCGCCAGGCACGAAGTGATCGCCATCCAGGGCGCGCCTCACGGGATGGAGAACTGGGAAGGGGAGCCGGAGTGGACGGCCTACAAGCGCCGCGTGGTCGAGTGGATCAAGCAAGCGGCCGGCGCGGGGCCAGCCGCCGTCAGTCGTGCGAATCCTGGCCTTCCGCGTTGAGATAGCGGATGCGCTTGTGGACGTCGGTGTTGATCGAATGATACGGCTGCGCGAGGTTGCCCGGATCGAACAGCGTCTGCCGCATGTGCTCCGCGTCGTCGTAGCCGATGGCCGCCGTGAAGATCGGCATCAGGTATTCGTTCCCGATCCTGGAAGGCTTCATCAGCACCGGATCGTAGAGCGCCGGGTGCATCTGGCGCGCGTGGATGAGGCCCCAGCGATCCCGGAACCGGTTCGCGTCGTAGCCCTCGACGTGAAAGCCCTTCTGCGAATTGTACTGAAGAATGGAGACGGCGTTGTTGCGCCCTTCCACCAGGAGATCGACAGCCTTCGAGCCGAGCAGCGCCGCGTAGAACCGGTCGAACAGGATGGGCCGCCCGCCGCGCTGCGTGTGACCGACTTTCCTGGTGAAGATCGCTTCCTTGGCCGAGCTCCCGCGGCGATACAGCTGAAAGTAGCGGTCGCCCAGCTGCTGAATCATCCTCGCGCGTAGCGCCTCCGCCGCGCCGCTCAGCGCCACGTTTCCCCCCGGGTCGGTGGAGGTCGATTCCGCGCCGAGCTCCGAGCCTTCCTCGTCCACGATGCCCTCGCCGCAGACGATGACGACGTTCTTCTGAAGGTCGTAGAGATCCTTGACGCGTTCGACGAGCAATGCGGTGTTGAGCGGGTGCTCGGGAACCAGGATGATGTCCGGCTGCCCGTACGCCGTGCCGAGCGCGATGTAGCCGGAGTGCCGGCCCATCACTTCGATGATGGCGATGCGGCGGTGGCTTTCGGCGGTGGTCCGGATGCGCTCGACGCCCTGCGCGGTCACCAGGACGGCCGTGGCATAACCCGGTGTGGCGTAGTTGACGATGTGATTGAGATCGAAGGCGGCGCCGGACGGGTTCTGCTTGTAGACGTACCCCTGCTGGCTGGCGGGACTCTTGACGCGCATCCATTCGTCGGGCTCGCTCGGGTAGTTCAAGCCCAGGTCGTTGTCGATCGTCTTCGGTGCGAGGACGGTCGGCAGGCGTTCGGCCAGCGGCTGCAGGGCGTTGAGCGTGCCGTCGCCGCCGATGGCGATCAGTCCCTCGATGCCGAGCTTCTCCAGGCGCAACGTGATGCGATCGAGCTCGTCCTTCCTGTCCGGGTCGATGTAGTCCCGCGACGAGCCGATCAAGGTCCCGCCCTTGGTCGGATCGAGCTCGGGGATCTCCTGGAACAGCGGATTCAGGTGCACGTGCGGGACGCGCGGATTGAAGAGGCAGTTGAAGCCCTTGATCAGCCCGTAGATCTCGATGCGCAGCTGGTTCGCGCGCACGACGGCGCCGTGGATGGCGGCGTTGAGTGCAGGTGTATCGCCGCCGGCGGTCAGGATACCGATACGTTTCATGGATCTTGTCCCGCAAGAGTCAGGCCAGGACGAAGTGCAAGCCACTCCGAGGACGTCATCAGAATGGCTGCTCCACGATTTGGCGCGGGACCAGCGGGAGGCGCACTGGTGATTGTGTCACGCGCCGCAACATTCTTGTAGGAATGTCGGCGGGAGGGAACAGATTCGTGCCGTCTCATCAGGACGGCACCGCGCCGGGCCGGGTCTCCGGTTGAGAGGATGACTCAGCCGCCTGACCGCGCCCGGTACGCGGCGTAAAGGAAGATGATCACCATCAGCAGGAGGGCAAGGCGCGCCATCCCCATCATCTGGGTGCGGGCCACGTGGCGTGTCCCCTTGGGCTTGATGCCGGTGACGGCCGCAACCGCCGCGACGATCACCGCGAGGATGAGCCATGCAAGCCAGGTCATACAGGTATGTTACAGCGGAGATCAGGAGGGTCAAGAGATCAGGAGATCGCTCTACAGCTGCGACCGGATCTCCCAGAGGTCCGGGAAGATCGGGCGCCCGACGGTCTCGCGCAGGTACGGCGCGCCCGCCGATCCGCCGGTGCCCGGCTTGGCGCCGATCGTCCGCTCGACCATCTTCACGTGCCGGTAGCGCCACTCCTGGATGCCCTCGTCCAGATCGACGAGCCGCTCGCACAACTCCGCGTTCTTCGGGTCGCCCTTGTAGACGGTGATCAGGATCTGCTGGATGTCCTCCGACGGTTCGACCCGCGCCAGCACGTCGCGCCCGAGGTGCGGCTCCGGGACGGCGTAGCCCTCGCGCGAGAGGTGGCGCAGGAAGGCATCCCAGACCGTCGGCTCGTGGTAACGCTGTTCGAGCGCCGTGCGCGCCCGGCTGGCCTCGGGAAAGCGCTGAATGGCCTGCTCGGACTTCACGCCGAGGACGAACTCGATCTGCCGGAACTGGTCCGACTGGAACCCGCTCGCGGCGTCGAGCCGGGCCCGGAAGCTGGTAAACTCCAACGGAGTCATCGTTTCGAGGATGTCGAGCTGCGCGACCAGGACCTTCAGGATCGTCAGGATGCGCTTGAGGGTGTGCTGCGCCCGGTGCGAGTGGCCGTCCTCGAGCAGCCGCCGGCTGTGATCGAGCTCGTGCAGCAGCTCCTTGAACCAGAGCTCGTAGACCTGGTGAATGACGATGAACAGCATCTCGTCGTGCTCGGGCCCGGCCGAGCGCGGCTGCTGCAGCGACAGGAGCTCTTCGATTTTCAGGTACGTGCCATACGTGACGGCCGGCCGTGTGTGGTCGTCGGACATGCTGATCGCTTTACATTAACCTGAGACGGCAGGAGACATTCATGAGATCCACGAGATCCATCGGCACCACCATGTCGTTCGCCCTGATGCTGTATGTGCTCGGCGGCGTGGCGCAGGCGGCCGACGGCGTGCTGCTCGTAACCAGGACGACCACGACCGGCGGCGAGCCGCGGACGAACCAGGTCCAGATCGAAAGCAAGCGGATGCGCGCCGAATCGAGCGGGGCCGCCGGCGAGAAGATGATCGTCCTGTTCGACGGCACGACGCAGGTGATGAGGCTCGTCGACAACGAGAAGAAGACGTACACCGAGATGACCAAGGAAGACGTCGACGCGCTCGGCGGCCAGATGTCGGCGATGATGGCGCAGATGGAGCAGCAGCTCAAGAACCTCCCGCCGGAGCAGCGCGCGCAGGTCGAGGCGATGATGAAGGGCCGGGGCATGGGAGCGGGGGCGGCCGTCGCGCCGAAAGTGCAGTACAAGAAAGCCGGCACCGACACCGTCGGCAAGTGGACGTGCGACAAGTACGAGGGCTACGCGGACGGCAAGAAGACCTCCGAGGTCTGCACCGTGGATCCGAAGACGCTCGGGTTCAGCGCAGCCGACTTCGACATCACACGAGAGCTCGCCGCCTTCTTCGCCAAGCTCATGCCGGCCAGCGCCGCGCAGGTCTTCAGCATCGGCGTCGGCGGCGAGCAGGGGTTCAGCGGGCTCCCGGTGAGGAGCGTCGCCACTGTCGGAGGCCGACAGACCACGACTGAAGTGACCGAGGTCACCCGTCAGAAGTTCACCGACGCCATCTTCCAGGTACCGGCCGGGTATCAGAAGCAGTCGTTCATGGGCCGCGGCGCCAAATGAATCACTAATCGCTAATCCTTGAATCGCTGAATCCTCGAATCGAGATTAGGGATTCGACTTGCCTCGACTCCTGACCGTCGTGGCCGGGGTCATCCTCCTCGTGCAGGCAGGGTGCAACGACCGGAAGACCCCCACGTCTCCGACGCCCACAACGCCGACGCCGTTGGCAGGCATGGACGTCGAGCCGTTGCGCTTTGCCGCCCAGGCCGCGGGCAAGCTGGTCGGGGCCGCTGTGCCGTCCAACCTGCTCCGCGACGGGCGCTACGCCGGCGTCCTCTCCAGGCATTTCAACTACCTCACCGCGGAATACGAGATGAAATGGGACGCGATTGAGCGCACGCGGGGAACCAGCGACTTCCGCGCCGGCGACGAGATCGTCGCGTACGGTCAGGCCAGCGGCATGCAGGTCAAGGGACACGCGCTCATCTGGCACGGATCCGTCCCGGGATGGGCCGGAGGGCTCTCCGCCGCCGACCTGCGCGTGGCATTCGAACACCACATCCGATCCGTCGCCGAGCATTATCGAGGCAGGGTCCGTGCCTGGGATGTCGTGAACGAGGCGGTTGCAGACGATGGGTCGGGGCTGCGGGACAGCGTGTTCAGACAGAAGCTCGGCGATCAGTACATCGCTGATGCCTTCCGCCTCGCCCGGCAGGCAGATCCGCAGGCGCTGCTCTTCTACAACGACTACGGCGGCGAAGGGCTCAACCAGAAATCGGATCGCATTTACGGTCTCGTGCAGGAGTTGCGCGCACAGGGGGTGCCGATCGACGGCGTCGGCCTTCAGATGCACATCTCGGCCGCCGGCCGGCCGAGCGACTCGAGCATTGCCGCCAACATGAGCCGGCTGGCCGGTCTCGGCCTGTTCGTGAACATCAGCGAAATGGACGTCCGCATCCGCGGCCTGCCGGGAACCCTGCAGGCGCGCCTCGACGTGCAGAAATCCGTTTACCATTCCATCGTGGGCATATGCGTCGCCGAATCGCGATGCGACGGCGTCACGTTCTGGGGCTTCACCGACGCGCATTCCTGGATCGACGCGCAGTTCGGCGCGGACGATCCGTTGCTCTTCGACGAACAGTACGCGGCCAAGCCTGCGTACTCCGGCGTGCTCGACGCGTTGTGGCGCCGATGAGAATCAATGCCGAAGCGGGCGGCTGCGACGTGTTACTAATAGTCGAGTCCAGACAATCCTGAAGGAGATTCCATGAAAGCACCGCTCGTCGCTGCCGTCCTTCTCGCGCTGGTCCTCCCCGCACAGGAGAAGGCCACCTTCTCCCCCGACGCGGAAGGATTCATCCGCAACTGGCTGGTCCTGGCCCCCATCGCCATCGAAGGGGAGTCGGGCGCGACCGAAATCGACAAGGACTTCATCGGGGAGGCGACGGTCAAGCCGAAGCCCGACGAGAAGATGAATGTCGGCGGCAAGATCCTGACCTGGAAGCCGCACCAGACATCCGATTACTTCATCGACTTCCTCCAGGCGTTCGGCGCCGAGCGCGGCGAGTACGTCGGCGGCTACGCCGTGGCATACATCATCGCCGACGAGGAGATGCCGGTCACGCTGGCCGTCAGCTCGAACGATCAGGGCAAGGCGTGGGTCAACGGCAAGCAGGTCTTCAAGTTCGCCGAGACGCGCACGCTCGACAAGGACACGGACAAGAGCGAGGTCACGCTGGCGAAGGGCCAGAACGTCCTGATGCTCAAGGTCATCAACGAAGTGAACAACTGGCAGGGCTGCGCGCGGTTTCTCAAGGGCGGCGCGCCCGTGAAGAACATCAAGGTCTCGCTGACGCCTCAGTAAGAGACGTCAGCGTTGGTCCCACCCGCAGAGCGGCTCGATCCTTCCTAACCAATCCATGCCCGGATCGCCGATGGGCGCTCCGGGCGGCGCCGTGGGCAGATCCGCTCTCGTCGCGGGCGCGAACGGGCGATCCAGGAAGCGTTTGATGTCCGCCGCCAGCAGGGCCGCGTGCGCCGACGCCGAGGCGGCCGCGCCCGAGAGCCGCTGCTGCCGCTGCTGCAGCTTATGAGTGGCGATCGCCCGGACCTGCGGCATCTCCGCGCCGGCCGCGAGCGTCATCAGGTGCTCGACGACCACGCGTTGAACAGCGCGGGCTATCTCCGCTTCGTAGGCGTTGGCGCTCTCGACGCCGAAGGTCGACGCGAACAGCCGATCGACGATCGTTTCGAGCCCCGGAAGAGTCGGATCGAGCGCGTGCTGTTGAACCAGGCGCGCCGCCCGCGCGTCGTCGAGCAAATACCCCACCGTGAGGTTGGCCGCCACGACCGCGGGCGTGATCGTATCGAACATCTGACCCGTGTATCTGGGGAACAGCTCGCGGCTGTTTCCGTATCCGGACGGGCGCGGCGGGATTTTCTTGAGGAGCTCGAGGGGCAACGCCAGCTCCGACGGCTTCAACGTCGCGAGCAGCGCCTCGAGCGCGCCGCGCTGCTCGGCGGCTGACGCGAAGCGCACGGGCTCGCGGCCGTCGCCGCGCATCGCGTACGTGAAGTAGATCCCGCCAATCGACGACGCGGCCGCCTCGACCTGATAGCGATGGTGGAGGTACAGCGGGACGAGCACCTCCTCGATCGTCGACATCGGCTGGCCGCGCTTGATCGCCTGTTCGCCGAACCGGGCCAGCGACGCCCTGCGTATGGCCATCATCCGGGTGAGCTCCGCGGCCGCGTCGGTCCCGTTCGACCACTGATCGACGCGAGGGTGCGCGTCGATATCCTGGTTCGACAGATACCACAGGTCCCGCTTGTGCCCCTCGTCGAGGATCGCGGCGAGCGCACGGGCTTCATCCGTGCCTCGAGGAAAATCAGCGTAGCCGTACGTGATCGCGACTTTGTCCCACGCGCCGATGCCGGTGTCGTAGACCTTGGAGTAGTCGAGCGTGCCATCCTCGCGCATCGTGACGAGCGGGTGGGGGTAGTCCATCACCGAGATGCGTCCCGCTTCGCTGTCGTAGTAGTTGTGGCCGATGCCCAGCGTGTGCCCCACCTCGTGCGCGGAGAGCTGGCGGATGCGGGCCAGCCCCCACTCGGTCAGCTCCTTCGGGTTTTCGGTGCCGTCCTTGTACGGGCTCAAGAGTCCTTCGGCAATCATGTAGTCCTGGCGGATGCGAAGCGAGCCGAGCGTCACCACGCCTTTGATGATCTCGCCGGTGCGCGGATCGGTGACGCTGGCGCCCGTGCTCCACCCGCGCGTGGAACGGTGGACCCAGTTGATCACGTTGTAGCGGATGTCGAGCGGGCTGACGCCGTCGGGCAGCAGCTCGACACGGAACGCGTCGCGGTAGCCGGCCGCTTCGAAGGCCTGGTTCCACCAGCGGGCGCCGTCGAGCAGCGCCGATCGAATCGGCTCCGGCGCTCCGGGGTCGAGATAGTACGTGATGGGCTTCACCGGATCGCTGACGGCCGCCGACGGATCTTTCTTCTGCAGCCGGTGGCGCCGCAGGAAGCGTTCGGTCATCGGCTGTCCGGGGAGCGCGGCGTAGTTCTCGAACTCGAGGCTGCCGAAGCCCGATCGCGGATCGAACCGGCGCGGCGAGTAGTTGTTGTCGGGCAGTTCCACGATCGAGTGATGGATGCGGATGCTCGCGGCTTCGGCATTCGCCGCGACGCTGCCGACACCCTCGAAGAAGGCGCCGGCGCCGCCTCCGCCGCCGCGCCCGCCTCCCGCCGCCGCTCCGCCCGGCTGCCGCACGAAGGTCAGCTCCGCTTCCATCTCGGTGTTCTTCGGGAACCCGAGCGTCATCGCGGGATAGATCGAGCTGCGCGTGGCGTCGAAGCGATAGGAACCGGGACGCAAGCGTCCCGCCATGTCGTTGCCGTCTCTGACCAGGTACTCGGTGAAGTCCACGAGCACGCGGTCGCCCGATGCCGCGCCGATCGGGAACCCCCACAGCACCGACCGCGCGAAGGCGTCGCGCACGGTCTTCGCCTCAGCGGGGTTCGCCGTCAGCGCGCGGAACTGGTAGTTCGGCTGCACCATCAGGATTTTCGGGCCCGCGCGCTCGAACTTGACGATGCGCGAACCGGTGAGGATGCCGCGGTCGAGGCCGATGTCGTTGGAGCCGAGACCGGTGGCGAGACCGGTGGAGTAGAGCACCTCCACGTCGAGCCTGGGGATCTCGAGCCATAGCCGGCCGCCGGCTTCGTCGAGATGGAGCGGAAAGAAGCCGTCGATCTTCTTGAGTCCCTTCGTCTTTTCCTCGATCGAGGGGATCTGATCGGCGGCTTCGGCCCGGCGCGCGCCCTGCGCCAGGACGGGCGAGTTGAGAGTCATGCCCGCGACCGGGATCAGGCAGGCGAATCGAGCAAGGCTTCGCAGCGTCAACATTCGGATCCTCCCGTGTTCGCGAGAGTGTATCCCAGCGATTCGCAGTTCTCGCGCGATGTGTATGACCTGGAGACAGGGGTCTGACCCCGCGATGCGCGTGGCGTGCGACGGGGTCTGACCCCGGTACCGTACGGGTCCGGCGATGTATCCCGGCGAGTTCGCAGGTCGATGACGAGCGATGTGTATAAGCCGACGACAGGATGACGGCGCGACGTGTACAAACCCACGACAGGGGTCTGACCCCATTACCCGGCGCGGTACGCAGTTATTGCGAATAGCGGGTAACCCGACGACTGGGGTCTGACCCCGGTACAGGTACGCGCGCCCGCGGACTGATCAGCGGTGGTGATCGTGACCGTCGCCGCGGTGGTCGTCGTCGCAGTCGCGGCCGTGATGCCGGTGCCGCCGCGGCTCACCGACGATCACGCCGCGGCCGTTGGTGCTGACGTAGACGCGGCCGTAGACGCGCGGGTCGCCCGTGATCGCCTGACCCGTGAACGCGTACTGATGCTGGTCGTCGTTGATCCGATCCCAGCTCCTGCCGGCGTCATCGGAGCGGTAGATCCCGCGGACCCCGTCGATCCGGGCGCTCGTGTACAGCGCGGGATAGTGCGATCCGCGCGCCGCCTTGCCGAAGCCGATCGTGTCCGCCTCGTCCACGTCCCGGATCTTCCTGAACGTCGCGCCGGAGTCTTTCGAGACCCACAGGCCGTACGCGCTCCCGGCGCTGCCGCCCGCCAGCCAGACATGACCCTCGCGGCCGGGCACCGCCTTGAGGCGCACGCCTCCAGACGATGGCAGTCCGGCGGCGCCGGTGGCGGTGAAGCTCGCGCCGCCATTGATGCTCACGTAGAACGTGCCCGCAGCGAAGGCGTAGTACTGGCCTGGCGTCACGCGGTCCGACGCTACCCGCGCCCCGCTCGGGATGCCGCTCGACGCCGTCCAGCTCGAGCCGTTGTCCGTCGAGTAGTGCACGGCATTGTTGGCTGGACTCCACACCACGCTCGTCCCGTCGGCGGAAAGGGCGACGACGCCGGCGCCCGCGGAGCCACCGGGCTGGCTGCCCACGGGTGTCCAGGTCGAGCCGCCATCGAAAGAGTAGCCGGCGTTGCTCCCGCCCCAGCCGACACGGACGATCGCGTTCGGACTCAGCTCCGCGTAGTCGAGGCTGGTCGTGGTGCCGGTCGTCGGGTTGGTGAACATGTTTGCCGGCACGACCGAGAGATCGTCATGGCGGAAACCAGCGATGTCGGCCAGCGCGCTCAAGAGCGGCGCGCCTTCGGGTGGACTGATCAGATCCTGCACCGCGGTCTCTTCCAACCCGTGGGCCCGCACGCTGATCGTGATCGGGTTGCCGGCGTCCCAGTTGGTGAGATCGTCGGTGCCGTAGATCGTGGCCCCGGTTCCGTAGAGCATCCGGTTGGGGTTGAAGGGATCGATCTCGAGATCGCCGACCATCCAGCCCAGCTTCGGGCTGAGCACGGGCGGAGCCGACGGCTCGCCGAATGTCAGCCAGGGCGCTCCCGCGATGTCGTGCACGTAACGAAGGATGCGATCGGGCCACGGACCCCACTCCCAGATCCGCGTCCAGCTTGCCCCGCCGTTCGTGCTGCGCCAGATCATCGTGTCGGGCCACCAGGCGTTCAGCGCGGAGACCATGAGCGTGTCGGGGTGCTGGGCGTCGACGGCAAGGCCGCCGTAACCGAAATAGTTGTCGCCGCTCGCCGACGGCACGGGGCTGATCGACGTCCATGCGCCGGTGGCGGTGTCGTACTTCCAGACGTCTCCCTTCGACCCGTCGTAGGGCCCGCCGTTGTTGTTGTACGTGACGTACATCATGCCGGTTGACGCGAGCACCGCGTGGTGCGGCATGAAGGCCGGCGACGTGGGCTGGCCGGGAAGGGCCGCCCAGGTCGCGCCGCCGTCCGTGCTGCGGTAGATGCTCGTGCCGAGGTCCGCGGCGCCCACGTAGATTGTCTGGCTCGCATGGCCGCGCCGGCCTGTCCGCGGGTCGAAGACGATCCACACGATCCCGAGCGGATCGACGAGGGCGGGATTGCTCGTATCGACGTACGCGCCCACGGCGGGGAAGCTGGTCACCCGCCTCCAGGTGACGCCGTAGTCCGTGCTCCTCCACAACCCGTTGCCGCTGCGCGCGCCTAGATAAAGGATGCGATTCTGGTTGGGGTCGATGACGAGCCGCTCGCCCATGTTGCGGCCCGGCATGTTCCCGCCGGACTTGAACGGCAGGTCGGTGCGCCGCCACGTCCGCCCGCGGTCGCGAGACCGCAGCACCGCGCCGTTACCGGGATCCCACGAGTTGGTGTACGTGCCGGCGAGCACGTAGAGCCGATCGGGATCGACGGGGTCGGTCGCGAGGCTGTCGACGCCGGCGTGGCCCCAGTTGTCCCAGCCGACCCAATCGAGCAGCGGGATCCAGCGGTTGGTGCGCGGATTCCAGCGGTAGGCGCCGCCGATGTCCGTGCGCGCGTACACGAGATCCGGCTCGGTGGCGTTGAAGACGATGCCCGGCACGTAACCGCCGCCCACGATCTCGACATTGCGCCAGGTGTAGAGACCGCCGTTCGGCCGTGATGTCGCCGCAAGGTGGACGGACACCGCCAGGGCGAGCAGTGCGATGGCAGCCAGTGTCTGTGTGGGCTTGGTTTTCACGATCAGAACCTCTTTTCAATGCGCTGCGGCGCTCGTCCCTCGACCTGCGCTCGGGACGACCCTGAGCCTCGTCGAAGGGTCGAAGACTCGCTATCCTCGCGCGGGCCGCAGGCGCCTCTTAATGCGCGGGCGGGCCGCAGGCGCTTGTCCCCACGCGCGGCGCCAAGGCTAGAAGCGCGACGCGACCGCGTCAATATGTCGAAAGTCATACGAATTTGCGGGGACGGCCGAGCGGACCGTGGTCAACAGCGGGGATCCCAAGACCAAGGAGAAGAAGATCGCCGTAAGCATTCCATCGACGGAACTGAAGAGTCGCATGGGAGATGCGCCCCGCGGGAACCGCCGCCGGCTCTACGCGAACGTCGTAGAATGCGTGAACGGATATCGTGCCTGCATCCCCGGACACCGCCCCGCCGACCCGGCTTCTCCTCGTCGACTGCCCGGATCGCAGGGGGCTGATTCATCAGATCACCGGGCTCCTCGCATCCGCCGGCGCGAACATCGTGACGAACGCCGAGTTCGTCGATATCGGCAGCGCGCGTTTCTTCATGCGGACCGAGTTTGCCGGGGGTGAGCCCGTCGCCGCCCTGGTGGACGAGCTGCGGACGGGGCTGCCGCCATCCGCGAACGTGCGCCTCGGGAGCGCGGGCTGCCGGCGGGTCGTGGTCCTCGCGACCACCGAGCATCACTGCCTCGGCGAGCTGCTGATGCGGCACACGCACGGCGAGCTCGGCGCCGACATCCTGGCGGTCGTCAGCAACCACACGGGCCTGGAGCCGCTCACGACCCGATTCGGTGTGCCGTTCCATCATGTGCCGCACGCCGACGTCAGCCGGCACGATCACGAAATGGCGCTGGAGCGCGTCCTCGCGCCATACGCGCCGGATTACCTCGTGCTGGCGAAATACATGCGCGTGCTGACGCCTGATTTCGTCGGCCGCTACGCCCAGCGCATCATCAACATCCATCACTCCTTCCTGCCGGCGTTCGTCGGGTCGAACCCGTATCGGCAGGCCTTCGAGCGCGGCGTCAAAATCATCGGCGCGACCGCGCACTTCGTGACCGAACAGCTCGACGAAGGCCCGATCATCGCCCAGGCGGTCGTCGCCATCGATCACAGCTACCGGCTCGACGAGATGACGCGCGCGGGCCGCGACGTCGAGAAAATGGTGCTGGCCAAGGCGCTGAAGCTCGTGTTCGAGGAGCGTGTCTTCCTCAACGGCAGCCGGACCATCGTGTTCGACTGAGCTCGGGTAGAATCCTGGCGAGGCTGCGCCTCAGACCAACGCGGCTCCGCCTCGCCAGGTGGCATTGTTTACTGACGCCGTCTTGATCCCGAAAACGACTCAATTGGTGGAAGTTTTCGGGAGTCAAGACGGCTGGGGCATCATGCGCGATTACATCGACGAGCTCCGGTCCGTGGTCGAGCGCAGCACCCCGGCGCTGCTTGCGCTGTCCGAGGACGCGAGCGCGCAATACCCGGCCCCGGGGAAATGGTCACCGCGGGAGATCCTCGGCCATCTCATCGACTCGGCGTCGAACAATCATCAGCGCTTCGTCCGCGCACAGGTTCAGGGCGGGTTGGTCTTTACCGGCTACGACCAGGACGCCTGGGTCAGCGCTCAGCAATATCAGCACGCGCCGTGGACGGAGCTCGTGACGCTGTGGCGCGCCTTCAACCTGCATCTGGCGCGGGTGATGGCGGCAGTCCCCGACGCGGTGCGGACTCAAGTGCATAACCGCCACAACCTCAACGAGATTGCCTGGCAGACGGTCCCGGCCGAGGAACCGGCCACGTTGGACTATTTCATGAGCGACTACGTCCGTCACCTCGAGCACCACCTGCGCCAGATTCTCGGTCCCCGGATTTGATCTCCTGTTCACGACCCGTGGAATGCCACCTGCGGTCGGCCTCGGAATCGGATCGGGACTTCCTCTACGCGCTTCACTGCACGACCATGCGCGGGGTCATCGAGCGGACCTGGGGGTGGGACGAGGCGTGGCAACGGGCCGATTTCGCCAAGCGCTTCGCGGACTGCCTCGTGTCGATCATCGAAGTCGAAGGCCGCGCGGCCGGTGCCGTGTGGCTCGACCCGGGACCTGACTCCATCCACATCACGGAGCTGCAGGTCGCGCCGGAGTTGCAGGGCAACGGTATCGGGACGGCGACGATCAGGAACGTCATCGAGCAGGCCGCGAGCCGCGGTCTTCCGGTCACGCTCTCGGTGGTTCCGGCAAACCCTCGCGCCAGGCGCCTCTACGAGCGGCTCGGGTTCAGGGTGACAGATGTCGAGGCGCCCTTCATTCAGATGCGGCACGACCGCCGGGCGGATTCAACACAGGATTTACCTCCGGGCTCCAACGCCATGGTCCGGCTGAAGCCGGACGCCACGGACGGCTGAGAAGGCGCCGGGTCGAGTCCAATGAAGAAGATCACCACCGTCGCCGATTTCATCAAGGAGAGGGTCGCTCCCGAGCACAAGGCTGTTGTTGCCGCGTTGCGGAAGCTGATGAAAGAGTGCGCCCCCGGCGCCAGGGAAGTCATCACGTACGGGATACTGGCCTGGAAGCAGGACCGGATTCTGGCCGTGATCAGCCCGACGAAGAAGGACATCACGCTGGCGTTCTCTCGAGGCGCCGAGTTTGCGGACAAGTACGGATTGCTCCGCGGCGTCGGGAAAGTGTCGAAACACGTGAAGCTGAAAAGCGTCGCGGACATCGACCGCACCGTGCTGCGCGATTACATCAAGCAGGCCGTAACGCTCGCGAAAGACTAGCCGGACATGCCATCTGCCTCCCGGCTCCGATCGCGGTTGCCTCTCGTCCTCGCCGCCTGCCTGTGCCTCCGCGCCGCGGCGCCCGACGTCGATGCTGCGTTTGCCAAATTCTGGAATGCCAGGAACCCGTCTGATGCCGCGAAGGCGGCGAACGACATCGCGAAGACCGGCGCGTCGTTCGACGACGTCTACGCGCGGCTGCGACAGGGCCGGCCCTACTCGGCCCAGGTGGCGACCGGCGTCGTCCGCGGGAACCGGCTGACATCGACGGCCGACTTTCTCTACACCCTCGACGTGCCGGTCACCTACGATCCGGCGCGCACGTATCAGGTGCGAATCCAGCTGCACGGCGGCGTGATGCGCCCCGACCCTTCGACGCGCGCGCGCGGAGCGATCGGCAGGCTGGCCGGGGCCGAGCAGATTTACGTGATGCCCGTGGGCTGGAACCAGGCGCCCTGGTGGAGCCACGAGCAGATCGACAACCTGCGCGCGATTCTCGATGCCGTCAAGCGCACCTACAACGTCGACGAGAACCGCGTGGCCGTCGCCGGCGTCTCCGACGGCGCGACCGGCGCCTTCTACGTGGCGATGCGCGACACGACGCCGTATGCGGCGTTTCTTCCGCTGAACGGATCGCTGCTCGTGCTGACCCAGGAGCAGCTGGGCATCGACGGCGCGCTGTTCCCGGAGAACCTGCGGAACAAGCCGTTCTTCATCGTGAACGGTGGCCGCGATCCGCTGTACCCCAGCGCATCGGTCGAACCCATCCTCCAGCACCTCGCCAAAGGCGGCGTCAGCATCGCCTACCGGCCGCAGCGTCTGGCCGGGCACGACACGACGTGGTGGCCCGAGGTGAAGGACACCTTCGAGACGTTCGTTCGAGAGCACCCGCGCGTGCCGCTGCCCGATCGCCTGACGTGGGAGACGGCCGACACACGGGCGACCGGCCGCGCGCACTGGCTGGTGATCGGCGGGATCGGCGGTCCGCGCGACTCCCAGCCGCTTCCGGATCTCAACCTTTACACTCCGCCGCCGCAGTACGACCTGGGCGTCGGGCTCACCGGCACGACGGTCGAACGGCTCAAGAGCGGGTCGAGCTTCGATCGGCTCGGCGTGCGCGACGGGGACGTCATCGTCGGCGTGGGAGAAGTGGCGGTGGGTTCCGCCACCGATTTCGTGAGAGCGCTGGCAGGCTACCGGATGAACGCGCCGCTGCAGCTGACGGTGCGGCGCGCCGGACGCGAGGTCCAGCTGTCCGGGAAGTTCGATCCGGAAGAAATCCTCCTGGCGCCCGGACCGCTGTTCAAGCACGGCACGAAATCGGCACGGGTGGACCTGGTCCGGAACGGCAACACCGTCGACGCGACCACGCGCGGCGTGTCGGAGCTCACGCTGCTCGTGTCGCCCGATCAGTTCGATTTCGCGCAGCCGCTGATCGTGAAGACCAACGGCCGGGTGGCGTTCGAGGGACGCCTCGAGAGGAGCGTGCCGACGCTCCTGAAGTGGGCGGCCCGCGACAACGACCGCGCGATGCTCTTCGGGGCGGAAGTGACGATCAAGGTGAAATAGCACATGCCGGCTCGCCTTCTGTCATGTACCGCGGCACTGGCGCTCTGCGCGTTCGTCCCGAGCCAGGGTGATCAGGGGAAACCGGATGCGAAGGCGTTCGAGACGCGCGCGGTCTTCTCGATCGACAAGGACGCGATGACGCTGACGAGCGTGGCGGCCACGGTCCAACCGCGCCCGGGTGCGCCGGGGTATTCGTGGCTGCGCATCACCTTCTATTCGTTTCCGTTCACGGCGCCGGACAGGGCCGCCGCGACGAAAGGCAACCTCGAGTCGATGGACGCCAGGTGGACGGCCAAGGCGGGCAATCCGAAGGACTACAACCACTCGAATGCCGTCATCCAGCTCGGCGTAGACAAGAACTGGAAAGTCTGGCAAGTCGACATGTCCGTGCCCGGTCACGCCTGCACGATCGCCGGCAGCGAGCGCGAGGTGACAGCCGCCCTGCAGGAGTATCGGTTCGACGGCACGCGCCTGCGGCTCAAGGGCAAAGGCTCGTTTGTGTGCGAGATGAACACTCCGGGAGTGCCCAACCGGCGGTACGGCTGGGATCTCGACCTTGATATTCCCGTGTTTCGAAAGGTCTCTTGATCAGTGCCGTTATCGCGGCTCGAAATCGGAAACGTTCAAACCGGGGTTGAGCTCAATGCTCGAGATTCGGATGTCCTCCAACACGACATCGCCAGCCAGCCGCCTGACGTGGTAGGGGAGACTGAAGCCGTCGAGCAGGCGCCGTTGCTCGAATGACAACGTGAGCTCCGCCGTCCTGGGCGAACTCCCTGGCGCAGCGCCCCGGGGGTCGGTCCGTGCGGGACCGGCGTCTACAGCCGGCAACGACCCGGCATAACGCAGTCGCAAGGGAACGAAAGAGGACGCCTCGAATTGGAGAACAGCCGACAGACCGTCGTTTGAAGTGATCCGCACCGCAGCTGGGTCTGAAGGAACAATCGCGCTCTTCACGGCCAGCGGACCGGGCGTCAAACAGAGCATTCCCAGAAGCCAGCGTTGCAGCTCCTGCCGCTCCTCTTTGAGCGGCAGGCCGGTCCCGCCATTCTTGAGGTTGATCTTCGCGCCGGCCACCTCCACCCCGTTCAGCAGGCGATCGCCGCTGAATCCGGCTCGCCGCAGGTTCCGCGGGCCACGCTCTATTCTCAAATAGTGCGACGGCAGCAGAATCCTGATCTCCAAGTCCCTCGGCGGAACTGATCCCGCCGCTGTGCTGCCAGCCGCGGTCGAACTGACCGTGCCCTTGATGATCAGTGAGTTGATGGCCTGACGTCCCGCGGCTTTGGGAGCAATCGCCCTTCGTCCCCGCTCGAGCAACTGACTGGCGTCCTGGCCGGCCGCGATCCGTGCCATCACGGCAATCACTACAGCACTGAAGAACAGCATGCGCCCGGTCGGCCGGAATCCCGTTTCCGCGCGCGGACGAGGCGCTCTCTTCCCGCTCACAGTCTGCATTGGCACTCCGGGTCAGTTCGCCTCACTTCAGAATCTGGCCACCGATGATCGCGTTGATCGCCGCTTCGATCGTGTTCTTCACCGCGGCGTCTGATTCGGAGGCGGCGGACTCCTGGGGCTGCGGCAGGTAATGCCGCTCAGCGCCTAAGCAATGAGAAGACCACATGGCGCGTCCAGCGAACCACGTCTACGAATGGCAACGTTTACAGATGCACTCGACAAATTGATTGAATCCTGTTCGGAATTGCTTCGCGCTCGAGCGACCGGGTGCCAGAATTGCGACATGTGGAGGTGAGACGCGCTCCGTTCGTCGTTCGGATTCCCGTCATCCCAAGCGGCGTAGAGAAGGACGGCAAAGTCTGGCGGTAGACTATGGTCGAGGTTCCTCATGCGCCGATTCGGAACGTTCGCGGAATCGCTGCTGATTCTCTGTCTCGGGGCTCTGGCTTCCACCCCGGGCCATAGGGCCCACGCGCAAAGGCCACCCGCCGCTGCACAGGACGGCGACTGGGTAACCTACGGCCGCGATCCGGGTGGCGAGCGATTCTCGCCTCTCGACGCCGTCCGCCGCGACAACGTCGCGACGCTCCAGGTCGCCTGGACGTTTCGTACCGGCGACGCCTACGAGCCGAAGAACGGACGGCCGACGGCCTTCGAAGCCACGCCGCTCCACGTCGACGGCACGCTGTATCTGAGCACGCCCGTCGGCCGAGTCATCGCGCTCGACCCCGTGGACGGCCGGCAGCGATGGGCCTTCGACGCCAAAGTCCCTCGCGACAAAGGCTACGGCGATTTTGCGAGCCGCGGCGTGTCCACGTGGAGCCGCGGCAGCGAGCGCCGCATCTTCGTCGCGACCGTCGACGCGCGCCTCATCGCGCTCGACGCGAAGACAGGAACATTGATGGCAGGCTTTGGGGATCAGGGCACGGTCGATCTCCGGCAGGGACTGCGCATTGCTCCGACCGGCTTTGCGGACTACCAGGTCACCTCGCCGCCCGCGGTCGTTGGCGACACCGTTGTCGTGGGCTCGGCCATCGCCGACGGCACGTCGAAAATTCACCCGAGCGGCGAGGTGCGCGGCTTCGACGCGATCACCGGCAAATTGAAATGGACCTGGGACCCCGTCCCGCAGACTCGATCGGCCGTCGGGGGGGATTCGTGGACGAACCCCGTCGGCGCAGGCGGCGCCAACGCCTGGTCGGTGATCGTGGCCGACCCGGCCCGCAACCTCGTCTTCGTGCCGACCAGCAGCCCGAACCACGATTACTTCGGCGGTGAGCGGCCCGGCGACAACCTCTTCGCGGACTCCGTCGTCGCGCTGCGGGCCGACACCGGCGCGCGCGTCTGGCATTTCCAGACGGTGCATCACGATCTCTGGGACTACGACGTCGCGTCGCCGCCGATTCTCTTCGACTGGCGCAAGGACGGCCGGATCATTGCCGCCGTCGGCGTCGCCTCGAAGACCGGCCACCTCTTCATCCTCGATCGCGAGACGGGAACGCCGCTCATTCCCGTCGAGGAGCGGCCGGTCCCGAAGAGCGACGTGCCGGGTGAGGTCGCGTCGCCGACGCAGCCGTTCCCCTCTGCGCCTCGGGCACTTGCGCCGACGGGGTTGAAGCCCGAAGAGGCCTGGGGGGCGACCGAGGAAGACCGCGCCTGGTGCCGGACGACGATGAGCGGGCTGCGGGCCGACGGGTTCTTCACGCCGCCGTCGCTGAAGGGCACGCTCGTCATTCCCGGCAACGTGGGCGGCATGGCGTGGGGCGGCATCGCCCACGACCGGATCAACGATCTCCTGATCATGCCGGCGAACAATCTCGCGGCGGAAGTGCGGCTCATCCCGCGTGAGGCGACGGAGACCGAACGTCAGGCCGGCCGTCTCAGCGGCGACTTCGAGTACCACCCGCAGCTCGGCACACGCTACGGCATGGTGCGGCGCTTCCTGCTCGGTCCGAAAACGCGGCTGCCCTGCACGCCGCCGCCCTGGGGCACGCTGGTCGCGGTCAAGGCTGCGACCGGTGAGATTGCCTGGCAGGTGCCGCTCGGCCGGTTCCCCGGCACTGAGAAGATCCCCGGACTGGAGAAGTCGGGCTCGATTGCGCTCGGTGGTCCGATCGCGACCGCCGGGGGCATCGTCTTCACGGCCGGGACGCTCGAACCTGCGATCTACGCGTTCGACTCGCGCACCGGCGAACAACTGTGGAAAGGCTCGCTGCCCACGAGCGCACGGGCGACGCCGATGACCTATCGCGCCCGGGACGGCCGGCAGTACGTCGTCATCTCCGCGGGTGGGCACGGCGCGTCGATCGGCCCGCCGCTCGGCGATCACCTCGTGGCGTTCGCGCTGCCGAACTGATTCGGGATTCGGGATTGGGGATGAGGGATTAGGGATTGAAGGTCCGTCTGGCTCCGACGCGGGCGCTGCGCGTCCTGAAGGAAGTGGCCGAAGCGCTCAACAGCGCGCCGACGGAACAGCGGGCGGCCGGCGAGGCGCTGTCGCGCATGGCCGATCTCCTTGGCGTGGAGACGGGCTGGGTCTGGCTGCGCGATCCGCAGTCGGACCGTTTCTACAGCGCCGCGGTCCAGAATCTCCCGCCGTACCTGCAGAAGCCCATCCGGATGACGGGCCGATCGTGCTGGTGCCTGGAGCTTTTTCGGCGCGGTAAGCTGACGGCGCGCAATATCGACGTGGTCGAGTGCAGCCGGCTCGCGCCGGCCGTGCAATCGCCGCGGACCGAGACGCAGGGGCTGCGATGCCATGCGAGCGTGCCGCTGTATGCCGGCGGCCGTCCGCTCGGCGTGATGAACCTGGCGATGCGCGGCTGGCGGCAGCTGACCCGGCAGGAGCTGGATCTGCTGGCGACGGTCGCGAACCAGGTCGGTGTGGCGATCGAGCGGGCGCGTTTGGGTGAGCAATCCATCCAGCGGGCGCGGGCCGACGAGCGCGCCCGCATCGCGCGCGACATCCACGACACGCTCGCGCAGAGCTTCACGGCCGTCGCGCTGCAGATCGAGACGGCGCTCTCGCGCCTCGATCCCGGAGACGCCGCGGCGCCGTCGCTGCGGCGGGCGCTGGACGTGGCGCATCTGGGCGTCGACGAGGCGCGGCGATCCATCACCACGCTGCGCGCGTCGCCGCTCGAGAACCGGCCGCTCGGTGA
This sequence comes from uncultured Acidobacteriota bacterium, assembly GCA_963774855.1. Classification (GTDB taxonomy): domain Bacteria; phylum Acidobacteriota; class Vicinamibacteria; order Vicinamibacterales; family 2-12-FULL-66-21; genus JALZOC01. The sequence goes on along the minus strand of CAVZGT010000005.1, from coordinate 1,423,968 downwards.
AGCCCTGGGCGTCCTGTCCCGGCAGTTCACGGCCGACACCGGCGTGAGGGTCCGGGTCGAGATCGTCGACGTCGGCCCGCTGCCCGCCGACGTCGAATTCGAGCTGTTCCGGATCGCGAGCGAAGCGCTGACCAACGTCCACAAGCACGCCGGCGCCCGCGAGGCGTCGCTCCGGCTGGACATGGTGCGGGGGCGGCTGCGTCTCACGGTGGCCGACACCGGCCTCGGTTTTCGCCTGCGCGGCGCGCGGCGCCGCGGGTTTGGCCTCCTCGGCATCGGCGATCGGGCGCGCCTCGTGGGCGGCCGCGCGGTCGTCCGGAGCGTCCCCGGCCGCGGCACGAGCGTCGTCGTGACCGTGCCGATGCCGGCCGACGCCAAGTCCAGCCTGCCTGGGGCGGCGGCGCCTCGATCCAGAACATGATCCGGGTCCTCATCGTCGACGATCATCCCATCGTGCGTGACGGTGTCACCGCGGTGCTCGAGCGCGAGGACGACATCGACGTCGTCGGAGAGGCCGACACGCTCGATGAAGGTCTCCGGCTGGATGCGACGCTTCAGCCTGAAGTCGTCCTTCTCGATCTCAGGCTGCCCGGCTCCGCCGAGGTCGACGGGGTCACGAGCTTCGCCGGCCGGGGCCGCGGGATCGTCGTGTTCACCGCGCACGATGAAGACGACGATGTGTTCCGGGCGATTCGCGGCGGGGCGCGCGGCTACCTGCTGAAGGGATCGCCGGCGGCGGAGATCGCGCTGGCGATCCGGCAGGTCCACGCCGGCGAGTCGTATCTCAGCCCGCGCATCGCGGCGAAGCTGGTGAAGGACGTGGCCCGGCCGCGCGGACGCACGGGTCTGCTGAGCCCGCGAGAGCGCGGCGTGCTGCGTCTGGTCGCCGCGGGTCTGTCGAATCGCCAGATCGGCGAGACGCTCTCGATTTCGGAACGGACCGTGAAGTTCCACGTGACGGCCATCTTCAACAAGCTCGGCGCCGAGAATCGCGCGCAGGCCGTCGCGCTCGCGGCGCAACGAGGGCTCTTGAATCACTAATCACTAATCCTTGAATCACTAATCCTCGGATCGTCGAATCCTCGAATCCTTGAATCCTTGAATCCTTGAATCCCGAATCCCGGCATCTTCGAATCCGGGAATCCCTGAATCGCTCGATCCTCCCCGAGTCGACATGGCACACCGCATGCGTTCCGGCGTCGCCATGGCACGCAAACTCGAGGAATTGCCAATCTACAAGAAGGCCAGGGAGTTCTGGGGTGCAGTAAATGCGATCCTCGAGAGACCGAGGGTGCGCAAAGATTGCGATCTGTATGACCAGCTCTCCCGAGCCAGCGATTCTGTTCCTTCGAATATGGTGGAAGGCTTTGAACAAGGTACCGATAGGGCGTTTGCCAACTACCTAACTTACTCGAAAGCCTCGCTGGCGGAAGCTCTCAAGTGGCTGAAAAAAGCGTATTTCAAGAGGTACATCACGCAGGACGAACTCGAAAGCCGCTTGGCGGCAGGGGAGGAGCTTGGCAAGATGCTCGGTGGGTTCATCAAGTATCTGCGTCGATCCGATTTTCGGGATCGCGGTTCCCACGGGGCCCCGACGGACTGAGCTGCCAGAAGTTCACCGATTCAGGAATTCAGTGACCTTGAGGGACTCAGATGGAGGGATTCGAGGATTCAAGGATTCATGGATTAGTGATTAGTGATTCGTTCACGCCGCGAGGAATCGCCGGGGCCGCTTTCCTGCTACGCACTGCGGCGGCGCGCTCCGCATCGCGCCGGCTGCCGAGCCTCCTCGCCCTGCGCTCAGCCTTCCTGCTCCTGTCCGTTCGGACAGGTCGCCTCCCTGGCCCAACGCCCGAAGCGATGGGCGTGTTATGGCAGCTACGATCGCGCTCAGGAGATCATCAATGACACATCGTGCTTCTGACAACTGGTGGGACCCGCTCGATGGCGTGCGGGTCGCGATCACGGGCGGGACGTCTGGTCTGGGGCTCGCGCTCGTGCGGGAGTTCCTCGGCCGCGGCGCTCACGTGGCGTTCGTCGCACGCACAGCCGCGCACGTCGAAGCCGTCGCACTGGCGCATCCGGGCGCGCACGGCATCGTTGGCGACGTCGCGCGGAAGGAAGACATCTATCCGATCGCACTTCAGATCGCCGGAACGCTAGGCGGTCTCGAGGTGCTCGTCAACAACGCCTCGAGCCTGGGGCCGGCGCCGCTGGTCCTGCTCGGCGACACGGCGTGCGAAGAGCTCGAGCTCGCGCTGGCCACGAACGTCCTCGGCCCGTTCCGGCTGACCAGGGCGCTGCTGGGATCGCTGGGCGCATCCGCCCGCGAAGGGCGTGGAAGCGTGGTGCTCAACGTGTCGAGCGACGCCGCGATCAACGCATATCCGCAGTGGGGCGCGTACGGCGCGAGCAAAGCCGCACTCCGCCAGATGAGCCGCATCTGGGACGAGGAGCTCGCGGTCGAAGGGATCAGATTCCTGTCGCTCGACCCGGGCGACATGGACACGCCGCTGCACGCGGTGGCCGTTCCGGATGCCGACCCCGCAACCCTGAAGCGGCCCGAAGCCGCTGCGCGAGAGCTCGTTGACGCGATTGCGGCGGCCCTGCCCACGTCGGCCGCGGCTGGTCTCCGGACAGCAGGTGTGGTGTCGACAGGGGAGTTCCGCAGATGATCGCCGCAAACCGCGCCGTCCAACGGCCGCCCGATGCCCGGCTGCTCGTCGTCGATGCGCAAGGGCACATTGCCGATGTGCCGCGTTCGCGACTCGTCGAGCTCCTGCGGCCGGACGATCTCGTGATCGCGAACGATGCGGCGACGCTGCCCGCCAGCCTGCGCGGCCTCCATCTCCCGAGCGGCGCGGACATCGAAGTCCGCCTCGCCGGTCAGGCTTCGCTCGCGATCGATGACGGGCGAACGCCGGGTGGGAGCCAAAGCGCCTCCAGCGGTCCGAGATTCCGCGCCGTGGTCTTCGGCGCGGGGGATTTCCACACGCGGACCGAAGACCGGCCGCTGCCGCCGCCGCTTGCGCCCGGCGATCGGCTCTCCCTCGGAGGACCGCTCGTCGCGACCGTGGAGGGTCTCTTCGATCATCCGCGTCTCATCCTGCTGCGCTTCGACGGGTCGTCCGGCGCCGTCTGGGCCGGCCTTGCTCGTCACGGCCGGCCGATCCAGTACGCGCACGTACCGGCGCCGCTTCAGTTGTGGGACGTGTGGACGCCGATCGCCGGACGGCCGGTCGCCTTCGAATCGCCGTCCGCGACGTTCGTGCTGGACTGGAGATCCATTCGTGCCATGCGTCATCGACGCATCGCACTCGCCACGATCACGCTCGCGGCGGGCATCTCGTCGACCGGCGATCCCGAGCTCGACCGACGCCTTCCGTTCGACGAGCCCTATCGCATTTCTGAAGCGGCCGCGCGCGCCATCCGCAGGACGAGAGCGAACGACAGGCGCATCGTCGCGATCGGAACCACGGTCGTGCGCGCACTCGAGCACGCCGCGGCGGCCGACGGGGTCGTGCACGCCGGTGACGGCGTCGCGGATCAGCGCGTGAGCTCGAAGAGCCGGCTCCGAGTTGTCGATGCCATTCTTTCAGGCACTCACGAGCCCGACACTAGCCATTACCACCTGTTGCGTGCGTTCCTGGATGAAACCACGCTCGTCGAGGCCGGCGGGGCGCTCGAAGCGCTGGGCTACCGGACGCACGAGTTCGGCGACTCCGTGCTGATCGAGCGGAGTGACCGGGTCGTGCGTGATGCCGTCGGCTCCTGCGATCGCCGAGACGCCTGCGCGGCGGCGTGAACGAATCACTAATCGCTAATCCTCGAATCCATGAATCGCCGCATCCGCGACAGGATTCAAGGATTGAGGGATTAGGGAGGGATTAGGGATTCGATCTCCAGATGCGCTGCCACCACTTGAGCGGTGTCGCCGCCGGCAGGGGGTCGCCGGCGTTCACGGATCGGCGGATCTGATCGATGTTCCAGCCGGTCAGCGACGCCAGATTCTGCGCTTCGCGTTCGCGGCGCGGCGGAAGCTCGCTGCGATAACGGTCGGCCGCTTGGCACGTGCTCTGCCCCTTCCATTCGTGACGGAGGACGTAGCGGCCCTGGAAGGTCGTGCGATCGGCGGTTTCCTGGAACACGAGATCTTCAGGAAAGTGCTCGGCGTCGTAGCGGACGTGGAGTCGCGTCATGAAGACGTCCTGCGGACGAGCCGGATTCGGCGATGGTCTCACGCCGGTATTGCCCGGCGTGATGGGGCCCCCCGAGTCCGCGAGCCAGAAGACGCCGAGCTGCCGTAGCTCCTCGGCCGACAACGGATCCGCCGCGCAGGGATCGCACCAGCCCATGTCCCAGGCGTACTCGGTAAAGACCGTGCTCATGTTCTCCTTCGCGACCTGATGAGAGAACATCGCCTTGTAGAAATCGCGGAACCGATCCTTCACGTAGACCGGTAGTTCCACGCCGGTCGGCAGCTTCACGGTCCGGTAGTTCGTCGCTTCGACCCGTCCCTTCCGTGTCAGCGCGTAGACGAACAGCTCCTGCGGTCCGTCGGCGTTGACCATGCCGAGCCGAATCGGGAGCATGAACTTCGGCGACTCGTACGCGACCTGGATCGGCCGCAGCATCGAGTAGCCCAGCTTCGCCTGCTCCTGCAGGTTGACCTTCGCGACGAAGAACTTCAGGTTCTGCTTGATGTAGCTGTTCAGCACGTCGGTGGCGCCGGGCGGAATCCGATACCCGTTCTCGCGCAGCCACGTTTCCAGCCCGTTGCTCTGACGCGCCGAGAGGATGACGATGTCGTACTCACCCACGGTGTACTCTGCCTCGATGGTGACGCCGAGGCTCCTGGCCTGCGCACGTGTGTCCGCGCTCGCTTTGAGACCAGGCGCCGGCGCAGGCACGGGCCTCGACCGGTTGTACTCCATCCTGCTGCACGGATCCTCGTCGAAGTACTCGACGAGGCGTGGAGCCGAATAGGCGTCGAGGTGATCCAGCAGAGCCTTGTCGCCGACATGAATCTGGTCCTTCTGCAGTACCGCCGGCACGGGTATCACCACGGCGAACTCCCTGGGATCGCCCTTGAAGTCGTTCGACATGGTCAGCACGGTCCGGTCGTCCTGTCGGACCAGGACGACCTGCGATGCCTTGTTGAAGATCTTCGTGTCTGCCTTGGCTACGTAAAAGCCGCAGAAGGCGACCAGCGCCTGGCCCGACCATGCGAGCCCGGCGATCAAAACCGCAACGAGAGTGATTCGCTTCATGGACGACCTCTTGAAGATCCAATGTCAGTAATCTGATTTCCGGCTGAAGCCGGAAGCCACCGAACTGTGATTTCCGGCGAAGGCCGGACGCCACCGAAGTGCGCCGCGCCATCAGCCACGCCCCCAGCGGAAGGCCGTGACCACTCATAGCGCCGGCCGGGCAGGAGCCGGTCGATCAACGGAACGGTCATCGAAAAGAGCGCCAGCGACCACAGCGGTCCGTTCGTCCGGAACAGCCGGAATTGCACGTACCACGCGCCACAGGCGACCAGCAGCGCGAACACAATCCGTCCGGCGCGTGAGTTCGGGGTCGTCCTGGGATCCGAGATCATGAAAAACGTGAACAGCAGCAGCGCGCCGTTCTCGAGCCGGTGGAGAGGAATGTCCATCGGCTCGCCAAGCCACACCGAACGGCCGAAGACCAGTGCCATGTAGAAGACAATGAAGGCGCAGGTCACGTCGCTCCTGGCCGCCCGGTTGACGACGAGGCCGCCGAGGCACGCCATCAGAAACGCGAAGAACGCGACGTTTCCCCACTGCCCCGGGGAAACCCAGACCTGACCCGTGACCAGCATCATCGCCACGATGCCGAAGTTGGTCGGGTTGAAGAGATGCTTGCCGTTGAGACGAAGGACGAACTTGCTGGCGATGGTGATGACGGCGGCGGCGATCACCAGGCCGGCCGAATTCGTCCGCAGCATCAGGCACAACGACAGTCCGGAGATCAGGGCACTCCGCGGGTCGAATGCCGGGAGTTTCCAGAACCGGGTGCAGACCAACTGCGTCAGCAGCGCCACCGCGAGCGTCAACACGACGCGGCCGGCGGAGATCTCGAAATCGAGCCGGAGCATTCCGTAGGCGAGCAGCGCCGCCAGGATGGAGATCTGATAGAGCCGCGGGTCGAGTTTCGACGCCGCTGCGGTCGCGTTCCCGGTCATCACAAGGGCTCCTCCCTCTGGCTATCCCTAGAACGCGGGGGCGGAGATTCCTTGCAGGCCGAGGGGCCCCGGTGCCGGAGGCGATGGTTCACACCCCCACTCGCCCCTGCGAAGTTGGCAGGTTTTGCTGGAGCTTTACCGGTTTCGCTTATGATAGGCGCCGCTGCAAACGGGGGGACCTCAGCGTGCGTTCTGCGCGCCGGGGTGGAAGCCGGATACCGGGCGATGCGCCAGGCCGACGATTCGTCGCGCCGCACATCGCCGTCAGATGGGAGTCCGTCATGGCGAAACCGACCCGAAGTTCCAGCCTATGCAGGCGCACCGTCACGGGGCTGATCCTCGTGCTCACCGCGGCCGCGGCTCCGGCCGCCGCCCAGACCATCCGTTCCACGCTCACCGGCACCGTGACCGATCCGAACGGCGCCGTCGTTCCCGGCGTCGCCGTCACCGTGACGAACGCCGCGACGAACATCTCGACGACGGCCAGGACGAACAACGAGGGCCAGTACACCTTCACGGCGCTGACACCCGGCGAGTATGCGCTCACGGCCGAGCAGACCGGCTTCAAGCGGTTCGTCCAGAGCGGCATCGTGCTCCAGATCGCCCAGGCCACGCGGCTCGACATCCCGCTGGAGGTCGGGCAGGTGACTGAGGAAGTCTCGGTCATCGCCGAGGCGCCGCTCGTCCACAGCACCTCCAGCGAGCTGGGCCAGGTGATCGACTACAAGCAGATCCAGTCGCTGCCGCTGAACGGGCGGCTGTTCCAGCAGCTCGTCACGCTGACCCCGGGCGCGATTCCACGCGGCTTCGCCGACTTCGCGGAGAACCCCGCGGCCGCCGGCGCCAGGAGCTTCGTGCACCACAGCGTCAACGGCATGCCGTGGTCGGGCAACAACTACATGCTCGACGGCGTGGCGAACAACGAGCCGTTGAACGCGTTCATCAACGTCACGCCCCCGCTCGAGGCCATCCAGGAATTCAAGGTCCAGACCAACAACCCCTCCGCGGAGTTCGGCGTGTTCGGCGGCGCCGTCGTGAACCTCACGATTCGTTCCGGGAGCAATCGATACAGCGGCTCGGTGTTCGAGTACTATCGCGACGAGTCGCTGAACTCCCGGAACTTCTTCGCCGCCACCAAGGCGCCGTTCAACTCGCACCAGTTCGGCGGCACGCTCGGCGGGCCCATTCGCCGGAACAAGGCGTTCTTCTTCGGGGACTATCAGGGCCTGCGGCAGGATCAGGGCCGCACGTTCCTGTTCACCGTGCCGACCGCCGAGATGCGGACCGGCAACCTGAGCGCGATCGGCAACGCGATCTACGATCCGCTCACCGGCGAGCGGTTCACGGGCAACGTGATCCCGACCGGCCGGATCAATCCGATCGCTCGCCAGGTCGCCGCGATCTGGCCGCAGCCCAACCTGCCGGGTCTCGTCAACAACTACGTCGAGAACAACGTGCAGACCACCGATCTCGACGCGTTCGACCTGCGCGGCGACGTCAACTTCGGGCCGCGCGGCTCGCTCTTCGCCCGTTTCTCGCGCGCCGACCGGGACTTCGTCGAGCCGCCGGCCGGCAACCAGTTCATGGAAGGGGGCAACGCCTCCACCTCCGGCAACTACAACGCCGTCGTCGGCCACACCTACACGATTTCCAGCTCGAAGCTGAACGAGCTGCGGGTGGGCGTCAACAAGTACGATCTGGCCCAGGTCGGGTCTGATTTCGGGATCCCGAAGAACAACGAGCTCGGCATCCCGAACGGCAACATCGACGGGCATCCCTACACGTCGGGCATCGCCGACTTCAACATCCCGGGGTATCGCCGCACGGGCTCGCCGGGGTTCACCAATTCGGTCCGCATCGGCAACACCGTCCAGATCTCCGACACGCTGTCGTGGCTCGTCAGCCGGCACTCGCTGAAGTTCGGCGGCGACTACCGGCACATCACCTCCACGCTGACGAATCCGCAGACGCAGCCCCGCGGCCGCTTCGGTTTCGGCACGCAGTACACGAGCAACAACGGCGCGGCCGGCACCGGCGACGCCTTTGCCAGCTTCCTGCTGGGCTATCCGAATCAGATCGACCGCGACTTCGTCGACACCTATCCCGAGGTGTTGATTCATTTCGTCGGCTTCTTCGCGCAGGACGATTTCCGCGTCACGAGAAACCTGACGGTGAACCTCGGGCTGCGGTGGGACCTGCTGACGAGCCCGGTGGAGAAGTCGGATCGGCAGACCAACTTCAGCCTGCAGGACGGGCTGATTCACGCCGCCAGCGCCGAGGACCGGGGGCCGTTGACGAGCAACTTCTACGGCGGCTGGGCGCCGCGCCTCGGGTTTGCGTACTCGCCGGACGAGGGCCGGACGGCGGTTCGCGGAGCGTACGGCATCAGCCACTATCGCGACAACTTCGGCGCGAACGGCGGCACGCTCGAACGCAATCATCCGCTGTTCCAGCAGATCGTGCTCCAGTCGCCGACGACCGTTCACGCCGTTCCGCAGTTTGAGCGACGGCCTGCCCGGGTTCACGCCGGTGCCCCTGGCGCCGACGATCGCCCCGCCGCCCGGCTTCGCGGTGTTCTTCTTCCCGGAGGGCGACAAGCCGAACCGGGCGCAGATGTTCAACGTCGGCATCCAGCGGCAGCTGCCGTGGAGCACGGTCGTGGACGCCACCTACGTCATGACGCGCGGCTCGAACATCTTCCGAAGCCGCAACATCAACGTGCCGCTGCCGGGTGCGGGCGCGCTCGATCCGCGGCGGCCGTACTTCAGCGTCGCGCCGAACACGCCGTCCATCAACCAGCGGTCCGGTGACGGCAAGTCGTGGTACGACGCGCTGCAGGTGAAGCTCGACAAGCGCTTCACCGGAGGGCTGCAGGGGCTCGTGTCGTACACGTATTCGAGGAGCGAGGACACGACGTTCATCCTGCACCCGTCGTTCGACACGAGGGCCCCGTCCATCGGCAAGGCGATCGACATCCCGCACAACCTCGTGGTGAGCTGGACTTACGAGCTGCCGATCGGGCCGGGCAAGGCGTTCGGGAGCGGCGGAAACGCGATCGCGCGCAAGCTGCTCGAGGGCTGGGCGATCAACGGCATCACGATGTACCAGTCGGGCGAGCCGCTGAACGTCACGGTCGCCAACTCGCTGCTGAACACCGGCAGCGGGAACTGGGCCAACGTCACGTGCTCCGACATCAGCCTGCCCGGGCGGGTCGATCAGTGGTTCGATACGAGCTGCTTTGCCAACCCCGCGCAGTTCCAGTTCGGCAACTACGAGATCGGCCAGGTGCGCGGGCCGACGCTGCTCAATACGGACTTCTCGCTCTTCAAGCGCACGACTCTCGGCCAGGGCCGCTCGATGGAAGTGCGCGTCGAGACGTTCAACCTCTTCAACCGGGCGCACTTCAGCAACCCGAACGCGTCGTTCGGGAACTCGCAGTTCGGCCGGATCAGCAGCACGCGCCTGCCGTCGCGCGAGATTCAGCTGGGGGCGCGGTTTCTCTTCTAGGAGACAGGAGACAGGAGATTCAGGAGATTAGGAGACAGGAGACAGGAGACAGGAGACAGGAGCGTACGCAGCGCAGGCCTTCAGTCGCGCCGGTCCGCCGGGCTGACGAAGTTACTTTGGCGCGATCAGCCGGCTGACGGCCAGCACTCCGACGATGAGCAGCACGATGAGCGCCAGCACCGCGACGCTGACGCGGCGGCGCGTGCGCCCGAGCGCCACCCACACTTCTTCGTCGAGGTAGAACCGATCGGGCGCCGCTTCGCGGATCACCGCGCGCCGGCGCAGGCGGTGCAAGCCGAAGCTGTGGGCCTCGGGCACTTCCTCCAGGCTCTTGGCCGACGACGGGGAGATGGCGCCGGCCTCGCGGAAATGCCGCACGACTTGCCGCTCCTTGCGGAGGATCGAGACCACGATGCGATTCTGCCACAGTTTGCCGGAGGGATCATGGTTGGTTCCACAGGGTTCCACATGGTTCCGCCGGGTTCCACAGGGTTCAGTTCTACGGGGTTCTACGGGGTTCGCAAGGTTCTGGGTTCTGACGCCCGCACCGTGCGGAACGGAACCTGCGAACCGAACCCTGCGGAACGGAACCTTGCGGAACGGAACCTAGCGGAACCCAGTGGAACCTAGCGGAACCTCGTGGAACCCTCATGGAGCCAGACACGCCATGCCTACGTGGTGCGATCGGATCGTCCAGGACGTCACGTTCGGATCGCGGATGCTGCGCAAGTCCCCCGCGTTCACCCTGACGGCGATCGCCATCCTGGCGATTGGCGTCGGCATGAACATCACCGGGTTCCAGATCCTCAACAGCCTGGCGTTCAGACCGCTCCCGGTCAGCGACCCGGACTCGCTGGTCCGGTTCGATCGGCGCGCCCCGCGGTCCAGGTCCGCGGCGTTCGCGTACCCGGCTTTCGACTTCTACGCGACGCACAACACCGTCCTCGCCTCCTCGATGGGGATCATGCGGACGCTCGTCGCGCTGGACGCCGACACGTCGCGGGCCGTTCCCGTCCAGTTCGTCACGTCCAACTATCTCGTGGAGCTCGGCGCGGTCCCGGCGCTCGGCAGGCTCCTCGACCCGGCCCGAGACGACGAGCCGGATGCGGAGCCGGTCGTCGTCCTCGCGTCCTCGCTGTGGCGCAGCCGGTTCGGCGCCGATCCCGGCATCGCCGGACGAACGGTCCGAATCAACGGCCGGCCCTTCACGATTGCCGGCGTCGCGCCGGCATCGTTCGTGGGCCTGACGGGCCGGGCGGCGCAGGCGTGGATCCCCATCACGAAACAACCGTACGCCTTTCCCGGCAGCGACCTGCTGACCCGCTACACGGACAATCCGGTCGCGTTCTTCGCGCGCATGAAGCCGGGGCTGAGCCTCGGCGCGGTCGAGGACGGCCTGAGGCCGGCGGCGTCGGCGCTCCGGCAACGCGGGCCTGACGCGGCGTGGGAGCAGGAATGGCTGGCGGCGATCCCGGCGGGACGGTTTCTGCCGATTGAGGCCGAGAGCATCGCCATTGCGAGCGCGTTCACCGCGATCGTGCTGATCGCGGCGTGCGCGAACCTGGCGACGCTCATGCTCGCGCGCGGGTTTGCGCGCGAGCGCGAGATCGCCGTCCGTCTCTCGGTCGGCGCCACGCGGCGGCGGCTGGTGCGGCAGCTGCTGACCGAAAGCCTGATGCTCGCGTGCCTCGGCACGGCGGCGGCGCTTGGCCTCAGCTTCATCGCCGCCCGCCTCATACTGACGGGAACTGCCGCGCCCGCATTCATGCAGCCGCATCTCGACCTGCGGGTGACGCTGTTCACGTTCGCGATGGCGGCGCTGGCCTCGGTCCTCTTTGGCCTGACGCCTGCGCTCCAGGCCGTCAAGCCGGGCGGCCCGCGGACACGCGCGCGCGGCGTCCTCGTGGCCGCGCAGGTCGCGGCCGGCTGCACGCTGCTCATCCTGTCCGTCCTGCTGACGCGCGCGCTCGATCGCGTCACGCACGCGCCCCTCGGGTTCGAGTACGACCGCCAGGTGACGCTCGACCCGAACCTGACCGCCAACGGGTTCAAGCCCGCGGCCGCCCGCGCGTACTGGGCCGCCCTGCGCGAACGGATCGCGGGCGTACCGGGCGTTCGGGCCATGTCGCTCGAGACGGTGCCGCCGCTCGGGAACCGCTCGTTCACGGCCCGGATCGGCAAGGGACAGACCGCCTTCGTGCATCACATCGATCCCGACTACTTCGGCGTCATGGGCATCCCGCTTCGCCGGGGACGGACGTTCCACGCGAACGAAACCGGAGCGGGGATGGTGAGCGAATCGTTCGCGCGCGCGATGTGGCCGGGCGAAGAGCCCCTGGGCAAGATCTGGGACGAGGCGACGGTGGTGGGTGTCGTGGGAAACGCCGCAACCGTCGCTCTCGCCGATCCCGGCGCCGCGGAGTTCTACCACCCGATGGACGACGAGCACGCGCACCGGGCGGTGATGATCGTGCGGGTGGACGGCGATCCTTCGGCGATCGCCGGGATCCTCGCCGGCGCGGCGCGCGACATCGATCCTCGTGTCTCGATCGCGACCGGCCTGCTGCGAAACGCCTTCGACGTCAAGCTGCGGATGCCGCAGCGCATGTCGGTCATCGTCTGGGCGCTGGGCGCGCTGGCGCTGGCGCTGGCGGCGGGGGGTCTCGCCGGTCTCGTGGTCCTCACCGTGTCGCAGCGGGCGCGCGAGATCGCCATCCGCATGGCGCTCGGCGCCCGGCCGCGAGACGTGATCGCCGCGGTCCTCGGCCAGTTCCGAAAGCCGCTCCTCTGGGGCCTGGCCGGCGGATTTCTGATCGCCGCGGTCCTGTCGAAGGTGCTCGCGGGCGAGCTGTTCGGCCTGAGCCCGTTCGACCCCGTGAGTTACCTCGCCGCCGCGGTCCTGTTTACGACAGTCGCCGTCGCGGCGACCGCGGGACCCTTGCGCCGCGCGATCAAAGTCGATCCCATCAGCGCGCTCAAGTGCGAATAAGGCCGGCCTGACGGCCTCCACCAAGGCTCCGGCGGGTCCGCCCGGGCCCTGCGCGAAGGCGGAAGGCCAGCACTGCAGGTTCGTGTGAGCTCAATCCCCCCGGATTGTCGCATTGGAGGAATGGGACACTCTGGAGGCTTGCATGACACGCCTGTGGCTGACCTTGGGGGCGGCCGGCAGCATCCTCGCGGCGTCGCCGGCACGTGCGCAGGATGTCGACCCGCCGCGCGTTGAAATCGGAGGAACCTTCTCAGGCATTCTGTCGATCGTCTCCGAAGACGGTCCAGTTGTCCTGGCCGGCGCCGGGCCGCGCGTCACGGTGAACGTCACGCCGCGGTTCGGCATCGACCTGTTGGCGGAGGTCCTCGGGCCTGTCGAGTTCTCCGGCACGATGGCCCTCTATCAGACCCAGCTCGAGTTCCCATTCAGGACATCACGCGACGGGCAGCGAACCGTGTCGTTCACCGTCGGAGCGGTTGGCCTCGTCTCCTACCGGCGCACTCGGGAGACGCGAATCGCGCGACTCGACGGATCCACCGTCGTGTATCCGGGGTTCCGGAGGGTCCAGGCCACGGCGCCCACGACGTTCAGCATCGGCGTGGCGCGGGACGCGGTGGTTGGCCGCTCCTTCTCGAGCTCGCTGGCCGTGCAGGGATATATAGGTTCAGTTGGAGGCTTCGCCGTTCGGGCCTCCGTCGGGGTGGCGTTCGGCGTCGGAGGCTATCGATGACCACGACCGTGCTCCGCGCGATCCTGCTCGCGGTCCTGACGGCTGGGTGCGATACCGGGCGGCCCTCGGCATTTGTCATTCCGGGTCCTGCGGTGCCGAGTCCTCTTCCCACGGCGCCGCCGTACGTATGGGATACGCGCGACGAGCTGGCGATCTGGATGAGCAATCCTGTCGCGCGCGGATCGCTCGCGCTGGAAGGATCCGGCGTCGACGCGTTCATCAGAATCGATCGAGCGGACCGCGAATGGCTGCTTCGTGGTCCCGATCTCGCGCCACCCGCGAACGGCGTCCGCACGCTGAGCATTCGGTACCGGTGGCGCCCGGATCCCGACTTGCCGCCCGCGGCGTCCCTGACCGCGCTCGTCACGGCCCACTTCCAGACCACCGGCCCCGTCGTCGGGTACGACCCCAACGCACAAGGCGCCGCCTCCGGCACCCTCGAGCCTCGTGGCGACTGGACCGACATCGCGTTGATTCCCGGGCAATTCAAGCCGCCGATCGAGGTCGAGTTCTGCTACCTGCACAGCTTCGGCGCGAACCGAGGCGTTCTCGAAGTCGATCGGATCGAGCTCGTCCGGAATCAATCACTACTCACTAATCGTTGAATCCCTGAATCCGTAAATCCCTCTCGATTCAGGGATTCAGGGATTCAGGGATTCAGGGATTCAGGGATTCAGGGATTAGGGATTAGGGATTAGGGATTCACCGCCACTCTCGGAAGATTTCGACAACTCTGCCGTCCGAAATACACGCCACCCTCACACGATAGTGTTTGAGCCCGGGACTTCGGGTGTAGGCCCAGCACACGTCGTCCGGGACGCCGAGCGCACGCTGAACCTCGGGACCTGGCGTCCCCGGGCGAACGCCGCGCCGCAGGCACGCCTCGACGAGACGTTCCGCCGTCGCGACGCCGGACTCGAAATAGACGACGGGGCAGCCATCCGCACCACTCGACAGGTAGACCCACCACTCGCCGAGCGGCGTGCCCATCAGACGCCGCACGTCGGTGTCCGCGTCTCCGATCCTGATGGCCCGGAACGATCGCTCGGAGAAGCCGCTCGCGTACTCGGTGTCCTCGCGAAGGACGAATCCGATCGCCGACTCGCGAACCGGGTCGCCGGACACCAGCAGCCAGACAGACACAATCCAGACAGGCAGCAAGTACTTCGTGATGCGCGTCAGCCCCAGCGCGAACCCGATCAGGGGCGCGAAGAGAACCAGTTCGGCCAGCGAGACGGCGAGGCCGTAGCGCGACAGGAAGTCCAGGCCGATGGGCGCGACGGGAATGGGCCGCCACGGCGCGAAGTAACGAGTGAGATCGAACGGCCACAGCAGCGCGGCACCGAGACCGCCATCCGTGAGAGTGTCGAGCAGGCCGTGGCTTGCGAGCGCCACGGCCGCGATGACGAAGGTCCGCACCCGGGGAAGCCGGAACGCCGGCGCCGCGAGTCCGAGCGCCGCGGCGACCGCCAGCGCAAACGCCAGGGAGTGCGTCGCGCCTCGATGGCCCCACGGGTCGCCGTACTGGACGCCGAGCGCAAAGCCGATGACGTCGGCGTCCGGCAGGAGCGACAAGGCGGACCACCACGCCATGGAAGACCAGTGCGGGGCCGCGGTATCGCGAGACACGCGAGCGGCCGCCATTCCCACCGCGATGTGTCCAAGGCTCGGCATCGTTCGTGATTCGAGGGCTGCTCGATTGTACGTCCGTGGCCTCGAGGATGTTCGTCCGCATGGCGGTCGTCGATCTATGGACACACGTGAAGTGATCGCAGTCAGCCGAATCGCGCGGACGGTTGTGAAGCAACCGTTGGAATCCAATCAGCGGCGGCGAGGCCTCGAGGCATGCCGATTGCACCCGCCGCGGCCCTCGATACAGCGTCGCAAGCTGCTGAGAAAAGGAGACTCCAGATGAGCAGGTTTCACGGACTAGTCGTCGGGTGTGGTGTGCTGGGATTGCTCGCGTCGACGACGCCTGCGTCCGCACAAGGTAGCAACGCACGAGGGGCAGTGACGCTGCAGGTTGCGGGGACGTCTTCAAGGGGCGGAGAATTCAACGGAACCATCACCATCAGCCGCTTCGAGCTCGATCGGAGTGGCAGGAAAATTGTAGCCGTCGGGGTCGTACAGGGGGTCCTTCGTCGAGGCGGCCGTGCCGTCGGCACCGTTCTGGTGGGCGAGGAGCGGTGGCCGGTGACCCTGCTATCGGGTGGAACCGTCTTGGCTCGCGGCGGAGTGGCCGGAGCGCCTCTGCTCAGGTCTGTGTCGTCATCGAGCCACGCGGCAAGGGGAGCAGGACCTATCCCGGTTCAGGTGGACGTGTGTCAGGTGCTCGACATCGTGTTGGGAGCAAACACCATCAACGTTTTGGGGGTACAGATAGCGCTCGGTCCGGCCGTGCTGAGCCTGGCTGGTGAAACCGGAACGGCGTTGGGCGGCCTTGTCTGCTCAGTGTCCGACCTCGTCGGCAACGTCGCCGGGTTGGTCGACCTCGTGAACAGCATCCTCGGGCTTTTGACCGGTCTGCTCGGCGGCCTCACCGGCGGTCTCGGGGGCGCCCTGCCGGCGGCCGGAGCAGGTATCGGATAACGGGCGGCCGGAGACTGGCGCATCACGCCGTCGCGGCTGGTGCGCCAGTCGATCGTCTCACCCGAGATCGCTCGCGGTTTGACAAACCCTCCGATTCCGCGACAATCGTTCGTCCACCACTCCCGCAGACTTCCAGAGTCCCTCATGACTGGCATTCGTGTTTCCCGCCTGATCGTGCCTGCTGCCGCAGCGCTGCTCCTTTCCATCCCGCCCCAGGGATTGGAGGCTGCGGCAGGTCAGACGACAGACGCGCCGGGCTCTCGCTGCGCTGACGCCTGGCAGCGTTGCGCTCCTGGCGAACCAGATGGACGCGGCGGCGCTCGAGCAACTGCGCGCCGCGCTCATTCATCAGGACCCAACCGTCCGCGCGGTGGCCGCTCGCATTGCCGGAGTCGGAAGGGTGCCTGCCCTCTTGACGGACCTGCGCGGCGCCCTGGCGCGCGAGCTCGATGAGCGCGCCGCCGCGGAGCTGCTGCGCGCGCTGCTCTTCTTCGACGATCCCGGCGCACGCGATTCAGCTGAGGGGCATCTGGCGCGCGCGAAGGCTCCGGCCGTCCTGGTCTACGTGGAGTGGCTGGCTCGGACCGGGCCGGACAACCTGGCCGAGCGCATGGAGATCGCGCTTCGGTCCCTCTCGCCGCCGGACATGCGCGTGCTGAGCCCGGCGATGAGCACGGCGATCCTCTGGCATCCGTCCGCACGGGAACGTCTGTTTAGAATCTGGTTGCGGGTCGCCTCCGGCAGTTCGTGGCGCACGGTGCTGGACACGGCGGATGGTGAGGCCCCCGATGCAGACGCCGGTGTGCTCGTCGAGGCGCTGAGATCGGACGATCCCTCGATACGGCAGGAAACCGTCTGGGCCATCGTTGTCTGGCTCGCTCGTGACCGCCCGGTCGCGGCTGCCGCGCTCGATGCGGCCGTTGCGCGTCCAGAAGGGTCGTCCCCCTCCGACGTGAGCCCGCCCGCAACCTGGGAAGCGTTCGGCCGCGAGCTCATCGCGCGAAGGCATCGCAAGGAACCGACGCCGGACAGGTCGGAATTCCTGAAAACGCAGGCGCCGCAGCATCGGACGGACGCGCGCACGCTGTCGCTTCTCAAAGAAATCACCACAACGGAGCTGCGCGCTCTCCGCGAAGCACTGGGAGAAAGCGACCTCCCGACACGCGCGGAGAGTGGACCATCAGAACTTTCCGGGACGGCTCGACGCGGCCAACCGGCGATGCGAACCGCTCTGCTCCCGTGGCCGAATCTCCTGGGAGACCTGCTCGAACGATCGGGGTGCAAAGTCACCGGTACTCCGCGGTTCGGCGCATTTGAAATCTCCTACCGGCCGGACGGCCGGCCTGCGGGGGGCACCCTCGACACAGCCGGCGTGCCACGCGAATGCCAAGCCGCTCTGGCGGCCCTGGCTCGCATGACCCTTGCGGATCCGACCGAGCTCATCGTTGCAGGGGAGAAACAGTGGGTGATCGTGCCCGTCGACAAGGATTTCATCGCTTGCGTGGGCGGGTTGACCCGTAGCAATGGCGGCGCGGAAGCCGCCGCGGGAAAGTACGAAGCACCCAAAGTACGTCGCGAGGTCAGGCCCACATATCCCGAGAGCATTCAGCGAGACAAAGTCCAGGGAACCGTCCACCTCGAAGCGATTATCTCGAAGACGGGCTGTATCGTCTCGATCTCGGTCGTGCGCGGCCTGCACCCGGCACTCGATTCCGCCGCGGTTCAAGCGCTCTCACGCTGGCGATTCAGTCCAGCCCGCATCGGCGGGGAACCGGTTCTTGTCAGCATAAAGGCCGAGATGAGCTTCACGCTGAAGTGACGCCGATCGGCCTCCCCCACTCGACAGCGCTCGATCGACGCGTGGCGTGTGGCGCGGACCGTGAACCTGCCGGCCGGCCCGAAGGCCGGCGCTACAACACGAGGTAGCGCTGGCCTTCAGGCCGGTTCCGTTGGGGAAGACCGTGCGCTATGGAGTAATCGTGGCGACGGCGTTGCTGGCCTGAATGAGCTTCGCGATCGCCTGCTGGATCAGCGGCCGGCGCTGATTCGGAGGCTCGGTGGCCTGTGCCTGCGAGATCAGATTTCGCGCGTCGACGAGGCGGTCCTTGGCGGTCGGGTACAGGCCGCTATCGTCGAGGACCTCAATCCCGTCCTGCGTCTCGTCGAACGCCGTCTGCAACCGCGTGTCCTGTTCTCGTCGCGGGTTGCCTTGTTTCGCGAAGATTTCTTCGAGCTCCCGCCGGGCGACGTCGATGTTCTGGATCGTGTTGAGACCCTGCAGGAATGCGACGATCTGATCGAGCTCCAGCTCCGTGAAGGCGAATTTCCCGGTCGGTCGTGGATTGTTGAATTCCGGGCCGTTGTAGAAGCGAACGGCGTCTTCGAGGGCCTTCGTGATGGTGGGGGTGTCTGGGTCGAGGATACCCTCGACGTTGTTGTGGAAGAAGGGCGCGGTGTCTGCCGCCTCCACCACCGATGCCGCGTTGAACATCCCGTTGCCGAAGGCGCCGTTGGGGCCGGCGGGAGTTTTTCCAAAGCCGCCGTCGTTCGGGAAGGGCTGGGCCGGGGTGCGCGCGGGATGCGGCCGGTCTTCGACGTTGGTGTTGAAGTTGCGGTTCACACCCAGAGGGGTCAAGGCGTTGGCGCCGCCGTTGCTGTGACAGAAATTGCACGTGCCGGTGGTCGCCGGATCCAGATCGGTGTCCCCGAGGACGAAGCGATCCTCGCCGGCGTTGAGGTCGATAATCGTCGGCTTGAACGTGATCTTGGTCAAGTCGAAGTCCGTGTTCCGGCCGAGCGACAGCTGAAACGCTTCCATGGCATCCAGCTGGTGCTCCTTCGGCAGCTTGAAGTCAGTGCCCGGGACGCGGTTGAGACGCTTCGTGAAATGCTGCGTCACGGCGCCGATCGCGAAGTCGCGCAACGAGCCCGTTGCCGGCGCGCCATCGCCGGACCAGCCGGTCATCTCCGCGGGGGTCGGGACTTGCGTCGTGTCCTGGGTGAGCGAGACCTGCATGCCGAGCGTATGCGGCACGCCGCGCATCACGAATTTCACCGTGGGATCCTCTAAACCGTCGACGTTTTCGAGGATCAAGCCGTGCGACCGCATCAGCAGCGGGCGCTCCAGCCCTGCAAGCAGCGGATTGAACTCCGCCACGAACAACGGATCGTTGGCCGGCAGCGTGGCGATGAACGGTGGATCGATCGTGAAGTTGTTGTTCGACGGGTGGCACGTTCCGCAGGTCCGGCCGTTGCCTTTGAACGTTTCGTTGAAGAACAGATCCGCGCCCTGCGAGATCAGCTTGTCGAGCTTCACGGATCCCCCGACGCGCTGAGCGGCGGCGAAAAGAAGTTGGCGAGCGCCAGCATCGGAGCGCTCTTGGTCACCGCTGCAAAGGAAGGCAGGTCATCGGTCTCGGCGGCGAGATCGGGTACGAGCGCAAAGAGGCTCGGTGGCGGTGTGGTTTCGGTGAAGAGGACCCTGCCGGTGCCCGCGTTCTCGAGCGATAAACGCCTGAAGAATATCTTCTGGAAGACGTTCACCGTCCCCGCGCCCAGCTGCTCGCCGCCCCACAGGATGCCAGGCGTCACGACAATGCGGTCGATGGTGAGGCCAAACGGCAGACCCAGCCCAAGGTTCCCGGATAGAAGCGCCGTGGGTCCGACGGCGAGAAAGGTGGTCAGTCTGGACACAAGATCAGGAGGGGGCGGGATGAGGCCGCTCTCCGACCGGTCGACGAGCCACACGGCGTAGGTCGTGAGCGGCGTCAGCCCGGTCAGGCTGGTTGTGTAGGCGCCAGTCTCCAGATTCACGGTCATTTCCCCGGCCATCCTGGTGAAATTGGTTGACAGGCCCTTCACGTAGCCGAGGGGCACTCGCATCACGTGGGGATTGGGCGCCGCGAGTTGCGCGTTCCGATACGCCAGATACTTGGGAATGAACACTTCAGGAACGCCGACGCCGAAGTTTCCTTCCGGTTCCTGGCTGCCGACGCCGCTCGCGAACACGAACGCGCAGAGAAAAGCCGCCGCGGCCCCGCCTACGAATTTGAGCTGGGGAGATGACATGCTGACCCCTCCATGTCTCCGGATCGCGTGATTGCGTTGGAATGACGGGAACGTGTCGTCGAACGCCCGATCGCCGAATCGTTCTCTTTCCATCCGGCGGTGGCGGCCACAGCAAGCGGAATTCCGGATTGGCCGTGTCGCGCAATCGATTCGTGTGTCGATTCGGGAGATCCGGGTTCCGAAGTGCGGACAATGCAAAACGACGCGGCCGAGTGTCGACCGCGGCAGGCGCGGCGGGGGCGGTACTCAGACCGGTCGTCGCGCCGGTGTAGGACGGACTCTACGTACAACGCGTTCCGATTCCGGCTTAGTCGGTAGCGAGTGTCTCGATGAGGTTCGAGGAATGTGTTGGCGCTCGTTACTGTACGAGCCGGCCGCGAGGCATTTCCGGACGGTTCCCCAGAGGACAAGGTCTTGCCTGCGAGGGCAAGACCTTGTCCGCCGGGCCGAGTTGTCTCTTCCTGCGGGAGGACCTGTTGGTCGATCCCTGCGCCGTGCGCTTACGGGGTAATGGTCGCGACGGCGCTCTTTGCCGCACCGAGCTTCGCGATCGCCTGCTGGATCAGTGGCCGGCGCTGACTCGGAGGCTCGGTGACCTGCGCCTGCGAGATGAAATTTCGCGCTTCGACGAGGCGGTCCTTGGCGGTCGGGTAGAGGCCGCTATCGTCGAGGACCTCAAACCCGTCCTGTGTCTCGTCGAACGCCGTCTGTAACCGGGTGTCCTGCTCTCGTCGCGGGTTGCCTTGCTTCGCGAGGAGTTCTCCGAGCTCCCGCCGGGCGACGTCGATGTTCTGGATCGTGTTGAGACCCTGCAGGAAGGCGACGATCTGATTGATCTCCGTGTCAGTGAAGGCGAATCTTCCGGTCGTTCGCGCGTTGTTGAATTCCGGGCCGTTGTAGAAGCGAACGGCGTCTTTGAGGGCGACCGTGATGGTGGGGGTGTCCAGGTCGAGTTTGCCCTCGACGTTGTTATGGAAGAAGGGCGCGGTGTCTGCCGCCTCCACCACCGATGCCGTGTTGAACATCCCGTTGCCGAATCGGCCGTTGGCGCCGGCGGGAGTTTTTCCAAAGCCGCCGTCGTTCGGGAAGGGCTGGGCCGGGGTGCGCGCGGGATGCGGCCGGTCTTCGACGTTGGTGTTGAAGTTACGGTTCACACCCAGAGGGGTCAAGGCGTTGGCGCCGCCGTTGCTGTGACAGAAATTGCACGTGCCGGTGGTCGCCGGATCCGAATCGGTGTCCCCGAGGACGAAGCGATCCTCGCCGGCGTTGAGGTCGACAATCGTCGGCTGGAACGTGATCTTGGTCAGGTCGAAGTCTTTCTCCCGGCCGAGCGACAGCTGAAACGCTTCCATGGCATCGAGTTCATGCTCCTTCGGCAGCTTGAAGTCAGTGCCGGCGACGCGGTTGAGGCGCTTCGTGAAATGCTGCGTCACGGCGCCGATCGCGAACTCGCGCAACGAGCCCGTTCCCGGCGCGCCATCACCGGACCAACCCGTCATCTCAAAGGGCGTCGGGACTTGAGTCGTGTCCTGGGTGAGCGAGACCTGCATGCCGAGCGTGTGCGGCACGCCGCGCATCACGAATTTCACCGTGGGATTCTCCAAACCGTCGACGTTTTCGAGGATCAAGCCGTGCGACCGCATCAGGGCCGGGCGTTCGAGCTGCGCCAGCGCCGGATTGAACTCCGCCACGAACAACGGATCGTTGGGCGGCCGCGAGGCGATGAACGGTGGATCGATCGTGAAGTTGTTGTCCGACGGGTGGCACGTCCCGCAGGTACGGCCGTTGCCTTTGAACGTTTCGTTGAAGAACAGATCCGCGCCTTGCGAGATCAGCTTGTCGATCTTGCAGGAGCCACCCGACGCGATGAGCGGCGGCGAAAAGAATCTGGCCAGCGCCAGCATGGGAGAGTTCTTGGTCACCGCGGCAAAGGGAGGCAGCTCATCGGTCTGGGCGGCGAGATCGGGTACGAGCGCAAAGAAGGTGGGTGGCGGTGTGGTTTCGGTGAAGAGGACCGTGCCGGCGCCCCCATTCTCGAGCGACAAGCGCCTGAAGAATATCTTCTGGAAGACGTTCACCGTCCCCGCGGCCAGCTGCTCGCCGCTCCCGAGAAGGCCGGGCGTCACGACCACGCGGTCGATGGTGAGGCCAAGCGGCAGACCCAGCAGCCCAAGGTTCCCGGACAGAAGCGCCGTGGGTCCGACGGCGACAAACGTGATCAGTCTGAACAGCGTATCAGGAGTGGGCGGGATGAGGTCGCTCTCTGACCGGTCGACGAGCCACACGGCATAGGTCGTCAGCGGCGTCAGCCCGCTGAGGGTGGTTGTGTAGGCGCCGGTCTGAAGATTCACCGCCATTTCCCCGGTCATCCTGGTGAAATTGGTCGACAGGCCCTTCACGTAGCCGAGGCGCACTCGCATCACGTGGGGATTGGGATCCGCGAGTTGCGCGCTCCGATACGCCAGATACTTGGGCATGAACACGTCGGCAATTCCAACGCCGAAGTTCCCTTCCGGTTCCTGGCTGCCGACGCCGCTCGCGAACACGAACGCGCAGAGAAAAGTCGCCGCTGCTCCACCCACGAATTTGAGCTGTGGGGATGACATGCTGACCCCTCCATGTCTCCGGATTGCGTGATTGCGTTGGAATGACGGGAACGTGTCGGCGTCCGTGGCGTGTCGTTGAACGGCCGATCGCACAATCGTTCTTTTTCCATCCGGCGGTAGCGGCCACAGCAAGCCGAATTCCGGATTGGCGGTGTCGCGCAGTTGATTCGTGTGTCGATTCGGGAGATCCGGGTTCCGAAGCGCTGAGCAATACGAAGAAGTACGCGGCCGAGTTTTGACCTCGGCAGGCGCGGCGGGGGCGTATCTCAGACCGGTCGTCGCGCCGGTGTAGGACGGACTCTACGGTCCCACGCGTTCCGATTCCGGCATAGTAGGTGGCGAGTGTCTCGATGAGGTTCGAGGGTGTGTCGGCGCTCGTTACTGGATCCGAGCGGCCGCGGCGTATTTCCGGACGGCTCTGCCGTGGGACAAGATGTTGCCTGGGTGGGCAAATTCTTGTCTCCCTCTGAGTATTCTCGAATTAATTCAGGCGCAAATCGGCGCGCCCGTATACGGAACATTCTTTGCGCTGCGAGTCACAGCCGGACGGAGACCTCAGTCGACAGAAGATCGCGGCTCGTGAAGTGTCCCGACCGTCGGCAATCATGATTCACTTCACGCACGATCCGTCCACCGGGAACGCCGCACCCGATCTGTCCGGGCTCGGGGTCGTCATCCGCCTCAAAGCCGATCTCCTTCGCAGGCTCGCGACGACGCAGCCGGCCATCTGGCCCGAGCACGTGATTCGATTCGTGACGGCGCTCGAGCATGCGGCTCTGAAGGACCCCACGGCGTTGCTCGTCCTGCTGACGGAGCTCAGAGAAGAGCTCCGGCTCCTGCTGGGCGCCGAGCAGCCCGGCGACACGGCGCCGAACGCGGCCCTCGAGCTTCGGCCCGGCCTGCGCCGGCACGAGACGCTGGCGCGCTTCCGGCAGCACGTCCTCGAAGTCATCCTGCCGCTGGCCAGAAGGCGGCGTCCCCGCTCGCCGATCGCCGTCGAAGCGAAACGGATCATCGACGAGCGCTACGCCGAGCAGTTGACGCTCGACGTGCTGGCGGACGCCGTCGGCCGATCGAAGCGGCACGTCGCGAGCCTCTTCCTGCGGGAGTTCAAGGTGAGCGTGCATGTCTACCTGACCCAGGTTCGCTTGAACCGCGCGCTCGGCCTCATCCGCGCGGGCGAGAAGATCGAGGCGGTCAGCCTCTCGGTGGGGTATCGCAGCAAGAAGAATTTCTACCGGAACTTTCACGCCCACATCGGCGTGACGCCGATTGCCTACAGGATCACCCTGTCGGGCATCGAGGGCCCCCCGGCCTCCTGACCTCACTCCGCTGCTCACGGCGCGCCGTCTGGTGCTAGGATGCTCGAAGTATCACGTCGGTGTTCTCGAGCACCCCGCGTGCGGAAGGAGGCACCATGACAATCCGCGGCCCGTTCGCGCCCACGCGATTCGGCAGCCGGCTGGCCCTCGTCGCGTTCTGCGTCCTCGCCTGTCCCTCTCCTGGTTACTCGCAACTCGATCCCGCCATCGGCAGGTGGAAACTGAACCTGTCCAAGTCCACCTACGGTCCCGGGGTGCTCCCTCCGAAAAGCGTCACGGTCGCGATTGAGCCCGCGGGGCAGGGGATCAGGGTCACGGCCAGGACGATCGGCGGGGACGGCACGATCACCGAAACGCGGTACACCGCGTACGTGGACGGCAACGACTACACGGTCACCGGCTCACGTGACTACGACCAGGTCTCGCTGAAGCGCACCGGCCTGATCGTCGAAGGCACCAGAAAGAAGGGCGGCGCGGTCGTCCAGCACTACCAGCGATTCCTCTCCCCGGACGGCAAGACGATGACCGTGGCGACGACGGGCGTGAACTCGCAGGGGAAGCAGATCAGCACCGTCGCGGTGTTCGACAAGCAAATAGCGGGCAAATAGGCAGCGGTCGGGGAGCAGGCCGGACGGCTTTATCAGCCCTGCTTCCCGATCCCGCTCGAGGCGGCGTTCCGATCGCCACACGTGGAACGCAGCCACGACTCCAGCGTCAGAAGCAGCCAGATCTTCGCGCCGCGGCGCGGGCGGGGAGTACCGATTCGTCCGTCGAGCAGCCGCTCGAGATACGTGCGCTCGAACCATCCGCGGCCGGCCAGCCCATCCAGCAGGCGCTCCCGCGCCACGCTCAACAGCGGTCCCTTGAACCATCCCTCGACCGGCACCAGCATGCCGCTCTTCGGCCGCTCGATGATGACCGGCGGGAGGAGATCGCGCACCGCCTGTTTCAGCAGATGTTTCTCGCTCGAGCCGCGCAGTTTGAGCTGCGGGGGAATCGACATGGCCAGTTCCACGACGGCGCGGTCGAACAACGGGGAGCGGGCGGACGCGCCGAACGGCGCGCTCACCGAGTCCACCTTGTGCAGGATGTGGAATGGCGCCTTGAACGAGACGTTGAGGGCCATCAGCTTGGCGATGAAGCTGGTCCAGCGTGGATCGTCGAAAAAGGGTGCGACCTGCCGTTCCAGGACGTTGCCGGCGATCGCGGCGCGGGCATCCGGGCCGAGCACCGCCGGAAGATCGTCGTAGCACTTCTGGTGCGCACGCAGATAGCTCCGCTCGCGGCGGTAGGCTGCGTCCGTCGAGCCTTCTGCGCCATCGCCGAAGAGCTCGGCCAGCAGCATGGGAACGTTCTTGGGCCCGCCGAAACACGGGTCGCCACCCTCGCCGTTCAGGACCGCGCCCACCTCCCGGGCGGCTTCACGAAACAGCAGCGCGTTGGGAACGGTGAGCGGATCGCCGACCGGATCGCTCAAGAACGCAATGGACTCATCGAGGTGCCGCAGGACGACGGCAGGTGACAGTTCCACGATGTGGTGCCGGGTCCGGCAATGTTTGGCGACGCACGAGCTGAAGGGCAGCTCGTTCGCGTACTCCGGACCGAAAGACACCGAATAGGTGAGAATCTCCTCGTCTTCGTAGAGACGCCGTGCCAGCGCGACGACCAGGCTGGAGTCGAGGCCCCCCGACAGGAACGCCCCAACCGGCCCGCTCCGGGGGAGTTGACGAACCACCGCGGCCTCGAGCTCCGCGCGCAGTTGCCGCCGCAGGCCTTCTTCGTCCGCCGCCCCGTGCCGCTCCGCCGGCAACGACCAGAAGCGCGAAGAGGACAGCTCTCCATTCCGGAACATCACGACTTCACCCGGAAGGACCTTGGTGATTCCAGCGATCAGCGTCTCCGCGCCCGGCAGATACGCATAGGTCAGGTATCGGGCAACGGCCGTGAGGTCGATCCGCGGCTCGATGAGGCCGGTCGCCAGAATCGCGTGCAGAGTCGAGGCAAAGATCAGCCCCGCGGGAGTCCTCGCGTAGAACAGGCCGCGCTCGCCGATGGGATCGCGCGCCAGGCACAGCGCGCCATCCGTCGTTCGCCAGGCGACGGCGAAGGCCCCGGAGACTGCCGCGAGCCGCTCGTGGTGGAGAATCGGATGCCACTGCGCGAGGTGATCCAGCGCGCGCCCATCGGTCCAGCAGGCGTCGAAATCGGCGACCGGAGTCGTGCCGGTGTCATCGAGAATCTGAGCGCCTGGCCCAAGACTTCTGGCCAGCGCGTCGAGCGCCGCCGGATCCGTGCAGCCGGCGACTCCGCCGATGCGGCCGCAGATCCGCTGTCGCACGGCATCGTTTTTCACTGCGCGTGGGGCCCCACCCCCACGCGCTCGCGCTCCGGCGCTCGGCAGACCTCGCTATCCTCGCGCGGGCCGAGCCGGCCGCCCGGTGCGGCACGAATCCACACCGGTTCGGCGCAACTATCCGAACGAGTCGGCGCCGCCGTCGGAATCTGCTGCATCCGAACTGAAGGAGTCTCCATCATAGAAAACGGTCGTGCCCCCGCCCCCTGAATCCCCGGAATCCGAAGTCGAGTCCTCTTTGCGATTGATGGCCCGGAACAGTCGCTTGAGCACCTGCTCCGGCCGGATCGCGGCCAGTTCCAGAGTGTAGGCATTCAACCACGTCAGCTCGTCGGCGCTGATGCCCTTGCCCGGCCGCACGCCGGAGCCATTTGAATGCGGCACGAACAGACCGAGGAACGGCCCTGCATGGCGTGGGCGAAGACCGACGTCGGTCACCGGGGCCTGTCCTTTGAACCAGAGCGGATCGCTTGCCGAGCGCGTCTGCCAGTTGGCAGCCTTCGAGACTGGCGTCGTGAAGGGCGAAGACCTGAAGCTTCGGGTTCCGCTTGAGCATCGTGCGGACCGTGTCGAACGGTCCTCTCGGATAGCCGCCGATGGAAAGCACCGCGCAGCTGTTCTCGAAATGAAAGTTGTTGGCGATCAGCAGGTCCACGGTGCGGGCCCGGTCACAGATCACGGCGCGGTCGAACGAGTAGTCGCCGATGTCGGACTCCTGTGGCCTCGAGACGGCCCGCGCCGGGTTCCTGACGATCAGCGCCGGCGGATTGCCGTGCGCCGCCACCCAGCGCCGCCACAGCCCGTCGAACGTGGCCTGGTCGAAATTCACCGTCGGTGGCCGGCGGTAACGGCGTGAGAGCGACAAGATCACCAGCCACGCCAGCAACGCGAAGATACTCAGCGGCAGCCGTCCGGCCAACAGGAGCAGCACCGGCAGAACGGCAGTCGAAATGACGAAGACCTTCCACGCGAACATGCGCTTCCGCAGGCGGCGCCGGCACAGCTCGTAGTAAAGGTGTTCGACGCCCCATCGGATCTGGCCCTTGGCGGAAACCGCCTCGATGGCGGACTGGAAGCCTCTATCGGTGTAGGGGTCTCCGTTCTTCGGCTCGAAGGCGAACTTCTTGCCGCACTTGCAACGTCCGTCGGCGCGGTCGGTGAACTTGCTGTCCGTGCCGCAATAGATGCACTTCACAGCGGGCCCCCCGGCTGCCGGCCGCGCCCGTCGACGAAGACGCGGAGCCAGGCCTCGAGCATCGCCAGCGTCCACAGCCGCTCGCCGATGCGGCGTCGCCGGGTCTCTCGCGGTTCGTTCTGTCCTCGCCGCAGCTGCTCGACGAAGCCGGATCGGAACAGGTTCCGCCGGTTCAGCGATTTCGGGCCGAGCAACTCTTCCATCAGAGGGGCCAGCGGGCCAAGGACCCAGTCCGTGACTGGAACGCTCATGCCGTACTTGCGGCGCCAGACGATTTCTCTGGGAAGGTGCGGCTGCAACACGCGCTTGAGGATGTACTTTTCGACGGCGCCGTGCAGCTTGAGTTGAGGCGGCAGGTGAAACGACGCCTCGGCCAGCGCGCGGTCGAACAGCGGAACACGAAGATCGAGGGCGTGGCCGCTGGCCATGCGCTCGGCGCGCGGGAGGATGTTCTGCGAGCCTTTCAGCGCGATGTCGGCCAGGCGCACGCGGTTCAGGAACGTCCCGGCCAGATCGCCCTGGAGGTACGGCATCAGGAGCGCGCGCCGTTGTCCGGGCCCGCCCACTCGGGCGCGGAATTCCGGGGTGTAGAGCTGATCCTCCAGACCGTAGAAGCGGTGGTAGGAGCGGAGGTACAACTCTTCGCGCGTGTCGTCGCCGTACAGATCGGCATAGAGCTCGGCGGACACCATCGGCTTGCTGGTCCAGCCGCCGAAGAGCTGATCGCCCCCCTCTCCGTTGAAGACAGCGGAGACCCCGGCATCACGCGCCGTTCGTGCGAGCAGGTATTGCGGCCCGGTGACGGGATCGCCGAACGGCAGGTCGAGCTTCCACACCAGATCCGGCAGGATGGCGGCGATGTCGCCACCGCTGACCGGCACGAACTGCAGTGGGACCTGCAGCTGATCGGCCACGGCCTGCGCTTGAGATTTCTCGACACTGCGGTCGCCGAAATCCAGGCTGAACGCCCGCACCTTGACGCCCGTCTCGGTGAGCCAGAGCGTGACGCCCGAGGAGTCGATGCCTCCCGAGAGGAACACCGCGACGTCACTCTCGCCGGTCAGGCGGCGGCCGATCGCCTCCCGGCACCGGGCGCGAATGTGACGCGTCGCGACCTTCCGGTCGGCGAGCCTCGGATCGATCTCCTCGCGCAGCTTGAAGTACGGCCTGGTCGCGAGCCGGCCGGCCGCATACTCCGCCACGTGGCCGGGAAGCACGCGACGGATGCCTTGGATCGGGACGTCTTCCCCCGGGACGAACGAAAAGGTGAGGTACTTGTGGAGCGCCACCGGATCCGCTTCGATCGGCAGGGTCGGAATCGCCAGCAGCTGCTTCAATTCGCTGGCGAAGTAGAAAACGCCGTGGTGCTCGGTGTAATAGAGGGAGCGCACGCCGAATGGATCGCGGATGAGGGTCAGGCGCTTCCGCGCGCCGTCCCACCACGCGGCGCCGAATGCGCCATCGAGCGTATCCAGTCCTGCCGGTCCCGGAACCAACCGGCCGCGCAGCGCGGCGGCGGGGGAGTCCACCGGTGGCGCGAACGTGCCCGCGCAAGCCACCACGTCGTCTCCCTCGCGGTGAATTCCAGGCGCCTTTCCCGGACGCCCGCCCCACCAGCGATAACCGAGCGACACCCCGGGCGCGGAGACCACTTCGTGACGGTCGCCGCGATACGCGATGGCGGCCAGCATCGCTTCCACGACCTGAGGGTCGGCCTGACCCACGAAGCCACAGATTCCGCTCACGGCAACGATTACCTCAACACAAACCGCGCGCCGCTCAGGACGCGCTCTCCCGAGAGGAGCCGCACCTGCCACGCGCCCTCCGGCACTGCCGGGCCGAACAGCTGCCGGCAATGTGTCGGCCACGTGCGCTTGTAAACGATCCGCGTCCGAAACGTGTTGTGGCGCGCCACACGGCCGCCGGGGTCCACCCATTCGCAGCGCAACTCGAGGCGGCCCGCGAGCGGTGCGTCGTGCAGGACGACGTGGTAGAAGATCTCGGGCCGTGCGCCGCGGTCTATTTCAGCGACGGCCGTATCCCCCGCACCCGCAAGCGCCACGCGGCCGTCCGACGCCGACATCTTCGCGAGCTGTTCCTCGCGTCCCCCGAATATCTGATAGGCGCCAATCACGAGCACCACGACGGCGCCGCCGACAATGACACCCGCCCACCGTGGCCCCTCCGGACGCGTCGGCGTCGGGCCGCCTTGGAACGAAGAGCCGGATGGATTCTCGGACATGCTTGAGTCGTCTTTACAGGAGGGCAGGAGGGCAGGAGGTCATTTCTTTAAAAAAACAAATCCTCAAAAAACAAATCTCCTGATCTCCTGATCTCCTGTTCAAGAACAAACGAAACGCACGAAACAGGTACTGGGACGGCCATTCTTGAAACGGTCTCTACGAGCTCACCTGCGTGGCGACCAGATCCTCAAAGGTCTCGCGCCTCGTCGTCAGGTGCGCTTCTCCGTTGTGGAGCACGACCTCGGCCGGCCGCGGGCGATTCAGGAAGTGACTGGACATGGCGTAACCGTACGCGCCGACGTCGCGCAGCACGAGCAGGTCGCCGGGCTGCAGATCCGGCAGGCGGCACGAGCGCCCGATGAAGTCGCGCGAATGCGTGGTGTTGCCGCACACATCGGTCGGGATTTCCAGCGCGGGCCCTCGGGGCGACACGGCCTCGATCTCATGAAAGGCGTGATAGACGCTCTCCACGGCGACGTTCCCGACGGTGCTGTCCACGCCCACGTACCTGCGGGCGCCGCGCGTCTTGACGGACACCACCGTCATCAGCAGGCAGCCGGCTTCGGCGACCAGTATTCGTCCCGGCTCGAGCAGCAGCCGGATGCGGCGCCCGCACCGGGCCGACAGCTCCTCCATCCTCGCGGAAATCGCCGCGCCGAGCTCCTCGACCGGAAACGGCGCCTTCCGTTCTTCGTACGCGACCCCGAATCCACCGCCCAGATCGAGGTACTCGAGATCCGGCAGCGTCCGCGCAGCGTCCAGCATCCGGTCGAAACATTGCAGGAACCGGCCGGCGCGCAGGGTGTTGGTTCCCGCATACATGTGAAGGCCGGTGAGGCGGACGACCGCGCTGCGGCAGATCTCCAGGGCCAGCGGCAGTTCGTCGGCGGTGACCCCGATTCGGTTCCGGGAGCGCTCGTCATCGATCAGCAACCGGAGCCCGACGCCGCTCCGAGGCTGGCGAGCGACCAGATCCCGCAGCTGATCGAGCGAGTCCACGTTCATCTGCACGTCCTGCCGGACCAGCCAGTCCAAATCGGCGGCATTCAGGTTGGTCCCGCTGTAGACAATGCGATCGCCCGGCACTCCCGCTCGGGCCGCCGCATACGCGTCGCCGGGCGTGTTCGCGTGGATTCCGGCGCCCTGCTGAAAGAGCAGCCGCACGATGTAGTGGTTCTTGTTGCAGACGATGGCGTAGTGGCAGTCGAGGGGCTCGTAGCGGAACGCGCCCCGGAAACGGCGGAACGCCTGCTCGATCGACGCGGCGTCGTAGACGTAGAGGGGCGATCCGAACCGCGCGACCAGCGTCGAGGCCTGCGCTGATATCCATCCCATGATCGATGCCCGTTCCTCTTATATCCGCGGTCGGCGCCGTGCAGCCGGGCACGGCTATCTGCGGGCGACGAAGCTGACGATCGTGCCGGCGATCCACCCGAGGCTCCAGGCCGCGATCGCCGACAGCGCGAGCGCGATGACCATCTTCTCCCAGGCCAGGCCGTCGAGCCGTTTGAGAATGCGCATGGGGCCGCGATCGAGAATCCGCCACGGCGCAGCCGGGATAGGCTTCCTCCCGGCACCTGGGACTCCGAGGCACCGGCGACTTTACCACGACCGGTGGACGCCAACACCTGTGGGGCGGACCGCACGTGACAACCGTGGAGACCTGCGATATCGTCACGCCGGTCCTACTACGCTCATGCCTTCGCTCACGAACAAGACTGCGCTCGTCACGGGATCGGTCTCCGGGATCGGTCGTGGCATTGCCGACCTCTTCGCGTCGATTGGCGCGAAGGTCGTCGTCCATGGTCCGGAGGAAGCGGCGGCGCGGGCGACCGCGGAACAGCTGCAGGCCGCCGGCTACGAGGCGGCGTTCGTCTCGGGCGACCTCGCGGATCCGGCCGTCTGCCGTCACCTCGTGCAGTTTGCGGTCGAGCGTTACGGCGGCGTGGACGTGCTCGTCAACAACGCCGCCAGCACCGCCCGCAGCTCGCTCGAGGACTCCACGCTGGAGTTCTGGGACCGGATGATGGCGGTGAACCTGCGGGCGCCGTTCCTGTGCCTCCAGGAGGCGGTCAAGTCGATGAAGACGCGCGGCGGCGGCTCGATCGTCAACATCGGATCGGTCAACGTGTACGTCGGCCTGCCAAACCTCGGGCCGTACTCCGTCTCGAAGGGCGGGCTGATGACGATGACGAGGAACGCCGCCGTCGCGTTGAACCGCCACTGCATCCGCGTGAATCAGATCAACGTCGGCTGGACGCTGACCGAAGGGGAGCACCTCGTGCAGCTTTCCGACGGGAAGGGCCCGGACTGGCTGGAGAAGGTCGTCCCGACGCGGCCGTTCGGCCGCCTCCTCCTCCCGAAGGACATCGCGCTGGCGGCGGCCTACTTCGCCTCGGACGACAGCGCCCTCGTGACCGGCACCGTGATGGATCTCGAGCAGGTGCCGGTCGGCGCGTTGTCGGCGTACTGAACCCGAAAATCAACGATCAAACAGGAGAACAGGAGAACAGGAGAAAGACAAAAACACAAAAAAGAAAATCAAAGGATCAGAAAACCACAACCACAAACCAAAGACCAAAGACCAAAGACCAAAGACCAAAGACCAAAGACCAAAGACCAAAGACCAAAGACCAAAGACCAAAGACCAAAGACCCGAGACCCGAGACCCGAGACCCGAGACCCGAGACCACATGAACCTGATTCGACTGCTGCAGGGCGACCGACAGCCGGAGGCGGACCTCAAACGGACCTACGACGCCGTCGTCATCGGGTCGGGCGCGGCCGGCGGCATGGCCGCGCACGTGCTGACGTCCCGCGGGCTGAAGGTGCTGATGCTCGAGGCCGGGAAGAAGCTCGACATCGACGCGGAGCTGAAGTCGATGGAGTGGCCGTACGAACATCCGCGGCGCGGGGACATGCCTCCCGATCGCCATCCGCTGTCGCTCAACGAATACACCATCCGTCAGCCGCCGTACGCCGCGGGCTCGAAGTCCACCCACGTCTATTCGTACGTGCAGGGCTGGGGCGGGAGCGACTACTCCAAGAACATCGTCGTTGACGAAAAAGACCATCCGTACACCGGCACGAACTACGCGTGGGTGCGCGCGCGGTGCCTCGGCGGCAAGACGAACATCTGGGGCCGGCTCGCGCTCCGGTTGTCCGACTACGACTTCAAGGCGAAGAGCCACGACGGCTACGGCGAGGACTGGCCGATCGCGTACAAGGACCTCGAGCCGTACTACGACCGGGTCGATCGCTACCTCGGGATCTCCGGCGTCAAGGAGAACCTGCCGTACCTGCCCGACAGCCTGTTCCAGCGTCCGACGAGGCTCGCCGCCGCCGAGGTGACGCTGCGCAATTCGCTGAAGAAGATGAACCGCGTGCTGACGCCGTATCGCGCCGGCGTGACCACCGACGGCCTGAAGCACAACAAGTATCGCAGCCGCTGTTTCGGCCGGGGCGCGTGCAACCGGCGGGCCGGCGGCTGCGACATCCACGCCGCGTTCGACTCGCCGACGGGGTTGATCTATCCCGCCATGGACACGGGGAACCTGACGCTGCGGACCAACGCGATCGCCCGCGAGATTCTGGTCGACACCAGGACGGGCAAGGCGCGGGGCGTCTCCTTCATCGACTCGGAGACGGGACAGGCCTACGACGCCCACGCGCGCGTCGTGGTCGTGGCGGCGTCGACGCTCGAGTCCGCGCGGCTGCTGCTCCTGTCGAAGTCCGGTGCGCACCCCAACGGCATCGGCAACTCGAGCGGCCATGTCGGGCACAACTTCTGCGAGCACGTCATGGGGCCGAGCGTGACCGGCCTGGTCAAGGAGCGCGTCGGCAAGCCGAAGACCATCGACGATGGGCGGCCCGGCGGGTTCTACGTCCCGCGCTTCAGGAACATCTCCGACAGGCATCCGAACTTCATCCGCGCGTACGGCTTCGAAGGCAGCGCCGGGACCAGGATGTTTCCCGACAACGCCCGCGAGACCCCCGGCTTTGGCGCGTCATACAAGAAGACCGTCCGCGACTACGCCGGCGCGTTCATCAACATGGGCGGCTTCGGCGAGGTGCTGGCGCGTTACGAGAATCAGGTCGCCCTCGATCCGGTGCTGAAGGACAGATGGGGGATTCCGGTCATCAGGTTCAATTACCGGTTCGGCGACAACGAGAAGAAGATGTGCGAGGA
The DNA here is from genome assembly GCA_963774855.1 of uncultured Acidobacteriota bacterium. Classification (GTDB taxonomy): domain Bacteria; phylum Acidobacteriota; class Vicinamibacteria; order Vicinamibacterales; family 2-12-FULL-66-21; genus JALZOC01. The sequence continues at coordinate 1,389,969 of CAVZGT010000005.1, read as the reverse complement.
CATGGCCGGCGCGGCCCAGGAGATGTTCGAGACGGCCGGGTTCGAGATCGTCAACGTGGATCGCACCGTCCTCACCGAGGGCTGGTCCATCCACGAGCTCGGCACCGCCCGCATGGGCACGGACACGAAGACCTCCGTGTTGAACCAGTTTCAGCAATCGCATGACGTGAAGAACCTGTTCGTCGTCGACGGCAGCAGCCACGTCAGCGCCTCGTGCCAGAACCCGACCTGGACGATCATGGCGCTGGCCTGGCGCTCGTGCGACTACCTGGCCGGCGAGCTCGGCAAGGGGAACCTGTGATGGCAGACAGCGAAGAGACCGACCTGGGCCGGCGCGAACTGATCAAGCTTGGCGCGGCCGCGACGCTGGCCGCGTCGTTGGGCGGCGGCGAGCCGCTGGCGGCGCAGGCGCCGGCGATTGCCGGACGGACGTTCCTCACGGCGGAGGAGCTCGCGCTGGTCGACGAGCTGAGCGAGATGATCATCCCGGCCGACGAGCACTCGCCAGGCGCCCGAGCCGCCAGGGTCGCGGCCTATATCGACGCCCGGCTGGCCGACGCGTGGGACGCTCAAGAGAGGATCGATTGGCGGGAGGGCCTGAAGCGAGTCGACCAGCTGTCCCGCGACGCCGGCGGCAGGCCCTTCATCCAGTCGTCCGCGGACCAGCGGCTCGCCGTTCTGACCCGGATGGCGCAGAACGAGAAGGAGCCGCGGCAGCCCGAGGAACTGTTCTTCGGGAAGCTGAAGTCGCGGGTCGTGCAGGGGTACTACACGTCCGAGATCGGCATCAAGCAGGAGATGGAATACAAGGGCAACAGCTATCTCGCCGAGTTCTCGGGGGTCGACGTCAGCTGAATTGCAGCCGGAACAGAGCGGGAGAGGTCCTACGTCCAATGGTACCCCGACGTTTACGCGACGCCGGAGACGACGTCGGCGATCGCCTACGCACATACCTGACAAGGCTTTAGCGTCGACGGACCTCCGGCGTCCGTCCGCGCCGGCCGCAGCGCGACTACCGCGCGGGTGCACGACGGGCGTGTAAAGACGGCGATCGCCGGTGCAATCGACGGTTGACAAACCCCCCTTTTGAGGGACAATCAGGCACACGCGTGTCAGTGCTCCGTGCGATTTTTGGGCTCGCGCCTGAGGGCGTCGGTCCGCGATCGGCGGGAGTGTCCGAGGATGATGTTCCCGCACGGCGGAGCACGGTCCTGACACGGCCTATCGATAAAATACTGCGTCGATCTCGTCGGGTTCCGGATCACGCTGCCGACATCATTCGACCTGGCACTTGACTGGCGCGAGATTCCGCGCGAGCACGGCTCGGGCTGTCGATTCATCAAATCTCACGCCCACGTCGTTGACGTCGCCCGCACACGCGGCGCGCCTGAACGCGCCTGATCTGAGGATTCGTGACGGTTGAGATCATCGAGAGTTCCGGGCGGTTCGACGCGCTGCACGGGGACTGGACCGATCTGCTCGAGGCGAGCTCCGCCGAGTCGCCGTTCCTCACGTGGGAGTGGCTGAACGCGTGGTGGACGCATCTCCGGGAGTCGCGGCGCCTGGCCATTCTTGCGGTGCGTCGCGGCGGCCAGTTGATCGCCATCGTCCCGCTCGCGGCCGCGCGCGGCCGGCTGCCGTTCTTCTCGCGCCTGGAGTTCCTCGGGACCGGTTCCGCCGGCTCGGATTACCTGGACGCCATCGTCCGGCGGGGCTGCGAGGCCGAAGCCGTCGCAGCGCTCGCCGAATACTCGCGAGCGCAGAACATGGCGCTCCATCTCGATCATCTGCCGCCGAACGCGCTGCTCTCCAGATTGACGACGCCGCTGACCGAATGCGGATGGACGGTCCGGCAGGTGAGCCAGGGCGCGTGCCCGTTCATCCGCCTGGCCGGCCACTCGTGGGACTCGTTTCTGGCGACCATCGGCCCCGCGCACCGGGCGACCACGCGGCGGCGTCTGCGCTCGCTCGAGAAGAAGTTCGGCATGCGGTTCGAGCTGGTTGCCGACGACGCGACGCGGCAGGCCGCGCTCGCGCAGCTGTTCGCCTTTCACGAGGAGCGCTGGGGCTCGCGCGGGACGGCGTTTCAAACGAGCGCGCTTCGCACGTTCCATCTGGACGTCACGGCCCGGGCCCTGAAGGGCGGATGGCTTCGCCTGTACACGCTGCATCTGCACGAGCGAGCTCGCCGCCGTGATGTACGGGTTCTCGTTCAAGGGCCGCTTCTATTTCTATCAGCACGGCTACGCTGCAGAGTTCCGGCCCTACGGCATCGGCCGCGCCCTGCTCGATCTCAGCATCCGCGCGGCGATCGACGAAGGGCTGAGCGAGTTCGATCTGTTGTACGGCAACGAAGCGTATAAATCCGCCTGGACCGGGGACACGCGATCGCTGTCGCGGATCGATCTGTTCCCGGCCCATCTCGCTGGTCGAATCCATGAGCGCACAGTTGACACCGAGCGTACCCTCCGCGCGTTTGCGCGCCGTGTGCTATCCGCCCATGCCCAGCCGACAAGCTGATCGCTGGCGGTGGTACCTCAAGGTTGCCCTCGCCTCCGCGATCGCGGGCGCGTGCCGGCTCGACCAGCCGATCCTGCAGGGCCCGGGAGCAGCGCCGTCCGCTCATCCTCGGATACCACCGCGTCGTGGAAGACTTCGCCTCGGCGTCGCAGACCGAACTGCCGAGCATGCTCATCAGCCGCGCGATGTTCGAACGCCACATCGAGTCGATCGGCCAGCGCTTCCGCTTCGTCAGCCTCGACGAGATCGGGGAGCACGTGACGAGCGGCAAGCCGTTTTCCGGTCCGGTCGCCGCGCTCACCTTCGACGACGGCTACAGCGACGTGTACGAGAACGCGTTTCCGCTGCTTCGCCGCAAGGGGATTCCGGCGGCCGTTTTCGTCGTCACGGATTTGATGAGCCGGGCGTTGTCGCAGACGCACGACAAGCTCTATTACCTCGTCGACAAGGCCTTTCACACGTGGACCGATCCGGGGCGGCGCCTGGTCGAGGTGATGACCGAGCTCCGTCTTCCCGCCGATCAGGTCTTCCGCAGCCGGGCCGCCGTCGCGTCGCCGGTGCACGGCGGTGTCGGCGTTGCTGTCCGCGCTGCCGCAGAAGGAAGTCATGGGGTTGATGGACTGTCTCGAGTCGGACGTCGGCCCGAACGGCAGCGAGATTCCGCCCAACCTCACGTGGCAGATGATTCGCGAGATGCGGCGGGGCGGCATCACGATCGGCTCGCAGACGCGCAGCCACGTGTCCCTGCCGATGGAAACGCCCGAGGCCGTCAAAGAGGAGCTCGAAGGATCGAAGCGGGTGATCGAGCAGGAGCTGGGTGAGCGGAGCGATCACTTCGCGTATCCGGGCGGCCAGTTCACGCCGCAAGTGGTCAGCGCGCTCGACGAAGCGGGGTATCGATACGCCTACACGGCCTGCCCGCACGTCGATCCGCGGCATCCCGCCCTGACCCTCGAGCGGCTGTTGCTCTGGGAAGGCTCGTCCATCGATGCCGACGGCCGGTTCTCCCCGGCGGTGTTCAACTGCCAGATTCACGCCCTGTGGCCGCCCGTGCGGCGCTGCGAGCGTGTGCATCGCCTGTGAGTGAGCCGGCGGGAGGCGGTGTCCAATCTCCTCCCGCCGTCGTGTAACAGCCGATCGCCTCCTGATCTCCTGATCCTTCTGATTCCTGATCTCCTCTCTAGAAGCTGTATCGCACTGCCAGCCGCACCTGCCGCTCTGCATACGCGTTGTAGAGACCGAAGATGCGCATGAAGTCGCCGCTGGTGATGTTGCTCGTCGGGTTGCCGAACTTCGGCGTGTTCGTCAGGTTGGCCGCTTCAACACGGAATTCGAGCTTCTGCCGCGCGGCGATGGGGAACGTCCGGAACAGGGAGAAGTCCAGGTTCCAGCCGCCGGGACCGCGGAACTGGTTCAGCCGCGACGTGCCGAAGCGGACGCCTTCCGGCTGCGCCCAGGCGGCCGGATCGTAGTAGACACCCTCGGCGCCGATCCCGCCGACCTTCGTGACGGTACCCACCAGATCCGCTGTCTGAGTGTTGCCCGGGCGTGTTGAGCGCCGTCGCCGTCCGCGGTGACCGTGAAGGGGGATCCGCTGAACGCCTGGAAGATGCCGTTGATCTGCCAGTCGTTGATGATGGCCTTCAGGATGCTCCACCCACCCGTGCTGGTCTGCCACGGAAGCATGTACACGAAGGACATCGTCATGGTGTGGGGCCGGTCACCCGCGGCGAGCGCCCAGTTGCGATCCTGCCGCTTCCTCGGTCGGGCAGCTGATAGCTGTACGCCAGCGCCATCGAGCGGCTGTACGTGTAGTGGCCCTTGAGGAGCAGCCCGTTGGTCAGCGGCCGCGTCACGCCGATCTGCAGCGCGTTGTAGTCCGACCTGCGATACGGCTCATACACGTTGACCGCCAGCTGCCGCCCGTGCGTCACGAAATACGGACGATCGCGTCGCGCCCCCGCCGAGGTGCTGCACGGGGTTCGATGTTGATCTGGGCGCAGGCCGCCGACGCGCTTGTTGCCCACATACGCGACGTCGACCGAGACAATCGGCAGGCGCCGCTCGAACGCCACGTTCCAGGAGTGCGTCTTGCCGCGGTGCATCGTTTCCGGCGTCGACCGATTGCATGCCGATGGCGTTCGGCAGCGGCACGCGGCCGCGTGCTGATGTCCGGCCCCTCGAGCCGCGGGATGCCGTCGTTCAGCGTGCCGTACCAGCCGAAGTTGGCCTGCGCGGCCGGGGGTGGATAGCTCGCGTTGAGCGCGAGCGGATACTGCTGGTAACCCGGCAAACGCCACCTGGGCGCCCATCGCCTGCGCGTCGTAGGTCAGGCCGTAGCCGCTCCGGAGCACGGTCTTCTCGTTGAGGCGGTACACCGCGCCGACCCGCGGCGCGAACGCGTCCTTCGGCGCCTCGAGACCCATGTTCTTCGGGTTGCCGCCCAATGCCGCCGATCAACACGTCGAGCGTCTTCAGATCGAGCATCTCGATGTCCCGATCCGCGCGGCGTCATGACCGGGTAGTACTCCCATCGCAGCGCCGAGATCCAGCGTCAGCTTGGGGCTCGGCGTCCACCGGTCGCGGACGAAGAGCGCGTGCTGCCACTCGCTGCGTGGTGAAGAGCTCGTACTGATAGCTCTTGCCGGCGGTGCCCGACGAGGCCGAGCAGGAACGCGGCGTACTGGTTGTAGAAGTTGCCCGTCTGCGAGCCGGTCCCGAAGGTCCGCGTCGCATTCGTCGGCGAAGGTGAAGCTGCCGCGCGGATTGGCGTTTTCCGGCTGCCAGTAGTCCAGCTTCATGTACGTTGCGGACGTAGCCGCCCCTGATGTCGTGCTTGCCGGACGACCTTCGTGAGGTTCGTCGTTGAACGATGGCGTCCCGCTGATCCATGTAGATCGGGCTCCAGGTCGGCGTGTTCCCGAGCGCGGTGAAGCCCGTCGAGAACTGCGGCATCCCCGCATACCGCGGGTCGCCGCGCCCCTGATCGTTCGTTCCGGGAATCCCCAGATCCAGGCCGATGTTGCCCAGGTGGAAGTCCGGCGAGCTCACGAACTGATCGTTGAACGAGGATGCCGAACGAGCTGTCGAGGAGCAGCGTCGGGCTCAGCGACCAGGTCTGGCCCGGCGGTCATCTGGTAGACCGTTCGTGTCGCCCGCCGTCGTCGTCCGACTCGCCGATCGGGAACGTGAACAGGTCGTCGACCACCGCGCGCATCTCGCTGAACTTGCCCCAGAACTGGTGCGCCGGCGTGCGGTTCCAGTTGACCTTGGCAGTCCACGTTGTGCCGGATCGGTCGAGGCTTTCTGCTGGACGCGATAGTTGTTGGTCAGGTTGCCCGCGCCCGTCCCCTCGACGTTCGGCATCGGATACATGGGCCAGCATCGTCTGCGCGATCGGATTGAACCGGCTCGGCCGGGATCGACGTTGTTGTCGAACTGCACGCCGGCCGGTCCCGGTCGGCGATGTCGCCGGTGAACGGATCGTAGATGCGCTGCAGCGTGCCGTTGGTGTTCAGCGCGTTGCTGAAGTCGCCGTTGCGCAGCGCCGCGTCCGGCACGCGTGTAAGAACGCGTAGCGGTTCGAGCCTGCTGAGATAGCCCTCGTAGGACCCGAAGAAGAACAGCCGGTTGTGGACGGATCGGCCCGCCGAGCGTGCCGCCGAACGTCTGGCGCTCGATCGGCAGCTTCGCGGGCACCGCGCCGCGCCCGAAGTAGATACGGGTTCGCGTTCAGCTTCTCGTTGTTGAAGAACTCGAACGCGGATCCCTTGAACGTGTTGCGTGCCCGACTTGGTCGTGACGGTGATCGCGGCGCCGGCCGCCATCCCCTGTTCCGCGTCCATGCTGCCCGTCGTCATGGTGACGGTCTCGATCGTCTCGGCGGGCTGGATGTACAGCTCATGGTGCGGCATCGCCACGTTCACGCTTCGTCGTCCCGTCGGTCATCGTGGTGTTGGCGTTGCCGCTCTGCCCGTTGACGGTCATGGCCAGCGATCGCTGCGGCGTGTCGGTCTCGGCGTTCTGGAGCGTCGGCGGCAGCGAGCCGGGCACGAGCACGACCAGCGCCTGATAGTTCCGGAACTGATTGAGCGGCAGGTTGACGATCTCGTCCGTCTTCAGCTCCGTCTTGACGTCCGCCTTGTCCGTCTGCAGGAGCTCGGCCTCCGACTTGACGGTGACCGTCTCGCTCATGGCGCCGATCTCCAGCGTCATGTCCACGCGGCTGATCTGCCCGACGGTGACGGGCACGCCGGTCCGCACCGCTTCACGAAAGCCCTGGAGCGCGATCCTGACGTCGTAGGGACCGGCCAGCACGTTGATGAAACTGTACGCGCCCTGCGCGTCGGTCACGGTCTCGCGCTTCAGATTCGTGGCCGTGTTGACGAGCGTGACACTGGCGCCGGGGAGGAGCGGCGCCCTGCGCGTCGTTCACGTTGCCGACGACGCTGCCATAGAGGGTCTGCCCGGCGGCAGGCAGCGGGGAGGCGAGGAAGAGGAAAACCAGAATCCCGAGCAGGTGCCCCGCCGGGCGTAACGGTGTGGGTTGTTTCATCGCAGCTCTCCTCTGACCGTGACTGGCGCCTGGTCGAAGGCGCAGCCGTTCCAGGATTGGACGGCGGCTCGTTGCCGACGGGGTGCGATCTGCGGGACGCGGACGAATCTGGCGCGCGGGCGCGAGCGCAGTCGTCGCCGTCGTGAGCCGGGTTCCAGAGTATGCGCTTCGGCGGCGAAAGGGAAACACTTCCGCTCCGTCATTGCTCGGGCGCTCGACGAATGCTAGGCTCCACTCGTGACCAACGAGCAGAGTCGAAGAGCCCGGTTGCCTCGGGTCTTCCGCCTCGTGCGCGACGTCCGACCCGTCACGCTCACGATGGCGGCGCTGATCCCGATTGCGGTCTTGACCATGGGCGCTGCGGCGTCCGAGCCGCAGGACAGCCCGGCGGACACCGTGGTGGTGCGCCCGGTCGACCCCGGGACCGCGCTCGAAAACCCGGGCATGGGCTGGATCTTTCACTACTACGACAACGGCATCAGGAATTACGGCTCGCGGCTCGCGGCCTCGGACACCGTCGACGAGTTCCCCGGCCTGACCGTCGTCTATCTCCGCCTGGCGTGGTCGTACCTGGAACCCGAAGAGGGCCGCTTCAACTGGTCGGTGGTGGATTCACCCGCGCAGCGGTGGATCGCCAAGGGCAAGAAAGTCGCCCTGCGTTTCACCACCAGCGAAACCGGACAGCAGATCTACGCGACACCCGAATGGGTCAGGAAGGCCGGCGCCCGGGGGACGTTCACGAGGAACCGGCAGGTGGTGACGGAGGGCGGCGTGTGGGAGCCCGACTTCGACGATCCGGTCTTCCTCGAAAAGCTGGATCGCTTCCTGGCCGCGGCCGGCCGCCGCTACGACGGCAACCCCAACATCGCGTTCGTCGACGTCGGCACGCTGGGCGTCTGGGGCGAGGGCCACAGCTTTGCGACGACGCTCAAGCAGTATGAACGCAGCACCGTCTTCAAACACATCGACCTGCACCTCAAGCACTTCCCGCGCACCCTCCTCAACGTCAACGACGACTTCGCCGGGCCCGGAGTCCGGCGATCGGCCGGAACCGGATGCGACCGGGCTCCGCGCTCCCGGTGATCCGAGCCGCGTGGACTACGGCCGCGACAAGGGCATGACGCTGCGGGACGACAGCATCCTGGTTCAGGCAGGCGACCGGGCGTATTTTCACGCGAACATGGCCAAAGCGTTCTGGCCCGACCGGCCGGTGATTCTCGAGAGCGAGCACTACGGGCCGTCGGTCAAGCGCGGCGCCTGGCAGGACGGCAGCCGCTATCTCGACGCGGTCGAGGATTACCACGCGAGCTACGCATCGATCCACTGGTGGCCGCGCGAGTTCCTGCAGGAAAACCGGGCGCTCATCGACCGCATGAACCGCCGCCTCGGGTACCGCATCCAGCTCGTGGAAGCGTCGTGGCCGAAGTCGGCGGCGCTCGCGTCCCCGTTCAGGTTCAACGCGGCCTGGCGCAACGGCGGGGTTGCACCGTGCCTGCCCGGAGGACACCCCGCGATCACCTTGAAGGATCGCGACGGCGGCATAGCCGGCGTGTTCGTCGACGAGAGCTTCGACGTGAAGACGCTTGCCGTCGGACCACCGGACCAGGCGCCGACACTGCGCCAGACCGCCGGCTTCACTTTCCCGCCCGGGCTCAAACCCGCCGTGTACGACGTCTACGTTTCAATCGGTACCCGCGACGGGACACCGGTTCTGGCGCTGCCCCTGCCCGACGGAGACGGCCAGCGGCGTTATCGGCTGGGCGCGATCTCAATCCCTAATCCCTAATCCTCGAATCCTCGAATCCTCGAATCCCTTTAGTGATTGAGCGCTGCGGGCCAGGGCGTCTCATGGCTTCGCCTTGTAGCTCGCAGGCAGCAGGCGCAGGACGGCGTCGACGATCCGCTGTTCGACGCCTTCAGCGAAGGGAGCGGGCTTGTTGTAGTAGGTCATCGCGCCGCCCCCCTCGTAGCCGCCTTCCTTCAACACGCGCTCGGAGGGGATGTAGCACGGCGTGTCGTTCGCGTAGGCGGTGACCCACAGCCGCGAGGCGTCGAGCTCGCTCTTCAGCCGGAGCGAGTAGTCGACGACCACTTCGCCGGCGAGAAACACCATGGCCAGGCTGTCGCCGAAGGTCCACGTCTCGATCGGATAGTCCACCTTCACCGGCAAACGGTCGCCGCGATCGAGGGCTGCCAGCTGCACCTGGGCGTGATAGCCGACCGCGTCCGGCTTCGTGGCCAGCGACTCCCAGTGCTCGCGCGGCGGCAGCGGCGCCAGCGGCAGGTCGATGCGCTCGAGGCGGGCGGTGAGCGGACCCGTCACCGGCTTCAGCGGACCACCGAGGACGCGTTCGACCTCCGCGGCCAACTCCGCGCCCTGACTGCGCGCCACGTCGACCTTGTCGCCGGTCACGTTCGAGGTGGGGTTCTGATCCGCGCCGCAGCCGATCGAGACGAGCGCGACGGCGCCCGGGTGCTTCTCTTCGATCGCGGCGGCGGCGAAGCCGGGCCAGTCCCCGCCGATGAAATTGTGGGACAGCGTCACCGCGTGATTGGCGTAGGTCGTCACCACGGCGCGCAGCGTCCCGTCCGGCGCCCTCGCGGCCAGCACCGGCAGCGCGTGATCGGTGGGGCCGCCGGCGGTGCGGCGGTTCTTCGCGAAGCCCACCTTCCCGATGCTCCAGGACAGGCGCGCCGGTTGCCGTTTCGACAGCGCCTCGCGCGCGACCGTCTCGAGGTCGTCGATGAGCTCGGTCGTATACCGGTCGATGTGCGCCTGGTGCTCGGGCGGGACCGGCTGGCCGAAGAGCGTCGGCAGCACGCCGCTGATCATCGGCGCCGTGTGCGTGTGCGTCCCGGTGACGGCCAGCCGCTCACGCCGGATGCCGAGCGGCAGCAGCCGTCGCGCGATCTCCGAGACGAGAGCGTCCGAGACGCCCGTCGTGTCGACCGCAATCAGCACGGCTGGTCCGTCCGCGTCGCTGCCGATGGCCAGCGCGCGCGCGTGGATCGGCACGGTCACGCCTTCGGACTCGGTCCGTCGAGAACCGAAGCCGCTCAAGCGAATCGGATAGTCGGGAGTGATGTCGCGCACGGCGGCGCCGACGAGGTACGTCTGCGGCGTAACGGCGCGCTGGTCGGCTCGAGCCGCGGTTCCGATGAGCACCACGCTGCCGCATATCAGGCTGATGGCTGTTTTCATTTTTGTCCGCCGGCGCGAGCGACGAGCTCCGCAACTCCTCCTGCGGTTTTCACCACAGAGATAACGGAGACAACGGAGGACACGGCAGGCTCACCGAGTCTCGCACTCGAGCCGCGCGAAGCGCCAACGCCGGCCTCGTGTGCATCCTGGCCGGCGCTCGATGCGAGACCCGTGACGAGTCCCGTGGCTCCGTCCCCCTGTTTCAGTGGTTAAACCCTGTTTCTGTACCACCGAAGTCGGAAAGAGAACCGCACCTGCGCCTGCACGCTTCGCGGAGCCTGGTAGTGTGTCGCGACGAACTCCGCCCGTGCGTCCCCGCCTGCCTTAGAAGCTGTACCGGAGCGCGAACCTCAACTGCCGCTGAGCGAACGCGGAGTTCAAGCCGAAGATGCGCATGAAATCCGGGCTCGTGATGTTGCTCGTCGGGTTGCCGAACTTCGTCGTGTTGGTGATGTTGGACCCTTCCAAACGGAGCTCGACCCGGTGCCTGCCGGTGATCGGGAAGGCCCGGAACACGGAGAAGTCGAGGTTCCAGCCGCCGGGACCCCGGAACTGGTTCAGCCGCGAGGTGCCGAACCGGACGCCCTCCGGCTGCGCCCAGGCGGCCGGATCGAAGTAGAACCCATTGGCGCCGATCTCCCCGATCTTCGTGACGGTGCCGACGAGGTCGGCGGTCTGCGTGTTGCCGGGGGTGTTGAGCGCCGTGCCGTCGGCGGTGACGGTGAACGGCGCGCCGCTGAACGCCTGGAAGATGCCGTTGACCTGCCAGTCGTTGATGATCGCCCGCATGACGCTGAAGGGCGTCCCGTCGCTCCGCCATGGAAGCTGATACACGAAGGACATCGTGGCGGTATGCCGCCGGCTGCCGCTGCTGGGATTCCAGTTGCGCTCCTGCGCCTCCGCGGTTGGGAGCTCGTAGTTGGGGACAGCAACGTTGTTGGTGACGGTGCCAAGTGACCATGTGCTGGCGAAGGTGTAGTGCCCTTTGAGCAGAAACCCGCGCGTGAGCGGCCGCGTGACGCCGACCTGTAAAGCGTCGTAATCCGTCTCGCCGTAGGGCGCTGAAGGTGCTGATCGGCAGCTGCCGGCCGTGCGAGACGAAGTACGGACGATCCGCCTGGCCGGCGCCCATGTGCAGCACCGGATTGACGTTGACCTTGCTCAGCGCGCCGCGCACCCGGTTGCCCACATACGCGACGTCAACCGAGACGAGCGGAAGGCGCCGCTCGAACGCCACGTTCCACGAGTGCGTCTTGCCCCGGTTCACCGATTCGGGCACGGCCGTCTGGATGTTGAGGGTGTTCGGCAGCGGGAGGCGGCCCGAGCTGAAGTCGGGATCCGCGAGCATGCGGGATACCCTGATCCAGCGTGCCGTACCACCCGAATGTGGACTGCGCCGGCGGGCGTGACGAAGCTCGCGTTGAGCATCAGCGGGTAGCTCTGGTAGCCGTAAAACGCCAGCTCACCGGACATGCCCTGCGCGTCGTAGGTCAGGCCGTAGCCGGTTCGAACCACCGTCTTCTCATCCAGCCGGTAGACGAGGCCGGCACGCGGCGCAAACGAGTCCTTGGGCGCGTCGAGACCCATGTTCTTCGGGTTGCCCCCCAGGCCGCCGATCAGCATGTCGAGGGTGTTCAAGTCGAGCATCTCGATCTGGTAATCCTTCCGCCGCATGATCGGGTAGTACTCCCAGCGCAGGCCCAGATCCAGCGTGAGCTTCGACGTCGGCGTCCACCGATCGCGGAAGAACAGCGCGTGCTGGAACTCGTTGGCGGTGAACCGCTGGTATTGGTAGCCCTTGGCGGCCGTGCCGACGAGCCCGAGCAGGAATGCGGCGTACTGGTTGTAGAAGTTCCCCGTCTGCGCTCCTGTTCCGAACGTCCTGGTCGCGTTCGTGGCAAATGTGAAATTGCCGCGCGGGTTGGCCGTGGACGGCTGCCAGTCGTCCAGCGTCAGATGGTTCAGGAAATACCCGGCCTTGAGGTCGTGCCGGCCGGCCACCTTCGTGAGGTTGGTGTTGAAGGAGTCGCTGTACTCTTCCCTGTAGATGGGGCTCCAGGCCGGCGTGTTGCCGAGCGCCGTGAAGCCGGTCGAGAACTGCGGCATCCCGGCATAGCGTGGATCGCCGCGCCCCTGGTCGTTCGTGCCGGGAATCCCCAGGTCGAGGCCCATGTTCCCCAGGTGGAAGTCGGGCGAGCTCACGAACTGATCCTGCGTGGAGGCGCCGAACGAGCTGTCGAGGAGCAGGGTCGGGCTGAGCGACCAGGTGTGCCCGAACGTGTACTGACGAACGGTGGTCTGCCCGCCGTCGTCGTCCGACGCGCCGATCGGGAACGTGAAGAGGTCGTCGACCAGCGCTTTCATCTGGCTGAACTTGCCCCAGATCTGGTGCGACGACGTGCGGTTCCAGTTGACCTTGAAGTCCACATTGTGGCGATCCGTCTGGGACCGCTGCTCGACCCGATAGTTGTTCGTCAGGCCGCCTGCGCCGGTGCCCTCGACGTTCGGAAGCGGGTACAGCGCCACCAGGGTCCTTGAAATGGAATTGATCCGGCCGGCGGGAATCACGTTGTTCGCAAACTGCTGCCGGCCGGTGCCCGTGGCGTGGTCGCCGGTCATGGGATCGTAGATGCCCTGCAGCGTGCCGTTCGCGTTCAGCGCGCCGCTGAGGTCGCCGTTGCGCATGGCCGCAGTCGGCACGCTGTAGAACGACGTGCTGATTCAAATCGCTGAAGTAGCCCTCGTACGACGAGAAGAAGAACAGCTTGTTGCGGAGGATGGGGCCGCCGAGGGTTCCTCCGGCCGTCTGCCGCTCGACCGGCAGCTTCGTCGGCTGCGCGCCCCGGCCGAAGTAGTACGGCGTCGCGGCGAGCTTCTGATTGGCGAAGTACTCGAACGCCGAGCCCTTGAAGGTGTTGGTGCCCGACTTGGTGGTGACGGTGATCGCCGCGCCGGCCGCCATCCCCGTTTCCGCGTCCATGCTGCCCGTCGTGATGCTGACGGTGTCGATCGTCTCGGCGGGCGCGACGTACGCGGTGTGGTGCGGCATCGTCACGAACACGTTCATGGCGCCGTCGGTCCGCGTCGGGTTGCCGTTCCCGCTCTGGCCGTTGACGGTCATGGAGAGCGAGCGCTGCGGCGTGTCGGTCTCGGCATTCTGGAACACCGGCGGCAGCGCGCCAGGCACGAGGACGACCAATGCCTGGTAGTTGCGGAACTGATTGAGCGGCAGGTTGACGATCTCGTCCGACTTCAGGTCGGTCTTGACGTCCGCCTTGTCGGTCTGCAGGAGCTCGGCTTCCGACTTGACGGTGACGGTCTCGCTCATCGCGCCGATCTCCAGCGCGATGTCCACGCGGCTGATCTCGCCGTTGCTGACGGGCACGCCGGATCGCACGGTCTCGCGGAACCCCGTGAGCGTCGACCCTGACATCGTACTTGACCGGCCAGCACGTTGACGAAGTTGAACGCGCCTTGCGCGTCGGTGATCGTTTCGCGCTTGAGATTCGTCCCGGTGTTGACGAGCGTCACGGTGCCGCCGGGCACGATGCCGCCCTGCGCGTCCTTGACGTTGCCGACCACGCTGCCGTAAAGAGGCTGAGCGGCCGCGGGCGCTGAAGCCAGCGCGAAGAGAGCGAGGAGCAGCAGCACACCAACACCAGCTCGCGACGGGCGATCGGGCTCAGACATATAGGCGCTCGCTTTCTTGATGAATATGCGACGGCTTGGCCGGCGGACGCTCGGACATGACGGCTTCTCGATCGGACGCCCGAGTCTACAGAACGCGATCGGTGCGGGCCCGGGGGGGCCATCTCACAACGGGGACCGCGTCACGACCCTGGGCAGAGACGGCGCGGATGGATCGATACCCGAACTGTGCGCGTTATATCACCGCGCACCGCGAGGGTCAACGCACGGGAACTGTCAATTGTCAACGGATTGCCCGCGGGCTGTCGTCGCTTACTTGATCGACGACAGCTGTCGATCGATCGCCGCCGCCAGCTCCCCCTGCCCGTGCTCGAGCGCCAGCTGCCGCGCGTCGGTGGCCCACTTGATCGCCAGGGCTTTGTCGCCGGCCCGCGCGTACGCGCTGGCCAGCGCCAGAAGGTAGCGAGGCGTCTCGGCGTCGCGCGGCTGCGTCAGCGTCTCGAGCTCGCCGATCGCTTCCCGCGGTTTCCCCAGCACGATCAGCATGCGCCCGAGGTTGAAGCGAGCGAGCCGGAAGTCGGGGCGACTGGCCACGGCGTGCCTGTATTGCTCGGCGGCGTCGCCGGTGAGGCCCTGACGCTCCAGGATCTGGCCGAGGTTGTTGTGCGCGTTGGCGTGCTGCGGGTTGACGGCGATGGCCAGGCGGTAGGCTTCCGCCGCGCGATCCCATTGGGCGCGCATCCCGAGCAGCACGCCGTAATCGTAGTGGGCGTCGCCGAGGCTGAGGCCGAGCGCGACGACCGCGCGATAGTGCGCCTCCGCGCGGTCGAAGTCCTGGAGCTGGCCGTAGAGCGAGATCAGGTTCGCGTGCGCCTGCGCGAACGACGGGTCGCGGGCGACCGCTGCTTCGTGGGCGGCGATCGCACCCGGAAGATCGCCGGCGCCCGCCAGCTTCAGCCCTTTCTCGAGATTCGTCGCGGCGTCGTCTCTGATCGCGCGGATGCCGGCCAGCACCCGATCTTCGAGAGTCGGCCACGCCGGCCCGTACTTCGCGTGCTGTTCGAGCGCGCGCTGCGCCTCGTCGCGACGCCCGACCGCTCGGTACGAGAGCGCCAGGGCGTAATAGGCGGCCCCCCACTCGTTGGATCGGGCCAGTGCGCGCTGCAGGAGGGCGATCGCTTCCTCATGACGGCCGCGGGCGGCCGCGATGCGCCCGAGCCCGAATTGTCCAAGCGGTTCGGTCGCGGGATCGCGCGACAACGCCTCGTACAACCGGAAGCTCTCGTCGAGCTCGCCTGCTTCGAAGAGCGCTTCGGCGAGCTTGACGCGCGCGGGCAGGTAGTCCGGCGATGCCGTCACCGCCCGCCTGAACTGCGCCGCCGCCTCGGACTGCCGCGCGCGCCGCTGCAGCAGGACTCCATCGAGGTAGTGCCACTCGAACGCGCTCGGGGCCAGGGCCTGGGCTCGCGCGTACGCCTCGTGCGCCGCCTCCCATTGCTCCCAGGCGTGCAGCACGCGGGCGAGCGCACCCACGGCTGCGGCATCCGCCGGCCGTGCCTCGGCGGCACGATACGCGGCCGAGATCGCCTCGCGCGAGGCCGCCGGGAATGTCTCGATCGGCAGGCGCGGAAGGCTCGGCTGCACTGCCTGTGTATCCGGTGTGGAAGCCGCCAGGCGCGCGGCCGGTGGAAGCGCGGTCAAGGCCACCGTCAGCAAGGCAGGAACTGACGCTGACAACTCCCAAGTCAACCCCCAACTCCCAAAATGTCTGGGGGTGAAGTCGCAGCGGATTGCACCCGGCTGATACGAGGCATGCGTCTTGGGAGTTGGTATTTGGACGTTGGGAGTTGACTGCTTCTAAAGCCGAAGGGACGAAAGCCTGGCTCAGCTCCAACGACATGGCTTTAGAAGAATGCTTAACGCCGGAACCCCTGGATGAAGCCAATCACGGCCTGCTTCACGTCCGCCTCGACCTGCGGGGAGAACGGGGACGTGCGCGGCTCGTAGCCTCCTTCTTCGAAGCCTTTCGCGGTCGGCAGGTATCCGAACCATCCGTTGGTGTAGCCGAAGTAAAAGGTATGCGAGAAGGGGGAACGATCCCGCACATCCATCGAGATTTCGCAGAACATCTCGACCGGCGCCGACCAGATCACGGTGTCGTTGATCCGGACGAACCGAATCGGCAGCCGCACCAGCGGGCGGCCGTCGGTTGCGGCGTACGCGGCGAGCTCCTCCGGCCACGCCAGCCCCGCTTTGCGCGGCGTCTCGACGATCTTCTCCGCGTGCCGCAGCGTCACGTCGGCGGTACCCGGGCCGAGCGACGCGACCGCGGCGAGAATGCGATCCCCGAGCAGCACCCGGAACTGCGACAGGTGCCCGGCACTCGGATTCGGGTAGACGGAATAGATCGGCGCGATGTTGCCCGCCGCGCCGTTGACGTAGAGCACCGTTCCGCCAAGCTTCTGCTCCAGGTACGCGCTCACGACACCCGGTCCGTCACCGCTGACTTTCAGGTTCTGCCCGTTCATCACGGTGCCGTGCATGGCGTAGTTCGCGATCAGGGCGATGAGACTGCCGTCGGGCCGATTGAGGCGGATCAGGTTGAACTGCCGGTCGACCGGACCATCGGGGTTCAACCCGATCGACACCCGTCCATCCACGTCCATCGCGCGGCGGTTGATGTTCGCCATCGCCACACCGCTCCCGAACGCCATGCGCGCCGGCTCGAGCTTCTCGCGCGCGGCGCGGACCGCGTCGATGAGCGTCCTGGTCGCGAGCGCCGTGTAGTCGCGATCGTATTCGTGGTCGGAGCGCCCGAGGAGCACCTTGTACATGTCCGGCGGCCCGACCTCCGGCGCGGCATGGCTGTGGGTGACGCTCCACAGGACGTGCTTCGGATCGATCCCGGTTTCCTTCTGCAGATCGCGCGTGACGCTGTCGTAGAACGTCGGCGAGAAGAGGCAGAGGTCGCTCGAGATCAGGTAGAACTGCGCGTCGCCGGAATCGAAGGCGACGACGCGATGGTAGATGTTGTCGAGGACGCCGTCCGACTGCCGCGCCTGGTAGCCCATGAGCCACTGGGGGCTCTGCGGCGTGATGTCCACCTTGACCGCCGAGGCGCGGAATTTTCCACCCTGGGCTGCCGGGACCGGCGCCGGACTCTGCGCGGCTTGCGCCGCGCTCGCCGCCGGCGCCTGGACCCGCGTGTGCGCGACGACGGAACAACCGGCCACGCACACCGCCCCAACGATCGTCCACCACGGAGCACGAATCGTTTTCGCCATCACGATGCGTCCACCACGGACCTCGAATCGTTTTCACCATTGCGCTCTCCCACTTGGCTCTGTTGCCACCGCCGGTCAGATTCAACGATCTCCTGATCTCTGATCTCCTGATCTCATTTTCATTGCCCGCGCCTCGAACAGCCGCAATGCCTGGACGGACCACGAGGGCGCGTTCTCGACGGCCGCCGTCTGCGTGAGTCCGAACGAACTTCGCCCGCACCGGCGCGAACGCGATCACCGTCGTGGCGCCGCTTCCCTGGCCTTTCGCCACCGGCGCGCTCCATGTCCTCCCGTCGGCCGACACCTGCACGTCGTACCCGCGGGGATACGTCGCCACGGCGGGCGGATTGCCTCGGCCGCCACCCTGCGTCAGGGAGTTGAACTGGATTTCCGTGAGCATCAGCGGCGCCGGCAGCTCGACCTGGAACCACATGCCGGGCTGCTGCGGCGCGCGAGCGTCCCACGCGAGGAAGTTGACGCCCTGCGCGGCGCCGGCGGCGTTGTGGCTGGCGGTCATCGTCCACGTCGCGTCCGGCACCAGCGCGTGCGGCAGCGACGCCTCCAGCTCCTCGATCGTCCACGGCGCCTTCCGCCCGGTCGTGGCGGCGCGCACTCTCGCGACGTCGGCCGGCGTGACCACCCAGCCGCTGCCGCCGAAGCCGCTGCGCACGTACGACGCGACCGCGGCGATCCACTCGTCCGTGTTCGTGCCCATCGGCACCATGACGTCCCCGTACTTCCTCCCGTCGACGGGTCCGGTCATGCCGTGCAGGATCGTTTTGATGACGTAGTCGCGATGGCCCTGCACGCGGGTCGAGCTCACCAGCGGGGGCGCCATGGTCGCGCCCGCCCGGCCCTCGATCACGGTGCCTCAGGCCGTCCTGCGCGTGGCACGCCGCGCACAACTCGTTGTAGACCGTCGCGCCGCGCTGCAGCGTGACGGTCAGCTCGGGTGTCAGGCCGCCCCCGCGGCCGCCGCCGCGGCCGCCGAACGTCAGGCTCGGCGCCGGCTGGAGGATTCGCTGGCCGACCTCCTGAACTCCGCGAGCCTTGTTCGCTCCCTGCGCCGCCTGAACCACCGCGTTGAGATCCGCCACCTTGAAGAGATTGAGCGTGAGCATCGCCTGGATGACGACATCCGTGTCGGCGTCCTTCGTCGCGGCCTTGTAGTCGGCAGCGAGCGATCGGTCGCCCGCCTTGTACAGCGTCTCGCTGGCGCGAATCGCCTGAATCCGCATCGCCGGATTCGCGTCCTTCATCTGCTCGCGCACCAGCGCGGCGTCGAGCGCGCCGAGTCCCTCGAGCGTCCACAGCGCGTGGAACCGGCCGAACAGGCTGCCGCCGGACCGTCCCGGCTGCAGACGGCGTCCGCACCAGTTGCTGCAGCGCCGGCACGACCGACGTGTCCTGCTGCGAGCACGAGCAGCTGCTGCGCGGTGTCGCGCCACCACCCGTTCGGGTGCGACAGGTGCGCGACCAGCTGCGCCGGCGTTTCGTTCAGCATCCGCGGCGGCGTTCGGTCCCGGTCCATGCCGTCGTACGTCAGGCGCCAGACGCGGCCGTTGCCGAGGATCTTGTGCAGCTGGTACTGCTCGACTTTCTTTCGCAGGTACGTCCCCTCCTTGGCCCACGGCGCGCCTTCGATGATCCCGCGGTACATGTCGGAGATGTAGACCGTTCCGTCGGGCGCGGTCGCGACGTCGGTCGGGCGGAAGAGCGGGTCGAGCGAGCGGATGAACTCGGAGAGCGGATACGCGTTTCGAACCTGCGTCAGCGCCGTCCGTCTTGACGGCCTTCAGACGACGGACACTCCGGCCCACGACTTCTCCGTACAGGAGATCGCCCACCAGGTCCACGGGAAGGCGGTCGCCTCGATAGATGTCGTTGCCGGCTGAAGCCGTCGAAAGGATGAGCGAGCCATCGGGCAGGCGACGTGCCCGGCAGTCCGGCCTGAATGTCGCCGATCAGGATCGGCGCGCCCCAGATGATGTTGAGGTTCGGCTCCGTCTGGTCGGGCATGGCGAAGCTGCCGTAGTGAACGGGGAACTGGAAGTATGCCGGGCATGCCGCTCGCTCCTCCCTGGAACCAGACCTTGCCGTAGTTGTCCTGCGTGGCGCCCCACTGCGCGCCGTTCGGCCCGGTCGGTTCCCTGAGCATTCCATGCGGCGTCCACCGCACGCGGAAGGCGTTGACCGTGCTGTACAGCCAGTTGTCCATCGCCCAGAACAGCCCGGCCTGCTGATGCTCGATGTTCCCGGCCCTCCCGAAATTCGTCGTGAACAGCTCCTTCTTGTCGGCCACGCCATCGCCGTTCGTGTCGGTGTACTTCCACACCTCGTCCGTATTGGTCTCCATCGTCAGGATGCTGTTCGGGCCGAACGGCGTCACGAAGCGCGGGAACACCATCTTGTCCACGAAGGCGCGATGGTGCTCGTACACGCCGTCGTTGTCCCGGTCCTCGTGCACGGAAATCCGGCCGATCGGCGGGGTCAGGTCGATGCCGTCCAGCGTCTGGTCGTAGCCGCGCAGCTCCACGACGAACATCCTGCCGTTGCCGTCGAACGCGATCTGTCCCGGCTCCTCGATGTCGGGGTCGGCGAGCACCGGGGTCAGGTGATACCCCGGAGGAAGCCAGAAGCGTCCGGCCTGTTCGGCCGGCGTCAGCGCAACGACCGGGGCTTCGGCGAGAGATTGGCGTTGGCGTTGGCGGGATGTTGGCGGCGGGGGCTTCAAAGATTCCGCGGCCGTCAGGGCCGCCCGGCGCTACGCGGATGCCCCGAACGCTGCGCCCCTGCGGGCGGAGCCGCGGGCGTCTGCGCTCCAGCCTGCGGGCCTGGGTCGCACCCCTGCCGACTCCCAGAGCGAGCCAGACCAGGGCCCCCGCGCCGGCCGCGGTCAGCCACAGACGTCGAGACGCAAGACTCGATGAACACGGGGAGCTCCCTGACTGGTAGAGGATGCTCCCCACCACAGAGATAACGGAGATGACAGAGAAAAACCGAGTCTTTGTTTGTCTCCGTTTACTCCGTTCGCTCTGTGGTGAACACCTCTGATTCCTGGACGCCCCCGCGGAGGCTATTCGAATCGCTCGGCTACGGCCGTCGAGCAGCCGGTCCTGTACGAGTCACCATTGGCCTTGAAGAATTCGTTGGTGCCGGCTGACGTGAGATGGTCGGCATCGGTGAACCTGATCGTGTGGGTCACGGTTTGCCAGCCGGCGAAGAAGCCGGGGGAAACAGGCTTGCTCGGGTCGAAGCCGGGAGTCCCGGGCAGATTCGCCGGTGTGTCAAAGAGGATCAGCGCCACCATCCGTTGAGCGATGGTCCGCCTGGTCCGCTGCGTCCAGGTGCCGTGCCCTGCACTGCGCTGGTTCGGTGCGAAGCCAAGGCTGCCGGCGCTCTCGCTGATCGTTCCGCCTTCGTGGAGGGTGACCAGCGAGTTGAACGATGGCGCCAGCGGGGCGTTCGTCGTGCAGTCGCGAAGCGTCACCTGCACGAGCCACGTACCCACAGGTCCCTGATGTGAGCCGTTGGCCGTCACGGTACCGCTGGATGTCGAGAGGAGAGCGCCGGTGAGGCCAACCAGGGCCAGTATCCGGCCGCCGCCGAGTGCTTTCGAAGGGTTCCAGTTCATGGTGTCAACTCCCGCTGGTCGTCTCGCCGGCGCCGGAAATGACGCCGGGCTCGTCCAGCTCGCGACGCCATCCTCGCCGCGCGGCCGGCGTCTGACCATGGACCGCGTCTTAACAAAACGTGGAATCTTCCTGAAACGCCAAGTCGCAGACCAGGCAAGACTTCCACCCCGCCTTGTGGCACTGTAGAGGGTCCGGTCGCGCACGATGCAGCCCCTGGAACCTCGAGAGATTCTCCGCTTCCGCGACTTCGAGCTCGATGTCGCGGGTTACGAACTGCGCCGGCAGGGGCGGCCGCTCAAGCTCGGCCGGCAGCCGATGGACCTCCTGATCCTGCTGGTCGAGAGCCGCCGTCAGCTCGTGTCCCGCAGCGACATCGTCGATCGGCTCTGGGGCAAGGACGTGTTCGTGGACGTCGAGACCGGCGTCAACACCGCGATCAGCAAGGTCAGGCAGGCTCTTCGCGACTCGCCGGATGCCCCGGCGTTCGTGGAGACGGTTCCCGGCAAAGGGTATCGGTTCATCGCGGACGTCGAGGTCGTGTCCGGCCGCGCTCGACGGACGCGTGCCACCCAGATCGCTGGAGCGGGCGCCCGTCCAGGCGCCCGAGCAGACGAGCGGCGTCACATCGCCGGCGGACCTTCCAATGGCGCCGCGTGCACGGATGCGGAACCCGCCGCGGCTTGCAATCGCCGTGGGACTCGTCGCGGTGCTGACCGGCCTGGCCGCCTGGACGTGGCTCAGCGGCGGCGCGCCCGCATCACGGGTGTCACTCGCCGTGCTGCCGTTCGTAAACCTCGGGAGCGATCCCGAGCGCGAATACCTCGCGGCCGGCCTCACCGAGGAGACCAGCGCCTCGCTCGCCCAGATCGATCCCGATTGGCTGAGCGTCAAAGGCCGCCCGTTGCGTTACAAGGGCACGACGAAGACCGCGGTCGAGATCGGTCAGGAGCTCTCCGTGGACTATCTCGTGGAGAGCACGCTTCAAGCAGAGGGGGACCGGCTGCGGGTCACCGCGACGGTCATCCGTGTGCGCGATCAGGAGAATGTCTGGTCGGAATCCTACGACCGTGAGCCGACCAGCCTCCTCGGCCTGCAGCAGGAGCTCAGCACCGCCATCGCGGACCAGATTCGCGTTCGCCTGCTACCCGATCGCCCGGGCGCGTCCGGGCGCCGGCAGACACAGAATGCCGGCGCCTACGATGCCTATCTGAAGGGGCGGTACTTTGAAAGCCGCCGGACACCAGTCACGAACGCCCTGGCCATCGAACAGTACAAGCGCGCGATCGCGCTCGACCCGGACTACGCGCTCGCCTGGTCGAGCCTGGCGCTCACCTACGCCAGCAGCGCCGTGAACAGCGATGCCCGTCCTCTCGAAGTCTGGCCCCAGGCGACCGAGGCGGCCGCGCGCGCCGTCCGGTCCAATCCGAACCTCGCCGAGTCGCAGTACGTCGTCGGCTACGTCAACTGGCTGCTGGGTTGGGACTGGCCCGCAGCGGAGAAGGCGCTCCGCGTCGCGATCACTCTCGATTCCAGCAA
The DNA here is from genome assembly GCA_963774855.1 of uncultured Acidobacteriota bacterium. Taxonomy (GTDB): domain Bacteria; phylum Acidobacteriota; class Vicinamibacteria; order Vicinamibacterales; family 2-12-FULL-66-21; genus JALZOC01. Next base: position 1,367,589 of record CAVZGT010000005.1, on the reverse strand, counting down.
CGCCGAGGCGTTTCGAACGCTGGGTCATGTGCTCTCCCAAGCCGGCCGCCGGAGCGAAGCCGAGCCGGCCATGCGCCGCGCGCGCGAGCTCGACCCGCTCACAGCGCAGGTTCACGCGCTCTCGTCGCAAGTGGCGCTGCAGGGGCGCGACTATCCAGCCGCGGTCGAGCACGCCAGGCGCGCCATTCTCCTCGACTCGTCGTTGTGGATCGGGTACGTGATGCTCGGCCAGGCGTATGCTCAGACGGGCGAGACCGATCTCGCGCTCGAAGCGCTCAACGAAGCCGCGCGGTTCTCGGGCGGCAACAGTAAGACGATCTCGTTCAGAGGCTACATTCTCGCGAAGACCGGGCGCGGCACCGAAGCGCGGGAAGTGCTCAGGAAGCTGGAAGCCGACTCCCGCGATCGGTACGTGCCGCCGTACGCAATGGCGCTCGTGCACGCCGGGCTCGGCGAGGGAGACGCGGTCTTCGAGTGGCTCGACAAGGCGTACGACGCGCGCGACATTCACCTGATCTATCTGCCGGTCGATCCGAAGTGGGATCCGTATCGATCCGACGCGCGTTTCACGGCTCTTCTCGCGCGCTGCAACTTCATGCGCTCCGCGGGTGGCTCTTGAACAGGAGATCAAGAGATCAGGAGATTTCTTTTTGGGTTTCAAATAACAGCGGTAAGAATCAGGAAAATACATAACAAAACTCCTGATCTCCTGATCTCTCCTGATCTCCTCAGCGGGGCGGTCCGATTTCGCGCATCCGTGCCTGATATCGCGGATCGGACGCGATCGTCTTGAACGGCGGGTACTGTTCCAGCTGCGAGAATTCGACCGCCCGGTCCTGATATGCGCGCTCGAACGCGGCGAGCGCCGGCTCTTTCTCACCGAGCGCGTCGTAGATCAGCGCCAGGCCGAACCCCGACACGTACTGCTGCTGCGCGCGAGCCTCGAGCTCTTTCACGATTCTGCGGGCGTCGAGCGGCCGGCCCGCCGCCGCGTAGGCATACGCCAGGTAGGCCTCGAATCGCGAGTTTCCCGACGAATGCCCGACGGCGGTTTCGAGCTCGTGGATCGCCTCTTTCAAACGCCCCATGAATACGAAGGTGACGCCGAGCTGGAAGTGTCCGCGCGGCCGGCGCGGGGTGATCGTGAGGGCATTCCGGTACTCCGCGATCGCCCGATCGTACTGTCCCGCCGCGCGGAAGGCGGACGCGAGGTTGACGGCGGCTGCGAACGACAACGGATCCAATCGACGGCCGCGCTCAGCCTGGGCAATGGCCAGCGCGAACTGCCCACTCTGGATGAGATCCGTCGCCGGAATCTCTGCCGGGTTCTTGCTGAGCGCCCGCGCACGCCGCGCCTCCTTCTCGGCGTCCTCCCATTGCCAGTGATAGGCGCGCAGGATCGTCGCGAGCGCTTGATGCGCCAGTGGAATCGTCTCGTCGAGCTGGAGCGCCTTGCGCGTGGCCGCCTCCGCTTTCGGCACCGTCTCACGCGGCGACAGCGGACCCGCGTAGAGGAACTGCAGCTGCGCGATCCCGAGGTTCGCATAGGCCAGGGCAAAGTCCGGTTGCTTTGCGACAGCCTCCTCGAAATAGGCGACCGCGTTGCGGTTCCCCTCGTAGGTGACCAGCCCTGCGGCGGCCAGGCCCTTCAAGTACGCCTCGTTGGCTGCCGGATCAATCGCCCGCCCGGCGCGCGGATCGCCCTCCGCCGGCGATCCGGCCCCTACGGCGAGAGCCAGCGTCCCGATCGCCGCGGCGGCCACGAGCCCACCGGCAATCCACGCCAGCCGGACCCGCCCTTCGAGAGCCTCAGGACGGTCCCGAGCTTCGTCGAGGGACCGCGATCCCGGCGCGGTCCCGCGCGCTTCGGTTTCCGGCACCGCATCCGCCGTCACCGGTGTCACCGAAGCGATGAACCGGTATCCCCGCCGGGGGAGCGTCTCGATGAAGCCCGGGTGTTCGGCTGAATCTCCGAGCGTGTCGCGCAGTTTTCTGACGATGCTGTTGAGGCCGGTGTCGAAGTCGACGAAGGTATCGGCGGCCCAGAGTGTGCCGCGAAGCTCTTCCCGGGTGACGACCTCGCCCGCCCTGTCCAGGAGCAACAGGAGCAGCCGGAAGGGCTGATCGGGGAGGCGGATGGTCACCCCGCCCTTGCGCAGCTCCCCGGACTGCACATCGAGCTGGAATTCTCCGAATTTGAGAACCCGGCGGGCCTGAGGAGCGGATGGCATTGGACGGCCGTTTCCTCCCCGCAGTCTAGTCTGCCGGAGCCCGCGAAGGCCAGCCACGGTCGATCACCTGAAAGTCAGAGAACGATCAGCTCCCCGACATGGACGATTGCGCGTGGCGGGGAGATCTTGCGGTAGTTCCCAAGTTCGCCGTCCGTTCCAGGATCGGGCGATCGGCGCCGGGCGGAGCGAATCGAGCCGCAGTAAATAGCGCCTGCGGCCCGCGCGAGGAGAGCGAGTCTTCGAGCGCCGCAGCGCGAGCGAGCGGGGGTGGGGCCCCGCGAGCAGTAAATAAGGAGCGACCATGTTGAACAGGCGTTTGTACCTCGTCGTGGGTTCTGCGGTCTTCGCAGCCGCCCTCGATGCGTCCAGCGGAGACGTGCCGCACCGTGACGGCCGCAATGGGAGCGCGGACCACATGACCGGAAAGGCGCGGGTTTCGACCATCGTGTTCTCGAGCAACCGCCTCGGCGACCTCGATATCTACGCGATGGACGTGGACGAGGACGGGATACCGCTCGTGGACGAGAACGGCATGCCGCTCGAGCCGCGGCAACTCACGGGTCCCGGTGTCAACGAATTACCGGCCGGCAATAACAGTTTGCCGGCTGTGTCGCCGGACGGAAAAGGGCGGATCGTGTTCGAAACCAACCGGAACCGCGCCGCTGGAGAACCTGTCAACCAGGCGGACCTGTACTGGATGAAGGCGGATGGCACGGACCAGACCAGGCTGACCCGGGGCAGCTCCGTCGCCTGGTCTCCGAACGCCAAGTACATCGCCTTCCACCGCTCGGCGTCGAACGCCGTGTGCCCCCCGGCCCCCAGGCCCGCCGGACTCCCCGGATGCCCAATCAAGTTTCCCGACCCGGGCGCGGCGACGTACGACAGCGACATCTTCGTCATGAACGTAAGAAGAGCCCTCCACGCCGCCGCCGACGACGGCGACGACGGCGAGACGCCGACGAACATGACGAACACGACGGACTTCATCGAAGATGACCCGGACTGGTCGCCCGACGGGAAAAAGATCGCGTTCACGCGCCACCCTGTCGCAGGCCCTCACCTCGATTCCTTCACGGCCGAGATTCACGTGCTCAACCTCAAGACGGGGACGGAGGAGAAGCTGACCGAGAACCTTGAAGAGGAGCGGAGTCCTGCCTGGTCCCCGGACGGTCGGCGCATCGCGTACGCGTGCAGGAGAGGCCTCCCTCTCAACGCCGACCTCCGCCCGTCGACCTTCGAGATTCTGCGTGATGGACATGGAAAACCGGGACCCGAGCGGGTTCCCGGTGACGAAGCAGCTGACCAGCAATACCGCGTTCGAGGGGGGAGCCCACTGGTCACCCGATGGTCAGAAGATCCTGTTCGGCAGGACGGAGGTGGCTGGCCGTCAGCAGCTCTGGGTGATGGATTTGGAAAACCTCGACCCGCTCGGGTTCCCAATCGCGACGCAGCTGACCCTTGGTCCGGACACCAAGTTGTTTGCGACCTGGGCCGAGATCCGGCGCCGACAGCGGCGACGATGAGGACGCGCTCCCTTGAACAGGAGGTCAAGAGATCAGGAGATGTGTCTTTCTTGATTCAGAGTAAACAGGCAGTAAGAACAAGTAAGAATCAGGAATTACATAACAAAACTCCTGATCTCCTGATCTTCTGTTCAAGGTCAGGAAGTCAGCGGGGGAGTCCGATCTCGCGCATCCGCGCCTGGTAGCGCGGCTCGGACGCGATCGTCTTGAACGGCGGGTACTGGTTCATCTGGGAGAACTCGACCGCCCGGTCCTGATACGCGCGCTCGAACGCGGCCAGCGCCGGCTCTTTCTCGCCGAGCGCGTCGTAGATCAGCGCCAGGCCGAACCCTGACACATACTGCTGCCGCGCGCGCGTCTCGAGCTCCTTCAGGACTCTGCGCGCGTCGAGCGGCCGCCCGCCCGCCGCGTACGCATATCCCAGATACGCCTGAAACCTCAGATTGCCGGATTGAGCCGATTCGACGGCGTTTTCGAGCTCGCTGATCGCTTCCTTCAGGCGGCCCATGAACAGGTACGTGACGCCGAGCTGGAAGTGTCCGCGCGGGTGCCCAGGGGTGATGGCGAGCGCGCCGAGGATTTTTGCGATCGCCCTGTCGTACTGTCCCGCCGACCGATAGGCTGTCGCGACGTTGATGTGCGCGTTGAACGAGAGCGGGTCGTTCTCGAGCGCGCGCTCGCTGATGGCGATGGCCTCGGCGAAAAGGCCGTTCCGGATGAGGGCCGGGATCCCCGCCGAGCCGCTCTCCGCAGGGTCAGAGCTCAGCGCCCGGGCGCGCGCGAACTCCTTGTCGCCCGCGTCCCACTGCCAGGAGAAGTGATGCAGAATTCCCCCGAGCGTCCTGTGGGCTTGAGCGAGCGTCTCGTCGAGCTGCAGGGCCTTGCGTGCGGCCGCTTCCGCTTTCGGCATGGTCTCGCGTGGTGACAGCGGACCCGAGAACAGAAATTGATGCTGGGCCTGAGCGAGTGCGGCATACGCCTCGGCAAAGTCCGGCTGCCTGGCGATCGCCTCTTCGAAATAGGCAACGGCCGTGCGGAACCCTTCGAACGACGCCCGCCCCGAGGCGAAGACACCTTTCAGGTACAGCTCGTAGGCCTCCGGGTTGGCGGCTCGAGGCGGAAGTGTGCGGTTCGTGGCGGCTGCAAGCGGCCGCCCGATCGCTGCCGCTATCTCTCGCGCGACCCGTTGCTGGAGCCGGATGACGTCGGTCAGCTCGCCGTCATAGCTCTGGGCCCAGAGGTGTCGATCTGAGCCGGCGTGAATCAACTGGGCCGTGACTTTCACCTGTTGACCGGTTCTCAGCACCGAGCCTTCCAACACCGCATCGACCTTCAGTTCATCCGCAATCGCCGGCAACCGCTTGGTCGACTGCTTGTACTGCTTTGCCGAGGTACGGGAGATGACTCTCAGGCCCTCGATCTGCGCGAGCTCCGTCGTCAGAGCGTCGGTGACCGCGTCCACGACGTACGCCTGTGAGGGGTCCCCAGTGAGATTGTCGAAGGGCAGGACTACGAGCGAGCCGACCGAGTGCGCCGCGGTTCCGGCGCGTTCCCGCTCGAACCATCCACCGTCATAGGCCAGGCCCAACGCCGCGATCGCCGCGACCAGCAACAATCCGCCGGCGCCCCAGGACATCCGCCTCCGGGCACGCCCGGCCGGGAGGCTGTCACTTCGAGTTTCCGGAATCGGGTCCGCGGCCGCCGGTGTCACCGACGCGATGAACCGGTAGCCGCGCTTCGGCAGCGTCTCGACGAACCGCGGGTTCTCAGCCGAGTCGCCGAGCGCCTCGCGCAGCTTCCTGATGGCACTGTTCAGTCCGACATCGAAATCGACGAACGTGTCGGACGTCCACAGCTGCTGCCGGAGCGCCTCGCGCGTGACGACCTCACCCGGACGGGCCAGGAGGAGCCGCAGGATCTGAAAGGCCTGATCGGGAAGCCGGACTTTCAGCCCGTTCCTGCGCAGCTCGCCCGATTGCGCATCGAGCTCGAAAACGCCGAAGCGGAGGACTCGCGCGGCCGGCGTGGGGGCTTCCATGGTTTCCCAGTCGTTTGGTGTGGCCGAGTCTAGCCGCTTGTTCGATCAAAGGCCAGTCACATCCGGCGGCAACATCAGTCTGCCCACAGGTTTAGCCGATCACACGAGGAACAGCGGCAAGTCAGGCTCGAGCCGGCTGCCGGTGGAGTAATCGTAGCGCACGGCTTTACAGCCCGTGGGGCTGTGTAGCCCTGCCGGATGCGAAGTCATCAGGAGGCCAGCCATGTCGCGCCTTTCCGCACGCTTCGTTTTTTTGATCGTACTTACTTTGATCGTACCTACTTTGATCGTACTCACGTTCTGCGGCGCAGCAGCTCTCGTGCTGGTGGCCGCGGCTCCGCGTCCCGTCGGCTCCACGGGTCCGCTCTTCACCACGTTCCCGTGCCCGTCCAACCCGGCCTTCGAGTGCGTGATGAGCGGCCTCGACAACCCGCGCGGGCTGGCCTTTTTCCCGGGTGATGATGATCCCGAAAATGATGGTCGCGATGAATGGGACCGCGACGAACAGCGAAGCAACGGCGGCGGATGGCATTCCGCTGACCGAAATCATCGTGGTAGCGATGATGATTCGGCTCCAGAAAGTGCGCTTTACGTCGCCGAAGCGGGGTGCGGCGGGAACACCTCGAACTGTCGGACTCCTGTTCCTGCCGCTCCAGCCGGCGACTGCTTCACCGGTCAGGCCGGCGGGAATCTGGGTCGCTGCTACGGAGCGACGGGCGCGATCAGCAGGCTGTGGAAGGGGATCCAGGAGCGGGTCGTGAGCGGGTTGCCGTCGCACGCGACGCGGACCGGACAACAGGCGCAGGGACCGCACGACATCGCGTTTCTCGCACAGCGCCAACGTGACCATCGGGGTCCGGCTACCGCCGGCTCCCCGAATTGCGATCCAGCGTGCGCCTACGTGACGATCGGGCTGATGCAGCCGCCGGGGTTCCGCGACAAGCCCGGCCAGGAGTTCCTGAAGAACTTCGCCAGGCTGGCTCGGGTCTCGGCCAGGTACTTGTTCTCGAGACCTTCGGTTACCGCCAGGTGGGACTACATCGCCGACCTTGGCGGGTACGAGGCGGAGAACGACCCGGATCAGGCGTTCTACGAGCCAAACAAGCTGGACACCAACCCCTACGGTCTCATAAGCGAGCCGCACGGCCGCTCACTGATCGTGATCGATGCGGGGGGAAACTCGATGTTGCGCGTCGGCGAGAACGGCAAGCGCTCCACGCTCGCCGCCTTCGCGCCGCACCCGGACGACTCGGTCCCGACGTCGGTTGCGGTCGGCCCGGATGGGGCGTACTACGTTGGTGAGCTGACCGGCATTCCAGTCGTCCCCGGCGCGGCGAACATCTACCGTGTCGGCCGCCACGGCGCGTCCCCGGAGGTGTGCCTCCCCGGTTTCACGGCGATCATCGACATCGCGTTCGACAAGCGGGGGAACCTCTACGTTCTCCAGTACGCGACGATCTTCACGCCCCCGCCGCCACGCGAAGGAACCGTCATCCGCGTCGTCCCGGACCGGAGCCATGACGGTGACCTGTGCGCGCAGTACGCCGCTGGCGATCGGACGACGGTGTTGAGTGGGCTGTACAGCCGACATCGGTCACTGTCGGTCCTGACGGAGCGCTTTTCGTTTCCAATCGCGGCACCTTCCCCGCCACGGGCGAGGTGATCCGCTTCGTACCGCCTCTTCCACCGGGCGCGTGCTCGACGCACCAGGACTGCGACGACGGCAACGTCTGCACACAGGACAAGTGCGACAAGCACACGTTGACCTGCGAGTCCAAACCCATTCACCGGCGCGTCGCCTGCGACGACGGCAACGCCTGCACGTCGGTGGACGTGTGCGACAGCGGTGTATGCCAGGGGACCAACCTGCCCAACGGCGCCGTCTGCAGCGATGGAAACGCCTGCACGCAGACGGATACCTGTCAATCGGGCGCCTGCACGGGGGCGAACCCCGTGATCTGCTCTGCCAGTGATCAGTGCCACGTCGCCGGGACGTGCAACACCGCGACCGGGTCCTGCTCGAACCCCGCGGCAGCGGACGGCACGGCGTGCGACGACATCGACACGTGCTCCGGGCCGGACGCGTGCGAGGCCGGGGTGTGCACTGTCCCCGGTGCGCTCGTTCAGAAGATCGTGTTCTCCAGCTCCCGCGACCACGACCCGCCCGGCGTGCCTCCGGTGAACTCCCTCGAGGTCTACCTCATGAACCCGGATGGCACGAATGCGGTTCGCCTGACGGACAACGGCTTCAGCGATGACATTCGCGGCCTTGTCGCCGGACGGCAACGGAAGGATCGTGTTCGATAGCAACCGGGACAATGCGCCGACCGACCCTGTCAATCTCGTCGATCTGTTCCTGATGAAGAACGACGGGAGCAGACAGCAGTCACTCGGGCGCGGCAGCTCCGCCAGCTGGTCACCGGACAGCCAGAGCATCGCATTCCAGCGCTCGGCGCTGAACATGGGGCCTGACAGTCTCCCAATCAATCCATTGCCGGGCGCCCCGGCTCGGGACAGCGACATCTTCGTGGCCAGGTTGTGCGACCTCCTCGCGGGCCTACCGCCGACGAACATTACGAACAACGGGGTCGCGAAGGTCGACGTCGATCCGCGACTGGTCGAACGACGGGCAGAAGATCGTCTTCACGAGCATCAACCAAGGGCGACGACCCGCAGATCCCCACGTCGGCCGAGATCTGGACCATGAAGCCGGACGGCAGCGGCCTCGCGCAGCTGACCTTCAACGCGGTCGAGGAGCGCGCGCCTGCCTGGTCGCCGGACGGCACGCGCATCGCGTACATGTGCAAACAGGGAACGGCTCCGCCGCAATCGGACAACGAGATCTGCGTGATGAACGCGGACGGCACCGGCCAGACGCAGTTGACCTTCAATACGCTCAATGACGCAACCCCGACATTCTCTCCCGATGGGCAGAAGATCCTGTTCCACAGGGGAGGAGGAGGCTTGGGCACCGGCACCCACCTCTGGGTGATGAATCTGGACGGCACGGGCCAGACGCAGATCACCTTCCTGCCGGGCAGCAGTCAGGTACGCGAACTGGGGCTTCGTGAGGCAGCAACCGTAGCAGAGCTGCGAGCGGGTCTCTGGTCTCGGGTCAGCGGTCAAGAGATCAGGAGATTTGTCTTTCTTGATTCCAAGTAACAGGCAGTAAGAATCAGGAAATACATAACAGAACTCCTGATCTCCTGATCTCCTGTTCAAGATCAGGAAGTCAGCGGGGGAGTCCGATCTCGCGCATCCGCGCCTGGTATCGCGGATCGGACGCGATCGTCTTGAACGGCGGGTACTGGGGCATCTGCGAGAACTCGACCGCCCGATCCTGATACGCGCGCTCGAACGCGGCGAGCGCCGGCTCTTTCTCACCGAGCGCGTCGTAGACGAGCGCGATGCCGAACGCCGACACGTACTGCTGCCGCGCGCGCGCCTCGAGCTCTTGCAGGGCTTTGCGGGCGTCGAGCGGCCGGCCTGCCACCGCGTAAAGGTATCCCAGATAGGCCAGGTACCTCAGGTTGCTTCCGAGAGTCGAGTCGGCGGCCGTTTCGAGCTCGCCGATCGCCTCATTCAGCCGGCCCATGAACAGGAACGTCACGCCCAGCTCGAAGTGTCCGCGCGGTTGCCCCGGGTTGATCTCGAGCGCGTGGCGGATTTCCGCGATCGCCCTGTCGTACTGTCCCGCCGCCCGGCAGACCGTCGCCACGTTGAGATGCGAGTTGAACGAGAGCGGATCGTTCTCGAGCGTGCGCTCGCTGACGGCAACGGCCTCTTCGAAACGGCCGTTCCGGAGCAGGGCCTGGATCCCCTGCGGGTTACTCTCCGTGGAGTCGGCGAGCCCTCGGGCGCGCGCGAATTCCTTGTCCCCCTCTTCCCACTTCCAATGGAACTGATGGAGGATGCTCCCGAGTGTTCTGTGTGCTTGAGGGATCGTTCCATCGAGATCCAAGGCCCTCCGCGCGGCCGCTTCCGCTTTCGGCACCGCCTCGCGTGGTGAGAGCGGACCCGTGAACAGAAACTGGTGTTGGGCCTGCGCCAGCGCCGCATAGGCCTCGGCGAAATCCGGCTGCCTGGCGATGGCCTGCTCGAAGTAGGCAACAGCGGTCCGGAATCCTTCGAACGACGTCTTCCCCATGGCGAAGACGCCTTTCAGGTACAGGTCGTAGGCCTCCGTGTTGGTCGCTCGAGCCTTGGGTCCGCCGTCCATGGGCCGCGCAAACCGGTGGCCAATCGCGGCCGCAATCTCGCGTGCAATCCGTTGCTGCAGCCGGACGACGTCAGTGAGCTCCCCGTCGTAGCTGTGCGCCCACAAGTGACGCTCCGTTCCGGCGGAAATCAACTGCGCCGCGACGCGCACCTGTTGTCCCGATCTCATCACCGAGCCCTCCAACACCGCATCGACCTTCAATTCATCAGCGATCGCGGGCACACGCTTGGGCGACTGCTTGTACTGCCTCGCTGACGTACGGGAGATGACTCTCAGGCCGCTGATTTGCGCGAGCTCGGTCGTCAGCGCGTCGGTGACCACCTCCACGACATGCGCCTGCGCGGGGTCTCCAGTGAGATTCTCGAAAGGCAGCACCACCAGCGAGCTGACGGAGGCCACGGCGGTTCCGCCGCCTTGCCGCTCGAGCCATCCGCGCTGATAGACCGTGCCCAGCGCCGCGATCGTGGCGACAAGCAGCAGTCCGCCGGCAACCCACATCAGGCGTGCGCCGGGGCGCTCCGGCGCAATGCCGTCAGTTGGAGATTCTGGTACCTGATCCGCGGTTGCCGGCGTCACCGACGCGATGAACCGATAACCGCGCCGCGGCAGCGTCTCGACGAACCGCGGATTCTCAGCCGAGTCGCCGAGCGCCTCGCGCAGCTTCCTGATGGCGCTGTTCAGCCCGTCATCGAAGTCGACGAACGTGTCGGACGTCCACAGCTGTTGCCGGAGCTCCTCGCGCGTGACGACTTCACCGGGACGGGCCAGCAGGAGCTGCAGAATCTGAAAGGCCTGAGCGGGTAGCCGGACTTTCAGGCCGTGCCTGCGCAACTCGCCCGACGCCGCGTCGAGCTCGAAAATCCCGAATCGAAGAACGCGCGCGCTCGCGGGCTGTTCCATTTGGCGGCTCGAGGGGTGCGGTCCGCCGAGTCTAGCCCGTCCGTGCTTCGAAGACCAGTCAGATCCGACTCCAACATCCCTGTACACACGGACTTATCAGATCAGACAGGAAACGGCGGCAAATCGCGAGGCGGCGGACCGTTTGCCGAGTATGTATGCGACGGCGGCACCCCGCGCCAGTCAGCGGGAAATCACCGTCAGCAAAATAATCCCGCGGTCATCGAAGCAGCGCAGGGCTCTGGCCCTGCAAAGACGCGGGTCATCGGAGGTCAGCCATGTCGCGCATGCCGCCACGGTTCGTTGTCTGCGCCATCGTCATGTTCGCCGCCGCGGCGGCTCTCGTGCTGGCGGCCGCTGCGCCGCGTCCGGTCGCCGCCTCGGGCCCGCTCTTCACAGAGTTCCCCTGTCCGGCCAACCCGGCCCTCATGTGTGTGATGAAGGACCTCCACAATCCGCGCGGCCTGACCTTCAGCAGTCGGCGCCATGACGGGTTGGCTTCAGAAGGTGCGCTTTACGTCGCCGAGGCGGGGTGCGGCGGCAATACGTCGAATTGTGCGATTCCTGCACTTGCCTCGAGCTGCGTGCAGTTGCCGTTTGGCGGCGCCTTTGTCACGCGGTGCTTCGGCCTGACCGGCTCGATCAGCCGCCTCCGGAACGGGACCCAGGAGCGGGTCGCAACCGGATTTCCATCACATGCGCCCGCCCTGGGAGGGAATGCGATCGGACCGAGCGATCTCTCGCTCAATCACACCGGCGACCTCTACGCGACCCTCGGGCTGATGTATGACCCGACCGCGCGGGATGGGCTCGAGCTCGGGCCGCTCTTCGCACGGCTCGCCCGCGTTCCGGCGAGCGCACTCTCCGCGAAATGGAATCACGCCGGACGAAGAACGTTCAGCCCGAACTGGCTCGTCGCCGACATCGGAGACTACGAAATCGCCCGCAACCCCGACCATGGCGATCTCGATACGAATCCGTTCGGACTCCTCTCGGTCCGGAGCGGGTGGATCGTCACCGACGCGGGCGGAAACTCGCTGCTGAAGGTCGACTACCGCGGTCACATCTCGCGGCTCGCGACCTTCCAGTCACGCGCCTCCAATCCGCCGCGCCCGTCGTTCGCGCCGCCGCCCCCGCCGGTCTTCGACGCGTTCACCGACGCCGTGCCGACGTCGGTCGTCGTCGGCCCCGACGGCGCGTACTACGTGGCAGAGCTGACTGGTGTGCCATTCACCGACACGCGGGCCAACGTGTACCCGTGTCGTCCCCGACGGCAAGCCTCGAGAGTTCCACATCGACGACGCGTTCCTCACCGGTTTCAAGATGATTATCGACCTGGACTTCGACGAGCACGGCAACCTCTATGTGCTCCAACACGCGACAGGGGCGGTGCAGCAGGCCGGACCGGGCGTGCTCATCCGCGTCACACCCGACAGGAGCCAGTCTGGTATTTACGCGCAGTACCGGCAAGGCACGCGCGAGACAGTTCTCCCGGGACTCAACCGCCCGACTTCGGTCGCCGTGGGCCCGGACGGCGCCGTCTACGTCGCCCGCGGGAACACGGCGCTCGGCGGCGAGGTGATCCGCTTCGTGCCGCCGCCAGTGGCCGGCGCGTGCTCGAGTCACGAGGACTGCAACGACGGCAACGTCTGCACTCAGGACAAGTGCGACAAGCGTTCGGGGACGTGTGAGTACAATCCCATTCACCACCGCCGCGCGTGCGACGATGGCAACGCCTGCACGTCGGTCGACGTCTGCGACCGCGGAGTATGCCAAGGTAGTAACCTGCCGAACGGCGCCGCCTGCAGCGACGGCAACGCCTGCACGCAGAGGGATACCTGCCAGGCAGGCGCCTGTACGGGAGCGGACCCCGTCGTCTGCTCCGCCAGCGACCAGTGCCACGTCGGGGGGACGTGCAACACTGCGACGGGTGCCTGCTCGAACCCCGCGGCGCCAGACGGCACCGCCTGCGCCGACGGCAACGCGTGCACGCAGACCGATTCGTGCCAGCAGGGCTCGTGCACGGGTGCCAATCCCGTCATCTGCTCTCCCAGTGACCAGTGCCACGTCGCGGGCGCGTGCGACACCGCGACGGGTGCCTGCTCGGACCCCACGGCACCGGACGGCACCGCGTGCGACGACATCGACACGTGCTCCGGACAAGACGCGTGCGAGGTTGGCGTGTGCACCGTCCCCGGCACGCCTGTTGAGCAGATCGCGTTCGTGAGCTCCCGGCACAACCCCGCGGGCGTTCCTCAACAGAACTTCGCCGAGATCTACCTGATGAACCCGGATGGTACGAATGTGGTGCGTGTCACGACGAACGACTTCGGCGATGCGTTTCCAGCATTTTCCCCGGACGCCAAGGGAAGGATCGTGTTCGACAGCAACCGGGACAACGCTCCGGGAGACCCCATCAATCGATCCGATCTGTTCCTGATGAAACGCGACGGCACCAACCAGCAGCCTCTTGCGCGCGGCGGGAGCTCGGCCAGCTGGTCACCGGACAGCCAGAGCATCGCATTCCACCGCTCCGCGTCGGGTATGGGACTTCCGATCAACCCGAATCCTGGTGCGCCCGCGGCCGACAGCGACATCTTCGTCGCCAGGGTGTGCGATCTCCTCGCGGGGTTGCCACCGACGAACATCACGAACAGCGAGGGGATGGTCGACACGGACGCGAGCTGGAGCCCCGACGGAACGAAGATCCTGTTCACGCGCTTCCTCGCCAGCGACAACCCCCTGACGCCCGCCTCTGCCGAGGTCTTCCACATCAATCCGGATGGTACCGGTTTGACGCAGCTGACCTTCAACGGCGTCGAGGAGCGCGCGCCTTCATGGTCCAACGACGGCACGCGCATCACGTACATGTGCAAGCAGGGGCCGACTGTCCCGAACGGCCTGGACAACGAAATCTGCGTGATGAACCCGGACGGCAGCGGCCAGACGCAGCTGACCTTCAATACTATCAATGACGCGACGTCGTCCTTTTCGCCCGATGACAAGAAAATCATCTTCCACAGGGGCGGACCAGGGACAAGCACGCAGATCCGGGTGATCATATTGAATCCGGACGGCAGCACGAGCGAGGCGCCTCAGCCGCTCACCTCTCCCCCGGGTATCAGTCTCTTCCCGGACTGGGGCTTCGTGAGGCAGCGGCCGTAGCAGAGCGGCGAGCAGGTCTCGGGACTCGGGACTCGGGACTCGGGATCCGGGACCCGGGATCCGGGATCCGAAACCCAAGACCAAAGACCTGAGACCTGAGACCTGAGACCTGAGACCTGAGACCGATCCCGTCATTGAGCCGCTCCGGCGCGCGTTTGCGCCTTACCTGCCGGGCGCTTCATGACAGGGATCGAGACGGTCCTCACCGAGATTGACGCGGTCGGGCGCGACCTCAACCGTCGGGCGTTTCTGAAGGGCGTCGCCGCCGCGTTCGTCGTGCCCTCAGGCCCTCTGGCCGAAGACGACGAGCGCTTCTTCCGCCGGGTGACGGCGACGCTCCTCCCCGAGGCCGACCTCCGCCGGACGGGCATCGATCCCGTCGAGAATCTCCGTCACCTGCTCGCCCGAACCCGTGCGGATCATCGCCGGCGTATCAGCACGCTCATCAGCGGCGTCCGCCGCGTGTCGGTCTTCTACGGCGGCGAGCAGGTCGCGCTGCGCGGACGGACGTCGCATTTCGTGCTGATGCAGAAAGCGTCACGTGCGCTGACGTCCCTGTGTCTGCTGTGCGTCTGGGGTGACCCCCGATCGTTCGCGCTCGTGGACGATCCCGGAGGCCCCGCATGATCCGCCCGCTGACGGAGTCGCACACGCGCCGGATTTACGGGGCGCGGGAGCTCAGCAGCGGCGCGGACGACGTGCTGAGCCGCAACTACGATGTCTGTGTGATCGGCTCGGGTCCCGGCGGCGCCGTGGCGGCGAGCACCCTTGCCGCGGCAGGCCTCGACGTCGTCCTCGTCGAGCGTGGGCCGTTCCGTCCGCCGAAGGACTTCACGTTCCAGGCGCTGGACATGGCGACGCGTCTCGGACACGTCGAGCTCACGCGCGGCTACCGGACGGCGCTGCTGCAGGGGAACGTGCTCGGCGGAGGCAGCGTCATCTACGGCGCGGTCGCGATGCGCCCGCCCGCGGCTGTCTGGAACGAGTGGCAGGCCGCGACGGGCCTCGACGACGTGAGCGCGGCGGCGTTCGAGCCGCACTACGCGGAGGTCGGGGCCGCGTTGTCGGTGACCCGGCAATCCACCGCGCTCGAAAACCGCCCCAACGCGATCGTGCGCGAGATGGCGCACGCGCTGGGCCGTCCCGAGGGATTGCACGTGGTGCACCGCTATACGGCGGGCTGCGGCGGCGTCGGTCTCTGCAATTTCGGCTGCGCCCTGGATCGCAAGGGGACGATGCTCAACAGCTTCCTGCCGATGGGATTGGACAGCGGTCATCTGACCGTCCTGACCGAATGTGACGTCCAGGGGCTGGAGGGAGAGCGGCGATCGGGTGAGTACCACGCCTCGGGCGTCAGGATCACGTGCCGGGTCGCGGAAACCGGCGAAGTCGTTCTACGGCGCGTCGTGCATGCGCGCGCCGTCGTCGCTGCCGCCGGCGCGTTTTTCACGTCGGCCTTGTTGCTGCGCACGAAGGACCTTCCCCATCGCGATCGGATTGGGGCGAAGGTCTACCTGCAGCCGCACGCGCAGGTGTTCGCGTTGTTCGACGAGCCCGTGACCCGGCGCGGAGAGATCGTGGACGGCCGCTACGTGCCGTTCAACGGCGTGCCGGCGATCTACAATTTTCTCGGTTTTCTGCCGGACCGGCATTTCTGGTGGCTGGCCAGCATTCTGTTTCCGGCCAACCTCGCGGCGTTCGTGTCACATCTTCCGCAACCCGATCACACGGCCATCATGCGCCGCTACCACTATACCGCCAGCGTGACGATCACGACGCGGGACGATCCCGGGCGGTCGCGCGTGACGGTGGATCGGGGACACGCGAAACTCGATTTCCAGGAGAGCGCGCGGGACGTCGAGGTTCTCCGCGATTCGCTGGGCTGCGCCGCCCGCGGGTTCCTCGGCGTCGGGGCGCGGCAGGTGTTCATGCCGCTGTTGCGTCCGCCGCAGATCCGCAGCGCGCAGGACGTCGACGCCTTCGCGCGCCGTCCGCTCGGCTACGACGAAGTCCTGTTGTACTCGGATCACACGAGCGGGGGAACGCCGATGGGACGGGACAGCCGGCACGGCGTGACCAACGGAGACGGCCGGCTGTTCGGGACCACGAACGTCTACGTGGCCGACTCGAGCCTGTTTCCTTCGTCGTGCGGCGCCAATCCTTCGTGGACGATCATGGCGCTCAGCCATCGCGTGGCCAGCCGACTCGCAGCCAACGCGTGATTCGCACGATCGAAAACGCCGGGCTCCGCCGAAGGCCGCCCTTCGACGAAGCTCACCGGCCTTCGCAGCCTTCGATCCAAAACCGCAAACAGTCTGCGCCTGGAACAAAGTAGAATCGCGGTCGCTTCGAGTGGCCTGTCCGATGTCCCGCCCCCGGCCGCACTGGCTGACCCCACGATTCCTGTTCGGTACGATCGCCGGGCTGGCCGGCGTGTGGACGCTCGTTCTCTATGCCGGATACGGGCAGTCCGTGACGCTGGGCCCGTGGCGCATTTCGTCGCGCAATCCGCAGCGTCCACTTCTCGTCTTCGTGGTGGCGGCCGCGGCGTACGCGCTGGCGAGCGGCGTGCCCGGGCTCAGCCGGGATCTGACGCGCCTCGGTGCGTGGGGATCGCGCATGACCCGCCTCGCCGTGTCGGCATTCGAGCGCGTCGAGGCGCGTGTCCCTCACGCCCTGGTCGTCCTGCTGCTCGCCGCCGGCGCGGTCGCCACGTCGCTGCGGTTCAACGAAACCACCGCGGGCGGCTCCGACTCGTTCAGCTACGTCACGCAGGCGGACCTCTGGCTGCGCGGCGCGCCGCGGATGCGCATCGAGATGCCGATGGCCGCGGACGCCCCGTGGCCCGAAGCCATCGCGACCCTCACGCCGTTCGGCTATCGGTCCACGCCCGATCGCCGCGCGATCGTGCCGGTCACCGCGCCGGGATTGCCGATGCTGATGGCGGCGTTCAAAGCGGTGGCGGGGCACTGCGCGATGTTCTGGGTGGTGCCGCTCAGCGGCGGTCTCCTCGTGTGCGCGACGTTCATGATCGGACGGAAGCTCGGTTCGGACGGCGTGGGCCTGGCGGCGGCGTGGCTGGCGGCCACGAGCCCGGCGGTGCTCGCGATGAGCAAGTCGGTGATGAGCGACGCGCCCGCGGCCGCGTTCTGGGCGCTCGCGACGGCCCTGATTCTCTGCCGATCGACCGCCGCGGCGTTCGGCGCCGGCCTCAGCACGTCGGCCGCGATCCTGATTCGACCGAACCTGCTGCCCGTCGGGCTGGTGCTGGGTCTGTGGGTGATATGGAGGGCGCTCGAGGCCCGCGCCGATGCGCGAGTCCGGCGGGTCGTCGCCTTCGCCGCCGGCGCGATCCCCGGTGCTGTCGCGGCCGCGGCGATCAACCGGTGGCTGTACGGATCGTCACTGGCCTCGGGGTACGGAGACCTGAGCAGCCTGTTCTCCCTCAGCCACGTGCCGGTCAACGTTCGGCACTACGCGTCGTGGATCGCCGAGACGCAGACACCCCTGGCCCTCGCCGGCGCCGCCGCGCTGCTGGTTCCTTCGCGCCGCTTGTGGCCGACGTCCGAGGCGGCGACGGCCGCACGCTGGCTGGCCGCCGTGTCGCTGGCCGTCCTCGGCGTGTACAGCGCCTACACGCCGTTCGACGCGTGGTGGTATCTGCGGTTTCTGCTGCCCGCATGGCCGGCGCTGTGCATCGGGACGGCCGCGCTGGTAATCGGACTCGCTCGCGGCCGCGCCGCATGGCTCCGCGGGCTGGCCGCGCTTGCCGTGCTCGCGCTCGGCCTGCACGCGTCCGCCACGGCGCGACGCCTGGGTGTGTATCCGCCCGGCGAAGGGGAGCGGCGCTACGCCACGATCGCCGGGCTCGTCGCCCGCGTCACCGATCCGTCGAGCGCGATCATCACGACCTCGCACGTCGGTCCGGTGCGGTACTACGGGGGACGCCTGACCGTGCGCTACGACGTGCTCGATCCCGCGTGGCTCGATCGGGCGGTCGAGTGGCTGGCACGCGAGGGACGCCGGCCCTACATCCTGCTCGAGGAGCAGGAGCTCTCCGAGTTCCGCCAGCGCTTCCGCGGCGCGAGGGCGCTCAGCGGGCTGGATCGCACGCCGGTCCTCACATATGAGGCGTATCAGATTGCCGGACGGGTCTATCTGTTCGACCCGCTGGTCCCGGTATCAGAGACATGGGCGCCGGCTCCGATTGAGGACCCTCAGCCACGGTGCGCACATGGGTCGCTTGTCTCGAATCACTAATCGTTGAATCGTTGAATCCTCGGATCGTCGAATCCGCGCGCCGTCTCGACGGGGCGCGCGCAGATTCAGGGATTCAAGGATTCGATTCAGGGATTCAGTGATTCAAGGATCAGTGATTAGGGATTCGGTTTGAAGAGCTTCGGCACCATGTCGGTCACGTTCTGCCGCCAGAGCGGCCACACGTGGCCCATGTCCGGGACTTCCTGCTCGGTGAACTGCACGTTCTTCGATCGCAGCCAGTCCTTGAACTGCCGGTTGGCGCCGATGAGGCCGTCGGCC
Organism: uncultured Acidobacteriota bacterium; assembly: GCA_963774855.1. Classification (GTDB taxonomy): domain Bacteria; phylum Acidobacteriota; class Vicinamibacteria; order Vicinamibacterales; family 2-12-FULL-66-21; genus JALZOC01. Next base: position 1,348,977 of record CAVZGT010000005.1, on the reverse strand, counting down.
GTGCCGCACACGATCCACAGCATCCGGATCTGCGAGTTCGACTTGGCGTTGAGCGCCGGAAACACTTTCGAAAACGACTCGGGATCCAGCGCGGGCGCCGCGCCGCGGCCTCGGCCCGCGGCCGGCGCCGGCGCGGTTCCAGGCTCGGCGGCCGGTCGAACCGACGCGACGCCGGGCCACAGCATCGGCGCGGAGCTGAACGCGCCGATCCACGCGAACCTGTCGAGGTTGTTGAGGCCGACATACAACGACTCGGCGCCTCCCATCGACAGCCCGGCAATCGCGCGCTGCTCGCGGTTCCGGCTCACGTGATACCCCTTGTCGACCATCGGCATGACTTCCTCGAGCAGGATCTTGTTGTAGCCCGCGATGTTGTCGGGCGTGCGCCCGCCGGCCGGACCGGTTGACGTCCCGTAGCCGAGGGGCGAGACCACGACCATCGGCACGGCCTTTCCCTGCGCGATCAGGTTGTCGAGGATGTTGTTGGCCGCTCCGCCGCCGTTCAGCCAGCGCTCGGCATCGTCGCCGAGACCGTGCAGCAGGTACAGCACGGGATACGGCTGCGCGCGGTGCGCATCGTAGCCGGGCGGCGTGTAGACGAAGAAGTCGCGGTCGTCGTTGGCGATGCCGGAGTGGTACGCGTGACGCGCGATCGCGCCGCGCGGAACGCCCGGCGCCGGAAGCCAGGCCGCCGGCCCCGGCACCAGGAACATGCTCTGGAACCCGGCGAACGACGTCTGCACCTGCCGGTTCGACGGGTCGTTCATCGAGTCGCCGTCGACGATCAGCGAGTAGGTGTAGACGTCCGGCGCCATCGGTTCGCTCGTCACGCTCCACACGCCCTGTTCGTCCTTCTGCATCGGCAGCCGCTTGCCGCCGACCGACACCGCAACTTCGCTGGCGCCGGGCGCCCGAAGACGGAAGGTCACGCGCTGGTCGGCGCCGATTTCCGGCGACTTCACCGGCCCGCCGCCCCGGCCGCCCTGCGACGGCGGCGCCGCGGCGGCCGCCGTGGGAGGAGGCGTCTGCGGCGCAGCCGCCTGCCGCGCGGTCACGAACGAAGAGGCCGCGAGCGCCGCGGCCACGGTCACACAAGTCAGGCGTGTTCGGTTCATCGAAGTTCCTCTGTCGGGGAGTCCGCCGGGTTGCCTAGCGCCCGCGGCCCGCGCGAAGGCGCGAGTCCTCGAGCGCCGCAGCGCCGCGAGTGGGGGTGGGGCCCCACGAGCAGTGAAGAAGATGATACGCCGAGTGAGCCGGCATCGTTTAGCTTTGCGCCTTCCCGGGACGCTTCTGAGCGCCTGCGGAGTGACCAGCGATAGAGGAGCGTCAACCATGACCAACAGGCTCGGGAGACGGCTCGTTGTCGGCATGCTCGCTCTGACCGCTCTGCGCTCCAGCTGCCGCGGGCGCCGACGACCCATCGTCGCCGGCGGCGATCCGCGCAGATCCGGCATTGCGCGAGGCGGTTCGGCGATCGCTTCCCGCGTTGACCCAACTGCAGCCGTCGGCCGCGCAGCCCCTGCGGGCGCAGGGCTCCTACGGCAAGATCAAGCGGAATCCTCACGCCAGGACCAAACGAGACATCGGCATGATTATCGGGGTGGTCGGCGGCCTGTATGCGGGCGCTTATCTCGGAGCGAAGATCGAGGGGGACAGTTGCAAGTGCGACGACCCCGGCTTCCAGGGAGGCCTCATCGGCGCGTTGACCGGCGCCGTTCTCGGTGGCGTCGCGGGCAGGGCGATCGGATCGCGGTAGGAAGACCGGTCTACTCCTTGTACTCTTTCGCGCTATCGGGCAGGGTCATGAGGACTTTCCGGTCGGGCACTTTCGCCTTCAGGCCCGCGATCTCATCGATGCCCTCGTCCATGCCGCTCGCGAGCGGCAACGCGATCTGGCCTCCCTCGATGGCCGACCGATAGAACCCGGACACGATCTCGAAGCCGTGGTACGCCCGTGCGAAGCGCAGCGGATGCGGCTTCGAGTCGTCATCGAGCCAGTCCGCCATTTCCTGGACGTAGGGTGGCATGTCGTGGTCGTAGTCCATGGTTCCCGGGCCCGATTGGACACCGTCCTTCGTGACGGCGCGCCAGCCGCTGCCCGTGTGCACTTCGGCGTACCCGTCCGTCCCCTGCGCGCCAATCCGGCACTTGCGCCACCAGTACGGCACCTCGGCGACGTCGGGCGCACCGGCCCCGCAGTCGTAGACGCCGCGCACGCCGTTCCGGAAGTGCACCACGCCGGTCACGTAATCAGGCGAGGCGTGGACGTCCGTCAGCTTGCCGCGCCCGGCGGCCTGCCCCATCACCCACTCGGCCGGCTCGTAGCCGTTGAACCACGACGTGTAGTCCACGAGATGGCTGAGCATGTGGGCCGCCCAGCCGGTCGCCGTGCCGTACACCGTGTTGACCTTCCCGATCGCGCCGCTCGCGACGATCGCCTGCACTTTCTGGTAGTGCTCGCCGTAGCGGTGTTGATGGCTGACCACCGCCTTCACGCCGGCTTTGTCGAGCGCCTGCTTGACGGCGAGCCCTTCGCGGCTCGTCATCGCCACCGGCTTCTCGAACGCGATCAGCTTCGCGCCGGCCGCGATGCCGATCTCGATGAGCGGCAGGCGCACGTTGGGGGGCGTGCAGAAGCAGAAGACGTCCGGCTCGATCTCCGCGGCCAGCGCCCGCGCATCCGTGCTCGTCTTCACGCTGCCAAGTGTTGGCCGCCGCGCCGTCCAGCCGTTTCTGATCCCGGCTGGCGATCCCCGCCAGCTCGAACCGGGGGTTGGCGGCGAACGCCGTGGCATGGTGCAGCCCGCGCTTGCCCATGCCCACGACGACGACGCGGTATCGTGCCGTCACTTCGCGGCCTTGTCCCATTCGAGGACCTTGGCCACGACGTAGTCCACTTCGGCGGCGGTCAGCTCCGGATACATCGGCAGGCTGACGCAGGTCGCGGCGTTGCGCTCGGCATTGGCGACCGCGCCGACAACCCGCGCGCCCTTGCCCCACGGATAGCCGTCCTGCTGATGAATCGCGATCGAGTAGTGCGTCTTCGCGTCGATCCCGTTCTTCGCCAGGAAATCGACCAGCTGATCGCGATGCGCCGGGACCTTCGTTTCGATGACGTAGAGGTGGAACACGTGCCGGTACCCGGACGCGCGTGCGGCAGGTCGAAATTCGCCCCGCCCTTCAGCCCCGCCGTGTACCGGGCCGCCCACTGGATGCGCTGATCGTTCCACGCGTGGATGTGCTTCAGCTTCGCGCTGAGGACGCCGGCGTGCAGATCGTCGAGCCGGCTGTTGAACCCGTAGCTGTGGACGTTGCGCTTGGTCGAGCCGTGGTTGCGGAGCTTCCGCACGGCCGCGTCGATCTCCGCGTTGTTGGTCAGGAGCGCGCCGCCGTCGCCGAAGGTGCCGAGGTTTTTCTGGATGATGAAGCTGACGGAGGTCGCGTCGCTCAACTGGCCGATCGTGAACGAATCGCCGGCGGCGTCGATCGCCTGGGCGTTGTCCTCGATGACGCGCAGCCCGTGCGCATCGGCAATCTTCTTGATCGCCGGCATGTCGGCGACCTGGCCGTAGAGATGGACGGGGATGAGGGCCTTGGTCCGCGGCGTGATCGCCGCCTCGATCTTCGCCGGATCGATGCATTTCGTCTTCGGATCGCAATCGACGAACACCGCGGTCGCGCCGGCGATCCAGATCGCCTCGGCCGTCGCGAAGAACGTGTTCGGATGCGTGATGACCTCGTCGCCGGGGCCGATGCCCATCGCCATCAGCGCCAGCCAGATCGCGTCGGTCCCGTTGCCGGTCCCGGCGGCATGCGCCACGCCATGGAACGCCGCCAGCTCCTGCTCGAACTGCTTGAGCATCGGGCCCTGCACGTACTCGCCGCTTTCGAGCACCCGCTTGATGTTCGCGTCGATGTCCGCCTGGATGTTCTTGTACTGCCGGACGTGCCCGTAAAAACCCACCTGCATCATCTGTCCCAACATGTGTCCCTCCACAGAGGCTCGAATCGCCGAGTTTACTCCGCCTTCGCGCCACGGCCCAAATCGCGGGTGTCGCGCCTCGGCCCAAATCGCGGGTGGGGGTCAGGCCTTGAATCTTGAAGGGGGCGCTCGGGGTCGGGGTCGGGGGTCAGGCCTTGAATCTTGAACGAAGGCACTTGGGGTCGGGGTCGGGGGTCAGGTCTTGAATCTTGAACGAAGACGCTCGGGTGAGGGGTCGGGCAATGAATCATGAATCGCCTTGGGAGGCCCGGACCGGATCCTGCGGTCGTTCAAGATTCAAGACCTGACCCCCCGCTCGCCCCCGCTCGCCGCGTTCAAGATTCAAGGCCTGACCCCCCGATCGCGCCAAACCCCGCGTCACGGTGTCAAAACGGGAGGCACCGCAACCAATTGACGGCCGGCGACGTCAGACAGCGCGAGGTAACTCCATGCAGACGATCTGGCAGGATGTCCAGGGCATCCAGGATCCACCGATGCCCGAGGCGTTCATGCCCTACACCGTGACCGGCGCGTTCGAGCGCGGGATCATGGCCAGAACGCAGGGCGATCCGGCCGCCCTGATCGAGCGCGTCAGGCGGGGGGTCTGGGCCGTGGACCGCGGAGTGGCGATCACGCTGACCGGCACGCTGAACGGCTATCTCGCGCAGTTCTCCTACGCGACGCCGCGGTTCAGCCTCGTGCTGCTCGGCGTCTTCGCGTCGGTCGGCCTGGTGCTGGTGGCGATCGGCGTCTACAGCGTGATCGCGTACACGGTGTCGCAGCAGACGCACGAAATCGGCATTCGCATGGCGCTCGGCGCCACGCCCGTCCACGTGCTGCGGCTGGTCGGGCTGATGGGCGCGCGCCTGGTCGCGCTCGGCGCCGCGATTGGACTGGCCGCGAGCTTCGCCGCGACCCGCGTGATCGCGACGCAGTTGTGGGGCACCTCTGAACACGACCCGGTGACGCTGGCGGCCGTCGTCGTGGTGATCGCCCTCGTCGGAATGGCGGCGTGTTACTTCCCGGCGCGCCGCGCGACCAAAGTGGATCCGCTGATCGCGCTGCGCGGGTGAAGCTTCCCGCTTCCCGCTTCCCGCTTCCAGCTTTACGCGAGCGGCAGATCGGTTGCCGCCTTCGTCCGCCGATCGTGGAGATCGACGATCTGGCCCGCGTCTTCATGGATTCTTCCCCAGCCGATCGCTTCGACGAACCGGCACGTCGCCTTGCCGTCCGTCGAACGTTCGTACTGCGCGAGCCATTCGGCAAATGCCGCCTGAGCCTCGGGTTCGCGGGGAAAGCTGCCCGGCGGATTCGCCTGGCCGCACCGCCAGCCCTTCGGCGTGAGCCTCGCACGGAAGCTCCCCTGGATGCGGCACAGGTGCAGGAATGCGGGGTCCGCTCCGAGCGCTTCCATCAGCCGCTCGGCTTCCGGCGAGCCCGGCGTGAATACCGGATCGGTAGCCAGCACTCGAAACCCCGCGGCCGTCCGGTAGATCCTGTAGCTGCCGCCGGAGTCGTTCTTGAGGACGTCGCGAAGGCGCGACAAGGTTGTCATTTCAGGTGTCGGCTTCCGGGATCCCAACAGCCGCGCCAGGCGTTGTCCGAACGTCGGCCAGGGAACGTCGACATCGACGAACAGGACCTGCGCCGTGTTGAGCACGACGCTGCCGTAACTGTTACGGGTGAGAAGCCCGTGGACACGTCCACTGCGATCCCGCAGCTCTTCGAGAATCTCTTCGCGCAGCGGCCGCGTGCCGTACGCATATCCTTGGGGCAGTCCGAGCCCGCGCCGGAGCTGATCGAGCAGCTCGGTCAGCCGCTGATGGGCGTGGCGTTCGGCCTCGACGTGATTGTCGTCGGACCAGCCCCACACCACGATCCGCTCGGGGCCCTCGGTGTCCGGCGGCGCGTCCCCTTCGGCGCGCGCCCAGTAGCGCGGAATTCGCATGCGGCATCATTCTGCAGGAGCCGGGACCGTCAGCGGCCCTGATTGAAGAACACCCAGAGGCCCTGCTTGCTCGGCGCCGTCAGATCGAGCCGGCCGTCACGATTCAGATCGACGACGTCTGTACTGCCGGCCGAGGGCGATGTGCTCGCCTGGCGCCGAGATGGTGTGGCGCGTGAACTGGGACGTCGCCCTGTTCCACTTGTAATAGTAGATGGCCGGCGGGTCGGCTGCGCCGGGGTCGCCGCCGTTGTGCGCCCAGATGCACTTGCCCGCCACGAGCTCGTCGTCCTTGTCCCCGTCCAGATCGGCGAGCGCGAGCGCGTGCGCCTGGGACCAGGATTCATCGATGACGTGCGTCGTCCACATGGTGGTGCCGTCTGGCGTGGGAGCTTTCTGTTCCCACCAGTACAACCCCACGTCGTGGCCGCGGCCGAAAATGATGTCGAGCCGCCCGTCTCCGTTGAGGTCCTTCACGACGAACGGACAGCTCGGATGCGGCAGCGCCGTCTCGCGATGGAGCTTCCAGGGACCGGCGAACGCCTGGCCTGACGGCCGTTCGTACCAACCGACTTCGGTGAGGACGTCCTCACGTCCGTCGCCGTTGACGTCTCCCCACGCGAACCCGTGACCGCCTCCCTCGGCGCCGAGCACGAACGGCACGAGCGCGGGGCCACCGCCGGGCGCTTTGGTCCAGCGCCATACTTCGAGCGGCGCCTCCTTGCGGTAGTTGGCCGAGTGCAGCTCCGGGACGCCGTCGCCGTCGTAGTCGTGCAGCGCGAACATCTCCATCGTGCCGCGCGTTTTCGCCAGCAAGTGCGCCTGCCACGCCGCGTGCATGTCCCACGGCGCGCCGCGCTCCGCGGCGCTCCTGCCGGGGTTCTTGAACCACCAGATACCGTCTTCGGTCCAGCCCCCGGCGATGATGTCCGGCCAGCCGTCCTTGTCGACGTCGTACACGTGGTCGCTGTTTGCGCGCAGGTACTCCGCCGCGACGTGGTTGGGCCTGAAGGTGCGCGGAACGAAATCGGGTCCGGCGAACCAGTAGGCGCCGTAGACGATGTCGAGGTGTCCGTCGCGGTCCAGGTCGCCCACGGCGGTGCTTTCATACGGGTTGACGAACAACTGCCTCTTGGTGAATCGCACCGGCGAGGTGTCGGCCGGCGAGGCGCCGCCGGAGATCACGGTGAGCAACACGAGGGCCGCGAGGAGTCCGGCCCCGCGTGTGAGCCTCATGACGTCAGTCCTTTCGGCGCCGCTTCCTGGAACTTCAGAAGACGAACTTCAGTCCGAGCTGAATCTGCCGCGAGTCGAGCCGCGTGCTGTTGATGACGCCGAAGTTCGGCGTGCGAAGCTGGTTCCCGGGCTGGCCCCAGATGGGCAGGTTCGGCGCGTTGAAGACCTCGACCCGGAACTCGAGATACCGATCGCCCAGCATGAACTTCTTGTTCGCCGACGCGTCCAGGCTGACGAGCCCCGGACCGATCAGCGAGTTCCGCGCCACGGTGCCATAGCGGAACGGCCCTCCGGCCGGGTTGCGATCGACGAACGCGTCGGTGTTGAACCAGCGCGTGCGGCTGCGCTCGCTGCCCGAGAGCCGCCAATCCGCTCCCGTGGGATCCGGATAGCAGATGCCCCCGCCGTTCTGGATGTTTCCCGGCCCGCACTGCACGGTGAACGGAAAGCCGTCCTGCAGCGTGAAGATGCCGCTCAGCTGCCAGCCGCCGAACACGAGGTCCGAGACGCCGCCCCCCTTCAGCCAGCGTCCGTCCTTGCCGAACGGCAGCTCCCACATCCACGACGTCGTCCAGCGCTTGCGGAAGTCGAAGGCCGACAGGCCGCGTTCGAGCCGGAGGTCGTACTGGTTGGACGGCGTCAGCGAGTCGCCGTCGGTCGTGCGGACGCCGCTGCCGTCGTCGATCGACTTGGAATACGAGAAAGAGCTGAGGAAGCTCACGCCCTGCGAGAAGCGGCGCTGCACCTTGAGATAGAGCGCGTGGTAGCTGGAGTGGCCGGGCGCGCTCATCACCTGGATGCTCCCGAACTTCGGGAACGGACGGGCGTTGTTGGTGTTCGGCTGCTGGCTCGGTACCGGGTTGTTGTAGCTCATGAGCCGGCGCAGATGGACCCCCGCCGATCCGAAGTAGGTCGCCTCCGCGGACATCGCGCCGGGCAATTCCCGCTGGACGCCGAGCGACCACTGCGTGATGTACGAGGAGGGCTCGTCGGTACTGGTTCGCGAGGATGAACGTCGGCGCGCCGGTTCGCGCGAACGGCTGCTCGAAGCTGAGATTCGGCCGGAAGCTCTCGGCCGGCTCGTCGCGGCGGATGGTGAACGGGGCGTTGCGCACGATGTCGAAGGTCGGCGTTCCCGATGTCGCGCACGTAGTAGATGCCGGCGCCGCTGCGCACGACGGTCTTCGGCGTGGGGCTCCAGGCGATCCCGAGCCGCGGCGCGACATCGTTGAAGTCGCTCCGGTAGGCGCCCCTGCCGAAGCGCCCGTCGCGCACGTACTGAACGTCCGGCGCCAGCCGGAACGCGGGGTTCCCTTCGTAGGGATCGCCGGTTCCCGCGCGCACGAACACCGGTTCCGCCGAGTTGTCCCACTTGAAGTCGATGTTGACGATGTTGTCGTTCTTGTCGTAGAACGGCTGGTCGTACTCCCACCGCAGCCCGTAGTTGATCGTGAGCGTCGGCCGCACTTTCCAGCTGTCCTGCACGTAGAGCGCGTAGTACCCGGAGCGGAAGTTGGCGATCGGGGCGCCCACCTGTCCTTCCGATCGGTTGAAGTGGCCGAGCAGGAAGTCGGCAAACGCGGCGCCGCCGCGGTTCGCGGCGGGCAGGAGCGGGTTCTGCGTGTAGCGCCCGTCGAACGCCCAGCGTCCGCGGGTGACCACGCCTCCGATCTGGTCGTACAGCACACGGCGCAGTTCCCCGCCGAACTTGAAGGCGTGCTCGCCGACGCTCCACGAGAAGTTGTCGACGATCTGAAGCGTCGTGTCGTGGTTGATGAACGGCGCGTCGCTCTCCTCGCCCAGGCCGGACAGCCCCGTGATGCCGATGTTGGGAACGCCCCAATACAGCGGGTTGTCGGAGGGAATGTTGATCCCGAGCTCCTCGACCACGTTCACCGTGTTGGCCCGCGGGGAGATGTGCGCGTTGTCGAGCTTGCCATACCCGAACCGCAGGTCGTTGAACTTGTTCGAGCCGAGCACGCGCGTGTTGGCGAGCACGGCCTGGTGGACGTCGGTGTCGGTGTTGATCCCCATGTTGGGAATCGCGAACGGGTCGTAGCCGAGCTCGTGCGAGAAGCTGTGCCGGAAGAACCAGTTCGACTTCGAGCCTTCGACGAAGTCCAGGCGGTAGGTGAACTGGTCGGCATCGGCGCGCCGCGCTTCGTGATTGGTGAAGTTCGCGCCGGTCCGCTCCTGCTCGGGAAGCGGATAGAACTCCAGCAGGCCTCTCGAGACCGGATGAATACGGTTCTGCGGAATGACGTTGCCCGCGAAGGGCGTGGGCGCCTGGGTCACGTTGCCCGCGGCGTCGAAGACGCGCGTCGCCGGATCGTAGATCGTGACGGGATTGCCGGCGGCGTCGCGCAGCTGCGAGAAGTCGCCGTTGCGCCAGGCGGAAAGCGGCAGCGAGGGTGACGCCGTCAGGGATTTTTCCTCGCGGAGCCCTTCCCAGTTGAACATGAAGAACAGCTTGTTCCGGCCGTCCACGAGCCCCGGCACGACCACCGGGCCGCCGGCCGTGAGCCCGTACTGCTTCCGGGTGAACGGAGGAATGTCCCGGTCTGCGGGATCGAAGTAGTTCTTGGCGTCGAGCGCCGAATCGCGCACGAACTGAAAGACGCTGCCGTGAAACTTGTTCGTGCCGGCTTTCGTGGAGGCGTTGATCTGCGCGATGGCGCGGCCGTACTCGGCGTCGAAGAGCCCCGCTTCGACCTTGAACTCCTGCAGCGCGTCCACCGACGGCAGCAGCATGTAGCTGTTGAAGTTCAGATCGGTGTTCTCGACCCCGTCGAGCGAGTAGTGGTTGTAGTGCACGCGCTGCCCGCCGACGTTGAGCGCAAAGCTGTTGCGCTGGCCGCCCATCCGCTGCCGGCCCTGGCTCGAGGATGGACCGTTGGTCGTGGCGCCCGGCGTGAGGGACGCCAGCTGCAGGTAGTTGCGGCCGTTGAGCGGCAGCTCGACGATCGCCCGGTTCTCGATGACCGTCCCGACGGCCGCGCTCTCGGTCTGCAGCAGCGGGGTCCCCCCGGTCACTTCCACGACGTCGGTGAGCTGGCCGACGTCCAGCGTGATCGGGATGCGGTTGGCGCTCCCCACCAGCACTTCGATATTGGCGCGCTCGACGCCGCGGAACCCCTGCCGCTCGGCCTTGAGCGTGTAGATGCCGGGCTGGAGGGCGGGGACGAGGTACACGCCCGACTCATTCGAGGTCACCTCGCGGACCGCGTTGGTCGCGACGTTGGTGACGGTGACTTTGACGCCCGGCAGCACCGATCCGCTCACATCGGTCACGACCCCGCTGATTTCGCCAGACGGCGTCTGGGCATGAAGCGGGAGCACCAGGATGGTGAGGACCCAGAGCGCGCCAAGGATCCGGCGGGACATACGCACCTCCAGTCGCCACTCGTCATTCTGGGGGCTTCCGCCTGGCGCCTTCGTCGAGGCGCCGCGGTTGGGCGGAAGTCACAGCCGGGACTCGATGCTGGAACGACGATGAACGGGAGGTTAGGTACAGGATTCTTCTGTCGGATGTCAAACAGGATCGGGAGTCGGGATCCGGGATTCTGGATTCGCCGCGGAATAAACGATCGATGTTCCGTGTTTACCCCGTCGTGCGCAAAGGCTGGGCTCTGGCGGCGGTCAGTGTGGTCGTGCTTGTGCTGGTGACGATGACCCTGCGGCGGCCTTCCCCCGAAGTCAGTACCCCGGAATCCGCGCCGCACCCGTCGCCGGACCCCGCGGTCTGTCCTGTTGACGCGAAGAAAGCCAACCTCGACTTCACGCTCAAGGACGTCGACGGGCGAAACGTCCGGCTGGCGGACTACCGGGGCAAAGTCCTGCTGCTCGATTTCTGGGCGACGTGGTGCGGTCCCTGCAAAGTCGAGATCCCGGGTTTCGTGGACCTCTATAGCCGATACAAGTCGCAGGGCTTGGAAGTGGTCGGGGTGGTCGTGCTCGATCGGTTCGACAACGCCGGGCCCTTTGCGCAAAAGTTCAAGATGAACTACACGATTGTCGACGGCGTCGATCGCGAGGACCTCGAGGAGGCCTTCGGGCCGATACCCGGGCTGCCGACGACGTTCCTGATCGGCCGCGACGGCCGGATCTGCAGCCGGCACTTTGGCCTGCCTCCGCACAAGTCCGACGGCGATTCGGTCGGCAAGGCGGTACGGGACGTGTTCGAGGCGGAGATCAGGGCGCTCCTGTAGGGCTCGGGGCTCGGGACTCGGGACTCGGACTCGGACTCGGGAACAGAGTTCAGGAGTTCTTGTTGGATTTCTGACTTCTTGGCGCGCTAGCTTAGAGCGTGTACGAAAACCTCCGACACGTGATCTCCTCGTCGCAGTAGCGTGAAGAAGTATGGCCGCTGCGCTGCTTCCAGATCCGTTATGGGATCTTGTCGAACCGTTCTTCTCGATACCACAGCCGGCTTCGGCACTCTGAAGGCGGACCACCTGCATCAGGTGTCTCGTCTGGCTGACAGTGACTGCTCTTAACGAGCCACATTCCCAGCCCTTTCAACGAGAAAATTAACGACGGAGAAGCCGCCGCGCCACAACCGAGACTCCAAGTGACTTGGAGTCATTGGCTTAAGGCGATACCAGGAATGTCGATCAGCGTGTTCGCCTCGGCATGTCTGTTGCTCCCTCGGATAATAGGAGGTCAGCACATGGAGGAGCGAACGACACCGAGGCCCGACGTTGCAGTACCTCCGCGGCCCAGCGTTCTCAAAGACACGCCGCCGTCCGCCCCACAAAGGCCCGGCAGCCGTCACACGCACGAACCGTCTGCGCCAAGGAGCAAGGGACTGGCGAATACTTCGAGATCTGCGGTTATCAGGGGCCAAGTATCCGGCCTTCAGCAACGCCTTGAACATTGGGCAGTCAGGCCGGTCACAGTCTGGGACTTTCGGGTGGAACGCCACGATGATGCCGGGAATCCCTTGCCCCGCATCCATGTCGAAATGCGCGGTCGATCGTTTGAGGGCTCGATTGCGAACGGTGATTGGGTGGAGATCACAGCAAACAGGAAGAACGGCAAGGTTCTTCACACGCGAAACGTGCGCAATCTCACCGCTGGCGTCATCGTAACCACGCGTGGGCAAACGGTAGCCCGCACCGAAGCGACCCTTCGGCTGGTCATGCTGCTGATCATCGTGGTTGTCGTGAGTGGACTACTGCTTTTGTGGAGGAATCCTGAGATAGGGCCGTCCTTCAGTCAGCAGCATCAGCCGACTGTGATCAAAGTGACGCCATCCTTCAAGTGATTCGTTCGGCTTACTAGACACTGCAGTACGCGCCTTATGTAATTGTCTGATCCACAGCAGCGCAAACTGTTGAAGCAGGAGACAACACCAGCGGTTACCGGGATGCGACGTCATGGCAAAGCCCCCCGCCCCCAACCCCAGTGAAGAAACAGGTCGAATTATGGGGTCCGCTGTCGGCTCGGGAATCGGCGGAGTCTTCGGCGTCGGAGGGCGGGCGGTAGGCGCCGCAGTTGGAGCGGCAATCGGCGGTACCCTTGGCCGGCTGTTAGGTGCCCCGCCCCCGATACCCGGCTTGGGCGATTCGCTAACGGGTCGGCCGGAGCTCCCCTCGCAGCCCGGCGCGTCGGACCCCAATCAATCCGGCGGCGCGTCCGATCCCAATCAATCCGGCGGCGCGTCGGATCCCAATCAATCCGGCGGCGCGTCGGATCCCAATCAATCAGGCGGCGCGTCGGATCCCAATCAGTCGGGTGGCTCGTCGGATCCCAATCAGTCGGGCGGCGCGTCGGATCCCAATCAATCCGGCGGCGCGTCGGATCCCAATCAGTCGGGTGGCGCGTCGGACCCCAATCAGTCGGGCGGCGCGTCGGATCCCAATCAGTCGGGTGGCTCGTCGGATCCCAATCAGTCGGGTGGCTCGTCGGACCCCAATCAGTCGGGTGGCTCGTCGGATCCCAATCAGTCGGGTGGCTCGTCGGACCCCAATCAGTCGGGCGGCTCGTCGGACCCCAATCAGTCGGGCGGCTCGTCGGACCCCAATCAATCAGGCGGCTCGTCGGACCCCAATCAATCAGGCGGCTCGTCGGACCCCAATCAGTCGGGCGGCGCGTCGGATCCCAATCAGTCGGGTGGCTCGTCGGATCCCAATCAGTCGGGTGGCTCGTCGGATCCCAATCAGTCGGGTGGCTCGTCGGACCCCAATCAGTCGGGTGGCTCGTCGGATCCCAATCAGTCGGGTGGCTCGTCGGACCCCAATCAGTCGGGTGGCTCGTCGGACCCCAATCAGTCGGGTGGCTCGTCGGACCCCAATCAGTCGGGCGGCTCGTCGGACCCCAATCAATCAGGCGGCTCGTGGCATCCCAATCAATCGGGCGGCTCGGCATGATTGTCTAAGAAGAGAACTCCTCTTCGAAGCGCCGATGTTGAGCGCTTTAGACGCGGGTGACGGCAGCGTCGGGTTACAGGAGCTCAGGAGGTCAGGAGACAATTCTTAAAAGATCAAAACTCCTGATCTCTCTTGATCTCTCCTGATCTCCCTGATCTCCTGTTCAGAGACCCCCCCGGCCGCCGGGCAGGCCCGCGGGTGGGGGTGTTCGGGTCCGCATGGCGCGCGGGTCGAGCGACATGGTGATCTGATCGCGCGCATCCATCAGGTGGCGCTTCGAGACCTCATCCGTCACGGCCGGCAGCGTCCTCCGGATCTGGGCGTCGAGCGCGCGCAGCTCGCCGCGCAGCAGCGCGCGGACCTCGTCGCTCGGCGCGGTGTTGCCGTTCAGGCGATCGTCGACGGCATCGAGGTACGAGCGGTGCAGGTTGCGGCGGTAGACGCTGATCGGCGTCGCCGGTTTCGCGAGCTCGGCCCACACGCCGTTCCGCAAGTCCGTCAGGAACTGGATCGGGGTGTACGCCACGGCGCCGTCGAGCGCGCCCTGCTCGACCATGCGATCGAGCCGCGCGGCCTGCAGCAGGCCGTTCAGGATCGAATTCTGGGCGGTGCGCACGCGATCGACGACGCCCGTGACCTGGATGCGGCGGAGGATGTCCGGCTGAATCATGAAGCTGGGCGTCTGGAACGCATTCTGGAGCAGGAACTGCACCGCCTCTGCCTGCTTGGCTTTCGACACGGTCTCGAACCGCACGCCCTGCTGGCCGATGTGCTTCTGCTGCGAGGTCACCCCGCCGACGACCCGGACCACGTGGTTCAGCTCGGTCTGCCACTGCGACACCATGCGCCCGTAGACTTCCTCGAGCTCGTTCCAGGGATCGCCGACGCGCGTGCTCGTCGCGGCGAGCAGCATCTCCGACACGCGGGACAGATTCTTGAGCCCGAGCGCGGTCGCGCGCACGGCGTCGGCGTCGCCCACCGCTTCCGTTTCATCGCCCGGATCGGCGCCGGCCGCGCCTTCGGTCGAGAAACGCAGGTACGGCTTCTCGTCCTGCTCGCGCGCCCACTTGTCGAGCGTCGCCTTCTCCTCCTCCGGCGTGCGCGCGCCGGGGATCGGCTTGTAGCCCCACATCGTCGCCCACTTGTCGTACGGGCCGATCTTCGGAATCAGGTCCGCCGGATCGATCTTGTCCTCGGGTTGCGCGACGTAGTTGAAGCGCGAGTAGTCCATGAGCGTGGGCGTGTGGCCCATCGCCTTCACCCACTTCGGATCGCGCACCTGCTCGATGGTGTAGGTGGAGCTGGCCTTCATGTTGTGCTGGAACCCGAGCGTGTGCCCGACCTCGTGCGCGACGACGTAGCGCATCAGCTCGCCCATGAGGTCATCGGGCAGCGGCAGGGTCTTCGCGCGCGGATCGAGCGGGCCGACCTGCACGAAGTACCAGTTCTTCGCGAGGTTCTGGACGTTGTGGTAATACTGGATGTCCGCTTCGAGAATCTCTCCGGTGCGCGGGTCGTGGACGTGGGGCCCCGACGCGTTCTCGGTCGTGGACGGCAGCCACCGGATCACGGAATAGCGCGCGTCCTCCGGGCTCCAGTCCGGATCGTTGGCCGGCGGCTCGGCGGCGAGAATCGCTTTCCGGAACCCGGCCGCCTCGAACGCGACCTGCCAGTCCTCGATCCCTTTCTTGACGAACGGCACCCACTTCCTGGGTGTGGCCGGATCGACGTAATAGACGATGGGCTTTACCGGCTCGGACATCGCGGCGTTCGGGTCCTTCTTTTCGAGCCGGTAGCGCGTGATGTACCGCTTCGCGACCGATCGGTGCTCGTCGGTGCCGTAGTCGGTGAACCCCTGCGTGAAGTAGCCCGACGCGCTCGTCGAAGAACCGCGGCATCATCGGCGTGTCCGGCAGCTTGACCATGCTGTGGTGCGTCAGCACCGTTCCGCTCGAGCCGCGCATCCCGCGGGCCGGGCCTTCTCCCCGCCCCCGGCCGGCGCCGGCGGGCGTGTCTCCGGCGGTGAACGTCTGGGTCACCTCGACGTTGACGTTCTCCGGAAACGACACGGCCTTCTCGAGAAACGATCGGCTGCCGTCGTACCCGCGGCCACCGATCCGGCCGCGCACCGAGAATTCCGGCACGTCGGTCATGAAGAGCTGCGTGACGTCGACGACCGGATCCCCCGCCGGGCTGTACGCCGCGACGTTGAACGCCCGGATGATCGCCGGATAGTTGGCGTCGTCGACCGCCATCGCGACCGGGTTGGACGTGTCGGCCACGAGGCTGTAGTCCATGTTGACCAGCAGCACGCGGTCGCCCTTGCTGACCCAGCGCACGACGCGGCTCCCCGCGGCCTGTCCGCCGTAGCCTGCCCCGATCGTCGTCTTCTTGATCTGGGTGTTCCAGAGGAAGTCCTTCCCGAGCTGCGCCTTGGGGATCTCGTAAAAGAGCGACTCGCCGATGCGATGGACCTTGAAGATGCCGTCGTCGGTCTTGGCCGCTGCCGTGATGACGCTGGCGTAGGGCCGGGGATTCGGCGGGCCCAACTGGCCGCCGCGGCCGCCGCCGCGGCCGGTGGGTGCCTCAGGTTCCTGCTGCTGCGGCTCCTGCCCGCTGATTTCCCCGGACGGGGACACCGCGCGAACGATGTGATCGGCCGTCGCGCACACGGCGAAGACGACGGCGCTCGTGACTGCGAGCGTCCAGGCCTGAAGCGAGCGGGTGCGGGACATTTTCTGGGCTCCTCATGTGGGTTCGCGGGGACGGAAGGCTCGCATTATACCCATGGCCGTGCCGCGCTTGGGCCAGTATTTCCCGCGTGTCGGAGAGTCGTGTTTTCCCGTGAAAGCGGGGCCGCGCGAATCGCGAAGCGGGTAGCGGGAAGCTGGGAGCGCGAAGCTGTCAGGCCTACTGCGACCCGAGCTGACGCCTGGTGTTCAGGGAACACCGCGTCTGCATCAGGTCCCACTTGATCCAGTCCTCGTTGTTGTTCCTGACGAGGCTCGAATGCCGGAGCGGGCGGCCGGTGCGATCCGGGCAGGTGAGCGTCAGCGACGTCACCGCGTTGGTCGCCGGATCGCGCTCGTAGGTGAAGGTCGCGCTTTCGGATCCCATGCCCTGCGTCTCGGACGTCGTCGCGCGGTCCTTGTCGAACGTGTATTGCGACCAGGAGCCGTCCGATTCCTTTGGTCTCGACCTTGACGACGGCAGTGCCCGCGAGATGGTAGGTGAACTCGAAGGTCAAGGGGGTCGCCGCGTTGCCCCACCGGTTTTCCTGTCGAATCACTCGGCCGTTCCCGTCGTACCAGTTCTCGGTGAACTTCCCCGGCTCCGCCATCGTCTTCAGCTCGTCCCGATCGGTGTAGGTATATTGAAAGACCTTGGCGCCGGCAGTGGCCTTCGACAGCCGGCCGCGCTCGTCGTAGGCGTATCGCACCTCGGCGCCGGTGCTGTCGTTCGCGCGGACGATGCGATCCTTGTCGTCGTACTCGAACGCGATCCATCCGCTCTCCGCCTCCATCTTCAGCAGGCGCCCGGCGTTGTCCCGCCGGTAGTGGATGACGTGGCCGTCCGCGTCACGGTCCTCGCTGATCGAGCACGATCGGCGGATGCCCGGTCCGCACGGCAGGAAGTACAGACACCGCTGTCGGGCCGGCGCAGCACCCAGTTGAAGCCCGTCCACCCGATCCGGGCGCCGTCCCACTCCTCAGCCGACGATCGATGGGCGTAGACCGCGTTGAAATGCGAGGTTCCCGGTGATGTCCGATCGAACGGGATCGGCGTGCCGTGGGCGAGAACCAGGTGTGCCCACTGGAATTTCTGGCCGTCACCATGCAGATACACTTCGCCGGGGTGGGTCGTCCCGATGCCGAACTCCTTCGAGACGCGGTATCCCGAGAGATAGGTGCGGCGGAGGACCAGCGGAGGGGTCCCACGGACAACGAGGTCCTCGTTCTCGCGGATGTACACGCCGGTCCCCAGACCGACGTGTCCTTTGTGCAGCGGTTCGTAGGAGCTCGGAAGATCGTGCGCGGTGCGAGGCGTGTCGCCGGGCAACATCAGTAACATGGCGCCGGACTTGACCGGGCCCGCAAAGATGACGGCGACGAGCCCGAAGCAACAGATGACGGCTGAGTTGAGGATTAACTTGCGCAAGCCGACTTGAAGGGCAACAACACTGCCGCGCGACAGGCGCGGAAAAAGGCCCGGCTTCCGCGAAACAGAGTCCCGCGCTGACAGTTCCGGTGCGTGGATTACAGATGACGTTGGCCGGGAAGCGGAGGTCAGGAGATCAAGGAGGTCAGGAGGAGGTCAGGAGGAGATCAGGAGGAGATCGGAGGAGATCAGGAGAGATCAGGAGGCCTCGGGTGGTATCCTGAATCTCAAGAGACAACCCGCCCCGAGACGTCGTCCTGTGCACGATTTTTTCGGCCGCGCGCCGCACTCTCCGGCGCACCTCGTTCCCCGGCCATGGAGGTGTCCATGAGGATCCATGTCGCGCTCTCGCTCTGCGCCGCTGCGTTCGTGTCCGGCCTGCCGCGTCCCGCCGAGGCGCAAGCGCCGCCATCGGTCCAATACCGCGTGCTCGCCACGAGCAAGACGTCCACCATGGAGAAGGAAATGCAGGCCGCCGGGGACGCCGGGTTCCGCTTCGGCGATGTGATGGGCGGCGATACGGCTCTCGGCGGATCCGAAGTGGTGGTCGTCATGCACCGGGGCGGTTCGCCCGGCATGTTCACCTACCGGCTGCTGGCGACCAGCAAGACGTCGACGATGCAGAAGGAGATGCAGGAGGCCGGCGATGCCGGGTTCGAGTATCGCGGGCAGACCGTGTTCAAGAGCGCGTTCGGCGGCGACGAAGTCGTCGCCATCCTCGAGAAGCCGACCGGCGCGGCGGCCATCGTCAAGTACGAATACCGTCTCCTCGCTTCGAGCAAGACTTCGACGACGCAGAAAGAGCTCGAGCAGGCGGGTCACCAGGGCTTCGAGTTCGTGGGGCTCACCGTCGCCAGGACGCTCGCTGGCGGTCCGGAAGTAGTCACGATTCTACGGCGGAAGCGATAGTGTTCCGGATCACCGCTGCGGTGAAATAGGGGCGACGCGAGGAGCGGTTGACGGCTGTTTCTTCCACAGCCCGTCCGCGAAATCGGCAAAGCGATCCCAGTCGTACGGCGTGAGGTTGTGCACGCCGGTTCTGACGTGATACCCACGCCGGCCCACGATGAGCGGCCGGTCGAGCGGCGGCATCTCGCCGGCCCGCATCGGCGGATCGCCCCAGAGCCCGTAGACGGGGGACGCGTGGACCTGCGACAGGAACTCCCCGCGCGGATCGGACCAGAGATCTTCGTCGGCGCTCGCGACGTAGAGCGCGCGGGGCGCGATCAGGGAGAGCAGCATGTGCTGATCGACCGGCAGCTCGCCGGCGCGTGCGGCGAAATCCTTGTAGTTGCCGGCGAACCAGTGCGGGAACGCCTCGGTGATCCGGGCCAGCGTCTCGCCGAACACGCGCCGGGTCAGCGCGGCGCCTCCCTCGCCGGACTCGTTGGAGATCGTGAGCGCGAACCGCTCGTCCCCGGCGCCCGCCCAGAGCGCCGCCTTCCCGCCGCGCGAATGGCCGACGACCGCGACCCTCTTCGCGTCCACGCGCGCGGTCGGTTTCGAAGTAATCCATCGCGCGGCTCGCACCCCAGGCCCAGGCCGCGAGCGCACCCCACGCGTTTCCCGGACGCGGGCCCTGTCCTGAGCGAGCGCTCTCCCCCTCGCGAGTCGAAGGGCCGGAGACGCTGCCCTCGAACAGCCGGATTGCGCCTTCACGAAAACGATCCTTGTCATCCGGCGCCAGGTCCGAATTCTGCAGCGCCGCGACGGCGTAGCCGCGCGCGATCACCTGCTCGGCCGGCCAGAATCCCGAGCGCTCGCGCCGGGTGGGATCCGTGTTGGTTGGCGGACGATTGTTCAGGAGCAGGAACACCGGCACCGGTTCACGCCGCGCGTTGGGCAGGAACAGCGTGATCTCGAACCGATGCGTGCGCCCGCCTTGTTCGCTGATCACCGCAATCCGTTTCAGAGTTGCGGTGCCATCCATCGCGCGGGGATTCTCTTCGACGACGTCGAAACGCAGCTGTTGCGGGACGCCCGGCGATCGCCCGTAGACGTGCTCGCGGAACAGCTCGAGAATCTCCAGGCGCCGGCCGGCCCACGCGTCGCGCGTCCGGACGGTCGTCCCGTTCAGCGTCAGCGGGTCGGGGAGCGTGTAGGCAGGGACTCGGGCCTCGTCGTAATTGAACGCCGGCTGTTGTTTCGCCGTCTGTTCCACGGTCTGGGGTTTTGCCCGCCAGCCGGTATCCTGCGCACCGATGGAGGCCGACAGTGCGAGCAGGGCGACGGTCCAGCCAGCGGGACGGTGCATGGCCACATAATACGGCCTGTCCACGGTCCGCCGTCCACGGTCCGCCGTCCACGGTCCGCCGTCCACGGTCCGCCGTCCACGGTCCGCCGTCACGCGGTTGGCACGTTTGCCCCCGGCCGCCCAACCCGCCGGACGTTCGCTTCGTCCTTATCTACGCGCGAGGAGATCTCATGCTGACGTGGCTCAACCAGTGGCTTCAGGACCTGCGCTACGGGATCCGGACTTTTGCCCGCACGCCCGGCTTCACCACGCTGGCGGTGCTGTCGCTGGCCCTCGGGATCATGGCGACGACCGCGATGTACAGCGTCATCCACGCGGTCGTCCTGGATCCGTTCCCTTATAAGGACGTCGATGCGCTGATGAGCGTCCGCGTCTGGGACCCGGGCGGGCGCGGAGGCCGCCTCGGCTACAGCCCCGACCAGTTCCTCGAGATCGCCGAACGGAACACGATCTTCGAAGGGACGATCGCGTCCACGATCTCCGACATCCTGTGGACCGGCGAGGGCGACCCGCAGCGCCTGCGCGGCAACTACGGCACGCCGAACACGTTCCTCGTCATGGGCGTGCCGCCGCTCCTCGGACGGCCCTACCTCCCCGACGACGGCCGGCCGGACGCGGCGCCGGTCGTCGTCCTCGGCTACCGGTTCTGGCAGCGGCAGTTCGGCGGCGACATCTCCGTGGTTGGCCGGCAACTCCGCCTCAACGACAAGGTCCGCACTGTCGTCGGGGTGATGCCGAAGCGGTTCATGTGGCGAGGCGCCGACGTCTACCTGCCGGTCACCCTCGCGCGCGGGACCTTCGTCGAGGGGATCAGGAACGTGCACCTGCTCGGGCGGTTGAAGCGGGGCGTGACCGATGCGCAGGCCGAAGCGGATCTGAATCCGATCGTCTCGGATCTCGCGAAGAAGGAGCCGACGCAGTTCCCGCAGACGTGGCGTGTCGGGCTGCTGTCCTTCAAGGAGACCTTTCCAAGCAGCATCCGCGACGATCTGTGGATTCTCTTCGGCGCCGTCGGCCTGCTGCTCCTGATCGCGTGCGCCAACGTGTCGAACCTCCTGCTGTCGAAGGCGGCCGCCCGTCAGCGCGAAATGGCCGTTCGTGCCGCGCTCGGCGGAAGCCGGCTGCGCCTGCTGCGTCAGCTGCTGACCGAGAGCCTGATCCTCGCGGTGGCGGGCGGCATCGCCGGGACCGCGCTCGCATACGGCGCGCTGCGCGCGATCCTGACGCTCGTGCCGCCGAACACGATCCCCGACGAGTCCGAGATCGCGCTCAACCTGCCGGTGCTCCTGTTCGCGCTGGCGATCTCGGCGGTGACCAGCGTGATCTTCGGCCTGGCGCCCGCGCTCCACACGTGCACACGGGATCTGGCGAACCCGCTGCGCAGCGGCGGCCGGAGCGTGTCGGGCGGCGTGGCCCAGGCGCTCCTTCGCAAGGGCCTCGTGGTCAGCGCGGTCGCGCTCTCGATCATGCTGATGGTCGGCGCGAGCCTGATGGTGAGGACGGTGCTGGCGCTCGGGCGCGTGGAGCTCGGCTTCCGGCCCGACCGCGTCCTCGCCCTGCGCGTGCCCTTGCCGGATCGCAAGTATCCGGATCCTGCCCGCCGCGTCCTGTTCTTTCAGGAAGCGCTGCGCTCCATCGCGAGCGTCCCTGGCGTGACCGCGGCCGGCGTCAACACGACCGCGCATCCGTTCGGCAACACCGGGGTTCCGGTCGAGGTTCCCGGCATGCCGGCCGTCGAGCAGGCGCCCGTCATGCACCAGGTCAGCGAGGACTACACGAAGGCGCTCGGGATTTCGCTCGTGAAAGGCCGGCTGTTCACCAGCGCGGACATCGAGGGCCGCCGGCAGGTCGCGCTGGTCAACCAGGCGTTCGAGCGCACGCGGCTCGAGGGCGGCGCGGCGGTCGGCCGGATCGTGCGGATCCCGCGCCTGAAGCAGCCGCCGATTGGCGCCTCCGACGACGGGGTCGAGATCGTCGGGGTGGTGGGCGACACGTTGAACCGCGGGATCAGGGACGAGATCCTGCCGGAGATCTACCTTCCGTACTCGCTGCTCGGCGCCGCGAACCGGGTCGTGGTGCAGACCACGGGCGATCCGGCGGGCGTGACGCGTGCGGTCGTGGAGCGCATCCACGCGCTCGACGCGGATCAGCCGGTGACCGACGTCAGATCGCTTGATGCGTTCCTGGACGAGTTCGTCTACGCGGGCCCCCGTTTCAACGTCGTCCTGCTCTCGGTGTTCGCCGCGCTGGGCCTGACGCTCGCCGTCGTCGGCGTCTACGGCGTGATGTCGCACGCGGTCGTGCAGCAGACGCGCGAGATCGGCGTGCGGATCGCGCTCGGCGCGGAACCGGGGTCCGTCGCGCGCATGGTGGTGAAATCGGGCGCGGCGCTGCTCCTGGCCGGCATCGCGCTCGGTCTGGCAGGCAGCGTCTTTGCGGCCCGGCTGCTGGCGCAGCAGGTCTGGCAGGTCTCGACGCTCGATCCGATCTCGTTCGTGGCGGTGTCGGCGATCCTGCTCGTCGCGGGTCTGCAGGCGTGCGCGTGGCCGGCGTGGCGCGCGGCACGGACGCAGCCGATCGTCGCGCTCCGGCAGGACTAGGGGGGCCGCGCACTCTCTTCGCTCTGCGCGGTAGGGGCCGCGGCTCTCTTCGCTCTCGCGGTAAAGGCCGCGCACTCTCTTCGCGCCGCGCGGTAGGGGCGGCTCGCTTCGCTCGCCGTAGAGGCCGCACTCTGCTTCGCTCGTGCGGTCGGGCACGACCTCAGCCAAACGAAAAAACTGTCGCACCCGTCTAAACCCCCGCCACTTTCAAGGAGAGGTATATGCGACTCTGGCTCGAGCCGCTGACTCAGGATCTCAGCTACGCGGTTCGATCGTTCCGGCGCAGTCCCGGCGTTCGTGCTGGTCGCGCTGCTGTCGTTGACGCTGGGCATCGGCGCGACGTCGGCGATCTTCAGCGTCATCTACGGCGTGCTCATCGCGCCGTATCCCTACGCGAGACCGGGCGAGATCTGGGCCCCGCGAGGTCCGCGCGCTCGACGGGCGCGGGGGCCACACCTACGTCGCTCGACGAGCTCCCGCGCCTGACCGAGGTGCCGGTGTTCTCCGATGTGATGGCGACGTCGATCGAAACCGTGCTCATGACGGGCGAGTTCGCGCCCGAGAGTTTCAACGGCGTCCTGTTGTCCGGCAACGCGTTCAATTTTCTCGGCGTGCCGCCCGTGACCGGCCGGACCATCCAGCCGACCGACATCCGACCGGATGGCCAGGCCGAGCCGGTCGTGGTGTTGAGCCACCGGTTGTGGCTTCGGCTCTTCGAGGGGAATCCCTCAGCTCGTCGGCCGGACGCTGCGGCTGAACGGCCGCCCACACACGATCGTCGGCGTGATGCCGCCGCGCTTCGGCTGGTATGGCAGTGAGGGGTTCTGGCTCCCGCTGTCGCCGACGCGCACGGACCTGCCGTTCATCAATCCCATCGTGCGGCTGGCGCCCGGTGTGTCGCCGGCCGTGGCGGAAGAGCAGCTCAGCGCCTTGAACACGCGCCTCGCGCAGGAGAAGCCGGCGACGTTTCCGCCGCAGGGTTTCACGACGACGCTGCGCAACTACCTGGATGTAACGGTCGCGAGCGGCGAGATGCAAACCAGCCTGCGGCTGCTCCTGGGCGCCGTCGCGTTCCTGCTCCTCATCGCCTGCGCCAACGTGGCCAACCTGCAGCTGGCGCGGGGCACGGCGCGGGCGCGCGAGATGGCGGTCCGGGTGTCGATCGGCGCGGGCCGCCGCCGGCTGCTGCGTCAGCTCCTGACCGAGAGCGTCCTGCTCTCTCTCGCCGGCGGCGTGCTCGGTGTGCTGTTCGCGTTCGGCGCGATTCGTTCGATCGTCGGGTTGATGCCGGAGTTCTACGTGCCGAACGAGTCGCGGGTCGCCATCAACGTGCCCGTGCTCCTGTTTTCGCTGGGCGTGTCGCTGCTCACGGGCATCGTGTTCGGCCTGGTGCCGGCGCTGCAGGCGTCTTCGCCGGATGTGACCGGCGCGCTCAAGGCGGGTCGCAGCACCGGTGCCGGCACGCACGGCAGCCGCACCCGCAACCTGCTGGTCGTGATCGAAGTGGCGTTGTCGGTCGTGCTGCTCGTCAGCGCGGGCCTGACCATCCGCACCTTCCTCGTCGCTCCAGAACGTCGACGCCGGGGATCCAGGCGGATCGCGTGCTGATCGTGGGCGTTCCTCTGCCGCCGGCGAAGTACGCGACGCTCGACCAGCGCAATCGCTTCGCGGAGGAACTGCTGGAACGCGTCGGCGGCCTGCCCGGCGTCGAGGCGGCCACGATCGGGCTGCCGTTTGGCGGTCCGCAATCCCCGTTCACGATCGTCGGCCAGCCCGCCGACGAATCGAAGCGGATCACGATCAACCTGGCCGGCGCCGATCACCTTCGCACGTTCGGCATCGCGCTCCGCGGCGGGCGGATGTTCGACGCGTCCGACGTGCGGCGCGGCGATCGCGTGGCGGTCGTCAACGAAGCCGCCGCCAAGCTCTGGCCCGCCGGCGAGAATCCGATTGGCTCGCGGCTGCGGCTTGGCGTCCTGGAGCGTCCGCCCGCGCGGACGCTCGCCGATACCAGCCGCGTCGCCCGAGGTGACCATCATCGGCGTCGTCGCAAACACGCGGAATGCCGGGCTGCGCGCCGATCCGCCCCCGGCCGTCGTCATGCCGTACTCGATCATCGCGCCAGCTCCAGCGCGACGCTCGCGGTGCGCACCGCCGGGGATCCCAACCTGCTCCTCAACCCCGTCCGCGCGCAGGTGCGGGCGATCGACGTGGATCAGCCGCTCGGCCGTCCGATCACGCTCAGCGAGGTGCTCGGCCAGGACGTGATCCAGCCGCGGTTCACGATGGCGCTCTTCAGCGCGTTCGCGGCGCTGGGCCTCGCGCTGGCGGCGGCCGGCATCTACAGCGTGCTGTCGTTCCACGTGACCCGCCGCACGCACGAGCTCGGCGTGCGCATGGCGCTCGGCGCGCCGCGGGGCCACGTCCTCGGTCTGATGCTGACGATGGGAGGACGGCTCGTCCTCGTCGGGCTCGCCATCGGTTTCGCGGCGAGCCTGGCGTCCACGCGGCTGCTGCGCAGTCAGTTGTTCGGCGTCGAGTCGGCTGACCCGATCGCCTACGCGGCGGTGGCGGTGCTGCTTGGTCTGGTGGCCATCGTGGCCTGTTACATTCCCGCGCGCCGCGCCGCCGGTGTGACCCGATGGTGGCGCTTCGGCAAGACTGATGGGGACGGCGAGCGAAGCGAGCCGCCCCTACCGAGGCGCGCCTAGCCCCGAGGCCCCTACGGCGAACGCAGTGAGCCGCCCCTACCGGCGAGCGCCAGCGAGCCGGCCTTACCGCGCGGAGCGAAGCCAGTGCGCGGCCTTTAGAAATTCAGCCGGAACATCAGCTGAATGATCCGCGAGAAGCCGACCTGGATCGTCGTCTGGCCGAAGTTCGAGTTGCCGAACGTGTTCGCGCCCTGGAGCGTGCGCACGTTCGGGCGGTTCATGATGTTCAGCGCCTCGAGCTTGAACTGCGCGACCTTGCTGCTCGTGAACCGGATGTCCTTGATGAACGCCGCGTCCACGACGTACCACCCGGGCCCGCGGACCTCGGTGATCGCGCGCGGGGCGTTGCCGAACGTGCCGGTCGGCGCCAGGCTGAACGCCGCGGGGTTGAGCCAGGTCGCGGACGCGTGGTCGGCCGAGGCCAGCCGGTCCTCGAAGCTGCCCGGCGTGGCGAGGTCGGTACCCGTCAGGTTCGGCCGGTTGGCGTTCGCGCCCCCGAGCCGCGAATCCGCGCGCCTGCTGCACGTTGATCGGGAATCCGCTCTGCAGCGTGATCGTCCCCGCGACCGTCCATCCGCCGATCAGCAGATCCGCCGCGCGTCCGTTCGCCCACCGCTTGCCGGTGCCGAACGGCAGCTGGACGATCGGCGACAGCAGCACGCGGTGCGGCACGTCGAGCATGCTGGGGCCGTACTCCGACAACGGATCGTAACAGGCGGTCGTGAACTCCTGGCCCGGCGCGCACGCCGGCATCGTCGGGATGTAGTTGTAGTTGTTCATCGGCAGGGCCGGGCTGACCGCGACGTAGAAGTTGCCTTCCCCGACCTGGTTGTCTTTGAGCTGGCTGTAGGTGTAGCTGAAGCGGCCGCCGAAACCGTTCGACATCCGCTTGGTGAGCTCGAACACCGCCGCGTGATACCGGCTGAGGCCTTCGGTGACCTGCCGGGCGTTGATCTGGCCGTACTGCGGGAACGGCCGGAGCAGACGGGCCCGCGACAGCGTCGCCGGCGTCGACAGCGACCGCGGCACGTTCGGGTTGTTGAGGAACGGGTTGGGCAGCTGTGCGTCGAGCGCCGCCGAGCCGAGCGCGAGATACTTCGGATCGAGCTGGTTGATGTTCACGCCGATGTCGTTCGATCCGCCGAGCCCGATGTGATCGCTGCGCGCGCCCATGTAGCTCACGGTGAGCCCCATGTTGCCGGGCAGCTGGCGCTGCAGGTCCACCGAGAACTGATGCACGCGCGGCGCCGTGCGGTTCTGGTCGACGTAGCTGATGTTGCTGTCGAGATTCGTCAGCGCGCCGGCGCGTGTTGCCCGAGGGCAGCTCGATGCCGTTGGGGAACGGGTTCTCGAAGCGTGGTCGGGTTGCTGCGGCTGCTCGTGAGGATCGTGTTCTGGCTGTAGCCGACCTGCCCGTAGTTGCTCGCGGAGGTGCTCGGGATCGGGTAGTTGAACGGCGCCCAATACAGCCCGTAGCCGCCGCGCAGCACCGTTCGATCGCTCAGCGCGTACACGGCGCCAACGCGCGGCGACCACTTCACCGCCGGCGCGTTGCCCTGGTACGTCTTGTTGCCGTCCACGCCGGCGTACATCAAGCCGCCCGCTACCGTCCGCGCCGGCGTCCCCGCCACCGGATCGGCGGGAACCGCGATGCTGGAGAGGGCGCTCGTCATGGCCGGGTCGAAGCCGACGCTGAAGTTGTTGTCTTTCTCGCTCAGCCCTTTTTCGTGCTCGAGGCGGATGCCGTAATTCAGCGTGAACCGCGAGTTGATGCGCCAGTCGTCCTGGGCGTACCCGCCGAAGTAGTGCGTGAACACGTTGAGCGGGGTCGACACCGAGAGCGAGGTGGTCCGGTCCGTCCGGGCTGACGGATAGCCGAGCAGGAACGACGCGAACGCGTTGCCGCTCGTCGTGCTGCCGATGCCGCCGTCCACCGAGGTCATGTCCTTGTCGAAGTCGAAAAAGCCCGCGCCGTCGCCGGGGATGAACGTGTCGATGCCCATCTTCCGCCAGTCGCCGCCGAACTTGAACGTGTGCGAGCCGGAGACCTTCGAGAACGTGGCGTTCGCGCTGGTCGACTTCCAGTTGATTTCGGTCGGGTTGATCGCGCCGAGCGTGCGCGCGCCGTGTCCCTGATCGTAGCCGCGGATCCGGACCTGGGGGAACTTGTCCAGCTGGATCTGGTTCTTGTACGTCGTCGAGAAGGGCAGGCTGCGCGGATCGAAGTCGATCGTGACCGTGTCGTTGTCCGGGAATTCGGTGCGCCCGAACCGGAGCGCCAGCACCGACGTGTCGCTCAGCACCCACGTGTTGTTCAGCGCCAGGATCTGCGGCCGCCGCCGCAGGTAGTAGTCGTTCGGATCGGCGAAGCGTGTCGGCTCGCTCTGGTCGGCGCTGCCGAAGAAGTTGGCCTCGGGCTCGTTCGTGCTGTTGTACAGGTAGAAGCCGCTGAGCGAGACGTTGTCGGTGAACTTGTGTTCGAGCTTGACCGAGTACAGCTGGGAGAAATTGCTCTTGATGCGCGACGTCCGGGTGTAGTTCGTGCTGCCGTTGTCCCGATCCGTATCGGGCATCGGCATGAACTCGAGCATCGCCACCGCGACCGGGCTCATCATGTTCGACGGAATCTGATTGCCGGCAAACGGCTGGCCGGTGACCGGGTTGTAGATCGTGACCGGCTGCCCGGCCGAATTGGTCACACCCGAGAAGTCGCCGCGGCGCATCGCCGCCGTCGGAAACAGCGTGCTGACGTTGCGCGTCTGGACGTCGTGATAGCTCTCGGTCGTGAACCAGAAGAAGGTGCGGTTTCTGACGATCGGTCCGCCGAACGCGCCGCCGCCCAGATAGTAGGGACTGTCGGGTTTCGGCCGGCCGGCTTTCTCGCCGAAGTAGTTGTTCCACTGTCCCCAGATCGGCCGCGTCTGGAAGAAGGCCGTTCCACGGAAGCTGTTCGTCCCGGACTTCAGGGTCGTGTTGAAGACGCCGCCGCCCGTGCGGCCCATCTCCGCGTCGTAGGTGTGCACCTGGACTTTCATGTCCTCGAGCGACTCGATCGACGGGTGCGCGCTCGCGCGGTTGCGCATGTCGGAAATCGGCACGCCGTCGAGCGTGTAGTTGTTGCCGCGCCGCGTGCCGCCGCCGAGCGACACGAGCGCCACGTTGGTCTGATCCTGCTGCCGGTTGTACTGCCCGTCGCCGGACGGCACCACCGTCGGGACCGTATTGCCGATCATGAACGCCGCGCGTCCCTGAGACGGCAGCGTCTGCAGCGCCTCGGCATTCAGCACGGTGCCGGTGGACGCGTTCGACGTCTCGATGATCGCCGACTGGCCGGAGACGGTGACCGTTTCGGCCACGGTCCCGACGTCGAGCGTGATGTCGAGCGTGATGAACTGCTGCGTGCCGACCGGAATGCCTTCCTGTGCGTAGGCCTTGTAGCCCTGAAGCGCGATCCGCAACCGGTAGGTGCCGGGCGCCAGGTTCGGGAAGGCTGTACTCACCGGCCGCGTTGGTCGTGGTGGTCCGCGACAGCGAGGTCCCCTGGTTCGTGAGCGTCACCTCCGCGCCGGGGATGACGCCTCCAGCGTCCTTCACCGCGCCCCGGATTCCACCCTGAAATCCCTGGGCCCGGCCCTCGACCGCGGCACCGGCGATCAAGGCAAGCAGGCACGCGCATACGCGGATCGTGGCTCTCATGTGCACCCCCTGGGATCTGCGGAACAGGTCAATGCCAAAACCACTCGGGCCAGCAATGCCAATGGACGAACGGTATGAAGGCACGAATGGCGGGATAGTAGTACCAACGTCGGGCCGAGGCAACAGGAAACTCGACTCGAGAGGCCTCGAAATCGGCTGTTTTCGGCTCGTCGCATCCAATCGTCTGCCGTTCCCGACACTTCCGGCGGAAAACGGGGCCTGGACCGACATTCTTGAGGGTCGGGACTGGGACTCGGGACTCGGGACTCGACTCGGGACTCGGGATTCGGGATCAGCGATTCGGGATTCAGGGATTCAAGGATTCAGGGATTAGGGATTAGGGATTCATCTCTTGGCGAGCCGCCAGAACTGCGCCTCGTTCAGCAGCGTGATCTTGTGCCCCTTGGCGCGCAGGCGCTTGATCTCCATCAGCTTCAGGCCCCCTTCCCGGCCGGCGGCCTGCAGCGGGTTCGGCCGGCCCCGCACGACGACGGTCGTGCGGACCGAGGGCATGCCGTGGACGATCGCGCCGGCGCGCTTGGCGGCCCGCGCGGCTTCGGTGCGGGTCTTGTTCAGGATGCCGGTGAACGCGACGTGCACGCCTTTGAGGCTGCGCAGCACGCCGGCGTGCAGCGGCGCCGGCGGGTTGCGCAGCGCCTCGATCATCTCGTCCGCGCTCTCGTACCGCTTCCGCCGCTCGCCGATGCACCGGTACACGATCTCTTTCAGGTGATCGCTGCACCCGAGCGACCGGACCTCGTGCGGGCGGATCCTGGCGCTCGCGTCCCCCTTGACCAGCATCCCCAGCAACTGCCCGACCTGATACACGTCGTCGCGCGTCTGCCACTTCGGCGCGGCGCGCGCCAGGATGTCGCTCGGCGCCGTCAGGGCGTTCAGCGTGCGCGCCGTGATGCCCCGTTTGTCGCTCTGCTGCCGCGCGATGCCGAAGTCGCCGAGCTTCAGTTTTCGCCCGTCGCACACGAAGACGTTCAGCGGCGTCAGGTCCCGATGCAGCGTCTGGCCCCGATGGAGCTTGCCGAGCACCTCGAGGATCCCGGCGATCTCGCGCCGCGCGGCGGCTTCGGACCATCCTTTGGGGTTGCGGCGAAGGAAGGCGCTGAGGTCGCCGTGGCTCGCGTACTCCAGCACGAGGCAGTACAGGACCTTGCCCTCGCCGATCGAGCGCAGTCCCACCAACGGAAAGACGTCGTACACGCCGATCGCCCGCGGATGGCCCTCGAGCAGCGAGCCGAAGTACGCCTCGCGCAGCCAGCCGTCGATGTGCGCGCTGACCTTGACGCACACGACCGGCGGAACCGTGAGCGAGCGCCCCTGACGCTCGGCGAGGTAGACCTGCCCGAAGCCTCCTTCGCCGAGCAGCTGCTGCACGCGGTAGCGCAGTCCCGTTTCCGGGCTGGTCACGACCTGCGCGCGATCGAGCAGGTCCGCGCCGGCCCCTCGGCTCGCCTGTTCTCGCGCTCGCTCGGGACTGGCGATTCGGCCGCCCACCGCCCTCGCGGTGCGCGTCGTCGCGTTCGGCGGATGGATCCCAGGCTGAACTCCCAACCTCAACTCCCAACGCATCTGAATGTGGCGCGTTCGTGTATTTGTAGCAGCAGATCAGAAGATCGCGAGCGGATTTGTTGAGAGCGCGCTCCCGGGATCAATCTCCCCGCACTCTCCGCAAAACGAGGCCGCCGTCGTGGCCGCCCGGAATTTTTCGCCAATCGCCCCGGCTGAGTCGGCATGCATGCTCGACCTAACACATTTGCAACGGTTGAGGTGTTTCCTCCTGTACATCCAGCGGTCGCGCACGACGCGTACGCTCCGCGGATGACTAAACCAGCCTCTGTCCATCGCATCGGTCGATTGCCAATCGTCTTCCTCGCCGTAATGCTCTGTGCGTCCGCGGCGTCTGCCCAACCATCGCTCGGCTCCGCGGGGAATTTCGGCGCCCTCGGAGCGACGACGGTCACCAACACCGGCCTCACCGTCGTCACGGGTGATGTCGGTGTCAGTCCCGGAACGGCGATCACCGGTTTTCCTCCGGGAGTCGTGACGGGAACGATACACCGTGGCGGGCCCGTCGCCGCCCGCGCCCATGCGGACGCGTTCGTCGCGAACGAAGAGCTCAAAGCCATGGTCTGTGACGAGGATCTGACGGGACAGGACCTGGGCGGAATGACGCTCACACCGGGGGTCTACTGTTTCTCGTCGTCGGCTCAGCTGACGGGCGCCCTGAGTCTGGTGGGCGGCGGTCCGTGGGTTTTCAAGATCGGAAGCACGCTGACAACGGCCAGCGCCTCGGCCGTTAACGTGCGCCCGGCCCGAGCGTGCAGCGGGGCGAACGTCTTCTGGCAGGTCGGAAGCTCCGCGACGCTCGGCACCGGAAGCGGGTTCGCCGGAAACATTCTGGCGACGGCGAGCATCACCGCGACCACTGGCGTCAGGGTCTCCGGGAGCCTGCTGGCGATCAACGGCGCGGTGACGATGGATTCGAACCTCGTGTCCGCTTGCGGCGCGAGTACCGTCCCGCCCGACGACGATGACGACTGACGACTGCAAGGATCACCACGGCAAGTGCAAATGCAAGTGCAAGTGCAAGGATCACCGCCACGACGGTGACCGCGACGATCACGATCGTGGCGACCATCGCAATTGCAACCGTCACGACGACGACCACGATCGTGGGGACCATCGTAATTGCGACCGTCGCGACGGCCACCATGACAGGGACGACCATGACGGCGACCGCGACGACAGGAACCACCGGGACGACGATCGCGATCGGGATCACGACAACAAGAAGGACCACGACAGCAAGAACAAGAACGACAAGAACGACAAGGGCCGGGACGGCAACGGCAGGAAATAGACCCTCGGCAGCGACGCCGGGCCTCAGGAGGCCCGGCGTCCACGTCTCCGGCACGGGCGCAATCAGCGCTTGACTGTTCACGCAGACGAGCGATCATCGACGCTAGTGTTTCGTCCCATGAATCCTGTTAGCACCGAGGGCGGCGATGCGCCCGCAGGGCAAGCCGGGGCCCCCGGCGCGCGTTCTGTGCGCGCTGGGGTGGAAGGCGCGACAACCGAGAATACTGGGCGTATTTGAGGGCGGAGCAACGCAGCCATGCGGGCCCCGGGATGCAGCGCCGGCCGAATGCAACAGGATTCCTGGGACCAGACACTAGCTGCATGGACCATCTCGCACCGTTCCGCCGCAGGCTGTTGCCGTCACGCGCGCTGTTGTGCTGCGCCGCCTTGATGGCCGTCGGGGCCGGACCCCAGGCGCCGTCTGGCGCACCTGCCGCCGCAGCGTACCGGCAGCTCGTGGACGACTACCGCCATCGGAGCCCCACGTCCCTGGAGCGGGCCAGCGCGCTGACGGAAGCCGAGATCCGGTCGTTCGTCGACGACGTCGTGAACCCTGCCGGTGAGTCGTCCACGTGGACGGGGGCCGACGTGCTGGCGGCCGCGATGCTCCACACCGACGTCTGTCTGTGGTTCTTGAGGTCCGGCGGCGAGACCGCTGCGTTCGCGCACCTCGCTGCCGCCATCCGGCTGATCGAAGTCGGGGCTGCTCGCGACCGCCCCTCGCGGGCGCTCGCGAACGTCTGGTACCGAAACGTCCCCGCGATCCTGGTCAAGTCGGGGGCCCCGGCGTGGGGAGCCGCCCTCGGCAAGCGTTTGGAACCCGTGCTCCCGTCCTCGGAAGGGTACGCGGCGTTCGCGCGTGGACTGGGCCTCGAGATCGTCGCGTGTCAGGTGGATGCGGGTATCCCTGGCTCAGGATTCGGCATGCGGCTGTCCACGCCACTCCATGCCGCCGCCGGATTCTACGAGGAAGCCCTCCGCCGGGATGGGTCGCTGCACGAGGCCGCACTGCATCTCGGACGATCGCGGCTCATGCTGGGCGACCTCGCCGACGCCCGGCGATGGCTCGAGGCCGCCACGCAGTCTCCGCTGGCAAGCGATCGCTATCTTGCCTTCCTGTACCTGGGATTGATGGAGGAACAGGACGGCCGCTTCGCCCAGGCAGAGGCACGATACCGGGCCGCGACGTCCGCCTTCGCGTGGGGACAATCGGGGCCGCTCGCGCTCGCCCACCTTCTCAGCCGGACGAACCGTGAGGCCGAGTCGCGCGCCGTGACGAAACGGATGCTCGAGCAGCGCGGTCCCAAGGCCGATCCACTCTGGACGTACCTCTCGAGTCCCGGCAGCGAGCCCGGGGCCGTCCTCCACTTGATTCGGGCGGAGCTCTGGCAATGACCCGCGGTCTGCCGCCCCGGCCGGTGCTCACGACCTGTCTCGTCCTCGCGATGGCTCAGGCCACGCCGCCCAGATTCCGGACCGGTGTCGAGGTCGTCCGCGTCAACGTGCTCGTCACGGATGGCAACCGCCCGGTTGCCGGACTGACCGCTGCGGACTTCGAGCTGCGCGATTCCAGGGTCGTGCAGCAGGTCGAATCGGCGACGCTGACCGACATTCCGGTCAGCATGTCGCTCGTGCTCGACACGAGCGAAAGCGTCAAAGGCGGCACGCTCGCGCAGCTCAAAGAGGCGGCATCCGCCGCGCTCGACCAGCTCGCCGCCCCGGACCGCGTGTCGCTGCTCACGTTCCACTCGTCCGTCGACCTCCAGGCGGACTGGGCGCCGCCGTCGCCGGAAATCCGGTCGGCGCTGCAGCAGGCGGTGGCTGGTGGGGGCACGGCGCTCTATGACGCCGCGTTCAGCGCGCTCACGATGACCGACTCGTCCGAGGGGAATCGCGAGCTGATCCTGCTGTTCAGCGACGGCGCCGATACGGCAAGCTGGCTTCCGCAATCGTCGGTTCTCGAGCGGGCGCGACGCGCCGAGCCGGTCGTCTACTCGGTGATGCTCGGCACGCCAGCCAACCGCTCGCTCCTGTACGGCCGATCCGGCATCGAGCTCCTCGAACGCCAGGTCCCACTGACTGTCGTGCCCCCATTTCTCAGCGAGCTGTCGAGTGTGACGGGCGGGAACACGTTCGTCGCCGAAAGCGCGGGCAGCCTGCGGCGCGTGTTCGCCCGGATCGTGACCGAGTTCCGCACACGCTACCTGCTCACCTACACGCCGCGCGGCGTGGATGCCGGCGGCTGGCATCCGATCGAAGTGAAGCTGAAGGACAAGAAGGGGAAGGTCACCGCGAGGCGCGGGTACTCTCGATAAAGTTCTAAAGTTCTAAAGTTCGATCGGCCCTTGACGGTTCACAAGCGAGCGTCATGGACAATCCCGAACCGGTCCGCCGCAGGCGATTGCCGTCACGCGCGCTGTTGTGCTGCGCCGTCGTGATGACCGTCGGGGCCGGACCGCAATTGCCGCCTGCCGGTCAGGCCGCCGCAACGTACCGGCAGCTCGTCGGCGATTATCGCCACCAGAACGCGG
Organism: uncultured Acidobacteriota bacterium; assembly: GCA_963774855.1. Classification (GTDB taxonomy): domain Bacteria; phylum Acidobacteriota; class Vicinamibacteria; order Vicinamibacterales; family 2-12-FULL-66-21; genus JALZOC01. Next base: position 1,314,619 of record CAVZGT010000005.1, on the reverse strand, counting down.
CGTCCCTCCCGCGCGCGGGGGCGCTCACGGAAACAGAGATCCGGGCCTTTGTCGACGACGCCCTGAACGCCAGGGACACGTCGCCGCCATGGACGCGGGACGACCTCCACGCCGCTGCCATGCTGCACACGGATGCGTGTCTGTGGCTCCTCGAGTCGGGCCGTACCGCCGCGGCACTCGCGCACCTCAACGCCGCCGTGCGCCTGGTCGAGGGCGCCACGCTCCGCGACCGCTCGTCGGGACCCTTCGCGAACCTCTGGTACCCAAGCGTCAGCGCGATGCTGATGAAGGCGGGCGCGCCGGTGTGGGGAAGCGACCTCACGAAGCGATCGCAACCCGTGCTCGGGTCTTCGGCGGCGGAGGCGGCGTTCGCACAGGGACTGGGCAGGGAGATCATGGCCTGCGAGGTTAATCCCGGTGTCCCCGTGGACGGATTCGGCCTGAGGCAGTCCCCACCCTTGAGGGCCGCGGCCGCCGGTTTCGAGGAAGCCCTGGGCCGGGACGCTTCACTGCACAAGGCCGCGCTGCACCTGGGACGAACCCGTCTCCTGATGGGCGCGCTCGACGACGCCCGGCGATGGCTCGAGGCGGCCACACGTTCCCCGCTCGCGAGCGACCGCTATCTCGCGCTCCTGTATCTCGGGTCCATCGAGGAACAGGAGGGCCGCGTCGAGCAGGCGGAAGCGCGCTACCGCGCCGCGACGGCCGCGTTCGCCTGGGGACAATCGGGGCGGCTTGCGCTCGCCCGCCTCCTGAGCCGGACGAACCGCGAGGCCGAGGCGCGCGCCGTTGTGTCCACGATGCTGGAGCAGGGGGGACGTACGGTCGATCCACTCTGGACCTACCTCGCGAGACCCGCGAGCGAGCCCGGTGCCATCCTCCATCTGCTACGGGCGGAGATCTGGCAATGAGCCGCGGTCTGCCGCCCCGGCTGGCGCTCACTGCATGCCTGGTGCTCGCGATCGATCAGGCCACGGCGCCGAGATTCCGCGGCGGCGTCGAAGTCGTGCGCGTCAACGTCCTGGTGACGGACGGCAACCGTCCGGTCGCCGGCCTGACCGCCGCGGATTTCGAGCTTCGCGACACCAGGGTCCTGCAGCAGGTGGAATCGGCGACGTTCACCGACATGCCGGTCAGCATGTCGCTCGTGCTCGATACGAGCGAGAGCGTCAGAGGAGAGACGCTCGGGCAGCTCAAAGAGGCGGCAAACGCCGCGCTCGACGAGCTCCGGGCCGGGGACCGCGCGTCGCTGCTGACGTTCAACGCGCGCGTCGATCGCCACTCGGATTGGGCGCCCGTGTCGCACACGATTCGCGCGGCGCTTCAGCGGGCGCAGGCGGCGGGAGGCACGGCGCTGTATGACGCCGCGTTCAGCGCGCTCACGTTGACCGACCGTCCGGCCGGCAATCGCGAGCTCGTTCTCCTGTTCAGCGACGGCGCCGATACGGCCAGCTGGCTTCCGGCGGCGTCGGTGCTCGAACGCGCGCACCGGGCCGAGCCCGTCGTCTACTCGGTGATGCTCGGGAACGTCTCCAACCGCGGACTCCTGTATCGGCGTTCCGGCGTCGAGCTCCTCGAACGTCAGGTCCCCCGCTGGTTCATGACCCCGTTTCTCACGGAGCTGTCGAGCGTGACCGGCGGGAACACGTTCGTCGCCGAAAGCGCGGGCAGCCTGCGCCGCGAGTTCGCCCGAATCGTGACGGAGTTTCGCACGCGCTACCTGCTCACGTATACGCCGCGCGGCGTGGACGCCGGCGGCTGGCATCCGATCGAGGTGAAGCTCAAGAACAAGAGAGGAAAGGTCACCGCGAGGCGCGGGTACTCGCGATAAAGTTCGAAAGTTCTAAAGTTCTAAAGTATTCAGAATCGAAAGCCGCCCAGCACGGCGAGCGCGCGGTTCTTCACTTTGGCCGGGTCGTCGTCGTTCGAGTTGAGGTTGGTCTGCCCTATCGTGTAGCGGCCATCGACCGTGAAGCGGCCGAACGCGACGCCCGCGCCGATGACCGCGCCCAGATCGACGCGACTGATGTCCTCGTCGGGAATGTCGACATCCACCGACTCCCCCTGAAACGAGCCGGAGCCCTTCGAGCTGACCTTGAACGCGGCTGCCGGTCCGCCAAAGAACTGAAAGGTTGTTCGGCCCGCGCCGGGGGAGCCGTTGTCCACATGAACAACACCGGGACCTCGAAGTAGTCCAGCTTGGTCGTCCCCGAGACGCCCATCTGGTTGAAGGCCGCCCCTTTCTGCGTGTACAGCCCCTCGAGCTGCACGCCGAAGTGCTCCCGGATGGTCCAGGTCACGAACCCGCCGGCGACGACGCCGGTGCGGTTGTCGAGATCCACCTCGTCGGACGAGTCCTGGCTGAAAGTGGAGAACGAGACGCCCGCTTTCACGCCGCCACTGACTTCCTGGGCCATCACCATCGACTCGCCGCCGAAAAACGCCAAGACCATCAAACTGGAAGCAAGACGCATTTCACACCTCTCACCATGACCTTACCGGCCGCGGTGCGCCGGTGTCGTGAGCCAGAGGTGAAGAAACTCTGAAAAGCGCTAAAAGTAGAAAATGACGCCGACGCCCGTTCGAGCGCTGGTCACCCGGTTCTCTGACCGCAGCGTGGCGAGGCCGGAACCCACCTCGAACTTCGTCGAACCGAACGTGTGAATGACGCCGACCTCGCCGAAGACGCTGAAGCGGTCGTGCAGGGAGTACTGCGCGCCAAAAAAACCCCCGAACGCGTGGGAGGTGAGGGTCGATTCGCTCTCGCTCACCGGCGAGTCCGACGAGCTGCTCGTGTGTGAGAACACGTACCTGGGGGCGACGTACGGGCGCAGCTTGTCCGTTGAACCGAGATAGAACAGCGCGCTCAACCCGACGCCCACCCTGGAGCCGTCGCTGCTGCTGCTGCTGCCGCTGATGGCATCCGACTCGCCTGAAGAGACGCTCAAATCGAGCTCGGGCCGAATCGCAAACCGGTCGCTGACGTGGAACACGAACCCCACGGACACCGGGTAGCCCATCGTGATGCCGGTGTCCCCTTTGTCCTGGGCGAACACATCGGCAACCGCAAGGAGAAGCACGATCGGGAGGAAGAGAACGGCGGCGCGGCGCTGATGCTTTGTCATGTGACTCCTCGAGAGCGATTGTTTCGATCTCTAGAAGAACACGAACGCCATGTAGAAAAACCATGAGAAAGTGTGAATTAGGATAAGGACCCGAGGAGGCGCGGTGAGATCATTCGCTGTCGTGTTCGCGTGCGCGTTGCTGGCGCCGGCCGGCGCGTGGACCAATCTGCCGGAGCCCGGTCAGCCGGCTCCACCGCCCGCGCTTCCGCTGACCGTCTCGAGCCCGGACGGCCGGATCAAATTCGACGTGACCCTTCGTTCCGGAAACCGTCTCGCCTATCGCGTGACGCGGAACGGCCGTGCCGTCCTCGAGACGTCGCCCCTCGGGATCGTGGTCGATGCCGTCAACCTCGGAAATGGCGTGACGGCCGGCGCGTCCGAGCGCGGCCGTCATGATGAGCGCTATCGCACCCGCGGATGGCATGCGATGGCGGCGAACCGGTACAACAGCGCGACCGTCACCCTCACGCACGAGCAGACCGGCACCCGGTACGCGCTCGAGGTTCGGGCGTTCGACGACGGCGTCGCATTCCGGCATCTCGTGCCCGCGTCAGCAGCGCCGGCCGCGCGGGTGCCGGACGAGGCGACCGGGTTCAGCTTTCCGGCGGGCAGCACCGTCTGGTACCACGATCTCGAGGGCCACTACGAGGACACGTACGACAGGAAAGAGATCGAGGACGTCGCTGAAGGCGACTGGGCGGCGCCGCCGCTGACGGCGCAGCTCCCCGACGGCGCCGGATACGCGTCGGTCACCGAAGCGGGGTTGTCCAACTACGCGGGGATGGCGCTTCAGGCGGATCGGCGCGGCGTGTTTCAGGCGCGCCTCGGCCACGCCGTGCCGGCTTCATATCCGTACCGGCTTCGCTACCCGGCGCTCGAGGTGCTGCGGCTGGCGACGCCGGCGAAGATCAGCGGCGCGATCACCACGCCGTGGCGCGCGGTCATCATCGGCGCCGACCTCAACGCGCTCGTCAACAGCGACCTCGTGTCGAACCTCTCGCCCGCGCCGGATGCGGCGATGTTTCCGCAGGGTCTCGACACGCCGTGGATCAAGCCGGGGCGCGCCGTGTGGCGGTACCTCGACGGCGGCGACAACACCTTCGAAGGCATCAAGGAATTCTCCGGCCTGGCAGGGAAGCTGGGGTTCGAATACCACGTCGTTGAAGGCCTGTGGCGGCGGTGGACCGACGACCAGCTCCGCGACCTGGTGGAGTACTCGAACCAGCGGAAGGTGAAGCTCATCCTGTGGGTCCACAGCCGCGACCTCTGGAACGCGGACGCGCGGCGCGCGCTGTTCAAGCGGCTCCACGACCTGACGATCGCCGGCGTGAAGATCGACTTCCTCGATCACGAGGCGAAGGACGTGATCGATCTGTACCACGCGATCCTCCGCGATGCGGCGCAGTTTCAGCTGATCGTGAACTTCCACGGCGCGAACAAGCCGGCGGGCGAATCGCGCACGTGGCCGAACGAGCTGACGCGCGAGGGCGTGTACGGGCTGGAGCACCGGGCCCAGTCGTGGGCGGCGCACAACACGACCGTGCCGTTCACGCGCTACCTCGCCGGCCATGGAGACTTCACGCCCGTCGTGTTCGGCGACCGCCGGAAGGAGACGACGTGGGCGCACCAGATCGCGACGGCCGCCGTGTTCACGTCGCCGCTGCTCGTGTACGGCGCGCACCCGAAGAGCCTGCTGGACAACCCGGCGGTCGAGCTCATCAAAGCGGTGCCCAGCGTATGGGACCAGACGATCGTCCTCCCGATGAGCAGCATCGGGGAGCTGGCGGCGTTCGCGCGGCGGAGCGGCGACACGTGGTTCGTCGCGGTCCTGAACGGGCCGCAGGCGCGAACGATCCGCGTGGACCTGCGGTTCCTCGGTACGGTCCCGTACCGCGCGACGCTGGTGCGTGACGATCCGGACAACCCCGCCGCCGAGCGCGTCGAGCAGACCAGCGTGACGCGTCAGGGTTCGTTGACGATCGCGCTCCGGCCGGGCGGCGGGTTCCTCGGGCGCCTCGTCCCGGGCAAGGCCGGCGGCTCGTGACGCGTCTTGAACAGGAGATCAGGAGATCAGAAGTATTTTGGTTTTGAGAATAAACCCTCCTGGCCTCCTGTAAGAACGCGCGGGAGCACCACCGTGTCGTTCCTGGTCGCACCCGGCCGTGCCGTCAGGTAGCGCGCGGCTGACAGGACGATCTGATCGATCGCCATTCCGTCCTCGCGCACCTGGATTCGCATGCGCTGCTGGCCGGTGCTGGCGAAGTACACCAGCGGGCCGAGCGCGTTCACGCCATAGGCGTTGTCGGCCCATCCCCAGGCCTGCAGGCCGCATCCGCTGCAATCCTCGAGCACGACGATGGTCGCGTCGGTCGTGCCGGTACGCCAGACAGGATTGCCGGAGGCGTCGACGCTGGCGTTGAACTGCACGAAAACGGAGTCGTTGGTGTAGTGGTCGTCGAGCGCCTTGCCGCGCAGCCAGATGCGGTACGCCTTGCCGGCCTCGGCATCGAAGGCGAGCTCGAACGCCTGGACCGGCGCGGCGAGCGCGGCGCCAAGCTTGGCCGCGTTCGCGTTCGGGTTCTGAAGCCGCGCGCCGGAGGCCGCCGTGGCGTCGGCCGTCACGATCCAGCCACCGGTGATCGCCGCGTCAGCCGCTGCGTGCATCACGATCTCGTCGATCGGGTCCGCAGGCGGAGGCGGGGGCGGAGGTGGCGGTGGAGGCGGAGGCTCGGACGGCGGGGCATCGAAAACGGGGGGCGCAATCCGGATGTCGAACGGTTCGTAGTCCACACGGTCGAAGACCTGCAGCTCGCTCGCGCACAGGATCCGCGCCGGAGTGATTCGGTATCTCACGTATCTGGCCGAGACCGGCGCGGCGGTCCGCCGTTCGAAGTTCCAGGCTGTCGCCTTTTCGTTGTCGAGCAGCATGTAATTGATCGGGACGTCCTTTCTCCACAGGGAGGTCTCGAGCAGACCCTGGCTGGCGAAGGTGACGCCGTCGGCCGACGTGAACACTTCGATTCGATCCTGGACCGCGCCTTCGAGGGCGTCCCAGAACGGATAGCCGAACAGGTGCGCGCGAAACGCGCCGGCCGTACGAACCGCTCCAAGGTCGACCTGAAGATCGACGACCGTCCCCGCGCTCCAGCACTGGCCCCACCAGTACCGACATACCGCCCGTCGCGGGCGCGCCGACGACGCCGTCCGTGAGCACCGTGGTATTGCCCGTCCCGGCGGATCCCTGGAAGCCCGAGGGCGCGCGCGAGAATGTGTACGGCCTGTTCTTCGCGAGGTTCGCGCCTTCCGTCCGCTTCGTGTGGAGGTAGCGCTGCCCGCCGGCATCCACGCCGTCGCTGTACCCGAACGGCGTCGCGTCCCGATCGTCCTTGACGCTCACGGCGATGGATTCCATGACCGGATGGTCGCTGCCGCCGACGTTCACGACGTACGTGAACGGGAACTCGGCGACGCGCTGGCGATGGCTTCGCGCCACTGTCGTTCGATCCGCACGGATCTCCTTCCAGCGCAGCGTGACATCCACCGGCGCCGGCCCGTCCGCACGGAGGCGGTGGTTCACTTCCATCCGCAGCGAGTACAGGCCGCTCGCACGCCCGGCGTCGGGGCTGGTGTTGTGCACGAGAAACCTCAAGAGCACCGTCGTTGCGCCAGGGGGAATCGCGGTCACGGTCTCGTGGTGGATGACGTCGTAGGGCTTGCTCACCTCGCTGAGACGGTACGAGTGGATCCAGCTGGCTGCCGCCGTCGAACGAATGCAGGAAATCGATGTACGAACCGGGACTGAAGTTGTGGAGCCGCCCGCCGTAGACGAGCCGCGTGATCTCGGCCGGCGCATCCATCCGGTACGTGAGGTGCGCGTCCTGCGGCAGCACAGCGGGATAGGCGACGGCGGTGAACTTCCGCGGCACCGACACGGGCTGCGACGCGATGTTCTGTGACTGGTAGACGTCCCTGCGCCAGAGATCGCCTCGCAGGTCGGGCCAGAGCACCATGGTGCCGGACTGATCGCCGGTCCCGATCGTGATCTCGTTTCTGCCGAGGTTCAGCTTTGGCAGCGCTTTGGCGTTGACCTGCGTCAGCGTTTCGATCGTCAGACCCTTCAGCAGCACGCCGTCCAGCCTGGGACCCGCGGGTGCGCATCTGGATCCGCACCAGCGTCTCGTACATCCCGTTGACCTCGCCTCGGAGGCTCGCGATCGCCTGCACGTCGGGTCCTTCCGACGTGCCGACGCTCGCCACGTCGATCCACGTCAGCCCATGATTGACGCTCACGGAGATCGTCGCCGTGGCCGCCGCGTCGGTCCTGGCGAAGCGTGCGTGGATGTTCTGCGATGTGACGGCGTTGGCGGCCTGGACCTTGTACACGACCTCGGACGGCTGGTCGGCGGCAGCGGGCCTGAGACCGTCGGCGGCCGCGGCGATGTTGGTCGCGCGGTAGACGGCGCGGGACCACGCGTCGGGCGACAGCGACGGCGACAACGACCACCGGCCATTGCCGCGCATGCCGAAGCGATCCGACGGCTCGATCTCGTACGTGCTGTCCGGGTTCGGCGCGCCGCTACGCTCGCTACCGACCCAGTAATCGGGAATCGTGCCGAGTCGCTGGTAGTAGCGGGTGTAGGTCTCGTTCTCCCTCAGGTTCAGGACGTATCGATGCCCGGCGTCCCAGTTGTAGTAGTAGTCGCGAAACTTCAGGCCGTCGGCGCAGAAGTTTGCCGCGAAGCCGCTGATGATGGTGCCGTCCGTCGGGTTGACGGTGTCGGCGAGGTTCCGCATCTGATCCGTGCCGGTAAGAAAGCCGTTCGCGCTCGTGGCATAGAGGCTGCGCTCGCGAACCAGGCGCGCGCCGTCGGCGGCCGCCTCCTCGACCGACGCCAGCGTCACCCCATCGTCGGTCGTGACGAGGTTCGACATGGAACTGTCGACCATCCGGAACCGCCCGCCGTACTCGACCGCCGACACGCTGTGATTGCAGAGGTCCCAGTACTGGTGCCGGACCCCGAGGCGCTCGTAGAGCGACTGGTTGATCCCCGAGATCGTGCTGCACATCGTGAAGCCGTAGTCGGTGAAATTGCGGATCGGGTCGGTCACCTCGAACCCGTGGAGGACGATCGGGGCCGTCTGCCGCTTCAGGATGTGGGTCCAGTAGAACAGCGCCCAGACCTTTTCCGGGATCGACGGCCACCGCGACGTGGTGCTGTGAATCAGGCTGTCCAGGTCGCTGAGATCAGGAGAAGCGTCCGAGACAATCTTCAGGTTGTAGGCGGCCGCGCCAAGTGTCGATGAGGCCGCGATCGAACGTCCGGCTGGCGCGCTCGACAGAACGGCAGACTGGTTTCCCTCGTGGGTGGATGCGATCCGGCTTCCGCGTGTGGGCGTGGCACCGGCGGCTTCGCTAACGGGCGGCATCCACGAAACACCGGACACCTTCGAGTACAAGAACCAATCGAGCGACAGGTCTGGAGCCGGACGTCCCAGGCTCTCGACGACGACGACGAACCGCCTCCCGTCGGCCGAAGGGAACTGGTCGGCGATGCTCAGCTCGGCGCGCGCGCCGGGCGGCAGGGCGAGGGTCCCGTGCTCGATGCTTCCGTCGTCGAATTGCAGGGTGATTCCGGCGAGCCCATCTGTTGTCGATGGGTTGGCCACGGCGATCAGCGTGTCCATTTCCGCTGGCCCGCCGGCCTCGCCGTCCGCAATCACCCACTTCGTCGTCGTCGCGCCGCCAGGCGTCTGCCCGGATAGCGCGGCGCCGCCGAGCGCTATCAGGAGTGCGAGCTGAGCCGCGGCACACAGCTTCATCCGGCCACCATCCAGAGAAGTTGAAGAACAGCCGTCACGCGACAGCAGTAGTCAACGGCGGCCGTAGCAAACACCAGGCCTGACGAAAAGCATTGGTGTGGTGAGGACGCGGCTCGGCGACGCACCGCCCCGCAGAAAAGTGGCAAGCCATCAGCCCGGGATTGGCAACCTGTTCCCCTGCCGTTTCGCGTTCCCCTGCGGTTTGGCGCGCGTCTATATATCACGGAGGACGAGAATGGGAGATTCCGAGCGGACGTCCGGGAATCGGCGCAATCAGAGAACGGATGAGAACGGAGCAATCCGGCAGGTCGCCGCCGGTGGAGCGGCGGCCGTTCTTCTTTCGATGGTCATCATCGGCGGAGCACCCGCCCACGCCGGCGGACCCGGCCACGGGTCCGGCGGTCCGAAATACACGTTCACGACGATCCTGGACAGCCAGCGGGACGGCCTCGAACCCACGCGATGCGCCGCCATCAACACGCCCGGCACGGTGGCGGTGACGGTGCGGGACAGCGTGTCCGGCCGCACCATGATCATCACCAAGCGGGGCGCGACTGATCTCCCGGTGGTCGTCGCGGACACCGAGCCGGTCGCGGACTTTCCGACCTTCTGCGACAACGGGTTCACCAGCCTGCCGTCCGACCCGTCGATCAACGAGCTCGGCGAGGTCGCCTTTCAAGGAAACCTCAGCCGGCTCACGACGAGGCCGGAGTGCGGAACCCCCGCGCAACGCGCACGGCGGCAGGGCGTCTTCCTCGGAAGAGGCGGGCCGCTCACGACGATCGCGCACACCATCAACCCGCCGGGGGGCGGCTTCATCTCCGAGTTCCTCGTCGCCGACCAGTCGGTCAACTCGCTGGGCAAGGTCGCCATCGTCCCCGAACTGGATGAGACCTTCGATCACGGACTCTTCGTCGGGTCGAGGACCGGAACGTTCAATCGGCGGTTTCTCGCCGACACCCCCACAGGGGACGGCTTCAACTTCAACAACCTCTCGTCGCGCGTGTCGCTCAACGAGCTCGGCCAGATCGCGTTCGAGAGCGGGCTCAACGATTCGTCGATTGGCGGCATCTTCCTGTCGAACCCCAACGGCACGTTCAGGACGATCGCCGACAACACCGGCGGGCTGTCGGTCGGCGACCCGTCGCTGAACATCCTCGGCCGGGTGGCGTTCACAGGCAGCCGCTTCGACGACGACTTCAACCAGATCTTCAGCATCAACACGAGCCGGGGCGGGCCGGTCACCACGGTGGCCGAGAGCAGCCCCGGCGGCTATTCATTTTTCCAGGAGCCTTCGCTGAACGATCTCGGCCGCGTCGTATTCACCGCGGACGTGCAGCCGGACCCGGAGATCTTCATCACCATTCAAGGCGTGTTCACCGGACCCGATCCGGTCGCCGACAAGGTGCTGCAGGCCGGCGACCGGTACGAAGGGGTGACGGTCACGAGCGTGGTCACGTGTGCCGAGGCCCTCAACAACCGGGGGCAGATCGTGATGACCGTTCAGAGCGAGAACCCCGACACCTTCGAGGTTCGGAGCTTCGTCGTCAGGGCCACGCCGCGCGGGGTGCGGGAGCACGACTGAGCGGAAGGGCAATCGGCGGAGGCGTGTACCGTGCGGATCCGGCCCACTCACCGCACACCGCCCGTGTGCGCCTCCGCCGCCAACCGGGGAAAACCCCCCGATTATGTGTGCCATTCCTGTCACCCCTCTTGCACCTGCCCGTGTGCCTCACGGCACACATGGAAAACCACGAACGTGACCCACCTCAGCTGTGCAGAGAGACCCAGAGGATCACGGTCCTCCTGGTCGACGACCAGCGGTTCGTCGCCATCGCGGTGGGCCGCCTGCTCGCGGGAGCGCAGGACATCGATCTTCATTGCTGCTCGAGCGCGTCCGACGCCATCCAGCGGGCGAACGAGATCGGCCCGACGATCATCCTTCAGGATCTCGTGCTCCCGGACATCGACGGTCTGACGCTGGTCCGGCTCTTTCGATCGAATCCATCCACTGCCGAAACTCCGATCGTCGTGCTCTCCGCGGACGACAGCCCGGACATCCGCGCTCGAGCGCGGGCCGCGGGCGCGAACGACTATCTGGTCAAGCTGCCGGCCAGAGCCGACTTGATCGCCTGCCTTCGTCGCCACGCCGTCGTGGGCGGCGCCGTCGATCCGGTCGCGGAACCGGATGGACCTGCCGAGGCCGGCAAGGATCAGGACAAAAAGGCAGGATCATGCAGAACCTGAGAGTGTGGCAGAAGCTGGCGTTGATGGGCGCGGTCTTCATGCTGCCATTCGCCGGCGTGACGTACAAGATGACGTCGTCGATCCAGGTCCTCGGCGTCGATTTCGCGGAGCAGGAGCTTCGCGGACTGGAATATTACACGCCTGCCCTGGCCCTCTTGCGCGATCTGCAGCAGCACCGGGGCATGACGGCGGCCTGGCTGAGCGGTGACGCTTCGTTCGCGGCCCCGCTCGCGGGGAAGGCCGACGACGTCCGGGCCGACATCAAGGCAATCGACGAAGTCGATCGACGGCTCGACGGCGCGCTCGACACCAGCAAGCGATGGGCGGCCCTCAGCGCTTCCTGCCGCGAGCTGCTGGACCGGAATGTGCGCGTGTCGGCGGCCGAGAGCTTCGCCCGCCACACCAAGGTTCTCGAGGACACCATCGCGCTCATCACCGCCGTCGGAGATACGTCGAAGCTCACGCTCGATCCCGACATCGACAGCTATTACCTGATGAACCTGCTCGTGTTTCAGGGCCCGGAGTTGAGCGAGCTGGTCGCTCAGGCCCGCGGCCGCGGGACGGCGCTCATCGCCGCCGGGACGCGGACGGCTGAACCGCTCGACGCGCTCAACCGGTTACCGGTGCTCGCCGGGTTCATGCAGAAGAAAGTGGACGAATCGGTCGGCAAGGCGCTCGCCGCCAACGAGACCCTCAAGCCGCAACTCGAGGCCGAAGCGCGCGCCAGCGCCGCCGCGGTGGACCAGGCGATCGCCGCCGTCGCGAAGCTGGCCCTCACCGGCCGCGGCAGCCAGGACGCCGCCGCTTACTACGGTGACCTCACCCACAGCGTCAACTCGATCTTCGAAATGGAGGCCGCCGCGACCCGGCTCCTGAAAGGCCTGCTCGAGAAGCGCATCGCGACGTTCCAGCGCGAGGTGCTGGAGACCCTCGCGTGGGCCGCGCTCGGGCTCCTCGTCGTCTCCGGCATCGGTCTCTTCATCATTCGCGATATCACGATCGCACTCGGATCCGTCATCGCGAGGGCCAACCGCCTCGCCACGGGCGACCTGGGCGGAGCCGCGGTTCTCGAGTCGCGCCGGGACGAGATCGGGGTGCTGGCGCACGCCTTCGAGAGGATGGTCGGCGCCCTGAAGGACATGGTCGGCGTGGCCGAGCAGATCGCCGCCGGCGATCTGGCCGTCACCGTCACGAAACGGTCCGAGCACGACGCGCTCGGGCACGCGCTCGCCAACATGGTCGACCGGCTGTCGAAGCTGATGGGCGAAGTCCAGCGATCGGGCGTTCAGCTCAACACGTCGGTCAACGAGATCGCCGCCACGGCCAAGCAGCAACAGGCGACGGCGAGCGAGATCGCCGCGACGACGACGGAAATCGGCGCCACCTCCAAGGAGATTTCCGCCACGTCGAAGGAACTGGTCCGGACGATGAACGAAGTGTCCACCGTGGCCGAGCACACCGCCACGCTCGCGGGCAGCGGGCAGGCCGGGCTCACGCGGATGGAGGAGACGATGAGCCAGGTGATGACGGCCGCCGGGTCGATCAACGCCAAGCTGGCCGTGCTCAACGAGAAAGCGGGCCACATCAACCAGGTGGTCACGACCATCACCAAGGTTGCCGATCAGACGAACCTGCTGTCGCTGAACGCGGCGATTGAAGCCGAGAAAGCCGGCGAGTACGGCCGTGGGTTTGCCGTCGTGGCGACCGAGATCCGCCGCCTGGCCGATCAGACCGCCGTGGCGACGTACGACATCGAGCAGATGGTCAAGGAAATCCAGTCGGCCGTATCGGCCGGCGTGATGGGCATGGACCGGTTCTCGGAGGAGGTCCGCCGGGGACAGCAGGACGTCCGCCAGGTAGGCGGCCAGTTGTCCGAAATCATCCAGCAGGTGCAGGCGCTGGCCCCGCGCTGCGAAGCCGTCAACGAGGGCATGCAGGCGCAGGCGACCGGCGCCGAGCAGATCACCCAGGCGCTCGCGCAGTTGAGCGAAGCCGCGCAGCAGACGGTCGAATCGCTGCGCCAGTCGAGCCAGGTGATTGACGGGCTGAACCAGGCGGCGAGCGGGATGCGCAGCGGCGCGTCGCGCTTCAAGCTGGTGGCCTAGCCGTGCTCTTCCTCGTCTTTCAACTGGGGCAGGATCGCTACGCCCTCGACACGGCGATGGTGGCCGAAGTGTTGCCGCTCGTCGGGATCAGCGCGATTCCACAGGCGCCGGCGGGTGTGGCCGGCGTGCTCAACTACCACGGCGCGCCGGTGCCGGTCATCGACTTGAGCGAGCTGGCAATCGGACGGCCGGCCGAGCGGCGCCTGAATACTCGTATCGTCCTGATCCGGTATCCGGATCGCAACGGCACGCCGCGCTTGCTGGGCCTGATCGCCGAACGAGCCAGCGAGACGGTCCGGCGCGACCCGGCGGATTTCGTGCCGTCCGGGGTCACCAACCCGCGGACGCCGTATCTGGGCCCGGTCGCCAGCGACGCGCGCGGCCTGCTGCAACGGGTCGACGCCGGCGCGCTGCTCCCCGCGCCGATACGGGACATGCTGTTCGCACAGGGTGAGGAGCGCTGATGGTGGCCGGGGACTTCGCCGACCTGCTCAAGTCGTCGATGGGGCTCGACGCCGAGTCGATCGGATCGTCGTCGGTCGAACGCGCCGTCCAGCAGCGCCAGTCGGCGTGCGCCATTGAAGATCGTCGCGCGTACTGGGACCACGTGTGCGCGCGCGCCACCGAGCTGCAGGCGCTCATCGAAGCGGTGGTCGTTCCGGAGACGTGGTTCTTCCGTGACCCGGAAGCGTTCACGATGCTCGCCCGCGTCAGCCACGAAGCATGGCTGCGCGGTCCGTCGAGCCGCGTGCTGCGCCTGTTGAGCCTGCCGTCCTCGACCGGCGAGGAACCGTATTCGATGGCGATGGCGCTCATCGATGCGGGCATTCCCGCGGACCGCTTTCGGATCGACGCCGTGGATATCAGTCGCCGCGTACTCACCTACGCGGATCGCGGGGTCTACGGGAAGAATTCGTTCCGCGGCCAGGACCTGTCCTTTCGGGATCGCCACTTCGATGCGATGCCGGACGGCTATCGCCTGAAGAGCGCGGTCCGGCGGCAAGTGCACTTCGAGCAGGCCAATCTGTTGGCCGCAGATTTTCTGCCGGGCCAGGACATCTACGACGCGGTGTTCTGCCGCAATCTGCTGATCTATTTCGATCGGCCCACGCAGGATCGCGCGGTCGGCGTGCTGGCGCGCCTGCTGGCGCCGAAGGCGGTGCTGTTCGTCGCGCCGTCCGAGACCGGCCTGTTGCTCAGCCATGCGTTCGAATCGGCCAAGGTGCCGTTGGCGTTCGCATTCCGGAAATCGAGCGCCCGGCCGGGCCGCGCCGCCGAACCGGTGAAGCGCCCGGTAACGGTGCGAGCCGCGCACGCAGCCGTATTGCCAGCCCCACCCCTGCTTCATCTTGCTCCGACCCGGCGTGCCGACGAACCGCCCATCTCGCCGGCCGTCGGCGTGAAGACCGTTGCGGAGACCGGCCTCGACCGAGCCACCGAGCTCGCCGACGGGGGACACTTCGCCGAAGCCGCCGTCTGCTGCGAAGCGCATCTGGGGCTGCACGGTCCGTCGGCGCAGGCGTTCTATCTGATGGGACTGGTACATGGCGCACGTGGCGATCAGACGGCTGCCGCGGAGTTCTATCGCAAGGCGCTGTATCTCGCGCCGGATCATCACGACGCCCTCATTCACTTCGCGCTCCTGCTGGAACAGCAGGGCCATGCCGACCGGGCGCGGCTGCTCCGTGATCGGGCCCGGCGGGCCGAATCTGCCGGAAGGGCGTGACATGACCGCCTGCTGGAACGCGATCGGCGTCGCCGGGGATCGCTCCTGCCCGGAGCTCGTCGAGCACGTGCATTGCCGGAACTGTCCCGTCTACAGCGCCGGCGCCACCGAGTTGCTCGATCGTGCCGCGTCGGCCGACGACCTCGATCGCTGGACGGTTCATGTCGCGCAGCCGGGCGCGACCGCGGACCGCGACACGGAGTCGGTCGTGATTTTCCGTGTCGGCGTCGAGTGGCTCGCCCTGCCCACATCCGCGGTCACCGAAGTGGCGAACCTCCTCCCGATTCACTCGCTGCCGCACCGGCCGACCGGGGTGATTCTCGGCGTGACCAGCGTGCGCGGCGAGCTCCTGGTCTGTGTGTCGATCGGCCGGGTGCTCGGTCTCGGGCCCGCGTCGGAAGCCAGTGCGAAGCCCGGCGTCAAGGCGCATCAGCGCCTGCTGGTCATCCGCCGCGACGACGTGCGCGCCGTGTGCCCCGTCGACGACGTCCACGGCATCCACCGCTTTCATCCACGCGAGTTGACGGACGTGCCGGCGACCGTCGCCAGGGCGGCCGCGACATACTCGAAAGCGATCCTGCCCTGGCAGGGACGTTCGGTCGGCGTGCTCGACGACGAGCTGATGTTTCACATGCTGAAGCGGAGCCGCGCGTGAGCAGCCGGAATCTCGACGAGATTTCGCTGCTCGAGCTGTTTCGAGAGGAAGCGGACGGCCAGTCGCAGGTTCTGACCGCCAGTCTGCTGGCGCTCGAGCGCGACCACGCGGCCGCTGGTCAGCTCGAACTGTGCATGCGCGCCGCACACTCGCTCAAAGGCGCGGCGAGCATCGTCGGCCTGAGCGTCGGTGTCCGAGTGGCCCATGCCATGGAAGATTGCTTCGTGGCCGCGCAAGAGGGCCGCACGACGCTCCGGCAGGCACAAATCGACCGGCTGCTCGGCGCCACCGACCTGCTGCTTCGCATCGCCAACACGCCGGAGGCGGATCTGGGCCGGTGGGCCGACGACCGGAAGCCGGAGGTGGACGCGTGCGTGTCGGCGCTGGCGCGCATCATCGACACCGACTCCGAGGCCGCGCCCGAGGGGGCACCCGCCGATTCGCCTTCCACCGGCGCGATCCCGCACCGTCGATCGACCGATGGCGTGCCGGAGGCGTCGGACCGCGTGCTGCGCGTCACGGCGGAGAACCTGAACCGCCTGCTCGGCCTCGCCGGGGAGTCGCTCGTCGAGTCGCGATGGGTGCAGCCCATTCACCCAATCGCTGCTCCGGCTCAAGCGGCTGCAGCAGGACTCGAGCAAGGCCCTCGACGGCCTCCGCGAGACGCTCGCGGCGCAGCCGGTGAGTGAGCAGGCGGAAACGGCATTCGCCGTCGCGCAACGCACGATCCGCGAGTGCCAGGAGGTGTTGTCCGACCGTCTCCGCGAGATCGAGATGTTCGATCGCCGCTCCATCGACCTCTCGAACCGGCTGTATGAGGAGGCGCTGGCGTGCCGCATGAGGCCGTTTGCGGACGGCGTTCAGGGATTCCCGCGGATGGTCCGCGATGTCGCCCGCTCGCTGGGGAAAGAGGCCCGGCTGGAGATCGTCGGCGAGGCCACCCGCGTGGATCGCGACATCCTGGCGAGGCTCGACGCGCCGCTCGGTCATCTCCTGCGCAACGCGGTCGATCACGGCCTCGAGTCGCCGGCCGGGCGCCGCGCCGCCGGCAAGCCGGTCGAGGGCGTGCTGCGGCTCGAAGCCCGTCACAGCGCGGGGGCCCTGCACGTAACGGTCTCCGACGATGGCCGCGGCGTCGATCTGGACAGCCTCCGCCGGGCGGTCGTCGAGCGGAAGCTGATTGATGCGCACGGCGCCGCCGCGCTGAGCGAAGCGGAACTGCTGGAGTTCCTCTTCCTGCCCGGCTTTTCGATGAAGGAGGCGGTCACGGAGATTTCCGGCCGCGGCGTCGGTCTCGATGTCGTCCAGGACATGATCAAGCAGGTGCGCGGCACGGTTCGCGTGTCGTCGCGGCCCGGTCAGGGCACCGCTTTCAGCTCCAACTGCCGATCACGCTCTCCGTGGTCCGTACGCTGCTGGCGGAAGATCAGCGGCGAACCGTACGCGTTTCCACTCGCCCTCATCGTTCGCACGCTCAAGGTGTCGAGGGACCGGGTCGAGCTGCTCGAAGGGCGGCAGCACTTCGACTTCGACGGACAGCGGATCGGGCTCGTCGCGGCGCATCAAGTACTGGAAACGCCCGCCCCGGCGCCAGCCAGCGGCGAACTGTCGGTGATCGTCCTCGGCGATGCCAGCCACACGTACGGATTGGTCGTGGAGCGGTTCCTGGGCGAGCGCGAGCTGGTCGTGCAGTCGCTCGCGGGGCAGCTGGGCAAGATCCAGGACATCGCGGCCGGCGCGTTGATGCCGGACGGTTCGCCGGTGCTGATCGTCGACACCGAAGACCTGCTGCGTTCGATGGACAAGCTCGTGTCCGGCGGGCGACTGAGCCCGGTGCCGCACGACGGCGCCGCCGGCAGCGCCAAGAAGCGCAAGCGGGTGCTCGTGGTCGACGACTCGCTCACCGTGCGCGAACTGGAGCGCAAGCTGCTGGGCAATCGCGGCTACGACGTGGAGGTCGCGGTGGACGGCATGGACGGCTGGAATGCCGTCCGGACCGGCCATTTCGATCTGGTCGTGACCGACATCGACATGCCGCGCATGGACGGCATCGAGCTCGTCGCGCTCATCAACAAGGACCCCAACCTGAAATCGATTCCAGTCGTGGTCGTCTCCTACAAGGACCGCGAGGAAGATCGCCAGCGCGGGCTCGAGGCGGGGGCCGCTCACTATTTGACCAAGGGCAGCTTCCACGACGAGACGCTGATCCAGACGGTCGTGGACCTGATCGGCGACGCGGCATGAGAGTCGGGATCGTCAACGCGGACCCCCGCGACGGCGAGGTGCTGCGGCAGGCGGTCGGACTGAGGCCGGAGCACCAGGTGATCTGGGTCGCGACCAGCGCCGCCGGCGCGGTCGAGCGCTGTGCGACGGACACGCCGGACCTCATCCTGATGGGCCTGCTCGACGGCCTCGAGGGTGTCGAGGCGACGCGGCGAATCATGGCCAGCACCCCCTGCGCGATTCTGATCGTGGCGGCCAGTGTGCTCCTCGACGCCGCGCGTGTGTTCGCGGCGATGGGCCATGGCGCGATGGACGCGGCGGACATGCCGGCCTCCGGCAGCCGCGAGCATGCGGCGCCGCTCCTGGGACGGATGGCGATCGTATCGCGCCTGATTGGCGAGAAGGCCGCGCCGACTCCCGTCGTGCCCGGTGACCATGCAGTCGAGGCGGTGCCGCTGGTCGCGATCGGCGCGTCGTCGGGCGGCCCGGCAGCGGTGGCGGCGGTGCTGCGTGGATTGCCACAGGACTTTCCGGCTGCGATTGTCGTCGTCCAACACCTCGACGCGAAGTTCACCCGCGGGATGGCGGACTGGTTGAACGAGCAGTCCGGTATGGCCGTCAGAGTCGCCACCGAGGGCGAGCGTCCCGTGCCCGGCACCGTGCTGATCGCCGGCACCAGCGATCACCTGGTTCTGAAGTCCGCTTATCGTCTTGGCTACACGCTCGAGCCGCGTCACTGTGCCTACCGTCCTTCGGTCGATGTGTTCTTCGAGAGCGTGAGCCGGCTGTGGCGCGGTGCCGCGGTCGGAGTCCTGCTGACCGGCATGGGCGCCGACGGCGCCCTCGGCCTGAAGGGTTTGCGGGCGCGCGGGCACCACACCATCGCGCAGGATCGGGGAACCAGCGCCGTGTACGGCATGCCCAAAGCGGCCGCGACCATGAACGCGGCCGTGGACATTCTGCCGACGGAGCGCATCGCCGCGAGATTGATGGAGGTGATCGCCCGCCCGGCAGAGGCCACGCGCGGGACGTCCGTGCCGCCGCGCCCCGCAGCCGACGGCCGTGGGCGGAACGGCAACGGGTCGTAGGGCCGGTTTCAAACCGAATGTGGCGTCCGGCTTCCGCGGCGAAGGCGGCAGCCGGACGCCGCTACTCGGATCCGGGGATCCAAGGATTAGTGATTTTGATCTCTATGCGTCGGCGCGCAGCGTCTCCGCGGGGTCCACGCGCGTGGCGCGCCGGGCCGGCTGGAATGCGGCGACGGCGGTTGCGGCCAGCACCAACGCGAGGCCGGCGGCAAACGGGACGACGTTCAGCAGCGAGACGTTCTGCAGCTGGATCGCGGCGCTCAGCGCCTTCATCGCGCTGAACGCGATCAGGAAACCGATGATCGCGCCGACGCCGGCCAGGCGCGCGGACTGCCGCATCACGAGGCGCACGACGGCGCCGGCGCTCGCGCCGAGCGCCATGCGAATCCCGATCTCCCGCGTCCGCTGATTCAGCGTGTACGACAGCACGCCGTAGAGGCCCGAGACGCTCAGCAGCAGCGCGATCGCGCCGAGCAGCGATCCGATCCACGCGGCGGCGCGGAGCGGGTACATCTGCGTGATCCGCATGTCCTCGAGCGGCAGCGCCTCGAACACCTCGGGATCCGGCCCGGCGCGCCTGAGGATCTCCTGGAGCACGTCGGGGCCGAGGGTGGTGGACGCGCGGGGCCGCACCAGCACCGCGAGGGCGTGCGGATCCGCGGCGTGCGCCGGAAGATAGATGTGCCCGGCGTCGCGCCCGTCGAACATCATGCCGCTGACGACGTCCCTCGTGGTGCCGACAACCGTGACCTCGGTGTAGCCGGGCAGCTCGTCGACCGGCCGCCCCTCGGGCCGTTCGATCCTGATGGACTGCCCGACCGGATCTCCCCCGGGCCAGAAGCGGCGAGCCGTGGCGTCGCTGACGATCGCCACCGGCGCGGACGCGCGCGCCTCGTCCGGGCGGAACCCGCGTCCGCGCAGGATCGGCATGCCGAGAATCGAGAAATACTCCGGCGACACGAAGGTGTAGCGCGTGCCGGTCGCGGCCCCCCCGGCGCCGGCCGACGCCGCGACGGCGCGCGATCGAACGAACAGCGGGTTGCCGCCGGTGACCGCCACCTCGCCGATCCGGGGATCCGCGCCGAGGACTTCCGCCAGCTTCGGGACCAGCCCGGTCTGCCCGCCCCGAATATTGACCGAGTACACGCCGCGTGTCTGATACCCGAGATCGATCGCGCCGAGCGCCGAGAAGTTCCTCGCCAGCGTCAGCGCCACGACGACCAGCACGAGCGACACCGCGACCTGGCCGACGACGAGCGCGCTCCGGAGCCGCGAGCCCGCGGCCGTGCCGTGGCGCTGGCCGTGCAGCGCGTCGGTGAGCGACAGCCGCGACGCCTGCAGCGCCGGCAGCAGCGCGAACACGAGCGTGGTCGCGGCGGCGACGCCGAGCGCGAACAGGAACACGCGGGCGTCGAAATCCAGGGGGATGACCTTGAACAGCGCCGCCACCGACGGCGGAAGGGTGCTGAAGAGCGCGGCGATTCCGGCCCGCAGCGTCCACGCGGCCAGCGCGAGCCCGGCGGCGCCCGCCAGTACCGCGATCAGCAGGCCTTCCGCCAGGAGCTGCCGCACGATGCGGCCCCGGCTCGCGCCGAGCGCGAGGCGGACGGCGATCTCGCGATGGCGCGCGATGGCGCGCGCGAGCATGACGTTCGAGACGTTCGCGCACGCCGTGACGAGCACGAGGACGAACGCCGCGAAGACCGGGGACAGCACCGCCAGCAGCCCGAGCGAGAGCGGGTTCGGCGTGGCGTGCGGGCGCAGTTCCGCGCGGACCTCCCGCGCGTCGCGCGGCGGCTCCACCATCCGCGCCATGAACGGCGTCAGCGCGCTCTCGGCGTGGGCCAGGTTCACGTCCTTCCGCAGCCGCGCGGTGATCTCGAGACGATGCGGCTGGTCCTGGCCCAGCAGGCCGGGCCTGGCGTCGGCGTAGGTGGTGATCGACACCCAGCCGTCGCGGGGATACTCGTCGAGCCCGGAGAACCGCGGCCCCGCGACGCCGACGATCACGAACGGCCGGCCGTCGAGATCGATCTCGCGGCCGAGCGCCGCCGGATCGCTCGCGAACAGGCGGACCCACGCCTGGTGGCCGAGCACGATGACGGGCGCGTGCGCGTCGAGTGCCGTCAGCGGGCGGCCGAGGAGGAAGCGCGGGGCCAGCGCCTCGAAGTAGTTGTCGGAGACGAGGCCCATCGCGAGCGGCCGGCCGTTCGACGACACGAACCGCGTGTCCTCGGCGACGGACGCGTCGAACAGATCGCGCCGCTCCCGCAGTTCCACGTAGTCGCGCCACCAGAACGACTGCCCGCCGGCATCCCGCGATCGCCAGGCGATGCGGTGGAGCGCCGAGGGGTCCTGCACCGCGAAGGGGCGGAGGACGTAGGCGTTGAAGATCGTGAACGCCACCGTGACGAGCCCGAGGCCGACCGCCAGCGTGATCACGCTGGTCGCCAGGAACGAGGGGCTCCTCGCCAGGCCGCGAGCGCCGTAGCGGAGATCCTGCGAGAGCTGGTCGAGCCACTTCCAGCGGCTGGCTTCGTAGTAGCGCTCCTTGACCGCCACGACGTTCCCGAACGACTTCCTCGCGGCGCTGCGCGCGGCCTCGGGACTCGTGCCGTCGCCGATGAGGCGCTCGGCCTCGAGCTCGAGGTGCGCCTGAACTTCATCCGAGAAGTCTTCGTGGGTGCGGCGCCGCCAGAATGCCCGCATCATCCGTTCTCCGGTTCGGGTCCGAGCACACGGGCCATCGCGGCGGCGAGCCGGCGCCACCGGCTCGACTCGCGCGCCAGCTGCGCGCGGCCGGTCCTGGTGAGGGTGTAGAACCGCGCCCTGCGGTTGTTGGCAGAGGTGCCCCACTTCGCGGAGATCCAGCCCTGGGCTTCGAGCCGCTGCAGCGCGGGGTAGAGCGCGCCGTGGTCGACCAGCAGCTCGTCGGCCGACGTCTGCTGGATCGCGCGCGCGATGCCCTGGCCGTGCTCGGGCCCGAAAATGAGGGTGCGGAGGATGAGCACGTCGAGCGTGCCCTGCATCAGGGCGAGGCGGTCGGGATCTTCTCGGGTTGACATCTGACCCAAGTATGCGGCCCGCTTGGGTCAGATGTCAACCTGAGGCACGATCAACTCCCAATGGCACCTTGAGAGTGGGGAGGTATTTCTTTACCGGTCGTCAACAGGAGATCAGAAGTTCAGGAGTTTTCTGGTTTTCTGGTTAGAAACCAAGAAAACAAATCTCCTTATCTCCTGACCTCCTGTTCAAAGCACTAGGCCAGACACTGGGTCAAATCCGCCGCGACTTTCACCCCCAGACACTTTGGGAGTTGGGAGTTGGTTCGTTGGAAGTTGATCTCATCTCCCTGCTCAGAATGAGAATCGGATCTGCGCCTGCACCGTCCGCGGGTTCTGGTAGCCCGTCGCCACGCCCAGTCCCGCGCCGCGCGGCCGCGAGCGCGAGTCGTTCACCGAGCCGTCCGCGTTGAACGGCAGGTTCTGGATCGTCATGTCGGTCGGGCTGACGAACGTGATCCCGGTGTTCCGCGCCGTGATCCCCGACTGGTTGAAGGCGTTGAACATGTCCACGCGCAGCTGGATGGTCCGCGCCCCGCCCAGCCGGATGTTCCGCGCGATCGCGAGATCCATCACGCTGATGAAGCAGCCGTGCAGGTAGTTGGTCCCCGATTCGAGGCCGACGCTGCCGACCGCCGGCCCCCGGAACGCGTTGGTGTTGAACTGCCGGAGCGGGTCGCTGCTGCAGCCGGCGCCGGGATCCCCGATGACGATGACGCGCGCGCCGTAGTCGGGCGAGCCGGTGATGTTCTGGTTGCCGCCGCCGTTCTGATAGCTGTAGCCCACCGTATACGCGGACGAGGGCACGTTCGTGTTGCCCGCCGTGATGTTCACGCCTCGCCGGGCGCCCGACCAGATCCCGGACACCTGCCAGTCGTTCAGCACGTAGCCGACGGCCTTGAGAGCCGGGCTGGCGCTCCTGAGATCGGGCAGGTCCCACACGAAGTTGGCTCGCACCGTGTTGCGGACCGGGTTGTTCTCTCCCAGCAGCTTGTCCGCCTCGGCCTGATCGGCGCGGAACGAAAACGATCCGTCCGCGTTGTGCTGCAGCCTGGCGCCCGACTGCTGCCTGTCGTACAGGCCGATCACGTCGAAGACGCCGAACGACAGCCCGTTCCGGAACCGGCGGTTGAGCGACAGCTGGATCGAGTGGTAGGTCCTCCACGCGCGGTTCTGCTGCTGCGTGATGCCCGCGTAGCCCCTGATGGCGCGCAGGTTGTTCTGCGGGAGCGCGTTCGACCCCAGCGTCGTGGGCGTCTGCGTGCGATCCTGAGATTCCGGCAGGAAATACAGGCCGAAGTCGATCGCGTTGATGTTCACGCCGTTGAAGAGGTTGTACGCGTGCTGGCCGACGTACGACGCGTCGAGGGCCATCGCCCACGGCAGCGTCATCTGCGCGCCGCCGTTCCACTGGATGGAAGTGGGCAGATCGATTTCCTCCGGGAACGCGTTCAGTCCTGGCGCGCCCTCGGTCGTCAGGCCGCCGCTGCCCAAGGTCTGAAGGTTGGAGTACTGCACGGTGATGGTGCCGGACGTGGGCGGGTTGTTCACGCCTTGTGAGAACGGCGAGGAGTACGGGCGATCGAAGTACATCCCGGCGCCGCCGCGGAGCACGATGCGCTGCTGGCCCGTGAGGTCGTAGGCCATCCCGAAGCGCGGCGCGATCGCCAGAGCGGGTGCGGAGTACGTCGCTTTCGGCAGGCCTCCCTCGCCCTGGAGGAAAATGCCGTTCAGCGCGTTGCCGCTGTTCGGCACGAGCGTGCCGAAGGCGCTCGTGGTGTTCACCCCGAGGAACTGACCCGTGCTCGGGTTCATCGCCTGACGGTTGTTGCCCGTGCACGGGTACACGCCGTTGGCGCAGCCGGGCACGTACAGCACCGGCGCTGCCCCCTGCGACCACCTGTCCGGCAGGAAATTGGACGCCTGCCCCAGGTTGTCGTACTGGGCTCCCTGGTGCACGAACCGCAGCCCGTAGTCGAGCGTGAGCCGGTTGTTGACCTTCCAGTTGTCCTGGATGTAGGCCTCCGCGTTGTTGTAGATCGACGCGGTCTCGACGTACTTTCGTCGCCTGCTGGAACGAGGCGAATGTGCCGGTTGCCGCATTGGAGAAGCCGAACTGCGTATCGGCGGGATTGGCGGTGTCCTGCGCGAAGTTGATCGTGCCGAACGCGTTGTTGCTGGTCTGTTCCGCCTTGTAACTGTGCGTGTTGTAGAACCCGGTCTTGATCGTGTGGCGGCCCATGACCTTCGTCAGGCTGATCGCGAAGTCATTGGTGGAGTTGATGTTGAGCCATCCCGGGAAGCCGAGCGTGGGCGGCGCACACCCTGACCCGCAGTTGCCGCCGGCATTGGCCACCCGGCCGCCCCACTGGAAGGTGGGGAGCTTGGCCATCCGGCTCCCGTCCCAGAACGCCGGCTGCAATTCGTTCAGCGCTTTGACGGCGTAGTAGCCCGGATCGAGCACCGTGGCGTTGTTGAACAGGAAGGGAAGATTCGCCAGCCCGGCGCCCTGCAGGCTCGCCACGTCGGTCATCGGGACGCCCTGGGTGCCCGCGGCGTTGTTGCAGAAGATCGACCCGGTCGAGGACTGCGCCTGGGCGCAGCCGGCCAGCTCGTTCTGGCTGTGCCCGTAGGTCGCTTCCAGGAACATCGTCGGACTGAGCGTGTAATTCACCGACGTCGTGTAGCTGACGACGGGCGCGCCTTGCATTCTCGTGTCGTTGAAGCCGGGGATGGATCCCAGGAAGAGCTGGTCCCGCTGCATCCACGCCGAATACTTGAAGGTCGCGCGCAGTTTCTGCATCGGCTGATAGTCGAGGCGGACCGCCGGCTGGTACGAGAGCACGCTCTCCGACGGCCTGGTGATCTCGTAGTTGTAGCTGTTCGTGCCCGTGGACGCGGCGGGCAGGTTCGGCATCGGATAGAGCTTCAGGATGTTCAACCCGGTTTGGTACAGACGATCCGCGGGGATCCGGCCGACCACGCCGCCGTCCTGGAAGCAGGCCGTCGTGACCGCCGCCGCGGTCGGCGTCGGCGCGGTGCACGCGCCCGTTCTCTGCGGATCCCGGATGTACGGAAAGAAATTGCCGTTGTTGTCGGTCGACTGTGAGAAGTCCCCCGCGCGTTCGAGCGCGGTGGGCATCCGGTAGCGCACGACGTTGTTCCCGGCCGTGCGCGGCGAGAATTCCTGGGCGTAGAAGAAGAACAGCTTGTTGTTCCCGCCCGGTTTGCCGATCGGGCCGCCGATCGAATAGCCCCAGTCCTTCTCCTTCAGGGTCGCCTTGGGGTCGCCATTGAGCTTGTTGGTCTTGCTGTTCGCGTACCAGTCCGAATTGCGCTCCACGTCGTAGACCGACCCGCGGAAGCGGTTGGTGCCGCCCTTCGTGACGGCCGTGATCTGCACGCCGCTCGCGCGCCCGTACTCCGCCTGGTAGCCCGACGTCAGCACTTTGACTTCGGCAATGGACTCGACGTTCATCTGCAGCAGGGGCCGGTTGCTGCCGGTGTCCATCGCCGACACGCCGTCCATCATGATGTTGGGATCGCCGCCGCCGCCGATGCGCGTCGGCGTGTTGTTGTCGTCGATCGACACGCCGGGCGCAAGAAAGGCGAGCGCCATGAAGCTGCGGTTGGCGATCGGCAGGTTCTCGACGGCTTCCCGATCGACCGTGAAGGATCGCTCGCCGCTGGTCGTCTGGACGATCGGGGATTCGGCCTTGACCTGCACGGTGTCGGTGAGCCCGCCGACTTCAATCGCGATGGCGCCGACCGACATCCGGTCGCCCGCGCTGACGACGACGCCGGTGCGCTTCTGCGTCTTGAACCCGTCCATCGTCACCTGCACCGTGTACCGGTCGGGCGAGACGTTGGCGAACGTGAAGTCGCCGTTGGCGTTCGCGAACACGGCCGGCAGCTGCGTGCCGCGTGTTTCGCTGATCAGCGTGACGGCCGCGCCGGGGATGACGGCCCCCTGCGGGTCCTTGACGGTTCCCGTCACCGACGCGGTGGTGACTTGCGCCCACCCCGACGAGGCCATCGTCAGCAGGGCGACGAGCGCTGCTGCGCCGGCGATTCCGCTCCGTCTGGTCATGTGTGTATCCTCCTCGAACGTTGAACAGGCTTGCCGGTCGGGATTCTAGCGGGGAACGGAAAGCAGTGGCAAGGAACAATCACTAATCACTAATCGTTGAATCGTTGAATCGTTGGATCCTTGCATCGCGTCGGGCGCTGCAAGCGGACAGGATTCAGGGATTCAAGGATTAGCGATTAGGGATTCGGTATTGGGGATTAGGGATTGGGGATTCAGCCCTGCGTTCCCATGAGCCATTCCCGCCAGGAAATCCGTCCCCGGCCGCCCTGCGGCGCCGTGGCCTTGCCGGCTCGGAGCGCCCTGGCCATCGGCCCGGGAACGGGAACCGGCACGATCCGCTTACGGACCTGCCGCGCCTCCTGCCACTGGACGGCGGCGCCTTTGAACGAAAGCACTTCGGGACCCCCGAAGTCGGCGACGCGGCCTCGTGGTCCGTCGGCGATGCACCGCATCAACTGTTCGGCCACCTCGGAAGCCTCGACGGGCTGAACGAGAAACCCCGCCGGAACCGGATGCACGAGAGGCACTTTGGCGGCGGCCGCGATCATCTGGTCGAGGAACGAATGAAACTGCGTGGCCCGGAGAATGGAGAAGGGCACGCCCGCGGCGCCGACGATCTGCTCCGCGGCGAGCTTTTGTTTGTAGTACGAAAACGGCACCTGGTCGATCCCGACGATCGACACGAGGACCAGATGCCGGATGGATGCGCGGCCGGCCGCCTCCAGCAGCCGCCGCGTACCGTCGACGTCGACCGCGGCAGCCTGCCGTGGATCGCTGGCCGCGTGCACGATCGCGTCGCATCCACGCACCGCCTCGTCTATTCCCTGACCCGTCGCCAGGTCCGCCTGCATCCACTCTTCACGCCCGGTGTGTCCTGGCGCCGGCCGCCGGCTGATCGCGCGGACCGCGATCCCGGCGGACTGAGCGGCGATGAGCACTTCGCGCCCGAGAACACCGCTCGCTCCTGTCACGAGAAGCTTCATGCTGGATACTTGCCCTCTCCTGCCGCTGTACGCGATTCTCCCATGGCTCTTCGCTCGCAAGAATTGAGCCGTTGACGGCCGATCGCGGGCGACCGGACGCTGACCCGAGGGGGAGTGACGCATGACGAGCGAGACCGCCATTCGAGATCACCTGGCCAGGCTCCTGGCGTGGGAGGACGCGCACGTCGGATTCGATGCCGCGGTTGCCGGCGTTCCTCCGGAGGCTCGCGGCAAGCAGCCGTCGGGCCTGCATTCGCCGTGGCAGCTGCTGGAACACCTCCGGATCACGCAGCACGACATCCTCGATTTCTGCCGGAACCCGAACTACGAGGAAATGAGCTGGCCGGCTGCCTACTGGCCGCCGGCGCCGGCGCCTCCCTCGGACGCCGCGTGGGACGACAGCATCGAGCAGTTCCGGAAGGACCGCAAGGCGCTTCAAAAGCTCGCCGCCGATCCGAAGATCGATCTCGAGGCCCGGATTCCTCATGGCGCCGGGCAGACGTACCTCCGGGAGCTGCTGCTGACCGCGGATCATTCCGCGTATCACGTCGGGCAGCTGATTCTCGTCCGGCAATTGCTCGGCGCGTGGAAGCCGCAGTGACCATCGCGCCGGCGATTGCGGTGAGCGGACTGACGAAGACCTACGGCGCCACCACGGCGGTCAATGGGCTGTCGTTCGACGTCGCCCCCGGCGAGATCCTCGGGCTCATCGGGGCCAACGGCGCGGGCAAGACATCCACCCTCCGCTGCCTCGCCGGCATCCACCCGCCGAGCGCGGGCTCGGTGACCATCGGCGGCCACGACATCGTCCGCGCGCCGGTCGAAGCCAAGCGGGTGCTGGCGTTCATTCCCGACGAGCCGCAGCTGTTCGAGTACCTGACCGTCCTCGAGCACCTGCGGCTGGTTGGCCGCATTTACCAGGTGGCGGAGGCCGAACCGCGCGCGCGGGCCCTCATCGAGGAGCTGCAGCTCACCGGCAAGACGGACGCGCTGCCGGCGGAACTGTCGCGCGGCATGAAGCAGAAAGTGACGATCGCGTGCGGGCTGCTGCACGACCCGCGCGCGCTGCTCTTCGACGAGCCGCTGACCGGCCTCGATCCGCTCGGCATCCGGCACATGAAGGCCACGATCGTGTCGCGCGCGGCGCAGGGCGCGGCCGTCATCCTCTCGTCGCACCTGCTGCACCTGGTCGAGGAGATCTGCACCCGAATCCTCATCATCCATCGCGGCGTCGGCATCGCCGACGGCACGCTCGCACAGCTCGCGGCGCAGGCGCGGGCGGCGGGCGCAGGCTCCACGCTCGAACAGATCTTCCTCGACGCCACCGCGCGCGACTAGACGGCAGATGGGGAGCGCATTTCTCTATCTGACCGCCTGCTCGATGCGGAACCACGTGAAGGTCCGGCTGCGGCGGCTTCGCGAGCCGCGCTACCTTCTCGGGTCGGCCGCCGGCCTCCTCTACCTTGGCATGATGTTCCGGCCGAGCGGTCCTTCGTCCCGGCTCTTCTCGACCTGGCGCGCGAACGGCCTGCTGGAGGCCTCTTTCGCGGCGCTCCTGTTCGTGACGACGGCGTTGGCGTGGATCCGGTCCCGCTCGGGCGGGCCGGCGCTGTCGGTCACGCGAGCGGAGGTGTTCTTCCTCTTCACCGCGCCGGTTCACCGGCGCCAGGTCCTCGCCTACAAGGTGCTGCGGTCGCAGGTCTCCATCGTGGTGTCGGCTGTCGTCATGACAATCTTCTTCGCGCCGGGCAGTCCGGCGGGCGCGTGGGTTGTGTTTGGCGGGCTGTATCTCGTCCTGTCGATTGTCGGCCTGCACCTGATGGGCGTGATGCTGAACCTCCGGAACACCGCGGGCCGCGGCCCGGCAAGCGTGGCGCGGCAGTGGCTCCCCCTGGCCCTCCTGGTGGCGGCGACGGTCATCGTGCTCGTGACGATCGCGGCTGACTGGCCGCGGCTGTCGGACGCCGCCACGCCGGGGGAGATGGCGCAGGAGCTTCAGCGAATCACCGCGACGGGACCGGCTGCCGTCGTGCTTTGGCCGTTCCGCACCGTCGCGCGAGTGGCGCTCGCCCAATCGGCAGGAGAGTTCCAGGACGCGCTGCCGGGGGCGCTCGTCCTCCTCCTGTTGAACGGGCTCTGGGTGCTCCGCTCGGACGCATCGTTCGAAGAGGGCTCAGTCGAGCTTGCCGAGAGGTCCGGGCACGCGGGGAAGGGCCAGCCTTCCGCTGTTCCACGCCGCTCCGGACCGAGAAGGGCTCCGTTCGCCCTCGCGCCAACCGGTCCTGTTGAAACCGCGATCTTCTGGAAGAACCTGATCCTCGCGCGTTGGGCCGGGCGGAACGTCACAGTCGCGGTGATCTCCACTGCGATCGCGATGGGCGCCGTCGTGGTGAGCAGCACCGGCGGGCCGGGGAGGTCGCAGACGGCTGGAATAGTGTGCACGTTGCTCGCCGCCGGCGTGATCCTGCTGGGGCCGACGATGATCCGCAGCGATCTCCGGCATGATATGGCGCACCTGGCCGTCCTCAAGACGTGGCCGGTCAGCGGGGCGGCGCTGGTCCGGGGGGAGGTCCTTGCGCCCGCGGTCCTGCTCTCGCTCCTCGCGACGGCGTTGCTCGTGTGCGCCGCCGCATTGGCGGGCGGCACCCTGTACCGAGGTGATCGTCTGGAGCGGGGCCACCCGCGCGTCATTCGCCGTCGCGGCGATCGTTGTCGCCCCGGCGATCATCACGACGCATCTCCTGCTCCACAATGCGGTCGCGGTGATCTTTCCCGCATGGGCGCGGATCGGCCCCGCGGGGTCCGGTGTGGAAATGATGGGTCAGAACATGCTGGTGATGGCCGGGACCGCGATCGTCCTTACCCTGGCTATCGTGCCGGCCGCGCTGGTAGCAGGCGTCGCGGCGGCGATCACCGGTCTGGCTGCCGGCCGCGTCCCGATCGTCATTCCCGCCACGGTGTTTTCAGCTGCTTTGCTGTGCGAGTGCCTGGCTGCAACCGTTGGGCTGGGCCGTGTCCTCGACCGGACGGACGTCGCGGCGCTTGCGCCCACTGAGTGAGGCCGGGCGTCGTTGGCGAATTATCGGAGGTGACGGAGGCAACGAAGATCCTTCGACACGGTCGTTCAACACTCCGCTATCTCCGTCCCCTCCGGATCTCGATCCTCGGACGTCTCCGGCTAGAATGAACGGAAGATGCTCGGAAGACTGCGCGCCGCATGGCCGGACGCGCTGCAGCAGGACGTCTGGTACGCCATGCGGCGCCTCGCGCGCGAGCCGGCATTTGCCGCGACCGCCATCGTGATCCTGGCGGTCGGCATCGGCGCCTGCACGGCGATGTTCAGCATCGTCCAGGCCGTGCTGCTGCGGCCGTTCGGCGTCAACGCGCCGGACCGCGTCGTCATGATCTGGGAAGGCAACACCCGCCACCAGGCTGTTGGGGAGCTGACGTACTCGGCCGATCGCGAACTGCGTGCTTCCATCGGGTCGTTCGAGGAGGTTGCGCTTGTCAGTTCGGTGAACTGGTGGGGAACTATCAGCCTTGCCGGCGGCGAGCCGCTCGGTATGCCGGTCAGTGTGGTCTCCGCCACTTTCTTCGACGTCCTTGGCGCACGCCCGCTACTCGGTCGAACGTTCCGCGCGGAAGACGATCAGCGGTCCGCGCCGCCGGTCCTGATCCTGAGCCATGCGATCTGGGCGCAGCACTTCGGCAGCGATCCGAACGTGATCGGACGCAGGGTCATGGTGCGCGAGGAAGCGCCTGCCGAGCCGTTCGAGATCGTCGGCGTCATGCCCGAAGAGTTCTTCTTCCCGCGAGGTGCAAAGTACTGGACACCCGCTGCGCCCCGAATCGCCAGGATCGCGCGTCACCAGGGCGGCTCTATCGAGCCGATGTTCGAGCGGCTGGGTGTGTTCTATGGCCTGGCGCGGTTGAAGGCGGGCGCCACGATCGGCATGGCCCGGGCGGAGGGCGCGCTCCATATCAAGAGCCAGGCCGAGAAGTTCAAGGTCGACCTCAGCGACGAACGGATGGTTGTGACGCCGATTCTCACGCACATCTTCGGCCGTGCCCGACCGGCGCTGTTGACGCTCATGGCGGCAGTCGTGCTGCTGCTGCTCATTGCCTGTTTCAATGTGGCGGTGCTGTTGTTCGCGCGCGGGGCCTCCAGGACGCGCGAGATGGCCGTCCGCGCCGCGCTGGGCGCAAGCCGCGGCGTGCTCATGCGTCAGCTGCTGGCTGAAAGCGCCCTCCTGGCGCTCCTCGGCGCCTCGGTCGGCGTGGCGGTCGCGGCGCTGACGCTCGATACACTCGTCGCGCTGAGTCCCGCCGACATTCCACGCCTGGACGCCACTTCGCTCGACGTCCGAGTGCTCGTCTTTGCCATCGCGGTCGCCGTGTTGACGACGCTCGTGGTTGGACTTGCTCCGGCGGCCCATCTCAGCCGCCCGTCTCTCGTCGACGACGTCAAGGGCGCCTCGACGGGCGTAGCCTATCGCTCGGGGCGGGCCCGGACGCGCCGGGCGCTGATCGCCGTCCAGGTGGCCGCAACGCTGGTGCTGCTCGTCGCCGCCGGCCTGTGCGTGCAGAGTTTTGCGCGATTGGTCCAGATCGATCTCGGTTTCGATCCGGCCAATGTCCTGACGTTCAACGTTGGTGGCCTCGACGATACGAGGTATCCCGCTCCTTCACAGAGACACGAAGCGGTCGAGCAGCTGCTGGCGCGGATCGGACGTCTGCCCCACGTGAGTGCAGCGGGTGCCGTCCTCCAGCGCCCGTTCGAGCACGGTCCCATTGGCATGGACAGCGCGTTCCTGCTGGAAGGGCAGGCGGACACGAAGCAGTCGTGGGCCCGCAACCCCATGCTGAACTGGGAGTCGGTCACCTCCGATTACTTCCGCTCGATGGGCATTCGCCTGGTGCGGGGGCGCCACTTCGACAACCGGGACACGGCAACAGCACCGCCGGTCGTGATCGTGAGCGAAGCGATGGCGGCCCGCGTCTGGCCCGGCCAGGATCCGATCGGCCGGCGCCTGACGACGATACAGACCGAAGAGCGTAAGGGCCAGGCGATACGTTGGCAAACGGTGGTCGGCGTCGTGGCGACCGCCCGCTATAGGGAGATCGACAACCCGCGCTTCGACCTGTACGTGCCGCTCCGCCAGGCCGAGTCGGACGTCCAGCACTTCACCGTCCGCACCGCCACCGATCCGCTCCGCGTGGCGCCCTCGATCGCGGCGGAGCTCGCATCGTTCGACAAGTCGCTCGTGATGGGGGGTGTGACCACGATGGAAGACATCGTCGCGCGCACGCGCGGGCCCTGGCGCTTCAACATGCTGGTGTTCGGCATGTTCGGCGCCGTCGCGCTGGCGCTCGCGGGGGTTGGCCTGTTCGGCGTGGTCGCGTACGAGGTCACCCAGCGCACGCGGGAAATCGGCCTGCGGATGGCGCTGGGCGCGGCACGAGGACACGTCGTGCGGCTGATGGTGTCGCAGGGCGCGAAGCCCGCCGCGATCGGCCTTGCGATCGGGATCCTCGCCTCCCTGCTCGTGACGCGCGTGCTGTCGGGGCTGCTCTTCGAGGTGAGTCCCACCGATCCCGTCACGTTTGCCGGAGTGTCCGCATTGCTCGTGGCAGTGACGGTCCTCGCCAGCTACCTTCCCGCGCGGCGTGCGGCTTCCGTGGATCCGCAGGAAGCCCTTAGAGAGGGGTAGAGACTACGGTCTGCAATCAACAGGGTGTTCACCACAGAGTTAACGGAGTAAACAGAGAACAACCCGGCGATTTTTTCTCCGCTATCTCCGTTGTCTCTGTGGTGAGTACAAGCCCCTCGTAGTTACTTCATCGGGTTCCCGTCGGCGTCGTAGATCTCCAGCTCACCCTTCTTCTTGAGGATGTCGGTGATCTTCGTCGCGTCGCCGACGGCGACGATGTGCAGGCGGCCCGGCGCCCAGTACTTCTGCGCCGCGGCCTGCGCCTGCGCCGGCGTGATCGCCGCCACGCGCGCCGGATACGTGTCCCAGTAGTCGGCCGGGAGGCCGTACTGCCAGTTGTCGACGTAGTAACCCAGGACCTGCTGCGGGTTTTCCAGCGCCAGCGCGAAGCTGCCGACGATCGCGCGTTTCACGTCGGCGAACTCGGCGGCCGGGATGGGCTTCTCCCGCAGCTCGGCGATCTCCGCGAGGAGATCCGTCAGCGCCGGCTCCGTCACCTCGGTCCGCACGCTGGTCGATGCGGACCACGATCCGCGGTACTGCGTCGCCGAGAACCCGCTGCCGATGCCGTAGGTGTAGCCCTTCTCCTCGCGCAGATGACGGAACAGCCGGCCCATCGTGCCGCCGAGGACGCGGTTCACCACGGTCAACGCCGTGTAGTCCGGGTCCGTCCGAATCATCGACTGCGTGCCCACGTTCAGCGTCGTCTGCACCGATCCGGGCCGCGCGACCAGGAACACTTTCGGCGCGCCGATGGCCGGCGGATCCGCCAGCTGCCCCTTGGGGGTGCCGGCCTTCTTCCACCCCGACAGCTTCGTCTCGACGAGCTTCCGCGCCTCGGCCAGCGAGATGTCGCCGGCGAACGCCATCGCCGCGTGGTCCGGCACGTAGCGCGTCTTGTGGAACTCCACCAGCGCCTCGGCCGTGATCGCGTCGAGGTTGGCCGCGGTCGGCGACACGCGTCCCGCCGGGTGCGTGCCGAAGACGGCGCGGTTGAACGTTTCCGCCGCGAGGAAACCGGGGTTGGTGCGGTTCTGGACGAGACCGGCCTTGGTCCGTGTCTTCAGGCGATCCCACTCCGCCGGCGCGAAGGCGGGGTTCAGCAGGACGTCCGCCGTCAGCTCCATCAGCTTGTCGAAATCCTCCGTGAGCGAGCTGCCCGAGACGTTGGCCGAGGGACCGGACAGCCCGCTGCCGACGTTCAGCGTCGCCGACATCGTTTCGAGCGCCTCCGAAATCTGCGGAGACGTCCGCGTCTTCGTCCCCTCGCGCATGACCTGCGCGGTGTAGCTGGCGAGGCCGATCTTGTCGGCGGGATCGAAGTAACCCCCCGCGCCGGGGATGATGATCTGGAACGTGATCTGCGGGAGGCGGCGATCTTCGAGGACGATCAGGTGCAGCCCGTTCGCCAGGTCCGCCTCCTGCGGCCGCGGCAGCTTGACCTTCAGCAGCTCGCTCGACACCGGCGCCTTGCTCTTGAGCACCATCTGCGTGGTGGACGGCTGCGGGCCCCCCTGCGGCGGCGGGCCCTGAGCTCCGGCCGATCCGCCGGACGTCGTCACCGAGAGGGCCACCGAGAGCGCCGCGGCCGTGATGCTGCGGTTCGACATCACAGGCCTCCCTTCGGCGCGGCCGCTTTCGGGACCGTGTGCACGACGGTGCGGCCGGTCTTCACCAGATACTCCCGCGCCACGCGCTGCACGTCGGCCGCCGTGACTTTGGCCATGCGTTGCTCGCGGGTGTTGAGGCGGCCGGGATCGTCGTAGAACAGCGCGTCCTGCGACAACTGAATGGCCTTGCTGAGCGTGCTGCCCATGCTGCTGACGAACGCCCGCCTGGCGCTGGTTCGCGCCTTCGCGATCTCCCAGTCCGCGATCGGCTCGGTCTTCAGCCGCTCGATCTCCGCGTCGATGGCGGCTTCGAGCTCCGTCAGCGTCTTGCCGGGGAGCACCGTCCCGATGATCCGGAACAGGCCGGGCCCGCGCGACTCGCCGGTGAACGCCGAGACGCCGGTCGACAGCTGCTTCTGCCGGACGATGGACTCGTAGAAGCGCGCGCTGCGTCCGCCGGACAGAATCGTCGCGAGCACCCCGATCGCGTCGTCGTCGGGCGAGGCGCTCGGCGGAACCTTGTAGGCCATGTCGATGCGCGGCAGCCGCGCGAGCCCGTCCTCCAGCGTGAGCCGCCGCTCTTCCTTCTGCGCGGGCTCCGTCATGTCCACCGCGGCGGGCGCCGGCTGCCGGGGGATCGCGCCGAAGTACTGCTCGATTTTCGCGAGCGTCGCCTTCGTGTTCACGTCGCCGACGATCCCGACGACGGCGTTGTTCGGCGCGTAGTACGTCTTGAAGAACGCCGCCACGTCGTCCACGCTCGCGGCGCTGAGGTCGGCCATCGATCCAATCACGGAGTGTTCGTAGGCGGCGTTGTCGTAGGCGAGCTCGTCGATCGCTTCGAAGGTCTTGCCGTACGGCTGGTTGTCCACCCCGCTCCGCCGCTCTTCCTGGACGGCGTTCCGCTGGTTCTCCAGGTTGTCTTTGGTGATCGCGAGCGACTTCATCCGGTCCGCCTCGAGGAAGAGCCCGAGGTCGAGCTGGTTGGCCGGCAGCGTCCCGTAGTACATCGTCCGGTCCTTGCTGGTCGTGCCGTTCATGGAGCCGCCGTTCATGAAGATCAAGTACGGGTGCTCGTTCTGACCGACGTTCTCCGATCCCTTGAACATCATGTGCTCGAAGAGGTGCGCGAAGCCCGTGCGTCCCTTCCGCTCGTCGCGCGAGCCGACGTTGTACTGGACCACGATGGTGTAGACCGGCGCGGAGTGATCCTCGGAGATGATCACGCGCAACCCGTTCGCGAGCTTTGTGTCGGTGAACTGGACCTTGCCGATCGGCGCGGCGGCCACGCCAAGCGCCGCCACGAGGCCGGCTGAGAGCAGCCGGCGCGTCCGCGCGCCACGCGTCTGCGCGCAAGGCGTCTGCGCCCAACGAAGCGAGATGGTCATCGCTGACTCCTCGGAAAAGAAACTCTGGATGAACGAGTTCGGGCCTTCACGGAGGGCCGCCCGCGATCCCGACAATCGGTCGGAAGTATACCGTGAGCCCGCTCCTATCGAATCAAAGCTGCATAGAATGACCGGGACGCCTGCGAAAACTGTGAGATCGCGCACAGATCGGGCGGCGCGCACCTGCCGGAGGCGTCGCGGCAGAAGAGCCATCGCTGGCAGACGCCTTGCTCTCGGAAGTGATCACAATAATGAGGGGTGAATCGTCAGCGATTCGCGCGTCGGCTCCTGCTGCTCTCGCTCGCGCTGACCGCCGGCGCCGCCGTGGCCGGTCCGGCCGTGCCGCCGGCGCCGTTGCCGCCGCCTGCCGGCGCGGTCGTGCGCGTCGCCACCGTGACGCAGCTCCAGAACGCGGTGGCCGCCATCGCCTCCAACACGACGATCCTGATCGCGCCCGGCACCTACAACCTGACCGCCACGCTGTACATCAACGGCACCTTCACGAACGTCGGCATCCGCGGTGAGACTGGAAACCGCGACGACGTCGTGCTGGTCGGGAAAGGGATGAACGCCTCGAGCGACGGCGGTGTGCCGTTCGGGATCTGGGTCGGCGGCAACGTGCGCGGCGTCACGATCGCGAGCCTGACGATTCGCGACGTCTATTACCATCCGATCATGCTGAACGCCGGGGCGCAGTCGCCGCTCATCCACAACGTGCGGCTGGTGAACGCCGGCCAGCAGCACATCAAGGCCAGCCCTGACGGCGCGGGCGGCGGCGTGGACAACGGCATCGTGGAGTACTCGGTGATCGAGTTCGACACGACCAGCCGCGACGACTACACGAACGGCGTGGACGTCCACACCGGCGACAACTGGATCATCCGGCACAACCTGTTCCGGAACATGCGCGCGCCGCAGGGTCAGCTCGCCGGGCCCGGCGATCCTGATGTGGAACGCGTCGACCAACACGCTGGTCGACGGCAACACGTTCGTCAATTGCCAGCGCGAGATCGCGCTCGGGCTGATCGAGCGGACGCCCAACGACCACACGGGCGGGATCGTCAGGAACAACTTCATCTATCGCGACGTGGCCGGCGACTCGGCCATCTACGTCGCCGACTCGCCTGGAACCCAGGTGCTGCACAACACCATCCTGATTTCACGGACCTACGCGAACCCCATCGAGTACCGGTTCCCCCATACGACCGGCGTCGTCATCGCCAACAACGTCCTCGACGGCAGCGTCAGGGCGCGGGACGGCGCGACGGGGTCGGTGAGCGGGAACCACACGAACGCCGCCGCCGCGCTGTTCGTGAATCCGGCCGCCGGCGACCTGCACCTCAAACCGACGGCCACGGTCCTCTTGAACCAGGTCGCGGCGCCGCCGGCTGCCGCCGGTACGGATTGGGACGGCCAATCACGCCCCGCCGGGTCCACGGACATCGGCGCCGACGATACTCCGCGACGACGCCGGTTCCGACCGCGCCGGCGCGGCTGCGATCGTTAGAGACTAGCTCCCAGCTTCCAAGCATCCAGTTTCCAACTCGCTTTGCGCGACGCGAGAAGCCCGAGGCCCGAGCCTACTTCAGATACCCCCGCCGCGCCGTCACGGTCCCTCTCCGGCCTTTCAGCTTGACCTCGAGTGGATGCCATCCTCCCGCGTCCACGCCGCGGGGCGTGTACGTCAGCAAGTAGCGCGTTCGGGACTCCTCGATGATCCGGACGAATGTCGCGCGCAGGCTGCCGGGGCGCGTGGCTCTCAGGTCCTGACCGCCCGTCTCCAGGGAGAGTGCGGGCAGGAACCGCTCGCGCAGCGCGTGGCGCAGGACGCTCGGCGCGCCCGTCTGCAGCCCGGAATGGAAATCGAGACGAAAGCCGGGCCTCCAGAACCCGCTGGGCTTTTCCACGGCGTAGACGACGACCTCGTTGCGGCGGGCGATTTCCATGACCGTGTCTCCCGGCAGCCAGCTCGCCGTGTCGTCGCCGTCGCTGAACAGCAGGGCGAGCGTGCGGCCGGGTCGTGTATGGCGCAGCGTCAGCGAGGAATACGCGGCGTCATAGAGCGCCGTGTTTCCGGCGGCTTCGGTCTGCCGGATGGCCGTTTCGAGCTGCCGGATCTCCGCGGTCCAGCCCGCCCGGAGCGTGACGTAGTCGTTGAACGTGATCAGGGCGGCCCGATCGTCGGGCCGCAGGAGACGCACGACCGCCACGGCCGCTTGTTTCAGTTCTTCGAGCGGCGGGCCTCGAGGCTCCGGCTCGTGTCGAGGGCCAGCATCACGTTCAGCGGCACGTCCTCGAACGCCACACTATCGATGCTCTGCACGACCCCCCGGTCGCGCAGCTCGAAATCGGATGCGGTCAGGCCGCCGACGGGACGTCTTCCGTCCATGACGAGCGCATCCACGGCGACAGCCTCGGCCCCGCTCCGGAACGTTTGCTGGCCGTGCGCAGCCCGAACGCTATCGCGAGGGCGGCGAGTGCCGCCTTCACTGCCGGCCCTCCCGCCGCAACGACTCCATGCGCTCGCGCGTGATGTTGGCCGGCTCGATGAAATACCACGACCAGGGCTCACGCCTCGTGTCCAGGTTCTCGGTGAGCAGTTTGACGAGCACCGCACGCGATTCGTCTCCCCGGCCCGCGCGCTGAAGCACCCCGCTGAGCGCGAGATGGGCGCTGTGGCCCTCCCCGAATCTCCCGATCGCCTGCTCGTACCGAGGACGGCCTCGGTGAGCCGGCCTTCGCGTTCGTGCAGCGCTCCGGTGAACATCGCCGCAAGGTATGAGGCGGCACGGTCGGCCGTCGACTCGACGACGCCGCGCAGCAGCTCGAGTGCTTCCCCGTTCGCCCGGCGCATCATCTGCACCCGGCCCAGGTGTAGCCGCGCCATGACATTCGAGGCATCACTTCGGAGGGACGCCCGGAACCACTGTTCCGCCCTGTCGAGGCGTACCCGACGGTTCCACAGCACGTCGTCGAGCGGGTCGCGGCGGGCGACCGGCTCGGCCGGGCGCGTCGCGATGTCCGGGGCCGCGCTCGCCCATTCGGTGGCGAACATTTCCTGCAGCAGCCCACCCTCGTACCAGACGATGGGATCGTCCGGCACGACACCCCGGCCGATCTCCAGGAATTGTTCGGCGTCGGCAATTCGTCCACGGCTTCGCATCAATCGGGACACCGCAAAGACCCACCGGCTCGCGAACGGGCGAAGCGCCGGTCCGCCGCGCCGCAGGAAATCGAACGCGATCGAGAAGTGAAAGAACGCGCCGTCGACCTCCTTCTCCTCGAGGCGCCTGATGGCCGCGTCGGTGTGCAGGACAATCGCGGACTTGAGGAAATCCGCCGGCCAGGGCCTGAATCGAATCAAAGAGTGTGCCGATCAGGGAGATGGCGCCGTTGAGCCGATCCTGCTTCCACTGCAACAGGTCGGTGACGGCGTCATCGCGACCCTCGCGGAATGCGACGACCAGCGCCTCATAGCGTTTCAGGTCCTCGATAGCGCGCAGCATCTCCCCGGACTGGACGGCGCCCGTAGCCGGCACGGAGGGCCGCGGTGGCGCGGAGAGCACCAGCACCGGCAGCACGATGAGGGGCAGACACCAGGGCATGGGTTCCCTCGATTCCCGGATTCGTTCAAAAGCGAAACGAGTACTGAAACTTCGCGGATACCTTGCTGTCCTGCGTCCTGAATCGGAGGTTGCCGCCATCCTCCTGGATCCACCCCTGGTTGAACGCGAAGAACAGGTCGTTGCCGGGCTGCAGCGTCCAGCGGACGCGGCTCTGCCAGCCCAGATTCCTGGACCGGTTGTCGGTACTGAATCAGGTTCGACAACGACAGCGACGGGGATGCCGCGTAGCTGACGTTCGACGTGAAGATGCGCGCGATGAAATGCCTTCAGGCAGTCGGGCGAACGTCTGGTTCGTGCTCAGGCTGATCGTGAACCTGGCGGGAGCTTGTAGGTGAGGCTCGTCGTCACCTGCTCGGCCTTCCCCGACCAGTAGTTGCCGTAGGTCAGGTTGATGCTGCCCGACAGCCGCCGCTTCGTGGCGGTCGAGAGCAGGTTGCTCCTGAAGCGGGTGAACCGGTACTCGCCCGGCAGCAGGAAGACGCCGGCGAGATCTCGAACGGCTCGAACAGCCGCTCGTAGGTGGGGTTGAAGTCGAACATCCCGTGGAGATTGTCGCCGGAGCTTCAGGTGCCAGTCGAGGAGCGTGACATACAGGTCCCAGCTCTCGACCTCGCCGTTGTCCAGCCGCGTGAAGCGCGTGTAGTAGATGTCGTGGAACATCTGCTGGATGTTCAGGAAATCCTTCGGCCGCGGATTGTAGCTGCCGGCCACCCTGAGCATGCGGACGTTGTCGCGCTGAACGAAGCCGAGCGCCGGCTTGAAGTTCTCCTGGATCTCGCGGAACGCCACCTGGGCGTTGAACCTGTCGTTCGGATAGTGCGCCGAGAAGCCATACGACCAGTCCTGGCCCGAGACGCCTTCGTTCGACGCTCCTCGACGCCGTATGCGTTCACGACGATATTGTCGGCCGGCCCAGGAAGCGGGACGTGGCCAGGCGCATGTCGGCGCCGTAGGTCTGGCCCGACTGCCCTCGCGCGGGATGGCCGTCCGTGAAGATGGCG
Source organism: uncultured Acidobacteriota bacterium (assembly GCA_963774855.1). Lineage (GTDB taxonomy): Bacteria > Acidobacteriota > Vicinamibacteria > Vicinamibacterales > 2-12-FULL-66-21 > JALZOC01. The sequence goes on along the minus strand of CAVZGT010000005.1, from coordinate 1,274,159 downwards.
CCGACGTACGACTGCTGGAACAGGTTCCGCTTGACGCGGCCGACGAGGAAGTTCTTTTCGCTGACGATCGGAGATCGTCGATCCGGAGATCGCCCGTGCGCACGTTCAGCACGCCGACATCGGTGCGGCCGACGTGCCCGTCAGCTTGATGCCCGCATCGATCGGCACTTCCTCGCCGTCCAGCAGGCCGATCTGCCGGCTGAAGAACGGGTACACGTCGGCGCCGGCCGGGGGAATGCCCCCCGCGGGCTCCGGGCCGGTGCTGGCGAAGCCGAAGACACCTGCGCCCTGCAGGAAGAACGACCGCTTCTCCGGAAAGAGCACCGAGAAGCGCGAGAGGTTGATCTGGCGCGCGTCGACTTCCGTTTCGCCGAAGTCGGTGTTGAACGTCGCGGTCAGCTTCAGGCTGGGCGTGATGTTGTAGAACAGGTCGAGCCCCGGCTTGCCGTTGAAGTCGTCCTCGGCCGCCGACGCGCAGCCAGCGCCCCGCGAGAAACGGGCGGACGTCGAGACCGATCCCCTGCGTCAGGCCGGCAAGATTCGTGATCTCGCCGGCCTCGGAGACCTGATAGAACTGCGTGTCCAGACGAGCACCCGACCAGCGGTTCTCCTCCAGCTTTCGATAGATGTGGCGGGCGATGTTGAAGCCCCACACGGTCTGCCCGGCCGGGAAGCCCAGGCTCTTGAAGGGAATCGCGAACTCCGCGATCCATCCCTGATCCGTGCGTCTGGTGCGCACGTCCCAGATGGCGTCCCAGTCGGTGTTCAACTGTCCACTCGCGACCAGGCCGTCCACCAGGGCGCCCGGACGGATTCGTCGCGAAATAGAACGCGCTGCGCTGGTCCCGAAAGGTGTCGAGCAGGATCTCGATGCGATCGTCGGAGGCCAGGCTGGCATCGCGCGCCATCTGCGTGCCGATGACCCGCCGCGGCTCGGAGTCGTACGACATGACGCCGATGTAGAGGTGATCGCGGTCGTACAGGAGCGTGACGTCGGTTCGTTCCGTCGGCGGCTGGCCCGGCGCGGGCTGGCGCTGAATCAGATCGCCGATCTTCGGGGCCGAGCTCCAGATCGGCTCGTCCAGCACGCCATCGATGGTGATGGCCTCCGTGGTGGCGGTCACTGCGGCCGACCTCAGGACGGGCCCCGCCGAAGTCGTCTGCTGGCGAGGGGCGGCGCTCGCCGCCGGAATCGCCAGGCATCCGGAGAGGTACGCCGCGGCGAGCGGCACGAAGCGCGTCATCGTGTCAGGTCGGCCATTGGGACAAGCTTTCGACCCGGCTCGATGTGCGGCCGGTCGTTGCTAGCCTACACGGCGACCTCTCGTGGCTCAACTATCGGCCCCGATGACGTTTCACAAGGACGTCGGCCAGACTCAGGTCTCAGGGGTTGATTTGTTTCACGCCTGTCCGCATACTCCGAGCGCATGACTCGCTCGATATCCGCAGCCATCGCGATCTCGTTGTCGCTCGTCACCTCTCCCATCGCGCAGGAACACACGATGAAACTCGGCGAGATCCTGGTCTTCACCCCGTCGCCATCGAAACCGGAGGCCGATCCGAAGGCGCACGCGTTCCAGGCGGATCGCGGGAACCGCAAGGGTCAGTACCTGGTGGTATCGAACGCTCCGTCAGGCGCACAGTCCTCGGAATACCAGCTGCTCAGCGCCGGGAAGGCCGGCGCCCTGCCCGACGTCGATGTGCTGGGCATCCACTACATCAAGGTGCGGCCCGATCGGCGCGAGGCGTTCGAGCGCTTCGTCGGCGAGAAGATCCATCCCGCGGTCGGTAACCTCCGGCCCGACCTGAGGTTGCTATACTACAAGGCGGTCCGCGGTCCGGACGCCGGCAGCTACATCACCATCTTCGCGCTCACCAGGGCGTCGCGCGACAAGTACTGGCCGGGCGGGGCGGATTCCGACGAGCTTCGCGCGGCATTCAAGCCGGTGCAGGGGCTGACGACGGAGTTGATCACATACCTGGTCGAGGGCTCCGCGTTGACGGACCCGAAATTCGCGGCGGCGGTGTACGAAAGCCGCGAATGGTCCGACTTCGTGCTCATCCCGCCCGCGGCCCGCTGAGCAGGTGCCATGGACCTGAAGTACGCGTGGCGCAGCCTTTCGCGAACGCCGGGCTTTTCGGCCCTCGTGATCCTCACGCTGGCGCTGGGCATCGGCGCAACCACGACGATGTTCAGCGTCGTCTGGGCCGTGTTCCTGCGGCCGCTGCCTCTTCCCGGACAGGATCGCCTCGTCACGCTCTGGGAGAGCGACGCCCGCGCGCGCGGCGCCTGGCAGCGCGTGACGCCCGCGAACTTCGTCGACTGGAAAGCGCAAACGAGCTCGTTCGACGCGCTCGGCGCCCTGCCGAACTGGACGCGCGAGCCGTGGTCGTTCAATGTGGCCGTCCCCGGCGGTCCTTCGACATCGCTCGGGACAGGTATCGAACGCGTGCCGGGCATCTACGCCTCGTCGGGGTTCTTCGAGGTGATGGGTGTGGCGCCGCTGCTCGGGCGCGTGCTCGATGCAGACGACGATCGGACGATGGGCAGGCGTCGTGTCGTCATCAGCCACGCCTACTGGCAGACGCGCTTCGCCGGCGATCGCTCGGTCGTCGGCCGGACGCTCGAGGTGGACACCTTCCGCGGCGGAGGCTTCACGATCATCGGCGTGATGCCCCCGGCATTCGACTTTCCGCGCGGCGCGAGCATCTGGCTCTCGCTGGGCGATTGGGGAGGCGGGCCGATGCCGGCCCCCGACTCGCCGCAACGGTGCTGTCCCTGGTACACGACGTTCGGCCGCCTCAAGCCGGGTGTCACGATCGAACGCGCACGGGCCGAGCTGACCGCGATCGCGCAGCGCGTGTCGTCGAGACATCCTCAGGGCGCAGCCGTCGCCGAGGTGCGGGTCGTCCCGTTGCGGGAGACCCTTGTCGGCGATCACGCGCTGACGCTCTTCGGCCTCTTCGGCGCGGTGGGCTGCATCCTGCTCATCGGATCCGCCAACGTCGCGAACCTGCTGCTCTCGCGAGGCGTCGGCCGGCGCCGGGAGGTGCTGACCCGCCTCGCGCTCGGCGCGACCAGGTGGCGGCTGGCGCGCCAGTTGCTGACGGAGAGCCTGATGCTCGGCACGGCCGGCGCGTGGCTCGGGCTGTTGCTGTCCCTCTGGGCCCAGGACGTCATCGCGAGAGTGCTGGCCGGGCGGGTCACGCTGATCGACGGCACGCGGCTCGACATGACCGTCCTCGCGTTCTCGGCTGGCGTGTCGGTCATCGTCAGCCTGGTCAGTGGCCTGATCCCGCTCATCGACTGGCGCGTCGTCGACTGGAACGCGCGCGGGCAGACGGAAAGCCACACCAGCCGCCGGATCAGGCACGCCCTCGTCGTGGCCGAACTGGCCGTCGCGGTCATCGTGGTCGCGAGCGCGGGCCTGCTCGTCCGCACCGTCGCAAATCTCCGCGCGGTCGAGATCGGCTTCGACACGGAACGGACGCTGGTCGTCGCCACGGATCTCACCACCTCGACGCTCCGGCCACGTGGCGGCGCGGCGCGGTTCGTCGAGGACGTGATTCCCCGGATCGCGGCCCTGCCAGGAGTGCGTGCGGTGGCCGCGACCACGGGCGTGCCGCTCGAGAACGGGCCGGCCACCCAGGCGATTACCCGCTACGGCGATCCGGCGCGGCCGGGCGCCGCGTCGCCGCAGGTCATCCAGACTGCCGTGACACCCGGCTATTTCGAGGCGATGGGCATCGCCGTGACGCGCGGCCGCGGGTTCACGGAAGAGGACCGCGCGGACGGCCACCTCGTTGCGGTGGTGAACGAGACGGCCGCGCGCCGCTACTGGCCCGGCGAGGATCCGGTTGGCAAGCGCTTCGCGGTCGGGAGCAGCGAGCGGTTTGGAAGTTTCCGCCAGGTGCGGCCCGGCGAGGTCGAGTGGCGCGAGATCGTCGGGGTCGTCACCGATATCCGGTCGGCCGGCTTCGCGGCGAGCGTCCAGCCGGAGGTGTTTCACAGCTACAAGCAGTTCCCGCTGTACGACCCGTCGCTCATCGTCCGGACGGCGGACGATCCGGCGGCGTTGACGCAGGCGATCCGATCGGAAATCGCGGCGGTCACCCCCGGGGCCGTCGTCACGCGCGTGCGGACGCTCGACGAGGTGGCGAGCCAGACGATCGCGGATCCCACGCTGCGGGCCTCGCTGGCCACGATGTTCTCGACGGTCGCGCTGCTGCTGGGGATGCTCGGGATTTACGGCGTGATGTCGTACACGGTCACGCAACGGACGCGTGAAATCGGCATCCGCATGGCGCTCGGCGCGCGCCGCGGCCAGGTCGCTCGCATGGTCATGGGCAAGGCCCTGCGGCTGGCCGTGACGGGTATCGGGCTGGGGCTCGTCGGCGCCTACGTGACCGCGCGCTGGATCTCGAGCCTGTTCTTCGGGGTCGGCCCCGCCGACGCGGCGACGTTGAGCGCCGCGTGTCTCCTCCTGATCGCCGCGGCCGCCGCGGCCAGCTTGAATCCCATACGCCACGCCGTCCGCGTCGAGCCCGCGGTCGCGCTGCGCAACGAGTAGGGGAATCCCTAGAATCCCTAATCCCTAATCCCCGAATCCCGAGTCCCGAATCCCGAGTCCGTCCGGCCTTCGCGCGTCTCAAACTCAGCGCGCTTCGGCGCGGCCGCGCCATAGCTTGTCGCTCCTGCGTTTCAGCGCGATCAAGCGACGGCGGGCGAATCCCGATCCCGAGTCCCAGTCCCGAGTCCCGACTCATCTCGGGACTACTGGTTCCGCAGCGCGGTGATCGGATCGACGCGCATCGCCCGCCGCGCGGGCACGTAGCACGCCAGCGCCGCGACGACGAGCAGCACGATCGACGTCGCCGCGTAGCTGACGCCGTCCAGCCGCGTCACCCCGAACAGCAACGTCTGCACGACGCCCGAGAGCGCAAGCGCCACGACGATGCCGATCCCTACGCCGGCGAGCGCCAGCTTCATGCCGCCGCCGACCACCAGGGCGAGAACGTCGCCCCGCTGGGCGCCGATCGCCATGCGCAAGCCGATCTCCGGCGTGCGCTGGCTGACGGAATAGGCCACGACGCCGTAGAGGCCGACGGCTGCGAGGAACAGGGCGACAGCGGCGAAGAGACCGAGGAGCAGCATCGAGAATCGCCGCTGCGCGACCGAGTCGCTCACGACCGTCGCGAGAGGCGTCATGGCGTATGCCGGCAGGCCCGGGTCGATCTCGCGAACGGTCTGCCGCGCGACCGGCGAGAGGAGCGCCGGGTCCCCGGTCGTGCGGACGACGATCCACATCTGGCTGAACACGTCCTGCTTGAACGGCACGTACATCGTCGGACCGGGATTCGCATCGAGGCTGTTGTGGTGGACCTTCCCGACCACGCCGACGATCTGGTAGAAGCCGTCGGTGCCGTTCCCGATGTCGAGGCCGCGGCCGATCGGATCTTCGTTCGGGAAGTAGCGCTCGACGAACGTCTCGTCCACCACCGCGACCATCGGCGCCTTTTCCGCGTCCTGCGCGGTGAAGGTGCGGCCACGGAGCAATGGAATGCCCAGCGCCGCGAAATAGACGGGGCTGACGACGCGGTGATTGGCCGAGAGCTCTTCGCCGGGTTTCGGCGCCGGCCGCCCCTGGATTTCCACCGACAGGTAGTAGTCCCCGCGCATCGGCAGCGTCTGCGCCATCCCGGCCGCGGTGATCTGCGGCAGCGCGTCCAGACGCTCGAGCAGCCGATCGAAGAACGCGATGCGGTGGTGTTCTTCCGGATAGGACGTATTCGGCAGGGCGACCCGGAACGCCAGGACGTTGTCCGGACGGAACCCCGGATCGACGTCCGTGAGCCGCGCGAAGCTGCGGAGGAGCAGCGTGGCGCCGACGAGCAGCACGATCGACAGCGCCACCTCCGCGATGAGGAGGCCGCTGCGGACCCAGCGGCCGCCGGACAGGCTCGAGGATCGCCCGCCTTCCTTGAGCGCTTCGCCGACGCCGCCACGGCCCGCCTGCCACGCGGGCGCCAGCCCGAAGAGCAGCCCGGTCAGCAGCGAGACGGCCAGCGCGAAGCCCAGGACCGTCGTGTCGATCGCGATGTCGTCGACCCTCGGGATGCTGCCGGCGCTCAGTGTCCGAATCGGCCCGATCGCGAGGTATGCGAGCAGCAGGCCGAGCGCGCCTCCAGCCAGCGACAGGACCAGGCTCTCGCTCAGCATCTGAAGCACCAGACGCCGGCGTCCCGCGCCGAGCGCGGTACGGATGGCGATTTCCTTGGCGCGCACCGACGCGCGTACCAGCAGCAGGTTGGCCACGTTCGCGCAGGCGATCAGGATCAGGACGCCGACGGCCGCCATCAACGTCAGGAGGGCGGGCCGGCTGTTGCCGATCACCTGCTCGTGGAGGGCCACGATCTCCGCGGACTCGTTGGCGCTCTCGCTTGGATACTGTTGCCCCAGGCGCTCGGCGATCGTCTTCATCTCGGCCTCGGCCTGCTGCTGCGACACGCCCGGCTTCAGCCGGGCCACCACGCCAAGGAAATGACCGCCGCGGCTGGCGTTGGCCGGATCGATCGCGATCGGCGTCCAGGTACTCCATCTGTCGCGCGGGGAAATAGAAACCCGGCGGCATGACCCCGACGATCGTCGAAGGCGTGCCGTTCAGCGTGACCGATTGGCCCAGGACGTTCGGGTCGGCGGCGAAGCGGCGTTGCCACATGCCGTGGCTCAGCACGATCACGTTGTTCTTGCCCGGCGTATCTTCGTCGGCCCTGAAGCCTCGTCCCAGCGTCGGGCCGACGTGCAGCAGCTCGAACACATCCCAGGACACCGCCGCGTTCACGACCCGCTCGGCCCCGCCCGCGTCGGTGAGCGTCGCGCCGCCGCCGGCGTATGCCGCGATCCGCTCGAACACGGTGTTCTGCTGACGCCAGTCCAGGAACGCCGCGGGCGCGACCGAGAAGCGGCCGTATTGCGGCACGATCTCGTGGACCCGCATCAGCGTTTCCGGATGGGGATACGGCAGCGGCCGGAGGAGCACGCCGTTGATGACGCTGAACATCGCGCTGGTGGCGCCGATCCCGAGCGCCAGCGTCAGGATCGCGACCGTGGTGAACCCCGGGCTCTTGCCCAACTGGCGGATCGCATACCGCGAGTCCCGCAACACGTCAGCGAACATATGCACTCCTCGGTGTCCCGGTCCGGGACGGGTGTCGGCCCTGCGGTCAATCGAATCGGCCAGCCGTTCGAGGCGGGGACGGGCATGCGGCCGGTCGGCCAGCCAGACGTCCTGGGTCATGCGGTCCCAGTCCCGAATCTGGCGGCACGCCTGGGCGTCGGCGTCGGGCTCGGTCGCGCCACGCGCCAGCGCGTCGCGATAGAAATCTTCGAGCTGCGCCGCCAGCTCCCGCACGATGCGTGACTCGCGCTCGGGCGTGAGGTCCGGCACCCGCAGCCGGCTCCGCACGAAGGCGGTCCAGTCACGCACCGCCTTCTCCCATCACGTCCTTGATGACCGCGACGTACGCGGCCCACGTCTTCCGCTGCGCGGCGAGCGTGCGGCGCCCGTCGGCGGTCAGACGGTAGAAACAGCGCTCGCGCTGCCCGGCCTTCTCGACCCAGCGGCCCTTGATCCAGCCGCGGTTTTCGAGGCGGAGCAGCGTCGGATAGAGCGTCGGCAGCGCGAAGGTCAGCCGCCCGCCGGATCGCGCCTCGATCAGCTTGCCGATCTCGTAGCCGTGGCGCGGCCGCCCTTCGAGCAGCGACAGCACGAGCATCTCGGTGCTGCCTTTCTTCAGCTCGGCGCTGAACATCGACATAAGGCTCCCTATATGTAGGCTCGCTCAGTATACACGACACGTCGAGGCTCGGGACTCGGGACTCGGACTTGACTCGGGAGCGCCGGATGCGAGGAAGCGGGAAGCGGGATAGTCGGGAAGCGGAGGCTTACGCGCGCAGCTTCCGGTACGGGTCGAGCACGGTCTTGATGTCCCGGCGAATCCAGGCCACCACATCCCCTTCCTGGTGGACGGCCCAATTCAGGATCGAGCCGTTCATCGTCGCCTGCAGCGCCGACGCCAGCCGGCCGGCATCGCACCGGCGGAGCTCGCCCGCCTTGATCGCATCGCTGACGAGCGCGCGCAGCCCGTCGTGAATGCCGCGCGACGCCGCCAGCGCGTGGCGGTGAAAGTCGGGATCGGTGAGGTCGATTTGCAGGAAGGCCAGCGTGTTGGCGATGGCTTCGGGCGTGGCGCCCCACAGCGTCATGCACTCGGCCATGCCCAGCAGGGCCGCGACCGGGGAGCGGTGCCGGGCGCGCAGGCCCGGGAAGATGTAGTCGTGCCCGCCGGCCGCATCGGCCGCGGCCGCGAGCAGCAGCCCGCGCTTGGACCCGAAGCGCTGGACCAGCGCGGCGGGGGAGATGCCGGCGTCCTTGGCCACCTCCGCCAGCGTCAGCCGGCTCGGACCGAGGCGCGTCATCGCGCGGAAGACCGCTCTCAGGACGTCGTCGTCGCTCGCCTGCTTCGGGCGGGGGCTCATGCGGGTTGATTATAAACCGGCGTTAAGTTTCAGCTTGATTTCTTAATGGCTGTTCATTTATTGTCGGCGGCGGGAGGTGGGACATGCGGCGGATACGGTACGCGGTCGCGATGAGCCTCGACGGCTACATCGCCGGGCCGAAAGGCGAAGCGGACTGGATTGTGATGGATCCGGAGATCGACTTCGATGGCTTCTGGAAGGAGTTCGACACGCTGCTGATGGGGCGCCGCACCTTCGCCGCCATGACGGCGATGGGCGGCGGCACGGGAGGCGCCCCCGGCATGAAGGTCATCGTGGCCTCTCGCACGCTCGACCCGCGCGACCACAAGGGCGTCACCATCGTGTCCGACAATCTCGAGCAGGCCGTGACCGCGCTCAAGAAGGAACCCGGCAAGGACATCTGGCTGTGGGGCGGCGGCGATCTGTTCCGGAGCCTGCTCGATCTGAATCTGGTCGACACGGTCGAAGTGGGGGTGGTTCCCGTCGTGCTCGGGCAGGGCATTCCGCTGTTGCCCACGCCGGCCCGGCAGACCAGGCTGACGCTCACGAGCCACCAGGTTTACAAGAAGACCGGGACCGTGTCGCTCGTCTACGACGTCAGGGCCGGCCGTTCGAAGAAGCGCTGAGCCCGGGCGATCGGCCTCGTGCTACGGATCCGCCGGTCATGCGCCGACTGGTCCTCCTGATGTTGCCCTCAGCGCCGCCGTGCTCGCGGCCCAGGCGCCCCCATCCGCCAGAGTGGGCGCGCGTCGAGGAAGAAACGATGCGGCACTTCCAGGCGCTCCTGCGCTTCGACACGAGCGATCCCCCGGGCACCGAGATCGCCGCCGCCGAGTACCTGAAGAAGATTCTCGAAGCGGAGGGCATCGCCGTTCAGACGTTTGCGCTCGAGCCCGCGCGCCCGAATGTCGTCGCGCGCCTGAAGGGCAGCGGCGCCAAGCGGCCGCTGCTCATCATGGGCCACACCGACGTCGTCAACGTCGATCCGAAGAAGTGGACCCATCCGCCGTTCAGCGCGACGCGCGAGGGCGGCTACGTCTACGGCCGCGGAACCGTGGACGACAAGGACAACGTGGTCGCCGCGCTGATGGTGATGATGCTCCTGAAGCGGCAGAACGTGCCGCTCGACCGCGACGTGATCTTTCTCGCCGAGTCGGGGGAGGAGGGCTCGACGCGCGTCGGCATCCAGTACATGGTCAACGAGCACTTTCCGGAGATCGACGCCGAGTACTGCCTCGCGGAGGGGGGCAGCGTCACGCGCACCGGGGGCCGCGTCAAGTTCGCGTCGGTCCAGACGATCGAGAAGATTCCGCGCGGGATCGAGTTGACGGCGCGCGGACCGGCCGGCCACGGGTCGGTCCCGCTGCGGACGAACGCGATCCTGCACCTGGCCAACGCGATCGGCAAGGTGGCGGCGTGGAAGCCGCCGATCAGGCTCAACGACACGACCCGCGCCTACTTCAAGCGGCTGGCGACGCTCTCGACGCCCGCCGACGCCAGGCGATACCTGGCGATCGTGGGCGCCGATCCGAAGGCCGCGTCAGCCGCCGACGAGTATTTTCTCGTCAACGAGCCCCGGCACGCGTCGATGCTGCGCACATCCGTCTCGCCGAACATCATCCAGGGGGGCTACCGCATCAACGTCATCCCGTCCGAGGCGCGGGCGACGCTCGACGTGCGGATCCACCCGGACGACGACCACACGAGGTTCATCGAGGAGGTGCGGAAGGTCATCGCCGATCCGGCCATCGACGTGCAGTGGGTGCCGCGCGACGTCCGGCCCGGCAGCGGCAGCACGCGGATCGATTCGGACGCCTTCAAGGCCATCGAGTCGGCGATCACCCGGAACTACGAGGCCCTGGTGCTGCCGACGATGAGCACGGGGGCGACCGACATGGCGTACCTGCGGGCCAAAGGCGTGCAGTGCTACGGCATCGGCCCCGCGACCGATCTCGAGGACGGACCGAAGGGGTACGGCGCGCACAGCGATCAGGAGCGGATCCTCGAGCAGGAGCTGCACCGGTTCGTCAGGTTCCACTACGAGGTGGTGATGAACCTCGCCGGGAAGTCGTAGCAGGCCCGCTGCCGAAAGCCCAGACGCGCCTCTTGCGGCAGCGGTTTAACAGGAGATCAGGAGATCAGGAGGTCAGGAGAAGGATTTCTTGTTTTGAAAAAACAAAAGCTCCTGATCTCCTGATCTCCTGTTGACCTCGCTGCTCATTTCGCCCGCTTGAGCACCAGCGGCCAGGTGTTCGGCCCCTGCGTCCACATCCCGGTGAACTGCCCGTCCTTGAGGTCCCCCTCGTAATTGCCGATGACCGCCGGGACGGCCAGCTGCAGGTGCGCGTCCTTTTGCACGACCGCGGCAATCGGGATCTCGACCCCACCCTGATCGACGCTGATCAGCGTGCCCGTCGCCGTCCCGTCCGCCTTGTTCGAGAGCTTCATGACGAGCCGCAATGTCTTGCCCTGGATGTCCAGCGTGCCTTCCCAGGATCCCTCGAAGTCTTTCGTGATGGGCGTGCTCTTCGGCAGCGGTTCGAACTTCGCCTCACCGGTCCGCGCGACCGAGAACGGCACCGTCCCGCCGCCCTGGGCGAAGTCCCCGGAGATCGCCTTGGCATCCTTGGACAAGGTCCCTTTGAACTGCGGCTCCCCGGGAATGCCTCCGATGGCGAAGCGCACGCTGTCGCCCGTCACGGCGACGCCCGACAGGGGGAGGCCTTTCAAGCCCTGCGCGGGAATGGTGATCGTCCCCTCCCATTTGTCGGCGGAGCCCTGCAGGTCGATCTCGATCTTGATCTCCTGTCCAGGCACCTGAATCGCGCCTTCCCAGTGACCGGACGGGCCCGCCGCTGTCTGTGCGTACCGCGATCCCTGGTGACACGATCAAAGCGGCGACCAACAGGCGGGCACCCAACTGGAGTCTAACCATGACGACCGGCCTTTCTGGGCTGGAGCGATTGACGCTTACGGCCGCGGGCCTCGACACGCGCACGGATGGTGCGGTCTCCGGGCCGGCGGCCTGAATCCATGAAACCTGGAAGGCAGCATCCTGTCAGTACCCGCTCACGGACGCAACCCCGGGCCTTTTTCCGGCACTGAATACCCGACCAGGAGATCCTGTATCCTCCTAATCTCCTGATCTCCTGATCTCTTATTCTCCTGATCTCTTATTCTCCTGATCTCCTTTGCTTACAGGATCCGTGACCAGCCTCGATATCGCGCACCAGCGCCTCGGCAACCAGCACATTGCCCGCGCCACGTTCAAGAAGCCGGGCGACGTCGTGGCGTGGCTGGGGGCCGTGCAGGCGCAGGATTATGCCGGCGCGAAATGGGCGCTCGGGCTGCGTCTGCAGGGCGCAACCGACGATGGGATCGATCGGGCGTTCGCGGACGGATCCATCCTCCGCACGCACCTGATGCGGCCGACGTGGCACTTCGTGGCGCCGGCCGACATCCGCTGGCTGCTGGCGCTCACGGCGCCGCGCGTCCACGTCGCCAACGCGTCCATGTATCGCAAGCTGGAACTGGACAGCGCGCTCTTCAAGCGGAGTGACGCCGCCCTGGCCAGGGCCCTTCGAGGCGGCCGGCAGCTGACTCGCGAAGAGCTCCGGGGCGTGCTTCAGAAAGCCGGCATTGCGGCCGATGATGGCATCCGGCTGGCCTATCTCATGATGCACGCGGAGCTGGAAGGCCTCGTGTGCAGCGGCGCCCGGCGCGGGAACCAATTCACCTATGCGCTGCTGGACGAGCGCGCGCCGAATGCCAGGACCCTGGCACGCGAGGAGGCCCTGGTTGAACTCGCGGGGCGATACTTCATGAGCCGGGGACCCGCCACCGTGCAGGATTTCGCGAAGTGGTCCGGGTTGACCCTCGCCGAAGCCCGGGCCGGACTCGAGGCCGTCAAGCCCCGGCTTCGACAAGAAGTCGTGGACGGCCGGACGTACTGGCTGCCGGCTTCGAAGTCCGCTGCAAAGGTGCCATCTCCGGCGGCCTGGTTGTTGTCCATTTACGACGAATACATCTCGGGCTACAAAGATCGCAGCGCGCTGGGCACGGCCAGGGTCGGCGCCAGGTTGGTCGCGCTCGGTAACGCCCTGGCCTATATCATTGTGATCGACAGCCAGATCGTGGGCACCTGGAAGCGCACGCGCGGGAAAGAGGGCGTGACGATCGAGACCAACCTCTTCAACCGGTTGACCAGGGCCGAGAACCGTGCGCTCGCCATTGCCGCCAAGCGGTATGCCGATTTTCTTCAATGCCCGGTTTCCCTCTCATCTCTTTCAGCCAGGGAGGCTCCGTGATCCGGATCATCGCGACGCTGACGATCGTCCTCTGCCTGACCCCCCGCGCGCCCTTTCAGCGCCGGGTCCCCACGGTCGACGATCTCCTGAACATCAAGTCGATCGGGGGTGCGCAGATTTCCCCTGACGGCGCGCGCGTCGCCTACACGGTGACGGAGTCCGACCTCACGCAGGACGCGTTCGTCACGCACATCTGGCTCGCCGACGCGTCCACGGGACGGACGCTGCAGCTCACACGCGGCGAGAAGTCCGCGACGAATCCGCGCTGGTCGCCCGACGGCAAGTGGCTCGCGTTCTCGAGCCCGCGGATCGGCGATCGCAATCAGATCTTCGCGATCAACCCCGACGGCGGCGAGGCCGTGCAGCTGACGAAATCGGAAACCCCCGTCTCGGCGTTCACCTGGTCTCCCGACAGCCGGAGCCTCGCGTTCTCGGCGCCCGAGGCGCAGACGCCGGCCCAGAAAGAACGCAAGGAACAGCTCGGCGAGTACGAGGTGGTGCGGCACGACTACCAGCACGTCCACCTCTCCACGCTCGTCCTCGACGAGGCGCTGCGGACGCCGTCGGCAGGGCGGCCGCGCACGAAAGGCAAAGAGTTCACCGTCGGAGGATTCTCGTGGTCGCCCGACGGCCGCGCGATTGCGTTCAGCGCCAACACGAACCCCGATCTCGTCAACCTCTCGACGTCGGACATCTACGTGCTGAGCCTCGCCGACGATCGCGTCACGAAGATCGTGTCGCAGCCGGGCCCGGATCAGGGACCGCAATGGTCGCCCGACAGCCGCCAGATCGTGTTCTCGAGCGCGATGGGCCGCGAGCAGTCCTTTACCATCAACGCCCGTCTTGCGATCGTTCCGGCCGACGGAGGCGCGCCTCGCTCCCTGACCGACGCCTTCGACGAGGTCCCCTCCATCGTCGACTGGACGCCGGCCGGCATTTATTTCTTCGCCCTGCAGAAGACCGCGGGCCATCTGTTCCGTCTCGATCCGGCGAGCGGCGCCATCGCGCGCGTGTCGGGCGGCGGCGACCTGGCTGGGCGGCGGCTTCACGGTCACGCGCGACGGCCGGCGCGTCGCCTTCACGGCCGGCTCGCCCTCCTCGTTGCCCGAGCTCTTCATCACGGACGATCGGCCGTTCGCGCCGCGCAAGCTCACCGACATGACGTCGCAAACGGCGGACTTCACGCTCGGCACGCGCGAAGTGATCTCGTGGAAGAGCCAGGACGGCGCGCTCATCGAAGGCGTGTTGATCAAGCCGGCTGATTTCGATCCGGCGAAGCGGTATCCGCTGCTCTGCGTGATCCACGGCGGGCCGACCGGCGTCGATCGGCCGGTGCTGCTCGCGCCCGACACGCGCTACTACCCGTCCGACATCTGGGTCGGCCGCGGCGCGCTGGTGCTGAAGGTGAACTATCGCGGCAGCGCCGGGTACGGAGAAAAGTTTCGCCAGCTGAACGTCCGCAACCTCGGCGTCGGCGACGCATGGGACGTCATCTCCGGCGTCGATCACCTGATCGCGAAGGGCTGGGTCGATCCCGCCCGGGTGGCCAGCATGGGCTGGAGCCAGGGCGGCTACATCTCCGCCTTCCTGACGACGTCGTCCGATCGGTTCAAGGCGATTTCAGTCGGCGCCGGCATCTCGAACTGGGCGACGTACTACTACAACACCGACATCACGCCGTTCACGATCCAGTACCTGGGCGACGACCCGGCCGAGGATCCGGAGATCTACCGCAAGACGTCGCCGATGTCGTACATCAAACAGGCCCGGACCCCGACCCTCATCCAGCATGGCGAGCTCGACCGCCGCGTGCCGATTCCCAACGCGTACGAGCTGCGCCAGGGCCTCGAGGACCGGGGCGTGCCGGTCGAGATGGTCGTCTACAAGGGCTTCGGGCACGGCATCACCAAACCGAAGGCGTCCCGCGCCGTGATGCAGCACAACCTCGCCTGGTTCAACCATTACTTGTGGGGAGACGCCAAGCCGGATCTGAGCGCGCCGGAGCTGCCGGCAGCGCCTGCGGCAAAGAAGGGGAGCTAATCACACCGCAGCGCGACGACCGGATCGACCCGCGTGGCGCGCCGCGCCGGCCAGTACGTCGCCGCGACTGCCGCCACGGCCAGCAGCGCCACGACGCCGGCGTAGGCGAGGGGATCGAGCGGGCTGAGCCCGAAGAGATAACTCCGAAGAAGGCCCGACGCCGACACGGCGCCCACGACGCCCAGGGCGGCACCCCAGAGGAGCGATCGGGCGCTCGAGCCGATCAGGAGGCGGACGACCTGTGGCGATCGGGCGCCGAGGGCCATGCGGACGCCGATCTCCTGGCTCCGCCGCTGTACCCAGTAACTGAAGACGCCGATGAGGCCGATCGACGCGAGCACGAGCGCCAGGCCGCCCAGCGCTCCGGCAATCATCGCCCCGGTGCGTGAGGAGCTCAACTGCGGCCGGAGGTTGTCGGCGAGGGGCCTGACACGCGCGCGCAGCCGCGGATCGATTCTCGCCGCGGCCGCGGTCACCGCGGCGGTTGCGGCGACGCCCGTGCCCCGGACCAGCACGCGCGGGAGGACGCGCCCGGAGAGCGGTTGATAGATGGTCGAATCGGCCTCCTCGAGGCTCGTCTGGTGCACGTCCTTCACGACGCCGACGATCTCGAGCTCGCCGGGCGTGTTCCAGCCTCCGCTCGCCGGATCCACGAGGATGCGTTGCCCGACGGCCGACGGGATCGTCCAGTATCGCTTCGCCATGGTCTCGCTGATCACCACGACCGGTTTGTTCGAGTCCGTGGCCACCAGCGGTCTTCCGGCAAGAACACCGACACCGAGAAGGTCGAAGTACCCGGGCGAGACCTCGTAAACGGAGTTGGACTGCTGCTCCGGTAGGCCCGGGATACGGAAAGCGCCCTTGATGTTTCCCGACCCGAGAGGCTCGGTCGACGTGACGGCGACAGTCCGGCCGGCGCCGGCTGCCTCGACGGCGCGGGTGAGCTCGAGCGCGGACGCGCGGATCCTCGCCGCGTCGTACCCGCGCGAAGGCGCTTCGAACGACACGACCGAGATGTCCCGCATCGAGAAGCCGTGATCGCGCATACCGGCGTTGTACACCGCGCGAGCGAGCAGCGCGGCGGCGGCGAGCAGCACGACGGTCACGGCCACCTGCACGGCGAGCAGCAGGTTGCGCAGCGGCAGGCGGGAGCCCGCCATCGGGACGCCGGTTTTCAGCGCATTCCCCACGCTGCCTTTCGTGCCGTGCAGCGCCGGCGCGAGGCCGAACACGAGGCACGACAGGACCGAGAGCCCGAGCGCGTAGGCGAGCACGCCCGCATCCGGCCGCAGGTCCAGCGCGGTCTGACCCGCAAGGACCGCGATGATCCGCGCCGGCAGCCAGAAAGCCAGCAATAGTCCGGTACAGCCGGCGAGCAGCGCGAGCGCGAGGCTCTCCGTCAGGAGCTGCCTGACGACACGCGCCCGGCTCGCGCCGAGCGACAGGCGGACGGCGATCTCGCGGCGCCGCGCCGCGGCGCGGGCGAGGAGCAGGTTCCCGACGTTGGCGCAGGCCAGCAGCAGGACCAGCATGACGCCTGCAAAGACAGGAGCGAACGTGGCGGCCGCGCCGCCGCGCGGTCCCGCGTCGGCCTGCGTACCGTCGATCCGGATTCCCGCCCGCGTCGGTGTTGCGTCCGGCACGGTATTGCCGGTCGAGGACGGTCAGCTCCGCCTGTGCCTGTTCACGCGTCGCGCCCGGGACGAGCCGGCCGGCGGCGCCGAGGCAGCAGGCGTCCGGCATGCGGGCGACATTGCGCACCCAGCGGTCGTCCGGCCGCAGCAGCACGGCGGACGAAACAGGCATCCAGACATCGACGCGATCGGTCGACGTGCCCGTGAACGCCTGTGACGCGATCCCGACGACGGTGAATGGAACGTCCTCGAGCAGGGTCGTCTTACCCGGCAGCGCCGGGTCGCCGCCGAAGTGAC
Organism: uncultured Acidobacteriota bacterium; assembly: GCA_963774855.1. Classification (GTDB taxonomy): domain Bacteria; phylum Acidobacteriota; class Vicinamibacteria; order Vicinamibacterales; family 2-12-FULL-66-21; genus JALZOC01. The sequence goes on along the minus strand of CAVZGT010000005.1, from coordinate 1,257,342 downwards.
GCTGCCAGTAGCCGTAGCTCAGGACCGCGACCGGCACGGGCGACTCGACGCGATCCTCCTCAGGTGAAAAGCCGCGCCCGGCCGCCATCTCGACGCCCAGGACGTCGAAGTAATTGCCGCTCACCCAGGCGGCAGGTGTGTCGTCTTCCCCGAGCGTCTTGTCTCCGCCGCCGCTCCGCATGGCAATGAAGCCGGAGACCGTCCTCGCGTGTTCCGCGAAGTACTGCACCTCGGCGCGCGACAATCCGTACGGGCCGCCGCCGGCCCGCGCGGTCCGATCGCGATCGCTCAGGTTGTAGATCGTGATCATCCGCCCGGCATCCCGAACCGGCCACGGCCGCATCGTCAGCGCGCTGTAGACGGTAAACACGGTCGTGTTGAGGCCGATCGCGGCCGCCAGCGTGCCGATGGCCACCACGGTGAATCCCCGGTTCTTCCGCAGCGTGCGCGCACCGTAGCGCACGTCCTGCCACAGGCGCTCGAGCCACGACCAGGTCCAGACGCTGCGCGCATCCTCGCGCGCGAGCGTGACGTTGCCGAGCGCGCGCCGGCTGGCGTCGAACGCGTCCTTCGGGGCGAGTCCGCCGCGCTCGAGCCTTTCCTGCGTCAGCGCGCGATGGACCTCGAGCTCCTCCGACAGGTCGGCGTCGAGCCGGCGGATACGGAACCAGGTACTGGATGCGCCGGAGGAGTTTCTGCATTGAGACCTTCGAACTCTAGAACTTTAGAACTTTAGAACTTTGATCACCCCGTCTCCAGCACGCGCTGGATTGCGACGACGAGCTTCTGGAACTCCTCCCGCTCGGCCTCGAGGCGGCGTTTTCCGGCGGCGGTCAGCGTGTAGAAGCGCGCGCGGCGGTTGTTCTCGGACGCACCCCACGCCGCCTTCACCCACCCGTTCAGCAGCAGCCGCTGGAGTGCCGGGTACAGCGAGCTTTCGCCGACCTGCAGCACCTCCTGCGAGACCTGCCGGAGGCGGTCCGCGATGCCGTAGCCGTGCATCGGGCCGCGAATCAGCGACCGCAGGATCAGCATGTCGAGCGTCCCGGGGAGAAGGTCCGGGGGTTGATTGGTCAGTGCCATCGTGTGCCGTCTCCGCGATTCGTTCTTCCCATCGTCAAACGATGGGAAGCATACGGGTGTTCGCGAAGAGTTGTCAAGTCCCATCGACAGACGATGGGAGGCCGGCTCGCTTACGCTCGCCGGTAGCGGCGTCCTCGCTTCGCTCGTGCGTAGGGCCGGCTCGCTAACGCTCGCCGGTAGGTGTATCCTGACCCTCCGAGGAGAAGACATGAGACGACATCGAATCGAACGTCACGCTGCTGGCAGCGGTGTGCGCGGCCGCGCTGGCTGCGGGCGCCATCGGCACGATTGGCGCGGAGCAGGGGCCCGCGCCGGGCGGCGCAGCTCCGCAGGGCGGCCGGGGCGGTGGCCGCGGGGGCGTCGCTCCCGGTGTCTTCACCGCCGCCGACGTCAACAAGGATGGATCGGTCACGCGCGGCGAGCTGCTGTCGACGCTCGAGAAATGGTTCGCCGACTCCGACCCGGCCGGCGCCGGCGCGATCACGCAGGAACAGCTCGTCGCGGCGTTGAACGCGGCGCTGCCGCAGCCGCCGCCCGGTGCCGGCCGCGGCGCCGCGACCTGCGGCGGTCAGAGCGCGAACCCGCAGACGCCGTGCCCGGACCACGTCGCCCGGATGATGGCGGCGCTGCCGGCGGCGGCGCCGGCGAAGCCGGCCAGGCCGCGCAAGGTGCTCGTGCTGGCCGCCACACGCGGCTTCGTGCACTCGTCGATTCCGCTCGCCGCCGCGACGGTCGAGGCGCTCGGCAACAAGACGAAGGCGTGGACGACGACCGTCACCTACAGCGCGAGCGACATCACCGCGGAAAACCTCAAGCAGTACGACGCCGTGTTGCTCGACAGTACGACCGGTTGTTTCCTCGACGAGCCGGGGGACAAGGCCGCAACCGACGCGCGCCGCGCGGCGTTGCTCTCGTTCGTGAGAAGCGGGAAAGGGCTCGCCGGCGTCCACGCGGCAACCGACTCGTACCACTCGAGCTGCAGCGGCGGCCGCGGCGCCGCGCCGGCTCCGCCTGCCGCAGCCGGAGCCGCGCCCGCAGGCCGCGCCGGTGGCGGACGTGGCGGCGGCCCCGCGGGTCAGCTCGCCGGTCAAATCGTGATCCAGGCCGACAAGAACGGCGATCAGAAACTCAGTTTCGTGGAAATCGGCGCCCTCGCCGACGCGTGGTTCGAGAAGCTCGATACGGACAAGACCGGACGGGTCAGCCAGGCCGACTTCACGGCGCGGTTCGCATCGGCGCTGCCCCCGCCCGCCGGGCGAGGCGCGCCGCAAACCGCTGCCGCGGCGCCCGAGCCTCGGGGTCCGGTCCGCGACTGGCCCGAGTTCAACGTGGCGATCGGCGGCATGTTCCTGGCGCATCCGTTTCAACACGTGTGGGTCAAGGTCGAAGATCCGAAGAACCCGATCACGGCCGCATTCAAAGGTCAGACGTTCGAGATGACCGATGAAACCTACACGATGCAGAAGGACGTGTACTCGCGTGCCAACCTGCGCGTGCTGTTGAGCGTCGACGTGTCGAAGATGACGCCCGACGAAGCGGCCCGCGAGAATCGCCCGTGGGATCACGACTACGCGCTGAGCTGGATCCGTCGTGAAGGCAAGGGGCGCGTCTTCTACGCCGCGCACGGTCACAACGAAGCGGTGTACGCGATGACGCCGATGCTCGAGCACTACCTCGCGGGCATCCAGTACGCGATCGGGGATCTGAAAGCGGACGACAGCCCGAGCGTGAAGGGCGGCACCAGGTCGAGATTGTTGGCCTGGTCGAACGCTAGGGCTTGTCTCGAATCACTAATCGCGAATCCTCGAATCCTCGAATCGGGTTCAGGCTTCAGCGATTCATGATTCACGATTAGTGATTCGGGACAAGTGACTGACGGGGGCATATCGACTGAATCGGTAGTACGCGCGCACATTCAGCGATAGCTACACTACCGCGCCGGGCGCGCGGGTACGCGCGGCCCGTAGGTCTTGCTGAACCCGTTCCTCGGGTTCGCGATCGTGAAGCTTCCGTCCGGCTGCGCCGAGATCTTGAGCCAGTACGCGGGCGTGTGTCCTGTGGCATTGCCCCGGCCACGGCCGGGCGCAGGCGCTGCCGCGGGCGGGCCCTGCGCCGGAGCGGAGGCTTGAGGCGCCGCGCGTGGAGGCGCCCCTGACGGAGGCGCCGCTGACGGAGGCGCCGCGGCCGTCGGCGGCGCAGCGCCTGTCGACGGAGGCGCACCAGCGGCTCCCTGCGGAACCGTTCCGCCCGCGCCGCGACCCGGACCGGCGCCGCGCGGCGGCGCGGTCAACACGCCGGCGATCGTCGGCATGTCCTCGATGTTCGCGATCTGCAGCCCCGTGGTGTTCTGTTCGACCAACCCGTTGTACGACCAGTGCATCTGCCAGACCCCCTCGAGCCCGGGCGACGAAAAGATCGTCGTCATCGGCCCGGCCGCGGCGCCTTTGCGCGTGCCGTTCTGCACCAGCGCGACGCGCGGCTGGAGCCCGTGCACGAACGGACGCGAGCCCGACGCGATCGCGCCGTGGCTGCTCGCGAAGTAGAGATCGACCGTCCCGATCGGATTGTTCGGACAGACCAGCTCGAGCTCCTTGGTCCGCCACATGTCGCCGAAATCGACGGCGCGGAACTGGCCCAGGATGATCACGCTGCCCACCGAATGGAAGTCGTCGGGATCGACCATCCCTTCGTTGGTCGGGAGCGGCGTGAAGTTCGCGCAGTGCGGATTCGGCCTGCCGCCCTCACGCAGCGGCATTTTCAGCACGTTGCCGGCCGACGTCGCGATCCGCCACTCGAGACCCGTGATCGGGACGCGATCTCCCGGCTTGACGACGAGGCGCTTCGCCTTGTTGTACAGCTCCGCGTAGGCCGCCTGGAAACCCTCGACCTGCTCGCGCGGCTTCGTGAGGGTGAGCCCGTCCGGGCCCGGCGGAATCTGCGTCACGTCGGGTCCCTCCACGGTCGGCCCGTGATCGACGAACGTCCCGATCGGAATGCGCTTGGCCAGCTCCGTGAGGTTGCCGATGTGATCGACGTGGTAGTGCGTGGAGATCAGGTAGTCGATCTGCTTCACGCCCGCGTCGGCGATCGCGGCCATGATCCGATCCAGGTCCCGCGCCCCGGGGAAGCCCGTGTCGATGAGCGCCGTCTGGCCGGTCGGCGACACGTAGAGCGCGGCCTTGCCGCCCTCGACGTCAACGACCCAGATCTCGAGCGGCTTGGTGGTCTTGCTCTGCGCGAGGACGATGGCCGCCGCACCGGCCACGATGATTGCCGACAGGGCCGCCACGAGGCGTTTCATGAGGTTCTCCAGTCTGAGCGAGTTGAACGCTGAAAGCAAGCAGGAATCGAATGCGATGCATCTATTCGAACTCAAGGATAGCGGCCGCACCGTGCCGAGGTGGCGTCCGTGCATCCGCGGCGCTGCGGAACCGCGAAGATCCGCAGGTTCTGGATCGACCACGCCGGGGCATCCTCGGCGCTGGCCGTCAGGCTCATGCGGACGAACTTCGCCTGGACCGGCGGGAACGTGACGATCGTGCTGGGGCCGTTGCCGGTTCCCTCGGCGACCGCCTTCCACGACGCGCCATCCGTCGAGACTTCCACTTTGTATCCACGCGGAAACCCGGGGGGCGCGCACGACCGGCGCGCCGCCGGACGTCACGGCCGCCGCGGTCCCGGCCCGCCACGCCCGCCCGGCGCCGGCGACTGAAACTGGATTTCCGTGACGGCCTCCGGCTTTGGCAGCTCGACCTGGAACCACATGCCGGCCTGCTGTCCGCCGGAGTTCCATCGTCGTCAGCGTGATGCGCGCCGGTCGCGGCGTCCGCATTGTGGCTCGCCGTCAGCTTCCAGCCGTCGGTGAAGAGCGGCGCCGGGAGCGACGCCGTCAATTCCGGAAGCGTCCAGAGCGTCTTGCGGCCGGCGTTCGCGGCGCGCACGCGCGCAACGTCCGCCGGCGTGATGAAGCCGCCGGTGTTGCCGAAGCTGTAGCGGACGTACGACCCCACGGCGGCGATCCACTCGTCGTCGAAGTTGCCCATCGGGATCATCATGTCCGTGTAGGTCTTGCCGTCCACGGGGCCGCCGAGGCCGTGCAGCACGGTCTTGATGATGTAGTCGCTGTGGCCGTTGACGCGCGGCGATCCGGCCAGCGGCGGCGCCATCGTCGTCGCCAGCTCCGGTTTCGGCGTGCCCAGCCCGTCCGGGGCATGACAGGCGAAGCACAGCTCGTTGTAGATCTGTCCGCCGCGATCGATCTGGGCCAGTTGCTCCGGCGTGAGCCCGGCGCGCGGGCCGCCGCGGCCGCCGCGACCCGCCGGCGGATTCAGCAGCGTCGTGGCGACGAGCTGGACCCCGCGTGCCTGATTGCTCTCCATGCGTCGCCTTGGTGATCGCCGCCGCGTCCGGCGCCTTCCAGCGATTGATCGTCAGCAGCGCCTGGATCACGACGTCCACGCTCGAGTCCTTCGTCAATCGCGTGTAATCGGCGGCGAAGGAGTCGATCGCCGGCCTTGAAGAGCGTCTCGCTCGCGCGGATGGCCTGGATGCGCATCCGCGGCTCCGAGTCCTCCATCAGCTGGCGCACCAGCGCGGGCTTGAGCGCGCCGAGCCCTTCGAGCGTCCACATCGCGTGGAAGCGCGCGAGCAGGTTCTTCGAGCTCCGCGCCATCACCTGCAGCGCCGGGACGACGGACTTGTCCTGCTTGAGGACGAGGAGCTGCTGGGCGGTGTCGCGCCACCAGCCGTTCGGATGGTTGAAATGCCTGACGAGCTGCGCCGGCGTCTCGTTGTGCATGCGCGGGACGATCCGGTCGCGCCGCAGCGCGTCCGATCTGTCCGGCTTCACGCCGTCGTACACGAGCCGCCAGATGCGCCCCTTGTGAATGACCTTGTCCAGGTCGTACTGCTGGACGCGCGCGCGCAGGTAGGTTCCGGGTCCGGCGAAGTTTCCCGACCTGGATGATGCCGTGATACATGTCCGTGATGTAGACGGTGCCGTCCGGCGCCGTCGTCACGTCGACGGGGCGGAAGAACGGATCGAGCGACTTGATGAACTCGTTGTTCGGATACGCGTTGTGCAGGAAGGTCAGGCCGTCCTTCTTCTCGGCGTGGATGCGCCGGACGATGCGCCCGACCGGCTCGCCATAGAGATACTCGCCGACGAGATCCTTCGGCAGCCGGTGGCCGCGGTAGATGTCGTTGCCCGCGCTCCCGGTGACGCTCTTCAGCGATCCGTCCGGCATGCGCGTCGCGTTCAGCCCGCCCTGCATGTCCGCGACGCGCACCGGCGCGCCCCAGGGAATGCGGAAGTCCGGTTCGAGCTCGTCCGGCACGGTGAAGTTGCCGTAGACGATCGGGAACTGAAAGCTCACCGGCACGCCCGGCGCGCCGCTTTCGAACCACATCTTGCCGTCGTCGTCCTGGGTGACGCCCCACTCGCCGCGGTTGCTGCCGGTCGGCTCCTTGATCACGCCGTGCGGCGTCCAGCGCGCGCGGAAGGCGTTGTAGGTGCTGTACATCCAGTTGTCGAGCGTCCACGTCAGGAACGCTTCCTGTCCCTCGATGTTGGCGAGGCGTCCGTAGCCGGTGTCGAAGAGCTCCTTCTTGTCCGCCACGCCGTCGCGGTTCGTGTCGGTGTACTTCCAGACCTCCTGCGCGTTCGACTCCTTGGTCAGGATGGTGTTCGGGCCGAACGGCGTCACGAATCGCGGGAACACCATGTTGTCCACGAAGACGGTGTGCTTGTCGTAGACGCCGTCGTTGTCGGTATCCACGTGCAGGGAGATGCGGCTGATCGGATCGAGCTGTCCGGTCATGTCCAGGTCGAGCATGTAGCTGCGATCCTCGACGACGAACATCCGGCCGTTCCCGTCGAACGCGATGGCCGTCGGCTCCTGGATGATCGGATCGGACAACACGAGCTCGAGCCGATAGCCGGGCGGAAGAATGAACTGCTTCAGCTGCTCCGCGGGTGTCTTCGGCAACACCGGCGGCTGCTTCGTGAAGTCGATGCCGGTCAGATCCTGGCCGCCGCCGCGCCGGCCGCGGCCGCGGCCCGCTTCGTCCTGGCCCGGCGCACCTGCGGTCGGCGGCGCTTGTCCGGGCTGCACCGCGGGAGGCTGGCCGGCCGGCGCCGGTGTCTGCGCGAGACCCGCGTAGCCGGCTGCAAGCAACGTCGAGGCGAGCACCCATGTCAGTCGCCGCGGCCCGCGCGAGGATAGCGAGTCTTCGAGCGCCGCAGCGCGAGCGAGTGGGGGTGGGGCCCCACGAGCAGTAAAGATGCCGCGTGTCTGAGATCTGGCCTTCATGCAGTGCCCCTGCGGGTATAATCCGCCCCATTATGCGCTGGTCGGTCCAGTCCGGCTAAAGCCGGACGCCACCGATGGAGATCCCGATGCTGACGACCCGGCGGCGATTCATCCAGGCGTCGATGGCGGTCACGGCGTCGGCTGCCGGAGCCGCGGCCGCAGACGGCGCGCAGACATCGCGTGCGGGCGCACCGCGGGGTGTCGCGCTGCCCGAATTCCGCGACCTGTTCAACGGCAGGGATCTGACCGGTTGGGTCGTCCCCGCCGGCGCCGAGAAAACGTGGTCGGTCCGCGACGGCGTGCTGGTGTGCTCCGGCCGTCCCAACGGCGTGATGAAGACCGATCGGCACTACGAGAACTTCCTGCTGCAGATCGACTGGATGCACATCGAGCCGGGAGGGAACTCGGGCCTCTACGTGTGGACCGGCGCCGAAGCCCGGTCGAAGGGGATCGAGATTCAGATCCTCGACCTCGACTGGGTGAAGCTGCAGACCAAGGAGGGGGAGCCTCCGCCGCCGATTGCGTACGTGCACGGCGAGTTCATCGCGGTCGGCGGCAACAAGTTCGTCCCGGACAATCCGCGCGGCGCGCGCAGCATGTCGCTCGAGAACCGCGCGATAGGGCGGGGAGAGTGGAACACCTACACCGTCGCGGCGGTGGACGGCGCGATCAAGCTCGGGGTCAACGGCAAGTTCGTCAACGGCATCAGCCAATCGGCGCAGAAAAAAGGCTATCTTGGCCTGCAAGCCGAAGGGGCCGAGATTCACTTCCGCAACATCCGCATCATGGAGCTGCCGCCCGGCGTGACGGCTCCCGAACAGGTCGGCACCATTTTTCCCTAGAAGAACGTTGGCCTGGTCGAAAGCCAGTTGCTAGTCTCGAATCGCTAATCGCAAATCCTCGAATCCTCGAATCGTGTGCAGGATTCCGCGATTCGGTGATTCACGATTAGTGATTCGGGACAAGTGACTAGAACGAGAACCGGATGTATCCCTGGACGTTCCGCGCGGCCTGATACGCGTTGACCGCGCCAAACCCTGCCTGGTTCGGCCGTACCCGGTTGGGCAGGATCGCGCCGGTCGCCGGATCGTAGGGAAGATTCATCGGCGTCGGATCCGTCGGGCTGGCCACGGTGAGCGTGTTCTGACGCCCCGTGATCTGCGCGTTGTTGGGCGCGTTGAACATGTCGGCGCGGAGCTGGAGGACGCGGCCGCCGCCCAGGCGGATGTTTCTTGCGATCGACAGATCGATCACGCTCGAGAAGCACCCTTTCAGGTAGTCGTTCCCCGACTCGAGCCCCACGCTCCCGACGAGCGGCGCCTGGAACGCGGCGGCGTTGAACTGCCGGTACGGATCGCTGCTGCAGCCCTTGCCCGACGTCGCCGACGATGCGGATGCGCGGAGCGAAGTCGGGAGAGCCGGTGACGTTCACGTTGCCGCCGGTCTGGTAGCCGATCGCGGCCGCGTACGGCGCGCCGGTCGCACCCGTCCAGATGGTCGAGAGCTGCCAGTCGTTGACCACGTAGGCGAGCGCTTTGAGGAATGACTGGCTGCTGTCCAGATCGGGCAGGTCCCACACGGCGCTCCCCTTCATGACGTGCATCGATTGGGCGGCGCCGACATTGCCCGGGAACTGGTTGCCGAGCAGCTTCTGCGCCTCGGCCTCATCGGCGCGGCGGACGAACGATCCGTCCGCCTGGTGATCGAACCGCGGCGCGACGCGGGCGACGTCGTACAGCTGGATCGTGTCGTTGAACCCGAACTGCAGGCCGTCTCTGAACCGGCGATTCAGCGAGAACTGGATCGAGTGATACGTGCGCCAGCCCTCGTAGAACCGGCTGGTGCTGGCCATCGAGCTGTAGCCCCGGTAGCCGCGCACGAGATCCGGGTTGGTCGCGGCGTACGACGTGGCGCCGGGCGTGGTGCTCGCGGGCAGCGTCCGGTCCTGCGTCGAGTCGAGGAACGCCGACCCGAGATCGATCGAGTTGATGTTCCACGGCTGTTGATCGTTCCAGCTGCGGATGCCGACGTACGACACGTCGAGCGACGTGGCCCAGGGGAGCAGCATCTGCGCGCCCACGCTGTACTGCGCCGACGTCGGCAGCTTGGCGTCGTACTGGAAGACCGTGATCCCCGGCGGGCTGATGGTGGTCAGGCCGCCGTTGGTGAGGCTCTGCAGCTTCCCGTAGCGCACGGTGATGATCCTGGATCCACCGGGCGGATTTCCGACCAGCGCCTGGGCGTCGCCGGGACGCGGCCGGTCGAAGTAGATGCCGAACGATCCGCGCACGACCGTGCGCTGGGTGCCGGTGACGTCGTACGCCATGCCGAAGCGCGGCCCGACATTCAGCATCGGGAACGTGTAGGTCGTCTTCTCGATGCCCTCACCCGACTGGAACAGGCCGTTGGTCAGGTTGCCGGTGTTCGGCACGAGCGTCCCGATCGCCAGCGTGCTGTTCGGGCCGAGGAGCTGACCCGTGTCCGGGTTCATCGCCTGACGGTTCGTGCCCGTGCACGGGTTCGCGTTGTTGACGCAGCCCGCCACGTAGAGCCTCGGCGCCTGGGACTGCGTCCACTTGTCCGGCAGGAAATTCCCGCTCTGCAACAGGCTGTCGTGCTGCGGCTGCGCGTGCACGAAGCGCACGCCGTAGTCGAGCGTGAGCTTGTTGTTCAGCTTCCAGTTGTCCTGGATGTAGCCCTCGATGTTGTTGTAGGTGAAGTTGCCCTCGACGTACCTGGACGCCTGCGCGTACGAGCTGAAGCTGCCGATCGCCGCATTCGCAAACCCGAACGACGTGTCGAACGGATTGGTCCCGACCGCGTCGTTCGCGAAGCTCACCGTCCCGAAGTTGTCGGCCGCTCCCTGGACGTTGTTCTCGCGCTTGAGGCTGTGGCTGTTGTAGAACCCGGTCTTCAGCGTGTGCCGGCCCATGACCTTCGTCAGGCTGATCACGACGTCCTGGGTGGTGTTGATGTTGAGGAAGCCGGGGAAGTTGATGTTCGGCGGCGCGCCCATGCTGTTGGCCGAGGCGACGATCCGGTTGCCCCACGAGAAGTTCGGCGCCCGCAGGATCCTGGTCCCGTCGAAGAAGGGCACGTTCGCCTCGGAGAGGATGCTGAACGCGTAGTAGTCCTTGTTGAGGACCGACGCGTCCGGGAAGAGCAGCGGGAGGCCGCCGAGCCCGGCGTTGTTCAGGTTGGAGATGTCGTTGGTCGGGACCGCGGTGTTGTTGCAGAAGCTGGGCGTCGGGCCGCACGCGGCGAGCTGGTTCCCGGCGCGTCCGTACGTCGCCTCGATGAACGTCGTCGGGCTGAGGCTGTAGTTGACCGTCACGCCCTCGGTGCCGATGCGCGGGTGCACCATCTTCGAGTCGTTGAAGCCGGGGATCGTGCCGTTGAACGTCTGTTGACGCTGAATGGCGCCCTGGTACTTGACGCTCACCCGCAGGGACGCCGTGGGCTGATAGTCGAAGCGAACCGCCGGCTGATACCCGAGGATGCTCTCGGCCGGCCTGATGATCTGGTAGTTGTGCCCGGTCGTCGTGCTCGCGTTGTTCGGCACGGGCCACATCTTCAGGATGTTCAGGCCCGGCTGGTAGAGGTCGCTGGCCGGGATTCGGCCGAGCACGCCGCCGTCGGCGTAGCAGGCGGCCTGGCTCGCCGCCGAGCACACGCCGTTGATGTTCGGGTTCTTGATGTACGGGTACAGGTTGCCGAGGTTGTCGCGGCTCTGCGAGAAGTCTCCTTGCCGCTCCAGCTCCGTCGGCATGCGGAACGAAAAGGCGTCGTTGCCTCCGGTGCGCGGCAGGAACTCGAGCGCATGGAAGAAGAACAGCTTGTTGTTTCCGCCCGGCTTCCCGATCGGGCCGCCGATCGAATAACCGACTTCCTGCTGTTTCAGGATCGGCTTGGGGAGGCTGTTGAGGATGTTCGTCTTGCTGTTGGCGTTCCAGTCGGAGTTCCGCCGCACGTTGTAGAGGGAGCCGCGGAACCGGTTCGTGCCGCTCTTGCTGACCGCGCTGATCTGCAGCCCGCTCGACCGCCCGTACTCGGCCTGGTATCCCTGGACGAGGATCTTGACCTCCGCGATCGACTCCGTGTTCATCTGCACGATCGCGCCGTTGCTCCCGGTGTCCATCGTCGACACGCCGTCCATCATGACGGTCGTGGACTGGACGATCGATCCGAGGCGCTGGACCTGCGTGCCGTTCATGACGACGCCCGGCGCCAGCGCGCCGAGCTGCAGGAAGCTGCGGCTCGCGAACGGAAGGTTCTGGACCGTCTCGGTGGGGATCGCGAAGGACCGCTCGCCGCTCGCCGTCTGGATGACCGGCGATTCCCCCTTCACGCTGACGGTCTCGGTCGCGCCGCCGACTTCGAGCGTGAGGGCGCCGACCGAGACCTGCGGACCGGGATTGACCGAGATGCCGGACTGCCTGAGCGTCTTGAACGACGGCATCTCCACTTCGATGGTGTAGGTGTCGGCGGGGATGTTGGGGAACACGAAGTCTCCCGCGGCGTTCGTGACCACCGGGACCGATTTCGTTCCGCGCGTTTCGCTGACCAGGGTCACCGTGGCGCCCGGCACCACGGCGCCCTGCGGATCCTTGATCGTTCCGCCCACCGAGCCGGTGGTGAGCTGTGCCGAGACCGGCAGCGCCGCCGTCAACAGCACGGCTAGCGCAATGACGCAGATTCTCATCCGGCGCACACCTCTCATGACGCTGTCCTCATCTTCCTCTTGAAGCAGTATTCAAATGCGCGTGGGGCCCCACCCCCACGCGCTCGCGCTGCGGCGCTCGGAAGACCTCGCTATCCTCGCGCGGGCCGCAGGCGCTTTGCACGCGGAACAACCGACCGGACCGACACGGTGCGGCGATGCTAACAGGCGAGGGGCGTCCAGACAAGGACAGGGATTTTTCTTTCACCCTGAGGGACAGAGGCTTACAATCCGGCGATCGCGTTGGCGGAGCCGGCGTCCCGGGAGCAGACAGGTTCACATCATGAGCATCACGTCATCCACGCGCCGCGAGTTTCTCACGACCGCTTCGGCCGCTGCGGCGGCGGCGATCCTGCCGGGCGCCGCGCGCGGCGCGGAGTTGTCGCCGCAGCCGGCACGGTGGCCGATCGGCTCTCACACGCGTCCCTTCACGTCGTTTCGCGCCAGCCAGGCCGCCAACCCGGACTACGTCCTCGATGCCGTCAAGGCCGCCGGGTTCGAGTACGCCGACATGATTGGGGGCGCCGGCGGCGGCGGGCGCAACGCCGGTCCAGGCGGGACCCCCGGAGCTGCAGCGCCGGCGGCGCGGGGGGCTGCCGCGACCGCGGAGGCGACCGCCGAGCTGAAGAAGAAGCTCGCCGCGCGCGGCCTGAAGTCCAACATCGCGTCCCTCTCGACAGCCCAGAAGGGGTTCACGGTTGCGGACGCCATCGCCAACGCGCGCCGGGTGATTGAAAACGCGCAGACGCTCGGCCAGAAGTACGCCTTGAACCTCGGCATCGAAGACTACGAGCGGTGGGTGGACTGGTGCAAGGTCCTGGCGGACGCGGCGGCGTTCGGCCAGGAACGCGGCGTCAAGGTGGTCGTCAAGCACCACCACGGGCTCCAGAACACGTCGATGGATCTGATTGCCTGGACCAAGCAGGTGAACCATCCGAACTTCGGGCTCTTCTTCGATCCCGGCAACGTCGTGTACTACACCGGCAAGGATCCCGTGAAGGACCTGGAGCTCATCGGTCCCTACGTGTCCGGCGTGGTCGCCAAGGATTGCAACGCCCCGCACTTCATGGAGCGCGCGGCCGGCGATCCGCCGTTTGGCGAGAAGGTGACCGGCGCGGGGAACCCGGAGGTCATGATTCAATTCGGCACCGGGAAGGTGGATTTCGCCGGCTTTTTCAAGCGGCTGAAGTCCTTCGGTTTCAACGGCCCCGTCATGGTCGAGGGCACCGCGGTGGGAGCGACCCTCGAAGAGACGATCGCGAACGCCCGCGCCAACCGGGTGTTCCTGGAGAAAGTGTTTACCGGACACGTAGTCGTTACCTCCCGACAGGAGAGAAGACACATGCAATCCACGAAACCCGGATCCTCGCGCCGCACGTTCCTGTCCAGCGCGATCGCCGCGTCCGCCTGCGTCTGGATCCCCAAGCGGGTGACGGGCTACACCGGCGCCGAAATGCGCGCGATGACGATCGACAAGACCAAGCCGGGCGTCTCGAAGTGGGAGCTCGACACGCCGGCGCTCTGCGTCGATCTCGACAAGATGGAGAAGAACGTCGCGATCATGCAGGCCGCGATGAAGAAGTACGGGCTGCCGAGCCGGCCGCACTCGAAGACGCACAAGTGCGCCGCGATCGCGAAGTACCAGCTCGCCACGGGATCGATCGGCATCTGCTGCGCGAAGCTCAGCGAGGCGGAGGCGATGGTGGCGCACGGCGTCGACAAGATCCTGATGACGACGGCGAACCCGTCGAAGAACAAGATCCGCCGTGCGATGGCGCTCCGGAAGGGCCACGGCAATTTCATCCAGGCGGTGGACGAGGCGCAGAACGCCCGGGATCTCTCGGCGGCGGCGAAAGAAGCCGGCGTGACGGCCGACGTCGTCATCGACGTCGCGGTCGGGACGCGGAGCGGCATTCCCCCGGGCGAGGGCGTCGTGGCCCTGGGGCAGCTCATCGACCAGCTGCCCAACCTCAAGCTGCGCGGGATGCTGTCGTACGACGGGGGCGTGCAGCACGCCAAAGGGTTTGCCAGCCGCAAGGAGCGCGCGCTGAAGACGATCGCCGCGAACGCCGAGACGTACCAGATGATGAAGAAGGCCGGCCTGAACATGGAAATCTTCAGCGGCGGAGGCACCGGCACCTACAACATCATGCACGAGGTGCCCGGGTTCACCGACCTGCAGGTGGGCAGCTACCTGTTCATGGACATGCAGTACCTGGCCATCGGCAGCGAGAACGGCGACGCCGTCTACAACGACTTCGCGCCGTCACTGACCGTGCTCACCACGGTGCTGAACAACCGGTTCGAAGGACGCCTGACGACCGACGCCGGCGCGAAGGCGCTGACGCTCAACACACCCACCGCAGGCGTCATCGGCGAACCGGGCATGGAGTACAACGCGGGCTCGGACGAGTTCGGCGGCATCCGCTTCACGACTCCGCCGTCGAAGGCGTACAAGATCGGCGACGTGCTCGAGCTGATCGTGCCGCACTGCGATCCGGTGGTGAACGAATACGACCAGATGTACGGGATCCGCAAGGACAAGGTCGAGGTCGTCTGGGAGATCACCGGACGGGGGAAATCGCAGTAAAGCCTGTCACAAGACAAACAGGAGATCAGGAGATCAGGAGTTTTTTTGTTTTAAAGAAACAAATCTCCTGCGATCTCCTGATCTCGACTGTTCAAATCTCCGTCAGTCGCTCCGCCCGCGTCCCTCGATCGGCCACACGTGTTCGACGGTGCCCTTCCGGACCGCGAAGTACACGTTGTGGAGATTGACCGTCGTGTCGCAGTGCCCGGGCAGGATCTGGACCTGATCGCCCACCTTGAGCTCGCGGCTCGGATCCTGGAGCCGGAGCGCCCCGTACTCGTCGCCGGCCACGCCGTACGTCGCGCCTGTCACATCCAGCGGCTCAGGGGTCGCTTCGTCGGTCGACAGGGCCTTGCCGCCGGCATCCACGATCGCGCGTCCGGCGGTCGCACGGCTGATGACCGTGGTGAGCACCGACAGGGAGTTGCCGAACTCGGAGAACTCGGCCGTGTCGCGGCCGCCGATCTTGTTGTAGTTCGTGTCCATGAACACGTACGACCCCGGCTGGATCTCGGTGACGCCTGGAAAATCGGCGTCGATGTTGTAGCTGCCCGTGCCGCCGACGCTGACCAGCTGCACCGCGAAGCCGGCCGTCTCGAGCGCCTGCCGGGCGGCCACGACCCGCTCGTTCGACTGCACTTCGCGCGCGCGCCGGTTGGCGAATCCCTTGACGTGCTGGTTGTTCCCGCCGTAGCCCTGGAGCCCGACGAGCTCGAGGCCTTTCTGGCGCGCGATCACCTGCGCGAGCGCGACGACCTCCCCGGGTGTCCCGAGCCCGGTCCGGTTCTGGCCGACATTGCAGTCGATCGCCACCTTCAACTTTCGCACCTTGCCCTTCGACGCCAGCACCGCGGTGGACAGATCGACGACGTTCTGCTCGTTGTCGACGACGGCCTTCACGTCGGGGGTGAGGGCGAGCAGCGCCATCAGGCGCTCGATCTTGAGCCGCCCGACGACTTCGGCGGTGATCAGGACGTCGGTGATGCCGCCGCGGATCAGCACATCGGCTTCGCCGAGCTTGGCGGCGCACAAACCGCGTGCCCCGGACGACAGCTGCAGCTTGCCGATCGCCGGAGACTTGTGGGCCTTCCCGTGGGGACGGAAGGTGACCGGCCGTCCCTTCATGTAGGACGCCAGCGCCTGAAGATTGCGCTCGAAGATGTCGAGATCGATGAGCAGGGCCGGAGTCGGCAGCTCCGTGACGCTTTTCTTCAGAAAGCCGCGATAGTGCGGCGCGACGAGCGCGTCGTCGCCGCTTTGATACGCCGCGCTGGTTTCCGCCGGGACCCCGCTCATGCAGCCGAGCGCGCCGACGGTCGCGGAGTGCGTGAGAAACCGACGACGGCTGACGCGGCGGATGGTGCTCATGCTTCAAGCCTCAAAGTTGCGAGAATGCAAACAGGAGAAAGGAGGGAAGTTCGTTTTCTAGTTTTTCTCCAACTTTCTAGAACTTCGGATCGGCTTTGTCGCGAGAAACCTGATCGGGTTCAGCAGCTCGGCCTGCGCGGAGCTCCACCTCACCGGCCGGAAACTTGTTCGCGCTCAACACGAACGCGAGCACGTCGGCGATCTGCTGCCGCGACAGCGACCCGGGCTTGCTCATCGGCATCGAGGTCTTCGTGCGTTCCAGCATGTCCCCCATGCTCACCCCGTCCCAGTTCGCGGTGAAGACGGGGCCGGTCAGGGACCCGCCGGCCCACTCCCTTCAAGCGACTCGCCGTGGCATGCCTGGCAATGCGTCGTATACACCACATTGCCGCGCGCCGCCTGTTCCTTCGTGTACACCGCGTCCCAGACGGATCGTGGACGTGGCGGCCGATGGGCGCGCCTCCTGCCGGCCGATGGCCGTTGACCAGCCCGCAAGTGCCGTGAGCACGATGGCGCCGGTGAGTGTCCTGGCTGCGCACAACACCATGGAGTATCCGGCGGATCAGCTCCCGCCTGCCGGCAGCTGAAGGCGAGCAGCTCGCCGCTGGAGGTGGCGCCGCTCGTCGCGACAACGAGATACTGCTGACCGTTCAACAGGTAGGTCATCGGCGATCCGGTCTGCGGCGCAGGCATGAAGACCGCGCCAACTTCGGCGCCGGTGGCTTTGTCGTAGGCGCGAAGCATCGCGCCCCGCACGCCGGCCGGCGTCGTGGAAAAGCCCGGCTCGCCCGCAATCACCAGCGTCTTCGTGACGAGCGTTCCGATGCGGCCGTTGGGCCGGCCGGTTCGCGGAATCGTCAGCCCTTTGAGCGCGGGGTGGTTTCGCACGGCGTCGGGGGTCTCGCCATGCGGCACCTGCCACACGATCTCCCCTTTGCTCAAGTCGATCGCCGAGATCCGTCCCCAGGGCGGTTTCACGAGCGGCAGCCCCTGGACCGCGAGGCCGCGGCCGCCTCCTTCGCCCTCGCCGTCGGCGCGGCCCGCGCGGCCGCGGCCGGACGCCGCGACCGCCCCCGGCGCCGCGGCCGCGGGACGCCGGACGAGCCGGAGCCGTCGCGTCTGGCGGCGGGCTGGATGCCATGCCCTGGATGTACTCCATGTCCGATCGTTCAGGGTCGTGAATGAGTCCGCGGGCGGTGATCTGCGTAAAGGAATATATATAGATGATGCCGGTCTGCGGATCGACTGCGCCCCCCGGCCAGTTCGGCCCGCCGTTGTTCGACGGCAGGATGAGATACCCAGCAGCCCGTCCCACTTGCTGACGATCGGCGGCGTGTACAGCGGTCCGAGCTTGTAGCGCGACACGAGCTTCAACGCCTCGGCCCTCAGCTCGGGCGTGAAGTCGATGAGGTCGTCGATCGACACACCCTGGCGGTCGAACGCCGGCGGCCTGGTCGGGAACGGTTGGGTCGGGCTGGTCTTCTCGAGCGGCACATCGGACTGCGGCACCGGGCGCTCCTCGATCGGCCAGAGCGGCTGGCCGGTGACCCGGTCGAAGAGGAAGATCCAGGACTGCTTGGTCGGCTGCGCGACGGCCTTGATCGTCCTGCCGTTCATCGTGAGGTCGACGAGGATCGGGGCGCAGGGAATGTCCCAATCCCAGATCCCATGGTGCACCAGCTGGTAGTGCCACTTCCGCTTGCCGGTTTTCAGATCGACGGCGACCAGGCTCTCGCCGAACAGCCCGTTTCCCGGGCGGTGGCCGCCGTAGAAGTCGCCGGTTGGCAACTCGACCGGCAGGTACGCGAGGCCGAGCGCCTCGTCCACGCTGATCTGGGTCCACACGCCCGTGTTGCCGGTGAACGCGAGCGACGCCGGGTCGTCCCAGCTCTCGGCGCCGGGCTCGCCAGGGCGCGGAATCGTGTGGAAGATCCACGACCGCTTGCCCGACCGCACGTCGTAGCCGCGCACGTAGCCCTTGACGTTCGTCTTGCTCTTCGGGGCGAAGCTCACCAGATGCGCCGCCCCGATGATGATCGTGTCTCCGGCGACGACCGGTGCGGCCTGCAGGCCCACTTCTCCGGTGACGGGATCGATCGCCTGATCGTTGCCGGACTTCAGGTCCACGACGCCGCGCGTTCCGAAGCCCGGGATCGGCACGCCGGTCTTCGCGTCGAGCGCGATCAGGCGGTAGCCCGGTGTGACGTAGAGGATCCGCTCGTCTTTGCCCGTGCCGTCGCTCCAGTAGGCCAGCCCGCGACCGGAGAGCTGCCGCGGCGCCGCCTCGCCGCGCGCGCCTTCGTTCTCGCTGTGCATCCACAGCATCTCGCCATTGCCCGGATCGAGCGCGACGACCGCGCGTCGCGATCCGGCCGTGGTGTAGAGCCTCCCGTTCACCATCAGCGGCGTCGACTGGAAGTTGTACTCCGGCCGTGGACCCAGGCTGTCGGTCTTGAACCGCCACGCGATCTCGAGGTCGTTGAAGTTGTCGCGCGTGATCTGGTCGAGCGGCGCGTAACGCGTGTTGCCGAGATCGCCGCCGTAGGTCCGCCACTCGCCGTTGCGCGCGCCGGATTGTCCCGTCAGGGGCGCGGCGGCGAACCACGCACCAAGCGTCACGGCCGCGCACGCGCGGAGCGAAGCGGAGACCGGCATCAAAACCGCCACACCATATCGATCAATCGGCAATATGTCTAGCCGGTTGCCGAAAAACTGCATCCAACCAAGACCAACAGGAGAATAGGAGGAAGGGAGGCTGTTTTTTCGTCTTTGTTCGTTTCTCCTGATCTCCTGTTCTCCTGATCTCCTGTTTGTCGCTTGACAGCGCTGCGCATGCGCGAGAGTCTTACGGCGGACACGGGCGTCGTTCCTCTATCTGAAGGAGCTGCGGTAAGCGCCATGCGAAATCCTGTGCGACTCGTCTCCACGTGGCCGCGTACCGGCCGCACCGTCCTCGCGGGCGCCAGCGTCCTCCTGCTGCTCGCGGCGGGCGCGCCGTCCGCGCAAGACGGCGAGGTCCGCTTCGTCGGGAAGACGAAGTATCTCAACAACGCCAAGGCGGTCGTCGTCCACACCATCGACGACTCCACGAAGCTCGTCGTCGATACCGCCGACGCGATGGACAAGTACGGCATCAAGGGCACGTTCCTCATCAGCACCGAGGAGGATCCGCCGGTTGAAGAGCGGTTTCACAACCAGCTGCAGGTCTGGCTGCTGTGGCCGCGGATGCAGAAGGCGGTCGAGAACGGCCACGAGCTCGGCGCGCACGCCGTGACGCACCCGTGCCACCGGCCGCAATCCGACCGGACCAGCGAGCAATACCGCGCCTTCTGCGACGCGAACTACAACGACGCGGAGCTCAAGGGATCGCGGGACATGATCCTCAAGAAGACGTCGCAGCCCTTCGTCTGGACCTGGGGCTACCCCTGCGGACACTGCGCGGACTTCGAGTTCATCCACAAGCGGCTGGCTGCGGCCGGCTACATCACGGCGCGCAACTATCCCGGCGAGGCGCAGGGCCTCCACGTCCGCCCCGATTTGCAGACCTGGGCCGACAACCCGTACGACGCGCCCTACACACAGGTCGTGCAGAAAGCGGGAGGCCGCCGCGGCACGCCCGCGCCGGCGATCGACGTGCCGGACCTCAACACCAAGTTCGACGAGGTCTACCAGAAGGGTGGGATTTACCACTTCCTGTCGCATCCGCAGTCGCTCGACTTCGGTCCCGACGGCTTCTACGAAAAGCACCTCGCGCACATCGGCCGCCGCGCCGACGTGTGGTACGTGCCGATGGGGCCGGCCTACGCCTTCCACACGATTGTCGAGAAGACCGAGGTCAAGCCGATGAGCAAGGGGAGCGCGAAAGCCCGGTTCGCGGTCTCGAACGCGCTCGACCGGAAGATCTACAACGGGAGCCTCACGCTCGAGTTCGCCGCGCCGGCATCCGTCACGGTGACGGCGAACGGCAAGAAGCTCCCCGAACGGGCCGCCGGCGTCACGGATCGCTGGACCGAGGAGTACGTCCGGCGCGAAGGCGAGCGCCTGTTCGTCACCGTCCATTCCAACACCACGCTGGAGTTCCGATGAGAACCAACGCAGGCTATCTGGCGGCGCTGGCCGTCGTCCTGGCAGGCGTCGCGGCGGCTGCGGCGCCGGCCGACGTCGCCGGCGATTGGGTCATGACCTACACGACGCGCGAAGGCGTGAAGCATTCGAGCACGTTGGCGCTCAAGGTCGAGGGTGAGACGGTCACGGGCACCATCACCAGCCCGAGGGGCACCATCGCCATCGAGGAGGCGACCGTCAAGGGGGACGACATCGCCTTCGCGGTCACGCGCGTGGGGTTCGGCGACCGCATCCGGATCGACTACAACGGCAAGGTCAAGGGCGATACCATGACGCTCAAGATGAAAGCGGGCGCCAAGGCGCCGCTCGACGTCACCGCGAAGCGCCACTAGGTCACGCGTCGCATGCAGAGGCGGCTGCTCGCAAGTCTCTTCTTCGCGGCCCTGCCGTGCGGGCTCGCACCCGGTCTCGCCGCGCCCGCCGCCGCACAGGACTTCGACCTCGTCATCGTCAGGGGCCGCGTCGTCGATCCGGAGTCGGGATTGGACGCCGTGCGCAGCATCGGCGTCCGCGGCGGAAAGGTTGCCGCGATCTCCGAGGCGCCGCTCTCCGGCAAGACGGTCATCGACGCGGGCGGACTCGTGGTCGCGCCGGGATTCATCGACCTCCACGCGCACGGGCAGACCGAGGAGACGTATCGGCTTCAGGCGCTCGACGGCGTCACGACGTCGTTCGAGCTCGAGGTCGGCACGGGCGACGTCGATCGCTGGTATCGGGAGCGGGAGAAAGGGCGGCTCATCAACTACGGCGTGAGCATCGGCCAGATCCAGGTGCGGATGGCGGTCCTCCGCGATCCGGCGACCTTTCTCCCGACCGGCGACGGCGCGCACAAAGTTGCGTCTCCCGCCGAGATCGCGGAGATGACGAGGCGCATCGACGAGGGGCTGCGCAAGGGCGCGGTGGGCATGGGCCTCGGCCCTTCCTACACGCCAGCGGCGACGCCGTGGGAGATCCTGGAGATGTTCCGCGTCGCCGGCCGGCACCACGCGTCCGTGCACGTGCACGTGCGCGGCGGGATGGCGGGGCTCGAGGAAGTCATCACGGGCGCGCTCATTACCGGCGCCCCCTTGCACGTCGTCCACATCAACAGCTCGAGTGTCGCCCTGACCCGCGAGATGCTCCAGATCATCGCCGAGGCGCAATCGCACGGGCTCGACATCACGACCGAAGCGTACCCATACGCGGCCGGCATGACGGAAATCAAGTCGGCGAACTACGACGGGTGGGAGCAGTGGCCCGACGAGCGTTTCGGCACGATCGAGTGGCCGGTGACGGGCGAGCGGCTGACGCGCGAGACGTTCCGGAAATACCGCGCCATCGGCGGGCCGGTGATCGGCCATCAAAACACCGAGGCGATGGTCGCGGCCGCGATCAACAGCCCGCTGACCGCGATCGCGAGCGACGGGTACATGACCGACGGCATCGGCCATCCGCGCACGGCCGGGACGTATTCGAAAGTCCTGGGACGATACGTGCGGGAGGCGAAATCGCTGTCGCTGATGGACGCGCTGCGGAAGATGACGCTCATGCCGGCCCGGCGTCTCGAGGCGCGCGTGCCGGTCATGGCCGGCAAGGGACGCATCCGCGTCGGCGCCGACGCCGACATCACGATCTTCGACATGGCCACCGTCGCCGATCGCGCCACGTACCGCCAGCCGTCCCTTCCATCGGACGGCATTCGTCACGTCATCGTCGGCGGCGTACCGGTGGTGAGCGACGGGAAGCTCGTGCCGGGCGTGTCCCCCGGCCTGCCGGTGCGCGCGCCTCAGCGCTGACTCCAATCCATGAGCAGGCACAACGTCACCCGGCGTCAGGCGCTCGGCGCCGCAGGGGCGATTGTCGCCGGGTCGGTGGCCGGCTCGACGCTCGCGCAGGGACAGACGCCGCCGGCGTCGGGAGTCCGGCCGACTGAGTCGGGACCGGTGCGGCTGGCGCCGCGGGCCGAGCTGGTCAACACGCTTGAATATGAAGAACAGGCCAGGCTGAAGCTGGCGCCGGCGGTGTACTCGCTCGTGTCCGGCGGGGACCGGGCGGCGTTCGATCGGATCACCCTGCGGCCGCGATTGCTGGTGCCGACGCTCGACATGGATCTCGAGCGTCACGCTGTTTGGCGACAAGCTCTTCGCGCCGATCGTTGTCGGACCGATTGCGAACCAGAGGCGGTTTCATGCCGACGGCGAGCTGGCGACGGTGAAGGGCGCGTCGGCGGCAAGAGCGCTGACGGTCGTCAGCAGCCATTCGAGCGTTCCGCCGCAGGAGATCGACGCACGCGCCGGGACGTTGCTCTGGTATCAGGTGTTCGCGAGCGACGCGGCGGCCAGGACGCAGATCCAGGATGCGGTGAAGGCGGGCTGCAGGGCGATCTGCATCACGGTGGGTGCGGCGCCGGCGCCAAACGGTGGCCGGAGCGGCGACGGCCACCGCCGCGAAGACAGACTGGCCGGCCATCGATGCGCTCAAGCGCGGAGTGAGCGTGCCGGTGATGATCAAGGGCATCACGACGCCGGGCGCCGCCAGGCTGGCGATGCAGCACGGCGCGGACGGGATCATCGTGTCGAATTACGGCGGGCCTGCCGGGCCGGGCACGGATGCGCCGATCCTGGCGCTGCCGCAGATCGTCGACGCCGTGGATGGCAAGGTGCCGGTGTTGGTGGACGGCAGCTTCCGGCGCGGCACCGACATTCTCAAGGCGCTTGCCTTCGGCGCGCGCAGCGTGCTGGTGGGCCGGCCGGCCATGTGGGGCCTGGCGGCCTACGGCGCCGACGGCGTGCAAGGCGTCGTCGAGATGCTGCAAACCGAGCTGGCGCGCTACATGGGCATGTGCGGAAAGTCGCGCGTCGGGATGCTCGACCGCACGATCCTGCGGGTGCATCGGCGCGTTGCCCGCTGGCGCGAGACGCCGGTGACGCGTTCAGAGCGCGGAGTCAACCGGCGCCGGTTCGAGGAAGCGCGCCGTGGGTAAGCTCGAGACCCAGTGGCGGCAGAGCATGTCACGGCGCAAGGCGATCGCCGGGCTCGCGGGTGTTCTCGCCGGGTCGCCGCTTTTTCAGAGCGGGCTGTCGGCGCAGATGGATCCGCGCCCTTTCAAGGATCACAAGCGGCTGCCCGGACTCGACGAGATGATGGCCTCATTCGACTTCGAGCCGGTGATGGCTGCCAACGTCCCGCTCGCGATCTACGACTACACGGCGCATGGCGACGGCTCCGAGTTCACCGTTCGCCGCAACCGCCAGGCGTTCGACTGGGTCGATCTCGTGCCCGGAAGGCGCGTCGATCCGAAGAGCGTCGATCTCTCCACCGAGATCCTCGGCACCAGGATGAAGTATCCCATCATGGTGGCGCCGTCGGCGGTGCAGGTGCCGCTCCATCCGGATGGCGAGATCGGGATGCATCGCGGGGCCACCGCGGCATCGAACACGCCGATGATCCTGAGCCAGGTCACGAGCACGTCCGTCGACAAGGTTGCGGCCGCGGCGACGGGACCTCTCTGGTCGCAGTTCTACCCGCAGGAGGACCGCGCCGTGGGCCGGAAGATTCTGCAGGAGGCGCAGGCCGCCGGGTGCGCCGCGGTCGTGGTCACGGTCGATCAGCAGGCCCCGTATTACGAACGCACCGAGCAGAATCGGAACCTCGGGGGCAACCCGCGCCGGGCCGGCCGCGGCGGCGCCGCCGCGGACTCCCCGCCACTGGCCGGGCCGGGCCTGTATCGCGTGTCCACGAGGCGGCTCTGGTACACGTGGCAGTACCCTCGACGAGATTCGGCCGATCGTCAAGGTGCCGATGCTCGTGAAAGGCATCCTCACCGCCGAGGACGCGAGGCTCTGTCTCGAACACGGGATGGACGGCGTCATCGTCTCGAATCACGGCGGCCGTTCGATGGACTATGGCCCCTCGACCCTCGAGGTGCTGCCGGAGATCGTCGCCGCCGTGAACGGTCGTGTTCCCGTGATCACGGACAGCGGATACCGCCGTGGCGCCGACATTCTCAAGGCGCTCGCGCTTGGCGCCGACGCGGTTCTTCTCGGGCGGACGCCGCGCTGGGGGCTTGGCGCCTTTGGCGCGCCGGGCGTGCAGCGGTTGCTGGAGATCGTGCAGCGGGAGCTCGTCGATGCCGCGGCGGCTGCCGGACGCGCCACGCTGGCGTCGATCGACACGAGCATCGTGAAGACGCATTTCCCGTGACCCTTCGACTCGCATGATCGTCCGCTCGCTCAGGGCAGGGCGTGCGCCCGTGTAGTTGAGGTGTCAGGCTGTGGAGGAGGGCACGCGACATGAAACCAATCGCGCGGCTGTTGTGGATCCTCACGATGGCCGCCGTGACGGTGCAGGGGCAGACGACCACTGATTCCCGCCGTCTGTCGCTCGACGAGTTGCTGCTCATGCTGCGCCCCAGCCGCACGCCGGCCAACGGGCGCATCAACGCGCACGACCGGACGTGGGAGGATTGGCTGCGCCGGACCGGCGAGCTGCCGCCGGACTTCGACGCGATGCCGTCCGTTCCGGAGCTGCCCGATCCGCTGGTGTTGCGCGAGGACGGCCGCGCGACTCCCGTGACGACCCCGGCGCTGTGGACGAGACAGAAGAGCTGCGCTCCGGTCGCGGCGTGGAGCACTGGATCTTCGGCAGGATGCCTCCGGCGCCGGACAACCTTCAGGCCACCGTGACGGCGACGCACCGCGAAGGCGGCGCGACGGTCCGCGAAGTCCGGCTGGCGTTCGGACCCGGCCGCAGCGCGACGTTGCGGATCGAGCTGGTGATCCCGGACGGCAAGGGCCCGTTCCCCGTCTTTCTCACGAACCACGCGCGCAACCGTCCCTGGATCTACACGGCCGTGCGGCGCGGCTACATCGCGGCGATCTACCACGCCACGGATCCCAACTACGGCAACGGCGACGACTCTGACGCGTGGATCGAGATCTATCCCGATTACGACTGGTCGTGCCTGGCGCGATGGGCGTGGGCCGCCTCGCGCACGGTCGATTACCTCACCACGCTGCCTGAAGTGGACGGCGCGAAGATCGGCCTGGCCGGGCACTCGCGCAACGGAAAGCAGGCGCTGCTGGCCGCGGCGTTCGACGAGCGCATCGGCGCGGTCATCCCGTCGAGCGGCAACAGCGGCGAGCTGGACCCGTGGCGCTACACCACCGAGCCGTTCGTCAACGAGAGCATCGAGCTGCT
Organism: uncultured Acidobacteriota bacterium; assembly: GCA_963774855.1. GTDB lineage: Bacteria > Acidobacteriota > Vicinamibacteria > Vicinamibacterales > 2-12-FULL-66-21 > JALZOC01. Next base: position 1,231,967 of record CAVZGT010000005.1, on the reverse strand, counting down.
GGCGGGCGTGCAGTCGCACTGGTTCCACCCGCGGCTGAGATTCTTTGCCGGCCGCGAGGACAAGCTGCCGGTGGACCAGAACTCGCTGATGGCCCTCGTCGCGCCGCGCGGGCTGATGATGTATTCCGGATACGCCGAGTCGGCGGGGAACCCGTTCGGGTTCGAACAGGCGTACCGGTCGGCTTTGCGCGTGTACAAGTTCCTCGGGCGCGAGCCGAATCTCTGGCTGCGGCTGCGCGAGGGGGAGCACGAGACGACCGCGGGCGACGTGGAGAACTTCATCGACTTCTTCGACGCCGTATTCGGACGCCGTGCGCAGCCGAAGGCCGAGACGTGGATTCACGGCTACTCGTTCGACGAGTGGCGGAAGCTGTCAGGCGAGAACATCGATCCTGCTTCGCACCCGGTCACCCGCTTCAGCCCCGGCGCCGCCGCGGCAGCGCGGCGCAAGCACATCGAGTGGGCGCTCGGCGAGGAGCCGCCCGGCGCCGCCAGGCTGACCGTGAGCAAGCTGCCGGCGACGGGTTCCGGCGACGGCTGGCTCGCGGGCCTGTTCAAGCGTCCGGGAGCGGACGCCAACGCCCGCGCCCGCGTTGTGAAGGAAGGCATGGGGTGGGCCGAGATCCCGTTCGGCGACGATCTCAAGGCGGACCTGTTCTATCCCGCCGACCAGCCGGCCGGGAAGTGGCCGGTCGTGATCTGGCTGCATCCGTACGCGTATCAGAATGGATGGTCCACCGCGTCGCCGTGGGAGTCCACGGGGTCGGACTACCGGCTCGAGCAGAGGCCGTCGATTCCAGCCTTCGTGAAGCGCGGGTTCGCGGTGCTCGCCTTCGACCAGATCGGGTTCGGCGCGCGAGTGCGCGACGCGCGCGACTTCTATCGGCGGTATCCGAAGTGGTCGCTCATGGGAAAAATGGTGGCGGACACGCGGGCGGCGATCGACGCGCTGGCCAAGCTCGACGTGGTGGATGCCTCCCGCATCTCGCTGATGGGGTACTCGCTCGGCGGCAAGGTCGGGCTCCTGACGATGGCGCTCGATCCGCGCGTGCACTCGCTCGCCTCGGTGTGCGGGTTCGACCCGCTGCGGCTCGACACTGCCGACCGCGGCGTCGAGGGGATCCGGCACTACTCGCACCTGCACGGCCTGATGCCGCGGCTCGGGTTCTTCGTGGGGCACGAAGCGCGGCTGCCCTTCGACTTCGACGAGGCCCTGGCGCTGGCCTCGTCCCGTCCGGTGCTGCTGGTCGCGCCGACCCACGACCGCTACGCGCGCATCGCCGACGTGCGCGCCGCGGTCGCGGCCGTGCCCGGCGTGACGCTGGAGACGCCGGTGGACTTCAACCGCTTCGGACGCAAGTTCCAGGCGCGCGTGCTCGATTGGCTCGCGGAGACAAACCGGTGACGATGATGATGAAACGACGCGAGTTCCTTGCGAGCGCCGCCCTGGCCCCGGCCCTGTTGAGAATGCGGCAGGACCCAGACGAGGCCGGCTTCGTGCGCCTGTTCGACGGCACGTCGCTCGACGGGTGGTCGGTGGCCGACGGTCCGGAGTCGGCGTTCTACGTCCAGGACGGGGCGATCGTGGTGCACCAGAGCGCGGGCTTCCCCGCGTGGCTGAAGTCCGCGCGCCAGTACGAGAACTTCGAGTTCCGCGGCGAGTTCTTCCTGCAGGGCTGGACGAATTCCGGCATCTACCTGCACGCGCCCGAACACGGCCGCAACATCTCGTGCGGGATGAAAATCAACATCTTCCACCAGGTGGACGCGAAGCCGGCGCCCGAGTCGATGGGATCGATCTTTCCGCTGGTGCCCCCGCTCAAGGTGAACGTGAAGAACAAGGGCGAGTGGAATACGTTCCGCATCCTGATGGACTGGCCGCGTCTGCGGGTGTGGACCAACGGCGAGGCGATTCAAGACCTCGACGTCGAGACGGTGCCGGACTTGCGGCACCGGCTCCGCCGCGGCTACCTGGGGCTCGAGTCGCTGTCGTACCCGATCCGGTTCCGCGGGCTGCGCGTGCGCGAGTTGCCGTCGAAGGTGTCGTGGACGCCGCTGTACGAGACCGCGCAGGATCTGGCCAAGTGGCGCGTCCTGAACGGCAAGCCGATCTTCCAGGCGCTCGGCGGCGTGCTCGCACGGCGATGGCGACGGCCACTTCGCCACCAACGAGACGTTCCGCGATTTCGAGCTGCAGATGTACGTCCGGCACGTCCGGCATCACAACGCCGGCGTCGTGTTCGGCGGCCCCGGCGGGGGCCTGCCGGGCCGGCGCTACGAGATCCAGCTTCACGACGTGGAGGGTGCGCACTATCCCACCGGGTCGCTCTACTCGTTCAAGCGCGCGTTGTATCCCCGGATCGAGCCCGAGCAGTGGTGGCTGTTCCAGCTTCGGGTGAAAGACAGCGACGTGCCTGGTCCGCGTCAACGGCGACACGGTGCTCGAGTACGACGGGCTGGAGATCCCGGCTGCCGGCCCGATTGCGCTGCAGGCCCACGACCTTGGCCGCTGGACCGAGTACAAGCACATTCACGTGCGGCGGATTTGAGGGGATTGTCTGTTCCGCTGTTGAATTCTGCGGCGGGCATCGACCCGCCCGCGCTGGAAGGGATGGATCGTGATGGCACCATCTGAAGTCTCTCGGCGAGCATTCCTCGGAACCGTAGCCGGCGGCCTCACGACGATGTCCGCGCTGAACTGGCGTGTGCTGGCGAGACAACGGCCGAACGATCAGATCGTGCTGGGCATGATCGGCGTCGGCGGGCAGGGCACGAGCCGGCTTCGCCAGTTTCTCTCGCAGCCCGATGTGCGGATTGGGGCGATCTGCGACGTCGATCGCGCGCACACCGACCGCGCGGTGGCCGAGGTCGAGAAGGCGGGCGGGCACAAGCCGAAAGCCTTCGCCGATTTCCGCCGTGTCCTCGAAGACCCCGAGATTGACGCCGTCGCCATCGTCACGCCGGATCACTGGCATGCCCTCGCCACCGTGCGCGCGTTCGAAGCGGGCAAGGACGTGTTCGTCGAGAAGCCCCTCAGCTACAGCGTCGCCGAGGGGCGCATGATGGCGGAAGGCTCGCTGAAGTACAAGCGCGTCACCCAGATGGGCAACCACATCCACAACGACCTGCCCAACTACCGCCGCGTGGTCGAGCTCGTGCAGTCGGGAAAGCTGGGGCGCATCACTCGCGCGCACTGCTGGAAGACGGGAGGGGCGGCGGCGCGGGCCGGGCTGGGGGTGCGGGCAGAGGTGGAGGCGCAGCCGCCAGACCCACGACGGTACCGCCGACACTCGACTACGATTTCTGGCTGGGGCCGGCTCCGAAGCGTCCGTATCATCCGCTGCGTTCGCACGGCTCGTTCCGGCGCTGGTGGGACTACTCAGGCGGGACGTTCATCGACTTCTGGGCGCACATCTTCGACGTGACCACGTGGGCGCTCGATCTCAAGGCGCCGCGCGCGGTGACGGCCGTGGGCGGGCGGTTCTTCGTGAACGACGAGACGGAGACCCCGGATACGCTCGAAGCCCTGATCGAGTACCCCGATCTGCTCGTCATCTTCAGCCTTCGCCCGACCCCGCTGCCGGGATTCGAGCACCTGGGGCACATCGGTTGTCTGTTCCAGGGAACCGACGCGTGGCTCGCCACCAACTACGAAACCAACGAAGTGTGGATCGACGGGAAGAAGGTTGACGATTTCTCTCGTCCCGCGCCGACGATTCCCGACTCCCCCGGGCACATCCGGGAGTTCCTCGACGCCATCAAGACCCGGAATCTCGAGACCACCTGCAACGTGCGCTACGGTCACCGCGTCACCAAGCCGGGCCTGCTGTCGAACATTTCCTATCGCACGGGGCGGCGGATCCAGTGGAACGACGAGAAGGAGCGCGTGATCGACGACAACGACGCGAGCCGGTATCTGAGCCGGCGCTTCAGGAAGGATTACAAGCTGTGACCCCGGCGGACGCGAAGTCCGCCGGGGCGCCTGAATTGCCTGGCCTGGATCGGCTCAGAAACCGAACCGGATGTAGGCCTGAATCGTTCGCGGGCGCCTGGTACGGGTTCGGGTTGGTCCCCCCGACGGCGCCAAACCCTGCCTGGTTTGGTCGCACCCGGTTGGGCAGGACGTTGCCGTTGGCATCGAACGGCAGATTGAGCGGCGTGACCGGATCGGCCGGACTGCTCAGCTGAAGGGATGTGATCCGGTTCGTGATGCCGGCCGCATTGGGCGCGTTGAACATGTCGACCCGCAGTTGCAGATTCCGGCTGCCGCCCAGCCGGATGTTGCGGGCGATCGACAGATCGAGCACGCTCTGGAAGCAGCCGAAGAGATAGCCGTTCCCCGACTCCAGCCCCACGCTTCCCACCAGCGGTCCCTGGAACGCCGCCGTGTTGAACTGGCGGTAGGGGTCGCTGCTGCACCCCGATCCCGGATCGCCGACGATGCGGATGCGCGGCGCGAAGTCGGGCGACCCGGTAATGTTCACGTTGGCGTTGCCGGTCTGGTACGCTGCCGTCACGGTATAGGGGCTGCCCGACGTCCCCGTCCAGATCCCCGAGAGCTGCCAGTCGTTGATAATCCAGCCGAGCGCCCTGAGGCCGGGCCGGGTTGACCTGACGATGTCGGGGATCTGCCACACGAAGGTCGCCTGGAGGTTGTGCCTCGGCGATCGCTGGTTCCCGAGGAGCTCCTGCGCTTCGGCCTGATCGGCCCGGAGCACCCGCTGCCCGTCGGGTCCGTGGTCGTAGCGCGGGTCCACGCCGAGGACGTCGGACAGGACGATCGTGTCGTTGAACCCGAACTGCAGGCCGTTCCTGAACCGGCGGTTGAGGGCGAGCTCGAGCGCGTGGTACTCCCGCCAGCCGTCGTATTGGCGGAACTGGATGGCGCCGTAGCCCCGATAGCCGCGCACCTGATTCGGGTTCTGCGCGGCGAGCGAAGACGCTCCGGGAATGGCGCTCGGCGCGAGCGTCGGATCCTGCAGCGCGGGGTTGAACGCCGTTCCGAGGTCGATCGTGTTGATGTTGATCGGGAAGTCCTGGCCGCCGACCTGCGCGTTGGAGTTGTAACGGCCGGTGTAGGCGACGTCCAGTGAAGTGGCCCAGGGCAGCAGCGTCTGCATCCCCACGTTCCACGCGGTGGCCGTGGGCAGCTTCGCGTCGTACTCGTAGGCGGTGATCGACGAGGCGCCCTGCGTGGACAACCCGCCGGCGCCCAGGGTCTGCAATTGCGAATAGCGGATGGTCACCGACTCGCCGGTGATCGCGGCGAGCGCCTGGGCGTCGCCGGGACGGGGGCGATCGAAATAGACGCCGAGGCCGCCGCGTATCACCATCCGCTGGTTGCCGGTCACGTCGTAGGCCATGCCGAAGCGCGGCCCGACGACCAGCTTCGGGAAGGTGTAGTTGGTCTCGGCGATCCCCTGGCCGGCCGCGAACAACGCGTTGCGCGGGTCGCCCGAGTTCGGCACCAGCGTCCCGACGAACACGGCCGTGTTCGGCCCCAGGAACTGGCCGTTCAAGGGATTCATCGCCTGGCGATTGTTTCCCGTGCACGGATACACGCCGTTGGCGCAGCCGAACGTGTAGAGCGCCGGCGCGTTCGAGATCGACCACCGCTCCGGCAGCCAGTTGCCCCCCTGCATCAGCTGGTCGTGCAGCGGCGTCGCGTTCACGAAGCGGACGCCGTAGTCGAGGGTCAGCCGGTCGCTCGCCTTCCAGTTGTCCTGCACGTAGGCTTCCCGGTTCATGAAGGTGTGCGTGCCCTCGGTGTACTTGTTGGCCTGCGAGAACTCGGTGAAGCTGCCGATCGCGGCATTGGCGAACCCGAATGACGTGTCGAACGCATTCGCGGTGTCGTTGCCGAAATTGACGGTGCCGAAATTGGTGCCGAAGACCCCGACCGATTCACGTTTGATGCTCCGGTTGATGTAGAAGCCCGTCTTGAGCGTGTGCCGGCCCGCGACCTTCGTCAGGCTGATCGACACATCCTTCGTCGGGTGCTCGCGGAGGTTGTTCAACCCTACGCTCGGCGGCTGCGCGGCAATCCGGCCGCCCCAGGTAAAGCTCGGTACTTTCCAGACCCGCGTCCCATCCCAGTACGGCGCGCCGGGCTCGCCTTTGTTCAGCGCCTCATAGGCGTAGTAGCTCGGATCGATGACTCTCGCGTCCGGGAAGAGGAGCGGAAAGTCCGCCAGTCCGGCGTTCCGCGCGTCGGATATTGGATCGGTCTGGTAGGTGCCCTGCTTGTTCCACGCCCGCCCGAAAGTGCCCTCGACGAACGTCGTCTGGTTCAGGTTGTAGTTGACCGAGATCGCATCCGTGGCGACGATCGGAAACGGATCGAGGGTGTTGTTCCAGCCGGGGATGGTGCCCTGGACGATCTGGCGCCGGGTGATCTGCCCCTGGAACTTGTAGCTGACGCGCAGGGCCGCGAACGGCTGGTAGTCGAAGCGGACGGCGGGCTGGTACGAGAGGGTATCCTCCGGCGGCCGGACGAAATCCAGATTTCTTCCGATAATCGCGCTGGAGGTCGGCATCGGGTACATCTTGAGGACGTTCAAGCCCGGCTGGTAGAGGCGGCTCGCGGGGATTCTGCCGAGCACGCCGCCGTCGGCAAAACAACCCCTCTGGTCCGTCGACGTACACGGCAGACCGCTGAGCGGGTCCCTGATCAAATTGTACAGATTGCCGTTGTTGTCGAGGCTCTGCGAGAAGTCGCCGGCGCGCTCCAGCGCGGTCGGGACGCGGAAGGATTGCTGATCGTTGCCCCCGGTGCGCGGCCGGAACTCGACCGAGTTGAAGAAAAAGAGCTTGTTGCTGCCGCCCGGTTTTCCGATCGGCCCGCCAACCGAGTAGCCCCAGTCCTTCTGCTTCGAGACGGTCTTGGGAAGCTCGTTGAGGATGTTCGTCTTGCTGTTGGCGTCCCACTTGGAATTGCGCTCCACGTCGTAGACCGAGCCGCGGAAATTGTTCGTGCCGCTCTTGGTCACCGCCATGACCTGCAGGCCGCTCGAGCGGCCGTATTCGGCCTGGTAGCCCGACACGAGCAGCTTGACCTCCGCAATCGACTCCGTGTTCATCTGCAGCAGGACCGTGTTGCTGCCGGTGTCCATCGTCGAGATGCCGTCCATCGTGAAGTTGGTGGACATGTTGGCTCGCGTGCCGGCCGCCGCGGTACCGGAGACGCCCGGCGCCAGGTCCGCCAGGGCCGTGAAGCTCCGGTTTGAGAGCGGGAGGTTCTGGACCGACTCGGTCGGAATCGTGAACGATCGCTCGCCGCTCGCCGCTTGAATGACCGGCGCCTCCGCCTTGACGTCAACGGTCTCGGCGGCGCCGCCGACGTCGAGCGTGAGGGTCCCCACCGTCACGCGCGATCCGGCGCTCACCGGGACGTCCGTCCGCCTGAGGGTCCTGAACGACGGCATCGTGACTTCAATCGTGTAGGTGTCGACGGTGACGTTCGGGAACACGAAGTCGCCGGTCGCGTTCGTCGTCGCCGGCTCCGACCTGGTGCCGCGGCCCTCGCTGATCAGGACGACGGTGGCGCCGGGAACGACACCGCCCTGCGCGTCCTTGACAATTCCGGACACCGAGCCGGTCGTGACCTGGGCCGGTGCCGGGATCGCCATCCCCAGGAGAGCGACCAAAGTCGTGGCACAAGCTCTTCGAATCATTCTCATGGTGCCGTCCTTCCTGTCCTTCAACATCGACTTCATGCGGCTGACGGTCCTCGCTCGACGTCGTGCGAGTCCTAACTCGTCCGTGCTCGACCAAGCCTGAACGGCGTCTTGCGCGGCAGTATACGCCCGGTCCGGCACGTCTCACGGGTTGTTCTTCAGGGCTGTCGCGGCAGTACGCCGCGCCCGGCAAACGGCGCCGCCGCGCCCAGCGCCTCCGCGATGCGCAGCCCCTCGTTCCACTTCGCCATGCGCTCGGAACGGGCGAACGAGCCGACTTTGAGCTGGCCGGCATCCCAGCCGACCGCGAGGTGAACGATCGTGACGTCCTCGGTCTCTCCGGAGCGGGCGGAGATGATGGTCCCCCACCCGGCACGTCTGCCCGCATCGAGCGCGGCCCGTGTCTCGGTGATGGTGCCGGCTTGATTCGGCTTGATCAGCACCGCGTTGCAGGCGGCCGAGGACGGCGGCGTCCGTGACGCGTTGCGCGTTCGTCACCAGGAAGTCGTCGCCGATGATCTGAATCCGCGTGCCGGCTGCCGCCGTGAAGCGCCGCATGCCCGCGGCGTCGTCTTCGGCGAGCGGGTCTTCGATCGACACGATCGGGTAGCGCCCGATCCAGGACAGCAGCAGCTCGCACATGCCGTCGGTGTCGAGCTCCCGGCCATCCAACCCGAGCCGGTACCGTCCTTCGCTTCCGAACTCCGACGCGGCGACGTCGAGCGAGATGCCGATGTCCTCCAGGGGCCGGTAGCCGGCCCGTTCGATGGCGCGCACCACCATCGTCAGCGCCTGTTCGTTCGAATCGAACGCGGGCCAGAATCCCCCCTCGTCCGCGACGCCGTAGAGCGTGCCGGCCTCGGTCATGAGCTCGCCCGCGGCGCGGTAGACCTCGGCGGTCATGACCAGCGCTTCGTCAAAACTGTGCGCCCCGAGCGGCATGACCATGAAGTCCTGGATGTCCGTGCGTCTTCCGGCGTGCGCGCCGCCGCCGAAGATCTGCACTTCCGGCAGTGGCAGCCGGACGTGGCCGGTCTGCGCGAGGTACGCGTACAGCGCCATGCCGTGCGAGGCGGCGGCTGCGTGCAGCACCGCCATCGAGGTCGCGATCATGGCATTGCCGCCGAGCCGCGATCTGGCAGGCGTGCCATCGAGCGCGACCAGATCCCCGTCGATCGCCGCCTGGTCGAGTGCGTCGCTCCCGACCAACCGGCGCGAGATGTCGCCGTTCACATGGGCGACGGCCGTGGCGACGCCCATCCCGCCGTGCGCCTGACCGCCGTCGCGCAGGTCCACCGCTTCGTTGGAGCCGCGCGACGCACCGGCCGGCGCGATGGCGCGGCCGGCGGCCCCACCGGCGAGCCGCACGTCCACTTCGACGGTGGGTCGTCCGCGGGAGTCCCAGACTCGTCTGCCGTGCACGCGGGTGATCGTTGTGTCTGACATGCTGTCGCTCTCGGGTCTCGGGGTCTCGGGTCTCTGGTCTCGGGTCTCGGGTCGTCTCGGGTCTCGGGTCTTAGGTCTTCGGTCGTGATCAGAGACTCAAGACCAGAGACTCCTGAGACCTGAGACCTGAGACCTGAGACTCAAGACCAGCGACCAGAGACCGACTGCCACGCGTTGCGGACTTCGCCCAGTTCATCGACCGGCCCGAGCAGCAGCCCTCGCGCAACCTGACGCACGCGGTTGCGCTCTTCCTCGGCCGTGATGTATTCCACCGGCGACTTGCCGTCCACGCGGCCGAGCAGCAGTCCCGGCAACAGATGCGACGTGCGCGCTTCGATGCCGGCGCGCGGTTCCCATGTCACCGCGGAGAGATAGCTCTCGGCGAGCGCGTCGAAGGCGTCGAGGTACCGCGCCTGCCAGTGCGGCCGCCACACGCTCTTGAGCAGCAGGTGGTTCAGGCAGAACGCCAGGTCGAATGCCGGATCGCCGTACCACGCGCATTCGGCGTCCAGGAACACCGGTCCGCCGGGTCCGATCAGGATGTTCTTCGGGCTGACGTCGCCGTGGACGAGCGCGTTCTTCGTGCCGGCGGTCGCGGCGATCAGGTGTTCGAGCCGCGCGGCGCAGTCGGGATGTTGCTTCGCCGTGGCGGACAGATAGGGCTCGAGGCGGATCGGAAAGAAAATATGGTCGGTCGCAAAATGCCGCGCGAGCGCGGCGTCGCCGGCGGTGTGCGCGTGGATGGCGGCCACGCGGCGGCCGACCTCGCGCGCGCTGTCGAGCGAGATCTCACCGTCGCGCAGCTGCGCCTTCCAGAGCGGATGGCTCTGCGCATCCAGGAACTCCATGGCGAACATCCCGGACTCGCGATCGTCGCCGAGAATCCGCGGCACCGCGCCGGGGACAATCGCACCGGCCGTCCGCATCCAGTCGACCTCGTACCGGTTGCGTTCGACCGGCGCCTGCCAATCCGCCTGGACTTTGAGCCGCGGCAGCGCGCGCTTGAGGCAGATCGGACCGGATTCGAGATCCACGCGCACGATGTCGGACGAGACGCCGCCGGGGAGCGGCGTAATCGGCGGCGACTCGCCGGCCCGCAGGAGCCCCATGCGGGTGAGCGCGCCGAGGACGAGGTCGCTGCGCATGACTGAGGGATGATGCCGCGTCTTGCGCGAAATGGCGAATTCGTCTACTGTGCGGCAACCCGGCGCCGCTCTGCCGATTGCAAGGAGAGAGTGCGATGACAGTTCTCCGCTCGCTGGGTCTCATCAGCCTGGTCTGCCTTGCGCCCGCGATGGGATCGGCCCGGCAGGATACCTCTACCTACGCCGAAAAGCTCGGCTGGCCGACGGGCACGCGCGCGCTCATCCTCCACGTGGACGACGTCGGCATGTCGTACGACACCGAGCTCGGCACCATCGAAGCGATTGAGAAGGGCGTCGCCAACTCTCTCAGCGTGATGATGCCGACGCCGTGGGTCCCGCACGCCGTCGAGTGGATCAAGACGGCCCGTCCCGATGCCGGCCTGCACCTGACGCTGACCTCCGAGTGGAAGTCGTACCGGTGGGGCCCGGTCGCGGGCAAACCGGCGGTGCCCGGTCTCGTCGATCCGGAAGGCGCGCTCTGGCCCAACGTCGCGTCGGTCGTCAAGAACGCGACGGCCGACGAGGTCGAGCGCGAAATCCGCGCCCAACTCGATCGCGCCCGCACGATGGGCTTCGAGCCGACGCACATGGACTCGCACATGGGGACACTGTTCGCGACCGACGTCTTCATGGAGCGCTACATCAAGGTGGGGATCGAGCAGAAGATCCCGGTCATGTTCCCCGGCGGGCACAACTTCTATATCTCGCAGTCCAGGGGGCGGACTGCGGAGGCGCGCGAAGTCGGCCGGCGGATCTGGGCCGCCGGGTTGCCCGTGCTCGACGACCTCCACAACGACAGCTACGACTGGAAGGCCGAAGACAAGGTCGACCGCTACATCGACGCCGTGCGGGGGCTCAAGCCGGGGGTCACCATGATGATCATGCACTGCACGCGGCCCACGGAGGTTTTCGCGCAGATTTCCAGCTCCGGCGCGACCCGCCTCGGCGACCTCAAGGCGATGCTGGATCCGCGCCTGCGCAAGGCCCTCGCGGACGAGCGCATCGTCCTCACGACCTGGCGCGAGCTGATGGAGCGGCGCCGGGGCGTGTCGGCATCGCGTAACTGAAACCAGGGATCGAACGGGCCCCGTTCGCGTGGATCGTAAGGAGGCGCGGTAATGGTCAGGCGCACAGTTCTGTTGGTTGCAGGCGCGTTCGCGCTGGCGGGGTTGTCACCGTCCGCGCAGGACCCCGTGTCCGAGGGCACCGGCCGCAGCCAGGCGGCCCCCTTGTCCGAGCGCATCGGCCGCACCGATCCGTCGAAGTTTCGACACAACGACCGGCGGCACGAAGGGGCCCCGGGCGGCATGGACGTCATGACGCTCGTCGAGGGCAGGCGGATGCAGACGAACCTGCTCTACATGTTCCGCGGCGTGATCCCGCCGAAGGGCGGTATCGGCCATCATTACCACACGCGCGTCGAAGAGATGTTCGTGATCTTCGACAACGAGGCGGAGTTCACGATCGACGGACGGACCTCGAAGCTGGCGGGGCCCGTCGGCGCGCCGGTTCGATACGATCATTCCCACGCCATCTACAATTCGTCCGATCGTCCGACGCAGTGGATGAACATCGGCGTGTCGGCCGTCAAGGGGCTGGGCACCGGTCCCAACATCGGCGACGATCGCGTCGGCGTGCCGCTCGATCCGAAGCCGGTGTTCCTGACCATGCGGCTCGACCGCAAGCTGCTCCGTCCCGAGGAAAACATGCTCGGCGGCAAGGGCGTCGCGCAATACAGGCGCGCCCTGGGCCCCGAGGATTTCTTCAGCAACTGGGAATACGTCGATCACCTGGTCCTGCCGCCCGGCGCCACGCTGGGACGGCACCGGCATCAGCACATGGAGGAGATCTTCTACGTCATAGACGGGACCGGATCTGCTGAAGTCGAAAAGGAATCGGCGGCCATCAAAAAGGGCGACGCCATTCCCATCATGCTCAACGAGGCGCATGCCATGGTCAACAACGGGACGACTGACCTCGAGCTCATGGTGATCGGCATCTCGATGCAGAAGGGACGTATGGACACGGCGACCGTACAGATAGGTCACGGATCGATGACGTTGAAGCTGTCGTGGTGGATTCCTATCAGGCGCTCGTGAAACTGCAGTGACGCGTGGCGCGGCCGGTGCGCGTAAACGGTGCCGCGGTCCTAGAGCTCTTCGATCGACAGAATGACATCGGCGTTCTTCCACGCCTCCGTGAACTGCCTTTCAACGGCGCTTGCCTCGGATGACCGCCCCTGGGCCGCCAGGGCCTTCCACAAACCAAACAGCGAGCGTCCACTGCCAGGATTGACCCGCAAGTCATCGTCCACGCGGCGTGCGCTTGGCAGCGCCCGCTGCGGATCGGTCTCCTCCAACAAATGAATGTGATAGTGATTCGCCCCGAGATGCGTCGGGCTGCGCTTCAGCACGGCTTCCACGACGGCGAGCGCCGCCTCATTGACAGGCGTATGGCGGTGCCCTCCCTGCTCAGGTTCTGCCAGGACGAGGCTTTCCGCATACAGCACCGCGATATCGTCGTCTGCCGGATACTTCGCCACCAGTGTCTTCATCCTGTCCGCGAACGTCCGGTTCAGCGCGTCGAGATCGAAGCTGGCCGCCGTGGTATAGCGCGCGCCGAGCGCCTCCACGAGGTCGCGTGTTCGGTCCGAGTCACGCCGTGCCAGGTCCCGGGCTCTCGCGGCGGCAGCACTGGCCTTCGCCATGCGCCCCTCCATCGCCCGATCGTTCAGGTTCGGCCCGAGGGCCAGGGCAATTCCCCATTGGGGCAGAGCAGATCCGTCATCCTCTTTCGCAGCCTGCTGGAACCAACGAATCGCGGCGTCGTAGTCGAAGCCGTAATACATCGCCATCCCGCGATCGAAGGCAGGGAGGTCAGGGCGACGGGTTGCAGAGAGCGGAGGGCCGTGGGTGCCGCACGCATCGACGACAACGCTGAGCAGCAGCACAACGCACGCACTGCCGAGGGGACGGACGGTTTCCATTCAGTCGTTCTGCCCGGAGCGTGCAATCAAACCCGCTGTGGCCGCGGCCTTACTCCGGCAACGCAAAACTGAACAGCACGTTCCCGGCCGTCAGCGCGACGTACTGACGCCCGTCGATCGCGTAACTGATCGGCGACGCCGCATGATTGCCGCCGGTCTGGAAGTGCCACAGGTGCTTCCCGGTCCTGGCGTCGAGCGCGATGATGTTGCCGTCGCGGGCGGAAGCGAACAGCAGTCCTCCGGCCGTCGCGAGCACGCCGTTCGACAGCGACCCCTGGAACAGCTTGAAGTCCCACACGGTCTTCCCCGTCTCCGGGTCGATGGCTTTGATCCCGGCATTCGGCGCGGGATCGTTGGGGCCGCGCGGCGGCGGACCACCGGCTCCCGACCCGGCGTTCCCGAGCCACTCGCGCCCGCGTTCGATGGCCTGCGGCACGCTCCTGTATTGCGCGCCTGCCTCGGAATACGCCAGGTAGAACAACCCGGTGATCGGACTGTATGACGGGGCCTGGAAGTTGGTCGCGCCGCCGGCGGTGGGGTAGACCAGGAAGCTCCCTTCCGGGCTCGAGTTCGATCCGGGGATCGGCATCGGCCGGCCCTTCTCGTCGAAGCCTTTGTTCCAGGTCTGGTGGATGAACGGCGTGCCCGACAGGAATGCACCGTTCGTGCGATCGAGCACGTAGAAGTGCCCGTTGCGATCGGCGTGCATCAGCAGCTTCCGGTTCTGCCCGCGCCACATCCGATCCACCAGCACCATGTCCTCGGTCGAATCCCAGTCGTGCCCGTCGTTGGGCGTGAACTGGTAGTGCCATTTGCGCTGGCCGGTGTCCGGATCCAGCGCGACCACTGAATCGGTGAACAGGTTGTCGCCGTCTCCGCGCACCGATCGGTCGGTCATCGCGGCCGGATTCCCGATCGGCCAGTAGATCGTGTCGAGCTCGGGATCGTAGGTCCCGGTCAACCACGTTCCGCCGCCGCCCGTCTTCCAGCTCTCGCCCTTCCACGTCTCGTTGCCGAGCTCTCCGGGCCCGGGAATCGTATAGAACCGCCACAGCCGCTTGCCGGTGACGTCGTAGGCGTCGAGGAAGCCGCGGATCGCGTACTCGCCGCCCGCGTGCCCGACGATGACCTTGTCCTTCACGATGAGCGGCGGGCTCGTGATGTTGAAGCCGTCCATCGTGTCTGCGACCTGGACCTCCCAGATGAGCAGGCCCGTTCGCGCGTCGAGGCACAGCAGCGCGGCGTCGTTCGTGCCGACGAACAGCCGGTGGCCGAGAATGGCGACGCCGCGATTGACGACGTCGGTTTCGCCAGGATTGGTGACCTTCTGCGGGCGCGTGAAGCGCCAGATCTGGCGTCCCGTCCGCGCGTCCATCGCTGTCACGGTCCGAGGATTGCCGCCGCTCGTGCCGTACATCACGCCGTCGACGACGAGCGGCGTGCTCTCGCTGACGTTGGGCCCTGGCACCGGCGCCGACCAGGCCGCGCGGAGCCGCGCCACGTTGGTCGTGTCGATCTGCTTCAGCGGCGAATAGTGTGTGCCCTGGTAGTCCCCCCAATACATCAGCCAGTTGTGCGGTTCGGCCTTCGAGTTGAGGAGGCGCTCGTAGGTGACGCCGCCGGCCACGGGCGGCGCGGCGGCCGCCTTCGCGGCATCGCGCCCTTTCAGCGTGCCAAGGTACGCGACCAGGTTGGCGATCTCGGGCGCCGGGAATCGAGCCGCGTAGTCGGCCGGGTGCAGCGATCGGGTGTCGACGGCGACCGAGGCCAGCTTCGTCTTGTCCAGGAGGTGCAGCTGTGCCGGACGTGTCGACCATCTGGAGCGAGAACGTATCTTCGTTGCGACGGACGCCCCGCAATTCCCGGCCGTCGAGCGTCTTGACGACGACGACCGCGGGCGCGCCGCCGCCGCGGCCGCCCCCTCGTCCGCGCCCGCCGGCTGCGGGGGCCGCCGGGGCGTTCGGATCGACAATCTTCTGCCGCAGCTGCGCCGGCGGAAGCCGGCCGGCATTCGACAGGTCCGGGCCGACGGTGCCGCCGCGCCCGTTCACGTCGTGACAGGTCGCGCAGCCCGCCGGCCCGAAGAACAGCGTTTCGCCGGCCGCGGCGTCGCCGCCATCAGCCGTTGGTGCGCCGGCGGCCGGGGTCGTCGCCCGCAGGCTGCGGATGTAGGCGACCAGCTGCCCAGGTCTGCGTATCGCTCAACCCGGGGAACGGCGGCATCTGGGTGCCGGGCACGCCGTTGCGGATCGGAACGAAACAGGTCGGCGTCCGCGCTGCCGTGTACCAGCGTTGCGGCTGTGAGCGAGGGGCCGCGATCGCTGCCCTGTCCGGCGGACCCGTGGCACGACTGGCAGGTCTGGCTGAACAGCTTCTGGCCCTCGGCCACCGCGGCCGGCTGGGGGGGGCCGGCGCCGGGCGGGTTCTGCCGGGCGACCAGGACGGCCGCGCTCAAGATCGCCGGCGCGAGCACGAGGAGCTTCGGTCTTCTCGTCATCTCGGACATGAGACTAACCCAATCACCAATCACTAATCACTAATCCTTGAATCCTTGGATCCTTGAATCCCGATCGTTCGGTCGGGGGCAACCCTTACGGCTGAAGCGGGAAGCCCCGAGGGTTCGAGGTGCTGGTTGCGGTCATGAGCGCCACTGCGGGATTTCATCCATATTCCCGGCTATCCGTGTTTTTCCGTGTTCATCCGTGGCTCTCTGTGGCCTGCCACAGTTTCTTCACAAGGCCGCCATGAGGCTGCCATCCCTGTAGGGTCTACTACTTACAGGACGGAGACAAATGAAGAAGCGACTCTTGATGATGGTCAGCGTGCTCACGGCGGTCAGCATTGGCGTCGGCGCGTACTACGTGCGCCGCCCCGCCGCTGAACCCAGCGTGCGCACGGCACAAGTCACCCGCGGCGACATCGTCGACGCCGTATCCGCGACCGGAACGCTCGAGGCGATGACGACCGTCGAAGTCGGCACGCAGGTCGGCGGCATCATCCAGGAGCTCTACGCCGATTTCAACTCGATCGTGAAGAAGGGCCAGGTCATCGCCCGGCTCGACCCGACGCTGCTTCAGACGAACATCGAGCAGCAGCGGGCGAACGTCATCAGGTCCCAGGCGGACCTCGACCGCTTGAGGGTCGGGCTGGCCGACTCGAAGCAGAAGCTCGAGCGTGCACAGACCCTGTTCGATCGGAGCCTGCTGCCGCGGACCGAGCTCGAGACCGCCGACGTGAACGTGCGATCGGCCGAAGCGCAGATCAAGTCGGCTGAAGCCGGGCTGACGCAGGCGCGGTCGCAGCTCAACTCGGCCGAGGTGAACCTGAACCACACGATCATCAAGGCGCCGATTGACGGCATCGTCATCTCGCGCGCGGTGGAGCCCGGGCAGACCGTCAACGCCGGGATGTCGGCGCCGACCCTCTTCGTGCTCGCGGCGGACCTCACGAAGATGCAGGTCAACGCGAACATCGACGAGTCGGATGTCGGCCGCATGCGTCCCGGGCAGGCGGTGACGTTCCGCGTGGACGCGTACCCGAACGAGAGCTTCAGGGGCGCGGTCGAGCAGGTCCGCCTGCAGCCGACGACCGTCCAGAACGTCGTGACGTATCAGACGGTCATCCAGGTCCCGAACGAGCAGCTGAAGCTCAAGCCGGGCATGACCGCCACCGTGACCATCGAGGTGGCGAGGAAGAACGACGTCGTTCGGCTGCCCGCGGCGGCCACGCGCTTCCGTCCGAGCGCCGAGATCTTCGCGGCGCTCAAACAGGAGCCGCCTGCCGCGGGACCGCGTGGAAACGGCGCTGTCGCGACCAGCGGTGCCGCTCGACCCGCGGGAACTGCCCAGGGCGTCAACGCTCAGGGAGCGGCCCGGCCCGCTGGACAGCAGGGACGCATCGCCAGTGTGCCGTCCATCAGGAGCGGGGCGACGACCGTGGACTCGCTGTTCGGACCGCTGCCGACCGCCGAGACGCGCGGGATGGTGTGGCTCTTCGTCAACAAACAGCTGAAGCCCGTGCGGCTCCGCCTCGGCACGTCCGACGGCAGCAACATCGAAGTACTGAACGGCGACGAGCTGCCGGTGGGCGCGGAAGTCGTGACGGCCGTCACGCTGGCGTCGGCGGCGACGCAGGCCGCGGGCGCGGCCAACGCCACGTCGAACCCGCTGATGGGCCCGCAGCGCGGCGGCCCCGGCGGCCGTGGCGGACCTGGCGGCGGCGGCCGGGGCTTCTAGTCCATACGCGCGAGATCACGAGTCTTGAACAGGAGGACAGGAGATCAGGAGAAACAAGAATTCTTTGTTTTCTGATCTCTTGTTTTAGAAAATTTCTTTTCTCCTGAACTCCTGATCTCCTGTTCAAAGCCTTGAGGAACCTCTGATGCCTGTCATCTCCATTCGCGACCTGGTCAAGACCTATCACGTCGGAGAGGTCACGGTCCGGGCGCTTCGCGGCGCGAACTTCGACGTCGAGGCTGGTGAATTCGTGGCGGTCACGGGGCCGTCGGGCTCCGGCAAGTCCACGCTGATGCACATCCTCGGGTGCCTCGATCGTCCGACGAGCGGCAGTTACGTGCTCGACGGCAAGGACGTGTCCCGCATGTCGAAGGACGACCTCGCGATCGTCCGGAACCGGAAGATCGGGTTCGTGTTTCAGGGGTTCAACCTCCTGTCGCGCACGACAGCGCTCGACAACGTCGAGTTGCCGCTGCTCTACAACGGCGCCGAGAAGCTCAAGGCGTCCGAGCGTCACCAGCGGGCGATGGAGGCCCTGGAGGCCGTCGGACTGGGCGAGCGCTTCCATCACTATCCGAACCAGCTGTCGGGCGGGCAGCAGCAGCGCGTCGCGATTGCGCGCGCCCTCGTCACGCGGCCGACGATGCTGCTGGCCGATGAGCCGACGGGAAACCTCGACACCCGCACGTCGATCGAGGTCATGGGCATCTTCCAGAAGCTGAACGTCGAACGTGGCATCACCGTGCTGCTCATCACGCACGAGATGGACATCGCCGAATACGGCACGCGGCTCGTGCGCTTCCGCGACGGTCGCATCCAGAGCGATCAGGCGATCAGGAACAGGCGGGACGCGGCGACCGAGCTGGCGCTGCTGCCTCAGCAGGAAGAAGAATCTGGCGTCCTCGTGCCGAAGAGCGGTACTGTGGAGGCTGAAGCCGCCGTCGCTTACTGACGGATCTCCAGAGAAACGAGACCATGTCCATATTCATGACCCTGGTGATCGCGCTGAAGGCCCTCTCGCGGAACAAGATGCGCACGATGCTGACGATGCTCGGCATGATCATCGGCGTCGGCGCGGTCATCACGATGGTCGCGCTCGGCAAGGGCGCGCAGAGCACCATCGAAGCGCAGGTCAAGGCCGCCGGCACCAACATGATCACCGTCATGGCCGGGAACTTCTCGCAGGGCGGCGTCCGTCAGGGCGGAGGGATGGCGACGACGCTGACCGTGGAGGATGCGCAGGCGCTGCGCACCGTGCCGGGAGTCGAGTTCCTGGCGGCGGGCGTGAACTCGCGGGCCCAGCTCATTGCCGGCAACCAGAACTGGTCGAGCCAGATTCAGGGCACCGACGTGGACCTGCCGCTGATTCGCAACTGGCCGATGAAGTACGGCAGCTTCTTCACCGCCCAGGACGTGAGCTCCGCGCAGAAGGTGGCCGTGCTCGGCCAGACCGTCGCCGACAACCTGTTCGGGCCCGACGTCGATCCGACCGGGCAGATCATCCGCGTCAAGAACCAGCCGTTCCGCATCCTCGGCGTGATGTCGCCGAAGGGCTCCACCGGCTTCGGACAGGATCAGGACGACGCCGTGTACGCGCCGTACACGACGGTCCAGAAGAAGCTGCAGGGCATCCAGCACATCAACAACGTCACCATCTCGGCAGCCAGTGCGGAGACCGCGCCGGTCTCGGCCGCCATTGCCGAAACGCTGCGCGCGCGCCACAAGCTGATGGGCTCCGATCCGGACGACTTCATGGTCCGCACGCAGGAAGAAATGGCGGCCGTCCGGACGGAAACGACGAAGACGATGACGACGCTCCTGGCCGCAATCGCGGGCGTGTCGCTTCTGGTCGGCGGCATCGGGATCATGAACATCATGCTCGTCTCGGTCACCGAGCGCACGCGCGAGATCGGGCTGCGCATGGCCATCGGCGCGCGGGGCCGGGACGTCCTCATGCAGTTCCTGGTCGAGGCGATCGTGCTCAGCCTGTTCGGCGGGCTGCTCGGCATCGGCATGGGCTACGCCCTGTCGGCCGCCGCCGAGCGGTTCCTGCAGTGGCCGACGTCCATTCCGGCCAACGCGATCGGCATGGCGTTCGGATTCGCCGCGGCGACGGGGGTCTTCTTCGGGTTCTACCCGGCGAAAAAAGCCGCCAGCCTCGATCCCATCGAAGCGCTGCGCTTCGAGTAAGCGCCTGCGGCCCGCGCGAGGACGCGAGTCTTCGAGCGCCGCAGCGCGCGCGAGTGGGGGTGGGGCCCCACGAGCAGTAAAAAAAGATATCGTCCTCACCTGAACAACAGCGGCGCCACCTCGTTGAGATGGTGGCGCCACACCGTCCACTCGTGGCGGCCCTCGGTGAGCTTGAAGGTGTGCGTGATCCCGCGCGCGGTCAGCACTTTTTCGAAGGCGTGATCGCCCGGCCCGGTCAGGGTGTCGTCCTTCCCGACGCCGATCCAGAACAGCTTGAAGCGCTTGTTGGCTTCGGCGGCGTTCCCGAGAAACGTCGCGTAGATCTGATCCGCCCGTCCGGTCACGGCCGGGCTCATGATCGCCACGTACCGGAACAGCTCCGGCCTGTTGAACGCCACGTTGACGGTCTGGCCGCCGCCCATCGACAGCCCGGCGATCGCGCGGTCCTCCGCTTTCTTCGACACCTTGAACGACTTCTCGACGAGCGGCATCACGTCGTCGATCAGGTCCTTGCCGAATGGCCCCAGGGCCCCCTTGCCGTCGCCCGACATCATCAGCGTGAGCACGGCGTCGATGCCGCCTTCCGCAAAGACCCTGCCGGTGGGATCGGGCAGGGCCTTCGCGGGGCCGGTCGAGAAGCTCTGAATGCTGTGCCCGAGCGGCATGACGACGACCATCGGCTTCGCTTTCTTCTCGGCGATCAGGTTGTCGAGGATCAGGTTGGCGCGGCCGATGAGCACCCACCCGGACTCGACGTCGCCGGCGCCGTGAAGGAGGTACAGCACGGGATAGTCCTTGCCCGTATCGTAGTCCGGCGGCGTGTACACCCACATCGTCCGTGCGAGACCGAGCGCCTTCGACTCGTACGGACGCACGCGCACGTCGCCGTGCGGCACGGGCCTCGCGTCGTAGAACTGCGGACCGTCCCCCGGCACCTGGACGACGCTCGCGCTGTTGAAAATGCCGTAGCCAAGCTTGGTGTTCGAGTTTCGCGGATCCAGAGCGACGGCGCCATCGACGTTGAAGGCGTACGTGTAGATATCGGGCGCGAGCGGACCGATGGTCACACTCCAGACGCCGTCGGAATGTTTCGTCATCTCGTGCGGCTTGCCGTCGAGCTCGCCGCTGACCGTGACCTGCTTCGCGTTGGGCGCGAAGTAGCGAAGCGTGATCGTGCGGTCCTGAGCGATCTCCGGCGAGACGACCGCCGGCGGCGGCTGGGCGCCGGCTGCCGCGGGTGACGCCGCGACGGCCGCAAGGACGAGAACGAGGGCGCGAGCTGTCACCGTAACCTCCAGCGAAGACAAGTGTTCCCCGGGGCGGGGGTCAGGCCTTGAATCATGAACCAACGGGTCGGTAGCTTTCGTTCATGATTCAAGGCCTGACCCCCCCCCGTCGCGGCCGGGCGCTGGAACGATTGCGGCCGAACCGGTTATAACTGTGCCGTGCGTCCGAGACAAGTACCGGATCGCCGTTCCCTTCTGCGGGTCACCCTGACGGCGCTCGTCTGTGCCATCGCGGCGCTCTCCTGGAATCGCGTGACGGCGATCGGCGAACAGGATCTCGACTGGCCCGTCTACCGGGGCGACCCGAAAGGCACTCAATACGCGCCGCTGGCGCAGATCCACGCCGCGAACGTCCACAGGCTCCAGCCGGTCTGGACGTACCGGACCGGCGATGCGAACCAGCGTTCGACGTTGCACGCCAACCCGGTGGTGGTGAACGGCGTGATGTACGTGACGACGCCGAGCCTGAAAGCGGTGGCGCTCGATGCCGCGACCGGACGCGAGCTGTGGACGTTCGATCCCGCGAAACACAACAACGGCAACGTCGTCCGGCTCCGCAACCGCGGTGTCACCTATTGGAAGGGGACCGAAGGCGAGCGGATCTTCCACTTCGTCAAAGACAGGGTCTACGCCGTAAACGCGACAACCGGCGCCCTGATCGCGTCGTTTGGAAAAAACGGGTTCATCGATCTCCGGCAGGACCTCGGCGTGGACCCCGCCACGGCGGTCATCGAGATGACGTCGCCCGGTGCGGTGTTCAGGAACTTCCTCGTCATCGCGTCGCGCGTGAACGAGAGCTACGATGCCTCTCCGGGGCACATCCGCGCATACGACACCGTGTCGGGAAAGCTCCGGTGGATCTTCCACACCATCCCGCGCGAAGGTCAAATCGGCCACGACACGTGGAAGTGGGTGAAGGGGGAGAACTACGGAGGCGCCAACGCCTGGGGCGGCGTGACGATCGACGAGCAGCGCGGCTGGGTGTTCGCCGCGACGGGCTCGGCGACCGAGGATTTCTACGGCGGCTTCCGCAAGGGGAACAACCTGTTTGCCAACAGCGTGCTCGCGCTCGATGCGGCGACCGGCGAGCGGAAATGGCACTACCAGACCGTTCGCCACGACCTGTGGGACTACGACAATCCCCCGGCGCCGATCCTGGTGACGCTCCGGACGGGCACCACGTCCAGAGACGCCGTGGTCCAGCTCACGAAAATGGGTTTCACGTTCGTGCTGGATCGGGAGACCGGCCAGCCGTTGTTCCCCGTTCAGGAGATTCAAGTTCCGGGTTCGACGGTGCCGGGGGAAGAGACCGCGCCCACGCAACTGATCCCGCTGAAGCCGCAGCCGCTGGTCAGGCAGTCCCTGACCGAGGCGGACCTGACGAACATCACGCCGGAGGCCCACGCACACGCGCTGAAGGAGTTCAGAAAATACCTGTCCGGTCCCATCTACACGCCACCCAGCCTGCAGGGCACGATCACGACTCCCGGACATCTGGGAGGGTCGGAATGGCACGGCGCGAGCTTCGATCCGCTCTTGAACATGTTGTACGTCAACGTGAACGAGGCGCCGACGATCAACCGGCTCAGGGCGCTGCACAAGACCGGCGCAGGGGAGATCAAGACAGCGGGCGCTCCCGATCGATACACGATTGACGGCTACCCGCTGTTCCTCGATCCGCACGGCGTGCCGGCCATCTCTCCGCCCTGGGGAACGCTGAACGCGATCGACCTCGTCAAGGGAGAGATCGTCTGGAAGGTCCCTCTTGGTGAGTATCCTCAACTCGCCGCGAAGGGCATCCGGAACACCGGCACGCTGAACTTCGGCGGCGCCGTGGCAACCGCGGGCGGCGTGATATTCGTCGCGGCGACGGCGGACGAGAAGATCCGGGCGTTCGAGAAGCACTCGGGGAAGGTCCTCTGGGAGCATCAA
This sequence comes from uncultured Acidobacteriota bacterium, assembly GCA_963774855.1. Classification (GTDB taxonomy): domain Bacteria; phylum Acidobacteriota; class Vicinamibacteria; order Vicinamibacterales; family 2-12-FULL-66-21; genus JALZOC01. The sequence continues at coordinate 1,209,071 of CAVZGT010000005.1, read as the reverse complement.
CTGCCGGCGGGCGGCTACGCGACGCCGAGCGTGTACATGGTCGGGGGCCGGCAGTATGTCGTGATTGCCGCCGGGGGAAGCGGCAAGAACGCAACGAAGTCGGGCGACTCCATCATCGCCTTCGCGCTGCCGCAGTCCGACGGCGATCGGCGCGACTCCGGCCAGCGCCAGTCTTCGGCAGCGTTATCCGATTGGATCGATCTGTTCGACGGCTCGACCTTGAACGGATGGGTCCACATGAACGGCGCGCACAGGTTCACCGTCGAGGACGGCGCCATCGTCGGCCGGACCGTGGAAAGCAGCGCGAGCATGAACTCGTTCCTGTGCTCGCTGCAGGAATTCGACGACTTCGAGCTCGAGCTCGACACGACGATCGATCGGATCACCAACTCCGGAATCCAGATCAGGACCCAGGTGAGGCCCGTGCAGGGCGCGGGCCGCAGCTTTGAATCCTCCGCCGGGCGGATCAACGGGCCGCAGGTCGAAATCCGGCGGTTCTACAAAGCGCAACCGGCGACCGGCCTGCTCTACGGAGAAGCGATGGGCACGGGCTGGCTGTCCTCGCAGCAGAAGATCGACGAAGGCCATCCGTATTTCACAGACGACGGCTGGAACAGGCTGCGCATCGTCGCCCGGGGACCGCGCATTCAGACCTGGGTCAACGGTCATGCGGTCGAAGATCTCGTGAGCGACGAGGTGTACAAGACGCACCGCAAGGGATTCATCGGCCTGCAAATCCACGGCGTGAGCGAACGCGAGCTGAGCATGCCGATCCACGCCGGTTCGGGCGTCACCATCAGTCAGCCGTTGGTCATGAAGTGGCGAAACATCCGGGTCAGGCCGCTGCCCGGGACAGATCATGAGAAAAGACCCTGATTCGCGGCCGACGCGGCGGCAGTTTCTGGCCGCCGCATCCGCCGTTCCCTTCGTCAACCTGTTCCAGGCCCGCGCGGTTCGCCTGGGCGGCCCGATCTTCCTGAAGTCGGACGATCCCGGCGAGCTGGCCCGGGAGCATCGCCGTCTCGGATACAGCGCGGCGTATTGCCCGGCGGCGCGAGTGGAAGACGGCGATCGCGTGCGCGCGATCCGAACGGCGTTCGCCGCCGAGAACGTGGCCATCGCGGAGGTCGGCGCGTGGCGCAACATGCTGGATCCCGACGCGCAGAAGCGCGCCGACAACCTGCGCTACGTCACCGAACGGCTGGCGCTGGCGGAGGCGGTCGAGGCGCGGTGCTGCGTGGACATCGCCGGTTCCTACAACCCGACGGTGTGGTACGGGCCCCATCCGAAAAACCTCTCGCAGGAGTTCTTCGACGCGACGGTCGAGAATTGCCGGCGGGTGATGGACGCCGTCAAGCCGCGGGCGACGAAGTTCTCGATCGAGATGATGGGCTGGAGCCTGCCCGACGGTCCGGACGCGTATCTGAAGCTGATTCGGGCGGTGGACCGGCCCGCGTTCGCGGTGCATATGGACGTCTGCAACGCCGTCAACTCGCCGGCGCGCTTCTACGGCAACGCGGAGTTCACGCGGGAGTGTTTCGCGAAGCTGGGCCGGTGGATCGTCTCCTGCCACGCGAAGGACCTCGCGTTCGTCCCGGAATACAACGTGCACTTCCGCGAGGTCGTCCCGGGCCGCGGCGAGATCGACTACCCGACGTATCTGCGCGAGGTGTCGAAATTGCCGGTCGACGCGCCGCTGATGCTGGAACACCTGCAGACGCCGGAAGAGTACACCGAGGGCCGCGAGTACATTCGATCGGTCGGCGCCCGGATCGGCATCAAGTTCGTGTGATCGCAGATCTGTAAGCCCGGCTAAACCCGGATGCCACCGGAATCCGTTACCGGCATTCGAACGACACCACGTCGTCATTCGACCGATGGTTGCGGCGCTCGAGTTTGCGGAGCACGTCCTGGGTGGCGCGGAGATGGAAGGCGCGAATGCGCCCGAGCTCGCGGTGACTCTGTCGCGGAATTCGTGACAGGTATTCCTCTCCCCGCGTGTCCACCAACCAGTTGTTGCCCGGGAAGGCGGCGCCGCCCTGGAACAGCGACGGCGTTCCGTTCACGACCGGCGTGTACTCCACTCCGAACTCCGCCGCCGCACGGACGTAGCCGCGGATGAACCGCCCGTCGTCCACGTCGGATTGCAATGAGAGATAGGCTCGACCGTACTGGGTGTATCCGCTCGTGTCCGTAAAGAACAGCAGAGGGTCGATCCGGCCGACAGTCCTGAACAGCGCCGCCGAGCGCGCGAGGGGCGGCGGCGTGTCGAAATTCAGGACGACGAAATTCGCCGGGAAGTCGAAGCTCGACGTGTCGTCCGCATCGAGCAGGAAGGCACTCGCCTGCGACATCACGTAGCCCAGGCTGTCGGTCAGCACCTTCACGTCGGCGAGGCTCGCGGCGTTCGGACCGTCGTCGATCACGGTGTAGACGAAGGCAGGGTTGGTGCGTCCGGCAAACCCGCCGGCGCCCACCGCGAAATGCGTGTTCAGGTCGTTGATCGTCGTGATGGCGCCGGTTGAAGACAGCGCGCCCACCACCCGGCTCACGATGCCGCACTGGAGGAGTCGCGTGGCGAAGGCCTCCCGGACACTCAGCGGTTGTTCGCTTAGTGGGCGGGTGTCGATCACGGCGGGATTCGCGAGCGGCTCGACCGACCCGTACGTGCTTGCCTGCAAGGTGACGTAGAGCGAGAACGACACGACGGCCGTGATAAAAGTCGCGATGGCTCTCATAGGCGTGTGCCTCCGTCGATTAAAGGGTGGTTGGCTGACTCGAGCGGGTCATGCGGCGATACCGTGAATGCGCAGGAGTCTCGCTCAGATATCAATGCTTCGTCAAGGCGCCGAGAGGAGTTCCGGCGCCGGCGTGAATCGCCTGGGGGGTCAGGTCATGAATCATGAACGGGCTCGCCAGTCCCTGCCGGTTCCTGACGCGGTTCATGATTCAAGACCTGACCCCGAAGTCAGCCCGGCGATTGGAGGAGCCTCTTGACGGCTGTGATAGCTTTGTCCGCGGTCGCGGCGACGGCCGCGTGGGTGCCGGCGCGGCGGGCAGGGCGAGTCGATCCGCTGGTCGCGCTCAGATCGGAATGAAGCGGGTGTGGCCGACAGTCTGCCCACAAGTTGACCTTTGATTGCCCAGGGTTGGCAGGCCCCGCGGTGGCGATCGCGCTCGAGCCCGTCGCTTCGGCGCCAATTGTTGGCAGCGCTCTTGCCAATCGGGTGAAACGATGCCTTTCGAGGTTGTTTGCGGACGCTGGCTGGCAGTCTGTGCCCACCCTATCTGCGCGTGGCGCCTCCGCCGGACCGCCCCCCGAGTACTGGTCGTGACCTCCTACTTCGCCGCCGGTTACCTCGGGGTTCTCGCCGCACTCCTGGCGCTGTAAGTCCCTCGCGCGTCCCCGCCTCCGCGCGTCCAAGATTCAGCGCGCTTCGGCGGGCCTCGCCATAGCTTGTCGCTGGTGAGTTCTGCGCGACAAGCGACGGCGGGCCAAATCCCTCGCCGCGAAGGCTCATTTGTATAAGATCCTCCTGAAATCAGGAGCGACCGAATGACAGCTTTTGCCGCGCGCCGCGCCGTTTTACTGGTCATCACCCTCTTACTGGTCAGCACCCTTGCGGCGCTCCAGTTCTCCTCCTCCCAACTGAGCTCGACGGCCGCGCAGGACGACGGGTCCGTGGCGGCGGGGCGGGGTGCAGGGGTCCCCGCCATCCAGGAGATGATGGCGCGCATCGAGGGGCCGGCGCCGCTGAACGGGCAGCGCTTCGAGGGTCTCACTCTCGCCCAGGTCATGGAGAAGGTTGCAGTACCCGGCGTGAGCGTCGCCGTCATCAAGGATTTCCAGGTTCACTGGGCGAAGGGCTACGGCACCGCGGACGTGACCTCCGGCGCGCCCGTGACGGTCGACACGCTCTTCCAGGCAGCCTCGATCAGCAAGCCGGTCGCCGCGATGGCGGTGTTGCGGCTGGTCCAGGACGGCAAGCTGACGCTCGACGCGGACGTCAACAGCCTGCTGAAGTCGTGGAAGCTTCCGGCGGGTGAGCACACGCGCGACCGCCCGGTCACCCTTCGCGCCCTTCTGAGCCACACGTCCGGGCTCGGCGACGGATTCGGATTTCCCGGCTATCGCCCCGGCGATCCCCTCCCATCCGTCGTCCAGATTCTGAACGGCGAGAAGCCCTCGAACACCGGGAAGGTGTTGATGGAGCGGCCGCCGTTCACCGCGATGAAGTATTCCGGCGGCGGCGTGACGATGGTCCAGCTCGTGGTCACGGACACGACGGGACGCCAATTCCCGGAGGTGATGAAGAGCCTCGTCCTCGACCCGATCGGCATGTCGAACAGCGGATTCGATCAGCCGCTGCCGCCGGACCGGGAGCGTCTCGCTGCGCGCGCGCACAGTTCCGGCGGCACTGCCAGGGACGCGAAGTGGCACGTGTACCCCGAGCTCCAGGCTGCGGGGCTGTGGACGACGCCCGGCGATCTGGCGCGGCTCGCCATCGAGTTGCAGAAGGCGCTGCTGGGCAAGTCGAGCCGCGTCCTGAACGAGACGACCGCACGCCAGATGGTCACGCCCGTGGGTGTCGGCGATTTCGCCGTGGGCTTTTCGATCCGCAAGATCGGCGAGGGCTGGTACTTCTCGCACGGGGGCGGCAACTGGGGCTTCCGGTGCGAGCTCATCGCGCACCGGCTCAAGGGATACGGCGTCGCGATCATGACCAACGCCGACAGCGGCGGCGCCGTCTTGAACGAGATCAGGGATCGCGTCGCGGCTGCCTACCGCTGGGACACGCTCGATAAACCTGTGCCGAGGTAGAGAATCCCTAATCCCTAATCCCTGATCGCGAATCCCTAATCTCGAATCCCTGGTCCCGAATCACCGATTCCGTAGACATGCCCGAGCGTCCGCACGACGATGAGCCCGTCCGAGATCGCCGGCGTGCTCATGATCACTTCCTTCATCTGGTTCTTCGCGAGCTCCTCGTACTTGCGGCCGGCGCGCGCGACGATCACGTCGCCGTCCTCGTTGGCGAAGTACAGCCGGCCGTCGGCGGCGATCGGCGAGGCGGCGAACGACCCGCCGCCGCCAACCCGCGCGCGGTACACCCGCTCGCCGCTCTTGGCTTCATACGCCGTGAGGACACCGTCGTTGCTGCACGTATAGAGGATGCCGTCGTAGTAGATGGGCGTCGGGATGTACGTGCCGCTCGAGTTGCTCCACGCAATCGCGTCGCTCGACGTCGTGTCCTTCGGCAGTGAGATGTCGCCGGCGGCCGTCGGCTTCACCGCGTAGATCGGCCGCGCGGGCGGATACCCGCCGGTGACGTAGACGAGGCCCTCGCCGACGACGGGCGTCCCGACCGCAACCTCCGAGTTCGGCCCGAGCGTCCACAGCAGCTTGCCGGTCGCGGCGTCGTAGCCGCGGATTTTCGGCCCGTTGGTCACCAGTTGCTCGCCAAAGAGGGTCGGAGTCCCCCAGGTGGAGATCTCGTCACGGTCGGTGCGCCAGGTCTGCTTGCCGGTCTTCAGATCGTACGCGGCGAGGAACGATCCTTTGTACACGTCGGCCTGCACGATCGCCGTGCCCTTGTAGATGATCGGCGAGCTCGAGTGCCCCCACTGATACGTCGGATCGAAGAACCACCCGCTGTCCAGTACCCCGACCTCGGTTTTCCACAACGGCTTGCCGTTCATGTCCCACGCCGCCAGCATCCCTATCGATCCGAAGAGCGCGACGACGCGCGTGCCGTCGGTGACGGGAGTGGAGTTCGCCTGGCTGGCCTTCGTGTGGCGTTTGACCTTCGGCACGCCCGTGAACGCCGTCTGCTCCCACAGGATCTTGCCGCTCGCCTTGTCGAGGCAGTAGATCTTCCAGGTGTGCTCCGACAGGTCGTTGACCGGGGCGACGTCGCCGTAGAGGCCGGTTCGAAACGTCTTGTCCCCCGCGCTGCTGATCGCCGTGACGACGAACACGCGGTTGCCCCACACGATCGGGCTGGCGTTCGAGATGCCGGGAATCGGCGTCTTCCAGCGCACGTTCTTTCCGTCAGCCACATTCCATTCGGTCACGGCTCCCTGTCCGTCGCCGTTGCCCGAGGCGTTGTCGCCGCGAAACGCCGGCCACGGGCGCGCCGCCGTGCGCACCACCGGTTTGGCTGGCGCTGATTCAGCCGGCTTGTCTGTCGTCGGGGGGACGGCAGGCGCCGGCGTCCCTGCCGCGGCCGATGGCGTCGCCGCGACGCGTTGCAAAGTCTGGCTGTTGCCGCCCTGCGTCAGCACGAGGCTTTCAGTCAGGCCGCCGCGCCCGGCGAACGCCAGCGTGACGCCCTCGATCTCCACCAGCTTGAACGCCGTCTGCGACGTGGCCACGAGCGTGAGCGGCGGCTGCCCCGGGCGGGCCGACGTGAGCTGATCGCCGTCCAGCGCGATCGTCAGCGCGAAACCGCTGGCGTCGTTGCGATAGCTGCCGACGTACGACTGCAGCACGCTGCGCGCGACCGCGACGGCCGGCTCGGCCTTGTCGGCCGGCATGCTCGCGACCTTTTTCTCGATCAGCGCGATCATCCCCGCGTTGCCGCCGCGTTTGGCGGCAGCCAGCGCCGCGTTGAGGTTGGCGACGGTGATGTCGGACGAGGCGAGCGCCGCCTCCGCGATCGCGGCGTCGCCGCGCTGCACGGCGCCCATCAGCGCCGGGCCCGCGCCCTTCGAGCCGCGCGCCAGCAGCAGCGCCGCGACCCCGTTGTGGTTGTTCATCATCGCCATGTCGAGCGCGCGCATGCGGTAGAACGTGTCCTGCGCGTTCGGGTCCGCGCCGCGGTCGAGCAGCAGCTTGACGACCTCGAGGTGCCCCTTGTCGGCCGCGAACGTGAGCGCGGTCGCACCGTAGCGGGTCTTCGCCTGGATGTCGGCGCCCGCTTCGAGCGCCTTCGTCACCCGCGCAACATCCCCGGCGCGCGCCGCGCTCCACAACTCGTCCGTGATCGCCGTTGGCGCCGGCGGCGGCTGCTGCGCGGCGGGAGGCGTCTGAGGCGCGAGCGTCAGGGTCAGCGCGAGCGCCGCGGAAATCATCAACATGGGTCGCTCCTGCGGGTCAGATTCGGGATTCGATCAGGATTCGGGATCAGCGATCAGGGATTAGGGATTAGGGATTAGGGATTCTCTAACTCTCAATCCGAATCAGCTCGATGTCGAAGACCAGCGTGCCTTGCGGTCTGGAGGGGTCGCGCTCGTACGCCAGCTTCGCGGGAATCCAGAATCGTCGCTTTTCCCCCTCGACCATCAGCTGTACCCCTTCGGTCCAGCCGGTGATCACTTCGTCGAGTCCGAACGTGATCGGCTCGCCGCGGTCAACCGAGCTGTCGAACTTCTCGCCGGCCGTTGTCCAGCCCGTGTAGTGGACGCGGACTCGTGAGTTGGGGCGCGGATGGCGCGTGCCCGTTCCCGGCGTCAGCACTTTGCTCGCGAGGCCGCTAGCCGTTTTGGTGGCATCGGCCGGCGCCGCCGCGACGTCCGGAGGCGCATCCGTCGCGTTCCGCGCGGCGGGGGGGCCGCTAACCGCACCGCATCCGCCGGAGCCGCCCGAGCACGCGACGGTCACGAGCAGCAACGCGAGGGTCAGCGCACGAATGGAACAGTTGTGACGAGTCATATAGAGAGGATTATAGTGCGCTCCTGAGAAGTGGAGTCCACATGACCCGTGCAACCGTGTTGTCGCTCGTCGTGCTGACGTCGGTGTTCGTTCCCGGGTGCCAGCGGGCGCCTTCGCAATCTGCAGAGGCCCCGCCGCTCCAGCGAGCTCAGCCCGGCGAAAGCCAGCCGATCGATCCGGCCGCGCAGCGCATCGTCGATCTCTCCCACGCGTTCGGCCCGCAGACGCTGTACTGGCCGACGTCTCCCACGAAGTTCAAACTCGAGTCGCTCGCCTCGGGGAAGACCGAGGGGGGCTACTTCTACTCCGCGAACAGCCTGTCCACGCCGGAACATGGCGGCACGCACCTCGATGCGCCCATCCATTTCGCGGAGCGCGGCCGCACCACGGCCGAGATTCCCCTCGAGCAGCTCGTCGCGCCGGCCGTCGTCATCGACGTGTCGCGGCAGGCGGCCGCGGACAGGGACTACAGGCTGACGCGCGAGGACGTCGGCGCGTTCGAGAAGGAGCACGGCGCGATTCCGCGTGGCGCAATCGTCCTGCTGCGGACCGGGTGGAGCCGCCACTGGCCCGACGCGAAGGCCTATCTCGGGGACGACACGCCCGGCGACGCGTCGAAGCTGTCCTTCCCGAGCTACGGCGTGGAGGCGGCGAAGCTGCTGGTGGAGGATCGCGGCGTCGGTGCGCTCGGCATCGACACGGCCTCGATCGACTACGGACGGTCGGCCGACTTCATGGTCCATCGCACGGCGGCCGCGCGGAACGTGCCGGGGCTGGAGAACCTGACGAACCTCGATCGGCTGCCGGCCCGCGGCGCGGTCGTGATCGCGCTGCCGATGAAGATCGAGGGGGGGTCGGGCGGTCCCCTCCGCGCCATTGCGCTCGTCCCTGGAAAAACTGACAAGAACTGACCCTTCCTCTTGACATCACAGAGGAAGCCTGCGAGACTCCTCTGGGTCGCATAGAGGAGCGTCGAATTGGCGGACGACAAAACGGACATCCTGCAGGGCACGCTCGATCTCATGGTCCTCAAGACCCTGGACGCCATGGGGCCGATGCACGGCTACGGCATCGCGCTCCGCATCGAGCAGCTCAGTGAAGAGGCGCTCCGCGTCAACCAGGGCACCATCTACCTGTGCCTGATCCGCCTGGTGCAGAAGGGCTGGATCAAGGCCGAGTGGGGGACCTCCGAGAACAACCGCAAGGCGAAGTTCTACGACCTCTCGAAGGCCGGGCGGAAACAGCTCGCCGCCGAGACCCAGAACTGGGAACGGATCTCCGGTGTCATCGGCCGGCTGCTGCAGCTCGACACGCGGAGGTGATGGATGTTGACCGCACTGAAGGCAGCCGCCGCGCGGGTCCGGGCGCTCTTCGTGGCTCGCGATCTCGATCGCGACCTCCAGCAGGAGCTCGAGTCGCACCTGTCGATGCTGACCGAGGACAACATCCGCCGCGGCATGGCACCCGATCAGGCACGCCGCGCGGCTCTGATCCGGATGGGAGGTCCTCAATCGCTCAGAGAGCAGCATCGCGCGGTCCGCGGCCTGCCGGTCGTCGAGGCCGTGCTGCAGGACCTGCGTTTTGCCTTCCGGCTGATCGCCAAGGACCGCTGGTTTTCCGCCACCGTGATCGTGGTGCTGGCGCTCGGCATCGGCGCAAACGCAACCGGCTTCTCGATTGTGAATGCGGCGTTCCTGCGGGGACTGCCGTTCGAGGAGTCAGACCGCCTCTACGTGTTGTCGTGGCACAACCGAGCCGGCCGCCGCGCCGGCGTCTCGCAGGCCGAGCTGCAGGACTTTCGTGACCAGAGCCGGAGCTTTGCCAGCCTGGCGGCGCATCGCGACGCGACGATGAACCTCAGCGACGACCGCGCGCTGCCGGAACTGGCGAGCGGAACATGGCTCACCGCCAACACGTTCGGGGTGCTCAGACAGCAGCCGCTCCTCGGCCGTGATTTCGCTGCCGCCGATGAGTACGCAGGGGCCGAGCCCGTCGCCATCATCGGCTACAACACCTGGAAGAACCGGTACGGCGGCGATCCGGAGGTGATTGGCAAGACCCTGCGCATCGACGGGCGGCCTTCGACGATCATCGGCGTGATGCCCGACAAGATGAGATTTCCCGACAACTCCGAGGTCTGGGCCCCCTTCGTGCCGACGGAGGCCCAGAAGCGCCGCGATGTCCGTCCGCTTCGCATGTTCGGCCGATTGAAGGACGGTATTGGGCGCCCGGAGGCGCAGACGGAACTGAGCGGCATTGCACAGCGGCTTCGGGCCGCATATCCAGACGCGACCAGGGATCTCGCCGGTCTCCGCGTAGAAACGTTCGCGGAGCGGTACATCGGGGGCGGCGGGCGGCCGATGCTCAAGATGTTGATGGGCGCCGTTGCGTTCGTGCTGCTCATCGCCTGCGCGAACGTGGCCAACCTGTTGCTCTCGCGCTCGGCCTATCGCGCGCGCGAGATTGCGGTCCGCACTGCCATGGGCGCCACGCGCTGGCGGGTCGTGCGTCAGCTTCTGCTCGAGAGTGTCGTGCTCGCCCTCATCGGCGGGAGCATCGGTCTGCTCCTTGCCCGCTCTGGAGTGCAGGTGTTTGCCGGCGCGATGCGAAGCAGCGGGCTGCCCTACTGGGTCGTCTTCTCCGTGGACTACGTGGTGTTTGCGTATGTCGTGGCGACCTGCGTGCTGACGGCCGTGCTCTTCGGGCTCGCACCTGCGCTGCACGTCTCGAAGACCAATCACAGCGACGTGCTGAAAGAAGGCGGGCGAGGCAGCACGGGCCACCGGCGGGTGCGCTGGTTCAGCAGTGCCATGGTCGTCACCGAGCTCGCGCTCACGGTCGTGCTGCTCGCCGGCGCCGGATTGATGATCCGGAGCTTCCTGACGCTCTACTCCGTCGACATCGGGATCAAGACCGAGCGGCTGATGACGATGCGCCTGCAGCTGCCTGCATCGAAATATCCGAATGCCGAGTCCCGTCGCGCGTTCTTCGAGCGGATCGAGCCCAGGCTCGCGGCCATCCCCGGCGTCGAGGCCGCTGCCGTGACGACAGGCGTGCCGTCGCGGGACGGTGGGGAACGATTGCTGGAGATCGACGCACCTGCCCCGAGCGACTCGCGATCTGCCGGAGTCGGGAGGCCTGCAGGGCCGGTGCACGTCTCGACGGTGACCATCAGCCCGCGGTTCTTCGAGGTTGTCGATGTGCCGCTCGTGCGCGGACGGAACTTTCATGACGGGGACGGCGCGCCCGGATCCGAGACGGTCATCATCAACGAGGACCTGGCGGCGCGATTCTTCCCTGGAGAGGACCCGATCGGCAGGCGGCTCCGCTTCACTCAACGGGAACCGGCGCCGGGCAGGGCCCCGGACGCCTGGCGCACGATCGTCGGCATCAGCGGGAGGATCCTGCACGGCTCGTCCCTGGACCTCTACCTGAATGCGGTGGTCTACATGCCGTACCGCCAGGAGTCGCCGGCCGACGCATCGCTGCTGGTTCGCAGCGCCCTGCCACCGGGCTCGGTGATGGACAGCGTGCGTCGTGAAGTGCAAGCGATCGATCGGGACCAGCCGATCTACACGATTCAGACACTGGACCAGCTGTTGGCGGCAGACCGCTGGTGGTACCGCACCTGGGGCGGCATGTTCGGGATTCTTGCCGTCATCGGGCTCGTGCTGTCGTCGGTAGGCCTCTATGCGGTGATGGCGTATTCGGTGACGCAGCGGACGCAGGAAATCGGCGTGCGCATGGCAGTCGGCGCTCAGCCGTGGCAGGTGTCCTGGCTGATTCTGAGGCGCGGACTGGTCCAGCTTGCCATGGGCCTCACCCTCGGCCTTGCGGGTGCGTTGGCCCTCGCCGGCGTGATGCGGATCGGTATCGTCGGGATCACCCCGGCCGATCCGGTGACGCTCACGGCGATCACGCTTCTGCTGACAGTCGTCTCCCTCGCAGCGTGCCTGCTGCCCGCCCGCCGCGCCACGCGCGTCGATCCCGTCGTCGCGCTCCGTGCGGATTGAATCGCTAATCCCGAATCTCGAGTCCCGAGTCGGGGCGTCCCGAGTCCCGAGTCCCGAGTTAGTCACACACGTGAGTGTGTGATACTATGTGTGAATGGCAACCAACCTGGACCTCGATCCGGCGCTCCTCGAGGAGGCCCTGGCCGTCGGCGGGCGCGCCACCAAGAAAGAGGCGGTCACGGAGGCGTTACGCGAATACATCGGCCGGCGTCGCCAGGCGCACGTGACCCGGCTGTTTGGCACGATCGAGTACCAGCCGGCCTACGACTACAAGAAGCAGCGGCGGCGGCGATGAAGGTGCTGGTCGACACCTCCGTCTGGTCCCTCGCGCTCCGGCGCCACAAGCGGATACCCGATCCGCCGGTCCAGGCGTTACGCGCGCTCATCGACGAAGGGCGCGTCGCGATGATCGGACCGATCCGGCAGGAGTTGCTCAGCGGGCTGCGCACCGCGGAGGCATTCGAGCGCTTGCGGGATCATCTGCGTCCATTTCCCGACGAGGCGCTCGAGTCCGCGGACTTCGAGCGCGCGGCCCAACACTTCAACACGTGCCGGACGAAAGGCGTGCAGGGCTCCAACACGGATTTTCTGATCTGCGCCGCGTCCGAGCGCCGCAGTCTCCCGATCCTGACGACGGATGCCGATTTCATCCGGTTCGCCGAAATCCTGCCGATTGCCCTGCACGGCCGACACGCCTGAAGCTCGTCTCACGTCAACGCGAACGCCAAGTTGTAGTCCTTTACCGGCGAGCGCAGCGAGTGCGGCCTACCGCGGGGCGTAGTGAGCGCGGCCCCTACGCGAGCGAAGCGAGCGCCCTACCGCGGGTGCGAGGAGCACGCGGCTCATACCGAGGCGCGCAGCGCCGAGGCCCCTACGCACGAGCGCCAGCGAGTGCGCCCCTACCGCGGGTGCGAAGCGAGCCGCGGCCTAGGAAATTGCAATCCTGAACGTCGCGGTGTATCCGCTCGACGGGTCTCCGCTGACGGTCGCCATCTCCGAATCGATGCTGTCGGCAAAGATACCGTCGCGCGTGTTGGACGTCGGGTTCGTCCCCCTCGAGGCATACACGCCGGTCCCGTACACCGTGGCATTCGTCGACTCCGGAAACGCGATCTGCGTCGTCTTGACCGGCGAGCCGTTTCTCGTCACCTCGGCATGGATGTGCGTCGCGCGTCCCTGGTACCAACCTGGATAGACGGTCGTGAACGTCACCTCACCGCTGCCGTTGGTCGTCTGGATGCCGCGCAAGTAGGTCTGGCCCGTCTGGCTGCCGGTACTGTGAGTAGTTGCCCGCGGCGTCACACTGCCAGATCTCCACGTTGACGTTTTCCACCGGGCTGCAGTTGTTGCTGCTGTTGACGACGGCGATCGTCAGCCTGAGGGTCGTGCCGCTTTTCCCTTCGCGAATGTCGCTGCGGATCAGATCGGTGAGCGACGGGAACGGTCCGGCGGTTTCGCTCGGCGTCACCGCGCAGGCCGCATTGCCCGCGCCCCCGGCCGTCGTGCCCCCGCCCGTCGTCGTCGGGCTCGTCGGCGAGTCACCTCCGCAGCCCAGCGTGAGGGCCGCGCCGGCGGCGCCGAACATGAGAATCGCTTCACGACGCCCGACCTTGTTCTTTTCCATTCGTGTTCTCCGAGCATGCTGACAGAGTGTCGTCCTGCCGTCCTACTGAATCTGGATGAGGCCCTGTAGCGAGGTGGATGTGGGTAGATTGTGATCGTGATAACCGCACGTGCGGGCGGCCGTGAGCACGGCCGATTGCACCTGCTGCCCGGGTTGGATGTTCCCCCAGTTGATCGCCGGGCAATCGGTGTGGGCCGGATGGGGATCGGAGTTCATGTCGTGGACCCTGGAATCGTTGTTGATCATCGTCACGCGGCTGCCGACGGTCACCCGGATGTTGTTCGGGCTCACCGCGCCGCTGCTCGAGATCGTGATGGTGGTGGTGTCAACCGGCGTGGTGCTACTCGGCGACGTCGGTGACGAATCGCCGCCGCCGCACGCAACCGAGAGGCCCAACGCGACCGCGATCCACTGAATCCTTCTGTTGATCATCCGGCAAATCCTCGTGCGCGATCATCCGTGTTGGATGGATGTCGCGGCTTTAGACGTTCGTCGATTGTGGTGGACCGGACTGCGCAGCGTGGACGGCTGTCGCGCATTTCGTGCGCGTCCGGCGGAGGACCAGACGCGGTGCAATCACGACGCCGGAAGCCGTGGCGAATGCGTGACATTTGCATGGCGGCCGCGGGTGCGTGACCGCGCGAAACGCACGGACGATCGCGGCGAGTCCAGCGGATTTGTGACAAGCACCTCCACGCGTCCTGAAGCGGCGTCCACGAACGAGGACTGGTGAGACGCACGGAGAGGACAGTTCTTCGCGGGGTGAACGTGTGTAAAGTATGGCGGAGGAGTGAATCATGACCGATGAAACGCGAGCGGGTGCCAACGTCGATCGGCGCGGATTCCTGAAGACGGCCGGAGCGGGCCTGACTGCCGCAACCGCGATGTTCTCGACCTGCGCGGGAACAGGCCATGGCTCAGTCGGCAGTCGAGCAGGCAAGGTTGGATCGCCTCGCCTCCTGCACGTGGCCGATTCGTCAGATCTTCAAGACCCGCGCGAACGCTGGGAGGGGCCGGGGCAATGCCGGCGCCGAAACGGCGCAGGCGGCCGGCGGTGCACGGCAGTCCGGCGCCGGAACGGGCCAGCCGCCCGGAAGGAACCGGCTGACGTCGGCACAGATGAAGGAGAAGTACGGCGAGATCACGATGCTGGACTTCCCGCAGTTCACGAAGGACACGTTCCCGGGCGTGACCCGCATGGACATCCGCTCGGGGCTCTTCGGCGACGTGACCGACGACAGCATGTTCGTGCAGGGCATTTTCGATCCGTCGAGCGCGTCCGGGAAGAAGTGGCTGGACAAGCTCGTCGCGAAGATGGCCGCGACCGGCACAAAGGTCCAGCACATTTCGAACAACGCGCCGACGAACCTGGCCTCCGCGGACGTCGCGCTGAGGAAGGCCGGGGTCGAGGTGGGGAAGAGGTGGCTGGACGGCGCGAAGATTCTCGGCGCCAAATCAGTCCGCATGAACTCGCCCCAGGCGCTGGGTCCGTCCATCAGGCCTCAGGCGGTTCGCGATCCCGCGACCGGTTATCCGAAGAACGACGAGATCGTGCCGTACCTGAACAGCGCCATCGAGTCGTACAAAGAGATGGCGGACTACGGCGGCAACCTCGGCATCAGGGTCACGATCGAGAACCACTGGGGCCTCGCCGCCGATCCCATCAACATCCGGATCATCCTCGACACGGTGAACCATCCGTACTGCGAGGCGTCGCCGGACTTCTGCAACTGGGAATACGAGCACATGCTGGTCAGCGGCCTCAAGGCCCTGGCCCCGTACGCGCACACGAACGTGCACGCCAAGTTCTGGGATCGGTGGACGACCAACGACGTGCAGCGTTCGGTGAGGATCATGCTGGCCGCCGGATACAAGGGCACCTTCGCGCTCGAGTACGAGGAGGGTCCGCTCGATGGGATCGAAGGGGCCAAGTATCTCTACAAAGAGGTGCTGGCGGCGCTCTCGTCCCCCGTGCCTGTCGTGTGACGCAGCTCGTACGTAGCGCAGGCCTTTAGGCCCGCTTTGGGCGGCGCGGGCCTGCGCTAAGTACGCGAACGCCGCTTCCCGGTTCCGCTAATCAGTGCGGTCAACAGGACGAGCGAGACCGACACCGTCAGCAACGGCCAGAACGTGCGTCTACTGCGAGCGGTGTGGATCATTGTGCGCGTCGGCGTGGCCGGCACGCCGAAGTGTGGCGCGAGCCAGGCCATCTTCGGGTCGTCGGACGTGTAATCGTCCGTCGGGCACAGCGTGAACTGATAGCCGCCCCACCAGTCCGGCGGACCGTAGGCCCACCAGGCCCATCCGATCACCACGTCGGAGTTGGCGTCCATGTACGCGACGGCGTTGGCAACGGCCGCTTTCGCTTTCGGGTTCGCGGACGACGCGCCGAACTCGCTCAGGTGGACCTTGAGCCCGCGCGCGCGGGCCCAGTCGACGACGGGCTGCAGCCGTTGCCCGATGATATGGGGATGGACGATGTCGATGCCGTTGCCGCCGCCGTCGGAGTCGAAATACGTGTGCACGCTGACGACGAGGTTGTCGAGCGGATCCCGCAGCATCGCCCAGCCGGCCGCGTTCGATACTCGGGGAACGGCGGAGTCGTAATACGTCCGGTTCCAGGTGCCCGGCTGGCTGAAGCCGTTGCCCGGCACCATGATCGTGTTGGTCGCGCCGGCCGCGCGGATGGCGTCGATCGCGGCCTGCGCGGCTTCAAACCACTGTACCGTCGAGATGGCGTTGGGCTCGTTCGTCAGCCCGAAGATGACGTGTGCGTTGTCTTTGTGCCGCTGCGCCAGGCGTGTCCACAAGTCGGCGAACGCGCTGTTGGGGACGGCGTCCGAGCCAACCGGATCCCCCTTGTAGCGCGCAAACTTCGGGGAGTCCCCGCCGTGCGGCTCGATCATGACGTGCATGCCGCGGCTCGTCGCGTAGCTCACGCGATCGCGCATCGTCCACTCGTACGCCACGTCGAACGTGGCGCCGAGCGTGGGCTGCAGGATCTCCCACGAGAAGAGCAGCCGCACGAAGGTGATGCCCTTCGATGCGAGGTAGTCGATGTCCTGGTGGGACACCCACTCGTAGTGGGTCCCCGATACGGGGGCGACGCCGGGATCGTAGGCCCACCCGGCGCCCGTCAGGTTGACGCCTCGCAGCGACGCGCTCATCGCTACGTACCTGTACTCCAGGCCGGCCCCGATTGCGTGTTTATCCGTGTTTATCCGTGTGCATCCGTGGCTCAGATAGTCCGCAGCAGCTCGGCCGGATTGATTCTCAACGCGCGTCGTGAGGGGATCCACGTCGCGGCCGCGCCGATGACGATCACGATCAGGACGGGAATGACGAAGGCCTCGGGGCCGGGGTCCCAGATGCTGCCCGCCCCGCCGCTCGTCCGCACGATCCGCGAGAGGCCGAACGTGACCGCGATCCCCGCCGTGGCGCCCATGCCGACGAGCCGGAGCGTGTGCGCGCTCACGAGGCGGACGAGATCACGTCCGGTTGCGCCGACCGCGATGCGCACCGCCAGCTCGCGCGAGCGGCGCGCGATGGCGAACGCCAGGACCCCGTAGATGCCGGCCACGGTCAGCAGCATGCCGATCACGATCAGCGGAACGAGCGGCGCCGTCCCGATCAGGAGCTCCCGCGCCCCGATCGCGAGCACCTGGTCGATGGTGATCGCGCTGGCGACGACGGTCCCCGGCACCGCGTCGCGCACGTGGCGGCGAATCGTCTGGGTGAGCGGCGCCGGATCGCCGACCGCGCGAACGAGGACGTGGACGCGCGCCGCCTTCTGAGTCGGCTCGACGGGCAGCGGGACGTAGATCCTGGGCTCGAAATGGCCGGCCCGCATCGGATTGCTCGCGTAGTCGGCGACGACCCCGACGAGATCGTAAGACGTGTCCGCGATCCAGACGCGATGGCCGACAGGATCCCGGCCCTGGAACAACTGACGGGCGAGCGTCTCGCTGACGATGGCCACGCGTCCCGCGTCGTGCGCGGAGAAGGGGCGACCCGCTCGAATTTGCACCCCGAGCGTCGAGAAATAACCCGCGGTGATTTCGCCGCGCTCGGAGACGATGGCATGCGACTCGGTCGCGTCGGCCGACACCCGCACGCGCGGCCCGATCGCCCCATACGGTTCGCTGGTCGCTGCCGCGGCCGAGGCGACGCCGGGCAGATTCTCGAGCACCTCGAGAATCCGCGCGGTCGGGACGCCGGCCGGGTTGTCGACGCGCGCGCTCAACAGCGGGCGCGTCGGATAGCCCAGCTGCGGGCGTCTGGTCCCGAGGTAGCCGTCGATCATCGACGCCGTCACCACGAGGAGCGCGACCGTCACGGTGATCTCGAACACGACGAGCGCGCTGCGCCACCGCTGGCGCACGCGGTCCGACCCGGCCATGGAGCGCAGCGGGTTGACCTGCAGCCGGCGCGTCTCGTACAACGCCGGCGCCAGGCCGGCGGTCATGCCGGTCAGCAGCGTGATGACGGCCGTCTGGACGAGCACGCGGGGGTCGATCGACAGATCGAAGAACTGGATATCGCCGCCGCGCTGCGACGATCCACCCGCGCAGCGCGAACGTGAAGCACACGCCGAGGATGCCGCCGAGGGTGGCGACCAGGACGGACTCGGTGAGCAGCGAGCGGACGATCCGGCCGCGGCTCGCGCCAATCGAGGCGCGAATCGCGATCTCGTGCTCGCGCGCCGTCCACTGCGCGATCATCAGGATCGCGACGTTCGCGCACGCGATGAGGAGCGTCAGCAGGACCGAGGCGGCAAGGATGTAGGGCAGGACGATCGCCACCTGATGGCCGATCGGCGTGCCTTCGACGCCGAGCACCCGCACGCGGAGGTCGCGCTCGGCAGCGGGCAGGTGTGCCGCGTAGTCGGCGAGGCCCGTCCGCAGCCGGGCCTCGAGCATCGCCGGCGTCTCGCCCGCGGTCCGTCGCACGATCACCCCGAGCCCCTGGTCGGGCGGCAGCGCCTGCGCGTCGAGCAGCGTCCAGATCGGCGAGTTCATGTCCGAGAACCAGAAGCGCTCGGGCAGGACGCCGGTGATCGTGTGCGGCTGGTTGTCGATCCAGATGACGTGCCCGACCGCGTCGGCGCGCCCGTCGAAGAGTCGCTGCCACGCCCCGTAGCTGAGGATCGCGCGCGGGGCGCTGTCGGCGCCGGGTGCCGCGACGAGCGCCGTTTCCCCGAGGTGGGCCCTGACGCCGATGAGCGCGAAGAAGTCCGGCGTGACGGCGCGCGACGGGGCCGTGTCGGTGCGGTCGCCAGCTCGCAGATCGCGGAGCCCCGGCTGCGCGGTGGTCGCGGCGATGCTGGACCCGAAGCGTGTCGCGCCACGTGCGGTAGAGTGCGGCCGGCGGAGCGCTTCCGCGCCGCACGGCGCGGTCCGGGCTGTCGATCTGCACGTGCGAGAGCTGTTCCGGATCGTGGTAGAGCACCGGCGGCTTGCGAAAGACGGCGTCCCGGACCGTCAGCGTGACGGTGGTGGCGCCGATGCCGGCGGCGAGCGACGCCACGGCGACGAGGGCCGCCACCGGCGCGCGCCGCATGTTGCGCGCGGCGCAGCGGACGTCCTGCACCAGGTGGTCGAGCCAGAGCACGCGCCGGGCTTCGTAGAAGCGCTCGCGCGCGGCCGTGACGTTGCCGAAGTCGCGGCGCGCGGCGGCGCGGGCGGCGTCCGGGGCGAGACCGTCCGCGATCCGCTGCTCGGTTTCGAGCTCGAGGTGCGAGGCGAGCTCGCGGGCGAAATCCTCGTCCGATCGCTTTTGGGTTGACATTCAACCCGAAGGATACGCAGATTCAGGTCGAACTACAACTCCCAAAAAGGCGATGACGGGATCCTGGGCTTCGGTGAGAATGTCAGACTTGCGAAGGACACGTAGTCGAAAACGAGTCTCCTTGTAAGAAAGTGCGTTGCCGATCGGTCCGCGAGTGTGCAGAAACTGCACCACGCGAACCGTGAGACACGCGAAAAGAAACTGCCTCCGTGTTCATATCCAAGTGAAACGCGAGGCAGCTCGATAGTTGGACAGTTGGACAGCTTGGGAGTTGGTAGTTGGCTTTTGGGAGTTGGCAGTTAACCCCCCGGGCGTGGCCCCGACGCGCATTGCAAAATGCGGCGGGCCGCCACCCCGGCCGACTCGAAGCCCCGTCCTTCGTCTCGACCGAGTCCTTGTCGCATCCTGAAAAACCCCGCAATCAACATCGGCTCGCGACGGTCCATCCGTATGGCACTGTGAAACGGAGCGCCGCCCACCCATTCCGCTGGACTTCGGAATCCCCCGGACGTTTAATCTGCGATCGTCGGACAAGAACCCGGAACCGCTGAGCCGACACCCCACAGCCCCATGAAGAGACACACGGCCCTCCTTGTACTTGTCGGCGCGTTTCTCGTGTTCGCCGCTGGCCGGCTGGAGGCGCAACCGCCGCCATCATTGATGGAGGCGCTCGGGCGCGGCGTCGTGGCCGTCCGCTCGACCGCCACCGAGGTCTTCGTGAGCTGGCGCATGCTCGGCACCGATCCGCCGGACATCGCGTTCAACCTGTATCGCTCCACGGCAGGCGCCGAGCCGGTCCGCCTGAACGCCGCGCCCATCACCGGCGCGACGCAGTACGTGGACAACGCCGCGGACCTCACGCAGGCCAACGCCTACTTCGTGCGCCCGATCCTGTTCGGCCTCGAGCAGCCGCCGAGCGGCGCCTTCACGGTGCCGGCCGGCGCGCCGGTGCAGCCGTACCTGCGCGTGCCCCTTCAGGTTCCACCGGGCGGCACGACACCCGCGGGGGAGTCGTACACCTACAGCCCGAACGACACGAGCGCCGGCGATCTCGACGGTGACGGCGAATACGAGCTGGTCGTCAAGTGGGAACCGTCGAACGCGAAGGACAACTCGCAAAGCGGCTACACCGGCAACGTGTTCATCGACGCCTACACGCTGGCCGGCACGCGGCTGTGGCGCATTGACCTTGGGCGCAACATCCGCGCCGGCGCCCACTACACGCAGTTGATCGTCTACGACCTCGACGGCGACGGGAAAGCGGAGATCGCCTGCAAGACGGCCGACGGAACGGTCGACGGCGCCGGCCACGTGATCGGCGATCCCGCCGCCGACTTGCGCAACACCGCCGGCTACATTCTCTCGGGCCCCGAGTTCCTCACCATCTTCGACGGCCAGACCGGCGCCGCCCTCGCGACGACACCCTACGTCGTCCCGCGCGGAACGGTCGGCGACTGGGGCGACACGTACGGCAACCGCGTGGACCGG
Organism: uncultured Acidobacteriota bacterium; assembly: GCA_963774855.1. GTDB lineage: Bacteria > Acidobacteriota > Vicinamibacteria > Vicinamibacterales > 2-12-FULL-66-21 > JALZOC01. The sequence goes on along the minus strand of CAVZGT010000005.1, from coordinate 1,188,505 downwards.
TTCCTGGCCACGATCGCGTATCTCGACGGGAAACGCCCCAGCCTCGTGATGGCGCGCGGCTACTACACGCGCGCGGTGCTGGCGGCGTGGAACTGGCGCGACGGCGCGCTGGCCAACGTCTGGACGTTCGACACCGGCCACAACGGCACGCCAAACCCGTACGCCGGCTGGCGCGGGATGGGCAATCACAACCTCAGCGTCGGCGACGTGGACGGCGACGGCCGCGACGAGATCATGTACGGCGCGGCCGCGATCGACGACGACGGCACCGGCCTGTTCACGACTGGTCTCGGACACGGCGACGCGATCCACATGTCGGACATGGCTCCCGATCGGCCCGGCCTGGAAGTCTTCCAGCCGCACGAGAGCCCGGGGCAGTACGGCCCGAACGCGCTCGAGCTGCGCGATGCGCGCACGGGCGCCCTGGTCTTCGGCGTCCAGGGCGCGGGCGACATCGGCCGCGGGCTCGCGCTGGACGTCGATCCCCGCTACCGCGGCTACGAGATGTGGGGCTCGGGTCCGACCGGCGGCATGTACACCGCGCAGCTCTCGACGCCCAATTCGGTCCTCGGTCCGCGCGGCGTTGCGATCTCGGCGAACAAGCCCTCGATCAACTTCGGCGTGTGGTGGGACGGCGACCTGCTGCGCGAGCTCCTCGACGGGACCACGATCTCGAAGTGGAACTGGCTGGCCGGCAACACGAGCGCGCTGCTCGCGCCGGCGGGCGTCTCGTCGAACAACGGCACCAAGGCCACGCCGAGCCTCAGCGCCGACCTCCTCGGCGACTGGCGCGAAGAAGTCGTCTGGCGCGAGTCCACCAACGACGCGCTCCGGATCTACACGACGACGATTCCGACGACGCATCGGTTGTACACGCTCATGCACGATCGGCAGTATCGGACGGCGATCGCCTGGCAGCAGACCGGCTACAACCAGCCGCCGCACCCGGGCTTCTTCCTCGGCGACGGCATGGCTCCGCCGCCGGCGCCGAACATCGTGACGTCGCTGCGCACGCTGCTCGGGCCCGCGGCCCCCGCGTTCACCGCCGTCTCGGAGGACACCGGCGCTTCCGCCGCCGACTTCGTCACCCGCGACTCCACGCTTGCGCTGAGCGGCACCGCGGTGCCGGGGACGACCGTGACGGTCACCCGATTCGGCGTCGGGGTCATCGGAACGGCCACCGCGGACGGCGCGGGCAGCTGGACGCTCGACTACACCGGCACGACGCTTCCCGAAGGCGTGTCCACGTTCGTCGGCACGGCGACCGACGGGACGGGGACGACGGGTCCGCTGTCGGCGCGATTCGAGATCACCGTTGACACGACGGCGCCTGCCCCTCCGATCGTCGAGAGCGTGGCGGCCGAGCCCGGACTCGTGCTGCGCGGCACGGCGGAAGCGGGCGGTGCGATCGAGGCGACGCTCGTGGGCACGGGCACGTTCGGCACCGCGGTCGCCGACGCCGCCGGACGCTGGACGGTGAGCTACGCGGGGCCGCCGCTGCCGCTCGCGTCGCATTCGTTCACGGTGACCGTCACCGACGCCGCGGGCAACACGAGCGCCCCGTCCGCGGTGTCTACCGTCAACACGGCGGTGACCACGCCGTCGATTGCCGCGATCTCGGACGACACGGGCGCCCCGTCCGACGGCGTCACGTCCGACAACACGCTCGTGCTGACCGGCAACGCCGCTCCGGGCGACACCGTCTCGGTCACGCTCGCCGGGTCTGGTCTCGTCGGCTCCGCCATCGCGGACGGCGGCGGCGTGTGGACGATCGATCACACGGGCACGGCGCTCGCCGACGGCAATTACGCGTTCAGGGCAACGGCGGCGAATCCAAGCGGCACGAGCCCGTCGTCCGCGGTGTTCGCGGTGACTGTCGACACGGCCGCGCCGGCCGTCGTGTCCATCAACCGCCTGAACCCCACCGCGGCATCGGGCAGTGCTCAGACCATCATCTATCGTGTGACGTTCAGCGAGCCGGCGAGCGGCGTGGACGCGTCCGACTTCACGCTGACGTTGGGCGGCGGTCTCGCGGGAGCGATCTCCGGCGTATCCGGCTCGAGCGGGAGCGCCGTGGACGTGACGATCGATCCTCTCTCGGGAGAGGGAACCGTCCGGCTCGATCTGAACGCGTCCGGCACCGGAATCGCGGACGCCGCCGGCAACGTCCTGACCGGAGGCTTCACCGCGGGTCAGGTCTTCACGCGTCTTCTGATCGGGAACGGCACGTGGCTGCGCGCGCTCAGTGGCGGCCTGTGGAGCGACAACGCCAACTGGCAGGATGGGATCGTCGGCAGCGGCGTCGGGAACACGGCGACGTTCAGCACGATCGAGCTGGTGGACGACAACCTCGTGCATCTCGACTCGCCGCAGATCATCGGGAACCTGATTTTCGGCGACACGGACCCCGGCTCCACGGGGAACTGGATCGTCGACGACAACGGCGTCCCGGCCAACACGCTGACGCTCGCCGTTGCCGGCGGCGCGCCGACCCTCACCGTCAACGCGCTCGGCGCCGACGCCGCCGCGCGTCTCGCGGCGGCACTCGGCGGGACGGCCGGCCTCACCAAGATCGGTCCGGGCACGCTCGTCCTGGATCGCGCGAACACGCTGACCGGCGCGATCAACGTCAACGGCGGCACGCTGCGCCTGGACCCTGGCTCGTCGCTCAACACGGGGACGGGAACCGTCAATGCCGCCGTCGCCGCCGGCGCGCGCCTGCACGTCAACGGCGGCTCGATCTCGACGACCGGCCTGGTCACGCTGGGCGGAGGCGTGACGGGCCTCTTCACGCTCGACTCCGGCACGGCCACCTTCGGCCCGGTGCGGACCAATTCCGATTTCGGCAGCACGTTCCTCGTCAACGGCGGGACGTTCTCCGCCACCGACGTCAACATCCGCCGCAACAGCGCGGCTGCCGTGGACTTCAACTCCGGCTTCATCGTCAACGGCGGCACCGCCTCGGTGGGCACCATAGGCCTCGGCACCAACAACTCCAACGGCGCGCTCACGGTAGCCGGCGGATCGTTGACCGCGACGGGCGCGGTCACCATCGGCAACCAGGCCACAGGCGGCCGCGGCGGCGCGATGCGCGTCATCGGCGGCATCTTCACCGCCTTGAACGGCATCATCCTCGCCCGTAACAGCGGGACCAACGTCAACAACGTGGCCTCGGCCGCGTTCACGGGAGGCGTGAGCACCATCGAAAGGATCACGCTGGGCTTCGACGCGGCGGTGACGGCGGGATCCGGCACCGTCACGATCAACGGCGGCACACTCTACCTGGGCTCCGGCGGCATCGTCCGGAACGGAACCGGCACGTTCGCCGCGAACCTCAACTTCAGCTCCGGGATCCTGGGCGCGAAGGACAACTGGTCCACGTCCGTTCCCATCACGCTCCCTGCTGCCGGCAACGTCACGATCAAAGCTGCGGATGCGTCCGATCTGCCTCACGACATCGCGCTGACCGGCGTGCTGTCTGGAGCGGGAGGCTTCACGAAGGCTGGCGTCGGCGCGCTCGTCCTTGGCGCGGCCAACACGTTCTCGGGGCCAGTCGCCGTCAACGGCGGCGCTCTGCGGGTGGACGGGAGTCTCGCGGCCGGCAATCCTCTGACCGTCAACGGAGGCGTCCTGACGGGCGCCGGCGCGATCGGCCGCGCGGTCGTCCTGGGCGCCGGTGGCATCATCCAACCGGGCAATGCAGCGCCAGGCTCGACGCTGACCGCGTCGACGCTGACGTGGAACAGCGGCGGCGTCCTCGCGATCGATCTCGCCGCCGGCAACACGCTCACCGTCACGGGCGCGTTGACCAAGGGCGGCGCTGGCCCGCTCCACGTGGCGCTGATCGCATCGGCGCCGCTTGCCGTCGGCAGCGTCGTCACTCTCGCGACGTTCGCCTCGACGGACGCTGTGGCGGCCGACTTCACTTACGGCGGCCTGGCCGATCATCGCGGCGTGTTTCTCGTCGGTCCGACCAGCCTGCAGTTCCTGATCACCGGTTCCGGGCCGACCGCCGCGTACACCGACTGGGCCTATCGCGCGGGCCTGCCCGCGGACCAGCAGGGGCCGGCGCAAGACCCGGACAACGACGCCCTCACCAACCTCCTCGAGTTCGTCCTCGACCGCGATCCGCTCCACACGAACGTGTCCGGCATCGCGGCCTCGACCATCGTCGTCGGCGGTCAGGCGTACCCGGCCGTCACCTTCGTCCGCCGGGTCGACCTGGGCGGCGTGACGACGCAGGTGCTGGCCTCGCCCGACCTGAGCTTCTCGACCCTGCTCGCTGTTGAGCCCGTTTCCGTGACGCCACTCGGAGACGGCATGGAGGAGGTCGTCGTCCGATCGGCGGTGCCCCTCTCGCTGCGGCCGAATCAGTTCTTCCGCCTCGCGGCGACGCTTCCCGCGGAGGCCAGGTGATGACCATGACGCGCTCGTTTCGACACTCCATCCTCGCCGTGCTGTTGACGGCGGGAGTCCTCGCACCTCCGATGCTGCAGGCGCAGACAACGGTCACGTCGGCGCCGGTCGGCGTCATGAGCAGGAAGGTGGAGCGCGGCCTGTCCGGTCTGGCCGTTCCGCTGATCGCCGAGGACCTCTTCGTCGGTGTGGCGGCCTCCAACGCCGGATCTGCTCTCGTCTTTCCGGTGAGCGATGGCAGCCTGGGCTCCCTTCTCGCCGCAACCGGCAAGTACTACGTCGAGATCGCGACGGGCCCGCTGGCCGGCGAGCGCCTGGACGTCGACACCGATGCCACCATCGCGGCGAATGATTCGACTGTGACAGTGACGCTCGGCGGCCGATCCTTCAGCACGCTGCGTGCGCTGACCGACAACGTCCTCGCCGGCTCGCGCTGTGTTCTCAGATCCCACGTGACGCTGGCGCGTCTGCAGCAGATGCTCACGCCGGGTCTGGTCGGCAAGGACAACCTCCTGCTGGCGGACGGCGTCGATGTGCTCGAGAACGGCCAGGCCGAGCGCTACTCCCTGCGTGCGGACGGCGTCACGTGGAGGAAGGCCGGCAGCACTGAGGACTTCCGCGACAAGGTGCTGCCGCCGGACGGCAGCTTCGCGGTCGAGTCGAAGTACGCGGCGCAAGCCTGGCGGCACGCCGGGAACGTGCGCACCAACGCGTTCCGGAAGAACCTGGTCCGCGGCTTCCAGTCGTTCGCTTCCGGTTTCCCCCAGGATCTGTCGCCGGTCCAGATCGGCGCGTTCGTCAATCCCGCCGCGCCCGCGGGCACGCGGTGGACGGGCAACAACGTGATCCTGTTCGCCGATCAGATTCAGGTGCTGCTCGGCGCGCCCAGGCCCCTCGAGATCTTCTACCTGCGCGGCAACGGCTCGACGTGGCGCGGGCTCTTCGATTCCACCAACGTCGCGGGTTCGCCGATCCTCGGCGCCACGAGCCTGGTCCTGATCCGCCGCGTCAACGCCGACGGCGCGTTCCGCGTTCCGACGCCGTTCGTGCCGTAAGGCTGGGCGCGCGGGCCGCCGTGGGGGGTCGGCCGCCGTGGGGGGGTCAGGCAGTGAATCGTGAACATGACGGTGGGACCCCGACCCACGACGCCGGAGGGCCCGTTCACGATTCACGACCTGACCCCAGCCTTCGCTCATGGATGCAGGCGAAGGCTGCCCACCGTAGCCTTGGCGAAGGTGGGCACCCCGACTGCGAATGAGCTACGGCTGGCAAGCCACGGACCTGACTCCGAATTCACGATTCATGACCTGACCCCACCCACGACGCCAGCGGTCCCGTTCACGTTCATGACCTGACCCCACCCGGCTGGAAGTCTCGGCCAAGAAACTGCTATCGTGCGCTCTTCCACAACACGGAGGACTGATGAACAGGCGGAAGCTCATTACAGCGGCAGGCGCCGCGATGGCGGCAGCGGCGGTCCCCACGGCCGCGATGGCCAACGGTGACGGCGACCAGGGGCTCGTCGGCTCGTACTACGGCACGATCACGGCGACGGCCCCGCCGCTGGGACAGTTCAACGACGTGATCTCGTTCCACGAAGGGGGCGTCGTCACGGAGTCGCGGCGCTACTACGTGCCGATCACGCCGCTCGGCCCGCTCCTCGAGACGACCGGCCATGGCGCCTGGAAGCGGACCGGCAACCGGACGTACGAAGCCTTCTTCCGGTTCCTGCTGCAGCAGGCGCCGCCCTCGGCGGGCGAAGCGCTCGGCACGGACAACATCCGGCTCTCACTCAGGGTCCACCGCGCGACGGGCAACATCACCGGCACCTTCGAGTCGAACATCAGGGCGCTCGACGGCTCGGTCATCTTCACCGTGCGCGGTGATTTCGCCGGCGAGCGGATCACCGTCTGACGTGGGACGCCTGCGCGGTCCGGTGCCGATCGAATGAAGCTGCTCTTCCTCGGCGGCACCGGGAACATCAGCACGGCGTGCGTGGACCTCGCGGTCGAGCAGGGGCACGACGTGACGATCCTGAATCGCGGCCGCAGCGCGTCGCGCCTTCGCGGGCCGGTCCACGTGGCCGTCGGGGATCGCGACGACGGCGCGGTCCTCCGGCGAATCGCCGAGGCCACGCGCTTCGACGCGGTCGTGGACTTCCTGGCCTTTCGCCCCGAGCAGGTCGAGACGGCGATCGACGCCTTCACCGGACGGATCGGGCAGTACGTCTTCATCAGCTCGACGTCGGCCTACGAGAAGCCGGTCGCGCACTACCTCATTACCGAGGCGACGCCGCTCCGGAATCCATTCTGGGACTACGCGCGGCTGAAGATCGCCTGCGAGGAGCGGCTCGCGCGCGCGCGGCGGGAGGCCGGTTTCCCGGCGACGGTGGTGCGTCCGTCGTACACCTACGGCCCGACCTGGATCCCGTCCGGCTTCGGCGGCCAGGACTACACCGTCGTGGATCGGATGCGCCGTGGCCGCCCGATTGTGTGCCACGGGGACGGGACGTCGTTGTGGGTGATGACCGCGGCGTCGGACTTCGCCGCCGGTCTCGTCGGACTGCTTGGCCAGGAAGCGGCCGTCGGCGAGGCGTTCCACATCACGAGCGACGAGGTCCTGACCTGGGAGGCGATCTATCGCACGATCGCACAGGCGGCGGGCGCGGAGCTGACGATGGTCCACGTCCCGTCGCAGCTCATCGCCTCACTCTATCCGGATCGCGGAGGCAGCCTCCTCGGCGACAAGGCCTGGAGCGTCGTCTTCGACAACACGAAGATCCGCCGGTTCGTGCCGGAGTACAAGCCGCGGGTGACCTTCGCCGAAGGGATGGCACGCTCGATCGCGTGGCTCGACGCCAACCCCGGGCACCGCGTCGTGAACGAGGAGACCAATCGCCGGATCGATCGCGTAATCGCCGCCCAGGCGCGCGCGGCGGCAGGCTAACGTCGAATTAATGTGGCAAGATCCTCCACCATGCACGCAGAGCTCCTGACCGTCTCGCAGCAGCTGGTCGAGGTCGGCCGGCGCTTCGATGCGCGCGGCTGGGTGCTCGGCACCAGCGGCAATTTCAGCGCGGTCCTCGATCGCGATCCGCTTCGTCTGGCGATCACGGCCAGCGGCCTGCCGAAGGGGGATCTCGCCGCCGAGCAGATTCTCGAGATCGATGCCGATTGCAAGACTACGGGCGCCGGAAGCGGCAGGCCGTCAGCCGAAGCCCGGCTCCACGTCGAGATCGTCCGCGTTCGCGGAGCGGGCGCCGTGCTGCACACGCACTCGATGTGGAGCACGCTGCTCTCCGACCGGCACGCGGCGGCGCGAGGTTTCGCCATCGAGGGTTACGAGATGCTGAAGGGCCTCGAGGGCGTAAGGACCCACGAGCACCAGGAATGGATTCCCGTGCTCGAGAACGACCAGGACATGCCGCGGCTGGCGGGCGAGGTTCGGGAAGTCCTCAACCGCCATCCGGCGTGCCACGCCTTCCTTCTCCGGCGCCACGGGTTGTACACTTGGGGCGAAACGCTGTCGCAGGCCGTGCGCCACGTTGAAATTGTCGAGTTCCTGCTCGAAGCGGTCGCCCGAACCGGCCATCTGCCGTTCGACGATGAAATCGCAGGGTAGGCTCAATCGAGCGCGAGCGAGGTTCGGGACAGTAGCCCACCTTCGCTCTGGGATTAAGTGAGCTTCGGTGGGCAAGGAGGTGCACGATGGCGGTCGTCAGAATCCCGACGGAGAACAGCGTCCTCAAAGAGGCCGGGGCGATCACGACCTTCCTCGCCGGACACGGCATCGACTACGAGCAGTGGGCGCCGGACCGTCCGGTGGCAGAGGACGCCTCAGCAGAGACGGTGCTCGAGGCTTATGGTCAGGAAATCGAGAGGCTGAAAGCGCGCGGTGGATACCGCACGGCTGACGTGATCGACGTCCGGCCCGAGACGCCGAATCTCGACACGATGCTGGCGAAGTTCAGCCGCGAGCACTGGCACGACGAGGATGAAGTCCGCTTCATCATCGAGGGGCGGGGGCTGTTTCATGTCCACCCGCCGGAGGGCCCGGTCTTCGCCATCGAGGTCGAAGCGGGCGATCTCATCCGGGTGCCGCGCGGCACGCACCACTGGTTCGATCTCTGCGCCGACCGTCGTATCCGGGCGATCCGGCTGTTCCAGGATTCGTCGGGCTGGACGCCGCGCTATACCGACAGTGGCGTCGACCAGGGGTTTCAGCCCGTGTGTCTTGGGCCGACGTACGTCCCGCCGGCCGCGCGGGTGTGAGCGAACGGGGCGCGCTCGACGGGATCCGCGCGATTCTCCTGGATATCGAGGGCACGACGACGCCGATCGCCTTCGTCTTCGATGTGCTCTTCCCGTACGCGCGCCGCCACCTTCGACGCCACCTCGATCAGCACGCAGACTCACCCGAGTACGATGTCCTTTTCGGCCGGCTGCGCGACGACCACGCCTCCGATCGCAGTGCGGGCGAGCCTGTGCCGCCGTGGGCCGACGCGCCCCCTGCCGCCCGCCTTGACTCCGTTGCGAGCTACAGCGAGTGGCTGATGGACCGGGATCGCAAGTCGACGGCGCTGAAGGTCCTGCAAGGGAAGATCTGGGAGGAGGGATACGCTCGCGGCGAGCTGGTTGGCGACGTCTTCGCCGACGTGCCCGGCGCCCTCGAGCGCTGGCGGGCGCAGGATCGGCAAATCGGCATCTTCTCTTCCGGGAGCGTGCTCGCACAGCAACTGCTCTTTCGACATTCGGCGGCCGGAGATCTCACCAGGTTCCTCCAGTGGTATTTCGACACGGCGGTTGGGACGAAGACCGACAGCGAGAGCTATCGCCGCATCGCAGACGCGATGACGATTCCAGCCGGGGCCATTCTGTTCGTCTCGGACGTCACCGGCGAGCTCGACGCGGCGCGCCGAGCCGGAATGCACACGGCACTGTCGGTCAGGCCAGGCAACAAGCCGCCGCCCGAACACGGCCATCCCATCGTTCAAACACTCGACGCACTTCGTTGATCCTGCGGAGTGCGACGGAACCCAACAACGATCCGCTATACTCCCGGCGCACTGTTGCGAGAAGGGGACCATGAAGATCGACCGCCTTGACCCTGGTGTTCCGGTGTGCGTGCTCTTGACTCTCTGGGTCTCCCTGGCCGTGACGGGTGCGCAGGCGCCCACGGCGCCGCCCGTCCCAACGCTGAGCTGCGCCGAGATGGAAGCATTCCTCAAGACCGCGAAAATGGGACGTCCGCAAGGCATTTCAACAGGCGTCACGCTTCCCTCGAGGGCTCCATTGGACGACGGGACGCTGCGCCACGACGCGGCGATTCAGACCGTCGATGTCACCGAGAGGATGCGTCAAACCCGCCGCGGGACGGAACTGAACTTTCGTGATGCCTGGCAGTTCAACGTCGCCGGCTACGAGCTGGCAAAAATCCTGGAACTGAACATGGTCCCTCCATACGTGGAACGAAAGGTTTCAGGCGTGCCTGCGTCCGTCTCCTGGTGGGTCGGTGACGCGATGATGGAGAAGGATCGGTTCCAAAAGAAGATCAGGCCTCCCGACCTCCCGAGATGGTTCCAGGAAATGTCTGCCGTCAGGGCCTTCCATGAGTTGATCGGCGACAGCGATTCCAACATGACGAACATGCTGATCACGAAAGACTGGCGCGTCTGGATGATCGACTTCAGTCGCGCGTTCCGTTTGACGAAGGCCCTTCAGGACCCGAAGGAGTTGACGAAGGTGGACCGGAAGCTGCTGGCCAATCTGCGGCGATTGAGCGGGGAGGTGCTGCAGCAACGGCTGGGACGGTGGCTGAACAAAACGGAGATCGAAGCTGTCCTTGCGCGGCGCGATTTGCTCGTTGGTCTGTTTGACAGGGAGGTCGCGACGAAGGGGGAGGCCGCGGTGCTGTACGACCTTCCCAGATCCAGCGAACCGTGCGGCGCGGGCCTTCAGTAGCACGCCACTTTCTTTCCTCCTGACGTCAATGTCCCTTGGGCGAGCATGTCGCTCAACGTGAGAAGACAACAATGGCCTCGCAAAAAGCTGAATTCATCAAAGTGGCGAGCGTTGCGGATCTCCCGCCGGGCGGCACCAGGGCCGTCAAGCTGGATGAGAAACGCAGCGTCGCGCTATTCAACGTCGACGGGCGGATTTACGCCACCAGCAATCAATGTCCGCACATGGGATATCCGTTGACGCGCGGAACGGTGCGTCACGGCGTGGTCACCTGCGACTGGCATGGACGCAGCTTCGACGTCGCGGGCGGCGGTTGCTTCATGCCCGGGTGCGACGACCTCGAGACGTTCCCCGTGGAATTGCGGAACGGCGACGTGTGGATCGGTGTGGAAAACAGGGCCTACACGCGCAAGGACCAGCACCTGCGGCTTCTCTGGGAAGGCCTCCTCCGGTCGGATGAATGGACGATCGCGAAGGGGATTGCCCTGCTGCAGGCCGGCGGCGTGCCCGATCGCGAGATCGCTCAGGTGTGTTTGCGCCACCTCGGCCGGCACGTGACGACGGAAGGCGGTCCCGAAGCGGGCGGCAAGGTCTCCAGCCTGATCAACGGGATCAAAGTCGCCGGAAAATACGAAGGCGAAGAAAAACTGATCGCGCTCGCGGGCGCGGCGAGGGCGACGGCGGGCGAGGCTGGTCAGCGTCCGCCGATCAAGCCTCTGCCGCCTCCCGTCACCTGGGAAAAGATCGAAGGACTGTGTCGTGTCTTTTCCCGGGACCGGATGGCGCCGGGAATCGAGCGTTGTCTGTTGACCGCTCGCCAGAACGACGAGAACAACGACCGAATCCTGAAGCTGCTCTACGAGTGCGTGGCGGAAGATCACTTCCTCGGATTCCCTGACAACCTGATCTCGATGGCGAACCTGTGCCAGATCGTCAGCGAGTTCGGCTGGGAACGATCGCAGGAGCTGGTGTGCAACCTGGGCGCCAAGCTGGCAGGCCGGAGGCGCAGCGAGCCGCAACTGTTTCTGAGGACGGCGATCGAGACCATGAAATCGGTGATGCCTGAGATCGAGGACGTCCGCACGCACGGCGCCGGTCAACGCACGAAGACGCGTTTGCCGCCGCCGTTGCGGGCACGGATGTGAAGACGTCGTTCGAGGCCGTCGGCGCGGCGTTGAAGGCCGGCATCGACTTCGAGCGGGTCATCGACACATTTGTCCTCCTCGCCGCCGATCGGATGGCGCGAACGCCGGTGAACGTGAACTCGGGCTGGCCGGAGCTCACGACGGAATTGAATCTCTCGGTGTCGTTGCGGACCGCCTACAAATTCGGAGGTCCGACGGTCGCCGCCAAGGCGTTGTTCCACACGGCGTATCAGTTCTTTCAGGATCGCTGGCTCAATATTCCGGTCCGTCCTCTGAGCGCGGCGCTCGAGCCCGGCAGCCTGGCGGCCGGCGACGAAGCGTCCGGGATCGCGGAGATCTGCGGATCGATTCAGGCGCTCGACGTTCACGGCGCCGGCCCGCAAGTGCGCGGTTACCTCGACGCGGGTTTCAGCGGCGAGCGGCTCCTGCACGAGATGGGTCGAGTGATTCTGAAGGACGACACCGGACAGACCATCGCGCCGACCCTCGCCTCCATCTTCGAAGAGTGGGAGTTGCTCAAAGGCCACGCGGGCCGCAACCAGCTGCTCGTCGGCCTGGCCCGCTACGCCGCCGACGTCAGACGCAACAAGAACAGCCAGGGGTTCGCCCAGACCGCGCTGCGGTTCGCCGAGGGACGAACGACCGTTGACGTGTTCGAGAGGTGATCATGTCCGTTCAGCAGCAGCGTTTCACCAGGGTCGCCAGCCTTCCGGAAGTCGTCGAAGGCCAGCCGAAAGCCGTACGCGTGAAAGGGCACAGCGTCGCCCTGTTCAACGTCGGCGGCCGGATCTACGCGACCGACAACCAGTGTCCGCACATGGGATACCCGCTGACGCGCGGCGCCATTCGCGGCGGCGTGCTGACCTGTGACTGGCACGGCTGGAGCTTCGATCTGGAAGGAGGCGGCTGCTTCGTCGGCGGATGCGACGACCTGGCCACGTTTCCGGTCGACATTCGCGACGGCGAGATCTGGCTGGACCTGAACAAGGCCGAGTCGAGCCGGCGGGACAACCGCCTGCAGCTGCTGCAGGAAGGACTGCTGACCGAAGACAGCTGGACGCTGTCCAAGGCGATCGCGCTCCTGCTCGCCGACGGGCTCCCGGAGAAAGAGGTCATCGAGCTGTTCGTCAAGCACATGGGCCGTCACATCGCCACGCACCGCGGGCCCGAAGGCGGGCGCAACGTCGCGCACTTGATCAACGGGATCAAGGTCGCGCGGCGCTATGAGGCCGACGACCGTCTCATCCCGCTGATGCTCGCCGCCAATGGCGCCTCCGGCCCGGCCGGCGACAGGCCGGCGGTCGAGCCGCTGCCGCCGCCCGTGAACTGGGAGAAGCTCGAGAGCTGGGTGCGGGCGTTCTCGCGCGAGCGGTTTGCGGACGGGATCGAGAAGTGTCTCGTGACCGCGCGGGCGCTCGGCGGCCACGACGACCGGATTCTTCCGTTGCTCTACGAGTGCGCGGTGGAGCCCTACTTCTTCGGGTTCACCGACAATCTGCTGTTCCTGCGCAACCTCGTGGAACTGGTGGAGGAGCTTGGCTGGAATCAATCGTCGGAGCTGGTCTGCAATCTGAGCGCGAAGCTGCTCGGCCGGGGCCGCTCGGCGCCGGAACGGTTCCAGCTGGAAGCGATGAAGATGTACGAACCGATCGAGGCCGCGATGAAGGATGGCCAGGCGCCTGATCGCGAAACCACCGGCCGAGGCCGACTACGCCGAAGACACGTTCGTGCAGGCCCTGGGAAGCGGCAACCTCGACACGATCTTCCACGGACTATCGGCAGTCCTCGGCGCGGGAGTGGACCCCGATCGCATCATCACGACGTTGGTGCTGGTGGCCGCCGACCGCATGGCGCGCACCGCCGTCAACCTGAACCCGGGCTGGGGCGCCCTCACCGCGGAGCTCAATCTGGCCGCGTCACTGCGCACGGCGAAGCGGCACGGGGGTCCACTCGTCACGCGCAAGGCGCTCTACCATGCCGGCTACCGTCACTTCGAGGATCGCTGGCTGAATATCACGACGCGTCCGCTGACGCCCGCCTGACCCGTCTTCAAGCGACAAGACACTCGACCTTAAAGATAAGGATAAGGATGAAGATGCCGGGATTGCGGCCATCCAGGACAGCATCGAATCGGTGCGCGTGAACGAGGTCGGCAACCAGGTGCGTGAGTACCTGAACGCGGGCTTCTCAGGCGATCGATTGCTTCAGGAGACCGGCAGCACGATCCTGAAGGACGACACCGGCAATTTCATTCTGCCGACGCTGCGCACGGTTTTCGACGAGTGGGAGAACCCGTTGATCGCGCGGCATCCGGCGCGCGGCCAGCTCCTCGTTGGCCTGGCTCGCTACGCGACCGACGTGCGCCGGCGCAAGGGCAGCAAGTCCGCGGCACTGACCGCCCAGCGATTCGCGCGGGGGCAGACGGCCGTCGATCTGTATGAGTGATCGGATGCAGGTTCCGCTGACAAGGTTCGGTTCTGCAGGGTTCCGCCAGGTTCTGGGTTCCGCAGGGTTCCGGTTCGCGCGGGTTCGCGGCAGAGAGAACCCAGTCGCGAACCCTGAACCCTGAACCCTGAACCCTGTAGAACCCAGTCGTATCAGAACCTAGCGGAACCCTGTGGAACCTCGTGGAACCCAGTGGAACCCTGGAATTAGTGAGTAGCCGGCATCTGGACCGTGCCGGAGAGCGACCCGCCGTCGGCGATGGCCAGGCGCGGCGACGTGACATCCCCAGACACGGAGCCGGTGCTCTGAATCTCGACGCGCTCGCGCGCCGTCACGTTGCCGGTGACCGCGCCCAGGATGACGACGGAGTTGGCGTTGATCGCCGCCTTGATGTCGGCGTTCGGGGCGATGGTGAGCGTGTGATCCGGCAGCGTGATCTTCCCCTCCATCTGACCGTACAGCGTGAGGTCCTCGGATGCGCTGAGCTCACCCTTGATGACGACGGACTTGCCGAGATCCATGACGACGTTAGCTCCGGCCTTGACGTCGGCCGGCGCTCTCGCGGCCGGTGAATCCCTGGCGGCGCTCGACGGCTTGACGGCTTCGTCTTGTTTCCACATGTGTCACGCCTTTCTGAACCATTCCGCAATGTATCGCGAGCCGGAGCCGCGGTCCAGCTCAGGCAGGTAATTTCAGCTCGCACCCGCACGCCGAACATCGGGCGTATGACCGACCCTGTGTGTTTCGACAAGTATTTCTGCCGGTGTGCTGAACGAGACACATCATTCATCCCGCCATCGTCACAATCACTGTTTCGGGTAGCTGCTGAAGCGTGACTTTGGTACCTGTCCCCGCAGGGCAGTTGTAGGTTTCATACCTACACGACAAGGAGTCGATCTCGCGCAGGCGCTTTTGGCTGGTGGGTTTCGCGCCGCTGCGCTAGGATAGCGGCGGTCCCCAGCCAAACATTGGCATTCGTGACGAAGCCGCCGCGCCGAAAACGCGGGCTTCGGGGCGCATGCACTGGCACGTCCCCGCTGTTACAAAACTGTTTTTGGCGCAACAACACCATGACGATCTCCCTGGTCCCAACCCGTCTGCCCGGCGTGGCCTGCGCCCTGGTGATGGCCTTCGCCACGACTGTGAACGCGGCGGACGCTCGGGTAACACCGGCGTTGCGCGCCGCCGACGGCGAGGCGCCGGCGACGGTGATGGCGGCGCCGCCGCTGAAGGCGGGTGACGTCGGCTCCGCGCTGCTCGCGGCGCGCACGGTGTGGCGGAAGACCGGGCTCAGCGCCGAGGGCTCCGCAAGCTCGAGTCGATTTCGATCGAGCTGACCGATCTGCCGGGCGCGCTGCTCGGGGAGGCGCGCGGCTCGCGCATCGCGCTCGATCGGACGGCGGCCGGCTGGGGCTGGTTCGTCGATCCGACGCCCGGACGACGCTGCCGAGTTCAGCAAGACGGACGGGGACGTCGCGGATCGGATCGACCTGCTGACGGTGCTCGTGCACGAGATCGGGCACGTGCTCGGCCGGCCGGACGTCGAGGCGAAGGCGGGGAGCGACGACATCATGGCCGGCACGCTGGCGCGCGGCGTGCGCCGGGGGCCGATGGCGAGCCGCCGTACGGAGCTCCTGCCGACCGAGGCGCCGCGCACGCCGTCGTTCACGCTGCCGGCGGGGCGCACCGCGACCGTCAGCTTCGACGCGGGGATCGACGTGCCGTTCAAGGCGCCGATCGGGCACGTCAGCGCGCAGGCGAGGATCACCGGCGACGCCGTGAGCACCGTCCTCAGCGACGATCCATCGACCGGCGCGCCGAACGACCCGACCGTGACGATCGTGCAGTGTCCGGGCGCCGCGTGCACGGCGTCGACCACTGAAGGCGATTTCAACGGCGACGGGACGGGCGACCTCGTGGTCTATCGGCCGTCGAACCAGACCTGGTACGCGCGCGGTCAGATGTACGTGCAGTACGGCGAGCCGGGCGATATGCCGGTGCCGGCCGACTACAACGGCGACGGCATCACCGACATCGCGGTCTATCGCCCGTCCACGGGCCAGTGGCTCGTCCGCAATCAATTCATCCTGACGTGGGGCGACCCCGGCGACATTCCGATCCCGGCCGACTACGACCACGACGGCGCGGCGGACCTGGCGGTCTACCGGCCGTCCACGGGGCAGTGGTTCGTGCGCAATCAGTTCGTGGTGCAGTTCGGCGACGCGAGCGACATCCCGATCCCGGCCGACTACAACGGCGACGGCACGGTGGATGTCGCGGTCTATCGCCCGGGCACCGGGTATTTCTACGTGCGCAACCAGTTCGCGACGCAGTACGGCGGGCCCGGGTTCGTGCCGGTCGTGGCCGACTACGACGGCAACGGGACCGCGGACATCGCGGTGTATCTGCCGTCCACGGGGTTCTGGTTCGTGCGGGATCAGTTCTTCGCATTCCACGGGGCGCCCGGCGATGTGCCGATGCCGCGCGACTTCGACGGCGATGGCGATGCGGACGTGGCGGTCTACCGGCCATCGACCGGGCATTGGTGGGTGCGCAATCAGTTCGACATCGGCTTCGGCGACCCCGGGGATCTGCCGGTGCCGCGCGGACCGCAGACGGGGCACGCGCTGGCGGGCGACTTCACCAGCGACCGGCGGACCGACGTCGCGGTCTACCGGCCGTCAACGGGGCAGTGGCTGGTGTTCGGCGAGCTGACGGTGCAGTTCGGCGACGCGACGGATGTGCCGGTGCCGGCCGACTACACGGGCGACGGCCGGATGGACATCGCGGTGTATCGGCCGTCGACCGGCCAATGGTTCGTGCGCAACGTGCTGGCGGTGACGTTCGGCCCGGCGAATGCGACGCCGGTGCCGGGTGATTACAACGGCGACGGCCTCGCGGACGTGGCGGTCTTCGTCTCCGCGACGGGCGAGTGGCAGGTGCGCAACCAGTTCACGGTGACGTTCGGGCAGGCGGGCGACATCCCGGCGCCGGGCGATTACGACGGCGACGGCATCACCGACCTCGCGGTGTTCCGTCCGTCGACCGGTCAGTACCTCGTGCGCAACTACTTCACGAGCGTGCTCGGCCAGGCGGGCGATGTGCCGTCGCCGGGCGACTACAACGGCGACGGGATCCTCGACGCCGCGGTGTACCGGCCGTCCACGGGCGCGTGGATCATTCGTGGGCAGGCGACCGTGGTCTTCGGTACCGCGACCGACATGGCGATCCCCGGTGACTACAACCGGGACGGCGTCACCGACATCGCGGTCTATCGGCCGTCGACGGGCGAGTGGCTCGCGCCCAGCCAGCCGACGGTGCTGTTCGGCAACCCGGGCGACGTTCCCGTCGTCCGGATCGGCCGTCCCCAGTAGTCGCGAAGTAACGAACTGAGAACTATGCGCACCATCCCCCTCCGACTACTTGGCGCGGCCTTCGCGCTCGTGATGGCCCTCGGCACGATCCTGAACGGCGGCGCCGCGCCGCCGCAGGAGCCGGCGCCGCACGCGCTCGAGGCGCTCGGCTTCCGTCCGGAGCCGGCCTCGGCCGGGACGCCCGGCCTCGACGTGCTGGCATGGCGCGCGAAGTTCGCCGACCTGGCGGCGATCGAGTTCCGCGAGGTGCAGCCGGGGACGGACCTGGTGCTGCGCGGATCGGGCGGAGCGATGGAAGCGTTGATTGCGCTCGCACCGACCGCCTCCCCGTCGTCGCTCGTGCTCGCGGTGCCACGCGGTCTCGCGATCGGCGTGGACGGCGCGGCCGAGGGCGTGCACGACGGCACGCCGGTCCGCGTGATGGCGACGTTCTATCAGACGCGGGGCGCCGACCTCGTGCGCGTGGCCGGCGGGCTGCTGCTCTCGTCGGACCAGCTGACGTTCTGGGCCGAGCGCAGCGAGAAGCGTGCGCCGCTGGTGGTGTCGCTGCGCGTGACGTTTGGCGCCGTGGCGCCGATCGATTCCGCAGTCCAGAGCTTCGGACCGGGTGCCCCAACGCTGACGGCGACCCTGCTCACCGACGCGGACAGCAATTCCCAGGTCACGCCGGGCGACACCCTGCGCTACCGGCTGACGATTCCGAACGCCGGCGCGGATATCCCGAACGTCGTGGCGACGATCCCGCTGAGCGTGTACCACACGACCGTGCCGGGCACGCTGAACGTGTCGCCGTTCGCGCTCGACCTCGCGGACACCACGCCTGAAGACGTGCCGCTCCCGCTCGTGCTGGCCGGGACCGATGCCGAGGGGCAGGTGCTGACCTACACGATCGTCACGCCGCCGGCGCACGGCGCGCTGGTGCCGCTGACGCCCGGCAGCGCGAACCAGACCTACACGCCCGCGGCGGACTACCACGGTCCCGACAGTTTCACGTACCGCGTCAACGACGGGCGCCTGGACTCCAACGAGGACGGGACGGTCACGCTGACCGTGACGCCGCGCAACGATGCGCCGAGCTTCACGAAGGGCGCCGACGTCACGGTGCTCGAGGACAGCGGCGCGTACAGCCAGGCCGGCTGGGCGACGGCGATGAGCGCCGGCCCCGCGGACGAAGCCGGCCAGACGCTGACGTTCGCGGTCACGGACAACACCAACGCGGCGCTCTTCAGCGTCGCGCCGGCAGTCGCCTCGAACGGCACGCTGACCTTCACGCCGGCCGCGGACGCGTTCGGCAGCGCCACGATCACGCTGACGCTGTCGGACGACGGCGGGACCGGCGAACGGCGGCGCGGACACGTCGGCGCCGCAGACGTTCCTCATCACGGTCACCAACATCAACGACGCGCCGAGCTTCACGAAGGGCGTCGATCAGACCGTGCTCGAGGACGCGGGCGCGCAGACGGCGGCCGGCTGGGCGACGGCGATCAGCGCCGGTCCGAACGAAAGCAGCCAGACGCTCACGTTCGCGATCACCGCCAACACCAATCCCGCGCTCTTCTCGTCCGGTCCGGCGGTCAGTGCGGTGACCGGTAACCTGACCTACACGCCGGCGCCGAACGCCAACGGCACGGCGACGATCACGCTGCGGATTACGGACAACGGCGGGACGGCGAACGGCGGCGTGGACGTGTCGCCGACGCAGATGTTCGTCATCAACGTCACGGCGGTCAACGACGCGCCGATCGCGGACGACGACAGCTTCAACGTGAGCGAAGGCGGCACGCTCAACGAGCCCGCGCCGGGCGTGCTCACCGGCGACACCGATGTCGAGGGAAGCACGCTTAACGCGGTTCTCGTGTCGGGCCCGTCGCACGCCTCGTCGTTCACGCTGAACGCCGACGGCTCGTTCAGCTACATTCACGACGGCAGCGAGCCGACGACCGACAGCTTCACCTACCGCGCCAACGACGGCGGCCTCGACTCCAACGTCGCGACGGTGACGATCACGATCGGCGCGATAGACGACGCGCCGGTGGCGGTCGACGATAGCTATGGCGTGAACGAAGGAGCCACGCTCACCATCGTCGCGCCGGGCGTGTTGACCAACGACAACGACCCGGAGGGCAGCCCGCTCACCAGCGTCCTGGTCTCGGGCCCGGCCAGCGCCTCGTCGTTCACGTTGAACCCCGACGGC
Source organism: uncultured Acidobacteriota bacterium (assembly GCA_963774855.1). Lineage (GTDB taxonomy): Bacteria > Acidobacteriota > Vicinamibacteria > Vicinamibacterales > 2-12-FULL-66-21 > JALZOC01. Next base: position 1,168,971 of record CAVZGT010000005.1, on the reverse strand, counting down.
AGCTTCACCTACACCCACAACGGCAGTGAGACGCTCACCGACAGCTTCACCTACGAGGCCAACGACGGCGCGCTCGACTCGAACGTCGCGACCGTGACGATCACGATCACCGGGGTCAACGATCCGCCCGTTGCGGTGGACGATGTCGGCACGACCAACGAGGACACGGTCCTCAGCGTCCCGGCGGCCGGTGTCCTGACCAACGACACCGATCCGGATGCCGGCGACACGAAGGCCGTCGTGGCCGTGAACGGGTCCGGCGCGAACGTCAACACGGCGATCACGACGCCGAAGGGCGCGACGCTCACGCTCAACGCTGACGGGTCCTATACCTACAACCCGATCGCCGCGGCGGCCTTCCAGGCTTTAGACACCGGAGAGACGGACACCGACACGTTCACCTACACGATGCAGGACACGGCCGCCGTGCAGTCGACCGCGATCGTCACGATCACCATCACCGGCGTCAACGACGCGCCCGTGGTGACCACGACCGGCGGCGCGAGCGCCTTCACGGAAGACGGCGGACCGGTCGTGGTGGACGGCGGGGTCACGGTCACCGACGTGGACGTCGAACCGATGACGCAGGCGACGGTGACGATCTCGAATCTTCTGAACGCCGGGCTCGAGACGCTGACGGCGCCGACGCTGCTCGGCGGCGCCACCGCCAACTACGTCGCCCCGACGCTGACCATCAGCGGCAGCGCGACGCTGGCGCAGTATCAGACGATGCTGCGGGCCGTGACCTACAACAACGCCTCGCAGAATCCCAACACCACGGCGCGCACGATCGCGTTCCAGGTGAACGATGGCACCGTCCTCAGCACCGTCGCCAACAAGACCGTGAGCGTGGCGGCCGTGAACGATGGGCCGGCGATCACCGCCGGCGCGACCATTCTCTTCACGGAGGGTGACGCCGCCAAGGTCATCGACAACACGATCACCGTCGCGGATGCGGACGACACGAACCTCGAATCGGCGACCGTGCAGATCACCGGCAACTACGTCAACGGGCAGGACGTGCTGGCCATGCCGCTCAGCCCGGGCATCGGCACCGCGTTCGACGCACCGAGCGGGACGCTGACCCTGCTTGGATCCGCGACGCTCGCGCAGTATCAGGCGGCCCTGCGCACCGTGACGTACTTCAACGGGTCGAGCAACCCGTCGCCGCTGCCGCGCACCGTCACATGGACGGTCCACGACGGGACCGTCCCGAGCAACAGCGCGACGAGCACGATCAACGTCCTGCCGGTCAACGGCGCGCCGGCCGGTGGCCCGGACGCGTGGACGACCTTCGGGAACACCGAGCTGGTCGTGGATCAGGCCGGGCCCGCGACCCCGTTCGTCGCCGATACGACCACGACGGGGTTCGGGGTGCTCGACAACGACAGCGATCCGGACGGCGATCTGTTCTCGGTCGTCGGGATCGTCGGCTGCCTCGACGTGACCGCGCCATACGTGTGCGCCACGATCGGCGGCGGCAGCGTGACGATGGAGTCGAACGGCAAGTTCACCTACACGCCGCAAGCCGGCGACACGGCGCCCGACAGCTTCCAGTACCAACTCAGGGATCAGCCGACAGTCGGCGCGATAACAGTGAACGTGCTCGTAACCCTGACGCTGTCGGAGCGCATCTGGTACGTCGACGGCGGCGTCGCGGGGCCCGGCACGGGGACCTCGAACGACCCGTTCAACACCTTCGCGACCATCGCGGCCGGGGACGCGAGCGACAGTGACGACGCCGACGACTACATCTTCGTGCACGACTCGACCGTCGCGGGCGCCGGGATCGCCCTGGAGACCGGGCAGAAGCTCTTCGGCGAAGACCATGGCCTGGCGATCAACCAGAACCTGAACGGCAACGGCAACACCATCCTCGTCGCGCCAGGGACCAGCCCCATCTTCAATGCGACGAGCGGGAATGCCCTGACGATCCTGGCCGATACGACCAATGGCAACCGCCTGGGGATCGAGATCCGCGGCCTGACGCTCTCGACCAGCGGCGCGAATGCCATCGACGTGACCTCGGCCAACACGCTGAGCTTCGGCGTGACGATCAGCGACGTCACGATCACCGGCGCGACGGCGGAAGGGATCGACGTCAATCACGGGAGCAGCTCCATCACATCGACGGTCTCGCTCTCGAATGTCACGGTGACCTCCACCGGAACGGGTATCGATATCAGCGAGTCGTTGGGCACGCTGACGGTCACGGGGTTCAGCGGCCTGACCGTCAGCGGCAACACCGCCGGGTCGGGCATCGTCGTCTCGAACGCGACCTTCGACGGCACGGCAGGCGGCGCCTACACCCAGGTCGCCGGGGGGACGGCGGCGGTGGGCGATGCGGTGAACCCGGTCGGTGGCGCCGGCGTGGTGCTCACGAACGTGAGTGGCGACCTGGCATTTACCGACTTGGAGGTCTTCTCGGGCAACGGCAGCGCGCTCCTGATGACCGGCACGGGCGCGGTGAACACGGCTGCCGGCACCGGCACGCGTGTGACAGTCGCAGCAGGTGCCGCCGCGCTGCAGTCAACCGGCGGACCGGTGGTGGATGTCACCAATGCGACGATCGACCTCCCGCTCGGCTCGGCCACGGTCACGAGCAGTCCCACGACCGGCATCTCGCTGGTCAGCGTGAGTGACGGCACGACCACCGCCGCCTTCTCGGCCGCGTCCGGATCGATCGCGGGCACGGCCGGCGTCGCCTTCAACGTCAGCGACAGCAACGCGACGATCGGCTACAGCGGCGCCATCACCAAGGCCACCGACGGGCGGCTCGTCGACTTCTCCAACTTCGACACGGACACGGCGACGCTCTCAGGGAACCTCTCGTGCACGGCCTTGTGCGACGGGATCGAGGTGACCAACAACGGCGGCGCCGGCACGGTGACCTTCAGCGGCGCCACGAAGACGCTGAACACGAGCGCGGGTGCGGTCACGGCCGTGAACCTGGATACGAATACGGGCGGGACGGTCAGCTTCACCGTCGGCGGGCTCGACATCGACACCTCCACCGCCACCGCGTTCTCGGTGATCGGCGGCGGGACGGTCATCGTCAGCGGCATCGGGAACGCCATCAACACCACCAGCGGGACGGCCTTCCTGAATACCGGCGGCGACAACATCAACGCCGTGATTGCCGTCAACGCGGCGTTGACGACGACGACCGGCCGGTTGGTTGACATTCAGAACCGCACCAACACCGGCCCCGCCAACGTGGTCCTGTCCGGCAATCTGAGCACGAACGGCGGCACCGGGATTCTGGTCGCCAACAACACCGGCGCAACGATCGCGTTCAGCGGGGCCACCAAGACCCTGAATACCGCCGCGAACACGGCGGTCACCCTCACCAACAACGCCGGCGCCATCGTCGACTTCATCGGCGGCGGCCTCGACATCGACACCACCACCGGCACCGGGTTCAGCGCGGTCTACACGGGCTCCGGCACCGTGAACGTGTCGGGGACGGGCAACAGCATCAACTCGACCGGCGCGCAAGCCATCAACGTCACGAGCTCCACGGCCGGCCAGGCCGTGACGGCGAACATCACGTTCGACTCGGTGACCTCGGGCGGGGGCTTGTCCAACATCGAGCTGACCCGTGTGAACGGCACCGTGACCATGAACGGCGGCGCGCTGTCCGGCGCCACCTCGCAGGCCGTCGACATCGACACCGGGACCGCGTCGATCACCTACGCGGGGACCTTCAACAGCACGCGCGGCATCTTCGTGGCCAACAAGACCGGCGGCACCGTGACGTTCAGCGGCGGGACCAAGACGCTGAACACCGGCGCCAACGCCGCGGTGAGCCTCACGACCAACACCGGCGCCACCATCAGCTTCACCGGCGGCGGCCTCAACATCGACGCGACCAGCGGCGCCGGCTTCCAGGCCACCGGCGGCGGCACCGTCAATGTCACCGGCACCGTCAATACGATCGATACCGGCACCGGCACCGCGCTCAACGTGGCCAACACGACCATCGGTGCGAGTGACCTGACGTTCGAGAGCATCTCGAAGAACGGGGCCGGGACGGGCATCGTGCTCAATAACACCGGCGCGCTCGGCTCGTTGACGGTCACGGGCGACGCCGGTTCCGCCAACAACAACTCGGGCGGGACGATTCAGAACGGGACCGTCGGAATCTCGCTGACCGACACGCGCGATGTCGTGCTCGACCAGATGAACATCCACGACATGACGCAGAACGGCATCGATGGTTTCCACGTCACGAATTTCACCTTGACCAACAGCAAGGTGGAAACCACCGGCACGGCGTCGATCGCCGGCGATTACGAGGTCAACGCGATTGCGTTCATGGATCGATCCGGCGCCAACGACAACACGATCGATGGAACGGTCACGATCACGGGCAATACGATTACCAACCCGGAACGCAACGCCATCTCGATCGAGACATGGGCCGGCACGATCAGCAACGTGAATATCTCGAACAACACGATATCGGGCGGGACGACCAACGCCCGCATCCAGGATGCCGTTCACGTGTTTGCGCAAGGCACCACCGGGGGCATCACGACCGGCACGATCAGCAACAATGCCATCTCGGATTTCCGATTCTTCGACACGGCGCCGGCGATCGACATCTTCATTGGCGGGAACGGCATCCGGTTGGTCACGGACACCAACGCCGTCAATCCCGCCTCGACCCTGGGCACGACGCCGAGTCCGTTCGTCATCAGCGACAACGATATCGACAATGTCGGCAGCAACATGATCGCGGTGACGGCGGTCGGGCGGACGGCCTCGGCCAATGTCCGCATCCTGAACAACGGCACGGTGGGCGACCCGATGAACAACGCCGAGGGGTTGGGCATTTCGCTGTTCTTCGGCGGCAACGGCACGTTCAACGGGCTCGTCCACAACAACGTCATTCAGAACATCGACCAGGGGGCCAACCCGTCTGGCTCGAGCGGCATCGGCGTGCAGTCGGATTTCGGCGGGAACGCCGGGGCGAACACGGACGTCACGAACTCGAATATCACCGTCACGAGCAATCGGGTCACGAACATCGCCGGCAACGGCATTATTGCCACCGGGATCAACAACGCCGGCACCTTCAACATCAGAATCAACGACAACGTCGTGACCACCGTTCCGGCCCTGGCCGCGCGGTTCGGGATCCGCGTCGGGCACAGCAACATCGGCACGCAGCCGGCCATCAACCTCGAGATGCACGGCAACGACACCGCGGGCGGCAACCCGATCATCGGGCCTCCCGATGGGATCGGCGTCCGCAAGCAGGATCCGGCTACGTTCTGCATCGAGGGGCTGTCGCCGGCGCCGACGAATGCACGCCGGCGGCCTACGTCAACGGACAGAACCCGCTCGGTAACGGCACGACCATGCTCGCTGGCAACAACTTCACCAATTGCAGCGTGCCTGACTCGCCCACGGCGCTCATGGCCGCCGGCGGCGAAGCGCCGTCAGCCGTGCACGCTGACCCGCTCTCGACGTCCAGCGTAGCGCCGGTGCTGCTGGCGGCGCGCGAGCGGTGGCGCGCGGCCGGGCTGACGGCGGAGGAACTGCGGACGCTCGACGCGATCGCCATCGAGGTGACCGATCTGCCTGGCGCGATGGTCGGCGAGGCACGCGGCTCGACGATAGTGCTCGACCGCACCGCGGCCGGCTGGGGCTGGTTCGTGGATCCGACACCGTTCGACGACGCGGAGTTCGGCGACGAGACGCCAACCGGCGGCGCGGCCGACCGGATCGATCTGCTGACGACGGTCGCGCACGAGATGCTGCACGTCCTCGGGCGCGCCGACCTCGACGCAGCACTCCACCCGCATGACGTCATGGCGGAGTCGCTGCCGCGCGGCGTGCGCCGCGTGCCGTGGTTCCCGAACAGCGCCGTCGGCTTCAGGCATGGTCCGGCCGTCGAGGTACGCCGCCCGCCGTATCGGCGGCCGGATGCAGACCCCGTGAGATTACGCGAGCAGTCACGCTAGAGGAGGATGCATGGCGGAACCGTTTTTGTCCGAGATTCGGATCATGAGCTTCGTCTTCGCGCCAAAGGGGTGGGCGCTCTGTAATGGGCAACTGCTGCCCATCAACCAGAACCAGGCGCTGTTCTCGCTGCTCGGGACGACCTTCGGTGGCGATGGTCGCGTCAACTTCGCGCTGCCCGATTTGCGCGGCGCGTACGCCGATCCACGTCGGCAGCGGCCATACGCTCGGCGAGCGCGGCGGGGAGCCGGCCCACACGCTGTCGATCGCCGAGCTGCCGACCCACACGCACGTGCTGAACGGCTCGAAAACCAGCCGCCGTCAATGCGCCGTCGGCCACCACGATGCTCGCCACGACGAACCCGCAACAGCTCTACGCGCCGGCGGGCAATCTGGTCGCCATGGATCCCGCGCGTGGTCAGCAACACGGGTGGCAGCCAGGCGCACCTCAACATGCAGCCGTTCCTGACCCTGACCTTCTGCATCGCCCTGCAGGGCATCTTCCCGAGCCGAACTAGAGGAGAGCGTCGATGGCGCAACCCTATGTCGGCGAGATTCGGATGTTCGCCGGGAACTTCGCCCCGGCCGGCTGGATGTTCTGCGAAGGACAGTTGCTGCCAATCTCGGAGAACGAGACACTCTTCCAGCTGATCGGCACGACCTACGGCGGCGACGGCGAGAGCACCTTTGCCTTGCCCGACCTGCGCGGCCGCATCCCGATCCATCAGGGAAACGGCTTGATCCTGGCGGAAACCGGCGGGGCCGAGGAGATCACGCTGACCGTCAACCAGATCCCGGCGCATTCGCATCCGGCCTGGGTTCGACCAGTACCGCGACGAGCACCAGTCCCACCGGGAACCTTCCGGGCGCGTGACCATTGCCAGCGTCTTCCCCTACGGCACCGACGCACCGGTCGGGCCGATGAGCCCTCAGTCGATCTGGCCGGTGGGCGGCAGCCAGCCGCACACCAACTTTCAGCCCTACCTGTGTGTGGACTTCATCATTTCGCTGTTCGGGATCTTCCCGTCCCCGACATAGAGATCGGCGCAGTCACGGTACAGCCACAGGCCCGTCACACGAAGGAGACAGAGCATGGCCGATCCGTTTGTGGCTGAGATCCGGATCTTTCCGTTCAACTTCGCGCCCAAGGGCTGGGCGTGGTGTGACGGGCAGCTCCTGCCGCTGTCGCAGAACACGGCGCTGTTCTCGCTGCTCGGCACGACCTATGGCGGAAACGGCAAGATCAACTTCGCGCTGCCGGACCTGCAGGGACGCGCGCCGATGCACCCGGGCCAGGGGCCCGGGCTCTCGCTGCACGACCTTGGCGAAACCGGCGGCTCGGAGACCGTGACCCTGCTCGAGTCGGAGATGCCCGCGCACAGCCACGCGCTACAGCGCTCCGGGACGGCTCGGATCGAGCGATACGCCCGACGTCGCAGCTCCTGGCCGTCGGTCAGCGGCGATCAACGTGTATGCAGCCGGCCGCTGACCTCACCCCGATGGCGCCGGAGGCCCTGGCGCCGGCCGGCGGCGACCAGCCGCACAACAACCTGCAGCCGTACCTGACGTTCTACTTCAGCATCGCGCTGCAGGGGGTCTTCCCGCCGCGGTCGTGATGTATCGGCGCGGACTGAGGGCGCGCACTCGCTTCGCTCCGCGCGTTGGGGCCGCGTAGGGGCCGCGGCTCGCTTCGCTCCCGCGGTAAAGGCCGCTTCGCTTCGCTCGCGGTAGGGGCCGGCTGGACTGCGTTCGCCGGTAGGGGCGCGCACGTGCTTCGCTCCGCGCGTTTGCCAGGCCGATCCAGTCCCGCCTACATGAAAATCCGGGGAGCAAGGGCAGACTGCGGCGAGCGAGCACGATACTCGGCGCAGGAGAGAGATGGTGTCAGGCAGTGAATCGTGACGCAGCACTGCTCCCGCCGGGGCAATTCACGATTCACTGCCTGACACCAACCCCGACGTAGCCATTCCTGCGCGGCGCGCCCGTGCCAACCGTCGCACGATCTGCAACCCGTCCGCGACCCCCAGCAGGATTCCTTCGTAGTTTCGCGGATCGTCTGACGGCCCCTCGTTTGCGACTCGGGCCCGCATGGCGAGGCGCCACCGCCTGCAGTTTCCAGGTGCGGTCTACCACGTGATGTCGCGCGGCAATCGCAAGTCGATGATCGTCGAGGACGACGACGACCGGTCGACTTTCATGCGCACGTTCCGCGAGGCCGCGCGCGACGGTCACGTGCGGGTCTATGCCTGCTGCCTGATGGGAACCCACTACCACACGCTGCTCGACACGCCCCGCGCCAACCTGTCCGAGTTCATGCGCACGCTGAACACCGGATACTCGAAAGCGTTCAATCGCCGCCATGAACGCGTGGGACACACGTTCGAGCAGCGATTCGAATCGATCGTGGTCCAGCGCGAGAAATACCTGAGGCGGGTCGCGCGCTACATTGCCCTGAATCCGGTCAAGGCGCGGCTGTGCCGTGATGCGGCGGACTGGCAATGGAGCACGTATCGCGCGACAGCCGGCCTGGACGACCCGCCATCGTGGCTTTACCTGGATTGGCTGCGATGGGCTTTCCGCGCCGACGGGCTGCCCGAGGCCCAGAGCCGATATCGCGCGTACGTGGGGGATCCGGCCGCGCTCACCTGGTCGTTCGACATGACCACGGCGCTCGGCACGGACCGTTTCAAGAGGGCGGTCGCGGAGTCCCTGGCACGCTGCGGGCAGAATCGACCGATCCCTGTCGACTGCCGACGCTGTGCACGGCCGCCATTGGAGCAGCTGTTTTCCGCTGACGAGGCCGACGCAGATAGCCGCAGCCGTGACGCCCTGATCGTCGTCGCGCACCTGACGCACGGCTATCGGCTGGCAGAGATTGCCAAGCTTCTCGGAGTGGCCCCGTCGACGGTCAGTAAGGCCCTGAGCCGCGCCCGAAAGCGCGAGGTTCACGATTCACTGCCTGACACGTAGGCGACGTATTCTCACGTTAAACCCCTCTTCGCGTGAGAGAGGAGCACGACGTCGGTTTACGTGAACACCGCCTCGTACGTGATCCCGGCGGCGTCGCGGCGGATCGGGACCAGAAAGATCTCGAGGGCGCCGAGCTCGGGATGATCCAGCCTGTAGATGCGCTGCGGCAGTACGGGTGTTGCCGGACCGCGGAAGTGCAGCGAGAACTGCTCCCGGTTCGCCATCCCCTGCAGACCCGTGCCCAGGACCGCCGATAGTTCGAGCGGGAAGCGTCTGTTCCTCGCCGAGCACGAGCTCGAACACGCCGCCCTTGATCGGCTCGAACGTCTCTTTCGTCACCTTGTCGAGCATCACGCCTCCAGATAGACTCGCACGGCAGTATAGAGCACCGGCAACCACGATCCGTCCATGACCTCTCCCGCAACCACCCGCACGCGCGCGCCCGCAGGCCTGTCGCTCCGGCCGATGAGCGACGAAGACCTGCCGTTCCTTGCCGATCTCTACGCGTCCACCCGGCGGGAGGAGCTGGCCGTGACGCCGTGGAGCGACGAGCAGAAAGCGGCGTTCCTGAAGTGGCAGTTCGACCTGCAGCATCAGTACTACCGGCAGTACTATCCGAACTGCGAGTTCCTGATCGTCGAACAGCTCACGGGATCCGCGTGCGAGCCGATCGGACGGTTGTATGTCGATCGGTGGGCCGATCAGATCCGTCTTGTCGATGTCTCGCTGGTGCCCGGTCATCGCGGCCAGGGTCACGGCACGGCGCTGCTTCGCGAGGTCATGAGCGAAGGGGCGGACGCCGGCCTGCCGGTGACGATCCACGTCGAGAGCACCAACCCGGCGATGGGCCTCTACCGGCGGCTGGGCTTCGTTCACGTCGACTCCAACGGCGTGTACCACCTGATGAAGTGGAGTCCCCAGGACAGGAGATAGAAGTCAGGAGGCAGGAGACAGGAGGGCGCGCGTGGAACGTTCGCGCGCGGAGGCGAAGGGCCCCACGAGCAGTAAATAATGCTGTCAGTGACAGGCGGCAGGACGCAGGAGCGCGGAATCCTCAACCGGCCGACGGTGATTAACACGGAGCAACGGAGAATCGGAGTGATTCTTGTTAAAGGCTCGCTTCCTCCGTTGCTCCGTTCCTCCGTTGCTCCGTGTTGCCAACGTTGTCCGTACGGAGTTGCCCGTTGCCTCCGTCCCCTCCGCAACCTCTGACCCCGCCGTTACGTCGCCAGCGGCGGTCCGCTCGGCACGCGATCCGCGTGCGGGTGGTCGGATAGCTGTGGCGTTTGGCGGTGAACCTGGCCGTGAGGTACTCACCCAGGTGAATCGGCCCCGAGATTGTGCCGCCCGACAGCGTACCGGCGAAGATGAACGTGACGGAGTCGCCGGGGCGGCGGTCGATGCTCCGCAGCGTGACCTTGTCGCCTTCGACCATGCCGGTCATGTCGCGCACGGAAAAGTCTCCCTTGTGCGAGCCCTGAATCCAGTTGCCGTCCTGCTCGATGTAGAGCGTGTGCTGGCTCTTGCTGCTGAAGAACTCGACGTCGACGTCCCAGCGGCCGCTGAGGTTGGCCGCAGGCGCGGGCATGTCCGTCGATCGGGCCGGGCGCTTTCGCGACAGCACCGCGTGAAGCCGGTCGGCCACGATCTTGTCCTCGCCCGGCTGCATCTGCCAGGCGGTGACGGTCACGCCGGTCGTGCCCGGCGCGGGAGGCTCGCTGCCGCGCCCGCCGCCGGCGCCCGCGCCGATCGCGATCCGCGGCTTCGTCCGCGCCAGCTCTTCGGCCACTTCGTCCCCCGCGACGTTCAGCTTCGCGGCTTCCCACGTGATGACGAGCGACGGGCTCTTGTTCGACAGGCCGGTCGCTTCCCGGACCGTGGTCTTGACGCCGTCAATCGTCGCGACGCGCTTCGCGATGGTGTCCAGCCAGGAGAGCCACGTCTTCCACTCGCCGTCGTGATCCCGCTTCACCCAGGCCTCGACCGCGGCGAGCATGCCCAGCGTTTCCTCGCGTCCCACCTTGTTGTCGCGGCCGGGGCCATGATGCGGCGCGCTGGCCTGCCACGCGGATTGCAGGATGTCCTTGCGGCCGAGCACCAGCCCGGCGCACTGCGGTCCGCAGATGGCCTTGCCGCCGCTGTAGGCGACGATCGTCGCGCCGCGTTGCAGGTGCACGTTCGGAATGGTCAGCACTTCGGCCGCCGCGTCGACCAGGATCGGGATGTTCTTCGGAGCGGCGACCCTGGCCACGGCCTCGAGCGACATCGGCCCGTTCGTGGACTCGCCGCCGGAGGTGAGATAGATCATCGCGGTCCGGGGGTTCAGGGCGCGCTCGAGCTCCTCCAGCGTGTCCACCGTGATCATCGTCACGCCGACGTTGCGGATCGCGTGGTCGTAGACGTTGCGCGAGCTGCGCGGCGCGACGACCTCGGTCTTGTCCAGGTCGGTCAGGTCGGGGATGCGAATGAGCTTCTCGGGGTTGCCGCCGGTGACGCACGCGACGGTGACGTGCTTCATGCCGGCCGCGCATCCCGCCGAGACCATGCCCCACTCGGCGCCGGTCAGCTCGGCAAAGCGCTGGCCGACCGCCTCCGCGAGCTCGTCGATCTGCACGAAGTATCGCGATGCGGAGTCCATCGCGGCCCGCACCTCGGGCCGCTCCACCGATCCGCCGATGATCGTGAACGTCCCGCGGCAGTTGATCACCGGCTCGACGCCGATCGACTGGTAGATCTGCGGTCCCGGGCGTCAGCGGCCCGGCGGGTACGGGAGCGGCGTCCGCGTCCATGCGGCCCGCGAACAGCACGGGCAGCGCGAGCGCGTTGCCCATCTGGAAGAGCTCGCGCCTGGTGACGCCGGCTGATGTCTTCTCGGCCGATGCCGCGACTCTTTCATCTCGTGCTTCAGACATCGTTCCTCCTACTTCACGGCAATCAGGGAGATCTGCTCGAGGCCCGGGAAGGTGTCCTCGTTCGCCGGCTTGCGGTCGATCGGCGCGAGCGGCGCGACGGTCGTACGGGTCGGGAACGGTTCAGGGAAAGTACTGCGCGTAGATCCGGTTCATCTTCGGAAAATCGTTGATGTCGTCCAGGTACACGTTGGTCGCCACCACGTTCGAGAAACTCAACCCGGCTTCCTCGAGGCCGTCGAGCAGGTTCCGCATCGTCTGCCGGACCTGCGCTTCGACGGTTGACGCGTAGATCCCCTGCGTCTTCTCGGGCCCGGGGGTGAACGGCCCCTTGGCGGAACAATAGTACGTGTCGCCGGCGAAGACGCACGGGCTCGCCGTCGCGCTCGGCCGCATGTTCTTCGGGCGGACGGCAAGCCGCTTCGACAGATCCGCGACCGCGACGCCCGTGAACTCGATCGTGTTGCCGCCCGGCAGGCTCGCCACGCGAATCGTCGCGCGCGCGGGCGTGTTCCCGTGTTCGAAGTGCTTCGCGTAGATCGCGTTCATCTGATTCGATGCCGCGTCCGTCTGGTACGGGTTGACGAACACCACGTGACGGAAATCCATCCCGGCCGCGGCCAGGGTCTGCTTCATGTTGTCGAGCGCGAGCTGCACCTGCGCCGCCGGATCGGCCGGCACCACGCCCGTCGCCACGTCGGCGCCGAAGAATCCCGAGAGATAGAGCCGGTCGCCCGCCATCACCCCCGGCGTCCACGACAGATTCCGCGGATACCCGGCCGGGACGATGAGCTTCCTGCGCGACAAGTCCTTGAACGCGACGACGGTGATCTCCACCGGCGTGTCGGTCGGCATCCTGTGAACGCCGAGCACGGATCGGGCCGGAGGCGTCTTCGGAAAATACTCCCGCCAGACTTTCTCCATCGTGTCGTACTTCGCCATGGTGTCCAGGTACACCTGGCTATAGACCACGTGCTCCATCGTCAGGCCGGCCGCTTCGACGATGTTCTTGCAGTTGTCGAGCGTCTGCCGCACCTGCCCTTCAACGGTCTCGGGAAGTTTCGCTTCGCGGTCGCGTGCGCCCTGTCCCGACACGTAGAGAAAGTCGCCGGCGACGATCCCGGGGCTGTAGGGCCCTACGGGCTTGGGCCCCGGAGGAGCGATCACCCGCTTCTCGACTGTTGGGGTGGAGGGCTGCTGCGCCGAGGGACTGACTGCCAGCAGCACGCCGGCCGTGAGGGACAACAGGGTTCGACTCATCTCGTTCACGTGACATCTCCTGATCTCCTGTTCACAGCTACACGGTACTACGACGATCCCAGCGGCACGTGCTTCACCAGTCCGGGCTCCAACGCCTTGGGCTGCGTGCGGAGATATCGTCGCACGAAGCGATCGGTGTCCTCGAACGCCTTGAGAGCGGCGGCGGGGCGCGGCGTGCGCAGTCCGCCGGAGAACGCAAAGCAGTGCGGCTCGCCGGGATAGGTCATCACCTCCAGCGTCTTGCCGGCAGCCTTCAGCTCCGGTATCAGCACCGCCGCGTTGAACCGGTTGATCGGCTGCTGATCCCCCTGGAGGATCAGAATGGGGGCACGAATCTTCGCGAGCTTGGCGCGCGTGCGGCTCTGATATTCGGGTGTGTAGTACTTCTGTGGATCCGCCGAGATCGGCGCCGCATCCGCCGGCGTATAGCGTTCCCCCTGCTTCGCGAACGACGTGTTGAAGATGCCCGTCAGGAGCACGGTCGCCGGCTCTTCCGGAACGATTGCCGCCACGTCGGTCGCGGCGGCGACTTCCAGCGCGAGGTCTCCTCCGCCGCTGCAGCCCGACACGGCAACGCTGTCGCGATCGACGTAGGGAAGCTGGCGGACGTGAGCGACGGCGGCCAGGGAATCTTCGAGCGAGACCGTCGATTGCGGATCGTGATCGCGGCTGCGGTAGGTGATGACCGCGACGACATAGCCTGCCGCAAGGAGGCGCGACGGCTGTGCGCTCAGCGCAAGCTCCCTCAGGCGTTCCGTGGGGAGCGTGACCAGGCCGCCGTGGATGACCACAACCGCGGGAAACGGACCGGGTCCGGGAGGCTTGCGCAGGAAAGCCTGGCCGCGATGGCCGTCCCGCGCAATCGGGGCGATCGCTTCGAGTGGGGATGTGTGCCTCCGAGACAACCGGACGAGTGACGGAGGCAGTTGCCGGGTTCTGATGCGCGATGGAGAGCGCCGACAGGACGCCGAGGCAGGCCACGCCAACCACGACGAACAGCCACCTGATGTCCTTCTGTTTCCGCATCTCGAAGCCCTCCCGCTCGACGGTTTTGCGCTATCGTCTCACCATCCGCACCCATCGAAAAGGACAAACGGCGACGCGTCAGCTGCCCCTGCAAATCCTACTGCCAGCGCATCTTATCCAGATCAGACGAAAGTCAGCCGCAAGTCACGTTGTAGTCACGACACGCTGACGTAGTCTCCAGCATGTTTTGACGAGGGCTGGAGGGCTATGAAGAAACTCGCCATCGTGCTGATCGGTCTCACCGCCGGGCTCGGCATCCGAGCGGCAGCTCAGGACCCGGTCGAGAGGTTCGCCTACGTTGACTGCCAGACGGACTACTGGGACACGGGGCGTCTCTTCTGGTGCAACACCTACACCGACGGTGGCCTCGGCATAGCCGATGCCACCGAACCGGCGTGGTCACCGGACGGATCACGCGTGGCGGTCACCGGGTACAGCCAGGGCGGAATCTTTGTGTTGAACGTCGAGGACGGGTCGGTCGCCGATCTCGGCGGCGGGTCATCGCCAACGTGGTCGCCGGACGGGCTGAAGATCGCGTTTTCGGCCGGAGAGCTCTATGTGATGAACGCTGACGGGTCCTCCCGCACGCCGCTGACCGATAACGTGGGATTCGCCGGGCTGCCCGCCTGGTCGCGGGACGGCAGGATCATCTTCGACTGCGAGGTGGAGAGCGGCAATCGGGATATTTGCGCGATCGGTGCCGACGGTACGGGCTTCGTCCGGCTGACGACCGATCCGGCGTGGGATTCCGGCGCGGCCCCTTCGCCGCTTGACTCGAGGATCGCGTTTCTCACCAGGCGGTATGCCGGCTACCCACAGATCGCCATCATGAATGCTGACGGCAGCGGCGTCAGCCGGGTGGGTATCGGGATCGCCGCCGGCGATCTCGCCTGGTTGCCCGACGGCGCCCGAATCGGCTTCCCCATGCTGGAGGAGGAGGGAATGGCGTGCCCGGCCGACGGCCGCATCTGCCCTCCCGCCATCCTGATCGTGAACGCGGACGGCACCGGTCTCGGGCACCTCGGGCACTACGGATGGTACCCCGCCTGGACGTCGTCCACCGTCGTCAACAACGCGCCGCCGTCCGCGTCGTTCACGCTCACGTGCAGCAGCCGCACGTGCACGGTCGACGCTTCAGGTTCGTCGGATACCGACGGCACCATCGCGAGCTATGTGTGGAGCTTCGGAGACGGGACCTCGGCGTCGGGTCAGACGGCGACCCATCCGTACAGCAACTCGGGCAACTACACCATCACATTGACCATCGCCGACAACGGCGGCGCCACAGGCACCCAGAGCCAGGCGGTGAGCATCGTCAACGCCCCACCGGTGGCCTCGTTCACAGTCGCGTGCGGCAGCCTCACCTGTACCGCCGATGGTTCCGGTTCGTCGGATACCGACGGCGCCCTCGCGAACTACGCGTGGAATTTCGGAGACGGGACCGCAGCATCAGGTCAGACGGTGACCCACACGTACGGCGCCCCTGGCAGCTACACCATCGGGCTGACCGTGGTGGACAACGACGCCGCGACGAGTACCACCACGCGCCAGGTTACGGTCGCGCGGCCGGCGATGCATCTGGGCGACCTGGATGGCGCGACTCAACGACTGCCGCACGCCTGGAACGGGTTCGTGACGGTCACCGTTCACGACAGCAGCCACAATCCGATCGCCAATGCGATCGTCACCGGCGCCTGGTCGTCCGGCCCGACAGCCGTCTGCTCGACGGGCGCGACCGGCCGGTGCTCGGTGTCCAGGTCCGGCATTTCGAACAAGACCGCAAGCGTGACGTTCACGGTCTCGGCCGTGACGCACGCCGTGTCTCTCTACACGCCCGCAGCGAACCACGATCCCGATGGTGACAGCAACGGAATCAGGATCACGGTGAGAAAGCCATAAGGAGATCTGCCTCCTGCTCGAGGGTTTGCGTTATCGTCTCCCCATCCGCCTGGCCGGAAAGAACACATGGGCTGACGGAGATTGGGGGGCCACATGCAGGAGATCGATCGCGACAGGCGGCCCTTTGCCTGGATCGAGGACGCCTGGCGCGATGTCCAGTACGCGGTCCGCACGCTCGCCAGGGCGCCCGGATTCACCGCCGCCGTAGGGGTGCCCGCAGCCCATCTGACCGCTTCCCTTCCACGCGATGGGGGGGCGATGCGTTCGATCGAGGCTGAGGTAGCCGCACGCGGCGCCATTCTCTCCGGCGCGCTGACACTGCCGGGCGGCGGGGCGGAGGCGGTGGTGCTGTGTATTCACGGCACCGGGCCGATGGACCGCGACCAGAATGTCGCCGGGCAGAAGCTCGACGTCTTCAACACCATCGCCGCGCACCTCGCCGCGCGCGGTATCGCCACCTTCCGCTACGACAAGCGCGGCTGCGGCGAGAGCACCGGCGACTATCTCTCGGCCGGGCATTTCGACCTCGTCGCCGATGCGGTCGCGTGCCTCGATTTCCTCAAGGCCGGATCGCTCGCGCGGTTCCAGCGCTTTCATCTCCTCGGCCACAGCGAGGGGACGATCATCGCCGCGGAGGTGGCGGCGGAACGGGGCGGCGTCGACGGCCTGGTTCTGCTCAGCCCGTTCCTCCAGCGGCTGGAGGACATCCTGATGGCGCAGGCGGGACGGTTGGAGGCTGTGCTGCCGGCGGTCCCCGGCTTCGGTGGCTTCATCGCGCGGCTGATGACCAAGGTCACCGGCTCGCCGACATCCGCGCAGCGAAAACTGATCCGCAAATTGCGAGCGACATCCAAGCCCGTCATCCGCCATCGGCTGAGCCGCGTCACCGCGAAATCGCTCCGGGAGCTGCTGACGCTCGACCCGCCCGCGATCTACGCCCGCGTCAAGGTCCCGACGCTGCTCGTCGCCGGCGGCAAGGATCTTCAATGCGACCCGGAGGATGCAAGCCGGATCGCCGCGATCATCGGCCCCGCCGCGACCGCGATCGTGATTCCGGACCTCACGCATTGCCTCCGTAAGGATTCCGGCGAGCACACGTTCCTGTCCTACGCCCGGCTGATCGAGCTGCCGCTCGACACCGAGGTCCTGGACATCGTCGGGGCGTGGCTCGCGCGCGATGGGGGCGTCGACCCGATGGCGGCGCTGCGGCAAGACTGACAGGAGATCAGAAGAAAAAAGAGATCAGGAGAAGACTCGAACAGGAGGTCAGAAGATCAGGAGAAAAACAAAACACAAAAAACTAAAAACTCCTGATCTCCTGATCTCCTGTTTCGATTTTCTCCTGATCTCCTAAACCTCCTGATCTCCTGTTAGGAACCCTGTGCCAGCTCCACGGGCGCTGAGGCCTTGAGCTGCTCGAAGGCCTCCAGTGACTCGTGTTCCGCTTCGTCGGCCTTGCGCAGCGACTTCATGTTGGATTTGTGCAGCGCTTCGGCCCGCAGGCGCCAGCTCTGATCGCGCAGGCGCAAGTACATCTCGGCGCTCATCACCAGAGCTTCCTGCACCGCCGGCACCCTTTTGAGCGCTGTCACGCGCGTGAGGACCTCCTGCAGGTCCGGGACGATCGTCCGTTCGATCACCTTGGCCAATGCCTCCGCGTTGATCGCCCCCAGCCTGAACTGGTTCACCGCGGCCTTGTACACCTCGGCGGTGCGCTTCTCGAATTCGATGACGCGCGCGATCTCCGGCCGCGCGTCGGTCATGCTGCGCAGCGGAATAGCGAGCGCCAACGCGATCCCGACCGTGATGGCCACCGCGATGGCGACCCGCCGGGGCGGTGGTGTGCGTTCGCTGACGCCTCGCAACAAGACGAGGCCGCAGACAAGGCCCGTGACGAGGCCGACGAGCTCCGCTCCATTTCCCTGGCTGCGCGCGAGACCGGAGAGGATGAAGATCACCGTCGCGGGCGCCATGATTTTCAAGGTCTTCAATGGAATCGTCAGAGGCGACCGCCGGAACACGCCCCACGCGATCGCCGCGATCAGCAGGCCGTAGATGCCGAAAATCGCCCCGGATGCGCCGGCGGTCACGGCCAGCGGGGAGGCGGCCAGGCTGACGAGACTGCCGAACACACCGGCCGCGAAATAGAGCGCCGCGAACGTGAAGTGGCCGACGAGGCGCTCCAGGGTCAGGCCAACCGCCACGAGGCCGGCCATGTTGATGACGAGGTGCCAGAACCCCGTGTGCACGAACAACGCGGTCACGAGACGCCACCATTCGCCGTTGGTCGTGCGCGGGCCGACGCTGGCGCCCCATGCGACGAGCGTCTCCGGGTCGGCGATCGCGCCGGCGCCGAAGATCATGCCGATGAATACCCCGGCGTTCACGGCGACGAGCACGGGCAGCACGATCGGCCAGCGGCGTCCGCGTGTGGAGCGCCTCGCGGAACGCGTCGCGCTCGCGGTGGTACTGGACCGCCAGGTCCGCCGCCTCGCGGGCCGCGGCCACCCCGCGCTGCAGCAGCTTCACCCGTTCTTCGGGTTTCATGACGTAGACGGCAAACCCGCCGATAACCAGCACAGCCAGAAGGAGGATCATGACCTCCGTAGCTCAAGAGATGTGCCAGCCGTTGGAGGCGATTCACTGGACGTTCGGGGCCGGATCCCGCCGCCGGCGGCCAACCGCATTGCAAGGCTAGGAGTCGGATACGAGGGTTGTAATGACGGGTGAAGGCCGCAATCGGGGCCGGAAACCGGGAACCGCCGCGGGGGGCTTGACAGGCATGCGCAAACCGCGGTAGAAGGCTGCCCGCTACAGGATATATTTTGTAACCGATCGCGGGCGCAGGCCCTCCCCAGGCGGCGCGCCGCGGCTTCTGTGGCATCCGGCTTCAGCCGGACCATGGCGCAGGCAAGAAGGGAGTAAGGGCGATGCGGACAGCAAGCAGCGCGGGGCGTGCGCACCGGCGGGTGTGGTTGTTCAGTGTCGTCGTCGCGCTCGTGGCGCTGGTCGGGCCCGGCCCGCTCTCCGCCCAGGTCGGCGGCACGATCAGCGGCTACGTACAGGACCAGGGAGGCGGCGCCATGCCGGGCGCCACCGTCACGGCGGAGTCCGCCGGGCAGCAATTCGTCCGCTCGACGACCACGAACGCCACGGGCTTCTTCGACTTTCAGGCCCTGCCGCGAGGCACCTACCTCGTGAAGGTCGTCATGTCCGGCTTCGAGACGCAGGTGCAGAAGGACGTCGAGGTCAGCGCGGGCGCGAACGTCCGCCTGGACTACTCGCTCAAAGTCGGCGGGCTGGCCGAGGAGGTCGTCGTCGTCGGGACGGGCCACGATGGTGGAGACCCGGAACGCGACGCAGTCCAATCTGATCGACGACCAGCGGGTCCAGGATCTCCCGATGAACGGCCGCAACGTCGTCGCGCTGGCGGGAACCTACGCCGGCGTCACGTCGATTCGGGCGAGCCAGGACACGTCCGACGGCCGTCAGGGGCCGATCATGTCGGTCAACGGCGGCAACACCAATCACAACCTGTTCACGCTGAACGGCTCGGTGTTCACGCACTTCAACCAGACGACGGGCTTCAACCCGCCGCCGCCCGACGCGATTCAGGAGATCCGGATTCAGACCCACAACTTCTCGGCCGAGTACGGGCACACCGCGGGCAGCCAGGTGAGCATCGTGTCGAAGGCGGGCACGAACCTGTTCCACGGAACCGCATGGGAGTTCCACCGCAACTCCGCGCTGAACGCCCGGAGCTTTTTCCAGACGCGGAAGCCGGAGCAGCGGCAGAACCAGGCGGGGGCGAGCGCCGGGGGCGCCGTCATCCGGAACAAGCTGTTCTGGTTCGGGTCCTACCAGCGGCTCTGGGACCGCAGCGAAGCCGGTTCGAGCCAGACGATCGTGCCGACCGATGCGCAGCGCGCGGGGAACTTCACCGCGCTCAGCACGGCGTTGAGGAACCCGATCGACCCGATCACGGGCGCCGGCTTTACCGACAGCTCGGGTGCGCCGTGCGTCGCCGGCAACGTCATCCGCGCGGGTTGCATCAGCCCGGTATCGCGAGACCTGCTCCAGCAGTACGTGCCCTCGTCGCCGAGCGGCACCGTCGTGACGCTGTCCCCCGCGCCGCGCGATCACGCGGTCTACATGGCCCGGGGCGACTACCACTTCTCCGGCAGGAATCAGCTGAACGCCCACTTCTTCGCCGACCGCAGCGACAGCTCGTCGTGGCCGGGCAACGTGAACTACGTGCAGCAGACGGTCTTCAGCGACGTGAACCAGTTCGGCGTGAGCGACACGCACATCTTCACGCCACGGCTCGTCAACGAGCTCACGTTTTCCTACCTGACCTCGCGATCGGGCGGCGGCGCGCTCACGCAGATCGCCCCGCGGGACCAGGGCGTGAACGTCGACGTGGGCAACGACGGACGAGGCATGAGCTACTCGGTGTCGGGATCGGTCAACCTGGCTTACCCGGGCGTGAACGCGCAGGACTATTACAGCTGGCAGGTGAAGGACACGATGACCTTCAACGTGGGGAACCACACGCTGAAGTGGGGATACGAGTTCATCAGGCCCGTCTTCGAGTTCAATCTGGCGCTCCTGCGCACGGCGAGCTTCACCGGAACCCGGACGGGCAACGCCGTCGCGGACTTCATGATCGGGGCCTTCGACAACTCGACGATCGAATTCGGCATTGCCGACCACAGCCCGTCCACGGTGAAGCACCAGGCCTTCATCGAGGACTCGTACAAGGTCCATCCCCGGTTCACGCTGAACTACGGCCTCCGCTACGAGCCGTTCATCCCGTTCGATCAGAAAGGCGGCCGCCACACCACCTGGGTGCCGGGCGTCCAGTCGACAGTCGTGCCGGACGCGCCGAAAGGCATCCTGTTCCCCGGCGACCCGGGGCTGCCGTCGCGCCTCACGAACAGCGATCTGAACAATTTCGCGCCGCGGCTCGGCGTGGCGTGGGACGTGCGCGGCGATGCCAGGACCATCGTCCGCGGCGGGTACGGCATCTTCTACCAGCAGATCAACGGCGAGACCACGCACGCGGCCGAGGGACCGTGGCGCGGGACCACGCAGCTTCGCTCGGGCCGGATCGAAGATCCGTTCGGGTCGCTCGGGCAGGTGGAGCCGCCGCCGGAGTCGCCGGGCCGGTTCGGCTGCTCGGAGATCCCGGAGTACCCGGGGCTGCGCTGCACGCTGTACCCGGTGCCGATCCGGATCGTCTACACGGACCAGAACCTGAGGACGAGCTATACGCAACACTTCAGCGGCTCGCTCCAGCGCCAGTTCGGCGCGAACTTCGTGGTGGAGGCGGCCTACGTCGGCAAGATCGGCAGCAAGCTGGTCGGCCACAACTACTTCAACGCGGCGCCGTTCATCAACTCGCCGATCACCGGCCAGCCCCCGACGCTGCAGAACGTCGAGCAGCGGGTGCCGCTCAGCCCCGGGATCATCAGCGCGCAGTCGCGCGTGCTGGGCAACTTCTTCCGCAGCACGTATCACAGCCTGCAAGTGCGGGCGGAACGCCGCTTCGCCCGGAGCTTCTCGTTCTCGGCCTCGTACGCCCTGTCGAAGAACATGACGAACCAGCCGGAGAACACGACCGGGCTCATCAGCAACATTCCCAACCCGTTCGACCTCGACTCGCTCTGGGGACCGTCTTTCCTGGACCGCCGCCACGTGATTGCCGCGTCGTGGGTCTGGAGCCCGCAGCACAGCTTCACGAATCCGGTCGCCGGGGTGCTGCTGAACGGGTGGACCGTGACCGGCTTCCACCGGATCCAGTCGGGAAGCCCGCTGGTCTTCACCATGGGCAGCGACATCGCGTTCAACGGCATCCTGCAGCCCAACGGACAGTACGCGCTGCTGGTGCCGGGCACGACCGCCGCCGACGTCCGGCGCGACCATTCGAGCACCGCCGACATGATCGCGATGTACTTCAACACCGCGGCCTTCGTGCCGTTCAACAGCGTGCCGCGCGGCATCTACGGCGACGCGAAGCGCGGGCTGATCTACGGACCCGGTGACGTGAACACGGATCTGGCCGTCCTGCGCTACGTCAGCCTCGGGGCGGGCCTGCGCCTGCAGCTGCGCGGCGAGTTCTTCAACGCGTTCAATCAGGTAAACTTCGGCAACCCGAACACGACGCTCTCGTCGACCAGCTTCGGGCGCATCACGGGCGCCGGCGGCGGGCGCGTGATTCAGGTCGCGGCGAAGCTGATCTGGTGAAACGCGTGAAGAAACACGACGGTCTGAACAGGAGATTAGGAGATCAGGAGGGATCTCCTGTTCTCCTGATCTCCTGTTACAAAACAGACGAACGCACTTGGACTATGGAGGCGGAGAGGCTTATGAGTGCCCGAAAGAGAATGCTTCTGATCTCGCTGGCGACGGCCGTCGTGATGTGTGCGCCCGTGATTGTCATGGCGCAACAGCCCGCCGAAACGGCGATTCCCGACAAGGTCAAGCTGTTCATTCCGTACAAGGACTACACGGCGGAGGACAACAAGCGGATTCTCGACATGTACAGCTGGCTTCGGGTCGCGGACGTCTCGGACGGCATGGACGTCGTCGGGCTGGAGAACATCGGCCTCGTCGATCCCGAAGTGCACGCGCTGTGGAAGGACACGGAGAAGTTCACGCACCGCACGGTCGGGATCGCCGTGACGGCGCGCTACATGCCGACCAACCGGCGCGAGCCGAAGATGGACGACAAGATCATCGGCCGCTGGTACAGCACCATCACCTCGGAGGCGTTCCAGCCGATGCTCTTTCCCGGAGCGATGCTGGTCATCGACGCGATGGACGATGGCGAGTCGCGCAGCATCGGGTCGTCGAATATCCTGGCCTGGAAGAAACGCGGGATGGTGGGCCTGGTGACCGGTGGCGGGCTGGCGGACACCGATGAGATCATCTATCACAAGGTGCCGGTCTGGTTCCGGCGGCTGGCGCGCGGGATTCGGCCGGGGCGCAACGAGCTCGAATCCGTCAACCGGCCGGTGACCGTCGGCGGCGTGCTCGTCCGGCCAGGCGACGTCGTCGTGGCGGACGGCGACGGCGTCGTCGTCGTGCCGCGCGAGCGGGCCGAGGAAGTCGCGAACGCGTCGTTGCCGTTCCTCGACAACGTCACGCGCGAGCGCTACATCAAGGAGACGGGCAAGAACCCGTGGGCGAAGAAGCCGGGCGGGAAGTGTAGGCTTTTACAGGCAGGTCAGCGAGGTCAGGAGGTTTATTCTCAAAAACCAAAGACTCCTGATCTCCTGATCTCCTGTTAGAACACAGGCCGCAGGCCCCGTATGCATCGATCGCTTCGCCGCAGTTCGATCCCGCGACGCTGTACGAAGCGGCGGGACAGAGAGGGATGGTCGATCCGGCCATCCGGCCCGCCTGGCATGGCGCGCAAGGTCTGCGGCCGGGCGGCCACGGTCGAGTGCCCGCCCAGCGACAACCTGATGCTGCACATCGCCGTGGCGAATGCGCCGCCCGGCTCGATCATCGTCGCAACCGTCGGCGGCTACCTGTCGGCGGGCGCCTGGGGCGAGATCCTGACCGAGGCGGCGCAGACGCGCGGCATCGCCGGCCTGGTGATTGACGGCGCGGTGCGCGACATCGACGCGATCGAGAGCCCTGCGGTTCCCCGTCTTCAGCCGGGGCCTGGCGATCGGCTCGTGCACGAAAGAGCGGGCGGGGCAGCTCGATGGTCCGATTCAGCTTGGCGGCGCCACGGTCCTGCTCCGGCGATCTGATCTTCGGCAACGCCGACGGCGTGGTCGTCATCGAGCAGGACCGGATCGAGGAGGTCTACGAGGCGGCCGTCCAGCGCCGCGATCGCGAGTCCGAGATCATCATGAAGCTTCGCGAGGGCCGGACGACGCTGGAGCTGCTCGGGCTGACCGATCCCCGGAACAGCGAAGGAGATCGTCGAGAAGTGAGGACCGCGTGGAATCACGCCGCTACCGGCACGAGGACCTGTTCGAGTTCAGCTGCCGTGTGCTGGAGCGGCTCGACGTTCCGGCGGCGCACGCGCGCGACGTCGCCGGCTGCCTGATCAAGGCGGAGCTGCGCGGCGTCGATTCGCACGGCCTGGTGCGGCTGCCGGTGTATGCGCGGCGCGTCCAGGCCGGCGTGGTCAAGGCGCGGCCCGACATCCGGTTGCATCTCGTCGGGCACGGCGGCGGCGCTCGTCGACGGCGACAACGGGCTCGGGCCCGTCGTCGGCACCGGGCGATGGAGGCCGCGCTGGAGCTGGCGCGGAGCCACGGCACGGGTTTCGTCGGCGTCCGGCACAGCAATCACTTCGGCCCGGCCGCGTACTACGTCGAGAGGGCCGTGCGCGCAGGGCTGCATCGGCGTGGCGATCTCCAACGCGCCGCCGAACATGGCGCCGTTCGGAGGCAAGGCCCGCTTCCTCGGAACGAACCCCGTCGCGATCGGCATACCCGCCGGCGAGGAAGATCCGCTGATCTTCGACGCGTCGACGAGCGTCGTCGCGCGCGGCAAGATCATCGTGGCGGCCCATGCGAAGAGCGCCGATCCCCGAAGGCTGGGCGATCGATCCCGACGGGTATCCCGACCACCGATGCCGGAACAGGCGCTCGCCGGCGCGGTGCTGCCATTCGGCGGACCGAAGGGCTCGGCGATCTCGTTCATCATCGACGTCCTCTGCGGCGTGCATGACCGGCGCGGCGTTCGCGCCGCACCTGAACACGCTGGAGGATCTCGCGACCGATACAGAACGTCGGCCACGTCTTCGCGGCGATCCGGACCGACCTGTTCGTTCCCGGACGCGCAGTTCAAGGACGCGGATGGATGCCATCCTGAGAATGCTGAGAGCGTCGCCGCCCGCGCCCGGGACGCGATCACGTGCTGGTGCCGGGCGAGATCGAAGCCGCCAACGAATCACGCATGCGGGAGGAAGGGATCGCCGCTGCCCGCGTCGATCGCCGGACAACTGGTCAGCCTTGGCGAGGAGCTCGACGTCGCGTTTCCGTCGGCTTCGGCGGTGTCCCTTTCTTCGGAGCCTGCCCGCTCATGAACCTCGACGCCGGACACGGTTTCAATTTCCTGCCGATTCCAACCGACGTCCATTTCGGATTCGGGTCGTCCGGCACGCTGCCGGATCACGTGCGATCCCTCGGCGGCCGCCGCGTCTTCGTCGTGACCGACCCCGGCGTCGCGCGGTTCGGGGATCGCCGACACGGTCACGGCCGCGCTCGATCGGGCGGCGATCGAGTTCAGCATCTACGACAAGGTCACGGCGGATTCGGGTTCGACGCTCATCTGCTGAAGCGGTCGACGGCTGAAGGCCAGCGGCGCCGACCTCGTCGTCGGCGTTGGCGGCGGCAGCGCGCTGGACACCGCGCAAGGCGGTCGCGGCGCTGGCCACGAATCCCGGCTCGCCGCTCGATTACGTCGGGTTGCACAAGATCAAGAACCGGCCGCTCCCGACCATCGCCATCCCGACGACGGCCGGCACCGGCAGCGAAGTCAGCTTGTGGTCGGTGTTCACCGACGACGCCCGGAAGCTGAAGGTCGCGATCGGCGGAGTGCTGCTGTATCCCAGCGTGGCCCTGTGCGATCCCGAGCTGACGATGGAGCTGCCCGCGCCGCTCACGGCGTCGACCGGCATGGACGCGCTGGCGCACGCGATCGAGTGCTACACGAACAAGGCGTGCCAGCCGATCTCGGCCGCGCTGGCGCTTCGGGCGATCGAGCTGATCGGCGCGCACCTGCGGACCGCCGTGCTGAACGGGCGCGACCGCCAGTCGCGGTACGCCATGCTGCTGGCGAGCACGATGGCGGGCATGGCGATGAATCCGACCCGGCTCGGCCTGGCGCACGCGCTGGCGATGCCGCTCGGAAGCTGGGACCTGAAGATTCCTCACAGCATCGCGATTGCGGTGACGCTGCCGCTGGTGATGGAGTTCAATGCCCCCGCGGCGCCCGAGCGATTCGCGAGCGTCGCGCGAGCGCTGGGCCGTCAGATGAACGGCTCCACGGCCGATGCGGCCGAACGCGCGGCGCCGGCGGTCGGCTGCCTCGCCGACGCGATCGGGATTCCGAAGGGCCTGTCGGAGTTCGGCCTGCGCGAGGATCACGTGCGGGAGGTGGTCGAGGAAGCGATGAAGAGCGGCAACGTGACCGTCAACCCGCGCACCACCAGCCGGGAAGAGTTAGCGGAGATCCTGCGGCAGGCGCTGTAGATATCCTTGAACAGGAGATCAGGAGATCAGGAGAAATCTTTGGTTTTCAAGAAAACGAGTCTCCTGTTCTCCTGATCTCCTGTAAAGGTGACTGAGGCTGTTTTGGAGGTTGGAAGTTGGATTCTTTGGGAGTTGACACGTCGTCCGGCGGCGCTTCCTACGCGATTCACAACCCGGCGCGGCCGGGGGAATGCCTGGGCGAGTTTGCCGACTCGACCGAAGCGGACGTCGCGGCGGCGGTCGGCGCGGCCGCGTCCGAGGCGAGTGCCTGGGCCAATGTCCCCGCGCCTCAGCGGGGAGCGATGCTGTTCCGGTTCTCGCAGCTCCTCGAGGAATCGAAGAACGAGCTCGGGCGGATCGTGACCCTCGAACAAGGCAAGGCCCTCAACGAAGCGATCGGCGAGGTGGGGCGCGCCGCGGCGGAAGCGCGATTCATGGCCGGCGAAGCCAGCCGCCCGGCCGGCCAGACGTTTCCGAGCGAGCGTCCGGGATCGTCCTGCCACACCGTCGCCGAGCCGCTCGGCGTGATTGCCGCGATCTGCCCCTGGAATTTCCCGGTCGTCGCGCCGGTTCGAAAGATCGCGCCGGCCCTGGCCTGGGGAAACACCGTCGTCTTCAAACCTTCGTCGCTGACACCGTGGTCCGCCACCTACCTGATGGAGCTGCTCGGAAAGGCAGGCGTGCCGCCTCGCGTGGTCAACCTGGTGACGGGCCAGGGCTCGGTTGCCGGGGAAGCGTTGATTCAGGACGCGCGAGTCGCGGGGATCAGCTTCACGGGATCCACGACGGTGGGCCGGCACGTCTACGAAGCCGCCGCGCGCCGGCTGTCGAGGGTGCAGCTCGAACTGGGCGGCAAGAACCCGGCCGTCGTCATGAACTACGACGATCTCGACAGCGCCGCGCGCGAGATCGTGGCCGCGGCGTTCCTGTGCAGCGGCCAGCGGTGCACGGCCATCAGCCGCGTCATCGTCTGCGAAGCGCAGGCGGACGCGCTGGCCGAGCGGATCCTCTGTCACGCCGGCCGCATCAAGGTCGGCGACGGGTTGGAGCCCGGCTACGACGATGGGTCCACTGGTGAGCCTCGGCCAGCTGCGCAGCGTCGAGCGGTATGTCCGTCAGGGCGTCGATGCCGGGTGCGCGCTCCTTACCGGAGGCGGGCCGCTGACCGATAACCCCGAGAAGGACGGCTACTACTTCGCGCCAACCGTGTTCGATCGCGTGCCGGCCGATTCCCCTCTGGCGCTGGAGGAGATCTTCGGGCCGGTGCTGCCGATCGTCCGGGTCCGCGATCTGGAAGAGGCCATCACGATCGCCAACGGCACACGGTACGGTCTGGCTGCGTCGCTGTTCACGTCACGCCTGGGCGATGTCCACGAGTTCACCAGCCGGGTCGCAGCCGGTATGATCCACGTCAATCACGGCACGGCCAGCCAGGCGCACGTCCCATTCGGAGGCGTCAAGGATTCCGGGCAGGGCGCCTATTCGATCGGATCCACCGCGAGAGAGTTTTTCACGAATGTCAAAGCCATCTATGTCAAGTGGTAAGCCCGTGCGCGACGTGAAGGAGCCGATCCTCGAGCCGTTGTCGGAGACCCTGCTGGGCGCGCGCGCCTACCGGGCGGTGTGGACCGGTATCGTCGGCGGCCGCATCGAGCCAGGGGCCCAGCTTCGCCCCGACGCGATCGCCGAGCAGCTCGACATCAGCACGACGCCGGTGCGCGAAGCGCTGCACCGGATGGAAGGGGACGGCCTCGTCGTGAAGCTGCCGTATCGCGGGTGGTTCGTGCGCGAGTTCACCGAGCGGGAGGTGCGGGAGCTGTACGAAATGCGCGCCGCCCTGGAATGCTTCAGCGTCCGGCGCGCGTGCGAACGAATCACGGCGGAAGAACTGACGTGGCTCCGTGAGCATCAAGCGGTCGGCGAAGCCGCGCTGCGGGCGAAGGACATGGATGCCTACCGGATCTACAACCGCGACCTGCACACCGCCATCATGCAGGCCGCGAGGAATGCCTACCTCTCGTCCGCCATGGGACAACTCGAATCTCCAAAGCCAGGTGCTGATGGCCAGGACCATCCGGCTGGCGGGGCGCCCGTCGCGGGCGATCGAAGAGCACCGCGAGCTGATCGATCTCATCGCCCGGCGGCAGGACAAGGCGGCGCAAAAAGTGATGGAACGCCACATCCTGAGCGCCCTCGAGGACATCGTGAAGTTCGGCCTCCCCAAACCCGTCAACGAATTTAGCGCTGGCCTTTAGGCCAGCCCCGAGGCCGACCTGAAGGTCGGCACTACACCACCCGGGCCGACCTAGCCCGCGTCTAGGCCCTGCGCTATGGCTACGGCGCCCGCCGTTCATCGACCCCGTGAGACGATTGGCCGCCCGCGGTGTCTTTAGAGAATGAGCACGTGCTGATGGTGGCTGACGCTGACCTCCTGTTTACGGCGCACCGCGACGGCATCTTCCGTTACCTGTGCCGGATTGTCGGGCACGGCGATGCGCGGGAGCTGACCCAGGAAGTGTTCCTGCGCGTCGCGCGCGGTCCGATTCCGGATGCGACCGAGTCAGGATGCCGCGCCTGGATCTTCAGCATCGCCAGGAATCTCGCGCTGAATCATATTCGCGACGATCGGCGCCGGGGGGTGGCGGTGGAGCTCTTTGACGCGTCGGGGCCGCCGGTCCAGGAGCTCGCCGCGGCGCTGCGTGAAGCGCTCGATCGGCTGGCGCCGCTCGATCGCGACGTATTCCTGATGCGAGAGGCCGGCGGCCTCAGCTACGACGAGATCGCGGTGGCCTGCGAGCTCAGCGTCGACAGCGTGCGCTGCCGCCTCCATCGCACGCGCCAGCAGCTGCGGGCCGTCCTGAGCCCTTCGTTGAGCCGGCATCATGGCCGGGGAGTGAAACTCTATGACAAGCCAGGAAGCGACCGATAACGGCCGGTTCGACGACGCGTTCGCCGTCGTCGAAGCGTTGCTGGACGGTGAGCGCGTGGACACTGAGAGACTGAAAGACGCGCTCGCCGATCCGGCGGCTCGCGAGCACTTCGTCGATCTGATCGCCCTGCGCGAAGCCGTCGGTTCGATGGGCCCGGGCGTGTGGAAGGCGGACCCCCGTGCGCACGCGCGCCGTCCGGTGCGCTGGTTCGCCGCCGCCGCCGCGATCGTCGTCAGTCTCGGCGCGGGATACCTCGCCGGCCAGCGCGTGATCGCGTCGGGCGGGCCGCCTTCATCGGCAGTCGAAGCCACCATTCAACTCGAGCGGCCGCCCGCGGCGCCCGCGCCCACGCAGGTGATTTCGCTTCGACCCGGGATCAACTGGACCGAGAGCACCGGAGGACGCTGACATGCGACTGATCATCCTCTTCGCCGTCATGACAGTGGCCGGGACCGCGACGCCGGCGTCCGCGCAATCGCCGCTTTCCGACGAGCCAATCGTGCAGGTCGGCCTGTTCAGTTATCGCGACGACGGAACGGTTCAGGGGTCCGCGTACGACACCGAACCGTCGCTCAGTTCCGTGGTCTATGTGAACGGCTCCTTATGTCAGCTGGGCGCGGGAAATCGCCCGCAGCCCGCAACTGCCGCCGACGCGTGGCGGTTCACCGGGCGCGTCGTGAGCAAGACCGCTGAAGAGGCCGTGATGCAGCTCGACTGGCAGCGCATTCTCGAAGACGGCCGTGTGACGGTCGCTCCCGGGGAAACTGTTCAACTGACGCTCAAGGCGGGTGACCGGCTGTTGCTGGACTCCGTTCTTCCACGGACGCAACTGTCCTGCGGGGTCGCGAGCGTCGGGTTCGAAGCGCGCTACCGCACGAGGTTCAGCGAGTTCCCGCAGCTCCGGGAGCACATGAAATCGAGTGGAGCCCGCGCTGGTGGAGCCGGCAGGGACCTTCGCCGGTGGAGTCGTAATCAGTGGGGGTGGTACGGGGAGTGGTGGCGGTGGTGGCGTGCGTACCGGACGGATCTCCGCGGGTGCGGGAACTGCCCCAGGGCCGGACGCAGCCAGCGAGATCCGAGCCGTTCCAGGCCGCATGGTGAGCGTGAATCTCTGGCTGGTACACAGCGCGCCCGGGCGCGACGACGAGGTTCTTCATCAGGGGCTCCGTGCACCTCACGAGGGCGCCGCCTTCGCGTTCGCGCCCGTGACCATCAACGGGCCTGGCGGCCCCGCCACCGTGCAGGTGACCGGATCCTTCATGGTGCGCACGAACGCGGAATCAGGCGATCAGCAACTCGTCTTTGTCACGAATCGCCGGGTGACGCGGGGCACGGGTCAGCCGAGAGACGCCGCCGACCAGGCAGGAACCAGCAGAATCGTCAACAAGATGCCGGGCCCCGACGACGTGCTGTCGTTCGAGATGCCGGCGTTGCGGGCGATCGACGGACGGCCGGCGTTACCGGATCGGTTTTCGCTGCGCGTCCGCATCGCCCCGCAGTAGCGTCAACCAAACTGCCCGTGGTATCCGGCTTCAGCCGGACCCTGAGGTTCGGAGTTCGCTACCCTCCGCCGAGCGTCTGCGACATCCCGGCTTGAATCTCCGTCTGAGTGAGCGCGCGGTTGTAGATGCGCACCTCGTCGATGAGGCCCGCGAACCACTCGCTCCAGACGGTGTTCCCGCCGATGGTCAGCGCGTCTGCCGACGTCCGGATCGTTCCGGAAACGGGCTGGCTTCCCACTTGGATGCCGTTGACGTAGAGCCGAAGTGTCCCGCTCCCGAAGGTCACTGCGAGATGGCTCCACGTGCCGAGGGGCAGCGCGGACGTGCCGGTTGCAGTGACGTAGCTGGTGCTTCCTGTCGTATTTACCCAGGTTGCGGGGCGCGGGGCGCCGCTATCGTGGGCGTAGAGCGAGTACAACAGGCCACCTGGCATCCCCTTCAGCGCGACGGTGCGCCAGCCGCTCAGCGCTGCTGGATTGACCCAGGCCTCAATCGTCATCCCTGACGTGAGATCGATCGACGGCGCATCGGCGATCGACACCAGGTCGTTCGTTCCGTCGAACGACACCGCTCTGCCGAACCGGCCGGACGCCGACCAGGCGGTGCCGCCAACGAGCGTGCCCGTGTTGCCGTTGCCGGACACGTCCGCGGTCGTTCCGCCAGATCCTTCGGCGAAGGTGTACGCCGCGACGAGTCCGGTCGGGGCCGCCCACCCATTGCTCACGGTGACCGTAACGCCAGCGGATGCCGCCTGGTTGCCGGCCAGGTCGGTCGCGACGGCCGTCAACACGTGAGAGCCGTTGGCGACAGACGACGTGTCCCACGACACCCCGTAAGGCGCCGTCGTGTCGGCCGTCCCGATGACCACGCTGCCGACGCGGAACTGCACGCTCGCGATCCCACTGCTGTCGGATGCGGTGGCGGACACGGTGATCGTGCCGGAGACTGTGCCGCCGGACGGGCTGCTGATCGAGACTGACGGCGGCGCGTTGTCGACGGTGACGGACACGGGCGCCGAGGTCGCCTGGTTGCCCGCCGCGTCCGTCGCCCGCGCGGTCAGCACGTGCGCGCCGTTCGAGCTTCCACCGCTCGCCCATGCCGCGCTGAACGGAGCGCTCGTGTCCGGCCCTCCGACCGGCACGCCGTCCACCAGGAACTGGACGTCCGCGACCGTGCCCGAGTTGTCGCTGGCCGTGGCGGCTATCGAGACGGCGCCCGCGACGAGCGCCCCTGCCAGAGGGCTCGTGATCGACACCGCCGGAGGCGTCGTATCCGTCGGCGGCGGAACCGTTCCCACGGGGGAGTTCATGTCGCTTTGGATCTGCGCCTGCGAAAGCGCGACGTTGTAGAGCCGGACCTCGTCGATCACGCCGTCGAGGCGATCGACGTTGCCGCCGTACTGGCCGATGTAGAGCGGCGAGCTGTTCGCGGCGGGGGTCACGGTCTGGCTGATCGAGCGGTTCAGCACGCCGTTGATGTAGAGCCTCAGTTGCGAGCCATCCCAGGCGCAGGCGAGATGGTAGAACTGCTGGGCGGCGACCTGCGTCGTGGACGTCGCGGCATTCGATGACGAGCCGTTGCCGATCACGCAGGTCACGAGGTTGCCGTTGGTGATCTCGATCGCGTAGTTGTGGGCGGGGTCGCTGTTGGCGTTCCCCTTCGCGATGACGCCGTGCCAGCGGCCGAGCGTATCGAGCCGAACCCAGGCCCCCACCGTGCCCGTGGTGAGGTTCAGCACCGGCGCGGAGCCAACCGTCACGCGGTCGTCGATGCCATCGAACGTGAGCGCGCCGCCGAACCGGCCCGAGGCCGTCCACGCTGCCCCCGCGATCGCTCCCGTCGCACCGTTCCCCGATGCGTCACCGGCGCTCGTCCCGCTCCCCTCGTCGAAGCCGTACCCCGCTCTGAGCGCAGGATTCCCGCCGCCGCTCGCGTTGTAGGTCGCGGAGTACGTCGTGTTCGCTGCCGGTCCCGAGATGGTGTGATGAGCGCTGCCGCCGTC
The DNA here is from genome assembly GCA_963774855.1 of uncultured Acidobacteriota bacterium. Lineage (GTDB taxonomy): Bacteria > Acidobacteriota > Vicinamibacteria > Vicinamibacterales > 2-12-FULL-66-21 > JALZOC01. Next base: position 1,136,283 of record CAVZGT010000005.1, on the reverse strand, counting down.
CGACCACGACACGAAGCCATATGTCGTGCCGCCGGATGTCTGCGGTGAGGTCGCCTCGAGGTCCCGCACGACGCCGACGACGCTGTCGAAAGAGTAGGGCGTGACGACCGGCTGTCCGTCCAGGTTCAGCTGGAGGCCGGCGGGGTTCGTCGCGAGCGTCAATCGCACCACGCGAGGCATGACGTCGCGATGAGTCGTGTGGGTCAGCCCGCTCGAATCCTCGACCGTCAGGTAAACCCGGTACCACACGTTGGATTCCGTGTGCCCTGTTGTCGGAATGGTGAAGGACCCGCTGGCCGCTCCCGTGGTCGGGGCGATGAACGGATGGGTGTGCATGTCGTGGTGGAAATCGACCCGCCACGTCAACGCAGCCGCCGGCAATGTCCCTTGCTCGGGATCGGTCCCCGTTCCGGAATACGTGATGACGCTGCCCCCGCTGTAGAGGGCGCCGGCAGCGGGTTGCGAAATCATTGCCGTCGGCGTCTGATTCGCGGACACGGTCAGCACTGCCTCGTTGCTGGTCACGCTGCCGGAGTCGTTGCTGACGACGGCCCGGAAGCGCGCGCCGTTGTCCGACTGAACGGCCGTCAGCGTGTAGTCCTCGGCAGTCGCTCCCGCGACGTTGACGCCGTTGCGCTGCCACTGATATCGCAGGACGGGCGCACCGGACGCCCGCACGCTGAACGTGACCGGCGTGCCCGGCTGGGCGGTCTGGCCGACGGGGTGAGAGGTGATGCCCGGCGCCGCCGCGCCGTAGTCGATTCGCCGCACGACGCCGGTGGCCGATCCTGTTCCGCGAGCGAGGTAGTACAGCGCGCCGTCGTCGGACACCTTGAGATCGACGGGGGCCGCAATGCCGGTCGCGAACGTCATGACGCTGCCTGCCGCCGGATCGAGCTTGCGAATCCAGCCGGCGCAGTAGTCCGCGAAGAAATAGTCGCTGGAATAGTCCGCGGGGAATCGAGGCGTGAGCGGCGAATAGAACGCCCCGCCGGTGATCGCGCACGCGCCGCCGGAGTGGCTGTACGCATGTTTGGGACTGTCGAACTGGCCGTTGGTCGTCGAACCTTCCGTCGCCGGCCAGCCGTAGTTGGCGCCGGCGACGCCGCTGTTGATTTCCTCCCAGCCGCTCTCTCCCACGTCATTGACGTACAACTCCGCGCCGGTGGGGTTGAACGCGAACGTGAAGGGATTGCGCAGACCGAGCGCCCAGATCGACCGGTTGCGCCCGGTCGTCGAACTGAAGAAAGGGTTGTCGGCAGGGATCGAACCGTCTTTGTTGAGCCGAAGAACTTTTCCGAGGACGTTGCTCATCGACTGCGCGTTCGAGCCGGTGGCGTTGTCTCCCACGGCGGCGTAGAGCTTTCCGTCGGGCCCGAAGGCCAGCGCCCCGCCGTTGTGATTCGTCGCGCCAGTCAGATTGTCGAGCTCGAGTATCACCACTTCGCTGCCGGCGACGGCAACGTCACCGTTCGCGGTGAACCGGCTGATGCGGTTGTGCACAGTCGGCGTCGTCGCCGTGTAATACACGTACACATATGGAGTGGTAAGAAATGCCGGGTCGAAGGCCACGCCGAGCAGGCCCCGTTCACCGCTGGCGTTGACAGTGAGTGTAGTGAAGGGCGTCGAAAGCAGCGTGCCGTCCTTGATGACACGCAGTCGCCCCCCTTGCTCGCAGACGAAGAGACGGCCGTCCGGAGCAAACTGCATGGCGGTCGGACTCGATAAACCGCTTGCGATAACAGTTTCGGTGAATCCTGCGGGCACGGTTGCCGCGCGAGCGGGCCCGGCACACGCGAGAACGAAAACGATCGGAAGCCCGCATCCAAGAAGCTGCCGCATCCAGCACTTGCCCTGCATTCTCATCCAACGCTCCGCGTCTGCAGCTTGACGAAATCGGCTGGCAGACCCAGCGCGCGCAAGCCACGCACCGTTGCGTATGGAGCAACAAATGTGCCTCGCGTGAAACAAAGAAGCTCAGCTGACGGACTGGCTCAACGGTACGAGTGTGTGGCGGAGTTTGGCAGCGCCGGGGTCGAGTCGGATGCGGTCACCGCACGCATTACAGGAGCGACGCGAGCATGTCGAAATTGAGAACGCGTTGTGGACAGACCTGCACGCGACTTCACAACCTCGACGGCAGCGATGTCACCGCGCGGGACGTCGAGCGGTCACCGGCTGCTGCACGCTATCGCCTGCGGGCGCCGGCACGATCGCGGTCCCACTGCGTCACCGATCGGCTGCGTGGATTACGCCGCGCCGTCGTGGCCCGGCAACGCATCGGCCGTCCTGCCGTCGGCGGCCCTGCCGTCCGCGGCCCTGCCGTCCGCGGCCATGAGGACGGAGACGGCGACGAGGTCGCCCGGCGTGTCGACACTGCGCGTCGCGTGCGCGGTCCGCACCATCCGGACGCGATACCCGTGCTCGATCGCCCTGAGCATGTCGATCGACTCGATGCGTTCGAGCGGCGTCGGCTCGAGCGCGGCGAACGTGGCCAGGAAGGCGCGGCGGAAGGGGATGATGCAGACCTGCTTGAGCAGGTGCGCGCCGCGTCCCGCCCCGGACGGTATCGGCTGCCGCGAGAAGTACAGCGCATCGCCGTGCCGATCGCAGACGACCTTGATCGCATTCGGATTGCGGGCTTCGTCCTCGTCGAGCGGTCCCATCAGGTTGACCACCTGCACCGACGGATCGCCGAGCGGCGCCATGGCTTCGTCGATCATGTCGGGATGGATCATCGGCTCGTCCCCCTGAATCATGACCACCACGTCGATCGGACCCGCGCGGCGTTCGATGAGGCAGGCGGCTTCCGCGGTGCGGTCGGAGGCACGGTCGTGAAGCGGCGACGTCATGACGCACTCCGCGCCGATCTCGGCGGCGTAGCGGCGGATCTCGTCGTCGCACGTGGCGATGTACACGGCGTCGAGCCGTGGACTCAGCCGGCTGCGGAGGTACACGTGCCCGAGCATCGGCACGCCGCCGATCGTCGCCAGCGGCTTGCCCGGAAATCGCGAGGATCCCATTCGCGCCGGGATGATGCCGACGGCCCTCATGCGGCGCCTCGAGCGGGCGTCTCGCCGCCGAGCAGGCTGCTCACGGCCGCCCGCACCGCACGTGCGGCCTCCGCGTCGTCACGATCAACGTCCGCGTAGCGGCGCAGGACCGCCGGCCAGCTGTCCCGCGCGTAGAACCGCCGGATCGCCGCGCCGTCGATGCTCCAGGGCTGTTCCAGCTCGCACACCAGGCCATCCCGGACGAAAGACTGCACGTCGTACGGGCCATGATCGAGGCCCCGCACGTAGCAGGCGGGGCGGCCGGCGACGACGGCGTCGAGCAGCACCGTGGAATTGCCGGCGAGGACCAGATCGCAGTCGCGCAGGTCCGCGGCGAGCGATCCTCCTGAACGCAGTTGGACCCTGCGATCGCCGAGCGACTCCATGCGGTCGGCGAGCGCCGGCCAGAGGTTGACCGGGTGCGGCCGAACGATCACTTTTGCGATGCGGTCATGGGTGAGCAGGCCGTGCACGCACACGACGACCCGCTCCTCCACGGGATCCTTGGAGAGGAACAGGCCGACCTTCCAGCCGTCCCGCCGGCAGCGGCAGGCGCATGGCGGCAAAGTCGTGCTTCCGGCTCTTCACAACTACATGATTCATGCGGCAGCCCGCATCGTGATAGATGCGCCTCGAGGCTTCGCATTCAACGACGGCCAGGTCGTAGTCGAGGACCGCGATCGGGACAATCGGCATGCCGTGCGTGACGAGCACGACCGGCGCGCCGAACCGGCGGGCCGCCAGGTTCAACGCGATGCCGTGGGGGTTACTGTGGCTGGACATCACGGCGAGATTGAATTGCCGGTCCGCAAAGAGCTCGCAGTACCGCCGGTAGTACGCGAACAGCTCCACGACGCGCAGCGCCCGGAAGACGCCGTAGCGGCGCATCAAGGCTCGCGCCAGCCCGATCGTGCGCCTGCAGTCTGCGACCGCGGTGCGCGAAAGCTTGGCGATCGCCGCGGCCATCGGGGCGGGGCGCCATTCGAAGCGCAGCTCGGTCCACTGGCAGCCGGGCAGCATCCGGCTGAGATCCGCGACCGCGCGGCGCTCGTTCGGCCGCCGGGCGGCGACCACGGCGCGCCCGTCGCCGCTGGTGCGGACCCCGAGGTAACACCGCAGGCCGTTCAGCAGGATGACGGCGATGCCGAGCAGGGTGCCGTCGGCTCGTGCAACCGCCCGTGTCAGCACGCGCAGGCCGGCGTGCTGGGACACGACGAAATCGACGATCCCCGCGACGACCTCGCCGCTGTCGCACGCGATCTGGGCCTTCATGCCCGAATAGAGCGAGGTGGGCCGTGCACGCGCAGTCATCACTTCGAGCCGTAAGGCGCAAACGCGCGGCGGACCGGCTCAGTCTGCGGCTTGCCAGCCGTAGCTCATTCGCCGTCGGGGCGGCCCACCTTCGCCAAGGCTACGGTGGGCAGCCTTCGCCTGCATTCATGAGCGAAGGCTGGGGTCAGACCCCGGTCGTCGGATTACCCACATCGTCCGGTCCGCAGTGTGCCGAGGTCGGACCCCAGAGGGCGGCAATGGATCGCGCGTACGTCAATCCATCCTCGACGGGGCCGGCGTAGTAGCGTGGATGGAACGCGACCGGCCTGAAACCCAGCCGCTGATAGAGCCGGCGGGCCGCCAGATTCGAGAGGCGGACGTCCAGCGTCGCCTCATCGGCTCCCGCGCGCGCGCCTTCGGTCAGCGCGAAGTCGATCAGCATCGCGCCCAGGCCCTGCCGCCTCAGATCCTCCCGGACCGCGATCGTGGCGATTTGCAGCGCGCCGGCGGCGAGCCGATAACACAGGAAGCCTGCGAGCGGGCTCTGTCCTTTCCTCCGCAGGGCATAGAGATAGAACTCGTGGGCCGACCGGACGGCCATCAGGAACATCTTCGGCGTCCACGGCCGCGAGAACGACGCGCGATCCAGCTCGATGACCTCGGCAAGGGCCTCGTCGGACAGGATGCGTTCCAGCGTCCAGTCAGCGTCGCGCGCCTGGGTCTTGATCATGGATCCGTCCTGATGGTTCACGGGTTCGACCTCGCGGCACTCTCGATCGATTCGGCGCGCTGACCGAGGTGTCCGGTGATCTCGGCGAGACAGGCGTGGAGCGCGTCGAGGCTCGTGGCGAGCGGAAGACCTCGACCGCCGCGGCCGGGCTCCGCGTCTGCGGGGAAGTGGATGAACCCGCAGAGCGCCGCGCGTCCGCTGTGCGCGATCTCGCGGCACGCTCGATAGAACACGTGATTGCAGACGAAGCCGCCGGCATCGTCCGAATATTCGTGCGGGATGCCGCGCGCCCTCAACGTGCGGCTCAACTGATGATATGGCAGCGTGCCGGGGTACAGTGACGGCCCCGTGGCGTCGATCCTCGCGTTGTCGCGGCTCCGGCCGGCGTTGTCGGGCGACACGCAGCCGTCGCGGTTCCTGGCGACGAGCTCGAGGCGCAATCCCCAGCCTTCGGCCAGCCCGCAGCAGACAACCGCATCCGGGGCATGCGCGCGGATCAGTTCGACAATCGCGTCTCCGGCCCCGGCGAACTCCGTTGGCAGGACCGCGACAGTCAGACGCGTGGACGCGGCTTCGACCCGTTCGGGGGGCCAGCCGGCCTCGACGGCCCTGACGAGCGCCTCCGAGACGTTGGCGGCGTATTCCCCAAACGGGTTGAAGCCGGTCAGCAGAAGGTTCGTACTGGGCACGTGAGCGTGTTGTCAGGCTCTTCTAACACTTGGCGCGGCTCCCAGGCAAGGCCGGGGGTTGTGCCGCCCTGCGCGAACCGCGAACTACAATGAGTAGATGATCCGCTGTGCGGTTGCCGTTGCCGTCTTCGCATTGGTGGCCGGCTCAGCCGTAGCGCAGGAACGTCCCTCCAGTTGCCCCCATTGCGGCGGCGCCGCTGCCCTTCGACGACTGGCTGTTGGCGCTCCGCAGCGAAGCGGCCGCCCGCGGAATCCGGCCCGAGATCCTCGATCGGGCACTGGCCGGCGTCCTGCCGGTCGAGCAGATCCTGGAGCGCGATCGATCGCAGGCGGAGTTCACGCTCAACCTCGAGGTCTACCTCAGGCGCCGCCTCACCCGCGACACCGTGCGCACCGCGCAGAAGATGTATTCGGAACACCGTGTTCTGCTTCAGCGCGTCGCCAAGGCATTCGGCGTCAACCCACGCATCGTCATCGCCGTGTGGGGTCTGGAATCCAACTTCGGGCGGTTCTCCGGCGTGCGTCCGACGATCCCGGCCCTGATCACGCTGGCGTACGATCCGCGGCGCGGCGAGATGTTCCGCAAGGAGCTCTTCAGCGCGCTCGACATCCTGAACCGCGGCGACATCGAGCTCGAGCAGCCTCAAGGGATCCTGGGCCGGGGCGCTCGGCCAGCCGCAGTTCATGCCGTCGAGTTACCTGCAGTACGCCGTCGATTTCGACGCCGACGGGCGGCGCGACATCTGGTCATCGCTGCCGGACGTGTTCGCGTCGGTCGCGTTCTACCTCCAGCAGCACGGATGGACGGACGGGCAGATGTGGGGACGCGAGGTCAGGATCCCGGCCGCGGCGCGCGCCCGGGCCGCCGCCGTGCCGCGGCGCGACACCGGGTGCCGCGCCGAGCGGATGATGACGGACCCTGCGCCGCTGCGCGACCTGGCGGCGCATGGGGCTGCGGACCGCCGGCGGCGGGGCGTTGCCGTCGAGCACAATCTCCGCCGTCGCTCGTGCAGTCGGGGACGCGAAGCTTTCTGCTCTACGAAACTACGACGCGCTGCTGGGCTACAACTGCGCGCACACCTATGCGCTCAGCGTCGCGTTGCTGGCCGAAAGGTTGAAGTGATCTTGTGTCAGCGCGATCGCGATGCTGTCGTGCTCTGCGCAGCCGGCCATCTGTGCCAGGCTCAGCCCGCGACGCAGGCGGCGCGGACCGCCCAGGATCTCAAACGGCTCAGCATCGAAGAGCTGACCGCGCTCGACGTTACGTCGGTGTCGCGCCGCTCTGAGAAACTGTCCGAGACGGCGGCGGCCGATTTCCGTCGTCCGCCAGGACGACATCCGGCGGTCCGGGGCCACGACGCTTCGCCGAGGCGATGCGTCTGGCCGACGGGATTGACGTGGCCCGGGTCAACTCGAGCACGTGGGCGGTCAGCGCGCGGGGCTTCACCACCAATCCGGCCAACAAGCTCCTCGTGCTCATCGACGGGCGCAGCGTCTATTCGCCGCTGTCCTCCGGCACGTTCTGGGATGCGCAGGAAGTGCTGTTGAACGACGTCGATCGCGTGGAAGTGATCCGCGGGCCCGGCGGGTCGATCTGGGGCGCCAATGCGGTCAACGGCGTCGTCAACGTCATCATGAAGGACGCCGCAGCGACGCGCGGCGACTTCGTGACGATCACCGCCGGCACCGACGAACACGTCATCGCCGGCGCGCGGCACGGCGGCCGGTTCGGCGCCGACGGCAGCTACCGCGTGTACGGCCGATACCGGCAGCGGGGCGCGCAGGTCTTTACCGCGACCGGCCTGAGCTCCGGCGATCCGGTGCAGACCGGCCAGGGGGGCTTCCGCCTCGAGTCCGGCAGCGCAGTCGGCCTCGCGCTGGTTTGCTCGAGGGCGATCTCTATCGCGGCACGACCGGCTTTTCCGACCGGCCCGACGGCGACATCTCCGGCGGGAATCTCGTCGGCCGGCTGACCCGCAGTTTTTCCTCGACCGCCGAGTTCAGGGCGCAGGTCAACTACGACGGCAGCTACCGCAAGGTCCCGCAGCAGTTCGAGGAGACCCGGCACACCTTCGACGTCGACGCCCAGCACCGGCTGACGCTCGCGACCCGCCACGACGATCGTGTTCGGCGGCGGGTTCCGCGTCGACCCGTGGCGACGATCTCGGCATCGCGGGATTCTTCTTCGATCCCCAGGTGCGCACGTCCACGCTCGTCAACCTGTTCGCGCAGGACGAAATCTCGATTGTGCCGCAGAAGCTGTACCTGACCGTCGGATCGAAATTCGAGCGGAACGACTTCACGGGCCTCGAGGTCCAGCCCACCGTGCGCGTCCGCTGGAGCCCGACGGGCCGGCAGACCGTCTGGGGCGCCGTCTCGCGCGCGGTGCGCCTGCCGACCCGCTTCGACACGGATCTTGCGGTTCCGCAACACGGTCACGGGCGCGGTGACGCTCGAGGGCAGCGAGGACTTCGAAGTCGGAGGAAGTGATCGCGTACGAAAGCGGCTACCGCATCCGGCCGCTCGCCCGGTTGACGATGGACGCTGGCGGCGTTCGCCAACCGCTACGACCGCTGCGAAGCACCGAGCTGGTCTTCCGTCCGGCGCCGGTCATCGTGCTGCAGAACCTCCTCAACGCGCGAACGAGCGGTCTCGAAATCGGCGCCACGCTGGAGCCGGTCTCGGCGTGGCGCGTGCACGGGTGGTACGCGCTACCTCTCGAAGGACTTGTCGTTCGATCCGGGGAGCCGGGACGTGTATAGCGGAAGCGTCGAAGGCAACGACCCGTCGCATCGCCTCTCGCTGCGCTCGACGCTCGATCTCCCGCACGGCCTCGCGTTCGACGCCTATCTTCCGGCACGTGAGCCGGCGGCCGGACCCGGTCGTCCAGGCCTACGCGAGCTCGACCTGCGCCTCGGCTGGGTGGTCCGCGGCGGCTGGGAGATCTCGCTCGTCGGACAGAACCTGCTGCACGCATCATCATTCCGAGCTCCTGCCGGCGAGCGCGCCGCACTACGACTTCAAGCGCGGGTTCTTTGTTCGCTCCGGATGGCACTTCTGAAAGGGGTCTCTGCCCGCTCCTGGCGGCCGCGTGCCTCGCGGCCTGGCCGGCCGCGGCCGGGCCGTCCGCGGCCGCGGGCGCGGACGCTCGCGCGTGCGCCGACCGCCGGCCCGGCGCAGGAGACGCTCGAAAACGACATCAAGGCGACCTTCCTCTATAACTTCACGAAGTTCATCGAGTGGCCGAGCCCGCCGTCAGAGACCAGCGAACCATTCCGGCTGTGCGTGCTGGCGGACGCCGAGTTCACGCGGGCCGTCGACCGCATCATCGCCGGGGAATCCGTGGAGGGCCGCCCGCTCGAGCGGATGGAGCCGCAGTCGCCCGACGACGCGCGGCGCTGCGGCATTCTGTACGTGGGCGCGCGGCCACGGCGAGCGCGGCGCCCCGCTCGTCGACCGCCGTTCGCCAGCTGCCGGTCCTGACCGTCGGCGATTCTCCCCGCTTCGTCGAGAACGGCGGGGCGATCGAGTTCGTGCTCGAGAACAACCGCGTCCGGTTCGACGTCAGCCCGCCGGCGGCGCAGCGCTCGGGCCTGCAGGTGAGCTCGAAGCTGCTGCGCGTCGCACGCCACGTGGTCGAGGGCGGCCGCCGATGATGTCCGGGCTCATCCGCCGCCTGCCGATCCGCCACAAGCTCGTCCTGATGATCATGGCGACGAGCATCGTCGTGCTGCTGCTCGCGAGCGGCGGCTACATCGTGACCGACTACTACGAGTCGCGCGACGACCTGAGGCGCGAGCTGACCGCGCAGGCCGAGATCATCGTGCAGAACTCCACGGCCGCCCTGCAGTTCCTCGACCCGGCCGCCGCGGACGAGACGCTGCAGACGCTGACGCAGAACCGGCACATCCGCTCGGCGTGCCTGTACGATGCACGCGGCGACCTGTTCGCGCAGTTCAGCTCGGCGACCTCGATACCCTGTGCGGCGGCGCCCGGGCCGGACGGCTATCAGTTTTCGTCCGACCGCCTGCTGCTCGTCGACCAGCGCGACGGTCAAAGGAGCGCGCGCCGGCACGCTCTTCCTGCGAAGCGATCTGGAGCTGCTGCGCGACCGCCTGCGCGTGCAGTTCATGATCGTGGCGCTGCTCCTGCTCCTCACGACCGGGGTCGCGCTCTTCATGTCGTCGCGGCTCCAGTCGCTCGTGTCGGAACCGGTCACCGCGCTGGCGCGCACCGCCTCCGAGGTGTCCGACGCGCGGCGACTACTCCATCCGCGCCGCCCGGACGACCGACGACGAGCTCGGGGCTCCTGGTCGACGCGTTCAACCGCATGCTCGAACGGATCCAGCTGCGCGAAGGGGAGCTCTCGGCCGCGAACGAGGAGCTGCGGCGGGAAATCGCCGACCGCCGGCGGGCGGAGCAGGAGCGCGCCGAACTGCTCGTGCGCGAGCGCGAAGCGAACCGCCTCAAGGACGAGTTCCTCGCGACGCTGTCCCACGAGCTGCGCACGCCGCTCAACGCGATCCTCGGATGGACGAAGCTGCTGCGCAGCGATGCGGTGCCGCCGGCCGGGCATCGATCGCGCGCTCGAGAAGATCGAGCGCAACGCGCAGGTCCAGTCCCGCCTCGTCGAGGATCTGCTGGAGATCTCGCGCATCGCCAGCGGGAAGCTGCGTCTCGAGGTCAAATCCGCTCGATCTCGCGTCGCTGATCGACGACGGCGATCGACTCGATCCGCCCGACCGCCGAAGCGCGCGGCACGATCATCGAGCGGGATCTTCGACGCGCCCGCGTTTCCGACCGCCGGCGACCCGGACCGGCTCCAGCAGGTGATCTGGAACCTGCTGTCGAACGCCGTCAAGTTCACTCCCTCGGGCGGCACGGTCACGATTCGGCTTCGCCGGGAGGACGCCGTGCGACGAGCTGTCGGTTTCCGACACCGGCATCGGCATCGAGCCGGCCTTCCTCCCGAACGTGTTCGACATGTTCCGCCAGGCAGACGCCTCGAGCACGCGCGCGCACGGAGGCCTGGGGCTCGGCCTCTCGATCGTCCGCAACCTCGTCGAGATGCACGGCGGCGACGTCCGCGTCGAGAGCGACGGCCTGAACAAAGGCGCGCGCTTCGTCGTCCGCCTGCCGGTTCGTGTCCCTGGACCGCGCGCGCGAGCCGCGGCCGGCCGACCTGCCAGGCTGGCCGGCGGTGCTCAACGGCCTGCTCACCGGGCGCGAGCATCGTCGTCGTGGACGACGACGACGACACGCGCGAGCTCCTGCAGTCGGTTGTTCGAATCGGCCGGCGCCAGGGTGCGGGTCGCGGCCTCCGCTGAAGAGGGGTTCATCGCGCCTGCATCGAGGATCGCCCGGACGTGCTCGTGACCGATATCGCGATGCCCGGGCAGGATGGCTACGAGCTGATGCGGCAGCTTCATGCCGCGATGGGAGTCGGACGTGCCGCGCGTCATCGATTGCGCTGACCGCGTTCGCCGTCGGCGCGCGATCGGGAGCGCGCGGCCGAGGCCGGGTTCGCCCGCCACATCGCCGAAGCCGTTCGATCCGGAAGAGCTGGTGCGCGCGGTGATGGACCTGTTGGAGCCGGGTGGGACGTCTAGCGAATACGCCTCGCCCCTTTCGTCGTCGCGGGCTCAATCAGGCCGAGCGAGGCGAGCGTGGCGACCGCGACGGTCACCAGCAGCGCGGCGATCTCATCGTGGGCGCCGGCGATGCGACGCCGCGGCCCCGAGCAGCGCGAATCGCGATCAGCGCGTCGGCGACGACGATGCGCGGGAAACAGGCGGGCGCGATGGTGCACGAGCTCGTCCGGGTGCACGCGCGACGTGAACCAGAGATTGAGGCGCAGCGCCACCGAGACCGTCGCGAGCATCAGCGTCGTCAGGAAGAGCACCGAGCCGTACGGCCTGCCGATCCAGCCGCGCTGCGGATCGCCCACACGGCCACGGGCATCATCCCGTTCAAGACCGCGATCGCCAGCTGGTGAAACTGCCACCACCAGAGCGCATCCCCCTGCGGCACCGGCGCGCGGTTCCCTGCCGCTGCCGAGCGCGCGCAGATCGGCGAGCAGCGCCGCGCTCGACGGATACCGGTCGGCCGGCGCGGCGCGCAGGCACCGCCGGACGATGCGATCGAGGCCGGGCAGCGGCAGCGGGCGTGACAGTCCGCCCGGCGCGCCCTTCCATCAGCTCCGTCATCCGCGCCAGGACCGCGGCGGCGTCGTTGCCGAACGGGTGTTCGCCCGTCGCGAGCTCCCAGGCGAGCACGCCGAAGGCGAACACGTCCGTCCGGACGTCGACTTCGCCGCCGTTCAACTGTTCCGGCGCCATGTAGCCGGGCGTGCCGAGCGCGCTGCCCGCTTCGGTCAGCCGCGTGGCGGTCGGCCGCCTCGCGCGGCGTCGGCGCTGCGCGCCAGGCCGAAGTCCAGAACCTTGATCTGGCCGTCGGTGCTCCGGATGATGTTCTCCGGCTTCAGATCGCGGTGGACGATGTCGCGCTCGTGCGCGGCGGCGAGGGCCGCGGCGATGTCGAGCAGGGCCGGGAGCAGCCGGTCCGCCGGGAGACGGACCGTCGCGGAGCTCCTCGCGCAGCGTGCGCCCGCGGACCAGCTCCGAGATGATGTACAGCTCGCCGTCGATCTCCTCGAGCGCGAAGATCGTCGCGATGGCCGGATGCGACAGCGCGGCGGCGGCGCGCGCCTCGCGCGTCAGCCGTTCGCGGCGCACCGGATCGCGCGTGAACTCCGGCGGCAGCGCCTTGAGCGCGACCGTGCGCCGCAGCCGCTCGTCCTCGGCGGCGTAGACGACGCCCATCCCGCCGCGCCCGACTTCCTCGAGCACGCGGTACGTGCCAATCTGTTTCCCGGTGAGCGATCGACGGCTCGTCGTCGAGGATCAGGTCCGCGGCCACGCCGTACGCCGGTTCGTCGAGGAACCGCTCGGAGCGTTGCGTGGCTGGCGAGCAGCGTCTCCACCTCGCGAAGCAGGTCCGGATCGCCGGCCGTGGCATCGTGCAGGAACGCCGCGCGCGCGCCGGCATCGCGCTCCAGGGCGGCGTGGAAGAGATCGCTAATCTGGCGCCAGCGCGCGGGATTCACGCCTGCGAGTTGCCCTCCAGCTCGCGCGCCAGCCAGGCACAGGCGACGGTCCAGTGGCGTTTCACCGTTGCGGGAGAGATGTCCATCGCCTCGGCGGTCTCCTCGACGGTGAGCCCGCCGAAGAATCGAAGCTCCACGAGCCGGGCCTGGTCGGGATCGAGCGCCGCGAGCCGATCGAGCGCCTCGTCGAGCGCGACGAGATCGATCGAGCGCTCACCGCCGGCGACGAGCCCATCGTCGAGCGTGACGCGCTGGCGGGCGCCGCCGCGTTTCTGCGCGCCGCGCGCGCGGGCGCGCTCGATCAGAATCTGGCGCATCGAGTGTGCCGCGATGGCGCAGAAGTGCGCGCGGTTCTGCCATCGTCCCGGCTTGTCCTTCATCAGGCGGAGGTACGCCTCGTGGACGAGCGCCGTCGGCTGCAGCGTCTGGCCCGGCCGCTCGCGGCGCAGGTAGCTCGCCGCCAGACGCCGGAGCTCCTGGTAGACGATCGGCAGCAGCGAATCGACCGACTGCCGATCCTCTGCCATCAGGCGATCCGCTTGATCGTGACCGTGTTCATGACGACCGGCTTGACGGGCCGATCCTGCCGCCCGGTCGCCACCGAGCCGATCTTCTTCACGACGTCCAGCCCCTCGACGACCTCGCCGAAGACGGAGTGTTTGTTGTCGAGATGCGGCGTCGGGCCGAGCGTGATGAAGAACTGGCTGCCGTTGGTGTTCGGGCCGGCGTTGGCCATCGAGAGCATGCCGATCTTCGTGTGCCGGAGCGACGGATGAAACTCGTCGGCGAAGTTGTAGCCCGGCCCGCCCGTGCCGGTCCCGAGCCGGTCGCCTCCCTGGATCATGAAGCCGTTGATGACCCGATGAAAGACGACGCCGTCGTAGTACGGGGCCGTCTTCTTGTCCCCCGAGGACGGATCGCGCCATTCCTTGGTGCCTTCCACGAGGCCGACGAAGTTGGCGACCGTCTTCGGGACCTCCTTCTCGAACAGACGAACGGTGAACGACCCTTCGGTCGTGTCGAACTGGGCGTACGTTCCGGGTTCCACTCGGAATCTCCTTGGCCGGACCACCCGGCACACGACAGCGTGACCGTTTCGGGAGGGCGCGGCGGATGGGCACCGGCGGCAGCGCCGCGGGGCTCGGAAAACGGAATTATAGCTGGTGAAGCGCGCGGAGGTGTGAAGGCGAAAAGCAGAAGCCCGGGGCAGCCCACCTTCGCCAAGGCTACGGTGGGCAGCCTTCGCGGGCATTCATGAGCGAAGGCTGGACCAACAAATCCGCGCCAACCAGCGTCTAACCGACATCACATGGCCGCTGAAGCCGAACCGTGGCGGCGCCAGGGAACCATCTACGAAGATCTTCGTTGACATATACGAAGGTGTTCGTACATAGTGAGCACCCATGACGACGACCAAGCCCCCGCGCCCGACCGATGCAGAGCTGGCCATCCTGCGGATCCTCTGGACCCGGGGCGCCAGCACCGTCAGGCAGGTCCACGAGTCGCTCGAACGCGAGCGCCCGGCCGCCTACACCACCGCGCTGAAAATGCTCCAGATCATGACGGAAAAGGGGCTCGTCCGGCGCGACGAGACGGATCGCACGCACGTCTACCAGTCGAGGCTGACCGAAGAGCAGACGCAGCGCCAGCTCGTGCGCGACCTGCTCGACCGCGCCTTCGGAGGGTCGTCGTCGAAGCTCGTGCTGCAGGCCCTTTCGGCCAGGCGCGCGACGGCGGAGGAGCTCGGAGAGATTCGCAAGCTGCTTGAAAGCCGCCGAGACGGCAAGGAGGCCCACGGTGAGGGCACTGGTGAGCACGATGAATGAGATTCAGAGCTTGCTTCAACAGCCGGCAGCCCAGGTGATCGGCTGGGCGCTTCTGCACTTTTTCTGGCAGGGAGCGCTCATCGGCGGCCTCACCGCGCTCGCGCTGGCGGTGCTCCGCCGCAGCGCCGCCGACGTCCGCTACGTCGTCGGCACGATCGGGCTGTCGCTGATGTTGACGCTCCCGACCGTCACCGCCGTGCAGTTGTGGCGCGCGGGCGCGTCCGCCACGCCGCTTCCGGCCGGCGCCGTCGCCGCGGCGATCCCGGAGCGACGCCGGCGCCCGCAGCGGCCGTCAAGCGCGGAGCGGCACTGAACACTGTCGGCCCGAAGGATCGAAGCGCGATCGCCGGCGGGCCGGCCGCGTTCGACGCGCGGCTCGAGCGATGGCTGCCGGTGCTGGTGCTCGCCTGGCTCTGCGGCGTCGGGGTGCTCACACTCCGGCTGATCAGCGGCTGGCTGTGGGTGCAGCGGATGAAGTCGCACGGCGCGTCGCCGGCTGCCGACGGCTGGCAGCACATCGTGGCGCGCCTGTCGCGCCGGCTGCACATCGCCCGCCACGTCCGGCTCCTCGAATCGACGCTCGTGGAGGTGCCGACGGTCATCGGGTGGATCAAGCCGGTGGTGCTCCTTCCCGCGAGCGCGCTGGCTGGACTGTCGCCGCAACAGCTCGAGGCGATCCTCGCCCACGAACTGGCGCACATCCGCCGCCACGACTACCTCGTCAACCTGCTGCAGACGCTCGTCGAGACCCTGCTGTTCTATCACCCCGCCGTGTGGTGGCTGTCGCGCCGGATTCGCGTCGAACGCGAGAACTGCTGCGACGATCTGGCGGTGAGGCTGTGCGGCGATCCGTATACCTACGCGAAGGCGCTGGCCGATCTCGAAGAGTTGCGCGGCGCGGCCAGGCCGCAGGCGTTTCTGGCAATGGCCGCCACCGGCGGCTCGCTCGTCGAGCGCGTGCGGCGGCTGCTCGGCGCGCCGTCGCACGCCGGTCGCGCGCCCGGCTGGCTCGCCGGCAGCGCCACGATTCTCCTGATGCTCGGCATCGCGGCCGGCGCCGCCCGGACCGACGCGTCCCAGTCGTCGCAGCCAGCCACGCCGCCCCCACCGCACGCGGCATCGCCGGGCGTCCCGGTGCAGCCGTTGTCTCTCGAGGAAGTTGTCGCGATCACCAAGGCGTTCGAAGAGGCCGCCAAGGCGATGGCCACCGAGATCAAATCCAACTGGGACACCGTGGTGCACGGCGCGCGCCGGAACCCACCTCGAGGTAAGTGGGGAGCGGACGACGCGACGCACGCCGTGTTCGCGCAGCCGGCACGGGAGATGGCCCATGCCGTCGCCGCGGTCCAGGCGGCCACCATCGAGCCGGCCGGCGCGCTGCAGGATCAGCTGCGCGCGATGGCCGAGCTCACGCGGTCGGCGCACGCGGCGGCGCTGGCCGACGACAGGCGCGTGCTCCTCGCCCTCAACGCGGCGACGATCGAGATGGCGAGGCAGTCGGACGCGATGTCGGCGGCGGCGATGGCCGCGCTTGCGCCGGGGTCAGGGCTGGCGATTGGCGCGCCCGCCGCTGCTGCGGCGGGCCGGCAGAGCGGCAACTACTCGTGGTCGAACGACGGCGAGAAGCTCGAGGTGAACTACAAGGGGACGATCGAGTTCACCGACGACGACATGGACGTCAAGGCGCTGTCGCCGGGCGGATCGCTGAGGATTCGCGACGGCGGCTGGATCGCCACCCACACGGTGAAGTTCGCCGCCGATGCCTCCGGCAACCTGACGCGGCGGTTCTGGGTGGGGGCGACGGAGAAGCCGTTCGAGCCGGAAGGGCGCCAGTGGCTGGCGAAGATGCTGCCGCGGTTCATCCGGCAGACCGGGATCGGCGCCCCGGCGCGCGCCGCCCGGATCTACAAGGCCCGCGGTGCCGCCGGTCTGCTGACCGAGATCTCCCTGATCGAGGGGAGCTGGGGCAAGAGGGTCTACTTCAGAGAGCTGTTCAAGATGCCGCTCGACCCCGCGACCGCGCGGCAGGCGGTCGTGCAGGCAGGGCGCGAAATCAACTCGGACTTCGAGCTCGCGTCGTTGTTGATCGACGAGGCGGACCAACTGCTCGCCGATCAGGGAACGCGGCAGGCGTACTTCGAGGCGGCGCGAACCATCCAGTCCGATTTCGAGGCGCGGCGTGTCTATTCGTCGGCCTTGAAGCGCGGCCCGGTGTCTTCTCCGATCCTGGCCGGCGTCCTCGAAGGCAACCGCATCGAATCGGACTTCGAGCAGGCGTCGCTCCTCATCCAGATCGCGAAGCTTCAGCCGCTCGACGCCACGACGCGCGGGCCGTTCTTCGCGGCGCTCGACACGGTGGACAGCGACTTCGAGCACCGCCGGGTGCTCAGCGCGCTCGCGGAGCGCACCGATCTCACCGCGGAGACGGTGACCGCCATGCTCGAGTCCAGCATCGACATCCAGTCGGACTTCGAGATGGCGTCGTTCCTCCTGGACATCGCCAGGCGGGCCTCGATCGATGGCCCGCTGCGCGCGCCGTTCTTCCGCGCGCTCGACACGGTCGGCTCGACGTTCGAGCGCGGCCGGGTCCTGCAGGCCGTCGTCCGCCGCGCCGGCGTGGCCGAGGAGACGGTCCTCGCCGCGCTGCGTTCGACCGCAGGGATGGGCTCCAGCTTCGAGGCCGGTCAGGTGCTCCTGACCCTCGCCGCCAGCCACCCGTTGTCGCCCGCCGCGCGCGACGCCTACATCGACGCCGCGGAAAAGCTCGGGGACTTCGAACAGGGGAAAGTGCTGTCGGCGCTGGTGCGGAACGAGCGCCGCAGATGAACAGGAGATCAGGAGAGTAGGAGGTCAGGAGATTTTCAAGATTTTTTCTCCTGATCTCCTGATCTCCTGATCTCCTGTTCCGAATCTCCTTATCTCTCGAATCTCCTGATCTCTATAACTTCGGGTGCCTCGTGTGCCACGTCGTGGCGCGCTCGTAGGCCAGCGCGACCCGGAGCACGGTCGCCTCGTCGTAGAGCCTGCCCGTCACCATCAGCTCCACCGGCCGGTTGTCGATGAAGCCGGCTTTCAGCGCCATCGCCGGATGACCGGTCAGGTTCGTCACGCCGAGCGTCGATCCGGGCGCCGGCGAGAGGAACACGTCGTACTGCGACATGAGCGTTTCCATGTCGCGGATGAGCAGCGTGCGCGCGCGCTGGGCGCGGATGTACTCGACCGCCGGCACGAAGCGGTGGGCGCGGAACGTGTTCGGCCAGGTGTTCAGCGTGGGGTCGTTGATCTCCTTGCTGCGCGTGAGGTCGTCGAACGCCGCCGCGCCCTCGGTCGCCAGCACGAACCCGATGGTGCCGGCGATGCTCGTGATCTTCTCGGGGACCTCGATCGGCTCCAGCGTCGCGCCCGCCTTGCGATACACGTCCAGCACCTCGCTGAAGACCTTCACCCGCAGCTCGCGCTGCCGCTGCTGCTCCTCTGGCGACAGCCCCCGGCCTCGCCCGCCTCCGGCGCCCCGTGCCCCCGCTTCGCCCGGAGCTCCCGCGGCCGCTCCGGGCGCCCCCGCGCCGCCGCGGGCTCCGGCGTCCCCGCGTCCGCCGCGTCCGGCCGGCGGCGGATCGAAGTCGTTCTTGACGTATGCGATCTTCAGCTTCGAGAGCGGCACGTCCGGATTCCACACGAACGGCGCGTCCACGACGGTATCGTCGCGGCCATCGGGCCCGTAGATGGCGTTGAACACCAGCGCACAGTCTTCGACCGATCGGCACATCGGCCCGATCTTGTCCATCGTCCAGCTCAACGCCATCGCGCCGTGGCGGCTGATGCGGCCGTAGGTCGGACGAAGCCCGGCGACGCCGTTCTCGATCGCCGGCGAGATGATGGAGCCGCGTGTCTCGGTTCCGATCGCGAACCCGACCAGGCCGGCGGCCGTGGCCGAGCCCGGACCCGCCGACGATCCGCTGGAGCCGCGCTCCGTGTTCCACGGGTTCTTCGTCTGGCCGCGGAACCAGCGATCGCCTTGCGCGAGCGCCCCCAGCGAGAGCTTCGCGACCAGGACCGCTCCCGCGTCCCTCAGCCGCTCGACGATCGTGGCGTCGTAGTCGAACACCTGGTTCTGAAACGGGGCCGCGCCCCACGTGGTCGGAATGCCCTTCGTGGCGAAGAGATCCTTCGCGCCCCATGGGATGCCGTGCAGCGGTCCTTTGTAGCGGCCGGCGCGGATCTCGCGATCGGCCTGGGCCGCCTGCGCCAGCGCGAGCTCCTCGGTCAGCGTCACGACGCAGTTCAGCGCCGGCCCGTGCTTCTTGAGTCGATCGAGGTACATCTTCGTCAGCTCGGTCGACGACACCTGACGGCGCCTGATCAGCGGGGCCAGCGAGGTGATCGGAAGGAAGGCGAGCTCGTCGAGTGAAGATCCGCGGGCCGCGGGCAGGGGCTGCAGGGTGACGCTGATCTTCGCGCCCGGTGTCGCGCCGGGCTTCGGCTTCTTGCCGGGCAAGTACGGCCGGAACGTGATGGCCGGCTCGGTGTCGAGCGGGATGTCGAGCTCGCGAAGCCGCTCGAAGTTGCCGAGGTTCTGGTTCACGGCCGACGCCGCCTGCTCCTCTTCCGCCTCGGTGAAGTCGACGCCGAAGATCTTCTCCGCGCAGTCGAGCGCCGGCTTGTCGATGCGTGGGGCCGGCTGCTGTCGAGCGAGCGCGGGCGCCGCCAGGCTCCCCGCTACGGCGGCGGGAATCGCGGTGAGGAATCTGCGCCGCGCGACCC
The DNA here is from genome assembly GCA_963774855.1 of uncultured Acidobacteriota bacterium. GTDB lineage: Bacteria > Acidobacteriota > Vicinamibacteria > Vicinamibacterales > 2-12-FULL-66-21 > JALZOC01. The sequence continues at coordinate 1,116,847 of CAVZGT010000005.1, read as the reverse complement.
CGCGCGGACGGGCCGTCTCGTCCACTTTGCGATCCATGAATCCTCCGGTCGGGGGCAAGCATACACTGCCGGATTGCCTGTAGAATACCCGCGCTCGAGACACCTCTTCGTGATGCCAGCCGGTTCGACCCCGATTCGTGTCCTCCTGGTCGAAGACGACGATGCCTATGCGCGCCTGCTGGAGAGGCAGCTCACCGGATCGTCCGTGTCGATCTCCCCGCGGCGCGTCAGCACGCTGACCGCTGCCGTCGCGGCGATCGACAGCGGACCGGTCGACGCCGTGCTCCTCGATCTCGGTCTTCCCGACAGCTTCGGGCTGGACACCTTCGAGAGGATTCAGGGGGCCGCCGGCGCGGTTCCCATCATCGTCCTGACGGCGCAGGATGACGACGCGATCGCGGTGCAGGCGGTCCAGCGCGGGGCGCAGGACTACCTCGTCAAGGCCACGACGGACGCGCCGCTGCTGCTGCGGTCGATCCGCTACGCGCGCGAGCGCGCGGAGTGGCGCCGCGAGGTCCTCGAACGGGAAGCGGAGCTGCGCCAGGCCTACAAGATGGAAGCGGTCGGGCGGCTGGCCGGCGGGGTCGCGCACGATTTCAACAACGTGCTGACGGCGATCTTCGGCTACGCCGACCTGCTGCTCGATCAGTTCAGCGACGGCGATCCGCGCCGCGCCGACGTGATGGAGATCCGGCGAGCGGCCGAGCGCGCCGCGGCGCTGACCCGCCAGCTGCTCGCGTTCAGCCGCAAGCAGCTGATGCAGCCGCGGGTGCTGAACCTGAACGACGTCGTCGAGAGCCTGCAGACGCTGCTGTCGCGCCTGGTCGGCGAAGACGTCGAGCTCGGTGATCCGCTCCTGCGGCGATCTCTGGCCCGTCCGCGCCGACGCCGGGCAGATCGAACAGGTGCTGATGAACCTCGCCGCCAACGCGCGCGACGCGATGCCCGAGGGAGGGCAGCTCGCGATCGAAACCACGAACGTCTTCTTCGAGCTCGAGGATGCCCGGAATCGTCCGGGCCTCAAGCCCGGGGCCGTACGTCACGATGGCCGTCATCGACACGGGCACGGGGATTCCCGCCGGAGTACGCTCGCACGTGTTCGAGCCGTTCTTCACGACGAAGGAAGAGGGGAAAGGGACGGGGCTCGGCCTGGCGACGGTCTACGGGATCATCAAACAGACCGGCGGCGGCGTCTACGTGGACAGTGAGGAAGGAAAGGGGACGCGCGTCGTGGTCTACCTGCCGCGCGTCCCCGAGGCGATCGCTACTTTTTCTCTTTGAAGCCGGCCGGCAGGTCGATGTCGGCCGGCGCGACGCTCGTCGCGACTTCCTGCGTTTCGCTGATCGTCGTGAAGATCGTGGCGCGCGGCTTCTCCTCGCCGTCCTTCTTGGCCATCTTCCGCGCGAGCATGCCGCCGAGTCCGCCGCCTCCGGACGACTTGTTCGCCTCGGCCGCCTCGCGCCATCTGCGCCTTGGACCGCACCGCCTCGAAGGTCGTCGTGGTCGCGAGCGGCGTGCCCTTGAGCTTGTCGCCTTCCTTCGCGAGGCGCTCCGAAGCCTGCTTCATCATCGGATACATCGCCACGACCATGGCCATCTGCTCGGCCGACATGCCCATCGCTTCGGGGCCTTGCAGCTGCTTGAAGTAGCGCCGATCGAACTCTCCGACTTCGTTCAACGCGGCAATCTGCGGGCCGAGCCACGAATCGGCGGTCATCACGAAGCCGCCGCCGTCCTCGAGCGTCTTGCCCTTTTCACGCACCGTGACCGTCATGATCACCTCGCGCGTGTCGTAGCCGGCGAGCGTCTTTTTCTGCCCTGTTTCCTTGACGTCGAAGTCGACCTCGAATTCCTTCTGCGGCTCGCCGCTCTTCTCCGGCTCCCGGCCCGGCTCCTTCTCGGCGCTCTTCTGGGCTTTTTCACGCGCCTCGCGCATGCGCTGCCGCAGCTCCTCGAACGTCGTGACCTCGTAGCTCTTCTTCTTCATGTCGAGGTCGTAAATCTTCTCTTCCGAGAGGTCGATGATCTGGCCGGTCGAGTCGTTCACCGTCGCCTTGCGGTTGCCCTTGACGGCGACCGTCGACACGACGCCTTCCTTTGCGGCCTTGCCGCCGAACATGTTCATCATCCGGCCGATCATGCCCTCGATCTTGATCTGGGTCTTCTCACGGGTTTTGACCTCGGCGCGCGCCGGGCCGGCCAGCGCCAGCAAAGGCAGCGCAATGGCGCACGAGATCAGCAGACGTTTCATGTGTCCTCCAGAAGGCGTGGGGATCGCCGCCCACAATTGTAAACTAGCGGCGACCGGGCCGGCGACACCGGGCCGATTACAGTTCCGGCAAGCTCGAGCAGCTGTTAACGGATCGCGGCCGCCCCGCGTCCTCCTCGATGGTTGGAGATCGCCGGATATGCCCCCTGCATGACCCTCACGCTGTTTCCCGCGGGGCAGGCGTCGGACGACGCCCGGCTGGTGCGCGACGCCCGGCGGGGAGACGAAGGGGCGTTCGCCCGCCTGTACGAACGGTACGCGCGGGTGATCCACGGTGTGCTGCTGGCCCGCGCGCCGCGGGCGGACGTCGAGGATCTCGTCCAGGATGTCTTCCTGTCCGCCTGGAGCCGGCTCGACGCCTTGCGCGATCCGGCGGCGTTCGGCGGATGGCTCGCCACCATCGCGCGCAACCGCGCCACGGACGTGCACCGGCGCGCCGTCGAGTCGGTTGAGCTGCCCGACGATCTCGTCGCGCACGACGGCACGGCGGCGCGGACCGAAGCGCTCGCGGTCCTGGAAATCATCGGCACGCTGCCGGACGCGTACCGCGAGACCCTGGTGCTGCGCCTCGTGGAAGGGCTGACCGGACCCGAGATCGCCGTGCGCACGGGGCTGACGCCCGCATCGGTGCGCGTGAACCTTCACCGCGGCATGAAGCTGTTGCGCGAAAAGCTCGAACGATGACGAACACGCCGACGGAAGACCCCGACTATCTCTGGGACGGCTCCGGCGAGCCCGATCCGGAAGTCGCGCGGCTCGAGTCGCTGCTGGCGCCGTTGCGGCACCGCGGAACGGCGCCGGCGCTGCCGCCGCGCCGGACCGAGCCCGTGCGCCGCGTGATGCGGTGGGTCGTGCCCGCGCTGTCCGCGGCCGCGGCGCTGCTGCTCGTCGCGGCGGGCGCCTGGTTCGTCTACGGGATGGCCCGCAGCGGATGGTCCGTCCAGAGCCTCGCGGGAGCGCCGGTCGTGGACGGATTGCCGCTGCCCGGCGGCCGGGGCGACGGCGTGCCGGCTGGAAAGACGGCCCGCCTCGGCGTGGGCGAATGGCTGGTCACCGACGGCTCGTCGCGCGCGCGGATTGCCGTCGGCCAGATTGGCCGCGTGGACGTCGAGCCGAACACGCGGATGCAGCTGGTCGAGGCGCGCGGGCGCGAGCATCGCATGTCGCTCACCCGCGGCACGATCCACGCGCGAATCTGGGCGCCGCCACGATTCTTCTACGTCAACACGCCGTCCGCGGTGGCGATCGATCTCGGGTGCGAATACACGCTGCAGGTGGACGACGCCGGCGCCGGCATCATTCGCGTGACGTCCGGCTGGGTCGAGTTCGAGAGCGACCGCCGCCAATCGTTCGTGCCCGAAGGCGCGATGTGCGCGACGCGGCCGGGCGTCGGGCCGGGCACGCCCCGCTACCAGGATGCGCCCTCCGGATACGGCGAAGCGCTCACGATTCTCGACTTCGAGCGGCCTGACGACTCGCGCCGCGCGGCCGCCCTCGATCTCGTCCTGTCCACCGCCCGCCGCCGCGACGCCTTGACCCTCTGGCACTTGCTCTCTCGTGGCACGCCGGCGGAGCGCCACCTTGTCTACGACCGCCTGGCCACGCTGGCGCCTCCGCCGCCCGGAGTGACGCGCGAAGCCGTCGTCGGCGGCGACCGGGGCGCGCTCGATCGCTGGTGGGATTCGCTCGGGATGCAGACCGGCGGGTGGTGGAAGCTCCTGAAGAAGAAATTCTGATCGATAACGCCGCGCACGCGCACCCGTCCTCCTGTTCGTGGAGGACTTATGCCAGCCGTGATCAGATGGGTGCCGGCCGTCGTCATCAGCGCGGCGATCGGAATGCAGTTCGTCAGGCCCCCGCGCACCAACCCGCCCACCGATCCGTCGCGCACGCTCGCGGCGCGAACGAGCCTCACGCCGGAGGCCGCCGTCGTGCTCGATCGTGCCTGCCGCGACTGCCACTCGAACGACACCCGCTGGCCCTGGTACAGCCACGTCGCGCCGGTCTCGTGGTTCGTGATCGATCACGTCAACCACGGCCGCCGTCACCTCAATTACTCGGACTGGGCGCAGTACGAGCCGGACACGGCCACGCGGCTGCTGAAGAACGCCTGCGAGTTCGCGCGGAAGGAGACGATGCCGCTTCCGTCGTACGCGCGCGTGCACGGCGAGGCGCGCCTCAGCGACCGCGACATCGCGGCGCTGTGCGACTTCACGGACGGCGTGCTGCGCGAGGCGCGCCGCGAGTGACGGCCCGGCGCAGCGTTACTTCCGCTTCTTTTCGACGCGGATCCACAGCACCTGGAAGTCCGCGGTCGATGGAATCGCCGAGTCGACGACTCGAACGATGAAGATCCAGAAGCCCTCTCGAGTGGGGGTGCCGGCGATGGTGCCGGTGACAGCGTTCAGCGTCAGCCCGGGCGGAAGGGCGCCCAGGACGACCGACCAGCGCAGCGGAGTCACGCCGCCCGTGACCGCCAGCGTCGCCGAGTAGCCGGTGCGCCGCATGGCCTCCGGCAGCGCCCTGGTGGTAATGGCAACAGGCCCCGGCGCGATGGCGATCGTCAGCATCTGATCGTCGGCATTGGCGCCGTTTGCGGTGTCGGAGGCGCTGACGATGAAGGTGCTGGTGCCGGCCTTGGCAGGCGTGCCCGCGATGACGCCAGTCGTCGTGTTGAGCGTGAGTCCGGCCGGCAGCGCGCCCGCCACGACGTTCCAGGCAAAGGCCCCCGAACCGCCGCTCGCCTGCAGCGTGGCCGTGTACGGCCGCGTCACTTTGCCGGAGGGAACCGCACTGGTGCCGATCACGACCGGCGCCTCGACGATCGTGCTCCGTTCCAGTTCGACGACGAAGACGTCCTGCCGGTGCGTGCTGCTGGTATCGCCGCGCGGGTCCGTTCCGAGCGTCTTCTCCCAGTTCGACGTGAACAGCGCCCATCGTCCATCCGGCGAGACATTCGGGCGCGGCGTATACCAGAACCCAATCCACGAGGGATCGACATCGCTCGCGACCGCGCTGCGATGGTGCGCAAACCGCCACACCGATGCGCCGCCGCCCGCGCCTTCGGTCTGCACGGCGAAGATTTCATCGTCCCAGGCCCGCCACCTCACCGCGCTGGTGCTATAGCGGTAGGTCGCGTTGATGAACGGCACCAGCCGATCCGGCTGCGCGTTGTGCCACGACGGGTGATCCGCGAGGAACTCCTCTTCGGGGCGCAGGACCGGCGTGATGAGCGGAAGCGATATGAGCGGCGTCGCGAGCGAACGCAGCTGCCACTGCGCCGCGTCCCACGAAGTCGTATGGGAATCCTGGTTCACGCGATAGCCGAATCCATACGCGTCGTGTCCTCCCGAGATCGCCGCCACCAGCGGGATGGCGGTAAACGTGTTCGCGAGTGTGTCCCACACGTACGCGGGCGCGGCCCGCCGGGGCGCCTGAAGATCCGGGCCGGTGGGATAGACCGTCATATACCGGCCGCTCCGGTCGATGGCCGCCGCGTGGATCCTGAAATTGAGCGTGATGTTCGTCGGCTGCCCGTTCACCGTCGACGCAACCGTATCGAGGAGCAGCCGGTTCGACGGGTTCGCCTTGTCGAATATCACCAGATAGAAGTGCCGGTCCTGACTGGTCCCGCCAAAGAATGCGAACAGCCGTTCGACGTCGCCGGCGCTCGCACCGAGGCCGCCCGTATACGTACCGGCCAGCCCGTCCGCGAGAGACTCCAGGTCGAGCAGCCGGGAATACTGACCCGACTGGAAATCGTATTGGTCGACGCTGTGAAGGTTCGAGCCGGGGCCGTTGTACGTGGCGTATGCCAGGCCGGGCGTGACGTAGCTGAACGTCGGCTCGTTGAAAAACTGCAGCGTCAGGCCGCCGTCGCCGTTCAGCGCCGGCAACCGCGAGGCGCGCATGGTCGAGGGGTCGAACGCGTAGGGGACGATCGTGCCGTCCGTGCTGGCCACGTAGAAGAGCCGGCCGTCCGCGCTCCAGGCATTCGAATGCGTGCCGGACGGCGTCCGGTACGAGCCATTGGGCGCCGCGGGCCGGATCGTCCCGTCCGTGACGCGCATCATCCGCGTCCCGAAGACCGGATCGGTAAAAACGAATCCCGCGCCGCCGAGCGCAGGCAACGGGCCCTTCTCGCGCGGCGCGCGATCGACGATGGCGTCGTAAACCGACGGAGGCAGCGCCGCGAGGACGCTTATGACGAGCGCCTTCTCGCCCAGCTTGGTCGTGTCGGCGGCGTCGACGGCCCTGACGATCAGATCGAAGCGGCCGGCTGTCGTGACCGTCCCGTGAATGGCGCCGGAGGCGGCGTCCAGCAGCAGTCCCCCCGGAAGCGAGCCCTCGGCGAGGCTCCACGAGTACACGCCGCTGCCGCCTGTCGCACTGAGTGCTGCGGAATAGATGGCGCCTACCCGCGTCGAGCCGAGCGTTGCGGGCGCAATCGAGAGCGCGTAGGTCACGGCGATGCGCAGCGTCAGCAACCGCTCAGCGAAGGCGCCGTTGCGCCGATCTGTCGCGCGGAGAGTCAAGGGGAACACGCCCGCGGCCGAGGGAACGCCCGAGATCGTTCCAGCCTCCGTGAGGGACAGCCCGGCCGGTAGAGAGCCGAGGGCGATCGTCCAGGTGAAGCTTCCGCCGCTGCCACCCGCGGCTTGCAGGGAAGCGGAATACGGCACCGTCGTCGCACCGTCAGGCAGGGAGGTGGTCTCGATGGTCACCGGCACGGGCAGCGGCTCGAGGTCCTGCCCGTACAGGACAGTCGCATCGAGCGCGGCGCCGCCGCTGATCAGCGTCGCGTCGAGGAGCAGTGGCAACGACGGAGGGACAAGGCTGGAATAGACGAGCGCGCCATTCTGCGAGTACTCGATGTGCCCCCCGACGAGCGCGACGCGAAACACGTCTCCCGCGACGAAGCGCCCCTCGGCCTTGTACTCGGCGTGCTCCCGGACGTCCCATCCGCCGTCGGGCCAGAAACTGAACGCGTAGTTGATGAGGGCCGGATCCGCGCTCGCCGACGACGTGGTCCCGAGTCCGGCGTAGAGTCGTCCACCAAGCCTCGGCCTGAATTCGACGTAGCCATCACCGCTCGCGATGGCCACACCGCTGGTGCCGCCGGCGTCCGCACACCCGTCACAGCCCCCAACCTTCTGAATGCTGTTCCCGGAGGCCGCCGCGTGCACCAGGTTCGTCCATTGGACCGGTTCAGCGACCTGGGCGGAGGCACGTGCCGGGGTCAGGCACGACACCGCGATGCAGAGCAGTCCGCCAGAGACACGCGCACGGGGACACGCCGCCAAGGAAGTCGTCATGTGGTGACCTCGGCTTTTCAGCTCAGTTGTGAGGAAGAAGATCTGTCGGGTAGCTTACACTTCCCAGCGAACCGTGGCGTTTATTTTTGTAGCAATAATAGTTTCAATTATGATTTCATAATTCGTTTCATTATAGCATCACAAAGCAACTATTATGGCATATTTTTGCAAAATGTCGCGTTGTATAATCGTTTCATGTCAAGCCTGTCAGCAGAGCTGAGCCGTGGATTTCTCCACGCATCTGACCTTCGAGAGCGGCTCGGTGTCTCTCCGGCGACCCTCATGCGAACGGTCCGGGCGGCCGGGCTCGACGTCGTCCGGATCGGTCGCGGCCGTGCCACGCACTATGCTTTGCGACAGCCGTGGCCGAACCAGGACAGCTCACGCTTTCCGTTGTTTCGAGTCACCGAAGCCGGGAGGCCGGTCTCAGCCGGCGAGCTCATCACACTCGCCGCGCGCCAGTCGGTCTGGATGCCTGCCGGCACGGTTTCCGACGGGCTTCCGATACAGCTTCTTGATGCGCGCCCGTCTGGATTCCTGGGACGGCATTTCGCCACCGTTCACGAGGATCTCCGGTTACCGCCGCGATTGGCCGACTGGTCCGATCACCACACGCTGATCGCGATGTCCAGACGGGGAGAGGATTTGCCTGGCAATCTCATCGTTGGCGAGGAATCGTTTGGCCGATGGCAGGCGCTCGAGACGGTTCCCAGAACCCGCGATGACTACCCGGCGCTCGCTGACGCGACGACCGCCGGTCATCCGCCTGGTTCATCAGCCGGCGGCGAGCGGCCCAAATTCGGCGTGGCGGTTGACGGAAGGCACATGCTCATCAAGTTCGCTGCGCGAGGAGGCGAAGCCGGCGGAGTCGCGAGGCGTTGGTGCGATCTCCTCATCCTGGAAGGACTCGCACTCGAAGTCGTGGCTTCACGCGGGATTCCTGCCGCGACAACGAACGTCATCGAAGCGCCTTCATACTGGTTCCTGGAGAGCGAGCGATTCGATCGCGCAGGGGTTCGCGGGCGCGTTGCCGTCCTGAGTCTCGCGGCCATTCATGACAATCTCGCGGACTCATGGGCCCGCGCCGCTATGTCGCTCAGAGAGGCCGGGCGCCTGACCGATGAAGATGCGCGCCGCCTCCGATGGCTCGATGCCTTCGGCGCACTCATCGGAAACACCGATCGGCATCAATACAACATCCTGTTCTTTACGGAAGGGTCGAGCCTGCGGCTTGCTCCTGCCTTCGATCAGGTTTCCATGCTGTATGCGCCCGCTGCCGATGGCCAGGTGCCACCGCGGGTGTTCGCGGTGCCGAACGTCACGTCCGACACGCTGGACGTCTGGGATGATGCACGCAGCGCGGCCCGCCGCTTCTGGGAGCAGGGAAGCGACGACGTGCGCCTGGCGGACGACGTGCGGTTTTCTTGTGCCGGCAACGCGCAGCTGCTCGCGAATTGACGCTCGTAGAGCAGCGGCTTCGTCAAAGCCGTTTCCGGAATTAGAATGCGGCTACCTATGCCCTCGAAAGACGCCGTGACGGCCGGCGGTTTCCTCTATCTCGGCGCCCTCGGTGCCGCCGGCAGGTTCCGCGGCCGGCATTGCCGCTCAGACCCGCGGTGTCATCGAGCGGGCCGGCGCCACGCTCGCCGCGGCCGGCTCATCGCTGGGCCAGGTCGCGGCCGTCATGGTGTACCTGAAGTCCGCCGCGGACTTCCCGGCGATGAACGCCGTGTATGGCACGTTCTGGCCGGAAAACCCGCCGACCCGGACGACAATCGTCACCGAGCTGGCGACGCCAGGCGCGGTCGTGGAGATGTCGATGGTCGCGGTTCCGTCCGGCGCCGAGCGGACGGTCGTTCATCCGGCGGGCTGGCTGCGCTCCCCGAGCCCCTACAGTTACGCGATCAAGTCGGGCGACACGGTGTTCCTCTCCGGGCTCGTGTCGCGCAGCGGCCGCGACAACGCGGTCGTGGCGGGGGACGTGCCGGCGCAGACCAAGGTCATCATGGACATCGCCGGCGAGATCCTCGGGGCCGCCGGCCTGACGCACGCGAACATCGTCTCGGCGCGCATCTACCTGCCGGAGGTGTCGTCGTTCCAGCCGATGAACGGCGCGTACCGCGCCTACTTTCCGAGCGCCCCGCCGGCGCGCGCGACGGTGCAGGCCGCGCTCGCGGGGCCGCAGTACGACGTCGAGATCACGTTCGTCGCCTCGTCGGCGCAGCGCGACGTGATCACCGACGGGAGTCCCGCGAATCCGAACCTGAGCACGGGAATCCGCGCGGGACGCCGCGTCTACCTGTCCGGAGCGCTCGGCAATACCCCGGCGACGCAGGGCGATGTCGCGGCACAGACGCGGGAGACGCTGGCCAGGCTGAACCGCGCCCTCGCGGCCGCGGACTGCTCGCCGGCGGACGTCGCCGACGCGCTCGTCTACGTGACCGACCTGGCGTTTGTCCCGGAGGTCCATCGCGAGTACCGACGCGTTCTTCGGCGCGCACGCCCCCGCGCGCACGACCGTGCGATCCGGGTTGATGGCCGGCGACGGGCTCGTCGAGATCATGCTGACCGCGGTGAAGCCGTGACCGCGCTGGGGGCGGACGTCTTCGAGGCCGCCTACGGCCGCGTGGCGCCGCACATCCATCACACGCAGCTGATGACTTCCCGCATCCTCAGCGAACGCAGCGGATTCGACGTCCGGTTCAAAGCGGAGATGTTCCAACGCACCGGCTCGTACAAGATCCGCGGACCGCTCAACAAGTTTCCCCAGCTCACCGCCGAGGAGCGCCGCCGGGGCGTCGTCTGCTCCTCGGCCGGCAACCACGCGCAGGGCGTGGCGCTCGCGGCGCAGATCCACGGCATCGAGGCCGTCGTCGTGATGGCGGAAAACGCCACGCCCTCCAAGATTGCCGCGACCCGGGGGTACGGCGCGGAGGTCGTGCTCCACGGCACGATTTGGGACGAGGCCAACGAGAAGGCGAAGGAGCTCGTGCGCGATCGCGGCCTCACCTACATCCATCCGTTCGACGATCTGCAGCTCATCGCCGGCCAGGGTACGCTGGGCCTCGAGGTGATCCGCGACTGGCCGGACGTGGACGTCGTCGTGGTGCCGATCGGCGGCGGCGGGCTGATCTCCGGCGTCGCGATGGCGGTGAAGAACATCAAGCCGTCCGTCGCGGTGATTGGCGTCGAATCGGCCGGCGCCCCGGGGATGCGCGACAGCGTCAGCGCCGGCAGCGTCGTGACGCTGGATCGCGTCGACTGCATCATCGACGGCCTCCGCGTGAAACGGGTCGGCGAGACGACGTTCGACGTGGTGCGCCGGTTCGTGGACGAGATCGTCACGCTGCCGGACGAGCAGATCTTCGACGCGATGATCTGGATCATGGCGCACGCGAAGCTCGTCGTCGAAGGGGCCGCGGCGGCGCCGGTCGCGGCGCTCCTCCACGGCCTCGTCAAGGCGCCGAAGGGCGCGAGGGTCGCGTGCGTCCTGAGCGGCGGCAACGTGAACCTGGATCAGCTGAAAGGGCTGCGCTGGAACTGACGATGCATAGAGGGCAGGACCATGCCTGACTCGCGCGCTCCCTACCGCCCAGTACGTGTTATTCGTGTCGGCCGCCGCGCGGCGGACAGTCCGGACGACGTCGCGGCCACCGAGGAGCCGCTCGAGGTCCGGCTGCACGGCCGATCGTTTGCCGTCATCATGCGCACGCCGGGGGCGGACCGGGAGCTCGCCGCGGGGTTCCTGCTGTCCGAAAGCGTGATTCGATCGTACGACGACATCGGCGCCGTCGAGCACTGCCGGCATCCCCATCATCCGGAGGTCCACAACATCGTCGATGTCTACCTCTTGGGGGAGGCGGCCGCCTCGCTGGATGCGCGGCTCGAGGAGCGCCGGAACGTCCTCACCTCGTCGTCGTGCGGGCTTTGCGGACGCGTGACCATCGATTCGCTGCGCGTGGCGGTTTCGCCGCTCGCGGGGAACGACCGAATCGACTGGAAGATGGCCGCCGCGCTGCCGGAGCGGCTTCGCGAACGCCAGGCCGTGTTCGACGAAACCGGCGGGCTGCACGCCGCCGCGCTCTTCACGCTCGACGGCGAGTGCCAGGCTTCGGCAGAGGACGTGGGCCGGCACAACGCGGTCGACAAGGTGATCGGCACGATGCTCCTCGACGATCGCGTGCCGATCACCGGCTGCGCTCTGGTCGTGAGCGGGCGCACGTCGTTCGAGATCGTCCAGAAGGCGTGGCTGGGAGGCGTGGCGATTGTGTGTGCCGTGTCCGCGCCGTCGAGCCTGGCAATCGAGCTTGCGGATGAGGCCGGGATCACGCTGCTCGGGTTCGTCAGGGAGGGCGGCTTCAACCTATACACTCATCCCTCCAGGATTCTGGGAGTGTGAAGCGCGCTACCCACAGGTCGGGCCGGCTACCTAGCCCATCCGCAGATCATTCGATATTTCAAGCGTTTAGCGGCGTAAATTCGTGGCATTGCCGTTGCTCAACTCTGGCTCCGGGAGCCATTGATGCGACGAATTGCGATAGTCACGGCGGTGTTGGTGATGGCGACGGCAACGTGGTACGCCGCGTTCCGGGTCGCCGCGCTGGCGCACTACGTCGACAGCGAGCTCGGCCGCGCCAAGAGCCTGACCCAGCTGGCCCCGCGGCCCCAGGCCACCATCGTCTACGACCGGGAAGGCAAGCCCGCATTCACGTTCTTCGTCGAGCAGCGGATTGACGTGCCGCTCAGCAGCGTCTCGCCCCTCATGATCGACGCGATCGTGGCAGTCGAAGATCACCGGTTCTATTCGCATCACGGCATCGATCCCGTGCGCATCGCCACAGCGGCGTGGCGCAACTTCCGCGCCGGCCGGATTCTCGAGGGGGGCAGCACCATCACCCAGCAGCTCGCCCGGGCCTCGCAGCTCACACCCGTGCGGACCTACGAGCGCAAGATTCGCGAGATCATGCTGGCCGCCCAGCTCGAACAGCGATACAAGAAGGCGCAGATCCTCGAGGAATACCTCAACACCGTCTATCTCGGCGAGGGTTACTACGGCGTCGAGGCTGCCTCGCGTGGTTATTTCGGCAAGCCCGCCTCCGACCTCGCGGCGCACGAGGCGGCGCTCCTCGCGGCGCTGGTGCGCTCTCCGTCGAATGACGCGCCATGCGTCGGCCCGGAGCGCGCGATGAAGCGCCGCAATCTGGTCCTGCGGCTGATGCGCGAGCAGGGACGCCTCTCGGACGCGGCATTCCAGGCCGCCACGGCGGCGCCCATCCCGGATCGCACGCATCAGAAGAATGCCGGCGGCGCGCTCGCCAACGGCTCGCATACGGGCCTCTACTTCCAGGAAGAAGTGCGGCGCCAGCTTTTCGCGCTATTTGGGGGCGACAAGGTCCTGCGCGGCGGGCTGCGGGTGTACTCCACCTACAACCCCAAGATGCAGCGCGACGCGGAGACGGCCGTCACGACGCGCATCGCGGAAATCGCGAAATCGCGGCCGGCCGCGCGCGAGCTGCAGGGAAGCGTCGTCGCCATGGACCCGATGACGGGGGACGTCTTCGCGCTCGTCGGCGGCCGTGACTTCAAGGCGAGCAGCTTCAACCGCGCCACGCAGGCGCGCCGTCAGGCCGGTTCGGCTTTCAAGCCCATCATCTACGCCGCTGCGCTCGAGCGCGGGTATTCGCCGGGCACAATCCTGCGCAACCTCGACACGCCGATTGAGACAGGCAACGCGCCGGCGTGGCTGCCGTCGGGCGGTCACGAGCAGTCCGAGTACACGCTGCGGCGCGCGCTCAAGGTTTCGAGCAATCGCGCCGCCGCGCAGCTGCTCCAGCACGTCGGCGTCAGCACCGCCGTCTACTACGCAAACCGGATGGGCATCGAGTCCGAGCTTCCGATGGTGCCGTCGCTGGCGCTCGGGACCGGCGAAGTGACCCTTCTCGAGCTGACGTCCGCGTATACGGCATTCGCCAACCGCGGAACGGTCTCGGCACCGCGTCTCATCACGCGGGTCGAGGACGCGCAGGGGGTCATGATTTACGACTCGCCCGAACGGCATACGCAGGCTATCAGCCCGACGACCGCGTTCCTGATGTCGAGCATGCTCGCCGACGTCATCTCCGGCGGAACGGGAGGCGGGGCGCGGGCCGCGGGGTTCAAGCTGCCGGCGGCGGGGAAGACCGGGACGACCGACGAGTACGCCGACGCGTGGTTCGTCGGCTACACGCCACACCTGGTGACCGGGATCTGGTTCGGCCTGGATCGTCCCGCGCCGATCATGCGCGGCGGCTTCGCCGGCGTCGTCGCCGTTCCGGCCTGGGGCCGGTTCATGAAAGCCGCGACGGCCGGAGACGCGGCCGACTGGTACGAGATGCCGGCCGACGTCGAAAAGGTCGCGATCTGCAGGCTGAGCGGCGCGCGGGCGACCGACGAGTGCCGGCACCCGTCGGAGGTCTACAGCGTCAGTGGCGGGGGCACGGCGGCGCAGCTCGTTCCCGCCGATGCGATGCTCGATGAGGAAGAGGCGCCGCCGGTGCGGACGCTCGCGGCCGGCGAGGCGCCGGTCTACGAAGATCTGTTCCCTCTGGGTGCCGTGTCGAGCGAGCCGTGCCCGCTGCACAATCCGAGCGCCTATGGAATTGCGACGGCGTATCCGACCTCGACCCCGATGGTCGATTCACTCGTCCAGAGTGTCCAGACGGCCGCCTCGAGCTCGTCCGGCGCCGGCTTGTCCGTCACCATGGCGGCCCGGACCGCCTCCACCGACATCGTCCTCGAGCGCGTCCTCGGCCCGGACGGCGTGATGAGGATGGTCATGCGGCAGCGGAGATAGCGAGACGTTTACGGTGGCGTCCGGCTTCAGCCGGACCGGACGGCACCGGGCAACGCGCTGCACTCCACCACGACCAATGTGACATCGTCCGATAGCGGAGTGCCATCGCCTATCCAGCGGTGATAGGCGGACAGCACGACTTCCGACATGTCCGCCGACGGCGGCAAGGCGGCGACCACGCGACCGAGCTCGGCGTCACCAAAGAACTCGTCGCCATCGCCGCGCGTCGCTTCCAGGAGTCCATCGGTGTAGATCAGGAGACGATCGCCAGGTTCGAACGGGACTACCACGGTCTCGTACGCGGCGACCGGCAGCAGCGTCAGCACCATACCTCCCTCCGTCAAGCGTTCAATTCGGCCGTCATGCCGCCGCAGCAATGCCGGCGGGTGCCCGGCTGCCGCGTACGCGATTGCCGTGCGCGGCCGGTCCACCACGATGCAGCACGCGGTCACGTACGCGCGCTCGAACTTGCCGGTCAGGGCGCGATTGATTCCCCCGAGAATGTCACCCGGCCGATCGTAGCGCTCCGATTCGGCGGCGAACGCCACCTTCACCATCGAGGCGACCAGGGCCGCCGGGATCCCGTGTCCCGAGACGTCCGCGACGATCACGACGATGCGGCCGTCGCCGAGGACGGCCACGTCGTAGAAGTCACCGGCCACGGCGCTCATCGGCAGGTAGGAGCCCTGGATGCGCACGCCCGGCACGTTCGGCATCTCCCGCGGCAGCAGCGACTGCTGGATCTCGCGCGCCAGTTGCAGCTCGCGCGAGAGCGCCACGAAGGCGTAGGCCTGCTGGCGTGCCCGCGTCAGCACGAACCAGCCAAGCGCCGACGTGAAGAGGAGCATGGCGAACGGTTCGGCGTCGATGCCTCTGCCGAAGAGTGGCCGTAGCGAAACGGTCTCGTAGACCGCTACCGCCGTGAAGATCCCGGCGGCCGCGGCCACGGCTCGAATCTGGATCGTCCAGCGGCCGGCCCGCGCGCGCGCGAGCAGATGGCCGGCCTGTATGAACAGCGTGAGGATTAGGACGGGGGGATTGAGCCACATGCTGGCATAGGGCTCACGCACGAGGTCGTTGACCATCGCCGCCGGTGCGTAGACGCAGGTTGCCTGCCACATCCGGCGAACCAGCTGATGGCGGCCGGGGCCGACCAGCGCCTCCACGAAGAGACCGGCCGGAACGAGCATGGCGTAGGTAAGGAACGCGTTGGCGTATTGGAGTGAAGTCTCGGGCCATTGCGTCAGCGACTGGATCAGCCCGGAGCGCGCCTCGAGACGGATTCCGTAGAGCAGGCAGAAGACGCCGAACCAGAGCCCGGCGCGGACGCGCCGGGGCCGCGCGCTCAAGGCCGCCGCGGCGGCGGCGAGGCCGATCGCGACGAAGAGCGCGCCGAGGATGGCCCCGACGAGATCCCCCGCCGAGCCTGTCAAGGCACCACGTTCGATCATCACGAGGAGAACGTTCGCATCGCCAGCAGCAGCGCGAGCGCGGCGTTGGCGATGTGCCCCGTCCAGCAGATGCGGCACTGCAGCGGTTCCTGATCAAGCTCCACCCCAGGAACGCGCTCATGGCGACCGCGGGCAGCGTCAGCACGAACAGCCACGACATCGGAAAGCGCAGGAGCAGTCCGGCCGCCAGCAGGACGTAGAGCATCACGCCAAGCAGCGCGTTCGGCACACCGAGCAGCGCCGAGCGCGGGCTGCGGAACAGGACCGCGCATCCGCCGTGCTCCATGAGACACACTTCCGGTCCCGTCAGCCATCCCGGCAGCACGCGGTAGTGGCCGTACAGCGCGGCCATCGCCGCTGCCGCGCCGGCGCTCAATGCGATCCAGATCAAAACGTCAGTCATGAAGGTTCGCTCGCCGGGGTACGCACAAACTCACACATCGGATGGGCAGAAACTGACATCGTCCGGGTGGCAGAAACTGACATCGTTCGAGTGGCAGAAACTGACACGGTCCGGGGTCAGACCCCCGTCCGGGGTTCGACACGGTCGCCCGGCTGACACGCGCCGCACCAGTAGGTCAGGCGCGCGTCAGTGCCTTGCTTGCCGAGGCTGACAGGTGTGCCGCAACGCCGGCACGGCAGGCGCGCGCGACCGTAGACCCAGAGCCGCTCCTGCGGATCGTCGCGCCTGGTCGTGCGGCGGAATCCCGTATAGGTCGTCATCGACGCGAGCCCTTCCGACACGTTGAGACGAAGCAGGCGCCTTGCCGTCTCGACGATCGCCGAAAGCTGCGCGTCGTCGAGTGCCTGCACCGCCGTGAACGGATTGATCCGGCACAGGAACAGCACCTCCGATTTGTAGACGTTGCCGATGCCGGCCATGACGCGCTGATTGAGCACCGCGTCGGCGACGGCCTCTGCGCCGCGCTCGCGCAGGCGCCGCAAGGCCTCCGCGGCGTCGAAGGTCTCGCTCAGCAGATCGGGGCCGAGCTTTCGGAGATCGTCGTGCCGCCGGAGATCGCGCGCCGCGATCAACTCGGCGTCCGGGATGCTGAAGCCGACCGCTTCGAACTCGTCGGTGGCGATGACCACGCGCATGTCGCGGCGCGGACGCTGCCAGCGCTCGCCGCGCCGGTAGATGTGCCAGCTTCCGTTCATGCGCATGTGCGTCCGGAGCACGAGGTCGCCGGAGAAGTGCATCAGGATGTGCTTGCCGGCCGTGCTCACCCGGTCGATCGTACGGCCGGTGATCTCGAGGCGGTCGAGCGCCGGGAGCATGGACTCGAAAAAGACGACGCGCCTTGCCGGCGAGCGCGCGCTGCAGCGTGCGCGCGGCGCGGAAGATCGTGTCCCCTTCAGGCATGTTTCGCGCATCTGGAAGCCCATCGCGGACGGGCTGAAGCCGGCATCGGCAAGGTACGGCGCGAACGGATGATCCGGAGCAGGCGAGCCGTTGATCTCGGCGACGAGAAGCCCGCCCCGCCCTTCCTCCACCCGCGCCAGCCTGGCCAGCCGCGACGCGAGCGCCCGGCCGACGACCGATCGCGCCGGCTCGTCTTCCGGGAGGTAGACGGCAATCTGCCGGCCGCCGCGGTTGATGTAGGCCGCGATCGATCCATTGACGAGGACGACCAGCGATCCGACCGTGCGGGTCGGCCCGCGGCCGCCTGTCCCGTCGGGTTCGCCCGCGGCCGGCCACTTCAGCATCGTGCCGTACGGGTTCGCCGGATCCGTGGCGGACGAGGACGGCGGTTTCCGCGTCGTCCGGCGGCTCTCGAAGCGAACGCATCAGCTCGAGCGCCGCGGGAAGCGCGAACTGCGTCGCGCCGACGCCGCTCGACGAAGTAGCCGCGGCGGATCCGTCCCGCGTCCTCCATGGCTTTGAGCACGTCGTAGACGGCACTGAAGCCGCCGGTGATCCCTTCGGCTGCGGCGACCTCGCGGGTCAGCACGCCGTATCGTGTGAGGAGCTGCTGCGCCGTCGCCGTGGACCACTCGGTCGGCGACACCGGCACGCCCGCGCGATCCCGAATCAGCGACCACCGTCCTTCAGCCGAGGGCGGGGCGACCCGCCGGCTCCGGAAGCTTCGCCTGACCGGCTTGCGCTGGCGCCGTTCCGGCGGCTGGGTGAACGCCCGCAGCGCGTGGAACGTGTCGTTCGTGATGATGCCCTTCCACACCAGATCCCACAGCGCGTCCACCGTTTCGCCCGGGTAGCCGCCGCCCGCCTGCATCGTGCAGGGCGGCGAAGAACGACGCGCCTTCACGCCTCGAGGTGCGCCACGATCGCGCGCTCGCGCGGCGACAGATCCACCGGCGCGGCGCTCCGGCGGAGCCGTGCAAGGTGATCGGTCAGATACAACGCGAGGCGGCCGTCGCGATCGCCGAGAGGCTCGATGCCGCACCAGACCACTTCGCCCGCGGCCGTCAGCGCGTCGAGGTCGGACGGGTTGTAGCCCTCGACCCGGGCCGCGAGGATCTCGGACTCGAAGATCGAGGCCGGCAGCGGGGCGCCCTGGAGATTCTCGATCGCGTCGAGCAGGGCGTCGAGCCCCAGGCGGCGGCGGACGACGCCCTGCCAGCTCGTCAGCAGGCGGCCGAAGACCGCGGGGTCCACGGGCTCGACCTGCTTGCGGAGCCGCGCCAGCGATCGACGGCGGATCGACTGCAGCACGTCGGGATCGCACCACTCGCGGCCGGCGCCGCCCGGCCTGAACTCTCCCTCGAGCAGCCGTCCGGACGCCGCCAGCTCCTTGAGGATCGCATCGGCTGTCGCGCGGCCGAGCGCGTATCGCGAGGCGAAGTCCGCGGTCGTGAACGGGCCGTGCGTGCGCGCGTAGCGCCGGGCGAGATCCTGCGTGGCCTGCGGCGCGTGCGCCAGCAGCGATTCGGGAAGCCCGACCGGAAGCGGGACGCCGAGCGCATCGCGGTACCGGCCCGCGTACTCGACCGGCAGCACGCGGGGATCGCCGCCGATGTGGACGGTGATCGCGCGCCGGTCACGGAGCAGCTCGGCGAGTGCGTGCGGCGCATCGATGCGGCTGCGCGCCGCGATCTCTTCAGGCGTCAGATCGCCGAGCCGCAGGAGCAGATCGTGGACGCCGTCAACCGATCGGGCGTGGTGCTCCGCGTCGAGATGCTGCAGCTGCCGCTCGACTTCGGCGAGCGCGTCGGCGTCGAGCAGCTCCCTGAGCTCCGCCTCGCCGAGCAGCTCGCGCAGCTGCGCCTGATCGATGGACAGCGCCTGCGCCCGGCGTTCGGCGAGCGGCGCGTCGCCGTCGTAGATGTAGTTGGCGACGTAGCCGAACAGGAGCGCCGCCGCGAAGGGGGAGGGCATGCTCGAGTCGACGGTCACCGCCTTGATCTCCCTCGACTCGAGCCGCCGCAGCGTGTCGACGAGCGCCGGGATGTCGAAGACGTCGCGCAGGCACTCGCGATACGCTTCGAGCAGCATCGGAAACGATCCGTATTTCGCCGCCACGCCGAGGAGGTCCGCCGCGCGTTTCCGCTGCATCCACAGCGGGCTGCGGCCGCCCGGCCTCCGCTTCGGGAGGAGCAGCGCGCGCGCGGCCGCCTCGCGGAACTTCGCGGCGAAGAGCGCGGTCCCGCCGAGCTGCCGCACGACGAGCGCTTCGACTTCCTCCGACGCCGGGATCATCAGATTGGGATCCGGCGGCTCCTCGGTTTCCGGAAACCGCACCACGAACCCGTCGTCGGTCCACATCGTTTCGATGTCGAGCCCGGTTTCGGCGCGCGCGCGCTCGACCGCCGCCATCGCCCACGGCGCGTGAATGCGCCCGCCGAACGGCGTGAGGACGCAGATGCGCCAGTCGCCGAGCTCGTCGCGGCAGCGCTCGATGAGAATCGTGCGGTCGTCCGGGACGACGCCGGCGGCGGCGGCTTGATCGGCCAGGTAGCGCAGCAGGTTCTCGGCCGCCTGCTGATCGAGGTCATGGTGCGCGACCAGCCGCTGAATCGCCCCGGCCGGCGGCAGGTGCCGCAGCGTGCGCACGAGCTCGCCGATCTGCCGGCCGAGCTCGAGCGGCCGTCCGGCGGCGTCCGCCTTCCAGAACGGCATCTTGCCGGGCTCCCCCGGCGCGGGGGACACGAGCACCCGATCGTGGGTGATCTCTTCGATGCGCCAGGTCGAGGCGCCGAGCAGGAACGTCTCGCCGACACGGCTCTCGAAGACCATTTCCTCGTCGAGCTCGCCGACGCGCGCGCCAGGGCCCCGCTCGCCGACGAGGAAGACCCCGTAGAGTCCGCGGTCCGGAATGGTCCCGCCGTTGATGACCGCGACCCGCTTGGCGCCTTCCCGGGCGGTGAGCCGGTTCTTCAGGCGATCCCACGTGAGGCGCGGCCGGAGATCGGCGAAATCGTCCGACGGGTAACGGCCCGACAGCATGTCGAGGATCCCCTCGTAGACCGATCGGCTCAACTCGGCGAACGGCGCGGCGCGGCGGACGGCGTCGTAGAGCGCGTCCACGTCCCATTCGTCGGTCGCGACCATCGCGACGATCTGCTGCGCGAGGACGTCGAGGGGGTTGCGGGGGTACCGGCTCGACTCGATGCGCGATTCGTGCATCGCGCGCGTCACCGCCGCGCACGCGACGAGATCGCCGCGGAACTTCGGCACGATGATCCCGCGGCTGGCGGCGCCGATGGTGTGGCCGGCGCGGCCGATGCGCTGCATGCCGCTCGCCACCGAGGGCGGCGCCTCGATCTGCACGACGAGGTCGATCGCGCCCATGTCGATGCCCAGCTCGAGCGAGGAGGTGGCGACCAGGCCGCGGATGAGTCCCGCCTTGAGCCGATCCTCGACCTCGATGCGCTGCGGCCGCGCGAGCGACCCGTGGTGCGAGCGGACGAGCGTCTCCCCCGCGAGCTCGTTCAGGGCAGACGCCAGACGTTCGGCGATCCGCCGGCTGTTGACGAAGATCAGCGTCGACCTGTGGCCGCGGACGAGCTCGAGGAGCCGCGGATGAATCGCCGTCCAGATCGAGTGGCGCTTCGGTCCCTGCGCGGCGGGACCGCTCGGAATCTCTTCCGGCTGGCCCATCTTCGCCATGTCTTCGACCGGCACTTCGATGCGCAGGTCGAGCCTCTTCTTCTCGGACGTGTCGACGATCGTGACCGGGCGATACGCGGTGACGACCGAGCGCGCCGACGCGAACTCGTCGTGGATCGCGTCGTCCGGCTCCTCGATCTGGGCCGCGTGCTTCCTGCCTGTCCTGTCTCTGGTTTTGTCGGGCGGCTTGTCTTTCCTGCCGCGCCGTTCCCGAATCACGCCTCCGCCAAGAAACCGCGCGACCTCGTCGAGCGGCCGCTGAGTGGCCGACAGCCCGATGCGCTGGATGAATCCCGCCTTGGCTCCGGTGGTGTCCGGCTTCAGCTGGACCTTGGCTTCGGTGTCCGGAGTGGTCCGGCTAAAGCCGGACGCCACGAGCTCTTCCAGACGCTCCAGCGACAGTGCCAGATGTGCCCCGCGCTTGGTCGGAACCAGGGCGTGGATTTCGTCGATGATGACCGTGTCGATCGAGCGCAGGGTCTCGCGCGCGTTGGAGGTCAGGAGGAGATAGAGCGACTCCGGCGTTGTAATCAGGATGTCAGCCGGATCGCGGAGGAAGCGGGCGCGCTCGATGGCGGGCGTATCCCCCGTCCGAATCGCGACCGACGGCTGATGATGGGCGTCCCCCCGCGCGATCGCGCGGTTGGCGATGCCGGCCAGCGGCGCCCGCAGGTTTCGTTCGATGTCCACCGCGAGCGCCTTCAGCGGCGAGATGTACAGCACGCGGCAGCGGTGTCCCTTCGGGGGCACCGGGTCGAACATTACCCGGTTCAGGCACCACAGAAACGCGGTGAGCGTCTTGCCGCTCCCGGTGGGCGCCAGGATGAGCGTCGAGTCCCCGCCGGCGATGGCCGGCCAGCCTTGCGTCTGCGGGGGTGTCGGGGCGTCGAACGACGCGCGGAACCACTCTGCCACGGCGGGCTGGAAACGGGTCAGAACGTCGGAGTGCCGGGCCACAGGCCTATTTTAGGGGTATCGCGAGGTCTTTGGTCGGGCGGTCTCAGGTCTCCGGTCTCGGGTCCCGTCCGCGAATTCGTTGACCCTCTGTCGTGAACGGGGGACAATGTAAGGCGCGCGGGAATGGATCCCGCGCACGAACGAAGAATTGACCTGTTGTCGAGGTCGCCGGGCGGAGGTCCACGATCCTTACTGAGCCGTCGGCAGGCTCAGGCGCGCCCGGCGCCGCAGGGTGGCATTCAGGATTGAACAAATTATGGGTGATTCCGGAGAAGGCCTCGTCGACGCGGAAGCGCGCATCCAGGAACAAATCGAGGAACGGGAAGCCGAGCGGCGCCGCCGCAGCGGCGCGTCCGCTCCGAAGCTCGACCCCGAGAAGCTGCGCGAGCTCGAGTCGCTTCGCCTGGCCAAGTCGAACCTCGAGCGGCAGGCGGAAGCCACCGCTCATCCCGTGCGCAAACAGCAGATCAAGCTCGCCCTCGCCGAGATCGACAAGCGGCTTTCCGTCGACTAGCCGCGGCGCGACGTCAGGCCAGCCACAACACCGCGACGGCCTTGGGCCGTCCTAGACTTCCACGGCCGTGACGAGCAGGTGCGCGAAGGCCTGCGGCGTCGCGGGACGCCGATCCGGGTCGGTCTCGAGCGCCGCGCGCACGGCGATATCGAGGGGCGGCGGCACGGTCCCGGCCGGCATCGGACGCACACCGCGCGCCTGCGACATCACCACTTCCGCCAGCGATCCCCGCCCGAACGGCAGTTCCCCCGACAGCATCTCGTAGGCGATCACACCCAGGCTGAAGACGTCGGTCCGCGCGTCGGGCGCCGCCCCGTGGAACTGCTCCGGGGCCATGTAGGCCGGCGTGCCGACGAGCATTCCGGCCGCCGTCACCATCGTCCCGGCTTCCCCGGAGACCGGCTCGCCGCGATCGGCCATCACCTTGGCGACGCCGAAATCGAGGACCTTGGCCGCCACCTCCCCGCCGGGCAGGAAAATGTTCTCGGGCTTGAGATCGCGGTGCAGGACGCCGTCGCGGTGCGCCGCTTCGATGGCCGCGCAGACGGTCGAGAGGATCGTGATGGCGCGCTGCGGCTCGATGCGGCCTTCACGCTGCAGCACGCGGCGCAGGTCTTCGCCGCGCACCAGCTCCATCACCAGGTACGCGCCGCCGTCGACGAAGGTGCCGTAGTCGAAGACCGACACGATCGAGGGGTGCTGCAGCCGCGCGACGATCTGCGCCTCGCGCCGGAAGCGCCGCCGCGCCTCGGGATCGCCGAGCAGGTCGGCGCGGACGACCTTGAGCGCCACCAGCCGATCGAGGCGCATGTCGCGCGCGCGGTAGACGGCGCCCATGCCCCCGCGTCCCAGGAGCTGCTCGATGCGGTACTTGTTGTCGACGATGCGCGGCACCGACGGCACCGCCTGCAGCGGCGTGCCGTCGGCGGGACACAGGGCCGTGCCGGATTCCTCGCACCGTCCGCACCGCGGGCACTCCATCAGCGGCCGCGATGCCGGCGACAGGATCCGCGTCGTTCCCGCGGACGATCCCGGGTCGGTGCCCTGGCGCAGCCGCGCGACGTCGAAGCCGAGACCCATCTGCGCGGCGATGCTCGCCAGCAGTTGCCGATCCTCGGCGCTATACGCCTCTTCGGAGCGCTTCTCGCCGAGCGCGATGACCGCCACGAGGGTGCGATCCTGCGCGACGATGGGGACGAGGAGCGACGCGTTCGTGCACTCGAGCCACTCCAGCTCCTCGCCCGGCAGCCGCCGGGCCGGCGATCGCGGGTCGTTGAGAAAGATCTCGAGCGGCTCGTTCGACCACCGCAGCATCGCGACGAGGCCTCCCTCGAGCGGCAGCGACTCGACGCTGCCGTGCAGGACCGTCACCGGCGTCAGCCGTCCCTCGTCGATGCCGCTCACCAGGATCGCGGTCGTCTCGGGGTGCAGCGCTTCGTCGATCTCGGTGACGACGAGCGACGCGAGGTCCGCCGGATCCGTCTCGAACCTGACGCGGCTGGCGAGCGAGAGCAGGATCTTCCGCGCGTCGTACTCCTCGCGGAAGAACCGCTGGTCGAGCCACTGCCGCGCGCGGTTGCGATAGCGAAATGCCACCACCGACGCCGGGATCAGCACCACGTAGACGCTCGTGGCCACGTCGCGCACCTTCATCTCCCGATCGGAGACGAGCCACAGCACCAGCGCGAGCGCCGGAAGAATGGCGACGGCCGTCAGCGTGCGGCTCGCCAGCGCGTACTGCAGGCTGCGGCGCAGCACGACGCGGGGCCCGAGGACGCGCTCGACGCCGACCGCGTAGACCAGCCCGAACGCCGGCAGCAGGACGAGCGCCTGGAGGACGACGACCGCGGCCGTGGGGTACACGAGCGGCCCGAACCCCGCAAGGTTCGCGACGATCGGGAGGCCTTCCTTCAACGCATAGGCCAGGATGCCGGGGACCGCGGTGTAGACCGCCATGCGGATGCGGCGCCGCTCGTTCCGGTCGTGGTTGAAGCGGTAGCGAAGCACCCCCTCGGCGAGCGCGGCGACGTTGATCCCGAGCGCCGCGGCGAACGACCCGTAGTAGACCCCCGGATGCGAGGCGTCCCACACGGCCACATCGCGGGCGGCGTCGACGCCAGTGAGATAGAGGCCCGTCATCAGCGACAGGCCGATCATCGGCGCGGCGGCAAGAAAGGGGACCGCGTGGAGCGCGGGATGCCGCACGAGGCGTGGCGCGCGCGACGGGAAATAGAGGATCGCGAGCGCGATGGTCGGGAAGGCCAGCGGGCTCGCCAGCCACGTGAAGATCGTCAGCACATGGCCGACGCCGAGAGGAATCCTGTTCTCGACGCCCAGCAGCGGGCCGGCGCCGCCGACGGCGCTCAGCGCCAGCGCCAGAATCGAGAGCGTCGCGGTCAGGTCGTTGCTGCGGAGCACCAGCAGGGCGAGCGCGCACCCCGTGAACACGACGATCTGCACCACCATGGCCAGGTGCCGCCGCGCCCACTCGGCGCGATTGGGCGAGCGCCACGCCGTCGGGCGTTCGAGGGTCACCGTTCGCTCGTCCACGCCCGAGCGGATCGTCCAGGTGATGTCGCCTTGGACACCGAGCCGATAGGTGTCGCGCCAGGCAGCGAGCCGCGCGGCCGGGTCGGCTCCGCCAAGCGCCGAGAGGTCCGCGCGCCCGATGCCCGCGCGCATCTCCGAGAGCACGACGTCCCCCTGGCGGATTCCTGCCCGCGCAGCAGGGCTGCCCTCGGCGACGCGCGCGACCGCCGCGGGCCGTCCGCGATCGGCGTCCACGGCGGGGGGGCGTGCCCTCAGAGGCAGGGCCGCCGCCGGATCGCCGTCGATCGCCGCGCCCGTGCCCGCCGGCCACAGAAACGGCCTGACGAAGCCGATCTGCAGGGCCGCGTAGACGAGCGTCAGCGCCACGGCCGCGATCACGATCCACGTGAACGCGTGCAGCCCCTCGAGCCCCAGCCGATCGCCTCTCGTCGTACCAGCCATGCCGGAGGCGTTATTCTATGGGAATTTGATCCGGTAGCCGGGATTCGGGACTCGGGATTCAGGGATTCAAGGATTAGGGATGAGCGATTAGGGATTAGCTCGTCGCGCGTCGCGATACCCGGGTCCGTACACGGGCCGCCCCGGGCGTGCGTCTGTCATTCGGCCTTCGTCGATCACGAACTCGCCATTCACCATCACGTGGCGCACGCCCTCGCTGTACGCCTTCGGAGCCGTGAATGTCGACCGATCCTGGACGGTCGCGGGGTTGAACACCGTCAGGTCGGCCAGGCTGCCCGGCCGCACGAGTCCCCGGTCCCACAGCTTCATTCTCGCGGCCGGCAATGACGTCATTTTTCTCACGGCTTCCTCGAGTGTGAGCAGGCGCTCCGCGCGGACGTACGTCCCCAGAATCCGGGTCGCGGAACCCCATCCACGAGGATGGGAGGTGGACGACGCAGTCACGCCGTCCGTCGCCTGCGCGGCCGTGTCGGTCCCCATGGCGACCAACGGATGGCGCAGCGCGGCGCGCACATCGTCCTCGCGCATCATGAACATGATGCCCCAGCCGGTCGTGATGTCGGCGAGGATCAGATCCATCAGCGCATCGAGCGGATCCTTGCCCTCTGTGCGGGCAATCTCGTCGAGCCTGCGCCCTTGATAAGACCGCAGCTCTGGCTTGTCGAGCGCCGCGATGAGAATGCCGGAAGCACCGCCGGACCCCAGGTATTGGTTTTCCCAGGCCGGATCGGCGCGCAACACATCCGCCTTGATGCGCGCGCGTGTTGCGGGATCCCGGAGCCGCGTGAGCAGTTGCTCGCGTCCGCCTTCGCGGGCCCATACCGGCAGGTTGGAGTCGAGCCGGTTGGAGGCGGCCGTATACGGGTACTGATCGGCGGCAACGTCCAGGCCCTCCGCACGCGCACGCTCGAGGCGCGCGAGCACCTGTGGCATTCGGCCCCAGTTCTGGCTATAGGCCGTCTTCAGATGATGGATCGTCGCCGGGACCGCGGCCTCGCGAGCAATTCGAAACACCTCGTCGAGGCTCGAATCGATTCGATCGGCCTCCGAGCGCTGGTGCGTGATGTACGAGCCGCCGTACCGGCCCGCGACGCGGGCGAGCGCGATCAACTCTTCGGTTGACGCGAAACGGTCAGGCACATACTGGAGGGACGTGGACACGCCGAGCGCTCCCATCTCCATCGCCTCGGCGACCTGGGCTTCCATTGTTCGCAGTTCGTCCCCGGTGGCCGGCCGATCGGCGCGGCCGATGACGGAGTCTCGCACGCCGCCGGCGCTGACAAACGTGCCCAGATTGACGGCGGACCGATTCTTCGTGAACGCCGCGAAATAACCCTCCAGGTTTGTCCACTCTGGCACTCGATGTTCGTCGTAATACGCTTTTCGAGACGTCAGATGCCGGGCGTTACGGTGCGCGGCGCTCCCGAGGCTTCCTTCGCCGGTAATCTCGGTCGTGATGCCCTGCGTGATCTTGCTGGCGGCACGGTTGTCCAGATAAATCAGAAACTCTGACTGTCCCAGGAGGTCGATGAATCCGGGCGCCACCACCAGATCAGTCGCGTTGACGCGGCGAGCGGCGGTCCGGTTGCCCAGCGTCCCCATCTCCGCAATCCGATCGCCGCGCACACACACATCGCCCAGAAATGCCGGCGCGCCCGAGCCATCGACGATTCGGCCACCCGCAAACAGCACGTCGCAATCCGGCTGCGGCCTGGAGGCCTGACGACCGCAGGCGACGGACACGAGCAGCGACGATAGAACGTATGCGATCAGGCGGCGCACGCGCGGCATCAAGGCTCCTTCCGCTGGGCCTGACAGCTTCGGTTGAGGCGCTATTCTACGGGATTCGGGACTCGGGACTCGGGACTCGGGGACTTCGGGACTCGGGATTCGGGATTCGGGATCCGCGATCAGGGATTCGCGATCAGGGATAGGGATTAGGGATCCGCGATCAGGGACTAGGGATTCAGCGCTCCCGCCTTCAGCAGCAGCAGCTTGATCTCGTCCGCCTCGAGCGATTCCTGCTCGAGCAGCGCTTCGGCGAGCGCGATCATCGCCGGCTTGTTGCGCTCGATGATCCACCGCGCGTGGTCGTAGGCGTCGATCACGACCTTCCGAATCGCCTCGTCGACGCGCTGCGCGGTCGCCTCGCTCAGGACGTGCGCGCGGTCCGCCTCGAAGGTGCTCCCGGGCTTCCGATACGCCAGCGGCCCGAGGTCGGACATCCCGAACTCGCAGACCATGTGCTGCGCGATGTCGGTGGCGCGTTCGATGTCGTTCGACGCGCCGCTCGTCATGTGGTGCATGAAGAGCTCTTCGGCGACGCGGCCGCCCATCAGCACCGCCACCTGCGTCTCGAGGAATTCCTTCGTGTACGTGTGCCGGTCCGCTTCCGGCAGCTGCATCGTCACGCCCATCGCGCGCCCGCGCGGAATGATCGTGACCTTGTGCAGCGGGTCGGCTTTCGGGAGCAGCGCCGCGACGACCGCGTGGCCGGCCTCGTGGTACGCGCAGTTGACGCGATCCATCTCGCTCAGCACCATCGATCGGCGCTCGACGCCCATCAGCACCTTGTCGCGCGCGTCCGACAGGTCGGCGTCCGTGACCCGCGTCCGCTGCGCCCGTGCGGCGAACAGCGCCGCTTCGTTGATGATGTTGGCGAGGTCGGCCCCGGAGAAGCCCGGCGTGCCGCGCGCGATCGACCGGAGGTCCACTTCGGGATCGATGACCACCTTGCGGGCGTGGACGCGCAGGATCGCCTCGCGTCCCTTGATGTCCGGGTTGCCGACGGTCACCTGGCGGTCGAAGCGGCCCGGCCGGAGCAGCGCCGGATCCAGAATGTCCTGCCGGTTGGTCGCCGCGATCACGACGATGCCGAGCTGCGGTTCGAAGCCGTCCATCTCGACGAGCAGCTGGTTCAGCGTCTGTTCGCGTTCCTCGTGGCTGAGCGAGTTGCCGCCGCGGCTGCGCCCGACGGCGTCGAGCTCGTCGATGAAGATGATGCAGGACTTGTGTTTGCGCGCGTCCTTGAACAGCCGGCGCACGCGCGCGGCGCCGACGCCCGCGTACATCTCGACGAAGTCCGAGCCGCTGGCGAAGAGGAACGGGACGCCCGCCTCGCCGGCGATGGAGCGTGCGAGCAGCGTCTTGCCGGTGCCGGGAGGGCCAATCAGCAGGACGCCCTTCGGCACGTGGCCGCCGACGGCCGAGAAGCGATCCGGGTAGCGCAGGAAGTCGACGATTTCCTTGACCTCGTCCTTCGCCTCGTCGACGCCGGCGACGTCCTGGAACGTGATGACGTTCTCGCCGTGCTCGGCCATTCGCGCGCGGCCCGAGTTCGGAATGCGGCCGGTGGTCGTGCGGTAGACGGTGAAGAAGATCAAGGCGAAGCAGGCGGCGACAGCGAGCATGGCGCCGTAGCTCAAGGCGGCGGGATCCGCCACCGGGGTCACTTCGACGAGCACGTCGCGCTTCAGCGAGATCGGTCACGAAGGAAGAATTGGCCGACAGGAACTCTTTCGGCGCGATGGTCTGCACGGCGCGTCCGTCGCGAAGCTCGACGTCGATGGCGCGCTCGCCGAACGTGACCTTCTTCACGCCGCCGGCATTGACCTGCTGAAGGAATTCGGAGAACGCGAGCGGCTTCGGGTCCGGGGCGCGCTTCATGAGATACCAACCGCCCGGAACGGCGGTCAGCGCCACGATCGCGATGGCGGCGAGGATCAGATTTCGATGGCGGCGGAAGCGCGATGAAAACACAAAGGCACCTGTTTCCCGGAGGCTGGCCGAAAACAGACACCGCCGGAAACCTCGTTGCGGACGCAGCATGCGCCGCAGGCGAAGTTTCCGCCCGCGTCAGGCGGCCAATTAAAAATGTGAAAAAAGAACACTCCGCCAGGGATTGGAGTGTTGGTGATTATACACTGGTCGAAGGTTCTTGTAAATGACTCAGTCGTAAAGGCATGACAGCCCAGCCGCTCACCGCTCGACCGGTCACCCGGCTCCGGCGGGCCTTCGCGTGGGCCGTGCACGCCTACACGGCGAGCGGGGCGATTGCGGCGTTTGCCGCCGCCCTCGACGTCATCCACGGGGACTACCGCGGCGCGTTCCTCCTGATGGTGGTGGCGACCACCATCGACGCCACAGACGGCCTCCTGGCGCGGATGGCACGGGTGAAGGAGGCCACCCCCGGCTTCGACGGCGCTCGGCTCGACGATATCGTGGACTACCTCACGTTCGTCTTCGTCCCCATTCTGCTGCTCTTCCATGCCGGTGACCTCCCCACGACGTGGGGATGGCTCGTCGCGGTCGCGGTATTGCTGAGCAGCGCCTACGGCTTTGCGAGCACCGATGCCAAGACAGAGGACTACTTTTTCACGGGGTTCCCGTCGTACTGGAACATCGTCGCCCTCTACCTTCACGCCGGGGGCCTGCCGGCCGAGGTGAACGGCGCCATTCTCCTGGTGTTGAGCGCGCTCGTATTCGTCAGGATCGGCTACGTCTACCCCACGCGGACGCCGGTGCTCCGCGGCGTGACGAACGGGCTTTGCGCCGCCTGGGGCGTGATGATTGTGGCGATCATCTGGACGCTGCCGGAAGTTCCAGGGCTGCTCCTGATCGCGTCGTTGTTCTTTCCCGTCTACTACACTGTGCTGTCGCTGTACCTGAACGCGCGCCGCGGCCGTCGCCAGTGATTCGTCTCATCACGATCCCGAAGCGGCTGCGCGATCGCATCGCCGCGGTCATCTTCGGCACGCTCGTCGTGCTCACGGCGATTGCCATGACGTGGACGCTGCGGCAGGCGTGGGCGGTGCACAAGCTGCAGCGCGGCGTCGGCGACACGTGGTTTCTCGCCGCCGACGGCACTCGCTGGTTCCGCATGGACGAGCACCGGCGGGACGTCCCGCTTGCCGCCATCCCGGCCGACCTGCAGCACGCGTTCGTCGCCGTCGAGGACCACCGGTTCTTCCTGCATCCGGGCGTCGATCCCATCGCGCTCGGCCGGGCCGTCTTCCGCAACGTCCGGTCCCCGGGCACGCTCGAGGGCGGCAGCACCCTGACGCAGCAGCTCGCGCGGACGCTCTTTCTCTCGAACCGGAAATCGTACGGCCGGAAGGCCCGCGAGGCGGTTCTCGCGCTGATGATCGATTCGCAGCTGTCGAAGGAGCAGATCCTCGAGCTGTATCTGAATCGCATTTATCTCAGCGCCGGCGTGTACGGCGTCGAGACGATGTCGCAGCACCTGTTCCGGAGGCCCGCGAAGAGCCTGAACCTCGCGGAGTGCGCGCTCGTCGCCGGGCTCGCCCGTGCGCCGTCCGCGCTCTCGCCGTGGACCAACCTCGAGGGCGCGCGCGCCCGCAGCCACATCGTGCTGGCGCGGATGCGCCAGGAAGGGTTCATCACCGAGGCCCAGGAGCGCGCGGCGAAGGCCACGCCCATCCGCATCGCCCCGTACCCCGGCGCGACCGATCCGCGCGGCGGCTACGCAAAAGAGTTCCTGCGCCAGCAGTTCCGCGATCGGTTCGGCGGCGACCATCCGCCCGACTGGGACGTGCGGACGACGTTCGTGCCGCAACTGCAGGAAGCGGCCGAACGCGCCGTCGCCGAGGGCTTGCGGCGGTTCAGCGACCCGCAGCTTCAGGCGGCGCTCGTCGCGATCGACCCGCGCAACGGCGACATCCTCGCGCTCGTCGGCGGCGGGGATTTCCGGCTGTCGCAGTTCAACCGCGCCACGCGCAGCCGCCGGCAGCCGGGATCCGCGTTCAAGCCGCTGCTGTATGCCGCCGCGCTCGACCACGGGTTCTCGCCGGTCACGGTCCTGGACGGGCTCGCGAACATCCGTCCGCAGGGCCCCGACGAGTGGGCGCCCCGCAACGCCCGCGGCGACACGCCCGATGCGCTGACGCTGCGCGCCGCGCTCATCGAGTCGAACAACCGCGCCGCGACCGCGTTGCAGCAGCGCCTCGGATCGCGCCCGATCCTGAGGCTCGCCTCGGACGCCGGGCTCGACGACCTCCCCGACGTGCCGTCGCTGTCGCTCGGCACTGGAGAAGTCACGCCGCTCGATCTGACGGCCGCCTTCGCGATGTTTCCGAACGGCGGTTTCGCAGTCCGCCCGCGCGGCATCGTCCGCGTCGTGGACGCCGATGGCGGGTCCGCCTTCGACGATCCGCCGCAAACCGAGCGTGTCCTGTCGCCGCAGACGGCCTACCAGATGGTGTCCATGCTGCAGGACGCGATCACGCGCGGCACCGGCGCGGCGGCCCGTTCCTGGGGAGTCCGGTTCCCCGCGGGAGGGAAGACCGGCACCACCAACGATTTCAAGGATGCGTGGTTCGTCGGCTTCTCGTCGGCCGTCGTGGTCGGCGTCTGGGTCGGATTCGATCAGCCGAAGACGATCGGGCGCGAAGCCTACGGGTCCCGGTACGCGCTGCCCATCTGGAGCGATTACATGCGTCGCGCGGCCGGCCTGCGGCCGCCGACGGAGTTCGAGAAACCCTCGGGGCTCCGCGAGTCACAACTCTGTCTCGTGTCCTACCTGGCCCCCGTCGAGGGCTGCCCGCTTTACACGGAGTACTTCAAGGAAGCGGACGACATCCCGACACGCCTGTGCCCGATCCATCGCGGCACCGTCAAGCAGCGGGTGAAGCGCGCCCTCGAGGGATTGGTGTCGGGGATCGGGCGGAAGATCAGGGGGATCTTCCGGTGATGCCACAGTCCACGCTGGCCGCTCGCCTTGACACGACGTCGAGTCCACGCATAGCGTCTCTCCATCATGGACAATGCTCTCAAGATTCTCCCGACCGGCACGCTGGACTTTCTCTCTCTTGGCGCGCTGATTCACCGTCTCGACCCCGGCCCCGTCCCTTTTCGGAAAGCGATGTCGTGCGCCATTCACGTGAGCGGCGGCGAATTCAACACGGCGGCCAACCTGTCGGATTGCTTCGGCCTGCGCACCGGGATTGCCACGGCGATGGTCGACTACCCGATCGGGGATCTCATCGCCGGGCGCGTGCGCGGAATGGGCGTGACGCCGTTCTACAAGATGTTCAAGCACGATGGCGCCTGGGGCCCGAACATGGCGGCGGTCTACAGCGACCGCGGATACGGCGTCCGAGGGCCCGTCGTCTTCTACAACCGCAGCAACGAGGCGGCGGCGCAGCTGAAGCCGGGCGACTTCGAGTGGGCCAGGATATTCGGCACCGGCATCCGGTGGTTCCACAGCGGCGGCATCTTCGCGTCGCTCTCGGAGACGACGGCCGAGCTCATCATCGAGGCGATGGAGGCGGCGAGGCAGCACGGCGCGATCGTGTCGTTCGACCTGAACTATCGCGAGAAGCTCTGGGCCGCCTCGGGAGGGCACAAGCGCGCCGTGTCGGTGCTCGGCCGGATCGTCGAGCACGTGGACGTGCTGGTCGGCAACGAAGAGGACCTGCAGAAAGGCCTGGGGATCGCCGGGCCGGAAGTGGCCTCGGCCTCGAAGCTCGATCCGAGCGCGTTCTTCGGGATGATCGAAGCCGTCGTGGCGCGCTACCCGCGGATCAAGGTCGTCGCGACGACGCTGCGCGAGGTGCACTCGACCAGCCGCCACAGCTGGGGCGCGGTGGCGTGGATCGACGGCCACACGTCGGTCGCGCCGACGTGCGAGCTCGATGTCTACGACCGCGTGGGCGGCGGCGACGGCTTCGCGTCCGGGCTCATCTACGGGCTGCTCAGCGGCGAAACGCCCGACGACTCCGTCAGGCTCGGCTGGGCTCACGGCGCGCTCATCGCGACGTTCCCCGGCGACACCACGATGGCGACGGTGGACCAGGTGCGCGCCTTCGCGAAAGGCGGGTCGGCGCGGATCCAGAGGTAAGCGCGTCGCAAAGCCCGTCTGGAACAGGAGTTCAGAAGATCAAGAGGTCAGGAGATTTTTCTTTCTTTTGATTCGAAACGAACAAACAGCGAGCAAGTCAGACATACAAACCAACGTCCTGTTCTCCTGATCTCCTGTTCTCCTGATCTCCTGTTCCCGTGATTAAATGCCCCCGTGCTCTCCCCTGGTCAGATTGTCGACGGACGTTACGAGATCCTCTCGCTCATCGCATCCGGCGCCATGGGCTCGGTCTACCGCGCCCGCCGCGTCCTGCTCCGCGACGAAGTCGCCATCAAGGTGATTCGCGCCGACGACGCGACCCCGACGGTTCGCGACCGGTTCGTGCGTGAGAGCCGCGCCGCCGCAAGCCTGCACCATCCCAACATCGTCGGCATCCTCGACTTCCACGTCGATGCGTCCCGCACGCCGTTTCTCGTCATGGAGCTGCTGAACGGGCCAAGCGTCAAGGACGAGATCGCCCAGCGCGGACGGCTGGAGGTGGACGACGTCAGGCGCATCGTGCCGCCGCTCTGCAACGCGCTGGAGCTCGCGCACCGCGGCGGAATCGTCCATCGCGATCTGAAGCCGGCCAACATCGTCCGCCACGACTTCGCCGGCGGCGACCAGGTCTACAAGATCGTCGATTTCGGCATTGCGAACCTCCGTGAGGCCACCGACGAGACGCGGCTGACCGGCGCCGACCAGTTCATCGGCACGATTGCGTACGCCTCGCCCGAACAGCTGGCTGCCGGCACGATCGATCAGCGTTCCGACGTCTACAGCCTCGGCGTCGTCGTCTTCGAGATGCTGACCGGACGGGTGCCGTTCGATGGGCACGATGCGATCGCGATCGTGACGGCGCACCTGTCGTCCCCCGTGCCGCGCCCGAGCCAGTTCCGCCCGCAGCTGCCTGCGTGGGTGGACCTGGTCGTCGGGCGCGCGCTGGAGAAGCGCCCCGCGGACCGGTGGCAGAGCATGGCGGACTTCGGGGCGGCGATCGGGGCGGGCGACGGGCGGCCGACGGTCGCCACTGACGGGACTCCGTCGGCGCTGCTCGCGACGTACGACATCCAGGAGCGGATCGGCCCCGGCCGGCTGGGCAGCGAGGTGTTTCGCGGAGTTCACCGCGCGCTTGGCCACCCGGTCGCGATCCGGATGCTGCGGCCGAACGGCCAGCGCAACTGGGACGGCGTCCGCGGCCGGTTTCTCCGCGAGGCCCGGACGCTGCAGCTGGCGCACCCCTCGATCATCCAGGTGCGCGACTACGGCGAAGAGGGCGGCCTCGTCTACGTCGTCACCGAATTCATCCTGGGGCCGAACCTGCGCGAGCTGATGGCGGAGACGGGAGCGATCCCGTGGCCGCGTCTTCAGCCGCTGCTCGTCCAGCTCGTCGACGCCGCGCGGGCGCTGCACCGCCGCAACGGCCTGCTGTGCGGCCTGACCCCCGAGATCATCCGAATCTCGCGCGCCAG
This sequence comes from uncultured Acidobacteriota bacterium, assembly GCA_963774855.1. Lineage (GTDB taxonomy): Bacteria > Acidobacteriota > Vicinamibacteria > Vicinamibacterales > 2-12-FULL-66-21 > JALZOC01. The sequence goes on along the minus strand of CAVZGT010000005.1, from coordinate 1,082,101 downwards.
CGGCGACGAGGAGGAACGGCTGATGATCTCGACAGCGGGCATCTGGCAGGGGCAGGACCTGCTCGCGACGCTGCAGGAGCAGACGCTGCGGGGCCTTGGCCTCGCCGACGAGGAACTGCGGTACATCGCGCCCGAGCTGCTCACCGGTCAGGCGGCCGACCTGCGGTCCGACATCTTCACGATGGGCGTCCTCGGCTACGAGATGGCCACGGGCATGCTGCCCTACGACGCGGTCTCGATGCCGGCGCTGCTCGGCACGATGTTGAAGGGCACGCCCGCCGACCCGCGGGAGCGTCAGCCGACGCTGCCGGCACACGCGTCGGAGGCGCTCCTGCGCGCGCTGAGGCCTGCGCCCCGGCGATCGATTCGCGTCCGCGAAGGAGTTTGCGGCGGCGCTTGTTCGGGTAGCCCGGGGTCAGGTCATGAACGTGACGTCGGGGTCAGGTCATGAACGTGACGTCAGGGTCAGGTCATGACCGTGACGCGGGGTCAGGTCATGACCGTGACGCGGGGTCAGGTCATGAAGGGGGCGTCGGGCGTCAGTCCCGCGACCGCACGATCGGAAAGACCTTCGACTCGCCGATCGCCTCGTCCAGGATGTTCCAGTCGACCAGCCCGTCGTCCGAGCGCGGCTCGATCAGGTAGAACGCGAGGCGCGCGAGCGGCTGCGTCATGTCCACCCGGAGGGTCCCGGCGGGCAGTTGCCGTTCGGCCGCCACCCAGGCGCCCTCGAGCGTCCGCTCCTTGTGACCCTGGAACTCCTGCGCGACGGCGCTGCCCGCGATCTGGAACTCCTCGACCCGGACGGTTGTCGCGCGCGCGAGCGGCGTGACCCGGACACCGTGCGCGCGCAGATGCTCGACGGCCTTCGTCAGCGCCGCCGGCAGGTAGTAGATCGACGGCACCCGCTCGGTGACGGTCGCTTTGAAAGTCCCGTACTCGGGCATCCGCTCCGGCTTCCTCACGTCCACGCGGCGATCCATCAGGTGCCCATCGTTGGGGTTCTTCTCCTGAACGACTTCGCCCATCAGAATCTCGACCGGCTCGGGTGCCCGCTCGAGCGCGGCCCGCAGCGCCAGCCGGCTTCCGGGCAGCTTCCGGCTGTCGGCCGCTGCCGTGAGCGTCCGGATCCTCGACGCGTGCGCGTGTCGCGTACGCGAGGAGCTCTTCGACGAACCGGCTCGTCGCCTTGATGCGGTCCTCGAAGGTGTCGTACCAGTACGCCTCGCTGAGGATCGCGATGCGGTTGCGAAGGCCGATGTAGTTGTTGTTGAAGCGCGGGCGTGAATCGAACGACTTCCACGCGCGTTCGTCCGGCGAGCCGGCGGGGCCGCGTCCCTCGACGTTGCCGTAGTAGTAGTAGTCCCAGTCGTACTTGGTCTTGATGGTCCTGGTCACCGACGGCAGCCAGTCCTTGCGCAGGAGATCGACGATGGCGGGGTCGGTGGCCGGGTTGAGCGGCGGCGCGTAGGTGAGGTGGTAGGCGTGCCGCGTCCCGTTCGTCGTGTGCAGGTCCATCGACACGTGCGGATCGTACTCGTTCATCAGCTTCACGAACGCCGCGCGCCTCCGGCGAGTCGAGCTTCATGTGGTCGCGGTTCAGGTCGTACCCCTGCGCGTTCGGCCGCTGCCCCTGCCCGGCCATCGGCCCGTGCTGACGGCCGCGGTTGGTCAGGGAGAACTTCTCGTTGCCGTCGGCGTTGTAGATCGGCGCGACGAGCAGCACCATCGAGCGAAGCCAGTCGGCGTGTTTTCCTTCCGCCAGCTCGCGCAGCAGCATCTGGGCGGATTCCTTGCCTTCGACCTCTCCCGCATGGATGTTGCCCTGGATGTACACGCGCAGTTTTCCCGTGCGGCGCACGGCGTCAGGAGACGCGCCGGCCGCTCCGACGACCGCCAGCGGCAGCGTTCGCCCCTCGGACGACGTCCCGAACGTTGTCAGGTGGATGAGCTTCGGCGCCGCTTTCGCCGCCGCCTCCATGAAAGCGACGACGTCGGCGTAAGTGCTGGTCTCGTTGAACGCCGTGCGCTCCGGACGCGTCTGCAAACTGGCCGCGGACGGCGCGGCCGGGGACGGCGTGGCCGCGGACGGCGGGCCCTGCGCGGTCAGAACGCCCGTCATCACGAAGTACGCGACAATTCCCGCGGCAAGTGGTTTCACGTCTTTCCTCACGAACGAGAACGAGAACGAACGAAGAACGAACAACAGAACCAAGAACCAAGAACCAAGAACCAAGAACCAAGAACGGCTCTTCCTACTCCACCCTCAAAAACTCGAACAGGAACGCAAAAATATCCGCGTCCTCTTCGATCATTTTCGAGACCGGCTTTCCCGCGCCGTGCCCGGCCTTCGTCTCGACGCGGATCAGGACGGGGGAGGCGTCGCCGCCGGCCGCCTGCAGCCGCGCGGCGAACTTCTTCGCCATGCCGGGCGACACGCGATCGTCCGTGTCCGCCGTCGTGATCAGGATCGGCGGGTAGGCGACGCCGTCCTTCACGTTGTGCAGCGGCGAGTACTGGTAGAGGAAGGGGAAGTGTGCCGGGTCATCGGCCGATCCGTATTCGGAGATCCAGAACCGGCCGACGGTGAAGAGGTGATAACGGAGCATGTCGGCGACCGGCACGCGGCAGACGACGGCGCCGAAGAGATCCGGCCGCTGCACCATGACGGCCCCGGTGAGAAGGCCCGCCGTTGCTGCCTCCTTCAATCGCAATCTTCCCGCGGGCCGACCACCCGCTCGCGCCGAGCCATTCGGCGGCCGCGATGAAGTCGTCGAACACGTTCTGCTTGCGCTCGAACATCCCCGCCTCGTGCCAGGCTTCCCCGTATTCCCCGCCGCCGCGCAGATTGGCGACCGCGTAGATCCCGCCCTTGTCGATCAGCACGAAGTTGGCCGGATCGAACGAGGGCGTGAGGGAAATGTTGAAGCCGCCGTACCCCGTCAGCAGCACCGGCCGCGCGGCCGTCCAGCGGCAACCCTTTGCGGTGCACCAGGAACATCGACACCTTCGTGCCGTCCTTCGAGGGATACCACACCTGTGCCGTCTCGTAATCCGCGGGATCGCATCCGCCGCTCGCTCGAGCCGAACGGCGCGAGCGCCTTCGCCGCGAAGTCGTAGCGATAGTTTGCCGGCGGATAGACGAAGGAGCTGAAGCCGACGAACATCTCGTCGTCTTCGGGGCGTCCGCTGATGCCGGAGACCGAGCCGATCGCCGGCAGATCGACCGTGCCGGCCGGCCGCCCGGCGAGATCGAAGAGCCGGATGCGGTCGCTGGCGTTCTCCAGGTACGACGCGACGAGCGTGCCGTGGATGAGGAGCGCCGCCGACAGCTTGTCGGGCGATTCCGCAACCACCTCCACCGGCGGCACGTCGGGCCTCGAGGCATCGACCCAGACAATCCTGCCGCGGGGCGCGCGGTGGTCAGTCCTGAAGAAGAGACGCGTTTGGTGTCCCGAATTGAATGCGGCGGCCTCGATGAACGCGTAAGCGGACGCGAATCCGGTGAACAGCGGCGCCGGCGGACCCGCCGGCTGCGTGACGGTCCAACAGGTAGATCTCGCACTTGTCGCTGGACCCTTCGAAGGCCGTGATGACGACCCACCGATCGTCGTCGCTGATCTCGACGCCGAAGACCGTTTCGCGTTCGGCGGGCTTGTCGAAGACGAGCGCGTCGCGCTCCTGCGCGTCGCCGAGGCGATGGTAGTAGACCTTGTTGAAGTAGTGCTCGTCCCCCGGTTCCACCGTGCCGGGTTCCGGGAACCTCGTGTAGTAGAACCCGCTGCCGTCTTTCACCCACGCGATCGCCACGAACTTCGCCCACTGCAGGCGGTCGGTGCGATCGGCGCCGCTCTCGACGTCGCGGACGAAGATCTCCTGCCGGTCGCTGCCGCTCGTCGAGAGCCCGTAGGCGACAACCGTTCCCGCGGCGTTGACTTCCATGGCCGTCAGCGCGACGGGACCGCCGTGGCCGGGACCGCCCGGCGCGCCCATCGTATTCGGATCGATGAGCACCCGCGGGGACGCGTCCACTCCATCCTGCACGTAGAGCACCGGCTGGTCCTGCAGGCCGGTGTTGTGCATGAAGAAATAGCGGTGGCCGCGTCTGATCGGCACACCCGTGCGCGGGTAGTTGTACAGGGCCGTCAGGCGCTCGACGAGCCCATCGCGAACCGGCCCGTCCAGCACCGAGCGCGTCAGCCCGTTCTGCGCGTCCACCCACGCGGCGGTCGCCGGGTTGTCCGGATCTTCGAGCCAGCGGTAGGGATCCTCCACGCGGACGCCGTGGTAGATGTCGACGACGTCGGCCTTCGGCGATTCTGGATAGCGGTGTGAGGTCAAGATGTCAGGTTCGGGACTCGGGACTCGGGACTCGGGATTCGTTCAGGACTCGGGAATCCCGATAATATATCCCCCATCATGGTGACGAAACGCATTCTCGCGCTCCTGGTGATTCTCGGGGCGGCCCACGGGGCCCTCGCGCAGCCGCCGCTCTTCACCGACGCGTTTCCGAAGGACGAGTTCGCCGCGCGGCGGGCCGGCGTGATGCAGGCCATCGGCGACGCCGTCGTCGTCGTGCAAGGGGCCACGGAAACGTCGGTGTACGAGAAGTTCCGGCAGAGCAACCAGTTCTACTACCTGACCGGCGTCGAGGTGCCCCGCGCCATCCTCGTGATCGACGGCCGGTCGAAGTCGTCGACGCTGTACATCGCGCCGCGCAATGCGAATGCCGAGCGCTCCGAGGGGCCGGTCCTGGCGCCGGGCGAGCAGGCCGTGAACCTGACCGGCATCGAGCGGGTGGTCCCGCGCCAGGACTTCGGCGCGGCCGCGAAGGCACTCACGGGGCGGATCGTCTACACGACCTTCCGCGGCGAAACCCGCGGCGCCGGCACGCCGGACCGCGAGGCGGCGCATGCCGCCGCTCGTGCGGCCGATCCCTGGGATGGGCAGAAATCCCGTGAAGAGTGGTTCATGGGCAAGCTGCGGGAGCAGGCGGCCGGGATCGAGCTCGTGAACCTCGATCCGGTTCTCGACGCGATGCGCATGGTCAAGAGCGCACGCGAGGTTGCGGTCATCCGGGAGTCCACCCGGATCGCCGCGCAGGGCATCATGGAAGCGATGCGGTCGGCGGAGCCCGGCATGTACGAGTACGAGCTCGAGGCCATCGCCGATTACGTCTTCAAGAAGAACAACGCGCAGGGCATCGCGTACTTCGCGCTGGTGGCGGCGGGGAAGAACGCCTCGTGGCCGCATTACCATGCCGCGCAAACGCGGACGAAAGACGGCGACCTCGTCCTGTTCGACTACGCGCCGGACTACAAGTACTACACCTCCGACGTGACCCGCATGTTCCCGATCAACGGGAAGTTCACGCCGGATCAGCGCGAGCTGTACACGGTTTACGTGAAGCTCTATCAGGCGCTGATGACGTCGATCCGTCCCGGCAAGGTGCGCGACATCCTGCAGGACGTCGTCAGGAAGATGGACGCCGTCATGGCGGAGTACAGGTTCACGAACCCGCGGAACCAGGAAGCCGCCGCGCGCTTCGTGGCGGAGCACCGCGCGCAGGCGACGCGGGCCGGCCGTTCCGGCCTCGGCCACATGGTCGGGATGGAAGTGCACGACGCGACCGTGCCGTACGACGAGCTGAAGCCCGGCATGATCTTCACCATCGAGCCGGCGATCACCATTCCCGAGGAGCGCGTGTACGTCCGGCTGGAGGACGTGATCCTCATCACGCCCGGCGGCTACGAGAACCTGTCGGGGCTCGCGCCGGTGGACGCGGCGGAAATCGAGAAGCTGATGGCGGAGAGGGGCATTGCGCAGCAACCGGGGCGATAGAAACAGGAGATCAGGAGATCAGGAAACCAGGCTCAGGCTTTGAGCGAGAGGTACTGCGTGTACGACGCGGCGCCGATGAGACCGGCATCGGGGTTCAGGATGACGGCAACCGGGATCGTGGCGACGAGATGGGCCATCGGCTCCTTGGCGCGGAACGCTTCGAGGAACGCGCCGCTCTGGAGCGCGGGCAGGATCTTCGGCGCGATGCCGCCGCCGACGTAGACGCCCGCCGTCGCGACCGCCCGCAGCGCGATGTTGCCCGCTTCGGCGCCGTACGCCGAGACGAACATCTCGAGCGCGTCCTCGCACCGCTCGCACCGCCGGTCCATCGCGGCCCGGCTGATCCGCGCCGGCAGCTCCGAAGGGTCCTCCACCTCGCCGACTCCTTCGCACAACCGCGCCGGCGCCACGCTGTTCGGGGTGGCCATCGGCTCGGTCCCGAAGGAGTCGTGCGTGAACTGATACAGGTTGACGAGTCCGGCCCCCGAGAGCACGTGCTCGACGCTGACGCGGCCGAATATGCGCGTGAGCTCGCGCACCAGATCGAGCTCGCGCGGGGTGCGGGCGGCGAAGTCGGCGTGCCCGCCCTCCGATTCGCCCGGAACGAAGCGGCCGTCCACGTTGAGCAGCAGCGCCTCGCCGAGCCCGGTGCCCGCGGCGATGACGGCCGCGTTGCCGTCCGCGAGCGCCACGCCCTGCTGGAGAATCGCGAGCTCGTCGGGCTCCAGCACGCTGACCCCGTAGGCGAGGGCTTCCAGATCGTTCAGCACGCGCGAGCGTTTGAAGCCGAGCGCCTCGGCGACCGCCGCGCCGTCCACGCGCCACGGCACGTTCGTCATCCGCGCGACCTGGCCGGTGACGGCCCCGGCCACGCCGAAGCACGCCGCGTCGATCCGCTTCGTCTCGAGGCGCCGCGACTCGAGGAACGACTCGATCATCGGCTCGATGCCGTCGTAGTCGAGCGTGACGAACTCCGCGACATCCACCGCCGTCGGACGCTCCGGCGCCGCCGCAAAGAGCCCCAGCAGCGTTTTCGTTCCGCCCAGATCTCCGGCCAGCAGCATGGGGACCAATTGTAAGGCTTGACTTTCCCCCTCGTGTGGCTAATCTTCGCGGTCACATGACGTCGTTCCCGTCATCGGCCGGCGGTCCGTACGGCCTCCGCGAGATCCGCAGTCTCTATCCCGCGGTCACCGAAAACCATCTGCGCTATCTCGAGAAGTGGGGACTGCTGCGCCAGGCGGGCGTGCCCCGCGACGTCCGCGAGTTCGGCTTCAGCGACCTCCTCACGATCAAGCAGGTGGCCGCGGAGCTCGAACGCGGCACGCCGTTGCGCGTGATCCTGCGCGCGCTCGTCGCCGAGCGCCAGGGGCAGCTCCAGCTGGATTTCGTCTCCGGCCACGCCGCCTCCGACGCGCCGCGGCCCAAGGTCGTCACCCTCGAACCGCGCAAGCGCAGCCGGACCGCCACGGCGTCCGCGCAGTTTCCGTCCGGCCCGATCCCCAACCCTCTCGGCGGCCCGCAGGCCGCGCAGGCGGCGAAGTACTTCCTCGAAGGATCGCAGCTCGACGACGGTGATGAACGGAAGATGGCGGCGGCGGCCCTCGCCTACCGCAAGTCGCTCGTGATCGATCCCGGACCTCGTCCCGGCGATCGTGAACCTCGCGAATCTCCACTATGCCGGCGACGAGCTGATCGAAGCGCAGGCGCTCTACGAGCGCGCCATCGGCCTCGATCCGGACTGCTTCGAGGCGCACTTCAACCTCGGCAACATCCTGCACGATCTCGGGCGGTTCGAGGGGGCGCTGGTGTGCTACCGCGACGCCGTCGCGCTCAATCCCGGCTACGCCGACGCGCACTTCTACCTGGCCGTCACGCTCGAAAAGACGGGGCATTCGCCGGATGCCAAGCCGCACTGGAAGACGTACCTGGAGCTGGCGCCGAAGGGGGAGTGGGCGGACCTGGCGAGGGAGTTTCTGGAGTAATCGGGTCCGGCTAATAGGTCCGGCTAAAGCCGGACCAGGACTCGGCCGGAACACTCAATATGAAAAGTCTATCCGCTCGCGCTTCTTGGGAGTGCGCCTGAGCTTGTAGAACTGGCACTCCGGGCACCAGGAGTCCGGGCTGAAGCCCTCTTTCCCGGCAAACGGCAGCACGTCGCGGTGGGTGCAGTACTCCCCGACGTCGGGCGTCGCGCGCCAGCGGCACGACTTGAACTTCTCGACGGCGGGGGAGACTGGCGGTGCGGCCGGCGCGAGCGCCGACGCTCCAGGTGAAAGCCCCGGCGACGGCGACGGTTCCGGGTCGACGGCCGGCTGAGCCGGCGTCTCCGCCTGCGGCAGCGCGGCCGACGGCGCGAAGTGGTTGATCCTCTCGTCCATCATCCCTGCAATTCGATCCCGAACGAGCGCTGCAGCGCCTGAAGCGCGCGCAGTTCCTCGGGAGCGACAAGCGTGAGCGCCGTGCCCGTGGCGTCGGCCCGGCCCGTCCGTCCGACGCGATGCACGTACATCTCACGGCTGGAAGGCACTTCGTAGTTCACGACGTGCGTGATGCCGTCGATGTCGAGGCCGCGAGCCGCCACGTCGGTCGCGACGAGCACCCGGTAGCTGCCGCTGCGGAAGCCCTCCACCGCCTGCGTCCGCTGCGCCTGCGTCCGATCGGCGTGCAGCGCCGCCGCCTTCAGGCCGAACGACGCCAGCTTGCGCGCCAGCCGCTCGGCGCCCGACTTCGTGCGCACGAACACGAGCACGGGACCGCTGGCGCGCCGCAGGAACTTCGCGAGCCACTCGGTCTTCTCGGAGGCCGGCACGCTCTCGATCGTGTGCGTGATGCTCTTGGCGGGGCCGCCGGCCGATCCAATCTGCACGTACTTCGCGTCGCGCACGACCTCGTCGGCGAGCTTCATGACTTCTTCCGGCATCGTCGCCGAGAAGAGCAGCGTCTGCCGCGCGCGCCGAATCCGGCAGCACCTGCACGATGCGGCGGACGTCGGGCCAGAAGCCCATGTCCATCATCCGGTCCGCCTCGTCGAGCACCAGCGTGTCGAGCTTGTCGAAGCCGACGGTCTTGCTCCGCATGTGGTCCATCAGCCGGCCCGGCGTCGCCACGACGATGTCGACGCCCGACTTGAGGGCGCGCTCCTGCGGCCCCATGTCGACGCCGCCGTAGACCGCGATGCTGGTGATGTCGGTGTGATAGATGAAGCCCTGGACGTCGTCTTCGATCTGCACGGCGAGCTCGCGCGTCGGCGCGAGAATCAGGACGCGCGTGTAGCCGCGCTCTTCCGGCGCCAGCGCCCGCGCCTTCAGCATCCGGTTGATGATCGGCAGCAGGAACGCCGCCGTCTTGCCGGTGCCGGTGTCGGCGCAGCCGATGATGTCGTCGCCGCTCATGACGATCGGAATGACGGCGCTCTGGATCGGCGTGGTGCTGGAGAACCCGCGGATGCGGATGCCCTCGATGAGCGAGGGCTCCAGTCCCGAGCGTGTCGAAGGTGACCGGCCGCGGATCGTAGGCCGCCTGGGGCCTCGTGACCTCGCGTGTCGTGGCCGGCACGTGGAAGTGCCCGGCCGCCGCGCGATGCGCCGGAACGAGGACCTCCGCGCCTTCGTCCTCCACGCGGCGCTCGATGTGATGCTGTATGGGAATTCAAAATCGTAATGTTAGCGAGCTCGGAAGGTGATGATGCCTCGGACCGGATCGTACGGAGAAACCCCGACGGTTACGCGATCTCCCGGCACCACCTTGATTCGAAAGCGGCGCATCCGGCCGCTCAACTGGGCAAGCACCTCATGGCCCTGGTCGCACTGCACACGGTAAAGCCCGCCGCTGTGAACCGCCACCACTGTGCCTTGCACGTCTATCAGATCGTCCTTGCTCAAGTGCTATCCTTTCCTATCAAATATTGTGCCACATTGGCGCGGCATTAGCAAACTCAGCCGCTCCATCCCTCGAACCGCCGCTTCCACCTCGCGCCGCCAACGCGACGTAATCGTTGCCTTTCAATGACATAGGCGCTCCGAACGCCACTCGGCGCGGGCCCGCGGCTGGGGGCCTTCCACGTGTGGTGGAGCACCCGGTCCAGTCCCTCGATCCGCACCGGCACAACTGGGACATCGAGCCGGGCGGCGATCATCGCGACCCCTGGCTGGAACCGGTTGATCTCCCCGTTGTCGGTCCTGCGCGCCTTCCGGGAAGATGAGGATCGAGTAGCCCTGTCCGATGAGGTCTCCGATGTAGCGCAGCGTCTGGCGGGTGCCTGTCTCGCGCTGCGGAAGCGGAAACGCGTTGAAGAAGGCTGAAGCCAGATAATAGTTCAGGCTGTTGGTCAGGCGCGCGCCGACGGAGAACCCCGACCGGGTAGAAGTGCGCCTTGAAGAACTCCTTGGCCATCGCCGGGGCGAGCCGGTAGCGCCATCGGGCCGGCAGCGCCTGCAGGATCATCGGGCCGTCGAGGTGGCTCTGGTGGTTCGCGGCGAAGATCACCGGGCCGGGGATATTGTCGAGGTGCTCCAGGCCCTGCGACCTCGAGCGTCACGAATACTCGCGCGAGCGGCAGAATCCACGTCGGCAGGCTCGCGCGGCGCAGGGCCCGCACAGGCGCTGTGCGGTTCCACGAAGGAAACGCGATTGGCTCGGCCGCGCTGGAGGATGGCCGCGGGGGCGCCCGCCTCGATCGGCCGGGTGAGCGCCTCGAGATCCGCGACCGTCCTGGCCGCCGCGAACGCCGCCTTCGTCCACAGTGACCTGCAAGGTCTCTTCGAGCGCCATCAGCAGCTCGACGCGCTCCAGGGAGCTGAGTCCCAGCTCGTCGATCGTCGTGGCGGTTCCGATCGTCCGCCCCGGCGCGAACCGCTCCAGCACCGAAACCACGCTGCGCCCGCCGGTGGCGTTCGCTGCCTCCGGCAGGCTCCGGCCGGCCGGGATCACCAGTCGCTGAATCGGCCAGCCATTGTTTCAGCTCGCGCCGCTTCAGCTTCCGCGTCCCCTCGGTGCGCGGCAGCTCGGGCCCGGGCCAGAGCGCCACGGCGCGGAGCTTCTGATGATCCTGCAGCCCCGCGTTCGCCTGGCGGACGAGATCGTCGAGGTCGGTTCCCGGGGCGGCGACGATCACCGCCTGCACGCGTTCGGCGGTCGATCCCGGCAGCGTCGCGCCGACGACGGCGGACTCGGTGACTCCGGGGAGCTCGTTCAGCACGCGCTCGACGTCTTCCGGAAAGACGTTCAAGCCCTCGGGCGTCACGATCATTTCCTTCTTGCGCCCGCGGATGTGGAGCTGTCCCTTGTCGTCGAGCGCGCCGATGTCGCCGGTATGGAACCAGCCGTCCTCGAACGAGGCGCGTGTCTCTTCCGGGGCGTTGTAGTACCCGCGCGAGACGTTCTCGCCGCGCACGAGGATCTCGCCATCCTCGGCGATTCGCACCTCCACGCCGGCGATCGGCTTGCCGACGGCGCCCCGGGCCGCACGCAGCGGATGGTTCAGCGTGACGATGGGCGCCGTCTCGGTCAGGCCGTATCCTTGAACGACGACAAACCCCAGGCGGCCCCAGAACGCCTCGAGCTCCGGATCGAGCGGCGCGGCGCCGACGACCATCGCCCAGAACTTGAACCCGAACATCCTGTGGATGCGGCGGTACTTCCACCAGCGCTGCATCCAGTGCATCGTGACCGGGAGGTCGGCCGCTTCGGGCGCGACCCGCAGAACGTGCTCTCGCAGCACGTCCAGCATCTTGGGCACGCAGACCAGGACCGAGATGCGGCGCTCGCGAATCTGCCGGACGATATCTTCGGGCGCGTAGGCTCCGCGTGAAGACGACCACGCCCGGCAGCATGGGCGGTACGAAGGTCGCCATCGCCTGACCGAACATGTGGCTGAGCGGCAGGAGGTTCAGGAACCGGATCGGGAGGAACGGGCGCGCGTACTTCTTGTACTTCGCCATCTCGCGCTCGATCGGGACGATGTTCGCGAGGATGTTGCGATGGGAGATGACGACCCCTTTCGGCTCGGCCGTCGCGCCCGACGTGAAGATGATCTCGGCCGTCGTGTCTGCGGTGATGTCCGCACTCGGCGTGTCCCGTCGCACCGGCCGTGGCGGTACCTTCGGATGCTGCCGGCCGCAGGTCCGACAACGGCCACACGCGCCGTGCGGCTCCAATCGGGCCGGCGTCCACCGCGTCGCCGGCGAGCACCGCCCGCGCGTCGACGATCGAGGTCACGCGCAGCAGGAAATCCGCCGACGCGCGATAGTCGATCGGCACGAGCACGACGCCTTCGAGCAGACACCCCCAGAGCGCGACGATCCATTCGGCGCGGTTCTCGCCCCAGATCGCGACCGTCTGCCCCTTGCCGATGCCTTCGGCGCGGAGCCGGGACGCGAAGGCGCCGGCGGCCGCGGCAATCTCGGCGTACGTGTACGACCAGCTCCGATAGCCATCGTCGTAGACCACGAACTCGCCGGGAATCGTCGAGAGATCCGCGTAGAAGTCGAGGAGCGTGCGCCGCGCCATGCCGTGAATTATGATGGAAAACCCATGTCACTCCCGCCGGTTTTTGCCGCCAGCGCGCTGTACGACAGCCTCCTGCAGGCGGCGCTGCGGCAGTTTTTCAGCCGCGCGACGTTCGAGACCGAGCCGATCCCGTCGATGTCGTCCGATGGCCGGCTGGCGATCGAGCCGACCAGCGATCCGTCGGTCCTCACGATTCGCTGGTTCGGATCGCGGCACGTGCTGCACGTCCCGGCCAAGAGTCCCTTCACGGCGCACGAGGTCCGGCTGGCGCGGGCGATCGGCGCGGTGCTGGCGGCGCGCTACCGCGCGATCTTCGATCCGAAGCAGATGCTGGAACGCAGCGACCTGTTTCGCGGCGCGATCGAAGATCGCTACGTCGGGGCGTTTCTCGACTCGACGTCGTACGGCGACGCCGCGCACTCGCGCGCGGACCTGATTGCGACCGCGATCGACGTGCTGCGCGTCGCCGCGCTCTCGAGCTACGAGAACCGGGCGATCTCCTCGGGCGTGCTCGTCCTCGAGGGAGACGACGATCCGGTCCGGCCGCGGCATCTGCGGACGGAGCAGGCGTACAAGTACTCGCAGGCCCTGACCGGCATCAAGAGCTTCTACCGGCTGTGCGACGGCCTGGAGACGCTGTTCCTCGTGAACCGCAGCGGCGTCGTCCTCGACATCATCGAGATCGCGCGGTACGTGAAACCGGTGGCGCTCGAAGTGCCGGGCGCCACCGCCTACCGGCCCCACGCCCTCGCCACCTCCGGCAACCGCAACCTGAGCATCGTGCTCAGCCCGTCGCACGAGATCAAGGTGTTCGCCGATGGGGTCCAGACGTTCAGCTTCCGCAATGCGCGCTGGCACCTGATCGATCTGGAGGCCAAGTACCAGATGTGGGTGAGCGCCATCGGCAATCCCGCGCTCGCCGAGCGGCTGTTCCAGACGGCGCTCGACCTGGCCGATTCACGCGAGGGCGCGCTGTTCGTGGTGCTGCGCGACGCCGCGCGGGCTCTCGCAGCTCGTCGCGCCGGCCGATCAGCTGGATGCCGTGCGCCACACCGGGGGGGACGTGCCGACCCGCGGCCAGCTCATGCACATGCTGCGCGGGCGGAACGTCCGCGAGCTCGACCCGGCGGTCCTCGCCGGCCTGGCACGCACCGACGGCGCCACGGTCATGGATCACACCGGCCGGCTGCTGGCGGTCGGGGCCATCCTCCTGCACACTGAACCGCCGGAGCCGCACTCGAACCTGGCGGTCGAAGGCGCGCGGACGACGGCGGCGATGGCGGCCGGGCGCCTGGGCGCGGTGCTCAAGGTCAGCGAAGACGGACTGATCACGTTCTACGATCATCAGGAAAGAATCTGGGATATCTGATAGGGTCCGCTGGAGCGCTCCAGCCTGCCGCGAACAGGCGGGAGAGCTGGGACTGCGAGCTGGAGCTGGGAGCTGAGACTGAATGCGGATTTTTCTGACGGGCGGCAGCGGTTACATCGGCTCGGCGGTGCTCGACGCGTTCGTGCGCGCGGGGCACACGGTCGATGCGCTGGTGCGGAACAGCGAGAAGGCGGCGCTCGTGCAGGCGCGCGGCGGCCGCCCGGTCCTGGGCGATCTGAGCGACCCGGCCTCCTACGCCGACGCGGCGGCAGGGGCGGATGGCGTGGTCCACACCGCCTCCGAGCCGTCACCGCGCCGCGCGGCGGTCGACGCCGCGGCGATTGGCGTGATGCTGTCGCCAGAGGCGCGGGAGCGGCGCTTCGTCATCTACACGTCGGGGATCTGGGTACTCGGCAACTGCACGTCGCCGGCTGACGAAACGGCGCCCCTCAACCCGGTGGAGATCGTCGCGTGGCGGCCGGCACACGAAACACGCGTGCTGAACGCCGCCACCGCCGGCATCCGGCCCATCGTCATTCGCCCGGGTGTCGTCTACGGCGGGTCGCGCGGCATCGTCGGGGACCTGTTCAAGGACGCCGCCAACAGCCTGGTGCGCGTGGTCGGAAGCGGCGACAACCACTGGCCGCTGGTCTACGACCGCGACCTGGCGGAACTGTACGTGCGCCTCGCCGTCCACCCGGACGCCTCCGGCGTGTTTCACGCGAACGACGAGGGGGACGAGCGGGTGAACGACCTGGTGGCCGCGATCGCGAAGCAGGCGCCGACGAGCCCGAGCGTCCGGCATGTTCCGTTCGCCGAGGCGCGGCAGAAGATGGGCCCGTATGCCGACGCGCTCGCGCTCGATCAGATCGTGCGGAGCCCGCGGGCGAGGGCGATCGGCTGGAACCCGTCACTGCACTCGGTCGCGGGGAACGCGCCGCGGCTCTTCGAGGAATGGCGCCGCGGCAAGGAAGCCGCCTGAGCTACCTCAGCGATGCGCCGACGCTGAACGCCATCATCGTCATGCGCGGCACTCCGGGCCGCGTGCTCGTGGGCTCCTGCGGGTTGATGGCGTAGAACCGCAGGTCCAGCGACAGCGCGAGGTGTTTCTTCGCGAACCACCGCGCTCCCCCGCCGTAATTGATCGTCTTCGACCGGGACTCCTGATCCGGGAGCGGCGCGTCGGCGCGCTCGGCGGTGAAGGTGGACCAGCCGATGCCGCCGCTGATGTAGCTCCAGCCGTCGCGCGAGCCGAAGTTCAACGAGATTTGCGGCGACAGCGCCGAGAACCGGCTGTTCACGGTCGTCTCGGCCGGTTCGTCCTCCGTCCCCGTGTCGAGGGTGCGTCCGCGCCGGGCGGCCGTCACCTCGGCGCCGAACCCGATCGTCACCTTGCCGAGGCGTGCCGGGTAGAAGTGCGCGCCGGCCACGAGACCGAACGCGCGGCCCGGGAGGTTCGGGACCGTGACCCCGATGCCCGACGCGATCGCCGGATCGTCCGGGAATTTCGGGAAGGCGACGCGCGCGTCCGCGACGAACCGCCCGATGGGCAGCTTCTCGGGCGGCGTCTCCTGCGCGGCGGCCTCGCCGATCGCGCCAAGGAACGTTGCCGCCAGCAGACCGGGGATCAGCCGCCTCATTGCTCGTGACTCTCTTCGCATGTGTTCGCTGATTGTAATCTCAGCGCGCGGCAGGCTTCGCGCGGATCCACGGCCGCTCGACGACGTACTCGGGCGTGGCCGTGCGTCCGTCGCGGTGGCTGCGGACGAGCCGCCGCCGGGTCAGCGTCCGCACCGCCGCCTGCACGGCGCTCTTCGAGAGGCCCGTCGCCTCCGCGATCGTGCGGTGGCTGATGCGCACGCTCCGTGCCCCGCTCCCGGCCGTCCGGTGCCACAGCAGCAGGTACACCAGAAACGCGGACGGCTGCCGGTCGTGCCCGGTCAGATCGCGCATGAGCACGTCGATGATGTAGGGATCGATGGGGCGGACTGCCGGCATGGGGGGTCCAGTTGGACGTGCGTCACGCAGTTGTTTATTACTATAGTGTTATTCACTATAGCAGTCAAAAACGGTCTGGCGCGACGGCCTCCCGATCTCCATACTGGTCGTCTCTCTGCAGTGTCGTGACTCAACCAGGAGGAGCCGTGATCAAAGCCGTGAAGTTCGTGAGCATTCCTGTCAGGAACCAGGATCGGGCGCTGGAGTTCTACACCGCGAAGCTGGGCATGACGGTCATGACCGATCAGCCGATGGGGCCGGACCCCGGCGCGCAGCGCTGGATCGAGCTGGCCATTCCGGGCGCGGACACGCGCGTCGTGCTCTTCACGCCGGCCGGACACGAGGACCGGATTGGCGGCTTCTCGACCGCCGTCTTCGCCAGTGACAACGTCGAGAAGACGCACGAGCAGCTCACCGCCCGCGGCGTCGAGTTCGTGCAGGCGCCGAAGAAGGAACCGTGGGGGACGTCGTCGATCTTCAAGGACGCGGACGGCAACCAGTTCGTGCTGTCGAGCAAGTGATCAATCCCTAATCACTGATCCTTGAATCCTTGAATCCTTGAATCCTCGAATCGTTGATTCGACGATTCAAGGATTAGAGTGATTAGTGATTCGATTGACAATCTCGCGCGCCAGCTCCACTCCCTGCTCCAGTGTCGTGATCGATCCATCGAGCTGCTTCTCGTAGATCTGCCGGAGGACCTCGCCCACGCGCGGCCCGGGGGTGAGCCCGAGCGCGAGCAGATGCCGCCCCTTGACGAGCGGTTCCGGCGGCGCGTGCTGAACGCCGAGCTCGCGCGCGCGCTCGAGGAACCAGTCCATGGCGGAACAGTCGAATCCGCCGGTGCGCCCGAGGCAGTCGGACTTGGCGACGCGCGCGAGCAGCTCGAGATCCACTTTTTGCGCCAGGCGCCGGAATGCGCCGTCGCTCACCGGCGTCGGCGACTGCCTGAACATGCCCGGCTTCAGATGGTGCGCGACGATGCCGAGGACCTGCCGGCGGACGTCGTACCCGTTGATGGTCTGGAGGTTGAGGCGATCGAGGACGGCGGTCGCCGGGGCGACGCCGGCCTGCTCGTGATCGATCGATCGAATCCGTCCATCGACGAACGCGGTCGTCGGCGGCTTGCCGAGGTCGTGGCAGACCGCGCCGAGCATCACGACAATCTGCTGCGGGCGCTCGAGGTCGTCGATGCGCGTGCGCGCCTGGTCGATCACCATCAGCGTGTGCACCCAGACGTCCCCCTCGGGGTGCCATTCCGGCTCCTGCGGACAGCCGACGAGCGCCCGCAATTCCGGGAACAGCCGGTCGATGACCCCGAGGTCCAGCGCGAGGTCCCACCCCCGCGATGGCCGGGCCGCGTGCAGCAGCAGCTTCTCGATTTCTCCCCAGATGCGTTCCGGGGGCAGGTCGTCGAGTGGGAGCCCGCGGCAGATTTCGCGAGTGCCGGGATCGAGCGAGAGCTCGAAGCGCGCCGCGAACTGCACCGCGCGCAGCACGCGGAGGCTGTCGTCGCCGAACGTACGCGGATCGACCGTGCGCAGGACGCGGGCCTCGAGATCCCGGCGCCCGTCGAACGGGTCGATGTAGACGTCGGTCAGCGGATCCCACGCGATGGCGTTGATGGTGAAATCGCGCCGGCGCGCCGCCTCCTCGGGCGTCATGTCCGGATCGCCCGTGACCTCGAAGCCGCGATGCCCGCGGCCGGTCTTCGACTCACGGCGGGGAAGCGCGACGTCGATCCCCGCGACCTTGTAGACGGTAAAGCTCTCGCCGACGGCGTTCACGCTGCCGAACGCCGCGAGCAGCTCGCGCAGCCGCGGCGCGGGGACGCCGTAGACTTCGAGATCCACGTCCTTCGACGTTCGGCCGAGGAGGCGGTCGCGGACCCAGCCGCCGACGACGAGCGCGCGCCCGCCGGCGTCGCGGACGCGGCGCGCAATCGCGCCCGCGACCTCCGCACTAGCGCCGGCGTGCGACTCGGAATCCATAGTCGGTGTACCGAAAAGACGGATCGAGCTTGCTCCGCGCGGCCGTCCGGCTGATGGTCACGGCGTGCCGCCAGGACCCGCCACGCGACGCGCGGCGGGCCCCGCTCGGCGGCCCGGGCGGGTTGCTCGCGGGCGAAGTCGAGTAGTAGTCGCGCGCGTGCCAGTCGGCGCACCATTCGTGGACGTTGGCGGCGATGCCGAACAGGCCGTAGCGGTTCGGCTCCCCGAGCGTCACCGGCCATGGCGACGGCAGCGGGCCTCGGCCGCCATCAGGGATCCACGACGGGATCCGGTCGCCCCACGGATACCGTTCCCCCTCGCGGCCTCCCCTGGCGGCCCGTTCCCACTCCGCTTCCGTCGGCAGCCGCACATCGCCTCGCCACGCACAGTAGGCCGCCGCGTCGTCCCAGCTCACTCCGACCGCCGGGAAGTCCGGGCGATCGAATTCCGGCGAGAGCCACTCGCGCGGGGCGGGATGGCCCGTCACCACGATGAACCGTTCGTACTCGTCGCGTGTGACGGGACAGGCCGCGATCGCGAAGGCATCGACATGGACGGCATGGATCGGCGCCTCGTCGTCTTGTCCCTCGTGACTGCCCATCGAGAACGAACCGCCGGGAATGTCGACGAACGCGTCCGGCATCGCTATCTGATCTCGCGGCGGCGGCCGTACTTGCCGACGAGCCGATCGGTGAAGGCGGGCGCGACGGCGTTCAGGATCGCCAGCGCGCGGGACGCCGCGTGCGGATAGACCTCGGGGCGCGGCTTCCGGATGCAGGCCACGATCGCGTGCGCGACGTCCTCGACCGACTGTTTGGGTCCGAGTCCGCCGACGGAATGGCCGTAGTCGCGCTCCATCGCGTGGCGAAACTCCGTCTCCGTCGAGACAGGGAAGACGGCGCTGACGTGGATCGGCGTACCGGCGAACTCGGTCCGGAGCGATTCCGCGAAGCCGGCCTGCGCGGCCTTGGTCGCGCTGTAGCCGCTCATCTGCGCGATGCCCCGCTGGCCGACAATCGACGAGACGATGACGAGATGGCCGTGGCCCTGCGCGCGGAAAATGGGGATCGCGGCTCGCGCGCCGTAGAACGTCCCCATGAAATTGACGTCCATCATCCGTTCCATCGTCGCGCCGGGCGTGTCCTCGACCGTGCCGTAATAGCCGAATCCGGCATTGCAGACCATGATGTCGAGCCCGCCGAACGCCTCGCGCGCGCGGCCGACGAGCCGCAGCACGTCGGTCTCCGAGGTGACGTCCATGACCACCGGCTCGGCGAGTCCGCCGGCCTCGCGGATGCCGCGGGCCGCTTCCTCCAGCCGGTCCGCGCGCCGCGCCCCCAGCACCACCGCGACGCCGTCCCGCGCGAGCTGTCGCGCGGTCGCGAGCCCGATGCCCGACGATGCCCCCGTGATCACCGCGACGCGTCGCGAGAGAACCATTCGCGCATAATACAGTCACGAGCGATCCGCAGCCAGCGAGCGACGTGACGCGCCTGCGGCCGCGCGAGCATTGAAGTGCGCCTGCGAGCGAGTGGGGGGCCCCACGAGCATTTAGATAATGACTGATCCGTGCATCGCCTTGCTTCGTGAGCTCGTCTCGATCGATTCGGTCAACCCGTCGCTCGTGCCCGGGGCCGCCGGCGAGGCGCAGATCGCGGAGGCCATCGCCGTGCACATGCGCGGGCTCGGGCTCGGCGTCGAGATGCAGGAAGCGGCGCCGGGGCGGCCGAACGTGATTGGCGTGCTCGATGGCGGCGAGCCGGGTCGCACGCTGATGCTGTGCGGGCACATCGATACCGTCGGCGTCGACGGCATGCCCGCGCCGTTCGATCCCGTCGAGCGTGACGGCCGGCTGTATGGACGCGGCTCGCAGGACATGAAGGGCGGCGTGGCCGCGATGATCGACGCCGCGCGGCTCGCGCGCGATCGCGGCTTCCGCAAGGGGCGTCTGATCGTCGCGGCGGTCGTCGACGAGGAGTACGCGAGCCTCGGCGCCGACACGCTCGTCACGAAGTGGAGCGCCGACGCCGCGATCGTGACGGAGCCGACGGACCTGCAGATCGGCGTCGGGCACAAAGGGTTCGCATGGGCCGCGATCGAGACGCGCGGGCGGGCCGCACATGGCAGCCGTCCCCGGGACGGGCGCGACGCCATTCTGCGAATGGGGCGCGTCCTTCGCGCGCTGGAGCAGTGCGATCGCGAGCTGCAATCACAGAGCTCCCCATCCAGTGATGGGGACGGCCTCGCTGCATGCCTCCATCATCGACGGCGGACGGGAGTTGAGCAGCTATCCGGACCGCTGCCGCCTGCAGATGGAACGCCGCACCGTCGTCGGAGAGACCGCCGAGAGCTTCATGGGGGAGATCGAACAGATCCTCGCCACGCTGCGCCAGGAGGATCCCGAGTTCGAGGCCTCCGCGAGACTCATGTTCTCGCGTCCCCCGTACGAGCTGCCCGCGGGGCACGATCTTCCCCGGGCGCTCGCGGCTGCGGCCAGCCACGCGGGAGGCGCCGGCGGAACGATCGGCATGAGCTTCTGGACTGATGCGGCGATTCTTGGCGGGTCCGGAATCCCTTCGGTCTTGTTCGGGCCTGGCGGCGCCGGGCTGCACAGCACCGAGGAGTACGTGGAGGTAAGGGACGTGATCGTGTGCCGGGACGCGCTCGCGACATTGGCGCTGACGTGGCTGTAGATCCAACGCCACGGATCAGGACCGATGGTTTTTTGGAAGTCCGAGACAGCTCACAGGTACCAACGTAGTGTTGAAAACGAAAAAGGCTGGTGGCCCGGCCCATACGGCGCGGGATACCAGCCTTTGTCGGTCAACCGATCAGCGTCTGCTTACGCAGTCTTGCGCAGCACGAGTCGCTGCGGCACGAGCAGGTGACGCCGCGCGTCGCCGTCATACCGACGGCGCGGACCGCGTCCGCTGATCTCCCATCCCGGAGTGTCGTGGCCGCACGACGTGCACCGCATGTTCACGCGGTTGCCTGCGAAGTGCAGGACGGAGTCGTGGCCTCGGAGCCCGCAGAACAGCTGACCGAGACGGCCCATCGCCCGGGCGACCGCGCCACCGGCACGGTCGCTGGTACTTTCCGACGTCGTCGCCGTGAGCTGCTGGGGGTAGTTGGTAACCATTAACGATCTCCCTGTTTCCTTCCTTAAGATGCCTTATGACTTCGTCTATGACGCCGGGAGCGGCCTGGCCGTTCCCCGTCCGTCACGGGGTTGAATATCAAAGGGTGTGCCAGGCGACCTCGTCTGCTCCAAGGGCCTGTTGAGCCATGGACTTAGCGTTAATGCAGGAGTTTCTGTGGATGAGCTGGCTGGGCAAAGTGTGCAAACCGGCACACTCTCCGTCGGCTTCCGGACAGTCCGTTGGCCACTCGGGTGGCGTGTCCTACGTACTTCTCAGTGCTTGCGGAGGATGCTTCGCACGACAAACCCGATGTTGGCCGGCCGTTCACCCAGTCGCCGCATGAAGTATGGGAACCATTCGCCGCCGAAGGGGACGTAGATGCGGACGCGGTAGCCTCGCGCCGCCAACTCGGTCTGAAGGTCCCGCCGGATGCCGTGCAGGAATTGGTATTCGTAGCGATCCGGCGCGATTCCACGTTTGAGCGCAAAGGCGCGCGTCGCCGCGATGATGTTCGCGTCGTGGGTCGCGATGGCAGGATAGGTCCCCTCGGTCAGCAGGACCTGCATGATCTCGACGAAGGCGGCGTCGACCGCGGCCCTGTTCTTGTACGCGATCTTCCTCGGCTCTTTGTAGGCGCCTTTCACCAGGCGGACGCGCGCGCCGAGCTCGTTCATGCGGCGCGCGTCGGCCACGCTGCGCGGCAGGTACGACTGCAGCACGATGCCGACGTTGCGGTAGCCCTGCTGCCACATCGTCTCGAAGATGTCGAGCGTGACCTGCGTGAACGGCGAATCCTCCATGTCCACGCGGATGAAGAAGTCGCGCGCGCCGGCGCCGTCCAACACGCGGCGCAGGTTGTCGACACACGTCGCGCGATCGACGGTGAGACCGAGCTGCGTGAGCTTGAGCGAGAGGTTGCGTCCGATGCCCGAGGCGACGATCCGCTCCATGAGCGTCAGGTACTGACGCGTGGCGAAGTCCGCTTCCGCCATCGTCGCGACGCTCTCGCCGAGCATGTCGAGCGTCTGCAGCATGCCGCCGGCCTCGATGGCGCGGGCCGCGTCGACGGCCTCCTCGACCGTTTCGCCGGCGATGAAGCGCCGGGCGAAACTGTGCGGACGGCGCATCGCGTACCGCGAGGCGAGATGCTTCAGCCCCTGACTTCCGGCGAGCGTGTGGAAGAACGTCTTGGAAACCAGGTCGATCATTTAGTGGGTTCTGGGGACCCGCCGCGACCCCGTGAGCAGGTGCTGGAGCGTGCGCGCGTAATACCGCAGCACGGTCCGTTCACGGACGCGGAATCGTCCGCCACGCTCGACATGGATGATGTTGCGGGCGGCCAGCGGCTCGGCGCCTTCCTCGAGGGCCTGCCGCCCCGACGTGACCCCCATGTTCGCCCCCGCCTCGCGCACGGTGTCGATGATCGCCTCGGCGCGCGCCTCGAGCTCGCGGCGGGTGATGGACGGCTTCAGCGCGGCGGCCAGCACCGCGGTCGGCAGCACTTTGTAGAGCTTCCCGATGCTGTCGCGGGTCAGGTGCGCGACCGCCATCACGTCCCGCCGTGATTCCCGGTCGAACCCGTCGAGGGTGATCGGCGTGCCGAACGTGACGAACGCGCGCGACTGGTAGCCGACCGCGTAGCGCACCATCTCGGCGACTTCGCGCGCGAACGGACGCGAGCGCCGCTTCGCCGCCTGATGCGCGAGAATGCGATCCTCGAGGACGATGTCGTACGCCACCGCGAGCGGCACGATGACCGAACGTCCCTCGGCCTGCATCGCGGCATGCAGGAGCCCGGTCTTCGGCGTCTTCAGCTCGCCCGAGTAGCTCCGCCCGCCCTCGATGTAGAAGAGCAGGTCGTGCCGCTGCAACAGCTCCGAGACGTACGCCTTCAGGGTGACGAGGTAGGCGGGATCCTTCGTGTTCCTGCGGATCGGAATCGCGCCGGTGACATGGCGGTGGATGAGGCCGAGCGGTCCGCCGAACAGGTTGATCCCCGCGGCGATGATCGGCGGCCGGATGCCGTTGTCGTCGAGGACGAGCGGCTCCACCAGGTAGTCGAGGTGGCTCTTGTGGTTGGAGATGTAGATGACGCGCCCGGCGAGCACCGCCTGCTGGGCGATCTCGACGTGCTCGTCGATCCGCTCGATCTTCCGCAGGATCGGATAGAGCGGGTGCTTCAGCGCGCGGTAAATCGGGTAACGCTGCGTCGTCCGCAGCTCGTCGAGATAGGCGTGAATGCGCTCCCGCGCCTCGAGCTCAGTCTGGCCGTGTCCGCCACGCAGGTAGCGCGCGACCTCCTCACGCGCGAGGACTGCCTGCGTGATGTCGTCAAGCATCACGCCGGGACTATATCAGAAGCGGACAAATGTGTTTGTTCCGTCTTGAACAATCAGATCACGTCTCGACCTCCCGGCAGACGGCGTCGGTGAACTCGGTCGTCGACGCCGTTCCACCGAGATCGTGGGTACGGACGGTACCTGCGGCCAGCACGCGCGTCAGCGCGGCGCGGATGCTCTCCGCCCGCTGCCGCTCGCCGATATGGTCGAGCATCATCAGGCCCGACAGCAGCAGGGCCGTGGGGTTCGCCAGGTTCTTGTTGGCGATGTCGGGCGCGCTTCCGTGGACCGCCTCGAACACGGCGCAATCGGTCCCCATGTTCGCCCCAGGCACGACGCCGAGCCCGCCGACCAGTCCCGCGCACAGGTCGGACACGATGTCGCCATAGAGGTTCGGGAGCAGCAGCACGTCGAACGTTTCCGGCCGCATGACCAGCTGCATGCAGGCGGCATCGACGATGCGCTCGTCGTAGGTGATGTCCGTGAACTCCCGCGACACCTTGCGCGTGCTCTCGAGGAACAGGCCGTCGCTGAGCTTCATGATGTTCGCCTTGTGGATGGCGGTCACGCGCCGCCGGCCGTTCGCCCGCGCGTGCTGGAAGGCGAACTGCGACACGCGCGTGGACGCCTTCTCCGTGATGATCTTCAGGCTCTCGACGACTCCCGGGACGATCTCGTGCTCCAGCCCCGCGTACAGGTCTTCGGTGTTCTCGCGCACGATGACGAGGTCCACGCCGGAGAACCGGCTCGCCACGCCCGGGAGGTTGCGCACCGGCCGGAGGTTCGCGTACAGCTCGAGCGCCTTGCGCAGGCCGACGTTGACGCTCGTGAACCCTTCGGCAATCGGCGTCGTGACCGGTCCTTTCAGGGCCACCTTGTTCCGGCGGATCGATTCCAGCAGCGCCGCCGGCAGCGACTGGTTGTACTTCTGGAAGGCGGTCACCCCCGCGTCATGGCGCTCCCACTCGATGTCGAGCGCTGCCGCCTTGAAAATTCGGATGACCGCTTCGGTGACTTCCGGGCCGATGCCGTCGCCGGGAATCAGCGTGATGACGTGGCTCATAAAGTTCTAAAGTTCTAATCAGTTCTAAAGTTCGAGAGTTCCAGAGGCGCTTCGCTACGATCCCGACGCGATGCGCGGGGCGAGCAATGCGGCGACGGCCTCGAGCAGCGTGCGATCGGCCGGGCCGAACGCCGCGGGACGGTCGCTGTCGATGTCGATCTCCCCGAGGACGCGTGCGCCCTGGAGGATCGGGACGACGATCTCCGACTTCGTTTCGATGCTGCAGGCCAGATACCGCGGATCCGCGTTGACGTCGTCGACGACGATGGTGCGCTTCTCGGTCGCGGCGGCGCCGCAGATCCCCCGGCCGAGCGGAATCCGCGTATGTGGCGACGGCTTTCCGAGAAACGGCCCGAGTACGAGCTCGTCGTCGTCGACGAGGTAGATGCCGACCCACGAGTAGTACCGGGATTTCCTGCTTGAGCACCGCGACCGCGCATTCCATCGCCCCGACCGCGTGCGTCGCGGGCGCGAGGGCCGCGGTCACCTTCGCGAGGACGGTATCGTGTGCGTCTGAGGCCATGGCTGCCTTGTCAGATTAACGACCGTGAACACCTCTGCGCTCTCCGGCTTCCTCGCGTCCTCTCAGTCCTTCAACTCACGGAACAGGAGGAACAGTCCTCCCAGGATCGGCACGAGCTGGAGGCCGGTTGCGGTCGCGTGCAGGCGCCCGAACGCCACGCGCCGCGGATCGGCCTCCGGCAGGCTCGATGGGGCGGCGCCGATCGCCGCCTGAGCCTGGTGGATCTGGCCCGACACGATCACGCCGGAGTACGCCGTCGCGGCAAGCATGAGGAACGCCGTGCCGAGACGGAGGGCGAACTTGCGCGGCCGCGGACCGAGCACGCCCCGAGCGATCAGCGAGGTCAAGAGAACGGCCCCGCAGCCGTAGCTGAGCAAGTGGAAGCGGCGCAGGATTTCGCCGAAGATCGCCCCCGCGAGGACGCGGTCGTTCACCACCTGCCTCGCGGCCAGGGCGTCGAAAATCGCCGGCGCGCCGATGGTGCCAAGGACGAGCAGGCCGCCGACCCAGACGGTCAGCGCCAATACACCGGCGTACCGCAACGCGAGCATCCTCTCATTATAATCACCAGGTTTCACATGCCTGCTCTCGAAGTCCTTTCCAACGCCGTGGCCTGGCTCCCCTGGAGCCGCGCTGCATTCGCCAGAGCGGAGGCGGAGCGCAAGCCCGTCCTCCTGTCGATCGCTGCCGCCTGGTGCCATTGGTGTCATGAAATGGACCGGACGAGCTACGCCGATCCTTCGATCGCCGCGTGCATCAACACGCGGTTCGTTCCGATCCGCGTGGACGCCGACGAGCGCCCCGACATCAGCGAGCGCTACAACCTCGGCGGGTGGCCGACGACCGCCTTTCTCACGCCCGACGGCGTGATTCTCGCCGGCGGCACGTTTGTCCCGCCCGAACGGCTGGCCGGAGTGCTCGCGCAGGTCGCCGACGCGTTCGACGCGCGCCGTGAAGTGGCGCCGGGCGGAAGCGCGGCGGAAGCCGGGCCGCCGGGCCCGCAGGGACCCGTCACGGTCGAGGATCTCTCTCACCTCGTCTTCTCGACGTTCGACGAGGACCACGGCGGATTCGGGACCGAGCCGAAGTTTCCGCTCGTCGCGCCGCTGCACCTCGCGCTCGATCTGTTCGCCGAGACCCGCGACCCTCGATACGAGACGATCGTGGTGGCCACGCTCGATGCCATGGGATGGGGCGGCCTGTACGACGAAGTGGACGGCGGGTTCTTCCGCTATGCGACGGCCCGCGAGTGGCGGCTCCCGCACGTCGAGAAGTTGCTCGAGGTCAACGCCGCGCTGCTCCGTGTCTATCTCGACGCCGGGGCCGCTCTCGGAACGGCGCGCTTCACCGAGCGTGGCGCGGATGCGCTCCGCTACATCCAGAACTGGCTCGCCGATCCGGTCGACGGCGCGTGGTGGGGCTCGCAGGAGGCCGACGAGCGGTACTACGCCGCCGATTCGGTCGAGGGCCGCCGGGCGTTGCCCGCCCCGGCAGTGGGACGCGTGCTCTTCACGGACTGGAACGCCGCCATGGTCTCCGCGGCCCTGCAGGCCGCGCGCGTCTTCGAAGACGACGGGCTCCGTGATTTCGCGCTGAAATCGCTCGAGCGCGTGCTGCTCGCGTGTTACAAACCCGGCCGGGGCGTCGCGCACTACTTCGACGGCGAGGCGCGCGTGCGCAGCCTCCTCGGGGACCAGATCGCGATGGCGGCCGCCTGCCTGGACGCATTCGAGGTGACCGGCAACATCGTCTACGAAATGATGGCGGAGGAGCTTGCCCACTATGCGATCCGGGTCATGTGGGACGAGCGCGACGGCGGCTTTCTCGACCGCGCGCCGGAGGCGGCCGAGGACGAGCCCGAGATCGGCCTGATGCGCGTCCCACTGAAGCCGTTTGCGCTGAACTGTGACGCCTCACGCACGTTGCGGCGGCTCGCGCTGAGCTCGGGCGATCAGGAATTCGCGCAGATCGCCGACCGCACCGTCGCCGCGATGGCGCCGCTGGCCGCCGGCCAGGGCCCGTTGGCCGCGCACTACGTGCTCGCCGCGCGCGCCGCCGGTCCGCGGTGATAGACTTTCCAATTCCGTTGAAGACCTCCGCCCTTTCAACCGACCTCACGGAGTAACGCTCAGATGTCCACACCGCTTGCCGCCCTGAAGAACATCGCCACCCAGCTCCGCATCGATTCAGTGCGGTCCACGACCGAAGCGGGAACCGGACATCCGACGAGCTGCCTGTCGGCGGCCGAGATCGTCGCCACGCTCTTCTTCAGCGAGATGCGGTTCGATCCGAAGAACCCGAAGAACATCGACAACGATCGGTTCGTGCTGTCGAAGGGTCACGCCGCGCCGATTCTGTACGCGGCCTGGGCTGAAGCCGGGCTGTTTCCGCGCGAGGAGCTGCTGAAGCTGCGGACCATCGGATCGGATCTGGAGGGACACCCGACGCCGCGGCTGCCGTTCGTCGATTTCGCCACCGGATCGCTCGGGCAGGGCATCTGCGGCTCGGTCGGCACGGCGCTCAACGCGCGGCGCATCGGATCCGACTACCGGACCTACGTCGTCCTCGGCGACGGCGAGATGGCGGAAGGATCGGTCTGGGAAGCGGCCAACATCGCGCTCCACTACGAGCTCGACAACCTGTGCGGCGTGATCGACGTCAACGGCCTCGGCCAGAGCCAGGCGACGCAGTTCTACCATCAGATGAGCCCGATCGCCGCGCGCTGGACGGCGTTCGGCTGGCACACGGTCGTCGTCGACGGCCACGACATCCCGTCGCTCCTGCAGGCGTACGCCGAGGCGCGCGCCACGAAGGGGCGCCCGACGATGGTGCTCGCGCAGACGCTGAAGGGCAAAGGGCTCGCCGCGATCGAAGGGAAGGACGGCTGGCACGGCAAGGCGCTGAAGAAGGGGGAAGAAGCGGACAAGGCGCTGGCCGAGCTCCAGAAGCAGATGGTCGATGCGGGCGGCGCGAAACCCGTCATCCGGATGCCCCAGTCGAAGGGGCGGCCGGACGTGGCGCCCGACTACTCGAAGATTCCCGCCCCTGCCTACAAGCTGGGGGACCAGGTCGCGACGCGCGAAGCCTGGGGCACGGCGCTCGCGGTCCTTGGAACCGCCGACCCGCGCGTCGTCGCGCTCGACGCCGACGTCAAGAACTCGACCTTCAGCGACCGGTTCGAGAAGGCCAACCGCGATCGCTTCTACGAGAACTTCATTGCCGAACAGGTCATGGTCGGCGCGGCGATGGGTCTTGCGGCCCGCGGCGCGATCCCGTTCCCCTCGACGTTTGCCTGCTTTCTCACGCGCGCGGCCGATTTCATCCGCATGGGCGGCATCTCGTTCTCGAACGTGAAGTTCACGGGCTCGCACGCCGGCGTGTCGATCGGCGAGGACGGCCCGTCGCAGATGGCGCTCGAGGATCTGTCGATGACGCGCGGCGTGCCCGGATGCGCCGTCCTCTATCCCTGCGACGCCGTCAGCACGGAGCGCCTGGTGGTCGAGATGGGCCGGCACGCCGGCATGGCCTACATGCGCACGTCGCGGCCGAAGACGCCGGTGATCTACGGGCCCGACGAGGCGTTTCCGATCGGCGGCTCGAAGACGCTCCGCCAGAGCGCCAAAGACGTCGCCGCGGTGGTCGGCGCCGGCATCACGGTGTTCGAGGCGCTGAAGGCCTACGATCAGCTGAAAGCGGAGGGGATCGAGATCCGCGTCATCGACGCGTATTCCGTCCAGCCGATCGACGCCAGGACGATGATCGAGGCCGCAACCGCCACGGGCGGCGCGCTCATCACGGTCGAAGATCACTATCCGGCCGGGGGCATCGGCGATGCGGTCAGCGAGGCCGTGGCGGCGGCGGGATTCGTGGTGCGCCGGCTCGCGGTGCGCGAGATTCCCCGCAGCGGACTGCCGGACGAGCTCATCGATCGCTACGGCATCTCGGCGCGGCACATCGTCGACGCGGTCCGCCAGATCGCGCGCCGGCCCAACGTCTGAGGCGCGGGGTCAGGATGGGGCGCCCGCGGGCTCTGGCGCGACGGCGAACATGCCCTCGAAGAGCTGCCGCATCAGCTCCGGGCGCTGACCGAGGAGGTCGAACAGATCGTCGCGATCGATGCGCAGCGCGATCCCGCCGCGAAGGACGCTGGCGGATCGGCCGACCGGCTGTCCGGACAGCATGGAGTGCGATCCGATGATGTCGCCCGCGCGCGCCGTGAGCTGACGGCCTTCGGCGTCCTCCACCGACACCTCTCCCGACAGGATCAGCCAGAGCGCCAGCGGCGCCGATTCGGCGAAGAGCACCGACCCCGTGGTCATGGGGACGGTCTGCGCAATCTCGCCGAGCGGCTTCATCTCTTCGACGGCGATTCGCGAGAAGACCGGCACGCGCTGCAGCGCCAGGACCTTCTCGATCGGCAGAAGTCCCTGAGCAGCGAGCTGCTCGAGCTCGTGGGCGGCCCCCGTCGACTGCAGGTTGCTGATCGTTGCGGCATCGACGCGCGCGGCGAGCGTCGAGAACAACCCCCGCACCAGGTCCGTGTTGTCGGCGAGCAGCGTGCGCAGCTCGTCGGCGGTGATCGCCAGCGTCACGGCGCTCTCGATCGTCCGCATCGACCTGCGGGTTGGACGACCCTGCAGCGCGTGCACGAAGCCGAGCGCCGCGGCTGGCTCGACGGTGTACGGCTCGGCGTCGCGCGGACGCGCTCGTCGCCGTGACCCGGCCGTCGAGCAGGATGTGGATTGTTTCGGGCACGATTCCCTCGAGCAGGAGGCTCGTGCCCGGCTGGTGACGCACCTGGCGCGAGGCGCCGGCGATCCGGAACAGCTCGTCGACGCTGACCGACGCGAACAACGGCAGGCCACGCAGGCGCCCGGCGAGCTCCGCGGCCGGCAGCGGTTCGAGCCACAGCTCGCGACGGCGTTCGGCCGGCATCCGGCGCTCGGCCAGGGCCCACGATGCCGCTTCGAAGACGTACCAGTCCCGCGCATCGCGATGCGCCAGCACGTGCTCCACGTCCTCTGCGAGGGTCCACAGCTTCTGCTGCCGCACCTCGTCGATGGCGGCGGCGGCGACGACCTGGTCCTCGTCGTTGATCAGCTGCAGCAGGGTTTCCTCGACGTCGCGCGGCCGCGTCTTCAGCAGCACGTTGCCCCGCCGGACTTTTTCGTCCTGCGGAAGCTCCTCGAGAATCGGGATGAGGTACTTGCGCAGCTGCCCGGTGAGGATGTTGTCGAGGTACTCGGACGCGCTGGCGCGCCGGCGCGCGTCGCCGTGGTGCAGCGTCCACTCGGCCGCGGCGATGTCCTTCCACGGGTAGATGAGCGCGAGCAGGCGGTAGATACGGTCCTGCGTGCGCGCCATCTTCTGCTGCACCGCGTTCGCGAGCAGGGAGCCCGGCGCCGCCGTCTGCCCGCGGGTCAGGTTGTCGGACAAGGACAGGTAGTTGAAGTAGCGGCGGCCTTCGCGGAGCGCGAGCGCTTCGATCGCCTCGCGCGGGAACGTCAGCGGCTCGTCCGTGCGGCGCAGGCGGTCAAGGGCGGCGATGACCTTGTAGCGCAGGAAGCCATCGGGTTCGGAGAGGGCGGCCGTCAGCACGTCGACCGACTGCTGCGACGGGATCTGTGCGAGCGTCGCGGGGATGTGGCGGCGGACCCAGATGTCCTCTTCCACGTCGCTGCATGAAGTGCGCGAGCGCGGCGACGACCGGCTGGCCGTAGCTGACCAGCACCTGCCGGGCCCGCGCCTTCAGCCGGCGGTTCCGGAGCAGCGCGATGAGCGTCGGGACGAAGACGAAGTCCGACGCGCCCGCCGCCTGGACGCTTTCCATCGCCTCGTCCGCCACCTCCGGCGAGGTGTCGTAGAGCAACGGGATCAACAGCCTCCGGAAGCGCGGGTCGGCGATGTGACGGATGGCGGCGGCCACGTCGCGGCGGCCGTCGCGCGCAGAATCGCGCGAATCGCCGGCGAGCTCGACGAGGACGGCCTCGGCGGCGTCCACGTCCGCCGGCGAGGCGCTGGCGGCGAGCGCCACGGCCGCGGTCACGCGGATGCGCGGATCCGGATCGGCGAGCAGCGGCCGGGACAGCGTCGTCGCATCCTCGTTGTTGATGGCGCCGATCGCGATGATCGCGGCGGCCCGAACGCCGGAATCCGCGTCCCCCAGCATGCGCCGCACCTGCGGAAGCCATCGCGCGCTGATGTCGCTGCGCACGGCTCCCAGCGCGCGCAGCGCGCGCTGCCGCACCATCGGCGACTCGTGGTAGAGGAGGAGCGGCGTGACGAGGTTGCGCTTGTCGAGCGACTCGAGCATGTCGATCGCGTACACCACGCGGGCCGGGTCCGGCTGCGCCAGCTCCTGCACCAGCGTTTCTATCGTCGACAGATCGCCGCCGCTCAGCCGGACTTCGGCGGGCACGACGTCGCGCCGCTCGATGCTCTGGCGGAACGCCCTGAGGTAGCCCTTGCGCGCGCGGAGCGACATGAAGACCCACACGACCGTCACCGCGAGGCTCGCGTAGCTGAGCCGCTGCCAGTCCAGCTGCAGGCCCCACGGCTGGACGAGCACGAGGAGCAGCAGCGCGCCCACCGCCTTCGCGGCGCGATCGACCGTGACGTCGAGAAACGATTTCGCCTTGAGCTTGATGTCGCTCGGCAGCGGGAGGAAGAGGATCTCGCGGGTCGTCTTGTCAACGGTGTAGCGCAGCGACTGATCCAGCACGCGCGCGAGGCCCGGCGCCCAGAGTGCGCCGTTCAGCAGCATCACGACTGCCGTGGATCCGAGGCTGACGGGGAGCACCATCAGCGCGAATCCGATCCCCAGGTACCGATGAATCTTGCTCGTCAGCCAGATCTGGACGACGAAACCGATCGTCGACGTCCACAGGCCGACCTGCGCCAGAAACGCGGTAATCGAATCGGTCGCCCCGGCGCCTTTCGCGGCCTGGGCGGCCATGTTCAGCTGCTGCTCGATGATCGACGCGCCGAGGGCCGCGAAGCTGATCACGAGCGCGATGATCTGCAGGTGCTTCGAGCCGCGCAGCAGATTGAAGGCTTCGCCGGCGCTGACCCCCTTCTCCCCCTTCACCGAGGCGACCGGATCCGCCTCGACCCGCTCACGCTTGATGATCGCCACGACAAGCGCGGCGCACAAAAGCATGGAGGCGGCGCTCGGCAGCAGCAGGTTCGTCGATCCGATTTGCGGCGCGTACGACGCCAGCGCCGAGCCGGCGATGCCGCCGAGCGGGGCCCCGGCGCCGATGAACCCGAACAACCGCTTCGCCTGCCGCGGATCGTAGACGACGTTGGCGACCGTCCAGAACTGGCTGATGAGCAGGAGGCCGAGGATCAGCCCGGCGACGTAGAACGCGACCGAGACCCAGGTCGCCGGCGTCTGGAACAGGAACCAGAAGACGATCAGCACTCCAGCCAGGCCTACCTGGACGATCGGCAGGCCCCACCGCCTGGGGAGTTTGGCGATCAGCCACGCGTAGCCCGCCATCAGGAGGCCGATGATGAAGCCGGCGGCCAGCAGCACATAGGGCAGGTTGTCGGCGCCGAGACTGGTGATGAACTTCGACCGCGTGATCGGGCGGATGGTGTTCCATGCCGTCATCGCGAGGAACGAGTACGCGAACATCATGAACGCGGTGAGGCCCTCCCCCTTTCGCAATTCGACGAGGGGGCCAAGGATGCGCTGGAGCATGCGCAAGCCTAAGACATGCGTAACCTGAAGTAAACTGCGGCCGTCCCATGGTTCCGCGGCTCCGGCGCTTCTTCGACGTGCGAGCCGGCGAAGGGCTCCGCGTCCTTCTCTCGTTCCTGTACATCGCGGTCGTCGTCGCGGCGTTCCTGCTCGCGAAGCCGATCCGCAACAGCCTGTTCCTCCAGAAGTACGGCCCGTACTCCCTCGTCTACGTCTACGCCGCCGTGCCGCTCGCGCTGTCGCTGTTCGTGCCCGTCTATTCGCGGGTGGCCGCGCGGTTTGGATCCCGCGCCGTGACCGTGGCGACGCTGGTGTTTTTCAGCCTCAACGTCGTCCTGTTCTGGTATGCGTTCCGGCTCTACCGGGAAGCGGACGCCCAGCCCGGCACCCCGGCGTGGCTCCTGCCTGGCGTGTTCTACGTGTGGGTCAACTGCTTCGGCGTGATTGCGCCGGTGCAGGCGTGGAGCTTCGCGAACTCGTTGTTCGACACGCGGCAGGCGCGCCGGCTGTTCGGCCTGATCGGGGCGGGCGCATCGCTCGGCGCGATCGGCGCCGGACTCCTCGCGCGGTTCCTGGTCGGGCCGGTCGGCGGCACGGTCAACATGATGCTCGTGCTCGCCGCCCTCATTCTGCTCGCGGCCGCCATCGTCATCGCGGCGACCGCGCGGATTCCGCGCCGCGGCCCCGCGCGCCGCGGACCGCCGCCGCGGCATCCCTTTCGCGACAGCATGCGCCAGATCGGCGCGAGTCCGTACCTGCGCCTGATGGCCGCGCTCGTGTTCCTGGTCGCCATCGCGACGCAGTGGACCGCGTTTCAGCTGAGCCTGGTCGCCGATCGGCGTTTCGGCGGCGACGCGGATGCGCTGACCGTGTTCTTCGGGACCTTCAACTTCGCCCTTGGCGCGATCAGCTTCCTGCTGCAGCTGCTCTTCGCCGGTCCGGCGCTGCGGCGCTTCGGCGTGGCGGTCACGATTCTCATCCTGCCGTTCTCGCTCGGGCTCGGGAGCCTGCTCATTCTGCTGATTCCCGGAGTCTGGACCGTGCTGCTCACGAACGGGCTCGACCAGAGCGTCCGTTTCTCGCTCGACAAGGCGACGTACGAGCTGTTGTATCTGCCGCTGCCGCCGGCGCTGCGCGCGCCGACCAAGAACACCATCGATATCGTCGTCAGCCGCTTCGCGGACGCCGCCGGCGCGGTGCTGCTCGGCGTGGCGACCCAGGGCTTCTTCGGGCTGGGCGGTCTCGGCGCCGGGCTGCGCGGCACGGCGGCCATCAACCTCGGGTTCATCGGCATCTGGTGCGCCGTCGCGTGGCGGCTTCGCGTCGAGTACGTGCGCACGATCCGGCAGACCATCCGGCGGCATCGGATCGACACCGAACGGATACCGCCGGGCGCGCTCGATCAGTCGGCCACCGCCGCGCTTGGCGCGGCGCTCGGTGCGCTCGATGTCTCCGAGGTGCGCTATGCGCTCGATCTGCTCGAGACCCAGCGCATCGACGAGAGCCTGCTGCCGGGTCTGCGGAAGCTGCTGACCCACGGCCTGCCGGAGTTCCGGCGTCGCGCGCTGCTGATGCTCGCCGCCGCCAAGGATCCGACAGTTGCCGCCGCCGCGGTCGAGATGCTGCGTGACCCGGACCTGTCCGTGCGCACCGAGGCGCTTCTCTACGTCACCCGCGAGATGGGCGTGGACCCGCTCGCGCAGCTCGAGCAGCTGGGCGACTTCGAGGGTTCCTCGATCAGGGCCGCGACAGCCGCATTCTTCGCGTCCCCGGGCCCGTCGCAGAATCTCGAGGCGGCCCGGGTGATCCTCGAAGCCATGGCGGCGTCCGGCGGTGAGGCGGGCGCGCCGGACCGAATCCAGGCCGGCCGCGTGCTCGCGGTGGCGTCCGATGTGTTCCCCGATCTGATCTCGCGGCTGATCGCCGACGAGGATCCGCAGGTCGCGGCGCAGGCCATCAACGCGGCTGGCGCCGCGACGCGCGACGATCTGATCGAGCCGCTCATCGCCGCGCTGGCCCGCCCGGAGCTGTCCGACGAGGC
Organism: uncultured Acidobacteriota bacterium; assembly: GCA_963774855.1. Classification (GTDB taxonomy): domain Bacteria; phylum Acidobacteriota; class Vicinamibacteria; order Vicinamibacterales; family 2-12-FULL-66-21; genus JALZOC01. Next base: position 1,047,581 of record CAVZGT010000005.1, on the reverse strand, counting down.
CGCGCGCGCCCTGGCGCTCTACCGCGACGCGATCGTGCCCGAGCTCGAGCGCCGGCTCCAGGATGATGACACGCCGGTCGAGATCAAGCGGGAGCTGCCTGCGGTGCTCGTGCGGATCGGCACGCCGCTCGCGCAGCAGGTCCTCATCGAAGGCTTGCTGCAGGCCGACGTCACGCTTCGCTACCGCGTCGTCGCGTCGCTCAACAAGCTGCAGGACGTTCACCCGGACCTGCGCGTGGACCGTGAGGTGGTCGAGCTGCTCATCGCGGCGGAGATCGCCGGCCACTACCGGTCGTACCAGGTGCTGGGGCCGCTGCGGGCACGGCTCAAGGAGGACGATCCCATCCTGCAGGGGCTGCACCGCTCGATGGAGCAGGAGCTCGAGCGGATCTTCAGGCTCATGGCGCTGCTGTTCCGTGGATCCGCGCTGCACGATGCCTACGTGGGCCTGCGGTCCACCAACTCGGCCATGCGCGCCAACGCGCTCGAGTTCCTCGACAACGTGCTCGTACCGGATCTCCGGAAGGTGCTCGTGCCGCTGCTCGACAACCAGGTCAGCGTCGAAGAGCGGATCGAGATCGCGGACCGGCTCGTCGGCGCGCCGGTCGGGACCGCGGAAGAAGCCGTGGCGACGCTCCTGGCGAGCGGCGATGCGTGGCTGCGATCGTGCGCGGTGTACGCCGTCGGCGCGCTGCAGCTGCACGGCCTCGCCGGGGAAGTGCGGCGCTACAAGGCCGCGTCGGATCCAGAACTGCGCAAAGGTGTCCAGACAGCGCTGGAGCGGCTGTCCGGTGGTGACATGGATCCCGCGCACCACCGTCCCGTTCCGGCTGAAGTGGGCATGGGCGTGGGGTGAGGATTAAGGACGCGTCAACTACCAACTCCCAAACGGGCCAACTCCCAAGGGCATGCCTCGCACCAACTGTGTGAAATCCGCTGCGACTTTCACCCTCAAACACTTCGCCAGTTATCCGTGGGGGTTCCAAACAGGAGGTCAGAACATTAGGAGAAAACAAGGACTCCTGATCTCCTGATCTCCTGAAACCTGCTGACGGCTGTTAGAGTTCAGGAGTCGGCGCGAGCGCCCGCTTGTGATCGGTCGCACGCACCAGCCGCTCGATGCGCATCGCCAGGGCCGGGGACACGGCGTCCGGTCCGTTGGTGAGGTAATTCTCGAGATCGCCGTACGTGAACCCCATGTCGACTTCGTCGGTCTGGCCCAGAAACAGCCCGGCGCTCGGCGCCTTCTCGAGAATCGGAGCGGGGATCTCGAGCGCCCGCGCCAGTGCCTGGACCTCGCTCTTCAGGAGCGAGCCGATCGGCAGCACGTCCGCCCCCCCGTCGCCGTACTTCGTGAAGTAGCCAATCGTGAGCTCGCTGCGGTTGCCGGTTCCGGCGACGAGCTTGTTGAGCGAATTCGCCACGAAGTACAGCGTCGTCATGCGCAGCCGCGGCTTCACGTTCACGAGCGGCAGCTTCACTTGCGTGTCGCTCGCCTCGGACCGCGACGGCGCCTGGTCTGGTGGAAGGCTCATGAACGCCATCCTGAGATCGGCCAGCAGCCGGTCGTAGGCGGGGGCCAGATCGATCCGGATGGTCGGGATGTCGAAATGATCCGCGACCAGCCGCGCGTCGGCTTCGTCGCGCGCGTCGCTGTGGCACGGCATCAGGACGCCGACCACCTTGCCCGGCGCCGCCATCTGGCACAGCCGGACCACGACGGCCGAATCGAGCCCGCCGCTGAGGCCGACCACGAATCCGTGCGCGCCGGCGAGCGTCAGATGCTGGCGCAGCCACTCGGCGATGTCGTTCCCGCGCACCGTCGTGGTCAAGCCGAATCCTCGCGCCGCGATTCGGCGGCGGGCGCCTGCGGCTCCTTGTGCTCGAGCATCCGCAGGAAGGCGTCGACGAGCGCGGGATCGAACTGTTTTCCCCGCTGCCGCTCGATCTCGGCCATCGCATCGTCTATGGGCCACGCCGCCTTGTAGGGCCGCTTCTGCGTCAGCGCATCGAACACGTCCGCGACCGCGACGATCCGCCCGGCCAGCGGGATGGCCGCGCCGGTAATGCCGGCGTATCCGTCGCCGTCCCAGCGCTCGTGATGGTTGAACGCGATCTCCTCCGCGAGACGCAGGATCGTGAAGCGGCTGCCCGAGAGGATGCGGGCGCCGATCGTGGTGTGCGTCTTGACGATCAGGAACTCCTCCGCGCTGAGCTTGCCCAGTTTCAACAGGATCGAGTCCGGAATCCCGATCTTCCCGACGTCGTGGAGCGGGGCGGCGCGGCGAATCAGCGACACTTGCGGGTCGGGCAGCCCGATTCCTTTGGCGAGGAGCGCCGCCATCTGACCGACGCGCTCCGTGTGCTGCCCGGTATTGTCGTCGCGGAACTCGGCGGCCCTCGCGAGGCGCTCGATGATCTCGATCTGCGCCGCCTCGAGCTCCCGGGTGCGGTCGCGCACCTTGGCCTCGAGGATCTGGTTCTGGCTCTGAATCTGCAGGTACAGGAAACGCGTCTCGAGCAGCGTCCCGATCCGGAGCAGCACTTCGTCGCTGTGGAACGGCTTGTTCAGGAAGTCTTTCGCCCCGCGCGACAAGGCTTCCCGCTTCGCCTCCTGCGTGTCGTCGCCGGTCAGCATCAGGATCGGCAGGTAACTCGCTTCGGCGATCTGGTTGAGCTCGTCCATGACCTCCAGGCCGTCCCGGTGGGGCATGTGCAGGTCGAGCAGGATCAGATCCGGCCGGAACTTCACGTAAAGATCCGCCGCTTCGCGCGCGTCGTTCGTGCTCTCGATGCGGCTGAAGCCGGCCCGCTCCAGGAGACGGCGGAGCAGGTCGACGTTGGCCGCCTCGTCGTCGACGATCAGGATGCGAGCGTTCTTGAAAATCCGAGGGGCCATGTCAGGTGTGCGGAACCCTCAGGATACCGCCGCGGAGTCCGCGTTCGCGATGGTTTCGGCGGCCGGCGAGTCCGGCCACTCGACCGCCGGCGCCGCCGTATAGGCCGCGTGTGCCAGAGCGCCCTGGAAGAAAGCCGTTTCGGAGGCGTAAAACAGCAGCTTCAGGTAGTGGCGGCCGAGGATGTAGGCCTCGCCGAGCCCCAGGACGAGCCACATCGAGAGACCGGATTGGGGCGCCCCTGGGGCGATAGCCGCATAGATGCTCACCAGTAGGAGGAATGCTACGGCATTCAGCGCGTAAAGGCCAACAGCCGCGCCGGCATGACGCGCCACGAACCGTGCGCCGGCCAGCAGGGCCCCGAGGGCGCTCCGGCGATCCTCGACGACAATGCGCACCCGCGCGTAGTCGAACACGAGGTTACAGAGCACCAGCAGGAGCCCGAATACCAGGTAGCCTCCCACGCGATACGCGAACGCGGTGCGCTCGGCCGCGACGTTGGCCGTCAGCGTGTCGACGACGGTCGTGAAAATCCACCCGTGCACGTACTGGAAGAGGAAGGCGTAGGCCAGCCAGGCGACCGCTCCGACCCGGAGGAAGCGCCAGAAATGGATTCCGCACGCGGCGAAGAACCCGTGCGACCGTGTCGGGCGCCCCCTGGCGAAGCGATCGAGGACGCCGCCGGACAGGAACGACCACAGCACCAGCCAGGCGGCGGTCACGCCGGCGATCGTCGTCGCGAGCTCGGTGTTGTCGAGGAAGCCGCTCAGGTTGTCGAGCACGGCGCCGAAGCCGGCGATCGAGGGGACGAACGTGGTGCCGAGACCCGAGGCCTGCGCGGAGAACTCCTGCCACCAGTCGGAGTTCGTGCCGGCAGCCGCCGCCTCCGCCGCGAGGCTCTGCCCCAAGTGCTGCGCGATCATGCCGCGTAACGCGTACGACAGGGGAAGCGCGACGAACAACGTGAGCGCAAACATGCCGGCGACGACCATCGGCGCGCCGTTGACCCGGCGGATCCCGTCGCGAAAGGCGGCCGGCGCGGTCATCAGACGAAGAACCCGTAGGTCAGCAGATGATCCTGCAGCCAGACGAGCCACGCGAGGGACCATTTGCGCGCCGCCGCCTTCGCCTTCGGCGTCAGCGTCGCGGAGTTGTTCGTGTAGTTCACGTCGAGCAGCAGCACGTGGTCCGGGTCGACTTGAACGAACGAGGCGCGCGCGGGCTTTTCGATCTCGAACCGCTTCCAGCGATCCCGCCCGTCCCACGGCCAGCGGACCTCCTCCCCGTTCTCGAAGACGACGCGCACGTCGACGGGAAACAACGCTTCACCAAATCGGCGGACGACGACGGTCGTTCGGTACGTGGCCATCGAAATCTGCTCGCGCGGAACGGAGTCCGGCTTCGAGTCGTCGATGCGGCCCCGCACGGCCGCCCGCTCGCTTCTGAAGGCGTCGACCCCGTAGTCGAACACGTTGGAGCTCCGGTGGGTCTGGTCGAAAAACCACGTCAGGTCCCGTCCGCTGACCTCGTTGACGACCGCGAAGAAATCATCGGGCTTCGGATGCCGGAAGGCCCACCGCGCGTAATACGTGGACAGGATCCGCTGCAGCGTTTCCCATCCGAGCATGCGCTCCAGCGTGTGCAGCCACAGCGCCGTCTTGTTGTAGGTGATGACACTCGCCGTCCCCGGCCAGTAACGCCACGTCGGCGTCGACTGGTCGTCCGCTTTGGCGCCAAGCCGATACGGACCCAGGCGATCGCCGTCCCTCTCCCGGCTCAGCGGGAAGTCGTGGAAGACCCACGGCACGAACCCGCCGAAGTAGCGCTTCGAGTAGTAGTTCGGCTGAAACGCCTGCTCGATCGTCCGCGCGGTGGAAAACGTGTTGAGCCCCTCGTCCATCCACGCGTGCTCGAACTCGTTCGTCGCGACGACGCCGTACCACCATTGGTGACCGGCTTCGTGCACGGTGACCCCTTCCGGTGTGGTCACGCCGCGCGGCGCGATCCAGCGCGTGCCCGCCGTGAACAGCGTCGGGTACTCCATCCCGCCCGCGTCGCTGTTCCACGCGGGATCGACGATCGTGATGTGGTTGTACGGATACGCCCCGTACCACTCCCCGTAGTACTTCAGCGTCGCGCGGGTCGCGTCGAAGTGCCGGTCGGCCTGGCCCGCATGCTCCGGCTGCAACAGCAGGCGCATGTCGACTGCCGGCAGCGCCGGATGCTCGAACCTGGCGCGCCGCTCGATGAAGTCGGGGCTCGTCGTCCACACGAAATCGTGGACGTCGTCCTCGTAGTAGTGATGGGTCGTGGTGCCGTCCGGCTCGTCGCGGCGGTCCCGTTCGGTCCCTGTGGCGCCGACCGTCCATCCCTTCGGGACCGTCAGCCGGACGTCGTAGCTGCCGAAGTCGGCAAAGAACTCGGTCGCCGAATGGAACTGATGGCAGTTCCAGCCGGTGTCTTCGAGCACGCCGATCTTGGGAAACCATTGCGCGATGAAATAGAAATTGCCGATCGTGCCGGTGCGCGCGAACGGGCGCGGCACGCGCGACGTCCACGCGATCTCGACGGCGATCGTTTCGCCGGGCGCGACCGCGCGGTCGAGCGGCACTTCCATCACGGTGCGATCGTCGGCGTTGCCATCGTCTGGCGCGATGAACCGCGCCTGCGACATCAGGTCGGACGGCTGACCGCTGATGGTCTCCCGCGACGCCTCGATCGTCCCTGGCGCGGCGAGGCGAATGCTGGTGACGTCGATCCAGCCAAAATCCGAGTCCGCGCGCTCGACTGGCGGCACCGTGCTGGTGGTCGAGCGCTGCTCGCGCATCCACGACGAGGCCGTGTTTCGCCAGGCATTGTAGAAGAGGTGGAAGCGGAGCGTCGTGGCGGGGATGCTCGACGTGTTGCGCCACGTGAGACGCTCATTGCCCGTCAGCGTCCGGCTGGAGGGATCGAGCCGCGCGCTGATGGCGTAGCTGGCATTCCGCGGGGACCGCGCGCCGGGCGGCGGCGCGGTGGCCGTCGCTCGCGTCTCTGGGACGGATGCCGGCGGTTGTCGGGGAGCGGTCGCGCCGCCGAGCAGGAACAACGCCACGAGGGCTGCGAGTCGCCCGGACACCGGCCAATCCTACACCAGAACCCCGGGGTGGACGCCGGAGGACGACCGCGCGCGGCGGGTATAATCCACGGATCGCAGGTACATTTTCACAGGAGTCAGCAGTGGGATCAAAGACGGGACCGATCAAGGTCGTGCACGTCGGGCTGGGGCCAATCGGTGCGGCCATCGTGCGACAAGTCGCCGGGCGCAAGGGCTTTCGCATCGTGGGGGCCGTCGACATCGATCCCGCCAAGGCCGGCCGCGATCTCGGCGGCGTCGCGGAGCTCGCAAAGCCGCTGCGCGTGACGGTCTCGGACGACGTCAGGAAAGCGATCAAGGCGGCCAGACCGGACGTCGTCGTGCACTGCACCGGCTCCTCGCTGAAGGCGGTGCTGCCGCAGTTGGAAGAGATCCTCAAGCTCAAGGTGCCGATCGTGTCGACGACCGAGGAGCTGGCGTATCCGACGAAGAGCAACTTGAAGTACGCGCGGATCATCCATCAGCTTGCGAAGAAGGCCAAGGTCGCGGTGCTCGGGACCGGCGTCAACCCCGGCTTCACGATGGATGCCCTGCCCATCACCCTGACCGGGGTCTGCGAGCGCGTCGACGCGCTGCGCATCGATCGCGTGCAGGACGCGCGCATCCGCAGGCTGCCGTTCCAGCAGAAGATCGGCGTGGGGCTGACGGCCGAGCAGTTTCAGAAGAAGGTCGACGATCGCAGCGTGCGTCACGTCGGGCTGGCCGAGTCGGTGTCGATGATCGCGGACGCGCTCGGCTGGAAGCTGGATCGGATTACCGACGAGATCAAGCCGAAGATGGCGACCGAGACCGTCGCCAGCGAGTTCCTCGCGGTCGATCCGGGGTTCGTCTGCGGCATCGTGCAGGACGGCATCGGCTACCGCAACGGGCTGCCCGTGATCTCGCTGCACATGGAGGCGTACCTGGGCGCGCCGGAGTCGTTCGATTCGGTGCAGATCGCCGGCTCGCCGGCGTTGACGATGAAGATCGCGGGGGGCGTGCATGGCGACATCGCGACGGCGTCGATCGTCGTGAACTCGCTGCCGAAAATCCTGGAGGTCCCGCCCGGGCTCCACACGATGCGGGACATGCCGATTCCGTCGTTCTACGGCGGGAGGTAGCCCGCCGTCGTTGGTCCCGCGTCAAGGATTGGGGAGGCGATGATGGACGCCGTGCAGTCGCAGCATCTCGGCCGGGTCAGGCAGCTGCGCGAATCGTTCGCGGAGGCGAACGAGCGGCTGGTCGCGCGGCTCCGCGGCGCATCCGACGACGCGGCGGGGCACGCGCCGCAGGGGGAGTGGTCGGCGGCGCAGATCGGCTGGCACGTCGCGGCCGTCACGACGCGGTTCGCGGGCTTGATTTCCGGCGACGTTGCGGGAGCGCAGCCGCTGCCGGAGGATTTCCGCGAGCGAACGTGGCCGGAGGTCGTCGCCGCGATTCCCCCGCGGCTCCAGGCGCCGGCGGCTTTGGCGCCTCCGCCGGGCGTTCGCCGCGACCAGGCGATTTCGGCCCTCGAGGCCGCGGGGATGCGGATGGCCCGTGCGCTCGACTCGTTGACTCCTGCGCGCGGCGCCCGCATGGGGATCACGAGCGCCGTCGTGGGATCGATCACGGTGTATCAGATCGGCGACTGGGCCACCGCGCACGTCATCCGCCACAACCGTCAGGCGAAGCGGGTGCTCGGAGAAGGCCGATCAGGACGCCTGGTGCAGCCCCCACCGCCTCCGCTTCAGGAACAGGCCCTTTCTCGAAATGCCGAGGATGCGCGCGGCCTCTTCGACGCGCCCGTGCGTGCGATCGAGCGCGCTTCGCACCATCGTCTGTTCGAGCAGCTGGACTGCCGCGGGCAGCGGCTGGTCGATGCGCACGCGCACTTCCGGGTCGGGGACTGTCGCGGCCGGCGCCGGGACCGTCCGGCGCGAGGCCTGGATCTCCGGCGACAGCAGGGCGGGCGTCAGCGTCGAGTTGGCTTCCGCCATCGCGACCATCCGGCGGACCTCGTTGGCGAGCTGACGCAGGTTGCCCGGCCAGGAATAGAGGAGCAGGTATTCGAGCGTTTCGTCGCTCAGCGTCAACCGCCCCTTCTGCTGTTCGTCGCCGAACTTCCGGAGGTAATGATCGACGAGCGGGGGGATTTCCTCGCGGCGCTCGCGCAGCGGCGGCAGCTTGAGACGGACGACGTTCAGGCGGTAGAAGAGGTCTTCGCGGAACCGGCCTTCGGCGACGAGCTGTTCGAGGCGCGCGTTGGTCGCGGCGATGATGCGGACGTCGACCTTGATCGGCTGGGGCTCGCCGAGCGGGTGAATCTCGTGGGTCTCCAGGAAGCGCAGCAGCTTCGGCTGCACCTCGGGGTCGACGTCGGCGATCTCGTCGAGAAACAGCGTGCCGCCGGCCGCGGAACGGATGACGCCGGGGAACGACGTGTCGGCGCCGGTGAAGGCCCCCTTGCGGTAGCCGAACAGCTGGCTTTCGAGCATGTCGCGCGGCACGGCGGTGCAGTTGAACGGCAGGAGCGGCCGGCCGGCGCGGTCCGACGCGCGGTGGATGGCGCGCGCCAGCATCTCCTTGCCGGTGCCGGTTTCGCCCGTCAGAAGGATGGAGAGCGGGGTCGGGGCGATGCGGCGCGCGACGCTGAGCAGCTCGGCCATCTGCTCGGAGACCCAGATGCTCTCGGGGTCGCCGTCGAGCGCCTCGGCCGGCCAGAGCGCGGCGCGCTGCTTCTCTTCGCGGCGGTAGCGTTCGAGCGTGAGGGCGGTGCCGATCAGCTTGCGGATGGCGATGAGGGTGCAGCGATGGTCGAGCTCGGGGCGCGGCTCGACGATGAGCTGCCAGGGCTCGTCGCGGTGGCGGCCGACCGGGATGGTGTCGAACTTGTCCGGGGTGCCGGCCGCGACCGCCGCTTCCTGCTCGGTCCAGCCGCGCGCCTCGACGACACGCGGTCCGCCCGGACCTTCCGCGACGAGGGCCACAGCCTGGGCGCAGCCGGCCGCGTCGAGGACCGCGAGCGCCTCGCGCCCGAGGATGCGCGGATGGCTGCCGAGCTCGATGAGCGCGACCGCCGTATCGAGATCCGGTGACGGCGCCATCGCCGCGGTGTCCAGCTCGAGGTCCGTTACTCTGGTCGCATATTCAACGGCAGTGGCCCCATCATTAGACAGCATCCTGGCGGACCGCCCTAAGAATGCAGTCGCCAAACCTCTATTGCCAACGATGGCCAGAGCGCGGCCGAGAACGGCGTATAGAGAACTTGCCACTGGAATCGGCCACGCAGATGTATCAAACCCAAGGGGCAGATCTAATGTGTGAGGCTCTCTGCCGGCACCAAGTAGCGCGTGGGCCCTCGCAATCCTTAGTCCAGTTACAAACGGTTCGACGCCGATTTCGCGCGCCAGCACTAGTGCGGACTCGGATCGCTCAAGCGCCTCTGCCCATCGTTTCTGACTCAGAAGGACGCGGATGAGGGTCTCCTGCGCCGAGAGTTCGTACCAAGGTTGAACTGAAGCGGTGGTGCCCTCACGTTTCCGTATGATCTGTTCGGCCAAGTCGTATTGACCAGACGCAAACGCCAGTTGTGCCTCTGTATCTGCCAGTGCTAAATCGTAGCTGGGACTCTTGAATTGCTGCTCAAAGGCACGCCGTAGATGGCCATGGGCCTCACCCAATCGGCTAAGAGATACGCAACAGAATGCACAGTTCGCCGCAGCGGCGACAATCCCTTTCGACCAGCCACTCTCCTCGGCGACCGTCGCAGCTTGAGTAGCCATCTCAAGCGCCGGTCCGACGTCCCCACGGAGGGAGAGAAGCGATGACTCGTCGAGGTCAATCGACGCACTTAACCACAGGTTGGGAGCACCACTGAGCAACTCTCTGCCTACTACAAAATGGCGATGAGCCGTGTCGAAGTGGCCCACGCGTGCTTCCAAGCGACCAAGAGTCAAGTGTGTGGCGGCCACGCTTTGTGCAGATCCGCTCCGAATCGACACACGTCTTGCGAGCAACGCCAGAGGGAGAGATGCATTGAAGGCCGCGCGATTGCAAGTTTGCTCCAGTAACGCGCAGGTCGCCGCCGACATTTGCACCAAGTCCTGTGACTGCTCCGCTAAGTCTGAGGCACGGCGAGAAAGTTCTAAAGCGAGACCAAAATCTCCGTCGTCGTTAGCCTGCGATGCAAGAACTGAAGCACACTTGGACGCGGCTAGGGGCTCCAGCGATTTAGTCTCAATTAAAGCTCGACCTTGCCGGCGTGTCTCACTTGCCTTTCCCAAGAAATATCCGAGTTCCAATGAGAAGACTGCGTCATCAACAGTCTGACTTCGATGACCGTCCAGCAATCGGGTAGCCTCGACGAAACGGCCGGACCGAAAGGCGTTATCGGCAGCGACATGGATACTCATGGCTTTTTAATGGATTGAGGGCGGGGGATGCCCGGGTTTACTTATCGTGATCCGCTCCTTGCGTCGAGCGGCGGTTGAGAGTGCTTCGACTGTAATCCCATCGTCGGGAGCAGTTGCGACACTTATCGTTACCCCGACCCGCGCCTCATCGGGGTTCGTAGCCGAAACGTTCTGTTCCGAAATTCTCTCAGCAATCCTCCTAGCAACAGCGTCCGCAGCTTCTGGGTCCGTTTGGGTCAGCAGCACTACGAACTCATCACTTCCATACCGGAACAGGACGTCAGCCCCCCTCAGGACCTTCCTGATGACGGTAACGGTCTTTCCAAGCGTTTGATCGCGAACGTCCGTACCAACTCGACGATTGGTCTGAGCCAACTGAAGATCGACAAAAACTAACGAGAGTTGCGAGCCTTTAGCCGCCATCTCCGACGCAACAAAACGTCTTAAGTGCTGGAGATTGGGCAGACCGGTCAATTGATCCTTCAGCCCCGTCCGGTCTTTTTCGAAATCGACAGCGTGCCTAACTGTCTGCGAAACTTGCCTTGCCACAACTTCTATGACACGGCGATGGTCTTCAGTAAACGCATCACGGTGAATGGAATACAAAGTCAACACACCAACAAGATCCGTATCAATTAAGAGCGGCGTACTGAGGCAACTTCGGAGCCGCGGTCGCATAGCTCTCGCCACCTCTCCCAAGTCGAGGACGGGGTCCGAATTGAGGATAGTTTGTTTGTTGGCTGCTACCCACCCAGTTAGTCTCTGCCCCCTTGGGATACGCAGGCCCGAGAATTGCGCCGCATGCTCACCTGTTGCGTGCGCCGCGTGCAGTTCATCGGTTTCCTCGTCATACACATAGAAAACACATATTGAAGCAGGAACTATGCGCCGTAGGTGTTTCGAAATGATGTCTGCAGCGTCGCCGAGAGCGACGTGGCCCGTCAGACTCCTGGCCAAGTCGTACAATACGAGCATCTCTTCCGTGCTCGCAGCGATGTCTTCCAGGCCAGAACCAGACGACACAGTTTCCGATGGAGATAAACGACGCGTGATGGCAGAGAGCCCTTCCTTTTCGTCGCTGGAATAGTCGACTGGTGGAGGAGCGATCTGGGCGTGCACCTCAATGAAGGCGTCAACGATTAAGGGGTCATACATAGTTCCCCTGCGATCCAAGATGATCTTTATTGCCTCCGCGTCTGACAGTCGTGGTCGATAGGGACGGTCCGATGTTAGCGCGTCGAAACAGTCAACTACCGACAGGATCCTTGCCCCGATCGGGATCTCACTGCCTCGAAGACCATCGGGATATCCCGATCCATCCCAGCTTTCATGATGGTGACGAACGATCGGCACAACTGGATAAGGAAAAGCAATCGCGGAGAGAATATCGGCCCCAACGCTCGCGTGGAGCTTCATTTTATCGAACTCTGCCGGCGTGAGTGCACCAGGTTTGTTTAGAATGTATTCTGGCACGGCGAGTTTGCCCATGTCGTGCAAAAGGGAAGCGGCCTCAATGGCGCGAATCTGTTCGGGGTCTTTAACTCCCACAGTACGCGCTAGCCCGGTCGCATAGTGCTGCACCCGCCGTATATGGCCATGTGTGATCTGATCCTTTGCATCAATTGCCATAGCAAGAGTTTCAATCGTAGACATGTACAATGCATTCAGTTCGCTGAGGTGTCGATTAGCGTCTCCTACGCGACCCATCGCCATTGAGAAAGTAAAATAGAGAACTGCAAGTAACGGCAGGACAAACGCCAGATATGCATAGTCGATATTGCGCGTATAGGTCACCAAGAGAGCTGCTACAGATGCGCCACCAAAATAATTGAGAGATAGCCAAGCAAAATTCTCTGTCCATACTCGAAGTGGTGACAGACGTTTTTCAAGAGAGATTGCGAACGCAATGAGCCAGCTGTTCAGAAGGAAGTAAGTAATCGTGAACAGGAACAGAGGCTTCAGAAGGCCACCAATTTCTACTTGCGTTGTAACAAATGAAAGAGGCTGATGATCTGACGTCCAATAAAAGAGGTGAGCCGCGAGCCAGAGAGATGCAGGCAAGGCGCAAACATTGAAGGCAATTCTATAGAACGGATGTCCGCGTCGAGCTAACCAGAGTGAGATGACGAGCGCATCGAGCGCGACTGTTAGAGTGCCGGCCGCTGGTCCAAACAACAGAACCGACGTGAATACAAATGTCTCCGATATTGAAATAGTAGCTGGAACCGACGGAAGCTTTACCGTCGCTGATCCGCTAATGAGAGTTAGTACTGCAAGGACGAACCAATTCCAGCCGATTGGAAGCGCGTAGAGGGTGTATACCGAATGCGCTATGGCGCACACCCCTAGCGCCGCTACTGAGGCGATATAGAAACGAGTCCAACCGGTTAGGCCAGTGGTCTTCATAAAAGCGAAACGCCACGACCATTGGTCGTGGCGGCTGCTATGGAACAGGGGCAGTTATGAACCCCAAGCAATAATTGTCATTGTATTCTCCTGAAATGTGAGGTTGCCAGTGCCGAAACCACTGTCAGTTCTTGGGTGTAATCTAATCGGCAAAGTCGGCGGTATTGCCCCACACCAGGATGTCTGCGTCTACGATGTCATTGCCCCAGACTAGGATGTTCCCCCAGACTAGAATGTGCGCTTGGATACTGTTGCCCCAAACTAGGCTGTTTGGAGTAATAACCTCATTGCCCCAAACGAGGCTATTGCCCCAGACCAAACTATTGCCCCACACTAAACTATTGCCCCACACCAGAATGTTTGCCTGAGCAAAATTCCCCCAGACCGCGCCAGCTCCCGAGAGGACCTGATTTCCCCATACGACGGTATTGCTGCTGAGTCGGGCAGCAAATCCGGTAGCCGACATTGGTCCATACGCGATTCCACCACACTCAACGGCTTCTCCGGCTATAAAGGTTCCAAACAGCGTAGTTGAGTGTCCCCTCCCAAGCCGCACCGCGGCGGCGACGTTGAGGCTGCCCGCGCCCGCTTCGATCAGCCCGGCGCCCGCCACCCGCGAGCTCGTCAGCTGCAGCGCCAGCTTGGTGTCCGCCGGCGACAGCGACGGATTCGCGTGCAGCAGCAGCGCGACGGCCCCCGCGACGACCGCCGACGCCATGCTCGTGCCGCTCATCTCGATGTACGCGTTCGCGCCCAGGCCCCGCACCCGCCCCGGGAACATCTCGGCCAGGTACGAGCCCGCCGCCGACGGCGCGAGGATCTTGTTGCCCGGCGCCGCCAGCTCCGGCTTCAGCACGCCGTCGAACCGCGTCGGACCCCGCGAGCTGTACGTCGCCATCACATCGTCGGACCGCTGCGCGGTGGCCCGCGTGTTGAGCGCACCCACGGTCAGCGCCGACGGCGTGTTGCCCGGCGAGATGACGCCGCCCACGATCGGCCGCCCGTCTTCCGTCTTCCCCATGTTGCCGGCCGCCGCGACGACGACCAGGCCCGCCGAGACCGCGCGCTCGACCGCCAGGCACAGCGGATCCTCGCGGTAGGATTCGAAGACCGGATGTCCGAGCGACAGGTTGATGACCCGGATCCGGTACTCCGTCTTGTGGGCGATGACCCAGTCGATCGCGTTGATCACGTCGCTCGTGTCCCCGGCGCCGTCGGGACCGAGCACCCGCAGGCTGACGATGTGCGCCTCGGGCGCGATGCCCGCGTAGGCGGCGTCGTCGTTGCCCGCGATGGTGCCCGCGACGTGCGTGCCGTGCCCGAAGCGATCGGCGCCCGTGCCCTTCGGGTCGGTGAAATCCAGGCTCGCGACGACCCGCCCCCGGAGCGCCCGGTGCGGCGCGACGCCCGAGTCGATGACCGCGACCCCGATCCCGCGTCCGGTGAAGCCCTGGCCCAGGCCGAGCCCACGCCCCCACACCTGCGTTGCCCCGGTCGCCTCGTTCGTGACCGCCATCATCCGCTGGACCCGCACATCTCCGGAGAGGTGTGCGACATCCGGGTCCTCGCTGAGCGCGATGAGCTGACCGCCGGTGACCTCGAGGACCGCGCCGCCCCGCATGCTCTTCTGGATGCGCGCGCCGTAGCGGGCCGCGAGCGTCTTCACCTCAGCGTCGGTTCCGGTGACGATGACGCGCGCCGAATCCTGGGCTCGAGAGGAGACGCGGTCGGCCAAATCACGGGAAAGACGCGCGCGGCGAGGGCCCGCCTCCGCGGACACGCTCACGCAACACAGAACAGCAATGACGACGGCCAGCGTGGTGCACCGGCGCGCCGCGAAAGGACTACGCGAAATATCGGTCATGGGTACCCGCAAGAACAACCGGTTGTAAAGTGAGGAACGACCTGACTAAGGCACGGGGCGTGCCATTGTTCAGACGGCAGGAAACGTGTTGTGCAGGCAACGCACATCAACGTGCAGGGCATGACTCCAGAGCTCAGGATGTTTGCGCTCCGGGTGAGGCTTGCACTACGATTGGGGTCCATCCGCTGAGATCGATCCTCAGAAGGTGGCCAACGGATTGGCCCACGGTACGAGGGTCCACATTGGGGTAAGTGCTACTCAGTGAAACCCGAGCAAATTCAAGGCGTAACGAGTCGGCCAATTAGTTGGCCGGGAGGGTAGTTCGTGGCCAGAACAAGGTGGGCGATCGCCGTCCTCGTCCTGATGGCGCTCGTGGCCGCCGGATTCGTCATCAACAAGCGAAGGTCGCAGCCTGCCGGCATCTCCGGAAGCCCCGGGCCGGCGGCCACCCAGGACCGCGGCGGAGAGCTCGTGGCGTCGTACCGGACCGAGCCGGCAGCGTACAACCGGTACACCGACCGCAGCGCGGCCGGCGAGCTCCTCTCCCTTCTGATCCACGCGCCGCTCGTCCACGTCGACCGCACGACCGACACGCTCGAGCCCTGGCTGGCCGAGAGCTGGACCCCGTCGAGCGACGGGAAGGCGTATACCCTCAAGCTGCGCCAGGGCGTCACGTTCTCGGACGGCGTCCCGTTTACAGCAGCCGACGTCATCTTCTCCTTCGCGGCGCTGTACGATCCGCGAGTCAACGCGGTCTTTGCGACGGATACATACGTCAACGGAATCCCACTGAAGGTCGAGGCGCCGGACGCTTCGACGGTCGTGTTCCACCTGCCCGCGCCGTTTGCGCCCGGGCTGAGGCTGATCGCCGGGATCCCCATCCTCCCCAAGCACAAGCTGCAGGCGGCCCTGGACGCTGGAACATTCTCCACCGCGTGGTCCGCCAACACCGCCGTGACCGAGATCGCCGGCCTCGGCCCGTTCGTCCTTGCCGAGCACCTGTCCGGGCGGCGGCTGGTGTTCGAGCGCAACCCCCGCTATTGGCGCAAGGACGCCGCCGGGACGCAACTCCCGTATCTGGACAAGCTCACGGTGCTGACCGTGCCCGATCAGAACACCGAAGCGTTGCGCCTGCAGTCAGGGGAGCTCGATTTGATGGGCAGCGGAGAAATCCGCCCCGAAGACCATGCGGCGTTCAGACGCATCGCCGAGCAGGGCCGCCTCCGGCTGATCGACGCCGGCGTCGGGCTCGACCCCAACGTGCTGTGGTTCAACCTCTCCCCAGCCGGAGCCGCGAATCCGCGCACCGCGTGGTTCCAGAAGAAAGCCTTTCGCCAGGCCATCTCCTGCGCGGTCGACCGGCAGGGTATCGTCAACACCGTCCACCTCGGCGCGGCGGTCCCCATCTACGGACCGATTACGCCGGCAAACCGGTTGTGGTATTCCGAGCCGCGGTCGACGTGCGACCGGGATCCCGCCCGGGCTCGGGTGCTGCTGGCCTCAGCCGGCCTGGCTGATCGCAACGGCGACGGCATGCTCGAGGACGCATCCGGCAAGCCGGTTCGATTCTCGATTCTCACGCACCGCGGCCACACGATCCGGGAGCGCACGGTCGCGGTCCTCCAGGAGCAGCTGCGGCAGGTGGGACTGGCAGTCGACGTCGTGGCCCTGGACGTTCAGGCGCTATTTCAGCGCTGGGGGAAGGGCGACTACGAGACCATCTATTTCGGCGCGCAATCGAGCGCGACGGACCCCGCGCTCAGCCCGCAGTTCTGGCTCAGCTCCGGCAACTTTCACTTCTGGAACCCGGAGCAGCCGGCGCCGGCGACTGAATGGGAGCGTCGCATCGACGAGCTGTTCCGGCAGCAGGCGGCGGACCTGCGAGTCCCCGAGCGCCAGCGGCTGGTCACCGAAGCCGTGCGCATTCTGGAAGACGAGGTGCCCGCAATCTACCTCGTGGCCCCCAAGGTCACGCTCGCGGTCAGCTCGCGGGTGGCGAACCCGCGGCCGGCCCCGCAGATTCCCCAGCTCCTGTGGGCCGACACGCTTGCAGTGGCGGGTCAGGGCCGATAAGTCATCTCCGCGTAAGGCGGATGCGCTCTTCAGCCGAAACAGAGAGAGAACGTGCACAGCGGCTTCGCGCGCTTCATGCTCCGCCGCGCGGTGTTTGCCGCGCTCCTGATCCTGCTGGTGTCCTCGGCGGCGCTGGTGCTCGCCCGCCTGGCTCCGCCCGACGATGGGTTCGGCACCGACCGGGCGGTCCTCCTGGCCGAGCGCGAGCGCCTGGGCATCAATCTTCCGCTCGTCGAGCAGTACGTCGCGTGGTTGAAGCAAACCGTCCGGCTCGACTTCGGGGAGTCGTTGCATTTCCGCCGGCCGGTCTCTGCGCTCATTCGCGAACGCGCCGGCAACACCGCCCTGCTCGGCTTTTCCGCGCTGGCGCTCGCGACCGCGATTGGCATTCCGCTGGGAGTGTTCACCGGGAGCCGGCGCGGAGGCGCGCTCGTGGCCGCAGCCCGCGGCGCGTCGATCGTGCTGCTCTCGGTGCCTCCGCTCATCACCTCGCTTCTCCTCCTTCTCGTCGCGGCGCGGACCGGATGGCTCCCCGCCGGCGGGCTCCCGACCATCCCGCAGGGTGCGAGCGTCCTCGACGCGGTGTACCTGACGCTTCGTCATCTCTGCCTGCCATCGCTGGCCCTCGCCCTGCCGATCGCGGCGTCCCTCGAGCGGTTGCAGTCCCAGTCGATGCGTGAAGCGCTCGACGAGCCGTGCATTCTCGCGGCGCTCGCGCGGGGCGTGCCGAAGGGTCGCGTGATCTGGGTACACGCGCTGCGCCTGTCGCTCAAGCCTGTCCTGGCCATTTACGGCATCACGATCGGCGGTGTGCTGAGCGGATCGTTCGCCGTGGAAGTCGTGATGAGCTGGCAGGGCCTCGGCGATCTGATGTTCCAAGCGCTCAAGGGTAGAGATCTCTATCTCGTCGCCGGCTGTGCGGCGACAGGGTCGGCCTGCCTCGCCGCGTGCATTCTCTTGTCGGACGTGGCGCTCGCCGCCGTCGATCCCAGGGTCGAGGAGCCCGCATGAGGCTCCGCAGCCGGGACGCGGGCGGGGCGCTGCTCGTCGCGATCGCGTTGGTGACGTCGCTGCGCGGCGTTCGTCGCCCCGCACGACCCGGGACGTCAGTTCGCCGATTTCACCTACGCCCCCCCGATGCTCCCGCACGTCGTCGACGCGAGCGGCCGCTGGCGCCGCCCGTTCGTGTATCCGCTGCGCCTGGCCAATCGGCTCGAAAGCCGATACACCGAAGATCGCGACCATCCGATGCCCATCCACTGGTTCTCGATGGGCGCGCTCGCGTGGGTGGATGAATCCCGCGGACCCTGGCTGCTGCTCGGCGGCGACGCCCTGGGCCGTGACATCTTCGCCCGGGTCGTGCGCGGCGGCCGGTTGTCGCTGGGCGTCTCCATCGTGGCGGCAGGCGGCGCCCTGCTGCTGGGAGCCCTCGCCGGCGCGATGGCCGGCTTCTCGGGCGGACGAATCGACGATCTGCTGATGCGGACTGCCGACATCGTCCTGGTCCTGCCCGCCATCTACGTCGTGATCGTTTTGCGGGCGGCGATGCCGCTGGTCCTCAGCACTGCCCAGGTGTTCTGGACCATGGTCGTCGTTCTCGCCGTGGCCGGCTGGCCCTACGTGGCGCGCGGCGTCCGGGCGGTGGTAGCCGCCGAAAGAGGCAAAGAGTACGCAGAAGCTGCCAGGGCGATCGGGGCTGGATCGTGGCGAATTCTGCTACGGCACCTGCTGCCGGCTTCACGGGGCTTCCTCGTGGTGCAGGCCACTCTGCTCCTTCCGGCCTTCATCCTGGCCGAAGCGACGCTGTCGTTCGTGGGGTTTGGATTCGCGGAACCTACACCGAGCTGGGGAGTTATGCTCCACGGCGCCGGCCAGGCAGGCACGCTGGCCGAGGCTCCCTGGCTGCTCTCGCCAGCGGCCGCTATCGTCTTATCGGTGCTGGCGCTGTACCTGACGGCAGGAGCCGAGGCTTCGCACTCGGCCCTTTCGAGGCGTTGAGCAATAACCTAAGATGAATCAACAACTTACGTAGGACTAATACTGTCATTTTGGTGTACCCGAACCGGGACACCACTGTTGCTGTTTTTTCCTCATCAATTCCCGCCAGGTCCCGAAATCCGCTCCGGGCTGTTCTGAAACGGCTCATAAAAGCCCGAATAACGGTTATGTCAGGGCTCCTACTATAAACGTTAAGTCTTTACGAATTAGCCATTTAACAGCAACAGGCTCAGCTGGAAAGCACTGGCCCCCCGCTTGCTCTACCATTGGTCACGCAAGCTATATATCTGAGTCCTTAGAAGAGGTGAACCTGTGGTGCGATGGCGTTATCTAATGCGGGTGGGGCTGGCAGTAATGCTGGTCAGCGCCCTGGGGGGTGCGGCGGACGTTGCCGCTGACTCCTCGAAGTCTGGGGGTGCCGGAAAGAACAACGGCTTCTCCAGATCCCGAGTCCGGGAAGGCGATCATTCCAGGCTCGACAGAAAGCTGAACGACCGCGACCGGCAAGTCAAGGGTGGAACGTCGCGCGTCATCATCCAGCTGAAGCCCGGGTTCAAGGCGTCGGACGTGACCGGCCTCGGCGGCAAGCTGGGACGTCGCCTTGGCTTGATCGACGGACAGGTCGCTGAGCTTCCGAACCGAGTCCTCCGAAAGCTCGCCGACAATCCCGCGGTCGCGCGCATCGTGTGGGACCGTCCCACCGGTGGCGAGATGAACCGCGTAGCAGTCACGGTCGGCGCGCGCGCCATCCAGGCGACCCTGGGTTACACCGGCGCGGGCATCGGCGTGGCGGTCATCGACTCAGGTGTCACCACCTGGCACGACGACCTCACATATAACGGTACGTCGTCGGTTGTGCGAACGAAGAACGGGCAGCGCGTTGCGGCCTTTGTCGACTTCGTCAACAACCAGACGGCGCCGTACGACGACAACGGTCACGGGACGCACGTCTCCGGGATCATCGCCGGCAACGGATACGACACGAACGGCGCGCGTGCCGGTATCGCGCCGTCGGCGCACCTGGTGGGCCTGAAGGTCCTCGATCGCAACGGCCGCGGGGTCATCAGCGACGTGATTGCCGCGCTCGACTGGGCGGTCACGAACAAGGCGCTCTACAACATCCGCGTCATCAACCTGTCGGTTGGCGCGGCGGTCACGGAGTCCTACACGACCGACCCGCTGACGCTGGCGGCCAAGCGCGCTGTCGATGCCGGCATCGTCGTCGTCACGGCGGCGGGCAACCTGGGAAAGAACGCCCAGGGGCGCACGCAGTACGGCGGCATCACGGCACCGGGCAATGCGCCCTGGGTGCTCACGGTCGGCGCATCGAGCCACGAGGGCACGGTGTGGCGCCACGACGACAAGATGGGCGCCTACAGCTCGCGTGGCCCATCGGCCCTCGACTTCCAGGCCAAGCCTGACCTGGTGGCGCCCGGAACGGGTATCGTGTCGCTGTCCGACCCGACGAGCCTGATGTTCGTCTCGAAAGCGACGCACCTGCTGAAGGGTTCGCTCTCTCAGTATCAGAAGCCGTATCTGAGCCTCACGGGCACCAGCATGGCGTCACCGGTCGTTGCCGGCAGCGTCGCGCTGATGCTCCAGGCCAACCCGAACCTGACGCCGAACCTGGTCAAGGCCATCCTGCAGTACACCGCGCAGGAGTACCGTGGATACAACGCCTTGACGCAGGGCGCCGGGTTCCTCAACACCAAGGGCGCCGTCGAGCTGGCGCGGTTCTTCAAGACCGCACAGCCCGGCCAGCGCTATCCCTCGTCCTACGCCTGGAGCAAGCACATCGTGTGGGGCAATCACCGCCTGTCCAAGGGCGTCATCAAGCCCAACGCGCCGGCATGGAAGCCCGGCGTGGTCTGGGGCGCGGCCAAGGGCCTGACGGGGCTCAACATCGTGTGGGGCACCTATTGCGATGACGAGTGCGACAACGTGGTCTGGGGCACCGTCGACAGCCAGACGAATTACGTCTGGCCGACGGCCTCCACCGAGTCCGACAACGTGGTCTGGGGCACTTTCACGAATTCGTCCGGACAGGGCGGCGAGGAAGACAACATCGTGTGGGGGACCAATTCCAACGAGAAGACAACGTCGTGTGGGGCACCGACTGCGAAGGGGCCGACTGCGGCAACGTGGTTTGGGGCACCAACATCGTGTGGGGCACCATGGCGGAGGAAGACAACGTCGTGTGGGGCACCAACGGTGAGACTGACGACGTGGTTTGGGGTACTGCGAGCGACGACGAAGGCGACAACCTGACCTGGGGCAACTCGGGCGAGGACGCGCCGCTCTTCGACGACCCGGACGTCGAGCCGGTTTCGTTCGACGCGTCGGTTTGGGAAGACCTGTTCGGGCCTTCGACGCTCGATCCTCTTCCATCACTCGGCGGTCGACACCGCCGGTTGTCGTTCCCCCTGTCCTTACGCCCCTCACGGGCGGGATTGGAGGCATCTAATCATGGAAAAGATGCCATTCCGCGATTCTGAGGGAGTTATGGACGTAAACGCAGTCATCAACGCCGCGAAAGCGACGACGACGGAAACCAACTGGCGGCAGGCGCTGCCGGTTCTCACCGGCTCGATGGTGACGCTGCGGGAGCTGCGGCTCTCGGACGCGCCGTCGCTGCTGGCCATGCTCGCGACCGACGAAGTGGCGCGATTCATTTCGCCGCCGCCCACGACGGTCGACGGGTTCGAACGGTTCATCGCGTGGACGCACCGGGAGCGCGCGGCAGGCAATTACGTCTGCTTCGGCGTGGTGCCGCACGGGATGGACACGGCGATCGGGATCTTCCAGGTCCGGCAGCTCGAGCCTGGGTTCGCGACGGCCGAATGGGGCTTTGCCATCGGGTCCGCGTTCTGGGGCACGGGCGGGTTCATCGACGGCGCGAAGATGGTTGTCGACTTCGCGTTCGACGTCGTTGGGACGCACCGCCTCGAAGCGCGAGCGGCTGTTGCCAACGGACGCGGTAACGGCGCCCTCCGCAAGGTCGGCGCACTTCAGGAGGGCATCTTGCGGAAGTCATTCCTTCGCAACGGGGAGTATCTCGACCAGACCCTCTGGACGATTCTGGACGAGGACTGGCGCCGGGCCAAGTCGGTCTGGGGTCCCCGCGTTCACTAAGAAGGTCCGGCACTAGCCGGACACTGCAAGCGTCGACGTCGTGTGTGGTGCCGGAAGCAGCCTAGTCCTCTGCTTCCGGCACTTTTTTTGTACTCCCGGCCACGAAATCCCGCCCGAAGTTGTTTCGGACCCCCCAAATTTGTAAACGGTACCGTCACGTGCATTTTCATGCACGCCACGACAAACCCTTAGTACTTCTGGCCTTACTCGCCGGCCTCGAGCTCATCAAGCGCGGCCCGGACCTTGCTCTGGCGTGGGCCGCTCATGTTCCAAGGCCGTCGGAAAGGTAGTTACCGCGTGAGGCGATTGCCATTCTTGCTGCGAGCCGGGCTGGCGGTGGCGCTGGTCTTTCTTCTGGGTGCCTCGACGAGCGCGTTTGCCTCGAGGCCGGGCCGTCACGCCAAGTTGGACCGGAGGCTGAACGATCGCGCCTCCAGGGTCGGAACGTCGCGCGTCATCGTCGTCATGAAGCCCGGCTGGACTGCCGATGCCGAGGCCGCCAGGCTCGGAGGCAGGCTCGGACGGCATCTCGGGCTGATCAACGGCCGGGTCCTCGAGCTGTCCAACAAACAACTCGAGAGGCTGGCTGACTATCCGGGTGTCGCGCGCATCGTTCATGACCGGCCGATCGGCGGAGAGATGAACCGCGTCGCGTTGACGGTCGGCGCGCGCGAGGTTCAGCACGAGCTGGGCTTCACCGGCGCGGGCATCGGCGTGGCCGTCATCGACTCGGGCGTCGCCACCTGGCACGACGACCTTTCGTATCAGGGTTGGTCTTCGCGAGTGCTGACGCGTGACGGGCAGCGCGTCGCCAAGTTCGTCGACTTCGTCGGCGGTCTGACGACGCCGTATGACGACAACGGGCACGGCACGCACGTGTCCGGCATCATCGCCGGCAACGGCTACGACACGCGAGGCGCGCGCGCGGGGATCGCTCCCGACGCGCACCTGGTCAGCCTCAGGGTTCTCGATCGGAACAGCCACGGCGTGATCAGCGACGTCATCGCCGCGCTCGATTACGCGGTCGCGAACAAGGCCCTCTACAACATCCGCGTCATCAACCTGTCCGTGGGCGCCGCGGTCACCGAGTCGTACAACACGGATCCGCTGACGCTGGCAGCCAAGCGCGCCGTTGACGCCGGCATCGTCGTGGTAACGGCGGCCGGCAACCTCGGGAAGGACTCGCGCGGGCGGACGCAGTACGGTGCGATCACGGCGCCGGGCAATGCTCCGTGGGTGCTCACGGTCGGCGCGTCGAGCCACCAGGGCACCGTCAACCGTGCCGACGACGTGATCGCCGGCTACAGCTCGCGCGGTCCCTCGGCGATCGACTTTCAGGCCAAGCCGGACGTCGTCGCGCCCGGGACCGGGTCGGTGTCGCTCAGCAACCCGGGGAGTCATCTTTACGCGGCCAAGCCGGCCGCCCTGTTGACCGGCACGCGCGATCTGGTCTCCAAGCCGTACCTGAGTCTCAGCGGCACGAGCATGGCCGCTCCGGTCGTCGCGGGCAGCGTCGCGCTGATGCTCCAGGCGAACCCGGCCCTGACGCCGAATCTCGTGAAGGCCATCATTCAGTACACCGCGCAGTCGTACGACGGGTACAACGCGTTGACCGCCGGCGCCGGCTTCCTGAACACGCAAGGGAGCCGTCGAGCTCGCGCGGTATTTCCGCACGGCAAAGCCCGGCGCGCCGTATCCGTCGGACCGGCTCTGGAGCAGGACCATCATCTGGGGCAACCACCGGCTCCGGCACGGCGTCATTCAGCCAACCGGTACCGCGTGGGGCACGAACGTGCTGTGGGGCGCGGCGGCGGACGGCGAGGGCGACAACGTCGTGTGGGGC
Organism: uncultured Acidobacteriota bacterium; assembly: GCA_963774855.1. Lineage (GTDB taxonomy): Bacteria > Acidobacteriota > Vicinamibacteria > Vicinamibacterales > 2-12-FULL-66-21 > JALZOC01. Next base: position 1,023,859 of record CAVZGT010000005.1, on the reverse strand, counting down.
ACCAGCTCGGACTGCGGAGCCGGTGAAGAGTGCGACAACATCGTGTGGGGCACGAGCACGGAGGACTGCCCGCCCGAAGAGCAGTGCGACAACATCGTCTGGGGGACATCGTCCGACGACGGCGACAACGTTGTCTGGGGCACCGACTGCGACGGCGCCGACTGCGACAACGTCGTCTGGGGCGCCAGCCCGGCCTGCGACGCCGGGGAGGAGTGCGACAACATCGTGTGGGGCACTGCCGACGAGTGCCGTCCCGAAGAGGAGTGCGACAACGTTGTCTGGGGCACGAGCGCCCGCGACTGCGACGCGGGTGAGGAGTGCGACAACATCGTCTGGGGGACGAGCGTGCTCTGCGAGTCCGAAGAGTGCGACAACATCGTCTGGGGCACGTCGATGGATTCCGGGTCCGCCGCCGGCGACGCGTGCGAACCCGGCGAGGAGTGCGACAGCTGCGTCGCGGACGACCGTGGCGGTTGCGCTTTCGCAGCCGACATCGTGTGGGGGACGCTGGCCGCACGCCCTCCGGCGGTCGCCAATTCCTGCCGCGGCGACGAGTGCTACAACATCGTGTGGGGCACCGCGCCGTCCCTGATCACGGCAACACCGGCCACAACTCCGCCTTCGCGTAAGAAGAAGAGGATGCTGGGACGCTAACCATGGAAAAGATGCCCTTCCGCGACGCAGAGACGATCGTGGACGTCCACGCGGTCATCAACGCGGCGCGCGCGACCGCGACGGAAACCAACTGGCGGCAGGCGCTGCCGGTCCTCACCGGATCGATGGTGACGCTGCGTGAGCTGCGGCTCTCGGATGCGCCGTCGCTCCTGGCCACGCTCGCGACCGACGAAGTGGCGCGATTCATCTCGCCGCCGCCCACGACGGTCTACGGGTTCGAGCGGTTCATCGCGTGGACGCACCGCGAGCGCGCGGCAGGCCACTACATCTGCTTCGGCGTGGTGCCGCACGGGATGGACGCGGCGATTGGGATTGTGCAGGTCCGGCAGATGGAGCCGGGGTTCGCGACGGCCGAATGGGGCTTTGCCCTCGGGTCCGCGTTCTGGGGCACGGGCAGCTTCATCGACGCCGCGAAAATGGTGGTGGACTTCACCTTCGACGTCGTCGGAGCCCACCGCCTCGAAGCGCGCGCGGCGGTCGCCAACGGGCGCGGTAACGGCGCCCTCCGCAAGGTGGGCGCGGTTCAAGAGGGCATCCTGCGGAAATCATTCCTGCTGCACGGGCAGTATCTCGACCAGACCCTCTGGACGATTCTCGACGAGGACTGGCGCCGATCGAAGACGGTCTGGAGTTCGCGGGTTCACTAGACGTTCCGGGTCCGGCGCGGACCGGACGCCATCGGTATTGCTGGCGCTGCAGGGCCACCTGCGCGCGTTCTGTGCGCGCTGGGGTGGAGGTCCCGGGACCCCCGGCGTGCGTTCTGTGCACGCAGGTGTGGAGCCCGGTATGCCGGAGGCGGACGATGAGTCCACCTTCGGCATTTTTTCCGTACGGTCGAGAAGCACCGCCGCCCGGTTGACAGCGTCCGCGGGCGACCGCTACGCTCCTGAGTCGATGACGCTTGCCGCTGTTTTCCCACCGATGCCGACACCGTTTTCCGACGGCGAGGTTGACGCGAAGGCCGTGTCCGCGAACGTCGCGCGCTGGATTCGCGCGGGGCTTGGCGGTGTGGTCGCGCTCGGCACGAACGGGGAAGCCGCCCTCCTCGACGAGGATGAGTCGGACCGCGTGTTGGGCGCCGCGCGCGAGGCGGTCCCTCGTGGCCGGCTGCTCATCGCCGGGACCGGCCGGGAATCGACGCGCGCCACCATTGCCACGACGCGGCGCGCCGCCGCGCTCGGCGCCGACATGGTGCTCGTCCGCACGCCGTCCTTTTTTCGCAGCCTCATGACACCGGCGGCGCTCGTCCGGCACTTCACCGCGGTCGCGGACGCGTCACCCTGTCCCCGTGCTCCTCTACAACTTTCCGGGCCAGACCGGCGTGAACTTCACGCCCGACACCATCGCGCGGCTGGCGGCGCACGCCGAACATCGCGGGCGTCAAGGAGACGGGGACGGACGCGGCCCAGGTCGCGGCGTTCGTCGATGCCGCGCCGTCGACGTTCTCGGTGCTCTCGGGAGCGGCGCCGGGGTTTTACGCCGCGTTGTGCGTCGGGGCCGTCGGCGGCGTGATCGCCGCGGCGTGCGTCGTGCCGGAGCTGTGCGTGCGCCTGCTCGCGCTGACCACCGCCGGGCGTCACGCCGAAGCGCGCGAGCTGCAGCGATCGCTGACGCCGCTGGCCGCTCTGATCACGACGACACACGGCGTCCCCGGACTCAAAGCCGCGCTGGACCTGGCAGGGTACACAGGCGGCGATCCGAGGTCGCCGCTGATGCCGCTGACCGCCGACGCCAGGTCGCAGATCGGTGCCGCGCTCGCGCGGCTGCAGGAAGTCGCCTGACGATCCCGGAACGGCTGCTGCCAATGTTGTGCTCTTTCTTGCCGCCCTGGCACACGTGGTGGACAAGGCCGGGCTACCGCAGGGGTCGCGGAGCTCAGCGGTTGCTGCCGCGGACCCTTTGTGGGGATTGATTTCAAGCCGCGGACTCGCGGCCGAGCTCGGTGGTACATCTGTTGCAGTTTCGAGGCCGGGCGCCGTCTTTGCGGCGTACGGAGGAGATCACATGCGCGTTCAGACTGAACCTTCCGCGCTGGCCCTACGACTGCTCCCTCTTGTCGCGGCGGCCAGCATCGCGGCGGCGTGCGCGACCAATCCGGCGACGGGGAAGAAAGAGATCTCGCTGATGAGCGAGTCGCAGGAGATCGCGCTCGGCCAGCAGATGGACGCCGAGGTTCGCCGGGAGATGGGCGTCTACAACGATCCGGAGCTGCAGCGGTACGTGGAGAGCGTGGGCATGAAGCTCGCGCGGGCTTCGCAGCGGCCGGAGCTGCCGTGGCACTTCACGGTCGTGGATGAGCCTGCGGTCAACGCCTTCGCGCTTCCCGGAGGCTACATCTACGTGACGCGGGGCATCCTGCCGTTTCTCAACGACGAGGCGCAGCTTGCCGGCGTGCTCGGCCACGAGGTCGGTCACGTGACGGCGCGCCACTCGGCGCAGCAGTACACGAAGGCGACGAGCGCCGGCGTCGGTCTCGCGCTGCTCGGCATTTTTGTTCCCGAGGCGCGGCCGCTGCAGGGCGCCGCCGAGACCGCTCTGGGCGTTCTCTTCCTGAAGCACGGACGCGACGACGAGGTGCAGGCCGATCAGCTGGGCGTGGACTACACGGCCAAGACCGGATGGAATCCCGCGGGCGTCGCGGGAATGCTGACGACGCTCTCGCGGCTGGATGAGGCGAGCGGCAGCCGCCGCGGCGTGCCGAACTGGCTGTCCACGCATCCCGCGCCGGCAGACCGCGTCGTCCAGGTGCAGCAGTACATCCAGAAAGCGGCGATCCCGGTCGGCACGTCGGGCACGACGGACAAGAACGATTTCATCCGCCATGTCGATGGCATCGTCTACGGCGACAGTCCGAGTGACGGGATCATCCGGGGCAATCAGTTTCTGCACCCGGACCTCCGGCTCGCGCTCGCGTTTCCGCCGGGATGGGAAATCCAGAACAGCCCCATCCAGGTCACGGCGAAGGCGCCGGAGCGCGACCACTACATGCTCCTGCAGCTGGTGCAGAATGCGAGGGGCTCGGTGGATCAGATTGCGCAGACCGGGATGGCCAGCGCGGGATTCAAGCAGCTCAACGGCCAGCGGTCGCAGATCAACGGCATGGACGCATACGTCGGCACGTATCAGGGCAACCTCGAAGGGCTCGGCAACGTCGTCACGACCGCTGCCCACATCGTTCACGAAAAGAACGTGTATCTGCTGGCGGGGTTTTCGCCCCCGAACCAGTTCGACGCCGCGCAGCGGGAGTTTGCCGCCAGCATCCGTTCCTTCAGGGAACTGAGCCGTGAGGAAGCGGCGGGTATTCGTCCCAATCGTGTGGACGTCTATACCGTCCGGAGCGGCGATACCTGGCAGTCGATCGCGCAGCGCACCGGAGACGGCACCGTCAAGGCGGCGACGCTGGCGATCATGAACAACTCTGACCCGTCGCAGCAGCCGCGCGCCGGTGACCGCATCAAGGTGGTCGTCACAGGCTGACGAGTGTGATAATCGCGTAATGCGCAGAATCGGCCGGGCCATCCTGGCCCTGCTCGCCGCCGGGTTTGCGTGCGTCGCGTATCTCTACCTGTCGTTGCCGGACGTCCGCGGCCTGCGAACGTCCAACCCTGAGACCACCGCGTTCATGGAGCTCAGGGCGCGCGAGGCTCGCGCGCGCGGGGAGGAACCGCGCCGCGTCCAGAAGTGGGTGAGCTACGCGCGGATCTCGCAACAACTCACGCGCGCGGTGCTCGTCGCGGAAGACAGCGCGTTCTGGACGCACGAAGGGGTCGACTACGAACAGCTGAAGGAGTCGATCGAGGCCAACCTCGAACGGATGGAATTCGCCCGCGGCGGCAGCACCATCACGCAGCAGCTTGCCAAGAACCTGTACCTGTCGCCGTCGAAGAACCCGATTCGAAAGCTCCGCGAGCTGCTGATCGCGCGGCAGCTCGAGACCGAGCTCACGAAGCAACGCATCCTCGAGCTGTACCTGAACGTGATCGAGTGGGGGGACGGCATCTACGGCGCCGAAGCGGCCGCGCGGACCTACTTTCAGAAGTCCGCCGCGGAGCTCGGCCCGCAGGAATCCGCGCTGCTCGCGGGCGCGATCATCAACCCGCGGCTGCTCGATCCCGGGCATCCGACCGCGCGCCTGCGCCGGCGTCAACAGATGGTGATGCGGCGGATGGGGGCCGTGACCCCGCCCCCGGTCGTTGCGGGCCCTGCGGCGATCCCGGAGCCCACCCTGGAGGCCCCAGGCGCCCCCCTGCCTCAATTGCCGGACGCGGGAGGGGTGCCGGCCACCCTTCCCGGCGAAACGCTCCCCGCCGCAACAGGCCCGGGCGGCAAGCCACCCGGAGGAGGTCAGCAGCCGTAAGTCGAATTACCTCTGCTATTAAGCGCCCTCCTGTTCACCTTGACAAGCTTCCGATATGACTCTATAGTCAGGGCCTAACGTTTCAGCATCACAGCTCCCCTCTGAAGCGGCAAGGGCGCGGCTCGGGATTCCCGTGTCTCCAGCCGACGTGTGTCGTCATGATGAACTACACTGAGCGGATCGCGCTCCTGATGCAGGACATCGTCCTGCGTACGCCACGCCTGTCGTTCATCGATCTCAAAGAGGTCGTGATCTTCGGGCGTTTCGGGCGTGCCGACGCCGAGGGGGCGTTCGCGACCTGCCATTGCCTGACGATGCCCGAGAGCGAGCCGGGGTATTACTTCTGGCGGGATCGCACCACGGGGCAGCTGACCCGTCGATCCGAGTGGTTCGTGACCAAGTCTCCCGAGGTCCGGATCGGCGGCACCGCCATCAAGTACCTGATCTCGTTCGTGCTGCCGCGCTTCTGCGACCAGACGCTCGCGCGCACGCGCAAAGGCGAGTTGTATCCCGACGCGCCCGGATGGCTGGCCAAGCTCGATACGATCGTGCACGAGCTCTATCACATCGATCCGGACGAAACAGGCATCCGCCGCGTCTCGCGCTCCGACGGCACCGACTCGCCGCGCTCGCACGGTCCGCTCTTCTACGAGGACGTCGCGGAAATGGTGAAGGGTTACCTGGCGAGCGGCCCCGATCCCGCACTCTACGAGTTCCTGCAGGACGACTTCGCCGCGCTGACCGCGAGGTACGGCGGCGTGGTGGGGACGACGTTCAGGAATTTCCCGTCGTTTCCGCAGCGGTACATGGAAGCGGTCGACATGCCTTCAGCGGATCCGTCCGTGAAGATCGAGCGGCTGAAGCCGCCGACGCAGCCGGTGCGCTACACCGAAGCCGATCTGCACATCCGGCAGTTCACGCAAGGCAGCACGCGCCGGCCGGCCAGCAAGGTACGGCACCGCGCGGCCTGATCGGCTGTCGCGTCACATCATCCGTCTGGCCCCGACGAACCGTCCCGGCCAGTAGTTTCCCGCGAGCCTCTCGACGCGCACTTCGCCGGTGCTGTTGGGGGCGTGCACGAACTCGTCGCCGCCAATCGAAATCCCGACATGCGTTGCGCCGGCCCCTTTCGTGTTGAAGAACACGAGGTCCCCGGAACGCACGCTGCCGAGATCGATCGGGCTGCCGGTCCGGTATTGTTCGCCGACCGTGCGAGGAACACGAACCCCGTGCTGCCCGAAGACGTACCAGACCAGGCCGCTGCAGTCGAACCCCGACGGATCGCTGCCGCCGTTGCGGTACGCCACCCCGCGGAAGGAGAGGGCGGTTCCGGCGATTGCATACCCGTCCCGCGCCGACGTCGCCGTTGGGGACGGAGCCTCGGCCGGAGGCGAATTCGCAGCCCCCGGGGCTCGGGAAGGGGCGGGGGACCGCGCCGGTCGACGCGCAGCCGGTCGCTGCCAGGGCGAGGAGGGTCGGGATGAGACGTCGCATGGGCTTCACCCGGTATTATCGGCCGCTCCGGCACGGCCGGCCTGCAAAAACGCCCTAACGCACTGCAAACAATCCTGTTATGCCGATCGATGCCTTGACAGTACGGCCGTCAATCGGGCAAAATAACTCAGGTTTATGGAGCAAACGCTCCTGCTGAACGCCACGTACGAGCCGCTCAAGGTCGTCCACTGGCAAAAGGCGATGACGCTTTGGTGCCAGGGGAAGGTCGAGGTTATTTCTGTGTACGACCGCGAAGTGCGGTCGGTCTCGTTCAGTTTCAAGCTCCCGTCGGTCATCCGGCTGCTGCGCTACATCAAGATCAAGCGCAACATCGACTACGTGCCGTTCTCCCGCGCGAACATCTACGCGCGCGACGACCATTCGTGCCAGTACTGCGGCGAGGTGTTCCCCACCTCGGACCTGACCTTCGATCACGTCGTCCCCGTCGCGCAAGGGGGCCGCAAGGACTGGGAGAACATCGTGACCTGCTGCATCAGCTGCAATCGCAGGAAAGGCGGGCGCACGCCGGCCGAAGCCCGGATGCACCTGATACGTGTGCCCAAACGTCCCGAGAAGGCGCCGGCCATCCGGATTACCGTGGGCCTCAAGAACGCCCCGGACAGCTGGCGCGACTACTTCTACTGGAACATGGAGCTCGACGATACGTAGCACGCCCAGCCGCCTCCTTATTGTCACCCAGGTCCCCGGCGTATTCAGATGACACCTTCCAGCTCGACGCGCATTTCCGCGGTCCGTCCACTCTGGGCTGTGGAAGGTGGGCACGTCACCATCGCGGGCACGGGCTTCGTGGTCGATCCCTTGCTGCCGCGCGTGTTCATCGGCGGCCTGCCGGCGCGGCTGGCGAACGCCTCGCCGCACGAGCTGACCGCGATTGTGCCGGCGGGGCTCGACGGCGGGCACACGCCGGTGCGGATCGACGAAGCGCTCGGCGAGACCGCCTACGTGGAGATCGGCGCGCCGCTGGCGACCGGCCTGCACCAGGTCGACAGCCCGGCCTTCGACGCCGACGGGAATCTGTATGTGACCTTCAGCGGTTCTCGCGGGCAGGAAGGGCCGGTGGCGATTTTCATCGTCAGGCCCGACGGCTCGCGCGAGCCGTTCGTCTCGGATCTCGCGAACCCCACTTCGCTCGCCTTCGATCCCGCGGGCCGGCTGCACGTGTCGAGCCGGTTCGACGGCAGCGTGCATCGCATCGACGCCGACGGGCGCGTCACGACGGTCGCGACCGATCTCGGCGTCGCGTGCGGCATCGCGTTTTCGTCGGACGGCACCCTGTACGTCGGCGATCGATCCGGATCGATTCTCCGCGTGCGCGACGGGAACGCGACGGTCTTCGCGAGCATCCCTCCGAGCGTCGCCGCGTTTCACCTCGCATTCGGCCCGGACGGCTGGCTGTACGTGACGGCCCCGACCCTCGGCGCGCGCGACTGCGTGTATCGCGTCTCGCCCGACGGGCTGGTCGAGGTGTTCTACTCCGGGTTCGGCCGGCCGCAGGGGCTGGCTTTCGATGGCCAGGGCGATCTGTATGTCGTGGACGCGCTCGCGGGCGCGAGCGGCCTCTACCGCATGCGTCTCGATCGCCGGTCCGAGGTGGAGCAGGTGGTCGCGGGCGGCTCGCTGCTGGGGCTCGCGTTCGACCCGCGCGGCGGGCTCGTCCTGGCCTCGAGCGACACGGTGTTCAAGCTGTCGGTGCCTGTTGGGACCCTCGCCGCGCGAAACGCTTGATTCCGCGCCTTCCGCCGGATAGTCTTCACCGTCTCCACGACCGTCTGGCTGCCCAACCATGCATCAGCTGTTTCGCCGCAAGCCAATCTCCGAGTTGATCCCCGACAACCCGAACACGCTCAAGCGCGTGCTCGGCGCGGGCGATCTGATCATGCTCGCGATTGGCGCCGTCATCGGCGCGGGTATCTTCTCGTCGATCGGCACCGCGGCCGCCGGCGAAACGCTCCCGAGCGGCGAAATCGTCCGCTACGGCGCCGGCCCGGCGCTGATCTTCTCGTTCATCCTGCTCGGCATCGTCTGCGGGCTCGCGGCGTTGTGCTACGCCGAGCTGGCGGCGATGATCCCGCAGGCGGGAAGCGCCTATGCCTATTCGTACGCGACGCTGGGGGAGTTCGTCGCGTGGATCATCGGCTGGGACCTGATCCTGGAATACGCGGTGGGCAACATCGCGGTGGCGATTGCCTGGAGCGGGTACTTCTCGTCGCTCCTCTCCGGGTTCGGGATCACGCTGCCGGCCCACCTGACGCACGGCTATCGCACGGCGCTCCTCAGCTCGGATCCGGCGGTCCACGGGCTGCTGCAGACGGCGCCGCAGATTGCCGGCATTCCCGATCCTGCTGAACATTCCCGCCGCGCTCATCGTGCTGGCGATCACGTGGCTGCTGTACATCGGTGTCCGCGAGAGCGCGCGCGCCAACAACGTGATGGTGGTCGTCAAGCTCCTCGTGCTGGGGTTCTTCGTCGTGCTCGGCGGGATGCACATCGATCCGGCCAACTACAAGCCGTTCGCCCCGAACGGGTGGGCGGGGATTCACCAGGGCGCGGCGATCGTCTTTTTTGCGTACATCGGCTTCGACGCGATCTCGACGGCCGCCGAGGAGACGAAGAACCCGCAGCGCAACATGCCCATCGGCATCCTCGCCGGGCTCGGGATCTGCACCGTCATCTACGTCATCGTCGGCATCGTGGCGACCGGTCTGGTGCCGTATCAGCAGCTCAAGGCGGCCGACCCGCTGGCGCAGGGCGCTGGAAGTGGCGGGGCTGCCGACGGCGAGCTGGATCGTGGCGTTCGGCGCGGTCGTCTCGCTGACGGCTGTCCTGCTCGTGTTCCAGTACGGCCAGCCGCGCATCTTCCTCGCGATGGCGCGCGACGGGTTGCTGCCGGCATGGGCCGCGAAGATCCACCCCAAGTATCGGACCCCGCACATCACCACGGTGGTCACGGGCCTTGTCGTCGCCGCCGGGGGTCTCGTCATGGACGAGAACGAGATCTACGACCTCACGAACATCGGGACGCTGGCGGCCTTCGCGATCGTGTGCGTCGGCGTGCTCGTGCTGCGCTACAAGGATCCCGATCGGCCCCGGCCGTTCCGCGTCAGGTTCGTCTGGCCCGTCGCGGTGCTGGGCGCCGCGGCGTGCGTCTACACGATGAAGGGGCTGCCGACCCACGCGTGGGAACGGTTCGGCATCTGGCTGGCGATCGGGCTGGCCCTGTATTTCGTGTACGGCTACCGCCACAGCACCCTCAAACGCTCCGGGCCCGGCTGAGCCGGACCCCTCCTCATCCGTATCCGTTCGGCCTCTGGCAGACGCGCAGCCGCCTGCGGTTCCGGCCCGCTCGTGCGTGCTAAAATACCTGTTTGAGTTCCTCAGGGATTTTGCTGCTGTACCTATGGCGCACGACTGGATTGCGGTGCGCGGCGCGCGCGTACACAACCTCAAGAATATCGACGTCGACATCCCGCGCGATCAGCTGGTAGTCATCACCGGCCTGTCCGGCTCGGGGAAATCGTCGCTCGCCTTCGACACGATTTACGCGGAAGGCCAGCGCCGTTACGTCGAGTCGCTGTCGTCGTACGCGCGGCAGTTCCTCGAACAGATGGAGAAGCCGGACGTCGATCTGATCGACGGCCTGTCTCCGGCGATCGCGATCGAGCAGAAGACGACCGGCTCGAACCCGCGCTCCACCGTCGGCACCGTCACCGAGATCTACGACTACCTGCGGCTGCTGTTCGCCAACATCGGCCTCCCTCATTGCCATCTCTGCGGGCGCGCGATTGCCTCGCAGTCGCTCGATCGCATCATCGACATGGTGATGCTGTCGCCCAACGACGAGCGCATCAACGTGCTGGCGCCGATCGTGCGCGGCCGCAAGGGGGAGTTCAAGAAGGAGCTCGCCGCCCTGCGCACGCGGGGCTTCACGAAGGTCCGCGTCGACGGCCAGCTTCGCTCCCTCGAGGAGGACATCAAGCTCGACCGGCGCAAGAACCACGCGATCGAAGTCGTCGTCGACCGCCTCGTGCTGAAGCCCGGCATCGAGCGGCGGCTGACCGAGTCCATCGAGATCGCGCTCAACCTGGCCGACGACATCGTCGTCATCAACACGCTCGACAGCGGCGATCGGCTGTTTTCCCGCCGGCTCGCGTGCACGTACTGCGGCGTCAGCATGCCCGAGATGACGCCGCGCGCGTTCTCGTTCAACTCGCCGCACGGCGCCTGCCCCGACTGCCAGGGGCTCGGAGCCGTGTACGACTTCGATCCGGCCCGCGTCGTGCCCGACGAGTCGCTGTCGCTGCAGGACGGCGCGATCGCTCCGTGGGCGAAAGGCGATCGGAAGCTGGTCCGCGAGGCGCTGCGCTCGCTCAGCGGCACGTTCGGCATCGACCTGTCGGTGCCCTTCCGCCGGCTGTCGAAGAAGATCCGCGACGTGCTCTTCTTCGGCGCGTCCGGCAACGGACGGCGCACCGAGTCCGACCCGTCGCGGAAGAAGCCCAGGGAGCGGGCCGCGAAGGACCCCTTCGGCGCCGGTTTCGAAGGGCTCGTGCCCAACCTGCGGCGGCGCTACGAAGAGGGCACGTGGCTCGAGCAGGAGAATCTCGAGCCGTACCGCGCGCTGCGCCCGTGCCCGAGCTGCGCCGGCGAGCGGCTGAAGGCGCAGAGCCGCGCCGTGCGCGTGAAGGGCCGCACGATCTCGGAGTACGTCGGCCTCCCGATTTCAGAAGCGGTGCGCGTCTTCGACGAGCTCGAGCTGAGCGACCGCGAGGCCCTGATCGCCAACCGGATTCTCCGCGAGATCCGCGATCGCCTGCACTTCCTGGACGACGTGGGGGTCGGGTACCTGACGCTCGGCCGGAGCGCCGCCACGCTGTCGGGCGGGGAAGGGCAGCGCATCCGGCTGGCCACGCAGATCGGATCGAGCCTCACCGGCGTGCTGTACGTGCTCGACGAGCCGTCCATCGGTCTGCACCAGCGCGACAACCGCGCGCTGCTCTCGACGCTCGCCCGGCTGCGCGATCTCGGCAACACGGTGATCGTCGTCGAACACGACGAAGAGACGATCAGGACGGCCGACTACGTGGTCGACCTCGGGCCCGGCGCGGGGGAGCACGGCGGCCACGTGATCTTCCAGGGCACGCCGGCCGATCTGCTGCAGCACGGCAACGGTTCGCTCACCGGCGCGTATCTCCGCGGCGAGCGGATCATCCAGACGCCGCGCACGCGGCGCCCGGCGACGCGCGGGCAGATCCTCATCAAGGGCGCACGCGAGAACAATCTCAAGAACATCGACGTCGCGCTGCCGCTTGGCGTGCTGACGACGATCACCGGCGTGAGCGGGTCGGGCAAGTCCACGCTCGTCAACGAGATCCTCTACCGGTCGCTGGCGCGCGTGCTGTACCGGGCCGCCGACGAGCCCGGCACGCACACGTCGATCGAGGGGATCGAGCTGCTCGACAAGGTCATTCAGATCGACCAGTCGCCGATCGGACGCACGCCGCGCTCGAACCCGGCGACGTATACCGGGCTCTTCACGTTCATTCGCGAGCTGTTCGCGATGTTGCCGGAGGCCAAGGCCCGCGGGTTCCGCCCGGGGCGCTTTTCCTTCAACGTGAAGGGGGGACGCTGCGAGGCCTGCCAGGGGGACGGCGTCATCGCCATCGAGATGCACTTCCTGCCGAACGTCTACGTGACGTGCGAGCAGTGCAAGGGACGCCGCTACAACCGCGAGACGCTGGAGATCCGGTATCGCGGCAAGTCCATCGCGGACGTGCTCGACCTCACGGTCGATCAGGGGCTGCCGCTGCTCGAGAATTTCCCTCCCATCGCCAACAAGCTGCGCACGCTGCAGGACGTCGGTCTCGGGCTACATCGAGCTCGGGCAGTCGGCGACGACGCTCAGCGGCGGCGAGGCGCAGCGCGTCAAGCTCTCGAAGGAGCTGTCGCGACGGGGCACGGGCCGGACCCTCTACATTCTCGACGAGCCGACGACGGGCCTGCATTTCGAGGACACGCACAAGCTGCTCGACGTCCTGAACAAGCTCGTCGATCAGGGCAACACCGTCGTGATCATCGAGCACAACCTGGACGTCATCAAGTCGGCCGATTACGTAATCGATCTGGGGCCCGAAGGGGGCGAGGGGGGCGGCAGGATTGTCGCCAAGGGGACTCCTGAAGACGTCGCGCGGAGCCGAGAGTCCTTTACAGGACAGTTTTTGGCGGATATTCTTGGCGCGCCGCCCGCGCAGGCGGCCTCGTAAGTGACGATGAACAGACTTTGGACCAGCTCTTGCTGTGGTAACTTAACCACAGCCCCTGTCGACAAATCTGTGGCTGCCCGGCCACAACACGCGCGCTATCATACGCAGCCCTTCCGTGAATCAAGCACTAATATGCTTATAAATCAATCACTTACGGCTATTTTGCCGTGATTGGATTCAATGGCAGGACCTTTGCTGAGCTCTATGCAGCTTACCCAGCTGCCGTAAAGAGGTCATGAGCGTTCAGCGTACTCTCCGCCGATCTGTGTCCTGCACCGGAATCGGACTTCATTCCGGCAACAAAGTTACCTTGTCGCTGAAGCCGGCGCCTGCCGATTATGGCATCCGCTTCCAGCGAAGCGATCTTGGCGGCCTCGAGATTCGAGCGACCGTCACCCACCTGGGGGGCATTCAGTATCAGACCGGTCTGACGCGCGAGGCCGTGTCGGTCGAGACGGTGGAGCACCTGCTCGCCGCCCTGACCGCCCTGGGCATCGACAACGTGATCGTCGAGCTGAATCACCCGGAAGTGCCGATCATGGACGGCAGCGCCGCTCCGTTCGTGTATTTGATCCTGAACGAAGCCGGCGTGAAGCGGCTGCAGGCGCCGCGGCGCTACCTGAAGGTGCTCCGCCCGATCTCGCTCACGCAGGGGGACAAGCGGATCGCGCTGTATCCGTCGGACCACTTCAAGGTGACCTACAGCATCAGCTTCGACCATCCGCTGCTGCGCCACCAGTCACGTACGATGCGGATTACGCCGGAGAGCTTCGTCGAGGAGATCGCCCCGGCGCGGACGTTCGGGTTCCTGAAGGAAGTCGAGATGCTGCGCCAGCGCGGCCTCGCGCTCGGCGGTTCGCTCGACAACGCGATCGTGCTCGGCGAGACGGGCGTCCTCAACAACGCGCTGCGGTTCGAGGACGAGTTCGTGCGGCACAAGATCCTCGACGTCATCGGCGACCTGTCCCTCGTCGGGCACCCCGTGATCGGCCATCTGGTCGCGCATCGCGGCGGCCACGCCCTGCACACCGCGTTCGCCGCGAGGATTCTCGAAGAGAGCGACGCCTGGCGGATCGTCGATGCGCCGGCTGAGGGTGGAGTCGTCGGGATCCCCGTCCCGGTCCAGGTCCCGGCGCGTGCCAAGGCCGCTCCGCGGCTGGCGAACTAGTCGGCCGCCGAACCCGCGCGCGTCGCGCCGCAATACAGGGCTGAAGCCCTGCGCTACAGCAGAATGGCGTTCTAGATCACCACGAGCGTCTTCGTGGTGGTTTCCGATCCGCAGGCCTCGAACCAGTCAATCCCCTCGCTCACCAGGTCGAACTTCAACCCGTAGCGTCCCGGCTTGTCGGGCGCCGTCAACGTCATCTGCAGCGACACGCTCGACGCCGGCTGGAGCGTTGCGGGCAGCCAGGCGCGTTCGAAGTCGCGGTTGACGAGCGAGCCGTCGCGGGCGCACAGCTGCGCGCCCACGCGGACGAGGCGCCGTCCGTAGGTCGCCTGCGCCGGGAACGGGCGGGTCGACAGGTTGCGGATGATCGTGCGGACGGTCAACGTCCGCCCGGCCCTGGCGACGAGCGGCAGGCGCGGCAGCGGGCCGCTGACGTCGATGCGCGCGCGGGGCGTGGCTCCCGGGATGGCGTTGCCGAGGTTGTTGTCGTCCCAGATCTCGTGCTTGATCGCGGCGAGCGCGGCGCTTCCCGGCACGAAGCGGCGCGAGTACATGTCCTCCGGATGATCGGTGAGCTCCCAGCAGAGGCGGTCGACGCCCATCTCGCCCGCCATGTCGCGCGCCAGCGTCATCTCCTCGTCGCTGTCGTTGTGCGTGAAGAGGATGTAGCGCCAGTTGATGAAGGGCAGGTCGCGCCCGGCGCGGCGCTTCTCGTCCGCCGCGGTCCTCAGGTTTCGAATCGCCTTGGCGAACTCTCCGCGCTTCCGGTAGGCGGCGTAGCTGTCGGCCGTCGCGCCGTCGATCGAGAAGGTGACCTCGTCGATGCCCGAGTGCACGAGCCGCCGGACCTGCTCCTCGGTGAAGGCGAGGCCGTTGGTGCTCGTGTAGAGATAGATGTGCGGGAAGCGGGCCTTCATGTACTCGCACATCTCGATGGCGCGCTTGTGCAGGAATGCCTCGCCGTAGTTGAAGAAGTCGACGCGCCCGAGCGACGGCCCCGCCTCGTCGATCACGCGGCGGAACAGCTCGAAGTCGAGCATGCCGGCGTGGCGCGTGCGGGTGATGCCGGTCTCCGGCGCGCAGCACGCCTGGGCGCACGAGATGTTGCACGCCGCGGTGCACTCGACGTAGAGACGCGACGGGAGCGGGCCCACGTGCGGATCGCGCACGGGCGGCGCGGCGTCCTTCGCGAGGGGCAGCTTCAGGGGGCAGTCGCCGCAGAACTTCGAGCCGCCGGTGTTCAGCTCGCGGCGCAGCCCGGCGGCGCGCTCGCCGGTCCAGATCGCCGAGACGCCTTCGGCCTTCGCGTCACCCAGGACGCGCTTGCCGTACGGGTCCGCGCACCCGCACACCATGCGGCCGTCGCAGAGCATGACCATCGTGCTCCACGGCCAGGAGCACGTGAACCGGGTCGCCAGGTAGTTCAGGGACAACTATTTTCTTGTGAGCTTCTTCATGTACGCCCCGAGCCGCTCGTTCTCGTAGGAGACGGTGTTCAGGAAGAGGCTTTCGGAGAGGTATTGCCGGCGCTCGTCGTCGGTCATCTGCTCGATCAGGTGCTGAATCTCGCGGACCATGTCCTCGAAGGTCCGCTCCAGTTCCCGCTTCGCGGTGACTTCGACGTAGAGCGATTCGATGATGGACAGCAGATCGCCGTCGAGGGTCACGTGTGTGCCGTTCGTCATGGTAATCGTGCGCATCGCTACGCTCCGAAGCTTTTGACGGCGCTCGGCTCGTCGGGGTGCACCTCGATGAAGTTCTGCGCCCCGGTCATCGTGAGCATCGTTTCGACGCGCTTCTGCACGCCGGCCAGCTTCAGCGCGCCGCCGGCGGCGTGCGCCTGGCGGTACAGATCCATCAGGCAGCCGATGGTCGCGCTGTCGACGTAGCCGACCGACGACAGATCGACGACGACCTTCCGCTCGCCGGCCGCGATGAGCTGGGTGACGACGGTGGAGAACTCCGACAGCAGCGGGTACATCAGGCGGGACTCGCCGATTCTGACCACAGCGACGCCGTTGGCGTGTTCGGTTGTGAGATTCATTCGGGCACTCCGGATCGCCGGCTCCGCGGTCTCGCGGGGGCGCCGCGCCTGCGGCGCAGCACCGGCTGTTTGTCCTGCAGCCGCTTCAGCTGGCGGGCCAGCTCGAGACGGCCGCGGTTGATGCGCGACTTCACCGTTCCTTCAGGCAGGCCGAGCTGATCGGCGATTTCCTGATACGACAACTCCTGCAGATCGCGCAGGACGACGGCCGTCCGCAGCGTGACCGGCAGCGTCTCCAGGGCCTGTCTCAGCTGGGCGCGCAGGTCCTGGTGCTCGGCGGCCGCATACGGCGTCCGCTCCTTCGACGCCGGCTGCAGATCGCTGGTGTCCACCTCGCGCGCGATCGTCTGCCGCTCCTTTCGCACGCTCCGGTAGTGATCGATGCACAGGTTGCGGCTGATGCTGATGATCCACGTCTGGAAGTTCGCCCGCCGGTCGAACGTCTTCAGCGCCTTGAAGATCTTCAGGAAAATGTCCTGCGTCAGATCCTCGGCCTCGTCGTGCCTGCCGACGAACTTGTAGGCGACGTTGAACACCTTGCGCCAGTTCTGGCGGACGATCGCCTCCCACGCCACCTGATCGCCGGTGAGGCACTGCTCGATGAGACTGTCGGGCGTCGCCGGTTGCGCGGCGGGGGAATCAACAGACATGCGTGCGGCACGAGCATGATATCAAACACCCCGTCCGCGTGCACGATTGGCGCCTCGTCAGGACCCTGCGCCCAAAAGACGCTTTGGGAGTTGGTCTTTTCTTGGGAGTTGGATGTTGGCAGCGACTGATGCATTCGGCTCTCGCCGGCGGTGGCGTGCACGCCGGCCTTGCGACTGAGATAGAATTCTCTATCCCCGTGAACGGATTCCATCGACAGGACAACGCCCTCGTCTGCGACGGCGTGGCGCTCACCGACCTTGCCGCCGCCGAGGGCACGCCGCTCTACGTCTACAGCGCCGACACCATCGTCAGCCGCTACCGGGCCATCGACGACGCGTTCCGGTCGTATCCGCACGCGCTGCACTACGCGCTCAAGGCGAATTCGACGCTGGCGGTCGCCCGCCTGCTCCGCGGCCTCGGCAGCGGCGCGGACGCGAACTCGGGCGGCGAGATCGACGTCGCCCTCCGGGCCGGGTTCATCCCCGAGCAGATCGTCTTCACCGGCGTCGGCAAGACCGCGGCGGAGCTGGCGCAGGCGATCGACCTCGGCGTCAAGACCATCAACGCCGAGTCGGAAGGCGAGCTGGAGCGCATCGACGTCCTGGCGCGCGACCGGCAGACGCGCGCGCGCGTCGCGCTGCGGGTCAACCCCGACATCGACGCCCGCAGCCATCCGCACATCTCCACCGGGACCAAGGCGAACAAGTTCGGCATCGCCCTGGACGCCGTCCGCGACATCTGCCGGCGCGCGGTCCGCCGTGACGGCCTGGAGATCGTCGGGCTGCACACGCACCTCGGATCGCAGATCACCGACCTCGATCCGCTGCGCCGCGCGGCCGAGGCGATCGTCGCCCTCGCGCGCGAGCTCCGCGACGACGGGATCTCCATCGATCACCTGGATCTCGGCGGCGGCCTCGGCGTGTCGTACGACGGCTCGCCGGTGCCGAGCGTCGACGACTACGCGGCGGCGCTGCTGCCCGCGGTCAGAGAGTCCGGGCTGGCGATCGTGCTCGAGCCGGGCCGCCACATCGTCGCGCCCGCCGGCGCGCTGCTGTCGCGGGTCGTGGACGTGAAGGATCGGCCCGAC
Organism: uncultured Acidobacteriota bacterium; assembly: GCA_963774855.1. GTDB lineage: Bacteria > Acidobacteriota > Vicinamibacteria > Vicinamibacterales > 2-12-FULL-66-21 > JALZOC01. Next base: position 1,006,102 of record CAVZGT010000005.1, on the reverse strand, counting down.
GGCAAGGTGTTCGTGATTCTCGACGCCGGCATGACGGAGCTGATGCGGCCGATGTTGTACGGCGCGTTCCATCGGATCGAGCCGGTGCTGAGCACCAGCGGTCCGGAGATCCTCTGCGACATCGTCGGACCGCTCTGCGAGAGCACCGACACGCTCGGCAAGGACCGGCGCCTGCCGCGGCCGGCGGTCGGCGATCTCATGGCCGTGCTCGACGCCGGCGCGTACGGCGCCGTCATGGCGTCGAACTACAACCGCCGGCCGATGCCGGCCGAAGTGCTCGTCGACGGCGCACGGTGGTCGGTGATCCGCCGCCGCCAGACGGTTGACGATCTGCTGGCGCTGGAAACGTAACGTCTCTGGTCTTGGGTCTCGGGTCTCAGGTGGTCTCGGGTGGACCCGAGGCCCGGGCCCAAGCCGACCAGACTCACGCAAGACCCACCAAAGACCAAAGACTAGAGACCCGAGACCGACCGATGACAGGACTCCTGATCGCATTCGAAGGCCTGGATCAGAGCGGCAAGCAGACGCAGGCCGAGCGGGTCCGCGATCAGATGATCGCGCGCGGGCGCGAGTGCCGCCTGCTGTCGTTCCCTGACTACACGACGGCGATTGGCGCCGAGATCGGGAAAGCCCTGCACGGCGAGCGCGACTACGGCGCCGACGTCATGCAGTTGATGTACGTCGCCAACCGCTACGAGCGCCGCCCCGACATCTCCCGCTGGCTCGGAGAAGGCGCCGTGCTGGTCTGCGACCGGTACGTGGCGTCGAGCATCGCGTACGGTGAAGCCCAGGGGCTCGATGCCCGGTGGCTGACCGACGTGCAGCGGTTTCTGCCGCAGCCGGATCTGACGATCCTCCTCGACATCGCGCCGGAGACGGCGGTGCAGCGGAAGGCGCAGGGGCGCGATCGGTACGAGCGGGACCTCGCCCTGCTCTCGCGCGTGCGCGACAGCTACCGGCGTCAGGCGGAGCAGGACGGCTGGCTCAGGCTCGACGGGGAGCGGCCGCGCGATGCGGTGTCGTCCGACGTCCTCACCGCGATCGCGACACGACTCGGGCCGCCGTAAGCGCCCGGACCTCGCGGGCGCCGCCGTGCACGAGAGCCCGCGCGCACGCGTCCAGCGTGGCGCCCGTCGTGCTGACATCGTCAACCAACACCACCACCGCCCCACGCACGGCCGCGCCGCCGCGTCAGGCGGAACGCCTCGCGCACGTTCGCGTGACGTTTCGCCGCCGGCAGATCGGTCTGAGACGGCGTGGCCCGGACCCGCCTCAACGCGAGCGACATCGGAAGCGGCAGGTGGCGCGCAATCTCCGCGGCCTGATTGAAGCCGCGGGCCCGTGCCCTCGAGCGGTGCAGCGGTACCGGGACGACGAGGTCCGCGCCGGTCATCACGTCGCCCCCGTGACGCTCGATCAGCGCCGCCAGGGGCCCGGCCAGGGATCGCCGCCCGTCGTACTTGAGCGCGTGCACGATTGCCCGCAGCGTGCCGTCATAGGGGCCGATCGCGCGTGCGCGAGCGACGCGCGAGCGCCGCCGCCGGCACCGCGGGCAGCGGCCGGACTCGACGCTGATGCGCCGCCAGGATGGGATCGGGTCACCGCACGCGTCGCACACCGGAGGCGTGATGGGAACGACGGCGGCCCAGCAGGCCGGGCACACCGGGCCGCGGGTCGGTTCATCGAGCGGCCGCGCGCACGCCGCGCAGGCCGGCGCCAGGAGGACAGCGATCAGAGAGTCGGTGAGGGTCCGGATCTTCCGCCTGAAGGCGGCAGTACGCCGGTTCGTCGCTGAACTCCAGGCGCTCGGCATCTCCCCACAGCCGCTCCAGCGAATAGAAGGCGCGCGTCTGCGGCGTGAAGACGTGCACGATGAACGTGAAGTAGTCCATCAGCACCCATTCCCCGCGCTCGTATCCCTCGAGATGCGCCGCGCGGACTTTCCCGGCGCGCAGCGTCTCCTCGATGGCGTCGACGATCGCCTTGACCTGCCGCGTGCTCTGACCCGAGCACAGGATGAAGAAATCGGTAAACGCCGGCGTGTTGCGCAGATCGAGCACGACGACGTCCACGGCCTTCTTGTCGAGCGCGGCCCTCACCGCTTTGTCGACCTCGCCCGTCAACCGCTTCTTTCCGCCCGTCGCGCTCCGCCGTTTTTCAGTTTTGGCCATGCAAGTGATCTGCCGCGCGTGTCGCGGGACCGTCAGTGTAGAGACCATGTTGAACGATGTGCCGCTCGACCGACGCCGGCACGAGGCCCCGCAGCGTCTCCCCGGCCCGCAGCCGGCGGCGGATCTCGGTCGACGACACGTCCGAGGTCGGCGCATCGACGAGGAAAATCGAGGGAAAGCCGCCGGCGGTGGGGTCCGGGTGAGCGGACACCATCCGGGCCGCGAGCGCGGGCAGCCGATCCTTCAAACGCTCGACCGGAAACCCCGGGCGCGAGACGACCACGAAATGCGACAGGTCGAGGACCTCCGGATACCGGTGCCACGTTTCAATTTCTGCAAACGCATCGGCGCCGGTGATGAAGAAAATCTGCAACACCGGCAGCCCGGAGCTCTCGCGAAAGCGCGTCAGCGTGTCGACCGTGTACGACGGCTCCGGCGCGCAGACTTCGATGTCGCTGACGGCAAGGCCCTCGATGCCGTTGACCGCCAGGGCCGCCATGGCGAACCGGTGATACCGCGAGGCGACCGGCTGCTGCTGGCGATGCGGCGGGACGCGCGACGGCAGCACGATGACCCGGTCGAGCGCGAGCGCGCGCCTGGCGGCCAGCGCCGTGTCCACGTGGCCGACGTGGATCGGATCGAGCGTTCCGCCGAGCAGCCCGATGCGCCCGGCGTCGTTCATTCGGCCACGACATCGATCGACGGCGCGGCGGCCGCCCGCTCGCGCGACGCCGCGACCTCCCGCCACATCGCTTCGACCAGCGCGTCGATGCCTTCTCCGGTGGCGGCCGAGACGGCGAAGATCGGCACGCCCAGGCGCCGCAGGTGTTCCTCGAGCCGCGCCAGCCGCTCCGGCTCGTCCAGCGCGTCGATCTTGTTGGCCGCGGCCAGGATCGGCTTGTCGGCGAGACGCTCACCCGAAGAATCCCGTCCGGGGAACAGCTCGAGCTCGCGCGTGATGATGTCGTAGTCGCTGACCGGATCGCGGCCGCTCAGCGACGACACGTCCACGAGATGCACGAGCACCTTGGTTCGCTCGAGGTGGCTCAGAAAACGGTGCCCGAGCCCGTGCCCTTCGTGCGCCCCTTCAATCAACCCCGGCACGTCCGCGACGACGAACGAACGCTCGCCCGACAGGCCGACGACCCCGAGGTTCGGCACGAGCGTCGTGAACGGATACTCGGCGATCTTCGGGCGCGCCGCCGAGATGCGCGAGATCATCGTGGACTTGCCCGCATTCGGGAATCCCACGAGGCCCACGTCCGCGAGCAGCTTCAGGTGAAAACGGAGATCCTTTTCTTCTCCGGGCAGGCCCGGCTGGAACTTCCGCGGTGCGCGATTCGTGGAGGTCGCAAACGACGCGTTCCCGTGTCCGCCCAGGCCGCCCTTGGCCAGGATCACGCGTTCGCCGTCTTGGGTGAGGTCCGCCACCTGCACGTACTCGCCGTCGCCCTGCCGTTCGTACACGACGGTTCCGGTCGGCACATGGAGCTCGATGTCGCTGCCGTTCTTGCCGGTACGATTGGAGCCTTCGCCGTGGCCCCCGCGCCCCGCCGAGAAAATCTTCTGGAAGCGATAGTTGAGGAGCGTGTTGAGGTTGGCGTTCGCGATGAGGTAGACCGAGCCGCCGGGGCCGCCGTCGCCGCCGCTCGGCCCGCCGCGAGGGACGAACTTCTCGCGCCGGAAAGCCATCGCGCCGCGACCGCCGTGGCCGGCGGCGACATGAATATCGACTTCGTCTACAAACACGTCATCGATCGTGTCGGGAGTCTGTTACTGCTCGAGCGGCAGCACACTGATCACGCGGCCGCGCGCCCCGTGATCCTCGAACCTGACCCGGCCGTCCACCTTGGCGAAGAGCGTATCGTCTTTCCCCAGCCCGACGTTCAGCCCCGGACGGAACCTGCGCCCGCGCTGGCGCACGAGGATGGAGCCGCCGGACACCACGTTGCCGTCGTGACGCTTGACGCCGAGCCGCTGCGAGTTGCTGTCGCGGCCGTTACGGGAACTTCCCTGCCCTTTTTTTGTAGCCATTGCAGTGCCTGCCGATTCCTAGACCACGATGTCTGTAACCCGAATCACCGTGTAGGTGCTCCGGTGGCCGCGCGTCTTCCGGAAGCCCTTGCGGCGCTTCTTCTTGAATACGCGGATTTTCGGCCCGCGCGACTCGCCCTCGACGATGCCGACGACCTTCACGTTGGCGATGAAGGGCGCGCCGGCGAGCATCTCGCCGCCGTCTTTTTCCAGGAACAGGACCTGGTCGAAGGTGATTTCCTTGCCGACCTCGGCCTCGACGCGGTCCACGGTGACCACGGAGTCCGGGCCCACCTTGACCTGCCGGCCGCCGGTTTGAATGATTGCGAACACGTTCCGAACCTCCGCCGGCCCGTACAGTCGGGCCCTACTGTCTATGTGCAAAGGAATTAGGATATCACGCCCGGGCCGCCTCAGCCAAAGCCGAGACGGATGGGCCTACCTCAACAGGACGCGCGTGCCGCGGATCTTCTGGGTGCTGAGGGTGCCGAGGAAGTTCGGGACGATCTTGTCCATCAACTCGAAGTACCGACGACAGCGCCGGGGTGTTCTGCTGTGAGGGGTACAGAATCTCCTCGTGCATCGTCTCGGTGTGGAGCGTGGCGCCGGTGCGCCCGTCGATGAAGACGAACTTGGGCGTCAGGATGAAGCCTTTGCGCTCCATGTAGGTCCGGACCGGGACGACGCTGCGCCGTCCGAGGTTGTCCATGAACTCCTGGTTGCGCGTGACGAAGCCGGCAGTCTGGTGCGGCGTGAACAGGATCGTGCCGGTGACGATCAACGGGCTCTCGTACTCTTCGCCCACCTTTTTCCAGAACGCCACGTCCGCGAAGATCGACTGGAATTTTTCCAGATCCTTCTCGGAGCGGATTCGGGTCTCGGCTGGGGGCGTGGACGCTGCCGCTGTGGCGATCGCGGGCGTCTGCGCGTCGGCCGCGCCCTGCGGCGGCGCTGTGGTGTCGCCGGCGGCCGTCTTCAACTTGTCGGCGGCGAGCTCCGCGAGCGGGAGGACTTCGGCCTCGATGACACGGAGGCTCGACTTCGAACGAAGCTGGCTGCGGAGGAGCCGCACCGTTTCGAGGTTCGCATCCACATCGTCGGTGCCGCCGCTGATGAACCCGGCGATGAGCACGCGCCGGAATGCCGTGACGTCCATCTTCGCGGAGATGGGGGTCTCGATCGGCACCTCGAAGAAATTGGTGCACCCGCTCACCGCGGCGAGCAGCACGAGGCTAGCGATTGTTGCGGCGCTTCGTGCGGTCATTGATTTCTTTGAAGAGATCGTAGTTCTGCCGGATCAGCAGGTTCTTAGGATCCAGCTTGAGCGCTTTCTCGTACGCCTGGCGCGCCTCGTCGAACTTGCCTTCGTGCTCGTATCCGATGGCGAGATTGTTCCAGGCGGCCGCGTAGGTAGGATCGATCGCGACCGCTTTCTGCCACCAGAACGTCGCTTCCGTCCAGAGACCGCTCTGCGCGACCTTGATGCCGAAGTCGACCTGGGACTTCGCGGTCGAGCGCTCGTCCGCGTACGCCGAAGGCGTGAAAGCCACCAGCAACGCCATCATGACGAGGGCTCGATAGACCATGGGTGTTTCATCCACTATAGCTACCCGCCTGCAACGCTCGCAAGCGGTTTCCAGTAACTTTTTTGGCAGTCGGCAGCAGCGGCCGGTCTCGTCGTCGAGCAATGGACGTACCAGAGGCCCGGCGTGTGCAAACGGGCCGTCGGAGCTTGAAACACTGGCCTTTTGCGTAAGTCCCGAACGGAGCCCGTAAGGCGCGCATTGCATCGGGAGACACCGGTAACCTATAATCCGGACAGAGGGGTCGGGCCGGAGCGCTGCGCTGCAGCCACGGTGCCGGCCCCTTCGGCTTGAACGGGCATCGGACGGCCGGGTTTCGCCGGAAACCCGGTTCCACGGGACGTGGCGGCGCGCTGGCGGAGGTACACATGGACCTTCAGACCGCCGTCGGTGTCTCGATGCTTGGTTTCTCGCGGACACGCGTATCCGCGCTTTTCAAGGAACTGCGGCAGCGGGATCCCCAAACCTCCCTGGTGACCCTGCTCGACGCCCTGGGGGCACCGCCCGAGAACCAACGAGGCCTGGTGGAGGCGGCGCGATCGGCAGCCGCCTCAGCGCTCGCGTCCGGCGCCGCCGCGGGGATGCAGGCCATTGCGTGGTTCGATCCCCGATACCCCGCGCTGTTGAACTGCGTGGGCGATCCGCCGCCCGTCCTGTGGGCGCGCGGGACTACCGACGTTTTCGCCCGGCCGGCCGTGGCGATCGTGGGATCCCGCGCCGCCACCACCTACGCGCTCGACGTCGCAGGCCGCCTGGCCGGGGAGCTTGCGGACCGCGGCATCCTGGTCGTCAGCGGGCTGGCGCGCGGCGTGGATTCGGCGGCCCACAGGGGCTGCCTGGAGGCTGGCGGAGCGACCGTCGCCGTGCTCGGTTCCGGCGTCGATACGGTCTACCCGCCGGAGCACGAGTCGCTGGCGGAAACCATTGCATCCAATGGGGTTGTGGTCAGCGAGCTCGGCCCTGGCGCCATGCCGCTCCCGGACCACTTTCCCCTTCGGAACCGGATCATCAGTGGGATCTCGCTGGCCGTTGTCGTCGTCGAAGCTTCCGAGAAGAGCGGATCCCTCATCACCGCCCGGTGCGCCATGGAACAGGGGCGCGACGTCATGGCGGTCCCCGGCAGCGTCCTCACCGGCCGGAATCGCGGCTCCCACGGTCTTCTGAAGGACGGGGCAAAGGTCGTCGAGACAGCGGACGATATTCTTGAGGAGCTGGGGTGGCCTGGCTCGGCTGGAGGCGCGATTCTTCCGGGCAGCGAGGGCCCGGCGCGACCGACGGCCGGTCGGGCGGCGTCAGATCCGTTATTGGCGCATCTGGAGCCCGGCGAGGTCTACCGGCTGGATGAGCTCGTCGAGGCGACCGGCACGGCCGCCTCGAAACTGCTGCCCAGATTGATGGAGCTGGAGCTGCGCGGGCAGATCTCTGCAGTTGGGGGAGGGCGTTTCGCACGGCGCGCCGACTCCGGGATCGACGGACGGGCCGTCCCGCGACGGTGATATGGTCTTAGGTTAGGTTTCTTATGGCAAAGGCACTGGTCGTGGTGGAGTCGCCCGCCAAGGCGAAGACCATCAACAAATATCTCGGCAAGAACTACACGGTCATCGCCTCGATGGGCCATGTCCGTGATCTGCCGAAGAGCAAACTGGGCGTCGACATCGAGGAAGGCTTCGAGCCGTCGTACGAGGTCATCGCGAGCCGGAAGAAAGTGCTCAAGGAGCTGAAGGACGCCGCGAAGGGATCCGACGACATCTTCATCGCAACCGACCCCGACCGCGAGGGCGAGGCCATCGGCTGGCATCTGGCGGAGGAGCTCGGCGCGGGCAACAAGAAGAAGATTCGCCGGCTGATGTTCAACGAGATCACCAAGAAGGGGGTCCTTTCCGCGCTCGAGCACCCGACGGCCATCAACAAGCAGATGGTCGATGCGCAGCAGGCGCGGCGCGTGCTCGATCGGCTGGTCGGCTACAAGATCAGCCCGCTGCTCTGGGACAAGGTGCGCCGCGGCCTCAGCGCGGGGCGCGTGCAATCGGTCGCGCTCAAGCTGGCCGTGGACCGCGAGCGCGAGATCGAGCGCTTCGTCGCCGAAGAGTACTGGAACATCACCGCGCGCCTGGCCGGCCCGGTGCCGCCGGAGTTCGACGCGAAGCTGCTCAAGCGCGGCGGCTCGAACATCAAGGTCACGAGCCAGGCCGAATCGGACACCGTCCTCGCCGATCTGCGCGGCGCCACGTGGACGGTCGCGTCCGTCGCGACGAAGGAACGCAAGAAGAACGCGGTTCCGCCCTTCATCACGAGCAAGCTGCAGCAGGCGGCGCGATTCCCCGTCAAGAAGACGATGATGATCGCGCAGCAGTTGTACGAAGGCATCGAGCTGCCGGGCGAAGGCGCAGTCGGCCTCATCACTTACATGAGGACCGATTCGACGCGCGTGTCCGAACAGGCCCTCGAGGACGTGCGCGCCTACATCGGCGGGAAGTTCGGCGCGGAGTTCGTGCCGGAGAAGCCCAACGTCTACAAGACCAAGGCGGACGCGCAGGACGCGCACGAAGCGATTCGGCCGACGTCCATGCAGTACGACCCGGAGTCGGTGCGGGCGCAGCTCACGCCCGATCAGTACTACCTGTACCGTTTGATTTGGAACCGCTTCGTCGCCTCCCAGATGCCGCCCGCGACGTTCGATGAAACGACGGTCGACATTCAGGCGGCCGACTACCTGTTCCGGGTCAAAGGCTCGGTGCCCAAGTTCGCCGGCTGGCTGGCGGTCTACAACCAGGAGACCGTCGAGGTCCGCACCGACGGGCCGGGCCCCGACGCGGCATCGAGCGAGGACGAGGAAGGCAGCAGCGTGCTGCCCGCGCTCAGCGAAGGGGACACGCTCGAGCTGAAGGAGCTGAGGCCGGAGCAGAAGTTCACGCAGCCCCCGCCGCGCTACAGCGAGGCGACCCTCGTCAAGGCGCTCGAAGAGAACGGCATCGGCCGTCCGAGCACGTACGCGTCGATCATCAGCGTCATCCAGGCGCGCGACTACGTGAACAAGATCGACGCGCGTTTCAAGCCGACGATGCTGGGGATGATGCTCGTCGAGAAGCTCCTCAGCCCCGCGTTCGACGACATCCTGGACGTCGAGTACACGCGCAACCTCGAGGAGGACCTCGACAAGATCGAGGCCGGGACCTCCACCTACGTGATCACGCTCGGCAGCTTCTACAAGAAGTTCGCGAAGGACCTCAAGCGCGCCGAGCGCGACATGCCCAACATGAAAGAAGGGCAGGCGACCGAGGAGGTGTGCGACAAGTGCGGCGCCGGCATGGTCATCAAGGCCGGCAAGTTCGGCCTGTTCCTGGCCTGCAGCGCGTATCCGGCCTGCGAGAACACACGCGAGCTGGAGAAGCCCGAGCCGGGCGCCGAGGGAGAGGCCATCGAGGAAGCCTGCGAGAACTGCGGCAAGCCGATGGTCGTCAAGCGCGGCCGGTTCGGCCAGTTCCTCGCCTGCACCGGCTATCCCGAGTGCAAGACGACGCGCAAGATCATCACGACCAAGCAGGGCATGACCGCCGCCAAGCCGGACCAGATCCTCGACGAGAAGTGCCCGAAGTGCAGCTCGAACCTCGTGCTGAAACAGGGGCGGTTCGGCGAGTTCACCGCGTGCAGCAGCTATCCCGCCTGCAAGTACGTGAAGCAGAAGTCCACGGGGCTCGTCTGCCCGAAAGACGGCGGCGACGTCGTGGAGCGGAAGTCGAAGCGCGGCAAGGTGTTCTTCGGGTGCGCGAACTATCCCGACTGCGACTTCGTGCTGTGGAACCGGCCGGTGATCGAGCCCTGCCCGCAGTGCAAGGCGACGTTCCTCGTCGAGAAGGTCACGAAGCGCCACGGCCGTCAGCTGCTCTGCCACAACGAGGACTGCGACTACGTGCGGTCCGAGGAACTGGCGCCGGCGTAACGAAACTTGTCGCGCACTTTCAACCCCAAACAACTTGGGCGTTGGGGCAGTCTTTAGCTGGCGTAGTCTTACACGACGGAGATCAGGAGATTGAAAGTTTTTGGGTATGTTCTCCTGATTTTCTGACCTCCTGTTAGAACCAGCGTCGATTGACTCTTCTCTGTCTCAGGGAGCCATGATCCACGTCATCGGCGGCGGGCTGGCGGGCAGCGAAGCGGCCTGGCAGGCCGCGGCCCGGGGCGTGCCGGTCACGCTCTACGAGATGCGGCCGTCCCGCCCGACGGCGGTCCACAAGACGGACCAGCTGGCCGAGCTCGTCTGCAGCAACTCCTTCCGCGGCGACAAGCTCGATAACGCGGTCGGTCTCCTCAAGGAGGAGATGCGCCGGCTCGGATCGCTGGTGATGCGCGCCGCCGATGCGGCCCGCGTCCCGGCGGGCGCCGCGCTGGCGGTCGATCGCGAGCGGTTCTCCGCCGAGGTCACGCGCGCGATCGCCGGCCATCCGGCCATCACCATCGTCCGCGAAGAGATCCCCCGCGTCCCCGCCGGGCCCGGCGGCCCCGTGATTATTGCGACCGGGCCCTCTGACGTCCGATTCCCTTTCAGCCGATATCGCAGGCATGGTCGGCAGCGAGCACCTGTACTTCTACGACGCGATCAGCCCGATCGTGCTGGCCGAGAGCATCGACCGGACGAAGGTGTTTCGCGCGTCGCGGTGGGGAAGGAGCCTGAGGGGCGCGCGGCCCGTCCTGCGGTGTTGACGACGGCGAGGGCGACTACCTGAACTGCCCGTTCACGCGCGAAGAGTACGCGCGGTTCTACGAGGCGCTCGTCGCGGCCGAGCGCGCGCCGCTGCACGAGTTCGATCAGGCGAAGTTCTTCGAGGGCTGCCTGCCGATCGAGGTGATGGCCTCGCGCGGCGTCGACACGCTGCGCTTCGGGCCGATGAAGCCGGTGGGGCTCGTCGATCCGCGTACCGGCCGCGAGCCGTATGCGGCGGTTCAACTCCGCCAGGACAACCTCGCGGGCGATCATTTCAGCCTCGTCGGCTTTCAGACGCAGATGAAATGGGGCGAGCAGGCCCGTGTCCTGAAGCTGATCCCCGGGCTGGAGCAGGCGGAGTTCGTGCGGTTCGGGATGATCCACCGCAACACCTACATCAACGGGCCGACCGTCCTGCGCGAGACGTGGCAGACCCGGACGCGCGACGATCTGTTTTTCGCCGGGCAGATCTCGGGGGTCGAAGGCTACGTGGAGTCGGCGGCCTCCGGGCTCATCGCGGGGCGCAACGCCGCGGCGCTCTCGCTCGGCGAGACGATCCGCGTGCCGCCGCGCACCACCGCGATCGGGTCGCTCGCGTACTACGTCTCGCACGCGAATCCGCGGAACTATCAGCCGACCAACATCACGTTCGGGATCATCCCCGCGCTGACGCCGGAGCCCGGCCGGCGCGCGCCGAAGAAGAAGGCGGACCGCAACGCGGCCCTGTCGGATCGCGCGCTGGCGGATCTCGACGCGTGGATTGCGGACGGGCCGCGGGGGAGCGCCCCGGAACAGGTTGTCCTGGCGGCCGACGCCGCACGGCCATGAAAGCGCACCTCGAAGAGTTCCTCGATCACCTGCGCCTCAACGAGAACGCCTCCGCCCACACCGTCCGCGCGTACGAGAGCGACCTCTCCCAGTTCCTGATGTTCCTGTCGCGGCATCTCGGCACGCGGCGCTCGGATCTCGCGGCGACGGCGTTCGACCATCTCCACATCCGCGCGTTTCTCGGGGACATTCACAAGCGGGGCAACTCGCGCGCGTCGGCGGCGCGCAAGCTCGCGGCGATCCGGACGTTCGGCCGCTACCTGCGGCGCGAAGGGGCGATCGACGGCGATCCGGCGGCGCTCGTCGGCACGCCGCGGCGCGAGCAGCGCCTGCCGGCCCACCTCGGTGAAGCGGAGATGTCGAGGCTGCTCGAGATGCCGGACGTCTCGTCGCCGCTCGGACGCCGCGACCGGGCGATCCTGGAGCTGTTCTACGCGTCGGGACTGCGGTTGAGCGAGCTCGTCGGACTCGGCCTGGAAGACGTCAATCTGAGCAGCCGGGTCGTGCGCGTGCTCGGAAAGGGAAGCAAGGAGCGGATCGTCCCGTTCAACCGATCCGCCGAAGCGGCGATTCGTGCGTGGTTGAAAGACCGGGAAGAGATCTGCGACGGGCGGACGACTCGGATGCAATCCGGGACTCCGGCCGGGGCCGGCGGACCGCCGATCCGCTCTTTCTCAACTACAAGGGGTCCCGGTTGTCGACGCGCAGCGTGGATCGGCTGGTGAGGAAATACGTCGCCCTGTGCAGCACGCGCTTCGGCATCAGCCCGCATGCCCTCCGGCACTCGTTCGCGACGCACCTGCTGGAGCGCGGCGCGGACCTGACGGGCCATCCAGGAGCTGCTCGGCCACGCCCGCCTGAGCACGACCCAGCGCTACACGCACGTCAACTCGGCGCAGCTGATCGACGCGTACAAGAAGGCGCATCCCAAGGCGTAGGGCGAATCGCTAGTCCTCGAGTCCCGAGTCAGGCCATCGTCGGTTCGACCAGCTGCCGCCGGCCGCGGCCGGAGTAGTCGATGCCGAGCGTCTTGATCTTGTAGTTCATGACGCGCGGGCTGATCGCGAGCAGCTCGGCGGCATCCTTCTGGACCCAGTTCGACATCTTCAGCGCTTCGATGATCGCCTGCCGTTCGATCTCTTCGAGCGCGATGCCGGTCGGCGGGATCTTCACCACCGGGTTCGCGTCGCCCGACGACTGCGTCGAGAGCTCGCCCAGGGCCAGGTCGACGCTGGAGAGGTGCGGACCCTCGGTCAGCAGCACCGCGCGCTCGATGGCGTTCTCGAGCTCCCGGATGTTGCCCGGCCAGTTGTATCGCATCAGCAGCTTCTGCGCGTCGGTGCCCAGGCCGTCCACGCGCTTCTTGAGCTCCCCCGCGAAACGGCGGAGGAAGAACATGGCCAGCTGCTGGATGTCCTCCTTGCGCTCGCGCAGGGCCGGCATCTCGATCGACACGACGTTGAGCCGGTAGTACAGGTCCTCGCGGAACTGGCCGTTGGCGACCATCTGCGGCAGGTTGCGGTTGGTCGCCGCGATGAGGCGCACGTCGACGCGCAGCGTGCGCGTGCCGCCGAGCCGCTCGAACTCGTGCTCCTGGAGCACGCGCAGGATCTTGGCCTGCGTGTTCGCGCTCATGTCGCCGATTTCGTCGAGGAACAGCGTGCCGCCGTCGGCCTGCTCGAACCGGCCGACGCGCTGCTTGTCGGCGCCGGTGAAGGCCCCCTTCTCGTGTCCGAAGAGCTCCGATTCCAGCAGGTTCTCCTGCAGCGCCGCGCAGTTCACCTTGACGAAGTTGCGGCCGGCCCGGAGCGAGTTGTGGTGAATCGCGCCGGCGATGAGCTCCTTGCCGGTCCCCGTTTCGCCGCGGATCAGGACCGTCGTATTGCTCTTCGCCACCTTTTTCACGACCGTCAGCACCGACTGCAGCGCCCCGCTCGCGCCGACGATCCGGTCGAAGTCGTAGATGTCCTGCTGCGTGTGGCGGAGGTACTCGATCTCGTGCTTCAGGCGCCGGTGCTCGATCGCTTTCGCGATCTTCAGCTCCATCTCCTCGATCTCGAAGGGCTTCTGCACGTAGTCGAACGCGCCGATCTTCATCGCCTCGACCGCCGTGTGGATCGATCCGAAGGCGGTCATCAGGATGACGGCGGTATTGGGCTGGAGCGACTTCGCCGTGCGCAGCACGTCCATCCCGTCGCTGCCGCCCATCTTGAGGTCGCTCAGGACCACGTCGTACTGGCCGTCGTGGAGCCGCTCGATGGCGACGTTGCCGTTCGGCGCCTCGTCGACTTCGTGATGCGCATCCGACAACGCGCGCACGATGCCGCGCCGGAGGGAGTCGTGATCGTCTGCTACGAGAATGCGGCCCATGATTGCCTCTCAATACTGCGATTGCCGATTGCGATGTCCGAACGGATTCCCGAATCGATGGGGGCTTACCTGAACAGCTGATGGCTGCCGCTGACCGGCAGCGTGACCCCGAAGCGCGTGCCCCCCTCGGGGCGGGCGCTGACGTCGATGCGCCCGTCGTGCGCGTCGACGATCTTGCGGACGATCGCCAGTCCGAGCCCGGACCCCTGCGGCTTCGTCGTGAAGAACGGACTGAAGATCCGCTCCATCACGTCCGCCGGAATCCCCGGACCGTCGTCGCTGACTTCCATCTGGATCATCGGCACCGGCGTCTCGGCGCCTGCGGACGGCTCTTCTTCGGCCGGCAGCTGCTTGGCGGCGATGCGGACCAGCCCCGTCCCCCCGAGCGCCTCGAAGGCGTTCGTCAGGAGGTTCGTGAACAGCTGCCGCAGCTGGTGCGGATCCCCCTGGATCGGCGCCAGGTCCTCCGGGAGCACGACCTGGATCTGCACCTGGCCACGGGTGATGTGGCTTTCCGCCATCGAGATCGCGTCGCGCACGACATCGGCGAGCGAGACCCGCTCGACCTGCAGCCGGATCGGCCGGACGAAGTCGAGGACCTCGAGCACGATGGCGTTGGCCATCTTGGCTTCCTTGATGATGTCGCGGAGAATCGACTGCGCGTCCTCCGACTCGGGCAGCTGGCGCTTCAGGACCCCCGCCATCACCTCGATCCCCGCGAGCGGGTTCTTGACCTCGTGCGCAATCGCCGCCGCCATCTCGCCGAGCGCCGCCAGGCGGTCGCGCAGCCGCTCCCGCTCCTCGAGCTGCTCGACCCGCGTCAGATCCTTGAAAAAGAGCGTCGCGCCGGTGATGCGGCCACGCGGGTCGCGCACCTGCGACAGCGTGTAGCCGATGACTTTGCCCGTGCTCTTCAGCCGCAGCTCGGCGCGGTTGGGGAGATGCGAGAGCTCGAACGCCCCCGCCACGATCCGCGAGACGTCGGGCTGATCCTTCAAGACCTGCGTGAACGGCCGCCCGATGTCGGTCGTCCGCGGCGGCAGCGCCAGAATCCGGTACGCGACCTCGTTCATGACCGCGATGCGGCCGTCGCGCGTGACCGCAAGGACGCCGTTGCGCAGGTTCCACACCAGGTCGCGGTAAAAGCCTGCCGTGACGGCATCGGCGGAACCCGCCTTCGGCGAACCCTGCGCGGCGCGCGGCTTCACCGCGACACGCGCCTTGACGGGAGAGGAACGGCGAGCCGTGTAAGATTTACGGATGGGCATGGCGGATCCGCCCAAAACGGGCTCAGACCGCAGCAGTGTAATTGCCCTATCTTCCTCAGCCAAGCTCTTTTACCTGTGTCAATTTACGGGCAAACCGCTACCCAGCCAGGCCGCCACACTCGCGGGCAAGCCGCTGCGCATCGGATCTGTCATTGCGCAAATGATGTGCCCTGGGAGGGGAGTGGGCGTTGACGGGAAACCCTAAGGATTTGCCCGGAGGGCGCCAAAGGGCGCGGGCCCCGTGATTACAACTCTGACAGTCTATTACGTTTCCGTTTGCTGGAGCTGCTCCCATTGGTGCATCAGGTCCCCGACTTCCCACATCAACGCCTGGTGCCGATCGATAATCGGCTTCGCGGTTTCGTGATTGTCGTAGAACCCCGGGGCCGACATCGTCGTTTCGATGTCGCGGATGGCCTGTTCCCGCTCGGCAATCCGGCTTTCCAGGTCGTCGATCCGCTTCCGCCGGACGTCCACCGCTTTCCTGACCCGGCGCGCGTCGCTCTCGACGCGCTTCCGATCCTCGTACGACGGCGCGGGCGCCTTGACGGCCGCGGCCGCCGCCGCTCCGGTTTTCGCCGGCGGCACGCCCGGCGGACGTGCGGGCGCCTTGGCGGCGGGCGGCGGCGGCGCCGCCTGCTGCTGCTTGCGGCTCCAGAGAAACTCCTCGTAGTTTCCGGGATAGATCAGCGCCTCGCCGGCCCCGATGTCGATGACCTTCGTCGCCAGCTTGTCGACGAAATAGCGGTCGTGCGAGACGAAGATCAGCGTGCCGCCGAAATCCTCGAGCGCCTCGAGGAGCACGTCTTTCGAATCCAGATCGAGGTGGTTGGTGGGCTCGTCGAGCAGCAGCGTGTTCGACGGACGCAGCAGCATCCGGGCGACGGCAAGACGGGTGCGCTCCCCGCCCGACAGCACCCGCACGGGCTTGTCGACGTCGTCGCCGGAAAAGAGAAAGCCTCCGAGGATGTTCCGGATGCTCGGCACCATGTGCAGCGGCGCGTCACCGGCGAGGGTCTGATACACCGTGAGCGTCGGGTCGAGGCGCGTCGCCTCGTCCTGCGCGAAGTACTGCGTGACGACCTGGTGCCCCTCGGTGCGCGTGCCGGCGTCCGGCGCCTCGACGCCCGACAGCATGCGCATGAGTGTTGACTTGCCGGCGCCGTTCGGGCCGATGAGCGCGATGCGATCGCCGCGCTCGATGTGCACGTTGATGCTGCCGAACACGACGCGCGGCCCGTAGGCCTTGCGCACGCCCCGCAGATCGAGCACGGTCCGGCCGCTCTTCGCGCACGCCGGGAACGTGAAGCGTACGCGCTTGCGCTCGGGCGGAATCTCGAGCGGGACGATCTTGTCCCGCATCTTGATCCGGCTCTGCACCTGGGCCGCCTTGGTGGCCTGATACCTGAACCTGTTGATGAACGCATCCATCCGCGCGATCTCGTCGTCTTGATCGCGCTTCTGCTGGCGCAGGCGCTCCATCCGCGCTTCGCGCTCGACGAGGTAGTCGGTGTAGTTGCCGGTGTAATCGGTCAGCTTGCGCAGGCCGATCTCGGTGATCCGCGTCACGACGGCGTCGAGGAAGAACCGATCGTGCGACACGAGAATCACGGCGTGCGGGTAGCCGGACAGGTATTCCTCGAGCCAGTTCCGGGCGTCGAGGTCCAGATGGTTGGTCGGCTCGTCGAGCAGCAGCAGTCCGGGGCGCCCGAGCAGGAGCTTCGCCAGGGCGATGCGCATCTGCCACCCGCCCGAGAACGTCTCGCTCGGCCGGTCGAAATCCTCGGGGGTGAATCCCAACCCGCGCAGAACGGTGGTGATCTTCAGATCGATGCTGAAGCCCTCCAGCCGGCGGAAGGTCTCCTGCAGCTCGCTGTACCGGGTGAGCATCTCGGCGTGATCCGGCTCGTCGGCGGCATCGTCGGCCATCTGCTCTTCGAGCGCCTGGATCTCCGCCCGCATATCGAGGAGCGGCTTGAAGGCCAGGCCAGCCTCTTCGATGAGCGTCCGGCCGCTGTGGTTCAGACCGTCCTGGGGCAGATACCCGACAGTGAGGGCGGCGGGCTTGACGACCAGCCCGGAGTCGGGCTCCTCGAGGCCGGCGAGCATCTTGAGCAGGGTCGTCTTGCCGGCGCCGTTCGGGCCGCTGAGCCCGACCCGCTCCCGGTCGTCGATCTGCCAGCTCACGGCGTCGAGCAGCACGCGGTCGCCGAAGGTCTTGCTGATCGAGGAAAGCTGGATCATTCAGGAAGGAGGGGACGCGTGTAATTTTAGCACAGCTGTCGAAATCGAACGGCCGCCGGGAGGGTGACGCGGCCGTACATGGAAAACGCCAGCGCCCATCGAGCGCCAGCGTCTCCGTTATATCAGCCAGGAAGGTTCAGGACGGCCATCGAGCGGTGACGCGGTCGGCGTCCATCAGCTCCGCACAGCTACCGAGATCAGAAGGCACAACACCGCCACCGTCACAACGCCGCTCCAAACTGCCTTGGTCATGTTATCTACCGCTCCAGTTTTCGACCTTCCGCCTTCCGGCGGAAGCGGGCACGAACCCGTCGTTCTGTTACCCGCCGGTTTTGCCGGCGGTGGGGATTCCGACACGCCGATGGCGCGTCCGCGGTCGTCTTTCAGTCAGCCCAGCCCGTTTGCTGTCGGAAACGCATGAACCGAGGGGCCCGCCGCAGCGCGCGTTATTGTCATATAGAATCTACGCTATAAATGTAAATTAAGAGTCTTTAAAAGAACTCTATATGACAACAACGTCAACGAGTCTACCTCGGCCATGTGGACCTGTCAAGCCCCCTTCGTCCGAATTTCACAGGCTCGGAGGTTTTTGGAAAAGATGTGCAGGCGGGCTACTCGCCAAGTGCTTTGGCGGCGGCGGCGAGCACCCTCGGGACACGGAACGGCTTGGTAAGGTAGCCGGACACCCCCAGGTTGACCGCTTCGATGGCGCTGGCTTCGGTGGAAAACCCCGTGATGATGATGACGGGGATGTCGGCCTTGAGCCGGCGGGCCTCCCGGATCACCGCCAGGCCGTCGACGCCGGGCATCTTCAGGTCGGTGATCAGCAAGTCATAGGGGATCATGCGCAGCCGCTCGAGTCCGGTCCGTCCGTCGGAGGCGAGATCGACGTCGTACTCCGCGAGGGCCAGCGTCTTGGCCAGCAAATCCCGGATGCTCGCCTCGTCGTCCACGACGAGCACGCGCGGACGGCCGGCGGCCGGCGTCGCGACGCGCGCCGACGTGGCCGCGGGACGGATGGCGCGCGGACGCTGGCTCTCGAGCCAGGCGTCGATGTCGCGCTTCCTGAACCGCCACTGGCGGCCGACGCGGACAGCCGGTATCTTGCCGGCCTTGATGAGGCGGTAGACCGTACGCAGGTTGACCTGCAGGTAATCGAGTACCTCTTCGGTCGTCAGGAAGCTTTCTTCCATGATCGTGGACGTACTTTATCAGACTGTTACAGCCCGTGGTGAAAGTCTGGCGTCGAAATGCAGCCAGAGTTCCGCCAGGGCTGTTTACGCTTTGGCGCGTCTGGCCGCGGGTTTCCCCTTCGACCGTTTGCCTTTGACGGGTTCCGTCACGACCGCCGGGAACTCGAGGACGAACGAGGCGCCGCCTTCCGGCGGATTGGCGGCGTGGATCGTGCCGCCGTGCTCCTGGATGATCCCGTAGGTGATCGCCAGCCCCAGGCCTGTTCCCTGGCCGACCTCCTTCGTCGTGAAGAACGGATCGAAGATGCGCGGCAGGATCTCGGCCGGGATGCCCGCGCCCGTGTCGCGAACCGTCAGCCGGACCATGCGTCCTTCGCTCGACGTCTCGATCGACGTCTCGATTCGCCCCGGCCCGGACGTCGCCATAACGGCGTGCTCCGCGTTGATCAGGATGTTGAGCAGCGCCTGCTGAAGCAGCAGGGCGTCGCCGGAGATATCCGGCACGTTGTCCGCCTGGTGGCGCGAGACCTCGATCCGTTCACGCCGCCGCGCGGCGCTGCGGCTCGCAAGCGCGCGCCCGAGGATGCGATCGAGGCGCATGCGCTGCCGTGACATCCGCTGCGAGCCGGTGAACACGAGGAGGTTCCGCACGATCTTCGCGGCGCGGTCCCCTTCCTGGTAGATGCGCCGGAGCGTCGGGCGGACCGGGCGTGCCGCCTCCGACGTGTCGATGAGCAGCTCGAGGTGCCCGAGGACGCCCTGGAGCGGGTTGTTCATCTCGTGCGCGATGCCGGCGACGAACTGCCCGAGCGAGGCGAGCTTCTCCGACTGCGCGAGCCGGCCGCGCAGCGCTTCGCGCTCCGTCTCGAGCTGGGTCTGCGCCGTGATGTCGCGCGCGACGAGCACGCGGCCGACCGGCTTGCCGTCCTGATTGATGAGGGGCGTCACCGTGACGGCAAAGATGCCCTCCAGCCGCTCGTCGGTGAACTGTTTCGTGCGGGCGGTGGTCGGGAAGCCGCCCGGGACGGACGGTCCGTCGGGTCTCCGGGCGGCCGGCTCGGGGGCGGCGGCCCACTGGGCCATCTCCGCGCCGATGAGCTCTTCGAGCGGGCGATCGAGCAGGCCGGCGCGCGGGCGGCCGACGCGGGCCGCGAACGCTTCGTTCATCTGCACGACGTGCAGGGCGTTGTCGGTGACGACGACGAGGTCGATGAGGGAGTTGAAGGTGTCCTCCAGCAGCCGGCGGTGCTGCAGGACTTCGTCGAGCAGCTGCACGTTCTCGAGCGCGATGGACAGCTGCCGTCCCAGGTCGTACGCCACGTCGATGCGCTGCTGATCGTCGAGGTCTGCGGCCCCGCCGTCCGCGGCCGCGCCCTCCGCGGCCACGCCTTCGATCACGATCGTGCCCAGCGCGCGCCGCCACCCGCGCAGCGGCGCAATCAGCACCCGTTCCTGTCCCTCGGCGGCAATCTCCGGCCGCTCCAGGCGGAGGCCGCGAGCCGCGATCGCCTCCGAGCTCGTCGCGACGTGCGCGCTCGACGCGGCATGGCCCGGCTCCGACGAGGCGGCGAGCACCAATTGCCTGGCGCGGCGATGGTGCAGCCACACCGACGAGCGCCGCGCACCGAAGAGGGCATTGGTCTCGACCGCGAGCGACTCGAGCGCGGCGGCCACGCTCAGCGTCGCCGAAACCCCGCGCGAGAACCCGAGGAGGAGCTCCTGGATGCGGCGGTGAAGCGACGCCCCGTATCCGAGGCGCGCGAGCTCGAGCGCGAGCGTGAACTCGGTGCGCGCGCGGGCGCCGCGGGCGACCGCGTCAGCGCCCGGATCGGCCACGACGAGAAACGCCTTCGGCGCCGCGTCGGTCAGCGGCACGATCAGCGCGTCGGTCGCGTTCAGCCGGCCTCGGAGTCCGGGCAGATCCGCCAGGTTGCGCACGCAGGCCGTGTGCGGCGCGCTCGACTCTTCGACGGCGCTCGCCTCGGCGCCGTCCAGCCAGATCCCGCCAAGATCGTCGAAACCGTGCCCGGAAGTGGCCGTGTAGCCGGCCGGGGGCCCCCCCGGCTGCAAGAGGACGGATCGCGACCCGCCGGTGTCCTCAATGACCTTCCGGTGAAGCGCCTGCAGCAGATCCGAGGGCTGGCCTCCTTGGGCGACTGCCCGGGCCAGGGTGGAGAAGGGGGTTTGCAGGGGCATGGAACCGCGACGAAGGCATTCTAAGCCGAAGCGCCTGCGGCCGCGGCGAGGGATAAAGATGACCTGAAAAGGTAAAATGGCCGCCGACTGCCGTTGCCACGGTGGCGTCTAAAGGTTCGGAACGAGGGCGACCGCAGCGTCACGGACCTACCATCAGGATGCCGTCAACAGACGAAGAGCTGGTCGCCCGCTCGATGGGCGGCGATCTCGACAGCTTCAACCAGCTGGTGTTGCGCTGGGAGCGGCCGATCTATGCCCTCGCGTACCGCGTCATCGGCCGGGAGGAGGACGCCCGCGACGTGGCGCAGGAAACCTTCCTGCGTGCGTTCCGGGCGCTCAAGGGGTTCAAAGGACAAGCCAAGTTCTCATCCTGGCTGTACAGGATTACGCTGAACCTGTGCCGGGACTGGATGCGGCGCGAGCGGCGCACGCCCGTCTCCCAGGCGCCCGAGGGCGTCGACATCATCGAGATGGCGGGGGAAGGGACCCCGTCCGAGTCGATCGAAGATCTCGTATCGCGGCACGAGCTCGGCCGCGCGGTGGGAAAAGCGATGGCGTTGCTGCCAGAAGAGCAGCGCACGGCCATCATCCTGAAGGAATATCACGGTCTCACGTTCCAGGAGATCGCGGATCTCCTGGATTGTCCGTTGAGCACCGTCAAAACCCGGCTCTATCAGGGGCTTAGCGTGCTGCGCAAGCACCTGCACGAGGCGGGCGTGGAAAGTACGTTCGGTCAATAGCGGGCACCAGACGCCCGGGGACACACACACTTATGTGCGACAGCAAGGACCTCCTCATCGGTTTTCTCTACGGCGAGCTGGACGCCGCCGACCGGCGGACGTTTCAGGCCCATCTCACGTCATGCGCGGACTGCCGCGAGGAGCTGGCCGGCCTGCGGGCGACGCGCGGGCAGATCGCGTCGTGGACGCCCCCCGAGCCTGATTTCGGGTTCCGCATCGTGCGTGGCGCCGCGGCCCCTCCGCCGGCGCCGCGGTTCCGCATCTCCCCCGCGTGGGGCCTCGCGGCCGCCGCGGTCCTCGTCATGGGGGTCGCGGCCGGGATCGCCAATCTCGACGTGAGCTACGGCGGCCTCGTCGTCCGCACCGGATGGAACCGCGGCGGCGATGTCGCCACGGCCCGGGGAGCAGGCGCACCGGGTGTCGCGCCGGTCGACTGGAGCGTCCAGGCCGCCGCGCTCGATCGGCGGCTGCGCGAGCTCGAGACCACGATGCGCGAGCAGGCGCCGGTGCGTGTGGCGAGCGCCTCGGACGTCGAGGTGCTGCGGCGCGTGCGCGAGATGCTCGGTCAGAGCGAAACGCGCCAGCAGCGGGAGTTCGGGCTGCGCCTCAGCCAGATAACCCAGGAATTCGACACGAAGCGGAAGCTGGACCTCGCGGCGATCGATCAGGGCATGGCGCGCCTGCAGAATGCGAGCGGCGCCGAGGTCAGGCAATACCGCGAGATGATCCAGCGCGTAGCCCTTGCGGCGTATCAACAGAAATAGCTGGTGGACGAGGTGAAGATCGTGAGAACAGGGGTCGCGCTTGCGATGGCAATAACGATGGCGGTGCCCGCTGCTGTCGGTGCACAGACGACGATTCGTCCCTCGCCCGAGCAGCGGACGCGGCAGGACAAAATCAGCATCATGGAAGGCACGCTGCAGGCGGCGGTGGGCGTCGCGGCCAGGCAGGTTGCCCAGGGCGTGAGGTCGGTCGATTCGAACGCGAGCCTCACGCTCGGCAACCCGCGCGCGAAGGGCTTCCCGCTCGAGGGCCACGGGGTCTTCTTCTACGTCGAGATCCCGACCCTCGATCTCAGCGTGATGCTGACCATGGAACAGATCACGCGCAGCTTGCAGCAGCGGGCCGAGCAGCAGCAACCCCGGGCGGATACGCAGCAGGTTGCCGAGCTGCGCCGGGAGCCGGCAGTGGAGGCGCCCACGGCCGCGGAATCGCTGGCCAACATCGCCGCCGAGGGCCAGAAGTACCGCGCCACGGTCCGATTGGCCCTGGTCGACGCGATGCTCGACAACAGCAAGAACCTCGAGCTGGGGCCGGAGGAGTGGCTGACGATTGCCGCCCGCAACAGCGAGTACGCCCTGTCGACGAACGAGATCCTGAGTCTGAAGACGACGATTCTGCGCGTCAAGGGCAGCGACCTGGCCGACTTCCTCGCCGGGCGGCTGACGAAGGACGAAGCCCGGCAGAAAGTCGAAGTCCGCGAGTTCTGATCTACAATCCGCACATGGTCGCGCGCGCCGCGCTCGTCGCACTCGGTCTCGTGGCCGCCATGTCGTCGGCGGGCTGCGCCAAGCCCGTGGACCTGAAACAGTCCGTCCAGGTCGCGGACGCCTCGGCGGGCTGGTTCGACGCCGGCGTCCAGGATGGCAAGAACAAGCTCGTGCCGAGCGTGACCTTCCGGCTGCGGAAGGCGCCGGACGTCGACCTCTCTTCGCTCTCGCTGAACCTCGTCTTCAAAGCGGAGGGCGCCGGCGAACACTTCGACGACGTGTTCGTGCAGCGGGTGGCGTTCAACGGCAACGACACCGACCTCATCACCGTGCGGTCCAAGTTCGGCTACACCGGCGATCCGCCGCAGACGCGCGCGGAGATGTTGAAGAACAGCCACTTCATCGACATGAACGTCCAGATTTTCGCGAAGCAGAGCTCGGCGCAGTGGGTCGAGCTCCATGGCCTGAAAATCCCACGGACGCTTCTCACGCACTAGCGGCCAATATCCTCGTGCCGCGCGACGTTCTCAATCCCGTCCCGACTCCCGCGGCCTCTTCGCCCACGCCGTCTTCGGCCACGCCGTCTTCGGCCGATGTCCTCGACCGCCGGCTTGGTCCGTTCGACGCCGCCGCGATTATCCTGTCCAACGTCATCGGCGGCGGGATTCTCTTCACGCCGCCGCAGGTGGCCGCGATGATCCCGAACCCGTGGTGGTTCCTCGCGGTGTGGGCGTTCGGGGGCGCGCTCGCGTTCGCGGGCGCGATGGCGTACGCGGAGCTGGCGGCGCTGCGGCCGCGCGCGGGTGGCGAGTACGTCTATCTGCGTGCGGCGTACGGCCGGCTGGCCGCGTTCCTGACCGGGTGGACGTCGTTCGTGGCCGGCTTCGCGGGGGCGATAGCGGCGAGCGCGGTCGTCTTCGTGCTCTATCTCGATCGGTTCGTACCGGGCGTCGCGGACGCTACGCCGTTCTTCGTCGTGCCGATCCCGTTCGTGCCGCTCTCGTTCTCGCGCCAGACGCTCGTGGCGATTGTGGCGGTCTGGCTGTTCGCCGGCAGTCCACATCCGCGGCGTCGGCCCGGGCCGGCTCGTCAGCAACGTCCTCGCGACGCTGAAGGTCACGGCGCTGCTCATCTTCATCGCGGTCGGCTTCTCGATCGGCGCAGGCTCCAGCGCGAACCTCCAGCAGGCAGCGGGCCCGGTTGGCGCGGGTGGCTGGCTCCTTGCGCTGATCCCGGTGATGTTCACGTATTCGGGGTGGAACGCGGCCGCGTACATGGCCGAAGAGATTCGCGATCCGGGACGCAACGTGCCGCTGGCGCTCGGCGTCGGCACGATCGGCGTCATCGCGATCTACCTGCTGCTCAACACGCTGTACCTCTACGTGATGCCGATCGGCGAGCTGGCCGCCGTCCGCGGCAGCGTGCTCGACGTCGTCGCCGAGAGGCTCCTCGGCGTCCAGGCCGGCAACATCATGGGCGTGGTCTCGATCATCAGCCTGGCCGCGGGCATCAACGCGTGGACGTTCGCCGGACCGCGCGTGTACTACGCGATGGCCCGCGACGGCGTGTTCTTCCAGTCGGCGGCGCGCGTGCATCCCCGCTTCAAGACGCCCGCCGCGTCCGTCGTGGCGCAGGCCATGTGGGCCACCGTCCTGATCCTCACCGGCAGCCTCGACAAGCTGACGACGTATGTCGGCTTCGCGATTACGCTGTTCGCTGGCCTTGCCGTCGCGGCGGTGTTCGTGCTGCGTGCGCGCGAGCCGGAGGCGCCACGGCCGTTCAAAGCGTGGGGGTATCCCGTCGCGCCGGCCATCTTCGCCGTCGCGTCCGTCCTCATCCTCTGCAATGCGCTCTGGAACGATCTCGCGCGGCCGATCATGAGCGGCACGAGCTGGGGCCCGTCAGCCGCCGGCCTCATCGTGATCGGGCTCGGGATTCCCGTGTACTACCTCTTCGCTCGCAAGAATTCCTGAAACTTGCGTGGCGGGCCTCATTCGGGCCTGGCCGTGCGCATGGCAGCCGGGTCTTCAGGCCTCGGCTTAATCGGACCGCGTGTCGAGGCATGGGCGCGCGGAGGCGCGGGACTCGGGACTCGCAAAGCTGGAAGCGGGAAGCTGGAAGCGGGAAGCTGCGTAGCCCAGGCCTTCAGACTTGCCGGCGGGTGACAGAACTCTCGGACGTTGAAAGAAGCGCGTACAACGTGCACGGCGGCGATGAGCCCATCGCTCGCGGCGAACACCAGGAACGACGCCGGCGAGCCGCGGAAGTAGTAGTCGGCGAGGAACGTGGCGGCGCCGGCGCCCTTGAGCATGGGGCCCATGACCCACAGGTAGCCGCGGTAGCGCGCCGGGTCGCGCCATGGCAAGTAGTACCCGATGCCGACGGCCATCAGGAACAGGGCGTTGAGATCGGAAAAGATTCGGGGGCTCGCGAGCGGAACGCCGAAGAGCGAGGCCAGGCGATCGGGAACGCAAAGTAAAAGGGCCCCTACGACACCGTCGTAGAGGCCCGAGATCGCGGCGATGCCCGACAGCACCGGACTACTTGATGCGCTTCAGGTCGCCCTTGTACGTGACCGTCTCGCCCGGCATGACCATCACGTCGAACTGCGCCGTCTCGTATCCTTCGGCGCGGATTTCGATCTTATGCGCACCGGCCTCGATGCCGAGGCGCTGGAAGGCGCCGTCGAAGCTGTCGACCACGCCGACGTAGTACCCGTCGATGATAGACCTGCGCGTTGTTCGGCTTCACCTTGAGGCGAATCGAACCGGTTTCGCCGCCGTACTGCTGGGTGCTGTAGCTCCCGCTCCCATAGCCCCCGCTCCCATAGCCGGATCCGTACGGATCGGACCCAGTCCCGTACCGGCGATCCGAACATGTACGGATCGTAAGCGAAGTATCCGAGGCCATAACCGTAGCCGAACGGGCTCCAGTAGCTCGAATACCGCCGGCTGTAGTACGGGTCGTAGTAGCCGTACCCGTAATAATAAGGATCGTAAATCACGCCCGGGTAGTAGACGCCGCCGCCGCCGCTGCCGGGCGGCTGGCCGCGCCGCTCGACCGCGGTTCCGGTTACATTGCGCCCGTCGCGCGGGCGGCTATACTCCGGCACCGGCCTCCCGGTCGCCTCCGGAGTTGTCGTTCGAGCCGGCGCTCGAACTGGTACCGGAGCTCCGCGCCGTCCCGCTGGCGCCCGACGATCCGCGCGGCACGGCCCGCCCCGACGAGGTCCCTCCGCCACGCCGCTGACCGCCACTCTCGTCGCGGTTTGGACGGGACGGCGCGCGCGGCGCCTCGTAG
Source organism: uncultured Acidobacteriota bacterium (assembly GCA_963774855.1). Taxonomy (GTDB): domain Bacteria; phylum Acidobacteriota; class Vicinamibacteria; order Vicinamibacterales; family 2-12-FULL-66-21; genus JALZOC01. The sequence continues at coordinate 979,983 of CAVZGT010000005.1, read as the reverse complement.
GCCGGGCTCCCGCCCCCCGAGCCGGAGGACGAGCCGCTCGATGCCGAGCCGGACGAGCTCGAGGACCTGGATCCTGACGACGGGGATGAGGACTCGCCGCCTCCGCGAGGCTGGGCAGTCCCGGAAGATCTCGCCGCCGGGGTTGCCTTCGCTGCGCCGACCCAGGACCGGGCTCAAGCCCAGCGCGAAGGCTGCGACGGCGGCGATTGTGAGGTTCTGACGTCTCATGACAAGCTCCTGGGGAACCTGCGAAGTATCGAATACGCGGCTGAGGCCACGTCTATTGCAGAGTCAAAGCAACGAATCTGCCACGCGCGAGCGTCGACATTCCGTTGGATTTGTTCATTTTACTCCTTTTCCTGCCTCAGTCCGTCACATTTGGAGTGCACTGCCGTCCCGGATGGCGGACAGCGGAAACGGCCTCGAGTCCTGGCTTCGGGGGCCCGCGACTCCGGTAATTGCAGAATCTGCCACGTGTGCAACCCAACGACTGGGGTCTGACCCGTACGACGGCAGTCGCGCCCGCGAAACGTCCGGCACTGTCGATGGCGCCTTGCCGGATTCCGGGTCCGGCACGCAGCCCGATTTGATAGACTCCGGAGGACGATGTTTCACGCCACGACAGTGCTTGCGGTCCGCCACGGCGGCCAGACGGTCATGGCCAGCGATGGCCAGGTGACGTTCGGCGACACGGTCGTGAAGCAGTCGGCGCGCAAGATCCGCAGGCTGTACAACGATCGCATCCTCGCCGGGTTCGCCGGCTCCGCGGCCGATTCCTTCGCGCTGTTCTCGCGCTTCGAGGCCAAGCTCGAGCAGTACCGCGGCAACCTCGAGCGCTCGGCCGTCGAGCTCGCGAAGGACTGGCGGACCGATCGCCTGCTGCGCCGTCTCGAGGCCATGCTGATCGTGATGGACTCGCGCATCGACGTTCCTGCTCTCGGGCACCGGCGATCTGATCGAGCCCGACGACGGGATCATCGCGATCGGGTCGGGGGGCGCCTACGCGCTGGCGGCGGCGAAGGCGCTGGCGCGCCACACGAGCTCGACGCGAAGGCGATCGCCGCGCAGGCGATGGAGATCGCCGCCGGGATCTGCATCTACACCAACGCCACCATCACGATCGAAGACGCTCTAGCCGGAATGCCCATCTACCTTCCCGAGACCACCGCGTCGACCGCGCAGGCCGCTCACGCCGCGGCAGATCGTCGCCGAGCTCGACAAGCACGTCATCGGCCAGGCGCCAGGCCAAGCGCGCCGTCGCCATCGCGCTGCGCAATCGCATGCGCCGGCAGAAGCTGCCGCCGGAGCTCGCCGAGGAGATCGCGCCGAAGAACATCCTGATGATCGGCCCGACCGGCGTCGGCAAGACCGAGATCGCGCGCCGCCTGGCGCGGCTCGCGCAGTCGCCGTTCATCAAGGTCGAAGCGTCGAAGTTCACCGAGGTCGGCTACGTCGGGCGCGACGTGGAGTCGATGGTCCGCGACCTCGTCGAGCTGGCGGTCGACATGGTCAAGGAGGAGCGGCTCGCGGAGGTGCGCGGCAAGGCGCGGCAGGCGGCCGAGGAGCGGGTGCTCGACCTGCTGCTGCCGCCGCTGCCGCCCGCCGCCGACTACGACGAGCAGGCCTCGTCGATCCGCGAGCAGGCGCAGCGCACGCGCGAGAAGCTGCGCGAGCAGCTGCGCGAGGGGCGCCTCGATCACAAGCAGGTCGAGATCGACGTGCGCGAGAAGAGCTTCCCGTCGTTCGAGATCATCGCCGGCTCGTCGGTCGAGGAAGTCGACATCAACGTGAAGGACATGCTGCCCGGGCTGTTCCAGGGGCGCACGCAAGAAGCGGCGGCTGCGCATTCCCGAGGCGCTCGAGGCGCTGGCGCCAGGAAGAAGAGCAGAAGCTCATCGACATGGAGAGCGTCGCGCGCGCGGCGGTCGAGCGCGTGCAGCAGGCGGGCATCATCTTCATCGACGAGATCGACAAGGTCGCCGGGCGCGAAGGCGGGCACGGCCCCGACGTGAGCCGCGAGGGCGTGCAGCGCGACATCCTGCCGATCGTCGAGGGCACGACCGTCAACACGAAGTACGGGATGGTGAAGACCGACCACATCCTCTTCATCGCCGCCGGCGCGTTTCACGTGTCGAAGCCGTCCGACCTGATTCCCGAGCTGCAGGGACGCTTTCCGATCCGCGTCGAGCTCGAGGCGCTCGGGCGCGAGGACTTCGTGCGCATCCTCACCGAGCCGCAAGAACGCGCTCATCAAGCAGTACACGGCGCTGCTCTCGACCGAAGGCGTCGACGATCCGCTTCACCGACGGCGCGATCGGCCGGATCGCCGACTTCGCCACGCTCGTCAACGAGCGCACCGAGAACATCGGCGCGCGCCGCCTGCACACCGTCATGGAGAAGCTGCTCGATGACGTCTCGTTCGAGGCGCCCGACCTGACCGACAAGGACGTCGCCATCGACGAGGCCTACGTCGAGCGGATGCTCGCCGACATCGTCGGCAACGAAGACCTGTCGCGCTACATCCTCTGATGACGATTCCGCGCGCCCGGCTGCTGCGTCGCTGCGCCTCGCGCTGACTGGCCGCGTGCGGCGCACAAGGGGCCGCCGCTGGCGCCGCTGCACCCGGTACCCGCGGCGCCGAGAGAGGTCTCGCTCGGCCGCGCCGGCGAGGACGCCCGGCTGCGGTTCGTGCTGCCGTCGAGAACCTGAACGGGCCGGGCCCGGCCGTGCTCGATCGCATCGAGATCTACGCGGTGACGGTGGCGCCGGGCGCACCGCCGCCGGCCAACCGCGAGCTGCTGACGCGCGAAGTACCGCGTCGGGCACGATCGAGGTGAAGCCGCCACCCGTCGAAGGAGGAGACGCCGCCGGCGAACGCCGAACCGGACACGCGTCCGTCGGCGGGCGACCGGCGACGTTCGTCGAAACGCTGACGACGACGACGCTGAAGCCGGTCGATCGTGGTCAAGGCGCAGCCGCGCCGCCGCGCGGGCGCCGTCGCCGGACTGGCGCCGGCGGCATGGCGCGGTGTCGCGCCGGCGCGGCTCCGCACGCCGGCGTCAGCGGTCCCGCGCACGCCGTCGCGGCCGTCGCTGACCGCCGCGCGCCGTGGCCGCGACGCACCGCGTACGCGGTGCGCGTTTACGCGGTTCGCGGGCTGACGGAGCGCGGCCGCCGCGGTGCGCCGGCGACGCGCGTGGAGCTCCCGCTCGTGGCCCCGCCTGCCGCCGCCGCCCGGCGCCGGCGTCACGTCGCGAGACCGCCGTGCGCGATCGCGGTGGACGCCGCCAGAAGCGGCTCCGCCGCCGACGTACACGGTACGACGGACGCCGAGCCGCTGAACGCCGCGCCCGTCGCCGAGACGCACTTCGAGCGGGCCGGCGTCGAGTTCGGCGCCGAGGAGTGCTTCGCCGTCCGCTCGGTGCAGACGAGTCGGCAGCGTCGATCTCGAAAGCGATCCCGTCGCCGCCGGTGTGCGTGACGCCGCGCGACACGTTCCCGCCGGCCGCGCCGAAAGGGCTGTCGGTCGTCGCCGGCGACGGCACGATGAATCTGAGCTGGGACGCCAACAGCGAGCCGGATCTCGCCGGCTACCTGGTCTTGCGCGGAGAAGCGCCGGGTGAGACACTTCAGCCGCTCGACGTCCGCGCCGATGACCGGCACCAGTTTCGAGGACAAGACCGCGAAGCCGGGCGTGCGCTACGTCTACGCGATCGTCGCCGTCGACAAGGCGGCGCCGCCGAACCGGAGCGCGCCCATCCGTCGCGCGTCGAAGAAACAGCACGATGACACGATTCTTCCGCATCGAGTACGAGGGACGGCCGCGGCACGTCGATCGCGCACGACCAGGGCTGGCGGCTGCTCGAAGGGCGACCTCTTCGGCGAGCACGAGGCGGGCGACGCGATCCCGTCAGCCGGCATCGGCTGCTGGCGCCGGTCGCGCCCTCGAAGATCGTCGCGCGTCGGTCTGAACTACAAGGACCACGCCGCGGAGCAGAACAAGCCGCTGCCGGCCGAGCCGATGATCTTCATCAAGCCGTCGACGGCGGTCATCGGCCCGGACGATCCGATCGTGCTCCCCGGCCGGGGTCGGGCGCGTGGATCACGAGGCGGAAGCCGGCGTCGTCATCGGCGCGCGCGCCACGGGTCCCGAGGACGAGGCGCACCGGTATATCCTCGGCATCACGTGCGTCAACGACGTCACGGCGCGCGAGCTGCAGAACAAGGACATCCAGTACACGCGCGCGAAGGGGTTCGACACCTTTGCCCCGGTCGGCCCCTGCATCGCGACCGGCCTCGACTACGACGCGCCGGCGGCTGGCGGTCGAGGGATGGGTCAACGGCGACCCGCCGCCAGTCGTCGTCCACGCGCGAGCTGATCTTCCCGATTCGCCAAGCTCGTCGCGTTCATCTCGTCGGTGATGACGCTGCTGCCGGGGGACATCATCTCGACCGGCACGCCGGCCGGCATCGGCCCGCTGGCCGCGGGCGATCGCGTCACGATTAAGGTCGAGGGCGTCGGCGAGCTGACCAATCCGGTCGCGGACCGAGCCGTGGACTCGTAAGCGCAGCCTCGAGGCCGCCTCTGGAGATCCCATGAAGCTCTTCATCGACTCCGGCAACCTGAAAGAAATCGAGAACCTCGTGCCGCTCGGCATCATCGACGGGATCACGACCAACCCGTCGCTGCTCGCCAAGGAGGCGGGCGACTACAAGGCGATCCTGAAGAAGATCTGCCAGATCGTGCAGGGCCCGACCAGCGCCGAAGTCGTCGCCACCGACGCCGACGGCATGATCCGCGAAGGGCCGCGATCTCGCCGCCATCGACGAGCACATCGTCGTCAAGGTGCCGTTCACGAAGGAAGGCGTGAAGGCGTGCAAGGCGCTCTCGTCGGAAGGCCTGCGCGTGAACGTGACGCTCATCTTCTCCGCCGACGCAGGCGCTGCTGGCGGCCAAGGTCGGCGCGACCTACGTCAGCCCGTTCGTCGGCCGGCTCGACGACATCGCGACCTCCGGCATGCACCTGATTCAGGAGATCGTCGAGATCTTCGAGAACTACCAGTTCTCGACCGAGATCCTCGTCGCCTCGGTGCGCCACCACATCCACATCGTCGAGGCGGCGCGCATGGGCGCCGACATCTGCACCTGCCCGCCGGCGGTGATCGAGGGGATGTTCAAGCACCCGCTCACCGACATCGGTCTCGAGCGCTTCCTGAAGGACTGGGAGAAGGCCCAGGCGGCAGGCTGGTCGAAGGCGACGGCGCATTCAGCTGTATCGGCACTGCGACCCTTGATGATGGACACGCTCAAATATCTCGAGGACCTCGAGCGCCGCGCGGAGCTCGGCGGCGGCGAGGAGCGGCTGCGCGCGCCAGCACGAGGCCGGCAAGCTCACGGCGCGCGAGCGCATCGATCTGCTGTTCGATCCCGGCAGCTTCGAGGAGGTCGACAAGCTCGTCACCCACCGGTGCCGCGACTTCGGCATGGACGAGCAGATCATCCCGGGCGACGGCGTCGTCGCCGGCCACGGCCGGGTCGACGGCCGCCCGGTCTACGCGTTCGCGCAGGACTTCACCGTCTTCGGCGGGTCGCTGTCGGAGACGAACGCCGCGAAGATCGTGAAGATCATGGATCTCGCGATGAAGATGGGCGCGCCGGTCGTCGGCCTCAACGACTCCGGGCGGCGCGCGCATCCAGGAAGGCGTGCTCTCGCTCGGCGGCTACGCCGACATCTTCCTGCGCAACACGCTCGCCTCGGGCGTGATCCCGCAGATCTCCGCGATCATGGGCCCGTGCGCCGGCGGCGCCGTGTACTCGCCGGCGATCACCGACTTCAACGTCATGGTCGAAGGCACGAGCTACATGTTCGTGACCGGCCCGGACGTGATCAGGACCGTGACCCACGAGGAGGTCACGAAGGAAGAGCTCGGCGGCGCGATGACGCACAACGCGATCAGCGGCGTCGCGCACTTCGCCGTGCCCGACGATCGCGAGTGCCTGCGCGCTGATCCGCGAGCTGCTCGGCTACCTGCCCGCGCAACAACGTCGACGATCCGCCGCGCCGCGAGACCTCGCGATCCGCCCGACCGCGAGGACGAGGCGCTCGATCAGCCTCGTGCCCGAGTCGCCGAACCAGCCGTACGACATGCACGACCTCGATCCACGCGGTCGTCGACGACGGCGCGTTCCTCGAGGTGCACCGCGCACTACGCGCGCAACATCATCGTCGGGTTCGCGCGTCTCGGCGGCCGCACCGTCGGCATCGTCGCGAACCAGCCCGCGCACCTCGCGGGCACGCTCGACATCGACGCGTCGGTCAAGGCGGCGCGCTTCGTGCGTTTCTGCGACGCCTTCAACATTCCGCTCGTGACGTTCGAGGACGTGCCCGGCTTCCTGCCCGGCACGCGGCAGGAGTACGGCGGCATCATCCGCCACGGCGCGAAGCTGCTGTTTGCGTTTGCGGAGGCGACCGTCCCGAAGCTGACGGTGATCACGCGCAAGGCGTACGGCGGCGCGTACTGCGTCATGTCGAGCAAGCACATTCGCACCGACGTGAACTTCGCGTGGCCGAGCGCCGAGATCGCGGTGATGGGCCCGGAAGGCGCCGTGAACATCCTCTACAAGCGCGAGATCGACGCCGCGCGCCGACAAAGACGCGGCGCGCGCGCGCAGCGCGTCGCGGAGTTCAAGGAGAAGTTCGCCAACCCGTTCGTCGCCGCCTCGCGCGGATTCGTGGACGAGGTCATCCGCCCGCGCAGACACGCGCCCAAGCTCATCGCCGCGCTCGCGGGCCTCGAGACCAAGCGGGACAAGAACCCGCCGAAGAAGCACGGGAACATCCCGCTCTGACGCGCGGAGGAGGCATCGGGAGCCCGGCTGGCGACGGATGTCTAGATCACCACAGAGATAACGGAGTTAACGGAGGAAACCCTCTGTTGCTGTACCCACTGCATCGGCTCGCTGGCCAAGCTCACCGAGCAGTTCACGGCGATGACTGGCTCGTGCGTCGCACTCGAGCCGCGCGAAGCGCGGTCGGTCAGACAAGAGAAACAAGCGGCGATCGGTCACGTGCCGCTTGTTTCCTCGAATCTTGCCTGACCGACTACCGCCGGCCCTGGGCACTCTCCGGCCGGCGACTCGAGTGCGACACCAGTGTTCTTGGTTCCTCCGTTTACTCCGCTATCTCTGTGGTGATTTCTTTTCTTTGGTCTCGACGACGAACCGCTTCGCCGGCTGCGGGTTGAGCCGCCGCTTGAGTCCCTGCTTGAGCAGCGGCACGTTGAAGTTGATCAGAAGAGCAATCGGGTATCCAGAGAGCTTCAGGTAAGTGAGGACCTGCGCGTCGTGGATCGCTGCCAGCCGTCTTCACTGACTTGATCTCCACAACCACCTGATCCTCGACAACAAGGTCCAGCCGGAACCCGCAATCGATTTGGACATCCTCATATCGCACGGGCAGCCTCACCTGGGCCTTCAGGCGGAGCCCGCCCGGTGCAGCTCGAAGATCAGGCACGCGAGATAAACGGATTCCAGCAGCCCTGGGCCAAGTCCCCGATGCACCTTGATTGCCGCGCCGATGATGGCTTCCGTTACCGCATTGTGTCGTGTGAGGTCTACGGCCATGCTGAGCCGGTAACAGCAAAACCCGTGACGTGGAAAAACCCGGCCTATTCTGCAAATCGGTCTTCGAACTGTGCGGAAACTGCCACGCTGTCGGCGAACGAAGTTGGCAGTTTCCGCAACCGCCGGGTATAGCCGGAACCAAGGCGAGTATTTCCCATTTCCTCCGCTACCCGAGGTGAGAGATGGATGACGCGCGCCTGCGACTCGCTCGACGCAGAACCCTGCTACAATTACGTCAGATGCCCAAGCCGGTCCATACGGTCCGGTCGTCCCCTGCCTGAACGCTGCGGCGCTTCATGAAAATCCTCATCGCCAACCGCGGCGAGATCGCCGTTCGGATCATCCGCGCGTGCCGCGAAATGGGCCTGCCGACGGTTGCCGTGTACTCGGACTGCGACCGCGGCGCGCGCCACGTGCGCGAGGCGGACCAGGCGGTTCATCTCGGCCCGTCCGAAGCGGCCCTGAGCTACCTCCGGATTGACGCGATCGTCGACGCCGCGCGGCGGACGGGGGCGGACGCGGTGCACCCCGGTTACGGGTTCCTGGCAGAGAACGCCGGCTTCGCGCGCGCGTGCCGCGACGCGGGGCTGACGTTCATCGGGCCGTCGCCCGAGGCCATCGCGCTCATGGGCAGCAAGACTGCCGCCCGTGAAGCGGCCATCCGCGCGGGCGTGGCGGTCGTGCCCGGAACGGAGCAGCCGCTCGACGAGCGCGTGCCCGACGCCGAGGTCGCGCGCCTCGCAGACGACCGTCGGCTATCCGCTCGTCGTGAAGGCCGTCGCCGGCGGCGGCGGCAAGGGCATGCGCACCGTGGACGACCCCGCGTCTCTCGGCGCCGCCATCCGCACCGCGCGCTCCGAGGCCGGATCGGCGTTCGGCGACACGGCGATCTATCTCGAGCGGCGCATCGTCGCGCCGCGCCACGTCGAGATCCAGCTGCTCGGCGACGCGTACGGCACGATCCTGCCGTTCGTCGAGCGCGAGTGCTCGATCCAGCGGCGCCACCAGAAAGTGGTCGAAGAGTCGCCGTCGATCGCGGTCACGCCGGATCTGCGGCGGCGCATGGCGGACGCCGCGGTCGCGGTCGCGAAGACGGTCGGCTACTCCAGCGCCGGCACGATCGAGTTCCTTCTGGATCAGGACGGGGCGTTCTATTTCCTCGAGATGAACACCCGGCTGCAGGTCGAGCACCCGGTGACCGAAATGGTGACCAGCATCGATCTCGTCCAGTGGCAGATCAGGATTGCCCGCGGCGAGCGGCTGAACGTCGATCCCGGCCGCGCGCTCACGCCCCATGGGCACGCGATCGAGTGCCGCATCTACGCCGAGGATCCGGACCAGGGGTTCCTGCCGTCGCCCGGCCTCATCCGCGGTCTGCGTCCGGCCGCCGGGCCCGGCGTGCGCGACGATGGCGGTGTGAGCGTCGGGTATACGGTGCCTGTCCACTACGACTCGATGATCGCGAAGCTCGTCGTGTGGGGCGCCGTCGCGCGGCGAGGCGATCGACCGCATGGCGCGCGCGCTGCGCGAATACCACGTGCTGGGCATCCGCACGACCATTCCGTTTTTTGTCTGGCTGATGCGGCAGCCGGAGTACGTCGCGGGGCGATACGACACGACGTCTCTCGATCGCCTGCTCGACGAACGGGCCGGCCGGACGTTCAGCGACCTGACCCCCGGCGAAGAGGAGCTGTCGGCGATGGCAGTCGGGGTCGATGCCTACCTCCGCGCCAGCGCGGGTCCGGCGCGGCAGGCAGACATGCAGGGGCTGTGGAAGCAGGCCGCGCGGCGCGAGGCGCTGCGCGGATGACGTTCGAGATCGAGATCAACGATCGCAGCCGGACCGTATCGGTCGAGCGCAGGGCGGACGGGCGATTCCGGGTGATCGTCGACGGCAGGCCGCACGAGGTGGACGCGGTCCGTGCCGGCGAGTTCGGATTGTCGCTGCTGCTCGACGGCGATGCGGGCACCAGCCGCGAGATTCAGATCGCGCCGGCCGGCGACGGCCGGTCGGGCCAGCTGCTCGTGGGGATCGACGGCCGCACCGTCGGCGCGACCGTCAACGCGCGGCGCACGCGGCGCGCCAGCGCCCACGGCGGCGCCGACGCGCATGGCGAGCAGGCCGTCGTCGCGCCGATGCCGGGACGGGTGGTGCGCGTGCTCGTGGCGGCCGGCGACGCGGTTGCCGCGCGCCAGGGTGTCGTCGTCGTCGAAGCGATGAAGATGGAAAACGAGCTCCGCTCGCCGAAGGCCGGCCGCGTCAAGGACGTCGCGGTGACGCCGGGCACGTCGGTCGAGGCGGGGCGTGTTCTGATTGTGATCGAATAACGAAATGCTGCGTTTGACGGAAGAGCCAACCACGCCCGTCGAGACTCCGGCCGAGCCGGAGCCGCCGACGTCCGGACGGCCGCGCTGGCGGCGCGCCGCGCTCCGGCTGCTGGCGCTTCTCGTCGCGATTGTCGCCGGCGCGCTCGTGACGTTCTTCACGGTCGACCTGGGTCCGCAACTGAAGGCCCGCGCGGAACGCGAAGGCTCGAACTACATGCACCGGCCGCTGCACATCGGCCGGATGTCGGTGAAGCTCACGCCCGGCGTCTTCGTCTTCGACGACGTCCTGATCGAAGGGCTGGAGCCCGGCCACCGCCCGTTCCTCAAGGCCAAGAAGATCGAGATGGTGCTCCCGTGGTGGTCCATCTTCACGCGGAAGCTGATCATCGCGTCGGTCGAGATGACCGACTGGGACATGCTCATCGAGACGTGGCCGTCGAGCCCCGCCTTCCCCAACGGACGCCACAACTTTCCGAAGTTCACCAGGGACTCGAAATCGACCGGGCCGAAACGTTTCACGACGACGCTGCGAAGCATGCTCGCCTCTCGTGGCAGCTTCACCTACGAAGACCACGGCACGCCGTGGGGCGTGGCGGCGCGCGATCTGCGCATCTCGCTGGCGCGCGGCGTGGCGGACACCGCGTACCTGGGCCGGGCGTCGTTCAGCGATTCGACGATCACCATCCAGAAGTACGAGCCCTTCCCCGCGAGCATGCAGTCGCGGTTCACCATCGACGGATCGAAGCTTCACTTCAGCCGGATCGATCTCGCCAGCGAAGGGGCGCAGTCGGTGCTCACCGGCGACATCGACATGGGCCGCTGGCCCGAACAGACCTATCAGATCTCGTCGAAGATCGATTTTCCGGCGCAGAAGAACATCTTCTTCCATCGCGACAGGTTCGAGCTCTCGGGCAAGGGAGACTTCCACGGCACGTTCCACCTGTTCAAGGGAGGGCGCGAGCTGAAGGGCACGTTCAGCAGTCCGCTCCTGGGCGTGAACGCCTGGCGGTTCCCCGACCTGCGCGGCTCCGTGCTGTGGGTGCCGGATCGGATGGAGGTGACCAACGCGACGAGCCGGCTTTATGGCGGCACCGCGCGAATTCGACTACCGGCTGGCGCCGCTCAACAAGCGGGACGTTCCCATCGGCGCGTCGTGGGAGGTCGCCTACACCGACGTCGACCTCGCGCAGCTGACGGACTTCCTCGAAACGAAGGGCTTGCGGCTCGGCGGCCGCGCGACCGGGCGGAATCACCTCGACTGGAAGCTCGGGAAATGGTCCGAGAAACGCGGCGAGGGCGAAGTCACGGCCAGCCCGCCGGCGGGGACGACGCCGATGACGCGGGCGCTGCTTCCGGAACAGCTCGCGCAGCAGGCGGCGCTTCCGCCGGAGCCGGGCCCGTTCGATAGACACGCGCCGCTCGGATACCTGCCGCTCGCCGGGCACGTCGTCTACACGCTCGATCCGGACTGGATTGTCCTCGGCCCGAGCTGGACCGCCACGCCGAAGACCTACGTCGAGTTCGAGGGGCGGACGGCGTACGGCGAGCAGTCCCGCATCCCGTTTCACGTGACGAGCCTGGACTGGCTCGAAAGCGATCGCGTGCTCGCCGGCATCATGACGGCGTTCGGCTCGCCGACTGGCGCCGTGGACATCGGCGGCGCGGGACAATTCGACGGCGTGATGCTCCTCGGATTCACGAAGCCGCGTATCGAGGGCACGTTCACCGGCGAGCGGATGCGCGCCTGGGACACCGAGTGGGGACGGGGCACGGCGCAGGTGGTGATCGAGAACAGCTACGTGACCGTGAGCGAGAGCGTGATCACGGACGGGACCTCGGACATCAGGACCGACGGAAAGTTCTCGCTCGGCTACCCGCGGCGCGACAACGGCGAGGAGATCAACGCGCGGGTGCGGATCAACCGCCGCCGCCTGGCCGACCTGCGGCACGCGTTCGAGCTCGACGACTACCCGGTCGAGGGGATCGTGTCCGGGGAGTATCACCTGTACGGGAAGTACGAAACCCCGTTCGGCTTCGGCCGTCTCGCGATCGACGACGGTATCGCGTACGGCGAGCCGTTCGAGACGGCGACAGCCTCGCTGCGCTTCGAGGGCTCCGGAGTGCGTCTCGATGCCATGGAGATCCGTAAGAGCACCGGCACCATCACCGGCGCCGCCTGGGTCGGATGGGACAGCAACTACTCCTTCAATGCCGACGGCACGCGCATTCCGGTCGAATCGCTGAAGATGGCGACCTTCCCCCGGGCGCCGCTCTCGGGCCTGCTGCAGTTCACGGCCACGGGGACCGGCACGTTCGACGTCCCGCGCTACGACGTCAGGGTGCGGGTCGACGATTTGTTCGCCGGCGACGAAGGGATCGGCCAGCTCACCGGACGACTGTCGATGCGCGGCGAGATCCTGACCGCCGAGCTCGAAGCGGCGTCTCCCCGGCTGGTGGTGTCCGGATCGGGGCGCCTTGCGCTGACCGATCAGATGGACGCGGAGCTGACGCTGCGCTTCGCGAACACCTCGCTCGATCCGTACTTGCGATTCTTCGAGCCGCGCCTGTCTCCGTTCACCACGGCGGTCGCGGGCGGCACGGTGCGGTTGGTGGGGAAGCTCGCGGACGTGGATCAACTGGTCGTCGCCGCACGCATCGAGCAGATCGACCTCAAGCTCTTCGATTACCGCGTGACCAACCAGGAGCCGTCGACCGGCGAATACCGGCCGATCGAGCTGGCGCTCGACCAGCACGTCCTCAACGTCGTGCGGCTGCGGTTGTTCGGCGAGGGCACGCAGCTCGACCTCGACGGCCACGTCAACCTCCACGACTCGACGATCGCCGTCAAGGCGTCGGGGGATGCGAACCTCGGGATCCTGCAGGGCTTCTATCGCGACATCCGCAGCTCGGGAGGCGCCAGGCTGACGGCGGACATCAACGGGCCGCTCGCCAAGCCGGTGTTCTCGGGCAGCGCCGCGATCGAGAACGGCCGCGTGCGGCAGCTCTCGCTTCCACACTCGCTCGAGGCGATCAACGGCCAGATCATGTTCGACGCCGGCGGCGTGCGCCTCGACGGCGTGCGGGCGCGGCTGGCGGGCGGCGACGTCACGTTCGGCGGACGCGTCGCGATGAACGGCTTCACGCCGGGCGCCCTCAACCTGACGGCGGCCGGGACGGACATGCGCATCCGCTATCCCGAGGGCTTCCGCTCCGTCATCGACGCCGATCTCTCGCTGACCGGCGATCTCTCCGCGTTGCTGCTGGGAGGCACCGTCACGGTGCGCGATGCGCGTCTACACGAAGCGATTCGAGCCCAGCCCGGAACTGTTCAACCTGACCGGTGGGACAGGCCCGTCGCTCGGCGGAGCCGTCGAGGCGCCGACGCTGCCGCTCAAGTTCGACGTGCACATCGATGCCCCCTCGACGCTGCGCATCGAGAACAACCTCGCGCGGATGGTGGCGAGCGCCGACCTGCGGCTGCAGGGCACCTACGATCGGCCGGTGCTGCTCGGCACGCGCGCAGATCGAGCGCGGCGACGTGATCTTCGAGGGCAATCGCTACCTCGTCACGCGCGGCACCATCGGGTTTGCGAACCCGTCGCGGATCGAGCCGTACTTCGACATCGAGGCGGAAACGCGCGTCCGGGTTCCGACCCAGACCTACCGGATCACGCTGGGCTTCACCGGCACCACGAGCAAGATCGCGATGAACCTCAACTCCGACCCGCCGCTCTCGGGCGCCGGCATCGTCCTGCTGCTCTTCGGCCAGACCAGTAACATCGACGAGGAGCTGCGCACGTTGAATCCGTCGGCCTCCACGCGGACCGAGGAGGATCTGCTCAAGGCCGCCACCGCGCGGCTCCTCACCGGCAGCATCTCGGCGCCGGTCGGACGCGCCGTCGAGCAGGCGCATCGGCGTCGATCTGCAGATCACGCCGTCGATCGGGTCGGACACCCTGAGCTCCTCGTCCGCCACGCTCATTCTCGGCAAGCGGATCTCGAGCCGCGCCTACGTGACGTTCGCCCGTCCCTTCGGCAGCTCCACGCGCGAGCAGATCATCGTGCTGGAATACGATCAGAACGATCGCCTGGGCTGGGTGCTCACGCAGAACGGCGAGACCACGTTCTCGGTCGATTTCCGCGTCCAGCACCGCCGGTGATGATGAAGCCGCACGCTCGGTCCGCTTGCCGGATCGCAGGTCGCCGCGCTGATTCTGTTCGCCCGCTCCGAGCCGGCGCACAGACCGCCGCGCCCCCGGTTCCCGAGGCCGCCTATGTCGGCAAACCGATCGTCGAGGTGCGCCTGGTGACCGAGGGGCGGCCCACCGACGACCCGGCATCGCTGGCGCTCGTCGAGACGCGCGTCGGCCAGCCGCTGTCGATGACCGCCGTGCGCGCATCCATCACCCACCTCTTCGGGCTCGGACGGTTTCAGGACGTGCGGGTCGAGGCGATCGACGCGCCCGGGGGCGTGGCGCTTCGCTACGACCTCGTCCCGCTGCACAGCGTGCAGCGCGTGGACTTTCGCGGCACCGCCGGCCTGTCCGAAGGGCTCCTGCGGCAAACGATGACCAACCGCTTCGGGACGGCGCCGCCCGTCGGCCGGGCGCCGGAAATCGCCCGCATGCTCGAGCAGCTGTATCGCGAACACGGGTACCTGCGGGCAACCGTGCGGCCGCGCGCGACCGAGCTGCACGATCCCGACCGCACGCTGCTCGAGTTCGAGGTCGACGCCGGATCGCAGGCGCGCATCGGATCGGTCGTGATCGACGGCATCCCGGCCGAAGGACGCGACGCGTTTCTGCGGGAGGTGCACGCGCTGCCATCGACTCCGGTACGAGCCGCCGGAGATTACCGTCGGGCTCGCCGATTACGTGGCGAAGCTGCGCAAGCGTGGGCGATACCTGGCGGCCGCGTCGTACCGGCCCAGACCCTCCGAGGACGCAACGGTCGTGAACCTCACCATCGAGCTCGAGACCGGTCCCGTGGTGACCGTCGCGTTCCGCGGCGATCCGCTTCCACAGGACAAGCTCGCCGAGCTCGCGCCGATCGCGCGCGAGGGCTCGGTCGACCAGGACCTGATCGAAGACTCCATTCAGCGCATCAAGAGCTACCTGACTCAGCAGGGGTATTGGAAGGCCGACGCGTCAGCCGAGCGCCAGGAAGGCCAGGGCACGCTGACGGTCGCGTTCACGGTGCGCCGTGGCCTGCAGTATCGGATCGCCGACGGCGTCGAGGTCGTGGGCAACCAGCATGTTCCGCTCGAGCAGTTGCGGCCGGCGCTCGCGAAGCTCCAGGCCAACGACGTCTTCGTCGAGTCGAACCTCAGCGCGGCCGTCAGCGGCATTGCCGGGATGTATCAGCGGCTCGGGTTCGCCCGCGCGAAAGTGGCCGCCGCGGCCAACGAGCTGAACCCGTCAGCCACGGGCCAGGGCCTGGTCAAGCCGGTCATCACCATCACGGAAGGCCCGCTGACGCTCGTGGGCGACGTGACGTTCGAAGGCCACGCCATCGTGCCGCAGGAGCAGCTCCGCGCGGTCGTGAAATCGGCGCCCGGCGCGCCGTTCTATCAGCCGCAGGTCGTGGCCGACTACGACGCGGTGCTGCTCGAATACCGGAACCGCGGGTTCGCCGCCGCCGAGCGTCGTCGTCGTGCCCGGGCTGTCGGCGGATGGGACGCGCGCCGACCTCAAGTTCGAAATTCACGAGGGCCAGCAGACGATCGTCGACCACATCCTCATCGTCGGCAACACGCGCACCGATTCCCAGGTCATCACGCGCGAGCTGCTGCTGCAGGAGGGCAAGCCGCTCGGCCTCGAGGACCTCATCGAGAGCCAGCGCCGGCTCGGCGCGCTCGGCCTGTTCCGGCGCATCCGCATCGACCCGCTCTCGCACGCGAGCGGCGGCAACCACCGACGTGCTCGTGACCGTCGAGGAAGCGGCCACGACGACGTTCAGTTATGGAGGCGGCCTGGAAGTCAGCCGGCTCCTGCGCGCCGGGGAAGGCGGCGGGGCCGAGGAGCGGGTCGAGTTCGCGCCGCGCGGGTTCTTCGACGTCGGGCGGCGGAACATCGGCGGGAAGAACCGCTCGGTCAACCTGTATACGCGCGTCAGCCTCCGGCCGAAGTCGCCGGAGCCCGACGGAACCGAGCGCGACGGTTTTGGCTTCAGCGAATACCGGCTGCGTCGGCACGTTTCGCGAGCCGCGGGCCTTCGGCGTCAACGCCGATCTCTCGCTCACCGGCGCTGGTCGAGCAGGGCGTCCGGTCGTCGTTCAACTTCGCGCGCAAAGGGCGTCAACGCGGAGCTCGTCCATCGCCTGTCCCCCGGGGTCAGGGCGAGCGCGCGCTATTCATTCGGCACGACCCGGACGTTCGACGAGCAGCTCGACCCGGAAGATCAGGCGCGCATCGACCGCATCTTCCCGCAGGTGCGGCTCTCCGGGTTCGGCGGCGCCATCTCGCGCGACACGCGCGACGACGTGCTCGATCCGACGCGGGGCACCTTTCTCAGCGCCGATGGCTCCGTCGCCGCCCGCGCGCTCGGCGGGCAGGTCGGCTTCATGAAATCGTACATCCAGGGCCTCTGGTTCCAGCGCGTGCCCGTGACGCCGCGCGTGATCTTCGCGTCGCGCCTGGCGGTCGGCCTCGCCGACGGATTCCAGCGGGTGGTGCCAGTCGACCGACGCGCAGGGCAATCCGATCACCGAGATCGTCGAGGACCTGCCCGCGAGCGAGCGCTTCTTCGCCGGCGGCGACACGACCGTGCGCGGCTTCGCGCTCGACACGCGTCGGCGCGCCCAACACGATCAGCCCGACCGGATTCCCGAGAGGGGGCAACGCCCTGCTGCTCATGAACGGCGAGGTGCGCCTGCCGGTGTGGGGGGACATCGGCGCCGCGGTGTTCATGGAGGGAGGCAACGTCTTCAACCGGGTGACCGAGTTCGACTTCAGCGAGCTGCGCGGCAGCGCCGGGTTCGGCATCCGGTATCGCTCGCCGATCGGCCCGATCCGGTTCGACATCGGGTTCAAGATGGATCGGCGCGAGATCGGCGGCGAGCTCGAGAGGCGCCGCGCGTTCCACTTCGCCATCGGACAGGTGTTCTGAAGTTCACAGTTCCTCATCACTAAATCTTTGCGAACTCCAGCTTGAATGCCCGTTCCAGACAAAGGAGAATGCTCAGACGCTGGCCTGCTCGTGGCGATTGGGATCGTGCTCGCGATCGGGATGGCGCGCGCGGAAATCATCGATCGCATCCTCGCGGTCGTGGACGGGGCGATCATCATGCAGTCCGACGTGACCGCGGCGATCCGGCTCGGTCTCGTGCGGGGGCCGTCCGATCCGGTCGTGCGCGTGGTCGACCGCTTGATCGAGCGGCGCCTCATGCTCAGGGAAGTCGATCGTTACGCGCCGCCGGATCCGGCGCGAGGCGGATGTGGACCGGAGCGTCGCCGAGATCCGGGCCCGCGCCGGCTCGCCGGCGCAGTTCGACGCGATTCTCCTGCAGACCGGGATCGGTCTCGATCAGCTGCAGCGCGCACGTCCGCGACGACCTGCGCATCGAGTCCTACCTGCAGCAGCGGTTCGGCGACATCCAGCCGACGGAAGAGGAGATCCAGCAGGTACTACCGCGATCACGCCGCGGAGTTCTCGCAGGGCGGTGTCCTCCGCCCGTTCGAGGAGGCGCACGGCGTCGTGAAGGCGGCCCTGGTGGCCGAACGGAGGGCCGCGACGATTCGGGACTGGCTGGCGGATCTCCGGCGGCGCGCCAACGTCAACGTCCTGCTGCGATGAAGACGTCTCCGTGGGACTGTGGTCTCTGGTCCCCGGTCGTTGGTCTTTGGTGTCTTTGGTCGTTGGTCTTCGGTCTATCGTCTGTTACCTGAGACCTGAGACCTGAGACCTGAGACCTGAGACCTGAGACCTGAGACCTGAGACCTGAGACCTGAGACCTGAGACCTGAGACCTGAGACCTGAGACCTGAGACCTGAGACCTGTCAGCGCCGCTGCACGCGAATGTAGTCCACGGCGGCGGCGAGCGGGCGCGTGTCGCCGCTCAGCCCCACCTCGGCCGGCGTGCGCACGCGCGCAAAATCGAAACGCACGCGGTTCACCCTTCCGCGCCAGGCATCGATCCCTGTCGCGAATTCCAGCGTCTCCCAGCGATCCGGCACCGGCACCGGGCCAAACGTAAGGCCGTTGACCGTGAGCGCAATGGTCTGCGGCGTCGCGCCGGCGTAGTTGAACGCCCGCAACCTGATTTGCACGGTGAGCGGCTCGGCGTGATCGAGCGAGATCAGCACGGTCGCGGGAGATGCCGCCCAGCGGAACGTGACCGGACCCTCTCTCTCGACCGCGTGCCAGGCGCCCTCGATCAGCCACTCGTCGTCGCCGCCGATGTCCACGCGGCCGTACGGGCGCAGCGGATCGCCGAGGAACCGGTTCACCCTCAGCAGATCGTAGCGCCCGGGCGCCAACCCGTTGCGCAGCGCGAACGCGAGGCTCGCGGGATACGTGAAGGGATTGCCGAACCACGCGTGAAAGGCCCGCGCTTGCGCCGAGCCGGTCTCACCGAACGACACCGCCGTGCCGATTCGGAACAGGCCGCTCTGCGCCGCGCTCATCAGCGTCAGGTTCCACAGGACGAGCAGCGCGCCGCCCGCCGCGAGGACACGCAGCGGATGACGGCGCGTGAGCTCGACGGCGGAGCGTGCGAACGCCGCGATGCCGAGGCAGAAGAGCGGAATCGTCCCGTCGAACCGCCGCCCGCCGAACCCGTCGCTGCCCCACCAGTCCTGAATCGACGCGTTGAAATACGTCATCACGGCCATGATGAGAAGCGCGGGGATCCCGACGGCTGGCACCGAGACGGCGAACAGGATCAGTCCGATGGCGCCAACGTAGAGGATGGGGGACCAGCTCAGAAGTCCGTTGCGCGACGACCACAGGATGTCGGCAAGCTGCGGGTCGGCCCAGCGAATCTGCGGCCCGATCGGAGAGACGGCGAGCCACGAGCCGTAGATGGAGCGCCACGCGATCATCTGCGGCGCGAACGCGAGCGCCGCACAGAGCGTGAATATCGCGCCGTCGACGAGCACGCGGGTCACACGCCGCCGGTCCGGCGCCCGGGCGGCGGCCACCAGCATGGCGATCGCGTCGCACGCCGGCAGCAGCGCGAAGAGTGCGTTCTGCCAGCGGATGAGCGTCATGAAGCCCGGCGATCGCGCCGAGCCACGCCCATTGCCGGGTCGTGCGGCCGTCGCGCGTCGCGACCCAGGCCCAGACGAAGCCGGCGACCGCCGCCATCGACGGTCCATGCGTCATGCTCGGTTCCTTGATCAGGTACCAGAGGATGAACGAGCCCAGGACGGCGAGAGTAGTCGCGAGTCCCGCCAGGCGCGCGCCGAAGAACATCGCCGTCAGGCGGAAGCAGAACCAGCACCCGATCAGACCGTAGAAGAGCCCCGCGACGCAGACGGCCTGACGGTACGGAAACGAGATGCCGTTGGCGTCGACGTCGGGATTGGTGGACGCGAGCCGGAGAGCCGTCACGTGCCCGGCCGCGAAGAACGGGGCCCAGAGGATTGCCGGGCCAATCGACGCGGCTGAGTGGGCGTAGCCGGTCGGCGTGGGCGGCCGGAACAGGTGCGGCTTGTCCCCGAGACCGAGCAGCGTGTAGTCGTTCGTGAAATCGAGGTCGCGATCGAAGGCCAGGGATCGCAGGTACGAGAAGTAGTAGAAACCGTCGCTCTGAAGCCGCGCCCCGAGCTGAAGCTGGAAGGCGAGCCCGATCGCGAAGAGCCAGGCAAACACCAGCGCGGTGCGCCGGCCCGGGTGGTGTGCCCATCCAACCGACAGGGCCATCGCCGCCACGGCCGTCACGATCACGAGCGCGGGCACACCGGGCGCATGACCGGTGAGGTGCTCGACCAGCGAGCGCCGCGCGACCTCCCGCGCACAGAGCTCGACAATCGCGCCCGACACCGCCAGCCACCCGGCGGCCGTCAGAAGGCGCGCCAACGGTCGAAGGGCCGTCAGGGAATCACCTTGAAGATGCGCAGCTCGGGTCCGGGCGTGCCGGTCGACGGCGTGAACCGCACGAGCTCGCGGCTCTGCTCGAAGATGCGCATGTACTCCGCGTACTCGCGCGGGTATTTCTCGGGCGACCGGAAATAGTGGTTGTAGTACTCCCCGACGCGACCAGGTAGTCGACCTTCTGATCGCGCCAGTCGCCGTAGTCCATCTGCCGCAACTGCAGGACGTTCCTGGACCGGTAGGTGGCCGGCAGGAGCAGCGCGCGTGATTCGATCGCCACGATCGATTGCTGCGGCACGTGCTGCAGGATCCACGCATACGCCAGGTCCACGGTGCTGGTTCGGGCCGCGTCGCGAACCCATCCGATGGACACGAGCGCCGGCGGCAGCAGGGCGGCAATCGTCAGCGCCGCGATCAGCGCCGTGCGCGGGGCGCGCGGAATCTCATATCGGCGCAGCAGGCTCACGCCGGACACGACCGCCGTCGCCGCCAGGATGCAGAGCGGGGGGACGATCGGCAGCAGATACCGCCCGTACATCGAGCCCCTGGCCGCGAATCATCCAGAAGTACAGCACCGGGAAGACGACGGCGAGCGCCCAGCGGACGCGGCCCGGGCCGCGAACGAGACGGACGATCCCGAGTCCGAGGCCGCCCGCCGCGAGCAGGAGCGCCGGCCATTGAAACGCGTGCCGCAGGAGCAGCTTGAGATACACGATCGAGGCCGACTCGGGCGGCGTGACGCGGTATTCGCCGGCCAGCCGCGCGAACCCGTTGAGGAACCCGGGCAGATCGAGGATGGTGTACGGTGCGGCGACAAGAAAGGCCATCGCCGAGGCCGCGATCGTCGCGAGCGCCCTCTTCCGCCGGGAGGGCTCGCGCCGCGACGGTCATCCAGCAGGCGAGCAGCGGCATGATGATGGCGATGCCGCCGCTGTATTTCGTCGCCGCCGCCAGCCCGGCTGCCGCGCCGGCCATCGCGAAGGCGCGCACGGTATTGCGCTCGTGAGCGGCCAGGGCCAGCAGGAAGGTCAGCGTCACGAAAAAGGTTTGCAACGTATCGGTCAGCACGTAGTGCGAGTACCGGACGTGCAGCGGGATCACGGCCAGCAGCCCGGCCCCCAGCAGCGCATGGCGAGCGCCCCAGCGCATGCCGATCTGAAAAACCAGCAGCACGGTCGCCACGCCGAAGGCCGCCGTGACGGCGCGGCCCCACAGATAGAAGTCCCCGCCGCTGACCTGTGCGAGGGAGCTCCACTTCCCGGTGATCGCGCCGGCCAGGAATCGGACGACCGACACGACGAGCTGGACGTAGATGCCGAGGCCGGGATAGTCGAAGAAGCCCTGCGGGTTGAGCGAGCCGCCCCGCATCATGTTGAACGCCCGCTCGACGATCTCGGGTTCGTCGATCTGGACGGCGTAGGGAATGCCGCTGCCGATGGCCCAGAAGCGCAGGACCGCCGCCGCGATCAGCACAATCGCCAGCGCCACCTTCGACGTGCGCAGATCGCTCGCCTCGCGCCACTCGCGCTCAATCAATCCAGGCGCTCCCCCCGGGGCGTGCTGAGCTTACTAGAAGTGGTTTCCAAATCGCCATGGTCCCATGGACTGCGACCAAAGTCCGACGCTCGACGCGGCCCGGGGTTCATCAATGGGCCGGATCCTCCGCACGGTTCAGGAGATCCGCATACAACCGGAGGGTTGCGGCCCCGGCGGCATCCCAGGAGAACCCGCGCACGACAATCGCGCGTCCCGCGATCCCCATCGCCGGCAGCCGCGCCGGATCCCCGAGCGCCCCGCTGATGGCGGCGGCGAGCGCCGAGGGGTCGCCTGGCGCCACGAGCCACCCGCTGACGCCGTGGTCCACTTTGTCGGGGAGGCCGCCCGCGGTCGTCGCGACCACGGCGCGACGGTGCGCCATGGCTTCGAGCGTCACGAGCGAGCTGCCTTCGTAGAGCGTCGGGTGCACGAAGAGCTCGGCCGCCTCGTACCACGCGTGAAGCGCCGCATCTGGAATTCGCCCGGCGAGGTGCACCCGGGCGGCGAGCCCCGCGGCGGCGATCGCCGAGATCAGCCGGCCGCGATACGGCCCGTCGCCGACGATCACCCACCGCCAGCGGCCCTCGGCGATCCGCCCGGCGTGATCGCGCAGCGCCGCCAGCGCCGCCACGAGAACCTGAAAGCCCTTGTTCTCCTCGATCCGGCCCACGCTCAGCAGAACCGCGTCGTCGTCTCCGATCCCCGCCTCGCGGCGCACGCGTCTGCCGTCGGCTGCCGTAGCGAGGGCGTCGACCGCCCGCAGGTCCAGCGCGTTTGGAATGACGCGCACGCGCTCCGGGGGGACCCCGAGATGAGATCGGACGGCGGGCTCGAGCGCACGATCGGTCGCGATCACGCAGTCCGCGGCCCGCGCGCACGTCCGGACCGCGCGTCGAAGCGGCAGATACGCCAGCCGCTTCAGCCGGGCCCGCGAGGGATCGGTGGCGCCGAATTCCTCCAGGCCCTGCGGATTGAGGACGAGCGGCGCGCGCGCGCCGCGGCGGCGCCGCGCGTATCCGAGCACGCTCGCGCCGAAGCCGTGCACGAGATCGACGGCGCCCCGCTCGACCAGATCCCAGGCGGCGCGCCCCGCCCGCTCTCCAAACAACGGATACGCGGTGCTGCGATCGAGGACGGTGGTCCCCCGGCGGCCGGCAAAGGGGAAGGTGCGATACGGCACGAACCGCACGTCGATGCGCGCATCGATCGCCTCCGCCGCGGCCGTGGTGACGGGCGTGCGGGTGACGAGCGTCACCTGCACGCCGCGCCGCGGCGAGGTACCGGACGAGATCGTACACGCTGCGCTCGAGGCCGCCGTGGCCGTGCAGCGGAAAGACCGAGCGCGCGACCACCGCGACCCGGAGCGGCGTCACCGCGTCCTCGCCGCGAGCTCGACGTAGAGCCGATCGATCCGCCCGACCACGGCCGGCGAGTCGAATTGTGATTCGGCGCGGGACCGTGCCGCCGCGCCGAGGCGCCGGCGCAGCGCGTCATCCGTCCGCAGCCGCCGCACGTCGGCGGCCAGCTCTTCCGGCGTGGCCGAGAGCAGGCCCGTCTGTTCGTCGATGACGATGTCGGGTGTGCCGCCCGTGTTCATCGCGGCAATCGGCACACCCAGCGCGCTGGCTTCGATCAGCACGCGGCTCAAGGACTCGGGCCCGCGCGACGGGAAGATCAACATCGAGGCGTGGGCCATCCAGGCCGCGGCGGCGGCCTGATCGATCCAGCCGATCAGCCGGATGTCGCGATCGGAGCGCGCGGCAGCCGCGGCGATCGCGTCGCGCTCGGGGCCGTCGCCGGCAATCACGAGAGGCCAGTCGAGGTTCGCGCGCTCGACGGTCCGCACGAGAACGGAGCTGCCCTTGTTGGGCGCCAGCTTGCCGAGGTAGAGCGCATAGGGGCCGGGCAGCGGCGGCGTGGACGCGGCGGCCGTGGCGCGAAGGGCCGCGACGTTCACGGGGTTCGGAATGATCTCGAGCCGCGTGCCGGCGATCTCCGGCGCCCGCGCCCGCAGATCGGCGGCGATGGTGGAGCTGACGGCCACGATCGCATCCGCCCCGGCGAGGCCACGGCGTTTGCGCGCCAGGTTCGAGCGCATGTACGGAATCATCGGGAGCGCTGCCGGCCAGAGCGCGCCGGCGTGCGGCCGGACGCACCGCGTCATCATCGCAGCCGAGCATCCCGGGCACAGCGCCGCATCATCTTTGGTGTGGATGAGATCGGACCAGTAGCAGACCGGCCAGTAATCGCGGACGGTGCACACGACGGGGATCGCCGCCCGGCGGGCGGCCTCGACCGACGGCACGCAGGTGAGCACGTGCTGCCCGTGCACGAGATCGATCCGCTCCCGGGCGATCACGTCGGCGAGAAAACGGGCGAGCGTCGCATAGAGCCGCTCGTTCTTGAAGTAATTGCGAACGTACGGAATCGGCGGGGCGGGTGCGCCGAGCTCCAGGATCCGTAGACCGTCGTAGGCCGTCTCGCGCACGCCGACCGGCGTGCCCGGACGCGGCCGAACGACGGTGACCGCGTGTCCCAGCGCCCGCAGGCCGCGCGCGAGCTCGTGCGTGCTCCAGCCGCTCCCGCCGCAGATCGGCGGGAACGCGTCGGTCGCGAGGAGGATCTTCAAGTTCTAAGAAACTACGGGTCCCGGCGCGGGGCGGCGGCCAGCGTTATCTGTCCGGCAGGTAGAAATCATCCTGCTGCCAGGTGTGGCTGCGTCGGTAGCCGTGACTCTTGAGCAACGCCCGGATTTCCGTGCGCTTGGGCTCCTCGTCGTTGTGCTCGACGGCCAGCGCGCCGATCTTGTACTGATCAAATGGAAAACCCTTGAGCGCTTCGAGCTCCGCCCCTTCGATGTCGAGGCTCATGAAATGAATGAACCGCGGAGCCTTCGTGCGTTCGAGAATGTCTGTGAGCGTGGTCGTCGTGAGCTCCACGGTTGGTGCCTTCAGCGCTCTGTTTTTCCACAGTCCCAGCGTATCGGCGATCCCGCCCAGCTCGCCGGACGCCTGGAATTTCACGCGCTGTCCTGCTTCGCTGAACACGACTTCCTTGAGCATCTGGCAGCTGCGATCCTCCATGTGCGTGGGAAACGGATCGATGCAGATCCCGGTCCAGCCCCTCCGCTCGAGAGCTTTGGTATTCGACAGATAGGTGCCGTCAGCCGATCCCACATCGACGAAGAATCCATTCACTATATCCGGAAAGACTGTTTCCAAGACCCACTTGTCCTGACCGACTTGCGACGGGTACGTCACCAGGCCGAGCGTCTCCTTGAAGGTGATCCAGACGTTTTTCTCCTTCGACAGCTGACAGCACATCCGGTTGCGCTCGTACTGCCGGCCGAGGATCGCGCCGGCGAATCCCAGGCAAAGTGCCGCGACGACGAGCAGAATCGCGATCGCCAGCGGTGTGCTCCAGAGACGTCTCTTCATAGCAGGCATTCCCACACGTCGTAATACGCCGTCGCCGCAGTCAGGCGGTAGCTTTGATGGAACACTCGACGGAACTCGTCGGAGAACAATGGCTTCAGAAAGACCGCCGGATAGGGGTTCCGCGCAGTGAAGGGCGTTTCACCCTTCGGAATCAACCAGTAGTTCACGCGGCAGGCGCGCAGCGCGTCCAGCGTCGCAGGCGGCAGCTCCACGCCAGCCAACTGGTGTTCTCTCACGGCAGGCTGATCGAGGAGGTACGAGTTGTTCCGGAAGACGAGCAGTGGCCTTTGAAGTGTCAAGGCGTCGGTCGAGCCGTACCCGATCTCGACGACGCCCTCGTGCCCGCGTGCAAACTGCTCGATATCCGCCGCTTCGTTCCGATCGGTGCGCTGGCTCATGGTGACGAGAAACTGCACCTGCTGGGCCACTCCGACGAGTATGGCCACCAGCACGAATGCGACGCACACCAGGGGCACCGACGGATCCACGACATCCCCTGGTGAGATGTCCCGAAGATAGTACGCGACCACATAGAAGACCACGGGCAGCATAGGCAGCAGATGGTAAGGTCCGGCGCCAGGCTTGGAAGCAGCCACGACAATCCCTGCCGTCGCCAGGCCGAGAGCCATGAGCACAGATCGCACTTCAATCCCGCCAGAACCTTGTTCCGCGCGGCTCGCGCGGTACGACAGCAGGATGGGTACCGCGAAGTACGCAGCCCATTCGACATTCCGGCGTAGTGTCGAGGACACGAGCCCCGTGCGGGCCGACAGAGTCACCCACTCGACATAATTGCCCCACGAAACGTTTGACAGCGTAAACGGCAGCAGCGCGACGGCCAGAGCTGTGCCGCACGCCACAAAGACACACCGCCACCCCCCACGATGGTGCACGATGGCGACGATCGGCAATGCATAGAGAGGGCCGGTGATTTTCAGGTTCGAGAGGATCCCCACAAAGAATCCGATGGACACGGCCGCCACCAACCCCTGCGTCCGGACGGCGAGAACCAGGGCAGCCGCCACGCAGAAAAGCTGAAGAGGCTCAGGACGGGTCCAGAAGGAGTAGTTGCGGAAACCCAGCAGCAACGTCGCGCAAATCCCGGTTAGAGCAATCGAGCGCGGGGCCATGAGT
Organism: uncultured Acidobacteriota bacterium; assembly: GCA_963774855.1. Classification (GTDB taxonomy): domain Bacteria; phylum Acidobacteriota; class Vicinamibacteria; order Vicinamibacterales; family 2-12-FULL-66-21; genus JALZOC01. Next base: position 953,889 of record CAVZGT010000005.1, on the reverse strand, counting down.
AGCGAACGCAGCGCCAGGAAGAGCAGCCCCAGGCTCGCCAGTGCCGCCCCCGCCCCCAACCATTTTGACGCCGTGATACTCGGTCCGAACAGGCCGAGTATCAGTCCGTGGGCAATGAACGCGACAGGTCCGTAAATGTGAGCGTAGCGTTCCGCTGACCCGGCCGCGTGATAAACGGGTTCCCCGCGGATGAAGAGCCAGCCGACGGCGGTCATCGTCGGCTCGGCATTGTCGAAGTAGCCCGCAACGCTGGCGTAGCAGACAACAACCAGCACGTAGGCTGCCAGTCCGATGAGAGCGGTGATGCGAATCAACCGCGACGCCGCGGTTGCCCACTGCACGGTCGACCCTCCCCCGGTCCGAGCGCGCCGGGCGATTACGAGCAGAAGGGCTGCCGCGACGAGAAGTAGAAAAGGATGACCCGCAAGATGCGTACGGAAGAACTCGAGCGATGCGATAACGATAGTCACATCATCATGCCCAGCGCGGTTCCGTTATATCACGGTGACAACCGTTCACAGGCTTGGACGAACGCTCTGGGGCAACGTCACCGCGTCGGCCGAACCTGGCGCGCCTGGCGAAAGGCCGCGTCCAATGCCCGGCAGTGTGCGGCCCAGCTGTACTCTCGAACGGCCCGGTCGCGAGCCGCGGATCCAAGACGGGCGCGCAGCCGGGCGTCGATCAGGCGCTCCAGCGCGGCCGCCAGCGCTCCCGGATCGCCCTGCGGATAGAGCAGCCCCTCGCGTTCATGTTCAACCAGCGTCGGAATTCTGTCCGCGGCCGGCGCGGCCACGGGAAGCCCGGCGGCCATGTACTCGAAGATCTTCAGCGGCGACCAGTAGAAGCCGAGCGCGAGGTCGCGATGCGCGCCGATGTCGAACGGCGCGACCCCGATGTCGCACGCCGCAAGACACGCGGGCATCGACGCGTGCGGCACGGCGCCCGTGAAGACCACGCCCTCGAGCCCGGCGGCCGCCTCGCGCACACGCGGACGTTCCGGTCCGTCTCCGATGAACACCGCGCCGACGTCGTGGCGCCCGCGGCTTCGGAGCTCTCGAAGGGCGGTCGCCAGGTGCACGGCCCCGTGCCAGCTGCGGAACGCCCCCGCGAAGACCGCGACCGTGCCGGCGGGACGGGCGAACGGGATCTCGCCGGCGGCGCCGGGATGAAACCGATCCGTGTCCGCCCCCCACTCCAGCTCGACGATCTTTTGCGCCGGCGTCGCCCGCGGCAGGATGGCTGCGCTCGGCGTGACGATCAGATCGGCGGTCGCGCAGATCCGTTCGCGCCACCGGCGCATCGGCTCGACGATGAGCGCGCGGTCGAGCAGGCGCTTGTTCGACCCGGGATAGTCGATCACCGGGGCATTCACCTCGAGCACCGCGGTCGCGCCGATCCCGGCGGCGGCCATGATCCCCTCGCCGCCGAAGTTGTAGTACCGCTCGATGACGACGTCCGGCCGCAGGGACTCGGCAACCCGGCGCACCGCCCCGGCATTGGCCCAGCGCAGCTCCTTGCGCCCGAGCGGCGGCGGCATCGCGATCCACGCGGCGCGCCCCTCGGGAAACTCGCCGCCCGGTGTCGCCAGCACGTGCACGTCGTGGCCGAGCGCCGCGAGTCCTTCCGCCACCGCCGTCACGTGGACGGACCCCCCTGTCGTGCCGGGGACGGTCTGATCGGAGGCGCAGTAGAGGACCTTCATCGCTCTTTTATCAGCAACGCGAAGAAAGGTCCCGAGCGAACGCGTCCGAACAGGAGCAGATCGAGCTTCATCGCAAACGACAGGCCACGAAGCGCCGCATAGGTCGTGGGGCTGCTCGCGATGCGGGCCTTGGCGGCGGTGCGCGCTTCGCGGATGCCCTGCGCGTCGGCCTCGGCGGCGCCGAGGGAGCCGGACAGGCGGCCGGCCGCCCGCCGCGCCATCGCGTGCTCGGCCATGCGCATCAGGATGTTCTCGACGAATCCGCCGACGAGCGGTGTGTAGTAGCGGATGCGGCCGATCCGGAATCCGGCGGCGCGGGCGACCTCTTCGAGCTCCGGGATATCGCGAAGCGGATTCAGGTGATCCGATTTCCGAAGGCGCTCCTGGCGCATGTCGATGAGCCCCCATCGCTCGAGCTGCCGCGCGAGCGCGTTGATGCCCCGCAGCCCGGCGGCGATCGGCGCGTTCTTCCTGACGTGCGTGTAGACGAACAGCGCGCCGCCCGGCGCGAGCACGCGCGAGGCCTCCGCCAGCATGCCGCGCAGCGCTTCCGGAGAGAGGTGCTCGAGCACGTCGAGCGAGAACGCCTTCGTGAACGTGCCGTCGGCGAACGGCAATTTGCGCAGGTCGCCGATCACCAGATCGACCTCGCGCCGCGCCTCGGCCGAGAAGTACGGGCTGATGTCGAGGCCGACCGCCGGCACCTCCCAGTCGCGATTCCAGAGCAGCGTGCGGCCGCTGCCGCACCCCAGATCAAGGACGAGGTCGTGCCGTTCGGGGGCGAGGAAGGCGCGGAGCATGTCGTTGCGGATTTTCGAGCCGAGGAGCGGCGGGGAGACGCGTTCGTGACGCGCGTCCGCGTGCAGCGACTCGTCCAGATACTTCGTCTGCTCGGCGTACTCGACGCGCGGACGCAGATCGAGATAGTCGCCAGACGAGGTGTGATACGCGCGTCCGCATGTCCGGCACACCAGCGCGTCCGCCGGTCCGGCGAGCTCGCCATGACAATCCGGGCAGCGCACGAGCGAAAGAAGTTTCGGCGAGATCACCGGCGTCGCACCTCGTCGAACAGCCTCTCGAGCTTCTCCGCGCGGCGTTCCCAGGAGTATTGCGGAGCGGCCTCGAGCGCGGCGCGCGCCAGCTGCGTGGCCAGCGCCGGATCGCCGAGCAACCGCCGCAGCGCATCCGCCAGATCGTTCGGGTCCCCGGGCGCGACGAGCAGCGCATCGACCCCGTCGTGCAGAATCTCGCGGATCGACGGCAGATCCGAGGCGACGATCGCACGGCCCGCCGCCATGTACTCGAACAGCTTCAGCGGCGACGTGAACCGCGTCGAGATCGCCGATGCCGGGTTCGGCAGCGCCAGCACGCTCGCACCGCGCAGCAGTTCGGGCACTCGTGCCGGTTCAACCATGCCGGTGAACGTGACGCGATCGCCGATGTCGAGCTGCTGCGCCAGCGCCTGCAGCCGTCCGAGGTCGGGCTCTTCGGCGTGCCCGCCCACGATCAGGCCGCGTGCGTTCGGCACGAGCGCGAGCGCTTCGAGGAGGACGTCAACCCCCTTCCAGGGGTAGAGGTGCCCCGCGTAGGCAACGACCGGCTCCGCACTCCCGGCGTCGAACTCCACCTCAGGAGCCGGCGAGATTCGCGAGCCGTCGGGGACGACTGCCAGACGGTCGCGACTCCCCAGCCGTGTCGTCAAATCGGCCGCCAGCGCCGCCGTAATCGTGACATACCCATCCGCGCCGTGCCACACGCGCGCCTCGCGCCGCGCCAGGCGCCGGAGCTTCCGGGCGTCGGGAGCGGCCGCGTCCGAGACGAGGCCGGGAAGCGCCGCCGCGACCTCCGGCGCGTAGCCGTGCGACTCGTACACGATTGGCGGGTGCATGCGGCGCGGAAGGCGGACGAGCATTGACGCGACCGCGAGATCGCGCGTGACGACGACGTCGGCGCGGTCGGCTCCGGCGGATCGGCCGGCGGCAAATGCCAGGTAGCCGAGACGCCGGGCGGCCATCGGTCCGCTCACCGGGGCCCGCTCGATCCGCAGGCGAGGGGCCGGTTCCAGCCCGTAGTACTGGAACGGATCCCTCGCGGGTGTGTGGGTGTCGGGCCGCACGATCAGATCGACGGCGTGCCCGCGCGCCGCCAGCGCGTAGCACGTCTCCATCGTCTGGATGCCGTTCGCGCGCTCCAACGGGAACCGGATGTCGGCGAAGTAGAGGATGCGCACGCCTACTGATCCGCGCCGTTCGCGGGTCGCGGCTTGTAAAAGGTCTCGCGCCGGGTGAGGTAACGATACGCGAGACCGGGGGCCATCCGCGGAATCGTCACGAAGGCATCATAGGCGTTCTTCTTCAACTCGAGCCGTTGACGGTCCATCAGGCCGGTGCTGAACTCCGCCGTGAGCGCGAGGTTCCACCACACGGCCAGTCCAGCCAGGACGGTCCCGGTTCGTCGCGGGGCCGGCGGCAGCGACGACAGCAGCGCCGCGAGCCCGATCACGAGCAGGATCGTGAGGCAGACGAACCGGCGCTGGCCGAACGCGCCCGCCACCGTCCAGGATTCGACGGCGCCGCTGACGTAGACCTGGAGCGCGACCATCAGCAGCGCGCACGCGCCAATCCGCCGCCCGTCGCTGGCCGGCGTGACCTCGGGAGCGCGTCCGGCTGCCAGCAGGACCAGCCCCGCCAGCGCCAGAACCGCCAGCGGCGTCCAGAAGAGGAACCCGTGCTCTGGCGACACGAGCACCTGGAGAGCGTGCGGCGAGTACCACGTCATCTTCCGCTGAACGTCGGTCGCCGGGGACGGCCGGCCGTTGAGGACGGCGTACGCCAGAAGCTGCGGCGACCAGCCGATGGCGAACGCCGCACACCCGGCGATGCCGGCCGCCACGAATCCTCGTGCCTCCTTCGTCCCAGCGCCTGGTGCGAACGTCTCCTGATCTCCTCGTCTCCTGATCTCGTGTGTCCTGTCTGGCTCCTGTCTCCTGATCCGTCCTCGAATGGCCGTCAGGGCGAAGTCCACGGCGGGCCCCGCGACGAAGAAGATGTCCTGCTCGCGCACCATCGCCATGAGCGCTCCGCACAGGCCGAGCGCGACGGCTCCGGACACGCGCCATTCCCGCCGGACGTGCAGCCACACCGTGACGAACAGCGCCACCGCGAACGCCGAGCACGCGTGGGCGAACGGGGGCGCGACGTACATATAAAAGAGGAGAGGCGTGCCGACCCAGACGGCAATCCCGGCCGCAATCGCCCCGGGGCGCCCGGTGAGCCGCCGCGCGGCGGCAATCGAGAGGAGAATCGCCACGAACCCGAGCACGGCGGATCCGTACGCGACCGCGGCCACGTACGGTCTCGAGAACCCGTCCACCGCCACGTCCCGCCCCGCCGCGCGCATCATCCGCGCCGCCACGTCCCCGATCGCGTAGAACGGTGCCCACAGCAGCGCACACCCCAACGTGCCGTAGTTCTTGCGCAGGCCGGTGGCGGTCTGGCGCTCGAGATACGTCTCGTGAAAGCCCGCCGACCGCGCGATGTTGTGGTCGTAAAAATAGCGATACTCGTTCTCGAACGACACGTCGCGATCGAACCAGAGCGATCGCAGGTACGAGAGGTACTGGACCTCGTCGGACGCGTACAGCCGCGGCGTCACGGCGGGGAGCGAGGCCGCGAACACCAGAACGAGAACGACCAGCTCGCGCCGCGACAGGCACAAGACGCGACTGAGTGTCTGCATCAAGGGGCGAGCGCCAGATACTTGACGAGCTGTGCGAGGTTGAAGCCGGCGTGGCTGACCATCGGCGCGATGATGCTGCGGCGCACCACGTAGAGCAGCCCCCAGGCCACCCCGAGCAGTCCGGTCGCGAGCATGGCGTCGAACCCCTGCTCGATGTGGCCGAGCCCGAAGAAGACGCTGTAGATGGCGACTCCCCACCCGACGCCGCCGAGATACTGCCCGAACCGGTGAACGATGAAGCCGCGCTGGATCTCCTCGCGCACGCCGCCGGCAATCAGCACGACGGCCGCAAAGATCAGCGCGTCCTGCCGGTTGCGCAGCATGTCCTCGAGTGGATTGTTCGCGACGTTGTGCAGCTGCGGGGCGATCCTGAGGATGACGACGAGCATCACGATGACGAACATGAAGACGGCCGGCAGCACGGCGATGCCCAGGAGCGCTTCGCGGATGACGGATCCCGGTCCGATGAGCACGTGCCGCACGGACTCGTCATGCGCCCGCAGGAAGAAGACCACCAGGCCGATCACCAGCACGGCGTCCCCGAGCGACAAGGCGAAGACGAACGGCGGCGACAGCCGGCCCTCCTCGGCGAACATCGACAGCCCGAAGGCGCGCAGGATAAGGATCAGCAGGACCTGCGTGGGAAGCCCGGAGCACATGATGACTTCCACGAGGGCGCCGACCCGCTCGAGGGGCAGCACCGGGCGTGAAACCGGCAGGTAGGGCACCTCCGGTGCGGGCTCGTACACGTTTGCGAATGTAGCAGAAGACAGGAGTCAGGAGATAGGAGTCAGGAGGCAGAGCGATCGGGTCTTCGTGACAGCCGTCGACGCCCTGTCTCCTGTCTTCTGTCTCCTGTCTTCTGTCTCCTGACTCCTGTGTCTACTTTGCCGCGACTCTGACCGTGAGTGGCGCGGTCAGCTTCACCGAGACGGGCGTGCCGGGGCCGAGGCGAACTTCCTCGCCGCGCGTCGCCAGGACCGCCGCGGTCCCGGCGCCGCCGCCGATGGCCGCGCCCTTTGCCGCACCGTCGCCGCCGCCGATGATCCCGCCGATCACCGCACCCGCGCCGGCGCCCACGCCGATCTTCGTCGCGTCCTTTTTCTTCGTTGCGGGCGCGAGGCGGGAGACCGTCCCGGTGCTGATCGACTCGCGTCCACCGTCGCCAGGCAAATCGATCTGATTGAAGCGGAACGCGATCGAGGCGCGACCCTTGACCTTCGCCGAGCGCTCGGCGCTCGTCACGTGGCCGAGCACAGCCGTTCCCGCCGGCAGCGCCTGGACGCCGTCGACGCTCACGCTGCTGCGCAGCGTGGCGCCCACGGGATCTTCCACCTTGCTGGTGTCGGAGGAAACGGCGCTCGTGAGCTCCATCGAAAGGATCGTTCCCGCCGGTACCGTGACTTCACGGTATTCCGGCTTGCGGTCGAGGATCTTCTCCACCAGGCTCGGCGAGGACCCCTTGGCCGCTTCGGGGGCGGCGGGCGTCCCCGTGGTTGCGACGGCGTCCGCGGACGGGAGGGGCTTTGCCGGCTCGGTGGTCAGTGAGCGCAGCGTCGCGATCTGCGACCGCGGGACCTGTATTTTCGTGCCTTCTCGTGTCTCGACCACTATCTGGTCCGCTTTCACCTCGATGAGCTTTCCGGTGACGCTCACGCCGTCGTGTTTCTGGACGCTGACGTCACTGCCAGTCGGAATCTCGAGCGAGTCCTTCCGCGCGCACCCTGCGAGAGCCACCGTCAGTCCCATCACGAGCACAAATTTTCTCATACACCCTCTTCCGAGCTCTTGCGGGCTGCAATGGATGTGCCGCTCGATGGCGGCCAAGACCGGAATCCCACAGTCAAAACACAGCGGTGGACCTTTGGCAGTATTGATGAGGTTCACCGGGACGCCCGCCAAGTCGATCTCGATCATGTAATGCTTACAGAGTGATAGGCTTGACGTGTAAGAACGACACGGAGCGAGCTGCCCGGAATGACTGAAGAAGATGACTGAAGAAATCGACTCCCAACCCGCCATCGCCGAACGTGTCCTCATCGTCGAGGATGACCCCGCCACGCGCACCGGGCTTGCCGAGCTCGTGCAGGCATGGGGCTTCCACACCGAGGAAGCGTCGGACGGTGAAGAGGCGATGCGCAAGGTCACCACCTTCCGCCCCGCCATCATCGTCAGCGATCTCGGTCATGCCGCGCATGGGCGGCCTGGAGTTGCTGCGGGCCCTGCAGGATCAGCTGTCGGACCTGACGGTCATCCTCCTGACCGCGCAGGGGACCATCGAGAGCGCCGTCGGCGCGATCAAAGACGGCGCGTACGACTACTTGAGCAAGCCGGTCGATCCGCAACGGCTCCAGATCCTGCTCCAGAAGGCGGTCGAGCGTCAGGAAACGCTGCGCGAGGTGCGGACCCTCCGGCGGCAGCTGCGCGAGCAGGGGAGCTTCGGCCGGATCATCGGGAACAGCGCCGGCATCCGCACCGTGTATCGCGTGATCGAGCAGTCCGCGCCGACGTCCGCGTCGGTGCTGATCTCGGGGGAGTCGGGCACCGGCAAGGAGCTCATCGCGCAAACGATCCACGAGCTGAGCCCGCGCGCGACGTTCCCGTTCGTCGCGATCAATTGCGCCGCGATTCCCGAGACGCTGCTCGAGAGCGAGATCTTCGGCCACGAGAAAGGGGCGTTCACCGGCGCATCCGATCGCCGCACGGGCGTGTTCGAGCTGGCGCACCGCGGCACGCTCTTCCTGGACGAGATCGCCGAGATGATGCCGGCCACGCAGGTCAAGCTGCTGCGCGTGCTGCAGGAGCGGATCTTCCGCCGCCTCGGCGGGCGCCAGGAGATCTCGGTCGACGTCCGCGTCATCGCGGCCACCAACGTGGTCCCGCAGGACGCGGTCAACAACGGCAAGCTCCGGGAGGATCTCGTTTTACCGGCTGAACGTGTTTGCGCTGGAGCTGCCGCCGCTGCGCGAACGGCGCGAGGACATCCCCCTGCTCGTGCAGTCGTTCCTCACCGAGTTCAACAAGACGAACGGCAAGGCGATCCGCGCCGTCGATCAGGACGCGATGTACCTCCTGGAACGGTACCCCTGGCCCGGCAACATCCGCGAGCTCCGCAACGTCATCGAGCGCGCGACGATCCTGGCCGACAGCGAGTTCATCGAGCCGAAGCACCTCCCGCCGACCCTCATCTCCCGGGGCGAGGAGTCGCTGCCGACGATGACCATCTCGCCGGGGACGACCGTGGACGAGGCGGAGCGCCGGCTGATCGTGCTGACGCTCGAGCACACGCGCAACAACAAGACCCGCGCCGCCGAAATCCTCGGCATCAGCCTGAAGACCCTGCACAACAAGCTGAACCGGATGAAGGACGAAGGCCTGAGGACGGAAGTTTAGGGCCGCCGGTCCTGAACCCCGACCCGAAGGCCCGCGAGCTGTGTCAATCAAGGCGAAGCAAGTAGCCGGCGTCACCACGCTGGTCGTGGTCGTCGTCGCCGTGCTGAGCGCGTATCACCTGGCGACGCTGACGCGGCTCAGCCTGCAGGACACGGCCTCACGCGGCGAGATGCTCGCGCAGGCGATCTTCCAGCGCGCGCGGGAAGTCGTGGCGCAGGGCGGGGCCGATCCGTACGCGGCGCTGCGCGAGGACGGCGGGGTGCGGTCGATCCTCGAATCCAGCGTCGCCTACTCGAGCAACGTAATGTACGCGACCATCGTCAACAAGGACGGTGTGGCGGTCGCGCACAATTTCCGATCGCTCGAAGGGCAGGCGCTCCCCGAGCAGGAGGACATGAAGCCGCTCGTCAACGGCGGCGCGATCGCCCAGCTGCGGGCCGTCTATTCCGATCGGACGTTCGAGGTGCGGCAGCCGATACTCGCGGGCGACGAGGAGTTCGGGACGATCCGGATTGGCGTGTCCACGCTGCTCGTGCGCATCGAGCTGCGGCGCGCGCTCCTCGGGGCCGGCGGGACCGTGTTCGTCGCGCTGCTCCTCTCGTCCGTTTTCGCGATGCTCCTGTCGCAGTGGATGCTCCGTCCGATTCACGTCATCCAGAGCGGTCTGTCGCGGCTGGGGCGCGGGGAGCTCGACGTCAGGCTCGATCTGCCGGAGCAGGAATTCCGCGACCTTGGCAGCTCGTTCGACGCCGTCAGCGCCCAGTTGTCGGCGATGGGCCGCGAATCCGCCTCCGGGACGGCGGAATCGCGGACGGGCGGCCCGACCGACCTCGAGTCCGTCATGGACAACCTCGAGGATGCCGTCGCGCTCTTCTCGCCGCGCGGCGAGCTGATCTTCTGCAACCCGGCGATGCACGCCCTGCAGCCGGGCCCCATCTCCGACCTGGCCCCGGACAATCCGATCAAGCAGATCGTCGAGCGCACGATTGCCGGCCGGAAATCGCAGGGGCCCGTCTCAATCACCATGGCCGACTACGGGTCCCGCGCCGAGGACGCATCCCGATCGGACGGCGCGGTGCCGGAGCCGACCGAGCGCCTGGTCGTGAGCCACGCCATCGAGGACACGGGCGGCCGGTTCCTCGGGGCGATGCTGGTGGCGCGCAACATCGGATATCTGAGCCAGGTGCACTCGACGCTGAACTACTCCCGCAAGCTGGCGGCGCTCGGGCGGCTGATGGCGGGAGTCGCGCACGAGGTCAAGAACCCGCTCAACGCGATGACGATTCACCTCGAGCTGCTGAAGCAGAAGCTCGCGGCGGTGCGTGAGCCGATCGCGGTGGCGGCCGGCGGCGCCGCCCCCGCGCGCAGCGTGGACGTGACGAAGCACGTCGACATCATCGGGTCCGAAATCCGCCGCCTCGACGAGGTGGTCAACGGGTTCCTGAAGTTCGCGCGTCCCGACGAACTGAAGCTGCAGCCGGTCCACCTTGGCGCGCTCGTCTCCGACGTGGCGACGACGGCGGCGCCGGAAGCGGCGCAGCGGGGCGTGACGATGAAGGTCGAATGCACGGACCACCTGCCGGGGATCAACGCGGATCCGGGGATGCTCGGTCAGGCGCTGCTGAACCTGGCGCTCAACGCGTGCCAGGCGATGCCCGACGGGGGGACGCTGAAGATCGGATGCCGCGCGACCACGCGCGGCAGGGTCCAGATCGACGTCGAGGACACCGGCGTCGGGATTCCGCCCGAGCACCTGGGCCGGATTTTCGATCTGTATTTCACCACCAAGGAGAAAGGCAGCGGGATCGGGTTGTCGATGGTCTACCGGATCGTGCAGCTTCACGACGGGGAAGTCGAAGTCGAATCGACGCCCGGCCACGGCACGAAGTTCAGGTTGATCTTTCCGCAGGCGTGACACGCGAACACGAGACAGGAGCGGGAGTACGAGGCGAGCGATCGTGGCACACGCCGCGCTCTCCCCGCGCTCCCGCTCCGAGGTACCGAACATGAAGCGACTACTGCCGTTGATCCTGCTGGTTCCGGGACTCGCCTGTGCGTCCGCGCAGGCGAAGTCGGCGACCGATCGGCCGACGCTCGAGATGCCGCCGGTGCCGCCGCGGGTGATCGAGCCGGCGCCGCTCGAGCCCGCGCCTCCCGAGCCCGTCGGCGAATTGCCGGCCGCCGCGCCGGCGCCGACCCCGCCGCCCCGTACGCGGACCACGCCGCCCCCGCGCGAGACCGCCAAGCCCGACCCGAAACCCGAGCCCCCGCAGGTTGAACAGGTGGCCGTCCCGCCGCCCGCTCCTGCCCTGCCGCAGCTGCGCACGCCAGGCACGCCGGAGGGGCCCGAGGCCGCTCGTCAGGTACGCAGCGTGATCGAGCGCGCAAGCAAGATGCTCAAGTCGATCGACTCCCGCCGTCTTCCGGCTGCCAGCAAAGCCGAGTACGACAGCGCGGGGCTGACGATCAGGCAGTCCGAGGATGCGCTGAAGGCTGGAAAAGTCGACATTGCGTTGAACCTCGCGGAGAAGGCCGAACTGATCGCCAAGGAGTTGCAAAAACGGTAGAGGCGGTCTCGGAAAACACGCCCAGACGAGCTTGGCTGGTCAAGCACAACCGTTAAAATAGGGCAGTCGAAAAAAGGCCGCGCCATTCGAGCGAAATGCCAACATCTTGCGCCTGCGGTGTTTTAAAGGCACAATATGTTGTAGATCGAGTCTTGACAACCACGTAAACAGGGTCCATATTTGTCCGCCAGCGCAACAGACCCTGCGAGACCTTCCCGGCTCTCGCGTGATCTGGTAAACACTTGAAATGCTGACCTTTAGGTCAGCCTAAACAAGCCCGTAGGTTGGGCTTGGCGCGTTTGCCGGCAGTCTGGGTGTGCGCATCCATTTACATCTGGTTTACTGAGACGTGGCCTTGGGGGCATTGGCCATGACTCACGTTTCGGAGGCGAAGATGCAGAGAGCCGCTGCTCCGCAGGCGGAATCCACCAGCACGCAGACCTCGACCCGTACGCCGGCCCCGGTGCCGCCGAACGCGCCGGGCCTCGAGCCGGGAGGGCTCTCCGGGATTGAATACGCTCGGTTCTTCACGCGAGAAGGGATCGACCCGTTCGACGAGGTCGAATGGGACATCCGCTCGGCCGTCATCGGCAACGAGAAGGGCCAGCTGGTATTCGAGCAGCGCGACGTCGAGATCCCGCGGTTCTGGACGCAGCAGGCGACCAACATCGTCGTCTCCAAGTATTTCCGCGGCGTCATCGGCACCCCCGAGCGCGAGCGCAGCGTCAAGCAGCTCATCGGCCGCGTCGTCGACACCATCACCGGGTGGGCGGCCAAGCAGAAGTACTTCGCGAGCGAGGACGACCTGCAGGCGTTCAGCGACGACCTGAAGCACCTGCTCGTCTATCAGAAGGCGGCGTTCAACAGCCCCGTGTGGTTCAACTGCGGGTTCGAGAAGGCGCCGCAGTGCTCGGCGTGCTTCATCAACTCGGTGCAGGACACGATGGACTCCATTCTTGGGCTGGCCAAGACCGAGGGGATGCTGTTCAAGTTCGGGTCCGGCACCGGCTCGAACCTGTCGCCGATCCGGTCGTCGCGCGAGATTCTCGCCGGGGGCGGCACCGCCTCCGGCCCGGTGTCGTTCATGAAGGGCTTCGACGCGTTCGCGGGGGTCATCAAGTCGGGCGGCAAGACGCGCCGGGCGGCGAAGATGGTCATCCTCAACGCCGAGCATCCCGACATCGTCGAGTTCATCAACTGCAAGGTCGAGGAAGAGAAGAAGGCCTGGGCGCTCATCGACGCCGGCTACGACGGCTCGTTCACCGGCCCGGCGTACTCCTCCGTCTTCTTCCAGAACTCGAACAACAGCGTGCGCGTGACCGACGAGTTCATGCGCGCGGTGATGGACGACGGGGAGTGGCACACGAGGGCGGTGCTGACCGGCGAGGTGATGGACACGTACAAGGCGCGCGACCTGATGCGGCAGATCGCCGAGGCGACGCATCTCTGCGGCGACCCGGGGCTCCAGTTCGACACCACCGTCAACGACTGGCACACCTGCCCGAACACGGCGCGCATCAACGCGAGCAACCCGTGCTCGGAGTACATGTTCCTGGACGACTCGGCGTGCAACCTCGCGTCGATCAACCTGATGCGGTTCCTGCGCGAGGACGGCGAGATCGACTCGGTGGCGTTCGAGGCGGCCTGCCGCACGATGATCACCGCGCAGGAGATCCTCGTCGACAACTCGAGCTACCCGACGCCCGCGATCGCCAAGAACAGCCACGAGTACCGTCCGCTCGGCCTCGGCTATGCGAACCTGGGCGCGCTGCTGATGTCGCGCGGCCTGCCCTACGACGGCGACTCCGGGCGCGATTACGCGGCCGCGATCACCGCGCTGATGCACGGCGCGGCGTTCGCGCAGTCGGCGAAGATCGCGCGCGATCACGGCGGTCCGTTCGCGGGCTACGAGAAGAACCGCGAGCCGTTCCTGCGGGTCATGCGGAAGCACCGCGCGGCGCTCAAGGACATCGATCGCACGCACCTGCCGACCGACCTCTTCCAGGCGGCGAAGGCCGTGTGGGACGAAGTCATCGAGCTCGGCGAGCAGTACGGGTTCCGCAACGCGCAGGCGACCGTGCTGGCGCCGACCGGCACGATCGGGTTCATGATGGACTGCGACACCACGGGCGTCGAGCCGGACATCGCGCTCGTCAAGTACAAGAAGCTCGTCGGCGGCGGGCTGATGAAGATCGTCAACCAGACCGTCCCCCCGGCGCTCACCAAGCTGGGCTACACCACGGCGCAGGTCAAGGAGATCGTCGAGTACATCGACGAGCACGAGACCATCGAGGGCGCGCCGCACATCAAGGACAGCCACCTGCCGGTGTTCGACTGCGCGTTCAAGCCGGCGCGCGGCGTCCGGTCGATTCACTACATGGGCCACATCCGCATGATGGGGGCGGTGCAGCCGTTCCTCTCCGGGGCGATTTCCAAGACGGTGAACGTCCCGAAGGAAGCCAGCGTCGAGGAGGTCCAGCAGGCCTACATCGACTCGTGGCGCATGGGCGCGAAGGCCGTGTCGATTTACCGCGACGGCAGCAAGCGGACGCAGCCGCTGAACACGGCGAAGGACAAAGAGAAGAGCGTCGCGGCCTTCAGCCCGGCCGAGGGACCGCGCCGCCGGAAGCTGCCCGACGAGCGCGCCGCGATCACGCACAAGTTCGACATCGCGGGGCACGAGGGCTACGTGACCGTCGGGCTGTTCGAGGACGGCCAGCCCGGCGAGATCTTCCTCGTGATGGCGAAGGAAGGGTCGACCATCTCCGGCTTTGCCGACGCGTTCGCGCAGGCGATCAGCTACGCGCTGCAGTACGGGGTGCCGCTGCAGGATCTCGTGGACAAGTTCAGCCACGTGCGCTTCGAGCCGTCGGGGATGACGAAGAACCCCGACGTCCGCTTCGCGAAGTCGATCGTCGACTACATCTTCCGCTGGATGGCGGCGAAGTTCCTCTCGCCCGAGGCCCAGTTCCGCGCGGGGGTCAACAACCGCGAGGAGCTGACCACGACGCCCGAACAGCTGCCGCTCGACGTCGCCGCGGCCGCCGGCGCGTCGGCGACCGCCGTCCTCGCGTCCAGGGCGACGTCGTCATTTGCCGCGATCCAGAACCAGGAGGACGCGCCGCCGTGCTCGACGTGCGGGTCGATCATGGTGCGCTCGGGCTCGTGCTACAAGTGCGCGAACTGCGGGACGACGAGCGGGTGCGCGTAGGGATTCACCGACTGTACGTCACGCAGGGCTTCGGCCCTGCTTGATTCGATAGCGTCCGGCTTCATCCGGACGTCAAGGATCTTCGGTAGTGTCCGGCTTTAGCCGGACCTTGAGGGCCGGCGCAAGCCGGCCCTCCGTTTATGTTGAGGACTGCCGATGGGCAAGGGCCGCCTCGAAGCGTTCAGCGACGGCGTGATCGCGATCATCATCACGATCATGGTGCTGGAACTGAAGGTCCCGCACAGTGAGGACGGCGCCGCGACCCCGGCGACGCTCCAACCCTTGATTCCGGTCTTCGTCAGCTACGTGCTCAGCTTCGTGCACGTGGCCATCTACTGGAACAACCATCACCACATGCTGCACGCGTCGAGGCTCGTGAACGGCGCGATCCTCTGGGCGAACACGCACCTGCTGTTCTGGCTGTCGCTCGTCCCGTTTGTGACGGCGTGGATGGGGGAGAACCATTTCGCCCCGTGGCCGGTGGCGCTGTACGGGTTCGTGCTGCTGATGGCCGGCCTCGCCTACACGATCCTGGCGCGCGCCCTCGTGCACCGGCATGGGAAGGACTCACCGCTGGGCCACGCACTCGGCGAGGACGTGAAAGGGTGGCTGTCGCTGGTGATCTACGCGTCCGCGATCCCGCTCGCGTTCCTGAACCGCTGGATTTCGCTGACTCTCTACTTCCTGGTCGCCGTCACGTGGTTGATCCCCGATCGCCGCATCGAGCGCATCCTGACGTCCGCCGATCGACACGACTGAGACGCCGGGCCCGCTCAGTCGCTGCCGCCTCCACCCCCGTCTCCGCCGCCGCCGTCGCAACCGCCCCCGCCGTCAGAGCCGCCGCTGTCGGACCCGCTGCAATCGGACCCGCTGTCCGAGCCAGTGCTCTGCGATCCGCTGTCCGAGCCAGTGCTGTGGGATCCGCTGTCGGAACCGGTGCCGTGCATGAACATCCAGCTCGAGTCGCCGTCCGCGTCGGCCCGCGCCCAGCCGTTCCGCCAGCCGGCGGCGAGGCCTCGAAACAGCAGGGCCCCCAGTGCGACGACCGCGCCCGCGACCACGATTGCGAGGACTTCCATGCAACCTCCGGTACCTAGTATCGCGCGCCGCTGTTTCCCGCGTGTTACGCGTCCCACAGCCGCAGGCCGCGTCACACGTCACGCAACGAAACATGTTGCGCAACGATATTTGTTGCGCTATGATCCAGTGATGGCGATTGTCGAGGAACACGTCACCAGGGCCAAGCTGCGCCGGCTGATCGACGAGCTCGGCGGGCAGAGCGCCGTCGCCCGGTGGCTCGGCGTCGACCGTTCGCGCATCACCCGCTGGCTGGCCGGCGAGGAGCCCGACGCCGGGAACAGGGCCAGGCTCGAGGGGCTGGAGTTCGTCGTCGCGCGCCTGCTCCAGCGGTTTCCCCCGGCCACCGCCCGCAAGTGGCTGACCGGAACCAACGCGCACCTCGGCAACCGCCGCCCACTGGACTTCATCGCCCGCAACCGGATCGCCGAGGTCATCGCCGCCGTCGAACAGGCCGATCTGGATTCCTACGCGTAGCGGCGCGTGCCGGACATGGCTGAACCGGCGCACGCCGTCGAGCTCTTCCGCGTCTTCGACTGGGATGGCGTCTCTCTCGGCCGGCGCGAAGGAGGTCCGCTCCACGTCCCACGCGCGCGGCAGGGAGCGGGACGCCACGATGCTCCGGCCAAGTACGGCGCCTGGTACTGTTCACGCGAGGCAGTCTCAGCGGTCGCCGAGGCCATCCAGTACCTTCGCGGTCACGCCCTCACCGACGCCGACTTTCTCCGCGCTGAGGGACGCGCAAAGGCGCTCGTCGCCTTGCGCGTCGACGCCGCACTGGACCTTGTCGATCTCGACAATCCGGCCGAGCTCGCCGCCCGCCGGCTTCGGCCGTCACGAGTGGCGACCATGCGACGCCCGGTGACGCAGCAAATTGCCGCGTCCATCTTCGACGAGGGCGCAGGCGGGTTGGTGTGGTGGTCCACGCTCGAGGCGGAGTGGGCCAACGTCACGTTGTTCCACGAACGCGCGCTCGCACGCGTCTCGATCGCCGCGCCGCCACGGAAGCTGTCGACCGGGCTGTCCGAAGTGCGGGAGGCAGCCGCGTTCCTCGGGATTCGGTGACCGGGCGGCCGGCGGATATATCCCGGAGGACTATTCCCCCGTAACCGCGCGGCGCGCGACGCGCCGGATGATGCCCGCGATTTCTTCCGCGGTCGCCTTGGCGATGCGATCCCGGGTCAGTCGCAGGCGCGGCACGAAGTCCGTTCCGACGATCAGGAACGCCAGATCGATCGCGTGGTCGCGCACCGGAGCAACGCGTGCGCGGTCGCACATCATCACGCCCGTGCCGGCTGACACCGACAGACCGTCCGTGAGAAGCACCAGATCCTCGATCTTCATATGGCTCCCTCCAGTCCCCTGGACGATGAGCCTGGCAGGGACATGCTGTCAAGCGAGCCGTCGGAGGATCGCGCCATGTGGCCGGCCTGGCGCAATCGCCGACTCTGCCGCCGCTGCCCGCTGGTCCCTATCGGATCCGGAACGCGCTACCGGACCAGGAACAGCCTGTCCTGCCGGCGCAGCGCCCACCGCACCTTCCCGTCCGCGCCGACGATGGCGTCCTCTTCCTGCGGCATGCGGACCCGTTGACCGCTCCACTCGGGGACGGGCGTGGTCGCCTGCAGCTCGATCGACCACCACATGCTCGGGATGACCTTGGCGTCGCCGCGTCCCGGCACGCCGCCCTGGTAATCCCACAGGCCGATGAGCGGGCCGGCGCCGTGGCCGTGCAGGCCGATCGGATGCGAGTAGACGGTGCCGTCGATCCTCCGCGCGTCCATCCGCGCGCGTGACGCCGCGAGGATCTCGTTGCCGGTCCGTCCCGGGCGGATTTCCTCCATGACGATGTCCTGCAGCGCATTGGCGTTCGCGAGTGCGCGCCGCAGCCCTTCGGGCGCGTCGCTCTCGCCCGGGCGCAGCACGTAGGCCAGATGCTGGGTGTCGGTGTTGAGGCGCGCGGACGTGATGCCGACGTCGCAGTGGAGCAGATCGCCCCGCTGAATGACGGGGTCGGCGCCGAGCGATTCGGCGGCCGCGCCGCTGCGCTGGACGTCCACGCTCGGCTGGAACCACGTGTCGAGCCCGAGATCGTTGACGCGCTGCCGCCACCACCACACGAGATCGCTCGTGCGCGTCGTCCCGGGCGTGATCACCTTCGACGAGAACATCGTCTGCGTCATCGACCACACGAGCTCCTGCATGCGGCGGAAGAACGCTTCCTCCTCCGGCAGTCGCACGGCGATGAGCTCGAGCGGCAGTCCCTCGGCGTCACGGAACCGCGACGTCCAGGTGTCGCCGAGCGCGGCGGTCATCCCTTTCAACTCGCCGCTGCTCAGTCCGTCCGAGAAGGCGAACACCGTCGATCGATTGATGCCGATGACGCGAGGGCTGCGCTCGTCGATGACGGACTTCAGCACCTGCCACTGCTCGTCTCCCCACAGTTCGGCCTGCGGGCCGCGGCCCACGTTCGAGTCGGCCGGCCGTGCCGAGCGCCGGGCTTCGAACACGCCCCCCTGCGACGAGCCGCCAAGCGCGATCCGCTCGACGCACGAGGCGGCGGGCGTCGCGCCGGCCGACGCGCACTTGTCGAAGAAGACATAGATCGTCCGGCGGCGCGCGGCGAACGTCTCGGGTGCCGCGATCGCGACGAACACGGGATCCTCGGCGTACTCGCGCATCGGCACGACCCAGAGGTCGATGCCGTGCTTCCGCATCAACGCCGGCAGGAACGTGTCGAGCCGCTTGCGCAGCCATTCCTGCTGCAGCGCCGCCTGCTCGCGCAGCGTCCCGAATGGACGTTCTTCGATCGAGGGGTCCGTGTCGTTCGGCCGGGTCGCCGGCGTCTGCGTGGCCACCAGGCCCGCGGCGAGCACGGCGCCGAAGCCGAACATGAGCAGCACTCGGCGGGTCAGCGTCTCCATATGGCCGACATTTCAGCGATTTGCCCGCGACAAGTCAATGTGTGTAAACCAACGACTGGGGTCTGACCCCCGTACCGCGCGCGCGCGGTACCGTACAGGGGTCAGACCCCATCTGGCCACTTACGTACGTTGCAGATTCTGCGCGTTGCAGGTGGCCTTCCGAATGCAGATTCTGCGTCGCGGTCGGTCGTCCACCGGGAAATCATCCGAGAAACGCGATCGGCGCTCCCGGACTGGAGCTTGCTTGGCGTTGGGTTACAATCGGTTCGTGGCTCAGGGGCAGGGAATGTATCCGGCGTCCAACAAGGTGAAGCTCACCTACGAGGATCTCGTGGCGCTTCCCGACGACGGGATGCGGCACGAGCTGATCGACGGGGAGCACTACGTGACGCCCTCGCCCAGGCTGCCGCATCAGTTCATCGCGGGGAATCTCTACCTGCTGATCGCGAACTACGTCCGCGATCGGGGCGCCGGCGTTGTCCTGTTCGCACCGTTCGACGTCGTGTTCAGCCCCTACGACGTCGTCGTGCCGGATCTGATCTACTTCACGCCGGCTCGATTCAAGGCAGTCGTCGGGGAGAAGAACGCTCAGGGCGCGCCGGATCTGGCGATCGAGATTCTGTCGCCGTCGACTCGCCGCCGGGACGAGATCCTCAAGCGGCGGCTGTACGAGCGTACCGGAGTGAATGAGTACTGGGTGGTCGATCCCAAGCTGGAAACCGTCAAGGTTCACCGGCTCGTCGAGGGAAAGTATCAGAAGGCCGCCGAGCTGTCGCTCGAGGACGACGCGGTGCTCACGACGCCGCTCCTGCCCGACCTGAGTCTCCCGCTCGGGGAGATCTTCGCGCCTCCGGCATAAGAAAGGGCCGGCGCGGGCCGGCCCGGGATCCCTACATCGGTTCGTCGGCGCTCGGGCCGTAGATCTGGGGCACGGTCGAGCCCATCGGCCGCAGGTACGTCGAGATCTGCCCGCGATGGTGGATGATGTCGAACAAGAAGCCCCACGCGTTTCCGTAACCCGTCTCGCTCATGACTTCCTGGCCCTGATACATGAACGGCACTTTGCCCTCCCACTTCTTCGTCTCGAGCGCCTGCAGCCGCTTCGTCAACTTGTCGTGATGACTGTCGTAGCTCGCCAGGACTTCCTTGACGGTGGCCGGCGCGGGAACCTCCGCCCACTCGAGCTGCCCTTTCTCGAGCCCCTCGGCGAGCACGATTTCCTCGCGCACGATCAGCCAGGCGATCTCGCGGGCGGGCCGCGACTTCGGATCCGGCCGGTAGTCCGACCCTTCGGGGATGCGCGAGATCACCTTCCGCGTCGCGGCGCCCTCTTTTTCCCAGAACTTCAGGAACAGCGCTTTTTCGTCCATCTTGTCCTCCAGGCGGTGAATGGAAATGAAAGCCGGAAGCGAAACGGTAGGCGAATACAAAGCGAAAGTCAAGAGACGCCCCACCTGTGCCCGGCCACCTGTGATGAAATTGGACGTCCCCGATGCCCGAACCGCTGCGCATAGCCTTTCTCGGATGCGGTTTCATTACCGGGGTCCACAGCCGGCATCTGCGCGCACTCGCGGGCGACATCGCCTGCAGCTATGCGAGCCGTGACGAGGCGAAAGCCGCGGCGTACTGCCGGCAGTACAACGGGATCGCCAGTTACCCGGACTACCTCGCGGCCATCTCGGACGCGCGCGTGGACGCCGTCGTGATCGCCGTGCCGCCTCGTTTTCACCTGGACCTGACCCTGCGGGCGCTGGAGGCCGGCAAGCACGTCCTCGTCGAGAAGCCTGCGTTCCTGCGGATGGACGACTACCGCACGGTGCTCGAGGCCAGGGACCGGGCCAGGAGAGTCGTGCTCGTCGGCGAAAACGATCACTACAAGCCGCTGGCGGTGACGCTGCGCGGTATGCTGGCCGGGGACACTATCGGCGAGATGGTGTTCGCCCACTTCACGACGATCGCCAAGCGCCTGAAGACGGCCGGCGACTGGCGCAACGATGAAGCGATGGCCGGAGGCGATGCGTTCTTCGAGGAAGGGATTCACTGGCTTCATCTGGCGAACAGCCTGGGTCCGAGAATCACGACGATTCAAGGCTACCGGCCGTCGGTCTCCCGGAAAGGCCCCGACACGCGCGCGAAGAGCATGATGGTGGCTTTCCGATACGACAACAACGCGGTCGGGTCTCTCTACTACTCGCGGGAGATCCCATCGCTCTGGAGAGGCCTGCGGCTGTCGAAGATTTTCGGGCGTGACGGCATCATCACGTTCGAGTCGAACGGGCTCATCGTGGTGGCCAGGGGCCCGCGGCTTCCGCGGGTCGTGTTTCCGGGCTTCCGCGACATTCGCGGGTATCAGGCGATGTATCGCGACTTCCTGCGGGCGATCAGGACAGGCGGGTCTCCGGAGATGAGCCTCGAAACCGCCATCGACGATCAACGACTCATGGATCAGGTGTACTCCAGCCTCGAGCACCCCGGGCAGTGACCGAACACTACGACATCGTCATCATCGGGAGCGGCGCAGGCGGAGGGACGATGGCGCAGGCGCTGTCCACGAGTCAGGCGCGGATTCTCATCCTGGAGCGTGGCGGGTTCGTTCCGCAGGAGGACGAGAACTGGGATCCGGAAGCGGTCTGGAAGAAGCTTCGCTACCGCGCGAAGGAGCAGTGGCTCGACGATCGCGGACAGGAGTTCACTCCGTACACGCACTACGGCGTCGGCGGGAACACGAAGTTCTGGGGCAGCGTGCTCTACCGTCTCCGGCGCGAGGATTTCCAGGCGGTGGAACATGCCGACGGCATCTCGCCGGCGTGGCCGATCGACTACGACACGCTCGAGCCGTACTACGAGCGTGCCGAACGCCTCTATCACGTTCGCGGACAGAACGGCATCGATCCGACGGAGCCGCCGCGCGGACCGTTCCCGTACGAGTCCGTTCCGCACTCGCCCGAAATGGCGGAGATTGTCGAGAAGCTCCGGCGCCAGGGCCTCCATCCGTCGCCGCTGCCGCTCGGGCTCCTGCGAGTCGGTGAGGACGACGGGTGCATCCTCTGCAGCACGTGCAATTCGTTCGTCTGCAAGCGCCACGCGAAGAGCGAAGCGGACGTCTGCTGCATCCGCCCGGCCATCCAACGCCCGAACGTCACGCTGTGGACGAATGCCTGCGCCCGGCGTCTGATCGCCGGCCCCTCGGGCAAGGTGATCGCGGTCGAAGTCGAGCGGAACGGCGAGACGCTCCGCGTCGGCGGCTCGGTGTTCGTCGTGTCGTGCGGGGCCGTCAACTCCGCCGCGCTGCTGCTGCGCTCGGCGGACGCCGCGCATCCCGACGGCCTGGCGAACTCCTCGGGACTCGTGGGGAGGCGATACATGGCGCACCTGGCGACCATGATGCAGGGCTTCCACCCGTTCCGCAGGAACTCGACGGTCTTTCAAAAAACGGTTGCCATCAACGATTTCTACTTTCGCGGTCCCGACACCACCTACCCGCTGGGGCAGATCCAGTCCCAGGGAAGAACGCACGGCGTCATGGCGCAGACGGCCTATCCGTGGATCCCCTTGTGGCCGTACGAGCAGTGGGTCGCGCGCGGCGTCGACTGGCTGGCGATGTCCGAGGATCTTCCCAGCCTCGACAATCGTGTGACGGTAGAAGCTGATGGGCGTGTCCGCCTGCGGTATCGGCCGAACAACCTGAAGCCGCACCGGATGCTGGTGAAGGAGACCGAACGCATTCTCCGCCGGCTCGGCTTCTGGATCGTGGTGAAGCACTCCCACGGGAGCAAGAACACCACGCATCAGTGCGGTACGCTGGCGTTCGGAACCGATCCGCGGAATTCCGTGCTGGATCCGTTCTGCCGCGCCCACGACGTCGAGAATCTCTTCGTCGTCGACGCGTCGTTCTTTCCATCGTCGGCCGCCGTCAACCCGGGCCTGACGATCGCGGCGCAGGCGCTCAGGGTCGCGGATCACATCAAAACCACGGAACTTCGAGAGGCGGAGGCAAGAACGTGAGAGTTCGATCGTTCAGCCACGTCGGTATCACGGTGTCCAGCTTCAACAAGGCTGTCCGCTTCTACTGGGACGTGTTCGGGTGCCCGCTCGTCGGTGTGGCGGATACGCCGCCGGACCGGGTGCGCACGTTCTTCGGCGTGGAGGCCGCGGAACCCCGGTGCAAGATCGGCTGGATACGGGTCCCGGGAGGCGCGGTCCTCGAGATCTTCGAGTTTCAGCCCCAACTGCCACCGGCCGTTGTGCCCTGGAACCGCGTCGGCCTCACGCACATTTCCTTCAACGTCAGAGACCTGCAGGTCTGGTACGACTACCTCGTGAGGAACGGCGTCGAGTGCGTGAGCAAGCCGGAACAATCGCCGCGCGGCCACTCGTTCTTCTTTGCGAAGGACCCCGACGGCAACCTCATCGAGCTCATGGACCTCGGGTACATGCACTACGTCCTGGACTGGCTGGGACCGCTCGGAGGGTGGATCTTCAGGCGTGGGAGGTACCGGCAGTACTACGAATTGCAAGGGAGCGCCTTCAAGGGCGGTCGGCTGAACTGAGTACCTGAGTTTGTGGCTTCGCCTTCAGGCGGAAGTCAGCGTCCGCCGCATCCTTCCACCTGAAGGTGGAAGCCACGAGAATTACTCTTCAGGCCTCCCCGGTCCGCCCGGCACGCTAGAGCGGGATCAGGCCGCGCCGCAGCGCCTGCCGCACGGCGTCGGTCCGGTTGGAGGCGGCGAGCTTGCCGAAGACCGATCCCAGGTGGAACTTCACGGTCTCGTCGCTGACCCCCAGCGCGGCGCCGATCTCCTTGTTCGACAGTCCGTCTGCGACGAGCGCCAGCACCTGCACCTCCCGCGGCGTGAGTGTCTCGACCGTGGGCCCGGCCGCGTGTCCGGTGCGCGCTCGGGTGAAAGCGAGCGGCTCGTCGCCGGTCGGGCCGCGAGCGGCCACCAGAAACGCATCGACGTCAGCGTCGAGCGCTCGCGCGGCGCTCAGGGTCGCGGCTTCGCCGGCGACGTCGATGCCTTCCGGAAGCGCTGCATGCAGCTGGTGCCGGCGCGCCGGCGGTCCGACGATCAGGATGCGCATTCGTATGTAAGGACGCAGCGGGCGGCGGCCGCGTCCCGGTCCGCCTCCGCGCCGCGGGCACTCGCGGCGGCGCTACGGCGAGACTCGCCGTAGCCTTGGCGAAGGCGGTCACCGCTTCGCGCGTTCGACCACGCCGATCTGCACCTCGCGAAGCGTCCCGCCGCGCAGCGTGCGCGCGACAACCGTCCGGCCGACCCGGTTCTCGGTCAGCAAATCCAGAAGATCGTCCGGCGACCCGATGGGCTGGCCGTCGAAGTCGACCAGCACGTCACCAACGATGAGCCCCGCCGCTTCGGCCGGACTGCCGGGCGTGATCCCAAGAACGAGCAGTGCGCGCTCGCGTCCTTCCGGACGCTGCGCGGGCGGCAATTCCACCGACTGCAGCGCAAGCCCGACGAACCCGCGGCGCGGAGTGCCCGCGGTCAGGATCCTGGCGGCGGACGCCCACACGATGCCGGCGGGGATGGCGACGCCGAATCCGCGGATCGCCGTGGCCGTCGCGAGACCGGTGAGCCGGCCCGCTGCGTCGTAGAGCGCGCCGCCGGCAAAACCGTCGTGCATCGGTGCCGTGACGCGAATCACGCGCGAGATCTGTCGGCGGCGCCCGGTCCGCAGGGGACCGCCAACGACCGCGACGATGCCAAAGCTGGCGGTTACGGCGTTGCTCCAGGAGCGCGCGAGCGCGAGCACGATGTGACCGGGACGCGGCTCCGTGTCGGCGACCGACGGAGCCGGCACGTTGATGGGGCCGGGCGTGCGGAGTACCGCGATGCCCGTCGCGGGATCCCAGCCGGCGAGCGTGGCGTCAACCGGGTCGGCCTCGCCGACCCTGACGCGCAATCCGTCCTCGCGTCCGATGGCGCGAGCGGTCGTGACGATCGTGTCGGCGCCGTGCACCACGCCGCTGGCAGGGCGTTCGGCGCCGAGCACCTGGACGACGGAGGCAGCGCCGGCCGCGGCCAGATCAGCGAGCTCGTTCGAGAGAGTGTCGAGAGTGTAGTTCGGCATGACTCCGATTCTGACTCGCGCGGGCAGGCGCGCGGATCACCCGGATGGGGAGGGAGAATCCCTAAAATCCCTAATCCCGTTAATCCCTAATCCCTGAATCCCTGAATCCCTGAATCCGTGAATCCGTGAATCCGTGAATCCGTGAATCCCGAATCGCTGATACCGATCGAGGCGGCGAGTTGCCTCGCGGCCGCAAGTCGCCGTATTCTGTTCCCCGCTCGGGCCGCCGGGTCCGCGCGTCGCGTCGGCGCGCAACACAACGGAAACGCCCACTTATGACAATGACCTCTTCGTCCCGTCGACTGTTCCTGCGCAACGCCGGCCTGCTCTCCGGTGGCGCGCTCATCTTCCGCTATGCGAACGTCTTCGAGGTGCCGGCGCACGCCGGCATGTTCCAGGCCGCGCCGGCGCAGACCGATCCGCTGTCGATGTTCCGTGCGCAAATGGGGGCGCTGCCGATTGAAACCACGCGGCTCGGCGATCGGCTCGTGCTGTTCTCAGGTCCCGGCGGCAACGTCGTCGTGCTCCACGGACCGGATGGCAAGGTCGTCGTGGACAGTTTCCTCACACCCGCCTGGGCGAGGCTCAAGTCCGCGCTCGACGGGCTCGACGGCGCGCCCGTCAAGACGCTCATCGACACGCACTGGCACTTCGATCACACGGACAACAACGCCAACTTCCGTACCGCGGGCGCGGCGATCGTGGCGCACGCGAACACGAAGAAGCGGATGGGCGAGTCCCATGACGTGCTCGGGATGCACTTCGATCCGTCGCCGGCGGCGGCGCTCCCGACGGCGACCTTCACGCAGAAGCACTCGGTCAGCGCCAACGGAGAGGAGATTGCTCTCACGTACGTTCCCCCGGCGCACACCGACACCGATATCATCGTGCACTACGCCAAAGGGAACGTGCTGCACCTGGGGGACACCTTCTTCAACGGCATGTATCCGTTCATCGACGCGAGCACCGGCGGCAACATCAACGGCATGATCGGCGCCGCCGAACGCGCGCTCAAGATGGCGAACGCGACGACGAAGATCGTGCCGGGGCATGGGCCGCTCGGCGATCGCGCCACGCTCGACGCCTATCGAACGATGCTCACGACCGTCCGCGACCGGGTCCGCACCCAGAAAAAGGCGGGCCGCACGCTCGCCGAAGTGCAGGCGGCGAAGCCGAGCGCCGAGTTCGACGCCGTGTGGGGCAAAGGGATGATGCCGCCGGACAACTTCGTCGCGCTCGTCTACGGCACGCTCTGACGCGGCTCAGGCGCCGCAGGACGTCGCGCGCAGCCGGACCGTCTCCACGTCCATGACGGGGATGTATTCAGAAGGGTTGGGGCTGGGCCGCATTCCGGAGCCGGCCGTCGGCTGACCGCCGCTGATCACGACCCCCTTGCCGACCTTCACGCCGGGCTCGATGAGCGCCGATTTCTTCACGATGCCGATGACGTCGACCAGGTGGCGATCTTCCTGCTTCACGATCTTCATCACCTCGCTTTTGCCGGCGAGGCGGAACGTCTTCGCCCGGATGATGGGGCCGCTCTGCGTGTCGGTCTGGCGCAGGTCGGATACGGCCAGCAGCCGCCCCTTGAGGCAGCCGGTGACGACGAGCTCAATCGAGTCCTTCGGCACGCGCGGCCGCTCTTCCTGCGGGGGATCCTGGGGCGGCAGCGTCAATCCAAGCACGATCAGGAACACGAGCGTCATCATGGGACCCCCCTTGGCGTAGCAGGCACCTTCGACGATACCACGACCGCGGCCCGAGTCCCGAGTCGCCAGTCCCGAGTCCCGAGTCCCGAGTCCCGATACGGAACTCACGCTAAGATACCGGCATGCGCACGACCGCCGAGATTCTGAAAACCTTTGACCTTCCGGCTCGCGATGCCTACGACCTGCCGGCGTCACGCAAACGGTTCGCCGACGGCGGTCAATACCGGGTCGAGATCCCTTCGTGCGAGGGGCCCCGGGCGCTCGAGGCGATTGGCGCCGCAGCCGACGAGCACGCCGTCCCCATCCACCGCATCAGCCAGGGCAGCGGGATCATGCTGCAGACCGACGACGAGATCCGCGCGATGGTGGCGCTCGGCGCGGCGCGCGCCATGGAGGTGTGTCTGTTCGTCGGGCCGCGGGCCAACTGGGACACCGGCGTGCAGGCCTCGAGCGCGTCGGGCCGCGTGCTGGGATGCTCCCTGCGCGGGATCGATCAGCTCGTCTTCGGGCTCGAGGACGTCCGCCACGCGGCGGAGCTCGGCATCCGGTCCGTGCTGGTCGCCGACATCGGGCAGCTGTCGATCCTCGGCCGGATGAAGTCGGCCGGCGATCTGCCGCCGGACTTCGTCCTCAAGGTGTCGGTCACGCTGGCGGCCGCCAACCCGGCGTCGGCGCGCGTGCTCGAGGATCTCGGCGCGACCTCGATCAACCTGCCCGTCGATCTGTCGCTTCCGCAGATTGCCGCGATCCGCGCCGCGGTGGATGCGCCGATCGATTTCTACGTCGAGGCGCCGGACGACTTCGGCGGCACCGTGCGGCACTACGAGATTCCCGAGCTCGTCCGGATCGCCGCGCCGATCTACCTGAAGTTCGGCCTCCGCAACGCGCCCGGCATCTACCCGGCGGGCCAGCACCTGGAATCGACCGTCCTGGCGCTCTCGCGCGAGCGCGTCCGCCGCGCGGCAATCGGACTGGCCATTCTCCGGCGGTACGCGCCGGACGCGGTCGCCTCGCCGTTGCCCGTCCGGGTCTGACGGGGGGTCAGGTCATGAATCATGAATTGACGCCGGGTCGAGGCGCTGACCAGCCCGATCCCGTTCACGATTCATGACCTGCCCCGGCCTTCGTTCATGATTCATGACCTGACCCCCTGTGCTCGCGTGTCCGCGGACCCGCCCGAGGGGTCCGCCCGAGGGGTCCGCCCGAGGGGTCAGGTCGTGAATCATGAATTGACTGCCGAGTCGAGGCGCTGACCACTCCCGATCCCGCTCACGATTCATACCTGACCCCCCGCCTTCGTTCATGATTCATGACCTGACCCCCCTGGGCCCCCCGCCTACCGCGCCCCGCGCACGACCAGGCACAGGTCACGCATGTTGAACGAGACGCTCGCGAACGCGTGCAGCGGCAGGAGTCCGTCAGCCTCAGCGTCCCCCCGATCGACGATCACCGCCGGCTGATCCCGCAGCGTGACGCCGCCGACGGCGAGACGCGGCGCGATGGCGGCTCGGACGCCGCGATCGCCGGCCAGCCCCGTCATTCGCGCACGTCCGATCGCGACGGCCGGTGCGGCCTCGCCCGGCGCGTGAAAGAAGACGAAGGCCTCCGCGCCGGTGTCCGGAACGAGCCGCAGTGCGCGGGTGCGGCCGCTCGCGGGGAGGTGCACGACGTAGCGGCCTTCGGCAGGAATCAGTCGAACGGCGGACGTGTCGCCGCAATTCACGTCCCCCGGCTCGTCCCAGGTCAGCCGGCGGCGCCGATAGTCGAGTGTATAGTTGAAGGCCGACAGGAAATCCTGGCCGAGGAGACCACGAACGCCGCTCCCAAGCGCGCGCAGCCGCGCCGCTGGAATGACAGACGCGAGGAGCGAGTCGGCCTGCGCGCCGGCGACCTCCACGCGTGCGAGCCGCACCACGCCCCGCATCTCGGATCCGGCGCTGGTGACCAGCTCGGCGCGCGCCACCACCGGCGCCTCCAGGAGCCCCGCGAGCTCGTCGCCGACGAGGGAGCGCGTGGCTCCCGTGTCGAGAATGAAACGGAACGGGCCGGCGCCGCCGACCGTCACGGGCACGACGATGCCGCCGCGCTGGTCGATCGAGAGCTCGGCGCCCGGGTCGGCGCGCCGGCGGTCCGCCGCCGCGACCGGACCCATACTGAAGGACGCCATCATTCCGATACACACGATAGTTCGCACGCCGCACCCCCGCCCCGAGGATGCTTCCGGCACGGGCGCGGCGTCGTGACGCCGTTGTGATGTTGCCGTGATGGTGTTGCCGGGTGTTGAGGATCCTGTGACGAGAGGCGAAATCTACGAGTTCGGAGACGCGCGCGTGGACGTGGGCCGCATGACGGCCTCCCGCGGCGGCGAGGCGATCCCGCTGGAGCCAAAGGCGTTCGACGTGCTCGTCCACCTGATCGAGCACCGCGATCGGCTGGTGACCAAGGACGAGCTGCTCGACGGGTTGTGGCCGGGGACGTTCGTCACGCCGAACGTCCTCACCCGCGCCGTGGCCCAGCTCCGCAAAGGGCTCGGCGACGACGCGCACGAGGCGCGGTACATCGAAACCGTGGCGAAACGCGGCTACCGCTTCATTGCGCCAGTCACGATCGTCCGCGACGGAGCGCCGCCGGCTGTCGAGCGGCCCGTCCCGGTCATCCCAACCGTCATCCCGGGACCGCACAGACGCGGCTTGCTGGTGCCGATCGCGGCCGTCGCCTTGACGGCGATCGCGGTTGCGGCGACCGCCGCCTGGGTCTGGACCAGGACGCCTGCGGCGAAGGATCCAGGGACGCCGTCGATACGGCGCCTGACCACGCGGAGCGGGTACAACGCGGCCCCCTCACTCTCGCCGGACGGCCGCGCCGTCGTCTATGCCTCGGACGCGACGGGCCATCTCGAGCTGTACCTGGTCGGGCTCGCGAGCGGCAGCGCCGAGATGGCGCTCACGAAAGATGAGGGCCAGAACACGCAGCCCGCGTGGTCGCCGGATGGTCAATGGATCGCGTACCACTCGCGCAAGCGCGGCGGCATCTGGATCGTCCAGTCGACCGGCGGCGTGCCGCAGCAGGTCGTGGAGTTCGGATCGGACCCTGACTGGTCACCTCGCGGCGACGAGCTGGTCTTCACGTCCGACGCGGGCGGGATGGCGTCGCAGTCCGTGCTGTGGGTCGTGCGGAAGGACGGTACGGGCCGCCGCCAGCTGACGCGTTTCGGCAAGCCGGCCGGCGGCCACCGCTCGCCCTCGTGGTCCCACGACGGCCGTCACATCGCCTTCATCGTCTCGCAGGGCGGATGGACGAACGAGATCTGGACCCTCGACGTTCCGGATGGGGCGATGCGCCGCGTTGCCGTGGCGCCCGGCGGCGCGGATCCGGCTTTCGGGCCCGGCGATCGGTCGGTTTACTGGGGCGGCACGAGCCGCGAAGGCAACGGCCGCCTCTGGCGCCACGCGATCGCGGAAGACGGCACGCCGCGCGGCAGCGAAGAAGTCGTCGTTCCGCTCGACGCCGGCATCGTCACCGGCGTGTCGGTGACGTCGGGCGGCGCGATCGCGTTCGGCCTCGTCACCGAGGACAGCAACCTGTGGGCGGTGGATGTCGGTCCGGACGGCGCGGCGCTCGAACCGCGCCGGTTGACCGACGACGTCGCGCGCAACACGCATCCCGCCTACTCGTCCGACGGGCGCATCGCCTACTTTCAGACGTCCGTCGGCTCGCCGCCGTCGGTGTGGCTGATGCGCGAGGACGGGACGGCGCGCGCGCCGCTCGTCGCCGGTCTGGAATCCTGGGATCCGCAGTGGGCTCCGGACGCGAGCCGCGTGCTGGTCGGCCGCGGCCCGATGACGGCGCGATCGCTGGCCTGGGTGGACGCCGCGACGCGGCGCGTCACGCCGGTTGCCGTCGATGTGGCGGGCATGCGGGAGCCGCGCATTTCGCCGGACGGGCGCGAGCTGGCGTTTCACGTGATCGCCCCCGACGGCGTGATGAACGTGTGGACGCAGCGCCTCGACGGACCGCGAGTCCGGATCACGTCGGATCCCGAAGCGGTGTCGTATCCGGAGTGGTCGCCGGATGGCCTGTCGCTCGCGGTGGAGGTCAAGCGCGGCGATCAGACGTTCATCGGCGTGGTCGCGCGCGAGGGCGGGCCGGTCACGCAGCTGACGTTCGAACGCGGCCAGAGCTGGCCGCACTCCTGGGCGCCCGACAACGATCGGATCGCCTTTGCAGGAGAGCGGGACGGCGTGTGGAACGTGTACGCCGTGTCCCGGCGCACCCGGGCGGTCACGGCGCTGACGCGCTTCACCTCCCCGAGCGGCTACGTGCGGTACCCCGCGTGGTCGCCTCGCGCCGCACGCGTGGTGTTCGAACGGTCACTGAGAAGCGGCAGCGTCTGGACGCTGGCGCTGCCGGCGGACTGACAGCCGGTCTCACGTCTCGGGACTCGGGACTCGGGCCCCGACTCGGGACTCGGGACTCGGGACTCCAGACCCCCAAGACCCACGACTTAAGACCCAAGACCTGAGACTAGAATAGGTCCGCTGTCGAACAGAGGAGGCCTTATCCGCTCAGTCCGGTGGCGCATCGCGACGCTGCTCAGCACCGCGATCGCAATCAGCTATCTCGACCGCCAGGCGCTCTCGGTCGCCATCAAGGCCGTGCAGGCCGACATCCCGCTCAGCAACACGGAGTTCTCCCAGCTGCAGGCGGCGTTTCTCGTCGCGTATGCGTTCATGTACGCGGGTGGCGGCGCGCTCGTGGACGCGCTCGGTACGCGGCGCGGGCTGTTCGTCATCATGATCGGATGGTCGCTCGCGTCGGCCAGCCACGCGTTCGCGACCGGGTTCCGCTCGTTGCTCTTGAGCCGCTTTCTCCTCGGGATCGGCGAAGGCGGAGGTTTTCCCGCGGCGACCAAGGCGGTCGCGGAATGGTTCCCCGCGCGCGAGCGATCGCTGGCGATGGGGATGATCAACGCCGGCACCGCGATCGGCGCGGTCGTGGCGCCGCCGGCCATCGCGGCGATTCTCGGCATCGCGAGCTGGCGGTGGGTGTTCGCCGCCACCGGGCTGATCGGGCTGCTCTGGACGATCTGGTGGATGCGGGCGTACCAGCCGGCGTCGCGGCACCCGGGACTGTCGCCGGCCGAACGCGCGGAGATCGCCGAGGTCCTCGTCGTCGCGCCGGGCGACGAACCGAAAGCCTCCTGGAGCAGCCTGCTGTCGTATCGCCAGGTCTGGGGCCTCGTCGTCGCGAAGTTCCTGAGCGACGCGGCGTGGTACTTCTACTTGTTCTGGCTGCCGAAATACCTGTACGACGTGCGCGGCTTCGACGTCAAACAAGTCGGCGCCTACGCGTGGATTCCCTACGCCGCCGCCGGTGTCGGCTGCCTCGTCGGCGGCTGGTTCTCCGGGTGGCTGCTGAGCCGCGGCTGGTCGCTGAACGCGGCGCGCAAGACCGCGCTCGGCGCCAGCGCCGCGATGATGCCGATCATCGTGTTCGTGACCCAGGCTCCGACCGACGTCGCCATCGTGCTCTTCAGCGTCGCCTTTTTCGGCCAGCAGTCGTGGTCCACGCTCGTGATGATCGTGCCGACGGATCTGTTTCCCCGGCGAATCGTGGCCTCGGTGGCCGGCCTGGTCGGCTTCGGCGGCGCGATGGGCGGCGTCGTGTTCAACCTGGTGGCCGGCCGCATGCTCGACAGCGGGCTCGGCTACGGCGCCGTGTTCGGCATCGTGGGCACGTTCCACGTGACGGCGTTCATCGTGATCCTGCTGACCACGCCAGACATTCATCCGCTCGAGGATGCGCGCGGCCGCGCGCGCGTCACGGCATAACTTCCGGAGTCCCAGTGAAAATCACCGACATCCGCACGCGCGTCGTCGAATGGCGCGGCCCCACGGTCGCGCCGCAGCCGCACTTCTGCACGAACCCGATCGATCTCCTCCAGCTGGGCGAGCGGAGCGGGGCCGGCGGCGATCCGATGGCCGGCTTCCGTTTCCACGGCTGGCTCATCGTCGAGATCTTCACGGATGCCGGGCACGTCGGAATCGGCAACGCGGCGCTGGCGCCGCGCGTGTCGAAGCAGACGATCGATCTGTACTTCAAGCCGATGCTGATCGGCGCGGATCCCTGGGATGTCGAGTTCCTCTGGCAGCACATGTACCGGCGGACGCTGGCGTTCGGACGGAAGGGCATCGGGATGACGGCCATCAGCGCGGTCGACATCGCGTTGTGGGACATTCTCGGCAAAGCTGCCGGCCAGCCGGTGTTCCGCCTCCTCGGCGGGCGAACCAAGCCGCGCATCCCCGTCTACGCGAGCCGGCTGTACAGCCAGCCACTCGACGATCTCGCGGCTGAAACACGGAACTACAAGAAGCAGGGCTTCAAGGCGATGAAGCTGCGGTTCGGATGGGGCCCGGCCGACGGCGCCGAGGGCATGCAGCGGAACGTCGATCTCGTGCGCACCGTCCGCGACACCGCCGGCGACGGCATCGACATCATGGCCGATGCGTACATGGGCTGGACGCTCGATTACGCGCGGCGCATGCTGCCGCGGCTCGAGCGCTTCAACCTGCGGTGGCTCGAGGAACCGGTCATTCCCGACGACCTGCACGGGTACGCCGCGTTGAAAGCGATGAACCTGATGCCCATCTCCGGCGGGGAGCACGCGTTCACGGTGCACGAGTTTCGCGATCTGCTCGATGCGAAGGCGCTCGACTACATCCAGTTCGACACCAATCGCGTCGGCGGCATTACCCAGGCTCGCAAGATCGCGGCGCTCGCGGAAGCTCACTCAGTGCCCGTCGTCCCCCACGCCGGCCAGATGCACAACTTTCACGTTGTCATGGCCAGCTTCAACTCGCCGATCGCCGAATACTTTCCGCCGGTCGACGTCGAGGTCGGCAACGAGCTGTTCTATTACATCTTCGAGGGTGAGCCGACGCCGGTGGACGGGTCGATCGATCTCCGCGACGATGTCCCGGGGCTTGGATTGACGATCAGGGAGGACGCCCTCGCGAAGTTCACGATCGTCGAGTAGAAACGTCCGATCGCGTGACGTCCGGCTTCAGCCGGACCATTGCCAAGACGCCAGCTGATACTCTCACTGGCCTTCTTTCGCCTTGACGGCTGGCCCCAGAAGGCCATACCGCTCGAGGAACTGCCGAATCGCTTCGTAGAAGCGGCGCGCATCGACTTCGCTCGCGCCGACGTGCCCGCCCTGGACTTCCACGAAAGTCTTCTCAGCCTTCGCGGCATCGAACAGCCGGCGTCCCTCCGAGATCGGCACGACCTCGTCGTCCGTGCTGTGCAGGAAGAGCATCGGCGAGCGGATGCGACCGACTCTCCGGATCGAGTCGAAGGGACTGCGCATGATCAGGCGAACCGGAAAGAACGGATAGCGCTGCCGGCCGAGGTCGACGATCGATGCCGGGGCTCCCTCGAGAATCACCGCCGCCTGCTCGGTCGCCGACGTGAGGTCGACGGCGGCCGCCCCGCCAAGCGACCAGCCGTAGATCACGATGCGGGCCGGCGCGATCTTGCGCGTGACGCGCAGGTAGTCGTACGCGGCGCGCACGTCTGTGGCGATCGCCGCCTCGGTTGGCGCGCCCTCGAGCCCGGCAAAGCCGCGATACTCCGGGGCGAGCAGGTTCAAGCCGAGGGCCCGAAGCTGGGTGTAATGCGAGATGTTGATCTTCGACGCGATAGTCGCCGGGTTCCCGTGGAGGTAGATCACCCACGTCCCATCGTCCGTGTCGCCGCGCCGCATCACCCAGGCGAACTGGTGCGCTCCGTCGGCCCGCGGAATGTCGATCTGGTCGTACGGGAACCCCGGCCGGGTGGCCGCGAGCGTCTGCACGGCGTCGAAGACCAGCCGGGTTTCCCGCCCGATCAGCCAGAGCACTGCCAGGGCGTACCCGACAGCCGCCAGGACGAGCAAAGACAGCAGCACTCGCAGCGGCTGCGGACGCCGCCGCTTCGTCTTGCGCCGCTCAGGGCCTGAGTACTCTGGGCGTACGTCGGATCACCGCCGGTACGACCTGCTGCCACTGAGCCTCATGGGTCTCGATTATGGCATGCGGGCGGGCGCGGCCTGTATCGAGGCCCCCTTATCGGTTCTGCAATCTCGTGTAAGTCGATACCGTAAGCTCGCGCAGGCGAATGATCAAGCGGTGCATCGCCCGGGGGATGATCGGATCACACACGGCGACAGTGTGCTGCCGGCCTCCATCCTCGATCGTGATCTCGTAGGTGCGCAGATCCGAGAAGCCGCGAGGCGCGGGGATGCGGGCTGGCAACTCGAAGAACCTCGTTTCCTCGACGAGTTGTTTCAGCGCGCTACGATCTTCCCCTTCGAGCGCCTCGATGTCGATCGTGCACGGGCCGCCGAGGCCAGGGAAGAATCCAGCCCCGCCGCTCATCTGAAAGAATACGCGCATCCACAGGCTCCTTGGCGTCCGTTACGGCCCTGCTGTCATCAACGACAGACCGAGCGGAACCGTACAGGCCTCGAGCCCGGCCGCCGAACGGCAGTCGGCACGGGCCGTGCACTCCTATCCCGGGGACGGAACTCAAGGAGGCATCATGGTTCGAAGCAAGGTGGGTGTGTGGCTCGGCGCCGTGGCGGTTGCGATGATGACGGTGGCATGCGCGGAAACCGACCCGGGCGTGACGACGGCGGTCAAGGCAAAGCTGGCGGCGGATGATACGGTCAAGGCGTACCGCATCGACGTCGACACGCAGGACAAAGTCGTCACGCTGAAGGGCGAGGTCGACACCGCAGCCGCACGGACCCGCGCGGTCGAGCTCGCGAAGGGCACTGCGGGCGTCCGCGACGTCGTCGATCAGTTGACAGTGCAGGCCGGCGTGACGCCGCCTGGAGGTCTGGACGACACCGCACAGGCCAAGACGGGCGAAGCCGCGGACAAAGCCGGCGACGCGGTCGCTACTGCCGGCAAGAAGGTCGGCGACGCGGCGGACAAGGCGGGGGACAAGATTGGCGACGCGGCCAGCAAAACGGCTGAGGCGACGGCCGACGCCGCTGTCACCGCCAAGGTCAAGACCAAGTTCCTTGCCGACAGCTCCATCGCCGGATTGAAGATCGACGTGGACACGAAGGACAACGTCGTGACGCTCAGCGGCACGGTCGCCTCAGCGGCTGAAAAGCGCCGGGCCGTCGAAGTGGCCCGCGAGACTGACGGCGTGAAGTCGGTAGTGGATCGCCTGAAGGTGGGCACGCACTAGACCACTTTATACCGTCGGGCTTCCCACTGATGGGGCCGGCTCTCTACGAGTGCCCGTAGAGGCCGGCCCGCTACGCTCGCCGACGGTCGTCTTACTCCGGGGGCCCCTATCCCCCGGATGATCGGAGCGCTACAATACGGCGGTGATGTCGTATTGGAAGGGACGGTCCTGAATGAGCGCCTCGTCATCCCGCCTGCTGGTCCTCGGCTGCCTCGTGCTCGCGTTCGGAACCGCGGCATTCCGGGAGGCGCCTGCCCAATCGCAAGGCAGCACTACCGACCGCTTCCGCCAGATGTCGGCGTCGTCCGAGAAGCAGGGCCTAGCCGAGCCGTTCAAGGGGATCACTGCCGCCGGAGAGATTGAGCCGGGGCTCTTTGCGATTCGGGCGACCGGCGTGTCGACCGAGCCGGTTCGCAAGGCAGCCGATGCGTTCCTCGCGGTGCTGACGCCATCGCAGCGGGAGAAGAGCGCGTTCCCGATCGACGATCCGGAGTGGCGCAAGTGGATGAACCAGCATTTCTACATCCGCCAGGGAGTGAGCTTCGAGGAGCTGACCGAGAGCCAGCGCGACGCGGGTCTTGCGCTCCTCCGCGCGGCGCTCAGCGCCAAGGGGCTCGAGCAGACGCGCGACATCATGCGCCTCAACCACACGCTGGGCGAGTTGAACAAGAACGATTTCGAGCAATACGGGGAGTGGAAGTATCACCTCACGGTGATGGGCGCGCCGTCCGCCACGGAGCCCTGGGGCTGGCAGCTCGACGGCCATCACGCCATCATCAATTACTTCGTCCTGGGAGATCAGGTAGTGATGAGCCCGGTCTTCGCGGGCTCCGAGCCGGTGATCGCGCGATCGGGCAAATTCAGCGGCACGGCCGTTCTGCAGGACGAGCAGAATCGAGGCGTGGCGCTGCTCGAGGCGCTGGATGCCCCGCGGCGGCAGAAGGCCGTCCTGTCGGTCTCGAAGGATGCCAACAACAACCTGACCGAAGCCTTCAAGGACAACGTCGTGCTGGACTATGCCGGCCTCCGCGCGTCGGAGATGTCAGAGGGCCAGCGCCAGCAGCTCCTCGATTTGATTGCGCTCTACGTCAACAACATGGACGACGGGCACGCGCGCGTGAGGATGCAGGAGGTGCGGCAGCATCTCGACCGGACCTCGTTTGCCTGGATCGGCGGCAGCGCCCCCGACAGCGTCTTCTACTACCGGATTCACAGCCCGGTGGTCCTCATCGAGTTCGATCACCAGCGGCCGGCGAACCTCCGGCACCTCGCGTCGAATCCGGCGGCGCCCAACCGCGAGCACATTCACGTCGTCGTGCGCACGCCGAACGGAAACGACTACGGCAAGGATCTGTTGCGGCAGCACTACCGGCAGCACCCTCACAGCGTCTCGCAATAAGCGGCGTTAGCGGCCGGCGGAGCTGGTCGGCGCGGCGGCCGGCTCGATCCGCAGAATCCCGCCCGGGTTCTCATCGACGGCAGCGTAGAGGAACCCGTCGGGACCTTGTCGAACGTCACGGATGCGCAGCCTGAGCGAGCCGAGCAGCGCTTCGCGGCCGACCGGGCCCCTGTCGGTGAACACGACGCGTTGAATCTGCTGGCCCGACAGCGCGCCAAGGAACACATTGCCCTTCCACGCCGGGAACCGATCGCCCGAGTAGAAGGTCATGCCCGACAGCCCGAGTGACGGTGCCCAGAAAATCACCGGCGGCTCGACACCCTCGCGCGACGCCGGGGCGATGTACTCACCGGTGTACTCACGGCCGAACGTCGCAATTGGCCAGCCGTAATTCCTGCCCGCGACAATCGTGTTGAGCTCGTCGCCTCCCTGTGGACCGTGCTCCGTCGACCAGAGCGCGCCCGTCTCCGGATGGAAGGCGAGCGCCTGCGGGTTGCGGTGGCCGTACGTGTAAATCTCCGGCTTGAACCCGTCGCGTCCGGTAAACGGATTGTCCGGCGCCGCGGTGCCGTCCTCCTTGAGCCGCAGGATCTTTCCGCCGTGCAGGGCCGTGTTCTGCGCGCGGTTGCGATCGCCGCGCTCACCGATCGTCATGTAGAGCATGCCGTCGCGGCCGAACGCGAGCTTGCCGCCGTAGTGCGGGTTGCCGGTGTTCCAGTTGTCGGCGACGAAGAGCTCGCGCACATCCGTCAATGCCTTGCCATCGAATCGGCCGCGCGCCAGCACGGTCGTTCCTTCGCGGGGCGGCGCCTGGCCGGGTGGCGGGGCGGGAGCCGCCGCGGGCGGTGCGCCCGTGCGCTCGCGCGATTTCGAGTACGTCAGATAGAGCAGCTGGTTCTCGGCGAAGCGCGGATGCGGCAGGACCTCGAGTAGCCCACCTTGTCCGACCGCGTACACCTCGGGGACGCCGGCAATCGGCTGCGGGTCCAGCGTGCCTTTGCGGATGATCCGGAGCCGGCCCGGCTTTTCCGTCACGAGCACGTCGCCGTTGGGAAGGAACGCAATGCCCCAGGCATTGACCAGCCCTTTGGCCATCGGGACGACGCGAATCTTCGCGCCGAGCGTGTCGAGCTCCTGAGGCGCGTCAGGGAAAGGCAGCGACGGAACACGCGGCACTCCAGGGCCGGGTCCTCCCCGCCGTGCAGCGGGCGCGGCCTGCTGTCCGCCCGCGGGAGGGGTCTGCGGAGCGGGTTGCTGTGCGAGGACGGCGGCTCCGGCGACCGCCACTGCGGCGACGGTGAGATTCCACGCGGCTCGTGCTGCTGCTTTGTGCATATCAAGTCTCCTGAGAATGCGCCAATTTATCACGGCCGGCGGGGACCCGGATCAGTGCAGGTGGCGTCCGGTCCTTCGACAAGCTCAGGACCGCCTTGAGCTCCGTCGAAAGGCGGCTTCAGCCGGACCATGCGCGGCGTAGGTGGCATCCGGCTTCAGCCGGAGCCCTGCGGTGTTGACGTTGCAACGCGTACCGCTCAGCGTGCGGGGGGTCGCAGATCGAACGCCGCCATCTCGTTGATGTTGCGCACGAGCAGGATACCGTCGCTCATCGCCGGATGGTTCCACGTCTTCCCCTCGAGCGCGGGGAAGCGCGTGAGCTCCTGATGCCGATCCGGCGTCGCGCGCACGAGCACGAGGTCTCCTTCCTCGCCGAGCACGATCAGGTGTCCGCTGGCGAGGATGACCTGACCGTAGCCGTACCGTCCGCCCTTCCACTTGAGCTCGCCGGTTGCCGCGTCGAGGCACGCGAGGATCGACTCGTCGAGGCCGTAGATGAAGCCGTCGTGCAGCACCGAGCTCGTGAACTGGTTCTTCATGCGGATGTTGCGCCAGACTTCGCGCACCTGGAAATCGCCGGAGCCCGAGCGCGTGAGCTCGACGACCGCGGCGCCCCCGCCGTAGCCCGACGACACGAAGACGCGGTTGTCGCCGATCACGATCG
The DNA here is from genome assembly GCA_963774855.1 of uncultured Acidobacteriota bacterium. Taxonomy (GTDB): domain Bacteria; phylum Acidobacteriota; class Vicinamibacteria; order Vicinamibacterales; family 2-12-FULL-66-21; genus JALZOC01. The sequence goes on along the minus strand of CAVZGT010000005.1, from coordinate 914,840 downwards.
GCTGCCCCGCGTTGACGTCGTAGTCCGTCTTCCAGGGGTACTCCCACAGCACGGCGCCGCGATCGGGCGTCAGGCCCATGACCCGCGACGCGCTGAAGACCAGAATCTGCCGGACTCCCGCGAGCGTGACCAGCATGGGAGACGCATACGCCTGCTGGTCGTTCAGCGCCGACCACGCCCGCTTGCCGGTGCGCCGATCGTACGCCACGACGGATTGCCCCTTCGAGCCGCCCGTTCCGCCGGGCAGGACGACGATGGTGTCGTCGACGACGAGGGGCGCGGCGGACATGCCCCATTGGAGATTCGTCGCGCCGCTGTCTTCGAGGATGTTCGTGCGCCACACGAGCGCGCCGGTGGTGGCGTCCAGGCAGCGCAGCTCTCCCAGGCCGCCCAACGCGAACACGCGTCCGGCCGCCCAGACCGGCGTCGCACGCGGGCCGGTGCCGCCCATCGACTCGTGGAACGTGGCGGTCCACGCGCTGGTCCACAGCTCGCGTCCCGTGGCGACGTCGTATGCGGCGACGATCTCCTGGGGCCCGCGCTGCTCGATCGTGAAGGCGCGGCCGCCGGCAATGACGAACGACGCGTACCCGCCGCCGACCGGCTGCTTCCAGATCGGCTTCAACCCGTCGGCCGGCCAGTTGGTGACGGATCGGCCGCTCCCGATAAACTCCGTCGCGGTTCGGGCCGCGGAAGTCGGTCCAGTAGGCGGCGGGCACCGCAGGCGCAGCCGCAGGGGCGTCGGTGCCCGGCGCCGGCTGCGGCTCGGCAGCTACCGGCGCGGCGAGCGCTGGCGCGACTGGTGATGGCGAAGGAGAGGCAGGCGCGCGGGCCCGCTGGGCCTCACGGTCGCGTTCAATCCTGGCGGCGCGGTCGCTCTCCGACTCCACGAACGCGAACCGCACCGCGCCGCCGCCATAAAGCACGACGCGGAGACCCACGGCGTACAGCACCGCGCCGGTCGCGACGAGCACGACCAGGGCAATAGCCGCCCATTTCAGGATTCTGCGCAGCACGTCGTTCTATCTTGCTCTATTCCGCCCGCCCCGTGTATATCCTTCCGGATGGGCTTGACGACATCCCGCTCCGGGGGACCGCCGGACTGGCCGGCGCTCTCGCTTCACGACTGGATCGACACGCGCGACACGCTGCACCTGTGGCTGCAGATCGCCGGCAAGGTGCGCCTGCGCCTCACGCCGCCGATCAACCACTCGTGGCACGCGACGTTCTACCTCACGTCGCGGGGCATCACGACCTCGCCGATCCCGCATGGCAGCCGATCCTTCCAGATCGATTTCGATTTCGTGGATCACCGGCTGATCGTGGCCGCCAACGACGGCCGATCCGGCGGATTTCCGCTCGAGCCGCAGCCGGTCGCCGCGTTCTACGCGCGGCTGATGGACGAGTTGACGCGGCTGGAGCTCCCGGTCCGGATCTCGGCGAAGCCGAACGAGGTTGCCGAGGCCATACCATTCCCGCAGGACGAGACCCACCGCGCCTACGATGCGGACGCGGTCAACCGCTTCTGGCGGGCGCTCGCGCAGGCCGACCGCGTGTTCAAGATCTTCCGCGGCCGCTTCATCGGCAAGTGCAGCCCCGTGCACCTGTTCTGGGGGGCCATGGATCTCGCGGTCACCCGCTTTTCCGGCCGCCCGGCGCCGGAGCATCCGGGCGGGATCCCGAACCTGCCCGATCGCGTGACGCGCGAAGCCTACTCGCACGAGGTGAGCAGCTGCGGATTCTGGGCCGGCACCGCGCCGATCGACTACCCGGCGTTCTACTCGTACGCCTATCCGTCGCCGGCAGGGTTTCCAGACGGGCGGGTGCGGCCGGACGCGGCGTTCTTCAGCAAGGACTTCGGCGAGTTCGTCCTGCCTGTACGATCGCGTGCGCGAGTCGCCGACGCCCGACGAGACGCTCCTGGAGTTCCTGCAGTCCACCTACGAGCTTGCCGCCGATCTGGCCAGGTGGGATCGGCCTGCGATGGAACGCGCGCTGCTCTAACGCCTGAGGCATCTCCGGAGGGCCCTCGATGCCGCTGTTCGCTCCCGGCCGCCGCTGGTTTGCCGCGGCCTCGATCGCGACGATCGTCGTGGCGGCGCTCCATACCCTGGGCAACACGGTGGGGCCCGAGCCGACGGACGCCGCGTACCTCAATCTCGACGCCGCCATGCGGAGCTACGTGATCCCGCTGGGGCTCGGGATGTCCCCCTCGGTCTCGGCGATCTATCAAAGCCTGGTGTTCACGATGTCGATCTGCCTGGTGGGGATGGGAAGCCTCGGTCTGGTGATCGGCTCGTCCGCGGACGCATCGCCGCGCCTGATCTCGCGGGCGGCGCTGGTGCTGGCGGTCTCGTCCGCGGCGTTGACGGCGCTGTATCTCGTCTGCCAGATCACGCCGGCGCTGATCAGCATGGCGATCGTGACGGTGTTGTACGGAATCGCGGCGATGCAGACATCCCGGTAGGGTCCAGCTTTAGCCGGACCTGTGCTGGTCCGGCTGAAGCCGGACGCCACCGAAGACGGTCCGGCTAAAGCCGGATACCACCGGAGAGGGCACCACCGGAGAGGGCGCGCCGGCCGAGCGCGCGGGACACGTCGGCGGCGATTGCCGGCTCGATAGGCGCCAGCTCGCGCACGAAATCACCCTCCATGACCGCGAGCGCGATCCCGTCGCGATAGACGATGCGATTGCGGCGGGCCGCGCGGATGCGCTCGCCGGCGGTGAGGATGCCCGAGAGGTTCAGCGGATCGGCGGCGCTGATGGTGATGAGATGGCCGTCGGGCCTGCCGCGGCGGATCTCGCGCAGCCGAGCGACGGCGTCGGGAAGCGCGAACTGCTCGCCCGACATGCCCGTCACGAACCGCCCGCCGCGGATCTCTCCGCGCGCCTCGAGCCGGCGATACACGCGCGTCAGCAAACGCCAGGCAATCGCATTCGGTTCACGCGCCAGCAGCTGCCGGAACACCACGCCGTAGCGGCGGAGCAGCGTCCAGGCCAGCGTCTCGACGTCGGATTCCGGCGACGCGTCGCCTGCGTCGATGTGCAGGGCGCTCCAGCGGCCCGTGAAGCTGGCGCGGCGACGGAGCGGCGCCGGCCGGCCGAGCGCGGCCTGGACGAGCGCGCGCACGCCCGAGAATCCGTCCGAGGCCGCGAGCCCCGACGCGACGAGCGCGCCGATGGCCTGGCGGAGATCGTCGGCGTCGAGCGCACACGCCGATCCGAGGTCGTTGAAGAACGACGCGCCGCGCGAGCGCAGCGTCTCGAGCACCGCGCGCGCGCGTTCGCTCAAGGCGGCCTCGGCTGCCCGTGGGTCGCGATCGGCGGTCCCTCGCAGCCGCTGCCACACGTCGCCGTGCTCGCGCAGGAACAGCGCCACGGGCGTGGCGGGCACGAGACGCGGCGGATCCGTTGGCGCGGACAATCGCGCCCAGCCGACCTCGCCGGCGAGGCAGAGCATGTCGAGCATCTGCGGCTCGTACGGGACCAGACGCGCCGGCAGCACCGCGCGCTCCCACGCGCCTGCCGCGAGCTCGAACCCGTCCAGCATCGCGAGGATCTCGCGCAGCCCGTCGATCCCGGTCAGCCGCGCGGCCGGTTCCACGTGCTGCCAGGCGAACAGGAACCGCATGAAGTCGGCGGCGCTCACCGGCTCGATCTCCGCCCGCAGCCGGTTCAGCGTGTAACGGTGAATGCGCGCCAGCAGCGCGCGGTCGCACCATTCGAGGGGGGCTTCGCTGCTGAGGAGGCTTCGCTGCCGGGATTCGGGACTCGGGACTCGGGATTCGGGTTTCGGGATTCGGGATCCGCAGGATTTGTAGCGCTGGCCTTCAGGCCAGCCTGACGAGGACTGAACCGCCCGCGCAGCACCACGCCCTCCGATTCGAGCGCGAGAAGCGCCGCGTCGGCGTCGCGTGCGGCGATTCCGAGCACGCCGGCCAGCGCGCCGGCCGTTGTCGGGCCGGCAATCGTCAGGCGTCCGCGCAGCAGCTCGACGATCGCTTCGTCGCGCGTCCAGACGCGGCTCGATCGCGACGGCGGCACGTCAATCGGCGGCGTCAGCGATGCGCCCGGGTGAACGGCAAGGAGCTCCGGAATCCGTTCGGCCGCGATCGCGACGCGGCGGTTCTCGGGCGCGCCGGGCATCACAGAAATCCGGCACGCCCGCCCGGCGGACACGAGCCGTTCCATCAAATCCGCTCCGGCCGATTCGACTTCCGCGTCCGTCAAGCACCCGGCGACGAGCAGCGCGTCGTGCAACTCATCGGCATCGCGCGGGTCGGGCCTCGCCTCCGCGCGCACGCGTGCGATCGCCGCCGGATCGAGCGCCCCGAGATCGCCGGCCGACGACGGATCCCCGGCACGGCGCGCCTGCACCGCGTGCGCCCGCCGTTCTTCGAGCGGCGCGTCGTCCAGGAACGCGTACGGCTTCGCGTTCAGGATCTCGTGCGCGAAGAACGACGGCTCCGGCGTGTCGCGGGCGACGAGCGTGACCTCGCCGCGGTGGATGCGGTCGAGCACCGCGGTCAGGCCGTCGAAATCCATCGCCTCCTGGAGGCAGTCGCGCACGGTCTGGGCGACCAGCGGGTGATCGGGAATCTCGCGGTCGCCGGGGATGTTCTCGAGACAGGCCGCGGCGTCGGGAAACACGGCGGCCATGAGGTCGTCGGCCAGCATCCGCTGCACCTGCGGCGGCACCTTGCGCCCGCCGCGGCTGCGCGGCACGGCGAGCGACACGGTCGTGTTCCATCGCCATCGCGTCTGGAACACCGGCGCGTCGAGAAACGCCTGCACGAGCACGTCGCGTGTCGTCGCGGGATGCAGGTAGCGGAAGACGTCGGCGAGCGGGAACGAGTGCTGGGGACCGAGCGACAGCAGCAGCGCGTCGTCGGTGGCGGCCGCCTGCAGCTCGAAGTTGAACTGACGGCAGAAACGCTTGCGAAGCGCCAGCCCCCAGGCCTTGTTGATGCGGCTGCCGAACGGCGCGTGCAGGATGAGCTGCATGCCGCCGGACTCGTCGAAGAAGCGCTCGAGGACCAGGGTCTGCTGCGTGGGGATGACGCCGAGCGCGCGGCGGCCTTCGGCCAGATATTCGACCACCTGTTCGGCGGCGCCGTGTGACAGACCAGTCTCGGTGATCAGCCAACTGATGGTCCGGCTGAAGCCGGACGCCACAGGAGTCGTCGCCGGGCGCCACCGGTATCTCTTCGAGCCACCGGTCCATGTCGGCGCGCAGATCGCTGACGCGCGCGCGACAGCTCGTCGCTTCGCGCCGGCGCTTCACCCAGCCAGAACGGGATGTTCGGCGGCGATCCTTTGGCGTCGGCGACGCGAACCGTCCCGCGGGCGACCTGCAGCACCCGCCACGACGCGTTTCCGAGCTGGAAGATGTCGCCGGTCATGCTCTCGATGGCGAAATCCTCGTTGACGGTGCCGATGAACGTCTCGTCCGGCTCGAGGACGACGCGGTAGTCCGCGACTTCCGGAATCGCGCCGCCCGATGTCTGCGCGAGGAGGCGCGCGCCCCGCCGGCCGCGCAGGGTCCGGTTGACTTCGTCGCGGTGCACGAGGGCGCCGCGCCGGCCCCGCTTCGTCGAAAACCCATCGGCAGTCATCCGGACGACGGCGTCGAAATCGGCGCGCGCCAGATCGCGATACGGCCACGCGCGGCGGACGAGCGCGAACAGCTCGTCTTCGCTGTACTCCCGGCACGACGATTCCGCGACCACCTGCTGCGCGAGCACGTCGAGCGGCGCATCGTGGGAGACGATGGCGTCGAGCTCGCCGCGCCGGATGGACCGGAGGAGCGCCGCGCACTCCATCAAGTCGTCGCGCGAGACCACGAAGACGCGCCCCTTCGGCATCCCGGCCACCGTGTGGCCGGATCGTCCCGCGCGCTGCAGGAGCGTCGCGATGCGACGGGGCGATCCCAATTGACAGACGAGATCGACGTGGCCGATGTCGATGCCGAGCTCGAGCGACGCGGTCGCGACCAGCGCCTTGAGCTGTCCCGTCTTCAGCCGCGTCTCGGCGTCGAGCCGTTTCTCCTTCGACAGGCTGCCGTGATGCGCCGTCACGGCGTCCTCGCCGAGCCGATCGCTCAGGTGCCGCGCGACGCGTTCCGCCATGCGGCGCGTGTTCACGAAGACCAGAGTTGTCTTGTGCCCGCGGATGAGCGTCGTCAGCCGGTCGTAATACTCCTCCCAGACCTCCCGCGACATCACCGCTTCGAGCGGCGATCCCGGAATCTCGACGCCGAGATCCATCCGCCGGCGATGGCCCTCGTCCACGATCGCGCAGCCGCGGCCCTCCGTTTCTGGAAGGCCGACGAGGAACCGCGCGACCTCTTCGATCGGCTTCTGTGTCGCCGACAGCCCGAGCCGCAGGACCGGGCCGTGGGCCAGCGGCCTGAGCCGCTCGAGCGAGAGCGCCAGGTGCGCGCCGCGGCGCGTGCCGATGACGGCGTGGATCTCGTCGACGATGACCGTCCGGACGGTGCGGAGCATGTGCCGGCTGCGCTCCGACGTGAGCAGCAGGTACAGCGACTCCGGCGTGGTCACGAGGATGTGCGGCGGCGTCCGCAGCATCGCGGCGCGTTCGGACGCGGTCGTGTCGCCGGTCCGCACCGCGGCCGTGATCCGCGGAGCCGGCAGCCCGGCTTCCTCGGCGAGACGGTGGATGCCGCGCCTGGGTTCGGCGAGGTTCTTGTGGATGTCCGCGCTGAGCGCCTTCAGCGGAGAGACGTAGAGGACACGGACCTCGTCGGGCAGCGGCGCGGCGAGTCCTTCCTTGAAGAGGTCGTCGAGCGCCGTCAGAAACGCGGCGAGCGTCTTGCCGGAGCCGGTCGGCGCGGCGATGAGCGTGTGACGGCCGTCGCCGATGGCCTCCCAGCCGCGCTGCTGTGCCGCGGTCGGCTCGCCGAGCTCGGACGTGAACCACTGCTGGACGATCGGGTGAAAGCGGGAGAGGGACACGTGAATCCCTAATCCCTAATCCCTAATCGCGAACAATCGCGAGTCCCGGGTTCCGAGTCCCGAGCCCCAACTGTTCACTTCTTGTCCTCCGTCGGGTGCTCGCCCTCGACGAGGCGCGGCAGCGCACTGCCGCCGGCCGGCGCCAGCACGCCGGTCTTCACGTACGTCAGGAGCTTGTCGCGCGTGTCGATGATGTCGAGGTGGCGCATCGTCAACTGGCCGATGCGGTCCTGCGGCGAGAACATCGACTCGGCCTTCTCCATCGTTAGACGCTCCGGCTTGTAGGTCAGGTTGGGCGACGTCGTGTCGAGAATCGAGTAGTCGTTCCCGCGGCGCAGCTCGAGCGTGACCTCCCCGGTGACCGCGCGCGCCACCCAGCGCTGCGCGCTCTCGCGCAGCATCATGGCCTGGGGATCGAACCAGCGGCCCTGATACAGCAGCCGGCCGAGCCGGCGGCCGTTGTCGCGGTATTGCTCGATCGTGTCCTCGTTGTGGATCCCGGTGATGAGCCGCTCGTAGGCGATGAAGAGCAGCGCCATGCCGGGCGCCTCGTAGATGCCGCGGCTCTTGGCCTCGATGATGCGGTTCTCGATCTGATCGCTCATCCCGAGGCCGTGGCGGCCGCCGATCGCGTTGGCCTCGAGCATCAGCTGAACGGCATCCTTGTAGGTTACGCCGTTGAGCGCCGACGGGTGTCCCTCGTCGAAGCGCACGGCCACCTGTTCGCGCTTGACGGCCACATCGTCGCGCCAGGACGCGACCCCCATGATCGGCTCGACGATCGCGATCCCGGTGTTCAGCCGCTCGAGATCTTTCGCCTCGTGCGTCGCGCCGAGGATGTTCGAGTCGGTCGAATACGCCTTGTCGGCGCTCATGTGGTACTCGAAGCCGGCCTGGCGCATGTACTCCGACATCTCCGCGCGGCCCCCGAGCTCGTCGATGAACGCCTGGTCGAGCCACGGTTTGTAGATGCGGAGGCCCGGGTTGGCCAGAAGCCCGTATCGATAGAACCGCTCGATATCGTTTCCCTTGAAGGTGCTGCCGTCCCCCCAGATGTTGACGCCGTCTTCTTTCATCGCGGCGACGAGCATCGTGCCGGTGACGGCGCGGCCAATCGGCGTCGTGTTGAAGTAGGCGACGCCGGCCGTGGAGATGTGGAAGGCGCCGCTCTGCAGCACGGCGAGCCCTTCGGAGACGAGCTGCGTGCGGCAGTCGATGAGGCGCGCCTTCTCGGCGCCGTACTGGAGAGCGCGCCGCGGGATCTCGTCGTAGTCCCGCTCGTCGGGCTGTCCCAGGTTGGCCGTGTAGGCGTACGGAATGGCCCCTTTCGCGCGCATCCAGTGAAGCGCCGCGCTCGTGTCGAGTCCGCCGGAGAACGCGATGCCGACTTTTTCGCCGGCCGGAAGCCGCTGGAGGATATTGGCCATCAGCTTTACATCATATGCCTTCCGCGCAGCCGCAGAGGTCACGGAAAAGACGGAGAAACCGGAGCGCATCTTCACACGGAGCAACGGAGAAACGGAGATGAACTTTTCAGAAGAAAAGAATTATCGATCGCCGTTCCTCCGTCTCCGTTTCTCCGTGTCTCCGTGTTGAGACTTCCGCTACCTCCGTCACCTCCGGTCACTCTATTTTGGGCTATGATCCGTAAGCCCACTGCGAAGGAGACCACACATGCGTATGCTGATTTTCGCCTGCCTGACCGCGCTCGCCGTGCCCCAGGGCGCCGCCCAAGACCAGGTTGCCCAGCTTGCACAGAAGGACCGCGACGCGGGGGTGAATACCCTCGAGGAGACCCGCGCGAAGTTCCTCGCCTCGATCGACGGCCTGTCCGACGCCCAGTGGACGTTCAAGGCGGGGCCGGACCGCTGGTCGATCGCGGAGACCGCCGAACACATTGCCGTCAGCGAGGGGATCGATCCTGCAGCTCGTCACGGAACGGATCATGAAGGCGCCGAAGGTGCCGGCGGATCCGGCGCGGGCGACCGACGCGAAGGTCATCGAGGTCATCACCGATCGCTCCGGAAAGGCGCAGGCGCCGGAGATGCTGAAGCCCACGAACCGCTGGAGCACGCGCGCGGCGCTCACCCAGGACTTCGAGACGGCGCGCAAGCGGACCATCGACTACATCCGGACAACGCAGGACGACCTGCGCGGGCACGCCATGGCGCACCCGGTGATGCAGACGATCGACGGATATCAGTGGGTGCTGCTGCTGGCCGCGCACAGCGCTCGCCACACCGCCCAGATTGAAGAAGTGAAGACCGCCGCCGGATATCCGAAAGGCAGCGCTGCGAACTGAACCGTTCCCGGCCCCGGCCGGGGATTCTCGAACGCGCATGGCAATACCAAAGCGTCCTCCCGTGGGATCGTTCACCGAACGCCCGCCTGCCGTGGCGCCGACCGCGATCGGTCTGGCCGAGCTCGAGTCGGCGGCGGCGGTCGTCTACGAGGCGATGCATCCGACGCCGCAGCAACGGTGGCCGCTGCTCGACGCGCGGTGCGGCACCGCCGTCTGGGTGAAGCACGAGAACCAGACACCGGTCGGCGCGTTCAAGGTGCGCGGCGGGCTCGTGTATCTCGACGGGCTCCTGCGCGCGCACAGCACCATCAGGGGCGTGGTCGGGGCGACGCGCGGCAACCACGGACAGTCCATCGGGTTTGCGGCGGCGCGCTACGGCATCCCGGCGGCCCTGGTCGTGCCGCACGGCAACAGCCCAGGGAAGAACCGCGCCATGCGTGCGCTCGGGGTCGAGCTCATCAGGCGCGGGCTCGACTTCCAGGCGTCGCTGGAGGCGGCCGCCGGCATCGCCGCCGAACGTGGCTGGCACTTCTTCCCATCGTTTCATCCGCTCCTCGTGCGCGGCGCGGGGTCGTACGCGCTGGAGCTCCTGCGCGCCGCGCCGCATCTCGACACGCTCTACGTGCCGATTGGGTTGGGATCCGGGATCTGTGGCGCGATGGCGGCGCGCGATGCGCTCGGGCTGACCACGACCATCGTCGGCGTCGTGTCGGCCGCTGCGCCCGCATACGCGCGATCCTTCCAGCGAGGCGAGCCCGTGTCGCACGAGGTGACGGCCGGGATTGCCGACGGGATGGCCTGCCGCACACCGGTGCCGGAGGCGTTTGCCGCCATCCGCGCGGGCGTCGCACGCATCGTCGAAGTCACCGACCGGCAGATCGAAGAGGCGATGCGCGCGATCTTCGAGGACACGCACAGCGTCGTCGAGGGGGCCGGCGCGGCCGGGCTCGCCGCGCTCCTGCGGGAGCGCGATCGAGTGCGCGGGCGTTCGGTTGGCATCGTGCTCTCCGGCGCCAACGTGGACGCCGAGCCCTTCGGCCGGATTCTGCTGGCCTAGGAAGTCCAGTGGTCCGGCGGAAGCTGACTCCTGTGGTATTCGCCTTCAGGCGGACGCCACCGCTTCTTCCTTACCGCGTCTTGACCGGCACGGCGACGTATCCGTTGCGCGCGCGCACGCGGTAGCCGGCGCCGTTCACACGAACGCGGATGCTGTGGTACTTCCCGTCGCCGGGGTGAAGCGACGAATAGCCGATCACGTACTGGGTGTTCAGTTCCTCGGCAATGCGGGCCGTGGCGGCCGCCAGGCCGGCCGTGTCCTTGACGACTTCGGTGCTCCCGCCGGTCTGGTTCGTGATTTCCGAGAGCGCCGTCGGATTGACGCGCGTGTTGATCGCCTGGCGGTCGGTCGAGTCAATCGCGATGGCATAGATGAAGGCGTCGGTGCGGAGGAGCCGGTCGCGCAGACGGTGCAGCGTGACGTCGCTCGCGGTGTCGGCGCCGTCCGAGATCACGACCAGCGCGGCGCGATCGCGGGGGCGCTGCTCCATGACGGGCAGCGCGGCCGCGACGCTGTCGTAGATCGCGGTGCCGCCAAAGGCGCGCAGCTTGTCGAGCGCCGTGCTGAACGGAGGCGCGATCGGCCGACTCGGTCCATCGCGTCAGGAGCTGCGGCACGTGGTTGAAGGTCATCACGAAGAACGCGTCGTCCGGGGCGAGCAGGTCGACGAGGAAGCGCTCGACGGCCGTGCGAGCGTCCACGAGGCGCTGGCCGAACATGCTGTCGCTGACGTCGAGCAGGAGGCCGACGCCGACCGGCACACGCTCGCTGGTGAACTGCGAAATCGTTTGCGGCGCGCCGTCCTCGAAGACCTCGAAGCTGTCGCGCGACAGGTTGGGCACCAGCCGGCCGTCGGCGTCGCGCACGGTGGCCGTGACCGCCGTCACCTCCACGCTCGAGCGCAGCGTGCGGGGCTCGCGGATGATCGGCGGACCCTGCGCGCCGAGCACAACGGCGCCCGTCAGCGCGACGCCCACGAGCGCGCGAGGGAAACCATGCACGCAAACAGTGTACAGTGAGTGGCCTTCAGGGTTCGAGGGTCATTCTTGCGGTATGATCCGCGGCCCAGGCTTCATTTTGCGAGGTGACTATGTCGAAGAGGATGTTGAGTGCGGCGTTGCCGGTGGCCCTGCTGATGGCCGGTTTTGCCGCCGGCCGGCTGACGAGCCCCGGCCCGGTCGCGCACGCTCAGGGCGCCAACCGCGTCTTCGAGCTCAGGACGTACACGACGAACGAAGGCAAGCTGCCGGCCCTCCAGTCGCGCTTCCGCGATCACACGACGAAGATGTTCACCAAGCACGGGATGACCAACATCGGCTACTGGACACCCCAGGACCCGCCGCTCTCGCAGAACACGCTGATCTACGTGATAGCGCACCCGAGCCGCGAGGCGGCGAAGAAGAACTGGGCGGCGTTCCAGGCTGACCCGGAATGGCAGAAGGTCGCAGCCGCCTCCCAGGTCGACGGCCGGATTCTCAGCAAGGCGCCGGATTCGGTCTTCATGGATCCGACGGACTACTCGCCGATCAGAGTAATCCCTGAGAACTTGACGCGTTTCGGGCGATGTGACATAACAAGACTCATGTTTGCGATGGCGGCCAGCGCGTGTTGTTGTCCGGAGAATGCTCCGGTCCCGATGCTGCGCCCGTCCGTGTGATCGACTAACCGCAAGAACACGACACCAGCTCGAAAGGCCCGGAAGGCATAAGCCTCTGGGCCTTTTTTATTTCCAGCCCGGGGCCACGTCGGCTCCCGGGCTTTTTTGTTGGCTCTTTTCGTAGAACGGAGTGCACGGATGAAGTCGTTCGGATTGACGGCGTTGACGGTCGCGACAGCGGTCGTGATGGCGATTCCCGCCGCAGCGTCGGCGCAGGCACCGCCCCCCGCGCAAGCGCCACCGCCCGCGCAGGCACCACCGCCTGCGGCGCCGCCTTTCACGGCCGGCTGGCAGGACGGTTTCTTCGTGCAGTCCGCCAACGGCGACTACCGGCTCGTTCTCGGCCTGACCGCGCAGACCGACGGGCGATTCTCGGTTGACGACCCGCTTCCGATCACCAACACGTTCACGATTCGCAAAATGCGCCCGACGCTCTCCGGCCGGGTCGCGAAGTATTTCGACTTCAAGGTCATGCCGGATTTCGGCAACGGCACGGCGGTCCTTCTCGATGCGTACTTCGACATCCGCTTCTCGCCGAAGTTCCGCGTGCGGACCGGCAAGGACAAGACGCCGGTGGGCTACGAGCTGCTGCAGGGAGACCCGTTCCTGCTGTTTCCGGAACGAACGCTCGCGTCGAGCCTCGTGCCGAATCGCGACGTCGGATTTCAGGTGCAGGGGGATCTGTCGCCCCGCCTGTACTACGCCGCGGGGATCTTCAACGGCGTACCGGACGGCAGCAGCTCGACGGCGGACGTCGATCCCAACAACAGCGAAAGATCTCGCGGGCCGGATCGTCTGGCAGCCATTCCGGTCGGCGACGACGCCCGCTCGGCGCGCTCAACGGGCTCGGCTTGCAGATCGGAGGCTCCACTGGCCGTCAGGTGGGCGCGCTGCCGGCGTTCAGAACCTCGGTCGGCCAGACGTACTTTTCCTATGCCGCCGGAGCGGCCGCCAGCGGCGATCGCCGGCGTCTTTCGCCCGCGGTCTTCTACTACTACAAGGCGTTCGGCGCGTTCGCCGAGTACATGCGCTCCACTCAGGCGGTCGCGCGTTTTGGAACCGAGGCGGACGTGACCAATCAGGGTTGGGAGGTCACCGGCTCCGTGGTCCTCACCGGCGAGCCGGCGTCGGACCGGGGCGTGCGGCCGAAGAACGGCTTCGACCCGGCGAACGGCCATTGGGGCGCGCTGCAGTTCGTCGCGCGCTACTCGGCGCTGACCGTCGATCGGGAGACCTTCGACGGTGGCTTCGCCGCCGCGACGGCCAGTCGTGAAGCGAAGTCGTTCACCCTCGGCGTCAACTGGTATCCCGTCGCCTTCATCAAGTACTACGCGACGTTCGAGCGCACATCGTTCGAGGGTGGGAATGCGCCGCGGCCAACCGAGAACGTGATCCTGTTCCGCGCGCAAATCGCGTTTTGAGATCGGTGGCGTCCGGCTCTAGCCGGACCAAGGTTTGAGAGTGTCGGTATTGGAGGGTGAGATGAACGTTGGAAGGATACTCCGTGGGGCGGCATTCGCAATCGCACTGACCGCCATATCGGGCGCCGCCGCGGCGCAGACGCTGCTGAACGTCTCGTACGACCCGACGCGCGAGCTGTATCAGGACTTCAACGCCGCCTTCATCAAGTATTGGAAGGCGAAGAGCGGCCAGACGGTCACGATCAGGCAGTCGCACGGCGGGTCCGGCGGCCAGGCGCGCGCCGTCATCGACGGGCTCGACGCCGACGTGATCACGCTTGCGCTCGCCTACGACGTCGACGCGGTCGCGAAGGCCGGCCTGACGGCCCCTGCGTGGCAGAAGCGCCTCCCGAGCAACAGCGCGCCCTACACCTCGACGATCGTCTTCCTGGTGCGGAAAGGGAACCCGAAAGGGATCAAAGACTGGGGCGACCTGGCAAAGCCGGGCGTGCAGATCATCACGCCGAATCCGAAAACCTCCGGCGGCGCGCGCTGGAACTACCTGGCGGCGTGGGGATATGCGCTGCGCCAGCCCGGAGGCAACGACGCGAAGGCCAGGCAGTTCGTGGCCGACATCTTTCAGAAAGTGCCCGTCCTCGACTCCGGCGCACGCGGCTCGACGATGACGTTCGTGAGCCGGCAGATCGGCGACGTCCTGCTCGCCTGGGAGAACGAGGCGTATCTGGCGCTCGGCGAGTCTCCCGGACAGCTCGAGATCGTGGTACCGTCGGTCAGCATCCTGGCGGAGCCACCGGTCACCGTCGTGGACAAGGTCGTCGACCGGAAGGGCACGCGCGCGATTGCGGAGGCATACCTGCAGTACCTCTATTCCCCGGAAGGGCAGGAGATCGCGGCGAAGCGCCACTACCGGCCGCGCGACGAGAAGGTCGCGGCGAAATACTCGAACACGTTCGCCAAGGTGAAGCTCTTCACGATCGACGAGGTCTTCGGCGGCTGGCAGAAGGCGCAGGCCGCGCACTTCGCCGACGGCGGCGTCTTCGACCAGATCTACAAACCGGGGACGCGATGAGCCGAAGCGTGTCCCGCCGGGTCCTGCCCGGCTTCGGCCTGACGGTGGGGCTGACGGTCTTCTACCTCAGCCTGATCGTGCTGATTCCGCTGGCCACCCTGCCGGCCAAGACGCTGACGATGTCGTGGGAGGCCTTCCGCGGAACGATCACCGATCCGCGCGTGGTCGCCTCGTACAAGTTGAGCGTCACCGCCTCGCTGGTGGCGGCCACGGTGAACGCCCTGTTCGGCTTCCTGGTGGCGTGGGTGCTCGTGCGCTATTCGTTCCCCGGCCGGCGCGTCGTGGACGCGCTGATCGATCTGCCGTTCGCGCTGCCGACGGCGGTCGCCGGCATCGTGTTGACGACGCTGTATGCGCCGAACGGCTGGCTGGGGGAGCCGCTCGCGCGGTATGGCATCAAGGTCGCCTTCACCCCTCTCGGCATCACCGTGGCGCTGATCTTCATCGGTCTGCCGTTCGTCGTCCGCACCCTGCAGCCGGTCATGGAGGATCTCGACGCGGAGGTCGAAGAGGCGGCCGCAAGCCTCGGCGCGGGCCGCGCCGCCGTGCTCCTGCGCGTCGTCCTGCCCAATCTCCTGCCGGCGTGGCTGACGGGATTTGCGCTCGCGTTCGCGCGCGCGGTCGGCGAGTACGGCTCGGTCGTCTTCATCTCGGGGAACATGCCGATGCGGACCGAGATCTCGCCGCTGCTCATCGTGACGAAGCTCGAGCAGTACGACTACGCGGGCGCAACCGCCATCGCATCGGTGATGCTCGTCGTTTCGTTCACGCTGCTGCTGTGTATCAACGGCCTCCAGAGCTGGAGCCGCCGCCGCGTGGCCTATTAGGGCGCCAGTGAAGAAGGAACACCTGACGGAGCCGCGCGTCGTCCGCTGGATCGTCATAACGATCGCGCTCGGGTTCGTCGGCCTGTTCCTCATCGTCCCGCTGGTGGCCGTCTTCACCGAGGCGTTCTCGAAAGGGTTCGAGGCCTACACGGCCGCCATCACCACGGACGACGCGATGGCGGCGCTTCGTCTGACCCTCCTCGCGGCCGCGATCGCGGTCCCGGCCAACGTCGTGTTCGGCGTGGCTGCGGGCTGGGCGATCGGCAAGTTCCAGTTCCGCGGCCGGCAGCTGCTCATGACGCTCATCGACCTGCCGTTCGCGGTCTCGCCGGTGATCTCCGGCCTCGTGTTCGTGCTGCTCTTCGGACGCCAGGGATGGCTCGGTCCCTGGGTGCTCGACCATGGGGTCCAGGTCGTCTTTGCGGTCCCGGGCATCGTGCTGGCCACGATCTTCGTGTCGTTTCCGTTCGTGGCGCGCGAGATCATCCCGATCATGGAGGCGACCGGCACCGAGGAGGAACAGGCCGCGCGCGTGCTCGGCGCCGGCGGCCTGCAGATGTTCGTCCGGGTGACGCTGCCGAACATCAAGTGGGGATTGTTGTACGGCGTGATCCTCGCCACCGCGCGCGCGATGGGGGAGTTCGGCGCCGTGTCGGTCGTGTCGGGCCACATCCGCGGCGTCACCAATACCCTACCGCTGCACGTCGAAATTCTGTACAACGAATACAACGCACAGGCGGCCTTTGCCGTCGCGTCGCTGCTGGCGTGCCTCGCGCTCGTGACGCTCGTGCTGAAGGCGTTGGTGGAACGGCGGGTCCGCCAGTCGGGCGCGGACGCCGGGCGGGAGGCGGTGGAGGTCATGGCATGGGAATCGAAGTCCGGGGTCTGAAGAAGACCTTCGGCAGCTTCGTCGCGCTCGACAACGTCAGCCTCCGGGTCGAGTCGGGCGAGCTCGTCGCGCTGCTCGGGCCGTCCGGCTCCGGCAAGACGACGATGCTCCGGATCATCGCGGGGCTGGAGGCGGCCGACTCGGGGTCCGTGCTGCTCGACGAAGAGGACGCGACGGCGCGCAACGCGAAAGACCGCGGCGTCGGCTTCGTGTTCCAGCACTACGCGCTCTTCCGGCACATGACGGTCTTCGAGAACGTCGCGTTCGGCCTGCGCGTTCGCCCGCGCGCGCGGCGTCCTGACGAAGCGGAGATCAAGAAGCGCGTCCGGCAGCTCCTCGAGCTCGTGCAGCTCGACTTCATGGCGGACCGCCGGCCGTCGGAGCTCTCGGGCGGCCAGCGTCAGCGCGTCGCGCTGGCGCGGGCGCTCGCGGTCGAGCCGAAGGTGCTGCTGCTCGACGAGCCGTTCGGCGCGCTCGACGCCAAAGTGCGCCAGGAGCTGCGGCAGTGGCTGCGCCGGCTGCACGACGAGATCCACCTGACGAGCGTGTTCGTGACCCACGATCAGGAGGAGGCGCTGGAGCTCGCCGACCGGGTCGCCGTGCTGAATCACGGGGTGATCGAGCAGGAGGGCACGCCGGAAGAAGTGCTCGAGCACCCGGCGACGCCCTTCGTGATGTCGTTTCTCGGCACCGTCAACATCTTTCACGGACGCGTCGAGGCCGGCCGCGGGATCTTCGGTCCGCTCGCGGTGGACTACGCGGTCCACGCCGACCCGGCGCCGCGGGCCGCCGCCGCGTACACGAGGCCGCACGAGTTCGACGTCAGCCGGAGCGAGACGGGCGGCGGCATGTGGACCATCCTCGAGGAGTCCACGCCCGCGGGCGCGATGGTGAAACTGGAGCTGGCCGTGCCCGACGGCCCGGCGATCCGCGCCGAGCTCGGGCGCGACCAGTTCGAGCGGCTCGGCCTGCAGCCGGGCGACCGCGTCTACGTCGTGCCGCGCAAGGTCCGGGTGTTCGTCAACTGAGCCGGTGCAAGCCGAACGAAGACCGGTAGCGAATGGTTAGACGACGAACCGACTACCATCGGCCTCCCTCGAAAGAGCTCTTCCCGGTTTTGGATACCAAACCACGAAGTTCATGCCACGCTCCCAGATACTCCTCGTACAGCTTTGATCCTGCGAGGAACACCGGGCGGAATGCCCAACCGCGAAGGCGAAACTGCTTGAAGAAGTGCTCCACTCGAGACGAGACGACCCAGAACGGCAAGCCCCACCACCTCCATGGCTCGCCCGTCCGATTGAAGTCTGGCCTTCCTTCCAAGTCGCTCGGTGCGTATGCGAGGCAGCCGAGTTGCCGGAGCTTGCCGTTTTCACTCTCAAACCGGCTCTCGATTCGATCGATCGACGCGTCGCGCATCGATCTTGGCAAGACGCTGGAGGAGTAGATTTGCGCAATCTCAGGCCAGGGAGAGTCGGTCTTTGGATTCACTACCGGCACCAGACTGTAGCCAGACAGTCCGGCGGCTGCAAAGACCTGCTGTACGCCTCTGCCGAGAACGTACTCGTCCGTCCACTCGCCAACTCCGGCAACGAAGTTCGGCTTGATCTTCACGCGCGAAAGCGAGATGCCTTGGAAGAGGCGAATCGGCTCCTCGGCTCCGAAGTCCTGGAGGGGTGTGGCTGTACAGGCTGCATTGTTCCGTTCGTAGTCACGGTCTGATTCCCGCGCCGTACTCCGGCACATCAGTTCTCTGAACGGAAGCGACTGGAGCTCTAGCTTGCTCAGGACTGCGCCAGCGGACACTCCGAGACCGTCTGCTCCGTCGGTTGCTTCAAGTATGCGTTCGAGGGCAGGAGAGCCAACTCGCACACCGTATCGGGCACTGGTGAACTGGAACTCTTCCGGATGGATCGCCCCGAGCAGCTGATCCCGACTGCTGTCTGATTTTGGGTAGAGCCACGCAGTAATTCGCATTTTCGGTACCGGCTCTCAACGAAACCTTCGTCGTCGCAGACCGCTCTGCGAATGCTCGGACCGTCAAACCCCTCGTAAGTGGAAGGGCCGCGATTTTCGACAATCGCGAATCGGCCTCACTCAGCCTTGTGGCACACCGCTTCGATGTTGTACCCATCCGGATCGAGAACAAACGCGCCGTAGTAGTTCGGGTGATAGTTGGGACGCAATCCCGGCGCGCCGTTGTCGGTGCCGCCGGCGGTCAAGGCAGCGTGATAAAAGGCGTCGACCGTGCTCCGGTCCGCGCTCGCGAACGCGATATGCACGGCAGGTCCGCCGCACCCCAGCGACGGCGCGTGAAGGTCCGCGCCCGCGCCGACCGGCTCACCCTGCTTGATCCAGAAACCAGGGATGAACTCCTTGCGAAAGCCGGCGCCGGAATCGGATTCCATGGCGAGCTTGAAGCCAAGAGGGGCGAGCGCCGCTTCATAGAATTTCTTGCTGCGATCGTAGTCCGAGACGCGAATACTGATGTGATCCAGCATCGGGGAGCTCCTCAGTTGTGGTTCCTGCAAAAAAATCAACCGTCGGCTTGTCGATCGCGGCGCCCCTCATTCGACCAGTAGGCAGGGCACATACAACCATACTGCCGACAAAGGAGAGATCATCATGCGATTCCTGAGCATCTACAAAAGCGTGGAAACAGGCGCGCCCCCGTCGCCGGAGGAAATGGACCGAATGGGCAAGCTCGTCGAGGAGGGGATGAAGGCCGGCTACCTCCTTGGAGTCGAGGGCTGCATGCCCAGCGCGACCGGGGCGCGCGTTCGCCGCTCCAAGGGCAAGCTGACCGTGACCGACGGGCCGTTCACCGAATCCAACGAAGTCATCGGCGGCTTCGCGATCCTTCAGGCGAGCTCGAAGGAAGAGGCTCTCAAACTGGTCAAGGGGTTCCTCGACGTGGCCGGCGATGGCGAGTGCGAGCTTCGCCAGATATGCGAGGCCCCGCAGCCGGTGTAGGCCGGAGCGCGAAGCGAGGCTGACGACTGCGCACCTCGATGCGGCGCGTCACGCTCCGCCGGTCGAGAGGCGCAGGCTCTGCACCTTCTTCTCGCCGTCCCCAATCTGGACACGGACGGCGCCGGCGTCGAGCTGCTGCAGGAACGCCGGGTCGTTCGAGGATCCAGGTTCGAGGTCGAAGATCGGCGCGAGGCGATATTCACCCGGCGGAAGGCCGGTGAACACGAACCGGCCGTCGGTCGCGGGCCGGGTCGTCCGGATCCGCATGGAGTTGGAAACCCAGTACCGCGTGTCGGCCGGATAGACGATGACGGTGTAGTCGGGCGCCGGCTGCCCGCGCTCGTTGGTGACCGTGCCGGAGAGCTCGGCCTGGCGATCGGTGAACGTGACGACCGCTCCCGTGACGCTCTGACCCGGCTTGACCTCCGCCGGGAAGTCGAGCGTGTTCTGCCCGTCGATGGTCGATGCGTCGAGGAACCAGCCCGTGCCGCCGCCGGACCCGGTGAGACGGTACTTGCCCGGCATGACGCCGGCGATGGTGAACCGGCCGTTCGCATCCACGCGTCCCGACGCCGACGACGAGAACGCGCGGGCGACGCCGGACGAGACATCCATCGGCGAGAGGTTCACGCGCACGCGGCTGAAGTCGGCCGGTGGCTGCTGGGTCGCGCCCTCGAACAGCACGCGCCCCGCGACCGTCATGCCCGGTTGCAGCGTCAGCACGACGTTCGCGAGATTGCGGCCGTCTACCGAAACCGTCGTCATCGCCCAGAAGCGCAGCGGCTCGGCGCGAGGCACAGGCGCGCGAGGCTGCGCGGTGTTCGGAGGAGGAGGCCCGGGAGGAGGGTTCTGCATTCCCTGCGCGATGATCGTGTACTGGCCGGGCGCCACGTTCGAGAGGCGGAAACGTCCTTCGGCGGCCGCCCGTGTGCTGTTCGAGTCGAGACCGGGCAGCGAACCGGCGGCGTTGACGATGGAGACCTGGATGTTCTGCAGCGGCTGCCCGGTTGGATTGACCACCAGCCCTTCGACGCGCGCGACGGGCACGCGCTGAAACTGAAAGTCGAGGCCCGGCTTTTCTTCGCCTACGCCAAGCGCGATCGTTCCCGCCTCCGCCGACGATGTCGTGCCCGGGTAATAGACGGGCGCGTAACCCGTCGACTGTTCCTCTTCCGACGCCTGCGCCTGGAGGCTGTCGGCGCGCGCCGAGAGCTCGCGCGCGGCAGCCTCGTCGGTCCGCGCCATCGCGACCACGCGCTGACGAAGGGCGTCGATCTCGCGCAGGCGCGCGTCGGTCTGCGAGGCGCCGTTGCGCGGGGGCGTGGCGCAAATCACGTATTCCCCGGGCTGGAGGTTGAAGACGCGATAGATGCCGCGATCGTCGGTCGATCCCGTTCCGGTCGATTGCAGGGTGCGGTGTCCGGCCTGCGTCATGTACCGCAGTACGCGGACCTGCGTGTTCGGCACCGCCTCGCCGTGTTCGTCGATGATGGTCCCGGTGAGGACGCCTCCTCTATATATCTGCAGCTTCGCGTCGAACCGCTGCCCGTCCGCGAGTTGAATCGGCGTGCCCGGACGCCCGGGACGGGTCTGCCCGTACGAAGCCGAGACATGGCCGGGCTTGCTGGCGCCAAGGTTGTAGCGGCCGGCCGGCAGGGCCGCGAACGAGAATCGGCCCAGCGCGTCCGTTTCGGTGCTCCGGGTCACGCCGATGTCGTTGGCCGACAGCGTGACTCGCGCCCCCCGGGCAGGCTGCCCGGACGCCGCGACCGTTACCGAGCCGGCGACGGTTGCAGCGCCCACCGGAGCAGGCTGCCGGGCCGGCTGACCCGGGTCACGTGGAGGAGGCTGGCCCTGTCCCGCCGCCACCGCCGCAGTCAGGCAGGAGGCCGCGAGGCAGACGAGTCCGCGTACGGTTGAGCTCTTCATGTCGTCCGATTAGACGTCCAATGCACCGGTGGGGTTGGTCAGCGGCCGGGCGCCGTACGCTAAGATCTGGCGCCCGCGATGATCAGCCGTGTCGAAGAGAGCCAGGCGCTCACCGGGATACGCAGGATACTCCTGGTCGTGCTGCTGGCCGGGATGGCGGGTACGGGAGCGGAGCTGCTCTTCCAGGGGCACGTCGAGGAACCCTCACAGCTCATTCCGCTCGTGCTGATCGGCGTCGCGTTGGCGGCGGTGCTCTGGCACCTGGTGCGGCGCGGTCCGGGCAGCCTCCGCGTCCTGCAGATCACGATGGTGTTCTTCATCGCGGCGGCCTTCGTCGGGATGTATCTTCATTACAGCGCGAACGTGGAGTTCCAGCTCGAGATGGACGGCTCGCTGGCCGGCCTGGATCTCTTCTGGAAGGCCATGGCCGCCAAGACGCCGCCGGCGCTCGCGCCCGGGTCGATGGCGCAACTGGGTCTGATTGGTCTGGCGTATACCTACCGGCATCCGGATATCGCCGGTCGGCTGGAGCGCGGCAGCGATAACGAGGAGAGTGTGACATGACATTCGGTCAACGGTGGATACGCGCGTCGGTGATCGCGGCCGCGATGGCGATCCCGGTCCTGACGCTCGACGCGCAGGTCGGCAAGTCGCAGGGAGTGGTCGACGCGAACACCGCTGCCGAGAAGGATCTCGCAGGGATGCCGCACATGTCGCCCGCGATTGCGAAAGCGCTCGTCGGCGTGCGGCCGTTCAAGAGCATCACCGAGCTCAACACGTTCCTCGTCGGCCAGGGTCTCAATCAGGAACAGGCGATGGACTTCTACAAGAAGGCCTTCGTGCACGTCAACCTGAACACCGGGACGCGCGACGAGATCCTGATGATTCCCGGCGCCGGCCAGCGCATGGTGCGCGAGTTCGCCGAATACCGGCCGTGGAAAACGTGGGCGCAGTTCGACAAGGAAATCAGCAAATACGTCGGCGCCGACGCGACCGCCAAGCTCGCGCAGTACGTGTTCATCCCGGTGAACCTCAACACGGCGACCGACGAGGACATCCTCAGCATTCCGGGAGCGGGGCCGCGCATGGTCCGGGAGTTCAAGGAATACCGTCCGTGGAAGTCCTGGGCGCAGTTCGACAAGGAAATCGGGAAGTACGTCTCCAAGCAAGAGGTGGATCGCCTCAAGCGATATGTCGTGATCGAGTAACGCGTTAACGCTTCGGGGTGGCCGCCGTCCTCCGGACATGACGACCCTGCTGACGGATCTGCGCATCGCCCTCCGCACGCTGACCAAGGCGCGAGGGTTTACCGCCGCGGCGGTGCTTTCGCTGGGCCTTGGCATCACGCTCTGCACCGCGGTATTGGCGTCGGTGAATGCCTACCTCGTGCGTGGGCTGCCGTACCCGGCTGCGGAGCGCCTCTGCTCCGTCCGCTACGCCGCGCCGGGCGCCGACACGCCTGACGGTCTGGAACGCCTGAACTGGGCCTCGCTCGCCGACGTGATCGAGCATCCCATCGCCTGGGATCTCGACATGTTCTACCTCGTCGGCGGCGACCACACCGAACCCGCGCCCGGCGCGTGGGTCACGCCGGACTTCATCGAGGGGCTTGGCGTGCGGCCGGCTCTCGGCCGCGGCCTCGACGCGTCGGCCTTTGTGGCCGGCAGTCCGCAGGTCGCGCTCATCAGCCATCGCCTCTGGCAGGGCCGCTTCGCCGGCAATCCGAACGTCATCGGGCAGACGTTCCACGCGTACGTCAGCGATCGCCCGGAGGAAGCCGAGTCGTTCACGATCGCCGGCGTGCTGCCGGCGGACTTCTGGCACACCAACCCGTACACCGACATCCTCGCGCCGCTGCGCGCTCCCACGTATCCGTACCTGGTGCGGCTGCGTGACGGGGTCTCGAAGGCCGAAGCGGCGGCGCGCATCACCGCGCTCGTGCGCGCGGAAACGCCGGGGCTCCCTCCGGAGTGGCACGTCCTCGTCACCTCGACCCACGACGAGTACGTGGCGCGCGTGCGTCCGATCTTGAGGGCTGTCGGGGCGGCTGCGGCGCTCGTGTTCCTCGTCGCGCTCGGCAACGTCGCGGCGCTCGTGCTGATCCGCGCGACCCGCCGGCAGAAGGAGATTGCGGTGCGGATGGCGCTCGGCGCCGGCCGGCGCGCCATCGCACGGCTCTTCCTGATCGAGGCGCTGCTGCTCGGCGCAGGCGCAACCGCCATCGCACTTGCCGCCAGCGGGCTGGCCATGAAGCTGCTCGGGCCGATGATTCAGCGCGAGCTGGGGCGGTCGGTTCCCGGCGGGACCGCGGCGTTCGGCATCGACGGGACGGTTCTGGCCGGCGCTGTTGCCTGCGGCATCCTGACGGCTCTCGCGTGCGGCCTCGCGCCCCTGGCGTCGTGGCGCGGCAGTCTTCTCGCCGGGCTCCACAGCGGGAGCCGGACGGCCACCGAAGGGCGCGGCAGCCACCGGACGCGCTCCGTGCTCATTGCGCTCGAGGTCGCGGCATCGCTCGCGCTGCTCGCCGGATCGACGCTGATGATCCAGAGCGTCGTCGCGCTGGTGCGATCGGATCCGGGTGTGCGTCCTGAACGCGTGCTGACCACCTCGCTCACGCTTCGTCAGCGCAGCTACCCCGACGCGGCAAGCCGTCTTGCCTTCTTCGAGCGCCTGTCCCCCCGCGTCGCGGCCATCCCCGGCGTGGAATCGGTTGCGCTCTCGACGTCGTCGCCGGTTCAGGCCCTCCGGCCGCAGGCTGTCGAAGTGGACGGTCCGGGCGGCCGTTCCACCATGAGGATCAGCGTGGCGGCGATTTCGTCGGCGTACTTCGAGACGATGGGGGTGCCGATCGCGGCCGGCCGTGCGTTCGAGCCGTCCGACCGTGCCGGCGCCGAGCCGGTCGCCATCGTCAGCGAAGCGCTGGCCCGCCGGATCTCGCCGGACGGCCGCGCGATCGGCGTCCGGGTCATGGTCCCGGAGGCGGACGTCGCGCGCCAGGTGCGAACCGTCGTTCGACAGGTTGTGGGGATCGCGGGCAACGTGCGGCAGACGCCGGCCGACGACGATCTGGCCGACTTGTATGTGCCGCTGCCGCAGACCGAGACGCGCTACGCGGTCGTGTACGTGCGCACTTCGGGAGCGCCGCTGGGGTGGCTGCCGCAGCTCCGCGCCGCGTTCAAGGAGATCGATCCCGAGGTTGCGCTCAACAACCCGCGGCCGCTGCAGTCGGCATTCGACGAACAGCTGGCACGGCCGGCATTTCTGGCGTGGCTGCTGGCGGGCTTCGCGATCGTCGCCGCGGTGCTGGCGCTCGTCGGGGTCTACGGCGTC
Source organism: uncultured Acidobacteriota bacterium (assembly GCA_963774855.1). Classification (GTDB taxonomy): domain Bacteria; phylum Acidobacteriota; class Vicinamibacteria; order Vicinamibacterales; family 2-12-FULL-66-21; genus JALZOC01. Next base: position 890,411 of record CAVZGT010000005.1, on the reverse strand, counting down.
ATCGCGTACGCGGTGCGGCAGCGCGAGCGTGAGATTGCGGTGCGGATCGCCATCGGCGCGGAGCCGCGATCGATCACGGCCCTGTTCGTCAAGCAGGGAAGCCTCGTGTTGCTGGCCGGTCTTCTGCTCGGCGTGGCCGGCGCCATCGGCGCCGGGCGAACGCTCGAGAGCCAGCTGTTCGGCGTCCGCCCCGGCGATCCGCTGTCGCTCGCCGCCACGGCCGCGGGATTCGCGATGGCCGGATTCCTCGCGCTCTGGTGGCCGGCGCGTCGCGCCGCCGGCACCGATCCCGCGCTGGCACTAAAAGAAGAATAAATGGGCAGGCCGAAGGCGGGCTGGCTGGCGTATGCCGCCCTCGGCCTTGCGATTCTTGGAATCTCCTGGTCGGCGATACTCGTACGGTGGGCCGGCATCCCCGGGTCCGCTTCAGCGTTCTACCGCGTGCTGATCGCCGCGGCGGTCCTCGTTCCGTGGCGGATTGCGCGGGGCGGGAAAGCGCCCGATCGTCGCGCCCTGCTCTTCGCTCTTCTGGGGGGCGCCTTCTTTGCGCTCGACATCGCGCTCTTCAACACCGCGGTTCTGCGGACGTCCGTCGCCAACGCGACACTGCTCGGGAACAACGCTCCGATCTTCGTGGGCCTCGCGACATGGCTCCTCTTTCACAAGCGTCCGCCGGCCTCGTTCTGGACCGGGCTGGCGCTTGCGCTGGCCGGGTGCGCGCTGATCGTCGCTTCCGGCGCGTTCCGGAGCGGCTCCGGACCGGACGGCACCACGGGCGACCTGCTGGCGCTGAGCTGCGCCGTGTTCTGGGCCGCCTACATGCTGACGACGGAGCGGGTGAGGGCCCACATGGACACGCTGACCTTCAGCACGCTGGCGATTGTCGGCAGCGTCCTGACCATGCTCGTGGTCTGCCTGGCAATCGACGTTCCCTTGAGCGGGTACTCGGGCCGCACCTGGGCATCGCTTTTCGGCCTCGGCCTCGTCTCACAACTTGCCGCGTACTTCGCGCTCGTCTACGCGCTCGGGCATCTGCCGGCCACGTTGACGTCGGTCGGCGTCCTCGCGCAGGTACCGCTCACGGCGCTTCTCGCGGTTCCGGCGCTCGGCGAGCCGATCTCTCTCGCGCAAATTGCCGGCGGCGTCCTCGTCCTTGCCGGGATCTACGTCGTCAACCGGCCCTCGGGACAGAAATTGCAAGAGCACTTAGGATAGGAGCGGTAGCCGTCAGGAAGGGGGATGAGCAATGGACATGTGGACGTCGGTGATTGCGTATGCGCTCGTGACGACGATGGCCCCGCTCCCGCAGCCGGCCGTTGGCGCCAATCCACTCACCCAGGCGCTGAAGCAGGCGTGGGACGACGCGAAGGGGAACGTGCGAGGGTCGGCGGAGCAGATGCCGGAAGCCGACTACGCGTTCAAACCCACCGAGCAGGTGCGCACGTTCGGGCAGATCCTCGCGCACGTCGCCGGGGCGAACTACGTGTTCTGCTCTGCGGCGAAGGCCGACAAGAGCCCGTTCACGGAGGATCATTTCGAGAAGAGCGCGACGACGAAAGCGGCGATCGTCAAGGCGCTGGGCGACTCGATCGCGTATTGCGACGCGGCCTACGCGGGGCTGACCGATGCGAAGGCGGCCGAGTCCGTCACGATGCCGTTCGGGATGGGGAGCGCGCCGCGGGCATCCGCGCTGATCGGGAACACGGGCCACCTGCAGGAACACTACGGCAACCTGGTGACCTACTTCCGGATCAAGGGCATGGTGCCGCCGTCGAGCCGACGGTAGAAGTGCCATCGAGATAAAGTTCTAAAGTTCTAAAGTTCTAAGGTCTACAAGTGTTTTTAAGCCTGCTATTCGCGGCATGGGGCGCCGTTCAGCCGGCGCAGGCGCCGGACCGGATTGTGATCACGGCAGCGGCCAGGTCGATTCGGCCGGGCGAGCTGGTCGTGCTGACGATCGCGACGCCGAAACCGCGCGCATCGCTGACGCGTCCGGGCTTTCGACGGCGACCTCACCGCGTACCGTGTCGATGCCGGGACGTGGCGGGTGCTGGTCGGGATCGACCTCGCCACGCCACCGGGGAAATACCGCGTGGAGATCGACGACGGATCGGGTTCGGCGGAGGCCCGGGCGACGCATGTGCTCGCCGTCCAGGCGCGCGCGTTCCCGACGCGCACCGTCACCGTGGCCGAGGCGTTCGTCAATCCGCCGCCGGAGGTCGCCGCCCGCATTCAACAGGAAGCGCAGGAGCTCGCCCAGCTCTGGCAATCGTCGGCGCGCACGAAGCTGTGGGACGGCGGGTTCGTCCGTCCGGTGGCGGATCCGGCCAACAGCGCGTTTGGCGCGCGCAGCATCTTCAACGGGCAGCCGCGCAGCCCGCACGGCGGCGCGGATTTTCTCAGCGCTGCAGGCACGCCGGTCAAGGCGCCCAATGCCGGCCGCGTCGCGCTGGCACGCGACTTGTACTTCACCGGGAACACCGTGGTGATCGATCACGGGCTGGGGCTGTTCTCGCTGTTCGCCCATCTGTCGGCGATCGACGTGCAGGCGGGGGCGGCGGTGGGAACGGGCGATGTCGTCGGGCGGGTCGGCGCGACGGGCCGCGTCAGCGGTCCCCACCTCCACTGGACCGTTCGTGCGGGCGGCGCGCGCGTCGATCCGCTCTCACTGCTGGACGTCCTAGGAAAGAGCTAGACGCTGAACAGGTTGGTCGAGATTCGTTCACCATGACCCGTGAACGAGCGGTCGTATTCGCTCGTCGTAGAGCTGCTCGACGGCGATCATCACGTCGGGCGACAGGGGCGGCAGCGATCCGGCGGCGGCGTTCTCGCGCGCCTGCGCCTCGGTCTTCGCGCCCGGGATCGCAGACGTGACGTCGTCGAACATCAGGATCCATGTGAGCGCGAGCTGCGCCAGCGTGGCCCCCGGCGGCACGAGCGGACGCAGCCGTTCGACCGCGGCCAGCCCGGCGTCGTACGGCACGCCCGAGAGCGTCTCCCCCTTGCTGAACGACTGCCCGTCGCGATTGAAGGTCCGGTGATCGTCGGCAGGAAAGACGGTGTCGGCGCGCAGCTTTCCGGTGAGGAGCCCGCTGGCCAGCGGCACGCGCGCCAGGACGCCGACCCGCCTGGCACGGGCCTCGGGCAGCACCTGCTCCGCTGGCTTGAGCCTGAACATGTTGAAGATGATCTGCAGGCTCTGGACCTCGGGATGGCGCATGGAGGCGAGCGCTTCCTCCACGGTCTCGACGCTGACGCCGTAGTAGCGGAGCTTCCCGGCCCGCACCAGGTCGTCGAGGATGCCGAAGACGTCCGCCTGGCGGAGCAGGGCCGGCGGCGGACAGTGGAGCTGCAAGCAGATCGATGGCGTCCATCTCGAGGTTCTGGAGGCTGCGCTCGACCCACGCGGTCAGGTTCTCGCGCGAGTAGCCTTCGGGCGTTTGGGCCGGGAGCCGGCGGCCGGCCTTCGTCGCGACCCAGATCGTCTCGCGCGGCCGTTCGCGCCGGAGCCTCGCCACGAGCCGCTCGCTCCGCCCGTCGCCATACACGTCCGCGGTGTCGATGAAGTTCACCCCGGCGTCGATCGCCGCGTGCAGCGCCTTCATCGACTGCTCGTCATTCACTTCGCCCCAGCTTCCGCCAATCGCCCACGCCCCGAAGCCGATGCCCGAGACCGTCATATCCGTGCGGCCGAGTCGCCTGTAGTCCATGCCGGGCATTGTAGAAGGGCCGCACTGGCTTCGCTCGGGCGGCAGCGGGCCGGCTCGCTTCGCTCGCCGGCAGGCCTGTCATAGAACTGTCACTTGACACGTACCTACCCTCGACGAAGATATACGCGATCGGTAACAAGGAGGCGGAATGCGCTCGAGAATCTTCAAAGTTGTGATGGTCGTCGCCATTGCGGTGGCCGCGACGGGATGGACCCTGGCCCGGCCGGCTGCGGCGCCGCCGCCGGAGGTTGGGCCGGCGCTGGTCTCGATCGGCGTCATGACGTTCGGTCCGAGCGGGGTGTTGTTTGCCGCCGATGCGCAGGCGGCGACGATCTACGCGCTCGAGCTGGGCGATCAGTCGGCAGGCGGCAAGGCCGGTGCGGCTGATGTCGCGGCAATCGATCAGAAGATCGCGTCGCTCCTCGGCACGGAGGTCACGGCGGTGGCCGTCAAGGATCTGGTGATCCATCCGTCCACCAAGAACGCGTACCTCGCGGTCATGCGCGGCACGGGCGCCGACGCGAAGCCGGCGCTGCTCCGCGTCGACGGCGACGGCAAGATCACCGTCGTCGCGCTCGACCGTGTGAAGTACTCGAAGGTGACGCTGCCGAACCCGCCGGCGCCCGAAGGCGCGCGCAACCAGCGCGCCGATTCGATCACCGACATGGCGTTCGTCGACGGGAAGCTGATCGTCGCCGGCCTGTCGAACGAGGAGTTCGCGTCCAAGCTGCGCTCGGTCCCGTATCCGTTCACGGCGGCGGAGCCGGGGACCAGCGTGGAGATCTTCCACGGCAATCACGGGCGCCTCGAGACGCGCTCGCCGGTGTATACGTTCATCCCGTACACGATCAACAACAAGCGTCACGTGATCGCCAGCTACACGTGCACGCCGCTCGTCCGCTTCCCGCTCGAGAGCCTCACCGGCTCGAAAGTGGTGGGCACGACGATCGCCGAGCTCGGCAACCGGAACCGTCCGCTCGACATGATCCTGCTACACGAAGGGCGGCCGCGAGTTCCTGCTCATGTCGAACAACTCGCGGGGCGTCATGAAGATCCCCACCGAGGGGTTCGGCACCGCGCCGGCCATCACCGAGCCGGTGAAGACCGAAACCGGCGGTGTGTCGTACGAGACCGTCGCTTCGATGACGGGCATCGAGCAGATGGATCAGCTCGACGCGCAGCGCTCGATCGTGCTGGCGCGGACCGGCGGCGCGCTGAACCTGTCCGCCGTCCCGCTTCCCTAGAGCGAGCCCGTGATCTGCCGATTGCTGACTGGCGATCGCTCGCCACTCGGCAATCGGCAGGCGGTCATTTCATGACCGGTCACCGGTCGATGCCATGGACATGACCGGATCACGGTCGATGTCGATGATGCCCCGCGGCCCCTTCGCCCTGATCGCCCTGGCGCTGGCAGCGGCCGCCTGTTCCTCCGCGCCCTCCGTCCCGCAGATCCGTCTCGACACCACGAATGCTCAACAGCCCGCGGTCGAAGTGACCGGCGTCTCGCGCCGCGATCTGTCCGCGCTGTCGCAGGCGAATCTCACCGACGAGGAATGGTCCGCGCTCCTGCGCGTCACCGTGAAACGCGCGGCGGCGGCGGGAGACGCCGCTTCCGGTCGCGGGGCGCTACGCGATTGCCGCGTCCGTCCGCTTCGTGCCGCTCTTCCCGCTCGATCCCGGCCGCGAGTACGACGTCGTCTTCGACCCGGCGCGGCTGGCGCGCGCCGGCGTGCCGCGCCTGCCGGCCGTGCAGGGAGTAGTTGCGCTGCCTGCCGTCGTGCAGATCCCCTCCACCGTCGTGGCGGACGTGTACCCGGCCGGAGACGTCATCCCCGAGAATCTGCTCCGGATGTACGTGCAGTTCTCCGGACCGATGGGGCAGCAGGGCGGGCTCGGCCACGTCGTGATTCTCGACGCGCGCGGACGCGAGATGCCGGATGCGCTCCTGCCGCTCGACACGGAGCTCTGGAACGGCGATCGGACCCGGTTCACGCTCCTCTTCGATCCGGGCAGGGTCAAGAACGACATCCTGCCCAATCGCGAGATGGGCCGTCCGCTCCAGCTCGGGAGACCGCATCACGCTCGTCGTGAAGAAAGACTGGCTCGATGCGCGCGGCGTGCCGCTCGCCTCGGAGTTCAGGCGCGAGTACCGCGTCGGCGCCGCCGACGAGCGCGCGCTCGACACCGCGGCGTGGCGCGTCGCGCCGCCGCCGGCCGGCGCGCGGGATCCGTTGACGGTCACGTTCCCCGAACCGCTCGATCATGGCCTGCTGCAGCGGGCGCTCGGCGTCACGCGCGCCGGCGCGGCCGTGCCCGGCGATCTGCGGATTGAGGACGGAGCGACCCGCTGGCTGTTCGTGCCGCGCGATGCCTGGCAGGCCGGCGACTACACCCTCGTCGTGTTGCCGATCCTCGAGGACGTCGCCGGCAACCGCATCGGCCGCCGGTTCGAGGTGATGTCGCCGGGCGACGCGGCGCCTGAGGAAGGCAAGGAGCCGATCGCTGTTCCGTTCCGAATTGGGTGAGATAAGTAACAGGAGGTCAGGAGATCTAGACCTCAGGAGGGCTCCTGGTTCTCGAGACGACCTCCTGACCTCCTGTCCTCCTGACCTCCTGTCTACTGCGTCAGCTTGACGCCGTGGCGCTCGAGCGTGCCGCCGACGGCGCGATCGAACAGGGAGCCGGCCTGGTTGAGATCGGCGCGCGCGCGAAGCTCCCGCGCCTGCGCGACGACGAGTGCGGTCTGGCGCTGCAGAACGAGGAAGACCGTCCCCAGTCCGGATTCGAAGCGGCGCCGCTCGCTTTCGTACTGCTCGAGCGCATTCCGGCGCGCCGAGGAGGCCGCCTCGAGCCGGTCTTGTGACGACTGCACAGCCTGCAGCGTGTTGCGCACTTCGGCCTCGATGGCCTGCTCGAGCTGCCGCCGCCGGCGCTCGATCTGCGCGTCGGCAATCTCGGTGCGCGCGATGTTGGCGCGGGCCGTGTTGTTGGCGAGCGGCAGATCCATCTGCAGCTGCACCACCACCGTGGGGAAGCGGCGCGCGAACAGGTTGCGGAGCGAGCTCCCGTACCCGCCGTCCAGAAAGGGCGGGACCGTATTGGTCGTCGCTTCCGGCGGGTCGAGCAGGGGCAGACCCGCCAGCACGGCCAGCTCGTTCAAGCGAGCGAAGAACGCGGCGTTGGTCGTGTTGCTGAGCGGATCGCGAGACGGTGGTCAGTGCCTGTCCCGCCAGGCCGGACGTGGTATACGCGCCGGCCAGGTTGATCTGCGGCTTCGCGAGGTCCTTGTAGTAGAGGCGATCGATGTCGTTCTGCGCCCGCTCGGTCGCGAGCGCGGTCAGTTCCGGGCGGCGCGACAGCGCGAGCTGCACCGCGTCGGACAGCGCCAGCGACGGCACCACGTAATGGGCCAGATCGCCTGGCACCAGCGCCTGGTTCCAGATGTCGGCGTCGCGTCCCGACAGCATCAGCGTCTTCAACCGGTTCTCCGCCTCGGTCAACGCCTGCTGCGCCGATGCGACGGTCTGCTGGAAGTTGGCGACCTGGATCTGCGCTTCGACGACGTCGATCGGGGCGAGGGTGCCTTCGCGCGCCTGCCGCTCGTTGCTCGACACCTGGCCCTGCGCCTGCGCGAGCGCCTGCGTCTGCACGGCCAGGTTGCGATCGGCAAACGCCAGGTCCCAGTACGCCTGCTCGACGAGTGTCAGCTGGTCCATCACGATCTGGGTCAGCTGCGCGTCGGTGAGATCCACCGCCTTGCGCGCGAGCAGGATCTGCCGGCGCTCCGCGTCGATCGTCCGGCCGCGGAAGAGAGGCTGGACGTAGCTCCCGCCGAGCGACGAGGGAAACTGCGGGTTCAGGCGCGAGAGCACGTTGCTGGTCTCGGTTCGCGACGAGGTGAAGTCGGCCGTGTAGCGGCCGCCCGCCCATGGCGAGAGGCCGGCGAGTTGCATCGTGCCGCCGAGCAGGCTCTGCTCGACCCGCCCGTTGACGCCCCCGCCGATCGTCGACGTGCTCGGCGAGGCGACGCGCTGATACGTCAGCGCGGGCACGAGGTGCGGATCGAAGATGCCCTGCGCCGCGCGCACGTCCTGCCGCGCCGCATCGACTTCGAGCCGCGCGATGGTCACGTCGTTGTTCTGCTCGAGCGTCAGCCTGATGGCGTCCGCGAGCGTGAGGGCGCGGGGTGCGGCCATCACGCCGACGCGCGGCGGCAGCACCACCGGGGGAGACGGTTCCGGCGTCTGTTGAGCGCGGGCCGGACAGGCGAACAAGAGGACGAGGACGAGGGAGCCCGGCAGCCGCGCACGACTCATCGATCGGCCCCCTGCCTCGCGGTTTGCCAGCGGCCGGTGACCCGCCGGACGGTGCGCCGGACCCCGCCCGTCGCCCGGTCCCACCGCCGGCCCATCCGCTCCCATGCTGGCGATTCGATGGCGTCGTCGAACAGCGAGTAGAAGACCGGGACGGCGAGCAGCGTGAGCAGGAGGCACAGCGACTGCCCGCCGGCCACCAGGATGCCGATCGATCGGTTGGTCGCGGCGCCTGGCCCCGAGCCGAGGCACAGCGGCAGCATGCCGGCGACGAGCGCCAGCGTCGTCATGAGGATGGGCCGGAGCCGATCGCGGTTGGCCTGGATGATCGCCTCGTGCCGCTCCATGCCCTTCGCGCGCAGCCCGAGCGTGTGGTCGATCTGCAGAATCGCGTTCTTCTTCACGATGCCGAAGAGCAGCAGGACGCCGAGCGCGGAATAGATGTTGAGCGTCTGGCCGAAGATGAGCGACGCGGCCAGGCCGAACGGCACGGCGATCGGGAGCGTCAACAGGATCGTCACCGGGTGGATGAACGACTCGAACTGCGCCGCCAGCACCATGTACATGAAGACGAACGAGAGGGCGAACGCGATGCCGAAGTAGTACGCCGCGCGGCCGAGCTCCTTCGAGGACCCGCTCGTGACGAGCGCGTAGCCCGGGGCCATGTCGAGCGCCGCGAACGTGTTCTCGAGCAGCGTCTGCGCCTCGGCCTGCGAGTGGCCGGGCGCCGGGTTTCCCGAGAGGGTGATCTGCCGCTGGCGATTCAGGCGATCGATCGACGACGGGCCGGTGCCCTCGTTGGCGGTGACGAGGTTGCGGAGCTGCACCAGCTCGCCGCTCCCGGTCCGGACGGTCGCCGAGGCGATCGAGTCCGGCGTGCGGCGGAACGAGTCCTGCGCCTTGAGGACGACGTCGTATTGGTCCGACGCCGCGTTGAACGTCGTCACCTTCTGGCCCGCGACGAGGGCGTTGACGGTCTGCGAGACGTCCTGGACCCGGACGCCGAGGTCGGCCGCGCGCTTCCGGTCGATGTTCAGGCGCAGCTCGGGACGGCCCGGCAGGTACGTCCGATCGACGTCGACGAGGACCTGGCTCTTGTCGAGCGTCTCCATGGCCTTGCCCGTGTACTCGTCGAGCTTCTCCAGATCGGGGCCGACGAGCGCGTACTGAATCACGGATCCGCGGCCGCTCACGACCTGGAGGCCGCCGGATCCCTGCACGGCGATTCGCGCGGACTGCCGGTACGGCTGGATCAGCCGGCGCGTGCGCGCCACCAGCTCCTGCTGGGAGACGTCGCGCTCGTGGATCGGCTTCAGCCGGATCGTCATGTTGCCGCTGTTGCTCTGTCCCTGGGCGCCCCCGCCGCCGCCGAACCCCGCGATGGTCAGCGTGTCGGAGACGCCGGGCAGCTGCTGCCGGATGTCGCGCGCGATCCGGTCCAGCAGCGACTGCGTCGACGCGAGGCTCGAGCCGACCGGCAGCCGCGCCGTGAGCTGGAACCGGGACTCGTCCTCGTCGGGCGTGAAGTTGACGCCGGACATCCGGAACAGCGGATACATCGAGGCAATGACGAGCGCGCACGTCCCGGCGATGATCCACCGGTGCCGCAGCGACCACCCGAGGAGCGCGGCGTAGAAGCGATCGATGTGCCGGTAGAACCCGCGCCGCGACGCGTCGTGGGCGTGCGCGTCGCCGGTCGGCTTGATCCACCGGGCCGCCAGCATCGGCGTCATCGTGAAGGACACGATCAGGCTGATGGCGATCGCGGCCGCCGCCGTCAGCCCGAACGACGACATGAACCGGCCGATGATGCCGCCGAGGAAGCCGACCGGCACGAAGACGGCGAGCAGCGCCAGCGTGGTGGCCGTGACCGCGAGGCCGATCTCCCGCGTGCCCTCGATCGCCGCCTGGAACGGCGGCAGCCGCTTCTCCTCGACGAACCGGTAGATGTTCTCCAGGACGACGATCGCGTCGTCGATGACGATCCCGACCATGAGCGTCAGCGCCAGCATGGTCATCTGGTTCATCGTGAAGTTGAGCGCCGCCATCACGGAGAACGCGCCGATGATCGATGCCGGAATGGCGATGGCGGCGATGATCGTCGAGCGCACGCTGCGCAGGAAGATGAGGACGATGACGGCCGCCAGGATGCCGCCCAGGATGAGGTGCTCGTAGATCGCGTGCAGCGAGGCCCGGATGAACTCGGAGTCGTCGCGGACCATCCGGACCTCGAACGTCGGGGGCAGCGATTTCTGGATCTCCGCCATGCGCTCGCGGATGGCGTCGGCCAGCGCGACGGTGTTCACGCCGCTCTGCTTGCGGATGGCGATCGAGACCGCCGGCTTGCCGTTGAGCATCGACACCGAGCTCGGGACGGCGCCCGTGTCGTCGACCGTCCCGATGTCGCGGATGCGAATCGACTGGTTGCCGCGCGTCGCGACCACCAGCTCGAGGAAGTCTTCCGGCCGGCTCAGACGGCCGACGGTGCGCACGGACAGCTCGCGCGTGCCCTGCTCGAGACGGCCGCCCGGCAGCTCGAGGTTCTGGGCGCGCAGGGCGGTGGCGACGTCGGAGGTCGAGAGGGCGTAGGCATTGAGGCGATCCGGATCGATCTTGACCTGGAGCTCCCGGCGGCGCGCGCCGTAGAGGAACACCTCGCCGACCCCGTTGACCGATTCGATGCGCTTCTGCACGTTCTGTTCGAGGAACGTCGTCAGCTCGACCGCCGACATCGGCGCCGACACCGAAAAGAACATCAGCGGCATCGCGTCGGGATCCTGCTTCTGCACGACCGGGGGATCGGCCGTTTCGGGCAGGTTGCGGATGACCGGATCGACCTTCGCGCGCACTTCCTGGGCGGCGACGTCGGGGTTCTTCGACAGGTCGAACGTGATCGTGACGCGCGACTGGCCCTCGGTGGACGTCGAGCGCAGCTCGTCGATGCCGGCCACGGTGTTGACGGCCGCTTCGACCCGGTCGGTGACCTCCGCCTCGATGCTTTCGGGCGTGGCGCCCGGGTTCGACGTCGTGACGGAGACGACCGGTGACTCGATCCGCGGGTAGCGGTCGACGCCGAGCTGGAAGAACGACACGCCGCCGATCACCGTCAGCGCGGCGATCAGCATCGTCGCGAACACCGGGCGCTTGACACAGATTTCAGCGAGCTTCTGCATGGGGAGGCCTCGTGTTGCCCGGCTCCGGGCTCAGCGCGTCGCGCTGACGGTCACTTGCGCGCCGTCGTACAGGTCCGCGAGATTCGACGTGGCAACGCGCTCGCCTTCCTTGACGCCGGTCAGAATCTTCACCGTGTCGCCCTGCTGCCGCGCGGCGAGCTGCACGACGCGGAGGCTGGCGCGGCCCTTGGCATCGATCGTAAAGGTCCTGAACGAGTTCGTGTTGACGTCCTCGACGACCGCCTTCTGCGGCACGACCACGGCGCGGGCCGTGCGTCCCTGATCGATCGTCGCGACCGCGAACATCCCGGGCTTCAGCTTCGCGCCCGGGTTCGGCACGCGCGCCTCGACGATGAAGGACCGGGCTTCGGCGGAGATCGCCGGGTTCACCGACGTCACCTGCCCGCTGAACGTCAGGCCCGGGAAGGCGTCTACCGTCGCGGTGACGGCCTGCCCGACCGCGACCTGGCCCGCCTGCACGCCGGGAATCGTCAGCCGCAGCCGCAGCGGATCGATCTTCAGCAGCGTCACGACGGCGGTCGACGGCTGCACGTACTCGCCGAGCGACACCTTGCGGTCGCTGATGTATCCCGAGAACGGCGCCGCGACGACGACGTCGGCGACCGCCTTCTCGGCGAGCGACAGCTGGGCGCGGGCCTCGGCCAGCGAGGCGAGGGCCGTGTTCACGCTCTGCACCGACGTCTCGGCCTGCGTGCGGGCCTGGTCCGCGACCGTTTTCGAGACGTCGCCCGTCGCCAGCAGCGACGCGTAGCGCTGCGCCGTCGTCTGCGCCAGCGTGTTCTGCGATTCGGCCAGCTTGACGTTGGCTTCCGCGCGCGCGGCCGAGGCGCGCGCTTCCTCGAGGCGCAGCCCGGCGTCGACGCCCTGGATCCGGACCAGCACGGCGCCGGTGTTGACGAACTGGCCGACTTCAACCGGCGTGGCAATCACGCGGCCCGAGGCTTCGGGCGCGACGTCGGACGATTCCTGCGCCTCGAAGCTGCCGGTGGCTTCGATCGTCACGGGCTCGTTCACCCCCTCCACCGGGGCGACCGTCACGCTCACCGTCGCGGGCGCCTGCGCGGCGGCCGGTTCGGCGGAGCCGCCACGGCTGCACCCCGCGGCGCCGAGCCACAGCCCCAGGCACACCGCGGCAAATAGTGGTCGAAGCGTGGGCGCCAGACGCGTCATGAGACGAAGATATCGCGGATTTGAACCGGACGGTTCGATGATAGCAGCCGGGAACTCGGCCGAAGACCCGCACGAGCCTCTCTCCCAGCGCCCGTTCGATCGGTGAACACAGGGGCGGTGGACGGCATGATTGGTAGACGCCGCGAAGGGCGCCCGCGTTTACCTCGGCTCCTTCGCGGCAGCTGCCAGGGGCGAACCGCGGGCCTGCCGTCGCAACGCGGAGACCGCCACCCCATCGGTTCGCGCCGGCAGGCGCCACGACCGACTCCTCCTGGACCGGTAACGCCCGTTCAGTCTCCGTTCAATCAATGACGTGTGCGTGCGCTCTTCGGCCGCCGGTCAGGGCCCATCCCACGAGCCGGCCCGAGCGGAAGGCAGGCAAGGTATGATCGCGCGTCAACCTCGAAGCAGGAGTCTTCGCCATGTCCACGCATCGTCTTGCGCGGAAATCCGCGTTGCCGCTCGCCGTCTTCCTGTGCGGGGCCGCCGTCCTTGCGCAGGGCGCGGGCGTGGTCACCCGTCCGCCCGTGGCCAGGAAAACGCCGCACGAGACGAAGATCCACGGGTACACGCTGAAGGACGACTACTTCTGGCTGCGCGAGAAGTCGAGTCCGGAAGTGATCGCGTACCTCGAGGCCGAGAACGCCTACACCGAGGAGGTGATGAGGCCGGCCAAGGGCCTGCAGGAGACGCTGTACAAAGAGATGCTCGGGCGCATCAAGCAGACCGACCTCAGCGTGCCCGCGCGCAAGGGCGAGTACTACTACTACTCGCGCACCGAGGAAGGCAAACAGTATCCGTACCGCTGCCGCCGGAAGGGGAGCCTGACGGGCCCCGAGGAAGTGCTCCTCGATCTGAACGCGCTCGCCGCAGGCCACACCTATCTCGGGCTCGGCGCCTTCGAAGTCAGCGACGACGGCAACTGGCTGGCGTACACGACGGATACGACCGGCTACCGGCAGTACACGCTGCACGTGAAGGACCTGCGCACCGCGAAGACGTCCAGCGAGGCCATCGAACGCACCGGATCGGTGGTCTGGGCGACCGACAACCGGACGCTGTTCTACACGACGGAAGACGCCGTCTCGAAGCGCTCGGACACGTTCTGGCGGCACGTCGTCGGCGCCGCCAGGAGCGAGCTGCTCTACGAGGAGACGGACGAGCTGTTCGACCTTGCCGCCGTGCGCTCCCGTGACCGGAAGATGATCTTCGTCGGGTCGTACGCCAAGACGTCACGCGAGATCCGCTACCTCGACGCGGGCAATCCGGCCGGCACGTTCAAGGTCGTGCTCCCGCGCCAGGCCGGCCACGAGTACGAAGTCGACCATTACAACGGTGAGTTCTACATCCTCACCAACAAGGCGGCGAAGAACTTCCGCGTCGTGACGGCGCCCATCGCCGATCCGTCGGAGGGCCGCTGGAAGCCCGTCATCGATCACAACCCGGCGGTGAAGATCGACGGCCTGTCGTTCTTTGCCGGCCATCTCGTGGTCTCGGAACGGGAGGGCGGGCTGACGTACCTGCGCGTCATCGACATGAAGACGCGCGGCTCGCACCGGGTGACGATGAACGAAGCGGACTACGCCCTCTCCCTCGCCGGCAATCCCGAGTTCAACACCACGATGGTGCGGTTCACCTACGAATCGATGGTCACCCCGCCGTCGGTGTACGACTACGACCTGAACACGCGCACGCGCACGCTCCGCAAACAGCAGGAAGTGCTCGGCGGGTACGATCCGGCGGCGTACGAGGCGCGCCGGATCTGGGCGGTCGCGCGCGACGGCACGAAAGTGCCCATGTCGATTGTGTCGAGGAAAGGCGTGACGCTCGACGGCCGCGCGCCGCTCCTGCTCTACGCGTACGGGTCGTACGGCGCGTCGCTGGAGCCCGACTTTTCGTCGAACCGGCTCAGCCTCCTCGATCGCGGCGTCATCTACGCGCTCGCCTACATCCGCGGCGGCGGGGAGCTCGGCGAGGAATGGCGCGAGCAGGGACGGATGATGCAGAAGCTGAACACGTTCCACGACTTCATCGACTGCGCCGAGTTTCTCGTCAGGAACAAGTACACGTCGCCGGACCGGCTCGTGATTCAGGGCGGCAGCGCCGGCGGCCTGCTCGTCGGCGCGGTCGTCAACATGCGCCCCGATCTGTTCAAGGCCGTGGTTGCGGAAGTGCCGTTCGTCGACGTCATGAACACCATGCTCGACGCGACCGTGCCGCTGACCACGAGCGAGTGGATCGAGTGGGGCAATCCCAACAAGAAGGCGGAGTTCGACTACATGGTCAAATACTCCCCCTACGACAACGTGACGGCGCAGAACTACCCGTCGATGCTCGTGGAGGTGTCGCTCAACGACAGCCAGGTCCCCTATTGGGAGGGCACGAAGCTCGTCGCGAAGCTGCGCGCCACCAAGACCGACACGAACGTGCTCCTGCTCAAGGCGAACATGGGGGCAGGGCACGGGGGATCCTCGGGGCGGTACGACGCGCTGCGGGAAACCGCGTTCAGCTATTCGTACATGTTGTGGCAGATGGGATTGACCGAACAAGACGGCAGGCACGCAGTAGACGGGGGTAGGTAGACCAAAACTCGCGATTGACGCTCGGGGGCCCCATGCGCATCGGGATGGCGATGGTCGGTGCCGCGCTGTTGCTGGCGATCGCCGCGGCACAGGAGCCGGCAAAGCCGCAGGAATCGGTGTTCCGCAGCGCCACGCGGACGGTGGCGGTCTACGCGACGGTGAGCGACGCGCAGGGACGGCTGGTGCCGGATCTGACCCGGGAGGACTTCGAGGTCTACGACGACGGCAAGCGCCAGGAGCTCACGCTGTTCGAGAACGGCTCCCAACCCATCACCGTGGTCCTGCTGCTGGATCGCAGCGGCAGCATGGTCGGCAACTTCAATCTCGTCCGCTCGGGCGCCGAGCAGTTCGTGGGCGGCGCTGCGGACCGGGGACAAGGCGCGGATTGGCAGCTTCGCCAACCGCATCCAGCTGGACCCGCGCGACTTCACGAGCAACAAGCGCGACATGATCGCCATCCTGCGGACCGAGTTGCAGGAGGCGGGGCCGACGCCGCTCTGGAACGCCGTCAACGTCGGCATCACCGCGCTCCTGCACCAGGACGGCCGTCGCGTCGTGCTCGTGTTTACCGATGGGGTCGACCGTCCTGACGGCCACAACAACGTCAGCTTCAGGGAGGTCGCCAGGAACGCCGCGCGGGAAGACGTCATGGTGTATGCGATCGGCCTGGCCGGACGCCTGGGCTACGGCGGACGCAGGCGCGGCTCCGGCGGTGTCGGCGGCGGCATCGGCACCGGTCGCGGCGGGCCCGGACAGCCGGTCGAGATGTCGAAGCCGGATCCGGGCCTGCCGAAGATCGCGACCGAGACGGGGGGCGGATACTTCGAGCTGACCTCCGCCAACAACATGTCGGCCACGTTCGTCCGCATCGCGGACGAGCTCCACCGTCAGTATGCGCTCGCCTTCACGCCGGCGAAGTTCGACGGGAAGACGCACAGGATCGAGGTCCGCGTTCGGCGTCCCAATCTGACGGCGCGTGCCCGGAAGTCGTACGTCGCGAAGGAAGACTAGCTGGATCATCGCGAGGTCCCGCCCGCCGCAGACATCAAACGCTACGAGACCAGCCGCGGGTAGTGCGTCCCCCTCCGAGTGATTCGGCCAAAGCGAGACGGCAGATGGCGCGAGCCGTCGCGCTGAGCTCGTCCGTATGCGCCGCGTTTGATCGTCACTCGATCGTTCGATCCATTTCGCGAGCTCAACTCCCATGACGCGCTCATTGCCTGCACTGCGTCGATCACCGGAGAGACGATCGCATCATCTG
Source organism: uncultured Acidobacteriota bacterium (assembly GCA_963774855.1). GTDB lineage: Bacteria > Acidobacteriota > Vicinamibacteria > Vicinamibacterales > 2-12-FULL-66-21 > JALZOC01. The sequence goes on along the minus strand of CAVZGT010000005.1, from coordinate 874,181 downwards.
CTGCGGCGGATGTTGCGGCGGCGCCTCGCGTCCCGTCTGAAGTTCGCGTCCCGTACAAAACGACGCGCGCGCCGTTCCGGTGATCGCCGATCGGTCGAGTTGCGTGCGATCGTCACGATCGGATCAATCAGACATTCGACGCGTGCGCTCTATGGTCAACAGGGGTAGCGTCGCATCGCGAGCAGGTCGTCCTGCTCGCCATGCGATGTGCAGTGCGACGCGCGCGGCTGCAAGGGGCACATCGTACACCTCGACGATCGTTCATTCGACCAAGTCAATCATCGTGATCTGCCAACTCTGTAATTCTTCGAGTCGGCGGACGTCGTGCGTTGACTTGACAGTTCGTCGTCGAGGCCTAGCTTACGGGCAATCCAATACTGGGGATCGTCCTGCCCGAATAATCGGGTACGCGATACCCGGCTGTTCTCGGATTCCGCGTGTCGCTGCTGGCGGAGGGAGGAGCGTTCCGTTCGGGGTCGGGAACGGAGGTAACCATGGACAAGCGAGTGCGTGGACGGGTGAGTCGTGGCGTTTTACTTTTATCTTCGGCGATCGTGATTCTGACGGCGGCGGTGGCGTGGGCGATCGTGACGGACATGGGCACCGTCGATTCCGTGCACGATCCGCGTCGCGGTGCACGCCGATCAGGGCGAACTGAACGCGCTCAACGCGCGGGACCCTGATGCGGCGTTCGACGGAGGCGTTCGAGCTTGGCGACGAGCTGTTCGGCACGCAGTTCAACGCGCTCGACGGCAGCGGCGCCAACGTCGGCCGCGGTCAGCGTTTCACCCGCGTCCCCCGAGCCGATCTGAAGGGTCCCACGGAATGGTAAGTCCACTTCCCTGCCCGCGCGACCGGCCCCAACGCCCAGGGCTGTTTCGAGTGCCATGAGCAGCCGTTCGAAGATGGATCCGGCACGGCCGCCCAGAACGTGCACCGCGACCCGTTCGGCACCGGCCTGATCGGGCAGTTCGTCGAACGCAACACGCCGCACGTCTTCGCGCCGGGCGCCATCCAGCGGCTGGCCGAGGAGATGACCGACGATCTCACCGCCGATCAGAACCGGCTCGTCGCCGACGCCTGCGACGCAGGCGGCGCCACGCGGTCGGTCACCCTCGAGACCAAAGGGATCAACTTCGGCACGCTGACCGGGCGGCGGACCAGCGGCTCGTCCCGAAACTGCACCGTCGCCAATATCACCTTCAACACCGACGGCGTGCAGGGGATCGACTACCAGCCGTCGGTCGACAACCCGGCGGCCGGCGTACGAGCTGATCGTCAGGCCGTTCCAGTGGAAGGGCAGCAGTGCCTTCCTCCGCGACTTCAACCGGGGCGCCGCCCACAACGAGCTCGGCATGCAGGCGGTCGAGATCGTCGGCCACGACAGGGACGGCGACTTCGACGGCGTCGTGAACGAGATCACGATCGGCGACATGACCGCGCTCGCCGTCTACCTGGCCGCGCAGCCCCGGCCGACCACGCTGCTCGAGCTGAATTCGCTCGGACTCCTGGAGCCGGCGCTGACCACGGCGCAGATCTGCCAGGATCAACCGTGGCCGGCACGGTCTTTCAGTCAATGGGGTGTGCGGGGTGCCACGTGCCGAGCCTGACGATCGACAATCCGATCTTCAGCGAGCCGAGCCAGAACCCGGCCTACCGGGACGGTCACGGCGTTCCCGGCCGGCCAGAGCACCGCGGCGGAGGGTGTCACGCCCGCGACGGGCGATCAAGTTCGACCTTACGAGAGATCAGCCGGACAACGTCATCCAGCACGCCGAACGGCAGCATCAAATCCGGCTCGGATCCTTCCGGAGAAACAGCCGCGGGGGAGCGATCGTGGAGTTGTTCGGCGACCTGAAACGCCACTTCATGGGACCGCGGCTCAGCGGAACCGGTCAACGAGATCTCCGGCGACGGACGTGACGCCGATTCCCGACAACGCCGCGCAACCATCACACGCCGGAGACGTTCCTGACCGAGAACCTGTGGGGTGTCGGGTCCACCGCTCCCTACTTGCACGACGGCCGCGCCACGACGCTGGCGGAGGCCATCATCGAGCATGGCATCGGCGCCTCGCGACGACACCAGCGAAGGCCGCTTCGCCCGGGCGAACTTCTCAACCGCTCGACCTCGGACAGAGACGGGCGCTGATCGCGTATCTCGAGAATCTGGTGCTCTTCAAGATCGAAGAGGAAGAGGAAGGCGGCCGCCGCGTCGGCGGGTCCACTCACAGCCTGCTGCAGGCGCCCCGGCGCCGCGGCAGGTCGTGAAGATTGCGCCGAAGGGCTTCACGATCCGGTTCAGTGACGAAGGATACGTCGGTGATGGTCTATGGTGCATCGAGAAGCAACGCTGGCTCGAGTACGGTCCGTCCGGAGGCCTCTGCCGGGTTGCCGATCCATGAGCCATTGTCCATTGGCCAGTCGGGCCGGCCGCCCCGCAGGCTGCTAGGATCAGGGGACGGGAGGCCCCTCATGTGCCGGAATATCAAACCCTTGTTCAACTTCGAGCCGCCAGCCACCGACGACGAAGTGCGGGCGTCGTCGCTGCAGTTCGTACGGAAAGTCAGCGGGTTCACGAAGCCGTCGAAGGCGAACGAGGACGTGTTCAATCAGGCGGTCGATGAGGTGACGGCGGCGGCGCGCAAGCTGATTGCCTCGTTGGTGACGACCGCCCCGCCGAAGGACCGTGACGAGTACGTGGCCAAGCTGCGCGAACGCTCGGCCGAGCGGTACGGGCCGGCGTCAGTCAATCCTGAGCGCCGTGTTCGGTTCGATCCTCGCCGCCCTGCGGGCCGGCGCGTAGCTCGCGGCGAGCGCCACCGCCGCCAGGCCCACCACCGCCACCGACCAGCGTCACCGGGTCGTCCGGGCTCGAGCCCGAAGAGCAGCGTCGCGGCCACCTGCCCACCCGCGCGGGCGAGCAGCAGCCCGCCGACGATGCCGAGCGCCACGAGCAGTCCGGCTTCGCGCAGGATCATCGACACGACGTGGCCGGCGGTGGCGCCGAGCGCCATGCGGATGCCGATCTCCTTGGTGCGGCTCGCGACGCGTGTAGGCGATGACCCCATACAGGCCGATCGAGCGTGAGCACGGCCGCCAGGACGCCGAAGAACCCCGAGAGCGTCGCCATCAGCCGCTCGCGCACGAGCGTGTCGGCAATCTGCGAGTTGAGCAGCGTGTAGGTCACCCCGATTCGCGGATTCCACTCGGCCAGGCTCCGCGTGATCGCCGCGGTCACGCTCTCCGGCGGAAGGCCCGACCGCACGACCACCCGCGCGAAACTGCCCGGAGTGTCTGTCCTGCGAGCTGCCGCGAGATACACGCCCGCGCCGACCTGTCTCGCGCAGGGTCAAATACTTCGTGTCGCGGACGAGCCCGATGACGTGGAACGTTTGCTCCGGCGTTGTCGGCGTGGACTCGATGGTGAAGCGCGTGACCGATCGGATTGCCGCCGTTCAGCATCTCGCGCGCGAACGCCTCGTTGACGATGGCCACCATCGGCGCCGACGGCGTGTCGAGCGCGTCGTCGAAATCGCGGCCGGCCAGGATGGGGATCCGGAGCGTGCTGAAGTAGCCGCTGCTGGCCTGGTTGAAGGCGGCGTCGACGGTCTTGCGTGAACCGCCGGCTGTCGGCCCAGACGGCTGTTTCCCCAGGCGCTGCCGCTGATCGGAACGACCGCACACCTGCGCGGCCGAGTCGATCCCCGGCAGGGCCGCGAGGCGGGCCAGAAGTTCCCGCCGCGCCTGGCCGCGTCCCTCCACCGCCACGCCGAGCTGGCCGCATGTCGATCCCGGCGACGATGACGCCGTCGCCGTGGAAGCCCGGATCGACGTTGACGAGGTTCTGCAGGCTGCGCGCGAAGAGGAACGCGCCGACGAGCAGCACGAGCGAGAGCGCGACCTGGCAGACGACGAGCGCGCGCCGCAGCGCCGACGCGCTCGCGGCCGGTCGTCAGGCCGCGGCCGCTGATCTTGAGGACGCTGTCCGCGCCGATGCGCGTCGCCTTCAGGGCGGGCGACGAGGCCGAAGATCACGCACGTGGCGATCGCGAGCGCGGCGGTGAACCCGAGCACGCGCCAGTCGAGGCCGAGGTCGAGGACCACCGTCTCGTCGGCGGTCGTGATGAAGGACACCAGGGTCGTGCTGAGCGTGCCGGCCAGGAGCGCGCCGCAGGCCGCGCCCGCCCCGGCGAGCAGCAGGCTCTCGGTGAGCAGCTGCCGGACGACGCGGCCGCGCGAGGCGCCCAGGCCGAGGCGCACGGCCATCTCGCGCTGACGCGCGCTCGCCCGGGCGAGCAGCAGGTTGGCGAGGTTCGCGCACGCGATCAGGAGAACGAGCGCCGCCGTCCCGAGCAGCAGCCACAGCGGCGACTCGTAGCGCTCGCGCAGCGACGAGATGCCGGATGCCGGCGTCGTAGGCGGCGAGCTTGAAGCCGAGGTACTTCGGAACGCTGACCGCCGGGTAGTTCGACGGGAGCGTGGACCGGAAGAGATCGGGAGAGATGGTGTCGAGCTGCGCGGTCGCCTGCTGGACGGTCCATCCGGGCTCGAGCCGTCCCATCACCGTCAGCCACCAGTTGGTGCCGGAGTCGAGGATGCTGCGGCCGCCGTCGAGGATCGGCTGGGCGCAGATCGGCACCGCGACGTCGAACGATCGGCCGACCTCGAGCCCGAAGAATCCCGCTTGCGCGACGCCGACGATTTCGACCGGCTGCGCCTGGAGCGTCAGCGTGCGCCCGACGACCGACCGATCGCCGCCGTACTCGCGCTGCCAGAACGGGTAGCTGAGGACCGCGCGCGCCGGGCAGCCGCGGCGATCGTCCGGCGTCGGTCAGCAGCGCGGCCGGCTGCCGGCCGCACGCCGAGCGTGCCGAAGAGCCCGCCGCTGACCCACAGGCCCTGCGCGGGCCGCGACTCGCCGCCGGTGGCGAGGTTGAAGGCGAGTGGCTCCGGCCGCCAGCACGCTTCGAGAAGCCCTGTTGCCGCGCGCGAATCTGTTCCCAGATCGGATTGGTCAGCGTGGGATTCCAGCTGTGGAAGTTGCCGCGCATGCCGCGCGGGATCGACGAGGCGGATTTCCGCGAGCTCGGACGGATGGGGCACGGGCAGCGCGCGCAGGCGGACCGCGTTGATCACCTGGAAGATGGCGGTATTTGCGCCGATGCCGAGCGCGAGCGACAGGACCGCGACCGCCGTGAACCCCGGATTCCGGCGGAGGAGCCGCAGGCCGTAGCGCAGGTCCTGCGCGCAGCCGCTCGAGCCACATGCCTGCCCCACATCTCGCGCGTGACCTCCTGGATGGTGGCGACGTTGCCGAGCTCGCGCCGCGCGGCGGCCTCGGCCTGCGCGCGCGGCTCGCCGCGCGTCCATGCGATCGCGGATCGCCATCTCGAGGTGCGCGCGGATTTCCTCGCCGAGCTCGCCGTCTCGATCGCGCCGCCTGAACCAGGACGTCATGCTTCGCTCCGTTTCCCGCCGTTGAGGATTCCGCCCATCGCCTCGACGAGCTGGGCCCATTTCGATCGCTCGGACGCGAGCTGGCGGCGCCCCGCAGCGGTCAGCCGGTAGACGCGGGTCCGCTGCTTGTTGTCCGAGACCTTCCACGCCGCGCCAATCCACTTGCGGCGCTCGAGCCGGTGCAGCGCCGGGTAGAGCGAGCCGGTGTCGACCTGGAGCACGTCGCTGGAGTTCGCGCGGATCGCCTGGGCGATGCCGTAGCCGTGCTGCGGGCCCCACTGCAGCGTCTGGAGGATGAGCAGGTCGAGCGTCCCCTGGAGGAGCTCGATGCGGTTCTGGTAGCGCGTCGTCCTTGGCCATGGATGTAGGTATCCTACACCCATGGATGTAGCGTTGTCTACTCCCATGTGTTTCCCGTGGCTTCCGCCTTCAGGCGGAAAGGTGCAGCGGGCGCCAGACTTCCGCCTAAGATGGCAGGAATGATCTTTCCCAAGCGAAGGCTAGCCGCCGCAACATCTGGCCTGCGCAACGGAAGCAACATTGATCTACCATCAGCCGCCACAGGAGGCAGACGTCGATGCCAGAGGACACCAGGCCCAACATGTTCCCGGCGTTCAAATACCAGGACGCGCCCGGCCGCGATCGGCTGGCTCGAGCGCGCGTTCGGGTTCACGAGGCAGGCGGTCCACTCAGGGACCGGACGGCACGATCGTCCACGCCGAGTTGAAGCTCGGGACCGGCGTGATCATGCTCGGCTCGATGGCGCCGCCCGATCCCGCGCAGCCCTGGACGACCGTGCCCCAGGGCCTCTACGTGTATGTCGCCGATATCGACCAGCACTACGCGCGCGCGAAAGCGGCCGGCGCCGCCATCGTCCGCGAGCTGGCCGACACGCCGTACGGCTCCCGTGAATACGCGGCGCGGGATTCGGAAGGCAACCTCTGGGGCTTCGGAACGTACTATCCGGACGGGCCGTCCGTGTAGGAGCACGTGGCCCCAACCCTGACCCTCTATAATCAAAGATCCGTGCCAAAGCTCATCTGCGACAGCATTCTCGACGCTATCGGGCAACACCCCGCTGGTGCGCATCAACAGCATCACCCGGGGCGTGATTCCCGCGACGGTCCTGGCGAAGCTCGAGACCTTCAACCCCGGCAATTCGATCAAGGACCGCATGGCGATCCGGATGATCGAGGACGCCGAGCGGCAGGGCCTGCTCGAGCCGGGAGGCACGATCATCGAAGGCACGTCCGGCAACACCGGCATGGGGCTCGCGATCGCGGCCATCGTGAAGGGCTACAAGTGCATCTTCACGACGACCGACAAGCAGTCCAAGGAGAAAGTCGACGCGTTGAAGGCGTTCGGCGCGGAAGTCATCGTCTGCCCGACCAACGTCGATCCGGAGGATCCGCGGTCGGTACTACTCCGTCTCGTCGCGCCTCGAAAAGGAAGTGCCGAACTCCTGGAAGGCGAACCAGTACGACAACCTGTCGAACACCGCCGCGCATTACGAGCAGACCGCGCCGGAGATCTGGGAACAGACCGGCGGGCGCGTCACCCACCTGGTCGCCGGCGTCGGCACCGGCGGCACGATCAGCGGCGTCGGGCGCTACCTCAAGGAGCGCAACCCGCGCATCAAGGTGTGGGGCATCGACACGTACGGGTCGGTCTTCAAGAAGTACAAGGAGACCGGCATCTTCGACAAGAACGAGATCTACCCGTACATCACCGAAGGCATCGGCGAGGACTTCCTGCCGAAGAACGTCGACTTCGCGCGTGATCGATCACTTCGAGAAGGTCACCGACAAGGACGCGGCGCTGATGACGCGGCGCATCGCGCGCGAGGAAGGCATCTTCGCCGGCAACTCCGCCGGCTCGGCGATGGCCGGGCTGCTCCAGCTCAAGGACCACTTCACGGCCGACGACGTGGTCGTGGTGATCTTCCACGATCACGGGTCGCGCTACCTGGGGAAGATGTACAACGACGAATGGATGCGCGAAAAGGGCTTCATCGAGAAGTCCGGCATGACGGCGCGCGATCTGGTCGCCTCGGGCCTCTCCGGCGAGCTGCTGGCGATCGAAGGCAGCGAGCCGGTCGAGACCGCCGTCAAGCTGATGGGCGCGCACGACTTCTCGCAGATTTCGATCACGCTCGACAAGCGGCTCGTCGGATCGCTCAACGAGACGCACCTCTATGCGGAGCTCGTCGCCGACCCCGCCGTCAAGGCGCAGCCGGTCGAGACGATCATGCAGCCGGCCTTTCCGTTCGTCGACATCTCGACGCCGGTGGACCTGCTGTCCACGATGATCACGCCGGCGAACCCGGCCGTCCTCGTCCGCGATTTCAAGACCGAGAAGACGTTCATCATCACGCGGTCCGACGTCATCCGCGTCCTCTGCTGAGATCCGCCATGCGCCTGCAGGCACCTCACGCCGATGTTGCGCACGAACGACCTGAAGGGATCGATCGAGTTCTACACGAAGATCCTCGGGTTCACCTGCGACGGATCGAGCGACGACTGGGGCTGGGCGTCCGTGAAGCGCGACAACGTCTGCATCATGTTCGCGCTGCCGAACGCGCACGAGCCGTTCGACGGGCCGGTCTTCACCGGCTCGCTCTACATCCACGCGTCGGACGTGGACGCGCTCTGGAAGCGCCTGAAGGACGTGGTCCGCGTCTGCTATCCGATCGAGAACTTCGAGTACGGGATGCGGGAGTTCGGCATCTACGACAACAACGGCTACCTCCTCCAGTTCGGCCAGGAAGGGCCGGAGGCGCTGCAGGCCGTGGAAATCGCGTAGCGGAGACCGATTCATGCGCATGCTGCGCAGCGTGGCGGCGATCGTGGCGGGGTACGGCATCATGTCGCTGACCGTGATTGGCGGGATCCATCATCGCGGCGTCGCTGTTCATCCCCGGAGGCGTGCAGGCGGTGGCCGGCGGTGCCGCGCCGCCGGCGCTTGCCGGCGGCCTACCTCGCCGCCAATCTCGCGACCGGCGCGCTCGGCGCCGTGCTCGGCGGATGGCTCACGGCCCGGGTCGCGGCGTTCGCGCCGTTCGGCCATGCGGCCGTCCTCGCCGTGATCGTCGGCTCTTGACGCTTCGGCGTCGGCGGCGGCCGGGCCGGCGGGGCCCCAGCCCGGCTGGTACCCGATGGTCATCGGCGTGATCGGCGTCGCCGGTGTCCTGGCCGGCGGAAAGCTCCGTGCCGCGGCGGCTGACGCTGCCGCCGGACGCGGACCCGTGGTAGCGTAAGCGTGCTTCCGGTGGTGTCGAAACGTGGGACGCGCATCATGATTAGAACCAAGTCCATCATCAGCCTCGCATTCGTGGCCGGATTGCTGCTGGCCGTGGCCCGGCCGGCCCTCGCCCAGCACGCCGATATCACCGGCACGTGGGAGCTCACCGTCACTCCCCCGAACGGGACGGAGCGGATGATCCGCGCCGCTCGTGCTGAAGAACGACGCCGGCAAGATCGCCGGCACGCTGAGCCTGCCGCAGGCAGTCCTGCCCGTCGAAGCGACCGTGAAGGAGAAGGCGGTCACGCATTGCCTTGACCGCCCCGACGCAGAACGGCCCGCTGAACCTCGTGCTCGTCGGCACCGCCGACGGCGACGCCGGCAGTCCTGCCAGTTCGATGTCGGGAACCGTGCGAATCTCGGCGCGCAGGGACAGGTCAAGTGGATCGGCCAGCGCGCCACACCGCACCGTCTCGGCCACGCCGTCCGCGGCCAACCAGGCCACGCACCGTCGACGTCACCGGCGCCTGGGCCTTCGCGGTGGAGTTCGGCGGCGGATCGGGAACGCCGACGATGACGTTCAAGCAGGACGGCGAGAAGCTGACGGGTCAGTACGTCGGCCAGCTCGGCGAGGCGCCGCTTGACCGGCACGCTCAAAGGGAACGCCATCGACTTCACGATCAACCTGACGTTCGAGGGCAATGCGGTCAGCATCCACTATACCGGGACGGTCGAAGAACGACTCGATGAAGGGCACCGTGAAGCTCGGCGACATGGGCGAGGGCGACTTTCACGGCCACGAAGAAGAAGCCCTGAATTTCAGCGTCCGGCTGCACCCGGACCCATTGTGAACATCATTTGCCATTCAACGATCTCAAGCTCCACCCCTCCCTGATCAAAGGCATCAAGGAGCTCGGCTTCGTCCGGCCCACGCCGATCCAGGCCGACGCGATTCCCCCGGCGATGGAGGGGCGCGACGTCCTGGCCTGCGCGCAGACCGGCAGCGGCAAGACGGCGGCGTTCCTGCTGCCGATCCTCCACAAGCTGATCGACAAGCCGCGCGGCACGACGCGCGCGCTGGTGATCGCGCCCACGCGCGAGCTGGCCGCGCAGATCCTCGAGGACCTGAACGACCTCGCGGTCCACACGCCGATCACCGGCGCGTCGATTTTCGGCGGTGTCGGCATGGGCCCGCAGGAGCACGCGTTCCGCAGCGGCGTCGACGTGCTCATCGCCACGCCGGGCCGCCTGCTCGACCATCTGCGCGCGCCGTACGCCAAGCTCACGCACCTCGAGTTCCTCGTGCTCGACGAGGCCGACCGCATGCTCGACATGGGCTTCCTGCCGGAGATCCGCAAGATCCTCCGCTACGTTCCCGCGAAGCGCCAGACGCTGTTCTTCAGCGCGACGATGCCGCCGGAGATCGCGGCGCTGACGGGGGAGATGCTGCGCAACCCGGCGACGATCCAGCGCGAGCGTCAGGCGGCGCCCGCCTCGGGGATCACGCAGGCGGTCTATCCGGTTTCGCAGGCGCTCAAGCCGCTGCTGCTCGTGGCGTTGCTGCAGCGCGGGCGACGTGAAGCAGGCGCTCGTCTTCACGCGGACGAAGCACCGCGCCAACCGGCTCGCCGAGCACCTCGTGCAGGCGGGCGTGCGCGCCGAGCGCATCCACGGCAACCGCTCGCAGGCGCAGCGGACGGCGGCGCTCGACGGCTTCAAGCGGGGCACGTTTCCCGTGCTCGTCGCGACCGACATCGCGGCGCGCGGGATTGACGTGAACGAGCTCGGCCACGTCGTGAACTTCGACGTGCCGCTCGTGCCCGACGACTACATCCACCGCGTCGGCCGAACGGGACGCGCGGAGGCGACCGGGGACGCGTTCACGTTCGTCTCGCCGGAAGAGGATGGGAACCTGCGGGACATCGAGCGCGCCATCGGCCGCCGCCTGCCGCGCGTCAGCGTGCCGGATTTCGACTACAACGCGAAGCCGCCGGCGCGCCTCGAGGTGCCGCTGGCGCAGCGGATCGCGGAGATTCGGGCGCGGAAGCGCGACGAGCGGGCGCGCGCCGCGGTCAACGCCGCGCGCCGGTCGGCCAGTCAGCGCGGCCAGCCATCCGGCGCCGCCGCGCAACAGCCCGGCCGCCGGCCCCCTGCCGCCGGGCGCCCCGGGGCGGGGTCCGACACAGCACCGTCGAGGCTACCAGGGGGCTTCGCGGCGCGGTCCAGGTGGCCGTTCGCCGCGCTAGCCACCGCATGGGCTGCTAAACCCGCCGCTGTGTTATGCTTATGGGTGGGCCGCGATGACGCGGTCCCGCGCGGCTTGCGCGGAAGGCACGTGGGATTCCGGGGCGCTACGGCGCCGTTTTTATGTCTGCGGCCCCTATCGAGTTTACGCTCGAGTTGACCCCCCGGTCCCGCGTCGACGTCATCGACGTGCGGGGCGCGGTCTTTTCCCGCTACGGCAACGCCCTGGATCGGTACCCCCGGGCGCTCTGCTGTTCCTTTCACACGACGGCCGGCTACCTCGACCAGAGCGTGGCGGCCCGGCTCAACCAGAACCCCGCCGGCGTGATGCCGTATATCGATCTCTTCCAGACGATCTTCCCGGAAGGGGCCGGATACGAGCACGACAAGATCGAGCGGCGGACGGAGCTCTCGCCGGCGCAGCGGCCGTCCGAGCCGCGGAACGCCCACTCGCACCTCGCGTTCATGGCGGGGGCGCTGCGCACGTGCGTCGCCTACCTGAACCGTCCCGGCGAGCCGATGTCGTTCATCGATCTCGACGGCGTGCATGCGGGGCGGCCCCGGACGCGGCATACGAGCGTCCTGGGGTATTCGGGGGAGGAGACGGTCGCGCAGGCGCGCGTGGTGGTGCCGGTGTCGGGGCACAGGGTCGAGTCGATCAACCTGAAGGACCCGCGCCTCGGCGTCTACGAGCAGTGCACGGACCTCGTCACCAAGCACGGCGTCACGAAGGGGCGCATCCGGCTCTCGCTCGGCCCGGGCGAGCGGCACGCCGGGCTGACGGTCAACGAGTACGAGACGCTGCTGATGCGCCACGACCTCTCGGACGTGCTGCGCGATCCCGTGCGCTTCATGGCGGAGAAGGCGGGGCACATCCTGGGGAACCCGCGCGCGATCCCCGCCAAGACGCTCGACTACGCGAAGTACGATCTCGTCCGCGTGTTCAACCGGCTGGTTGATGCGCTCGGGCTGCGCGAATCGCTCGTCGAGAGCGTGCTGTCGCGGGCGATCGCGATGCCGGCGTCCCGGTTCCTGCGGATGAAGCGTTCGGTGAGCATGCTCGTGTCCGACCGCGGATCGTCGGGCCGCGGCAGCATCATCGAAGGCACCTATCAGAGTCCCATCCTCGTGCAGTGGCACCGTGAGGCGCGGCAGTCCCGCGTCCTCGAGGTGACGCTGACGCGGTTCGTGTAAGCTTCCCGCTTCCCGCTTCCCGCTTCCCGCTTCCCGCTTCCCGAGTCCCCGCCTTCGCGCGATTAGATTTCAGCGCGCTTCGGCGCGGCGGGCGAGTCCCGAGTCCCGAGTCCCGGTATGTTCCTCCCTAGCGGTATCTCCACCCTTTCAGATCCGCCCCGACAGGCGCCACGCGCTCGATCTGCGCCGTCATCTTCTGCAGCAGATCGGCCGCGCTGGGTCCCCAGCAATGCGGCGCGCGGCGCTCGAAGACCACCTCGCCGGTGAACTTCGGGTTGTCGGCTTTCGCGAGGAACGCGTTGAGGCGCTCGACGGCGTTGTTCAGGTAGAACGAGTCCATGTCGCCGACGTACACGTTGAGCTTGTGCGCGACCTTCGGCCCGAGCGTCGCCCAATTGCTGCGCAGGATGTGGAGCAGGTCGTACTTCATCCACGTACTCCGCGACGCTCTTGTCGATCTCGCCGGTCGCCTTGTTCCAGAGCCGCTTCGGGTAGCCGTCCGGCCCCACCGGCGAGTAGGTGGCCTCCCAGATGTCCCACTGGCCGCCCGAACGGGACTTGTCGCCGACGACGAGCTCGTACCAGTTTTCGTCCTTCATCATCGACTGGATGTTCCCGTCGGGGCGCCGCTCGTTCGGGCGCTCGACTTTCATCCATCCCTTGTCGAAGAAGTACGCGTTCGCGTCCTTGTAGATGTCGACGATCTGGTGATACGAGAAATCCACCGCATCGGGACAGCTCGCGAAGGCGCCGCCGTAGAAGTCCGGGTAGAAGACCTGGTGCGCGGCGGCGATCCAGCCTCCCGTCGATCCTCCCGACAGCATGCGGGCCCACGGCTCCCTGATGGCGCGGAAGCGCTGCTCGACGGCGGGGATCAGTTCCTGGATGATGGCGTCGCCGTACGGCCCGTTGTTCTCCGAGTTCACGCCGTAGGAGTCGTCGTAGTACGGCGAGGGGTGCTGCAGCGTCACGTAGAGGAAACGCGGCGTGGCGTCCGCGAGCCAGAGTTGATCGAACTGGCCGCCGCGGCCGAAGCCGCCCGGGGCGCCGAGCGAGAAATGGCCGTGCACGTAGTTGACGGGATAGCGCACGTCCGGATGCTTGTCGTAGTCCTTGGGCAGCAGCACGGTCGCGCCCAGGAAGATCGGCTGTCCCCACCATTTCGTCAGGATGCGGCTCTGAATCTTGATCCGCTTCACCATCGCGGTGTCGGCGGGCGGCTGGATCGGGGGAATGGCTTTCATCGCCACGAGCCGGATCGGCGTCGAAGACTTCGGATCGAAGGCGACCTTGATCGGATCGCCCAGCAGGTTCCCTGGCGACCGCTTCCAGTTCTGTCCTTCCCACTGGTCGTTGTGCAGCCACACGGTCTTCCCGTCCGCCCGCGGGAAGCGCGTGTAGACGTTCACGAAGGGCTGCATCCAGTACTCGCCGGCAGGCAGATCGCGGAGGCTGGCGAGCGGATGGCCGCGATCGCCGGGGCCGATCGCCGCCACCGCCCCGGGCGCGAGCCCCTCGACGAACTTCGAGAACAGCGGCACGCCGGTCGGTGCCGCCTGTTCGATCGGCGACCGCTGGTTGTCGCGGCTGATCGCGACGTAGACCATGCCGGTCACGGCCTCGGCCCGCGCCTCGGCCGAGAACGAGATGTCGATTCGGGGCCCGCTCGACTCGGCCTGCGGCGGCGCGGCCCCCGCCGGAACGCGTTGCTGGCCGTCCACGGCGGCGAGGGCGAACGCCACTGCCGCGGCGGTCAGAAAGCGGACGGCCGGAAACCACCCCGTCGGAGTGCGCGCGCCGGGACTCGTTGAGGACATAATGTCGATCCTATCTCATGGATTCCCAGCCGCGCCTGCGCGCGTCCCGATTTGTCGTGGCGGTTGCCGGGTCGGTGGCGCTCGTCCTGTCCGCGCCGTTCATCGGCTACGTCCGCGCCTGGATCCGGTCGCAGTTCCCCGGCCGGTTCGTCCAGGTCGTCGGCGGCCTCATCGCGGTGGCGGGCGTGGCGGCGATCGGGATCGCGCTTGCGCGGATCCGCGATCGGCGCGCCGTCCGCTACGCGGCAATTGCCGGAGCGCTAATCGCTGCCGTCGGGTATTCGGCTGCTACCGCGACCGGGCGTGCGGAAGTGGACGTCGTGGAGCGCTTCCATTTCGTCGAGTACGGGTTGATCACCTTCCTGTTCTATCGCGCGTGGCGCCCGCTGGAGGACCCGTCGATCGTCATTCTGCCCGCGCTGGCGGCTCTGCTCGTCGGGACAGCCGATGAATGGCTGCAGTGGTTCATCCCGAGCCGCGTGGGCGAGCTACGCGACATCTTTCTGAACGGGATCGCGATCGCCTGCGGGCTGGTCTTCAGCCTCGGCGCGGATCCGCCGTCCGCAGTTCCGGCGCACCTTACGGCCCGGTTCCCTTCAGCGCATCGGCCGGTTCGCCGCGGCGTTCGTGATCGCGCTGGCCGTGTTCTTTCACGCGGTCCACATCGGCCACGACATCGGGGACGAGGAGATCGGCGTCTTCAAGTCGCGGTACTCGAAGGACAGGCTCGGCGCGATGGCGGCGGAGAAGGTGGAGGAGTGGCGGGCGCGCCCGCTGCCGCTGGTCCTGCGGCGCGTGTCGCGTGAAGAGCAATACATGAGCGAGGGGGTCACCCATGTCCAGGAGCGGAACGAGTACCTGGCGGCGGGCGACGTCGGCGCCGCGTGGAAGGAAAACCGGATTCTCGAGAAGTACTACGCGCCCGTGCTCGATACTCCGTCGTACGTCTCCCGGACGGGACACCGATGGTCCCCGGGCCAACGTGCCGACATCGAGGCGCGGTTACGGGCCGCGCAGAGCACGGCCGTAACCTACGTCAGCGCCGCCAACCCGTATCCCATCTATGCGTGGCGGCCGGCGCGGTTCTGGGCTGTTGCGCTCGCGCTGGCGGCGGTGATCCTCGCCCTCGCGAGACCCCGAGGGCCGCGTCCGGCCGCGCCAAACCTCTAACGTTTCTTGCCGCCCTTGCGCATCGGCTCGTGATTCTCGGGCTTGCCGTATCCGCCGCCGCCGGGCTTCTCCCCGCCGTGGTGGACCGCGTTCACCGTCGCCCACGCGCGGCGCTCGGCTTCGCCGTGCGTGAACCCGCGTGCTTCGTAGCCCTCTTCGATGTGCTCGGCCTGGCGCTTCTGCTTGTCCGTGTATTTGCGCTTGTCTCCCTGCGGCATCGCGGCACCTCCGTGTGAGTCCGTCAATGGAGGATTCCAGCAACACAAATGCCACTTCAGGGAGCTCGAGCATACGCAAAGGCCTCGGCGCTGCTACGGCAGCGGTCCAATCCGCAGGTAGCGCAAGCCGAGGTAGATCTCCCGCAGGAACGTCACCAGGCCGCCCGCGAGCGCGCTCAATGCCGCAATGAAGAGGACGCCGATCCCGTAGGACACGTCTTTCCCGAAAAACGCCCCGAGGAACAGGCCGATGACAACCGCGCAGACGAGCAGCGCGCACATCGTGCACAGGCTGATCGCGTGGCTGACGAGCCGGGCGCGGCGCTCGAGCACGGTCAGCTCCTTCTGGATGTGCGCCGCGCGCTCGACGGCCGCGCTCTCCAGCCGTACTTCGAGGCCGCGTGCGCGGTCGATGATCCGCCCCAGGCGGTGCGACAGCACCCCCAGCATCGCGCTCACCCCGCTCAACAGGAACACCGGCGCGATCGACAGCTGAATGACGTGCGCGATTCCCGCGACGCCGGCAACCGCTTCATTGGGCACGAATCCCCCCTACGCGAGCGCAGCGAGCGGCCCTTACCGAGGCGCGCCGCGCCGAGGCCTCTACCGCGACTGCGAAGCCAGCGCGGCCCCTGGAGGCGTTGCGAACAGCGCGTCGTCCATCGGCACGTTGAGCTCGATTTTCTCGGTGTAGGTCGCGTACGACACCGAGGGCTCGGGGCCGGTCCGATCCTCGCCGATATCGAACGGGAACATCACGCCGTCAACGCTGCGCCAGCCCCCGAAATCCATGACGAAGTTCATCTGCCGGTTCGGCGCCAGATTGAGGACGCCCGTGTGCCGGCGATCGAGGCAGGTCGTGGCGTCGAGGTAGATGTTGCGGACGGCGCCGGATTTGGTCGTAACCTTCAGCTTGTAGGTCTGCGCGCCCGTCAGTGCCTCCTGGCCTTCGAACGTCACGGTGTGTCCCTTGGCCTTCCAGTCGACGAGCAGACCGTCGAAGTCCGCATCGAGATCGCGCGCTTCGGCGGAAGCAGGCGCCGTCCGGAGCGTACTCCGGCCTCCCGGCGCGGTATCCCACGCCGCGTCTGCGTTCACCCCCCTCACGGCCGTCGGTTGTCCGGGAGGCGCCTGTTCCACGCGGAAGAGCTGCGGGCGCTTCCTGTAGAGCACGACTTTGAAGTCATTGAACGGAGTGGCGACGGTCCGCGTGATCTTGATCGTCTGCACCGACCTCAGCTTCTCGTATCCGCCACGCGCGGCGATGTGACGCGCGACGATGTCGTCCACGCTTTGAGCGAGGGCGGGTGGGGAGACCAGGACCGCAAGGAGCGCCGCGGTCGAGGCGCATGACACACGCATGGGGACCTCCAGCATTACGGGAATATACCGGGATTCGGGACTCGGGACTCGGGATTCGTCGGTTCGAATCGCACGTGCGTCCCGCGTTCCGTCCCGAGTTCTGTCCCGAGTCCCGAGTGTCGGCTGAGCCCCGAGTTTCGAGTCCCGAGTCCCGAACCCCGAACGTGAGTATGATCACGAAGATGATTCGCGAAGCTTACGTCACCATCGGCGATCGAAAGACCCGATACCTCGAAGCCGGCACCGGATGGCCGGTCGTGCTCATTCACGCGTTTCCACTCAACGCCGACATGTGGCGCCCGCAGCTCGAGCGCGTGCCCGACGGCTGGAGGTTCATCGCGCCGGATCTGCGCGGGTTCGGCCCCGCGTCCGGGCCGCAGTCCCCGGCGCCGGCGACGACGATCGACGACTTTGCCGGCGACGTCGGCGTGCTGCTCGACCGGCTCCACATCGATCGGGCGATCATCGGCGGGCTGTCGATGGGCGGTTACGTGACGTTTGCGCTGTTCCGGCAGTCTGCCGAGCGCTTCAGCGGGCTGATTCTGGCGGATACGAAAGCGCAAGCCGACACGCCTGAAGGACGCGAGGGACGGCGCAAGATGATCGAGCTCGCTCGCGCGAGCGGCGCATCGGCTGTCGCGGATCAGATGCTCCCGAAGCTGCTTGGCGCGGCGAGCACGACGGCGCGCCCCGAGCTTCAGGCGCAGGTGCGAGGGATGATCGAGTCCACGTCCGTGGCGGCGATTGCCGGAGCACTCGAAGCGCTGTCGACCCGGCCGGACTCCACGCCCGACCTCGCGCGCATAACCCATCCCGCGCTGATCGTCGTCGGCGCGGAGGACGTGCTGACGCCGGTCGCGGATGCGGAGGCGATGGATCGCCGGATTGCCCGTTCGTCCCTGGTCGTGCTGCCCGGGGCCGGGCATCTCTCCAATCTCGAATCGCCCGATGCCTTCTCGAAAGCGCTCGCCGATTTCCTTGGCGTCGAGCATCTAGATCGGTTGGACGCTGGAACTTCAGAACTTTCGAACTTTAGAACTTTAGAACTTTAGAAGAGGATCGCCCCCATGACTCGCGACGTAGGCTTCGCTGTTCTGCTCTCGGCGCTCTGCATTCTTTCCTCGCGCACGCCGGCTGCCGGCGCGCGGAGTCGCGGCCCTCAGCCGTCTGAGGGGCCTCGTCCGGCCGCCGGACCTCAGATGTCGGGGCCCTCGGAAGCGCTTCACCGTCCGCTCGATCAAATCCTGGACGTGAACGTTCGCGACGGCCTCGTCTACTACCGAGCGCTGCGCGGCGAGCGCGGCCGCCTGGATCGATACGTCGCGTCGCTCAACGTGTCCGCCGCCACCTACGAAGCGTGGCCGCGGGAGCACAAAATGGCGTTCTGGGTGAATGCCTACAATGCGTTCGTGCTGCAGACCGTGGTCAGCAACTATCCGATCCACGGCCGCAGCGGGACGTATCCCGAGAACAGCATCCGGCAGATTCCCGGCGCGTTCGAGGGGGCGAAGCACCGCGCCGCCGGCCGCAGCGTGACGCTCGACGAGATCGAGAAGACGATCCTCCCCGAGTTCAAGGAGCCCCGCCTGTACCTGGCGCTCGGCCGCGGGGCCGTCGGGAGCGGCCGCCTGCGCAGCGAAGCGTATGCCGGCGCCCGCCTGTCCCAGCAGCTCGATGGCATCCAGCAGGAGTTCGTATCCGAGCAGACCATGCTCCGGATCGATCGAGCGGCGAACCGCGTCTCCGTGACGCCGATCGTGAGCTGGCGCGAAGCGGACTTCATCGCGGCGTACGACAAAGGGGCGACCGGACCGTGGGCCCAGCGGTCCCCGATCGAACGGGCCATCGTCGCCTTCGTCGCGCCTCACCTTCTGCCGCTCGAGAACGAGCTGCTGCGGAAGAACGAGTTCAAGGTGACATATCATCCCTTCGACTGGCGGCTGAACGATCTGACGGGAGGACGGCCGCAGTGAGTGAAGAACCCAGAACCTAGAACCCCGTAGAACCTGGTAGAACTGAACCCGGCGGAACCTCGTGGAACCAAGTGGAACCCGGTAGAACCCTGAATTCCGACCACGCCGAATGGACCTTTCTCTAACCGACAAGATCGCCATCGTCACCGGCTCGAGCCGCGGGCTTGGGCTCGCGAGCGCCCGGGCGCTCGTGAGCGAGGGGTGCCGCGTGTGCATCTGCGGGCGCGGATCCGAGCAGCTGGCTGCCGCCGCGCTCGCGGTCGAAGCGGCGGCACGCCGTCCGAACATGGTGATCGCGGTGCAGGCTGATGTCTCGACGCCTGACGGGATCGCGCTGGTCGTGGACCGTACGGTCGAGGCGTTCGACGGCCTCGACATCCTCGTCAACAACGTGGGGCGCGCGGCCGGCTCGGATCTGCTCGACACGTCGGACGCCGAGTGGCAGGCGGCGATTGACGAGACGTTGTTCCCCGCGATCCGGGCGTCACGGCTGGCGGTCCCGCACATGAAACAGCGCGGCGGCGGGGCGATCATCATGATCGCCTCCATCTGGGGCCGCGAGTCCGGCGGCCGCATGACCTACAACGCCGTCAAGGCCGCCGAAATCAGCCTCGCCAAGGCGCTCGCGCAGCAACTCGCGCCGATCAACATCCGTGTGAACAGCGTCGCTCCAGGCTCGATCGTGTTTCCCGGCGGATCGTGGCACAAGCGGCAGCAGGCGGATCCGGCCGGCATCGCGGAGTTCATCAAGCGCGATCTGCCGTTCGGGCGCTTCGGCCGTCCGGAGGAAGTCGGCGCCGTCGTCGCGTTCCTCGCCTCCTCGAAAGCGAGCTGGGTGAGCGGTGCGTCCATCACCGTCGACGGCTGCCAGTCGAGATCGAATATCTGAAGTCGTGACCTGCGACTGGGTGAGCGATTCACGCCGTTCACAATTCAGGTTTCACGCCGCGCAATTCATCTACAATTCCCCACCGTCATGATCTCAGCCTCCCTCGCCGACTCCATCCAGTCGTTCGCCGACGCCCTGTTCATGCCCTGGGTGGTCGGGCTGCTGCTCGGCGTGGGCCTGTTTCTGACGCTTCGTTTCCGCGTCGTGCAGATCCGGCGGTTCGCGGACGCCTGCCGCGCGGCGTTCGTGCGCCGCGGCACCGGGACGACCGGCGCGCTCACGCCGTTCCAGGCGTTCATGACCGCGTTGGCCGCGTCGATCGGGACCGGCAACATTGCCGGCGTCGCGACCGCGATCGTCTCCGGCGGTCCCGGCGCGTTGTTCTGGATCTGGGTGTACGGCTTCGTGGCGATGGCGATCAAGTTCGGCGAAGCGGTGCTCGGCGTCACGTTCCGCGAGACACGGGCCGGCACCGTGTTGTCCGGTCCGATGTACTACCTGCGCGACGGTCTGCGCTCGCCGGTGCTGGCGTGGCTGTTCGCGTTCGTGGCCGCGGTCGCCGCGCTGACGACGACCCCGTTCACGCAACCGAACTCGATGGCGCTCGTGCTGAATACCGTTGTCGGCATCCCGAAGCTCGTCTCCGGCATCGTCATCGCGGTGCTCACGTGGCTGGTGATCATCGGCGGCATCAAGTCGATCGGGCGTGCGGCCGAGAAGCTGTCGCCGCTCAAGGTGGCGCTGTATCTGACGGGCGGCCTGATCGTGATTTTCGTGAACCGGTCGCGGATGTCGTCGGTGTTCGAGATGATCTTCGACAGCGCGTTCAACCTGAACGCCGTGGCGGGCGGCAGCCTCGGGATGTTCGTGGCGATGCGGTACGGCATCGCGCGGGGAATCTACGCGAACGAGGCCGGCTACGGCACCGCCGCCGTCGCGTACGGCACCGCCCAGAGCGCGCAGCCCGTGCAGCAGGGGCTCAATGCCGTCATGGAAGTGTTCATCGTGTCGTTCGTCACCTCGACGATCAGCGCGATGACGATTCTCCTGACCGGCGTGTGGCAGAGCGGGACGACCTCGAGCGCCGCGGTCGCGGCCGCGTTCAACAGCGCGATGCCGGGCGTCGGCGGCTACATCGTCGCATTTTGCGTGTTTCTCTTCGGGTACACGACGCTCATCGGGTGGGCCTACTACGGCGAGCAGTTCTTCGAGTACATCCTCGGCCTCAAGGTGACGACGCCGTATCGCTGGATCTACTGCCTGCTGATTCCCTTTGGCGCGATGGGTCCCGTCAACCTGGTCTGGGCCTGGGGCGATCTGATGAACGCGCTCCAGGTGTTTCCGAACCTGATTGGCGTCGTCGGTCTGAGCGGGCTGGTCGCGAAGGTGGCAAACGAGCGACTGAGGGCGGAGCCGCCGTCGACGCCCACGACATCGTGAGCCGGCAGGCATGGCACGCATCGTCTTCACGACATGGGGATCGCTCGGCGATCTGCACCCCTACCTGGCGCTCGCGCTCGAACTGAAAGGACGCGGGCACGAGGCGGTGGTGGCTTCGGTGCCGACGGCGCGCGACCACGTCGAGCGGACCGGGCTCGAATTCCGGCCCATCCGGCCCGACGTGCCGACCGAGGATCCGAATTCGCCCGACGTGGTCCGGAAGATCCTGGACGTGCGGACCGGCTCGGAATTCCTCTTCAAGCATGTGCTTGCACCGCACATGCGCGAGACGTACGACGACACGCTGGCGGCTGTGAAGGACGCAGACCTGCTCGTGTCGCATCAGCTGCCCATCACTTCCCCGATCGTCGCGGAGCAAACCGGCATCAAGTGGGTCTCCGGCGTGCTGGCGCCGTTGGGGTTCCTGTCCGGCTACGATCCGCCAACGATACCGAACGCCCCGTGGCTGCGGCAGGTGGGTTTATGGCATCCGGCGATCGGCGGCGCGATCCGCAGGCTCTCGCGCGCCTTGACGAAACCCTGGCTGAAGTCGTGGTATCAGGTCCGGAAAGATCTCGGGATGTCCCCCAACGGTCATCCGCTCTTCGAAGGGCAGCACTCGCCGTCGTGCGTGCTGGCCTTGTTCTCGCGTCTGCTTGCCGTCAAGCAGCCGGATTATCCGCCGCAGACCGTGATCACCGGGTTCCCGTTCTACGATGCGCCGTCGCAGCACCCGACGGACCCGGAGATCCGGCGTTTTCTCGACGCTGGAGAGCCGCCGATTGTCTTCACGCTGGGATCCGCCGCCGTGTGGATCGCGGACGATTTCTATGCCGTCAGCATGGCGGCGGCGCGCGCGCTGGGTCGAAGGGCGCTGTTGCTCGCCGGCGGGAATGCAACTGCCCTGCGCGCCCGAGCCGTCGAGTTGCTCGCCGGCGGGAATGCAACTGCCCTGCGCGCCCGAGCCGTCGAGTTGCTCGCCGGCGGGAACGCGGCCGACATCCGAGCCCACGCGCCAGATGGCATCGCGGTGTTCGATTACGCGCCGCACAGCACGGTCATGCCGCGGGCCGGCGTCATCGTCCATCAGGGCGGGGTCGGGACGACCGCGCAGGCGCTGCGCGCCGGACGTCCGATGCTGGTCGTGCCGTTCGGCCAGGATCAACCCGACAACGCGCGCCGAGTCGTCGGCCTGGGCGTGGCGCGCACGATCCCGAGGGGCGGATATCGCATCGATCGCGTCGTCCGCGAGCTGTCGGCGCTGCTGTCCGATCCGGGCTACGCGGAACGTGCTCTCGGAGTGGGCGATCAGGTGCGCGCCGAG
Organism: uncultured Acidobacteriota bacterium; assembly: GCA_963774855.1. Taxonomy (GTDB): domain Bacteria; phylum Acidobacteriota; class Vicinamibacteria; order Vicinamibacterales; family 2-12-FULL-66-21; genus JALZOC01. Next base: position 851,851 of record CAVZGT010000005.1, on the reverse strand, counting down.
CGCGGGACGGCGACGGCATGCGACGAGATTGAGAGGGTTCTTTCCTGAACACTCCTTTCGCCTCTTGATCGCCCGGCCGCGCCCTGCTACCATCTTGCCCACCGGACAAGCCGGGACTCGGAACCTAAGCCTCACGGCCTCAACACTTTCCCATGGCGCACGAGACCCTGCCCGTCGTCGCCGGCGACAAGGACCGATCGCTCCAGGAAGTCCTCACGCGGCTGACCGCATCGCGCAGCCCCATGGGGGCGGAAGCGGAGCCCATCGTCACCGCGGCCCACCGGCTGGCGGCGATTGAGGCGTCGTTCGCGCCATATCCCGACGGCACCGACCCGCGGCTTCGATCGGCGCTGGCCGCGCGGGGGATCGATCAGCTCTACACGCATCAGGCCGAGGCGTTCGCGCACGTGCTCGGCGGGCGCAACGTCGTCACGATCACGCCGACGGCGTCCGGCAAGACGCTCTGCTACAACGCGCCCGTGCTGAACGCGATCCTCCAGGATTCCGCGGCGCGCGCGCTGTATCTGTTCCCGACCAAGGCGCTCGCGCAGGATCAGCTCGCGGAGCTGCACGCGCTGTCGGAGCTGATCACGCGCGACTCCGATCTCCAGATTGGCGTCTTCACCTACGACGGCGACACGCCGTCGGACGCGCGGCGTGCGATTCGCGGGAAGGCGCACGTCGTGCTCAGCAATCCCGACATGGTGCACTCCGGGATCCTGCCGCACCATCCGCGGTGGGCGAAGCTCTTCGAGAACCTGCGTTTCGTCATCATCGACGAGCTGCACGCGTATCGCGGCGTCTTCGGCAGCCACCTCGCCAACATCCTGCGGCGGCTGCAGCGCATCTGCCGGCACTACGGCTCCGATCCCATCTTCATCTGCTCGTCGGCCACGATCGCGAACCCGCGTGAGCTCGCCGAAGGCCTCACGGGCCGTCCGTTCGAGCTGGTGGAGAAAAACGGCGCGCCACGCGGCGAGAAGTTTTTCCTGTTCGTGAACCCGCCGGTCGTCAACGCGCAGCTTGGCATCAGGCGCTCGTATCTGGCCGAGGCACGGCGTGTCGCGCTCGAGTTCCTGCGGCACAACCTGCAGCTGATCCTCTTCGCGCAGAGCCGCCTCGCGGTCGAGATCCTCACGACCTATTTGAAGGACGCCTTTCACGGACCGCCGGGGGCCGCGGACGTCATCCGCGGGTATCGCGGCGGGTACCTGCCGAATCGCCGGCGCGAGATCGAGCGCGGGCTCCGGGACGGCCACGTGCGCGCGGTGGTCTCGACCAACGCGCTCGAGCTCGGGATCGACATCGGCGCGCTCGACGTCTCGGTGATGGCCGGCTATCCTGGCACCATCGCGGCCACCTGGCAGCGGGCCGGCCGGGCCGGACGCCGGACGACCCGATCGGCGGCGGTGCTGGTCGCCAGCAGCGCCCCCATCGATCAGTTCATCGTGCGCAACCCGTCGTACTTCTTCGGCGCGTCTCCCGAGCACGGGCTGATCAACCCCGACAACCTGCACATCCTGCTCGATCACGTGAAGTGCGCGGCGTTCGAGCTGCCCTTCACGAACGACGAGCGGTTCGGCGAGGCAGGCAGGGCCGGCGAGGTCGATCTGCAGGCGATCCTGTCGGTGCTGTCCGAGGAAGGGTTCGTCCACCAGGCCGACGGCCAGTGGAACTGGACGAACGAGTCGTATCCGGCCGACGCCGTCAGCCTCCGGTCGGTGTCGTCGGACAATTTCGTCGTCGTCGATTGCACCAACGACGAGCGCGTGATCGGCGAGACCGACTTCACGAGCGGACCGCGGGTGCTTCACGAGAAAGCGATTTACATGCTCGAAGGCCAGCTGTTCCAGGTGGAGCGGCTCGATTTCGAGGGACGCAAGGCGTACCTGCGCGCGGTGGACTGCGACTACTACACCGATGCGATCACCTACACGAAGGTCACGATCCTGGATACGTTCGAGTCGGGATCCGGGACGCGGGATGCGGGATCCGGTTGATCTCGAGCTTGTCGGATCCCGGATCCCGGATCCCGGATCCCGGTAGTGTCCGCTCCCACGGCGAGGTGCACGTCGTGTCGCGGGTCGTGGGGTTCAAGAAAATCAAGTTCTATACGAACGAGAACGTCGGATCGGGTGAGCTCGATCTGCCCGAGCAACAGATGCACACGTCGTCGTACTGGCTGACGATTCCGGCCGGCGTCATGAGCTCGCTGCCGTTTGCCGGCGACGATCGGCGCGACGGCGTCGTCGGGCTGGCGTTTGCGATGAAGAACATCGCGCAGCTGCTGCTGATGTGCGATCGGCACGACATCGGGCTGTCGGTGGACGGCGGGACGCTGGAGCGATCGGCGCGCTCGAACGCGACCGGCGGCCTCGGCGGCGTGCCCGACGCGCTCGCCACGGATCCCAACGTCTTCATCTACGACAACTATCCGGGGGGCATCGGGTTCAGCCGGCCGCTCTACGAGATGCACTCGGATCTGCTCGAGCGCACGCACGAGCTGATCGCGGGGTGCCCGTGCGAGTCGGGTTGTCCTTCCTGCGTCGGGCCGGAAGGCAACACCGGCCCGCATGCGAAGCAGGTTGCGTCGCGCATCCTCGAACGGCTGCTCGAGGCCGAGGCCGTGTGATGGACCTGTCATCGAGACTTCGCGCGATCGTCAAAGGCGGGCCGCCAAAGCCCGTGCGCGAGCTGACGTACGAGCCGGACATCGGCGGGTACGAAGCGGTCATGGATCTGTCGCGCGTAGGGGCGATCCTCGGCGGTCAGCCGGCCGAGACCCCGTTCGGGCAGTGCCTCGTCATCGACCGCCGGTACGAGGCCGACCGTTTTCACGGCGCCATCCGCATCGGCGAGTGCGAGGTGGAAGATTTTGCCTCCCTCGCGATCCTCGATCCCGTCGCTGGCGTGTCGGACCGGGCGCTCAGCACCCCCTGCTTCAGTACAGCCGGGTCAGACCCCGGACGCTGGGTTACGTACTCGACGCACTATCTTCATCGATTTGGAGACGACGGGCCTGAGCGGCGGGGCGGGAACGGTCGCGTTCCTCGTAGGGTGCGGATATTTCGATCTTGGGGCGTTTCAGGTGCGGCAGTTTCTGCTCACCAGTTTTGCCGCCGAGCGTGCGCTGCTGGCCGCGGTCGCCGACTTCTTCGACGGCGCGGATCTCATCGTCACCTACAACGGCAAGACGTTCGACGTGCCCGTGATGGAAACGCGCTGGCTGTTCCATCGCCTGCAAATGCCTCTCGACGAGGTTCCGCACTTCGACATGCTGCATCCGGCGCGGCGCCTGTGGCGGACGCGCGGCGGCGCCGCCGGGGACGTCGAGGGCTGCCGGCTGACGACGCTCGAGCGCGCGCTGTTCAACGTGACCCGCGTCGGGGATGTGCCCGGCCTCGAGATTCCCGCGCGGTTCTTCAGGTTCGTGCGAAGCGGCGATCCGCGCCCCCTCGAGCCGGTGCTCGAGCACAACCGGCTGGATCTCGTCTCGCTGGCTGCCGTGATGGCGAGAGCCGCGCAGCTCGCGCGCGACGGCCAGGACGCGTGCCGCGACAGCGCGGAAGCGCTCGCGCTCGGGCGGGTGTACGAACGCGCCGGGACGGACGATCGGATGCCGGAACGCGGGGCCGCCCTGGCGCGCGCCGACGCGTGCTACGCGCGGGCGGCGGGATCGCGCGCGGCCGACGTCAAAGGGGAAGCCCTCTACCGGCTCGCGCTGCGGCACCGGCGCGAGCGGCGCTTCGAGGAGGCCGCGGCGATTTGGCGGCAGGTGATCGAGTTGACCGAACCGCGGGGTGTCCGCCGGATGAACGGGCTCGCGGAGCTCCGGCAGTTTGCCGCCGAAGCGCTGGCGATCCACCACGAGCATCGCGATCGGGACCTCGAAAGCGCCCGGGAGATCGCGCTCTTCGCCCTGGAGGAAGCCGCCGGCCGGCGGGCCGACGGGGTGCGCCACCGCCTGGCGCGAATCGACCGGAAGATCGCCAAAAAAACAGACGCTCAGCTGTTGTGGAGCTGAGCGTCTATCTGTGGAAGTCGGTTTCAAACCCGCGAGGTCCGGCTAAAGCCGGATGCCACCTTCGGTTTGAAGCCGGGACCGGCGAAACCTGCGACAGGACTACTTGGCGACTGCGGCGGTCTTCTCGGTCTTCTTGGTCTTCGCGGCGGCCTTCCGGCTCTCCGACGTCTGCACGCCGAACCGCTTCGTGAAGCGCTCGACACGCCCCTCGGTGTCGACGAGCTTCTGCCGGCCGGTGAAGAACGGATGGCAGTTGTTGCAGATTTCGAGGTGCAGCTCCGGCTTCGTCGACCGGGTCTTCCACGTCGCGCCGCACGCGCAACGCGCCTCGATCTCGTGATACTTAGGGTGTATCCCTTCCTTCACAGCGGGCTCCTTCGGGCTTTGGGGAAAAGGTCATTATATCACTCCAGGTCCACCGTCCTGTCCCACCTGTGCCTGCGAAGCTCGTCCATAAGGGGTCCCGGCAGGGCCCGGCCGTCGCTCACGCCAAGGTTGGCCTCGACGTGCTTCAGCTTGCGCATCCCCGGGATGACCGTGCTGACGTCGGGGTGCTGGAGGATGTGCCGGAGCGCCAGCTCGGGCATGGTCATCCCGGGCGGAACGACCGGGCGGAGCCGGTCGACGCGGGCGAGCGTCGGGATCAGGTTGTCCGGCCGGAAATAGAGATTGCGGAAGTCCCCGTCGGGCCATCGTGTCTCGGCCGTCAGCGTGCCGGTCAGGCTGCCCTCGTCGAACGGCACGCGCGCGATCACCGCGATGTTCTTGTCGCGGCACGCCCGGAAGAGCTCGTCCTCGGGGCTCTGGTCGAACACGTTGTAGACGACCTGCACCGCGTCGATCAGGCCCGTGTCGAGCGCGCGCAGGACGTTGGCCGGCTGCCAGCGGTTGATGCTGATGCCGATTGCGCGCACCAGCCCTTCTTCCTTCAGCTTCGAGGCCGCGCGCTGCCAGCGGCTGTCGTCGGCCCACGTGTCGCTCCAGACGTGAAACTGCTGCAGGTCGAGCGTCGACACGCCGAGGTTCTCGAGGCTGAGCTCGGTGTATTGGCGGATGTAGTCGGGCGGATACACGTCCTCGAGCGCGTAGCTCGCGAGCGCCGGCCACCTGCGGTTCTTCGGGGGGATCTTGGTTGCGATGTAGAGGCGCGAACCCGGATGCCGCTTCAGCGTCCGGCCGAGCAGGCGCTCGCTGTGCCCGTCGCCGTACGCCCACGCCGTGTCGAAGAAGTTACAGCCAAGCGCGATCGCCCGATCGAGTGACGCCAGCGATTCGTCGTCGTCGCTGCCCGTCCACCCCGCCATCCCCCACATCCCGTATCCGACTTCCGACACATCCCATCCGGTTCCGCCAAAAGGCCTGTAGCGCATCGGGTCATTCTATTGCCCTTCCGGCTGAAGGCGGAAGTTGGGGCGGCTGTAGAATAGCGCGGATGAAGCGCGTCATTCCCGTCCTGGGTCTCGCGGTCTCGGTGCTGGTCTCGGGCATCCTGGCGGTCCACCCCGGGGCGCAGACAACGCGGGTCGAGGCCTCGGGTCAGTCGCCGGAGAAACTCGACTACGCGGCGATCGCGATGATTCGAGACGAGGGCCTGAACCGCTCGCAGGTCATGGATCACATCAGCTGGCTGAGCGACGTCTACGGCCCGAGGCTGACCGGCGGCCCCGCGATCATGCAGGCGAGCGACTGGGCGATCCGGAAGTTCACCGAGTGGGGACTCGCCAACCCGCACCGCGAGACCTTCGCGTTCGGCAAGGGGTGGGCGCTCGTGCGGTTTTCCGCGCACATGATCGAGCCGCAGGTGCAGCCGCTCGTCGGCTTCCCCGGCTCGTGGACGGCCGGCACGAACGGGACGGTCACCGCTGACGTGGTCCGCGTCCAGATCGACAGCGATGCGGACTTCGAGCGCTATCGCGGGAAGCTCTCGGGGAAATTCGTGCTGACGCAGCCGGAGCGCGAGGTGCCGATGCTCGAAGGTCTCGTCGTGCACCGCATGGACGACAAGGCCTTCGCGGAGGCGGCGACGACGCCCATTCCCAGACCCCGGGCCGGCGGCGCCGGCCGCAGGGGCCGCGGCGGCGCTCCCGCGGAAGATGACGATGACGATGATACCCCCGGCGCCGGACGGGGAGGACGGGGAGGCGCGCAGGCACTGGCGGCGCGGATCGCCCGGTTCTACAGCGCCGAGGGCGTGATTGCCACGTTCAATCGAGGCAGCAACGACGTGATGGCGTCGATCGGCAGCAATCTCTCGCTGCAGCAGCAGCGCACCGATGGCGGGACGATCTTTCCAACGGGAAACGGATCGCGCGGCGTTGACGCCGGCACCGGCGTGCCCAGCGTGACGCTGGCGGTCGAGCACTACAACCGGATGGTCCGCGTGCTCGCGAAATCCGTTCCCGTCAAAGTCGAGCTCAACCTCGAGACCAGGTTCTACGACGAGACCACGCCGAACGGCTTCAACACGATCGCCGAGATCCCCGGCACCGACCCCGCGCTCCGCGACGAGGTCGTCATCCTCGGCGCGCACTTCGACTCGGTGGCCGCTGCGACCGGGGCGACCGACAACGCCACCGGCTCGGCTGCGATGATGGAAGCCATGCGCATCCTCAGGACCATCGGCGCACGGCCGCGCCGCACGATTCGGATCGCGCTGTGGGGCGGTGAAGAGCAGGGCCTCCTGGGATCGCGCGCGTACGTCAAGGAGCACTTCGCCGATCCGGCGACGATGGTGCTGAAACCGGCCCACGCGAAAGTGGCGGCCTACTTCAACTCCGACAACGGGACCGGGCGTGTGCGCGGCATCTGGCTCCAGGGCAACATGGCCGTCGGCGCCGTGTTCGAGCAGTGGATGAAACCGCTTGCGGATCTCGGGGTCGTGGCGCTGGGCCCGCGGTCGGTTGCCTCCACCGATCACGCCTCGTTCGATGCCGTTGGCCTGCCAGGCTTCCAGTTCATGGTGGATCGCCTCGAGTACAACTCGCGCACCCACCACTCGAACATGGACGTCTACGATCGGGTTCAGCGCGACGACATGGTGCAGCAGGCGACCGTGCTCGCCGTCTTCGCCTACCACGCGGCGATGCGCGACGAGAAGCTCCCGCGCAAGCCGCTTCCGAAGCCGGCCCCCCAGCGCGGCGCGATCCCGTAGCTCCGGCCTTCAGTCGTGATTCCGGTGGACACCGGATGCGACACCAGACCAGTCAACCGACGCTGGCATGATGCTTGATTGCATCACGTAAAGATGAGCATACGTGTCGCAAGGTGGGCAATTGTCGTTATAGGGGGGCTGCTCGTGGTCCTCGCCATTGTGGCGGGGGCCGGCTCGCGCACCGCTACGCTTCGGCAACTCGTTGTCGAGACGCTCGAGGATCGGCTCGACAGCCACGTCGAGCTGGAGTCCTTCAGCGTCGACACATTTCCGACTGTACACATCACCGGCACCGGCCTGGTGTTGCGTCTCAAGAGCCGGCCCGACACGCCTCCGCTCGTCACGATCCGCAGCTTCGCCCTCGACGGCGGGTTGATCGGGTTCTTCGGGCGCCCGCGGCGCTTCAGGACCGTCACCCTCACAGGGCTGCAGGTGAACATTCCTCCCGGCGGCATCAAGGGCGGCGGCGACGGCCGGAGCGGGGGCGGCGCACTGTCAATCGGCCGTGCCGCGATCGTTGTCGAGAAGCTGATCGCGGACGACGCCGTGCTGTCCCTGATCCCGAGGAAAGCCGGCAAGTCGCCGCGCGTGTTCGCCGTCCATCGCCTGACGATGGATTCGCTCGGCGAAGGGATCCCGATGCCGTTCGAGGCGACGATCACGAACCCTCTTCCGAAGGGGCTGGTCCAGACCAAGGGCACATTCGGCCCGTGGCGCAAAGGCGATCCGGGCGGCTCACCTCTGTCGGGGCGCTACACGTTCGACGACGTCGATCTCTCGACCGTCAAGGGCATAGCCGGCAGGCTCACGTCGACGGGCGAGTTCGGCGGGCAGCTCGATCGGATCGACGTGAAAGGGGAAACGCACACCCCGGATTTCCGCCTGAAGGTGAGCGGCAACCCCGTCCCACTCGAGACGAAGTTCGTGGCCGTCGTGGACGGAACCGACGGCGATACCTATCTGAACGACGTGGCCGCGACCTTCCTGAAGACCTCGCTCACCGCGAAAGGCGCGATTGTCGGCGCCGACGGCGTGAAGGGACGTACGGTAAGGATGCAGACGAGGATCGAGGACGGACGGATCGAGGACATCCTGCGGCTGGTCGTGAAGGGGGACGATCCGCTGATGAGCGGCCGTCTCGACCTTCGCGGCGACATGAACCTGCCGGCCGGACCGGCGGACGTGATGGATCGGCTCGAGGTCTCCGGGGATCTGGGCGTCGCCGCGGCACGCTTCAACGACGGCGGCGTGCAGGCGAAGATCTCGGACATGAGCGAGCGGGCGCGGGGCATGAAGCCCGAAGCGCACGCGGATAACGTGGCGTCGAATTTTCGCGCGAAGTTCCGTCTCGAGCGCCGCCGGCTCACCCTGCAGGAGGGGAGCTTCGGCATTCCCGGCGCAACCGTGCGGATGGCCGGAACCTATGGCTTGGAGACCGAATCGCTCGAATTCGACGGCACCCTTCGCATGCAGGCGACGATTTCCGAGGCTGCCGGCGGCGGCGTGAAAGGGTTCTTCCTGAAGGCGGTCGATCCGCTCTTCCGCAAGCCCGGCGCCGGGACCGAGTTGCCGATTCGGGTGCGCGGCCTTCGCAGCGAGCCGAAGTTCGGACTCGACGTCGGCAAGGCGCTCACGCCGCGCTGACCCTGTCAGAAGCGTGTCAAACTCCGCGGTCCGCTGAAGCCGGTAGACCACCCGGAGTTTGGTCCGGCTGAAGCCGGACGCCACGCGATGTCTTGGACCGCTCCGGGCGCGACGAGGCGGAGGCGGGGGAAGTAAGTGCGGTATCGCCGGGGCCGGCGGGTTGTCCCCGCCAGGCCCGCGCTCGCTCGTCAGCCGGTCGTTCCGGGCTCAGCGCCCGCCGTTGGCCATCGATCCCAGGAACTCGGCGTTGCTCTTCGTCTTCGCCATCTTCGACAGCAGCAGCTCCATCGCTTCCACCGGCGACAGCGGCGTCAGGACCTTGCGCAGGACCCACACGCGATTGAGGTCTTCCTTCGGGATGAGCAGCTCTTCCTTCCGCGTGCCGCTCTTCTGGATGTCGATCGACGGGAACACACGGCGATCGGTCAGCTTGCGATCGAGATGGATCTCCAGGTTGCCGGTGCCCTTGAACTCCTCGAAGATCACCTCGTCCATCCGGGAGCCGGTGTCGATCAGCGCGGTCGCGATGATCGTCAGCGATCCGCCTTCCTCGATGTTGCGCGCGGCGCCGAAGAAGCGCTTCGGGCGCTGGAGCGCGTTGCTGTCCACGCCGCCCGAGAGGACCTTGCCCGACGGCGGCACGATCGTGTTGTAGGCGCGGGCCAGGCGCGTCACGGAGTCGAGGAGGATGACGACGTCCTTCTTGTGCTCGACGAGCCGCTTGGCTTTTTCGATGACCATCTCGGCCACCTGCACGTGCCGTGTCGCCGGCTCGTCGAACGTCGACGAGATCACCTCGCCCTTGACCGAGCGCTGCATGTCGGTCACCTCTTCGGGCCGCTCGTCGATGAGCAGCACGATCAGGTAGACCTCGGGGTGGTTCGTCGTGATGCTGTTGGCGATGTTCTGCAGCAGCATCGTCTTGCCGGTGCGCGGCGGCGCCACGATGAGGCCGCGCTGCCCCTTGCCGATGGGGACCATCAGGTCCATGACGCGCGCGGAGAGATTGTCGGGCGTGGTCTCGAGGCTGATCCGTCCCTGCGGGTAGAGCGGCGTGAGGTTCTCGAAGAAGATCTTCTCGCGAGCCCGCTCCGGCGGTTCGAAATTGACCGCCTCGACCTTGATGAGCGCGAAGTAGCGCTCGCCTTCCTTCGGCGGCCGGATCTGGCCCGACACCGTATCGCCGGTGTGCAGATCGAACTTGCGGATCTGCGACGGGGAGACGTAGATGTCGTCGGGGCCGGGCAGGTAGTTGTAGTCGGGGGCGCGCAGGAAGCCGAAGCCGTCCGGCAGCGTCTCGAGGACCCCTTCGGAGAAGAGCAGGCCGCTCTTCTCGGCGCGCGATCGCAGGATCTCGAAGATCAGCTCCTGCTTGCGCATGCCGGACGAGCCCGGCACGTCGAGCTGCTTGGCGACCTTGGTCAGTTCGGTGACGCTCATGTCTTTCAGCGTCGAGAGCTCGACGACCACGGCGGGTTCGGCGGCGGCGGCCGGGGCCGGCTTCTCCTCGGTCACGACTTGTTTTGCCGGGTCGTTCTTGCTATCAGTCTCCACAATTCATCCAATCCTTCGCCGCCTGTTGCCGAGACCGGCAACGGGGCACTTCCGAATACACGTTCCAGTTCCTTGAGATTGCGGACCCGTTCCGCACGCGAGAGCTTGTCGACTTTCGTGGCGACGATCCAGGGCGTGGCGCCGACGGTCGAGAGCCACCGGTGCGCCTGCACGTCCGAATCCAGCCCGGGGTGCCGCGAATCCACCAAGAGGAGAGTCGCCCGGTTACCCCGCTCGCTGCCGGGACTCGCGATCCGGGACTCGGGACTCGTTTCCTCTTTCGATTTCCTCGAATCCCGAACTCCGGACGCGAAGTAGGCAGCCGCCACGGCCGCCAGCTCCTTTGCCGAATCGGATCCGCCGCGCGCGTATCCATAGCCGGGGAGATCGACGAGATACAGTCCCCAGCGGCCGGGTCCGCCCGGACCGCCTTCCACCGTCAATCGGAAGATGTTGGCGAGCCGCGTCTTGCCGGGCGCCGCGCTCGTGCGCGCCAGCTTCCTGCGAGCGAGCGCGTTCAGCAGGGTCGACTTCCCGACGTTCGAACGGCCGGCCAGCGCGATGTGGCCGAGCCCGTCGGCCGGGATCCCCTCCATGCGGCCGCCTGCTGCCGCGCTCGTGACGAAGTCGGCGGAAAGCAGTTTCAAACGGGCTTGTTCTTCCGCCTGAGGGAGGAAGAACCTTAGTGCGTGATGGTTTCGTCCGAAATGGCGGGCTGAACTTCGGCTTCCGCAGCGGCGGCGGCGGCAGCTGCGGCCGCGGTATGCGAGGGCAGCGGGCCGGCCAGGGCAATTTTCAGCACTTCGTCCATCGTATCGACCATATAGATGTCGAGCGCGTCGAGCACGTTCTTCGGGATGTCCGCCAGGTCCTTTTCGTTGTCGCGTGGGAGGATGATCGTCTTCAGCCCGGCGCGGTGCGCGCCCAGGACCTTCTCTTTCACGCCGCCAATCGGGAGGACCTTGCCGCGCAGCGTGATCTCGCCGGTCATCGCGACGTCCTTGCGGACCGGCACTCCGGCGAGCGCCGACACGAGCGTTGTCGCGAGCGTGATGCCGGCCGAGGGACCGTCCTTGGGAATCGCGCCCTCGGGGATGTGCACGTGCACGTCGGTCGTCCGGTTGAAGTTCTTGGGGATCCGGAACTCGTCGGCCTTCGAGCGCACGTAGCTCATCGCCGCCTGCGCCGACTCCTGCATCACGTCGCCGAGCTTGCCGGTCAGCGTGAGCCGGCCCTTGCCGGGCATCAGGGTCGCCTCGATGACGAGAATCTCTCCGCCGACCTCGGTCCACGCCAGGCCGGTGGCGACGCCGATCTCGTTGGTCTCTTCGGCCAGCGTCGGACGGAAGCGCGGCACACCCAGGTACTCGGTGACCTTGGTGGCGCTGATCTCCTCGCTGAACGCCTTGCCCGCCGCGACGACCTTGCGCGCGATCTTCCGGCAGATGGACGAGATCTCGCGCTCGAGGTTGCGCACGCCCGCTTCACGCGTGTAGCGCTGGATGATCGCCTGGAACGCCTCGTCGAGGAAGGTGATGTTCTCCTTCGTGAGCCCGGCGCCCTCGACCGCCTTCGGCGAGAGGAACTTCTTCGCGATCTCGACCTTTTCCTGCTCCGTGTAGCCGGCGAGCTGGAGCACTTCCATCCGGTCCCGCAGCGCCTGGGGGATCGTGTGGAGCACGTTGGCGGTGCAGATGAACATCACGTTCGACAGGTCTGTACTCGACGTCGAGGTAGTGATCGAGGAACGCGTTGTTCTGTTCGGGATCGAGCACCTCGAGCAGCGCCGCCGACGGGTCGCCGCGGAAGTCCATCGACATCTTGTCGACTTCGTCCAGCAGGAACACCGGGTTCATGCTGCCGGCCTTCTTCATCATCTGGATGATCTGGCCGGGGAACGCGCCGATGTAGGTCCGGCGATGGCCGCGAATCTCCGCCTCGTCGCGCACGCCGCCGAGCGACAGCCGCACGAACTTGCGGTTCATGGCCCGCGCGATCGACTTGGCCAGCGAGGTCTTCCCGACGCCCGGGGGGCCCGAGAAGGTCAGGATCGTCGCCTTGGGCTTCTTGATGAGGGCGCGGACCGCCAGGAACTCGAGGATCCGGTCCTTGATCTTCTCGAGGCCGTAGTGATCCTCGTTGAGGATCTGCTCGGCGCGCTTGAGGTCGCGGCTCTCCTTGGTCTTCTTGAACCAGGGGACCGCGATGAGCCAGTCGAGATAGTTGCGCGAGACGGTCGCCTCGGCCGACATCGGCGGCATCGACTCGAGCCGCTTCAGCTCCTGGATCGCCTTCTCGGCGACGTCGGCGGGCATCTTCGCCTGCTCGATCTTCTTCTTGAGCTCGTCGACCTCGTTGCCCTTCTCGTCCTTGCGGCCCAGTTCCTTCTGGATCGCCTTCATCTTCTCGTTGAGGTAGTACTCCTTCTGCGCCTTCTCCATCTGCTTCTTGACGCGCGACTGGATGCGGCGATCGACCTGGAGCTTGTCCACCTCGGCTTCGAGGATGCCGGCGATGCGGTTGAGGCGTTCGACGGGGGAGATGATCTCGAGCAGGTTCTGCTTCTCGTCCACGCCGACCAGCAGGTGCGCGGCGATCGTGTCGGCGAGCTTGCCGGGGTCGTCCACGCGGACGGCGGCGATCATCGCGTCGTAGTGCAGGTTGTTCGACAGCTTCACGTACTGCTCGAAGAGCGACACCACCCGGCTCATCGTGCTCTCGGCGTCGACCCCGGCTTCCTTGTGCTTCGGGATCACCTTGACGACGACGCGGTAGAAGCCCTTGTCTTCCTTCCACTCGACGGCGCGCGCGCGCTCGATGCCCTCGACCAGGACCTTGATGTTGCCGTCGGGCAGCTTCAGGCTCTGGACGATGTTCGCCACGCATCCCATCGTGAAGATGTCGGCCGGCTGCGGGTCGTCGATGGCCGCGTCGTGCTGCGCCGCGAGGAAGATCCGCTTGTCCTTCAGCAGCGCGTGCTCGAGCGCCCGGGTGGACGACGGGCGGCCGATGACGAACGGCATCATCATGTGCGGAAACACGACGACATCGCGGAGCGGGACGATTGGAAGCGTTTCGTAGAGTTCCATGGGTTAAGAAGCTACCAGCTGCCAGCCGCCGGATCCCAGCCACGCCATCCAACGCGACATCCGCTGGACGCTGATAGCTGGAGACCGGAAGCTATCCTGCCTTCTCGATCAGCGTAATCGGCTTTTCCTTCGACTGCACGACTTCCCGGGTGATCACGCACTCCCGGATCTTCTTCTGGCCGGGCAGGTTGTACATCAGGTCGAGCATCAGGTCCTCGATGATCATCCGCAGGCCGCGCGCGCCGATCTTGCGCGCCAGCGCCGCCTCGGCGATCGCCTCGAGCGAGTCGTCGGTAAACCGGAGCTTGACGTTCTCGTACTCGAACAGCTTCTGGTACTGACGCGTGATCGCGTTCCGAGGTTGCGTGAGAATCTGGACGAGCGCCGCCTTGTCGAGCTCGTGCAGCGTGCCGATGATCGGCAGGCGCCCCACGAACTCCGGGATCAGGCCGTACTTGATGAGGTCTTCGGGCTCGAGCATCTCGAGCGTCGTGCCGACGTCGCGGGTCGACGCCGACTTCACGTCGGCCTTGAAGCCGAGCGTCTTCTTGCCCGTGCGCCGGTCGATCTGCTTGTCGAGGCCGACGAAGGCCCCGCCGCAGATGAACAGGATGTTGGTCGTATCGACCTGGAAGAACTCCTGGTGCGGGTGCTTGCGTCCGCCCTGCGGCGGCACGTTCGCGACCGTACCCTCGAGGATCTTCAGCAGCGCCTGCTGCACGCCCTCCCCCGACACGTCGCGGGTGATCGAGGGGTTCTCGTCCTTGCGGCAGATCTTGTCGACTTCGTCGATGTAGATGATTCCCTGCTGGCACTTCTCGATGTCGCCGCCCGCGGCCTGCAGCAGCTTGAGGATGATGTTCTCGACGTCCTCGCCCACGTACCCGGCCTCGGTCAGCGTCGTCGCGTCGACGATGGTGAAGGGGACCGAAAGGAGCTTCGCCAGCGTCTGGGCCAGCAGCGTCTTGCCGGTGCCGGTCGGCCCGATCAGCAGGATGTTCGACTTGGTGAGCTCGATGTCGTTGCGGCTGCGCGCCTGCTTCTGGATCTCGATGCGCTTGTAGTGGTTGTAGACCGCGACGGCCAGCTTCTTCTTCGTCTGTTCCTGGCCGATGACGTACTCGTCGAGGAACTTCTTGATTTCCTGCGGGACCGGCAGGGAGGTCCGGGCGCCGCCGCGCGCCTCGAACTTGTTGTCGTCGGCGATGATGTCGTTGCAGACCTCGACGCACTCGTCGCAGATGAAGACCGTCGGGCCCGCAATCAGCTTGCGGACGTCATTCTGGTCCTTGTTGCAGAACGAGCAGCGGAGGATCTCGCCGTCGCCGGCTTTTTTTACCATGGGGAAAGACCCTGTCAGTTTCCAGCAGCCGCCGGCCGGCTGGGAACGGCTGACCGCTCGAGCTGGCTCCCGGACGCGCCCGGCTGGAAGCTGTTACGCCCGCTTTCGGATGACATCATCAATAATACCGTATTCCTTGCCCTGCTCGGGGCCCATGATGTAATCCCGCTCGGTATCGTCCTGGATGCGTTTGAGCGGCTGACCTGTGTGCTGCGCCAGGATCTGGTTGAGGCGTTCCCGCGTCCTCAACAGTTCCCGGGCGTGGATGTCGATGTCCGTGGTCTGCCCGCCGAGCCCCTGCACCCACGGCTGGTGAATCAGGATGCGCGAGTTCGGCAGGGAGTAGCGCTTACCCTTCGCTCCCGCCGCCAGCAGCACTGCCGCCACGGAGGCGGCCTGCCCGATGCAGTACGTCGCCACGTCCGGCTTGATGAACTGCATCGTGTCGTAGATGGCCATGCCGGCCGTCACGACCCCGCCTGGACTGTTGATATAGAGAAGAATGTCGCGATCCGGATCTTCCGCCTCGAGGAACAGCATCTGGGCAATCACGAGGTTTGCCACGCTGTCGTCGATGGGCGTCCCGACAAAGACGATGCTGTCTTTGAGCAGCCGCGAGAAGATGTCGTAAGCGCGTTCCCCGCGGTTGGTCTGTTCGACCACCATCGGGATGAGCTGCATGCGTTCAGCCATATGAAATTGAACCCCGGAGTGCGTGCGTATGTCGTTTGCTGGGGAAGCTTCGTTCGACAGGGCAGGGTCGTACGGAAACGAACTACCTGATTGTACCACGCCCGTCGCCAAACTTCAAAACCGGGCTCTATCTGAGCCTGCCGCCATCAACCCTGAGCCTCTTATCGGGCGATCACGTCTGAATCTTTGTGGCCCTCGACAGCAGGAAGTCGACGGTCTTCTCGCGCCGCATGCCCGAAAACAGGCGGGCGAGCCCCCCCTCCTTCTCCAGCCGGGCGCGCACGGCCGCCGCCGTCCGGCCGCTGCGCTCGGCGTAACCCTGCACTTCCGCGCTGATGTCCTCCTCGGTCGCCGCGATATGCTCGCGCCGCGCCACCTCATCGAGCGCCAGCGCCCCGCGGACCGCTTCGGACGCCGCGTCCCGCTGCTTCTCGCGGAACTCCTCCCAGTTGATGTTCACCTTCATGGGATCGATCTGCTGATCCATGAGCCGGCGGACGAACTCTTCCACCCGCCGATCGATTTCACGATCCAGGAGCGAGGCGGGCACGTCGAACGTCACGCGGGCGGCCAGCTGCTTGAGCAGCTCGCCGCGCGCGTCGCGCTCCGCTGCGTGCGTCGCCTCGTGCTCGAGGTCGGCGCGCACGCGCGTGCGCAGGGCTTCGAGGCTGTCGAACTCCCCGAGGTCCTTCGCGAACTCGTCGTCGAGCGCGGGCACGACGCGCTTGCGGATGGCCTTGACGGTCACCGCGTAGCTGACCTTCGTCCCGGCGAGCTCCGCGATCGCGTAGTCCTCCGGGTAGTCGACGTCGAACGTCTTCAATTCCCCCTCGCTCAGGCCGATCAGCTCCTCGTCGAACCCCGGCGGATTGGCGGCCGCGCCGATCTCGACCGTGACGCCGTCGTGGCGGTCCGTCTGCGGTTCCGGCCTGGGCCTGGGCGCCGCAGGCTCGCCCGCGATGACGATGAGCGGCTCGTCGTCACCGGGGGCTTCCGGCTTCGGCGTCGCGGTCCGCACGAGATCCATCACCACCGAGTGGCCGAATTCGACCCCGCGCCCTTCGACCGGCTCGTAGCGCGCCGCGCGATCGCGCAGGCCCGCCAGCGCCTCGTCGACGGCCGCGTCGTCGACCTGCGCGCTCTTCAAGTGCAGCGTAATGCTCGCGTAGTCGCCCGGTTCAATCGGCGGAACGGTCTCGAAGCTGGCCGTGAACTTGAGCGGCTGCCCTTCTTCGACGACGACGTCGCGGATGTCGGGCGTGTCCACCGGCTCGACGCCGCGCTCGCGCAGCGCCTCGTCCACCGCGCGCGGGATGAGGCCGTGCGCCACGTCGTGCAGGATCTGATCGCGGAACCGCTGCCGGACGACTTTGGCCGGCACCTTGCCGGGACGGAAGCCCGGAATGCGCGCCGCCTTGCTGTAGTCGCGCGATACTTTGTCGATTTCGGCGTCGACGACCGTGCTCGGAATCTCGACCACGAGATTCTTCTGCGTCTCGCTGACGTCTATGAATTCAGTCTTCATTGAAAAGGCGGCTGACCAGACTCCGGGCTGACGTGGGGACGTGCGGGCCGACCCGCGGACAATTCTGCATTTTACCGCCAATCATGCTTCGGAACGGAAGGCAATACCGCGAACTGCTAGAATCAGGGCACTGGCGGCGTGGCGAAATTGGCAGACGCGAGAGACTTAGGATCTCTTGGTGCAAGCCGTGGGGGTTCGAGTCCCTCCGCCGCCACCTCAATCCCTAATCCCTAATCCTCATCCCTGGTCCCCGAATCCCGGCAGTCCCGGAATCCTGGAATCCTACGAGCCATCGACGCCCTGGTCCCTGAATTTCCTCGGGGTCATCGGGATGGGACAAGGGGACTCAGAGATTCCAGGATTGGTGATGAGGGATTCGCCCTTGGCGCGGTTTCTGCACCTTGTTCACTAAGAGAGGTGTGCCGATGGCTCGTTCGATTTGGAAGGGCTCGCTCGCGTTCGGTCTCGTCAACATTCCCATCGAGCTCTACAGCGCGGTCCGCGATCACCGGCCCAAGTTCCGGCTGCTGCACGCGAAGGACCAGGCGCCCGTGCGGTACGAACGGGTGTGCCAGAAGGAAGGCAAGCCCGTCGGCTGGGAGGATCTCGTCAAGGGCTACGAGTATGAAAAGGGGCACTTCGTCGTCCTGACCAAGGATGATTTCAAGACGGCGGCGCTCGAGAAGACGAAGACCATCGACATCCTGGACTTCGTCGACCCCGCCGAAATCGACGAGCGCTACTTCGAGACCCCGTATTACCTTCAGGCCGCCAAGGGGGCCGATCGCGCGTATGCGCTGCTGCGCGAGGCGATTCGCGAGTCCGGAAAAATGGGGATCGCGAAGATCATCCTCCGCGACGCGCAGCACCTCGCGGCGGTGGAGGTCATCGGGGACGCGATCGTGCTCACGATGATGCGCTTTGCGGACGAGCTCGCCGACCTCGCCGACTTCACGTTTCCCAAGGCGGCGGGGATCCGCCCGCAGGAGATGAAGATGGCCCGGCAGCTGATCGACAACCTGGCCGCGAAGTGGAACCCCGGGCAATACACGGACGAGTACCGCGACAACCTGCTGAAGATCATCAAGGCCAAGGTGAAGGGGCGCCAGCCGAAGCTGCAGGAGCGCGAGCCGGCGCGGTCGGCGGAGGTGGTCGATCTGATGTCGCGCCTGCGCGCGAGCCTCGAAGGAAACGCGGCGAAAAAGCCGGCCGCGAAGGGACGGAAGAAGCCCGCCGCGCGCAAGCGGACCCGGGCGGCGTAGGCCCCGGCTGGACACGCTATACTGCCCGAAATGGAGCCCAGTTCCCCGCTCGTCATCGATCGGTCGGCGGCGATCGACTGGTATCTTCGGAACCGCGCGCGATCGCGCGCGATCTTCGATCTCATCGATCCCGTCGGCCTACTACACGCGGCCGATTGCGCTCAGCAACCCCATCGTCTTCTACGAAGGGCATCTGCCGGCCTTCAGCATCATCTCGCTGATCAAGCGCGGGCTCGGCGGACCATCGGTCGATCCGCGGCTCGAGAAGCTGTTCGAGCGCGGCATCGATCCCGACAGCGAGGACGCCGCCGTGCCGCGCAGCGGCGCGCAGACGCAGTGGCCGTCGCGCGACGAAGTCCTGGCCTTCGCCGACCGCGCCGACGAGGCCATCGTCGAGGCGCTCGACGCCGGCGGGTTTTCAGACGATGCGGACCATCCCGCCATGCACCGGGCCGAGGCGCTCTACACGGCGCTCGAGCACGAAGCGATGCACCAGGAGACGCTGCTCTACATGTGGCATCGCCTGCCGTACGATCAGAAGCGGAAGCCTGCCGGGGTGCGGTACGAGATCTCGGAAGACGACGATCCCGGCCTGTGGCTTCCGGCGTCGGGCCGGACGAACCCGCGCGACCGTCCGCATCCCCGCCGGCTCGACGACGCTCGGCGCCGACCGCGATCGGATCACGTTCGGGTGGGACAACGAGTTCGACGCGCACCGCGTGGACGTCGGCCGCGTTCGACATCGACGTGCACAACGTCACCAACGCGGACTTCCTCGAGTTCGTCGAGGCCGGCGGGTACCGCGACAGCTCGCTGTGGTCTCCTGATCACTGGGCGTGGGTGCAGCAGGAGAAGCTGGAGCACCCGACGTTCTGGAGTCCGTCGCGGAGCAGTGCGAGGCTCGCTCGAGCGATGGTCTCTGGCGCGGGCATGTTCGAGGACATTCCGCTGCCGGCGACGTGGCCGGTGTATGTGAGCCAGGCCGAAGCGTCGGCCTACGCGCGCTGGAAGGGGCGCCGGCTCCCGACGGAAGCCGAGTACCATCGCGCCGCGTTCGGGACGCCTTCGGACGGCGCGCCGGGCGCCGAGCGCGAGTACCCGTGGGGATCGGCGCCGCCGGAAGAGCCGCACGGGCACTTCGATTTTCAAGGATGGGAACCCGTGCCGGCCGGCTCGCGGCCCGCGGGCGCCAGCGCCTGGGGCGTGCACGATCTGGTCGGCAACGGCTGGGAATGGACCTCCACGATCTTCGGCCCTTTCCCCGGCTTTTCGCCGATGGCGTCGTACCCCGAATACTCGGCCGACTTCTTCGACGGCCAGCACTACGTGATGAAGGGCGGCTCGCCGGCGACGGCACGGGAGCTCCTGCGCCGCAGCTTCCGCAACTGGTTCAGGCCGAACTATCCGTACGTGTACGCGACGTTCAGGACGGCGCAATAGAGCCGGGAATCCGGACCGAATCCGAGTCCCGAATCCCGGGTCCCGAGTCGCGAGTCTGATAGGAATCATGATCATCACCTCCAGCTTCACCGCCGAGTTCGCCGCGGACGTCCGGCGCGATCTGGCCCTGGAGCCGAAGCAGCTGCAGTCGAAATATCTCTACGACGCGCTCGGATCGAGCCTGTTCGACGCGATCTGCCGGCTGCCCTGGTACCGCATCACCCGCGCCGAGAGCCGGCTGCTGAAGCGCCACGCCGGCGACATCGTCGCGGCCCTGGGCCGGGCCGACGACGTCGATGATCGTGGAGCTCGGGTGCGGCAGCGGCGAGAAGCTCGTGATGCTCGCCGAAGCGCTTGCAGGCCGCCGGCCGCTCCGCGCGCGTGCACCTGATCGACGTCTCGTCGCAGGCGCTCGAGCAAACCGAGCAGCGCCTGACCCGGCTGCAGCACTTCTCGGTCGTCGGCCACCAATCGACCTACGAGGTCGGGCTGCGCCGCGCCGCGGCGGCGCGCGACGGCGACGCCCCGATGCTCGTGCTCCTCCTCGGCTCGAACATCGGCAACTTCGACGCGCCGGCGGCGCTCGATTTCCTCCGCCGCATCCGGCTGCGCGCTCGAGCCCGGCGACCTGCTCCTGCTCGGCGCGGATCTCGTCAAGCCGGAGCGCGGAGCTCCAGTCTCGCGTACGACGATCCGCTCGGCGTGACCGCCGCCTTCAACAAGAATCTGCTGGTCCGCATCAACCGCGAGCTCGGCGGGAACTTCGATCTCGACGCCTTCGATCACCTCGCCGCCTGGAACGCGGCCGAGCAGCGGATCGAGATGCACCTCGTCAGCCGGGTCGCGCAGACCGTCACCGTCACGGCGGCCGGAGTATCCGTGACGTTCGCGCCGGGAGAGCGGATCTGGACCGAGAGCTCCTACAAATACGAGCCCGATCAGATCGAGCGCCTGGGCGCCGATACCGGCTTCGCCATCCGCCGTCAGTGGATCGAAGAGGACGCGCGCTTCGCGCTGTCGTTGTTCGCGGCGGTCCCTTAGCTCATCGACCGGAAGCCGGCAGCACTGTCGCATCGTCCTTGGTCGCGCCAGGCGCCCGCGTCGCGTATGTGACGGCAGACAGCACCACCTGATCGATGCCGATGCCGTCCTCGCGGATCTGAACCCGCATTCGCTGCGGCCCGGCAGTCTTGAAGTACACCACCGGGCCGAGCACGGCGGTGCCGTACCCGTTATCTTGCCAGCCCCAGCCGTGCACGCCACAGCCGCTGCAGTCCTCGAGCACGACGGTCGTGGCGGATGACGTGCCGATTCGGTTCTCCGGGTTCCCGGTCGGGTCCGTGCTGCCGTCGAACTGCACGTAGATCGAGTCGTTGGTGTAGCTGTTGTTCTGCGCCACGGCGCGAACCCAGAGACGGTAGGGCTTTCCGGCATCCGCGTCGAAGTTCAACTCGAAATAACTGCTGGGTGCGGCGAGCGCCTGCATCAGCTTGGCCGCGCCGGCTTCCGGATGCTGGAGGCGTGCGCCGCCAGCCGCCGTAGTGTCAGGGATCACCATCCAGCCGCCGGCGACGACCGGCGCACTTGCCGCATACATCACGATTTCGTCGTTCGGGGACGAGCCTGCGGGAACCACCTGCACCGTGACCGCTGCCGAAGTGGCCGCCGCGCCCGTCGCGTCGAAGGCGCGCGCGGTCAAGGCATGCGTGCCGACTGGAACGTTCGCCCAGGAGACCGAATACGGGCTGGTGCTTCTGGTGCCGACCAGCGTGGCGCCCGCGTAGAAGTCCACTCGCGCGATCGAGCCGTCCGGGTCGGTCGCGTTCGCCGTGAGGGTGATGGACGTTGGCGCCGTGAACGTTGACCCCGCGCTCGGGCTCGTCACCGTCACTGCCGGAGGCCGGTTCACCGCTTGCCCCTCACGCGGCAGGATCGTGGCATCGTTGGTCGGGGCCCCTGGGGCGCGAGTGAGGAACTGCCGGCTCGAGAGGACGAACTGATCTATCCCGACACCGTCCTCGCGCGCCTGGATTCGCATCTGCTGCCGGCCCGATGTTGCGAAGTAGACGACGGGTCCGAGAACGTCCTTCTGCCGCGCCGTGTCCTGCCACCCCCATCCCGTCAGTCCGCAGCCGTCGCAGTCTTCGAATTCGATCGTCAAGCCGGTCACGGTGCCCATGCGGTTCACCGGGGCGCCAGACGCGGTCACGCTGCCGTTGAACTGCACGTAGATCGCGTCGTTGAGCGCGCTGTCAGCCTCAGCTTTGCCGCGGATCCACAGGCGGTAGGGCTTGCCGGCCAGTGCGTCGAACCACAGATCGACGTAACTGGCGGGCCTTGTCGGGACATAGGTCAAACGCGGCGCTCCCACGTCAGAGCTTTGAATCCGCTTTCCGGATGCGGCGGTGCTGTCATCCACGAGGCGCCAGGCGCCGGCGAACGGTTGCGTCGGATGCGTAGAGCACGATCTCGTCTCCCGGCGCCACCGGATTCACGACGGTGACGGACGTGACGGTCGAGAGCGTCCGATTACCCGCCGCATCCGACACGGCAGCCTGCAGCGTATGCACGCCGTTCGCCATGGCCGCGGTGTTCCAGGTGAAATTGAACGGCGCCGTACCGGCGACCGCGAAGGGGGCGCCATCCAGCAACAGCTCGACCCGAACGACCGCCTGATCGTCTTGCGCATCGACCGACACGGTCCGGTTCCCAGAGACGAAGGCGTTCTCCGCGGGAGCGCGGATAATCGCGGTTGGCGGCACGCTCGCGGCCTTGACGGCAGGGGTCGGGAATTCAGTGATGATGCCGGCGTGATCCGACGGCGCAGCGTCGCCGGGCTTCACCATGCCGAACCGGGTCGATCGAGAGCGGCCCCAGCTCTTTCGACCAGGTGTAGTCGATCCGCTTGTAGACATTCCCTTCGGGTGTTCCGCATCCGGGGCGGGCCCACATGCCGGTGCTGCCTTCGGCCGTTCCATGGACGGCGGGCCAGGCGTCCACATAGCCCGCATCGCGCAGCATCACCAGCGGCCTCTTCTTCGGGACCTGCCCGCACAGGATCTCCGTGCCCTCGAAAGACGTTGAGGTCGCCGACGAGGACGTGGGGCTGTCCGGGCGGAAGCGCGCTCATGAAATCGATCGTCTGTTGCGCCTGGAATTCGGCGACACTGTCTTCGTCGAGCGGACGCAGCCCCGAGGCGTACCAGTGCGCGGTGAAGACCATCGACCGACTGGCTGCACTGGCTGTCGAGGCAGACCGGCACTCGGAGCACCCACTTCGTGTCCTTCGGATTCAGATTGCGCGTGGTGTCGAGCTGAAGCCACTGCCTCGGGCCCGCCGAATCCGTGTCGGGCGACGATGGAGATTCCGTTGCGCTCGCTGCTGGCAGCGCGCCAGCCGAGCGCGTTCTTGACACTCGAGGGGGTTGCGCAGGTCCACGCCTCGCCCAGGCCCAGCGCGACGACCGCCGGATCGTTCCCGACGGCCGTAATGAGTTCGCGCTGAACGATACCCAGACCCCACGCGTTCACCGGAAGGGACGGATTGGCACAGTTGGACGTATCGATGAATGGAGACGGAACACCCGGCAGAGCCGGCTCCCCTTTCCCGCTCTGGATATTGAAATATGCGACCTTGAACGTCGGAGCTCCGGTGCCCCTGCGCGATGGCTGCGCGGTCGGCCGTCCCTATCGAAACGGCGAGCAGCACGGCGGTCGTAGCAACGACGGATCGCATCGTGGTCATTGGGTAAGCCTGTCGCATGCGACGAGCACTCCAGTGATCGGTGTACGCTCAGCAAGAGCCGGCGGCGCTCGAGGCGCGGCCGCCGCTCGAACAATTGTCTGGGAATCGGAAGCATTCTGCGGGCGGTGTGGGCGACGCGTCAAGCTGAAGGGGCATTGGCGTGGGATCAGCAGGCCGTCCGGGCATAAACTTCTGCGGTAGCGGTGCCGATACGAGCGCTGTGAGCACCAGGCGCCGCGCGTCGTCACCGCGGATCAATGGGGCAAGCCCGAGCGCAATGAAGCCGGGCACCCGATCTGCCGGTGGTGCCGCGGCGCCGGTGAAGCCGCCGCGGCGGACGTTCTGCGGCGACGCGTGCGTCCACGAATGGAAGATCCGCAGCAGCCCGTGGTACGTGCGCCAGCAGGTGAAGAAGAGCGACAAAGGCACCTGCCGGCTCTGCGGCTTCAACGTCGTCAAGGCGCACCGTGAATGGACGCGCGCGAAACCTCCGGCGACGGATCGCGCGGCGCGCCGGCGCGTGGCGCGCCGCGCGGCCGCGATGGGAAGCCGATCACATCGTCCCGGTTGCGGACGGCGGCGGGGAATGCGGCCTCGAGAACTACCGCCTGCTCTGCCGTCCCTGCCACGTCTCGGTCACGCTCGCGTGGCGCGCGCAGCGGACGAGAACCGTGAGCGCGATCCACCAAGCCGGCTGACCGGCCTGTCCCGAGCTAGCTCAGACACAGGCGTCGAGCCTGTCCGAGCGGTCACCGGTATCCGCTCCACTCGACCGTTCATCCCACTCTTCAGCCCGCGTGCCGGCCCTTCGACTCGCGTTGCTTCGTGGCTCGCTCAGGGCGGGCCCGCCGATCACGTGATCGTTGCCAACCTTCGCGCGCGCGAATCTCGTCTAAGCCAGCGTCTCTGAAAGCTTCCAGCAGCATGCGTACAGTTCTGTCTCGTCCTGATGAGCGTGATGGCTGCGGCGTCGGTCATCGGCGCAGCCGCCACGCCCGAGCGTGTTGCCGCCACGCCGATCCCGGAGGCCGCCACCGCGATTCGCGTCGATGGCGAGCTGAACGACGACATCTGGCAAACGGTCCCGCCGCGATTACCGGATTCCGCCAGCGCGATCCGAAGGAAGGCGCTCCGCCGACATTCGAGACGGAGGCGCGCGTCGCCTACGACGCGACGGCGCTGTACATCGCGGTCCAGGCGTTCGATCCCGAGCCCAAACGCATCGTCGGCATCCGTACGCGGCGCGACGAAGGATCGCCGTCCGACTGGATTCGCGTGCATCGTCGACTCGTTTCACGACCGGCGATCGGCCTTCGAGTTCGCCGTGAACCCGGCCGGGGTCAAGCAGGACACGCTACTGGTTCAACGACAACAACAACGATCAGGGCTGGGATGCGGTGTGGGACGTCGGCGTGTCGCGCGGGGAACGCGGCTGGCGCGCCGAGTTCCGCATTCCGTTCTCGCAGCTGCGGTTTCGCCCGTCGGAGACGTCGACCTTCGGACTGGCGATCGTCCGCCAGGTCGGCCGGCTGAACGAGACGACGACCTGGCCGCTGCTGGCGAAGAGCGCGAACGGGTACGTCTCGTCGTTCGGCGAGCTGACCGGCCTGCGGCTCGATCGATCGCCGAAGCGCCTCGAGATCGTGCCGTACGTCAGCGGCGACGTCGAGACCAAGCCCGTCGAGGCCGGCAATCCTCTTTCGAAGAGCTCGGATCCGGACGCCACGGTCGGCGTGGATTTGAAGTACGCGCTGCGGCCCGGGCTCACGCTGACCGGCACCGTCAATCCGGACTTCGGCCAGGTGGAAGCCGATCCCGCCGAAGTGAACCTCTCGGCGTTCGAGACGTTCTTCCCCGAGCGGCGGCCGTTCTTCGTGGAAGGGTCCGGCGTGTTCCGCTTCGATCTCGACTGCAACGACGGCAGCTGCAGCGGCCTGTTCTACTCACGCCGGATCGGGCGATCGCCGCGCGGCGAGGCGGACGTCCCCGAGGGCGGCTACTCGTCGGCGCCCTCCCAGACGACGATCCTCGGCGCGGGGAAGCTGACGGGGAAGGCAGGGGCGTTCTCGATCGGGCTGCTGAATGCGGTCACGTCGGACGAGGACGCGCTCATCGTCAACGGCACCGTCCAGACGCGCCAGACGGTCGAACCGCTCACGAACTACTCGGTGCTGCGCGCGCGCCGCGAGTTCGCGAATCAGTCTTCGGTGGGCTTCATGACGACCGCGACGAACCGCAACCTGGACGACGCGACGCGGTTTCTTCCGGGGCAGGCGTACACCGGCGGCGTCGACTGGGACTGGCGCCTCGGTCCCCGGTACGCCATCCAGGGATACTGGGCGGGGAGCAGCGTGCACGGCGAGGCGGAGGCCATCGACACGCTGCAGCGCAGCAACGTGCACAGCTTTCAGCGCCCCGACTCGACCGGCCTGACCTACGATCCCCTGCGCACGTCGCTGAACGGATACGGCGCGTCGGCGACGCTCACCAAGATCGGCGGCCAGCGCGTCCGGTTCACCACGAATGTCGGGCTCAAGAGTCCCGGGTTCGACATCAACGACGTCGGCTTCCAGCGCCGGGCCGACCAGCGCACGATGAGCAACTGGGTCCAGGTGCGCTACGACACGCCGTCGAAATACCTGCGCAGCTTCCGCTACAACCTCAATCAGTGGGCGGGCTGGAACTACGACGGCGATCGCCTGAACTCCGGGGTCAACGTCAACGCGCACGCGATGTTCACGAACAACTGGGCCACCGGCATCGGGCGTCAACGCTCAACGCGCAGCCGTTCGACGATCGCGGCACGCGCGGCGGACCCGGCGTGTACGGGAACAGCCAGCGCTCGGTCTGGACCTACATGGAGGGCGACGAGCGGCGTGCGGTGTCGGGAGGCTTCTTCGCGTTCAAGTCATCCGATGGCCTGGGCACGACGTTCTCCGAGCTCAATCCGTATCGTGACCTATCGTCCGACGTCATTCCTGAAGGTGAACGCCGGCATCCGCTTCAGCCGGAACCACGACGAATCGCAATGGGTCGAGGAAACCGACGACGGGCACTACGTCTTCGGGCGGCTGCACCAGAAGACCGTCGGCCTCACCGGGCGGCTGAACTACACCGTCACGCCGGCGCTGTCGATCCAGGCTGTACATGGAGCCGTTCGTCTCGGCCGGCGACTACTCGAACTTCAAGGAGCTGGCGAACGGCCGGTCGAAGTCCTACGAAGGACGCTACACGCCGTTCGCGTATGGCGACAACCCCGACTTCAACTATCGCTCGTTCCGGACGACCAACGTGCTGCGCTGGGAATACAAGCCCGGCTCGACGCTGTTCGTCGTCTGGCAGCAGGGGCGCGAGGACACGCTCGATCACGGCACGTTCGACTTCTCCACGGACCTCGGGGGCGTCTTCGACGCGCCGGCGCGCAACGTGTTCCTGATCAAGTGGGCGTATTGGTTGAATTATTGATGCAGGGCTGAAGGCAGAGGAGAGTTCAAAGAATTCCCGAGAGCAGTTTGACCGCACGACGCGACCGGCCTCTACTCTCCCGCCGGCAGCTCGAAGTCCAGCCGCGGCACGTAGTGCGACCTCGCCTCCTCGATCTCCTCCAGGATCTGCGTCGCGAGCGCGGGCGGCGAGACGACCCTCGCCAGCGGACCGAATCCCAGAATCCAGCTCCGGAGCGCCCAGTCGTTGCAGACGTTGAGGGTCATCGTCAGCGTCCCGTCGGCCGCCTCCTGCACCTGCTGTGACGGGTGCCAGACGCGCTCCTTGACGTAGCGGGCGATCCGCGGCTCGAACGCGATCTCGATGCGTTCCGGCGTGCCCTGATTGACGCCGAGCGAGTGCGCGAACGCGTCCTCCGGCAGATCCACGGGCTCGAACCGCTCTTCCGTGACCGACAGCGACAGGATGCGCTCGACCGCGAACGTGCGGAGCTGTTTGTATTCCGGCACGAAGGCCACGACGTAGAGCCCGCCCTGCGCGAAGACGAGCCGGTACGGCTCGAGCACGTAGTCCTTCTCGCGGTTGCTCGAGAACGAGTGATAGCGCATCGCGACGCGGCGATGATGCAGCGTGGCGTCGAGGAGCTGCGCGACGCGGGCGCTGCGCGGCGCCGACTGCTTCGACGCGGTCGCGGGTGTCGCCGAATCGACGATGGACGACTGGCTGCCCGGGTCCGCCTTCGCCTGCATGACGAGCGGGAGCCGGTCGAGGAACTGCCGCATGCCCGGGCGTGAGCGCGGTGGCGAGCTTGTCGAACGCGCTGCGCACGTCGCGCTGGAACGGCGTGGCGGCCAGGCACTCGACGAGCGACCGCGAAAAGTACAGCGCCGTCATCTCGGCGAGCGTGAAGCCGGTGTCGTCGAGACGGCGGAAGGCCCGCTGCTCGAGCGTCCAGTATTTCTTGCCGTCGTGGGTCTCGTCGAAGAGCGGGAACCCGGCCGACTGGAGCGCCTCGAGGTCGCGCCGGATGGTCCGCGTCGAGACGCCGGTCCGCTGGGCGAGGTCGTCGATCGTCGACCCGCCGCGACGACTCCAGGTCGCGGAGGATCGACCACTGCCTGATGACTTCCGCGTTGCGCATGTCTATTCCGCCGGGGTCTGAAGACCCCGGCCTACGAACCGGGCGGCTGCAGGGCCGGATCTTCAGACCCGGCTGAAGGCACCTCTGCGGGTGCAGTGCCGTTCAGGAGCTCCTGTTCGAGGACCGCCCGGCGCCGTCCGGCGCGCACGCCGTAGGCCCAGTGCGCCGGCCCCATCAGACAGTACGCCATCGGCGATATCGGCGCGAGCTCGAGCGGCCCCACCGCGGCGATGAGCAACGAAATCACCCCCACGCCGACGCTCACCAGGTGATGCCTCGATCTTGGTTCCGGCATCGAAGATCTCCAGCTCGGAGAGGCCCAGCTCCACGCGCCTGCGACAGCGCGTGGCGGTAGAGCAAGGCGAAGAGCACGAAGATCGCGATGAAGCCCACCGCGTACACCGTCACCGCGTTCGCCAGCTGGTAGAGCTCCATGCCTTCCGGCGGCGCGACCCGCGGCAAGATTCTCGCGAAGGCCGAGTCGAACATGAATTTCAACGGGTAGACGTAGAGCAGCACGACGAACAGCAGCACGCTGTTGAGCACGATCGTGTACGCGTCCTGCAGCCCGTAGCTGCGGAAGAACGCGTAGTGCTCGTACCAGATCCACACCAGCAGCGAAAAGCTGCAGGCAAACGGCACCGCACCGATCATGCGGTCCATCAGCTCGGCGTAGGTGACCGGCGGCTGCGAGGAGACGACCAGCAGCGCCAGCGCGAAGCCGAACACGGCGTCGCTGAACGCCTCGACGCGCGAGATCTCGTGACGCCGGGCCGGTAGCATCCCGCGAATATAGCAGGAGCGGGGCGCACGCCGGCAACGAATGACGGGATGGCCGGGCGCCCCCTGACCGGCGTGCCCTGCCGGGTTCAAGAGCGCCAGGCCGGGTCTGAAGTCCCGCCCCTACTTCCGCACCGTCACGGTGTCGGACCTCGACGTCCGGTTGCCTGACCCGTCGCGGCAGGTCGCCGTGACGGTGTAGATGCGGTCGCGCCCGCCTGTTCGCTCCGCGCGCACCCGCACGTGGTACGGACCGAGCACCTGCCAATCGACGTTCGGGGTGACGGCCTGATTGCTGGTGACGGCGAGCGTGCACGCAGGCAATCCGGTCACGTCCAGCGACAGATAGAGCACCAGCACGTCCACCATCCGGCGCGCCGATGCCTTGATGCCGGACGGCGCGACGATCACCGGGCTCAGCCACGGCGCCACTGTGTCCACGACGGTCACGGTTCGCGTCCGGGTTGACAGGTTGACGCCGTCCGACACGGAGTAGGTGAGCACGTAGACGCCTGGCACGTGCCGGTTCACGCTGCCATTGACGCGAATAGCGGCCGTCAG
Source organism: uncultured Acidobacteriota bacterium (assembly GCA_963774855.1). Lineage (GTDB taxonomy): Bacteria > Acidobacteriota > Vicinamibacteria > Vicinamibacterales > 2-12-FULL-66-21 > JALZOC01. The sequence continues at coordinate 822,456 of CAVZGT010000005.1, read as the reverse complement.
ATCGGCGCCGCACGGGTCGATTGCCGTCGCCCCCGGATCGGCCCACGCGGCTCCAGCCTCGATCGTCACGGCGGCCGGCCCGTTGAGCGTCAGGACGGGCGGCGTCGTGTCGACGACGTGGATCGTTCGCGTCACCGTCGTGGTGAAGGGGCCGTCGGTCGCCGTGTAGTCGAGCGTGTAGGTGCCGACCACGTTCGGATCGACGGTCCCCGAGACGGCCACGGGCAGCGGCTCGTGCGCATCGTCGAATGCGGTCGCGCCCGGGTCCGTAAACGGCTGACACTTCTCGATCGTCATCGTCGCGTCGCCGATCAGCGTGACGGCCGGCGGACCAGGGAACAGGAAGTACGCGACCGGCATGTCGTGGTCCGAGAAGCGCTCCGGCCGCGTGTCGTCGCCGCGCAGCGATTCCGGAAAGTCCGCGTTGTTGCGCGCGTACTGGAACCGGCTGACGCGCGCGCGCGCCGGTCCGTTGACGAGCACGTGATCCAGCACCTGCGTGTTGCCGCCGAAGACATACGAGTAGCGGCTCGCGGGGCTGAGCAGGCTCACGAGGTCGGTCAGCGGCGGATCCGGCACGCCCGCGGCGCCGGCCGCCAGCACGACTTCGCTTGCCGGCGCAGGCGTGCCCTGAATAGCCCCCATGACATCGACGAACCCGTCGCTGAACTGGAACGCGTTGTAGTCGCCGACCGACACGATCCGCTCTGCCGGATTCGCCGCCTGACGCGACTGGACGTACGCGGCGAGGAACTCCGCCTGACGCTTGCGCTTGTCGCGCACGCGCGCGCCGTCGTCCGGATCGTCGATCCCGAGGAGAGAGCGCAGGTGATTGACGATGACCGTCACCGGCAGGATCGTCCCGGACGGCCCGGCGACGGTCGCCTCGAGCACGAGCGACGGGCGATCGTTGAGGAGAGCCGGCGTGCTGGAACCGGGCGGCAGGTATGCCGTGTCCTTGCCGACCTGCGTGACCGAGTCGATGGTCACGCGCGAAGTCTTGACGAGGAAGCCGACGTCGATGCCGCCGGGGTCGTTGCCCTCGGCCAGGCGCGCGACATACTGAGGGTCGCTGCCGGTGGCCGCGACCGTGTCGGCGTTGATGCGCGCCGCCAGCGCCTGGAGCGTCGATTCGTGCTCCACCTCCTGGACGCCGATGATGTCGGGCGACTGCATCACCGTTCGAATGCCCAGCGACGCCTTGCGCAGGCGGCGCTGGTACGCGTCCGGTGTCATCGTCACGTCGTCCCCGCCGCCGTTGACGTCGTCGAACAGCCGTTCCATGTTGAACGACGCCACCGTGAACTCGTTCCCGGCCGGCGCCGGCACCGGCACGGCAGAGGCGTTGCCGGCCGGCGCCCAGGGGAGCGGATCCGGCAGGAACGTGTAGGTCGTCCCGGCGTGATCGAGCACGCCGGTCATGTCGGGGATGACCTGCCCGCCGACCACTTCCAGCCGCGCGCCGCCGCGTCCATCGCTGTCGACGCGGAGGCGCTCGAAATTGCCATCGAACCTCGGCACCGACGAAGGCGTTCCCGCAGGGACGTTCTGCGCCGGATCGATTCCCCGCTCGCGCGCCGGACGGGCGACGCCGAGGACGACCGCCATGAAGTCGCCGTTCGAGACCGACGTGGCGGAGGACTCGAACTTCGTCCCGTCGGTGGGCCCGGCAACCATGAGGCTCGCGCGCACGCGCATGCCCTCGAACCGTTCGAGCTGCTCCGTGCCCGCGCCGGGTGGCGTGTCGCCGGGCGTCAGCTGGATCGCCGCAGGCAACGTGTGACCCGCCGACAACACGACGACCGCCGGACCTCCCGAGATTTCCGTGGTCGGCCGGCCGAACGCGATCGACTCGGGCACGAACTCGGCGATCGTGCCGCTGACGTGCACGAAATCTCCCGGGGATGGCACAAGTGGTGCGCCGAATCCGGTGAAGACGAAGAGCCCTTCAGACGACAACGGATCCCCATCGTCCATTCCGTCGGGCGTCTGGATGAAGAAGCCGTTCGATCGGTGCGCGGTCACGACGCCGGCGGTCGTCACGAACTGTCCGTCGAATGTCGAAGTCACCGCCGATCCCTGGATCGAGGATATCGGCAGCGTGGTGACCTGCTCGACGGCGACGCGGATCGCGACCGAGGCCGTTCGCGAAAGGATCGGGGAGATGGTCTCGGAGATGGTGGCGGTGATCGTCCGGAACCCGGGACCGCCAGGGATGCTGGCCGTCCACGAAAAAATGCGGTCGTTCGCCGTGACGTCGCCGCCCGTCACGCCGTCGTCGTAGAGCGTCTGCAGTCCCGGACCGCCGATCGGAGACAGATCGGCCGTCACCGCGACAGACGGGACCGCGGGAACCGCACCCGGCGTCACCGTCACGGTCAGCCGCGAGGAACCTCCGGACTGCACCGCGGCCGGCATGGCGCGCCCCACGCCGGACGGAGGAATGCCCGTGACGTTGTGTGGAGTCGGGGCGCCCTCGCGGAAGTCCAGCGCGTTGTCGTTCGTATCGACGCCCGGGTCCACGCGAATCGCGGCGGTCGTATTCGAAAGCGTCGGCGTGGGACCCGATCCTTCGAAGCAGCTGGCGCCCGTGCCGTAGCCGACGAAGTCCGCGATCGACGCTCCGGCCGGGCACGTGCCTCCGAGCGCCGTGACGCTGCCAACGAGCGCGACCTTGCCGGCCGTCCCGCTCATCGCGAGGTTGCCGGTGTGGTCCGGTGTCGGAAGTGCAGTCGTGCCCGCGTTGCCCGCCCTTTCCTGGACGAGGAAGTACTGGCCCGGCTGGATCTCGCCCGTCAGCATGTCGACCGCCCAGGTGTCGCCGGCGGCGGACGCGTACTGCAGCGACCACCCCGTCAGCCTCGCCACAGTCGTGCCGCGGTTGAACAGCTCGATGAAGTCGTGTGTGTAGGTCGCGCCCGAGTTGCCACCGCCGCCGTACAACTGACTGATGACGACATCGTTTGTCACCGGCGCCGGCGGCGTCGTCACCGTCAGTGCGATCGTGGCGGTTCCGGTGCGCGTCTCGGCGTCGTGAATCGCGACCGGCAGAGACTTCGCGCCAGGAGCGGTGGCGGCGTCGACAGTCGGCTGGAACGAGAACACCAGGTCCCCGGCCGTCGCGTCGCCGTTGGTCGCGTCGTCGAAGAACGGCTGAGTGGTGCTCCCGCCGATAGCGCTGAGATCGGTGGTGACGCCCAGCCCCGTGCTGACGGGGTTGGCGCCGGGCGTCACGGCCACGGTGAGCAGCACCGCGTCGCCGCGGTCGACCGAGTTCGGATTCGCGGTGCCCGTTCCCGAGGGATTCGTCGGTTCGACGACGACCGAGCCGGTGACGATGAGGTCGTCGATGCCGACCCACTCGTCGTTGCCAACCGCGTCCGTCGTGATGATGCGGATCTGAACGACGGGCTGGCCGGCCGCTGCGGCGGGAAGCGTGACGCTGACGGGCGTGACGAGCGTCGCAGAGGCGGGACCGGTCGCGTCCGCGACGAACCCGGCCGGAAGGTTGGTGAAGGGGCCCAGCGTGCCGACGCGATATTGGAGGGCGACGGGCTGCACGGCGTTGTCTGCCGAGCCGTCGACGTCGCGCAGGTTGTACGACACCGTAATGGTCGAGAGCCCCGTGGTCGCGACCGTGATGACGAGGTTCGGCGCCCGGGCCGTGCCGGAACCCTGGAGCGCGACGACGGGGTTGCCTCCGGCGGCCGCCGCCGTGAACTCGGCAACCCCTCCGGTCGCGAACGTATTCGCATTCGTCTGATTGGCGTTGACGTCGACGACGAGCGTGCCCTCGCCGAGGACCGTTTGGGGATCGACCGCGGTCGCCGTGGTCAGCCCATCGCCGCGATAGCCGATGATCCCCGGAACCCCGGACCAGTCGTCACCGGCCGTGATCTGATTCTCGTTCGACCAGTCCTGGGTGAATGGCACCGGCTGGACGGTCGTGTCCGCGGTCGGAGCAATTGCCGCGAGAACAAGCGCAAACAGGCAAGCGGCAAGCACACGACGGGCGATGGGACGCGGACGAGCCATGAAAAAACCTCTATCTATAGATGATGGCTGGGTGGGGGGACCTGGAGAGATTGTGAGGGACCAGGGCGAAGACTGTCAACGACAGCCGTATGACGGCTCTTCAAACCGTCCGTGGCATCCGGCTTTAGCCGGACCCTGCGGTTTGAAGCTGCTTTTTGCTTGTGACCTGGCCTGTCACACCCTCCTCTTATAGTCGTCGTAAGCAGACGTAGCGCAGGACTTCAGTCCTGCCCTCGGACTGCAATCGAAGGAGATTTCGCATGCCCCGGTTCGACGGATCGCTCGCAAGAACGCTTGATTTCGGGGAAACGGCCCCGGCCCCGGTGGGGCGGGTTGGGCTGCGGTTGACGTTGGGGGGCGTGATGCAGGGTCCGCATAGGTACAAGGTCCTGGAGCGGCGGCGCCGGCACGCGCAGATCGCGGCGCGGCGCGCGCTGGATTTGATAGATGTCGCCGAACGTCATGGCGCAGCAATAGAGGAGGGGAAGTAGCGATGTCGCGCTGCACGCATACTCACGGCCGGACGTTGTGCTTCGAGTGTTTCAGGACCGGGATTGAGCGCACGCGCGCGCGGAGGGACGCCTGGGCCCAGCGCGCGCTGCCGTTCGAGTCGCCGGACGCGCCCGCGCGTCCGCTCACCGAGCAGGCGCTCGCGCACCGCCGGCAGATGCTGGAGTATCTGAGCGCGACGGCGCGCGTCGCGAATCGGGCGTAGCGGTTTCACCGGAGGGCGTCAGCTGGCCTGCCCTGAGCGAGCGCCACGGGACTAGGCGAGTCGAAGGGCCCCGACGATCCGCCACCCGCGGCTCAACCGCCGCCGGCGGCTCCGTGCGCCCCGTCGGATTCTCCTGCTCCGCCGACGCCGACAAACGCGGCGAACGCATGGCTGCTGTCGCCTGCCGCCGACGGCCTGGAACCACCGCGGCGCGGCGCCGCGATGGCGCTTCAGATATCTCGCCCACGCCGGCGCAAGGCCAATCGCGACCGCGAACGGCAGCCACTGCCGCGCCGTCGCATCGGGGGGCGCCGCGTGCCGATCCCGCGCGACATCTCTCAAATACTGCCGGAAGCTGCGCCAGTATTCGGCGCGGCGGACGGCGCTGTTCGACAGCGGCGTGTGCGCCGCGTGGCAGATCAGCGCGGTGACGCCGACGATGACGAGGGCCAGCGGGATCAGCATCGGCCACCCGCCGTACTCGTCGAGTGTGAAGAAGAGGCCGAGCGCCGCGGCGCCGGCGGCAATCAACGCGATCACGGCGACAATCAGGAATCGCCTTCTGACCTCCACACGGCTTTCATCGATCAGGCCGGCGGCCGCCATCTCCTCCTGGACCGCGCTGCTGAATTTCTTGAAATGGCTCGTCAGCCGGCTTCGCGCTTTGCCGAGCCCAACCGATCGCTCGGGTCCGCTCTTGCCGGCGAAGACAACCTCGAGCGCGCGTTGCTCGTGCGCCGCGAGCGGGCGGGCTGCTCCGGTCCGCGTGACGGCGAAGTTCTGCTGGCCGAACGATCGCGGCTGTTCCTCGATCGTCAGCTCGCCGCGATCTGCCAGCGAGAAGAGCGCGGCCATCGCATGTTCGAGGCGCCGGCTCCCGTTGGCCACGAGCGCGCCGGCGAGCGCGGGAGGCAGCGTGTCGGGCAGGCCGGAGGCTGTCGCCGCGGTGCCGTCGCGCGGCGGGGCGTCGTATCCCTGTCGCACGCCAAAGAGCACCAGGAGCCCGCCGGCGAGCACGGCCGCAGCGACGATGACCCAGATCGGCGCCGTCTGCCGGATCGCCAGCTCATGCTGCTGCCACTGCGGCGGGGCGTCGATGACGCTGCCTCGCGGCAGCCGGACCCAGGGTTCGACCCAGCCGTTGGCGCGGATGTCCCGGGCGCGAACTCTCACCTGCAGACCCTCAACGGCGACCGACGACGCGCCGACCCGCCGCACTTCCAGCGACGGCGTGCCGATTGGCTCGATCGGCAGCTCGATGTCGATCTCACTCGAGCCGATGCGATAGGCATGCTGCCCCAGCGCACGCCATGCCACCACGTCCGCGTCGTCCGCCTGCCGGATGACGCCGCGCACGATGTAGGTGAGCTCGAAGAGGTGCGTCGAGCCCGATACCTTGGGGAAGCGCCAGGTGATGCGCGTCCGCGACGATTTCCGGATCTGCACCTGCCCCGGTCCCTCGCCGGCGGGGAGGACGGCGCCGTCCAACGATGCCGAAACCACTTCGATGCCGTCGGTGAGGCGACCGGGTATCTCGCGGTCGAACTGCGTGAACGTGCCGGACTCGAACCGCACGAGCACGCGCTCCGTGACCCGGAGCGCGCCGCCGCGCAGCAGCTCGACGCGTGCGTCGAAGCGTTCGGCGGAATAATCCTTGGCGTGGGCGACGCCGGTGAACGCGGCGAGCAGGACCGCGCATAGAAGGACGCGGCGTAGAGTCATGACCTGATCATACTCGGGGTCAGGTCATGAAACATGAATTTGGCGGGGTCAGGTCATCAACGTGAAATCGGGGTCAGGTCATGAATGTGAACGACGCAATTTCAGCGTCAGGTCCTTGGCTTGCCAGCCGTAGCTCATTCGCAGCGGGGGCGGCCCACCTTCGCCAAGGCTACGGTGGGCAGCCTTCGCCTGCATTCATGAGCGAAGGCTAGGGGTCAGGTCATGAAACATGAATTTGGCTGGTCCGGCTGCATCCCGGCGGGGAGCGTCATAATCTGGTGGTGATGCCCGTTCGAGCCCGCGCGTTGAGCGAGGTCGCGATGAAGTGTGCGCAACGTCTTTGTGTGAGGACACTTGTCGTGGCCCTGGGGGCGGCCGCGCTGCACGCGTCCGATAACCGGCAGCGCATCGACAGCCGCTGGCGGGATCGTGACATCGCCGTGGACGGGAATCAGAGCGAGTGGCCGGGACCGCTGGTGCGGGTCGACGACAAGGTGCCGGTATCTGTCGCGGCGATGAACGACGGCCAGTTCCTCTATCTCGTGTTGTCGGCCAGCGATCCGGCGGCGCGCATGCAGATTCTTCGTCAAGGGCTCATCCTGTGGTTCGATCCGAAAGGGGCCGACAAGAAACACTTCGGCCTGAAGTTTCCGGTCGGCGTGCCGCTCGAAGAGATCGAGAGGGGCCGCGACGGCCGCGAGCGGAGAAGCCAGCCATCCGGCACGGGTGAGGCCGCCGACCTCGAGGTGACGGACCGGCTCGAGGTTTATGGTCCGAGAAAAGGCGATGGCCGGAGCTTCGTCTCGACGATGGCCCCCGGCATCGCGGTGAAAATCGGACTGGTCGAGGGGTTCCTCGTCTACGAGCTCAAGATCCCGATCCAGGCGAGCTCGGACCTGCCATACGGGATCGAGGCGAAACCGGGCGCGTTGATTGGGTTCGGCCTCGAGACGCCGAAGATGGACAAGCCCGAGGGCGAGGGCCGGAGCGGTGGCCTGGGCGGTATGGGCGGGCGCGGCCGTGGGATGGGCGGCGGCGGCGGGGGTGGCGCTCGCGGCGGCGGCCGTGGCGGCGTCGAACCGCCCAAGCCTCTGAAGACCTGGGCGATCGATACAGTTGGCCAGCCGGTGACCCGCTCGAGGCGAGGCCGGCACGGCGATCCGGTGGGCGTCAGATCCGCACGAGCACGCCGCTCACGCTCCGTCCACGCAGGGAGGCGAACGCGCGGCAGTAGAGCGTCAGCTGCCGCTCGTATTGATCCTTCAGGTCCGACGGCTCGCGATCGGTCTTGAAATCCAGGACCGTCAGCGCATCTCCCTCTTCGAAGACCACGTCAACGGTTCCCTCGACGATCGATCCGTCCGGCGCGCGCCACAGAAGCGGGCACTCGCGGGCGCAGCGGCCGGCCGCGGCCGCGGCGCGGACCCGTGCGAAGAGCGGATGCGCGAGGAGGCCGGCGACCGCCTCCGCCGCCGCCGCGGATTCGACGTCGTCAGCCAGCAGCACGCGGGCGTGAGTGCGGGCGATCTGGAGCACTGCCTCGTCTCCGCGTCGAGTGCGACCGTCGCGAGCGTGGCGTGGACGAGCGATCCGAAGCGCGGACCGAACGGCCGCCCCGCGATCCGTGGCAGATCGATCACCTCGATCGGCACCTCGTCTACGCGCGACGGCAGGGTCCGATCGCGTGCGAGATCCGTGGCCGTGCGCGACACGATGGTCGGCGCGCCGGCGCGTGCCACCGTGGCCGCCCGGTCCGCCTGCCACGCGCGATACTCGCCCATGCGCTGGTCGACGCCAGCCTGATCGCCGTCTTTCGCGATGAGATCGTCGCGCCGCAGGCCGCCGGCGTTCGGCGCCTGCAGGACCATCGCGTGCGGGTCCCACCAAACGACCTGATACGTATCGGGATCCGGGATCCGGGATCCGGGACTCGGTCGGGACGGATCGGGAAGCTCAGCGGGAAGCGGGACTCGGGACTCGGCACTCGCGACACGGGGAGCGGGAGGCGGGGAGCTGGAAGCGGGAAGCGGGAAGCCGGAAGCCCGAAGCGGCAAGCTCGAAGCCGCAAGCGTGAACTCGAACATGCCGGGTGCGACGGTCGTGGGCCTGGCGGGATCGCCGTCCGCCCTCGTCAGGACCGTGTCCTTCGACGGGAACGCGGGGCAGCCCGGCGCGGGATCCGGATCCCGCCGCGAGCTGAGGGGCGGGTAGATCGCCGGCATGAGCGGATCGAGCCAGCTGCCCTCGTAGATTTCGTCGCCGACCGCCGGAATCGACGAGGACGTCGCGGGCGCGCGTCGCCGCTACGTAGGCGAGGCGCTCGCCTTCCGCACGATCGCGCGCGGACTCTTCGGCATCGTGCAGGATCAAATCCATCGGCGCCCAGCCTCCCAGCTTCAGCGCGCAGATGTTCTGCCCCGGATCGATCCACCGGCCCGCCTCGGCTCGGGCGAGCTTGCAGGTCAGGTCGGCGAGGATCACGACCGGGAACTCGAGCCCCTTGGCCTTGTGGACCGTCATCATGCGGACGCCGTCGCTGTCCTCCTCGAGGATTGGCGCTTCCGCCGCCACCGCATGCTCGGCCGCCACGCGAAGCTCCTCGACGAAGCCGCGGAACGAGATGCCGCCGCCCGCCTCGAACTGCCGCGCGAGCTCCGCCACGTGGAACGCGTTCGCCAGCACCTGTTCTCCGCCAGTGCGCAGCGCGAACCCGACGTGCGCGCGGGTCGCGCCGAGCAGCTCGTGGAGCGTCTCCGACACCGGCACGTAGTTGCGGCGCCGATGGAGCCGCTTCAGGATGGCGAGGCCTTCGGCGATCGGCCGGAGATGGCCGACTTCGTCCGGCACCTGGCCGTCGAACACCGCGGGCACGCGAAACGGGTGCAGCGCGTGACGCCGGAAGCCCTGCGGTGTCGCGTTCCCGAACCGATGCGTCCACTCGAGCAGCGACTCGTCGCCGACCGCGAAGAACGGTCCTCGAAGCGTCGCGAACACCGAGAGCTCGTCGTCCGGCCATTCGATTGCCGCAAGCGCCGCCCGGATCGCCTCCACCTCTTCCCGCTCGTGGAACGCCTTGCCGCCGACCAGCACGTGCGGGATCCCGCGCGCTTCGAGCGCCTCGACGTACGGGCGGGTGACGTCGTTCTGCCAGCTGATGAAACGCCGGAAGAGGAGGCAGACGTGCTTCGCGGAGACGTTCACGGGCGCTTCGCCGCTGCGCTCCGTCACCTTCCACCCGCTCTCGCGCAGCATCCACTCGACGAACGCGCCGACGGCCGCCGGCAACGACTGCTCGATGGCGGCGGCGCTGACGTATCGCCACTTGTACGGCTCCGGGACGGGCAGCGCCACGATCGCCGGCTGACCGGGCAGCGCCGGACGATAGGGGGCGAGCGGGACGTAGGGCGCCTGGAGCGTCAACGGGTCGCCGGTCATGACCGGAGCGAACGCGTTGTTCACGCACGCCTGGATCTCGGGGACGCTGCGGAAGCTGGTGTTGAGGTGCAGGAGCTTCGCGCCGAGCGCGGTCAGCCGGTCGCAGACCTCGCGGTAGACGCCGACGTCCGCGCGGCGGAAGCGGTAGATCGACTGCTTCGGGTCGCCGACGAGGAACAGCGTGCCGGGCCGTGGGCGCGCGCGCCGCCAGTCGGTCTCCCCGTTGTCGTCGGCCGCGAGCAGCAGGAGGATCTCCGCCTGCAGCGGATCGGTGTCCTGGAACTCGTCCACGAAGATCCGCTTGAAGCGCGCTTGAAACCCGCCCCGCACCTGCGCGTTGTCGCGCACGAGGTCGCGCGCGCCGAGGAGCAGATCGAGGAAGTCGAGCGCTCCGCCCCGGGCCTTCAGCTCGCCGTAGCGGTCGATGGCGCCGCGCAGGTCCTGCTGGAGCAGCGCAGCGAGGTCGGCATCGGCGTCCATCCGGAACTGATCGAGACGCGCCTTCAGCGCCGCACGGCCCTGCAGCACGCGGTCGCGCGCGACGCCGGACGCATAGGACGAGCCCCGTCCCGTCTTCGCGTTGGCGAACGTCCGATCCCTCGAGAGATCGACGAGCGCTGCCTCCCAGCCGTCGTAGTCCGCGTCGTCTTCCCCGGACGAGCGCTGGAGAGCGATCTCGTCGCTCAGCCGCCGGATGGGTTCGGTGCCGGCGAGCAGCGGGTCGGTTCTTCGAGGACGCGTGACGCGTGAGCGCCGCGAACGCGTGGAGCTCCGCGAGTGCCTCGTCTATGTCGGCGCGCCCGATCGAACGGCGGACGCGTCCAGGCCGTGGTGAAGTCGCGCCACTGCGCCAGGTCCCACGCCGCGTTGCGGAGCCGATCGATCGGCCCGTCGTCTCCGCCGAAGGCCCTGCGGCGCAGCGCGCGGCGGACGCCTTCGGGCGGGTCTGCCAGCTGTTCCTGCAGCCAGCGGCCGAACGCCTCGTCGAAGAGCCGCGCCGACGAGGACTCGGTGAGGACCTCGAAGAGCGGGTCAATCCGCGCCTCGACCGGGCGCTCGCGCAGCAGGTCCGCGCAGAAGCCGTGAATGGTGCTGACGTGCGCTTCCTCGAGGCCCTTGAGCGCCTTGTCGAGGCGGGCCCGCCGCCCGGAGTCCGCGCTCGCGTCCGTGCGCGCACGATCGAGGCGCTCGCGAAGGCGGAGCTTCAGCTCGCCGGCCGCCTTCTCCGTGAACGTCACGGCGACGATCTCGCCGACCTCGGCCCGCCCTTCGGCGAGCATCGTGACGATCCGGCCGACGAGCTCCGTCGTCTTGCCGGTCCCCGCCGCCGCTTCGACAATCAACGTGTCGTCGAGGCTGGTGGCGATCGCCTCGCGCGCCGCCGCATCGGACAACCGCAGAGCCTGTGTCGTCATGGCATGCCCCTCAACGCCGTCAGGTCTCCGAGCAGATCGGCCGCCTTGCGTGCGACGTGCTTCTCTTCGTCGGGGCCGCAGACCGCACGGAAGTCGCACCAGGTGCACGCCCGAGGCGGCGGGCGCGGGAGGCAGGAAGCCGAGCTCGATCGCGCGGTCGACGATCTCGAGCGCTTCGAGGGCCGCGCGGCGGTTCGGGTCGCTCAGCGGGATCTCGTGCTCGGTGAACCCGCCGGCGGCGGTGCAGTAGAACAGCCGGCCCGAGACGACCGGCTTCGAGAGGATGGCTTCGATCGCCATGCCGTAGAGCACGGGCTGGAGCATCCCCCCGCCGCCAATCACCGTTCGCGGCGTCGACCGGTTCTTGCCTGTCTTGTGATCGGTCACGCGGACCTGCGCGCCGCCCGCGCTGCAGTTCGACGAGGTCCACCGATCCGCGCAGGCGGAAGCGTCCGTCGATCGTGACCGGTTCGCTGACGCTTCGCGGATCCCGTCCTTCGTCCGACAGCCCGAAGCTGAACTCGAAGTAGGAGGGCCGCCAGTCGCGCGCCTCCGGCAGCTTCCGGACCCACACGCGAAGATCGCGCCCGAGGGCGGCGATCTCTTCCCGCCACACGCGGTCGATGGCCGGCGCCAGGCGCTCGCGATAGGCGGCGGCCACGTCGGCGAGCGTGCGATCGACGAGCCTGAGCGCGCCGGGCAGGCCGGCCGCGTCGAGCGGCAGTTGTCCGTCCGCCTGCAGCGACGCGGAAGAAATCCGCCTGGACTTCGTGAAAGAGGGCGCCGCGCGTCAACGGATCCATGCGCTGCAGCGGCTCCGGTTCGTCGTTCGGCTCGAGCCGATAGATCGCCGAGAGCAGGAACTGATACGGGCACGTCGCGAATTTCTGCAGGGCCGACAGCGAGTACGGCCGCGCCCCGAGCCGCTGCGAGGCCAGCATCGCCTTCGTGCCGGGCGAGACGCGCACCAGCCCGTCCTGCGGCAGCCAGCGCGATCGCGCGCGCGCCCACCGCGTCGTGACGGACCGGCGCAGGGAGTCGTTCAGCCGCAGCAGATAGTGGGCATGCCCCCTGACCGCCGCCGGGTTCGGCGCGTCGATCAGGTCCCGCAGCGTGGCGAGATCGTGCTCGACGTCGTCGATCGGCGTCGCGCGGACGCGCGGGCGCCGGCCAATCGAGCTTCGCGCCGCCCTCGACGAGCGCACGACGCTGCAGCGCCTCGTGGTTGGGGATGTGCCCCGTGATCGCGCGCATGATGTCGAGCACATAGAACGAGGGCACGCGCGGGCGCGCTCCGCCGACGTCGATGCGCGGATACGAGAGCCACAAACGCTCGGTGGCCGCGCCGATCGCCAGCCGCAGGAGCAGCCGCTCGGTCTTCGCCCGGTCTTCCTGGATGGGGAGCCCGGCGGCGAGCGGCTCGCGCATCTCCTTGTCCAGGAGCATCGGGTCCTCGCGAGGCTTTTGCGGGAACATCCGCTCGGCCAGGCCCGGCACGAACACGACGCGGAACGCGCGGCCGCGCGCCTGATGCGGGCTGCCGACGAAGACCGCGCCGTAGCGGTGCGCCGGCGGATGCTCGTCGATCGTGCGGAGGCGCTCGCTCAGCACGTCGCGCACTTCCTCGAGCGAGACGGGACCGATCGCGCCCATCGGCTTGAGCTCGCCGAGCACACGGAGGACGCGCGCGGGCTTTCGCAAGACCCGGGGCGCCAACTCCTCGAAGCGGGCGAGCCATTCTCCCCAGGTTGCCGTCGCCGGCCACGCCGCGAGGGCGTCGATGACCGGCAGGGCGAACTCGCGCAGGTGCGCCAGGTTGCGCGCGTCGCGCTCGATCCGCAGGAGCCGGGGCGAGTCCGGATCCTCACGCTCCTCCTCGACCGACTGCTGTCGATACTGTTCCGCAAGGCCCGACAGCCGCCGGTGCCACCGCTGGGGATCGCCGCCGATGACCGCGGACTCGACGATCAGCTTCTCCCATTTCCACGGCGCGCGCAGCGAGCCGGCAACGACCGGTGCCTGTTCCTCGTCGATCGCCGCGACGCCGCTGGACGCGTTCGACGACGGCTCGTCGAGCAGCGGGAAGTCGGGCTCGTCGGCGGGTGGCTCGATTCCGGTGAACCCCGAAAACAGGTCGTCCGCGGGAGGCGGGATCGATGGCGGCCTCGCCGTTGATGCGGCATCCGGTACCTGGGAGAGCGAGAGATACTCCGCAAACCGCGCCGCGGAGAGGCGCTCGACCGCGCACCCGAGAAGCGCGAGGAAGGCGCGGCCCGATGGGTGGGGCCGGCCGGTGCCCCGATCGAACCACGCCGGAATCCCCGCACGCGAGAACGCGTGGCCGATGAGGCCGACGTAATCTCGAGGCGACCGCACGAACACCGCCATCTCGTCGAAGGGCACTCCGGCGCGCGCTTCGTCCAGGATCCGCCGTCCGATCTCGACGCATTCGCGCCCTTCACCGGGCGCCGAAAACAGCCGGACATCTCCGAGCGCGTCACGTTCCGGAGGTTGACGCGTCGCGAACAGGTAGCGCTTGAGCGCGGTCAGATCGGATGCGCCGGGCGGCTCGAGAACGTCGGGGGTGAGGTCTTCCGTCTTGAATCGCTCGAGTGTGGCGAGATCGCCGAACGGAATCGTGACGAGGACGTCCGGGGCGGCCTCGATCAGCTTCCGCGCGAAGTCGAACTCGATGGCGGATTCCATCGGCACGTCGAGCAGCAGGAGCGGGAACGCCCCATACGTGCCGGCCGCTTCTGCGGCGGCCTCGAAGAGCGTCCCCCGATCCGTCGCCGCCGCTGCCGCGAACTGCTCCTCGAATCGCTCCAGCAGGCGGCCGAGGTCCGGTCCGCCGAGCGGCAGTCCTGCCAGCGCCGCCGCATCGACCCGGGCGAGCATCAACTCGTGCAGCGTCCGCGCGAGCGCGCGCGGAAAGCCGGGCGTGCGAGCCACCGGGCCGAAGTACTCGAGACCTCCGTCCCGGGAGGCTTCGAACGTTGCCCGGGCAGCCACCGCTTCGCCGCCGATATACGAGACCGGCGCGATGCCGCGCGCCGCCAGCACGGGTGCGGCCAGGCGTGCCGCGAGCTGGGCCACGCTGAATCGATGGAGGCCGATCGCGCCCCCACGGGCCACGGCCACGGCACGCGCGAGATCGTCGGCGGCCCCGCGAGACGCGGAGACGATGAGGACGCCCGGCCCGTCGGCGCGCGCGGACACCCAGGCCCGGGCCTCGGAGAGGCGTTGCGCGGCGTCGGATGCTTCGATGAGGCGTAGAGATGGATGGAGGAGCACGTGAACCTTTCCCACGGACACTGTGCCGGGTCACCGGAACAACCGCGCGACGCGGCTGCGTCTCCGACGTTATCACGGCGTCCGGACAAGGAAGGTCACGCGGCGCGTCGAATCGGCGCATTCGCGGGCGTCCAACCGTCCGCCTCCGAAAAGTGTGTAATCCAACGACTGGGGTCTGACCCCGGTACAGTACGGGGGTCTGACCCCGGTACGCGCTGATCGGGGTCCGATTGGGGTCTGACCCCAAACTGCACCAGGCCGGTACAACAGGTGGGGTCTGATTGCGGAGCGGCCCAACATCTCGTAGCCGACGACAAGTGCTCTGTCCCCAAATCGGTCGCAAATTGGGCAGTCGAGCGACCGCGGTCAGGGCGGAGAGGCCGCTCGATTCGACCCCCCCGCGGGCCCGCTCGGGGTCAGACCCCGAACAGGTCGCTGACCAGTGACAACGGGGTCAGACCCCAGGTGCGAAGTGTGAGCCCGTCACACAGGGCTTTTCGCCTTGCCCAGAGGACATGCGCACAGGGCTCGCGCTCGTCAAGCCTCGCTACCACCTGAGCTTCGCGGGCGTCGCGCTCGGCGCGGTGCTCTTCGCGCGCGATCCCGACCTGGCGCTGGCGCTCCGTCTGGCCGCCCTCTACCTGTCGTTCAACGTGCTGCTGTACGGCGGCATCTACACGCTCAACGACATCGCCGATCGCGCGGCGGACGCGGCACACCTGGACAAGCGAAGGCGGCCGATCGCGTCCGGCCGGCTGCCGGTCAGAACGGCCGCCGTGATCGCCGCGTGCCTGATTGCAGGCGGCCTGCTCTCGGGTGCGGCGCTGTTTCCCGGTCCTGTCGTGCTGATCTACGCGGCGGTGCTCGCGCTCAACGCCGCGTACTCGTGCGGCGGACGCGATCTGCCCTGGCTGGACGTCGCGCTCAACAGCGCCCCGCACCCTCTCCGCTTTCTCATGGGCGTGCTGATGACGGACCGGCTCCCACCGCTCGGCCACCTCATCGCGTATTTCTGCCTGGCCGCCGGCATCGCGTGCGTCCGGCGCATCATCGAGCTCGAATCTGCCGGCGAGGGACGGCCCGTCCTGAGCTGGTACTCAGCCCAAGGTCTGTCGCGCGCGGCCGACCTGGGGCTCGGGATCGTTCTGGTTCTCTGGCTGCTGAACGGATCCGAGTCGGCCGGCTTCTACACGGTCGTGACGATGGCATATCTGCTGTTCGTCGTGTGCGCCAGGCGCCTGCCCCAGGGGCAGCTCGGGCTGTCCTGGCTGTGGCTGCGTTGATCGACCGCCCGCCTCGCTCGCGATCAGAAGCGCAATCACGACGACCCCCGACACGAGCGACCCACACGCGATCGGATCTCCGGCCAGGGCCCGTTCACGCCACAACGACACGAAGTCGTCGGCGGTCCAGGGACGGACGAGCGCGAGAACGACAGACATGATCGCCGGGAGCGCGAACGGCCGCAGCGACCGCGTGATCAGGGCCTGACGGGACGCCACGACGAAGACGGACCAGGTGGTCAGCGTGTAGACGCCGAGCCAGACTGCCTGAAATGAGGGCTGCGGCATCGTGGCAGGCATCGGCAGGCGCTCGGCCAACGCGAACGCCGACATCGCGTCGCGCGCCCCCGCCGCCGATCCCAGCGCGGCCGCCGCGAGCGCGGACGCGCACGCGACGGCCGTGTCGAAGGCCGTAAAACGGAGTGGAGCCGTTCGAGCGTGCAGCCAGAGCGCGGCCGCGACTCCGAAAAACCCCGGCATGAAGAGCCACGAGTTTCCACGCATGCCGTGACGCCAGTCGGCCGCGAAGCGAAGCGCGGCCGCCACGGTCTCGACGCCCGTGTTTCGAGGCGACGCGGACCACGCAAACTGCTCGAGCGGATCGGTCGCCAGGAACATCCACAGGAACAGCGTCTGGCAGGCGGCGAGCAGCGCCAGCGTCAGCGCGCGATGGCGGCGGCCCGGCATCAGCTCGGCGCACCTGCCTGGTCCGCGAAGCAGAAGGGATGGCCGCAGTCGGCGCAGACGTACTCCGCATAGCCGCAGCGTCTGGCAAGAAAGCGAATCCGGTGCGCCCTGAAGAAACAGGTGAGGGGGTGACGGATGGTCGGCGTCGGCTCGCTGGCCTTGAGAAAGCTGTGGCCGCAGTGGCACGCGTACTCGACGAAGCCGTCCCGGGTTGCGACAGGCTGGACGCGATGGCCGAAGAGTCCGCACGCGTACCTGACCTTCTTGGCAAATCGCTCGCGGTCGGCAAAGCGATCGTCCCGTGCCCGATAGACGAGCGGATGCCCGCACCGGACGCACACGTACTCGTGCACCCCGCCCCGATCCGCCAGGCGGACGTATGTGTGGTGCCGCAGGAAGCAGGACAACGTGTGGCGGACGTGCGTGAGCGACCCGTCCTCGACGAGATACTCCGATCCGCAGCGGCACCGGCGCGACGATCCCTCCGCCTCGCGGAAAACGCCGTTGTCCACGACGTGCCCCCAGACGGCACAACCGAGCCGAAGAAGCAGCGATCGAGCGGCAGTCTCCTGTGGCATGGCGGTCCAGCACCTCCGGCACACCTGAAGGCGCAAACGGCCATCGAACGGGCTCACTCCTCGCGGCTGGTCTTTCCGCGCCCGGCTTTCACCTCGCCACGCTGTTTCTTCGAGGTCAGCCGCTTCTCCTTCGCGGCCTTGCCGGGCTTCGTCGGGCGGCGCTTCTTCGGACGCTGCGACGCCTGACGGATGAGCATCACCAGCCGGGCCCGCGCGGCCTCCCGGTTCTGCACCTGCGTCCGGTGCTCGCGCGCGTCGATCACCAGCACGCCGTCCATCGTCATGCGGCTGCCGGAGAGCGAGATCAGCCGGGTCTTGATCTCCGAGGGGAGCGAGGATCCGTTGACGTCGAACCGGAGCTGCACCGCGGTCGACACCTTGTTGACGTTCTGTCCCCCCGGTCCGGAGGCGCGGACGAACCGCTCCTCGACCTCGCGGTCGTCGATCGCGAGCGTGTCGGTGATTTGAATCATGGCTTCGCCGTGTTCTCTCGTGCCCGATGGATCATCTCGCCGGGACCACGCTGGCATAGATGCCGTTGAACAGCAGCTTGAAGGTGCCGTGCGGCTGCGCGCGCTGCAGGATCTCCGGACCGAACAGGAACACTCGTCCGGAGCCCACCCGGACCTCCAGCGCGAGGACGCCTCCGTCGAGGTATGCCTGACCCCACGCCCACCCGCTGCGGAGCGGGGTGGGACTGTCGAAGGCGGCGATCGCGCGGACTCCCGCGGCGTCCGGGCGTACCCGGAACACCGGGCTGTTGTCGAAGAAGAAGTCGGTCCGCTCCGGCATGCCGGCGGCAATCGGCTGTGACGTGTCAACGCGGGCCGACAGCACCGAGCCGGGGACGAAGTACTTCGCGCGCGGCAGCGGCTGCCCGTTCTCGACGAGATGATTCTCGACCGGCAGCGCGAGATGGCCGGCAAGATTCATGGCCGACGATCCAAGCGCGATCACGGTGCCGCCGCTTTCGACGAACGCCTTCAGCTGCGGCAGCGTGCGGTCTGCCGTGACTCGGCCGACCTGCGCCCGGTACTCCGCGGGAACGTCCTGCGGATCCGGACCCGCGCCGGCCCCGCGGCCACCGCGTCCGCCGGTCGAAGCCGTCCCGGGGATTGCGCCGTCCACGAAGATCAGCACGTCGTACTTCGCGTTCAGACCCCCGGCATCGAGCTGCGGCGCGAAGACGCGATCGAACGGGAACTCGAACTGCTCGAGGATCCACCGCGTCCAGCCGGACTCCATCGAGCCGCCGTACTGGTCCCAGAGCCCGATGCGCGGCGCGCGCAGCTTCGCGCCGGTCATCGAGAGCTTCGCAGCCCCGAACGAGATGCCGAGCTCCGTGGCGATGGCCTGCACCCGGCCCAACGTTCCGGGCCGAGCGCCGACGAAGAACGTGCGCTTCAGGTCCGTCACCTGCTCGAACACGTCGTCTCCCGCGGCCAGAAGCCGGTTGACGGCGCGGACGGCGTCGTTGGCCTCGCGGCTCACGGCATATCCCTCGCCGGCGGGTGTTGTCGTCACGCGTCCGGGTGTCGGCTTGACGTTCCACTCGGTGATCTTCTCGAACGGTCCCGTGAATCCGTCGAGGATCCGATCGAACCGGACGCCCATCTGGTAGGCGAGTGTCCAGCCCGCGTTGTCATATGGTGGCGTCGGCGGCGCGCCCGGGTAGGGGATCACGTTCGGGTGATCTTGCGGCTCGAACATGTCCATCACATGCGGGCGAAACGCCTGCGCCGTCAGGACGATGTACGAGTTGACGGGGTAGCGTTTCCCGCCGGCGTCGAAGTCGCGGGTGGCGCGGTGGACCGTGACGTTCACCTCGCGCAGGGCGTTGACGAACTTCGTCGCGGTCGGGAAGTCCGGCTGATCGGCGGGGATGATATAGCCCCGCGGATCGCGCAGCTCCGGCTTGTGCAGCTCCGTCCAGATGGCCGCGTCGCGATCGCCGGCGTTGACGCCGGCCGCCTGGCCGCCGCCCATCCGCTCGACAGTTGCCTGCATCCGCGTGGGCGCCGGCGTCCACGTGTCCTCGCTCCCGCGCCGGATCGATCGCTGACCCATCCGGTAGATGTCGAACAGCAGGAGCTCGCGGTTCCGCGCCGCGTAGTCGATCACGGCGCGGTTGAACGACATCGAGTATTCGATCGACTGCCTGAAGCGCCACGGCTGCGGCGCGATGGGATACGGCAGATCGCGGGTCGGGATCTGCCGCTGCATCACCAGCGGGATCCGCATCGGGGTCGGGCTGCCGATGGTCTCGGTCAGGATGGCGATGATGTTGTGAAAGTTCCCCGTGTTCCGGATGCCGCCGTTCCACCACCCGTCGTAGGCGCCGCCGGCCGCCATCGTCGCGCCAGGTTTGCCTTCGGAGGCCAGTCGCTGGTGCAGGTGCGTGCCGAGCGCCTGCAGGCCGAGAATCAATGACGGATCGAGGTTGTAGTTGTACGGATCGCGCTGCGGCGAGGACCACACCACCGTCCCGGCCGGGCCGCTCTGGTGATGATTGTAGAGAATCTGCGGGAACCACTCGTGGTACAGCACGCGGTTGATGTTCTCGGTCTCGGGCTGCGTCGACATGAAGAAGTCGCGGTTGTTGTCGTGCCCGATGTACTTCTGATAGAGCCGTGGCAGGTTGGCCAGCGTCCGCCGCTCCGGCACCGGGTTGCGCAGATACCAGTCGGCGACCAGGTCGTTGCCGTCCGGGTTGGCGTGGACGAACAGGACGATGCACTCGTCCAGGAACCGTAGCGTTTCCTCGTCGCTGCGGCTGACCATCTCGTAGACCATCTGCGTGAGCTGCTGCGCGCCGAGCACTTCGGACGCGTGCAGTCCGCCGTCGATCCAGACCACCGCTTTCCCTTCCTTCGCGAGCGCGCGCGCCTCCGTGTCGGTCAGTCCGTCCGCAAGCGCCAGACGGCGGGAGATCTCCTTGTAGCGCGCGAGATTTCGATGGTTGGCCGGAGCGGTGACGATCGCCATCAACTGCGGACGGCCCTCGGCGGTCTTCCCCATCTCGTGGAGCGCCAGCCGGTCAGACGCGCGGTCGAGCGATCGCCAGTAGTCCGCGATCTGCCTGTAGGTCGCGAGCTGATAGTCGTCGCCGAGCTCGAACCCGAAGTGGTCCTTCGGCGCCGGGATCCGTGTCTGCGCGCCCAGTGTGGCGACGGCGCACAGGAGCGTCGTCAGCAGAACCCGCCTCATGCCCGCGCAGTATATATACAAGCGCCTGCGGCTGCGGCGAGTGAGCGAAGCGAATCGAGCCGCGCGAGCGGGGGTGCCCGCCTTCGCTGGTCGCGGGGATCGCGGCGACCAGCTACGGCGAGGTCTCGCCGTAGCGCGCATGGCACGCTGGCGCGCGGAGGCGGAGGGCCCCGCGAGCAGTAATAGAGGATGAAGGGCAATGGAATCGCTCATCCCTGATCGCGAATCCCTCATCCCGAATCCTGAATCCCGCCGATAATGCCGCCATGATAGATACTCGCGCGCTGCGCGCTGCCCTTGGAGCGGCCCTTCTGCTGGGCGTCGTCATGACGTTCGGAGACTTCGTCTGGGCGACGTGGCACGTGCAGCACCGCATGGCGTACGGCATCGCGCACGGCGTGGTGATGTGCCTCTGCATCGGCGCCGTGATCGGCGCGCGGACCCGCCGCCTGGGAGCCGGGGCGCTCGGCGGCCCGCTGATCGGTGTCGCGGCCGCAGGCGCGTTTTACCTGCTCGCGGCGGTGATGGGCATGCGGGCCATGCTGCCCGCCTGGATGCTGTTCTGGATCCTGTTCGCGCTGCTGCAACAGCGCATGCTGAGCGCGGAAACCGTGCCGCGTGCCCTCGCGCGCGGCGTTGCCGCGGCGCTGCTTTCCGGGGCGGCGTTCTACGCGATCTCGGGGATCTGGACCCGGCCGGCGCCCGGCGGTCCGGATTACCCCGTCAACCTCGTCTCGTGGTCGTTCGCGTTCCTGCCCGGGTTTCTGACGCTGTTCTGGTTCACGAGGCCCCAGATGAAACCGAACGACTGGCGCCTGCGGAACTGACGTGTGCGGCCCCGGCCGTCTCGAGGCGCGGTAGGATAGTCAGGATTTCAGCCGTCGTGCCCGGCCCCGGCCGGGCTGGAGAGTGTTCATGCCGTTTGTCATCACAGACCCCTGCATCGGTACCAAAGATAGCGCGTGCGTCGACGTCTGCCCGGTCGACTGCATTCATCCGCGCAAGGACGAGCCCGAGTTCGAGGCGGCCACGATGCTCTACATCCATCCCGAGGAGTGCATCGACTGCGGCGCGTGCGTGCCGGCCTGCCCGGTCACGGCCATCTACGAAAGCCACGACGCAACGCCGGCGAACCAGCGCGATTTGATCGCGGCCAACGACCTCTATCGCGGCGGCAATCCGGAGGCGGTCGCCAGGGCCGAAGCCATCGTCAAGGCCCACATCGAGGCGCATCCGGAGCTGATGGCGATCGATCCCAAGGAACGCCAGGCGGCGCACGGATAGGGAAGCAGGCGGCAGCCAGGCCGGCGCTGCGGAGTGACAACGGCCGGTCAGGCTGTCCCGATCACGTCGATCGTGTCGGGCTTGCAGCCGGGCACCGCTTTCAACGGGATCGACCGGTCGAAGGTCGCCAGCCGGCCGCCCATCTTCTTCGCCAGCCCGAGCAAGTACACGTCGGTGAGCTGACGGGGCCCGCGGACGAACGAGAGGTTGAAGACGCGTTCGTCGCGCAGCGAGAGCGAGGCCGGCCAGAAGTGATGGTGGCCGCTCGCGCAGAATCGCCGCAGCCCGTCGAGCAGGGTCACGGTCCGCTCGACCGCCGCCCCGTAGGCCGGGTTCGACACGACGCGCACGAACCCGTTCTCCGTGAGCGGGCAGGTGGCCCAGCCGCCGTCGCGGTTGTCCGCAAACCAATCGTGCGCGGCCTCGTGGTGGAGGTGGTCGGCGTCGAAGAGCGCCACGAGCACGTTCACGTCAAGCAGCGCAGGCCGGCTCACGCGTCTTCCATCAATTCCGAAGGGCATCAATTCCGAAGGGCATCAATTCCGAAGGGCATCACTCCCGAAGGGCATCATCCCGAAGGGCGTTCACCAGCTTCATCGTCGGCCGGGGCGCGCCTGCGGGCCGCGGCGGCAGCAGGGGGACGCCGTTGCGGACCCGCGCTTTACGCTCGGGCCGCTCGTTTTCCAAGGCTTTCCGCACCAGCTCGCTCACGATCTTCCCGGCCGTCGTCTTCCGGCTCTCCGCGATCTCCTTCGCGGCCTGCAGGATGTCGTCGTCCAGGTGCAGGGTGGTGCGCATGATCACAGCATCAGGCATCACGCATCAGATGTCAAGGCAGGCTGCAGCACGCTGGCGTCCGGCGGCAAGTCGCCGGACCGTTGACCCATGCGACAATACGCGAGGCGTCAGATCAGGAGGCAGCTATGGCCCAGCCAGCACCCTGTGCGCATCCCGGTTGCGCGTGCACCGTCCCGGCAAATGGTCCCCACGGAAAATACTGCAGCGAGCACTGCAAAGAGGCGCGCGGCATGACGGAGCTGCGCTGCGGGTGCAATCACCCCGGCTGCCGCTGATGGCCGGCCGTCAGCGCTGTCCGGCGGCGGCCGGTTGATCCAGTCCCGCCAGCTTGAACAGGACCGTCGCGATCGCCGCGTAATCCTCGTCGCCGCGGCCCTCCGCCACGAGGGCCATGACGAGCTGGTGCACGGCGGTCGAGACGGGCGCCGGCGTTTTCAGCTCCGCCAGCGTCTCGCTCGCGATCCGGAGGTCCTTCGCGTAGAGACTCGCGCGGAAGCCCGGCTTGTAGTTCGACTGGAGGATTCGCTCGCCGTGGGCCTCCAGCACGCGGCTGGCGGCGAATCCTCCGAGCAGCGCCTGGCGCACGAGCGCCGGGTCCACGCCGGCTTTGCGCGCCAGCGCGAACGCCTCGCTGACGGCCCCGAGCGTGCCGCCGATCACCATCTGGTTGCAGACCTTGCACGTCTGTCCGGCCCCCGAGTCGCCGATCCGGACGACGCGATCCGGGTTCCCCATGGCGTCGAGGATCGGCCTCACGGCGGCAAACGCGTCCGCGTCGCCGCCGACCATGATCGACAAGGTCGCCTGTATGGCGCCGACTTCTCCGCCGCTCACCGGCGCGTCCAGCATCCGCGCGCCAAGAGCGGCTGCGCGCCGCTCGAGCCGGCGCGCGACCGCGGGCGCGATGCTGCTGGAGTCAATCAGGATCGTGTCGGGCTGGATCGCGCTGAACACGCCGTCCGGGCCTTCGAGGACCCGCTCGACGTCGGGCGAGTCCGGCAGCATGGTGACGATGCGTGTGGCGCGCCGCGCGACCTCAGCCGGAGACGCCGCCCGCGCCGCCCCTGCGGCCACGAGCTCGTCCACCGGCCCCTGGCTGCGGCTGTGGACGACGAGGGTGAATCCTTTCTTGATGAGGTTCCTGGCCATCGGCCGTCCCATGACGCCGAGCCCGATGAATCCGACAGTCTCACTCATGTCTGTTCACCTGCAGAATTGTCAGCCAGTATCAAGGTTGTAATGAGTGTCGCGCTACGAGTCAGCCGTGACCTGTAGACGGGTGCGGAAATGTTCAGGATTCCGCCATTTTGTATGTTCTGGCGCCGGGAACGGATCGTGAACTCCGCGCGATAGGCCCCCACAGGATTCAATTAGTCATTCATGAGCATGATGTCAGCGTTCTCCTCTGATGTCGCCATCGATCTCGGCACGGCCAACACCTGCGTCTTCGCGCGCGGCCGGGGTATTGTGCTCAACGAGCCGTCGATTGTGGCGTTCAATACCTCGACCGGGCAGATCGAGGCGGTCGGCCAGGAGGCCCACGAGATGCTCGGCCGGACCCCGCCGCACATCAAGCCGGTCCGGCCCATGCGCGACGGCGTCATCGCCGATTTCGACGCCGCGGAAAAGATGCTCATGTATTTCGTCCGCAAGGCGCACGGCCGGCGCGCGTTCGTGCGCCCCCGGCTCGTGATCGGCGTGCCGCCCGAGATTACACCGGTGGAGCGCCGTGCGGTCAAGGACAGCGGCTACCGCGTGAAGGCGAGCGAAGTACACCTGGTCGACGAGTCCATGGCCGCCGCGATCGGATCCGGCCTGCCGGTCACCGAGCCGGCCGGCAACATGATCGTCGACATCGGCGGGGGCACGACCGACATCGCCGTGATTTCGATGGCCGGCACGGTCTACGGCCGCTCGCTGCGCGTCGCCGGCGACGCGATGGACGAAGCCATCATGCAGGTACATGCGGAAGGCCTGCAATCTCCACATCGGCGAGCGCACGGCGCAGCAGATCAAGTACGAGGTGGGCTCGGCCGCGCCGCTCGACAAGCCGCTGATGATGGAAGTCAAAGGGCGGCACACGCTCGAAGGGGTCCCGCGCGTCGTGACCGTCTGCGACACCGAGATCCGCGAAGCGCTCGCGGAGCCGCTCCGCCACATCGTCCAGGCGGTCCGCGACTCGCTCGAGAAGATTCCGCCGGAGCTCTGCTCCGACATCTACGATCGCGGCGTGGTCCTGACCGGCGGCGGAGCGCTGCTGCGCAATCTCGACAAGCGCCTGCGCGACGAGACCGGGCTGCCCGTGCTCGTGGCGGAGAACCCGCTCACGTCGGTCGTCCTCGGCGCCGGGATGATCCTGTCGGATCTGCCGCTGCTCCGCCGGGTGGCCTGGCAATAGCGCCTGGCAGTAAAAGACAAACCCGCCCGAGTGCGGAAGCGACGACGGCGCGGCGCACACGCCGCACACCGACATCTGCGTGATTTGGTGTTCAGAACCGTGATCTGCCACCGAATCCCTGGGACGATTCTGCCCCTAACCCGCTGAACCGCGACGATCCCGGGCCTCATCCGGCGGGCATACCGGTTGCACTGAAGAGGGTGTTCCCCTTTGAGGTGTTTGAAATGACCCGCACAGTAGGCGCCGCCCTTGGTATTCTGCTCATCGTGATGTTCTTCGCCGTGATTGCTTCCGAGCGCACGCGCGCCGCATCCACGACGCCCCGCACGTCGCAGACCAACCCCTAGGATTCGAAGATCCCGGGCCGTCGACGATCGCACGTCGGCCGCAACCCCTGCACGTCCTCCACTTCTCCAGTGCATCCACGACAACCGTAGCTTCCGCCTCGAGGCGGAAGGCTACGGGGTACGCTCGAGGTGTGCTACCGGAGCACGTGTCCGAGCCAGCGCTCGACATCCGTGCGGAAGTCGCTGCCGCGCGGGTCGCTGTCGTGCGTTGGCGGCTCGCGCTCCGCGAGCGCCTGGCGGACGGAATCCTCCGCGTGCGTCATCTCGAACAGGTTGACGAACATGTCGACGAGAAACTCGCGATCCGCGATCGAGGATCGGACGCGCGTCGGCGCGCCGCCGGACATCTCGATCCCGAAATGCTGGCCGGCCGACTCGGACAGGAGCTGGAGGAACAGCCGATCGGTTTCGTCCCCGGCGTTGCGCCCGCCGGAGGCCAGGATGCGCGTCTCTTCATCGTCGGAGTCGCAATACATCTTCAGGCCCGATGGCAGCGCGATGACCCACGCATCCCACTCGGCTTCGGCGCGCTGGTGCTGTTCGGCGGGACCCCACTCCAGGTGGAGCAGCGTGCGGGATCGCAGGGTGACGGGATCGAAGTCGCGATGGTCGTCGGGCAGCGCCTGCTCGATCACCTCGTCGAGCGCCAGGGGCTCGCGCGGCACGCGGACCGGCCACAACTCCTCGCGCGAGCGGAACTGCCTGGTGCGGCGCTCGAGGGCCTCGAGCACGCGAACTCTCAGCTGACGCCGGCCCAGTGTCATGGAGCTGCAACCATTCAGCCGTGATGTGCGCCGCCGTCAGAGGCCTGTCTGACTGACGGGGCGTTAGTCGATCGCGATCTTCACGATCGCCTTCTTCAGGAGGCCGCGTCCCGCAAGCGGGGCGTGGGCGTCTTCCGGGAAGAAGATCGCGAAAGATCCCGGCGGGACCGACAGCCAGGTGTCGGGCCGGTCTTCGAAGAACACGATATCTCTCGCGTCGTCGAACGGGCCCGCGGGCTGCCGGCAGTCGGCGAGCGCCCTCCAGCCGATCTCCTCCGCACCGCCGATCGTGACCTGGATGTCGATGTAGCGCCGGTGCGCCTCGAGGCGTGCGCCGTCGCGCCCGCGGCCGTCCTTCCCGTCGATCGAGACGTACATGCGGTCGCCGTCGATGACGTGGCGGACGCTCAAAGAATCCGGGGCCAGCGCGGCCCAGTCCGCACCGGCAAGGAACGCAAACGCGCGCGCAAACGCCGGGTGCACGGCCGTGTAGCGTCCGGACTGGTGGAGCGCGTCGAGAATCATCGATCCAGGATCCTGACCGTTGCCGTTTCGACCTTCTGGTTGCCCGCGGCATCGGTGCAGGTCAGCTTCAGCGTATACCGCTCGTAAGGCCCTTTGCTATCGTTGTCCACGACGAACCGCACGTGGTGCGCGTCGACGATGGTCCAGTCAGGCTCCCCCCGGTCGTTGCGGTCGCGCCTGCGCGGCCCGAGGACCGACAGCTCGCACGAAGCCCCGCAGTTGTCCAGGATGTCGTAGTTCAGCTTGACGTCGATGACCTTGTCGTTGCGATTGTTCCCGTGGTCTTTCCCGCCTCTCCGGTCCTTGCCGTTCTTCCCCGTGAACCTCCCGCAATCGTCGTCGTCGTCGTGGACCCTCCTGGGTTTGCCCACCTGCACCCGCAGCTCCGAAACGGTCGGCGCTTCGGTGTCCACGACGGTGACCACGATCGGGCAGGAAGCGGAGTTGCCCGCCTCGTCCTTCGCGGTCGAAGTGACCGTCGAGACGCCGGCCGCGAAAATCGACCCCGATGCAGGCGTCGAGGTGACCGTCGCGATCGGGGAGCAGGTATCCGACGCTGTGGTTGTGAAGGTGACCGGGGCGCTGCACGCGCCCGCCGACGTCGGCACCGTGATCGGCGCGGGGCAGGAAATCGCGGGGGGTGTCTGGTCCACGACCGTCACTGTCGCGGTCGCCTGGCTCGTGGCGCCGCTGGGATCCGCGACCGTCAGCAGCACGGTGGTCGTTCCCGGCATGTACGGGCCTGCGGGCGACTGCGTGATCGTGAGCGCATCACCGTCCTCGTCCGACGAGCCGTCGTCAATGGACGCCGCCGCCGCGCCGCAGGCGTCGCCGGCCGCCACGACCACGTTCCTGGCCTTCGCGACCGGCACGCGGTTCGGCGGGTTGCACGCACCCAGGCAGGCCCCGGTCACGCTGAGCGTGTAGGCGCTGCCCGAAGGCGTGGCGAGCCCCTGGGGGACGTCGTGGATGTCGATCGCGAACTTCTGGGCCCCCGCGGGGAGGTCGAACGAGAACGAGTGCGACTCGGCGCTGCCCCCCGCGTCGGCCAGGTAGTTCTCGACGATGTTTCCCGGGTTGAAGGCCGGGGAGTAGGCGGAGGCGAACAGGTTGACGGCATTGTCGCCCTGCAGCGTCACGGTCACGCAGTTCGCGGCGCTGATCGCGCACGTGTCGAACGCGTAGGCGTCGAACTGACGGTTCGTCGGACCGGAGCCGTTGGCGGCCAGCCCCGGAGACTGTTTCGCCGTGCCGCACGCGCTGGGGATCATGTCCCGGAACAGGCGGAAATTCTGGACGCCCGTCGACGCGCTCACGCCCGGTGATGCCGCTGGCGCAACCGTGTCGAGCTTCGTGGTGATCTGGAACGGCGGCGGGCCGATCGCGACGTCAAACGTGAAGACGCTTGGCGTCGTTTCGCCGTTGTACGTCACGGCCAGATCGAACGAGGCCGCGCGGGGACATGGAAAGTCGCTCGCAATCGTAAACGTCAGCGGCTCCGGGTTCGACGCCGTCCTCGACACGGCGATGTCCGGATATGCGGTCGCTGACGGCTGGGTGATCGTGATGCCGATTGTCCGGCTCGTCAGCGTCGCCGTCACGGCGCGGGCGGCCTCGGCGCCGTAGTTCGACAGGGGAATCGTCAGCCGGGCGCCTTCGCCGGCCTCCACTGCGCCATTGGCGTTGCCTGGATTGTCCGAGACCTGGATCCCCTCCATGAAGAGCGCGGCCGTGCCCGGTGCGCCGCCGTGGAAGAGGGCGTCGTTGGCCATGATGATTCCGGCGCCGGCGTCCCGATCGACGCCCGGGGCCTCGATGTCGATCGCGCTCGCGAGGAGCGCGGTCCGCACCTCGGCCGGCGTGATGCCGGGCCGTGCGGACTTCAGGAGCGCAGCGATCGCCGCGGCATGGGGGGCGGCCGCCGACGTGCCGTAGAACGGACTCTGGAACCCGCCGACCCCGCTGACCGAGACACCATCCGCCGCGCTGAGATCCGGCTTCTGCAGGACCTTGCCGCCGCCGGCGAGGAAGTTGCCCGGCGTGACGGGGGTGCCGTCCGCTTCGAAGAAAATCCGGCGCGGGCCGTCCGAGCTGAACTTCTCGACCTGGCTCCCGGCGCCGAACGGGTTCGGGTAGGCTCCCACCGCCGCCGTGGCGGCCACACCGTATGCGCCGACCGCATCGACGGCGGCGTGGCCGTGCGTCACGCCCGGAGTCGAGAACTGCAGCTGCCCGCGGTTGGTCTCCAGATGAAGGAAGCGGGGCTGCGCGGCCGTCTTCTTGACGATGACAATGCGCGGGTTGGCCAGGCTCTGGCTGACCTGCTCGATCGGATCCTGCGTGCCGTTCTGGATGTTGGTCGAGCTCGCCGTTACGGCAGTCCCTCCGGCATTCAGGCGGAACAGATCGTAGTCGTTCGCCGAGCCGCCGAGCGGGTCGGACCAGTACAGCGAAATCGGCGCGTCCGTATTCGCCGCGCGCAGGAGGTTGAAGTTCTGTCCGCCGAAGTCGTGGAGGCGCCCGGCCGACAGCGCCCCGGCCGTGGGGCCGCCGTCGGCGAAATCGCCCTCCCAGGCGCCGGCCGTTCCGTCGTTGAAATTTCCCGAGTTCCCTGCCGAGGAGAAGTACAGCGCACCCGACGCCGTCACGTCCTTCACGGCCTGGATGACGACGCCGCCGTTGCTGTTCGAGACGATCCCTGGCGCCTGACCGTCCTGAAACGGGGTTTCCACGTAGTAGAACAGGTCGTCGACGATGATGTCGCAGCCGGCGGCGCGCAGGGCGCGGATGTTGTCGGCGAAGCTGGTGATGCTGACCAGCCCGCTCGCGAAGTAGAGCTCGGCGCCGGGCGCGAGGTCGTGGATGATTTCCAGCATCGCCGTGCCTTCATCGCAGACGACGAAGCTGGGGCACGGCGCCGGCGGACCGATGACCTTCACGGGGCCGAGGTCTCCGGCCTTCTGGCTGGCGGCGAGATTGCGGACGCCGTCCGAGAGGACGCCGATCTTGATCCCGGCGCCGGTCGTGCCGTACGCCGCCCGCGCCGCGACCGCGAGATGCGTGATGTCCCCTTCGGAGCTGCGGCTGCCCCGGCCCGTCGGCCCCGGAATGACGTTGGACAGATGGCCGCTCGCGGCGGTGACGCCGCTGATGGAGCGCGCCAGCGCCGATCGGAGTCCCGGATTCGCGGACGGGCGGACGTACCGGGACGTGGTCGCGTCCTGGCGTGGCTGAACGAAGATCACGTCCGGCATCTCGGCGAGCGCCTGCACGCGATCGATCCCGATGTGGATGCGGACGGTTGACTCCGCTTCGGACGTCGACAGGACTTCTGCGCCGAGCTGCGCGAGCCCGTCAATCAGCGCGGCCGTCAGGGTGGCCTTGACGTCGAGCACGGCGTGGCCGTCGTCGGCGTAGGGCACGTCGGTCTCGATCGTCCGCACGCCCAGCGCGATTTGTGCGCCGGCCCGCATTTTCAGCTCGTAGATGAGCTGTGAATCGAGCTTCCGGTCGGACGGCGACCGCGATTCCTTCTCGCGGATCAGCGCGTCGATCTGCGCCAGCGCTTCCGGCGAGATGTCGCCCGCGGTCTCGACGGGCGGCGGCGCCTGCGGGTTTTGCGGCGCGCTCGCGCCGAGATGGGACGTCGTGGCCGCGATGGCGAGCAGCAGAGCCAGCATTGCTGCCGCGCGGGCCTTCAAACAGATCATGGAACCTCGGGGAGTCAACGGACCGTCGTCGCCTCGGCGGCCGGCGAAATCGCGCGGACCGCGGCGTCACCGGCGAGCCGCTCGAGCTGGAGGAGCGGCACGTGGGCAATGATTGAGTGGTACTGGGTCGAGCTCGAGACGATCGTCGCGCCGCTCTTCTTCACTTTCGCGAGGAGCGCGGGCGTCACCACGGCGCGGATGTCGACGAGCGCACGATCGTTCTTGTCGAGGCGCACGCGCGTGGCGTCCGGCGGGACGTTCTTCTCTTCCGCCTGTCCGCGCTTGCGATAGATCTCGTACAGCAGCTGCGAGTCGATCTTCTGCTGCGCCGCCGTACGCAGCTCTTTTTCAGAGCGCACGGCGGGTGCTCCCTGCTCGGGAACGGACGTGGCGGTCGTGGCCATCGTGCACGCGGCCACACACGTAGCAGCCAGCAGAGCGGGGACGGCCCGCAGACAATGAAGAGTCAGCAGCGGCTCCTGGATTGATTGTGAGGTAGACATCTATCGTATCGCGAATACACGCGCGACCTGAAGTCGGATCCGCGGCTGACGGATTTGTTCGAGGCGTGTGGACGCGCGCGTGAAGTCTCCGCACAGGGCGACTTTTGCCAACCGTGTCCCGCATTCGGCCGCGGGAACAGCCCCGCTCAAAGCTCGGCTGTTCTCAACGCGCGGCTGACGCCTGTCGCATCCGCCTTCGGGCGGACTCCGAAAACCGCATTCATCTCCACGAAAACCCGACCTGCAGCGGAGGCTCGTGCTGTGCGTTGGTTTTGACGCCGCCGCCGATGGCGCCGCACGTGGCCCGGTCGATTCCAGCGAGTGCACAGTCGATGCCGGATCGCGCGACGTTGAAAGCGTCCTGCAGGCTTGGCTCCATAGCGCCTTTCGTGTGACAGTTGACTCCCCATGCAAGACCTCACCACCGGGTCGATCACGCGGCATCTGCTGAAAACGACCAGCTTCATGCTGGTGACCATGGTCTTTCAGACGCTGTACTTCCTGGTCGATCTCTACTGGGTCGGCCGGCTCGGCAAGGAGGCGGTCGCCGGCGTGGCGATCGCCGGGAACCTGTCGTTCATCGTGTTCGCCATCACGCAGATGCTCAGCGTCGGCATCACCACGCTGGTGTCGCATGCCGCGGGTCAGAAGGACCGGGACGGCGCGCTGCTGGTCTTCAACGAGTCGCTCCTGCTGTCGGGGATCGTCGCCACGCTCTTTTTCGCCATCGGGATGGCGGTGCGGCTGCCGTACGTGAACGCCCTCGCGGCGGACGCCGCGGACCGCGGAGCTCGCGGCCGACTACCTCCTGTGGTTCATTCCCGCCATGTCGCTCCAGTTCGGCATCGTCAGCATGAGCGCGGCGCTGCGCGGCACGGGGAACTTCAAGCCCGGGATGGTCGTGCAGACGTGGTCGGTGATCCTGAACATCGTGCTCGCGCCGGTTCTCATTTTCGGATGGGGCATCGGCCGGCCGCTCGGCGTGGCCGGGGCGGCGATCTCGTCGCTCGTGGCGATCGCCATCGGGACCGTCTGGCTGTCGTTCTACTTCGGGGGGAGCTCGTACTTGAAGTTCGTGCGCTCGAACGTGAAGCCGGACACCGTGCTCTGGCGAAAAATCCTCGGCATCGGGCTCCCGGCCGGCGCCGAATTCGCGCTGGTGGCGGTGTACCTCTTCATCGTCTACGGGATCAGCCGGCCGTTCGGCGCGGCGGCGCAGGCGGGGTTCGGAATCGGCATGCGGGTCATCCAGGCGGGGTTCATGCCCGTCGTCGCGCTGGGCTTCGCGGTCGCTCCGGTCGCCGGGCAGAATTTCGGCGCGCGGCACCCGCAGCGTGTGCGCGACACGTTCCGGTCGGCCGCGCTGATGGCGGCGGGCGCGATGGTGCTGTGGACCGTCGCGTGTCTCGCGGCCGGGGCGGCGATGGTGCGCGTCTTTTCAGAAGATCCGCAGGTCGTCGCCGCCGGCGCGGAGTACTTGCACATCGTGTCGTGGACGTTTGTCGCGTCGGGCGTGGTGTTCGTCAGCTCGAGCATGTTCCAGGCGATGGGCAACACGCTGCCCGCGCTCGTGGCCTCGTTCGTGCGCATCATGGTCGTCGCCGTTCCCGCGTTCCTGGTGTCGCGGCTCCCCGGGTTCCAGCTGTACTGGATCTGGTATCTCTCGGTCGCCGCGATCGCCGTGCAGCTCGCGATTGCACTGCTGCTCCTGCGGCGCGAGTTTCAGCGCCGCTTGAACTTCGCGCCCGCGCCGCCCGTGGTCATTCCGCAGACCGCGCCGTGAAACGGCCCGGTCCGCCCGCGACACGGCCTGTCGCTATCGCGCCGGCCGCCGCGCATCGAGATCGAGCTCGTTGAGCGGTACGTCCCAGTGCGCGTCGAGGATCTCGAAGCGCCGCTGTTCTTCCTTCCTGAACGTCGCCTGATTCGGGTACAAACGCCGGACGATTTCCTCCTCGCCGGATGGCCCCGTCATCGCGGCCGCGTCGCGGAATGTGAGCGCCACCGCGAACGTCCAGTCGGCGCGTCCGTCGCCGTGATACGTCGGCACGTAGGTGCGAACCGCGGTCATTCGTCCCGTTTTCACCTGCTCCTTCAGCACCGGGTAGTGGTTCTTCTGGAACAGGTCGAGGAACTCCTCCTGATGGCCCCACTTCACGCGGTAGAAATACCAGACCGTCCGCTCGGCGCGTGATGCGGCCTGGGCGGCCGGAACCTGCGCGACGAGGGGAGGACGTGTCTGCAGCGTCAGCGCGACGGCGGCCGCGCCCAGGATCACGATGGACGACAGGATTTTTCTGTTCATAGCTGAGCTCCACACACCCCGACCCCCCCACCCCGGGGGTCAGGTCTTGAATCATGAACGGGTGCTGAGTTGAACCCTTCATTCATGATTCAAGACCTGACCCCGGTTGAGCCCGGTTTCCGGTTTCCGGTCCGGTCCCGACTCAGGTTCCGAATCTGTCTCTGACTGTTCAACCAGGTAATCGCGCGGGGCGTGTGCGCCTCAGCACCATCTCTTAACCGTTGAACCATCAGGACTTATCAACGGCGCTCCATGGTATGACGCTTGCGAAAGGGCTGGTATCCCGAGCGCAAGGAGGTACCATGCGACGCCTGTTTTCGGTCCTCGCGATCATCGTGCTGACGACCGAGTCGTCTTACGCGGCGCAGCGCGGGCCCGGCGGCGGAACGCCGGTTCCACCGAGCGCGCGCCCTGCGGCGGTCAAGCCCGCGACGGTCAAGCCGGCCCCCGCGACGGTCAAGCCGGTCCCCGCGACGGTCAAGCCGGCCCCCGCGACGGTCAAGCCGGCCCCCGCGACCGCGGTGAAGAAGACCAGCAAGCCCGCCAAGCCGGCCGCGCTGTCGCCGGTTCAGCGGAAGCTGCAGCGCAACCCGGGCCTTGCGGCCAAGGTCAGTGGACGGCTTCCCGCAGGCACGAACCTCATGAGCGCGGCCTCCGGGTTCCGCACCGTCGCACAGTTTGTCTCGGCCGTGAACGGATCGAACACCACGCGAATCCCGTTCGCAGAGCTGAAACGGCGGATGGCCTACGACGGCATGACGCTCAGCCAGGCGATCCAGGACGTGCGGCCGAAGTCCGACTACCGATCGCAGGCGGAGCGCGCGGAGACCGAGGCCGCCGCGCTCGTCGGCACCGAAGAAGTCGACGCGCCGGCGATTGCGTCCGTGCGCGCCCCGCGCTGATCGCCGGCCGCGCTCATCGCCCCGGCGCCGTGTCGCTGACCCTGCCTGCCCGAGTCGTGCGGCGCGCGTCAGAACAACAGTTTCACTGCCACCTGCACCTGCCGGGGATCGCCGACGCCCGCGCGGAGGAACCCGTCGAAGTTGAAGAGCGCCGGCGTGCTCAACGGGTTGACGTTGTTGGCGTTGTTGAACGTGTTGAACATCTCGACGATCGGGATGAGCTGGTAGCGCCCGCCGAACCGGACCGGCCTCGACAGCCGCCAGTCGAACGTAAAGAACGTGTTGTCCTTCCGTTCGCCGTTGCGTCCACGGTCGGTTCCGTTGAGGCTGCGCGGGCTTGCGGTGATCGGCTGCGCCGTCCGCCCCTGCGCGCGTGCGCCGAGCTGAAGGCCGCCTTTAATCGCGAAGTAGCCGAACGCGTTCACCTTGTGGCGGATATCACGGTCCGACGGCCCCCAGTCCCCGGCCAGGTCGAAGAAGTTGAAGCTGCGGTCGGTGAACGGATCGCGCTCGTTCGAATCGTTGTCTTCGTCCTTCGCCACCACGTAATTGCCCTCGAGCTGATACCCCTTCGCGAAGCGCTTGCGGACGCCGAACGTCACGGCACGGTAGCGTGATTCGCCGAAACTGTTCGCGACCATCACCTCGTCGAGCTGTGGTCCCCACACCGGGGTGTAGGTGTAAGTGTTCCCGGTCCCCGGCCCCTCGTTGCAGCAGACCGGAGCCGTACGGTTGTAGTTCAGGAACCGCGTGAGGTTGCGGCCCTCGGCCCACGTGAAATCGACGTAGCCTGCCCATTCCGGCGCGAGCTCCTGCTCGTAGGCGACGTTGTACGCATACACGCGGGGGTTCTTGTAGTCCTTGTGAAAAACCCGGACGCCGCTGAACAGCGGAAATTGGCCGGCCGGCACGGGCGCGGGCGTGAGGAGCCCGGGCCAGGCCGGCGTCGGCGCGCCGAAGGCCGTGAGGTTGGCGGTATTCGCGAAGAGCGTCTGCTGCTGCAGACCGTTCGTCGTAACCGAGCCGACCTGACTGAGCATGTTCTGACGTGCCGAGTACACCCCCGCGCTGCCGCGCACGACCGACCGGCCGTTTCCCTTGACGTCCCACGCTACACCGGCACGCGGCTGGAACATGGTCCACTGGTCCGGGATGGTCCCGTCCGACGGGAACGCGGGATCGTTGAGGAAGGCGCCATACGCCGTCGTCCCCGGGTCCACCGTCTCCGGCATGAGCTGCGCGTCCCAGCGCAGCCCGTAGTTCAGCGTGAGGTTCGGGCGCGGCTGCCACTGGTCCTGCGCGAACAAGGAGAACTCCTCGTTGCTGATCTTCGAGGCCCCCGCGGCGTCGGTCGCCGGGCCGTTCAGCCCCGCGCCCTGCAGGTAGAGCAGCAGAGGTCCGCCACTCGTCGTCGTCCCCGCGGGGCAGGGGGTCGGCGCTGTCACGTAGGCGCCGCCCGAGCAGCCGACGGTTGACGGGCCGAAGCCGCCGGCCGCCGCGGGGCTGGCGTAGCGGAGGAATCCGGTCACGCTGTCGAACAGGTAGCGCCCCGTGAAGAATCCACGGAACACCTGGTCGTTCAGCGTGTGCATCCATTCGCCTCCGAATTTCATGGTGTGCGCGCCGCGCACGAGCGACAGGTTGTTCTTGAGCTGCGTGCGCCAGATCAGCTCGTCGACGTTCGGCTGCAGGAAGAAGGGATTCCCGAACCGGAACGTCGGGCCGAACCCCATCCCCGTATCGGCTTTCAGGTTCGAGTCCACGGCCGTACGCGGCCGGCTCTCGCGCGAGTACGTGAAATGCATCTCGTTCAGCATGCGGCTCGACAGGGTCGAGAACCAGTTCAGGTTGACGACGTTGATCCGTGCCGGATCGCCCTCGATGCCGTTGGCTGACGTGCCGTAGGTCGCGACGTCGAACGTCTCGTTCTCCTTGCGTGAATGGTTGAAGTTCCAGGACCCCGACACGTTGTTCTTCGCGCTGGCCACGACATCGAACTTGGCGAGCGTCGCGATGGTCTCGATGGGGTGATCGATCGGGCGCGCTTCATCCATGCCGAGCCTGGTGTTGAAGAACCCGAGGAGCGCGGTGCGCTGGCAGTCGGCGTTCGTGTTGATGAGACTCTCGTTGGCCTGCACCGTTGGATTGGGCACCGGGCACGGCGTGTCCCCGACCTGCCGGCCGAGGTTCGGCCGCTGGAAATCGCCGTTGATCCCCTCGAGCGCGACGAACAGGAACGCCTTGTCTTTCTTGAGCGCGCCCCCGAACGTGCCTCCCCATTGCTCGCGGTGGAAATTGTCGAGCGTGCTCCCGTCCGAGAGCTCGCCCGTGAGCTTCTCGTGCCGCTGAAAGTAGAACAGGCTTCCGTGCGGCTGGTTCGTGCCGGACTTGGTGATGACGTTGACCACGCCTCCCGCGGTGCGCCCGAATTCCGCCGGGGCGCCCGTCGCAATCACCTGGAACTCCTTCACCGCCTCGAGCGTGATGTCAACCGCCGCGCGCTGGCCCCCCGCCTGCTCGCCGAAGAACCCGTTGTTGTAGTCCCCGCCGTCGAGGCTGATGTTGTTGAACACGCCGCGCTGTCCCGCAAACGTGATCTCGTCGCCGTCCGGCCCCTGGACGATGCTGACGCCGGGCGTGAGCGTGAGCAGATCCTCGAACTTGCGGCCGAGGATCGGCGTGGACTCGACCGTCAGCTCGTTCAGCGTGTTCGCCGCCGCCGTGCGGGTCGCGTCGACGACCTGCGTGGATGACGAGACCGTCACCGTTTCGGCGACGCCCGACACTTTCATCGCAATCGGCAGAGTGACCGTCTGCCCGACCGTCAGGAGCACGTTCTGCTGCAACATCGTCGCAAACCCGGCGAGGGCGAAGCTGACCTGGTAGGTGCCGGGAGGGAGCTGCAGAAACGCGAAGCGGCCGTCGGTGTCGGTGACCTGTGTCCTCGTGAGGTTGGTGTCGACATGCCGCGCTTCGACCGTCACGCCGGGCAGGCTGGCCCCCGTGGCGTCGGCGACCGTGCCTCTGATCACGCCGGTCGTGATCTGTGTCTGCGCCGAGGCGGCGCGTGAAAGTGCGAGGAGGATGATCAAGATCGGGACGAATCGGACACGCATCGCGGGCTCCTGTCGAGTGGCGAGCCCGGCGTAACTCACGACGCGGACGTCGGCACCATGAGAGTCGGGCGCCGGGGCTCTGGAGGGTACGGACGAACCGCCGCGAGCTTACACCCCGCGTGCGCCCCGGTTCAAGCGCGGAACACGAGAGTTGCTGGAGCTTTACCGACGACTTTGTCGGTTCTGTTCGGGACGAAGCGAGGCCTCCGTGTAGCATGTCAGGATGCGCTCCTGGTTTTCCTTCCGCTCGCTCGTCTTTCTCGTCCTCACGTCGGCGGCGCTTCAGGGCTGCAGCAGCTCGCCCCCGCCGCCCGCACAACCCGTGTCCGGATCGGCCGACGGCCGGTTCGAGGGCATCGCCCACGAGTACCTCGAGGACCTCTATCGCCGGCAGCCGACGCAGGCGACCTATCTGGGGATCCACAAGTACGACGATCGGCTGGAAGACTATTCCCGGCAGGCCGTCACCGATGCCGTCGCCGCGGCGCGGCAGTTTCGCGATCGGGTGGCCGCGATCGACGCCGCGTCGCTGTCGGCCGACCGTCAGCTCGATCGCGAACAGTTGCTCCACGCCATCGACTCGCGCGTGATCACGCTGGACGTGATCCGGCCGTGGGCGAAAGACGCCGACACGTACAGCAGCGGCCTGACCAGCACGGCCTACATCATGATCAAGCGCGAGTTCGCGCCCGCCGAAGAGCGGCTGCGCAAGTTGATCGCGCGCGAGAAAGCCATGCCGGCCGCGCTGGCCGAGGCGCGCACGAACCTCGAGAACCCGCCCCGGATCTACACGCAGATCGCGATCGATCAGCTCGACGGCAACCGCGAGTTCTTCCGGACGGCGGTGACGGCGGCGTTTGCGGGCGTCAAGGACACGGCGCTCCTCGCGGAGTTCAAGCTGGCGAACGACGCCGTCATCGCCGCGCTGGCGGACTACAAGAAGTGGCTGCAGAACGATCTGCTGAAGCGATCGACCGGCGAGTACGCGATTGGCGCCGACACGTATCGCAAGAAGCTGTCGGCCGACGAGATGATCGAGCTGTCCCTGGACGATCTGCTCGCCATCGCCGAACGGGACCTGCGGAAGAACCAGGCCGCGTTCGCAGAAACCGCGCAGCGGATCGATCCAAAGCGCACGCCGAGGGAGGCGCTGGCCTCGGTCGAAGCCAATCACCCGCCGGCCGCGAAGCTGCTGTCGATCACCCAGGGCGAGCTCGATGCGCTGGGCCGATTCATGTCCGAGCGTCACATCATCACCGTGCCGGCGGCGGCGCCCGCGCGGGTGCAGGAAACGCCGCCGTTCCTGCGGGCCACGACCTCCGCGTCGATGGACATTCCCGGACCGTTCGAGACCGTCGCGACCGAGGCGTACTACAACATGACGCTGCCCGATCCGAAGTCAACCGCCGCGGAGACGAACGAGTTCATGCGCCAGTGGTACTTCGCCGCCATCTCGAACGTCTCGGTGCACGAGGTGTGGCCGGGACACTATCTGCAGTTCCTGTACGCCCGTACGTTTCCGTCGGATGTGCGCAAGGTGTTCGGCGCCAACACGAACTCCGAGGGTTGGGCCCACTACTGCGAGCAGATGGTGATCGACGAGGGGTTCCATGCCGACGATCCGCGCTATCGGCTGGCGCAGATCCAGGACGCGCTGCTGCGCGACGCGCGGTTCATCGTGGGAATCCGGATGCACACGAAAGGCATGACCGTGCCGCAGGCGGAGGAGTTCTTCGTCAAGGAGGGCTATCAGTCGGCCCCGGTGGCGCGGTCCGAGAGCAAGCGCGGCACGTCGGATCCCACGTATGGGTACTACACGATGGGCAAGCTGATGATCCTGAAGCTGCGCGACGACTACAAGGCGAAGACCGGCACCCAGTACTCGCTTCAGGGCTTCCACGACGCGTTCATCAAGCTCGGACCGCTGCCGCTGCCGCTGATGCGGAAGGCGATGCTCGGTGAGGTGGGACAGCTTTTCTGAATCCCTAATCCCTAATCCTCGAGCCCCGAATCCTCGAGCCCCGAATCCTCGAATCCTTCAATCGGGAGTGATTCAATGATTCGAGGATTAGGTTAGGGATTAGTGATTGTGATTGGGAGAGGCTTGGCGGTGTGGCCGTTGTCGGGCGGCCCGGCGCGGGGTTCTGCCGGTCAGTAGTTGGGACCGCGTGGCGCGGATGAAACTCCGAAGCGCGCGGTGCAAGTCCGGCAGAACCCCGTCTGGGTCCCTTCCTGGTCCGGTGGATCGTCCACGTTGGCCTCCTGATGCAACGACTCTGATCATCAGCATGGACCTCGGCGCACGCCGAGTCAAGACGGAGCCGCAACGACGGAGTCGCAACGACGGAGTCGCAAAGGAGCCGCTCAGATCGCGGGCTCTGTCGAGATGGTCGAGCTCAGGCGGCGTCGCGCTCTGCCGCTGCGCGCGCGTCCTGTGCCTGCACGGCCAGCCTTTCGAACGGGGCCGCTTCCGCCGGACCGCACTCGACCAGGTGGTGCATCACGTGGGCGCGTTCCCACAGGACGGCGGCGCCGTAGACGACGGCGTTGATCGCGAGGTGGGGTTGTCTCCGCTTCAGCCAGGCGGCCGCGTTGTAAACAGCGCATACGGCCACGGTCGCCAACAGTACACCGTGCACCGCAGCCTTCAGCGGCTCGCACTGCCCGACATCCAGCATGTCCGAGACGGGCTGAAAGGCATCCACTGTCCGGTCCTTGCCACCGCATACCGCCATGGGACCCTCCTCCGTGGGTTCGTACGCCTACCTGCAGCGGAGCTTGCAATTGCTGAGCCGCATCGGTCGTCTGACCGAACCTACAAAAGCCTGGTGCAAATCACGAAACTACGACGCGCTTTCGACGCAAATACGGGAATTTGAAGAACTCTTGTCACCGGGCCGTGGCACTTCCCGGAAAAGAGCCGTGGTACTTCCCGGACAAGATTTGTCCCAGACCGGCGCGATCCCGCCGAAAAGCGTCAGGCGAGCGGGATACGACCGCGTTGCAGAATCTGCCTGTTGACCGCAATCGCGAGACGATGGCATCGTCGGTCCTGGGGGTCGAGAACAGGATGACCGGCAATGATCGACGGATTGAAGCGGAGTGCGGGTTCACACCTCGCCGTGGGTGCGGAAGCGCTGCTGCGCGAAATGGTGGGGCCCGGCGCAACCTTCCGGGACGGCCAGCTCGAAGCCATTCTCGAGACGGTGGAGCACCGGGGCCGAACGCTGCTCGTGCAACGGACCGGCTGGGGCAAGAGCCTGGTTTATTTCATCGCCTCGCGGCTGCTTCGGGATCAGGGGTCCGGTCCCACTCTACTCGTCAGTCCCCTGCTGTCGCTGATGCGAAACCAGATAGAAGCGGCCGAGCGCATCGGCGTCCGGGCAGCACGCATCGACAGTGAGAATGCGAAGGACTGGCAGGCAGTAGAGCGCCGCCTCGAGGCCAACGAGATCGACGTGCTGCTCGTTTCGCCGGAACGCCTGGCCAACGAGCGGTTCCTGACGACGACCCTGCCGTGCATCCGGCTGGGTATCGGCCTGCTGGTCGTGGACGAAGCGCATTGCATCTCGGATTGGGGCCACGACTTCCGCCCCGACTACCGGCGCATCGTCCGGATCGCGCAGGGGCTGCCGGCAACGGTCCCGCTCCTTGCGACCACCGCCACTGCCAACAACCGCGTGACGGCCGACGTCGCCGCGCAGCTCGGCGCGGGCCTGAGCATCGTCCGCGGTCCCCTCATGCGCGATTCCCTGAAGCTCCAGGCGATCCGTCTCACCAGTCAGGCGGAAAGGCTGGCCTGGCTTGCCGAGCACCTTCCGCAGCTTCCTGGATCGGGGATCATCTACTGCCTGACGATCGCCGACTGCGAGCGCGTATCGGCGTGGCTCGGCAAGAACGGCGTGGACGCTCCTCCTTACCACGCACAGCTGCCTGAGAGTCAGCCCCGGGAGGTGCTCGAGCAGCGGCTTCTTCGGAACGAGGTCAAGGCCCTGGTGGCCACCATCGCCCTCGGGATGGGATTCGACAAGCCCGACCTTGGATTTGTCGTGCACTTCCAACGGCCCGGGTCGCTCGTCGCCTACTACCAGCAAATCGGCCGGGCCGGCCGCGCGACGCCCGAGGCCTACGCCATCCTTTTGAACGGCGTCGAAGACGACGAGATCCAGGATTACTTCATTCGCTCGGCATTTCCAGGCGCCCAGGACCTGCTGCGGGTGCTCGAGGCCGTCGAAGCGGTGGAGTCCGCCAGCCTCGACGATCTCCAGCGCACGATCAACATGCGGCGTCTCCGGCTTCAGCAGTGCCTCAAGCTGCTCGAAGTCGATCAGGCCCTGCGCCGAACGCGAGCCCGATACTATCGGACCGCGAATGCGTGGCGTCCGGACGAGCAACGCTCCGCGCGAGTGACTGAAGAGCGCCGCCGGGAATTGACCGAGATGCAGGCGTTCGTCGCGAGCCGCACCTGCTTGATGGAGCAGGTGGCCCGTTCACTCGACGATGACACTGCGAAGGCATGTGGGCGGTGCGAGCCTTGTCGTGGCGCTTTGCTTTCGGGAACCGTGAATCCGGATCTGGTTCGTCAGGCTTCGGAGTTCCTCAGCCGCGCGATCCAGCGCATCCAGCCGCGTTTGAAATGGGCGGCCGTTCCGGCGCTCGACCGCGGCGGGTCGATCGCCGCGAATCTGCGCGTCCGCGAAGGGTCTGCGCTGGCCGTGTGGGGCGACCCCGGATGGGGACGCCTTGCTGCACGCGGCAAGACCGCCGACGGCCGTTTCGATGATGCGCTTGTCGATGCTTGTGTTGAAATGATCCGCGACGTGTGGCGCCCCGAACCGGCGCCCTCATGGGTCACGGCGGTCCCCTCGTTTCGCTACCCGGTTCTCGTGCCGGATTTTGCCAGGCGTCTCGCGTCGGCGCTCGGACTTCCGTTTGCCGCCGCGCTCAGAAAAGTCCGAGAGGCGCCCGAGCAGAGGACGATGGAGAATA
Organism: uncultured Acidobacteriota bacterium; assembly: GCA_963774855.1. Lineage (GTDB taxonomy): Bacteria > Acidobacteriota > Vicinamibacteria > Vicinamibacterales > 2-12-FULL-66-21 > JALZOC01. The sequence continues at coordinate 780,444 of CAVZGT010000005.1, read as the reverse complement.
GTCCGCAGCAGTTGGCCAACATCGCGGGCGCGTTCGAAGCTCTGCCGGATCTCGTGATGGCTGGACCGGTTCTGCTCGTCGACGACCTGGTGGACTCGCGATGGACACTGACCGAGTGCGGCGTCGTCCTCAGGCAGGCGGGCAGCGGTCCCGTGTACCCGCTCGCGCTCGCCAGCGCATCCGTTGCAGGTGATGCCTGGTGACCGCGGCGAACTCACGGGCCGTCCCGGAAGGAAGGCCGCGGCGCTCGACCGCCCACCGAGGAATCACGTCACCGGCGGCCACACCGGGCAGCGGGACTTATTCGGTTGAATCGAAGGAGCTCAGATGGCAGACGAAGACATCAAGGCGGAATTGGAACGGCTCAAAGCGGAGAACGAGCGGCTCAAGAGCCAACGCGGCCGCAGCGTCAGTCTCAAAGTCAGCGAGAAGGGGGGCGTCTCCGTTTATGGGCTGGGCCGGTTTCCCGTCACGCTATATAAGGAGCAGTGGACGAAGCTGCTCGCCCTGGCCGACGAGATTCGGGCGTTCATCAAGGAACACGACGCGGAGTTGAAAGCGAAACCCGAGGGATAACCGTAACAGCCGCGCGATCGGGCGGATGGACGGGTGTCCCCCGGTCGCGCTCAGGCAAATCGCTGGTCGTCGGCTGACGGTCCGTAGATCGACGGGACCGGCACGTCGTTGAGCCGCAGGTAGACCGTCAGCTGGCCGCGATGGTGCGCCAGGTGATTGATCGAATCGCGGAGCATGATGTGCCGGGGCTGTTCGGCGACGACTTTCCCGTCGACGAGCAGGCGCCAGGGCTTCATCAGATGCTCTTCGCCCGCGCCCTGCAGCGCGGCGCGCGCCCCGGCGATGCCCTCTTCGAGCGCCTGCACCAGTTCCTTATTGGTCTTCAGCTGGCGCGAGAAAGGCGACGGCGATCCCCCCGGCGGTTTCAGATCGAATTCCTCTTTGTCGATCATCATCTTCAGCCAGGACGGCATCATGGCCACCATCCCCGCCAGCCGCCCGAGCGGCATCGACTTCTCGTGCGGCTTCCAGTCGTCACGCCCTTCCGGCACGCGCTCCAACGCTCGACGCGTGATTGCGGCCTCTCGATCCAGCTCGCCGAGGAACAGTTCGGTCATTTTCATGGTTCGTCTCCAGCAGTCAGCGATGGCCTGCGTACCTGCACCAAAAACCCCGCGATCCAGTCGAAGATTATACGCCTCGGGGAGTGTCGATCGAGCTCGGCAAGGGCACAGGCCAACTGTTGACTTTCGGCTGACGACGATGGCATCGTCGTCGTCATGCCAGCCCCTCGCCTCACGACAGATGAGTACTTCAGGACGCCGGAAACGCTGCTGCCGCAGGAGCTCGTGTACGGAATGGTGCGCGCCGCCGCATCGCCGACTCCGGGCCATCAATGGGTCGCGGGCCGGTTCTTCCTGAAGTTGACGCCTCATGTGGAGAAGCTCGGGCTCGGCCGCGTGTACATGGCGCCGATCGACGTTGTACTCGACCGCGCCGCAGACCTCGTCGTGCAGCCTGACGTGATCCTGATCTCGACGCCGCGGCTGGCGATCATCACCGACCGTGTCTGGGGTGCACCCGATTTGGTGATTGAGGTGTTGTCTCCCCGGCCACGCATCGGCGCCCTTGGCGAGCGCGTGGAGTGGTTCGCCCGGCACGGCGTTCGTGAATGCTGGCTGGTCCACCAGGCGAACTGTGAGATCGAGATCATCGAGTTCGCGTCGGGGGCGGTGACAAGCCGCCGCATGGTTGCTCCCGAGGAGCGGATTCAGTCCCACATCCTGCCAGAATTCGACGAGTCGCCTTCCTCGATCTTCGGCGATACGTCGGCTTCCAGCGTCACCTTCTCCTGAGTCCGCGGCCCGCCGCTGCACGTCCCTCTCAACTCCGCTCACCGAACTGGCGCGTCTCCACGTCTCATTGAACAAAGAGTCTCCGAGCGGTGTCAAAGCGCCCGAGACGAGACGACGACCGTGATCGAAGGATTGAAGCTGGATGTCCCAGCAGAAGAACTGGCGCGGCGGCTCTCGGAACTGATTGCGTGGCACGAGTCGCGTGCGAGGGGCTGTGATGATCGCCTGCGACGGCTTGCCGCGATCCAGGCCGAGGTCCAGAACATCGACGAGCATCTCGACGGCCTTGGCTGGGAAGGCGGGTTCGAGCGGCTGAGCGGCGCGCTCGAGCGAACGCGGGCTCGTCATCGGGAACGCGCGGCGGTGCTCGTGTTCCTGCGCGACCACCTCGTCTCGGCGGAGGTGTATCGGCTGGATGTTGAGGATCTGCGGTTGACGGGGCTCATCCCGGTTCACGCACCGTCCGCCCGACGCACACGCGCCAGTCCACCGTCGCCCGACGCGGACGCGCTATGATCGACGCCGGCGGCGCGGCACGGGGATCAGAGCGAGGACCTGATCCAACTTGGTCTCGATGCGGTCCACCTTGCCCTCGAGGCTGCCCACCTTGCCCTCGAGGCCGTCGAACCTGCCCTCGAGGCCGTCGAACCTGCCCTCGAGGCCGTCGAACCTGCCCTCGAGGCCGTCGAACCTGCCCTCGAGGCCGTCGAACCTGCCCTCGAGTCCGTCGAACCTGCCCTCGAGTCCGTCGAACCTGCCCTCGAGTCCGCCGAACCTGCCCTCGAGTCCGTCGAACCTGCCCTCGAGTCCGCCGAACCTGCCCTCGAGGCCGCCGAACCTGCCCTCGAGGCCGTCCACCTTACCCTCGAGGCGATCGAAGCGGTCCGTCATCGCCTTCTCGAGCCGTCCAAACGCGAACTCGGTGTAGGCCCGCTGCTCCGCGAACTGCTCTGCGACCTCCGTGAACCGCTTGTCGACCTCCTCGAACCGCTTGTCGACCTGCGCGAATCGAGTGTCAACGGATGCGCTGAGCTCGTCGATCTTCGCGCCGAGTGTGTCGAGTGTTTCCGCCATCCTCACGCCCTCAGCAAGTTTACCATCGTCCTTTTTCTTCATCCGAGCTCCTCGATCGCTTCGCCACCTCCTCAGCACGACCTGTGCCCCGTCGGCAAATACGCGTTTCTCGAACAAATCGGGCACCCCATCGATAGACCGTTGCAGAATCAGCCATGTGCCCTATGCCTCGACATCGCTGTTTCTGCCTCCCGGCCGGCCGGGACATGTCCGATTGACATGATGCTGACTGTCGGAGAGGATCAGCCCACATGTCCAGCCACGTCGCCGGCCTGGGGTTCCTCGCGCTGCTCTGTGCCGCCTTACTGAACGCGCAGACGCGTCGATCCCGGACGCGTGGCATTCGAGAGCCGCTGCGCCAGGTGCCACGGCGCCGACGGCAACGGCGGTGAGATGGGTCCGTCGATCGTGCTGCGCCTCGCCACGCGCGACGACGGGCAGTTGATCAAGCTGATTCACGAAGGGGTGCCGGACCGGGGCATGCCCCCCAGCGTCATCCCGGAACCCGAGATGGCCGATCTCGTGAAGTTCCTGCGCACGATTCAACGCCGCCCCGACGCGAAGCCTCTACGAAGACTGACCTTGCAGACCACTGCGGGTGTGACCCTCGACGGGGAGGTGCTCGGCGAGGGCTTCGAGGACGTGCAGCTGCGGACCGGCGACAAGCGCGTGCACCTGCTGCGCCGCGCGGGCGATCGCGTGCGCGAGGTGACGTCCGAGGCGGACTGGCCGACCTACAACGGCGATCCGCGCGGGAACCGCTACACGACGGCGACGCAAATCAACAAGAGCACCGTCGCGCGCCTCGGCGCCGAAATGGGTCTTCCCGATTCCCGGCGTGAGCCGTTCGCAGGTCACGCCGGTCGTCGTCGGCGGGATCATGTATGTCGCCAATACCAACGAGTGCTACGCGCTCGACGCCGGGAGCGGCCGGCAGATCTGGCACTACAAGCGGCCGAAGACCCCCGCCATGATCAACGACGTGAACCGCGGCGTCGGCGTCGCGGGCGATCGCGTCTTCATGGAGACCGACGACGCGCACATCATCGCCCTCAACCGGTTCACCGGCGAGCTGCTGTGGGACACGACGCTCGACGACTGGAAGAAGAACTACTCCGCCACGTCGGCGCCGCTGCCGGCGGGCAACCTGGTGATCTCTGGCGTCACGGGCGGCGAGCACGGCGCGAACGGATTCGTCGCGGCCCACGATCAGGAGACCGGGCGGGAAGTCTGGCGATTCTGGACGGTGCCGAAGCCCGGCACGCCCGGATCGGAGACGTGGCAAGGGAAGGACATCGAGCACGGCGGCGCGCCGACGTGGTTCACCGGCAGCTACGACCCCGACCTCGACATGGTTTACTGGCCGGCCGGGAACCCGGCCAAGGAATACAACGGCGACGATCGCAAGGGGGACAACCTCTATGCCGGCAGCATCCTCGCGCTGGATCGCAAGACCGGCACGCTGCGGTGGCACTACCAGTTCACTCCGCACGACTTGTGGGATTGGGACGCGACGCAGACCTCGGTGCTGATCGACGCCGACTGGCAGGGCCAGCCGCGCAAGCTGATGCTGCACGCCGACCGCAACGGGTTCTTCTACGTGTTCGATCGCCGCGACGGCACCTTGCTGCTCGCCAAACAGTTCATCAAGACCGTGACGTGGGCGAGCGGGATCGGAGCCGACGGCCGTCCCGTCAAGCTGCCCAATCAGGAGCCGTCGCCGGGCGGCACCCGGGTCTGTCCGTCGCAGGACGGCGCGACCAACTGGTTCTCTCCGTCGTTCAATCCGGCGACCGGGCTCTATTACGTGCAGACGTTCGAGAAGTGCAGCATCTATACGAAGCGCGATCAGGGGCCCTGGGAGAGCGGCAAGACCTACCTGGGCGGATCGCAGCGCATCTTGACCGAAGATCCCGTGCCGCAGCGGATCCTGCGCGCGATCGACATCCGCACCGGCGCGATCAAGTGGGAGCTGCCGCAGCCCGGGCCGGGAATCTCCTGGGGTGGCACGCTCACGACCGCGACCGGGTTGGTGATTTTCGGCGAAGAGGGCGGCGGGCTGATGGCCGCGGATGCCACGACCGGCAAGCCGCTCTGGATGTTCCAGACCAATCACACTTGGAAAGCGTCGCCGATGACGTACGTGTTCGACGGAAAACAGTATGTCGCCGTGGCCGCCGGTTCCAATATCATCGCGTTCGGCCTCCACGACTAGTGTGAGCAACAATGAAACTCTTTCCGATCCTTCTTCTTCTGGCGCTCGGGCAAGCTGCAGACGGCAAGGTCCCGCAGGCGGAGATCTCGAGCTCGGGCATCAAGGCCACCGTCTACCTGCCGGACGCGCAATCCGGATACTACCGGGGCACGCGGTTCGACTGGTCGGGCGTGATCGCGAGCCTGTCGTGGAACGGGCACACTTACTTCGGGCAGTGGTTCGAGCGATACGACCCGAAGCTCCACGACGCGATCACCGGTCCGGTGGAGGAGTTCCTCACCAACGACGCGGGCCTCGGCTACGCCGACGCGAAGCCTGGGGAGCCGTTCGTGAGGATTGGCGTCGGCGCCGTCCGCAAACCCGACGAGCCCGCCTACCGCCGCTTCGCCACCTACGACATTGTCGATTCCGGGAAGTGGACGGTTGACAAAGGGTCGGATTGGATCGCATTCACCCACGAGTTGCGCGACACGGCGGGCTACGCCTACGTCTACCGGAAGACATTGCGACTCGGCAAGGACACCCTGGTGCTCGAACACAACCTGAAGAACACCGGCCGGAAGGCAATTGCGACCAGCGTCTACAATCACAACTTCTTCACGCTGGACCAGCAGCCGACCGGCCCGGACTTCGTGGTGCGGTTCCCGTTCGAGCCGGTCGCGATCGCCGCGCTCAACGGCCTCGCGGAGACGCGAGGCAAAGAGATCGTGTTCCTGAAGCCGTTCGAGCGGAAGCAGACCGTGTTCAGCGAGCTCAAGGGATTCGGCCCGAGCGCCGGGGATCACGATATCCGCGTCGAGAACCGCAAGACGGGCGCCGGCGTGCGGCAGACCGGCGATCGGCCGATCTCGAAGCTGCTGTTCTGGTCGGCGGGGATCACCGTGTGCCCGGAGGCGTACATCGATCTCGCGATCGAGCCGGGCAAGGAATCGTCCTGGCGGATCGGGTACGAGTTCTACCAGGCCGCAGGAAAGTAGAGCCGGTTTCAAAACCGAAGGTGCATCCACGCCGGCCGGGCTCGCACAACTCAGCGGCTCCCGTCTGCCCGGCCGATGAGCACGGGGGGCGGGCCCGGTGTCACGTCTACCGGACACCTCTGCTGCACATCCCGCGGTTTCACGCCACATTTCGCCGGATCCTGCTTTGCACAACTGCACGGCATGACTCGACACCTTGGACGGCATTCGATCCCCATGGCGATCGCGGCGGTGTTGCTGAGCGTCAACCTGAGCGCTCAGACAAACATTGACCTTCGTAGGAACAGCTACACGCCTGCGCAGGACGTTCAGCTCGGCCGCCAGGCGGCCGGCGAAGTCCGTCAGCAGCTGCCGCTGTTGCACGATCGCGCGACAACCAACCTCGTCGAACGCATCGGGAGCCGGCTCGTCGGCCAGATTCCGGCGGAGTTCCGGCAGCCCGCGTTCCGATATTCGTTCGAGGTCGTGAACCTGAGAGAGATCAACGCCTTCGCGCTGCCGGGCGGGCCGATGTTTCTCAATCGCGGCATGATCGAAGCGGCGCGCACGGACGCCGAGGTCGCGGGCGTCATGGCGCACGAGTTGAGCCACGTGATCCTGCGGCACGGGACGCTGCAGGCATCCAAGGGCCAGAAATTCCAGCTCGGGGCGATCGCGGGGCAGGTCCTCGGCGCGATCGTCGGCGGGAAGAAGGGCCAGGCCATAGCGCAGGGTTCGCAGCTGGGTCTCGGCACGTGGTTCCTGAAGTACGGGCGCGAGTACGAGCGGGAGGCGGATCTGCTGGGCGCGCAGATCATGGCGCGCGCCGGCTACGATCCGCGGCAGATGGCGAACATGTTCCGGACGATCCAGCAGCAGGGAGGCGGCCGCGGCCCGGAGTGGCTGAGCGATCACCCGGATCCCGGCAACCGCTCCGAGGCCATCAACCGCGAAGCGAGCATGCTGGACATACGCGGGCGTGCCGACACGGCCGGCGCGTTCCAATCCGCGCGGTCGCGTCTCGCGAACCTGCCGCCTGCGCCGACGACCCAGCAGGTGTCGCGCGCGCAGCAAGGCCAGGGTCAAGGCGGACCGGTAAGCTCCGGAAGTCGCAGCGCTCGATCAGCGAGCAGGCGGTTTTGAGACCTTGCGGTCACGCTGACCCGGGGGTCAGGACAGGATCGATGCTTACCGTGTCCTTTCAGCTCGGTACCGATCGAACTCCTGCTGGAGCTGGTCGCGCCGAAGCTGAATATTGAGAACGAGGATGCGATGCCGGAAGGTGACGGCCTGGCCGGGCGCGAGCGTGAGCGTCGTGGGCTGCTGCGTCGGATCGTATCCCTGCCGGCCGAGCGGGTTCGCGGCGAATAGTCCGTAGCCCCGCGCGTGCCAGTAGGTCGGGTGTCCGTGATTGGCGGGATGATCGAGGATCGCCAGCGTCACCGGGCCGCCCTCGAGGACGCCCGTGAGCCCCATCCAGGATCCGCGAGTGCCCCAGACCGCGTCACCGGTCTTCCCGTCGCTGCCGATGTACAGGCCAGTCGGTTCCGGTCCCGGTCCCGGCGGTCCATCCGTCGAGGGAGAATCGAGCGCGCGCGCGACGCGGATGCCGAAGGCCCCCTCCTTGGTGTCTGCGAACGTCACGGGCTTGTCGGCAGCCGTCCACGTGGTGATGCGATCCACCACGCGACGCGCGGGTCCGCCGGAGAAGGCGAAGCGCGTCTCTTCGCGGAGGAGCGTGGAGCCGTCAGGCACCCTCCAATCCGCCCGCACCGCCAGCTCGCCCCGTTCGCCGCTGGCGATGTGGGTGACGCCCCTGTGCACGATCGTGCCCATCTTCGCCTTGTTCGCCGCCGGCGTTGCGTCCGAGTGTCCCCAGAAGTCGTAGCCGTTGACGTCGCCGTAGTTGAACCAGTGGCCGACGTGATGCGGATGATCCCGGACCTCGCCAGGCCGGGGCTCGAGCGGGTAGCCGCGCGTCACGATGGCGCCGCTGGCCGCCCTGATCGGGAAGAGCACCGGTTTCTTGATCGAGTCGGGATAGATGTACGACGTGAACGGCTGGCCGTCGATCAGCACGTCCACGCGTTGAAGAGAGGGTCGATCGATCACGGCCACGCGCGGGGTGTCGGGCCCGGCGGCCACCGACACCGCCACCGCGGCGGCGCAGGCTGCAGCGAACGCGGTCGAGACGGCAATTCGCTTCACCATGACGGCCATCCTATCATCGCGCGCGGTTGATGGATTCCGGTCCGTCTCTCTCTTCCCCGACTCTTGCGTAGGACGGCGGGAAAACGGGAACACCGGCCATAATGGTCCATGCTTCGCGACGCCTCTGCCGCGGCCCGGCGCCGCTTTCTCATCGCGGCAGCGGTCTCGGTCCTCGGCGTCATGGCCTTCGCCCAGGCGATGCACCCGGTTTCGGGAAGACGCATCGCCGGTGTCATGGGACACGCGGGCGCCGCCTGGCTGGAACGGCCGGAGCGAGAGCAGGAAGAGGCGCCGGGCAAGGCCATTGCCGCGCTGAACATCCGGCCGGGCCAGGCGATCGCCGACATCGGCGCGGGCTCCGGCTACTACACCCTGCGGCTCGCCGACGCGGTGGGCCCGCGGGGACGCGTGTACGCGACGGACATCCAGCCGGAGATGCTGGCGCTGATCAAGAAGAAGATCGACGCGCGATCGCCGGGCAACGTCGAGCTGATCCTTGGCACCGAGACGGAGGCGCGGCTGCCGGCCGCCGCAATCGACATGGCGCTGATGGTGGACGTCTACCACGAGCTGGCCCAGCCGCAGCTCTTCCTGCGCTCGCTGAAGGCCGCGCTCAGACCGGACGGGCGGCTGGTCCTGATCGAGTTCAGGAAAGAGGATGCCTCGGTGCCGATCCGCGCCGAGCACAAGATGTCGGTTCCCGAGGCGAGGATGGAGCTCGAGGCGGAAGGCTTCCGATTCGACCGCGTGATTGACGTCCTGCCGTGGCAGCACATCCTCATCTTCCGGCGTCCGCCGGATTGATCCCCGATTGATCAATGTCCCGGCGCGAAGCTGCGGATCGCCGCCTCCTCCGAATCGAAGGACTCGAAGATATGGATGAGGCCGCTGATGGCCATGACGTGATGGCTGCGCACCGACAGATTGAGGAACTTCACGTCCCCGCCCTTCCGGCGCACGCTCACGTACTTGGCGGCCAGGACGCCGACCCCGAAGCTGTCGACGTAGCTGACCTCGCAGAGATCGAGCAGGAACTTGAGCCGCGCTTCGTCCAGGAGATCGTTCATGCGGCTGCGGAGCAGGGACGCGCCGTCGCCGAAGACAAGCCGCCCCTTCAGCTCGAGCAGCGTCACGTCTCCGATCCGGCGTTCGGTAATCGTCATGGCCTCTTGTCCACGACAGGCGGGTCCGGCGCCCGACCCCTGCAGCGGGCGGATTATACGCCCAGCCCACCTTTTTCAGGATTCTGTAAACCTCCGGCCCCGTTTATCCGTCTCAGCAACGTAGACTTATCAACGGGAGGGGACGTGGGTATCTTTCAGAAACTGTTCTCGCGAAAGCCGCCACAGCGGGTTCGCGTGTGCGTCGAGTGCGGCATGCCGATCGCCGAGCACAAGGACTGGTGCAGCATCCTGCGGACCAAGCAGGAATACGAACGCAAGGCGGCCGCCACCGAGCGCGCCTAGCCGGGCGCCCCGCCCGCTGCGTGCCCCCCGGGTCAGGGACGGACGCGACGCGATAACAATTCCGGCGGGCCGATGGAGCCCGCCGCGGCCTTTTTTGTACGGCCGTACCAACCCCCCGGCTCGTCCGTTGGGGACAGACCCCACACACGGCCGGCCCTCGACACAGCGGTAAGCCTCCCGAACAAGCTCCCGGGATATGATCGGCGGTTCAAGGGGGCTGAACCGCCATGAAGTGGGCCAGAACGTTCGGTGTCCTCGCGGTCGTTGTCTCCGCGGCCTCGACGCCGCCCGCCACGATCGGGGCGCAGCGCCAGCCGAAGCAGTACACGATCGAGCAATTCCTCGACACGACCTCGATCAGCGGCGCGTCGTTCTCGGCCGACGAGTCGCGCATCCTCTTCTCGTCGAACAAAACGGGCATCTGGAACGCCTACACCGTGCCGGTCGCCGGGGGTCCGTGGACGCCGATCACGAGCTCGACGACGGATTCGACTTATGCGGTCGGCTTCTTTCCTCACGACGATCGCATCCTGCTCACGCGCGACCAGGGCGGCAACGAGCTGAATCATCTCTCCGTCCGGACGCCGGCCGGCGACGAGCGCGACATCACGCCGGGGATCCGGCTCAAGGCGCAGTTCCTGGACTGGACCCCCGACGGCGCCGCCTTCTACGTGAGCAGCAACGAACGGGACCCGAAGTTCTTCGACGTCTATCGCTACGACGCGAAGACGTTCGCCCGGACGCTCTTCTTCGAGAACAACGACGGCTTCTTTCCGGCCACCGTCTCCGCCGACGGCAAATGGGTGTCGCTGACGAAGGTCAACACGACGAACGACAAAGACGTGTTCCTGTGGAATGCCGCCATGAAGACGACGACGCAGGTCTCGGCACACAAGGGGGAGGCGAGCTTCGCTCCGACGGGATTCGATCGCGCGTCGAAATACCTCTACTACGTCACCAACGTCACGGGCGAGTTCTCGCAGCTGCGCCGCTACGCGCTCGCGACGAAACAGCACGAAGACGTCTACGCGACCGACTGGGACGTCACCTCGATGACCACGTCCCACAACGGCCGCTACCGCGCCATCGGCGTCAACGCGGACGGGCGTCCGCGGATCACCGTCAGCGATACGACGACGAACCGCCTGGTCGAGCTGCCGGTGATTCCCAACGCCGGCGTCAGCTCCGTCGTGTTCGCGCGCAGCGAGAAGAAGGCGGCGCTCCATGTGAACGGCGACCGCTCGCCGGGCAATCTCTACGTCCTCGATCTGGCGACGAGGCAACAGACGCGGCTGACCGAGTCGCTGAGCCCGGACGTCGATCCGCGGGACCTCGTCGACGTCCAGACGGTCCGCTTCAAGGCGCGCGACGGGGTGACCATCCCGAATTATCTCTGGAAGCCGCACCAGGCCACGGCGGCCAACAAGGCGCCCGCGCTCGTGCTCGTGCACGGCGGCCCCGGAGGGCAGACGGTCCCCGGCTACAGCAGCTTCAACCAGTACTACGCCAACCACGGCTATGTCGTCCTCGGCATCAACAACCGGGGCAGCTCCGGTTACGGGAAGACGTTTTTCGCGGCCGACGACAAGAAACACGGCCGCGAGCCGCTGTGGGACTGCATCGACGGGAAAAAATATCTGCAGTCGCTCGACTACGTGGATCCGGACCGGATCGGGATCATCGGCGGCAGCTACGGCGGCTACATGGTCCTCGCCGCGCTGGCCTTTCATCCGCAGGAGTTCAAGGCCGGCGTCGATCTGTTCGGCGTCGCCAACTGGATTCGAACGCTCGAGAGCATTCCGTCGTGGTGGGAGGCGCAGCGCAAGGCGCTCTACGCCGAGATGGGCGACCCGGTCGCGGATCGCCGGATGCTGGAAGAGGTGTCCCCGCTCCTGCACGCGAGCCTGATTCGCAAGCCGCTGCTGGTCCTGCAGGGGGCCAACGATCCGCGCGTCCTGAAGGTGGAGTCCGACGAGGTGGTCGCCGCGGTGAAGAAGAACGGCGTGCCGGTCGAGTACATCGTGTTCGCCGACGAGGGGCACGGCTTCACCAAGAAGAAAAACCAGATCGAAGGGTATGCGGCCGTCATGAGGTTCCTCGATACCTACCTCAAATCGGGTTCCGCGGAGACGCGGTAGACGAGTGGTTAAAGTTCTAAAGTTCTAAAGTTCTAGAGTTCTAGAGTTCTCGAGTTCTCGAGTCCTCCTCAGAGCACGCCGATCAGCCTCAGCGCGGCGACGGCGGCGAAGGCGAGCAGCGACAGGTCGAAGACGCGCTGCGGGATATGGCGTGTCAGCCATCGGCCGGCCAGGAGCCCCGCCATGATGGCGGGGATCAGCACGGCGTTCAGGAGCAGCGTCTGCTCGTGAATGAGCCCGAGGCCGATGCTGAACGGGACCTTGAACGCGTTGACGAGCAGGAAGAACCACGCGCCCGTGCCGACGAGCTCCATCTTCGGCAGCGCCACCGCCAGGCAGTAAATCGCGAAGATCGGGCCGGCGGCATTCGCGAGCATCGTGGCGGCCCCGGCGAGGAGCCCGAGCGTCCAGGCAAACGCGGGGGCGTGCGGGACGTTGCCGAACCACTGCGGACGCTGCATCCTGGCGACCTGCAGGGCGGTCAGTGCGAGGATGATCCAGCCGATGATCGGCTTGTAGACCGATTCGCTGAGCCCGCGCATGAACCACGCCGCGACGATCACGCCGATGCACGCCGGCGGCAGCATCCGCCGCACGTAGTCCCACCGCGCGTGTTGATGGAACGCGCGCACCGCCGCGACGTCGCCGACGAGCAGCATCGGCAGGACCACCCCGGTGGACTCCTTCGCGCCGAACAGAAACGCAAAGATCAGGACGTGCACGAGGCTCATCCCGGCGAGTCCTGCCTTGCCGATCCCGATACCCAGGGCGGCGACTACGGCGAGGACCCATTCGCCGGGGGTCAAAGAAGGCACGGGCCGGACAGTACCGCGATTCCCAGGACCGGGAAAAGCGAAAAGGAAGCCGTGGCTGGCACCCGCCTTGCTCAGCAGAAGGGCCAGAGGTGCAAAGTGGTTACCGAACGCCCTAATCGAAGTACCACGGATCTCCGATACCTCGATGCGGACCATGTTGAGCATCCGTCGGGCACCATGCAGGGCGTCCTCATGTGCACGGCGGACGATGAACAGCTGGGCTTGCTCGACGGCCTCCTCGTCGATCCGGCAAGCCGGCGCGTCCGGTTTTTCGTGGTCGAGCGTCGGTCCGCGCTCAGGCGCCGCCGGTACCTGCTGACGGCAGACACGCTCGCGACGCTCGACGAGCGGCTGCTGCGCGTCGAGGCGCACGCCGAGGATCTCGAGCGGTTCGACGCCCGCACGGTCCAGCCATTCTCCGACGAAGACGTCATCACCGCGATGTTCGCTGAGCCGGCCTGACTGAATCCCTAATCACTAATCCTCGAATCGCTGAATCCCGAACCGGGGCGCGCGATTCACGGATTCGAGGATTGACGGATTAGGGATTAGGGACTAGGGATTGGATCCCGTCCTCATATATCGCCTTCACGGTGTCCCCGACAATCTCGAGCGCCGACCCGCGCCCGCCGGGGTAGAACTTGCCGCCGAGCATCCCCGTGTCGATGAGGAACAGCGATCCGCCGAAGCGTTTCGTGATCCGCCCCGCCGGCTGCGGCGTGTGCCCGGTCACGAACCGCTTGACGCGAAACTTCTGCAGCAGCGCCGCCATGCGGGGCGCCCCGTCGTCATCGGTCCACGTGCTGAAGCCGCGGAACCAAAGCGGTCCGTCCGGATGGAGGAGGCTGGAGGCGCCGATCTCGGCGAGAGGGAGCAGCAGCCTGGCGGCGCGGATGTGGTCCTCGGTCAGCGTGCCTTCTTTCTGGTAGGCCGAGAACTGCGTCAGCTGCGTCCGCGCCGCGCCGACGATTTCGATGATCGTCGAGACGGGGAGCACGAGCTTCTGCTGTTCCAGCCAGCGCACACCCTCGTCCCAGGCCGCGAGCTCGCGGCGCACGCGGCGGTTGATGTCGTCGAGCGATTCGGTGGAGAAGTCGGCGTTGATGCCGCCGTGCATGAAGACGGTGCCGTCGATCTCGGCGAGCATCGGCTTGGACCGGAGCCATCGTCCGTAGCGTCCGTTCGGCCTGAGCGCATCGCGGTACTCGATATAGCCGGGCGGATGCGTGGCCATCCAGAAAGCCTTGTCGAGGCGCGCCTCCGGGTCCAGGCGCGCGGCCGCTTGAAAGGCGCGCTCGCGCCTGGACTCCGAGTCGCCGTCGACAAAGGTCAGGAAGATCTCGAGCGTCGCATCGCGCGTGTCGCCGATGAGGTTCATCACTTCGTGGTTCCCGAGCAGGACCACCACCCGGCCGCCGGCCGCCGCGGCCTGCGGTTCGAGCGCCATGAGCAGGTCGAGCGCGGTCCGCGTGCCCGAGCCGCGATCCATCACGTCGCCTGTCTGGACGAAGGTCGTCTTTCCTCCAGTCCACCGTTGCTTCGCATCGATCAGGCCGGCGCGGACGAGCGTCGCCGCCAGGCCGTCGGCGGCGCCGTGCACGTCGCCGATCGCGACGATGCGGCGTGCCGTCGGGGACTGCGGAGCGGTGGCGGCGCCGCGGACCGCCGGCGTTGCGGCGTGAAGCGTCGCCAACGCCACAGCGCTCGCGACGAGGGCCAGCCGGACCAGGCGGGCGGACGGCGCGCTAGCGGACAAAGACGGCTGCTTCACTGCTGTTCGCGACCAGTTTGTCGACCGCCGCCTTCATCCGATCGCGCCGCGCGATCATGGCGCGAATGGCGCGGCTGTCCAGCCAGGTTCCGAGCGCGGTGGTGACCCCGGGCTCGTCCAGTGCGAGCATGCGGTTCCAGACCTCCCGATCGATGCGTTCCATCTTCACGGGCAGATCCTTCGAGTCGACGAACGCGCGCGAGTGATCGATTAGAAACAGGTTCCAGTCGTCGTCCACGATCAGGTTCCCCATGTTGCGATCGGGATTGCCGATCAGGTTGTCGAACATCTTCATCAGGATCGCCTGGCGGTTCCACTTGACCGGCTTCGGCAGATCCCGAACGTCCTTCCACTGACGGACCGGCGAGATCCAGAGAATCGCGGCGGCGGTCTGCCCTTTCCACTTCTTTTCGACCGCAACCGGCACCATCGTCATGCCGAGCAGCTTGTCCATCTCATAGGCCGCAATCTCCGACTTGTAGCTCTCCCAGTATCCGGTGTTCCGGCTCGGAGGCAGCGCTTTCCACGCGATGCTCGCGACGGGGCCGCCCGGTTTCAGGAACGCGCGCTTCGGCCGCGTGACGCCGACCGGAATCTCCTCGAACCGATCGATCTCGGCCGTGCGGAGGTAGGCCTCGAACTCCGCCTGCCGTCCCTCCCACACCTTCGCGGAAGCGGCCGCGGGGGCCGTTGCCTGAAGATCCGGGCGGGCGCTCGGCCCGATCGGGGACGCCAGTGCCGAGGTGAACGCCAGGAGCAGAGCGAAGGCGCGAATCGGCATACGGGGAGGCTACGACAAGATTCGAAAAAATGGAAAAGAGAAACGCTCACGGCCGTGAGCCGCTTCGTCCCCGCCTCGCGCCTTTCCGTTTGGAGGGATGCCCTCGGCTTGCAGCCGGCGGCGTCTGGTGGAATCATGTGCCGTCGCGGCCAGGGTGGACCGTGAGCCGGACAGGCAACATCCGAACTCTTGGCACTTCTTGCCACTCCGACCGGACCGGCCGTGGGGGATTGCCTCAAAATGGAGACTTTTAGAGAGACGCTTTCCAAACTCGCGATCCCGCTCGGGCGCGTCCTGGCCGCCGCAGGTGTATCGCCGCATCTACTCTCGTTCTCCGGCATTATCTTCGGGAGCCTCGCCGCGTACTTCTTTGTGTCCCACCAGTGGATTCTCGCTGTCGGGTTCTTCGGGCTTAGCGGGCTTTCCGACGTGGTCGACGGGATGGTGGCCAGGGCTCGAGGTCTCCAGTCGTCGTTTGGATCCTTCTTCGATAATTTCTGCAGCGCGTATACCGATTCGGCCGTCTTCGCGGGGTTGATCGGAGCGCAGCTCTGCGATCCGTGGTGGGGCGTGGCTGCCCTCGTCGGCACATTGACGCGGCTGCTCACGTTCCGGCTCGATGGCCTCGTTCCGAAGGACGAGGCGGAAGCGCTGCGATCGCGTTTTCCGAGCGCGCTGTTCGGCAAGGGCGATCGCATCGTCCTCGTGGCCCTCGGCACCGCGTTCGGCCGAATCAATCTGTCGGTCGTCGTCATCGCGATCGGCGCACACGCGATTGCCGCTTATCGCTGCTACCACCTGTACGTGTGGGAACAAAGGACCACGCGGTCCCGGGGTTGATCCAGCCATGCTGTATTTGAAGCCGTTTCACCGGGACGTGCTGACGGTCCGGTCGCATCAGTGGAAGTACTACGTCGAGCCGTATTCCGGTTGTGCGCTGCAGTGCACGTACTGTCTTTACTGGGAGTCGCCGGCGTTCGTGGAGCGACTGCACCCGCCCGAGGATTTACTGCAGGGGGTCGAGAGCGACCTTGCGGGCCTGCCCAAGAAGCAGATCATCTACATCGGGGCCACCATCGATCCGTACCAGATGCTGGAGAAGAAGATCCGTGCGACGCGACAGATTCTCGAGCGTCTGCTTCGGCACGGGCTACCGGTCGTTATCCTCACGAAATCTCCGCTCATCCTGCGGGATCTGGATCTGCTCCTGGAGCTCAACCGCGACGGGCTCGTGCTCGTCCAATTCACGGTCCTCACGATCAACCAGGCGAAGGCGCGCGTGATCGAGCGTGCCGTGCCGGCCGTCGCGGACCGGCTGCGGGCGGCAGCGGAGCTGACCGCCGCCGGGATTCCGGTGCATTTCCATTTGTCGCCGGTGATCCCGGGTCTCTATGAGGATGGCGAATTGAACGCCACGGTGCGGGCGATCGCCGAGCATGGAGGACAGTGCATCTACTCGAATATCCTCGGCATGCGCCATCTCAACACGAAAGTGTGGTTCGACTCGGTCGAGAAGCTCCCGTCGGGAGTCGCGGACCGCACCCGCTCGGCATACGCCCGGACGGGAGATCCTGAGAAGAATGTCTATTCGCCGGACATCGACCTGATCCACGACGAGATGTCGAGGCTTCGCGGGATTTGCGGAGACAACCATATCGACTTCATTTGCGAGTTCATCCCGGGCCTGGACCTCTTCGATCCCGCACGCTTCGAGGAGGGCATCTTCCGATTTGGCCTCCCGGCGGTATACCAGATGGCCCGTCTGTTCGAGGCATCGCCCGAGCGAGTGTACTGGGCAGGCTTCAGTGCGGCTCTGAGGCGCCATTTCGAGGCCGTCGACGAAGAGTATCTGGACCTGGTGAAGCAATTCTGGGACGACGGGCAATTGTTCGAGAACACGACGATCGGCAGTGACGTCGTCGAAGGCCAGCGAGCG
The DNA here is from genome assembly GCA_963774855.1 of uncultured Acidobacteriota bacterium. GTDB lineage: Bacteria > Acidobacteriota > Vicinamibacteria > Vicinamibacterales > 2-12-FULL-66-21 > JALZOC01. The sequence goes on along the minus strand of CAVZGT010000005.1, from coordinate 763,210 downwards.
TACTTTCAGACCGACCGTCTCCGACTTGCGAGGAACTCGGTTCTCGCGTGGGACTGAGCTTTCGGGATGCGCTCCGCCCACGCAACAGTCCTGTGCGTCGTCGCCATGATGAGCTGCGCTTGGCCGAGTGGCGCGCAGGCGCCGATGGAATCTCTTGTGTCGCGGTTTCACAACAAACTGGTCCGCACGCCGATCAGCTACCGAGCGAAGCGCCGGCTTGAAGCCGACAACCGTCGTTTCAAACGATCGGGCTGGCTCGACGTGCTGACCGAGTTCGACGCAGGACGGTTGACGTACACCGTCACGGCACGCGGCGGGTCGGAGTTGATCCAGAACAAGGTCCTCATTCCCGCGCTCGAGACGGAGCGCGAACTTCTTCGAGAAGGCCGCGACCCCGTCGCATTCTCCGACGCGAACTATCGGCTCGAGGACGCCGGACAGGACGAGAACGGTTTTGCGCGCATTCGCCTCCGCCCCCTGCGCCGCGACAAAAGGCTTCTGGACGGCTACCTGCTCCTGACCCCGGATGCCGATCTCGTGGAGATCTCAGGACGTCTGGCCAAATCACCCTCGTTCTGGACGACGTCGGTCACGCTGACGCGCCGGTACGGGTACGTGGGCGGTGCTCGAGTCCCACTCAGTGTCACGTCTGTCGCCGATGTTCGGATCGCCGGCCGCTCCACCTTCTCAATGACCTATGAGTTCGAACTCATCGACGGAGTTCGAATCGACAGGCAGGAGATCGACACGCCTGACCGCCAGCGCTAAACGGTCATGCGGGCGCGGGCACGGCGGAGCGCGCGGAACCACCACCATGACACGACGCCGAGTAGCATGGCGCCCAGGATGGACCCCGCAAGCGCGCCGGGGAACGGCCGTGCGGCCCCGCCGGCCAGGACGCCGATCGCCATCATCGTTCCCAGCGTCACCGGCACCATCGTCAGGTCGGCGCGCAGCAGCGTGATGAAGATGACGAGCACTCCGGCGGCGGACAGGAGGCCGGCGAGAGCCCAGCCTCCAGCATGGATCCCGGCGGGCGCGCCCGCGCCGAGGAACCCGGCGGCGGCGAGCGCGATCGAGCCGAGCGCGCGCCGGCGCGTCCACCCTGCCGTCCAGACGTGAACGTACGTGAACAGGCTCCCGAGCACGGCCAGCCGCGTGATGAAGCCGGCGATGGGATCGATGGCGATTCCGAGAATGGGCACATACGCGCCCAGCGGCTGGACGCGCGGTGCGTTGGCCCAGTCCGGATTCCGGAGAGCGACGGCGGCGAACGACACGGCGGCAGCGAACAATCCGGCCGCTACCCCAAGGCGAAGGGCGTCGCGGTCCGCCAGCTCGCCGGCGTTCGCGAGGCGGTGCGGGAGCGCGCCGATGGCGAGGCCGGCGAGTGACGCTGTGGCGGTCAGCGCGACCAGGCCGATCCCAATCACGCCGAGAATCTGCAGGGGCAACGGGAGCGCGGTCTGCAGCGACGCCAGCACCGCCGGCCATCCATTGGCCGCATCGGCAACGGAGGCGACGAGCATGACGGCCGCCGTCGCGAAGAACAGCCGCGGCGCGTAGCGTCCGCGGCTCCAGGCAATCACGCCGAGCACGGCCGCGGCCACCAGGAGGCCGCCGAAGACCACGCCGGTGAGAATCCGCAGGATCGTGTTCCGCGTGCTCGCCGCGCGCTCGCTGCGTTCCCAGCTCTCGGGCACGCGGACATAGCGCCCGACGTGCGCCACTTCGCTTCCCGCGAGGAAGACATCGATCCGCGGCTCGCCCTGCGGCAGCGGTGCGATCGTCGTGTCGGCGAACGTGAACGTCCAGTCCGTTCGCGCCTTCAATTTCTGCGGGCGGGCGGAAATCTCTCTCGCCTGGCCTTCTCCGACCCCGAGGCCGGTGCGTTCGGCGAGGGCGGCCTGCGCGGCCTGCCGCGCGGTGTTTTCCTCGAGCGACGCGCCCGGACGCTCTTCGGGTACCACGTGCCGAATGCGCGTCGCGCGGGCCGCGGAGATGCTCATCGGCCACTCTTCCGCCCGATCCGCGACGTCCCCCTCGAACTTCGCGACGCGCACATTCCATCGCGGCGCCGGCAGATACGTGCCGACGAGCGCCTTGCGCCGCTCGTTGCCGGCGGTCTCGGCCACGAACTCGTGCGGGCCGTCCGACCCGTCGAGCGGTGTCGGCAGGATGCGCCACTCCGGCCCAAGCGTCACGCCTCGCGCCTCGAGCGCACCACGGGCGATGGCCGTGGCTTCGCTGCGCCCGATCGACAGCGAGCCCGGCGGCTCGTGGGTGAGCACCGCGATCGCGCACGCGACCAGGCTGGCAGTACCCGACGCCGAGCCAGATCGTCCGCTTCCGATTGCCGATCGCATACCCGGTGACAACCGCCGCGTCCGGCGCACGCTCCGGGGCAGGCGGCGGCGTCCATGCCGTGTTGCGCTCGCGATCCGGGAGCTCCGTCCAGCGTCCGGCCTGAACGCGGCGGACGAGCACGACCCAGAGCGGGACGAGCGTCATCAGCACGACCATGGCCTGCTGCACCCGGATGCCGGGGGCGTCGGCGAGGAAGATCGGCAGCGCGAACCAGACGACGTCGAACGCAAAGTGGAGGATGATCCCTGGGAGCAGGCCGAAGTACAGGTAGAGAAGCCCGAAGCCGATCGACGGCAGGATTAACTCGACGGGACGCGCGAACGAGGGCTGCGTGGGATACGGCGCGTGCCCCGCGCCGAAAATCACGGCCTGGACGACGAAGGCCGCGACGATGAACAGCCGCCGATGCCCGAAGCGATCGCCGATGAGCGCGGCGCCGGCGATCGGCACGGCGCGGAACAGGCATTCCTCCCAGAAGCCCGCCTGCAGCGAGTTCGCGATGGCCGACAGCCATGGCACGTGCGTCGCGAGCACGTCGGGGTGCAGCAGGGCTTCCGACGGCGTCCACCAGCCGAACGCGCGCGTCGCGATCAGGTAGAGCAGGACGTCGTAGGCGAAGAAGATCGACACGAGCAGGAACCCCGCCACCGTCTGTCCGAGGATCGTCTTCGAGCTGCCCGGCTCCTTCTTCCAGACGCGCCAGAACTGGGGATGCGATCCGAACGCGCGCCGGGTCAGGGTCTCCGCCGCCATGAACGACAGGCCGAAAAAGATGGAGAAGCCCGCGAACATCGCGACGACCGTCGCGATCTGCTGGCCGAGAAACGTCGCGCGCGGCACGGCCGTGTCGTAGGTCATCCACATCAGCGGCCACTCGTTGACCGTGGCGAGCGCCTGCAGCAGCCCGACCACCAGGCCCCACGCCGCCGCCTGCCGCCACAGCACCCACCGGCTGCGCAGCATGTAGAACAAGCCGACGCCGATGCCGCCGACGACGTACAGAAGCATCACCCCGACGACGGACGCGATGCCGATGGCCTCGTTCGCCGATCGCATGTTCTGGTAGCGCCGCGTGAACGCTTCGGGGATCGAGATGAAGTGCGTGACTTCGGTGAGGCGATCGCCGGAGACGACGAGGCGCACGCGGTAGCGCCCCTCGTTCAGCGCCGGCGCCGCGCGTTCGTAGGTCAGCGTGTGATCGACGCGCCCGCCGGGCCGCCGCTCCTGACCCTGCTCGACGAGACCGAACGTGGCGAAGTCGATCTGCCATCTGGCGGCTGCATCCGCTTCGGCGCGTCCCCGCGCGGCGGCCGCATCGAGCGCCGCGCCGGGCGCATCCTCTTTCAGCGTTTCCGAGAAGCCGTACGGCCGGCCATCGGGCGTGAAGCGGAAGAGGGTCTCGTTGGTTTCGCCTTCCCGGAAGTGGCGGACGCGCCAGGTGTAGGTGAAGTAGAGGCCGTCGCGGAGCATGCGCGTCAACGCCTCTTTGCCTCCGCCTTCGAGCTCGACGAACGTCTGAGCTTCCTCGTCAGCCGAGAAGGACGCCGCCTGGCGATAGCCGGCAGGCCCCAGTCCATCTCGCGCGGCCAGCGAGCGGGCCGCCGTCAGAGCCGCCTCGCGGTCCATCGTGATGTCGAGCGCGACGATGGAGAACGCCTGCGGGAAAAAGTGCCACGCCGCGCCGGCGGCGGCAATCGAAGCCAACCCGAGCACGATCCAGAACGCGGGGCGCTTCACGTGGCCCTCCTTTTACTAGAGCCGGTTTCAAAACCGAAGGTGGCATCCGGCTTCAGCCGGGGTCCCCGGCGCGCGTTTTGTGCGCGCTGGGGTGGAAGCCGGACTTCGCGGGTTTGCAACCACTTGTCGCTCGCGGGGCCCACTCGCGGCTCGACTCACCGCGTGCGTTCGCTGGCCGCCGCTTCGTTGATGAGGTTGGCGCGATTCTACATGGAGGGCACGCCTCCGATCCGGAATTTGTTGTCGAGCGAAGCCGAATTGAGGAATCACGATCGCTCCGCGGATATACTGAGAGATTCCCCGCGGCGTCTCTTCATGCTCACAGAAACCCTCGCAACCCACGTCAGCGCCAGAACCCGTGCGAAGGGGACGTACTACTTCCGCTCGGGCGCGGTCATCGACGCGGGAGGCGCCGAGTGGATGGCCCACGCGCTCGTGCGGGGCACGCGCGATTACCGTGTCGAGCTGGTCCGAGACCGGAACCGGTTCACCGGCTCCTGCGAGTGCCCGTACTACGCGGACCGGGCGGAGATCTGCAAGCACATCTGGGCCGCGTTGCTGGAGGCCGAACGCCAGGGACTGCTTGCCGGGGACGGTCCCGTGGACGCCGGCGCGATCCTGGAGCCCGAGTACCGGCCGTCGGCGCTGGTCGCATCCGGGGGGCCGGGCGTGTCGTACTCGACGTCGCGGACGAAGCCGCCCGCGCCCGCGAAGGCGCCGGCGTGGCAGAGCTTCCTGCGCGAGCTCCAGGAGGACGTCAGCGCGGCCGAACGCGCGGTTCCGCTGCCGCGCTTCTCGAACGGCGAGATCATCTACACGATCGACGTGGGCGAGACGCTCGCCGGCCGCGGCACGGTCGTCAACGTGCTGTTCCGTCAGCGCCGGAAGAACGGCGCCTGGTCGAAGCCGAAGGCCGTCACGCTGACGCCGCTCGAAGCGGAGCACATGGTCAACGCGGACGATCGCGAGATCCTCTCGCTGCTCATCGGCGCCGGCCACACGTGGACCTATGGCGGGATGTACGACGCCAGCTATCAGCGGCTCTCCCGCTATGTGCTCAACGGGCCGCTCGAGGACCGCGTGCTCCCGTTGCTGGCGCGCTCGGGCCGCGGACATCTCGACCGGATCGGCGAGGAGCACGGGCTCTTTCCCATCGGCTGGGACGACGGGCCGGCGTGGCGGTTCGATCTCGAGATCGCCGTCGACGAGAAGCACGACGGGCTCGTCCTGAACGGCGGATTCGTCCGCGATGGCGAGCGGCTGGCGCTTCGCGACCCGGCCCTGCTGCTCGGCCGCGGGTTTCTGTTCACGCGGACGTCGATGGCGAGGTTGGAGCTCGACGGCGGTTTCGCCTGGCTCGCGCGTCTCCGCAGCGTGGGTCCCATCACGATCCCCCGGAGTGAATCAGGCGCGCTCCTCGAAACGCTCGCGCGTTCCGGCCTTCACCCGCGTTCGCTGCCGGCCGAGCTGCGCTACGAGGTGTTCGACGGAGAGCCGCGACCGCGCGTCCGCGTGAACCGGCCCGAGCGGCAGAACCCGTACGCGCTCCGGCAGGATCTGCGCGCGACGGTCCTGTTCGACTACGACGGCGTGACCGTCGACGCCCCGCCGGGCGCCACCGCCTACGACGCCGAGCGCCGGCGCCTCGTCCGGCGCAACCGGGCCGCCGAGCAGACGTCGATCGATCGCCTGCACCAGCTCGGGTTTCGCTACACCTGGAGCCATTTCGAGTCGCGGCAGGTGCTCGGCATCGCCCCCGATCAGTTCCCGCGCGTCGTCCACACGCTCGTCAAGGAAGGCTGGCGCGTCGAAGCGGAAGGCCGCGCCTTTCGAACCGCCGACAGCATGCGGCTCGAGGTGTCGTCGGGCATCGACTGGTTCGATCTGCACGGGACGGTCGAGTTCGGCGAAGGCCGGTCTGCCCCGTTTCCGCAGCTGCTCGCCGCCATCGCGCGCGGCGAAGACGTCGTGGTGCTGGACGACGGGAGCGTGGGCCTGCTGCCGGAGGAGTGGTTGCGCCGCTACGCCGCGATCGCCGGGTTCGGGACGGTCGAAGGGGATGCGATCCGGTTCCGGCGCTCGCAGGCGGCGCTGCTCGACGCGCTGCTGGCCGCGCAGCCGGCCATCGCGTACGACGAGGTGTTCGAGCGCGTGCGCTCGGAGCTGCAGACGTTCACCGGCGTGCAGGCGCTCGACGCCCCGGCGTCGTTCCGGGGCACGCTGCGCGAATACCAGCGCGAGGCGCTCGGATGGTTCGACTTCCTGCGGCGGTTCGACTTCGGCGGCTGCCTGGCCGACGACATGGGGCTCGGCAAGACCGTCATGGTGCTGGCGCTGCTCGAGGCGCGGCGCACGACCAGGAAGAAAGGGGAGCCCGTCACGTCGCTCGTGGTCGTGCCGCGATCGCTGGTGTTCAACTGGATGGAGGAGGCGGCCCGGTTCGCGCCGAAGCTGAAGGTGCTCGACCACACGGGACCGCTTGCGCTCCGTGGCCGGCATCGGCGAGGCGGACCTGGTCCTGACGACCTACGGCACGCTGCGCCGCGACGCCGCGGAGTTGAACGCGATCGAGTTCGACTACGCGATCCTGGACGAGGCGCAGGCGATCAAGAACGTGACGACCGCGTCCGCCGAAGGCGGCGCGGCTGCTGCGCGCGCGGCACCGGCTCGCGTTGAGCGGCACGCCGATCGAGAACCATCTCGGCGAGCTGTGGAGCCTGTTCGAGTTCCTGAACCCCGGCCTGCTCGGAACCGCCAAGGCCTTCCAGCGCGCCAGCGCGGCGCGGACGCGCGCCGACGAGGACCTCGCGTGGCTGTCGCGCGCGCTGCGGCCGTTCATCCTGCGCCGGACCAAGGAGCAGGTCGCGCCGGAGCTGCCGCGCCGCACCGAGCAGACCCTGCAGTGCGAGCTCGAAGGGCCGCAGCGCCGGCACTACGACGAGCTGCGCGCGCACTATCGGGAGACGCTGCTCGCCCGCGTGGCGCGCGACGGCGTCAACCGGTCCAAGATGCAGATCCTCGAGGCGCTGCTGCGCCTGCGGCAGGCCGCCTGCCACAGCGGCCTGATCGATCCGTCCCGCGCGCACGAGCCGTCGGCGAAGTTCGACGTGCTGATCCCGCGGCTCGGCGAGGTGATCGACGAAGGGCACAAGGCGCTCGTCTTCTCGCAGTTCACGAGCTTCCTCGCGCTGCTCCGTTCGCGTCTCGACGCGCTCGGCATGACGTACGAGTACCTCGACGGACGCACCCGCGATCGCGCCGCGCGGGTCGCGCGGTTCCAGTCGGACCCGGCGTGCCCGCTGTTCCTCATCAGCCTCAAGGCCGGCGGGCTGGGGCTCAACCTGACCGCGGCGGAATACGTGTTCCTGCTCGATCCGTGGTGGAACCCTGCCGTCGAGGCGCAGGCCATCGATCGCGCGCATCGCATCGGGCAATCCCGCCACGTGTTCGCCTATCGGCTGCTCGCGCGCGACACCGTGGAAGAGAAGGTGGCCGAGCTGCAGCAGAGCAAGCGGCAGCTCGCCGACGCGATCCTCAACGCCGACGCCGGACTCGTCCGGACGCTGCGCGCCGAAGACCTCGAAATGCTCCTTTCCTGAGGCCTGGAGGGCCCCCCTGGGCAGGAACGCCCCTTGCTGAGCCTCTGCAGGTACAATGGGTAGGACAACAGACGTGCTGAAAGTAGACCTTCACCTCCACACGGCGGAAGACCCGGCGGACTATATTCTCCACGACGCCCACCAATTGATTGACCGGGCGGCCGGACTGGGCTTCGACGCGCTGGCGATTACACTTCACGACAGGCAGCTGGCGGATCCGAGCGTGTTCGCGTACGCCCGCGAGCGCCGGATCATCCTGCTCCCCGGGATCGAGCGAGCCATCCAGGGGCGGCATGTCGTGCTGATCAACTTTCCTCAAAGCAGCGAGCAGATCCGCACGTTCGACGACCTCCGCGACCTGAAAGCGCGCACCCGCGGCATCGTCATCGCCCCCCACCCGTTCTTCCCGCACCCCACGAGCCTGATGTCGCGCCTCGAGGCCCGGCCGGAGCTGTTCGATGCGGTCGAATGGAGCTACTTCTGGACCGGCGGGCTCAATTTCAACGCCCGGGCGGCTCGCTGGGCGGAGAAGTACGGCAAGCCGATCGTCGGCAATTCCGACCTACACGACCTGCGCCAGCTCGGCCGCACGTACTCGCGGGTCTTCGCCGAGCCGGACGCCGACGCCATCTGCCAGGCGATTCGCGACGGCCGGGTGTCGCTCCAGACCTCTCCCGTTCCCAAGCGCGAGCTCGCCCGGGTCTTGATGGGCATGGGTTGGCGAGACCTGAACCCCCGCGAGGCTTCCCGCCGCCGGCTCGAGCTCAGCAAGTCGACCGAGCTGTTTGATACCCTCTCCTGATGTCAGGAACCCTCGGCGATCTCCAGCAGCGGGCGGTGGACCTCGCGAAGAGCAACAACTTCGGGGCCGAAGCCCTCGATCTGAACCTCGAGATCGCGCGCGTCGATGCCGCGAACCAGGGCGCCTGGACCCGCCTGGCGCGCTGCTACCTCGAGCAGCGGCGGTTCGCCGACGCGGCCGGGGCGCTGGCGACGGTGCTCGAGCTCAACCCGTCGAACACCATCGCCAAGAGCCTGCTGAACGAAGTGACGAAGCGCCGCGCCATGGCGTTGCCGGCTTCCGAAGCGGCGACCGGCTTCACCGCACACGACTTCGATGCGCTCGGGCATCTCGCGCCCGTCGAAGCGGCGCGGGCGCTCGCGCCCAAGATCGAGCTGCTGCTGCAGTCGGTCAACGAGCAACGCACCTCCGTGCGCATCGTCGAGGCGCGCAACCGGGCCGGGCAGTCGGGGTCGAAGCTGTTCCATCGCAACAGCTATCACCCGGGAGCCAACGGCCACATCTACGCGTACCACCACGGAGGGCGGTGGGAGCCGCAGTTCGATCTGGGATTCTTCAGCGCGGCGCCGTGGGGCGCGAACTGGATGCGTATCGGGCTGGGCTTCAACCTGGCCGACAGCGGACGCGACGACCGCGTCCAGGCTGCCGCGAAGGGCGACGGCGGGCCTGAACAGATCCTCGCGTACTTCGAAACGTTTCAGCGGCAGGTTGGGTCCGCCTGGCGCGGACACCTCGTCGACTGGATGGGGAAGTCCGGCGGGTTCATCCAGTACGGCGCGCGCGGACCGGCCGTCGATCTGCTTCCGCAGCAGGCCGTCGAGTGGCTCATCAACTGCCGCAACCCGGCGGGTCACGGGTGGGTGTTCGTCGGCCGATGGCTGTCGCTCGAGAAGATCGACGATGCGCGGACGCTCGGCGAGATGCGGAAGGTCGTCGCGACCGTCGAGGACACGTTCGCCGCGCTGTTCCCGCTCTGGGCGAGCGTCTACGGGGGGTAGAGACGGGACAACTCCCAAAAAGCCAACTCCCAACCTCCAACTCCCAACCTCCAACTCCCAAGGCGCGTGACTCGTACCATCTGAGTGGAAATTCGCTGCGACTTTCACCCCCAGACGCTTTGGGAGTTGCCCGCCGTCGCTTGTCGCGCTCTTACGCACTCGCGACAAGCTTTGGCGAGGCCTCGCCGAAGCGCGCCGTGATCCTGCGCGCGAGGCGGGGGAGTTGGTCTTTTGGGAGTTGACTGCGAAGTCGCCTAGTGCGTCGCCGTCGGCCCCCACCAGCCTTCGCCCTTGAAGCGTTCCTGCAACTGCTGCCAGCGTCTGTGCACCTCGGAGGACGAGTCGTAGCGCTCGGTGACGACCGCCTTGCCCGGCTCCATGATGACGATGTCGTATCCGGATCCGGAGGCGCTGGGCCGGAGCTCGCAGGTCACCGTGTCGGTGTCGCGCTTGAAGAAATAAAACACGCCCGTTAAGTATGCACGCGCCTGCCGGGCTCAGAGGCCCACCATAATCCCAAGCACGACGGCGAGCGCGCCCAGCGCCAGCAGTCCGGCGTAGATGGGCGTCACGAACCGCAGCCAGTCGCTGTACTTCACGCCGGCGGCGGCGGTCACGGCCATCAGCGCGCCGTTGGTCGGTGTGACGAGCTCTGTCAGACCCGCGCCGTATTGATACGCGAGCACGACGACCTGGCGGGACAGGCCGATCAGGTCCGACATCGGCAACAGGATGGGGAGCGTGAGCACCGCCTGACCGCTGACGCTCGGAACCGGGACGTGCACGGCGGCCTGGACCGCCATCATCCCGAGCGCCGACAACGCGACCGGCAGGTTCTGCAGCGGTGCGACCAGCCCGTAGACGATCGTGTCGATCACGCGCCCCTGGTCGAGCACGACGAAGATCGCCCGCGCGAAGCCGATGAGCATCGCGGCGTACGCCATCGCGGAAAACCCGTTGACGAACCCGCGCGCCGTGCCCCCGAGCCCGAGCCCGCCGGCCAGCCCGGCCAGCACCCCCATCGCGAAGAACATGGCGGACATCTGGTCGAAGTCCCATCCGAGCTGCATCACGCCGTACACGAAGACGGCGAACGCCGTCAGCACGATGACGAGCACGAGGCTGCTGCGCGCATCGAGCTCGGTGCCGGGCACTCCGGCCTGGAGCGCGCCGACCTCTCCGCGCGGGCGCCGCGTGCGCTCGGCGTGCCGCCACGTGGCCAGAATCCAGCCGGCGAGCGCGGCGGCCAGCACGCACAGTCGAAAGAACCAGCCTGAGAGCAGCGGGAGCCCCGCGAGCTTCTGGGCAATCTGCACCTGGAAGGGATTGATCGGGCTGAACGCCGAGCCGACGGCCGCGGCGCCGACGCTGATGGCCACGGCCGTCAAGGCATCGAATCCCAGCCGGCGCGTCACGAGCATCAGCACCGGCACGAGCGCGATGATCTCTTCGGACATGTTCTCGAGCGCGCCGCCGGTCGCGAACACGATCGACACGATCGGGATGACGAGCGCCTCCCTCTGCTGGAGACGCCGGACGAGCCACTCGACCGCCTGCCGCAGCGCGCCGGTCTCGTCGACGACCGTGAACGCGCCGCCGACGAGAAACACGAGAAAGACGACCGACGCCGCGTCGGCGAGCCCCTTCGGGATCGCGACGAGCGCCTCGAACGGGCCGACCGGGCGTGGCTCGACCTTGTGATACGTTCCGGCCACGACCACCTGCTTGTTGGTGACCGGATCCTCGCGGCGATCGTATTGCCCGGCGGGCAGGACGTAACTGGCGGCCGCGGCCGCCAGAATGCACGCGGTCAGCAGCGTCAGCGGATGTGGGAAGCGGGACATGGCGCGTATGCTAGCTCGCATTGTTCACAAACGCAGCGCGTTCGCGCGCAACCCTTTCAGCGGCCGATTCGTCCAACGCACCATGCAGGACTTTCGCTATGCCGTCCGCTCTTTGCGCAAGCAGCCGGTCTTCACCCTGGTGGCGGTGATGACGCTGGCGCTGGGAATTGGCGCCAATACCGCCATTTTCAGCCTCCTGTACCAGATTCTGCTCAGGCCGCTGCCGTACGCGAACGCGGAGCGGCTGGTCTTCGTGTGGAACTCGTATGCGCTGATTGGGCTCCCGCAGGCGAGCGTGTCGATCCCCGACTATCTGGACCGCAAGACGCAGGCGCCGGCGGTCGAGGACGGGGCGCTCTTTACCGGAGGGGCGGCCACGCTGGCGGAAGGCGGCCGGCCGGAGCAGCTTCGCATCCTGGCGGTCACGCCGTCCTTCTTCACCACGCTCGGCCGCCAGCCTTTCCTCGGCCGGGGCTTCACGGAAGAGGAGGCGAAGCCGGAAGCGGACAAGTTCACGATACTCACGCACGCGCTCTGGAGCTCCCGATTCGGCCGCGACCGGTCGGTTGTCGGCCGCGACATCCGCCTCAACGGCAGCGCCTACCGCGTCGTCGGCGTGCTGCCCGCGGACTTCGACCTTCCGTCGCGCGACGTCGCGCTCCTGGTGCCGTTCGCGTTCACGGCGCAGCAGATGTCCGACAACGCGCGCGGCAACGAGTTCAGCATGATGATCGCGCGGCTCCGCACCGGCGCGACCATCGATCAGCTGAACGCGCAGATCAAGACGATTGTCGATCGCAACAACGACCGGCTCCCGGCCCGTGCGCAGTTCGCGAAGTCGAGCGGCTTCGGCGGGTTCGCGATCGGCATGCGCGATCAGCTGGTCGGCGACGTGCGCGCGCCGCTGCTGATCCTGCAGTGCGGCGTGCTTCTCGTGCTGCTGATCGCGTGCGCCAACGTCGCGAACCTGCTCCTGATGCGGGCCGCCGGACGAGGCCGCGAGCTGGCGATCCGGACGACGCTCGGCGCCGGGCAGTGGCGGCTCGTGCGGCAGATGCTGACCGAAGGAATCGTGCTGTCGACGATTGGCGGGATCGGCGGGCTCGCCCTCGGCATCGCGGGGATGCGCGGCCTCGTCGCGATGAGCTCGAGGCAGCTGCCGGCCGCGATCGAGGCGTCGCTGCAACCGGCCGTCCTGCTCTTCACGATGGCGCTCGCGGTCGGCACCGGCCTGATCTTCGGCGTCATTCCCGCCCTGGCGGTGATGCGCGGCAACACGGCCGCCTTCCTGAAGGACGACAGCACGCGCGGATCGGCGGGCCGGGGGACCAAGATGCTCCGCTCGTCGCTCGTCGTCGCCGAAGTCACCGTTGCGGTCATGCTGCTCGTCGGTGCGGGACTCCTGATCAAGAGCTTCGCCAGGCTGCAGAAGGTCAGCCCCGGCTTCGCATCCGAGAACGTTCTCACGGCGCAGGTCGCCCTGCCGGCGGCCCGGTATCCCGATCAGGCCGCGCGCACGGCGTTCTGGCAGCGCCTGCTCCAGAGTGCGCGGGCCATTCCGGGCGTCACCACCGCGGGGCTGACGACGAACGTCCCGTTCAACGGCAACGTCAGCTCCGGCTCGTACTCGATCGTCGGCTACACGCCGGGCCCGAGCGAAGCCGCGCCGCACGGCCGGCAGGAGATCGTCGGCGGGGACTACTTCCGCGCGATGCAGATTCCGTTGATCGAGGGACGGCTGTTCAACGACGGCGACACCGCGGAGAGTCCCCGGGTCGTCGTCGTCGATCAGTACCTTGCGAACCGGTACTTCGCCGGGCCGCAGCCCGCTCGGGCAGGAGATCCGGCGGGGCGGCCCGACTGCTCCGACGTTCACGATTGTCGGCGTCGTGGGCACGATCAACAGCATCGACCTCGCGCAGCCCGTGATGAAGGAGCGGCTGTACTATCCGGTCGCGCAACAACCGCGGGCGGCCGCCATGGCGCTCGTCCTGAAGACGGGGCTGGACCCGACGACCCTCGTGCCGCAGGTGCGAGCCGCGGTCCAGTCGATCGATCCCGAGCAGGCGATCGCCGACGTGCGGACGATGGACCAGTGGATGTCGCGGTCGCTCGAGCTGCGCCGCACGCCGATGGTGCTGCTGGCGATCTTCGGCGGTGTCGCGCTCGTGTTGTCGGCGATCGGCATCTACGGCGTGCTCGCGTTCGGCGTCGCGCAGCGCGTGCGGGAGTTCGGTATCCGGCAGGCGCTCGGCGCGGACCGGCGATCGATCCTGTCGCTGGTGCTGGGACAGGGCCTGCGAACCGCGGGGGTCGGGCTGGTGCTGGGGCTCGGCGGCGCGCTCCTGCTGTCGCGATTCCTGCAGAGCCTGCTGTTCGGCGTCGGTCAGCACGACCTCGTCGTGTTCGCGGGCGTGACGGTGCTGCTCCTGGGCGTCGCAACCGCCGCGTGCTACATCCCGGCGCGGAAGGCGACGCTCATCGATCCGATGGTCGCGCTGCGCGAGTAGCTGCGCCCCCCTCACCTCGCCCCCGCGGTCACCTGCCCCCCGGAGCTGCGTCCAACTTCACCGTTCATGACCTGACCCCGGGTCGCTATCGAGTAAGATGGCAATGCCATCGTATTCATGCCGCTTCTCCCCGACGCGCTGTTTGGCCTGTTTCTGGCTCTTTCGCTTCAGGTCCCTGCCGCCCCGGCCCAGGACGTCAATCCCCAGCGTAGCGACTGCCGCGAGTGGCAGCAGTGCCGGCAGCTGGCAACCGACGCCGCGGCGCGCCAGGATTTCGAGGCCTTCCACGACCTCGCCTGGCGAGCCGTCCAGACCGGACCCCGGAACAACACAGAGCTGATGTACCTCCTCGCGCGGGCCCAGAGCCTCAGCGGCCGGCCCGACGACGCGCTCGTGATGCTCCAGCGTCTCGCCGCGCTCGGCGTGCCCAACGACGCCGCGACGAACGATGATTTTCGGGGCGTGCGGGCGACTGCCAGGTGGGCGGAGCTCGAAGCGAAACTCCCGGCCGGCGCCACGAGCACCCCGGCAGCGAGCCGTGCGCCGGACGCAGCGCCTGGCGTGCGCGCGAAGCCGGTCGCCACGCTCGACATGATCCGGTTCACCATGCCGCCGTTCAGCCCGGCCGGCCTCGCCTACGACGGCGTGTCGCGCCGCTTCATCATCGGCGACCGCGAGGCGCGCAAGCTCGCGGTCGTCGACGAGTTCTCGCAGCACGTCGCGAACCTCGCCGGCGCGCAGGCCACGGGGTTCGGGGAAATCGCGGCGCTCGAGATCGATCCGCAGGACGGCACGCTCTGGGTCGTGAGCGCCGACGGCCGGCAGACGGCCTTGCACAAGCTGCAGCTCGTGTCCGCCCGATCGCTGGCGACCTATGCAGCCAATGAGAGCCTCGGGCCGGCGCGCTTCGCCGACGTCGCGGCGACCCCGGACAACGCCGTGTTCGCGCTCGACAGCGCGGGCCACCGGGTCTTCCGGCTTCGTCCGAAAACCCCGTCGCTCGAAGTCGCGGCCACGCTGCCCGACAACCGGCCATCGAGCGTGGCGCCTGCTTCCGACGGCCTCCTCTATGTCGCGCACGACAGCGGCGTCACGCGCGTGGATCTGTCGGCGCGCAATACGACGCCCTTGAAGGCGAAAGACGGCGTGGATCTGGCCGGCATCCGGCGCCTCCGGTGGCACCGGGGCGCGTTGATTGCGATTCAGCAGGCCGGCGCCGGCGGATACCGCGCGGTCCGGATCGTGCTCGATCGCGCGGGACGGACCGCCACAACGATCGAAATCCTGGATGCGGCGCTGCCGACGACCGATCCCACGGCGGCGACCGTGGCCGGAGGCGTGCTGTACTACCTGGTCACCGGACAGGGCGCCGAGATGATCGTCAGGCGAGTCGTCTTGCGCTGATCGTCAGCCTTTCTTGACCGCCGCCTCGATGACGTCGGCGCTCCCCCAGCCGAGCGCGCGCAGCTCACGCACACCGGTATCGCGATCCGACTTGCTCAACTTCTGCGACGCGCTCTTCATGATGAGCGGGTGGTGGAAGAAGACCGGCGGGCGCGGACGGCCGAGCAGGCGGGCCAGACGAATCTGCCGCCCCGTGGATGCCAGCAGATCGGCGCCGCGGATCACCAGGTCGATCTTCTGGCGCCAGTCGTCCACGGTGACCGCGAACTGATACGTCCAGTTGCCGTGGCGATCGCGGATCAGCACGTCGCCGCACTGCCGCGACGGATCCTGACGCTGTCCCCCAATCCTCGCATCGTCGAAGAACTCGACACCCGAGTCCATGCGGACGCGCCAGCCATAACCGTCGGCCAGCGGCAGCTGCCGCTCCCTGCAGTGACCGGGATAGTGAAGCTCCGCCGGTTCGCCGGCAGGCCCCTGGTCGGTCGTGGGAAGCGCGGCCGCCGCCTCAGTCTCCTGGGTCCGGCCGGATCCGGCGGCTGCCGATTCGACCGACGTGCGGGAACAGTCGCAGGCGTACACGAGCCCCCTGTTGCGCAGGATCTCGAACGCCTCGCGATACACGTTGTCGCGGTCGCTTTGCCGCCCGTCGCACCGGCCTGCCCGGAACTGATCGGTGGTGTAGATGTCGGGGTGGAAGCCAAGCCAGTCGAGGTCGTCGAGAATGCCGGCTTCGAACCCCGCCCGCGCGCGTGTCCGATCGTGATCTTCGATCCGCAGCAGCACACGCCCGTCGATCGCGCGGGCGATCTTCCAGATGTAGTACGCGTTCAGCACGTGCCCCAGGTGCAGCCAGCCGGTCGGCGCCGGCGCGAAGCGCGTCACGGGCTCGGCAGGCAGACGGGCGATGAGCGGCGGGAAGAACGCGTCCATGGAGGTGTATGGACATGGTAACTCGTGGGATCCGGGATGCGGGATCCGGGATCCGGGATGCAAGGATCAGGGATTAGGGATTAGGGATTCAGCTACCCGTCCCGCAGCACCCGCGCGGGATCGATCCGCGAAGCGCGGCGCGCCGGCAGCCAGCCGGCCAGCGCCCCGATCGTGCCGAGGAGCACCGCGGCCGCCACGACCGTCAGCGGATCGCGCGGCTGCAGCCCATAGAGGAGCGTCTCCACGAAGCGCGCGGCCCACAGGCTGACGCCGGCGCCGGCGATGACGCCGAGCCCCACCAGGATGGCCACGCGGCGCAGCACGAGGCGGATGACGCCGCCGGGCGCGGCGCCGAGCGCCATGCGGATGCCGATCTCGGTCCGCCGCCGGCTGACGGCGTAGGACGTGACGCCGTACAACCCCAGCGCCGCGAGCAGCAGCGCCAGCCCGCCGAAGAACCCCGAGAGCATCGCTACGATCCGTTCCTGCGTGAGCGCGGCGTTGACCTGGTCCTCCAGCGGTCTGAACGTGATCGCGATGTCGCGGTTCACGTCCGTCAACGCCGCAGCAAGCGGCTTGGTCAGCAGCGCCGGCGGGCCTCCGGCGGCGCGCACGCTGATCGACATGAACGAAGGCAGCTCCGGCTGCTGCGCGTACGGGATGTACATCGTCGGCGGCACGGGCTCGCGGAGCGATCGGTAGACTGCGTCCTTCACGTACCCGACAATCTGGCGGTCGATCGTCGGGCGACCGCCGAAACCGGGCTGCCGCACGCGCGTGCCCACCGGGTTCTTCCCGTACGCGAACTTCCGCGCGAACGTCTCGTTGACGATGGCGATGGGGGCGGATGCCATCGTATCGGCATGCGTGAAGTCGCGGCCGGCGATCATCGGCGTGCCGTAGGTGCCGAACCAGCCGCCGCTCACGAGGTTGATGTACGTAATGCGCTCTTTCTCCGAGAGCGCCGGGCCATCCGGCAGCTCGATGCGGTTGTTCCACGTGCTGCCGCTGACCGGCGTCACGGCCGACAGGGCGGCGCTCGCGACACCGGGCACGCCCGCGGCCGCTTCCAGGGCGCGCCGGAATAGCTCCGGCCGCGCGGCCGGCTCGAGCTGCGCGCGCTGCGCGTTGAGGCTGGCCACGAGAATCGGGCCCCGATCGAAGCCGGTATTCAAGCTGGCGAGCGATGAAAACGTCCGCACGAACAACCCCGCGGCGACGATGAGCACCAGCGACAGCGCGACTTGCACCACGACGAGGATATTGCCAAGGCCGAGCCGTCCGTCGCCAACGACCCCTCGTCCCTGCGCCTTGAGCGCATCGTTTGGCTGCACGCGCGTGCCACGCAGCGCCGGCGCCATCCCGAACAGCACGGCCGTCGCGACGGCGATGCCCGCCGTGAACCCGAGCACGCGCCAGTCGAGCGGGAGACTGAGGAAGACCGTGTTGGTGGACGTCGACAACTGCCGCACGAGCAGCCGGCTGCCCCATTGCGCAAAGAGCAGCCCGAGCAGCGCGCCGATGCCGGACAGCAGCAGGCTCTCGCTCAGCAGCTGCCGCGCGATCCGCATGCGCGAGGCGCCCAGGGCGACGCGCACGCTGAGCTCGTGCCGGCGCGCGGTCGCGCGCGCGAGGAGCAGGTTCGCGATGTTCGCGCACGCGATCAGGAGCACGAGGCCGACGACCACCATGATGGTGGTCAGCGCCAGGCGGTAGCGCTGGCGCAGTCCCGAGCCGCCGGTGGCCGCGGGAGTCAGCGAGAGGCCATCCCTGAGGTATGTGTCCTTGTCCTGCGGGCGCCAGTCCTGCGGCATCGTGGCTTCGCGGATCTGTGGCTGGACGCCCCGGATCGCCGAGTTGCCGGCTTCGAGGCCTTGACTCGCTTTCAGGCGGATCATGACGTTCAGCCACCAGTGCGAGCGCCCATCGAGCGACGACTCCTTGCCGCGGATGAGCGGCTCGGTGCCGATCGGAATCGCGACGTCGAACGTACGGCCGACGTCCACTCCGAAGAAGTCGGGCGGCGCGACGCCGACGATCGTGAACGGCACGCGCTCGACCGTCAGCGAACGGCCGATCGCGTCCGCCGCGCCGCCGAAGCGCTGCTGCCAGAACCTGTAGCTGATCACCGCGACCGGGCCATCGGGTCCGCCGCCCCGCCGGTCGTCTGCCTCCGTGAGCGTCCGGCCGAGGATGGCCGGCACGCCGAGGACATCGAAGAGCCCTCCGCTCGCCCACATACCGTCGACGAGCTCGGTCGGACCTCCCTGCGCGAGGTTGAAGCGGGTGCCCGACCAGGCGAACGCGCCGTCGAAGAGCCGCTGGCGCTCACGCACCTGTTCCCAGATCGGGTTGGTCCAGGAGGTCCGGGTGGTTCCCTCCCCGAGGAGGACGAGCCGCTGCGGCGCGCGCACGGGCAGCGTCCGCATCATCAGGCTGTCGAGAATGGAAAAGATCGCCGTGTTCGCGCCGATGCCCAGTGCGAGCGACAGGATCGCGACGGCCGTGACGACGGGGGTGGCTTTCAGCGCGCGGAACGCATCACGGAGATCCTGCATGCCGGTTCGACGAGAACAGGTGGGAGTTGGTTGGTCAGGCCGCTACGGTTTCTTGAGGACCTCGTCGCCGCTGACCTGGATGCCGCAGACGGTACCCGAGTAGACGACCTTGATGCCGCCGGCGTCCTCGGTGGTCTTCCCGTTGGTGAACGTGAACGGGCAGGTGATCCCGCCCTGGGAGACGGACCCCTGGGCGTTCCACTCCAGCGTGGATCCGGTGACCTTGCCGGTCCCCGTGCCCGTGACACGGATCGAGCTGGCGCACGTGGCGTCGAAGGTCACGGTGGCGGTGGAGGCGTTCACGGGCGTGACCGTGTAGGTCAGCGCGCCGCAGCTCGTGGCCGGAAGCGCGCTGCGCGAGGTGACCCACTTGCCCGCGAACGCATCGAGCGATACCGCCGGGGTCGGCGACGTCGGGCTCTCTTTCTTGTCGAAGAGATCGCAGGCCGTGGTCAGGCAGCAGGCCAGGGCCAGCCCGGCGACGGGGAGAAGGTTATTCCGCATACTCGCTCCTATCGGCCCGTCTCGAGCTCCCCATTAGTATTCTTGATGTTCTCATTTCCCGCCATTGTGATCCACAATCCCACGGCGGCGCGAGGAGCGAGTCTTCGAGCCCGCAGCGCGCGAGTGGGGGTCGGGCCCCGCGAGCCAGTAAAAGAAGATGGCTCGACCCGCACGTCGCGAGCGGACCATCACATCTGGAGACTCTCAGTTGCAGCTCGAAGGCGTCTACTCCGTCCTCCCGACTCCCTTCCAATCGAACGGCGATGTGGACGAAGCGAGCCTTCGACGCGTCGTGGATCTGTTCGTCGGCGCCGGCGTGAACGGCGTGACCGCGCTCGGCGTGACGGGCGAGGTCGCGCGGCTCGACGACGCCGAGCGGCGCCGGGTCCTCGAGGTCGTCGTCGAGCAGGTCAACGGACGCATCGGCGTCGTCGCGGGCACGACGGCCGAGGGGACGCGGGCCTGCGTCGCCTACAGCCGGCAGGCGCTCGACATCGGCGCGACGGCCGTGATGGTGAGCCCGCCGCGGATGGCGAAGCTCAACTCGGAGGCGGTCGTGCGTCATTACAAGGCGCTCGCCGACGCCGTCGACATCGAGATCGTCGTGCAGGACTACCCGCCGATCTCCGGTTTCGCGATGGAGCCGTGGCTGCTCGCCCGGATCGCAACGGAGATCCCGCGCGCCCGGACCATCAAGCTGGAAGATCCGCCGACGCCGTTCAAGACGTCGCGCATCCTGAGCGAGATCGTCGAGAAGAATCCCGGCGGCGGCGTGGCGGTGCGCATTTTTGGCGGGCTCGGCGGCGTGTTCCTCCTCGAGGAGCTCCTCGCCGGCGCGACCGGCGCGATGACCGGGTTTGCCTTCCCCGAGATTCTCGTCCGGATTGTCTCGCTGTTCCGTGCCGGCCAGGTGGACGAAGCTGCCGAAGTGTTCTATCGCGCGGTGCCGCTGATGCGGTTCGAGTTCCAGGAAGGCATCGGGATGGCGATCCGCAAGGAGGTCCTGCACCGCCGCGGCGCGCTCGCGAGCCCCGCCACCCGTCCGCCCGCCGCCGCGCTCGACAAGACGACCCGCGAGGCGCTCGATCGCGTGATGAAGTGGAGTGAGCGGGAGTCCGCGGTCCGCTTATAGCGGGAAGCTGGGAGCGGGAAGCGGGAAGCGGGAAGCTGGAAGCGGGAAGCTGGAGCTATATGAATCTCGGTCTTGAGAAGAAGGTCGCGCTGATTGCCGGCGCCAGCAAGGGGCTTGGCTACGCGGTCGCGCACGCCCTGGCGGCCGAGGGGGCCATCGTGTCCATCTCGTCACGCGATGAGGCGTCGATTGGGAGCGCCGCGACGCGCATCGAGCGCGAGACCGGCGCGACCGTGCTGGCGATGCCCGTGGACGTCCGATCGCCTGAGGCCATCGAGCGCTGGGTGAAGACGTCCGCAGAGCGCTTCGGCGGGATTGACGCGCTCATGACGAACTCCGGTGGACCGCCGGCCGGTGCGGCGGTGTCGTTCGACGACCAGGCGTGGCAGGACGCGGTCGACCTGCTGCTCTTCAGCGCGCTCCGCATGGTCCGCGCGACGGTCCCGTACATGGTGGAGCGCGGCGGCGGCGCGATCCTCATGTCCACGTCCTCCTCGGTGAAGGAACCGATCCCGAACCTCGGGCTCTCGACCGTCGTGCGAGCGGCAGTATCCGCGCTGGCCAAGACGCTCTCGCTCGAGCTCGCCGCGTCCGGGATCCGCGTCAACCAGATCATCCCCGGCCGAATCGACACCGACCGCGTCCGGCATCTCGACGAGATCAACGCGAAAAAATGGGGCGTGTCGGTGGACGAGGCCAAGACCAAGTCGATTTCCGCGATTCCATTCGGCCGTTACGGCGAGGGGGACGAGTTCGGACGCGTGGGCGCGTTCCTGCTCTCCGGCGCAGCCTCGTACATGACGGGCGCCACCGTCCAGGTCGACGGTGGTGCGATTCGGGGCGTCCTGTGACGGTTCCCGATCCGTTGCCGGAGTCGTCATGTCATTGATGCGGAAGGTTCTGCTCGCGGGCTCCACCAACCCGTGGCTCCGTGACCACGCCACGAAGACCGCGTTCGTGCGCCGGTCGGTCGCCAGGTTCATGCCGGGGGAACAGATTGAGGACGCGGTGCGCGCCGCGCAGGAGCTCAAGCCGCAGGGCATCACGACCATCCTCACGAAGCTCGGGGAAAACCTGACGAAAGTCGAGGAATTCGAGGACGTGACGCTGCACTACCTCGACGTGCTCGATCGCATCGCCGCTTCGGGGCTCGACGCGCACATCTCGATCAAGCCGACCCAGCTCGGCCTCGATCTCGATCTCGCGCTGTGCGAGCGGAATCTCGACCGGCTCGTGGCGCGCGCCGAAGCGCACAAGAACTTCGTCTGGATCGACATGGAGGGCTCCCCGTACGTCGATCCGACCATCGCGCTGTTCAAGCGAACGCGCGCGAAGACCTCCCGGATCGGGATTGCGATCCAGGCGTACCTCTATCGAACGGCGCAGGACGTCGAGTCGCTGGTCCCGCTCGGCGCCGCCATCCGCATTGTCAAAGGCGCGTACCTCGAGCCTCCAACCGTCGCGTACCCGAAGAAATCGGACGTGGACGAGAACTACTACAAGCTGTGTACGCGGCTGCTCGCCGAGGACGCTCGGACGGCGGGCGGGTTGCTGCACATTGCCACGCACGACACCGCGCTCGCCGATCGGCTGTCGGCCTACATCGCGCAGCACGACATCCCGGCGTCGGCCTACGAGTTCGCGATGCTGTACGGCATCCAGCGCGGCCAGCAGCTCCGCCTCGCGCGCGAGGGCAAGCGTCTCCGCGTGCTGATCAGCTACGGCGAATACTGGTTCCCGTGGTACATGCGCCGGCTCGCGGAGCGCCCGGCCAACGTGTGGTTCGTGGTGCGGACCATGTTCGGGTAGCGCCCCGGTCCGGACCGTGCCTGACACCGAATCGGCCGTGAACCGAAGGCATCATTTATACTCGGCCCCGTCGTGAGTCCTTTCCAAAAGGATGCATAACTCATCGCCCCGATGCTCGAGGAGAACAGACATGAAGAAGACGCGCATGTTGGGTTCCGGCATGGCGGTCGCCGCCCTTGCGGCGCTGCTGGTGGCCTCTTGGACGAACACGGGCGCCGGCCAGGGCACGGCCGACGCCGTCCGTATCGATCAGGACGACGTGGGCGGTGTCGTGACGGGTCCGAAAGGGCCCGAGGCGGGAGTCTGGGTGATTGCGGAAACGACGGGCCTCCCGACGAAGTTCGCGCGGATCGTGGTCACCGACGATCGCGGGCGGTACCTGCTGCCCGATCTCCCGAAGGCGAATTATGCCGTCTGGGTGCGCGGTTACGGCCTGGTGGACTCGCCGAAGAGCCAGACGGTCCCCGGGAAAACCGTGAACCTGACGGCCGTGCCCGCGCCCGACGCGCGCGCCGCGGCGCACTATTATCCGGCCGCCCAGTGGCTTTCGTTGCTCCGCGTACCAGACAAGAGCGAATTCCCCGGCACGGGCACCTCCGGAAACGGGATTTCGGAAAACGTGAAGACCCAGGCGCAGTGGCTCAGGCAGCTGAAGTCCGGCGGTTGTACGGCCTGCCATCAGCTTGGCAACAAGGCGACCCGCGAGCTGCCGCCGGGGCTCGGTCACTTCGACTCGACGGCGGCTGCGTGGGAGCGGCGAGTCCAGTCGGGACAGGCCGGATCGCAGATGCTCAACGGGATGAACCAGTTCGGCGCGAAGCGTGCGTTCGCGCTCTTCGCGGACTGGACCGATCGCATCGCGGCGGGCGAGGTCCCGCCGGCGCCTCCACGGCCGCAGGGCATCGAGCGCAACGTCGTCATTACTCAATGGGACTGGGCCGATCCGAAGTCGTACCTGCACGACGTCGTCTCGACCGATCGCCGCAATCCGACGGTCAACGCGAACGGTCCCGTCTACGGCGCGCTCGAGCTCAGCAACGACTACCTCCCGGTTCTGGATCCCGTGAAACACATGACGAGCCAGGTCGAGTTGACGGTGCGCGATCCGAAGACGCCGCCGACGGGTCCGATGATGTTGCAGCCGTCGCCGTACTGGGACCGTGAGGTGCTCTGGACGAGCAAGAACAACGTCCACAACCCGATGTTCGACGAAAAGGGCCGCATGTGGATTACTTCCGCGGTGCGCCCTCCGGAGAACCCGGCCTACTGCAAGGAAGGGTCGACCCATCCGTCGGCCAAGCTGTTCCCGATCCAGCGCGCCAGCCGTCATCTGGCCATGTACGATCCGAAGACCAGCAAGCTCACGCACATCAGCACGTGCTTCGGCACGCACCACCTGATGTTCGCCGAGGACGCGAACCAGACGCTGTGGACGAGCGGCGGCGGACAAGTGGTGGGATGGCTGAACCGGAAGATGTTCGAGGAGACCGGCGACGAGGAGAAGTCGCAGGGGTGGACGGCGCTCATCCTGGACACCAACGGCAACGGCAAGCGCGACGCGTACGTCGAGCCCGATCAGCCGGCGGATCCGGCGAAGGACAAGCGGTACGGCGCGGCGTTCTACTCGGTCGCGCCTGCGCCCGACGGCTCCGTGTGGGGCTCGGTGCTGGGATACCCCGGCGCGCTGGTCCGGTTGAGTCCGGGCGCCAACCCGCCGGAAACCGCGCTGGCGGAAGTGTTCGAACCGCCGGCCAACGACCCGCGCGCGCCGGGATTCTCGCCGCGCGGCGCGGACATCGATCGCGACGGCGTCGCGTGGGCGGCGCTTGCCAGCGGGCACATGGCCAGCTTCGATCGACGGAAGTGCAAGGGCCCGCTCAACGGACCGGCCGCGACCGGCCAGCACTGCCCGGAGGGATGGACGTTGTATCCCGAGCCGGCGCCGCAGTTCAAGGGCGTGTCGGACCCGGGCAGCACCGAAGGCAGCTACTACACGTGGGTCGATCAGTTCGACACGTCGGGCCTCGGCCGGAACACGCCGATCAACACGGGCAACGCTTCCGAGGGCCTGCTCGCATTGAAGGATGGCAAGTGGGTCGTCATGCGCGGTGCCGTACCCGCTCGGCTACTACACGAAGTGGCTGGATGGCCGCATCGACGACCCGGCGGCCGGCTGGAAGGGCAAGGGCCTCTGGACCACCATCAGCACCCGCGCGCCGTTCCACATGGAAGGCGGCAAGGGCACGACGAGCAAGGTCATGAAGTTCCAGATCCGCCCGGATCCGCTGGCGAGATGAGTTTTGTGGCGTCCGGCTTCAGCCGGACCATGAGGTTTGGCAGCGCCCAACGAACGCGATCTACGCCGGGCGTTCGAACGCCCGCGTGTCGCCGGCAATCGCCGGGCGCCAGTCGTGGGTCACGCGAAGGACTTCCTCCAGCGTCGTCTCGCCGCGGCGGACGAGCGCCAGGCATTCCTCGCGCAGCGTGACCATGCCGTTGGTGCGTGCGGCCTCGTGGAAGCGCGCGTCGGGCGCTTTCGTCAGGACCAGCTCGCAGATGTTCGTCTCCATCTTCAGCAGCTCGAAGATGCCGAGCCGGCCGCGGAAGCCGGTGCCGCGGCAGTCGTGGCACCCGGTGCCCCGGAAGTACGACCCGGGCTCGCCGTCGCGGAACATCGCGCGCAGCGCCGGCGGTGTCTGCACTTCAATGCGGCAGGTCGTGCAGATCCGGCGCACGAGCCGCTGCGCGAGGATGCCGACCACGCTCGACGCGAGCAGGTACGACTCGAGCCCCATGTCCAGCAGGCGCGCGATGGTCGCCACCGCGCTGTTGGTGTGGAGGGTCGAGAGCACGAGGTGGCCGGTGAGCGACGCCTCGATCGCGATCTCCAGCGTGTCGCAATCGCGAATCTCGCCCACCATGATCACGTCCGGATCCTGCCGGAGGATCGATCGCAGCCCCTTGGCGAACGTGAACCCCGCCTTGTCGTTGGTCTGCCCCTGATTGATGCCGGGCAGCGCGAACTCCACCGGGTCTTCGATCGTGACGATGTTCTTGCCGGTCTGGGCGAGCTCGCCGAGCGCCGCATACAGGGTCGAGGTCTTGCCGCTGCCGGTCGGACCGGTAATCAGCAGGATGCCTTCGGGCCGGTGAATCATCTCGCGCATCGTGTCGAGCGTCCACCCGCTCATCCCCGCGCGATCGAGCTGCAAGCGGAGGCGTCCGCTGTCGAGAAGCCGCAGCACCGCCTTCTCCCCGTGAACGGTCGGGTAGGTGGAGCTGCGCAGGTCGAGCCGCTGATCGCCGACCGTCGCGCTGAACCGGCCGTCCTGCGGGAGCCGGTGCTCCGCGATGTCCATCCCCGATAACACCTTGACGCGGGCCACGACCGCCGGCGCGAGCTCCTTCGGCAGCACGGCAATGTCGCGGAACGTGCCGTCGACGCGGAAGCGCACGTGGAACTCGTCGGGGCGCCGCTCGAAATGGATGTCGCTGGCGCCGTCCGCCGCCGCGCGGGCGATGACGCGTTCGAGCACCAGCACGGCGGATTTCTCGGCCGCTTCGTCCCGCTGGAGCAGCTGCGCCGCGGGGGAATCGATGACGACCGAGCCGGCATCTTCCTGGCTGATGTCGGGCATCCACTCGTCGCGGTAGTAGCGGTTCAGCGCGGCGATGATCTCGTCCTCGAGCGCGAGCACGGTCTGGATCTCGCAGCCGGACGCGAAGCGCAGATCGTCGAGCGCGGTCAGGTCTTTCGGCATCGCGAGCGCGACGACGAGCGTGGTTCCCGTCTTCTGCAAGGGGAATGCGGTGTGGCGGCGGGCGACCTTTTCAGGAAGCGCCGCGATCGCCTCGGGGCAGACCGTATAGGCGTTGATCCGCGCCGTCGGCACGCCGAGCTGTTCGCTCAGCACTTCGAGAAGCACTTCCGGCGTCAGCACGCCGCGGTCGACGAGCACCCGCCCGAGCCGTCGCCCGGTGCTCTTCTGCTCGTTGATCGCGATCTCGAGCTGCGCCTGCGTGATGAACCCGCGGTCGACGAGCAGGCCCCCGAGCGCCGTGTGCCCTCGCGGCGTGTGTGGTGGCGGCTTGACGAAGTCGAGCGATGCCGGACGTCCGGCAGACTTCGACAGGCGCAGGGATTCGCGCGGTCGGGCCGAGGGCCCGGCGCTGTCGCTCGGAACGGTTGGGGGCACGGAGCGGTCATCGCAAGCTCAGCGCCAACCCGGCGAGTCGGTCTAAATCTCTGCCGGTCTACACCTTAGACCTTTGGATCGCCAAGACGGGTCGGCCCCTGCGTGTTCCGTTCCGGCACAGACGGCGCGGGAAGTCGTGATCGACGCCCCCGGACTGTCGTCCGCGAAGTGGGTAAACCTGCGACAGGGGTCTGACCCCGTACCGTACGCGGTACGCACAAACTGCGATCGATGGGTAACCCGACGACCGGGTCTGACCCCGTACCGGACCGGGGTCTGACCCCGGTACTGGTACGGGACGTGGTAGTTTGTCCCATCCCCATGCGCTACGTCGCGTTCCTGCGGGCGATCAATGTCGGCGGCCACACCGTCCGGATGGAGGCGCTGCGCGGTCACTTCGAATCGATGGGCGCCACCAACGTCGAGACGTTCATCGCGAGCGGCAACGTCATCTTCGACACGGCGCGACGGAATGCCGCCGCCCTGGAGTCCGCGATTGAGGAGCATCTGCGGTCCGCGTTGGGCTTCCCGGTCGGGACCTTCCTGCGGACGATCCCCGAAGTTGCCGCGGTGGCCGCGCACGCACCGTTCCCGGAGTCCGAGTTCGCCGCGGGCGCGACGATGTACGTCGCGTTTCTGAAGAAGGCGCCCGACGCCAAAGTCCGCGCGGCTGTGGCGGCGCTCCGCAACCCCGTGGACGATCTGGCCGTGCACGAACGCGAGCTCTACTGGCTCCGCCGGAACCACGTGGGCGAGTCGATGCTGTCGCAAGGGCAGTTCGAAAAAGTGAAGGTCGGGGACGCGACGACGCGGAACGTGACGACGGTCAGGAAGCTCGCGGCGAAGTACTGCTAGAGCGCCTGCGGCCGCGGCGAGCGAGCGGAGCGAGTCGAGCCGCGCGAGTGGGGGTGGGGCCCCGCGAGCAATCAATTAATGATCAACTTCCTCGAGTTTCTCTACAGGGAGATGCGATGTTCGAGCAGCAATACCTCGACGATTCGGTCCTTCAGCTCCGAAAGCTGAAAGGGCTTGCGGACAAGGCCCTCGCGCAAATCCAGCCCGCGCACTTCTTCGTCGCGCTGGACCCGGAAGCCAACAGCATCGCCGTGATCATGAAGCACATGGCGGGCAACATGCGATCGCGTTGGACGGACTTCCTCACCTCGGACGGCGAGAAGCCCGATCGGCATCGCGACACCGAGTTCGAGCTTGGGGAGGCCGACACGCGCGAGCAGATCATGACTGTCTGGGAAGACGGCTGGAGCCGGGCGCTGCACGCGGTGTCGTCGCTTTCGCCGGCGGACCTCGGGAAAACCGTCCGCATTCGAGGGGAAGCGCACTCCGTCATGGAAGCGATCAACCGCCAGATGACCCACTACGCGGCGCACGTGGGGCAGATCGTGCTGCTCGCAAAGCACCTCGCCGGACCGCAGTGGCAGTCGCTGAGCATTCCGCGCGGGAAATCCCGGGACTTCGACGTCTCGAAAGCCGGCAGCCCCTACGATCTGCCGCGGTGACCCTTCGACTCGCCTGCGCTGTCGCTCGCTCAGGGCAGTCGCGAGCAGGGCTGAAGCCCCCGCGCCGCCGGTGGCGTCCGGCCCTTCGATAAAAACTCAGGGCCGTCTTGCGCATCGTCGAAAGGCGGCTTCAGCCGGACCCGGCTCAAGGCACGGGTTGATGCTGCGCCGCCGGCACCTGCCACTCGGCCGGGATGTCCACGTACGACTGATTCAGCTGCGCGGCCGACGGACATCCGAGCAGCTTGATCGTGCGCATGAGATCGGCCTGGAGGATCTCGATCGCGCGCGAGACGCCGGGGCCGCCGGCGGCGCCGAGTCCGTAGGCGTACGCGCGGCCGACGAGCACCGCCCGCGCGCCAAGGCACAGGGCTTTCGCGACGTCGCTGCCGCGGCGGATCCCGCCGTCCAGCAGGACTTCGGCGCGCCCGTTCACCGCCTCCACGACTTCAGGCAGGGCGCGGACCGTCGGGTGCACTCCGTCGAGCTGACGCCCGCCGTGATTCGACACCACGACGGCGTCGGCACCCGCGTCCACCGCGCGGCGCGCATCCTCGCCGATGTGGACCCCCTTGACGATGATCTTCCCGTTCCACGCGTCGCGGATCCAGCGCAGATCGGGCCAGGTGACCGTCGAGGCCTCGAGCGCGGTCCCGACATCCGCATAGCCCATCGGCCCCTCGCCGGGCAGCACCACGTTCGGAAACTTCATCAGGCCGCCATCAGCCAGGAAGCTCGCCAGCCAGCTCGGCCTGGCCAGAAACTGCCCGACGTACGGCAGCATCTTGACGGGATTCCACGACAGCAGCTCTTTCATCCCGTTGCGGAGGTCGCGCTCGCGCATCCCGGCGACGGCCGTGTCGATGGTCACGACGAGGGCGGAGTAGCCGCACTTGCGCGCGCGCTCGATGCCGGCCAGCGCCACGTCGCGGCCGCCGACGAGATAGAGCTGATACCAGACCGGCCCGGACGACGCCTTCCGGACGTCCTCCATGAGACAGCCCGAGAGCGTCGAGAGGATGTAGACCGTCCCCGCCGCCCCGGCGGCGCGCGCTGCGACCTCTTCGCCGCGCGCGTAGAACATGCGGGAGCTGCCGACCGGCGCGAGCAGTATCGGCATCGAAACCGGTGTTCCCACCACGGTGGTCCGCAGGTCGTAGCCCGTGTTCGGCACTGCGCACCGTGGCCGGAACGTGAGCTCGTTGTACGCGCCGCAGTTGCCGGCGAGCGTCAGCTCGCGGTCCGCGCCGCCGTCGATGTAATCGAAGACGGCACGAGGCAGCCGCCGCTTTGCGGCCTTCCTGAGATCCTCGATATTGACTATGCGCGGGGCGGCAACTGATTTCGGCATGGGGACCATATTATGATGGCGGCCCGCCTCGCCGTAGCAGCGAAGCTGCGAAGGCGGGCCTTCTGACATGACGTGGACGCCCTGGATCCAGGTTTACGATCCGCTCGGTAGCCCGTGGCTCAGCACCGCCGCCGCGGCGCTGCCCATCGTCCTGCTGCTGGTGGCGCTTGCCGTCCTCGAGTGGCGCGCGCACCTGGCGGCGCTCGCGGGGCTCGTATCAGCGCTGGCCGTCTCGGTCCTCGTCTACGGCATGCCGCTCCCGACCGCGGGGGCGACGGCGCTCTTCGGCGCCGCGTACGGCTTCCTGCCGATCGGCTGGATTATTCTCAACGCGGTCTTCTTATACAACCTTACAGTTGAAACCGGTCAGTTCGAGATCGTCAAGTCGTCGGTCGGCCGGCTCTCGAAAGACCGCCGGATCCAGGCGCTGCTGGTCGCGTTTTCCTTCGGCGCCTTCATCGAGGGGGCCTCCGGCTTCGGGACGCCGGTCGCGATCTGCTCGGCGCTGCTGATGGGGCTGGGGTTCACGCCGTTGTACGCCGCGGCGCTTTCCCTCATCGCCAACACGGCCCCCGTGGCCTTCGGCGCCATCGGGACCCCCATCCTGACGCTCGGGGCCGTCACCGGGATTCCGGCGCACACCCTCGGGATGATGGCGGGACGGCAGCTGCCGTTCGTGTCGCTGATCGTTCCTGCCTGGCTCGTCGTCACGATGAGCGGCTGGAGCGGGCTGCGCGGCGTCTGGCCGGCCGTCCTTGTCTGCGGCGGCTCCTTCGCCGTCGTGCAGTTTGCCTGGAGCAACCTGATCGGTCCGGAGCTCGTGGACATCGCCGGCGGCCTGGTCTCGATTGGCGCGCTGGCGCTGTTCGTGCGCGTGTGGAAACCGCGCGACGTCTGGGAGTTCCCGGAAGAGCGGGCCGCCCGGGAGGGTGACAGGTCCACGCACCTTCGGTCGGGGGTCGACGATGATCCGGCGCTGATGGCAGCGACCGAACGGACTGGAATCGATCGGCGCGCGGTATGGCGAGCATGGGTGCCCTGGCTGTTTCTGAGCGTGGCGGTGATTCTGTGGGGGCTCGCGCCGGTGAAAGCGCTTCTGAACGGAGGCCCACGCGGGCTTGCGGCGTACCGCGCCGGCGAGCGGCCGGTGACGAGCCCGGTGCTCTCGCCGACGTGGAACGTGCCGTACCTGCACCGCGCGGTGTTCCGCGACTACCCGGTCGTGCCCGTGCCCGTCGATCCCGCACGGATCGGCGATCTGGCGTATCGCAATGCCAAGGCTGAAGCGGCGGTGTTCACGCTGAACTGGGCGTCAGCCACCGGCACCGCGATCCTGATGGCGGCGCTGGCGACGGCGCTGTTCCTGCGCGTGTCGTTCGCCCAGTTCCTGGCGATCGCCGCGGCGACTTTCCGCCGGATGCGCTCGCCGCTCGCGACGATCATGCTGATGCTCGCGGTCGGCTTCGTGACGCGCTACGGCGGCACCGACGCCACGCTGGGGCTGGCGTTCACGAAGACCGGCTGGCTCTATCCGTTCTTTGCCGCGCTGCTCGGGTGGCTGGGCGTGGCGCTCACCGGGTCGGACACGAGCTCGAACGTGCTGTTCGGCAGCCTGCAGAAGATCACGGCGGAGCAGCTCGGTTTCAACCCGGTGCTCATCGTCACCGCCAACAGCACCGGCGGCGTGATGGGCAAGATGATCGACGCGCAGAGCATCGTCGTCGCGACCGCGTCCACGGGCCAGGTCGGGCAGGAGGGACGCATCCTCCGGTTCGTGTTCTGGCACAGCGTCGGCCTGGTCATCATCATGGGCGCGATCGTGATGCTGCAGGCGTACGTGTTCCCGTGGATGATTCCGTAGGAGTCAGGAGTCAGGAGTCAGGAGTCAGGAGGAAGGAGGCAGAGTGAGTTCTGTCTTTTCGTGACACGGATCGCCCTGTCTCCTGTCTCCTGTCTCCTAGAAACTGAACCCTGACCCGAGGTGCACGCGCGTGCCGCCGTCGAAGCCGTGGGCGACGTCGAGGTTGATCTTCACGAGCGGGGCGATGAGGAAGAGGCCGGCGCCGGCGCCGCGGTGCCATTCGCCGTCGCGGAGCGGTGTGCCGAAGTCGACCGCCTTCGAGGCGTCGGCGAACACGGTCAGCCCCAGCTTGGCGCCGCTCATCACCGACGTGATCGGGACGCGCAGCTCGCCCGACGTCACCAACATCCGATCGCCGGCGAACGCGCCGGTGCCGAACCCGCGCAGCGTCGACGACCCGCCGAGCAGCAGCCGTTCGTAGGGCGGCAGCGAGGCGTCCGTGTTGTAGTACTGCACGCGTCCCGCGACGACGGACTGCCCGACGACGCGCAGGTAACCGCGGGCGTCCGCGGTGTAGCGGTTGATCTTCTGGAGTCCCTTGACGTTCAGCGTCGACCATCCGCCGCCGAGGACCACGGCGTTGCCCGGAAACGCGGGATCGCCGCGCGTGTCGATGACGGCGTTGGCGCCGAACGTCCACAGCCGATCGTCGATCTGGCCGAAGCTGACCGAGCTATTGGTGCCTTCGACGCCGAGGCGGACGATCTGCGCGAACTGGCGCTCGGCGCGGGCCTTGAATTCGACGCGCTGATCGTCGATCTCGAAACGCGGGTTCTCCCGGTTCCAGATGCCGAAGCTGGACAGCACGCGCGTCAGCGGTCCCCGCTTGAAGGTCCGCTCGAACTCGATCGCCGCGCGCTTGGTCCCGCCCCACGTGAGGGGCACGGACAGCCGCTCGCCCATGCCGAGCAGATCGAGTGTGCTCACCCGTCCGCCGTACGTGAAGCCGTAGCCGTCCGCGTAGTTGAGGATCGGCAGGAACATCAGCCGGCTGGTCACGCGCCGCCACGGGCGCTGGAGCGGGTTCGTGCTGCCGAGCGTGGCGGACGTGACGCCGGGGCGCTCGTGGACCACGAGGACGATCGCGACGTCGGTGGGGTCGTCGAGCGAGCGGTAACGCTTGCGGACCTCCACCGTGTCGAACCGGTCGCTGTCCTTCAGGCGCCGCTCGATCGCTTTCAGCGCATCTTCCGGAACCGGATCGCCGACCGTGATGCCGGCCAGCTTGAGCACTTCTTCGTCGAGGAGCGACGCGTTTCCGTGCACGCGGATCTCGCGGATGGTCTCGACCCCCTGGTCGTCGCCCACGAAGGGTCCTGAGTGAGCGGAGTCCTCTTCTGCTGCCTGCCCTGAGCGAACGGAGAACTCAGGTGACTCGAAGGGTCCTGAGCCAGCGGCGTCGTCGTGTGAGTCGAAGGATGAGGTACTCGTCCTTCGGCACCGAGATCTTCGTCTTCACGTCCGCCAGCCGATACTCCGAGAAGGTCCTGCCGTAGCTGGCCTCGAACGAGCCTGAGGCGAGCGTGAGGCCGGCGTGGATGTTCATGCCGCGCGGCAGCCACACGCCGGGGAACGGCTGTCCCATCGTCATCGAGGCGCGCAGATCGTCGATGCGCACGAGCCAGGCGCCGGGCAGGAAGTCGAGCCACACGTTGTCGAAGGTGTACTTGACGATCTGGTGCTCGGCCGGATCGACCCAGAGCGTCACCAGCGCCGTCTTGTTCATCTTGCGATCGATGTCCTGCTCGAGCTTGTCCTCGCGGCGCTGCCCATCCGGCGATTTCTTCTTGATCTCCCGCGGCGTCTTCTCGTCGTCGTGGTCGTTGAACAGATTCGTGGGGTAGTACTCGATGCGCAGGACGTCTTGCCCTTCGAGCTTCTCGCGGCCGGCGAGGTAGTAGTTGCCGGCCTCGAACTTGAAGTCCATGAAATAGGCTTCCGACACGAAGCGCGGCTCGGTTGGGACCACCGCCGAACCGCTGTCGACCTGCACCCCACCCGGGCCGATGGTCACGCTGCCTTTCTCGCGCTCGTTCTTCGCCTTCCGTTCCCGGCGCTCGCGCTCGCGCCTGATCCAGCGGGTCTCGTACCCGCGGCGCGGCTCGTCGCCGACGGTCACGCCGTCGACCCGCACCGGACTCCGCACGTGCATGCCGTCCTGCTCGTACCAGGTGTACTCGCGCTTCGTGCGGTACAGCGGCCAGCGCCCGGGTCCGAGAATCTCGAACGCCTCGGTTTCGTCGAGGATGTACTGGTCGAGCACCTTGCGGTTCACCTCGCGGCGCGCCAGGGCCTTCTCCATGAACGCATCGAGATCGCTCGCCGGCGCGGGTGACTTCTTCTGGATTGCGGGCGCGGGGTCCTGCGGGTGCGCGCCGAGTGGCTGGAACGGCACGGCGGCCAGACACCCTAACGCCAGCAGGAACCTCGCGCGAGACGCTGGAAGATACACGGGGGCCTCCGGGGGGCGGGCAGGTTGGCTCCGGGTTAGACGGCGGGCCCGGCTGGTCTGTTCCCCGCCCGATCGCATCTTTTACGGCCTACGGCCGCGGCCGCCGTTCAGCCGCCGCGAGCCGCACACCCCTCGATTGTACCCAAAATCCGTTCATTCCGGGGAGGGTGCGTGATAACGCGGAATAAGACCGCATCGGTGCTTCGTTGGCCTGACCGGGGGCCGTGGATCGCGGCAGGCTGGCCGAACCGGCTCCTATCTCAAGAAGAATGGCAGGGCTATCGCGAGGACGACGAGAAGAACGATCGGCACCATCACGATGACACCGGCGAGGAGGATGTTGCCGAACGCCCGCCACGCGGAGAACCCCTGCGCCTCGCCGAGGCAGTGAAGGCTCGTGATGAAGGTCCAAATCGCGGTGCCGACCTGAACGATCAGCAGCGCAAGGGCGATGACGAGAGCCGTCCCGCCGATCGACTCCGGCATCTCGGACTTGAAGAGGCCGCTCCCTGTCAGCACGATCGCCGGAATCCACAGGACCGAGCCCCAGACGGCCGGAACGGAACCCCATGCGATGCTGCAGCGGACCTCTTCGCTGCCGGCCGTCCCGCCGAGCCATCGCCCGGTGACGCGCACGAGCCACGACCCGAAGAAAAGGCCAAGAATGCCGACGATCGGTCCGCTGACGGCGACCATGAGCAGAATCACGGGGAACGGAATCTTGTCCGCCGCGTTCCTGTCGGCCATCCGGCCGAGCGCCTGCGAGATGCCGCCGACGGCGGCAATCGCCAGCACCATATACGTAGCGTCGCGGTCCAGAATGGCGCGGATCGTCTTGCGTGGGCGCAGCCAGATCGTGACAAACGGATTGCCGTCGGTGCCGGAACCCGACGTGGCGGCAACCGCGCCCGCGAAAGCCACCCCAACCGGCGCGCGGCACAGCCGGCAATGGTCGGCCCCGTCCGCGAGGCTTGCGCCGCACTTCGTGCAGAACCGCATCTATCGCCTCCTTGCCTTCGCGACCGCAGGTCCGGTCTCGACGGGCTCCCACGCGTCGGCGCGGGCCGACCGGAACAGCGCGTCGATGACGCGCAGGTTGCTGACCGAGTCTTCGAGCGGATAGGGCGCGGGAGTCCCCTCGCGCACCGCCCGCGAAAACAGATCGCCCTGGATGGTGTACTGATCGCAGGTCTCGATCTGCGCGTACTCGCGGGACGGCACGCCCAGGTTCGATCCATCCTCGACGGCGATCCGGCACGGGCGATCGGGCGGGGCGTTGAACGGGATCTCGATCTCGATCCGCCCGCGCGTGCCGGAGATCGAGACGCTCTGCGACGGCGCCAGCTGCGTGCTGCACGTACCGATCGCGTGCCCGCCCGGGAAATCGAGCAGCATGGACGAGAGCCGATCGACGCGCAGGACCGGGTCCTGCTCGATCAGCGCGCAGACGCGGCGCGGCTCTTCCTGGAAGATCATCCGGGCCGTGTTGACCAGGTAGCAGCCGATGTCCAGCAGTCCGCCGCCGCCGAAGGTCGTCATGTTCCTGACGTTCGACGCATCGTCGTTGAAGTAGCTGAAGAACCCGGCGATCGATCGCACCGGGCCGAGGCGTCCGGAGCGGACGATGTCGAGCGCGCGCAGCCATTGAGGGTGCGTGCGCACCATGAACGCTTCTTCGATCCTGACGCCGGTGCGGTCGCGCACCGGGATGAGCTGCGCGGCTTCGGCGCCGCTGAGGCCGATCGGCTTTTCGCAGAGGACGTGCTTGCCCGCTTCCGCGGCGCGAATCGTCCACGGCACGTGCAGGTGGTTGGGGAGGGGAATGTAGACGGCGTCGATGTCGGCATCGGCGAGAAGGTCGTCGTAGGAGCCGTACGCCTTCGGGATCTTCAAGGCGGCGGCGGCGTCCCACGCCCGGCCGGCGTCACGGGAGGCAATCGCGTCGACCTGCGTCCACTCGCCGCGCTGCATCGCCGGGATGACTTTTTTTGTCGCGATCTCCGCGACGCCGAGCACGCCCCACCGGACCTTGTTACTCGTCCGAGGCGCAGCGGACCGATCGCTCACGTTGACTCCGTTCCGAGGAAGCCCGGATCCCGACTTCGTAATCAGTTACGCCGTCCGTAAAGCGTCCGGTGCGCCGCGTCGATTTCTCAAGGCTTTCTCGACGACCGTCATGGTATCGAGGTTGCTCATTGTGCCTGCGAATCCCGACGCCCTGGCCGGGGGGCCGGTTTGGTGTTTCGTTGCCCCGTCCTACCCCACGCGGCGCGAAAGCATTCGACCGGAGACCTGCTACGGGCGTCGGGATCGACTTCCGTGTCCCTCCTAGCGGCCACACCGACCAAATTGCCACGTCAGTGCCGACTTTCGGGCCGGCCGGGGGCTGACTTTAGGCCCGGCGCGACACGACATCCTTTGTAATGCGGCTTCTGGCGATGGCCCGAAATTGGCGTGTCAGTCCGGTTGAGAGTATTGACCGCGCGAGCCGGGCGCAGCAAATCCGTTGACGCATGCCTGCCGCGACCGCTATACTGCGCCACAATCGTGACGCGCACCATAAAGCGGCCCATCACTCGAAAGCGGGTCAAGCGACTCGGCCGGCCGGCGGTGTGTGTGCCCTAACGTAACGGACTAATAGGCTTAGTCACATCACCCGTCGGCCCTGGTCAAAGCGCAGGGCGGCGGGTTTTTTTTTCCCTTGTTGACACAAAATCATGGAATCGAAATGCATCGACGTCGGAATACTCGGGGCCACCGGCATGGTGGGTCAGCAGTTCATCCTCCAGCTGGTGAACCATCCGTGGTTCAGGCCGGTCTGGTTCGCCGCGAGCGAGCGGTCGGAAGGCAAGGCGTACGGAGACGCGGCGACCTGGCATCTCGCCTCGCAGCTGCCGGACGAAATCCGCGTGGCGCGCGTCGAGGCCTGCACGCCCGGCCGGGGGCCGCAGTTGATCTTCTCCGCGCTCGACGCGAACGCGGCGAAGGATCTCGAACCGGCCTTCGCCAAGGCCGGCCATCTCGTGATCAGCAACGCGCGGAGCTATCGGATGGATCCGCTCGTGCCGCTGCTCATCCCGGAGATCAATGACGACCACCTGGCGCTGCTTCCGGCGCAGCGGCGCGCGCGCGGCTGGGCCGGCGCCATCGTGACGAATCCGAACTGCTCGACCGTGGTCCTCTCGATGGCCCTTGCGCCGCTCAGGCAATTCGGGCTGCGTTCCGTCATGGTCACGACGCTGCAGGCGGTCTCCGGGGCCGGCTATCCGGGCGTCGCCTCGCTCGACATCATCGGCAACGTCGTGCCGCACATTTCGGGCGAAGAAGAAAAGATGGAGAGCGAAACCCAGAAGATTCTCGGCGCGTTGCAGGGTGACGCGGTCTCGCCGCACCCGGTGACCGTCAGCGCGCAGGCGACGCGGGTGCCGGTCATCGACGGCCACACCGAGAGCATCTCGATCGCCCTCGACTCGAGCCCGTCGATCGCCGACGTCGTGGCGGCGCTGCGCGGCTTCCGGGGCCGCCCCCAGGAGCTCGGGCTGCCGAGCGCGCCGGCGGCCCCCATCGTCTGCGTCGACGCGCTCGACCGGCCGCAGCCGCGGCTCGACGTGGAACGCGACGGCGGCATGACGGTCACCGTCGGCCGCGTCCGCCCCTGTCCGGTGCTCGACGTCAAGTTCGTCGCCCTCGGGCACAACACGATTCGCGGCGCTGCCGGCGCCGCCGTGCTCAATGCCGAGCTGATGCGGGCCGAAGGCCTGCTGCAGGGCGACTGACGATGGCGGTAGCTGGTCCCATCGTGATGAAGTTCGGCGGCACGTCGGTCGCCGACGCCGAGGCCATCGGGCGCGTTGTCTGCATCGTGAAGGGCGCGCGCGACAGCTCCGGGCTGCCGCCGGTCGTGATCGTCTCGGCCATGAGCGGCGTGACGGATAGTCTGCTCGAGCTCACCGAAGCGGCCGGGCACCGGCGCGACGCCCACGTGCTCAACGGCGTAGCGGAGCTGTCGCGGCGGCATTTCGAAGCGCTCGAGCGGCTGCTGCCGCCGGAATCCGCGCACGACGTGCTCTCGGAGATCGCCGCGCACCTCGACGACCTCCGCGCGCTGCTCAAGGCCACCGCCATCCTCCGCTCCGCATCCCCGAGCGCGCACGACGCCATCGTCTCCACCGGCGAGCTCATGAACAGCCGCCTCCTGGCCGCCGCCCTGCAAAACGGCGGCGTCGCGACCACCTGGGTGGATCCGCGGCGCGCGATCGTGACCGACGATGCGCACACGAAGGCGGCGCCGCTGGCCGAGGCGACGCGCGTGGCCGTGGCGCGCGAGATCGTCCCGCGCGTGGCGGAAGGCCGCGTCCCGGTGCTCGGCGGATTCGTGGGGGCGACGCTGCAGGGGGTCACGACCACGCTCGGCCGGGGCGGATCGGACTACTCCGCGGCGATCATCGGCGCGGCGCTCGATGCGCGCGAGATTCAGATCTGGACCGACGTCGACGGCATGATGACCGCGGACCCGCGGATCGTCTCGGGACCCCGCGTCGTGCCGCACCTGTCATTCGGCGAAGCGTCCGAGCTGGCATACTTCGGCGCCAAGGTCCTCCACCCGAGCACGATCCTGCCGGCGGTCGCGAAGGACATTCCCGTGCGCATCCTCAACAGCCGCCGCGCCGACGGCAGCGGCACGCGGATCACGGCCGATCCGCCCGCGGCGGATCGGGCGCTCGCGGCCGTCGCGTGCAAGCGCCACGTCACGATGGTCGAGATCACGTCGACCCGGATGCTCATGGCGCACGGCTTCCTGCGCCGCGTGTTCGAGGTCTTCGAGCGCCATCGTACGGCCGTCGACGTCGTGACGACCTCGGAGGTCAGCGTCTCGGTGACGGTGGACGACGATGCGCGGCTGGGAGGGATCGTCGAGGACCTGCGCGCGTTCGCCGAAGTGACCGTCGAGGCCGACCTCGCGATTCTGTGCGCCGTCGGCGACAATCTGCGCAATGATCCGCGCATCGCGGCGCGCGTCATCGGGGCGCTCGAGGGGTTCCCCGTGCGCATGGTCTCGCAGGCCGCGTCACGGCGCAACGTCACCATCGTGCTGCGCGACGCGGATCTGGCCATGGGCATGGCGGAGCTGCACCGGGAGTTTTTCGAGTAGGACGGTCTCAACACCGTCCGTAGCCTCCGGCTTTAGCCGGACCCTGCGGTGTTGCGACCTTGTCCGTGGTGGATTGCAGGAGTGAATCAGGAACATGCGCCTGCTGATCATCGGGTACGGCCGGATGGGCAAGATGGTCGAGGCATCGAGCGCCGAGTTCGGCATGCAGGTGGCCGGCCGGATCGACATCGACAATCGTCGACGGCGAATGGCCCGAGGCGGATGTCGCGATCGACTTTTCCGCGGCCGAGGCGGTCCCGGCCAACGTGCGGCGGCTCGGCGCGCGCGGCATCGACATCGTGATCGGGACGACCGGGTGGGGCGCGCACGAAGCGGAGGTCCGGCGCGACGTCGAGGCGCACGGCATCGGCGTCGTCTCGGCGCCGAACTTCGCGCTCGGGGTCAACCTGTTCGTGGCGCTGACCGAGCGCGCGGCCGAGCTGATGGCGCCGCACGGGGGGTTTGGCGCCTGGATTCACGAGGCGCACCACGCGGCCAAGAAAGACGCGCCGTCGGGCACCGCGCTGCTCCTCGAGGCGGCCATGCGCGGCCGCGGCTTCGATCGGGGGATCGACGTCTCGTCCACGCGCGCCGGCTTCATCCCGGGCACCCACACCGTCGGGTTCGACGCGGCCGGCGAGACGCTGACGTTCACGCACACCGCGCGCGACCGATCGGGATTTGCGCGCGGCGCGCTCGAGGCGGCACGATGGGTCCACGGCCGCAAAGGCTGGTTCACGATGCGGGATGTGCTCGGGCTGTGAGGGTCGGAGATCAGGAGATTCGGAGATCAGGAGTTTTTCTCCTGGTCTCCAGTTTCTCTTGATCTCCTGTTACTACGGAGGAGACGTATGCGCCAAGCGTTCACCGGCTGCGGCACGGCCCTGGTCACACCGTTCACGTCCGGCGGGGCCCTCGACGAAGAGGGCGTGCGGAGGCTCGCCCGGCGGCAGATTGACGCCGGCATTCACTTTCTCGTGCCGTGCGGGACGACGGGCGAAACACCGACGCTCACGCCCGACGAGCGGCGGCGCGTCGTCGAGATCGTCGTCGCGGAAGCGAAGGGCCGGGTCCCGGTGCTCGCCGGGGCGGGGGGCTACAACACGCACGAGGTCATCGAGGCGGCGCAGCAGATGGCGCGCGCCGGCGCCGACGGCATCCTGTCGGTCGCGCCGTACTACAACAAGCCCACGCCGGAAGGGCTGTTCCAGCATTACAAGGCCATCGCCGACGCGGTGCCGCTGCCGATCATCGTCTACAACGTGCCGGGGCGCACCGGCGTCAAC
This sequence comes from uncultured Acidobacteriota bacterium, assembly GCA_963774855.1. Lineage (GTDB taxonomy): Bacteria > Acidobacteriota > Vicinamibacteria > Vicinamibacterales > 2-12-FULL-66-21 > JALZOC01. The sequence continues at coordinate 723,198 of CAVZGT010000005.1, read as the reverse complement.
GTGGACGTCGCCACCATCGTCCGCCTGAGCGAGGTCGCGAACATCGCCGGCGTGAAGGAAGCGTCGGGCAACGTCACGCAGATGTGCGAGATCTGCCGGGCGGTCCCGGACGACTTCCTCGTGCTGTCGGGCGACGATGCGCTGACGCTCCCGGTGATGTCGGTGGGCGGCCACGGGATCGTCTCGGTGGTCTCGAACGAGGTGCCGGCCGAGATGTCGCGAATGGTGGAGCTCGCCGAGACCGGGGATTTCGCCGGGGCGCGCCGCCTGCACCGCGAGCTCATGCCGCTGATGCAGATCAACTTCGTCGAATCGAGCCCCATCCCGGTCAAGGCCGCCATGGCGATGATGGGCCTGCTCGAAGAGGTGTATCGCCTGCCGATGGTGCCGCCGCGGCCCGCCTCGCGCGAGCGGATCGCGCAGGTGCTGCGCGATCTCGGCCTGCCGGCCGGCGCGGCGACGGTGCGGGTCTGAATCTGAACAGGAGATCAGGAGGCCAGGAGGTTTTCTTTCTCAAAACCAAAAAACTCCTGATCTCCTGATCTCCTGTTCAAAGTAGTGGGGAGTTGTCACGGCATGCACGAGCTCGAATCTGAGATCGCCGCGCTCTTTGGCGCCGGTTCGTCGGCCGACCGCGATCGGGCGCGCGACGTGTTCACGCGGCTGCGGGCGGCGTTGTCGGCGGGCGAGGTGCGCGCGGCGGAGCCCGACGCCGCGGCGCCCTCGGGATGGCGCGTCAATGCCTGGGTGAAGCAGGGCATCCTGATCGGTTTCCGGTTCGGACAGGTCGTCGACGCGTCCGCGGATCACGGGCGCTGGCCGTTCTTCGACAAGGACACGCTGCCGCTGAAGCGGTTCGACGCCGGCTCGGGCGTGCGGATCGTGCCGGGCGGATCGACCGTGCGCGACGGCGCCTATCTCGGCCGCGGCGTCGTCTGCATGCCGCCGATGTACATCAACATCGGCGCGTACGTCGGCGATGAGACGCTCGTCGACTCGCACGCGCTCGTCGGCTCGTGCGCGCAGGTCGGCCGCCGCGTCCACATCAGCGCCGCCGCGCAGATCGGCGGCGTCCTCGAGCCGGTCGGCGCGCTCCCGGTGGTGATCGAGGACGATGTGCTCGTCGGGGGAAACTGCGGGGTGTACGAAGGGGCGATCGTGAAGCGCCGCGCGGTGCTGGCGTCGGGGACGATCCTGACCGGCTCGACCCCGCTCTACGATCTGCCCAACGGCCGCATCATCGAGCCGTCCGGCGGACCTCTCATCGTTCCGGAAGGGGCCGTCGTCGTGCCCGGGGCGAGGCCCGTCACGTCGGGCGCCGGCCGCGAGTGGGGCCTGTCGGTCGCGACGCCCATCATCGTCAAGTACCGCGACGAGCGCACGGACGCACGGACCGCGCTGGAGCAGTGGATTCGGTAGGTCTCGCGTCGTCTCAGGTCTCAGGTCTCGGGTCTTTGGTGGTTGCGGGTAGTTCGACGAGACGGAGCCAGGGACCAAAGACAAACAGACCCCAAGACCCAAGACGCCCCGACCGAAGACCAGAGACCAGAGACCAGAGACACCCAAGACCTGAGACTTGAGACCACAGCCCCGGGACGTTCCGTGACAAAATCATGACATTGGCGTTCGATCCGATCGCATTCGCGCGCGCGCTCATTAATATTGATTCGACGACGGGGCGTGAAGCGGAGGCCGGGACGTGGCTCGCGGGGGAGCTTCGCGGGCTCGGCTACACGGTTGTCGAACAGCCGCTCGATCGCGGGTGCGCCAACGTGATCGCGACGCTCGATCCGCCGTCGGTCGTGTTCTCGACGCACTTCGACTGCGTGCCGCCGTTCTTCCCCAGCCGCGTGGAGAATGGCCGGCTCTACGGGCGCGGGGCGTGTGATGCGAAGGGCATTCTGGCGGCGCAAGTGGCCGCTGCCGAGCGCCTGCGGAAGAGCGGCGAGCGCCGCGTCGGCCTGCTGTTCGTGGCCGGCGAAGAGCGCGGCAGCGACGGGGCGGTGGCGGCGAACACGGTGGCGCCGGGCTCGCGCTTCCTTATCAATGGCGAGCCGACCGACAACCGGCTGGGCGTGTTCACCCGCGGCGTCCTGCGCCTGCGGCTCCACGCGTCGGGACGGGCCGCGCACTCGAGTGTTCCCGAACACGGGGAATCGGCGATCGACAAGCTGATCGATGCGCTCGTGGCGCTGCGGTCGATCCCGCTGCCGTCCGACCCGGAGCTCGGCACGACGTCCTACAGCGTGGGACTGATTGAGGGAGGGGTCGCGCCGAACGTGATTTCGCCCCACGCCTCGGCCGAGCTCGTGTTCCGGACCATCGGGCCGCCGGAGGCCGTGCTGGATGCGATCCGGCCGCTCGGGCGGTTCGTGACGTCTGAAGAAGTGCTGCGCGTCGCGGAGGTCAGGATGCGCACGGTGCCGGGGTTTCCGACCGCCGTGTTCACGTTCACCACCGACGTGCCGTTCCTCGATCGCTGGGGCGCACCACTGCTGTTCGGGCCGGGGTCGATCCTGGTCGCGCACACCAGTGACGAGCACCTGGCGCTCGACGAGCTGGACCGGGCGATTGACGCGTACGAGCAGCTGGCCCTCGCGTGTCTGGAGGCACGAGCCCAGCCGGTAGGAAAAGGGTAGTCTTCGTCGGCAGGAGAAACGAGCGATACCCGTCCCACGCCTCGACCCTGGCGCCGCGGTTCTCTGCGGACGGCTATACAATCACCGCGGAGGCGGCAGGCGCCGAGCCACCGGAAGTGACCTTGGATTCGCTGTTCCGATTCCTCTTCGAGTACCGGCCGGTCATCTTTCAGCAGGGTGAGTTCCGCTTCACCCCGACGACCGGTTCGTACATCGCGGCGGCGGTGGCCGTCGCGGCGGTGCTGATGACCATCGGCACGTACCGCGGCGTGGCCTTGCGCGGCCGGACGCGCGATCGCGTCGTGTTGACGGCGCTGCGCCTGGCGGCGCTCGCGATCGTCGTCTTCTGCCTGTTCCGTCCCATCCTCGTCGTCAAGGCCGCGGTGCCGCAGCAGAACTTCCTCGCGGTGCTGATCGACGATTCGCGCAGCATGCAGATTGCCGACTGGGGGACCCAGCCGCGCGGCGAGTTCGTCCGCCAGGCCTTCGGCTCGAAAGACGCGGCGCTCGTCCGGTCGCTCTCCGAGCGCTTCGTGCTCCGCACGTTCCGCTTCTCGTCATCGGCGGCGCGGCTCGGCTCGCCGGCGGAGCTGACGTTCGCGGGCGTGCAAACCAAGCTCGGGGCGGCGCTCGAGGGCGCGCGTCAGGAGCTGGCCGGCCTGCCGCTGGCCGGCATGGTCCTCGTCAGCGACGGCGCCGACACCACCGAGGCCTCGCTCACGGAGGCGCTCCTCGGCTTGAAGGCGGCGGCCGTCCCGGTCTTCACCGTCGGCGTCGGCCGCGATTGGCTGGCGCGCGACGTCCAGGTCGATCGCGTGTCCACGCCGCGGACGGCGCTCAAGGGCACGTCGCTCGTGACCGACGCCGTCATCACGCAGACCGGGTACGCCGGGGAGACCGTGTCGCTCGAGGTCATCGACGCAGGGCGCATCGTCGGATTCGCAGGAGGTGACGCTGCCGGCCGACGGCGAGCCGGCCGCGGTTCGCGTGCGCTTCACGGCGGCCGATGCCGGCCCGCGCGTGTTCCGCTTCCGCATCTCGCCGCGCTCCGGGGAGCTCGTCACCCAGAACAACTCACGCGAGGCGCTCATCGACGTCGCCGACCGCCGCGAGAAGGTGCTGTACTACGAAGGCGAGCCGCGGCCCGAGATGAAGTTCCTCAGGCGCGCGGTGAACGAGGACAAGAACCTCGCGGTCATCACGCTGCAGCGCACGGCGGACAACAAATACATGCGGCTGCTCGACGTCGACGATCCCGAGCAGCTGCTCGCGGGCTTCCCGAAGACGCGCGAGGAGCTGTTCGCGTACCGGGGCCTGATTCTCGGCAGCATCGAAGCGGGGGCGTTCACCGGGGACCAGCTGCGCATGATGGGGGAATTCGTCGAGCGCCGCGGCGGCGGGCTGCTGATGCTCGGCGGACCGCGCGCGTTCGGCGAAGGGGGCTACGCGGGGACGCCCGTCGCCGACGCGCTGCCGGTGACGATCGAGCGGACCGCCCGGACGCTCGACACCGTGCCGGTCGCCCGGCTTCGCGTGAAGCCGACGCGCGCCGGCGAGGCGCACGGGGTCACGCAGATCGCCGCGACCGAAGCGGCCTCGACCGCCCGCTGGGCCGACATGCCGGGGTTGACGAGCGTCAACACCGTCCGGGCGGTGAAGCCGGGCGCGACGGTGCTGCTCAACGGCACCGACGAGCGCCGCCGGGACCAGGTCGTGCTGGCCTCGCAGCGCTACGGCCGCGGCAAGACGCTGGCGTTCCTGGTGCAGGATTCGTGGCACTGGCAGATGGACGTCAAGATGACGGTCGAGGATCAGACGCACGAGAACTACTGGCGTCAGCTGCTCCGGTGGCTCGTCGACGGCGCGCCCGATCAGGTCGATGTCCATACCACCAGCGATCGCGTCGAGCCGGGAGAGCAGTTCACGCTGATCGCCGAAGTCGTCGACGCCGCCTTCGTCGAGTTGAACGACGCCCGCGTCGTCGCGACGGTGAGCGGCCCGAAGGGCACCGTGACGGAAGTGCCGATGCAGTGGACCGGCGAGCGCAACGGCGAGTACCGCGCGACGATCCCGGCCCCGGACCAGGGCATGTATGCCGCGAAGGTCGAGGCGACGCGCGCCGGCAAGACGATCGGCACCGGCTCCGCGGAAGTCCGCGCCACGCCGAGCGACGCCGAGTACTTCGACGCGACGATGCATGCCCAGCGGATGCAGCGGATTGCCGAGGAGACCGGCGGCCGGTTCTACACGCCCGAGACGGTCAACGGCATGCCGGAAGATCTCCGCTACACGGGACGCGGCGTCACGACGATCGAAGAGCGCGAGCTGTGGCACATGCCGATCGTGCTGATCGTGCTCGTCGGGCTCGTGTGCGCCGAGTGGGGCTATCGGCGGGCGACGGGGTTGGCGTAGGACGGTTTGACGCGATACCGGGACTCGGGACTCGGGACTCCGGGCTCGGGACTCGGAATTCGGGATTCGAGGATCCGATTCAAGGATTCAAGGATTAGTGATTAGTGATTCGTGTTTTCGCGTTCCTGTTCGTCGCCGCGCTCGCCGCCGCTCCGGTTGCGGCGCAGGACGTGCGCCTGGCCGTGATCGTCGGGCTGGCCGGCGAGCCGGAGCACCGCGAGCTGTTTCAGCGCTGGGCGTCAACGCTCGTGGACACCGCGACGGGCCGTCTCGGCGTGCCGCGCGACCACGTCGTCTACCTCGCCGAGCTGCCGGAGCAGGACGCGAAGCGCGCGACGGGGAAATCGACGAAGCAGGAGATCGACGCCGCGTTCGGACGGCTCGCGAAGCTCGCGAAAGAAGACGACGTGGTGTTCGTCGTGCTGATCGGGCACGGCACGTTCGACGGCAAGGTCGCGAAGTTCAACCTGCCGGGGCCGGACATGACGCCCGCGGACTTCGCGCCGCTGTTGCGGAGCCTGCCGTCGCGGCACGTCGTGTTCGTCAACACCGCGAGCGCGAGCGGGCCCTTTCTGGCCGAGCTGTCGGGGCCGGGCCGGACGATTGTCACCGCGACGCGGACCGGGGCGGAACGCTTCACGACGCTCTTCGGCGGGCAGTTCATCGACGCGCTGACGAGCGACGCCGCCGATGCCGACAAGAACCGCCGGATCTCGGTGCTCGAGGCGTTCACGGCGGCGCGTCTCGGCGTCGCGCGCGCCTACGAGCAGCAGGGGATCATGCTGACCGAGCACCCGCTCCTCGACGACAGCGGCGACAAGGAGGGGAGCGCCGACCCCAAGCCGGACGGCAAGAACGGACGGGTCGCCGCGATCCTGTCGCTCGGCCGGGCGGAGTCCGCCGAGCCGCTGCCGGCCGATCCGAAGCTGCGGGCGCTGCACGAGGAGCGGCGCACGCTCGAGCGCCGCGTCGAAGGGCTGAAGCTCCTCAAGACCGGCATGGAGCCCGCGCGCTACGCCGCGGAGCTCGAGAAGCTGTTGATCGAGCTCGCGACGAAGAGCAGGGAGATCAAAGAGCTCGAGGGGAAGAAGTGAGTGGGGCGCGGTCCCGCCACGTCGCGCTCGTCCTGCTCCTCGTCTCCCTGGCGGGAGCGGTGATGCTCGCGCAGCGGGGAAGGAACCGGCGTTCGTCGCAGCTCGACGTCCAGGTGGAGGGCAACACGCCATACGACGGCCGGTTCACGTTCGTCCGCCTGCGCTACGACAGCGGGTTCGCCGACGGGTTCCGGCGGGGCGGCGGCCCGCTGTGGGCTCACGACTACCCGGACGGCGAGGTGCATTTTTCGAAGATTCTGGAGGAGCTCACGCTGCTGGAGATTCGGACCAACGGCTCGAACATCCTGAAGCTCGACGATCCCGAGCTGTTCAAGTATCCGATCGTCTACATGGCCGAGCCCGGCGGCTGGGCCGTCACGGAAACCGAAGCGACGGCGTTCCGCAGCTACCTGCTCAAGGGAGGCTTCGCGATCTTCGACGACTTCCGCGGCGGGGACTGGGACAACCTGCAGTATCAGATGCGCGCGGTGCTGCCGGAGGCGCACTGGATTCAGCTCGACGGCACGTCGCGGGTGTTCCATTCGTTCTTCGAGATCGATCATCCGGAGACGCTGACGCCCCATCCGACCTACAGCGAGGGGTTCGTGCCGTCGTACTGGGGGCTGTTCGAGGACAACGATCCGAGAAAGCGATTGATCGCCGTCGCCAACGTCAACCAGGACCTGAGCGAGTACTGGGAATTCTCGCCCGAGGGGACTGCGATGGTCGACTTGACGAACGAAGCGTACAAGTTCGGCGTGAACTACGTGATTTACGGACTGACGCATTGAAAACTCCTCAGAACCTTGGGAGTTGGCTTTTTTTGGGAGTTGGAAGTTGACACCGCTCTTTTCTACTGGAGGCCGTCTTGAATCGCACCGTCACTGACACCGTGACCCTCGAATCGCCCGACGACGTCGCGCTGGCCGAGCGGATGAAAGCGGGCCGGGAACGCATCATCACCGAGCTGCGCAAGCTGATCGTGGGCCAGGACGACGTGGTCAGCGAGGTGCTGCTGACGCTGTTCGTCGGCGGCAACAGCCTCATCGTCGGCGTGCCGGGGCTGGCCAAGACGCTGTTGATCCACACCCTCGCGCGGGTGCTCGACCTGAAGTTCAACCGCATCCAGTTCACGCCGGACCTGATGCCGTCCGACATCACCGGCACGGACATCATCCAGGAGGACACGGCGACCGGCAAGCGGCAGATGGTGTTCGCGCCGGGGCCGATCTTCGCGAACATCGTCCTGGCCGACGAAATCAACCGGACGCCGCCCAAGACGCAGTCGGCGCTGCTCGAGGCGATGCAGGAGCACCGCGTCACGATCCAGGGCCGCACCTACAAGCTCGAGGAGCCCTTCTACGTGTTCGCGACGCAGAACCCGATCGAGCTCGAGGGCACGTATCCGCTTCCCGAGGCGCAGCTCGATCGGTTCATGTTCCACATCGTGATCGAGCACCCGCCCGAAGAGGAAGAGTTCGAGGTCGTCCGCACCACGACGGCGATCATCGATCCGAAGTTCGAGCGGACGGTCACCGGAGAGGACCTCATCGCGTTCCAGCGGCTGGTGCGGCGCGTGCCGGTGGCCGAGCCGGTGATGCACTACGCGCTGAACCTGGTGCGCGCGAGCCGGCCGAAGTCGCCGACCTGCCCCGACTCCGTGAAGAAGTGGGTGGCGTTTGGCGGCAGCGTGCGCGCGGCGCAGTACCTGGTGCTCGGCGCGAAGGCGAAGGCGCTGACGACCGGCCGCTATCACGTGAGCTTCGACGACATCCGCGCGATGGCCCACCCGGTGCTGCGCCATCGCGTCCTGACGAATTTCCACGCGCAGTCGGAGGGGGTCTCGACCGACACGCTCATCGATCGGCTGCTCGAGTCGGTCGCGGTACCGAGATCAGGGATGTAGAGGAATCCCTAATCCCTAATCCCTAATCCCTAATCGCTGATCCCGGATCCCGGACCCCGAGTGTTCACGATCGGAGACATGACTCAGTGACAGGCACTCACACCACGCCCGGCGCGCGCTTCGTCGATCCGATCGTGCTGTCGCGGATCGGCAACCTGGAGCTCGTCGCGCGGCACGTCGTCGAGGGGTTCATCAACGGGATGCACCGATCGCCGTACTTCGGCGCGTCGGTGGATTTCGCGGAGCACCGGGGCTACGTGGCGGGCGACGATATCCGCCGCGTGGACTGGCGGCTCTACGCGCGGACCGACCGGTTCTACATCAAGGAGTACGAGGCGGACACGAACGCGAACTTCTCGGTGCTGCTCGACGTGTCCAAGTCGATGGGGTTCGGCAGCCGCGGCGTGACGAAGCTGGACTACGCGAAGATGCTCGCCGGGTGCCTCACGTATCTGGTGCACAAGCAGCGCGACCGCGTCGGCCTGGTCGCGTTCGACTCCGATATCGTCGAGTTCGTGCCGTCATCCGCCAAGCACATGGACGTCGTGCTCCACACGCTCGACAAGTTGAAGCCCGCGGCGCCCGGAAGCCTGCGGGCCCCCTTGCACAAGATGGCGGAGCACTTCGGGCGGCGCGGCCTCCTGGTGCTGATTTCCGATCTCTACGAAGAGCCGGACGCGGTGCTCGAGGCCGTGGGGCCGCTGCGGTCGCGCGGCAACGACTTGATCGTGTTCCACCTGCTCGACCCGGCGGAGCTCGATTTCTCGTTCGACGCCCCGTCGAGCTTCGAGGACCTGGAGAGCGGGGAGCAGATTCCGATCGTGCCTGACGCGCTGGCCGACCAGTACCGATCCCTCGTCCGTGCGCACGTGGACGGCCTCCAGGAGCGGTTCACCGGCAACCGCATCGACTACACGCTCGTGAACACGTCGGCGCCGCTCGATCACGCGTTGTTCAGCTACCTCACCGCGCGCGAGCGTTTGACCAGAGTGCGATGAGGACTTGTCTGTCGCACGCCCGTTTTGCTCTCGTGGCTTCCGGCTTTAGCCGGAACACGTGCGTCGCCAGCGAAGGGCCCACATGTCGTTCCTGACTCCCCTGTTCCTGCTCGGGCTCGCGACGCTCGCCGTGCCGGTGATCATTCATCTGATCCAGCGCGAGCGGAAGAACGTCGTGCAGTTTCCGTCGCTGATGTTCCTGCGGCGGATCCCGTATCAGTCGGTGCGGCGGCGGCGGATCCGCAACTGGCCGCTGCTGCTGCTGCGGCTGGCGGCGCTGGCGCTCATCGTGGCGGCGTTCGCGCGGCCGTTCCTGCGGCGCGATACGCTCTCCGCGGCTGCGGCCGGCGGCGCACGTGAAGTCGTCGTCCTGATCGACCGCTCGTACAGCATGGGCTACGGCGATCGATGGGCGCGCGCGACCAAGGCGGCGGCCGACGCGATCGGCGAGGTCGGGCCGGCCGACCGGGCGTCGATCGTGTTCTTCTCGTCCGGCGCGGAGGTCGCCCTGCGCTCGACCTCGGATCGCGGACGGCTGAACGCTGCGGTGGCGACAGGCAAGCCCGGCGCGGGGGCCACCCGGTACGGTCCCGCGCTGAAGCTCGCCGGCAGCATCGCGAGCGAATCGGCGCTGCCGCAGCGTCACGTGATCCTGATCTCGGACTTCCAGCGTACCGGCTGGCAGGGCGCCGAGGGCGTACGGCTTCCGGACGGCGTGGTGTTGAAGCCCGTCCCGATCGTCGACAACGCCACGGCGAACGTCAGCGTGACGCCCGTCTCGATTCAGCGCGCCACCTTCTCCGATCAGGACCGCGTGACCGTCACCGGCGGCGTGACGAACCACGGTCCCGTGGCCGTCTCGAACCTCGAGATCACGCTCGAGATCGACGGGCGCCAGGTGCAGACCGAGCGCATCCACGTCGACCAGCACAGCTCGGCGTCGGTGACCTTCGTGGCGTTCACGCCGGCGGCGCGCGACACGCGCGGGACGGTGAAGATCGGCGCCGACGCGCTGGCGGTCGACAACGCCTTCCACTTCCTCGTATCGCCCAAGGCGCCGCTGCGCATCGTCATCGCGGAGCGGCCCGGCGCGCCGCGCGACGCGAGCCTGTACCTGTCGCGCGCGCTCGCGCTCGGCGACGCGCCGCCGTTCGACATCGACGCCAAGTCGATCGATGCGCTGACGACGGACGATCTGCAGCGCGCCTCGGTCGTCATCCTGAACGACGTGCCGGTGCCGCAGCTGACCGCCGAACGGCTCGGCGCGTTCGTGGCGCGGGGCGGGGGCCTGCTGGCCGCGCTCGGCGCGCGGGCGTCCTGGCCGGCCGGAACGGGCGGCGCCGCCGACATCCTTCCCGCGGCGCCGGGGCAGCCCATCGATCGCACCAAGGGACAGGCCGGACGTCTCGGCGCGCTCGAATACAGCAACGTGATCTTCGAGCCGTTCCGCGCGCCGCGCAGCGGCGATTTTTCCGGCGCCCGGTTCTACAGCTACCGCGCGGTGACGCCGGCAGCCGGCGCGCAGATCATCGCGCGCTTCGACGACGGCGCGCCGGCGCTGATGGAGCGCAGGATCGGCAACGGGCGCGTGCTGCTGTGGATGTCCACGCTCGATTTGGTGTGGAACGACCTCCCGCTCAAGGCCGTGTTTCTTCCGTTCGTGCACCGCATGGCCACGACGCTGGCCGCCTACAGCGAGCGCCGGTCCTGGCTGACCGTCGGCGACGTGCTCGAACCGGCCCGCCCTGCGCCCGTGCCGGGCACGACCCGGCAGGCCATCCCGCGGGTCGTGCTCACACCGTCGCGCGAGCGGGTGATGCTCGACGGCGAAGGCCCTGACGTGCTGGAGCTCGCCGAGCAGGGGTTCTACGAGGTCCGCCCGCAGGGCCGCGACGCCGCGCCGGCGATGACCGTCGCGAGCAACGTCGATCTGTCGGAATCCGACCTGACCCCGATGGATCCGCAGGAGGTCGTCGCGGCGGCGATGGGGCGTGCCGGCGGCGCGGCGGCCCCCGGGACGAACGCCGTGACGACGGACCAGGACCACGAGCGCTCGCAGCGTATCTGGTGGTACCTGCTGTTTGCCGGCATTGTCCTGCTGGCGCTCGAAACGCTGCTGGGAAACCGGCTGTCGCGGACCGGCACGCAATACGTGTAGCGCTGGCCTTTAGGCCAGCAAGTAGGGCGTGGACAGGTACCAGGCGTAACGCAGGGCTTTAGCCCTGCAATCGGGCCGCATGCGACCGCCCCTGGCCCGCCCGTGACGAAACTGTGGCAGCCCCCATTTTGACGGCGTGGCTTCGGGCAGGGTGCTAATCTTGTTGTCGGGGAGGCACGGCGCTTTATGAGCTATCAATTTGGGCCCAGGGATCCCTCGTCCGAACTGGTCGAGATCATCCGCCAGGTGCGCCGCCGCTGGCGCATGAAACTGGCCCTGCGCGGCGCCCTCGGCGTCGTCGGGGTCGGCCTCCTCGTCCTCGTGCTCTCGGCCCTGGGGCTCGAGTCCTGGCGCTTCACTCCAGGCGCCATCATCACCTTCCGCGTCATCCTGGGCGTCGCGCTCGTGGGCCTGATCGGCTACCTCCTCGTGCGGCCGCTGATGCGCAGCGCGAGCGACGAGCAGGTCGCGCTCTACCTCGAAGAGCACGAGCCGTCCCTGCAGGCGGGGATCATCAGCGCCGTCGAAGCGGGCCGCGGAGGCGCCGACTCGCCGTACTCGGCGACGCTCGTGCGCAAGCTGGTCGAGTCGGCGGTGGACAAGTGCAAGGAGATTGAAAGCGGGCGCCGCGTCGAGCGCGTGCCGGTGCGCCGCTACGGCCTGACGCTCGCGGCACTCGCCGTCGGCGCCATCGCGCTCTTCGGGCTCGGTCCCGCGTACCTCCGGCACGCGCTGTCGGCGCTGTTCGTCGTGTCGCGCGACGTCCTGGCGGCCGCCCCCTATCGCATCGAGGTCACGCCCGGCAACGCGACGGTTCCGCGCGGCGCGGACCAGACCATTACCGCGCACCTGTCCGGGTTCGACGCCGAGCAGGCGTCGCTGCTCGTGCGCAAGACGCCCGAGGCCGCCTACGAGCGCGTCACGCTCCTCCGCGGCGACGACGGCAAGTACGAAGGCATGTTGTTCGACCTCGCCGCGCCGATCAGTTATTTCGTCGAGGCGAACGGCGTCCGCTCCGAGGTCTTCACGCTGAAGGTCGTCGAGCTTCCCTACGTGCAGCGGCTCGAGCTCGAGTACCACTTCCCGGCCTACACGGGACTCCCGCCGCAGAAGATCGAGGACGGCGGCGACATCGCCGTGCTCAAGGGCACGGAAATCCGCGTCCGCGCGGTGCCGACGATGCAGTCGCCGGGCGGGCAGATCGTGTTGTCGGACACGGAGCGCAGCGCGCTCGCGCCGGCGGCCGAAGGCGGATCCCCCACGCCGCTGACGGGGGCATTCAAGATCGACAAGGACGGGTTCTATCGGATCGAGCTCGACGCGCCGTCGGGCGAACGGGTGACCGCCTCGCCCCAGTACACGATTGACGCGCTGGCGGATCAGCCGCCCACGGTCTCCATCAGCAAGCCCGGGCGCGACACCTCCGCCTCTCCGATCGAGGAAGTGTTCGTCGAAGCGCGCGCGGACGACGATTTCGGCGTGCGCGATCTGGATCTCGTGTACTCCGTCAACGGCGGGCCGGAAAAGACGCTCCGCTTGTTCGACGGCAAGAAGCGGCTGTCGGAGGTCTCGGCCGGCCACACGTTCTATCTCGAGGAGCTGGACGTCAAGGCGGGCGACTTCGTCTCGTACTACGCGAAGGCGGCCGACAACGACGGCGTGCAGGGCTCGAAGCCGGCGATGAGCGACATGTACTTCGTGCGCGTGCGTCCGCTCAGCAAGGAGTTCCGGCGCGCGCAGTCCGACGCCGGCGGCGGCGGTGGCGGCGGCGGCGGGGGCGGGAACCAGGTCGGGGCGCTCTCCGAGCAGCAGCGGCAGATCATCGCCGCGACGTTCAACGTCCAGCGCGATCGCAAGAAGATGACGGCCGACAAGGTCCGCGAGAACTCGATCGTGATCGCCCTGTCCCAGTCGCGCCTCCGCGAGCAGGTGGACGGTCTCCTGACGAGGATGAACAGCCGCCTCGTCGAGCAGGATCCCGCGTTCAAGAAGGTGGCGGAGCTGCTGCCGCTGGCCGTCACGGAGATGAAGGCCGCCGAGTCCAAGCTGCATGCGGTCAGCCCCGAAGCGGCGCTGCCCCCCGAGCAGAAGGCGCTGCAGCACCTGCAGCGGGCGGAAGAAGAATACGAGATGCAGGTCCAGATGCAGCGCCAGCAGGGGGGCGGCGGCGGAGGCGGCGGTGGGAGCGCCATGGCGCAGGATCTCGCCGACTTGTTCGAGATGGAGCTCGACAAGATGGCGAACCAGTACGAGAGCCGTCAGCAGGCTTCGCAGGAGCAGTCGGATCAGAAACTCGACGAGCTGATGGAGAAGCTCAAGGAGCTCGCGCGCCGTCAGGAGCAGGAAGCGGAGCGGCAGCGGCGGCGCGCCGCGCTCGGGCAGCAGGCCTCGGGCGGCGGCTCCGGTCAGCAGCAGCGCGATCTCGCGGACCAGGCGGAAGAAGCGGCGCGCCGGCTCGAACAGCTGTCGCGTGAGGAGAACCGGCCGGAGCTGATGCAGTCGGCGAGGCAACTGCGCGAGGCGGCCGATGCGATGCGCAAGGCGGCCGCCAACGGCCAGCAGGGCGGCGCCCAGGCGGCCGCGGCGCTGGACCGGCTCAAAGAGGCGGAGCGGCGGCTGCAGCAGACGAAGGGGGGCCGCGCCGAGCGCGACGTGAAGAACGCGCTGCAGCAGGCCGAGGAGCTCGCCCGCGAGCAGCAGGAGATCGCCGAAGACGTCAAAGGGCTCGACTCCGCGGGTGAGCGCCGTCAGGAAAAAGCGCAGCAACTCGTGCAGCGGAAAGGCGCGCTGGAACAGAAAGTCGGAGATCTCGAGCGGCAGCTCGATCGATCGGCGAGCGATCTGCGGGCGCAGGAGAAAGAGGCCGCGCGCAAGCTGGCCGAGGGCGCCGAGTCGATCCGCAACTCCAAGGTGCGCGACAAGATCCGCTACTCGAGCTCGATGGTTCGCGCCGGCAGCCCGCAGACCGAGCAGCAGGCGATGGAAGGCTCGATCGGCTCGAACCTCGAGTCGCTGAAGAACACGCTCGGACAAGCGGCGGCCGCGCTCGGGAAGCCGAGCCAGGCCGACGCCATGAGCCAGGCGCTCGACCGGGCGCGCGAGCTGGCGCGCGGCGTCGACTCGCTCGATCAGCGGATGCGCGAGCGGCAACAGCGGCAGCAGGGGCGTCAGGGACAGCAGGGCCAGGAAGGTCAACAAGGTCAGCAAGGGCAACCGGGGCAATCCGGTCAGCCCGGTCAGCAGGGCCAGCAAGGCCAGGGTCAACAGGGTCAGCAAGGCCAGGGTCAGCAGGGCCAGCAGGGCCAGCAAGGCAGCAGGGCCAGCAGGGCCAGGGTCAGCAGGGCCAGCAGGGTGAGGGTCAGCAGGGCGGTCAGGGCGGCACCAACGATGGCAGCCGCACCCAGGGCGGCCGCGATGGAAACGGCGACACGACCGGCCGTTTCAACGACAGCGGCGGCTACGGCGACCGCCGGCCCGGGCGTTTCGACGGCGCCCGCTTCGATCCGGACGACGTGAGGCAGTTCCGCGGTGAAGCGCGCCAGTTCGTCAACGACGCGCAGCAGCTCCGGCGCATGATCCAGGGGCAGGGCGTCGATGCCAAGGCCCTCGACGAGGTGCTGCGCAACCTGCGTGCGCTCGACGACGATCGCGTGTACCAGGATGCCGCCACGCTCGAGCGCCTCCAGTCGGCCGTGTCCGAAGGCATGAAGCGCTTCGAGTTCAACCTGCGCCGGCAGGCGGACGTGAAGAGCACCGAAGTGTTCCTCTCGGGTTCGGACGATGTCCCCGAGGAATACCGGAAGCTGGTGGAGCAGTCCTACAAGTCGCTGTCGAAGGGGCCCGGCAAGCCCGAGAGCGCCAAGCCGGACGACAAGAAGAACGATCCCAAGTAAGGGCGGTCCACGAATGCCACGGCGCGTTCCGCTGCTCGTCCTCGTCCTCGTCGTCGTCTGCGGCGCGGTGACGGGCGCGCAGTTCCGGCGGTTCAGCCGCGTCCCGCCTCGTGAACCGACCGCGGAGAGCTTCGACGGCGGGTTCAACTTCTGCCGCGGGATGTACACGCAGGTCCGCAGGATGCCCAGCGGAATGGGCTGGGGCACCGACTATCCGGACGCCGACATCAACTTCTCGATCCGTCTCTCCGAGCTGACGAAGACGCGCGTCAGCCGGCGTCCCGACGGCGAGCCCAATCACCTCACCGTGCGACTGACGGACGACAACCTGTTCAACTGCCCGTACGTCCACATGGAGGACATGGGCTCGGCGCACTTCACCGAGGTGGAAGTGGAACGGCTCCGCGAGTACCTGCTCAAGGGCGGGTTTCTGTGGGTCGACGACTTCTGGGGGACCGCGGCGTGGCAATACTGGGAGGAGCAGATCGGCCGCGTGCTGCCGCCGGCGGACTACCCCATCCGGGATCTCCCGCTGGATCATCCGCTCTTCAGCGCGCTGTACCCCGTCAAGGGCGTGCCGCAGATTCCGTCGATCCGGATGTGGACACCCGGCGGCAGTACGTCCGAGGATCCGCCCGACACCGACGTCGTCCACGGCCGCGGGATCAGCGATTCGAGCGGCCGGCTGATGGTGTTCATGACCCACAACACCGACATCGCCGATGCGTGGGAGCGTGAAGGGGAAGACCCGCGGTATTTCTACGAGTTCGGTCCGAACGGGTACGCGCTGGGCATCAACGTCGTGCTCTACGCGCTCAGCCATTGACGTCCGGAGATCCATGAAACGCCTGGCTCTCGCCTGCTGCCTGGCTGCGCTGGCGGCCGTCCTTGCCGGTGCGCAGGGGTACGGCCAGCGCTGGAGCCGCATGCGCTACGAGCCGCCGCGCTTTCCCCAGGCCGACAGCTTCGACGGGTTCTACAACTTCTGCCGCGGCATGTACACCAGCTATCGCCGCGAGGACGGCGGCCAGGGGTGGTCGACCGATTATCCGGACGCCGACATCAATTTTTCGATCCGGCTCTCGGAGCTCACGAAGACGAAGATCAGCGTGCTGGCGAACGGCGAGCCGAACCACCTCGTCGTCCGCTTGACCGACGATGCGATCTTCAAGTGCCCCATCATCGAGATGGAGGACGTCGGGACCCTCAATTTCAGCGAGGAGGAGGTCGTCCGTCTGCGTGAGTACCTGCTGAAGGGCGGGTTCCTGTACGTGGACGATTTCTGGGGCTACGACGCGTGGAACCAGTGGGAAGAGGAGATCGGCCGCGTCCTGCCGCCGAAGAAGTATCCCATCGAGGACCTCGGGCCGGAGCACCCGCTCTATCGCACGCTGTTCGTCTTCGAGAAAGTGCCACAGATCCCCTCCATCAACTCGTGGAGGCGCAACGGCGGGGAGACCTCCGAGCGTGGCGAAGAGAGCGCCCGGGTGAACGTGCGCGGCATCAGCGACAAACACGGCCGGCTGATGGTCCTGATGACGCACAACACGGACATCTCGGACGCCTGGGAGCGCGAGGGAGAAGATCCGCGATACTTCTACCGGTTCTCGCCCGACGGGTACGCGGTCGGGATCAACATCGTGATGTACGCGCTGACGCACTGAGGTCCGGCTAAAGCCGGACGCCACCGGAATCCATAGGGTCCGGCTGAAGCCGGACGCCAACGGAACCTACCATGAGCAGACACACCCTCCGCGTCAACGGCCGCGTGCACGAGGTGGACGCGGACGCGAACGACAGCCTCCTGACGATCATCCGCGGCGACCTCGGCCTGACCGGCAGCAAGTTCGGCTGCGGGGAGGGGCACTGCGGCGCGTGCACGGTGCTCATCGACGGTCAGCCGGCCCGGTCGTGCGTGACGCCGGTCAGCGCCGCGGCCGGCAAGCCCGTGACCACCATCGAAGCGATCGCGGACGGCGACCGGCTGCACCCCGTGCAGGAGGCGTTCCTCGAGGCGGAAGCGTTTCAATGCGGCTATTGCACGCCTGGCATGGTGATGGCCACGATCGGCCTGCTGAAGCAGTCGCCCGATCCGTCCGAGCAGGACATCGCCCGCCTGATGGATCGCAACGTCTGCCGCTGCGGCGCCTACCCCCGTATCGTCCGTGCCGTGCGGATGGCAGCCGAGCGCATGAAGTCCGGCAAACCGGGGTCAGGTCGTGAACGTGAATTCGGGGTCAGGTCATGAACGTGAAGTCGACGGATAACACGGATAAGACGGGCGTTGGTCCCCAAACCGCCCCGGTCCGGCTGAAGCCGGACGCCACGGACGGTCTGGCATCTGACCTTCAGGAGTACCGATCGAGCCGGAGCGGTACGAGCTGAGCGAGGCGCAGCGGTACCGGTTCGAGCTGGAGCGCCGTGATTTCCTGCGCGTGGTCGGCGGCGGCCTCGTCGTGGTGGCGGCCATCCCCTCGGTGTTCGCGCAGGAATCCGGGCGAGGCGCCCAGACGCGCGGCGACACATCCAACCTCGCGGCCTGGCTCCACATCGACGAGCAGGGGCGCGTCACGGCATACACCGGCAAGACCGAGATCGGCCAGAACATCCGCACGTCGCTCGCTCAGGCGGTCGCCGACGAGCTGCGGCTGCCGCTCGGCGCGATTTCGATGGTGATGGCGGACACCGACCTGACGCCGTACGACGCCGGCACGTTCGGATCGCAGAGCACGCCGCGGATGGGCCGGCAGCTGGCGCGCGCCGCGGCCACCGCCCGCGAGATGCTCATCGATCAGGCAGCCGCGCAGTGGCAGGTCGATCGGACGACCCTGACCGCGCGCGACGGCCGGATTGTCTCGTCCGCCGGCAAGTCCGCCGCCTATGGCGAGCTGACCAAAGGACAGAAGCTCGCGGGCGCGGTCGCGGCCGAGCCGGCGACCACGCCCGCGGCGCAGTGGGACGTCCGGGGAAAGCCCGCGCCCAAGGTGGATGGCCGCGCGTTCGTCACGGGCCGTCATCAGTACACGCCGGACGTCGTCCGGCCGGGACTCCTGCACGGCAGTGTCGTCCGGCCGAACGCCATCGGCGCGGCGCTCGCCTCGATCGACGACACGCGCGCGCGCGCCATGCCCGGTGTCTCGATCGTGCGCGACGGCGATTTCGTCGGCGTGGTTGCGCCGAGCGAGCGAGCGGCGCGTCGTGCCGCGGCCGCCGTCGAGGCGCAGTGGACGGCGGGCGCCCGTCAGCCATCGTCTTCGACGATCTACGACCACCTCAAGAAAGCGCCGGATGGCGCGCGCGCGCCGACGCCCTTTGCCATGGGCAACGTCGCCGAGGTGAAAGCCGCGCGCTCGTTCGAGGCGAGCTATCGCATTCCCTACATCGCCCACGTGCCGCTCGAGCCGCGCGCCGCGGTCGCCGAGTGGACCGAGGGGAAGCTCACCGTCTGGACCGGCACGCAGCGGCCGTTCGGCGTCCGCAGCGAGCTGGCCGAGGCCTTCCGGATTCCCGAGACTCGGGTCCGCGTGATCGTCCCCGACACCGGGTCGGCATATGGCGGGAAGCACACCGGCGAGTACGCCGTCGAAGCGGCGAGGCTCGCGAAGGCCGCGGGCCGGCCGGTGAAGCTCGTGTGGACCCGGGCCGAAGAGTTCTCGTGGGCCTACTTCAGGCCGGCCGGCGTGATCGACATCAAGGCCGCCGTCGACGCCGCGGGGACGCTGGTTGCCTGGGAATTCGACAACTGGAACTCCGGCAACGCCGGCATCAGGACGCCGTACGACGTGCCGAACCAGCGCATCGCGTTCCATCCGTCGAGCTCTCCACTGCGGCAGGGCTCGTATCGTGGGTTGGCGGCGACCGCCAACCACTACGCGCGCGAGATGCACATGGACGCGATCGCGCGGGCGCTCGGCGCCGACGCTGTAGAGTTCCGCCTTCGGCATCTGCGCGACGAGCGCATGCGCGCGGTGCTCACGGCCGCGGCGCGAGCGTGCGGCTGGCCCAAGCCGTCGTCGGCCGGCAAGGGCCTGGGCATCGCGTGTGGGACGGAGAAGGGCAGTTACGTGGCCTCGGCCGCCGAGCTTTCGAAGACAGCCGCCGGCTTCACCGTGGACCGCGTCGTCGTGGCGTTCGAGTGCGGGGCGATCGTCAACCCGGACGGGTTGCGCAACCAGGTCGAAGGCGCGGTCGTCCAGGGGCTGGGCGGGGCGCTGTTCGAAGCGATCGAGTTCGACGACGGCCGGATCCTGAACGGGACGATGGCGCAGTACCGGGTGCCGCGGTTCAAGGACGTTCCGCCGATCGACGTGATCCTCCTCGACCGGAAGGATCTCGCCTCGGCCGGCGCCGGCGAAACCCCCATCGTCTGCGTGGCGCCCGCCATCGGGAGCGCGGCGCGTACGTTCGGCCAGGTCGCGACGGCGCTGCCGGTCAAGCTGATATAGGTCCGGCTAAAGCCGGACACCACGGGGATCGCGTCGGTGGCGTCCGGCTTCAGCCGGACCTCAGTGCGTCAAGCCCGTAGATCATGTAGTTCACGCCCAGCTTGTACGCGTCGTTCGACAGGTCCACGGGAAACAGTCCGCTCCCCGAAAACTCCCAATACTCCGCGACGTCGTGGTTGTGGTTCGCGATCACCATCAGCCGCTTCGACAGGTCGTTGTCCTCGTAGACCCCGTAGTAGGTGGGCAGAATTCCCATCATCGGATGCGGGAAGTCGATCTTCGTCATCCGGAAGAACGAGTCGAAGATGGGATGCGTCACGTCGAGCTTGACGAAGCGCGCCTCGGGCAGCACGCGCCGCATCTGCGCCTCGAAGTTGTCCCACTGGTCGTGCTCGAAGTCGTCGAAGATCGCGAAGCCGCCCTTCAGCAGGTAGGCGCGGAAGCTGGCCGCCTCGGAGTCGTCCATCACCCAGTAGCCGGGCTCCCACATGTACGCGATCGGATACTTGAACAGCTCGGGGTCGTCGAGGGCGAGCACGCGCGTCACGTCCGTACGGACGGGGATCAGCGTGACGGCTTCCAGGATCTTCATCAGGTTGAAATCCGCCCTCGGATAGTCGTGGTTCCAGGCGGCTCCGCCTCCTCGCCTGCCGCTGAAGCCGGAATCCCAACGCAGGCGGACGAACGTGAACCGCCCATCGTAGCCCTCATCATGGACAGGTTCCCGGCCGTAGTCCTGCGGCGCCGCGGAGACAAAGCCGCCGGCGATGAGGACGATGATTCCGAGGCGCGTCCACGCACACATCAACCTGGCCCTCCTGAGGCGCGAAGCGCCCTTCGACTCGCCTTGATGCCGTGCGCTCGCTCAGGGCAGGCCGAGGGCCGACGCTACCGATTGGGCACGAGGCGTCCGAGCGAGTCGGCGGTGCAGAAATAGATCGCGCCGCCGGGACCAATCGTGACGACTCGTATGGCGCCGACATGATCCTGGAGCAACGGCTCTGCGCTCGCGACGCGGGTCGGATCCGCATTCGCGAAGCGCAGCCGCAGCAGGTGACGCCCCGCCGGCGACGCGACCAGCGCATTGTTGCGCAGTTCGGGCAGGAGGTCGCTGCTGTAGAACGCGAGCGATCCGGCCGCCTCGCCGAGCGCGTGGCGTCCACGCACCAGCACTCGGACGGGAGGAGCGGAGGTCGCGACAGCGCTGAGGTGACCGGCGTTGCCACCGTCGTCATCGGCGATCCAGAGCAGCCCGGATCGCGGATCCCAGCCCATGCCCCGGGGCGAGCGGAGGCCGTGCGCAACTGCCGGGGTCGTGCCCGCCTGGTCGCGTGGCCTGGTGCCATCCACGTTGAGTCGAAGAAGCCTGCCGGCGCCGCCACGATCGTCCAGCGCGAGATAGAGCTTGCCGTCCCGCCCGAATCTCAACACGGCCGCAGCCTCCTCGGCCGCGGTGGCGCCGGTCTCGAGCAGGATCGCGCGCTCGGCCAGGGTGCCGCGCAGCTCGCGGTAACGCGCCAGCCTGAACACCGCGCCGGAGGACGATTTGACCGTCTGGATGACGAACACGAAATGCGTCCGCTCGAAATCCGGATCGATGGCGATCGACAGCACGCTGTCGCGGCCGCCGTCTTCGTCCGCATCCAACATCAACGCATCTGCCCGCTGATCGCCGTCCACGATGCGGACCCGGCCGATGCGCTCCGCGATGAACAAGCGGCCGTCCGGCGTGAACGCCGCATCGATCGGCTCCTCGAAGCCGCTCATGACTTTTTCGGCACGCAGCTCGAGGCCGTCGACGGTCGTCTCGACGTGCCCGCTCTCCCAATCGACCGCGGCAGGCGGCGCGGTGGATGCGACTACGGTGACGCGAAGCGCTGACGACCGTGCGCTCTCGACCACGCCGCCGCTGTCAACGAACGACGCGAGCTCGAGCGTGTGAGCGCCGGCGGAGAGGGCCGGGAGCCTGCCGCTGCACGGGAAGCCGGCGGCGGCGGCGGCTGCGCCGCACGAGACTTCGGCGACCACGCTGCGCGTGCCGTCGACGTAGATGGCGTACTGGAACGTCGCAAGCTCGACCGTGTCCGAGGCCTGCTGATCCCAGCCGATCCGTTCGCGTCCGGTGATGGATTCTCCGCCTCCGGTACCCGGCGGCGTGGGCGTCGGAGGAGTACTCTGTCCGCATCCGGCGGACGCGACAAGGGTAGCGAGTGCCCCGAACACGAGGGCGCGCATTCGCTCGATCATAGCGCCATGCGCGCTGCCGGTGCGCTACGATATTCCCGATGCGCGCCTGTCCCGAGCGAAGCCGACGGGCCTGTCCCGAGCGAAGCCGAGGGGCCCTTCATTACCTGGCCGTTGCCGCATTGCTGGTGACGGCAGCGGTGACCGGCGAGCGGGTCGTCGCGCAGTTTCCGCTCAGCACGCGCGTCCACCTCTCGGGTCTGTCGGCGCCCGTGGCGTTCGTCCAGGATCCGCTCGACCGCGCCGTCCAGTTTGTCGTCGAGCAGGGAGGACGGATTCGCGCCTTTCGCAATGGTGCGCCGTTGCCGGCGGATTTTCTCGATCTGCGCAGCGTGGTGCGCTCCGGCGGTGAGCAGGGACTCCTTGGAATGGCGTTCTCGCCCGACACGGGCTCGGGCCGCTTCTTCGTCAACTTCACCAACAGCGCCGGCCACACCGTCGTTGCCCGGTTTCGTCGATCGAGCGATCCTGCCGTCGCCGACCCTGGTTCACGATTCGATCTGCGGTGGGGCGCTTCGCGCAACCCTCTCATCGCGCAGCCGTTCTCGAACCACAACGGCGGCCATCTGGCGTTCGGTCCGGATGGGTTTCTCTACATCGGGCTCGGCGACGGCGGCTCGGGCGACGACCCCGGCCATCGCGCGCAGACCCCGGCGGAGCTCCTGGGCAAGATGCTGCGGATCGACGTGAACGTCGCCGACGGTCATCCTGCCGGGTACGTGGTGCCGGCGAGCAATCCCTTTGTCGCCGGCGGGCCGGCGGGGACGCTGCCGGAGATCTGGAGCTTCGGCTTGCGGAATCCATGGCGGTACTCGTTCGACCCGCCGGAACGCGGGGGCACCGGCGCGCTGATTATCGCGGACGTCGGGCAGGGGCAGTGGGAGGAGATCGACTACGAGCCGGCAGGCCGCGGCGGCCGGAACTACGGGTGGCGGAACAGGGAAGGCGCGCACAGTCGCGTGACGACGCTTCCGCCGGCATTCACGCCGCTGACCGATCCCATCCACGAGTACCGACCACTCGCTCGGCGCGTCCATCACCGGCGGGTACGTCTATCGAGGCGCTGCGCTTGGCACGGCACACCGCGGCCGCTATTTCTTCGGCGACTTCGTCCGGAGCCGCGTGTGGTCGGTCGCGCTGACGATCAACCCGTCAACCGGCGAAGCCACCGCGTCCAACCGGCTCGAACACACCGCGGAGCTCGGCGGCGCGGCGCTATCCGGCGTCAGCTCGTTCGGGCTGGACGCCGACGGTGAGCTCTACATCGTGAGCTACTCGAACGGCACGGTGCTGAAGATCCTCGGCAATACGACGTCGCCCCCCACGCCGGCTGGCCTGCGGATTATCCGGTAGGGATGGCCGCGGGATCTTTCGCGGCCCGCTTCCAGCTTCCAGCTTCCAGCTCCCAGCTTCCAGCTCCCAGCTTCCCGCTTCACCGCTTCGTCAACACGCGATCTGTATAGACCGGCACGCCGCCCATGTAGGAAGCGCGATCGGCGGGATCGTAGATCCTGACGTCGCGATCGATCTCCGCAATTGGCGGCCAATCCAGCGCCGCGAGCGTGCTCTTGCCGTCGAAGCGTTTGCGGAACGCCGGCTCCTCCCACCTCTCGAACAGCAAGTACGGCCGGTACCGGCGGCCGCGGAGGTACTCGAGCGCGCGATCGAGCGACGAGGGATCTACTTCGGACCAGACGAGCGTCTGCCGGCCCGAGTAGAACCGGACGCTGCCGCTCTGGTGCACCGTCACCACGGCCGCATCGGGTGGCAGCCGCGCCGCGACGTACTCGCCGGCGATGCGATATCGGCTCTCGAGGGCCCGCAGCTCGAAGACCTGGCGGCGCGCCGCGATGTCGATGTAGAAGACTGCGAGCAGGCCGCATCCGAGCGCGAGCGCGGGCGCGCGCCATGCCGGCGGCAACCGCCCGGCGAGCTCCGCGGCCGTCACTGCCGTCAGCGTCAGGATCACGGCGACTGCCGGCAGAACGAAGCGCAGGTACCACCACGCATCGAACACCACGTACGGCAGATAGCACGCCAGCGTCGCGGCGGCGAACGCCAGCAGCCACACAGATGAGCGCGCGACGCCGCGCGCACGCCAGGGAGCGGCCAGCGCAAGAAGCACGATCGGCGTGTGGGTCTGCAGCAGCCACGCCGGGTAGCGGCGCAGGTTCGGCCCGATGTGATCCATCGAGAACAGCGCGCCGAGGTCACCGTAACCTGACCTGAGCGGTCCGCCGTACATCGCGTTCTGCATGGCCATGACGAGGATCACGAACGGCAGCGCGCCGATCCCGAACGAGACCATGGAGAGCAGCCGATCGCGCCAGGTCGCGCGAGCGGTCGCGATCCATAGGGCCGTGACGGCGGCCAGCGGCAGGAGATTCGGCCGGACGACGAGAGCGGCTCCGGCCGCGGCGCCGGTCCACGCCTGCGAAATCCAATCAGGACGCCCGGCGGCACGCGATGCGAGCACCAGCGCCAGCAGCCAGAGCGCGGCCGCCGGGACGTCGTTCATCGGCTGGACGATCTGATAGAGAAAAACCGGGCTGGATGCGAGCAGCACCGCCGCCATCAAACCCGCCGCCGCTCCTCCGATGCGGCGGCCCAGGACGAAGGCCAGCCACACGGCCAGGCCGCCCATCAGCGGGACGATCCAGAACATGCCGGCGCGGCCGGCTATCGTGCGCGCGGCCGCCATCATGAGTGGATATCCGGAAGGGCAGATCGGCACGACTGCTCCATCCGGACCGGGCGCCGGCGCGTGACCCGCCGGAACGAACGCCCATCGGCTGTCGGGCCACGGAATGTTCGCGGCGTCGGGCTGCAGCTGCCGCGCGTGGCCGGCGGCAAGCAGCTCCGCCTCGTTCAGATAGCAATAGGAATCCGATCCGCCCGCGACGTGCGTGCCCCACCCCCAGCCCGTGGCGATCGCCGCGATCGCGACCGCGCCCGCCATCGCCGGCGCGCCGCGGTCGACGGCCTTCCACCACCAGGTGGACGCCGCTGCGATCCGCGCCCGGCCCCGTGTGGCCGCGAGAACGATCGCGCCCAGCGCCGCGACGATCGCGATCGCCGGACGGTGTGCGCGGATCAACACGCCGCCGATTCGAAGCTCGAAGCCGCCTGCCACGACGATGGCCCACGCCGTCAGCAGGGTGACGAGCGCGAGCAGCAGAAGCGCACGAGTCAGAAACGCGCCCCGGGGCCGCAGCCGCAGGAGCACCCGGACCGCGACGAGGCCGTCGCGCCAGCCGATTTTCTTTCCGGCGGCGCGCGATCGCGGCGTGAACGTCACGGGACGCTCGTCGATCCTGTGGCCCGCGACGAGCAGCCGGGCGGTGATCTCCGGCTCGATGTCGAAGCGATCGGCCGTCAGCTCGAGGCTGCGCGCGACGTCGCTGCGCATGATCTTGTAGCAGGTCTCCATGTCGGTCAGCGACGAGCCGTAGATGGCGTTGGTCAGCCACGTCAGCGCCCGGTTGGCGGCGATGGAGAGCCACGGCGCGTCGGGCCGCCCGCTCAGGAAGCGCGACCCGTACACGACCGACGACGATCCCTTCACGATCGGATCGACCAGCAGGGCCAGCTGCGCCGGATCCAGCTCGAGGTCCGCGTCCTGGATCGCGACAACGGTCCCGTGCGCGCGCGACAGGCCGAGCCGGATCGCGTGGCCCTTCCCGCGATTGCGCTCGGCATGAATGATGGTGAGCCGCGGCGTCGTGGCGAGCCCGTCGAGCACGGCGCGCGTGCCGTCGCTCGATCCGTCGTTGACGACGATGATTTCGCGCGGGGCGGGAAGGTCGATCTCGAGCAGCCTGGCGATGACGTCCGCCACGGTCGCCGCCTCGTTGAAGACCGGGACGATGATCGAGATGAGCGGCGAACGAGCGTCGCGCGGGCCGGTCAACGGACGGTCAGCCTTGCGATCCGTCCACGCGAGCCCGAGGCCCAGCCGGTGCGCGCCCGCTGCGCGAAGCTCACCGTGTCGAAGCCGTCGCCGGCCAGCGGCGTCCAGCTCCGGCCGTCGTCGGACGACCAGTCGGCGCCGGACGGCCCCACGGCGATCAGCGACTTCGCCATTCCGGGCACCCACGCGACAACCGATCGAAAGCCGGACAGGCCCCGGTCTTTGACGAGCGTCCAGGTCACGCCGCCGTCGCTCGTGACCGCGGCGTTGTCGACGGCCTCGTTCTCCTTGTTGTAGTCGCCCCCGACGACGACGCCGTGCCGGGCGTCGCGAAAGGCAATCGAGAAGATGCCGGCCGACCCGTTCGTCCGAAGTGGCGTGGTCGAGATCGCCCAGCTCCGGCCGCCGTCCGCCGATCGCAGGACGCGTCCCGCCGTGGTGCCAATCCAGACCGCGGCGCGTCCGTGCACGGCGACGTTCGTTCCGCTCGCGGCGAAGGCCCCTTCGCCGGGGAGCGCCGCGGGCAGCCGATCCGCCGGCACACGGTTCCACGCGCGGCCGCCGTCTGTGGTGGTGAGGATCACGAAGCGGCCGTCCACGGAGTCGCTGAACGCGACGCCGTGGTCCGCGTCACGGAACACCATCGCGTCGAGGAAGACCTTGGGATCCGTGTTCGCGAACTGCAGGTCCCACTGGGCGCCGCCGTCGCGGGTCTTGTAGATGCGGGAGGTCTCTCCGGGTCCGATGCTGAGCGCGTACGCGGTCTGCTCGCTGATCGCGTCGACGTCGCGGAAGTCGAGCTTCTCGGCGCCGGGCACGGGCCGCGGTTCCCATGTCACGCCGCCGTCGATCGTGCGGAGCACCGTGCCGTTCGCGCCGCTGGCCCAGGCGACGCGCGCGGAGACAGCGCTGATGCCGCGGAGCCGCGCCGTGACGCCGCTGGGCTGTGCCTGCCATTCGACCCGCGGCGTGTCGGCGGCAACCGCAGAGCTCAATACCCCGATCGCGAGCGGCGACTATGCGACTACGAACCATCGGCGGCATTGTATGACACCGCAACGGTCAATCAGAGTCCTGCCTGCAGAGCGCTCGCCGCGCCCGCGGGGTTGCGTCGCCGCGACCTTTGAGCCGCGTGACAAACGACGGCACTAAAACGGCCCCGTAGTGGTTCCGTGCGGCGGCGGCCAGCGTTGCACATCGCACGGCGAGCCCTTAAGGTGACAGGCGGCCGATGAGCATGCGGCCGACGCCGCCACCGCGGCTTGAGGTAGTTGAGCAGCGCCGCCTCGGATTCGCGGGCCTTGACTTCCACGAGGACCACGCCGCACGATTATCCGCGCCAGCGGCGATACGAGCCGCGAAGTGACACGCGACAGCGCCGGTTGCGACCGCACTCGCCGCAACCGGCGTGCTATCCGTGTGAATCCGTGTGAATCCGTGTTGTCCGTGGCACCGTGTTGTCCGTGGCGCCGTGTTTATCCGTGCCTATCCGCGCTGCCGTCGTCTCCGGGCTCATGCCCGCCTTCAGCATCGTGACGGCCGTATAGACCACCACCACGATGACCAGCCAGCGCACCGTCTTGAGATCCAGCGACTTGACGATGTAGGCCGCGAGCAGCACGCCGGGGATGCCGCCGATGGTCAGGCCGAGCGCCGCTCGCAGGCTGTACGCCTTCTCCTTGATGAACTTCAGGCTGCCGACCGGCATCAGGAAGGCGCACGAGCCCATCATGATGGGGAACGCCGTACGCTCGCTCATCCCGAGCAGGCCGACCAGGACCATGCACGGAGCGTAAAGTCCGATGCCGAGCGACATCAACGCCCCCAGCAGGAAGTTGCCGCCGATCGCGACGACGAGCGACAAGCCACGGACGCCGATGGCATCCGATCCGGCCGGGAACAGGTTCAGGTTCCTCATGGTGAAGAACGTCGCCGCGGCCAGCAGCGCGAGGCCCATGCCGATCTGCACGGTGCGCTTCGGCCATCCGGCGACGATGCCGGCGCCGATCCACGCCCCGATGACCGCGGCGGCGATCATCGAGAACAGCGTGAGCGGATCGGCGGGAATCACTGCCGTAAAGATGAACGCCTGGACGACCGTCGGCAGCGTGTGGCCTGCGTTGAGCGTGCCGGGAATCACGCGATCCGGCACCAGACGCAGCGCGCGGAACGCCGCGGTGGTGGTGGCGAACGATCCGATGCCGAGCGTGTCCAAGAAGTTCGTCACCGCGCCAATGACGATGCCAGGCGCCGTCGGGAAGCGGGTGTCCGTGGCGGGCGACGGCTCGAGCGCGGGCCCGCGCCGGATCGCCCTGACGGCGGCCGACCAGCCCACGACGAAGACCGCCGTCAGCACGCCGAGCGCGATCTGCAGGGCGAGGATCGGATTGGTGACGAGTGCTCTCATGCTCCCCTCTCGGAACGCCGGGCGTTCAGGCTGACGGCAGACGGATCAGCGGCCCGGGCAGGGGATGATAACTCAGTCTCCGTGGTGCGACCGGACTCAGCCTTGCAGTTTCTTCTGAAAATCGGCGTAGGTCATGAGGATGTTGCGCTCGAACGCCTCGCCGAACGGCATGCCGCGTCCGATGTCGCCGATCAGGCTGACGAGCGCGGGGGCGCCCGCCTGGTCCAGCAGCGCCTGTACGGCAACGGCGCTTTCCGCGTAGGCGAGCGACGCTTCCTTCGACGACAGGCTCGCGAAGGATTTCTCCAGCCGGGACAACGGCAGGAGCGTCTCCGCCTTCCGGACCTGTTCCTGCTTGCGCGCGAGGTCGCTGCCTTCGAACTGCACCGCGAGCCCCTCGTCGAGCCAGTACGGCACGCCGCGCGGCGCGAGGCTTCGGACGAGCGCATGGGTGAACTCGTGCGACAACACGCGCTCGAACTCCGGGAGATTCTGCAAGGCGCCCTGCACCGGCATCCGAATGCGCCCATCGAACGCGCCGCCGGCCCACTCCGGGGACTGCGTGATGTCGCGGAACTGCTCGCGGGTATAGAGGACGACGGTGATCACGTCGGTCGGATACGTGTAGAGCGCCGTGCCGATCCGCCAGTAGGCCGCCTCGAGAATCGCGACCGCGCGCTCGGCCAGCTGCGCCTCGGCGGGGCCTTCGAAGAGCACCGTGAAGTGATCCCCGAGCTTCCGGCCGAAACCGCTGTGCAGCGCCGCCTCCTTGCGCCACGCTTCGAGCCGCTTCACGATCTGCGCGTGATTGGGGGCGTGCTCGAGCGCCTGCTGATACGTGTCGATCGCGCCGTCGATGTCGCCCGACTGATACAGCACCGTGCCGAGCAGCAGCGACGCGGCGGTCAGCGCCGGGTTCACCTTCAATGCGTCCAGCAGAAACCGCCGCGCGTCGTCCTCCCGCGCCTGCAGGTGCGCCGCCACGCCTGCACCAAGGAGCAGCGACGCCTGCTGCGGCGCGAGCTTCAGCGCTTCGTCGAACGCCACGGCGGCTTCCTGCACGCGGCCGGCATTGAGCGCATCCCACCCCGCGCGCCCGAGCTGGGCGGGTGTCTTCCTCTGGGCGAGAGGCGCCGCCGCGGTCAGCAGGACCAGCAGCAGCGCGAGCAGATGACGCATGCCTCGATCATACAGTCGCCCGGCCTGGTGGCGAATCGAAGCGTGGATGGCTGTCGCCGGACCTCGCAGGTCAGCAGAGTCCAGCTCTGCCTGAGCGCGACAGCCGGCGGCTGGCCGGAGTGTGGGATTATCGAGTACGGCGGTCCTGTGAAATATCAAGCGTCGTGGCGCAACACGAGTGGGCTCGGTGTCATGTTCGCCGTGATTGCCGTTCTGATTGGCGCTGCTGGTGCGCTCATGCGGAGCCCGCTCATGGCTGTTGCCGGAACGGTTCCTTTCGCCTGCCTGTTCGTGGCTGGACGACGCCTCTCTGCCTACATCGATGACGAGAGGATCGAATACCAGGGTTTGCTCGAGTCGAACGCAGTGGAGTGGCGACAGGTCATTTCGGTCACCCAGCGCAAGGATCTGCCATATCCGCGAAGACAGTATTACGGCCCGTTTACGTATGAGGTGCTCACGGCAGACGGACCGTTCATGGTGAACCTCTTGTTCTTCCCACGGGAGTTCGGGGTTGCGTTCAGAGACCAGGTGAAGCGGCATGGCCTGAGTCGCCGCTTCCGCGACAGAGCTTTTTGACCGCGTCGCCCGAGGGAGCCGAGAATCTTCCACGTTTGTACCCGCTGACAAGCGAGGCCGCCCAAACGTGCTACCTTTAAAGGACTTTTCTTGGAGGTGCCTCTGATAAAACTCATGTCGGTTTACGGTGCGGGGGCTGGCATCGTGGCCCTGACCGCCGCGCTCTCGGCGCAGGCCCCAGCCGGGCAGGCTCCCACAGGGCCCGTCTCGCCGGAGCCCGTGCAGCTCAAGGTCGGCGACGTGGCGCCCCCCTTCGCGCTCCAGGGATCCGACGGCAAGGTTCACAAGCTCTCGGACTACAAAGGCAAGACCGTCGTGCTGGCGTGGTTTCCGAAAGCCTTCACCGGTGGTTGAACGGCCGAGTGCAACTCGCTCCGTGCGAGCGGGGAACTGATTCGCGCCTACGACGTGGCGTGGTTCATGGCCAGCGTCGACAAACCCGAAGACAACAAGGCCTTTGCCGAGAAAGAAAAGGCCGACTTTCCCATCCTCAGCGATCCCGACAAAACGGTCGCCAACGCCTACGGCGTCATCCCGGCGGGGCGGACACCCGATCGGCAGATGGCCTCGCGCTGGACGTTCTACATCGGTCCGGACGGCCGGATTCTCGCGATCGAGAAAACGGTCAGACCGGCCACAGCCGGCGAGGAAGTTGTCGCAAAGCTCGCCGAGCTCGGCGTCAAGAAGAAGTAGTAGTGGATTACAACGCTGCGCGCGGGATTACACTACCCGCGCGCAGCGTCCCCGTCCGGGCCCGGCGCCGTTCCAGAATCTCCGCGTAAAACGAGCAGTTTTCCCGCCTTGCACGATCCGGCACGGGACGTGTAGATCTGTGAATGTGCGGATCCGTACACCTCTGGCCGTTGTCGCGCTCCTGCTGACCGTCGCGGTCGTCCGCGCGGCGGCGCCGCCGGTCGTCAACGAGGCGTTCACCGGCCGTCGTGTGTTTCCGGTCGACAACTGGTGGAACGTGGACGTCAGCGGCGCGCCGGTCGACGCGCGTTCGGCTCAGCTGATCGGCTGGATCAGCGGCAGGACCCCGACGAACACCACCGCGGTCCGCCGGCTGCACCCCGATTTCGGACCTCATCCCTACGGCATCCCGTTCGTCGGCGTGGCCGGCGATCAGGCGCGCGTGCCGCTGACGTTCGTGCGCTACGGCAACGAGAGCGACAGCGGCGCGCCGGGACTGCCCGGCTATCCGATTCCCGTCGAAGCGCGCACCCAGAACAACTACATCGAGGGCGGCGTGGCCGGCGGCGGTACGTCCGGCGACCGGCACCTGCTGCTAATCGATCGCGATCGCTGGCTGTTGTATGAGTCGTACGCCACACGCTGGACGGGCTCGCGATGGGAAGCCGACTCGGCAGCGGTCTTCGACCTGAACCGCAACGATCGCCGAACCGAAGGCTGGACGTCGGCGGACGCCGCCGGGCTCGCGATCTTCCCCGGACTGGTGCGGTACGACGAAGTGTTCGGTTCCGCCGAGATCACTCACGCGTTCCGGTTCACCACGCGCGACAGCAACGGCTACGTGTGGCCGGCCTCGCACTCGGCCGGCAGCAACGCCAGCGCGCCGCCGATGGGCACACGCCTGCGGCTCAAGGCGTCACGCAACATCTCCACGTTCACCCCGGAAGTGCAGCGCATCTACCGCGCGATGAAGAAGTACGGGTTGATCGTCGCCGACAACGGCACCGACATGTACATCAGCGGGACGATGGATCAGCGGTGGAACAACGACGTGCTCAACCCGGCGTTCAACGCGCTGACCGCCGACGACTTCGAGGTCGTGCAGCTCGGCTGGCGGCCGGCCGGGGTCAACGCGCCGTCGAACCTGCGGATTATCCGGTAAGATAACGAATGAGACTAATCAACGGACTGTCTTTACACGGAGCAACGGAGCAACGGAGTAGATTGACCTGTTTGTTCTCCGTTCCTCCGTTCCTCCGTGTTCAAGCCGGTTGAAGTGCTTCACGATTAGCTCCGTTAGCTCCGCTGGCTCTCACTCGATGTTCACCACTGCCCGAATCGGTCCCGGATCGGCGTCCCCTTCGTAGAGCACAGCTTCGAGGAAGAGACCGGCTGCCGGGGCCGCGAGGGCCGCGGGCGCGGTCGATTTCTCCTTCGTGTCGTCGAGCAGCCGCGCGGCATCCGGCGGCTTCAGGTCTCCGCGGCCGACGGCGGCCAGGACGCCGACCATCCTCCGCACCATCTTCCACAGAAAATGCGACCCCTGGACGCGAATCAGCAGCAGCGCGCCGGCTTCCGCGATCTCGACCCGATCGACGAGCACGCGCGTCGACTTGTCGGCGGGATCGTCGGCGGTGAAGGCCTCGAAGTTCTTCAGGCCCACGAAGGAGGCGGCCGCCAGACGCATGGCCGCCACGTCGAGGGGCTCGCGGATCCACCAGACGAACGGCTTCGCGAACGCGGTGCGGCGGCGTGAGATCTGATACAGGTAGCACCGCGACACGGCGTCGTGGCGGGCGTGGAAGCGGTGCGGCGCCTTGTCGATCGCCCGGATGTGAATGTCGGCGGGCAACTCGTCGTTGAGCTTGCGCCGGAGCGATTCCGGAGGGAGATCCGTGTAGAGCTCCAGGTGCGCGACCTGCGCGAGCGCGTGCACGCCGGCGTCGGTCCGCCCCGAGCCATACAGCTCGAACTCCCCGCGCTTCGACACCTCGCGGACGGCGCGATCGATTTCCCCCTGCACCGTGCGCGCGTTCTTCTGAATCTGCCAGCCGCTGTAGCGAGTGCCTGCGTATTCGATGAGGAGCTTGAAGCGTGGCATCCGGTGATTCAATAACACGGATGGCCGCGGATTGACACGGATTACAAGGGTGCGGTCGCGCAGCTACTGGTGATGTACTCTGTCCGGCATGCGCCCGCACCCGCACCTGCTCGAGATCTCCGCCTGGCCGTGGCTCGATCGGTTGTCGCGCGCCGCGGGGCGGCAGGTCACGCTCGAGGACGTGCCCCCCGTCGAGTGGGACCGCGTGGCCGCGGGCGGCTTCGACCTGCTGTTCCTGATGGGCGTCTGGCGCCGGAGCCCGATCGGCCGCGAGATTGCGCGGACCGATGCCGCGCTGGCCGCCGAATACGACCGGGTGCTTCCAGGCTGGACGCCCGCCGACGTGCCGGGCTCGCCGTACTGTATCCAGGCGTACGAGCCGGACGATCGGATGGGTGGGTGGACCGGGCTCGATGCGGCCCGCCGCGAGCTGCGGGCCCGGGGCATCGGCCTCCTTCTCGACTTCGTCCCGAACCACACGGCGTTCGACCACCCGTGGATCACGACGCACACGGACCGGTATCTGCTCGGTACCGAGGACGACTACCGCGCCGCCCCGTCGGACTTTCGGAGGGTCGCGGCCGCCGGCGGCGCGTATGTCGCGTGCGGGCGCGATCCGTACTTCTCGCCCTGGACCGACGTCGCGCAGCTGAACTACTTCAATCCCGAAACGCGGGCAGCCATGCAGGACACGCTGCGCACGATCGCGGCGCACTGCGACGGCGTCCGGTGCGACATGGCGATGCTGATCCTGAACGAGGTGTTCGGACGGACATGGCGACGGCTGCTGCGCGGCGAATGGCCGGAGCCGCGCGACGAATTCTGGGACGCGACCACCCGGGCGATTCCCGAGCTGACGTATCTCGCCGAAGTGTATTGGGGGCTCGAAGGCGCGCTCCTCGATCAGGGGTTCGACTTCGCGTACGACAAGCGGCTCCTCGATTGCCTGCGCTCGGCCGACTCCGGCGCGTGCGTCCGGCATCTCCTGAGTGCCGATCCAATTCATGGCCCGCGCCTGGCGCGGTTTCTCGAGAACCACGACGAACCGCGCAGCGTCGTGACGCTCGCCGCGCGCCTGAGCGCGGGGGCAGCGCTGGTCGCGACGCTGCCCGGGATGCGGTTCTTCTTCGACGGACAGTTCGAGGGGCGCCGCGCCAGGGCGCCGGTGCAGCTGGCGAGGTGGCCCGACGAGCCGGTCAACGAGACCGTGCGCGCGATCTACGACCGCGTGCTGCGTTTCGCGTCAGACAGCCTGCTGCACGACGGCGACTGGGCGCTGATGCCGACCACGTCGGCCGGCGATCACACCTTCTGGGACATCGTCGCGTACCGCTGGCGGAGCGGCGCCGAGCTGGTGGTGGTCGTGGCCAACCCCGGCGAGTGCCAGGCGCAGGCGAACCTGGCGATTGCCGGCGATCTGTTTCCGGGCGCGGCGTTCGATTTCGAGGACGCGTTGACGGATGCGCGGTACCGATGGACGCGCGAGTCGCTCGAGGCCACGGGGTTGTACGTTCGGCTCGAGCCCGGAGGCGCGCATCTGTTCAATGTGCGCGGTGTTTGATCGTCTCCAGGCAGCAGAATCTGCAACAAGTGTGTAATCGACGGGATGGGGTCTGACCCCGGTACAGGTACGGGAGACGCCCACGTCCGGCACAGCGTCAAAATCAGATATGCGACCAGTAAACGGACTCCATCACATCACCGCCATCGCCGGACCCGCGCAGGCGAACCTCGATTTCTACGCCGGCGTGCTCGGCATGCGGCTCGTGAAGAAGAGCGTCAATCAGGACGACCCGGGGACCTATCATCTCTTCTATGCGGACGC
This sequence comes from uncultured Acidobacteriota bacterium, assembly GCA_963774855.1. GTDB lineage: Bacteria > Acidobacteriota > Vicinamibacteria > Vicinamibacterales > 2-12-FULL-66-21 > JALZOC01. The sequence continues at coordinate 688,715 of CAVZGT010000005.1, read as the reverse complement.
GGAGGGGCGGCCCGGAACGGACCTGACGTTTTTCCCGTGGGAGCAGATGGCGCCCCCGCGTCTCGGCCACGGTCTCGCGGTCGAGGTCGGGCTGGAGGTGCCGCCCGGCAGCTTGTCGGTACTGGGGATCACGCCTCGAGCAGGTACCGGCGCCCGCATAGAGGCCGTCGAGTCGCGATTCGGGACGCGCGTGCTCCCGCTCGTCGATCCCCACGGACTGCGGCTGGCGCTCGTCGAGCCGGCGCCCGGCCCGGCGCGTCCCTTCACCCCGTGGGAGCGGAGCACCGTTCCCGCCGAGCGTCAGGTTCGCGGTCTCCACACTGGACGGCTCTGGGAGCGGGACCAGAGCCTGACGGAGAAGTTTCTGACGGGCGTTCTCGGCTTCACGCGGATCGGCAGCGAGAACGGCTGGACGCGCTACGGATTCGGAGACGCCCCCGGGGCTGTCGAGATCCGCGAAGCCCGCGACGTCCCGCGCGGCGCGTGGGGCATCGGCAGCGTGCACCACCTGGCCTGGCGGGTTGACGACGAGGAGCACCAGCTTGCGGTACGGGCGCACATCGAGGCGTCGGGAACCGGCGCGACGCCGGTGATCGACCGGTTCTGGTTCAAGTCGGTCTACTTCCGCGAGCCGGGCGGGGTGCTCTTCGAGATCGCGACCGACGGCCCGGGATTCGCGGCCGACGAAGAGCCCGCGCACCTCGGCGAAACGCTCGTGCTGCCGCCCTGGCTCGAGCCTACGAGGGCTCAGATCGAAGCCGTCCTGCCGCCGCTCAGTCCGCCGGCGTGAGCCTGGAGCGCCTCCGGTGCCCGGCGCCGTCAGCCAGCTCGTTCGTCGAGGAGGACCTTCCGCATCGGGCGAGCGTTATCGGCCGGGCGCGGCCCGAGCGGCTCGTATCCCTGGCGGATGTAGAAGCCCTCTGCATTCCAGCTCGCGTCCGCGCGAATGGCCGGCATGCCTCGCCCGCGCAGGACTCCTTCCACCAGCCGAAGCAGGTGCGCACCGATTCCCCGCTTCGTATAGCCGGGATCGACGTACAACCCATCGACGTACTCGCCTCGCACGGCAATCCAGCCGACTATCCCATTCTCGACCTCGGCAACCCACGTCTCTGCCTGCTCGAGTCTCCGGCGCATGGACCTGACCGAACCCTTGGCGGCCCACTCCCGCGCTCGTCGAATGGACATGCCTGCCGGCGCCAGCTTCAGGATGGACCGGCGCCGCAAGTCGTGAAGTGTTTCCGCATCCGAAGGAATCGCCGTTCTGCAGGTCACAGGCACCTCCCGCTCCCGACAGACGTTTGTTCGACTACGTCCTGCCGCTCAGCCGCGGCGCTCACAACTGCATCGTATCAGCGCACGTCGCCGCTGGCCGGCGGCAGCGGCAGTCAGGCTGACCTCCGCCGCAGCAGGCCGAGCGTCCTGTCGTCAGGCTCGCCGCCGAAGTACCGGTCGAGGACCTGGTGGAACACTGATCCCGCCGGCGAGACGCTGGCAAACAGCGTGGCGCACGACTGCAACTTCATGTCGTCCGGCGTGCCGAACACCTCGAACGCCGACCGCCCCTCGACGTCTACCGTCGCCTGCGCAATCTCCAACAGCCGTGGACCGAGGACGGGATGACGCAAGTATGCTTCGGCCTCCGCGACGCTCTTGATCGCATACAACCTGGACGTCGAGCTGACTCCCAGCCCGTCGAACTGCGGGAAGATGTACCACATCCAGTGCGATCGCTTCCGGCCGTTTCGGATTTCCGACAGGGCAAGCTCGTAGTCGCGCTCCTGCGCCTGAACAAAACGAGCCAGGTCGTAGGGGTCGGCCGCGCTGACTACGGTTCGGTGTTCCGCCATCCCTGTCGTTCAGCCCAGACCGCTCTTGGTGGCTCGCGGTCAACGGCCCCTCCTGTCGCTCCGATCCTAATGCACAACCCGCCTCACCGAATCTGCTTGGCCTGAATCCTGATGGAGAAGACGCGATTGGCAAAAGCGCCGGTTTTTTCGTCGGGCTTCGGCAGCTTGACCTCCACGATCTCGTTCGGTTTCATCTGCACCGTCGAGCGGAACCACTGGGCTGACTGATAGCCCTCCTGACCTGGATCGGCCCCGGCCCGGACCGACTCGACGCTCATCTCGATGCCGCCTTGGACGGGATCGGCCACCAGCTTGCCGAAGACGTCGAGGCGCTTGGCGCCGTCGGTCACGCCATCGAAATAGAAAAGGAGCGGGCGATTGGGCAGCCCGCGCAGCGACTGCAACTGGCTCTCCTCCTTGCCGTTCGGGAGCCGTTCGACGAGCCACACCTCCGCGCCGATCAAATGACGATCCAATTCCGGGAAATCCGCCAGGACCCGAAGCGATACCGCCTTGGTTCCACACGGACGACCGTCAGAAGTCGCTGCGCCGGCTGGGACTGGCACGCTGTCCAGCGGCCGCGACTCTCCGGGCCGGAGCGTCACCTCGACGTCCTCGCTCGCCGGGGGCACTCCGTCGCCGTTGTCCAGGGCGCGGACCCAGCGCAGCCGAAACGTGACGGCATGGCTCACGACCTTGAGTGGCGTGATCTCCACTCTCCACCCGGCGGTTGCCTTTTCCTCGAAGGGGTGCGGTGGTGCGGTGATCGTGAAATACCCGCAGCCGGACATCGAGAACACTCCGACCACGGGTTTGCCGATGGTCAGCGGACCGGTGGCGCGCGAGCCGCCTGAATGCCTTTCGGCGCCGTTTGCGGCCAGCACGAACCCGGCGACGGAAATCTGCACATCGGGAACCGTCTGGGCGCCCGCGATTCGCGCCGCCACGAACAGTCCCGTCAACACGCTAAACATCAGCTTCATCGCATACCTCCAGAGGGATTGAAGGGGACCGCCTCGACGATCCGGGTGGCCGGCGGCGCTTCGGAAGGTGTCGTCACGGCTCGTCGCTCGCCGGCCAGATACCCACCGGCAAGCGTCAGAAACAGCACCGCGGCGGCTGCGGCGCGCGCGCCATGGGCGTCCCCACACCGCAGTCGCCCTCCTGATGGGCGGCGCGGCATCGGTTGGCTGAACGATGCGCCGCAGCGCGATCAGATCGATCAAGAGCGCCCGGCCGGCCGGATCGCTCAGCGCGCTGACGAGCTCTTGCGGATCGAACGGCTCGTCGTCGAGAAAAGCCGAAATGACTTCATGTGTGCTCATGGGTCGTTCCTCTCGTCTGTCTTTCCCGAGCGGCTCATCGCCATGGTCCTGGACGTGGCGATAGGCGCCGCAAGCAGGTCCCGCAACTGCAGCCGGGTCCGATGGATGCGCGAGCGCACGGCGTCCGCGGTCAACTCGCACGCGGCGGCGATCTCTTCGTAACCGAGACCGGCGACCTCGCGCATCAGGAACACATCGCGGTCGAGCGCCGCGAGCGACGCGAGGGCTTCGTTGACGGCGAGGTTCACGTCCTGCGACGCGGCTCGCGCCGGTTCATGGACCAACGCTGCCGGCGCCGGGTGCCGCAGGCGCTTGCGGTGATGGTCGAGCGCGAGATTCCTGGCGATGCGAAACAGCCAGGCGGTCACATCGCCGTCCGCCGCCGCGGGAATCGACGTCCGGCTCACTCGCAGGAAGACCTCCTGGGTCAGGTCGCCTGCCGCCTCGGCACGGCCGACCGCCCGGCAGAAGTACCTGAAAAGGCGGTTTTGGTTCGCGGCGAAGAGCCCTTCGGTATCGGCCATGCCTGTCTAGTACCTAAGAACGTCGGGCGGGACCCATCCTCTCGAAGGTGGGTGAATTCTGTCCAGTAAGGTCGAGCTTGGGGGCGGGGGGGACAAGCTGGTCAGTGTTGTGAACGTCCGGCGCACAGCCCTCCTCGCGGCCGTGCGCCGGCCTCAGCGATTTGCGCGCGTCAGGCTCCCACTCGCTTGTAGCGGAAGCTCACGATCGTTTCCTCGTCGACGACCAGCGGCTTCACGAAGCGGTGTGACGCGCCCGAGCGCGGCACGTCGACGCGGACCGGCAGCACGCCGGCGGCGCGCCGCTGCAGGCTCTGCACGTTCGCCGACGGGGCGGCATTCAACATGGCGCGCGGCGCCTCCTGCGCGTTCTGGCCGCTGATTTCGTCCAGCCGCATGAGCGTCATCGACTCGGAGGATCGGATGTCGATCACGGGCACGTCGGCCGTGACGGTCACGGTCTCTTGAGTGGCCCCGACCTGCATGACGAAGTCGGCCAGCCGCGGCCGCTGATCGAACACAAAGGAGCGGCGGTCGCTCGCGAACCCGGAGAGCGACGCGGTCAACACGACCGTGCCCGACGGGACGTTCGACAGCGCGAACAATCCGCTCGCGTCGGTGATCGCCGTCTGAGTGCCCCCCGAGATCGCGGCCGTGATCGTCACGCCAGGCACGACCCCGCCCGCCGCATCGACGACGCGCCCGACGATCTGACCGCTGACCGCGGAAAAGTACCGGCCGCCAGCCATCCCGCCTCGGGCTCCTCCCCCGGTGCCGGGGCCGATCCCAGCGCCCGATCCGGCGCCGATGCCACTGACGCCGCTCATGACCTCCACGTCGCCCGGCAGGCCCATGAGCGACGCCGCGATCGCGTTCCCGGCGAACCGGTCGGCGCGGTATCGATCGGGAATGAACAACTCCCACTCGACCACGCTGACCGGGATGTCCATTTTCGGCAGCGTCATCTGCATGTTTCCCTTCTTGTCGAAGGGCGCGCCGTCGTGGAGGTACACGAACGACACGTTGTAGGGACCGTCCGGCCGGAACCCCGGACGCAGAAGCGGCACGCGCGTGCCGTCCTTGCCCTCGACCGGTTTGGCCGGCTGGCCGGCGACCTCGACCGACACCATCGATGCGCCCGGAGGCAGCGCCACTTTCGCATAGGACTGGGCGCGGTTGCGCACCCACAGCGACACTTCAGTCAACGCGCGCCCTTCGAACGTGACGAGCGTCGTCGCCACCGCCCGCTCGGCGACGGCGGCCAGGACGGCGGCATCGGGATAACGCGTGACGTTGAGCGCGAGCGAGGGAGGCGCGTCGCCGGCGCGCTGGTACCGGAACGCCGCGAGCAGGGATTGCCGGGCCACCGACGCCAGCGCGGGATCGATCTCGCGCACGTCCATGCGCCGCAAGCCGGGGATCTCCGGCGCCGCGACGGCCAGCGTGCTGAGCCCTTCGACCGCGACCTCGCCGGTTTCGCGCTGCGCCAGCGGCAGTGTCGGGAACCCGGTCTCGAGCGCGAACGAGCCGCTCGCGCCGGGGCGCTCCAGGGCGATCAGAAACTGATGCCGGCGCTGCGCCGGGTTGGTCACTATCAACACGACACTGCCGGGCCGTTCCTCGCTCCGCTCGAGCGATGCCCCGCTCACCGCGTTGACCTCGTAGCCGGACGGCAGGCGAACCGCGAATTCGGCGGGCTCGCCCTGCACCACCGTGATGTCCACGAGCGTGATCAGACGCAGATCGGCATCGCCGATCGTGACGAGCGTTTTCACGTCGGCCAGCAGCCGTGCTTCGCGAGGGGCCGCGCTCGGCGCCGTGTCGCGCGTGGACCACCACACCTGCGCCGGTGACCCGGGGTCGAGCGTCGCCTCCACAATCGTCCGGCCGTTTGCCGAGGATCGCCGCAGCACCAGGCCCGGAGAAACGCGGACGTCGGTCTGCTCGCCGGGCACGTCGAAGGTCGCGGTCGCGCTGCCGGCGGGCGGCACCGGCATCACGAACGAGCCGCGGCCGGGCGTGGCCGTGATCGCCGACCCCCATTCGAGCGTCGCGGAGAACGTGGACGGACCCTCGAGGACCGCGACGTGTGTCGTCCCGTCGGCGATGAGCGGCAGGGGGCCGCCCGCCATCCGTGCCTCGATCAGCGTCGCTCCCATGATGAGCGGCACTTTGATGCTGCCGGTGCGAAAGACTTCGCCGTCGACCTGCATGGTCGCGCGCACGATGCCGGCCGCGACGCGCGCGCGAATCTCGGTGCGCGTCAGCGTTGCGGCCACCGGCGGCACGTCGCCGGGCCGCAGGTCGCGCGCGGCCAGGTCCAGCATCCGATCGTAGTCGGGCCGCGAGATCGTGACCGTTCCGCCGGGACCCTGCGGTCCGCGGATGCCCTGCGCCGCCGCCGCAGCGGACAACCCGATGAAGACAACCGCGAGCTTCATAACCATCACCGGCCTCCCATGCGCTTGTAGTCCATCTCGAGGGACGGGAATCGCGTTTCCGCGGTCAGCTCCGCGGCCAGGAAAACCGCGGGCCCCAGTTGCGGAAAATGCACCTGCACGGGAATCACCCCGGCCGTCGTCCGGCCGGCTTCCTGCCGGAACTTGTCGAGCAGGTCCTTGTAGCCGCTCGAAGGCGAGAGTCCGTCGATCGCCACGGCTTTCGGGGAAGGCGCCGCAGGATTCGACAGCGCCGGGGACCACGGCCCGTGATCGACCTCGACACGAAACCGCCCGGGGCGCGGCTCGACCTTGAATCGCGGCGAATGATGCAGCGACAGTCCCGTGCGGGAGACCGGCAGATCCACGGCGGGGAGATCGAGCCGCGCGTTGCCCTTGTCGATCCACGCCTCGGCGCGCTGGAGGTAGACGAGCTCGACGACGAATGCCGGGGCCTCTTCGCCTGTCCGTCCCTTCTGAAGCGGCAGCAGCACCGCACCTTCCGCGGACAGGCCGGGGCGGATCGGGCGGCCGGCAAGCGTGGCGCTCCACAGCGTGGAGCCCGGCGGAAGCGTGACCGCGAGGAAGCTGCGCTGGTTGTTGCGCACGGCGTAGCGTGCGTGAACGAGCGTCTTGCCGTCCTCGGCGACGAGCGCGTCGTAGCGTGCTTCCTCCACGTTCGCGACCAGGACCGCCTGCGCCGTGAAGCGCGTGATGGTCAGCGTGAGCGCGCGAGGCGCGGAGCCGGCGATCGGCTTGAAGCGGAACGCCGCCATCGACGGCGACTCGCGTCCCTGGACGATGTCGCCGAGGTCGCTCGCGTCGGCGGGGTCGAGGCCGCGCGGCTGGCGATCCGCCATCTCGCCGGGGCCGACGACGTCGACCGCGAGCCCGCCGGTTTCACGCTCGGCCGCGGGCAGCCGCACGATGGGAATCGTGACCGGGCCTTCGCGGGGGATCCGGATCTCGGCGGTCACGACGAGCGACGCCTCGGACGCCACGGGTTCGAGAAACGCGACGGTGAGCGACGTTTCCGCCTGGTTCCAGTCGCCGACGTTGGCCCCCTGCACCTGGTTGACGACGAGGCCGTCCGGCAGCGCGAGCACGACCTGACGGGCGATCCCTTGTGTGACCTCGACGCGCACGCTGGCCGTCACCTGGCTCGTCTCCTCGCCGAGCGCGACGAGCTCGGTGATGCGCGCCCGCGCCCGCAGCGGCAGCGTGGCGCGGCGATCGTCGGCCTTGCGCTTCCAGGTGAACGCGAGCGGCCGGCCCGGGCTGCCGTACACGACCCAGCGGCTCTCGGCGGCGGACTCGGTCTGCTCCGCGAGAAATCCTCCGGTGACGGTGAGATCGACGCTCGTGCGCGGGACGGTCAGCGTCACCGCGGATAGCGCGGACCCGGACGGCGGCAGCGAGATCGACTCGTTGCCGGCGGAAGAGGCGAGCGGCACGACGACGTCCAGCGCCAGCGTCGCGCGTCCGGTCCTCGCGATCATGACGCGCGGCGGGTTCCCGTCCACGAGCGCCGTGCGTTGTCCGTCGAGACGCGCATCGCGCACGAGCAAGCCGGGCGGCACCTGGATGCTGACCCACCCCTGCTTCAACACGTCGATCGTGAGGCGCACCTCGCCGCTGACGGTGTCGCCCGTCACGCGCAGCGCGTAGTCCACTCTCGACAACGTCGCATCGACGGGGGGAGGCGTGGGAGCGGCCGGCGAAGGGAATGCCTTTGCGCGGAGCGTTCGATAGTCGTCGAGTAACAGTACGACCCAGCCATCCGATGCCGCCGGGTCCTGCGCCGCTGTCCAAGCCGGCAGCGCTGTCAGCAGCGCCGCCACGATGCCGATGCCCGCTCGATTCATCTGAGCCTCCCTCCGGGGTCACGAACGCACTGCAGCCAAATCTCCTGAGCTCCTGACCTCCTGTTCTCCGTCTCCCTCCTTCCCTCCGTGTTCAGACGCCGGCGGCTCGAATTCCGCCGGGTGTTTCAAAACCGTAAGCGCAGCGACTGGAGGCACTGCAATTGCGCGACCTGCGCGGCGGAGGCCGCGACGATCGGTGGCCGAATGAGGGGAACCTCAGAACGCGCGTGGAGTTACGTGCCAGCCGAGCGATGCACGCACGCGCGGTCCTGACCGTCCGGATCGATATTTCGGGATGTGGGGATCCACAAACACGAATACGGCCCGCCGAAGCGGGAAGCGGGAAGCTGGAAGCGGGAAGCGGGAAGCTGGAAGCGGCAACCTCAACGCCTGCTCACAAGTGCGCTATCATCCGCGCACCGACGATGCGCCGCAAACTTCCTGTCGATCCGTGCGGGCGCGCGCTCTCGAAGAATCCCGTGCGCGAGGCGAGCCGACGGCCGGCTGGAGGGGCGTGATGCAGGTGCGATTCTGGGGAGTCCGCGGGTCCGTGCCCTGGACGATTCCGGCGGCCATCGGCCACGGCTGCAACACTCCGTGCGTCGAGATCACGGACGAGCACACCTCAGAGACGGTCATCTTCGACGCCGGCTCCGGCATCGTCGGACTCGGCCAGAAGATCGGCGGCACGCCGCGGGACCTGCCGATCGTGCTGACTCACTATCACTGGGATCACATCCAGGGGCTGCCGTTCCTGGCGCAGCTGTACGCGCCCGGGTGGGCGCCGCGGATCTTCGCCCCGGCCTTCGACAATCACGACACGGCGTGGGTCAACACGATCTTCCAGTCGCCGTTCTTCCCGGTCCCGTACGAACACCTCCCGAACCCTCCTGACGTCGAGTTGATCGACGCCGGCGAGATGCGGCTCGGGCCGTTCGACGTGTCGTCGATCCCGCTGAACCACCCCGGCGGCGCGCTCGCGTATCGCATTCGCGGCACCACCGGCGACATCGTCTATGCGACGGACCACGAGTTCGGCGATCGCGACTTCGACGAGCCGCTCGCCGAGTTCGCGCGCGGCGCCGCGGCGATCATCATGGACGCCCACTTCACGCCAACCGAGCTCCCGAGATTCCGCGGGTGGGGCCACAGCGACTGGCGGCAATGCGCGGAGTTCGCCGCGGCGAACGACATCGGCGGCCTGTGGCTCTTCCATCACAAGCCGGGCCGGACCGACGAAGAGCTCGTGCAGATCCGCGCCAGTGCGCAGCGCGTGTTCCCCGCCACGGAGACGGCGTCAGAGGGGGAGGCGCTGCAGCTTTGAGGGCCGCTGAAAGAGCCGGCCCTGACAGCTTCCCGCTTCCAGCTTCCCGCTTCCCGCTCCCAGCTTCCCGCTTCCCGCTTACGGATTACACGGCTTGCTTCTGTCCCCGCGCGATGAAGATCGTGATCGCGGCGCGCGTACCACACTCGGACGTCGGCGAGCAGATCTCGTGCGTGTCGCCGACGGCGACATCTTCCAACCCTGCTTCCTGAAACCAGCGGCTGATGTCGGCGCGCGCGAAGCCGAGCCACCGATCGTGCTGCTCGGTTCGCAGCCATTCGTGCGTGTGGGAGTCGGCGTCGGTGATGACGAGCGTGCCGCCCGGCTTGAGCGCCCGCGCCATCTCCCTGATGGCCGCAGCCGGATCCTCGGCGTGGTGCAGGACCATGTTGCCGAGCACGGCGTCGGCTTCTCCCGTTTGAAGCGGCAGCGCGGCCGTGTCGCCCTGCCGCGCCTCGAAGCGCCGGCCCGCGAATCGCGCCGTCACCTGCGCGAGCATGGCGTCGGAGATGTCGATGCCGATCACGTCCGCGCCGGCGTCGAGCGCGAGCTCGGCGAGAAACCCCGTGCCGGTTCCCACATCCGCCACGACCATGCCGGGTCCGATCCGCGCGGCCTCAATCGACGCCCGCCGGACGCCTTCGCCGAAGAACGCCCGCCGCATGCCGTCCCATCGATCGGCGACCTTGTCGAAGTACCTCTGAGTCGAGTCCATGTGAGCCTCTCGCTCGCGATGATACGCGTTCTGCCTCGGCTGATCCCGGCGCGCTATACTGTTTACCAGCATGCCGCCCCGTCATCAAACCCTGGACGCACGGCGTTGGCGCTGGGCCGTGCTCACGACCGCTCTGATGGCCGTGACCTGCGGCGGCAGCCCATCGGGCCCGTCGCCGGGAAACGTGACGATCACGATCAGCGCCACGGGCCCCACGCCGATCGAAGTGCGCGTGCCGCTCGGCAGCCGGGTCACGTTCCTGAACAGCGACGCGCGGCCGCACGCGATGTCGTCCGATCCGATCCAGGTTCACACCGATTGCCCCGCGATCAACGATGTCGGGTTCCTCAACCCGGGCCAGAGCGGGACGACCGGCATCCTCACCGTTGCCCGCACCTGCGGCTTCCACGATCACACGAACGAGCTCGACGCGACCTTCAGAGGCCGCATCGTTGTTCAGTAGTGGTTCGGTAAGCGGACTCCGATGACCGGGTCGGCCGGTCGATCAGTGCGCGGAGTGGACCGCGTTCCGGTTGGGTTGGTACCGGAGAAACACGTGGAAGGACGCCGGCGCCCCGTAGTTGCCCTTCAGGTTCGGGGGAACGTAGTAGACCGTGGCGTCGCCGCCGAGTCCAAACCGTCCCGCGCGTGAGACGACGGCGTCGTAGACGTAGCCGGCGGTGAAGGCGCCGACGCGCGACATGGGGTGGAAGTGGTCGAAGCCTCGCGGATGCCGTCCGCCCGCGCCCAGGATGTCCTTGGTCACCAGCTCCACGCGCGTGTATCCCGCGTGGCGCGCTCGTGGCCGCACGGTGGCCTCGAACAGATAGGCATCGAGGTTGCCGTGAAACTCACGGTTCTGCCCCCACGCCAGGAGCGCGGCGACACGCCCATCGGATCCGGTGAACGCGACCGATGCGGAGAGCCGCGCCGCGTCATAAAAAGGCTCGACCCATTCCGGCTTCGTGAGCTGGGCGCCGCTGACCTGCGCGGTCCACGGCCCGCGCCGCCACGACGCGCGGAGCGACCAGGAGTCGAGCATGCCGAAGTCGATGTCGGTCCGGTTCTCGTCGGGCTCGAGCCCGCGGAACCACGATCCTTCGAGCCTCACACTCTTCTTTTCAACACCGAGAGTGACGACGCCCGGCGTGATGTGGGTCGAATCCAGCATGTGGTGCGACAGGGACGACGACGGGTTTTCCGCAGCCGAGGGCCGGTGCATGAAGACCGTCGGGCCGAGGGCCGGCGATCCGACCGCGTCGATTCCGAGAAACATGTTCGTGCCCTTGACCGGGCGCTCGTAGCGTGGCGCCGAGCGCCATGAACAGGTCGTGCGGATGCTGGTAGTCGATGAGCGGCGCCTCCTCAAACGTTTCGCCGGTCTGGAAGACCTGCGGCGATCCCAGCGCCTGAACGGTGAACGGCTCGAACGACAGCATCCCACGGACGCCGACGCGGCCGTCGCCAGCCGGCCTCGAGCCGGCCCCCATGAGCCAGTTCTGCGACTCGATCTCGTGGAAATCGGTGAACGCGCGGACCTGATAGTTGAAGCCCGCGAAGACTTTCACGTCCCAGGACCACGACCAGGCCTTCTCGGCGGGCGGCGCGCTGTGGCCGGCGTGCTGATCCTGCGCGCCGGCGTGCGTTCCCGTCAGGACGCTGAGGACGAGCGCGTACAGTACGGGGGTCAGACCCCGGTACAACGGCCGCGCCCGCGGCGATGTGTGTAAACCAACGACTGGGGTCTGACCCCTGGTACAGTACGGGGTTCTGAGCCAACCATCCCAGGGATCGACGTGTGCAGAACATGCAGGCAATGAAGTCGAGCAAGCAACCTGCCGCCGGCGTCCCCTCATTCTATTGAGGGAATGCGCGGTCGGGCAGGCCGTGCTTACGTGAAGTGTAAACCGTTTCGGGTGGACGGTCCCGGCCGCTACTTTGCGGGCGGGTAGTTGACGGAGACGACCATCTTTACCGGAACCGCGCGGCCTTCGACCAGCGTGGGCGCATAGCGCCACAGCTTGACCGTCGCCAGCGCCGCATCGTCCAGCATCGGGATCGAGCGCACGACCTTCGCGTCGGCGACCCCTCCCGCTTCGTCGATGCGGATCTCGAGGATCACCACGCCGGTCACGCCCGCGGCGTCGGCTTCGCGCGAACGCTCCGGCGCGACCCTGGGAGACGTCCGCTTGGGTTGTGAGATGTTGCCGCCAATGCTGTAGTACCCGTCGGTGTCCGGTCCGCCCGCCGGCGCGGCCGGTTCGGCGTTCTCCACGATCGGCTCGGCGTTCGGTGACGATCGGGTCGCCGTGGCGCTCCGCGCGCGCGTTCTCGGCCGACGTCTGTACCTGCGCGGCGCGCCTGCCATAGAACTCCGACAGCGCGCGGTACACCTCGACGTCGTCCGGCACCTGCTGCCGGGCGCCGAGCAGCGTGTTCTCCGCGGCATCGATCTGCCCCTGCGCTTCCTGGATCGTGGCGATGCGGCGCAACGGGCCCGAACTGCCCGGCATCAGCGGGATGAGGGAGCGGAGCGCCTGTTCGACTTCATGCGGCTGCTTCAGGTGCGTGTCGTCGTACAGGCGGATCAACGCTTCGACGGCGTAGATCTTCAGATTCGACTTCGCGCAGCGCGTCCGCCGCGCGCTCGAGCTCGGAGGCGGCGCCGGCCAGTTGCCTCCGCCCCTCGGCGCTGTCCGCGCCGGCCGCTTCCCCGCGGCGCATCGCGGCTTCCCCCTGGCACAGCTGTATGACGCCGGGGCCGGGGCTCGTCATCACGAGCGTCTGGCAATCGGGCGCCTTGAGCGCGCGATCGGCCTGCGGCGGGGGCGTTTGCGCAAATGCGACGGTGCCCGCGAGGGCAGCGGCTAGCAGCATAGGCATTGATACCCAGTCTAATTTCAGCCGAATCCGGGTCTGGCATCCGGATCGGACCTGATCCCGCATCCGTGACCTCCTCCCGAATCACTCGGTCGACTCGAGTGTAAAGAGCGTCGGGCCCATCAGGGCTTCTATCTCGTGGAGCGACGGCGTCGCGGCAATGGCGCCGAGCCGCGTGCAGCTGACCGCCGCGGCGGCGTTGGCGAACCGGAGGATTTCGGTCGTCGGCCATCCGGCCAGCGTGCCGACGACGAAGCCGGCGCGGAAGACGTCGCCGGATCCGGTCGTGTCCACCGCATCGACCTTGAAGGCCGGCGAGTGGATGAGGCGATCGCCGTCGAGCGCCATCGCGCCGTGATGTCCGAGCGTCACGCACAGCAGGCCGGTGTGGCGCGTCCGCAGCTTGCGCAGCGCCCGTTCCTGATCGGCCTCGCCGGTCAGCGCACCCGGCACGTGCTCGGCGAAAATCGGCACGCTCACGCTCGCCACCAGTTCCGGCGTGCGTTCGGTGACGCGGTCGAGGTCGCTGGTGACGAGCACGCCGCGCCCGGTGGCCAGGCGCGCGGCGCGGATCGCCGACGCCTCGTCCACGTCGTCCACGTGAAGCACGCGCGCCGAGAACAGGGCCGCGTCGAGCTCCCGCTCGTCGAGCGCAAGCCGGCTGTCGCGATGCCACAGCACCGTCCGCTCGCCGGTCGTTTCGTCGACGAGGATGATCGCGAACTGGTTGGCGGCGTCGTGGACGATCACCGACGAGACATCCACGTGGCGCCGCGTGAGCTCCTCGCGGATGCGCCGGGCGTTTTCGTCGCTGCCGATCGGCCCCAGGTAGCGGGCGCCGAGCCCGAGGGCGCGGCACGTCGCCAGCATGGTCGCGACCTGCCCGCCGCACGAGATGAAGTGCGACGAAATCTGCAGCTTGGAATACGTGCCGGGGCTTCCTGCCGCCTGCGGGAGCAGGTTGACGTAATCGACCGAGCTCGCGCCAAGCCCGACCACGTCGACGAGCCTGGAAGTCACGATATGCCTCGATCGCGGCCATATCGGGCGGGCCAGGGCTTTCCTGGCCGTTGCCCAGCCGTTTCCGTGAGCCCCCCTGTGCAAAAGTGAACAGCCATCCGTCGGGTGAGTTGCATAGAGTTCCAGTATGGGGAGTAGTCCCCCGGAATCCTGCCCTGAAACGGCCTCCGGGGCAAGCGAGCCGATAATGCGCTGGTGTTTTCGGGGGCCGCGACGTATTGTTGGCATACGCTTTCGGTCCGGCCATGCCAGTCCCCCGGGCAGCGCGGCACTCTCACAACCCGCGGTAGAGGAGACAGCTTTTTGCGCGTCCATCTGATTAATCCGAGCCATCTTGCGTTCGGCGTGGGGGTCATCACGCCCCGGTGGCTGTACGTGCTGGCCGCGGCAACGCCCGCCGACCTACGGCGATCCGCTGATTACGGACGAAACGCTCGAGGTTCTGGACCCTCTGACGATTCACCCCGGCGACGTCGTCGGCATTGGCATCCACACCGGCAACGCGCTGCGCGGCTACGAGGTCGGGCGCCTCGCCCGCGAGCGCGGCGCGTGGGTCGTGTTCGGCGGCATTCACGCGACGTTGTATCCCGAGGAGCCCCTCGAGCTCGGGGGGGCGCACGCCGTCGTCAAAGGCGACGGCGACATCGCGTGGGGACGCGCCGTCAACGACTGCGTGGCGGGCGCGCCGAAGGCGGTCTACGAAGGGGGCAAGGTCGACGCCGACTCGTTCCTGGCGGCGCGGTGGGACCTCATCCCGCCCAACAAATACATGTGGGCCTCGGTGCAGACCGTCCGCGGCTGCCCGAAGCATTGTTCGTTCTGCTCGGTGTGGAGGACGGACGGGCAGAAGCCCCGCCAGCGCACCGCCGATGCGGTGATTGGCGAGGTCGTCGAGCTGCGCCGCCGGGGGTTCCGGTTCATCGCGCTCGCGGACGACAATTTCTATACGGTCACGCTCACCGACATCAAGATGGCGGCGCGCCGCGCGGATCCGGCGCAGCGCATCTACCTCGAGGGGCTCCGCGCCGAGCGCTTCGAGCTGATGGAGAAGCTCGCGAAGATGCCGAGCGACATGATCTTCTTCACGCAGATCACGATGGAGGCGGCCGAGGATCCGGCGTTTCTGGACGCGATGCGCAAGGCGCGCATCAGGGGCGCGCTCGTCGGCGTCGAGGCGGTGACGCCGGAGGGATTGAAGGACGTCTACAAGGACTTCAACTACGCCGGCGAAACGCTCGTCGAGCGGCTGCGCGCCTTCAAGGAGGCCGGCGTCCACGTCCTCGGCTCATTCATCTTCGGCCTGCCGAGCGATCGGCCGCAGACGTTCGAGGCGACCTCCGCGATCGCGACCCGCGCCGGCGTGACGTTCGCCCAGTTCGTGATGCTGACGCCGTTTCCCGGCACCGTGGATTTCGCCGCGTGGGAAAAGTCCATGGAGCAGGATCCGACGCGGATCGGCGGGGTGCCGCTGACCCGCCACTGGCTGATTCCACAGGCGCTCCGCCCGAAGGTCTACACGCCGCACCCGGTCATGGACGCCGACGAAATCCGCCGGCGGACGCAGGGCGTGTGGGACGACTTCTACAGCCTGCCGAAGGTCTGGGAACGATCGAAGTGCGTGAAGTCGCTGAAGTCCCGCCTGGCGTTCGTGATGATCTCCAAGCTGTATCGCCAGATGTACGCCAATACCGGGATCGCCACCGACAGCGCGCGCGTCAACCGCTCGGCGCGGTGGGCGCGTCTCATCGCTTCCCCGTGCCGCCGCTTGTTCGCCGCGCCTCCCATGCCCGATTTGCAGACGCCGGCGTAAGACAGGGTTCCACTGGGTTCCGCTGGGTTCCACAGGTTGTTCCGCAAGGTTCTGTTCCGCAAGGTTCGGTTCCGCGTGAACCCCGAACCGCAGAACCGAACCCCGAACCCAGTAGAACCCCGCGGAACCCGAACCCTGCGGAACCCTGCGGAACCCCGTGGAACCCTGCGGAACCCCTCACTCAGGCACCCTGACAAACAGATCGAAATCGTTGCGGTCGTCGGCGGCGTCGGTCGGATGCCGCGACGTGAAGGTCACGACGCGGCCGCTGCCGTCGAGCGCGGGGGCGACGCTCGGGGCCATCCACCCCCCGGTCCCGTCGGCGCTGATGCGGCTCACCACGGCGGTCGCCCGATCGAAGAGGAACACGTCCGGCAGGAGATTGATGTCTTCGACCGCCGCCGGGCATTTGCCGGCGCAGACGAGATTGGACGCGTCGGACTGAAACGCCACCACGCCCCCATCGGCCGAGATCGCCGGAAGACCGCTGGCGCCGTTGGCCGAGCTGCCCTTCGCGCCGCGGCTGACCAGCACGGTTGAACCGGTGCTCGTGTCGTGGAGGAACACGTCGGCGGAACGATTCCGATCGCCCGGTACCAGGTTCGCGGCGTCGGACACGAACGCGACGTAGCGCCCGTCGCCGCTGATCACCGGACGCCAGCTCCGGCCATTCGGGGCGGCGCCTCGCGGGCAGACGCTCACCCGCCTGGTGACGTTCAGCTGCAGATCGCGAACATATATCTGAGAAAGCGGCCGGCCCGGCGACGCCGGCGCGCTGGAAGGTTTCGCTGAAACGCGATCGAGGTCTGCCGAGGAGGTAAAGGCCACGTAACGCCCGTCGGCGCTCAGAGCCGGCGAAAAGCTCGAACCTTCGGCAGACTGCCGGCCGTCGTTGTCGACGCTGACCCGGCGCAGCACGCCCGCCGTCACATCGAACAGATAGATGTCGCGGCCGGTACTATTCTCGTCACGGCCCGGCACGAGGTCCGTCATCGTCGACTCGAAGACGACGACCCGCCCATCCGCGCTGATCGCGGCGTCCGCGGTCCAGGCATTGTCGCCGACGCTGGACTCTGTCCCGGCGATGACCTTGTTGACGGCCGTCCGTCTGTCACGAAGCACCACCGCGATCGCCGGAGGCTGGCCGTTCCGGGAGATGGCGCAGTCGAAGACCAGATACCGCCCGTCTCCGCTGATGGCCGGCCGGGCGCAGTCGGAGCCGGTGCGTCCCGCGCGCGTCACGCTTTCGAGCGTGACCCCGCCGCTGGCGCGATCGAGCAGATAGATGTCCGATCGATCGTCGTCGTCTCCGGCCGCCAGCCTCGCATACGACGCAAACACCACGGATTGGCCATCGGCGCTCACGGCCGCCGAGGGCTCGTCGCTCCACGATCGGGCCGTGTCCCCCTGCGGGATCGTCAGAAGCGTGTCGGGCGGCTCGTGCGGAACGCTGTCCAGGAACAGTCCCAGCGCTGCAACGCCGGCCGCACGCCGTCCATCCATCATGGGGCCGAGCCGCCGTTCTGCCGGAATTCCTGCGCGACTTTGAGCCCGGCGCGAATCGCTCGAACCGTCTCGAAGCTGCTCGGCTTCGGGCCGCACTCCGAGACGCCGGTGCCCGGAAGGTCCGCCCGCGCGCGAAGGTCGACGCCATCGAGCTGCTCGATGACGTGCTCGAACTCGTGCGCGATCAACTCGACATAATCGTCGCCATGCCCGAGCCGCACGACGGCGGAGAGCTGCCCGTTAGTCGGTTTCACCTCGGTGAGGGCGCGCGCTCCGCGCATCATCTCGTGCCGCAACAAAAGGGACAGCAGCCGCGGGTCCATCAGCCGCTGGCACTGGCGCCTGAAGGTCGGCGATTGCCGCAGCATCGCTTCGACGAGCGGCTTCATGTTGCCGGCGTTCAACGCGGCTGGCAGAAGAGAGGAGCTCTCGGCGGCGGGAACGTCGGCCGCCACGTACGGGCGGACGACGCTTGTGACGGGCGGGTCGAAGGCGAGCGCGAAGACTCGCGGTGCATCTGTCGCGCGTGCCCGACTGTCCATTTGCGCGAAGGCCGGGACGCACAGGACAACTCCGAGCACACACGACGTCGCGGCGACGCGTCCCGTTCGTGCCCGATCACACATGCACGTAAGACGGTGCAGCAGGCCGTAGGGTTTGTCGCTCATATCAAGATTACGCTCGGTGTGGTTCCTGGTTAACAGACGTGCGTAGTTGATCGACGGTTCCGGTGTGTCCGTTCGACACGCCAATGAACTCATCCACGTTTCCCATCGTTAGGCGATGGGTAACGCCGGCGTGACGAGGATCGTGATCTTCAACGTGTGGCGGCGCCTTCGGTAGGCGATGGGACGGTGGCGGCGCGAGGCGGCTTGCCGCGGAGCTCGAGCTTCATCGCGTCGCGTTGCGCTCGTGACCGGCAAGAGACTCGTCGCGCCTCTCTCTGATCGTCGATGCGGAGCGACAGCAGCGATTCACGCTCGCGAACTACGGCACCTCAGCGTTCACGCACGAACAGTGTCCGGAATCGTCGCCTCGCGCGGCATCGGCGGACTGCGCGAGGAGTACCCGCTGAATCTCGGAGGACTCACCCGGCTATGGTGACGGACGATGTGCCGGTCGTGTCGTTCAAGCTGCCCGCCTCGTACGACACGCCGTGGCTTTGCGCCTTCGCACGGCGAATCGTGGAGAGCGGCGCGTACGTCGCGGGACAGCAGCCTGGCGTTTGCCTGTACCGTCGCGCCGCGAACGGCTGAGATCGGGATCCGCTTGGCTCGCGGCCCCGGCCCCGCGCACGTCGTCGGCACGCTGCCGGGTACGAGGGTCGCGCTTGGAATGGGGCTCGGTCTCGGGCTCGCCGGCGGCATTTGTATTGCCTTTGTCACACCGGACCGGCCGAAAGGCCGCCTTTGCCGTATTCAACGCGGACAGACGCCAGCAAATTGTGTTCGTCGATAGACGAGGGCCCCATGGTTGTACCGAATGCTACGGCCGAGCTTTGGGCAGATCAGACCGTCCGCTGCGTGCTCGTCCCGAACGGGCATCAGGTCGAGGTCGAGCTTCGAAACGCTAACGGATCCGCATTTCTTCGCAAGACGGCGCCGACTCGGCAGGAGGCGCTGAATCAGGCGGAGTACCTCCGTCTGCTCCTGCGGCCCGCGGAGCGCGCGACGCCGAACGGCGGGCTCAAGCCGTTCGCGCTGGTGGTCGAGGACGAGGGCGACAACCAGGACGGGCTCAGCGAGGCACTGCGCGCCGCCGGCATGCGGGCCCTGGCGTGCCGCAACGGTGTCGAAGCGGTCGAATTCGCTCGCGAGCTCGCGCCCGATCTCGTCGTGGTGGACTATCGGCTGCCCGACGTCAACGCCGCGGAGGTCTGCCGCCGCCTGCGGGAAGATTGCGCGACTGCCGCGACGCCGATTATTGCGGTGACGGCCTCGCCGGAAGCGCTTCGCGCCGAGGGCTGCCTGGCCGATGCCGTCCTGACGAAGCCCTGCCCCCTCGACACGTTGATTGCCGCCGCCCGGCTGTTCGTGCGCCACCTTGCCTGCGCTCCGGGCGCCGGCTTGTGACGGCGCCCGTCGCATTGCACGTCCTGCTCGTCGAAGACGACGACGATACGCGCGAGGTGCTGCGGCTCATCCTCGAGTCGGACGGGATATCGGTGACGCCCGCGCTGGACGGGCTCGACGCGCTCCTGCGGATCGAAGAGCTTCGGAAGCGCGACGCCACCGCGCCGTACGCGATTGTGCTGGACTACATGATGCCGCGATTCAGCGGCGCGCAGTTTCGCGAACGGCAGCTGGCCAACCCGGCGATTGCGAACGTGCCGGTGATCCTCGTGTCCGCCGTGTCCGACCTGCCGTCGCACGCGCCGGCGCTCCGGCCGTTCGCCGTCCTGCAGAAGCCCATCGATCCGGAGGAGCTGACGAGCGTCGTCCGCCAGGCGTGCGAGGCTTACCTCAGTGGCCTGACGCAGTAGGGGCCGCGCACTGACTTCGCTCTGCGCGGTAAGGGCGGCTCGCTCCGCTCGCCGTAGGGCCGCGCACTTACTTCGCTCTGCGCGGTAGAGGCGGTTCGCTTCGCTCGCCGTAGGGGGCCGCGGCTGGCTTCGCTTCCGCGGCAGGGGCGCGCGCACACTTCGCTCTCGCGCGTAGGGGCCGCGCTACGGCCCGAACCAGCGCAGCGTGACTTCCACCACGAGGATCGCGAAGAGCACGGTCAGGATCAGCGCGGCGAACACCCACTTCAACAGGCGGCGCAGGTCGGGATCGTTGCCGGGCGCCGGGTGAGGCGGAACGGATGGCGTTTGCGGGTTGTCGCGGTCGGTCTTCCGCTCCCGGCTCGCTGCATCGGGAGCCGGCGTCACCGGTGGGGTGGGATCACCAGGCATCACGCGCGCCGGGAGAGGACATAGGTGTCGCGCGCGAGCGCGCGAGACGTGGCGGCAGGGCGGGAACTCTTCCCGCCCTGCGCCCGGACAGAGTGGCTACTTGACGACGAGCTGTCCCTTCATGCCCGCGGCGAAGTGGCCGGGGAACGTGCATATGAAAGGATAGTTGCCGGCCGCGGCCGGCACCTTGAACGTGACGTCGACCGTTTCTCCAGGCCCCGCGAGCTTCGTCGCGGCCACGACCTGGCCCTTGAGGTCCGGCGCGATGAAGTCGGTGTCCCGCGCCGTCATCCCCGCCTGCGTGAACTTGATCTGGTCGGCGGTGGGCTTCAGTACCACGACGTTGTGCGCCATCGCGATCTTCGGCAGCGTCCCGATCGATTTCAGGACGATGCGGATCGTCTCTCCGGGCTTCGCGTTGATCGTCGTGACGTTGAACTTCATGTCGTCGCCGCCGGTCATCTCGATGGTCCGTGCCGCACCGGCTTTGGCGGCGGCGGCCGGCTTGGGCTTTGCCGCCGGTGCGGGAGGCGCTTGCGGCGGCGCCGCATGGGCGAGCACGGCGGCCATCGACAGAATGCAGAGCAGTTGCATGGTCTTAATCCTTTTTATACCTTGAGTGCGTTCTCCCGGCACGGCCGCCGCCAATCGGGGTCTGCGGGGAATCGATGAAGGTTCGTGTTCCTGTCGAGTGTACCTTCATTGTCTCCCGGGAGACAAGCGCCCCGCCGGCTTCGACCTCGGCCGGGTCAAGATCCGCGTGGCGACGGGCTTCAGCCCTGCCGTAACGCCGGCCAGTCCGTCACGGTTATTCCGGCCATTCCAGCACTTCCGGCACCCGCGCCGCACTTTGCACCACGATCCGGTATTCGACTTCGACCTTTGTCTTCGCCGGGATCCAGCGGTATGTCGGCACGTCGAACAGCCGGCACCGGTCAATCATCTGGCGCCGGGACTCCGGGAAGGGCGAGACGCCGAACTCCATCCCGCGAGTCATCGCCTGCCCGTTCCATGGGGGGTTCAGGCGGCTCCGGTTCTCCTCCCAGATGCCCATCCACGGGAAGTCCGACTGCTTCCACACGTAGCCGAACGCCAGCCGCAGTCGCGGCGAGAACGCGACGAAGAACGCGTGCGCGCGCCGGGGATCCATCAGGTGCGTCGTGAACGCGCCCGACGCGTCCGCCGCGGTGTAGATCCGGAGGTCCGCCGTGCCGCCGCCTGCACGCGGCGCCGACGGCCAGCCGAACTCGGCCCCCGGGGTCAGGTAATCCGCGGGTCCAAACACGCTTTCGAACACTTTCGAGCGGGTCGCGGAGGCGCGGAACTCCGTGACCCCTTTTTCGAGGAACGGCGGCCCGAGCGTGACGTGCTCGGTCCAGCCGACCGGACGATCCGTCGCCGACAGGTTCTCGACCGCCTCGCGCACGTGGACGGTCCGATCGCGGAGCTCGATGTGGCGCTCGATGTGCAGCCGGGCCTCCGGCAGCGGCGCCTGCATCGTGAGCTGTCCGGACGCCGCGCTGATCTCGTACGCGACGACGGAGGCTTCGCCGTGGACGCTGAACCCGGCCGCCGCTTCCTCGTCGGACGGACCTCCGAAGATGTCGAGACAGACGTTGTGGCCCATGATGGCGGCCAGCAGCTGCGCGTCGGCGCCGCGGCCGTACACCTCGTCGCCGTCCGGGTCGTAGTCCGCGGGCTCCATCGACGGCCACGGCGGAATCCACAGGGGGTTGACGCCGGTGTCCTTGTCGGCAATCTCCGCGATGTGCCCGCCTCCCTCGAGCACGGTCAGCCGGAGATGGCGGTTCTCGATGACGGCGGCCCGGCGCCCGCGGAACGTCTGGGAAGAAGGCATGGCCGCGTATTATGCCCCGCATTTCGCACGGCGCAACGCGGAAGTCCGGCGTGCCGACCGGCGCCGTTCTTGTTATAGAGTTACCCCTCGGTGCCGTACTGGTACTGACGGGATCTCCGCCGGCGTGCGGCTTCGTCGCGGCGCGCGGCTCCAAGCGCGAGCAAGTAAAAAGGATGTTCATGGTCGATCGATCGCACGTGCAGGAAGCCATCGATGCGGGCGCCGGGCTGCTCCGGCTCGAGCCGGCGTGGGTGCCGCGCTCATTCATGATTCCGGGACGGCGCCTCAGGCTGCACCCGGACGACTACTACGCGTTTGGCGGCCACCGCGGCGGGATCAACGAGCGGTGGTTCTCGTCGACCACCAACGCCGACAACGGTCCCGGCACGCCGCCGGACGAAGGGCTCAGCTACGTCCGGCTCGCGTCCGGCAAGCGGTTTCTCCTGAAAGACGCGGTGGACCAGGCGGGCGATCTGCTGATCGGCCCGGAGGTCATGCAGCGCGAGAAGGGCTGGAACCTGCTCTGCAAGTTCTTCGACAACCTCGGCCCGATCCCGCACCACATGCACCAGAGCGACGAGCACGCCAAGAAGGTGGGCCGCCGCGGCAAGCCCGAGGCCTACTATTTTCCGCCGCAGTACAACCCGACCGAGAACAACTACCCGTACACGATGATGGGGCTCGAGCCCGGCACGACGAAAGAGGACGTGCGCCGCTGCCTCGAGAACTGGAGCCGCGGGGACAACGGGATTCTCTATCTGTCGCGCGCCTACCGGCTGCAGGTCGGCACCGGCTGGCAGATCGATCCCGGTATCCTGCACGCCCCCGGCTCGCTGCTGACCTACGAGCCGCAGGTCAACAGCGACGTGTTCGCGATGTTCCAGTCGGAAGTCGACGGGCGGATCATCGACTGGAGCCTGCTCGTCAAGGACGTGCCGCCGGCGCAGCACAAGGATCTCGACTACATCATCGGCATGCTCGACTGGGACGCCAACACCAACCCGCGATTCGGCGAGAGCAACCGCTGCTTCCCGAAGCCGGTGAAGCCGTTTGCGGAAACCGAACCGGACGGGTACCGCGAGCAGTGGGTGAGCTACGGCACGGGCTGGTATTCGGCAAAGGAGCTCACCGTGCTGCCGAAGCGGACCGTGACCATCAAGGACAGCGCGGCGTACGGCATCATCCTGACGCAGGGCTACGGCACGTTCGGCACGCTCGCCGTCTCGACCCCCGCGATGATCCGGTTCGGAGAGATGACGGAAGACGAGGTGTTCGTCACCGCGCCGGCGGCGAACAACGGTGTCCGGATCGAGAATCGCAGCGACACCGAGCCGCTGGTCATCCTGAAGCACTTCGGGCCGGGGAATCCGGATGCTGAGGGGTTGAAAAGAAAGAAGTAGGACACAGACCGTTCTTGGTTCTTGGTTCTTGGTTCTTGGTTCGGTTCTCGTTTCGTTCTCGTTCTCGTTCTCGTTCCGGAGGTCCCGTGTCGCACAAGTACCCCGCTATCCATAACGCCATGTGGCCCGGGCTGGTCGGCAAGGGCCCGGATTCCGAGCCGCCGATCGATCTCGACACGATGCTCAACATGACGGCGGCGGCCGAAGTGGACGGCGTCAAGTTCGACGGCGTCGATCTGTTTCTGTTCGACCCGCACGTCAGCATCGACTCGTCCCCCGAGGATCTGAAACGGCTCGCCGACAAGATCGGCGCGAAGCACCTCGTCGTCGGATCGCTCGTCGCCCCGGTGTGGCCGCCGACCGGCGGCGGGTCCGCGATGGGGAACGAAGAGGAGCGCAAGAACTTCCTGACGCAGGTGCGGAAGGCCTGCGCGATCGCGAAGACGCTCAACGGCCTCGGCATCCGGAAGTACGGCGTCGTCCGCATCGACTCGGCTGCCAGTCCGTCCGACTGGGCGAAGGACCCCGACGGCAACACCAAGAAGATCGCCGACACGTTCCGGGAGGCGGCCGACATCGCCGAGCAGGTACGGCGAGCGGCTCGCGGCGGAAGGAGAGATCTGCTGGGGCGGCATGCACAGCTGGAAACGGATGGCGGAGCTGCTCGAGCTGGTCAACCGGCCGAAGACCGTCGGCTTCCAGGCGGACATGGCGCACACGCTGCTCTACACCATGGGCTACAACGCGCCCGAGGATCGCATCCTCCCGGAGAACCACGACTGGTCGAGCCGCACCGCGCTCGACGCGGCGCTGAAAACGGTCACGAAGACGCTGCGGCCGTGGACCATCGACTTCCACGTCGCGCAAAACGATGCGACCGTCAAGGGCTCCGGATCGCACGACAAGACCGGGACGCCACTGCCTGCCGACCGATCCGAACGGCAAGCTCGACATCGCGCACCACGCGGGGTACTGGCTGCACGACGAAAGCGGCAAGCCGACGCGCGCCGTCGAGCACATCTGCTGGGACGGCTGCATGTTCTCGAACGCCGTCATGACCCAGCAGAAAACGTGGAACGACATCCTCGGAACGATGGTCGCCGTCCGCAACGCGCAGGGGTGGGACGACGATTCAAGTCGAAGACCACTCCAACATCTATGAAAACTCTAACATCGGTTGTCGGCTACGGCTTCATGGGGCGGACGCACTCGAACGCGTTCCTCCAGGCGCCGCGCTTCTTCGATCTGCCGTATCGCCCCGTCCTCAAAGCCGTCGCCGCGCGCAACGCGGACCGCGTCAAGAAGTTCGCGGCCAACTGGGGCTACGAATCGGTCGAGACCGACTGGCGGGCGCTCGTCGAGCGGAAAGACATCGACGTCGTCGACATCGCGAGCCCCAACGACACCCATCAGGAGATTGCCGTCGCGGCCGCGAAGGCCGGCAAGATGGTGATGTGCGAGAAGCCGCTCGGACGCACCGCCGCCGAAGCCGAAGCCATGGTGGCGGCCGTCGAGAGCGCCGGCGTGCCGAACACGGTCTGGTACAACTACCGGCGCGTCCCGGCCGTGACGCTGATCAAGCAGCTCCTCGACGAGGGGAAGTTCGGGCGCATCTTCCACTACCGCGCGAAGTTCCTGCAGGACTGGACGATTTCACAGGATCTGCCCCAGGGCGGCGAAGGGCTGTGGCGGCTCGACGTGTCCGTGGCCGGCAGCGGCGTGACCGGGGACCTGCTCGCCCACAACATCGATACCGCCCTGTGGCTGAACGGCCCGATCACGGAGGTCACCGCGATGACGGAGACCTTCATCAAGGAGCGCAAGCACAACCTGACCGGCAAGGTCCAGCCGGTTGGCATCGACGACGCCAGCGCGTTCCTGTGCCGTTTCGAGAACGGATCGCTGGCGATGTTCGAGGCGACGCGCTACGCGCGCGGGCACAAGGCGCTCTACACCCTCGAGATCAACGGCGAGCACGCGTCGGCGTTCTGGGACCTCCACGATCTGCACCGCATCCAGTACTTCGATCACCGCGACGAAGGGCGGGTGCGCGGGTGGCGCAACGTGCACGTCACCGACGGCGATCAGCCGTACATGAAGCACTGGTGGGTTCCGGGACTGCAGATTGGCTACGAGCACACGTTCATCCATCAGTTCGCCGACTTCGTGGAGGCCGCGGCGAAAGGCGAGAGCCTGGCGCCGACCTTCCGGGACGGTCTGGCGACCGACTACGTGACCGACGCCGTGCTCGCGTCGGCGAAGTCGGGGAAGTGGGAGAAGGTCGGCGAGGCGTCGGTCGCGTCCAGCCGGACCTGATTTTCGGTGCTGTGACTTCGGTGGTGTCCGGCTTCAGCCGGACCTGTGGAGGGGTGTGATGCGATCCAAGGGATGCAGATTCGGACGCGTGGTCCTCGCGGCGGCTGCGCTCGCGGGAGCGCCCTTCACCGCGCCACACGCGATCGCGGCGGAGCAGGCACCGCGGCCGCGCCGCGCCGGCAGGTCAACAGGCGCCTCCGGCAACGGGTCAACGCGGCGAAGGACGTGGCCGTGGTCAGGGACGCGGCGGCGGCGCGCGCGGGGCGGCGCCGCTCAACTTCGAAGATCGCGCGGGATTCGACCAGATCTTCGACGGCGTCAGCATGAAGAACTGGGACGGCGATCCCACGTTCTGGAAGGCCGAGAACGGGTCGCTGGTCGGCACGAGCACGGCAGAGAACATGGTGAAGGAGAACACCTTCGTCATCTTTCGCGGCGGAGAGCCGGGGGACTTCGAGCTGAAGCTGGAGTATCGGATGAGCGCGACCAACAGCGGCATCCAGTTCCGCAGCACGCACCTGCCGCCGGGCACCAAGGCGGGGAACGAGGTGGTTGCCGGGAAGTGGGTCCTGAAGGGCTACCAGGCGGACATCGATTTCGACAATCGGTTCACCGGCATGATCTACGAAGAGAAGGGCCGCGGCTTCCTGATGCAGCGGGGTCAGGCCGTCGAGATCGGGCCGGACGGCACGTCCAGGCAGATTGGCAATCTCGAGCGGAATGCCGACGAGCTGAAGGCGCTCATCAAGCCGGGCGAATGGAACACCGTGCACCTCATCGCCCGCGGCAACACGATCATGAACATCGTGAACGGCCACGTCACCGCGTTCATCGTGGACGACGATGCGAAGGGGCGCGCGCTGAAGGGGCTCCTCGGGTTCCAGATCCACGTGGGGCCGCCGATGACGATCGAGTACCGGAATATCTACCTGAAGACCGTGAAGTAGGAGCGGAGATCAGAAGATTCATGAACAGGAGATTAGAAGATCAGGAGAAACCCAAAACTCTCCTTGACTCCTATTCTCCTGTTCACAAACTCCTGATCTCCTGATCTCCTGTTCAACCCGCTCCCGTCAGTGGGTCGCTGGAGCGACCGTCCCGTCGATCCGCACGGTCTTGTACCCGCCAAGCGCCTTGAAGTAGAAGAACAACAGCAGGTAGACGACGGCCATCGCGACCGGGATGAACGAATCCGCCTTGAGCGTCTCGCGGTCGCCCATGATGCTCGCTTCAGCCACGGTCTGCTGATCCGGGGTCTTGGCCGCGGCCCTCTGCGCGTCCGACAGCTTCGTCCCGTCGAGCCCGTGCACTTCGTCGAGGAACAGGAACCGGCTCGGCACCGGCGCCTTGTATTGCTCGTAGATCGCCGGCGCGGTGGTCATGAGGTGCTCGGCGGTGAAGCGGTCCTTCGCGTAGCCGAGGCCGGGGCCGCCGAGGAGGCCGGCCGACATCATGCCGATGCCGCCCATGATCGACATCGCGACCGCGCCGGTGCGCGGGAACCGGTCTCCGACCACGGCCAGCATCGTCGGCCAGAAGAACGTCTTGCCGACCGCGTACACGGCGAGCGCGATCATCGCGCCGGCGAAGGTCTCGATGCCGCTGACCATTCTCAGGCCGATGGCCGCCAGCACGGAGCAGATGAAGAGCAGCCCGATCGGAGAGACGTTGAGCTTCCGCTCGATGAAATCGGCGGTGAAGCGCAGCGAGAACATCAGCAGCGACGTGAAGACGAAGAGGATCTTGCCCTGGGCCGGCGTCAGGATGTTGCCGGTGATGTTCTGAATCCAGCCGTCGGTGCCGAGCTCGACCGCGCCGACGAGCGCGTGGGTCACGAACAGCACGAACAAGAGCATCGATCCGACCGAGAAATTGGTCTTGATGCCCACAATCAGCAACAGACCGAAGGCGACGGCCCAGGCGAGGTAGCTCCAGGTCGTAGAGGTGAAGAACGCGCTCCCGGTGAAGAACGCGAGAATCCCGCCCAGTTGTTCCTTGAAGAACAGGCCCACCAGCAGGCACGCGACGAGCGCCCCCAGAATCCCGACTTCCTGCATCATCTGGCCGATGCTGAGGCCCTTGGCGGACGCCTCGGACTTCGGGAACGGCTGACCGAAGAACGCCACGCCGTAGAGCACGGTCGGCACGAGGAAGAGGCCAAGCTGCACCTTCCAGCCCGACCTGCATGCCCTCGCCGAGAATCCAGCCGACGAGGCCGCCGAGCACGAGGCCGGCCGGCCAGCTCGCATGGAGGATGTTCAAGTAGTGCGTGCGGTTGTTGGGGAAGAGCGTGGAGACGAGCGGGTTCGCCACGGCCTCGAGCGTGCCGTTGGCCAGGGCGAAGACGAACGTGCCGATATACAAGAACATGTACGCCGTGGCCTGCGATTGTCCCGGCATCGCGGCAAACGTGATGAAGGCCGACAGCACGTGAAACAGGAACGCCGCGATGACCAGCTTGCCGTAGCCGATCTTGTCCACGACGACGCCGCCGATGATGATGCCGAAGCAGAAGCCGGTGAACCCGGCGCCGCCGATGGCGCCGAGCTGCGCACCGGTGAAGCCGAACTCGGCGGCCCAGTTGGCGAGGATGCCGCCGCGGATGCCGAAGCCGATGCCGGCGGCGAGAATGGCCAGGAAGCCGGCCCATAGCAGGCGCTGGGCGTTGGGCGCGATGGCTTCGGCGCGTGCACTCGGATTGGTCATGGTTGTCCCTTGTCGATGTAGTTGATGGCCTATCGCCTGTTTGCCGGGATGCCCGGGCCTTTCGTGAGGTTCTCGACGAGGAAAAGCCCGCTCTTGCCGGGACAGACTATATCGAGATCGCCGTCGCCGTCGATATCGATCACGGGAATCTGCATGCCGGCGCCGACCCGGCCGCCGTACTCGATCACGTGGCGGATCCACTCCCCGGCCCCCGTCGCGGAGGCGGGCTTGTACTCGTACCAATAGACGCCGAGCGGCTCTTTTTCGCCGGGGTCGCCGCCGTTGTGCGCCATGAAGCGCTTGCCGGTCACCAGATCCTTGCGCCCGTCGCCGTTCAGGTCCACCAGCGTGGAGGCATGCGCCTGCGACCAGGCGTTGTCGATGACGCGCCGGGTCCACTTGCCTTTGTCTCCCTGCTCGAACCAGAACACGCCGTAGTCGTGCCCCGCCCCGGCGATGACGTCGTTCCGGCCGTCGCCGTTGACGTCGTCCACGTGCATGAAGCCGAGGGACATCGGAGCGGGAGCGGCAGCCGGCGGCGCGCCTGGAGCGGCCGGGGGCACGTTCAGGGCCTCCCAATCGGCGTGGAAGGTCCAGTTCCCGGCCCGTGGGTCCGCCGGCGCCTCGAGCCAGCCGCGCGGCGTGAGGATGTCGGTCCGCCCGTCCTTGTTGACGTCGCCGGCGCCGATGCCGTGCCCGTAGCTCTTGTCGCTCACCACGTTGCTGACCCAGGCGCCCTGCCTGACCTCGTACCACGCCTGCGGCGTGCCGTTTTCCTGCGCCACGACCTCCTGCGCCTTGCCGTCGTTGTTCATGTCGGCCAGGACGGCGAACTCGACGTTGAAGCCGGTATGGATGTCCGCTTCGATCCACGGAGTCGTCGCCAACGGGCGCAGGGGTCCCGGCCGGGCCGGGTTCTTCCACCAGGAAATTTTCTTCGCGAACCAGGTGACGCGCACGAGATCCGGGTAGCCGTCGCCATCGACGTCCACCGGCAGATCGCTGAAGTTGTCGAAGTAGTTGCTGGTGTAGTTCAGATCGCGGAACTTGTGCTTCGTCCAGGCGGGGGCGGCATACCAGTTCTCGCCGGAGATGATGTCGAGCCTGCCGTCGCGGTTGACGTCGACGACGGCGGCCGTCTCGCTGGCGCCGTTGTCGATCATCCGGGATTGAAGGGGATGTCGGGCGACCGGGTGACGGCGACAGCCGCGGTCGCGTACAGCGAAGATCAGGGGGAGCCAGCGCACAAGAGTCTCCTGTCCACAAGACCACAGGTGGAAGACAAAACGAAGGGCGCTCGCAATGAGCGCCCTTCGTCGAACGAAGGGCGGAGCGTCTTTAGTACCCCGCCAGTGGCTTCAGCTCCCAGCGGGAAGCTGGAAGCCGGAAGCTGGAAGCGTTCTCAGAACGTGAACCGCGCGCCGAGCTGGATACGGCGCGCGCTCTGCGTCGCACCGGTCAGAGAGCCGAACACCGTCGGGTTGGTCAGCGCCCTCGTCGTGTAGTCGAAGTTCGCCGTGGTGTTGACCGCCGTCCACTGGTCCGTGTTGAACGCGTTGTAGAGCTCGACACGGAGCTGCAGACGCCGGGTCCCGCCCATCGGGATGTTCTTGAACGCCGAGATGTCCCAGTTCACGAAGCCCGGGCCATGGAACTCGTCGCCAAGGGCCGTGCCGAAGTTGAACTGATCGGTCGGCGGGCCGATGCACTCCGTCTTGAATTGACGGGCGAACGTGCGCTCGCTCTTCGGCAGGAACGGGTCGCAGACGATGTTGGGGCGGTTTCCGCCGCCGTCGATCGACCCGTTGCCGCTCAGCGTGCCGGTCGGCACATTCGCGTACGAATAGCCGAAGCCGCCTTGCGATCCGCTCAGGAGCGAGGTGATACCCGACACCTGCCAGTTGTCGAAGATGACCTTGGTGAAGAGGTTGTCCCACTTGCTGCTGAGGTTCGGCACCTCGTAGGCGTAGTTGATCGTGAGCGTGTGCGGCCGCCGGCCGTTGGAGTTGTAGTTCCTGGCGGCGTTGTCCGCCAGGAACGGATCGATCGAGCCGAGGGTCTTGTTCACCAGCTGGTAGGTGTAGGACGCGCCGACCGAGAGCCCGTCGGAGGAGCGGCGGCGGTTCACCGAGACCTGCATCGAGTGGTAGTCGGAGTAGCCGTTGAACTCGCGTTGTGTGGTCGCGGCGTAGCCGCGGATCGGGCGCAGGAGATCGTTCGGCAGCGGCTGGGTGATGCCGCCCGAGACGTTGGTCGAATCGAGGCTCGACGGCTGATACGCGTAGCCGTACGGGCGGCCGTTGATCGCGCGGTTGATCAGCTGATTGCGGGCGGCGTTGCCGACGTAGGCGACGTCGCCGACCAGGTTCCAGCCGATGTCGCGCTGGACGCCGAGGCTCCAGTTGTAGACCACCGGAGGCACGAACTCCTGGATCAGCCGGACCGCCGTTGGCGTTGCCGTCAGCGGGCTCGCGAGCAGCTCGGCGACCGTCGTGTAGTTGGTCGTGGCGGTCTGGAGGAGCGGCGGGAGCTCGATCAGATCGAGGATGTTGTCGTCGGAGTAGCGGTCGTAGAACACGCCGGCGCCGCCGCGGACCGCGGTCCGGCCGTCGCCCGTCACGTCCCAGGCAAACCCGAGGCGCGGGGCGACCTTGAACGGGTTCCGCTGCTGCGGCGTGCCCTCGAACACCTCCATGCCGTTGGTGAAGTTGCCCGTGCCCGGCACCAGGCGGCCCACGTAGACCAAGCGGCAGGATCTCGCCGGTCACCGGGTTCCTGGCCATGCGTACCCCGTTGACCAGCGTCGGCTGGAACAGCTGCGGCGCCTGCGCGGGGTTCCAGACATCGGGCATGAACTGCGCCACCTGGTCACCCTCGCTCTGCGTCGGGGTGATGTAGTAGAAGCGCACGCCGGCGTCGATCGTGAAGTTGTTCTTCAGGCGCCAGTTGTCCTGCACGTAGAACTCGGTGTTCATGAACTGGCCGTGCGCCGACGGGTGGCCGTTCGACTCCTGGTACTGCGTGACGGCGCCGAGCAGCCCGTTCGCGAATCCGATGTTGGTATTGAGCGGGTTGGACCCGTCGGTGTTGAAGCTGAGCGTCCCGTTGAACGTGGACGCCCGCTGCGCGGGGCGCGTCGTGTGCTCGACGAAGATGCCCGTCTTGATGTTGTGCGTCCCCTTCACCTTCGTGACGTTGCCGGAGATGTTGAAGAGCGTGTTGAAGCCGAAGAACGGCCAGCGGTTGTCCGACTGGAACGACGCAATCGTTCCCGGAACGCCACCCCCGAACGACGCGTTCGGCAGCAGGTGGTCGGGATTGGCCTGCGGGAAGAATTGATTCCATCCCGGGAGGTGCAACGTGTAGTCGTTGAGGTCGCGCGCCGCCGCATCGAGGGCGCTGGTGTACTGGTGGGCCCAGTTCACGCCGACCGTGAACTCGGCAAACGTCGTCTGGTTGAAGGTGTGCAGCAGCGTGTTCACGTAGCTGACGGTGTCGATCTCGGTACTTGCTCGGCTGCTGCGGCCAGCCGCCGCCCGACCCGAGGAACGAGACGCCGCCCGCGCGCTTTTCATATCCCCACTGGACCCGTCCGTACGCCGTCGTCTTGGGTGCGATGTTCCAGTCCATCCGCAGGACCTGGTCGTTGCGGGGCCAGTCCTGGACCGTCTGGAACACGTAGTTGTACTGGCGGCCGCCGGTCGGATCCTCGGCGTTGGGCATCGGGAACAGGTTCAACAGCGACGGCGACGACCGGGTCGAAGCGGCTGGAGGGGATGATGTTGCCCGGGAAACACGCCGGTCCGCCCGTGGTCGCGCTGCAGTTGCCGGCCAGGCGCGGGTCGCGGATGTTCACGAGGCGGCCGGCGGCATCGAACGTCTGCGAGAAGTTTCCCTGGCGCTCGAGCGCGGTCGGCATGCGGCGCTGGTTCAGGTTGCCGGGATCGGTGCGCTTCAGGATGTCCTGCGAGAAGAAGAAGAACAGCTTGTTGCGCCCCTTGTTGAAGCCGGTGCCGGGGATCAGGACCGGCCCGCCGAGCGTCCACGCGGTGTTGTCGAAGGTGTAGAGCGGCGGGTCGCACTGGGCCGTCACGCCGAGCCCGCACTGCTGCTTGCGCGAGAACTCGTTGCCGTTCAACCCGTCGTCGCGTTTGTAGTACGCGGCGCTGCCACGCCAATCCTTCGAGCCGCTGCGCGTGATGACCGTGATCGTCGCGCCCGAGCTGCGGCCGTACTCGGCCTGGAAGTTCGACGTCTGCACGCGGACCTCGGCGATCGAGTCGAGTGCCGGGGCCGCGTAGTTGCCGCTGTTCGAACCGGTGTCCTTGTTCGTGACCCCGTCGTAGGAGAAGTTGAACCCGCCGCCTCTCCCGTTGATCGACAGGCCACCCATGCTGCCCCAGCCCGGGGCCTCGCGCGCGCTCGTGTCGATGACGCCGGGCAGCAGCTTGAGCATGCCCGCGAAGTCGCGTCCCTTGAGCGCGATGTCCTCGATGTTGTCGCGAGTGATGAGCCCCGAGCGGGCGGCCGTGGTCGTCTGAACCTGCACGGCCTCGGACTGGACGGTGATGGTCTCCGAGAGGCCGCCGACCTCCAGAGCGATGGCCCGCAATCCGACGCGCTCCGTCGAGGCGAGCTCGATGCCCTTCTGTTCGTAGGTCTTGAACCCGCTGACCGCGACCGTGATGTCGTACTTGCCGGCGAGCAGGTCCGGGAACAGGAACGAGCCGTCCCCACCGGTCACCGTTTCGCGGGTGCCGTTGGTGCCGACGTTCTTGATCGTGACGGTGGCGCCCGGAAGCACGCCGCCGCCCGAGTCCGTCACGGTGCCGGAAATCTGCCCCGTCAATCCCTGGGCCCCCACCGGGCCGAGCGCGCCGCTGACTCCGGTCAACAGCGCGACCGCGAAGACAAGCTTGCAAAAAATTCTCACGATGGCTTCCTCCGTGCACACGGCGCTCGAGTCGAGCGCCGAATCCCCCACATGCCCGGCGGGGACTTCGTCCCGCCGGGGCCTGCGCCGTTTTCTGCCCCGCTCACGCTGTCGAGTTTGTCGCTGGAGGTTACGCCCGCGTTACCGCACAGTCAACAAACGCCTGAGTTTTCGGCCTGACAAACGCTCGAAAGTCATCAACATCAAAGGGAATAAGGGGTTACTGCGTTCAGGCGCCTGTCGCGCCTGGCCCCTGAATGGACGGTGTATATCGCATAGCGAAATACGAGCCGGACGGCGCGCCGTGCGCAGGCTCTCAGTCACTCCTCGAAAGCGCCGGAGATCGTTGACCCTTCCACCTGACCTCTCAGACACGGCGGGCCGCCCGCCTGCAACCGATTGCACGTTGCGTTATGCGAAACACGCAAGAGCGCTCGCGCAGTTTTTGCGTTTCGCATGTACGAGCGTATGCTGTGTCGGCCCGCCCTGCGCAACATGACTGCTCACTTTCTCGCAATCGATCTCGGCGCGGAGAGCGGACGGGCGATGCTCGGACGGTTGGACGCGGGCGCCCTCTCCCTGAACGAGGTGTGCCGGTTCCCCAACGAGCCGGTCCGGCACCGCCGATCGCTCCAGTGGGACATCCTCCGGTTGTGGCTCGAGATCCGGCGCGGTCTCGACCACGCCTCCGGCACCCCGCTCGAGAGCGTCGGCATCGACACCTGGGGATGCGACTACGCGCTCCTCGGCGAGCACGGCGACCTGCTCGAAAACCCGTACCACTACCGCGATACCCGTACCGACGGGATCATGGAAGCCGTCTGGCAAGTCGTGCCGCGGGAGCAGATCTACGCGGTCACCGGCATCCAGTTCCTGACCTTCAACACGCTGTATCAGCTCTACGCCGCGTGCCGCGCCACGCCGAAGCTCATCGACGCCGCCTCCCGGTTCGGCACGATCCCCGACCTCCTGAACTACTGGATGACGGGGGAGCTCGCCGCCGAATACACCATGGCGACGACGACGCAGTTCGTGGACGCGAAGACGAGGGCGTGGGCCACCGGCCTGCTGTCGGATCTGGGGATTCCTTCGCGCCTTCTGCCTCGCCTCGTCGAGCCGGGCACGATCGTCGGCCAGGTTCAGCGGGACGTCTGCGCCGCGCTGGCCGGCACGCCCGTGGTCGCTCCGGCGTGCCACGACACCGGGTCGGCCGTGGCGGCCGTCTTTGCCGGCGGCCGCACGGCGTTCCTCAGCTCGGGGACGTGGTCGCTGCTCGGCACGGAGCTGCCGGCGCCGGTGATCACGCCGAAGTCGCGGGACTTGAACTTCACCAACGAAGGCGGCGTCTGCGGCACCACGCGGCTCCTGAAGAACATCGGCGGCCTCTGGCTGCTGCAGGCCTGCCGGCGATCCTGGGCCGCGTCCGGGCAGGACTTCGCGTACGAAGGGTTGCTCGGCGCCGCAGCCGAGGAGCGCCACGCATTCCAGTCGCTCTTCGATCCGGATCACCGCGGGTTCTTTCAACCGCCCGACATGGTGTCGGCCATCGCCGGCTACTGCCGGCAGACGGGTCAGCCCGTGCCGTCCGGGCCGCCGGCCTACGCGCGCGCGATCCTCGAGAGCCTCGCCTTCAAGTATCGCGTCGTCCTCGAATCGCTGGAGGAGCTCACCGGCACGCGGTTCGAGGAGATCCGCATTGTCGGCGGAGGCTCGCGCAACCGGCTGCTCAATCAGTTCACCGCGGATGCGACCGGCCGCACCGTGGTGGCCGGGCCGGTGGAAGCCACCGCGCTCGGCAACATCGCGATGCAGATGCTGGCCACCGGCGCGGTGGGATCGCTCGAGGAGGCGCGCGCCGTGATCGAGCGGTCGTTCCCGGTCGAGCGGTTCGAGCCGGCGGCGGCCGATATCTGGGACTCACATTACGCCCGGTTTCTGGACTACGTGGAGATGACCTGTGTCTGACACAACGGAGACGTCGACCCGGCTGCTCAAGGATCTCTGGGACGGGCAGGAGGCGGCCAGGCTCGAGGCGCGCCCGCTCGACCTGCTGCGATATCGCTCGAACCTGCTCGGCGCGGATTTGCGCATCACCAACTTCGGCGGCGGCAACACCAGCTCGAAGTTCGACCTCGCCGATCCGCTCACGGGGGAGCCGCAGCGCGTGATGGCGGTGAAGGGAAGCGGCGGCGACCTGGCCTCGATCAAGAACTCGGGGTTCGCCATCCTCTATCTCGACAAGCTCGAGCGGCTCATCGCCCGATATCGCGGCGAAGAGCACGAGGACGAGATGGTCGGCTTCTACCCGCTCTGCGCGTTCGGCGAGAACCGCGTCGCCGCGTCGATCGACACGCCGCTCCACGCGTTTCTCCCGGCCCCGCACGTCGATCACCTGCACCCCGACTGGGCGATCGCGCTGGCGGCGAGCGCGAACGGCGAGAAGAAGATGCAGGAGTTCAACGCGCGCTACGGGCGCAGCATCATCTGGGTCCCGTGGCAGCGGCCCGGGTTCGAGCTCGGGCTGATGCTGAAGCGCGCGGTCGAGGCGAACCCCGGAGCGGACGGCCTGATTCTCGGCGGACACGGTCTGTTCACCTGGGGGAACACGCAGCGCGAGTGCTACCTGAACAGCATCCGCACCATCGACGAGATGGGCCAGTTCATCGAGGAGCACCGGACGCGTTCGGGGAAGCCGCTGTTCGGCGGCGTGGCGGTCAGCGCGGACGTCCCCGATCGTGAAACGGCGGTGGCCTCGCTCCTCCCATTTCTGCGCGGCGTCGCCTCGTCGAACCGGCGCGTCATCGCGCACTACGACGGCTCCGAGGACGCGTTGACGTTTGCCAACTCGGCGTGGGCGGAAGACCTCTGCCGGATGGGCACGAGCTGCCCGGACCACTTCCTGCGCACGCGCATCTCGCCGATGTTCATCCCGTGGGATGTGGCGCGCGAGGATCTGGCGCAGGTCGAGCAGCGCATCGGCGAGCGCGCGGAGCAATACCGGAAGGACTATGCGGCGTACTACGCGTCGTGCGCCGACAAGGCGTCGCCGGCGCTGCGCGATGCCAACCCGTCGGTGGTGGTGGTGCCCGGGCTCGGGCTGTTCGGGTTCGGCAAGGACAAGCGCGAGGCGCGCATCACGTCGGAGTTCTTCGTCAACGCCATCCACGTGATGGCGGGCGCCAACGCGCTCGAGGAAGAGGGCGGCCCGGGCGGCACGCTGCCGCAGGTCCGGCGTCCCGAGCAGGCGCGGGACTTCAAGAGCTTCCACAACTACGTGGCCCTGCCGCGGACGGAGGCGTTCCGGATCGAGTACCTGGGCGCTCGAGGAAGCCAAGCTCCAGCGCATGCCGCCGGAGAAGGAATTCAGCCGCAAGGTGGTCGTGGTCGTCGGGGGCGGGAGCGGCATCGGCCGCGAGGTCGCGCTGCAGATTGCCGCGCGCGGCGGACACGTGGTGATCGCCGACCTGAACGCCGGGGGCGTCGAGGAGACGAAGGCCGACGCGGTGAAGCAGTCGTCGCCGGAGATGGTGCTGGCGGCCCCGATGGATCTCACGGCGCGCGACAGCATCGCGGCGGGGCTGCGCGCGTCGGTGCTGCAGTTCGGCGGGTTCGATTCGGTCGTCAACACCGCGGCGCTCTACCCGACGCCGGATCCGGCGGTGGCGCCCGAGGGGGTGTGGAGCCGGACGCTGCAAATCAACGTCACGGCCAATTTCGTCCTGGCCCAGGAAGCCGCGAAGGTGCTCAAGGCGCAGAACCTCCCGGCGTCGATCGTGCTGACGAGCTCGGCGAACGCGGTCGTGCCGAAGGCCGGCAGCGAGGCGTACGACGTCAGCAAGGCGGCCATCAACCACCTGATCCGGGAGCTCGCGATCGGGCTGGGTCCGCTCGTCCGCGTGAACGGCATCGCCCCGGCGACGGTCATCGCGGGGTCGTCCATGTTCCCGCGCGATCGCGTCATCGTCGCGCTGAAGAAGTACAGCCTCGAGTTCAGCGAGTCGGACTCGACCGAGGAGCTCCGGTCCAAGCTGGCCGAGTTCTACGCGCGCCGCACCATCACCCGCCGGCCGATCCTGCCGATCGACAACGCCAACGCCATCTGCTGGCTGGCGGGCGAGCAGAGCGCCAAGACGACCGGGCACGTCATCCCGGTTGACGGTGGGCTGCCGGAGGCCTTCCTGCGCTAGACCGGCCTCAGAACATCAGCCGGAAGCCCAGCTGCACGAACCGCGGGTCGTTCGACTGCGTCTCCGCGACGGTTCCGTAGTTGACGCTGGTGATGTTGGTGGTCGGCGCCGGCCATTGCACGCTGCCGAAGGCGTTGAACATCTCGACCCTGAACTGGAAGCTCATGCTCCCGGCGAGCGGGACGGTCTTGAAGAACGAGAAATCCACGAGCAGCGGCTCACTGCGGTAAACGCCCTCGAGCCTTGCCCCGGTGGTGTCGAGCGCGTTCTCCGGCCGGATCCGGAACGCCGGCTGCTCGCTCTCGCTCGCGCACCCCTGACGGGCGCCGGCCACCGTGAGCGTGCAGGTGTTGAACCAGCGGGCGTTGGTTTGATTGTCGATCCGGGGATCGCCGATCTGGTCGACGTTGTTCGGCATGTCCACCGTCAACCCGCTGCGCAGGTACGTGCTGGTGTTGAGCTGCCATCCGCCCAGCAGGTATCGCATCGCCTTGCCGTGCCCGTCGAAGTCCGGCATGTTCCAGCCGCCGCTCAGCCGCAGCACGTGCGGCCGGTGCGTGCCGGTCAGCTCCTCGTAGAGCGGTTCCCCCTGGTTGAGCGGCGCCATCGCCTGGGTGTTCCGCGACCCCGTGTAGTTCACCTGGAAGAACACGCCGTCCGACAGCCGCTTGTCCCACGAGATCTGCACCGCCTGGTAGTCGAGCGTCCCGATCGGCGCCAGACGCTCGGTGATCCCCGCAAACTGCGGATAGGGACGGAGCAGCTCCCGGCGCTGAATCGTCGGCGCGGTATTGCGCGCGCCGCCGTCCGGCACGAGCCCGCGGAACGGGTTCGGCACGAGCTCGTTCAGGTACGCGTCGCCCAGGAGGATCTGCTCGCGGCTCAGATCGTTGACCGGGCGGTTGATGCCGATCTTGCGCGTCGCGCTGCCGATGTACGACACGTCGAGCACGCTGCGCCAGGGCAACTGGTACTGCGCGCCGACCGACCACTGCTGGAACTCCGGGATCTTGCGATCGCGGATGTGATAATCGATTCCCGTGCCGAGCGCCGTCGCCGGCCCGAGCCCGGATCCGGCCGGCTGGAGCAGGCCGCTCGGGTACGGGTTGGCCAGCCGGCCCGACGGCGTGCGGTTGCTGTCGAGCGAGGCGACGTACGGCGACACCCGGGTGAAGCCGATCTGGGTCCCCCGATCCGTCGAGGAGTCCAGATACGTCAGGCCATACCCTCCGCGCGTGACCAGCTTCTGCGTCGCCTGATACGTAAAGCCCACGCGTGGTCCGAAGTTGTTCCGATCGCGCGTGTAGAAGGCGCCGTCGGCAAACGTGAGGCCCCCGCGGAGCTCGGCCGGCAGCCCCGATGCGGGGCACGCCGCGCAGACGAGCGCGGTCACGGCCGGGTCGAACCCCGCGTTCACCCGGTCGTCCGTTTCGGTGGTGGGCGCCTCGAAGTCCCACCGCAAGCCCGCGTTCAGCGTCAGGCGGTTCGACAGCCGCCAGTCGTCCTGCAGGAAGAGCGCGGTATACGCGGTCCGCCACTGGAAGATCGGGCTCAGCGTCACGGAGTTGCTCGCCATGTACCCCAGCATGAACGACGCGAACGCATTGCCGCCGTCGGCAGCGGTCAGATTGGCAACCGTCGGCCTGAGCGAGGTGAAGTTGCGCGAGAACTGCAGGTTGGCGATGTTGGCCCCGGCCAGGGGATTCTGGATCTCGCTCATGCCGTACCGGAACTCGCCGCCGAACTTGAGCTGGTGCCGGCCCGCGATCCGCGTCAGCGTCTCCTGGACGTAGAAGTCGTCGGCCGGACCATCCTGCCCGCCGCCCTGTCCGATATTCGCGCCGCCGTAGTCGTTGATGCGAATCGGATAAAACCGCGGCGGCAGCGCGCTGACCAGCGACGACGGGAAGCCGACGGTCGTCGAATCGAACCCGCCCGAGTCCTCCGCACCGCTGATGTCGAGGCGCCGGTGTCTCGTCCACCCTCCGCGCAGGCTCGAGACCAGCGCGGGGCCGAGCGTCGAGGTGAGGTCGGCGCTGAACACGTTGTTCCAGCGGTGGTGATACCCGTCGGTGAGCGCCCCTTCCTCGCGGCCCGCCTTGGCGCGCGTCTCGCGGCGGCCGTTGTGCGCGTAGCGCACGAAGAAGCGGTGGTTGCTGCTGATGTTGTGATCGACGCGCAGAATGCCGGACGTGTAGGTGTCGAAGCGCGAGTTGCCGCGCGGGAAGAAATTGTTGCCCTGCGCGTCCGGGTCGGAATTGGGCGTCGCCATGTAGCTCAGGAGTGCCTGGGCAACGGGGTCGATCCGGTTGGACGGAATCATGTTGCCGGGAAACGGCTGCGGCACGCCGTTGACCGAGGTCAGCGGATCGTAGATGGTCACGCCCGACTGCGAGAAGTTGCCCGCGCGCTCGAGCTCGGTCGGGGCGCGTTGACCGGCCGAGACGGGAATCCCCGATTTCAGCCCTTCGAACCCGTAGAAGAAGAACGTGCGGTTCGTGCCGTTGTACTTCGGCAACTTGACCGGTCCGCCGAACGTCCCGCCGGGGTTGTAGTGGAAGAGATCTTCCTTCGGGATCCCGCGCTGGATGTTCTCGTAGAGGTTGCCGTTCAGGCTGGCGTCGCGATGATAGTAGTACGCGGTCCCTCGATACGCGTTCGTGCCGCTCCTGATGCTGACCGCAATCACGCCGCCGCCGGTGCGCCCGAACTGCGCATCGTAGGTGTTCGTGCTGACGCGCACTTCCTGGACCGCGTCGGGCGGCGGGACGAACGCCAGGCTCCCGGCGTTGCCTCCCTCGCGGCTCGCGTTCGGCGCGCCGTCCAGCAGGAACTCGTTCGATCGCGAGCGGCCGCCGTTGATCGCGAGACCGTCCATGCCGCCGTTGTCGAACGGCCGGTTGCTGATGCTCTGCCGCGTCGTCTCCCAGGTCACGCCGGAGACCGTCATGGCCAGGCTGTACGGGTTGCGGCCGGACATCGGCAGGTTCTCGACCTTCTCCTGGTCCAGCACCGTGCTGCGCGTGGCCGTCGTCGTTTCGAGCAGCGGCGTTTCAGCCGTGACCCGGACTTCCTCGGTCATCGCGCCGACCTGGAGCGTCACGTCGACGCGCACGCGGTCGCCCGACCGGACCTCGAGATCCCGCGCCGCTGGTCCGAATCCCGCCAGGTTGAACGTCACCCGGTATTTCCCGGTGACCAGCGATGACAGCAGGTACACGCCGGCCTCGTTCGTGACGGCGGTCGTCGTGACATTCGTGTTCGAGTTGACGGCCGTGGCCGTGACCCCTGGCAGCACGGCGCCCTGCGGGTCCTTGAGCGTCCCGGTGATGCTGCCGAGCTCCGTCTGCGCGGCGGAGGGCAACGCAAGGCCCAGCACGAGGGCCATGAACACCGGAAGACGAGTGACGAACCTGTACATCTTGGTACCTCTTCTTTTTCCTTGCTCGTGGGGCCCCACCCCCACTCGCTGCGGCTCGACTCGCTTCGCTCGCTCGCCGCGGCCGCAGGCGCTCTTGTCTCTTGGCTCGTGGGGCTTCCGCCTCCGCGCGCTAACCGTTCCATGCGCGCTACGGCGAGACCTCGCCGTAGCTGGTCGCGCAATCTCCGAGACCAGCGGAGGCGGGCACCCGCGGGGCAACGCGACCAAGGCTAACGTCCCCGGCCGCGAAGGTGTGTACGGAACTCCCTGGGCCCGCGCCTTTTCAGGATGACAAACGCTGGAATGGCCCGTAAGTGCTTTTACCGCATGATGATAGGGCTGAGCCGGCCGGACGCCCGGAGCGTCCGGTCCGATTCGGGTGTTTCGCTCTGCGAAGTGCACAGCCTGGAAGGGTGGAGCTATCGCGATCGCGGTTTGGACAGGTCCGGCGCATTCTCGCCGAGCGCCGTCGCCAGGTCGACCTGGTGCTCCTGCTCCTGGCGCAGGATTTCGACGATGTCTTCGGCGATGGCGTACTCCTGCAGCGCTTCGCACTGCTTGACGCGGATGCGGTAGTTCCTGATGGTCTCGTTCTCGTTGTCGAGGTCGGCGCGGAGCATCGTCTCGGCGTCCTCGCTCAACGTGACGGGCTTGGCGGTGTTGGTCGGCATCCCGCCGAGATAGTCGATGTTCTTGGCGATTGTCAGCGCGTGCTGCAGCTCTTCGCCGGCGTGTACTTCGAGCTCCTTCGCGATGTTCATGTATTCGGCGCCCTTGAGCACTTGCGAGTAGACGACATACGCGATGATTGCCTGGTATTCCCGCGACAGGTCTTCGTTGAGCAGCGCGATCAGCTTCTTCCGGGTAATTGCCTCAGCCATACGATCCTCCTGGTCTCTGGTCTCTGGTCGTCTGGTCTCTGGTCTCTGGTCTTTGGTCTTTGGTTTTCGGTCTTGCTCGCGACTTGAGACCCGAGACCCGAAACCCGCGCCGACCCGAGACCCGAGACCTGAGACCCGAGACCCGAGACCCGAGACGTGTAGTTCTCCACCAAGATAACTACACAAGGAGGGCGTTGTCAGCAGGCGTTTCGCGGTCTATTCCTTGTGGGCCTGCCGGGCGAGCGCGTCGGCGAGCTCGACCAGCCGGATGAACTCCGCGCGGTAGCCATCGGGATCGGGGCCTCGGAAGCGGCGGCCGAGGGCGGCCGCGCTCGCGTGCGTCGCCGAACCGCGGTGTGGGGACTGGCGGAGGAGCATGCCGAACTCGGCGACCGCGGCGGCAAATCCGACGTTGGGCGACAGTTCTCCCGCCGCGTTCTTGACCGCGACGCTCAGCAGCCGGCTCTCGTCCGCGTCGGGCGCCTTGTAGCGCAGCTTGACCGTCATGAGCTCGTCGCGCGCGGCGCCGGCCGCCGGTGCGGGCGGCCGCTGGTATTTGAGCGGGTCGATCCCCGGCAGGTCGATGGCCGTTCCCGCCGGCACGATCTCGTACAGCGCCGTCACGGAATGGCCGGCGCCGATTTCGCCGGCGTCCTTGCGATCGTCGTTGAAGTCCTCGTTGCGGAGGGCCCGGTTCTCGTAGCCGATCAGCCGGTACGCCGTGACGGCCGCCGGGTTGAACTCCACCTGGATCTTCACGTCCTTCGCGACCGTGACGAGCGTGGCGCCCGCTTCCGCGACGAGCACCTTCCGCGCTTCGTGCAGCGAGTCGAGGTAGGCGTAGTTCCCGTTGCCCTTGTCCGCCAGCTTCTCCATCGTGGAGTCCTTGAGGTTGCCGGTGCCGACGCCGAGGACCGACAGGAACACGCCGCCGGCGCGTTTCTCCTCGATGAGCCTGGTCAGGTCGCCCTGGTTGGTGACGCCGACGTTGAAGTCCCCGTCGGTCGCCAGGATCACGCGGTTGATGCCGCCTTTGACGAAGTGCTCCTGCGCGACCTGGTAGGCGAGCGTGATGCCTGCGGCGCCGTTGGTCGAGCCGCCCGCTTCCAGCCGCGCGATCGCCTGGTGGATCGTCTCCTTGTGCGCGCCGCTGGTCGACGGCAGCACGAGCCCGCTCGCGCCGGCGTAGACGACAATCGCAATCCGGTCTTCCGCGGTCAGCGTGTCGACGAGCATCCGCATCGCGGTGCGCACCAGCGGGAGCTTGTCGGGCGTCGCC
Organism: uncultured Acidobacteriota bacterium; assembly: GCA_963774855.1. GTDB lineage: Bacteria > Acidobacteriota > Vicinamibacteria > Vicinamibacterales > 2-12-FULL-66-21 > JALZOC01. The sequence continues at coordinate 645,587 of CAVZGT010000005.1, read as the reverse complement.
ATCGAGCCCGAGACGTCGAGCAGGAAAACGAGATTGCGGCGGGGCAGGCGATCCGCGTCGAGCGGGCGCGCCTGCAGGCCGACGAGCGCCAGCCGGTGCTTCGGGTTCCACGGGCACGCGGTGAGCTCGGTGGTCACGGAGAAGGGGGCGTCCTTCGCGATGTTGTTGGCCGGCCGGGTGTAGTCGAACCGGAAGTAGTTGATCAGCTCTTCGATGCGGACGGCGTCCGGCGGCGGCAGCGCCCCGTCGTTCAGGAAGCGGCGCACGTTCGAGTACGACGCGGTATCGACGTCGATCGAGAACGTGGACAACGGATCCTGCGTGGCGAGCCGGAAGGCGTTGTCTTCGATGCGGTCGTACGCCTCCGTGTTGTAGGGCGGTCCCGGCTGAGACGGATGCCGGGGAAGGAACCCGGGGTGCGGGGGTGCCATCGCCGGCGGTGGCGCCGTTGCGGCGAGCTCACGGGTCCTGTGCTCCGAACGATCGGCCTGGACACTCGGCGCCGCGGCCGGGGGTGCCACTCGCTTGGCCAACTCCGATACCTGCAGCACGATCGCCAGTCGCGCCGGCTGCGCGCTCACCGTCACGACGGCCGTGAACGGCGTGAAGCCGTTCAGCGTCGCCGTCAGGGTGTAGTCGCCGGCGGCCAGGCCCTGAAACGTGAATTCCCCCCGCGCGTCGGTCAGAACCCGCCGCGGCGAGGTCCCCCTGGCCACGATCTGGACCATGACGCCGGCCATCGCGGCGCCTCGCGGGTCTTTCACGCTTCCCGTTATCGTGCCGGCCGCGGTCTGCGCGGCCGGGACACCGATGAGGACCGCCAGACACACCGCCGCTGCAAGCGCAATCATTCGCATTTCAAAACCCCCTGGGCTTAGAACGGACGGGTGCGGAATCCTTGCAAGGGAGGGTGCGAGGGGGATCCGGGATTGGGGGACAGTGACTTGTCTCGAATCCCTAATCCCTGAATCCCTGAATCCCTGAATCGTTGAATCGGTCCCGATTCAGGGATTCAAGGATTAGTGATTAGGGATTAGGGATTCACATCCCGGCGGTCATCTGGATGAGCTGATCGTTCGGGTAGATGTGATCGACGTTTTCCGGCGTGACGAGCTGGTGCTTCACGAACACCGCGGGCGGCACCGCGCGGCGGTGGAGGATGTCGAGCGCGACGGCGACGATCTCGGTGCCGTATTTCTCGGGGAAGTACGCGACCGAGCCGATGAGGCGCGTGCCCGGCTCGCGCAGCTCGGCGCGCCCTTCCGGCGACGCGTTCTGGCCCATGATCGCGCAGGACTCGCTGCGGCCGGCTTCCTGCAGCGCGCGCAGGGCGCCGAGCGCGCTCGGGTCGTTGATGGCCCCGATGAGGAAGCGCCGGGATCGGCTCGTGCGCAGGTGCCTGCGCATCGCCTCGAAGCTTTCCCCCAGCTTCCCGTCGCCTTCGAGGTACGTCACCTGGCAGTTTTCGAGCGGCGGGCAGATCTCTTTCATCCCGACGAGCATGCCGGTCAGGCGCATCTTGGGCAGGCTGCCGGCGCGCTCGAGGGCGAGCAGCACGATCTCGTTGAGGTCGGCGTGCCAGTGCTGCTTGGCCCAGCGGCCGAGGTGCCGGCCGCCGATGAGCCCCGCCTCGTAGTTGTTCGCGCCGAAATACGTGGCGCCGGGGTGCGGCACTTCGATCGCGATGAGCGGGATGTTCGCTTCCCGGTACTTCGCCGCGACAATCGGCGCGACGTGCTCGTCGGTCTGGAACTCGATGACCAGATCGACCTTCTCGCGCACGAGCACGTCGGCGTTGCGCTGGGCGGTCTTCGGATTGTACCGGTTGTCGACCGAGATGAGCTCGATCCCCTGCGCCGCGGCGGCCCGCTGCAGGCCGGTCGAGATTTCCTTGGAGAACTGGTAATCGGTGCCCTGCGCCGCGTAGCCCAGCCGGTACGGCCGCTGTTTGAACGGCCGGAGGTGGGAGCGATACAGGTTTTCGCCGACCTTTTCGATCATCCCGCAGCGTTCGAGCGTGTAGAGCAGCCGGAACGCCATGCTTTTCGGGAGCCCGCTGCGCGCCGCGACTTCGCGCAGCGGCAGGGCCTCGCCGGATGACCGGAACGCCGACAGCAGCTGCGACGAGTGGACCACGGACTTCACGAGGTACGGGTCCCGCGCGGGCGGTTTGGTGCTCATGGCCTCAGGTTCCCTTTGGCGACTGCCTGGAAGAGGAGCGGACAGCCATTATGGCCCAGCGTTTCGCTACGCGCAATGCCTGACTCCCGATGACCTGGCCAGCCCGGCCGGACTCCGAAGCAGGAACCCCAGTTTTTCTACGATTTTGGCAAATACCCTGTTCCGGTGTGCGCAACGGACACCCGGAAGCTGCCAGCTTCCCGCTCCCAGCTTCCAGCTCAAGACGATCGGTTCGAACCCGCGGGGTGAAATCCGGACGACCGGGATGCCGTTGCGACTTCCACACCGTTGGTCATCAACCAGTTGTCGTTCGAAGCTGGAAGCGGGACCCGAAGCGGGAGGCGGGAGGCGGGAAGCGGGAAGCGGGAAGCGGGAAGCTGGAAGCTGGAAGCTGAGGATAATACAGCCAGCGTGTCTGACTCCCCGTCCCTTCTCCTCGAAGCCCGCGGCATCAGCAAGTCGTTCGCCGGCGTGCGCGCCCTGAAGGGCGTGTCCTTCGACCTGCGCGCCGGGGAGGTCCACGCGCTCGTCGGGGAGAACGGCGCCGGCAAATCGACCCTGATCAAGATCATCACCGGCGCCGAGCGCGCCGATTCCGGCACGCTGATCGTCGCGGGCCAGCCGGTCGCGCACATCGACCCCCACACGTCGCGGGCCCTCGGCATCGCGGCCATCTACCAGCAGCCGTCGCTCTTCCCGCACCTGACCGTCGCCGAGAACATCGCGCTGGCGCTGGAGCGCGGCGGCCACTGGCGCGTCCTCCGCTGGAAGGCCCGGCGCCAGCGCGCGGCGGAGCTGCTCGAGCGGATCGGCGCGTCGATCGATCCGGAGCGCCTCGTCGAGTCGCTCAGCATGCCGGAGCAGCAGGTCGTCGAGATCGCCAAGGCCATCGGCGCCGACGCGCGGATCCTCATCATGGACGAGCCGACGGCCTCGCTCAGCGAGCGCGAGGTCGCGCGGCTGTTCGCCGTCGTGTCCCGGCTCCGGCAGGGACGCGCCGGCATCGTCTACATCTCGCATCGGCTCGAGGAGATTGCCGCGATCGCGGACCGGATCACGGTCCTCCGCGACGGCGAAACCGTCGCGACGCGCGAGGCCGGGACGGTCGAACGCGGCGAGCTCATTCGCCTGATGGTCGGCCGCGAGCTCGCCGCCGTCTTCCCGAAGCGCCGGGTCGAGCTCGGAGACGTCGCGCTCGAGATGCGGCACGTCTCCCACCGCCGCACCGGGATCCGCGACGTGTCCTTGTCGGTCCGGCGCGGCGAGATTCTCGGCCTCGCCGGGCTCGTCGGCTCGGGGCGCACGCAGCTGGCGGAGATCCTGTTCGGCCTGTCGCCGGCCGACGCCGGCGAGATCCTGGTCCACGGGGAGGCGGTGCGGATCACGTCCCCGGCGCAGGCCATTCGGCTTGGCATCGGGTACGTGCCCGAAGACCGCCGTCAGCACGGCGTCGTGCTCGAGATGTCGATCGCGGCCAACGCGAGCATGGCGAGCCTCGGCGCGGTGTCGCGGCGGGGCCTGATCGATCGACCGGCCGAACGCGCGGCCGCGGCGCGCTACGTCGATCAGCTGCGCATCAGGACGCCGTCGGTGGACACCGGCGTGGGCGCGCTGTCGGGTGGGAACCAGCAGAAGGTCGCCCTGGCGCGATGGCTCTCAATCGGGCCCACGGTCCTCATCCTCGACGAGCCCACACAGGGCGTCGACGTGGGATCGAAGGCGGAGATTCACGGCCTGATGCAGGACCTGGCCGAGCGCGGCCTCGCGATCGTCATGATCTCGTCGGAGCTCCCCGAGATTCTGGGGATGAGCGACCGGATCGCGGTGATGCACGCCGGCACGGTCCGCGGAGTGCTCACCCGCGACGAGGCCACGGCCGCCGAAGATCCTGGCGCTGGCGTTGGCCACCGATGGCCACGGATAAGCACGGGCCACGGATGGACACGGATAACACGGATGACGTCACGCTTCGGCTGGGGTCGCCGCGCTTCGCGCGGCCCGGTGGAGCGGCGTATCGAACTCACAAGCGCACGAGGGTCTTGGATGTGCGCTTGTGATTCGGGTACGCTGCTCCACCGGTGCGACGGCCGGAGGCCGGCGCGACCCCAGCTGACATGACACGTCCAGCTATCCGGTTTCCTCCCGTTCTCCATTGCTCCTGTTCGTCGTGGACAGGACGCCGCAGGCGTCGCGGCGGGACAGATCCGTAATCCGTGTAATCCGTGTACATCCGTGGCATGAAGCACCATCAGCGGGAAGTCTCGATCGCCGCCGCCATCGTGGCGCTGGGGCTGGTCCTCGCGGCGTTCGCGCCGGGCTACTTCGCGCGCGACAACCTGAGCGACCTGTTCCTCGGCAACATGCCCGTGCTGATCGTGGCGCTGGGCACGACGCTCGTGATCCTGACGGGCCACATCGACATCTCCGTCGGATCGGTCTTCGCGATTTGCGGCGTGGTGGCGGGCCTGGTCGCCAAGAGCGGCGCGCCCGTGCTGGTTGCGGGGCTGGCGGCCTGCCTCGTCGGCGCGATGCTCGGCGCCGTCAACGGCGCCCTCGTGGCCTACGTGCGCATCCCATCGATCGTCGTCACCCTCGCGACGATGGTGGCGCTGCGTGACGGGCTGCGGTGGGTGACACAGGGCGCCTGGGTGCAGGATCTGCCTTCGGGTTTCCAGTGGTTCGGCCTGTCTCAGTCGGCGTACCCCCTCGTCGCGTGCGCCATTGTCGCGGGGCTGCAGATCGCGATGGGGTGGGGGATGCGGAACGTCGCGGCGGGCCGGGCCGTGTACGCGACGGGCTCGAACGAGCAGGCGGCGCGGCTCGCGGGCCTCGACACCGCGCGGGTGACGTTCGCGGTCTTCGCGATTGCCGGCGCGCTGACCGGCCTCGCGGCGCTCCTGAACTCGGTCCGGTTCAATCAGATTCCCACCAACGCGGGCATCGGCCTCGAGATGAAGGTGATTGCCGCCGCTGTCGTCGGCGGCGCCGCCATCAGGGGCGGCCGTGGGAGCTTCGCGGGCACGCTGCTCGGCGTCGTGCTGCTCGGCGCGATCGGTCCGGCGCTGACGTTCCTGGGCGTCAGCGCGTACTGGGAGCGGGCGCTGCAGGGCGCGATCATCCTGGCGGCCGTCGCCCTCGACGCGCTGCGCGAGCGGCGCGGATTTCACGCGGCTACCGCCGCCGCGGGCGCGTCGTGACCACGCACTGGCGCGAGCGCTGGTTTCCGAACGGCGAGTGGATCCTGCTGCTGGCGCTCGCAGCCGAGGTCGCGCTCTTCTCGGCCATCGCGCAGAACTTCTTCACGCTCGGAAACTTCTTCGAGGTGACCCGTCTCAGCGTCGAGCTGGGGCTGCTCGCCGTGGCGTTGACGCCGGTGATCATCAGCGGCGGCATCGATCTGTCGGTCGGATCGATGATGGGGCTGGCGGCGGTGGTGTTCGGCGCGGCGTACCAGGACTGGCACCTGCCGCTGCCCGCCGCGGCCGCATTGGCGCTGGCGGTCGGGTGCGCCGGCGGCGCGTTGAACGCGTGGCTCATCGCCCGCCTCGACATCCCTCCGCTCATCGTCACGCTCGGCACCTTGTCGCTCTTTCGCGGGTTGGCGGAGGGCCTGACCCAGGGCGCGGTGAACTACACCAATTTCCCGGCGGGCTTCGTGGCGCTCGGCCAGGGCTACCTCTGGGGGATCATCCCCGCGCAGCTCCCGATCTTTGCCGTCGTGCTCGCCGGCTACGCGGTCCTGCTGCACCGATCGGTCCTCGGCCGCGCGTTCTACGCGATTGGGTTCACGGCGGCCGGCGCGCGCTACGCCGGGATCCCGGTCTCGCGGCGCATCGGGCTCCTGTATTTCCTGTCGGGCTGCATCGCGAGCCTTGCGGCGATCGTGTACGTCGCGCACCTCGGACAGGCGAAGTCGGATGCCGGGTCCGGCTACGAGCTCGACGCGATCACCGCGGTGGTGCTTGGCGGCACGTCCGTCTTCGGCGGCCGCGGCACGCTCGGGGGCACGCTCCTCGGCCTCTTTGCGCTCGCCGTGCTGCGCAACGGCCTGCAGCTGGCGGCGCTGCCGTCGGAGCTGACGGGCGTCCTGACCGGCACCTTGCTCGTCGCGACCATCGCGATCGATCGCGTGCGCGCCCGCAGACGATCGGCGGTCAAGGTATATTCAACGGGGATCGATCGTGGTCCGGCTGAAGCCGGACGCCACGGGCACGACGCCCGGATCTCGCATCCTGGACCCCGGCTGGTGGAAGCGGGGCTCAGGGCTGCTGTCCCGGATCCCGGATCGCGACTCGCGGAAGAGGATTTCGACGTGAGAAACAGTCAGGTTGCGGTCCTGTGCGCCGCCATCGTGGCCGGATCGCTGATCGTCGCCGGAACCAATGTCTGGCTCGTGCGATCGCTGCAGCCCGCGGAGCGCCCGGCCGCCAGCGCCGCGCCCGGCGCCTGCGCCGGCGCCGGCCGCGCGGCGTCCGGTGATCGCCGTCATGCCGAAGGCGAAAGGGGATCCGTACTTCGTCAGCTGCCGCGCGGGGGCGGAGGAAGCCGCCCAGGAGCTCGGCGTCGAGCTGATTTGGGACGGGCCGACCGGCCTCGACGCCGCCAAGCAGAACGAGCTCGTCGAGAACTGGATCACGCGGAAGGTGGACGTGATCGCGGTGGCGGTGGAGAACCGCGGCGGCATTTCGAGCGTGCTGCGAAAGGCGCGGGAGCGCGGCATTCACGTCGTGACGTGGGACGCCGACGCCGAGCCGGACGCGCGCGAGTACTTCGTCAACCAGGCGACGGCGGAAGGGATCGCGAACACGCTGACCGACGAGGCGGCCCGGCTGCTCGGGGGCAAGGGAGAGTTCGCGATCATCACGGGCGCGCTGAGCGCGGCGAACCAGAACGAGTGGATCGCGTTCATCAAGAAGCGGCAGGCGGAGAAGTACCCGGACCTGAAGCTGGCGACGATCAGGCCGAGCGACGACGACCGCGACAAGGCGTTCGCGGAGACGCAGACGATCCTGCGCGTCTTCCCGGCGGTCAGGCTCGTCATGGCGATTTCCGCGCCGGCCGTGCCGGGATCGGCCGAGGCCGTCCGCCAGGCCGGCCGCCGCGACGTCAACGTCATCGGCCTCTCGCTCCCCAACATGAACAAGCCGTACGTGCACGACGGCTGGGTCCAGACGGTCGTGTTGTGGAACACGCGCGACCTGGGCTACCTCACCGTCCTCGCCAGCGCGCTGCTCGCGCGGAACGCATTGCCTCCGGGCACGACGTCCTTCCCGGCCGGGCGGCTCGGCACGATCGAGATCCGCGAATCGCAGATTCTCCTCGGCGCGCCGGTGATGTTCACGAAGGCGAACATCGATCGGTTCGACTTCTGACTGCGGATGAACACGGATTACACGGATGGAACGGAGCGACGGAGGTCCGAACCTCGGCGTCGAACCCCGAACCTGAACCCGGAACCTGGCGGAACCCCGAAGAACCTTGCCGAACCGAACCCCGCGGAACCCTGTGGAACCCCGTAGAACCCAGCGGAACCTGGCAGTGCAGTGGACCCTCCTCTGGCTCGTCCTCCTGGCGCTCGTCCTCGTGCCGTTTCTCGTGTTCGAGAAGCAGTTCGAGCAGCTCGCGACCTGGCTCGCGCAGGGACACGCGTCGGGGTGGGCGACGGCCGCCGCCATCGGTGCGCTCCTGGCGCTCGACGTGTTTCTGCCGGTGCCTTCCAGCATCGTGTCAACGGGTGCCGGCGTGCTGCTCGGGTTCTGGCGCGGGGCGGCCGTCGTCTGGATCGGGATGACGCTGGGCTGCCTGATTGGCTACGAGTTCGGCGCGCGGGCGGCCGGCGCGGCGCGGCGGCTCGTGGGCGACGCGAGCCTGGCGCGCGCGGGAACGATCATGGACCGCCACGGCCGGTGGGCGATCCTGTTGTGCCGGCCGATTCCCGTGCTGGCCGAAGCCAGCGTCGTGTTCGCCGGGCTGGTCCGCACGCCGCTGGTCCCGTTTCTTGCGCTGACGGCGGGCTCCAACCTCGGCATCGCGCTCGCGTATGCGGCCGTCGGCGCGTACTCGATGGAAGCGCAGTCGTTTCTGCTGACGTTCCTTGGCGCGCTCGCGCTTCCGGGGCTTGCGCTGCTGGCAGGGCGCTTATGGCTTGGCAGGCCCGGGCTCGCCGGGGGCGAGCGGCCCGGCGAGCGACCGGCCGATCCGTAGCAGCAATTCGGTCTCGTCGCCGGTGAACGTGCGCTCCTGGCGGTTCGCGATCCCGAGCGCGCCGACCGCGCGATCGTCGCTCAGGATCGGGACCACGATCGAGCCCTGCAGTCCGGTCGCCAGTGCGCCCGGCCGGACGTCACCCGTCGTGTCCGTCTGAATGTTACAGGCCGTGACCGGCTGACGCCGCTCGACCGCGAGGCCGGCCATGCCTTTTCCCACCGGCACCGTGCGGACCGTGTTCAGGACGAACTCCGGAATCCCGGCGCTGGCCGCGGTGAGATGGAGCACGCCGTCTTCGCCGAGCGTGTGAATCGTGCCGCTCTCGGCGGAGAAGTGCTGCAGGATGCGCGCGAGCGCTTCGGTCCACGCCTGCTTTCGCGCGAGCGCGCCGATGTCGTCGGTCATCCGCGTGACGTCTTCTGGACTCATGTCTTTTTCTCAACGTAAAAGAGGCGCTTACGACGTAGTGCTGGACTCCAGTCACTACGTTGAAAGCGCCTCTTCGACCCGCGGGAAGCTGGAAGCGGGAAGCTGGAAGCTCGCAGCTTACTTGGTAACCGTCACGGTCAGCGTCGTGTTCTTCAGCTTGCCCAGGCTGTTCGACGACCAGCAGCTGACGGTCGTCTTGCCAACCGGGAACATTCCGCCTGACGCCGGCGTGCAGAACGCCGGCAGGTCGCCGTCGAGCTTGTCGCGCCCCGACGCCGTGAACTTGGCGACGGCGCCCTCGGGGGACGTGGCCGCGACGGTGACGTTCCCTGACGTCGTGATCACCGGCGGAAGGGCATCCTCGGCGCCAATCGGCAGACGGCTCGTGCAATCGCCGTTGGGGCACTCGTTCGCGTCGAAGCATCCCACGTAGCCGTTGCCGGCGAAGCCCTCCGGGCAGAGGCCGCACGTGCGCGAACCGGCGGTGTTCACGCACATCGCCAGCCGGCTGCAGCCGCCGTTGGAGACCTTGCACTCGTTGACGTCCACGCAGCCCTTCTCGGGCGAGCCGCTGAATCCCGCGGGACACTCGTCCTTCGCGACCGCCGCGGCTGCCGGGGCCTGCGCCGCGCCCTCCGGGCCGGGCGCGCCCGCGCCGAATACGACGCCGAGCGAGAGCACGAGACCGATGCCGACGACCGACTGCGCAATCCAGCGAGGCACACGCGGAACAGACATAAAATCTCCCGGGCATAGCGCGGCTTCTTCATTGCCGCGGAAGCTGTCATTTTAGCAGATCGCGTCCTCTTTCCGCGACCCCAGCTGTGTGCGGGGTTCACCCAGGACGAACCGGCGCCGGTAAACGAATGCCACGCGAGCGAGTGGGCCGCGCGCTGTCGCAATGCCACCTAGCGAGGCGGAGCGGCAGCGGTCTGAGGCGCAGCCTCGCTAGGAAACTTGGTAGACTCCCGCCATGCCGCTCTATCTCGGGCTCGATTCCAGCACCCAGAGCCTTTCGGCGATCGTGCTCGAAGCCGAAGGGGCCCGCCGCCGCGTGGCGTTCGAGTCCTCGCTCCTGTTCGACGAGGCGCTCCCGCACTACCACACGCGACACGGCGTGCTGCCGAGCGACGATCCGGCCACCGCCGCGTCGCCGCCGTTGCTGTGGGCCGAAGCGCTCGACGTCATGATGGCGCGGCTCGCGCGAAGCGGCCTCGACCTCAGCCGGCTCGCGGCCATTTCGGGATCGGCCCAGCAGCACGGCAGCGTCTACCTGAACGCGCAGGGCGCGCCCACGCTGGCCAGGCTGGACCCCGCGAGGCCCCTCGTCGAGCAGATCGGCGGAATTTTCTCGAGGACGACGGCACCCATCTGGATGGATTCGAGCACGTCGGCCGAGTGCGCGGAAATCGAGGCCGCGGTCGGCGGCGGCCAGGCGCTGGCGCAGCGGACCGGCTCGCGCGCGTTCGAGCGCTTCACGGCCGCGCAGATCAGGAAGTTTTCGAAGACGGATCCGGCCGCCTACGCCGCGACCGATCGCATTCACCTCGTCAGCTCGTTCCTCGCCTCGCTGCTGACCGGCGGACAGGCGCCGATGGATCCCGGCGACGCGTCCGGCACGAACCTCATGGACCTCGGGGCGTGCCAGTGGTGGCCACCCGCCGTGGATTCCACGGCGCAAGGGCTCGCCGTGAAGCTGCCCGCGATCGCGCCGGCCTCGACCGTCGTCGGCACGCTGTCGCCGTACTGGCAGAAGCGCCACGGGCTTCCCGCGGCGAAAGTGATCGCGTGGTCCGGCGACAACCCGTGCAGTCTCGTCGGCGCCGGATTGGTTCGCGAAGGCCGCATCGCCATTTCGCTCGGGACGAGCGACACCGTGTTCGGCCTGATGCGCGAGCCGCGTGTCGATCGCACCGGGACCGGGCACGTGTTCGGCGCGCCGACGGGCGAGTACATGGGGCTGACCTGTTTCTCGAACGGCTCGCTCGCCCGCGAGCGCGTGCGCGACGCGTTCGGCCTGTCGTGGAGCTCGTTCTCGGAGGCGCTCCGGCGAACGCCCCGCCGGCAACAACGGCCGCATCCTGCTGCCCTGGTTCGAGCCGGAAATCACTCCCGCGGTCCTGACGCCGGGCGTCCGCCGCTACGGGTTCGGCCCCGACGATCTCGACGCGAACGTTCGAGGCGTGATCGAAGGGCAGCAGATGGCGCTGGCGCTGCACTCGCGCTGGATGAACGTCACGGTCGACACGATCCACGCCACGGGCGGAGCGGCCGCCAACCGGGACATTCTCCAGGTGATGGCCGACGTATTCGGCGCCGACGTCTATCAGCTGCAGGTCGGGAACTCCGCGGCGCTCGGCGCGGCGCTCCGCGCGCTGCACGGCGGCACGGCCGCGGACGGACACGCGATGTCATGGGACGATGTCGTGAAGGATTTCGCGGAGCCCGTGGCGGCGAGCCGTCTCGCGCCCGACCCCTCGCGCCACGCCGTCTACCGCGGGTTGATGGACGTCTACGCCGCCTGCGAAGCACACGCGCTCGGGAGGGGCCCGCTTCCAGCTGCCAGCTTCCAGCTTCCCGCAACTGACTAACGACTACCTGACGCCGAGCAGCACTTCCATCGTCAGCTGGTCGAGCCGTTCGTAGGCGAGGCCGCGCTCGGCGAGGGCGGCGCGGTCGAAGGATTCGGCGAGCAGCGCGTCGGCCTTGCCCTTCGAGTGCGCGGACAGGTCGTGCGACGACCCTGCCGACCCGTCGCGAATGATCGCCTGGATCTCCTTGTCCGCGTTCCACCGTTCCGCGCGCTCCTTGAGGATGAGATACGTGCGCATGCAGCCGCGCGCGAAGTCGCGGACGCCGTCGTAGTCCTCGGTGCGGTAGGCGTGCGCGTCGAAGTGGCGCGGGCCGGCGTAGCCGACGTCCTCGAGGAACTTCACGAGGAAGAACGCCCCCTTGACGTTGGCGGATCCGAACCGGAAGTCCTGGTCGTACCGGCCCGGCGCCTGGTCGTTCAGGTCGATGTGAAACAGCTTGCCCGCTTCGAAGGCCTGGCCCACCGCGTGCAGGAAGTTCAGGCCGGCCATCTGCTCGTGCGCGACTTCGGGGTTGACCCCCACCAGCTCCGGGTGCTCCAGCGTCGGGATGAACCCGAGGTAGGCGCCCGTCGTCGCCATGTAGATATCGCCCCGGGGCTCGTTCGGTTTGGCCTCGAGCGCGAAGCGGAAGCCGTACTTCTTGTCGATGGAATAGCGGCACAGGTAGTTGACCGCCTCGCGCAGCCGTTTCACCGCGTCGTCTGGACGCCGGCACGCGTCGGTCTCGACCCCTTCGCGCCCGCCCCAGAGCACGAAGATTTCCGCGCCGAGCTCGGCGCCGAGATCCATGGCCCGCAGGGTCTTCTGGAGCGCGTAGGCGCGCACGCGCGGGTCGTTCGCCGTGAAGGCGCCATCCCGGAACACGGGGTCGAAGAACAGGCTGACCGTCGCCATCGGGACGACGATCTTGTGCGCGGCGCAGGCGGCCTTGAATTCCTTCACGATCCGGTCGCGCTCCGCGGGGGTCGCGTCGATGGGGACGAGATCGTTGTCGTGCAGGTTGACGCCCCATGCCCCGACCTCGGCGAGCATCTTGACCGCGTCAACCGGCGCGAGCGGCGGCCTGACGAAGTCGCCGAACGGGTCCCGGCCGCGGTTGCCGACCGTCCATAAGCCGAAAGAGAATTTGTGTTCGGGTCGTGGTGCGTAGCGGTCGGACATTGATCGAGCTCTCCTCCGGAAGGCCGCGCGAGCCTGGGGCGGCGTGTGGGGACGCGCGAAGCTGCTGTATTATGCAGCAGCGCCTACCCAGCCGATGGCCAAGAAACCGACGATCGCCACCGTCGCCGCGCACGCAGGGGTCGCAGTCAGTACCGTCTCGCGGTACTTGAACGGCCGCTACGTCAGCCGCCCCGTCCGGCAGCGGCTGTCAGAAGTCATCGCCGCGCTAGGGTACTCGCGGTCGTGGACCGCGCGCAATCTGAGTCTCGGGCGCAAGGGGTGCATCGGCGTGGTCGTCGATTCGAGCCAGGATCCCTGGTTCGTGCAGCTCCTGTCGGGCATCGAGGAGGAGCTGGCCGCGCACGACACCGGGCTGATGCTCTCGAGCCTGGAGCTCCGCGGGGTGTACGACCCGGCGCTCGTCTTCGGCTGGATCCGGGACCGCCGCGTGGACGGCCTGATCCTGGCCAAGTCGCAGCGTCGCGAGCGCCCGCTCCTGCGGGCCGCGATCGAGGCGCAGCTGCCCACCGTCGTCGTGGCTCCGGACGAGATCACGACCGACGTGCAGGTCGTACGCTGCAACAACATCGCGGGTGGCGAGGCGGTGGCCGCACACCTGGCCGGGCTCGGTCACCGGCGCATCGCGTTTGCTGGACTCCCCGAGCACTCGATCGACTCGCGGCATCGGCTCCGCGGCCTGCGCAGCGGGCTCCAGGCGCGCGGCATCCAGCTCGAGGCGCGCGACGTCTACACCTGCGCCAGCTTCACCAGCGAAGCCGGAGGACGGTTTGCGGAGCGCTTCTTCGAGCGCCCGTTCGACGTCACGGCGCTCGTCCTCGCGACCGACGCGCTGGCGTTTGGCGTGATGCGCGTGGCGCTGCAGCGCGGCATCCGGATGCCGGAGGATCTCTCCATTGTCGGCTTCGACGGCCTGCCGCAGGGGGCGCTGTTCCATCCGGCGCTGACGAGCGTGTCGCAGCCGATGCGCGACATGGGCCGGGTCGCGTGCAGCCGCCTGTTCGACACGCTCGGCGGACGCACGGAGCTGACCGAGTTCCCGATGGAGTTGATCGAGCGCGAGAGCACGTGCGCGGCGCCCGCCCGCGGCCGCGCCGAGATGCACCTCGTTCTGCCCTCCGAGTAAAGAACTAACGCTGACAACTCCCAAAAAACCCAACCCCTCCGCCTTCGCGCGTGTGATCCGGCGCGCTTCGGCGAGACCTCGCCAAAGCTTGTCGCTGGTATCTCGAGTGCGACAAGCGGCGGCGGGCAACTCCCAAAGCGTCTGGGGGTGGCCCTGCATCGCACACGTCAGATCCGCAGGAAGATCTTCCGGCGGTACATCCAGAACAGGATCGCCCAGAAGACCAGCAGGACGCCGGCGCCGCGCAGCACCGGCTCGAACGGCGCGCCCAGGATCGCAAACGGCGCCGGCCCCACGTGCCGCAGCAGAGCGGACGAGATGAAGTGCTCGATCGTCCAGCTCATGACGTAGATCGCGATCGAGTTCGCGCCGATGACGAGCAGAGGGAAGGACCACCGCTTCCAGCCCTTCAACTCGATGAGCGCGTAGAAGCCGGCGAGCATCAGGACCACGAGCCCGCCACTGTAGAGGGTGTAGGACGAGGTCCAGATGCGCTTCACGATCGGCGAGATGTGGAGCCACTGGAGCACGAGGCCGGCCAGCGTCAGCGCCACGCCGGCGACGACGAGGCCCTTCAGCTTGTCGGCGGTCGAGCGCGGCGACTTCAGCCAGAGACCCGCCCACATCCCGAGCATCATCGTGGCGAGCGTCGGGATGAAGCTCAGCGTGGACCACCCGCCGCCGTTGAACCGGAACGGCGCCTGCCGCGGGAAGAGATTCATGAACCACACGTCGAACGCCCACGACAGGTTCGAGTTCTTGTTGAAGTGCGCGAGGAAGCCCGTATAGAGGTGCGGCCAGTCCGGCCGCACCCCGACCTTGGTGTAGTCGAAGCCGGGGCCGGGCAGCGGATACGCCACGAACGCCGCCCAGAACCCGACGAGGAGCGCCGTGAAGACCACGATCTGCACCCGCAACGACGTGAACGCCAGCAGATACAGGAAGGTGTAGCCGAGGCCGATCTGCGTGAGCGTGTCTTCGAAGGTCCAGTTGGTGTGCGGGCGCTCGAGCGAGCGGAGAAAAATGCCGAGCAGGATCAGCACGGCGCTGCGCCAGATGGCGTGAAAGAGCATGCGCCCGAAGCTCTCCCCCCTGGCCTGGCGGCTGGCGATCGAGAAGGGCAGCGCGGCCCCGACGAGAAACGAGAAGGCCGGCTGGATCAGATCGTGGAGCGAGCACCCCTGCCACGGGACGTGGTTGGTGTTGTAGGCCACGATGGACCAGAAGGTGCTGTCCGGGAATGCCTGGCGCAGCGTCCACAGCCGCATGACCTCGGCGAGCATCAGGAACATCACGAAGCCCCGGAAGGCGTCGATGGATGTGATCCGCGTCGCCGCGGCCGCTCCGACAGCCGGCCGGTGTTCCGCCTTCGAAACCGTCGCCGACACGGTCGTGCTCATGATGCCCGCATTCTAGCAAGGCTGCGCCTCAGACCGTCCAGGCTCCGCCTCGCTAGATGGCATTGTCTACTGTTTCGCCGCTTGCCCGCCGAAAACTTGACTCGAGAGCAGGAGTTTTCGGCGGTCAAGACGGCTGGTGCGAACGGCCGTGTCAATGCTCGCCGGCTAC
Organism: uncultured Acidobacteriota bacterium; assembly: GCA_963774855.1. Classification (GTDB taxonomy): domain Bacteria; phylum Acidobacteriota; class Vicinamibacteria; order Vicinamibacterales; family 2-12-FULL-66-21; genus JALZOC01. Next base: position 630,302 of record CAVZGT010000005.1, on the reverse strand, counting down.
AGCTTTCGAAGCAGCACGTTGCGGTACTGGATCTTGAACGGCGGACCCACGTGCATCTGGAATCCCAGCAGGCCCTCCGCGGTGAAGTGCTTCGCGTCCTCGTCGAGCGCCACGGCCATCAGCTGTCCGTTGATCAGCTGCATCAGCACCGGGCCTCTCGCGATGATGTGATACTGGTTCCACCCGTTCACGTTCATCACGCCGCGCAGGAGCGTGCTGTCGCCGATGGTCCCGACGACCTTGTACTTGGGCCCCTCGACGACGCGCGTGACCTCGCCTCGCCGCGACAGGACGACGTGCCCCTGGCCCGTCGGCGCGCGGCCCCGTTCGTCGTGCACGTTGCCGACGTAGCCCTGGGTGAAGTCGATGTCCGCCTGGTAGCCCTTCAGCACCCACTTGCCGACGTCCGGCAGTTCCGTGCTGCGGTATTGAATCCCGCTGTTCGTGCCGTTCATGCGGAACTCGACCTTCAGCTCGAAGTCCTTGACGGTCCCGCCGCGCCAGATGAGGAAGTTGTTCTGCGTCACGACCTTCTCCGGCGTGGTCTCGCCGACGATCTCGCCGTTCTCGACCCGCCAGTACCGCGAGTCGCCGTCCCAGCCGTTCAGCGTCTTCCCGTCGAAGATCGGCACGAACCCCGCCGTGTCGTCCGGCTCGGTCTGGGGAAAGACCCCGCCGCGGCCTCGGCCGCCCTGCGCGCCTGGGGCGCCCGTCTGCGTCGCGCCCGCGGCAGCCGGTTGCGCTGGTCCGCTCGCCTGGTCGACCGCCGCCGGGACTCCTGCCGTCAGAAACGACGCCGTCTGCGGCCGCGCCAGCGCGGTTACGCATGCGATCAGGACAATCCCGCGCGACAGTAACGGTGATTTCACGGCTTCTCCTTTGGCTCCACGACGCCTATGGGCCGAACGTGGCAAACAATGAATACACGAAGTTGGTCGTGGTTGACCGCCGGGAATGTCGCGGGCCATGTCCCGAACGGCACCGCTCCGGTGCTGTACGCGCCCTGCCCGGCGGCGCCCGTGTTGTAACGCATGTTGTTGACCGACCCAGTCCGGCCGTTCGTGTTGAACATCAACCAGTAGTTCGTGCCCGCCAGCAACGGCGCGGTGATAGTCAGTGTGTTCCATGCATTGGCGACGAGCGTTCCGGTGGCCGATGCGGCGACGCGCGAACCAGGGCCGGCCCGCATTGTCCGTGTAGATGGCGAGCTGGTACTGCCGGTTCGCGACCAGCGAGTCGACGGCGCCAACGTACACGGACATCGATGCGATCTGTCCGGCTGCTGTCGTTGTCACCTTCGAACCGTTCAGATAGTTGCTGTCGCCGGAATCGAGGGCGCCGCCAATGGTCGTCAATCCCAGGGTGCCAGCGGCGCTGAGGTCGGTCGTGAACGACCAGACGAAATTGCTCGCCAGCGGAATTGCCGGCTACGTCCCTGACCCGCGGCGCCGCCGTGCCGACCCCCAGAGTCTCCGAGTGTACCTCGTCGATGCCGGCAGGGTGCAATGGGGTCAACGTGGTCCGACGCGGGTGGCGGCGTTGTAGCTGACCGTCGCGGAGCACCAGGACGTTGGCCGGATTGCGCAGTACGAAGGTGGTCGTCGTCAGCGTCGCCGGGTTGATGGCTTCGCTGAACGTTGCGGTCACGGTCGTCGCCGGTGCTGACGCCCGTCGCCCCATTGAGCGGCGTCATGCCGGTGACGGTCGGCGGCGTCGTGTCTGGCCGCGACCGTCGTGAAGGACCAGAAGACATCGCCTCGCCAGGGGATTACCGGCCAGGTCCTTTACGCACGGTCGCCTCCATCTTGCCGACCAGATCGTTGCCGTGTACATCGTCGAGCTGCGCCGAGCGTCGCCGTGGGAAGTGAGCGAGCCCATACCCGCGTGTCCGCGGTGTAGCTGACCGTCGCGGGCACCGAATCCGTTCGGCGGGTCGATCAGCACAAAGGTCCCGTCGTGAGCGTCGTCGGGTCGATGGCCTCGCTGAAGGTCGCCGTTGCCGACTCACAGTGCTCACGCCGGTCGTCCCATTGGGCGGGATCATCGAGATGACGCTTGGCGGCGTCGTATCGGATTCGAGCGTGGCAAACAACGAAAACACCAAGTTGGTGAGTCGTGGACGCCGGGAACGTCGCGGGCGAGGTGCCGAACGCCACGGCTGCGGTGCTGTACGCACCCTGCCCTGCGGCACCGGTGTTGTGGCGCATGTTGTTGACCGCCGCGGTCCGGCCGTTCGTGTTGAACATCAACCAGTAGTTCGTGCTCCCGAGCAGGGACGCGGAAACAGCAAGGTGTTCCAATCATTGGCGACGAGCGTCCCGGTGTCGCGGAAACGGCGACCAGCGTGCCCGGCCGGCCCGCACTGTCCGTGTAGATGGCGAGCCGGTCCTGCCGGTTCGCCGCCAGCGAGTCGACGGGGCCCACGTAGACGGACATCGAGGAGACTTGTCCGGCCGTCGGGTCGTCACTTTCGAGCCGTTCAGGTAGTTGCTGTCACCCGAATCGATGGAACTGCCAATCGTCGTCAATCCCAAGGTGACGGGAATGCTGACGGTCGCAGTCGTGAAGGACCAGGCGACGTCACTTGTCAGCGGATTGCCCGCCAAGTCCTTGACGCACGGCGGGCAGGCGCCCCGGTCCGCCCCAAACAGCGTCGCGGTGTATGTCGTCGACCCGGCCAGGGTCGCCGAGGGAGTCAGCGTGGCGATGCGGGCGGCCGCGTCGTAGCTGACCGTCGCGCTAATCGGACTATGTGCCGGATTGAGCAGCACAAAAGTAGCGTTGGTGACCGTCGCCGCGCTCATCGGCTCGCTGAACGTGGCCGTCACCGTCGTCGATGGGCTGACACCGGTCGCCCCGGTGAGCGGCGCCTTGGCGATGACGGTCGGCGGCGTCGTATCGGCAGCACTAGCCGTGGTGAACGACCACATGACAGGACTCTGCAGCGGGTTGCCGGCCAGGTCTATCACCCTTGTCGTGGCGGTCACGGTGTAAGTCGTCGATGCGGCGAGCGGCGCCGCGGGGGTCAGCGTGACGACAAACGTGGCCCTGTCGTAGCCGCCTTTCCCGAGCACTTCGTTTGTGCCCTGATGCAGCGTGAGGCCCCCGAAACCCGCCGTGAACTCGTCGACCGCTTCGCTGATCGTTGCGGTCGCCGCTGTTGACGGGCTGACGCCGGTCGCTCCATTGGCGGGGAACACGCTGGTCACCGTCGGGGGCGTCACATCGGTGTTGGTCGTGACACTCCACCAGGTGCCGCCATTCGCTTCGGTTGTCCCACCGGCGTTGCGCGCCCGCGCCTGCCAGATCGGTCGCGCCAGCGGTCAGCCCGGACACGCCAGCGCCGAATCCTTGAGTCGTGGTGAACCACGAGGTATCACACACGCTGTTGTCGACCGTGTCGATGCAGTACTCGTAGCTGGTCGCCCCCGTGCTCCCGTTCCACGTCAGGCCGAGGAAGGGTTTGATGACAGCCCCGGCTGACCCAGTTCGGTGCGGGCTCGATCTTGCCGAACGCGGATGGCGGAGCGGCGGCGGTCGTGAACGACCAGACGACACTTCCAACCATCTGGTTGCCGGCGAAATCCTTCACGCCGACAACGGTCGCGGTGTAGGTCGTCGCCGGGGCGAGCGGCGCGGCAGGCGTCAGCGTGGCGACACGGGTGGTCCCGTTGTAGCCGACGTTCGCGAGCACGAGAGCGTTGCCGGAGTCGAGCAGGATGAAGCCTGGGAGGACGGCCACCGTGAAGTCGTCGACCGCTTCGCTGAAGGTGGCCGTCACCGCCGTTGCCGTGCTCACCCCCGTCGCCCCGTTCGGCGGAGTCATGCTGATCACCGTCGGCGGCGTCACATCGCTGGTGGTCGTGAAGCTCCACCACGCGCCGTTGTTCGCCGCGGTGGTCCCAACGCCGTTTCGCGCCCGGACCTGCCAGAAATAAGTTGCTCCGGCTGTCAGGCCAAATATGCCGTCGACGGTGTCAGGTCCCGGCGTCGAGCCATGAGGTGTCGCACGTGTCGTTGTTGACCGTGTCATAGCAGGACCTCGTCAGCTCGATGCCCCGCTGCTGGCCTGCCATCCCAGTCCGACTCCCTGGACGATTGCCAGCCCGGCCGCCCCGTTCGAGGGAAAGCTCTTGCCGAATGGTGTTGGGACGCTGCCGGTCGTGAACGACCAGACGACAGGACTGACCAGCGTGTTGCCGGCAAAGTCCCTCACCCGCGTGCTGACCGTCGCGCTGTAAGTCGTCGCCGCGGCGAGCGGCGCCGATGGCACCAGCCTGGCAACAAAGGTGGGCCCATCTAGCGGCGGCGGTCGTGAACGACCAGACGAAAGGATTCGCCAACGCGTTGCCGGCCACGTCCTTCACGGCCGTGCTGATCGTCGCGGTGTAGGTCGTCAACCCGGCGAGCGGCGCCGAGGGGGTCAGCGTGGCGACGCGGGTGGCCTCGCCGTAGCCGACCGTCGCGCCGACAGTGACGCCGGCGAGGTCGCGCAGGACGAAGGAGCTGGTCGTGAGCGTGGCTGGATCGATGGGTTCGCTGAAGGCGGCCATCATGTCGGTCACCGTGCTGACCCCGGTCAACCCGTCGGCCGGCGTTATCGCGATGACCGTCGGCGGTGTCGTATCGGATTCGAGCGTGGCAAACAACGAAAACACGAAGTTGGTGAGCGTGGACGCCGGGAACGTCGCCGGCGAGGTGCCGAACGGCACGGGTGCGGTGCTGTACGCACCTGCCCTGCGGCACCGGTGTTGTAGCGCATGTTGTTGACCGCCGCGGTCCGGCCGTTCGTGTTGAACATCAACCAGTAGTTCGTGCTTCCGAGCAGGGACGCGGAAACACGCAAGGTGTTCCAGTCATTGGCGACGAGCGTCCCGGTGGCCGAAGCGGCGACCAGCGTGCCTGGCCGGCCCGCATTGTCCCGGTAGATGGCGAGTCGATACTGGCGGTTCGCCACGACCGAGTCGACGGGGCCGACGTAGACAGACATCGAGAAGACTTGTCCGGCCGCCGTCGTCGTCACCTTCGAGCCGTTGAGGTAGTTGCTGTCACTCGAATCGATCAGGGCGCCCACCGTCGGCAATCCGAGCGTCGGCGCGGGGGCGGTCGTGAACGACCAGACGACAGGATTGACCATCCGGTTGCCGGCCAGGTCCGTCACGCCCGAGATGATCGTCGCGGTGTAGGTCGTTGCCGCGGCGAGCGGCGCGTGAGGCCTCAGCGTGACGACAAAGGTGTCCCTGTCGTAGCCCACGCTCGCGGACACCACGCTCGTGGAATCGCTCAGGGTGAAGCGGCCCATGACCGAATAGTCGTCGAGCGCCTCGCTGAACGTGGCCGTCACCACGGTCGCCGGGTTGACGCCCGTGGCCCCGTCGGCCGGTGAGATGCCGGTCACCATCGGCGGTGTGACATCGTCGTTGGTCGTAAAGCTCCACCACGTGCCGCCGTCTGCCTCCGTTGTCCAAAAGCTGCGCCGCGCCCGCACTTGCCAGAAATAGGTCGCGCCAGCCGTCAGCCCACGGATCCCGTCGCCGGTTGAAGTACCCGCATCGATCCACGAGGTGTCGCAGGCGTTGTTGTTCACCGTGTCATAGCGGTGCCTCGTAGCTGGTCGCGCCGCCGCCGGTCCACCAATTCAGTCCGATTCCCAGTGGCATGAAAATCAGCCCCGTCGCCCCGTTCAATGGAGAGTGCTTGCCGAATGATGAGGGAGGGCCGTTGATCACCGCGACGTCGTCGATGTACCACCCGTCTCCAAAACCGTTGGAGTCGGTCACGACTTGAAAGACGAACCGCACCGATGGCACATGGTTGAAAGGCAGCGAGATCGATCGTCGATTCGCTCCACGCCGTATTCGTCCCCGTATACGTGGCCAAGGGCCAGTACGTCAGACCCTCATCGATGGTCGCCCATACAGAGCCGGCGTCCACACCATCCGCTGCAAACTGCCGCCGTTGCCAGAAGGTCAGCTGGGGATGTGTCGCATTGGACAAGTTGATGGGCGGCGTGAGAATGAAGGAGTTGACAGATGGGCCGTAGGGCCCGCCGGGGCTATCGCTCCAGGCCAAGCTTCCGCTGTGGGCCGCTTCACTCGTCACGGCCCATGTATTCTGCCTCGACCAGCCGGGTCCGCCCGTTTCGAGATCGTCCGAGAAAAACACATCCGCGGCTGGCACGCCGGTACCTGTCAGATCGATCTGTAACTGGCCGTCCACCGCATTGGTGTTGATGTTGATGGCGCTTGCCTGGGGTCCGTCGGCGTCCGGAGAAAACCTGACACTGACGCTGCAACTTCCGCCAACGGGAAGTTCAGCGCCACAGGTATTGCTTTGTACGGGGAACTCTGCCGAAGGCATCGCCAGACCGATGATGCTCAGGGGTGCAGTTCCGGTATTGGTCAGCGTCACCGTTTGAGCAGCGCTCGTCGTGTCCACCGACTGAATACCGAACGACAGGCGCGTGCTCGACAGGCTGGCGTGCGGTGACAGCGCCTCTCCCTCTCCCTCTACCTCTAACACGAAGAACGACGGCAGCAAGGGTCCTCTCGCTTGGTCGTTCCCCCATGAGCTTCCTGCAAAAATCAGGTTGTCGAACTGATCTGCCCACAACGCACGAATTTCGATTTCCTCGGGCCCGGTATGACCAGTGCTCTGCGGGAGGTTGAGCGTCGCCAACAGAGGTGATGGGTTTTGGCGAAGTCCAAAGATGTCGACGGTGCCGGCTTCGTTTCCAGCAATCAGGAGGCCGCCCCGCTGTACAACGGTGTTGGTCCATGCGCGTCCGATGAACTGATCCAGCGAGAGAGTATCGGCACTATGAAGGAAGATGCCAGGACCGCAGCAACCGGGAACTGTCCCGATTACGAGCGCCTCTGCAGCGTAGAGATTCCCGAAGCCGGAGCTGGTTGCGCCAAGCCGGGCGCCAGTTTGCCGATCAAACACTACGGTCTTGTTCTCCTCCACGACCTCCCCGTAGATTCGAACCGGTGTCATCGTTGGCTTTGACAGCTCGACGACGGTGTCGCCTTCGGTTGTCGCGGAGAGGAAAACGTGCCGGTCGTTCAGCGCAAACCGTGTTTGTCCTACTCCTACGAATACGCTGTCGTCGGTTACCGTAAGCGCCTGCAGCCATTGCGCCGCAACAGGAACAGTCTGGACCAGCGCCAGCTGTGGATCTTTACGGTAGACGAGAAGCTTGCCGTCGGCAGCGGCCACATATAGATACTGACGGTCACCCCGGACCGCGAAAAGCGGGCTCGTGTAGTGAATAGATTCGAGAAGCGGGAAATTGGCGGCTCGATCGCGAGCGAGGACGAAGAGGGTCCCTTGCACAGTCGCCAGGTAGATTCGGGTTTCGTCGGCGTAGACCGAGTGAGCTGCCGTCATACCCCCTTCGATGTGGTTCCGGGCGCTGACCAATCGCACAGAGACTTGATCGGCGGCGGCCACGGTCGGTAGGACGAGAACCCACGCCGTGAGAAGCAGTCCGACTGCCCGTACTACGTTGACGCTCGCAAGAAACCCGTCGACCAACTTCCGATTGCGGGTCATTTCCTACTCCTCTTTGTCAACACGCCGGGGAACGATCGACAAATCCGGACCGACTCCGACGATTTGTCGGCATCGACGGCTGCAACGAATCGAGATGCGAGTTTGCGCGGGTCGCGGCGTGCTCAGCAGCCCCTCCATCGGTGTGAGGGAATCACGACAACCAATAGGGCGCCGGCGGAGTCCGTGACGGCGCGGGATGTGGTCTCGGGGCAGACGACGACGGTCCCCGGCCCACGGAGGGTGGACGAAGCGCCAGCCGTCGAAACCCGAGGGATGGCCGGCCGCTCCTTGCAGCCACAGGGGCGCGTGAACGCGCTACGCACCGAAGGCAATCGGGGCGTCCAAATGGCGTAGTTTCCCGAATGTTTCTGTTTTACGGACGAGCTGCACCGTTATACATCAGCTGGCCCTCCGTGCGGCACATTTTTGTCGGTCTTGTTTCCCGATCGTCGTGATCGCTCGCGACCTGCCCGCGCGCCTTGGTGTACCCGCCGATAAAGCGGGTCGATTCAACGACTGTTCATGACCTTCGCCGTCCGAACGCCTGGAGCTTCGCCGCCGGTCCCGAGCCGGCCCAGAATTGTGTATGCTTGCCGCACACCAGATAGCTCGGGTCGTCAAAATTGCCCATGTGAGCGCGAGGAGTCTGCGGTGAAACGGATCGGGATGGGGATTGTCGGTGCGGGGTTCGTCGGCCCGCATCACGTGGACGCCGTCCGGCGTCTCGGCTACGTGGACGTGATCGCCGTCGCGGGCAGCAGCCAGGCGTCGGCGGACAAGAAGGCGGAGGCGCTCGGGGCGCGCCGGGCCTATGGCAGCTACGAGGCGCTGCTCGCCGATCCCGAGATCCAGGTCGTGCACAACGCGACGCCGAACTACCTCCACTACCCGGTCAACGCCGCGGCGATCGCCAAAGGCAAGCACGTCATCTCGGACAAGCCGCTGGCGATGACGGCGGCGGACGGGAAGAAGCTGCTCGACCAGGCCACGAAAGCCGGCATCGTCCACGCCGTCACCTTCAACTACCGCGGCAACCCGCTCGTGCAGCAGGCGCGGCACGCGATCGCGCGCGGCGACATCGGCAAGCCGCACTTTCTCGTCGGCCACTACCTGCAGGACTGGCTCCTCAAGGACACCGACTATTCCTGGCGGCTCGAGCCCGACAAAGGCGGCGCCTCGTCGGCGCTGGGGGACATCGGGTCGCACTGGTGCGATCTCGCGCAGCACGTCAGCGGCCTGAAGATCACGCACGTGCTCGGCGACATCACGACCGTGATCCCGAAGCGCAAGAAGCCGAAGGGCTCGCGCGAGGCGTTTGCCGCCGCGGATGCGAATCAGGCATTCGAGGAGGTGGACATCAAGGTCGAGGATCTCGCGTCGGTGCTGGTGCGATTCGACAACGGCGCGAAGGGGAGCTTCTCGGTCGGCCAGGTGTGCGCGGGGCACAAGAACGACTGCCAGCTCGAAGTCTGCGGCTCGACCGCGTCGCTCCGCTGGCGGCAGGAACAGCAGAACGAGCTCTGGATCGGCCGCCGGGAAAAAGCCAACGAGATCCTGGCGAAGGATCCCTCCCTGCTCGACGAGGAAGCCCGCCGCTACGCGCACCTCCCCGGAGGGCACCAGGAATCGTGGGCCGACGCGTTCGCGAACCTGATGCGCGATATCTACGGGTTCATCGCCGAGGGCAAGAAGGCCGAGCGATCCGCACCCGCCGGCCTTTGCCACCTTCGAGGACGGATACCGCGCGAACTGCATCGTCGAGGCGATCATGGACAGCGCGCGGCAGGGTTCGGCATGGACCAAGGTCAATTATTAGGGCGACAGTTCCGATGACAACCAAACCGTTCGAGCCGAAGTTCATGAAGGTGGGCGTCCTGACGGCGGCGCTCCAGGAGTTGACGCCCCGCGAGGTCCGCGATCCGGATCCGGACAAGGCGATCGAGGAGTGGCTGGCATTCGCGAAGGAGCTGGGCGCCGGCTATATCCAGCTGTCGTCGGCGCTGCATCCCACCGAGACGGACGTGCCGCCGGAGGCGATGCTGGATCCGGTCGCCAACACGCTGGATCTGCGGAAGCCGTTCGACAAGGACCGCGCCCGCCGCGTGCAGGCGGCGATCAAAGCCACGGGCGTCCAGTTGTCGGACGTCGGCTATTTCGACAACCTGCTCCACGACGACGACGCGATCCGGACGAAGAAGCACGAGTTCATGCTGCGCGTGTTCGACGCCGCCGTGCTGCTCGGGGTGGACGCGGTCTGCGGGTTCGTCGGCCGCAACCAGCGGCACAGCATGGATCAGAACCTGGGCGACTTCGAGCAGCACTTCGTGCCGCTGCTCAAGGCGGCCAAGGATCGCGGGCTCACGTTCCGGGTCGAGCAGTGTCCGATGCCGGGGTGGACGACCGGGGACAACTGGCACAACAACATCGCGTATACGCCGGGGGCCTGGATCGCGCTGCACCGCATCTGCGAGAAGCACGGCGTCGGCGATCAGTTCCGGATTCACTACGATCCGTCGCACGCGATTCTGATGGGGCAGGACACGCGATCGATCTTTCAATACCTGAAGGACACGAACTACAACTTCCTGATCGGCGGGTTTCACGTCAAGGGGCAGGTCACCGACGCGAAGGGCGTCTCGGCCTGGGGCAGCGGCGGGCAGACGATGGAGCGCGGCGACTGGGTGGGGGGCAAGCCTTCAGCCAACCCGGTGGATCACCTCAACGCGTGGAAGAAGCAGGTCGTGCTGGCCGAGCACGAGCTGCCGGGGACGGCCCGCCACGATCCGCTGGCCTACCTCCAGAACCGGTCGGTGGACTGGCTCGATCATCAGCTGGCGGCGCGCGAGCTGCTGAAGCTCGACGTCGCCAACACGCACCTCGTCGTCGAGCACGAGTATCCGAAGGCGCGCATCCAGGATCGCGCGCGGCTGAAGCCGATCCTGCAGGGATCGATTGCGTTCGTGCGGCACATCGACGAGGCGGCGGCGAGCATGTATGCGCTGCAGCACGAGGTGCTGGCGGCGCAGTCCATCCCGATCCAGGGCATCGGCCGGCAGGCGTACCGGTCGTAGCACGGGGGGCCGTTGCCGGCGGCCGGGGCCGGCCGGGCCTGCAATCGATTACAAGACGAAGCCGATTCAAGACGAAGACACGTCAGGACGACAGCCGTGGACCACCATAACAATCTTGCCATCCTGGTCGGCGGCGGTCCCGCCCCCGGCATCAACAGCGTCATCGGGGCGGCGACGATCCGCGCGCGCCTCGAGGGGATCGAGGTCATCGGCGTGCGCGACGGCTTCGAGTGGATCATGCAGGGGGACATCGACCACGTGGTGCCCCTGACGATCGAGGCCGTGAGCCGCATCCATTTCCGCGGCGGCTCGCACCTCGGCATCGCGCGCGCGAACCCCACGAAGGACCCCAGCCTGCTCGAGAACACGGTCATGTCGCTGCTGCGGCTGAACGTCTCGCAGCTCATCACCATCGGCGGCGACGACACGGCGTTCTCCGCGATGAACCTCGAGCGGCACGCCGCCGGGCGGATCCGCGTCGTCCACGTGCCGAAGACGATCGACAACGACCTCGACCTGCCGCCGCACGTCGACACGTTCGGCTACCAGTCGGCGCGGCACTACGGCGTCGAGATCGTCAAGAACCTGATGGTGGACGCGAAGACGACCTCGCGGTGGTACTTCGTCATCGCCATGGGACGGAAGGCCGGGCACCTGGCGCTCGGGATCGGCAAGGCCGTCGGCGCGACCGTGACCCTGATCTCCGAGGAGTTCAACTCGCCGATCCGCCTGAACACCATCGTCGACACGCTGACGGCGAGCATCATCAAGCGGCTGGCCAGCGGACGGCGCGACGGCGTCGCCATCATCGCCGAAGGGGTCGTGCTCGACGTCGCCGAGGGGGACCTCGCCAACCTCCACGAGGTCGAGCGCGACGCGCACGGGCACCTGCGGATCGCGGAGGTGAACCTCGGGGAGATCCTCAAGGCGCAGGTGATCCAGCGGCTTCGCGCGTTCGGGATCCACACGACGATTGCGGCCAAGAACATCGGCTACGAGCTGCGCTGCGCCGACCCGATCCCGTTCGACATGGAGTACGCCCGCGATCTCGGCTACTGCGCGGCGAAGTACCTGCTGGCCGGCGGCAACGCGGCGATGATCTCCATGCAGGGCGGGCACTTCGTCCCGATTCCGTTCGCCGAGATGATCGACGCGGTGACCGGCCGGACCAAGGTCCGGCTGGTCGACATCGCGTCCACGCGCTACGCCATCGCGCGCAGGTATATGATCAGGTTGCGCCGGGACGATATCGACGACCCGCATGAGGTGGCCAAGCTCGCCACGACGGCCCGGCTGAGCGAAGAGGATTTCCGCAGTCAATTCGAGTATCTCGTCGCGGCCGAGCCGCCGCCGCTCGCCATGGATCAGAAGGGCGAGCGCATGGGTACGTCCGCGGGCTAGTGACGAGACACCAGAGGCGGTTTCAAGACCGCAGGTGGCGTCCGGCTTCAGCCGGAGTCCCCGGCGCGCGTTTTGTGCGGCGCTGGGGTGGAAGCCGGATTTCGCGGGTTTTGAAAACAGTCACCAGGGAGGTCAGCCATGCGTTGCACGATCGCGTTGGCCGTCGCCACCGGGCTCCTGTGGACCGCCTCCCCTGCCGCTCGCGGGCCGTCGGGCACGGCCGCCCCTCAACCGCCGACCCGCACCATTTACGTCTCGGCGACGGATCGAAACGGCGCGTCGGTGCCCGATCTGGCGGGGCCGGATTTTGCCGTCAAGGAAGGCGGCAAGGTACGCGAGGTCCTGCAGGCCGGTCCGGCCACTCGCCCGATGAAGATCGCGATCGTCGTCGACGACAACGGCACCGGGATCTTCCGCTACGGGGTCGGACGTTTCATTCAACGCCTGCACGGGCGCGCCGAGTTCGCCCTGAGCACCGTCGCGGGCCAGTTCGTCAAGATGGTGGACTACACGGCCAACGGCCAGGAGCTCGGCGAGGTGCTGGCGCAGCTGGTGGCGCGGCCCGGCACCGCCGACGGCGGGCAGCTGCTCGAGGGGATCTACGAGACCGCCAAGGACCTGGAGCGCCGCAAGACCGACCGCGGCGTCATCGTCGTGCTGACGGTGGGCGGAGAAGAGCACAGCCCGCTTCCGGCCCATCACGTGCTCGATCAGCTGCGGAAGAGCGGCGCGGCGCTTCACGTGGTCTCGGTGAGCAGCTCCGCGCTGCGATCGATGGCCGCGGTGCAGCGGCCGTCGGCGCTGCTCGGGGAGAACCTCAATCTCAACGAGGTGCTCGGCGACGGGCCGAAGCAGTCGGGAGGGCGCCGGGACGAGATCGTCGCGACCGCCGGGCTCGTCGCCGGCCTTCAGCAGCTCGCCGAGACGCTGCTGACGCAGTATGCGGTCCAGTACGCGCGGCCGCAGGGGACGAAGTCCGACAAGCTCAACGTCTCGGTGAAGAGGCCGGGGATCACCGTCCTCGCCCCGGTGCGCGTGCCGGACAGGTGACCGAATCCCTAATCCCTAATCCCTAATCCCTAATCGGGAATCCTTGAATCACGTCAGCGATTCGGGATTCAGTGATTCGGGATGAGTGATTGGTGATTTGGGATTCAACGGGCGCGGTGCTGCCGCGAATCACGAGCCGGTGCGGCAGGGTGATCGACAGCGGGCTCGACGGTGTGGCCGTTGAGGATGTCCAGGAGCAGCCGCACGGTCCCTTCGCCGATTTCCCGCATCGGCTGCGCGATCGTCGTCAGCGGCGGATCCATGTGACGGGCGAAGCGGATGTCGTCGAAGCCGACCACCGAGAGGTCGGCGGGCACGCGGACCCGGACGCGCCGCGCCGCTTCGATCACTCCCATCGCCATCTCGTCGTTGAAACAGAACACGGCGGTCGGCGGCTGGCGCCGCGCGAGCAGGCGATCGCCCGCCACGGTCCCCGATTCGATGGAAAAGTCCCCGTGCATCACGATGAAGTCGTGCTCGGCGCCCTCGGCCTGCGCGCGCGTCGTCGCGCCCTGCAGGCGATCGCGGCTGAGCGGGCTCACGAGCGGACCGGTCACGATGCCGATGCGGCGGTGACCGAGGCCGTAGAGATGATCCATCGCCTCGGAGGCGGCCAGCGCGTTGTCGATGTGCACGCTCGGAATCCCGAGCGCCGAGCTGAACTCGCAGCCGTTGACCACCGGGGCGCAGGCGGGCGCCATCGATCGGACGAGATCGCCGGCCGTCTTCGGCAGGCGGTGGCCGAGGAAGATGAGCCCGTCGGCTTCCTTCCGGTTGAGCATCAGCGCGTAGCGCTCCTCGCGCTTCTCGTCGTGCTGCGTGTCGCCGAGGAGCACGGCATACCCTTCGCGCTGCGCCGCGTCTTCGATGCCCTGGAGGATCAGCGAAAAGAACGGGTTCGAGATGTCCGGCACCGTCACGAGCAGTTTGCCGGACCGGAGCGTGCGCAGGTGCTTCGCCGCGGAGTTCGGCGAATATTCGAGGACCTTGACCGCGTGCAGGACCCGGCGGCGGGTCTGTGGCGAGACGATGTCGGGACGGCTCAGAACTCGCGACACGGTCGCGGTCGAGACACCCGCGCGTTTGGCGACTTCGTAGATGTTAGACACGAGGTCCCTCGCCCGCACCGTGGCGGCGCCTCATCATACAGATCTCACCGGCCACCGCAAGGGATCCACGCTTACGCCAGCAAATCAATCTTTGACAAGGCCGGTCCGACAGGGTAAACCCGATGCTGCAATCGTTTACATCGCCGGGCCCGCTCCGCGCACAGGGGACCTTCAGATGACCTCCCGCTCCCGTCCACGACGACTGTCGCTCGTACCCGCAGGGGTTCTCCTCTGGATCGGGTGCCTGTCCGTCTTCGCGCAGCAGCAGGGTCCCGCGCCGTCCGCGGCCGCCGCCCGCTCGGCCGCGCCGTCTGCGGCCACGCCGTCGCGGCCGCCGCCGTCTCCGGCCTCCCAGCCTCCGGCTGGCCGCGGCAGGCCGGGCGCGCCGGACCCCGATGCGGCCGCGGACTTTTCACCGAAGCCCCCGATCAAGGCGCTGACGCCGGAAGAGCAGGCGGCGCGATTCATCCTCCCGCCCGGCTATCGGCATGGAGCTGGTGCTCTCCGAGCCCGACATCGTCAACCCGACGCGCGATCGCGTTCGACGGGAACGGCCGGCTGTACGTCAATGAGATGCGCAGCTACATGCTCGACGCCGACGGCAGCCGCCAGCTCGATCCCGTCAGCCGCATCAGCGTGCACGAGAGCACGAAGGGAGACGGCCGGTTCGACCGCCACTCGGTCTTCGTCGACAACGCTCGTGCTGCCGCGCTTCGTGCTGCCGCTCGACGGGCGCAGCATCCTGACGATGGAGACGCAACACGGACGACATTTTCAAGTACACCGACACGAACGGCGACGGCGTCGCGGAGAAGAAGGAGCTCTTCTACAGCGGCGTCGGCCGCCGCGGGAACCTCGAGCATCAGCAGAGCGGGTTCGTGTGGGGGCTCGACAACTGGATCTACAGCACCTACAACGCCTTCCGCTTCCGATGGACGCCCGGCGGAATCCTCAGGGAGCCGACCGGGCCCAACTACGGCCAGTGGGGGTTGACGCAGGACGACAACGGCAAGATGTGGTTCGTCGATGCCGGCGGTGAAAAGGGCCCGATGAATTTTCAGGTGCCCATCGTCTACGGCGCGTTCAGCATCGCCGACCAGTTCGAGCCGGGCTTCGAGATGACGTGGCCGGCTCCCGGGATCTCCGACACGCAAGGAGGCATGGAGCGCGTCCGGATGCCGGTCGGCTCGCTGAATCATCTTGACGGCGGCGTGCGGTCCGGACATCTTCCGCGGCGACCGTCTTCCCGCCGATATGCGCGGCGACCTGCTGTTTGCCGAGCCCGTCGGCCGGATGATCCGGCGCTCGAAGATCGTCGTCACCGAAGGGCTCACGCAACTGCGCAACGCGTATCCCAACTCGGAGTTCATCCTGAGCACCGACCCGCTCTTCCGGCCGGTGAACATGATGACCGCGCCCGACGGCACGCTCTACATCGTGGACATGTATCACGGCATCATTCAGGAGTCGGAGTGGACGCCGCGCGGATCGTACCTGCGGAAGAAGATCGAGCAGTTCCAACTGGACAAGATCACGAGCCACGGCCGGATCTGGCGGCTCGTGTACGACGGCATCGAGCCGGATCGGCGGCAGCCGCGCATGCTCGACGAGCGCGCGGCGCAGCTCGTCGCGCACCTCGAGCATCCGAACGGGTGGTGGCGGGACACGGCGCAGAGGCTGATCGTCCTCCGCCAGGACAAGTCGGTGGTGCCGGCGCTACAGGAGATGACGCGCAATTCCTACAGCGTGCTCGGACGCTTTCACGCGATGTGGACGCTCGAGGGCCTGGGCGCGCTCGACGCGGCGCTGGCGCGCGATCTGCTGAGGGATCCCAACCCGCTCGTTCGCGTGCAGGCGATCCGCGCGAGCGAGTCGCTCTACAAGGCAGGGGACACGTCGTTCGAGGCCGACATCCGTCGGCTCGCGAAGGACCCGGACACGCGCGTCACCATCCAGGCGATGCTGACGCTGAATCTCTGGAAGGTCGCGGACATCAGCGCGGTCGTCGAGGCCGCGCAGGCCGCGAACAAGGCGCGCGGCGTGCAGGAAGTCGGACGCAGGATTCTCCGGCCGCCGGCGACGGCGTTCGGCGGCGATACCGCAGGCCTGACGGCCGAAGATCGGTCGCTCCTGCAGCAGGGCGAGGGAATCTACGCGGAGCTCTGCGTGGCGTGTCACGGTCCGGAGGGAAAGGGCGCGCCGGTCGCGCTGGCGCCGGCCGGCACGCTGAAGGCGCCGCCCCTCGCCGCGTCCCCGCGCGTCCAGGCGCACCGGGACTACGTGATCAAAGCGGTCCTGCACGGGTTGACCGGACCGGTCGATGGCAGCACCTACACCGACGTCATGGTTCCGATGGGATCGAACAAGGACGACTGGATCGCGGCGATCGCGCTCGTACGTCCGCAACAGTTTCGGCAACACCGGATCGGTGATCACGCCGGCCGATGTCGCGAGAGTGCGGGCGGCGGCCGGCAATCGAAGCACGCCGTGGACCGTTGACGAAATCGAAGCGTCGCTGCCCGTTCTCCTGGCGCCACAGCCGTGCGTGGAAGGCGACCGCGAGCCACAACGCCGCGGCCGCCGCGAACGCGCTCGGCGCCGGCACGTGGACGACCGTCGAACCGCAGCAGGCCGGCATGTGGTTTCAGATCGAGCTTCCCGCGGCCGCGCCGATCGCCGAGATCCAGTTCATGTCTCCGCCGGGATCCGGCCGCCGTGGCGGCGGGCGGAGGAGCGGGCCGCGGAGCCGACACCCCGTGCGCCGTTCGCCTACTCGGTCCAGGTTTCGATGGATGGCAGCACGTGGAGCACGCCTGTCGCCGAAGGGCAGGTTTCCGGCAGGAGGACGGTGATTCCGTTCAAGCCGGTCGAGGCGAAGTTCGTCCGCATCACGCAGACCGCAACAGCCGCCAGCGCGTCGCCCTGGGTCTTGCAGAGGCTGCGGCTGTATCAGCTGCCCCGAGCCGACGCCGTGAAGGTCGGGGGTCAGGTCATGAACATGAATTCGGGGTCAGGTCATGACGGGCTTCGTGGAACCGGGCGTGATAATGTTTGCGCACTTCCTACGTCGTCGGTGGCTCATCACGGGAGCGCGCATGACTTTCAGCAGGGCCGCGACGGCCGCGGCAATGGCTCTCACGACCGTCCTCACTCTGCAGGGCTTCGTCCCGCACGGGCAGGCGCCCACGCCGCAGAATCCGCCTCCCGCCGCGCCCCAGGCGGGCGAGCGCGGCGCAGCGCCGCAAGGCAGGGGCGGCGGAGGCGGCCGCGGCAACCCCGCGGCAACGCTCTTCACCGAGATCTGCGCCGGCTGCCATGGCACAGACCTGGCCGGCGGCCGGGCGCCGAGCCTCTTCGACGATCAATGGGCCCGGGGCGCCGACGACGAGAGCCTCGTCAGGCACATCGAGAACGGCATCCCGACGACGGAAATGCCGCCCTTCAAGGGGGCGTTGACCGAGCAGCAGATCTGGCAGCTCGTCGCCTACATCCGGACGCAGGCCGCGACCCTCAAGGGCCGCCCGCAGTACGTCCCCGATCCCGACAATCAGGTCATCAAGTCGGAGAAGCAGACGTTCAAGATCGAGATCGTCGCGCGAGGGATCGAGACGCCGTGGGGGCTCGCGTTTCTGCCTGATGGCCGCCTGCTCGTCACCGAGCGTCCTGGCCGGCTGCGCATTATCGAGAACGGCAAGCTCCTGCCCGAGGTGAAGGGGCTGCCGAAAGTCTGGGAAAAGCAGGACGGCGGCATGTTCGACGTCGAAGTCCATCCGCAGTACGCGCGCAACGGGTGGATCTACCTCGCGTATTCGGAGACTTTGCCTGGTTACAAGGCTCCACCGGCGGACCGCGGCGCCTGCGCAGGACGGACGCGGCCGTGGAGGGCCGCCCGATCCCCCGTCGATGACGGTGGTCGTGCGCGGCAAGATCAACCAGCAACAACGAGTGGACGGAGCAGCAGGTCCTCTTCCGCGCGGAGCCCGATCTGTACAGCTCCAACAACTCGCACTACGGACTGAGATTCATCTTCGACACGCAGGGACATCTGTTCTACTCGCTCGGGGAAAAGGGCCATCCACCCCATGCGCAGGACCTCGCGAGCCCGCTCGGCAAGATCCATCGGGTCAACGAGGACGGCTCGGTGCCGAAGGACAACCCGTTCGTGAACAAGCCAGGGGTGCTGCCGACGATCTGGAGCTACGGGCACCGCAATCCGCAAGGGCTGTCGTGGGATCCGGTGACCGGCAAGCTCTGGGAGTCCGAGCACGGGCCGCAGGGCGGCGACGAGATCAACATCATCGAGCCGGGGCGGAACTACGGCTGGGGCGTCATCACCAGCGGCATCCAGCCGGGCATCACCAAGCGGGCGCAGGAGGGGATGGAGCAGCCGATCGTGTACTACACGCCTTCGATCGGACCGAGCGGGATTGTCTTCTACACCGGCACGCGGTATCCCGGCTGGAAGAACAACCTGTTTGTCAGCGGACTCGTCGGCCAGCAGCTTCGCCGTCTGGAAGTCGGCGGCGGCACGGTCTCGCACCAGGAAGTGCTCTTCAATCAGTACGGGCGCGTGCACGACGTCGTCCAGGGACCCGACGGCTATCTCTACGTGACCTTCCAGCTTCCGGGGCAGCCCATGGCCGCCTCGACCCCGGGGATGGTCGCGCGTCTGATTCCCCAGTAGTGCCGACCTTCATCGGCCATGCGGCTCGACCTGAAGGCCAGCTACATCCGGTGGTATTGAACCCAAACATGCGCAGCGTCACCATCCGCGCGACCCTGATCCTCCTTTGCGCGTCGTCGTTCGTCGTGCTCGATGCGTTCCAGACCCGGACGGCGTGGCCGCCGACGGTGCAGAAGACGGCGGAGAAGGCGCCGGCGCTGTCGGCCGAAGAGGAGCAGAAGACGTTCGTGCTGCCGCCGGGCTATCGCGCCGAGCTCGTCGCGAAGGAGCCGCTCGTGATCGATCCGATTGCGATCGACTTCGACGCCGACGGCCGTCTGTGGGTGCTCGAGATGCCGGGCTTCATGTCGGAGCCGGGCGGGCTGAACTCGCGCGAGCCGATCAACACCGTCGCCGTGCTGCAGGATCGGGACGGCGATGGCGTGATGGACACACGGACGGTGTTTGCCGACAAGCTGATTCTGGCGCGCGCGCTGAAAGTGCTCGACCGCGGCGTGCTCGTCGGCGAGCCGCCGAATCTGTGGCTGATGCGGGACACCGACGGCGACTTCAAGGCGGATACGAAGGAGCTCGTCAACGGCACGTACGGTCGCGGCGAAGCGGGCATCGAGCACAACGCCAACAGCCTCTACTGGGCGCTCGACAACGTGATCTACACCTCCGAGCACGACTGGCACCTGCGGTTCAGGAAGGGCGCGTTCGAGATCATCCCGACGCTCAGCCGCGGGCAGTGGGGCGCCACGCAGGATGACGCGGGACGCGTCTACCGCAACGTCAACGACGCGCCGCTCTTCGTCGACTTCGTGCCGGCACGCTATTACGCCAGGAACCCCAACCTCGTGCGGACGCGCGGCCTCTACGATCCGCTGATCTCGCGCGAGGCCTCGACGATCTGGCCGATCCGGCAGACGCGCGGCGTGAATCGCGGCTACCGCGATCAGTTCTTCCGTCCCGACGGCAGCTCGGTCACGATTCAGGGCGTCGGCACGCCGGTCATCTATCGCGGCGACAACCTGCCGAAAGAGCTGTACGGCGACGCGTTCATCACCGATTCGACGACGAACCTCGTCCACCGCTACAAGATCGTGGACGACGGCGACCGGCCGGCTGCACGCGATCGACGGCTACCGCAAGGGTGAAATCCTGGCGTCGTCGGACGAGCGGTTCCGTCCGGTCAACATGCTCGGCGGCCCGGACGGCGCCCTCTACGTCGTCGACATGTATCGCGGGGTCGTTCAGGAGGCGGTGTACTGGACGGACTACCTCCGCGAGTACGTCAAGGAGCGGGACCTCGAGAAGCCCGTGAAGCTCGGACGCATCTGGCGGATCGTGCACGACACGACGCGGCGCGTCCGCGCTCCCCGGTTGTCCACGGCGCCTCCCGCAGAACTGGTTCAGGCGCTCTCGCACGCGAACGGCTGGTGGCGCGACACGGCGCAGCAGCTCCTCGTCCAGCGCGGAGAGACCTCGGTCGTGCCGCAGCTGAAGCAGCTTGCGGCGCAGTCGCCGGACTGGCGGGCCAGGCTCCACGCGCTCTGGACGCTCGATGGTCTCGATGCCATCGAACCGGCGCAGGTCGAGCGCGCGCTGGCGGACAAGTCCGCCGACGTACGGGCGTCGGCGCTCCGGTTGTCGGAGCGGTGGCTCAGAGAGCCGAATCACCCGCTCGCCGGCGCCGTCCTCGCGCTGATGGGCGACTCGAGCTGGACCGTCCGCCGTCAGCTTGCCGCGACGATCGGCGAGCTGCCGGAGGCTCCGCGGCTCGAGGCGGCCGTCGCCCTGCTGACCCGCTACGGCAGCGACCCGATTGCCGTGGACGCCACGGTCAGCGGCCTGCGCGGACGCGAGGCAGACGCGCTGACGCGGTTCGCCCAGGCGAGGACCGCGGCCCCCCTGCCTGATGTCGTGACGATGCTCGCCGGAGCGATTGCGAGAAGCGGCGATGCTGCCGGCGTCCAGCAGGTGCTCGCCCGCGCGACGGATGCGGGCGCCTTGCCGTGGCAGCGTACGGCGCTCTTGCAGGGGCTCGAGGCCGGCCTCGCAGGAGGCGGAGGCCGCGGCGGCGGGCGCGGACGCGGTGCGCCGGCTCCTCGGGTCGTCTCGCTCCCGGCAGAGCCCACCGAAATCACGCGGATCGCGGCAGCCGGCGGCGACACGGGCGCGATCGCGGCACGCGTGGCCGCCCGGCTCGATTGGCCGGGCAAGCCGGCGCCTCCAGCCGTCGCGGCGCCGCCGCTCACCGCCGACGAGCAGAAGCTCTTCGTGGCGGGATCCGATCTCTACAAGGGTCTCTGCGTTGCCTGCCACCAGGAAGACGGAAAGGGGCGCGAGAAGCTGGCGCCGAGCCTCGTCGGGTCGCGGTTCGTCGTCAGTCCGGATCCGGGCCTGGCCGCACGCATTCTTCTCGGAGGCAAGGAAGGCGCCATCGGCCTGATGCCGCCGCTGGGCGGCACGCTGACCGACGAGCAGATCGCCGCGGTGCTGACGTACATTCGCCGTGAATGGGGACACACGGCGCCGCCCGTCGCGGTGGACGACGTCACGGAAATCCGCGGCATGACCAAGATGCGCAAGCGGCCGTGGACCGACGCCGAGCTGCAGAGCGGCCGCGGCCGGGGTCGGGGAGGGCAGTAGGGAGGGGTCAGGTCATGAATCATGAACGGCCGGGGGATGAGCGGCCGGGGACCGGGGCTGGGAACCGGCCGGGGGGTCAGGCCTTGAATCTTGAACTGGGCGCGCCACGCGGGCAGGACGGCGGCCAAATCGTCCTCCCTGACGGCTCGCTGAACTGCTGATTATTTTGCAAATTCACGATTCAAGGCCTGACCCCCTCGGATCTGCGGGCAACGCTGACCCCCTCGGATCTTCGGGAGACAAATTCATGATTCATGACCTGACCCCTCGCGTGGACGAGGGCGGGGACTCGCGTGGACGAGGGCGGGGAGGACAGTGACCGTGGCAGAAAAAACTGTGCTGGATCGATTTCGACTGGATGGGAAAGTGGCGCTCGTGACCGGCGGCGCGCGGGGACTGGGGCTGACGATGGCGACGGCGCTGGCTGAGGCGGGCGCCGACATCGCGCTGTCAGGGCGATCGCGCGCGACGTGCCAGGAGGCCGCGGACGGGATCGCCAAGGCGACGGGACGCAAGGCCGCGGCGTTCGAGGCCGACGTCACCAAGCTCGCCGACGTCGAGCGGCTGACCGCCGAGGTCGAGGCCGCGATGGGGAAGATCGACATCCTCGTCAACAACGCCGGCATCAACATCCGCGGCCCGGTGCAGGATTTGTCCGAGGCGGACTGGGATGCCGTCATCGACACGAATCTGAAGGGCCCGTTCCTCTGCGCCCGCGCGGTTGGCCCCCTGATGGTCAAGCGCGGCTGGGGACGGGTCATCAACATCGGCTCGATTCTCGGGGCCGTCGGCCTGCCGGGCCGCGCGCCGTACGCGGCCTCGAAGGCCGGCATCATCAACCTGACGCGTGTCCTCGCGCTCGAGTGGGCCGGCACCGGCGTCACCGCCAACGCGATCTGCCCCGGCGCCTTCGGAACCGAGATGAACCGGCCGCTGTTGGACGATCCTGAGAAGTACAAGGCGTTCGTCGCCAATATTCCGATGGGCCGCTGGGGAGAGGTCGTCGAGCTGACCGGCGCCGTGGTCTTCCTGGCCTCGGAAGCGTCGTCGTACGTCACGGGATCGCCGCTATTCGTCGACGGCGGATGGACCGCGCGATAGCGTGGGATACTGTGCCACCGGTCCGCTTCGGTGGCGTCCGGCTTTAGCCGGACCATCTGTGACGAGCAGGAGAATCGTGAGTAGGAACTCGATGAAGCGACTGGCGGCAGCCCTGCTGACGACGCTTGTCTTGACGCCGCCCGTGGCTGCCCAGCGCGGGACCGCGACAGCGCTCGACATCTACGTTGTCGACACCGAAGGAGGGAAGGCCACGCTCTTCGTGTCGCCAACGGGGCAGTCGCTGCTCATCGACAGCGGCAATCCCGGAAACAGGGACACCGATCGAATCATGGAGGTGATTTCGGCTGCCGGCGTGAAGCAGATCGACTACCTGCTCTCGACGCATTACCACGGCGATCACATCGGCGGCATGCAGGAGCTCGCCAGGCGCATTCCGATCGGCACCTACGTCGATCACGGCCCGACGGTCGAAGAGCGCGAGCACGTCGCGGGCTTCCAGCAGGCCTACGCCGAGCTGAAGAGCAAGGCGAAGTCGATGGTCGTCAAGCCAGGGGACCGCGTCCCGCTGACGGGCGTTGACTGGCGCATCGTGACGGCCGGCGGCAACGTGCTGAAGACGCCGATGCCGGGTGGCGGCAAGCCCAATCCGGCCTGCGCGCAGTTCACGCCCAAGAACATCACCACCGATCTCGAGAACGCGCAATCGGTGGGCAGCGTGATCACCTTCGGCCAGTTCCGCGCGATCGATCTGGGCGATCTGCTGTGGAACAAGGAATTCGAATTGATGTGCCCCGGCAACCCGATCGGGGCCGTCGACCTGTATCTCGTGACCCATCATGGGACCGACTCGTCGGGCTCCGCCGTCGTCGTCCACGGCGTGCGGCCGCGCGTGGCGGTCATGCAGAACGGCACGCGCAAGGGAGCCGGCGCCGAGGCCATGCCGACGATGCGGTCGTCGCCGGGGCTCGAGGACATCTGGCAGCTGCACTGGGGGCACAACGCCGGCATCGAGCAGAACAGCGCCGGTGTCTTCGTCGCCAACGTGGACGACGCGGCCACGATCGCGGGCGCGCTGACGGCACCCCCGCGCGGCGGTGGGCCGGGCCGGGGCGCCACTCCACCGGTTGCCGGCGCGCCGCCGCCGAGTACAACTCCGGGCGGTGCAACGCCTTCGTCGCCTGCCGTCACGCAGACGCCGGGCGCGCCTCCATCCGGAGGCGGCGCTCCGGGGGGCGGCCGTGGCGGCGCCGCGGCGCACACGCCCGCATACTGGATCAAAATCTCGGCGCAGACGGACGGGACGTTCACCGTCACGAACAGCCGCAACGGGTTCAGCAAGACGTATACGAAGCGATGACCGCTGAAGGAGACCGCTCATGAGGACTCGCATCTCGCTGCTCGTGGCCGCAGCCGTGTTCGGCACGTCGGCAACCGCGCAGCAGCCGCAGGGGAATCCGTTTCAGACCCCGCCCGTGCGCGTGTACATCTACGCGGGGCTGAAGACGCACGCCGAAGGGCAGCACGACTATCCTCAGTTCCTCGCGGACTGGAGCAAGCTGCTCATGAACCGCAACGCGGTCGTGGACGGCAGCCTCCACTTTCCCTCGGCCAAGGAGCTCGCCAACGTCGACGTGATGGTCATCTACAAAGGCGACGCCGGCTATATCGGCATGGAGGATCGCGCGACGCTCGACGCGTACCTGCGCCGGGGCGGCGGCCTGGTCAGCATTCACGACGCGCTGTGCGGGCCCGAGCCCGAGTACTTCTCGACCATCGTCGGCGGAGCCAAGAAGCACGGCGAGACGAACTACACGCTCGAAGCGGACGTTCCCTACACGATCGCCGACCCGGCGCACCCCATCATGCAGGGGATGTCGAACTTCACGATCAAAGACGAGGCGTTCTTCCTGATGACGTGGGCGAAGGCGCCGGAGATCAAAGTGCTGGCGACCGCGACGATGGCGGCGACGCGGAGCGCCGAAGGGCATCACGGCGAAGTCGTCCCGCAGATCTGGACCTACGAGCGCCAGCTGGTGCCGGCGCCGACGGGTCAGCCCTATCGCGCCTTCGTCTGGATGCAGGGGCACAACTACACGAACTTCGCGCACCCGCAGGTGCAGCCGATGCTCCTGCGCGCGATCGCCTGGGCCGGCAAGCGTCCGCCGACACGCTGCTGACCGAGCGGCCGGCGCGGACCGGACGCGGCAGAGGGGGAGACTGACGGCGTGAGTGATCCGAAACGCAAGTACCGCTCGGCCGCCTGGTTCGGCAAGGCGGACAAGGACGGCTTCATCCACCGGAGCTGGGTCGGCCGGGGGTTCCCGGAAGGGATCTTGCTCGACGGACGGCCGCTCATCGGGATCTGCAACACGTGGTCGGAGCTGACGCCGTGCAACGGCCACTTCCGGCAGCTGGCCGAGCACGTCAAGCGCGGCGTCTGGGAGGCGGGCGGCGTGCCGTTCGAGTTCCCCGTGATGTCGCTCGGCGAGACCAGCCTGCGCCCGACCGCGATGCTCTTCCGCAATCTCGCCAGCATGGACGTCGAGGAGTCGATCCGCGGGAACCCGATCGACGGCGTCGTGCTGCTGTGCGGCTGCGACAAGACCACGCCGTCGCTCGTCATGGGCGCGGCGAGCTGCGACCTGCCCTCACTCGTCGTGTCGGGCGGGCCGATGCTGAACGGCAAGTACCGCGGCGCGGAGCTCGGCTCGGGCACCGACGTCTGGCGGTTCAGCGAGGAAGTCAAGGCCGGGCACGATGAGCCTGAAGGAGTTCATGCAGGCCGAGTCGTGCATGTCGCGGTCGAGCGGGACGTGCAACGTGATGGGCACGGCGTCGACCATGGCGAGCATGGTCGAAGCGCTCGGCCTGACGCTCCCGGACAACGCGGCGATTCCGGCCGTGGACTCCCGGCGGTACGCCCAGGCGCACCTGGCCGGCCGCCGCATCGTTCAGCTCGTCGAGCAGGACGTCCGGATCTCGCAGATCCTGACGCGCGCGGCGTTCGAGAACGCCATCCGGGTGAACGGCGCGATCGGCGGCTCGACCAACGCCGTCCTGCACCTGCTCGCCATTGCCGGCCGGACGAGCGTGCCGCTCTCGCTGCAGGACTGGGACGATTTCGGCCGCGACGTGCCGACCATCGTGGACCTGAAGCCGTCGGGCCGGTTCCTGATGGAAGACTTCTACTACGCCGGCGGACTCCCGGCCGTCATGCGGGCGCTCGGCGAGAACGGCCTGCTCCATCGCGACGCGATGACGGTCAACGGCCACTCGGTCTGGGAGAACGTGCAGGGCGCCGCCGAACTACAACCCCGAAGTCATCCGGCCGCTCGATCGGCCGCTGGCGGCGAGCGGTGGGATCGCGGTGCTCCGCGGGAACCTCGCGCCGGACGGCGCCGTGCTGAAACCGTCGGCGGCATCGCCGCGCCTGATGCGCCATCGGGGCCGCGCGGTCGTGTTCAACAGCATCGAGCACTACAACGCGCGCATCGCCGATCCGGACCTCGACGTGGACGCGGACTGCGTGCTCGTCCTTCAAGGGCTGCGGTCCGAAGGGGTATCCCGGCATGGCGGAGGTCGGCAACATGGGCCTGCCGCCGAAGGTGCTGCAGACCGGCGTGACCGACATGGTCAGGATCTCCGACGCGCGGATGAGCGGGACCGCGTACGGCACGGCGGTCCTGCACGTGTCCCCCGAAGCGGCCGCCGGCGGTCCGCTCGCGCTCGTGCGCGACGGCGACTCGATCGAGCTCGACGTCGAGGCGCGCCGGCTGCACGTCGACGTCAGCGACGCGGAGCTCGCCGCGCGCCGGGCCGCCTGGCGGGCGCCGGAGCCGGTCGTGCCGCCCGGCGGCTACGCGCGGTTGTACATCGAGCACGTGCAGCAGGCCGACAAAGGGGCCGACCTGGATTTTCTCGTGGGCTGCCGGGGACACGCGGTCACGCGCGAGTCGCATTGACCGAAGCATTGCCGACCCGCAGGTCTGAACAGCCCTGCTTCGACGAACCCGCAGCTGGGAGCTGATCGCGAGCTGGATAGCTGGAAGCTGGAAGCTCGGAACTGGAAGCTGGAAACGCATTCATGAAACTACTTCGCTACGGACCGCCGGGAGAAGAGAAGCCCGGCCTGCTGGATTCGACGGGCGCGATCCGCGATCTCTCCGCTGTCGTCCCGGACATCTCGAAGGACACGCTGCTGCCGGACTCGCTCGAACGCCTGCGGAAGATCGATCCCGGGACGCTCCCGCGGGTCGCGGGCTCGCCGCGGATCGGCCCGTGCGTCGGCCACGTCGGCAAGTTCATCTGCATCGGGCTGAACTACTCGGACCACGCGGCCGAGTCGAACATGACGGTGCCGGCCGAGCCGATCGTGTTCATGAAGGCGACCTCGTGCATCATCGGCCCGAACGACGACGTCGTGCTGCCGCGCGGGTCGCTGAAGAGCGACTGGGAGGTCGAGCTTGGCGTCGTGATCGGCAAACCGGTGAAATACGCGGCCGAAGAGGACGCGCTGTCACACGTCGCGGGCTACTGCGTCGTGAACGACCTGTCGGAGCGGGCCTACCAGCTCGAAGGCACCGGGCAGTGGGTGAAGGGCAAGAGCGCCGACACCTTCGGGCCGATCGGCCCCTGGCTCGTGACGCCCGACGAGGTCCCCGCGTGGAACAACCTCGCCATGTGGCTCGACGTCGACGGGCATCGCTTTCAGAACGGGTCGACCCGGACGATGGTCTTCGGGGTGCCTTTTCTCGTCAGCTATCTCAGCCGCTTCATGAGCCTGCAGCCCGGAGACGTGATCTCGACGGGCACGCCGCCGGGCGTCGGGTTCGGCAAGAAGCCGCCCGTCTATCTCCGTGCCGGCAACGAGATGCGGCTCGGGGTGGAAGGGCTCGGAGAGCAGAGGCAGAGGGTCGTGGAGTAACCGAGACGTCGGTCTCAGGTCTCGCGTCGTCTCAGGTCTCAGGTCTCGAGTAAGACCCAAGACCACAGACCACAGACCACGACCAAAGACCAAAGACCGAAGACCGAAGACACCAGAGACCTGAGACCCAAGACGACGGCCATGCCCCTGTCCCCTTCCATCACCGACAGCTTCGCGGCCATCGTCGGTCCGGGCTCGGTCCTGACGAAGCCGGAAGACGTCCTGCCGTATGCCTTCGACGGCACCGCGGCGCTGCGGCAGCGGCCGGCGGCGGTCGTGTTGCCGCGATCGGTCGAGGACGTCGCGGCGTGCGTGACGCTGGCCGCGGCGCACGCGCTGCCGATCGTCACGCGCGGATCCGGCACCGGGTTGAGCGGCGGCAGCGTGCCTCAGGCCGACAGCGTGGTCCTCTGCCTCGCGCACATGAACGCCATCGTCGGCGTCGACCCGCGCAACCTCACGCTCCGCGCGCAGGCCGGCGCCGTCACGCAGGCGATCGACGAGGCGGCGGCACGTCACGGGCTGTTCTACCCGCCCGATCCGGGTTCGATGCGCATCAGCACGATCGGCGGCAACGTCGCCGAGAACTCGGGCGGGCTTCGCGGACTGAAGTACGGCGTGACCCGCGACTACGTGATGGCGCTCGAGGTCGTGCTGGCCGACGGCCGGATTACGCGGTTCGGCAGCCAGTGCGTGAAGGACGTCGCCGGGTACTCGATGAAGGATCTGTTCGTCGGGTCGGAGGGCACGCTGGGGATCATCACCGAAGTGCTGCTGCGGCTCGTGCCGCGCCCGGCCGCGCGGCGGACCATGCTGGCGCTCTACGATCGCATCGAGGATGCCGCCGGGACGGTGTCGGCGATCATCGCGGCGCGCATCATTCCCTGCACGCTCGAGTTCCTGGATCAGGTGACGGCGCGCTCGGTCGAGGAATACGCGCACGTCGGCCTGCCAACCGACTGCGCCGCCGTGCTGCTGATGGAGACCGACGGGCACCCCGCCGCCGTGGCCGACGAAGCGGAGCGGATGGCGGCGATCGCGCGCGACCACCGCGCGCGCGAGGTGCGGGTGGCGCGCGACGAGGCGGAGGCGCTCGCGCTGGCGGCCGCGCGCCGCAACGCCTTTGCCGCGCTCGCCCGGCGCCGGCCGACGACGATCCTCGAGGATTTCACCGTGCCGCGCAGCGAGCTGGCGGAGATGGTCGGGTTCATCGCCGAGACCGCCCGCGGCTTCGACCTGCAGATCGGGACGTTCGGCCACATGGGCGACGGCAACCTGCACCCGACGTTCCTGACCGACGAGCGCGACGAAGCGGAGATGCAGCGCGTGCACCTCGCGCTCGACGTCATCGCCAAGAAGACGCTGGCGCTCGGCGGCACGATCACCGGCGAGCACGGCGTCGGCCTCGCCAAGAAGGCGTGGCTCCGTCAGCAGATGGGGGACGGCAGCTTCGCGCTGATGCAGCAGGTCAAGCGCGCCATCGATCCCCGCGGGATCCTCAACCCCGGCAAGATCTTCGACTGAATCGACATGACCGCGACCCTGCGGACCATGGACTACGCCGTCCTGCAGCAGTGCATGCACTGCGGGATGTGCCTGCCGACGTGCCCGACCTACGATGCGACCAGGCGCGAGCGGAACAGCCCGCGCGGCCGGATCGCGCTGATGCGCGCCGTCGCGGACGGCGAGCTCGACGTCACGCGCGAGCTCGCCGAGGAAATGAGTTACTGCCTCGGCTGCCTGGCCTGCCAGACCGCGTGTCCCGCGGGCGTCGACTACGCGGAGCTCTTCGAGACGGCGCGGAGCGACATCGAGATCCAGGGCGCGCACCCCGGCGTCGCGCGGAAGTTCTGGCGCGCGGTGACGCTGGGCGTGCTGTTCGTGCACCCGCGCGCGCTTCGGGCCGCGGGCCGGCTGCTGCGCGTCTATCAACGGACCGGCGCCGAGGCGTTCGTGCGGCGATCCGGCCTGCTCCGGCTGCTGCCGGCGGCGCTGCGCCGGCTCGAGCCCCAGACCCCGCGGATGGCGCCGGCGTTCTCGAACGCGCTCATCGCCGCGCGCGAGGAGCCTGACGGTCCGGCCCGATATCGTGTCGCGCTCCTCACCGGCTGCATCCAGGACCTCGTGTTCGCCGACGTCAACCGCGACACCGCCGACGTGCTCCTCGCCAACGGCTGCGTCGTCGAGACGCCGCCGCTGCAGCCGTGCTGCGGATCGCTTCACGCCCACAACGGCGACACCGGGCGTGCGCAGCAGCTGGCGCGGCGGATGATCGACCTGATGCCTCCCGATCGCTACGACGCGATCGTCACCAACGCCGGCGGCTGCGGATCGCACCTGCGGCGCTACGGTCCCCTGCTCGAGGGCGATCCCCGCTACCGCGATCGGGCGAACGCGTGGGACGCCAAGGTCCGCGACATCCACGAATGGCTGGCGTCGATTGACTGCCGCGCGCCCGCCGCCGGGCCGTTTGCGGAGCCGGCGATCGTCACGTACCACGAGTCGTGTCATCTCGTGCACGGACAGAAGATCTCGCGGCAGCCGCGGGCGCTGCTCCGGCTGTTACCCGGCGTGACGCTCGTGGAGCTGCCCGAGTCGAGCTGGTGCTGTGGAAGCGCCGGCATCTACGCGATCACGCAGCCCGAACAGGCCGACGCGCTGCTGCGCCGCAAGACGGACCACGTGTTGTCCACGGGCGCCGCCTGGGTCGCAACCGCCAACCCCGGCTGCCATCTCCAGATCGCGCGCGGGCTCGACGCCGCGGGCGCGAGCGTCGGAGTCGTCCACCCGATCTCGCTTCTCGCACAAGCGTATAGAAACGAATCCCTCATCACTAATCCTCGAATCCTTGAATCGTTGCATCCTTGAATCGCGCATCGCCCACGCCCCACCGATGCTAGGATTAGCCCGGATCCGACGATTCGAGGATTCGGGATTAGCGATTCAGGACGAGTCACCAACGTTTGATTGGTGACTAACGGTCAAACCCAGGAGCACCCATGCCGAACAGACGCAGATTCCTGAAGCTGTCAGCCGGCGCATTGACCGCTGCCGCGGCGCGGCCGCTCTTCGGCGCCGGAATCCAGGGCGCGAACGACCGGATCCGCATGGGGGTGATCGGCTGCGGAGGCCGGTCGGCGCGCGTCTTCGACGCGCTCGCGCGCCACGCCGACTGCCAGTTCCTCACGGCCGCGGAAGTGAACAAGGCCAAGCTCGATTCGTGGATGACGCCCGCGCGGCAGGCGTTCAACCTGCAGGTCGTCGGCGACTACCGCCGGATGCTCGATCGCCGGGACATCGACGCGGTCCTCATCGCCACGCCCGACCACTGGCACGCCCAGCAGACGATCGATGCGATCGCCGCCGGCAAGGACGTCTACGTCGAGAAGCCCGCGTCGAACACCATCCCGCGCATCAACGCGATGCTCGACGCGTACAAGAAGGGGAAGCAGGTCGTCCAGATCGGCACGCAGCAGCGGAGCTGGGATCACTTCATCGAGGCGAAGCGCACGCTCGACACGGGCGTGCTCGGGAAGGTCACGCACATCTACATCGTCCAGCCCGGCAACTACGCGCGCGCGCGCGAGGCCGAGCAGCCGGTGCCCGCCGGCCTCGACTGGGACATGTGGCAGGGCCCGGCGCCGAGGAAGCCGTTCAAGCCGACGCGGCTGGCGTTCCGCGGCTGGTACGACTACGGCGGCGGGTTGGTGGCCGACTGGGGCGCGCACCACGTGGACGTGGCGCACTGGTTCATGAACGCCGACCACTCGGCGCCGGTCAGGACGAGCGCCGTCGGCTCGTTCTTCGCCGTGCCGGACGCGGATCCGGACCAGGTGCCCGACACGTTCTCCATCGCCTGGCAGTACGAGAATTTCCTCATGACGTTCGCCAACGGAGAAGTCGCCAGGGCGCAGGACGACATCGAGGGCTGGGGGGTGTTCTTCATCGGCAATCGAGGCTCGCTGCAGGTGAACCGCATGGGATGGGCGGTGCGGCCGACCGTGCCGCGCACCGCGCGCAAGCAGGGGACGCCGCCGCCGAGCGGCGCCTCAGGCCGGGGCGCCGGGCGGGGAGGCGCGGCCGCGAATCTCCCGCCGATCGAGCGCCACGTGTACCTCAACCCGAGGGGCGGCGTCGAAGAAGACTACCCGCTCGACGCGCACACGCGGAACTTCCTCGACGCCGTCAAGTCGCGCCAGAAGCCGGCGGCCGACATGGAGATCGGCTACTACGCCGCGCTTCCCTGCCTGCTCGCGCTCGAGTCGCTCAAGGAAGGGAAGCCGCTCGGATGGGACGCGAGCTCCCGCAAGAGCCGCACGCTGTAGACGACTAAAGACTAAAGTCTCAGGTCTCAGGTCTCTGGTAGATCGGGATGACTAGCGGGAACCCCGCTGGAAGACCGTAGACCGAGGACCGAAGACCCAAGACCCCGAAGACCCAACACCTGAAACCCAAGACCTGAGACCCGAAGACCTGAGACACCGAAGACCTGAGACCTGAGACCCCCGAGACCCGAGACCCAATGATCCCCACACGTGCGCGTTACATCACGATGGCGTTCGCGATCCTCCTCGCGATCGTCATGTACATCGATCGGGTGTGCATCTCCCAGGCGGCGCCGTTCATGCGGCGCGACCTCGGCCTGACCCCGGTGCAGATGGGTTGGGTGTTCTCCATCTTCGGCTGGGCGTACGCGCTGTTCGAGGTCCCGGCCGGCTGGCTGGGCGATCGCATCGGCCCCCGCCGGGTGCTCATGCGCATCGTCATCTGGTGGTCGTTCTTCACGGCGGCGACCGGATGGGTCTGGAACCTCCCGTCGCTGCTGGTCACGCGGGCGCTGTTCGGGATGGGCGAGGCGGGCTGTTTTCCAAACCTGACCCGGGTCTTCACGACCTGGCTCCCCGCGAAGGAGCGCGAGCGCGCGCAGGCGTTTCTCTGGCTGGCGACGCGCTGGGGCGGCGCCTTCACTCCGCTGCTCGTGGCCTACGTGCTGACGTTCGTGTCGTGGCGGCGCGCGTTCGAGATCTTCGGCGTGCTGGGCGTGATTTGGGCGATCGCGTTCTATCGCTGGTATCGCGACGACCCCGCCACGCATCCGGGCGTGAACAGCGCCGAGCTCGCGCTCCTGCCGCCGAGCCGGGAGACGGCGGCCGTACGCGGCCCCACTCCGTGGGGGAAAATCCTCTCGACGCCGTCGGTGTGGCTGTTGTGCGCGCAGTACGCGTGCCTCGGCTATGCCTGGTGGTTCTACGTCACCTGGCTGCCGACGTATCTGCGCGACGCCCGCGGCCTGGGCACGATGCAGGGGGCGCTGCTCTCGGGGCTGCCGCTGTTTTTCGGCGGGGTCGGGTGTCTCGTCTCCGCGGCGCTCGTCAAGCCGCTCAGGGAGGCGACGGGCAGTGTGGCCAGGGCCCGCCGCGTCATCGCGATCACGGGGTTCCTCGCGGCCTCGGCGTGCACGCTCATCTTCACGCGCATCGGCGACCCGACGAGCGCGATGATCATGCTCGGGATGGCGGGCTTCTTCAACGACTTCGCGATGCCGCCCGCGTGGGCCGGTGCCATGGATATCGGCGGACGGTATTCCGGCACCGTGTCGGGCGCGATGAACATGATGGCAGGCATCGCGGGCGCGTCCTCGGCGCTGGTCGTCGGATACCTGCTCACGTGGACGAACCAGAACTGGACGCTGGCGTTCTACCTCTCCGCCGCCATCTACGGCCTCGGCGCGGTGTGCTGGCTGTTCCTGGATTCACACACACCGCTGGAACCGGTCTCCGTAGGTTGAACAGGAGATCGAGTGACCGGTCTAGTCTCTTGATCTCCGCTCGATCACCTCGGGGTTCAGCAGATCCATGGCCCCGAAGTCGCCGGCTTCGGCGAGCCGGATGTTCGCCAGGGCGCGCTCGGCCATGCCGCGGTTGGCGTCGGCGGTGTTGCTGCCGACGTGCGGGAGCAGGATGACGGCGGAGAGCTTCCGCAAATCCCGGCCAGGGTCGACCGGTTCGTACGGCTCGCGCGCATAGACGTCGAGCGCGGCGCCCGCGATCCGTTTTTCCGCCACCGCGTCGTACAAGGCCGCCTCGTCCACCACCGCGCCGCGGGCCGTGTTGATCAGCCACGCGCGTGCCGGAAGGAGCGACAAACGGTCGCGGTTGATGAACTGCGCGTTCTCCGGAAGTGCGGGGATGTGCAGGCTGACGTAATCAGCCTCCCGGACCGCGCCGGCGAAATCATCCGTCGTCGCGTGGAAGTGCGCGGCCGGGACCGCAGCCGCGCCGGCCGATCGCCTGACGCCGATCACCCGCATGCCGAACCCGGCCGACGCGATGCGCGCCACGGCCTGTCCGATCGTGCCGCATCCGACGATCGCCACCGTCTTGCCTTGAAGCTCGACGCCCGGCAGCGGCGCCCACCGTCCTTCCCGCATCGAGTCGTGGAGCGCGGGCAGATGGCGGGCGGCGGCCAGGATGAGCAGCATCGTGAGCTCGGCCACCGACTGGTGCAGCACGCCGGGCGTGTTGGTGCAGAAGAGTCCCGCTTTCGTGGCCAGGGCCTTGTCGATGCCGTCGTGCCCCACCCCGTAGCGTGCGAGCACGCCGCCGCGCGGCAGCGCCTCGTAAAGCCGGCCGGTATAGACCATGGGCCCGAGCACGACGTGGCGCGCGCCATGCCGCCGGATGGCCTCCGACAATTCGGCTTCGGTATGCGGGGCTGCCACGAACGTCAGCTCCGTCGTGGATGTGAAGATCTCCGGTGCCCGGTGGAGCTCTGGTTGGGTGACAACGACGGTGCGTGGAGGCATGATGCGTCACCTTTATATATGGCACCTCCCGAAGCTCGCAACATGTGGATAATGTCGTCAGGCTGGCGGAGCGGCCATATTCCTGGAGACCGGATCATGAAAGCATTTCGCGCGCTCGGGCTTGTCGTCGTCCTCTGGCCGCTGTCGGCCGCGATCGGCGAGGCGCAGGTCGTCGTATCGGCGAACGATTCGAAGGCCACGCTGATCGACGGCGTCAACACGCCGGTCCGGAACCCGCCGCCGGACACCGTCACGATCATCGATCTCTCGGCGTCTCCACCGAAGGTCATCGGCGAGGTCCGCGCGCCCAACTCGGTCGTCGGGCCGCCGCAGACCGTCGCGATCGCGCCGGACGAGTCGATCGCGCTCGTGGCGTCGTCGACGAAGCTGGATTCAGCGGCTCCCGCCGGCACCGCGCCCGACGACCTGGTGACGGTGATCGATCTGAAGGCGTCGCCGCCCGCGGTGCTCGCGACGGTGCATGCGGGCAGAGGGGCCTCGGGCATCTCTTTCAACCCCGCCGGCACGCTGGCGCTCGTCGCCAATCGCATGGAAGGCACGGTCTCGATCTTCACCGTCAACGGGAAGACGGTGACGCCGGCGGGCAAGGTCGATCTCGGGGCTCCCGAGAGCGGGCCGAGCCACGTTGCGTTCACGCGCGACGGCCGGATGGCGCTCGTGACGCGCAACAACGACAGCTTCATCTCGCTGCTGGCGGTCGATGGCGCGAGCGTGACCTACGCGAAGCGCGACATCGCCGCCGGGCTGAAGCCGTACGGTCTCGAGGTGTCGCCGACCGCCGACCTCGCCTTCACCGGCAACATCGGCGCCGGCGCGAGCGGGGGAGCGGACACGATCAGCGTGATCGATCTCGCCGCCAATCCACCGCGCGCGATCGACCACGTCACCGTCGGCCCGATCGCCGAGGGCATCGCCCTGTCGAGCGACGGCCAGTACCTGTCGGTGACGGTCATGAACGGCACGAACGTGCCGAAGGCTTCGCCGCTCTTCAACGATTTCGGACGATTGCGCGTCTACGGCGTGACGAACAAGACGCTGACGCCGATCGCCGAGGCCCGGATCGGCCACTGGTGCCAGGGGACGGCCTGGAGCCGCGACAGCCGGACGGTCCTGGCGCAGTGCATGGTCGAGAAGGAGATCCTGATCTTCCGGTTCGACGGCAAGAGCCTGTCACCCGCCGGATCCATCAAGGTCAACGGCGGGCCCGCCGGGATTCGGGCCGGTGGAAGGCGCTGAGCGCCCGGAGATCTTCCGGCTGAAGGCGGAAGCCTGGGGATTCGATATATGGCGCACGAAGGAAATGAAGTCGACTTCAACACGCTGATCCCCGAACTGTCGACGTGGAACGACGGCCAGGGAATCGATGTCGATTCCTGGCTGACGAGAGTCGGGAGCTACGAACACGCAGTTGCCTACGCTCGTCTCTTCTGGCCCGAGTTCACCGTCCACGAGGACTGTGTGCTGTTTGCGGGGTTCAACGAGGAGATCTTCGGCGGTTTCATGGAACAGACCAAGGGCGACAAGCGGGCCGTCGAGTCCGTCATGAACCACAGGCATCTGCTGGACCTGTTTCAGGGCGCGGCTCTGGAGCCGTCCGACGATCTCATCGTGCACCTTGGCCGCGTGTTGAAGGACATGTGGTCGGCCAAGCTGCGTCGCGATTTCCCGTCCCGGACAGTCGTCGTCAGCTTCCCGGAGGATGATATCGACGACCTCCTGGACTACGAGATCTACCTTCTATCAGGAGCATCCTGCGGGGACTATCTCCGGCTGAAGGCCGGCGCGGTTTCGCGAGCGGTGTGGCGCGTGTCCCTCACGCCCGATTGACATCGTCACGAGGCCGATCTACTGTATGCATAGTTGCAATAGGTATAGGCGCAGGCCACGGGCGGATCGACATGATCTCTTCGATGGTTACGAGAGATAGAAGGATCGCCGCGTCGTTCACGCTCCTCGTGCTGGCCACGTCCGGGGTCAGCAGCAGGCAGGCGTCCCCGGAAAGCCCAACCGGAACGGGATTGATTCTCGGGCGGGTGATCGACGCCGATGCGGGAACGCCGGTATCCGGTGTCGTCGTGACGGCGGTCGCGTCTCCCGATCCGTTCACCATCCCGCCCGTAGGCCGTCCCCAGGCCATGCTGACCGACGCGCAGGGACGCTTCGTCTTTCGCAATCTTCCGAAGGCGACGTACTCGCTCGTGGCGACCATCGGCGGAAACGGCTACAGCCCGAGCGGCTTCATCATCACGGGCAGAGGCCATCAGATTGGCCCGTACCTCGACGGCGGCTACGGTCAGCGGCGCCCGAACGGACCCTTTCAGACGGTCGATCTCGCCGACGGCGAACGCATCGGTGATGCGGTGATTCGTCTCTGGAAGGGTGGGGCCATCACCGGCCGCGTCCTTGACGAGACAGGCGAGCCGCTCGTGGACGTGTCGGTCGCCGCGGTGCAGCGCAGCAGCGACGGCCGGCTGCTCACGGGCCCGACGGCGCGAACCGACGATCGCGGCGTCTACCGGCTCGCCACGCTGATCCCCGGCAGCTATCTGGTTGTCGTTCCCCAGACGCAACTGTTGATGCCCTCGTCAACGATCGAGTCTTTGCTCTCGAGCCCGTCCACCGGCGCGCCGCGATTCCTCTCGACCGGTGCTCCGGCGCCACCGCAATCGGAGGGGCCTGGAATGGATGCCGGGCTGAGAATCGGTTCGTCCACGCTGATCACCGCCAGGCAGGGCCGAGTGACGAACTTTCCCCTGCCAAGCCGCCGGGCCGACAGGCTGTACGCGTACCAGACGATGTTCTTTCCCTCGGCCGTGGTCGCCAGCCGTGCGACTCCGATTGTGCTCCGTTCGGGTGAAGAGCGGTCCGACGTCGACATCCAGCTGCAGCCCGTGCGCACGGTGGAAGTGTCCGGGACCCTGATGGACAGCAGCGGGCCGGTGCCGCACTTCGGTGTGCACCTGATGCCGGCCGACGCGGGCGACGGCGCGTCGGTCCTGGAAGTGGCGACCACTTCGACCGATGCGCGCGGCGCTTTCGTCTTTCCTCTCGTCCCGTCGGGAAGCTACACGCTGCTCGCACTACGGACCGACCCGGCGTCTGGTGGGGGATCGTCCCCCCCGGCGGCGCCGCGAACGGTGTCCGAGGCGCCTGGCGCGTGGGCCGCGCAGCCGCTGGCGGTCGGCGACGCGAACGTCGGCAATGTGTTGCTGACGTTGCGCGGAGGGGTGCACATCACGGGACGAGTGGAGTTCAGCGGGGCAAGCGAGCGCCCGGCCGCCACGCGTCTGAGGCAGCTCGTGCCGCTCACGGTGAGTCGAGCACAACCGCTTTTCCGCCAGAGCGCCGGGGCCGCTGAAGTGCCTCTGACTCCGGCCGGTGGATTCAGCACGAGCGCTCTGTCGCCCGGGCGGTACATCCTGGGACTGCAAATACGGGAAGCTGCTCCGACCTGGACGCTCCAGTCGGTGACGGTCGGCGGGCGTGACCTCACGGATGCGGTCATGACGATCGGCGGCACCGACGTCAACGATGTGGTGGTCGTCCTCACGGACCAGCCCGCGGAACTGACCGGAACCGTGTCTGACGCAAAGGGCGCCGCAGATCTCGACGCGTCGGTGTTCGTGTTCCCCGTGGATCGTGCACGGTGGCCGGACGCTCGGATCAGCACGCGCGCGTTCCGGACCGTTCGCGCCTCGAAGACTGGAGCCTTCACGGTGCCCAACGTGATTCCCGGCGAATATTTCGTCATCGCAGCGTCCGACGAATCCACGGGCGACTGGCCGGACGAGCGGCTGATCGCACAGCTGGCGCCACTCGCGAGCAGCGTCCGCGTCGAGCCGAATCAGAAGCAGCGCGTGAACCTGCGAACGGTAACGGTCCGATGACGCGCCAGGCTCTGGTGATAGCTGCGGCGATCGCCGGCATGGCGCCACTATCGGCCGCGCCGCGACAACAGCCGCGTGACGCGGCCGCGTTGAGAGCCAAACCGGGCACCGCGCTGATCGGCGGGATCGTGACGAGCCAGGACGAGACCGCGCGCCCGCTCCGCCGCGTGCTCGTCACGCTGGCGGGCTCCGCGGTGACGGGAAACGTGCAGGTCACGACCGACGACGGCGGCAGATTCGCGTTCCCCGACTTGCCGGCTGGACGGTACACGATCACGGCCGAGAAGCCCGCATACGTCAAGACTTTTTACGGCAGCAAGCTCGTGGGCCGAGGCCCGGGGACGCCGATGGCGCTGGCAGAAGGGCAGCGGCTGACCAACCTCGCGATCAGGCTGCTGCGCGGGGCGGTCATCGAAGGCACCGTGTTCGATGAAAACGACGTGCCGCTGTCGAATGCTCAAGTAAGCGTGTACCAACCGGTTCTCGTCAACGGCGAGCGAAAGCTTGTCAGTCCACCAGGCTCACAGTGGGGCACGACCGACGACCGCGGCACCTATCGTCTGTACGGACTGCCGCCGGGCGAATACACAGTGAGGGCGGGAGGGGGCAATCTCCGGGGCGAAACGCGGCTGACGACGACCGCGGCGATTGCCGCGGCGATGCGGGACTTACAGTCGTCTTCGCAGGGGGGCGCGGCGCAACCG
This sequence comes from uncultured Acidobacteriota bacterium, assembly GCA_963774855.1. Lineage (GTDB taxonomy): Bacteria > Acidobacteriota > Vicinamibacteria > Vicinamibacterales > 2-12-FULL-66-21 > JALZOC01. The sequence goes on along the minus strand of CAVZGT010000005.1, from coordinate 591,396 downwards.
GCGGCCGGCGCGCCGCTGGTGGCGCGCACCGGCGCGTACTTCCCCGGCGTGACGGATGCGGCGCTCGCCGAGTTCTTCGCGCTCGCGGCCGGCCAGGAGCGCACGGGCGTGGACCTCCGCAGTCCACTCGTTCGTCCGACCCGGCTCGAAGGCACGGCAGTCGGCCCGGCCGGTCAGCCGCTTCGCTCCGTCATGATCGGACTGGCCAATGCGTCGACCGGCGGGATGTATACCAGCCTCGGCGGCATTCGCCCCCGGGAGGATGGCCGATTTACCGTGGCGTCCCTGACGCCTGGACGCTACCTCTTTTTCGGTCGCGGCCAGGAGAGCAGCGGCCCGACAGGAGACCCGAGCCTCCTTCCGTTGTGGACGTCGGCGGAAGTCACCGTCAACGAACAGGACTTCCTCGATCTGGTGCTGCAGTTTCTGCCCGGCACGTCGGTCTCGGGCCGCCTCGCATTTCGAGCATCGCAGACGCCGCCTGACGCGACCAAGATCCGCCTCACCCTTGGCGCCGTTCCCACGATTGCGGGAACTGCCGTCTCGCCGCCGGCGATGTACCCACAGGCCGATGGATCGTTTGCATTCACGAACGTGCCACCGGGTAAGTACCGGCTGTCGATGACCGGCGGGGGATCGTGGTCGCTGCGATCGGCGATGGTGAACGGCCGGGACACGCTCGATCAGCCACTCGACGTGGCGCCCGGTCAGGACGTCTCCGATATGGCCGTCACATTGACCGATCAGCCTGCAGAGATTACCGGCATCGTGCTCGATCAACTCGGCCGGCCGACACCGGAGTACGCCATCGTCGTGTTCTCCACCGATCGTGCGCATTGGTCCACCGCGCCACGGCGCGTGAGCGGCGTCGTCAAGGCGGGATCCGACGGCCGCTTTACCGCGACCGGCTTGCCGCCCGGCGAGTACTTCCTTGCGGTGCTCACCGATCCCGATCCGGTGCAGCTGAGGGATCCGTCGTTTCTCGAGCAGCTCGCGGCCTCGGCGATCCGGGTCACACTCGCTGAAGGGGAGAAGAAGGTGCAGGACGTGAAGGTCTCGGGCGGAGGCGGCTAGGCCTGAGAAGCCTCTGGTGGTTCAAAGATCTCCACGACCTCGTAATGTGCCACGTGGGATTCGTAGCTGGTCATCAGCTCCCGGACGAACGGCGGAACGACCGCCACATCGGTAGGCACGCCCGCGAACGCTTCGATGGACTCGCGCGACTCCCACAGCGTGACAATCTGAAACTCCGTGCCCGCCTCGACAGGGCGCCGCAGGATCGACGCGCGGACGAAGCCCGGAATGGTTGCCAGCCGGGGGAACGTCTCGGTCTCGAGGTGCTCGATGTACGCGTCGGCCTGCCCAGGCCTGACGATTCCCTTCCAGTGCCTCGATATCATTGACTTTGCTTGGGGCTTTACCTGGGAATACCCACCAGGATCAAATCTCGTTGGTATTCTGCCGCTATCGGCAGACTGACGGGTTGACCGGCCCGCTCGATCTGTTCGAGCGCGTACGGAGTGTTCCCGCTCTGGCCCTCGCGAGCGACCACGCGTATTTCGCCGCGCATCTTGCCGTCACCAAACGCTGTCACGGGATCGTGCGCAAAATCAGGCACTCTGAGCGTGAATGAGCCGTCCGCGGCGACCTTTGTGGTGTCAACGGTGAACTGCGGCAGCGGGCCATCGAGAATCCCAAAGAACTCATTCGCCCAAAAGGGGAGATAAACGGCCTCGACGCTCAAATCCCTTGTGGTCGGCACCGAGGTCACTCGTCCGGACAGCGGAACCCAGTCCAGAGGTTCGAGTGCAATCGAGATCGGCCCAACCCGCCGGCTCGCAAGCGCCGTTTCCAGAATCAGGACTGTGCGGTAGCCGGGGCAGTAGACGATGACTTTGAGCATCGCTGCCTGCTGGCCTCTACTCCAGGTCTCTATCGCGTACTCGCGGACATCGGGCCGCGTGCGTATGTAGCTGCCGTACCCGCCAAACAAGCCCGTCAAGTAGTACCGAATCGAGAGTCCTGAAAGGTCCGCCCGGTCCGGAAACTGCAGCCGAATCGATCGCTGGCTCGATTCGTCTTGCGAGCCGCTGAGCACAACGGTCAACCCGGTTGCGGCCACCCCGGCAACGAGCAGCGATCGAATAGTCATACCGTTCACCTGCAACCCACGCCGTGCGTGAGTTCAGGATAGCGCGAATCATGTAATCTGAACCCAGAGCGATTGGCCCGCTCGGCGCGAGCGGCGAATAACGCAAGCCGGTCCGGCCGGATCGGTGATTCTCTGAGGTTGCCCGTTGATATCAATACCGATCCAGACCCTCGTCGGATTGCTCCTGTTGGCCCTGCTTGTCGGCGTCTGGCTCAGGCGCAGCAGACCTTAAAACTTAGAACTTTAGAACTTTAGAACTTTAGACCCCGTCACCCCGTCGCCGTCAGAAGCGCGTAGTACCCCATCAGGACCACGATCACGGCGGTCGTGACCCACAGCGCCGGCCGTCGTCAGCGGCGAGGGAGCGAGCTCGCGGGGAAGACGGCGGTGGCGCAGGTAGATCGCGCCGATGCCGACGATGGGGAGCATCAGCGCCTGGACGATCCCGCCGACCATCACCATCGTGACCGGCGAAGCGATTGTCAGGAAGGCGGTGACCGGCACGATCGCGAGCAGCACGACGAACCGGTTCCTGTAGGCGAGCCGGCGGGGCAGATCGTCCGGCTCGAACGCGCCGGCCAGCCGGCACATGTCGGCAAACAGCCGCGAGTGGGCGGCGGTGGCGGCGAACACCGTGCCGTACAGCGTCGCGATGGCCCCGATATAGAAGATGCCCAGCGCCCAGCCGCCGAGCGTCTGCGTGTAGAGATTCGACAGCACCGGGATCATGTCCGCGCTCGCCGGCACGAGCCCCATGCCGTGCAGGACGCCGGCGCCGAGCAGGTAGAACGCCACCGTCGCCGCCGTGTAGATGATCATCGACACGACGATGTCGAAGTGCATCACGCGGATCCAGCCGCGGGCGCGGCGCTCCCGTGCGGGCGTGCCGTCGCGCGGGCCCGTGAACTGCGCGTAGCCCTTCTCGACGCACCAGTAGGGGTACATGAACAGCTCGGTCGCGCCGACGCCCGTGATGCCGAAGACCGCGACCGCCATCCCGAGCCCCGCAGCCGGCAGCTGGAACCGCAGGCCGTCGGCCACCGCGCTCCAGGCAAAGAAGCGCGGCATGCGCATGAGGACGAGCGCCGCGAGCGCGGTGAGCAGCGTGAAGAGCGCGACCTTCACCATCGCGATCCGCTCGACCCGCTCGTAGCCGCCGCCGAGGAGCAGCGCGAGCGTGATCGCGAGGAAGACGAGCACCCACGCCGTGACGGGCACCGCGGGCACGACCAGGTGCATGACCTGCGACACGCCGCCGTACATCGCGCCCACCTGCAGCTGCGTGCCCGCCACCATCACGGCCCACGCCCAGACCAGCCAGTTGACGCGCAGCAGCCGTGGTCCCGGCAGCTCGTTCAGCGCCTCGAGGCCGGTCCGGCCGGTCGCGATCGTGTAGCGCCCCAGCTCCCCCTGGATGACCGGCTTGCAGAAGCAGCTCAGGATCACGACCCACAGCGCCGTGTACCCGGCCTGCGCGCCGAGCGTCGTGGTCGCGATCAGCTCGCCCGAGCCGACGATCGACGCGGCCAGCACCATGCCGGGGCCGATGCGGCGCAGCGTCGAGACAAAGCTGATCGGTGGCTCTTCGATGGCCGATGGGTCGAGCGCATAGGGATTACGTGGCGCCGCAACCGGGGTGAGAGAAGGGGCGGCAGGGCTCATGGAGGGGAGAGTATCAGAGGAGATCGGGAGAGCAGGAGATCAGGAGGGACAACACACACAAAAAAAAGCGCCTGCGGCCCGCGCGAGGATAGCGAGTCTTCGAGCGCCGGAGCGCGAGCGAGTGGGGGTGGGGCCCCACGAGCATTAAAAAAGAGCGGGCAGGGGAACCCCACCCGCTCTTCGATCTACCGATCCGCGGCCGCTTAGAACTGGAAGCGGAGCTGCGCCTGGACGTTGCGCATCGCCTGGGCGCCGGTCGCAGCGCCAAAGCCGGAGTTGTTCGGCTTCGAGCGCGCCGTGTTGAGCGAGCCGTCGGCGTTGAACTGATTGTTCACGATCGCGAGGTTTCCAGGGTTCGCGAACGTCACCGTGTTGTTGCGGCCGTTGATGATGACCGCGTTGAACGCGTTGAACACGTCCACCCGGAACTCCATGCGGCGAGCGCCACCGAGGCGAATGTCGCGCGAGAGCGACAGATCGACCCGCTTGTCGGGGCAGCCGCGCAGGATGTTGCGCCCGGACTCGAGACCGACGCTGCCGGGCTGCGGGCCGGTGACCGAGGCGGCGTTGAACTGCGCGTACTGGTTGTCGGAACAGCCGCTGCCCGGATCGCCGACGTAGACGATCCTCGCGCCGTAGTTCGGCGAGCCGGTCAGGTTCACGCTGGCCCCGTTGTTCTGGTAGGTGTAATTCAGATCGTAGGTCGTACCGGAACCGGCCGTGAGCACGCCGGCAATCTGCCAGTCGTTCAGGATGAACCCGACGGCACGCCCGAAGCTCTCGGGCGCGCGCGGCAGAGCTCCACACGCCGTTCGCCTTGATGATGTGCGGCCGGCGGTCCAGCGTTCCCAGCAGCTCTTCATAATCTGCCTGGTCGGCGCGAAGCGTGGCCGTGCCGTCCGGCGCGTGGTCAAAGCGCTTGACCAGACCGGTGTTGCCCTTGAACGAGATCCCGTAGGTGTAGTTCACGCCCGCCGAGAACCCGTTCCGGAAGCGGCGGTTCAGCGACATCTGAAGCGAGTGGTACTCGTCCCAGAAGTCGGTGGTGTTCTGATTGATGTTGCCCAGGCCGCGGTACGGCTTCAGGATGTTCTCCGAATACGCCGTCGCCCCCGGCACGCTGCTCGAGCCGGCGAGCGTGGGGTCCTGATTTTTCGCCAGGAACGCGGCGCCGATGTCCACGGAGTTCAGGTTGTAGCTGGCGATCCGGTTGGTGCCTCGATTGCCGACGTACGAGAAGTCGGCCACCATCGCCCAGGGCAAGGTCCTCTGAACGCCGGCATTCCACTGCCAGGACCCGGAGACCTGCGCGTCGTACTGGAAGATGGTGAGCGCCGGAACGGCGACGGTGCTGAGACCCTGACCGACCGTCTGCAACTGCCCGTTGCGCAGGTCCTGGGTCGTCGCGATCGGCGGGTTGCCCGGGATGCCGAAGATGGTGTTGCCGTCGGGCCGGTCGAAGTACAACCCGCCGCCCGCGCGGAAGATCGTGCTCTGGTTGCCGGTCAGATCGTAGGCCAGGCCGAAACGGGGTGCGACAACGATCGTCGGCCAGACATAGCCCGTGTCCGCGATGCCATCGCCCGCCTTCCGGATGCCGTTCAGCGGATTACCCGAACCCGGGATCGGCGTGCCGATGGCGGCCTGGGTGTTCGCCGCTCCGGGAGCAGTCAGAATCTGTCCGTTCCGCGGATCCATCGCGTTGCGGATGTTGCCCGAGCAGGTGGCCGCGCCGTTGCTGCAGCCGGCGACGTAGAACACCGGCGCCTGGGCGGCGGACCACTCGTCCGGGAAGAAGTTCGACATCTGCCCGAACTTGTCGTGCTGCGGCTGCTGGTGCGTGAACCGCAGGCCGTAGTCCATCGTCAACCGGCTGTTCACCTTCCAGTTGTCCTGGGCGTAGAACTCCCGGTTGTTGTAGATCATGTTGCCTTCGATGAGCTGCGACGCCTGCTGATAGCGCGTGAACACGCCGAGCGCGGCGTTGGCGTATCCGAAGCCGCTGTCGAGCGCGTTGTTGGTGTCGTTGCCGAAGTTCACGTCACCCTGGAACAACGCGCCGAAGCCGGCGTTCTGCGCCTTGAAGCTGTGGTTGTTGTAGAACCCGGCCTTCATGGTGTGCCGGCCGGCAACCTTCGTCACGCTGACCGCCACGTCCTGGGTCCGGTTGATGTTCAGCCAGCCCGGATACCGCTGATTCGGCGGCGCGGCGCCGATTCGGCCTCCCCACGAGAAGGTCGGCGGCAGGTTGATTCGCGTGCCGTCCCAGAAGCCCGGCTTGACGTCCTGCATGACCTCCATCACGTAGTACCGCGGATCGACCACGCCCGCATCCTTGTAGAGCAGCGGGAAGTCGGCCAGGCCGTTGAGGCGGTTGGCCGAGTCGTTGACGAGGATGCCGTTCTCGTTGCCGCCGACCAGCTCGTTCCGGATGAACCCGTAGGTGGCTTCGATGAACGTCGTCGGGTTCATCGTGTAGTTGACCGTGGCGGCGTAATTCGTGATGTACGGATACGGGTTCAGCACGTCGGTGAAGCCGGAGATCAGGCCAGGCGTCACGAGCTTGCGCCGCCGGTCGCCGGAGTACTTGCCGGTGAACCGCAGCTTCGGCGACATCTGGTAATCGAGGCGGACGGCCGGCTGCTGAATGAGATCGTCCGTGGTCGGCGGCTGCACTTCGTAGTTGTAGTTCGTGCCCGGGGCCTGCGTGACGTTCGGCAGCGGGTAGCGATTCAGGATGTTGATCGCCGGTGTTGTAGAGGCGGTTGGCCGGAATCTGCCGGTTGTCGAAGTTTCTGTTGTTCGCCGCGTCGAAGAGCTGCGGAATGAGGTTGCCGTTGTTGTCGAGGCTCTGCGAGAAGTCGCCGGCGCGTTCGAGCGCGGTCGGCACCCGAAGACGAATGACGTTGCCGTTGTTGATGGCGGCCGTCGTCGGCCGGTACTCGTGCGCGTAGAAGAAGAACAGCTTGTTCGAGCCGCCGGGCTTGCCGATGGGTCCGCCGACCGTGTAGCCGAGCGTTTTCTGTTCGGTGTGTGGAGTCGGATCCCCGTTCTTCTCGCGCACCCAGGTCGTCTCGTTCCAGTCGGAGTTCGTGAAGACGCTGTAGGCCGAACCGCGATACCGCGTTCGTCCCGCTCTTGGTCACCGCGGTGATCTGCAGGCCGCTCGCCCGGCCGTACTCGGCCTGGTAGCCCTGCGTCAGGATCTTGACCTCGCCGATGGACTCGATGTTCATGTTCAGCATCTGGCCGTTGTTGCCCGTGTCCATGGCCGAGACGCCGTCCATCATGATGTTGTTCTGGCTCTGGCCCCCGAGGCGCATGCCTTCGCCGCTTGCGCCGCCCGAGGTTACGCCGGGCGTGAACTGCGTGAGGCTGGTGAAGTTGCCTCGCGCGATCGGCAGGTTCTCGATCTGCTCCGTCGTAATCGCGAACGAGCGCTCGGCGCTCTGCGACTGCACGAGCGCGGCTTCCGCGGTGACGACGACCGTCTCGGCCGCGCCGCCGACTTCGAGCGTCAGCGCCGTGACCGCGACGCGGTCGGCGCCGCTGACCTGGACGCCGGAGCGCCGGATCGTCCTGAAGCCGTCCATCGTGACTTCGAGGGTGTAGGTGTCGGGAGTGACGTTCGGGAACACGAAGTCCCCGGTTCCGCTGCTGGTGGCTGGAGCGGATTTCGTGCCCCGCGCCTCGCTGATGAGGACGACGGTCGCGCCAGGAATCACGGCGCCCTGTGCGTCTTTGATTGTTCCGGCGACTGTTCCCGTCGTGATCTGCGCCGAGGCTGATATCGCCGCGGCCAGGACCATCAACGCAGCCGCGACTACCGAAAGGGTCGCTTTTGCCATTAACTCTCCTCCATCTACCCCGGTCTGAACGAACGAACAAACAACAGGTGCAACGGCCGTTGAGGAACGTCGAACGGGAAACGCGGCGTTCCCGCCCGCAGTCACGCGCGTCCTGGCCAGGGCCGCGAGTGGTCGAGCCGAACTATCTCGACGTGAGGAGCCCGGTTTCTATCACGCCCGCCGAAGCCGCGCAACGGTCGGACGTCTAGGCGTCGGAGCTGCTGGGGGACTCGGGCGCGCCGATCTGTAATCGATTTCAGGTGAACCTAAGGGTGAGCCTGTTGAGCCAGAATGTCAAATACTGTTTTGCTCTGCGAAACGCGTCCCTATAAAAGACAAGCCCTTCCGGAGGCTGTCCGATAATCGGCCGCCCGTGTTTCGCATCGCGAACCAGGTACTTTTTTACTCCTCCGGGCGCGCTAGTATAGTCGCGGCCTGTCTCGCTGAAGCGCACGCCATCCATTCGCGAAGGCGGGGCCCCACCCTGAATTGGCTGGCTCCGGATGACCATCACCGCCACGAACCTGACCGAAATCGACGTGGACGGCTGTCCGCTGGCGTACGCGATCAGCGGCCCGGCCGGGGCGCCGGTCCTGCTGCTCTCGCACGCGCTCGGCGCAACGGCGGATCTCTGGGCGCCCCAAGTCGCTCCCTTCTCGAGCGTGTTTCGCGTGATCCGCTACGACACCCGCGGCCATGGGCGCTCGGGAGCGCCCGCCGGGGAGTACACGATCGACCGGCTGGGACGCGACGCCCTCGCGGTGCTCGACGCCGCCGGCGCCGATCGCGCGCACGTCTGCGGGCTGTCCCTGGGCGGGCTGACCGCGATGTGGCTCGGCGTCCACGCGCCGCAGCGCATCGGGCGCCTGGTCCTGGCCAGCACGGCGGCCCGCATTGGCACACCCGATCGCTGGACGCGAGCGGGTCCGTCAGGTGCAGGCGGGCGGCATGGAGGCGATTGCCGACGCGGCGATGCCGCGATGGTTCACCGGGGACTTCATGCAGCGCGAGCCGGAAACCGTGGCGCGTCACCGCGCGATGGTGGCGGCCTGTTCCCCGGTGGGCTACTCGGGCGGGTGCGCGGCCCTGCGCGATACCGACCTGCGCGACACGATTGGCCGCATCACCGCGCCGACGCTCGTCGTCTCGGGCACGGCCGATCCGGTGACCCCTCCCGATGACGGGATCGAGATGCGCGCGAAGATTCCCGGCGCGCGGATGGTGACGTTCGACGCCGCGCATCTGCCGAACGTCGAGCGGGCCGATCAGTTTTCTGAGGTGGTGGGGGAGTTTCTGTCGGGCTAGGTTCCGCAAGGTTCTGCGAGGCCTGCCACAGTTCTGGAGTAGATTAGCGGCCAGTTTCTGATCCTGGCAGGGAGTTGAGGAGGACATATGGGGTTGAGCCATTCACGAGCCTTGCTGGCGGTGTCCGCCGGCGTTGCGATATGGATCGCCAGTACGGTGGGCGGCGGCGCGCAGCAGGCGCCGGCGGCCGCACCGAGCCGGCCTCCCGCCCCGACCTGCGGCGGACGGAGCTCCCAGCCGCAGTCGGTCTGTCCCGAGCATGTGGACGCGATGATGGCGGCGCTCCCCGACAAGCCGGCGGCCAAGCCGGCGCGCCCGCGCAAGGTCCTGGTGCTGGCCGCGACGTCCGGGTGGGTGCACGCTTCCATTCCGATTGCCGCGAAGACGATGGAGGAGCTCGGCAAGAAAACCGGCGCGTGGACGGCCACCGTGTCGTACGACCGCTCGGTGATTACGGCGGAAAACCTGAAACAGTACGACGCGGTGTTCCTCAACAGCACGACCGGGACGTACCTCGACGAGCCGAACGCCGCGACGGATCCGGCGGCCAAGACCGTCACCGACGCGCGCCGCAAGGCGCTGATGGACTTCATCCGGAGCGGCAAAGGGATCGCGGGCATTCACGCCGCCAGCGACTCGTACCACGGCAGCCTCGAGCCCGGCGGGCGCGGCGGCCCCGCCGGCGGGTCGCCGTTGTGGCCGGAGTACAACAAGATGATCGGCGGGTATTTCAAGCACCACTGGAATTACCCGACGACGATCACCGTCAAGATCGACGATCCGAAGAGCCCGATCAACGCGCCGTTCAAGGGTCAGCCGTTCGACATCACCGACGAGGTCTACACCTACAACCAGGATTCCTTCTCGCGCGAGAACGTCCACGTGCTGACCAGCATCGACTACGACAAGATGAGCCCGGAGATCAGGGCCAAGGAGCAGTCCCCGCGCACCGACCACGACTTCGCGCTCAGCTGGATCCGGCGCGAGGGCAAGGGACGGTTCTTCTACGCCGCCCTCGGGCACGACGAATCGATCTACGCGAAGAGGCCGATGCTCGAGCACATTCTCGCGGGGGTGCAGTACGCGCTCGGCGATCTCAAGGCCGACGACAGTCCAAGCGTCAAGCCGGGGACCCGATAGAACCCGATAGAACAGGAGATCAGGAGTTTTTGTGTTTTTCTCCTGAACTTCTAAGCTCCTGTTTAGAGCAAGTTAACGAGGAACAACATGGCGCAGATTGGTGTCAACGCATGGGTGTGGACGTCGCCGGTGACGACGGAGGCGTTCGCGAAGCTCGCGCCGCGCGTCAAGGAGATGGGCTTCGATCTCATTGAGTTCGGCGTCGAAGGGACGGGCGACCTCGACTACAAGCGCGCGTCGGAGATCGCGCGCGATCTCGGTCTCGGCGCGAGCGTCTGTGCCGCCATGGGGCCGGACCGCGACCTGATCCACCCGGACGAGAGCATCCGGAAGAGCAGCGCCGAGTACGTCCGGCACTGCGTCGATGCGGCGGAGGTCCTCGGCGGCGCGCCCGTGATCGGTCCGCTGTACAGCTCCGTCGGCCGCTGCTGGCAGCAGACGCCGGACGAGCGCGCGAAGGACCTCGACATCCTGGTGGCGCAGCTCAAGGCGCTGTCGAAGTACGCCGGCGACCGCGGCGTCACCCTCGCGGTCGAGCCGCTCAACCGGTTCGAAACCAGCTTCCTCAACCTCGCGGAGCAGGCGATCGAAGTCGTGGACCGCGTCGACCACCCGTCGTGCGGGATCCTCCTCGACACCTTCCACATGAACATCGAGGAGAAATCGATCGGGGACGCGATTCGCGCCGCCGGCCCGCGGCTCAAGCATCTGCACACGTGCGAGAACGATCGCGGCGCGCCCGGATCCGGACACGTGCCGTGGAACGAAGTGGCCGAAGCCTGCCGCGACATCCACTTCGACGGGCCGTTCGTGATCGAGTCGTTCACGAGCGCCGTGAAATCGATCGCGCGCGCGGCCGCCATCTGGCGTTCGTTTGCGCCTTCGCAGGATGCCCTGGCCCAGGACGGCCTCCGGTATCTCCGCGCGCTGCTCCCGTCCCAGGCCGGATCGCACTCCGCCGCCGGCAGGGCCTGAGCGCCTGCGGTCCTTCGACAGGCTCAGGACCGTCCCGAGCGGAGTCGAGGGACGGCCCGCGCGAGGATAGCGAGTCTTCGACGGCCCGCGAGCAGCAAAATGCTGACAGAGTCGCGGATTGTCCATCTGAACGGGCGAACCGGTGATACTGCACGTGATCGAGGAGAGCGACCGATGCGGACTGTGACCACGGTTAGGGTGTGGATGAATGTCGCCGGAGTGGTGGCGATGGCGGCCATCGGCGTCGTCGCGCAGACGCCGCCGGCCGCGGGCGGCGCGCCCCCGCAGGCGGCGACGAACCCGTGCGGCCCGCCGCCCGCCACACGCGGCGGGGGCATGCTCGCGGGCGCAGGCCCGTCCGACAAGCCGCCCGTTGATGCGGCCGCGGCCGACCGCGCCAAACCCGTCTACACCGCCGAGTGCGTCACCTGCCACGGGACGATGGCGCGAGGCACGGCGAAGGGGCCGAACCTGATCCGCTCGCTCGTCGTCTTGCGCGATCGCTGCGGCAGCGTGCTCGGACCGTACCTCAAGGACGCGCACAAGGCGCAGAGCCCGACGGCGGCCACGAACCTGACCGCCGCGCAGATCTTCGACATGGCGCACTACCTCCGCCAGCGCGTGAACGATTCCCTGCGCGGCTCGCCGCTGTTCGTCTCGCAGAACGTGTTGACCGGCGATCCGGAGGCGGGGCTCTCGTACTTCGACGGCGAAGGCAAGTGCACCACGTGCCACTCGATCAAGGGAGACCTCGCGGGCATCGGCCGGCGGCTCGAGCCGATCGACCTGCAGCAGCGGATGCTCTTCCCCGGCGCCGGCCGCGGCGGGCGCCGCGGCGCTCCGGCCCCGGGCGGCCCGCCGTCACGGGCCGCCGTCACCGTTACGGTGACGCCGCCGGGCCAGCCGGCCGTGTCGGGGGTCCTCGTCCAGATGGACGACTTCAACGTCGCGCTGCGCGACCAGTCCGGCATCTACCGCAGCTTCAAGCGGACGCCCGGGCTGCAAGTGGTGAAAAACGATCCGCTCGCGTTTCACCAGGGGCTGCTCGACCGGCTGACGGACAAGAACATGCACGATCTCGTGGCCTACTTGGAGAAGGTGAAATGACGCGCGCGACCACACTGCTCGTTTCCTGTTTCGTCATCGCGGCGGTGCTGGCCGGAGCCGGCCAGACCGGGTTGGATCCGGCGAAGCTCTTGAAGCCGGGGACCGACTCGTGGCCGGGCTACAACGGCGACTACTCGGGCCGCCGCTACAGCCCGCTCGCCAAGATCAACGACGGCAACATCACGTCGCTGAGCCTCGGCTGGGTCTACAGGCTGAATACCGGCGTCGCGCCGGGCGGTGGCGGCTTCGGAGGGGTGACCCTCAAGGGCACGCCGCTGATGATCAACGGCGTGCTGTATCCCACCGCGCCGGATCACGTGTGGGCGGTGGACGCACGCACCGGACGCGAGCTCTGGCATCACACCTGGCAGGCGAAGGGCGGCATCACCATCGGCAACCGAGGCGCGGCAGTGCTCGGCGACTCGCTGTTCTTCGTGTCGCGGGATTGCAACCTCGTGTCGCTCAATATCAAGGACGGGACGGAGCGCTGGCGCAAGCAGATCTGCGACCTCGATCGGTCCTACTACGGGTCCGTGGCGCCGGTGATCATCGGGAACCACGTCATTGCCGGCGTGAGCGGCGACGACCTCGACATTCCCGGATACCTTCAGTCGCACGACCCGGTCAGCGGCGAGATGCAGTGGCGCTGGTATGCGGTCCCGCAGAAGGCGGGGGACCCCGGCTCCGAGACGTGGCCCAACGAAGCGGCCGCGAAGGGCGGCGGCGGCATGACGTGGCAGCCGGTGACGTACGACCCGGACACCAATCTGCTGTTCGTCACGACCGGCAATCCGCAGCCCGTCATCGCGCACGTCAACCGCAAAGGGGCGAACCTCTTCACGGGGTCGATCGTCGCGCTCAACCCGGACACGGGGAAGATGGCGTGGTATTTCCAGTCGTCGCCGCACGACACCCACGACTGGGACTCCACCCAGGCGGCGGTCGTGTTCGATGCGGAGTTCGACGGCAAGCCGCGAAAACTGATCGCGCAAGCCGCGCGCAACGGGCACTTCTTCGTCCTCGACCGCACGAACGGCAAGGCGCTGATCTCCACCGAGTACGTGAAGACCAACTGGTCGATGGGGTACGACGCGAAGGGGCAGCCGATCCCGAACCCGGCGAAGGACCCGCAGCTCGACGGGGCGCTCGTGTCGCCGAACCAGGGCGGCGCCGCCAACTGGCCGCCTCCGTCGTTCAGCCCGCAGACCGGGTTGTTCTACGTCAACACGTCGCGCGCCTACAGCGTCTACTACATCTACGATCCGACGGAGAATCCGCAGGGATGGGGCGGCACGGATCGCGGCGGCTGGTCGGAGGCGATGCTGCAGGCGATCGACTACAAGACGGGGAAGATCCGCTGGTCGCACAAGTGGGAAGGGGGCTCCCGTGCCGGGCTCCTGAGCACGGCGGGGAACCTGATTTTCAGCGGCGGCGCCTCGAACGATCTCGTCGCGCTCAATGCCACGACGGGTGAGGCGCTGTGGCACGCGGGTCTCAACAGTTCGGTGAGCAACGGCGCCATCACGTACGAGCTCGACGGCCTGCAGTACGTCGTCGTCGGCGCGGGCGACACGATGTGGACTTTCGTGATGCACGGCAAGTAGGACGACTCGGGACTCGGGACTCGGGACTCGCGCGAAGACCGTCTACAAGGAGAAAGGCATGGGCATCTCGCGACGTCAGGCGCTCGTGGCGGGCGCCGCTACTGTCGGCGCCGGTCTGGGCGCTGGCGCTCACCTGGACGCGCAGGGGCGGGCGGTCACGAAGGGCCGCCTGAAGCAGTCGGTCTGCCGGTGGTGCTACGCCAAGATCGCGCTGCCCGATCTCGCCAAGGCCGTTGCGGGCATGGGGCTGACGGCCATCGACCTTCTCGGCGAAGCGGACTGGGCCGTGATCCGCGACTACGGCCTGATCTGCTCGATGGGGTCGGCCGGCGGCGGCTCGATCGCCAACGGCCTGAACGTGAAGGCCAATCACGACGCGATCGTCAAGAACTTCGAGCAGAACCTTCCCAAGGCCGCGGCCGCGAAGGTGCCCAACGTCATCACGTTCTTCGGCAACCGGCGCGGCATGGGCGACAGCGAGGCGATTGCCAACTGCGTGGAAGGGCTGAACCGCGTCAAGAAGATCGCCGAGGACACCGGGGTGACGATCTGTGTCGAGCTGCTGAACAGCAAAGTCGATCACAAGGACTACCACGGCGACAAGAGCGCGTTCGGGATCGAGGTCGTCAAGGCAGTCGCGTCGCCGCGCGTCAAGCTGCTCTACGACATCTACCACATGCAGATCATGGAAGGGGACGTGATCCGCACGATCCGGGACAACAAGGATTACTTCGCGCACTTCCACACCGGCGGCGTCCCCGGCCGCCACGAGCTCGACGCGACCCAGGAGCTGCAGTGGGCGACCGTGTCCGCGGCGATCGCCGACACCGGGTTTCAGGGGTACATGGCGCACGAGTTCGTGCCGACGCGCGATCCGTTGACGTCGCTCCGGGAGGCGGTCGTGCTCTGTGATGTGTGAAGGTGTCTAAAGTTCTAGAGTTCTAATGTTCGAAAGTTAGAGGAGTTTCCAAACACCCATGACTAAGCGCTTCTCGCATGCGATTGTCGCCGTCGGACTCCTGGTCGTGCTGACGCCCGCGTCCGTGGCGGTCCAGGACGGCAGGCAGGCCCAGCCCGGGTCACAGGAGCCGGCGCGGGGGCGTCAGGGTCAGCGAGGCCGCGGCGGCGATCCATTCGCCGGCCAGCCGCGCGTCAAGGCGCTGATCGTGAGCGGCGGCTGCTGCCACGACTACTCGGGTGAAGCGAAGGTGCTGATGGACACGATCGGCCGGGTGTTGCCGGTCGACTGGACGCTGGCGCTGCAAGGCGGCCGGGGAACGACCGGCAGCATGCCGGTGTACGACAGTCCCGACTGGGGCAAAGGCTTCGACATCGTCGTCCACAACGAGTGCCTGGCCAACGTCGACGATCCGAAGTACATCCGGAAGATTACCGACGCTCATCGCAACGGACTGCCGGCGATGGTCATCCATTGCTCGATGCATTCCTACCGGTCCGCGACGATCGACGACTGGCGGGAGTTTCTCGGCGTCACCAGCCGCACCCACACGGCGCAGCACCCCATCTCGGTCAAGATCGTCGCGAAGGACCACGGCAGCCTGAAGGGGTTCAGGGAGGACTGGGTCACGCCGGCCGACGAGCTCTATGTGATCGAAAAGCTCTGGCCGAACGCGAAGGCGCTGGCGACGGCGATCAGCCCGGATGACAAGAAGGAATACCCGCTGGTCTGGGTCAACGAGTACGCCGGCAAGTCGCGCGTCTTCGGCACCACGATCGGGCACGGCCCCGACACCTGGAACGATCCCGTGTATCAGGATCTGCTGGCCCGTGGATTCAAGTGGGCGCTGAAGCGGGAGTGAGTAGCAGCGTTTCGACCGGGTTGTAGCGTCCGCGGAATTCACCACTCCTTACTCCGTTTACTTCGCTACCTCTGTGGTGAACCATCCACCTCGCTGACCTCGCGCAGCACCTCGAACGCCTTGTTCGCGGCGGGCACGCCGCAATAGATTGCCTGCTGCAGCACGATCTCCTGCAGGTCCCCCGCGGAGAACCCGCCCTCGGTGAGCGCGGCGCGGGCGTGCATGGCGAACTCTTCCCACCGTCCGAGCGCGACGAGCGTGCCGAGGACGAGGACGCGCCGTGAGCGCACGTCGAGCCCGGGCCGGGCCCAGATCTCTCCCCACGCATACCGCGTCAGCAGATCCTGGAAGTCTTCGGTGAGCGCCGTCGTCCGCGCGATCGCCCGGTCGACGTGCGCGTCTCCGAGCACCTTGCGCCGGACCTTCAGGCCCGCCGCGCGCCGTTCGCTCTCGTCCATGCGTGCTCCTGTGGTGTCCCGCTTCAGCCGGCCGATCTGAAGGTCGTGCTCCTGTGGTGTCCGGCTTCAGCCGGACCAAGCTGAAGGTCCGCCTGAAGGCGGATGCCACGGATGCCGTTACGCCTTGCCGCGCCTGCCGAGCACGTTCTCGACGAACGTGCGCGCGCATCCCAGGTAGTGCTCCGGCGCGAGCGCGGCCTCGATGGCGCCGCGATCCAGCACCGCGGTGACCGCGGGGTCGTCCGCGAGGACGTCCGCCAGCGGGCGTCCTTCCTCGACCACGCGGCGGGACGCGGCTTCGACACGCGCGTGCGCTTCGCTCTTGCCGAGTGTGGGGGCAAGCCGCATCACCACGGCTTCCGCCAGCACCAGGCCGCGGGTGATGTCGAGGTTCGCGCGCATGCGGGCCGCGTCGACGACAAGTCCCTCGAGCGCTTCGGCGACGGCGCGCGCGGCGTCGGCGGCGACGCCGACCAGCTCGGGAATCGCGTCCCATTCTGCCTGCCAGCCGCCCAGCCCCCGTTCGTGCTCCTGCGGCATGGCGGAGAGGATCGTGGCGACGAGCCCGGGGGCCCGCACTGCCGCCGACAGCGCGACCGCGGCCCGCACGGGGTTGCGCTTGTGCGGCATGGTGGAGGAACCACCCGCGTCCGCCGGGCGCTCGTGCGCCTCGGCGACTTCGGTCTGCGCGAGCAGCGCCAGGTCGCGGGCGATCTTGCCGAGCGTGCCGGTTGCGACGCCGAGCGCGCAGGCCAGCCCCGCGAGCCGGTCGCGGTGGGCGTGCCATGGGAGCACCGGGACCGACAGCCTCAGCCTCGCGCCGAGCGACTCCGCGACGGCGAGGCCGCGCGTGCCGAGCGCCGCCAGCGTGCCGGAGGCGCCGCCGAACTGCAGCACGAGCGCATGGGCGAGCGCCGCCTCGACGCCCTGCTGGACGCGGCCGAGCGCGTCGAGCCATCCCGCGGCCTTCAGTCCGAACGTCGTCGGCGTCGCCTGCTGCAGCCACGTGCGGCCCGGCATGAGCGTGTCGACGTGGCGCCGCGCGTGCCCGGCGGCCGCTTCGCCGGCGCGCTGCAGATCGCGCACGATCGAGGGAACCGCCGCGCGCAGCTGGAGCACGAGCGCAGTGTCGATGATGTCCTGGCTCGTGGCTCCCCAGTGGACGTAGCGCGCCGCCTCGGCGTTGGCCTCCGCCACGCGCCTGGTCAGGTGGTGGACCAGCGGGATCGCGAGGTTGCCGGCGTGGTGCGCCTCGGCCGCGATCGCCGCCGAATCGTAGAGGCTCACGCGCGCGGCCGCGCGGATGGCCGTCGCGGCCGTCGCCGGGATTACGCCGAGCGCGGCTTCCGCCTCCGCGAGCGCGGCCTCGACATCGAGCATGGCCTGGAGGCGCGCCTCGGCGGAGAAGCTGCGCGCGAGCTCGGCGGCGTCAGACATCGAAGAACACCGTTTCCCCTTTTCCCTGGAGCACGATGTCGAAGCGGTAGCGGTCCGCGCCGTCGCGTTTCGCGATGAGCGTCGCGCGCCGTCCCTCGGGCACGAGCGCGAGCACCGGGTCTTCCCGGTTCGCGGGGTCGTCCTCGAAGTACATCCGCGTGGCGAGCCGGGTGAGCACGCCGCGCGCGAGCAGGCTGACGACGAGATGCGGCGCCTGGAGCGCGCCTCCCGGTCCCGGCACGCGGCCCGGCATCACCGTCGTGAACGCGAATCGCCCGTCGGCGCCGGTCGGAATCCGGCCGAACCCGTCGAACCGCTGGGCGGCATCGGCCGGATTGGGGGCCGGATCGTCGGCCGGATGACGGTACCTCCCGCCGGCGTCGGCCTGCCAGATTTCGACGAGCGCATCGGGCACCGGATCGCCGGCGCCGTCGCGGACCGTCCCTTCGACCGCGATGTGGCGGCCGGGCGTCGATGGCTGCCCGATGGTTTCCCCGCCGGGGATGATCAGGCCGAAGTCGAAGAACGGGCCGACGGTCTGGGATGGGGTGAGTGTGGACATCGTCGGTCTCTTGTTCTGGTCTCCGGTCTCTCGGTCTTTAGTCTTTGGTCGCTTTGGTCGGACTCGAGACCTGAGACGACGCCTAAGTCTCCATCGGCGTGGCATTCGATCCGCGCAGCACGATGTCGAACCGGAAGCCGAGCGCCCACTCCGGTTCCGTGATGCCCAGATCGAACGCCGCAATCAGCCGCTGCCGCGCGCTTCTCGTCCGGGATCGTGTTGAAGATCGGATCGTACGGCAGGAGCGGATCCGCCGGGAAGTACATCTGCGTGACGAGCCGGCTCAGGAAGCTCGTGCCGAACAGCGAGAAGTGAATGTGCGCCGGCCGCCAGGCGTTGGGATGGTTTCTCCACGGATACGCGCCCGGCCTGATGGTGACGAACCGGTACCGGCCATCGCCGTCCGTGATCGTGCGGCCGGCGCCGGAGAAGTTCGGGTCGAGCGGCGCCGCGTGCTGATCGCTGTGATGGGTGTAGCGTCCGGCCGCGTTCGCCTGCCAGACCTCGACGAGCGTCTGCGGGATGGGACGGCCGTCCTCGTCGAGCACGCGCCCTTCGACGATGATCCGCTCCCCCTGGGGCTCGTCCGGATGCTGCCGCGTGAGGTCGTTGTCGCCGGTCTCGATTCGTCCGTAGGGATACACGGGGCCGGTCAGCTCCGACAGCGTCTGCGGGATGATGACGAGCGGCTCTTTCGGATGGCGGAGCGCGGTGCTGCGATAGGCCGGTGAGTCGTTGGGCGGATGGATGCCTTCGGCGACCCGGGGATATGTCAACGTACGGGACAAGGGCGTCTCCTGACTAGAATCTCGGGACTCGGGTCGACTCGGACTCGGATCGGCTCGTCGGGATCCCGGCATGAGCTACGTTGCGGCATGCGCCTCCGCCGTCCGCGCGCGCAGCTCCCGCAGGATCTCCAGCTCGCCCGGTTCGGGCGCCCGCGTCTCGGCCAGATTCGTCCGCGAAACGCACCGGCCACTCGGTCGCCTCCTGGACCTGCGCGTTCGAGATTCCAGGGTGCAGGCTCGTCACCGTCAGCTCGCGCGTCCGTTCGTCCGGCTCCATGACGCAGAGATCCGTGATCACCTTCGCCGGGCCGGCCGTGGTCAGGCCGAGGCGCGCGCGATGCCCCGCGCCGTCGCCATGACCGAGCGAGGTCAGGAAGTCCAGCCGCTGCTTGAACGCGCGGCGGCGAGTGCGGCATGACGATGAAGATCCGCTGGCACGCGGCCGCCATTTCCGGCGCGCCACCGGCCCCCGGCAGCCGCACGGCCGGCCGATCGTACGGGCCGATCACGGTCGTGTTGAGGTTGGCGAACCGATCGATTTGCGCGGCCCCGAGGAAGCCGACGCTGATGCGCCCGCTCGGCAGCCAGTACCGGAAGAACTCGGGCACCGAGACCGTTGTCAGCGCGGTCGCGCACAGCTCCCCGTCGCCGATCGACAGCGGCAGCACGGACGGGCGCGTGCCGATGGTGCCCGACTCGTAGATCAGCGTGATGCGCGGCGCGTGCGTCAACCGCGCGAGATTGCACGCGGCCGACGGCAGCCCGATGCCGACGAAGCACACGTCGTCGTTCCCGACGCATCGGGCGGCGGCGACGGTCATCAGCTCGTCGGGCGTATACATCTCAGGCGACCTGCCTGACCCGCGCGGCAAAGGCGTCCGGACCGGCTTTCATCACGTGCTCCTCGAGCCAGGACTGGAAGGTGTCGCGGCCGCGCGAGATCTCGTCCCAGGCGAGGTAGAACGGATTGTTCCGTGCGTAGTACCCGTAGGCGTACGACGGGAACGCGCCGCCGGGCACGACCGCGATGGCGTGCAGCGCCCAATGCGGGAGGATGCACGCGTTCGGCTGCCGTCCGTCGAACCGCTCGACGACTTCCTCGACCGTGACGATCGCCCGCTGCGCGGCCAGGACCGCTTCTTTCTGCACGCCGATGATGCCCTCGATCATCACGTTCCCCTCACGGTCCGCCCGCTGGGCGTGAATCACGGTCACGTCCGGCTGGAGCGACGGAACGGCCGTAAGGGTCTCGCCGGTGAACGGGCACACGACCGAGCGGTAATTGGGATTCACGTCGGCGAGGCCGCCGGGCGCCCCGCGGAACGTCGCGAACGGCAGGCGCGCGGCGCCGGCGTCGTACGCGCTGGCCATCGCGGCATGGCTGTATTCCTCGAGCGCGAGCGGCTGCGGCCACCCGTGCTCCACCGCGTCGCGCAGCCGGTGGAGCGACCCGACTCCGGGATTGCCGCCCCACGAGAAGACGAGCGTCGCGGCGCAACCGGCCCCGATCAGCTGATCGTAAATCAGGTCGGGGGTCATGCGCACCAGCGTGAGGCCGCGGCGGCCCTGGCGGATGACCTCGTGCCCCGCCGCGAACGGGACCAGGTGCGTGAAGCCCTCCATGGCGACGACGTCTCCGTCGCGCACCGCGTCCTGGACGGCCTCCTGAAGCGAACAGAAACGGGCCATCACGCTCTTCCTCTCTAGCGTCTGCGGTCGTCGGTCTCTGGTCTCGGGTCTCTGGTCTTTGGTGTCTTCGGTCTTCAGTCACCGAGTCCCGAGTCCCGAGTCCCGATACCACCGCCCCGTCGAAGCCGAATACCGCCTCGACCGTGCGATAATCGGGTCGCGGCGCCCCGACCGCAGCATACTATGTCCGGCAGCGAAATCGTATGAGGCAGCAGACTCGCGCCGGTCGCGCGCCGGCCCGTCGTTCGAAGACGTCCGCGCCGGCGCGCCCGCCTGGGCCGTCCCCGTCCGCGGCGTCCGCGTCCACGACGTCCGCGTCCACGCGCCCGGCCGGGACCGATCCGGACTACATGCTCTCGCTCGAGCGTGGCCTGGCGGTGATACGCGCGTTCGGCGCCGGCCGCGGGACGCTCTCGGTCGCCGAGGTGGCCCGGGAAGTGGGGATCTCGCGCGCGGCGGCCCGGCGGTGCCTGCACACGCTGTCGGTGCTCGGGTATGCGTCCGCCGCGAGCGGCGCCTACGAGCTCGGGCCGAGCGTGCTGACGCTGGGCTACGCGTATCTCGCGTCGACGCCCGCGGCGCGCGTCGCGCAGCCCATCCTCGAACGCGTGACCGACCGGCTGCACGAGTCCTGCTCCCTCGCCGTCCTCGACGGCGACGACATCGTCTACATCGCGCGCTCCGCCACGCAGCGGATCCTGTCCATTGGTTTGGCCGTGGCGAGCCGTCTTCCCGCCTACTGCACGTCGATGGGGCGCGTGCTCCTCGGCGCCCTGCCTGGCGACGAGCTGACCCGGTATCTGGCGCGCCTCGTGCCCGAGCGCCACACGGCCCGGACGATCGTCCAGAAGCGCGCGCTCCGAGCCGAGATCGACCGCGTCCGCGCCCGCGGCTTCGCGATCGTCGACGAGGAGCTCGAGCTCGGCCTCCGCTCGATTGCGGTGCCCGTGCGGCGCGCGGGGGACCGGGTCGTCGCCGCGGTCAACGTCGGCGTCCACGCGGCGCGCTTCACCCCCGCGACGATGGAGCGCGAGTTCCTGCCCGTGCTGCAGTCCGCCGCCGCGGAGATCGGGCGGTCCATCGGCCCGGTCATGCGGTAGGCCGAATCCCTAATCCCTAATCGCTAATCCTTGAATCCTCGAATCGCGACTCTGATTCAGCGATTCAGGGATTCAACGATTAGGGATTCGAGACTAGTCACTGTCGCCCCAAACCTCCCGTGCGGTCGAAGCGACGAGCTCCAGCTTGCGCCGCTGGTCGTCGGGCGAAAGCGCGTTCCCCTCGTACGTCGAGGCGAACCCGCACTGCGGGCTGAGCGCGAGCCGCTCGAGCGGGATGATGCGCGCCGCTTCCGCGATGCGCGCCTTCAGCACGCCGGCGGACTCGAGCCGCGGCGTCTTCGAGCTCACGAGTCCCAGGACGACGACGCGATCGTCGGGCACATGACGCAGAGGCTCGAACGTGCCGGACCGCTCGTCGTCGTACTCGAGGAGGAAGCGATCGAAGCGCGCCCGCTGGAACACCTGGGCGGCGATCCGGTCGTATCCGCCGGAGGCGTAGAACATGCTCTTGTGATTGCCCCGGCAGATGTGAATGCCGAACGTCATCCCGCGATGGCCGGCGATGATCGCGTTGTCGAGATCGATGCACGCGTCGAGCATCTTGTCGGGATCGTGGCCGCGCTGGCGGTAGCCTTCGCGAATCGTCTCGTCGAGAAGCGCGGCGTATTGCGGGGCATCGATCTGCACGTAGTCGCAGCCGAGCCGGCGCAGCTCCTCGATCTCGCGTCGCGTGAAGTCGACGAGATCGGCCAGATACGCGTCGCGGGTCGCGTACGCGCTGCGTGATTTGTCGGCGTCGTAGTAGGCGGCCGCCTGCTGCGCGCTGATGAGCGTGACCTTGGGACGCCGCGACGTCCGGCCGCGCAGGTAGGTGAACTCCTCGACGCTCATCTGGCGGCGCCACTTGAGCTTGCCGACGACCAGCGGACGCTCGAGGGCGGCCTCGTGCCCGTGGCCGTCGCGGAAGGTGATCGACCAGCCGGAGCGCTTGTCGAAGCCTTCGAGCGCCTCGACGAGATGACCGTAGAACGCATAGCGCCGCATCTCGCCGTCGGTGACGACGTCGAGACCGGCGGCTTCCTGCAGGGCGATGGCTTCGTCGACGGCCCGGTCTTCGATTCGCTTGAACTCCGCCGGCGTCAATTCGCCCCGCTCGAGACTGTCGCGCGCATCGAGAAGATAGCGGGGGCGCAGGAGACTGCCGACAACGTCGCTTTTTTCGGTCATTATGTCGCGCGGGATCCTATCATGCAGACCGCACGCACACAGGTCGGGATCGTCGGCGCCGGGCCGGCCGGGTTGATGCTCGGCCACCTCCTGCACCTGCGCGGGATCGATTCCGTGATTCTCGAGAACCGCAGCCGGGAGCACGTGATCGAGCGCGTCCGCGCGGGCGTGCTCGAACAGGGGACGGTGGATCTGATGGCCGGGGCCGGTGTGGCGGACCGCCTGCGCCGCGAAGGGATGCGCCACGACGGGATCCACATCGCCTTCGGCGGCAACCGGTATCGCATCGACATGGCGGAGCTGACGGGGGGCCGCGCCATCACCATCTACGGCCAGAACGAAGTCGTCAAGGATCTCATCGACGCGCGGCTCGGGACCGGGCGGCCGCTGCGCTTCGAGGTCGAAGGCGTCGACGTCCACGATCTCGACACGCTGCAGCCGAGGATCCGGTTCCAGCACGCCGGGGACGGCGCACGAGCTGATCTGCGATGTCGTCGCGGGGTGCGACGGGTTTCACGGCATCTGCCGGGCGGCGATTCCCGGCGCGGAACTTCGCGTCTACGAGCGCGACTACCCCTTCGGGTGGCTGGGCGTCCTCGCGAGCGCCCCACCGACCTCGGAGGAGCTCGTCTACAGCCTCCACGATCGCGGCTTCGCGTTGTTCAGCATGCGGTCGCCCACGGTCACGCGGCTCTATCTTCAGTGCGCGCCGGACGAGAACGCGGACGACTGGAGCGACGATCGAATCTGGGCCGAGCTCATCGCGCGGCTGTCGACGGCCGACGGGTGGGCGCCGGCGGTGGGACCGATTCTGCAGAAGGGCGTCACGGGCATGCGCAGCTTCGTCGCCGAGCCGATGCGCTACGGACGCCTGTTCCTGGCCGGGGACGCGGCGCACATCGTGCCCCCGACCGGCGCGAAGGGCCTGAATCTGGCGATGGCCGACGTCCACAGGCTGGCGGAGGCGCTGGCCGATCTCTACACGAGCCGCCGCGAGGACGGCGCTGAATGCCTACTCGGACCGCGGCCTCCGGCGCACCTGGCGCGCGCAGCGCTTCTCGTGGTGGATGACGTCGATGCTGCACCGGTCGGAGAGCGACACGCCGTTCGATCGCCGCCGCCAGCTCGCGGAGCTGGAGTACCTGGTCGGCTCGCGCGCCGCGATGACGAGCCTGGCGGAGAACTACGTCGGCGTGCCGTTCGATTGAGGACAAATGCGATCAACTCCGAACTGCCAACCCCCAACTCCCGAAGTACGGGGGGAGGAATTCGCCGCAAGTTTCACCCAGTTGGTACGAACTACGCGCCTTCGAAGTTGGGCGGTGGCAGTTGGCCGTGAACGTCCTCTCCTTCGTCGCGGCCGTGGCGGTCGTGACCGCGCAGCCCCCGGCGCCGCCGCCATACGCCGCGCCTCCGCCGGTCTACGCGAAGGCGGATCCCGTGCGCTCGTGCGAGAGCCTGGCCGCCGTGACGCTCCCGAACACGACGATTGTCTCCGCGGCGGCCGATAACGGCGACGCCACCACGCCGCCGTCGTGCCGCATCACCGCGATCGTCACGCACCCGCCGGCCGGCGACGCGGTGAAGGTGTTCATCGGCCTTCCGCTGAAGAACTGGAACGGACGGTTTCAGGGTGTCGGCGGCGGCGGTTTCTCCGGCGGCAGCGCACAAGGCGTGCGGCAGCCTTTGACCGCCGGATACGCCGCGGGCGCCACCGACACCGGCCATGAAGGCGGCCGCGGCAGCTTCGCGCTCGATGCGGCGGGCCGCCTGAACTGGCAGTTGATTCGCGACAACGCCCATCTCGGCATCCACGACATGACGGTGACCGGCAAAGCGCTGACGCGAGAGTTCTACGGCAACGCGCCGCGCTATGCGTACTTCAATGGCTGCTCCACGGGCGGGCGCCAGGGCCTGATGGAGGCGCAGCGGTACCCGGCGGACTACGACGGCATCCTCTCCGCCGCCCCGGCGATCAACTGGCCGAAGCTGCACGTCGAACAGCTCTGGGGACCGCTGGTGATGCTCGAGGCGCGCAACTTCGTGCCCTCGTGCAAGTTCGCCGCCGCCACCGCCGCCGCCGTGGCGGCGTGCGACACGATCGACGGCGTCAAGGACGGCGTCATCGAGGATCCGGTGCGCTGCACTTACGATCCGAAGGCGCTCGCCGGGACGGCAGCGGGCGAGTGCGGCGCGTTCACCGACGCCGACGCGGCGATCGTGCAGGCGATCTGGGAGGGTCCGCGACGGCGGGACGGGACGTTCCTCTGGTACGGACTGGCACGCGGCGCCGACATTTCGGCGCTGAGCGGAACCGGCGGCACGCCGCTGACGGCGCGGCCGTCGACCATCACGCTCGACTGGTGGCGGTACTTCCTCACGCAGAATGCGGAGTGGGACTGGACCACGCTCAGCCACGCGTCGTACGAGCAGTTCTGGGATCAGTCGGTCGAAGAGTTCGGCGCCGTCATCGGCACCGACAATCCGGACCTGTCGGCGTTTCGCGACCGCGGCGGCAAGATCGTCATGTGGCACGGCCAGTCCGATCAACTGATCTACCCCGGCGGGACGATCGAGGTACTACACCCGGGTCCAGCAGCAGATGGGCGGACGCGCGAAGGCCGCCGAGTTCATCAGGCTGTTCATGGCGCCAGGCGTGGGACACTGCGGCGGAGGCCCGGGCCCCGCGCCGGCGGGACAGTTCGACGCCGTCGTGAAATGGGTCGAGCAAGGCCAGGCGCCGGACACGCTCACGGCCGTCCGGCGCGATCAGGCCGGCGCGGTGATCCGTTCGCGGCCGCTGTGCCAGTACCCGCTCGTCGCGAGATACAAGGGCCGCGGCTCGACCGATGAGGCGGCGAGCTTTGAGTGCCGGCCGGGTTTCTAGGGAGAGATACCGGAGGTTACGGAGACAGCGGAGCGTTGCAACACGGAGCAAACGGAGTAACGGAGGAACGGAGGATCTTAAGGTTGGCTCGCTTGGATAGATGCCAAATGATCTCCGTTTCTCCGTTTCTCCGTTCCTCCGTGTTAAAGGCGAATGCCGCGTGCAGGTTTCTTCGTTGTCTTCGTCCACTCCGGTCACTCCACGCGTGCTTTGGACCGATCAACGAAAGGTGAAACGTATGGCTAGACGAGTGCCGATTCTCTGCGTTGCGCTTCTGGCAATGTCCGTCGGTCTGCGGCGCGGCAGGCACCGGCGCAGGCGGGCCGCGGCCGCGGTGGACCGGCCGGACCCGTTGTCGTCTCGCCGCTCGTGAATCCCGATCGCAGCGTGACGCTGCGGTTGTTCGCGCCGAAGGCGACGGAGGTGATCGTGACCGGCGAGCTCGCCACCGCCAGCCCGCCGAAGGTGATGACCAAGGGCGACGACGGGATCTGGACCGCCACGCTCGGTCCGGTGCCGCCCGATGTGTATACCTACGCCTTCAACGTGGACGGTGTGAACACGACGGATCCACGCAATCCCTGGGTGAAGCTCGTCTCGTCGACCGGCCTCGCGTCGCAGGTCGAGGTGCCCGGCGACGGCTTGCAGTTCTGGGACTCGAAACCGGTGCCGCACGGGCTCGTCCAGATCATGACCTACGAATCGAAGGCGATCGGCGCGACGCGGCAGGCGTACGTCTACACGCCGCCCGACTACATCCGCGGCAACACGCGCTATCCCGTCCTCTATCTCCTGCACGGGGGCGGAGACCTCGATCCCGGCTGGGCGATGACGGGCCGCGCGCACATCATCATGGACAACCTGCTCGCGGAGAAGAAGGCGAAGCCGATGATCGTGGTGATGCCGCTGGCGCGCGGCGGTGGAAGTCTCGGCCTGGGTCCCTCGGGTCTGTCCCCCGGCTTGAGCGGCCCCGGCACGCCCGCTCAAGGCGGCGGTCGCGGTGCGGGCGCTCCCCCTGCCCCTGAGGGCCCGGCCGCGCTGCAGCCGTTCGCGAGGGACTTTCTCGACGACCTGATGCCCGCGGTCGAGAAGACGTTCCGCGCGTCGAACCGCCCGGAAGATCGCGCGATCGGCGGCCTGTCGGCGGGCGGAACCGCGACGATCAACACAGCCTTCAGCCGGCCCGACCTGTTCCGCTACGTCATCATCCTGAGCTCCGGCGGCGGACAGAACGTCGAGGCCTCGTATCCGAAGTTCTTCGGCGAACTCGGCGGCCGCGGCCAAGCAGATGAAGCTGATCTGGCTCGCCGCCGGCGACGAGGACTTCGCGCTGAACGGCACGAAGGCGATCGACGAGATGCTGACGAAGCACGGCGTCAAGCACACGTTCAAAATCACACCGGGCAGACACGAGTGGCGGCTGTGGCGGCCGCATCTGTACGAGTTCGCGCAGCTGCTGTTCCAGTAGCGCGGAGCTCGTGCCGATGAACCACACGGATGCGCCGGTCGATATCGGCCGGCTCCTCGACGACGGCCGGTGGGGCGGCTATCAGAGATGGCTCGTCTTTCTCACCGCCCTGACGGTCGTCTTCGACGGCATCGACAACCAGCTCCTGGGCGTCGTCATTCCCACGCTGATGCGGGAGTGGGGCGTGCCGCGCGGCGCATTCTCGCCGATCGTGTCGCTGGGCTACCTCGGCATGATGACCGGCGGCGTGCTGGGGGGCCTCGCCGGCGATCGATTCGGGCGGCGGACGGCGCTGCTCGGAAGCGTGGCGCTGTTCGGCGTGATGACCCTGGCGGCGGCCGCGGCCGGGAGCCCTGCGCAGCTCGCGGGGCTGCGCCTGATCGCCGGGCTCGGGCTCGGCGCGGCCATGCCGAACGCTGCCGCGCTCGCCGCGGAGCTCGTGCCGCTGCGGAAGCGGCCGATCGCCGTGACCGTGACGATCGTGTGCGTGCCGGTCGGCGCGACGATCGCCGGCCTGCTCGGGATTCAGGCCCTGCCGGTGTTCGGCTGGCGCTGGCTGTTCGCGATCGGCGGCGTCGTGCCGATGGTGGCCGCCGTGCTGTTCATGCGTCTGCTTCCCGAATCACCGCGTTACCTCGCCAGTCATCCCGAACGCTGGGGCGAGCTCGTGCGGCTCCTGCCGCGGATGGGGCACACCGTTGACGCGAGTCACGGCTTCGTCGATCCCGGCGAGCGGTCGGTCGCCAGGGCCTCGGTCACGGCGCTGTTTCATCCCGAATACCGCCGGGACACGGTGGCGCTCTGGGGCGCGTTCTTCTCGTGCCTGCTCGCCGTCTATTCGGGATTCAGCTGGCTCACCTCGCTGCTGAGCGCCGCGGGGTTCGATCCCGCGACTGCAAACACCGGCATCACGGCGTTCAACCTGGGTGGCGTGGCAGGCGCCCTTGCCGGCGGCGTGGCGATCACGCGGTTCGGCTCCAGGGCGGCGATGCTCACGATGACGGCCGGCGCCATCGCGTCCGCGCTTGCGTTGAGCACGATGTCGATGGGCCCGGGCGCCGCGCTTCCCATCATCGCGATGCTGGCGGTCACGGGCGCGCTGATCAACGGCGTGCAGACGGTCATGTTTGCCCTGGCGGCGTACGTCTATCCGGGCGCCGTGCGCGCGACCGGCGTCGGCAGCGCGGTGGCGTTCGGCCGGTCCGGCGCGATTGTGAGCGGCTACGCCGGCTCGTGGGCGATCGGATACCACGGAAGCGCGTCCTTCTTCGGCCTGATCGCGGCGGCGATGTGCGCGACGTTCGTGGCGCTGGCGCTCGTCCGCCGGCACATTCCGCCTTCCGCGCGGCGCTGACGGCAACGTCAACTCCCAACGTCCAACTCCCAAAGCGAGTGCTTCGTACCAGCCGGGTGAAATTCGCCGCGACTTTACCCCCAGACACTTGGGAGTTGGGAGTTGGCTCGCACGCTCGGTTGGGAGTTGACGAATTTGTGTGTATCCTGCCGAGGATGATCAACGTTTCACGCCGACAGAACGAACGATGAAACCACACGAGCTCTTCGCCGACCGGACGGCGCTCGAATCCGAAGTGCGCAGGCTTGGCGTCGGGATCCGTTTCGAGCCGGACATCCGCATGGCGTTGACGCCGGTGACGATCGGCGCGCGCACCCTCGGGAACCGCTTCGCGATTCACCCGATGGAGGGCTGCGACGGCACGCTCGAGGGGGCCCCGGACGAGCTGACCTTCCGCCGCTGGGGCCGGTTCGCCGCCGGCGGCGCGAAGCTGCTCTGGGGAGAGGCGATCGCGATCGATCCGGACGGCCGCGCGAACGCCCGTCAGCTCCTGTTGTCGGAGGAGAACCTGCCGTCCCTGGAACGGCTGGTCGCCTTCGCGCGCAAGGAGGCCGGACCGGGCGGGGCGGACTGTTTCATCGGCCTGCAGCTCACCCACTCGGGTCGATGGTCGTACCCGACGCCGGTCGTGATGCTCCACGATCCCGCGCTCCGGAACAACGGGCGCATCATCACCGACGACGAGCTCGACCGCTTGCAGGATCGCTATGTCGCGGCGGCGCTGCGCGTGCGCGACCTCGGCCTCGACTTCGTGGACATCAAGCAGTGCCACCGCTACCTGCTCTCCGAGATGCTGGCGGCGAGGACCCGCCCCGGAAAGTACGGCGGCAGCCTCGAGAATCGAACCCGGTTCGTGCGCGAAGTGCTGGCGCGGATCGCGAGCGAGGCGCCGGGGCTGGTGCGGGCGACGCGCATGAACTTCTTCGACGGCGTGCCGTTCAGGAAGCACCCGCACACCGGCGCCGGCGAGCCGGTGCCGGGCGCCACGGAAAACTATCTCGAGGTGGACGAGGCCGTCGAGGCGCTTCGCGGTTTCCGGCAGGCCGGGCTGCAGCTCGTGAACGTCACGGCGGGATGCCCGTACTACAACCCGCACGTCGGCCGTCCCGCGGATCGCGAGCCGCCGGATGGCTACGCCACGCCCGAGCCGCAGCTCGCCGGCGTGGCCCGGCACTTCTCGCTCGCGGAGGCGGCGCAGCGCGCCTGTCCGGATCTGCCCGTCGTCGGCACCGGCTACAGCTACCTGCGCCACTTCGCCGTGGAGGCCGGCGAGGCGAATCTTCGCGACGGGCGCGTGTCGATCGTCGGGCTGGGACGCGGCGCCATCGCCTACCCCGACTTCGCCAACGACGTGACGATGGACAAGAAGAAGGTGTGCATCACCGTCAGCTACTGCACGACGCTCATGCGCGCGAAGGACAACGAGCTTGGTCAATATGCGGCCGGGTGTGTGCCGCGGGATCCCATCTACGCCAAGCTCCTCCAGGAGATTCAGAAGAAAGCGAAAATCAGCTCCTCGGCGTAAGATCGATCCGAGAGACCCCGTCACCCGCGACGCGCGCGCCATCCCACAGAGGAGCCCACCAGATGTTGCTCGTCAGAATCCGCGCGGTTGCGCTCCTCGTGGTGGCCGCGGTCGCAATCGGCCATGGGTATCAGGCCGGCGGTCAGTGGCCGCCGCCGCTCCAGACGGTGGCGGAAGAGTCCCCGGTGCTCGCCCCCGCCGCGTCCATGAAGACCATCTTCACGCCGCCAGGCTACCGCCTCGAGCTCGTCGCGTCGGAGCCGATGATCCAGGATCCGATCCTGATCGACTTCGATCCGGACGGACGGCTGTGGGCGATCGAAATGCCGGGGTTCATGCCCGATCTCCCCGCGGCCACGGAACGCGATCCCACCGGCCGGATCGTCGTCCTCGAAGACGTGGACGATGACGGGAAGATGGACAAGCGGACGATCTTCCTCGACGGCCTCGTGCTGCCGCGCGCCCTGAAGGTCCTCGACCGCGGCGTGCTCGTCGCCGAGCCGCCGAATCTCTGGCTGGCGCGCGACACCAACGGCGATCTGCGCGCCGACACCAAGGAGCTGGTGACCGACACCTACGGCCAGCGGGAGGCAGGCCCCGAGCACAACGCCAACGGCCTGATGTGGGCGCTCGACAACTGGATCTACACGTCCGAGCACGACAGCTACCTCCGGCTGAAGAACGGCCGCTTCGAGGTGCAGAAGACGCTGTCGCGCGGGCAGTGGGGACTCTCGATGGACGACGGAGGCCGCATCTATCGCAACACGAACGAGGCGGCGCTGTTCGTCGATCTGGTCCCGGCCCGCTACTTCATGCGGCACCCCGCGCTCCTGCGGACGCGCGGCGCGTACGACTCCCTGAACAGCGAGGGCGTCAACACCGTCTGGCCGGTGCGGCCCACGCGCGGCGTCAATCGCGGATACCAGGAGGGCGTGCTGCGGCCCGATGGGCGGCTGGCGCGGTTCACGTCGGTCAGCGCGCCGACGGTGTATCGCGGCGACCGGCTCCCGCCGGATCTCTCCGGCAACGTCTTCGTCGTCGAGCCGGCCGCCAATCTCGTCTCCCGGCTGATCGTCAGCGACGACGGGACGGGGCTGAAGGCGCGGAAGGCGTACGAGGGCGGGGAATTCCTCGCATCGACCGACGAACGGTTTCGTCCGGTGTACCTCTCGTCGGCGCCCGACGGCACGCTCTACGTCGTCGACATGTATCGCGGGGTGATTCAGCACCGGATCTTCGTGACCGAGTACCTCCGGGATCACATCCTGGGGCACAAGCTCGTGGACCCGACCGGCCACGGCCGCATCTATCGCGTCGTGCACGAGAGCACGCGACGGGGCCGCAAGCCGACGCTGTCGGCCGCTTCCTCGAGCGAGCTCGTGGACGTGCTCGCGCATCCCAATGGCTGGTGGCGTGACACGGCGCAGCGTCTGCTCGTCGAGCGCGGAGATCCGGCCGTGGCGCCGGCGTTGCGGCAGCGGATTGCGCGTGCGCCCGACGAGCGGACGAGGCTCCACGCGCTCTGGACGCTCGACGGGCTCGATGGCCTGGACCCCGCGCTCGTGGCCCAGGCGCTCCAGGATCGATCGCGCGACGTGCGCGTGTCGGCGATTCAGCTCTCCGAACGGTGGCTCGCCGACGCCGGCGGTCCTCTTCAAGCGGTCGTGCTGAAGATGATGGACGATCCGGATTGGGCCGTGCGCCGGCAGCTCGCCGCATCGTTCGGCGAGTTGCCGGAAGCCGTACGCGAGCGGACGCTGGCAACGCTGCTCGAGAAATACGGCGACGATCCCGTGATGGTCGACGCCGCGCTGAGCGGGCTCCGCGGCCGCGAGGTTGGCGTGATCGAATCGCTCATGCAGGGAGCCACGGGCACGCCGCAGCGCGATGCGGCGGTCACGATGCTCGCGGCGACGATCGTGCGCGGCGCGCAGGACGCCGCCGTTCAGCGCCTCTTTCAATTTGCGGCAAAGGTGGACCGGCCGCAATGGCAGCGCTCGGCGGTCTTTCGCGGCGCGGAGGTCGCGCTCATGAACGCCCCGATGCCGGGGACGCCGCCGCCGCGGCCGCCCGCCGCCCTCGCGCCAAGAACCTCGACCCCGGCGGGAGCGACGGGATCGCGGAGCGGCCCGGGCGGAGCGCCCGCGTTTCCATCGCGCGGTGCCCCCGCATCCGCGGCGGCCGAGGGCCCCGGGAGAGGACGAGCCGGCGGTGGACGGGGAGGGGCTCCGGCGCTCAAGCTCCTGAAGGAGCCGGCAATCGCCTCCCTCGACGCGCGCGACGAGGACGATTTTCGCCAGCGCGCGGCGGCGCTGCTGACGCGCATCGAGTGGCCCGGCAAGGAAGGCCTCGCGGCGCCCGCGGCCGCGTTGAGCGGGCCGGAGCAGCAGCGCTTCGACGCGGGCAAGCAGATCTACGAGAACATCTGTCAGGCCTGTCATCAGGCGAACGGCCGCGGCCTCGAGAAGCTCGCGCCGGGCCTCGTCGGATTGGCGCTGGCACTCGGCCCGGCGGCCGTCACGGTGCGCATCGTGCTCAACGGCAAGGAAGGCCCCACCGGGCTCATGCCGCCGCTCGGCGCGGCGTTCGACGACGAGCAGGTGGCGGCGGTGCTGACCTACATCCGCCGTGCGTGGGATCAGACCGGCTCGCCGATCGACGCCGCAACCGTCAAGGAAATCCGCGCCCTCACGGCCGGCCGGACCAGGCCGTGGACGGCCGAGGAGCTCGCGCGAATCGGAGGTCAGTGAGCGCGCATTCGGGCCGCGATCGTGGTAGGTTACTGTCGGTTTCGCAACCGTCCTGATGCTTCACGTGTGAGAGGTCGATGATGAAGACCAGATTCGTGCGTCCCGTGCTCGTGGTGGCGCTGTCTGCCGCATGGCTGGCGGGGATGACCGTCGCGGCTCAGCGCGCGACTTCCAACATGGCGACGGCGGCCACCCGCTTCCTGGCCGGGCTCTCTCCGGAGCAGCGCCAGCAGGCGTCCTTCGCGCTCGACTCGGAAGAGCTGACGCGCTGGCATTTCATCCCCACCAACATGTTCCCGCGCAAAGGCGTGTCCATCAAGGACATGACGGAGGCGCAGCGCACGCTCGCCCGCGATCTGCTCAAGGCGGGTCTGAGCCAGCACGGCTACCTGACGGTCACCGGGA
The DNA here is from genome assembly GCA_963774855.1 of uncultured Acidobacteriota bacterium. Lineage (GTDB taxonomy): Bacteria > Acidobacteriota > Vicinamibacteria > Vicinamibacterales > 2-12-FULL-66-21 > JALZOC01. Next base: position 558,172 of record CAVZGT010000005.1, on the reverse strand, counting down.
TCATGGATCTCGAGACGATCCTGAAAGCGATCGAAGTCAACGGCACGAACGTTCGCGATCCGGAGCTGTATTTCTTTTCCGTGTTCGGGACCCCGGGCGCCAAAGCCCCCTGGGGCTGGCGCGTCGAGGGCCACCATCTCTCGCTGCACTTCGTCGCCGGCAGCGGCACCGCGGTCTCGAGCTCGCCGGCCTTTTTCGGAACGAACCCGGCCGAGGTGCGCCAGGGCCCCGAGACGGGGAAGCGGCTCCTCGGCGGGCAGGAGGACACCGCTCGTGCATTGCTGATGGCGCTCGACGCCGCGCAGCGCGCCACGGCGACGTTCGCGGCCGACGCGCCCACCGACATTCTCACGATGACGAAGGTCACCATCGATCCGCTCACGCCCGGCGGGCTGGCGGCGTCGGCGATGACGCCGGCCCAGCGCACGCTGCTCAGTCAGGTCATCGACGCCTACACGTCGAAGATGGCCGACGACATCGCCGCGGATCGGAAGGCGAAGATCAGCGCCGCGGGGATGGACAAGATCACGTTTGCGTGGGCGGGCGGGACCGAGCGCGGCGTGAAGCACTACTACCGGGTGCAGGGGCCGACGTTCCTGATCGAGTACGACAACACGCAGAACAACGGCAACCACGTGCACTCGGTCTGGCGCGACTTCGCCGGCGACTTCGGGCGGGACCTGCTGCGCGAGCACCTCAAGAGCGTGGCGCACTGAGTCTTTGAACAGGAGATTAGGAGATCAGGAGATCAGGAGAAACAAAACTCCTTAACTTCTGGTCTCCTGTTCGGCTTTTGATCTCCGCTTCACGCCCGCTGATAGAACGAGCCCGGATCAGAATCCTACGCGTACGACGAGACCCCGGCCGCGTTTCGTCCCGCGCGCTCGGCGGTGATGCGGTCGAGATACCCTCCCTGGCGGAACGCATCCATCGGATCCCGCGGGAGCTTGTGGGCCGCGCGCCAGTCGCGGATCGCCGGCCTCACGTCGGTGGCGAACGCATCCTGCAGCACCGATTCCGCCTTCACGAGGTCGGTCGCGGTCTGCGCCGCGGTCAGCCGCTCGTAGTCGACGAGCGCGGCCTTCGAGTAGAGCTCCTGCGCCACGGTGACGGTCTGGATCATCGCCTCGATCTTGCCCTTGAGGTTGTGGCTCTGGTCGATCATGTAGGCGATGTCGGCGCGCGTCCCCGTTTCCCATTCGAAGAACAGGATCTCGTGGAAGATCCGGAAGATCTGGTACGGATCGATCGACCCGAGCGTCAGGTCGTCGTCCGCATAGCGCCGGTCGTTGAAGTGGAACCCGCCGAGCATGCCCTCCGCCAGCAGCCACGCGACGATCTGCTCGATGTTCTGCGACAGGTAGTGGTGGCCCGTGTCGACCAGCACGCGGGCCTGCGGACCGGCGGCGCGCGCGAGCAGCAGGGCCATCCCCCAGTCGGCGATGTCGGTGTGGTAGAAAGCGGGCTCGAACGGCTTGTACTCGACGAGGAGACGCTGATCGGGGTCGAGCGCGGCGTGCAGGACCTGCAGCCCTTCCTCGAACCAGCCCTTGCGCCGCCTGATGTGGGCCGTGCCGGGATAGTTCGACCCGTCGGCAAACCACAGGGAAATGTCACGGCTCTTCACGCGGCGCGCGATCTGGACGGCGTCGTGCACGTGCGTCTGGGCCTGGCGGCGCACGTCGGCATCGGGATTCCCGAACGATCCGAACTTGTAGCACTGGTCCTGGAACAGGTTCGGATTGATGGAGCCGGGCTGGATCCGATATCGCTCGGCGAGCCGCGCGACCTCGTCGGCGCCGGTGAGCCCATCGGCAAAGTCCCAAAGCACGTGCAGCGCCAGCGTCGGGCAGATTCCCGTCAGCCCGTGCACGTGGGCGGCATCGCTGAACTTCTCCTCGATGGTCGCCGCGGCGGCGGGCTGAAGGAACTTCCCGAAGCGGGTCCCCGTGTTCGCGAAGCCCCAGGACGGCACTTCGATCCGGAAACCGTCCAGGGCGTCGAACACGCGAGCCGTCCGTTGTGAGTCCATATCGTTCTACCCCGATCCAGAGCGAGCGGCCATGCGAGTCGAAGCGCCTGGCCCTGACGGAGCCCACGGTCATGCGAGCCTGCCCTGAGCGAGCGCTTGATCACGCGAGTCGAAGGGTCGAAGGGGCCATGGTATGACAGATCCATGGCAGGGTGCCACGACTCTGCAGTAAAGCCCTTCGAGTCGAAAGACTTGGCTCGCTCAGGGTAAAGGGGCTGAATCAGTTTTGCCCGGGGCGGCGTATTTCATCTCAGGCCCCTGTCCCCCGGCACCTGACCGACACGATGCGCGATCCATTGATTCCTCTCGGAAACGAGCCAGCCGAACCGCCTCCGAGCCGGGGGTTCGGGTGGATCACGTTCGTGCAGATCGTGCTCCTCCTGGTCGTCGGGGGCCTCGCCGGCTATGCCGCCGTGGAGGCCCTCAAAGAGCCGCCCGCCCCCGCGCCGCCGGGGGGGCGATCGGATCGCACCGCACCGGGCGCGCGGGGCACCCGTGCCTTCGGCCCCCGGGGTATGCCGCGGCCCGATCGGAAGATCGTTCAGACGTTCGACGTCAACGGCGACAACCGGCTCGACACGGCGGAGCGGGCGGCGGCCCGGGAGTCCTTGCGGAGCGAGAACGAGTCCGGCGGGTTCGGCCGCCGTGGCGGGTTCGGCCGCCGCGGCTTCGGCGCGGGGCCGCCGTCGCCCGGCCTGCGGTTGACTCCCCGCGACGTCCGCTCGTATCCCGGCGCCCCCGTCTACGATTTGCAGGTCCTGCGAACGGTCTTTCTGACGTTCGAACGCGACGACTGGGAACCGGAGCTCGCCGCGTTCTACGGGACCGACGTCGAGGTCCCCGCCACCGTCATCGTCGACGGCACGACCTACCGCGACGTCGGCGTGCACTACCGCGGGAACTCGTCGTACCGGATGGTGCCGGCGGGCTACAAGCATTCGCTGAACCTGTCGTTCGATTTCGTCGATCCGGACCAGCAGCTCGGCGGCTACCGGACCCTCAATCTGATCAACGCGAACGACGATGCGACGTTCGTGCGGACGGTCCTGTACAGCGAGATCGGACGCCACTACCTGCCCGTCCCGTTGACCAACTACGTGCGGGTCGCGATCAACGGCGAGAGCTGGGGCGTGTTCCAGAACGTGCAGCAGTTCAACAAGGACTTCCTCCGCGATTGGTTCAACAGCACGAGCGGGGCGCGCTGGAAGGTGCCCGGCAGCCCGCGCGGACGGGCGGGCCTCGAGTACCCTGGGCGAGGGGGCCGCCCCGTACAAAGCGATTTACGAGATCAAGACCAAGGACGATGAGCAGTCGTGGGCGGCGCTCATCAACCTCTGTCGCGTGTTGAGCCAGACACCGGCGGAGCAGCTGCAGGACGCGCTCGAACCGATCCTCGACATCGACGCCACGCTGAGGTTTCTCGCGCTCGAGACCGCGCTCGTCAACAGCGACGGCTATTGGACGCGCGCCAGCGACTACAGCATCTATCTCGATGACCGCGGGAAATTCCACGCGCTGCCGCTCGACTTCAACGAGGCGCTCGGCGCCGGCCGGGGCTTCGGCGGTGGCGGTCCCGATCTCGATCCGCTCACCGGCCTCGAGGACGCCGCCAAGCCGCTGCGCTCGAAGCTGTTGGCCGTGCCGGCGCTGCGCGCGCGCTATCTCTCGTACGTGCGGGACATCGCCCGCCGCTGGCTGGATTGGAACCGGGTTGGGCCGCTGGTCCGGGCGTGGCAGGCGCTCATCGAATCCGACATCAGGGTTGACACGCGAAAGCTCTACAGCACTGAAGCTTTCCACGCGGATCTCGGCGCCGATTATGAGGATGGAAGTCCGGCGCCGGAGAACACGCTGCGAGGGTTCATCGAGCGGCGGCGGGAGTTCTTGCTGAAGTAGCTCCCAGCTCCCAGCTCCCAGCTTTCAGGTTCATGCTTGCAGTGCTTGACCTCCGCCTGTACAGCTCGATGGCTCTAGTCGTAACGAGCTGGTAGCTGGAAGCGGGAAGCTGGAAGCTATTTATTCAGATGCCCCAGAATCAGATCGTGAACATCCACTGATGTGATGCGCGGCGACGGCACGAGGTGCTTCTGCCGGCTGATGAACACCGGGCCATCTTCATCCCAGCCGGTCCGGCGCCCGTGGGATCCTTTGACGAGCGACGCGTCGAGCGGAATCACGTCGAGCAGGGAGCGCAGTCCCGCCTTGCGTTTCGCCAGCTTCCATCCCACCGTGAGGGCCGGGATACGAATCGCCGGATCGACGAACAACTCGACCGGGTCGTAGCCGGGCTTGCGATGGATGTCGACCGTCCGCGCGTAGTCGGGCGCCCGCCGATCGTCCAGCCAGTAGTAGTAGGTAAACCAGGAGTTGGGCTCCGACACGGCGATCAGATCCCCGGCGCGGGGATGATCGATGTGGTGCGAGCGTTTTCCGGCCTGGTCGAGCACCGCCTCGACGCCGCGGGTCTTCTCGATCAAGGCGCGGACTTCGTGCGCCTTCGCCGGGTCGTTGATGTAGACGTGCGCCACTTGATGATCGGCGACCGCGAACGCCGCGCTGGCCCCGGGATCGATCGTCTCGTGGCCGAGCTCGTCGCGGACCGCCAGCAGCCCGTGCTCGCGCAGGACGCGGTTCAGGTGGATGGGAGAGGAGACGTCGCGCAGTCCGTACTCCGAGAGCACGATTACCTGCGCGCCGTGCGACTCGTAGTGCCGAATCAGATCGCCGCAGACAGCGTCCACCTGCGCCAGGTCGGCGGCCGCGGCCGGATCGCCGGGCCCGACGCGCTGCAGGTTGTAGTCGAGATGCGGCAGGTAGATGAGCGTGAGCGTCGGGTTGAACCGCCGGTCCACTTCCTTCGCCGATTCCGCAATCCACTGCGTCGATCGAATCGACGCGCGCGGTCCCCAGAACTCGAACAGCGGAAACGTCCCGAGCTTTGACTGGAGCTCGTCGCGCAGCCCGGGCGGCGTCGTGTAGACGTCGGGCACCTTGCGGCCGTCGGCCGGGTACATCGGCCGCGGGGTCACCGAGTACTCCGCCGTGGAGTACATGTTGAACCACCAGAACAGGTTCGCGCAGGTGAACGACGGATCGGCGGCGCGCGCCGTCTCCCAGATCTTCGGCGCCTGGACGAGCCGGTTGGACTGCTTCCAGAACTTGACCTCGGCGTCCTCGCGCGCGTACCAGCCGTTGCCGACGATGCCGTGCGCGTCGGGGAAGCGGCCGGTGACGTAGTCGGACTGCGCGGTGCACGTCACGGCCGGAAACGCCGACGCGATGCGCGCCACGGCGGCCTCGCGCGCCCAGCCGGACAGCGCGGGCATCGAGGGGCCGAGCAGCGCGGGCGTCAGCCCGACGACGTTGAGGACGACGATTTTCTGCATAGGAACGCGTCAACTCCCAACCTCCAACTTCCAACTCCCAAGCTACCTGCTTGTATCAGCCGGGTGGAAGTCGCCGCAATTTCACCCCCAGACACTTTGGGAGTTGGGAGTTGGGCTTTTTGGGAGTTGTCGGCGGCGCTATCTCTTCCACTCCTTCAGCACCCACTCGTACTCCCGGCCGATCGAGTCGAGGAGATCGGCCTTCAGCCCTTCGGGCAGCACGTCCCAGGTATAGGTCTCGATCTCGAAGTGCCGGGCGAACCGCGTTCGCCAGTTGATGCCGAGCACCGTGCGTACGTAGTCCTGCGTGGACCCGAGGCCGTCGGTACTCGGCGGTGAAGAGCGGGACGTGAAAATGAATCCGCCATTCCGTCCCGGGCAGCGGCGCCGGGCCGTCCAGGGCCTCGCCGAGATCGGGGACGTGGCGGAGCTCGGCGCCGCGCCGCTCGATCACCTGATGCAAGTAGGTGGAATCGGCGAACCGTCGCAAGCGATCGGCGAGGGCCGCGGATTCAGGGCCGTTCTCCGGGAACGTCACTTTCAGCGCCGAGCTGAGCTGCACGCGTCCCACCTGGATGCCCGCCTGCTGCACGCGCGCCAGCGCCGCCTCGGCGTCTTCGTACTCGACGGCGAAGTGGCAGCAGTCGAGACACATGCGCACGTGATCGCGAAGCTGCGCGTCCGCCTCGGCGGGCCCGCAGCCCAGCGCGGCCGCCAGCCGTGGCCCGCCATCCGGGAGCAGCCGCCGGTTGAAGAACTCGATGAGCTCGTCGCTCGTTTCAATCAGGCAGTCGGGCTCCGGTTCGATGTCCAGGTGAACGAACGTGCCCGTCCGCTGCCGAAGCCTTACCATCGCCTCCGCCACGCGGACGACGTTGGTGACGAGGCGGTCCCAGGCGGCGTGCGTCGGGTTGGGCATCCACGGTTTGTAGGACAGCGGCGCGGTGGAGATGCCGCCGTCGAGTCCGGCCGGTACCAGGCCGCCAAGAATCTCGAGCAGGTCCAGCGTGTACCGCACCCGCTCGTCGTCGCGCCAGTCCGGCGCGTAGACCGCGGCCTTGACGGCCGTGCGATGGAAGGAGCCGTGCGGAAACCCGTTGATGAGCGCGACGTAGAGGCCCTCGCGGTCGAGGAACCCGCGAAACTCGGCGAGCCGTTCGCCCTCGAGCAGCTCGCGGGCGTCGCGCGCGGAGAGCCGCAGCCCCAGCCCGAACGGGGCGGAAGGGGAGAGCCGCCGCTTCAGCGCCGGGGCGAACTGCCGGAGGTTGATGTTGACGGCGTCCCACCCGTCGGCGGGATGGATGTTCGTGCAGTACGTGAGATGGAAGAAGCCTTCGTTGTCGAGTTGCACGTCTGCCTGTCAGCCGATCCGCGCCGGGGCAGCTTCGATCTCCCGCGGCGCCACCTTGAACTTCGGCGACTGGCTGAGGAAGCGCACCGGGTTGTCGAACACGACCTGCTGGATGAGCGCCTCGGGATGGCGCCGCCGGCGCATCTCGAGGACGAACCGAGGGACGGCGATCGGGTCGCTCGGCCCCCAGTCGCACGCGCCGGCCACGCAGATGCGCTCGGGCCCGTGCCTCTCGATGAGGTCGACCGCGCGCTGGGGCGAGATCTTCGTTTGCGGATACAGGGTCAGTCCCGCCCAGAAGCCGTGCTCCAGGATCATCTCGACCGTGTGCTCCTCGGCGTGATCGACCATCACCCGCTGCGGCACGATCTCGCGGTAGCGGCGCAGGACGTCGACCGAGATGTGCGTGCCCTTGTACTTGTCCTCGAGGTGCGGGGTGTGGATGAGGATCAGCTGATCGTGGGCAATCGCGAGCTCCACCTGCTCGGTATAGGTCGCGATCTCGTTGCGCGTGACGCGATTGAGGCCGATCTCGCCGATGCCGAGAACGGTCGGCCTGTCGAGGAACTTCGGGATGCGCGCCAGGACGTCGCGCGAGAGCTCGCGGTTGTCGGCTTCCTTCGGGTTGATCGCCATCCACGTGTAGTGCTGCACCCCGTACTGCGCGGCCCGGCGCGGCTCGAACTCCGTGAGCTGCCGGAAGTAGTCCTCGACGCTGTCGCCGCAGCTGCGGTCCCAGCCGGCCCAGAAGGCCGGTTCGGTCACCGCCACGCAGCCCGTGAGCGCCAGCTGCTGGTAGTCGTCGGTCGTGCGCGAGACCATGTGCGCGTGGTGATCGATGTACTTCACGAGCGCCCCTCCTGGTTCCAGCGATCGTACGCGCCAACCGCGCTCTTCCGGTCCAGCGCGTCGAGCGGACCGGTCCGCGGATCGCTCAGCAGGAGCTGGACCCGCATCAGCCGGTCGCCGGGCGCCGACAGCGCTTCGAGCGCTTCCGCGAACGCCTTCATCCTGAAATCGTGCCCCGCCCACGCCGGATCCGCGCGCTCGAGCCGATCGAGAAACGCCGCCATCTCCAGCAGCCTGGTGCGGTTCTCGATGAAGTACTCGTCGACGATCTCGGTCGCGGTCAGCGGGGAGTTGTGCGCCTGGCTGTTCATGACGTCACGAGGCTTTCTGCGCGGTCGTCTCGGGACGGCCGGCTTCGATGGTCTTCAGCATCTCGATGCAGCGGATCATCACATCCTGCCGAATCTCGTTCACGTCGAAGGGCTCTCCGATCCCCTTGAGCAGCATGATGGTCAGCCGTCCGCCCAGGTGCTCCTGGAAATCCGCCAGCCCGCGAAGCACGCAGCCGGGATCGGCCGGCGTGTCGAGCCGTTCGCCGAGCGCCGGCGTGTACACGGACAGGCCGAGCGCGAGGAAGACGTCGATGATGCGCCGCCATTCGGGCTCGGCGAGAAAGCCCGAGAGGTGGGCGTAGGTGCTGTCGAGGGCGATGCCGATCGCGACCGCCTCGCCATGCCGGAGCCGATGGTGCGTCACCTGCTCGAGCTTGTGCGCCGCCCAGTGGCCGAAGTCGAGCGGGCGCGATGACCCGAGCTCGAACGGATCCCCCCGGTCGCGATGTGCCGGAGGTGAAGCGCGGCGGAGCGCCGCACGACCTGTTCCATGGCGGCCGGCTCGCGGGCGACGAGCGCGGCGGCGTGCGTTTCGAGGTACTCGAAGAAGCCGCGGTCCTTGATGAGGGCCGCCTTGACCGCTTCGGAGATCCCGCTCCGCCAGTCGCGGTCGGAGAGCGTCGAGAGAAAGCCGAAGTCGTTGATCACCGCGAACGGCGGGGCGAACGTGCCGAGGTAGTTTTTCTTGCCGAACGCGTTCACGCCGTTCTTGACGCCAACCGCCGAATCGTCCTGCGAGAGGACGGTGGTGGGGACGCGGATGAGCCGCACGCCGCGGTGCGCCGTGGCCGCGGCAAAGCCGGCGACGTCGAGGACCGCGCCGCCGCCGACCGCGATGAGATACGAATGGCGGCACAACTGCCCGGCGTTGATCGCTTCGAGCACACGCTCCGTGTGCCGCGGCTCGTTCTTGACCTGTTCGCCTCCCGGGATCACGAGGACAGGCGCCGCGAGAGTGATGGCCGCCTCGTGCTCCAGGCAGTAGCGTTCGATCGAAGCGGTCAGCTCCGGATGCGCGCGCGCCACGCCGCGATCGACGACGGCTACGACCTTCGCCGGCGTCGTGGCGTCGTCGCTCTGGACGAGATCCCGCACCAGCCGGTTCGACGGGGTGAAGACCCCCGTCGTGAAATGGACCGGGTAGCGGAACGCGACGTTGATTTCCTGCCGGATGACGTCCATCAGGTTACCGAAAACAGCCTGGCGAGCAGGCCCGCCGTGACCGCCGTCGCGAGCACGAGCGCGCCGTACAGCGGCCCTGCGTACACGGTGCTGATCACCGCGTCGACGAGCACCAGCGAAAGCACCCCGGCCTTCACCGCCCGGCGGATCAGCGTGGGGCGCGGGTCCCTGTAAACACTCCAAAACGGCGGCAACACCCGCCATCCCAGCACGATCGTGAGCGGGATGGCCGCAACAGCGTGTGGTCCCGATCGGACCGCCATCGCCGCCAGCACGCCCACCACGGCGATTAACGATATCAGAGCCGGGCCCGCGGCCCCGCGCTTCCCGCCGTGGACTTCGCCACGGCTGACCGCCGTCGCCGCGCCAATATATACAAAGGATAGCAGCGCGAGGGGCCAGTGTCCCGAGATTGTGGCCGGGACGGCCGCCATCCCCAGCACCAGGTTCAGCCCGCGGCAGAGCCCCATATTGACGGGGCCGAAGGCGGCCTGGTGCTTCCCCCACGCATCGTACAGCACGACCAGTGCCGCAATGCCGCAGGCGATGGCGACCGCCGGGGTTGTCGTTTGCGCGGCTGAGGCGACCCCGGCGACCAGCAGAGCTGAGCCGAGGCTTGCGGCGTGCGAAGCCGGGACCCGGCCGCTCGGGATGGGCCGCTCCGGCCGCTCGACCGCATCGAGCCGGCGATCGAAGAAGTCGTTCAGGACCACGCCGCCGGCGTAGAGACAGGCGGTGGCCGCCAGCAGCCACGGCAAGGCCCGGCCGTTTCCCAGCCCCGCGACGGCGTACCCGGCGAGCACGTCCGCCATGGCCGTGATCACGTTCGGCGGACGGAGCAGCTCGAGGTAACCGCGGATCAAGGCCCGGAGATATTACAATGCCCCGGAGATTCCCATGACCTTGCCCCGCCTCACCATCCTGTTGTCCGGCGCGATCGCGTCAGCGCTCGTCGTGTCGTCGGGGGCGGCCGCGCCGCTTCAGAGCCAGGCGCCGGCTGGAACGCAACAGCCTGCGGCGGCCGGCGCGCGCGACGAGCTGATGGCCGCGCTGCTCGCCACGCCGCCCGATCGTGTGCCGAAGCCCGCGGAGGGGCAGCCCGTCTTCGAAAAGCTGTGCGCCGCGTGCCATCGTTTCGGCGATCTCGGCACCGACGTCGGGCCCGACCTGACGACGCTCAACAGCCGGTTCAAGAAGAAGGACATCCTCGAATCGATCCTGTGGCCGTCTAAGATCATCTCGGATCAATACGAGGCGTTCCTGATCGAAACCACCGGCGGCGACATCATCACCGGCGCCGTGGTCATGGAAGACGATCGGCGGATCGTCCTGCGCACGGCGCAGGATCCCGATCGGCCCGTGCAGGTGGCGAAATCCCAGATCAAGACGCAGCAGAAATCGACCGTGTCGCTCATGCCCGAGGAGCTGCTGACCGGTTTGAGCCACCCGGAGATCAACGCCTTGATCGCCTTCCTGCAGGCGGGGCCGAAGAATCCCTAATCACTCTAGTCGTTGAATCCCTGAATCCCGAGTCCCGAGTCCCGAGCCCGGTCCCGAGCCCCTACGCCCCGGGACTCGCGGTCTTAGGGACGATGTCCATCTGCAGCGCGGGGTCCGCGGCCGGGACGTAGGACGTTTCGACGCCCAGCTCCTTTCGGACGATGTTGCAGCCTTGCGCGATCGAGCTGGCCTTGTAGAAGGCGATCTCGCGGTTGGCGCCCTGCCGGCCGAAGCCGCAGTCGCTCGACACGATCAGCTGCTCGGGCGCGATGTGCTGGAGCGCGGTGCGGATCGAGTCGGCTACGTCGCCCGGACGATCGGCCTGCAGCGTCCGGTGGCTGACGGCGCCGATGCAGATTTTCTTCGGCAGCTTGCCTTTGTACTGGCCGAAGAGCTCGAGGTCCTTGAAGTTGCGGTCCTTCGTCTCGATCGTCCAGACGTCGCCCTTCATCTCGTTCAGGTACAGATCGAACGACGCCTTGTAGCTCGTGTCGTCCATCACGCGCTGCATGTTCGGGTTGCCCCAGCACGTGTGAATCCAGAGCTCCACGTCGTCGAGCCCCTGCACTTCGCGGTTGTAGCAGTCGATCATGAACTTCACCCGCTCGTGGCCGGCGCCGAACGTGTTGGCCATGAAGTGCAGCGTCGGCTCTTCGATCTGGATGCACCGGCAGCCGGCGTCGCGCAGCGCGAGGAGCTCCGTGTTCATGGCCACGGCCATGTCCCACAAGACCTCGCGGGAGTCCTTGTACTTGTCGGTGTGGATGTCGAGGAAGAGGCCCATGACCTGCGAGCAGCAGGTCCCGAAGCGGACCGGCTTGCGCGTCTTGCTCTGCGCGATGCGCCAGATCTTGGCGTAGTCGAGCGGGCGGTGCTCGATCTTGCCCGTCACGCGCGGCCAGCGCCAGCCGGTGTAGATTTCGTTCAGCAGCGTGCCCGGCGGGTAGCGGAGCCACTCGCTGCGGGTTTCCTCGGACTGGAGGTAGTCGCCTTCGAAGCCGGTCCAGCGCTGCAGCGGGTAGTGGTGCCAGCTGCGGCCGGCGAAGTCCTCGTCGCAGTGGAAGTCGCCGTGCGTGAGGATGTCGAGCCCCGCGCGCTCCTCGTCGCTGATCACCACGGCGAGCGCGTCCTGGAACTTCTCGCGGAAGCGGATGTCCATCATGCAGGTGTCGAGCGGCTTCGCCCACATGCTCATGTCGAACCACCGCGGCCGCGGCCACGAGCCGGTCACGGTGCTCGGCAGGATCAAATCTTTTGTCACAGTGAACGCCACGGATCGTCCCTCCAAGGCCACGGATGAGAAACACGGATTACACGGACCACACGGATTGCGGATTACACGAATTACACGGAAAATACCGCAGAATACAGATCGTGTCACGCTCCATTCGTGATGAGATCTCAGCGTGCTGTCCGGGGCGCACTCGAGACGCGCTGCGCTCGAGTGCGCCGTGCCGTGACGCTATCCGTGTCATCCGTGTCATCCGTGGTATCCGTGTATAGAATCAGCGTCGTAACCTAGAAAAGAAGGAACTCATGACAGATCACGACAACAACGGCGGCCTGGATCGACGCGGTTTCTTCAAGACCGCCGGGGCCGGATTGAGCGCGGCGGGGCTCGTGTTGACGGGAAACGAGGCGGCTGGGGCTGCCGCGGCGCAGGGCGGCGCGTGGACCGAGAAGGACAAGCTGGCTCGCATTGCGTCCTGCACGTGGCCGATCCGGTCGATTTTCAAGTCGCGCGCCGGCGGAGGCCGGGGCGCGGGCGCGAGAGGTGACGCGCCGCCGCCGAGTGCCGCGGGCGCTGCGGCGCCTCCCGCAGGCGCGCCGGCCGCCGCTGCGGCCGCTCAGGCCGGAGCGGGCGGGGGCAGGGGCGGCGGGCAGCAGCCGAACGCGAACGCCGGGATGACGAACGCGCAGATGAAGGAGAAGTATGGCGAGATCACCATGCTCGACTTCCCGCAGTTCACGAAGGACAACTTCCCCGGCGTGACGCACATGGATCTCTTCTCGGGGCTGTTCGGCGACGTCACCGACGACAGCATGTTCACCCGCGGGTTCGAGCCGATGAGCCCGTCCGGGAGGAAGTGGCTCGACAGGCTCGCCGCGAAGATGTCCGAGACGGGCGTCAAGTGCCAGCACATCTCGAACAACGCGCCGACGAACCTCGCCGGCCCGGACGAGACCCAGCGCAAGGAAGGCGTCGAGATCGCCAAGAGGTGGCTCGAGGGATGCGCCGTCCTCGGGGTCAAGTCGATGCGGATGAACTCGACGTCCGCGCTCGGCCCCGGCATCAGGCCGAACGCGATCCCCCGCTCGAGCGACGGGTACCCGCGCAACATCGACATCATCCCGCTGCTCAATGCCGCGATCGAGTCGTACAAGGAAATGGCGGACTTCGGCGGGAAGCTCGGGATCAAGGTCACGTTCGAGAACCACTGGGGGCTCGCCGCCGATCCGATGAACATCCGGATCATGCTCGACACGATCAACCACCCGTACTGCGAAGCGTCGCCCGACTTCTGCAACTGGGAACACGAGTACATGCTCTTCAACGGCCTCAAGGCGCTCGCGCCGTACTCGCACACGAACGTGCACGCGAAGTACTGGGATCGCTGGGGGGACAAGAACGACGTGCAGCGCTCGGTCCGGATCATGCTCGCCGGCGGGTTCAAGGGCACGTTCGCGCTCGAGTACCGAGGCGGGCCCGTTGAACGGCATCGAAGGGGCGAAGTATCTCTACAAGGAAGTGCTCGCGGCGCTGTCCACGCCGGTGCCGGTGGTGTAGTTAGCTTCCAGCTTCCAGCTTCCCGCAACTGGGAGCTGGGAGCTGGGAGCCTCTAATCCAACCGCACCGCCCGCCCCTCTCGCGCTGATTCGTAGGCGGCAAGGGCCACGGCGAGCGATCGGCGCGCATCTTGAATCGTGGCCGCGGGCGTCTGGTTGTTGTCCAGGCACTCGATGAGGTGATTGAGGGGAAACGGCGGCGCCGGCCTGAACGGCGGCTCTGATTGCCGCTCGAACACCCAGTCGGCGGCGCCTGCCGCGAGCACGGCGCGTCCGGGCGCGCGGAACTGCTGATCGACGATCTCCCCGCGCGACCCGACGACCTCGAGCCGCACGACGCTGTTCTGCTTCGGCGACGGTCCCGTTTTTCTCGGCGCGTTGATCGTCCACGCCGCTTCCAGCGTCGCGATGACGCCGTTGGCGAACGTGAACGTCGCCATGCCCCAGTCCTCGACGGCGATGTCCTTGTGCACCAGGTTGGCGATCTTCGCCTCGACCTGCACGATCTCGCTCCCGGTCAGCCATCTGAAGGCGTCAATCCAATAGATGCCTTCGTCCACGAATGCGCCGCCCGGCACGTGCCGCGGATCGACGAACCAGCCGGGGGTGCCGGAGTTGTACCAGTCCTCGGCGATCGACCACCGGCTGGTCTGGTGCAGCAGAATGATGTCTCCGATCTCCCCTTTGTCGATGCGGGCTTTCAACTCCGCATTACGCAGACGCCCGATCCCTTGAAACGGGAAGCAGGTCACGCCGGCCGTCTCGACCGCGTCGACCATGCGATCGGCCTGCGCGACCGACATGGCCAGGGGCTTGCCCAGAATCATGTGCTTGCCGGCACGGGCGGCCTTGATCGTCAGGCCCTCGAGCTCCGACACCGGCGCCGCGATGTGGACGATGTCGATGCGCTCGTGCTCGAGGAGCGCGTCGTAGTCGGTGTAGCCGTCGACGTCGAAGGTGCTGGTGAACTCGTCCAGCTGGGCCTTGTCGTGCCAGCCGACCGCGATCAGCTCCGCGCGCGGGTACTCGGGCAGCGCGCGCGCCAGGTTGTACGCCGAATACCAGTGCCCCAGTCCAAGAATCGCCACCCGCCACTTACGCATCGCGCCTCCGCTGCTGCCGCTTTTGATCTCGCCCACGTCCGGAATATGGCACAATCGGCGCTCCTAGGAGCAGACATGAACCAATGCGAGTCACGACCGTGCTCTTTCTGGCGATGGCCGCCGCCGGGGCGCAGGCCCAGCCGCGTCCTCTCAATCAAGCCCCGAAGGGCTTCACGGCGCTGTTCAACGGACAGGATCTGAGCGGCTGGCGCGGCCGGCAGGGGACCTACAGTCCGTACGAGCAGGCGAAGCTCACGCCCGCCGAGCTCACCGCGAAGCAGACGGCCTGGAACGCGGAGCGCGATAAGCACTGGAGCGTGGACAAGGCCAAGGGGGAGATCGTCTCCGACGGACAGAGCGTGCACCTCGCCACCGACAAGGAGTACGGCGACTTCGAGATGTGGGTGGATTGGCTGATGGTGAGCCCCGGCGGAGACTCGGGTTGTACCTCCGCAGCATTCCTCAAGTGCAGATCTGGGACCCCGCCAACCTCAAGGAGCAGAAAAACGGCGCCGACAGGGGCTCCGGCGCGCTGTGGAACAACAACAAGGACAACCCGGGGAAGTGGCCCCTCGTGAAGGCCGACAACCCGATCGGCGAATGGAACACGTTCAAGATCAAGATGATTGGATCGCGCGTGTGGATCTCGCTCAACGACAAGGTCACCGTCGACGGGCAGGTCCTCGACAATTTCTTCGACCGCACCCAGCCGGTGCCGGCGCGCGGCCAGATCGAGCTCCAGACGCACGGCTCGGAGATCCGCTTCCGCAACATCTACCTCCGCGAGATCGGCGCGGCCGAAGCCAAGGCGGCCGAGAAGAAGTAAGCCCGGGGTGTGCTACACTCCTATTGGTATCTAATAGGAGTTTCCCGCATGGCCGACAAGGCTGAGGTGTGGCAGGGCACGCTGGCCCTCATGGTCCTCAAGACACTCGAAACGCTCGGGCCGCTCCACGGCTACGGCATCGCGCGCCGCATCGAGCAGACGAGCGGCGACAAGCTCTCCCTGAACTACGGCACGCTGTACCCCGCGCTGCTGAAGCTGGAACAGGAGGGCTACGTCGCGTCGGAGTGGGGACTGTCCGAGAACAACCGCAAGGCGAAGTTCTACAAGCTGACCCGTGCCGGGAAGAAACAGGTCGAGCGCGAGACCCTCGAATGGGAGCGCACGACCGGGATCCTCGCGCGCTTCCTGTCCCCCGAGAGGCCGTCGTAAGCCGGGGCGGAGGCGAAAGGCCGGCCTGCCCCTGAGCGAGCGCACGGCACCAGGCGAGTCGAAGGGCGCCCTGCCGGGGTGCCCCCGCCAACCCCCCCCGTATCTCCGTTTGCAGTCCATTTACATCCGGGGCCCGTTTACCGCCGAGGCCTATTTCAGACAATTCTGTCTGAAAATTTTGCTCCGGCGACAAACCGCGCGAAACCGGCGCCCCGCCGCGCCGAACAATTAAGTCTCTAAAGATTACTGTTGTCGGTCTTTCCCGATTGACGGCAGAGCGGAGCCGAGTCAGAATTGGGGGGCACATTATCAGCAGGATCGACATTTTTGTCGTAGTGCCTGCCTATACCGCATGACGACAAAGCTCTCGACCCGAACCACCGCGCCGGACAGTCCCTCGAACGAGCACGAACGCCTGGGCACGCTGCTGCAGATCGGCGAGGCCTTCTCGAGCACGCTGAACGCGAAGGCGGCGATTCACGAGGTCCTCGAGACGCTCGCCCGCCGGCACGCCATCGCGCGCAGCCTCGTCGTGCTCGTGGACGACGATGGCCGGCAGCTCCACGTCGAGGCGGCGCACGGCCTGAACCGGCCCTCCCACCACATCCAGTACACGGTCGGCGAAGGGGTCATCGGGAAGGTCGTCGAGACCGGCAAGGCGGTGATCGTGCCGCGCGTCAGCAAGGAGCCGGCCCTCATCTTCCGCAGCACGCCCCGCGACGACGGCGCCGGGGACGAGTCCAGCTTCGTCTGCGTCCCCATCGGGTTCGACCGGCGCGTGGTCGGCGCCCTCGGCGTGAACCTGAAGTTCAAGGCGGATCGGAACTACGACCGCTCGAAGGCGTTCTTCAGCGTGGCGGCGTCGATGATCGGCCAGGCGCTGAAGGTGCAGCGCCTGGTGGCCGCCCAGCACAAGCGGCTGGTCAACGAGAACGCGCACCTGAAGCAGGAGCTCCGCGAGCGCTACGACTTTGCCGGCATCGTCGGCAACAGCGGCCCGATGCAGCGCGTCTACGAGCAGGTGGCCCAGGTGGCGCGGACGAGCACCTCGGTCCTGCTGCGCGGCGAATCCGGCACCGGCAAGGAGCTCATCGCGAGCGCGATTCACTACAACTCCGCGCGGGCGAAGAAGCCGTTCGTCAAGGTGAGCTGCGGCGCGCTGCCGGATACGCTGATCGAGTCGGAGCTCTTCGGCTACGAGAAAGGGGCGTTCACGGGCGCCGACCAGCGGAAGAAGGGGCGGTTCGAGCTGGCGGAGGGCGGCACGCTCTTCCTCGACGAGATCGGCGACGTGCAGCTCTCCACGCAGGTGAAGCTCCTGCGCGTGCTCCAGGAGCGCGAGTTCGAGCGGCTCGGCGGCCACGAAACGCTGAAAGCCGACGTGCGCCTGATTGCCGCGACCAACAAGGACCTGGAGCGCGCGATCGAGAAGGGGTCGTTCCGCGAGGATCTGTTCTACCGGCTGAACGTGTTCCCGATCTTCATTCCGCCCCTGCGCGAGCGGAAGCCCGACGTGCTGCTGCTCGCCGATCACTTCCTGCAGCGCTTCTCCGGCGAGCACGGGCGCGACATCCGCCGGCTGGCCACGCCGGCGATCGACATGCTGACGTCGTATCACTGGCCGGGGAACGCGCGGGAGCTGCAGAACGTCATCGAGCGGGCGGTGCTCGTCTGCGACGGCCACGTCATCCACGCGCACCATTTGTCGCCGACGCTCCAGACCGCGGAGGCCTCCGGCACGGTGATGAGCATCGCGCTCGACGACGCGGTCGCGGCGTACGAGAAAGACCTGCTGCAGGACGCGCTCAAGAGCGCCCGCGGCAACCGCGCGAAAGCCGCCCGCCTGCTCCGCACGACCGAGCGGATCGTCAACTACAAGGTCCGCAAGCTCGGGATCGACTGGAAGCGCTTCAAGCCGTAGCTCACTCCTCGCTGGCCTTGATCCGGCAGTCGAGTTGATAGTGCGACACGCCTGGCGTCGCTCTGCGCCCAATGTCAGAGCGTTTGAAGCCATGCGCTACGAAGACTTTTTCCCCGGTCCCAGGAACAACTCGTAGGCGACGCTGGCGCGCTCGCGCTGATAGGGGTACCCGAGCCGATCGAGAAACTCCTCGAAGCCGCCCATCTGCCCGGCCGGCACCTCGAAGCCGGCCAGCACGCGGCCGAAGTCGGCGCCGTGGTTCCGGTAGTGAAAGAGGCTGATGTTCCAGCGGCCGCCGAGCTGCTCGAGAAACGCCATGAGCGCGCCCGGCCGCTCGGGAAACTCGAAGCGGCACAGCTGCTCGTTGGCGACGTCGGGGCTCCGCCCGCCGACCATGTGCCGCACGTGCAGCTTCGCGACCTCGTCGTCGGTGAGGATCGTCGTCCGGTAGCCTCCCTGCTCGAACGTTCCGGCGAGCTCCTCCGCATCCTGCCGCGACCGCGTGGCAATCCCGACGAAGATGTGCGCCTCCTCGCGGCCGCTCAGCCGGTAATTGAATTCGGTGACGACACGCCGGCCGATCGCCGAACAGAACTCGCGGAACGCGCCCGGGCGCTCGGGGATCGTGACGCCGAAGAGCGCCTCGCGGGATTCGCCGAGCTCGGCACGTTCGGCAACGAACCGCAGGCGATCGAAGTTCATGTTGGCGCCGCTCAGAATCGCGGCGAGCCGTTCCCCCGTGGCGCCGGTCCGCTCGACCCAGGCGCGGAGCCCGGCGACGGCGAGGGCGCCCGCCGGTTCCAGAATCGAGCGCGTCTCGTCGAAGATGTCCTTGATCGCCGCGCAGATCTCGTCGTTCGAGACCCGCACGATCTCTTCGACCGTCGCGCGCACGATTGGAAACGTCAGCTCGCCCACCTCGCGCACGGCCACGCCGTCGGCGAAGATGCCGACATGGTCGAGCAGCACGCGGCGTCCGGCGGCGAGCGACTGGAACATCGCGTCGGCTTCGTACGGCTCGACGCCGATCACCCGGATCCCGGGCTTGAGCGCCTTGACGTAGCTCGCGATGCCGGCGATCAGCCCGCCGCCGCCGACCGGCACGAAGATCGCCGACAGGTCGCCGAGGCGGTGGCGAAGAATCTCCGTGCCGATGGTGCCCTGCCCGGCGATGACGAGCGGATCGTCGAACGGGTGCACGAACGCCATCCCGTTCGATCCGGCGAGCTGGTCGGCGTGCGTCTTGGCGTCGCCGTATGTGTCGCCGTGCAGTACGACCTCGGCGCCCATCTCGCGGACCGCATCGATCTTGATCTCTGGCGTGGTCTGCGGCATCACGATGAGGGCGCGCAGCCCCAGGTGGCGCGCCGCGAACGCGACCCCCTGCGCGTGGTTGCCGGCGCTCGCCGCGATGACGCCGCGGGCGCGCTCCGTCTGGGACAGGTGCGCGATGTGGTTGTACGCGCCGCGCAGCTTGAAGCTGAACACCGGCTGCAGATCTTCCCGTTTCAGGACCACCTGGTTCTTCAGGCGTGCCGAGAGCCGGGGCGCCGGCTCGAGCGGCGTCTCGTGCGCCACGTCGTAGACACGGCTCGTCAGAATCAGCCGGAGCATCGCGTCCGGGTCGAGGTGTAGAGGACGGGGGGACGGCATGGACAATCCGATCAAGGGGCGGCGAGCGAGTAGATGTCGTTGAGGATGCCCGCCGCGGTGACCTCGGCGCCAGCGCCTGGACCGCTGATGACCAGCGGCTCCGTCCGGTACCGCCGCGTGGTGAACGCCACCAGGTTGCGCGTCCCCGTCAGCGCGCCGATCGGCGTCGTCGAGGGAACGGCGATCAGGCGCGCGGACACGCCGCGCGCGGTCGCCGTCACGACGTAGCGCAGCACGCGGCCCTGCGCCGCCTCGCGCTTGACGCGCGCCGCCCACTCCGCGTCGACCGTGGAGAGCCGCGTCAGGAACGTCTGGAGCGGGAGCTTCTTCAGGGATCGCGGCACGAGATCGTCCGGCGTGGGCATCGTGCCGCGGTAGCCGAGCAGGCGCGCGAGGATCAACGCCTTGCGCGCGGCATCGCGTCCGGAGAGATCGTCCCGCGGATCCGGTTCCGCGTAGCCGCGCTCGACGGCTTCCCGCACGGCCACCGAGAACGGCTTTCCCGCGGACACCGCGGAGACGACGTACATGAGCGTGCCGCTGACGCAGCCCTCGATGCGCAGCACCCGGTCGCCGGTCTCGACCAGCTTGGCGAACGTGTCGATCACGGGCAGCCCCGCGCCGACGGTCGCTTCGTACCGCAGCTGGCGGCCCGTCGTCGTGGCCGCCCCCAGGAGCGCCGCGTAGCTTTGCCACGTTCCGGCCAGGGGTTTCTTGTTGGCGAGCACGGCATCGAAGCCGAGGCCGAGCGCCGCGCGCACGAGATCGCCGGTCTCGTCGCTGGTGACGTCAACGACCACGGGGCGCGAGACGGCATGAGCCGCCATGAACGTCAGGGCCTCGGCAGCGGCGGACGGTTGGCCGCCGAGCGCGGTCAGCAGCGCGCCGGCATCCTTCTGTCGGGTCAGCGCGAGCAGGCGCCGCCGGGAGATCCCGCGCGGCTCGAACACATAGCCGGACCTGTCGAGCAGGCCGACGACGCGCACCGCGGGGCGCCCGTTCGGCGCGGCGATCTGGTCGGCGAGGGCGCGCCCCACACGTCCGAATCCAAGCAGGACCACGTCGGTCCGCGGGGTGGATTGCGAGCTGCCGCCGCCAATCTTGGACAGCTGGAACGCGGCGTGGACGCGGCGCGCGGCCGCGGGCGCGTCCGCGGCCGTCACCGCGAACGAGATGTTCCGCTCCGACGATCCCTGCGCGATCGCGACGACGTTGATCCCGCCCGCCGCCAGCGCCGTGAAGACGCGGCCCGCGACGCCGGGCGATCCCGCCATCCCGTCGCCGACGACGGCAAGGACCGCCATTCCGCGGCGCGCGGTGACGTTGTCGATGAGCCCGCTCGCCAGTTCCTGGGCGAAGGCGTCCTCGAGGCGGTTGACCGCGCGGTCCGATTCCGTTTCCGGGAGCGTGAACCCGATCGAGCTTTCCGATGAGGCCTGGAAGATCGTCGAGACCGACAGGTGCTCGGCCTCGAGGGCGCCGAAGGTCCGCGCGGCGATGCCGTGGACCCCGACCATCCCCTTGCCGGCGACAGTGACGATCGCCTGGCCGAGCACGATCGCCAGCGCCTTGACCGGATACCTGACGGTCGCGCGGCGCGCCGAGACCTCCGTGCCCGGCGCGGCCGGATCGAGGAAGCTGCGGACACGCAGCACGATGCGGCTGCCGGCGAGCGGGATGAGCGCCCGCGGGTGCAGGACCTTCGCGCCGTAGTGCGCGACTTCCGCGGCCTCGCGGTGATGCAGGTGCGGGATCAGCCGGGCATCCGGCACCAGCCGCGGATCGGCCGTGAGGATGCCGGCCACGTCCTTCCACAGCACGACCCGGCGCGCCGACAGCGGACGCGCGAGCAGCGTCGCCGTCAGGTCGGACCCGCCGCGGCCGAGGGTGGTGACGCTGCCGTCCGGGGCGTAGCCGATGAACCCGGGAACCACGGCGATGACCCCGTCCGCGACGAGCGGCGCCACCCGGCGCCGCGCGCGGCGCGCCGTCTCGGGAAGATTGGGCGCCGCGCCGCCGTGATGCCCGTCGGTCGCGATGATGTCCGCGCCGTCCACGTAGACGGCCTTGCGCCGGCCGGCCGCCAGGACGGCGGCGAGGATGGCGGCCGACATCCGCTCGCCGCGCGCCGCGAGCATGTCGCTCGCGCGCGGCGCCAGGTGCCCGAGCACGCCGACCGCGCCGCAGAGATCGCGGTACTCGCGCGCCGCCTCGTCGAGCCGCGCGAGCAGCGCTCGCCGCGAGGCCCCCGCGGGCAGCACGGTTCTGGCAATCTCGCGATGACGGCGCAGGAACACCGCGGCGACGCGTCCCGCCTCGTCCGCCTTGCCGGCCGAGGCGAGCGTGGCGCCGTTCAGCAGGAGGTCGGTCACCCCGGCCAGCGCCGACGCGACCACGACGAGCGGCCCGTTGTGCGCCGCGATGAGCGCGGCGGCCCTTTGGATGGCCGCCGCATCCGCGAGCGAAGCGCCGCCGAATTTCCAGATTTCGAGATCGCGGTTGGTGGGCGCCACGTCAACGGCTCCGCGACGCGATCGATTCGGCGGACACGACGCTGTCGACCGCCCGGCGCACCGCGTCGTAGTCGTTCGGCAGCTCCACCGGGGGGTTCGCATACGTTGACTGGACGCCCGAGAGGTTGTTCGTGTGGTACGCGACCTTGAACTCGCTGAATTTCAGCCCGTTCGCCGTCGAGATGACGATCGTCCGATCGGTGGCCGCGATGTCACCGCGCGCCACCAGCTTCTCCAGCGCCGCCAGCGCGACCCCCGTGTGCGGGCAGTTGAACATCCCGGTACGATCGGCGCGGGCGGCTGCGTCCGCCAGCTCGGCCTCGGTCGCCTGCTCGACGATGCCGTCGAATCGCTGGAGCGTGCGAATCGCCTTGTCGATCGAAACCGGGTTGCCGATCTGGATCGCCGACGCGATGGTCGGCTGCGCGGCCATCGGCTCGAAGACCCAGTTGTTCCGGTAGGCGACGTAGAGCGGGTTGGCGGCGGCCGCCTGCGCGACGACGATCCGCGGTCTCTTGGAAATCACTCCGAGCTCCAGCATCAGCTCGAAACCGGCGCCGATCGCGCTGACGTTGCCGAGGTTGCCTCCCGGGACGACGATGACGTCCGGCACCTCCCAGTCGAACTGCTGCACGATCTCGACCGACAGCGTCTTCTGGCCCTCGAGCCTCAGGCTGTTCATCGAGTTGGCGAGGTACACACCTTCTTCTTCAGCCAGCCGGCGCACGATGGTCATGCAGCCGTCGAAGTCCGTGTCGAGGGCCAGCACGCTCGCGCCGTTGGCGAGCGGCTGCACGAGCTGCGCGGGCGTGACGCGGCCGCGCGGCAGGATGACGATGGCGGGGATGCCCGCGGCGGCCGCATATGCGGCCAGCGCCGCGGACGTATCGCCGGTCGAGGCGCACGCCACCGCGCGGACGGCGGCGCCGTCGGCGACCATCTGCTTGACGACCGACACGAGCACCGTCATCCCGAGGTCCTTGAACGACCCGGTGTGCGAGTTCCCGCACTGCTTGACCCAGAGGTCTTCGACCCCGATCTCCTGGCCGAAGCGCTCGGCCCAGAACATGTTCGTCCCGCCTTCGTCCATCGAGACGACGTTGTCGTTCCTGAGCTCGGGGCAGATCCACTCCTTCTTTCCCCAGACGCCCGACCCGTACGGCCAGGTCGTGCGCTTGTACCGTTCGTCGAAGGTGCGCATCCAGGCGGCCGGGCTGCGATCGCGCAGCGCGGCCAGATCGTGCTCCACCTGCAGCAGGGCTCCGCAGCGTGGACAACGATAGAGGGGCTGCCAGATGGAGTGGTCCTCCGGACACCCGGCCGTGCACCGGAACACCGCGCGATACGGCCTTGCGATCTTCATGACGCGTCCCCCTCGGACCCGGCCGCCTGCGGCTGACGCCGCACCGGCGCGCTCGGGATGAGCCCACCCGGCCGCTGTAAGGCGGCCGCAAAAAAAAACCCGCTGGCCCGTGGAGGCCGGCGGGTTCCGCGGTTGCCGGGTTCGGATTAGCTATCGAGCCAGCGCGCAGTCCCCACCGACCGCACAAATCCAGGTCGTCTGGACTCGAGTGATCCCGATCGCGATGGTCGTGGGGGCCGGCATTCCGCGCTGAGTATAAGCGCGATGATTTGGGGGGTCAAACGTCAGGCCGGCTGGGGGCCCGCCGATCGCAGGACTTCGATCAATCTGGCCGAATCCTGCCACGGGGCGAGCAGGCACACCGCCCCGAACACCGCCGCCTCGGCCTCGAGCTGGGGATCCGGGATCGTCGAGGTGACGACCGTGAGCACCGCCGGCCTGTCAACCCGTGCACGCAGAACGAGATGCAGGCCGTTGTGCGCCCCGAGCCGGTGCGCTGTCACCAGGGCGTCGAACGTGTGCCCTCGCAGCAGTCCCGCCGCTTCCCCGAAGTCGGCCGCGAGGGTGACTTCGAATCCGTTCGAGGTCAACATCGGGGCCAGAGACTCTGCGAAGGAGGGCTCCGGGTTCACGAGCAGAATCTGAGGCCGCATGTTGGTGGCGGTTCGGGAGCAAGAGCGCCGCCAAACGGATGAGTCGGTCGTATCTCTTTGGATTCAGGGGGTTAGATTCCGTCCGTGCCAGCCGGACGCCCCGGCCCTGTACGCCTTTGGAACACGGCCATTCGCTTCGCGTGGGCGGAATGACGCGGATGAGGTGTGTTTTTCTCGAACTTTTCGGGCTCCAAAGACCGGCAATTGCTTCCTCCAGGCAGAATAAAAACACCCGAATCCACTCCAGAGGCACATCCCGTAATCGGCCGTCGAGGGGGTCCACGCATAGAGATCGAGGAAACGCCCATGAAATCATTTGTGCTCTGCCGTGGAGACTTCGGTCTGCCTGTGGCCGACCGTTTGCTATCTCAATGATGGTTCCCACACAGCAACTCACGGAGTCTTAGAACATGCGATTGTACGGAGAAATCACAGGGGAGAGCTCTGCCATCGTCGAACTGAGGCAGGAGATCGAGCGCGTCGCGCGCTCTGATGCGAAGGTACTGGTCACTGGCGAAAGCGGCGTCGGCAAAGAGCTCGTCGCGCGCGCCATTCACGCACGCAGCCTGCGGGCGAACCGCCCGTTCGTTCCCGTCAACTGCGCGGGGCTTCCGGAAACGCTTCTCGAGTCCGAGCTGTTCGGTCACGTCAAGGGGAGCTTCACCGGCGCCTATCGCGACAAGCCGGGCAAACTCGAGACCGCGCACGAAGGTACGATCTTCCTCGACGAAGTCGGGGAGATGTCGCTGCGCATGCAGGGCCTGCTGCTGCGATTCCTCGAGACGGGCGAGCTGCAGAAGGTCGGCAGCGAACGGGCCGGCACGCCGGTCAACGTGCGCGTGGTCGCGGCGACCAACAAGCCCCTGTCGGAAATGATCGCCCAGGGCACGTTCCGCGAGGATCTCTTCTACCGGCTGAACGTCATCCATCTGCTCGTTCCGCCCCTGCGGCAGCGCAAGCAGGACATTCGCGCCATGATCGACCACTTCCTCCGGCAGTTCCAGCGCGCCAACCGCTCGTCGGTCGAATCGATCGCTCCCGATGCGCTCGAGGCGCTGATGGACTATTCGTGGCCGGGGAACGTGCGCGAGCTTCAGAACGTCCTCGAGCGGCTGGTCGTCGTCGGGCGCGGAGCGGTCGTGGAGCTGGGCGATCTGCCCGCGGAGCTGCGCGCCAACCGGCGCTGCGCGGCCGCGCCGGTCGTCGCGCCCTCCGTGGACGTCGTCGAGGACCTGTACAGCCGTCTGACGCACCGGCGCGAGTCGTTCTGGACGACGGTGTATCCGCTCTACATGCAGCGGGAGATCACGCGCGCCCATGTCCGCGACGTCGTGCGCAAGGGGCTGGAAGAAGCGCGCGGCAACTACAAGATCATGGTGGAGCTGTTCAACATGGAGGCCGGGGACTACAAGAAGTTCCTGAACTTCCTGCGCAAGCACCAGTGCCAGCTGCCGTTCAAGGACTACCGGCAGGTCAGCCACATCGGGCCCATCGGCCAGCACGCGCCGGCCAGCCACGTCGAGCACATCGGTCAGGCATAGACGCGCCTTCGCGCCGGGATCTCCGAGCGCTTCGGCGCGGCAGGGTCGAGGTCTAGCGAGGCTCCGCCTCAGACCCTGCAGCTCCGCCTCGCTAGGTGGCACTGCTTACTGTTTCGCCGCTTGCCCGCCGAAAACTTTGCCTCAAGAGCATGAGTTTTCGGCGGTCAAGACGGCTAGCCCAGGGCGGCAGCGTCCAGCGGAGACGCGGCGGCCGCGATCGGCAGCGCGCGGACATGCAGACTGTCCGCGGCGCCGCGCCGCCCGAGAATCTTCAGCGCCTCGAAGCACGATCTCGCCGGGTGACAGCGTGGTCAGATACGCGTCAGCTCCAAGGGCGCGTGCGTCGGAGGCCAGCATCGGATCGGCGGGTCCGATGACGATCGCGGCGGTGTTGGGGTAGAGGGCGCGGGCCCGCAGCACCAGGTGCAGCCCGTTGTAGGGGCAGAGCCGCACGCCCGTCGTCATCAGTTCGGGCTCGACGCTTCCCAGCACCTTCAGCGCGTCGGCGAAGCTGTGCGCGCCGACGGCGGTCAACCCGGAAGCCGCGAACGCATGCACGAGATCCGTGACCGACGAAGCGTTGTCATCAACGACCAGTATGGTCTTCGGCATGTGATCCTTTTTCCAGTGTGACTGCTGTGTCACGTGCAAGCCACAGACCGCTGCGCCAGTTCGTCACCTCAGAAGGCTCACGAGTGGACTCGAGACGACAGGAGCCCATATTGTTCGAGGTACCGGCGTACTGCCGGACCCAATCAGCGGCGATCCACTGCCTGCCAGGCGTGACGGTTCGCCGACAACACCGCACCGGCAGAAATTAGTCAGCCGGAATCGCGACTACAGGCTCCGTCGAGCTCGGGTTTCGGCGACGGTTCCGAAAGGCGCGGCCCCGGACCGCCGATTCAGGCGGGATCCCGCGCGATCGCGGCCGGCCTGAGGATGGCGGTTCCTTTGCTATTCCTTCATCGCACCCTGCAACCAATCAATACTTATGTGGACTCGCATTGCGCTCCTGATCGTCGTTGCCTGCTCTCACGGCAGCACTCCCGGCCGCCTGGGGCCAGCCGCAGCGGGCCCGCCAGCCGCGCGGCGGCCGCGGTCGCCGCTTCCGGTTCCTCCGCCTCCGGATTACACGATTGGGCCGGACGACAAGCTGTCGATCGTGTTCTGGAAGGACACGGAAATCACGTCTGACGTGGTGGTCAGGCCGGACGGCCGGATCTCGCTTCCGCTGCTGAACGACGTGCAGGCGGCGGGACTGACGCCCGATCAGCTTCGCGAGCGCCTGTTGGTGGCCGCCTCCAAGTTCATCGCGGATCCCGCCGCGACCGTCGTGGTCAAGGAAATCAACAGCCGGCACGTCTTCATCACGGGCAGCGTCGAGAAGCCCGGGTCGTACCCGCTCAAGGGCCCGACGACCGTGCTGCAGCTGATTGCGACGGCCGGAGGGCTGCGTGAGTTCGTGGGCGGCAAGAACATCGTCGTGGTCCGCCCGGGCAACACGCGAATCAAGTTCAACTATCAGGACGTCGTCGGCGGCAAGAAGCTCAATCAGAACATCGAGCTGCGGCCCGGCGACACGGTGATCGTGCCGTGACGATTCGCGTGCCGGACGGGCATTCCCTGCTTGCGCGCGGGGCTCCACCCCCGTGCGCGGCGGCTCGAGTCGCCGCGCGCGCCGGCCGGTGCCTGCTCCTGGCCGCCGCGGTCATGGCCGGCCAGACGGCTGCCGCCTGGGCGCAGACCGCAGCGCTGCCCCGCGGCATTCAGACGGCGGAGGGCGGTCCGCTGAAGGTTGCGGTGTCGATGCTGTCCGCGCTCGAATCGGCGACCGTCGCCAACGGCATCGCGCCGCCTGAAGAGGCCCGGTTGAATGTCGGTCTCGGGTACAGACCGCGCGACCCGCCGGAACAGCTTCGACATCTCGGTGGGCTCCGTCCTGCCGTACTCGACCGTCATCAGCCCGGACTTCGTTTCGTACGCGGGAGCGTTCAGCTTCAGTTCCCGGTTCGGCCGGGGGACCGTGCTCGACGTGACCGGGTTGCTCACCGAGCGGCCGCTGGACAGCACTGTCATCGCGGGGTATTCGCTGGGTGCGCCGGGCTCCGTCTCGGACGAGTTGATGGTCAACGCCGGCCTCACCGCCGCCCGCGAGACGCGGAATGACGGCGCGGTCACGCTGTCCCATACGCTCAGCCGGCGGTCGATGGTGTCGGTGGCCGTGACGCACACGAGGTCGAGAAGCGCGGGGCTGGCGACCGCAGGCAGCCAGGTCGCGTCGGTCAGACTGGAACGCAAGGTGTCGCCGTCGGGACTGTTTCACGCGGGATACGGCTATGGATCGTCGTCGTTCGCGACGGCGGAGGCCGCCGCCGGCATCCGGCACGACGTCGACTTCGGATTCGACTTTTCGCGGCCGCTTCCGTTTTCGGGCCGAACGGTGCTCGAGACGGCAACCGGATCGACGATCCTCAGCGACGGTCACAACCGCAGGATTCGCGTCATCGTGCGCGCGAGCCTGGCGCGCGACCTCGCGCGGCGATGGTCGGCGCGCATCGAGTACTCGCGTCCGATGCAGTTCGTGGCCGGCTTTCAGGAGCCGTTCCTGTCCGATGCCCTGGGCCTGAACATCGACGGCCAGCTGGGACGCGCGTGGTTCGTGTTGATTTCCGGAGGGGTCGCCCGCGGCTCGGTCGGGTTCGAGACCGGCGCCGCCCGCTACGACTCGTACACGGCGTCGGCGCGCCTGCGCCGGCAGATCGCGAGAGCGTGGAGCGTGGACGTGGAGGGCTACACCACGCGCTTCCGGTCCACGGGAAGCGAGTCGTCGTTGGGGATGACGCTCCCCTCGCGGCTCTCGCGGGAGGGCGTCCGCATCGGATTGTCGTGGTCGGCTGCGTTGTTCCGGGGGAGATAGAGGTTTCCGTGCTACCAGGACGCAAGTACGCTATCGAAGATTTTCTGCGGATCGCATGGCGGGGCAAGTGGCTCATCCTGCTGCCGTTCGTCGTCGTGTCCATCGCGACGGTTCTCGTGGTGCGGCGCCTGCCCGACCTGTACCGGTCGGACACGACGATTCTGGTCATTCCACAGCGCGTGCCGGAGAGCTACGTGCGGGCCACCGTCACCGATCGCATCGGCGATCGCCTGCAGTCGCTGCAGCAGCAGATTCTCAGCCGGAGCCGCCTGGAGAGAATCATCATCGATCTGAATCTGTATCGAGATCAACGCGCCACCCGCTCGATGGAAGACCTGGTCGTCCAGATGCGCAGCGCCGTGAAGGTGGATCCGGTCCGCGGTGACGCGTTCACCGTCAGCTACATCTCGCTGAGCCCGAAGACGGCGCAGATCGTCACCGAGCGCCTCGCCACGCTCTTCATTCAAGAGAACGTGCAGGACCGCGGCAAGCTGGCGCAGACCACCAGCATGTTCCTGCAGGTGCAGCTGGACGACGCGAAGAAGCGGCTGATCGAGCAGGAGAAGAAGCTCGAAGAGTACCGGCTCGCTCACGCGGGGGAACTGCCGTCGCAAGCGCCCTCGAATCTACAGGGGTTGCAGTCGGGGCGCATGCAATTGCAGGCGCTCGTCGACTCCCTCAACCGCGAGCGCGATCGGCAGGTCGTCAAGGAACGCGAGCTCGCCGATCTGCTCGCTCCGGACCAGGCCACGCAGGCCGTTTCCGCCTTGCCCTCGGCCGGATCGGCAACGTCTACCGGCTCCTCGGCCCCGGTCCCGTCCCCTGTCGAGGAGTTGGCCCAGGCGCGCGCGCAGTTGCAGGCGCTGGAGGGCCGGCTGACGGAAGCCCATCCCGACGTTCGCCGCCTGCGCCGGCGTGTGACCCAGCTCGAGGCCGAGGTGCAGGTGATGAAGCCGGTGACCGCCGCGTCTCCGGTGGCCGCACCTCCCGTCGTGCAGACCGCAGCGGAGCTGGCGCGCGAGCGGCGAGTCCGCGACACGCGGGCCGAGCTCGACGCGATCAACCGGCGCATCCTCGGGCTGCAGAAAGACCAGCAGCGGCTTCAGCAGGAGGCCAACCTCTATCAGGCCCGGCTCGAAGCCGTGCCGATCCGCGAGTCGGAGCAGGTCGAGCTGATGCGCGATTACGCCACCGTGCAGGACCTCTACCGGATGCTGCTCGCCAAACACGAGGAATCCAAGATTGCGCGGAACATGGAGGCCGGCCAGGTCGGCGAGCAGTTCCGCGTGCTCGACCCCGCGTTGGTTCCGCAGCGCCCCTTCAGTCCCGACCGCGTCAAGCTGAATGGCATGGGGATCCTGTTCGGTCTCGTGCTCGGCCTCGGGCTTGTCGCGGCACTGGAGTTCTCGGACTCGACCCTCAAGTCCGAAGAGGACATTCGCACGGTCCTCGGGCTGCCGGTGATTGCCACGATTCCGATTTTCGAGGGCCACGCGGCAGGCGGAGTGCGCCGACGGCTCCGCTGGCTGATCCCGGGAGCCGGCGTGGTGGTTGCGGCCGCCGACGCGATTGTCCGGAGCCTACGCTGATGATTCCCGTGCAGAAGCGGTCCACACCGCGAGCGTCATTCACGACCGTCCTTCCTCCGGAGGGGCGCGAGCCGGACGTGCGGGCCGTCACGGCCCGCCTCGGAGCGAGGATTGTGCTGGCGCCGACGGCGCCTCCCGGCAGCGTCGAGCAGTACCGGCGTCTCGCGGCGACGCTGCATCACACGCAGGCGCAAAGCGGGATGAAGATCGTGATGGTGGCGAGCGCGATGCCCGGCGAAGGCAAGACGCTGACCGCCACCAATCTCGCGCTGACGCTGAGCGAATCGTACCGCCGCAAGGTGCTGATCATCGACGCCGATCTGCGCCGGCCGACGATGCACCAGATCTTCGATATTCCGAATATCGCCGGGCTCAACGAAGCGCTGACCGCACTGGACATGCTGCCGCCGGCCTTCGAGTTGTCGCCGCGTCTGACCCTGCTGCCGGCCGGGCGGCCCAATCCGGATCCCATCGGGATCCTCACGTCGCCCGCGATGCGCGAGCTGGTGAAGAACGCGGGCGACGGCTTCGACTGGGTCATCATCGACACGCCTCCCGTGGGTTTGCTGACCGATGCCAACCTGCTTGCCGGCATGGTCGACGCGGTCGTCATGGTCGTGGCCGCCGGCAAGGTGTCGTACAAGGCCATTCAGCGCGCGGCCGACGCGCTCGGCCGCGATCGGATTATCGGGGTCGTCCTCAACCGTGCCGCGGATTCCCCCTTCGGCCAAACGTACAAGTATGAGGGGTATTACGGCGGTTCCACCCCTAAAGGCTGACTAAATCCATGTCGAACATCCTGATGCAGCGCC
Organism: uncultured Acidobacteriota bacterium; assembly: GCA_963774855.1. Lineage (GTDB taxonomy): Bacteria > Acidobacteriota > Vicinamibacteria > Vicinamibacterales > 2-12-FULL-66-21 > JALZOC01. Next base: position 527,472 of record CAVZGT010000005.1, on the reverse strand, counting down.
TGACGTGGCGCTCGACGACGCTGATTGGCTTCGAAAGTCTGTTGATCGCCTGTGCGATTCTGGTCAGCGTCTACCTGCGCCTGGCCGGGTCGGCGCCGGCCGCCGGGCTGGTCCCGCGCGTGCTGCTCGTGATCATCGTCTGTCAGCTCTGCCTGTATTACCGGAACCTGTACGAGTTCCGGGTGCTCGCGAACCGCTCGGAACTGTTGATTCGCGTGCTGCAGGCGCTCGGCGCCGCCTCGGTCATCCTCGCCCTGCTGTATCTGATTGCCCCGAGCCTGATCATCGCGCGCGGGGTGTTCGTCACGTCGGGGCTGTTCGTCGCGGTGGGCGTCACGAGCTGGCGGCTCGGCTTCGAATGGATTTCGCGCCGCGTCGCCCCGCGCGAGCGGCTCCTGCTCGTGGGCGTGGGCACCGCGTCGATTGCGCTGGCCCGCGAGCTGGTCGAGCGCACCGAACGCGCCATCGAGATCGTCGGTTTCGTCTGCCCTGAAGCGGATCGGGCGGGAGCCCCCGGCGCCGACATCATCGGGACAATCGAGGACATTCCGGCGATTGTCCGCGCGCGAGGCGTCGACCGCGTCGTCGTCAGCCTGGCCGACGCGCGGGGCAAGCTGCCCATGGACAAGCTGCTGGAGATGAAGCTCGACGGGGTCACGTTCGATCACCTCGCGTCGGTCTACGAGCAATACACGGGGCGCATCGCCGTCGAGAACCTGCGTCCGAGCTGGCTGATTTTCTCCGAGGGCTTCCGCAAGAGCCGCCAGCTTCGCGCGACGAAGCGCACGCTCGACGTGCTGGGCGCCGGCCTGGCGCTGCTGCTGTTGCTGCCGCTCATGTGCGTCATCGCCGTGCTCGTCAAAGCGACCTCCACCGGGCCGATCATCTACGGCCAGCGCCGCGTCGGCCTGCGCGGACACGTCTTCAAGGTGCGCAAGTTCCGGTCGATGCGCGAGGATGCCGAGGCCCGCACCGGCGCCGTCTGGGCCGGCGAGAACGACGACCGCGTCACCCCGATCGGCCGCATCATGCGCCGCACGCATCTCGACGAGCTCCCGCAATTCTGGAACATCCTGATCGGCGATATGAGCCTGGTGGGGCCGCGGCCCGAACGCCCGGAATTCGTCAAGGAGCTGACACAGGTCATCCCCTTTTACGGCCAGCGGCACGTGGTGCGGCCCGGACTCACCGGGTGGGCCCAGGTCTGCTACGCCTACGGCGCGAGCGTGGACGATGCCATGCAGAAGCTGCAGTACGACCTCTTCTACATCAAGCACATGTCGGTGGGGCTGGACATCTACACCCTGCTTCGCACGGTGAAGCGGGTGATTCAGGGGCGCGGGGTCTGAACGTGGGTGATCAGAAACCAAAACACACGATCGTGAACGCGATGACCATCGACGTGGAGGACTACTTTCACGTCAGCGCGTTTGACGGCGTCGTCCCGCGGAGCCGCTGGGACCGGTTCGAGAGCCGGGTCTGCGCCAACACCGACCGCGTCCTGACGATCTTCGCCGACGCCGACGTGCGGGCCACGTTCTTCGTGCTCGGGTGGGTCGCCGAGCGCCACCCTGCCCTCGTCAGGCGGATCGCAGCTGCCGGCCACGAGATTGCGTCGCATGGCTATGCGCACCGCCTCGTCTATGACCAGTCCGTCGAGGCGTTCCGGGAGGATGTCAGGCGCGCGAAGCGGCTGCTCGAGGACGTCGCCGGCGTGCCCGTGGACGGGTTCCGCGCACCGAGTTATTCGATCACGCCGCGATCGCTGTGGGCTCTGGACGTCCTCATCGAGGAAGGCTACCGGTATGACTCGAGTATTTTTCCGATCCGCCACGACCGGTACGGCATCCCGGTGTCCGCGCCCCACGTGTATCGGATCGAGCGCGAGCGGGGCAGCCTGATCGAGGTTCCGGCCTCGACGCTGCGGCTCGCGGCGATGAATCTACCGGTCGGGGGTGGCGGCTACTTCCGGATTCTGCCGTACGCGTGGACGCGCTGGGGCATGGCGCGCATCAACGAGGTGGAAGGGAGGCCGGCCGTGTTCTACCTGCACCCGTGGGAGCTGGATCCCGACCAGCCACGGCTCAACGGCAGCCTGTTGAGCCGGTTTCGTCATTACCGGCACCTCGACCTGACCGAGAGCCGGCTGCGCCGCCTCCTCCGCGATTTCACGTTCGGACCGATGTCGAGCGTGATGCTGCCCGAAGCCGACGTGCGCCACGCGCCGAATGGATTCGCGGTCCCGCTCCCGTATCACTGGTAACCGCCGAGGCCGGTTCACGCCGGCGAGAGGCGTGAAATGGAAAAGCGGTACTTGCCGGAAGCCTCCAGCGGAATCTGATCGGCAAACTCGATCTCGAGCGACATGGATTCGCCAAGGAAGCCGCGCACCCGGCCCGTCAGCGTCCTCAGGCTCGCTTCCGACCATTCCGGTCCCGGCACGATGCGGATCGTGACACTCTCGCGACGCTCCTGCACGAACTGAATCTGACGGATGCCCGGGATATCCGTGATGCCGTAGGTTGCGAGCACGATCCCGGAGACTTTCTGGCCGTTGATGGCGGTCAGGAAATCCGTCGTGCGTCCCCCGGTCAACTGCAGCAACGGCAGGCCGCGTCCGCAGCGGCAGGCGGTACCGTCGAGGCGGCCCATGTCCCTCGTTCGATAGCGGATGAGCGGCATCGCCATGTTCCTGAGGTCGGTGATGACGATCTCCCCGTCCTGATCGGTGGATGGAACGCCGTTGACCAGCACCTCGACCAGCAGATTCTCCGCGTTGATGTGCAGGCCCTGATGCGCATCGCATTCCGAGGCGATCACCGCGAACTCGCGCGAACCGTAGCGGTTGAACACGGGGCAGCCGAACGTGGACTCGATGATGGCGCGGCTTTCGGGGGTCAGCACCTCTCCGGAGCAGATGATGGCGCGCGGCCGCATCGGGTCCAGACCGGCGTCCTTCACGAAACGGGCGAAGAGCGCCAGCGTGTTCGCGTACGCCAGGACGAACCTGGGCCGGTGGCGTTCGAGGTGGCGGCAAAAATCGCGCATGCGTCCGTCATCGATCGCCGATGCATCGAGAATGACGCGCCGATCGAGTATCCAATCGCGTAGTCGCGCCTTCAGCGACGGCGCCGCCGCCGTGTCCCTGGGCGCCCCCCAGAGGAGCGCCATCTTGTTGCCGATCTCCCAGCCCGTCCAGCGGTTGTGCCGGATCGTCGCGGCGACGCGGCTGTCGAGCCGGTCATCGTCGTAGTAGAACACCATCGGGCTGCCGGTTGACCCGCCGGTCATGTCCTTGAGCAGCGGTCGATTCTTGAAATTGTCGGCGATGAGATCGCTCATCGACTCCTGAATCTCTTCCTTCGAGACGGTCGGCAGCTTGCCGATGTCAGCGGGCGTGCGGATGGAGTCCGGCGTGAGGCCGGCTGCGGACATGGTCCGGCGGTAGAAGGGACAATGCTCGTAGGCGTGGGTCAGGAGCACCTGGAACCGCGCCCATTGCATCTCGGCAAGGACGCCCGCCGGGAGGAATTGCGTCTTCTCGAGCTCCGCCAGGTACGTGAGGCGCGCGCTCTTGTTTTTCCGTACCCAGGCCGGGAACAGGGCGTGCCTGATGACCAGCGCTACGGGATCCACGGGACTCGCGGGCCGGGCGGGCGGCCGCGCGGCCGCGGAAACAGGAGGAAGGCTCGTCACAGTCGCTTACCGTCCTCTGCCGGCGAGCACCGCCGGACGCGTGCCGGCGTCGTCGGCCGCGGATCGCAGGTCCGCCGGGCCGGCAGGGACCGCGACGGTGCGACCCGTCACGGCGAACTGCTTCGCGCCATCGAGAACGGCCGCCAGCTTCGCCGCGAGCGCGCTGCGCTCGAAGGATCGAATGTAGGCCGTATTGGGCGCTCGCTTCAACGTGCCGGCGTCGTGGTCGTTGCACAACGTCCACAACGCGCGGGCGACCTGGTCGGAGGATCCCGGCGGCACGACGATTCCAAGCCCGCTGGTTCTGAGGATCTCGGTCAGATCGCCCTCTCTGCTGATGGCCAGGACAGGCCTGCCCGCGTACAGGTATTCGAACGTCTTGGCGGGTATCTCCGACGCAAGGAATCCGCTGCCCCCCAGGAGAATGATCAGGACGTCGCTGCCGAGCACCATCCGCAGAGTCGTGGCGTGCGGCTGCGTTCCGTGGACGTGGATGACCCCGGCGCGTTCCAGGTCCTTGATCCGTCCCGCGTACTCATCCGCGATCTCGCCGATCAGGTTCACGCGCAGCCTGCGCTCCACACCGGGATGATCTCTGACCAGTCGCTCGAGTCCTTCGAAGAACTCTGCGCCGGCGCCGGGATAGATGGTGCCGGCATGGGTGAGCGTCAGCCTCGAGGAACGGGTCTCGGCGATGGCTGCGCCGGCAAAATCGGACGGGTCGTATCCGTTCGTGATGTCCACGAACCGGCCGGCCGGCAGGTCGGGGTATTCGGTTCGCAGCTCGTTTCGTTCCCCTGGGGAGACGGCGATGACCGCCGCCGCCTTCCGGACGATCGCCTTCTTCGCGAGCGTCTCCAGCGCCAGCACGCTCCGCAGCTTGCCGACCGGCGGAGTGTGTGACCCGCGGACCGACCACGGATCGCGGAAATCGAGGACGTAGGGCTTGGAGAACAGGCGCGCGATCAGGTACGCCACCAGATGTGACGAATGCGGAGGCGACGAACAATAGATGACATCGACGCGCTGTGAAAGGACGATGCGCGCCGCCCTCAGGAACGCAAACGGGCACCAGAAGAGATGCGAGTCGGGGCTGTCGGTCAGCAGCTGCCGTACCCGGCGTTTGAACGACGCCCACAGGCGGCGGGCGCCCGCCGGCGCCGGGGCCGGTCCGGCTCCAGAGTCCGTGCCGCGCTCCGCCGCCGGCGGCGGTGCGGCCGGCGACAACGCGTCGAGCCATTTCGCCGGGTCGAGGTCGTGTGTGCGGAAGACCGGGACGTCACCTGGCACCTGACTGCTGAGAGCCGCATCCTGCCGCTCGACCCGTCTCGGGTCGATGGTGACCACGACCGGCGTCCAGCCGTGCGCGGGGAGATACTTGCAGGTACTTGAGCGTCCGGTACACGCCGACGTACGCTGCGGGCGGGAACGCGTAGGTAATCATCAGCACGCGATTGCCGTCACCGCGTTTGCGCTTCGTCACGTGGGCTCCTTCCCCTTCACCTCTCACTCGTACGGGTTCGTGGTCGTCTCGGACACCATCCGACCCGATCGACGGAGCGCCACCGCCAGGTTCAAGAAATGGTGCGGCCGCAGCCGATGCAGCCGTGTCACGACCATCCGGATCGACACCCGGTCCCGCATCCGGAGATTCCACTCGCGGCGCGCCGCATACCACTGCCACCATCGCCGGTACCAGAGACGTTCCAGACCGGCCGATAGACGGTCGACCTCGGCCTCCCTGGAGGGGTCGGTGTCGACGCGCACGCGGCCCGCGTCATCCACGGCCGTGCAGACGAGACGGAGCTCCGGGCGCCCACCTGGCCTGCACTCGACGGTCGCCACGACACCCTTCCTGTTGTCGGCCGACAGGGTTGAGAGTTGTCTCAATGGCGGTTGGCCGGGAGAGACATACGACCATTCGAACTCGTGAAACAGGAAGTTGCCGAGGCTGTGCGCGATGAGCCCGTCCTTGTAGCGTTCGAAGCCCTGCAGTACATGCGGGTGGTGGCCCAGAACGATGTCCGCTCCGGCGTCGATGAACTGCCTGGCCAGGGATCGCTGCGAAGGCGCCGGATAAGCGTACTCTTCGAGTCCCCAATGCGCCAGAAGGACGACGAGGTCGGCTCGTTGGCGGCATGAGGCGATGGCGGCCGTCGTCTCTTCGGGGTCGAGCCACGCGACCCCGGGTTGTCTCTCGCCCGCGTACGTCGGGGCACTGACCACCACCGAGGTCCGTGCGAGAAACGCCACGCGCGCGCCGGCGACGTTCAGCAGCAGCGGCGCACACGCCTCGCGCCTGGTGGCGCCGGCACCAACCGCGCCGATGCCGGCCCTCCGCAACGCGTCGAGCGTATCCGAGAGCCCGTCTGGACCGTAGTCCATGACGTGGTTGTTCGCGAGTGATACCAGACCGATCCCCGCCTGCTGCATGACGGGGGCCCACTCCGGACTTCCACGCAGGGTACATTTCCCCGCGATCGCCGTGCCGCGGGTCGTCAAAGCGCACTCGAGGTTTCCCACGACGAGGTGTGCCGCGCGAAAGCCGGCCAGGACGTCGGCAAAACATTCGATCGCAGGACGATCGGCCGCCGGTCCCTCGAATGAGATGTCGCCGACGGCGGCGAGCCGGAGACCGCGAGCCCACGTCCCGGCGTGCGCGGGCATCATCGCGCGTGCACTCGCGGGCGCTCGGGCCTGGGGATCTTGCAGATGACCGTCTGAAACTTGCCCGATCGCGGGTTCCGCACGACGTCGGCGACGAAGTGGATGTCGACCTGGAGCTCCGGACCGACGAGGGTGCGAACCGCGTGCGCAGACTGCAGGCGCAGATCCGGCGAGCCGTGCGCATGGCGGTCGAGCACCAGGTACACGTCCAGCGACGCCGCGTCCTCCTGCACGAACTGCGCGTGTGTAATGGCCGGTTCGTCCATGAACAAATCGTCCAGCATCAGCCCGGCGACCGTCGAGCCGTCGGGACGGTAGATGGTGTCTGCGACACGCCCGTCGAGGTGAGAAAACGTCGGCAGCGGGCAGCCGCAATCGCACGGCCCTGGTGCTGCCGTCGCCATGTCGCCAGTCACGTATCTGACGAAAGGCATTCCGCGGTTGAGTAAATCCGTGATGACGATCTGCCCCGATTCCCCCGGAGCGGCCGGGCGGCCGTCGTGGATGATCTCGACGAGCACGCTGCCGGCGTCGATGTGGAAGCTGTTGTGGCGCCGGCACTCGAAGCCGACGCACCCATGTTCGCGCGAGCAATAGAGATTGAAGACCTCTGCGCCGAACACGTCGCGGAACAGCTCCCGCTGGCTCTCGCGCAGCAGCTCGGCGGTGCAGAACACGCGGCCGACCCGGATGGGACTCAATCGTTCGTCGACGATGAACCGCGCGAACTGCTCCATGGCGTTGGGATAGCCGTACAGGACCACCGGCCGGAACTTACGCAGGCGCGCGTGGTACTCCAGCATATCCTCCGGGCCCATGACCGTACAGCATTTGATCTCGTCCGCGGAGGCGAACCGTCGCAGCCGGCGCTTCAGGGACGCTGGCGCGTCGGGATTCGGAAGGTCGAGGTGCGCACCCCACAGCATGCCTCTCCGATCGCCCTGTTGGTAGCCGCACCGCTCGAGAATTCCCCGCTGCCGCCCGAACCTGGCGACGGTGCACCCCCGATTCCGATAGAACGCCGTCTGTGTGCCGGTCGTGCCGCCCGTGTAGTCGAGCTGGAGGTCGGTCCGTTGGACACTCCGCTGAAACGATGTCCTCTTTTCGTTCCCTGATGTCGGCTTTGGGTAGCAGGGGAAGCCGGCGAAGGTCGTCCAGAGTCGTGTGCGGCGAGGGCTCGAAGCCGATGGCAGTCCATTTCTCCCGGTAGTACGGCACCGTGGTGTAGGCGTGCATCAGCATGTCGCGCAGCTTGTGCAGCGCCTGCCGCGCGATATCCTCGGGGCTGGACGACATCAGCGAGCGCAGCTCGTTCCGATGCGGCGTCCACCCGCCCAGGCCGTCCCGGCGAAGGAACACGTTGTCCGCCAGCCTCCGGAGTGGAGCGCTGGCGACCGCGAGCGGCGATTGGTGCGCTGAGTTCCAGATGTTCACCGGTGCCTGCCTCACATGAACCTTTCGTACCACTTCTGAAACATGACCAGGGCAAACAGCTGCCGGTCGTGCGATTCCCGGCGATCCATATGCGCATCGATCAGCGCCCGCACCGCCGGCTCGTTGAACAAGCCGTGCCGCGCCAGACGCTTTGGCGACAGCGTGTCGTAGACATACCCCTTCAAGTCGCCCCGCAGCCACGCGCTCATCGGCGAGGCGAATCCCTGCTTGCGGTGATCCAGGACCGACGCCGGGCAAGAGCGGCCGGGCGAGCTTCTTCAGCAGGTACTTCTTGGTCAGCGACTGAATCTTCATCGACGACGGAATCGTCGCGCAGAACTCGACGAGCGGGTGATCGAGGAACGGCACGCGCAGCTCCAACCCGTGCTGCATGCTGAGGCGGTCGCTGAGCGCCAGGATGTCCTCGGGCAGATACGTATGGATGTCGTGATAGAGCGCGCGATCGACCAGGTTGCTGGCGAAGGGTGTATCGAAATACTCGGTGTCCACCGCGCCGGCGGAGCCATTCAGCGATCCGGGGCGGCACACCGCACGCTTCAGCGCGTCGCTGAACACCGTCGTGTAATCCAGATAGCGGCGTGCCGGCGACAAACCGGCGGAGCGCACGAAGCGCTTGAGATGATTGACGGTGTAATGTCCGTCGCGTCGCTCCGGCAGCCGGTTGACCACCGGCGCCACGAGTCCATTCCTGACGAACGCCGGTACACGGTCGTAGTGCGCGCTCAGCTTCAGCCCGAGGTGCCGTTCGTAGCCGCCGAACAGTTCGTCGCCCCCAAGTCCGGTCAGCGCCACCGTCACCTCGGAACGGGCGAGCTTGCAGATGTACGCGGTCGGGATGACCGAATCGTCAGCGAACGGTTCGTCGAACGCCTCCACGGCCTCGTCGAGCACCTCTTCGATCTTCGGCAGCACTTCGAACTCGGTATGGTCCGTGCCGTAGCGCTGGCTGACGAGCCGCGCGTACGGGCGCTCGTCGAGGTAGCCGCCGACGGTTCCGCCAAAGCCGATGGTGAACGTCTTGACCGGCGCGCTGGTGCACTCGCTCATCAGCGCCACGACGAGGCTCGAGTCGACGCCCCCGCTGAGAAACGCGCCGAGCGACACGTCGCTCATCAGGTGCGTCCGCACGGCGTCCGCAAACAATTCGAGGAAGCGGCGGCTGAGCGCCGCTTCGTCGGGATCGGGCTGGGGTTCGAACCGCAGCTGCCAGTACCGCTCGGTCCGGACCCGCGCCTGCTCGCAGATCATCACGTGCCCCGGCTCGAGCTTCTTGATCTCCCGATAGATGCTGAGCGGCGCCGGAATGTAGCCGCAGGTCAGATATCGGTCGAGCGCATGCGGATCGAGATGGCGGTTCAGGACGCCGGATCCCACCAGGGCCTTGATTTCCGAGCCGAACAGGACTCGGCCGTCCTCCACCGCATAGAACAGCGGCTTGATCCCCAGCCGGTCGCGGCCGAGGATCAGTCTCTGTCGCCGCTCGTCCCAGAGCGCGATCGCGAACATGCCCCGGAGGCGCTCGATGAAGCCGTCCCCGTGCTCTTCATACAGGTGCACGATGACTTCGATGTCGCTGCGCGTCTTGAACACGTGGCCGCCGGCCTGCAGCTCGCGGCGCAGCTCCTGGTGATTGTAGATTTCCCCGTTGCAGACGACGGTCACTTGACCGTCCTCGCTGGAGAGAGGCTGCTGGCCCCCGGCCACGTCGATAATCGAGAGCCGCCGCATCCCCATCGACAATCGGCCGGCATGGTGGAACCCGCGGTCGTCCGGGCCGCGATGATGCAACGTCTCGACCATCCGCTCGACGATCGGGCGCGGCGCGGCGCGCCCGTCGAGCTCGAAAATCCCGGCAATGCCACACATCTATTGAATCTCCAGGATGTTCCGCAGGGCGTTCCGCTGCCCGGCCCACTGAACGGACAGTTCGCGCTTGAGCACGGTCATCTCCGCCGCCAGCGTTCGCCGGTGCGCCAGCGCGTGCCCGATCGATTCCGCCAGCGAGGCGGGATCGTGCCGGGAATACACCGTGCCCCGGTGGAAGTACTGACGCAGCGCACGAGTGTAGGAAGTCACGAGCGGCTTCTCCAGCGCGACCGCCTCGTAGGCCCCGCACACCAGGCAGTTTTCCATGCGCGTCAAATCGACGATCACATCGGCGTTGCGCAGCAGACGCTCGTAGCCATCCTCCGGCAGGTAGCCGGTCAGATGAACGTGGTCTGGCCGGCCGAATCTCCACCGTGACCCGCCGATAGTCGCCCGTGACGTGGAGATCAATCGAAGGTCCCATGAGGCGGGCCGCCTCGATCATCTCGAGAAAGGGCTCGTCGGCAGCATAGGTACAGACGAAGACGACCTGGGCGCGCGCCGGATCGTTGTGATCCCGCTGATGCGGCGCCATGTCCGGGACTTTGTCCGGGAGGACGAACGCCCGCCCGCCAGAGCGGTCCACGATGCTCTTCAGCACTTCGTTGGTCACGACGCTCACATCGGCGGAGCGCTGGATGTACCCGAGCGCTGCGCGGTACGGCGCGCCGGAGTAGTTGAACGGCTCGACCGCCTCGTTGTGCAGATCGGCCACCAGGGTGTAGCGAAACAGCGGTTTCAGGGCTCCGACCATCACGGCGAGGAGCACCGACGGGCACTGAACAAAGAGCAGCGACGGCCGGCGCCGGATCAGGCACCAGGCCGTTTGCCAGAGCAAGGAGGCGTATCGGGCGGCGGACGACCGCTTCGAGGACAGCTCAACCAGATCCACGCCGAGCGATCGGCACAGTTCGCGGGTCCTGCGATGCCGCTCCCAGGTAATCCAGAGCGCACCGGCCGCGAGCGGGCGATCGCTCGCGCAGGAGTCATCGCGGCCAGGGGCCGCTTTCGCCGAATACGCCGATCGAGCGAGACTGCGTGCCATTGCCGATCAGCCCAGTCTCGGCGTCCAGACCGACTGGCGTCGGCCCCGGAGGAAGCTGACCAGCGCGTGTGCCGCCGCGGCGTTGATCAGGACAAAGTAGTAGGGCACGCTGACGAGCCCGCTGGACCCGCCGCGCCGCTCGGTGACGTATCCCACACCCGACAGCGCCAGGAAGATTGAGCCCATGACGAACGTCGTCAAATACAGCCCGCCGGAGGACCGCAGGAAGAAGGCTGAGGCGAAGAGCACGGGGAACGCAGCGAACGCCAGGTAGCGCAGCACCTTGTGGGAAAACAGCTGCAGGGAAAAGAGACCGTGGCGGCGTACGTTGAACAGCCCGCGCATCTCCGCCAGGGTCCACCAGGCGCGCAGCGCGACGCGTACGCGCATGCTGTACTCCGCCTGTGGAGTGGACAGGCTCTCCTCGCTCAAGAGCGCGTCAGGTTCGTACACGACGCGGTGACCGCGCCGGACGACCTCGAGCGGGAGGACGAAATCGGGGAGCTGTTCGTCGCGCATGGTCATGTAGAGCTCGCGCCGTACCGCGTCGATTCCGCCGTTCACGCCCACGATCGAGCCCAGGCTCGTCTCCGAGCGCCGCAGCAGATCCTCGTAGGTCATGTACATCGCGCAGCCCAGGCCAGTCCCGGTCTCGGTGCGGTAGATCAGCCGGCCGGTCACGTAGCCGACGGTCGGGTCCTTGAAGTTTCGGCTGAGCATCGACAGCGCGTTCGGCGCGTACATGGAGTTCGCATCCGCGAACACGAGGAGGTCGCCCGTCGCATGCCGGACCGCCAGGTTCAAGGCGGCGGTCTTGCCACGCCGCGGATCCTGCCGGAGCACGACCACCCGATCCCCGCCGGCCGCGCGGGCGAGCCCGTCGGTGCCGTCCGTGGAGGCATCGGACACGACGATGATCTGGACCTTGCCCGCAGGATAGTCGAGCTGCAGCTTGTTGGTGATGTTCTCGCCGATGCGGGCCGCTTCGTTGCGTGCGGCGACGATGATCGAGATCGACGGCTCGTGGTCGCCCTTCGCCACACCACGCCGGAGCAGCCGTCCCATGACGATCGTCAACAGCGGGTAACCGGCATAGGTGTAAGCGATCGCCGCCAGACTCATCCAGAAGATGTAGCGCACTGTTTTCCCTTCTTCAGAGCGACGATGCCTGCGGCCAAAAGGCCGGGCGGACGACCGGAAATCGTTTGACGGGGACGACCGCGGCAGCGGCGGTCGGCTGCAGGAGCCGCCGCACCACCTCGCTCAGGCCGGCGGCGAAATACCAGTCGTACGAGGACAACCCATAGCTCGCGAAGCTGAAGAGGATGTTCATCCCGATCCAGACCTGGAGCGCCGCCACCAGGCCGGTCAGCATGGGAGAGGGCATGGCGGCCGCCCGCAGGACCCGGCTGGCGCGGCGGAGTCCGAACAGCACCGAGGCCACGAAGACGACAAAGATCGCCAGACCGATGAACCCCAGCTCCTGGGCCGTCTCGATGTAGAGGTTGTGCGCCTTGAGGTAGCTGGTCGAAAAATTTGCGTTGGCTTCTTTCGACGTGCCGAGGCCATGGCCGAACAGCGGCCGGCGCATGGCCACCCGCCAATCGCTCTTCATGCCGTCGAAGCGTTCCTGAACGGTCACGGCGTTGCGAGTGTCGCCGCTGAAAATCGAGCGATAGCGGTCCGAGAGATCGGCGGACATCAGCGGCGCCGCAGCGCTGAACCCGATTACGACCACGGCGATCATCGCCATCTTGTGCGAGCTCTTCGCCCAGACCATGAGCACGATGCCGGCCAGCCCGATCAATCCCGAACGCGAGCCGGTCAGGACGAGCGCGTAGAGCAGCAACGGCAGCGCGCCGACGTAGATGACCCGGCCGAGGAAACGCCCGCGGGTCAGAAAATGGAGAAATGGAATGACGGTCAGGATCACGAACGCAAACCCGTTGGGATTGACCACGTCGCTCGGCGCACCGGAGAGACGAACCATGCTTTCTTCGTCCGACATGAACGCCGCCGATCCCCAGTAGCCTTCGGTGACATGCAGATAGAGCGGCTCGATGACCCGCAGCATCTGGCATGACACGAACACCACCAGCAGGCAGGTGAGCCGTTGCGGCGAGTTCACGAGCGTCACGGTGAAATAGAAGAAGACGAACGCCTTGAAGAACTGAGGGAACCCGATTTTGAGCACGCTGCCGGGCCACTCCACCAGAGGAATGGTCACGGCGGCGTACAGCACCAGCAGCCACAGGATTTTCCGTGTGCGTCCTTCGGACGGCGCCTGCTCCTCCCCGGCCGAGCCGATGAAGCCGAGAACGAAGATGATGCACACCAGCACCAGATCGGCCCGTATGACTCCCAGCGCGGGGATCCGGGTTGGCAGATGCAGGAACCAGCTGCAGATGAACGCGATGTACAGGCCGAAAGCGAGGTTCGACACGGTCAGGAGGCCAGCAGCTCTGCGTAGAGCGCGTGGTATTCGCGGACCATGCGCGGCGCGAGGAACTCCAGTCGGTACTTTCTCGTAGGCGCGTCTGGCGAGCTGGGTTCTCAGCAGCGGGTTGTGGTACAGACGCTCAATCGCTGCTGCCAACGTCACCGGATCGTTGGCCGGGACCACGAGCCCGGCGTCGTCCTTTTCCAACACTTCCCGGAGGCCGCCGACACGCGAGGCAATCACGGGCACGTTCAGGTACATGGCCTCGAGCAGGACGTAGGGGAGCCCTTCGTGCAATGAGGGCATCACCAGGACGTCCAGGGCCCGGATGTGGTGGTGAATCGGATGCTGAAAGCCATGGAAGCGGACGGCCCTCGAGAGTCCCGCCTTCTCACAGAAGCGCTTGCATTCGTCTTCCATCGGTCCGGTGCCGAAGACATGCAGGCGGAGGTTCTCGAGATGGCGCAGGTGTCCGAAGGCCTGCAGGAGCGCCGTGTGTCCTTTGACCTTCGCGATCCGTCCGACGATGCCGACGTTGAATGTCCCGTCGCCGGGACCGTCTCGTCCGGGACCGTCAGCGGCCAGAGACGGCGCCTGGAGGCCGTTGTAGATGAGCCGATGCGGGGTCCCGCGGACGGTTCCGGGTGTGGCGCCCCGGATGTCTTCCGAGACAAACACGAACGCATCGACCAGCAGCCTGGACGCGAGCCGGTCGAGCAGCGTGTTCATCCACAGCCGGCTTTGGCTCAAGAGGGCCTTCCACGCGGCCAGCGGTTCGAGCCGTCCGTGGACGGTCTTGACGACCTTGAGCCCGAGGCCACGCGCGGCCAGGCCGCCGACGATGGTGGCCTTGTAGCCGTGGACGTGCAGGACGTTGATCTGACGCTGACGCAGGAGCTGCCGGAGCGCCGATACGGCTCGCCAATCGTACTTCGAGTAGCGATCGAGAACTTCGACCTGAATCTGCTGGTCGCGAAGCCGGCGGGCCAGCAGTCCCTCGTGAAAAACAACCACCAGCGGGTCGATGCCGGCGGCCCTCAGGCCTGGCGCAAGCGTGTCGATGAACTGCTCGACCCCTCCCCAGATCTCCCCCACTGTACAGAGAGCCAGTCGTACGCGCGCCGACGCCAATGGCCTGGACGCCGGCTGTTGGCAGTCGTCGGGGATCTGCACCGATTGGGCGAGTTGTAGCGGGCACACGGGAGCACTTGTCATCAAAGCAAGGAACCCACCAACGCGGGGCCTCCGAGATCGTCCCGAAGTGCCTCAGAATGTGACGATTGGGGCTCGCTCGTTCCCCCGATCCGGAGGCCCCGTGACGAAAGTCTGCCGCCTGACATACTTTCGTCTTCCGGCTGCCGGCCACGCCCGCACGCCGATGTGCGCGGCGGGTTGGTCCCTCGGCCGGGTCGGTTGCGACCGCGCCTGGACAGATTCTGCTGACCCGGCCGGTCTGGCCGGGTGGTGGTGGTCCTGGAAGGCGAACGACGCCATTTGTCGGGGCAGAAGCGGATTGGACGGCCGGGCCCGGGGAGGTCGGTACAAGGCCGAACGGACTATCGAACAATCCGCAGGTTCGTCGGCGGTCTAGGCGGGAGCACGATGGTGAATGTCCACGTGAAGTCCGCCGCGAGCGGAAGGCCCGCGTTATCTGTCACACCGCTCGCGCCTCCGCTGATCGTTGCCCGGTAAACGGCGCCGGGGCTCAGCGTACTTCCCGGGTCGAGAGTCACGGCGTGGGTCGTGCCGTTGTAGCTGACCGCCGCCGGCACCAGCGCGTTGAACGGGTCCCGCAGCACGACCGTCGTGCCGTTGATTGTCGACGCCCGCATCGCCTCGCTGAAGTTGATCGTCACGTTGGCCGCCGGGTTTACGCCCGCCGCATTCGGGCCCGGCGTGACCGCTGCCACGGCGGGTGGCATCGTATCCGGTGCCGTCAACCCTACGGGGATCGGAAATCCCAGCGCGCTCGCGGTGCCGTTGGCGTCCACGACGAACAGATACGCGGTCTGCCCGGTCTCGAAGCGACCGAGATTTGCGCTGATGGCAATCGAGCCCGCGGACCAGCTCGTCGGAATCTGAACCTCGCGGATGGTCGACGCGCTCAGGGTCGGTGCGTTGCCGAGAACGACTCTCGCCCTCGAGTAGTCGAGATAGACATCCGCGAAATATCGCCAGTTGTTCGGTTCACCATAGTTGCGCCCGTAGCCACCGATGCCTTCGGTCCGCGTCGTGCCCGGATACCTGTCGGTGGCACCTTGATAGTTCACTCTCAAGACCCCGTTCTCCCACAGCTTGATGTACCCGTCGTCCTGATTCGACCACTTGATTTCCTGCTCGATTTTGGTCCACGCACCCGCAAAGGGGTTCACGGCGCTGTCCCACCAATGCGAGTGGCCCTGCGCGTCAGGCGACCCGATGGTCTCGGTCGGGGATCCCCACGCGTCGTCACCAAGGACGTAGGCATTGCTGTCGGTACGACTGTTGGGGTACGGCGTCTGGTACGCCAAGTACCAGTTGTGCGGAAACTCGTACGGGCCGGATCCGCTCGAGAAAGCATACGTCTTGAAGTTGTTGTCGCCGCCGAAGACCCAGTTGTCGTCGCCACGGTGGTACCAGCTCGCGTAGGTGTACGCGGGATACGAAATCGTGCGCGATTTGAAGACCATCACGGCGTACCCACCATCCGCCCCGATGGCATCGCCGTGGGCGCCGGCGATGTACTTCGTGATGTGATTGTGCGGAAGACCGATTCCCCGTTGAGGCAGACGATACATTGTGTCGTACGTGGGATTGTTGTCCGGCCACGCACCGTCCCACTTGTCGCGAATCTTTTCGCCTGACGCATCGTCCCAAACCACAGGCTGGGGAGCGGGTTTCGAGCCGAACCCTGACCCCGACAGGGTGATGGTCCCCTTGTGCGTCCACTGCCCCGACACGCCCGTGATCGAAGGCTGCGCCTGGGCGGCGCCGACCGCCGTGAACAGCATCACGCACGCCTGAACAACGAACGAACCGCGGGTCACACTAGTCATAACGATCTGGGCCTTCCGCCAAGGTAAGACGTCGGGGCGCCTGGGCGCACGGGAGCGCTTGCTCTCAAAGCAAGGAACCCACCAACATCGGATCCGGCCTGCCGGCTCGAAGTCCCTCACGGGGCGTCGATTCGGATTCGACCGTCCCTGCGAGCGGGCGTCCTCCTGAGGAAAGTCTGCCGGCTGACAGACTTTCCTCATCCGGCAGGCAGCCCGTAGAACACGGCGCTGCTGTCACCACAGGTACGGCGATTGCTTGGCTCTCGTCACTCAACACTTTGCGAGAAACGAGAGCCCCAGTGAACAATGGAATGCCCGGCGCCGACCTATCCGAGCGCCACCGGATGGAAGTGTTGTTTCACGATCACAAGTACCGCCACGGGCGACTCGTATCCCGCGCACTACCGCATTCAGCCGACCTACCCCGTGTTCGAGCGGATGCTGTCGCTGCTCGGCGACGATCTGTCGAACACGCACGTCCTGGAGTACGGGTGCGGAACAGGCTGGATCACGCTGGAGCTGGCACGCCGCGGCGCGTCGGTCTCGGCGTTCGATATCTCGGCGGAAGCCGTCGCGCAGACGCGCGAGGCCCTGAAGGCGGCCGGACTGCTCGACAGGTGCACGGTCGACGTGATGAGCGGTGAGCGCTTGAACTACCCGGACGGCAGCTTCGACATGGCGATTGGGTTCGCGATCCTGCACCACCTGGCGTTGGATCCTGCGCTGAGCGAGTTACGCCGCGTGCTGAAGCCGGGCGGCCGGGCGTTTTTCGGAGAGCCGCTGAAGTCGAACCCTTTCATCCGGTTGTTCCGACGGCTGACGCCTCGGTACCGTACACCCTGATGAGACCCCGATTGACCTGGACGATCTCGGGCGCCGCGTCGGCATGTTCTCGCGCTTCGAGCACCACGACCAGTTGCTGATCGCGTCGGCCGCCCTCGGTCTGTGCTACATCCCCGGGCTGTCCCGCTCGGCCAGGACGGCGCAGAAGTGGCTGATGAAGGTGGACGACGCCCTGATCCGCGCCGTCCGGCCGATTGGGAAGTGGGCCTGGTACAGCATCCTCGTGCTGGAGCGGTAACAGGCCCCCCGTCGCTACCTGACAATCCTGACGTTGGTCGGCGCGTCCGGCGCGGTCGCGGTGCTGAACGTCCACGTGAAGTCCGCCGCGAGTGCGTTGCCCGCGCTGTCTTTCACGCCGGTGGCGCCTCCCTTGATCGTCGCGCGGTACAGACCGACGGCGTTCAGCGCCGCGCCGGGGTCGAGGGTCGCGGTGCGGGTGCTGCTGTTGTAGCTGACCGTTGCCGACACCACCGCGTTGGACGGATCGCGAAGCGTGACCGTCGTGCCGGTGATCGTCGAGGCCTGCATCAGCTCGCTGAAGACGGCCGTCACGCTGACCGTCGGACTGACGCCCACCGCGTTCGCGGCCGGGACGACCGAAGTGACGGTCGGAGGCCCGGTGTCGGCCGTGCCGCCAATCGGCGTGTTCCGGTCGGCCTGGATCTCGGCCGCGGTGAGCGCACGGTTGTAGACCCGGACTTCATCGATCACGCCGCTGAAGTGCTCACCCCACACCGAGTTTCCGCCGATCCGGAGCACGTCCGACGACGAGACCATCGAACCGCCCAGCGGCTCGCTGGCGACCTGGACGCCGTCGACGTACAAACGCTGCGTGCTTCCATCGTAGGTCGCCGCGAGATGCGTCCAGGTATTCAGGGGCAGCTGCGTGGGACCTGCCAGACCGTCGCCGAGCGTGGCGCCGGTGAGATGCACGTAGGAGGCCGGGTTCGGCGCGTTGTCGTGGGCGTAGAGCCCGTAGGCGAGGCCGCCGGGGATTTCCTTGAGGATTACCGTCCGCCAGCCGCTGAGCGACGTGGGATAGACCCACGCCTCGAGGGTCATCCCCGTGCTCAGGTCCAGAGATGGCGCATCCGCAATGGTGATCCAGCTGTCAGCGCCGTTGAAACTGAAGCCGGACCCGTAGCGGCCTGCGGTCGTCCACGCGGCGTTCTGCAACGTTCCGGTGTTGGTGTTGCCCGACGAGTCGACGGCAGTCATGCCGGATTGTCGTTGAAGCTCAACGCCGCCACGAGCGGCCCGGTCGGGGGAGTCGTGGTCGAGGCGGTCGTAAACGACCAGACGGAATTGCCGGCCAGCGCATTGCCCGCCAGATCCTTGAT
Source organism: uncultured Acidobacteriota bacterium (assembly GCA_963774855.1). Classification (GTDB taxonomy): domain Bacteria; phylum Acidobacteriota; class Vicinamibacteria; order Vicinamibacterales; family 2-12-FULL-66-21; genus JALZOC01. The sequence goes on along the minus strand of CAVZGT010000005.1, from coordinate 509,085 downwards.
CCCGGTCGATCCGCCCTTGAGTGTCGCGACGAACGTGGCGGATGCGGCCAGGCTGCTCGACGGATCGAGCGTCACGACCCGCGTGCTGGCGTTGTAGGCGACGGTCGCCGCGACGAGCGCGTTCCCGGAGTCTCTCAGTTCGACGTTGCTCGTCGTGATCGTGCTGGCGTTGATGGCTTCGCTGAACGTGGCCGTGATCGTGGCGGTCGACGACACATTGGTCGCCGCGTTGACGGGAGATCTCGACGTCACGGTCGGCGGAGTGATATCCGGCCCGGTCGCCCCCATGGTTACCGGGAATCCTTGTCCGTTCGCGGCGCCGTTTGCGTCCACGACGAACAGATAGGCCGTCTGTCCGGCCGTGAAGGCGCCGAGATTGGCGCTGATTGAAATCGAAGAACCGGACCAACTCGTCGGAATCTGGACCTCGCGAATCGTGGACGCGCTCAACGTCGCGGCATTGCCGAGCACCACCCTGGCCCGGGAGTAATCGAGATAAACATCCGAGAAATATCTCCAGTTGTTCGCTTGACCATACATGCGGACGTAGCCGCCGATCCCTTCAGTCCTTGTCGTTCCAGGATACCTGTCAGTCGAACCCCGATAGTCCACCCTCAATGCGCCATTTTCCCAGAGCTTGATATACCCATCGGTTTGATTCGTCCACCTGATTTCCTGTTCGATCTTGGTCCACACGCCGGAAGAGGGGTTCACCGCGGCGCCCCACCAGTGATTGTGGCCATTGGCATCAGGTGACGAAATGGTCTCGTACGCGGAAGTCCAGGCGTCGTCACCAAGGACGTACGCAGCGGCACCAGTACGACTGTTGGGTACGGCGGCTGGTAGGCCAAGTACCAGTTGTTGGGCATGCCATAGGGCCCCGTGCCATTCGAAAACGCGAACGTCTTGTAGTTGTTGTCGCCGCCAAAGACCCAGTCGTCGGCGGCACGCTGATACCAGCTGACGTAGGTGTAGGCCGGGTATGAGATCGTGCGTGTCTTGAAGAAGATGACGTTGTAGCCGGCGTCGGGGCCCGCGTTTTGTCCATGCCCTCCGGCGATGTACTTCGTGACGTTGTTGTGCGGAAGAGCGATGCCCCGCTGAGGCGCGCGATACGACGTGTTATATGTCGGGTTGTTGTTCGGCCACGCGCCGTCCCACTTGTCGAGAATGTCTCCCCCCGACGCGTCGTCCCAGATCACCGGCGCGGCCGCGGGCTTCGTACCGAAGCCGGATCCCGATACCGTGACCGTCCCCTTGTGCGTCCACGATCCCGAGGTGCTGGTGACCGACGGCTGCGCGTCGAGGCGCGCGGACAAGGTGAGCAGCAGTAGCAAAAGGTGACCGGTTCGCACGCAGTAAGTCGGCATGTCGCTCCTGACGGCTGGGGAGCCGTGCGATCGGGCGGCTGCAATTGGCAAGCCACGGCCGCCGTCCGGACGAGTCGCGCGCGGGCCGGCGATTCACCGGCGCGAAAGCCCTTGATAAATCAGGAGAAAGGGCCCTGTCTACGCCGGACCTTCGCGACGTGCGGACTCAGCAGACGCGGGCAGATGATTGCCGATCGGAAATGGTTACATCACATTTCCGAAATAGCCCTGTCGTGACCGGTCCGGCCTTTTCGTGCGGTGTGGTGCGCCGGCGGCGGCAGCTCGAGTGTATGCTTGAGCGCTCACCCACGAGCGCCCGCGCCGGGCCGGAGCGAACGCGGCCGTTTGATAGAATCATGCACAGCATGTTGGTGAGAGCCCTGAAGCGCGCTGCCGAGTTTGCCGTGCATCGCCACGTCTACGAGATCCGGGACGGATTGGCGCGCGGGCTGAAACGGCGCGGCGGTCTCGGCTTCCTCGCCCGTCACAAGCCCTTGACCGTCGAGGAGTCGTTTCTCGCGCAGGTGCCTCTCACCGGATGCACGGTCTATGACGTCGGGTGTCTGGAAGGGATGTACACGCTCTTCTTCGCTCGAGCGGTCGGCCCGACCGGGCACGTGGTCGGGTTCGAGCCGAATCCGGCGAACTGCCAGGCGGTGCACGACAACGTGGTGTTGAACGGGTTTCAGAACGTCCAGGTCCACGAGTTCGGTCTCGGAGCGGTGTCGTCGCAAACCGAACTGGTCATCCCGTTCGGGTTTCCCGGACAGGGGACCGCGCAAGACGATTTGCAGAAGCACTATCTGCAGAGCGCCGGAACGGTCCGCATCCCGATCCGGATCGAGACGCTCGACGCGGTGTCGGTGCCGAAGGGATTACGGCCGCCCGATCTGATGAAGATAGACGTGGAAGGATTCGAGCTGCAGGTCCTGCAGGGGGCTCAGGAAACGCTGCGCAAGTTCAAGCCCAAGCTGTTCATCGAGCTCCACGGCCTCGAGGAGACCGAGCGCCGCCGGAATGTCGAACGGATCCTCGCGCTGCTCAGCACGCTCGGATACGCGTCACCCTTGCACGTCGAAACCGGTCGAACCATCGACGCGTCCGCCGAGGTCCCGTACGACGGACATCTCTGGTATTCCTGACTACGGCCCGACCACATCCATCGCGCCACTCCGTCACGAGGTGCGCGCCTGTACCGGGGCGCTGCTGGACTCGCCCGGACGAATCGGCGAATGCGCCGTCTCCCGTGAGGGGCGATCGTCGGACCGCTCCGTGGTGGGCGCCAGTTGCGTCCCGCGACCACGGCGGGACGTGACGCGCAGCCACACCTGCGAGAGGCTCAGTCCCTCGATTTCCATCAGCAGATACAGCGCACGGCTCCCCTCGGTTCCGCCGATGCGCGGGATGTTCCACGGGCTGGTGGTCTGCCGGATGCACCCTCCTGATGCGGCGAAGATGGCGTGGAAACCAGCCTCACGCGCCAGCTGGGCGACATCGGTCCGAAAGTTCCGGGGCTGCCCGAACGGGAACGAGAACGAGTCGACCGCCTGACCGGTAATCCGCTCGAGCGCCGCCTTCGACGCCTCCAGTTCCACGCGCGCATCGCGGAGGGTCGCCTGTCCCATGTCCAGATGATTGACGGTGTGCGCGCCGACTTCGATGCCTTGTGAGGGCAGGCGGCGCACCTGCTCGGTGGTCATGTTCCGGAAGCTGTGCGGATTGTCCCGATCGTGATCGAACTGCCTGCCGGTATCGATGTACCGGATGAGATGAAGCTGGCGGCCGGCAGACCGGCCGCCTGGAGCAGTGGCGCCGCGCTCTCGGCGACGTCTGCATAGCAATCGTCGAAGTGAATCGCCACGGTGGTCGGATCCATGAACGCGCCGCTGCCGACGCAGGCGGAGATCCACGACGACGAGCGGACGCCGTAGTAGCGGCGCAGGCAGAGCAGGTGCTCAGCGAACCGGCGCCGGCTCGTTGTCAACACGTCTGTCGAGACGTCGTTCACGCGGTGATACAACACGATCGTGCCGCGGCTCCGGCGCCGCAGCCCGCGAACGAGATGCAGGATGCCGCTGTAGAGCAGTCCGAGATGCCACAGGTTCTTGACAATGCGATAGCCGGCGCCTGGCTGGGCGTCCGCCGGATCCCCGATCCGCGCGGCGAGCTCCCGCCGCTGGGCCCTCGTGGGTGAAGTCCGCGGACGTCCCTGGTACGCCGGCTGCGGCTGACGCTCGACCGTGCCATCGGCCACGCCCGCGACCGCTCGCGCCAGCAGGGCGGCGCCCGCCACGTCGAGTTTCTTCGCGAGCGACGCCGGAGTCTCGTTGGGATGGATCGGCACCACCTCGGTGCCGATGACGTCTCCCGAGTCGAGACCGTCGTCGACGAAATGAATCGTGATCCCGGCAGCCGGGGCGCCCTCGTACGCTTCCAGAACCCCGGAGGCAGCCCTCTGTACTCGGGAACTTTCCCCTTGTGGATGTTGATGCTCCCGAGCCGCGGCACGCCGAAGGTCGACCGCTTCAGGATGCGCGTGCCCACGACCACGCCCAGGTCCGCGTCGAGCGCGCGCAGCCGTGCGGCGGCCTCAGGACCATTCAGATTCCCGGCGCGGATGAGCGGGATGTTCTGCCGCGCGGCGAAGTCATCCAGGGACCACGGCTCGTCGGGAAACGCGCGCCGCAGCAGCGCGTCGATCTCGGATGCCGGGATGAACCGCCCGGCCAGATCGTCGAGCGCATCGGCCAGCGCGCCGGTGACCCTCGAGACGGCGTACGCGAACCCCTCCCGCCGGACGTTCCGGCGAAGGTTCCGGAACCGCTGCGCCAGCGCCGGACGATGGGTATCCAGAAGGATGCCGACGATTTGCACGGAGGGCAGCGCCGCGATCCTGGCCATGCACAGACGGTTCGCGTCCGCGTCGCTGCCGGTGAGAATGGCTACGCGCATTGGACCCTCACGCCGCGATTGTCGTCGCCGCTCGGGCGGGCGAGGCGCTCGTAGACATTCATGTGCGATTCCGCCATGCGTTCGGTGGTCAGCCGTTGCGCCACACGTCCGGCGCGATGCCCCATCGCCTCGCACAGCGCCGGGCTGGCCAGCAGGCTGTTGATGCGCGCCGCAAGTGCGCTGACGTCTCCCGGATCGATCAGGAAGCCCGTCTCGTGGTCGCTGATGAATTCCCGGTTCCCGCCGACGTTCGTACAGACGGTCGGTTTGCTGCATCCCATGTACTCGATGACAGCATTGCTGGAGCCTTCAGACTCGGAGCACAGCACGCCAACCGCGAAGTGCTTGACGACCGGGATCACGGCGTCAACCCCGCCCAGAAAATGCACGGCCGATTCCAGCCCCAGCCGGCGAGCTTCCGCGATTGCCGCGTCCATCGCGCCCGCGCCCGCGAGCACGAGGTGGGCGCGCGGGTGCTGACGCCGGACGAGGGCGAAGGCCTGCAGTAAATCGACGTGCCGTTTCCAGGGATTGAAGTTCGCAACCATGCCGACGATGGGATCCGCCGCCGCGATCTTGAGCCGCTCGCGAAATCCGGGCAGCGGGTCGACCGCGAAACGGGACGGGTCGTGGCCGTTGTAGACGACCTCGGTTTTCGGCGCTGGGTACTGTTCGCGCTCATGGACGTTCCGGCTGACCGCCACGCTGTTGGTGATCATCCGGTTGACGAACAGATTGCTGAAGCGAAGGACCTTGAGCGTGAGCGGACCGTCCCAGAACCCCATGTCCCGCCGGGAGACGATGACATCGGCTCCGCCGAGCCGGCAGAAGAACGGCGCGGCAATCGACGCATCCGTCAGGAAGATATGAACCAGCTCAAAACGCTCGGCCCGCACGAGAGCGCAGAGCTCCATGAGCTTCCAGAGGGACCCCGGCCGCAGCAGCTTGCCGATATGCAGCACCCTGACCGGACACTGGAACGCCGCCAGCTTCTCCATCTGGAGGGTCGAGCGAAATACGGCGAGGTGCGGCTCGATCCGGTCGCGATCGAGCCGGGTGAGGAGCTGCAGGAACTGCTTCTCCGTGCCCCCGGCCTCCTCGCCCCAGCGCAAGGCATCCATCAGGTAGAGCACCCGGATGGGCCGTGCCCGTGAGGCACCCGGCGCCACGGCGCCCGGGCCCGGTTCGTTCACGCCACCGAAGGAAGCTGGAGAAGGGGCGACGGGGTCATGCGCTGAGTCTGCACTCTCGTCTGGCCGATCCCGCAGCGACGCCCCTCCCGACCCGGTTTTGGATATCCTCATAAATGATGTGGTGGTCTCGACTGCCAACCTCATGCCACTGCAGGAGTGGAAGACCCCCACTATAGAGGCCGCCAATCGGACGTTGACATCTCGGAGGAAGACTTTTGTCAGGCGGCCGGCCGGTTTCTGAGGCCCTGACTGCCGCAGAGTTGGCCGGCGGCTTGCGAGCGACTTCACACGTGCGCACGACCCTCAGCCGATCGAGTGTGAGAGACTTCTTCGAATGATGAGTGGCGCTCCGAAGTCGCGCGAGGCGGCGGCAGGCTCGCCTGATCTCCCGCATTTCCCCGACGTGGGAGTGATCGGCCTCGTTCCGGAGGCGTGGGGCGGATCCTGGCAGCTGCGCCACCACTTCCTGACGCGCCTGGCCGTCTACTTCAACGTGGTGTGGGTGGACCCGGCTCGCGGCTGGCGGGAATCCTTGGCCTCGCCGGCGCCGCGCCCCGATGGTGACGGCGCATTGCCGGCGGGATTCTCCGTGTACCGCCCGGAGATGTGGCTCCCTCAGTTGTATCGGCCGCGTTTCGCCGGCCGGCTGACGTTTCGCGGCCGTTTGCGGGGCGCGCGGCGCATCCTGAAGCGTCGAGGCGCCCGCACGACCGTCCTCTATCTCTGGCGACCGGACTACGACGAGTCCCTCGATCTGATCGAGCACGCGTTCAGCTGCTACCACATCGACGACGAGTACACGTTCTCCTCAGTCGAGAAACCGATCGATCCACGTGAGGCCGCGCTGATCGCGCGCGTGAACCAGGTCTACATCACGTCCCCGGCGCTCCTGAAAAAGAAAGGCTCGCTGAATCCCAGCACGGTCGTCGTACCCAACGGCGTCGACTATCGGGCCTACACGACGCCACAGGGAGAACCGTCCGATCTGGGTGCGATTCCTCATCCGCGCATCGGATACGTCGGGACGATCAAAGCGCAACTCGACCTGAGGCTCTTGACGGACCTCGCGCGCCGCCATCGCGACTGGTCTTTCGTGTTCATCGGTCCGACCGGTTATCTCGGCGACGACGCACCACTGATCGAAGCGCTGTCACACATGCCCAACGTCTACTTCCTCGGGGCCAGGCCGGTGGGGGAACTGCCCGCCTACACGCAGCATCTCGACGTCTGCATGCTCTGCTACGTCGTCGACGATTACACCAAGTTCATCTACCCGCTGAAGCTGCATGAGTATCTGGCGAGCGGCCGTCCGGTCGTGGGCGCGCCGATTCGTTCGCTCGAGGAGTTCGCCGACGTCGTCAGGATCGGCCGGACGGCCGAGGAGTGGTCGTCCGCGATCGCAGAGTCACTGTCCGGGGCTGCGCGGTCGGCTCAGCAGGTCGAATCGCGGCGGCGGGTCGCTCGCGACTACGCCTGGGACAAGTTGACGCACCGGGTCGCGGCGACCATTACCGGCGGGCTGGGCCAGCCGTACCGCGATCGCTTCGCGCGACTGCGCGGTCAAGGCGAAGGATCGAGGACGTAAGGGCCTGGCGAGCCGGCGCGGTCTGCGCCGGCGGTGGTCTCGATGAGGTCCGCGGTCACGCCAAGCAGCGTCTCCGCGTCGAAGCGCGTGAGCGCCTGGTGCCTGGCGCGCTGGCCCATCAGCGCCATCTGCTCGCGGCTCATGGCCGCGGCCGCGTTCATCGCGCCGAGAAAACCGGCCGCATCGCCGGGCGGCACGAGCCATCCGAGCGTGTCATCCGTGATGACTTCGGGCACTCCGCTGCACCCCATCGCGATCGGACAACATCCGCACGCCATCGCCTCGACGAGCGCCAACGGCAATCCTTCATTCAGGCTGGTCATCAGGAACACGTCGATCGCCGGATACACGTCCTGGGCGCGATCCGTGTAGCCGGTGAAGAGGACGCGCGCGGACAGGCCCTTCTCCTGAACCTGTTTTTCGAGCTCGCCGCGGGCGGGGCCGTCACCGGCGAGCACGAGCCACATGTCCCGGCCCGGAAGGGACCGCGTGAGCTGGTGGAACAGCTCCACCGTCTGGGCCACGCCCTTGCGGGAATGCAGGCGGCCAACGGTGCCGAACACGAGCGCGCCGGACGGAATGCCCCAACCGCGACGGGTCCTCGCTCGAACCGATGCGTCGGCCTGAAACTTCGCGACGGCGACGCCGTTGTGGATCGTCACGAGTCGTTCGGGACGGAAGCCGTACCGGCGGGTCAACGGCTCACGGACCGCATTGCTGACGCAGACGACAGCATGCGGCCACAGCGAACGAAAGCGCCGCGCCACCAGGAGCCGGTACCACCACAACCCGAGTCCAGGCAGCGTGCTGCCCATGTGCCGTCCGCGCTGAAGGAGAGGCATGGGCGTGGCGAGCTGCTCGATCGTGATGTACCTTCGAAAGAACAACCGAACCGCCGCATCGAGCTGCCACGAACCCACGTCGAAATCGCCTTTGGTGAGTACGCAGACGTCCCCGCGCATCCCGCTCAGCACGCGGCACCAGTTCAACCAGCTCATGTCCTTCAGCGGTTTGCTCAAGGGCACCTGCAGTACTGTCGCCTGGATGTCGTGAGTGGCTTTGCGCTCTCCGAAACCGTTCCAACCCAGTTGGACGATCGCGACGTCATGGCCTCGGGCCAGGAGCACACGCGCCAGACCGGCGGCGTGAACTTCAAGGCCGCCCCAAGCCGTGCTTGCGGTCAGAATTCTCACTTTCATGGGCATAGGATCAGGGGAGCTCGTCGCCGGCGGTTTGGAATCGTTTACGCCGCAGGATGCCAATTCCGTGCCCGGTGAAGCGGCGAGGCGGTGCCGGTCTGGGGGAGCGCTTGCGGGTCGCTCGGGGACCGGACGACCTTAAGTCTGCCGGACGAGCGACTATTCTCGCAATGCGTCAGGCGCCTGGCATTTCAGGCCCTTCAGTCGGTTGTTCTTGCACGTCGCGCCGGCCCGCTGCTGGCGAGCCATTTGCTCGACCAAACATGCAAGGCTGGCCCAGCGCCGGGAGCGCTTCAGGGGGCCATTCCGCACGGGCCACATGAATCACACACGAGCCGATATGAACCCAGCCGCGAACGACAGCCTCGCCGAGTGGCGGGATCAGGGCCGACAGACGATTCGAGAGAACTCCGAGGCGTTCCGGAGCATGGTCGCCAAGGCCCGGCAACTGGCCGAGGCCGGGCGCCACGACGCCGCGGCGATTCAGGGATGCGCGGCGGCCTATCATGCGCAGTACCGGCATGCCGGCCTGTTCACCAGCTTCGAACTGGAGAACGTCCTTCTGGCCATTGGTCGCGCAACCGTCCGCGGCAGTCGCTCTACGCCCGCCCGCACTGCACCGGCCGCAGGTCCGAACAAGGTCCTGCACGTGTCGACGAAGGTGTCGGGGTTCGGCGGCCCTCCCGGATTCGATCCGGCGGTGGATTCGACAGGACACGAACAGGTCGCACTCGCTGGTCTTGACCAAGCAGGCTCCGTACGACGTGCCGGCCGGTCTGCGCGATGCGGTGCTGCGGAGCCAGGGACACATCCATGTGCTCAACGACGCGCGAGGCGGTCTGGTCTCGCGCGCCAGACAGCTCCGCGCGCTGGCGGCGTCGGCCGATGTGGTCGTCCTGCATGTCTGGGAGCAGGATGTGGTTCCGCTGCTCGCGTTCGCCGACAAGATGGATCTCCCGCCGGTGATTTACGTGAATCACGGGGACCATTCGTTCTGGCTGGGGGCGGGCGTCAGCGATGTCGTCGCCAATCTCCGGGAATCGGGCCTGCGCCTCTCGGAGGAGCGGCGGCGCATCGAGCCGCAGCGGAACATGCTCCTCCCGACGATCATGGAGCCTGTCGAGCGCCGTTTTTCGCGTGCTGAGGCCAAGCGCCAGCTGGGTCTCCCCGGCGATGCCACGGTGCTTCTGACGATCGCGCGGCCGCCGAAATTCGAGACGATGGACGGGGTCAGTTTTGCCGCCGCGCACGTGCCGCTGCTGACGCGCCACGAACAGGCGATGCTCATCGTCGTTGGCCCGGGGCCGCGCGAAGACTGGGCGGACGCGATCCAGCAGACGCACGGGCGGATCCGGTCGTTCGCCGCGACCACGGACACCGCCGTGTTCTACCAGGCGGCAGATATCTACGTTGACTCGTATCCCTTTGGATTCGAATACGTCCCTGCTCCAGGCAGCCAGTTACGGAGTCCCAGTCGTCACGCGCCACCCGTACTCCGACGCCTGCGACATCCTGGGATCCGACATGCCGGGACTCGACGGCAACCTGATTCGCGTGAAGAACCTGGACGACTACACCGCGGCGGTTTCGCGCCTGGTGGAGGACCCGGACTACCGGGCCGCCCTCGGCGCTGCCACGAGAGCCCGGGTGGCCGATCTGCACTGGGGTCCGAGCTGGCAGCGCGCGCTGGAGACCGTCTACGAGCGGGCCGCCACCCTGCCGAGAGTCAGCGCCGCGGCGCGGGCCGACGAGAGGTCGCTCGAGGAGCCCGACGTCTACATTCCGCGGATCCACGGGGGCAATTTCGACCCCGACTGGGTCGTCTACGTCCACATGCGCGTGATGCCCCTGGCTGAGAGATGGCGGCACTGGGTGCGGTTGAGCACGCGGTGGGAGACCCGTCTTCCGATCAGCTATCTGTTTCCTGAGTGGTTGTATTGCCGCGGCTGGCGGTTCGGGCGATGGCTGACCCGAGCCGGAGCAGCCCGGACCGCGGCGTCCTCACCTCTGACGGTCCCGGTTACGTAGCCGCCGCTTTTCGGACCGCGACGATGATTCGCGCCCGCTGCCAGTCGGACGCCAGCAGATGCACCGCGGCGCAGCACAGACGAGTCACGTACTTGTTGTACGCGAATCGCCCCAGGTAGACGGTGAGCCGTGCCAGGCTGTCCACCGCGTGCGACGTGACCGCGTAGCCCGGGAACAGCCCTTCCAACTGCTTGACCGTGTAGTTCATGATGCTGAACCGGTCCGGCGGCAGGCGCACCGCGGTCAGATCGCTGTGCCAGATGAAGAAGAGCGTTCCGCCGGGCCGCAGGTACTTCATCATCGCGTGCCCGTAGTCGGCGAATTCGGCCGGCACGTCGGCCGCATTGAAGAATGTGAAGAAATGGCAGAATCCGTATTCGAATTGCTGTTCGAACGGGAGAGAGAAGGCGTCCCCGGCGATCCAGTCGACGTGCTCTCCGTATTCGCGCTTCGCGTGCGCGATGGCCGTCTCGCTCAGATCCACCGCCGTGACTTTCAAGCCCCTCGCCGCGAACTTGCTCGCGTAGAATCCGTTGCCGCAGCCGATATCGATGAGTGACGAGCCCGCCGGGACTCGGTACCTCGACAGCAGCGATCGGACGAACGCATGTTCGTTCCGCTGGTGATAGAAGAAGGGACGGGCGACGCGGCCCTGACGATACCAGGCGTCGTAGGCCGTCTGCTCGTACTCGAGCCGATCCGCCGCCCCGGGCGGATAGGAAATGGGACTAGTGCGGACGCTGGATATCATGCTGTTCGGACCTCAAACCCTCGGACGCGGGGATCGACGAGCCCGGCCCGCGCGTGGCCTGAGTCGCTTGTCGGACATGGCGCCGGTTTACGGTGCACCGATTGATGTGGCGGACTCCACCTTCGAGCCGGTTGCGATGCCCTGAACCGCAGCGATCACATCGTCCACGTTCTGGTCCGTCATCGTCGGGATAGAGCGGCAACGTGAGGGTCCGGTCGCCGATCGCCTCGGCGTACGGGAAATCGACCGCGCCGGAAGCCGAACTGGCGCGTAGTAGGACAGCAGGTGCACCGCGCGGTAATTGACCGCGACGCCAATGCCGTGTCCCTGCAGCTGCGCCAGGCACTCGTCGCGCCGTCCGGCGCCGACCCAGATCGTAAACAGGTGTCGCGCGCTCGTGGCGCTGTCCCGGACGACGGGAAAGCTGATGCCCGGGCAGGTCCGCGAAGGCGGTTTCGTAGCGGCGGGCGATCGCCTCCCGGCGCGCGAGCTGTGCCGCCAGCCTCGGAAGCTGGCCGACGAGCAGGGCGGCATTGATGTCCGAGAGGTTGGCCTTGTACCCGAGCGCTCAGCATGTCCCAGTGCTGATACCGGCCGGTGTACCGGCCCGCCGCCTCTTTCGACATCCCGTGGGAGCGCAGACGCTTCAGGCGTTCTGCCAGCGCCGAGTCGTTGGTCGCGACCGCGCCCCCTTCCCCGCACGTGAGGTTCTTGGTGGCGTAGAAGCTGAAGCAGGCGGCCTGGCCGAGCTGACCGGGACGGAACCCGTCGCGCACCGCCTCGGTGGCGTGCGCGGCATCCTCGATCATCACCAGGTTGTGGCGCTGGCAGATGTCATGGAGGTCCTGCACGTCAGCCATCAGGCCGTACAGATGGACCGGGATGATCGCGCGCGTGCGGCTCGTGATCGCGCGCTCGACCTGCCGGGCGTCGATGTTGCCCGTGTCCGGCTCGACGTCGACGAACACCGGCGTCGCGCCGGCGTGCAGGATGGCGTTCGCCGTGGCGATGAACGTCATCGGCGTCGTGATGACCTCGTCGCCGGGCCCGATGCTCGAGCGCCATGAGGCAGCAGGTAGAGCGCGCTCGTGCAGCTCGAGACCGAGATCGCGTGCTCGACGCCGAGGAACTTCGCGAACTCCTGCTCGAACAGGGCGGCGCGCGGGCCGGTCGTCAGGAACACGCTGCGCAGCGTGTCGGTGACCGCCGCGATGTCGTCCTCGGTCAGCGCGTGGCGGTAGAATTCGACTCGAGCCATCAGAAAACCCTTCCGTTGTACGAGACTTCCTGCAGCAGTTTTTCCGCGTCCAGCAGGTACTGGTAGTAGTGCACGGTCTTCGTGCGGATCGAATCGTCCACCCGGCCCTGTTCGAGCGCCTGCTTCACCTCGACGATGCCTTCGTACGGCGTCTTCTCGGCGCGGAACCCGAGCACGCGCTCGATCTTCTCGAAGCTCACGTTGTAGCTGCGCTTGTCCGGATCGTCCGGGCACGACTTCCAGTTCCGTGTGCGGGACGACGTCCCGCACCATCTGGGCAATCCGGTAGATCTGGTAGTTCTGGTCGTTGGATCCGACGTTGAACGCCTCGCCGGAGACCTTCTCGGGCGGCGCGTCCATGACCATCATGAACGCCCTGGCGACGTCGCGGACGTGGATCAGCGGGCGCCACTGCTGCCCGCCGCCCATCACGTACAGCCGGCGGTGCTTGTAGGCGTAGAGCGTCATCAGGTTGATGACCAGATCGAAGCGCATGCGGTACGACAGCCCGTAGACGGTGGCGTTGCGAAGGAACGTCACGGTGAAACTGTCGTCGTTCAGCTTCGCGAGCTCCGCTTCGGCGCCGATCTTCGTCGCGCGCGTACAGCGACACCGGAGACTTCGGCGAGCACTCGCAGAGCCGGTCGCCGTTGCCGTTGCCGTGCCCGTAGATGCTGCACGAGGAGGAATAGAGGTAGCGCGCGACCCCCGCCTCCTTGGCGAGCCGCGCCATGTGCGCGGCCCCGTCGAGGTTGATCTCTTCGGTGATGCGCGGCGCGAGATCGGACGCGGGATCGTTCGAGATCCCCGCGAGATCCATCACGACGTCCACGCCCTCGAACACCGAAGCGCCCGCGTAGCGGGTATCGTCCTTGACGATCGACAGATTGTCCCGCTTTTCCAGCGCCGCCATCAGCTCGCGGCCGAAGAAGAGCCGATCCAGGACCCGGACGCGATGGCCCTGATCCAGCAGCATCTCGGTGAGCACCGAGCCGATGTACCCCGCACCGCCCATGACAAGAATGGTTTTCATGATCCCTCGTCCACGCGCCGCGTGAGATTGAGTCGGAAGGTCATATCGGACCCGCGGAGCGTGAACCCGCCCGACTCGTACAGATTGGCTGCCGCAATGTTGGTCGCCTGCGTCCGCACGGTCACGACGGTCGTGCGCGTCGAAAACCACGCGACCGCGTCCGCGAGCACGCGGGAGGCGACGCGGCGCCCGCGAAACCCCGGCAGCGTGCCAACGAGCTCGACTTCTCCAGGTCCTCCTCCGTGATCGAGCCGGCACGTCACGTAGCCGGCCGGACGGCCGTCGAGCACGCCCACCAGGATGACGTCGGCTCTCCCGCGGTGGCTGTTCCACAGCCAGCGGGTCCGCAGATCGCGAACCCGCGAGGCGTCGTAGGCCGGGTCGGACTCGTAGCGGCTTCCCCACGGATCGCGGACCATCGCCTCCACGATCTGCGCGATGTCGTCGTCGGTCGACGGGCGGATCGTCAGGTCCTCGTGGACGCCCGGCGCAATCGGGCCGCGCAGCGTGCGGGAGAACGTCACCCCCACGTCCATCAGCTCGAAGCCGGCGCCTTCCAGCGCCCAGATTTCCGGCAGATTCTCGAGTCCGGTCCGGCGGAGGATCTGGTCGTAGCCCTCGAGTCGCGCGCGGCGCCCGAGCTCCGCGAGCAGGGCCAGCCAGGCGCTGCTGGAGGGGGCCGAGGCCGACACGATGCGCCCGATCCGAAGACCGAGCACCGAGGAGTCGAACGGTTCGGGCGCGAATGCGAGAGCGCCGCCGGGGCCGCCGGCCGGCGCCGTCTCGAGCACCAGGCCCACAGCGACGGTTGACGGCACGATGCCCGCGAATCGTGCGGCGATTTCTTCGGCTCGAGCGTCCCGGACGACCGGGCGTTCCGTCTGGGCGCCGTGTTTCATGACGTCGAACATTTCCACCTGACTCAATCTTCGGTCGGTTGCGGCCGGGCGACGCGCCTCGGACCCGGCGAGGAGCCCGCGACGGCTCTCCACAGACTCGCCTGTGCTGACGGAACGTGCAGGCAGGTTTGGAGCGTGGAGATGCCTTGAGCAAAGGGCTGGCCAGCTCGCCAGCCCCCGCCGGGAACGTATCGAGCGCGCGGCGCCATCTATTGGTCTGCCCGTCCGAAAACAAAAGTCTTCTCCGGCGCAGCTTTTCACCCAACCGGAGCCCGGGGCGTTCTGACGCGCCGCCGCCCGGGTCGGCCGTGCCCGCGAGCGCGTTCATGGCGACTTTCTTGCTCTGGTTCGCGACCGCCTGCTCGTGTGGGTTCCGGCTCTCCGCGAGTCTCCCCGGAAATTGGGCCGATTCCGATGCAGCGCCTACGACGCTCAAGGACCTATGAACAGACGTTCCGCTCACGCGTTGACTTTTCTGATCCCGCTGGTTGCCTTGGGGATCCTCGCCGACCACGGAACACACGCCCAGGGCTGCGGATCCAATCCCGATCGTGTGCGAGAACTTCCTCGCCGGCGCGCCCGCCAGTGAGTGGGATGTCCCCGTCGCGGGCGATCCGACCATCGAGGGCTTCGCCACGTCGATAAGCGTCAACCGGGGAGAGACGGTTCGCTTCAAGATCAAAACCCCCTCCAGCAACTATCGCCTCGACATCTATCGTCTCGGGTATTACGGCGGCATGGGCGCCCGCAAGGTCGCGACCGTGACGCCGTCCGCGGCGTTGCCGCAGACGCAGCCGGCTTGTCTCACCGTGCCGGCGACCGGACTCGTCGACTGCGGCAACTGGGCGGAGTCGGCATCCTGGCCGGTGCCGGCCACCGCGACGTCCGGAATCTATTTCGCGAAACTGGTGCGAATCGACACCGGCGGCGCGAGCCACGTCGTCTTCGTCGTCCGCAACGACGACGGGCATTCCGAGTTCCTGTTTCAGACGTCCGACACCACCTGGCAGGCCTACAACACGTACGGCGGCAACAGCCTCTACGTCGGCGCCCCGGCCGGGAGAGCGTACAAGGTCAGCTACAATCGGCCGTTCAACACGCGCGCCACGACGGGCGGTCCTCAGGAGAGCTGGCTGTTCAACGCCGAATACCCGATGGTGCGCTGGCTCGAAGCCAATGGCTATGACGTCAGCTACTTCAGCGGCGTGGACACCGACCGGCGCGGCGCCGAGATTCTGGAGCACCAGATCTTCCTCTCGGTCGGCCACGACGAGTACTGGTCGGCGCAGCAGCGCACGAATGTGGAAGCCGCCCGAAACAGCGGAATTCACCTCGCGTTTTTCAGCGGCAACGAAGTGTTCTGGAAGACGCGATGGGAGAACGATGCCGCCGGGAACGCCTATCGCACGCTCGTCTGCTACAAGGAGACGATCGCCAACGCCAAGATCGACCCCACCGCGGCGTGGACGGGCACCTGGCGTGATCCACGCTTTTCTCCACCGGCGGATGGGGGACGCCCCGAGAACGCGCTGACCGGGACGATCTTCACCGTCAACGGGGTACGCAACGACGCCATAGCCGTCCCTGCGGCCGAGGGCAAGCTGCGCTTCTGGCGCAACACCACCATCGCGAATCTCGCGGCGGGGCAGACCGCGGTCCTGCCGACCGGTACACTCGGATATGAGTGGGACGAGTCTCCGGAAGACGCGTCCCGGCCGGCTGGCCTTCTGCAACTCTCGTCGACGACGCTCGACGTGACGCCACAGTACCTTCTGGATTACGGATCCACGTACGGCGCGGGTACCGCCACGCACCACCTCAGCATGTACCGTCATAGCGGCGGCGCGCTCGTCTTCGGTGCCGGCACCGTGCAGTGGTCGTGGGGACTCGACGCCAGTCACGACCGCCCGGGGCCGGCGGCCGACGTGCGCATGCGCCAGGCGACGGTGAACCTGTTCGCGGACATGGGAGCCCAGGCCGGGACGCTTCAGCCCGGATTGGTCGGCGGCGGGCCGTCGCTCGACACGTTGATGCCGACGACGACGATTACATCGCCAGCACCCGGGGCGACGGTGCAGAGCGGAGCGCCGATTACGATCACCGGCACGGCGATCGACAACGGCGGCGGGATCGTCGGCGCCGTCGAAGTCTCAACCGACAATGGCGCGACGTGGCACGTGGCCACCGGGCGGGCCAGCTGGAGCTACGGCTGGACGCCGTTCACGCCTGGGTCGTCAGTGACCACGGTGACGATTCGGAGTCGAGCGATCGACGACAGCCTCAACATGGAGACCCCCGGCGCCAGCGTGACGGTGTCGATCAATCCCGGTCCGGGCCTCGTCGCCGCGTACGGTTTCGAGGAAGGGCGAGGCGCCGTCGCGGCCGATCGCTCGGGCAACGCAAACCATGGCACGCTCTCGGGCCCGGCCTGGACCCTGTCCGGCCGGTTCGGCGGTGCGCTGTCGTTTGACGGCACCAACGATTTGGTCACCGTGAACGACGCCAGCACGCTGGATCTCACCACCGCGATGACGCTCGAGGCCTGGGTGTTTCCAACCGCGTCGACCAACTGGCGCACGGCGTTGCTCAAGGAGACGACGGGCGGGCTCGTCTACGGCTTGTACGGCCTCGAGGGCACGCAGCGCCCGGCGAGCTGGCTCCGAGTCAGCGGGACGGAAGCCGGGGTCGCGGCCCCGGGTGTGATTGCGCTCAATACCTGGACACACCTGGCGGCCACGTACGGCGCCGGCACGCTCACCCTGTTCGTCAACGGCCTGCCGGTCGCCACGCGCGCGCTCCCCGGGAGCCTGACGACCTCGAACGGCGCGCTGCGCATCGGGGGCAACACTATCTGGGGTGAGTACTTCCAGGGCTCCATCGACGAGGTACGCGTCTACGGCCGCGTCCTCGCGCAGGCCGAGATTCAAGCCGACATGACGACGCCGGTCGGCGGCACGCCGCTGCCCGACACCGAGCCGCCGGTCGTGTCGATCTCGGCGCCGGCGAACGGCGCGATCTTCGGCGGAACGATCACGGTTTCCGCCAACGCCTCGGACGATGTCGCCGTCACGGGCGTCCAGTTTCTGCTCGATGGCGGGGCGCTGGGGCAGGAGGATCTGTCGGCGCCATTCTCCATTTCGTGGGACACGAGGCTTGCCGCGGACGGAATCCATGTGATCAGCGCCCGGGCGCGCGACGCGGCCGGCAATACGGCAGACGCCAGCGGCATCAGCGTGCGCGTCGCGAATGCCCCGGACGTCACGCCTCCGGCCGTCTCGGTCACGAGTCCGTCGCCTGGCGCGACAGTGACGGGCACGATCAGCGTGACGGCCAACGCCTCCGACAACGTCGTCGTCGCCGGCGTGCAGTTCCTTCTGGACGGTGCCGCGCTTGGAGCCGAAGACACGTCGGTCCCGTATTCGACGTCGTGGAATTCCATCCTGACGCCCAACGGGACACACGCGCTCTCGGCGCGCGCCCGCGACGCGGCCGGCAATCAAACGACCTCGGGACCGGTGACGGTGACGGTCTCCAACATCGTTCCGACTTCTCTGGTGGCGGCGTACGGGTTCAGCGAGGGCACTGGCACGACGGTGGCCGATCTCTCGGGCAACGGGCGAACCGGGACGATCTCGAACGCCGCCTGGACGACCGCGGGCCGGTTCGGCAACGCCTTGTCCTTCAACGGAAGCAATGCCTGGGTCACTGTCGCGGATGCCGCCGCGCTCGATCTCACGACGGGCATGACGATCGAGGCGTGGGTCAACCCCGCGGTGCTGACCGGCTGGCGCAGTGTGCTCATGAAAGAGCGAGCCACCGGGGTCGCGTACAGCCTGTACGCTCACGACAATGCGCCGACCCCGGCTGCGACAGTGAATATCGGCGGGGCCGCCGTCGATCAATCTGCCCTGGGCACCGCGCCTCTCGCCGTTGGCGTGTGGACCCATCTTGCGGCCACCTACGACGGCGCGGCGCTGCGTCTGTTCGTGAATGGCGTGCAGGTAGGGACGCGGGCGCTGACAGGCGCTCTGTCGACTTCCACGAACCCGCTGCGGCTGGGCGGCAACGCGCCGTGGGGTGAGTACTTCCAGGGACTCCTCGACGAGGTCCGCGTCTACAACGTGGCGCGAACGGCCAGCGAGATTCAGAGTGACATGAACACGCCGGTCGACCCGCTACCGCCCGACACGGTGCCGCCGAGTGCGCCGGGGAGCCTGGCCGCCACGGGATCAATAGGGACGGCCACCTTGACGTGGACCGCCTCGACCGACAACAGAGGGGTCGTCAACTACAACGTCCATCGCGCCACGACGTCCGGCTTCACGCCGACCACCGCAAACCGCATCGCGCAGCCTGCGACACCCGGCTATGCCAATACCGGGCTCAGCGCCGGCACGTACTATTACCTGGTCACGGCCCAGGATGCCGCGGGGAATATCAGTGCTGCGTCGAACCAGGCGAGCGCGACGGTCACGTCGGACACGACGGCGCCGACCGTCTCGATGACCGCCCCGGCGAACGGAGCGACGGTCTCGAACAGCGTCACCGTGTCGGCGAACGCGTCAGATAATGTCGGTGTCGCGGGGGTGCAGTTCCTGCTCGACGGCGCCCCCCTCGGAGCCGAGGACACGGCATCGCCGTACTCCATCTCGTGGGACTCACGCGCCGCGACCAACGGCGCGCATACGTTGACGGCGCGCGCCCGGGACGCGAGCGGCAACCAGACCACCTCCGGCCCGGTGGGGGTGACGGTGGCGAATGTCGGTGCGCCCGGCCTCGTTGCCGCGTATGGCTTCAATGAAGGCGCCGGAACGACGGCCGCCGACGCGTCCGGGAACACGAACTCGGCCACGATCTCCGGCGCCGCCTGGAGCGCTTCGGGCCGATTCGGCAAGGCGCTCTCCTTCGACGGCATCAACGATCTCGTGACGGTCGCGGACGCGAGCTCCCTCGACTTGACGACCGGCATGACGCTCGAGGCCTGGCTCAATCCGTCGGCGCTGAGCGGTTGGCGCGCGGCGTTGCTGAAAGAGACCGCCGGCGGATTGTCGTACTCGCTGTACGCACACGACAACGCGCCGCGTCCCGCCGTAACGGTGAACACGGGCACCGTCGACCAGACAGCGCCCGGCACCGCGGCGCTTGCGCTGAATACCTGGAGCCATCTGGCAGCCACGTATGACGGCACGACGCTGCGGCTGTTCGTCAACGGCGTGCAGGTGGCAGCCGGCGCCGTCACCGGGAGTCTGATCAACTCGACCGGCGCCCTCCGAATCGGCGGCAATACCGTCTGGGGCGAGTACTTCACGGGATTGATTGACGAGGTGCGGATCTACAACCGCGCGCTGACCCCCGCGGAGATCCAGAGCGATATGAACGTACCGGTCGGTGGCTGACGTATCGGCGGGCGAACGCGCCCTTCAGGGGCGATTGGTGCGCGCTCACCCGCCGTCATAAGTCAGATCGTCGAAGTTCGTATCCCAGCCGTTGCTCGAGCCAATCGTCACGGTGGTGCAGCTGCCGGTCCACTCGGTATCGATCGTCAACGCCTGGTTGGCGGCCACTGTCACGGTCTTCGAGGGATTGCCGCCGCAGCTGAGCGTCACGGTGCTCGACACACTCCCCCCGTTGAAGGCCCTCAACCTGATCAATCTCTTCGGGCTGATGAACGTGAACGAACCGGACGTTCGAGACGAGGCGAGCGAAATGCTGTTGGTCGTGAACTGGCCCCAGGGCGCAGACAGGTACCACACATTGGTGCCCCAGTTCACGACGCCCGTCGGATAATTGCCGTTGAACGGCGCCTGAGTGCTCGTTCGATCGTTGAAGTTGATGACGATCGCCGCCTGATTGTTCACCGCCACCGTTACGGCCGCAGACGTGGTCGTGCGCCCCGCGCCATCGACGGCCCGGGCCGAGAGAACATGGGTGCCATTGGCGGCGCTCGTGGAGTCCCAGCTGATCGAGTAGGGCGCGCTGCTGTCGGCACTCCCCAGGCTCACGCCATCGAGCAGGAACTGCACCGACGACACCCCCACGTCGTCTGACGCGTCGGCGGTCACGATGACCGTGCCCGTCACCGTGCCCGGGGCCGGCGCGGTCACGGCGACGGTGGGAGGCGCCGTGTCCGGGGCCGTCGTGGTGAAGGTGGTATCGCCCGACATGGCGGAATTGCCGGCGGCATCGGTCGAGCGCACACGGTAGTGGTAGAGCGTGGACGGCTGGAGTCCCGAGATGATCACCGAATGTGACGTGCCGCGGGCAGCGTCCAGCGGCGTCATGCTCCCGTAGTCCGTCGTCGCGCCGTATTCGACCCGAGAGTCCGCCGCTTCGTTGGTCATCCAGGAAACGGTCGCGGTCGTGGCCGTCGCTCCCGTGGAGGCGACAGACGAAATCACGGGCGCGACGGTATCGGGGCCGGCCGGCTGCGCGCTGATTCGCACGGAGTCCGCCTGCACGTGCCTGACCCTCAGCACCTGAGTAGCCGCGTCGTACACCCATCCGGGCGCGTCGAGATCCGTACGCCGGGCGAGCGGCTGACCGTCGGCCGTCACTTCGACAGGCGTGAAGGCGAGCTTTACCGTCTCGGTCGCGTCGGGGTCGGCCGTCGTGTACTGGATCTCGCCGGCTGAGTACGTCACCGCCGTGACGACAGAGGTCGAGCGCGTCAGGTGATTCTGATCGTGCGGCGCCCAGTCGGGCACCGACCCCATCGCCCGCATGAAATGCCGGATGTAGTCGCCGTAGCCGTCGGTGAACCAGACGCTGGTGTTGCCCGGCCCGTCGATAATCTGGCCCTGCGGGCTCGTGCTGATCATGTAGGTCGCCCAGTTCAGTGCGCGGTAAGCCTTGTCGCGGGCCGCCCAGTCGCCGGTCATCTCGAAGTACAGCGCGTTGACGGCGCCGTAGCGGGCGGTATGGCTCCCCATGACGTACCGGAACACGACCTGTTCGTTGATCGCCATGGCGCCGAACTGAGTTTCTCCCAGGGCCGATTCGACCCATCCCAGGAGCGCCGGCACATGCGTGCGCCAGGCGGGATCGTGCTCGGGATGCCGCAGCAGGTAGTAGGCGGTCTCCAGCGGAATGTACTGATTGTAGTTGGTCAGGTTCGGCTGCACGTCGATGTCTTCGAAGTAGTTCGACCACACGTTGTTCTGCATCGGATAGGCGAACAGCCAGTTGAGCGCGGTCGTTCGCGCGGCCTGGTACGAGGCCACGTTGCCGAGGTTCAACCGAATCAGCTCGTCGAACAATTCGACCGGCTTGATGACGTTCGCCGTGTAGTTCTCACGCACGGCGTTGGACTGCGCATGGACCCTGAAGGGCCAGGGCGATTGCGTGGCGTTGCCTGTTCGAACATGACTCGCCAGCGCGTCCGCCGAGGCGAGCGCCGTGTTCCGGTACCTGACGTCGCCGGTGAACTGGTACAACCGGATCAGGCCCAGCCCGAACTCCCCCAGCTTGTCCGGCTGGATATGCCCGGTCGAATCGCGTGTGGCGGTCCCATCGTATTCGGTGCAATTGCCGCACGAGGACGCATACGGTACCTGTGCCCACGACCAGGAGGCCGGCGTCAGGCCATGCGCGAGGTGGTAATCCGTCATCGATCGCGCCAGCGTAATGACGCGCGCGTCTCCGCTATAGGCGTAGTAGGCGAGGGCCGACTCGATGATCGAGGCGTTCAGGTGTGCCGGGTTGTGCATCCACCCGGACGGTTCGAGCGTCCCGCCTCTCAGGTAGCTGTTCGTCAAGTACGCCTTGAGGCCGTTCACATCGTTGGGTACCCGGTTCAACAGGAAGTCCCACGCCGTGGCGGCCGCCCGGTCATAGGCCGTGTCCTGTGGTGTCATCCAGGAGAGGATTCTGTTCGACGCCTCTCCGTAGACGGTGCGTCCGTTGAGCGTGCCAAGGGGGACCCGCGTCTCGTTGCTGACGGTGACGGTCACGGACGACGCGGTGGTCGAGTTCGCCGCGGCGTCCCGGGCGATGGCGGTCAAGGTATGAGAGCCGTTCGGCACGGAGGCCGTGTTCCAGTTGACCGAGTACGGGTTTGTGGTGTCCTGTGTTCCAATGAGCGTTCCGTCGTACATGAACTGCACACCGGCAACTCCGACGTTGTCGGATGCCTCGGCCGTGACCGCAACCATCCCCTCAACGCGCGCGCCGCTCGCCGGGCTGGTGACCGTCACGCTCGGCGGTGTCGTATCGGGAACTGTCGTGTTGAAGGCAACCGGACTGGCGTCGGAACCCGCAATCTTGGATTCGTCAGCCCGGGCCAGGAAGCCGGTGATGACGTGCGCACCAGGCGGGACATTCGACAGTTGGTGCGCGCCGTCATAGGTCGTATCGTCAACCTGGCCACCGCCATCCAGCTGGAAATGTGCGTGCGCCACTTCGGACACGTCACCGGTGCCTGCGTACGCCACGTTCACCGTCGTTCCGCTGACTGTGGAATTGTGCGCAGGCTGGTTGACGACCAACCGCGGCGGATTGTTGACCGTGACCGTCAGCGCCTGGGATGTCCCGGTATTGCCGGCCCCATCAACGGCCGTGGCGGTCAGCGTGACGGTGCCATTCGCGGCCGTTCTGGTGTCCCAACTGATCGCGTAGGGAGAGACGGCATCGGCCGGCCCGAGGGCCGCGCCGTTTGACAGGAACTGGACCGACGAGACGCCGACATTGTCCGAGGCCTGAGCCGAGAGCGTGATCGTTCCGGAGACCGTGGTGCCATTTGCAGGGGAGGTCAGGGACACCGACGGGGCGATGCCATCGGACGGCGTGGCGGGTGACACGGGCGTCGCCATGTCCGCCTGGATTTGAGACTGCGTCAGCGCCCCGTTGTAGATCCTGACCTCGTCGATCTGGCCTCTGAAGTATTCCCCCCACACCAGGTTGCCGCCGATTCGCAACGGATTCGCGGACGTGACCATGCTGCCCGAGACGGATCGAGAAACAGTCTGGGTGCCGTTCACATAGAAACGCAATGTCGACCCGTCATAGGTGGCTGCGAGATGCGTCCACGCGGTCGTCGACAACACCGCGGTCCCGGAGCTGTTGTGGGTGACGCCGGCGACTCGAATCTCACCGCCGGGCCGTTGAGCCGATTGGTTCGCGTAGATGGCGTACGCCAGATCGCCGGAGATCTCTTTGAGTACCACCGTGCGCCATCCGGTGACCGTCGCAGGCTTCACCCATGCCTCGAGCGTCATCCCGTTCGTGAGATCGAGCGACGGCGCGTCGTTGATGGCGACCAGATCGTTGGTGCCGTCGAACGTCAGCGCGCCGCCGTATTTGCCCGCCGCCGTCCAGACTGGGCCGTTCGACAACGTGCCGTGATTGTTGTTGCCCGACAGGTCGGTCAGCCTCGTACCACTTCCCTGATTGAAGTCGAACGCAGCGACGAGGGCCGGGGCGGCATTCAGGCGAACGATGCACAAAATCGACACCAGCGCGAGGCCCGCGAGTGCCGCGCCGGTGTGTCGCTTGTAGCCATTGCGGTGCTCATTCGAGGTGAATGCGTCGTATCCAGTACCGAAGTCCCACATAGTGGGCACGGCAAAGCAAGAACCAAGCCCCGCGCATGCCAGCAGAGCCGATCCGAGCCGTATGCCCTGGAATGAACAGATGAAGGCGCCCTATTCCGACCGTCAATGGGGCTGTTGGTTTGCGGCAGGGCGGAATGGCTTGTCGATCCGAAGTGACAGAATTCGCTGCATCGTTTGACGTTTTTGGATCGCGGGTCCTCGCGCTCGAACCAGGACGTGCCCGAGTATTGTCGAGGTGGCGGTATCGGAAGCCCGTGATGAGGACCGCGCCGTCGCGATCTCACGTCGCAGACCCGGATCATTCCGGCGAGCGCGAGCACAACAGCCGCAGAAGATGCGCCGGGTCCGTTCCGCCAGCTCTTCCGATCAGCGCGCGATGTCGAAGGCGAAATCGTCGAAGTTCGTTTCCCACCCGTTGGCCGAACTGATGGTCACGGTGGAGCAGTTGGCGGTCCAGTCGGTAATGATGGTGATCATCTCATTGGGCTCGATTGTCGCGGTCTTCAGAGGATTGCCGCTGCAGCCGAGGGTGACGGTGCTCGTCGCCATGCCTCCGTTGAAAGCGGTCAGGCTGACGAGCCTTTTCGGCGTCACGAGCCTCAGTGACGTCGCAAACGTGGTCGAGGAGCTGAACGAGACGCTGTTCGTCGTCAACTGCCCCCATGGGCCCGAGAGCAGCCACGCATCGCTGAGCCAATCCACGACTCCGGCGGGGTACTCGCCGCTCAGGGGTTCGTCGATGTTGGTGAGCGTGTTGAAATCGACGACCTGAAGGGGATTGTTGACGGTGACGGTCGCGACAGCGGACGTCGTGACATGCCCCGCGGCATCGAGAGCGCGGGCGGATATCACGTGGGTGCCGTCGGCGCCGGCGGTGGAATCCCACTTGACGGAGTACGGCGCGGTCGTCTGCGGCCCCCCCACGCTGACTCCATCCAGCAACAATTCCACGGCGGTCACGGCCACATCGTCGAACGCGTCAGCGCTGATCGTCACGGATCCCGATACCGCGCTGCCGTCCAGCGGGGCGGTGATGCGGACAGCGGGCGGTGCGGCATCCACCGGAGTTGTCGCGAACGTGAAATCGCCGGAGGCGGCCCGATTCCCGGCCGCATCGCTGGAGATGACGCGGTAGTGATAGACCGTCGCCGGGCTCAGCCCCGACACGAGGAGCGCATGTGGCGTCACGCGAGACGGATTCAACGGCGTCAGGTTCCCGTAGGCGCCGGTGGTTCCATATTCAATCTGCGAATCAGCAGGTTCGTCGGTCATCCACGCGATCGTCGCGGTCGCGTCCGTTATGCCGGACGCGTCCACCGACCAGATGACCGGTGCGAGCGTGTCAGGCCCGGAGGGCCGAGCGCCGATGCGCACCGCTGCCTGCGCGTGCCTGACCTTCAGCACCTGAGTGGCCGCGTCGTAGACCCACCCCGGTGCGTCGAGATTCGCGCGCCTTGGGAGCGGCACGCCATTGGCCGTCACTTCGACAGGCGTGAAGGCGAGCTTCAGCATGTCGATCGCACCCGGATCGGCGGTCGTGTAGCGGATTTCGTCGGCCGCGTACGTCACGGCGGTGACGACGGACGTCGAGTGGGTGAGGTGACTCTGATTGTGCGGCGCCCACTCGGGCAGCGCTCCCATCGCGCGCATGAAATGCCGGATGTAGTCGCCATAGCCGTCGCTGAACCACACGCTGGTGTTGCCCGGCCCGTCGATGATCTGGCCCTGCGGGCTCGTGCTGATCATGTAGGTCGCCCAGTTCAGTGCGCGGTAGGCCTTGTCGCGGGCCGCGGGATCCCCGGTCAGCTCCGAGTACAACGCGTTGACGGCGCCGTAGCGCGCGGTATGGCTCCCCATGACGTACCGGAACACGACCTGTTCGTTGATCGCCACGGCGCCGAACTGGACTTCCCCGAGGACCGACTCGACCCATCCCAGGAGCGCGGGCACATGCGTGCGCCAGTCGGGATCGTGCTCGGGATGCCGTAACAGGTAGTAGGCGGTCTCCAGCGGAATGTACTGGTTGTAGTTGTTCAGGTCCGGCTGCACGTCGATGTCTTCGAAGTAGTTCGACCACACGTTGTTCTGCATCGGATAGGCGAACAGCCAGCTGAGCGCGGCCGTTCGCGCCGTCCGGTACGCCGCCACGTTGCCGAGGTTCAACCGAATCAGCTCGTCGAACAATTCGACGGGCTTGATGACGTTGGCCGTGTAGTCCTCTCGCACGGCGTCGGTCTGGGCATCGACTCGGAACGGCCACGGGGACTGGGTGGCGTTGCCGGCCCGGACGTGGCTCGCCAGCGCATCCGCGGACGCGAGCGCCGTGTCCCGGTACCTGACGTCGCCGGTGAACTCGTACAGCAGGACCAGGCCGAGCCCGAACTCGCCGAGTTTGTCCGGCTGGATGTGTCCGGTCGAATCGCGTGTGGCGGTCCCATCGTATTCGGTGCAATTGCCGCACGAGGACGCATACGGTACCTGTGGCCACGACCAGGAGGCGGGCGTCAGGCCATGTGCGAGGTGGTAGTCCGTCATCGACCGCGCCAGCGCGATGACGCGCGCGTCTCCGCTATAGGCGTAGTAGGCGAGGGCCGACTCGATGATCGAGGCGTTCAGGTGCGCCGGGTTGTGCATCCACCCGGACGGCTCGAGCGTCCCGCCGGTCAGGAAGCTGTTCGTCAGGTACGCCTTGAGGCCGTTCATGTCATCGGGCACGCGGTTCAACAGAAAGTCCCACGCCGTCGCGATCGCCTGGTCATAGGCCGAATCCTGCGGGGTCAGCCAGGAGAGGATGCCGTTTGACGCGTCGGCATGGACCGTGTGGTCGTTCAGCGTGCCGAGGACGACCGGATCCCTCGTGTCCGGACTCGTGGTGGTGAAGTTGACCGGAGTCGCATCAGAGCCCTGGATGCGGGAGTGGTCGGGACGTTCGAAAAAGCCGGTCAGAACGTGCGCGCCCGCAGGGATGTCCGAGATCACGTGGCGCCCATCGAGCGTCGTGTCGATGAAGCCCTGACGGCCGTCCACGACAAAGTGCACACGACCGCCGCCGGAGACGTCGCCCACCGCCGCATAGCTGATCGGCAAACCGGGTCCGGTCACCGTTGACGACCCTGCAGGCTGAACGATCACCAATCGCGGCGGGTTGGACACGGATACCGTGACCGCGGTCGCCGTCGTGACATTCCCAGCCGCATCGACCGCCCTGGCGGCAAGCGTGTGGATGCCGCTCGCGGCCGTCCTGGTATCCCAGGTGACCTCGTACGGGTAGCTGGTATCGGCGTCGCCCAGATTCACCCCGTCGCGCAGGAACTGGACCGACACGACCCCGACGTTGTCGGATGCCTGCGCCGACACGGTCGCGGTGCCGGCAAGCGTAGTGCCGGGGACCGGAGCCGTCAGCGAGACGACCGGAGAGAGCGTGTCGGCGGAATTCGAGGCGCGGATTGGAGTCTCGATGTCCGACCGGATTTCGGACTTCGTGAGTGCGCCGCTGTAGATTCGCACCTCGTCTATCTTGCCCTTGAAAAACTGTCCCCAGTTCGAGCTGCCGCCGATGCTCAAGGGGCCTCGGCCTGCCGTGACGACGCCTCGGAGGGCACGCGACTCAACCAGCGTGCCGTTCACGTAGAGACGCGCGCTCGAGCCGTCGTACGTGCCTGCGATGTGCCTCCAGCCGCTGGTCCAGAATCCGGTATCCCCCGTTATCGAGTACGTCCTGCGGTCGATACCCAGGAGCAGGCCCGATCTTCGAAGGAGCGGCGACATGAAGAGCGCGTAAGAGAGGTGCGGCTCGTGGCGTTCGTGCGTCCCCTTCACCACGATCGGCCCCGCGGCCGCTGCGCCGCCTGGATTGACCCACGCCTCAATCGTCATGCCCGCTCTCAGGTCCAGCGACGAGGCATCCTTGACGATGACGAGATCGTTTCTGCCGTCGAAGTTCAACGCGCCGCCGTACCGGCCCTGGCCGGTCCAGGCCGGTCCGTTGACGAGGAGGCCGTGGTTGTTGCGTCCCGACACGTCGGTGAGCGTGTCCCCGCGTCCTTCGTTGAACCCGTAGGCGGCGACCAGCGCGGGCGGGTGGCGCGGGGAGGCCGGAAGCGACACGGATAACAAGACGCCGAGCCCGCCGCAGGCCGCTCCACCGCGGAGCGCCAGAGGGAGGAGCCGCGTGAGGTGCATGGCGGCCAAAGAGAGTCTCGACGGACGCTGTCGATTGCTGGGGGTCACCAGGGCCTCTTGATATTCCGCTCCCGGCCTCGAAGCCGAGCGGGTTTGTTGAGCTCGGGTTGTTGTTTACCGCTCACGCGTTCAGCACCCGCGGGAGCCGGCACGCGCAAGCCTCTGTCGCGGGACCGTGCGCCGCGGGGAGTGGCGTTCTCGGAAGCGACCGCAAGCCCGATGCCGTCGCCGCGGTGCCGGCCAAAATCCCGGGCTGGACTGCCGGTACGCGTCCCTACCGGCCCTATTGAGATGAAGCGGGGCCTGCATCGGCAGGCATACGACCTGGCGGGCCCATGGAATCCCGACTTGCGCGCGAGAATAGTCCGCCCCTGAGGCGACTTCCCTCGGGGACCGTGCATGCGGCCCGTGGTCCGGCGCCCCAGATCGCTGGAAAGACGCGGTTTCCGGCCCGGCGACGAGATGGCGAGGCCTTTGCTGAGAACCGGGGGGTCGCCCAGGGACTCTTCAGAAATCAGAACCAATGCCCAAATCGCTTGTCCGCCGTGCCGTGGCCGAAGCTCGCGTGCTCGTTGCCGAACAGATTGAGTACCGTGAACTGCTGATGCAGATGACTCGCCGCGATCTGCTTCTCCGCTACAAGCAGACGATCATGGGATTCGGCTGGGCGTTGTTCATGCCGCTGATCAACACGATCGTCTTCAGCATCGTCTTCATGCGGGTCGCGCCGGTCGAAACCGGCCTGCCGTACCCGCTGTATGCGTACACCGGGCTGCTCGCGTGGAATTTCACCGCCTCGTCGCTGCGCTTCGCGGTGACGTCGCTGACCGGCAACGCCAACCTGGTCTCCAAGATCTATTTCCCGCGTGAGATTTTTCCGTTCTCCGCGGTCGTGGTCGCCCTCGTGGATACGGCGGTCGGCGGACTCGCGCTCGTGGCCCTGATGGCCTGGTACGGCGTGAGCGTCGGCTGGCCGATTCTGCTCCTGCCGCTCATCATCGTGATCCACGTGATGTTCACGGCGGGGGTGGCGCTCGTGCTCGCGATGGGCCATCTGTTTTACCGCGACGTGAAGTACCTCTTCGACATCTTCCTCAACGTGGCGATGTTCGCCACGTCGGTCGTCTACCCCATCGAATTGATTGGCGGAAAAGCCGGGCGCTTTCTCGCACTGAACCCGCTGACGCCGATCATCGACGCCTACCGGTCGGTGCTCTTGCGTGGCGTCGCGCCGGACTGGGGACCGCTCGCCGCGGCGGCGGCGGTGTCGGCGGTGCTGTTGCTCGCCGGATGGATGACCTTTCACCGCGCCGAACTCACGTTCGCCGAGAACATCTGACCTATGGACACTGGTATCGTTTTCGACGGCGTCTGGAAGAAGTTCGAGCGCGGAGAGCGGCACGACACGCTGCGCGACCTCGTGCCGGCGCTGGTGCGCCGGGCGCTCGGACGTGTGCCGGTGGACGACCTGAAGGGACAGGAGTTCTGGGCCGTCCGCGATGTGAGCTTCACGGTCGAGCCCGGCCAGGCTCTCGGCATCATCGGCCCGAACGGCGCGGGCAAATCCACCACGCTGAAGCTGCTGAACCGAATCCTGGCGCCGACGCGCGGCCGCTGTGAGATCAAGGGGCGCGTTGGCGCGCTCATCGAGGTCGCGGCGGGATTCCACCCCGACCTCACCGGTCGCGAGAACATCTATCTCCAGGGCGCGATTCATCACATGAAGCGCACCGAGATTTCGCGGAAGTTCGATGACATCGTCGAGTTCGCCGGCATCGGGGAATTCATCGAAACCCCCGTCAAACGGTACTCCTCGGGCATGAACGCGCGGCTGGGCTTCTCGATCGCCGCCCACCTCGAGCCGGACGTGCTCCTCATCGACGAAGTCCTGAGCGTCGGTGACATGGGGTTCCAGCAGCGATGCGTCGATCGGATGTCGGAGTTCAAGAAACAGGGAGTGGCGATCGCGTTCGTGTCGCACAACCTCCGGGCCGTGGCCGGGCTCTGCCAGCGCGCGCTGTTCCTTCATGGAGAAGTGCGGGCGTTCGGGCCCTGCGCGGAGGTCATCGAGCACTACGTACGCGCCTCTCAGCAGCAGCGGACGCGGCAGGACGCCGGCGCGGTCGAAATCCTCAGGACGGAGCTCCTCGACGATCGCGGGCGGATCGTCACCGCCGCGCCCGCCGGCGCGCGGCTGACGTTGCGCGTTCACTATGTGGCGCACGCCGCGGTGCGGGATCTGCTGCTCGGGTTCCTGGCCTACAGGTCGACCGACGGTCTCCCGGTCTACGACGCAAATTTCGGGAGCGGCGAGCTCCAGGTCGGCCCGTTGCGAGCCGGCCAACAGGTCTCGGTCGACTTCCACTTTCGCGCTCACCTCACCCGCGGGCAGTACCACTTCGGCTGTCACGTGTACGACTTGGGCACCCAGACCTACACCGATCGAGTCTGCCCGACCGGCATTCTCACCGTTGAAGAGGACCGAACCCACAGCGGCATCGCGGACCTGGAAGTCGAGCCGGTCGTGATCGAGCCGGCGACCCGCGTCGCGATCGCCGGTGCCGCGGCGCTGGAACGCGCCGTATAACCTTCCGCGGCGAGCGTTTTGTCGCGCCCGGCGAAGACTTCGCCGCCGTCACCCTCCGCACTACCTGTATCCCATTGTGTTTACGAGCTTTTTAGCCCGACGGCAAACTGGCCGTCGGTTTGCTCATTAACCAGCAGCCCCACTCTTTCACCGTTCGAATGGTCGTGCCTCTTCGGGTGACCACCCCGACCGGCGCCTCCCGTGGCAGGGACGCGTGCGAAGAGTTGTCTGCGCGGGGCTCGTGCGCTCGCATCCACACACGGACCTCATCACAGGGATACCTCTTATATGCATCGCGCCCGTCGTTCCGCTGTCTGGCTCCTGTCCTGGACGCTGGCCTTTCCCGGCAACACGATCGCCGCCGGCTTCGCCGCGCCGCCGAGCTCGCGTGATTCGCTCGGGCGCGCCGCCGGACAGGGCCCGGTCTCCCAGCTCTTTGGCCAGGCTCCTGACTACGTCGGGATGCCGGGGGGCGCCGTGCAAGCCGGCTGCGCCACGAACCCGATAGTCTGCGAGAACGCGCTTCCGGGAGCCGATCGCGCGGACTGGGATCTGCCGGCCAGGGACGCTGGTGATCCGAGCATCCAGGGTTTTACGACGGATATCAGCGTCAACCAGGGCGGCACGATTGGTTTCAAAGTCGACACCACCGCCATGGTGTACCGCATCGACATCTATCGTCTCGGGTATTACGGCGGTGCGGGAGCGCGGCTGATCGATAAGGTCGAGGTCACGAATTCAACCCCGTCCGGTCAGCAATCCTGTCTTGTCGACCCGTCGAGCGGGCTGGTCGATTGCGGCAACTGGCTACTCTCGGCTTCCTGGGCCGTCCCCGCCACCGCCGTGTCCGGCATCTATCTCGGCAAGCTGGTCAGACCGGACACGGGCGGCGCCAGCCACATGGTGTTCGTCGTGCGCGACGACATCGGCACCTCCGATCTGCTGTTCCAGACGTCCGACACCACGTGGCAGGCATACAACGACTACGGGGGCAACAGTCTCTACAAAGGGTCGCCGGCGCAACGGGCGTACAAGGTCAGCTACAACCGGCCGTTTTCGACGCGCAGCGATCCGGCCGGCGGCAAGCAAAGCTGGCTGTTCAGCGCCGAGTACCCGATGCTGCGCTGGCTCGAGGCCAACGGGTACGACGTGAGCTATACGACCGGCGTCGATACCGATCGGCGCGGGCAGGAACTGCTCGAGCACAAAGTGTTTCTCTCGGTCGGCCACGACGAGGTACCTGGTCAGGCACGCAGCGGACCCACGTCGAAGCGGCGCGCAACGCCGGCGTTCACCTGGCGTTTTTCAGCGGCAACGAGGCGTTCTGGAAGACACGGTGGGAACCGAGCACCGACTCGTCTCGCGGCTCCCACCGGACGCTGGTCTGCTACAAGGAGACCCACGCGAACGCGAAAATCGATCCGAGCCTGCCGGAATGGACAGGCACCTGGCGCGACCCGCGGCCGTTCAATCCCCAGCAGCTCAAGCCGGAAAACGCGTTGACCGGTACGCTCTTCACCGTCAACGGGCCACGGCGCGACGCGATCTCCGTTCCCGCCGCCGAGGGCAAGCTCCGGTTCTGGCGAGACACGACGCTGGCCAGCCTTCCAGACGGTGCATTTGCGATTCTCGCAGACGGCAGCCTGGGCTACGAGTGGGATGAAGTTGTCGACAACGGTTTCAGCCCGCCCGGCCTCGTGCGGCTGTCCTCGACAACGCTGGACGTGTTACACCAGAAGCTGGTCGACTATGGAACCACGTACCGGGACGGCACGGCGACGCACAGCCTGACGCTCTATCGCCACAGAACGGCGGACGGCACACCCCGTGGGCTCGTGTTCGGCGCCGGCACGGTGCAGTGGTCGTGGGGACTCGACGAGAACCACGACGCTCCGGGCCCGGCCGCCGACTCGCGGATGCAGCAGGCGACGGTGAATCTGCTGGCAGACATGGGGTCGCAGCCCGGCACGCTGCAGTCAGGCCTGGTCCCCGCGGACATGTCAGCGGATCTCGCGCCCCCCACGTCGGCGGTGACGTCGCCGGCGCCGGGGTCAACCGTGCAAAGTGGCAGCGCCGTGACCATCAGCGGAACGGCTGCCGATGTGGGCGGCCTCGTCGGCGGCGTCGAGGTCTCCGTCGACGGCGGGCTTTCGTGGCACCGGGCGACGGGGCGGCAGACGTGGAGCTATCAGTGGAAGCCGGCCGCGCCGGGTGCGGCGATGATCACGAGCCGCGCCGCGGACGACAGCGGCAACATCGGCGAACCGTCCCCGGCCGTCCTGATCACGGTGGAGCCCAGGGTCTGTCCGTGCAGCATCTGGGACGATACGGCCGCGCCGACCGAAATGGACACCGGCGACACGAATCCCGTCGAGCTCGGCGTCAAGTTCCAGTCCGATACGAACGGCTTCATCACCGGCCTGCGGTTCTTCAAGACCAGCGCGAACGTCGGTCCGCACGTCGGCAATCTGTGGACATCGGCGGGCGACCTGCTGGCCAGCGTCACGTTCGAGCAGGAGACCGCCTCGGGCTGGCAACAGGCGCTATTCCCGAGCTCGGTCCCCATCTCCGCCGGCGTGACCTACGTGGCCTCGTACCACACGGCCAGCGGGCGTTACGCGAGGAGCCTGGTTTACTTTCACACATCCCCGGCACAGAACGCTCCACTGCGCGCCCTGCAGAACACGCCGGCCGACCCGAACGGCGTGTACAGGTACGGCGCGAACAGCGGCTTTCCAACTGACACCTTCGACGCCACGAACTATTGGGTGGATGTGGTCTTCGACACGGACCACCGCCCGGATACCACGCCGCCCACGATTACGAGCACGTCGCCCGCGGACGGCGCGACGAACGTGAGCACCGGGACGCAGGTCCGCACGACATTCAGCGAACCGATGGACGCGTCCACGATCAGTCCCGGTGCCTTCCAGCTGCGCGACGCGGCGACCAGCGTCCTGGTCAACGCGACGGTCACGTACACGCCGGTGACCCGGACCGCGACCGTGGTGCCGGTGTCTCCGCTCGCAAACTCCACCACGTATAGCGCCACGATCAACGGTGAGACGGTGAAGGATGTGGCCGGCAACCCGCTTGGCGGCAGCTACTCGTGGTCCTTCACGACCGCGGCGCCCGGTGGCTGTCCGTGCACGATCTTCCCGGAGACGGCTCTCCCTGAAGTGGCGAACGACCCGAATACCAGTACGCCGATAGAGCTCGGAGTGAAGTTCCGGGTTGACACCAGCGGCTTCATTACCGCACTGCGCTTCTACAAAGGGATCGAGAACGTCGGTCCGCATGTGGGTCATCTGTGGACGGGCAATGGGACGCTCCTGGCCGAGGCGGCCTTTCCACCAGGAAGCTCGTTCGGCTGGCAGGAAGTGCTGCTCAACCAGCCCGTCGCGGTGTCGCCGGGCACGACGTACGTCGCCTCGTATCACACGCCTGTCGGACGTTTTTCAAAGACCGCGAACTTCTTCGCGCTGTCGAGTTTCGACCGGCCCCCGCTCAGCGCTCAAGTCAGTGAAGGCGCCAGTCCGAACGGCGTCTTCAAAGAGGGCGCGAGCGGGTTCCCGACGCTCGGCTTCAACGCGACCAACTACTGGGTGGACGTCGTGTTCAACACGACGGCTGCGGACACGACTGCCCCCGTAGTCGTTTCAACGTCTCCCGGCGCGGGGGATCTGGCGGTGGGCACGTGGACGGCGGTCACGGCGACCTTCAGCGAAGGCATCCAGCCCGCAACCGTCAACACCGGCACATTCACGCTGCGCGACGCGGCCGGCATATCCGTGACGGCGGCCGTCGACTACGACACCGTGACGAAAGCGGCAACGCTGCGGCCCGCGGCGCCGCTCGCCTACTCGACGGCATTCACGGCGCGCCTCGACGGGGCGGCGGTCAAGGACTCTGCCGGTAACCCGCTCGGCGCCGACTATGTGTGGTCGTTCACGACGGGGCCGCCACCCGTCTGCCCCTGCAGCATCTGGCCCGAGACCGCGCGCCCGGCCACGGCGTCCGATCCGTTCAGCAGGCCTATCGAACTGGGCCTGCGATTCCGGGCCGACACCGACGGCTACATTACGGGGTTGCGGTTCTACAAGGGCCTCGAGAATGCCGGTCCGCACGTCGGCAGCCTGTGGACCAACGATGGCCTCACCCTGCTCGCGCGGGCGACGTTCACGCAGGAGAGCGCATCCGGCTGGCAGCAGGTGATGTTCTCCAGTCCGGTGTTCATCACGGCAGGTACGGTGTACGTCGCCTCGTATCACGCGCCGTTCGGCCGGTATGCGGTCGACGCCGGCTTCTTTGACGGCGCCAGCGCGGATGGCGCCCACTTGCAGGGGCTGCCGGACGGCCTGGCGGGACGCAACGGCGTGTTCCTCGAGACTCCCGTGCCCGCGTTTCCAAACAACCATTTCGCTT
The DNA here is from genome assembly GCA_963774855.1 of uncultured Acidobacteriota bacterium. Lineage (GTDB taxonomy): Bacteria > Acidobacteriota > Vicinamibacteria > Vicinamibacterales > 2-12-FULL-66-21 > JALZOC01. Next base: position 474,075 of record CAVZGT010000005.1, on the reverse strand, counting down.
CCAGCAACTACTGGGTCGACGTCGTGTTCGAGACGGCTGGGGACGCTGACGGTGATGGGCTCGCCGATGTGCTGGACAACTGTCCGCTCGTCCCCAATCCCGATCAGGCCGACGCGGACGGGGATGGCGTTGGTGACGCGTGTGAGGTGCCAAACCGGGCGCCGACGGCGAACTCGCAAACCGTGCCGGCGACGGAAGACGTCGCGGCCCCGATCACGTTGTCGGGCGTGGATCCGGATGGCGACAGCCTCTCGTTCACCGTGCTCCCGAACGGTGGCTCCTTCCGCGGGACGTTGTCCGGAACGGCGCCAAATCTCGTCTACACGCCGAAGCCCGACTTCAACGGGACCGACACGTTCACCTTCACGGTCAGTGACGGAACGCTGACGTCCGCGCCGGCGACGGTGACGATCGTGGTCGCCGCGGTCAACGATCCCCCGGTCGCCACGCCGCAGTCCGTGTCGACATACTCGGGGACTCCGGTCGCCATCACGCTCGCCGGCACGGACCCTGATGGCGACACGTTGCGCGTGTTTTTCAGCAACCCGAGTCACGGCAGCGTGATTGTCGGCGCGGTGAGCGTCACCTACACGCCGGCCCCCGGCTTCGTCGGAACCGACGCGTTCGACTTCACCGTCAGCGATGGCACGGTCACCTCGGCCCCCGCGACAGTCACGATCGTCGTGAGGCCGGCCAACCGCGCGCCCGTCGCCATTGCCGACGGGAGCTACAGCGCGGTCGAGGACACGCTGCGGAGCGTCCCGCCGCCCGGCGTGCTCGGCAACGACAGCGACGCGGACGGCGACCCGTTGACGGCCGTCCTGGTGAGCGATGTGAGCCACGGGACGCTGCTGTTGAAACCGGATGGGTCCTTCACCTACACGCCGGCGGCCAACTACACCGGCAGCGACAGCTTCACCTATAAAGCCAGCGACGGCAGCCTCGAGTCCAACGTCGTGGCCGTCTCGCTCACGGTGACGCCGGTCAACGACGCGCCCGTGCTGGCGCCGATCGGCGACAAAACCATCGCCGAAGACTCGGTCTTGACGTTCACCGTTTCAGCCACCGACGTGGACGGCAATCCGCTGACCTACGCCACGACCGCGCTGCCGGCGGGAGCGACGTTCAATCCGGATACGCACATCTTCTCGTGGCGGCCGGGCTTCGATCAGGCGGGGACCCTCAATCCGCAGGTGACGTTCATTGTCAATGACGGCGCGCTCAGCGCGAGCGAGACCATCACGATCAGCGTGACGAATACCAATCGGCCGCCCATCCTGGCGCCGATCGGGAACAAGACCATCGGCGAGGGCGCGCGCCTGACCTTTGCCGTCAGCGCGACCGATCCGGACGGCACGACGCCGACCTATAGCGCCTCCGGACTGCCTGCCGGCGCGACGTTCAACGTGACTACTCGCGTGTTCGACTGGACACCCGGCTTTGATCAGGCAACCTCGTACCCAGGCGTGACCTTCACGGTCACGGATGGGTTGTCACGTCGCGACCGAGACAATCACGATCACGGTGACGAACACGAACCGCGCTGCCGTCGATCACGAATCCGGGGACGCAGCCGGCGGTGGCGGAAGGCGCGACGATCACGCCGCTGCAAATCGCGGCGAGCGATCCGGACAGCGACACCTTGACCTACAGCGCCACGGGCCTGCCGAGTGGCCTGGCGATCGGGGCCGGCACCGGGGCAATCAGCGGCACGGTCGGCTTCGATGCGGCGGCGGCCAACAGCGTGACCGTGACGGTCAACGACGGCAAGGGCGGCACGGCGAGCGCGGTGTTCAGCTGGCCGACGACGAACACGAACCGCGCGCCGTCGATCACGAATCCGGGGACGCGGCCGGCGGTGGCGGAAGGCGTGACGATCACGCCGCTGCAAATCGCGGCGAGCGATCCGGACAGCGACACCTTGACCTACAGCGCCACGGGCCTGCCGAGCGGCCTGGCGATCGGGGCCGGCACCGGGGCAATCAGCGGCACGGTCGGCTTCGACGCGGCGGCGGCCAACAGCGTGACCGTGACGGTCAACGACGGCAAGGGCGGCACGGCGAGCGCGGTGTTCAGCTGGCCGACGACGAACACGAACCGCGCGCCGTCGATCACGAATCCGGGGACGCGGCCGGCGGTGGCGGAAGGCGCGACGATCACGCCGCTGCAAATCGCGGCGAGCGATCCGGACAGCGACACCTCTGACCTACAGCGCCACGGGCCTGCCGAGCGGCCTGGCGATCGGGGCCGGCACCGGGGCGATCAGCGGCACGGTCGGCTTCGATGCGGCGGCGGCCAACAGCGTGACCGTGACGGTCAACGACGGCAAGGGCGGCACGGCGAGCGCGGTGTTCAGCTGGCCGACGACGAACACGAACCGTGCGCCGTCGATCACGAATCCGGGGACGCGGCCGGCGGTGGCGGAAGGCGCGACGATCACGCCGCTGCAAATCGCGGCGAGCGATCCGGACAGCGACACCTTGACCTACAGCGCCACCGGCCTGCCGAGCGGCCTGGCGATCGGGGCCAGCACCGGGGCGATCAGTGGCACGGTCGGCTTCGATGCGGCGGCGGCCAACAGCGTGACCGTGACGGTCAACGACGGCAAGGGCGGCACGGCGAGCGCGGTGTTCAGCTGGCCGACGACGAACACGAACCGCGCGCCGTCGATCACGAATCCGGGCGACGCGGCCGGCGGTGGCGGAAGGCGTCGACGATCACGCCGCTGCAAATCGCGGCGAGCGATCCGGACAGCGACACCTTGACCTACAGCGCCACGGGCCTGCCGAGCGGCCTGGCGATCGGGGCCGGCACCGGGGCGATCAGCGGCACGGTCGGCTTCGATGCGGCGGCGGCCAACAGCGTGACCGTGACGGTCAACGACGGCAAGGGCGGCACGGCGAGCGCGGTGTTCAGCTGGCCGACGACGAACACGAACCGCGCGCCGTCGATCACGAATCCGGGGACGCGGCCGGCGGTGGCGGAAGGCGTCGACGATCACGCCGCTGCAAATCGCGGCGAGCGATCCGGACAGCGACACCTTGACCTACAGCGCCACGGGCCTGCCGAGCGGCCTGGCGATCGGGGCCGGCACCGGGGCAATCAGCGGCACGGTCGGCTTCGATGCGGCGGCGGCCAACAGCGTGACCGTGACGGTCAACGACGGCAAGGGCGGCACGGCGAGCGCGGTGTTCAGCTGGCCGACGACGAACACGAACCGTGCGCCGTCGATCACGAATCCGGGGACGCAGCCGGCGGTGGCGGAAGGCGTGACGATCACGCCGCTGCAAATCGCGGCGAGCGATCCGGACAGCGACACCTTGACCTACAGCGCCACGGGCCTGCCGAGCGGCCTGGCGATCGGGGCCAGCACCGGGGCAATCAGCGGCACGGTCGGCTTCGACGCGGCGGCGGCCAACAGCGTGACCGTGACGGTCAACGACGGCAAGGGCGGCACGGCGAGCGCGGTGTTCAGCTGGCCGACGACGAACACGAACCGTGCGCCGTCGATCACGAATCCGGGGACGCGGCCGGCGGTGGCGGAAGGCGCGACGATCACGCCGCTGCAAATCGCGGCGAGCGATCCGGACAGCGACACCTTGACCTACAGCGCCACGGGCCTGCCGAGCGGCCTGGCGATCGGGGCCGGCACCGGGGCGATCAGCGGCACGGTCGGCTTCGACGCGGCGGCGGCCAACAGCGTGACCGTGACGGTCAACGACGGCAAGGGCGGCACGGCGAGCGCGGTGTTCAGCTGGCCGATCACCCTCGTCAACCGTGCGCCGGCGGTAACGACGCCGGGACCGCAGGCAGGCACGGAGGGCGTCTCCGCGACGCTGTGGATCGCGGCCACCGATCCCGATAACGACGCGCTGACTTACAGCGCGACCGGACTGCCGGGCGGGCTGACGATCAACTCCTCGACAGGGTTGATCGGCGGTACGGTCGGCTTCGATGCGCCGGCGACCAGCAGTGTCATCGTGACGGTGAACGACGGGACCACGAGCACGAGCACCGCCGCGTTCAGCTGGACGATCACGCTGGTGAACCGCGCACCGGTCCTCGCCGCGATCGGCGACAGGACGGTCGGGGAGAATTCCGCGCTGACCATTACGATGTCGGCGACCGACGCCGACAGCGATCCCTTGACGTACTCCACGGGCGCGCTCCCGGCCGGCGGCGCGTTCAACCCCGCTACGCGCACGTTCAGCTGGACACCGACCTATTCCCAGGCGGGTGACTACCCCGTAGTCTTCACGGTGACCGACGGGACCGCGCCGATCAGCGAGACGATCACGATTCACGTGACCAACACGAACCGCTTGCCCGCAGCCATCGCTGACAGCTACACGACACCGGAAGATCAGGTGCTCAACGTTGCCGCGGCCGGGGTGCTCTCCAACGACACCGACGCGGACAGCGATCCCCTGACGGCAAGCGTGCTCGCGGGCCCAACGCCTGCACAGGGGACGCTGGTTCTCAACAGCAATGGGTCATTGACGTTCACACCCGCCTCCAATGCCAGCGGCCCGGTGACCTTCACCTACACCGCTGCCGACGGGAAGGGAGGCACGGCGACGGCCACGGTCACCGTGACCGTTACCGCGGTCAACGACGCGCCGACGATCACGAACATCGCGGATCAGACGGCGGGCGGCGGCGCCATCGGGCCCTTGAACGTGACGATCGGCGACGTCGAGACCGCGCCAGGGACGTTGACCCTGACCGCCGCCTCCACCAACACGGCGCTCGTGCCGGTCGCCAACGTGGCGTTCGGCGGAAGCGGTGCCAACCGGACGGTGACCGTCACGCCGGTCGCCGGGCAGACAGGCGCGACGACCATCACGATTACCGTCTCCGACGGCACGGGCACGGCCTTCGACACCTTCACCGTCACCGCCGCGGCCCAGACGGCCACCACCGTCACGATGCCGACCACCAGTCTCACCCCGTCGACGTACGGGCAGGCGGTGACGTTCACGGCAACCACGAGCGGCGCCGGCGGCACGCCGGGCGGCACGATGACGTTCTTCGACGGCGCCACCGCACTCGGCACCGCGACGCTGAACGCGGCCGGGCTGGGTTCGTTGACGACGACAATGGTGGCCGTGGGGACGCGCTCGATTACCGCCGTCTACAACGGCAACAGCCAGTACGCGGGCAGCACCTCGCCGGCGCGCACGCAGACGGTGAATGCCGCGGCAACGACGTCCACGCTCACCATCTCGGCGACCTCACTCCAGTATTCGGATCGCATGACCTACGAAGTCACGGTGACGGGGGCCAACGGCGCCGCGCCGGCCCAGGGCGTGAACTTCACGATCGCCATGCAGACAATGAACGCGGCGCCGGTGCCGTTTGTCAACATGGGCGGCGGGACGTGGAAGGCGACCTACGCCAACGTGCCGGTGCTCGAGACCGTGGCAGGCCAGATGCTGCCGAACGGGGCGACCAAGACCGTGACCGCGACCTATAGCGGGCCAAGCGCCAACTACACGCTGCCGGTGCCGACAGCCAAGGCCGTCATTCTCAACAAGGAAGACGTCCGGGTGGATTTCGTCGAGATGCTGCCGGTGTCGACCGGCGGGGACGGAACCGAGGTCATTCAGCTGAAAGTGAAGGTCAAGGACATCGCCAGAACGGTGGATGCGGCCGGTGACACGACTGTCGGCGATATCCGGCTGGCGCGAGTCACGATTCTCAACCGGGCAGGAGGCGTCATCGGAGCGAATCTGCCGGTCACGATAGATCCGGATGACCCGAGCGGCCTCGACGGAGTGGCAACCGTCAACTGGACCGCCAATATCGGGACGAACCTGACGCAGACGTTCACCTTCGGTTTCATCGTGAGCAACTACTACACGCGCAACAGCACGCTCGACGACGCGACGCTCACGGTTGTCAGATAGCCACGCCGGGACGGCGCTCCACCAGGAGCGTCCGTCCCGCTTCCGAGCCCATCAGGACGCCTCCCGCTGTGCTTGATCGCAATCGGCGACACGGGTACACTTTTCTTCTCGCGCCTTAATCCAGATCTCCTTCCGCTAACCGGAGGATGTGAGCCTGGATGCCATTCGGCGCAAGCATCCTGAACTTCATCACCATACGCGAACTGCCGAGGTCACGCTACTCGTGTGTCCCGGCGCAAGGGAGACCTATGTGCGATCACGCCAGCGTCTGGTCATTCTCGAGCTCGCTACGCGCGCGGTTGGCGGGACTCGTCGCGATGGTCTGCGCAACGGCCGTCGCGGCCCACGGCACCGGAGGATCGTTCAATCCGACGGGCTCCATGGCGGCGGGGCGCCATGACGCGGCAGCGGTGCTGCTCGGCGACGGCCGGATTCTCGTGGCCGGCGGCGCTCTCAGCCGCATGTCCGAGTTGTACGACCCGGGCACCGGCATGTTCGTTCCCACCGGCGCATTGAACGAAGTTCGCTCCGACAGCACAGCGGTCCGCCTGGACGACGGGCGCGTACCTGCTGATTGGCGGTTGGGACGGCTCGACCGCACTGGCGACCACCGAGCTCTACGAACCGGAGACGGCACTGTTCACGGCCACCGGCCGCATGGCCACCGCGAGGGTTCGCGCGGCGGCCACCCGGCTCGACGACGGCCGCGTCCTGATCGCCGGAGGGCACGATGGATACGCGGCCGCGGCGAGCGCCGAGCTCTACGATCCGGCGTCCAACACATTCACGCCGACCGGCAACATGTCTACAGCCCGGGTGGGCTCAGCCAGCCTGCTGATGAATGGGACCGTGTTGGTCGTCGGAGGCACTGCACCTGCCGGCTCCGTGGACGGTTCCATCGGCCTGGCGGAGCTTTACGATCCCGTGGCTGGCGCGTTCACCTCGACCGGAAACCTCCGAATCGGGCGCCGCGGCCACCAGGCGACGCGACTGGCGGATGGCCGCGTGCTAATCACCGGTGGGCTGGACGAGAGTGGCGCGCCCGTCGCTGACGCCGAGCTGTACGATCCTGCGGATGGTGCATTCCACCCGGCCGGGCGGATGCAGACAGGCCGCGCCGGTCATCGCGCGGTGCTTCTCACAAGCGGGGCTGTTCTGGCCATCGGCGGCCATGATGGATCCGCCACGCTGACGAGCGCCGAACTGTACGAGTCGGATTCCAATTCGTTCTCGTACATCGGGAGTCTGGCTGAGGCGCGGTCCAACCCGGCAGTTGTCGCGCTGGCGGACGGCCGCCTGCTCGTGGCCGGGGGGAGCGCTCCGGAAAGTGGGTCGCTTGCCACGGCGGAAACCTACGACGCGATGCGACGGAAGCCGACCTCGACAGGCGTGAGCTCCAGCCGTAGCTCAACCATCTACGGGCAGCCCATCGTCTATCAGGCCCGCGTCTCCGGCCTGACTGGAACGGGCGGAGGACACGTCCGCTTTACCGATGGCGGCACGCTCGTGCTGGGAACCGCGTCGGTTGACGGCGCTGGCCTCGCGCTGCTGACGACCAGGAACACTCCGGCCGGCCTGCGCTCAATCACCGCGGAGTACCGAAGGCTCCTCCTGGTCGGACGCCAGCAGCTCCGCGCCCTTGACGCAGTCCGTCAGCCGGGCACCGGCATCGTCGGCCCTGGCCGTCTCGCCACTGTCGGTAGCCTATTCGGATGTCGTCAACCTCGAGGCGACCATCTCAGGGGCCCAGGGCGAGCCGCCCGCCAGGGGAGTGATCTTCAATGTCGCGATGCAACAGATGAACAGGGACCCGGTGCCGTTCGAGAACATGGGCGGAGGAGTGTGGCGGGCCACGCTGTCGGCGCCGCTGCTGGAGAATTCAACTCAAGGGCAGTTGAAACCTACGGGAGGAGTCAAGATCGTCACGGCGAGTTTCGCGGGTCTCAGCCGCAATTATTCGGTCAACGATCCCGTCGGCAAGGCGTTCATCATCGGCAAGGAAGACGCGCGCGTCAGCTATGACGGGCCGAGGACGGTCATGACGTCGAGCCGCGGAGGCAGCACCGCGACGGTTTCGCTCAGGGCTGTCCTTCGAGACGTCGCGGTCACCTTCGAGAACAACGGCGACAAGACCGCGGGGGACGTGCGCCTGGCTCAGGTGTACTTCATCGATCGCGCCACGAACGGGCTGATCGGGCTGGCGAAAATCTCGCTCGACGAGCAGGACGATCCGAGCACCGGCATCGCAACCTTCGACTGGAACGTGAACATCGGGCCCACGGCCGCCTCGAAGACGTACACGGTCGGGATCATCGTCAGCAACTACTACCAACGAAACAGCACGCTCGACAACGCGCTGGTTACGGTCGTGCGAAGGCGGTAGTTCGAGCTCCCGTACAGACATCAGCGCGCGACGGCGGGGGGAGCCCGCGGTCGCGCGCTGGATCCATTCGAAGCTTACTGCCAGCGATAGAGCCTGACGCCGCCGCTCCCGAGATTCCCGCCCTTTTCCAGTCCGAGTCCCAGTACGGGGTCCTTGATGATCTTGAAGATGTCCTGCGACGCCTGCCATCCGCCGTCGGTGCCCTTCATCTGGAACGTCGTGCAGTTGCTGCCGCTCTTGCACAGGCCGGTGATGGTCGCCGTCGAGCCCGAGAAACTCAGACCAGTAATTTGCAGGCTTTCGACCTTGCCGTCAGGTGCCGTGTAGATCAACGCGCCCTTCGCCGGCTGAGTCTGGGACGTCTTATACGCCCATGCCGTGAAGTATCCGGTTCCGGCTGGCAGGCCCGTCACGGGGTCGGTGAGCGCCATTTTCCCGCTGCCGACGATCGCACCGCCGCCGGGGCTCAGGTTTGGCAGCAGGCTGACATGGGCAACGCGCAGAACGCTGCTGCCAACCGCGGCGAAATACGCTCCGGCTTGTTTCGGGTCGTTCGCGATGCCTTGCGGCGAGGCAGAGGCCGAGCACGGATCCTCCGGGAACTCTGCAGTTGACAGGGCACCGCAGTCCGCGGGGTCGGCCACCCCTGTCGGGAGGATCGCCTCGATGAAGTCGCCGTTGCCGAAAAGATCGGTTGATTCCTCCGCGACGACCGTCTTGGGAACGCGCAGGGCCGGACCGGTGAACTGCGTGGTGGTGGCGGATGCCGTGGCTGGCAGGTTCGCGTTGTAGGGCGACGGCGGGACCGTCACCGGGGGAGCTGGCTCGATGGTTCCCGCCAGCATCAACTCAGGGCTGAACAGGCCGACCTTGCTCAACGTGTCGTTGGTGGTGTAGCCGATCATCGCATCGGCGTCGATGGCGACGACGCCGCTCAGGAACGAAAGAGGAACCTCGGCCACGTGAACATTGTTCGCCGCAGCGGTCGGGTTGAGCCGCACGAGCTGTCCGCTCGCCGTCCCGACCCACACGAAGCCGGTCGCGTCGACATCGAGCTGTCGCGGTCCGGCGACACCGAGGGGGGTCAGATTCCATCGGCGGACGGCGTTGGTCGTCGTGTTCAGTTCGCCAATGTTGTTGCTCGCGGGCTCCGAAAAATACACGAGGTTCGAATAGTAAGGATGCACGTCGATCCCTGAGTACCTGGACCAGGCCCGCGCCTCCGCCGACGGCCCAACGCGTGACGCTTCCCGTCGTGCTGCCGTTGACGCTGAAGCGCTGTACGGATCCGCCGAGGGCGGGACACGACGCCGGGTTGGCCGGCGTGGGGCATTCGACGACCCCGGTCGTGTAGACGTTGGTCGTGGTCCCGTACTGGATGGCGACGTCGGACAGGCTCGTCATGCCGTCCACCCATCGCGTGCGGACGTTGGTCATCGTGTTGACCCGCTGCAGGTCGGTCACGCCACGGATGAAGGCCTGATTGGCGCTGGCCTTGAAGCGCAGCCCGCCGGTCGTGACGGTCAGCGCATCGAGGTCCCACCAGTTGCACACGGGGGTCGTGGAGGGCGTGAGCCGCACCAGCCGAAGCTCGCCGGTCCGCGTCACGAAGTAGACGTACCCGCCCTCGGCCACCAGGGCGCCCGGGTTCGGATCGGCGGGGGGCACCGTGTCCCCGCTCACCAGGGGGCAGGTGTACTCGACCACCTGCCTGGTGGTCGGGATCTGCGCCTGCGCGGGGGCGGGCGTCAGCGCGAACGCCGTGACGGTGGCCGCGAGGACCCCGGCGGCGATCCTCACGCGACGTGCCGGCGCCGGAGACCCGCTCACCATGTCGCTGGAAGAATGCGTCGTCGTGCGTGTCGATGAGCCGATCGGTTCGGCTGCCGTGCCGGTTGTCGTCGTGGTGGGTCTCGCGGGCGCGTTCATGGGTCCATCTCCTCCGGTTCTGACGTTGTCGCCTCCGTGTTTCCGCTCCCCTCGCAGGGCTGCATCCGGAAACAGCAACGGCCGTACCGCCCTGCGTAGCCGCTCAAGCATCCAGCGCGGCCGTGCCGGCCGGCGGGCCGGATCGGGCTGCGTAGCCGGTCAAGCACTGTCCCGGTTTGGGGCTTTTCTACCCAGGGGGCGGTATTTTTGTTCTGGAATTGCGCACGAAGGGTGATACGGTTCAGCCCGGCGGCCGGCCGAGGTGGGGGCCGGGAGCGCGGATCGTTTGCTTGTTCGGTCAAGCATTGGACGCCGATGTACGTCGCGTGCGTTACAGACATGGGGCGGCCGCTACCTACACGGACGCGCGCGCCACACGGGGCGCCCGGACGGGCCGGCGCGGCCGCCGGCGGCGCCGCCGCCAGCCGGGCCGGCGCGGCCGGGGGGCGGTTTCGCTCACGGATCCGCGCCGCCGGCCGCTATGCATGACCGATCAGGCATTGGACGAGCACATATCTTGCACCGGGTGATCCCGTATGCGTAATCGGTCAAGCATTGGGGACGGGACGGAGGGCGGGAGCGGGGGCCGCGACACGGCCGCCGATAAGGCCACCGGCAAGGGCCCCGGCGACCCCGGCTACGCCGTGTCGATGGAAGGCGTCCAGGTCGTCAACCGGCACTGCACGATCTGCGACTGGGAAGCCCAGCTCGTCGAGCGCGGCCTGGGCGAGGACCCCCTCTGCCCCTGGTGCTACGGCCCCACCGAGCGGACCTCGATCGTCGGCCTCGTCATTCCCGAATCCGTCCGGCCCGGCCAGAAGAACCCCTACGCCTCGTCGCTCGGCCGCCTCGGCGGCCTGAAGGGCGGCCCGGCCCGCGCCGCGAAGCTCAGCGCCAAGCAGCGCCGCGAGATCGCCACCAAGGCCGCCAAGGCCCGCTGGGCGGGTAAGAAGGCCAAATCCAAAGACGCCCGGCCCGCCAGAGACGCCAGGAAAAAAACTACCTAGCGCCGGGGCGGCCTCGACCGTGCACGACACGGTCGCGACGTCCCGCCCGAACAAACGACCATCGCGAAATCGCCCGAAGCGGCGATCTCGCGATGGGTCACACACGCTCGACGACGACGGCCGAATGACCGGCCGTTAGCGGATGCGCCGCGTCATGTCGGCGCGAATCTCCGCGGCGCTCAGCGTGCGTGAGTAAATCCGGACCTCGTCGATCACGCCCGTGAAGTACTCGCCGTAGACACTGTTGCCGCCGATGCGCAGCGGGTCCGTTGACGTCGCCAGGTTGCCTGTGAAGGGTGCGCTCATGACCACCAGCCCGTTCACGTAGAGCCGCAGCGTCGTGCCGTCGTAGGTCGCCGCGAGGTGCGACCACTCGTTGACGGGGAGCAGGACCGGACTCGTCGCATTGCCGTCCGTCTGACCCATCGCACGGACGCCCGGTCCGACCGAGCCGTCACTGTAGAGAGCAAACGTATACCATTCGGCGAACTGTTTCACCATGACGGTCCGCCATCCTCCCGGAGCCGTGGGGTAGACCCAGGCCTCGAGCGTCATCTTGTCGGTGAGCGCGAGCCAGCTGCTGTCGGCGACCGTGATCCAGTCGTTGACGCCGTCGAACCGCATCCCGCCGCCAAACCGCCCCGCGGTCGTCCACGTCGCGCCGGATATCGTTCCGGTCAGGAGCCGGCCGGCATCGTCTCGTCACCGTCGCCCCCGCACCGTCATCGAAGCTGTAGGCGGCGGCGAGCCAGCCGGTCACGGGAGTCGCCATGTCCACCTGAATCTGAGCCGCGGGTAAGGCGCGGTTGTAGACACGGACCTCGTCGATGCGGCCCTTGAAGAAATCCCCCCACATCCCGTTGCCGCCCAGGCGCAGGGCGCCGTCCGAGATGTTGATCGGACCGGTGGCCGCGACCGCCGCGCGCTCGACGCCGTCCACGTAGGAACGAATCGTCTGGCCGTCGTAGGTCGTAGCCAGATGGGTCCACCGGTTGAGCGCGATCATCGCCGGGTCGTGCGCGTTCGCCTGTGTATCGGCCAACACATGCCCGCCGGGGCCTTCGTCTCCGAACGTCGAGTAGAGGCCGTAGCTGTGCGCCCAAGTCTCTCCCGGCGCCTCTTTGAACACCACTGTCCGCCAGCCGGCCGCTTCGGTCGGATAGACCCACGCCTCGATCGTCATCGCGCTCGTCACATTCAGGCTGGCGCTCGCCGCGACGGTGACCCAGTTGGTGAGGCCGTCGAATTCCAGCGACTTGCCGAACCTGCCGGCCGTCCACACTGCGCCGGCGATCGTTCCGGCATTGCCGAGACCCGACGCATCGGCGGCGGTGGGCCCGAGGCCCTCGTCGAATCCATAGGCGGCCACGAGTCCCGTGTCCGGCGCGGAATCCGTTATCGTCCAGGCGAAGCTGTCGGTGGTGCTCGCCCCGTTGGCGTCCGTCACGGTGATCTGGACTGCGTTCGTCGGGGCGGCGTCAACGCCGACGGTGCCGCCGATGACGCCGGTGGCGCTGGCGATCGTCAACCCGCTCGGTAAGCCTGTCGCGCTGTACGTCAGCACGTCGGCGTCCGGATCGGTTGCCACGATCGCCAGCGGCGGCGTGACGGGTTGGCCTTGGGTACCGCTCTGCGAACCCGGGTTCGTCAGGAGGGGTCGGCGGTTAACCAGCGTGATCGTCCAGGTGAAGGTCGCGGTCGCCGTCCCGCCCCTCCCATCCGACACCGTCACCTTGACGTTGTTCGTCGCCTTTGCCGTAAACCCCACTGTGCCCTTCATCAGACCGGTCGTGGCGTTGATCGTGATCCCGGGTGGACGGCCAGTGGCGCTGTAGGTCAACGCGTCACCATCGGGGTCCGTGGCGCTGATCTGCAGCGGCGTCACCGCCACGCCCTCGGTGCCGGTTTGCGGCCCCGGGGTGGTGAGAACCGGCGCCCGGTTTGCGGTCCCGATCGTCCAGGCAAAGGCAGGGGTGCTGGCCATGCCCCCGCGCCCGTCAGTGACCGTCACGATCACCGCGTTCGACGCGGACGCGTCCAACCCAACCGTGCCGCTGATCACGCCGGAGCTGGGGTTGATTGTGAGGCCGCTCGGTAAACCGCTCGCGCCGTAGGTCAGCGGATCGCCGTCGGGATCCGTTGCACTGATTGCGAGCGGGCTCACCGCGACGCCTGCTGTCCCCGTTTGCGGGCCGGGGTTCGTCACCAGGGGACTGCCATTGGAGGTTACGACAGGCCGTAACATGTCCGCCTGAATTTCAGCCGGCGAGAGCGCGCGGTCATACAGACGCACCTCGTCGATCAGACCCTTGTAGAAGTCCCCCCAGATCCCGTTGCCGCCAATGCGCAGGGCGCCGGCCGACACGTTGACGGTGCCGGTGGCCGGAACGGCGGCACGCTCGATGCCATCGACGAACGAGCGGACCATGTTTCCATCGTAGGTTGTGGCTAGATGGGTCCACCGATTGAGCACGAGCGCGGCAGTGGCGTGTGCGTTGACCTGAGTCGCAGCCAGCACGTGCCCGCCGGGGCCCTCGGCGCCGAAGGCTGAGTAGAGGGCGTAGCTGTGCGCCCACTGCTCTCCCGGTGCTTCCTTGAACGCGATGGTCCGCCATCCGCCCGCTTCGGTGGGATACACCCAGGCTTCGAGGGTCAGCGACGCGGTGACGTTCACATCGGCGCCCGCGGCCACCGTGACTAGGTTGCCGACACCGTCGAACTCCAGAGCACTGCCGAACCGTCCGGGTTTCCACGTGGCGCCGGTGATGGCGCCCGGGTTGCCGTTACCGGACGCGTCGGCCGCGGTGGCCCCGGTTCCCTCTTCGAACCCGTACGCCGCCATGAGCCCCGCGTTGGGCGGTGGCGCCGGCGCGACGGTGAACGACCAGAGCTGTGTCGCGGCGAAGGCGTTGCCCGCGACGTCGCGGACACCGGTCGAGCCGCCGCGTACGGTGGCGTTGAAGGCCGCACCAGGGGTGAGCGGCGCCGAGGGCACGAGCCTCGCGGTCCTCGTCGCCGCGTCGTACGACACGGTCGCGGTCACCAGCGCGTTGGTCGCCGCCGTGCGCAGCTCGAAGTTGGCGGCGCTGACCGTCGATGGATTGAGCGGCTCGTCGAATCTCGCCGTGACCGTGGTGGCGCCGCTGACGTTCGAGGCGTTGGCCGCGGGCGTGAGCGCGAGGATCAGCGGCGCCGTGATGTCGTTCATCACTTGCACCGTGACGGCCGGCGACGTCCCGAGATTGCCGGTCGAATCGCGCGCGACGGCCCTGAGCGCGTGCGATCCAGTCGCGGCGCCGGCCGTGTTCCACATGAAGGAGTACGGTGCCGTGGTGTCTTCAGGACCCGCCGCGACGCCGTCCACTTGAAAGGTGACGCCGGCCACCGCGACATTGTCCGTGGCGGTCGCGGTGAGCGCGACGGATCCGCTGACCTGCGCGCCGGCCGCGGGCGCGGTCATCGTCGCGACAGGTGGCGTGGCGTCTATCGGCGGAGGTGGAATGTCGTTGACCTCGGCCGAGAAGGCGCTCTGCGCGCCGGTCGTGTCGTAGGCGACGACGACGAAGTAGTAGCGTGTGCCGTCGGTGAGGCCGGTGACGCTCGCGGTCAGCGTGTTGCCTCTGTCGACGATCGTCGTGTAGCTGCCGGGTTGTGTGCCGTAGTGCACACGGTAGCCGGCGATGTTCGCTTCAGTGTTGGCGTTCCAAGCGAGCCCAATGGTCGCAGCCCCGGCAACGGCCGGAACGCTGAGGCTGAGCAAGAAAACCAGGGCCGTGCGAATGCGTAGGCTTGCGAACATGGGTTCCGTTCCTTCACGTCAATGCGTGCAGCGCATCTGGCGTCCTCATCTCAAACGACGTACCGCGATGCGAGGGGACGGAGTTCGACATGGCGCGCAATTCTGCGCGGATGACAGGAACGGTCAATGGCTCGAGCGGTGCACTGACGGAAACCGTCGTTGCGTCATCCGCAACAACACAGAAGTGGTAGCGCGTGGCGCACGGCCCGTGACGGAAGCGGCACAACACCTGTGCGGACCGGACGAAAAACGTCGCCAGGTCGTCCGCAAATAAAGCCTGCTCGTCAGTGGGGGAAAACCGGGAAAGGCTGGCGATTCGTTTCGAGGATGGGTCGGCGTGTGCGCTCGCGAGGTACCTAAGTAGGTAGGGTGCGACCGTTCCTGTCGGCGCGACGGCCGGGATCGGCGAAGCCGGGCCGCGGGGCCAGAGGCCCGGGTGCGACGCGCGATGAAGGGCTGGTGGAGAACGCTCGGGAACGCCGGAGCGTCAGAGCGCTATCGCGCTTCCATCTGCTTGACGGCCGCCGTGTCGGCGTACCACGTGTAGAGCCGGCGCAGCCCTTCGGCGAGGGACGTCGACGCCTCGAAGCGGAGCACGCGGCGCGCGCGCTCGATGCCGGCGCGCCGGCGGGTGACGGGGTTCACTTTGCGTGGAGGCTCATGGGCGGGGGTGAGGTCGGGATACCCGGCGGCCCCGCACATGAGCGCACACAGATCACGCAGCGAGGTTTCCTCGCCTGTACCGACGTTGAAGACGTCGTCCGTGATCGGAGAGCTGGCGGCCTGCAGATTCGCGCGCGCGACATCTTCGACGTAGACCGCGTCCATCGTCTGGGTGCCGTCGCCGGAGATGACGGGCGCCTCGCCGCGCGCCAGGCGCTCGAGCCACCCCATCATGACTTCCGTCGAGAGCCCGCACGCGTCCATCCGCGGCCCGTAGACGTCGAACGGGCGCAGGGCCACGTAGCGCAGGCCGTACATCTCGGCGTAGGCCCGCAGCATCTGCTCGTTGGCGATCTTGAGGGCGCCGTACAGCGTCCGGTTGTTGAAGGGATGCGGCTCGCCGATCGGCAGATAGCTCGGCTCGCCGTACACCGAGGCGCTCGACGCGGCGATGACCTTCGACACCGAGTGGTGCACGGCGGCGTCGAGCACGTTCTGGGTCCCGCGGATCATCACGTCGACCGCGCGCTGCGGCGCGTCGGCGCAGTGGGTCATGCGCAGCGCCGCCTGATGGAATACGAAATGGACGCCGCGCGTCGCGCGATCGACCGCGGCCGTGTCGCAGATGTCGGCCCCGATCATCGTCAGGCGTCCCGTCTCGAACGCGGCGCCGAGGTGCTCGACCCGGCCCTGCACGAAATCGTCGAGGACGACAACCCGGGCGGCGCCGGCGGCCAGCACCTGGTCGGCGATGTGCGATCCGATGAATCCCGCCCCTCCGGTGATCAGGATGTGGGCCCCGCGAAAAATCGACGTCATCGTGCCTGCCGCGCCGACGCTTGCGCCAGCGGCCTCGAGCGAAGGCGGGCGGCGTCCGTGTGGCGTCCGGGGCGCCCGGCGCCGGATGCGTGTGCGATGGTTGGCTGCATTCGCGACCCTGTTCCCTTTGTTGAGTACCTGTGTGGGAGCGTCAGCAAACGGCTCGCCAGCGCGAATCGGCGCAGGAACCGCGCGGCGGCGGTGACCGGGCACCCCAGTCGTGACGAAAGGGCGCTCGAACGATGACTAATGTCCCCGGCATTCGGCACAACGGGACCGCGTCACGGATGAAGCGGGCGCCTCGAATTGCGGCGCGGTGTTTGCCTACGGAGAGCCCCGACGCCTGGGCGGAAGACCGCTGGGCGGAAGACCGCGGGCGGAAGACCGCGGCGGAAGACCGCGTGACGGAAAGGCCGAGCCAGGAGGAGCGGTCCGGAATGACCTGGAGCGCCCGCGGTCTTCCGCCCCGTGAGGCGGGAGTCAGCGTTCGATGTATGCTCGCGTCGCAGCGGCCGTCGGGCCTGCCGTCGCGGGCCCACGCCGTCCCCGAGGCGACTCTATGGTGGATAGCAAAACCATCTTAATCGTGGAGGACGATCGGGACACACTCGACAGCTGGGTCGAGTTGCTGCAACGCGCGGGATACCGCGTGGCCGCTGCCGCGTCGTTCGAAGAGGGCCGGCGCGCGCTGGAGGCTTCCCCGGACATGTTGATCACCGACATCCGGCTGGGGGCGTTCAACGGCCTGCAGCTCGTCGTGCGCGCACGCCTCGCCAATCCGTCCCTTCCCGTGCTCGTGGTGACCGCGTTCTACGACCCGGTGCTGCAGGAGGAGACGGAACGGCTCAATGCCACCTACCTGCGCAAGCCGATCGATCCGGCGCAGGTGCTCGCGGCGATCGCCGAGGCGTTCGGATCGGCGCAGCCGAGTCTCTAGTTCGAAGGCGCCCTGTCCACAGGGCTGCCGCGCCATCCCGATTGAAGGGAGCCCATGAACATCGACATCGAGGGCCTTCGCGCCCGGAACAATGCACGCCGGGGCGGGCTGACGGACGCGCCGGCGAGCACCGCGGACGTCGACTTGCTCCTGCGCGCGCTCGACGAGGTCCAGGAGGAGCTGCGGCAGCTGACCGAGGAGCGCGCGGATCTGCTGGCCTCGGCCGGCATGTGGGCGGACCTGTATGCTGCCAGCGTCGATCGCGCGAACGCCGTCGAGGCCCTGCTGCAGCGGCTCGCCGAGGTGCCGGCGGACGTGCAGCGCTACTACGGGCTGCTCGATACGATCGCGGTCCTGACCGAGGCGGTGGAAAACCTGGTGCGCGACTGCACGGAGTGCGCCGGCGCCTACGGGGGGCACGTCCTGGAACGTGCGAAAGAACACTGGTGCGGCCGTTGCGCCAAGGCGGTCGACGCGCTGCGCGCGACGCTCGAATGGCGCTCCTGACCTGCCCTGAGCGAGCGCACGGACCAGGCGAGTCGAAGGGACCTGCCCTGAGCGAGCGCACGGACCAGGCGAGTCGAAGGGGCCGCGGCGTTCAGCGAACGATGTGACTTCGAAGAAAATGCCGGAAGGATCCGAAAACGTCCCGCTCTGAAACGATGGCCTACCCGCGCCGGCGAACGAGCACGGCCGCGGTGAAGAATCCCCCCGCGAGCATCAGCAGCGACGCGGACTCCGACACCCCGGCCCCGCTTGCGACAATCGGCGTCGACAGCCCGCCAATCGACGCGGCGACCACGTGCGACGCGCCAAGGACCGTGCTCCAGCCTGGTTCAGGCGCCGGTACGCCAACGAGTGCGAGCGCGCCACCGACGCCGACGAGAATCAACATGCCTCTCATGAGTACCCCTCTCCGTCCCCTGTCCCGACACCGCTTCCCGGCTCGCGGCGCGCTCCTGCGAGCCCGCCTCGCCTCCGCGCGCCAGATAGACGAGCGCGGCGACCTGGTCCCGGTTCATCGCCACGAACGCATACGCAAACGTGGCCGCGCGTTGCATCACACGCATGTTGGGCCCGAGGTGACAGACGTTCTGTGGAATGTCGTAGACGCTGGGGTTATAGCAAGCGCATTGCCAGCGGAAACCCCAAGGAATCGCGCAGGTACCCCGCGGCTAGGGTCCGTATCCGGCTGACTTTCGTCTGCGTCAGGGTATCTTTCCGTCTGCAGGGCGATACTCCGGGCGGCCCGCCGCATCCGCCGCCGTCTCACGTCGCGACGACGTCGGAGGAGCGGGCGAGCATCTCTGCCGGGACGCTGCAGTGCTGGCAGACCCGGCCGTCGGAGGTCTCGATCCGAATCGTATACGGCAGATCGAACTGCTCCAGCAGCCCGCGGGCCGCCGCGAGGATCGCCGCCGCGAGCCGGAACTCGTCGTCGGGGGTGAGCGAAGACATGAAACGAATATCCATGGTCGTTGTCAGTAAAAGGAGCGTTTACCAGGATCCGGAGACGGGTGGTTGTGCAAGCTACGTTCCCGGTGACAGGGGCTCCATGCATGACTGATCAAGGACGGGGGCCCTGGACCGGGGATAACCCGCGTGCTTGACAGAGTTTGAGGGGCAGCGTACAGTCCAGTCTCCCAATCAACTGAACCGCAGCTTTTTTCGCCGCGGCTCCGAGCGCCGGGTCATATGCAGCAACACAGGGACGAACAGCTGGTCGGTACAAGTGTGGCTATCCGCACCGTGCTCGAGGACATCGGGTATGCGGCGGGTACCGACGCGAAGGTACTGATCACTGGCGAGAGCGGGGTCGGCAAGGAAATCGTGGCCCACAGGCTGCACGGCGCCAGCCGGCGCTCGCAGGCCCCGTTCATTACCCTGAACTGCGCCGGCGTCCCGGAGTCGCTCCTCGAGTCGGAGCTGTTCGGCCACACGCGCGGCTCCTTCACCGGCGCCTGGCGCGACCGCTCGGGGGTCCTGGAGCTCGCCCACGGCGGGACGCTGTTCATGGACGAAGTCGGCGAGATGAGCCTGCGCATGCAGGCCCTGCTCCTCCGGTTCCTGGAAACCGGAGAAATCCAGCGCGTCGGGGCGGACCAGCGGCATACGACGGTCAATGTCCGTCTCGTGACCGCGACCAACCGCGACCTCCTGCAGCAGATTCGGGCGGGCGCGTTCCGGGAGGACCTGTATTACCGGCTCAACGTCATCCATATCTCCATTCCGCCCCTCCGGGAGCGGAAGGAGGACGTGCCGCTGCTGGTGCAGCACTTCCTGGAGCACTATGGGCGGTTGTACGGGTCTCGGTACCGGAGTTGCCCGCAGACCTGATGCAGCCCCTGCTGGAGTACCACTGGCCAGGCAACGTCCGTGAGCTTCGGAACATGGTCGAGCGGCTGCTCGTCCGTAAGCCGAACCGGCAGCTGACCGCGGCGGACCTGCCCGTCGAGTTCCGGGCCGCGGCCGCGCCCAGCCTCCCGCCGCGCTCGCGCGACTCAGTCGTCGATCGACTCTACGATCGGCTGGTCTCGCAGGGGGAGAGCTTCTGGACGGCCGTCTACGAGCCCTTCATGCTGCGCGATCTGACGCGGGACGACCTGCGCGCGCTCGTCACGAAGGGCCTGCACGAGACGCACGGCAGCTACATGAACCTGCTCCGTCTGTTCAATCTCGATCGCGGCGACTACAAGCGGTTCCTGAACGTGCTGCACAAGCACGGTTGCCACCTGCGGGTGGCGCCCTTCAGGGCCGCAGCGGTCCGCGGGGCGGCGGCCGCCAAGCCGCAGTCGTTCGAGTCCGTGCGCAGCGCATAGGTCCGCTTCCCGCTTCCGCTTCAGTTCGAAGTTCCCGGCCACGTCACGGACGTGGTCATTCCGTCAAGCTGGAAGCTGGAAGCTGGCAGCTGGAAGCTGACTTTCACTTCTTCACCGCGACCAGCGCGCTCCTCCCGGCGGCGCCCGGCACGTGCTCCGGCGCGCCGAAGCCCGCCTCCGACAGCCACGACGTCATTTCCGCAATCGAATAGCACCGGCCCTGACACGCGTGCAGCAGCAGCACCGAGTACCCGGCGATGTGGAGCGGCCCGGTCTTGTCGGCATTCAGATACGCCTCGTGCACGACGATCAGCCCGCCCGCCGGGAGGGCCCGCGCCGACGCCTGCAGCAGCTGCCGGACGACGGTCTCGTCCCAGTCGTGCAGCACGTTTGAAAACAGGTGGACGTCGTGCCCGCCGGGCAGCGGTCCGTCGAGCATGTCGCCCGTGATGACCCGCACACGTTCGCTGAAGCCACGCGATTCGATCGCGCGCGCGGCAATCCGGTCCACCGGCGGCTTCTCGAGCACCGACGCGCGCAGCTGCGGAAACCGCGCCGCCAGCGAGCACGCGTAAATCGCCGAACCGCCGGCGATGTCGAGCAGCCGTTGATGATTGCGCAGGTCGAGGTGCTTCGCCAGCGCCTGTCCTAACAGCAGCCCCCGGCAATCCATGGCGGCGGTGAACTCCTCGGCAAACGTCTCGGCCTCCATCGCCCGGTGCCAGTCGCTTTGGTCCTCGCGGCTGGCGAAGTGCGCCGGCTGGTCCGTGCGCAGCACGCCGATCAGGTCCCGGGCGATCGGGCGGTCCGCCAGCTTCGGAAAATACGGTCCCAGGAACCACGGCGACGTGGCCACCAGGTGCTCGCGCGCCATTTCGGTCAGGTGGAGCGCGGCGCCGTCGCGGACCAGGAGGCCCTGCGCGACAAAGAGCGTCGTCATGACGTCCGCGGGGCGGTGATGGACCGAGAAGTGCCGGGCGATGTCGTCGAGCGTGCGCGGACCGGCGTCGATCCAGGTGAACAAGTCCAGCCCCGCGAGCGCGGCAATGAGCATGTCGAGGGCGTAGACCTCGTCGCGGGCGCGGTAGAGCGGCGTCGGGTCGGTGTTGGGTGCGCGCGTCAGATCGTGGATCACGGACACGTCAGCGGCCGGGCGGCTCGGCTCGCCTTCAGGTTTCGTCATGGCACGTTCCTTAACCGTAGACTAGAGATGAGGCCTCGGTGGGAGGACGGATGCCGGACAGTACATTTTCGGCGCCGGAAGATCAAACGGAACACGAGGGCCGCAGGGGCGGCACCAACGGAAAGGAACTGGAGTTGCTAGTCGCCCGCGAAGAGCACCGCCAGGACCGCGAAGACCGACAGCGTGCCGAGCACGCCCCCCGCAAAGCCCGCCCCGAGCGCCTTCCCGGTATTGCCGTTCGTCTCGAGCTCGACCGAAACGATGCGGTCGACGGCGATCTGGAGCGGAGGCTCGGGAATCCGCGTCCGTGGCTGGACGACTATTTCACGATCGTCGGACTTCATCAGCGTGCCCGTGATCCTGTTCCCTCCTGTCAGGCTCACCCGCACGCGCGATCCAACCGGGAGCTGCTTCACGAAGGAGGCAACCAGCGTCGGGTCCGTGAGCTGACCTCCAGCCGTCGGCGCGGTGGACATGCGCGCGCCTCCGGTGCTCGCGCAGCCGGAGCACAGCAAGCTGAGACAAAGCATCGTGGCAATTGTTCGTGACATCGTCTTGTCCTCGGTGGAGCTCGTGCTCAATTGGGTTCGCGATGAAATCAGAAGTCGACGCCGAAGCCGAACCGGAGTTGAACTTCGTCGAGGCCGTTGCGCGCCAGCAGCCTCAGGTCGCCGCGCACGAATCCACGGGGCGAGGCGTACAGCTTTGAAGCCCACTTCGCCGAAGGGCCGGACCTGGAGATCGGTGTCGGGCCCCACGACCCTCTCGGGCCGGACCTGGGTCGGCCGTCCCGGCGAGCCCGTGTACTGGATGACCGGGTGTACGACCTGGGTGGTCCGCTCCCATGTGAGGTCCACGCCCGCGCCGGCGTGAGGGTGAAACCACGTGTTGCGGAAAAACTGGTACTGCTGGCCGAGGGCGATGCGCTGCGAGCGGAAGGTGAACTCGGAGTTCTCGGCCAACTGGACGCCGTTCACGACGATGATGCGGTACGACTCGTGGCGGACAGCGTTACCAATCCCGGCCTCGATCTCGGTCTTGTGATGCTCGGTCCAGTGCCAGCCTGCCATGCCTCCGCCGTACAGTCCGCGGTTGTACCAATCGTTGCTCGTCCGGTCGTCCAGTTCGGACTTATTGACGTTGAGCCATCCGACAAGACCCGAAACGTCTCCCCGGACGAGACGGGACTGGGGCGCCTGAGCGACGGCCGCGCGTGCCGAACCGCAGACGAGCGTGGCGATCGCCAGGGCGAGCGGGGCATGTCGCGTCACACCCCGGAAGGCGCGAACCGCGGCCGGGCCGGCTCATTCGGCTGAGATGCGTGTGTTGACACGCCAGTTCATCGGGGCGTGTTGACACGCCAGATCGCTCGGGGCGTGTTGACACGCCAGGTCATCGGGGCGTGTTGACACGCCAGGTCATCGGGGGCGTGTTTGACCGGAGCCGGAACCCGGTACACTGAAGCAATGCAACTTCGATCGGCTCGGCTGTGTCTCGACTGCCAGGAAGTGCACGACCGCCAGCGCTGCCCGGTCTGCGCCTCGGACTCATTCGCCCCTATTTCGCGCTGGATCCCGGCCCCCGAACGACGTGGACAGCCGCGGCCGGTCGCGTCTCCGGAAGTCGAAGTCTACCGGGCCCTTCTCAGCGACGAGCCTGCTCCGTCACCGGGCCGGCGGCTGCTGAAGCAGGGCGTGCTGGGGCTCACCGCGATCGGTCTCATCGGGTGGCTCGTGCGGAACACCAGGGGCGATCAGCCGGACAGGCAGCTTCCGGCAGACGCCGCGAAGAAGCCATCGCGGACCTGAGCCGGGCCGCGCCTACCGCTTCGGCTTTCCCGTCATCGGCACGAATCGCACGGGCAGCGTGGCCAGGGTTTCCATCCCCGTGGCCGTGCGGCGCAGGATCCTCAGTTCCTGCTCGACCTCGCCGACAGGAATGGCCATGAGCCCTCCGGCCGCGAGCTGCGCGACGAGCGCCGGCGGCACCTCGTCGGGCGCCGCCGTCACGATGATGCGATCGAACGGCGCAGCCTCCGGCCAGCCCAGGTAGCCGTTTCCGGCGCGCACGTGAATGTTGCGGTACCCCAGCTCCTCGAGCAGCGAGCGGGCGCGCCCGGCAAGCGCCGAGATGATCTCGATCGTGTAGACCTCGCGGACGAGCTCGCCGAGGATGGCGGCCTGGTAGCCCGAGCCGGTGCCGATCTCCAGCACGCGATGCGACGGCTCGAGCTGGAGGGCGTCGGTCATGAAGCCGACGATGTAAGGCTGAGAGATCGTCTGGCGGAAACCGATCGGCAGCGGATGGTCCTGGTATGACTCCGAGCGGACGTCGTCGGGGACGAAGCGGTGGCGCGGCACGCGCCGCATCGCGTCGAGCACGCGCTGGCTCGCGATGCCGCGCTGCTGCAGCTGCTGTTCCACCATCGCACGGCGCTGCGCGTCCCAGTCCGCCCGCTGTGCCGGCGCCTGTCCCTGGGGCAGCCCGCACGCGACCGTCACGAAGATCGCCGCCGCGGCCGATCGACCCGGCATGGGCTGATCCCACACCACTGGTCGGCGCGTAGTCAAGGCCCGCCTACCCGAGCCGGCCGGCCAGCGGCACGACTGACCGGGCCGTTTACTTGACGGCCGCGAGCACCTTCTCTTCGGCGATCGCGCCGGTTCGATACATGTGAAAGGTCTCACCCGTTACGGTAAACGCGCGGAGTTTCCCCTGGCAGGTGTGCGTGCCGGTGATCGCCGGCGAGGCCGTCTGGGTGCGCTTGACGCTCAACAGCAGATCGATCAGCTCGGATTCGAAGTACTGGCACTTCCCCGAGCTCCACCGCGCCGAGATGCCCTTGGGGGTGATGAGGAGCGCGTGCAGCGTACCCTCGTGCCGGAAGAGCTCCTCGCGGAATGCGGCCGCGGTGCGCTCCAGGAGCGGATCGATGTTCGACTCGGACGTCAACACGCTGGGCGTCTTGACGATTCCCTGCGCAACGCCCTTCGCGACGATCGTCTCGACCGGCGAGGTGCTGATCTTCCCCTCGTGGCGCACCTTGTAGACCCAGATGCCGTTCATCATCACGACGTCGACAATCCTGCCGATTTCGGTCCCGTTTGCGGCGCTGACCGCCAGCTTCCCGATGTTGGCCCGATACCCGACTTCCGACTGGGCGGACACGCGAATCGATATGCAGAGTCCGATCACCGCGCATGCGGTCAGTACCCGTTTCATGCTGCGCTCCTGTCCTGCCTCGAGCGTGCTCGTGACAAGAAGCACGCCAACGTCGAACCACCAATCCGGCAGGCAGGCATCTCCCCGGACGCCATCCTGCCGGCAGTGACCGATCAAAACTGCAATCGAGATGGCAGAATTCGGCCGTGGCGTGACGGATTTCAACGTGCCGGGCGCCGGCGGGCCCGCCGCGTGATCCTCGGAAATGCGCCGGCTCTAGGCGCGGTCGCTCTGCGCGACGGCCAGCGCGTGGCGGCCCGAGTTCCGGGAGCGGCGCCCGGCCTTGTCGCGGTACATCTTTTCGTCGGCCGCCGCCAGCAGTTCCTCGAACGTCGCCCCGTCCGCCGGAAAGCGCGCCGTGCCGGCGCTGATGGAGAGCGAGACGCGGACGCCCGGGCGCGGTTCGAACGGGTGCGCACCGACCGCGCTCTGCAGGTCGAGCATGCGCCGCGCCTCGTGCTCGGGGCTGCAGTCCCACATGACCACGACGAACTCGTCGCCCGCGAACCGCGCGCACAAGTCGTTCTGCCGGACTGTCGACCGCAGCACGGAGCCGACCGCGCGCAGCGCCCGATCGCCCGCCTCGTGGCCGTAGGTGTCGTTGATCTCCTTGAGCCGATCGAGGTCGAGCACCACGACGCCGATGCTGCCCTTGGTCCGGGCGGCGCGCGAGAGGCCCGTCTCGAACTGCAGATCCAGCGATCGCCGGTTCGGCAGCCCCGTCAGCGGATCGGTGTGCGATTCGTGCTGCGTCTGCTCGAAGCGCGTGGAGTTGAAGATGACCGCGGCGGCCTGCTCGCTGACGCGGTTGAGGACGCGGCGGTGCTCGTCGGTGAAGCAGCCCGCGACGGTGTGATAAATCACCAGCCCGCCGATGAGCCGTCCCTCGAACCGCAGCGGGCACGGGAGGAGCGCGGTCAGCTCTTCGCCGTGCGCCCCGCGGCCGTCGGCGCAGGACGGCAGGCGCAGCGAGACCTCGCTCCACGATCTCGGCGCCCACTTGAGCAGCGCTTCGGTCCCGGGCCCGTGGGCGTAGCGGCACACGTACCCGTCGTTCTCGTCGCCGAGGAACAGCGCGCAGGTGACGAACGGCACGAGCCGGCTGACCTTGTCCTGAATCAGGGCCATGGCTTCGGAGACGCCGAGGCTCGAGCCGAGGGCCTGGGCGATCTCGTACAGCGTCTGCTCTTCGCGGTGCGCGCCGGCGATGTCCTGCAGCGCGAACCCTTCGCTCGCGGCCCACGCGGCTTCGCCGGGCGCCTCCGCCGGGGCGGTGGCCGACACGTCCAGGCGCGAGATCAGGAGATCGACGAGCGCCGGGTCGAACGACGTGCCGGCGTACTCGCGGAGCACCGCGATCGATGCCACGTCGCTGCGCGCCGGCCGGTACGGTCTGTCCGCCTGGAGCGTGCTGTAGCAGTCGGCAATCGCGAGGATGCGCGCGCCGATCGGAATGTCCTCGGCGCGGAGCCCCGCCGGATAGCCCAGGCCGTCCCACCGCTCGTGATGGCAGAGCACGAGCTCGCCGACCGGGCCGCCGAAGGGCACGGACCGCAGGATCTCGGCGCCGACACGCGGGTGAATCTTGACGCGCTCGAACTCCTCGGGCGTGAGCGCCTCGGGCTTCGAGAGGATGTGCTCGGGCACGGCCATGTTGCCGATGTCGTGGAGCAGCGCCGCCGTCCGCACCACCTGCACTTCGGCATCGGACAGGCCCGCCGCTTCCGCCAGCATGCCGGCGAACTGCTGAATCGATCGGATGTGCTCGGGCGTGCACCCCGCCTTGGCTTCGATCGCGAGCGCGAGCGCTTCAATCGTCGCCAGCTGGACGTCCATGGCCCGGCGCGTCTCGTCCTGTTCTTCGCGCAGCCGCGCCACGACCGTGTGGTAGCTCCGGAACACGAGATAGAGCGGCATCGCCAGCAGCGCGAGCCATCCGAACCAGCCGCGTGCCGAAGCCGCCGTCGCGATCGCCGCCAGCGCGGCGCCGACAAGGTAACTCGGTGCGCTCCACAGAAAATTGCGATGCCACACGCGCGACACCGGCTGCCGGGTGGACAGCGCGATGGCGCCCGCGACGAGCGTCGTGTTGACGAAGAAGTACAGCGGCGCCACGACGGCGGCGGTCCGCACCAGCGCGGCGAGGCCAGGCGCTCCGAATCCCATGAGCAGCCCGAGCGGAAGACCGGCGACCCACACGGTCAACGTCAACGAACAGATGCTGAAGATGATGCGGTGCATCGGGTTCCGGCCGTCCACGCGGAGCGTGCACTGCGCCCACGCGCTGACCGCCGCGATGCAGACCGCCTCTGCGGGGCCCAGCGCGAACAGGGCCCAGAAGTTCACCACGTGCGAGAGCGACAGGTTCGACGGGCTGCGGCCGAGCGGCAGCTCGATTTTCGCCGCCGAGGTGACCATCCCGAGCAGGAGCAGCACCGCGAACAACCAGACGTGCTCGAAGCGGAGCTGCATCGCGGCGCCGACCAGGCAGGCGGCTCCGGCGGCGATGATCGCGCCGACATACACCCGGGCCTGCGGCGGCAACTTGAGGAACGTCGGCGTGTGGGGCAGCTGCGACGTCATACCGCCCTCGCCTCTTCCTCCGCCATGCGGCGGATTCGGCTCGCACGCCGCGCCCACACGGCTTGCGCCCGGGCCTGAAGGTCCCCGATGCGATCCCCGCCCACGCTCTGCAGCCGCTGAACGATGCGCAGAAACGCATCCGCGATCGCCGGGTCGTACTTCGTCCCGCGGCGCTCCTGAATCATCGTCATCGCGCACGCGTGCGAGAGCGCGGGGCGGTACGGGCGATCCGACGTCAGGGCGTCGTAGCAGTCGACGACGGAGAGGACGCGGGCGCCGAGCGGGATGCTCTCGCCGCGCAGGCCGTCCGGGTATCCGCTGCCGTCCCAGTTCTCGTGATGGTGACGCACGATGATGGCGAGGCCGGGAAACGAGACGGCCGTCAGCATGTCGGCGCCGATGGTGACGTGCTGCTTGACCTGCTCGTATTCGTCGGCGGTCAGCGGTCCCGGCTTCTGGAGCAGCCGGTCGTCCACGCCGAGCTTGCCGATGTCGTGCACGAGCGCGGCGGCGTCGATCGCGTCGATCATCCGGGTGTCGCTCAGGCAGACTTCGCCGGCCAGGGCGACGGCGTAGCGCCGGACGCGCTGCGCGTGCTTGTGCGTGGACTCGTCGCGAGCCGTCATCGCGTGCGCCATGGCCTCGATCACGACGAGCGAACGGCCGCACCCCATCTCCTGCCGCGAGTCGAGCGGCTCGGCAGCCTGGTTGGTGTTAGTAAACAATATGACACTAGAAGACATTAAAGCCACAGGTCAGATAGCATGGCAAAGCTGGTGCCGAACCGGAGCGTCTCTCGACACGCCCGCGCGCGGACCCGATAACTAGATGTAAATAAACGACCTACAGGCAGTCGTCCGGGGAGGGATCGAACGCGTCGAGCCGGTCCGGAACGTGGTCCGCCGGTCCGCTGTCTGTTCCATTCCAGGCCAGTTCGCGACGATGCTGACGCTCCAAGGGGCGTTCTCCGCAGACGAACGGACCTGGAAGTACGCCAAATGGAACAGTCCCACCGTCACGTTCACGACCTGACCCCGCCGTCACGTTCACGACCTGACCCTTCGCTCGCGCGGTACGCGCCTCGGTAGGGGGCGGGCCTGCCCTGAGCGAGCGCGCCGGCTCAGGCGAGTCGAAGGGCTCGCTGACGCTCGCCGGACTCGCTGCGCTCGTGCGGTTGGCCTCTCGAACCGCAACACTGAAAAACCCCAAGACCAAGACAACAAACCACGACCAAAACCAAGAAAGCACAAGACACGGAGAAGCCCTCTCGTGCTCCCGTTCTCCTGTTTGCTATGTTGATTCTGCCCGTGCGATTACCGCACCTCCGACACGGTAATCGCTTGACAACTCCGGAGCCCCGGCGTACTGTCCGGGTCGCCGACAAGACGTCCGACCCGCGCGGACTGCCGTGGCCCGGAGGGAGCGACGCCGGAACCCCGCCGGCCTGGGCCCGCGCGCTCTTCGAAGGAGCCCGCGCCATGACTCGCACCTGCCAGCTCGCGTTGTGCGTTGTCCTCGCCACCGCCGCGTTCGGCGCGCCCTCCACTCCAGCCCAGACCGCGACAGGAACCCTCGCCGGCATCGCCCGCGACAGCAGCGGGGGCGTGCTGCCCGGCGTGTCGATCAAAGCGAGGAACGTCGCGACCGGCGTCTCCCGCGACGCGACGACCGATCCCGAAGGACGGTATCGCGTCCCGAACATCGATCCCGGGGATACCGAGGTCCGGGCGGAGCTCTCCGGGTTCCGAACGACCATCAATAGAGGGGTGATGGTGACGGTTGGCGGCACGACCGAAGCGGACGTGGCCATGACCGTCGGGCAGATCGCCGAGGAGGTCACGGTCGTGACCGCGCCGCCGCTGATCGAGCTGAGCAAGACGGAGCTCAGCCGCGTCGTGACGTCGCAGGAGATCGAGCAGCTGCCGATCAGCGGCCGGAACTTCGTCGACTTCGTGAAGCTCTCGAGCGGCGTGGCCCTCGGACGCGAGAACGTCGGCGGCGGGGCCTTCAAGGAACCGGACGTCGGCGTCGGCTCCGCCGCCGCGCCGAGGCTGTCGTTTGGCGGACAGCCCGAGCTGAACACCCTGATTCAAGTCGACGGCGCCGACAACATCCAGACCTTCACGGGGCTGCCGCGCGCCACGCCGTCGCAGGAAGCGGCCAAGGAATTCCGCGTGCTCAACTCCACGTATCTCGCGGAGTACGGCCGCGCCCTCGGCGGGTTCGTCAACATCGTGACCAAGTCCGGCACCAACCAGGGCAGCGGCTCGGGCTACTACTTCGGGATGGACGATGCGCTGGCGGCGCGCTCGATTCTCAACCGGCCCGGGGAGGACACGCTGAACCAGCATCAGTTCGGCGGGACGTTCGGCGGACCGATCACCGCCGATCGCACCTTCTTCTTCGGGAACTACGAAGGGCAGCTCCGCAAGCAGTCGAACCGCTATTCGCAGGTCGTCCTCAACAACCTCGACGCGCTCAACGCCGTCCGCGTCCCGCTCGGGCTCCGGCCGGAGACGACCGATCAGGTGCTCGACAACCACTACAATTCGTTTCTCGTGAAGCTGGACCATCATCCCGGCAGCAACCACACGCTGTCGATCCGCTACAACTTCCTCGATTCCCAGACCGACAACTTCCTCGGCGGCGGCGGCCGCGCGTCACCGACGTCGAGCACCGCCCGCGACAACCAGACGCGCGATCAGGCGCTCGTCGCCAACGTCATCTCCGTCCTCTCGCGGCGCCTGGTGAACGAGGCGCGCTTCCAGACGGCGCGCCGGACGTTCGACTTCTCGGCGGTCTACAACGAGCCGTCGCTCGACATCTCGAACTTCATCATCATGGGGAAGAGCACGTCCGACGTGGACTACTACGCCGAGACGCGCGTGCAGCTCGCCGACAGCCTCACGTGGACGACCGGCGGCCATCAGGTCAAGGCCGGCCTCGACATCAACATCCTGCGGAACGACTCGGTCTGGAACCTGTTCTTCCCGGCGCGGATCGTGTTTCCGAACGTGGCCGCCTTCCAGACGTTCACGCCCGTCGTCTTCTGGTGGCCGTACCTCGCCGGCGCCCCGACGTACCCGGGGATCAGCCCGACCTGGAGCCAGGCCGTCCCGTCCGACTGGGTTGACGAGACGCAGTTCAGCTTCAACCACAGCTCGTACGGCTTCTTCGCGCAGGATCAATGGAAGCCGGTGTCGCGCCTGACGCTGACCTACGGGCTCCGCTACGACTTCGAGCAGTATCCGTCGCGGTACATCTCCGAGACCGACTTCAACAACATCCAGCCGCGGGCCGGCGCCGCCTTCGCCTACAGCCCGCGCGGCGTGATCCGTGCGGGGTACGGCATCTTCCACGACCGCTTGACGAGCAGCATCGGCCAGCTGTTCAACGCCACCGAATGGTCGAGCGGAGGATTCGCAGCCGAACGCGCGCGTGCTCTTCCCCTCGATTGCGCCGATTGAAGGCCGGTTCGAGCAGCGCACCGTCGGCGGTCCCGCGGCCCCCGCGGCGGCGCGGGCGTTTCTGGCCACCGGACAAGTGCCGGCCGCGGGAACCAAGGGGCTGGCCGACACGCTCGACGGCGCGATCGACACGCCCTACAGCCACCAGGCCAGCATGCAGATCTCGCAGGACGTCGGCAAGGGATGGGCCGTGTCGGCGAGCTACCTGTTCGTCGGCGCGCGCGAGATCATCGGCCACACGGGCAACCTGAACGCGTTTCAGAGCGGCGTGCTGCCGACCGGCAAACCGATCCTCGGCGGCCGCACCTACCCCGAAGTCGGCGCCATCTTCGTCCAGACCAACACCGGTGCGTCCTCGTATCACGGCGGCACCTTCGAGCTCCAGAAGCGGTTCGGCGGCGGCTACAGCCTCCACGGCAGCTACACCAGATCGCGCAGCCGCACGAACGTCGATTCGCTCGCGAACCTATCCGACATCCCCGAGGCGCAGGACGCGGACGCCGAGCGCGGACCCTCGCGTCAGTCCGTGGACGATCGATTCACGCTCTCCATGCTCGCCGAAGTGCCCTCGACGGTCCCCGTCGTCGGCCGGGTGAAGGTCGGCGGACTGATCTCGCTCGAAAGCGGACGTCACTACAACATCTTCGTCGGCAGCGACGCCAATGCCGACGGGAACCCGAACACGGATCGGCCGGGCATGATCGGGCGCAACTCGTACGAGGGACCCGGGTACGCGAGCGTCGATCTCCGGGTCGGGAGGGAATTCGCCGTCAACGGGCGGGCGCGGGTGGACCTGAGCATCGACTTCTTCAATCTGCTCAATCGCGTGAACGTGAAGGACGTGAACACGGTCTGGGGCGGGATCGACATCAATGTGCCGCCCGCCGCGCAGTTCGGATTCGGCACACCGCGCGACGTCTTCAACCCGCGGCAGGTGCAAATCGGGGTCAAGGTGAAGTTCTGATACCGGGTCTTACTTCTTCTTCACGATCTGATTGATGCCGTCGACGAGCTCCGTCTGCTGCGCCGGGTTCTCGGTGCGGCCCAGCCGTTCCGTCAGGACCCGCAGCGCTTCCTGCGTCCGGATCGACGCGATCCGCTGCACCGTGATACGAGAAGAGGTTCGGCAGCTTCGACTCCACCGAGAGCGTCAGCGCCCGGGCCATGTCCAGTTCCGCCAGCGGTTCAGCCGCGTACCAGACCATCAGCGGCTGGTTCTGATCGGCCGCATCCTCGGCGTGCGCGACGAGCCCCGCCATCACGTCCCAGCGCTTCGCCGCCGGCACGCGCTGCAGCGCGCTCGCCAGATACAGCCGCACGAGCGGCGAGGTGTCCTGCCGTGCCATCGTCGCGAACTGCCGGAGCGCGGCGTCCGAAGGCTGCTTGCCTTCGACGAGCAGGTAGACCGCCCAGCTTCGGAGGTACTCGCTGTCGTGACCGAGCAGTGCGAGCAGATCCGGCTCCCGTAATCCCTGGGTTGCGTGGAGCGCCCAGAGCGCCCGCAGCTTGCGCGTCACGTCGGGCTGATCGCGGAGCAAGGTCTTGAGCCGGGCGTGCACTATCGGATCGGGACCGCGCTCCTGGAGGATGCGGCGCGCGTGCCGTACGTACCAGTCGTTGCGATTGAGTTGGAGATCGACGAGCGCGTCCGACGTCATCTTCTTCAGATCGACCTGGACCCATCGATCGCCGTCGTGGCCGATCTTGAAGATGCGCCCGAGCGTCTTGTTGTGGACGTCGGGGTTGGTGCTGTGACACTGGTTCTTGTCGTACCAGTCGATCGCGTGCACGGAGCCGTCGGGCCCGTAGCGGAGGTTGATCATCTGGCTCCACGAATCGTTGGCCTTCAGGAAGTCCTGGCCGTGCGCCGCCGTGTACCCCGAGCCCTTCCGCTGCAGCCGATCGGTGTTGGTCCGCGCGCCGTGGATGTTGTTCATGAAGATCGTGTCGCGGTACTCCCGGGGCCAGGTGTCGCCGCCCAGGTAGATCATCGCGCCCGCGTGGGCATGACCGCCGCCGGCCGTGTCCGATCGGCTGTTGCCGGCATGCGGTCCCTTCCTCCCCATCCAGTGCACGTGGTCGGCGACCGTCTTGATGTCGTCGTAGATGTACGGGTTGAAGTGCTTGCCGGCCTGCCGCTTGTACCTCGCGCCCTGCACCACGTGGAACAGGTGCTCGATGACGCACACGGTCGTGAACGCATGGCCGTAGTCGTTGAAGTCGAGGCCCCACGGGTTGCTCGTCCCCTCAGCGAACACCTCGAAGACGTGCTTGGTCGGGTGAAAGCGCCAGATCCCGGCGTTGAGCCGCTGGCGCTCGGCATCGGGCGCGCCGGGCTTGCCGACGTTCGAGTGCGTGAAGACGCCGTGCGCCCCGTAGAGCCATCCATCGGGCCCCCACATGAACGTGTTCAGCGTCTCGTGGGTGTCCTGGAATCCCCAGCCGTCGAGCATCACCTGCGCCGGGCCCGCCGGCCGGTCCGCGGCTTCTTCAATCGGAATGAAGAGCAGCTGCGGGGCCGCGCCGACCCAGACGCCGCCGAAGCCGACCTCGATCCCGCTGACGAGGTTCAGGTTCTCGATGAAGACCTTGCGGCTGTCGAGCGTGCCGTCGCCGTTGGTGTCCTCGAGGATCAGGATCCGGTCCTTGCCCTGGCCGTCGGGTGCGCGCAGGGGATAGGTATGCGCCTCGGCCACCCAGAGGCGGCCGCGATCGTCGAGCGTGAACGCGATCGGCCGCACCACGTCCGGCTCCGACGCCGCGAGCTTCACCGAGAAGCCGTTCGGCACGGTCATCGCTCGCGCCGCCGCTTCACCTGACAGGCCCGCGTGCGGGACGATGTCCATCGGCGGCATCGTGGTGATGTCCGTCGGGATGATCTCGTTGACGAAAAAAGGCTTCGAGTCGTGAAAGCGGAAATTGTCGAAGGCGATGTGCGCCCAGGGGTTTTCCTTGATGTAGGTCGCCGTCGACGCGCCGGTCTCTTCATCGACGAGACGCACGAAGATGGTCTTGCCGGCGTACGGCCTGAGGTCGACAACGGCCGGCCGCAGCCCCGCGTGGTCCGCGCCGGTGATGAAGTAGATGACCTTGCCGAACGTGCCGCGCCGCTGAACGCCGTCAGGGCCTTCCGCCAGCACCACTTCCACGCGCGTGCTGGCAAACGCGCCGCCGGACACGAGGAAACTGGCGTAAGGATGAGTCACGGGGAACCACGCCGACTCGAGTATCCCTTTGCGTGCGCTGCCGCGGGGAGCGCTGCTGACCCAATACATCCCGGCGCTCTTCTGCGCCGCCGGCCCGGCGGTGTTCTCGGCTTTGACGATCGCGAAGGCGTCACCGATCTCTCTCCAGGGTTCCAACGTGCCCGTCTCGAAATCCAGGTTGAGCGGGCGCCCGTCAGCGGCAGGCGCCACGCCCACCGGCGGCACGCGCGGCTGGTCCGAGACGTCGAAACGTCCTTCCATGCCGGCGGCCCTGTGGCCGGGCAGCGAACAGTAGTAGGTGTCGCTGACGTTCGCCTTGAATGTAATGCTGGCGCTCGCGCCTCTGTCCAGAATCTGCGCGCTCCTGACGTCGGCCTTCTCCATCGCGACGTCGTGCACCATCGTTTCGCCGTTGACGATGGTGATGCGGACCGTTTCGCCCGTGAGCGCCCAGAGATTGGGATTGCGCACCCCGTCGATCTCGCCTCCCAGGCCCCGGTATCCGAGCATCGTCGATTCGAGGGTGAACTCACGGTCGACGGGGCCCGAGGCCCGGGACGAGGGCGTCGTCTGGCCGGAGAGATGACCGCCGGCACAGGCGAGCAGAATCAGTGATCCCACGAAGCGAGCGCCGGTCGGGATGCGATGCTCCATTGATGTGTCCTTCTCCACGGGTCGTTATACCGCGAATAAGCCAACCCGGATCAACTTCAAGAAACCCAACTCCCAACGTCAGGGTTTAGCCCTTTGAACAGGAGGTCAGGAGATTAGGAGATTTGTCATTCTTGGTTCTAAGCTAACAGGCGCCAAAAGTCAGAAATACAACAAAACTCCTGAACTCCTGATATCCTGATCGCCTTTTCCAGTCCTGGACCGAGGTCACACCGTGAAAAAACTGGTCGTCGTGGCGTCTGTCGTCGGCGTTCTGGCCATCGTGATGGCCGCCCGGGCGCAGCCGCCGGCGTCGCCGCTCCTGAAGGAGCTGAGCGCCATCGCCGCGCACCAGTTGAAGGAGCGCGCCGACGCGATCGTGGCCGTTCGCGGCGAGGCGGCCGCGGAGGCCAGAAAAACGGAGGT
Source organism: uncultured Acidobacteriota bacterium (assembly GCA_963774855.1). Lineage (GTDB taxonomy): Bacteria > Acidobacteriota > Vicinamibacteria > Vicinamibacterales > 2-12-FULL-66-21 > JALZOC01. The sequence goes on along the minus strand of CAVZGT010000005.1, from coordinate 439,072 downwards.
CCGGCGCCGGATTCTGTCGCTTCTCGGCGGCCTGCCGGAGTATCGGGGTCCGCTCAACGCGCGCGTGACGAAGACGACGAAGGGCGAAGGGTTCGTGATCGAGCACGTGATCTTCGAGAGCCTGCCCGATTACTACGTCACCGCCAACCTCTATCGTCCCGAGGCCGCGGGCCGATACCCGGCGGTGCTCTTCTCGATGGGGCACTGGGATACCGGCAAGCCGGCCGGACAGCTGCTGTCCGCGAATCTGGCGCGCAAGGGATTCGTCGTCCTCGCGTACGACCCGGTCGGTCAGGGCGAGCGGCAGCAGGCCTACGACGCGCGGCTGGGACGCTCGCTCATCGGCGGCGCTACCGAGCAGCATTTCTCGAACGGCGCCGCGGCGATTCTGATGGGGCAGTCCGTCGCGCGCTACTTCATCCACGACGGGATGCGCGGCATCGACTATCTGGTCAGCCGTTCCGACGTCGATCCCGAGCGGATCGGCGCCATGGGCTGCTCCGGCGGAGGCACGCAGACCACCTACATCGCGGCGCTGGACGAGAGAGTCAAGGCGGCCGCGGTCGCCTGCTACATGAACTCGTTTCAGACGCTCTTCACCGGCTCGATCGGCGACTCCGAGCAGAGCCTTCCGGGGTTTCTCGCCGCCGGTCTCGACCAGACGGACTACGTCGAGCTGTTCGCCCCGAAGCCGTGGCTCATCGCGTCAACGGAGGGTGATTTCTTCACGCCGGCAGGCGCCCGTCAGGTTTTCGAAGAGGCGCAGCGCTGGTACCGGCTGTACGGAGCGGAGGACCGCATTCGCTGGGTCGTGGGGCCCGGCGGGCACGGCACACCACACGTGGTGCGCGAAGCGATCTATGCCTGGATGATCCGCTGGCTCGGGCACGGCACGGGGAATCCGCGCGAGGAATCGTTCACGCTCGTTCCCGACCATGCGCTGCGGGTCACGCCGCGCGGACAGGTAGACGGGCGTGAGTTGTATCAGGTCATCCGCGAGACGCCGCGCCTGAAAGGATCCCGCACGGAGCTGGAGAGCTTCGTCCGGGAGTTGATGGTTCGTAACCCGCCGCTCGTTCGCACGTCCAAAGTGCTGGCTGCGGGAACAGGCGCCGCGCGCCGGCCCGTCGTCGTGTTCGTGCAGGACAGCCTCACGCCGGGCGCCGAGGCCCAGGCCCTGGTCGCCGGCGGCACCGTGGTCGTGCTCGTGGCGCTCAGCGGCCGGGGCGGGGACGCGGAACGGCCGCGGTCCGGCAACTGGATGAACAACACACGCGCGTGGCTCGTCGGCCGCAATCTGCCGGCGATGCACGCCGCCGAGATCAATGCCGCCTTGACCGAAGCGGCCGGCCGTGCCGACGTCGATCCGGCGCGCATCACCGCGCGCGCCTCCGGCGTGGCGGGGTGGCCTTGCTCCTCGCGGCGGCGGTGAACCCGCAGATCGGATCCGTGGCCCTCGACCGCACGCCCTACAGCGTGCGCGCGGCGATCGACAGCCCGATGCACACCAACCTGCACGACGCCGTGATGCCCGGATTTGCGGTGAAGTGGGATCTGGCCGATCTGCGCGAGTTGCTACAGCCGCGGACGGTCACATGGAAGGACCCGACCGACTGGATGGGCAACGTGGTCCTGCTCGAGGGCCCCTTTACCTACACACCCAGCGATCCGAACGTGGCTCGCTGAGCTCTGGTCCGATCTGCGACCGGTCCGGCCAGACCTGAGACCCACGACCCAGACCTGAGATCCACGGTCCACCCCAGCCTCACTTGCGCATTGACACGGCGTAATTCCGCATGATTAATGGTACCGCCCCAGGAACCGCCAGACTGCACGCGTTCCACCGCCAAGTGGACCGGCAGAGCAAGCGTTGGACGTTCGTTCTCCGAAGGAGGATGACTGTGAGCCTGCCCAAGGTATTCGCGCGCGACCGGTTTCATCCGCTCAGCATCATCGCTATCGCTCTCGCAGCCACGATCTCGTTGCTGCCAGACCCGGCTGCCGCACAAGCGCTCTACGGGAGCGTGACCGGAGCCATCGCCGACGGGACGGGCGCCGCAGTGCCCGGCGCCACCGTGACCATCAAGAACGAGGACACCGGTCTCGAGCTCTCGGCGATAACCGACGAAACCGGCACCTATACGATTCGCAATGTTGCCGGTGGCACCTACACCTTGAAGGCCTCGCTCCAGGGCTTCAAGGAGTTCGTCCAGACGGGCATCCCCATCACCGCCGGCGGCATCGTCCGCATCAACGGCCACCTGGAGATTGGGGCCCTGACCGAGTCGGTCAACGTCACCACGGAAGCGACGGTCCTGAAGACGGACAAGGCCGACGTCAGCGTCGACCTCAGGCCGGAAGATGTCACCAACCTGCCGCTGAACCAGTATCGCAACTATCAGTACTTGATGAACCTCGTCCCGGGCGCCACGCCGCCGCAGTTCCAGAACGCGCAGACCGATACGCCAGGCCGCGCGCTGACCACGAACATCAACGGGACCAACCGCAACAACAACGTCACGCGGATCGACGGCGCCGCCAGTATCAACGTGTGGCTGCCGCATCACGCCGGGTACATCGCGCCGGTCGAGACCATCGAGAACGTCAACATCTCGACCAACAGCTTCGACGCCGCGCAGGGCATGACCGGCGGCGCCGCGACGGCGGTCGTGACCAAGTCGGGCACCAACACGTTGAAGGGCTCGGCGTTCTACTTCCGCCAGCAGGACGAGTTCAACGCCCGCCGCGGCTATTTCGACCCGAGCAAGGTCGATGCGAGCACCGCCATCATGGGCGGGACGGTCGGCGGTCCCGTCCGCCGGAACCGTCTCTTCTACTTCGGATCGTGGGAACGCAACGCCGAGCGCCAGGGCATTTTCAGCACGTACACCGTGCCGACCGAGCGGATGCGCAACGGCGATTTCGGCGAAGTGCTTGCGGCGAGTCCGAACTTCCGGATTTACGACCCCGCCACGGGCACGTCGACCGGCGCGGGCCGCTCGTTCTTCGAGAACGCGGTGGTTCCGGCCAATCGCATCAGCGACATCTCGAAGAAAATCCAGGCGCGGTACCCGGCGCCGAACAACCCCGGCACGAACAACGGCCTCCAGAACAACCTGTTCATCCCACGCAACCCCACGGCTGACCGCGACAACTACGACGTCAAGGTCAACTGGAACCGCACGTCGGCGCACCAGATCTGGGGCAAGTTCTCGATGATGCAGGCCTCGGTCTTCGATCTGTTCTATCTCGGCCTGGACGGGGCGGGCGGGGGCGACACGACGACGAGCGTCTATACCGTCGGCCAGACCTGGACGCTGAGCCCGACGCTCCTCCTCGACGGGAGCGTCGGCGCGAACGTGATGCAACAGAGCATGACGGGTCCGGACTACGGCACGAATTTCGGCAGCGAGGTGTTCGGCATTCCTGGCATGAACGCCGACGGGGTGACCGGTCCGGGCTCGGCCGATGTCCAACGCTACAGCGGCATGCCGCAGTTCAGCACCGGCCTGTCGGCGATCGGCAACGGCGACACGTGGACGCCCGTGTGGCGCGACGAGCGGAGCTACACGATCTCGACCAACCTCACCAAGGTGGCGGGCCGCCACGAGATCCGCTCGGGCTTCGACTTCGTGCGGCTGAGGCTCACCCACTGGCAGCCGGAAGTCAGCAACCCGCGAGGCGTCCTCACGTTCGGGGGTGGTGTCACCGGTATCCCGGGCTATACCGGCGTCGGCGGCTGGAACGGCTACGCCGCGTTCCTGCTCGGCGAGATGAGCAACTACGCCAAGAGCAACCAGTTCGAAGAGCTGAGCGGCCGCGAGAACCAGTACGGCCTGTACGTGGCCGATCGCTGGCAGGTCAACGAGAAGCTGACGCTGAACCTTGGCCTCCGCTACGAGTACTACCCGTTGATGACGCGGCAGGACCGCGGGATCGAGCTGCTCGACGTCAATACGTTCAACGTCCGGCTCGGCGGCCTCGGCGGCAACCCGGCGGATCTGGGCATCGACGTCAGCAAGACGCTCTTCGCGCCGCGCGTCGGCGCCGCCTACCGTCTGAACGAGCGGACGGTGCTCCGTGCCGGCTACGGCAAGACGTTCACGCCGCTGCCGTGGTCGCGCCCGATGCGTGGACGGTTTCCGTTGACGATTGCCTTCAGTGACGCCGGTCTGAACACGTTCACCCCCTACGGCAATGTGGCCAAGGGGATCCCCGGCGCGCCGAACCCGGACCTCTCGACCGGCAGTGTGCCGCTTCCGCGCGGCGTGGACATGACGTCCCCCGATCCGAACGATATCGCGCGGGGCGCCACGCAGTCGTGGAACGCGTTCGTCGAACGGCGCCTGCCACTCGACGTCGCCGTCAGCGTGGGCTACGTCGGCACGCGTACCGACGGCCAGTACGCGAGCAGAGGCTTGAATTATTCCGAGTCCGGCGGCAACGCCAATCGGCAGTTGTTCGCCAAGGCCGGCACCGCCGCGATCAACGTGCTCGCCGCCTCAGCCCGATCGAAATACCACTCGCTGCAAGTGGCGGTGAACCGTCCCTTCAAGAACGGGATACTCCTCAAAGGCGCCTACACGCTGAGCAGGGCCAGGAACGAGGTGGACGACGACGGCGGCGGGTATACGTGGGCCATGCCCTCGCAGTTCAGCCGGAACTACGCGCTTGCCGGCTACGACCGTCCGCACATGCTGCAGATGGGGTTCGTCTACGAGCTGCCGTTCGCGCGGAACAGTTCCAACCCGGTGGCGCTGGTCATCAAGGACTGGCAGGTCAACGGGATCGCGTCCTGGCTGTCGGGCACGCCGTTCACCATCGGCGGCGACAACGGACTGCTGCAGCAGTCGGGCGGCAGTCAGACGATCAACGTGTCCGGCGATCCCGAGCCGGGCTTCGGCGAGGCCGGACCCGACGAGCACTGGTACGATCCGGCCGCGTTCTCGCAGCCGGGCAACGCGTGGGGCAACAGCGGACGCAATCAATTCCGCGGGCCGGGGAACTGGAACCTCGACTTCTCGGTGTTCCGGACGATCCCGTTCGGCCACTACCGCGTGGAGATCCGTGCCGAGTCGCAGAACGTGTTCAACCATGCGCAGTGGGCGAACCCGAACACGGACATCACCAACTTGAACTTCATGCGCATCCGCACGCTGGCCCGTGCACCACGCACGATACAGCTGGGCATGCGCTTCACGTTCTAGTCGCGCGCAAGCGCCGAGACGCCGGCGCGGGCCGAAGCCCGCGCCACCAATCGGGCCGGGGCAGTCTCTGCTGCCCCGGCCTTTTTTCAAACGTGCGAACCCTCAGCCGACGAGACTTTCTTGCCGCGACTGCCACGCTGACCGGCGCGGCAGTACGGGCGCGCCGCCGCCGGGGCCAGGGGACGAAAACCAGGCTGATCCTCCTCGGCACCGGCGGAGGGCCGCGGCCGCGGAAGGCGAGCTCGGGGTCCGCGCAGGTCATCGTCAGCGACACCGCCGCGTATGTCATCGACTGCGGCGACGGCGTCGCGCGCCAGCTCGCCTTCGCGGGGGTGCCCCTGCCGGCGCTCCGCCACATCTTCCTCACGCATCAGCACTCGGACCACAACGCCGACTACGGAAACCTGATCTGGCTCGCCTGGACCGCCGGGCTCAGCACGCGCGTCGACACGTGGGGGCCACCGCCGCTCGAGAGGATGACGAACCTGTTCTTCGAGATGAACAAGTACGACATCGACGTCCGCATGGCCAACGAGGGCCGCGTGCCGCTCGTGCCTCTCGTGCACACCCACGAGCTGCGGGAGGGCGGTCCGGTCATGCGCGATGACCACATGAAGGTGACCGCCACGCTGGTCGATCATCCGCCCGTCGTCCCCGCGTTCGCCTACCGGTTCGACGCGGCCGACCGATCGATCGTCATCTCCGGCGACACCGCGCCTTCCGACAATCTCATCAGGCTCGCGCGCGGCGCCGACGTGCTGGTGCACGCCGCCCTCTACGTGCCGGCCGTCGATCGCCTGGTGGCACGAGTGCCCAATGCGCCGGCGCTGAAGGCCAGCATCATCGCGCACCAGACGTCCGCGGAAGACGCCGGCCGTGTGGCGCAGGCAGCCGGCGTCAAGACGCTCGTCCTCTCGCACCTCGTTCCTGCGGACGATCCCGAAGTCACGGACCGGATGTGGATCGATGCCGCGCGCGTGCACTTCCGCGGCACGGTGATCGTCGGCAAGGACCTGCTCGAGGTGTGACGAGGCCTCGCCTCAACGCGCGCCCTCAGCCGCGCAGCGCGCTGGCAGGATCCGTGCGCACGACTCGACGGACCGGCAAGTAGCTCGCCACGAGCGCGACCGCGACCAGCAGCAGGGCGGCGCCCGCGAAACTGACCGGGTCAGTCGGCGCGACGCCGAAGAGGAGAGCCGATATGAGCCGGTTGAGAGCCAGCGCGCCGGCGGCGCCCGCGATCACACCCCCGCAGATGGGACCGGCCGCCTGTTTCAGGAACATCCGTGAAATGTCCGGTCCTGTCGCCCCGAGAGCCATGCGGATGCCGATCTCGCGCACGCGCGCGGCGGCGCCAAAGGCGAAGACGCCGAACACCCCGACGGCGGCCAGCAGGAGCGCGGTCACCGCGAAGGCTGAGACGACCAACGCACTGAACCGTGATGACCCCATCGACCCGCTCACGACATCGTCCAGCATCCGGATGTTCGCGGTGCTCATGTCGGCGCTCACCTCGCGCATCTCGCGACGCAGGGTCGGGACGATGCCATCGATAGGAAGCGCGGTCCGGACGAGGAGTGTCATGGAGAAGGACGGATCTTCCAGGTAGGGCACGTACACCTCGGCCGGCGGCGCACCACGCAGCGAGGCCGAGCGTGCGTCGCGCACCACACCCACGACGAGGCGACGGCTGAGCCCTCTCGCGTCGAAGCTCGTCGACAGGAACTGACCGAGCGCGCCGCCGGATGGCCAGAACGTTCTGGCCGTCGTCTCGTTCACGATGACGGCGCCCTGCTTCGGCGCCGCCGCCCTTGGATCCGGGAGACGCGCGAGACTGCCGGCGTCGTCCTCTGTAAAGTCACGGCCCTGAACCAGCGTCATGCCCATGGTCTTGAAGTAGTCAGGGCTGACGCCATGGTAGAACGCCTCACGCGGGCGCGGTTCGCCAGGGAGCGTCACCTCGGTCGTCATGAGATTTCCCGAAAGCGGCAGGTCGGTCGTCGTGGAGACGGCCTGCACTCCGGGAATCGAGCGGAGCCGGCGCAGCACCGCGCTCGTGTCGGCCGCGAGAAGCTGCCACCGGTTCGGCGCGGACGTGCGGTAGATCGGGACGCGTGCTTCGATGCTGATGACGTGCTCAGGGTCGAAGCCGAGGTCGATGGCCTTGAGACGCACGAACGTTTGAATGAAGAGGATCGCGCCGACGAGCAGCACCAGAGAGACGGCCAGCTCGACGCCGACGATCGTCCGCTGCAGCCGCGTGTCGATGCTCAGTCGCGTGGAGCGTTCGCCCGCCGCGCTGAATGCCGCCTGCACCTCTGCGCGAGACAGGCGGAGCGCCGGCGCGAGACCGGCGCCGACGGTCGTGGCGACGACGGCCAGGGCACAGTAGGCGAGCGCCGCCGTGCTCAATCGCGCCTCCGCCAACCGGGGCACGTTCTCGCCGGCAAGCCGAACGAGCAGGGGCAGGAGCACGCCGGCGAAGGCCCACCCGGCGGCGCCGCCCGACAGAGCGAGTACCGGCAGTCTCCGTGAAAAACAGGCGGGCGATGCGTCCACGGCCCGCACCGAGTGCCGCGCGGATCGCCAGCTCGTTCCGGCGCGCGACGCCGCGTGCCAGCAGCAGGTTCGACATGTTCGCGCAGCCGACGAGCATGACGGATGCTACCGCCGCGAACAGGGTCATCAGGCCAAGACGATGACCGCCGACAACCGAGTCGTGCAGCGGCAGGACCGCGACGGTCCATCCGGCGTTGGTTGCCGGGTGTTCGCGCGCGAGCACGGCGGCGATTGACTGCAGGTCTGCGCGCGCCCCGGCGACGCTCGCGTTCGGCTTCAGCCTGCCGAGCGCTCCATACGAGCGGACCGCACGGGCGTCCCCGGCGGTGCGGCTCGCGGAGGGCGGTACCCACAGCTCGGCCCCGGACGGAAACGAGAACCCGGCCGGCATCACGCCGACGACGACATTGCCGGGCACGCCCTCGATCCGCACCGTCCGGCCGATGATCGTGGGATCGGTGCCAAAGACGCGCTGCCACAGCGCATGGCTCAAGATGACTTCACGTCCGGCGAGGGGCCCGCGCGCTTCGCTTCCCGATCCGAACTCTCTTCCAGCGGCGGGCCGGACGCCCAGGAGCGCGAAGAGATTCGGGCTGACGACTGCCTGCCTCGCCTGGACCGAGGTGTCATCGACGCCCAGCACGATCGGAAAGGTGCCGGAGTCGAACAGCGCGAGATCTTCGAACGCGGTCGTGCGTCGCCGCCAATCGTCGACGTTCGCGGCGGAGACCTCGACATGCTCCTTGCCGTCAGCGGGACGTGATTCCCACAGGCGCACGAGCCGGTCAGGATCGTGAAAGGGCAGGGGCCGCAACAGGACAGCGTTCACGATACTGAAGATGGCCGTGCTGCCGCCGATGCCGATGGCAAGGGTCAGAATGGCCGTCGCCGCAAACGCAGGCGACCGTCGGAGCGACCGCCACGCCTGACGCAGATCCAGCAGCATCGTCTGTGGGCAGGGTACTACTTGGGGCGAAGCGCTACCAAGCTTCCAGCTTCCAGCTACCAGCTTACCCGCTACCCGCTACCCGCTTCCCGCTACCCGCTACCCGCTTCCCGCTACCCGCTACCCGCTTCCAGGTACCAGCTCCCAGCTTCCAGGTACGAGCTAGTCGAATGTTGCCGCGGCCGGGAAATATGCTAAACAAGCGCCGGGCGCTTGTCCGTATTTGGCATTACGTGCGCGACATTCTGACGGCCCCGGATCCTGAGCGCTAAGAGAAGGAGTCAGCGATGAACCAGCTGCTGCGCAGCGCACCGTACTTTCCCGTCGCCGATCTCGAGCAGTCGGCGGCCCACTACGAGCGCGTGTTCGGATTCCATCGTGATTACGTCGGGGGCACGCCTCCGGAGTTTGCGATCCTGAGCCGCGACGGTCTGGCGATCATGTTGCGAGTGGTGGCGGCGCCTCAGCAAATCAGCCCGAACGAACGGCAGGGTGGAACGTGGGACGTCTTCTTCTGGGTCCGCGACGCCGAGGCCCTGCACGACGAGCTGAAGGCGAACGGCGCGGACGTGGCTTATGGACCGATCGTCCAGGAGTCCTACCGGATGAAGGAATTCGCCGTGCGCGATCGCGAAGGCTACGTGCTGGGATTCGGACAGCCGCTGAGCGCGTCCGCCTGAGTCGTCTGGTCCGTATCGTACCGCCTGCCCTGAGCGAGTGGAGGAGCACGCGAGTCGAAGGGGGTTGGCGGGGCCCTCCGAATTCTGTCCTCTATTAATAAGGATGGCTGATGCCATGTCCGGTCTCCCGGGGTTTCTGCGTTGTACCAGGCAGACGCCCCTGGAGACCGATTCATGCCCTGTACAAGCTCGAATGACGTCCACCGCTGGCGCGAGCGGATGGTGGGACTCGACCAGCCGGTGCCGCTCATCGACGGCCGGCTGGCCCCTTACGTCAACCTCGACAACGCGGCAAGCACCCCCCCGCTCCGGGACGTCGTCGACGCGATCCACCGCTTTCTTCCTTTCTATTCGAGCGTGCACCGAGGCGCGGGACTCAAGTCCCGTGTCAGCACCGCGGCGTACGACGAGGCGCACGACGCGATCGCCCGCTTCGTGGGCGCCGACACGGCGGGCAACACGGTCATCTTCGGAAAAAACACGACCGACGCGATCAACAAGCTCGCTTTCCGATATCCCCTGACGCGTCACAGCGTGGTGCTCTCGACGGAAATGGAGCACCACTCGAACGATCTGCCCTGGAGGGAGCGCGCGCACGTCGTCCGGGCGCGCGTCACGCGTGACGGACGGCTCGACGAAGACGATGTCGATCGCCTGCTGGCGATCCACGGCGATCGCGTGGCGCTGCTGACCGTCAGCGGCGCCTCGAACGTCACCGGCTTCGTCCAGCCGATCCATCGGCTGGCGCGAAAGGCCCACGCGGTCGGCGCGCGGATTCTCGTCGACGCCGCGCAGCTCGCGCCACACCGGCGCATCGACGTCAAGCCGGATGGCGATCCGGAGCATCTCGATTACGTCGCGATCTCGGCTCACAAGATGTACGCGCCCTTCGGAGTGGGAGCGCTGGTGGGCCGCCGCGACACGTTCCTTCAGGGCTCGCCGGAGTATCAAGGCGGCGGCACGGTGGAGATCGTGACGCCCACGTACGTGCACTGGGCGGGGCTGCCAGATCGTGAGGAAGCCGGCAGCCCCAATGTCGTCGGCGCCGTCGCGATGGCGGTGGCGGCGCAGGCGCTCATGGACGCCGGCATGGAAAGCGTGGCACGCCACGAAGCTGCGCTGACGGCGTACGCGCTGGAGCGGCTGGCGTCGGTTCCCGGCATCACGATTTACGGCCTTGACGATTCCGGACAGAGCGGGGACCGGGTCGGCGTCATCGCCTTCAACGTCGGCTCGATGCACCACGCGCTGGTCGCGGCCATCCTGGGCTACGAGGCGGGTATCGGGGTGCGCAGCGGCTGCTTCTGCGCCCAATCGTACGTGGCGCGGCTCCTGCGGCTCACGCCGGAAGACCAAGCCCGCTGGCAGCGCGAGCACCTCGCCGGCGATCGATCCCGCAGGCCGGGGATGGTCCGCATCAGCCTCGGGGCGTACAACACCGCCGCGGACGTCGATGCCGTCGTCGAGATGCTGCGGCGCATCGCACGCGGCGATTATGACGGCCAGTACTACCAGGCGCCCGACACCGGCGACTATCGAATGGCCGGCGACGACGATGCGGTCCGCAGGTGCTTCTCGTTGACCGGCAGCGGAAATGACCAGGGCATGCCGGCCGGCGCACCCGGCCCGATCCGGTTCCCGGGAGAACGCTTGATATGACCAGCGTGGCGATCGTTGGCGGCGGACCGGCCGGCTTGATGACGGCGTACCTGCTCGAACGGTCGCGCCAGCCGGCGGTGACGATCACGCTGCTCGAAGCGAGCGGCCGTCTCGGTGGCAAAGTGCAGACTCGGAGATTCGATTCCGCGCCGGTGACGTACGAGGCCGGCGTCGCCGAGTGCTACGACTACGAGACGATCGGTCCCGATTCCCTGCGCCAACTGATAAGAGAACTGGGCCTGAGGACGCTCCCGACCCATAGCACCGCGATCGTCCTGAACGGCGCGATCCTGAGCGGCGACGGCGACATCGGGAAACACTTCGGGCCCTCGACCCTGAGGGCGATCGAGGAATTCCGCCGCCAGGCCTCGGCGATGCTCCCACTCGCGAGCTGGCATCGGGGCTTCGCCGAGGACGACAACCGGCATCCGTGGGCGCACCGCACATCCGAGGAGATTCTGGACGAGGTCGCCGATCCGGTCGCGAGAAAGTACCTCAAGGTCGGCGCGCACAGCGACATGGCGACGGAGCCGCACCTTGCCAACGGGCTCATCGGGCTGAGGAACTTCCTGAAGTCCGTGCCCGGCTACGGCGCTCAGTACTCGATTGAAGGCGGCATGGAGATGTTGCCGCGGCGACTCGCAGACAGGCTGACGGCCACGCAGGTCGAGCTCGGCGCCCGCGTGGAGTGTGTGTCCAGGAGCCGGAACGGCGGTTACGCCGTCCGCTTCCGCCGCGGCAGGAGCGTTCTCCAGCAGGACTTCGACGCGGTCGTCCTCGCGCTGCCGTACAACCAGCTGCAGACGATCGAGATGGCCGGCGAGCGTCTGCGCCGCGCGATGACGTCGCACGTCGCGCACTACGACTCGCCCGGCCACTACCTGCGCATCTCGATCCTCTTCGACAAGCCGTTCTGGCGCCGGGTGTTCACGGGGTCGTGGGTCATGCTCGACGCTTTCGGCGGCTGTTGCGTCTACGACGAAGGGGCGCGGCACGCCGCGGGTGATCACGGTGTGCTGGGCTGGCTCCTGGCGGGCGCGGATGCGCTCTCGCTGTGTAACGCCGACGATCGGACCCTCGTCGCGCGCGCGCTCGACTCGCTGCCCGATGAGCTCCACGCGGAAGCGTGCGCACGCGTCGTCGAAGGCAAGGTGCACCGGTGGGCGGGGGCGGTCAGCGGGCAGCCGGGCGGATTCCCGGTGCGCAACCCGCGTGCGGCGCACCGGCCCGAGCCGGTCGAGCATCCGGGCCTGGTCGTGGCCGGCGACTATCTCTTCGACTCGACGCTGAACGGCGTGCTTCGCTCGGCGAGCATCGCGACCGGGCTGGTTCTCGAGAGGGCCGCCGCTCCCTTCGCACCGGCGGTAGGAGCGCGCCTGACTTCGCTCCGCGCGTAGGGGCCGCGGCTCCCTTTGCACCCGCGATAAAAGGCCGCCGCTCCCTTCGCACCCGCGGTAGGGCCGCGGCTCCCTTCCTACCCGCGGTAGAGGCGCTCGCTTCGCTCGCGTAGGGGCCGCGCCTGACTTCGCTCCGCGCGGTAGGTGTAGCGCCCGCGCTACAATGCATGGGCCATGAGTCGACGCATCTCCCAACGAGCGCTTCGCAACGAAAGCGGGCGAATCATGCGCGCGCTGGACAAGGGGAAGGCGTTCATCGTTACACGCAATGGCGTGCCAGTCGGTGAGCTGATTCCGCTTCGGCAGCGGGTGTTCGTACCAACCGAAGTTGCCCTTGCGGCGTTCGCCGGCGCGCCACGCATCGCGTTCCGACGTTTGCGGAAGGACACCGACGCCCTGATCGATCAGGATCCGACACCCGTGGCACCCACGGGACGCAAACGGCTCCGCATCCTATCGTCCAGGTGAGGCTCTGTCTGAGCAGTCCGCCGCCCTCCCGCCTTTCGTAGCGGCGCTCGGTGAGGCGCTCGAGCAGGCCGCTCCGATCGTCCGGCGGCATCTTGCGCTCCCTGACGGACACGCCCTGCATCGCGGCGCGATCCGCCGCATGTGGCGCCGCGGACCTCTGGGGTGGATCGGCGGACGGGCGCTGCACCTGGACGCTGAAGACGCCGCCGGCACGCGGTTCGACCTGCGCAACGAGATCGTGCGCGACGGCCGGGATGAGAGAGGAAGACCCGCGATGCGCTGGGAGCGGACCCATTACGCCACGTCCGGGCCCGTCCACGGCGTCGGGCTGCTGCACTGGGACGCCTCACGCGGCGCGCTGATCGATGTGATCGGCAAGCGCCAGTGGCTCGAGGTCGAGCTGCTCCCGCGTGTGGAGGGACGCGCCGTCGAGATGACCTCGAGACGCCAGTGGCTCCGAGTTGCCGGACTCCGCCTCCCCCTTCCACGGTTCCTCGTCGGAGGCGCCCGAACGCGCGAGTGGGAAGAACCCGATGGGCGCCTCGGCCTCAGCCTGACGCTGCATCACCCCGTCTTCGGCGATTACGCCGGGTACGAGGCCGTCATGAAGGCGGCATAGGCCGCCCCCTACCGAGGCGCGCAGCGCGGAGGCCCTAGTTGCCTCAATCGTCCGCGACGGCTATCCTCGGGCGGCGTACCGCGCACAACGCTGACAAGCCGCGGACCTGACGGAAGGAGTCACAACATGTGGAGCCGGAGACGCTTTCTGGAAACCCTTTCGGCAGTGCCGCTGGTCGGAGGCTTCATCGGCGCGGGCGCCGCGCCGGCGGCGGCCGCGGCCCGGAAGGGACGGGACTACTTCCGCGAGATGGGCGTCCGCCCCTTCATCAACGGGGCGGGGACCTACACGGCCATGACGGCTTCCCTGATGCCGCCCGAAGTGATGGAGGCGATCAACTACGCCTCCAAGCACTTCGTGATGCTCGACGAGCTGCACGACCGCGTGGGCGAGCGCGTCGCCAAGCTGGTGCGCTCTGAAGCCGCGATGGTCACATCCGGGGCCGCGGCGGCGCTCACGCTGGGCACGGCCGCCGTCCTCACCGGCACCGATCGGCAGAAGATCGGCGATCTGCCGAACCTGGCCGGCATGAAGAGCGACGTCATCGTGCAGAAGTCCCACCGTTTCGGGTACGAGCACGCCGTCCGCAACTGCGGCATCCGGCTGGTGGAGGTCGAGACGCGCGAAGATCTCGAGCGGGCGGTGAGCGACAAGACCGCGATGATGCTCTTCTACAACAACAACAACAAGGAAGGGCGGATTCAGGACGCGGAGTTCGCCCAGCTCGGCAAGAAGCACGGCGTTCCGACGTTGAACGACGCGGCCGCCGACGTGCCGCCGGTCGAGAACCTGTGGAAGTACACCGGCATGGGCTTCGACCTGGTGGCGTTCTCGGGCGGCAAGGGCATCCGCGGACCGCAGAGCGCCGGCCTGCTGCTCGGCCGGAAGGACCTCATCGCGGCGGCCCGGCTCAACGCCTCTCCCAACGGCAACGCGATCGGCCGCGGGATGAAGGTCAACAAGGAAGAGATGCTCGGCATGCTGGCCGCGCTGGAGCTGTACCTGGAGAAGGATCACGACCGGGAGCGCCGTGAGTTCGACAAGCGCGCCGAGCTCATCCGCAGCAGCGCGGCGGCCGTGCCCGGCGTGACCGCGGAAGTGTTCGTGCCCGAGGTCGCCAATCACGTGCCCCACGTGCGCGTGACGTGGGACGCCACCGCGAAAGCGTTGACCCCGGCGGCCGTCGTCAGCGCGCTGCGGGACGGGGAGCCCTCGATCGCCATCCGATCTGAGGGGCCGGCGCTCGTCATCGGCGTCTGGATGATGCAGCCGGGCGAGGAGAAGATCGTCGCCAGGCGTCTGCGCCAGGTGCTGGAGGCGTCAGCGCCTGCGGCCCGAGCGAAATGATGAAAACCGTCCGCCGCATCTTCCTGTCGCTTCTTGCGCTCCTCGCGTTCGTCTTCGTCCTCGGGCCGGAGCGTCCGTTCTCTGCGGCCCAGGACGCCGCGGGCGTGCGGTTCCCGGCCGGCGTCCCGCCGAGAAACGACATCCTGATCGAGAATCGCGTGCCGACGCGCATGCGCGACGGCGTGACGCTCTACTCGGACGTCTATCGCCCGGTAGGAGACGGACGGCATCCGGTCCTCGTTTCCCGGACGCCGTATAGCACCGAGCGCTTTCCCGCGGCGTACGACGCGGCCGTCTACTTCGCGCAACGCGGCTACGTCTACGTGTATCAGGATGTCAGGGGACGTCACGAATCGGACGGCGTCTGGGAGCCGTTCTTCAGCAACGAGAAGGACGGCTACGACACGATCGAATGGGCGGCGAAGCAGGCCTGGTCCGACGGCAAGGTCGCGATGCAGGGAGGTTCCTACCTCGGGCAGAACCAGTGGCGAGCCGCGCAGGCCGCGCCACCCAGCCTCGTCACCATCTTCCCGATGGTGGCCTCCACCAGCATCTACCACGATTGGATGACGCTGAACGGCGGCTGGCGGCTGTCCTTCAACTTCGGCTGGGGCCCCGTCCGGCAGGAGTCGCGGATCATGCAGAACCCCGGGCCCCACACGATCGACGGGGTCCGTGCGATTCATTACGACGATGTCCAGAAGCATCTGCCCCTGAACACCATGCAGCAGCTCGTCGGACGCCATGCGAAGTTCTACGACGACTGGCTGGCCCATCCTGACTACGACGACTACTGGAAGCCGCTCAACGTCGAGGAGATGTTCCACAAAATCTCG
Organism: uncultured Acidobacteriota bacterium; assembly: GCA_963774855.1. Classification (GTDB taxonomy): domain Bacteria; phylum Acidobacteriota; class Vicinamibacteria; order Vicinamibacterales; family 2-12-FULL-66-21; genus JALZOC01. The sequence goes on along the minus strand of CAVZGT010000005.1, from coordinate 423,354 downwards.
ATCCCCGCCCACACCTTGGGCGGCTGGTTCGACATCTTCAGCCAGGGAACGCTTCGCGGCTACGTCGGGATGAGCCAGAAGGGAGCGACCGAAAAGGCGCGGCGCATGAGCCACATCGTGATCGGGCCCTGGGGACACGGCCCGACGCAGAAGTTCGGCGCGCTCGATTTCGGCCCCACCGCCAACGTCGAGGCCCTTCACGTGCAGCTGCGGTGGTACGACTACTGGCTCAAGGGGATCGACAACGGGTTCTCGACGGAACCGCCGGTGAAGCTGTTCGTCATGGGCCGCAACGAGTGGGTGTATGAACGCGAGTATCCCCTGGCGCGAACCGACTACCGGCCGTTCTACTTCACCAGCGGCGGCAGCGCCAACACGTCTCGCGGGGACGGCCGGCTGACCTGGACGAAGCCCGCGGGCCCGTCGTCAACACCCGATCGCTTCCGGTACGATCCGGCCGATCCGGTCCCATCGCTCGGCGGGAACAACTGCTGCGGCACCCCGACGGCCGCGGGTCCGCAGGATCAGCGTCCCGTCGACGGCCGCCGCGACATCCTGCTGTATACCTCGGACGTGCTGAAGGAGGAGCTCGAAGTCACCGGCCCGGTGAAGGTCGTGCTCTACGCGTCGTCCGATTCGACCGACACCGACTTCGTGGCCAGGCTCGTGGACGTGTTCCCCGACGGATCGAGCTACAACATGGCCGAGGGCATCGTGCGGGCCCGCTATCGCGAGAGCCTCAGCACGCCCAGTCTCCTGAAGCCGGGGCAGGTGTACCGGTTCGACATCGATCTGGTCGGCACGTCGATCGCGTTCCAGCCCGGGCACGCCGTCCGCGTCCACGTGACCAGCAGCCACTTTCCGCAGTTCGATCGCAACCCGAACACGGGAGACAGATTCGGCACCAGTGCCAAGGTCCAGGTTGCGCAACAGACGGTGTACCACGATGCCGAGCGCCCGTCTCACATCCTCCTGCCCGTCATACCACCGAGAAGAAAATGAATACCCGTGTCCGTAAGGTCCGGGACTCGTGACAGGTCCGGCTGAAGCCCGGACGGTAGCGGTAAAGTTCTAAAGTTTCGAAGTGTTCCAAAGTTGTAAAGTCAGCTATACTCCGCGCTATTCGGGCCTTCAGTCCGCGGTTTTCTTGCTCAAACATCACGTCCGGAGGGGACACCATGAAGCGTGTGCTGCCTCGTCTTCCGCTGTTCCTGGTCCTCAGCCTGTTTCTCGCGACCAACGCCTGGGCCCAGCTGGCCTCTCAAACCGCGCTGGTCGGCACGGTCACCGACAGCGGCGCCGCCGTGCTGCCCGGGGCGACGGTCGTTGCCGTGAACACGGGCACCAAGGATACCTACGAGGCGGTCACGAACGCCGAAGGGTATTACAACATCCAGTTCGTCCGGCCTGGCACCTACGAGATCACGGTCACGGTTCCAAACTTCCGGACGTTCAAGGCCACCGGCGTCGAGGTGGCCACCAACCAGGTCGTTCGCACGAACGCCACACTGCAGGTCGGCGGGATCAACGAATCGGTGAACGTCGAAGCGTCGGCGCAGGTGCTCGACACCGATCGCGCCACGATCTCCGAGACCATCGGCGAGCGCGCGATCGTCGACCTCCCGCTGAGCGGGCGCAATGTCTGGAACCTGGCGAGCACGACGCCGGGTGTCCTCGGCGGACTGAACAGCGACATCGGCCTCAGCTTCAGAGGCGCCGGGCAGCGGGAGATCCAGAACAGCCTGTCGCTCGACGGCATCAACTCCTCGTCGAACCTGCTCGCCGCAACCAGCATGCGCCCGATCGCGGAGGCCGTGACGGAGGTTCAGGTCCAGACCGGCAGCACGTCGGCGGAGTACGGCTCGTACCTCGGCGTCCACATCAACGTGGTCACCAAGAGTGGGACGAACGATCTGCACGGCGCCTTTTTCGGATTCGTCCAGGACGAATCTCTCGACGCGCGTGGATACACCGAGAACCGGGCGCTTCCGAAGAATCCCCGGGAACGGCAACAGTTCGGCGCTCAGGTCGATGGCCCGGTCGTCATCCCGGGACTCTATGACGGCCGCAACAAGACGTTCTTCATGGGCGCGTATGAGGGCATCCGGTTGGAGGGTATTTCGAGCCCGATCGTCTCGGTCCCGACGACACTGATGCGGCAGGGCAACTTCTCCGAGGTCACCAACGTTGCCATCCGGAACCCCTTCACGGGACAGCCGTTTCCCGGCAACATCATTCCTCAGACGATGCTGTCGCCGGTTTCGCTGGATCTTCTGGACTACTTCCCCGCGACGAACCGCCCGGGGATTTCCGAGAACCTCCAGGCCCCCAGCCCAACGACCGACAACGTGGACCAGGTGCTGACCCGCGTCGATCAGAACCTGGGCAACAAGGTGCGGCTCTCCTTCCGGTACAATTGGCACGACACCATACCCCTCAGCGGCTCGCCGATTCCCGTCCAGGGCATCACGCAGCCGCGCGTGAACAAGAACACGCTCGTGTCCTACACGCACACGCTGAAGCCGAACCTGCTCAATGATTTCCGGATCGGCTATCACCGCATCGATTTCGACACCTTGAATCACTTCGCGGTGAATGGCATCGAGTCGGCCGGATCGGACCTGGGGATTCCCGGGTTCGACGGCGACGTCAGGTACGACAACCCCGGCCTCCCGAACGTCAGCATCAGCAACTTCAGCGGGCTCGGACAGGGCGGGACGAACTGGTACCAGTTCGACACGACGTTCCAGATGGCAAACGTGCTCGCCTATAGCCGTGGTACGCACAACATCCGCGCGGGGTTCGATGCCCGCCGGCTGACGACCGGGCGCCGCGCGGCCAACAGCCCCCGCGGCAGTTTCAACTTCACCGGCGAGATGACCGGCTACGGCGCGGCCGACTTCATGCTCGGGCTGCCGCGGACGGTCACCACGCCCGTGGATCAGCTTCAAGGACATGTCGGCGGATGGCGAAACGGCTTCTTCATCAACGATGTCTGGCAGACGGCACGCAACCTGACGCTGAGCCTCGGCCTGCGTTACGAGTTGAACACCCCGGTGCAGACGTACCCGGGATTCGCCTCCATGCTCAACGCCGAGCAGACGGGACTTCTCCCGACCACTCAACCCACCCCGGGGTTCAAGTTCCACGAGCCGAACTACAAGGACATCGCGCCGCGCATCGGCGCCACGTATCGTCTGACCGAGAAGACCGTCCTGCGCGCGGGTTTCGGGATCTACTACAACCCGAACCAGATGAACACGTTCACGTTCCTGACCAACAACCCGCCGCTGGCGGCGGAATTCACGTTCAACTCGCAGCCGACCAACCCGACGCTGTCCTTCGAGAAGCCGTTCGGCGTGGTCGGGCCGGGCGGTCCTCCCAACGTCACCTCGCCGACTCGTGTCCTTCCGAACGCCCGCAAGGACCAATGGAGCTTCGACATTCAGCGGGAGCTGTCGCGGGGAATCGTGCTCGACTTGCAGTACGTCGGCTCGAACACCGAGAACCTGGATCGGAGCTTTTTCAACAACCGGCCGCAGCCAGGTGCTGGAGCGATTGACCCGAGACGCCCGAACCAGCTGTTCCGGGAGCTCCGCATCATCACCAACGATCTGATCGCCGATTACGACGCGTTCAGCATCATCCTTCGCAAGCGGATGAGCCACGGCCTTCAGGCCGATGTGCACTACACGTGGTCGCGGACGCGCGACATGGCGACCCACTCGAATGGCGGCGGCACGACGATGGATCAGTACGACATCTGGAGGGACTACGGCCCCGCCAACTGGGACTACCCGCATCGGTTCGTCGCCAGCTATATCTACGACGTGCCGTTCTTCAGAACGTCATCGAACGCGTTTCTGAGAAGCGTCGTGGGGGGGTGGCAAGTGGGTGGGATTACCACGTACCAGAGCGGCGATCCCTTGAACCTGTCGATCAACGGAGATCCCGCCAATGTCGGCGGCGGAGGCCAGCGGCCGGATTTGATCGGGCCCGTCCCCGAGTTGAACTGCGAGCCGAACCCGGCAGGTCTCGGTCTCATCAACTGCTTCGATCGCTCCGCGTTCGCCGTGCCGGCGCCATTCACCTACGGCACCGCGCCACGCAATCTGCTCCGGGGGCCACACTCGCTGGTGACGGACTTGTCGCTGGCGAAGAACTTCGTGCTCGTCGGACGGACGCAGTTCCAGATCCGGGCGGAATTCTTCAACGCGTTCAACACGGTGAACTGGAGCAATCCCAACACGAATATCCAGGCGACGAATTTCGGCAGGATCACGGGCGCGAACGGCATGCGCCGGATCGAGCTGGGAGGGAAGCTGTTGTTCTGATCGAGCGGAGATCAGGAGCGAGATTGGAGATCAGGAGATCAGGAGTTTTTCTCCTGATCTCTTCATCTCCTGAACTCCTTTGTTATCGCGCGCTGAAGCTCATCTCGATCGAGATCCGGACGCGGACGGCCTGGCCGTCCTTCTGCCCCGGCCGGAAGCGCCATTGACCGAGCGCCTTGATGGCTTCGTGGTCGAGCCGGTCGTCGAGGCGCCTGGTGACACGGATGTTGTCGATGGTTCCGTCGATCTGGACGATCCCTTCGAGCTCCACGGTGCCCTGGATGCCTTCCCGCATCACGTCCGCCGGGTACTCCGGCTTCACTTCCCTGATGACGGCCGGGGACGAGACCTCGGCGCCGGGCCTGAACACCGGCGGGCCGTCGCGCAGAGTGAAGGACATCTCGATCGACACTTCCACCGCGACGGGCTGGCCGTCCTTCATGCCGGGCTTGAACTGCCACTGTTTCACGACCCTGAGGGCCTCCTGATCGAGCGCATCGTCCAGGGACCCGGTCACGGTGCAATCGCCCACGTTCCCGTCGGCTTTGACGACACAGCTCATGCCGACCAGGCCCTGCACACGCCGGCGCATGGCGTCGGGGGTGTAGTTCGGCTTCACGTCTTTCACGACGGTCGGAGCAGTGACCCCCTCGCCGGGCTTGTAGACCTGGTCCCCGGCTGACTGCGCCACAGCCGGGCCTGCCGCACCCGCGAACGTTGCGAGGACCGCCAGAATCAGGATGCTTTGCACGGGACCTCCTCCTTCAACGCTCTTAGACGCGGCCCACGCCCGGTTGGCCGGGCGGCGCGGGACGCGCCGTCAGGCCAGCACGCGGTCAATCGTCGCGAACAGCTGCTCGACTTCAATCGGCTTCGACGCGTAGCCGTCCATCCCTGCCGCCAGGCACCGTTCCTCGTCGCCTTTCATCGCGTGGGCCGTCATCGCGATGATCGGCAGGTGCGCGCCGGAGGATTGTTCTCTCGCCCGGATGATCCCGGTGGCCTCGAACCCGTCGATGTCCGGCATTTGCACGTCCATCAGGATCAGATCGAATGCGCCGGAGGCCGGATCGTCCAGGACGGCGAGCGCCTCTCTCCCGTTTCCGGCGATGACCACCGTGTGGCCGCGCTTCTCGAGCAGGCGCGAAGCGACCATCTGGTTGACCTTGTTGTCTTCGGCCAGGAGAATGCGCAGCGGTCGCCGGTCTTCGCGCAGCGAATGACGGTTGACCACCTGCTGACGGCCCGGGTCGACCGACGGCATGCCGAGGACGGTCAGGACGGCTTCCAGGAGCTCGGGCCGGGTGACGGGCTTCGTGAGGCAGCCGGCAATCCCCAGTGCCCGGCATCGCGCCGCGTCTCCCTGCTCTCCCGCGGACGTCATGATCAAGACGGTCGCTTCCGCCAGGTCCGGGTCCGCCTTGATCTCTTCGGCGACGGAGAATCCGCTCCGTTCCGGCATCTGATTGTCGAGCAGGACGAGCGGAAACGGCGTGCCGGCCATTCGGCGTTCGTGCATCGCGGCCAGTCCGGCCCGGCCACTCTCGACCAGCACGGGTTTCATGTGCCACCGTTCGAGCGTCGCCTCGAGGATCCGCCGGTTCACGGCGTTGTCGTCGATGACGAGGACCGGCGTGTCGCGCAGGCCCAGCGCCTGCGCGTCCGTGGTGGTCGCGCGCGCCACCGGCGTCTGCTGAATCTCGAAACGCACCGTGAAGTGGAACGTGCTGCCCTTGTCGATCTCGCTCTCCAGCCACATCCGTCCGCCCAGCAGCGCGACGAGGTTCGTCGAAATCGCCAGGCCCAGGCCGGTGCCTCCATACTTGCGTGTCGTCGATCCGTCCGCCTGGACGAACGGCTTGAAGATCGACTGCTGCTGATCCCACGGCACGCCGATGCCGGTGTCCGACACGCTGAACCGCAGGAGGGCCTCACGGTCCGTTTGCGTCTCGCACTCGACGGTCAGCACCACTTCGCCGTGGTCCGTGAACTTGATGGCGTTCCCGATGAGGTTCGTGACGATCTGGCGGAGCCGGCCGGGGTCGCCGACCAGGGCGGTCGGGACCCGGGGATCGATGTCACACGCCAGTTCCAATCCCTTCACGTGTGACCGCCTGGCCATCAGCTTGAGCGTCGTCGTCAGGCAGTCACTCAAGTCGAACGGGACGACGTCGACGTCGAGCTTGCCGGCCTCGATCTTCGAGAAGTCGAGGATGTCGTTGATGACGGTCAACAGCGACTCGCCGGACGTCTTGACCATGTCCAGGTATTCGCGCTGCTCGGGGGTGAGGTTCGTGTCGAGGGCGAGCTCGGCCATGCCGATGACGCCGTTCAGCGGGGTGCGGATCTCGTGGCTCATGTTGGCCAGGAACTCGCTCTTCGAGCGGTTGGCGGCGTCGGCCGCATCCTCCGCGCGTTTCCTCTCCACGATCTCGGCGTGGAGGGCACGAGTGGCCTGCGAGATTTCCAGTTCAGCGAGCTTGCGCTCGGTGATGTCGGTGGCGATCCCGGTCAGGTGGATCAATGTGCCGGCGGCATCACGGACCTGGAATCCCCGGGCGCGGATCCAACGGATCTCCCCGTTGGGCCGCACGATGCGATACTCGATGTCCACGCTGGCCGCGTCTCGCGTGAGCGCGGCGAAGATCGGCACCACACGCTCGCGGTCGTCCGGGTGTGTGAAGTCGGTCCACTGCTGCGGATTGCCGTACAGGATCGTCGCCGAACGGCCCCAGATCTGCTCGAAGGCCGGGCTGACGTAGTGCAGCTGGCGCATGTCCGGCGAGCGGATCCAGAAGGCGTCGGTGATGTTGTCCGCCAGGAGGTGGAACTTCTCGTTGCTCTCGCGCAAGGCGTTTTCCGTCTCCTTGCGCTCGGTCAGGTCCGTCATGCCGCCGATCATCCGCACGGCCAGGCCCGCGCCGTCGCGGATCACGTGACCGCGGTCCAGCACGTAGGCGTAGTCGCCGTCCAGGCGCCGGAAGCGATACTCGTCGGCCCAGCCCTCGCCCCCGTGCTCGATGACATGATGGATGCCCGCCGTCACACGGGCCAGATCGTCCGGATGGATGCAGTCGGTCCACGACTTCGCCGTGGGGTCGACATCCTCGCGCCGATAGCCGAACAGTTTCTCGAAGCCCTCGTTCCACCAGACGCCGTTGGTGGCGAGGTCCCAGTCCCAGATCGCGTCGTTGGTGGCATTTGAAAGCAGCCGGAAACGCTCTTCGCTCGTGCGCAACCCTTCACCCGCGCGCCGGACGTCGGTAATGTCGCGAAAGTACACCGCCAGGCCCTGCGGCGAGGGGAACGCCCGCGCATCGAACCAGATGCCCAGCGGCGGGTAGAACGTCTCGAACTGAACCACCACGTTGTCCCGCAACGCCCGCTCGTACTGCTCCTGGGACACGGTGCCGCGCGCTTCGGGGAATTTCGTCCAGATGTGCTGCCCGAGCAGCTCCGCCCGTGGAAGCGTGAACATCCGCTCGGCCGCGCCATTGACGTAGGTGAAGCGCCACTCGCGGTCGATGGTGAAGAAGCCATCGGTGAGGCTTTCGAGCGCGTTCGTCAACCGCCCGGCCAGTTCGCGCGTCTCGGCTTCCGTCGCCTTCTGACCGGCAGCGCCTGCGGATGGGACGCGCGGTAATCGGATTGGAGACATCTCGGCATCTGATCATGGCAGGACCAGGAACACCAGACTGTTCGGTTCAGCACACTGGTGTCAGGACGCCCGTTTTTCAATCGTCGCCAAGACGCAGCTCGACCTGAGCGGGAGCCGGAGGGCCCTCACCGTTTGGTCCCTGTCCAGGTTGCCCCGAGGCCGGTAATCCGGCGTATCATCCTGCTACGACGTGATGACCGCGCCCCACGAATCGCTCGCTTTGCTCTTTGCTGAATTGATTGACGGGCCGTCGCCGGACGCGGCGTACATGCTGAACGGCACGGATCCGGGGCTGCTCCGATCGCTCGAGGGGCTGTCCGCCGCGGCGGCGTCCGCCGCGCCGGCGTCCGGCGGCGCGTCGATCGCGGCGCACGTCGACCACGTGCGCTACGGGCTCGCGCTGATGAATCGCTGGAGCGAGGGGGAGGCCGACCCGTGGAGCGGCGCCGACTGGACGGCGAGCTGGCGGCGCACGACGGTCACCGAAGCGCAGTGGGCGGCGCTGCGCGAGCAGCTTCGCGGTGAAGCGCGGCGCTGGCACAAGGCCCTGCAGACGCCGCGCCCGATGTCGGCACTGGAGCTGAACGGCGTCATCTCCAGCGTCGCGCACCTCGCCTATCACCTGGGCGCCATCCGGCAGATCGATCGATCCATCCGCGGGCCGCAGGCGACGTGAACCGGGAGTTCAAAAACCCAACAGGAGATCAGGAGACCAGGAGATCAGGAGTTTTTTTGATCCCCGCTAGACCACCAGCCTTCGCGATCACTTCAGTTCTGCAGCTTCAGCCGCAGGCGTCCAGAACACTCGCCCCTCCTCGCCGAGAGCGCGGCGATGGTCCGATTCGTCGTAGCTGTAGGACGTGACCGCACAGTTGCGGCTCACCCCTGTCCGAAAGCGCTCTTCCGCTTCCGCGTAGGTCCACCCCTCGAGGACGTAGCGGAAGCACCAGAGCGTGCCGCCGTGTGTCACGACGAGCACTCGCTTCCCGGCCATCGTGCGGGCGACTTTCTGCAGGAACGTGAAGACACGCTCGCACACCTGGGCGAGGCTCTCGCCGCCCGGCGGGCGCGCGAAAAACGGTCCGAATGTCTTCCAGTAGTCCTGCAGCCAGGGAAACGCGATGGCCGCCTCCGCGTCCGTCATGTCGTAGGCGTGCCCACCGTCGCGCTCGCGGATGAAGAGATGGTGGCGGATCCGCATCTGTGCCCGCTCCTCTGGCGAATACGCGTCGAGGATGCCGTTCATGGTCTCGATCGTGCGCGTGTAGCCCGAGTGATACACGTGGTTGAACGATCCGAATGCGTCGCGGATCGCAACGCCCGTCTCCTTCGCCTGGCGGTGTCCCTCTTCGGTGAGCGCGATACGGTGGTCGGGGATGCCTTGCACCGCCTTCCGCGCCTCGTCGTTGAGAAAAAACTGATTCTTCTTCTTGGTGATGTTGCGCTGGGATTGGGCGTGGCGGACGAGGACGAGGAGAGCAGGGCGATTCATGAAGTTGTGAGCACCTCTTGGATGTGTGTTTGCGCCGGGGACTATTACACCATCCTTGTGTGACAGGCCGGGTCATGCGGCCGGCGCGGGCCGCGGATCACACCGGCGTCAGCACCGCGTGCGCGTCACGGGCAAAGGGGCTCTCGCCGGGAACGAGCGGCGCGGCCGACAGGCCGAGGCTTTCGATGGTCTGGCGCGCGATCGATTCGTCCATGCCGAAGTCGGGCCAGCACTGCGGGTGCATCTCGACGACGAGGCGCAGCCGGGCGCCCGCTTTCCGGATCGTCTCGCGTGCGCCGCGCAGCGCGTGGATCTCGGCGCCCTGCACGTCCATCCGGATGAGCGCCGGCACGAAATCGAGCTGCCGGCAGACGTCGTCTATGGTCACCACCTGGACGTCGCGTCTGATGGGCGCGGCGGATGCGTCGGGGGCTGAAACCAGGCTGTTGACGTAGGCCTCGGCGTACTCGAAGAACTCGGCGCGGCCCGGCTGATCTGAAACGGCGGCCTCGATCAATTGTACTCTCCCGGCCACGGCGTTGTATGCGAAATGGAGACGCGCATGGGCCGCACTCCGCGGCGTCGGCTCGAAGGCCAGGACCCGGCCGGCCGGCCCGACGCGCCTGGCCGCCAGGATCGCGTAGATGCCCAGGAACGCCCCCACGTCGAGCACGCGGTCGCCTTCCCGGATCGTCGTGCTGAGGAATTCGTACAGCGCCGGTTCGCTGCTGTGCGGAACGAGGTGACGGAGCCCCGGCTGGATGCGCACGGTATCGCCGTGCACCGCCCAGGGCAGTCCGCGGCGCTGGTAGGCGACGCGCAACAGCAGGCCGTACATCCGTTGCGCGACGGCGAACGGCGTCAGTGTTCCACCGGCCATCTCACGCTCGGGCCCCCAATCAGATCTGCGAGTACGACGCCGGCCGAAGATACACGGTCGTGATGTTGGACACGATCTCCGCGTCGCTGTAGCCGGGGGTGGCGGACAGCTTCTTCCACTCCGGATCGTTCCGGAACGCGTCCCAGCTCTTTTCGCGCCCCGCCATGTTCTCGTGCACGAGCATGTAGGTCAGGCTGGGCATGCGCGGCCCGGCCAGCGAGCGCGAGAAGAACACCGGCGTCAGCCCGCAGCGCCGGAAGATGTCGACCTCTCCCATCTCAGTGAACATGCGCATCTTCATGCGGTGCGCGCGCTCGTTGTGGCTTTCGTAGGTGCGCAGCTCGAAGAGGCGCGGCCCCCTGGTCGCCGTCGCGGCCGGCACCTCGACGCGCGGCACGTTGGGAAACGCGCCGAGCAACGAGACCTCCTGCCGCAGGTACACGGGGTCGGCGGCGACGGCATCCAGGTACGGCGCTGCCGCGCGGACGAACGCCTCGTCGCGATCGAGGCTCGCGTCAAGAGTCGCCAGCGCGTCCGCCGAGGCGAGGGGGGTCAGCATGAAGACCGTCGGCGACGGCACGCCGGCGACGGCCTCGAAGACGCCAATCGGTGTGCGGCCGAGCCGGTTCAACGCCGGGATCGCGGCGTTCTGCAGGAAGTCCGCGAGCCGGCGCGGCTGCGTCCCGTTGCGCACGATGAACTGGCGCCACACGTAAAACTCCGGCGCGACCGGCTGGGCGGTGCGTCCCTGGCCGTCGGCTCGTGCCGATACCCCCGCCGCCACGGCCGCGGCACCCGTGCCGATGATCGAGCTCATGAACTGTCGTCGTTCCACGTCCGGCCCTTCCTGCGCGTCTAGCCCACTCGGCGCCGGGCAGGCCTGAAGGCCTGCGCTACGTACCCGAACCTTCGGGCGCCCGCGGTCATCATACGACAGACATCCCGGGCACGCTCGTGAGGAACTGATGGAGATTCATTCCAGAAAAACAAAAACCTCCTGATCTCCTGATCTCTTGGTCTCCTGTTAGAATGCATGGGACTCATGCTCAGGCCCAGCCGGTCTGTCGCCGGTTTCTGCATCGCCGTCATCGTGTTTGCGGCGTTTGTGCCGGGGCTCTGCGCGCTCGACTACGCGTGCCTCGAGCCGCAATGGATCCTGCTCCCTGACGAAGTCAGCGTCGCGGTCGACACCCCCGTCGCATCCTGCGACGAACAGCCGGTTTCGCTTCTTTCTCTCCTCGCATCACGCGCCCCTCCGTCACGTCCCCTGGCGTAACGCCTCGTCCACCAGACTGTTCAATTACGCCGGCCGCGGTGTGAGCGGCGGGTCACGATTCTCGTACGGGCTGTGCAGCCGCCCGGCAGGACGTGGCCGCTGACGGCGGTCATGAAAGCGGCCAACATCCGACAGCAGGCACGCGCCGACGTTCTGCGCACGGGGGAGTTGTGAAGAAAATCGAGCACTACGTTCGCCGTCTGCAGGGCTCGACGGTCCGCTTCGATCTCAGCCGCTATGAACCCGAACTGATCGCGATCGCAGATCTCGAGGACGGCTGTCGCAAGCTGTCGGACCCGGACATCCTCCAGCGCGGCCGGGCGCTTCACGCTCGTGCCCTCGCCGGCGAACCGCTCGCCGCGCTGCGGGTTCACCTGTTCGCTCTGGCCCGCGAGGCATCCCGCCGCGTGCTCGGGCAGCGCCCCTTCGACGAGCAGATCGTCGCGGGGCTGGTCCTCGACGGCGGACACGTCGTCGAGATGCTGACGGGCGAGGGCAAGACGCTCGCGGCGGTATTGCCGGCCGCGCTCAATGCCCTCACCGATCGGGGTGTGCACGTCCTGACGTTCAACGACTACCTGGCCCGGCGCGACGCCGAGTGGATGGGCCCGGTCTATCGGCTGCTCGGACTGTCCGCCGGTTCCGTGCACGAGGGGATGCCGGCCGCCGCGAGACGCGCCGCCTACGCCGCGGACGTCACCTACGTCACCGCGAAGGAAGCGGGCTTCGATTACCTGCGCGATCTGCTCGTCATGGACGCGGCCGATCTGGTGCACCGGCCGTTCCACTTCGCGCTCGTCGACGAAGCGGACTCGCTGATGATCGACGAGGCGCGGGTCCCGCTCGTGATTGCGGGCAGCATCGAGCCGGACGCCTCTCTCGCGCCGCGGCTCGCCGAGCTCGTCGCGTCGCTCTCGCCTGGCGTCCACTTCGACACCGACGAGCACGGGCGGGACATCGAGCTGACCGATGCCGGCATCGAGCACGTCGAGCGGGTCCTCGGGTGCAGCGGGCTTCACCGCGCCGAGCACCTCGCGCTCCTGACGGAGCTGAACTGCGCGCTTCACGCGCGCGTCCTCCTCCGCCGCGACGTGGACTACATCGTTCGCGACGGCCGGATCGAGATCGTGGACGAATTCACCGGCCGCGTCGTCGCGGATCGTCACTGGCCCGACGGCTTGCAGTGCGCCTTGGAAGCCAAGGAGAACCTGGAGCGGCGCCCGGACGGCGTGATTCTGGGCTCGATGACGCTCCAGCGGTTTCTGCGTGGCTACCCCCGCCTCTGCGGCATGACCGGAACCGCGAAGGACTCGGCGGCAGAACTGCAGCAGATCTACGGGCTCGACGTGGTCGTCATTCCAACCCACCGTCCGATGGCGCGCGTCGATCGACAGGACGTCGTGTTCACGCACCGCGAGGCGAAAGATCGCGCGATCGTGGACGAGATTCGCCGTGCGCACGCCACCGGACGGCCCGTGCTCGTCGGAACCGCGACGGTCACGGAGTCGGAGGGCCTGGCCCGGCGGATCCGCGATGCGGGCATGACCTGCGAGGTGCTGAACGCGAAGAACGACGCCGAAGAGGCCCCGATTGTCGCGCGCGCCGGCGCGTTCGGCGCGGTCACGATCGCCACCAACATGGCCGGCCGGGGTACGGACATCCGCCTTGGCGGGGCGCAGGTATCCCCGCCATCAATCAACGGCGACGCGGAATCCGAGCGCGGCCGTGTCGCGGCGGTCGGCGGCCTCTACGTCATCGGCACGAACCGGCACGAGAGCGGACGCGTGGACCTGCAGCTCCGCGGACGCGCGGGGCGCCAGGGCGATCCGGGGGAGTCCCGGTTCTTCGTCAGCCTCGAGGACGACCTGCTCGTGCGATACGGCATCCACTGTTCGATTCCGGCGCGGTATCTTCCCGAGAGGTCCGACGCGCCCATCGAAAGTCCGGTTGTCCGGCGTGAAGTCGCGCGGGCGCAGCGCATCGTCGAGGATCAGAACTTCCAGATTCGCCGCACCCTGGCCAACTACGCCGCTGTGCTCGAGGAGCAGCATCGGCAGCTCGTCGAACGCCGGCGCGCCATCCTGCTCGGGGAGGACGTCCCGGACATCTGGGCGCGCGCGCCCGAGCGCCGCGCGGCGCTCGTGGCGGCGGCAGGGGAGCGGGCCGTCGCCGACGCCGAGCGTGCGGTGATGCTCGGCTGCATCGACCGCGCGTGGCGGCACCACCTGGCGTTCTGCGCGGATGTTCGCGAGGGTATCCACCTCGTTCGGCTGGGCGGTCAGGATCCGCTGACTCGTTTCACGAGCGAAGCGATACAGGCATTCTCGCAAATGGCTGATGCGATAGACGAGGCAGTGCTCGCCGCGCTGGCAGCGGTGCGGATCGCCGGCGGTCAGCTGGACCTCACGGGCACCGGCCTCAAGGCCCCGTCATCGACCTGGACCTACCTCGTGAACGACGACCCGTTCCGCAACCGCATCGGCGCGATGCTCACCGGTCCGGGTGGAGTGACCGTCGCGATTTACTCCGCGATGGTCATGATGCCGCTGTTGATCGCGTGGGGTCTCGTCGAAAGTCTGCTGCGGCGCGGCACACGGCGGCGCCCGGATCCGTTTGGCAAGTAAGGGACCCGACGGCCGTCTCACTCGCGGCGGAGCGCGTTCATCGGATCGAGGTGTGAAGCGCGGCGCGCGGGCACGAAGGCCGCCACGAAGGCGACGGCCGAGAGCGCCGCGACCGCGATCAGGATCGTCGCCGGGTCGTTGGGCTGCAGCCCGAAGAGGAACTGGCGAACGAGCCGGGACAGGCCGAGCACTGCCGCCACACCGACTGCAAGGCCCAGCGCGACCATGACGGACGACTCGCGCAGCATCATGCTGACCACCTGACGCGGCCGCGCGCCGAGGGCCAGGCGCACGCCAATCTCGGTCGTGCGTCTCACGAGCGCATATGAGAGAAGACCGTAGAGCCCGATGCAGGCGAGCAGCAGAGCGAGCCCTCCAAAGAAGCCGGACAGGAGGGCGAGCATCCGCTCCTGAACCAGCTGGCTCTCGAGGCTCTCCTTCACGAACACGCCGTTCTCGAACTTGATGCCGGGATCGATCGCCGTGAGGGCGGGCGCCAGATCGGGCGGCGTTCCCGCCAGCCGCACCAGTATCGCCGGTGCGTGAAACGCCGGTATTTCGCGCGTCTGCGCCAGGGGAGAGTAGGTCATCGGCGGCGCGTCCCTCCGGAGCCCGTTCACACGTACGTCTCCGACCACACCCACGATCTCGCTCGGTGTGTCGTCGGATGGAAACTGAATGGCCTGGCCGATCGGATTCCGCCCGCCGAAGTACTTCGTCGCGAGGATCTGATTGACGATCGTGACCCGCGTCGATCCTGCCCTGTCGTGCGGTGTGAAGTCCCTACCGGCCCGCACCGGCACACGCATGGTCTCGAACAACCCGGGCGAGATGCGGGCCCGGTAGACTTCGGGGGTTTCCGTGGCGGAGTACGACGGGATGGAGACGTTGTTGGTCCAGCCTCCGCCCCAGGGCGAGATCAGAGTCGCCGACAGCACCCCCGGCGTTTCAGTGAGGCGAGCGGGAAGCTGAGCGTACAGGACGGGCTTCTTCTCGTTCGAGAAGCCTTTCCGAAAGCTGAAGTCGGCTTTGTACAACCGCTCGACCTCGTAACCGAGCGGGATCGACCGCAGGTTGAGCAGCGTGCGCAGGAAGAGCCCGGATGCGGCCACGACCAGGACCGTGAGCGCGACCTGCAGCGAGATGAGAAGCTTCCCGAAGCCGAGACGCCGCGTGCCGCCGATATCGGTTCTTTCGTTCACCCCGCGTGCGGAGCGAACCGCCGGCGCCAGGCCGAACAGCATGCCCACGACCAGCGTGACGGCCGCGCAGAACAGGAGCACGCGCCAGTCCGGTGAGAAGTCGAGATCGAGCGGCCGATCGCGGCGGCCGCTGGACATCAGAGCCACGAGGAACCCGGCGCCGCTATACGCGAACCAGAGCGCGAGGACGCCCCCGAACCCCGCGAGGAGCAGGCTCTCCGTCAGGAGTTGGCGCAGGATCCGGCCGCGGCTCGCGCCGAGGGCGAGCCGCAGCGCGATTTCCTTTCCGCGCGCGGCCGAGCGGGCAAGCAGCAGGTTGGCGATATTGGCGCACGCGACGAGCAGCACCAGCCCGGTGATGACGAACAGCAGCTCGAGCGATCGCGTGTATTGGACCCGGAGAGAGCTGAGGCCGGTGGCGCCTGGCTCGAGGACGATGCGGTTCGAGAGGACCAGCTGTTTGTCCGCAGCCGTCCACTCCCGTCCGCCCGACGTGTATTCGAGAAGGTGACTGTGGAGAAGACCGTCCGCTTCCGCCTGCGCGGCCTGTTCGGTGACGCCTGGTCTGCGCCGGCCCAGGAGTTGAAGGAAGTTGAACCCCGGGTTGTTCAGGGACATCTTGGGGACGCGGCTCAAGGTGGTCCAGACATCGACCGGCGAGCCGACGGAGATGCCGAAGAACGCCGGCGGGGCGACGCCGATGATCGTGACCGGCTCCCCGTTCCTTTCGATCGTTCTGCCGATCGCGCCGGGGTCGAGCGCGAACCGGCGGCGCCAGTAGCCGTGGCTGATGACCGCATAGTCGGGCGATCCGGGGTTGTCCTCGCCGGTCACGAAAAACCGGCCGGCCGCCGGGGTCAGCCCGAGGACGGCGAAGTAGTTCGCCGACACGTTTTCCGATGTGACGATGTGCTCCGTTCCGCTCACGGAGACCACGGAACGTCCCGGCTGCGTGGTGAACAACATGCCGGAGAAGGACGTCGTGTCCCGGCGCAGAAGCTGGGAGAACGGATACGAGAAGCCCCCTCGATTGTCGAGCCGATCTGTTTTGACGAGGAGGGAGAGCGCTTCCGGATCGGCGACCGGCAGCGCGCGCAGGAGCACCGCGTTCATCAGAGAAAAGATCGCCGTGTTCGCGCCGATGCCGAGCGCCAGGGAGAGGACCGCGACCGCCGACAAGCCGGGGGTCCTGCGCAGCTGCCGAAGCCCGTAGCGGACGTCCTGGATGAACGACTCGAGCCACACCACGGTGCTGGCGTCGCGGGTCTGCTCGCGGATGCGCGTGAGGTTTCCGAACCGCCCCCGGGTCTGCGCCCGGTGGAACTCGAGCTCTTCCAGGATGTCGGCGTCGAGCCGGTTCGGCCGGAACACGTTCAGGAGTCTGCGAAGCACGACAGGCCTCCTCAGGCAAAATCGAGAAAGGCGTCGACCGCCGCGGTCCGCTGGCGCCACGTTTCCAGTTCCTGTGCCAGGCGTGCCCGGCCGGTCCTGGTCAGCGAGTAGTAGCGCGCCCGGCGGTTGTTGTCGCTGAGCTTCCACTCCGCTTTGATCAGACCGTCGGCTTCCAGGCGGCGGAGCGCCGGATAGAGCGACCCTTCCTCGACACGCAGTTGTTGATCGGAGGCCGTCAGGATGTGACAGGTGATGCCGTAGCCGTGCTCGGGGCCGCGCGCGAGCGTCTTGAGCACGAGAAGGTCGAGCGTTCCCTTGTGAGTGTCTGTCGCCATGCGTCCTGCTCTCCTAGCCGTCTGGGGAACAGCATGGCTGAAGGCTTCCCCAGATGTCAAGGGGAAGCCGGCGCGGCGAGGCCGAAGCAGGCCTGATACACCGGTGCGTTCGCGAGCGGTCCCGTGCCCCGAATTGTGATTCGTGATATCCTTTTCTTCCCCAAGCGACTCTCTCAGCCGGATAACTTAGCGCCCCGGAGAACTGATTCGTGAACGTGTCACGTGCCGGCTTTCTAAAGGTCTGCGTCGGCGCCCTGCTCGGGCGGACCGCGGACGTGTCTTCGTTGTTCACGTCCATCGGCGGCGCCTTTGTGGGCGGGCCTTGGGCCCCATTCCGGGTGGAAGACGCCAGCGCGGCTCTGTTCCGGGCGCATGTGAACAGCACGTTCGTGGTGCGCACGGCCGAGGGCACTCGGGTGCCGCTCGTCCTGGCGCGCGTGCTCGACCGGCCGCTGACCCCCGGCATCGAGCAGTACTCGCTGAGTTTTCAGGCGCCGCCGGACGCGTCCCTGTCACAGGGCATGTATGCCCTTGAACACGCCGCGCTCGGAACGTTCGACCTGTTCATCGCCCCTATCGGCGGCGGGAGCGTGGATGGCACCGTGTATGAGGCCTGTTTGAGCCGGCATGCCACTGCTCACGCTGCGAGCCTTCCGCACGGGG
The DNA here is from genome assembly GCA_963774855.1 of uncultured Acidobacteriota bacterium. Classification (GTDB taxonomy): domain Bacteria; phylum Acidobacteriota; class Vicinamibacteria; order Vicinamibacterales; family 2-12-FULL-66-21; genus JALZOC01. Next base: position 405,498 of record CAVZGT010000005.1, on the reverse strand, counting down.
AGGCGACACCACATGGCAAATGATGTCTTCGTCGGACAGATCCTGTTGGTCCCCGTTCAATTTCCCGCCGCTCGGCTTCGCGTTCTGCCAGGGACAGCTCCTGCCGCATCGCGCAGAACACGGCGCTCTTCTCGCTGCTCGGCACGACTTACGGCGGCGACGGCGACGACGAACTTCGCGCTGCCGAACCTGCAGGGAGGGTTCCCACTCGGGTTCGGCCAGGGGCCCGGGCTCACCAATCGCGACCTGGGAGAAACGGGCGGCACCGAGACCATCACGCTGTCGTCGGCGCAAATGCCGCAGCATACCCATGCGATGAGGCCGACGGTGGCGTGCCGGAACGGAGCGGGCAATCAGCAGACGCCCGTCAACAACGTGCCCGGCCACTGAATCGGCTGGGGTGACCGCGCTGTACAGCAATGCCGCCGCCGAACGACACGATGCGCGCCGGCAACATCGTGTTCACCGGAACCCCCACGGCGGCGTCCGCCGGCGGGGGACAGCCGCACGAGAACCGGCAGCCGTACCTCACCCTCAACTATTGCATCGCGCTTCAGGGCGTTTTCCCGCCGCGTCCTTAAGATTGCATGGCATACGAACCCTATCTCTCGGAAATCGCGCTCTTCGCCTTCGCCTTTGCGCCGCAGGGCTGGGCGACGTGCAGCGGGCAGATCCTGCCGATCAACCAGAACCAGGCGCTGTTCGCGCTGCTCGGCACCACCTACGGCGGCAACGGCCAGACGACGTTTGCGCTGCCGGACCTGCGCGGCCGTGTGCCGCTGGGAGTTCGCCGCCGCGGGGGGACCGCCGTGCCACCACTCGGCGCGACCGGCGGCAGCGAGACGGTCGCGCTGGACGTGACGCACCTGCCGCCGCACGTCCATGCGATCAACGCGACCGGGCTGTCGGCGACGGCCAGGTGCAGTAACACTGCCGCGAATCAGCGCAGCCCGGTCAACGGCGTTCCCGCCATCGAGGCGGCGGGCGTCACCGCGACCTACAGCAGCGCGCCGCCGGACGCGCACATGAAGAGCGGAGGCGTCGGGATCGTCGCGGACGCTCGCCGGCGCGAAGCCAGGCGCACGAGAACCGGCAGCCGTTTCTCGCGCTGACCTACTGCATTGCGCTCACGGGCATTTTCCCGAGTCAGAACCCATGAAAGCCATGACGCGACCCGGCGCTGGAGACGTGAGCCATGTCTAGTCCGTACGTCGGCGAAATCATCCTGGTCGGGTTCAATTTCGCGCCGGCGGGCTGGGCCTTGTGCGACGGTCAGATGCTGCCGATCTCCGAGAACGAGACGCTCTTCCAACTGATCGGCACCACCTACGGTGGCGACGGGGAGACGTCGTTTGCGGTGCCCGATCTCCGGGGACGCATCCCCATCGGAGTCGGCCAGGGCCCAGGCACGCAGAACTACGTCCTTGGCGAGAGCGGCGGCACCGAGACGATCATTCCGACCATCGCGCAACTGGGTGCGCATACGCACGCCATCGACACCAGCACCTTCACGGGCGCGGCGAGGTGCAAGAACGGACCGGGAAACGAGCGGTCGCCGGTGGGGAACGTGCACGCGCGTCGAAGCGGCCGGCGCCACGATGCCGTACAGCAGCGCCGCGCCGGATGGGGCGATGAACGTCAACCCGCTGGCCGTCAGCGGGTCAATCACCGTCGCACCCGCCGGCGGAACCGAGCGCGCACGACAACATGCAGCCGTTTCTGACGATGAACTTCTGCATCTCGCTCTTTGGCGTCTTCCCAAGTCCGCCGTGATCGCCTTCTGAGAGAACCCATGCCCCAGTCGAGAGCCGGTATCGAAGCCGTTCATCGCGTCCGGCACCTCGCGTCGATCGCGCTCGTGGTCCTGTTCGTCCAGGCGGCCTCGATCCCGTCCGCCTTCGCGATCGACTACACGGTCACCAAGACCGACGACACGAACGACGGTACCTGCGACAGCGACTGCTCGCTCCGGGAAGCGATTGTCGCGGCCAACACGAATCCCGGCGCGGATCGCGTCGTCCTCGGATCCACTCAGACCTACACGCTGTCGCTCGGTCCATTCGATGCCGGACGGAATGCTCGTGCCTGGCTCCGGCGATCTCGACGTGACCGGACCGCTCATCATCGACGGAAACGGATCGATCGTGGATGGCGGCGGAATCGATCGCGTCTTCGACATACAGAGAGTTGCGGGCCCGGGATTCATCGTCACCATCAACACTCTGACGATCCGAGGCGGCGTGGCTCGCGGGTTTCTGTCGCTCGGCGGCGGTGTCCGTATCCAAAGCGCGGGGCTCAGCCTGAACAACAGCGTCGTGACCGGCAACCTCACCGCGGTCGAGTCGGGCGAGCTCGACGCCGGTGGCGGCATTGCGGTCATCGGCTCGTTCGACGCCGCCACCGGAACGACCGCGCTCGCCAGCCTGACGCTGAACACCACCACGGTTTCGGCCAATGCCGCATCGAACGGCGGCGGCATCGTCTGCGTCCTGTGCGCATTGTCGGCTTCGAGTGCGACGATCACGGGCAACACCGCGAACGCGGGCGACGGCGGCGGCATCGTGCTGACCGGGAACAGCTCGGGCGCGTCGTTGCTCCGCAGTGCGCTGACGCTCAATACCGTCTCAGGAGGATTGGCACGCGGGGGCGGGATGTCGGTGCCGGTCGGCACGGGCCCGTCGATCTTCAACCGCATGCGGATCGCCGCCAACACGGGCGTGACGGGAACGGGGCTGTACAGCAATCAAGGGACGATCTTCGCTCCGAACAACTGGTGGGGATGCAACTACGGTCCGGGCGCTGGCGGAGCTGGATGCGCCGGCACGGCCAACAGCGTTGTCGGTCCGGGAACGACGAGCCCGTTCCTCGTCTTGAAGGCGGGCGTCTCTCCCGTCTCGGCGCTGATCCTCGGACCGGCGACCATGACCGCCGACGTGACCTTCAACTCGGCGAGCGCCGACACGTCCGCTGGCGGCACGATCCCGGACGGCACGCTGGTGTCGTTCGCCGGCACGCTCGGCACATTCGCAAACCCGACGTGGCCGACCACGAACGGCAAGGCCGCCAACGTCTACACGGCGGGTGATGCTCTGGGAACGGCGAGCCTCAGCGCATCCCTCGACGGTCAGACTGTCTCGTTGCCCGTCGTCATCAGGACCCCGCCGACGACGCGGTCCGACTTCAACGGTGACGGCGCCGCCGACATCACGGTGTATCGCCCGTCGACGGGGCAATGGTTCATCCGGAACCAGGGTGCGGTGCAGTTCGGCGACGCGAGCGACGTCCCGGTGCCCGGTGACTACAACGGCGACCGCACCGAGGATGTCGCGGTGTTCCGGCCGTCCACGGGCCAGTGGTTCGTGCGGAACCAGTTCACCGTGCAGTGGGGCGACAAGGGCGACGTCCCGGTCCCCGGCGACTTCAACGGCGACGGTCAGATGGATGTGGCGGTCTACCGGCCATCGACCGGCGACTGGTTCGTGCGCAACCAGTTCACGGTGAACTTCGGCGGCGCGGGCGGCTACGTGCCGGTGGTCGGCGACTACAACGGCGACGGGACCGACGATGTGGCGGTCTTCCAGCCGTCAACGGGCACGTGGTTCATCCGGAACCAGGGGGCAGCGATCTTCGGCATTCCGGGCGACCGGCCGGTGCCGGGTGATTACGACGCCAACGGGACGACCGACATCGCGGTGTATCGGCGATCGACTGGTCAGTGGCTCGTGCGGAACCAGTTCACCGTGCAGTTCGGAGATCCCGGCGATGTCCCGGCGCCTCGCGACTACGACGGCAACGGCGCGATGGACGTCGCCATCTACCGGCCGGCGACGCACCAGTGGTTCGTGAGGAATCAGGGCGCGGTGCAGTTCGGCGACGATCGCGATATCCCGGTGCCGCTGACCCCCTGGATCCCGCTGGCGATCGCGGGCGACTACGACGGCGACGGCGCGGCCGACATCGCGGTCCATCGGCCGTCGACGAACCAGTGGTTCGTGCGCAATCAGCTCGCGGTGATGCACGGGGACGCGGGCGACATCCCGATCCCCGGCGACTACAACGGCGATCGGCGGATGGACGTGGCGGTCTATCGTCCGTCCACCGGCCACTGGTTCGTGCGCAATCAGCCGGCGGTGCAGTTCGGCGATCCGAGCGACAAGCCGGTGCCCGGCGACTACAACGGCGACGGCAGGATGGACGTCGCGGTCTACCGGCCGTCCACGGGGACGTGGTTCGTGCGCAGCCAGGTCACGGTGCAGTTCGGCGACCCGACCGACATCCCGGTCCCCGGCGATTACAACGGCGACGGCGTCACGGACTTCGCGGTGTATCGTCCGTCGACGCGGCAGTGGTTCGTGCGCAATCAGCTGGCGGTGCAGTTCGGCGACCCGGGGGACATCCCGGTGCCCGCCGACTACAACGGCGACGGCAAGATGGACATCGCGGTCTACCGGCCGTCGACGGGGACATGGTTCGTGCGCAACCAGTTCTCGGTGATGTTCGGCAACACCGGCGACGTCGCCGTGCCCGCCGACTACAATGGCGACGCGTTGACCGACATTGCGGTCTATCGCCCGGCGACGGGACAGTGGTTCGTCCGGAACCTCTTCACGGTCTCGTTCGGCGACGCGACCTACGTGCCGATGGTGCGCATCGGCGGACCGCAGTAAGCCGTTCGCGAAGGAATTGACGATGAGGACGACGACGAGAGGGGCGACGAGCCCTGGCGCGGGTGGTGCGCGAACGTGGATCTTGTGGCTTCCCGTGTTGCTGGTGAGCTCCATGGCGGCGGCGCAGGATGCGGATCCCGGACGGCAATCCTTCGTGACGCGCTGCGCCGCGTGCCACGGCACCGACGGCAACGGCGGCGAGCTCGGACCGGACATCTCGAGGCGCGTGCCGTTTCGCACGGATCAGGAGCTGGCCGATGTCGTGCGTGACGGCCTTCCTTCCGCCGGCATGCCCGCGTTCACCGGCATGTCCGCTGCCGAGACGACCGGGCTGATTCGCTTCCTCAGGACACTCAAGCCGCGTGACGGCACCGGCCCCTCACGGGCGAAGCTCACGCTCGCGACCGGCGGCGCCATCGAGGGCATGGTGCTGAATCAGAGCGCGGTCGATGTGCAGCTGCTCGGCGACGACAGGAAGATCCACCTGCTGAGGAAAGAGGGGGAGCGCTATCGCGCGGTGACGTCGCAGGTCGACTGGCCCTCGTACAACGGCCTCACCAACGGGTTCCGGTACAGCACGCTCAGGCAGATCGACAAGACCAACGTGTCGCGGATGGTGCCCAGGTGGATCTTCAGCCTGCGCGAACACGTCGAGCCTTCAGGTGACGCCGGTCGTCGTGGAGGGCGTCATGTACGTCACCAGCGCGAACGAGTGCTACGCGCTCGACGCGGGCAGCGGCCGCGAAATCTGGCACTACCAGAGGAAGCGGACCAAGGGCCTCATCGGCTCCTCCGCCGGCGGCGCCAACCGGGGCGTGGCGGTCGCGGGCGACCGCGTCTTCATGGTCACCGATCACGGGCATCTCATCGCGCTCAACCGGTTCACCGGCGCGCTCGTCTGGGAGACCGAGATGGCCGACTGGCGCCAGAACTACTACGGCACGCGGCGCGCCGCTCGTCGTGGGCGACCTGGTCATCTCGGGCATTTCCGGCGGCGACGACGGCGTGCGCGGTTTCCTGGCGGCGTACGACCGATCCACCGGCAAGGAGGTCTGGCGCTTCTGGACCGTTCCCACGACCGGGAGAGCCGGGGTCGGAAACCTGGCAGGGGAAGGCGATCGATCACCCCGGCGCCACCACCTGGATGACCGGCGCCTACGATCCGGCGCTCGAGACTCTTTACTGGCCGGTCGGCAATCCAGGCCCGGACATGATCGGCGACGATCGGATCGGCGACAACCTGTACTCGGATTCGGTCATCGCGCTGGATCCGAAGACGGGCCGGCTCAAGTGGCATTTTCAGTTCACGCCGCACGACGTCTGGGACTACGACGCGCAGGAGCCCCTCGCGCTCGTCGACGCCAACTGGCAGGGGCAGCCGCGCAAGCTCCTGGTGCAGGCCAACCGCAACGGCTTCTTCTACGTGCTCGATCGCACGAATGGCAAGTTCCTGCTGGGCACGAAGTTCGTCACGAACCTGACGTGGGCCTCCGGTCTCACGCCCGAGGGCCGTCCGATCGTCGTGCCCAACATGGAGCCGTCGCTCGAGGGCAAGCGCATCTGCCCGTCGCTCGATGGCGCATCGAACTGGTATTCGACCTCGTTCAATCCGGTGACCGGCCTGTATTACGCGCAGACCAACGACAAGTGCGGCATCTTCACCAGGACCGACATGGAATGGGAAGCCGGCAAGGGCTTCATGGGCGGCTCGTTCAGCACGGCGCCGGAGCCCGTCCGGCGAATCCTGCGGGCGTTCGACATCAACACGGGCAAAGCCGTCTGGGAACTGCCGCAGACCGGGACGGCCGATTCGTGGGGCGGCGTGCTGAGCACGGCCGGCGGCGTGGTCATCTTCGGCGAGGACAGCGGCGCGCTTGATGGCCGCCGACGCGGCGACCGGCAAGACGCTGTGGAGCTTTCAGACCAGCCAGCTCTGGAAGGCGTCGCCGATGACGTACATGTTCGACAACACGCAGTACATCGCCGTCGCGAGCGGGCCGAACATCATCGCGTTCGGGCGCGGCGACAAGTGATCCACCAAAGCCCGGGGCTGTGAGCGCCCGACCAGCTGTCACGCCGGCCGGGTCTGTCTTTCCAACACGGAGCTCACGGAGTCGCACGGAGTTTGGGTTTGAGTTCGTCCTTCGACGAGTCGCTCATTCGAAGCAAGTGCGAACAAATCAAGAACACTGAACACCGATGGCCATGGCTGCAACGCACTCGAGCGCCGGCCGGGAAATGCAGCGGCCGGCTGCGGGCGCTCCGCGCGACTCGAGTGCGTGCGGGAGGGTGAAACGAGAGCCTCCGTGCCCTCCGTGACCTCTGTGTTGGAAGAACAGCGAAGCCTGTTTGACAGCCTGCCGCGCCGGTCTGAGCCTGAACGACAGCGCGCTCCTGCCGCGGCGATAAGGCACACCGGCGGCCTCACGTAAAACGCATCTACGCACGAACGCGCGGTTTGGATTGCCCTCCGTCGCGGGACATCCGATCGCGATCAGCCCCCGTAGTGGCAAGTGTGGCTACGGAGGTGCGCATGAAGATCATCTGGTCGCTGGCAACGCTCGCCCTGGTTCTGCCGTTCGCAGGCGCGTGCAGCCGGAAACCCGTTCCTCAATCAGAACCCCCTGTCGTCGATCGGGCGTGTCTCGTCGCGATCGCCGCCGACCCCGGCGGTGACCGCGACATCGCGGCGCTGCAGGAAAACCTCCGCGCCCAGCGCGACGCCGCGCGCGCAGCGGAACACCTGGGCTACCGCTTCATCGCACGGGCCCGCGTGTCGAACGACACCGGCGACTACAAGGTGGCCGAGCAGGCCGCCGCGTGTCTCGAGTCGATCGTGCCGGACGAACCGGCCGCGCTGGCTCCTCCGCGGTCACGTGCTGCACCAGATGCACCGCTTCAGCGAGGCGGAGGCGATCGCCCGCCGCCTGGTGGCGGTACGCGAGTTCGTCCTCGACTACGGCCTCCTCGGCGACGTGCTGATGGAGCAGGGGCGCGTGGCGGAGGCTGCGGGCGCCTACCAGAAGATGATCGACCTCAAGCCGTTCTACCAGTCCTATACCCGCGCGGCGCATCTTCGATGGCTCAAGGGCGACCTCGAGCGGCGCCATCGAGCTGATGAACGCCGCCGTCAAAGGCGCCAGCCCGCGCGACCGTGAGTCGGTCGCCTGGGCCTACTCGCGGCTCGCGATGTACGAGCTGCAGCGCGGCCGCCTGGCCGATGCGGAGCGGATGGCCGACGCGTCGCTGCAGTTCGTTCCCGACTACGCGGCGGCGCTGCTCGCGCGCGGCCGCATCCAGCTTGCCCAGAACAGGAACGCCGCTGCCGCCGCGACGCTGGAACGCGCCGCGCGCCTCAACCCTCTGCCCGAATACCAGTGGACGCTCGCCGACGCGCTGCGATTGCTGGACAGGACGGACGAGGCCGCGGCGCTCGAGAGAGAAGCTGGCCGGAGACGGACCGCTCCGGCGACCCTCGCACGTTCGCGCTCTACCTCTCGACCCGGCGCCAGGACGGTGACAAGGCCGTGGATCTCGCGCAGACGCGAAATGGAAAAACGCGCCGACGTGTTCACGCTCGACGCCCTGGCGTGGGCGCTGGCCTCCGCCGGACAGATCCAGGAAGCATCCGCGCTCATGGCGCGGGCGCTTGCCGAAGGAACCGAGGACGGCCGCCTCTTTTTCCACGCGGCGGTGATCGCCGCGGCAGACGGCCGTCCGGCGGATGCCGCGCGCTGGGCACGCCAGGCGCACAGGCTCCGTTTCACGCTGCTGCCCTCCGAGCTCGGGGTGCTCCGGAAGGGCATCGTCCCACCACCCCGTGCATGAGGTAATCGAGATGAAGAAACTTCGATGTGTGCTGCAGCTGACTGCTGCGGCGGGACTACTGCTGCTTCCGGCGTCCGCGCGGGCATCCAGTCACATGGATGCGCCGCTCATCACCCTGGACGACGCGGCGAACACGACCGACGTGTATGCGTTCGTCTCCCAGAGGAACGGCCGCAAATACCTGACGACCGCGCTCGCCGTGTACCCGCACGAGGAGCCGGGCATCGGCCCGAACAAGTACAACTTCGACGACGACGTCCTCTACGAGATTCGGGTGGCGACCGGGCGTGACGTCGCGGCAGGCCGCACGACGTTCGCCTACCGGTTCAAGTTCGACACGACCTTCAGGAACCGCAACACGATCCTGCAGTCGTATCTCGGCGTGATCGCCAACGTCGGCGACGCCTCGCAGAACCTCGTCCAGCGCTACACGGTGGACAAGGTCGACTGGCGCACCGGAAGATCGACGCGGCTCGGGCGCGGCATCGTGCCGCCCAACAACCAGGGCAACGCCACGCCGAAGTACAACCGCAACAACGACGGCGAGCAGCGCGCCAAGGATGGAGTCGCCAACGAAGGCGATCTGGATCTGTACACGGCGCAGTCGATCGCCGAGCTCGAGGACGGATACATGGCCTTTGCCGGTCAGCGCGACGACGGCTTCTACGCCGACATGCAAGCCGTGTTCGACCTGCTGAAGCTGCGCGGCCCCGGGCAAGCGGTGGACTCGCAGGGCGGCTTCAACGTCCACACGATTGCCCTCAGCATCCCGGTCGAGGAGATCGGCGGCGACCGGCAGATCGTCGGCGTCTACGCCACGACCAGCCGGCGTCGCGTCAACATCCTGTTCCCCGGCGACGACGCGATGCTCGGTGACTTCGTCCAGGTCGCGCGCCAGGGCAACCCGCTCTTCAACGAGGGCCTGGTGGCGATCAAGGACAAGGACCTCTACAGCCGTACCACGCCCGAGGTCGATGCCAGCCTGTTCCGGAAATACGCGGTGACCCCGGAGCTGGCGGCGCTCATCAACGCGCTCGTCTTCGGATCGAACGTGGCGCCGACGATGAACCGTACCGACATCGCCGGCATCTTCATTCCCGATCTGATCAAGGTGGACCTCTCGACCGCCCCGGCGCGCCTCGCCGGCGGTGGCGCGGCCCATCCGACCAACCCGGACGACCCCGGCTTCTCGCGTCTCAGCATCTTCGGCGGCGACACGCTGGTCAGCTCGGTGCAGGCCGGTTTTGGCAACGGCACCGTGCCGGGCGGATGGCCGAACGGCCGCCGGTTCGGCGATGACGTGCTCGACATCGCCGTGACCGCGCTGATCAGCGATCTGCGCGTCAGCCCCCCGATCATCGTCGGTCCGGCGGGCGACAACGTGGACCGCAACGACATCGCCTACAACAAGGTGTTCCCGTACGCGGCCACGCCGTTGAACGGGCGGACGCACACCCACTGAAGACAGTCCCATGCCATGCCTTCAGCGGACCCGGCCTGCGCCGGGTCCGCTCCTCTTCATCGCGTTCGCGTGGCTGTCTCTGATGGGCACGGTCCTTCGCGCCCACGATCCCGGCCTGAGCTCGCTGGACGTTCGCGTGAGCGGCAGCGCGATCTCGGTGTCGCTTTCGATCGCGGCGCCCGACGTGGCGCTGCTGGCGGACGGCGGAGAGGCCGATGTGCGGCGGCACCTGAGCGAGATGGCGCGCGACGCGGTTCGCCTTTCTGTCGATGGCGAAGCGCTTCCGCCGGTGATTGACGAGGTCGCGATCGACGCCGGCGCCGCGCGCGTGCGGTTGTCGTTCGCCCTGGGGCAGACGCGCCGTCAGGCCCTGCGCCTGTCGATCGCGTCCGATGTGCCGGCGCGGGTGGCACGCGGCCATCGCGAGCTGATGGTCGTCAGCGTGGACGATCGCGTGGTGGCCGAGAGGCTGCTGGACGCGGAGTCGGGTCCGGCGGCCATCGACCTCGAGGCTGCGTCGCCGTCGCGGGCTCATGCCGCCTGGCACTACCTGGAGCTCGGTGTCCGTCACATCCTCTCGGGGTTCGACCATCTGGTGTTTCTGGCCGGCCTGCTGCTGGCGTCGCGCACCGGGCGGGAGCTCGTCATGGCGCTCACGGCGTTCACGATCGCCCACTCCGTGTCGCTGGGGCTGGTCGTGATCGGCGGCGTTCACGCACCGGCGTCGATCGTCGAGCCGCTCATCGCCGCCTCGATCGCGTGGGTCGGCCTGGAAACCCTGCTGCGCGGGCGGCACGGCGCCCGCTGGCTCGTGGTCTTCGGCTTCGGGCTGATCCACGGGTTCGGCTTCGCCGGGGCGCTCGTCGAGCTGGGGCTCGGGGCTTCGCCAACCGACATCGCGGTGGCGCTGTTCTCGTTCAACGCCGGCGTCGAGGCCGGCCAGCTTGCGGCGGCGGCAGCCATGCTGCCAATCGTCCGGGCCATTCGATCGCGGCCGGCGTGGCAGGCCAGGCTGGTGCCGTTGTGTTCGGTGCTCATCGTGATGGCAGGAGGCTACTGGTTGATCGAGCGGCTCTCCTGATCGGCCGGGCGGCCCTCCCCGGTGAACCTTTCGGCCGTGCGGACCGTCAAAGGGCTATTACCAAGACAGTCTTGGTAATTGAGGGTCCCCCTTCATGCCGTCGAAAACGCCCAGCCCACTGTTGTACGGAACGCTCGACGCCTTGATTCTCAAGACGCTGACGGGAGGGCCCCGTCACGGCTACGCGATTGCCACTTTCATCGAAGAGGCCAGCGACGAGACGGTGCTCATCGAGGAAGGCTCGCTCTATCCCGCGCTGTACCGGATGGAACGGCGGGGCTGGCTCGAGGCGGAATGGGGCACGTCCGAGCTCGGCCGCCGCGCGAAGCTCTATCGGCTCACCCCTGCTGGCCGCACGCACCTGGCTGCCGAATCCGCCAGGTGGCGCCAGTTCTCCACCGGCGTGTCCAAGATCCTGCTGGCCCGATGAGACGCCTGCTCCGTTCGTGGCTGTGGCGGGTGCCGCTCGAACAGGAAGTCGACGAGGAGATCGCCTTCCACGTCGAGATGCGGACGCGCGCCTTCATCGCGCAGGGGAAAGACCCGAAGACCGCGCGCCAGCTGGCGATCCGGCACCTGGGTGACGTGACGCGGTTGAAACGCACGTGCGTCCACATCGGCAGAAAGAGGGATCGCGAGATGCGCATTACGCAGCGGCTCGAGGACTTCGGCAGCGACGTGAAGTTCGCCCTCCGCCAGATGCAAGGCTCGCCTGGCTTCGCGCTGGTCGCGGTACTGACGCTGGCGCTCGGGATCGGCGCCAACAGCGCGATGTTCGCGCTCGCCGACGCGACGGTGCTGCGCCCGCTGCCCTACCCCGAGCCCGATCGGCTGGTGATGGTCTGGGAGCGGAGTCCGACGGCCGGACGCACGCCGGTGGGTCCGGTCAACTTGCGTGACTTGCAGGAGCGGAACCGATCGTTCGAGTCGACCGCGACGATCGCGTCGAATCTTGGCGGCGGTCCGCTGCTCGAGGCTCCCGACGGCAGGGTCGAGAGCGTCGAGCGCCAGTTCGTCTCGGCGAGGTTCTTCGACGTGCTCGGCGTCACCCCTGTAGCGGGCCGGACGTTTCTTTCGACGGACGAAGGGCCGGCGCCCACCGCCGTCGTGCTGAGCGAAGGGCTCTGGCGCACGCGCTTTGGGAGCGACCCCACGCTCATCGGCCGTGAAATCCGGTTGAACGGGCGGCCCCAGACTGTCGTCGGCGTCGTCTCCGATCGGGTGAAGTTCTCGCGCCCGGCCAGCGTCTGGTCGCTCCTGCCGCCGTTTCCGCCCGGCTTCAATCAACGGGGTCTCCGGTTCCTGGAGGTTGTCGGCCGCTTGAAGCGCGACGTGACGCTCGAAAGCGCCCAGGCCGACGTCTCGGTGATTGCCGGCCAGCTCGCGCGGGAGTTTCCAGGAACCAACAAGGATTGGGGGATCACTCTCGAACCCTTGCGCACGGGACTCATGGGCTCGGAGCTGCAGCTCACCTCACTCCTGCTGCTTCGGCGTCGTCGGCTTCGTCCTGTTGATGTGTTGCGCCAACGTGGCCAACCTGCTGCTCGTCCGCGCGAGTGTCCGGGCGCGCGAGCTCGCAGTACGGTCGGCGCTGGGCGCGGGCCGGGCCCGCATTGTCGGCCAGCTTCTGACCGAGAGCTTGACGCTTGCTTTTCTCGGCGGCGTGCTCGGTGTCGGCATCGGGGCGGCGATCATGAAGCTGGCGCCCGCCTTGATACCGCCAGGATTGCTGCCCGCTGCTGTCGTGCTCACTTTCGATGGCCGTGTCGTGGCGTTCTGCGCGGTCACCGCGTTGGCCGTCGGCCTGTTGTTCGGTCCCCTGCCTGCGTGGCAGGCCACGAGCACGTCGCTGGTCCAGGCGATCGCGTCCGACAGCCGCTCGGCGACGCGAGGCGGGGGGCGAGTCCGGAATGTGCTCGCCGCCGGACAAGTCGCCGCCGCCGTCCTCCTGCTGTGCGGCGCCGGGCTGCTGCTGCGGACGTTGCTGGTGCTCGGCAACTTCGACAGCGGATACCGCGCCGGGAGTGACAGGGTCCTCACGCTGGATTTTTCCGTTTCAAATGCCCGCTATCCGACTCCCGGGCGGATGCTCCAGTTCTACGACACGGTCGGGCGCGACGTGAGCGTGCTCCCGAACGTGCGGAGCATCGGGTGGGCGAGCACGCTGCCGTGGGGCACGTCCGAGCTCGGCCGGTGGCCGTTCGAAATCGCCGGCGACGCTCCGGTAGAAGCGGCCAACCGTCCGACCGCCGAGTACACGATTGCAGACGAGGGGTATTTTCGAACGCTGGACATACCGGTCGTCGCCGGCCGCGCCTTCAGCGGCGGCGATACGAGGGACGCCCTGCCGGTCTGCATCGTCAACGAAGCGTTCGTGCGCCGCCACCTGGCCGGCCGGGATCCGATTGGCGTCCGCGTGAACATCCGGCCGTCCTTCTTCACCGACGGGGTGTCGCCGGCGGTGAGAGAAATCGTTGGCGTCGCGCGGCAGGTGAAGGGGCAGGCGGACGAACCCGAAGACCTGCTGCAGGTGTATGTGCCCCTGACCCAGGTTCCCTATGCCGACGTGTTCCTGGTCGTGCAGTCCGTCGCGGGATCTCCGGAGGCGCTCGCTCCCGCGATTCGCGCCGCCGTCGCGCGGCACGACCCGAACGTCCCGGTCAGGCGCATCAGGACGCTCGGGGATCTCGCGGACGAGTCCACGGCGCCCTATCGCTTCCGGGCGGTGTTGGTGGCAACCTTCGCGGGGTTGGCGCTCCTCGTCGCCCTGGTCGGCGTGTTCGGCGTCCTGGCGTATTCGGTTGAGCAGCGGAGCCGGGAATTCGGCGTCCGGATTGCGCTCGGTGCGAGCACCGCTCACGTCCTGCGCCTCGTCCTCGGCAGCGCGGCGCGGGTGATCCTCTCCGGCGCGCTGATCGGTCTGGCGCTGTCGGCCGTCCTGAGCCGGTCGATCGCGACCTTCCTGTTCGGTGTGCAGCCGCTCGATCCCGTCACCTACGCGGCCGTCGCGGCGGTGCTGGGGTTGACCGCGGTCCTGGCCACAGTGGCGCCCGCCCTGCGCGCGGCGCGGGTCGATCCGGTCGTGACGTTTCGAAGCAACTAGAGTGTACGGCGCTTCCCCTTGACGGGTTAGGAGAGTTGCGCTAGTCTCTCCTAACCCAGATAGGGGGAGGCACATGGCCGACGGTCAAGGACTGCTCCCGGGGACGCTGGAGCTGCTGATTCTGAAAGCCGCGTCGCTTGGCGAGCAGCACGGGTACGGCATCCTGCTGCGCATCGAGCAGATCACCGGCGGCACGCTCGCCATCGAGCAGGGCGCCCTCTATCCCGCCCTCCACCGCCTCGAGCATCGCGGGCTCCTCGACGGCGAGTGGGGCACCTCCGACAACAACAGGCGCGCCAGGTTCTACCGCCTGAGCGCCGCCGGCCGCCGGCAGCTGCGGTCCGAGACCGACCGCTGGACCCTGCTCGCGACCGCGATGACCAGGGCGCTGAGGACCACGTAGTCATGTGGGCGAGAATCCGATCGCTGGTGCGCGGAGTGGGGTCGCGGTCCAGGATGGAGCGCGACGTGGACGAGGAGCTGCGGTTCCACCTCGAGGCGCGCGCGGACGATCTCGTGGCGCGCCGGAATCTTGCCCCGCAAGACGCACGCCGTCTCGCCCGAGTCGAATTCGGCTCGGTCGAAAAGTACAAGGAAGAGACCCGCGAGGCGCGCGGGCTTCGACTCATCGACGCGGTGCGCGGCGATCTGCGCTACTCGGTGCGGCAGCTGCGCGCGTACCCGGTCTTCACCGCGGCGGCGGTGCTGACGCTCGCGCTGGGCATCGGCCCGAACGCCGCGATGGCGACGATCATCAGCGGCATCTTCAGGCCGCTGCCGGTTGCCGACGCGCACCAGATGACCGTTCTGGCGACCACGCTGTCCGCCAATCGGAGAGTCCGGCAGCGCCTGGCGTATCCCGACCTCCAGGACTACAAGTCCTCGTCGGCGGCGTTCTCGGACATGGCGGCATGGGACCTGAACCCCGTGGGCCTGACGGCCGACGGGCGGACCGACCGGTTGATGGCGACCGTCGTTTCAGGGGACTACTTTTCCACGCTTCGCCTCGAGCCGGCGGCGGGACGGCTGATTCTCCCGTCCGACGGCGAGCTCGGCGGAGCCGAACCCATCGTGGTCCTCGGTCATTCGGTACTGGACGCGGCGTTTTGGCGCCAGCCCGTCGATCGTCGGCCGCGAAGTGCGCATCGACGGCCGGCCGTTCACCGTTGTCGGCGTCGCCCCGGAGGGTTTCCACGGCACCTTTACGCTCATGTCGTCGGATGCGTATCTGCCGCTCGAGCTGTTCCAGTCCAGGGCCCGGCTCTCGGACCGCGATGTGTTGTCCGTTCGCGCGATCGCCAGGCTGAAGCCCGGGATGGCGCTCGGAGAGGCGCGCGCCTCGGTTGAAACCGTCGCGGCGCGGCTCGAGCAGGATCATCCGGCCACCAACGCCGGCCGGCGCGTCCGCGTCTATTCCGAACGGCTGGCCAGACCCGAGCCGCAGAACGAATCGCAGGGTGTGGTCCTCGCCGCGCTGTTCCTGATGCTCGTCGGCGCGATCCTGCTGATTGCGTGCGCCAACGTGCTGGGTCTCTTCCTCGCGAGAGGGCTTGGCCGCGGCCGCGAGATGGCGATCCGCGCGGCGCTTGGCGCGAGCCGATGGGATCTCGTTCGACTGTGCCTGATCGAGGCGCTCGCCATCGCGCTGCTTGGAGCGGTGGCCGGCGCCGGCGCCGGCCTGGCCGCGGTCCGAGGTCTGGCGGCGGCCGCATCCATCCCTGGCTTTCCGTTGTTCCTCGACGTCAGGCTCGACTGGGAGACCTTGACCTACCTGACGATCCTGATGATCGTCAGCACGTTGCTGATTGGCCTTCTTCCGGCCATCCGCGCATCGCGGGTCAACCCGCGCAGCGACCTGTCGGGAAGCATTACCGCGACGCACGGCAGGCGGCGGCAGCTGATACGCAAGGGGCTCGCGGCGGCCCAGATGGCGGCGTCCGTCGTGCTCCTCGTCGTGTGCGGCTTGTTCATGCGAAGCCTGCAGGGCCTGCAGTCCGCCGACCTCGGCTTCGATGCCACTCGTGTGCTGCTGGCCTCGACGGATCCCGGCGCGGTGGGCTACGACGCCGGCAGAGCGCGTGCGTTCTACGAATCCATCGACGCGGCATTGGAAGCGCTGCCCGAGGTGGAATTCGCGGCCGCTTCCGCCTTCGTCCCATTCGGTACCGAGCAATTCCACGGCATACGTGGCCGCGGACGGCCAGCCGGCGCCATCGAGTACCTACCGGTCTCCTGGCCGACCAGCACTTCGTCAGCGGCGACTATTTTCAGGTGATGGGGACGCCGGTGCTGCGCGGCCGCAGCTTCACCGAAGCCGACACACCGGCCTCGCTGAAGGTGGCCGTCGTCAACGAAACGCTCGCGGCGCGTCTGTGGCCCGGCAAGGATCCTCTCGGACACCGGCTCCGCGCGAGTGGCGATCCCGGCTCGTGGCTCGAAGTCGTCGGCATCGTGCGCGACGCTCGATACCGCCGCGCGGAGGTCGGCGGTGCGACTGAGCCACGGTATTTCGTGCCGCTGGATCAGTTCGATCGCCTGGCCCGGACGCTCCATGTGCGCACCCGATCGGGATCGCCCGACACGCTGGCGCCGGCGCTGCAGGCTGCGATACGCCGCCTGGATCCGGCCGTGCCGGTCTACGACGTCTACGCGCTGGAGCGGCACGTCGGCGACAGCGGCGCGGGATTCGGCGCGGCGAAAGGCGCCGCGATGGTGACGGGGATTCTGGGCGTGCTGGCGCTCGCGCTGGCGCTGGTCGGCACCTACGGCGTGCTGTCGTTCACGGTCCGGGCGCGCACGCGCGAGATCGGCATCCGGATCGCGCTGGGGTTCGAGCCCGGCCGTGTGTTCCGGATGCTGCTGTGGGAAACGTGGAGCATTGCGCTCGCCGGCGTGGCGATCGGGCTGGCGTTGAGCATCGCTGCCGGAAAGACGATGGACGGGTTCCTCTTCGGCGTCGTCCCTACGACCCTGCGACGCTCGTCACCGTCGTCATCGTGATGGGCGGCGTGTCCACGATGGTCGGCTATCTTCCTGCCCGCAGGGCCGCACGCGTGAATCCGATCGACACGCTGCGATACGAGTAGGCCGTGCGCGGCGCGCTGCCAACAGACTACGCTGTTCTTCCAACACGGATCTCACGGAGGCCACGGAGGCTCAGGGAGCGAAGCGATTGGTCGGAGTTCGTATTTTCGACACGGTCTCTCAGTTGACAGCAAGCGCGGACAACACAAGAACGCTGACCGCCGATGTCCATGGCGTGGACGCACTCGAGCGCCGGCCGGAGTTACGAGGGGCCGGCGTGGCAGGTCAGGCGAGACCGGCGGGTGCAAGCCGCTCGGGATTGTGACCCGGCTTGCACCCGCCGGTCCCGCCTGGCCTGACGCGCTCCGCGCGACTCGAGTGCGTTCGGGAGCGTGTAGTCAGAGCTCCGTGCACTCCGTGACCTCCGTGTTGGAAAAACAGGCGCAGCCGGGCGTGACAGTTAATCGGGCGTTCATACATCAAGCTACCCGATTGCCTCCTGTTCTCCTGTGCTCCTGCGCTCCTGTTTTTGGTTTTTGTCAGCCACCGCTCTCGAAACGCGCGGTGGGCGCCGTGACGGCTCCCTGCGATCCGTGTTGATCCGTGTTCATCTGTTTGATCCGTGTTCCCGGGCAGCTCCCCGACCTGAATCACTCGTCGCGGATCGCGGTGAGGACGTCGATTCTGGTCGCGCGGCGCGCCGGCAGGATGCAGGCCGCAAGCGCCACCACGATCATCAGGAACACGGCTCCCACGATGTTTGCCGCGTCCGCCGCGGTGAGTCCGAACAGCAGGTCGGAAATGAAGCTGGCGGTCAGCCGGACGGCGGCAATGGCGGCGATGATGCCGGCGGCCAGGCCGGCGCCAAACACCTGGATCGTGTCCCGCAGCGACTCGCGGATTACCGACCACCGGCTGGCGCCCAACGCCGTCCGAATCCCCAGCTCGGTGGTCCGCTGCGCGACCGTGTACGAGGCCACGCCGAAGATCCCGATGGATGCGAGCAGCAATCCGAGAAGGCTGAAGAAGGCGCTGGCCGCGGCGACCATTCGTTCCTTCGCGATGTTCCGGTCGATCTCCTGGCGCATGGTCCCGATATCCACCACCAGCCGCGGGTTGACGCGCTGAATCGCCTCGCGGACTGCCGGCGCGATCCGGGCCGCGTCTCCCGCCGTGCGGATTTCCAAAGCCCCGATGCGGTCAGGTTCTCGAGGCGCCATGGAATACAGCATCGGTCCGCTGTCCGTGCGTACCGCGGTGAGCCTGGCATCCCGCACGACGCCGATGATCTCGGTGTTGGGCGGATCGCCGATCCGCCTGCCGACCGGATCGGCGTTCGGGAAGTAACGATTGGCAAATGCCTCCGTGATCACCACGCACTGCCGCTCCTGCGCGAAGTCGGCGGAGCTGAAGACGCGCCCCCGCACCACGGAAATGTTCATCGTCTCGAAGAACGACGGACCCACGGAGGCCAGGCCCCAGGCCTCGCCCCGGTCGAGTGTCAGGCCGGGGATGGCCATCATGCCCCGACTGAAATGTCCCTTCATCACGTCATTGCGAATGCCGGTCACCGAGATGACACCGGGTATCGCGGACACACGCTCGAGCAGCAGCCGGTACAGTCCGCCGACTTGCCCCGCACGGTAACCGCTCCCGCGGGTGTCCAGCGAGACCTGCAACAAGCTCTCGGGATTGAAGCCCACGTCCAGGCGCACCAGGTTCCCCAGCGTCTGCACGAATAGTCCGGCGCCGACCAACAGGAGCACCGACAAGCCAACCTGGCAGGCAACCAGCGCGCGGCCGAGGCGGCGCGTGCGCTTCGTCGCGCTGTTTCCGTGGCTCGATCGCAGGGCGGCCGTGAGATCGACCTGCGCGGCACGCCACGCGGGAACGAGCCCGAACAGCAGCGCGCTCAACAGCGACACGCCGGCGGCAAAGCCCAGGACGCGCGCGTCGAGCCGGAACGCCAGGCTTTCAGGCGCCGCCGGCAGGGGCAGCATCGAAAGGATGATCGAGACTCCCCATCGCGCGAATACCAGGGCAAGGATGCCGCCGAGCGTCGCCAGCATCGCGCTCTCGACCAGGTACTGCAGGACCAGCCGCGACCGGCTTGCGCCGAGCGCGGCGCGCACCGCCAGCTCACGCCTCCGCGCGCTGTTTCGCACCATCAGCAGGTTGCCGACATTCGTGCAGGTAATCAGCAGCACCAGCGTGACCAGTCCCGTGAGCGCGAGGAGTGGACGCTCGTACTGCGCGCGCAACGCCGAGAGCCCTTTGCCCGCGGCGAGGAGCGCGACGCGCGCGGGTGGTTGGGCGGGACGTCTCTCGCCCACGGGTCCGGGCTGTTGCTGCGCGAGTTGACTGAAAAGCACCTCCAGCGCTGCCTCCGCCTCTGAGGCCCTGACCCCGGGTTTCAAGCGGGCAACCAGCTGCCCGGGTGCGGCTGCACTCGAGGCGCCGGACGAAATCCAGAGATCCGGCGATCTCTCGAGAGAGACGCCCAGGAACTGCGGCACCGCGACGCCAATCAATGAGTACGCCCGGCCGTCAATCGTCAGGGACCGGCCCAGCGCACTTGAACTGCTGTCGAAACGGGCGCGCCACAGGCGGTAGCTGATGACGGCGACCGGCCCATCGGAGGAATCCGGGGTTCTGCCTAGGACCGTGGGCACTCCGAGGTCGCGGAACAGGTTCTCCGATACCTGGTCGACCTCGCGGGCGGGTTCCGCGACGCCGTCGACCATGACGGCCGGTCGATCGAGCGGGTTGAAACCGACGATCTCGCTGAAGACCTGATTGTGCGTGCGGATGTAGTCGAACGCATCGCTTGGGAACGAGGTCCCGACCTTCGTGATTCCAAGCACCGTCACCGTTTGCCGGACCTGAACGAGGCGTTCCGGCTCGCGGACCGGCAGCGAGCGAAGCAGCAGATCGTCTACGAGACTGAACAGGGCGGTATTGGCGCCGATGCCGAGGGCGAGCGAGAGCGTGACGGTACAGGTCAACGCGGGGCTCTTCCACAGCGTGCGGACGCCGTAGCGCAGATCCCGGGCGAGCACGTCCAGCCAGGGAAGCCCTCGCTGCTCGCGGTGCACTTCGCGGATCGCGTCCAGCCCGCCGAGCGTCCGGAGCGCTTCACGCCGCGCGTCGGTGTGCGACAGCCCTCTGCGGCGGCCGTCGTCGATCAGCAGCTCCAGGTGCGTCGCCAGCTCCTCGTCGAGCTCGCGGTCCAGGCGGTCCCTTCCCAGCACGGACAGTACGCGCCGCGCCATGGCCCGCGCGCTCGACCGGATCGTGCGAAGCCAGTGCGTCATCGATCGGGCGCCTCGCTCGCCAGGACGCGTCCCATCACCGCCGCGACCCTTTCCCAGTTCTCGGTCTCGGCCGCGAGCTGTTTCTCTCCCGGCTTGGTGATCGCGTAGAACCTCGCCCGCCGGTTGTTCTCCGAGACGCCCCATTTCGACCGGATCCAACCTCGCTGCTCGAGCCGGACCAGCGAGGTGTAGATCGTCCCCTGATTCAACATGACGCGGTCCCCGCTGACCTGCTCGATCCGGCGGGCGATGCCGTACCCATGGAGCGATCCCAGGGTGAACAGCGTGCGCAGCACCATCAGATCGAGGGTGCCCTGAAGGATATCGAGTTTGGTTTGCACGCTCTGGCTGCTCCTGTAGGAATTCCACATGAATCATGCCCCCGCTCGTGTGGAATGTCAACAGGAGCAGAAGGGTGCGCCGGCAGACCCGACGAATGGATGGGGTTGGCGGTGTGGAATCGGGAAGCTGGAAGCTGGAAGCAGGAAGCTGGAAGCTTCGTTGGTGAATCTTCCGCGGACGAGCCGGTGACCATGCCCGAGCGGCTACAATCGTGCCACCGGTGTCTAAGCAAGTAGTCATGACGACGATCTGGTTCGTGCGGCATCGGTACCTCGCCGCGCTCGCGGTCATCGCCGTTCTTTCGATCCCGGCATACCTGGCCTGGGAAACGCGCCACGCGATCCGTCAGGCGCGCGACCGCACCGAATCGGCATCCAACTTCCCCGTGGCCATCCGCCCGCTCGATCGCTCCCTGCCGGCTGACGTCGAGACCGTCGGCGCGCAGTCCGCCTTTCGCGATGCCGCGCTGTTCCACGGCCATCTGTTCGTCGCCGGGCCGGACGGGGTCGTCGAATACGACGCGAACGGTGCGCTCGTGCGGCGCTTTCGAACCGGCCTCGAGCTCCCGCCCTCGGGGCTCGTCGGCCTCACCGTCGGCGTGCTCGCGGCCGCGTCGGAACCCGAGCTGCTGATCGCGACCGCGGCGGACGGTTTGCTGACCTTTGATGGCCGTCGAATGCTTCACGTGCGGCCCGATCGGCCGGAACAGCGGAAGCTGACCGCCTTGCTCGCTCTCAGCTCCGGACGGCTGCTGCTCGGCACCGGCACGTCGGGGTTGCTCGCGTTCGACGGCCGCCGGCTGACACCGGCACACCCGGAGCTGGCCAACGTCGCCGTGACGGCGCTCGCCGGAGCGGATGCCGACGTGTGGATTGGGACCCTCGACCAGGGCGTCTGGCACTGGCGGGCCGGCGGCGTGGATCGCTTTGACGAGAGCCGCGGCCTGCCCGATCCGCGTGTCCTGTCGATCGCCACCCACGGCGACCGCGCCTACGTCGGCACGGCGCTCGGCGTCGCCGAGTTCGAAGCTGGCCATTACGTCCGCACGCTCGGTCCCGGCCTGTTCGCCCGGGCCGTGGCCGTCCGGCGCGACACCCTGCTCGTCGGCACGCTCGACGCGACGCTCGCGGAGATTCCGCTCGGCGCTCGATCTTCCCGCGGCGCGCGACCGGTCCTGCACGACGCGCCCGCTCCGGTCGAGCGCTTCGTGGAGGCCGATGGCACGTTGTACGCGCTGGCCGAGGACGCGCTGTACTCGATGGACGATCGGACCGGCGGCTTGCGTCGCGTCGTCGGCGCGGACGCCGGCCGGCTGACCGACCGCAACGTCTCCGCACTTGCCCTCGACGCGGCCGGGCGGCTCTGGGTCGGCTATTTCGACCGCGGCCTCGACATCCTGTCCGCGCAGGGCGAGCGCGCGCAGCACGTCGAAAACGACCGCGTGTTTTGCATCAACCGCATCGTCCACGACGCGGCCGATGGCCGTACGGCCGTCGCCACCGCCAACGGCCTCGTGCTGTTCGATTCGGCCGGCCGCCCGAAGCAGGTCCTCGGACGCGCCGAGGGTCTCATCGCGGACCATGTCACCGATCTGGTGCTGAGCGCCGGCGGCATGACGGTCGCGACGCCCGCCGGCCTGACGTTCATCGATCGCGAGGGCAGCCGCAGCCTCTACGCGTTTCACGGTCTGATCAACAACCACGTCTACGCGCTCGGCGCCGCGGGCACCGAGGTGCTGGCGGGCACGCTCGGCGGCGTGTCGATGCTCGACAACGGGGTCGTCCACGCCAGCTACACGACGGCCAATTCGGCGCTGACCCACAACTGGATCTCCGCGGTCGCCCGCGTCGATGACGAGTGGTTCGTGGGAACCTACGGCGGCGGGCTCTTCCGCCTGGACGCGAAAGGCCGCTGGCAGCGTTTTGCCGACCTGACCGGACCCATCGAGATCAACCCGAACGCGATGGCCGTCACCGACAAACATGTCTTCGCCGGTACGCTGTCGAGAGGGTTGCTGGTCTTCGATCGCCACGCGCAGCGCTGGACGACGCTCGAGTCCGGGCTGCCATCGCTGAACGTGACCGCGCTCGCCGCCGATGGCAGCCATCTGTACGTCGGCACCGACAACGGCGTCGTGCGAATCCGGCCATGAACCGCCTGCACCGGCTTGCGCTGCTCGCCGCGCTCGTCGCGCCGATTCCCGTCCTGGGCGATCTCGGCGTGCTGATTCCTTCCGGCAGCTCGGCGCCGAATCCCAAGATCCTGTCGCTCGATCAGATGGCGATCGACATCCGGATCGACAACGGCGACGCGCGCGTCTCGGTCAGGCAGGTCTTCGCGAGCCATCAAAGCGGCGTACTGGAAGGCGAGTATCTGTTCTCGATGCCGAGCCGATCGACAGTGTCCGACTTCGCGGTCTGGGACGGCGTGACGCGCATTCCCGGGGTCATCCTCGAGCGTCGCCGGGCGGAGGAGATCTACGAGGCCTTGACCCAGCAGCAGATCGATCCGGGCCTGCTGCAGCAGGGCGAACGCGGCGTCGAGGGCGCCTCCGAAGCGACACGCACGTCGGCCTTCAGCGCGCGCATCTCGCCGATTCCCGGGTTCGGCACGAAGCGGCTGGAGATGGAGTACCACGAAGTCGTGCCGGTCGAGAACCTGCGGTCGGGCTTCGCGCTGCCGCTCCGGCCCGACGCGTACAACGCGCAGTCGGCACGCGAGCTCACCATCTCGTTCAGCCTGGTCTCCGCCCACGCGATCAAGGACTTCCGCGTCAACAGCCGCGCCTATCCGCTGCAGCTCCGCGAGCAGACGCCGCACGGCGTCGCCGGCTCGTTTGCCGGCCGCAACGTGACGTTTTCGGAAGACTTCAGCGTCGAGTATTCGCTCGATCCCGAAAAGACCGACGCGCTCGAAGTGGTGACTTATCGCAATCCGGAGCCGGGCGCACCCAATCCGACCGAGACCGCGCCGCGGCCTCGCGGCCTCGAGCCCGGATTCTTCCAGGCGTCGGCTCTCATCGCTCCGGCCGTCCAGGCCGACCGGCCGAAGGGGGCCGCGGCTCCGCGCACCGTCATCGCGGTCTTCGACACGTCGCTGTCGATGCAGTGGGAGAAGCTCGAGCGCAGCTTTCACGTGCTCGAGGCCGTGCTCCGGTCGCTCAGGCCCGGCGACCGGTTCAACCTGCTGTTGTTCAATACCGAGACCACGCTGTTTGCGCCGGCGCCCGTCGCCGCCGACACGGCGGCGGTCGAGAAGGCGCTCGCCTTCGTGCGCGCCGGACTGCTGCGTGGCGGGACCGATCTGCAAACCGCGCTCGGCGTGGCGCTCGATCAGAGCCAGCTCGGGACCGGCGATCGCTACATCGTCCTGCTCGGCGACGCCAGCGCCACCCACGGGACGATCGCGAACGCGCAGCTCGCCACGTGGTATGCGGCCAGGCGCGGCGCGGTGCCGCCGGCCGCCCGGGCCCGCACCTACCTCTTCGGCATCGGCGACGACGCCAACGTGCCGCTGCTCACGATGCTGAGCCGTGACGACGGCGTGATGGACACGGTGCGCTCCACCGAGCCGATCGAGTTCAAAGCGCGGGCGTTCGTGTCGAAGATCGGCGCGCGCCCGCTCGACGGGCTGCAGATGACCGTCGATCCGCCGGCCGGCATCGAGCTCGTGTATCCGCTCGATCCGGTGTCGTTTGCCGGGTCGGTCGCGTCCTGGGTCGGCCGCTACACGCGGCCGGGTGGCCGCGCGACCTTCACCGCCCGCGGCGTCCGCGACAACCGCGCGTTCGAGATGCGCGCCACGGCGGCGCTCCCGGCCGAGAGCCTGGAGCACGCGGGCTTGCCGCGGACGTGGGCGAAGGCGCGCGTCGACGCGCTGCTCGACAAGATCGCGCGCGACGGCGAGGACCGCGCCAGCGTGGACGAAATCATTCAGCTCGCGCGGAAGTACAAGTTCGTGACGCCGTACACGTCGTTTCTGGCCGCCCCGCGGGCGCTGCTCAGGCCGCGCGTCATCAAACCCGGCGATCCGATCCTGCGCGTCGCGACCGACGAGTCGATCACGTCGGTCGTCGCGATGTTCCCGTTCGGCCTGGTGAAGCCGCTGCGCTACCTGCCGGGCGAGCGCATCTGGCAGACGCGGTTTCTCGCGCCCGCCGACATGAACGACGGCACCTACCAGGTCCGCCTCATCCTGCGTGACCGGGCCGGCCACACGTATCGGGAGGCCAAGAGCTTCGTCATCGCGAGCAAGCCGCCGGTGCTGCGCGTGTCGGCCGACCGGCCCAGCGCGCGCCCGGGCGAGACCGTGCTCCTGCGAGCCAGCGCCTCGGCGTCGACGCGCACGATCGTGGCGCGCCTCTACGGCGCAGCGCCGGTCGAGTTGCGATGGGACCCTCGTGCCGGTGCGAGCACCGGCATGTTGACGATTCCCGACGGTCTGCCCGCAGGCCGTTATGTCATTCGCGTGATTGCCGAGGACATCGCGCACAACGTGGCCAGCCAGGAGATCACCTTCGATGTCCTCCCGTGACGTCGCGCGGAAGCGTCGGTGCGTCGGGGCCGGCCTTGCCGCCGCGGCGATTGCGGCGTCGACCTTCGGCCTGCGCGCGGAGCTGCCGGAGTGGGTCCGCAACGTAGAGACCGCCGGGCGCTGGCACGATGCGATCTTCCGCACCGTGCCGACGCCGGCCGGTCCCGTCGAGGTGCGCCGCTCGCCGGCCGACGCCCACGACGCGCTGCGTACGGCCCCCGGCGCCGCCACCGATCGGGAACTGCTGGCGTTGCGCGCGCGCGTGGCCGAAGAGAAGCTCGATCCCGAGGCTGCCGAGGCGGATTGGCGTGCCTACGCGAGCGCCTCGACCGACGTCGCCGCCGGACAGCTCGCGCTCGCCGACTTCTATCACCGTCGTCTGCTGGCGCAGCAGGAAGGGGACGCGTTGGCCGCTGCGGCGCGTGCAGATGATCCGCCGGCCGATCGGCTGCTGCCTGCGCCCGAGCGGCGATCGTGGCGGATCTTCGAACGGCTGTTCGCGCTCGTCGACGCGCAGCAGCTGCCCGACGCCTTCGCCGAAGCGCAGTGCCGCGCCTGGATCGCGCGCTATCCGCAAGAGGCCGCTCCCTACGACCGGCTGTTTCGCTTCCTCGTCGACCGCAATCGCACGGCCGACGCCGAGGCGCTGCTCGGCGGCTATCAACAGGCGTTCCCCTCCGATGACGCGTGGGTGCTGAAAGGGCGCGCCGACCTGGCCACGCGCCGTGGGGCGACCTCCGACGCGCTCTCGGTGTACGACCGGGCGTTCCGGCCGCTCTGGGACGCCGGCAACGTCCAGGGCTACTTCGAGCTGCTCGAGCGCACCCACAGCCTCCGCGCGTTTCTCGATCGGGCCCGTGCCGACATCGCCGCGCGCCCGGCCGACCTGACGCCGGTGGCTCGCGTGTTCTACTACTATCAGCGCGCCGGAAACGTCGGCGCCGCCGAACAGGTCGCTCGCCGATTTCGAGGCGCGCCGCGACACCGCGACGCGAACGGCAGACGAGCTGTTCACGCTGGCGCGCCTGTACGAAAAAACGCGGAACTACAACGAAGCGCTCCGTTACCACGCCTCGACCTACAGCCTCCCCGGCGCGAGCCCGGCCGACGTCGAGCAGGCGCTGGCCAGCATCATCGAGACCCTGTTCACCGCGCCGGAGCAGCCGCTGCGGTTCGGCAGCAGCGACCTCTCGTTCTACCGCGACATCGCGACGATCGATCGCGACCCGGGCTTTCTGAACGGAGTCCTGTCGCTGCTCTTCAACTCGGCCTCGCCGTCGAGCCAGTACGCCCAGGAGCAGGCGTCGGCCGCGTCGTACTTCCATCGTGCCCGCGCGGCCGACCTGGTGGGGCTGTTCGAGACCCGGTTCCCGAATTCACCGCGGCGCGCCGGTCTGAACGCCACGCTCGTGGCCACGTATGCGGCGTACGGCGCGTCGGACGCGGTGATCGATCGCGGACGGCGGTTCCTGGCGGCGTTCCCCGATGCGCCCGAGCGGATCGCCGTCGCCCTGGCGATGGCCGACGCGTTCGCCAAGAAGGAACAGGTGGCGGAGGAATTTGCCGCGTACGACCGGCTGCTCCAGGAGCTGGCGCTCCGGGCCGATCGGGTGCCCCTTGGCGACGGCACCCTGCAGACCGAGGCCGGCGAGCCACGCCGCCCGGCGGGCCCCCGGTCGCAGGAATACGGGCGGGTGCTCGACCGCTATATCGCGCGCCTGGTCTCGCGACGGCAGCTCCCCGACGCGCTGGCCGTCTATCGGCGCGAGATCCAGCGCAATCCCGACGACCCCGGCCTGTACGCGGCGACCGCCCAGTTCCTCGAGCAGAACACCCTGACGGCAGAAGTCGAGCAGGTCTATCGCCTCGCCATTCAGCAGTTTCAGGATCGCTCCTGGCACCACCGGCTGGCGCGTTGGTACCTCCGTCGCAATCGGACGGCCGCGTTCGAGACGCTGACGCGGGACGTCACCCGGACGTTCGAAGGGACCGATCTGGCGCGCTACTTTCAGGCGGTGGTCGGCCGAGGGTCAGCCGTCAACGCGCAGCTGTTCGTGCAGCTCAATCTGTACGCCCACGAGCGGTTCCCGCATCACCTGATCTTCGTCAAGAACCTCCTGTCGGCATACGCGACCAAGGAAACGTTCGATCCGGCGGCCGGCGAAGCGCTGCTGCGGCGGCACTGGTTCGAGGACGAGGCGCTCGCCACGGCGTTCTTCGGGATGCTCTCGCGCACGAACCGGCTCGACGCGGAGATCGCGGCCATGCGCGGGGTCAGCGCCGCGGCGAGTGCGGCGAACTGGAGCCTGTTGGCGAAAGAGCATCCACTCGCGGCGCGCTTCCTCGCGGAGGCCGACATCTGGCGTTCGCGCTTCGAGTCGGCGACCCCGGTCATCGACGCGCTGGCGGCCGAGTTTCCGGCCGACGTCGAGCTCAATCAGCGAACCGGCTCGCTGCACCGCTCGTTGTCCTACGCCGACGCGCGCGAGACCGACGCCGCCGCCCGGACCGTCAATCTCCTCTACCGCTACGATCCGCGCAGCCGGGCCACGTTGACGACGCTCGGCGAAATCCATGCAGACCGCGAACAGTACGATCGCGCGCGGGCGCATTGGGACCGCCTCCCCGATATCGAGCCGGGCAACCCGGCCGGATATCTCGAGGCGGCCACCGTGTTCTGGGACTACTACCAGTTCGACGATGCGCTTGCGGATCATTGCGCAGGGCCGGACGAAACTGCGCGACCCGGCGCTCTATGCCTACGAAGCGGGGGCGATCTACGAAGGCCTCCGCCAGCCCGGGCGCGCGATCGACGAGTACATGAGCGGCGCGCTGGCGGCGGAAGGCGGCTCTCCGGCGCGGAGCCGGTTGCTGAGGCTGGCGGCACGTCAGGCGTACCGCGAGCTGGCCGATCGCGCCACGGCCGCCGCGGCCGATGGGAGCGCGCCGCCAACCTCCGCCGTGTCGCTCCGGATCGCCGTGCTCGAGGCGCAGGGCCGGCGTGACGATCTCGAGCGTTTCCTCGTGGCGCTGCTCGACCGGACGTCCTCGCTCGAGCTGATGACCGACATCGGCGCACACGCCGCACGCCTGGGGTTCGAGTCTGTGCGTACGCGCTCGCTGGTCCGGCAGATCGACGTCGATGCAGCGATCCGATCGACAAGCTGCAGCTGCGCTACGCGCTGGTACGCCTCCACGAGTCGCGCGGCGAGCTCGACGCGGCGCGAAAAGCCCTGGACGCGGTGTATGCCGGGAACCCCCGGATTCTCGGCGTCGTCCGCCAGACCGCCGACTATTACTGGCGGCACAAGCAGGGCCGCGAGGCGATCGCCGTCCTGACGCGCGCCGCGTCGGAGTCGTATCCGGCGCTGAAAAAGCAGTTCACGTTCGAGGCCGCGATCAAATCCACACAGATCGCCGACTATGCCCGGGCGCGCGAGCTGCTCGAGCCGCTTCGTGCCGACGATCCGTTCAACGCCGACTATCTGGCTGCCGTCGCCGACACCTACGCGCTCGCCAAAGACGACGGATCGCTGCGGGACTTCTACACGTCGACGATCGACGCCATGCGCCGCGCGCCCGTCGACGGGGTTCGGGGCGCGCCGGTGTCGGCCGACGAGCGGACGCGCCGCATCGCGGGACTGCGTCGCGGCCTCATTCCCGCGCTCGCGCGCCTGAACGACCACGCGGGCGCCATCGACCAATACATCGAGATCATCAACCGCTATCCGGACGACGGGCCGCTGCTGCAGGAAGCCGGACGCTACGCCCGCCGGCACGCGCGAACCGGCCAGCTTCTCGGGTACTACACAAAAACCGCGGCCGACTCGCCGCGCGACTACCGGTGGCCGATGCTGCTGGCACAGCTCGAGACGCAGTTCGAGAATTTCCCGGCCGCCATCGCGGCGTACGCGAAGGCGGTCGCGATCCGGCCGGACCGCGCCGACTTGCAGATCGCCCGCGGCAGCCTCGAAGAGCGATTGATGCGATTCGACGACGCAGCCGCCAGCTACGGCAAGACGTACGAGCTGACGTATCACGATCCGCAGTGGATGGAAAAGATCGCCGAGCTTCGCGCGCGTCAGGGCCGCGTGGACGACGCGGCGAAGGCGCTGCGGACGGCGCTCGTCGATGGGCGCCCGGAGCGAGCCGAGATCTTCTTCGCCGTCGCCGGCCGGTTGGAGCTCTGGCGCATGCCCGAGGCGGCGAGGCCGTTCGTGGACCAGGGCGCGCGGCTGGCCGGGCCCGCCGGCCTGCTCGAGGGCGGCAGCAGGTACGTCAGCGTCTACACGGGGCTTCGTCAGGAGACGGCCGCTTTTCGATCGGTTGCTTGCCGCGCGCACCGAGGCAGCGGCGGCCCTCGGGCCGGACCGGGACGCGTCGCCGCTCGCGGGCGCGCTGTCCACGCGTCTGAACGAAATGGGTGACCTCATCGCCCGCGGGTTCTCTCCGGAGGAGAAGACCGCCTTTGCGGCGTTCCTCGAACAGAAGCGGACCGCGCTGCCGCCAGGCGACTTCGCCCCGTTCCTCGTGCCCCTCGCCGAGCGCGCCGGCCTGCTGGAGCTGGCTGTACGCTGGCGAACCGAGTTGATGGTCACAGGTCCGCAGAACGAGGCCAACGAGCATCTCGCGCGGCTCGTGGAGCTCCAGACCAGCCGGCTGCGGTTCGCGGAGCTGGCTGGCGAGCTCGAGCGGTTCGCGGACTTCGGCGCACCGGTGGGGTCCGACGCCCGAGTCAGCGCGGCGGAGGCGTACAGAAAGGCTGGAGACCCGGCGGGCGAGCTGCGGGTGTTAACGAAGAGCCCGCCCGAGAGCCTTTCAGAGCCGCTGCTCACGCGATATTTCGCTCTGCTGCTCGAGCGCGATCCGCAGCGGCTCATCAGAATCGCCGGAACCGGCCAGCCGCGGATCCGCAACGCCGCCGCGAATTTCGCCGTCCGTCACGGGACCTTCGATCAGGCGCTGGCGGCCGTGCGCGCGCGAGGCCAGGGATTGCCGCCCGTCTGGACCAGCGCGCACACGGCGCTCGTCGGCTTGCACTTCGCGCGCTTCGACGCCTCCACGGCCGGTGCGTTCACGACGGCCCTCGGCGCAGGCACCGTGGCCGAGCGGCTGAAACCGATCGACAGGTCGCTGCAGCTCGCCGGCGACAACTGGTTCGCCTACGGCTCACGGTTCGGCGAGTACCTGAGGTTCGCGAAGCAGCCGGGCGCCGCCGCCGACTACCTGCCGGCGCCCGTCGAGCGAACGCCCGCGCGATCGGACGCGTACGTCGTGCTGGCCGATTTCTACAGGGACGAAGGCGACGGTCCCGGCGCGCTGGCCGAGTACCGACCATGCGGCCACGATCAACCCGCGGCGAAGCGACGTGCACCTTCGCGCCGCGGCGATTCTCTGGCGGCAGGGAAAGCGGCCGGCCGCCCTCGAACGCTGGAAGCAGGCGATGGATGTGCTGGCCGCGCAGGCCGGACGAGGCGCGGTCGACACCGCGCCGCTCGTCGCCGCGCTCGATTCGATCGGCAGCCGCAGGCTGCTGCCGGAGCTGCGCGATCCGGCCGACGCGATGGTGCGCGCCTATCTCGCGAGAAACGGCAACTATCGCGCGGACGCGCTGCTGCGAGCCGCGTTCCGCGCGACCAACGACGCGGCCGCCGGCACCGACTGGTTGATCGATCTGGGCCGTGCCGCGCCGAATCAGATCGACACGCTCGCGGCGATTGCGGCGGCGGCCTGGCTGCCCGACCTTCAGCGCGATCGCGTCTACGAGCGCATCGTCGCCGTCAGCGAGGAAACGGTCGCGCGTGAGCACGGCGCGGCGCAGGCGGCGTCGCAGGCCCAGCTCGATCGCTGGCGCCTGCTGCGGATCCGGTCGCTGGTCGACACCAAGCAGACGGTGCGCGCCGACGATCTGCTGCGCGCGCTGCCCGAAGCCACGCGGCTCGCGCACGATGCCGAGGTGACGCCGCTCGAGACCCGTATCGCGGCGGCCGCGGGCGCGCTCGACGCGCTGCTCGAGCGTTATGCGCGCGAGGAGAGCCGGCCGCCGGATCTTGGCGCCCTGCGAAACGCCGCCACGGCGCTCCGCCAGGCCGGCGATCAGGCGTCGGCGCGCCGCATCATGGAGTTCGTCTACACGCGCCAGCTCGATCGCGAGGAGCTGGCGCCGCCGTCTTTCCTCGGGCTCGCCGAGATTCGCGTGCAGCAGGGCAATCTCCCCGCCGCGCTCGAGCTCCTGCGCCGGCTGACGCTCGTGGTCGGCGAGCCGTTCGACCATCTCGCCGCGTCCGGCGCGCTGCTCGAACGGCTGAATCGTCCGGCCGAGGCGCTCGAATTCCGCCGGGCCCGCGTCCAGGCCGTTCCGTGGGACGCCGATGCGCACATTGCCCTCGCTCGAGCCGAGATCGCCGCGGCCCGGGATCGCGCCGGCGCGCTCGACCGTCTCAGGCGGATGGCCGAGTCGCCGAAGGAGCGCTACGCCGTTCGCGTCGAAGCGGCGCGCGCGTTTGCCTCGGCGGGCGGAGTGCTTGGACGCCAGCCGCAAACGGAAATCGACTGGCTGCGCGCGCGGTCCGAACTGACGCCGGCCGCGGCCGATCGACCGATGTTCGTGGCGGCGAGGCTGGCCGCCGCGGAGCGCGCGACCGAGCCGTCGGCTCGCGTCACGCTGCTGCGCGCGGCCGTCGCGGCCGATCCCGCCGGCGCCGGGCTCAGAGTGCCGCTGTTCCGCGCCGAGCTGGCCGCCGGGAAGCCGGCGGACGCGATCGAGGCCATCCGGCCGATTCTCGCCCGCAGCCGATCGTTGACGAACCTCGGCCTGACGGCCGCGGCCCGCGCGCGGCTCGCGCGCGAGCTCGGGGAGGCGCACCAGCAGATCGATCGCCTGCCGGAGGCTGTCCGCTTTTTCACGATCGCGCTCGAAGGGCAGTCCGCTGCCGCGCGTGCGCCCATCCGGGAGCGCATCACGACGATCAACGAGGAGATCGGCCGTCGCGCCAGAAATGCGGCGCGGCAGCCGCAGCATCGCCGAGGCGCTCGATCAGCCGCAGCTCGTGCGTCCGCGGATTCCACCGAGGACCGCCGTGCCGGTCCCTCGACCGGCGGCGCAGGCGCAGGCTCAGGCTCGCTCGGTACCAGGAGGCGCTCGATGAAGGCGCGCAGTGTGGCGTGGACCGGAATCGGCGTCCTGCTCGCGACGGTCGGTGCGCTGCTCCAGACGCCGGCGCAGCCGCCGCGGCAGGCCGGCATCACGGCACTGCTCCCAGCGGGCGCGACGCTGGTGCTGCAGGCGAAGGACTTTGCGTCGCTCGTCGGCGACTGGAACACATCGGCCGAGAAAACGAAATGGCTGGCCGAGCGCCAACTACGGGGCGTTTGCACGGTCGCGGCTGTTCCTGCGCCTCGAGGGCGCGTACGGCGAGTTCGCGACGGCCGCCGGCGTGCCGCCCGACATGGCGCTCGTGTCCGACGTGGCGGGCGCCGAGTCGGCGCTCGCGCTGTACGACATCGGCAAGCTCGAGTTCCTGTACGTGACGCGGCTGCCGTCGGCACGAGCGATGGAGAACGCCTTGTGGCGGACGCGCGGCACCTACGAGCCGCGCGAGGCTGCCGGCACGCCGTTCTACGTCCGCGTCGATCCGGAATCGAAGCGCGTCGTCGCATTCGGCGTCCGCGATCAGTATCTGGTGCTCGCGACGAGAGAAGACCTGCTGGCCGGCGCGCTGACGCTCATCGGCGGCCGGGGCGGGGCCTCGGTCGAGACCGAAGGCTGGTTCGCGCAATCGGTGAAGGCCGCGGGCACGCCCGGCGATGTGCGGCTCGTCGCGAATCTGGCGACGCTGGTCAGGCAGCCGCACTTCCGCTGGTACTGGGTGCAGCAGAACGTCGCCGAGCTGAGCCGGTACTCGTCCGCTGTCTCGGATCTGACCCGCACGTCCTCGGAGATTCGCGAGGAGCGCGTGCTGTTGCGGGCGGAGGAGAAACCCGTGGCCGGGAACGCCGCCGCGCTCGGCGACATCGTCCGGCTCGTGCCCGACACCGCCGGCCTCTATCGCGCCTGGGTGGCGCCGCCGGCCGAGCAGGCGACAACGCTCATTTTCGAGAAAGTGATTGCGACGAGCGGCGCCTCGGCTCAGCGCGACCGCACCGCGCCGCGCCTGGGCTCGACAGGGGCGGTGACGGGAGGCGGCGGTGATTTCGAATCGCGCATCGACGAGGAAGCGCGCGCGCCGCGGCCGACGACGTATCAGATGGGTGCGCTCGCACAGCTCGTGGGCGGCGAAGCGCTGACCGCGATGCTCCACGTCGAGGCGACGCGGGCGGCGACCGACGGCGTGTTCGTCGATCGCGGTTCGGTGATCGTCCTCGCCAGATCGACGGACTGGCCGCCGGGCGCCGCCCGTGACGCGGTGCGGACGCTGGTCGACCCGGTGTGGACGAAAGCGCATCTCGGCATGCGATGGATCGACGCGCGGATCGGGACGCAGACGTTTTCGCAGCTCGAAGGCCTGGAGGCGGTTGCGGTGACCGAACGCGGACGCCTGCTGTTTGTCGCCAACGATCCGGCGCTCCTGGCGGCGATGCTCGACGCGACGGCAAAGCCCGCGATGGCCCTCGAGGGCGCGTTCGCAGGCGGATTCCGGCACGCGCTCGAGCGCGGCCGGTTCGTGAGCGTCATGACGTTCGTCGACAACGCGGTCGCCGGATCGGAGAACCGCGAGCCGCTGTTCTTCTCCGAGAACCTGGCCAGCCTCAGCGACACCCTGTCACGCGTCGATTCGGCGTCCATCGTCGTACGCGACCGCGGCGCCACGGTCTCACAGACGATGACCTACCGGTTGGCTCGATGAGAACCCTTGCGCTGGCTGTTGCCCTGGGCTCGGCCGTGGCGCTCGCTCAAGACAGGTCCTCCGACTCGCGGGCGCTCGCTGAGGGCAGGCCCCTTGACGATCATCGGGGCGATACCGCGCTGCGCACGCCCTCCTACCTGCTCGTCGATGCCGCGACCGGACGCGTGCTCGATGCCCGCTGGGACGATCCCGAGCGGCCCGTGCCGATCGGCTCCCTGATCAAGCCGTTCACGGCGCTGGCGTACGCCGACACACATCGATTCACGTATCCGACGATCACGTGCCGCGGGAGCGCGGATGCCTGTTGGCTGCCCGCGGGTCACGGCCGCGTCGGCATCGCCAAGGCGGTCGCCGGCTCGTGCAACGCGTACTTTCGACAACTGGCGGAGAGGACTGCGCCGGAGGCGCTGGTGGCGCGGCTGCAGGGGTTCGGCATGCGGGCGGATCGTGGCGCGGCGACGCCGGCCGCGATGGTCGGTTTCGGCGATGCGCTCAAGCTCGCCCCGTCAGCCGTCATCCGCGGGTACCTCGAGCTCGTGTCACGTGCCGGTCAGCCCGGCGTCTCGCCGATCGTCCAGGGCATGCTGGCGTCGGCGCGGACAGGCACCGGGCGCGGTGTCGGCGCGGCGATCGGCGGCGCGGATGCGTTGGTCAAGACCGGCACCGCGCCGTGCAGCCACTCGCCGCGAGCGACGGCCGATGGCTACACCATCGTCATCTATCCGGCCGATCGCCCCCGCGTCGTGCTGCTGATGCAGGCTCACGGCCGCACGGGCGCCGATACCGCGGCATCCGCCGGCGAGCTGTTGACGAGCACGTTGGGGGGCGCGATGAAGCGGTACGCGCTGGTTCTGCTCGCGCTTTCGCTCGGTCCCCCGGCCGCACCCGTGCCGGCCGATGTCCGTGTCGGCGTCTTTGGGTTATTCCATCCGCACGAGCTGGTCGTGGCGGCGGCAGGCGGCGTGGTCAGCCTGGGAGGCGATCAACACAGCTGCGTGCTGCGTGCCGGTGAAGAAGCACGGCTGGAAGCGCCTGCGGCCGCGGCGAGCGAGCGGAGCGAGTCGAGCCGCAGCGAGTGGGGGTGGGGCCCCACGAGCAAAAAAAATAAGCAGGGCGGCTCGGTGCGCGTGGCCTGCGCGGCCGCCGTGTTCAGCACGCGAGCCGTCCGCATCACGGGGCCGACGGGTCAAGCGGCGGATCTCCAGCTGAGCGTGCCGGGAAAGATCACGCGGCGGTTCCACGGCCGGCTCGACGTGGTCCTCGACGGCCCTGAGCTCGTGCCGGTGGTGTCGATGGATCTCGAGACGGCGGTTGCGTCCGTCGTCGCGGCGGAGCAGATCGGATCGACGCCGCCCGAGGCGTTGAAGGCCCAGGCAGTGGCGGCCCGGTCGTTCTTCATCGCGGCCCGCCGCCGCCATGACGGCTTCGGTTTCTGCGACACGACACATTGCCAGTTTCTCCGCGAGCCGCCCGCCGCGGACCATCCCGCGGCGCGGGCGGCGCGCGAGACGGCCGGCCTCGTGCTCACGTTTCGCGGCGCGCCGTTTCCCGCGTTCTATTCCGCGAGCTGCGGCGGCCGGACGCTCACGCTCGCCGAGGCGGGTCTGGACGCCGCCGATGGCTATCCCTATTTCAGCGTGGAGTGCGGGCGGCGCCATGCGGCCGGCGATCGCAACGGGCACGGCATCGGAATGTGCCAGAGAGGTGCGGCCTCGCTCGCGGCCGAACGCGGCGCGTCGTTCGCGGAGATCCTCAAGCACTACTATCCCGTGACCACTTTGGAGGTGCGACAACCATGACGCACCCCACCCATCCGTTCGGGTCCTCTTTTTTGCCGGACGCCTGTCGCCCGACGTTTTTCCTTGAATAAGTCCGGATTCGGGCTGGCAGCGATAACTGGTTCTTTCGCAGATACTTACTTAAGGTCGGCCGCGGTCCAGGCCGAATTCATCCTCACCCCGGTCTCTTGCCGTGTTACCATGGCTGAGCTTAGAGTCTCTCTCGTTCTTGGACTCCCTCACCAGCTCATCCTCCGCAGCTCATCTTTTTCTCATCGTCCCGCGGCGCGTCTGCACTGAGGGTGGCGCGCTTGGTCGGCGGAACCCTCCGCGAGGCATCATGACTTTCAAGCGTTTCCTCATTGCGACTGCGTTCGCCGCGGTCGCAACCGCGAACGTCTCCGCCACACCACAGGACACGCCGCTGCTGCCGACGCTCGACGCGGCGGCCTTTGCCGATCTCAAAGCGGCGCCGCCGGCGGCCGATTCGTCCGGCGGGTCCCGCGACTGGCTGGTCCGCTGGACGACGAAAGCGTTTGCCGACACGGGCCGCGACACCTTTGTCGTGCTCGATCGGCGCGACCTTCCCGTGCCGATGGTTCGTGAACGCGATCCACAACTCGACGCCGATCGGCTGCTGATCATTGCGGTGGACAGCCTGGGGGCGACGATGGATTGGCGCATTGTCGCCGACCCCGCGGTCGTGCGCTCGGAACAGCCCGACGCAACCGGGTTGCTGTCGGGCAGCAGACTGAGACAGCCGGCCGCTGATTTCAGTGTCGCGATCGCCGCCGACCCACGGATCGTCGAGCTTCGCATCTACAAGCCGCGGTGGAACGGCGTGGAGTTCGTGCTCGAGCCGCTGGGCACTTCCGGGGCGGTCCGATGACGTCGACTCGTTCCGCGTACGCCGGCGTGCTCTTCGCAGGTCTGCTCGCCGTCGCGACGAGCGCCGCCGCCGAGCCCGTGACCACCATTCGCAGCAATGGCTCCCCCTCGAACCGTGTCGACATTGTCGTCCTGGGTGACGGCTACACCAGCACCGAGATCGCGGCCGGCAAGTTTGCGGCCGACACCGAAAACGCGATCGTGGGCTTCTTCGCCCAGCAGCCGTTTGCAGAGTACCCGCGGCATTTCAACGTGCACCGCATTGACGTCACGAGCGTCGAGTCCGGCGCGGATCATCCCTCCCGCGCCATTTTCCGCGACACCGCGCTGCACGCGACTTACGACTGCTCCGGGATCACCAGACTCATTTGCGTGAACTTCAGCGCGGTGAGCGGGGTCCTCTCCCGAACGATCACCGACCCGAACGCGCGCGACATCGTCCTCGTGCTGGTCAACGACACCGAGTACGGCGGTTCCGGCGGCTCGTTCGCGGTCGCCTCCATCCACTCGAGCGCGGTGGAAATCGTGCTCCACGAAATAGGCCACAGCTTCGGCCTCCTCGCCGACGAGTACAGCGGTCCACCGCCGCCAAGCTGCGTCCTGACCGAACCGTCGAACGCGAACGTGACCACCGTCACGACGCGCGGGTCAATCAAGTGGAGCGCGTGGATCCATCCATCGACGCCGCTGCCGACGACAACGTCGACGGCCGCGACGCCTAGGCTCTACGCTGGCGCAAAGTACTGCGATAGCGGGATGTACCGGCCAACGTACAACTCGAGAGATGCGAAGCCTCGAGGTCCTGTTCGAGCAGATCAACACTGAACAGTTTGTTCGCCGCATTTACAACCTCGTCTCCCCTGTCGATTTGTTCTGTCCCGGTCTCCTGTTCAGCCATCATCATTTCCCGATTCACGTCACAGCTGTTCAGCGTGACGATGCCATTGCCGTCTACTCATGCGCTGTCGGTGGCCTGGGCGATCTACTGCGCCGCGGTCGCGACGGGGCCGTCATTCTCTTTGGCGGGTTCGCTCTACTCGGTCGGATCGCACACGCTGACCGCAACGGTGAGCGATCCCACCGCATTGGTGCGAACCGATCCCGCAGGCCTTCTGCGGACCACGCGGACGTGGGCGATTGCGATCACGCCCGGAGCGGCGCCGGCAATTACGACGCAACCCCGGACCCAGGCTATCGTGAGCTCTCAGGCGGCCACGCTGCGTGTCGTGGCGACCGGGACCGGGCTCACGTTACCAGTCGTACGTCGGGTCGAGCGGGACAACGACGAGCGCCATCAGCCACGCCACGGCGAGCAACTACATGACGCCGGCGTTGGCGAGCACGACGAGTTACTGGGTCCGTGTGTCGAATACCTTCGGCTCCGCCGACTCCGATGCCGCGACCCTCACGGTCCGCGGAGGCCCTGGCGACTTCAATGGGGACGGCTCCGGCGACATCGCGGTGTATCGCCCGTCGACGGGCCAATGGTTCATCCGGAACCAGGCCAGCGGACAGTTCGGCGACCCGGGCGACATCCCGGTGCCCGGCGATTACAACGGAGACCGCGTCGAGGACATCGCGGTGTTCCGGCCGTCTACCGGCCAGTGGTTCGTGCGGAACCAGTTCACGGTGCAGTTTGGCGACCGTGGCGACGTCGCGGTCCCCGGCGACTTCAACGGCGACGGCGTGACGGATGTGGCGGTCTACAGGCCGTCGACCGGGCAATGGTTCGTGCGGAACCAGTTCAGCGTGAACTTCGGCGGCCCGGGCACATGTGCCGATTGTCGGCGACTACAACGGCGACGGGATCGACGATGTGGCGGTCTTCCAGCCGTCAACGGGCATGTGGTTCGTGCGAAATCAGCTGAGCGTGCAGTTCGGCACCCCGGGCGACCGGCCGG
Source organism: uncultured Acidobacteriota bacterium (assembly GCA_963774855.1). Taxonomy (GTDB): domain Bacteria; phylum Acidobacteriota; class Vicinamibacteria; order Vicinamibacterales; family 2-12-FULL-66-21; genus JALZOC01. Next base: position 366,731 of record CAVZGT010000005.1, on the reverse strand, counting down.
TGCAAGGTGACTACGACGGCAACGGCACGGCGGATATCGCGGTGTATCGGCCGTCATCCGGGCAGTGGCTCGTGCGGAACCAGCTCACCGTGCCGCTCGGGACTCCCGGCGATGTCCCGGTGCCTCTCGACTACGATGGCAACGGGACGTGGACGTCGCGATTTATCGGCCGTCCACGGGCCAGTCGTTCGTGAAAGATCAGATTGCCGTGTCGTTCGGCGACGGCCGCGACAGGCCTGTGCCGCTGACGTCCGGGTTCCCGCCGGCGGTGGCCGGCGACTACGACGGAGACGGCGCGACCGACATCGTTGTCCATCGGCCGTCCACGAATGAGTGGTTCGTGCGCAATCAGCTGGCGGTGCCGTTCGGCAGCACCGGCGACGTGCCGGTGCCTGCCGACTACAACGGCGACCGCCGGCATGGACGTGGCGGTCTATCGGCCGATGACCGGTCAGTGGTTCGTGCGCAATCAGCCGACCGCGCAGTTCGGCGATCCCGGCGACCGTCCGGTGCCGGGAGACTACAACGGCGATGGCCTGATGGACGTGGCGGTGTTCCGGCCGTCCACGGGCACGTGGTTCGTGCGCAGCCAGGGCACGGTGCAGTTCGGCGACCCGGGCGACATCCCCGTCCCCGGCGATTACAACGGCGACGGCGTCGACGGACTTCGCGGTGTATCGCCCGTCGACTCGGCAGTGGTTCGTGCGCAATCAGCTCGCGGTGTCGTTCGGCGATCCGGGCGACATCCCGGTGCCGGCCGACTACAACGGCGACGGCAAGATGGACATCGCGGTCTACCGGCCGTCGACGGGCACGTGGTACGTGCGCAACCAGCTCTCGGTGGTGTTCGGCGACAGCGGCGACGTCGCCGTGCCCGGCGACTACAACGGCGACGGATTGACGGACATCGCGGTCTATCGGCCGGCGACGGGACAGTGGTTCGTGCGGAATCTGTTCACGGTGCAGTTCGGGGACGCGACGCACGTGCCGATGGTGCGCATCGGCGGATCCAACTGAATCTGACGCGAGATGCGGCCGGCGGCCTGAGCCACCGGCGGTGCCGGCAATCAGCCGCCGGTCGGGTTCGATCCGGCGCTCGACGAGCTCAACGCGGATGCGCGGCTCTGGCAGCGTGTACGCGGTCAGGGCGTACGCGATCAATTCCGCGCCGGTGACGCCGCTGACCGCGACCACGATGTACTGCCTGCCGTTCAGCATGTAACTCATCGGCGATCCGGTCTGCTTCGCCGGCATGTTGACGGCTCCGGCGTCGGCGCCGGTCGCCTTGTCGTAGGCCCGCAGCAGCGCCACGCGTTCGCCCGCCTCGTTGGTATGGACACCGCCTTCCCCGGCGATCAGGAGAGTCCTGGTGGCGAGCACGCCGATGAACGTTCGCCCGGGCTGACCAAGCCGCGTCAGGTTCAGGCCCTTCAGCGCCGGGTGCTTCGTGATTTCGTCCGGCGTCGAGCTGTGCGGTCTTCTGCCAGATCAGATCGCCGGTGTTCATGTCGTACGCGGTGATCCGATCGTAGGGCGGCTTGATGAGCGGCAAGCCCTGCACCGTCGCCGCCGCCCGTCCGCGGCCGCCGAGCCCTCCTGCGCGCAGCCTGTCCGGACACGTAGCCCATGTCCGAGGTCGCGGGATCGGCCGGCACGATGCCGATCGTGAACACCACGGTGTGAGAGTGGATATACAGGCGGTTTGTCTCGGGATCGAAGGCGCCGCCGGGCCAGTTCGCGCCGCCGGCATCGGAGGGGAGCTGGAGCGTCGCGATCGGACCATCCGCGTTGCTGAACACGGGCGGCGTGATACAGCGGACCGATGTGGTAGCGCTTGATGAACTCGAGCGCTTCGGCGCGCAGCGCCGGCGTGAAGTCGATCAGGTCGTCAATCCCGACTCCCTGCCGGTCGAACGGAACCGGCCTGGTGGGGAAGGGCTGGGTCGGGCTGGACTTCTCGCTGGGCACGGTCGACTGCGGCACGGGCCGTTCTTCAATCGGCCAGATCGGTTCGCCGGTTTCGCGATTCAGGACGAACAGGAACGCCTGCTTGGTTGGCTGGGCCAGCGCCTTGATGCGGCGGCCGTTCAGCGTCATGTCGAACAGGATCGGCGCGCACGGGAGGTCGTAGTCCCACAGGCCGTGATGGACGGTCTGGTAGTGCCACTTCCGCTTGCCGGTCTTGATATCGAGCGCGACGAGGCTCTCGTCGAACAACGTGTTGCCCGGCCGGTTGCCGCCGTAATAATCGCCCGTCGGCATTTCGACGGGCAGGTAGACCAGGCCGAGCTCGAGGTCCGCGCTCATCTGCGACCACACGCCCATGTTGCCGTTCTTCAGGGCCGATTCGTCCTCCCAGGTGTCGTAGCCGAACTCGCCGGGCTTCGGAATCGTGTGGAAGATCCACAGCCGCTTGCCCGTCTTCACGTCGAAGCCGCGCACGTAGCCCTTCGCGTTGTGCACCGTCTTCGGGACATGGCCGGCTCGATGGGCGGCGCCGACGACCACGACGTCGCCCGCGACGAGCGGCGTGGCGTTCAGGCCGAGCTCCGCGGTGACGGGATCGAGATCCTGATCGTTGTCGAGCTTCAGATCGACGACGCCGGCGCGGCCGAAGGTCGCGACCGGCACGCCGGTCCTGGCGTTCAGCGCGATCATCCGGTAGCCGGGCGTCACGTAGATGATGCGTTGATCCGATCCGTCGGCGCTCGACCAGTACGCGACGCCCCGGCCCGCGCCGCTGCGCGGGGCGTTCTGGCCGCGCAGGCCTTCGTCCTCGGCGTGCATCCAGAGCAGCTCTCCGGTCGCGGCATCGAGCGCCACGACGGCGCGGCGGGTGCCCACCGTCGTATAGAGCACGCCGCCGACCATGAGCGGTGTGGCCGAATAGAGGAAGTCCGGCCGCGGCCCGAACGCATCCGTGTTGAGCCGCCAGGCGACCTGCAGCTTCGAGAAATTGTCCTTGTTGATCTGGTCGAGCGGAGAGTAGCGCAGGCTGGCGAGGTCGCCGCCATACGTCTTCCATTCGACCATCGCCCCGGGTTTGTCGCCCTGGCCTCGAGCGCTCGTTCCGGCAATCGCGAGCCCGATCGCCAACACCGCAGCACCGGCCGCAATTCTCACAGCAATTCTCCTGGTCGCGCTCGATCGGGATCCCTGCTTACTGGACTCGCGGACAGACCGTAACACGAAAAGGCATCGGCGTTTGGTCCTACAATGAGCCGTTCCAACCGCATTTGTGGCTTTGTTCAGATATAGCCGGCTCCGTCTCCACGAAGGCCGGACCGGACCACGAAAGGAATCCCGATGACACTCATGGCCAAGCCGGACAACTCAGAGGGGCCGCAGACAACCCGCGCCCATCAATCGCTCCTGACCGACGACCTGCTGAACGGCTTCGCGGCGAGGGCCAGGCGCTACGACGAGCAGAACACGTTCTTTGCAGAGGACTTCCAGGAGCTGCGCGAGGCGGGCTACCTGCGCCTCGCGGTCCCCCGGGAATTGGGCGGGTTCGGCCTGACACTGGAGGAAGTCGTCCGCGAACAGCGGCGTCTCGCGTACCATGCGGCCCCCACGGCGCTCGCCGTCAACATGCACATCTACTGGACGGGAGTGGCCGCCGACCTCTGGCGCGCCGGCGACACGTCGCTCACGTGGCTCCTCCAGGAGGCGGCGCGCGGGCAGGTGTTCGCGGCCGGCCATGCGGAGAGCGGCAACGACATCCCGGTGCTGCTGTCGACCACGAAGGCCGAACGCGTGGACGGCGGCTACAAGTTCACGGGACGCAAGGGATTCGGGAGCCTGACCCCGGTCTGGACCTATCTGGGCATCCACGGAATGGACACGAGCGATCCGGCGAAGCCGACAATCGTGCACGCGTTCATGCCTCGCGACACGAAGGGCTACCGCATCGAAGAGACGTGGGACGTGCTCGGGATGCGCGCCACGCGCAGCGACGACACCATCCTCGAAGGCGTCGTGGTTCCCGATCGATACGTGGCCCGGGTGGTGCCCGCCGGAGCGGCCGGAATCGACGCGTTCATCCTCGGCGTCTTCGCGTGGGCGCTGCTCGGGTTCGGCAACATTTATTACGCGCTCGCGCGCAAGGCGCTCGATCTCACCGTCGAGACCGTGAAGAGCAAGAAGTCGATCGGGCTGTCGCGCTCGATGGCCTACCACGCGGAAGTGCAGCATCGGGTCGCCGACATGGGCCTGGCGCTCGAGGGGATCGAACCGCACCTCGAAAAGATCGCCGGCGACTGGTCTTCCGGCGTGAACCACGGGGGCGCGTGGCCGGCGAAGATCTTCGCGGCCAAGTACCATGCGGTGGAGGACGCCTGGCGAATCGTCGATCAGGCCCTCGACGTGGCGGGCGGATTCGGCATCTTCCGGCGCAGCCCCCTGGAACAGCTGTTCCGCGACGCCCGGCTCGGCCGGATTCACCCGGCGAACTCGATGCTGACGCACGAGATCATGGCGAAGACGCTGCTCGGGATCAGCCCGGACGAGACGCCGAGATGGGGCTAGGCATGTCGCGCCGGGCTGAGCTAGGGCGCGAGCACTGCACTACGGATCAGTGCTGCGTTCAGCGCTAGTCCGTGCAGGTCCGCCCGCACGGGTCTACACGAACATCGCCGGACTGATTTCCAGATTGACCTCGGTAATCCGGTCGACAGGCAGGCCGGCGCGCCGGGCATGCTCGTGCACCGCCTCGATGCTCGGCGCGTCGTACTCGCAATAGATCTTGCCCTCGGCGTCGGACACGTAGCTGCGGATCCAGCGCACGTCGGGCATGGTCGCGAGCGCCGCCATCGATCGCTGCCCCGCGGCCTTCAGTATGTCCGGCGACAGCCCCGGCACGGACCGTTCGATCAGGTATCGTGGCACTCCGACTCCTTTCGGACTTCGGCTGCGCCGGCGTGCGGGATCTGCGTGCACGCGTCGGCCAGCCGTTTATCACCGCACACCTCGGCGATCGCCATCGCCTCGGCTGCCGTCTCCCTGGCCTTTGATTCGTCGCCTGTTGCCGCGAGCGTCTCCGCGATGCGCAGCAGCATCCATCCCTCGCCCTTGCGATCGCCGAGCATGCTCCGGACGGAGAGCGACTGCTCGAAGCATGTGAGGGCAGTCCGGGGCAGGCCCCGGGCACGCCACATGTCCCCGAGGCGCGGCGAGCGCGTGCGCCTCGAGCAGCCGTTCGCCGCGCTGACGGTTGAGCGCGACGCTCTCTTCGAGAGCCGTGCGCGCCTCTTCGTAGCGGTGGAGCCGGCTCAGCGTCACCCCGAGGCTGTTCAGCAGCAGGCCCTCGTGCGAGCGGTCGCCCTGGTCGCGCACCAGCGCCAGGGCGGCCTCGTAGTGCCGGAGCGCCTCGGGATACCTCTCGCTTTGCCATTCGAGAATCCCGAGCGTGTTGTGGAGCGCGACCTCGCGGGCGCCGTCGCCGAGCGCGTCCGCGAGCGCCAGCGCGGCTTGAAACGCGGGAATCGCGTCGCCGGGCGAGGCCGCACGCTCCCGCGCCGTCCGTGCCAATCCCTCGAGCGCATCGAGCTCGCCCTTGCCGTCTCCCAGCGCGCGGCGAAGAGACTGCGACTGTCTGCCATGCTTCCGCCGCCTCGGCCGGGGACGCCAGGCGTTCGAGGATGGCCGCGGCGCGGCCCGTCATCTCGGCCTCGGCCTCGTGATCTTCCAGCTGCGCAAAGAGCTGCGCGGCCTGCCGGACGTACGGCAAGGCTTCCGTGTCCCTGCCGAGGCCGAAGAGCACGTCTCCGAGGGCTCGCAGTGACTGGGCGTATCCATCCGCGTGGCGAGCGCGCTGGCTCAACTCGACCGCCCTGTCGGTACGTCCCGAGCGCGTCGTCGATGCGTCCTTGTTCGAGATAGATGTGCGCGATCGACGTGAGGTGAAAGGACTGTGGAATGGGCAGGAGGTTGGCCAGTGCGATCTCGTCGCATCGATGCAGGCAGACGAGGGCGTGGTCGAGATCCCCGAGGGAGCGATGCACGTTGGCCAGGGTGTGCAGCGCGTACAGGAGCTTCGATGGGTTCCGGCCGAGGGCCGGCATCGCCAGCGCTTCCTCGAGGCTGGTCAGCGCGTCCCGGTAGTCTCCCATGCTCTTCAGAATCATCCCGATGTTGACCAGATCGCCCGCGACCATCAGGTCGTCGCCGGACTCGCGCGCAATGGCGAGCGCGCTCCTGGCGTTCGCGAGCGCATCCGCATGCCGCCCTTGATGCCAGTGCAGCAGGCCGATGCTGCGGAGCGTATTGCTCTCGAGCGCAGCCTCTCCGAGCTCGCGGCTGAGCCGGAGCGCCGTGCTCAGCGTGCGTTCCGCCGCATCGAAACGTTTGAGGAGCGTGGCCACGTCTCCCTGTCGCAGGTACGCCTGGGCCAGTCTGGCAGACGGGCCCCTGGGCGCCAGGAGGGCGATGAGCTCTTCGACAATCTGCTGCTGACGGCTGCGCAGGCCGAGCGTCTCGCAGAGCCGCTCCTGCTGGAGCAGCAGATCCACGAGCACGTCCGTGCGGCCGTCGCCATCGGGCAGGTGCGCGATCCAGCCCCGGACGCGCTCCAGCGTCGTCAGCGCATCGGCGAACTGGGTCAGCGAAGCCGCGAGCTCGGCCGCCCGGCTGCCGTAGTGGATCGCCTCGGGCCATGCCTCGGCGTGTGAAAAGTGATGGGCGAGCAGGGGCGCGAGGCCGGACCCGCGATTCGCGTGACACCGCTCGATGGTCCGTCCCACCACCTCGTGAAGCGAGCGGCGCTGCCGTTCGACCAGGCTGTCGTAGGCGACCTCCTGCGTCAGCACATGCCTGAAGCGATAGGTGGGCTCGGGCAGGACGGCGGTCTGCTGGATCAGTCCCGAGCCTTTGAGCCGGTCGAGCGTGGCCGCCGGGTCGGCGTCCGGTCCCAGCACTTCGCCGAGCAGGATCCGCCCGAACTCACGCCCGATCACGGAGGCGACACGGAGCACATCCCGTGAATCCCGATCGAGGCGATCGAGCCGGGCGCGAATGACGGCCTGCACCGTATCGGGCAGCCGCAGCACTTCGAGGCCGCTGGCCGCCACCGCTTCGCCACCGTGCGTCGTCACCGCATCTTCCTCGAGCAGCGTGCGGCACACCTGCTCGAGGAAGAACGGGTTGCCACCCGTCCGCTCGTGCAGCCGCGCGGCCAGCGCGTCCGACACCCGATCGACGCACAGCACGGCCCGCATGATCGCGGCCGAGGCATCGCCCGCGAGCGGCGCGAGCTGAATGCGGGCGGCATCTTCTCCACACCCGGCGAGCGCACCGGGCTCGGGCCGGCTCGTCACCACGATCATCAAGGTATGCGCGTCGACGATCTCCAGAAGCCTGCGCAGCGCGTCGCGCGACGCCTCGTCCGCCCAGTGCCAATCTTCGAGCAGCACGAGCGTCGTGGCCCGACGGGCCAGCGCCACGACGATCGCGGTCAGCCCCTCCGACAGCGCCACCCTGAGGTGCTCACCCTGCAGATGGCTTGGAAGCGGGAAGGCCTCGCTTGGCATCGACAGGAGGTGCAAGTAAAGAGGCAGGAACGGCTCGAGGGCGGCATCAACGGCGCGCGCCCGGGCGACGACGTCGTCGGCGCGGTATTCCTGCGGCGCCCGCCCCCGAAGCGACAGCGCGTCGTAGAGGATTTCGACAAAGGGGACGTACGGCGCCATTCTGCCGGGCGGGCGGCAGCGGCCCTGGAGGATCTTTGCCCCGGTCTGGCCCGCTCGCGCACGGAGTTCGAAGAGCAGCCGGCTCTTGCCGGCGCCCGCTTCGCCGACCACGGTCGTGACGCGTCCTTGTCCACCGCGCGCCTGCAGAACCTGCCCCTCCAGCGTCGCCAGTTCGGCGTCGCGGCCGGTGTACGGCGTCAGGTCCGCGCGCTCCGCCGCTTCCAGCCGTGTCTGCAGTCCTGATTCGCCGAGTACCCGGAACGGTGACACCGTCCCGCCATTGGCCTGGATGCTCAGCGGAGCACATGGTTGTGAGTCGACGAACGGGGCAACGAGCCGGTGACACTCCGGGCTGACGAGCACCTGATCGGCGCCGGCGAGCGAGGCCAGCCGCGCTGCCACCTGTGCCGGCGCCCCGCTCAGGGCATACCGCCCGGCACCGTCGGTCAATTGCCGGGCGACCAGGAGGCCGACGTGGACGCCACACTGCAGCCGGACCGGCGTTCCGGGCGCGGGCCCGGCCGACGCGCCCACGTCACGGGCCCGCTGGCACAGCTCGATCGCCGCGCGCACGGCGCGGAGATCGTCGTCCTCGTGGGCGATGGGGACGCCGAACAACGACACGATCTCGTCCCCGATCGCCTGATTGACGATGCCCCCATGCCGCTGAACGACTTCCGCTGCCGCCTTCCGAACGTCGCCGAGCAGCGTCTCGAGCTCTCCAGGAGAGAGCCGCTCGACGAGGGCGCTGTAGTCGAACACGGTTGACACGACCACGGCCGCCCATCGGCGCTCCGCGCCGGCGGCGATCGCGGCGGCCTCATCGGCGCGCGGTGACCGTCTCGACGTCCAGGATCCGGCCGGACGGACGGCAGACTTCGACGGATCGGCGACCGCGGCGAGATCCGCCACCATCGACGACATCGACGCGTAGCGGTCGTCCGGACGTTTCGCCATCGCTCTGCGCACGACGTCGTCGATGGCCGCGGGAAGATCGGGTCGCCAGGCAGTGATCGGTTCGGGATCGCGGGACAGGATGGCGTCGACGAGAGCCTGACGGCCGTTCCCATGAAATGGCCGGGTGCCGGTCAGCATCTCGTAGAGCACGACGCCCAACGACCAGACGTCGGCCCTGTGGTCGACCTGGCGGCCGAGCGCCTGCTCGGGGCTCATGTAGGCAAGCGTGCCGAGCACGATGTCCCCCTCGGTGATGGCGGCGTCTTCGACCTTGGCCACGCCGAAGTCGAGAACTTTCGCCGTGCCGTCGGAGAGCAGCATGACGTTCGACGGCTTCACGTCCCGATGGACGACGCCGTGCTCGTGCGCCTGTTGCAGTCCGCCTGCGATCTGGAGGGCAACCGCGAGAGCGTCCTCGCACGGCAGCGCGCCGCGCACGAGGCGCGTCTGCAGCGTCTCGCCGTTGTAGAGCGGCATCGCGATGAACAGCTGCCCCTCGGGTGTCTCGCCGATCTCGTGAATCGTGCAGACGTTGGGATGATCCAGCGCCGCGGCCGCGCGGGCCTCCTGAAGAAAGCGGCGTTTGGCCTCCGGCCGCACGCCGAGGTGGCGAGGCAGGAACTTCAGGGCGACGTGGCGGCCGAGCCGCTCGTCGAGCGCTTTGTGGACGACCCCCATCGCGCCGGAGCCGAGGGCTTCGAGCACGCGGTACCGGCCGACGGATTGTCCTTCCCACCCGAGCATCGATGCGCGCGCCTCCGAGATCATCGGGGCGAGGTCGGCGAAAAGCCGGTCCACCTTCCCGGCGCTGTTGTGCGCATCGAGGAGCGATTCGACCTGGCCGCGCACATCGGGGTCCCCGCCGCACTCCCGATCGAGCACGGCGTTCAGCGTTCCAGGGTCGCACTCGATCGCGGCGGCGAAGATCCGCTGCACACGCTCCCAGCGCTCGGTCGACATCGCCGGCGGCCGGAGCCGCCGTGCGCCATCTCCTGGCTGGAGCTGGCGTGCGCTCTCCTGGCGACGCGACGCTGGCGTGATCGGTCACGCTTGAAGCTCCCGATTCAACCAGGCGCGGGCGAGGGTCCAATCCCGCTTCACCGTTGCCGGAGAGATGTCCAGCGCCTCGGCCGTCTCCTCGACGCTCATGCCGCCGAAGAAGCGGCACTCGACGATCCGCGCGAGGCGCGCGTTCATCGCCGTGAGCCGCTGCAAGGCTTCGTCGAGCGCGAGCATGTCGTCTGCCTGGTCCACGGCGACGGCGACCGCGTCGGCGTCATCGTCCAGGGACTGCACCGTCTGACCGCCGCCGCGCTTCAGCCTGCGGCGCGCGACCGCGTAGTCGATGAGGACCCGGCGCATCGCCTGTGCCGCGATCGCCAGGAAGTGCGACCGGTTCTGCCATTGGATGCGGGTGAGCTTGGACAGCTCGAGCCACGCCTCGTGGACCAGTGCCGTCGTGCAGAGCGTGTGATCGGAGCGCTCACCGCGCATCGCGCGGGCAGCGATGCGCCGCAGCTCGTCGTACACCAGGGGAAACATGTCTTCCATAAGTCGTCACGGAAGATCCTGAGCCGGCCCTCGGGACGGCTCGGCTTCGCTGTCGCGCGGGGGTTTCGGGCTCACGGGGATTCTAACTCGGCTCCGGGCCGGGATGCCCATTTCTCGAAAAGCCGGGCGTGGGCATGAGCCGAAGGTACGGTTTGAGCCTTTTTCGCGGTCGTTGCGGCTTCTGATCATGACGGGCCGAAGACGCATTTCCGGTGGCGTCCGGCTGCAGCCGGACCGGGCGGCGCCCTTCATTCATTCATGTCAGGAGGCTCTATGAAAGCACGACGATTCGCGGCGCAATTCGGGTGTTCCCTGGCCGGTGCTCTCGTTCTCGCGGGCTTTTCGCCCTCAGCCACGCTCGCGCAGGATCACGACAGACACATGACGGCGTCGCACACAGCCACAGACCACGGAGCAAAGGAAGCAGGAGAACGTGCTGGTCCAGATCGTCCGCGACGCAACCGAGCGATACCGGAATGTGTCGGCCGCCCAGAATGCGGGCTATGGTCTCCTCTTTGGCTGCGTCAGCGGCGGGGACTACGGGGCGATGGGACTCCACTTCGTGAACTTGGCGCTGTCGCCGACGGCAAGATCGAGGCCGCGAAACCGGAGATCATCCTGTACGAGCCGGCATCGAACGGGCGCCTGCGGATCACCGGCGCGGACTATCTGGTTCTGGCGGCCGACTGGGACCAGACCCACACGAGCGCGCCCGAGCTCAACGGACAGCTCTTTCACTACTTCGAGGCGCCCAATCGCTTCGGGCTCCCGGCGTTCTACACGCTGCACGTCTGGGCATGGAAGGACAACCCCGCCGGCACGTTCACGAACTGGAATCCCGACGTGTCGTGCGACGGATTCAACGGGCTGAGCCACTAAACCCGTCGCTCCCCGTCGCTCACTGCGTTGACGCGCGCGCCGCGGCCTTGGAGGCCTGCATTTCTGGCGCGCGGGCACCGAGAGTGGAAAACCGCCTCAACAACTCCAACTCCCAAAGAAATCTCTTCGAAGAGACTCAGTTTGGGAGTTGGGAGTTGGGCCTTTTGGGAGTTGACACGTTTTCTTCACAAGCTCTGAAGGCCTGCGCGACGTACTCACGGGAAGACCGCAACGCGAAAAGGTGACATCATCTCCCGCGATGTGGCAGCAGAACTACGAACCGGTCGGCGCCAGCCTGGCCCTGTCGGCGCTGGTCGCCTCGATTCCGATCGCCGTCCTGTTCGTGATGTTGGGGGTGCGGCGCAAACCCGCGTGGATGGCGGCGCTGACGGCGCTCGCCGTCGCGTTCGTCCTGGCGCTGGCCGCGTATGGCATGCCGCTGCAGCTGGCGATGATGTCCGCCCTCACCGGCGCGGCATACGGCCTGTTTCCCATCTCCTGGATTGTGTTCTCGTCCATCATGCTCTACCGCCTGGTGGTCGAGACCGGCAAGTTCGAAATCATCAAAGACTCGGTCGGCGGCTTGACCAACGATCGCCGGCTGCAGGCGCTGTTCATCGCGTTCTCGTTCGGCGCCTTCATCGAAGGCGCCGCCGGTTTCGGCGCGCCGGTCGCCGTCTCCGGCGCGATGCTGGCAGGCCTCGGTTTTTCTCCGTTCTATGCGGCCGGCATCTGCCTGATGGCCAACACCGCGCCGGTCGCGTTCGGCTCCATTGGCATTCCGGTGACGACGCTGGCGGGCATTACGGGTCTGCCGGTGATGCCGTTGAGCGCCATGGTCGGGCGCCTGTGCGCGATGATCTCGATCATCATCCCGATGTATCTGGTGCTGGTGATGGCGGGGTGGCGGAAGACCGTTGAAGTCTGGCCCGCCGTGGTCGTCTGCGGCGTGTCGTTCGCGTCGGTCCAGTTCTACGTGTCCAATTACATGGGGCCCGAGCTGACCGACATCCTGAGCTCGCTCACGTGCATCGGCGCCATGGTGCTGGTGTTGAAGTTCTGGAAGCCGCGGACCATCTTCCGGCTGGAAGGGGACACACCCGCGATCGTGGCGGCCCATCGCCATTCAACAGGGCAGGTCGTCCTGGCGTGGCTGCCGTACATGCTGCTCGTGATCTTCGTTCTCACCTGGGGCGAGGTCACCGTCAAGAGAGCGATCGACACGTTCACGAACGGGCTGCTGCCGTCGTCTCTTCCAAGGAGCTCGACGGTCCTGAACGGGTTGACCGTGCCGGGCCTGCACAACCTCGTCACGCGCGTGCCCCCGGTCACGCTGGCGCCCGCGCCCTATCCCGCGGTCTACACACTCAACTGGTTGAGCAGCGCCGGAACCGCCTGCTTTCTGGCTGCCATCGCCTCGGCGATCTGTCTCCGCGTGAGCCCGCGCCGCTTCGCCGGCGTCTACAAGGCGACGTTTGGCCAGCTCGCCAAGCCGATGCTGACGATTGCGTCGATGCTGGCGCTGGCGTACCTGATGAACTACTCGGGCATGACGTCGACGCTGGGCATCGCGCTGGCGGCGACCGGCACCATCTTTCCGTTCTTCAGCGCCATCCTGGGATGGCTCGGTGTGTTCCTGACCGGGAGCGACACGTCGGCCAACGCCTTGTTCGGCAATCTGCAGGTGATCACGGCGAACCAGCTCGGGCTCAATCCGGTCCTCACCGCGTCGGTGAACTCCGCGGCCGGCGTCATGGGCAAGATGATCGCGCTGCCGAGCATCGCCGTGGCGGTCGCGGCGACGGGGCTGACCTCCGAGGATGAAGGCAAGCTGTTTCGGTTCACCCTCACGCACAGCATCTTCCTCGCGTGTGTCGTCGGGATCGTCGCGATGCTGTTCGCGTATGTGTTCCCGTCGCTGGTGCCGGTGTTGCCGCCCAAGTAGGCCGCGGATGAACACGGACCAAACACAATCACTAATCACGGATCCTTGAATCTTGGAATCATTGATTCAAGGATGCAAGGGCTCAGCGTTTCAAGCTGATCGATTCAAGGATTGAGCGATTAGTGATTAGTGATTCGGATATCCCCTCCACAGCCACTCGAGCGCTTCGGGCAGCGTCTGCGCGACCACGGCGCGATCGACGTGCCGTGAGTCTCGGGAATAGACGTACTGATACTTGTAACCCTTGGCCTTGAGCGCGGCCGCCATCCGGTCGTTCGCCAGCACCCAGTTGTGCCAGGTCTCCTCCTGATCGAAATACCGGTTGTCGAACTCGCTCACGTGCATCCAGACGCGGATTGGCTTGGCCGGGTTGTTGGGGATCAACGTGGCGTGATACTCCCACGCGCCGCGCGGCGACGCGGGATTGAGCGGCGACTGCTGGTTCACATAGGTTCCGGAATACGAGAGGACGCGCCGATAGAGCTCCGGGTGGAACCACGCCATGGTGAACGCGCACGCAGCGCCGGAACTGCCGCCCATGGTCGCGCGCCCCTCGGGATCCCGCGTGAACGCGATCCCGTAGTCCTTCGTGATTCGCGGGAGCACTTCGGTCTCGATGAAATCGGTGTAGACGCCCGAGACGGTGTCGTATTCCAGTCCGCGCTGACTCCCCTGGGCGTCGCCGCCGCCGTTGTGCACCAGGACGGCGACCATCGGCGGCACGCGCTTGTCGTGAATGAGGTTGTCGAGGATCGGCGGCAGGTTGTTCCGGTAGTTCGGCGACATGCCGTCCTGCACGACGATGAACGGCGCCGGCGAGCCGGGGACGTACTGCGCGGGCACATAGACGGCGACCTGGCGGGTGTACGGCACGACCGCACCGGGCTGGCTGCGGGCGATGCCCGGGTAGATCTTGCTGTCCTTCGAGTCCATGGTGAACTCACGGACCGTGCCCTTTGGCACGCCGTCCCTCACCGTCAGTTCGGGGGCCGGCGTATAGGGCGGACCAATCACGAAGTTTCCGTCCGTGCCAGGCGTCGGCGGCGCCGTCAGCGGGGGAGTCGGCAAGAGTGGCGTGCGCTGCGGCGCCTGCCCGCGTTCGCCCGCCGGCGCCGCCGGCGGTGTGGCTTGAGCCGGGGGCGTCTGCGCGGGGGATTCTCTTGTCGAAACGAGGAGCAGTAGCGCTGCGCCGATGATCGTCACAGTCCGCATCCGATTGACCTCCCTCTGCGGTTCACCGTCGTTCTGTGCAATGATGCTGCGCCATCTTACTGGAACCAGTTCCCGCTCGTCGGGGCCGTCGCCGGAGGCAGGCATGAGGCTGATAAATCTTGCAGTGGCAGTTGGCGCGGCGGCGATGGTCGCGATGGTCGTGCCGTCGGCGCAGGGGACATCTCCGCAGGCAACGGCCCGGCCTGCCGGCGCGCCGGTTGGCGGCACGCTGGCGCCGGCGAAAGCCGACGAGCGCGGCTGGGGCTGGCAGGTCAAGGCGATGATGAATCCCGCGACCCCGCGGCCCCTCTACAACCGGGCGAAAGAGCGGCTGCTGCAGGACAAGCAGATCACGAGCTACACCATCTCCAGCTTCGACCCGGAGCTGTACTGCGAGGTCGGCAAGCACTTCGACTACATCTGGTTCGAGATGCAGCACAGCACGATGTCCTACGACGAGGTGCGGCGCATGATCATGGCCTGCCCTCGCGTCGGCGCCGCGCCGATGGTCCGCATGCCCGATGCGCTCGAGTCGAGCATTCAGAAAGCCACCGACCTTGGCGCCCTCGGGATCATCGTTCCCACGGTCGACGATGCGCTGGAAGCGCGTGACGCGGCCCGCTTCTCCCGCTATCCCCCGTTCGGACGCCGCAGCGCCGGCGGCGGCGCCTATCGCGAGATCTGGAACGCGCCGGGCCTGAACTATCGCGCGACGATCAACGACAACATGCTCGTGACGGTGATGATTGAAACGCTGGAAGGCGTGGCGATGGCCAACGAGATCGCGGCCACGCACGGCGTCGACGTCATCATCCTGGGCAACAACGATCTGTCCAGCTTTTCCGGCTGGCCCCAGCACGACCCTCGCTATCAGGATGCGATCATCAAGGTCCACGACGCCGCGCTCAAGTACGGCAAGTACGACGGGAACGCCGGCGAGCAGTACCCTGACGGGGTATACGGTGAGCGCCGACACGCGCATGGTCCAGAACGGACCCGCGTGCGACGGCTGGCGGCCGGCCGCTCGCGGTCGTGGCCGCGGGACCGGACCGGACGAGGAGCCGGTGATCGGCCTGGCGCCCGGCGCACGGGCCACGGCGCCGGCCGCCCCCGCGCCGGCCCGGGATCCGGCGTCCTGCTGGCCATAGACGCAGCGACCCTCGCGGAGATGCTCGAAGGGTTCGGGGAACGTGAGCGGGTCAGTTTGAAAGGGCTGCCCAGATCACGTGCACCAGCTTCCACAGGCCAAACAGAATCGCGACAAGTACGATCAGGCCGAGAAGGGCCTCGCTGATGCCAAACGAAACGGCCCCCAGGCCGCCACTGCCGGTGCTGTGCATCGGAACCTCCTAGCAGCTGAACACGTGACCCTGTCCATTTGGATCCCGCACGGCCGCGCAGTGTAGCACGCGCGATGGCGGAGGCAGGCCACTAGGCCCGAAGAAGCCGCGTGATGGCTTCGCCGGACGTGATTTTCTCGATGACCCGCCAGCCAAGGTCGCCATTCGTCATCACGACAAAGGCGGACTTCAGCGGCACCGACGCGGCCACGAACGCGTGGAACCCCGGGCCGTTTCCTCCGTGCGCGATCACCGGACCGGCGGCGGTATCGAAGACCTGCCATCCCAGTGCCCACGAGCTCGACCGTGGATCGTCAGGAACCCTGGCCACCGGGCGAACCATTTCATCGAGGCTCTCTCGCGTCAGGCGAAACGCGTCGCTCTTCTTCGGGTTGATGACTTCGGTGAGGAACTGCGCGTACTCCGTCGGCGTTGTGAGCAGAGCACCCGCCGAGGCATACCGCGCCGCATCCGTGGCGGTCGGATTCATTTTCGTGGGGAGCGGCGTGCCCTTCGAGTCGTGTGGCCGTGCCGCCCGGGCCTCGAACGTCGTGTTCCACACGTACCCGCTCGACGACATGCCAAACGGCACGAGCAGGTTGGCCTTCATGTACTCGTCGATGTCGGTGGCGCAGACCCTGACGCCGGCCTCATAGTTCCCGCACGCGTTGACCGTGACGTGACCCGTCAAGTGCGTCACGACCGACTGCAGGTAGCTGTAGCCTTCGCCCGAGTACAGCCAGCGCTCGCCGGGAGCGAAATGAATCTCGAGGGGCTCGGTCCCGGAGCGCCAGTTCTGAAAACCGCTGGTGTGAGAGAGCACATGCCGCGCGGTAATGAGATCGAGGCGCGCGTCGCCCGCCAGCACCCGCTCGGGGGTGTACTTCGTGAGCGGGGTATCGAGATCGAGTACCCCTTTCTCGCACAGTTTCAGAACGGCATATGCAAACACGGGCTTGCTCGTGGACTGCGCCGCAAACACCGTGTCGGTATCGACCGGCTTCCCGGACGCGCGATCCGCCACGCCGAACCCGCGGCGCCACACGACTCGCGCGTCTCTGACGAGAGCGATCGACAGTCCCGGCACGAAGTGGTCGGCCATCAGCTGCGGAAGCTGTTTCTCGAGGTCCGCGATCAGGGCACGGGAGGGCGCCGGCGATTCGGCCGATTCCCGGCCGGTTCGCGAACACGCCGTGACGGGGAGGAGGGCGGCCCCGAGAGCCGCGCCGCCCGCCGCCAGAAACGTCCGTCGTCTCATCGATCCACCTCGAGCCACAACCGGCGTGCGTCAGCCGGCCCAATCAGCGTGCACGTTAGCCCTTCTCGAGCGTCATGTCACTCCGCGTCCATGTGTTCGGTCCCGATGCTTGACCTTCGACTGAACCGTGTGACATCTTCACTTGAGTGTCAAGTAAAGCGCGACGCGCGATCGTTGACCCGGAGGGACAAGCGACCATGGACGAGAAACGGGCGATGCTCCGCCATTTTCTGGCGGCCCTGGCCTACCGAACGCAGAAGGCGCTGCGCGGTGCGCCGCCCACCTTTGCCGAGTTCCAGGCGGGGCACGACGTGCGAACTCCGGCCGAGCTGGTGCGGCACATGACCAGCGTGCTCGGGTACGCGCGCACTTACTTCGTCGGTGGCCGCTACCGCCCGGAACCGCTGCCGACCCTTGCCGCCGAGATCGAGCGGTTCCATGAGATGCTCGCCGATTTGGCGGCGCATCTGGAGCAGGGCACGGCGCTTCGCGATATCCGTCCCGAGCAGCTGCTTCAGGGACCTTTCGCAGATGCGATGACGCACGCAGGGCAGCTCACGATGCTCCGCCGGCTCGCGGGCGTGCCCGTACCTCCGGAGAACTTCGTGGTCGCGGACATCACGGCCGACCGGCTCGGCCCCGATCAGCCCATGCCCGTGAGTCCCGATCCCGTGTGGCCGGAACATCCGCCGGGTTGGGTTCCACCCGCTCAGTAAAACAGCCTTGGCACGATGGTGTTGTCGTCCTTTACCGTCCCCGGCCGGGTCGTCAGGTACTTCTCAGACGAGAGCACGACCTGATCGACGGACACGCCGTCCTCCCGTGACTGGAGCCTGAGCGTCTGCCATCCACCGTTCGGGAACCGCAACCTCAGGGTCCCGATCATGTCCCGCTGGCCCCAGGCTTCATCGCGCCAGCCCCAGCCCGACTCGCCGCACCCCGAGCACTCCTCGAGCACGACTTCGATGCCGGACGTCGATCCGGGGGCGATCGTCCTGCCGCCGGCGTCGACGGCGTCGCTGAACTGCAGCCAGAGCGAATCGTTCGAAGGCTGGTTGCCGTCCGCCTTCAAGCGAACCCACAGCTTGTAGGTCTGCGTCGGGTCGGCCGCGAATCCGATGTCGGCGTAGCTCGACGGATTCGCCAGCGGCGTGGTCACTTTGGGCGCGCCGGCGTTGACGTCGTGCAGGGCCATGCCGCTGCCCGCGGTCGAGTCGGCCAGCCGCTGCCAGTTCCCTTGCACAAACGTGGACCACATGTCGCCGATGTGCAGCACGATCTCCTTTGACGGCGTCACGGTGACGACGATGGAGTCCCTGGCAATACCGCCGCGGCCGTCGCTCACCTCGACGAAGAACTCGTAGCGTCCCGGATTCAGAATCGGCACGTCGAGGAATGGGAACGTGTCCGTGTCGAGGACACGCCCGTCCGGATACGTCCAGCGGACCGTCAGCCTGTGCATTTCCGCATCGGTGCCGCGCGCCCAGAACTCGCTCTCGTTACTGTCGGCGAACTGGGGGCCGGACCTGGTACGTGAGGTCCGGTCCGAGATCCACCGTCGGTGCGGTGTTGTCGTCGCGGCGTTGGTTGACGATGATCTGCACGCTGCCGACGGAGTACGGCGAGACCACGTCGGGCAAGCCGTCGCCGTTGAAATCGACGACGTGAATGTCCGGCGCATACCACTCGAAGAGCTCCGGTGCGCCGAAGGTGCCGTCGCCGTGGCCCGGGAAGATGACGCCGTTATCGCAGACGATGTCCGGGTTGCCATCCAGCGTGATGTCCGCCACAACCGTGTCGGCGATGTTCTCCCGTGTCGCGAGGTAGGCCGGCGGCTGGAACCCCGAGGGGCCGCCGAGGAGCAGCGCGGCCCGCTGCGCCGTCGAAAACTCACGGGGACTGCCGGCGACCGCGTAATCGAGATAGCCGTCGTGGTTGACGTCGCCCAGGCTCGCGCCGTAAATGGCGTCCATCGCGTAGACCGTCGTCGCCCGCGCGGGCCCGAAATGTCCCGTGCCGTCGTTCAGCCAGGCGACGACGCTCGCCGGCCCGCCGGCCACCAAGTCGGCGTCTCCGTCGCGATCCAGATCGCCGGGGGACAGATCGTTGGCCGTGACCGGCGTGGTCAGGGAGGCCCTCATCGCGAACCCGCCGTCGCCGTTACCCAGGAGCACCTGAATCTGGCCTTCACCCGCGAGCGCGACATCGACCAGGCCGTCGCCGTTGAAGTCGGCCGTCGCGTCATTGAAGGCGACCAGTGACGTCTGCGTCGTCCGGCGTCCCGGGAAGGCGCCGGTGCCATCGCCGAGAAACACCTCGATGCGCGTGCGGCTGCCGGGGTCGAAGCCTCGCTGCAACGTGAGCACATCCGTGTTGCCGTCCCGGTTGAGACGCGCGGCGATCACATTCCTTCCCCTGACCGCGATCTGCGTGCGTCGCCCGTTGCCGAACAACACGAGCAACCCGCCGTTGTCCGTGACCGCGTCCAGCTTGCCGTCATTGTCGAAGTCCGCCACGTCGACGGTTACCGGCCCCAGGAACCCGTTGTCCTGGGGACCGAGCTGCTCCCGCCGAAATGCATATGCACTCCGCGGAAAGGCCGTCGTGTTCGACAGGACGGTCATCGTCGCGGAGTACTCGTTGCCGCTCGCCAGATCGATCCGGCCGTCGTTGTCGAAGTCGCCCGCGGCAACGGCGCGGCTTCCCGTACCGGCGGCGAAGCCGGTGGCGGCGGCAAATGTGCCGTCACCGTGGCCGTCGAGCACCTCGAGCGTGCTCGTGCCGCGATTCGCGGTGACGACATCGAGCGCGCCGTCACGGTCGAGGTCGACCGCGACGATTCCGCGGGCGGAGCTGCCGCTCGTCGAGTAGACGCGCGTCGTCATGCCGGCGCGGCTGTTCAGGACAATCGTCACGTCGCTGGTGCCCGTCGATGCCGCCGCGACGTCGGGCCGTCCGTCTCCATCGAAATCGCCGGTGGTGACGACGTTCTGCTGCTGCGGCCCGTTCAAGGGGCGCAGCGCGAACAAATTGAAGTGCGGGTCCTGGCCCGGGGTCTGCAGCACCATCGTGAGGCCGCCGCCGGCCGATCCCGCGACGACGAAATCCGGCCATCCGTCGACGTTGAAGTCGGCCACGGCGACGCCCTGCGGGTTGTCGCCGACCGGTCCCATCGATGCCGGCTGCCTGCTGAGAAAATCTCCAGCGCCGTTACCGTAGTAGATCGTCACGCTCCGGTTGAAGTACCGGTGAAGACGATATCGGGGTAGCTGTCCCTGTCGATGTCGGCAATCGCCAGGCTGCGCGGCTGGAAACGCGCGCCGACGTTCAGGGGCGTCCGGAAGGTGCCGTCGCCGTTGCCGAACAGCACGTTGATCAGGTTCGCATCCGGGTTGGCGACGGCGATGTCCAGCCTGCCGTCCTTGTTGATGTCGCCGGTCACCAGGTCGAACGGTCCGCCTGGGAGAGATATGAATGCGTGGGTGTAGCCCCCGGCTGCTCCGCGGTTCAGCAGCACCGCGACGCCGTCCGGATCGTTGTGCGCCGTGACGATGTCGGTCCAACCGTCGCGGTTGAAATCGGCCGCCGCGATACCACGCGCACTGCTCGTCGAGGGATGGTCGTCGCGCTGCATTGTCAGTGTTTGTGCCCAGGCGGGCGAGACGATCGCCGTCAAGGCGGCTACCAGGCCGCCGAACTTCCACAGGATCCGCATCACTCGTCCTCCTCGAGTTTCATCGGGCGCTCCTGGCAGAGGTGCGCGGCCCGGCCATTGCAAACCGCTGGCCTCAGGGAAACCAGAAACAAAAGAGGATTCGCGCGAGTATCGCCGAGTTGTATGACCGTACGACGTGCGGCCAGCTGAGTAGTGTTACGTGCGGGTCCGGCTAACTGAACCCCCGTTGCGCCGTCTAAACTCCTGCCAAGGCACGCGTGTCTCACAAGGGAGTCGTCATGCTGTCCGATCTCGATCGTGATGTCCGGTATGCGCTCCGGGCACTGCTGCGCGCGCCGACCTTCGCGGTAACGGTCATCGCGACTCTCGCGCTTGGCATAGGCGCGAACGCGGTCATCTTCAGCGCCGTGGACGCGGTCCTTCTCCGCGACGCCCTTGTCGCCGATCCCGACAGCCTCGTTGACGTCTACACGTCGTCCGGCAACAACCCCTACTCGAACTCGTCCTATCCGGACTATTTCGACTTGCGCGACAGTGGGACGTTCGCGTCGCTGGCGGCCTACACGCCGGTGTCACTCACGATGGACGCGAACGGTCACCCGGAGCCTCTGGCCGGGCAGCTCGTGAGCGGCAACTACTTCGAGGTTCTTGGGATCAAAACCCGATTCGGCCGCGCGTTGACGCCCGACGACGATCGACTCGGGGCCCCGGTTCGCGTGGCGGTCATCTCGCATGCGCTCTGGCAGCGGGTGTTCAACGCCGACCAGTCGTCGATCGGCCGGACGATTCGCCTCAACGGCAACCCGTATGTGCTCATCGGCGTCGCTCCGCCGGGATTCGTCGGCCCGCTCGTCGGCGTTGCGCCGGACGCGTGGGTCCCGACGGCGCTGCAGCCCGAGGTCGATCCGCCGTCGGCGGCCGTGCGGCGCTCGCGCGGTCATTCGCGGATCTTCGACCTGCGCCGTTCGAGAGGGTTGAGTCTGGTGGGCCGGTTGCCGAGCGGCGCCGGTATCGAGCAGGTGGCGGCACGCGCCGAAGTCGTTGCCGGCCGCCTCCGGGCCGCGTACCCGGATTCGAACAGCACCCGGCGGTTCAGCGTGGCGCCGCTCGGCGAGGGCCGGAGCCTCCGCGTCGCGACGCGCCCGATGCTGCGGCAGCTCGCGGGGGCCGTGTTGATGGTGCTCCTGGTCGCCTGCGTGAATGTCGCGAGCCTGCTGCTCGCGCGGTCCGTGTCGCGCGAGCGCGAGGTCGCCGTGCGGATCGCGATCGGCGCCAGCCGGGCAAGGCTCATCCGTCAATGGACCACCGAATCCGTGCTCCTCGGGATCCTTGGCTCGATCGGGGCGCTGCTCGTCGTTCGCGTCGCGACGCCGCTGCTCCACACGTTCGTCATCCCGGAGGCCGTTGACCTGTCCGTGAACGCGCGCGTCCTCGGCTTCACGCTCGTTGCCGGCGTTGGCAGCGGGCTGCTCTTCGGCCTCGCTCCGGTCCTTCAGGCGCTTCGACGGAATACGACCACGGCGCTTCGCGCGGAGGGAGGCAGCGTCGTGACCGGCGCCCGCGCAACCCGGCTGCGCGGAGCCTTCGTCATCCTTCAGGTCGCGGTCAGTCTGGTGCTCCTCGTGGGAGCCGGCCTGTTCCTCCGCACGCTCGAGAACGCGTACTCGGTGGAACTGGGTTACCAGGTGGATCAGACCCTGGTCGCTTCCCTCAATCTCGAACCGCGCGGCTACTTTGAAGGAGGGTCACGGGGAGCCGATGCCGGGTTGGCGGTGTACGACCAGATTCTTTCCCGTGTCGAGGCCCTGCCGGGCGTTGCCGCTGCTGCCGCTGCGCGCATGACGGTTCTCAGTGGCGGCGCGCGGTCAACCGCCGTCAGCACGGATGGCCGCCCCCTCGAGAAGGACAACAGCAATGCCCTGGGCGTTCGCGCCAACGTTGTCAGCCATCGCTACTTCGAAACGATGAACATCCCGATCCTCCATGGGCGCCTTTTCAATTCGTCGGACGGTCCCACGACGCCGCGCGTGACAATCGTGACCAAGTCCCTGGCGGACCAGCTCTGGCCGCACGAGGATCCGATCGGCCGAACGCTGCGAGACGAGCGCAGCCTGCTGCAGGTCGTCGTCGGCGTCGTCCCCGACACGGTCTACACCACCACGCTGGAGCGCGAGAGGCCGCCGGCCTATTACTTGCTGCTGGCGCAGAACTACGAATCGGGCGTCGCGTTGCACGTGCGCGCGGCGAGCCACGCCATGTCGCTCGTGCCGGCGATTCGCGAAGCCGTGCGGCAGGCCGACAGCCAGCTTGCCGTCGAGCGTCCGCAGCTGCTCAGCGATGTCCTCGACCGAACGCTGAGCACGCAACGGATGATGGCCACACTCGTCGGCCTGTTTGGCGCCGTCGCGTTGATCCTCGCGGTGTTTGGCCTCTACGGCGTGATGGCGCACGCCGCGACCCAGCGGACACGGGAAATCGGGATTCGCCTCGCCATGGGTGCGCAACCGGCGTCGATTGTCACCCTGCTGTTGGGGCAGGGATTTCGACTGCTCGGGATTGGCCTGGCACTCGGTCTCGCGGGTGCGCTCCTGGGCACGCGGTACATCGAAGCGCAGTTGTTCGGCGTGACGGCAACCGATCCGCTGACGTTTGTCAGCGGATGTGCCGTGCTCGCGATTGCGGGTCTCACCGCGTCGGTGATTCCCGCCCTCCGCGCGATGCACGTCGATCCGGCCATCGCGCTTCGGCGGACGTGAGTTGATCCGTTCGGATTTTTCTTGTCCGCGCACGCTCGATCTATCTTGACACTCTCGATCAAACTGCCTACATTGTCGACGGTCGATCGTACGAACCACATGCGTTGACTCTCTCTGCGTGTCCGGGAACTAAGTGCCCGAAACAACGAACGGTCACCGCGACGATTGGTCGAGATCAAGAAGGGGGTAGAAAAAGAGGGGTAGGGGGTAGAGGAAGAGAGCGCGGATGCGGATGCGGTCGATCGAGCTTACGCCCCGAGTGTGGCGAACGCGAACGATCGGGATAGGCATCGCGGTGCTGATGATGTGCTGGGGGCAGGCCACGCCCGTGAAGCCTGCCGCGAAACCAGCCGAATACATCGGCGAGGCGCGGTGCATCGAATGCCACGGCCAGGAGAACAAGCATTTCGGAGAGACCTTGCACGCCAAGGTCTTCCGCCTGAATCCCAAGGACGACCGGCAGCGGCAGGGGTGCGAAGCCTGCCATGGACCGGGCTCGGATCACGCCAAGAACGCCCTCGACAAGACCGCGCTGATCGGGTTCACCAGGCGTTGGGGTACGCCTGTGGACGTGCAGAATGCCCAGTGCCTGACCTGCCACGAGGGTGGCAATCGCCTGCACTGGCCGGGATCGACGCACGCGAAGAGCAATCTCGGCTGCGCCGATTGCCACAATCCCATGCAGAAGCTGTCGGCCAACAGCCTATTGGCCCGGCAAAGCGTCTCTGAGACCTGCTTCCAGTGCCACCAGCAGCAACGCGCCGAGTTCCGCAGGCGCTCGCACATGCCGCTGCCCGAAGGCAAGGTGTCCTGCGTCGACTGCCACAACCCGCATGGCTCGTCGGCCCGTTCCCTCCTGAACGCGGATTCCGTCAACGACGTCTGCTACACCTGCCACGCCGAAAAGCGGGGGCCGTTCCTCTGGGAACACGCGCCTGTCCGCGAGAGTTGCCTCAACTGTCATCAGCCTCATGGTTCCAACCATGACAAGTTGCTCGTGGGGGCGCGTCCCTACCTTTGTCAGCAATGCCACAACCTGTCGATAGGCCATAACGGCACGTTCTATCGAGATGGGCAGTCGGCTGCCGGGGCGCTGTCGGGTGGAGGACAGAGTCCACGCGTGATCGGGCGCACCTGCCAGAACTGCCACTCGCAGATCCATGGCAGCAATCATCCGGCTGGGGCACGCTTCCAGCGCTGATCCACACCCGCGCCGCGGGACAACTCTGCGGGAGACCTTGATGAAGATCCGTTCGTATGCCTCAGTCATCACCCTCGGTATCGGGGTGCTGCGGTTGACGGCCTCCCTCGCGCATGCCGGTCCTGGCGACGGGCAGGAGGCCACGCCCGGCAACGCCTTGAATCCGCGCGCCATCAGCTCGATCGTCGAACGGGACCCTGAGGGGTTGGGCATCGCCGAGAATTCGCGCAGCCCCACGGGACTGCTCACGGTCCCCGCGCCGCTCGTGAAGGAGCCCTCGAAGACGGCGAGCGGCCTGCTCTACCGGGCGACGGTCGAGTTCGGCGCCATCGGCCTGAACGGCGACAGGGAAGCGCCAAGTTCCGCGAATACAAGGACCTCGACAGCGGCGCGTACCTGAACAACTTCACCGTGATGTTCGAGAAACCGCAAAGCGCCTTTCACTTCGACGCGGTCGGCGGTGGCGTGGCCCAGGACGACCAGTACTACGGCGTGGACGTAGGCCGATACAACACGTGGAGGGTGCGCGGCTCTTTCAGCGAAACACCCCATGTGTTCACGACGACCTACAGGTCGCTGTGGGACGGGGCGGGCAGCGACGTGCTCACGTTGAGAGGACTTCGCCCGGGAGGCACGACCGATGCGAATACGACCCAGGCGAACATGCTCCTGGCCATCTCGAACGCGACGGACGGCGACGTCGAGCTGACCCGCGAAGAAGGGCCGCGCACGGTTCGACCTCACGTTGCCTGCGAACTGGAAAGCCTTCGCGAGCTATACCCGCGAGCGTCGAGAAGGCAGCCGGCCCTTCGGCGCCGTCTTTGGCGGCGGCGGCGGTGGCGGCAACGTCGAGATCCCGGAATCGATCGACTACAACACGCAGGACGTGCTGGCAGGGCTTCAGTTCGCCAACGCGGTGACGAACCTCAGCCTGCAGGCCGCGGCGTCGTTCTTCGAGAACGACATCGACACGATGATGTTCCAGAACCCGTTGTTCATCACGACGAACACCATCGCGGGCGTGCCGGCGACGACCTTTACGCAAGGGCAGTTCGACCTGTACCCGAGCAACGACTACTACAACGTGAAGGGGGAGTTCGCCAGGAAGCTCCCGAAGTTTCTCAAGAGCCGGATAACCGGCGTCGTGTCGTTCGCCCGTTCGCAGCAGAACGACAACCTGATTCCGTCCGCGATCGAGCCGTTGACGGGCGGCACCATCAACGGGGTCTCGACGGCCAATGTGTGGAACACGACCGCCTCGCTGAGCAGGCTGTCGGCCGATGCGCGCATCGACACGACGCTCGTCGACGTCGGCATCATCCTGAATCCCGGCGCGAGCGCTGGCCGTGAAGGGCAAGGTCCGCTACTTCGACACCGACAACAGTACGCAGTATCTGGCGTGCAATCCGCTGACGGGTCAGTGGGGACGTCTGCTGAACAACGGCTCGGGAGGGTCCTTCGTGACGCCGAACCTGACCGTCGGCAACAACCCGGTGGGCACGCTGAACACCGGCTACAACGGCACCCGCTGTGACTACGCCGCGACCCAGGCCCTCGGGCTGGCGCCGAGCCTGGGGGACGTTCCCATCCGCAGCGTGCCCTACGAGTATCGCCAACTGAGCTCGGTCGTCTCGGCCGACTACCGCGTCAACCGGACCAACAGCCTGGAAGCGGCCTACGAGCGCGAGAATTTCCGCCGCCGGCACCGCGAACGCGACGAGACGTGGGAAGACAAGATTCGGCTCGGCTACGTCAACCGCGATTCCGAGACGGGCACCCTCCGGCTTTCGTACGAGTACGGCCGTCGTCGCGGGAGCGACTTCCTGTCCGCCAATCTGGCCGAGTTCTACAGCATCTCGCTCGGACCGGTGCCGACCGCTAACACGACGAACATCGCCACGTGGCTGCGCAACGTCGAGCAATTCCGCAGATTCGACGTGGCCGACCGGAACCAGAACGTCTTCAATGCCCGGTACAACTACGGCATCGGCCCGGCGCTGGACGCCAGCGTCGGCCTGCAGGTGAGAGACGTGGAGTATCCAGCGTCGGAGTACGGACGCAACGACCATCACAGGCAGACGTCCCCGTCGGTGGAGCTCAACTGGCAGCCATCACCGACCACGAGCGCGTACGGGTTCTACTCGTTTCAGGAGGGCGCACAACATCAGGCCGGCATCCAGCCGAATGCCTGCGTGATCGGGAACTTCTACTACTTCTTGAGCGACGGCTCGGTTCAGACGAACGCGACCGGAGTTCCACCGCCCGGGGCGGTGGTCGTCGCGACCCAGCAGGTGCTGGCGGCGAACTTCAGATCGGTTTGCGGGGCGGCCTCGGCGGTCAGTCCGCTCTTTCCAATCAGCCGGGCCTGGGACGTTTCTCAAGAGGATCACAACCACGTCACGGGCCTGGGCTTTCACTACGAGGTGGGCAAGGTCCTGACGGACGTCGGATACACCTATTCGAGTGGCCGTACGAGAATCAGGTACGGGTACAACCCCGCGGCGCTGGGAATGAATGCCGTGCAGGTCACGCTCGCCGGCGACGGGTGGGAGGATCTCGTCTTCGTCCAGAATCTCCTCGAAGCCAACGCCCTGGTGCCGCTCTACAAGCGGCTGTCCCTGCGCGTGCTCTACCGGTTCGAGGACGCCAAGATCCGCGACTGGCACTACGACGGTGTCAGCGTGAATCCGATGCCGGCCAACAACGGGGCGTATCTCGACTTCGGTCCGCGGGATTACAAGGTGCACCTGTTCGGGGCGTTGTTCCGGTACGAGCTGTGACAATCTAGCGAGGCTGCGCCGCCGAGACTCTCGAGGCTCCGCTTCGGCAGGTGGCATTGTTTACTAGGGGCCGAGCGTCCGCCGCGGCAGCACCGAACTGAAAGGAACTCGGCCGTGCAATTCCCAACGTCCAACTACCAACTCCCAAGGCGCATGCCTCGTACTGCCGGGTGCAATCCGCCGCGATTCACCCCCAGACACTTTGGGAGTTGGGTGTTGGTTTTTTGGGAGTTGTCAGCGTCAGTTCCTTGGAGGCATCACCGTGCGGAGATTGTCGACGTTCGTGGTGATGGGCATCTGCCTGCTCGGGACCGCGACCCCGGTCTGGGCGCAGGAAGCGGGGGCGATCACCGTCTCCGCGTGCGTCCCGTGTCATGGCGGCGGCACGGCCGCGGCGCCGGGGGCACCGGCCTTCCCCAAGCTGGACGGGCAGCACGCCGCGTACCTGGACAAGCAGCTGCGCGAGTACAAGACCGGCAAGCGCAAGAGCGCCGTCATGGCCCCGTTGCTCGGGGCGTTGAAGAAGCAGCAGATTCCCGGCATGGCAGCGCATTTCGCCAGCCAGGCGCCGGCGCGGGGCGCGGTCGAGAATCCGGAGCTGGCGGCCCGGGGCAAGGTGCTGTACGAGGAAGGCAACCGCGCCACCGGTGTGCCGGGATGTGTCGGCTGTCACTTGCCCAACGGGGCGGGCTACCAGCGCTATCCGCGCCTGTCAGGCCAGCCGCAAACCTACATCGTGCAGCAGCTCGCAGACTTCAAGAGCGGCGCGCGCAGCAACGACCGGGCGCGCGTCATGCGCGCCGTGGCCGGGCGTCTCACCGACGAGGAGATCAGAGCGGTCGCCGAGTATCTCGCCGGGTTGCAGTGAACGTTACGCGGCACGCCCGGAACGCCCGCCTGCCGGACTTCACTCGGAACGGAGGGCGATCGTCGGGTCCGCGCGGGCCGCGCGCCAGGCGGGAATGGCGCACGCGATCAGGCCCACACCGCCGAGCACCGGCACCACGCTCACGAGGGTGAGAGGGTCGTATGCCGACACGCCGAACAGGAACCGGCCAACGACTCGGGAACACACCAACGTCATGACCATTCCTGCAGCGACACCGAGCATCACGAGTTTCGACCCATCCCCGAGGACGAGCCGGACAATGTGCCGAGGCGTGGCGCCGACGGCGAGACGCACGCCGATTTCGTGCGTGCGCTGACCGGCAAGGTACGAAGTGACACCGTACAGGCCAACGATCGCCAGCGCGAACGCAAGCACGCCAAACGCCGCGACGGCGATCGCACCCACGCGCACGGGGAAGAAGCCGAGGCCGCTCCCGAGCGCCTGCGTCATGGTCTGTACGTTGTACAGCGGCAAGTCAGGCTCGAGGTCTCTAATCGCTCGTTCGATAGCCGGCGCGAGCGCGTCGGCCGGTATCGACGCTCGTACCTGGAGCACCCGAAGTCCCGTGTACTCCTGTGCAATGGGGACGAAGAAGTAGGGCTGCGGATCTTCGAAGAGGAATTGATACTTGCCGGTCTTCGCAACCCCCACCACTTCGATCAAGTACCCGTCCGCCCCGGGCGATTTGAAGCGCCGGCCGATCGGGTCCTGACCGGGCCACAGCACGTCCGCGAAGCGCTGGTTGACGACCGCCACCCGGCGCGACTGCTCGTCATCGGCGTCCTCGAAGCTCCGCCCGCGAACGATCTGAATCCCCATGGTCTGGAAGTATCCGGCACTGACGATGTTCTGTCCCGCGGACACGCGGCTGTCGCGGTCGCCCGGCTGGCCCTCGGCCTCGACGGCGGTGCTCACCCGGATGTAGCCCATCGGGATCGTAAACGCGAAGCTCACGTTGTGGACGCCTGGAATGGACCGTGTCCGGCGTTCGACGTCGTCGAAAAAAGCCCGCCCTTGCGTGTCCGAGTAGTCAAGTTGCCCGACATCCATGTGGACGTTGAGCACTCCCTCCGGTTGGAAGCCCAGGTCCGTGCGCTCGGCTTCGGCAAGGCTCCGCACGAACAATCCAGCCATCGAGAGAAGCACGAAGCAACAAGCAGATCTGGGCCACCACGAGGAAGCCGCGGACGGCGTGACGATGCGTGCCCGATGGGCCCTGCCGCGATCCGCGAAGCATGCCGTCTGGATTTGCCCTCGACACGCGAACCGCCGAGGCGAGGCCGACGAGCAGCCCCGTGATCACCGCTACAGTCACGGAGTACGCCAGAACGCGGCCATCCAATCGGAAGTCGAATCGCACCGGGAGGTCACCCGGCAGGCGCACCGCCGCGAGCGCACGCACCGCCCATGTTCCCAGAAGGACACCGGCGCCTCCGCCAAGCATGGCGAGCACCAGACTCTCGGTCACCATCTGTCGAACGAGGCGGCCGCGTCCGGCGCCGAGCGCGGAGCGGATCGCGAGCTCGCGGCGCCGGCTTGCTGCTCGTGCCAGCAACAGGTTCGTCACATTCACCGCGGCCACGATCATGACGAGGATGACCATCGTGATCATGACCGCAGCGCCGAGCGCATTGGTTCGAAACTGATCTTCTTCGGGACGAGCCAGGCGTTCCGGCAGGACCCTGATTCCCAGGTTTGCGTTCGAGTCCGGGTACTGTCGCGAGAGGCGCTGAGCGAGGACGTTCATCACCGCCTGGGCCTTGTCGATGGTGACACCTGGCCGCAGCCTCGCGATGGCATGCAGGCCGCGAGCCTGCCGGTCGTCGAAACCGGCGCCGCTGCGCCAGTTCAAAGGCAAATACAACTCCGATTCAGAGAACGCGAACGTCCCGGAGAAATCGGGAGGTGCCACGCCGACGATCGTGCAGGGGCGGCCGTTCACCATGACGGTTCGGCCGATCACCGATGGATCGCCCGCGAACCTGCGCTGCCAGGTCGAGTATCCAAGGACTACGACCGCGTCGACTCGGCCGGGCGCCCCCTCGTCGGCCCGGATCATCCGTCCAAGAGCCGGCCGAACGTCGAGCAACGGGAAGTAGTGGCCCGTCACCCACGTCGCGAGGACGCGTGCCGGTTTGCCACCGGGCGAGGCAAGGCCGAGGAACCCGACACTGTAACCAGCGATGTCCTCGAACACGTCGATCGTGGCCGGGCGGTAATCCTGGAGATCGGTGAACGAAACACCGCGGAGGGTCCGGCTGGAGGTTTGCCGGCTCGCGATCACGACGAGACGGTCCCCGTCCCTGACAGGCAGGGGCCGCAGGACGATGGCGTTCACCACGCTGAAAACAGCGGTGTTGACGCCAATGCCCAACCCGAGGGTGATGATCGCCGCGAGGGCGAAGCTGGGGTACTGTGCAGCGTCCGCAAGGCGTACCGGACATCCTGCACGAATGCGTCGAGACGAGCTCTCCGTTTTTCGGCGGTCAAGACGGCTTAGCCGGTCGTTGGTTGACGAGCGAGATCCTTGTACCACAGCAGCTGGACTTCGTCGGGGAATTCCGGGTAAGCGCCCGGGCGAGCGGCTCTGAGGACGCACCCGTGGCGCGAGTAAAGCCTGCAGGCCGCCACGTTGATGTTCTGGGTTTCAACCTTGAGCTGCTGGCACTGTCGAGCGGACGCCCAGGCTTCCGCGGCGGCAAAGAGCGCCGACCCCACTCCTCGACGGCGCGCTGAAGGCGCCACCCGGATGTCCCACAGCACCGCCAGGTCGGATTGCCCCTCGAGCATGTCCACCATAGGCGTGTCGTAGGCAACGACCGCACCGCCCACGCGCTGACCGTCGTCGCGGGCCGTAAAGAGCCCCCACTTCGACACATCGAAACGCGTTGCCCAGCTGGCCGGGTTCTCTTCGCCGACCGCGTCGTAGTCCTTCAGGTAGGAGGCGCCGAGCTTACGCAGGGACAGTTCGAACCGAGGGGCGTCGTGCCCGGGTGTCACGACATCGAAAACCTCGGTCACCTCGAAACGGATCGGAATACGCGCGTAGGCATTGATCTCATCTTCATCGATCGACCCCGCGCTGATTTCAACTCTCATAGCGTGAGCGCCTGGCCCACGTGGCCCATTGTCCATCGAACTGGACCGTTACAGGTTGCGGCCCGATTGCAGCAGGGAGCCGAGCCAATTGTGTGGACGCCGCGTCTAAATCGCAGTCCGTCAGTTCTTTCGATCAACCGCCCTCTTGGAGGATGAATGCTCCGACGAGTCGGCTACCTGCTGTCCATTGCGGCGTTGAGCGCGGTCGCGATCACAAATCCGGCGGCCGCGCGGCGACAACCCTCAGGTGGCCAGCCACAGCCGTCCGGCTCGGCACGGGTCACCGGTCGCGTGGTCGCCGCCGACACCGGCACGCCGGTCAGGCTCGTGAAGGTCAGCCTGGATTCACAGCGGACGGAAGGTCCGAACCGTCCGTATGTCCATGTCTCGCGGCAAATCGACACAGATGTCAACGGCCGCTTCGATTTCGCGGATCTTCCGGCTGGTTCGTACAACCTCGCCGTGAGCCCCAAGAGCGGGTTCGTGCCGCTTCAACGAAGCAAGGAGGCGACGGTCGCCGCAAGGCGAACGTTGGACGTCACGGTTCGGCTGGAGCGATCGGGTGCCATCGAGGGCCGCATTCAAGACGAGAACGGCGACGGGATGCTCGCCGCGGAGGTGCACGCGGTGCGTCGGGTGGCGTTTGGCAGCTACACAACCCTCGCTGCATCCGGAGTTTCGGCAACGACCAACGATCTGGGCGAATTCCGTCTCTTCAACTTGCCTGCCGGCGAGTACCTACGTCCTGGCGACCTACAGCCGCCCGCGACACCGCGGCGACCCTGTCCCGCAAGCCGGGTATGCCAACACGTACTATCCTGGTTCGCCGGCGCTTCGCGGCGCGCGAGCAGTTGTCGTGCGCGCCGGCCGGGACAGCGAGGGCGTGAACTTCACGCTCGCGCGTTGCCGGTTGGCACGACTCTCGATCACCGCCGTCAATTCACGCGGCGTCCCGCTTGGCCGGGACACGCTACATGTCCCTCACCAGGCGCGACGACGTCTATTTGCGCTCATCCGCAAGTGAGATGAGCCACCGGGAAGACGGAGCCTTCCGGTTCGATGGCATTCAACCTGGTGACTACTACGTCGTGGTGACGCCGGGCGAGCGGATGAAGGAAGCAGCCTATGTCAACGTCTCGATCGGCGACGCGGACGTGTCGCTGCGCGTTCAGACAAACACCGGCGCGAAGGTGTCAGGCCGCGTCGTCGTCGATGGCCGGCCTGCGGCCACCGGAGGATCCGCAGATTTCTGGATCTCCTGTACTCCGCCGCCGGGGACGCTCGGCCCGTACTATCCGCTGGTGCCGTCGGCTCGGGTGCAGGAAAACGGCCGCTTCGACTTGGCCGGTTTTCGAGGACCGATGGTGCTTTTCGCGGAAGGTGCCGGAGTCCTTCTATCGATTCGCCGTCGCGGGGAGGAGCTCGCCGGGAAGACGCTGATGTTTGGCGGAACGGAACGCTTCGACGACGTCGTCGTCGAGCTCACGAAACGGGTGGCGCATGTCGACGTGAACGTTACGAGTGCGAGCGAAAGGGGCGAGCCAGAACCCGTCATGGTGATCCTCTTCCCGGAGGATCCGAAGCGGTGGCAACATCGGTTCATCAGGTACGACAGAACGAACGCTTTACCCCTGTCTGCCGGAGAAACACTCCGGCCTGCCAGGACGCGGATGACACGACTGCCTCCAGGACAGTACCTGATAGCGGCAATCCACGACGTTGGCCTCAGCGATCCGGCGGAGGCGGGCGTGTTCGACGCACTTCGTCCGCTCGCGGCGCCGGTCACGCTTGTCGCGGGTGAGACAGCCAGGATCACTTTGCCCGTCGCGAAAGCGCGATGAAATGAAATCCACGGGCATTTTGTAATCACCTCTTCTCGGCCGCGCGGGTTTGCGCTGACCGCGGGTCGGTATCCCAGCTGAGCCGGGCACTCCTCCAGACGGCCCAACATGACGTCCCGGGCCCGGGCCGGAAGGCTTTTTGCTGTTATTTCCATCGCAACGCGATCGGTGCGGATTTCGGCGCGTTCCGTGGTCGAGGTCCGTCAAAATCGTCAGTCGCGAATCGGATTCGTGCGTGACGCCGCGCGTATTGTCGGCGCAGTCCGTTTTGCGGCGAAGGCGGCGTGCGACCGCTGTTCGGGCGGGACAACCGCAGGAGGGGATCAAAATGGTTCGTCGCATGGCGGTCGTCATCCTCGCACTCGCGCTCAATCCGGCGTTGGTCCGAGCCCAGAACCCCGTGCTCACGGTCACGGTTGCGTCGGCTGACGTTCACAAGGGTCCGAGCACCGCCGCTCCCGTCATCGGCCATGTGCCGCGCGGCACTGTTCTGCCCGTGTCGCGCAATCTTGGAAGCTGGGCCAGGATTGACTGGCCCGACGCACCCGAGGGGATCGCCTACGTGCACGTGACGATGGGACGCCTCGGTCCGGCCAACGAAGCCGCGTCCGCGGCGCGCGTGCTGCCGCGAACATCCTCGGCGCCGGCGTCCGCGACCTCAGCGCCAGAGCCCGCGGCGGCCACGACTCCGCCGGCGATTCACAGGCCGGGGACCGAGCGCATCGCGGTGCGCGGCGAACTCGACGACACCCCTGTCACTCACATCTTCGGCGTTGGCGGGCTGGTCGGATCACCGAGCAGCTTCGGGGCGACGATGCGCGCGTGGCCCAGCGACCGTCTCGGGATTCAGTTGGCGTTCACGCGAGATGCGATGACGAGCGACGTCGCCGCCGGCCGCGTGACCTCGATCCGGTTGGAGCCCGGCGTGGTGTTCGCGTTGTTCGATCACGTGAGCGATTACGTCTGGATCCGTCCGTACGTCGGGTCCGTGCTGAGTCTTCGTCACCAGACGTTGAAGGTCTCGGCGCCCGCCGGCCAGGAGTCCGTGTCGGACAACGGCATCGGATTTCGCGTCTTCGGTGGCAGCGAGCTGACGTTCGGGGGCGTGCCGCGATTCGGCTTGAGCGCGGAGCTCGGATACCGTCGATTCCAGACGACGTTCTCAGGATTCGAGGAGAATCCGCTGAGCGTGTCGATCGCCGGACACTGGTACCTCAAGTAAGGCGGGCGCGGGCTCACGCCGAGCGGCCCGCGTTCGTTGGTCGTTTTGGGCGCACGACAGTCGATCGATCGTTGCGATGTCCTGCCGCGCTCAGAGTCCAGCCAGGTAGCTTCGCACCTGGACGAGGACCAGCCAACCCGAGAAGAAGCCGTAGAACACCGTGGCGAACACCAGCATGCCCAGCCGCAGGCCGCGCACGCGGAGCGCCGGTGGAAGCCCGCGTCGATTGAGCTGGATGAGCAGAATCGAGTAGACGAACATCACCATGCCGTTCAGGCAGGCGGAGACGACCAGCAGGAACAGCGGCTGGTTGAACCCGGACAGCAGGATGGTCGAGCCCGCGGCAATCGTGCTCCACACCACGAGAAAGTACATGCGGCTTTCCGTCCAGCGCTGACTGTCCTGCAGGTACACCGTCTTGATGACGTCGGCGAAGATGCGGGAGATGTAGTCGATCACGCCCAGCGCCACCAGCACCAGCGAGAGCGCGCCGAAGACCCAGAAGAACGTACCGAACCAGGGGGCGACGACCGTCTTGAGCGCCTCTCCTTCGGCCCGGATGAACGCGAGGTTGGCCTCCCCGGAAATGGTCCGGCCGTAGAGCGTGGAATAGGCGAGCGTCGAGAAGATGGTGATCGAGAAGACGCAGATGAACCAGAACGACACGAGCTGTTCCTTGTTCGCCACGTCCCACCAGCCGCGGAAGCGCCGGATGTTCTCCGCGTCCTGGCGCACCATCGAACCGGTGGCGGGCGCGGCCACTTCTTCGCCGGTGATCGGTGACACGATCCGCGGGATGTATACGCCCATGCCGAACCCCTTGTCGCGGATCCAGTTGCTCTGCGCCAGATTGTTGACACCGCCCGCCCCGGCGAAGACCAGCCCGCTCAGCACGAGGGAGACCGGCAGGACATTCGTGTCCGGGAATTGTCCGAACTGCGTGACCATCTTGGGCAGCTCGGCCCATGCCGACGGGCCGATCGCGACCGCAATCGCAAACGCGAGAAAGACGAGCGTCAACCCGACCTTGAAGAATTGCGCCCGCTCGAGTGTCTGATAGACCACCGGAGAGGCGGTGAGCGCAACGCCCGCGGCGACGAGGACGCCAATCGTGATGTACGGGACGTTGCCGCCGCCCATCAGGAACGTCAGGATCGTCACGCCGCTCGTCGCCCATCCAGGCCACATGTTCGGCACGATCGTGAAGATGCAGAACAGCACGCCCCACGGCTTCCAGAAGCGGACGAAGCCTGCCACGGCGGTCTCGCCCGTTGCCAGCGTGTAGCGCTCGATCTCCATGTTGAGGAAGTACTGCACGGTGACGCTGAGCACCGCGGCCCACAGAAAGCCGAGCCCCACGGTCGAGGCCATGTACGGCCAGATGATGTACTCCCCGGACCCCACGCCCAGTCCCGCGAGGATGACGCTCGGGCCGAGGACCTTGCCGAGCGGCAGCGGCTCGGGCATGTCCCGGTAAGGCATCGGCGGCAGGTTGCCGTTGCCAACCGGATCGAAGAACTCGGAGGACGCGGTCGCGGGTCTCGCGGGAGAAGAAGGAATCATGCCGACATCCTACTACTGGAGGCGCCGGCCTGTTCGTGACGGGCTGAACACGATGAGCGGCTACTGCCTCGCCGGCGCCGCGCCTCGCGCCGCGGCCGCGTCGAGCTCCTGCTCCGTGGGGAAACGATCGAACGTCCGATCGGTCGGCTTGCCTCGCAGATGCTTGTCGAAGAACTCCAGCATCGCCGTCCAATCTTCAGGCGTGAAGGCGTGACCGTGGCGGGCGAAGTTCACGCCAAGGCGATCCGGTGCGCCAAAGAGCGCATAGGCAGGACGGGCGCCGAGTATCGACTGCCGCACGGCTTCAGGCAGTGAGATCCTGTCGGCATCGCCTTCGAGGGCGATGAACGGCCGGGGCGCCGCGAGTGCCAGGAACCAGTGCTCGTCGAACGGCAGCTTCTCCCGCTGGCCCCGGAACTGATGCAGGTTCGGGGAAAACCAGTTCGGGTATTTCTTCTGCATGATGTCGAGCGTCTCGCTTCCGCGCGGTCCCGCGAAACGGTACGCGCCGACGCCACCCCCGCCCGTCACCACCGGCGCGCCCATCAGGCGATCATCGAACGCCGCCGCGATCATCGCGGACTTCCCGTTGCGCGAGGCGCCCGTGATGATGAGCTTGGCCGCGTCGATGGACGAGTCGTGCTCGAGATAGTCGGCGACGCGCGAGGCGCCCCAGGCCCAGCCCGCCAGAATGCCCCAGTCGTAGCCGGGGTAGGCGGGAAAGAAACGCGTGTTGCGGAACGCCCAACTGCCGTCCATGTTCCGCAGCGTCGTGTCCTCGGCGCAGTCGTTGGGATTGAACAGCACCAGCGCGTATCCGCTCTTCAACACTTCCGCGCGCTGTGTGGCCACTGACGCGGCCGTCGGCGGCGCGGCCGGACCGCGGCCTCTTCCCACCGGCGCCGCAGACGTCGCGGGATCGCCCGCAGCGGGAGGCGCCGGCCCCACGAGCAACAGCACGTTTTCGCCGCGTCCCTGATTCGGGCCCTGCGGCAGGCGGGGCAGCACCATTCCGCCAGGAGGCGTCCCTCCCTGGAGAATCACGGCGGGGAACGGCCCTCCCTTGACGGGCGTGAACACGCCGATGTCGAGACTGAGTTGGGACTTGGGGCCGAACGTCAGGCGAACGAGCCGGTATTTGACTGTGCCGTCCAGCACGAGCTCGGATTGAATCTCGCGGCCCTTGACGTTCCCTGGCGCGGGCGGCATCTGCCCAACGGCGTAATACGACAGGATGCGCCGCATTTCCCGGCGCCGTGCTTCCCACTGGCGCCGCGTCGTGACGCGCGTGCCGTCGTTCATCACCATGACATCGGGCATTGCCGTGCGCGCCGGCAGCTCTGTGACGCCAGGCAGAGTTCCCAGCGATGTCACGATGCGCGGCACCGGAATCTCGCGCGGATCGGGGCCGTTGGGGGCCGCTAGGTCCGCGCTTGGCGTCTGCGCGAGACTCGACGCTCCGGCCAATCCAAAGCACGCGATTGCGGCCATGTGGAGGAGTTGTTTACGCATAAGAACTCGGCCGCAACAGTCTCGTCGATCCGCGCATTTATTGCCATCGCTCCGGCGCTTCCTGCAACGGGAACTGAAACGATGACAGAATCGACGGAGCGGAATGACTTCGGCAACAGATTCACTCGAACGCCATCGCGCCGCCGTGCGCGCGCGCCTGCTCCGATCCGACCACGTGCGGGCCGGGCCCGAAAGCATCACCTGGAAGGTCAACCGCGAGGTGATCGTGGTGGCCGGCTGGGGCCGTGCCATCCTGCTCCAGCTGGCGCATCCCGCGGTTGTCGCCGGCGTGCATGAGCACAGTTCCTTCTCCGGCGGCCTTCTCTCCAGCTTCCGGCGGCTGCACTCGACCGTTCGCGCGATGCTGTCGCTCACGTTCGGCGAGACGGACCAGATGATCGCCGCCGCTGCGGGCATCAACGCGATTCACGACCGGGTGCGCGGCCGCGTCCCGCCGTCAGTAAGTAATGATGGGGCGGGCGAGGCCTACTCCGCTCACCATCCTGACCTCCAGCGGTGGGTGCACTCCACGCTGCTCGAGTCGATTCCGCTCGTCTACGAGCTGCTCGTAGGCCCCTTGACCCTTCGCGAGCGGGATCGGTACTGCTCGGAGGCGGCGATCATGGAGCCGCTGCTGGCGATGCCGGCTGGATGGCTCCCGCGCGACTCGGCGCAGCTCGACGCCTACATGCGCGAGATGCTGGCGAGCGGGAGCATCGTCGTGACCGACACCAGCCGGGCGCTCGCACGAGCGGTGCTCTACCCGCCGCGGTGGTACGTGGCCTGGCCGGCGTTCCGGGCGATGCAGCTGCTGACGATCGGATCGCTTCCGTCACCGATCCGCCGGGCGTACGGCTTCGAGTGGCGCGCGCGCGACGTGCGGGCGTTCGCGCGCTGGACGGCGCTGCTCCGCACGTCGCTGCGGCTGCTTCCGCCGCTCGCACGCGAGTGGCCGATGGCGAGGCGTCGAGAGCTATCCGGTGCTTCTTCGCTGCACCAGAGCCAACCGTCGTGATTCGATACCGCTTCAGTGATTTCACGCTCTCGCCCCGGCGCCGGCTCCTCCTGCGCGACGGGCGCGAGGTGCCGATCATCCCGCGCTATTTCGACCTGCTCGTCCTGCTGGTCGAGCGGCGTCACGAGGCGGTGCACCGCCGCGACATCTTCGATCGCGTCTGGACGGAC
The DNA here is from genome assembly GCA_963774855.1 of uncultured Acidobacteriota bacterium. GTDB lineage: Bacteria > Acidobacteriota > Vicinamibacteria > Vicinamibacterales > 2-12-FULL-66-21 > JALZOC01. Next base: position 328,180 of record CAVZGT010000005.1, on the reverse strand, counting down.
GTCATCGTCTCCGACAGCGCGCTGAGCCAGGCCGTCAGGACGCTCCGCCGCACCCTCGCCGACGATTCGCGCGAGCCGCGCTTCATCCGCACCGTCGCGCGCCACGGCTACCGGTTCGTCTTCGCGGACGTCATCGAAGAAGAGGACGATGGCGTGTGGCCGGAGCGGGTGACGGTGCCGCGGCCGCAGGCTGCCGGAGCGCCGCAGGCCATCGAAGCCCCGGCTGGTGATGCCTACGAACCGCTGCTGGATCGTCTCACCCATGCCGGCGCCACCGACGACGACCGCCGCGAGGCGGCCGAGCTGCTGCATGCGCTGGGAACGCCGGATGCGCTGAGCCGCCTCGGCACCCGCCCCGGTCATGCCGGCGCGCGCGCGCTGCTGCGCGATGCGCGCTGGGACGTGCCCGGCGCGGGAGAGGTGCCGGTGCTCGGCTCGCCGGCGCCGCTTGCCGTCGCGCGCGAGCTGCTGCGGCTCCGGCTGCGCCGCGCCGCGCGAATCGCCGCCAGACGATGGGCGGGCGCCGCGGCGGGCGGCGGTCTCGCGGGCGTCGCGGCCGGCGCTTCGGGAGGGTTGATCCTCGCCGCCGCGCCGGGAAGTGCCGCCACGGTTGCGATCGCGCCGGTGCTGGCCGTCCTCGGCGGCGTCTTTGGCGCACTCGGCGGCGCCGGGGTTGGAGGCGGACTGTCGCTGGCCGAGGCGGGCGCGCGCTCCGCGAAGCCGGCCGCCCTCGTCGCCGGCGCGTCGCTCGGCGGCGGGCTCGTCGGCCTCGCCGTCCAATGGATCGCCCGATGGAGCCTCGAAGCGCTCGTCGGCTTGCGCATCGGCATCGGCGGGACGCTCGAGGGATTCGTCATCGGCGGAGCCGCGGGGATCGGGTATGCCATCGCCACGCGGGGAGTTCAGGGCGGTATGGCGGCGCCTCGAGGCCGCCGGTTGCTGCGCGCCGCCGCGATCACCGCGTCGGTGTGCGGGCTGGCCGGGCTCGTCCTGTCGCTTGCCGGACGGCCGCTCGTCGGCGGCACCATTCACGTGATTGCCCGTGCCGCCGACGGCTCTCGCGCGACGCTCGAGCCGTTGGGGCGGCTGATCGGGGAACCGGATTTCGGCCGGACTTCGCAGGCGATCATTGCCTTCGGCGAGACGGCGCTGTTCGGACTGGGGTTGGCGCTCGGCCTGATGCGCCGCCCGCCCTGAGCGAGCACTGGTAAGTTCCGCTGGCCCGGAGCCCGTGGACCCGGAATTCTGTCCTGGGTTCTGCGCCCTGGGACAGAGAACCCAGAGAACCTGCCCGAACCCTGCGGAACAGAACCCTGTGGAACCCCGAGGAACCTCGTGGAACCTCGCGGAACCCTGCTGATCGCACGTCAATCTCACCGACATCTCACGTAACCCTCACCTGTGCGTGAAGACTCCAGCGGGCCGTCCGGGCGATCCTGTCGAACGCCGGCGGCCGACTTGTCGCGCCGAAGCCTGGGCGAAGGCGGAATCGGCCGGTGCGCCCGAGACTAGCGCTGGCCTTTAGGCCAGCCCCGGGCCGACCTGAAGGTCGGCACTACACTTTTCTGGAGATGCTCTGTGACACGAAGTACCTGGATTCGCGGACGCGGCACCCCGAACAATCGGACCCAGCCCGGTACGCCGAGCCAATGGACGGAGGCCGGGACCGATTCCATGTCGCGATCAATCGCGACCGATTCCATGTCGCGATCAACATGGACGGGAACGGCCGCTGGGCGGTCATGCGCGGTCTACCCAGGGAGGAGGGCCACGTCGCCGGAGCCGCGGCGGTCCGACGGACGGTGGAGTCCGCGCCGGCGTTGGGGATCACCACTCTTACGCTCTACGCGTTTTCATCGGACAATTGGCGCCGTCCGCGGAGCGAAGTGGACAACCTGATGCTGCTGCTCCAGCACCACCTGGACTCCGAGTGCGCCCACCTGGCCGACAGCGGTGTACGCTGGAGCGCGATAGGGCGCCGGGACCGGATCCCGGGTTCCCTTCGACGCAGCATCGAGCACGTCGAGGAGCGTACGCGCGAAGGAACCTCGCTCCATCTCCGGGTTGCGATCGACTATTCGGCCCGTGAGGCGCTGGTGGCGGCGGCCGGCCGTCTCGTCAATGGGATACCCCCGACGCGGCAGGCCTTCGAGCGATCTCTGCGGGAGGCCATCCACGCACCGGGCGGGACGCGTGACGTGGATTTGCTCATCCGCACCGGCGGAGAACAACGACTGAGTGACTTCCTGCTTTGGGAGTCGGCCTACGCCGAGCTCTACTTCACCGACGTCCAGTGGCCGGACTTCAACGAGGCCGATCTCGCCTCCGCCGTTCAGGCTTTTGCCGGTCGCGATCGGCGATACGGAGGCGTCCATGACAACGCGAACCTCGCCCATCGATCGCATTCGACACGAGACAGGTAATCGATGATCCAAGGAAAGACGATCGGGCTGCTCCTGGCGACGGTGGCGTGCTCGGCGGTCGGACAGCTCTTTCTGAAGTCAGGCGCCCAGCACCTCGCGCCGCTCGGGCGCGTCGAGTTCCTGCTCGCCGCCGCCCGGAACGTGCATGTCCTGTCGGGGTTCGCCGCCTGGATCGCTTCGACGGTCTGCTGGCTCTACGTTCTGCGAGTCGCCCCGTTGTCGATTGCGTACGGGCTGACCAGCCTCAACTACGTGCTGATCCCCCTCGCGAGCGTCTACGTCTTCGGCGAACAGATGCGCCGCCCTCACGTCGTCGGCATGGTCCTGATCATCATCGGCATCGCCTGCGTGCTCTCCGGAGATTGAGTGGGTGCGGGAACTGGCAGAGCGTTCCTACTTTGCCCTGTGCCTGACTCTGGGGCGGCTGCTCCGATCCGCGAGGTACTCGAAGGTTTCGATCGCCGACCAGGACGGCACGCCGCAGGTACGAAAGCACCGCTCGTTCTACGCGCCTCTCCTGGTCTGGATGGGCGGTGTGCTGGTGAGGATCCTGGATGGCGGTGTGCGGGTCCTCCCCCAGCGGGATTGGGAGGAGCGGGAGCGCCGCGTCTACCGAGACCTCCGCGCTGCTTCGATTCGGATCGATGCCGGCGGCGTGCTCGTCCTGCCCTGCCTCGCTGGACAGACGCTGGCGTCCTTGCTGGAGAATCCGGAGCTGGAGGAGCCGGTCCGGAAGAGGGCCATCGAACTGGCGGTCGTCGCACTTGCGGAGTTCCATCGCCTGGGATTCACCCACGGAGACGCCATGGCCGAGAACGTGCTGGTCGACCTCGCCCCTCGGCGGGGCTCGGGGCGCCCTGAGCATTCGTCGAAGGGCGAGGCCGGAGCCGCAAACTGGTTCGACTTCGAGACCGTTCATGACTCGAGCCGCCCACTGATCTGGCGACGTGCCGACGACGTGCGAGCCCTGCTGGCCACTTGTCTACTCCGCACCGGCCCACGTAAGCTCGCCGAAACCCTCGAGCTCGTCCTGGACGTCTACGACGACGACGCGGTCACGCGCGTTCTGGCCGCGAGCTTCACCTCGGTGTTCCGGCGCCCGCTCATCCTTCACCTCGCCCAGGCGGGGTTGTCGTTTCAGAGTTTCCGGGAGATCGCCCGATTGTTGAGACACCGCCTCGGCGAAGCGTAGAGCCGGTTTCAAAACCGTTAGTGGCGTCCGGCCTCACAGACATCTCACGCAACCCTCACCGGCGCGTCACGACGCCAACGGGTTATTCGGGCGATACTCTCGCACGCCGGTCGAATCGGCCGGTGCGCGACAGGAGGACGACGGCCCATGGAGACACTCGTGCCCGCGGCAATCTGCCACCACACCCGGATCCGCGTCGCGACCGGGCGCGCGACGGAGTTCATCGACCTGACGGCCCGGATCGAGGCGCTGGCCGCCGAGGCGGGCATCCGCGCCGGCCTCGTCAACATCCAGAGCCTGCACACCACGACGGCCATCGTCGTCAACGAGCACGAGCCGCTGCTGCTCGCGGACTTCGACGCCTTGCTCGCCCGGGCGGCGCCGAGGGACGCGCCCTATCGCCACGATGACATGGACGTGCGGACCGTGAACCTGGCCCCGGGCGAACGGTCGAACGGCCACGCGCATTGCCGCGCCCTGCTGCTCGGGTCGTCGGCGTCGCTGAACGTCGCCGAAGGCCGCCTGCAGCTCGGGCGCTGGCAGCGTGTCTTCCTGGTGGAGCTCGACGGGCCGCGCGTCCGCGAGGTCTCGGTCCTCGTCCTTGGCGAGGGCGCGCGATGAAGGCCACTTCAGAGGTCGCAGTCCGTTGATCAGGAGCCCGACTTTCCAGCAGCGTGCCCTGAGCGAGCGGGAGCGAGTCGAAGGGCCCTCGGGCGGCGGATCCCCATGGTTTGCCGGACCGCTGCAAATCGGGCTGAATCAAGCCTTGCACGTCCGCGAAGAGCGGCTGTCGGCGCGGCCCGACGCGTGCCGGCTGCTGTATGTCAGCGACATTCACCTCAGGAACGGTCGTTCCGACACGCTGTGCCGGCAGGTGATGGACGGCGTGACTCGCTGCAGTCCGGATGTGGTGCTGCTGGGGGGCGACCTGGTGGACCGTCCCTCCGAGTTGAGCAAGCTGAGTGACCTGGTTGCCAGCCTCCGCGAAGTCGCTCGGGTCCTTGCGATTGGTGGCAACCACGACCTGCGGATCGGCATGAACCGCGTCCGCGAGGCCGTGGTGCACGGCGGCGGGCAATGGATCCATGATGGCATCGCACGCGTGATGCATGGGGCGCGAGTGATCGCGGTCTCCGGCCCTGAAGCCGCGCCGCACGACGATGGGCATGTCCGCATCCTCTGCGCGCACAACCCGCGCATCTGGAAGACGTCCCGCCATGACGGCTACGACCTCGTCCTGGCGGGGCATCTGCATGGCTGCCAGTTGGTCGGCTGGGAATACGGAGACCGGCTGTTTCCGGGGGCGATCTTCTACCCGTATTGCTTCTTGAGTCATCAGCGTGGTCCGACACGCCTGATCGTCAGCCGCGGGGTCAGCGATCTCGTGCCGATCCGCTGGAGGTGTCCTCGAGAAGTCGTGCTGTGTCATGTCTGACGTGGATCGAACACGGCGTCACGGCGCGAGCTACGGACGGCTACGGGCCAGCCTCGTGTCGCTCACCTGCCTTCTCCGCGGCCTGCCGCTCTTGTTCTACGCCGCACCCAAGACGCCGTTGCGAGTCCTGTGCATCGTTGCGCTCGACACGCTTCATGTGCTTCGCAATTCGCAGCGATTGCCGCGAAAGAGAATCAGCGAGCTGGCAACGTTCCTGGATTTTCAAGCGTGCACGAATGCGGCCTGGGATGACAAGGATCTGTGCGAAGCGGAATACCAGGCGATCCGGCAGCGGCTGGAGAAGGCCGGCCTGGAGTCGTGGATGGAGGAATATCTCGGCCGGCTTCGGGAACTGGAAAGACGACGCCCGTCAATCGGCGGGGATCATCGGCGTTTCGACGAGGTTCGTTCGTACCGCGAAGCGGTCGCGCGGGTGTCCCTGGCGGCGGTTACCGCGATCGCGCTGAACGGCGAGCGCCTCGAAGAGGGCATCAGGGCGACTCATTGCGACCCCAACGTGGAAACGCTCTTCCGGATCGTGATGCAGTGCCAGATCGTCGACGACGTTTTGGACTACACAGAGGATCGGTCCGCGGGCCTGCCAAGTTTTCTGACCGCATGTGCGTCGCTGCCGCAGGCCATGGCATTGACTGCCGAAGCGGCACGGTCGTATGCCGCGAGCCCCGAGCGCGGATCAGGCCGCCGGCGTCTTTCCGCTGCGCATGGCACTGAGTGTCGTCACCGCGGTGGCGAAGCTCGTCGTTCGTGTTGGCGGTCCGCGACACCGCAACGCGCGGCAAACCGCCCATTAGCCAGCTCTCCCGCGCATCTCCCGCGGCGCCGTCCCCCTTGCGTTTCGATGGGTCACCTGATATCCTCCCCTTGGAACCCGATGGGAGAGCACGATGCCGCAGCCGCCACCAGAGATTCTGCGAGGCACGTTCGACTTACTGATCCTGAGAGCCTTGAGCTGGGGCCCGGCGCATGGCTATGCCATCGCGCGGTGGATCGAGCAGGCCACGTCCGACGTCCTGGCCGTCGGCGAAGGGACGTTGTATCCGGCCCTCCACCGGCTCGAGGAACGCGGCTGGATCGATGCCAGCTGGGGCGTCTCGGAGAACAATCGCCAGGCGAAGTTCTATTCGCTCACCAGGCGGGGACGCACGCAGTTGAACGTGGAGACAGCGAACTGGCGCCGCTACGCGGCGGCCGTCTTTGCCGCATTGGACGCACAACCCTCGAGCGGCGGAGGCTGACGTGGCGGCGCGGTGGAGGCGTTTCCGTGGGCTCTTCGGGCTCGATCCCGGCCGTGACGTGGCGGCCGAATTGTCCTTTCACCTGGACATGCGGATCCGCGAACTGATCGAGCGCGGCGAATCTCCGGAGCGCGCCCGCGAGCTGACCTTGCGCCGCTTCGGCGATGTCGAGAGCTCGCGCCTCGAATGTGTGGCGATCGACGAGCGGAGGAGGCGGCGCATGATGGGCATGGAGTTCCTCACCGACCGGGGGCACGACATCCGTTACGCCCTCCGCATGTTGAGACGTGCGCCAGGCTTCACCGCGGTGGCCGTGCTGACGCTCGCGCTCGGCATCGGCGCCAACACGGCGATGTTCTCCCTGTTCAACCAACTGCTCCTCCAGCCCTTGCCGGTTCCCGAGCCGCGCCGGCTGGTGAATCTCGTGTCGCCCGGGGCGCGGTCCGGACCGACGTCCTGCGGCAGCATGGGTGAATGCGCGGCGGTGTTCAGCTATCCCATGTTCCGGGACCTGGAGCGCCTCCAGACGGTCTTCACCGGCATCGCCGCGCACCGCGACCTCGCCGTCAATCTGGGTTATCGCGACCAGACCACGAAAAGCCAGGGCCTGTTCGTGTCGGGCAGCTACTTTCCCGTGCTCGGTCTGCGGCCCGCGCTCGGCCGCCTGCTGGGATCGAGCGACGATCGCACGGTGGACGGGCCCGAGGCCGTCGTGCTGAGTCACGCCTACTGGCAGAGCCACATGGGCGGGCGCGCGGACATCCTCGACGACACGATCGCCGTCAACGGACACCCCATGGCCATCGTCGGCGTCGCGCCGCCGGGGTTTGACGGAACGACCGTCGGGCTGAAGGCGGACGTCTTCGTGCCGATCACGATGCGCTGGCGCCTGGCGCCCAACCCGCGCAGCCCACCTGAGAACCGGCGCGGATATTGGGTCTACCTGTTCGCCCGTCTGAAGCCAGGCGTCGCGCTGGAACAGGCGCGCGCGGCGATTGACGTGCCCTATCGCGCCATCACCAACGAGGTCGAGGTGCCGCTCCAGGAGGGCATGAGCGATCCGATGATGGCGGAGTTCAGAGCGAGGGGCATCCGTCTCGACCCCGGGTCGCGCGGACAGAGCCGTTTCGCGACGGACGCTCGGGTACCGCTGACCCTGCTGCTGGCCGTCACCACGCTCGTCCTGCTCATCGCCTGTGTCAACGTGGCGAACCTCCTGCTTGCTCGCGCGGCCGCGCGCGCGAAGGAGCTGGCCACGCGTTTGTCTCTTGGGGCCACTCGCGGGCGTCTCATCGCTCAACTCCTGACCGAGTCCTCGGTGCTGGCGTTGATCGCCGCGATGGCCAGTCTCTTCGTCGCGCAGTGGACGATGGACCTGGTTCGCGCGACGCTCGGCGGCGAAGCGTCGGTGCTGGCCCTGCCGCTGGACACATCCACGCTCATCATCACGGGCGCGTTGGCGCTTGGCGCGAGCGTGGCGGTCGGGTTGCTCCCCTCGCTTCACGCCGCACGGCCGGACGTGCGCGCGGCGCTCAAAGCCCAGACTGGGCAACCGGCCGGAGGCCGCGCCGGGGCGCGCTTTCGCGTCTCGCTCGCGATGGCGCAGGTGGCGCTGTCGATGGTGCTCATCGTTCTGGCAGGTTTGTTCACGAAGAGCCTTGGCAACATCAGCCGTGTCGATCCCGGACTGAGGATCGATGGCATGGTCATGTTCGGGATCGCACCCCAGCGCAACGGCTACACCAGTCCACGCTCGGCGGCGCTGTTCGATCGTCTCGAGGAGGAGATGGCCGCGCTGCCCGGTGTGACGGCCGTCACGTCATCGTCCACGCCGCTGCTCTCGGGAGACGTCCGCGTCACGGACGTATTCGTGGAGGGCTTCGATGCCGGACGCGCCGCGGACCGCGGCACGCGGTACGACGAAATCGGTCCCGGCTACTTTCGAACACTTGGAATTCCACAGATTGCCGGCCGCGAGTTCACCGCTGCCGATTCGGAGAATGCGGCCAGGGTCGCCATCGTCAACGAACAGTTTGCCAGGAAGTTCGGCCTTTCGGGCGATGTGACCGGCAAGCGGATGTCTCGGGGAACGCCGGCGCTCGACGTCGAGATTGTCGGCCTGGTGCGGGACTTCAAGCACAGCAACCTCAGCGACGCCGCGCCGCCGATGTATTTCGTCCCGCACCGCCAGAGCACCAACACGCCGAACGTCATGACCTTCTACGTTCGGACGTCGCTCGACGCCGGCCAGACCATCATGGCGATCCGGGGGGTGATGCGGCGGCTCGACCAGAACCTGCCGATCGAAGGGCTTCGGACGATGGACGACGCGATGCGTGGAGCGACGACGCCGCAACGGTTGATGAGCGTGATGACCGGCGCCTTCGCGACGCTCGCGACTCTCGTGGCTGCCATCGGCCTCTACGGGCTGCTCGCCTTCACTGTCGCGCAGCGCACGTCCGAGATCGGCCTGCGCATGGCGCTCGGCGCCACGCGCGGTGGCGTGCGGTGGATGGTGCTCCGTCAGGTGGGCGTGATCGTGATGGCCGGTGGCACGATCGGCCTGGCGCTTGCCATCCTGGTGGGGCGTGCCGCACAGACCCTGCTGTTCGGGCTGCAGTTTCACGACCCTGTCGTGCTGGCCTCGTCGATTGCCGTGCTCGGGCTCGTGGCTCTCGCAGCCGGGTTCGTGCCCGCATATCGCGCGGTCCGCGTCGATCCCATGCTCGCCCTGAAGTACGAATAGTTCCGGCCCTCGGCGTGGCAAAGCGCGGTCCTCTCCGCCGGCGGCGCCACAATTCTCCAGCACACCGTGTAATAACCGGCCTCCTCGCGCGTCAGGGCTGTTGAGGCGGGACGAAGTCTCCCGATGAATCAACGGCGAATCAACGAGGTGGCAGGTGAAGGCAGTGGAATCGTGGGTCAGGGACTTCAGGCACTCGGCGCGCAGTCTTGGCCGCACGCCGGGCTTCACGCTGACCGTCGTGGCGACGCTCGCGCTCGCCATCGGCGCGAACGCCTCCATCTTCAGCGTCGTCAAGGCGGTGCTCCTCGAGCCGCTGCCGTTCCCGAATGCGGATCGGCTCGTTCATATTGGAGGGACCGCTCCGGGAACCGATCAGCCCGAGGAGTTCGGCGTTCCGGACGAGCTCTACTTCGCGTACCGCGAGAGCGTGCCCGGGATCGAAGACGCCGGCATTTATGGCATCGGTTCGTCCACGACACGCGCGGAAGGGCAGGTCGACCAGCTCTTCGTCACTCAGGCCACTCCCTCATTCTTTACGACGCTTGGCGCGGTGCCTCTCCGTGGCCGGTTGCCTGCCGCTACCGACGACGGTCGCGTCGTCGTCATCAGCTATTGGCTTTGGCAGAACTGGTTCAACTCCGATGAGAAGGTGATCGGCAAGAGCTACTTCTTCGCGGGCCAGAACCGGGAGGTGATCGGCATCATGAAGCCGGAGTTCCGCTTCCCCGACGAGCGCGTCGCGTTCTGGGTGCCGCTGGCGATTCGCGCCGCTCAGGTCACGCCGGGCGGATTCGGGCCGCGCATGGTGGCGCGTATGAAGCCGGGAACGGACCGCGCAGCACTGGTCGCGCAGCTCGAACCGATCGCGCGTCAGGTGCAGCAGCGGCTGGGCGGACCCGCGCCGTACGTGCGGATCATGGAACGTCACCGGCCGGTGGTGAAGCCGCTGCGCGAGCAACTCGTGGGCCGGATCTCGACGGCACTCTGGATTCTGCTCGGCACGGTCGGCATCGTCTTCCTCGTCGCCTGTGTCAACGTGGCGAATTTGTTCACGGTCAGAGCGGAGAACCGGCGCGTCGAACTGTCAGTGCGCCGGGCTCTCGGTGCGGGACGAGCCGACCTGGTGCGCCCGCAAGTGACCGACGCGCTCCTGCTCGCGGCAGCCGGAGGCGCGGTTGGCGCGGTCATCGCGTGGGCCGGGGTCCCACTCCTGGTCCGCGCGGCGCCGGATGCGGTCGCGGGTGGCTTTGCCGGCGCACCCATTGCCGGGCTCGCCGCCGCGCACCTCGATTGTACGGCCTTGCTCGTTACCGCGGGCCTCTCGGTCCTGGCCGCGTGCGCGTTCGGCCTGCTGCCCGCTTTCCGCCTGTCGGGCTCGCGGCTCGGCAGCCTCCAGCAGGCCGGACGAGGCATCGTCGGCCGCAGAAGCCTTGCGCGCGATGCGCTCGTAGCGGTGCAAACCGCCTCGGCTCTCGTCCTGCTGGTTGGCGCGGCGCTGCTCATGCGCAGCGTCTGGCAGCTCAGCCAAGTCGACGCCGGATATGACACGAAAGGAATCTTCACGTTCCAGATCGCGGCGGGCCGCCCCGATCTGACCGATCGTGCATCGATCTCGCGGTTTCAGTACGTGTTCATGGATCGCCTGAAGGCCCTGCCCGGCGTCGAATCGGTTGGATTCATCTCCACGCTGCCGCTGGACGAGGGCGCGGGCAGCGCGAACGTCACAACCCCCAGGATTCAGGCGAGTGGAGCGGAGGCACCTCTCGTTCGGAACGCCGCCGCCGGCGGCGCATATTTCCAGACGATGGGAATCGCACTCAGGAGCGGCCGCTATTTCGAGCGGATGGAGGAAGAGCTGGGAACTCGCAACGTGATCATCAGCGAGACCGCCGCCAGGACGTTGTTCCCTGGCGAAGAGCCGATTGGTCAAAAGGTGCGACCGGCCACCGCCGGCGCCGATACGTGGTTCACCGTCATCGGCGTGGTCGAAGACATCCTGGTGGACGACCTCCGCCGCAAGTCTCCGGAGCCGATGGTCTACCTGCCGGGTGCGTCCACGTCGCCGGCCTACGTGATGAAGTCGGCCCGTGCCGACCAACTGGCCCCGGAGGTTCGCGCCATCATTCGGGAGGTGGTTCCGAACTCCCCGATGTATCGGATCTTCACGATGGAGGCTCTGGCCGCCAAGGCCATGGCCAGTCTGTGGTTCACGATGGTCATGGTCAGCATTGCCGCCGTGCTCGCGCTGGTCCTTGGTGCGGTCGGCCTGTACGGCGTGCTCTGGTACGGCGTGACGCAACGGACGCAGGAGATCGGCGTACGCATGGCCCTGGGCGCCGAGGCAAAGACCGTGCGCCGGATGTTCGTCTGGCAAGGCACCCGGGTGGCGCTGGTTGGCGTGGTCGTGGGAGCGCTGGCTGCCGTGGCCCTCACTCGTTATATCCAGACGCTGCTCTTCGGTGTCGGGCGCCTGGACCCGATGGCGTTCGCCGGAATGTCCGCCGTGATGCTTGCGGTGGCGCTCGTCGCGAGCTACATACCGGCGCGGCGCGCCTCGCGAGTCGATCCTCTTGTTGCACTGCGCAGTGAATAGATGCCACCTTCGGTTTTGAAACCGGCTCTAGTTCCTGGCCTAGGAGAAAACCGTAATGAAGAAACTTGTCGTTGCCGCCATCGTCCTCCTCGCGCTCGCACCGTCGGGCGCCGCCCAGACTGCAGCCGACTTCACGGGCAAGTGGGAGGGCGAATTCAAGATGCAGCGCACCGATGGCACCGAGGGCGATCCGCGCCCGGTCGCGTTCGACCTGACGCAGGAGGGGAAGGCGCTGACCGGCACCGCGGGCCCGCCCGACAGACAGTGGAAGGTCGAAAAGGGCGCTGTCGACGCCGGCAAGGCCACGTTCGAGGTACAACAGCCTGACGGCCCGCTGTTCAAGTTCACGCTGACGATCGTCAAGGGACGTCTGCAGGGCGACATGGCCGGCGAGCGCGACGGCGTCGTGCGGGGCCACGCCAGGGTCGACGCCGCGAAAGCCGCGAAAGCGAAATAAAGGTGTAATAGTCGCCCTCCTCGTGCGTCTAGGTTGGTAAGGCGGACGAGGTGACCACAGCCAGCACACAAATCGAGGAACTGCTGATTCCCGTGACTTCCACGGCCCCGCTGGCGGGGTTTGCCGAACTGTTCGAGCGCCATTACGAGACCGTATTCCGCGCGGCGCTGCGCGTCACCGGGCGTCCGGCCGACGCCGAGGACGTCCTGCAGACGGTCTTCCTGCGCGTGCTGGCCCGGGGTGGAGACGTCGAGGAGGTTGCGCTGCCGGCCGCCTACTTCCGGCGCGCCGCCGTCAACGCGGCCGTCGACGTGCTGCGCCGCCGGGAGCTTCACGCGGAGTCGGTTTACGACGATCGGGCGCCGCACGCCGCCGTCCAGTCACCTTTTCTGCTGAAGGAGCGGCTTCGGCGCGCCATTGCCGCCCTGGACAGCGAGGACGCAAGCCTGTTCCTGCTGCGTCACGTCGAAGGGCTGTCGCTCGAAGAGCTGGCCGGGATGTTCGAGATCGAGAAGAACAACGTGGCCGTCAGGCTCCACCGGATCCGGCATCGGCTTCAAGCCGAGATGGAGCGCTAGACACCAGTAACCCGTCGGTATTCACCAGGCTGGCTCCCCGAAACACGGAAGCCGCACCCGGTCAAGAAGGAGGTCGGCGATGTCCGACGAGCATCTGGAACGAGCGCTACAGGAAATGAAAGATGAAGACGTGGACGCCGGCACGCTCGGGACCGCGCGGGCGCGCGTCTGGGAAAACGTGACGAACGCCGGCGGCGCCACCTGTGTGGAGTTCCGGCAGGACTTCCGCGCGTATCTGGCCAAGGAGCTGGGCGTCGGCCGCCGCACCCTGGTGGAAGACCATCTCAGCCGCTGCCCCGGCTGTCGCACCCGGATCGCCGAGATGAAGGGTGAGAAGACGGTCCTCGCCATGCCAGTGCGGTCCTCTTCGCGCTGGGCGCAACCGGTCCTCCGGCAATGGGGAGCGATGGCCGCGGCAGCCGCAGTGCTCTTGTCGGTCCTTTATCTGGGACGCGACGCCATCGACGCCATGATGGCGCCGGGCGGCCCGCGGGCCACGGTCGTTTCCGCCGGCGGCGGCGTGTACCGCCTGGCCGCGGGCTCTCTCGAAGCAGGCGCCGCCATCGGCGAACGGGAGTCGGTCCGCACGGGCCCGGGAGCCCACGCCGTGTTGCGCCTCGCCGACGGATCGATGGTGGATGTCAACGAGGGAACGGAGCTGTTCGTGACCGCAGCCTGGAGCGGCCAGGCGATTCACCTCCAGCGCGGTGACATCATCGTCAAGGCCGCCAAGCAGCGCCGGGGCCGCCTGCGGGTTCTGACTCACGATTCCATCGCCTCGGTGAAAGGAACCGTCTTCGCGGTGTCGTCCGGGATGGGCGGCTCGGTGGTCTCGGTGGTCGAGGGATCCGTGTTGGTGAACCAGCCCGGCAGGGCAGTGGTCCTCAGCCCCGGCCAGCAGGCCGCCTCTATCCCGGCGCTGGCGAGCTCGGCAGCGGCCGCGGTCTCCTGGAGCCCCGAGGCGGAGTACTACCTGGAGCTGCTCGGGTCGCTCGTGAAGATCGAACGCGAGCTTGCGAATTTCCCCGCCGAGCTGCGGACCACCTCGGCCCTGCTCCCGTATCTTCCCGCAGGGGCGGTCGTCTACGGCACGGTCCCGAATCCCGGCATCACGATTGGCCGGGCCCTGGCCCTCGCCGAGGAGCAGGGGGCCCAGAACGCGACGTTCGGGGCCTGGCTGAATTCCGAGACGGGACGGCTGATGAGGCAAATGGCCGACCGCGTCCAGTCGGTGACCCCGCTGCTCGGCGACGAGATCGTCTTCTCTGCCAGCGTCCTCGGGCCCGCTGGAATAGACGGCCCTGTGCCGATTGTGCTGGCCCGGGTGCAGCCCGGCAAGCGGGCGGAGCTCGCGAGCGCCCTGGAAGGGCTTTTCGCCGAGGCGGGCGAGTCTTCCGCACCGTATTCGGTTTCCGACGACCTGATGGTCGTTTCGAACTCGCCGTCGCACCTGGCGTGGGCCCTCGCTCACGTGGGGCAGGGCGCCGGGTCACCGTTTGCGGCAGCCATCGGGGAGCGGTACCGGCGCGGCGTGGGCTGGCTCATCGGGATCGATGCGCCCCCCCTGGTCGCGATGGGGTCCAACGACGAGCCGAGTCGAGCTCGCCGGCATGATCGGGGTGAAGTACCTTTTCCTCGAGCAGCGTGCTCCTGCGGGTGCGGAAGAGAACGAGGTCACGTTCGCGTTCCAGGGGGCACGAAAGGGAATGGGGTCGTGGCTGGCTGACGCCGGCTCCGGCGGCGCGGCGGAGTATCTGCCGGCCGATGCCCTCCTCGCCGGCTACGTGTCGACCCGCGAGCCCTTGCAGCTCTTCGAGGAGTTCACCGCACAAATCACCAGGGCGGAGCCGGATTTCGAACGCGGCCTGGCCTCGATGGACGAGAAGCTCGGCGCCGGCTTCATCCAGAACCTGACCGCGGCGTTGGGGACCGAAGCGGCCCTGGCGGTGACGGGACTCTCGGCCACCGGCCCGGCATGGGTCATGGCGGCCGTGGCGAACAACCCGCTGGTCATCGACAGCTCCCTCCAGAAGCTGGTGGAAACGTTCAACGCGGAGCTTGGGCCCGACGAGCAGGGCAAGCGGATCGTGATCGAGCAGGAGACCGCGGGCGGACAGACGTGGAGCACGATCAAACCAGGAGGGGTTCCGCTCGCCATCACCTGGACGTACGATCGGGGCTACATGGTGGCGGGCTCGGATCGCGCGGTTGCGGCGCGTGCCATCGCGACTCGGAACGGCGGCTCCCAACTGGTCTGGTCGCCGGACTTCCTCGGCCAGCTCCCGTCGTCTGCCGGACTCCACCCGTCCGCCTTCGGCTGGCTGAACACGAAGGGGGCCCTCGGATTCCTGTCGGTGCTGGCCCCCAGCCCGGCGCTCGAGAAACTTGTGGCCGGGCACGATCCGATTCTCGTAGTGTTCGATGGAACGGCGGAACAGATCCACGCGGCCAGCCGTACTCGTATCACCGGGTTGATCATGGACGTGATGCTGATCCAGAGCCTGGGCGGAGCGACCCTGGGACACATCCGGCGCTGTCCCACGCCAGTGACGGCCGTGTCGGGAAGATTGTCGAGTTATCTAGCGCGCTACGGTGGCCAGGGCGGAGCGGGGCGAGACTTGAAAAGGATCTCGCGCTTGCCCGCCGTAGCCTTGGCGGAGGCGGGAGCGAGCGTGTAGGGGAGCTCGAGGGGCGAAGCCCCTCGATTGAGAATGACACCAGTCATCGAACTCGAGAACCTGAAAGTGAAACTGGGACGGCGGGAGATCCTCCACGGGATCACCTGCCGTCTCGGCGTTTCGGGCACCGGAAACGCGGTGGGCCTGCTGGGGCCCAACGGGGCGGGCAAGTCCACCCTGATTCTGACGCTGCTCGGGTTTCTCAAGCCCAGCGCCGGACGCGCCCGTATCCTCGGCTTGGACTGCCGGCGCAACATGGGCGAGGCCCGGTCGCGAATCGGCTACATGCCCGAGAACGACTCGTTCGTTGGGGAGATGACGGCGGTCACCTTCCTGCGCCAGATGGCCGAGCTCTCGGGCCTCCCGCCGAAGGCTGCGCTCGAGCAGGCGCACGAGGTCCTGTTCCACGTAGGGTTGGGGGAGGCGCGCTACCGCGAGCTGCGGACCTACTCGTACGGGATGAAGCAGATGGCCAAGCTCGCCCAGGCGATCGTTCACGGGCCGGAGCTGGTCGTGCTGGACGAACCGACCAACGGGCTCGATCCTGCCGCTCGCCGGCGGATGCTCAAGCTCATCGTCGACATGAAGAAGGAGCAGGGGATGAACGTGCTCGTCTGCTCCCACCTGCTGCGCGACATCGAGCAGGTGTGCGACGAGGCCGTGATCATGAAGGACGGCGCGATCGTGCACCAGTGCAACCTTGAAGAAGAGCGGCGGTCGAACAGGCACTTCGTCGAGCTCGAGGTGACGGGCGACGATCGGAACCTCAGGGCGTCTCTGCCGGAGATCGGCGCCGAGGGTGTCTCCGAAGGCGGCGGGCGCTGGCGTATCGTCCTGCCGGCGGGAGTCGAAGTCGAAGCCGTCTGGGGGCTCGCCGCGCAGCAGAACCTGTTGGTGAGGAAGCTCACGCACCGCCGCGATACGCTGGAGGAGATCTTCCTGAAAGCCATGGGCCACCTGTCAGCCACCTCCCAGCCCCCAGCTCCCAGCTCCCCGCAGGAAGCCGGAAACTGAAATCCTGGAACTTGGAAATGGGAAGCTGGAAGCCGGAAGCTGACTAATGGCTGTTTACAAGCGGGGATATCAGCGGTACGCCGGACCGCTCACGGGACGGTGGACGCGGTTCATGGTCCTTCCGAGCTATGCCTGGCGCCGGCTCTATCAGCAGCGTTTGGTGCTGCTGCTCACGATGGCGGCGTTCGTCTGGCCCCTCCTGTGCGCCGGCTTCGTCTATCTCACCAATCATGTGGATCTGCTCCAGGGGCTCGAACCGGAGTTTCGCGCGTTCATCCAGGTCGACGGCAGGTTCTTCTCGATCTTCATGTACGTCCAGGGGGCCTGCGCGGTCTTCCTCGCGGCGCTGGCGGGCCCCGGGCTGGTGGCGCCGGACCTCGCGAACAACGCGCTTCCTCTTTATTTCAGCCGGCCCCTTACGCGCTGGAGCTACGCCCTGGCGCGGCTGACCGTGATCATCGGCATGCTGTCGGTCGTCACGTGGATCCCGGGCCTCCTTCTCTTCGGACTGCAAGTCGGCCTGGCCGGCGGCTGGTGGTTCCTGGCGAACTGGACGCTGGGTGCCGGCATGGTGGTGGGATTCCTTCTCTGGTTGCTGGTTCTGGGCCTGGTGGCGATGGCCAGTTCCGCATACGTAAAGTGGAGGGTCGTGGCCGGGGGGGTCAGCCTCGCCTTCTTCTTCATCCTGGCCGGCATGTCCGCGATGATCGACGAAGTCTTCCGCGTGACGTGGGGGCGCGTTATGAATCCGGCCTGGGCGGTCAACCGGGTGTGGGCCGCGCTGCTGAGCGTGGACCCGCTCGAAGGTCCGGGGGCGGTGGCATCCATACTGGCGCTGGCGGTCTACGTTGTCCTGCTCGTCCTCGTGATCGAACGCAAGCTGCGGCCCGTCGAGGTGGTCCGATGAGCAATGACCATCTCCCGATGGCGGCCGCGCACGAGCAAAAGCCCCCCGGAGTAATTTTTGACGAGGTCTCGAAGTTCTACGGCGAGGTGCTCGGCGTGAACCGCGTCACGTTGAACATCCCCCCGGGAATCACGAGCCTGGTCGGGCCGAACGGCTCCGGCAAGACGACGCTGATGAACATGATGACCGGGCTGATCTTCCCCGACCACGGCCGCATCCTCGTGCGCGGGATCTCCCCGCGCGATCCCGAAACGCTGATGCGGATAACGGGATACGCCACGCAGTACGACACCGCGCCGCGCTGGGCCACCGGGTTCACCTTCATCACGACGGGGCTGCTGCTTTTCGGCTACGGGCGATCGGAAGCGGAGGAACGGGCGTGGAAGGCGCTCGAGCGCGTGAGCCTGACCGACGCGGCGAACCGCAAGGTCGCGGCGTATTCCAAGGGCATGCGGCAGCGGGTGCGGCTGGCGCAGGCCGTCGCGCACGATCCGGCCGTGCTGGTGCTGGACGAGCCGCTGAACGGCCTCGACCCGCTGGTGCGCGCGGAGACGATCGATCTGTTCCGCGCCTGGGCAGCCGACGGGAAGCACGTCATCCTCTCGAGCCACGTGCTGCAGGAGGTGGATCTGATCAGCGACCAGGTCGTGCTGATCGCCAACGGGATGATCGTGGCCGAAGGGAAGATCCGCGACGTGCGCGACGAGATCGATGAGCATCCCAGCCAGTACATCGTCCGGTGCCGCGATCGGAACGCATCCGGCGTGGCCGCGCAGCTGTTCCGTGAGGACCACATCACCGAGATCAAGCTGCACGGCGATCACCTCGGGATGCTGGTGATGACACGGGACCGGGAGCAGTTTGCCCGGGCGCTCGGACGGATCGCGCTCGACGGCCACAGGATCGAGAGCGTGGTGCCGGCCGACGAGAACGTCGACGCGCTTGTACGAATATCTGATCGGCGGTGACTCGTGACCCCGAGTTCTTTCCGGGGGAGGGCCAGGCAGGCGTGGACGATCGCGAAGCTCGAGCTCCGGCGAGCCTTCTTCGCCAAGCGCTCGCTCTGGGTTTACGCGCTGGCGCTCCTGCCCGCGGTGATCTTCTTCGGGCACGGTCTCGATGCGAAGTTCCGGAGCGACCGGCTGACCCGGCGCGGCGTGATTCCCCCGGCGCTGATGGACAGCGTCCGGGAGGGAGAAACGCCCGATGACGTGAAGAATCGGCTGGGAAAGCCGGCCGAGGAATACTCGGCGGGGGTGCGGGTCCGCCGCGTCCGGCAACGCGCCGGGAATGCGGGGACGACGACCCACGTGATCGAGCCGAAGGCCGACGCCCGCTTCGTCCGCCTGAACATCACCCGTCCTTCCTACAGCGGGGAGCCGGTGGCCAGGATCTACGAGTTCGAGGTCTACGGCCCGGATGGACGGGTGAATCTCGCGCTCGATCGTCCCGCCACTGGAAGTGCGCCGTGCAGCCCGGAGCAGGGGCCGGAGAAGGCCGTGAACGGCACCGTGGCGGGTGGCCAGTTCGACAGATGGTGCGCTCAAGACCGGCCCTTGTTCCTGCAGGTCGATCTGGGAGCGGTTCGTCCGGTGACGCGCTTCGTCGTGAAGCACGCCAGTGCGGGAGGCGAAAACGAGGACTCCGACACCCGCGACTTCAACATCCAGGTGAGCAGCGACGGAAAAGTGTTCAGCACGGCGGCCTCGTCTACGGGCGCCGGGTTCACCGAGGAGCGGACCGAGTATCGCGAGATCGTCTACTTCGACGGGCGGCGGGAGGCGCGGCTCCGGTTCGCCGACGGCAAGCTGGAGCGCAGGAACATCAACACCCTGCTCGTATTCGAAGAGGACCGGATGATCTTCGCGGGGATCTTCCAGTACTTCTACCTGCGGCTCGCGATCTTCTTCGGCTGTCTCGGCATCTTCATGTATCTCTTCCAGGGCGAGATGAGCAACCGGACGCTGCACTTCTGGTTTCTCGCGCCGGCCCGGCGCGAGGTGCTCCTCGCCGGCAAGTACGCGGCCGGGCTGATTGCGTCCTCCGTGATCTTCGGCGGCGGCGCCCTGCTCGCGCTTGCGGCCATGGTCTGGCCGCACGATGCGGTCGAAGTCCAGGCGTACTGGAATGCCGGCGGCATGGGACACTTTTTCTGGTATGCGACGGCTGCCGTGCTCGGCTGCGTCGGCTACGGGAGCGTCTTTCTCGCGGTCGGGCTGTACGTCCGCAATCCGATTATCCCGGCGGCCGTGCTGCTCGCCTGGGAGGGGGTCAACGGCATCCTTCCGCACGTGCTGCAGAAGATGAGCATCCTGTACTACCTGCAGTCCCTGTGTCCCGTGCCCGCGCCGATGGAGGATGACGCCCCGATGCTGATCCGGCTGCTGGCGGCGCCCGCCGCTCCCGCCTCGCGGCCAGGTGCGATTCTCGGGTTGCTGCTCCTGACCGCGTTCGTCCTGTGGATCGCCAGTCTCGCCGTCCGGCGCATGCAGATCTCCTACGGCGCCGAAACCTGATTCGCTGCGGCTTCCGCGCGGAACCGAACCTGGAACCTAGCGGAACAGAACCGTGCGGAACAGAACCTTGCGGAACCCTGTGGAACCCAGCGGAACCCAGTGGAACCCAATCTCAGCGGCTTCCCTCAACCCGGAACGTTTTCGTGCCGACGGACTTCCCGTCGAGAAAGACTTCGGCGGTGTATGGCCCGGGTGGAAGTCCTCCGGCGCTTTGCAGCGGGAATTCGGTCGCCGCGACGTCCCGGTCCGCCACGTGCTTCTTTGGCTCACCCACGACTTTTCCACCGTACGTCCAGCGTACGCTGATCGTTCCGGATCCGCCGCCCGTCGTCAGGACGGACAAGTAGACGGTCTCCTGCGGCGTGAAGACGGTGGTGAACTCGGAGACGGAGCGGTCAGGATTCAACGCCCGGCCGAGCTGAATCGCCGTGATCTGAAGCAGACGCGATCCGCACGCGGCGACCGACGCGCACAAGATTACGGTCGTCAGACGGACGTAGAGCCGGCGCATGGACAACGCGATCTTACAGGATTGGCCGGATTGACGTTTAGAACCGCGACGCGCGAATCCACGTATCCGACCTGCTCCAGCTGCGCTCGAGATCGGCGTCGACATCGCCGATCGGCTTGCCCTGGGCGGCCAGTGCTTTCTGCAACCCGAGCAGCGCCCACCCGTTGTGTGGATGCTCCTTCAGATCCTCGCGGTACACGCGCTCGGCGTCCGCGTGACTGCCGGTTTCGAGCAGCAGGGCGCCCAGCCAGTGCCGCGCCGGAAACGGAATCGGCTCGGGTTCGTCGACGTCGAGCGCATCGTCCAACGCCACCGCGCGTTCGAACGCGGCACGTGCTGCCGCCATGTTCGCCCGCGGTGCGTGCGATTTCTCCTTCGAGAATGCCTGCGAGCAGGCCGAGAAGGCGCGGCGCCGGATGGCGCGCCGACGAGAAAGTCTCCTGCGACGTCTCCGCCGCGCTCCGCAGCCGCATCAGTGACTCCCGCGCCGGGTTTTCACGGCCGGCGCGAAGCGAGGCATAGCCCTGCGCAAATTCCCACATCGCCCCGGCAATGTCCCCTCGCGGCGGCTTCGTGACCTCCGGCACCTCGTCGAAACGCCCGAAGCGGATCATCGTGAGCGCCTGGTAACCGGTATTGCCGGTCAACTTCGCGTAGTCCTTGCCTGCCTGCATCGCGAGGGCGCCTTGTCCGTCCATGGACGCGGCGTAGACCAGCATGTGGAGGTTGTGCGTCGGGTAAATCGCGACGGCCTCGCCGGCAACGGCCCTGAGATCCGAATGCCACGCCTCGATGTTGGCACGCACCGAATCACCCCAGCGCCCGACCTCGTTGAACGTGTGCGACGGCATGTGATTGATGTGGCTGGCGCCCGGAATGCTCTTGCCGAGGTACTCGGCACACGCTTGTGCCTGGCCGACCTTCGACGTCGCCTCGGTCGCGTGGATGTACCAGTGGCAGGCCCCGGGGTGTCTCGGGTCTCGAGCGAGCAGCGCTTCCAGTACTTCGTGGATGCGCCTGGTGTTGGGCGCGTCGAGGTTCGACAGCCGTGGGCGCCGTCCGGGGGCCGGCCCGGGGCGCGGCTCGAGGAGGAACAACGCGTCGGCGTAGAGCGTTCCCGCGTCGAGGTCGTTGGGATATTTCTCGTAGACCTGGCCCATCGCCCCGGCATAAGCCCTGTCCCGATCGATCCGTGGCGATGCATCGAAGGTCTCGACATACCGCACAGCCATGGCGTCGATGAACGCCTGCTCGACGGGGGACGCCGTCGATTTGACCGCGAGGGCTTTCTGGATGGCGGCGTAGGCGAAGCCCGACTGCTCCGCAACCATCTGCTCGTTGAGATTCGGCCCCCAGGCCCACGCCTCACCCCAGTAGCACATGGCACAACCGGCATCCCGCTGCCACGCTTCCCGGAAGGACCGGATCGCCTCGCGCCTGGCGAACGAGTACATCAGCTGAAACCCCTGATCGAAAAACGCCTGCGCTTCGGGATTCGACGTCGTGATCTTGCGCGAGAAGATGCCCAGCCCGGCCTTGTAGAGGTGAATCGGTTGGGCAACATCGGGCGGCAGCGGCGCCGCAGCCTGGTGCTGATGCGGCTGGGCGGAGGCCGGGGACGCAGCCAGCAGCATCAGGGAGAGTAGAGTCAGATTGAACGACTTCATTGCGCCCTCACGATCCATCGTGCTGAGCAACCTCTTCAGGACAGACGCGTGGTCGTTGGTCAAAGGTGTTGCTGTCCTCTATCTTCCACCATCCAGAGCCTCTCGGTGACGCACACATGGCGCGACACGCGGTTAATCGCAAAGAATGTCCAGGACGATGATTGAAGTGCTTTGAAAGCTATGGCGGACAACCTTCGCCCGGAACCGGAGCGAAGGGTGGTGACAGCCCGGGCCCTCGTGGTTACTCGGCGCGAAGTGCGACCACAGCATCGACCCGTGCAGCACGCCGAGCAGGCAGGTAACACGCTATCGCCGCCGTAACCAGCAGCGCAACCGACGTCACGCAGAGAGCAACGGGATCCAGCGGCCCAATCCCGAACAGAAGACTCCGCATGGCGGTCGCCGCCGCAACGGCGGCCGGCAGGCCAAGGAAAAGGCCGGCCGCAACCGGTCGCAGCCCTTGCGCCAGCACGGACCGCAACAGGACCGGGCGTTGGGCGCCCAATGCGATACGGACGCCGATCTCTTTGGTTTGACGCGCCACCGCGTAGCTCGTGACACCGTAGACGCCGATCAGCGCGAGACCGAGCGCGAGCGTCGCGAACAGCAGCACCATGACCATCTGGAACCTGCGCGGCGCGACCGAAGCCGACACGATGTCGCGCATCGTCTTCACGGTGACCGGAACGGCAGTATCGCGGTTCCACACCTCGGCGCGGACCGCCGCGGCGATCGTCTCTGGTTCGCGGGCCGTGCGAATCACGAGGGTCATCGCCTGCACTCGGTTGCGTGTATGCGGCACGTAGATCGCCGGCGTGGGTTCGCGGTCGAGCGCGGCCGCCCGAATATCGCCAACCACGCCCGCGATGGCGACGGGATCGTCCGTGACCTCGCCTATCCGAACGCGCCGGCCGACAACGCTCGGCATCGAGACACCCGGCCAGAGCCCCCGTGCCAGCGCCTCGGTGACGATAATCACGGATGCGGGCTCCTGCGTCTCGAACAATCGGCCCGCCGCGAGTGAAATGCCCATGGACGCGAAATATCCCTGGGTCACGATGCGATACTGCGCGACGGGCCCATCGAGCCGCTGCTCGGTGTCGCTCTCGAGATAGATCGGTGTGACGTTGCCTTCGGCCTGGGACGTCAGTGGCAGGATATTGATGGCTCCCGCGGATGTGACGCCAGGCAGTGCCCGTACGGTGTCGAGCAGATCTCGATAGAAGGCGACGGTTTGACTGCCCCCGTACCGCTCTCCCGATAACGCGAGATCGACGGAAAGCACTCGCTCGACCCCGAATCCCGTGTTCACATCCATCAGGTTCACAAAGCTGCGGAGCAAGAGACCCGCGACCACCAGCAGGAATGCGCACAGCGCCACTTCAGCCGTGACGAGCGCCCGGCGCAGGTGACCCGTTCGCCTGCCTGCGCTCATCCCACGGCCGCCTTCTGTGAGATTGCCCGGCAGGTTGGCACGGCCCATCGAGAGCGCCGGGATGAGCCCGACCGCGAGTCCGACACCGAGGACCACGCTCATCGCGAACAGGAACACCGGAAGGCCGAGCGGTATCGACTCGGCCGTCGAGAAATCGGCCGGGCCGAACGACAAGAGCAGGGCGGTACCCCAGATCGCAACGGGGAGCCCGGCGGCACCCCCGAGCGTCGCCAGCACCACGCTCTCGGTGAGCAATTGCCTCATCAGCCGGCCGCGAGATGCACCTACCGCCGCACGCGTGGCCAGTTCCCGGGATCGGCTGCTCAGCCGCGCCAGCAGCAGGTTCGCAAGATTGACGCAGGCGATCACGAGCAGCAATCCGACCGCGCCCATGAGCATCACCAGGCCCTGTCGGACGTCGCGGGCAAAGACGTCGCGAATCGGCACAATCCTCGTGCGCAGATCGACGTCGACCCCTCCAGGGATCGTCGCGGGCATTCCTTTTCCGATGCGTTGGGCGATCGCATCCAGGTTGGTCTGCGCCTCCTGACGTGAGATTCCAGGCTTCAGGCGTGCCATCACACCCCGATTGAACTGGTTCATGTTCTCGGGGGCCAGCTCGCTCTGGGTGAACGCCATGGGCTTCCACACGTCGATGCGTGGGCCGAGCTCGACGTGGCTGTGGAGCTGCTTTCCGGCCGGAAACAGGAATCCCGCCGGCATGACGCCGACGACGACGTGCGGTTGTCCATCCAGCGAAAGCGTCCGGTTCACGACCTCCTGGTCGGCGCCGAAGCGGCTGGTCCACAAGTGATGGCTGATCAGCACGACCGCATCGCGCCCCGGCGTGTCCTCCTCCGCCAGAAAGGTGCGTCCGAGCTGGGGTTGCACGCCCAGCAACGGAAACAGACTCGCGGAGACGCGGGCGCCGTACAATCGCTCCGGCTCGCCGCCCCCCGTGAGGTTGAAATCCCGCTCGCGAATCGCCGCCATACCGGAGAACACGCTGTTCGACTGACGAAACTCTTCGAAATCAACCGGGCGGACCGGCATGCTTGGGAACTTCGCTTGCAACTGCGGGATGTACACGGACATGGCTACCAGCTCGTCCGGGTTCGTGTAGGGCAGCGGTTTGAGAAGCGTCGCATACACGACGCTGAAGATCGCGGTGGTCGCGCCGATGCCGAGCGCCAGCGTCAGGACCGCGACGGCCGCGAACCCGGGATTCCTGCGCAGGGTCCGGAACGCATAGCCGATGTCCTGCCGCATCTCGTCGAGCCGTGGCCACATCCAGACGGCGCGCGTGTCCTCGGCGGCGAGCGCGATGTTGCCGAACTTGAGCAGCGCGTGCCGGCGCGCCTCCGCGGGCGTCATGCCCCGGTCGATGTTGTCCTGAGTTTCGTGCTCGATGTGTTCGCGGATGTCCTGGTCGAGCCCGTCCAGTGCGTGTTTGCCGCGGATCATGCTGCTGTCACTCCTGTGCTGCCGGGCGGAGGATACGGGCGATGGCGTGAGCCAGCTTGTCCCACCGGCCGGCTTCAATCTCGAGTTGTTTGCGGCCCTTGGCGGTCAGGCGATAGAACTTGGCGCGGCGGTTGTTCTCCGACGTGCCGTCCTCGAACGTAATCCATCCTCGCTTGATCAGGCGGTGCAGGGCCGGGTACAGCGACCCTTGCTCCACCTGCAGCACATCATCCGAACCCCGCTCGATCGCTTTCGCGATCGCGTGCCCGTGCGCCGGTCCGAGGCGTAGCGTCCTGAGCACCAGCAGGTCCAGCGTGCCCTGCAGCAGCTCGAGGCGATCGTGGTCGGTTCTTTTGGTAGACATCCTAGGTGTCGAGGTTACCCTCGCTCACCTAGAATGTCAAGGTGAGTCAGCGTGAGGGACGCCCGTCGGCAACGGCGTTGGCCGCGATTCCGGACATCGAACGGGGGATATTAGAAGACGCGTGGCCGCTCAGTCGAATCGCCACCGTCCCGGACGCGGACCATAGGTCGGCAGCGGTTGGCCGCGCTCGTAGGCGCCCAGGTCCGGTGCGCGTCCGCGAAAGCCATCGTTGATGTTGGGCAGGATCGCGCCGGCATCGATCGCCGGGCAGCGCCGCGCCAGAACCAGATGCTGCGGCGGGACGGTCATCGGCGAGTCGCCCGGAACGTCCATCGTCGGAATGCAGGTCTGGTGGGAGATCCGGATGCCATGCGCCTCCTGGCCGGTGCCGGCGCTGAAGCTCTCGAGGCTGGTGTAGGTCGTGCCGTTGTGGAAGAAGGGGCGGGTGGACTCACCCCAGTCGAAGCCGTCGTAGTCCAGGTCGGTGCGCCAGTCGATGGTCCCGAAGAACCACCAGAGCTGCCCCCCGTTGACCGAGATCCAGAGGTTGTTGCGGGAGATCGACAGGAGCTGGCCGTGCGCCCCGCCGGTGGTGCCATCCGTCCAGTGGACGAAGGTGTTGTGCAGGAACACGGCGCGGTCCCACGTGCGGTACTTGGCGATGTCCTCCAGGTTGTTGATGACCTGATTGCGGATGAAGTACCAGGGCGCCCCAATCTGAGGCTGAAAGCTGAACGCGTTGTGCACGGCATTATGGATGCGGTTGCCCCACACCCGGACGTTGGTCCGCCCCTCGTCGGTCTCGATGCCGTCGTCGGATGTGTCGAAGATGTCGTTGCCGAAGATGTCGACGTTGGTTCCCGGCGTCGAGATCCCATCGGCGACACGGGTAATGCTGTTGTGAGCGACCGTGTGGTTGTTCGCGCCACACGCGGCGAACGACCCGTTCAGCTCGATCCCTTCGCCGTCGAAGCTCTCGCCGGCGGGCTCCTCATCCCCGACGATCGTGTTGTCCGCGATATACCAGCCTTCGCCACCGCGCTGGAGATAGATGTTGTAGTGATTGTTGTAGAAGAAGTTCCGTCTCACGACCACGTCGGACGGGCAATCCAGCGAGAACGTGGCGAAGGGCTGATCCCTGACCGTCAAGCCCTCAACCCAGACGTGGCTGGCCCCAAGGTTGAAGCCCTCGGTGAAGAGTGCCTCACCATCGCCGACCCCCATCCAGACGATGTATTTGCCGGCGACCCCCGGCACGCTGAAGGTCGGTCGCCCCCCGTAGCTGCCGGGATGGACGAAGAAGATGTCTCCCGGCCGAGCAACGGCCTGGGCCGCCGCGATCCCCTGGAAAGGTCTCCTCCAGGATCCGTCACCGCCGCCCGACCCCGGCACCACGTGGAACCTCCTGCCGTGGTTCGGCAACCTGGGCAGCGGCCGCGTCGCGACGGTCAACATCCGGCGGCCATCGGAGCCACCGCGCGCAAAGTCCTCGGCTTGGTCGCCATCGCCGAGCTCGCCTCCGCAATCCCGTGCGTGCCCGCGGTGTTGTGCCTCTTCGTCCGGGTCGCAAAGTTCGAGCAGGACCTTGTAGGTCGTGTCGGGGTCGAGAAAGAGGATGCTCCCCGCAAAGCCGTTGCCGTTGTAGGTGTTGTCGACCCGGACGAGCGGCAACGCCGCCTTCCACTTCCTCGTGCCCTGGGCCCGATAGTGCACGTTGACGGTGGCGTTGTGATTGGTGTCGCCCGAGATGCCCCATTCGATACCGATGGAGTGGATGGTGGAGTAGCTCACTATTTGCTCGGGCGTGGTCCGAGTCTGGGCCTCGCTCGGAACAGCGCAGGCCAGGATCGTGGCAGTGAGCGAGAGGAGGAGATGGAGATCGGGGCCGCCTGGGCCTCGAGAGCCTGCAGAGAACATGGTCGTCCCCCTTTGAATCGATATCCCCTCAGCCGCACGCGTCGAGGGGCAACACGCGCGGCGAAGTGTCTCCCGCCGCTGGCCAACAGCCGTCAAAGTCGAAGCAAGCTACACCCCCTCCAGAGAGGCGGTCAAGCTCAGGAGAGGTGATTGTCAAAGAGAGGTGATGTGATGGCAGCCACCACTTCGCCTTCGGAGCCGGCAATGGGCCCGGGACGGCTGGGCTACAATCTCACGCATGATGAGGTGGCTTTCCCAAGCGGCTCAGGACGCGCGCCACGGCGCGCGGATACTCCGTCAGACGCCGCTCATGACGACGGCGGCAATCGTGACCCTGGCGCTCGGTCTCGGCCTGACCGCTGTCGTGTTCAGCCTGGTCAACGCGGTCCTGCTGCGCCCGTTGGCGGCGCCGGATCCGGATCGCCTGGTCTGGGTGGCCACGCGTGACGACCAATCGCCTTTTCCGATGGCGATGGTCGTCGGGCCCGATTTCGCCGACTGGAAGGCGCACGCGCGGTCGTTCGATCGGATGGTCGCCTACAGCATCGGCGACGAGACCATTGCCGCATCCGGCACGGCCGCCAGAGCGCGCGTCGCGCAGGTGACCGACGACTTCTGGTCGCTGTCGGGCGCGCGCCTCGAGCACGGTCGACTGGCAACCGCGACCGAGGGACCGGCGCTGGTCGTGTCGCACCGATTCTTCGAGGGCATCCTCGGGGGCGATCCGGCGCGGCTGGGCGGCCGGGTCACCGTGGGCGGGCGCCCGGCGGCGATTGTCGGCGTGCTCGCGCGCGATTTCCGTTTCCATTTTCCACCGTCGCCGTGGCTGCCCGATCACCAGCCCATCGACGCGTTCTCCGTGATGCGCGTCCAAACGACCGGCCGTGAGATGCAGCTGCTGAATGTTGTCGCGCGCCTGCAGCCGGACGTGAGCCTCGAGCAGGCGCGAGCGGAGATCGACGTGCTGCGCGCCAGCGCCGCGCGGGCCAATCCCGAACGCCGCGGGCAGTCGGCGCAGCTGATCCTGTCCCCGCTCGCGGAGGAGCTCGTCGGCGGCGCGCGGCGCGGTCTCGCCGTGCTGTTCCTGGCCGTGACGTTCGTCCTGCTGATCGTCTGCGCCAACATTGCCGGCCTTCTGCTCGGGCGAGCGGCGCGGCGGCGGGGCGAAATGGCGGTTCGCACCTCGCTCGGGGCGACGCGCGCGCGGCTCGCGCGTCAGCTCCTTGTCGAGAGCCTGGTGCTCGCGGCGCTCGGCACCGGCGCGGGGCTCGTTCTCGCACGCTGGGGCATTGGCGCCGCGATCGCGCTGGTGCCGCACGCGATCCCGCGTCTCGCGGAAGCGACGATCGACACGAGGGTAGTGGTGTGCATGGCCGCCATTGGCGTCGCGAGCGCTTGTCTCTTCGCGTGCGGTCCGCTCGTGCCGCTCTGGACCACGCGCCCGGCCGAAGCGTTGAGCGAATCCGGGCGGCAGTCGACCGCGACGCGGAGTCCGCGCCTGGCGCTCTGGCTGGCCGGTACGCAGATTGCCCTCGCATTCGTGCTGCTCGCGGGAGCCGGGCTGCTGCTCAAGAGCTTCTGGCGCTTGCACGCCTACCCAGCCGGCTTCCACCCCGATCGCGTGCTCGTCCTCAACGTCCAGCTGTCGGGGCCTCGCTACGAGGAGGCCGCGCAGCGCAAGGCCTACGCCACGAGCTTTCTCGACGGGCTGCGGGCCCTGCCCGGCGTTCGCCGCGTCTCGCTCTCCACGCACGGCGATTCGATCAGCGTGCTGAAGGTCGAAGGGGGGCCGCCGGCCACCTCGGAAGAACAGACGGCTCGCTCGTCGACGCTGATAACGTCGACGTCCGCCGGGCTGGCCGACGTGCTCGGCCTCGAAACGCTGAGCGGACGCTGGCTGCGAGATGACGAACCCGCGCCCGTAGTCGTCATCAACGACGCCGTGGCGCGGCGCGATTTCCCGGGCAGCGATCCGATTGGCCGGCGTGTCGAGGTCGATGAGGCCGGGCCGCGCGCGATCGTCGGCGTGGTCGCGAATGCGGCGTTCACCGAGCTCGGCGTGCCTGTCGCCCCAGAGGTGTTCGTGCCCTATACGGATGGCGGCCTGTATCGCCTCGGCGGACTGGTCCGTACCCACGGCGACCCGCGCGACCTGGCGCCGGCGATCCGCACGATTGTTTCCGGCCTCGATCGCTCCCAATCCGTGTACGACGTGATGACGCTCGAACAGGCGCTCAGCGATTCGATCCGGCCGCGGCGATTCAACACGCTGCTGCTCGGCGTGCTCGGCGGCACGGCATTGGCGCTCGCGCTCGTGGGCATCTACGCCGTGGTGGCGCTGGGCGTCGCCGGGCGCGTGCGCGAGATAGGCGTTCGGGTGGCCATCGGCGCCGCGCGCGCCGACATCGTCCGTCTGATTGTCCGGCAGGGAGCGATCGCGACTGCCGCAGGCACCGCCGTCGGCCTTGGCACGGCTGCCGTGCTCACCCGCTGGATGGAGAACCTGCTGTACGACGTCTCCCCGCTCGATCCCCAGGTGTTGCTTGCCACGGGCGTGCTGCTCGTCGGCGCAGCGCTGGCTGCCTCGTGGATTCCGGCACGCGCCGCGGCGCGCATCGATCCGATCGATGCGCTCAGGCGCGAGTAGCGGGCGCGCGCTCAACCTGCGGCCAGCGCCTTTACAACATCGAACGACAGGCGTCGCTCGTCGCGTCTCGCGCGTCGTCAGATGGGCGGCGGGTTGCGCTCCGTGAAGCCGCGCTGGTGCCAGTATGGATAGGCCAGCGGCGTCGCGCTGGCCGCATCCAATCGGGCGATCTGGTCCGGCGTCAAGCTCCAGCCGATCGCGCCGAGGTTCTGCGTCAACTGCTCCTCGTTGCGCGCGCCGATGATGAGCGTCGCCACCGTCGGCCGCTGCAGCAGC
Source organism: uncultured Acidobacteriota bacterium (assembly GCA_963774855.1). Classification (GTDB taxonomy): domain Bacteria; phylum Acidobacteriota; class Vicinamibacteria; order Vicinamibacterales; family 2-12-FULL-66-21; genus JALZOC01. The sequence continues at coordinate 298,104 of CAVZGT010000005.1, read as the reverse complement.
CAGTTCAGCGCGATCTGAGGCACCGTCTTGCCGGTCTCCTTCGCGACCGCATCGATCGCGTCGACCACCGTGAACAGATATTCCTCCGAGAGCGGCGGCGCTGCGTCGGCGTTGGTCTTGTCGCGCAGGCGCGAGACCTCCGGGGCCGGCTGCCCGCGCCGGATCTTGCCGGTGAGGCGGGCCCAGCCGAGCGGACTCCACACCACCGCCCCGACGCCCTGGTCGAGACCGAGCGGCATCAGCTCCCACTCGTAGTCGCGGCCGGCGAGCGAGTAGTACGCCTGGTGCGCGACGTAGCGGGCCAGGCCGTGCTGGTCGGCGTAGGCCAGCGACTTCATCAGGTGCCAGCCCGAGAAGTTGGAGGCGCCGATGTAGCGGATCTTCCCTGCGCGGACGAGATCGTCGAGGGCCCGCAGCGCTTCCCCGACCGGTGTTTGCGCGTCGAAGCCGTGGAGCTGGTAGAGGTCGATGTAATCGGTGCCGAGCCGCTTCAGGCTGGCGTCGACCGCTTTCATGATGTGGAAGCGCGACGAGCCGACGTCGTTCGGGCCGTCGCCGCTGCGGAAGGTGCCCTTGGTCGAGATCAGCACGCGATCGCGGCGCCCCGCGATCGCCCGCCCGAGGATCTCTTCCGACTGTCCCTCCGAGTAGATATCGGCGCTGTCGAACATCGTCAAGCCCGCGTCGAGGCACACGTCGACCAGGCGCGTCGCCTCCTTGACGTCGCTCGCGCCCCAGGGCTTGAAGAAGTCCGTCTGGCCGCCGAATGTCCCGGTGCCGAACGTCAGGACCGGGACCTTCAGTCCCGAGCTGCCAAGCTGTCGATATTCCATCTGTGTCCCTGCTCCTCTTTCAGCATGCCATCGCGCAAAAAGTTGCGCGCCTGGCAGTTGCGCACGCCTTCCCGTCCCGTGCCGGTTCGGCAGCGCTGTCCACCCATATAATCCCCAGCGTTGGCCTCCTGACGCAGGTCTACTGATGCATCCTATCTCCGCACCGGCGCCGCTTCCTCCCGACCGGCTGACTCGTTTCTCACAGCTCATCGGCCGGGTCATTCCGGACGCCATGTCCACGGCGGTCGGCATGCTGCTGCTCCTCGCCCTCGGGGCCCTTGCGATCGGCAATTCGGGCACCGCCGTCATGGACGCGTTCTATCGCGGTCTCTGGATGCTGCTCCCGTTCACGATGCAGATGGCGCTCATTCTGGTGCTGAGTTCAACCCTCGGCGCGGCGCCAGTGTTCAAGGGCGCGGTCGCCCGGCTCTCCCGGCTGCCACGGACCCACGGCCAGGTCTTCGCGCTTGCCTGTCTGGTGGTCGCGTGTCTGGCGTATCTCTACTGGGGGCTTGCCGTCGCGCTCGGGCCGCTGGTGTCGATCTACTTTGCCCGCGAGGCGGAGAGAAAGGGCATCGAGGTTGATTTTCCATTCCTGCTCGCCACCACGGCGGCGGCCGGCTCGATCTGGCAGTTCGGACTCTCGGCGAGCGCACCGCTCTTGATGAATACGCCGGGCCATTTCCTCGAGAAGCAGACCGGTCTCATGCCACTGTCGACCACCATCTGGGCGCCGTCCGACCTTCGTCTTCATCGTCACGTTCTTCCTGGCGGTGATCGTCGCGGCGCGATTCCTCAACCCGAGACGTCCGCAGGCGCTCTCCCAGTTTCCCGACGCATTCAAGCTGGCCGAGCCGCTCCTCGTGACCGCCGAGGCGGAGCCGATCGACCATACCGCGCCCGTTCCGACCCTCTCGGACCGGGTCGAGCGAAGCTCGGTGCCGGTGGCGATCCTCGTCGCCGCGCTGGCCGCCTGGGTCTATCTACCATTTTGCCGTCAAAGACCTCGGGCTCGACCTCAACTCGCTCAACACCGTCCTGTTCGGTCTGGCTCTGCTGGTTCACCGGAACGTGGCCAACTTCAACCGGGCGCTTCAGGCCGCGATCCTGTCATGCTGGCCGATCGTCGTGATGTACCACCTCTATGGCGGGGTGGCCGGCTTGCTCCAGTTCACGACCCTCGGGACCACGATCAGCGGGGTGCTCGCGACGGTGTCCACCCGGTACACCTTTCCGTTCTTCACCGCGCTGATTTCGACGGTGGTGGCCTGCTTCGTACCCTCGAGCGGCGGCCAATGGGTCATTCAGGGCTATGTGACGGCCACGGCCGCGACGGCCGTCGGCGTCTCGGTCCAACAGGGCCTCCTGGCGCTGTCGATCGGCGATCAGATGGGGAATCTGTTGACTCCGTTCTGGGCGGCGGTCGGCGCGGGGATCGCTCGGATCGATTTCCGGCGGTTCATCGGTTACCAGTTTGCCTACGCGGCGATCTGGTTCGTGCTGGGCGTGCTCATCTTCACGTTGTTCCCGGTGTGAGGCGGCGGCACCTGCTGCGGCCAGGGCCGGCGACTATTCCTGCCGCAGCGCAATCATCGGGTCGATCTGCGAGGCACGGCGGGCGGGAACAAAACATGCCAGTGCCGCTACGCCCACGAGAATCAGGGATACCACGTAGGCGCTGTCGCACCGTCAGCGATGGCATCTACGGTGCGCCGCACGCTTGGTCAGCGACGTGGCGGTTAGTCGCGCACCTGAAAGACGGCTGGCGGGCGGGTGAGCGGCGGGCGGGCTGACGCAACGTCAGCGGTGGCGTCTATGGTGTGCCCGCACAGTTGGTCAGCGACGTGGCGGTAGGTCGCGCACCTGAAAGACCTGCACCCGGTCGTTGCTGTAGTCCGTGACGTACACCTTTCCCGCCGCGTCGACCGCGATGCCGTTGGCGCCGTCGAACTGGCCGTCGCCGGAACCGCATGAACCCCACCGGCCCAGAAACGCGCCGCGGGCGTCGAACACTTCAACGCGGCAGTTCCGCATTTCGAGGAGGAAGACGCGGCCGGCGGAGTCGACCGCAATGCGCATGAACCCGGTCACTCTGTCGTTACCCCGGCCAACCGGACGCCACGGCGCCAGTTCCTTGCCGGCGGGGGAGAGCACGCGGACGCGGCTCCACTTCCCGTCCTCATGAACTTCCGCCACATAGATGGTGCCCCGGCTGTCAACGGCCACGTCACTGGCAGACGTATGGCGCCGGTGCCTCCAGGAATCGAGGAGCGTGCCGTCGGCGCCAAACTTCCCCAGCCCGTCGCTGCCGACGACGTAGACATGGTTCTGGCTGTCGGTGGCGATGGCCCTCGGACCGCCGCCAATCCGCTGGCGCCTTGTGTCGCCTTCCCATTGGGTGATGAACGTGCCGTCGCGGGCGAAGATCTTGATCTCGCCCAAGGTCTCCGACGTACACGCGCCCTTCGCGATCGACAGCTATCTGGCCCGGGTGCTCGAGGCTGCCTTCGCCACGTGGCGATCATTCGGCATCCCCACTTGCCGAGAAAGGCGCCTGTAGAACTGAACTTCTGAACTTTCCTGTTCCGCGAGTCGGTAACGTAGACGGTGCCCTGAGGGTCTACAGCCACGTCACTCGGGCCTCTGAGGAGCCCATCGCCCATCGACCCCCATTGCCTGATGAACTTACCCGTGCTGCTGAACTTCTGCACGCGGTTGTTCCCACTGTCGGCAACGTAGACATTCCCGTCCTCGTCAACCGCGACGCCCGTGGGAGTCTCGAACTGCCCCGGGCCAGACCCGTCTGTTCCCCACATCCTGACGAAGTCCTCGTTGGCCGTGAACTTCTGGACAAAGAAGCCAGCAAGCGGCGAAATCAATCCTGGTTGACGACGAGGACACTTCCGTTCCGATCGACCGCGATTCCGCCTGGCGCGCTCAAGTACCCGCGGTTGCAGACGCCAATCGCCGCGGGCGTGTCGAATTGGCCACACGGTCTGGCGAGGCGCCCCCACTCTCTCAGGTAGCGTCCATCGCTCGTGAACACCTGGACGCGGCGGTTCCACGGATCGGACACGTACACGACACCGTTGCGATCGACGGCAATGCCGTCCGGCCCGGGGCCAGTGCCGTCCAGGGCTTCCGGATCGTGGAACTGGCCCGGGGCCGTTCCCTTCGATCCCCAACTTCGCAGGAACGTCCCATCGTTGGCAAACACCTGGATCCGGTAGTTGTAGGTGTCGGCGACATAGACGTGACCCTCGGCGTTCACGGCAATGCCGACAGGTCGGAGGAATTGACCGGCACCGCTCCCCTTGGAGCCCCACTGGCGCAGGAACACGCCCTCGCGCGTGAAGACCTGGATCCGGGCGTTGAGGGCATCAGCCACATACACAAGGCCCGCTTGATCCAAGGCGATCGCAGCGGCACAGCGAAACTGACCAGGGCCCTCGCCGGCGCCGCCCCACATGTAAAGGAATCCACCATCCGCATCGAAGACCTGCACGCGGCAGTAGCTGTCTGCCACGAAGACTCTTCCGGCGTCATCCACGGCGATCCCGCGCGGGTGCCTGAAGTGGCCCTTCGAAGGACCGCCGCCGATGCTGCCCACATAGACGGCTTCAATTGCCGCCGGACGATTTCCCTGCCCCGCGGTCTGTTCGGAACTCGCGGCCGGGATATGCAGCAGAACCGTCAGTGCCGCGACGATGGCAACGCGTGCAGGCTTCGACCGCATGGTCCCCTCCAACTCCAGTCGATTGTGTCGAACCGGCACGTGTCGAGTCGTGAGGGAACCCTGAGAATGGCGTGATTCCAGGTTGAGTCAGCCGTAGACCTATCTCCGCATGGGCTGTACCATACCGCTTCAGTCGCTGCGTGGGTGCAGCGGGGACTGCGTGATGGCAATGATTCAGCGCATCGAGTGGACGTGTCTCGCGATCGTCGCTGTGCTGGTGGCCGCGCCGGCCGCGCCAGCGCAGGTGCCGCGCAGCGAATGCTTTCCTGTCGAGCGCGTTCCGGCGCCGCTTCGTGCCCGGGCTGAAGCGGTGCTCCTCGAGAGTATGGACGGGACGGCGCTGTTCACGATCGTCGATGGCTTGAAGCCGATGACGTCCGGCTTCCTGTCGAGTCTCGGGCGAAACGGCGTCATCGCGTTCGACCGGGCCGCGATGCGCGCGGACAGTCCGATCGCGCGGGAGATCGACGAGCTGCGGCAGGTGTTCTCTGTTTTGCAGTGCGGCGACGATATCCGGTCGGCGGTCGTCACGGACATCCTGAACGCCGGCGATGACCGCAGCGCGGCGGAGGTGTACGTCTTTCACATGCCGGCCTTCCGCGGTGTCGTTGCCGGACTTCCCGACTATTTCGGACGCCTCACCATCACGCCGCACACGTCCCCCGAGACCGTGCTCTTCACGATGAGGCGTCTGCGGGACTCGGCGCCGCGAGGGAATCGTGACGCGCGGCTCGAATGGGCGCGCGCCCATCACGCGGAGATTGGGGACGAGACGCGCGCGACGGGGCTGTTGTACGGCTACCCCCGTCCGGCCGTTGAAGCCTTCGTGACCGGGACCGTGCGAGCGATCCGCGGCGAGCTGGCCCCCGAGCCGAAACCGGATCCGGCGCTCTTCATGCGGATTCCTCATTACAGCGGCGACGAGACGTGGTACCGCAAGGCCACGGCCGATGACAGTCCCGAGGACCGCGCGCTGCGGGCGCGGGCGGCGCGAATCCTCGCCGAGTACCGCACGCGGCGCGAGCAGTACATCGGCAGCGGCAAGGCCGGAATCGCCGCGCTGCTGCGCGACTGGTTCTGCAAGGACGGCAGCGGATGCGCAGCGGCGAACGTGATCGTCAAATAGCCAACTGGCTTGGACGAGCGCCTGCAGGTGGCTGCCTTTTCCCGGACCTGGCCTCGACGAATCGTGCGGCCTTTAATTTGCGGATCACCTCGGCCCAGGTCACGTGGCGATCGTGAACCTACCGTTAGGTTTCGTCAATCCGCCGAACTGGTGCGCGCAATCGATGGGGTTCGATTCCTATCTGCGGTCGCGGCTGCGACCGACTGCACGTTCTTGATGGCGTTGGACGAATGAAATGGTGACCCAGATTTTCACCGCGGCGACTTCGATCGACCGTGGGTGCCCGTCGTCAATTGCCATCGGTGACTTCCGGGTGCAAATGCTCATACGTCGGGTCAGCGTGTTCCCAAGTCTGACCTGTCGACGTGAGGAAGTCGCACACATCTTCGAAAATCGCTGCAGGCGGGATATTCACAGCGACGTACGAATGATCCATCCCTTCATAGTCGCAGCCCATTGAGACCAATCGATCGAGGATGGCCTTTGAATCCGCGGATTCGTTGGCTGGCGGCTCGAGAATCACTCTCACCGTTCGGTTTCCGGACTTCCGAACCACCCGTCGGAACTCGGGAAGCCCATCTTCCGCCGGAATCGCTTCCACGACGTCGCCGCAGGAAACGCCGTACGCGTACCAAGGAAGGTTGTCGAGCTCGTAGAGATTGTCGCCGACCTGCTTCGCCCATGGCGTTTCGACATGGACATCGTCGCCTTCTTCATGGCGCAGGACGATCTTCACGAGACGTTCGTTCGCGTCATCCATCATGCAATCGAACCGCCGTAACGGCACCACTTTTCAACTACCTGGCGCCGTCCGAGAGTGCTGATGAAAGAGTGGTGAGCCGCGATGGAATCGAACCATCAACCCGCAGATTAAGAGTCTGCTGCTCTGCCAATTGAGCTAGCGGCCCACGTCGAGAGGGATCACCCGGCCGGGGCTCCGGCCGGAGGCGCAAAGACGGAAGTATACCGTACGCGCGGCGCTAGCGCGACTCCGGCGAGATGACCCAGCGGAGCTGCACCCGCTCGCCCGGTTCGTACGGCTGCGGCGAGACGTCGAGGTGCACGCGGAGCGGCCTCCGGTCGCGCGGCTGCAGCGTGCCCATGCGATCGATGATCAGCCCCTCCGACGCGCGCAGCACCTCGGTGATCAGCTTCGACCGGTTGTCGGTGAAAAACGCCGGCAGGCTGCGGCCGCGCGCCCCACGCGCGGACAGGTTCAGGAGCTTCGTCGCTTCGGCGCTGAGATCCAGGATGTTCCCGATCGCGTCGGTCAGGATCCACGCCTCGGCCGGCGCGGGGCGGGCTTCGACTCGCCGCTTGAGGAGGCTTTCGATCGTTCGAACGAGCTGCTCCGGGGCAATCGGCTCGAGCAGGAACGCGTCGGCGCCCACCGCGAACGCGTCGCGCCGCGCCTGCGCGGTGCGATACACCGACGTCACCATCACGACCGGCAGCGCCGGCGCCACCTTCTTCATCTGCTCGCACACGGTGAACCCGTCGGCATCGGGCAGCCGGACGTCGAGCAGCACCAGCGACGCCTGGTCCGCCAGTTCGAGCGCCCCGGCGGCGCTGTCCGCCTCGTCGACGCCGTAGCCCGCCTTCTGCAGGATGCGCGTCCGGACGAACCGGGCCGGCGCGTGATCGTCAACGTTGAGAATGGTCTTGGTTACGTCCACGGGAATCCTTTCTATCTCGGTCCTGCAGCGGACCCCGGAGAGTCACTGTCGCGTCTGAGACGTCCCGGCATTCCCCGGTTGCAACGACCCGGCCAAGTGTAGCGCAGCCGTCCGCAGGGAGTTAGTGTTGCACGGAATCCGGCACTGCCCGGCGGCTGGCGCAACGGCTTCCCAACCCAAGCCGCGACCCCGTCATACCCCAGCCGTTAGCGCCCGCCACAGGCGCCAGGCGTGGTGACCGCTACGCGACTTGTCTGGGAGAACGCCGGGCGTCGACGCGCTCCGGCCTGGTTTGCTACGACGATATGCCGTTCCCGACCCGCCGCCGACGGACATCGTACAGATTGAAGTTCGGATGGTTCCAGAAGCGCTCCAAGCCGAGCTCGCCGAAGACGGCGCATTCGCTGTCGTAGATGGGATACATGCCGGCGATGTTCAAGAGTTGCGGGCCGCCGACATCGACGTTCAAGAAGTCTTCCTTCTCCAGTATTGACGGCGCGAAGACGAAGAAGGCGGACATGTCGGATTCCTCCGAGATCTTCGCGCCAAAGTCGATCATCTCGCCGTAGCGGAACAGGCACCGGCCGCGCAGCCGGTTGGCCATGTCGGCCACGGCGAGGGGCCAGGCGATGTCGGTCGACTGGACCGTGATCATGAGCTCTGGTCTACCGAAACGCCATTCTTCGTGGGGCACTTCCGACAGGCCGAACGTGATGCCCGTGATATGCGCCGGTTCCGGGACATCGCGGTACACGATAGAGACAACCGTGGGCGCCCCCGGGATCGTGGACTCGAACGGGAAGAACCGCGGCTCGACCTGGAAGACCGAGTCCAGATGCTCCAGAAACCGCGCGAGCCGTTCGTTTTCGGTGGTCATGTGGACCGCAGGTCACTTCGCCTGTGGTCCGTCGCGGCTGACGAGGCACACGTCGTACATGTATCGACGACGAGTCCGGTCGTCCTGCGGCGTCGTCGCCCTGTTTTGCCCGGCGGCCGTCCGGACATGAACGAAGCCGCGAAAGCGAGACCGGTTGCCGTGGCTATCGATCCGGCGGTGAGGCTCGTACCCGAGCCCGATCGTCGAGAGTTCGTGATCGGCTGGCCGTAGTTCGCCGGGTTCACTCATTCCGTTATGATTCGCATCCCGCCAGAGCCGGATCCTCGAAAAAAGGGGGTTATCACTGTCCAACACGGCTTTCGTGGCAGGGTTGGCCGCCAACTGCAGCAGCGCGTGCGGACCATTTGTGGCGGTTGGCAACGTGTGGTCTCCGATGAGTTCCAGGCCACTGGTGATTCGCCCGTTCAAATCGCGGTCGAGGACGAGAAAGGCCACGTCCGTCGCGGGCACGGTCCACGCCACCTGCTCGAGATCCCCATCCCCGTCGATATCGAACCGCACGCCGTCCTGCACTCCCGTGAATGTGTATGGACTGTTCGGGTCGACAGAGACAACAGTCGGGCAGTTGATTGCCGGGTTCGGGTGCGTCACTGGAGACTGGCCGTCGGATCGCGTCACGACAGCCGAGGGCCAAGGCCTCCCGGGCGGTTGAGCACTGGACCAGAGTTCAGGTGGCGGAGGCTCAGCCGGCTGAGGCTCACTCCGGGACAGACGGATTTGAGCCAGCGCCAGAATAGCCAGTACCGATCGGCACCTCAATGTGACGGCGCATGGCAAAGCCTACCGTCGATTGTACGACACGCAGAGACGAGGCGCGACGGATTGTCCGTCATTTGTCAGTCGCGGTCGACAAAAGGACCGGAACAGATGATCCTTATTGCTGGCCGGTCTCAGTCGGGCGCGCGCGACGACCCTGACTTCGCGAGGTCCCGGGCGAACCAGGGCCGGAGCCTGGGATCGCAGCATTACCTGAATCGAACCGCCAAACGCGTGGGCTGACATGTCCGATGATGTGTACTTCGAGGGCGATCCGGAGCACGACAGCGCCCGGCGACATCTCGAACGAGTGCTGAAAGGTGGCGCGCCGCGACGGCGGTGGCCGTGGATTGCCGCGATCGCTGCCGGCGGTGGCGCGTGGGTGTTATGGCGGGCCCTCCACGGGCGGCGGCCCGGCGCTGCGGATACGCGCGCGACGTCCCCCGGGGAAGAAGGTTGAATTAAGCTGAGGGCTGTAGGAGATGCCAATGGCCTCCCTCGATTGGTCTCAGTGCCCAGCGGTAGAAAGCATCTCTGGCAAGGTCAGCGGGGCCTGACCAATCGGGAACTCACCGGTTCGATGACCGTCTGGTTCTCGCACGACCCTGCCTCAACGCTTCGCCCGTCACGGAGCAATTGGATCCCGACTGGCACCGCCTGAACGAGTGGTACAAAGAGCAGAAAGCGCTGGGACTCAAGCCATGGGCCGCGCGAGTGCATCGGGCGGCGTCGGCACGGGCACCGGTCAAGGGCGACTCGAAGCTGTCCAGGAGGAGTCCGATGCACCGCACGTTGGCGATGCTGCTTTTCGCGGTCAGTCTCACCCAGACGGTTTCTCCGCCACTCCGATTCGGCCGCGCCAGCCAAAGCCTCGACAAATCCGAGCTTACCGAAATCGACCGACTGGCGAACGACCGCGGGAAGGGTGTTTGGCTGATCCGGGACAGGCCCACCATGGTGGAAGGAATGCCTGGTATAGACGTGTACCTTGAGCCAGACAAACGATCCGCTCACCTGTGGCGGGGCCGTTTCTTGCGGCTCGATGCGAGGGAACCGCCGTTTGTGACCAGACGTTCTCCCTGGCGATCAAGGTCCACGGACAACTACGCGTACGTTGTACCACGTCCCGGTGAGGAGGCAATCCTGGGACGTTCAGACTCGAACTGGCCGTTTGCTCTCGTCGGGAACGTGGATGACAGCGTGTTACTGAGTATGGTCGCCTTCGTTCGTTCCAATCCGCGCACAATGTCCGGACGGGTGGGCACTGAGTTGTCCGCGGTCGAGCACAGGAATGGGAAGTTTACTGTCACGTTGAGCGCAGGCATATCGGGTGAAGTAGCTGTTTTGGAGCGAAAGGACGACAACTGGGTGATCACGCAATTCTCGTATTATGTCCACTAGCGAGGGGACGACTTGGATGGATGCGAAGGTTGGCGCGCCCGGCAGGATTCGAACCTGCGACCCTCGGCTCCGGAGGCCGATACTCTATCCAGCTGAGCTACGGGCGCATCGTCCGTCGACGTGTCGTGTCGTGGTCCGTCGTCCCGGGTCGGCCTGAAGACCGGCGCTACAGACCGAACCGTCAAACCCGCGATCGTCAACGAGCGAAGGCTGGTGCGCCCGGAGGGATTTGAACCCCCGACCTACGGGTTCGAAGCCCGGCGCTCTATCCAGCTGAGCTACGGGCGCAAGGCGATCGCGAGTGACGGGCAGCGATATCGCGCGTTTCCGACGAAACGACTCACCATCATAACGACCCTAACCCGGCCGTGCAAGCGCAACGCGACACGCCCCTGTCCCACCGAACCGCTCGACGTCAGCTGACCGGATCACGCGCGTGTTCGTCGCCGTCCGGCCGTCCGGTCGCCGTCACGGTGACCTTGACGGTGTAGATGCCGGCCGCTTGAAAATGCGGCCGACGGGTCGCGGCGAGCCGCCGGTCGTCATTTCTTCCGGCGTCCCGTCCCCGTCGTAATCCCACTCGAACGTCATCGAAGCCGGGACGCCGTTGGCCCGGTCCCCGTGCTCGTGACGGTCGCGGTGATGGTGCAGCGTGCCGCCGGCCACGAGCCTGCGGGCCGCTGACCCCGAGTCCAACCACCATCGCCGGCGCGGAGACGGTGACGATGGTCGTCGCCGTGCCCGTCTGTCCGTTGGCTGACGTCGCGACCACGCGCGCGGTCTTCGCGCCGAGCGTAGCGTCGTTGTAGGTGCTTCGCCGCGGTATTCCCGGGCGTTGTCGAATCGATCGTCCCGTCGTTGGTGAAGTCCCACCCGTACGACGTCACGGGTCCGGTTGCGCCGACACTCGAGACCGAAGCCGTGAAGTTGACCGACGTGGCGAAATCCGCCGACGACGGCGCGGCCTGCAGCGTCGCGCTGAGCACCGGCGCCGGAGCGACCGTGATGAACCGCGTCGCCGTCACGGCCCGGTTGTCCGAGGTCCTGACCTCGAGAAACGCGGTGTAGCTTCCCTCCGGGTACGTCACGCTCGGCGCGGACTCGACGTGATCCACCAGGCCGTCGCCGTTGAGATCCCACCCGAAGCGATCCATGAACGGCACCGTCGCGCCGGTGCTCGAGGTCAGCGTCGCCGTCCACGTGACACTCTGGCTCGCGTTCGGTGTCGCCAGCGACGGGGTGATCGTCAACACGAGATCGCCCGCCCCACCCGGTGGCGGCGTGGGAGGTCCTGGCGGCGGCGCCGGGGGACCTGGCGGCGGCGGTGGCGGGGGCGGACCTGGGCCTGGACCCGGGCCTGGGCCTGGACCTGGACCTCGGCGGGCCCGGTCCGGAGGACACCACCACCTCGATCGTCGTCGACGTCGTCAGCTCGCCGAGCGACGCCGTGATCTTCCCGGTGCGATCCCCGCTCCACTCGGTCGTGCCGTGCCCGGTGCTGTCCGTTCGCACCGTCGTCGAGGTCAGCTGGCCGGTCGACGTCGTCAACGTGACGGTCGCGTCGCGAACGCCGCCGCCTCCGGATGACAGCACTTCGACATAGAGTGTCGAGATACCTCCTGCCGGAGGCAGCTGTGCCGGGCTCGGGATGATGTTGATGGAGGCCGCGGTCAGCGCGGTCCCTGCTGCCGCCGGTGCGGGTGCCGTGGGGGTAATCCCATTGCATCCCGCAAGACCCGCGACCGCGATGAACGCGAGCAGTCGGCGACTCATGTGACTGGCCCTCTCGATCGACCGGCTGATGGCGTGGAGGGATGATAGCACGGCCGTTCCGGAGCCCCGCCGGCCGTGACGCGCCTCAGTTCACCGCTGACCCGTTATTTCAGCGGATTCCTGGCGAAGCACAGGTCGTCGACCACCCGTCCCCCGATGAGGTGCTCCTGGATGATTCGCTCGGCGTTTTTTGGTGTGACGTGCCGGTACCACGTCCCTTCCGGGTACACGACGCAGATCGGGCCGTCGGTACAGATCCGCAGGCACTGGCACTTCGTGCGGTAGCACGGACCGTCCGCGCCGGAGATGTTCAGCTCCTTCATCCGGCTTTTCAGGTAGCCCCAGGTGCGCTCGCCGTCCTCGAGATCGGCGCAATCGGGCCCAAGGCAGATGAAGAGATGGCGCCGCAGCCGCCCGACTCCGAACGCTTCGGCCGCCTCAGCCGGCGATTGGTCCTTGCGCTTGCCCATCAGTCCGCATGATATCGCAGCGTGGCACCTGGTTTGCTCTGCCGCCGGTGCGGTTTCTCAAAAAGGAGCGTTATGGCCAACAAAGACTACGACAGCAGCCCGTCTGAGCAGCGCGACCCTCTTGACGAAGAGAAAGTCCGGGAAGGCGCCGACGATCTGAACGACGCCGCCGACGACAGCGACGAATTCGACGACGACGACAGCCGAAGACGTCGATGACGAGGCGGAGCGAAGAAGGAGAGGGCAGCCTCTGACACCGCACGCGGGCGGCGCAGCCGTGATCCTCGATGTGGACGGGACGCTCGTCGACAGCAACGACGCGCACGCGCGCGCCTGGGTCGAAGGCGTTCGCCGTCCACGGGATCGCGGTTGCGTTCGAACGCGTCCGCCTCGCGATCGGCATGGGCGGCGACAAGCTCATGCCGGCCGTGGCGGACATCGAGGCGGACTCACCCCAGGGGAAGAGCATCTCGAAACGGCGCGGCGAGATCTTCAAGGAGCGGTTTCTTCCCACGCTGCGCGCGTTTCCCGGGGTGCGCGAGCTCGTTGAGCGGTTCGCGAACGACGGGTTCACGCTCGCGGTCGCAAGCTCGGCGGAGAAGGACGAGCTGACGCACCTTCTCGAGATCGCCGGCGTCGGACGATCTGATCAGCGACGACAACCTCGTCGGACGACGCGGAGAACTCCAAGCCGGATCCGGATATCGTGGTGGCCGCCTTGAAGCGGACGGGATGCGACCCCGGGTCGGCCGTCATGCTGGGCGACACGCCCTACGACGTCGAGGCGGCGCTCGGCGCGGGCATCCGGATCGTGGGGCTCGAGTGCGGAGGATGGGGGAAAGCCGATCTCGCCGGCGCGTCCGAAGTGTATGTCGATCCGGCCGACCTGCTGGCGCGATACGACACGTCGACTGTTCGCGAGGGTTCGAGCGGCGACGCGATCTTCCGCCTGAAGGCGGAAGCCACGAGTGGGATGTAGCCAGATCTATCTCTTCTTGCTGTGCTTGATCGGCGGTGAAGCGGATGGACGCTGCTTCGTCTGTCTGACCGCCGACTCGACGTCCCCTGCCTGATACTTTCTGAACACAGCTTCGAGGTTCGCCGGCTTCGCCGTTCCTGAGCCTCGCCCAGAGGTCCCCGACTTCGCGGAAGCGTTCCGGCGCCGTGACGATGGTGAACGCGCGCGGATCGACGCCCGCGTGGACCTCCTTCCAGGATCAGCGGGGTCGAGACGCCGGCGAAACTCAGTGGCGCGGGCGCTGTACGCGGTCGCCAGCGTCTTGCCGAGGATGTTCTGCAGATAGTCGATGTAGACCGTCCCGCGCGGACGCGCGCGCACCGTCCGTTCGACGGTCGCCGCCTTCGGGTGCCGCGCCGCGATCATCGTCGCCACGATCTGACAGAAGAGCAGTCCTGATTCGTAGGACGTGTGGGGGGGCAGCGGGATGTAGATGTGCAGGCCGCGCGAGCCCGAGGTCTTCGGCACGGCCGGCACACCCAGCGTCTCCAGCTCGTCGTGGACCCACCGCGCGACATCGAGGACGCGCGCGAACGTCGTGCCCTCGCCGGGATCGAGATCGAGCGCGACGTAGTCGGCGTCGAGCGGCGACTGCACGCGCGAGAACCACGGGTCCTGGGAGATTGCGGCAATCTGCGTCATGTACAGCAGCGTGATGAGCGAGCCGCCGATGAACCGCCGCGCATCCGGCTCGGAGATGGGCTCGATCTCCGGCGCCAGCGTCTCGATGCGGACGCCCGGCGGCGGCTTTTCCTGGCGGGAGCGCTGCTGGTAGAACGCCATCCCGTCGATGCCGTTCGGGAAGCGTTTCATGACGAGCGGCCGGTCCGCGACGGCCGGCAGGATGTAATCGGCGACCGTCGCGTAGTAGCGGAGCAGGTCCCCTTTCGTGAGCTTGGCGCCAGGCCAGAAAACCTTCCACGGGTTGGTCACGCCGAGGCGTTCGCCGCCGGGCAGCTCGATCGTGCCGTCGCGGCGGGCGTCTTCGAGCGCGCGAAGCTGGGCGACCACGGGCGCGAGCTTCGCGGACGGCAGCGCCGCCGGCGCGCCGGCGGAAGGACGCTTGATCACCTGCTTCTTCTCGCGCACCACGTCCTCCGTCCGCTTGTCGTCCCGAAGCCCGAGATAGACAGGATGGCGCAGCTTGGCGTCGTCGGTCCACTCCGTGAACCGCACCTGCGCGACGAGGTCCGGGCGCACCCAGTGGGCCGGCTCGTTCGATTTGATTGGTTCCGCGAATGGCGATCGTTCGACCTCCCTGGCTTTCAGCAGCTTCCAGACGCGCGCGAGCTCCGCCTGGTTGAACCCGGTGCCGGTGTGGCCGACGTACGTGAGCGCCCCCCGGCCCTTCTCGTCGTGCACGCCGAGCAGCAGCGCGCCGAAGTACTGACGCGTCGATCTCGGCGCGGTCCAGCCGCCGACGATGAATTCCTGCTGCTGCAGGATCTTCAGCTTGCGCCATGCCGGGCTGCGGCGGCCGGAGTGATACGGCGCGCGCGCGTCCTTGGCGATCAGGCCCTCCCATCCTTCTTCCTGGGCGCGGGCCTCGAGCGCGCGGCCGTCGCCGGTCACCTGCTCGCTGAGGCGCAGGACGGCGGCGTTTGCCGGGCGCGCCGTCGCGGGAGCCTTGCCGCGGCCCCCTTTCGGCGCCGGCCGGCGGCCTGGTTGCCGGACCCATCAGCGCCTCCAGCCGCGCGCGGCGTTCGGTGAGCGGCAGCCCGCGGAGATCCTCGTCGCCGTCGCGCAGCAGGTCGAACGCGATGAAGGCCACCGGCTGCGCGCGGTCGATTTCCTCGACGTCCCGCGCGCCGGTCAGGTGGATTCGTCCCTGCAGGCGCTGGAATCCCGCGGGCCTGCCGTGTTCGTCGAGCGCGACGATCTCGCCGTCGATGAGGAGCGGCGCTCGAAGCCCGGTCCGGAACGCGTCGAGGGCGCGCACGATCGACGGAAACTGCGACGTCTTCTCGTTCCCCAGGCGCGACCAGATGCGGACACCTCCGGCCGCCCGCCCGGGAGTGACGTCCACGAGCCCCCGAATTCCGTCGTATTTCGGCTCGTAGATCAGCCCCGCGCCGGTGAGCGGCGGGTCCGCCAGCGTCGCCAGCATCGGCCGGATGGCCGCCGGGTTTTCGCGCCACTTCATGCCGTCACCACGTCCTTGAGTATGTGACACACTAAGAAATTCCGTGCAGCGGTGTGGGTTGGGGTCGGACGAACCGATAATCTATGCTGCGCCGAGCTGTGCCGGCACGAACAGGAGAACAAGCTTTATGGCCGCCCGCCCGACTTGGAAAGGGTTCCTCAAGATCAGCCTGGTGAACATCCCGGTCCGCGTGTTTCCGGCAACGGACTCGGCCGCGACGATCAGCTTCAACCAGCTTCACGCCGAGTGCCAGACGCGCATCCAGCAGAAGCGCTGGTGCCCGCACTGCGAGCGCGAGGTGCCGATGTCGGAGATCGCCAAGGGCTACGAGTTCGAGAAGGGGCGCTACGTCGTCGTGACCGAGGAGGACGTCTCCAAGGTGCGGCCCGAGTCCACGCGCGTCATCGACCTCGTGCAGTTCACCGACGCCGTCGCGATCGATCCGATCTACATCGAGCGGCCGTACTATCTCGCGCCCGACGGCGCCATCGCGACCGAGGCGTTCGCCGTCATGCGCGAAGGGATGAAAGGCAAGGCCGGCATCGGCAAGCTCGCGCTGTACGGCCGCGAGTACCTGGTGGCGGTGCTGCCGCGCGAGAAGGGGCTCGTGATGTACACGCATGCGGCACGCGAAGGAGGTCCGCAGCATGGACGCCATCGACGAGCTCGAGAAGGTGCCGGCGAAGGTGAAGCCGGACGAGATCAAGCTCGCGAAACAGGTGATTGGGAACTTCGAGGGACAGCTGAACCTGTCGGATACCGCGACGAGTACCAGGAAGAGCTGCAGCGCATCATCGACGCGAAGATTGCCGGCGAGGAGGTGGTGGCGACCGCGGAGGAGACGCCGCCCAAGGTGGTCAACCTGATGGACGCGCTGCGCCAGAGCCTGGACCGCGTCAGCACCGGCAAGAAGAAGGCGGCGAAGGCCGAGATCGAAAAACCCGCGAAGGTGATCCCGGTGAAGGCGGTCCCGAAGAAGCGCGCGGCGCGCTGACGATCAGCTCTGGGCGAGATACTGCTCGAAGATCTGGTCGCGGACCCACTGCGACGACGATCCCGGCCCGCAGCGGATCTTCAGTCGTCCGGGGCCGTGGCCTCCCTGGATGTCGATGCGCCAGTGCCCGGGCTCGCTCTCCGGCACGATCGTCAACACGACGCCGAACACACCGAGCTCCTTCAGCGTGGCGCGTGCGATGCGTTCTACGTCTTGCTGGTCCACGTCGTCCTCAACGATCTCAGTCCGGCTGAAGCCGGATGCCACCGGGAGTCACGTCCTCAACGCAATCACTCCGGAAAATGGAAGAGGTGGGCGCATTCTGCGTCACACGCTCCGGCGGCGTCAACCTCAACCGCCGCCGTCCGGGGCGGCCTCCGGCGGCGGAGGCGGACCTCAGGCAGGCTGCTAGAATAGCGCCCAGTGAGCCGGATCGCACGCATCGTCCTCGTCACCGTCGGTGCGACGATCGGTCTGTTTGTCTGGATTGAAGTCCTCGTCCGGGATCCCACGATCGCGGCTGTTCTTGCCGCCGTCGTGCTCGCCTTTCTGGACTGGTGGCGGCGCAAACGCCGCCTTTTGGTGCGGAAGGATGACGACTGAACCGCGGCGACGAGGTGAAGCTACACCCCTGGCGCCTGCCATCCCTCCCAGGAGAGATCGACCACATCGGGATGGGCTACCGCAGAGGCCGGCAGCGGCGTGCCCGGACCCCAACACGGACCGGCGACCAGCGCGGCATCCTCTTCGTGAGGAGTAGTCGTGTAGCCGAGCCTCTGGAACGACGCCCGCAGTTCCGAAGACCGGCGAAGCAAGGAACCTGCGTCACACGTCTGTTCGTTCACCAGCTCGACGCCGTCGCGGCTGACCGCAAGCGCATAACCCCCGCGGGCGACGCCGGCGCGAAACGCGACCTCGGATCCCGGACGATAGAGGCTCCAGGTTAGTGTGGACATGCCTCGCTGGAGGCAGGCCCTGTGCCAGGCCGTCATCCCGGAAATACAGGCAGTTTTTGCGAAAGGGCGGCCGGCGGGTGTGCCAGTCCCGCGCCCACCTGTGCGGGTGTGGCCCCGGAGCGCCCATCGGGAGCACATCGGGCTGTTTTACAGCTGCTCGAACTGCGCGCTGTCCCCGTCGAGCGTGGCGTAAAAGAGCTCGATCGAGACTTTGCCGAACCGCTCCCCGAGCTCGGCTCGCGCCTGGCGCAAGTCCTTGATCTGATGCTCACGCGCCTCCGACGGATGCGGCACGTAGCGGTTCTCGATGTACCAGCGGCAGTCGTCGTGTGCGATGAGGATGATGCGCGCCGGCTTGGCGATGTTCTTCATGAATTTCATCCAGCGCCAGCCGGCCCACGAGAACTTCGGCAGGTGCCCGGCGAGGACGAGGCATTGCGGTCCGCCGGGCACGGCGATGAGTGCGTAGCGATCGAGCTTCAGCCCGCCGTGGAGGAAGTCCTGAAAGTGCGGTTGATACCGCGGATCGCTGCAGTGCACGACGATGGCCGTGGGGTGATCCGGATGGATGACGACCGGCCGGGAGCGATGAAGCGGCGTCATGCGCGCCCTAGGGCGCAAAGGCGGTTCAACGAGACACGTCCCGGTTGTCCGGGGGTGAACGACGGCCGCCGAGTGCCACGCAGTGTCCAAAGAGATTTACTCGCGAGTTGAGAATTGGGGTGGATGACGGGGTTCGAACCCGCGACTTCCGGAGCCACAGTCCGGCGCTCTGCCACTGAGCTACACCCACCGCAGGCAGGTTGAACGGATCAGTGTAGCATCCCGGCTCAGGGGCGGGCAATCAGCTAGCGGCGCGACGCCGACGCCCGGGCCGCCGATTCGGGCGTTTTCTCGAAGACGCCGGGCATCTCCAGCAGCGCGCCGTCGACCACCTGGACGGCGACGGGATGCACGTGCTCGGCCTTCTGCGCCTTGGCGTTGTACATCAACTGGTCGGCGCGATGAATCAGCTCCGCGGCCAGCTTCCTCGCCACACCGCGCCGCTCGGCGACGGGGCCCAGGTGCATGCAGACGACGCCGACGTCGACGCAGACGGGGCGCGTCAGGCGCCGATCGTCGCGGCTCCAGTCGTGCGCCTCGACCGAGTGCTTGAAGCGATCGGCGACCTCCACGGCCTCGGCGGCCCCGGGAAGATCGGGGATGAGGAAGCAGAACTCGTCCCCGCCGAACCTGGCGTGCAGGTCGCGGGAATCGCCGCTTCGCTCCAGCGCCAGAAAGTCCTCGGATCGGATCTGATCCGACAGGATGTGCGCGACCCGCTCGATGATCTTGTCGCCGGCGGCGTGGCCGAGCGTGTCGTTGTGCGACTTGAAGCTGTTGATGTCGACGACCCCGACGCCGCACCAGCGGACGCGCTGCTCGACGGCCAGGAACGACTCGACGCGTTCCATGAACCAGTCGAAGTTGAGCAGCTTCGTCTTCGGATCGCGGTGCGACTTCTCGGTCAGCCCGGCCACGACCTCCTCGAAGTACCGCGCGATGTTGCTGACCGTGACGTCCTTCTCGGTGAGCTGGCGCTGCAGCCGCGCCATCTTCTCGGCAAAGCCCTCCGACAACGCGCGAATCGCCTCGTGCTTGGATTCCTCGAGGAACTGGCGCTGGCTGGCGAGCACCCCTTCGACGGCGCCGAACAGTTGCGTCTCGTGCTCCTCCTTGAGGGGCAGGGTAGACCGCACCCATTCTCTGAGGTCGGCTGTCGTTCGAGGCGACTCAGCCGCTGCGGCGTCGACGCTCGGATCCCCGGCGCGCTGGAACTGTGGCAGGCCCATGTGCAGACAGTCCTGAATCAAGGTATGTGCCGTACGGGCTGAGCCAGCCATCGGCAAGGTGACCCAGGGCCCCGACCTGAAATCCCAATGAAATGCCGAGGCTACGCGCCGTCGTAAGCTCGGCAGCGCGCCGGCTCGTCGTATTCGAGCTGAACACTTTCGGCAGCGGCCTACAGCTTTTTGGAAGCGGCTCAGCCTTGATGGGAGCTTTTTACTCTACTGCGGGTCCCACTCGCTCCTGCTCCTTCGCGACGACCACGGTCACGTCGTCGCGCCGCCGGCTGAAGTCGCGGTACAGAACGCCTGCGATGACGCTCGGGTGCCGGGTCCGCAGGCCGGGATACGACCCGAGGTCCCAGTGCGTGCCGAGACCGTCGGAATGCATGATCACAATCGATTGCGGCGGTACCGGGTAGCTGAATTCCTGGATGCGCGGAGCGGTGTGGCCGGCGGTCCCGTTGTGGGAAATCAGGCTGTGGCGGGATCCCGCCGCCAGGGAGACGACCGAGCTGATGTTGCCGACCCCGCTGTATCGCCCGACGCCGCGCTCCAGGTCGATCGCAAGCGCCGCGACCGCGGCCCCGCGTGTGGCGCGAAGCGCGTCGTGAACGTCCTGAATGATACGCTGCGGCGATTCCTCGTAAGAGCGATGAAATGCGCGGATCGCCGCCCGCGACGCGTCGTGTGCCGCGAGTCCGTGCCCGAGGCCATCGGCGACAATGATGGCGAGGCGATCGTCCCGCATGCGCCAATCCCAGTCGTCGCCGCAGGCGTCCTCGCCGGCCTTCGACACGTGCACGGCGCCGATGACATAGCGCGGCTGGCGCGCGGCCGGCGGCCCCGGCGAACCCCAGATGCGCGCGAGCGCGACCGAGCCGGAGGGTTGGGTGTAGAGCTGAAAGAAATCCGACTGCCGCTCGATCGCGCCGAGGCCATGCCCCAGCGTGCCGGCCGTGGAGAATCCGTCGCGCCGCGACAGCACCGCGTCCGGCATCCCCGGGCCGGCGTCGATCGCGAGTATCTCGACGCCCTCCGGTCCCGCGTCGCCGTAGTCCTGCCGGATCGGCCGGAGCAGAATCTCTCCGCGCTTCGCGTGCCGCGCGAGGTTGGTGGCGAGCTCCGAGACGACGAGCCCCACCTGGCCGGCCCTCGACTCCGGGAACGCGAGCCGCTCGGCGATGGTGATCGCGGCCCGCCGCGCTTCCCCGATCTGGCTGGCTTCCTCGACGGGCCACGCCGCGGAGGGGTTCATCGCCACCGGACGATGGTCACGCGTGTCCCTTCCCCGACGCGCGACTCGATCGCGAAGTCGTTCGACAGCCGCTTGGCGCCCGACAGGCCGAGCCCGAGCCCGCTCCCGGTCGTGTAGCCGTCTCTCATGGCCAGCTCGAGATTCGGGATGCCCGGCCCCCGATCCTCGAACACCAGCCGCAGGCCCCGCCGCGCGCCCTCCTGGAGGCTCTCGAGGCGCACCGTGCCGCCGCCGCCGTACTGGAGCGTGTTGCGCGCGAGCTCGCTCGCCGCGGTCACGATCTTCGTCTGATCGACGAGATTGAAGCCGAGCTCGACGGCGCGCTGCCGCACCGCCTGGCGGACCCCGACGACGTCTTCCGGCGCCTGGATCTGCCGCTGCTCGCTAAGCAGGACCGGCATCGCCCAGTCCCCTGGCGTCGATCCGTGCGTGCAACAGGGCCATGCCGCGCTCGATGTCGAGCGCCGTCCGCACGCCCGGGAGCGAGAGCCCCAGCTCTACCAGAGTGATGGCGACCGCCGGACGCATGCCGACGACCACGGTCTCGGCGTCGAGCACGCGCGACATCGCGGCGATGTCGCCGAGCATCCGGCCGATGAACGAGTCCACCATCTCGAGCGCCGAGATGTCGATCAGTACCCCTTTGGCGCGGGCGGAGACGATGCGGGCGGTGAGATCGTCCTGCAGCGTCAGCGCCAGGCGGTCGTGCATGTCCACCTGGATCGACACGAGCAGGCACTCCCCCAGCTTGAGAATGGGGATCCGTTCCACGATCAGTTCTCGCTTCGCTTCGGCTGGGAGCCCGGCTCCGGATCGCCGGCGTCGCTGCGGCGGGACGGCGCCTGGGCCCGCGTGACGGCGAGGCCGAGGCGCTTCAGGGCGATCGCGAACGCATCGGCCAGCGTCGCCTTCGTGATGACCGACCCCAGATCCACGCCGAGATGGACGATCGTCTGCGCGATCTGCGGACGGATGCCGCTGATGATGCAATCGGCTCCCATCAGCCGCGCGGCCGCGACGGTCTTGAGCAGGTGCTGCGCGGTCATCGTGTCCACCGTCGGCACGCCCGTGATGTCGATGATCGCGATCGAGGCGCCGGTGTCCACGATCCGCTGCAGGAGGCTTTCCATCACGATCTGCGTCCGCGCGCTGTCGAGCGTGCCGATGATCGGCAGCGCGAGCACGCCCTCCCAGAGCGTGACGACCGGCGTGGACAGTTCCATCAGCTCCTGCTGCTGCCGGATGATGATCCCGTCCCGGCCGCGCTGGAACACTTCCGTCGTGTAGAGGCCGAGCTTGTCCAGGAGCGCGCCTGTCTCCCGCGTCGCCGTGACGGCGCGCTCGGGAGTGGGGCCTGCTGCCAGGCACAGCCGCTCGAACAGCGGCTCCTTCAGCGAGAAGACGAAGGTGGCGGTCTCCGACGGGGAAAAGCCCTCACGGGCCCGGGCGGACGAGACATCGTCGAGCATGGTCCGGACGTTGGCCCACGCCGGTTCGCGGATGTCGGCCACTCCCGTCTTCGCCGCCTCCGCGAACAGCGACAGGAACCGCCGCGAGTGTTCGGTCAGCTGCTCACGGCTCGTGCGATCGGAGCGAAAGCCCGGAGCGTTGACTTGCCGTTCCACCCAGCTTTGCAGGAGCCCTGCTTCATCCCGCAGCACGTCGTTCAGCGGATTCCCGCCTTCCTTCGCCATGGAATGTTCACTCGCTCCTTAGTGTTCGATGTCGAGCGGCCAGGATTATAGCGTCCGTCCGAGCGCCGTCCGGACGACGTCCTGCAGGCTATCCCGGGACAGGTTCCCCTTCATGAGGACGGCCGACGCGTGGCGGAGGAGCGCCTGGCGCTCATGATCTTCGAGAGCCGCTCCCGTGGCAATGACGATCGGGATGTCCCGCGTCTCCGGGTCGGCCCCCAGCCGCTCGAGCGCATCGCGGCCCGTCATGCCGGGCATGATCGAGATCGAGGAGGATGACGTCCGGCCGCTCGGTGCGGGCGCGTTGGAGCCCTTCCTCGCCGCTCGACGCCTCGCTCACGTCGAAGGCCGGGCCGGGAAGGCACTGACGGACGATATAGCGCGCCGCTTCGTCGTCGTCGATGGCCAGGACGCGAACGGCCTGGCCGGCTCGGGCGCGAAGTCCGCTCAGCGTCTCGATGAGCGTGCGCCGGTCGACCGGCTTGACCAGATACGCGTCCGCACCGAGTGCCAGCCCCTTCTGCTGCTCGTCGAGCGCGCTCACGATGACGACCGGAATCTCCCGCGTGCGCTCCGCCCGCTTCAGGCGGATGAGGAGGTCCCACTCTGCGGCGCCCGCGAGCACCAGATCCAGAATGATGGCCGCCGGGTGCATCGTCTCGAGCGCCGCCGTCGCCTGCGCGGCCGAGCACGCCGGATAGAGCTGGAACGGAGAGTTCTTCAGAATCTTCTCGTAGAGGTAGCGGTCGTCGGGCGCGTCTTCGATCACGAGGAGCGGCAGCTTCCCCGGCTCGGCGATCCACTCGACCGGCGCCGCGGCTTTTTCCCGGGCGACGTACCTTGCCGGCAGCGAGACCGAGAACGTCGATCCGATGCCGGGCTCGCTCGTCACGAGCAGCGTGCCGCCGAGCAATTCCGCGAGCCGGCGCGCCAGCGGCAGTCCCAGTCCGGTGCCGCGCACCCGCCGCTGCAGACGGTGCTCGAGCTGGCTGAACTCCTCGAAGATCCTCTCCTGATCCTCGGGTGCAATGCCGATCCCGGTGTCCGCCACGATGAACGTGATCGTGCCGGACCGATCGTCCATCCAGACCGAGACGCGCACTTCGCCACGCTCGGTGAACTTGAGCGCGTTGGAAATCAGGTTGCGCAGGATCTGCGACACCTTGGCTTCATCGGTGTGCAGGGGGGGCAGGTCCGCCGCATCCTCGAAGACCAGTGACACCGATTGATTGAGCAGCAGCGGCCGCAGCATGCCGCGGAGGGCGCCGAAGAGCTGCTCCACTTCGAAGTCCGCGGGCTGGACGACCGTCTTGCCGGCTTCCACCTTCGCGAGATCCAGGAGATCGTTCACCAGCCCCGACAACTGTTCGGCCGCACGGACGATGTAGCCGAGCTCCGGCTCGGGCTCGCGACCCTCGTCCCTGCGATCGTCGAGCATGAGCTTGCAGAGCCCGAGGATGGCGTTCACAGGCGTCCGGAACTCGTGCGTCATGTTCGAGAGAAAGCGCGATTTCAGATCGTCGGCGCGCCGCAGGTGATCCGCCCGTTCGTCGAGCTCCGCGTAGAGCGCGACGACGCCGCGATTGGTGTCTTCGAGCTCGCGGTTGAGATGCGCCAGCTCCAGCTGCTTCCGCTGCAGCTCGTCGAGCGCCCTCAGCAGCTCCTGATTCTGCTTTTGTACCTCCTCGATCAGGCCCCTCGGGGCCCGCTTCATCACGGTCTCGGCGATCTGACTCATGCGGTCACTCGTGACGACGGCGCCGCGCGCGGGCAGGTCCTTTTCGAGGGTCACGTGGGTGCCGTGAGGGGAGGACTCGATCGAGAAGCCGTCCATCAGCCGCCGTGCGCCCATGATCCCGCGCCCCAGCCCGGTCAGGGATTTGTACTGCCCGCTCAGCACTTCATCCAGTTTCTCGACACCCGGCCCGTCGTCGTGCACGAGGATGACCAGGCGCTGCGGCCGTGCGTCGAGCGTGACCGCGAATTCCACCCACCCCCCGCCTGCGTACCGCAAGGCATTGCGCGCAATTTCCGACACCGCCGTCGCGATCCGCGTCTGGTCCGGGAGATCGAACTCGAGCAGAGCCGCGATCTCGGCGGCCTGTCGGCGCGCCGTGACCACATCCTGATCGTGATGCAGGTTGAAGGAAAGCAATGGGCGCATGGGCGGGAGAAACCCGGGGCCGCAGCCGGCGGTACTCTACTCGCCGTGTACGCTGGATGTCCAGACGGCTGTGGTTGGCAGACTCAGCAATAAAGAGGCCGCGCCTGACTTCGCTTCGCCGGTCTCACCCCTGCGCGGACGATCTTCCGGCTGACGAGGGGAGACCTTCCACAACCTTGGCGTGACGCGCCCGGGCTGCTTGCACCGCGCGCTGGGCCTCTTTGGATCGGCGTTCCGCGGCGTCGCGGGCGCGCGCCGCGCGTCGCGGCCGCGGCCTGGGCGGCCTTGAGCTCCTGCTGCGCGGTCTCGACCGCTTCGCGCGCCACGTCGATCTGCCTCTCGGCTTTCTCCGCCTCGCGCGCGGCGCGGGCCGCCTCGAACTCCTCGCGCT
This sequence comes from uncultured Acidobacteriota bacterium, assembly GCA_963774855.1. GTDB lineage: Bacteria > Acidobacteriota > Vicinamibacteria > Vicinamibacterales > 2-12-FULL-66-21 > JALZOC01. The sequence continues at coordinate 272,991 of CAVZGT010000005.1, read as the reverse complement.
GCGCCGTGTGCTCCGCGGCGCGCAGCTCGCGTTCGGCTTTCGTGGCGGCTTCCCGCGCGCGGGCCATGGCTTCCGCGTGGGCCCGCTTTTCCGCGGGGGTAAGCTCCCTGGCCGCGATCTTCTCTTTGCTGACGCTCGTCGCTCTGGCCACCGGCTTGGCCGGCGCCGGCTCTTCCTTCTCGCGGACAGTTGCTTTCTGCCCGCCTCCGATCGACAAGCCCGCGAGCATTTCGAAGCCGCCGGGCTGCAACGGCCGCGTCAGGCGGCCGGCAGGTTCATCGGAGGGAAGCGCACGGAGCGTCGTCAGGATGGCCTGGCGGGTCCCGTCGGCTGCCGGGTGCCCCCCGTCCTGCAGCATCGCGAGCGCGGCTTTCGACGCGGTCTCGAGCGCCTCGTCGTGCACCTTGCCGGCCACGCGCAGGTCCGCACGCTTACCAGCGAGGACGGCCTTGTGGACCTGACGCAGCTCCTTCGCCGCGTCAATCAGCGCGTCGTAGACGTCGCGCCGCTTCCAGTACAGCTGGTTCACCGCCCACGCGGGAATGGCCGGCTTGGTGAGGCGCTTGACTTCCGGCGCGTCCGCCCCGGCGTCCTTGGCCAGCGCGTTGCGGGCGGCGGTGAACTCGTCGGGCGCGAGCTGATAGAGCCGATCGATTTCCGCTTCGACGCGACGTGACGCCATCCGGGTATCTTACGCTGTGGGATCCGGGATCCGGATCCGGGACTCGGGACTCGGGACTCGGGACTCGGGGTATCGACACCGAAACTTTTCTCCAGGGCCGGCGTATATTACCTACAGTACGTCTATGAGAACCTACCTGGGTGAGTTCGAGCAGTTGCTCCTCTTCGCGCTGCTGCACCTCGACGAGGATGCGTACGGCGCGCGCATCCGGCAGGCGATCGAGGCGCGGACGGGGCGGGTGGTCTCGCCGGGCGCGATCTACACCGCGCTCGACCGCCTGGAGCGCCGCGGCCTCGTGGCCTCCCGGCTCGGCGATCCCACGGCGCAGCGAGGCGGCAAGCGGAAGCGGCACTACACTCTGCAGCCGGCCGGCGCCGAGCTGCTGCGGCGATCCCACGACGCGCTCGCGCGGATGGCGCGCGGCCTCAAGCCGCGACTGGAGACGCCGTGACGCGGCCGCCGCGCGTCGCCGGGCTGCTGCTGCGCGTCCTGCTGCCGCCGGATCCCTTCGAGGCGATTGCCGGCGATCTCGACGAAGCGTGGTGCCACGGATCGCTTTCGCGCGCGGCCTACTGGCGTCTGGCCGCCGCCTCGGTCGCCGCGTATTATCGCGAGCAGGTCCGTCCCGCGCCGCTCGTGTCCGTCTTCGACGATCCCCCTGCACGAGGAGATGGTTCGATGCGATCGCTGCTTCAGGATCTTCGCTACGGCATGCGCGTCCTGCGCCGGGCGCCGGGCTTCACGGCGGCCGCAATCGCGACGCTGGCGCTGGGCATCGGCGCGAACACCGCCATTTTCAGCATGGTCAACATCCAGATGCTGAAGCCGCTGTCGTACCGGCAGCCCGAGCGCGTGGCGTTCGTGCTCGCCTGGAACGCCGAGCGGCAGGAGCGCCGCTTCAGCCTGTCGTACGCCGACTTCATGGAGCTCCGGCAGAGCGCGCAATCGCTCGAGGATGTGGCGGCGTACAGGTACTGGAGCGCCAACCTCACTGGCGGCGACATGCCGGAACGCATTCAGGCGTATCGCGTGACCGCCAACACGTTTGCGATGCTCGGCGTCGCGCCGGTGCTCGGCCGTGGGCCGCTTCCAGAAGAAGGACGGCCCGGCGGCCGCGAGGTCGCCGTGATCGGGCACGGCTTGTGGCAGCGGCGGTTCGGCGGCGATCCCGCGGCGGTGGGACGCGTGGTGCAGCTCGATGGCCGGCCGTACACGATCGTCGGCGTCATGCCGCGATCCTTCGAATACCCGGTTTTCAACTTCAAAGGGGATCTCTGGGCGCCGCTCCAGGTCGAGCCGTCGTCGATGCTCGCCGATCGCGGATCGAACGCCACGATCGTCGCGCGTCTCCGCGAGGGGATCCCGTACGCGAAAGCCCAGGCCGACGTCGACACCATCATGCGCCGGCTCGCGGCCGAGCATCCCGAGACGAACCGTTCGCTCGGCGCGCAGCTGGTCGAGATGGCCGCGATGGACGACGAGCTGGCGGGGCCGGCGACGCTCATCGTTGTCGTCACGGTCGCGATCGTGCTGCTGCTCGCCTGTGCGAACGTCGCCAACCTCCTGCTGGCTCGCGGCGTGTCGCGGCAGCGGGAGCTCGCCGTGCGCGCGGCCCTCGGGGCCAGCCGCTCGCGGATTGCGCGGCAGCTTCTCGTGGAGAGCCTGCTGCTGGGCCTCGGCGGCGGCGCGGCGGGCGTGGGTGTCGCGTTCGTCGCGCTGAGTGCGCTGCGCAGCGCGCTGCCCGAGATCCTGATCGCCACGCAGCCCAACATCGATCAGCTGGGCGTGGACGGCTTCACGCTCGTCTTCACGCTGGCGCTGTCGATCGCGACCGGCGTGGTGTTCGGGCTCGTGCCGGCGCTGAAAACCTCGCGTCCGCGCCACGAAGACCTCAAGGAATCAGCCGGCGCGGGCGGCTCCGCGCGCACCCGCAGGCTGCGCGCGGCGCTGGTCGTCGCCGAAGTGGCGCTCTCGACCGTGCTCCTCGTCGGCGCCGGGCTGCTCGTCCGCAGCTATCAGAACCTGCAGCGCCTCACGCCGGGCTTCGACGCCGGCGGCGTGCTCACGATGGCCCTCACGCTTCCGGACTACCGGTACGAATCGGCTGAGTCCCGGCGGCAGTTCTTCTCGCAGGCCGTCGAGCGCATCGAGCGGTTGCCCGGCGTCCGATCGGCCTCGTTCGTCAACACGCTGCCGTTCAGCACCTACAACCGCGGCGGGAGCTTTGTCGTCGACGGACAGCCCGCGCCCCAGCCGGGCCGCGAGCCGGGCGCCGACCACCGCGTGATCACCACGGCCTACTTCCGCACGCTCGGGATTCCCGTCGTGGCGGGCCGCCCCTTCGACGAGTCGGACCGCGCCGGCGGCGCCCCGGTCGCGATCGTCAACCGCACGCTGGTCCGCACGTTCTTCGCCGGCCGCGATCCGATCGGGGCCCGTCTGCGCATCGGCACCACACCGGACCGGCCCTGGTTGACGATCGTCGGCGTGGTCGGCGACGTGCATCACCAGCAGCTCTCGACGACGCCCGCGCCGGAAATCTATCGCCCCTACGCCCAGGCGCCGGCCGCCATGATGATGCTGGCCGCACGAGTGGACGGCGATCCCGCCGCGCTCGCGGCCGCCGCGCGCGCCGCGATCCAGGCGGTCGACCCCGCGCAGCCGGTGTATCACGTCAAGACCCTCTCGCAGCTGGTGTCGGATTCGATGATGCCGCAGACGAGCGCCGCCATGCTGGTGACGCTCTTCAGCGCGGTGGCGCTGCTGCTCGCCGCGGTCGGCATCTACGGCGTGTTGTCGTACGCCGTCAGCCAGCAGACACGGGAATTCGGGGTGCGGATGGCGCTCGGGGCGCAGCCGGGTGACGTGCTGCGGCTCGTGGCGCGGCGCGGGCTGGCGCTCGTGATCTGCGGGATCGCGCTCGGCGCCGCGGCCGCGCTCGGCGTGACGCGCCTCATGGCCGACGCGCTCTACGGTGTCGGTTCGTCGGATCCGGCGACCTACGCGAGCGCGATCGCGATCCTGATGCTCGTGGGCTGTGCCGCCTGCGGCGTCCCCGCCTGGCGCGCCACCCGCGTCCAGCCGGTGGTCGCGCTGCGGAACGAGTGACGGGAACAGGAGATCAGGAGATCAAAGAAATGCAACAAAACTCCTGATCTCCTAATCTCCTGATCTCCTGTTTCCCGGCCTTCCCTGATCCACAATACGTCGTGCCTGAGTTTCACGCCGAACCTTACGTGTACCTCGCCGGGCTGTCTCACAAGTCCGCGCTCATCGCCTGGGGCGCCTTCTATTTCAAGGTCCGCTCGGACGGCCGCGCGAAGCTCGTCGACGATCAGGACCTGCAGTGGGTCCACCCGCCGCGATGCGATTCGATCGGCTGCCGGTCCGCGCCGTACGGTCCCGCGCGCGTCGAGATCCGCGACGAGGCCGGCACCTTGGTGGCCGAGGCGCTGACCAACACCTGCAACCACTGCGCGATTTCGGGTCTCTCGCCGAACACACGCTATACCTACGCCGTCACCGTCAAGCACGAGCCGTGGGCACAGGGGGCCCGCTGGGACTGGGACCCGTCGGTTCAAGGGCTCGTGCAGCGGGACCGCGTGTACCGGAACGAGTTCCGCACGCTGCCGAATCCGCAGTCGCCCCTCCAGGAACCGTTCTCCTTCATCGTCATCGGCGACTTCGGCACGGGCATCAGGAAGCCGTCGTCCGGCAGGCGCCGTCAGTTCGAGATCGCGCAGGCGCTCGAGCGGGCGGTGGATCAGCACGGCGTGCGCCTGGTGCTCACCACCGGCGACAACATCTACGCCTCGAAGCGCTTCCTCCTGTGGACCGGGGACTCGGGCGACGAAGACGACGACTGGTTCTTCACCTACTTTCAGCCCTACCGGTACGTGCTGAACCGGATTCCCTGGTGTCCGTCGATCGGCAATCACGACACGCGCGAAACCGAGGAGCACGACGACCGCGAACAGGTGATGGACAACTTCTATCTCCGCGAGCGGCTGGCCGGGGAAGAGGCCGCGGGCCGCGCGTCGGTGAGCCCGGGGTTGTTCTACCGCTTCCGCGTCGCGTCGGACATCGAGCTCGTCTGCTTCGACACGTCGAAGGAAACCTTCTTCCGCCGAGGCCGTCTGTTCGAGTACCCGAAGCACTGGGACTTCATGCAGCGCGCGTTTCCGCCCATCGCGATCGGCGGCATCCGCTGGCGCATTCCGTTCGGGCACCATCCGCCGTTCTGCGCCGGTCCGCAGCACGGCAACACCGATCGCATGGAGGACGTCGTCCGGTTGTTCGAGGCCGCGGGCGTGCGCGTCTGCTTCAGCGGGCACGAGCACAACTTCCAGCACTCGCACTGGAACGGCATCGACTACTTCGTCTCCGGTGCGGGCAGCAAGGTCCGGCGGAGCGTCCCGAACGGGTTCGCGGAAGCGCACACGCTGACCTGGTCGGGTCAGTGCCATTTCCTGCTCGTCACCGTCGAGGGCTCGACGATGACCGTGCGGGCGATCGGCGAGAGCCCCGACGGTACGTTCGGCGACATTCCGCGGCTGACGCCGTCCGGGGAAACCGTCCAGGGACCAATTGTGGTGTCGAGTCTGTAGGGCCCGCTCACCGGCGAGCGCCAGCGAGCCCTGGTCGACTCGCGTCACCGAAGCCGCGCGCGCTCCGCTCAGCGGTCAGGCCGGCCCTTACCGCGGGTGCGAAGCCAGCCGCGGCGCCGATTTCGCACCCCGTAACGCCTTTCGACGCCCGTATGGGCGTCGCTCGGGATGCCCGCATTTTGCGGGTATATACTGGTTGCAACCCCAGGGCACGTAGTTTGCTCGCATCGTCGGAATCGGCACTTTCTCATTCCGAGCACCTGCAATAAAGGAGTCAAGGCATGTCACGCGCGTTCAAAGCGGCCATCCTGCTGGCCGCGGCCGCCGGTCTTTCCCAGATCACCGCGTCCGCCAACGGGTCCGGAGCCGGGGCGATGGCGGTGCCGTCCTCCTCGATGGCCCCGAGGACGCCGGAGGAGCGGGCCGTCGAGGCTTACAAGAACGGCGACGGGCATCGCGTGAAAGGCCGAAAGCTCGAGGCGGAGGCCGCCACCAAGAAGGCCGGCGACGCCGAGAAGGCCCTCTCGAAGGCGCGCGGCGAGTTCGAGAAAGCGCTCAAGGATTTCAAGAACGCCGCGCAGCTCAACCCGCAGCTGTTCCAGGCCTACAACGGGATGGGCTACGCCTACCGGAAGACCGGCGACTTCGCGAAGGCGCTGGAAATGTACGACCAGGCGATCATGATGGCGCCCGGCTTCTATGCCGAGGCAGTCGAATACCGCGCCGAGGCGTACCTGAGCCTGAACCGGGTCGACGATGCGCGGAAGGCGTATCTGGAGCTGCTCGCCGCCGACCGGAAGCAGGCCGACGACCTGATGCTGGTGATGAAGTCCTGGGTGGCCGCGCGGCGCGCCAATGCGTCCGGGGTCGACGCCGCGACGATCGACGCCTTCGAGAAATGGATCACCGAGCGTGACGGGATCGCCAAAGAGACGCGGCTGATGGGCGTCACGAGCCGCTACGCGGGCTGGTGACCAGGCAATCACTCATCCCTGATCCTTGAATCCCTGAATCCTTCCGGGTTCGGTTGACCAGAGAGGGACTGAACGTCAGTGGCCCGTGACGTGCCGGCAGTGCGGGTGTTCACGGGCCTGGTCGCTCTGAGTGTGGTGTGCGCGTGCTCTCCCGCGCCGGGCTCGTCCTCTGTCGCAGCGTCCGGTGCGATGGCGTTCGCGTGGAAGCTCCCCCCGGTCTTCCCGTTCCAACGGTTCCCGCAGACAACCCGATGAGCGAGGTGAAGGTCCGCCTCGGGCGTCGCCTCTTCTACGACACGCGCCTGTCCGGCAACGGGACGTTCTCGTGCGGGTCGTGCCACCAGCAGGCGCACGCCTTCACGGACGGCCGTGCGCGCGCGATCGGCTCGACCGGCCAGGCCCACGCGCGCAGCGCGATGTCGCTCACCAATGTCGCCTACAACGCGTCGTACGGATGGGCCGACGCCGCCGCGCGTACGCTCGAGGCGCAGATTGCGGTGCCGATGTTCAACGAGCACCCGATCGAGATGGGGCTCAAGGGAAACGAAGCGGCCGCCGCCGCGCGCCTGGCGGCGGACGCGGCTGACGTCAGGCTGTTCCGGGAAGCCTTCCCCGGGGACGCCGTCACCGGTGACCCTCGACAACGCGATCAAGGCGATCGCCGCGTTCGAACGGACGCTGCTGTCGGCCAACTCGCCGGTCGATCGGTATCTCTATCGCGACGAGCGGACCGCGCTCGATCCCGCGGCGGTGCGGGGCATGACGCTGTTCTTCTCGGACCGGCTGGCCTGTGCGGGGTGCCACGCCGGGTTCAACCTGTCCGGCCCGACCGTTCACGACGGAGCCGCCGCGCCGACGCCGACCTTTCACAACACCGGCCTCTACGACGTGGACGGCCGCGGCGGGTACCCGTCAACGGATCGCGGGCTGATCGACCAGACGCGCCGGCCGGCCGACATGGGACGCTTCCGCGCGCCGACCTTGCGGAACGTCGCCGTCACCGCCCCGTACATGCACGACGGCAGCGTTCCCACCCTCGAGGCCGCCGTGTCGCACTACGCCTCCGGCGGCCGGCAGAGCCCCTTCAAGAGCCCGCGGCTGAAAGGGTTCACGCTGTCGGCCACAGGAGATCGCGGACCTCGTCGCGTTCCTCAACGCCCTCACCGATCGGGAGTTCCTGACCAACCCGGCGTTTGCGCGGCCGGGCCAGTAGCTACCCGCTTCCCGCTTCCCGCTTCCCGCAATCGCTGGAAGCTGTCGAAGCCGCGAAGCTGACTCACCCCTATTGCTTTCCCATAGAAGCTGTGATTATCTATTGTCAACCCATACGAGGGAGCCAATCATGAGGCAGCTGCGTGCGTGGGCGACGCGGGTGAGCGGGCTGTTCGGCGGCAGCCGCCGGGAGCAGGAACTGCGCGACGAGATCGACAGCCACCTGCAGATGCACATCGACGACAACGTGCGTGCCGGCCTGCCGCCGGCCGAGGCGCGCCGCCAGGCACTCCTCAGGCTCGGAGGCGTCGAGGCGCTGAAGGAAGAGTACCGCGACCGGCGAAGCGTCCCCATCCTCGAGCACCTCGCGCAGGACGTGCGGTTTGCCGTCCGCGTGCTCCGGAGAACGCCCGCCTTCACCGCCGTGGCGGTCCTCACGCTCGGTCTCGGCATCGGCGCCAACACCGCGGTGTTCAGCGTCGTCAACGCCGTGCTGCTCCGGCCCCTGCCGTTTCCGCGGTCCGATCGGCTGATGCTGCTGTGGGCGACCGACACCAAGAACGGCAACCAGCGCGACGTCGCGTCGTACCCGGACTTCGAGGAGTGGAAGGGGAGCGGCAGCAGCTTCGACGGGATGGCGGCCTTGACCACCCGGGGCGTGACGCTCGCGGCGCCCGACCAGGCGCTGCTGGCGCCCGGGCTGCAGACGACGGCCGGGTTCTTCGAGACGCTGGGCGTCCGGCCCGCCCTCGGCCGCACGTTTCAACAGAGCGACGCGGTGTCGGGTGAGCCGCGCGTCGCCGTTTCTGTCCGACGCGCTGTGGCGCCGTCAGTTCGCCGCCCGCGCGGACGTCGTCGGCGAGCCGATCCGCGTGAACGAAGAGCTGCACACCATCATCGGCGTCATGCCCGAAGGATTCGTCTTTCAGCCGGTGGAGCCCGAGCAGATCTACACGCTGCTCGCGCCGGATCCGAGTCGAAACCACGGCTTCCTGCGCGTCGTCGGCCGGCTGCGGCCGGGCGTGGGCCGGGGCGCGGCGCAGGCGGAGATGGACTCCGTCGCACGGCGGGTCGCCCAGAGCTTTCCGAAGACGAACGCGAACGTCGGCGTGAATGTCATGCCGCTCGTGGACGCCGGCGTCGGCGACGCGCGCACGGGATTGCTCCTCTTCCTCGGCGTCGTCACGCTGGTGCTGCTGATTGCGTGCACCAACGTCGCGAACCTCATGCTGGCGCGCAACGCGCAGCGCGAGCGGGAGCTGGCGATCCGCACGGCGATGGGGGCGGGCCGCCGGCGGCTCATCCAGCAACTGCTGACCGAGTCCCTCGTGCTGTCGCTCGCCGGCGGCCTCCTCGGGCTGATGCTGGCGACTTGGGGCACGCGCGTGCTCGTGCTCCTGCTGTCCAGCACGGCCCCGATCCCGCGCATCGAGGCGACCCACAGCGACTGGTGGGTGCTCGGCTTCGCCTTCGCCCTGTCGTTGCTGACCGGCATCCTCTTCGGCGTCGTGCCCGCGCTCGTGGCAGCTCCCGCGACCCTCAACGACACGCTGCGCGAGTTCAGCCGCTCGGTCACGGGGAGTGTGCGCGGCCGGCGGGCCCGCGCGGTCCTGATGATTGCCGAGACCGCGCTTGCGCTGGTGCTGCTGGCCGGCGCCGGGATGCTCCTGAAATCGCTCTTCGTGCTGCGGTCCACGGCCCCCGGCTTCACCGCGGAGAAGCTCCTGACCGTCGAGTTCTGGCTGCCCGAGAGGAAGCTCGGCGCGCCCGCGGCCCGGGCCGCGTTCTACTCGGATCTCCTGGCGCGCGTGCGCACGGTGTCCGGCGTCCGATTGGCCGCGCTCGTCGCCGATCTCCCGCTCGGCGGCGGCGCGAACACCCTCGGATTCAAGATCCCCGGCCGTGGCGACAAGTTCATCAGCGCGAACTTCAACATCGTCAGCGCCGGCTATTTCCGGACGATGGAGATCCCCGTCCGCGCGGGACGCGAGTTCACCGAAGACGACCGGGCCACGACGGAGCGAGTGATTGTCGTCAACGACACCGCGGCGCGCCGGCTCTGGCCAGGGGAGAACGCCGTCGGCAAGCAGATCGTGCAGCCGGGCTTGAAGGCGGCCAGCGACACGCTGACGGTGGTCGGCGTGGTGGGCGACGTTCGCCAGAGGAGCCTGGGCGCGGCGGCCCGGGCCGAGATTTTTCTGAGCTCGATGCAGCCGGGACCCGACTGGCCCTACATGGTGCTGGTCGTCCGGACGTCGGTGGAACCCACGTCCCTGGCGGGGGCGATCAAGGCTGCCGCGCGCGCGGTCGATCGCGACGTGCCGGTCGCGCGCATGCGGACGCTCGACGACGTGCTGGCCGGATCGCTGGCCCAGCCGCGCGTCTACACGGCGCTGCTGGGCGCGTTTGCGGCGCTCGCGCTCGTGCTCGCCACGGTCGGTCTCTACGGCGTCGTCTCGTATTCAGTGGCGCAGCGCACCCACGAAATCGGCATCCGGATGGCGCTCGGCGCCGCGCCGGGGGACGTGATGCGGATGGTGTTGCGCCACGGCGCGGCCTACGCCGTTACGGGAACCGTCCTCGGGCTCGCCGGGGGCGTCGCCTTCATGCGGTTGCTGACGAGCGTGATCCCGGCTGCCAAGGCGGGCGACGTGGGGACGCTGGCGGCGGTTTCGGTTCTGCTGCTCGGTGTCGCGCTTGCGGCGAGCTACATCCCCGCGCGGCGAGGGTCGCGGGTCGATCCGGTGGTGGCGCTGAGGAACGAGTAACCGTGCCGAGATTCCAGGCAGTCCCAGCAGATGCAGGAGCAGGAAACTCGCTGAAGCTCCTGCAGTCCTCCTGATCTCTACTCGGTCTTATTTCTCGCGCGTCGAGAATCGGCGTGACGGTGATGTTCCGATACGTCACCTTCTCGTGGTCTCCCTGGATCATCACCGGGCCCGGTTCACTCTCGTTCGCGTCCAGCGCGCCGCCGGTGATGGCCTCGAGGGTCACGTTGTCCTGCACCTTCTGGCCGTTCAGCACGACCGTGACCTTGTTGGCCACGACCGTGGCCTCCATGGTCTGCCATTCCCCGACCGGCTTGCTCGCGTTGACGAGCGGCTTGTGCCAGCCGTAGACGGACATGTGGCCGCGCTCGAAGGTGGGCTTGCCGTACTCGTCGAGCACCTGGAGCTCGTAGCGGCCGCGGATGTAGATGCCGCTGTTGCTGTTCGCCTCGAGCTTGTATTCCGCGTGAATCTTGTAGTCCTGGAACTTCTGCTTCGAGATCAGGTTGTTCGCGTGCGGCACGTTCGTCATCGTGCCGTCGACGACGGACCAGCCCATCGGCTTGCCCTTGTCCTGCACGTCCCACGCGTCCATCGACTTGCCGTCGAAGAGCGCGATCGGCTTGCCGAACTTGTGCGCGGCGTTGGCGTTCGCCGCCGGCCACTTGGGCGGCCGGGCCCCGACGAACTCGATCGTGCGGTCGGCGGTCTTGATCGTGCCCGTGAGCTTGTCTCCGTTGATCTTCGCCCGATACTCGGGGCCGGTGCCTCGCTGGGGCGGCGCGCCCTGGAAGAACAGCTCGCCGTTTTCGACCTTGACCGTGGCGAGCGGGAGCGGGTGGCCTCCCCGATTGAGGAACATCCCGGTCAGCTTCCCGCCGTCTTCCTTGATTTCGAGCCAGTACACGCCCCTGTTGTCGGCGCCGACCGGGGTGAGATTCCAGCGGCCGAGGTACGGGTTCTGCTGCGCGCTGGCTAACGCCGACAGACACACCGCGAGCAACGCGGCACACAAGGCGAAGGAACGGCTGGTCATGGTGATGATCCTCGTGCTCCGAAGGAGCCAGATATTGCGAGTGGCGAACCGAGCGATGCTATTACGTTTCGCGGCGGCAGTTCAAGCGAAGTGGACTCGGTCGGGACTCGGGACTCGGGACTCGGGACTCGGGACTCGGGAAGCTGGAAGCTGGGAGCTGGAAGCTGGACAGCTGGCAGCGGAAGCGGTCAACTGGACTACAATTCCCCCGGGGCCGTCCATGCAGATAATCCAGAACCCTAAAGTCTTCGACGTGTGCGTCATCGGATCGGGCGCGGGCGGCGGCATGGCCGCGAAAGTGCTGACGGAAGCCGGCGCGAACGTCGTCATGCTCGAAGCGGGTCCCGCGTGGGACCCGGTCGCCGACTCGTTCATGTTTGCCTGGCCCTACGACACGCAGCGCCGCGGCGCGGCGACCCCGCAGCGCCACTTCGGCGAGTTCGACGCGGCGCTCGGAGGCTGGACGCTCGAGGGGGAGCCCTACACCAACGCGCCCGGCGACACCTGGGAGTGGTTCCGGTCGCGGATGATCGGCGGCCGCACGAACCACTGGGGACGCATCTCGCTGCGGTTCGGGCCGGACGATTTCCGGCGCCGCACGCTCGATGGCCTGGGCGACGACTGGCCGATCACCTACGACGACCTGAAGCCGTATTACGACAAGGTCGATCGGCTGATCGGGATCTTCGGCTCGGAGGAGAACCTGCCCAACGAGCCGAACGGCATTTTTCTGCCGCCGCCACGGCCGCGCTGCTACGAGCTGCTGATCAAGCAGGCGGCAGAGAAGCTGAACGTTCCGGTCATCCCGTCGCGGCTGTCCATCCTGACCAGGCCGCACAACGGCCGCGCCGCGTGCCACTACTGCGGGCAGTGCGGCCGCGGCTGCCGGACGCACTCGAACTTCTCCTCGCCGTCCGTGCTCCTGCCGCCCGCGGTTGCGACCGGCCGGCTCACGATTGTCACCGGCGCGATGGCGCGCGAGGTCACGGTGGACGCGTCGGGGCTGGCCGACGGCGTCACCTACGTGGACACGCGGACTTCGCGCGACAATCGCGTCCGCGCCCGCATCGTCGTGCTGGCGGCCAGCGCGTGCGAGTCGGCCCGCATCCTCCTCAACTCGACCTCGTCGAAGTTCCCGCAGGGCCTGGCCAACTCCAGCGGCGTCGTCGGCAAATACCTGACCGATTCAACCGGCGTCGGCGTCCGCGGCTTCATTCCAAAGCTGATGGACGGCATCCCGCACAACGAGGACGGCACCGGGGGCATGCATCTCTTCATGCCGTGGTGGCTCGACAACAAGAAGCTCGATTTCCCCCGCGGCTACCACATCGAGATCGGCGGCGGCCGCCGGATGCCGAACGCCGGCTTCGGGGGCGGCATCCACCAGTTCACCGGCGTCGAAGGATCGGGCCGGCCGATGTCGTTCGGCGGCTACGGCCGTCAGCTGAAGAACGACTATCGCCGGCTCTACGGCGCGACAGTCAGCTTCGCGGGGCGCGGCGAGATGATCCCGAACAAGGACAGCTACTGCGAGATCGACCCGCGCGTCGTCGACAAGTGGGGCATCCCGGTGCTGCGGTTCCATTTCAAATGGAGCGACCACGAGATCAACCAGGTCAAGCACATGCAGGAGACCTTCCGCGCGATCATCCAGCAGATGGGGGGCACGCCGATCGGCGAGATGCCGTCGCGCGAGCAGGGGTACGGGATCGAGAACGGCGGCCGGATCATCCACGAGCTGGGCGTGACGCGCATGGGCAACGATCCGTCGACGTCCGTACTCAACCGCGAACTGCCAGGCGCACGACGTGAAGAACCTGTTCGTCGCCGATGGCGGCCCGTTCGTGTCGCAGCCGGACAAGAACTGCACCTGGTCGATCCTCGCGCTCGCGATGCGCACGTCGGAGTACATCGCGCAGCAGAGGAACCAGGGGACTATCTGATATCGGGACTCGGGATCCGGGACTCGACCAAAGACCAAAGACCAAGACCAGAGACCAGAGACACCCGAGACCTGAGACCCGAGACCGAAGACCTGAGACACCTGAGACTCGAGTCCCGAGTCCCGAGAGCGACCACCCATGACCGACATCGATCGACGCGCGCTTCTGAAGCTCATCTCCTCGGCCCCGGTGGCGGCCGGCTTCGCCTGGACGGACGTCGAGGCCCGGGAGGCCTACGCGCAGGCCCAGGCGGCGCGCCGGGCGCCGGCCGCGTTCAAGCCGAAGTTCTTCACGGCCCGCGAGTACGCGACCGTGCGGCTCCTGGTGGATCTGATCATCCCGAAGGACGAGCGATCGGGCAGCGCCACCGACGCCGGCGTGCCGGAGTTCATGGACTTCATGATGATCGACCAGCCCGCGCGCCAGACGGCGATGCGGGGCGGGCTGGCCTGGATCGATCGCGAGTGCCTGCGGCGCTTCGACAAGCCGTTCACGGCCTGCGCCGCGGCGGAGCGGACCGCGGTGCTCGACGACATCGCGTGGCCGCAGCGCGCGCGTCCCGAGCATTCGCACGGCACCGCGTTCTTCACGAGCTTCCGTGACCTGACGGCCAGCGGGTTCTGGACGACGCGCATGGGCATCGACGATCTGCAATACCTCGGCAACGTGGGCGTGGCCGAGTGGAAAGGGTGTCCGGAGGAGGCCGTCAAGAAGCTCGGCCTCACCCCGCCGTCCGCATGAGCGGCGACGCCGCGCGCGCGACGCGGGTGTTCCTCGCGTCGTTTCTGGTCCTCTTCCTCGAGATTGCGCTGATTCGCTGGATGCCGGCGTACATCCGGCTCCTCTCGTATTTCTCCAACTTCATCCTCCTGGCGAGCTTCCTCGGGATCGGGATCGGCTGCCTGCTCGCGCCGGCGCGGTCGCGGCTGTTCCAGTGGTTTCCCGCCCTTACGGCGGCGGTGATCGCGGCGGTCTATTTCTTCCGCCTCGAGCTCTCGGTGCCGACCGCGGGCAGCATCTATTTCTCCAGCGGCACCGCCGAGAAGGTCGTGCTCGTCGAGAACACGATGCTCCTGCCGCTGCTGTTCGTCATCGTCGCCGCGCTCTTCGCGACGCTCGCGCAGCGGATGGGGCGCGAGATGGCGCAGCTGCCGCCGCTGCGGGCCTACACGATCAACCTGGCCGGGAGCCTTGCGGGCGTCGTCGGGCTCGGCGTGATCTCGTGGCTGGAGCTGCCGCCGACGGTCTGGTTCGGCGTCGCCTTCGCGGTGGCGGTCCCGCTCCTGATCACCCCCGAGGTCGAGAACGGCGGCGCCGCCGGATCCGGCGCTCGCCCGGCGGGCGCCGCTCCCGGCGGTCGTCGTCAACCTCGCGCTCCTCGCCGGATCGCTGGCGCTCGTCCACGTGATGGCGCGCGGCGCGATCTGGTCTCCCTACTACAAGATCACCGTCAGTCAGCAGGGCGCCGACACCGTCGTCGAGGTCAACAACATCTTTCATCAGTCGATGGCGCCGGTCGAGCAGAAGGAATACTTCTATCAGTGGCCCTACAGCGTCTTCGGCGACACGTTCCAGGACGTGCTGATTCTGGGGGCCGGCTCGGGCACCGACGTCGCGGCCGCGCTGCGGCACGGCGTGCGCCACGTGGATGCCGTCGAGATCGACCCGGCCATCATCCGCCTCGGCCGGGAACATCATCCCGATCGCCCGTATTCGGACCCGCGCGTCACCGTCATCAACGACGACGCGCGGCATTTCCTGCGCACGACCCAGAAGAAATACGACCTCGTCGTGTTCGCGCTGATCGATTCGCTCACCATGCAGTCGAGCTTCTCGGGCGTGCGGCTCGAGAGCTACATGTTCACGGTCGAGTCCTTCAGCGCGGTTCGCGATCGGCTGAAGCCGGACGGCGTGCTGGTCGTCTACAACTATTTCCGCGAGCCGTGGCTGGTCGACCGGCTGGCCAACACGGCGGCGGCCGCGTTCGGCGCCGAGCCGCGCGTGCACGTGCACGAGGCGCGCGCGTTTCTCGGCGTGCTGATGGCGGGCCCGAGGCTCGCGCAGCTGACGGCCCCGCCGATCGTGCCCGAGCAGGTCACCGCGTTCGGGCAGTCGCACGCGCCGAGCCCGGCGCGCCTGCACCAGCGCGATCCGTCCATCGAGCCGGCGACCGACGACTGGCCGTTCCTCTACATGCGCGATCGCCACCTGCCGCGGCACTACGCGGTCAACCTCGGGATCGTGCTCGTCGTGTCGGCCGTCGCGGTGCTCGCGACGTTGTGGGGGCTTGGCGCCCGGCGCGGCGGCTCGCCGAGATGGTCCTGGCAGTTCTTCCTGCTCGGCGCGGGCTTCATGCTGCTCGAGACGAAATCGATCATCCAGTTCGCGCTGCTGTGGGGATCCACCTGGGTCGTCGCGTCGATGGCGATCGCGTCGGTCCTGACGATGGCGCTCGTCGCCAATGCCGTCGTCGCGCGCCGGACCATCACGCGCCCGTGGCTCGTCGGCGGGGTGCTCGTCGCGCTGCTGGCGCTGAACTACGCCGTACCGGTCGGCCGGGTCGGCTTCGAGAGCCGCGCGGCCGAGTCGATGTTCTACGCCGTCCTCGTGTTCAGCCCGATCCTGTGCGCCGGGCTGCTCTTCGGATCCGCCATCGCGCGATCGACCACGCTGGCGCAGGACTACGGCATCAACCTGCTCGGCGCGATGGTCGGCGGCGTCGGCGAGTACCTGTCGCTCGTCACCGGCTATCGCACGCTGCTGCTCGTGATCGCCGTCTGCTACATCGGCGCCGTCGCCACGCGGCCGCGGGAATAGAAGTCAGGAGGCAGGAGACAGGAGTCAGAGCGATCGTGTCTTTTCGTGACAACCGTCGACACTCTGTCTCCTGCCTCTGTCTCTCACTGCTGCCTACTCTCCTGCCTCCTGATCTCTTCATTCTCCTGATCTCCGCTTCATCAGTACATCAGCCTCCCGCCGAGGACAATCGTGCGCAGCGGGAAGTTCGTGTTGAGCGTGGTGATGCGCCCGTAGTTGGCGCTCGTCAGGTTCGTGTCGGGCCGTCCCCAGTTCGGATGGTTGAACACGTTGGTGACGAACACGTTGAACCGGGCGGTCGCACGCGCGCCCAACCGGAAGTCCTTGAACGCCGCCAGGTCGACGTTCCAGGCGCCGGGGCCGAGGATCGAACCCTTCTCCACGTTGCCGAACCGGCCGGCGAAGATTGACCGTCCCTGCGCGTCCCTGAACGCCGCGATCGAGAACGCGCCCGTGTTGAACCATTGGGCGAGCGTCTTCGGACCGCTGTCCGGATCCTGTCCAGACACCGCGTCCGCCTTCTCGCTGCCGTAGCAGCTCGTGCCGGACCCGCAGTGGCTGCTGTAGAACGCCGTGAGGTGCGGACCGGACTGCAGCTGGGTCAACGTCGACACCGTCCACCCGCCAGCCAGGGCGTCGAGCCCGACAGGCATGTCCGACCCGAACGCCCGTCCACGCCCCACCGGAATGCGCCAGATGAGGCTGCTCACGAACCGATGGGCGGGGATGTTGGTCGTCGGGCCGCGGAGGTAGTCCGGATCGAACCGGTTGTCCGTCCGGCCGTTGATCTCCGTCTGGAAGTCCGACTGCCCGGCGCCGCGATCCTCGATGTTGTCGATCGAGTGCGCCCACTTGTAGGTCGTGGTGTGCGACACCCCCCATCGCGTGAGCTCGCCGCGGAACTGCGCGACGACGTCGTGGTAGTTCTGGTAGCCCCCGTTGTCGCGCGTGTTCACGCGGTTCCAGTTCGGGAACGGCCTCGCCTCGGCCGGCAGGTTCGCGAACCCGACGGTGTTCGGCGCGATCTGGTTCAGGTCCGGCGCCATCGTGAGATCCGTGCTCCGGAAGCCCGAGTAGGTGACGCGGAACGCCTGCCGGAGCGGCAGCTCGCGCTCGAACGTGGCGCTCCACTGCTGCGTCATCGGATCCTTGTAGCGCGGATCGTTCGCCGTCGAGAAGTTCTGCGTGCCGACGCGGGTGACGCCCCGGCTCGGGTCGCCCGCGAACGTCTGGGGCCACACGATCGAGTACGCCCTCGCCGCCGGATCGAACGCGTTGAAGAACGTCACGTTGTCGGAGGTGTGGATCCCGGTCAGCGAGTTGAACACCTGGCCGAGAATCCGCGCGTGGTAGATCCCGTAGCCGCCGCGAATCACGGTCCGGTTGTCGCGGCCCGGACGCCATGCGATCCCGAGCCGCGGCTCGACGTTGTCCTTGTCGGTGAACCGCAGCGTCCTGGGATAGCCGATCTCGTCGGCCGCGACGATGCGCGAGTTGCCGATCGAGCCCGCGAACCCGGGCGCGGTCAGGTCGATCGACGCGCGCGACGGCACGACGACGTCGCCGTTCGGCGTGTCGCGCAGGAAGTTCGAGATGTTCTCTTCGCGATCCTCGAACGGCGGCCGCAGCTCGTAGCGAAGCCCGAGGCTGACCGTGACGCTGTTGTTCGCGCGCCACTCGTCCTGCACGAAGAACCCGTAGTGGGTCGCGACGCCGTCGACGTTCGGACCAGACGCGGTCTGATCGACGTCGGTCGGCAGGCCGAGCAGGAAGTTCGCGACCGGATGGCCCGTACCGCCGCCCTGGATGTTGTTGTTGAAGCGGAAGACCCCGTAGTCGTCCGCCCCCGTGAAGTTGACCGGGCTCGTCCAGTTGAAGCCTTTGATGTCGAAGCCGCCCTTCATCGTGTGCCGGCCCTTGAGCCACGTGACGTTGTCGGCGATCTGCCACGTGTCCTGCGTCAGCGGCTCTTCCTGGTTCTCGCCAAGGGTCGTGTAGCCGGCGATCTGCGACCGACGGCGTGCCGGTCACGTCCGGAGGGTTGGTCGACAGGAGCGTCAACCCGAGATCGGCGATGACGTCGAGGCCGCGCCGGCCCGTCGTGAAGCTCTGATCCGCCCTGGTGTAGCCGAAGCGCGCTTCGTTCAGGAGGTTGGCGCTGAACGCGAAGTTGTCGGAGACCACGAGCGTCTGGTTCGGCTTCACGTCGGTCCTCGGCCCCAGGCTCTGATACGTCGTCGGCGACAGCCGGTCGACGTCCTTCCAGCTCACGCGGCCGAAGAGCGTGTGTCCCTGGGTGAAGTTCTGATCGATCCGGAGGTCGAACTGGTTCGATTTCTCCGTGCCGTCGATCGTGTAGCGATTGAGCGATGGGCCCTCGTTCGGCGCCGGAATGTAGGTGTCGAGCAGCTTGACCGCCACGGGGTTGATGCGCGCGGCCGGGATGCGGTTGCCGGGGAACGGCTGCCCGGTCGAGGGATCCAGGATGGGGGTCGCCAGCGACGAGAAGTCTCCCTGGCGGAACGCCGCCGACGGGACCGTCGCCGCCGCCGACTGCGTGCGCTCGATGTCGAGCCGCTCGAACGCCCCGAAGAAAAACGTCTTGCCGCGCACGATCGGCCCGCCCGCGCTCAGCCCGACGTTCGTGTTGTCGCTCTGGTTCGGCGTCGCGATCGTGAAGTAGTTCGGGTTGGCGTTGAGGCCGGTGCTGTTGAAATTGTAGAACGCCGTGCCGTGCAGCGCGTTCGTGCCGGGGCGCGAGACCGTCGTGATGTCGCCGAGCTGCGGGAACTCGGCGGTGTTGTTGATCGAGCTGACCTTGATCTCCTGGATCGACTCGATCGAGGGAAACACGTTGACGCCCTCGGCGCCGATGCCGTTGCGCCGGACGCTCGTGGTGAGGATGCCGTCGACCGAGACCTCGGTCTGGTAGGGCAGCGCCCCCGAGAGCGAGAACTGATCGCCGACCTTCTGCACCTCGGGGATCGCCTGAATCGCCGGGATGGGCGAGGTGTTCGACGTCCGGAACGTGAACGGCAGCTCCTGCAGCTCGCGGTTGCTGACCTTGCCGCTCACGGTCGGCGTCTCGGTGTTGATGACCGGCGCCCCGCTGAGCACGACAACCTGCTCGGCCAGCCCGCCGACCGCCATCTTCGCGTCGATGCGCACGGTCTGGCGCGCCTCGACCCTGAACGGCTCGGTCTTGAACGTCCCGAAGCCGGCCAGCTTGACTTCGACGCTATACAGACCCTGGGTCAGGTTCTGGAACTCGAACGACCCCGTGCCGTCGCTGGTGGTCGTGCGCTCGAAATTGGTCTGCACCTCGGTCAAGGTGACGGTGGCTCCGGGCAGCACGGCGTTGCTCGCATCCACGGCGGTGCCCACGAGGGCGCCGTAGGTGGATTGCGCCTCGGCGCGGGGCGCCGGCAAGGACAGGACGATGAGCACGACCGCGATCGCGACCAGCTTGTATGTCACGTGGCCTTCTCCTTCAGGTGCGTCGAACGCTACCGGACCCGGGTGAATCGGCCATGACGGCGGCGCAAACACGATGTATCGACGCTGAAGGGTTGCGCGGCCGGATAGATCAGGCGCGGGTAGAGTGTTCCCGCTATGTGGCGTTCGGCGCTCCCGTGCTCAAGATACTCAGCAGGGGAGCGGAGTCAAGGAGGTCAGGAGGTCAGGAGACCGGAGGCAGGAGGCAGGAGGCAGGAGGCAGGAGACAGGAAGGACAGGAGACAAGAGACAGGAGAAGCGCCTGCGGCCGCGGCGAGCGAGCGCAGCGAGTCGAGCCGCAGCGAGTGGGGGTGGGGCCCCACGAGCAGTAAGAAAAGTCGACGCCCTGTCTCCTGTCTCCTACGTCAGTGCACCGGTGCCGGCCTGCCGGCGATGACTGTCTGTTTCTTCTCCGGCGGGTGGAAGAAGAGCGCCAGCGCGATGGCGGCGCAGACGGCGGCGGTGAACGGGATCAGGAACAGGCTCCGGAAGTCCACGACGCCGCCGCTGCTGAAGCTGGCCATGAGCTGCGGCCCGATGAAGTTGGCGACCAGCGGTCCGAAACCCAGAATCATCAGGTTGAACAATCCCTGGGCGCTGGCGCGGGCGTCCTTGGGGAAGAATTCGTCCACGAAGATGTAGACCGTCGCGAAGAAGAACGCGTAGGCGATCCCGTGCAGCAGGTTGATCAGGATGACGACTGCCTCGGTACTGCGGCAGGAACGCGAACACCGCGAAGCGGGCGGCGTGGCCGAGGATGCCGACGATCATCGTGGTCCGCCAGCCGAGCTTCTTCAGCGTCACCCCCAGGACGAGCATCGTCAGGATCTCGGCGATCTGGCCGATGCTCATGACCGGCATGATCCAGTTGCCGGGGATGCCGACGCCGCCCGCCGCCGATGCGGTGCCGAGAAACGTGCCGGTCCAGTTGAAGTACAGGTTGTGGACGGTCGAGTCCACGAAGGTCACCAGCCAGAGCACGAGGATGAACGGGACCTTGAGCAGCTGCATCGCTTCGAGCCAGGCCAGCTTGGTCACGCCCGTCTGGGCCGGCTTCGGAGGCGTGTGCGGGAGGGTCAGGCTGAACGCCGCCAGCAGCAGCGACGCGACGCCGGCGACGACGAACACCCATTTGGTGCCGTCCTGCAGCGCCGGACCGGTCAGGCCGGATCCGAGCACGGTCCCGAGCCAGCCGATGAAGCCATCGGTCTGGGTGGCGTTGACCCTGTCCCAGTCCACGAGAATGAACGTCATCGGCCACGCGGCCATGATCCAGCCGAGCGTTCCGCCCATGCGGACGAACCCGAATTCCTTCTGCGCGTCCTTCATCTGCGCGAACGCGATCGAGTTGGTGATCGAGATCGTCGGGACGTAGAGCAGGCAGTGGATCCACATCGCGGCCATGAACGGCCAGAAACTCCGGGTCCACGCGAGCGAGATCATCGCGAGGCCCGCAATCAGGTGGCTGGCCGAGAGGAACCGCTCGCCCGAAAAATTCCTGTCCGCGAACTGATTGCTGAAGAACATGCCGACGATGGCGGCCACCGGGAACGCGCTCAGGATCCAGGTTTGTTCGGTCGGGCTGAACCCGAGGCTGGGCAGGTAGCCGAAAATCAGGGGATACCACGCGCCCCAGATGAAGAACTCCAGCACCATCATCACGAAGAGTTTGAGGCGAATGGCTTTGTTCATAGGTAACTGGAATGTGACGGGAGGCTGGAGATACAAGTCGAGCGCGGGGTCCTCCGACCCGCGCTCGACCGGTTGACACGCGCGCTCCTACGTGAGCTTGAACCCTTCCCGGTAGTTGCGGGTGAGGAACTCGTTCGGGTCGACTTCCCGGTTCCCCGCCTTGATGGTGTTGGTGACGCGTCCCTTCGCGCCGTCGTAGTAGATCTTGCCGCCGGCGCGCAGCGCCACGACGCCGAGCAGCATGACCTCGGTCAGGCGCGCCGCGAACTCGAACGGGCTGGAGATCTCGGCCTTGCCCTTGATCGCCTCCACCCAGTTCATCTCGTGCTCCTGGTGCGTGATGCGTCCCAGCTTCGCCTTCGGCGTGCCGAACGACTCGTGGAGCGATTTCGGCAGCAGCCGCGGCTGCACGCCGTACGTGTCCTGGAGCATCTTGCCCTTGCTGCCGATGAAGAGGATGCCCCCTTCGCCGTTCAGCCGCTCGTCGCCCATCTCCTCCGGCTTCGGCGGCGTCATGCCGCCGTCGTACCACGTCAGCTTCACGGCGGGCATGCTGCCGCGCGCCGGGAAGTCGTAGTAGGTGGTCGTCGCGCTCGGATACGTGGCGCGGTTGAACGGGGTCGAGATCGTCTCGATGATCGTCGGCATGCCCAGGTTCAGCGACCAGAACGGGTGATCGATCAGGTGGGCGCCCATGTCGCCGAGCGCGCCCTGGCCCCAGTCCACCCAGCCCCGCCAGTTGAAGGGGTGGTAGATCGGGTGGTATTCGACGGGCGGCGCGACGCCGAGGAAGAGATCCCACGAGAGCTGATCCGGCACGGGATGGTTCCCGTAGAGGGCGGCGGCCAGGCGCGCGTCGACGCCTGCGCCATTCCACCTCAGCGGACGCTCCGGGTCCACGGGCGGCAGCGGCGCCGGGCGCGGGATGCCCTGGGGCCAATAGCCGAGCGGACGGTTCGTCCAGACGTGGACCTCGCGGACGTCGCCGATGGCCCCGGCGGCGATGTACTCGTAACCGGTGCGGGCGCCGTCAGTCGAGTGGCCCTGGTTGCCCATCTGCGTGACGACTTTGGGATGGTCCTTCGCCTTCTGGGCGAGGTGCCGGGCTTCCTGCACCGACCAGCAGAGCGGCTTCTGGACGTACACGTGCTTGCCGATGTCCATCGCGGCGGAGGCGATGGCGGCGTGCATGTGGTCGGGCGTCGCGACGACGACGGCGTCGATGTCCTTCTGCTTGTCGAGCATCTCGCGGTAATCCTTGTACCGCGTCATCTTCGGCAGCTGCTCTTCGACGAACCGCTTCATGTTCGCGGCGCCGTTCTGCGGCGCGCGCTTCGCATCCGCGTCGGCCTGAGGCTTCGAGACCTGGCGGTTGCGCTGGCCTTGAGGAGGCGCGTTGGCCCCCTGCATGCGAGCCAACTCGGCCTGGTAGCGCTTCATGGCCGCCTCGAGCAGGCCGTAATCGACGTCGCAGGCGGCGACGATGTTCTGGCTCATGAGGGCGCGGGTGTTGCTGGCGCCCATGCCGCCGATGCCGACGGTTGCGATGTTGACGGTGTCGCTCGGCGCCTGGAAGCCGCGGCCGAGCACGTGCCGCGGCACGATGGTGAGGCCTGCGCCCGTGACGGCAACGGTCGTGACGAATTTCCGCCGAGACACACCTGCGGATTCCACCGGCTGTGCCGTTGGGTCCTTTTCCTGTTCGCTCATGTAAACCCCTCTTTCGGACCGCTGGCTGCCGCGCGTCCCGGACGGGGCAATTTCCCACGTCCGGGCAGGTCCGGTCAAGCGACGCAGGCCGAGGGCCGCTCGCTTCGCTCGCGGTAGGGGCCGCGCTGACTTCGCTCACGCGGTAGGGGCCGCGGCTCCCTTCGCACCCGCGGTAAAGGCCGGCTCACTACGTTCGCCGGTAGCTCCTCAGCTGATTCCATCGCCTCCTTACTTGATTCGCGTCTCGACCTCGAAGCGCCGGAAGTTGCTGTAGGTCGCGTGCCCTTCGATGCGCTCGCTGGTCGTGACGTACAGCTCGTTCATGTCGTCCGGCAGGAGCATGTCGAACCGCTCCTGATGCCGGTAGCCGACCAGGATGATCGAGCTGAGCCCGTCTTTCCTGGTCCCTGTACGCAGCTCGCTGCGAAGCAGCGCCCCCGTGCGCGGATCGATCCAGAAGGTCCCGCTCGACGGCATGTCCCGGTACTCCGGTGTGCGAATCAGCGTCGGACGTTCTCGCTCCTGAAACGCGACGATCCACACCGGCGTGCCGCGCACATCAGTGGATCCCGATCGTTTGTAGCGGAAGCGCGGCTGGCGGTCCGGCAGCAGGAACCCGAGCGCCAGCGTGGGCACGTTGATCGTCCGGTAGAGATCGCCGAGGTTGTGCTTGGCCTGCTGGTCCGCGAGCGCCCGCACGCGCGCCGCGACTGACAGGCTGCCGTCGGTCAACACCCGCAGAAGCCGCCCGCGCTCGCCCGCCACCGGCTCGCCGTCGATCTCGAAGACTTCCCGCACGCCAAACCACAAGCCTCCCGCGGCGGTGTCGTGCACGATCGCGAAGTCGGATTTCAGGGTGCGCTGCCGTTTCTCGACCCGCGGGCGTGGAATCAGCGAGGGAGGCGACGGCAGCTCCAAGCCGGTTCGCTGGACGTACCATTCTTCCGCCACCATCGAGCTCAACTGCGCGTGGTACTCGGTGGCGTAGTCGGCCGCGCGCCGGAGCACGGTCTTCAGATCGGGCTCCCGCTCCTGCGCCCCGGCGGGAATCGCGGCGACCGACAAGGCGAGAAGGGCGACGACGAGGACCATCATGGCTGTATTTGGACGTCCCGACCGGTCACGTTCACGACCTGACCCCGAAGATCTTACCGATGTACGAGCTGTACGTCACGACCAAGACGCGGATCAAGAGAGAGGTGACGGAGTCAGCGGAGGGAGATCTCTTCGACCGGCATTTACACGGAGTAACGGAGGAACGGAGACATATCTGGTTTTCTCCAACCCGATAAAACTCCGTGTCTCCGTTTCTCCGTGTTTTGTGACGGTCGACGTGATCGCCCCCCGTTGGCTCCGTCCACTCCGCTGCCTCCCGCACCGCGTTTGACACACACCGACATCACCATATACTACGTACCCATATATGGCTATCGATGCGCTGGCGCGCGAATTGAAGCGGGGGAGCGCCGGGCTGCTCATCCTCGCGCTCCTCGACGAACGCGAGCGGCACGGCTATGACCTCGCGCGGCTCATCGACGAGCGCTCGCGCGGCGCCATCAGCTTCCACGCCGCCTCCCTCTATCCCACCCTCTACCGGATGGAAGACAAAGGCCTCATCGAGGGACGCTGGGTCGAGAAGGCGGGGCAGCGCCGGCGCCGCTACTACCGGTTGACGCCGGCCGGGCGCAAGACGCTCGCGAGCCAGCGCAACACCTGGGAGCGCTTCTTCGAAGGCCTGCACCGCGTCGCCGGAGTTCGGCACGCGTAGGACAGAGCGTGTCAACTTCCAAAAAAACCAACTTCCAACTCCCAAAATATCTGGGGTGAAAGTCGTAACGACTTACGCCCCGCTGGGACGACACACGCCTTGGGAGTTCGGAGTTGGAGATGGGGAATTGACAGGGCCTCGTTTTCTGCGGCCGGCTGAGTTTCAAGGGTTTGCAATGGACTGGAAACAGCGCATCCGCGCCGCGCTCACCGGCGCGGGACACTCGCCGGACGACGAGGTCGTCGAGGAGCTCGCGCTCCACGCGCGCGCGTTGTACGACACCGCTCGCGCCGAGGGAGCGTCGCCCGCCGAAGCCGGTGAGCGAGTCGCGCGGCAAATCGCGCTCTGGGCCGGCGAGGCGCCGGGGCTGCAGCGGCGTCCCCGCCGGGCGCCGGTCGTCGAACCGCCCGCATCCGCTACCTCGCGCCTTGTCGGCGTGGCGCACGAGCTGAAGTACGCCGTGAGGCTCCTGCGGCGCCGCCCGGGCGCGACGCTCGTCTCCATGCTGACGATGGCGCTCGGCATCGGGGCGACGACGGTGCTGTTCAGCGTCGCGTGGGGCGTGCTCGGCAAGGCCCTGCCGTGGCCGGAAGCGGATCGGCTCGTGCGCCTGGCCGAAACCCGGCAGGGCAGCACCCGCCGGCTGCCGCCGATTCTGACGAACGGAACCTACCTGGCCTGGCGCGACGCACGCGGCACGATCGACGAGATCGGCGGCTGGTCGGGGAGCACGGTGACGGTCACGGATCGCGGCGATCCGCAGCGCATCAGGATCGGCGCGGTCACGCCGACGATGTTCGCGCTGCTTGGCGCCAAGCCCGCGATCGGCGCCCTGTTCACCACCGACACGGCGGAATCGGAGATCGTCCTGTCGCACGCGCTCTGGCAGCAGCTCTTCGCCGGCAGTCCTGGCGCGCTCGGCGCGACGCTGAGGATCGACGGCGCGCCGCGGACGGTCGTCGCCGTGATGCCGCGCGACTTCACGTTCCCGGATCGCGAGGCACGGGCGTGGGTGCCGCTCCGCGTGCGTCCCGTCCTCGGGGAGAATCCGGAAACGCGCTACATCTCGCTGTTCAGTGCCATCGCGCGGCTCAAGCCGGGCGTCACGCCGGCGCAGGCCGCCGCCGAAGGCAGCGCGCGCGGCCGCGGCGCGCCGGATCCGGGGCTGACGGCCATCGCCATCTTCGGCAGCCGAGGGCCGGTGGAGGTCACGGCAGTCCCCGTCCTCGACGCGATGACCCGCGAGGTCCGCGAGCCGATCATCATCTTCCTCGTGGCCGTCGCGCTCCTGCTCGCCACCGCGACCGCCAACGTCGCGAGCGTCCAGCTCGCCCGCTCGGCCACGCGCCGCCGCGAGATCGCGATCCGCTCGGCGCTCGGCGCCGGCGGCGGCAGGCTGGCGCGCCAGCTCCTCATCGAGAACGTGCTCCTCGGCCTCCTCGGCGGCCTCGTCGGCCTGCTCGGCGCGACGTGGCTGCACCGCGCCCTGCCGACGCTGCTGCCGGCAGATTTCCCGCGGGTGCCCGACGTCACGCTGGACGTTCGCGTGATGGCCTTTGCGGCCGGCGTGTCGGTCGTCTCGAGCGTCGCATTCGGCCTCCTGCCGGCCATGCAGGCGCGCCGCATCAACCTGGTCGAAGCGCTCACGGAAGACAGCCTCGCGCCGGTCGGCGGATCGACGCGCATTCGAACCGCGCGGACCATTATGGCCGGGCAGGTGGCGGTCGCCTCGGTGCTGCTCATCGGCGCCTCATTGCTGATTCGCAGCTTCGCCGCGATGTGGTGGGTGGACCGCGGGTACGACGTCACCAACGTGCTCACGGCCCGCCTCCCGCTTCCCGACGCCTCGTTCACCCCCGCGCGGCGCGCGCAGCTGCTCGCGGGGGTGCTCGATCGCCTGCATGCCACGCCCGGCGTCACCCGCGCCGCGTTCACGACCGTGCCCCCCCTGTCCTCGATCGATCAACTGCTCGCGTTCAACCTCCCGCCGTCCGGAAGGACGGGCGATCCGGTCCAGGTTCAATCGGCCATGCGCATCGTCAGCCCGCAATACTTCGCCTCGCTCGGCATGCGCATCGCCGACGGGCGGGCGCTCGCGGACACCGACACCCGCACCACGCTCCCCGTCGTCGTGGTCAACCGCGCGTTTGCCAGGCGGTATCTCGACAACGCGGCCCTCGGGCGCCGCCTGCCGGCCGGCCTGGACCACGCGCGCAACGAACAACAGTGGGAAGTCGTCGGGGTCGCGGAGGACGTGCGGATGCGGAACCTGACCGACGCGTCGCAACCGGAGATTTTCGTGTCGTTCGCACAGCTCACGTCAGGCGTCCAGGCGAGCGACCCGACGATCGTGGTCCGCACGACCGGCGACGCGGCCGCGTTCGTGCCGCGGCTGCGCGATGCCGTCCGGCAGGAGGACCCGTCGGTCGCGCTCGACGCCGTGGCGACGATGGAGCAGCGGCTGCTCGGCAACCTCGCACGGCCCAGGCTCTACGCGATCATGCTCGGCGGCTTCGCGGTCTTCGCGCTGGCGATCGCGGCGGTGGGGCTCTTCGGCGTGCTGTCCTGCACGGTCGCGCAGCGATCGCGCGAGATCGCGGTCCGCAGCGCGCTCGGCGCCCGGCCGATCGACATCGTCATGCTCGTCGTCGGCCAGGGCCTCGCGATCACCGGGATCGGGCTCGTCGCCGGCGTCGCGGCCGCCCTGATCCTGACGCGCTCGATCTCGACGTTTCTGTACGGCGTGGACGTTCACGATCGCGTGACGTTCGTGGCCGTCCCCCTGCTGCTGCTGGCGGTCGCCGCCGTCGCGTGCTTCGTCCCCGCCCGGCGCGCCGCGAGGCTGGATCCGCTGCGTGTCCTGAAGGGGAGTTAGCGGAGTGGACGGAGACAGCGGTGGGTATTCGGACGTTCGACATTCCTCATTCGACCAGCCATAGCACGGAGGAACGGAGGAACGGAGAGTTTAGATTTAGAAAAACTAGAACAATTCTCCGTTCTCCGTTTCTCCGTTGCTCCGTGTTCTCCGATGACGTTGCTCGATTGATTCCCGCTGACTCCGTCCGCTCCGTTACCTCGTTCCCCTGATTCAGTTCGCTACTCGTACCGCAACGCCACCATCGGGTCGACTTTCGTGGCCCGCCGCGCCGGAATGTAGCACGCGAGCAGCGCGGCCCCGACCAGGAGCAGCGTCACGCTCGCGAACGTCAGCGGATCGGTGGCGGTCACGCCGTAGAGCAGCGACTCCACGGTGCGCGTCAGGGCCAGCGACCCGGCCATCCCGATCGCCACCCCGATGAAGATCGTGCGCAATCCCTGGCCCAGGATCATCTTCAGCACGTCGCCGGAGCCCGCCCCGAGAGCGACACGCACGCCGATTTCGCGCGTGCGGCGGCTGACCGAATAGGCCATCACGCCGAACACCCCTGCCGTGGCGAGCAGCAGCGCCGTGATGCCGAAGAACCCGATGAGAATGAGGTTGAATCTCCGCGAGCCCAGCGACGCGGAATAGATTTGCGAGAACGTGCGGAACCTCGCCGGTATCTCCGGGTTGAGCTCCTGCAGAACGGCTCGCGCTGCCGACGTCACCGACAGCGTCTCCGCCTCACTCAACATCGTCACGGTGATGGCGGCGCGCGGCCGCTGGAACAGGTTGACGTAGACGGTCGGACGCGGCGGCGACTCGAGCCCGTAGACGTGCGTGTCGCCTACGATCCCGACAATGTTCAGCAGGCGCAGGTCGCCATCCATGTTCCCAAACTCGATCGTCTGGCCGATGGGGTCCTGATTCGGCCATCGGTCGCGGGCCAGCGATTCGCTGATCACGGCGACGTGCGGAGAATCCGCGCCGTCGCGCTCGTCGAAGATTCGCCCTCGAACCAGCGGAATGCCGAGAACCTGGAAGTATCCGTCCGTGGCGACGCAGAAGTCCGCATTGCCGATGCGTTCCTTTTGCTGGGACAACGCCTGGAGGCCATCCATGGTCTTCGGGAGCTCGTGCTGCTTCAGCAGGAGAAACATGCCGTCGGGAAGTCCGCCGTCCATCGGCACGCCGCTGGTCGCGCCGACGCTGCGCACGCCGGGTAGTTGTTTGAGCCGGTCGATCAGGCTTGAAAAGAAAACCGCCTGGCTGGCCTTGACCTTGGGATCGCTCACCCACGGAAGCGAGACGTCCATCGTGACGATGTTGTCCACGCGGAACCCGGGATTCACTTCGAGCACTTTCAGCAGGCTGCGCCCGAACAGTCCCGCTCCGACGACGAGAACCAATGTGATCGCGATCTGCGCCGCCACGATGACGCGGCCGACGCGCTGGCTGCGCCGCGACCCCGCCTGACCCCTGTTGCCGGGCCCGCCTTCGCCGAGGTCCTTTCGCAGGTCCACGGACGTCGCGCGGATTGCCGTGAACGCTCCGAGGCCGGCGGCGACAGCCGTGGACAGGAGGAACGCGAACACAATGACCGGAATACTGATCGAGACGCTGTCCAGCCGCGGCAGATTCGCCGGCGCCAGCGCGACCAATCCCGCCACGCCCCCGAGCGCTCCCAGCACCCCAAGCGTGCCGCCGGCCAGCGAAAGCAGGAAGGCTTCGGCGAGGAATTGACGGACCAGCCGTCCGCGCGCCGCGCCGAGCGCGCTGCGAATGGCGAGCTCGTGCTCCCGCACCGACGTTTGTGCCAGGAGCAGGTTCGCCACGTTCGCGCACGCCACCAGCAGCAGGAATCCCACGGCGCCGAGCAGGACCAGCAGCGGCGTGCGGGCCCTGCCGGTGATCGAGTCCTGCAGCGCAACGACCATTCCATCCCTGAGGAGGTAATCGCCTTTCTCGCTCGACGTGTCGTAAATGCGCCGCGCGATCGCGCTGATGTCCCGATTCGCCTGCTCGACCGTCACGCCGTCGCGGAGACGCCCGACCGCGGAGTAGTTGTGCGACGTCCGGCTTGGGTTGTCGCCGTCCAGCCCGGCCGGCATCCACAAATCCACGTCGGCCGGGAAACGAAATCCGGGCGGGAGCACGCCGATAACGGAGAAGACGCTGCCGGCAATCTTCAGGTGGGACTGCGAGAGATCCCGCGGCGATCCGAGACGCTGCCTCCAGTAGCCATCGCTGACGAGAACGGTGGGGCCGGCCCCCGGTTTCGCGTCGCCGGCGCTGAAATCACGGCCGAGGATCGGCTGAATCCCGAAGACCTCGAGAAAGCCCGGCGAAACAGCGGCAACCGTGGTGCGTGTCGGCTGCGAGCCGCCCGAAACGGACGCGACGCCGAACTGGTACTTCGCAATCGCCTGGAAGCTGCGGTTTTGATCGCGAAAGTCGTCGAAGTTCGGGTCGGCGAGCCGCGCCGGCCTGCCTTTCGAGTTGACCTCGAAGATCGCCATGATCCGGCCCGAGTCGCGGTACGGCAGCGGCCGCAGCAACACGCCGTGGACGACGCTGAAAATCGTCGTGGCCGCGCCGATGGCCAGTGCGAGCGTAAAGACCATGATGGCGGGGACGCCGGGGCGCTTGGCGAGCGCTCGCGCGGCGTATCGGAAATCCTGCCAGAGTCCGGCCATGTTCACCTCGGTCAGAAACTACTTGATCTCCAGCGGCAACCGCACGCGCGCGACGACGGGAAAATGATCCGACGGATAGCGATCGCGGCGGCTGGTGCGGATGATCCCGGCCGACAGGACCTCGGTTCCCGGCTGGACCAGGACGTAGTCGATCTTGTCCCCGTTCACCTGCCCGAACTTGAAGCCGGTGAACGTGCCGACGACGCGCTCGTCGGGGTGGACCACGCGGAACGTGTCGAGGAACGGCGCCGCCGTCTGACCGCTGGCCACCAGCGCGCGAAGCGCGGGGTTGCCTTCCCCGACGTTGAAATCTCCCGTGACGACGACCGGCTCGCGTGGAAACGCGCGGGCTTCGATGCGGCGGCGCAGCAGCTCGGTGCTGCGCTCGCGCGAGGGTTGCGACTGGTGATCCAGGTGCAGGTTGTAGTGCCAGAAGCCGCGGCCGTCGCGGTCGATGAACCGCGCCCACGTGCAGATGCGCGTGATGTTGTTCCCCCACGACTTCGACGCCGGCACCTCGGGCGTGTCCGAGAACCAGAACGTGCCCGACTCCGCCACGTGCAGGCGATCGGTTCTGAACAGGATGGCCGAATACTCCCCCTTGGCCTGCGCATCGTCGCGCCCCACCCCGACGACCGCGTAGCCGGGGGCCGCCGCGGTGATTTCCCTGATCTGCGAGTCGAGCGCTTCCTGAACGCCGATGACGTCGGCATTCTGCGCGCGCACGAGATCGAACAGCTGATCGCGCCGCACGGTCCAGTGATTGTCGCCGTCCTGCGCCGTGCCGTACCGGATGTTGAAGCTCATGACCGTCAGCGGCTCCCGGGCCGCCGCAACCTGAGCGGCCGGGTGGTCGGGGATCAGCCACAGGACGAGGAAGAGGAGCGGGAGCAGGCGTGCTGGAGAGACCGGAGATCGCGGAGCTAGCGAAGCACCCCGGATAACACGGAGAAACGGAGGAACGGAGAAGTTTTTGTTTGTGTCAGAAAAATTCATCGGGTTCATCCAAGCGACAAAAGATTACTCCGTTTCTCCGTTTCTCCGTTTCTCCGTGTTACTGCCGCGCGAACGATCCTCCGATGCCTCCGGCTCCTCCGCTTACTCCCGCGTCGGCAGCCACGCGACCGCATCCTGCCGACGCGCGAAATGTAACAGCGGTGCGACGCCGGGCAGCTGAACTCCGGCGGCGTCGGCCATCGTGTTCACCGTGAACGCCGCCTCGGCGGGCTGCAGCTCCCACGGCGGATGATGGATATCGAGCCGCTGCGGCTGGGATGCGTGGTCTACGGTAAAGAGGCAGTACCGCTCGGTCAGGAAATGTTCGAGCGTTCCGGCGGCCGGCTCGCGAGCGTCCCCCGTCGGACGGTACCGGCCCGCCAGTTCCGCGGGAGCGGCCCCCGCCGCCGTCCGCCGGCTGCTGTAGTGAATCCACCCGTCGCGCGTTTCGACCTGCATCGCCGCGGAGTAATAAGGAAGGTGCAGCAGCGTCCGCGCGACCCCGACGGCGACGGGATTCGCCGCGTCCAGGCTGAAGAAGTACCACGCCGGCCTTTCCTCCGGCCCGCACGTACGTCCGCACGTTCAGCTCGGGAAACGCCGAGATCCACGGCAGCGCCGGGACGCCGCGTGGCGCGACGTTGCTCATGTGAAACGGCACCACGCCGAGCCACGCCTGGCCTTCGAAGAGATCGAGCTCGAGGCCCGCGGGGATCCTCGCGGCGAGCGCAGCGGGGTCGATCGGCCAGTGCGCGAACAGGAGGTCGTGCCACGTCTGTGTCATCACCCACGGCGATACTGGCATCGGCCACGGCCGGTGATCGGTGACACCGAGAATGCCGTAGTTGAAGCCGTTCATGTCCTTTGACGTAGCGTTCGGCGCAAATCCGTTCACTCTGTGGTGAAAAACGTCTCCGCCTTGTCTTCCTCGATGAAGCGCGCGCGCCACTCGGGAGGCGGGATGGGGCAGCTCTCCAGCTTGCCGAAGGTGCGATAGCGCCTCGTCGCGACGGCATCGTACACCGCGTCGGCCAGCACGACGGGGACGAGCGAGCCCAACCGCGCCAGCACGCGCCAGCCGCCGCCGAGGCATCCAAGCGCGTGAAGGACCGCGCGTGATTTGGAAAGCACGCGCTCGCGTCCACCCCAGCGCGCGGAGTCCGGGCGCCGCGGACGGTCCGGCGCGCGCCGGTCCGCGATCACGTACACCGTATCGAGATCCGAGGGATCGTAGCCGTGCCGTCCGAGCACAGCGCGGGCAAGGCCGCCCTGGAGCGGAGCGAAGAGCAGCCGCCCGTCGTGATCCCGCTGCAGCAGGAATCGCACGAACCGGCTGCACAGGCCGCAGACGCCGTCATAGAAGACGACGGAGGCCACAGAACACTCACCTCACGACGAACAGCATGCGCGGGAACTCGAACTTGCCCGACACAGCGTCGATGATGTTGATCTGACAGGTGTACAGGCCGGGCGTGAACGAGTCGGCGGGGACCTCGAACTGGAACAGCGCGGCGCGCCGGTCGGGCACGTCGATGGTCGTGCGCTCCACGACAGGCGTTTCGAACACCTTCACTCGCCCGCGGTAGAACGCCAGGCTCGTCCGGATCTGCGGCGCCGCGCCGTCGGCCTGGCCCGGATCGTAGACCTCGTAATAGAAGAAGAGCTTCTGATCCTTGCCGACGACGTGGGTCAGGTTTGGCAGAAGCTGGACGCCGTCCCGCACCAGCGGGTTGTCGGTCTTGCCTTTGGCGGCAGGCTGGAGCTGGGTGCTGAGGACGACCGAGCTCACCTTCATCGCGGACTGTTTCAGCTCCGGGACGACGATCGGCGCCTCGAACGAGCCCACGGTGCCGGTCGTATTCTCGCGCACGACCACCTTCACCGAAAAGCGGCCCGGCGGCAGCGTGACGCCCGACTGGTAGAGCACCTGTTTGCCGGCCAGCGTCTTGCCCGTGCCCGGCGGCAGCTTCAGCGTTTCGCGGAACCGTCCGACCGGGAAGTTCCGTTCGTCGCGGACCAGTCCGAGCACGTCGATCGAGACCGGGTCCTTCTCGTTGGCGACCGGGACCGCGGAGCCCGGCACGGTCAGCGCGACCGGCACGTAGTATTTGTCGGCCGACAGCCTGAACCAGCCGCCGGTCACGAGGACGGGAAGATCCGTCGCCGAGACGGCCGCGAACATCTGTTCCTCGAGCTGCGTCTCGCGGTCGGTGCGGGACGTGTGGGTGAAATCGCGGTCGGCGTAGTACCCGGCGCGCGCTTCGATGCGGAGGCCGTCGCGCTTCGCGCGTACCTGAATCCGGCGGAAGCGCCCGTCCCTGCGCGGGGTTCGTGCTGCTGTAGCCGAGGAGGTAATACGCCGACATGTCGCGCTGCACGCGCGCGAAGGCTTCGCCGAAGTCGTTCGAGTCGGTGAACGCCCGGCCGCCCGTGTCGCCGGCGAGCGACGTGAGGGTGTCCTGCGACGAGGAGAGCTGCGCGAACTGCTGCTGCACGCCGCGGCCCGAGAACAACGCGCTGCCGCGCCCGCTGGCCTGCCGCGCATCGCCCCCCGGCACCACCGCCTGGAGGCCACGCGTGTCGATCGGATAGATGACGACGTTGGCGCGGACCGCGGCGTTGATCGCGGATCGCAGCTCCACCTGGTTGTCCTGGCCGCTTCGCTGCATGCCGGCGCTGAAATAGAGAATCGCCTTCTTCTGCTCGATCGGCGCCAGCGCCTCGGCGAGCGTTTTCAGCGCGCGCAGACGGACGTCGTTGTTGAACATGTCGAGCTCGGCGGTCTCGGTGCTCGTCGCCTCCTCGGTCGCCACGGCGGCCGCTTCGTCCACCGCCGCCGTCGCCGCCGCCGCCGGCGCTTCGGTCGCGGTCCCGTCGGTGAAGGCCAGCGTGCCGAGCGCGGTCGAGACCTTGACGCGGTCCGACGTGAAGTCGGTGAGCACGCTGAGCATCGACCCGACCGTCGCGACCGCGACGAGATCCGCGGCGGTCATCTTCTCGTCGACGTACTTCTGGGCGGACTCGACCGCGCGCTGCACGTCCTCGGGCTGCATCGAGCTGACGTCGAAGACGAGCGTGATCAGCCGGCGGCCGGCGACCAGGTCGGAGGTCAGCGGCGCCGGCGCGGCGGGCGGCTCGGGCTTCGCGGCCGGCGGCCCGGGGGCGCGGCCCGCGTCCGCGGCCATCTTCGCCTCGACCCCGGCCAGCAGGTCCGCCGTCTCGAGCGCAGGCAGGGCCTTCTCCGTGATTTCCTCGAAGGTGAAGCTGGCGATCGTCTGCGGACGGCCGTCCTCGCGGATCTCGAAATCGGCCGCCGTCAGACCGCGCACGACCGCGCCGGACTTGTCACGGACGATGACGTCCACGGAGACGACGTTGAGGTTGGAGCGGAACACGGGCGGCCGTTGCTGCGCGCCGGGCCCGGACGCCGTGACGAGCACGGCCGCGGCGGCGATGGAGGCGGCGCCCGTCCATCGGATCCGGAAGGAGGTCAATACCGGAACCTCACGTTGAGCGTCATCGAGCGCATCGGACGGACCGAGAAGACCTGGCCGAAGGTCGGGGAGTTGACCACCGTGTCGATGCCGGCGTAGTTGACCAGGTTGAGGAGGTTGTTCCCGTTCAACTGGAGGGTCACCACGCGGGTGGCGCCGAGACGCAGGTCGCGCGAAATCTGCGCGTTCAACAGTTTGCTGCCGGGCCCGATGATCAGGTTGCGCGAGGCGGTGCCGAACGTGCCGGTCGGCGGCACACTGAACGCGCTGGTGTTGAAGAACTGATCGATCGTCGCGTCGCCGAGCGAAATCGGCTGCCCGTCGTAGTTCGCCCGCAGCGTTCCATTCGTGCCCCGCGCGACATCCTCCACGGCGCCCGTGACGCGCGCCGTGTACGGCGTCCCCGACTGCCACGTGAACGTCGTCGCGAACCGCCAGTCGCGGAGCAGCGTCTGCCAGATGCCCGGCTGCGCCAGCCAGGGGCGATTGGGTCCGAACGGCAGCTCGACGCTCAGGTTGGTGGAGAGCTGATGCCGGCGGTCGAAGGTCGAGAGCCCCCACTCGGCCGCGAGGTTCTGGTCGTCCTGCGCGACGTTCGTGGCGCCGCCGCCGCCGATGGACGAGGCGTTGTCGCGTGACTTGGCGAGCGTGTAGCTCAGGCCGCCGCCGATACCCTTGACCGGCCGGCGCGAGACGCGGACGGTCGCGGCGTTCAGGACCGACGATCCTTCCGCGGTCTGCCACGCGAACGGCACGACTCCCTCGATGCGCAGGCCGTCCGGCCCGCGATTGGGGGCGCGCACGATGTCGAGGCTCCCGCCGCGCGTGTAGGTGTAGCCGCCGCCGACGTTCCACACCTGCCTGATGTCGCGCGACAGGTCCGCGTTCACCGTCTGCACGAG
Organism: uncultured Acidobacteriota bacterium; assembly: GCA_963774855.1. Classification (GTDB taxonomy): domain Bacteria; phylum Acidobacteriota; class Vicinamibacteria; order Vicinamibacterales; family 2-12-FULL-66-21; genus JALZOC01. Next base: position 237,339 of record CAVZGT010000005.1, on the reverse strand, counting down.
GCCGAGCACGTAGTTCCGGTCCACGCCGTAGTTGTTCGTCGTCTCGGCGGGCGAGGCGCCGGCGAACGGATCCGTCAGGCTGAGCGGATCCTCCGCCGTGCCGATGCTGTTGTTGGTGACCGCGAACGGAGGCTGCGCGACGAGCTGACGCGCGATGGTCGAATACGAGCCGGCGTTGTAGCTGACGCCGTAGCCCCCGCGGAGGATGGTCCCCGGCTTCATCCGCCAGGCCACGCCGATGCGCGGTGCGACGTTGTTCGAGTCGGTGTTGAGCAGCGCCTTGGGAAACGGTCCCGTGAACGGACCCGCCTCGCCCGAGAGCACCGGTACGGCCGCGGTGAAATCAGGCGCGACGTCGAGGTTCACCATCTGACCGCCGTCTTCGTAGAACGGCCGGATCCGCTCGTAGCGGACGCCGAGATTGAACGTCAGCGTGCTGCTCTTCCGCCAGTCGTCCTGCAGGAACGCGCTGAGCGATCGGCCCGACATCCGCACGTTGCCGGGCCCGTACTGCACCGTCGCCTGTTGCGGCAGCCCGAGCAGGAAGTCGGCGAAATCGAGCCCGCCGCCGCGCGCCGAGGCCGAGCCGCCGGATGCGTGGAGGCCGGTGAACACGAACGCGCCGCGCGCGTTGTTATCGGTCTGATTGTCGGAGTCGTCGAAGCGGAAGTCGCCGCCGAGGCGCAGCGTGTGACGAGTGAACGGGCGGGTCCAGGCGTACGCCAGCGAGAACCGTTTGTCCGTGCGCCGGACGGGCGTCACGTCGCGCAGGCTCGAGAGGCTCGAGAACGACAGCTGCGGCACGCCCCAGTCGAAGGGATCGGTGGCGACGCCGGTGATGCCGGCAGCCCCGGCCACGTCTTCGACGTAGGCGTATTGATTCAGCGATTGCGAGGACGTACGCGAGAAGTTGACGTTGACGCTGTGGCTCGTGCGGCGGTGTTGAATGTTGAGCGAGACGGGGACGGTCACGCTCGAGCCGATGTTCTGTCCGCCAAGAGTAGGAAAGACGTTGACCTGATCGTTGTCGTTGCGCCGGTACTGCAGCTGCGTCGTCATGTTGACGCTGGTGCCCTGCGGTCCGCGGCCGGCACGCCCGCCGCCCCGCGCTCCGGGCGCGCCGCGCCCGCCGCCGCCCCGGCCTCCGGGACCGCCGCGGCCCCCCGCGTTCGGCGTGAAGTTGTGCGTGACTCGCAGGTTGATGCTGTCGGACACCGAGTCATTTGTCGTGACGTAATGGAAGTTGCGGCTCGTGCCGTCGAGGTTCGGCAGCGGCAGGAAGCGGAGCAGCGACAGCGCGCTTGCACTGAGGGCCGCCGGCGGAATCCGGTTTCCGGCGAACGGCAGGCCCGTCAGCGGATCGTAAACCGGCGTGGCCAGCGATCCGAAGTCTCCGCCGCGCATCGATTCGGTCGGCACCGTCGCGTACTGATCGAACAGGTCGCCGCCGCGGCTGCCGTTGTAGCTCGCGGTGAAGCTCGTGCGCCGGTCCCCCTTGTAGACGCCCGGGATCCTCACGGGCCCGCCGAACGTGACACCGAAATTCTGCCGCGAGTACCGGAAGCTGCTGCGCGTCGGAGCCCGGCCGCAGCTGGTACGGCGCGCTGTCGAGCGCCGAGCCGCCGTACGAGTAGTTGGACTGGACGTTGTACGGGTTCTGCCCGCGCCCCCGGCCGGCGAGCACGAACGCGGCGCGATCGCCGGGACCGCCATCAGGACCGCCGGGACCGCCGCGTCCTCCCGGTCCGCCGAAGCCTCCGGGTCCGCCTCGTCCGCCGGGTCCGCCGAATCCTCCCTGACCTCCCGGTCCGAACCCCTGACCGAACTCCCCGGTCGCCGGGTTGAACTCGCCGCGTCCGATCGCCTCGAGGCGGTCGTTCAGCATCCCGCGGTCGAGGCTGGCCATGTTGCCGTTGATCGCCAGCGCCTGCGTCGGACCCTCGCTCGAGAATCCGGGCGGCAGCAACAGGCGCGCCTCATCGGGCGCGTCGTTCGACTCGATGCCCGCGGCGGCAGCGGCCTGCGTCTGCACGGTCAACGTCTCGAAGCGCTGCGCGCCGGGCGCCGCGACTCCAGCGGCCGGCCGGGCCCCGCGGCCCGACGAGGGAGGCTGCGCCGTGCCGGGCGCGGCTATGGCGGTCGCCGCGCGAGGCACGCGCGGCGCGAGCGACAACAGGAAGTCGACGGTCTGATCGCACGGAGCCCTTCGACTCGCCTGGTCGGTGCGCTCGCTCAGGGCAGGCTCTACCGCGGCCGCTGCACCGACCGTGAGCTCGCGCGCAACCGTCTCGAAGCCGGTGAGCTCCGCGGTCACGCGGTACGCGCCGGACGGCAGCGACAGCCGGTAGGTCCCGTCCGTGTCGCTGGAGGTCGCGGTCTTCACGACGTCACCCGAGCGGACGACCAACGACACGCCCGGCAACGCCGTTCCCCCGCTCGTCGCACGCCCGCTGATGCGGCACGCGCCAGGCGCCTGCTGAGCATCGAGCTCGACGGACGGCCCCGTCACCCAGAACACGGATGCGGCGCACGCGATCACAATCGCCGCGCGCGCGCCCCTCGAGACCACGGACGTTCGAATGCTTTCCCTGGCCATCCAGAGTCAGATTACGCTGTCTGTCGTTCGATCGTTTAGCGGAATCGGGGCCTCGAACCCCAGCCATGGATTTGTCTTCACCTTCCGGTTCCACTGGGCGGACTGACAGGGTTCCACGGGGTTCCACTGGGTTCCGCGAGGTTCCACCAGGTTCTGTTCCGCTGGGTTCCGCCTGGTTCAGGGACAGGAACCCTGCTGAACCTCGAACCCTGAACCCAGTAGAACCCCGCGGAACAGAACCCTGTGGAACCCCGCGGAACCCTGTGGAACCCAGTAGAACCAACCTCTCGCTGCCACACATTTGTCATCGACGTGCCGCCGGCTGGTCAAAGACATGCCGTCTAATGCGGGCATCGAGCAGCCGGCAGTGACCACGGGCTGCGCCGTGCGAGAGAGAGGACGGCGATGAGCAGACGAACCCCAATCGATCGCAACCGCCGCCATCTCCTGCAGGCGATGCTGGCGTTTCCGGCCGCGGGAATTGCCGGGTTCACCGGTTTCTCGGGCGTCGGGCGCGGCCTCTCCGCCCGCGGGCTGGCCGCGGTCGAACAATCGACCCCCTTGCCGCTCACCCCCGCGTGCGACGACGGCGACGACGATCCGACGCCGGCGCAGACGGCAGGGCCCTACTTCAAGCCGCACTCGCCTGAACGCACCACGCTCGTCGAGCCGGGATTGGGCGGCATTCCGCTCACCATCACCGGACGCGTGGTCACCTCGGGCTGTCTGCCGATTGCCGGCGCGCTGCTCGACTTCTGGCAGGCCGATCACAACGGGCAGTACGACACGGCCGGGTTCCGGCTGCGCGGTCATCAGTACACCGATCGCGACGGACGCTTCTCCGTGACGACGATCGTGCCGGGCCTGTATACCGGCCGCACGCGTCACGTGCACGTCAAGGCGCAGGCGCCGAATCACCCGGCGCTCACGACGCAGCTGTATTTCCCTGGAGAGCCGCGCAACAGCCGTGACTCCCTCTTTGCCAAGGCCCTGCTGCTCGATCTGAACGAGGGGAGCAAGGACGCGACGTTCACCTTTGTATTGCGGGCGCAAGCGGAGCCCGATTCCGGCCAGTACGCGGTGTGAGGGCGGGGCCGAGGCCCTGCCGCGAGCGCAGCGAGCGGCCCTTACCGCGTGAGCGAAGTGAGCGCGGCCCTTACCGCGTCTGCGAAGTCAGCGCGGCCCCTACGGCGAGCGAAGCGAGCCGCCTCTACCGCGTCAGCGAAGCGAGCGCGGTGTTCCTGTGAAAAAACCGTGGCATCCCCCTTCGAGCACCGAGTCGGCGCTAGACTGATTCGATGGCTGCGCTGGAAGGACAGACCGAGAGCCGGGGCGGGCGCGTGCTCGTCGTCGAGGACGATCGGCACATCCGCGACCTGGTCGTGCTGCACCTCGGGCTCGAGGGGCTGACGGCGGTCGCGGCCGGGACCGGGTCGGAAGGCCTGCGGCTGGCGAAGGCGGATCCCTTCGATCTGCTCGATTCTCGACGTGATGCTGCCGGAGCTCGACGGCGTCACGGTGTGCCGGGCGGTGCGCCGCGAGTCCATGAACGCCGACGTGCCGATCCTGATGCTGACCGCGCGCCGCGAGGAAGCCGACAAGGTGCTCGGCCTCGAGAGCGGCGCCGACGACTACCTCACCAAGCCGTTCGGGATCCGGGAGTTCGTCGCGCGCGTCCGCGCGCTGCTGCGCCGGCGGCCGTCGCGCCCGGCCGCCGGGCACGCGCCGCCGATTGTCGCCGGCGGGCTGACGGTGGATCCGGCGCGGCGCCACGCGCGCGTGGACGATCGCGAGATCGAGCTCACCGCGCACGAGTTCGATCTCCTGTACCTCCTCGCGAGCCATCGCGGCATCGTCTTCAGCCGCGACGCGCTGATGCAGCGGGTGTGGGGGGACGACACCCACATCACGGAGCGGAGCGTGGACACGCTCGTCAAGCGCGTCCGCCGGAAGATCGAGGACGATCCTGCCGAGCCGCGGTTCGTGCTGACCGTGTGGGGCACGGGATACAAGTTCGCCGATGTCTGATCCCGTCTGGTACCGGAGCCTGTACTGGCGCATCACGTTCGGCTTCATCGCGCTGCTCGCGATGCTGCTGCTCGTGCAGGGGCTCCTGTTCCTGTGGCTCACCGATCGGTTCGTCGTCACGTCGCGGCCGCCGTCGGAGCTCGCCCGGCAGGTCGCGGAGGAAGTCGGCGCCGAGCTCGAGCGCAACCCCGACGTCGTGCTCGACGACTTCGTGCGTCAGCCGGTTCTCCCGCATCTTCCAGCCGTTTCTCGTCGTGCTGCGCGACGGGCAGCGCGCGTCGAACCGGCCCACCGGCCTGCCGCCCGACTTCGGCCGGACGGTGCAATCGCGGCTGCGCAACGATCCGGATCGCGGGCCGGATCGCGGGCGGCCCTCGGGCCGTGGCGGCCCCAGGTATCCAACCGAATCCGCGCCGATCGTCGTCGGAGGCGCCGACGTCGGGATTGTCGCGGTCCCGGCGAATCCGCCGCCGGTGTTCGTCGCGTTGCGCGAGCTCGGGCCGACGCTCACCTGGTTCGGGCTGGGGCTGCTGGGCGTTGGCGCGACGCTGACGGCACTGCTGGTCTTCCGCCCCGCGCACAAGCGTCTCCGCACGCTGGAGCAGGCGGCGCGCGCCCTCGGCGAGGGACGCACGGACGTGCGGGCGACCGAGACCGGCGGCGACGAGGTCAGCTCGCTCGCGCGGACCTTCAACCGCATGGCGGTCGATCTCGACAGCCGCGCCACGGCGCTCGCGCAGTCCGATCGCGCCCGCCGGCAGCTGCTGGCCGACGTCTCGCACGAGCTGATGACGCCCCTCTCGGCGATTCGCGGATACGTCGAGACGCTCGGCATGCCCGACGTCCCCCTCGACCAGGAAACCCGCGGGCGCTATCTCGCGATCGTCGAGGAGGAGACGCACAAGCTGGAAGCGATCATCGGGGACCTGCTCGACCTCGCGCGCCTCGAAGGGGGCGGAGAGAAGCTGCGGACCCAGCCGGTGTCGGTGAAGGATCTGTTCGCGCGTGTGGCGGATCGCCATGCGCCGTCGATCCGCGAGCGCGGCATCACGCTGGAGCTCGACATCGCTCCCGACACGCCCGAGATTCTCGGTGACCCGGGACGCCTGGAGCAGGCGGTGCAGAACGTCGCCGCCAATGCCATCCGCCACACCCCGGCCGGCGGCCGCGTCCTCCTGCGCGCGGCCCCTCGAGACCGCGGCGTCTCCATCAGCGTCCGGGACTCGGGCCCGGGGATCCCGCCGGAGCACCTGCCGCGGGTCTTCGATCGGTTCTACAAGGTGGACGCCGCGCGCGCCAACACCGCGGTGCCGTCAGGCAGCGGCCTCGGCCTCTCGATCGTCCGCGCGATCGTCGAGACCCACGGCGGCACCGTGACCGCCGCCAACGCACCGGAGGGGGGCGCGATCTTCGAGCTGCGGCTCCCGGCGGCTGTCTGAACGGAGATCAGGAGATCTTGAACAGGAGATCAGGAGAGTAGGAGATCAGGAGGAAACAAACCCTAACCGTACCGAGGCGCGCAGCGCCGAGGCTCCTATGTCCTCCCGCTCATACACGTGTGCAGCAGGGGTGACAGCCAGGACTGCTCCTCCGTGGTGAAATCCTTCCGTTGATTCCGTGACTGCGTTGGCACATGCTGGCATCTGTATTGCTCAGGCGCGGGATGCCTGCCTGTGCGGAGGGTCTCGTGACTCCCAGGAAACGTCTGTTCGTTCTCGTCCCGATCTGTATTGCCGCCGTGGTCGCGCTATGGCCCGCGGAGATATCTGCTCAGCACCGTGTCTATCGTCGCGCGCCCGCACATTCCAATGTCTTCGTTGGTGTGGGCTATGGTTATCCCGCCTTCGGCTATCCGTACTACTACCGTCCGTTCTGGCCGGGCTATGGCTATGGCTTCGGCATCGGGTATGGCTTCGGCTTTGGCTACCAGTACGGTCCTTATCCATATCCACCGTATCCGCCGTACGGGTACGGCTACGGCTATTACGACGCCGGGGCGGATCTCAGGACGCAGGTCACCCCGCGTGAGGCCGAGGTCTACATTGACGGTTACCTGACCGGGCACGTGGACAACTTCGACGGCATCTTCCAGCGGCTGCGGGTCCCGCTCGGTGAGCACGAGATCACGATCTATAAGGAGGGCTTCCGGACGATTCACCAGAAGATGCTGTTCCGGCCGTTCGAGTCGTACAGCATCCGCGAAACGATGCAGCCGCTGGCGCCGGGGGATCCGGCCGAGGTCCGTCCCACGCCGGTGGTGCGCACGCCGCCGCAGGGGCCGCCCCCTCGCCGCCGCGGACCTGCGCCCGGCGATCGCGACGCCGACCGCTATCCGGATCGGAACGCGGATCGTTTTGGGGCGGTCGCGGTGCGGGTCCAGCCGGCTGACGCGGAGGTGTTCATCGACGGCGAACGCTGGGAGACGCCCGCTGGCGAGGACCGCCTGCTGATCGAGTTGAGCGAAGGCACGCACCGCGTCGAGATCCGCAAGGCGGGTTTCAAGCCGTACAACTCGAGCGTGACGATCCGCAGCGGCGAGACCGTCACGCTGAATGTGAGCTTGCCTTCGGGGGGATAGACCGGTGGTATGCGCCTGCACGTGCTGGTGCGCGTGCAGGCGCCTCAGTTTTACGGAGTGATTCGATCGGGCGCCGACCGCCCCTGCCCCCTGACAGCTGCGGTCGAGAGGCCTTGACCCGCTCGATTCTGAGCTTTTGAGTCAAGTTGTGGGTCAAGGCCGTCCGCGCGTCAGCGCGGCGTTATCAAGAAATGCGACCTAGCGAGGCGGAGCCTCGATGGTCTCAGGCGCAGCCTCGCTAGAAACTCACGTTCGTGGAGAACGTGATGCGCCGCATCCCCGACGCCGACGTCGGCTGCAGGAAGAACGGCGACGTGATGATCCCGCTGTATCCCGAATAAGCGGGCTGATTCCAGAGGTTGTTGATATTCACCATGATGTTCAACCGGTAGCGCGGCGTCGTCGTCGCGGCCGTCGGGTTGACCGTGAGACCGGCCGGCGAGCCCATGATCTGGACGCCGCCTCCCGAGGTGACCGTCTTCTTGCCCAGCGTGAAGGCGTAGGCGAGGTTCATCGACGTATTCCATTGGCCGGTCGTCCGGGCGGAATTACGGCCGATGCCTGCGGGACGATCGTTGAACACCAGATCGCCGTTGTCGTCGGTTCCCGTGCGAATCGTCAGCGGCGGCGCCGAGGTGCCCGACACGCCGACACGAGCGCTCAGATTGCGAAGCGCCGTGCTGGTCAGATTGAGGAACATGTTGTGCCGGCGATCGAACGCCGCGGGTCCCCACTGCTCGGCGAGGATCAGGCTCGCCGGGATCACGAAGGCGCCGTCCGTGTTGTCGTAGTTCCGGCCGAAGCTGTAGTGGCCCGCGAGCGACAGGCCGCGGTTCCACTGGAAGCGTGGTCCCGTCCCGGAGGCCGCGCCGCCGGGCGGGCCGGTCATGATCATCATCATCCGCTCGCCCCCGCCGATCATCACCGGGCCGCCTGCGCCTGGCGCGGGTCCACCGGTTCGCGGCAGCGGACCGAGGTTGAGATTCGCGGACGCGTTCACGTTGTGCTGGTTTCCAGACCCGTCGGTCCTCGCGAGGACGACGTTGGCATAGTCGGGATCGGGCCGGGCACCGTTGACGGGCGTGTTGATATTGCGTCCGGTCAGCAGCGAATAGCGATAGCCGAAGCTGTAGAGCACGTTGGTGCTGAACCGTCGCGAGACTGTCTGAGCGAGCCCCGCGCTCAACCGCTGCGAATAACCCATGTTGCGCTCGCTCGCGAGCAGGTACCGATTGGTCGGCGGCGTCGTCCCGGCGAGTCCCGGGTCCGGGAACGCGGGATTGACGACGTTCAGCTCGTGCTGGCGTTGGCCGTCGACCTGCAGCGTCTGAAGATACGTGTTGGTCGGCAGCCAGTCGTAGAACATGCCCCAGCTGCCGCGGAGCGTCGTCTTTCCGCTCTTGAACGGCGCCCAGGTGAATCCGACGCGCGGCGCGAAGTTCAGTCTGTCGGGCACGTGCGTTTGCGCCTCGTAGCGGACGCCGCCGGTCACCGTGAAATGCTTCCTGATCTTGATGTCGTCCTGGAAGTACAGGCCGCCCTGCACGTTGTTGTAGCTGACCCTCGGATCGCCCAGGCGGCGGGTGTAGCTGCGGGGCGTGCCCGCTTCGAATGCCGCGAGGCTCTCGAAGACATAGGTGCCAAGGTAGTTGCTGTCGGCGTCGGTGTCGTAGTCGTTGGCCTGCACCTCGACCCCGCCGCGCATCGAGTGGATCCCACGCACGTAGTCGAGATCGGAGTTGAAATAGTAATTACGGGAGTGTGTGCCGCCGCGCCGCTGCGCGCCGCCGCTCGTGAACGCGTCGTTGACGATGATCGTGGGCTCTTCCACGGCCGATCGCGAGACCGAGTCGCTGCCCATAATCGACAGGCGCGTGTTGAGCACGAATCGGCGCCCGAGCGGTCCGTTCTGCTGAAGGAATATGCCGAAATTCCTGTCTTCGGCGCTGTAGGCGCGCTCGGGAAGGTCGTAGCCGCCGATCCCGGTGGCGCCGCGGTCGAACTTCGAGCCTTGCACGTGCAGGCGCAGCACCTGATCGCGGGTCAGCGCGTAGTCGAGGCCGCCGTTGAAGAAGTAGTTGTCCGTCGGGCTCTTGACAGGAATGTTGCCGGCGACCTGGCCGAACGGCGTCGCCGCCTTGAGCACCGGCGTCGAGTAGCTGTCCGAGCCGTTGAAGTTGATGTTGAACGACGCGCGCTCGTTGACGAGCGTGCCGTTCAGACCGACGCCGTACTGCCACATCTGCGCCGGCCCGGTCTTGTTGACGAGCGGGTTCTCGCCATCCGTCGCGCTGTCGTAGAAGCTCGAGCGCACGTTGCCCCTGATCGGACCGATGCCCGGCTGCGTCAGGATCTCGATCCGGAGCTCGCCCGCGAAGTGCACTTCCGGGGCGAACTGATCGCGGGTGACGCGGATCGACTTGATCATCGCCTTGGGCGGCAGGTCGCGTCCCTCGAAGCTGTCGATGAGGATCTTGGCGTCCGGACCGCCGAAGTCCATCAACTGACGACGCATCTCGTCGGGGTCGTCCGACAGCGCTTCAATCTGCTCGCGCGTCATGACCGAGCCGAAGGTGATGTCGCGATCGGACGCGGCTGTCTGGCGATCCCGTTCGACGGTGACCGCCGACGTCACCCGGTCGATCGGCAGCATGAGGACCTGGCGATTGTTGCCGCTGCGGATGCGGACGTCCGGCAGCGTGCGTGCCTGGAAGCCGGAGAACTCGGCCTGGATCGCGTAGCGGCCCGGAATGAGGTTGGCGAACGTCGCCTGCCCTTGCGGGCCCGTCGACTGCGGCGGGATGAGCGCCGATTTGTTGGACGAGTCGATACCGGCAAGCGTCACCGTCGCGCCCGCCAGGACGCCGCGCGTCTCGTCGACGACCGTCACCTGCAGGCTGGCGTCGGGGGCAGTCTGGGCGACCAGGGCGGCGGGCGCCAGTGTGCACAAGCAGATCATCAGGACAACGCGCTCTAGTTTCATGACGTATTCCGTTTCGTCTGGATCTACGCGAGCCGGGCCATATGACGCCGACTCTTACTTGACCGGCTCGAACTTTCTCTGATCGATCTTGGTGTTCACCCGGAAGCGATCGAACGTGGTTTCCTCGGTGGTTTCCGTCCCGATCGCGCGGCGCAGCCTGAACGGCAGCTTCAGACCGTCCACGTCGCGGTAGTCCGCGAAGTACTGCCGATGTTCGACGGACGTCGCCTGCGCCTTCGCGCGCAGCGCAAGAACCTCTTTCGTGTACTTGTCCATCTCTTCCTTCGGCGCATCCTTCGCGGGGGCCGGTGGTCCAGTGACCACGACCGCGCCGGGTGCGACCGTCGACGGTGGAGGCTGGCCGGGCACCGTCACGATGACGTTGGTCGGCGGCGTGTTCCACGTCACCATGATCGGGAGACGCGTCTCGCTGTGGATGAAATAGCGCAGCGTGAAGTTGTCTTGCCCTTTGACGTCGAGGACGTCGGCGCGTCCCTGCGGCGCCTCGGCCATCGCCGCCCACGAAAACGTGAGCGGATAGGCACTCGACGCGGCGAAGAGTCCGAGCGCGAGCCGGGCGTAGTCCTGCTTGACGTTGTTCAGTCGTGCGCGCCGTGGATCCATCGCCGGGCCGCGGCCCCCAGGACGTGCCCCAGCCGCGCCGGGGGGCATCATACCCGCTGGCGGTACTCCACCCGGAGGCGGCATTCCGGCCGGCGGCGTCGCGCCAGAGGGCGGCGGTGCACCGGCTGGTGGGGGTCCTGCGCCCCGACCCGCATCGCCCGCCCTCCCCGGACCCGCGCCAGGGAGACCGGCCGGCGCAGCCGGCGGCGGCGGAATCTGAATCAGGGCCATCGCCGTTGAACCCTGCCGACGTGGGATCCGCATCTTCGGCCGGAAACTCATCGACCCGGACGTACTTCGCGGGCAGTTCGAGGAGGATCTCGAATTCGATGGGGACCAGGTTGTTGCCGCGAACCCGCCGGGTCCGGCCCGAGGCGACGAGCGTCTTGAGCTCGGCCATCCTGTCGCCGCCGAGCGCTTTTCGCGCGTCGGCCAGGACCTGTTCTGCCCTTTTCACCGATTCGGCGCTCGGGGCGGCGGCCGCGGGGGCCTGGGGCCGGGGAGCCGGGGCCGGGGGCTGGGACGAGGCCGTCATTATTGGTACGACCATCGTCATCAAGATCAAGGCCGCGATTCCGGCCGGGCGGGCTGACGCCATCTTGCTCCCCATGCAGATTGAATCTTAGACGGATTTCACCCTTGAGTAGTTGGGCCTTTTCTCAGCGGAAGGGCCGGCTCTGACGCGAAGCTGGGGGCCGCTTGTCAGTTTGCGCCGTTCCGTCCGGCCGTGCTACAAGCAATCATGCTCCATTGCCTCCCCGTGATGCTGGCCGGCATCCTGGCGTCGGTGTTCCTCGTCCCTGTCGCCCAGAAACCGTCTGACGCCGCGGCCGATCGTTTCTGGCCGCAGTGGCGCGGTCCGCACGCGACCGGCGTGTCGAAGACGGCGACTCCTCCGCTCGAGTGGAGCGATACGAAGAACATCCGCTGGAAGGTCGAGATTCCGGGCCGGGGCTCCGCATCCCCGGTGATCTGGGGCGATCGTCTCTACCTCCTGACCGCGGTGCCCGCGGGCGTTCCGGTCGAGGCGTCGCACGAGCCGCGCGGCAAGTCGCCGTCGCCGCACAAGTTCCTGGTGCTCGCGATCGATCGCGCCACGGGACGCGTCGTGTGGGAGCGCACCGCACGGGAGGAAGCACCGCACGAGACGGCGCACCCGGAAAACGGCACGTGGGCGTCGAGCTCGGCCGTCACCAACGGCGAGATTCTGATCGCGTCGTTCGAGTCGCGCGGCATTTTCGCGTACGACATGAACGGCACGCTGCTCTGGCAGGTCGATCTCGGCGACAAATCGATGCGCAATCAGTTCGGCGAGGGGAGCACCCCCGTGCTGCACGGCAACCGCGTCGTCGTCGTGTGGGATCACACGGCGGGCTCGTTCGTCGCCGCCCTCGATGCACGCACGGGCAAGGAGATCTGGCGCCAGAAGCGCGACGAGATCGACACCTGGGCGACGCCGCTCGTGCGCGAGCAGGACGGCGCCACGCAAGTGATTGTGGTGGGGATGAATCGCGTGCACAGCTACGATCTCGAGACCGGCGCGATCGTGTGGCACACGGCCGGGCTCACGATGAACGCGATCCCCTCGCCCGTGGCGGACGACACCTTCGTGTATCTCATGAGCGGGTTCCGCGGCAACAGCCTCAAAGCCATCCGTCTCGCCGGCGCTAAAGGGGACATCACCGGCACACCCGCCGTCGCGTGGACCCTCGATCGCGACACGCCGTACGTCCCGTCGCCCCTGCTGTACGACGGCATCATTTATTTCCTGAAGTCCAACAACGGGATCCTGTCGGCGTACGACGCGCAGACGGGGAAGCCGCACTTCCAGCTTCAGCGTCTCCAGCAGGCGCCCGAGGTGTTTTCCTCGCCCGTTGGCGCCGCCGGCCGCGTCTACATCCCGTCGCGCGATGGGACGACGGTCGTGCTGAAGCACGGCCCCAAGTTCGAAATCGTGGCCGAGAACAAGCTGTCGGATGGATTCGATGCGTCTGCGGCGCTCGCCGGACGGGAAATCTACCTCCGAGGCTACAAGTACCTTTACTGCATCGCGGAATAGCTCCCGGCTTCCCGCTTTCAGCTTCCAGCTCGCCAGGAACCCGTTCACGTCGAGCGCGCAAGATCGATTTCGGATGGGGATCAGTTTCTAACAGGAGATCAGGAGGTCATGAGATTTTTTCTTTGAAAAAGAAGAAAACTCCTGATCTCCTGATCTCCTGTTCAAAACGTGGGGGCCGTCACTTGCTCGTCTGCGCGCCAGGCGCCGTGACTTTCAACAGATACGCGCGCCTCGCCTCGACGAACGCTTTCAGCCCGTCCAGCCCGGTGTCGAACGCCTCGGAGCTGTACAGCTTCCGCGTGTCCGCCTTGACGTCGGCGGCAATCAGCGCGCGGTGTTGCTCGGCGATGGGGCCGAGGGTCTTCCAGTCCAGCCAGCGCTCGGCGATGTCGCGGACGTAGGTCATGTACCGGGCGCGGAGCGCGGGCACCGCGAGCAGCTTCGCGCGCAGCGCCTTGCTCTCGTCGTCGAGGCCCACCAGCGGATCGAGATCGGGACCGCCGCCACGCCCGAACCCGCCGCGCCCGCCCGGGCCGGGCCCCGGCCCGCCGGGGCACCCGGTCCGCCGGCCCGCATGCCGGGGAAGCCGCCGCGATCGCCCGGAGGCGGCCCGCCGCGCGCGAAGTCCGGCGGCGGGAACCCGCCGCGCCGCCGCCGCCCTCTTGCGGACCCAGGCCTTCGTTGACGTCATGCGGAAGGATGTGAAAGCGGCCCTTCTCGTCCTGATAGATGTTGTAGTCGCTCGCGCGCGTCCAGTAGCCGTCGCTGTTGACCAGCGCGACGTCGAGCGCCAGGAACTTGAGCGTGCCGTCCACGTCCAGGATCGGCGCGAGCGCCGCTTCGAGGCCGTCCGGCGGCGTCTGGTTCAGGACTCTCGTCAACGCGATCAGATCCGTCCAGTTGCGAGGCTCTTCCTTGCTCGCGATCTCGTAGAGCCGCTTGTAGTCCTCGACGCGCTCGCCGAGGTAGTCCAGCCCGGCCCGGCCGCCCGGGCTGCCCGGCACCTTCCACCGCGCGCCCTTCGTGGAGCTGAAGAAGTCGCGCGTGAAGTCCTTGTTGAACTGCTGCGCGTTGACGTAGATCCCCCAGCTTTCCCCGTTGATCGCCACGCGCAAGAAGTTCATCTTCGGCGTCGGGATGTAGTGGGAGGCGATCTGCGTGTAGAGGACGGCGCGGAGGAAGGTGGGATCGCCGTTGGCGTTGAGCAGGTTGAGCGTCTTGTATCCGCCGAGGTGCTGCCTGCCGTCCACGAAATCGAGCGACACGTTCAGGGATCGCTTCCGGCCCTCCGGCACCATGAAGTACGACGACGCGCCCCGGAAATGGACGCCGACGGGCTCCTTGAAGGTCTTGCCGTCGACCGTGAGCGCGGCCGGCACGTCGACGTCGGTGTTGTTGAAGGCCGCCAGCTCCTGTTCCCAGTCGTCGGTATCGAACTTCAGGAAGACCGTGCGCAGCGTGGCCGGGTCGTAGACGGGACTGCCCGGATGGGCCTTGACGTCGCCGGGCGAGAGCTTCGGGCCGGCCGTTGGCGGCGCGGACGGATCTCCGAAGCGCCCGCCGCGCCCGCCGGGTCCGAACACCGGCTGCGACGAGAGCCACTCGCGCGCCGCCTTGCGCTCGGTGCTGTCCAGGCGTTCGTCGCCGTTCTTGTCGAACTGGGCCACGACCTGGCGATCGGGCTGCACCCCGCCGAAGCCGCCGCCACGGCCCCCCGGCCCGGGGCCGGGAAAGCCAGGCCCCTGCGCGTGGAACACGAACGAGGGCAGAAAGGCCAGCGTTCCCGAGCAGACGGCCAGGATCCCGGCCGTCCTGGCGCTGCGCGCGATCCTCCCGCGCCTTCCGTTGAGCGGCAGCATGCGGTTCATTCGTGGTTCCTCCGATCCACGTTTTACAAGGTCTCCGATTCGGCCCGCCGCAGCGTTACGCTTTGCACGCCCTCCAGACGGTTCAACGCGGTCACCAGCTCGCCGGCCGACCGCTCGTCGCGAACCACCGCTTTGTAGGCCACGTCGATCGACATCCCCTGCCGTGCCGTCTCGACCGACACCAGCCTCCGGCTGGCAATCCACGGCTTCAGCGGCTCGGCGAGCAGTGTCTCGGGGTCCAGGCCGAGCGTGACCCGCACCGTCAGCAGGAACGCCCCGTCCCCGCCCACCGGGAGCATACTCGTTCCGTTCCGGAATTTCATCGTGATCGCGGCCAGGCCCACGACCACCAGCCCGCACAGGGCCACCAGCGGATGGTTCGCGCCGACCGCCATGCCGACCGCGACGGCAAAAATCACGTACGCCGTGTCCTGCGTGTCGCGCACGACGGTCCGGAAGCGCACGATCGACAGCGCGCCGACCAGGCTGAACGCGCGCGCGACGTTGTCGCCGATGACCTGCGTCACCATCGCGATGAGAATCGTGAGCAGGACGAGCGTCGCCACGAACGACTCGGCCTCCTCGTTCATGGGCCGGCTGCGGCGGTAGATGATCGCGATCGCGTGGCCGAGCCCCAGCGCCAGGACCAGGCGCACGAAGAGGACGAGCAGGCCCGCGGGATCGAAATTGAGAAACGGCGCGAGGGCCTCAGTCATGCCGGACGATTATGCCGTCGCCTGCGCCGGAACCGTCAACGGGAAGCCGGCCTCCCCGAGCGCCGTCATGCCGAGGCGGTACTTCGAGGCGCGTGCGGGTTCCAGCGTGAGATCTTCGACGAGCCGCTTGAAGATCGCCGGCAGATGGTCTCCGTATTTGAGCTCCAGAATCATCCGGTGCGGCAGTATCTGGCGCCCGGCTTCCGGCGCGAATCGCGGCTCCCTCGCCGTCGTCACGCACACGTCCTCGTCGAGCGTCAGCCGCGCGGGACCGTCGAAGGTCATCGCCGTACGGGCGATGCGCGAGTACGAAATCTGGCAGACCGGTTTCTGCTGCCGGAGCAGCAGGCGGCGATGGAACCAATTGCCGTCCCAGCGGGCGTCCGTCTTGTGGCGATCCAGGCACTGCAGCGCATCGATCGGCACGACCGTGCGTCGCTTCGACAGGATGCCCGGCTTGCGGAGTTTCCGCTCGAGGAACGCCACCTCGGCGTCGCCGTAGCGGCGCACCCGGTACTTCGCCCGGCCGAAGGAGCCGCGGCGATGAAACACGTCCCCGGCATCGGTATCGAAATACAGGCTCGAGATCCCGTACTCGTCACCGAGCGGGCCGGCGCCGTGCGGGTCGGCGTCGAGGTGAGTCCGGGCCCAGTCACGAATTCTGCCGCCGGTCGAGCCGTCCACCACGAACTTCACTTCGGAGATGAACGGCCGCGCCGGGCGCGCCACTGCGGGTGTCATCATCTGTGAATACGTCAATAACCGGGCGAACGCTACGGCAAAACCCCTATCGCGTTCTTTCTTCACCGTTCTGACACCGATTTGCCACGGTTCGTGCCGGAATCGTCATACGGCCGTGCTAGTCGGCTCGTCCCGGCGCTCGTCCCGTTTCCGGACTCCAGCTGTCCGGTCGCGGACGGTGTTCCGGGCCGGCTCGCGGGAAACGCTCATTATTTTGTCGGCAGGATCGTTGAATGGCTCGAGTCTCTGGTCTTTGGTCTCTGGTGTCTTTGTTCTGAAGTCTTTGGTCTAGTCCCGACCCGAGTCCCGAGTCCCGAGTCCCGAGTCCCGAGTCCCGAGTCCCGGAGAACCGCGCCATGCTTCAAGAGCTCACCATCGCCCTCCGGACGTTGATCAAGCGTCCGGGATACGCCCTGTCGGTCATCCTGACGCTGACGATCGGGATCGGCGCGAGCACGATGATGTTCAGCCTGCTCGACGCGGCGATGCTGCGGCCGCTGCCGTTCGCTCAGCCCGAGCGGCTCGTCATGCTGACCGGCGTCTTCGGCCCGGAGCGAATTCCCCGCGGCGGCTCCTTCCCCGAAGTCGGCGACTGGCGGACCATGAACCGGACG
Organism: uncultured Acidobacteriota bacterium; assembly: GCA_963774855.1. GTDB lineage: Bacteria > Acidobacteriota > Vicinamibacteria > Vicinamibacterales > 2-12-FULL-66-21 > JALZOC01. The sequence goes on along the minus strand of CAVZGT010000005.1, from coordinate 220,532 downwards.
CTGGTCGACGTGTCCCGGCTCGATTCGACGTCGCTGAACCTGCGGATTGGAACCGAGGCGGTTCGCGTGCAGAGCGAGCTCGTCTCGCCGGGCTATTTCCCGCTTCTCGGTGCAACGGCCGCGCTCGGCCGTACGTTCCTGCCCGAGGAAGATTCGGTGCCCGACCGCGACGCCGTGGCGATCATCAGCGGCGCGCTGTGGCGCGATCGGTTCGGGCGCGATCCCGGCATCCTGCAGCGGACCATCTCGCTGAACGAGCGTCCCTTCGTCGTGGTCGGCGTGATGCCCGACGGGTTCGCCGGGCTCTCGTTCGACACCGACGTGTGGGTGCCGTCGATGATGGTGTCGCTCACGAACTCCCCCGGCGTGGTGCAGGACCGCGGCTCGCGCTGGCTGGGCGCGCTCGGCCGGCTCAAGGACGGGATGACGATGGCGCGTGCCCAGGAGGATCTGAGTCGCGTGGCCGCCATTCTCGAACAGCAGTACCCGGCCAACCACAGCCAGAGAGGCGTGCGGCTCGAGACCGTCCAGCAGGCGCTGCTCGGCGGCACCGGGCGGCTCATGGTGGCGCTCTTCACGGCGGTGCTGCTGTTCCTGATCGTCGCGTGCGCCAACGTCGCGAGCCTGCAGCTGGCGCGCGCGACGTCCCGCCGGCGCGAGCTCGCGGTCCGGCTGGCGCTCGGCGCGCGCCGCGCGCACGTGCTGCGCCAGCTGCTGACCGAATCGTTCGTGCTGTCGCTGGCCGCGGGGCTGTTCGGCGTGCTCCTCGCGGCCTGGAGCCTCAGCCGCCGTAATCGCGCTGATGCCGGAGGGCGCGCTGCCGCGGCACGTGCAGCCTGCGGTGGATCCGCGCACGCATCGCGTTCACGATCCTGGTGTCGGTCGTCGTCGGCGCGCTCGTGGCGCTCGTCCCGGGCATCGCGTCGCTGCGGAGCGATTTGACCGGCGCCATCAAGGAAGGCGCGCGCTCGGCCGGCCCCGGCCTCGGATCGATCCGGCGGCCGTCCACGCAGCAGGCGCTCGTCGTCGCCGAAATCGCGCTCGCGATGACGCTGCTCGCCGCGGCCGGCCTGATGATCCGCGGCCTCGAACGGCAGATGCGGGTGCCGCTCGGCTTCGATCCGAAAGGCCTGACGGTCGCCAGCGTGACGCTGCCCACGGCGCGGTATACGCCGGAGCAGCGTACGGCGTTCGTCGAGCGGCTCTCCGAGCGCCTTCAGGCCCTGCCGCGGGTGCGCTCGGCCGCGATCAGCACGGGCGCGCCGTTCACGGGCGGAGTGAGCGCCTCCAGGCTGCTCCCCGACGTGGCGCCGACCGCCGACGCGTCGCTGCGCTACTACCGCCATGTCGTGACGCCGCAGTTCTTCGACACGCTGCGCGTTCCGGTGCTCGAGGGACGCGCCTTCACCGATCGGGATCGCGCGGACGCGCCGCTGGTCGCGATCGTGAACCAGTCGGCCGCGAAGCGGATCTGGGGGAACCAGTCCGCGGTTGGCCGGCATTTCCGCAGGACCGGGGCCGATAGCCCGGTCTTCGAGATCGTCGGCGTCGTGCCGGACATCCGGTTCAGGGACTTGACGTCCGATCTGACCGCGGCGCGCGCGGAGCCTGACGTGTATTTCCCCTACGCGCAGAGGCCCGAGCCCGATCTCGAGATCGCCGTGCGCTCCGCAGGACGGTTCTCCCGTCCCGCTGGCGTCGTTGCAGGCGAGCGGTCTCCGGGCTCGATGCCGGCCTGCCGGTCTATGGCGTGCAGCGTCTCGAAGACGGGATAGGCCGGCGGACTTCAACCGCGCGCTTCGGATCGGCGCTCCTGACCGTGTTCAGCGGCGGCGCGCTGCTGCTCGCCGCAATCGGGCTGTATGGGCTGATTGCCTACGTCGTCGGGCTGAGCCGGCGCGAGATTGCGATCCGGCTCGCGCTCGGCGCCGACGGACGCGGCGTGACGGCGCTGATCGTCCGCAACGCGATGACGCTCGTCGTCGTCGGCGTGCTCATCGGCGTGGGTGGGGCGCTTGCCGCCGGCCGCGTGCTCGAGTCCCAAGAGTTTCACACGCGTACGGCCGATCCCGCGATGTATCTCGTCGTCGCGGCGCTGCTGCTGACGGTGACGTTCGTCGCGAGCCTGCTGCCGACGCGGCGCGCCGTCCGCGTCGCGCCGCAGATCGCGCTCAGGGGGGACTGATCTAAAGTTCTAAAGTTCTAAAGTTCTAAAGTTCGAAAGTTCCAGCGTGTCAGCGTCGCACGGTAATGCCCTGGGCGGCGGCAAGCTTCATCAGGTCCGACACGATGACGGGTGCGATCTGAGGATCGAGCGCGGTCACATCAAGCGTAAAGCTGGTCCCCTTTGGATATTGCGCCAGTTTCTGCCGGAGCGCAGAGATGGAGGCCAGCTGGTATTGCGCCAGCGAGACGATGGAATTGTCCGGGTCGTCGACGCGCGAGATGGTAATCCTGGTGTCGCCGGCAGCGGCGATAATCTGGTCAGCTTGAGTGCGGCAGTTGTCCGTCACGCAGAGCGTGCGCAGCTCACGGAGATCGGCGTCTTCAGCCAACCATCCCTGTCCCCGCCCGAGCGCTTGAAGAAACGCGTGCTCGACCATCCCTTGCATCGCGTTCGGCCGATCCTTCGTACGACTGTAGCCAATCTCGTCCTGGCGCCCCTCCCATGCGCGGTGCCATCGATCGAACTGCGCCCTTAGCGCTTGCGCCGATGCGGGGGAGCCGTAACGTCCCAGCGTTTCGGCGGCGTTGATCACCACCTGCGGATTGGGATCCTCGAGATGCGCGACCGCCAACGCCTCCACCACCGGCGTCATGCGAAGCGTCGCGACGCCGCGCAGGGCGGCCGTGTAGCAGCCGGTGTCCGCTCGCGATGCCAGTGCGCGATCCAGCAATGTCCTTCCGAGATCGGCATCCGCGCGAACGAAAGTACGCCAGGAGCGCCGCTTGCGGCCGGCACGCCATCCCCATCAGGTCGTCGTCGATCCGCGACAGGACGCGTGCGGAGACGGCCGGCGAAGCGTAGCGATGCAGGAGCTCGGCGCGAATCGACAGCGCCTCGTAGTCCCGGCCCGGATCGACGTTCGCCGCCAGGACGTCGTCCAACTCCGGCAGCTCCCGATCTGGGAGCATGCCCAGCGTCTTCAGGGACGCGCCGGGAGAAGGGTTCCTGATTTCACGCAGGATGCGCGTGCGGCCCTCTTCCGGAGCCAACTCGTACAGCCGTCTCAGCGCAAGATCCGGAAGACGTGTCGAGGCCAACGCCGTCGTGTCGACGAGCGCCCGCAGTACGGGCACCATGGCCGGGCCGGCGAGAGCGGGCCACTGATACTCGAGCAGCGTGGCCTGTCGTTCGTTCGACAACTCGAGAAACGTCGCAGCGAGTTGTTCACGCAGACGATCGCGCGACGCTGCCGACGTGCGGGCGATCCCGGATCCGGGCGCCGGCCGGACTCCACTCGCCACGACAGGATCATGGCGCGCGCCCGGGCCGACTTCTCCGGCAACGCCGCATCGAGGATTTCCGTATACGTCGCTCTCGCCGCGTTCACCAGGTCCGTAAGGCGATCCAGCTCGGTCGACGGAATCATCCGGCCTTTCGTTGACGCGTGTCTGAGCCGGCCGCAGCTCCGGATGCTGCTCGTACACCGTCAGAACCGCCAATGTTCGAAGGTAGTACTCGCTGACTGGCTGGTCGGCCGCCCGAAGCCCGGCCTCCAATAGACGCACGACGCGTTCACGATCCCGTGCACCGAACAGGCCGGCGGTGAACTCGAACTCGCATCCCCACTGGCTGTCGCCGTAGCGCTTGATCATTTCGTCTACGGCGAGGTCAGTACCCAGGAACCGGAGCATCCGGCAACCCTTCTCGGCGATCCATGTCGGATCCCTTCGAACCGAGAATCTGCAGCGCGGCGCCGAGCTCGGCCGCCTCCCATTCGGGATCGCGAGGCAGGATTTCGAATGAGACGGCTGTTCGATTCCACGGGCGCGACCCATGGCGCCGGCGGTGTGGTTTTCACCTCGTCACTCACGCGTTGAGAGCGCACCGAGAGCGTGTACTTGCCCGGTTTCTCGAACCGGAGCCACTCGTTCAGATCGAGCTTGACCACGAACGGTTTCTCGCCGAGCACGCCCATCGCGCGTATTCCGCCGCCGATGAAGCCGCCGCTCGCCGCGAAGTAGTCGAGCAGCGGATCGATGACGGCATCGTTGGGTTCGACCAGGAACTCGTCGATCGCCAGCCGGCCGCTGCGGTCGTAGGTGGCCCCGTCGACGACGAACCGCTTTGCTACGCGGCTATCGAATTCCAGCTCGATCGGAAGGGTCTCGCCTGGCCTGAACTGACTCCGGCCGTCGGCAAAGCGGACAGTCAGCGTGACGGGGAGCGATTCCTGCGAAGACCTCGCGGTCTGATCCCTGGCCTGAGCCGCAGGAGCGAACGCCAGCTCGACGGTGAAAAGAATCAGTGCGAGCCCGATCGCTGAACGCGCCCTCATCCCACTGATTAGACACCGAGGGCGCGAGAATGGCCGGCAACAGGGGCTCGTAGCGCAGGCCTTCAGGGAGTGTGAAAAAATCCGCCAATCTCCAACCCCCAACCTCCAACTCCCAAAGAAATCTCTTCGAAGAGACTCAGTTTGGGAGTTGGGAGTTGGGCCTTTTGGGAGTTGACACGTTTTCTTCACAAGCTCTTCAGGCCTGCCTGGCGATTGCGACCCTCCTGCGCACCATCAACGTCGACAGTCCCGCCGCGCCGAGAACCAGCCAGACCAGCCGCCCGGGCCATCGCGGGAGCACGTCGTATTCGATGCGCACGCCCTGCTGCCGCGGATCGCGGGTCTGACCCACCACAGCCACGTCACCATCTTGTGGAATGAGCGCGTTGGCCAGATAGACACTCGCCGCGGGCTGATGGTTGTTTCGGAAATCCAGACGACGCCGGCCGGAGACGATGGTGTCGACGGTTCCGGCCGCGCGGACCTGGATCGTCCCGGACCCGTCGCGCATCTCGTCGATTGACGGGAGCCTCCACACGAGTCAGCGTCAGTGCGACGGGGCGGCCGTCGAGCTCCAGCACGAGATCCGACAGGACCACCTGCCCGTACGCCCCCGCCTCGATCGGCGAGATCGTGTGGTCGCCATCACGATCGAGGAGCGTGACGATGGCGGGTGCGATATTCACCCCGGGCGTCAGGTCCACTTCCAGTGTGATCCGATCGCGCGCGAGAGACAGCGCGTGTGGCCTGGAGGTATTCGTCGAGACGGTGCGCGGACGTCTCCGCAGGCATGACCAGCGCGAAGACGATTGCCGCGAGAAAGACCTTCCTCATCGCCGGGTCGCCTTGGCCGCGTAGTCGTTCGTCGGGTCGCGGTAGATCGTGTGAATGTGATCGGTATTGTCGTCCGCCTGGCCCTGCGGGGCGTACTCGATCAGGAGGGCCGGCCCCTGAATCCGGAAATACGCGCCCTTGCCGTTGGTCGTCGGGCCCGCCCACGCGAAGTACGTCTCGGCGAGGCCCGCCTGGACCTCCTTCATCTTCGCCGCCGCGGCCTCGTCGCCAAGGATGTCGACCCACTCACGCACGAGATCCACGAGCATCGTGCGCTGGGCCGGCGTGAAGCTCGATGCGCGGACGCCCTCGGGCGCGATCGTCTTGCCGTCGGCGCCGGGGCCCAGCACGAGGTTGCGGACCTCGTAGCTCAGGATGGCCTGCTTCTGCTGATCCGCGTCGAGCGCGTTGACGAGCGCGAACGCCTTGTCGTTCTCGTCGCCGAGCGGCCGGATCGTCCGGCCATCGACGCTGTAGCTGGCCGGCTGCGTGCCCGTGTGCGTGGGGGCCAGCACGTTCTCGCGCCCGGCAAGCGTGACGTTGATGGCGAGATGATGACCGCCGAACTGGATCATCCACGGGTCGGTCGTCGACGGCTTCCCGAGGATGGCGACGTAGAACTCGGCGCGCCCGAAGCGGGTGCGTGACGTCGCGGCGCGGGAGGGAGCGGCTCTGCGTTTTCGAGGACCTGATCGGCGTCGACAATCGCCATCGCCTTCTGGAACCCGTCACGGCTCAGCGTGGACGCGACGAGCGCGAGAGCGGCCTTCTCCTGGTCTGGCTTCATGTCGCCCAGCTTGAGGCCATTGCGCTCCGTGGCGCCCACCTGCAACGTCGACGCCCGAGGGCAGGTTCGACCAGACCGTTCGCGTCTTTTCGTTCAGGTCGATGTTGGCCTTGGCGCGCTGACCCTGGTCGAGCGTGGCGAGAAACGCCTCCGCGGCGGCCACGGCGCGTGCCGTCGCGCTCGTCGAAGGAGCTGCGCGCTGCAGCCGTGCGACGCCAATCGTCGCCAACACCGCCAGGACCGCCAGCAGGACTCTCAAGGGTCGATCTGACATGGCTGACTCCTCTCGCAACGGACCGTATGGAGGAGTGAGTATCAGATCTGCCCACCCGACGCCAGTTGAAAGCTGGAATGTTCGAATCGCGCGAATGCCGAAGCCGCCGGATACGGATCATAATGAGTGCGTATGGCGGGCCGTGGCTGGTGGAAAGACACAGGGATGATCGTCGGCGCGGTGACGGCCTTCATGATGGTCTCCGCGTATGCCGCCTGGCCGTGGTGGGAGTTTGCCTTCCTGTCGGACGGCTCCCCGGTGTCGTGGCTGTCCGGCGCGATGCTGGTCGCAAACGCGGCGATCGCGCTGAACCTGACCGTCACCGGATCGTTGCCCTCGAAACTCGGGTATGCGCTGACCGCCGCACTCGCCGCGCTGGCGCTCGACGAGCAGTTCCAGCTACACGAGCGTTTGCAGGAGTCGGCCGAGTTCGGATCGCTCGGGCACCTTCCGACCTGGCTCGTGGGAATCGGCGGGTTGGCGTTCTTGGTTGCGCTGTTGCGGACGATCAAGCCGAGGGCGGGTCAAGGCCTGATCGCGGCGGCTGTCGCGCTCGGAATCTTCGCCCTGTGGGTCGATCTGGGAAGGCCTCCGGCGGCCGTCGCGCGACTCGAAGAGGCCTATGAGGTTCTGGCGGAGAGCCTGTTTCTCTGCGGGCTATTCGAGGTATCGAAAGCTCAGGTGCAATCGGCTTCCTGATTGAATGCCAGCAGGACCCACTTGCCGTCGACGTTTCCGAAGACCGCTTTCCAGTAAATGTCGGGTTCCACGACCGGCTCCATGACGCCCGCCCAGAGAGAGAAGTCCGCCACGCCATCGGCGTCCAGATCGATGGTCTCGATCACCAGCTTGTCGTACTTCCCGGCGCCTCCGGCCTGCCGCATCGTGACGATGGCCTTGCCCTGTGGAGCCGGCTTGCCGACCCAGGCTACGATCGCCGAGCGCCAGCGCCCGTTCACCGGACGTGCCTTCATGTCGATATTCGACCCACTGCACGGCTGCTGCCCCACGGGCGCAACGAGCGACGTGATCCTGAGAGCCGTCGGCATTCCACGCCCCGTGATCCCGTGAACCGTGACTTCTTTGCCGAACGTGACCGCGAGGGCCCTGATGTCCCACACCCCTATCGCGCCGAAGTGGGCAAAGCCCACCGGGGATGCCACACGTGTCCGGAACGATGCGCCGTGTGCAGCCGACAACGCATCGGTCAGGCGAGCGGCGATTTCCCCTGAACCCTCCAGCGTAAAACGCCCGAGCGCGATGGCAAAAGGCGGCTCGCCGTTCCTGAAATACGATGGCCGGATCCGCGGCAGCGACGCGCGTCTCAACGTGCCACTCGGTGGCTCGTCCGGATCGAGCTTGCTGGCGGATGGCACTGGGGGCGTCACGGTGACCGCTTGTTCGAGGCGCCTCTTCATCGCATCGAACTCGGCGTTGGGCGGCCGCATCGGCTGCTCTTTCTCGAACTCGAGCTCCTGAACCTCTGTCGAAAGCAGCGCGTCTTCCATCGCGTGCCCGACGGCTTCCAGCCGATTCAGCGAGGGACCGACCCAGAAGGCGCGCGACTGCCAGTCGAGCCTTTCACGAGGCGCCAGATTCGAATCGGTCAGTTTGGCTTCAATCGCGCCGATCGTCAGCTTCGTCTCGCCGAGCAGCGCGCAGGCGATGAAGCCGGAAGTCGCGACGGCCGTCACGCGGACGGCGCACCAGTCACCCGTTCTTTTCTGTACTTCGACTTCGGTGTTGGTCGTCAGGTAGTCGACGACCGGCGCCGCGACGGCAGGTTGAGAGCGGAGGGCGGCGCGAGAGGCGCTCACGTACGCGCGCGACGGAAGCTCCTGGGCGTCCGCGACCCAAGGGTTGCCCGGAAGCAGCAGCAGAGCTGAAAGACACGCGATCGAGGCCTGTTGTGTCGGATACATGCCGGTCGTCCAATAGTACATCTTGGCCCAGGCCTGGCCTGCCGGGCTTGGGATCTACTGCTTGGACACCGGCAGCGTCAGTACGGACACCGAATGAGGCGGAAAGGTCACGGTGAACCGCGCACCGCTGCGGAACGGCGTGGTTCGAACGGTCACGGCCTGCGGCGTCCGGAAACTGTTGGCGGCCTCCAGCGTATCGCCAGTCAGCGTCCGCATCGTGCCCTCGGCGCCTACCGTCGCGCCGGTCACCGTCACCGTCGTCTTCAGCGCGAGCTGACGGCCGGTGTTGACCGCCTTCACGAACATCTGACGTCCATCCGCGGATCGCGTGGCGACGACGTCGAGTACGGGGACGCCGGTGCCCTCGACCGAGCTGTCGAAGCTGGGGGCCGAGCCACGCACCGCGAGCCGATCGCGTCCGAGGTGCTCGTTGTAAAGACGGATGGCCAGGTAGGTCGGCGTGACGAAGACGTCGTGGCGGCTGGCCTGGATGATGCCCCCCGACCAGCCGTTCACCAGATCTGAAACCGCGCTCATCTCCACGATGTCTCCGGAGCGCTCGAAGACGTTCATCAGCCGCGCGCCGTAGAGCGCCGCCTCCATGGAGTGCTGCCGGGGCACCGGCAGCGACGTGTTCCACTCGTTGATGATGAGCGGGATCGTGCGGCCTGGCGCGAGCTCGGAGATGACGCGCGTTGACTTCCCCGTAGAACCGCTCGTACGACAGCGGCCGGGCCATCAAGTTCGGGTATTCGAGCTCGGCGCCGCGTCCCCCGTAGTAATGATGAATCGCGAGGTAGTCGATCTGCGCGCCGGCGCGGCCGAGGACCGTGCGGTTCCACGCCATGTCGTTGTCGCCGACCGCGATGAAGCGCAGCGACGGATCCACCGCGAGCATCGCCGCCCGGTAGCGCAGGTAGTTGCGCGCGTAGGTCTCCGCGTCGCTGTGGCCGCGCACCCAGTCGCCCCAGATCTCGTTCCCGATCTCCCAGGTCTTCACGGCGAACGGCTCGGGGCTGCCGTGCTTCGCGCGCAGCGCTCCGTACTTGGTCGTGGCGGCGCCGTTGGCGTACTCGACCCAGGCTGCCGCCTCCTCGGGAGTCGCGCCCCGGCCCTCGACGTTGACGACCAGGTGCGGCTCGGCGCCGAGATTCCGGCAGAAGCGGATGAACTCGTGCGTGCCGAAGTCGCTCGGCTCCCGCTCGTTCCACCACGACAGGTTGATCCACTCCGCGCGCTCGTCGCGCGGCCCGACGCCCCAGATCCAGTGGTAGTCCTGCGCGACGTTTCCGCCCGGCCAGCGGACGAAGGCGGGGCGCAGGGCCTTGACGCGCTCGAACACGTCGGCGCGCACCTCGTCCACCGCATCACCCGGCATCAGCGACACCTGATCGATCCACACGCGGCCCTTGCCGTCGAGGAGGATCGCGAGCCGGGCGAGCGGATCGGCCTGCGCCGGCCGCAGCGTGAAGCTGTACTGCTTCCACGCACCATCCGCCGTCACGCTGCCGAGCTCCGCCGCCGCGTACACTTCGCCACCGGTGCGGTCCTGCTCGAGCGCCGCGGTCAGGCGCCCCGTAAAGTCCCACGTGCGCAGCCACAGGGAGCCCCGGTATTCGATCCCCGCCCGAACCGGCACGCGGCCCTGATGGATGCCGCGGCGTTGCCCGTCCTGGACCGCGAGATCGATCCGCAGCGAATGCTCCACCTGATGCGGCCCGAGCGTCCGCGAGGGTGGATATGCCACCGAATCGTCCCACCGGAAGCGGATCGTATCGTCGCCGCGATTGTCCGGATTCCGTTCCCAGTACCGGGGCAGCCCGATGACGCTCGCCGCTTCCTCGAACCCGCGGTCGTGCAGCAGCTCGGCGTGCAGGCCGAACTTGATGTTCTCGAACATGAACTCGGCAAACTGCCCGTACAGGCGGGGACTGATGCGGTTCGCGACCGTCGCGGCGTCGATCGCGACGGTGGCTTCGTCGCCGGCCTGGCCGCTCGGGGAGGCGACCAGTGCGAGCACGAGCACCGGGATGGCGAGACGTGTCGGGTACACAGTCGGGTGCATCTTACTCCGCGAGGGGATGGGTTCCACCCGGTTCCACAGGTCTGAAATGGTTCCGCCAGGTTCCGCGGGGTTCCACCGGGTTCCGCAAGGTTCGGTTCCACGGGGTTCGCAGGGTTCTGGGTTCTGCAGGGTTCGACGCGGTTCCGCGCGGACGTCGGCACCAGCGACGGGAACCTCGAGGAACCTGGAACCTTGAACCTTGTAGAACCCCGTTGAACCCGAACCCTGTGGAACCCCGCGGAACCCAGTGGAACCTTGTGGAACCCTGTCAGTCCGCATTGACACTATCGCTCTGACAGCTATAGTCTAGCTGTCAGTGAAACACTCTGACACCCCAGCGGTACGGGGACTCCTGCCACTGAGCCCCATCGTCCTGCACGTCCTCCTGGCGCTGGCCGACGGCGACAAGCACGGCTACGCCATCATCAAGGAGGTCCGGAAACGCACCTCGGGTGAGGTGGAGCTCGGCGCCAGCAGCCTCTATTCCGTGCTGAAGAGGCTCCTCGCCGAGCGAATGGTCTCCGAGACGGCGGAGCGTCCCGACCCGGCGCTCGACGACGAGCGGCGGCGCTACTACCGGCTGACCCGTTTCGGCCGCGACGTCGCGATCGCGGAGCTCCGGCGGCTGGAGTCGCTCATCTCACAGGCGCGCGCGAAGCGGCTGGTGTGGGGTGGGGGAAGAGGGTAGCCGGCACAGTGAGGAACACGGAACGGCGTCTCCGATGGATCCTGCGCTTGCTGCCGGCGTCGTTCCGCGAGGAACACGAACGTGAAATCCTGCTGGCGTGGCGCGAAGCCGTCCGTGATGCCCGCGACGTGCCCGCCGGACGCATCGTGCTGCACGCGTTGAGAGACACGGTGCGCGTCGCGCCGAAAGAGCACGCTCTTGCGTTGCTCAGGAATGTCGGCGTCGCCGCGCGGCAACTGCGCCGCTCGCCGGCCTTCGCGCTCACCGCGGTGTTGACGCTCGCGCTCGGGACCGGCGCGACCGCGGCGGTCTTCGGGTTGGTGAACGCAGTCCTGCTCCGGCCGCTGCCGTGGCAGTCGCCGGAGCAGGTCGGCTTGATCTGGGCGGTCCAGCCATCCGGCGTACGCACATGGCTGTCGTTCCCCGAGCTGGAACGGCTCCAACAGGAGCCGGGCGGCCTCTCGGGCGCGTCGGGCATCACGGATCTCCGCCTCCAGTACGAACGCGATGGAGTGGGGCAGGAGCTCCAGGCGCTCGCCGTGTCCCACGGGTTCTTCGGTGTGCTCGGTGTGCCGCCGGTGCTGGGCCGGGATTTCGTCAGGGAGGACGATGGCCCCGGCGCCGCGCCGGTCGCGATCCTGAGCCACGCGTTCTGGCGCGCGCAGATGGGCGGCGATCGCGCCGTCCTCGGCCGGGCGCTCAGGCTGAACGGCAGAGACTACTCGGTCATCGGCGTCCTGCCGGCCTCGTTCGAGCTTCTCCCGGCGAGCACCGTGCTGCCGGATCGCGCCGACGTCTGGCTGACGCTCGAGCCGCACCTGGCCTCGCGCGATCGCAGCGTCAGGTTCCTGCACGTCGTAGCCCGGCTTCGCCCGAACGTCACGTTCGATCGTGCAGACGACGAGCTGCGATCGTACGGTGCGCAACTCTCACGCGAGCTCCCGGCCTCGTATCCGGGCGGAACGTGGGAATTCCGCGTCTTCCCGTTCAAGGACGACGTCCTGAAGAACGCGCGAGTGGCGCTCTACCTGCTCTTTGGCCTCGTCGTGCTCGTGCTGCTCATGGCGTGCTCGAACGTCGCGAACCTCCTGCTGGCGCGGGGCGAGGCCCGGCGAACCGAGCTGGCGATTCGCACCGCGCTCGGCGCCGGCCCGGCGCGCCTGGCCGGCGAGCTGCTGACGGAGTCGTTTCTCCTGGCCGTTTGTGGCAGTGCGCTCGGTCTCGTTTTTGCGGCGTGGCTGCCGGCACTCCTTCGCGCCATCGATCCCGGCGCCCTGCCGAGGCTCGGCGAGGCCGGCGTGGATCTTCGCGTCGCGATCTTCGTGCTGGGGTTGGTTCTGTTCACCATCGTGGTCTTCGCCTCCGTACCGCTGATCGAGCGAATGCGGATCCGCAGCTTCTCGCCGTTGATGGCGGGGCGGAGCGGGACCCGGACGCCGCGAAGTGCGGGCCTGGCCAGAATCCTCGTGATCGTTCAGACGGCATCGGCGACCACGATCCTGGTCCCCACGCTGTTTCTGACGGAGACCTTCGTCCACTTGCAGCGCGTCGATCTCGGATTCCCGCCGGGCAACGTGCTCACCGGGCGCGTGAGCCTGTCGCCGAAGTATCCGCTGGGTCCTGCCGCGGTCCAGTTCTTCGAGTCCGCAACCGCCGCGATCCAATCCGTGCCGGGTGTTGCGGGCGCGGCTGCCGTCACCCAGCTTCCGCTCAGCGGCTCGATGCTCGGCAGCAGCTTTCTCGTCACACCCGAGCCCGAACCGCGCCGGATCGACGCGGACCTTCGCGGCGTGACGCCGGACTACTTTCGCGTCATCGGCTTGCCGCTGCGCGCCGGCCGGTTCTTCGCCAGCAGCGACTCGGCCGGTAGCCCGGGCGTCGTCATCGTCGACGAGGCGTTCGCGCGCAGGCTGAGCCCTGACGGCCAGGTGCTCGGCAAGCGCGTGCGATGGTTCCGGCAGCCGGAGGCCGAGCTCGAGATCGTCGGCGTCGTCGGGTCGGTTCGCCATCGCGGACCCGAGCAGTTGGTTCGTGAAACGGTGTATCGGCCGCACCGCCAGTACCCGCGCAGCTCCATGTTCGTCGTCGTCCGAACGACCCAGGACGCGGCCGCGAGCGCCGGCGCCGTGCGTCACGCGCTGGCAGCTGTCGATCCGTCGCAGCCGTTCGCGGATGTCTTCACGATGGAACAGCGGATTGAACGGGCCGTCACGCGCGCCCGCACGAGCCTGCTGTTGGCAGCCGTTCTGGCCGTCATCGCGCTGGCGCTCGGAGGCGTCGGACTGTACGGCGTCCTGAGCGTCGGCGTGGCGCAGCGGATGCGTGAATTCGGCGTCCGCATGGCGCTCGGTGCAACGCGCGGATCGGTACTGCGCCTGGTCCTGCGTGAAGGGCTCGCGCTCAGCGGGCTCGGGGCGGCGCTTGGGGTCGTGGCGGCCGCGGCGATCGTCTCGCTCGCACGAAGCGCGCTCTTCGAAACACGCTTCGTCAACATGCCGCTCTATGCCGGGGGCGTCCTGCTGGTGTTCGTGTTCTCCCTGATCGCGTTGTGGATTCCGGCGCGCCGCGCGAGCGGGTCCGATCCGATCGCCAGCCTTCGCGCCGACTGAAAGGGTTCCGCCAGGTTCCACGGGGTTCCACTGGGGACAGGGTTCCACTGGGTTCCGCAAGGTTCCACACGGTTCCGCGAGGTTCTGTTCCGCCGGGTTCCGCAGGGTTCTGGGTTCTGGGTTCTGCAGGGTTCCGCGCGGACGTCGGCGAGCCACGGCGAACCTCGAAGAACCTAGAACCTAGAACCCTGCGGAACCCCGTTGAACCGAACCCCGTGGAACCCAGTGGAACCCCGCGGAACCTTGCGGAACCCTTACGTCGCCCCGTGCTACTCGCTGCGCAGCGACACCATCGGATCGATCCGCGCGGCCCGGCGCGCGGGGAGATAGCTCGCGAACAGGGCGACCAGCGTCAGCAGCCCGGCGATGGCGGCGAACGTCAGCGGATCCGACGCGGTGACGCCGAAGAGCAGGGTGCGCATGAAGCGCGTCAGCAGGAACGCCCCCGCGACGCCGAGCGCGACGCCCGCCAGCGCGACGCTCATCCCGTGGCGCACGATCAGCACCAGGATGCGCCGGGGCGTGGCGCCGAGCGCCAGGCGGATGCCGATCTCACGCGTCCCCTGGCTCACGAGGTACGCGAGCACGCCGTAGGTGCCGATCGACGCCAGCCCCAGCGCCAGCGCCGCGAACAGCGTCAGCAGCAGCATCGAGAAGCGGCGCCGCGCCAGCGACTCGTCCACGCGCTCCGCCATCGTCCGCACGCCGTACATCGGCAGATCCGGATCGACCTCGCGGAGTTCTCTCCGGACTTCCGCCGTCAGCGCATCAGGATCGGCGCGGCCGCGGAGCACGACGTTCATCGCACGCGTCGGGTACTGCGCGTGCGCGAAGTACATCGCGATCCGGGAGTCGGTATCGAGCGTGTACTGCTTCACGCGGCCGACCACGCCGACCACGGTCATCCAGGGCCCATCGGCGCTCGTCCCGGTGCGCAGGCGCCTGCCGACGGCGTCCTGGCCCGGCCAGAGCTGCTGTGCCATGAACTCGTCGACGATCGCAACGCGGCCGCTGTCTCGCGTGTCGTGCTCGTTGAACAGTCGTCCGCTCAGCAGCGGGATCTCCATCGCCTCGAAGTATCGCCCGGAGACGATGCGCTGATCGGCGTTGAGGAAGCCTTCACCAGGTTGAGGCGTGCGTCCTTCGACCGTGATCGGCCCCCAGGAGAACATCTGGCTGAGCGGCAGCGCCGACACGGCACCCGAGGCGGTCACGCCGGGCAGCCGATCGAGCCGTGGCCAGAGCTGGCGATAGGTCTCGACGACGACCGGCGCCCCGGTGTACTTCCGGCCGCTCATCGTCAGCTCGAGCGTGAGCACGCCCGAAGGATTGAAGCCGGGCGGCGTCTGCTGCAGGTGAATGAAGCTGCGCACGAGCAGGCCGGCGCCGATGAGCAGCATCACGCTGAGCGCCAGCTCGGAGACGACGAGCAGGCGGCGGACGTTGCGGCCGCGGCCCCAGACCGCGCCCATGCCGTCGGACGCGCGGCCCGCGTCCTTCAAGGTCTGGTGGAGATCCAGCCGGCTGAGGCGAAGCGCCGGCGCGAGGCCGAACAACAATCCCGACAGCAGCGAGACACCGAGCGTGAACAGCAGCACGCGGCCGTCGACGGCGATGTCGTGCAGCCGCGGGATGCTCCTGGTTCCGAGGACGTGAATCCATTTCACGCTGGCGAGCGAGAGGAGAAGACCCAGCGCTCCGCCGGCGGATGCGAGCAGGAGGCTTTCGGTCATGAGCTGGCGGATGATGCGCGCGCGGCCGGCCCCGAGGGCGGCGCGGACCGCGATCTCGCGCTGGCGGGCGAGCGCCCGCGACAGGAGCAGGTTCGCGACGTTCGCGCAGGCGATGAGCAGCACGAAGCCCACAGAGGCGGCGAGCACGATGAGCGAGCGGCGCACGTCGCCGACGACCTGCTCGTGCAGCGGCACGATGGAGAACGTCAGGCCCGAGTTCGGCGGGTAGACCTCGGGATGGTCGCGCCTCAGCCTCGCGGTGATGGCGTCCATCTCGGCCTGCGCCTGACCGGGCGTCACGCCGGGCTTCAGCGTCCCGATGATGTTGTAGTCTTCGCGGCCGCGGAACTCGGCCGCCTTCGGGCCGAGCGGCAGCGGCAGCACGAGCTCGGCGTGCTCGGCGCCGTTGAGCGTCGGCATCACCTCGCGCGGCAGCGCGAACGACGCCGGCAGCACGCCGACGACCTGGTGGGGCAGCCCGTTGACGATGAGGGACGTGCCGATCACGTTCGGATCGCCGCCGTAGCGGCGCATCCACGTGCCGTGGCCGAGCACGGCGGTGGCCGGGGCGCCGGCCAGGTCCTCCTCGGCGACGAAGAGACGCCCGAGCGCCGCGCGCGCCCCGAGCATCGGCAGCAGGTTCGAGGACACGCGGATGGTGCCGATCCGCTCCGGCTCGCCTCCGCCGGTCAGGTTGTCGTTCCCTCCGATCGCGATGGCGACCTGTTCGAATCCGTGGTGCCCGGTCTTGACGTCGAAGTATTGCGCCGTGGAGAACCAGTCCTCCGTGATGCCCAGACCGGGCGAGCGGTTCCAGACGATGACCAGCCGGTCGGCGTTCTGATAAGGCAGCGGACGCAACAGCAGTGCGCTCGCCACGCTGAAGATGGACGTGTTCGCCCCGATGCCGAGCGCGATCGAGAGCACCGCCGCGGCCGTGAAGCCGGGCGTTCTGGCAAACGCACGAATCGCGTAGCGTGCATCCTGAAACATGAAATCTGTCTAAAGTTCTAAAGTTCAGACGGCGTTCGAGGCGTCGATTCCGAGCTGGACGTGCGCGGTGTGATGGCGGCAGTGCCAGGCGTACATCCGGAGCGCGTCGTCAACGGTCACGCGTCCCCACTGCGGGTGCGTGAACGCCTGGGCGAAGGCGGCGTCCGGGATCGCCCGGAGGAACGCCGTCCAGCGGCGGTGGAGCGCGTCGAGGAGATCGAGCGACATCGCGATCGGCGCCGACTTCGCCTCGGGGAGCTCCGCCCAGCGCGCTTCCTCGTACGTCTTGATCGCCGGCGCGTCTTCCGTAACCGCCAGCTTCATTCGCAGGTACGCGTTCATGTGGCTGTCCGGCACGTGATGGATCACCTGCCGGATCGTCCAGCCGGCCGGCCGGTACGGCGTGTCGAGCTGCGCGTCTCCGAGCCCGGCCGCCAGCGACCGCATCCCGGCCGGTGCGCGTTCGAGGATCTCGATGAGCGCCGCGCGCTCGGTTGCGCTCAACGGCCCCTTCTCGCGGGGCGCGCGTCCGACCGGGTATCGCAACGGTTCCAGGTTGTCCATCGTGAGTCACCCATTCTGGATGCCACCAGCGCGGTAGCAGATGGATATTATGCGTTTCCGATCGGCGCCGACAATGTCTCCTGCCTCCTGCCTCCTGCCTCCTGCCTCCTGCCTCCTGATCTCCTGACTCCTGATCTCTTGATCTCCTGATCTCCTGGTCAGATCGCCCAAACGACCGCTGGGCGTCCACCGTTCACCGACGCCCGGTGTCATTCGCCGGAACGGCCGAACCGTAACCGCAAAACGGCGTATCAACAGGGCGTACCTGTTGTTCCGTGGCTCGTTGACTCGTTGACCGACGCGGCAGGGCGTCCACGCACAAGGAGAGAGACACCGTGCACGAGAAGAAGATGGTCCGTACGCTGATGGTGCTGGCAGCCGCCGCGGCCCTGCTCACGGCGCAACCGTTCGCGCAGACCGCCACGCCCGCAAACGCGGAGTGGCCGGCCGTCGCCGCACGGCTCGAGAAAGCGGTGCTGTCCGAGGACGCCGCGGGGATCAAGGACGCACGGATCGCGTGCCTGCGCCTGCTCGATGCCGGACCGCCGGCCGATCGCGCGCCTCTCGTCCGCTATACCATCGCGTATGCCGCCTGGCGCCTGGCGTTCAACCCGGGCGTCTCGGCGAAAGAGCAGGACGAGCTCGTCGCCGACGGCGTCACCCAACTGAATCAGGCGATCAAAGCCAACGACAAGTTCGCCGAAGCCTACGGACTACTGAGCAGCCTCTATGGCGCCCAGATCGCCAAGAACTTCGAGCTCGGACCGACGCTGGGTCAGGCGGCCGGAGAATCGATCGGCCGAGCTGTCGATCTCGAGCCGAACAATCCGCGGCTCGTGCTGATGCACGGAATGGCCATCTTCAACACGCCGGCCGAATTCGGAGGCAGCACCAAGGAGGGCGAGGCGCTCTTCAGGCGCGCGCTGCAGTTGTTCGACAAGGAACCGGCGGACAAGCCGTGGCCGAACTGGGGCCGCTTCGACGCGCACCTGTGGCTCGGCCAGGCGCTCGCGCGCCGCGGCGACAATGCCGGCGCACGAGCGGAGTACGCGGCCGCGCTCGAGATTGGTCCGGACTCGAACTGGGTCCGCCTGGTGCTGCTGCCGCAGGTCGGTAAAGAGAGGTAGCGGAGCGTCCGGAGGTATCGGAGCAATTCAACACGGAGAAACGAAGGAACGGAGACAAGGTAAATATTCTCCGTTTCTCCGTTCTCCGTTTCTCCGTGTGAAACGTCTTCGTTGACTCCGTCAACTCCGTTGTCTCACCTCGGCACGATCTTCCCTGTCAGACGCCCGAGCAGCTTGACCGCGTAGAACGCCGCCCGTTCCCGCGTCTGCTCGACGTCGCTCGGACCGTTGCCGAGGCGAAGCGCCCACATCTGATCCAGCGCGGCGTCGTCTCCGCCGTTGGGGTGCAGCGCGATCCAATAGAGGATCTGGATCAGCTGATCCTTGGGGATATCCTCCTGCAGCCGCTCGTAGACCACGTGCGCCATGAACCGCTCGACCGGGATCTGGAAGACATCCGGGACCGCGGCGACGTAGAGGTAGTTGCGCACCCGCTGAACGGGATCGGCCACCTTCCCCGGGGCCCATTTCGGCAGCGACTCGCGCACGAACTCGAGGTCTTCGCCGACTTCCGGATCGGGATCCTCGTCCGCCGGCGCGATCGGCGTCACGACGCCTTGGTCCGACGGCAGCCGATCGAAAATCAGGTCGCGTTCGATGTCTGCCAGCGTGACGGCCTGCCACGACGAGGGACCGCGCGGCTCCGGCGCCGCGGGTGTTTCGATCTTCGGGGCCGGCGGCTCGGTTGCCGGAAGACCGGTTGCCGGAAGACCGGTTGCCGGAAGACCGGGTGCCGGAAGACCGGGTGCCGGAAGACCGGGTGCCGGCGGAGGCTCCGGTTTGGCCGCGCCCGACGCCGGCGCGGACGGAGCGGGCTTGCCGGCTGCCGGCGGTGGAGTCGTCACCGGGGACGGCGGATTCACCGGCGCATTCGATGTGGCGGGCGCGTTCGAAGGGGCGGGAGCCGGCGCCACGGCTTGCTCGGGTGGTGCGACACGCGGGCCTGCACCGACACGGCCGCGCGATTCGGCGAGGAGCCCGACCGCCGCCCACGCCGCGAAGACCACCGCGAGCCAGCCTTTGCCGGCGCGAGTGGCGAACCGCTGCTGCGTGTCCCAGCGGAACATCCCGATCCCGGCGACGGTGCCCGACGCGCCGATGAGCAGCAACGCCAGCAGGCTGAAGCGCACGGCCGGCAATCCGGTCCCGGTGACGCACGCCTGCAGCGCCTCGACGGCGTAGCGGCCGGGAAAAAACGCCGCGACGTGCTGTGCCCATTCCGGCAGGCTCGCAATCGGAACCGCGATCCCGCCGATGACCAGCATGGGCAGGAAGATGCATTGGCCGAGCGCCTGCACCGCGGGCACGTTGTCGGCCATCATCGCCATCACGAGCCCCAGGCCGACAAACGCGAAGGAGACGAACGTGAAGGCCACCCACAGATCGAACGGGTGCCGCGGCATCGGCATGCCCAGCGCCATCGCGAGGGCCAGCTGCAGCAGCCCGGCGCTGACGAGCGCGACGTAGCGGGCCGCCACCGTGCCGGCGATCAGCGTTTGCGTGGAGACCGGCGCCAGCCGGTAGCGCCGCCAGACGCCGCGCTCCCGCTCGCTCACCATCGTCGTCGGCAGGCCGAAGCAGGCGCCGCCGAGCGCCGTCACGGTCAGCAGCTCGCCCATGTGCCGCGCGAGCGGGACGCTCTCGTACCGGTAGAGCAGCCGGAAGACGACGAGGAATATCAGCGGAAACAGATAGCCGTAGAGCAGCGCCATCTTGTTTCGAAAATGGAGCCGGAGGCTGATCTCGAGCTGGTGCAGCAAGCCGTTCATACAGTCTTTGGTCTTGGGTCTCGGGTCTTCGGTCGTCTCAGGTCTCGGGTCTCAGGTCTTCGGTCGGTCTTTGGTCTTTGGTCGAGTCCCGAGTCCCGAGTCCCGAGTCCCGAGTCCCGAGTCCCGAGTCCCGAGTTAGTTCAGTCCCGCAGGCTCGTGCCGGTCAGATCGATGAACACGTCCTCGAGCGTGGCCTTTCGCACCTGGAGCTCGACCAGATCGGCGCGCTGCGCTTCGAGGAGCTTCATCAGCTCCGAGACCGACCGGCCGACACTCGTCGTGCGGAAGCGCACCCGGGCGCCGTCGCACGACAGCTCCTGCACGCCCGGCAGGCTCGCGAGGACCGCGGGATCGAGCGGCTCCGCGGTGACGAGCGACACCGACTGGGTTGCCGTGGACCGCGCCACGAGCTCGTGCGGCGCCCCCGTGGCGATGATGCGCCCCTGGTCGATGATCGCGATGCGATCGCAGAGCTCCTCCGCCTCGTCGATGTCGTGCGTCGTCAGCAGCACGGTGTGGCCGTCCTGCTTCATCTTCGCCACCTCGACGTGCAGCTCGCGCCGCGACTGCGGATCCAGCCCGGTCGTCGGCTCGTCGAGGAAGACGAGCTCCGGTTTGTTGACGAAGGCCAGCGCCAGCGCGAGCCGCTGCCGCTGGCCGCCCGACAGCGTGTCGAACGGCGCGTCCGCTTTCGGCGTCAGGGCGAAGCGGTCGAGCATCTGCTGCGGATCCTCCCGGTTGCGGTAGAACGCGCCGAACAGCGTCAGCGCCTCGCGCGGCGTGATCTTGTCCTGCAGGGCCGTCGTCTGGAGCGCGGCGCCGATCTTCTGCTTGACGTCCTGCGGGCGCCGGCGCGCGTCGATCCCGCAGACCTCGATCTCGCCGTCGTCCGGCTCCCGCAGGCCGATGACGCATTCCACGGTGGTCGTCTTGCCGGATCCGTTGGGCCCGAGCAGGCCGAAGATCTCGCCGTCCTGGATCTCGAAGCTCACCCCCCGCGCGGCCTCGATTGCGCCGTACCGCTTCCGCAGATCCCGCACGACGACCTTGGCCGGCATCAGCCTTCCCAGCCGTTGATGATGGTCTCGCGGAGGTCGAAGCCGAACGCCCGCTCGGTGACGGCCACGATCGGCGGGCCCTGCAGCCGCTTGTAGACCGACCGCCGCAGCCGGTGGAACGCGTCGTAGACCACCTCGGTGAACGTGGCGATGGTGTGCTTGTCGTACACCGTCAGGCCCTCGGGGTCCGGGACGAAGCGCGTCGAATCGAGCCCGCGGCGCTCGAAGAGCCTGATCAGATCGGCCGGCGACCTCCGCCGCTCGACCAGCTCGCCGACGATCGGCGCGACGACGTGGTAGTCGAACGGGTCGACCTGGCCGGCGGCCAGCTCCGCGGACGGCTCGATCTGAAACGCCTCCTCGGGGATTTTTTCCGATCCGTGCCTGGCGTTCACGTACCGCGCGAGCCGGTAGACGTCGAGCTTGGACAGGTCGCCGATGAGCGAGATGCCGCCGCACATGTCGCCGTAGAGGGTGGCGTAGCCGAGGGCGATCTCGGTCTCGTTGCCGCAGGAGATGAGGAGCGCGCCCGTGTCGTTCGATTCCGCCATCATCAGGAGCCCGCGGATTCTCGCGTGCAGGTTCTCGCGGGTGAACGAGTTCACAATCGGATGGGCGTGCTTCTCGAAGACCGCGCGGACGTGATCGTCGATCGTCTGGATGGGAATGACGCTGTAGGCGACCTCCAACGCGCGCGCGAGCTGGGCGGCGATCGACTTGGTCGTGTCGCTGTTGTAGCGGGACGGCATGTTGCACGCCGCGACCTGGCCCGGGCCGAGGGCGTCGACGGCAATCGCCAGCGCGAGCGCGGAATCGATTCCGCCGGAGAGCGCGATGATGGCCCGGGAAAAACCGGTCTTCCGCATGTAGTCCCGCAGCGCCATCATCAGGCCTTCGTAGATCTCCCGGTCGCGGTCGAGGGGCGGCAGCTGCGCCGGGGCGCCGGGGGCCGCGCCGGGGTCCACGTCCACGACGAGCAGCTCTTCGCCGAACTGACGGCCGATCGCGAGCAGGTTCCCGCTCGCGTCGTACACCAGGCTCTCGCCGTCGAACGGGAATGATGTTCTTGCCGTTGTCCGCCGCCCCGGCGGTGTTGATGTACACCAGCGGCTTGCGCAGCTGGTGGATGTGGCGGCGGATCATGGCGTCGCGCTCGTGCCGCTTGCCCGGATAGAACGGGGAGGCGTTCAGGTTGAGCAGGACGTCGGCGCCCTTCGCCACCAGCTCCGGGAGGGGCTTGATGTCGTAGAACTCGTCCCACAGATCTTCACAGATGGAGACGCCCAGCCGGACCGGTCCGCCGGCCGTCTCGATCGCCACCGGTTCGCGCCGTTCGGCCGGCACGAAGAACCGCTTGTCGTCGAAGTAGCGATAGCTCGGGAGGAGCGACTTGTGGGCGCGCTGCAGGACCTGCCCGTCGCGCATCACCGCCGCGGCGTTGTGTTTCCTGATCGCGCCGCTGTCGTTGCGCGCGGCCGCGTCGAAATCGATGAAGCCGACGACGGCCGTGATCCCGTGCGCGGCCTCCGCGATGCGCTGCACGGCGAGCTCGTTCGCCTCCAGGAACCCCGCGTCTTCAACGAGGTCGCCGATGCAATAGCCGGGCAGCGCCATTTCGGGCGTGACGAAGAGGTCCGCTCCCCGGCGCGCCGCCTCGTCGAGGGCGCCGAGGATCTTTGCGGCATTGCCATTGATGTCCCCGCTGGTGGGGTTCATTTGAGCGAGCGCGATGCGCATGTCGGTAGTACATGAGTATTTCACACCACGCGCCTCCTGGCGGTGAGCGCGTGGTCGACAACTCCCAACCGCCAACTCCCAACTCCCAAACTGCTTAGCTCGTATCAGCCGGGTGCAGATCGCTTCGACTTTCACCCCCAGACATCTTGGGAGTTGGGGGTTGGGAGTTGGAGGTTGGAGTTTTTCATGAGACGCGGTTCAGGTTAGGATGTCGCCATCATGAAAATCGGTCTCTACAGCATTACGTACCTTGGCCTGTGGTATCGCGGACCGGCGCTGTCGCTGGAGGCCGTGATCGAACGCGCCCGGGCCTACGGCTACGACGGCGTGGAAATCGACGGCAAGCGTCCGCATGGCAACCCGCTCGATTTCCCCAGGGCCCGCTGCCGCGAGCTGCGGCAGAAGGCGCGGGACGCGGGCGTGGAGATCTATGCCGTGGCGGCCAACAACGATTTCAGCAGCCCGATCCCGGAGTATCGGGAGAGCCAGCTGGTGTACGTGCGCGATCTGATTCGCATGACGGCCGATCTCGGGGTGCCCACGCTGCGGATGTTTGCGGCATGGCCCGGGGTGACGGTGTCGTCCGACGGCGCGCGCTACACCATCGCCCGGCAGCTGTGGCGGGAAGCGCACCTGCAGGTCACCGACGGCCAGACGTGGGACTGGTGCCGTGACGCGCTGCGCGAGGCCGCACGCTGGGCGGGTGATGCCGGGGTGACGCTGGCGCTGCAGAACCATCCGCCGGTGACGAACACGCCGGACGACATGGTGCGGATGATTCACGAGGTCGCCTCGCCGCACGTCAAGGCGTGCCTGGACGCGCCGCTCGCGGCCAAGCAGGGCGTGACGTCGATGCAGCAGGCCGCGCGCGCCGTAGGGGCGCTGCAGGTGCTGTCCCATTTCGGCGGCGAGTACGAGCGCGCGGCGGACGGCTCGGTCCGGAGCTACGTCCGGAACCCGGACTTCACGCTGACGCCGGAGAACTATTACGCCGACTTCGTGCAGGGGATGCAGGAGATTGGGTACGAGGGATACCTCGGGTACGAGTTGTGCCACCCGCTGCCGCCGATTGACGGCGTTCCCGCGGATCTCGACTTCGCGGACACCAACGCGAAACTCGCCGCCGAGTACATGCGCGGCGTCCTGGAGAGCGCGAAGCGCCCGCAGGTCGAGCCGGTGTAGACCAAAGACCAAGAGACCAAGAGACCAAGAGACCAAAGACCAACGGACCTGAGACCTGAGACCTGAGACCTGAGACCTGAGACGACGCGCGCCCGCGGACCTCGGATGCCCACCACCAAGATCTCGCTCCTCGGCACCGGTTTCATCGCCGACATTCACCTCGAGTCGTACCGGCGCTTCGTGCCCGACGCCGAGGTCGTCGCGGTCTACTCGCGGAGCCGGGAGCGCGCCGAGGCCTTCGGCCGCAAGCACGGGATTGGCCGGTGGTACGACGATCTCGATCGCGCGGCCACCGACCCCGGCTGTGACGTCGTCGACGTGTGCATCCCCAACGACCTCCACGCGCGCGCGACGATCGCCGCGGCCAACGCCGGCAAGCACGTCATCATCGAGAAGCCGCTGTGCCTCACGCTCGACGAGGCCGACGAGATGATCGCGGTCTGCAAGGCGAACGATCGAAAACTGATGTACGCCGAGGAGCTCTGCTTCGCGCCCAAGTACGAGCGCGTCCGCAAGCTCGTCGTCGAGGGGGCCATCGGCCGGGTCTTTCACATGCGCCAGTGCGAGAAGCACTCCGGCCCGCACAGCGACTGGTTCTACGATTACACGCGATCCGGCGGCGGCGCGCTCATGGACATGGGCTGCCACGGCCTTGCCTGGTTCCGCTGGATGCTCGGCGGCCGGCCTCGCGCGCTCAGCGTCAGCGCCCACATGCAGACCGGGCTCATCCACCAGGGCAGGACGCGCTGCGAAGAGCACTCGGTCTGCCTCGTCGAGTTCGAGGGGGGCGCGGTTGGCGTGGCCGAGAACAGCTGGGCCACGCTCGGCGGCATGGAGGACCGCGTCGAGGTCAGCGGCACCGGCGGCGTGATCTTCGCCGACCTGTTCATGGGCAGCTCGGCGTTGACCTACAGCGAGAAGGGCTACGGCTACGCGATGGAGAAAGCCGGCTCGACCCGCGGCTGGACCTTCACCATGTTCGAGGAAGCCTTCAATCAGGGGTACCCGCACGAGTTGAAACACTTCATCGAATGCGTCCGCGAGGACAGGCAGCCGGTCGTCACAGGAGAAGACGGCCGCGCGGTCCTCGAATTGATGTTCGCGGCGTACCACTCGGCGCGCATCGGGCGGAGAGTCCCGTTGCCGTTCGAAGCGGCCAGAACCGCCAGGCCTGTCGATCTGTGGCTGGGACCTGAGCCCGATCGATGAACCTGCTTCGATTCGACTCCGAAGCCGCGTGGGCGGACGGCGTGGCGGCGTTCTGGAGAGACCGGCTGCGGTCCAACCCGCGGCTCAAGATCTGCCTGCCCAGCGGTCTGACCCCCAACCCGATCTACGCCGAGATGGTGCGGAGCGTCGCCGCGGGCGAGGCCACGTTCGCGCAAGCCTCGGTGTTCGTCCTGGACGAGTTCGGCGATTTGGCGCCGGACGATCCCGGCCGCGCGAAGCACGCGGTCATGCGCCACCTCGTCGGAGCGGTCGATCTGCCGGCGGAAGCGTTTCATTTCCTCGACCCGGACGCTTCCGATATCGACGAACACTGCCGCCGCTACGATCTCGAGATCGGGGACGGCTTCGACCTGGTCCTTCTGGGGATCGGCCTGAACGGGCACCTCGGGATGAACGAGCCTGGTTCGCCGGCCGGGAGCCGGACGCGCCGCGTCGACCTCCACGAGACGACGATCGCGTCGGCGGCGCGCTACTTCAGCCACGGGAACGTGCCGCGCTGGGGCGTGACCGTGGGTCTCCAGCCGATCCTGGCATCGAAGGAGGTCTGGCTGCTCGCCACCGGGCCCGGCAAGGCGGCGATCACGGAGCGCGTGATGAGAGGCGAGATCGACGAACGCGTGCCCGCGTCGCTGCTGCGCCGGCACGCGAACTGCTCGCTGTTCGTAGAGGCCGAAGCGGGCGCGCTCCTGTTTCCTGACCAACGTTCCGGAGGCCATTGACCGACGAGCCGGTATGGTTTTCGAGTGCCTCAGCAAACGGCGACAATCGGGATCATCCGGAAGCAGCCATTCGGATCAATCAGCGACCGGTTCGTCCGGGCGCGACAAATCCGCTGCCGCATAGTCGTAGGCAATCAAGTCGCCAGGCTGGCAGTCGAGTGCTGCGCACAATTTGGCCAGCGTCGAGAATCGCACGCCGCGAACCTTGCCCGAGCGAAAGAGCGAAAGGTGGGTCTCGCTCACCCCGATCGTTGCGGCAACCTGTTTCGCTTTCAGTTTTCTGGCGGCGAGCACGTCGTCGAGGGTGATTCGAATCGGCATCTAGAAGATCTCGTCAAGTTCCGCTTGCATCTCTGAGCCCCGCCGCAACACGTGGGCGATGACCTTCAGCGACAGCCCGACTGCGCCGAGAACCAGTCCGGATACGTCGTAGGCAATGAGGTACCCGGGTCCAAACCCAACCGCACGGGAAGCACTGGGTACCAGGAAGACGCTGATGAACGCCCCCGTGGCCAACATCGTGCCGACCCGATCGAGCATGCGCGTGATTGTCGGGGTGTAGAGCTTCCCCTCGGCGAACGCCGCCAGCGCCTGGCGAATCCACCACAGCGCGAGGAGGTATAGCACCTCCGGGCACGCGGCGATGCCCTCGAACGCCAACCGCCGAGGCACCTCGCCGGCGAAGCCCTGCAGAAAGAGCTCCATCCCGACGGCACCGAATCGTTCGAGTACCAGCAGCACCGACAGCGACGCCAGCAGGACGCTCACAAGACGGCGGAGAGCCGTGCTGGTCCGCTGGATGTCCGCTTGGGTCGTTTTCCTGTCCATAGTGATGACCAATTAATTTATGTTTAACTTAAATTTCTATATGTTAGTTTAATGCTTATCTAAATTTATTCAACCTGAACATTGACAACAGAACGACTGGATCAGATCGATGTACTGCCTGGAAACGGCGGATCTCGGTTACCGGTATTCCAAGGACGCCATCGTCTTGCGGGGCGTCAATCTCCAGGTACCGCAGGGCAGCATCTATGGCTTCCTCGGTCCGAACGGCGCAGGAAAAACCACAACCTTGCGACTGCTCCTGGGACTGCTGAAGACACAAGAAGGGACGATCTCGATTTTTCAAAGGCGCTTCGACGCGAACCGGATTGACATCCTCAGGAACGTGGGCTCGCTGATCGAGAGTCCGTCGCTATACGAGCACCTCACCGCACGCGAAAACCTGGCGGTCCTGCAGAAGGTCTACCGGTGTCCGAACGCTCGCATCGCCGAGGTGCTGAACCTCGTCGGATTGCCAGATACCGGGAAGAAAAAAGTCGGGGAGTTTTCGCTCGGCATGAAGCAGCGAATGGGCATTGCGGTGGCGCTGCTCCACGGCCCGTCGCTGTTGATTCTGGACGAACCCACCAATGGCCTGGATCCCAACGGGATCATCGAAATGCGGCGCCTGCTGGCAACGCTGAACAGCGAGAACGGCGTCACGATCCTGCTCTCGAGTCACGTGCTGGCCGAGATCGAGAAACTGGTGAGCCACGTGGGCATCATCAATCGTGGGCGCCTCTTGTTTCAGGGGACGCTGAACGAGCTCAAGCAACGACAGCAACAGGTCCTGCGCGTCTGCCTCGGCACCAGCGACGACCGGACGGCGCTGACCATCATGGCGGAACACGTCCCGAACGCCCGCATGGCAGACGGACACATCGTGGTGCCGGCGATGTCGAACGAGGACATCGCACGACTCAACCGGCTCCTGGTCGAACGCGGTCTGGACGTGCATGAAATTCGCGCGGTCGGCAGAGACCTGGAAACGATCTTCCTGGATCTGGTCGGGGAAGGCGCACCGTGAACAGCGCTTTCGTCCATGCATTCCAGGGCGAGTGGCTCAAGAAAAAGCGGAGCCTCGCCTCGTGGCTGGTCGTCGTTGGAAGCTTCTTCACGCCGGTTATCGTGATCGTCGCCCGGCTGGTGAACCGCGACCAGTTGGAGCAGATCTACGCTGTCGACGGCTTCTGGACGCAGCTCTGGAGCAACTCGTGGGAATCGATGGCGATCTTCTTTCTGCCGATGGGCGCGATCCTGGCCACGAGCCTCGTCACTCAGATCGAGTTCAGAAACAATGCGTGGAAGCAGGTCCACGCACTGCCGATCAGCCTCGCGACCATTTTCTTTTCCAAGCTCGCGGTCGTCCTCCTGATGATGGTTCAGTTTTTCGTCCTGTTCAATGTCGCCATCTATCTGTCCGCCGTCGTTCCGTACCTGCTGGTCGGCGGCGTGCCGTATCCGCAGGCCCCCATCCCGTATGCGCGATTCCTCAAAGAGAACGGGCTGTACTTCGTCGACTGCCTGCCGATTGTCGCCGCCCAGTTCCTGATCAGCCTGAGGTTCGGGAACTTCCTCGTTCCGGTCGGCGTGGGATTCCTGGCCTGGGTCGGGGCGTTGGCGTCGCTGCCGTGGAAATTCGGCTATCTCATTCCCTATACCTATTGCACGCTGAACTACGTCAAGGACCATCCCGGAGGGAAGGCGGTCATGCCCAGCGTCGATATTCATTCGTTCGCGATTGGCTATTTTGTTCTCTTCACTGGATTGGGCCTCTGGCTCTTCGTGACGAAGACAGAGAAGGGATAGAATGGTCGCCTCGTTTGGAACCATCGAGCCAGTGAGCACATGTTCCCCATAGGCGACGACAACGAGCACTCGGGCCTCGCGTTTATCACGATCAGCCTGATCGCGCTGAACGGGCTCTCATTCCTCCTCGAGATCAACCAGCCGTCGGACGCGCACGTCCAGGCGTTCATTACCGCGTGGGGGGTCGTGCCGCGTGAGTACAGCGCAGGAGTCGATCTCCCGCCGAAGATCCCGTATCCCCTCTGGACCACGCTCCTGACGTCGATGTTCCTGCACGGCGGGTGGGGACACCTGGGTGGGAACATGCTGTTCCTCTGGATTTTCGGCGACAACATCGAGCACCGCATCGGGCACCTGCGCTTCGTCGTGTTCTATCTGGCCTGCGGACTTGCCGCCGGCCTCGCGCATATCGTGTTCAACAGCTCGTCCGTGATCCCGACGGTCGGCGCGTCGGGCGCCATCAGCGGCATCCTCGGCGGGTATCTGCTGCTGTTCCCGCGCAACCGGGTCTACGTGATCACGTGGGGCGGCGTCGCGACCGTGCCCGCGATTTTCATGCTCGGGCTCTGGATCGTGACGCAGTTCATAAACGGCGTCGGCGAAGTCGCCCGCACGGACGAAACCGGCGGCGTCGCCTACATGGCGCACATCGGCGGCTTCGTTGCCGGCATGGTGCTCGCGCCGCTGCTCGCGGCCGGCCGCGCCTCACCTCAGCCGCGACGCAGTTAGCTGTCGCACGACATCCGAACAAAAGCCGGACGATCGGATCCACAAAACTGTAGGGCGCGCCGTCGCTACGGACTCTGATGATCACAGGGCCGCCGTATGTGAGTGCCGGTGGTGTTCAACTCGGGGGAACCGAATTCCCGATCGGTCCGCGCAACACCAACGCGACACCACCAAGATGTGACATTTTTGTCTAAACAGACGAAACTGCAATATTGGTAGTTGACAGTTCACTTTCTCGGCCTACCTTACGGACAACTCCTCGGCTGCAGTTCTGCGTCTGGCCACCGGGCCCCCGGGGCCGCGCCTGACAACAAACCCCAGATGTTGACGACAGCCGTCTAACCGGCTCGTTGTCAGAGTGCTGGGAGATTGGTTGAAATCAAATGCCGTGGCGACCTTGACGCATTCGCCGTTACTCCGCTTCGGTGTCTTCGAGCTCGACAGCAAGAACGGCGAGTTGCGCAAGGGGGGCTCACTCGTACGTTTGAAGCCGCAGCCCCTCAAGCTGCTCATGCTCCTGGTGAGCCAGGCCGGAGACGTCGTGGCGCGCGACGACATCCAGCAGCAACTCTGGGGATCCGGAACCTTCATCGACTTCGAGCAGGGCGTCAACCACTGCATCCGCCAGATCCGGATGGCGCTCGGTGACGACGCGGTCCACCCCCGCTACGTGCAGACACTTCCGAGGCGAGGTTACCGGTTCCTTCAGGCCCCGCTGATGCCGGAGACCAGGGAGGCGCTCATTCGCCCCGGCCCCGAGACCGCCGAGCGGCTGGTGCTGGCGGTGCTGCCCTTCGAGAATCTCAGTGGCGACGGTCGCGAGGACTATCTCGGCGACGGGCTTACCGACGAGCTCATCACCCAGCTCGGACGCGCCCACCCGGAAGCCCTCGGTGTCGTGTCGCGCTGCTCGATCAAAGGCTACCGCGACAGCGGCAAGCCGGTTGCGGAAGTTGGCCGGGAGCTCGGCGCCAACTACATCGTCGAAGGGAGCGTCCGGCGGTCGGTCGACCGGGTCCGGATCTGCGCGCAGCTCGTGGATGCCAGGCACCAGACGCAACTCTGGGCCGCGCCGTACGATCGCACGCTCGGAGACGTCCTCGCCGTGCAGTGTGACGTGGGACAGGAGATCACGGACGAGATCGGGCTGGCGCTGGGTCTGACGACCGAGGGCCGTGGCGGTCCTGGACGGATTCCGCAGGAGGAGCCCGAAGCGCCGTCGGCCTCCGATCGCACGTCCGTCTTCCTATCCTGGGAGGCACGGCCGCACCGCCGCGACAAGGTGCCGGTGGTCGCGATGCGGGTGTTACCCGAATGCTGATCCTTCGGCTCGCCTGATCCCGTGCGCTCGCTCAGGACCAGCCCTTCGACTCGCCTGATCCCGTGGCGCTCGCTCAGGACAGGCCCGCGTCCCCCATCTGCCCGACGCGGCAGATGGGGGAGCGGCGAGTGAGACCGGCTACTCGGGATCGTTCGGGTTGTTGAACAGCGTGGTCAGCCGGATGCTCCCGTGGCCCGCCTGTGGGTAGCGCGGGTTGTTGGGATCGACCGGATCCAGATTCGACGGCGTATCGTCCGGCGGGAACAAGATCAGCGTGCTGAGGAACGCCAGGATCGCGTTCCGGTTCGTGCTGTTCAGATTCACGAAGTTGTTCCGCGCATCGGCCGCTTCTCCGCCGTGACGGCGAATGACGTCCTCCAGGCTCATGGTGCGTCCGTCGTGCCCGTACGACGGCGTGCTTCCCACGCCCCACAACGGCGTCGTCAGGAATTCCGTCCGCAGGGTGTTGTTGAACTCCACTTCGTGGAAATTGGGACCCAGGTCGTGCCGCTTGAAGTCGGTGAAGATGTTCTTCACGAGGAAGGAGCCGCGCAGCGGCCGCTTCAGCGTGGGATGGGAGGTCCCGTCGGACACCTCCTGCAGGAGCAGGCTGGCCGTGGCGAAGAACGGGTTGAAGGGGTTGCCCCGATCCGGATCGTAAACGGTCTCGACGTCGGCGACCCGCCGATCTCGATCGATCACCATGTCCGGCACGTGACAGCTGGTGCACCCAATCTGGGCCATCAGGTTGCGGCCCGCCCGTGTCGTGGAAGTCTCCCGTCCGGTTCCGGCCTTGAAGTAATGGAGCAGATAGAACTCCATGAAGTCCACGATGCTCGTCGGGATCTCGTTGGTCACGCCGTCTCTGTCGAAATCCTCGTTGATGCTGCTGACCGGCGGCGCTTCGATCTTGTCCACGCGGCCGTCGAGCACCATCCCTGAGGGCGTGACGACTCGATTGCCCCTCGACGCGGCAAGGATGTCGGGGTCCGGAGCTTCGAGCCCCATCTCCGCGTTGAAGGCGCCCACCAGGAACTCACGAATCGATATCGTTTCGCCATGGGCGAAGAACGGGCGGACCCGGAGGTCGGGATCCACGCCTTCCACGCGTGACGTATCCACCCGGCCGTCCTGGAACGCCGTGATCGAGCCGTAGTCCAGCGTGGCTGAGGTGACGCTGACGCGAAGGTTCCTGGTGACCGTCCTGCGGTCCCGGCGGGCATCCGAGATGGCGTCCGCCCGGATTCTCCGCAAGTCGTTGGTAATCTGGTCGGCCAGCATCTCCTTCAGTCCCAAACCGAAGAGATGCGGGGCGTCGCGGCTGTCGGGCCGCGTGACGACGTCGCCGCCGAAGCCGGCAGATCCGCGCGGACGGCCGTGGCAGCCCGCGCAGCTGTCCATCAATCCGGCCCCGATGATCTTGTCGATCTCGGGATTTCCCGCCCCATCGCCGGTCAGCGGGCCCTGACCCTGTTCCCGCGTGAACTTGCGTTGGAAGATTTGCCGTCCGCGCCGGATGGCTCGGGCCGGGTCGCGATTGATGATGAACAAGGAGGAGTTGGGTCTGTTGACATCTCCTCTCCCGACGCCGATCTGTTCGAGAAACGATTTGGCGATCCCGAGGTTGGCGGCGTTCGGCGCCATCGTTCGATCGATGAGTTGCCCCATTACCGGTTTGCTGAGGAGAGCACCGACGAAGAGCACGGTGGCGAGCGCAAAGACGGATCGTAAGCGCATACTACCCCCTGATGTTCTTGACTGCGACGTGGTTGAGAGGCCGCGTTTGAGCTATGAACGTTTACAGGAGGCGCGGCAGCGGCTCAATGGGCGGATTCTGGTCTGGCCGTGAATAGTGGATGAGCGCGAATTCGTGACGGATGTGCGGAAGATGACCGTCCAAGTGATTCGAGAATCGATGATTCCCGACACTCATCGACGACCTGAGCGACCTCTGCCGTTGAGTCGACCTCGGCGTTAGTCGTCTACGGGGTGTTCGGACCGCGCGCGCCAGCCCTTCTGGCGGCGGAAGGATGAGTCGCAAACCCTATTTGTAAGGAGGATCACAAAAGACGCCGCAGTCCGCGTGCCCGTCTCTCGTTGTTCCCCAACACCGTTTCGGGGTACGCGTTTTGCTCGTCAAAACCGTGACATGCTGAAAACCCTGCACGCTGGATCCGTGACCTTGCTGACTCTTCTTGTGCCGCTGCAAGGGCTCGCGACGGCCCAGGACACTCAAATCTGTGGCCTCCCAAGTACCGTGTTCTGCTCGGCATTTGAAGAAGGCAGCCTGTCGGTCTGGAACGCCGTGAATGGATCGCCGGCGCCAACGATCGTCGCCGACCCGGGACCATTTGCTCGTGCAGGTAACCGCGTCCTCAGATTGTACGTGCCGCCAAATACCGGCGGCGCAAACGTCATCAAGACCTTTCCGGGCGCTCAGAAAATCTACGCCCGCTGGTATCAGCGATGGGAAGGTGGCTATGACTTCACGGCCGGACAACACGGGAGCGGGCTTCACGCCGGCTACAGGTGGGACTACGGTCGGTCAGGCAATCGGCCCACCGGAACAGACTGGTTTTCGACGTGGCTGGAGCCGGTCAACGGGCAATCGAGCAATACGGGACGGCTGAACCTCTACTCTTACTACCGCGGAATGTACATGGATTGCGCGAATCCCAGCGGCTCGTGCTGGGGCGACCTACTCCCATGCATGGTAGGTCCTAACTACTGTACCAAGCCTCCGATCCGCACGCCCCCGCCGTTGCCGCCCGTGATGCAGGTGAACCGCTGGTACTGCCTGGAAGTGATGCTCGATGGCGGCACGCCAACTCCCACGCAGGCCGGGGCCTCGGGGGCGCAGAGCTTCTGGGTGGACGGCGTGGAATACGGACCGTGGACGGACCTCTGGCACCGCACGACGGCGACCGGCATGAACGTGAACCTGCTCTCCCTCAGCATGTATTACCACAGCACCCATGCCGACGTCGGAGTCCGATACGACGACGTCGTCGTGTCGACGAGCCGCATTGGCTGCGCCGGAGCGTCCGCTGGTCCGGCAGCGCCAACGAATCTGCGCATTATTCGTTGACCGCAGTGCGATTGGGTAAACGTCCGGTCTGCGAAGGAGCGAGTCCTCTGTCGCTCCGAATTCCGCGTTCGCGGGATGGTCGCTTATAATCCAGCCGCGTGCCTCGACAAGACAACGGAATCTCGCGGCGGGCGTTGCTGAAAGCGGTCAGCGCGGTACCGGTGCTGTCGCTGTCTGCGTGCGCCGCCTCCGGGAGCTCGACTACCGCATCCCGCGCGCCCGCCGTGATCGTCCCCCGTCCCACTGACATCCGGATCGTCGAAGTCGCGCACGAGTTCGAGGAATTCCGCTACCGGGCGCCGTATCAGTTCGGCGGCCGGACGGTCGACAGCGTCACGCTCCTCAACGTGCACTGCCGTGTACGCACCGGCGAGGGGCGGGAAGCGTGGGGATTCGGATCGATGACGCTCGGGAACGCCTGGGCGTTTCCCGCGGCCCCGCAGGACGTGGGACTCGGGGCGATGCGGGCCCTTGCGGGGGATCTGCGAACGCTGACGGCTGCGTGTGACGACGACGGCCATCCGATCGATCTGTTCCGCGTGCTGGAGCCGCAGTACCTCCGCGCCGCGGCCGACCTCTCGCGGACGCGCGCCCTGCCGGCGCCGATCCCGAAACTCTGCACGCTGGTCGTGGCGAGCGCCTTCGACGCGGCCGTCCACGACGCCTACGGCAAGGCATTCGGGCGAAGCTGCTACGAGACCTACAGCCGCGAGTTCATGAGCCGCGACCTTTCCCACGATCTGGGTGCGGCGTTCAAGGGGGAGTACCTGGATCGCTACGTCCCGGCCAGGCCGCAGGCAGGCATGCCGGTGTTCCATTCGGTCGGCGCCAGCGATCCGCTCGACGCCGGCGACGTGCGCGCGCGGATTGACGACGGGTTGCCCAACACGCTGGAAGAGTGGATCGCGCGCGACGGCCTGATCCACTTCAAAATCAAGCTCAACGGCGGCAATCTCGCCGCCGATTTCGAGCGCGTGGTGCGCATCGATCGCATCGTCAATCGCGTCCAGCCGGCGCGCGGGGTGAAGGACTGGAAGTACCTGCTGGATTTCAACGAGGGGTGCCCGAACGTCGGCTACCTGCTCGAGTTCCTGCGGAAGCTGCGCGAGGCGACGCCCACGGGCTTCGACCGCATCCTTTATATAGAGCAGCCCACCGCCCGCGACCTGCAGAAGGACCGCGCCAACGTCATGCACGAGGCCGCACGCCTCCGGCCCATCGTCGCCGACGAGTCGCTCACCGATCTGGAGTCTCTGCTGCTCGCGCGCGAGATGGGCTACACCGGGGCGGCGCTGAAGGCGTGCAAAGGCCAGACCCACGCGATGCTGCTGGCCGCCGCCGCGCAGAAGTTCGGCATGTTCCTGTGCGTGCAGGACCTGACCTGCCCCGGCGCCTCGCTCATTCATTCGGCCGGCATCGCGGCGCGCGTCCCCGGCAATGCCGGCATCGAAGCCAACGCGCGCCAGTTCGTGCCGAGCGCCAACCAGCCGTGGGAAGCGCGGTTCCCCGGGCTGTTCACCATTCGCAACGGCGTGATGAACACCGGCCAGTTGACCGGCCCCGGCCTGGGCGCGGTGCCGCCGCGCAAGGTGTACACTAGCATCACCGGAACGTCGGAAACATCTTCTTCAGCTCGTCGACGGTGGCGGCACTCCCGTACTGATTCAGCTCGAACGTCTCCGCGTACTTGATCCCGCTTCCCTTCGGCTCGCCGTACAGCTTCACCAGCAGACTCCGGTACCGATTCGCCACGTCGGCGCCGCGCTGCTTGACGCCTTCGAGCATGAACGTCCTGCGGCCGGCCTCGTCTTTCGGGACGTCCTGGCGATATCGCGCCTGCCACGAGTCGGCGTCCGCGAACTGGGAGGGCATGGAGCCGATGCAGTCCCACTTTTTCTGCGCGACCTCGTCGAAGCCGACGGCGAGAATGGGATCGAAGGGATACGGTTTCCGAAACCCGTCGGAGTAGAAGAGGAAAATGGGATTGCGCGTGGTCGGCGGCGTGTACGGGGCGAAGTACGGGGCCGCGACCACCACGGCGGCATCCTCGGCGAGTTTGCCGACCGCCCGGTGATCCGGATGATAATCCCAAGGACGGTGCGAGAGCACGATGTCGGCCTGCCATTCCCGGATCAGATTCGCGACCTTCTTCCGCGTCTCGAGGTCCGGCATCAACTCGCCGTCATGAATGTCGAGCACGGCCGTCTCGACGCCCAGCTTGGCGTGGCACGCCTCGACTTCGGCCTTGCGGCGCTGGGCGAGCGGACCGCCCGCCTGCGCGAAGTGCCCGACGTCGCCGTTGGTGAGCGCGACGAGCTTGACCTTGTGGCCCTGCGCGGCAAACAGCGCGGCCGTGCCGGCGAACTTGAGCTCGGCATCATCGGGATGCGCTCCGAATGCGATAATTCGAAGCGGCTTGCTCGTGGGGGTCTGGGCCGGAAGGCCCTGAACGGCAAAGACGGCCAATAAGACCGGGAACACGGATCGGCAACGCATGCAGCACCTCGCGCTATAAGGTATATCGAATTTTTCTTTTTCGGCTCCAACGGAGGCAAACGGTGAGACAGATCAAGTACGTGACGGTGATGCTGCTCGCGCTGGCGCCGGCCCTGCTGGCCCAGCGTGCGTCAACAGGCGCGGACAAGGGCTGGGTGGCGCTGTTCAACGGCAAGGATCTCAGCGGGTGGCAGAATTACGGCGCCGAGAAATGGACCGTCGAGAAGGGCGAGATCCTCGGCGAGGCCGTGACGAAGGCGTACGGATATCTCGGGACGGAGAAGACCTACAAGAACTTCGAGATGAAGGGGAAGTTCAAGGCCGAAGGCACCGGCAACAGCGGCATCTTCTATCACTCGACGATCAACGGCGTGAACATTCAGGGCGTGCAGGTGGAGGTCGATCCGCGGCCGGACGGGCACACCGGCGGACTGTACCAGAGCGGTGGCCGGAACTGGCTGGTCTGGCCGAATCCCGCCGGCGAGAAGGCGATGAAGGTCGGCGAGTGGAACGACGTGCAGTTCTCGGTCCAGGGCAACCACATCGTGACCCGGGTCAACGGCGTGCTGGCCCTCGACTACACGGATCCGGCGCCGAAATACTCCGACGGCGTGATTGCCCTGCAGCTCCACTCCGGCGGCGAGGGGAAGATGCGCTTCAAAGATCTGTACGTGCGCACGCTCGACTGACGAGGTCGCTCCGTGATCCAATGAGGTGTGACGAGGTGAGGATGCTGTTCAAGAACCGACTGGCGGCCGCCGCCATAGCCGGGTGCGCAATCATCGGCGCCCACGTTGGCGCACAAGGGACACCGCCGGCGCCAACGCCCGGCGCGCCGCAGACGCCGCCTCCCGCGGGCGGTCCCCCCGCGCCCGGCGGCCGTGGTCAGGGCGGCGGACGAGCGGGGGCGACGTTTCCCGCGCAGCAGCGCCCGCCGGGCGATCCGGTGCTCATCGAGCGCGGCAAAGGGATCTACACGGTCACCTGCAGTGCGTGCCACGGGATGGACCTCCGCGGCGGCGTCACCGGTGGACCGAACCTGCTTCGCTCCGCCGTCGTGCTGAACGACCAGTCGGGGGAATTGATCCATCCGATCGTCCGCGGCGCGCGTGCGGAAAGGGGGATGCCGCCGATATTGAGTATCTCCGACGACGACGTCAAGGCGGTCGCGGAGTACATCCACAGCGTGCTGTCGACCGCCAGAGGTCAGGGCGCTCCGCCGGAGAGCGACACGCCGCCGCCGAATGCGATCGTCGGGGATCCGGGCGCGGGCCAGAAATACTTCGCCGCCAAGTGCAGCGGCTGCCATTCGCCAACCGGCGATCTGCAGGGCATCGGCACGCGGCTGCCCGAAGGGAAGATGCTGCAGAACCACTGGCTCACCGGCGGCGCCGGGGGCGGGCGTGGCGGCGGAGGACGAGGCCGCGGAGGGTCGCCGCCCAAGCCGATCACCGTCACCGTGACGCTGCCCTCGGGCGAGAAGGTCGAGGGCCCGCTCCTTCGCATCGACGACTTCCTGGTCTCGCTGCGGCAGGCGGACGGAACGGTGCGCAGCATCCGGCGCGACCGGCGATCTGCCCAAGGTCGAGATTGCCGACCCGCTGCAGGCGCACCGGGCGCTCCTCGCGGAATACTCCGACAAGGACATGCACGACGTAACCGCATACCTGGCCACACTCAAATGACACTCAAGAAACTGCTGTTGTTGACCCCGTTGATGCTGGCGCCCGTGCTGCTGACGGCCCAGGGGAAGGGCATCGCTCCGGCCGAGCTCCTCAAGCCGCTGTCGAGCTCGTGGCCGACTTACAACGGCGACTACTCCGCCAAGCGCTACAGCACGCTGACGCAGATCAACCAGCGCACCGTGAAGAACCTGACGCTGGCCTGGGTCGTCAAGCTGACCGGAGGGTCGCTGGCAGGCGGCGGAGGCAGGTTCGGCGGTGGCGGCGGCCGGGGAGGATTCGGCGGCGGCGGTGGCCTCATCGTCGGGGGAGAAGGCACGGGCGACTTCCCCATCAGCACCGATGTCACGATCAAGGCGTCCGCGCTGATGGTGGACGGGACGATCTACATCACCGCACCCGACAACGGCTGGGCGCTCGACGCGCGCGATGGGCGCGAGCTCTGGCACTACTTCTGGAAGACCCGCGGGGGCACGCACATCGCGACGCGCGGGTTCGGGATGTGGAACGACTTCCTCTACATGGAGACGCCAGACAACTACCTGGTGTCGCTCGAGGCGAAGACCGGCAAGGAGCGCTGGCACAAAGTCATCGCCGACTTCACCGAGCAGTACTTCTCGACCATGGCGCCGATCGTCGTCGACAATCACGTCATCGCGGGGACCGGAAACGATCTCGACATGCCCGGCTTCCTGCAGTCGTTCGACGCGGTCAGCGGCGACCTCCAATGGAAGCTGTATACCGTTCCGATGAACCCGGGCGATCCGGGTCTGGACACGTGGCCGAGCCTCGACGCCGCGAGGCACGGCGGCGCGCAGCCCTGGCTGCCGGGCGCGTACGATCCCGCGACGAAGCTCTACATCTTCGGGACCGGCAACCCGACGCCTGCCTATACGGCCGGGCGCGGCGAAGGCGACAACCTGTATACGGGATCGCTCGTCGCGGTCAACGTCGATACCGGGAAGATGGCGTGGCACTACCAGACCGCGCCGCACGACATGCACGACTGGGATTCCGCGCAGACGCCCGTGCTCGCCGACGCGATGTTCAAAGGCCGGATGCGGAAGCTCGTGATGACGGCGGCGCGCAACGGATACTTTTTCGTGCTCGACCGCACGACCGGCGAGCACCTGTTGACGAGCAAGTACGGATCGGCGACCAACTGGGTCAAGGAGCTCGACGCGAAGGGACGGCCGATGCGCGATCCGGTCAAGGACGCGTCGATTGGCGGCGCGCTCGTCTCGCCGACCGCCGGCGGGACCATCAACTGGGAGCCGCCCGCCTTCAATCCCGAAACCGGCTTGTTCTATGTGCCGGAGCGAAACGGCTATCAGGTCTTCTACCTCATCGACACGGACCCGAGAGGATCGATGGGCCTTGGCGGGATCGAGTCGGCCTTCGTCGGCAACTTCGGAACGTTCCTGACGGCGATCGACTACAAGACCGGCAAAGCGGCCTGGCGGCATCGCTATCCGGGATTCGGCGGCGGCGGCGGGGGAGGCGGCGTGCTCACGACCGCCGGGAAGCTCGTCTTCGCCGGCGACGCCAACGGCAACATCGTCGCCCACGACGCCCTGACCGGGAAGCCGCTGTGGCACTCGAAAATCGGCAACGTGACGAACCCGCCACAGACCTACATGCTCGACGGCCGTCAGTACCTGCTCGTCGGCGCGGGGGACATGTTGTACGCCTTCGTGTTGTATTGACGGCAGTCGTGGCAGGGCTTCAGCCGGACCCTGGGCTGAACGCTGCGTACGGGAAGCGGAAGCTGGCAGCGGGAGCTGGAAGCTGGAGCGCAGCTGCAGCTACGGAACGGTCTCTTGCTGAACTGCTGGAAATAACGCAGGCACTTGTCGCGCCACGCGACGGCATCCGCGACCTGCTTGTGCAGCCTGGCCAGCACCTCCGCGTGACGCTCGTCGTCCACGCGCCCGTGAATCTGTTCCCATCGTGCCTGCAGGCGGCGCGCTTCTTCCACTCCCAGCGTGTACCGGACGACCAGCTCGTCCCAGAGCGTGCGTCCCGATCGCAGCCGGTAGTCCCATGGCAGCCGATGGAACCAGAGGAGGAACTTCTCCGGGACCGTCGAGGGATCGCTCCACTGCGAGCTCAGCGGCTCACGGTATTGATGGACGCCGTCGCTCCCCTTCGGCGTCCGATCGAATCCAATTCCGCCGGTGTCGGCGCGGTGATAGTAGATCGCCGACCAGTCCGCGCGGCGCGGGTCGGGGTTCTCCGGCATCGGCGCGTAGTGGTCCCCGCCGATGAGGTGATGCAGGCCGAGCGGCATCGTGTAGTTGACGAAGGCCTCGCGCGAGTCGAGCATCATCGAGCGGATGGTCGCGACCACGTCGGGCGTGCCGCCCCACGTCATCGCGATCCACTCCTCCGCGATCGCATCCGCCTCGAGGCCCGGATCCCAGGCCAGACGGCCGTACGCGTACCAGTTGGCCTGACCGAAATGGTGCCCGGTCCAGTTCCCGTCCCGGCCGGTATTGGCGACGCCGGCGATGCCGGTGCGCTGGTGCCCTTCGAGCGTGCCGTCGATCACCCTCGCGACGGACGATCCCGGCCCCTTCGCGTACGTGTCCGCGTCGAGGAACTCCTTCCACATCGGCGCCAGGTACACCAGGTGCGTCGAATGCCCGAGATACTCCTGGGTAATCTGCAGCTCCGCCATCAGCGGCGTGCGCGGCATCGCCCCGAAGACCGGATGAAACGGCTCACGCGGCTGGAAGTCGAGCGGGCCGTTCTTCACCTGGACGAACACGTTCTCGCGGAAGCGCCCGTCCAGCGGCACGAACTCCAGGTACGCGCGCTTGACGCGATCGGGATCGACCTCGGGGTTGTAGACGAACGCGCGCCACATGACGATGCCGCCGTGCGGCGCCAGCGCGTCGGCCAGCACGTTCGCGCCGTCGGCGTGCGTCCGGCCGTAGTCCTGCGGCCCCGGCTGTCCCTCGCTGTTCGCCTTGACGACGAAGCCGCCGAAATCGGGGATGTGCTGGTAAATCTCGGCGGCCCGCTCGCGCCACCACCGCGCAACGGCGGGATCGAGGGGGTCGGCGCTCGGCAGCTTGCCGATCATCCGCGGCGCGGCGAGGTTCGCCGACATGTACACGCGGATCCCGTAGGGCCGAAGGACGCGCGCGATGGCGGCGATCTTCTCGAGGTAGCGCGGCGTCAACGCCTCCGGGTTGGCGTTGACGTTGTTGATGACCGATCCGTTGATGCCGATCGACGCGTTGGCGCGCGCGTAGTCCTCGATGCGCGGATCGACGCGATCCGGAAGCTCGTCCCAGCGCCAGAGCGAGGCGCCCGCATACCCGCGCTCGATGCTGCCGTTGAGGTTGTCCCAGTGATTCAGCAGCCGCCGCTCGAGTCGGGGACGCTGCTCGAGGTCCACCGCGGCGATCGGCTGGCGCGTCTGGATCAGGCGGAGGAAGTGGAACGCGCCGTACAGCGTCCCGATCTCGCCTTGTGACGCGATCACGATCGTCCGGTGGCCGCCGACGGTCGCCGCGCGGATCACGTAGCCCTCGTCGCCGAGCGCCTTCAGCCGCGGCTGCCAGCCGAGCCCGGCGATCGACGGGGAACTCGCCCGGCGTCCCCACCAGCAGCGCGCCGGCCGACTGCACGGATCCCGCGGCCGGCACGTCGCCGCCGAGCAGACCCTTCAGCCCGCGCTGCAGCTCGGCTTGCACGATGCGCCCGGTCGCGCGACGGTTGCTGGACCACGACTGCCGTGAGCGCCTGCCGATACGCGGTTCGCGAGGCCTCGTCCACCGGACGGTAGCGAAGCCACAGCTCGTATCCGGTTTCCGCGCCGGCCGGAACGCTCCAGCCAACGGCAAGAAGCAGGAGCACCGCTACCGGAATCGTCCGGGCACCACGCAGGCGAACTCTCATCGGCAACAGAAACCTCACAACCAGTTTTCCGGCTTTTGCCCGGCAGGCCTGAAGGCCTGCGCGACGTACGACGCTGCGTGACGCACGGCGTGTACGGCAGTCAGCGCGACGTGGTTCGGTCCAGGGTCAGCCTCTGCACCCGCCAGTTCGTCAGCTCGCCGACGTAGACCTCGTTCTCGCTTGCGGCAGTCGATGGCGTTGACGAGGCCGAGCTCCTTGGGCAGCTTGCCCGCCTTGCCGAAGCGCCCGACGACGCGGCCGTCCAGCTCCAGCTTGTAAATCGCCGCATCGTCCATCCCGTACGGATCGCCGGTGTGGGAGCTGAATAGATACTGATGCGGTCCGCCCGAGATGCAGAGCGCCGTCGGCACGCCGACGTTCGCGATTTGAGACTTGAACGTGCCCGCGTTGTCGAAGACCTGAATCCGCTTGTTCCTCTGGTCCGCGACGTACACGTTGCCCGCGGCATCGGTCGCGATCGAGTGCGGCGTGTTGAACTGGCCCGGTTCGGCGCCTCTCGATCCCCACGACAGAATGAAGCGGCCGTTCCGGTCGAACTTCGCGACGCGCGCGTTGGCGCCGTGGCCGTCGGCGACGAAGATGTTGCCGTCGGCGTCCCACGCGACGTCGCTCGGGCGGTTGAACTGGTCGCC
Source organism: uncultured Acidobacteriota bacterium (assembly GCA_963774855.1). Classification (GTDB taxonomy): domain Bacteria; phylum Acidobacteriota; class Vicinamibacteria; order Vicinamibacterales; family 2-12-FULL-66-21; genus JALZOC01. The sequence continues at coordinate 178,227 of CAVZGT010000005.1, read as the reverse complement.
GGCGCCGCCGCGGCCCGGCCGGCTGCCCGCCGCCGCGGCCTCCCTCCGCCGCCGGAACAGCAGCGGGCGGCAGGCGCACCGTGATCGCTTCAGGCTTGCGCCCCATGATCATCAACACGCGCCCTTCGGGGCTGAACTTGACGACCTGGTTCGCCGCCTCGTCCACGATCCAGATGTTGTCCTGTGCATCGACGCGCGCGGCGTGCGCGAAGACGAACGCGTACACGCCCTGGCCGATCTCGCGGACGAAGCTGCCGTTCTGATCGAACTCGAAGAGCCGCGACCCGCCGTGCGTGAACAACCGCGAGTTCCCCAGCCCCGCGGTCGGATTGCCGGTGCGCGTGTAGACGAACAGATGCCCCTTCGAATTGGTGGCCACGCCGGCCGCCTCGCCGAGGTGGATGTCGGCCGGCATCCTGAGCAGATTCGGGGCGGAGGCGAACGGGATCTCGGGGACTGGGGCCTGGCCAGACCCGTGGGTGAAAAAGGGCATCGTCTGTTGGATCGTTCGTCTTCCCGGGGACTCCGCCGATCTCGACGGTAGCGGAGGCGGTGGGGCCAGGATGATCTTCTGGACGCGCCACGCGGTGATCTCCGCTACCAACAGCTCGTTCGGATTGCGGCAGTCGATCTCGTGCACCGTGCTGAACTCGCCCAGTTGCTTCCCGGCCTTGCCGAACTTTCCGACGATGGTGCCGTCGAGCTCCATCTTGTAGATCTCGCCCGTGATGTCCCTGAACTGCGAGAGGCCGTTGTCCGGAATCGAGTTCGAGACGAACAGGTACTGGTGCGGGCCGGGCGAGATGCAGACGGCCCACGGGTTCCCGACGGTGTCGTAGATCGCCTTGACGTTGAGCTCGTTGTCGAACACCTGCACGCGCGCGTTGCTGCGGTCGCCGACGTACACGTTCCCCTGCGCGTCGGTCGCCATCGTGTGAGGGAGGTTCAGCTGCCCCGGCGCATTGCCGCGCGTGCCCACCTGCTTCAGGAACCGTCCGTTCTTGTCGAATTTCACGACGCGGGAGTTGCCGTACCCATCGGTGACGAAGATGTTCCCGGCGGCGTCGAACCCGACGTCGGTGGGGCGGCTGAACACGTACGGCTCCGGCGGAGGCGGCGGCGTTCCGGCGCCGGCGCGGCGCGGACGCCGCGGGCGCGGACGCCGCGATGCCCTCGACCGCTTCGGGCCGCCGGCCGATCACCATCACGACCCGTCCCTCGGGGTTGAACTTGATGACCATGTTCGTCCCCTCGTCGACCGCCCAGATGTTGTCGTCGCGATCGACCCGCACGGCGTGCGCGAACTCGAACCCGTACAACCCCTGGCCGAGCTCACGCACGAACGCGCCGGTCCGATCGAACTCGAACAGCCTGGTGTCGCCGCTGCGCGTGTAGACGAACACGTGCCCCTTCGAATTGGTCGCCACGCCGATGCCTTCGCCCAGATGAAGGGTCGGCGGGAGCTTCAGGAAGTTCGGGACCGATTCGTACGGGATCTCGGGCACGTTCTCCGCTTTTGCTTTGCTTTGGGCGAGCACCGGCGCGACCCACGGGCGAGCGCCGCCATACGCGAGGCTCAGCGCGATTGCGACGAAGCTGCATGCGGCAGAGCGGTTCATCCAGCGCCTCCGGCGCCAATCATACGACGGCCGGCTGATCTTCACCCACCGTCGCGCGCGGTCCGCCGGGGCCGGCCTATGGTAACCTCCACCGATCGGCCGGCTTACGGAGATGGTCCGGCTGAAGCCGGACGCCACGAGCACAGAGCCGCTCCATGAGAGGTTCAGATGGATCCATCCATTCTCAGCCGGCGCGAGTTCATTCAGCGGACGTCACTCGGCGCGGCGCTGGCCCTGACGCCGCTGTCCGGCACGGCCCAGGTCGCGCCGCCGCGCGCGCGCTGGAAGCTCATTGCCTTCAGCAAGCCGTTCACGACCCTGAGCTTCGACGACACGGCGGACCTGGTCGCCGACGTCGGCTGGGACGGTATCGAGCTGCCCGTGCGGAAGGCATCCACGCACATTGTCCCGGAGCGCGTCGAAGACGACCTGCCGAGGATGGTGGAAGCGTTGAAGAAGCGCGGGCGCGAAGTGTCGCTGATCACGACCGACATCACCGGCGTCGATCGATCCGCGGAACAGATCCTGCGAACGGCCGCCAAAGCGGGCATCCGCAGATACCGCCTCGGCCCACTCCGCTACGCGGCGGACAAGCCCATCACGGATCAGGTCGAGCAGTTCAAGGCCCGCCTCCGCGATCTCGCGCAGTTGAACAAGACGGTGGGCATTCAAGGCGGCATCCAGAATCACTCCGGCCAGGACTACTTCGGCGCGCCGGTCTGGGACGCCTACGAGGCGATCCGGGACCTGCCCCCGGCCGACATGGGCATCGCCTTCGACATCGGTCACGCCACGCTCGAAGGCGGGTTGTCCTGGCCGGTGCAGGCGCGCCTGGCCGAGCCTCGCTACAGCCTCGTCTACGTGAAGGATTTCCGATGGGAGAAGCAGGAGCGGGGCTGGCGGCCGGTGTGGTGTCCGCTGGGGCAGGGGATGATTGCCGGCCCGCGGTTCCTGACGACGCTCGCCAAATCGCGGTACGACGGCCCGGTCTGTCAGCACCACGAGTACGAGATGGGGAAGACGCCGGCGGAGATGGTCGTCCACTTCAAGCGCGATCTGAAGACGCTGCGGGACTGGCTGAGCGAAGCCGGGAGTTGAACGGTTGTCACACACGGGAGCGACGCGTATGAGAAAAGCACTGGGCGTGTTCGTGGCCGCGTTGGCCGTCGGGTTCCTTGGCATCGCCGCGTCGGCGGGCGCGCAGGACGGCAAGCTCCGGATCATCGCGTTCGGCGCGCATCCGGATGACGCCGAGCTCGGCGTCGGCGGGACGGCCGCGAAGTGGGCGGCGCTCGGGCACCACGTCAAGTTCGTCTCCGTCACCAACGGCGACATCGGGCACTGGAGGGATGCCGGCGGCCCGCTCGCGCGCCGCCGCACCGCGGAAGTGCAGGAGACGGCGAAAATCCTCGGGATCACCACGCAGGTGCTCGACATCCACGACGGCGAGGTGGAGCCCACGCTGGAGAACCGCCGCACCATCACGCGGCTCATTCGCGACTGGAAGGCGGACATCGTGATGGGCCATCGCCCGAACGACTACCATCCGGACCATCGCGCCGTCGGTCAGCTGATTCAGGATGCCTCGTACATGGTGACGGTGCCGTTCTTCTGCCCGGATACGCCGCACCTGGATCGCAACCCGGTCTTCCTGTCGTTCCAGGATCGCTTCACGAGGCCCAATCCCCTCCAGGGCGACATCGTCGTGGCCATCGACGACGTGTTGGAGAAGAAGCTGGCCGCGGTCGAGGCGCTGCACTCGCAGTTCTATGAGGGAGGGGCGAACGGAGGGCCAGAGCTCCTTCCGGCCGATGACGCCGGAAAAGCACGCCGCAAGAAGGAGGTCCGGGATCAGTTCACGGCCCGCTTCGCCGGATCCTCGACCCGGTTCAGGGACAAGCTGCGCGAGCTGTACGGGACCGTGCGCGGCGACGCCGTGAAGTACGCCGAGGCGTTCGAGATCTCGGAATACGGGCGCCGTCCGAACGCCGAAGAGATCAAGCGGCTGTTTCCGTTCTACGGTGCTGCGAAGTAACGAGCGGAGATCAGGAGGGTCAGCGAGACCAGGAGTGGTACGAAACTGCTGGCCTCCTGCTCTCCTGTTCGCTCTTTGGCTCCGGATCGCCTAATCTCGCTGATCTCCTGCGCGATGCAACCAACGACACGGCGTTCGAGATGGCCGTCTCCAGTGTCCGCTTCGGCGTTGGCGTGACGCGCGAAGTCGGCATGGATCTGAAGGAGATGGGCGCCGGCCTCGTGCTGGTGGTCACCGATCCGGTGGTCAGCCGGCTGCCGCCCGTCCGAACCGTCCTCGACTCGCTCGAGCAGAGCGGCGTGGCTTTCGCGCTCTACGATCGCGTGCGGGTCGAGCCGACCGAGGAGTCGTTCCTCGACGCGATCGCGTTCGCGCGCGCGCGTCCGTACGACGCGTTCGTCGCCGTCGGCGGCGGCTCGACGATCGATACCGCCAAGGCCGTCAACCTCTACACGACCCATCCCCCCGCCGACTTTCTCGACTACGTGAACGCGCCGATCGGCAAGGGCCTGCCCGTACCGGGACCGTTGAAGCCGCTGATGGCGATTCCGACGACCGCGGGGACCGGCAGCGAAACGACCGGCGTGACCATCTTCGATCTGCAGCGGATGCACGTGAAGACCGGCATTGCCAGCCGCCGGCTGAAGCCGGCGCTCGGCTACCTGGATCCCGAGAACACGCGCACCATGCCGCCGCAGGTCGCGGCCTCGAGCGGCCTGGATATCCTGAGCCACGCGGTCGAGTCGTATACCGCGATGCCGTTCACCGGACGGCCGCGGCCGGAGCGCCCGGCGCTGCGGCCGGCCTATCAGGGATCGAACCCGATGAGCGACGTCTGGTCGATGCAGGCGTTGAAGATGGTCGCGCAGTTCCTCGTGCGCGCGGTCGAGGACCCGGAAGACGATGACGCGCGCGCGAACATGCTGCTCGCCGCATCGTACGCCGGCGTGGGGTTCGGGAACGCGGGCGTGCACCTGCCGCACGGCATGTCGTACCCGGTGTCGGGGCACGTGAAGAGCTACCGCGCGCCGGGGTATGCGGCGGATCACCCGCTCGTGCCCCACGGCATTTCCGTGATCCTGAATGCGCCCGCCGTGTTCCGGTTCACCGCGCGCGCCAACCCCGCGCGTCACCTGCAGGCGGCCGAGGCGCTCGGGGCCGATGTCTCGCGCGCGCGTGCGGAGGATGCGGGCAGGATTCTCGCGGACCGGATCACGTGGTTCATGCAGCGGCTGCACACGCCGAACGGCCTGCGCGACATCGGCTACTCGTCGTCCGATATTCCCATGCTGGTGGAGGGGACGCTGCCTCAGCATCGCGTGACGAAGCTGTCGCCGCGCCCCGCGGGTCCGGACGAGTTGAGCGCGCTCTTCGAGGACGCGATGGTGGCGTGGTGACGGGAATCCCAATCCCTAATCCCTAATCCTTGAATCCGTCGCATCCAGGTTCGAGTGCCTCGCAATCCGTCGAGTCCTCGAATCCTCGAGTCCCGAATCCCGATCGAATCCTCGCAATCCGTCCGCTTGACCTCGCCGGCGTCATTTGTTATACAAACGCGAACAATTCAGGCACCGTCGATGAAAGGGGATTATCTCGGCGCATTCGAAGAGCTCGTCCTGCTGGCGGTCGCCAGCGTGGGCGACGATGCGTACGGCGTGTCCGTGCAGGAGCGGGTCGAGCGCGATGCCGAGCGGCCGGTCTCGCTCGGTGCGGTGTATGCCGCGCTGGATCGGCTTCAGCGCAAGTCGTACGTCACGTCCTGGATCGGTGACGCGGGGCAGTACCGCGGCGGCCGGCGCAAGCGCCACTTCGCGGTCACGGCGGAAGGCCGCGCGGTCCTCGGCGACATGCGCCGGATCCGCGACCGGATGTGGCGATCGCTCAGCCCCGCTGCCAGCCGGCGCACATCATGAGCAGGCACCGACGTCCGGGGTTCTTCATACGCACCATCCTCCGATTGCTCTGTCCGCGCGACAGCCGGGAGGACATCGAAGGGGATCTCCTCGAGCTGTTCGCGCGCCGGGCCGCGGGTGGCGCGCACGACGCGAGGGTGCGTCTGCGCCGCGATCTCCTCAGCCTGTGCCGCGTGCTGGTGCTCATCCGTCTCCGCGCCATCGGCGACCTGTTGAGGGCCGCGATCGACGGCCGATGGGTGAGCGGGCTCTCGCAGGACGTCCGCTACGGCTCGCGGGTCATGCGCCGGCAGCCCGCCTTCAGCGTCGCCGTTGTCCTGACGCTTGCGATCGGCATCGGCGCGAACGCCGCCATCTTCAGCGTCGTGCACGCGGTGCTGTTCAAAGACCTGCCGTACGAGGCCGGTGATCGCTTCGTCGCGGTTCGTCAAGTCATCTCGATGCCGGGCCCTTTCACCTTCGGTTTCAGCGCCCCCCACTATGTCGAGCTCGCGACGCGCCAGACCGCGCTGGAACGGATCGCCGCCGTCACGTTCAACGAGACGACGCTGACCGGTCAGGGCGAACCGGAAAAACTGCAGACTGGTTTCGTGTCCTCAGGATTCTTCCCCCTTCTGGGCGTTCGTTCCCGGATGGGGCGCTCGTTCCGATCCGGCGAGTACGAGGTCGGCCACAACGGCGTGGCGCTCATCAGCCACGCCCTCTGGCGGCGGCGCTTCGGCGCCGACCCTGGCGTCCTCTCGAGATCGATGGCCTTGTCCGGACGCCGGGTGGAAATCGTCGGCGTGCTTCCCGCGGACTTCAGCTTCATCGACCCCGCGGATGTCTGGGTTCCGCTCGTGTTCACCCCTAACCGGCTCGCCAACGAACACACCATCGACCTCGATGTCTATGGACGGCTGAAGCCGGGAGCTGACCCCGATGCGGCTGCGCGCGCGCTGACCGGTTCCGTGGCGGCCTTCCAGGCGAATCCGGATGATGAGCGCCGCGTCCGTCTCGATCGCGTGCGGACGCTGCTGGCGAAGGACGTGCGATCGAGCCTGCTGCTCTTCTGGGGAGCTGTCGGGCTGGTGCTGCTCATCGCGTGCGCCAATGTGGCGAACCTGATGCTCGCGCGGGCGGCCGACCGTCGCCGGGAGATGGCCGTCAGGCGGGCCCTCGGGGTGGACGCGTCGCGGCTCGTGCGCCAACTCCTGATCGAAGGCGTGCTGCTCTCGCTGTGCGGAGGCGCCGCGGGTCTCGGCCTCGCGCACTGGACCGTGAAACTGCTCGTCGGGATCAGCCCGGCAACCATCCCGCGTCTCGGAGAGATCGGCATCGACCTCGTGGTCGTCGCTTTCACGGCGGCGCTCTCTCTCGCCACCGGGATCGCCTTCGGCCTCGTCCCGGCGCTGCAGGCCGTGCGAGCCGACCTCACGGACGCGCTTCGCGACGGCCACGGCATCTGCCGGCGCGGCTTCCGGATGCGGCGCACGACGGCCCGCAGCGTCATCCTCGTGCTGGAAGTGGCCGTGACCCTCGTCCTCCTCGTCGGATCGGGACTGCTCGTGCGCAGCTTCCTGCGTCTGCAACAGATCGACGCGGGCTTCGTCGCCGACGATGTGGCGGCGATCACGGTGTCCGTGCCCATCAGCCGTCCCGGCGAGCGGACCGAAGCGCGGCAGTTTTTTCAGCGGCTCACGGACGAGATTGCGGCGCTGGCGGGGGTGCGCTCCGCGGGGGCCGCGTCCGGGCTTCCGCTGACTCGCAGGGGCGGCCGATTGTCGTTCGTCATCGAAGGCAAACCGGTCGTTCCAGCGCCGGTCCCCGACGATCCCGCCGCGGGCGCGCCGGGGATCCCGCCGCCTCCGCCACCGCCTGCCGGCCAGGCGAAGCCGCTCGTGATGCCGTGGGCCGATGCGATCTTCACGGAAGTGACCGCCGGCTACTTCGAGACTATGGGCATCCCAGTACGCGACGGCAGGACGTTCAACGGGGCCGATCGCGCAGGCTCGTCGCCGGTCGTCATCATCAGCGACACCATGGCGAAGCGGTACTGGCCGGGCGAGCGTGTCGTCGGCCGCCGCTTGCAGGCCCACGACAATCGCTGGAAGACGATCGTCGGCGTTGTCGGCAACGTGCGCCGGTTCAGGCTCGAAGCCGAAGCGCTGCCGGAGATCTATCTGCCGGTGTCGCAGATTCTTCCTGACCACGGAGACATGCCGGCCGAGCGGGTCGAAGCCGAGGAAATGACCGTTGTCGCACGCGCCCGCGGCAAGGCGGGGGAGCTGCTTCCGGCCATGAGGGCACGTGTCTACGCGATCAACCCGAATCAGCCCGTGAGCGCCGCGTTGACGCTCGACCAGCTGCTGGCCACGGTCCAGGCGCCACGCCGTTTCAACATGATTGTGCTTTCGGCCTTTGGCGGGGCGGCGGTGCTGCTGACCGCCGTGGGACTCTACGGCGTCATGGCGTATCTGGTCGCGCAGCGCCGACGTGAAATCGGCATCCGGGTCGCGCTCGGCGCGCGCCGCCGGCACATCGTCCGCCTCGTTGCCGGCGAAGGGCTGACGCTCGTGGCCATCGGGCTCGCGATCGGTATCGCTGCGTCGCTGACGCTGACACGTCTGATCGGCGGGCTTCTCTTCGGCGTCGCACCGACGGATCCCGTGACGTTCGCCGGCGTCGTGCTGCTCCTGCTCGTCGTGTCGGCCAGCGCCACATGGATGCCGGCGCGCCGTGCGCAGCTCGTCGATCCCGTGACAGTTCTTCGTCAGGATTGAACAGCCAGGCTAGTCTCGAATCACTAATCCCGCATCGTTGAATCCTTGAATCGCTATCCCGGAGATTCAACGATCCAGGGATTCAACGATTAGTGATTAGTGATTCGAACCTCTCCGCCGCCTCCTCGACCGTTCCATCCAGCAACAGGGGCTCGGGGAGCGTCTCGTTCCATTCAACGCCCGGCGCATACACTGCCATCAGATCCCACCAGATGTCCTTCTGGAAACAGCAACCCGGCTGGAGATCGCGGCCACGGGACGAGTGCTCGAGCGCCCTGGCGACGGTGTGACCGGCGTCCCAGAACTGCCGCACTCGCGCGTCGGGGAGCCGGCCAAGCGCACCCGTCCCGGGCTTGCCCCAATCAGTGGCGAGAATCGGCTGCCAGACGACGAAGACCGTGAGCGCACGCTGAGGATGTTTCGCGAGGATCCGCTCGATCTCCGTGGCGCCCTTGAGGCAATACGGGCACGAGGCCGACAGCAGGATGATGCTCCGCATCTTCGAGGCTTCACGGTTGAACTCGGCTTTGAGAGCGGCCGGATCGCTCAGGTCCGCGAGCGGCGGCTGCCCGGCGGGTGTCGTGCCGGCGGTTCCCAGCCAGGCGCGCGCGAGAAGCACGAGAAGAGGGACGGCCGCGAAGACGCCGTATCGCCTGATCACAGCATGTAGTCCGCGATCCATCCGGCCACGCTTTGCGGGAACAACAACACGAGCAGGACAATCGCCGCCGACAAACCCAGAACCGTCAGGCTGAAGCGGCGGCCTCTACGTCGGCAGGTGCCCTGGCTCCGGTAAAGCTGGACCGCGCTCACGGCCAGCAGGAGCGTGGCGGCCGTGAGGAACCATGGCTGCAGCGCGTCGAAGAGGCTGCTCAGCGCCAGCACACCGAGGGCTCCGGCGAAGCCCAGAGGCACGCAGCACGCGAACGCTGCGAGCGCGGTCGCAGCGGCAGCCAGGGGCGTCAGTCGTTCCGCGATTCTCGTCTCCATCACTATCGCGTCGCCCACGCCTCGCTCACCCAGGCCGGTGGATCGGGCTCGCCCCTCGGCTTCATTCCCTTCGTCTTCGACCAGCGATGGATCCACGAGAAGCCGCCCGGGCCGACGTACTCCTCGGGCAAGCGATACGCGTCGTCGGCGAGCGCGCGTTCCAGCGTCACGAACGTGTAGCCGCGCCGTTTGAACATGGCGAGCAGGTCAGGCACGAGGTCCGCGTTGAGCTCGTTGGCGTGCAGCAGCAGGATCTGCGGAAACTCACGGCCCACGACTTCGACCGAGCGCGCTTCGAAGAACGCGACAACGGATTCCATGTACGGCACGTACTCTTGCCGCACGCGCTCGCGGTACTGCGGCCTCGTGTACAGCGCCGCGTACTGGTAGTCGGAGTTGTCGAGCGTGACCGGAGCGACGCGGTATCCGTGGCGGTCCAGAAACCCTTGCAGGCCCTTCTTGAGGTCCGCGGTCGGCCCGGCATGAAGGAACGGATGGCGGTAGAACCGAAGAGCCTTTCCGCGAGCCGCGAGTGCCGCGCGGAGGGCCGGCTCGCCTTCGAGGATGTCTGCCGTGTACCGGTCCAGCGGGACGTTGTTGATGTCGAGATGGGAGTACCGAGTGATTGCCGAGGTCGGCGCCGGCGTCGAGCCACAAGTCGAGGATCTGACGGAGGCCCTCGACACCGATCTCGGCCTGACGGCTGGCGTTGACAAAGCCGGCGACGGGTACGCGCTGATCGCGAAACGGCTGCAGGAGTCGCTCCGTCATGGCGCGGACGCCGGCGAGGTTACGGGGGCCGCCGTCGCCGCCTCTGGGCAAATCGTCGATCGTGATCGCGACTTCCCGTCCTGAGGGCATCGGCGTGAGTTGCATGACGATGCACGCCAGCAGAACGCACAGAGGTCTCATGCGGGAAGGCTAGCACAGGGTAAGGGCGCGCGGTTTGCTTCGCTGCCGCGCGTAGGCGGCTCGCTGCGCTCGCCGTAAGGGCCGCGTGCTCCGCTTCGCACCCGCGGTAAGGCGCGCGGCTTGCTTCGCTGACGCGCGTAGGGTGAGCCGCGGCCCCTACCCCCGATCCCGCCGCACCGTCACTTTCGCTCCGCGGAGCTTCGTCGCGCGCAGCGCCTCGATGACGTCGTCTGCCAGCGTCTCCGGCACTTCGACGAGCGAGAAGCCGTCGTTGATCTCGATCGCGCCAATCGACTGCGCCTCGATGCCCGCTTCGCCGGTGATGGCCCCGACGAGATCGCCTGGGCGAATCCCGGCCCGCTTGCCGGCCCCTACGAACAGGCGGACGAACTCTCCCTCCGCGGCGCGGCCGGCCCCTCCCTGCACCAGACGGCCCCGCGCCGGCTTCAGCTCTCCCAGCGGCCGTTTCCCGCTGGCCGGCGGCGCCGCGACGGGGATCTCGCGATCGTCGCCCTCACCTCCGGCAGCAGAATGTGCCAGCGCGACGGCGGCGGCCGCGATGTCCATGATGTCGAACTCGCTCCCGAGCGATTCGACGACGACACGGGTGGAATCGAGGTTGCCGGCAAGCAGCCGCTCGCGGAGCGAAGCGCGGGTGATCTCGAGCCGGCGCGCGCGCAGATCCGCGACCGTCGGAATCGGCGCCACCTCGATCTTCTGTTTCGTCGCCGCCTCCATGGCGCGGAGCAGGCGATGCTCGCGCGGCTCGGCGAGCGTGATGGCGGTCCCGCCGCGGCCGGCGCGTCCCGTCCGGCCGATGCGGTGCAGGTAGGCATCGGGCGAGGCCGGCACGTCGTAGTTGATGACATGCGAGAGCCGCTCGATGTCGAGCCCGCGCGCGGCGACGTCCGTCGCCACGAGAATATCCACTTTCCCCTCGCGAAAGCGGCCCATCACGCGCTCGCGCTCGCGTTGTTCCAGGCCTCCGTGGAGCGCGTCCGCGCGGTGGCCGTGCGCGTTGAGCAGTTCGACGAGCGTGTCGACTTCGAGCCGCGTGCGGCAGAAGACGAGCGCCGAATCCGGATTCTCCGTTTCGAGGACGCGTTCGAGCGAAGCCGGCTTGTGGGCCCTGGCCACGATGTAGGCAATCTGGCGGACGCGTGGCAGCTTGCCGGCCGCCGCCGTTTCGCGGGCGATCTTGAGGCGCGTCGGGTTCCGCAGATGGCGTTCCGCAATCGACAGAATCCGCGCCGGCATCGTCGCGGAGAACAGGGCCGTCTGCCGGGCCGGCGGGGTTGCTTCGAGGATGGCGTCCAGATCCTCGGCGAAGCCCATGTCGAGCATCTCGTCCGCTTCGTCCAGGATCAACATCGCGACCCGGTCCAGCTTCAGCGTGCCGCGCCGGATGTGGTCGAGCGCGCGGCCAGGAGTCGCCACGACGACGCTGGCGCCGCGCTCGAGCGCGCGCACCTGCTGGAACATCGGGGCGCCGCCGTAGAGGGGAAGCACGGTCAGCTGGCCGCCGCGCGCGTACTTGTGCACGGCTTCGGCAACCTGCATGGCCAGCTCGCGCGTCGGGACGAGCACGAGCCCCGTCGTCCGCCGGCGATCCTCCGCGCCGAGGTTGGCGAGACGGTGCAGCATCGGCAGCGCGAATGCGGCGGTCTTGCCCGTGCCGGTGGCTGCCTGGGCGAGCAGATCGCGTCCCTCGAGGAGGAGCGGAATCGTCTCGCGCTGGACGGGGGTGGGCTCTTCGTATCCGAGCGTCGTGACCGACGCGACGATTGCCTCGTCGAGGCCGAGCGCGGCGAATCCGGTCGACGTGGCCTTCGATTTGGGAGGTGTGCGGGTGGGCATGTTTCCTGGATTGTACGTCGGACGGACGGGCGACCCTTGAAACGGGTCTCCAAAACTCATTCTCGGAGCCACAAATTGATTTTTCACGGACGCGACACGAATGAACTCCGGGTTAAGCTGATGGTGACGTGCTGTTGAGAAATGATGTGTTCAGGCGCCTGTGCCAGGCGCGAGACATGCTGCAGGGGGTGCCGGAAGACCCGGTCTCGATCGAGGACGTCGCGCGCGAGGTCGGGATCTCGCCGTTCCACTTCATCCGGCAATTCGAGGCGGTGTTCGGTCTCACGCCGCACCAGTTCCGGATTCAGTCGCGTCTGGACCGGGCGAGGCGTCTGCTGGCGCTGGGCGGCCATTCCGTGACCGACGTCTGCATGGAGGTCGGCTTCTCGAGCCTCGGGAGCTTCAGCGATCTCTTCACGCGGCGCGTCGGCGCCACGCCCTCCGCATACCAGCGCCGGCTTCGCGCGATGGTGCAGGTGCCCGGCACGCTGCCCCGGGCCCTGATTCCAGGATGCTTCAGCTTGATGGCGTGCCTGCCGGCGTGGGCGTTTTCGCAGTTTTCGAGAAGCGCCGGCGGCGTCCTTCTGCCAGACTCGGGCGCAGGCATTCAGCACAGAGAGGGACGCGATGCAGATCAAGCTCACCAGCATCATGGTCGATGACCAGGCCAAGGCCTTGAAGTTCTACACGGAGGTCCTGGGTTTCCGGAAGAAGATGGAGATACCGGTCGGCGAATACAGATGGATCACCGTCGTCTCGCCGGAAGGGCCGGACGGCCTCGAGCTCTCGCTCGAGCCGAACGCCAATCCAGCCGGCAAGGCGTTTCAGGAGGCGATGTTCGCGCAAGGCATCCCGCTCGCTGCCTTCGAGGCGGCCGACATCGCGAAGGAGTACGCGCGGCTGAAGGCGCAGGGCGTGGCGTTCACGTGCGAACCGACGCCGATGGGCCCGGTGACGATTGCCGTGTTCGCGGACACCTGCGGCAATCTCATCCAGATCTACCAGCCCCCGCAGGCGTGATTCGCAGCCCGGCTAACCGAAAGGGCCGATCGTCCGACTAATGAATCATGGTGCTTCAGCTCTGGCGTGACGTCCTCTACAGCGTGCGCAGCCTGGCGCGCACACCCGCGCTGACCGCGACGATTGTGCTCACGGTCGGCATCGGTCTCGGCGCCACTACCGGCATGGTCAGCGTCGTCCGGGCGGTTCTGGTCAACCCGCTGCCTTACGCCGCTCCCGGCGAGCTCTTCTGGCTCTACACGGACAATCCGCCGTATCGATTCCGGTTCTCGGTCGTCGACTACCGAGCGCTCGAGGCCGATCATCCGGCGTTCAGCTCGGTGGCCGCCTACCAGACCAGCCGGGTCACGGTCTCGGAGGGCGGCGCCGCCGAGCGGGTGACCGCGAAGGCCGTGACCGGTTCCTACTTTCCCCTCCTGGGCCAGACGGCCGCCATCGGGCGCCTCTTCGACGTCTCGGACGACACGCGCGGCGACCCCGTCGCCGTGTTGACCGCGGCCTACTGGGCCCGCCGATTCGGGAGCGATCCGGCCGTGCTCGGCCGGACGATGACGATCGACGGCGCGAGCTACAGCGTCGTCGGCGTGCTGCAGAAGACCGTCGGCCCGCTCGAGCACGACGTCGCGCTCTTCACCGCGGCGCGCTGGCCGCCGCCGAAACGCAAAGGGCCGTTCTTCACGACGGCGCTGGGCCGGCTGCGGCCTGATGTGTCCCGCGCGGCGGCGCTCGACACGCTGCGCGCCACGAACGCGCGGCTCTTCCCGATCTGGAAATCGTCGTATCAGGACGAGAAAGCCACGTGGGGCCTGCAGGATCTGAAGGGCCGCGTCGTCGGAGACGTGGGCTCGACGCTCCTGGTCGTGCTCGCCGCGGTCGGGTGCGTGCTCCTCATCGCCTGCGCGAACGCGATCAACCTGCTCATCGCGCGTGCGCTCAACCGGAGCCGTGAGCTGGCCATTCGCAGCGCGCTTGGCGCGTCGCGGGGCCGGCTCCTGCAGCATCTCATCGTCGAAAGCGGCGTCCTGACGGCCGGCGCCGCGGCCGTGGGGGTGGGCGTCGCCTTCCTCGCGATCAACCTCGTGACGACGTACGGCGTCGACTACATCCCGCGCGTCGGCGAGGTCCGGCTGTCCGCGCCGGTAATCGGATGGCTCGTCCTGTTGGCGGCCGGCAGCGGGGCGCTCATTTTTCTTGGCGGCCTCGTGCCCTCGATCCACAGCTCGTCGATGGGGATGGATCGCGCGCTCCGTTCCGGCGGCCGGTCGTCGACCGACGGGCCGGCGGCACGACGGCTGCGGCGCGCGCTCGTCTCGGCCCAGTTCGCGCTCGCGACGCCGCTCATCGTCGCGGCCGTGCTCGTGATGGCGAGTCTCGATTGGCTCAGCCGCGTCAGCGTCGGCATCGACACCGAGCGCGTGCTGACGGCCGCGGTGTCCCTGTCCGGTCCGGGCTATTCCAAGGAGAGCGACCGAAAGGCGTTCTGGGATCGGGCGCTCGCGCGGCTGGCGGTGCTGCCCGGGGTGGAAGCGGCTGCGCTCGCCGACAGCCGGCCGCCGAGCGACAGCGGCAACCGGAACAACTTCGATCTCGAGGATCACCCGACACTGCCCGGCCAGAATCAGCCAATCTGCACCTGGGTGGCTGTTTCGCCGGCGTTCTTCAAGACCGTCGGTCTTCGGCTCGAACGCGGACGGCTGCTGGACGAGTTTTCCCTCCGGGATGATCTCGTGGTCGTGGACCGGGCGTGGGCCAACCGGTTCTTCCCCGGGCAGGAAGTCGTGGGCCGCCGGTTGAAAAGCGGCGGCTGCACGACGTGTGGCTGGACGACTGTCGTCGGCCTCGTCGGGAACGTGAAATGGACCGGCCTCGACGCATCCGAGGACGGCACGGTCTATTGGCCTTTCGTGGATTTCCCGAACGCGTTTTTCGTCCTCCGAACCAGCGCGGACCCCGTGTCGCAGGCGCTGTCCGTGCGGCAGGCCGTCCGCGAGCTCGATCCGGGCCTCGCGCTCTCGAACATCGCGACGGGGGAGGAGCTCGTCTCGGAGTCGCTGACGCGCCCCCGCTACCTCAGCGTGCTGGTCGGGATGTTCGCGCTGGCGGCGCTGGTGCTGTCGGTGGTCGGCATCTACGGCGTCATGGCGTACTTCGTCCAGCAACACACGCGCGACATCGGCATCCGTCTGGCGCTCGGCGGCGAGCCGTCGGGCGTCCGGCGCATGGTCGTTCTGCAGGGGTTGCGGCTCGTGGTCGTGGGCGTCGGGCTCGGGGTGGGCGCGGCGTTCCTGACCGCGCGTTTCCTCACGACGATGTTGTTTGGCGTGAGCCCGACGGATCTGCGCACGATGGCGAGCGTCCCCGTTGCGCTCGTGGCGATCGCGGCCATCGCGTGCCTCGTCCCGGGGCGCCGTGCCGCGAAACTGGATCCGGCAGAGATCCTGCGAGAGAGCTGACTCGTTTTCTACTTGTCCGTGATGCGCGACGGCGCCGTGAGCTTGATGCCCTTGCGCGACGTGGTCACGCTGAGGCGGTCCGATAACTTGACGCCGTCCGGCAGCGTGTAGGTGAGGAGGTACTGGTTCAGCACGGAGTCCGCAATTCTGCTCACCGCCGGGGCGATCGCCTGTCCCGTGCCGGCCTCTTCGATGCGCCCGCCCGATTCTTTCGGCCCGTCGCCCAACACCTGCCCCAGATTGGCGCCCGAGACGTACACGAGGTTCAGGGCCGCGCCGCTCGATCGGACGGTTTTCAGCACGTTGTTCGGTTCCACCGAGTGAAGGATGCCGCCCGCAATCGTGAGCGCCAGGACGATCGGCCGCTCGGCCTTCCGCAGTTGCAGCTCCTTTGCCGCGTCCGAGATCGCCTCGGGCAGCTGATCGCCATCGGACTCCGCGCGCCCGCGCTGGCCCAACTTTCCGAGCGCGCCTTTCAGTCCCTCGACATCGTCGGTGAAATCGACGAGTCTCAATGCCTGCGGGGTGAGCACGCTGATGCTGAACTGTCCGCGGCCGTGGACCTTCTGCAGGAACTGAGACACGGCGAACTGGAACGCTCCCGTACCGTTGTCCTCGACGAGGATCGCGACGTGTACGGGTGCGGTGGCGGGCACCAGGCCGGCCACCGTCCGTTCCTTGCCGCCCTCTTTGACGGTGATTTCCGCGGCCGTCAGGTCGGTGATCGGCGCGCCCTTGGAATCGGTCGCCGAGATATAAACCTTCCGCGTCACCTCCGCCGGAGCCGTCGCGGCGCCCACTCCGGTCGTCAACGTCATCGGCAAGGCTGCGAGCAGCACGACGATCAGTCGATTCATACAGGACCTCCGTCAAAGTCCGCGGCGCCAAACGGCCGCCAGCGCGGCCATGTTAGCATCAGGTATACTGAGCCGCGAAGATCACCAAGCGGCTTGAGCCGCGAAGATCACCAAAACGCGACTCGAAGCCCCCGGCCTCGAGGCGCTGCTCCAGCCGATCTTCACTACCACGTCACTTAACCAGCAGCACCGGACGCGGCCGTCCCGGGAGGGCTCGCCCATGCGCCTACGGAAGTTGCGGCGATCCCTTCTGCCGGCCGCTCTGGCTGCAATCGTCTGCTCCGGCGCCGTCCTGCATGCCGCCGACACGTTCGAGCCGAACGACACGCGCGAGACGGCGACGCCGATCGCGAGTGGTGCCCCACTGGTGTCCTATATCTCGTCGTCCGGAGACGTGGACTTCTATCATTTCTCGCTCTCGAGCGCGCAGCACATCCGCATCGATCTGGTCGTGCCTGACGCCGCGAACTACGCCGTCGCCCTGCACCAGGAGTTCCCGGCGGTCCGCGACCCGATCGAGATGTATGTGGCGGACAACCCCGGAACCGGCGTGGACGAACGCCTGGAGTGGACGCTCCAGCCGGGCAACTACTGGATCGTGGTGCGCGCCGGCTCTCCGTCTCCGGCCTACGATCCGGATGCGAGCTACACGCTGACGCTCACTGCGCCGCTGACTGGGGACACGTTCGAGCCGAACAATACGATTGCCACCGCCGTCCATCTGCCGCCGGCGACGACGATCTCATCGTATAAGTTCACGCGCAATGACGCCGACTGGTACTGGATCGGGGTCACGGCCGACGCGCACCTGTTGATCGACCTCGACGTGCCGGACGCTCAGGATTACAACCTGAGTTTGTACAACGCCGCGGGTTCGCTGGTCGCCGGCGGAGGCATCGGGACCTCTCCGCCCGGCACTGACAAACGCATCCTCACGACCGTTGCTGCCGGGACGTACTATGTCCTGGTCGGCTGGCAGGCTCAGTTCATGCCGATCGAGAATCCCGGCGGCCTGAACTACTCGCAGGACGCCTCCTATCATCTGACAGCCACTGCCGGCCCGTTCACCGACACGTTCGAGCCGAACAACACGATCGACACGGCCCGTCGCATCGGACCTGGCTCCTTCGCGTCGAAGATCTACACGTCCAACGACCAGGACTGGTATCGCTTCAATGCGACCGGCGCGGGAACCTTCACCATTCACCTGGACGTGCCCGCGTCGGCCGACTTCGCGATGGCGGTCTACAAGGACGATGGCACGTATCTGGTCGGATCGGATACGGCCGGCACGGGCATCGACGAACAGATTGTGTTCGCCGCCAACAGTCGCGCGGCGTTTCGCGTGAGGATCTATCGCTCCGAGCCGTCACCGCCGGGCGATTACACGCTCACGCTGTCGGGCAGCACGATACGGCCGGTCTACTCCGTCCCCGGCGATTTCGACGGCAACGACATCGCCGACCTCGCGATCTACAACCAGATGACCGGCGTTTGGGCTGTGCGGAACCAGTTCACGCTGCAACACCAGTTCACGCTGCAATACGGCGGGCCAGGGGACCTGGCGGTACCCGGCGATTACAACGGCGATCGCAGAGCCGACGTGGCGGTGTATCGGCCCCTTACCGGCGTCTGGTCCGTGAAGGATCAATTCGTCGTCCAGTTCGGGGAGCCGGGAGACATCCCGGTTGCGGCCGACTACAACGGCGATGGTGTGACGGACATCGCCGTCTATCGGCCGTCGACAGGCTTCTGGTATGTGCGCGGTCAGCTGGCGGTCCAGTTTGGCGACCGGGGCGACGTGCCGGTCCCCGGCGACTACAACGCCGACGGCGCCACCGACATCGCGGTCTATCGAGTCAAGACTGGTTACTGGTACGTGCGGAACCAATCGGCGATCCAGTTCGGCGGCCCCGGCTATGTGCCCGTCCCGGCGGACTACGACGGGAACGGATCGACCGACGTCGCGGTGTACCGCCCCTCGACCGGATACTGGTACGGGCGCAACCAGTTCGCGTTTCAGCACGGGATTCCCGGGGATGTGCCCGTTCCCGGCGACTACGACGGCGATGGCGCCGCCGAGGTCGTCGTGTTTCGTCCCGCAACGGGGGACTGGCTCGATTGGGGCCACTTCACCGTTCACCACGGGGGCGGAGGCTATCAACCGGTTCCTCGCGCCCCGTCGGCGCTGCGGGCGACCGCGGGAGACTACGACGGCGATGGAGTGACCGATCTGGCGGTATACAGGCCATCAACCGGCCAATGGTTCGTGCGCAACAAGCTGGCGCTGCAATTCGGGGATGCGGACGATGTCCCGGTGCCGGGCGACTACAACGGCGACGGCAGGCAGGATGTTGCGGTCTTCAGGCCGTCGACGGCCATGTGGTATGTGCGCAATCAGTTCGCGGTCCAATGGGGCCAGGCCGGGGACATCCCCGTGCCCGCCGATTACAACGGCGATGGGACCACGGATGTCGCTCTGTACTCCCCGTCGACCGGGCTCTGGTTCGTGCGCGGTCAGTTCGTGATTCCGTTCGGCGAGCCGGGCGATATTCCTGTTCCTGCTGACTACGACGGCGATGGCATCACGGACGTGGCGGTCTATCGGCCTTCGACGGCGACGTGGTACGTCCGAAACCAGTTCACGGCGCAGTTCGGTGATCCCGGCGACGTGCCGGTGCCAGGCGACTACAACGGCGACGGCATGACCGAGCTCGCGGTGCACCAGCCGTCACGAGGGCTGTGGTACGCCCGGCAGAACTTTCTGTTAGGGGAGTTCGGCGAACCGGGCGACGTCGTGACCCCCGGCGACTTCGACGGCGACGGGGCCACCGATGTCGCCCTGTATCGACCAGGTTCCGGCACCTGGCACGTGTGGCACGGGTACGATGCGCAGCTCGTTGAGCAGTTCGGGGATCCCGGCGACGTGCCGCTCGTGCGAACGAACGGGACGCAGTAGGGCGTCGCTTGGCCGCGATGCGCGACGGGCGTCGCTGCTGGCCGGGATGCGCGACGGGCGTCGCTACTTGTCCGCGATGCGCGACGGCGCCGTGAGGCTGATGCCCTTGCGCGACGTCGTCACGCTGATTCGATCGGACATCTTGACGCCGTCCGGCAGCGTGTAGGTGAGCAGGTACTGGTTCAGGAGCGTGTCGGCCAGCCTGATCGCCGCCGGCCCGATCGCCGTTCCCGTCCCGACCTCTTCGAGACGTCCGCCCGATTGTTTGGGGCCGTCGCCCATCACCTGACCCAGGTCGGCGCCCGTGATGCTGAGGACGTTCAAGCCCGCGCCGCTCGCGCGGAGAATTCGCATGACGTTGTCGGGCTCGACCGAGTGAAGCTGGCCGCCGGCAATGGTCATCGCCAGGATGACGGGCCGCTCGGCCTTGCGCTGCTGCAGCGCCTTGGCCGCCTCCGCAATCGCCTCAGGCATCTGGTCCCCGTCCGGCTGCAGGCGCCCGCGCGCGCCCAGCCGCCCGAGCGCGGTCTTCAGCGCATCGACCTCCTCGGTGAAATCGACGAGCTTGATCGCCTGCGGGTTGAGCATGCTGATCGCGAACTGCCCGCGGCCGTGGACCTTCTGGATGAACTGAAACACCGCGGACTGGAACCCTCCCGTGCCGCCATCATCGACCAGGATTGCGACGTGCAGCGGTGCGCTGGCCGGCTGCAGGCTGGCGACAGGCCGTTCCTTGCCGCCTTCCTTGACGGTGATGTCCGCGGCTGCCAGGTCGGTGACCGGCGCGCCCTTGGAATCGGTCGCCGAGATATAGACCTTCCGCGTCACCTCCGCCGGCGCCGTGGCGGTGTCCACGCGGCTCGTCAACGTCATGGCCGAGGCTGCGAGCAGCACTACGATCGGGCGATTCATACGAGACCTCCGTCAAGTCCGCGGCCGCCAACTGCCGCTGGCGCGGCCATGTTAGCATCATCGCGCTCGGTGGAATCGACAGAGCCTCACCTTCGAACTTTAGAACTTTAGAACTTTAGAACTTTGATCCCGTGAGGGTAGCCGCCTATCAATCCCCCCTTCTTCCATGTGGGTCCATGGACGCCGTCGAGCTCATTCGCAAACGGGTTGCGTGGTGTGAGGCGGAAGGGGTGGAAATCCTCTGCTGCCCGGAGGCCGTCCTCGGAGGTCTGGCGGACTACGCGGCTCACCCCGCCGATATTGCGATTGACGTGGAAAGCGGTCAGCTCGACGCCGTGCTGACGCCGCTGGCCAGCGACACCGTTACGACCATCCTGGGATTTACGGAGAGAGCCGGAACGGGTGAGCTCTACAACTCGGCAGCGGTCTTTCACAGAGGATCCGTGATCGGCATCTATCGCAAGATGCATCCGGCGATCAGGAAGTCGATCTATCGGGCCGGCGAGCGGATCCCGGTCTTCCATGCCGGCGGTCTCACGTTCGGGATCGTCATCTGCAACGACTCCAACCATGTCGAGCCGGCGAGAATCATGGCCTCCCAGGGAGCGACGGTTCTGTTCGTGCCGACGAACAACGGCCTCCCTCCGGAGAAGGCAGACGTCGTCGTTGACGCGAGGAACGCCGACATCGCCCGCGCGGTAGAGAACAGCGTGTGGGTCATCCGTGCCGATGTCGCGGGCCGCACGGCGGATCTCGTGTCCTACGGATCGTCCGGGGTCGTTGATCCCGAGGGCACGGTCCTTCAATCGGCACAGCTGTTGACCGAGGATCTCCTGGTCGCCGATCTCGTCTCGAGAGTTGAGTCGTGATCACCATTCGCGATGCCACCACGGCCGATGCGTCGTCCATTGCCGGGCTCATGTCGGAGCTCGGGTATCCGACTGCGGAATCCGAGATGCGCGAGCGGCTGGCCGCGATCGAAGTTGACGCGAGCTACAGGACGTTTGTGGCACAGGTCGGCGCTGCGGTGGTCGGCGTTGCCGGCGTCGGGCTGGCGCCTTACTATGAGCGCAATGGCACGTACGGACGGATCCTGGTTCTGTCGATCGGCGAGGCTCATCGGCGGAGCGGTCTGGGGCGCGCCCTGGTGGAGGCCGCGGAGGCGTGGGCCGCAAGTCGAGGCGCAAGCGCCATGCTCGTGAACACCGCGCATCACCGGCAGAACGCGCACCAGTTCTACGCCGGGATGGGCTATGCGTCCACGGGCCTGCGTTTTGTGAAGGAACTCCGGACATTTCCAAGGACTGCGCGATGAAGACGATCCTCATCACGATCGGGGTGCTCGTCGCGATGGTGGCCGCCCTCGCTGTCTGGCTGGTGTGGAGGACCTTCGCGGGCGACCGCCGGAGCTACGGCGTGCTCGCGGCGCGGATCGAACCGCTCCTGACGCGCCTCATCGCCGGAGAGCCGCTGGACCCTGCCGATCTCGAGCGCTTCGCGCAGGACCGCGAAACGCGGCAGGTCCTGTACGACATGCTCGAACGTCGTCGGAGACTCGACTTGTTTCCCGCGAGCTTCCTGACGGCCGAGGCCATGGCGGAGGCGGATCTCGTGGTGTGGTTGTATCACCCGAACGAGTTGGCAGCGCTTCCGGACGAGATTGAGCTGATGGCCACCCTCCCCGCGCCGGGAGCGGATTCAGAGCGTCAGCGATACTTCGTGTTCCGGTACAGAATGAACCCTCCGCATTGGAGGGCCAAGGATGGGTGGCTCGCGGGGGTTGCGGGGCCCTACCCGGTCGATGGCCCCGTCGCGCCACACGCAACCGGGACGTTCAGCCGTTTCGAGCCCTACGACTCCAAGCCGCCGGAAGCCCATCTGCAGGCGACACACCGCTCGTGACGGCGCGCGTCCGCGTCTTACTTCTTGCCTTTTTCCGCAACCGCCTTCTGCCAGTACGCCTGCTGCCCGAAGTACGCCTTGGTGTCCGGCATGTTCGCCAGGATCGCCCGCCGCATTTCCAGGATGTCCAGCTTGCCTTCCTTCTGGAAGAGGACCTTGCCGTCCGGCGCGATCACCATCGTGAACGGCGATCCCGGCTTCCACTTGGCGCCCCAGGCCGCCTGCAGGGCGTTCGGGTCAGCCACGGCGAATTGCTTGTTGGGGCTCGAGGCGTACTGTTTCTTGAGGAACGCCAGCACCGCCTCATAGTCGCCGGGGGGATCCGTCGAGACCGTGACGAAATCGAAGCTGCGCAGCCGGTACATCCGGTAGGTGGTCTCGAGATCGTGCAGCTGGCTGACGCAGTCGCGGCACCCGGTTGACCAGAAGTTGACCAGCAGCACCTTGCCGGTCCCGTTCGCGCGCAGCTTCTTGATGTCGTCCACGCCGACGAGGTCGAGCGTCACCGGCTCGTTCTGAATCTTCGCCCACTCCTCTTCGACGCCGCTCGCCTTCGACATCCACTTCGTGGTGCAGCCGAAGGCGCCGGTTTGCGCGACCGGCACCGGACGGCCGGCGAGCAGCGCCTCGAGCGCGTTGCGCGCGTCGTGCGACTTGACGAGATCCTCGCGCTGGTTGTCGTCAATCCGTCCCTGGTACTGCAGCTTGCGGTCCTGATCGAAGAGGTAGATGTGGGGCGTGGCGACGACCCCGAACTTGATCGCCACGGCCTGGGTCTCGCCGTCGTAGAGGTACGGCCAGTCGCGGCCCCGGAACTTCGCCCGGATCTTCATCTCCTCGAGCGAGTCGTTCACGTCGGTGTAGCCCTGCTCGTTCAAGCGAATCGACTTGGGGTTGTTGGGGTTGATCGCGACGAAGGTGACGCCCTTCCCTCGATACTCTCTGTAGAGCCGGTCGACCCGACTTTCGTACAGCTGCGACATCGGACAGTGGTTGCACTCGAACACGATCGCCAGGAACTTGGTCTTCGTGTACTCGCTCAGTTTGTGGACCTTGCCGTCGATGCCGGGCAGCGAGAAATCCGGCACCGGCGAGCCGATCGGGAGAATGGGATGCTCGAGGTTGGGCTGGATGCCGCGGCCGCGTCCCTGCGTCCCGCCCGCGGGCTGGGCTTGCGGCCAGGCGAAGGCGATCGTGGCCGTGACGAAAACAGCGCAGATCGCCAGGGCCGCCGGCCGATGATGTCCGTGTGCTCGTCGCGTCATGAATCTCCCTCGCTCCTCGAAGAGGCGCCGGGTCCGGCCGCTGTCAAGGGCCGGTCCAGTACGCCTGAAGGCCTGGGTACATCTTATCGTCTGGCAGGCTCGCCAGAATTGCCCGCCGCAGTTTCAGGATGTCGGTTTCGCCGAGCTGCTGGTGGAGGACGTCGCCGTTCGGCGCGATCAACAGCGTGAACGGCACCGCGGCCGGCATCAGGGGATCGAATGCCGCCTGCAGGCCGGAAATGTCCGACGTCGCGAACTGCAGGTTCGGGCCCGATGCGTGTTTCTGCCGGAGAAACGCCTGCACTTGTGGCTGATCCTCCGGGTCGTTGATCGAGACGGTGACGAACTCGAAATTGCGCCCGCGGTACATGCGATAGGTGGTCTCGAGATCCGGGAACTCGGTGACGCAGGGGCCGCACCAGGTCGCCCAGAAGTTCACCAGCAGCAGCTTGCCGGTCCCGTTCGCGCGCAGCTTCTTCAAGTCGTCCGCGCCGGCCATCTGGAGGGTCACCGGCTCGGCTTCAATCCTGGCTTTCTCGCTGTCGCTCCCGGACGGCTTCGCGATCCTTTTCGTGGGACAGCCGGACGCGGCTGTACGCGCGACGGGGACCGGGCGGCCGGCCAGCAGCGCGTCGATCGCGTTGCGCGCGTCGCGGGTCTTGACGAGCGGTTCGCTGACGTTGTCGTCGATCCGTCCCTGGTATCGCAGCTTGCGGTCCCGATCGAACACGTACACGTGCGGCATCGCGGTGACGCCGAACTTCGCCGCGACCGCCTGCGTGTCGCCGTCGTAGAGATATGGATACTCGATGTTCCGGTAGGCGGCGCGGGTCTTCATCTCGGCGAGGGAATCGCCCACGTCCGTGTAGCCGAGCTCGCTCGGGCCCAACGAACCGGGGTTGTCCGGGTTGATCGCCAGCACGGTGACGCCCTTGCCCCGATAGTCCTCGTGGAGCTTCTTGAGCCGGCTCTCGTACAGCTGCGACACGGGACAGTGATTGCACGTGAACACGACCGCCAGCACCGGGCTGTTCGAGTAGTCGCCAAGCGAATGCGTCTTGCCGTCAACGCCGGGCAAGGCGAAGTCCGGCGCCGGCGCGCCGAGCGGCAGCGCCGGATCCGCGGCGGTGCTGCAGGCGGCCACGGACAGCAGGAGGAGCGGGAGAAGGCGCCACATGGTCTCGGGTCTCGCGTGGTCTCGGGTCTCAGGTCTCAGGTCTTGGGTCTCGGTCTTCGGTCTCAGGTCCTCGGGTCTTCGGTGGTCTTGGTCTCGGGTCGATCGTCGGTCCCGAGCCCCGAGTCACAGACTAACATCAAGCCGGCATTCGGGGTGACGGCTGGAACGGCCACTGGCGCAGGCGTCTGGACCAGCCCAGGAAGCACAGAGCCGCCCAGCGCCAGAATCCCCACTCCAAACGCGATCACGCGCACGTCCGTCGTGACGAAGATGAACAGCCAGCCGGCCAGCGCGATGAGGGTCGGAACCGGGTAGAGCCAGATGCGATACGGCCGAGGCATGTCCGGCTGTGTGCGCCTGAGCAGCATCACACCCGCGACCTGGCCGATGAACTGGACCAGGATGCGCGTGGCGATCAGCGCGTCGATGACCACGCCAAGCGAGAAGAAGCTGGCCACGATCGAGATCAGGCCGAGGACGATCAGGGAGACGTACGGGAACCCCTTGGTTGGATGCAGGCGCGCGAACACCTTGAAGAAGTATCCGTCCCGGGCCGCCGCGTACGGAATCCGCGAGTAGCCGAGCAGCAGGGCGAACACCGATCCGAACGCCGTCCACAGGATCATCAGCGTGAAGAAGGTGGCGACCTTCGATCCGTAGATCCGCTCCATGAACGTCGAGACGATGAAGCTGGACTCCGGGTGCGCATCGGCCGGCACGAACTCGCGCCACGGCACGACGCCGATGATCGACAGGTTGATGCCGAAGTAGATCGCCGCGACCGCGACGGTGCTGATCAGGATGGAACGCGGGATGACGCGCCCGGGTTCTCGACCTCGTCGCCGATGTAGCACACGTCGTAGTAGCCGAGGTAATCGTAGACGCCGACGCGCGACGCGGCGCCGAGGCCCATCAGGAAGCCGAGCGAGAAGTTGAACGCGCCGGGCGGAAAGTCGAACGCGATCTGCGGATCGAAGTGCATCACGCCGGTCGCAATCACGGCGGCCGTCGTCAGGAGCGTGCCGACCCACAAGCTGACGGTGATCGTCGCGATCGACGTGATGCGGCGGTAGAGGAGCGCGATGTTGACGAGGCCGACGGCCCCGGCGACCAGGAACAGCGAGCCGCCGGAGAAACCGGGCCAGATGTAGCCGATGTACTGCGAAAAGCCGATGTAGCCGGAGGCGATCTCGAGCGGCCCGCTCAGGATGAACTGCCACACGAACAGGAACGCCATCAGCCGGCCGAACTTCTCGCGGCCGAACGCCTCGCGCAGATACCCGAACGATCCGCCCGGGCCCGGCATCGCGGCGCCGAGCTCGCTCCAGACCATGCCGTCGCAGATCACGATCACGAGCGCGACGATCCAGCCGAGCATGGCCTGGGGGCCGCCGAGCGCGCTCATCAACAGCGGGATCGTGATGAACGGGCCGATCCCGATCATGTTGATCATGTTGAGGGCGGTGGCCTGGAGCAGGCCGAAGCGGCGCGGAGGAGGCGTGGACATGTGCGGTCGGACAGTAGACTAGCGCAGCTCGACGAATTTGTTTAGCGGTCGAGAACAGGAGTTCAGCTTGACCTCCTGACCTCCTGTTCAACCGTTCCACCTCCGAGGTGCTACGCTTGATCGCCCATGGCCCACCCTGACCTCATCGGCCGGATCGCGCACGCCACGCCGTCACGGACGACGTCCTGGCGGAGCCATCGCCGGGTGCTCCCCGACGATCTGCTCAGGGATGCGTCGCGGCGGCTGGGGATCATGGCGCTCGTGGCGGGCGGGTTGTGGACCGTGGCGTCGGTGCTGGGGCACCTCGCGGCGCAGTCGATGGTCCACGGCGATGCGCGGCTCGGCGTCGGCGATGCGATCGCCGTCGTCAGCGTGGCCGTGTCACTGCTGCTGTTCTTCTACACGCGCAGGGGCGACCAGGATCCCAGGCGCTTGCTCGATCTCGGGCTCGCGTACATGGTGTTCACGGGCTGCGCACTGGGGCTGACCTTCCACTGGAACCCGATGCCCGTGGGGCGCAGCATCGCGCCGGAGATCTCGTGGATCGGCGCCGTCGTGCTGATGTTTGCCGCGATCGTCCCGAGCACGCCGGGAAAGACCCTGGCGGCAGGGCTCGTGGCCGTATCCATGAACCCCGTCGCCATGCTCATCGCCCGGGCGAAGGGGACCTGGAACATCGATCCCTCGGACGCCTTGCTCATGCACTATCCCGACTACCTGCTCGTCGGCGTCGCCGTCGTCATCTCGCACGTCGTCACGTCGCTCGGCCAGCAGGTCGCGAAGGCGCGGGAGATGGGGAGCTACCAGCTCGGTGAGCTGCTGGGCCGCGGCGGGATGGGGGAGGTCTACCGGGCGACGCACCGCATGCTCGCCAGGCCCGCGGCGATCAAGTTGATTCGCCCCGAGATGATCGGCGCGAGCGACGCCGCGGACGCGCAGGTCGCGGTGACGCGTTTCCGGCGGGAAGCGGAGGCGGCGGCCAACCTGCGCTCGCCGCACACCGTCGAGCTCTACGACTTCGGCGTCACGGATGAGGGGACGCTCTACTTCGTGATGGAGCTGCTCGACGGCATGGATCTCGAATCGCTCGTTCGTCAGCACGGCCCTCAGCCCGCCGGGCGCGTGGTGCACATCCTCCGCCAGGTGTGCGCATCGCTCGAAGAGGCGCACGTGCGCGGTCTCGTGCACCGGGACATCAAGCCGGCCAACATCCACGTCGGCCGGCTCGGGCTCGTCGACGACTTCGTCAAGGTGCTCGACTTCGGCCTCGTGAAACCGATCGCCGACGGGAGCTCCGAGCAGGCGCTGACGACGCAGGCCGGGCTGATTATCGGGACGCCAGGCTACATGGCCCCCGAGTTCGCGCTCAGCGAGACGATCGATGGACGAGCCGATCTCTACGCGCTCGGGTGCGTCGCCTACTACCTCCTCACGGGCCAGCAGGTCTTCGACGGCGACACGGTGATGAAGGTGATCGCCAAGCATCTCCAGTCGGTCCCGGTGCCGCCGTCGCAGCGGGGGCCGATCGCGGTTCCGCCTGCCCTCGAGCAGCTCGTCCTGGCGTGCCTGGCGAAGAAGCCCGAGGACCGGCCGAGAAGCGCCGCGGAGCTGGCCCGGGCGCTCGCCGCGATCGACGTCGTTCCGTGGACCGAGATCCAGGCTCGCGAGTGGTGGGTGGCGGCGCGGGCGCTGAGCGGGGACGGTAACACCGGCGCGTCTGTGCGGCCGCCGTCGTCCAGCAGCGCCGAAACCCGGCTCGAACGGCCCGTCGCCGACGGCCGGACACTCTGACGGCTGCTGATGGTCGTCACCCGTCCGGGACGACTCAGCCGAGTGACCATGAAGGAGCGAACATGAGTCCTGATGGTCGCGGTGAGGGAGGTAACCCAGCGAGCCCGGGAAGGCCGGATGGTGTGTTGCTTGACCGGCTGCGCGCAGTGGCATTGTTCGTGGTGTTCGCGGGGGCCGCGAGCTCGCTCGGTTTGATGCTCCGTGCCGGTCGTCGAACACCCCGTTTCCTGCTCGTGCTCTTCGTCATCTGGGTGCTGGCCCCGTTCGCGGCGCTGGCGAGGGCCAACATGGTTTCCACGCGCTGGTCGGCGATTACCCGGACGACGCTCTATTGGGCGACGCTCGTTGTCACGCTGGTCTCTGTGGCGATCTACGGGGGCATCATCAAGCCGCCGGCGGGGTCGCCGGGCGCGTTCGTGTTCGTGGCCGTTCCTCCGGCGTCATCGTTGACGATGATGATTGTTGTCTCGATGGCCGCGCTGATCTCACAAAGGGTGTCACGTCGAGGCGCCGGTGCGTGACCGCGTCATAGGCCCGGGCCACGATGGGTTGGTCAGCGGCCAGGGAGATGATGACGCCTCCGATACACTGGCTAGAGTGGCACATTGGTGCGACCGCCGCTAGAGAGGTCGTGGCCGCCGCCCTGCGTCTCCTCGATCCTCGGCGGCGGCCAGTGTGGCCGCCGCCGAGCTCGCCGAACGTGCAACCGGACACGGTGGGTCGCGCGTTCACTGATCCAGGCGGATGCGGTAGTTCAGCGCGTTCCCCCAAATTGGCTTGTAGTTGCAGTCGGTTGGAGTGAGCTGCCACGACAGGATCGACCGGGCGCGACGCGTCTGCCCGTCCATGGGATAGATCGTGTGCAGGTTCTCGTTGGCGCTGACGATCACGGCGAACTGCCACGTCGGGTTCTGGTCTCTGATCGCGTCGGCCAGGTGCACGGTGTCGCGTCCGACCGGCAGCAGGAAGCCGTTGGCATCCGCCACGCAGTGGAGCACATGCTCCCGGCTGCCCGGCAGCGGCGCCGGGCCAAAGCCGAACGTCTGCTTGATCTTGATCGGCGACGCGAACTGGCGGCGCTGCGGATCGTAGCCGGAGCAGCTCATTTCCTCGTAGAAGAGGCTGCCGAGCTGCGAGACGGCCGCGCCGCACTGCCGCGCGGCGACGAAGAAGGACTGCGGCACGAGCTCGCTGTCCTGGGCGCAGGCCTGATACTTCGCATACACCTGTTTCTCGAATTCCAGCTTGTCCGCTTGAGGGGCGCCTTCCACGCTCGCCAGGGCCTTCACTATCTCTGCCTTCACGTCGGGGCCACAAGCCGTCTCGGTCTGTGCAAGGGAGACTGCCGGCAGCGACAACAACACGAGCGCGCCGGTCACGACGACCAACGTACAGGAGCGCGTGAGGATACCGCCGCAGTACTTCTGTAAGAGTGAATTGATACTCATCGATGCGTACTCCTTCGATCGTGACTTTGGTTTCCGATTTGTTGTAGAACCTGGTCCACTACTGAAGCTCGAGGACGACGAATTCCTTCCCGGTCGATCGGCGTCGCGCGTCCCGCCCATCGCCTCTGTCTGTAGTAACGCCCCGGCCGCTTCAAGCGAACAGGAGGACCTTCTGCCGCCGGAGGTCCCCACGCGCGTGACTGGGACGGTAGAGGTAGACTAGCGACGCGATCCCGGCGCGCTCGATCGGCGCGCGAATCGGTGAACGACATGAGTGGAAAGATCGGAGCCGCGCTTCTGACGCTCGCCGTCAAGCCCAACACCACGGCGGATCAGGGAAGACTCGGCCGCGGCCTCGACGCGCTCATGGCCGAAGACCCCACCCTCAGTGTGAGCCTAGGCCAGGCGGCCGGGGAGGTCGTCATCGGCGCGATGGGCGAACTGCACCTCGAGATCGTCATCGACCGCCTGAAGCGCGAGTTCAACGTCGAGGCGAGCGTCGGGCGTCCGAAGGTTGCGTACAAAGAGAGGCTGACGCGCCCCGCCGACGGCGAAGTCAAGTACGCCGAGCAGAGGGCCGGTCGCGGCCAGTACGCGCACGCGAAGATCCATCTCTATCCGGGCGAGCCCGGCTCCGGCTACGTGTTCGAGAACGCGATCGTCGGCGGGGCGATTCCCACGAAGTTCGTCAAGCCAGTCGATGAAGGGATCGAGCAGGCCCTGACGCGCGGCGTCCTCGCCGGCTACCCGGTGATCGACGTCCGCGTCGTGCTTTACGACGGGTCGTATCACGACGTGGACTCGTCGGAAAAGGCCTTCAGGATCGCCGGCTCGCTGGCGTTCCACGACGCAGCGACGAAAGCGAAGCCCGTGCTTCTCGAGCCGGTCATGCAGGTCGAGGTCGTGGTACCGAAGGAGGACGTGGACGATGTCATAGAGAATCTGTCCAGCCGCCGCGGGCAGATCCAGTCGCGTGAGGATCGCGATGCCGTGCAGATCGTCCAGGCGCGCGTGCCGCTGTCCGGGATGTTCGGGTACGCCACCGATCTGCGCTCCCGCACACGCGGGCGAGGCACGTTTGCGATGCGGTTCGCACTCTATGAGCCATGCGACGATCCGCCAGAGACGAAGGATGACGGAAACGGCCCGATGGTGCGCGTCCCACTCCGCCCCATGCCGACGCTTCGCGATTCGGGCGTGGCCCTGCCCGAACCAATCGGCGACGACCTCCAGGACTGATATGTAGGTAGCGGCGTATCTGGCTACCGGGCGCTCGCCGCGAAACCACATCGCCCCCGCGGCGCCTCGGCCTCCGCCCGGAAAAATGCGCTTCCGGCGCTGGCCTTACGGTGGCCGCTCCGGCTGGGGTTGCTCGAACGACAGTGCACCATCGGTTGGGCACACGGGTTTGACGCGCGATTGGGGCGAAACAGCGCCTCCGCGGCTCGGCCCGCCTTCAGCACATTTTTCGACCTGTCGTCCCGGGCTGGCCGCATCGCGCCGCGGGGGCGATGTGGCTTCGCGGCGGCTCACTCGATAAACGAGCCCGCCGTTTGCAGCCGGCGACGCCTGGTGCCACGATGTGACGCCCGCGGCTGAGTCGATCGTTGGAGGCGCGCGCGGCGCGGTTTCTGTTTCGACCTTTATGTGCATGGCTACAGTCGCGATCGGAGACATCCACGGGAACCTGCCGGCTCTTCTCGATCTCCTCGGGCAGCTGCGAGGGGAAGTCACCGAAGGCGACGTCGTGGTGTTTCTCGGTGACTACATCGACCGGGGAGCGTCTTCGCGAGAGTGTATCGACGCGATTCTGGCGTTTCGCCGCGACAGCGCCGCCAAGGTCGTGTGCCTGCTCGGCAACCACGAGGACTGGCTGCTGCGTGCGCAGGAAGACCATACCAACCACTCGTGGCTCCTGGGGATGGACGGGCTCGATACCGTTGTCAGCTACTCGGCCGAGGCCGCGGACGCGCTGAGCGGCGCTGTTCGCGAGGCGGGCCACCGGATGTACCAGAAGGACTGTGCGATCCCGTACGACGTGTTCTTTGATACGCTCCCGGCGTCTCATCGCGCGTTCTTCGCCGAGCTGGTCCTGAGTTTCCAGACCCCCGACTGCATCTGCACGCATGCCGGCGTCAATCCGCGGCTGCCAGGGCTGGCGGACCAGCCACGGAGGGCGCTCATCTGGGGGGACTCGGCGTTTCCAGCCGAGTACCGCGGCGAGACGCCGGTCGTGTACGGCCACTGGAACAACGCCGATCTCGACCCGGATGAATGGCCGAGGCCGCGGATCGTCGGCAACACCATCGGCATCGACACGGTGTCTCACAGCGTGTTGACCGCGATTCGAATGCCCGACCGGCGCGTGTTTCAGAGCGCCAGGCATGGGGCACCGCGGCCGGACGCCTGAACGGGATCGCGCGTCGCAAACGATAGGGAGCATCGGCTAAGGAAAGAAATGCCGGCACGGATAGACGTCCTTCCAGACTCCGGCCTGCTCGTCGTCCACGATGCGGACGTGCGGCTACCGGTCGTCGATCGGGACAGGATGGATGACTTGGAACGCGAGGCCGCTGCGGGCAGGGTCTTTTTCCTGGCGGCCGAGGATCCCATCCGATTTCGAGTGGACGTGTACTTCGGAGAGCCCCAGCCGCCGGAGCTCCGGGAGCAGTTCCAGCCGCGGGGCGGAAGCTTTCTGCTCGACTTGCCGTCGGGCCGGCTGATTGTCGCCGGGTACAACCTTGGCGGCGTGAAGGCAGAAGACGTCCCGATCGCGGTGCCTCGCGGACCGCATATCCTTACCGTGATGGAACGCCGGCCGGTTGACGGACGCCGCCATCGAACGGAGATGGTTGCGCTGGTCGGCGACGCGGACTGGAAGTTTTCGGAACGAACCGACCGGCTCGCGTTTCTCGGGTGCCTCCCGACCATCCTGGCCGTCTTCAGCCTGCTCGTCGTGATTCGGCGTGGTCAATGGCGCGGTGTCCTCTATACCGCGCTGGCCCTGGCAGTCCTTGCCTGGGCCCCGCACGTGATTCGCCGCAATTCGAAGCGGTATCAGCGCATCCAGCGGCGGATGAACGAACATGAGGCAGCCAAACCACACTTCATTCTCAACCTTGCACCGACGGACCCGCGCACCGGCCTGCCGGGCGGCTTCTTGAACGTGTGAGGTCGGCCGTACTTCCCGGCCGCAGGTTTTATGAGCTTGTGAAAAAAACCGTGTCAACTCCCAAAAGGCCCAACTTCCAACTCCCCACGGAGTCTCTTCGAAGAGATTTCTTTGGGAGTTGGAGGTTGGGGGTTGGAGATTGGCGGATTTTTCGCACTCTCTTATGATGTCGGCGCGTCTCATGCGGTCGAATCGGACCGGAACGCGCTGGTCTTCGTCGCTGCAGCCGCCGAGCCGCGAAGCCGTCTCGAGAGCGGGTCCATGCTGCAGCCGAAAAGGACTTTACGATGGCCCCTGATGTCTCCCGCCGCCACTTTCTGGAAATCGCCGGCGTCGGCGGCGCGTTCGCCACGCTTCGGTCCCCCCTGGACTCTCCGCAGGGCACACCCGAACCGGCCTGGCCCGGCGACGCGCTGACCGGCTGGTTCGATCGGCCCATGCGCTGGGTCCAGCTCACGCTCGTCGAAAACGATCCCGGCCGCTTCGAGCCGCAGTTCTGGCTCGACTACTTCCGCCGCGTCCGCGCGGACGCCGCCTGCCTGAGCGCCGGCGGCATCGTCGCCTACTACCCGACGGAAGTGCCCCTGCACCATCGCAGCGCGTGGCTCGGCAAGGACGATCCGTTCGGCACGCTCGTCACTGGCTGCCGCGCGCTCGGGATGCACGTCATCGCGCGCACCGATCCGCACGCGGCGCGCGAGGACGTGCGGAAAGCCCACCCGGACTGGATTGCCGTCACGCGCACCGGCGAGCCGTACCGCCATTGGGCCAACCCGGACCTCTGGGTCACGTGCGCGCTCGGTCCCTACAACTTCGAGTTCATGGATCAGGTTCAGCGCGAGATTGTCGAGCGGTACAAAGTGGACGGCATCTTCGCGAACCGCTGGGCCGGGCAGGGCGATTGCTTCTGCGTCCACTGCCAGCGGAACTTCAAGACCGCGACCGGACTGGACCTGCCGCGCGTGACCGACGCCCGCGATCCGGCCCGGCGCCAGTTTCTCGAGTGGCGCAAGGCCCGGCTGACCGAGCTCTGGAAGCACTTCGATGCGACGATCCGCCGCGCCAACCCGGAAGCCCGCTTCATTCCCAACGGCCCGCCGGATCTGAAGACCGCAGGCGAGCTGGCGCCGATTCAGTTTTCTGACCATCAGGCGCGCCGCGGCGCCACGCCGCCGTGGTCGAACGGCCACCGCGCGAAGCAGTTCCGTTCGGTCATGGGCCGGCGGCCGATTGGCGGGATCTTCAGCGTCGGCCTCGAGGAGGCGTATCGCTGGAAGGACTCCGTGCAGAGCGAGCCGGAAATCCAGCTCTGGGTCGCGGAAGGGACGGCGAACGGCCAGCGGCCGTGGGTGACGAAGTTCTCCGGCGTGCTCTACGATCGCCGCTGGCTGCCCACGGTCGAACGGATTTACCAGTGGCACGCCCGCCACGAGCGCTACCTGCGCAACGAGATGCCGCTCGCGCGCGTGGCGCTGCTGCACTCCGAGCAGACCGCGACGTTCCATCCCGGCGCCGCCGCGGGAGACCGCGCCGGCGATCACGTGCTCGGCATGTACCACGCGCTCGTCGAGGCGCGGGTGCCGTTCGAGGTCGTGCACGAGTCGTTTCTCACGCCGGACCGGATCGATCAGTTCAAGCTGCTGATTCTCGCCGACGCGGCGGCCCTGTCGGCGACGCAGTGCGCCGCCATTCGCGCCTACGTGGACCGCGGCGGCAGCGTCCTTGCCACTTTCGCGACCTCCTTGTACGACGAGCTCGGGGTCAGGCGCGCCGATTTCGGGCTCGCGGATCTGTTCGGCGTGTCGTTCGCCGGCACGATCGACGGGCCGATGCAGAACTCCTACCTGAGCCTGGACGCGGACCCGGCGAGCGGGACACGCCATGCGATCCTCGACGGCCTCGACGACACGCCGCGGATCATCAACGGCGCCTTTCGCGTGCAAGTGACTCCACGCGGGGCGTTCCCGTCGCCGATCACGCTCATCCCGACGTATCCCGATCTGCCGATGGAGGACGTCTACCCGCGCGTCGCCCGGACCGACTCACGCGAGATCTACCTCCGCGATCTCGGCCGCAGCCGCGTGGTCTACATTCCGTGGGACATCGACCGCACGTTCTGGGAAGTCATGAGCGTCGATCACGGCCGGCTCCTGCGAAACGCCGTCGCGTGGGCCGCCAACGAGGCGCCGCCGGTCGAGGTCACGGGCCCCGGGCTGCTCGACGTCACCGTCTGGCGGCAGCGCGAGTCGATGACCGTGCACCTCGTCAACCTCACCAACCCGATGATGATGAGGGGCCCGCTGCGCGAGGTGATTCCGGTCGGCCCCGAGCGGGTCGTCATCCGCCTGCCCGCTGGCACGCGCGCGAAGAAGGTGCAGTTGTTGACGGCGGAGACCTCGCCGCGCGTGGACGAGGCTGGCGGCGTGCTGACGGTGACGGTCCCGTCAGTCGGCGTTCACGAGGTCATCGCGATTGATTTGTGACCCGGCAGATCAGTAGACATCGAGATCCCGCCCGACGACGAAGTGGCCCGCATACCGCGACATCATGTCGCTCTGCAGCTCCTCGAGTGACAGGCTCGAATAGTGATAGAGGATGAGCAATCGCGGCTTGGCCTGCCGCGCGAGGTCGGCCAGCTCCGGCGTCGTGGTGTGGTACTTGGCGGAGAAGCGCTGAAACGTTCCCGGCGGCGCGCCGCCGGCCTCGGGCCGGGCCGCGAGCCACGCCGGTGTGTGGACCTCGTGAATCAGCACGTCGCACCCGCGGCACGCGTCGATCGTCGCCTGCGCCGGGTTCGTGTCGCCGGAGATGACGATGCTGCGATCCGGCGTGTCGAACCGGTAGCCGTAGCTTTCCATCGCGTGCTTCGTCGCAAAGGCGGTGACCGTGACGTTCGCGTCCTTGTAGACGACGCCGCTGCCGATGTCGTGCGCGTTCACCTTGTGGCCGTCCGCGAACGTCCGCTGGTTGCCGTCAGGGTTCGTGCGCGTCTCGATATCGACCCGGTATGCTTCGAGGAGGTGTTCCGTCATCGCCTTGAGGCCCTTGGGGCCGTAGGTTTCGAGCGGCACACGGCGTCCGACCACCCAGGGTGTGAAGATCAAATCCGCGTAGCCGACCGTGTGATCGGAATGCAGGTGGGTCACGAACGCGACGCGCAGGTTGACCGGCGCGAGCGCCGTGATGCCTCTGGTCGTCGCCGCCGCGCTGGCCCGCCGGACGACGCCGGGTCCGAAGTCGACGAGGTACGCCGTGTCGTTCACGACGATGGCGGTTGACGGTCCCGATCGATCCGGGCTCGGCTGTGGCGTTCCAGTTCCGAGGAGGACAACCTTCGTCTGGTTCGCCGGCCGGGTTTGCGGCGGCTGCACCGCGATTGCGGACGCGGCGAGCATCGCCACCGCGACGACGACGGTCATTGCCGATCCGCAGCAGAGACCCTTCGTACTCATGACCGGACCTCCGCCGTTCGGGCTAGCGCCTGCCCTTGCACAATCCCTTCGGCGTCCAATCGTGCGCGACCGTCGAGCGCGGCTGCGATGCGTCCTGCAGGATGAGCACGAGCGATCGCCGGATGCCGGTTCCGATGCCCGACAGCCGCATCGGCGGGCCGGCCCGTACGATCACGCCGGGATCGCCGGCGCGCTGGACCAGGGTGCCTTCGGGCGTCTCCAGGCACATTTCTCCCGTGAGCGTGTACCACGCTTCAGCTCCGGCGTGCCGGTGTATTTCCGAGTCCATGCCCGGCTTGAAGATCCCTTCCATGTAGACGGCGGCGTATTGTTCGGCGTCCACCAGCGGAAGCGGGCCGATTTCGGCGACGCGTTCGCCGCTTTTCGGCCGCCATCCCGCCGGAGCAATCGTGAACAGCCAGATCCTGCCGATCGACTCGACCACCGTTCCACGCGGTCCCTTCGCCGATTCCGCGGCCGCGCGGTCCGCCGCCAAGCGGTTCGCGTAGTTGTCCAGGTGCCAGTAGAGCGCCGGCTCCTTGGGCAGCTTGCCCAGCTCCTCGCGCGCGGTGACGAAGCAGCCGAACTCGCGCCCGGCTCGCGCGGCGATTGGCTCGCATCCCTGTGTCTGCGCCAGCGCGGGAACGGCCATCTTCGAAGTCAGCACCAGGCCGCCAACAGCAACCAGCATGCTGCGTCGTACCGATCGCGTTCCACACCGTCATTGATTTGCCTCCAGCCCCGTCTTGCCCCGCGCCGTCGCGCGGCGGGCCCTATCGGCCAGGCGCCGCCGCGGCCTGGAAGAGCCGCAGGTTCTGAATGACCAGCTGTCCTGTACCCTGCGGCGGCGCGGTCTGCGTGAGGCGCACGAACTTCGCGCGCGCCGGTGGGAAGGCGGCGACGGTGAGTGGACTGATGGCGCCCCTCGCCGCGGGCGTCCACGTCTTCCCGTCCATTGAGATCTGCAGTTGGTACTCACGCGCCGCCGGCGTTGGCGGAGCCGGCGTACCGGCCGGCGCCGCCGCGCCGCCTCGCGCACCTGCGCCAGCCGCGCCCGGCGGCGGACCGCCGCGGCCGGCTGGAATGTTGAACTGCACTTCGGTGAGCGTGAGCGGCTGCGGCAGCTCGACCTGCACCCACATGCCGGCCTGCTGAGGCACACCGGACGTCCATCCGACAATCGTCAACGCATCCGGCGCGGCCGCGGGGTTGTGGCTCGCGGTCGACCTTCCACGCCGGATCGGGCTGCAGGAGCGCCGGCAGCGACGCTTCGAGCTCGGGCGACGGTCCACGGCAGCTTCCGCGTCGGACGTCGCCGCCCGGACGCGTGCGACGTCGGCGGCCGTGACGAACGCGCCGGTGTTGCCGAAGTCGTTGCGCACGTACGAGGCGATCGGCGGCGATCCAGTCGTCCTTCTGCGCGCCCATCGGCACCATCACCTGCGTGTACGTCTTGTCGGCCAGCGGACCGGTCAGCCCGTGCAGCAGCACCTTGATCGACGTAGTCGCGATGTCCCTGCACGCGCGGCGATCCGGCGAGCGGCGGCCCCATCATGCGTGCCGGGCAGGCGCGCCGGCCATCGGCGCGCCGCGGCCGTCGCTGCCGTGGCACGCGAAGCAGGTCTCCGCGTAGATCGTCGCGCCGCGCTGCAGCAGTTCCTGCTGCTCGGGTGGAAGACCGGCGGTGCCGCGGCCGCCGCGCCCGGTCGGCGGCGCGAGCAGCACCTTGCCGATCTCCTGCATGCCGCGCGACTTGTTGGCGTCCATCGTGGCCTGGATGACGGCCGGCGCGTCGGCGACCTTCAGCACGTTGATCGTCAGCATCGCCTGCAGCGCCACGTCGGCATCGGCGTCCTTCGTGGCCGCGCGGTAGTCGTCGGCGAACGACTTGTCGCCGTGCTTGAACAACGTCTCGCTCGCGCGGATCGCCTGGACGCGCATGCGCGGGTTCGGCGTCCTTCATCTGCTCGCGCACCAGCGCGGCGTCGAGCGCGCCGAGCCCCTCGAGCGTCCACATCGCGTGGAAGCGGCCGAGCAGATTGTTCGAGCCGCGTCACCAGATTCTGGAGCGCCGGCACGACCGACTTGTCCTGCTTGAGGACCAGCAGCCGCTGCGCGGTGTCGCGCCACCACCCGTTCGGATGCGACAGGTGCGCGACGAGCTGGGCCGGCGTCTCGTCGGAGCATGCGCGGCTGCGTGCGGTCCGAGCTCGATGGCCGGCACCGCGGGCTGTCCGGGGATCGCGACGGCGGCGGGGCCGGCCGGCGTGCCCGGGAACGCCGGCGTGCCGTCGAAGCGCAGGCGCCAGATGCGGCCGCGATG
This sequence comes from uncultured Acidobacteriota bacterium, assembly GCA_963774855.1. Lineage (GTDB taxonomy): Bacteria > Acidobacteriota > Vicinamibacteria > Vicinamibacterales > 2-12-FULL-66-21 > JALZOC01. The sequence continues at coordinate 139,901 of CAVZGT010000005.1, read as the reverse complement.
GATGACCTTGTCCAGCTGGTACTGCTGAATCTTCAGACGCAGGTACGATCCCGGGCCGCGTCCACTGCGCCTTCCTGGATGATGCCGCGATACATGTCCGCGATGTAGACCGTGCCGTCGGGCGCGGTCCGCATGTTGACCGGCCGGAAGAGCGGGTCGGTGCTCAGGATGAACTCCGATCCGGGGTAGGCGTTGCGCAGCTGCGTCAGCCCCTCGGTCTTCACGATCTTGGCGCGGCGGATCAGCCGGCCGACCGGCTCCGTGAACAGCAGGTCTCCGACGAGATCCTCCGGGCACGCGATGGCCGCGGACGATGTCCGGTCCGCCGGTCGCGGTCGCGTGGTTCACCGTGCCGATCGGCTCCGCACGCGGAACATGCCGCCCTGCACGTCCGCCAGCGCCGGCAGATCGGCCAGACGTTGTCGAAGTCCGGCTCGTACTCGTCGGCGATTCTGAAGGCGCCGTAGTGGATCGGCACCTGGAAGTTGACCGGTCCGCGCTCGCATCCGGCGCACACGAACCACATCTTCCCGTCGTCGTCCTGCGCCAGCCCCCACTGGCCGCCGTTCGATCCGGTCGCCTCGCGGACGATGCCGGTCGGCGTCCAGCGGAAGCGGAACGAGTTGTAGGTGCTGTAGATCCAGTTGTCGAGCCCCCACACGAACCCGCTCTGCTCGTGCTCGAGGTTGCCGTCGCGGCCGATGCCGACGCCGCTGTAGAACACTTCGCGCTTGTCGGCGACGCCGTCGCCGTTGGTATCGGTCAGCTTGATCACGTCGTCCGACGCGGTTTCGTTGGTGAGGATGCTGTCGTTGTCGAGCGGCAGGACCACGCGCGGGAGCACCAGCTTGTCGGCGAAGACGGTGCGCTTGTCGTAGGTGCCGTCGCCGTTGGTGTCTTCCCAGCGGCTGATGCGGCTGTTCGGCTCGCGCTGCCCCGTGCCCTCGACGTCGGGCATGTAGGTGATGAACTCGGCGACGTACATGCGCCCGTTGCCGTCGAACTCGATCACCGCCGGCGTGTCGATATCGGGATCGGACGAGCACCAGCTCCATGCGGTAGCCCGGCGGCAGCACGAAGGTCTTCGCCTGTTCCTCGGCGGTCTTCGCGGTGACGGGCGGCTTGGGAGCAGAAGTCGGCGCGGCTCGCCGGACCCGGAGCCGGCAGGCGCGCCTGCCCGAACACCGAGAGACTCGCGGCGGCGATCAGGCCCGAGAGCAGGATCCAGAGCCGCGGAGAGTGACGTCGCTGATGGCTGTCGGTCATTGAAGGCCCTTGGGAAGGTTGGCACGCGAAAACGTTGGATTGTTACACATTACCGCGGGAGTGCCTGCGGGTGCCAGCGCGTCCCTTTGATGTGGGTTGAACCGACGACCGGGGTCTGACCCCTGTACCTGTACCGGCGCGGGCAGCGGGAAGCGCCCGCCGTCGCATGAAAGCGATTCTCGGCGACGCTCTCCGCGAGCAGCTGTTGTAAGATCGCGCTGAAGCCACCCGGCAGGCGAAAGTTCATCCCCGGGCCGAGCGCCACGAATTACCCAGGCAACACAACCGAAGGACTTCAATGACCAACCGCACGCTCGCCTCCTCGCTGTTGTTCGCCCTTGCCCTGGCACCCCTCGGAGCGCAGCCAGCTCCCGGCAAGGAGGAGTTGAAGCTGAAGCTCCCCAAGCCCATGTTCATCGGGACTCCCACCAACATCCGTAGCCCCAACCTCGAGAAGGTCACGGGCAAGTCGCGCGAGCCGTTCTACGTGCCGAAGGGCACCGTGCTCCTGTCGGCGAAGAAGACGGTGACCTCGAGCGACTCGCAGCCGGTCATCGGAGAGCTCGACATGATCACTGACGGCGAGAAGGCGGGCGGCGACGGCTACTTCGTCGAGCTCGGGCCGAGTCCGCAGTGGGTGCAGATCGACCTCGGCGCCTCGCGCCCGCTCCACGCCATCCTCGCGTGGCACTATCACAGCCAGGCGCGCGTCTACCGCGACGTCGTCGTCCTGATCTCCGACGACCCCGCGTTCAAGGCCGGCGTCACGACGGTTTTCAACAACGACCACGACAACTCGGCGAAGCTCGGGCTCGGGAAGGACAAGGAGTACATCGAGGTGGCCGAAGGCAAGTTGTTCGACCCGAAGGGCGCGAAGGGCCGGTACGTCCGGCTCTACTCCAACGGGAACACCACGAACGACCTGACCCACTACGTCGAGGTGGAGGTCTACGGCTCGCCGAAATGACGCGCGCGGGCGTTGGCGCCCTCGTGGCGATCGCCTTGACGGCCGGCCTGGCGCTGCGTCTGCTCCGCCTCGACGCGCGCCCGATGCACCACGACGAGGCGAACCAAGCGATCAAGTTCGGGACGCTGCTGGAACGCGGCGAGTACCACTACGACACCCACGACCACCATGGCCCCACCCTCTACTACCTGACGCTGCCAGCCGCGTGGCTGCGCGGTCAGGCGACGCTCGCGTCCCTCGACGAGCGCACCCTCCGCGGCGTGCCCGCGATGTTCGGTGCGGCGACGATCCTGCTGCTGCCGCTGGTCTTGACGGGGATTGGCCGGGCGGCGGTGGCCACGAGCGCCTGGCTGATGGCGCTCTCACCTGCGATGGTCTTCTACTCCAGGATGTTCATCCAGGAGTCACTGTTCGCCTGCTTCACGCTGGCGTTCGTGATCGCCATCGGGCGCGTGGCGATGGGAGGCGGCCCGATATGGTGGACACTGTCGGGCGTCGCGGCAGGCCTGGCCGTCGCCACCAAGGAAACGTCGGCCATCGTGCTACCCGCCGCGCTCGTGGCCTGCGCGATCGCCTGGTGGTCGCTGGAATCTGACCGGCATGGCGCGGCGCCGGCCGGCGGACGATGGCGGAGAGCGGCAATCGTCAGCCTGGCGGCGGCAGCGGCGACCGCCTCGCTCTTTTATTCGTCGTTTCTCGCCAACCCCGGCGGCGTCCTCGAGCCGTTCCGGGCAGCCGGCACGTATCTCGACCGCGGCCTCGACCCTGCGGATCACGCGCACGCGTGGCACTACTACGTGGGACTCCTCACGTACTCGTCGTCGGGGGGCCTGAGGTGGAGCGAGGGGCTGGTCCTCGTGCTGGCGATCGTCGGTGCGCTGTCGGCGTGGGCCGTGCCCCGCGCCCCGTCGAAGGGTTTGCGCGCCGAAACCGCCTTCTGGGCGCGGTATCTCACCTGCAACGTTGCCATCACCGCGGGGATCTTCTCGGCCCTCCCGTACAAGACCCCCTGGAACGTGGTGCCGTTCTACGTCGGCGCGATTGTGCTTGCCGGCATCGGGTTCTCGACGATCATTGACGCGACCGCGTCCCGCGCGGTTCGTGGCGCGCTGGCGGGCGCGCTCGTGATCGCGTCCGGCCAGCTCGGATCGCAGGCGTGGCGCGCATCGGTGACCTACGCGTCGGATCCGCGCAATCCCTACGTCTACGCGCACACCGTCCCCGACGCCGTCCGCATGGCGACGCGCATCCGCCAGCTGGCCGCCGCGCATCCCGACGGGGCGCGCATGCAGGTGTCGGTCATTGCACCGCCGCACGAGCAGTGGCCGCTTCCATGGTATCTCCGGGCGATGCCCCACGTCGGCTACTGGATCGCGCCGGGCGACGCCCTGGCCCTGCAGGCGCCGGTCGTCGTCGCTTCGATGGACCACACCGCCGCTCCTCGACAGCGCCTTTGGCGATCGCTACGTGTCGGAGTTCTTCGGCCTCAGGCCCGAGGTGCTCATGACGCTCTACGTCGAGCGTGGGCTGTGGGATCGCTTCCTGGCCCGGGCGGCGAGCGCGCGATGACGCCGCCCGAACTGGCCCTGGTCGTTCCCTGCTACAACGAGGCCTCTCGTCTCGACCCTGACGCGTTCCTGCAGTTCGTCGCGACGCACCCGTGGCGTGCAGCTCGTGCTGGTGGACGATGGCAGTTCCGACGGCACCGGGGAGCTCCTCGAGCGCATCCGCGAAGCGGCGCCTGCGGCGGTGACCCTCCTGCGACAGTCGCGAAACCTCGGCAAGGCCGAGGCGGTGCGTGCCGGGATCCTCGCGGGGCTGGGACAGCGCGCCGCGCTCGTCGGGTTCTTCGACGCCGATCTCGCGACGCCGCTCGGGGCGGTTGACGACTTCCTGGCCGTGCTCCGCGACCGTCCGGCCGTCGAGTTCGTCCTGGGCTCGCGGGTGCTGCTGCTGGGCCGCGACATCAAGCGGAAGGCCACGCGCCACTACTTCGGACGGGTCTTCGCCACCGCGGTGTCCAACGCCCTCGACCTGCCGGTGTACGATACGCAGTGCGGCGCCAAGATCCTGCGTGCGAACGCGGCGACGGCAACGCTGTTCGACACACCCTTCCGCAGCGCCTGGATTTTCGACGTCGAGCTGATCGCGCGGTACTTGAGGCTGCCGGTCACCGCCGGAGAGCCTGCGCGCCGCGATCGTCTCTACGAGCTGGTTCTGCCGATATGGCACGACAAGGCCGGATCGAAGCTGCGCTGGTATGATTTCGTGTCCGCGGCGGTCGAGGTCGGATACATTTGGCGCGAGCGGGTCGCGTACCGTCAACCCGAAGGACGTGGCCGGAGCACTCGAGGCCAGGTCCCGCACGTCCCGGTGACCATCCAGCCGCCCCACGAGGCCGGCTCGACGAAGGAGAGCACATGATGACCGACGACAAGAAGCAGTCCACCCAGGTCTCACGCCGTCAATTCATGGGCACCGTGGCCACCACCGCGGCCGGCGTGACGATCGTGCCGCGTCACGTGCTCGGCGGCGCCGGGTTCCAGGCGCCCAGCGACACCGTGAACGTCGGCGTCGTCGGCTATGTGCACGGCATGGGCACGTCAAATTTGATCAACATGGCGAAGAGCGACAACATCGTCGCGCTGTGCGACTGCGACGAGAGCGCGGCCGCCAAGGAGGCCCTGGAGCGGCGGGGGACGCTCAAGAACAATCCCAAGGCCGTGCAGTACAAGGACTTCCGCGTCATGCTGGAGAAGCAGAAAGACATCGACGCGGTGCTCGTCGCCACACCCGATCACACGCACGCCGTGATCGCCATGGCCGCGATGCAGCTGGGCAAGCACGTCTACGTGCAGAAGCCGCTGACGCGGACGATCAGCGAGGCCCGCGCGCTCACGGAAGCGGCGCGGAAGTACAAGGTCATCACGCAGATGGGCAACCAGGGTCACTCGGAAGAGGGCCTGCGCCTGATGCAGGAATGGCTCGACGGCGGCGCGATCGGCCAGGTGCGCGAGGTGCACTGCTGGACCAACCGTCCGATCTGGCCGCAGGGCATGCCCCGGCCGGCCGAGACCCAGGCGGTGCCCGACGGCTTCGACTGGGATCTGTGGCTCGGCCCCGCGCCGACGCGCCCGTTCCACAAGACGTATCATCCGTTCGGCTGGCGCGCGTGGCAGGACTTCGGCGCCGGCGCGATGGGCGACATGGCCTGCCACGTCATGGACGCGGCGTCGACGATCCTGAGGCTCGGAGCGCCGACCAGCATCATCGCGTCGCTGGGCTACAACTTCCTGCCGCCGGCCCCCGGACAGCGCGGGTTCGGCCAGCGCGTCGAGTACAACGACAGCTATCCGCCGTCCTCGATCATCCACCTGTCGTTCCCGGCGCGCGGCAACCTGGTGGCGGTGAACCTGCACTGGTACGACGGCGGCCTGCTCCCCGAGCTGCCCGTGGATCTCGAACCGGAGCGGAAGCTGCCGGAGTCGGGGACGATCTTCGTCGGCGACAAAGGCAAGATGTGGTGCGAGACCTACTCCGAGAGCCCGCGCCTCATCCCGGAGACGGCTATGCAGGCCTTCCAGCGCCCGCCGAGGACTCTGCCTCGCGTGCCCGAGGGTCGAGCCGGCCACGAGAAAAACTGGCTCGATGCGATCAGAACCAAGGGCCAGGCCGTCTCGCACTTCGACTACGCCGGGCCGTTCACCGAATCCGTGCTGCTCGGCAACGTGGCCTTGCGCTACCCCGGCCAGCGGCTGCTCTGGGACTCTGTGAACATGAAGGTCACCAACATTCCGGCCGCCGACCAGTACGTCAAGCACAACTACCGCGCGGGCTGGACGTAAGGCGCTCCGTTGGAACCAAAAGGGGCGCTGGCGGCAGCGCCCCGGTCCGACTTTCTCATGCGTGCCGATGGACCGGACGTCGAGGGCGGTCTCGGGATCGGGGGACCGCGCCAGCTGCGCGACGTGCGGCGGTACTCGCACGAGGCGATGGCGACCGTCTTCGAGGTGTACGGCGTGCACCCCGATGAACAGTACGCGGCGCAGGCGGCACAGGCCGCCTTCGATCTCGCGGACCGCCTCGAGTGCGAGTTGAGCCGCTTCCGATCCAACAGCGACATCACGCGGATCAATCATCTGACAGCGGGCGAAAGCACCTCGGTCGGTTCGTCCACGCTCGAGTGTCTGGTGATCGCGCGCCATCTCTTCGATCTGACCGACGGCGCCTTCGACATCTCGATCGGCACCGGGCTGCCGTCGCTCGAGTGGGACGCCGAGACGTTCGAGGTTCGCGCGACGGCCGATGGGGTGCGCGTGGATCTCGGCGGCATCGGCAAGGGCTACGCCGTGGACCTGATGGCGGAACTGCTCGAGGAGTGGGGGCTCGCGCGCGCGCTCGTCCACGGGGGCTTCAGCTCGGTCCTCGCACTCGAGGCGCCCGAGGGGCGCGACGGCTGGCCGCTGACGCTGAGCGACCCTGCGGCGCCCTCACGGGTGCTGGCACGCCTCTCGATGCGCCAGACGGCGTTGTCGGCTTCCGGGGTGCGCAAGACCGACCACATCGTGGACCCGCGCACGGGCGAACCCGTCCGCGGGCGGCTCGCGGCATGGGTCGCGTTGCCGCGGCCGGCGACGGCCGGGGTCCGGGCGCCCGCCGATGAGGCGCCGCGTCTGGCGCCTGGCGCCGTGGCCGACGCGTTGACGACCGCCTTCATGCTGCTCAGCGCTGAAGCGATCGCGTCCCTCTGCGGGCGCAGTCCCGGGCTGGAGGCGTGGGTCCTGCCGGAGTCGGCCGACGGGCAGCCGGGCGCGACCGAGCTGCTCCACTTCGGTGGCTCCAACTCAGAGACGTCGGGCCCGGGATGAGAGCGCGGGTATACTTCGGCCGATCCACAGGAGACGAGTGATGGCTGGCGAAGACGAGAAGAACAAGGGGAAGACGCCGTCCGGAGCCAAGGGACCTGCGAAGCTCGATCGACGCGAGCTGCTCAAGGGGCTGTCGACGGTTCCGGCGCTGGGGCTCTTCGGCTACGCGTGGAACGCGCAGCGCAAGCACCAGCAGGCGAGGGTGGAGGCGGCCGCCGCGCCGCCGGTGGCCCCGGCCGACCTGCAGGAGATCAACGTGGCGCTCATCGGCGCCGGAGCGCAGGGCCAGGTGCTGACCGAGGCGATGCTCCGCATTCCGGGCCTGCGCTTCCGCGCGGTCTGTGACATCTGGACGGAATACAACCAGAAGCGGGCCGTCAACACCCTCAAGCGATTCAAGCACGAGGTGAACGGTTACGAGGACTACCGCGAGATGCTCGACAAGGAGAAGGCGATTGACGCGGTCATCATCGCCTCTCCCGACTTCTGGCACGCGCAGCACACGATCGACTGCCTCAAAGCCGGCAAGCAGGTCTACTGCGAGAAAGAGATGTCGAATACGCTCGAGGGCGCGCGCAGCATGGTGCTGGCGGCCCGCGAAACCGGCAAGCTCCTCCAGATCGGCCACCAGCGCCGCTCGAACCCGCGCTACATCCACTGCTACGAGAAGCTTCTGACCGAAGCGAAGCTGCTCGGCCGCATCGTGACCGTCTACGGGCAATGGAACCGCGGCGTGACGCCCGACCTCGGGGCCCCCGATCGCTACGTCATCCCGGACGCGCAGCTGACGCAGTACGGTTTCAAGGACATGCACCAGTTCCGCAACTGGCGCTGGTACAAGGGCAAGGGCGGTGGGCCGATCGTGGACCTCGGCTCGCACCAGATCGACATCTACAGCTGGTTCCTCGGCGCGAACCCCTCGCACGTGATGGCCAGTGGCGGGCAGCTCTATTACGACCCGAAGACGCACGAGTGGTACGACACCGTGATGGCCGTCTACGACTACGACACGCCGCTCGGCCCCGCGAAAGCGTACTACCAGACGCAGACGACGAACGGGAGCCAGGGGTACTTCGAGAACTTCATGGGCGATCAGGGGACACTCCTCATCTCCGAGTCGGAGGTGAACAACCCCGGCTCGCTCTATCGCGACCCGAACGCGCCCGCCTGGGACGAGTGGATCCAGAAGCGCTACGTGAGCGCGCCGCAGGTGCAGGAGGTCAAGGAGAAGAGTGACACCGGCGCGATCGCAGACGTGCGCGAGTCGGTGGCGCCCGATCGACACACTGTCCCCGTCGCGCTGCGCGATCCCTACCACCAGCCCCATCTGCAGAACTTCTTCGACGCCGTGCGCGGCAAGGCCAAGCTCAATTGCCCGGCCGAAGTCGCGTACGAGACGGCGGTGGCCGTGCTCAAGGTCAACGAGGCGATCGAAGCGGGGGGCCGGCTGTCGTTCAAGGCCGAGGACTTCAAGATTTAGAGGACCGACTCCATGGAAGAGACCAAGCTCCCCCGCGCGCCGATGATCGCGATCACGGTGCTGCGGGTCTTCGTCGGGTGGCACTTCCTCTACGAGGGCCTCGCCAAGCTGACCGCGCCCTCGTGGTCGGCTGCAGGCTACCTGAAGCAGGCGCGCGGCCCGTTTGCCGACCTGTTCAGGGGGCTGGCCAACCAGCCGAACCTGCTCGCCAACGCCGACCTCATCACGATGTGGGGGCTCACGCTGGTCGGGGCCTTCCTGATCCTGGGCCTGTTCACGCGGCTGGCGAGCCTCGCCGGGATCGGCCTGGTCCTCCTGTTCTACCTGTGCAACCCTCCCTTCGTGGGCTACTTCTACTCGATCCCCACCGAGGGCACCTACTTGATCGTGAACAAGAACCTCGTGGAAGTCTGCGCGCTCGTCGTCATCCTGGTCACGAACAGCGGCCGCTTCGCTGGACTCGACCGCATCCTGCACGGCCTCTTCGCCAGGCGGCCGCGTCTGGCCGCGGCCTGACCAGCCGGCGCGCGAGGCGCACGTTGGACGCGTTCATGCTGGAGTGAGCCGGCAGCGCCCGGAAGCGCCTGCGGCCGCGGCGAGCGAGCGAAGCGAGTCGAGCCGCCGCGAGTGGGGTGCCGCCTCCGCTGGTCGCGGAGATTGCGGGCGACCAGCTACGGCGAGGTCTTGCCGTAGCGCGCTGGGGAACGTTAGCGCGCGAAGGCGGAGGCCGCGAGCAATAAGAAAAGGACAGGTTGACATGCTCCGAAGAGAATTCCTCGCCACTGGAGCGGCGGCGGTCGTGCTGCCGCTCGCGAAGCTCACCGCGTTCGCCGCGGAACGGCGCCTGCTCTACATCGCCGTGCCGGGCATCCGCAACTACGTGGAGTACGGCGGTGTCGGCGTGCTGGTCTACGACATCGGCCGCGGCTACACGTTCGTCAAGCGCATCCCCACGTGGGACGTTCCCGAGGGCCAGCAGCCGGAGAACGTCAAAGGCGTGGCCGCCAGCGCCAGGACGGGAAGGCTCTACGTCACCACGATCAAGCGAACCGGCTGCATCGATCTCCTCACCGAGAAGATGGTGTGGAGCAAAGAACTCGAGGGCGGCTGCGATCGCCTGGCCATCTCCCCGGACGGACAGATCCTGTATGTCCCCTCGCTGGAGGGCCCGCACTGGAACGTCGTCGACGCGATGAGCGGCGACGTCATCACGAAAGTGGTGACCGATTCGGGCGCCCACAACACGGTCTATTCCCGCCGCGGCGACCGCGTCTACCTCGCGGGCCTGCGCTCGCCGTTGTTGTCCATCTCGGACACGAAGACCCACAAGGTCGTCAAGACCGTCGGTCCGTTCTCGGCCCCCATCCGCCCCTTCACGGTGAATGGGGCGCAGACGCTGTGCTACGTCAACGTCAACGGCCTGCTCGGTTTCGAGATCGGCGATCTCACGACCGGCCGGAAGCTGCACCGCGTCGAGGTCACAGGCTACGAGCAGGGCCCGGTGAAGCGTCACGGGTGTCCCAGCCACGGCATCGGCCTGACGCCGGACGAACGGGAACTGTGGTTGTGCGACGGCGCCAACAACGCTGTGCATGTCTTCGACAACACCGTCATGCCCCCCAGGCAGACGGTCACGCTCCCCGTCCGCGATCAGCCCGGCTGGGTCACCTTCAGCATCGACGGGCGGCACGCCTACCCGTCCACCGGCGAGGTGTTCGAGACCCGCACCAAGAAAATGATCGTGGCGCTCGAGGACGATGCGCGCCGGCAGATCGGCAGCGAGAAGCTGCTCGAAGTCGTCTTCGAGGGCGACAAGCCGGCCAGGAACGGCGACCAGTTCGGCATGGGGATGAAGCGGTAGCCCCGGGGGCCGCGTTGACGGCTCCGCGGGGCGGTCATATAGTTCACGCCGCCACAGACCCCGGGCCCCGAGTCCCTACACTGAGCATGCGCAAAATCGATCTGACGAACTTCCAGCTCGCGACGAGCGAGACGGCGCGGCAGATCAACCGCCGGATCGCGCTCAATTTCATCCGGCGGAACGAACCGATGTCCCGGGCGGATCTGGCCCGGTGCTCGGGGCTGCAGCGCAGCACCGTCTCGGCCATCATCGATCAGCTCATCGACGAAGGCTGGGTCACCGAAGGGGCCATCGGCCAGGCCCTGCGCGGCCGCCGGCCGCGGTTCCTCCACCTCAACGTCGGACGCGCGGGGATCCTGGCCGTCGATCTGCGTCCGGCGATCACGACCGTCGGCCTCGCCGGCGTCGATGCGCGCTTCGTCGAGCAGACCTCCTGGCCCACGCCGAAGGATCCGGAGGTGTTCATTCGACAGCTCGCGCGGACGGTGACCCTGTTCCGGAGCGGCCATCCGCGGATGGTGTGCGAGGGGATGGGCGTGAGCGTGCCGGGGCGCGCGGACCGATCGGGCCGGCTGGTCTTTGCCCCGAATCTGGGCTGGGGCCAGGTGGAACTGAAACGGATGATCGAGGCGGAGATCGGGCTCCCGGTCGTCCTGGAGAACGCGGCGAACGCGTGCGCGCTCGCGGAGCTGTGGTTCGGGATGCATCCCGAGCACCTTCGTCACCTGGTCGCGGTCACCGTCTCGGAGGGAATCGGCGTCGGGCTGCTGTTGAACGGTCAGCTCGTCCACGGCGGAGACGCGATGGCCGGCGAGTTCGGGCATGTCAGCGTGGACGAGAACGGGCCGCCGTGCCCGTGCGGCAACCGCGGATGCTGGGAACGGTACGCGTCGAATTCCGCGGCGGTGGATTACTACCTCGCCGACGGCCGCGCCGCGCCGGCGGCGGGCGGGCGGACGGCGATGCAGTTCCAGGATCTGCTTCGACTGGCCGACTCGGGGGACGCGCGTGCGGTCGAGGCGCTCGAGCGCATGGCGCGATTCCTCGGGATAGGGATCGCCGGCCTGATTTCGGGCCTGGCGCCCGAAGTGATCATGGTCATCGGGGAAGTCACGGCCGCCTGGGATCGCCTCGGTCCCGTGCTCGAGGAGGTCGTGAAGAAGCGGACGCTGCCGCACGCCGCCACACGGATCGTGCCGACCGTCCCCGCCACCCAGCCGCGGCTGCGCGGCGCGGTCACGCTGGTCGTCCAGCAGCACTTCGGCGCGCCGCTGGTGGCGTAGTGTCTGAGTGCGTTAAACAGGAGAGCAAGAGATCAGGAGATTTTGTCTTTCTTGGTTCTAAGGAAATAAGCCGTAAGAAAACAGAAAATACACAAAACTCCTGGCCTTCTGATCTCCTGTTCAAGACCCGCTACACAATTACCTCCCAATCCCAGGCACCATGCCTGTACCAGCTGGGTGAAATTCGCTGCGATTTCACCCCAGGTATGTTGGGAGCTGGGTATTGGTTTTTGGGAGTTGACACGCTCTGTCTGTCTCTTCAACTCTCCAGGATGCCGATGATGTTCAGCACGCTCTTGCGCGCGGGCTTCAGCAACGGCAGATTCGACAGCTTGAGCAGCATCACGACCACCTTGAGGCTCTTCTCGAGCAGCTCCCGCGAGAGCCGCTGCTCCGGCGACCGGTCGTAGATCCAGAACAGCAGCAGCCCCATCTGATAGAACCAGAGAATCTTGCCGATGTGCGGCGTCAGGTCCTTCGGCACCGACGTCTTCGTCTCCGCGAGCGCGCGATCGAACTGCGCGAAATCGAATTCGCGGATCGCGCGCGACGGCTCGCCGAACGGCGAGAGCGGGCTGGCCGGGTCCGCGGCATGCGCCATCAGGGCGCCGAGGAACCGGCGGTCCGGCTTGAAGTAGCCGAACTTGGTCTCGACGATCGCCTGCAGCCGCACCGCCAGGTTCCCGCCGGTCTGCGCGCTGTCGAGCAGCGCCGCGAGGTCGTCCTTGGCGCGCTGATAGAACGCCAGGACGATGGCGTCCTTGGACGCGAAGTAGTAGTAGGCGAGGCCGGAGGCGACGCCCGCCCGGGCGGCGATGTCGCGCATGGTGGCCTCGGCGAAGCCGCGCTCGCGGAACAGCTCCAGCGCGGCCTCGAGGATCTTCTCGCGCGTGCCCTTGGTGGCCTGGGCTTTACTTCGCATCTGGCGCCAACCCCAGCCGGCACGACAACGATCCGCGGTATTCGGACAGCGTCGCGAACAGCGTCCGCGCGGTCGGCAACAGCATCGGGCTGGCCAGGCGATAGGACCACTGGCGGTAGTCGGCCAGGGCCCAGAGCACCATGAGCCAGGCGCTGTCGCCGGCCCAGACTTCCCCCGAATCCGCGACGACGACGAGATCGTCGTCGTCCGTGCGCGGCCGCCTGGGCAGGCACTCGAGAGGCATCAGCTGCGGCTGGCGGGCCAGCCAGGAGCGCACGGCGCAGCAGAGCCCGCAGCGCGCGTCGTAGTACACGGTGAGCCTGGTCACCGCGCCTGCTCCTGCGGCTTGAAGAACCCGGTGGGGGCGATGGGCGGCGGGGCGCCGGGCATGCGATCGAGGGCGCGGCGGCGGAAGCGGCTGAACAGGAACAGATTGAAGAAGTGCATCAGCCCGAGCACGAACAGCACCGTGCCGACCTTGTCGCTGAGGAGCTCGATGGCGGCGCGGCCCGTCTCGAGGTCCTGCCGGGTGCGCAGCGTCATCACGATCCAGCCGAGGTTGATCAGGTAGAAGCCGACGACGAGCAGGTGGTTGACCGAATCGGCCAGGGCCTCCTGGCCGTGAAACGCCTCGACGAGGAAGGCGCGGCCGTTGTGGTGGAGCGTGCGCGCGACCCAGACGGTGACGGCAATCGAGATCGCGAGATAGGCGACGTAGGTGTGGAGGACGTACATGGGCGGCTCCCTGTGTTGAACGCGTTCAACTTGAACACGTTCAACTAGGATGCGCCCCGCCCGCCCGGTTGTCAAGCGCGATGTTGAACGCGTTCAAAAACAGGCCGTTGGCGGCCGCGAACGGCCACGACGCGTGCACCGGTCAGGGCGAAACGGTTCCGGCCGGTCTCGCGTAGTGGTAGCCGTCCGCAATCTCGTGCGCAATCGGCGTGCCGAACAAGTCGCTCAGCCGCGCGGCCGTCAGCACCGACCCCTTCGGTCCGTCCGCCACGATGCGGCCGTCGCGCAACAGGATCACACGCGCGACTTCCGGGATGATTTCCTCGATGTGATGGGTGACGAGCACGAGCGTCGCGCCGTTGCGGACGATGCGCCGCACGCGGTCCATGAAGAGATGGCGCGCGACCAGGTCGAGGCCCGTCGTGGGCTCGTCGAGCACGAGCACGCGCGGAGCGATCACCAGCGCCCGGGCGAGCATGACGCGGCGGGCTTCGCCGCTCGACATTTGGTTCAGCGTGCGGGACGCCAGGTGTGCAGCGCCCACCGTGTCGAGCGCCTCTGCCGCACGGCGGCGCATCTCGTCGGTGATCGTTCCGTATCGCAGGATGCCGCGGGACACGAGGAACGCCGACAAGACCGCGGCCTCGGCGGTGATGCGCCCTTCGTTGTTGCCCTCGACAAACCGTTGGTGGAGATCGGCCGACACGATCGCCAGCTGCGCCTGCACGTCGGCGACGCACCACCGGCTGGTCCCGAACACCCGCACGGGCGGCGTGCCGTTGGCCGGCTCGAGCGGTCGCGCCTCGTGCGTCAGCAGGCTGACGAGGACCGATTTCCCTGCGCCGTTCGGACCCAGAATCGCGGTGTGCTCGCCTGCGTGGATCGTCAGCCCCAGCCCATGGAGCACCCGCCGATCGTCCTTGACGACCGTCGCATCCACCAACTCGAGGATCGGCTCTTCGCTCACCCGACTGATTCTATTCGCGATTCGAGCACGGCCCGGGCAGCTCCCAGCTTCCAGCTTCCAGCTTCCAGCTTCCAGCTTCCCGCTTCCCGACTTCCCGCTGCCGCTTCGCGGGACGCTGGCGTTCGAGACAAGGTCCACTACAATCCGTTTGACACAGGTTACGCCGACCATGACCACCAAGCGGCCCCAGCCGCCCGGCCGCCCGTCATTCGCGTCGCGCCGGCGTTTCCTCAGGCAATCGGTCGCCGGGCTCGCCGGCGCCCGCCTGCTCGCCCTCACGCCCGCGCCGGCGCAGACGTCCGCCGCCGATCGGCTGCCCTGGTACCGCCGCACCGTGCGGTGGATGCAGACCAACATCGCCGAAATCGATCCGGTCCGCTACGACATCCCCTGGTGGCGCGCGCACTGGAAGCGCACCCACACGCAGGGCATCGTCGTCAACGCCGGCGGCATCGTCGCCTACTACCCGACGCGCGTGCCGCTGCATCGCCGCGCCGAGTTTCTCGGCGACCGTGACCTGTTCGGCGATCTGATCAAGGCGGCGCGCGAGGACGGCGTCGTGGTGTTCGCGCGCATGGACTCGAATGGCGCGGGGCTCGAGGTCCATGAGGCGCATCCCGACTGGTTCACGCGCAACCCGGCCGGTCAGCCGTACGCGCGCGACGGCCGCCTGTACATGCCGTGCATCAACGGTCCGTACTATCGCGAGCACATCCCCGCGATCCTGCGTGAGGTCGCGACGGCCTATCGCCCGGACGGGTTCACCGACAACAGCTGGAGCGGCCTGTCGCGCGCCAGCGTGTGCTACTGCCAGAACTGCCGCGACAAGTTCAAGCAGGAGCGCCTCCTCGATCTGCCGCAGCGGCGCGACTGGCGCAGCCCGGAATTCCGTGAGTGGATCGAGTGGGGCTACGCCTGCCGCCTGGAAATCTGGGATCTCTTCAACGCCGCCACCCGCGCCGCCGGCGGGCCGGACTGCCTGTGGGTGGGGATGATCGGCGGCACCATTTCGGGCGCGGCGGCGGACTTTCGCGACTACCGCGAGATCTGCCGGCGCGCCGAGATGCTCATGCTCGACAACCAGCGGCGCAACGACACCACCGGCTTCCAGAGCAACGGCCAGACCGGCAAGCTCGTGCACGGCCTCATGGGGTGGGACAAGCTCGCGCCCGAAAGCATGGCGTTGTATCAGACGGCCGGCGCGACGTTCCGCCTGGCCGCACGACCAGAGCCCGAGGTGCGGCTGTGGGCTGTTGACGGGTTTGCCGGCGGCATCCAGCCGTGGTGGCACTACGTCAACGCGTACCACGAAGATCGCCGCATGTACCAGACCCCTGTCGCCATGGGGGAGTGGCAGGCGCGCAACGAGGAGTTTCTCATCCGCCGGCAACCGGTGGCCACCGTCGGCATCCTGTACTCCCAGCGCAACAACGATTTTTTCGGACGCGACGAGGCCGATCTGCTGGTGAACCTGCCGCAGCGTGGCTTCACCGAGGCGCTCACGCGGGCGCGCATTCCGTATCTGTTCGTGCACCTGGACGATCTCGAGCGCGACAGTGCCGGGCTGCGGGCGCTGATTCTCCCCAACCTGGGCGCGATGACCGACGGCCAGCATGCCGCCGTGCGCGGCTTCGTCGGCCGCGGCGGCGGTCTCGTCGCCACCGGAGCGTCCAGCCTGTTCGACCAGTGGGGGGACGTGCGGCCGGATTTTGCGTTGGCGGACGTGTTCGGCGTGCACCTGCCGCGGGAGCACGCCCTCCGCGACGAACTGACCCGCCGCCAGTGGGCCACCGGCAACACGCAGAGCTATCTGCGGCTCACGCCCGAGCTCCGCGCGCGGGTGGCCGGTCCGCACACGGCAGGGGAGCCGGCCGCGGCCGGCAGCCGTCACCCCGCGCTCAAAGGTTTCGACGAAACGGACATCCTCGCGTATGGCGGATCGCTCGCCGCGATCGGCGTGGAGCCATCTGCGCAAGTCCTGCTGACGTTTGTCCCGCCGCTGCCCGCGTTTCCCCCGGAGGCCGTCTGGTCGCGGGAGACGAAAACCGATCTCGCGGGGCTCGTCGTCAGCGAGCGATCCGGGTCCGGCCGCGTCGCCTACCTTGCGGCCGATCTGGATCGACGGTTCGCGCGCGACAACATCGAAGATCTCGGCGCGCTGCTGGCCAACCTCGTGCGCTGGACCGCCAGGGACGACATCCCGCTGGCCGTCGAAGGCCCGGGGCTCCTCGATTGCCACCTGTACCGCCAGCCGGGCCGTGTGCTGTTCCACTGCGTGAACCTCACCAACGACGCCACCTGGCGCGGACCGGCGACCGGCCTGATTCCCGTCGGTCCGGTGCGCGTGCGCGTGCGGCTGCCGGACGGCGTCAGCGGCCGCCGCATCCGGCTGCTCGTCTCGGATCGGACGCCCGCCCTGAGCACGAGCGACGGCTGGGCGCGCTTCGAGCTCGAATCGATCGCGGACCACGAGGTGGTGGTGATCGAGTAGAGGTCAGGAGGTCAGGAGGTCAGGAGACGGGAGACCAAAGACCAAAGACCAGACCTGAGACCGAGACCCGAGACCTGTCCGAGTCCCGAGTCCCGAGTCCCGAGACCAGCAGCTATACTGACTTTGGCTTCATGTTGCTTCCTCCCCGGTCCTGGCTGCATCGCCTCGCCCCGATCGCGGCCCTCGTCGCGGCGTTCTCCGTGACGTTGCGGTCGAGCCGGCAGGATCCCCAAACTCAACCGCCGCGGCCGCCAACCTTCCGCGCCGGCACCGATCTCGTTCGCGTCGACGTCACGGTCATCGATCGCCGCGGGAATCCTGTCACCTCGCTGACGGCGGAGGACTTCGAGGTGCGGGACAACGGCCAGCCTCAGGAGGTCACGTCCTTCAAGCTGGTCGAAGCGACCGGGGCCGCGCCCGACGACGACGTGTCGCTGGAGATCCGCCACCCGGGACACGCCGCGGCGGAAGCGGCGCGTGACGACGTGCGCGTCTTCCTGATTTTCTGGGACGAGTACCACATCAGCCCGTTCGTCAGCGCGCTCCGCGCGCGCGAGGATCTCACGCGCATCGTCCTCAACGCGTTCGGCCCGACCGATCTCGTCGCGATCATGGATCCGCTGCTGACGATCGAGGCCATCCGCTTCACGCGCGACCGGCGGGACCTGGCCGAGCAGGTCCGCAAGCTCGTCGGCCGGCGAGGCGTCTACTATCCGCCGCGCAGCGGCATCGAGGACGCGCACATCATGAACATGCGCGCCATAGAGCGCATCCGCTCCGAGGTCACCGTGTCGGCCATCAAAGCCGGCGCGGTGCACCTCGCCACGCTGCGCGAAGGGCGCAAGTCGCTGGTCGTCGTCAGCGAAGGGCTGGGACCTGCCCCGCCGGACCGGGTGACTGACCTGATCAATGCGGCCAACGACAGCAACACGGCAATCTACGTCATCGATCCTCGCGGCCTGCGCGTCGAGGGGCGCCCCTCGATGCTCCTGGAGAGCCTCGCGTCCGGAACGGGCGGCGAATTGCTCGGCAACAACGACAATCCGACGGCGTTCAACCGTGTCGTGAAGCAGGCGAGCGCGTTCTACCTGCTCGGGTATGCCATGTCGGGGACGCCGATGGACGGGCGGTTTCACGAGATCAAGGTGCGCGTGAAGAAGCCGGGGCTCGAGGTCCGCTCGCGCAACGGCTACTGGGCTCCGCGCGCCGCCGACGTGGCACGCGCGAAATCCGTGACGGATACCGCCAGGCTGCCCGCGGCGCTCGAACAGGCGCTGGCGAAGCTGTCACCCCTGACCGCGCCGAACGCCGTCGAGATCTGGACCGGCACGACGCCGCTCGCCGACGGCCGGGCGCGGATCACCGTGGCGTGGACGCCGCGCGAAACCGCCGGCACGACCCTGGCGGCGCCCGCGGAGGTGTCCGTGACCGCCTCATCGGCCTCCGGCCAGATCTTCGAGGGCCCGGTCGATCAGGCCGGCACGGCGTTCGAGGCGCCGCCCGGATCGCTGCGGCTGAACTTCACCGTTCGCGGCCCGGATCGCGAAGTGATCGATCGCAGCACGCGGGTCGTCGTGGTGCCGGAATCGACCTCGCCGGCGCTCGGCCTGACGACGCCCGTGGTCTACCGCGTGCGGACCGCCGCCGACATGCGCGCGGTGACGTCGGCGCAGTACCCCGTGCACGCGGGCCGGGACTTCGATCGCAAAGATCGGCTGGTGGTGCGGTTCGCGACGTACCGCCCGCTCGAGAGCGGGCGCGTCTCCGCCAGGCTGATGAGCCGGGCGGGAGTGAAGATGGTTGACCTGCCGGTGGCCGCCGACCCCGAGCGCAGCGGCTACCAGATCGACCTGCCGCTGTTCTCGGTCGCGCGCGGCGAGTACTTCCTGTCGATCGAGGCCACCCGGGACGGCGAACGCGCCGAAACGCTGTTCGCGTTCAGGGTCGTGCGTTAGAGCTCCCAGCTTCCCGCTTCCCGCTTCCCGCTTCCCGCTTACGACCGAGGCGCGACCTTGACGCCGTCCCGGATGGCATCGCTTGGATAGACGATGATCCGCTCGCCGGCGGTCACGCCCTTGAGAATTTCCGCTTCGAGGCCGCTGCGCTGGCCGACTTCGACGAGACGACGGTGTGCCACACCGTTCTCGACCACGTAGACCGCCCACGCCGACTCGTCACGGAACAGGCTGCTCGTCGGCACCTTCAGCACGTCGGCAGCCGACCAGACGATGATCCGGACCTCGACGCGATAGCCGTCCCCCAGGCGCTGCCAGACCGCGCGCGGCTCGTCGAAATCGACGAGCACGTTGACGCGCTGCTCCTCGACCCCGAGCGCGGAGATCTTGGTGAAGCCTGACGGCTCGACGCGCCGGACGCGGCCGCGGATCGCGCGATCGCCGCCCCACTGCTCGATGGACACTGCCTGACCGGCCTCGACCTTGACGGCGGCGCTCGAGAGGAGATCGGAGACGATCTCGAGATCGCTGAGATCGCCGACCTCGAGGAGCGGCTGCCCGATGGGCACCACCGCCTCGCTCTCGTGGAGCCTGCGGAGCACGACGCCGTTGACGGGCGAGTACAGCGGGATGGCGCCGGCGTTGCCGCCGCGCGTCTGGAGCAGGCTCGCGCGGGCGACCTCGAGCTGGTACTCTGCGGCGCGCACCGAGAACTCCGCCGACTGCAGCGATCGGGTGAGCGACTGCGCCTGGCGTTCGGCGGCCTCGAGCTCCCGCGGCGCAATCACCCGCTCCTCGACCAGCCCCTTGGCGCGCTTCAGCTCGGACTGCGCGAACGCGAGGTCCGACTTGATGCGCTCGACCTCGGCGCGCGCGCCGCCGAGCGCCGCGTCGGCGGCCTTGACGCGCGCGGCCAGCTCGGCGCGCGTCCGGTCGTCGAGGAGCGCCGGATCCGTCGGCTGGAACAGCGCGAGCACGGTCTTGCCGGCCACGACCGGATCGCCCGGCTCCAGCTCGATGCGCCGCATGCGCCCGGGCAGCGGCGCCGAGACGGCATACCGGTCGCGCACGCGCGTCCGCGCCTCCTCCTCGACCGTCACCTGCAACGCGCCGCGCGCCACGTCCGCGAAATCGGCGAGCCGGGGCGCCGGCCTGAACGCCCAGAACAGGAGCGCGCCGATCACGACGACGATCACGACGGTGCGTATGGCTCGCTTCGTCATTACTTCCAGTGTGTCATCAGATTTCGCAGCCAACAGGCTTCGCTGTTCTTCCAACACGGAGGGCACGGAGGGCACGGAGTCTCCGGGACCGAGCGGTTGGGTTGGAGTTGGTATTTCGACGGATCGCTCATTTGGAAGCAAGCGCGAACAAACAAGAGCACTGAATGCCGATGTCCATGGCGGTAACGCACTCGAGCGCCGGCCGGATGTTGCAGCGGCCGGCGTTGCGGGTCAGGCGAGATCGAGGATGCAAGCAGCCCTGATCCCCCGGCTGTTTGCATCCTCGATCTCGCCTGACCTGGCCGCGCTCCGCGCGACTCGAGTGCGTTCGAGAGTGTGAAATTAGAGCCTCCGTGTCCTCCGTGAACTCCGTGTTGGAGAGTCACGCGCAGCCGGGACGTGACAGGCAATCGGGCGTTCACAACCACGAGTTGTCATTCACCGCAGTCGCACGTGAATCATCACTCCCTCGTCTTCAACACGGCCACGAGATCCAGGTGATCCAGCCGGCGGCGGACCGCGAGGCCCGACAGCGTGGCCGCGACCAGCACGGCGCTCGCCGCGTAGGCGTAGGTCCGTACGCTGATGTACAGCGGGAACCGGTAGAGCTCCGTGTTGAAGGCGGTCACCAGCGCGCCCGCGAAGACGTAGCCGGACAACAACCCGATCGGGATCGCCATGATCGTCACGACGGCCAGCTCGCCGAGGAGGATGAACGAGATCTCCCCCCGCGTGAAGCCGAGCACGCGCAGGCTGGCCAGCTCGCGGCTGCGCTCCGACAGCGCGACCCGCGCCGCGTTGTAGACGACGCCGAACGCGATGACCCCCGAGAACAACAGGTTGAAGAAGATCATGATGTAGAAGCTCTCGGCCAGCGTCTTCTCGAAGCTCTCGATCGCCGCGCGCTTGAGGCTCACGCCCGCCACCACCGGCGTCGCCTTCAGCCGGCGGTAGAGCGAATCGATGTGCGCCGCATCCACTTTCAGGTAGGCGCCCGACAGCGTGTCCCCCTCGCGCACGAGCCGGCGCAGCGCGCCGATTTCCATGTACGCCGACGTGCCCATGTATTCCTCGACAATGCCGGCGACGGGGATCTGCCTGACGGGCCTCAGGCCGTCGAGCACTTCCACGGTCACCAGATCGCCGCGCCCCACACCCAGGACCTCGGCCAGCTTGAGAGACAGTACCAGGCCGTCGGCCGGCAGCCGCAGGGCCCCGGCCTCGACGTCGATCACCCGATTCAGCTCGGGGCTGGCCACGAGGCCGTTGATCGAGACGATGCGCGATCGCTGGGACGCCCGCAGCCGGGACGGCACGGCCCGCATCGGCTCGGCATAGATCACGCCGGGGAGCCGCCGCATCTCGTGCAGCGCGCGGCCGGACGCCGGCAGCACGAACGTCACGGTCACGTCCTGCCGCTGAATGACGTTGAACTGCAGGTCCATCAGGACGTCGATCGAGTCGAGAAAGAAGGTCCCCAGCACGAGCATCGACACCGACGCCGCGATGCCGACGACGGAGGTCGCGGCGCGGATCGGATGGCGGCCGACGTTGCGCAGGATCATGCGGACGGGGGCCGACAGCCAGCGGGCGAGGCCGGCGCGCTCGAGCCAGCTCCGCTGGTAGCGCGCGGGCGCCTCCGGGCGCATCGCTTCGGCCGGCGGCAGGGCCGCCGCCATGCGGACCGCGTTGAGCGCGCCGAGGATCGCGGCCACGAAGCTGACCGCGATGCCGCCGGCGACCACCGCGGGCGGCAGCCGGTAGCGCAGCGTCGGGAACCGGAACAGGTCGTTGTAGATCGACGTCATGCCGAAGCCGAGCCACGAGCCTCCCACCGTGCCGATGACCGCGCCCGCCGCGCCGATGACGAGGCTCAGCTTGGTGTAGTGCCACGCGATCTCGAGGTTCGTGTAGCCCAGCGCCTTCAACGCGGCGATCTGCTCGCGCTGGACCGACACGATCCGCGTGAGCACGACGTTCAGCAGGAACGCCGCGACGACCAGGAAGACGATCGGCAGGATGAGCCCGACTCCCTGGAGCTGCGACAGCTCGTTGTCGAGAAACCAGTGCGACGTCTGCAGCGCACGGGGAATGGCGCCGAGGCCGCCAAACGACGCCAGCACCCGATCGAGGCGCGCGATGACGTCCGGCGACGACGCGTCCGGCAGGAGCGTCAGCCCGAGGTGGTTGAAGCCGCCCTCCATGTTGAACGCCGCCGCGAGGCTGCGCCCGTCCATCCAGAACACGCCGAAGCGCGAGTCGTCGGGCATGAGCTCGCCCGGGCGGATGTTGAACACGTACTCCGGCGAGAGGGCAATCCCGACGATCTCCAGGTCGCGGCGGCGGCCGTTGATGATGGCGCCGACGCGTTGGCCGGGGTCGATGGCGCGGGCCAGCGCGAACCCTTCGCTGACGAGCACTTCTTCCGGCCGGCCGGCCGACGGGAACCGCCCGCGCCGGAGAAAGAGGTCGTTCAGCATCGGGGCCTGCGGGACCGGGATGCCGATGAGGCGCCCGGTCGCCGGCTCACTCATTCCGGGGATGTCGAGCGTCACGTCGACGACGACCCGCGCGTCGGCGCGCGCCACGCCCGGGATCTCGGCCGCGCGCTCCCGCAGGCTGAGCGGCGCGCGCGTCAGGCCGGCGAACACGTGCGCGAACCGGTACCGCTCGTAGTAGGTTTCCTGAGTCAGGCGCAGGGACTGGAACGTGCTCAGGTACATGATGAACATCGCCACGCCGGCGCCGATCACCATGCTGATCGCGAGCGCCTGCCCTTTCAGGTTCCAGAGATCGCGCAGCAGCTTCCGGTCGAGCGGCGCGATCACCAGCTCAGCTCCGAGGCCATGACCTTGCGTTCGTTCCGGCGCGCGCTGGCGATCCGTCCGTCCGAGAGCACCACGACGCGATCGGCCATCGCGGCGACCGCGGCATTGTGCGTGATGACGGCGGTGGTCGTGCCGAGCTCCCGGTTCACCTGATCGATGGCTTCGAGCACCAGGATGCCGGTGGCGATGTCGAGCGCGCCGGTCGGCTCGTCGCAGAGGAGCACGTCGGGCCGCTTGGCCACCGCCCGCGCGATCGCGACCCGCTGCTGCTCGCCGCCCGACAGCTGCGACGGGAAGTGATCGAGCCGCTCGCCCATGTTCACGAGCCGCAGCGCTTCCTCCGGCGCCATCGGTCGCTCGACGAGGTCGGTGACGAGCGCCACGTTTTCCCGGGCGGTCAAGCTGGGGATCAGGTTGTAGAACTGGAACACGAACCCCACGTGCTTCCGGCGGTACATCGTCAAGGCGCGCTCGTCGGCGGTGGTGAGGTTCTGCCCGCGGTAGGTGACCGTGCCGGCCGTCGGCACATCCAGGCCGCCCAGGATGTTGAGCAGCGTGGATTTGCCGCTCCCCGACGGCCCGAGCAGGACGAGGAACTCCGATTCGTACAAGTCGAGGCTCACGCCCCGCAGCGCGTGCACGTCCACCTCGCCCATGTGGTACACCTTCGTGATGTCACGCGCGGCGAACACCAGCGGCGTCGTCTCTGGGGCGGTCATGCGGGATAAAGTTCTAAAGCGTTCTGCGTTCTGCGTTCTGCGTTCTGCGTTCTAACGTTCTGGGCGTTCTAACGTTCGAACGTTCGGACGTTCGGAAGTCTATCAGTGCGGGGAGCTCCATGTTTCGCGTCGGTTTGAACCCATACGGCTTGACCTACACGCTCGGTCTGCAGGGCGCGGGCACGCCGCGCGCCAATCCCCGGCCGATCGGGCTCGACGGGTTCATCGCCGTCGTCCGGGAGGCCGGCGTCAAGTCCATCGAACTGGACTGGAGATGGCTGACGCCGATGAGCGCGGACGAGCTGGCGCGCCTTCGCGGCAAGGTGGCCGGCCTGATCCCGATTTGCAGCTTCTGGCTCGCGCAACAGCCCGGCGAGACGCTGGAGGACGCCGTCCGCTGCGCGAGCGCGCTGGGCGCGCCGATCCTCCGCCTGCACCTGACGCCCGTCGTCGAGGGCGCGCGCGCTTCATGGGGTCCGCGGTGGAACGACATGGTTGCGCACGGCCGCGCGACACTGAAGCGGGAAGCGCCCCGCGCCGCCGACGCGGGGCTGGTTCTGGCGATCGAGAACCATCAGGATCTCGGCAGCGAGGAGCTCGTGGCGATCGCCGAAGAGGCCGGCGAGCACGTGGGCATCGTCCTGGATACCGGGAATCCGTTCGCGGTGGGCGAGGATCCGGTCGCGTTCGCGCGGCGCGCCGGGCACCGCATCCGCCATGTGCACCTCAAGGACTACGCCGCGCAGATAACGGACGAGGGTTATCGGCTCGTCCGCTGTGCGATTGGCGACGGGTGCGTGCCGTTCCGGGCCATCGCGGCGGTCCTCGAGACGCATAGCCCGTCGCTGACCGCGTCGCTCGAGCCGGGCGCCCTCGAAGTGCGGCACATCCGCGTGTTCACGCCCGAATGGTGGACCGGCTATCCGCCGCGCGCGGCGAGCGAGCTCGGGACCGCGTTGGGCCGGTTGCGCCACAATCAGCTCGACGCCGGCGCCGACTACCGCACACCATGGGAACGGGAAGCACCCCCGTCGGAGATAATGGCGTACGAAATGGGGCAGATCCGCCGGAGTGTCGAGCACATGAAGGCTATCGGGTGGATGTGATGACAGACAACGACTTTTCTCTAAAAGGTCACGTAGCCCTCGTCACCGGATCCGGGCGTGGGCTTGGGCACGCGATGGCGGCGCGGCTGGCCGAGCTTGGCGCCGATGTCGCGATCCACGATCGGAGCGACAGCGCACCGGCCGAGTACGGGGAATTCGCGGACATGGCGGCGTCCCAGGCGGATCTGGCCCGGCACGGCGCGCGCACCTGCGCCGTCCTCGGGGACATCGCCGACAAGCCGCGCGTCTTCGAGATGGCGAAGGAGGTCGAGTCCGCGTTGGGCCCGATCACCCTGCTGGTCAACGCGGCCGGCGGAGACATCGGGGCGGCCGGCGGCAAGCCCAACCCGAACAACGCGCTCGACATCAAGCTGGAGGACATCCGGGCGCTGCTCGATCGCAACCTGATCGGCACCATGCTGATGTGCCAGGCCGTCGTGCCCGGGATGCTGGCTCGCGGCAGCGGCGCGGTGGTGAACATCGCGTCGGCGGCCGGACACTTCGGCACGTCACCCGAGGTGGCATACTCGACCATCAAGGCCGCCATCATCCACTACACGCGCTGCCTGGCATTCGAAACGCGCAACCGGAACGTGCGCGTGAACTGCGTCAGCCCAGGGGCCACCGCGACGGCGCGCTTTCGCAACACGCGCGCGATCGACCCGGCGTTGCTCGTCGAGGAGGGGACATTGGCCCGCTACGGCGCGCCGCGCGACCAGGCGCACGCGGTGGCGTTCCTGTGCACGCCCGCCGCGCGCTACATCCATGGACAGGTGCTGCGCGTCGATGGCGGGTTGACGCTGTATGCGAGCTGAGGGGTGACGAGATAACGGAGGGGCCGGAGACAACGGATTCAAAACACGGAGCAACGGAGAAACGGAGAAACGGAGAAACGAAGTAAGAAACAAATATTTTTGATCTCCGTTCCTCCGTTACTCCGTGTGAGATGAGCTTCGTTATCTCCGTCCCCTCCGATGCCTCCTACCGCCACTTGAAGATCCGCAGCGCCACCGCAAACGGCACGACGGTCCAGAGGGTGAGCAACAGGAGCTCGCCGCGGACAGCGCCCAGCGTCGCGCCCTCGAGCACGACGGCGCGAAGCGCGTCCACCAGCGCCGTCAGCGGCAGCACCTGAATCGCCGGCTGGACGGCCTGGGGAAAGTTCGACGACGAGAAGAACACCCCGCTCAGGAGCCACATCGGCAGCATGGCGACGTTCATCAGCCCCGAGACGGCCTCGAACGTCCGTACGCGGCTACCGATGAACAGCCCGAGAGCGCTGAACGCCAGCGAGCCCAGCAGCGTCACGACGGTGATCGTGCCGATGCTGCCGTTCACGGGCATCCCGAACGCGAGTACGCCGAACCCGATCGGTACCGCCACTTCGGGCGCCAGGAAGATCAGCCGCGCCAGCAGGGCCGCCAGCAGATACTCGCTCTTGCGCATCGGGCTCGACACCATGCGCTTGAGCAGCTTGCGCATGCGCGCCTGCACGATGGAGAACCCGACGCCCCACATGCCGTTGCTCATGAGTCCCATCGCGACGATGCCGGGAATCAGCCAGTCGATATACCGCGATCCCGGAACCACCACCGGCTCCTCGCGCGCCACCCACGGGTCCACCCGCCCGGCCGCCCGCTTCAGCGCATCGTCCACGACCAGCCTGGCGGTGTGGCTTTCGACGCGCGCCGCATCGAACTGGTAGGTCGGCGGATCGGTCGGGACCACGATCACGTGGACGATCCCCTCGCGCAGGGCGCGCTGCTCGCCTCCTCGCGGCACGTCCAGCACGTTGATCCCGGGCGCGTTCGCGAGCGCCTGGCGGACGGAGGCGGCCGTTTCCCCTTCGGCAATCCCGACGGGGACCGGCCGCGCGCCGCGCGACGGGAACGCCATCGCCATCACGATCGACATGACGATCGGGAAGACGAAGGTCCAGAACAGCGCCTCAGGCTCGCGGACGAACTCGCGCAGCCGGGTCAGCGTCAGCTCGACGATCGGATGATGCGCGCCGCCGCGGTCCACCTTACTCATCGCGCAGGTGCCGTCCGGTCAGCGACATGAAGACGTCCTCGAGGGTGCCCTGCTGGACGACGACCTTCGGGGCGGCGAGCGCTTCAATGAGGGCCTTGGGGGTATCGAGCGCGATCAGCTTGCCGTGGTCGACGACGGCGACGCGGTCGCAGAGCGTCTGCGCTTCGTCCATGTAGTGCGTGGTCAGCACGATGGTGCCTCCGTCGGCGCGATAGCGCTCGAGCACTTCCCAGAGCTGGCGCCTCGACTGCGGGTCGAGCCCCGTGGTCGGCTCGTCGAGGAACAGGAGGTCCGGATTGCCGGCGAGCGCGCAGGCGAGCGACAGCCGCTGCTTCTGGCCCCCCGAAAGCGTGCCGACCCGGCTCCCGCGCTTGCTCTCCAGCTCGACGATCTGCAGCAGCTCGTCGATCGGGCGGCCGCGGCGATAGAAGGAGCGGAACAAGCGGAGCATTTCCTCGACCGTCAGCTTCTCGCTGAGCTGCGTTTCCTGCAGATGAATGCCGAGCCGCTCCCGGATCGCCCGCTCGTGCGTGCGCCAGCGGAGCCCGAGGACCTCCACCTCGCCGGCGTCGGGCGGGAACAAGCCCTCGAGGATCTCGATCGTCGTCGTCTTGCCGGCGCCGTTCGGGCCGAGCAGGCCGAAGCACTCGCCGCGCTGCACGTGCAGCGAGAGCCCGGCCACGGCGACGACATCGCCGTAGCGCTTTTCGAGTCCGTCACATCTGACCGCGAAGTCGTCCACGGCGTTAGCGTATCGGCTGGAGGCCCCGGGGCTCAAGTGGCGGGACAATCCCGGAGTGATCCGCGACAGATCGATGCCTGATAGAGTGTCCCCGTGTTCTCGAAGCTCGTCAGGCGCACGCACATGTACCTGGCGCTGTTCCTGGCCCCGTGGATCCTGATGTACGCCCTCAGCACCCTCGCGATGAACCATCGGGCGGCGTTCAACGCGAGATACGGCGCGGGGCCCGCGGCGTTCGAGACGGAGCGCGAGCTCGTCTACGACGGTTCCTTTCCGGAGAACGCCGAGCCGAGGACGATCTCACAACAGATCCTCCAGTCGGTCGGCCTCGACGGCGCGCACGGCGTGACCCGCCGGAAGGACGGCGCGATCGTGATCACCCGGAACGATCTCCTCACGCCGCGGCGCCTCACATACTTCCCGGCCGATCGGCGCCTGCTCATCGAGAAGATGCCCCATCGCCCCAACGCATTCCTGGAAAGGTTCCACCGCAGGAGGGGCTATGCCACCGGCTACCGTCTCGACACGGTGTGGGCCGTCACGGTCGATCTCGTCATCGTCGCGATGGTGTTCTGGGTGGCCTCCGGCCTGTGGATGTGGTGGGAGATGACGGCCACCCGCAGGTTCGGCGTGTCGGCCCTCTGTGGCGGCGCGGGTCTGTTTGCCCTTTACCTTCTGTTGCTGTGACGGGACGCTCGTGACGTTTTCCCACTTCAATCGCCGCCTGCACTTGTACCTGGGACTCGCGTTGCTGCCCTGGTTTTTCATGTACGCGATCTCGTCGGTGCCCTTCGCGCACAACCAGTTCTTCGAGAAGCGCGACGCGGCCAGGGGGCTGCCTCTCTGGACGCTCCGGTCGGAGCACGCGGTCGATCTCCCCGTTCCGGAGGACCCCGTGGCGCTGCGGCGCCTCGGTGCGGCGCTCCTCGAGACAGCCGGAATCACGGGCACCAGCTTCGGCGCCTACCGGCAGGGTCCGGCTCAGGTCAACGTGTACTCCTATTCGTTCTGGTCATCGACACAGCTGAAGTACTTCGTCGAGCAGAAGAAGCTGACGGTGGAGGATCGGCGCTTCCGCTGGGATCACTTTCTCACCGGCATGCACGCGCGCGGCGGCTTCGAGCAGGAGGGCGCGCTGCAGACGTCGTGGAGCATCGTGGTCGACGTGGTCTGTCTGGGGATGATCGTCTGGATCGCGTCCGGTCTCTATATGTGGTGGGCGGTTCGAGGGCATCGGGCGTGGGGCGGGCTGGCGATTCTCGGCGGCGTGGTCTCGTTCGCCGTGTTCACGCTGCGCCTCTAGTAAGCAGGCTTTGCGGGAACGGAGTCGGACGGCGAAGAATCCAAAAACTTGGATTGCGCCGGACGACCCGCTAACCAGGTACTGCTCGCGAAGCTCAAACAGCACCGGCTGAAATGGCGGGTTTGCGATAAGATGACCGCCTCCGACCTCGCGTTGCCATGTCCGATCATCCGCGTGTCGCTGCCCAGGCGTCACCCGTCGCGCGCGAACCACTCGAGGCGATAGACCTCGCGCTCTCAGGTGGTGGGTTCCGCGCGACCCTTTTCCATCTCGGTGTCATTGCGTGCCTGCGCGACACGCGGTTCCCGGGAAACACCACACCGTTACTAGAAGGCGTCAAGACGATCTGCAGCGTGTCGGGCGGCAGCATCATGGCCGCTCATCTCGTCTGTCACTGGGACGATTATTCCAGCGAGAGCGATGACACTTTTCGCGAACGCGTCACGCAGCTCGCCAGCGCCATCATGTCGACCGACGTGAGTGGCAACGTGCTGGCGAAGTCCGACGATCGGCTGATCCAATTCCAGCCGCTCGACACGGAGCTCCTCGCCGATGAGTACGTCGGGCTTCTGGACCTCGAGAACAAGCGACACCGATGGGATGAGACCGTCGCCGGTCGCCCTGCTCTGTATATCCTCGCCACCCATCTCAATACCGGTCGCGCCGGCGCGTTCCACAACAAGGGCTTCGACATTCTTCCGGTGACGGCGGAGCATCGCCACGCCAACGAGATTGAGGCATTTGCGAAGTTTGCCGCCGCGGCCAACATCAAGCATCTAAGCATCACGCGGGCCGTGGCCGCATCGTCCGCGTTTCCACCAGGGTTCTCCCCGATCTCGCTCGAGCCGCGCAACTCCACGCACCTGCTCACCGACGGCGGCGTGTACGACAACAGCGGCGTCAACTACCTGCTTCATTTGTACAAGACAGAGATCAAGGATACTCCCCGTCGTCTCGTCATCGTCAGCGACGCCGGCAGAGATTTTCCAACCGAGCTGCAAGGGCAATACGACACGTTCTTCACGCTCGCCCTGCGCGTGACGGACGCGCAAGGTGGTCGCATTGCGGAAGATGATTCCGCCAAGGCGCGAACGCGCTTGAACGACGAAGTGAAGGTCTGGGACAAGCTGTTCTTGTCGATTCACGACGCTGTTCCGCCGGCGCCGCAAGTCCAGGACAATCACTCCGAGAAGGTCCAGGAGCTGCTGCGAACGATCCGAACCGAGATCGATCGGTTCAGTCCCGAGGAGGTCTTTGCGTTGTATCGGCACGGCTATCGGGTGGCTCGTCAGGCGCTCCTTCAGCATGGCTTCGCGCCGCCGTCCGCCGATGCCGCCTGGACGCCGGTCGATGCCGAGAACGTGCGGACGCTCTCCAAGCCGGATCTGGAAACGCGGCTCTCGAACAGTCATGCGTTCAGGAAGCAACTCAAGGGGAAGCTGCTGCGTCTGGCTGCCAAGAAGATATGGCGGGACTACAACAGGTACGTCGTCGCCGCCGTCGCGTGCGTGATCGCGCTGCTGGCGGCGGTCGCCTATGGAGGGTATTGGTTCGGCTCTCCGAAGAGGGTCGAGGCCGTCGCGCCCACGGGCTCTTTGCCGATCGTCGAGGTCGCGGCCGATACGGGAAGCGGTTGGCCCGCCACGATTCCCAGTCTCTTTGAGCTCACGACCCAGGGCACACGGTATACATTCGCGACGGCGCCGATCGGAACGCTCACGCAGAACCGCCCACACGCCGGTGCCGTACTCCGGCTGGACAGTCAAGCGGCGCTTCATGGCGGTCCGGTCCGCCTGTTCCTCGACCGGGGCTCGAGCGATGCGCGATTCGTCCTGCTCCAGCAGGAAGGCACCGGATTGAAGCTTCCCGCCGGAGGGCCCAACGACCGACTGGTGGGGATTGTCGTGAGCGCACTGCCCGATGCGCGCACGCTGATTAGGGAAAACGTCCGCATTACCATCGAGGTCCCATGAGCTACACGCGTCGAACAGTGATCGGCATCATCGCGGGCGCTGTGTCTTCGGAGGTGTTTCAGCAGAGTCAACCACCTTCGATCTGCGAGGGCTACGTTCGTGATCCAAGAGGGCGAGGCCTTCAGGGTTGGAAAGTCGAGATGATCGAGGCTGAAGGCGCGCGTCAAACAGACACGACCGAGGGCCCGGAGGGCCGATACGAGTTCAAACGTCCGCCGAAGGCGGGACCCTACATGCTCGTGTTCCGCAACCAGAACGCGATCGCGTTTCACGAAGTGAAGCAGCTGACTGTTGGCGACCGTCAAGCCGTATCAGTGACGATCGATCCTCTGGCGAAGACCTTTCAGTCCGCCTACAACAGCGTGCAGGCGTCTGAAGCCCTGGCGGCATTCGGGGCCAGCTTTCCTGCCGCCCTTCCTGCGCTGACGTCCGATCTCAAGAGCCTGTCGGATGCGCTGGGGTCCCTGCAAAATCAGATCGCCGCGCTTGGCTTGCCCCCGGGGCAGGTCAATTTCCTGAAGACGAAAGCTGACAACATCTTGGTCCTCGTGCGGTCGCTGTTCAACGTCTGATTCGGCGACTTGGCGCCGTAGGGCGAGGGACCGTCACGGGAGCTCTCGCACACGGATGTTGCGAATTCGCATGAGGAACGGTACGGCGGATCGGCCATCTCTTCGATGCGAAGATGTGCGGCGTCGAAAGCAGTAGGCTCTCACAGCATGGTGGACGCTCTCTCGCCGACGATGACGCTGCGCGACTTCGAGAACGGCTATTGGTATCTCGAGCAAGTGAAGAACTTCGCCGAGCAGGTCGGTATCCCCGCCGCGAAGAAGCTGCGAAAGGACGAGCTCGAAAAGGCCATCGTGGCGTTCCTGCGCACGGGCAAGGCTGCATTGCCCACGAAGCGGTCACTGGGTAAGACGGGCGTGAAGGACGTGGACCGCGGCCTCAATCTGAAGCTCCGAATCGAGAACTACACGAGCAACCGGGAAACGAAGGACTTCATCGTCGAACAGGCCCGTCTGATGGCGCCGGCGGTTCGTGGGAAATCCGGAGTCTGGTATCGCCTGAATCGCTGGCGGGAAGAACAGATCACAAGCGGCAAGCACCCGACATACGGCGGCCTGGTCCGGCAGTACATCGCCCTGAACAAAGTGGAGCGCTTCGAGAAGATCCCTCACGGCCGCTACATCAACTTCGTCGCCGAGTTCCTCGCCGCGAACAAAGGGGTGACGCATGCAGAGGTCATCGCGGCGTGGGCAGAGCTCAAGGAGCTCGACGTCCCCAAGGACTATAAGTCCTGGGTGAGGGCACGGGCGAAGCGCAAGCGAAAGAACAGGTGACGACCTACCGAGACCCTGTGCGGGTCGATGTTTAGACTCCAACATGCCAACCAAAACCGCCGCCGTCCGTCTATTGAAATAACATCCACGTTGTGGAGCATATGTCGCCGATGTCTGCCACGCTCGGTGAGTTCGAACAACTGATTCTGCTGGCGCTGATGCGGCTGGGCCCCGACGCGTACGGCGCCACCGTGCGGCGGGAGATCGAGGAACACGCCCGGCGCGAAGTGTCGATCAGCGCGGTCTACACGACGCTCGAGCGGCTCGAGCGGAAAGGACTCGTCCGCTCGCGCATCGGCGCACCGACGCCGGAGCGCGGCGGTCGCCGGCGGCGGCACTTCGAGCTGCTGCCGCTCGGTGCGCGATCGCTGCGCGACGCCTACCGAGCGCTCACCGGCATGACGGCGGGCCTCGAAGGCCGCCTGAAGACGCTCTCATGACCCGTCTCGCGCTGCTTGTGATCCGATTGGCCACGCCGCGACGCGAGCGCGAATGGGTGGTCGGCGACACCGTCGAGGAGCTGTCGCGAATCCGCGACGCGAGGGGCGAGCGTGGCGCGCGACGATGGCTGCAGCGCGAGGTGTGGCGCGTCCTCGTACATGCACCACGGCATCGGCTTGTGGTGTCGTGCGGCCCGGCTGTTTACGACCGCGTCGCCGACGCGATGTGGCGGACGCGGATCGGCGCGTGGCTGCTGTCGGCGTTCGCGGCGCTCGCGCTGCTGTTGACGGCGATCGGGGTTTTCGGCGTCATGGCGCAGGCAGTCGCGCAGCGGACGGCCGAGATCGGGATTCGCATGGCGCTTGGCGCACAGACGCGAGACGTGCTCAGCCTCGTGCTACGCCGCGCCGCCGTGGTAACGGCCGCCGGCCTCGTCATCGGCGCCGGATTGGCGCTGTCGCTCACGCGGCTCCTCGCCGCCCTGTTATACGGCGTCGAGCCCGGTGACCCGGCGACGTTCGCGTCGGTCGCCGGCCTGCTCGGTGTAGTTGCGCTCGTGGCCGGCTACATCCCCGCGCGCCGCGCCACACGTGTTGACGCGATTGCGGCCCTGCGCGCGGAATAGCGGCGGGTGCCGTCGAACGGCTTCAGTCGGGCGACAGCGAATCCGATCGGTGTGAAGGGACCTCTCGCGACGCTTCAGCCGACCGGGACCTGGCAGTCCGCCAGTTGAGGATTGTTGGGCGCGTCGAGCTGATGGGGATCGCCGGCCGTCCCCGGCGCGGCAGGGACCCCGAGCCGCCTGCTCACGAACAGGACTTCGTAGGCCCAGGCCGGGAACGGGGCGAGCCCGTCCTGGCAGCTGTAGTTGTTGAAGTGCAGGTTCGCGACGTAGAAGAAGCGCTTCAGTTTGAGCACCGCGGCGATGAAGCGCTCGTCGCTGGCGCCGTGGAACTCGACCGACAACTGATCGATCCGATCGAGCAGTGCATCGGGCGCCCTCAGAAACGTGTCCCATTCCGCGCCTTCGACGTCCATCTTGACGACCACCCGCCTGGCGGCATCGCCGTTCTTGTCGAACTGGTTGTCGAGCGTGTCGAAGAGCCGTCCCTCGATCGTCTTCGGCTCCGGTCCGATGCACTCCGCGTGAAACGTGGTCTTGCCACCGGGACACGCGGGCCGGTGAAGATCGAAACAGTCGGTACTGATGCACGGGAACCGCGAGGGTGCGTGAGATGTCGCAGCCCCACTGGTCGTACCCGGAGATCCCGTAGGAGTAGCCCGACTGCACCGCCCCGAGCAGGTTGGCGCACATCACGTAGCCCGCCGTCGTGCGGCTCGCCGAATCGGCGGAGCTCGCAGTTGGCCAGCTTGATCGGCTGCAGCTCCTTGAAGAGATACTCTCTGGCCTGATCGGCGCGTGCCCGCACCTGGACCTGCGCCCGGCGGGCCGATGCCGGCCGGTTCTTCTTGACGAGCAGCCACGCCGCCCCGCCCACGACCACGACGAGCGCGACGACGAGCCATGTTTTCCATCGAGTCATGGATTCATTCTAAGCTTGCACCTGCTCAGCTACCAGCTACCAGCTGCCAGCTGCCAGCCAATAAAACCTCGAAGCGGGAAGCGGGAAGCTGACCAATGAAAGTCGTCATTACTGGTGGTGCGGGCTTCCTCGGGCTCCGTCTGGCCCGGCGCCTGCTCGTGCGAGGAACACTGCAGGGCCCGGATTCCCGCGAGCGCCCGATCGATCGGATCGTGCTCGTGGACGTCGTGCCGCCGCCAGCCATCGCGGACGCCCGCATCGTCCACGTCACCGGCGACATCGCGGATCCGGACCTGCTGGCGAGCGCGATCGATGCCGACACCGCCTCGATCTTCCACCTGGCCGCCATCGTCAGCAGCATGGCGGAGGCAGAGTTCGAGCTGGGCCTGCGGATCAACGTCGACGCGACGCGCCTGCTGCTCGACCTCTGCCGCCGCACCGGTCACCGTCCCCGGCTGGTGTTCACGAGCTCGGTGGCCGTCTACGGAGGCGACCTGCCGCGGACGGTGACGGACACGACCGCCGTCAGCCCGCGGTCGTCGTACGGCACGCAGAAGGCCGTCTGTGAACTGTTGATCGGCGACTGGACCCGCAAAGGGTTCATCGACGGACGCGTGCTGAGGCTGCCGACCATCAGCGTGCGCCCCGGCCGGCCGAACGCGGCCGCGTCCTCATTTGCGAGCGGGATCATCCGCGAGCCGCTGAACGGTGAAGCGTCCGTGTGTCCGGTCGCGCCGGACACGCGCCTCTGCCTCATGGCGCCGGCCACCGTCATCGAATGCCTGATCACGGGGCACGAGCTCTCCGGCGACGCCCTCGGCCCCAACCGAATCATCAACCTGCCCGGGATTTCGGTCACCGCCGGCGAGATGGCGGCCGCGCTCGAGCGCGTCGCCGGATCGGAGGTGGCCGGCCGGATCCGATGGGAGCGCGACGACCGCATCGAACGCATCGTCGCCAGCTGGCCGGGCGCGTGGGACGCCTCGCGCGCGATCTCGCTCGGGTTCCCGAAGGACACGAACATCGACGCGCTGATCCGCGCGTACATCGATGATGAGGTGACTGGTGGCTCCGGTGGCGTCCGGCTTTAGCCTGACCCGACCAGACGGATTTCGCCTTTCGCAATTTGCCCAAGTGTTTCGACCACGAATTCCTTCTCTCGTGCCCGTACTCGGGCCTTCAAATCGTCGAGGGAATCGCCCCGCAACACCGGCACCCTGCACTGACGCACGATGGCGCCGGTGTCGTAGTCAGCATCGACCAGATGAATCGAAACACCCGATTCCGTCTCGCCGGCCGCCAGCACCGCCTCGAACACCCGATCCCCATACATCCCCGGTCCGCCGAATCGCGGCAAGAGGGCAGGGTGAGTGTTGAGGATTCTGCGCTCGAAAGCCCTGAGTACGAGTGGTCCCAGTTTCTTCATGTAACCCGCCAGGAACACGACGTCGACGTCAGCCGCAACCAGAACGCCTCGAATCGCCGCGTCCAGCGCGGCCGGATCCTCGTGCGTTTTCGAAGACAAATGAACGGCCTCGACACCGGCCTGGCGAGCCCTCCGCAAGGCGCCAGAGTCGCCATTGTTGCTCACGACGACCGCCACGCGCCCCTGGATGCGGCCATCGGAAAAGGCATCCAACAGGCTTTGAAGCGTCGTTCCCTCATGCGAGGCGAGAACTCCAACGTTCATGGTTCGGGCTGGCTCTGTCGGGCTCAATGGCCCGGGGTGACAGTCGCAGTGATCGGCTGCTGTGCCCCGATTCGATAGAGGTGGCTGTTCGTCCGTATGAAGATCGACCCGTCTGAAATCGCCATCGAGGCCAGCGTCGCCCCATCGAGCCGGTTCGTGGAGAGCAGCTTGAACTCCGGACCCGGGGCGATGACCGTCGCGACCCCGTCTTCGCTCAAGAAATAGACCCGGCCGTCGGCATAGACCGGCGACGCGGAGTGGTTGCCGCCCAGGCGGTGCTGCCAGCGCATCGCCCCCGTCCGCGCGTCCACCGACGACGCGATCCCCGTGTCGTTGACGATGTACAACTCGTCGCCGACGAGCAGGGGCGAGGGCGTATGCGGCGCCCCGCGCTGCAGCGTCCAGGCGACGTGGGTTTTCGTCACGTCGCCGGTACCGTCCGCACGTACCGCGAGGAGCGCCGCCTGCTGGAATCCTGTCGCGATGTAGACGAGCCCGTGTCCGAACACCGGCCGCGGGACGTTCGAGAAACCGTCGCCGTACGAGACGCGCCAGAGCTCCTTGCCGGTGGCGGGATCGTACGCCGCGGTGCGGAAGGCGCCGACGCTCACCACGGCGTCGCGGTCACCCGTGCGGATCACGAGCGGCGTCGAGTACGCCTGATCGGCCGGCGAGCGGCGCCACGTCTTCCAGCGTGTCTTTCCCGTCCGTGCGTCGAGGGCCACGACGAACGCGTCGCCGCCGTTCCCGTCGCAGTTGACGATCAACAGGCCGTCGTGCAGCGCCGGCGATCCGCCGCCGCCATGCTGGGACTCGTATCGAAGGCGTGTGCGCCACACGATCTCGCCGGCCTCCGTCAGGGCCGCGGTGCCGTCGGCGCCGAAATGCACGTAGACCCGCCCGCCGTCCACAATGGGAGTCGGCGACGCGCGGCTGTTCTTGGGATTGAGGGCGCCGGAGCGGTCGGCTCGAAAGACTTCGACGTTCACGGCCTCGCGCCCCGTCGCGCGGTCGAAGGCCAGCGCGCGCAGCGAGTCGCCCACCGCGGTCGTGAGCCAGACGCGGCCACCGGCGACCACGGGAGAGGACCACCCGGTACCGGGCACCGGCGTCTTCCAGATGACGTTCCGGGACTCGCTCCAGTCGAGCGGCAGGCCCCGCTCGGTCGAATGTCCCTGACCGGTGGGGCCCCGGAACTGCGGCCAGTCCTCGGCCGGGACGGCCCGCCCGGCCGGAGTCGAAGCCCGGCCGCTGGCACTGGACGCGATCACGACGATCAAGGCGGCTCGAGCGAGTAGACGCCACCGCTTCCACTCCAGGGCGCACAGGGCGAGCGCATGGGGTCCCGTTTTACGCATCCCGTTTTCCAATCACAGGGCCATTATGGCGCTCCTTCGACTCGCCCGCTTGTTGCGCTCGCTCAGGACAGGCAGTTGTTTGAGAGAACTCCCGTCGTTTCCGTTCAGCTGCAGTAATATAGGGCCGGTTTACTCCGTTATCTCCGTTATCTCTGTGGTTAAACCGCCCCGGGCAGATGGTCGCGAACGCGACCCGCCTCAACTTCGGAAAAGGAGAACGACCATGCGTCTCTTGCGTGCTTCAGCTGTTGCGATTGCCGTGGCCCTGCTTACTTCTGTCGTGCACGGCGCGCCGCAGGCGGCCGCGCAGGACGCGGACAAGAAAGTGGCGGGTGGAGGCATCACGGTCCCGGGTTGGAAAGGCAAGGTCGACGTCGGCGGAGGAAACAAGCAGAACCTCGCGATTACCGATTCGAAGCTCGCGCCCGAGGGCAGCGGCATGCGGCTCACGACCGGCCCGGCAGCCATCTACTGGAACCCCGCGAACACCGCGAAGGGTGACTACGCGGTCAAGGCGACGTTCAAGGAACCGAAGCAGTCGTACGGCCATCCGCATCCGTTCGGCGTGTTCATCGGCGGCAACAACCTGGACACCGATAAGCAGACCTTCGTGTACTGCGTCGCGTATCGCGACGGCACCTATGTGATCCGTCAGTTCACTGGTGCGACACCCACGACCCTGGCGCGCAAAACGCCGCACGCCGCGATCAACAAGGCGGCCGGTCCGGAAGCGGAAGTGACGAACGAAGTCGGATGGGCCGTGAAGGGCAACCGGGCCGAGTGCGTCATCAACGGCCAGGCGGTTCAGGGGTTCGACAAGACCGAGCTGGTCGGCGCCGGCAAGCTCGAGTCCACCGACGGCGTCTACGGCATCCGCGTGAGCCACAACTCCGACGCCATCGTCAGCGGCTTCGGCGCGGCGAAATAGGGTTCACGGCGAAGCAAGGTTCACGACGTTAACCCGCTCTGAAAGAGAACAAATGATGCGCAGAAGATATCCGGCGTGGTCTGCCACGTTCGTCCTGGTGCTTCTCTCCGTGGCGTCGCCCGCCACGGCGCAAGAGGCGCGTGGCGCCGCGCCGCCTGCGCAAGGCAGAGGCGGCGGCCGCGGACCGCAGGCGCCCGCGGTCGTCTCGCCCGAGGTCATGGCCGATCGGCGCATCGCTTTTCGCATCTACGCCCCTCAGGCCGATGCGGTGCGGCTTGCCGCCGGCGACATCCCCGGCGTGGGCCAGACGACGCAGCTCACGAAGGGGGAGAACGGCGTCTGGGAGACGACGATCGGACCGATCGATCCGGGCGCCTATCGGTACAACCTCAACGTGGACGGCGTGTCGACGATCGATCCGCGCAACCCCGCCACGAGCGAGTCCAACACGAATGTGTGGAGCCTCGTCGTCGTGCCGGGCTCCGACTTCATGGACACGAAGCGTGTGCCGCACGGCTCTGTCGGCGCGGTCACGTACTATTCGACCGCGCTCGGCGTGTTCCGGCGCATGAAGATCTACACGCCGCCCGGGTACGAAACGGGCAGCGCGAAGTATCCCGTGTTCTATCTCCTGCACGGCGCCGGGGACAGCGACGATGCGTGGTCGTCGGTGGGGCGCGCGGGCTTCATCCTCGACAACCTGATCGCGGACGGGAAAGCGAAGCCGATGATCGTGGTGATGCCGCACGGCCACACGCGGCGGACGACGGGCGGCGGCGGGGGAGGGGGAATCGTCGCCGGACGCACCGCGAACGACGAGTTCGTGAGCGACTTCGTGACCGACGTGCTGCCCTACGTCGAGAAGAACTACCGCGTGAAGACCGATCGCGCGAGCCGCGCCATTGCCGGTCTCTCGATGGGAGGGAACCACACGCTGCTGATCGGGATTCCGCACCTCGACAAGTTCGCGTACATCGGCGTCTACAGCTCGGGCCTCCTCGGAGGCTTCCCCGGGCTCGGACGCGGACGCGGAGGGGCGCCCGCCGCGCCGCCCGCAACGCCGCCGGCCGCCCCCACGCCGAGCTTTGAGGAGCAGCACCTGGCCACGCTCGACAACGCCGGCTTGAAAAAGGGTCTGAAGCTGTTCTGGTTCAGCACGGGCAAGGAAGACGGCCTGATCACCACGACGACCGCGACCGTGGACATGCTGAAGAAGCACGGGTTCAATCCGACCTACAAGGAAAGTCCCGGCGGGCACACCTGGATCAACTGGCGCAACTACCTGAACGAGTTCGCGCCGCAGCTGTTCCAGTAATCCAAGGGTTCCACAGGGTTCCACCAGGTTCCGCTGGGTTCCACAGGGTTCTGTTCCACCAGGTTCGCAGGGTTCCAGGTTCTAGGTTCGGCGCCGGCCGAGCCTCGCGGAACGTGGCCCGGGCCTCGTGGCACAGAACCCCGCGGAACCGAACCCCGCGGAACCGAACCCTGCGGAACCGAACCCTGTGGAACCGAACCCTGTGGAACCCGGTGGAACTTTGCGGAACCCCGTGGAACCTATGCGATGGCCGGCTGCTCGAGGCACGCGAACACTTCGCGGTAGAACTCCGGATGCTCGCGCCACGTGGGGGCTGAGACGAGGCGCCCGTCGCGCACGAACGCGCTGGTGACGTAGCGTCCGCCGCAGGCCTCGACCTCGCTGCGGACGTGCTCGTAGCAGGTCACACGCTTGTCCTTGAGCAGGCCGGCCGAGGCGGCGAGCTGGACGCCGTGGCAAATCGTGAAAATCCACTTCTCGAGCGCGTCGAACTCGCGCAGGATCGCGAGCACGCGCGGATTGTTGCGCAGGTACTCCGGCGCGCGGCCGCCGATGCACACCACCGCCTCGTAGTCCCGCACCGCGACCTCGTCGAACGTGAGGTCCGACTCGAGGACGTAGCCGGGGCTCTCCTTGTAGGTGTCCCAGCCGGGCTCGAAGTCGTGCATCACCAGGTTGAGCCGGCGCTTGGACGGCGCGGCAATCCGCGGCTCGTAGCCCGCCTCCTGAAAGCGGTGCACCGCGTACAGCGTTTCGTAGCTCTCGCCGCCGTCACCCGTGATGATCAGGATGCGCTTGCTCATAAGATCCTTTGTTCCTTTCGGTGGTGGGTTCCCGGAGAACTGTAGACGGGGACCGCGACGAACACAAGGGTCCAGCACGGCGTACAGTCCTTCGACATATAGCTTACGGCCGCGGCACCCGGCGCCGAGCAGGGCGCCTCGAAGGCCAGCACTACCGTGCTAGGATTCGGCCATGCTGTCATCGGATCGCCGCGTTCGCCGTTGGTGTGTACTCGCGAGTCTCGTCGTGGTCCCGGCCGTGCTGCCGGGCTCGTCGCAGTCGCCCGCGCCGGCACAATCGGGCACCGTCCATGTGACGCCGGCCGAGGCGGCGGCGACGGCGAAGGACGCGCGGCAGAGAGTCTCGGTGGAGATGCCGCCCGGGCTCGAGCTCACGCTCTGGGCCTCCGAACGGATGCTGTCCGATCCGGTGGCCATCGATCTCGACGAGCGCGGAACGGCCTACGTCACGAGCACGAGCCGGAACAACCTGCCGCTGGACATCCGGCAGCACCCGGACTGGGTGCCGACCGTGCACACCCTCAAGACCGTCGAGGATCTCCGCGCGTTCTACCGGCGCGAGCTCGCGCCGGAGCGAAGCGCGCGGAACGGCTGGATCACCGATCTCAACAAGGACGGATCGCGTGACTTTCGGGATTTCGCCGAGTTCAAGGAGCGCGTCTACCGGATCCGGGACACCGACGGCGACGGCCTCGCCGACGATTCGCGCATCGTCGCCGAAGGGTTCAACGAAGACCCCGTGTGGGACGTCGCCGGCGGCGTGCTCTCGCACGGCGCCGATCTCTTCCTGGGCGTGCCGCCCGGCGTCTACCGGCTGCGCGACGCCAACGGCGACGGCACGTTCGATTCGCGCGTGCCGATCAGCGAGGGCTACAACATTCATCCGGCGTTCGGCGGGCACGGCATCTCGGGCGTGACGCTCGGTCCCGACGGCCGTCTCTACTGGGAAGTCGGCGACATGGGGCTGAACGTCGTGGACAAGACGGGCCGGCGCTGGGCTTATCCGAATCAGGGGGCGGTGCTGCGCTCGAACCTCGACGGCTCCGGCTTCGAGGTGTTCGCGACGGGGATCCGGAACCTCCAGGAGTTCGTCTTCGACGAGCTCGGCAATCTGATCAGCGTCGATAACGACGGCGACCACGCGGGCGAGACCGAGCGGCTCGTCTACATCCCGGAAGGATCCGACAGCGGCTGGCGCTCCAACTGGCAGTACGGGAAGTACACCGACGACAAGAACAACCGCTACAACGTCTGGATGGACGAGTCGATGTTCAAGCCGCGCTTCGACGGGCAGGCCGCGCACATCGTCCCGCCCATCGCGCCTTATCACGCGGGGCCGTCGGGCATGGTCTACAACCCGGGCACGGCGCTGTCCGAGGCGTGGCGCAATCACTTCCTGGTGACCAGCTTTCCCGGCGCGGCCGCCAACGCCCGCGTCTACGCGTTCAAGCTGAAGGAGGACGGCGCGGGGTTCGCGCTCGATCGCGACACGGTGATCCTGCGCGGCATCCTTGCCGTCGGCATGAAGTTCGGGCCGGACGGCGCCCTCTACCTGACGGACTGGATCACCGGGTG
Organism: uncultured Acidobacteriota bacterium; assembly: GCA_963774855.1. GTDB lineage: Bacteria > Acidobacteriota > Vicinamibacteria > Vicinamibacterales > 2-12-FULL-66-21 > JALZOC01. The sequence continues at coordinate 98,181 of CAVZGT010000005.1, read as the reverse complement.
GCGATCGAAGAACACCGGGCGGCTCTGGAAGCTCGACGCGACCGCGGCGACGGCCGATCCGGCGCGGCGCGAGGTCGCGACGCTGCTCCCGCAGAACTTCGAGACGCGCGCGGCGGCCGACCTCGCGCCGCTGTTGCGGCACGCCGACATGCGGATCCGGCTCAAAGCGCAGTTCGAGCTGGCGCGCCGGGGAGACGCGCAGACGCTCGTGGTCGCGGCGCGCGACACGTCGCACCGGCTGGGCCGCATCCACGGTCTCTGGGGCCTCGGTCAGCTCGCGCGCGCGGATGCCCGGCGCGCCTCCGCGCTGCTGCCGTTCCTCGGCGACGCCGATGCCGAGGTCGCCGCGCAAACGGCGAAGCTGCTCGGCGACGTGCGGCACGGGCCGGCCAGCGGGGCGCTGCTCCCGCTGCTCGCGCACCGCTCGGCGCGCGTGCGGTTCTTCGCCGCGGAGGCGCTCGGCCGGCTCGCGCACAAGCCCGCCGGGGCCGCGCTCGTCAGGATGCTCGCCGACAACGACGATCGCGACGTGCTCCTGCGGCATGCCGGCAGCCTCGCCCTGTCGCGAATCGGCGACGCCGCGGCGCTCGGCGCGCTCTCGCAGCATCCGTCCCGCGGCGTCCGCATGGCCGCCGTTGTCGCGCTCAGGCGCATGCGTCACGCCGACGTCGCCCGCTTCCTGGCCGATGCCGACGAGCGCGTCGTCACGGAAGCGGCGCGCGCGATCAACGACGACGGGTCGATTGCGGCGGCGCTGCCGGCCCTGGCGCGGCTGCTCGACGAGAAGCGATTCACCAGCGAGCCGCTGCTCCGGCGCGCGATCAACGCGAGTCTTCGAACCGGCACGAGCGAGGCGCTCGCGCGGCTGACGGCATTTGCCGCCGACCGAAGCCGGCCCGCGCCGATGCGCGTGGAAGCCGTCAGCGTCCTTGGCGTCTGGGCGGCTCCGTCGCCGCTCGACCGTGTCGACGGGATGCATCTCGGAGCGCCGGCCCAGGGCGGCCGGAGCGATGCCGCCGCGGGCGCGGCGGTGCTGAAGCTCATGGAGTCGGCCTCGGGTACGGAAAGCAGCGCGGCCGAGAAAGCGGCGCTCGCTGAGGCGGCAGGGCGGCTCGCCATCAAGGCCGCCGCGCCGATCCTCCTGGCCCAACTGCGAGCCGACGCGTCGCCGGAAGTCCGCCTGGCGTCGCTGCGCGCTCTGCAGGCCCTCAACGTCGGGAACATGGACGAGCTGATGCGGGTGGCCCTCGCGGATGCCGACGCGCGCGTGCGCAGGGAGGCGCTGGGCATCCTTCCCAAGCTGACGCTGCCCGAGGCCGCCAAGGTGCAGCACCTCGGCTCCATTCTCAAGAGCGGTGCCGTCGAGGATCAGCAGGCGGCGTTCAACGTGCTCGGCGCCATGAAGAGCCCGGAGGCGCGAGAGCTGCTCGCGTCCTACGTCGACGATCTCGTTGCCGGGAAGATCCCGCCGGCGGTGCAGGTCGATCTGGTCGACGCCGCGCAGACCAGCGGATCGGCGCCGCTGCAGGCGAAGCTCGACGGGTATGCGAAGGCACGAGGCGCCGACAACGCCGCGGCCGCCATGCGCGAGGCGCTGGCCCGCGGCGGGAATGTCGAACGCGGCCAGCAGGTCTTCACGGACAACCCGGCGGCGGGATGCCCGCGCTGTCACGCCGTGTACGGCCAGGGATCGGATGTCGGGCCGGACCTGAGCCGGATCGCGGCGACGCTGTCCCGCGAAGAGCTCGTGCAATCGCTGCTCGAGCCGAACGCGCGCATCGCTCCCGGATTCGGGACCGTCGGCGTGACGCTGCGCAGCGGACAGCGGATCGACGGCACGCTGAAGGACGAGACCGGCACCCACCTCGTGGTCGTCGCCGGCACGCCGCCGGCCGAGCAGCGCATCGCGAAGGCCGACATCGCGGAGCGGACGAATCCGATCTCCGCGATGCCCCCGATGGGCCTCATGCTGAAGCCGCGCGAGCTGCGCGACCTGGTGGAGTTCCTGAGCGTGCTGAAATAGCCGGGCTTGTCAAAAAAACAGGAGAACAGGAGATCAGGAGACAAGATTTTTTCTTTTTTAAAGAAAAAACCCTCCTGCTCTCCTGACCTCCTGTTCAAAGACCGTGGCTGTCGTTGAAAGTTGTCTACCCGGTTCGCGGCTCGAACACCCGCACTCGTCTCAGCAGCACATCGACGAACCACAAACCGAGCGCGATCGCGATGAGCGTGGGCCAGACGGGCCGGCGCTCGGTGCGGCTGTCGCCGGCGGCGTTGGCGAGCGCGCGCGCATCGGGGTGCCACGCTCCGCCGGTCGCCGTCGCGATCGACGTCAACATCGCTTCGTCGGCCGGCCGGAAGCGGTACTCGGCGGCCGGATCGGGCACGACGTGGCGAACCGTCGGGCCATCGACCGTCTGGCCGTCGGGTCCGGCCAGCGAGATCGTGACGGGCCGCGTCGCATCCACGATCACGGACGCTTCGTAGCGGCCTGGCGCAACCTGCCGGACGGGCACGCCGGCGTTCCGGCTCTGTCCGCCCGTGCCGGAGCGGACCTGCACGGTGGGGTGGAGCAGGTCGCGATAGTGGCCGTTCGGGTGCCGGGCCTCGACCGAGATCGCGATCGAGCGCGCGGCGCCGTGCACGGGTCCCGGGGTGACGTCGAGCGCGACGGCCGGCGGCCGCCGCCGCTCGAGCGTGCGGACGATCGCGGTGAAAAACGGTCCGTATCCCTGCCACTTGACCCACTCGGCGGCCCACCGATCCTTGACGTCGGAGGCGAACACCGCCGTGCGCCCGAGCCCAATCGGCCAGAAGGCCAGCAGCGGCTCGTCGTTGTCGGTCGTGAGCACCTCGAGCGCCGTGTCCTTGATCACGGTTGCGGTCAGCCCTTTCAGGTGCGGCAGCCGCGTGAGGTCCATCCCGGTGAGAAACGCCGGCGACTTCACGATCGGTACGATCCGTCTCTCGTCGAAGCCCGGTGTGGCGGCGTTCCTGGCTTCCTTGACGAAAATCTCCGGCAGCTGCTTCGCATCCGCGACGGTGTACGAGCGTCCCTTGCCCCACTTGGCGATATTGCGGAGCAGCTCGGGATCGGACGATGGTCCAACCGCGATCGAGGACACCGTGATGCGCGCGTCCGACATCTTCTGGACCAGCCCTTCGTAGTCGTCCGGATACGACCGCCCGTCCGACAGCAGCAGCACGTGCTTGGCGCGCGCGCGGGCTTTTCGAAGCGCGAAGTACGCCTGCTCGATGGCCGGAAAAATCAGCGTGTGGCCCCCGGGCTGGATGGCCGCGATCTTCTTGCGGATCTCCGGGCGGTTGCTGCCGACGTTGCGCAGCGTCACGTCCCAGTCGAACTTGTCGTTGAAGGTGAGGACGCCGAGCGCCTGTTCGTCGGTCATCACGTCGACGGCCGCCTGCGCCGCGGCCTTGCAGAGATCGATCGAGATGCCGGCCATGCTCCAGGACCGATCGAGCACGAGGATGAGGGCGACTTCCGGCTCGTCGCGCCGCTCGAAGGTCACCGGGGTGAGCCGCTCGAGCGGCGTCTTCCGGTAACCGCCTTCGCCGAACACGGCCTCGCCGCCCGCGACGAGCAGGCCGCCTCCACCCGTTTCCACCCAGTCGGTGAGGGCCGCCATGGACGCATTCGGAAGCGCGACGCGCGACACGTCGCTCAGCACGACCACGTCGAACGGGTCGAGCTGCGCGGCCGTCGCGGGCAGGCCCGAGGGCGGGCGCACGGACACGTCGAAGCCGGATCCGGTGAGCGCGCGTGACAGGTAGCGCGCGCTTGCCGGCCGGCCTTCGACGTAGAGCACCCTGGCGCGCGGCGCGACCCATGCCTCCCGGTCGAGGGTGTTGTTGACCGCGAGGGGATCGGCCGGCATCGTCACCGCCGCCTGGAGCACGTGCGAGCCGGCCGCGTCGACGACCGCCGTGACGGCGACGCGCGTCATCCCTTTGGAGATCGGGGCGCTCTGCTGCACGAGGACCGTCCCCGCCGATCGGAGCTCGACCACCGCCACGCCCTCGCGCTGGCTGCCGATGCCGACCGTGGCGACGAACGCCGCGCCGGCAGAGAGGCGGCCCGGCAGCTCCAGCGTCTCGATCCACGTGTCCCCGAGTGACCGCGGAGCGAGCGGCTCGATGGAGACGGGGATGCGCTCCGACGCCAGCCGGGTCACCGCGGCGCCGGTGTCTCCCGCGGTCGGCCGGCCGTCGCTGAAGAGCACGATGCGCGGGATGTGGCCGGGCGCCAGCTGCGCCCGCGCCCCGTCGAGCGCGGCTTCGAGATCCGTGCCCCGGCGATCGATCGCATCATCCGCGCGAGACGGATCGACGTGCGCGAGCTTGCGGAGCGCCGCCGTGCTCTCGACCACGGCGGCGGTCGTGCCGAATGCGACGATCCGTGAGTGGGCCGGCCGAAGCGCCCGGCCCAGCCCGTCGATCTTCTCCGCGGCCTCTTCGATCGCGCGGCCCGACACGCTGTGCGAGACGTCCACGGCGTACACGACGGACTGCCGGCTCGAGCTGGCCGACATGACGGGCCGGGCCAGCGCCAGCGCGAGCGCCGCGAGCAGCAGCGATCGGAGAGCGGCCTGCGTCCACCGCTGACGGGAATTGAAGTTCGTGCGCGCAACCGCGTGCGCCAGCCACACGAGCGGAAGCGCGAGCAGCAGCCACAGGGCGCCCGGAGACGTCCAGATCATGTCCATGCCAGCCAGGTCACACTGTAATCCGCCGCTGCCACGTCCACCACTCCATCAGCGCCAGCCCGAACGCCGCCACGGCGCAGTATTGCCACCAGGGAAGACCCGACGCTCCCGCCGTTACCACGATCCCCCGCGCGCCCGCACTCGAGCTCGTTCGCCAGACGTTCGAAACCTGCGGGTCGCCGGCGTTGACGGCAATCGTGTGGCGCGAGCCGCCGCCTTCCACGACGTACAAGCCGGGGGCGCGCAACACGCCGAGTGCCGCGCCGTTCACACGGACGAGCGGCACCGCGTCGCCGTCCGGCGCGATCACCTTCTCGATGCCGTTCTCGAACGCCATGATCCCCGGGCGCCTCGCGCCACCGGAAGGAGGATGCGCCAGCCACCCGAGCGCGTCGCCGACGAGCACGGGGAACGCCGGGGCGGACGAGAGGCTCGACTCGCCCGCGCCGAACGTCACGAGGACAAGCCGCGGGTCACGCGGGTTGATCGTGGACGATTCCCTGACGTACACGAGCGGCGTGCCGCGCGCGGATCGTGCGACGGGAACGAGCGTGGCCAATGAATAGCCTCGCGCTTTCTCGATCGACAGGGTCAGCGGATCGACGCTGCGCACCACCGGATGCGATCCCGCGACCTCCCATCGCGGCCGCCTCTCTTCGGCCGTCGGACCGGATGCCTCGGGCTTGTCGGTTGGATCCGACGCGAGCCACGGCGTGTCGACCGGCGGTGCGAAGTACAACGCCGGCCGTTGAGGGGGATCGGGCGGCGCCCACCGATCGAAGATGAGGACGCGGTCTGCCGCCGCGCCGTCCGCGGCGGTTTTGTCGTCCTGACCGGGACGATACGCAGACGGATCGACGAACGTGGCCTGCACGTCGGGGTCCCGCTCGAGCAGCGTGCGCAGCCAGTCCGTCTCGGATCCGACCACCATCACCGGCAGCGGCCGGGCCCGCTCGATCCAGGCGAACGCGTCGTCGTCGATTTCGAGCGCGTTGTCGGAGGCGGCGACGTGGGCCCGCAGCGACGAATCGGGCCCTCGCGTCAGCGGGATGATCTGCCGGAGCGCCTCGCCCGGAGCCATGTCGAAGCTGCGATCGAACACGGACGCGGCGCCGCGGGTGAGCGTGACGTGTACCCGCTGTGCGGCGGGAGCAAAGTTCGCGACCTCGAGGTACGTGTCGCCGGCGTTTCGGCCGGCGAGCGACGGGCGCACGTCGAACGCGGTGATGGCGACGTTGGCGGCCGGCTCGAACACGGAGTGGACGACCACACTCGCGTCGAGCGGCCGGGCGATCGTCCCGTCCGTAATGAAGTGAACGTCATCCCCCTCGCCGAACCGTGGCCAGGACGTCGCGTCGGCGCCGGCCGGCGAGAGACGATCGAGCGTCGAGTCGATCAGCGCCCGGTCGGTGGTCGGGCCCTCGACCAGGCCGTCGGCCGTCGTCGCGAGCGCCACCTCGACGTCCGAGGCGGCCGCCAGCCGCCGCGCCTCCGCGGTCGCGCGATCCCACCGCGTCTCCCCGCCGCGGGTTCGGGCCAGCATCGACCACGAAGAGTCGATCACGATGAGGAGCCGTCCGCGCGAGGCGGCCGCCACGCCGTGGGGCCGCGACGGACGGGTGACCGCCAACGCCAGCGCCAGCGCGATCGCGACGGTGAGCGCCAGCGACACCGCCCGGCGGATGCGCTCCCACAGCGTCAGCTCGCGCGACTCGTCGAGCACGCGCCGCCAGAGCAGCAGAGACGACACGAGCACTCGCGGCGGCCGCAGCTTGAGCAGGAACAGCCAGGCCGCGAATGCGACCGCGCCGACGAGCAGCAGCCATCCCTGCCACGCCGCCATGGCCGCGAAGGTCATGCGAGGAACCGTCCCTGCCGGAACGCCTTGAGGATGATCTCCTCGAACGGCCGCTCGGCGTCCGCCCGGACGTAGCCGATGTCGTAGCGGCCGCAGAACTGGTTGAGATCGGTGGCGTGCGCCTCCCAGGCGCGCAGGTAGGCCGAGGCGAGGCGGGGCGTCACGTCGACCTCGCGCAGCTCGCCGGTCTCGACGTCGACGAACCGGAGCTCGCCGAACGCGCCGGGATCGCGATCGCGCGCCGACGCGATGTGAACGACGAAGACATCGTGGCCGATCGTCCGGAGGATTTTCAGGCCCTGCTCGAACCCTCCCGGATCGAGGAAGTCGGAGATGATCACGGTGAGCCCCATCTGCCGCGGCCGCGCAGCGAATTCCTTGAACGACTCGCGCAGATCCGTCGGTCCGCCCGCTTCGAGCGTTTCCAGCAGCTCGAACACCCGGAAAATCCGCCCCTTGCCGCGCCCCGGAGACGACTCGCGTCCGAGACCGCTGCCGAAGGGAAGGATCGTCAGACGGTCGAGATGGGCGAGGCCGATGTAGCAGAGCGCCGCCGCCACACGGCGAGCCATGTCGAACTTGGCCGGCTCCGCCATCGATCGGCTGACGTCGATCATCAGGTAGATCGGCAGATCGCGCTCTTCGTCGAAGAGACGGAGCAGCAGCCGGTTCAGCCGCTTGTACGCTTTCCAGTCGATGTGCCGGAAGTCGTCGCCGGCCGCGTACGGCCGGTGATCCGCGAACTCGAGCCCGCGGCCGCGCTTCGGCGTCAGCCGATCGGCCCGATTCTGCCCCGCGAACGCGCGCTTGGAGACGACGTGGAGGTACTCCAGCTTCTTGAGGAAGTCGTCTTCGAAGCGGAGTGCCATAACAGGAGATCAGGAGAACAGGAGGTTTCTATTTTCACTTGGTCTTACAAAAGACCATGAGCTCACGAGATCAGGAGCTTGTACCTTTTTGTGTGCTTGCAGAAGGCCATGAGATCAGGAGAAAACATAAGGATCTCCTTACCTCCTATCCTCCTGTTCAAGACGCGTTCAAGCTCTATTCGGTCGCCACGCTGGCGAGGAGCTCGTTCACGATCGTGTCCGTGCTGACCTCGTCGGCTTCTCCCTCGAAATTCAGCAGGAGCCGATGGCGGAGCGCGGGCAGCGCCACGCGGCGGATCTCGTCGATCGAGACGAACGCCTGTCCGCGATTGAGCGCCTGAATCTTCCCGGCGAGCACGAGCGCCTGGGCCGCGCGCGGGCTGGCGCCATACCGGACGTATCGCTTCACGAGAGGGGTCGCGTACGCCGAAGACGGGTGCGACGCAAGCGTCAGCCGGATCGCATACGCCTGCACGGGACGGGCGATGGGGACCGACCGCGCCACCTGGCGCATCTCCAGAATCTCGGGCTTGTCCACGACGCGCGTCACCGGCGTCGTCGAATCCGTCGTCGTCCGATCCAGGATTTCGTGCATCGACTCTTCGGAGGGGTACGTCACCTTGAGCTTGAAGAAGAAGCGATCGAGCTGGGCTTCCGGCAACGGGTACGTGCCTTCCATCTCCAGCGGGTTCTGCGTCGCGAGGACCAGGAAGGGCTGGTCGAGCTGGTAGGTCGTCTTGCCCACCGAGACGCTCACGTCCTGCATCGCTTCGAGAAGCGCCGACTGCGTTTTCGGCGTCGCGCGGTTGATCTCGTCGGCCAGCACCACGTTGGCGAAAATCGGGCCCGGCTGGAACTCGAAGAACGTGCCCCCGTGCGAGTGCTCCTGCACGATGTTGGTGCCGACGATGTCGGCCGGCATCAGGTCGGGCGTGAACTGGATACGCGAGAACGTGAGGTGCAGCACGTCGGCCAGCGTGTGCACCAGGCTCGTCTTGCCGACTCCCGGGATCCCTTCGAGCAGCACATGTCCGCCCGCGAGGAGGCTGGTCACCGTGAGGTTCACGACCTCTTCGTGACCGACGATGCGGCGGCCGACTTCGCGCGTGATGCGGACGAAGCGATCGCGGAACTGATCGATGGAAGGTCCGACGGCGGCTGTAGTCATGGTTTGCGGATGAAGTAGGTCTGGACGGCCGACCGCCGGCCCTCCGGAACGGGAGGCGGCGCGGCGGCGCGGCTGCGATCGAGCGCGCCCGGCGCAGCCTGCGTGTAGGTGACGGTTGCGCGGCCGTGCTCGGTCTTGCGGCGCGTGTTGGTGAGGATGTTCTCTCCAGGGGCGTCCGCGCTGGCTTCCACCGTTTCGCGGCGAAGCGCAAGCGCGATGTCGGGCATCGTGCCCCCGCCGTTTTCCGCCGCGGATCCGCCGCCCGCGCCGGAGCCCGGGTCGCCGCCCATCGATCCGTCCTGATCGGACATCATGACCACGCCCGCCCCGCTGCCGGCGTCGGCCTCCTTCATGGACAGGATCGCGGCATTGGCCGCGTCGGTTCCCGCCTTGCTTTCCGCCGTTGCCCCAGCCTGAGCGGTGTCGGAGGCGGCGGGATCCTTGCCAACGGCCTGCTCCGCCGCCGCCAATTCCGACAAGGTCTTGCTGAACTCCTCGAGCGCCTTGCGCACCTCCGGCGGCATCGCCGACATCTCCGCCGCCTTCTTCGTGCGGTCGGCGAGCGCCGCCATGGCCGCGGAGGTTTGGTCGGGGGAGAGGCCCTCGTTGGCCATGCTGCGCGCCAATTCTTTCAGCGCCGCAGAGTCCCGGAGCTCGCCGAGCTGAGCCAGCAACTCGCGCAGCTCCGCGGAGGCCGCCAGCCGCGCCTCGGCAGACGCGCTCCCCGATTCGGCCGCGGCGAGCAACTCCGCGAGCAGTTTCTGGAGCTCGGGCGGCAGCGGCTGGCCAGGGACGAGGAGCCGATCGCGCGCGGCGGCCTTCTGTGAGGCCGCCGTCAGCGCCTCGGAACTGACGCGCTCGCGATAAGTCATCGCGATCGACAGTCCCAATGCCGCGACGACCATCACCGAAGTAGCGAGCTTGGCGCGGGGCGCGCGAGCGGCGGGATACCGCGCGACCCAGTCGACGGCTCCCAGGCGGGCCGCCGCGCGATCGAGATGGAAGTCGGTCCAGGCGTCGCGCGCGTCGTGCGCGGCAAACCACGCCGCGCTACGCAGCTCGCCGCCAAGGCCGGCGTCTGCGTCGACCCGCGCTGCCACCGGGTCGGTGGCGGTGCGATCGCGCCGGCGTACGAATGTGTAAGCCGTCAAGCCGGCGAAACCCAACCCGAGGACACCCACGCCCAGGTTCGCGGTCCATCCGGCCCACAGGCTGACGGCCGCTACCCCCAGACCGAGGGCGGCAACGATGGGCGCGGCCCGCCAGAATTGCCGGCTGGTTTCGGAGATCCGCCGCTGCCGCGAGGCGGCGGCGAGTCCGGTGCGCACGAGCTCCCCGGCAGACGCCGGGGCGGTATCGGTCTCGAACACTATGAGATAACGATACCCGACTCGGCCGAGGTTCTGTACAAGGAATGCGCGGCCGGGTTACCGGCGGACATCGACGCTCAGGCGCACATCCCCCCGACACGGATCCGCCGCCACCGCTCGGAGCTCGTAAGTGCCGGGCTTTTCGTAGGTGTGGTTGACTTTCGCCGGCAGGGTGCCCTCGATCTTCTCCTGTTTTCCGTCCCCAAAGGTAAGCGCGACGGCGCAGGCGCCCCGGCCGTGAATTGTCGCGATGATCTCCACCGCATCGGTCGCCGGGCCCGGTTCGACGGTGACGCGCCAGATTCCTCGGGCGATGGCGCGAATGTCGAGCTGCGCGCGCGCGACGCCTTCGCACGGGGCATCGGGAGTCGCGACGACCAAGTACTCCCGGTCAGGGGCGTATTCGTGCTTCATCCGATCCGGCAGTGCTGCCGTCCGGCGCTCGGTCTTCCCGTCGCCGTAGTCCATCGTGTAGGTGCACTGCCCGGATCCGAGCAGTGAAATGAGAATCCCATTACCTTCCCCCTCGGGCACAGGGCTGAACTCGATCCGCGTCACCCGGGGCGCCGTCTGCGCGGCGGCCGCCGGGACCCCTACATATAAGGAAGCGCCTGCGGCCGCGGCGAGCGAGCGAAGCGAGTCGAGCCGCCCCGAGTGGGGGTCGGGCCCCGCGAGCACTAAGTAAAGGACGAGTGCGGCAAACGTAACGGGTCGCATGAGCTGCCTCCTGCTCTGCCGCTGTACAGACGGAGCTGCTCAAAAAAAGGATGCGACATATGTGCCACCAAGGCTACTCACTAGCGCAGGGCTTGAACCGAACGTGGCGTCCGGCTTCAGCCGGACCATGGCGGTTTGAAAGCACTTCGCGCCAGACGGTCAGCGGCGCCGCGATCGGAAAAGCCTGTGGCCACGTTCCGAAGAGTGTGTGGTCACAGCGCCGTGAATCAGCGCGTTCACAAATGCGCGGCTGGCCGAAGGTACCTGAAGAGGATTGTCTCGTGGGATTTCGATCGCACTAACCCCACGAGACTGTAATCCGTGTAGCAAGTTCCCCGAACTTTGCGGCTGATGCGCGTGCCACTTCGTTCCCTGTCGAATTGACGTGAGATTGCTGTTGAAGTGACCGCGAGATCAACGATGATGTGCAGCGGCAGCGCGGCTGATGAGCCGCCTCTCCTGCCGTAGCCCTCGTGCAGCAACCGGCGTTTCGTTCCAGGCATCTCGCTATCGCGAGCCGTGTCATGGTGCTCGCGCAGCTTCGCCCGTCGTCCGTCCGGCGTTTGTCGTGCAGCACTACTCGGATCTGGCCGCGCCCTCAAAGAAAGCTTCGATCGTTCACAGGACATTGCCGCGGCGGCGACACTTTTTGTGTGTTTCGCGCCGGATTTGTTACGGGCCGGGGGGGCCGCTCACGGGCGGCGCACACGGCCGTCGTGATGGGGGCTCCGTAAACACCGTCCCCTCCTGAGGTTGCAATCGGCCGCGGACGGTTCCACGCCCGCGGCTTTCGGTATGAGGCTTGCGCGGGGGCTGAATCATGACCATACGCCTGTTCGCTACCGTGGGTGTTGCGGCGGCGGTCGGCATCATCGAGATCGGCGCGGTCCAGCCGCCGGTCCAGCCGTCGCGGCTCGGATCGGTCGCTCCGAAGGTCATCGCGGCGGAGCGGCACGATCGCTCGCGCGCATTGCGTGAAGTGACGGCCGCACTCGAGCCGACGGGCGAAAAACTTCTCGAGCGCAACCCGAGATGGCGGCGTGTCTCGCGGCACCCTGCCGGCCTCCTCCCCGATCCGATCGTTCAGGATCTTCCGGCCGTGTCGGCGATGCCGACCCTCTTGCACAGCATCGAAGGCGTTGGCAACGTCAATGGCGTGCTGCCGGCCGACGCCAGCGGCGACGTCGGACCCAACCACTTCGTGCAGTGGGTGAACCTGTCGTTCGCCGTCTACAGCAAGGGCACGGCCACGACGCCTCCGGCGCTGTTGTACGGGCCGTCGTCCGCGAATTCCCTCTGGGCCGGTTTCGGCGGGCCGTGCGAAACGCGCAACGACGGCGACCCGATCGTCCGCTACGATCACATGGCCGATCGATGGGTCATGAGCCAGCTCGCCGTGCCGAACTCGTTCTTCGGGCTGTTGTTCGGTCCGTTCTACGAGTGCATCGCGGTGTCGGCGACGCCCGATCCGCTCGGCTCGTACTATCGCTACCAGTTCGCGTTCGACAAGCTGAACGACTATCCGAAGTTCGGCGTGTGGCCCGACGGCTACTACATGACGATGAACCAGTTCACGTCGCTGTCGCTGCAGTTTGCCGGGCAGGGCGTGGTCGCGTTCGAGCGCGACAAGATGCTCGCCGGCCTTCCGGCGGCCGCCATTTATTACGATCTGGAATCGGTGGACGCGACCCTCGGGGGCATGCTGCCCGCCGACCTCGATGGCCCCGCGCCGCCCGCCGGGTCTCCGGCCTACTTCGTCCAGGTGGACGACGACGCGTGGGGCGCCACGCCCGACCAGCTTCAGCTGTGGAAGTTTCACGTCGACTGGGCCACGCCCGCGTCGTCGTTCTTCACGCGCGTGGCGCAGCTCCCGACGGCGCCGTTCGATTCCGACATGTGCGGGTATTCGCGAAACTGCATCCCGCAGCCCGGGACGGCCGCGAAGGTGGATGCGATCTCCGATCGCCTGATGTACAGGCTTCAGTACCGCAACTTCGGGACGCACGAATCGCTCGTCGTGAACCACACCGTTGACGCCAACGGCGCCGACCACGCGGGCATCCGATGGTACGAGATCCGCAGTCCCGGTTCCGTCCCGGTCATTCATCAGCAGGGGACGTACGCGCCCGATCCCGATCACCGCTGGATGGCCAGCGCGGCGATGGACAAGTTCGGGAACATCGGCCTCGGCTTCAGTATCTCGGGCGCGATCACGTCGCCGTCGATTCGCTACACCGGCCGGCTGGGCACGGACCCGCTGAACACGATGACGTTCGGAGAAGCGGACCTGATGGTCGGGGCCGGATCGCAGCTTCACGGTTCCGGCCGGTGGGGCGACTACAGCACCCTGGTCGTCGACCCCGTTGACGACTGCACGTTCTGGTACACGCAGCAGTACTACGCGGTCACGAGCGACGCCGGCTGGCAGACGCGGATCGCGGCCTTCGCGTTTCCGGACTGTCAAGGCACGTCCTCCAGCCTGCCGGTCGTGCGGGTGACCGCAACGACGCCGGGCGCGACCGAAGCCGGTCTGGTGAGCGGTCTCTTCACCGTTACCCGGAGCGGTGACACCGCGCTCCCGATGACCCTGCAGTACACCGTCGGTGGAACAGCCGTACCGGGCGCCGACTACGTGGCCCTCAGCGGAAGCGTCACGATCGCCGCAGGCGATGCCTCGGCAACGATCGTCGTGACGCCCATCGATGACGTGATCTCGGAGCCCAGCGAAACCGTGGTCGTTGCGCTCACTCCCGATCCGTCGTACATCCTCGGCTCGAGCGGCGCGACCGTGACGATCGTCAGCGACGACGTGCCGCCCGATCTCGTCCTGACCGCGCTCACCTATCCCTCAATCGCCGGCGCGGGCCTCAGCATCACCGTGACGGACACGACCAGGAATCAGGCGGCAGGCGTCGCAGGCCCGTCCGCGACGGGCTTCTATCTCTCGGCCAACACCACGATCGACGCCGCGGACATTAGCCTCGGATCGCGCGCCGTCCCCGCGCTCGCGGGCCTCACGGTCAGTTCCGGGTCCACGGTGCTGCAGATCCCACCCGGACAGCCGACCGGCGCCTACTACGTGCTGGCGAAGGCTGACGCCGGCGGCGCCGTCGCCGAGTCGGTGGAAACGAACAACACGCGATCCGGATCCCTGGTTCGCGTCGGCCCCGATCTGACGGTGTCGGCGCTGACCGCACCTGGCACGGCGGTCCCTGGCGGGTCCGTGACCGTATCCGACACCACGAAGAACATTGGCGGCGGGGGCGCAGGCGTTTCGATCACGAGCTTCTACCTCTCGACGAACCTGGTCCTGGACGCCGCTGATGCGTTTCTCGGCAGCCGCCCGGCCGGGAGTCTCGGGCCGGCGGGAACCGAATCGGCATCGACCGTCCTGACGATTCCCGCGGGAACGCCCGCCGCGGTCTACTTCGTGTTCGCGAAGGCCGACGCCGGCGACGCGGTCGCGGAAACGCAGGAGGGCAATAACCTCAAGTTCACGACTTCCGTCGCCATCGGGGCCGATCTGTTGCCGTGGAGTGCGGTGATGCCGTCGATCGGCGGGGCGGGGGAGTCTCTCACCGTCGTGGAAACCGTGAAGAACACCGGAACGGTCCCCGCTGGGGCGTCGACGGTAGCGTTCTACCTTTCGGCGAATACGGTGCTGGATCCGGGTGATGTCCTGCTCGGCACTCGCGCCGTGCCCCCGCTCGCCGCCGCCGGGACGCACCAGGCGACGACCGCGTTGCAGATCCCGGCCGGCACGGCGACCGGCGCTTACAACGTCGTCATGAAGGCCGATGCCAACAACGACGTCGTTGAAGTGTACGAGTCCAACAACCTCGTGTATCGCTCCGTTCGCATCGGTCCCGATCTGACCGTCACGGCAGTCGCTGTGCCGAATCCTGTTGCGGCGGGGGCGTCGGTGACCGCCAGCGACACCGTGAAAAACGTGGGAGGAGGCGCCGCGCTCGAATCGGTCACGGGGTTCTACCTGTCCACGAACATCAGCTTCGACGCCTCGGATGTGCGCCTGGGCAGCCGCACCGTCGCCGGGCTGGCAGCCGGCGGCAGCAATCCAGGCCAGGCGGTCCTGACCATTCCGTTGCAAACGGCCCCGGGCACGTACTACGTCATCGCGGTCGCGGACGCCGACAACGCGGTGGGCGAGACGGCGGAAACCAACAATTACCGTCCGACTGCGATCAGAACGACGGCCGCGCCCATCGTCATCGATCGTCCCGGGGGAGACGGAGCGAAGTAGTCAACGGCGCCGTCGTGCCTACTCGTTCCGCAGGCTCGCGATCGGGTTCGCGGCGAGCGCGCGCCGTACGGGAAGATACGTGGCCATCAGCGCCGTTGCGAACAGCAGCGCAACAGCCGTAGCGATCGTGGGAGGATCTCCGGGCCGCACCTGATACAGGAGGGCGGACATCGATCGCCCGGCGAAGAACGCGCCGGCCAGGCCGGCCGCCGAGGCGAGTCCGACGGTGCGCAGGCTCTGAAAGACGACGAGCCTGACGATGTCGCCGTTGCGGGCGCCAAGGGCGAGCCGCACGCCGAGCTCGCGCCGCCGCGCCGCGACGACGTGGCTCATCACCCCGAACGCCCCCACCGCGGCCAGCACGAGCGCGAGACCGGCAAAGAGCCCGGCCAGTAGCGTCGTGAACCGCTCGACGGCCACGGCGTCGGCCATCGTCTGCGTGAGCGTCCGCGCGCGTGAAATCGGCTGGTTGTGAGCGACGCCGAGGACGGCGCGTTGGACGGAGGCCGCCACGGCGGCCGCCGGAAGCGATGTCTTGATCTCGTAGCTGGCGAAGTTCCACGGCTCGAGGTCCTGCAGGAACGGAATGTAGGCCGTGGGCGGGGCGGGCGCGCCGATCCGCTCCCGCGCGTCTCCGGCGACGGCGATGACGCGGCGCCAGTAGTTGGGATTGTCCGGGCTGCCGAACCCGATCCGCTGCGTCAGCGGATCGCCGGACCCGAGATAGCGGCGCACGAACGCCTCGTTGACGATCGCGACCCGCTCGCTTGTCGCCGAGTCCTTCGGGCTGAAGGGCCGTCCTCGTTTGACCGGAAGCCCGAGCACGTCGAAGTATCGCTCGCTCACGGGCATGAACGACATCGTCTGACGCTCGCCGGGACGAGGGGCCGGACGTCCTTCGATCGACACCCCGCGATTGATCGCGCCTGCCAGCGGTGCGGTGAGCGACATGGCCACACCTTCGACACCGGGCAGGGCCGCGGCCCGTTCCAGCACGAGCGCGTGGAATTGCGCCTTGCGTGCGGGGTCGGCCCCGTAGGTCTCGGCCGCGAGCGACACGCTGACGGTCACGATGTCGCGCGCCGTGAAGCCCGGGTCGGACGCGAGCAGCCGGGCGAAGCTGGCGACGAGCAGCCCCGCGGCCACGAGCAGCACCTGCGCCAGCGCCAGCTCGCCGCCGACGAGGAGCTGCTGCGCGCGCCGGCGGTCGCGCCCGGACGTCACCCGGCCCTGGCCGCCGATCGCGGCCGCGACGCTCTCGCGGGACGCGCGCCAGGCGGGCCACAACCCGAAGGCGCAGCCGGTGATCAGGGTGAGCAGGAACCCGCACGCCAGGACGCGCGTGTCGACGCTGACCTCGTCGAGCCGCGGCAGATCGGGTGGCGCGAGGCCAACCAGCGCGTTCACACCCCAGGCGGCGAGCGCTACGCCGAGCACGCCGCCGACGCCCGCGAGGAGCACCGCCTCGACGAGAATCTGGACGAGGAGGCGGCCGCGCGATGCGCCGAGCGCGCTTCTCATCGTCAGTTCCACGGTGCGCTGGCCGGTGCGCACGAGCATCAGGTTGGCGACGTTCGCGGCGGCAATCAGCAGCAGGACCGTCACCGCGCCGAGCAGCACCGCCAGCATCGGCCGGGTGTCGCCGACGAGCGCGACCTGCAGCGGATCGAGGAGGACGCCGTAGCCGGTGTTGGTCTGCGGGAACTGACGCGCGAGGCGGGCGGCGTGCGCATCGAGCTCGGCTTGCGCGACCGGAAGCGGCACGCCGGGCGCGAGCTTTCCGATCACCTGAAGGATGTGCACGTCGCGGTTGGTGGAGATATCGCCGCGCATCGAGCCCGAGCGGGGAACGCCGCGCCGGCCCAGGAGCCACACGTCCGCGGGGCGCTCGAACCGGAACGACGAGGGGAGCACGCCGACGACTTCCATCGGCGTGCCGGCGAGCGTGACCGTGGCGCCGACCATGTCGGTACGCCCGCCGTAGCGCCGTCGCCACAGGCCCTCGCTCAGGACGACGCGATCCCATTGGCCTTGTTCGTCGTCTTCCGGCAGGAACGTCCGGCCGGCGATCGCGCGGGCGCCGAGCAGCGTGAGGAAATTGCCCGAGACCGAGTTGACGGAGATCTGTTCGGGGTCACCTCCGCCCGTCAGGCTCATCGAGGCCGTACGGATCGCGGCCAGGCCCTCGAAGCTGCGGCTTTCGCGGCGGAAATCTACGAAATCCCCCGGCGACAGGGCTCCGCGCTGCGTGTTGGCCGAGCTCGCCCACACCGCGACGAGGCGATCCGGATCGGCGTAGGGCAACGGCCGCAACAGCACCGTGTCGAACACGCTGAAAATGGCGGTCGCGCCCCCGATCCCGAGCGCGAGCGACAGGACCGCCGCGGCCGTGGTCAACGGGTGCTTGCGCAGCATGCGCGCGGCGAAGCGAAGGTCAGAAACCATAGAGTCACCTGTCACCATTAGTGATTCGTTCTTTAGACGGCGGGGGTGCGCGGAGGTTAGCGTGGCGGCGGACCGGCACCGCTCAGCCGCCAATCCGGAAATGCGGGTTCTGGATCAAGCCGATCACGTTCCCGAACGGATCCGCCACGCTGGCGACCCTGATGTCGCCGCCGACGTCCTTCACGGCCTCACGCGGCACGGCGCCGCGATCGAGCAGGCGGGCGTACGCCTTGTCGATCTCGGGCACGCCCCAGTACGCGACGGCGTTGTTGCCGACGACGAGGCCGGTGCCGTCAGGGTCGAGGCCCAGCTCGAAGCCGCCGATCTGGAATCCGACGTAGAACGGCTCGTCGAAGTACGGTGCGACGCCAAAGGCCTCGGTGTACCAGGCCTTCGCCTTCGCGAGATCGGGCACGCGGTAGATCACGGTCCTGAGTCCTTCGAACATGAGAGGCTCCGTAGCGGGAGACGCGACCGGCGGCACGGGCGTCGCAGCACACGTCTTCCGAGTGCTCGCGTTCGCCTACGTCCGCGGTCCCTGCGAGGGGGGTCGGCGGGTAGGGTCCTCTGAATAGTGACCGGGATCGAGGACCCGCTAGGAACGACGGCAGGATAGCACAGACGAAAACGAGGAACGAAGAACCAAGAACCGAGACCGAGAACGGCCGCCGCTCTTGACATTGTACCAATGAACTAATATAATAATGCAAGTGGGCATCGTCTCCATCGACAGCCGGGACGCGACGCCGATTTACGCGCAGCTCGAACGGGGACTGCGTGCGGCGATTGCCACGGGGCGCCTCAAACCGGGCGATCAGCTGCCGACCGTCCGCCAGCTCGCCGTGGAGCTGCAGGTCAACGCCAACACGGTCGCCCGCGTCTACGCGGAGCTCGAGCGGGCCCGCGTCATCGAGACGCGGCGGGGCGTCGGCTCGTTCATCAGCGCCACGCCGGCGCAAGCCCACCCGCCGCGCGAGCACGAACGCCGGCTGCGCGCCTTCGTCACGCGCGTGCTGGCCGACGCCGACGCGGCCGGGTTCACCGTCGAGGACGTGATCGAGGCGCTGGAGGCGCACAAGTAGTGCTGGCCTTCAGGCCAGCCTCGCGGGCCGACCCTCCGGCCGGCGTACGGGCCGACCCTCCGGCCAGCGTACGGGCCGACCTGAAGGTCGGCACTACAACAGAGCACGATAGTGCTGGCGTTCAGCCAGCCTGAGGAGCACACATGGTCTCCGTGGATTTCGGCCGCCGGTCGGACAACTCGGGCGTCAGCGCCCCGCGGTCCGTGCGCCTGAACGTGGTCGCTGTCGCGATTCTCGCCGTCGCCGCCGCGCTCGCGTACGCCGCGTGGATCGCGACTGACGGCTGGGTCCTGCCCGTCGTCGTGAGCCTCGCCGGCCTCGCGCTGATGCAGTCGCCCCGCGTCGCGCAGCAGTGGGAACGCGGCGTGGTCCTGAAGCTCGGCCGCTTCGTCGGCCTCCGCGGCCCCGGCCTTTTCTGGGTCGTGCCGTTCGTCGATCGCGTGTCGTCGTGGATCGACCAGCGGACCATCACGACGAGCTTCGCGGCCGAACAGACGCTGACCTCCGACACCGTCCCGGTGAACGTGGACGCGGTGCTGTTCTGGATGGTGCACGACGCGCAGAAGGCCGCGCTCGAAGTGCAGGACTACGCGCAGGCGGTCAGCTGGGCGGCGCAGACGGCGCTGCGCGACATCATCGGCAAGACCGCGCTCGCCGATTTGCTGCGCGGCCGCGAGCAGATCGAGGCCGATCTCCAGCAGCTCATCGATCAGCGGTCGAACCCGTGGGGCGTCACCGTCTCGTCGGTCGAGATGCGCGACATCGTCATCCCGGTCGCGCTGCAGGACGCCATGTCGCGCGAAGCGCAGGCCGCCCGCGAGAAGCAGGCCCGGATCATCCTGGGCCAGGCCGAGATGGAGATCGCCCATTCGTTCCAGGAAGCGGCGAAGTCGTACCACGACAACCCGACCGCGCTCCACCTGCGCGCGATGAACATGCTCTACGAAGGCCTGAAAGAGAAGGGAGCGCTGATGCTGATCCCGAGCAGCGCCGTCGAGTCGATGGGCATGGGCGGGATGCTCGGCGCCGCCGCGATGAGGCAGGAACGGCTCACAGGGGGAGGGGAGAGCGGAAAAGAAAACAAGTAGGTTTGATCTTCCTGCCTATACAGAGGAGTCATGCAGGATCTCCGCCTGGCCATTCGCGCGCTTGCCGCCACGCCGATCGTCTCCATCGTCGCCGTGCTGTCGCTGGCACTCGGCATCGGCGCCAACACCGCGATCTTCAGCGTCGTGAACAGCCTGCTGCTGCGGCCGCTGCCCGTGGAGGCGCCGCACCGCCTGGTGTCGATCTCGTCCGACAGAGCCGTGAGCCTGGGGTTCAAGGCCGGACTGGGGTGGAACTACCAGATGTGGGATCAGCTCAGGCAGCAGGCCGGGCTCGCGACGCCGGCCGCGGGAGTCGATCCATCGTTTGCCGGGGCGCTCGCGTGGTCCCCGCAGCGCTTCGACCTTGCTCAGAGTGGCGAGAGGCAGGAGGTTGACGGGCTCGTCGCGAGCGGCGAATTCTTCACGACGCTCGGGGTACGCGCGCGGCTGGGCCGGGTATTCACGGCCGCGGACGACGTGCGCGGCGGCGGACCGGATGGCCCCGTCGCGGTCATCAGCCACCGGCTCTGGCAGCGGCGTTTCGGCGGCGCCGCGGACGTGGTCGGCACCCCGCTCGTGGTCGAGCGCGTGCCGCTGACGATCGTCGGCGTGACGCCGCCGGAGTTCTTCGGCGTCGAGGTCGGCCGAGGGTTCGACGTGGCGGTGCCGCTCGGCGCCGAGCCGTTGATTCGGGGCGGCGGCGCGGCGCTCAACCAGCCGAGATCCTTCCAGCTGTTTACGATGCTGCGGCTCAAACCCGGGCAGTCGCTCGAGGCCGCGACCACCACGATCCGCGCCCTCCAGCCCCGGATCCTCGACTCCACTCGCGTGTCGCGGTTCCTGGAAGAGCCGTTCACCCTCGTGCCGGCGGCCGCGGGCACCGACATCCCGGCATCCGCCCGGCCGCGATTCGAACGCCCGATCCTGACGGTCCTGGCCGTCGTCGCGCTCGTCCTGACCATCGCGTGCGCCAACGTGGCCAACCTCGCGCTCGCGCGGGCGACCGCCCGCCGGCACGAGTTGAGCGTGCGGATCGCGCTCGGCGCGCCGCGCTGGCGTATCGCGCGGCAGCTGCTGGTTGAAAGCCTCGTCCTCGCCGGCATCGGCGGGTTCGCCGGACTGCTCTTTGCGATGTGGGGCAGCCGGGTGCTGGTGACGCACTTGTCGGCGCCGTCCAGCCGCATGACGCTGGATCAGTCGCTGGACTGGCGCGTGCTCGCGTTTACCGCAGCGGTCACGCTTCTCACCGCCATGCTGTTCGGCACCGCCCCGGCGCTTCGCGCCGCGCGGGCGGATCCCATCGACGCGCTGAAAGGCGCCGGGCGGACCGGTGCGTCAACCAGCGGTCTGCGCGCCTCGAGCGGTCTCGTAATCGCGCAGATCGCGCTGTCGCTGGTGCTCGTCTTCGCCGCCGGCCTGTTCATCCGGACGTTCCAGCGGCTCGCGGGCGTTCCGCTCGGGTTCGACAGCGATCGCGTGCTGCTGGTTGACGTCGATACGGCGCGCGCGACGATCGATCCGGCGGACCGGACGTTGCTCTACCACCGGCTCGTCGGTGCGGTCGCGGCGGTTCCGGGCGTGGCGCACGCGGCCGGCTCGATGTCGACACCCGCCGGCGGCGGGCTCCCGAGCGCCGTCACGGTGCCTGGTGCGCCGTCGCTTTCCGGATCCGAGCGCATGGCGCTCGGGACTGTCGTCACGCCGGGCTGGTTTGCCACCTACGGCACGGCCATCCGCGACGGCCGCGACATCGATGCAGGCGACACCGCGAACGCCCCCGCGGTCGTCGTGGTGAACGACGCGTTCGCGCGCAAGATCTTTCCGGGCCGGCGCGCGATCGGCGAGACCGTCAACGCGAGAACGGTGGTCGGTGTCGTGGGGGATCAGGTGGTGCAGGGCGGTTACAAGGCGGATGGGGCGCCGCGGTCGGTGCGCGACGAAGCGCCGCCGACGATCTACACGCCGCTGGCGCAGTCGGCGGGATCGGGGCCGCCCGGCAGAACGACCATCATCGTCAGCGTCCGTTCGAGCGGCGGGCCGCCGGCGGCGATGGCCCGCAGTGTCGGCGCGGCGCTGGCCGCAGTCGATCCCGGTGTCGCCTTCACGTTCCGTCCGCTCGCCGACGTCCTGAACGGGTCGATTGCGGAGGAGCGCCTCGTCGCGATGCTGTCGGGATTCCTCGGGGCGCTCGCGCTGTTGCTCGCGGGGCTGGGACTCTACGGCGTGATGTCGTATGCCGTCAGCCGCCGGCGAACCGAGCTGGGGATCCGGCTGGCCCTCGGGGCCGCGCCCCGGAACGTGGTGCTTCTCGTGCTGGCGCGCGTCGGGCTCCTCGTCGCTGCGGGCATCGCCGCCGGCACGGCCGCGAGCGTGTGGCTGTCGCGGTTCGTCGCGCCGTTGCTCTACGGGCTCCACCCGCGCGATCCGGTCACGCTGTCGGCGGCCGCCCTGACGCTCGCTGCCGTCGGTGGGCTCGCGGCCTGGCTTCCCGCCCGCCGGGCGTCGCGGATCGATCCCGCCGAAGTATTGCGAGATCATTGACGCGCCTCCGCTGGGGGGTCAGGCCTTGAACCATGAACTCCCGAGACGCCTGCGGTCACTGAGGGGATCGGAGCGACGCGCTTGGGGTCAGGTCTTGAATCATGAACTCCCCGAGACGTCTGCGGTCGTTCATGATTCAAGACCTGACCCCCGACCTCCTTCGGCGATGCCCCCCGACCGGCCGCGATCCCCGGCGGTTCATGATTCAAGGCCTGACCCCCCACACGTGGTTCCGCGGAAGCTGACCCCCCACGTGGTTGCGCGGACGCCACCGGAACGGCTGAAGCGGACGCCAGGGGACAGAGGTCCGGCTAAAGCCGGACGCCACCGAAGCCGCACGCTACCGGAAGGCGATATGATGAGCGCCGAAACGCTCACGTTCACCCGGCGGCTCTCCGACCATGATTCAGATCGATCGCCCGCGCACGCCCCAGGATCTCGTCAAGAAAATCGATCGGCTGTTCGACCTGTCGGCTGACAAGATCCAGTCGCTCGAGCGGTCGTGGACGCCGTCGAGCGGCGCGCCCGTGTTCACGGTCGAGGGACGCTACACCGCCCGCGGCTGGACGGAGTGGACCGAAGGCTTCCAGTACGGATCGGCGCTGCTCCAGTTCGACGCCACCGATGCGCGGGAGTTCCTCGATCTCGGACGCGAACGGACGCTGACGCGCATGGCCCCCCACCTCACGCACATGGGCGTCCACGACCACGGCTTCAACAACGTCAGCACCTACGGCGCGCTGTGGCGGATGACGCGCGAGGGACGCATCGACGCTGCCCCGTGGGAAGCCAGATTCTACGAGCTGGCGCTCAAGGTGAGCGGCGCCGTCCAGGCGCGGCGATGGACCTCGATTCCCGACGGCGGGTACATCTACTCGTTCAACGGCGCGCACTCGTTGTTCGTCGACACCATTCGATCCCTGCGCGCGCTCGCGCTCGCCCACGTGCTCGGGCATCGCCTCGTGGAAGAGCAGGACGCGCAGGTCAACCTGCTCTCGCGGCTGGTGGAGCACGCGCGGGCGACCGCCACCTACAACGTCTTCTACGGCCGCCGGCCGGGGCCGTTCGACGTTCGAGGGCGCGTGGCGCACGAAAGCCTGTTCAACGCCGTCAACGGCACGTATCGAGGCCCGAGCACCCAACAGGGCTATTCACCGTTCAGCACCTGGACCCGCGGGCTCGCGTGGGCCCTGCTCGGTTTCGCCGAGGAGATCGAGTTTCTCGCGACCCTCCCGGCCCAGGCCCTTCGTGACGCGGGCGATCCGGATGCCGACGATGTGATGATCGAGGCCGCGCGCGCGACCGGCGATTTCTACATCGAGCGCGCCGCGTGCGCCGACGGCGTGCCTTACTGGGACACCGGCGCGCCCGGGCTTGCCGCGCTCGGCGAGTGGGGCAGCGTCCCCGCCGATCCCTTCAACGATCACGAGCCGGTCGACAGCTCGGCGGCCGCCATTGCGGCGCAGGGACTGCTGCGGCTCGGTCACCTGCTGACGAAGCGTGGGGAAGACGGGTCGCGGTACTGGCAGGCCGGGTTGCGCGTCGCCGACACGCTCTTCGACGACGCGGGGCCGTACCTGAGCGGGGATCCGAATCATCAAGGGCTGCTGCTGCATTCCGTCTATCACTGGCCGAACGGCTGGGACCATGTCCCGCCGGGCGCGCGGGTTCCGCGCGGCGAGTCCAGCCAGTGGGGCGACTACCACGCCCGCGAGCTCGCGCTGTACCTGAAACGGCTGGCGCTCGACGGGCCGTATCTCGCGTTTTTCGGACCCGCCGCCCATGACTGATCGCGAACCGGCACGGAGACCCGTCGCGCTCGTCACGGGAGGCACCCGCGGCATCGGTCTCGGGATCGCGCGCGAGCTGGCGCGTGGCGGATGGGATCTGCTTTTGAGCGGGCTCCGGCCGCCAGCCGAGGTCTCGCCGGCGATCGACGAGTTGCAGGCGCTCGGCAGCCACGCCAGCTACGTCGTCGCCGACGTGTCTCAGCCTGCCGCGAGGGCCGCGCTGGCCGAGGAGGCGCGGTCGCGGCATGGCGCCGTGAACGCGCTCGTCAACAATGCGGGGCGGGGACCGCGCGTCCGCGCCGATCTCATGGAGGCCACCGAGGACAGCTTCGAAGAGGTGGTGCGGACGAACCTGCAGGGACCGTACTTCCTCACGCAGGCCATCGCCCGCGACATGATCGCGCGCCGGCAGAGCGACCCGGCGTTCGGCGCGGCCATCGTGTTCGTGACCTCGGTCTCGGCGGAGATGGCGTCGATCGCCCGCGGCGAGTACTGCGTCAGCAAGGCCGGTCTCGCGATGGCGGCCCGGCTCTTCGCGGTCAGGCTCGCGCCGGCCGGCATTCCCGTCTACGACGTGCGCCCGGGGATCATCGCGACCGACATGACGTCCGGCGTCCGCGAGACCTACGATCGCCGCATCGCCGAGGGGCTGGTGCCGGAGCAACGATGGGGGCAGCCGGAAGACGTCGGCCGCGCGGTCGCGGCGCTGCTGCGGGGCGACGTGCCGTACGCCACCGGGACGGTCCTGCACGTGGACGGCGGGTTGTCGATGCCGCGACTCTGAGTCGTCTTCGGTCTCGAGTCTCTGGTCTCTGGTGTCTTCGGTCTTCGGTGGTCTTTCGTCTTCGGTCTCTGGTCGCGTGGCCCTGAGACCCAAGACCAGAGACACCCAAGACCTGAGACCCAAGACCCAAGACCTGAGACCGACGACCATCAGCCCATGTATTTCGCAGAACGAAACAGACGCCAAACCCGTCCGTAAGCGTTTCCGTAGCCCCGCAGCGATTGCTTACCGTCCCTTGGCAATCTTCATCGCTGCGACGTCTCGCTCTGCAAAACCCGAGTCGGAAAGTGGATTTACCACTTCGTTCGACGGCCCGGCCTGTATGCTAGGGCTCGAAAGCGAGGCACATCTCCATGATATTTGCTAGAGCAGCGCGTCTGGGCGCCGCCATGCTCGTTGCGGGCATCGCGCTGGGGCTCCCTGGTTCATCGGCAGCGCAGGAAGCGCGCGGCACCATCACCGGCACGGTGCAGGACGCGTCCAAAGGGGTCATACCGGGCGCCACGGTGACCATCACCAACGTCGCCATGGGCACGAACGTCACGGTCGTTACCAACGAGCTGGGCTGGTTTCAGGCGCCCTACTTGCTCCCAGGGGCCTACACGGTCGCGGTCGAGCTCTCAGGCTTCAAGAAGTACGCCCGCGAGGTCGAGGTCCGCGTCAATGACCGGCTCGCGCTCGACATCCCTCTCGAAGTCGGGGCGTCGGTCGAAACCGTCACCGTGCTCGCGGACACGCCGCTCATCGAGACGACCAACGCCTCGCTCGGCCAGGTCGTGGACGCGCGGCGCATCTCGGAGCTGCCGACGCCGCACGGCGATCCCTACGCGCTCATCGGCCTCGCCAACGGCGTGTCGTATACCGGCTCGGCGCGGCTCGACCGCCCCTTCGAGCCCACGCACATCGTCGGCTACGCGATGGACGGCACGCGCGGCAACCGGAGCGACCTGACGATCGACGGCGTGCCGAGCACGGCGACGGCCAACGCCGGCGAAGTGATCGCGTCCTACGTGCCGCCAGCCGATACGCTGCAGGAATTCAAGGTCCAGACCGCCACGTTCGACGCCGCCTTCGGGAACACCGAAGGGGGCGTGACGAACCTGAGCACCAAGTCGGGCACCAATTCGCTTCGCGGCACGATGTACTACAACAAGACGCCGGCGAAGCTCTTCGCCAACGACTTCTTCGCCAACGCGAACAACATCCCGCTCGCGGACTTCAGCTACAACCGGTACGGCGGAACGGCGGGCGGACCGGTGCTGCTGCCGGGATATGACGGGCGGTCGCGGACCTTCTTCCTGTACGGCTTCGAGGGGATCCACGAAGCGCGCCCGCGCAACAACGGCACGCCGACGGTCCCGACGGCGAAGATGCGCACCGGCGACTTCTCCGAGCTGCTGGCGCTCGGGCCCCAGTATCAGATCTACAACCCGTTCACGCGGCGGGCCATCGGCGGCGGCCGGTTCCAGCAGGATCCGTTTCCCGGCAATATCATCCCGCCGGCGCTCATCAACCCGGTCGCATTGAAGGTGCTCGACTACATCCCGCTGCCGCTGACGGCCGGGAGGAGCGACGGCACCAACAACTTCCAGAACCCGAGCCTCCCGGAAGAAATCAAGTACGCGTCCAATACCATCCGCATCGACCACGTCGTTTCGAACAAGCAGCGGGTGTTCGGGCGCGTGAGCTGGTACGACCGGAACAGCAACTACAACAACTATTTCGGCAACCTCTCCACGGGCGAGTGGTTCAAGTTCGTCTCCCGGCAGGCCGCGTTCGACCACGTGTACGTCGTCAACCAGAGCACGGTCCTGAACATGCGGTATGGCTACAACTGGTTCGTCCGAGGCACCGACTCGAACCCGGACAACCACGGGTTCGATCTGACGAGCCTTGGATTCCCGGCGTCCTACGCCTCGGCGATTCCCGACGATATCGTGCGTTTCCCGCGGTTCAACATCACCGGGTATCAGGGGACGGCCATCGGCGGGGAAGAGCGGCCGAACGAGACGCATTCGTTCATGGCCACGCTCAACAAGACCGCGGGCGCGCACTCGATGAAGAGCGGTGTCGAGTTCCGCCGGTATCGCGAGCCCAACCGGTTCTTTGCCAACAACCAGACGGGGCAGTTCGACTTCGACGCGACCTGGACCCGGGGCCCGCTCGACAATTCGCCCGTCGCTCCCGGATCGCTCGGCCAGTCGTTCGCCTCCTTCCTGCTCGGTATTCCGAGCGGGGGGGCGGTCGTGCGCGCGGCCAGTTATGACGAGTCGTCCACGACGTGGGGCTTCTTCGTGCAGGACGACTGGCGCATCGGTTCGCGCCTGACCGTCAATCTGGGACTCCGCTACGAGCTCGAGCAGCCGCTCACCGAGTTGGACAACCGCAGCGTGCGCGGCTTCGACGCCGCCGCCGCGCAGCCGATTGAGGCGGCGGCGAGAGCAGCCTATGCGGCTCAATCCGACGCCCGAGGTGCCGGCGAGTCAGTTCAACGTCCGCGGAGGCCTGACGTTCCCGGGCCTCAACGGCGAACCGAGCGGCCTGTACAATGCGCCGAAGAACAACTTCATGCCGCGACTCGGCCTGGCCTACAGCATCGACGACAAGACCTCGCTGCGGGCCGGTTACGGGGTGTTCTACGGGTTCCTCGGCCAGCGGCGCGGCGACGTCGTTCAGAGCGGCTTCAGCCAGACCACGAGCCTGGTGCCGAGCCTGGACAACGGCCTGACCTTCATCGACACGCTGTCCAACCCCTTCAGAGGCGGCATCCAGGAGCCGGTGGGCGCTTCGCAGGGCGCGCAGACGTTCCTGGGCCAGGGCATCACGTTCTTCGATCCCAATCCGCTCTCGCCGCGGATGCAGCGCTGGCAGGTCGGCATCCAGCGCGAGCTGCCGGGACGCTGGATGGCCGAGGCGCAGCTACGTCGGCAACCACGGCTCGCATATCCAGACGAACCGGAACCTGAACGCGACGCCGCTTCAGTACCCTGAGCACGAGCCCGGTCCGCGATCAGGCGAGGATCAACTACCTGGGTCAGAACGTGCCGAACCCGTTCTTCAACCTGCTGCCGACCACGGCCGGCACCGCCCTCCGCGGCGTGAACATCACGCGCGAGCGGCTGCTTCGCCCGTATCCTCACTTCGATGCCGTCAACACGACGACCAACGAAGGCAAGTCGTGGTATCACGCGCTGCAGGCGGGCCTCCAGCGGCGCTTCTCCGGGGGCTACACGATCGGGGCCAACTACACGTTCTCGCGCTTCACGGAGCAGATCGATTTCCTCAACGCGCGCCGATCCGGAGCCCACGAAGGTCGTCTCGCGCCAGGACGTGCCGCACAGGCTGACGGTGAACGGTATCCTGGAGTTGCCGTTCGGCAGGGGCCGCCGCTTCGGCGGCGACGCGAACGGCGCCGTGGACGCGTTCATCGGCGGCTGGCAGGTTCAGGGGATCTACACGTACCAGAGCGGCTTCCCGATCGGCTTTCGGTAACGTCCTCTTCACCGGCAACATCGACGATATCGCGCTGCCGGCCAGCGAGCGGACGGTGGCCCGGTGGTTCAACACGGATGCCGGGTTCAACAAGGTGGCGGCGGAGCAGCTCGCGTCGAACGTCCGGACATTCCCCTTGCGGCTGGACTCGGTCCGCACCGATACCGTCAAGAACTTCGATCTGTCGATCATCAAGAACACGACGATTGCGGGCAAGAACCTGCAGCTCCGATTCGAGTCCCTGAATGCGTTCAACCACCCGTTGTTCCCCGGCCCGATCACGGATCCGTTGGCGGTGGGGTTTGGCACGATAGGCGCGTCCACGCAGCAGAACTACGCCCGCCGGACCCAGGTGATGGTGAAGTTCATTTTCTGATCGAGCGGAGATCAGGAGACTTAGGAGATCAGGAGATCAGGAGGACGCCTCCTGATCTCCTTTTCAATTCTCAGCTCGCGCGACCGGGCGGCGCGTCCAGCATCCGGTAGACAATCACCAGCAGGAACGCCAATGCGGCTGTGAGGCGTGCGATCGCCTCGACGCCGAACGTGTCGGCCGCCACTCCTACCAGGCCGGGCAGCACCGACAACCCGATCGCCGAGGCGGCAATCTGGAAGCCGACGGCGTTGGCCGCGTGGCGCGGTCCGAGCCGCGCCGGCGTCGTCGCGACGAGCGACGGGAAGATGGGCCCCGACGCCAGGCCGGCGGCCAGAACGCCGAGCGACGTCCACGCCGCGCCCGCGTTCAACCAGACCATCGTCATGCCGGCCGCGACGCCCCAGACGGCGATGCGCACCATCGTCTCGACGCCGACGAGGCCGCCCGCGACCGCGGCCAGCAACCGGCCGGCGGTCAGGCTTCCCCAGTAGAGGCTCACGATCAGGCCGGCCTCGACTGGCGCCATGCGGCGTCCTTCGGTCAACAGCGTGTACGTCCACGCGCCGATGGAGGCTTCGACCCCCGAGTACACGAAAAAGGCCGCGATGCCAAGCCAGGCCCCTCGCACCCGGAGCGTAGACATGGTGGTCTCGGATGTCGTGTGCTCCGCCGTCGCGCCGCCGTCGCTTCGCGGCCACGACCGGAACGTCACGACGAAACAGGCGGCGAGCGCGAGCTGCGCCAGGCCGACGATTGCGTAGCCGCGCCGCCAGCTCGAGCCCGATTCGAGCACGGCGGTCATGATGAGCGGGCCCGACGCCGCGCCCACGCCGAAACAGGCGTGGAGCCAGTTCAGCATCCGCGGCCCGTGATGGGTCGCGACGTACGTGTTCAGTGCGGCGTCGATTGCGCCCGAGCCGAGGCCGAGGACGGCGCCGAGCGCGAGCATCGCGAGCCACGAAGCAGACGAGGCATATCCGAGCAGGGCAGCGGCCGTCAGCCCGCAGCTGACCGCCAGGACGGTGCCGAGATTGAGACGCCCCAGCAGGTGCCCGCTCGAGAAGCTGGACGCGACGTAGCCGGTGGTGGCGGCGACGAGGAGCGCGCCGAGCGCATCGAGCTCGAGCCCGAACGACGCGCGGATGGACGGCCACGCCACGCCGAGCAGGCCGTCGGGGAGACCAAGGCTGACAAACGCCAGGGCCGCGAGCACGGGGACGAGTCGCGTCATCACAGGAGATCAGGAGGCCAGGAGATCAGGAGAAACACAAAGAAATTCCTGAACTCCAGATCCCTGTTAAAGCCCGGCATTTTCGAACGCTGGAACCAGAACGCCAGAACGCCAGAACGCAGAACCCAGAACGCAGAACGGTAGTTAAGGCTTTTTCTTGAGCATCCCCGGCGAGCTCCAGTTGACGACGTGATACGTGGCGGGCCCGGCGCCGACGTTCCTGATGCCGTGCAGCTGGTTCGACGCCTGGAAGATCACCGAGCCCGTGCCGAGCCGCTTCTGCTCGCCGTTGACGAGCGCCTCGACCGTGCCCTCCTTCACGATGAGCAGCTCTTCGTTCGGATGCTGGTGCGGCGCGTGCGACGTCTGTCCGGGGTTCAGCGTGGTGACGTGAATCTCCAGCTCGTCGAGCGTGGCCGTCGGCGCGCGCAGGAATTGCCGCGTCGATCCGACAGCGGTTTCCTTGACCGGCACCGACTCCCACAGGAACACCGAAGAGGGCAGGAGCGCGGCCGGCTGTTGCGCCGCGGCGCCGATACCGAGGGTCAGGCTGACGGACACGAGCGCGACACCGACGTCTCGACGGGTGATCATGTTTCTTCGCTCCTTGGAATCCCTAATCACTAATCGTTGAATCCTTGAATCCTTGCATCGCGGATTCAGTGATTCGCGATTAGGGATTAGGGATTAGGGATCGTGTACGGGGGCCGTTGGGGCCGCGACAGCATCGCATTCGCGTCGTCGTCGTTCCGGAAGCGCTCCTTGACCGGATCCCAGTGGAGCTTCCGCTTCGTCTTCATCGCCAGATGGTGGATCAGGCACGTGGAGCAGGCCCGGTGGGCGATTTCCACCGGGGCGATCGGCTGCTCGCGCGAGCGCACGCACTCGAGCCAGTTGCCGTGATGATCCGTGCTCTCGTACAAATGAATCTCGCCGGGCCCGATGACCGACTTGATGATCTTCGGATCGCTCGAGGCCAGCGCACGGCTGTCCTGCAGCTTCGAGACCGGGTCGCTCGCGGTCACCGTCTCGTTGCCGCGGGAGACGAACACCCAGCCCTCGGTGCCGATGAACTTGATCCCGTTGGGGAAGTCGCCGCTGACGATCATCGTCACGCCGTCCGCGTACAGCGCCTCGGTCCTGAACGGGCCGTGCACGTCCCACAACCCTTTCGCCGGGAACTCCGCCGATCCCCACACTTCCACCGGCCCCGTGTACTCCGTCCCCATCCCCCAATGCGCGCTGTCGATGTGATGCGCGCCCCAGCCCGTGATCATGCCCGCGCCGAACTGCTCGCACCGCAGCCAGCCCGGACGGCCGTAGCCGGCCTGCGGATGCACGCGCTTCTCGGTGTATGGCACGGCGGGCGTGGAGCCGAGCCACTGGTCGTAGTTCAGGTTCTTCGGCACCGGCATGGCCGGTTCGTCCTCGCCGGACGGATCGCCCGGGAGCCCGACTTCCACCGTCTTCAGCTGGCCGATGCGCCCGTTGCGGACGAGCTCGGCCGCGTAGCGGAACTGCGGCGACGACCGCTGCTGACTGCCGATCTGGAAGATGCGTCCCGAGCGGTGCACCGCGTTGCTGAGCGCCCGTCCTTCCGCGATCGTGAGCGATGCCGGCTTCTGCAGGTACACGTCCTTGCCGGCTTCCACCGCGTGGATGGCGTTGAGGGCGTGCCAGTGATCGGGCGTGCTAATCACGACCGCATCGATGTCCTTGTTCGCGAGCAGCTCGCGATAGTCCGCATACGCGGTGACCCCGTCGTACGGCTTCCCCGTCTTCTTGGTGTAATACCCGTTCACGAGCGCCGTGGCGTCCTGCGCCCGGCGGCTGTCCAGGTCGCACACCGCCACGATCCGCGCGCTGTCGTGTTTCCAGATCCCCGGCATGTCGTGGCCCCGGGAGATGCGGCCCGCGCCGATCGCCCCCACGTTGATGCGATTGCCCGGGGCGTTCGCGCCGAAGACGGAAGCCGGAACGATCGCCGGAAAGCCGGTCAGCACGGAGGTCGAGACGATCCCCGTGCCGGCCGCCGTCATGAACTCGCGCCGGGACGCCTTGCGGATCGGAGTGTCTGGCATGCGGTTCACGCCTTGAAGCTGACGCGCTGCGCCTGCGCCTGCGCTTTCAGGATCAGCTCGGTCGCCAGGAAACAATGGGCCTGCGTCATGGCCGTCTCGGTGCGGTTCAGGACGTCCGAGACGAGCTGCGGACCGTACGGCAGCGGCACGTCGCGGCAGTCGATGTACCGGGTCTCTTTCTGATCGACCAGGAACAGGTGGCTCTCGCCGGTCCGGCCGGCGATGTCGATGTTCTTGCGGATCTCGATGAAGCCGTCGGTGCCGAGGATGGTCAGGCGCCCGTCGCCCCAGGTGGCGAGGCCGTCCGGCGTGAACCAGTCGACCCGGATGTAGCCGGTGCCGCCGTCACCGCGGACCATCACGTCCCCGAAGTCCTCGAACGTGGGGTATTGGGGGTAGTGGACGTTGCCGACCTGCGCGGCGACGATGTCGGCCCGGGTCGAGCCGGTGAAATACAGGAACTGATCCGCCTGGTGCGACCCGATGTCGCACAGGATGCCGCCGAACCGCGGCCCGTCGAAGAACCACGGGGCGCGCGTCTTCGGGTTCATGCGATGCGGGCCGAGGCCGATCGTCTGCACCACCCGGCCGATCGCGCCGGCCTTGACCAGCTCTCCGGCCTTGATCGTCGCCCGGTTTTCCAGCCGCTCGCTGTACATGATCGAGTAGATCCGGCGGGTCTCGGCCTGCACGCGGCGGACCTCGGCGAGCTGCTTCAGCGTCGTGATGCCCGGCTTATCGCACATGTAGTCCTTGCCGTGCTGCATCACCCGGATGCCGAGCGGCGCCCGCTCGTCCGGAATCGCGGAGCTCAGGACCAGTTGGAGATCGCGGTTCTCGAGGATCTCCTTCTCGTGCCCGGCCCGGGCGGCCTGCGGAAACCGCTTCGCAAACGCCGCGGCGAGATCGGCTTCCTTCGCGTAGAACGACACGAGCTCGCCGCCGCCCCGCTGCACGGCTTCCACTTGGGCGTAGATGTGGGAGTGGTTGATGCCAATCACGCCCACCTTGATCTTCGGGGCGGATTTCTGGACGCGTGTGGAACGGCTGGAAGTTCGAGGCACGGCCGACATTACCGCAGCCGACCCGGCCATGCCGAGGAATTTCCGCCGCCCGACGCGCTGTGCTTTCATCGTTCTCCTCCGCCCGGTCAGGCCAGCCTGGTTCTTCCGCGGGGCTAAGTCTACAACGCCTTCGAGTCTCGAGGTCTTGGGTCTCGGGTCTCGGGTCTCAGGTCTCAGGTCGTCTCAGGTCTCAGGTCTTGGGTCTCAGGTCTCAGGTCTCAGGTCTAGAGTCGCGCGACCAGAGACCGAAGACCAGGGACCGAAGACACCAGAGACCCGAGACCAGAGACCAGAGACGGCAGCCCTCTCTGGTCGGATTCATCTACAATGTCCGCGTGAATCAGATGACTCGAATCCTGATCGTCCTCCTGCTCTCGGTTCCCGCCGTCGTGTCCGCCGATCGGCGCGCGAAGAACGTCATCCTGTTTCTCGCCGACGCGGGGGGCATTCCCACGATCAACGCCGCGAGCCTGCACGGCTATGGCGCTCCGCGGAAGCTGTTCCTGCAGCGGATGCCGCACATCGGCTTGTCGGACACGTCGAGCGCGTCGCGGTTCGTCACCGACTCCGCCGCCGGCATGACCGCCATCGTCACCGGGCAGAAGACGAACAACAGCGTCGTCGGGCAGTCGGCGTCCGGCGAACGCGGCGTGCGCGATGGAGCCCCGCTCAAGACGATTCTCGAGTATGCGGAGGAACGCGGCCTCTCGACGGGCATCATCACCAACGATGCGCTGAGCGGCGCCACGCCGGCCGCGCTCTACGCCAAGGCCAACGATCGCGCCCTGAACGCCGCCATCTTCCAGCAGGCCTTCGCACCCCGGTTCGGCGACGGGCCGGACGTGATGATCGGCGCCGGGCGGTCGGCGATTGCCAAGGCCGTCGCGGCGGCAGGGGGCGATCTCGACGCGCTGGCGCGTGACAAGGGCCGGCCGCTGCTGTCGTCGCTGGCCGACGTCGCGCCGGATGCCACGCGCGCGATCGTGCTGCTCGATTCCAGCGAATACGATCTGGCCGAGGCCATGCAGGTCGCCCAGCGCATGCTCTCCCGCAACCGCAAGGGATACTTCCTCATGGTGGAGTGGGACACGCACACCAACATCCTCAAGAGGGGCCTCGACCGGATGGTGACGCTCGATCGCGCCATCGAGCGCACCGGGCTGGCGGCAGGCCGCGACACGCTGCTGCTCTTCACGGCGGATCACTCGTTCGACGTGCGGGTGCGCGGCGGTCAGCCCGGCCAGCCGCTGCTCGAGGGATTCGAGGCCGCGGAGGCCAAGCGGATCGAAGAGAAGCGCAGCGACATCAGGATTCCCGCGGTCCGGATGGACAACGGGCACACCGGCGAAGAAGTGCTCGTCGCCGCGCAGGGGCCCGGCGCCGAGCGGGTGCGGGGCTACATGGCCAACACCGATATCTTCGGCGTGATGATGGATGCGTTCGGATGGAAACGGGAACGATAGAACGTTCAGAATCCGCCCGTTCAGAATCTGTAACTCAAAGACGATCCGATGCGTGTGTTCGACAAGTTCCGGTCGATGTCTGGCCGTCCGAACTGATCCTCCTCGAAGACGTGCTGGTAGCGGACATCGATTCCGACGCCGATGCCGCGCCAGACGAGAAAGTCGACGCCGCCCCCCATGGTGACCATCGGGCCCGTCGATGTCGTCTTCGAGCGCAGGAGCAGGAAGTTGTGCTGCAGCTCCCGCCGCACCTGCGCGACTCCCGCCCCTCCGACGACATACGGCCGGATCCACCGCGCACGCACCGGAAGCTCCGAGACCACGTTGACCGAGAGCGAGGCGGCCCGGCCGCTCACTGAGAAGGTGCCCCCGATAACCTGCGCCAGGGGGCCGTCTGCGACGCAGACGCTGCCAGGGGGACAAACGGGGACGTCGCCGAAATCGAGGCCAGGCATGTACGAGGCATCAACCTCGAGTGCCAGGCGTGGCGTGAAGCGGTATCCGGCGGCGATCCCGACGGTCGGCGTGGGCCGCCGTCGCCGAAGGATCCGCTGACGACGCCGCCGAGGCGCGGCCCACGATCGGGCGGCTGACCTGCCGCCAGCGACGGCGCGAGCAGACAACCGATGAGCACGGCCAAGGCGCGCATGCGGGACTGACCCATAGCTACCTCCTGGGATCTGTCGCTGGCGTTGGACCAGGTACACAATCGTCATGCCACATCGCGTCGGCCC
Organism: uncultured Acidobacteriota bacterium; assembly: GCA_963774855.1. GTDB lineage: Bacteria > Acidobacteriota > Vicinamibacteria > Vicinamibacterales > 2-12-FULL-66-21 > JALZOC01. The sequence goes on along the minus strand of CAVZGT010000005.1, from coordinate 63,043 downwards.
TTCACACGCCGAAACGCGACGTGTCACTGAACCGACTCTCGAAGAAGCGCCTGCGGCCCGCGCCGAAGGCGAGTCTTCGAGCCCTGAGGCGCGAGTGAGCGGGGGTGGGGCCCCACGAACAATGAAAAATCCATGCGATCGTTCGGGCGCTTCAATTGTCCGGAGATCGGTGGCGGAGGGCCGGATGCTAACCTGTCTTACTTCGCAGTGCCGACGGGGTCGCCGGTCGGGTCCTGCGTGTGCTTGGGGTCCCATCGCGCGAGGGCGGCGTGCAGATCTGCGATCTTGATCGGCTTCGTGAGGTAGTCGTCCATGCCGGCCTCGAGGCACTTCTGGCGGTCTCCCGGTAGCGCGTTGGCGGTCATGGCGATGATGGGTACCCGCCGCGCGCCGTGCGGCTCATTGCGGATGAGGCGCGTGGCCTCGTAGCCGTCGACGTCCGGCATCTGGCAGTCCATCAGCACGACGTCGTAGGGAATTCGCCTCAGCGCTTCGACCGCTTCGGCGCCGTTCGCGACGGCGTCGGCGGAATAGCCCAGCCGTCGAAGCTGGAGCAGCGCGACCTTCTGATTGATGATGTTGTCTTCAGCGATGAGCACCCGGCCGCGCCTGCCGTGAGGGACCGGCGTGAACGGGGCGGTGCGGGGCGGGGCGATCGGTGAGCCGAGTGGCTGAGCCAGGGCGCGTGACAGGCATTCCCGCACCTGCGCCTGCTTGACGGGCTTGGTCAGGGACACGATCACGCCCGCGGCGGCGATCTCGTCGGCATCGCCAATGTTGCCGAGCGACGTCATCATGATCAGGCGCACATCGGCAATCGCCGGTTCCCGCTTGATCGCCCGCGCGAGCATGAGCCCGTCCATCACGGGCATCTGCCGGTCGAGAATGGCGAGATCGAAGGGTCTCCCGTCCCTGGCGGCGTCCCGCAGCGCGATGAGCGCTTCCGCTCCGCCCGCCACCGCGTGGTCCTGGATGCCCCAGCTCGCCAGCTGATGGTGCAGCACCATGCGGTTGGTCTCGTTGTCGTCGACGATGAGGACCCGGCGCCCGTCGAGGGCGGCCTCGGGCAGGGTTGCGGCGCGCGCGCCGGCCGGCTGTTTCAGAAACCGCGCCGTGAACCAGAACGTCGATCCCGCGCCGGGTGTGCTGCGCACGCCGATCTCTCCCCCCATGAGCTCCACGAGCCGCTTGGAGATCGCGAGGCCCAGACCCGTGCCCCCGTACTTCCGCGTCGTCGACCCGTCCCCCTGCGTGAAGGCCTCGAACAGCAGCGACTGTGAGGTCTCGGGAATGCCGATCCCGGAATCCTTGATCTCGAACCGCACGAGGGCGTCGGTCGCCGACTCGCTTTCGAGCGCGGCGTGCACCAGCACTTCTCCCGTGTCCGTGAACTTGACGGCGTTCCCCACCAGGTTCGTCAGCACCTGCCGCAACCGCCCGGGATCGCCGCGAAGCGCGGCCGGCACCAGCTGGTCGATGAGCGACACGAGCTCGACGCCTTTCGCGAAGGCGCGCTCGGCCAGCAGGTCGTTGGTGCCTTCGATCGCGTGGCGCAGGTCGAAGTCGAGCACTTCGAAGTGCAGCTTGCCCGCCTCGACCTTCGAGAAGTCGAGGATGTCGTTGATGATCGTGAGCAGCGAGTCGGCGCTGGCCTGGATCGTCTCCGCGAAGTCACGCTGCTGCGGGTTCAGGTTCGTGTCGAGGAGGAGCCCCGACATGCCGACGACGCCGTTCATCGGCGTGCGGATCTCGTGGCTCATGTTCGCCAGGAACTCCGACTTGAGCCGTGCGGACTGGACCGCGGCGTCGCGCGCCTTCTCGAGCGCCGCTTCGGTCCGCTTCTTCTCGGTGATGTCGCGGACGACGGCGCAGATCGCCTGCGCGCCGGCGTAGGCCGTGCGGTTGAGACTGCACGCGACGTCGATCGACGCGCCGTGGAGGCGGCGCAGCGTGCGCTCGACCGTCAGAGGCTTCCCGTCGACGAGCAGCCGCCCGATCACATCATCGAGTGTCTGCGCGCCAGGCAGCATCGACTCGTCCACCGTCAGTGCCAGGATCAGGTCCGGGTCCGCACCCAGGAGCTGGAGGAACGCCGGGTTGCACTCGACAATCCTGCGGGTGCCGGCATCGAACACGACGATCCCTTCGGCCGATTGTTCGACGACCGCGCGGTAGCGCTCCTGGCTGGTCTCGAACTCCGCCGTGCGCTCGGCGATGCTCCAGAGCTCCCGCGTGCCGCGGAGGCAGGAGAAGACGAGGACGATGTCCTCGAACACCACCCAGCCGGCGTGCTCCAGGAAGCGCCACTGGCTGGCGGCCAGCACGCCGTAGACCGACTGCGGCCAGAAGATCCCCCGGATCAGATGGTCGCCGGCGACGACGGCCGTTGCCGGGATGAGGACCCGCCAGTCGCGGTAGAACGCCAGGAACGCGAGCGAGCCGAAAATGTGGAAGTGCGTTTCGATCCGGCCGCCGGTCAGGTGAATCAGAAGCGCGGAGGTCAGCATCTGCCCGATCGCGATGGTGTAGCGCGTGATCCGCTGCCCGGGCCGGGTCAGGGCCAGCGCAATCGGAAAGGCGCTGATCGCTCCTCCGAGGAAGATCGCCGCCACGAGGTGTGGGTGAACGCCGCTGGTCGTGCCGGCCCACGTCAGGGGCGAAATCCAATACGCGATCCCGACGCCGAAGATCCACTGCGCCGCCATCAGCACGGCAAACAGGCGGTCGGTCTGCTGGAAGACCTGCTGCTGCAGCTGCGTGAAGATCGCCGCGGTCCGGGACCGCGTCATGCGCACAATGTCTGAAGTGTGATTCATATGCCCGCTTGCGTTCCGAGTCCGCTCAGTTCGTCCGGGTACCCAGCAAACAGCCGAAGACGGGCGTCTGCGACGTAGCCGATCGGCCGCCGTTGAGCAGCGCCGTCAACGCGGTGCGGCCCGCGTTGTCGCCCGAGTGTCCGCGCGCCCCGGTCATGCCGCCGCTGAAGATCAACCGCCCGTCCGCGTCGTACAGCAGCGTCTGACCGGACGTGGCCGCGTCGAACACCGTCGCGCCGGCGCCGTTCTCGTCAGGCACGACGCGCACGCCCGGAATCGCCGCGGCCGACCGCCACAGATCCGTCTGCTCCCAGCCGGCTTCCACGTTCAGGGGCCGGTAGAAGATCACGTAGGCCGTCACGCGATCCCTGGCTTGCGCCATCAGTATCGCGAGCTCGCCGATCGTGGCGCGCGAGCAGGGACACTGCGGGTGCGCGAACACCAGGAGCGTCGGACGGTGCGTGTCGCGCACGAGCGCCGTCGCGGCCGGCCAGAGGGCCGACGCATGGGCCGCCGGGCCGGGCGTCTGCGCGTAGGCCCACAACCGTCCGAGCCCCACGCCGACCACGATCAGCCACAGGAGAAACGCCGCAGCCAGCAGCGGGCGTCGCGGCCGTTTGGCCGGCGTCACCTCGTCGTCTCGATTCGGGAGCGACTGCCGATCCACGAACAAGAACGAGCTGATTCCGGATGGAAGCCAGGCGCGCGCTCGGGGCGCAACTCCGGGTTCTTGTCTGGGCATGGCACACTTCGGAGCAACCGGGGTGCCGTCGGAGACGCACGTTTTCATTCGGAAAAGGAGCGTTTCTTCCCGGAAGGTGGACCGGCGCTGTGCGGCTCGTGTGCGCCTGCGCTCACCTCCCGCACAGGTGCCGGCAGGAAAGGTCAGGAGCGGCGCGGGATCGGCGCCCGGCCGGGGGGGCGTGATATCGTTTCTCCATGAAAAAGCCCGTCTTCGCCGCCGCCCTGGTTCTGCTCCTCGCCGCTTCCGCTACGGGGCAGGACGCCAAGCCGGATTTTTCCGGCAAATGGAACCTCGACATCGCGAAAAGCGACTTCGGGCAGGCCCCGGCGCCGCTGTCCATCGTCCTCGCGATCGAGCACAAGGAACCGAACATCAAGGTCTCGAGCACCCAGACGACGCAGCAGGGCGTGGTGTCGAACGTCCGCAACCTCACGACCGACGGCAAGGAAAACACCAACACGATGCGCGCCATGGGGGCCGAGCAGGACATCAAGTCGACCTCGAAGTGGGACGGCAGGAAGCTGGTGACCGCACTCAAGGTCGACTTTCAGGGCATGACCACCGACATCCTCGATTCCTGGGAGTTGTCGGCCGACGGCCAGGTGTTGACCATTGCCCGCGATTTCAAGACTTCGCAGGGGAACTTCGCGCAGAAGACAGTTTTCAACAAGCAGTAGGGGAGTTGCGTATTCACCACCCTTCTTTCTTCGTTCTCTCCGTTGACTCTGTGGTGAAAAACATGCCTCTCGTTCCGCAACTTCGCCGGTCTCAGTCCGTCTAACGACCCGTGCTGTTCAATGACGTCCGCTACGCGATCCGCAACCTCTGGCACAGCAAGGCATTCGCGACGGTGGCGATTCTCTGCCTGGGGTTCGGCATCGGCCTGAACGCGACGATCTTCAGCATCATCGACGGCGTCCTCCTCAAGCCATACCCGTACACGGATCCCGAGCGCATCTTCGTCGTCGGCGAGCAGCGGCTGCGCTCCGGCGGCCGTTCGGGCCTGTCGTTTCTCGACATGCGGGACTGGAAGGAAGCCAACTCGACGTTCACGACGATCGCCGCGGTCGTCGGCCGGAGCCTGACGATCGCGGATCGGGACGCCGAGCCGGAGCGGTACTTCGGCGCCGGCGTGTCCTGGGACTTGTTTCCGATGCTCGGCACGTCGCCGGTTCTCGGCCGCGGTTTCACGGCCGAGGACGATCGGCCCGGCACCGGCAGCGTCGTGCTGCTCGGCCACGATCTCTGGACCCGCCGCTACCGAGGCGACTCGCGCATCATCGGGCAGCCCATCCTCGTCAACGGCAAGCCCCACGTCGTGATCGGGGTGATGCCGCCCGGCTTTGCGTTTCCCAACAACCAGCGGCTCTGGGTCCCGCTCGAGCCGCTCGTCTCGCAGGATCCGCGCAACTTCCGCGGCCTGTTCGCGTTCGGCCGGCTGAAGCCGGGGGTGACGATCGACCGGGCGCGCCAGGATCTCGACGCGATTGCGGGCCGGCTCGCGGCCGAATACCCGGCGACCAACGAAGACTGGAGCTCGCACCTCCGGCCGCTCCGCGAGGCGTTCCTGCCGCCGGAGGTGCCGCGCGTTCTGTACTTGATGATGGCCGGCGTCACGCTCGTGCTGTTCATCGCCTGCTCCAACGTCGCCAACCTGCTGCTCGCCCGGGCCGCCGGCCGGCGCCGCGAGATCTCGGTCCGGGCCGCTCTCGGCGCGGGCCGCGGGCGCATCATCCGGCAGTTGCTGACCGAGAGCGTGGTGCTCGGCCTGATCAGCGTGCCGCTGGGGATCGGGCTGGCGGCGATCGGCACGCGGCTGATTGCCTCGAGCATGCCGCCCGACCAGGTGCCGTACTACGTGCGGTGGGAGCTCGACTGGCGATCGGTGGCCTACACGGTGTTCATCGCCGCCGCGACGGCGCTGGTGTTCGGGCTGTTTCCGGCGCTGCAGGTCTCGCGCGGCAACCTGCACGAGACGCTCAAGGAGGGCACGCGCGGCAACAGCGTCGCCCGCTCGTGGCTGCGGAGCTCGCTGGTGGTGCTGCAGGTGGCCTTCGCCCTCGTGTCGCTCGTCGGCGCGCTCCTGTTCGTGCGGACGTTCGTGAACCTCGGCGGGACCGATCTCGGCTTCGATGCGAAGCCGCTCATGTCGATGCGGTTCTTCCTCTCCGGGGACGCCTACGAGGCCGAGGATGCCAAGCTCCGGCGCGTCGACGACATCGTCCGGCGCGTGGAAGCGCTGCCCGGCGTCCGCTCGGCGTTCGCGTCGAATCTCGTGCCGCTCGGCAACGGCGGCGGCGGTGGCACGGTGATCGTGGACGGCCGGCCGGCCCTGACCGGTGATCAGTCGGGCATTTCTTTCATCGGCGTCACGCCGCACTTCAACGCGACGCTCGGGATTACGAAAACACGTGGACGTGACTTCACCGACGCCGAGGGCTGGTCGCATTCGCCGGTGGCGATCGTCAACCAGACCATGGCGAAGCGGTTCTGGCCTGACGGCGACGCGCTCGCCGGCCGGTTCCGTCTCGCCGACACCCCGAAGATCGAGTGGTTCACGGTGATCGGCGTGACAGCCGACGTCAACCTGTTCGGCATCGACCCGTCCAACGATCAGCCGCCGGCCGTAGCCTACGTTCCGTACGCCTATCAGCAGGCGTTCAATACCGGGCTCACGATTCGCGTCGAAGGGGATCCGGCGTCGATCACGTCGGCGGTCCGATCGGCGATTCGCGCCGCCGATCCGAACCTGCCGATGTTCCAGGCGCGCACGATCGTCGAAGCGCGCCGGTTGAGTTACTGGCAGTACGGCCTGTACGGCTGGATCTTCGGGACGATCGGCGTGATGGGGCTGCTGCTCGCGGCGATCGGCGTCTACGGCGTGCTGTCGTACTCGGTCTCGCAGCGCACCCAGGAGATCGGCGTGCGCGTGGCGCTCGGCGCCGCACGGCGCGACATTCTGGGCCTCGTCGTCGGCCAGGGGCTGCTGCTCGCCGGCATCGGCATCGCGATCGGGTTGGCGCTGTCGGCCGGCGCGATGCCGTTCGCGCGGACGCTCCTCTACAACGTCAGCCCCTTCGATCCCCTGACGTTCACCGCCGTCGCGACGTTCCTCGCGATGGTGGCCTTTCTGGCGAGCTACGTGCCGGCGCGGCGCGCGACGCGTGTCGATCCCGTCGTGGCGCTGCGAGGGGAGTGACACGATCGCGGCGCGTGTCTTGACCCTCCACTTGTCCTGGCCAACAATCCCGTTGTAGTGCTGGCCTTCAGGCCAGCCCGTCAACAAAGCGTCCACCACCCACGGGCCGACCTGAAGGTCGGCACTACATGGAGGCCTTCGCCATGCATCCCGCATCTTCCGCTCGTGTCCTGCCGATCGTCGCGTGTGTCCTGCTTGGCGTCAGCGCGGCGGCGCAGCGCGGGCCCGCGCCCGACCCGCTCGTGAAGGAGAACGCGACCGTCAAGCTGGCCGGGCACACCTTCGTCATCCCCGACGGCAACGTCGGGCTCGTCCCCAACGTCGGCATCGTCGTCGGCTCACGCGCCACGCTGGTGATCGATCCGGGACTCGGGCGGCGCAACGGCGAGACGGTGTTGCGCGAGGTGGCGAACATCAGCAAGAACACCGAGCTCTACATCGCGTCCACGCACTTCCACCCCGAGCACACCACCGGGTACCTGGCGTTTCCGTCGTCCGCGAAGTACGTCAACTCGAACGTCCAGGAAGCGGAGTTCGCCGAGACCGGCTCGCAGATGATCAAGACGTTCTCGGGCCGGTCGCCGCTGACGGCCGAATTGCTGAAGGACGCCACCGGACGCAAAGCCGACATTACCTTCGATCGGGAGTACCTCCTCGATCTGGGAGGCGTCCGGGTCCGCTTCCTCGTGGTCGGCCCCACACACACGCGCGGCGACACCGGTTTCTTCGTGGAAGGAGACGGCGTCCTGTTTTCAGGCGACGTCGTGATGAACAACTCGTTCCTCGCGGCGAACCAGGCGTCGAGCATGAAGGCCTGGCTGGCCGCGTTCGATGCGTTCGAGGCCCTGCGCCCGAAGACCATTGTCCCCGCGCACGGCGCCGTGGGCGACGGGTCGATCATCGCGGTCAACCGCGCGATCATGCAGGGCGTGCAGGCGCGCGTGCGCGAGCTGAAGGCCCAGGGCCGTTCGGCTGACGAGACGGCGACGACGGTGCAGACGGAGTTCCAGGCGAAGCACCCGGATTGGCCCCGCGCCAACGGCCTGGTTGCCGCGGCGCGCGCGGCCTACGCTGAAGTGCCTTAGTGCGGCGCGGGCGCGCGGCCGCCCGATGGATGATGCCGGCAGGGTTGGTGTCGGGCCGGGAAGTCGAGGGGGGCGGCCAGTAGCCGCCCCCCTCTCCGCTAATCAGTGGCCGTGGCCGCTCTTCTTCTTCTTGAACTCCACGGAGTCGAAGGACAAATCGACGCCGATCCAGGTCCCGAAGGAACCGAGGAACGTCTCGTACGTCGTGCCGACGGGGGAGAGTGACTTGACCTCGGAGAGATCCGTCGGTCCGGGATCGGCCGCCCCTCCTCCCTGCGACAGGCCCACCAGCGCATCGCTCCGGTTGGTGGGCATGTAATCAAAGGTCACCCCTCCCTTGTCGTCGAGCCTGACCGAGAAGTAGTTCGTCCCCTGCGTCAGGAACTCCGGCACGCTGACGAAATGGATCGTCATCGATTTGTGCCCGGGCTCCGCGATGACCAGCCCCGCCGGCGAGAACAGGTCGTCCCACAGCGGCGCAATGCGCGGCGGGCCCGACAGCAGCTCCGCGACGCTCTCGCTGAAGTCGTCGTTCCCCTCGCCGAAGGTCAGGTTCCCGTTGCCGTTGACGAAAACGCTCGTCCAGTTCGTTCCCTGGAACGGGAACGAGAACCCGAGCGGCACCTCGACGCTGTCGTCATCGCCCGGCGCGATGAGCGTACCGGTGTAGCTGTTGATGTTCAGCACGTAACGGCCGGAGTCGGACCCTCCCTCCCCGGTGAACGCCGCGTCGCCGAACGTCGTGACCCCCACTGCGTAGGTCCCGTCGGCGGGCACGATGACCAGCAGGCGCGAAAGGAGTCCCGCGCCGGTGTCGTCGTCGGCGATGAGCAGGTTTCCGGCGGCGTCGAACAAGCCGATGAACGTGTCCATCGACTGGCGCCCCGGCACCGTCTCAATCGCGAGGATTTCTCCAGCCTTGGCGCGGAAGCGGAAGAAGTCCACGTCCTCTCCGAACGGGTCGATCGCCGAGAACCGGTTCACCGTGCTGAACGGCAGCGTCACGAGCCCCTTGTTGGAGTGGCCGTGGCGATCGTGATCGTTGCAGTCCCGGTCCCAGTCGCGGTCCCGGTCGCAGTCACAGTCGTCGCGCCCCCTGCTGGACGTCATCCGGCGGCCGGTGGGCGAGTCGTTCGGCTCGAACGGGTCGCGGAAGTCCTCGGGACCGATGAACCGGAGCGTGCGGTTGTCGAGGTCGTTGTCGAGCGTGGTGAAGGCTTCGAAGATCGCCACCTCGTCCTCACCGTCGATGGTCCTCGACGCGAGCCTGCTCAGGTCGCGCTCCTGCTCGAAGCCCGACGTGAACAGCCCGCCGCAGCTGTAGCCGGCGAGGCCGTCCGCCGCGGACATGTCGCCGTAGGCGATGGTGAAGCGGCTGCTGTCCTCCCGGCTGCCGCGGTCGTGGCGCCCACCCCGTTCCGGGGCGAACAGCGTGAACGCGAACGTGTTGGCCCCGGTGTTGATGAATTCGGGCACGTTGGTGAACGAGATGGTGATCGACCGCGAGGTTTCGGAGTAGCTCACGGAGCCCCCGGCCGCGGGGTTGAGATCGTCCCACAGCCCGGCGATGCGCGGCAGGCCGGTCAGGTGGGCGTTGGGACTCTCGCTGAACCCGGTGGCGTGGCCACCGCCGAACGTCAGGTTGCCGTTCGAGTTGACGAAGACCGAATCGAAACTCTGCCCGCAGAACTTGAACGGGAACTTCAGGAAGAGCTCGGTGGTCGTCTCGTCACCGACGGCAATCGGCCCCGGCGGGTTCACGTTGTTGAAGATGATGTCGATATCAGGCACCGTGACGGCCGCCACGGCGGCGACCGGTGTGAAGACGTTGGGCATGTCAGTGGCCGCGTTGCTGGATTCGAGCGGCCCGTTGTAGAACTCCTCCGGTCCTGGCAGGGCCCGCGGCGGCGTGCTGAAGCCGCCGAGGCCTGGGATGATCGCGTCGACGTAGATCGCGTAGCTGGCCCCGGGTGTCAGGCCGCGCAGGGTGTAGACGCCGACGAACGGGCTCCCCGGCGCGAAATTGTCGGTGAAATCGCTCGAGATGGCCGAGACCGCGTCGTCGTAGGGATTCAGGATGTTGCGGGCGATCACGTTGACCCCGGTCAAGGCCGTCGTGCCGTTCGGCCCGAGGATGCTCCCCGTGATCGTTCCCGTCGTCGCTGCGAACGTCGGCTCCGGGTACAGCGAGGAGAACATGGCGATGTCGTCCGCGTGCGGCGTCGCCTGCCCGCCGTTGACGAACAGGAACGGATACATCGTCTCGATCCGGTTCGCGAACGATGGAGGCGCCGGGAACGTGTTGTTGGGGCTCGGTCCGCGGCTGTCCGGGCCGGCGACGATCTGTCCGTTGACGATCGTGTGCGCGAGGTTCTGGTAGTGACCGTATTCGTGCACCTGGACGGAAAGGAACTCCGCGACGGGGAACGCACCGGGTCCGATCAGGGACCCGCCGTTCATGAAGGACACGCCCTCGACAATCGCGCCGGTGGCCGGGTCGATCCACTCCGGTCCCGCGAAACCCAGCACGCCGGAGTTCGGCCCGAACAGGAGGTTGAAGATGGCGCCATCCTCGTCGTAGACGATCGCGCTCAAACCGTCTGGAGCGAGCGGGTTGAGAAACGGCTCGAAGTTCGTCTCGTCGACGTCAATCGAGAGCGAACCGGCGTTGACGTGCGTGGCGGTGGCCGACGGGATGTCCGCCCAGGCCTTGAACGCCGCGGTGGATTGCGCGACCGCCTCGGCGTTGGTCAACGGGCCGAGACCGCCCTGATCGGGATTGAACGGGATCATCCGGCCGCCGTTGGGCCAGAGGAACGGTACGCCAGGCGAGCGGAGCAGCAAGGGGCCGCCCGCGTAAACCTGAGCGGACGTCAGCAGGAGGGACAGACAACCGAGCGCGAGCCAGCGTTTTCTCGTGTTCATGGTCATCTCCTCCTAAAACCGGCCGAGGGCGGTGCGAATCTGGCGGGCCAGCTCGTCATACGAGATGGGGCCGCCGCCCGCGAGACTGGCGGACGCGGCGGGAGCGGCCAGCGACCTGGCGGCCGGAGCCGACGGCGCCGTCATGTCGCGGAACAAGCCGCTGTTGTTCACCTCGTTCACCGCGACTTCGTCCTTGCCGACCTGCTCGATGCGGAAGGCGCCCTGACCGAGCCCCACGATGGCGGACAGGCCGATGGCGCTCGGCTGCGTGGTGAAGACCAGATACGTCCGACCGATGGCCAGCTCCGGCATGCGCGGCAGCGCGGAGACGTGTAGCAAGTTCCCGCGCTGAACAGGCTTGCTCTTCCCGAGCATCCTGATTTGGGCGATTCGCATCCCTTTCACGACCGGGATATCGCCGCGAAACGCCTCTTCGACCTCGAGCCGATACGTGACGATCGGCAGTTGACCACCCCCGGCTTCGATGGTGCCCTCCGTTGCGGAAAGCACGGTCCCTCGATAGATCTGCGCCGATCGCTGGCTCATCTCCTCGAGGTTCATCTGCATCACGGTAGTGGCGACGGCGGGAACGGCGGCGACGAGCACCACCGCCACGACCGGCGCGAGCCGGCGGGCCACGAAATTGCACATCATCGAAGATCCTCCCTGTTTTGTTTTGCGGGTAGTTTTAGAGAAGCCAACCAACGAGGAACAAAGAAAGACTGCGGCCGGCACCCCTAGCCGGCCGGCCACCCCTGTCAGGCATGTTCAGGGGAAGAGAGTGTTCGTCAAAATACGGCCCGATCAACGGACTGTCAAGCGCATTCGCGCCGCTTCGTTCTGAAAATCTTGCGGCGGTCCTCCTCTCGGCGCCTATGGCGATCCGCCGGGGCCTTCGATGCCGCGGCCGGGACACGACCGTCTCACGTTCCAGCCCGCGATTTGACAGGAACGGCCATTCGGCCCTCTAATGGCCCGCTCAGCAAATCATTCCCGCAACCGAAGGGAGCGTCACTGGGACGCGACGGCGACGGCGCCGCACCGTCGGATTGCGGTCTTACCACGTCTGGAGGATTGCCAATGAGGGCCCTACGTTTGTACGCCACATCCGTGCTGCTGGTTTGTGCGGTTGCCGCGGCGGAAGCGACGACCGCGGTTACACTCTCGAATCTCGCGCTCACCGAGGGCGCCGAGATCATCGCGACCGGGCGTTGCACCGGTCTGCGGACGGTATGGGAAGGACGGACCCTTGTCACGGTGGCGACCGTCGCCGTGGACGACGTCCTCAAAGGCGAGCCCGGCGCAACGGTGACCGTCGCCCTTCCCGGCGGCAGCGACAGCAATCGACGGGTGCCGGTCTCGATGACCTTCGCGGGCGCGCCGCAGATGACCATCGGGGAGGACGTGTTCCTCTTCCTCGGCCGCGACACGGACGTGCAGAGCGGCCTGGTGGTGATGGGCTTCTCACAGGGGAAATTCTCGATCGTCGCCGACGCGGCGGGAACGCCGGTCGTCTCGCGCGATCTGACGCGCCTGACGTTGCAGTCCCCCGCGGGCACCCAGCGCGGCACGGCCAGCCGCGTGCCGCTCGACGCCTTCAAGCGCGAGATTCGCGAGTACCTGTCCCGTCGATAGCGAACTGCCGATTTTCCCAGGAGTCATACATATGTTCACCAGGAAACTGACCGCCATCGTGCTCTCGGCAGCGCTCGTCGCCGGCCAGGGCGCCGCGCTTCGCGCCGGGGGCGTGCTCGAAACGATCAACATCACCGGCAACGTGCCGTCCCCGCTGCCCGGGCAGATCGTCGCCCGGGTTGTCGGGATCAAGTGGGACGTCCGCTCGATCCCGGTTCAGTACCGCATCAATTCGACCCTCGATCCGGTTCCGAACCCGCTCGGCGCGCCCGTGCTCACGGTGGCCGCAGGCCAGCACGGCGCTGCAGCAGTCGCTCGACCAGTGGAACAACATCCCCACGTCGTTCATCGACATGAAGATCGTCGGCACCGTGGCGAACGCCGGGCTGGTCGGCTTCGACATGATCAACGAGCTCAGCTTCCGGACGGCGGCCGGCTTCGGCGCTATCGCGTCGTCACCCTCCACGGCGCTGATCGCGGATTCGACGTTCGCCAACGGTGACGACATCGACGGCGACGGCGATTCCGACGTGTCGAGCGCCATCACCGTCACCACGGACGTGGATGCGGACGGCGACATGGAGTTCCCGGCCGGCAACTACAAGGCCGGCACGATTCTCGACAACGACGTCCAGTTCAACACCAAGACGACCAATGGCCTCCGTTTCACGGTCGGGGACGCCGCGCTCGACACCACGACCCGCTCGGTGGACTTCAACACCGTCGCGACCCACGAGTTCGGCCACTCGCACGGCCTGTCGCACTCGCTGGAGAACCAGAAGAGCGACACCAACGGCGATAGCGCGACCATGTTTCCGTTCATCGACACCGGCGATCCGGCGTCGGAGCTGCAGCAGCGCTCGCTCGGGTCCGACGACATCGCGTGGAGCTCCTTCGTGTATCCGGAAGGCAGCGCGAGCTCCGGCCCGGCCGCGATCAAGAAGGGCGACATCCCCTTCAAGTGGGTGTACGGCGTGATCGAGGGGAACGTTCAGCACGGCGTTCTCAACCAGCCGATCGCAGGAGCGAACGCGTTTGCCGTGAGCAAGCTGACCGGCCGCGTCGTCTCGAGCGGCTTCTCGGGTACGACTCAGGTTTCGTATAATCCGGCGACCGGCGGCCTGAGCGTCCTCAACGCGGCCTTCAACATTCTCGACGGCAAGTACAGAATCCCCGTCCCGCTCGGCATCTACGGCGTCGGCATCGAACCCGTCGACGGCCAGCCCGCGGCGGCAGGAAACATAAGCCTCACCGCCCAAATCGGATCGATTCTCGGCCAGCTGAACTTCAACGAGGAGTTCTACAACCGCCATCGCGAAGAGGCGGTCGAAGTGCGGCCGGGCGAGAGCTTTCCCGTTGTGGTCCTCCCCGGGTGGACGCGCAACGGCATCGATCTGATCACGACCCAGGCATTCAACATCAACAACTTCGGCAACCGCAACTTCGTCGGGTTCACCGGCGCGACACCCGGCCAGTACTATGCCGTGCAGGTGCCCGCATCACAGATCGCCGCGATCATGCCGGGCGAGCTCCTGGCTGCGCACTCGGTCTTGTTCAACACGCGGGTCCTGGACGCCTCGACGACGGCGAGGTTTGCCGAAGCGATGCTCACGACGGGTGTCGTCAATGCCGACGGGACCGCCACCATTGACCTCGCCCATCCGCTGGAGCGCGACAGCATGTTCGTCGGACAGGACGACGACTTCAGCCCGTTCTTCCTGAAACGGCCGCGGCTGACGGGGTACCGGATCAGGCAGGGGGTCGATTCCGGCGAGATTCAGAACCTGTTCCTCGTGCTCCGGCTGCCGACGACCGCCCCGTTCCCGGGCGTCAGCGCGTTGCCGCCGCTCATCGGCCTCGACGGGAATCCGGGGCTGGCCAACGACGTTCCGATTCTCGGACGCTCGTTCACCTCCGCGGACGGAGCCGTCTTCACCCGCGACACCAATTTCAACTACATGTTCTCGCTCGTGCTGTCGTCTCTGCCCGAATAGCCGTCAACGTTCCCGTTCGCCGCGGGCCTTCTTCCCAGATTTGGGAAGCGGGCCCGCGGCCCCATCCCTACCTGCGTCCGCGATCGAGGCTGTTGCGGAATCCGCGTGACAGGCCCGAGGCGATCAGCAGGTCTTCGAGGTCGCGCGGCACGGACGCTTCGAGAGCCAGCTGAGCGCGCGTGACCGGATGGACGAACCCCATCCGCCAGGCATGGAGCGCCTGGCGGGGGAACTCCCGCAGCACTCGCGGCAAGCGCGGCGTTGGTCACGCGCGCCCACCGCGGCTCGCCGTAGACCGGGTCGCCGACGATCGGCCACCCGCGCGCCGCGAGGTGGACGCGGATCTGATGGGTGCGGCCCGTGACGAGCCGGGTTCTGAGCAACGAGAGGCCCGCGCGCGGGGCGGCCACGCGCGCGAGCCGCTCGAATCGCGTCAGGCTCGGCGCGCCCACGTCCGCCGACGCGACGACCCTCCGCCGGTCGCCACGATCGCGTCCCAGCCGCAGGTCGATCTGTCCGCTCGCCACGTTCACCCGCCCGTACACCACCGCGAGATAGTCCTTCTCGATTGGCGTCCGCTGCAACGCCGCGTGGACGGCCGCGTCCTTGGCGATCAGCAGGATTCCCGACGTCAGCTTGTCGAGGCGCCCGGCCAGCGAGGGACGCTGCCCGGCCGGCCACTCACGCGCGTGCCACAGGAGCGCGTTCAAGACCGTACCGGATCCGTGTGCGTGCGTCGGGTGCACGACGACGCCCGCCGGTTTGTCCAGCGCAAGGAGATGGCCGTCTTCGTACAGCACGTCGAGCGTGACGTTCTCGGGCGCCATCGGCGCTCGTGACTCCACCGTGCCCGCCGGCAGCGCCACGGTCACGACGTCGCCGAGCGCGGTGCGGGTGCTCACGCGGCGGACCGGCGCGCCGTTCACGCTGACGTGCCCGCGCTCGATCCACGCCTGCACGCGCGTGCGCGTGGCGGCTTCGACGCCGGTGAGGTGACGGCGCACGACGAGATCGAGGCGCCGCCCGGCGTCGCCGCGGTCGGCGGTCAGCGTATGAACAGTCACGTGGTCGATCTTCCGTCCTGCGGGGCGAAGTGTCCAGACACGTCCGGCCCACCACCCGCCCCTCCTATTCCATCGCGAGGCGAAATACCCACCAACGTTTCCCGGCCTGTTCCGTCTTATCCAGTGATCACCTGGTTCGGGAGGGCCCAATGATGTTTGCCGCTGCGGTCCTGATTTCGTGTGCGGTGAGTGGCCCCGCCGAACCCGTCGTGCCGACGGCCACCCGGGAATACCACGTCCGGGCGCTCGCTCCGCGCGTGCGTGAGTGGATCAAACTGGGGGCGGCGCACTCGCACACGCTCGACGAGCTCCTGAGCCGTCTGACGAAGAGCGATCTGATCGTGTACGTCGAGATGGTCGATCGCATTCCGAGCGGCGCCGCCGGACAGATCTTTTTCGTCACGACCACAGAGACCGCGCGGTACCTCCGGATCGAGCTCGATAGCCGGGGAAGTCTCGTCGAGATTCTGGCCACTCTCGGTCACGAGCTGGAACACGCCGCCGAAATTGCCGCCGCGCCGCACGTCCGGGACAGCCGCGGCATGGCGGCGATGTACCTCCGCCCAGGCGCCCCGTCCACATGGTACGACTCGGTCGCCGCCCGCCACACCGGAGAGCGCGTCAAGGACGAGCTCGTCCGGACGTACGCCCGCACGCGCGACCGAACCCGGTCCGGGACGAAATCGCAGCCACAATAACCGGCCCTTCGACTCGCGTGGTCCGATGGGCTCGCTCAGGGCAGGCCCCTTCGACTCGCGTGGTCCGCATGCGCTCGCTCAGGGCAGGCTCGACAAGCGACCCACGGAGACGGCAACATGGGGCGCCTTGCCGGAGACGATCGACACGGAGCTCGTCACTCAGCCCGGCGTCTGCGCAAACTGCGGCGAAGCGCTGGAGGGCGAGTTCTGTCATGCGTGCGGAGAGCGGCAGACCGGCTCCGACTGGCTGTCGGTGGCCCCCTTCATTCGACAGGTCGGCAACGAGCTCGTCAACCTCGATTTCAAGAGCGTCCATACCGTTGCCGCACTCCTGCGGCCCGGCCACCTCACGGCGCAGTATCTCGCCGGCCGGAGACGCGTCTACCTCGGGCCGGTGAAGATTTATTTCCTGTGCGCGGCCCTGTACTTCCTCGTGGCGCCGTACGTGGCAGGGTTCAACCTCGCCGAGTTGATGCAGCAGACCCCCGACGGGATGCTCAGCACGATGGTTCAGCGCCGAATCGCCGAGACGAATACGGACTTCGCGCGTTTCTCGGAGCGGTTCGACCGCCGGATGCAGACCGTCTACACGCTGAGCCTCGGCGTCAGCGTCGTCGCCGCCGCGCTGATCCTGAAAGTCCTCTATCGCCGGCCGTTGTTTGGCGTCCACGTCGTCTTTGCGCTCCACTACGTCTCCTTTCTGTATTTGGAAGCGCTGACCGTCGGCGCCCTCTACAAGGCCCTGGGGCGGCCGCATCCACTGGTCTCGCTCCTCCTCGCGTACGCCATCCTCATTCCGTACGTGTTCCTGGCGCTCAGGCGGGTGTATCGAGAACCGCCGGGGCGGACCTTCGCGAAGTGTCTCGGGCTCCTCTTTGCGGCGTTTATCGTGGACATCCCGGTCAACATCGCCGCCGTCATGCTGTCGGTCGCCCTGACCTGATGCTTGCCTGCCCGCCGAAGCTCGGCGCTGATGTCTTTGAGCGAAGGCGGGCCTGAGAGTCCGGGTAGAGTGGAGGTGTGAGCGACCCCGTCCTTCGCCTGCTGACCCCCGAAGATCTCGACAGCGCTTTCACGTTGAGCTCGACCGCCGCCTGGAATCAGCGGCTGGCCGACTGGCGCATGCTGCTGACGCTGGCGCCGGAAGGCAGCTTTGCCGCCCTCGCCGAAGGGCGCGTCGTCGGCACGGCGATCGGCGTCGACTACGGGGGGTTCGCGTGGATTGCGATGATGCTCGTGGATCCGGCCTACCGCGGCCGGGGCCTTGGGCGCCGTCTGCTCGAGGCCGCGATGGCTTCGGTGCCGCCCGGACGGCCCATTCGTCTCGACGCGACGCCGATGGGCCGCCCGCTCTACCAGGCCTACGGTTTCGAGGACGAGGTGATGCTCACGCGCCACGTCGCGGATGGCTCGACGCACCTGCGCACCTCGAGGCCGCATACGTTCGCGCCTCGCGACGTCCGGCCTCTCGCGCCGGCCGATCTGCCGCTCCTCGCGGCCCAGGACGCGCCGGTCTTCGGCGGAAACCGCCGCGCCGTGCTGGAGTGGGCGCTCGACGGCGCCCCACACTATGCCCGCGTCGCGGAAGGGGAGGCCGAGCCGATCCACTATTGCCTGGGCCGTGCAGGACGGCTGTTCGATCAGATCGGGCCGGTGGTTGCCGGCAGCGACGCCATCGCGCAAGCGCTGGTCAGTGCCGCCCTCGCCGCGGCAGGAGACCGGCCGATCCTGCTCGACGTGTTCGATGCCCGCGAGACGTTCGCCTACTGGCTGCGCACCTCCGGCTTCCGGATTCAGCGGCCCCTGTTCCGGATGCGGCGGCCGGCCAGCCGTGGCGTCTCTTCGATCGACGAACGCACGCGATCGCCGCTCGCCGAGTTCGCGATCTTCGGGCCGGAATTCGGGTAGGAGATCAGGAGTTTCAGGAGTTCAGGAGATCAGGAGGTCGATGCGCCCTCTCTTTCGATCCGTTTTGCTCGCGATGACGGCCGTGGCCCTGTCGGCGGTCCTGGCAGGACGTGCGCCTGCCCTGAGCGAGCGCCATGGGACCACGCGAGTCGAAGGGGCGCAGACGCGCTCGCTGGTGCTCGACAACGTCCGCATCATCGACGGCACCGGCGCGCCGCCCATCGAACGCGGCCGCCTCGTGATCGTCCAAGGACGGATCATCCGCGTAGGCCCGGCGGAGAAAGTCCCGGCGCCCGCGGACGCGGAGCGGGTGGATCTGTCCGGGCAGACCCTCATCCCGGGCCTGATCGATCTGCACTTCCACATCGAGAACGACCCGAAGCTGGCGCTCCGCCAGCTCAGTCACGGCGTCACGTCGTTCCGCGACCCGGGGCAGTGGGACGAGAAGTTCCAGGGGCTCCGCCAGATGATTGCCGCCGACCAGTTGCCGGGACCCCGCATCTTCACCACGGGGCCGCACATCGACGGGGAGCGTCCGGCGTATCCGGCCGACGCCGTCGTCGCGCGCGATCCCGAAGAGGCGCGACGTCTCGCCGAACGCGCCGTCGCGGACGGGGCGTCGGCGCTGAAGATCTATTTCCGGCTTCCCTTCGCGAGCGCGAAAGCGGTGATCGACGTCTGCGTCGCGCGAGGGATTCCCTGCTCGGCGCATCTCGAGGTGCTCGACGCGCGCCAGCTCATCGAGGCGGGGCTCCACGGACTCGAGCACGTCACGTCGCTCGGCATGAGCCTGATGCCGCCGCTCGAGGCGGAAGCGTACCGGCAGGCGGTGCTCGCCGACAACAACGCGCGGCGTGACGGCCGGTACGAGATATTCGCCAAGATCGATCTCGACGGACCGCAGGCGCGGGCGCTCTACGCGGTACTCCGTGCGCGAAAGCCCTGGGTCGACGCGACGCTGGCCGTCTTCGAGCGCCGGGCCGACCGTCCGCCGCCCGGCACGAAGCCCGGGATGGTGCCGGTCCTGGTTGCGGGCTTCACGAAGATGAAGCAGCTGACGCGCCGCGCAGGGCAGGAGGGAGCGCGGCTCGTCATGGGCGGCCATTCGGACGTGCCGTTTGCCGAACGCGGCGAGGCGCCGTGGCGCGAGCTGGAGCTGCTCGTCGAGAGCGGCCTGACCCCCATCGAAGCGATCACGGCCGCGACCGGCACCGCGGCGGGGTTCCTGTATCGCGGCGAAGAGCTCGGCACGTTGCGGCCAGGGCTGCGGGCCGACCTGGTCGTGTTGCGCAGCGACCCGAGCCGGGAGATCTCCGCCATCCGGACCGTCGATCGCGTGATGGTCGGCGGCCGCTGGATCGACATCGGGCGGTACAGGAGGTACTAGGAGATCAAGAGATCAAAACAGGAGAACAGGAGAACAGGAGAAAAAACCAAAAAACCAAAACCCAAAACCCAAAACCCAAAAACCGAAAAACCCAAAAACCAAAGACCAAAGACCAAAGACCAGAGACCAGAGACCAGAAGACCAGAGACCAGAGACCAGAGACCAGAGACCAGAGACCGACAACCATCCGGCTGGCCCGGAACCTCAGCCGTCTCATTGACACTGCGATTTGAAACCACTACAAATTGTGTTTTCCTCCTGATCTCTTGATCTCCTGATCTCCTGATCTCCTGTTCAATCTCTCTTGATCTCTTGTTACAACCCATGACGCTGCCCGAACACATCACCACGGAGACCCAGCTCGAGGAGGCGCTGGCGGAACCGTCGGCCGCTGACCTCGCCTGCATCGCCCGGCTGGACGGCGACGTGCTGATTCTTGGCGCCGGAGGGAAGATGGGGCCCTCGCTGGCGCGCCGCGTTCATCGGGCCATGGTCCGAAGCGGCGGCCGCGGCCGCGTCGTCGCGGCATCCCGTTTCTCGTCTGCGCCCGCGCGCCAGGGTCTAGAGGCCGACGGCATCGAAACGGTCGTCTGCGATCTTCTCGATCCTGCCAGCATCGCCGCGCTGCCGCGGTGTCCCTCCGTGCTGTTCCTGGCCGGGAGGAAGTTCGGCACGCTCGATCGGACCGACATCACCTGGGCGATCAACACCGTCGTGCCGGCGCGCGTGGCGGAGCATTTCTTCGAGTCGCGCCTCGTGGTGTTCTCGACCGGAAACGTGTACCACATGGTCGACGTCAGCGGGCCCGCCTCTACTGAAGACGACGTGCCGGCGCCGGTCGGCGAGTACGCGCAATCGTGCCTGGGGCGCGAGCGCGTCGTCGAGTTCGTGTCGCACGAGCGCCAGCTGCGGGCGCTCATCTACCGGCTGAACTACGCGGTGGATTTGCGCTACGGCACGCTCGTCGATATCGCCCGGCGCGTGTTCTCCGCAGAGCCGATCGATTTGACGGTGGGGTTCTTCAACGCCATCTGGCAGGGGGACGCCAACAGCTATGCGCTGCGGAGCCTGGAGCTCTGCGCATCGCCGCCCGAGGTCCTGAACGTCACCGGCCCCGAGCGCATCTCCGTGCGCGAGACCGCAGAGTGGTTCGGCTCGGCCTTCGGCGTGCGTCCGTCGTTCCTGAACACCGAAGGTCCGGTCGCGCTCCTCAGCGACTCGAGCCGCTGCCGCGCGCGGCTGGGCCCGCCGGCCGTCCCGCTTGCCCTGCTCCGGCAATGGGTGGCGCACTGGGTGCAGGCGGGCGGGTCCTCTCTGAACAAGCCGACGCATTTCGAGGTGACCGATGGCCGGTTCTAATGGGAGTCTGGCGAACCTCCGGCTCGCCCTGCGGCAGGGCATGGTCATCCCGGCGCATCCGCTCGCGCTGACCGCCGCGCGACGGCTCGACGAGCGCCGCCAGATCGCGCTGACGCGCTACTACTGCGACGCGGGAGCCGGCGGCATCGCCGTCGGCGTGCACACCACGCAGTTCGCAATCCGCGATCCCGGCATCAACTTGTTGAAGCCGGTTCTCGCCCTCGCGCACAGGACGGTGCGTGAGTGGTGCGCCGATCGCGATCAGATCCCGCTCCTCATTGCCGGGGTCTGCGGCCCGACTGCCCAGGCGGTCAAGGAGGCGCAGCTCGCGGCGTCGCTCGGCTACGATGCCGGCCTGCTGAGCCTGGCGGCGCTCCGCGACGCGGACAACGACCACGTCATCGATCACTGCCGGCAGGTGGCCGACGTCCTGCCGCTCGTCGGCTTCTATCTTCAGCCTGCCGTGGGCGGCCGTGTCCTCGATCGGGACTTCTGGCGCCGGTTCCTCGAGATCGACCGCGTCGTCGCGATCAAAGTCGCCCCCTTCGACCGCTATCGCACGCTCGACGTCGTCACCGCGCTGGCCGAGAGCGGCCGGGACGACGTGGCGCTGTACACAGGGAACGACGACGCGATTGTCGCCGACCTGCTGACGCCGTTCCCCGCCGGCGATCACGGCCGGCCGCTGCACTTTTCAGGAGGGCTGCTCGGCCAATGGGCCGTCTGGACGAGCCGCGCCGTCGAGCTCTTGCAGCGGTGCCGGGCCGTCACGGCAGGTGAGCCAGGCCAGGATGACCCGCTCCGCCTGCTGGCTCTCGGCGCGGAGCTGACCGACGCCAATGCCGCCTTGTTCGATCCCGCCCACCGGTTCGCCGGCTGCATTCCCGGCATCCACGAAGTCCTGCGGCGCCAGGGCCTCCTCGCCGGACGCTGGTGCCTGGATCCCCACGAGGAATTGAGCCCGGGCCAGGCCGGCGCCATCGATCGCGCGCTCGCGCGGTATCCTGATCTGGCCGACGACGCGTTCGTCAAAAAGCACCTCGACGACTGGCTGAGTTGACGCAGCCTGGATCGAGCGCTGAGTTGACGCAGCTGGATCGGGGCTTGGGTTGACTTTCGCGCTCCGGGGCTCATACCTTTAACAGCCCGTGGTGAAAGTCTGGCGTCGCACCGAGACGGGCGAGGCGCCTCGCGGGCAAGGCGCGACGACCGAGAATACCGTGAGTATTTGAGGGAGGAGCAACGCAGCCCCCGAGGATGCATCGCCCGTCGAATGTAGCCAGAGTTTCACCACGGGCTGTTAAGGCGCCGAGGACCAACATGAATACAGCGCTGGTTGTGCTGTCCGTGACCCTTTTACTACCCACCGTCGCCCCGCCGCAGGAGAAGGACGCGCGGACGCGCCGTGTCGAGAGCGAAGTTCAACACGAGCTTCTGGGCCTGCCTTACTACACCGTGTTCGATTTCCTGGCGTTCAGGGTCGAGCCGGGCGGCACGGTGAGGCTGCTCGGCCAGGTCGTCAGGCCGACCTTGAAGTCCGACGCGGAACGGCGCCTGAAGGGAGTTCCGGGCATCGAGACGGTGATCAACGAAATCGAGGTCCTGCCGACCTCGCCCGCCGACGATCGCATCCGTCTCGCGGTGGCTCGAAACATCTACCGCACGGAGGCCCTGGAGCGGTACGGCTTCCAGTCGCAGCCCTCCATCCACATCGTCGTGAAGAACGGGAATGTCACGCTCGAAGGGGTCGTCGACAGCGACCAGGACAAGACCATCGCCGGCTTGAAAGCACGGGAGATCGGCGGCGTGTTCGATGTGAAGAACAACCTGGTCGTGGATCGTTGACGTCTGCCCGACTGCGGAACACGGAATCCCACCCGTGGACCCGGTCGGTATACGTGTGATCCGTGTGATCCGTGATCCGTGTAATCCGTGTACATCCGTGCAGATCCGTGGCAAGGAGTGAGCCCGTCATGAGCGATTCCACCATCAGCCGCCGCGAGTTGATCCGCCGGGGAGGTGTCCTGGGAAGCCTGCTGGCGCTGCCTGCCGGGCTGCGCGCCACCCAGGGCGCGCCGAAGACCGCCGCCACCGCCGCGGCCGGGCTTCGCACAGGTGCGAACGTCTACCAGTCGATCGGCGTGCGTCCGCTCATCAACGCGCGGGGCACGTTCACGATCATCAGCGGTTCGACGATGCTGCCCGAGGTGCGGGAGGCGATGGATGCCGCCGCCCGGCAGTATGTGCACCTCGACGAGCTGGCGGAGGCGGTCGGCGCCCGTCTCGCCGAGCTCACGCGTGCCGAGTGGGGTCTCGTCACGAACGGGTGCTCCGCGGGGCTGACGCTCGCCACGGCCGCGTGCGTCGCCGGCGGCAATCCCGACCTCCACGTCAAGCTCCCGAACCTGAGCGGCTTCGCGAAGGACGAGGCCATCATCCCGGCCAATTCCCGCAACGTCTACGACGCGGCCCTCCGCGCCGTCGGCGTGCGCGTCGTCGAGGTGTCGACGCTCGCCGAGTTCGAGGCGGCGCTCGGGCCACGGACCGCGCTGATCTACATCCTGGCCGGGCCGGGTGCGGACGCGAGCCCGCTGAACGTGAAAGCCATCGCCCCGATCGCGCAGGCGAAGGGTGTGCCCATCCTCGTCGATGCCGCGGCGGAGATCCTGACCATCCCCAATGTGCACCTCGAGAACGGCGCGACGCTCGTGGCGTACAGCGGTGGAAAGTGCCTCAGGGGACCGCAGACCGCGGGCCTGCTGCTCGGACGCAAGGATCTGGTTCGCGCCGCGTGGGTGCACAGCGCGCCGCACCACGGCTTCGCCCGTGCGCTCAAAGTGGGGAAGGAAGACGCCATCGGGATGCTGATGGCGGTCGAGATGTGGGTCAAGCGCGATCACGAGGCCGAATGGAAGCGCTGGAACGCCTGGCTCGATCACATCGCTCAGCGTGTGTCGACGATCTCCGGCGTCACCACCGCCGTGTCCCAGCCGAACGGCTTGTCCAACCGCACGCCTTCGCTCAGGGTTCTGTGGGACCAACAACGGCTCGGTTTGTCCAGCGAGGCCGTCGTGCGCGCGCTCAACGACGGCGAGCCGCGGATCACGCTCGTACCCGCGCGCGGCGGCGGCGGAGGCGGCGGCGCCCAGGCCGCGTTGACCGGCGTTTCGATCACGCCGTACATGATGGCGGCGGGAGAGGAGCGGATTGTGGCCGACCGGCTGCACGCGGTGCTCTCGAAGCGGGCGCCTGCGACGTCCGCGCCCACGGCGTCCGTCGCCCGCCGCGCCCGCGGCGGACCTCAGCGGTCAATGGAACGTGCGCATCCAGTACGCGGCCGCGGCGTCGAGCCACACGCTCCACCTGTCGCAAAAGGGGAACGACGTCGGCGGGTTCCATCAGGGTGAGTTCATGACGCGCGAGATCTCGGGCAACATCGACGGCGACAACGTCCGGATCCGCAGCGCGTACGGGGAGCAGCACGGCGACTCGGTCAACCTCACGTTCTCCGGCAAGGTGACCGGGGATCAGATGGCGGGCACCGTGGACATGGGCGAATATCTGGGCGCCACGTGGACGGCAACACGTCGCGCTGCTGTCCGGAGAGGCTGATGCGAAAAAAAGTGCTGGCCGGTCTCGTCGGGATGGCTGTTCTGTCCGCGCTGGCGGGCCTGGCCGTCGTAGCGCAGGGCTTTAGCCCTGCATCGGCATCGGCCGGAGGGCAGAGCCCGGCTTCCACCTCTCCGCCGCAGGCTCAGCCGGCGGTGCAGAAGAAATACGATCTGCTGCTGCGGGGCGGACGTGTGATCGATCCGCGCAACAAGATCAGCGCCGTGCGCGACGTCGCCATCGCGGCCGGGAAGATCGCGGCCGTCGAGGCGAAGATCGATCCCGCCGATGCGTTGAAGACCGTGGATGTCTCGGGCCTGCACGTGACGCCCGGCCTCGTCGACATCCACACGCACGTGTTCGCGGGCACGGGCGAGCGAAACTCGTACGCCGGCGACAACAGCATCTACCCGGACGGCTTCACGCTGCGCGTCGGCGTCACCACGATCGCGGACGCCGGATGCGCGGGGTGGCGCAATTTCGACGACTTCAAGCAGCGCATCATCGATCGGTCGAAGACGCGCGTGCTCGCCTTCCTGAACATCGTCGGCAACGGGATGCGCGGCGGCAAGTTCGAGCAGGATCTCGCCGACATGGAGTCGGGGCCGGCAGCCGACATGGCGCGCCGGCATCCGGGCCTCATCGTCGGCATCAAGACGGCGCACTACAGCGGCCCTGAATGGACGCCGGTCGAGCGCGCGGTCGAGGCCGGCACGCTCGCGAACATCCCGGTGATGGTGGACTTCGGATCCAACAAGGCCGAGCGTCCGCTGAGCGAGCTGGTGACGAAGAAGCTCCGGCCGGGCGACATCTACACGCACGTCTACTCCGGTCTGCGCGGCGAGCTCGACCCGTCGGGTCGCGTCAACCCGGCGATGTTCGAGGGGCGGAAGCGGGGCGTCATCTTCGACGTGGGCCATGGCGGCGGCAGCTTCCTCTGGCGCATCGCGGTGCCGGCCATGAAGGAAGGGTTCCTGCCGGACTCGATTTCGACCGACATCCACATCTCGAGCATGAACGCCGGCATGAAGGACATGCTCAACGTGATGGACAAGTTCCTCGCCATGGGGCTGTCGCTCGACGACGTGATCGCGCGCTCGACCTGGAACCCGGCGCGCGAAATCAAGCAGGACGGGCTCGGTCATCTCTCGGTCGGGGCCGTGGCCGACGTCGCGGTGCTGCGGCTCGAGCGCGGC
The DNA here is from genome assembly GCA_963774855.1 of uncultured Acidobacteriota bacterium. Classification (GTDB taxonomy): domain Bacteria; phylum Acidobacteriota; class Vicinamibacteria; order Vicinamibacterales; family 2-12-FULL-66-21; genus JALZOC01. Next base: position 37,423 of record CAVZGT010000005.1, on the reverse strand, counting down.
CGGTTCGGGCTCGTGGACATGTACGGCGCGCGCATGGATTCCACCCAGCGCCTCATGTGCGAGCTGACGGTGCGCGACGGCAAGGTGGTCTACGACCTGAACGGCCTGTCCCGGCCGGACTGGAAGTCGCTGCCCGCCGACTACCGTCAGATCGGCGACAGCACGCTGGGACGGACTCAACCCTCTTCCTGTGAGGAGATAGACGATGGCGAAGTCGAATCGGAGATCGTTCCTGAAGAACGCGCCGGCCGTGGCGGTGGCGGCGGCCGCGATGGCGCCGGCGAGCGCGCCCGCCCAGGGCGGGACGCCGGACAATCCCACGAAAAAGGTGTACTACCCCAACGGCCAGAAGCCGGAAAAACGCCGCTGTTCAGCGGCGTCGTCATGTACGGCAACATGGTGTTCATCTCCGGCATCGGCGCCCACTTCGAGGGGGACATCAAGGCGCACACCAAGCACGTGCTGGACGAGATCCAGAAGCGGCTGGAGAGCGTCGGGTCGTCGATGGAGAAGGTGCTGAAGGTCAACGTCTACCTGAACGACCTGAAGGACTACGCCGGGATGAACGAGATGTTCCGCGGCCGCTTCGGCGACGAGCCCGGCGTGCGGACGACTATCGCGGCGGCGGGCGGGATCCCCGGCGACTCGCTGGTCGAGATCGACGTGCATCGCGTACATCTGACCGGCTGAACCCGCACCTTCGCATGAGCATCCCTGCTGACCCGTCCCGTGGCACGGCCGGCGGCCTGTTGCCGGCCGATCACGGCGCGCTGCCGCGCTGGGCCGTCGACGATCTGCCGGCGCCGCCCGCGTTCAACGCGCGCAACCTGTTCAAGGTGATCGGGCCCGGCGCGATCATGGCGGCCACCTCCATCGGGGGAGGCGAGTGGCTGGTGGGCCCCGCGGCGGCGGTCAAGTACTCGTCGGCGATCTTCCTGATCGCGACGATCGCCATCGTGCTGCAGGTCATCTTCAACCTCGAGGCGATCCGCTACACGCTGTACACCGGGGAGCCGATCTACGGCGGGATCATGCGCCTCAAGCCGGGGCCGAAGTTCTGGGCCGGCTTCTACACCGTCCTCGGGTTCTTCCAGCTCGGCTGGCCGGCGCTGGCCGGCAGCGCCGCCGCGACGCTCTTCGGCGCGTGGATGGGGCGCATGCCGGGCGCGCCGGATCAAGGCACGCAGGCGTGGATCGCCACCGTGCTCATCATCGGGGTCGTCTTCATCCTGTCCTTCGGCGGGACGATCGAGCGGATGCTCGAGTACTTCGCCTGGACGATGCTGGCGGTCGTCTTCCTGTTTCTCCTGACGGTGAACCTGGCGTTCGTGCCGCTGGCGCACTGGTGGCAGACGTTCACCGGGTTCTTCAGCCTGGCGGGTCTGCAGCATCCGATCGACTGGGGCCTCATCGGCGCGCTGGCCGCCACGGCCGGGTCCGGCGGCATCGGCAACCTCACCGTGACGAACTGGGTCCGCGACAAGGGCTTCGGCATGGGCTCGAAGGTCGGCGCCATTCCCAGCGCGGTGGGAGGGCACGAGATCACGCTGTCGCACGTCGGCACGGTGTTCCCGGCGACCACCGAGAACCTCGCGCGCTGGCGCGAGTGGATGCGCTACGTGCACGTCGACCAGATCTGGGTCTGGGGCCTGTTCTGCTTCGTCGGGATGTTCCTGAACGTGAACCTCGCGACCGCGATCATCCCGCACGGGACCGACCTGCAGGGGCTGGCCGCCGGCGCCTACCAGGCCGAGTACCTGAGCAAGATCTGGCGGGGGTTCTGGTTCCTGACGCTGTTCAACGGCTTCTGGATCCTGTTCAAGACCCAGCTCGGGAACACCGACATCCTGGTCCGCACGATCACCGATGCCGTGTGGATGTCGAGCAGCACGGCGCGCGACTCCAAGCGGGGCATCCGCGCGATCTACTACGGCATCCTGATCGTCTTCTCGGTCTGGGGCGCGTTCGTGATTCGATCGGCGTCGCCGTTCCAGTTGTTCAAGATTCTGGCGAACATGGCGGGCATCGTGCTCGCGATCGCCGGCGTCCAGATCTTCCTGGTGAACCGGCGCTTCCTGCCGCCCGCGGTGCGGCCGGCGCTGTGGCGGGAAGCCGGGCTGCTCGCGTGCTCGGCGTTCTACGCGTTCTTCGCCTTCTTACGTCATCCGGTCGCTGCTGCCTTGATCTCCGGAGGATCAGTCATGGATTCATCGATGCGTCGAACCCTGCTCCGCATCCGGCGGCATGGCCGCGTCATGAAACGCGCGCTCGTGTTCGCGGCGATCGCGGCGGTGGCCGGCTCGGCGTGGGCGATGGCTCAGCCCGCCGGCGATCCGCTGATCGAGGGCTTCCGGATGGTGGAGGTCGCGTCGGTGTCCGATGCCATCGAACAGCTCTACGGCGAGCGCGCGTACATGTCGCACGAGATGCGGCCGCTGTCGCGCGACGAAGTTCGCCGGCCCGGCCGTCACGGTCCTGCTTCAGGAAGGAAGAGCACAAGGAAGGATCGGCGGCCTCGCAGGGCATGCTCGACGCGATCGACGACTCGCCCGCCGGATCGGTGTACGTGATGGTCCTCGATAACGGCGGCGACTTCGCCGGTATCGGCGGCCTGATGGCCACGGCGATGAAGTACCGTGGCTTCGCCGGCGCGGTGATCGACGCCTCCGTGCGGGATACGCCGCAGATTCGCCGGCTGCAGTTCCCGGTGTTCAGCCGCGGAGTTGCCCCGTCCACCACCATCAATCACTACCGGGTCGTCGGCGTGAACGTACCCGTGACCTGCGCCGGTGTCCGCGTGAACCAGGGAGACATCGTGACCGCCGACGAAGACGGCGTCGCCGTCGTGCCGCGCGCGAGGGCGGCGGAGGTGCTCAAGAAGTCCCAGGAGCTCGACGACACGGAACACCGCATGCTACCCGTTCATCGAGAAGTACCGGTCGATCCGGGAAGCCGTGAAACAATTCGGACGGATCTGACGTCAGCCGCTTCAGTGGACACACGGGACATGGCTGACGTGAAGAGCCCGGGAATCGCGGCAGTGCTCAGCGCGGTCATCCCGGGACTCGGCCAGTTCTACAACGGCGACTTCCTCCGCGGCATTTTCTGGCTGATCGTCACCCCGGGACTGTGGATCGGCAGCGGCGGCATGCTCGGCTGGATCTGCCACGTGATCGCCGCGATCACGGCGCACCACCGGGCTCGACGGAAAAACCGGGCGTCGACGTCCGGCTAGCGACAGGCCACCAGGCGCGCGCCCTTCCGTTGACAGCGCGCGGGCAACCTAGGGAACGATCGGCGCCGCCATGTCACTGAGGATTTCGACCGGCGTGAGGGCGCGGTTGTAGATCCGGATCTCGTCGATCCTCCCTGCGAAGAACTCGTTCCACACGCTGTTCCCGCCGATTCGCAGGACGCCCGTCGACGTCGTCATCGCGCCGGACATCGCCCGGCTCGACACTTCGATGCCGTTCACGAACAGCCGCAGCACCGTGCCGTCGTAGGTGACGGCCATGTGCGACCACGTGTTGACGGGGAGCGCGATCGGAGCCGAAGTCCCCAGGTCGCCGTAAATATTGATGTCGCTCTCGGCCAGCGAACTGTCGTTGCTGGCATACAGTGAATACACGAGGCCGCCGGTTCGCTGCTTGAGCAGCACCGTCCGCCAGCTCGCCAGGCTCGACGGCCGCACCCACGCCTCGAGCGTCATCCCGGTTGTCAGATCCAGATCGTTGGCATCGTTCACCGTGACCCAGTCGTTGATCCCGTCGAACGACAGCGCGCCGCCGAATTTCCCCTGCGTCGTCCACGCCGCCCCCGCGATCGTGCCCGTGTGGCCTTTGCCCGACCGATCGGTCAGGGTGGTCCCCGATCCTTCATTGAAGCTGTATGAGGCGATGAGGCCAGCCGGGGCAGGAATCGGGTTGTAGACAACGACCGGCACGGCGGCGGCAGTGGTCTGGTTCCCGGCCGCGTCGCGCGCGCGCGCGGACAGTTGATGCGGGCCATCGGCGGCCGCGGTCGAAGTCCACGTCACGCTGTAAGGAGCGATCGTGTCTTCCGCGCCCAACGGCGCTCCATCGATCAGGAACTGCACGCCCGTGACGCCCGCGTTGTCGGACGCGTTGGCGCTGACGGTCACGTTGCCGGAGACTGTCGCGCCGGCCAGCGGCGCCGTCATGGTGACGGCCGGCGGGGCCGTATCGCCCGTGTTGTAGACAATGACCGCGACGCCGGGAGCTGTGCCCAGATTGCCCGCCGCGTCGCGCGCCCGCGCCGACAACTGATACTGGCCGTCGGCGACGCCGGTCGAGCTCCACGTCACGCTGTAGGGAGCGGCCGTGTCTTCCGCGCCCCACGGGATCCCGTTCAGCAGGAACTGCACGCCCACCACACCCACGGTGTCCGACGCGACGGCGTTGACGGTCACGCTGCCCGAGATGATCGCGCCCGGGAGCGGCGACGTGATGCTCACCAACGGCGCGGTCGTATCACCCGGCACAATCGTGAGGCTCACGGTTGCGGAGCTTGATGCGGCCTGGCTGTCACTCGCCCGATAGGCAAAGGAATCCGGCCCCGAATAACCTGCCGCCGGGGTGTAGCTCAACGAGCCGTTCGCGTTCAACGCGAGGACGCCTTTCGCCGGGCCCGTGACGAGCTGCGCCGTCAGGGCCGCGCCTTCGACGTCGGTATCATTGCCGAGCACTCCTGGCGCCGGCACCGTCAGCGTCTGTCCGGCCTGGAGGGTGAAGGACTCGCCGGCAGCAGCCGGCGGATCGTTCACGGCCTGGACCGTGATCGAGACGGTGCCCGGATCGCTCGTCGCCTGCCCGTCGCTTGCCCGGATCGTGAAGCTGTCGGTACCGTTGAAGTTCGCCGCGGGCTGGTAGACGAGCGTCGGCGCGGTGCCGCTCAACGTGCCTCGCGTCGGGCCATCAACGACGGTGAAGGTCACCTGGTCGTCGTTCTGGTCGAACGCCATCAGCGTGATGGCCGTCGCCGTATCTTCCAGCGTGGTCACGGACTGGTTCAGGGCGACGGGAGGCCGGTTGACCGGACCGCCCGACCCTGTCGTGAAGCTCCACACGGGGCTGGTCCGGCTCTTCCCGCTGCTGTTGGTGACGGTCATCCGCCACTCGTACTGCGTGTTGGGAGCCAGGTCCGAGAGCGGGATCGACGCGTCCGACCCGCTCGGGACCGTCGTGGTTCCGGCGTCGGCAAAGGCGCCGCCCATGGGGAAGTCGAGCGTGAACTCGCTGTCGGCGTCGGTGTCGTAGCGGTTCAGCCACGGCGAATAGGTCTGCACGTAGATCTTGCTCTCGGCCGGGACGAACCGCAGGATGCGCAGCCAGCCCTCGCCGCCGCTCGGAAGGTTCTGGTAGTCGGCGAGCATCTGAAACACGGGGTGGCCATTGACGACGTCGGCCCGCCGCGATTCGCCGTGGACGTGCCCGCTCAGCATGAAATGGAGGTTCGGGGTCGGAACCGCCAGCTGATCCCAGATGTACTGCGTGTTCCCGCACCCGTGCGTCGAGCGTGCCGCACCCAGCCCGAGGTAGGCGTGGGTTGTCATCATGCCGATACGGTCGGGGTACGACTGGATGATCGAGCTGGCCCACGAGAGCGCGGCGGCGGGCGGGCAGTACTCCAGGTGCACGATGACGAAGTCCATGCCCCCGCCCGAGAACAGCTGGTAGTTGTTGTCGTTCAGGTTCTGGTAGTGACCGCCGTACCACGGCAGCCCCTGATAACGCGTGTATGGGAAGAACTGATTGAAGAGCGTGGTCGGCTGGTCGTGGTTGCCGGGGCCCATGCCGTACGGCACCACGCCGTCGAGCATGCTCATGTTCTCGTCGGCGACCAGCCACTGCGACATCACGCCTGGCTGATTGACAATGTCCCCCTCGTGCGTCACGAACGCGATGTTGCGAGAGTCCTTGTTGTCGACGATCCACTGGGTCTGCGATTTGAAGATCCCCGGGAAGGCTTCGGAGTAATGCTGCGTGTCGGGCAGCGCGACGATCGTGAACTCCGGCGCCGCGGGTTGCCGCACCGCGGCGGTGACGGTGAGCAGCCCGCCGGCCGGATCGCTGACGGTCGCCGACAGCTCCGGCGACGTGGCCACGTCCGTCGACCCGTCAGCCGGTGACACCAGCTCGGGCAGGTTCGGCGCGCTGGCGTCGACGGTCAGCTCGAAGTCGGACGGCGCCAGGCCTTGCCGGCCGTCCACGTCCGTGACTTGAACGTTCCAGTAGTAGGTCTGACCTATCGGCAGGTCGCGTGGAGAAGGTGACCGTGGTGCTCTGTCCGGAAAGCGGTTTGGTCTCGATCGCCTGCTGACTGCTCTTGTAGGCGACGCTCAGTACGGGAGAACTGCCCGACTCGCTGCTGGTGAAATCGACCCCGTCGGTGCCGCCGTCGGTGAACACGATTCCGTAGTTGGGCGCGCCGTCGCTCCATTCCTGAACGAACCGGGTCACGTCGACGAGACGCTGGCCGGTGGTCGTGCAGTCCGCAACCAGCGGCACACCCGCGTTCGAACCCGCGCCGTCGGCGCCAGGGGACGCCCACGCCGATCCGGGCGCGCGCTCGTTCCAGGTTGCCTGATCCTCGGTCCAGTCCTGCGTGAGCCGGTAGACCTGCATCGCGCTCCCGGAGTCGGTGCAGGTCAACTGGAGCATCGCTGACGTGATGACGGCGCCCGGCGGCACCTGCCCGCTGCCGGCTCCGACCAGCGAAGGAAACTTGCATCAGGCCGTGCGCATGTGGCGTCTGCCCGTCGATGTTGATCGCCGCGCCGCTCCCGTCGGCCGTGGCCGGTGTCTCCGCGGTGATTTGCGCATCCTCCACCTGGAGCGGACCGCTGAACACCACGGTCTGCGGGGCGCCGCGTACATATAAGGTTGCGCTCGCGAGCCCTGCCGGGGCCGACACCGAGGCGCTGAACATCAATGCGGACGTGTTGGACTGGCTCTGGTTCGCGGGAGCGATCAGGGTCACGCCAGGAGCCGCGGCCTGGGCCTCCGTGGCTCGCAGCTCGAGATCGAAGCTGATGTCGCTGCTCGAGGGTGTCTGCTGGTGGATCTCCACGGCGACGACGTTGGTCCCCTTGACCAGCTGCGACGGATCGAGGGGGGCCTGAAGCCACGCGCTCTCGTCGGCGCCGCCGATGGATGCCGTCGCCCGCGTCGTATAGGTCACGGTGCCGGCGGGCATGTTGGAACGGACGACTTCCACGCCGTTGAGATAGATGATGCACCCGTCGTCCCGCACGTAGCGGAGCGTCAGGGCCGCGATTGCCGCCGGATCCGCGACCGTGAAGGCGCGCCGGAAGTAATAAGTGATGCGCCGGTTGGAGGGGTTGCCGCCGTAGGACAGGACCGTCGATTCGTCGCCGTCCCCGTACCCGAGCTGCGCCAGCCCCGCCGGCCAGCTCGCGTCGTTGTAGGCCGGCGCCCGCCAGGCCGTGCCGAGGTTCGAGCCGCTGTCGTTGTACCTCCAGGAGGATCCGGCGCTGATAAGTGTCTGCTCGGCGGATCGGATGCCGACGGCCGGAATCAGCAGCAGGAGCGTGACGACGGCTGGAAGAATCTTCCGATAGGGCATAGGGGCTGACTTCGGTCTCTCGCGTGTTGTGTCCGGCGTCCGCCAGGCGGACGAGTGATCGAGCGCAGCTCCGCCATGACGCACCAACCCGCTCGAAAAACGGCGTGCTCGAACGAGGAGAGCTAGAGTCTGGGACTGGGAGCCGATTCGGCGTTACGACAGCTTCGTAACGCTTGGGTAACGCCAAGCACACTTCGTGCCTCGATTTGCCGGGGAGAAAAGGGCTGAATCAGGCGCCGGCGCGGCGCCTAGTCAGCCCTTGAGTGGACTTTCGTCCGGTGGGAGGGGTTTCATCTACCCGTAATTGCCGGGCTCGGGTCCCGGTTCACTTCTCGACGACGCGCTTCAACGAAACCTTCGCGGTCTGCTCATTGCCCTCGCGCACCCTCTTCATGTTGCCCTTGATTTGATCTCCGTCCACCGTCAGGTCGAACAGGATGGAGCCCCTCTCGAGCGCAACTTCGAAGGTGATCTTGTCGCCGGCGACTTTTCCGTCCCGCATGTCGTGCCGTTCGGTTTCATTCGGCCCGCCGCTTCCCGTGAGCTTCTCCCCGTCCTGCTTGAAGATGAGCAGAAGAGGCTCCGACCGGGTGTTCCCGTCGTTCGTCACAGCCTCGAACGTCCCGGACCATTTGCCCGACACGTCGCTGGCGTCGAGAGGAAGGGCCACGAGCGCCAGCATCAGCAACAGCGATTTCATGGATTGTTCTCCTTTGCGGACAATACGACGGACCGCCCAATCGGTTCGGATCTCCGAGAACTTTAGAACTCTAGAACATTAGAACTCTAGAACTTTAGATCTGATGCTCAGGATGCGTGCAGCCCACGAACTGCCCCAGGAACAGCTGCCCGTTGTCTCCGAGCTCCTGCCTGAGGCCGATTTCCGTAGCGTAGTAGCCATCGATCGTCATCGACTTGATGGCCTGGAAGAACTCGACGCCGATCCGGTCTTCGCCGGCAGGGTTTCCGTCGTTCGAGAGGCGGGTGAGCAGGGCCGTCTGGTCGGCGGCGCCGGCCGCGAGGAAGTCCTTGCCGAAGAGCGCCCGGCTGCGCTCGTCCATCCAGGCGAGGCCGCGAAGGAAGGTCTCGCGATCGGCCGGCCGCGCGTCGCCGAGCACGGCGTCGATGAACCGGTTCACGCGCGCGGCCTTCGCGCCCGGCGTCTCCGTTTGCGGGATGATGAGCTCGGTCAGCGTGACGATCGCCTCGTCCTGCCGCGCGGTCAGGACCCGGGGTGTCCAGTCCTGCACCGCGATGGCGGCAGCGGCGGCGTGCGCGTGCGCCTGCTGCCTCGCGAGCGCGCTCGAGCGATTCAACCCAGGTCGTCGCCGTAGCGGCGCCGATGGCGCCGGTCGCGAGTGCCTGCAGAGCCTGCCGCCTGTTCAGTCCGTCCATCAGAGATTTCCTCGCTTGATCTCCTCGGCGAGGCGATCGGTGGCGCGCCAGGCGAGCGCCAGGATCGTCAGCGTCGGGTTCTTCTCCGACGCGTTCGGAAACGACGACCGTCCACGACGAAAACGTTCTTCACTTCGTGCATCTGGTTGAACGCGGTTCAGCGCCGACCGCTTCGGGTCCGCGCCCATGCGGCAGGTCCCGTGCTCGTGGATCGCCGAGCCCATCGCGTCGAGTCTGGCCGCGGCGGTAGTTCACGAGCACGCCGCCGGCCGCCTTGACGATCTCCTCGACGGTGTCCGCCATGTGCGCCGTCATCTTCTGTTCGTTCTCGCCGATCCGGTAGTCGATGCTCGGCAGCGGCACGCCGTACCTGTCAACGCGGGCGGCGTCCACGGTGATCCGGTTGTGGGCGTAGGGCAGCACTTCGCCGAACGGATGAATCTCGAACCAGGCAGGATGCCGCGCCTTGATCTCTTTCTTGAGCGCGGCGCCAAACCCCGGCACGCGCTCGGAACCGGAGTGCGCGCCGGAGACGCTGGCGCCCGTGTTCCAGAACTGCGCGCCGAACCCGCGGAGATAGTCGCGGCCCCGTCCGGGGCGATGGTTGAAGCGCGGCATGTAGATGTGCTCGCCGCCGATGCCGCGATCGTTCCGCGTCGGCGTCCCCACGAGCGCGGGCAGGTATCCGGTGACGTTGAGCCGGATCTGCTCGCACAGATACCGCCCGATCACGTCCGAGCCGTTCCCGATCCCGTTGGGATGCCGCCCCGATTTCGAGTTGAGCAGGATCCGCGTCGAGTCCACGCAGCTCGCCCCCACGACGACGACTTTCGCGAGCGCCTGACGTTCCGCGCCGCTCTGCCGATCGAAATACTGCACGCCGGTCGCGAGCCCGTCCGCGCCGGCCAGGATGCGCGCGACGACGGCGTTCGAGCGGATCTCGAGCTTGCCGGTCTTGAGCGCGAAGGGCAGCAGGTGATCGGCCGAGCAGAAGAACGACGCCGTATCGCAGCCGGCGCCGCAGTTGCCGCAGTAGTGGCAGGCCGGGAAGCCGTTGGTCGGGCGGGTCATGTTGGCGCGGCGGCCGGCCACGACCGGAATCCCGAGGCCGGCGATCGCTTTCTGGAGCAGGCGCTCGCCGCACCGCGGCGCCGGCGGGGGCTGGAGGAACCTGCTGCCCGGCAGCGCCTCGGAGTCGTCGGTGCCGCCGCAGACGCCGATGAGCTGTTCGACCTGGTCGTAGTACGGCGCGATGTCCGAATACGCGATCGGCCACGGGATCTCCCAGCCGTCGCGGTCGGCCGCCTTGAGATCCATTTCGGAGTAGCGAAGGCTCACGCGTCCCCACACGTTCGTCTTCCCGCCGTGCCCCCAGACGCGCGTGAGCGCAAAGGGACGCCCTTCCGGCGTGACGTAGGGCTGCTCCTTCGTATCGAGAAAGAACTGCGGCGGGCGCTCGCCGCGCGCCGCGCGCTCCCGCGCCTCCCAGGGCTGAACGTGGGTCCAGAACTTCGCGCGGTCGAACTTGTCGCCGGCGTCGAGCAGCAGGACGTCGATGCCCTGACGCGTCAGGTTCCAGGCGGCCATCCCGCCCGACGCTCCGCTGCCGATCACGATGACGGGATGGACCCGCGGCGGCGTGATGATCTGCATACGTGCCGGATACTATGCATCAAGAAGGGGGCCGAGGGAACGGAGAGTCCCCCTCGACAAACGCGGCGCCCGAGGAATAACATCGCCTCCCGAACCCGCTCACGGAGGACGCACCGATGGACAGTTCGCTTTCCCGAAGGAGCCTGCTGCAGATCCTGGGCGCTGCCGGCCTCGTGGCTTCGGCGCCGTTCAGATCCTCGGCGGCGGCCGCGTCGAAGTTCTCCCGGATGCCGGCCGAGGGCAAGGACACGCCCAAGATCTGCCTGGGCTACCCGGCGGAGGACGCCGCCGGCATGCGGCGCGTGAAGCAAATCGGCGTGGACAACGTGCTGATGGGCGGCCCCAGGATTCCGTGGGAGGAAGCCGACATCCGCGCCCGGATCGATCGGTTCAAGTCCGGCGGGCTGACCATCTGCAACCTGATGATCTCGGGGTTCAACGACGTCATCTGGGGCCGGCCGGGGGCCGACGAGCAGACCGAGAACGTCATCAAGTCGATCCGGGCCGCCGGCAAGGCGGGCCTGCCGGTCATCGAGTACAACTTCTACGCTCATCGCCTCACGGAGGGCTACAAGGAGGAGCTGGGCAGGGCGGGCGCCGGCCTGACGGCGTACGACTACGAGCTGTCGAAGAACCTCCCGCCGCGCGACGGCGTCGGCACGCACACGCGCGCCGACCAGATGAAGCGCGCCGAACGCTTCCTGAAGGCGATCGTCCCGGAAGCCGAGAAAGCGAACGTGCGGCTCGCGCTTCACCCGAACGATCCGCCGGTGCCTCTCAGCAGGGGCTCCGAGCAGATCATGGGCACCTTCCAGCACTGGAAGGACTACCTCGATCTCGTCAAGAGCCCGTACAACGGGATGACGTTCGACTGCGGTGTGACCCGCGAGCTGGGCGAGGACCCGGTGGAGGTGTGCCGGTATCTCGGCAAGAGGGACTGCATCAATCACGTCCACTTTCGAAACGTCGTGGTCCGTCAGCCCTACGTCGACTACACCGAAGTGTTCCTCGACGAGGGCCAGGTGGACATGTTCGGCGTGATGCGGGAGCTCGTGAAGCAGAAATATCCGCGCGGCCTCTACCCCGAGCACCCTCGCGCGATCGACATCGATCGCACGCAGGGCATCAAGAGTCAGTATCCCGGTGGGGGAGGGTTCGCCGGAGAGATCTACAACGTCGGTTATGCCAGAGCCATGCTGCAGGCGGCACTGACGCTCTGAGGCCACGGATTGACACGGATTACACGGATCCCGCTCTGAGACCGGGATTGACGTTCCGGGCCGCTCGTGGCGTCCGGCCCTTCGACAAAAGCTCAGGGCCGTCTTGAGCTTCGTCGAAAGGCGGCTTCAGCCGGACCACTGCGAACGGTTTTGAAAGGACTACAGCAATGACGCATCCACGAAAACTGGCCATCGGCGTCCTGGTCGCGGGCGTGCTGACGCCCGTGTTTTCGGACGCCCAGCTGTTCACCCTGACGAAGGAGCAGCTGGTCGAATACACCGCGCAGAACCCGTTCGACCGGTTTGCCGACGGCCGGCCCAAGGTCCCCGACGCGCTCATCGAGCGCGCGCGCGGCCTGTCCGCCGAGGAAGTCTTCGCCGTGCTGCCGGGGCAGGGCTTCCGCAACCAGTACGCCGACGGGTTCAGGGTGCTGCATCCCGGGAAGAAGCTCGTCGGCCGTGCCTTCACCGTGCAGTTCATGCCGCTGCGCCCGGATCTCGACGGCGTCGCCTCTGCGAAAGCGAAAGCGGCCGGGTTGCCGCGCCTGAACAACCAGGCGGCGATCGACATGCTCCAGCCGGGCGACGTGCTGGTGGTGGATCTGTTCGGCCAGCAGGAGGGCGGCACGATCGTCGGCGACAACCTCTTCTACTACATCATGAGGGCCACGAAGGGCGGGGGCCTGGTGGTGGACGGCGCGATCCGGGATCTCGAGGGCATTTCCCGCATGGACATGCCCGCGTATTTCCGGGGCGCGCATCCGAGCGCCATCGGCAACGTGACCCTCAGCGGCATCAACATCCCGGTGCGCATCGGCAAGGCGACGGTGATGCCGGGCGATCTCGTCTTCGGGGACGCCGAAGGGGTCTACTTCATTCCGCCCGCGCTGGTGCAGCAGGTCGTGGACAAGGCCGACGAGATTCACATTCACGACGAGTGGACGCGAAAGAAGTTCGACGAGGGGAAGTACAAGTCCAGCGAGATCTACGGCACGCCGCGGGACCCGGCGCTCAAGAAGGAGTACGACGAGTACCTCAAGACGAAGCTCGAGGAGCTCAAGAAGAAGTATCAGAAGTAGAGACGCGTTCCGCGGACTCGGGACTCGGGACTCGGGAATCCGGGATCCGATCGGGATTCGCGATCAGGGATCAGGGATTAGGGATGCGGTCTAGCTCCAGGGTCTATCGTTAGACCGCACCGTGTCCCACTCGGGCGTCGGCTCGAAGTACCCTGACTTCGGCCGCAGGTGCTGCTTGACGGTCTCTTCGTTCAAGTCCACGCCGAGGCCCGGCGAGTCGGGCACCACGGCGAACCCTTTCTCGACGAGCGCGTTGCCGCCGGTGGTTCGGACCAGGCTCTCCCACCACGGCACGTCCATCGAGTGGTGCTCGAGCGCGATGAAGTTCTCGGTCGCCGCGGCGCAGTGGACGTTCGCCATGAACGACACGGGCGTGCCGGCAAAGTGCATCGCCATCGCCACGCCGTTCTCCATCGCGTAGTCGCCGATCTTCTTGGTTTCCATCAGCCCGCCCGAGCTGGCGAGATCCGGGTGGATCATGTCGACGGCGCCCATGTCGATGAGCTTGATGAAGGGCTCCTTGAGGAAGATGTCCTCGCCCGTGAGGATGGGCACGGTCGTCGAGTCCCGGATCTGCTTCATCAGCTCGCCGAACTGCCACGGCACCATGTCCTCCATCCACGCCAGGTTCCATTTCTCCATCGCCCGCGCGAGCTTGATGCAGCTGTTGACGCTGATGTGGCCGTAGTGATCGGTGGAGAGCGGAATCTCCATGCCGATGACTTCGCGGACCTGGCCGACCCAGTCGGAGAGCCAGGCGACGCCCTTGTCGGTGATCTCGATCCCGGTGAACGGGTGCATCACCCGGTCGCCCTGGCCGATGTTGGTGCCGGGCGGCATCGAGAGCGCAGCGGGAACGTCCCGCAGTAATCCGATCCCGAAATCCTGCTTGAGGTACGTGATGCCCCGGTCCATGCGCTCCTTGAGCATCCGGCCCTGTTCCTTGGGATCGGGACGGACGGTCGTATCGGCGTAGAGCCGGACCCGGTCGCGGAACTTGCCGCCGAGCATCTGCCAGCACGGCACGCCCCAGGCCTTGCCGGCCAGGTCCATCATCGCCATCTCGACGCCGCACACGCCGCCGGCCTGCCGCGCCGCCGCGCCGAACTGCTTGATCTTCCGGAAGATCTTGTCGACGCTGCAGGGATTCTCGCCGAGGATGCGGCTCTTCAGCATCAGCGCGTATGTCTCGCTCGCGCCGTCGCGGACCTCGCCCCACCCGACGAGCCCCTGGTTGGTGTCGACCCGGATCAGCGGGCACGTCATCGGCGCGCCGGCGACCACCGCCACGCGCAAGTCGGTGATCTTCAGCGCCGACGGCTCCGACGCGCGCTTGACGTTCGACTGCACGAAATCGGCGTCGGCGTCCGCCGCCGCCTCTCCCGTCAACGCGAGCGCCCCCGCGGTTCCAAGGCCGAGGGTCTTGAAAAACGATCGCCGATCGACCGCCGGTGGAGGGTCGCTCAACATCTTCCGCACGGCACGTTTCATGGCTCCCTCCCTGCGATAGGAACAGGAGGTCAGGAGATTAGGAGTTCAGGAGGTATTTTTGTTTTTTTCAAAAACAAACCTCCTGATCTCCTGATCTCTTAATCTCCTGATCTCCTGATCTCCTGTTAAGGCTCTTGATCTCTAGAAATTCAGCTTCAGCGAGAACTGCATCGACCGGTTGTCGACGATGGTCGACGTGATGCGCCCGGCGGTCGGCGAATCGAAGTTCTGGTTCGGGAACCCGAAGCCCGGATGGTTGAACAGGTTGAACGCATCCCACCGGAACTCGACGTTGGTCCGCCCGATGACGGCGAATCGCTTCGAGAGCGAGGTGTCGAAATTCACATGTCCGGGCGCGTACAGGATCCCGCGGCCGGTGTTGCCGTACGTGTTCGGCGGCGGCGCGGCGAAATCGCTCGGGTTGTACCACCGATCGACCGTCGGGTTGTCCAGCTCGCCCGAGCCGATCCGGTTCGGCCAGCTCGGCGCGCCGTTGTTGACGCCCGTCTGCATGAAGACCGTGAACGGCCGCCCCGTCGTCAGGCTGGCGATCCCGGAGATCTGCCAGCCGCCGGCGATCGCGCCGAGCGCGCCGCCCTCCTGCAGCCAGCGGCGGCCGGGGCCCCACGGCAGCTCCCACACGCCGCTGATGACACCACGATGGCGGACGTCGAACCCCGAGGGACCGCGGCCGGCCTTCAGGTTCGTGACCGTCTGCGGATTGCCCACCGCGCCGCCGCCGCTCGCGGCCGAGCCGCCGTAGTCGAGCGCCTTCCCGTAGGTATAGCTCACGAGGAACTGCAGCCCGCCGCTGAACCGCTGCGTGACCTTGAGCTGCCCGCTGTGGTAGGTCGAGCTGTTGCGGGGATCGCACTGCAGGATGCTCGTGACATTGTTCAGAGGCTGAAGCAGCCGCCGGGATGGCTGCGATCCGATCCCCGGCTGGATCTCGTTCGGGTTGTAGCAGTAGACGAGGTGCTTGCCGGCGCTCCCCGCATACGTCAGCTCCGCCGCCATGGCGCCGAACAGCCGCCGCTCGATGCCAAGGTGCCACTGCTCCGCGTACGGCGTCTCGTTCTCGAAGGAATGACCGAGCACGCGCGGGTTCGTCGCCTGGAGCTCGGCGGTCGTGCGCGGCTTGACCTGCACGATGGGGGGGAACGGATCGTCAATCGAGCGGACAGCGGCGAAGTTGGTCGGGTTGGTCTCGGAGCTCACGTTCTGCGAAATCGTGTACGGCACCTGCTGCCCGATCATGTTCGACGCGGAGGGCTGCTCCGGGAAGTAGGTGATGGCGAAGCCGGTCCGGAGAATCGTGCTCGAGTCGCCCAGCAGGTCGTACGTCAACCCGAGCCGCGGCGCCCAGTTGCCGTACTGGGTCTTCTTGTTCACCGAGGCGCTCGCGCCGTCCTCCCCCGCGTAGATCAGGCGCAGGTTCACCGGATCGAAGTTGACGATCTTGTTGTCTTCCTCGGTCTCGGCGCCGAAGATCTCGTAGCGCATGCCGGCGTTGATCGTGAACCGCGAGCTCACTTTGAAGTCGTCTTGAATGAACAGCCCGTGCTCCTGCGTGCGCAGCGTGTACGGTTCGAGCAGGAAGCCGCGCGCCGCGTTGTTGATGTAGCCGGTGAGCAGCCCCGCGATGCCCGAGCCGCCGGAGTTGGTCACCGGGTTGTTCGTGTAGTTGCGATTGAAGGTGATGGTGCCCCGGGTATCGGTGTGGGTGAACGGCGACGGGTAGCGATCGACCAGCCGGTACCCGAACTTCAGCTGGTGCCGCCCTTTCAGCCAGACGAGGGCGTCTTCGATTTGCCAGTGGAACTGCTTCGGGTTCACGGGCAGAAACGCCGGCCCGCCGGAAATGCCCGTCAGGTCGTTGATGGTGATGTTCGGGAGACCGGTCGTGATCTCGGAGACGTTGATGCCGCGGATGCCGAGCGAGTCCGAGGCGTTGATGCCGTAGTCGGACTGAAACGTGAACGGCGACGTATGGGCGTAGCCGGCGCGGAGCTCGTTGACGAAGTTCGCCGACAGCATCCGCGAGTAGTTGAAGGCTGCGCCGTGGGTGGTGAGGCGCGTGTTCTGGATGCCGGCCACGAAGGGCCCGAGGTCGAAGCGCGCCGCGGCCTCGGCCGGCGTCGGCAGGCAGCAGGCCGCTTGCCCCTGCGGCGCATCGAGCTCGAACTTGCCCCAGTTGAACCTGACGAAGAAGGAATCCTTGTCGGAGACCCGGTGGTCGATCCGGCCGGAGACGACGTTGTCGGTCACCTCGCGGTTCACCGTGGACGTGTAGTTGTCGAAGTTGCCGGGGCCGTTCGGCAGGGGATAGATGCTCGCGATGTTGCGTCCGACGGTATGGATGCGGTTCTGCGGGATGATGTTGTTCGGAAACGGGTCGCGCAGGAACTGGGGGTTCGTGGTGCTGACGGGGAGGCTCGAATTGAAATTCGGGTTCACCCGGGTCGTCAACGGATCGTAGATCGGGATGAGGACGCCGTTGGTCCCGCGGAAGTCGCTGAAATCGCCGTTCCGCGTCTGCGCCGTCGGCACCGTGTTGACGAACACCTGGCCGCGCTTCTCTTTCAGCCCCGCGTAGTCGGCGAAGAAGAACGTCCGGTTGTGGCCGTCGTAGAGCCCGGGGATCACGACGGCCCCGCCGGCCGCGCCGCCGAACTGGTGCCGGTTGAGCGGCGGCTTGGGATCGACCTGCAGCGTGCCGTCAGCCAGCGGCACCTTCCGCACGAAAAAGTTGCGGGCGTCGAACGCGTCGTCGCGCATGTACTCGAACACCGTGCCGTGCAGCATGTTGCTTCCCGACTTCGTCGCGACCGAGACGACGCCGGCGCCGCGCCCGAACTCGGCCGAGAAGACCCCGGACAGCACCTTGAACTCCCGGACCTGTTCCACCGACGGCGCGATGATCACGGTGTTGAACGAGGTACTCGTTGTTGTCGATCCCGTCGATCAGCCAGGCGTTCGCGTTGGCCTGATGCCCCAGCGCGTTGAAGTTCGACGCGCCGCGCGGGTTGAAGGTGCTGGCGCCCGACAGGTTCTCGCCGGCCTGCCCGGGTGTGATCCCCGGCGTCAGGTAGACCAGCGCCGCGAAGTTCCGGCCGTTGAGCGGCAGCTCCTTGATCGCGCGCTCCTCGATGACGGTGCCGACTTCCGACGAATCGGTGCGCAGCAGCGGCGCCTCCGCCGTGACGGTCGTGGTTTCTTCGACACCCCCGACCTCCAGCGCGACGTCGACGCGCGCGCGCTGATTGACCTGGAGGATCACGCCGCCGCGGACCCATTTCTTGAACCCCGGCACGTTGACTTCGACGACGTAGGTGCCGGGTGTCAGGAACGGCGCGGTGTAGCTCCCGGTGTCGTCGGTCACGTACGTGTCCGCCGTGCCTTTGCTCACCTCGCGGATGGTGACGGCGGCGCGCGGCACGATGCCGTTGGCGTCGCTGATCGTGCCGACAATCGTGCCCGTAGTGACTTGCGCGTCGATGGGCGTGGCTCCGACCAGCGCCATCAGCATCATCACCATCATCATCATGGTCGGGGGGGCCGCCGCGGAAATGCGTCGCGTCGTCATGGGTCGTTTTCTCCCTGCGCCTGCGGGCTGAACTCTCTCAGCAGAGCAAGCTGCGCGGAGCCTGCCACCGGGAGCCGCCGAAGTCAAGATCGGGGTCAGGTCATGAATCATGAACGTCCGGAAGCGCTTCGGGGACGTTCATGATTCATGACCTGACCCCGCCTCCCGTCACAGATTTGCCGAACGGCGCGGGAAACGTAATCGGCGCGGCGCGGGGCGATCGAAAAACCTCTGTCTGGCGCGGGTGCGCTACGGCACGTCACTTGCGCTGGGCCGGAGATGTCCTTCCCTCGTTTTCGCGCGATCGTCCTGTCGCTCGTCCTGCTGGCTGTCTCAGCCACGACAGTGCCCGCGCAGGAACCCGGCATGCCCGCGTCCGACGGGTGGGCGGCCCTCCAGCAGGGCGATCACGCGAAGGCGGCGTCGATCTTTCGCGAAGAGCTGGACCGAAGCCCCCGAAACGCGTGGCTGCACTTTGGCGCCGCATACGCCGCGCTGGGGCTCGGCCGCACCGACGCGGCCATCGCGTCGCTCAAGCGCGCCATCGAGTACAACCCGAAGTTCCTCCCGGCCCTGATCCTGCTCTCGCAGGCCGCGTATCAGGCGGCGGATCTCGATCTGGCCGTGCGGTCGCTGGAGAAGGCGGCCGCCCTCGCGCCCGCCGATCGCGACATCGCGAAGCAGCTCGCCGACTGGCGTGCCGAGTCGGATCTGCACGAGCGGTTCGAGGAGCGCCCCGGCGTCCGCTTCCGCGTGCTCTTCGAAGGGCCGGCCGAAAAAGCCATCAGCGATCGGGTCGCGGCTGTGCTGGAGTCCGCGTATTGGACCGTCGGCAAGGCGCTGAACACGTATCCCGGCGAGACGCTGACGGTCATCCTGTATTCGAACCAGCAGTTCCAGGACATCACGCGGGCCCCCGCGTGGGCGGGCGGCGGCTACGACGGCCGCATCAGGCTGCCGGTCGGCGGCGCGCTGCGATCGCCGAGATCGCTCGACCGCGTGGTCACACACGAGCTCGTGCATTTCATCGTCAGGACTGCCGCGCCGACTGGTGCGCCGACATGGGTCAACGAGGGGCTCGCGGGCTACCTCGAGTCACCGGACCAGACGTGGGCGGCCCGCGCCTTCCGGGCCACTCCGGACCGCATCCCGCTGGCGGCGCTGGCCGACGGGTTCGACCGGTTCGACGCCGACACCGCGCTCATCGCGTATGCCGAAAGCCTGGTGGCCGGGCGGCTGCTGTGCGAGCGTCTCGGTCCCAACGTCGGGACGTTCCTGCAGATGCTCGGCAGTGGGCATACCGTTGACCAGGCCCTCAGCACCTTGAACGTCAGGCCAGAGGCGTTCTATGCCGAATGGCGCCGCCGGATCGGGGTCAAGTAGCCGGCGTCAATAAGCAATACCACCTGGCGGGGCGGAGCCTCTCCGGTCCGAGGCGCAGCCTCGCTAGACTTTCGTCCCATGTCTCCGTGACATGGCGGTTACACTCGGCGTTTCCGGCTCGTCCACCACCCGATTCATCCGCATTTAGACCTTCGTTTTTCGACGCGCCGAGCGCAGAATACGCCGGGGGGGTGGCAGGTGCTTGACGTCCGACGTCTGTTCGCGCTCCACGCCGTGTGCGGCATTGTCGTGGCCACTGCGGCCGCGGCGCGCCCCGCCACCGGCGGTGTCCGCGCGCAGGCCGGCAACGCCGCGGCCGCACGGGTCGACCCGGCGCCCGGCGCCCTCGGCGAGATGGCGCTGCCCGGGGGCCTTCGCGGAGCCCTTGCGGCCGCCGACGATCGCGCAGCTGCCGATCGCAGCCAGTTCCTCCTCGACTTCATCCGGCGTTCCTACGACACCCCGATTCGCGTGAAGAGCGATCCGCGCGAGTCCGTGTTGCGCGCGCTCGTCGCACGCCTCGCGAATCCGCCGGCCGCGATGCCCATCGGCCCCCGGGAGACGCTGCCGCTGCCGCTGCCCGCCGCCATCTGGATCGACGTCGTGTTCGGCGGCCGTGCCACATCGCAGAACCTCGCCGCGCAGATCCTGCAGTCGCGCAACGCCTCGCTCCTGTACTACGGTCTCCTGTCGCTCGACGACGCGACGCGCGCGTGGCTCGCCACCCAGCCCGAACTGATCGCCGATCTCTCCGAGCGGCATCCGGCGGCCTTCGCGGCCCTGGCGCCGGGCCTGCGCGTGGTGAACGACGGGCTGCGCGTGCCGGGTGGCGACGCCGCGGAGCCCGCATGGCAGGCGCTCGTCGGCCGCCGCCCGGCCGAGCGGGTCGGAGTTTCTGCGAGCGCTGACGTCGCAAGGCGAGGGCCGGCTCGCGTACTTCTTCGGCGCGATGGCGCTGCTGACGCCCGCGCAGATCCGGTTTGCGCTGAAGCTCGACGCGGCCGACGCGGCCGATCGGGTCGGCGCCCTGCGGCAGCTGTACGACGCCGTGGAAAATCTGGGACCCGGGTGGAACATCGAAGAGCGCGCGTTCTGGCGGCCGGGACTCGACCCGATCCTGCTCGCGGCGGAACTTCGCGTCGACGATGACGGCCGGCCGATTGTGCCGGGCACACGCCGGTTCTGGAGCGCGGTCTTCGGCGACGTGAGCCACCTTGCCCCCGACCTGGCTCGTGCGATCGCTGCCGGGGACCCCGTGGATCTCGCCTGGTTGAGCGAGCAGGTCTTCAAGGGTCCGTCGGTCGCGCACCGCCGCCGCTATCAAGCCGTGATGTTCGCGTCACGCTCGGTCGCGCGCGTCAGGCCGGAGGACGCGGGGGATGCCTTCGAGGCCGTTCGGGCCGTCGGCGATTACCCCGCCCTGATCGGCGTGCTCGAACGCGCCGGGGTCGCCGACGTCGCGGTGTTCGCCCGCGCCGCCCGCCGCGCCGCGCAGCTCTCGGCGATCGACGACACCGAGCGGGCGGTTCGGGCGCTCGCGCAGTTCCAGGGCGCGCTGGCAGTCATGACCCGGGGAGCCGTGCGTGGCAGCCTGCCGGCGGGCGCGCTGTCCAGCGGCGTGTTGTCGCTCTCCGCGATCGAGCTCGGCCCCCGCGGCGACTATGACGGGCGGCTCGTGCGGTGGCTGGCCGAATGGATGGACAGCTACCAGCCCAATCCTTCCAGCCAGTCGTCACAGCCGCAGGCGGCCGGCCCCAAACCCGCCGGCGAGGACGAGACCAGCCCGCTGTACGAAAACGCCCCCGGGCCTCTGGACGCGAACGTCCTTCGGATGTTGTCAGGGCCCCCCGTCTCAACGCCGCGCATGGTGGACTGGGAAGGCACGCGGTATCGGGTCGACCTGACCTGGGCGGAAGCGAGGCGGCTCGAACGGCGGCTCGGCGAGCATTCCCGGCCGTATCTCTCGTCCGCGCACGCGCTCGTCACGATGGCCGATGCGCTGGCGGATGCCGGGCTCACGCTCGAGACGCTGCGCCGCGAAGCCCGCGTCTTCGAGCAGGTGACGCAGGCCATGGAGTGGGACGGACCGCAGACGTCGAACGATGTTCCGGATCGGTATCGTGAGGCGGCGTCGGTGCTCGGGCATGGCGACCCCAATGTCCGGCGCGCATCACGTCTCGCGCCGGGATTGCGTCTGCTCGCCGACGAGCTCCTGGCCCGCGGCTTGTTGGAGCTGACCTACGCCGTCGCGATGGGGCAGCCGGAGCGCGCGTCGATTTCCGCCTGGCAGGCGGCCAGGCGTCACGAGTTCGGGCTCCGATCGGAGAGCTACGGCCGCGCCGGCGCCTGGCAGTTTCCCGGGGCCGGCACCGACAGCTTGTCCGGCCGCGGCTGGCGAGTCGTCGGCTCGCTGCTCGGTCTCGACGTGAAGCTCGCCGACCTCTCGCTCGTACGCCTGTCTTCGAAGCTCCCGTCGGCCAGGCCGACGCTGCAGGACGTGAACCGCCGCGTGCTCATCGAGGCCGTGGCCCTCGTCGAGCCGCGCGTCGCTCACCGAGGCGGATCGCGAGACGCTGGTGGCGGCAATTCGAAGGGGACGGGCGAGGCTCGCCGCGGTGCGCACGCCGGCCGAAGCCCTGGCGCTCGCCGACGAGATTCGCCTCGGTCCGGCGCGACGCACGCTGCTGCCGTGGGTCATCGCGCACGAGCCCGAACGGGCCGCCGCGTTCCTGTCGCCGAGCGAGCTGCTCTGGGTCGGAATCGGGACCACGCGGGTCGAGCCGGCCCTGGACTCGTGGGGCGCGCCCGGCGAACCGCGCATCGGGTGCCTGTGCCTTCGGCTGACCCATCCCCAGGCCGTCGACAACCTCGCCGGACGCTGGTCCTTCGGCATGCTCGCCAGCGCGTTTCCCGATCTGAACCTGCGCCTTGCGGAGCTCCTGACCGAGCTGAACATGCCGGCGGCGCTGCTTGGTCCGGTGCTGACGTCGGCCACGCTCGATTTCGTTGACACGGCGGTCAGCCGCGATCAGGATGATCGCCGCGGGCTCGTCGAGTTCGTGCAGGCGCTCGGCGTCGCACGGGTCGAGCAGTATCTCGCGCTGCTGACCACCGACGGTCCGCTCGTCCCCATCGCCGATGGGCCGGGCACGCCGGCCTCGGGAACCGGCGGACCGAAGAGCGGAGCCGCACGATGATAGGTACCTGGGCCAGGACGCTGGCCGCGATCGGTTTGGTGTCCCTGGCCGTGAGCGCCCAGACGGACGGGCTCCGGATCACCTCGCCGGCGGCCGACTCGATCGTGAGCGGCGTCGTCCGGCTCGAGGCGGCCATCACGCCCGTGGAGCTGGCCGCATCGGTTCAGACGGTGACCTTCTTCGTGAACGGCCGGCTCGCGTGCACGGTGGAGCGGCCGCCGTTCGGCTGCAACTGGAATCCCGGCGACGTCGTGCGCGGCCATCACGTCCGCGTCGTCGCCACGCTGACTCGACGGACGGCGGCTGACCGCCAACGTGCGCACGAAGGATCTCGGGTACGTCGAAAAGGTCAAGACCGAAGCCGTGCTCGTGCCGGTCATCGTCACGCAGAACGGCCAGTTCGTGCGCGGGCTGAAGCAGCAGGACTTCGAGCTGTTCGAGGATGGCGTGGCGCAGCCCATTGCCAGCTTCGTCAACGAGAACGCGCCGCTCGATCTCGTCCTCGCGGTGGACATCAGCGGCAGCATGGAGAGCTCGCTCGCCGACGTCAAAGCGGCCGTGAAGCAGCTCCTGTCGAAGCTGCGGCCGGGCGATGCGGCCACGCTCGTCGGGTTCAACGACACGCTGTTCGTCGCCGCCGAACGCGAGAAGGATCGGCGGACGCGCGAGGAGGCGGTGGACCTGCTGACCTCCTGGGGCGGCACCGCGTTGTACGACGCGACGGTCAGCACGCTGGACATGGTGAGCCGCGACTGGGGACGCAAAGGCGTGGTCATCTTCTCCGACGGAGACGATCGCCACAGCCTCACGCCTCGCGAGACCGCGATGGCCCGCGTGCAGGCCAGCGACGCGATGCTGTATACCGTAGGCTTCGGCGGGGGCGCGACGGTGCCCGCGCTGCGCAGCAGCCTCGAGAGCTACGCGCGCTCCACGGGCGGGCGTCCGTTCTTTCCCCGGACGGTGAAAGAGCTCGACGGCGTGTTCGACGAGATCGTCGCGGAGCTGGCGAATCAATACGTCCTCTGGTACGCGTCGACCAATCTCAAGGCCGATAACGCCTGGCGGAACATCAAGGTCCAGGTGCGGAAGGGCAAGTACGACGTCAGGGCACGCCGGGGCTATCGAGCAAACGGACCGCAGCGCGCGGGGAGGTGAGCGATGCAGGCACGGAGCGGCATCATGGCGGCGGCAGCGGCAGCGTTGTTACTGGGCGGCGGGCCATCGCTTTCGGGGAAGCAGGTCCGCCCCGAGCAGGCGCCCACATTCCGCAGCGGCGTCGAGGTCGTCACCATCGACGTCGGCGTGGTCGACCGTCAGGGACTGCCGCTGCGCGGTCTCGGGCCGGACGACTTCACGGTGACCGTCGGCCGGCAGGCGCGGCGCGTGGTCAGCGCCGAGTTCGTCGACGTGACGCCGGCGGCGCGGCCTGACCCTGCGCCTCGGGTGGACGCCGTCCGCGTCAGCACCAACGAGGGGGGCGGCATCGGCCGCCTGTTCGTGTTCATCGTCGACCAGAGCACGCTCGATCCCGGAAGTGCGAGGAACGTCGCGCGGGCGGCGTCGCGGTTCTTCCCGCGGCTCACGTTCTCCGACCGATCGGCGCTGATGCTCATGCCGGTCGGCCAGGGCGTCGGGTTCACGTGGGCGCACGACCGCGTCCGGGACGCGCTTCAGCGCGTCACCGGGATGAGCAGTCCGATGAGCACGTGGGAACTTGGCAGCCTCACGGAGGCGCGCGACATCGCCAATCGCAATGGGATGGCCCTGCGCAGCGTCGGCGAGCGCGAGTGCCGCGCGTCGCCCTTCGCGTCCGGCGCGGCCCAGGGCGCGCCGGCAGGGCCTATCGGAGGCCCCGCCGCACCGACGGCGCCAACCGGAGGAGGCGGCGGCGGGACGACCCCGGCAGGTGGCGCCGGCGGCACCGGCACACCGACCGGCGGCGGCACAGGCTCGGGGACACGTACAGGTGGTGGTGGAAGCCGGACCGGGTTCGGCACGGACGCGTGCATGTCGAACCTGCAGATGCAGGCGGAGTCGGCCTGGCGCGTCGCGGAGATGACGTCGATGTCGAGCCTGTCGGCGCTTCGCCAGATGCTGGCGGCGCTCAGCCAAGTACGCGGCGACAAGACGGTCATCCTGATTTCCGGCGGCTGGCCGATGGACGAGCGTGACGAAACCTCGACGATGGCGACCGTCGCCGCCGAGGCGGCCGCCGCCCGCGCAACGCTCTTCACCATTTTCGTTCCGGTCTCGACGTTCGCCGCCGATCGGCGCATGGTCAGCTCCGCGCCGTCGAGGGATCAGTTCCTTCATTCAGGACCGCTGGAGACGCTGGCCGGCATGACCGGCGGCGGATCGTTCCGGGCCGAGGTGAACGCGGAAGCGGCGTTCGACCGCCTCGGACGGGAACTGGGCGGCTTCTATCGCGTTGGCGTCGAGAGGGATCCGAGCGACCTGGACGCCAAGGCGCGGCACATGAAGGTGCAGGTGGCGCGTGGCGGCGTGACCGTGCGGGCGCGCGAGATCTTCGACGTGCGCACCTACGAGGATCGCGACTGGGCGGCGCGCCTGTCGTCGGCGCTCGATGCGCCCATCCCGGCGACCGGCCTCGGCCTGCGCGTGACGAGCTATCTCGCGGCCGACCCGGACGACGCCGCGCGCCTCAAGCTCGTGATCGCCGGTGAAGCGTCGCGGCTTCAACCCGGCGAGGCGACGTTCCAGATCGTCGTGCGCGATATGGAGGGGAAAAAAGTCCTCTCCGGCGACCAGCCGCTCGGCGAGCCGGCCGGCAGCGTCCTGCCGTTCTCGACGAGCCTCCCGGTCACTCCCGGTACCTACATCGTCCGCCTGGCCATCATGGACGGCGCGGGACGCGTGGGCTCCGTTGACCATCGCGTCGAAGTGCAACCCGTTGCCTTGGGTGCGCTCTCCGTGGCCGGGCCCGTGCTCATCCGCGTCCCCAACGGCGGTGACGGTGAACCGCGCGTCGCGCTCGACGGCGTGCAACAGGACGAGCGGCTGGCGATGGAAGTGGGATTCGAAGGCAGCAGCGGCGAGGCCGCCGTGCCGGAAGTGGTCTTCGAGATTGCCGCCACCGCAGAGGGCCCTGCGCTCGTGCGGATGCCGGCGGCGTTGTCGCGCGGCTCTCGCGAGACCTCGATGATCGCCCAGGCCGTGACGGACATGCGCGTCCTGCCCCCGGGTTCGTACGTCGCCCGCGCGATGGTCGCGTCAGGCGGACAGCCGCTTGGAGACGTCCGGCGCTCGTTTACGGTCACCGGGGCGTCGCGCGTGGCGCCGGATCCGTCGAGCGCGTCGCCGGCTGTCGCCAGCGTCGTGCCCGCCGCGCCACTGGCCGCGCACGCCATCGGCACGGTTCCACGCTTTGCGCTCAATGACGTGTTCGCGCCGAAGGTCCTCAGCGGCTTCCTCGATCGCGTGGCCGCCCGGCCCGATGCCGCCTCACCGGCGATGCGCGAGCTCATCGCGCGCACGCGCCTGCAGGGTCCGGGCGCGCTCGTCCTGCCGGCCGCGAGCAACACCGAGGTCCCGGTCGCCGCGTTTCTGAGAGGGCTGGCGCTGCTCTCGCAGAAGAAACTCGATCCCGCGGCCAACGCGTTCAGGAGCGCGATGCGCGGCTCGCCCGATTTCTTTCCGGCGATGGTGTACCTGGGCGCCTGCTACGCGGCGGGGGGGAACGACAAGGAAGCCGCGGGCGCGTGGCGGACCGCGCTCATCAAGGAGGGGGACGCGGTCGCGGTTCACATGCTGCTCACCGATTCCCTTCTCCGGCAGGACAAAGGAGACCTCGCGCTCCAGGCGGTCGACGGCGCGCGCGCCCGCTGGCCCGAAGACGACGCCCTGAAGCGGCGCTTTGTCGCGGCGGCTCTTCTTTCGGGAAAGCAGGCCGAGGGGTTCCGTGTGCTCGACGAGCTGCTGGAGAAGCAGGCCGAGGACGAGCCGTCGCTCGCGCGGGCGCTGCTTTCGCTGTACGACGCGTTCGTGAGCGGGCAGCCAATCGAAGGGGTGGAGCAGGATCGCGCGCGAATGCTTCGCTACGCCGACGCCTATCGCCGCCGCGGCGGACCGTCGCTCGCGCTCGTCGATACCTGGGTGGCGGCCGCGACGAAATAGCCGCCACTCTACTCTCGCGGCTTCCGCCTTCACTACGTAGGGCAGGCCGTCAGGCCTGCCCCGCGCCCGAAAGCTGGCCTGAAGCCTGCGCTGACGTACGACCGCGCGCGCCTGCTATAGTTCGGCGGCATGAACGTCCACGCCGTCCTCGTCACCGTCTCCGATCAACCCGGCATGCTCTTCGGCCTCACTCGTGTGCTCGCCGACCATCAGGCGAACATCACGTACGTGGACATGCACAGCGCCGACCTGCACCCCGACGTCTACTTCGAGTTCACGCTCGGCGACCGTGCGGCCGACGACGTGGTCAGGGACCTGCGGCAGGTGGCGGGCGTGATCCGGCTCGAGGAGACCCCGTCGCTCGCGAAAATCTACGGCAAGCGGATCATCGTGATGGGAGGCGGGGCACAGGTCGGTCAGGTGGCGATGGGGGCCATCTCGGAGGCAGACCGTCACAACATCCGCGGTGAGCGGATCTCGGTCGACACGATCCCGCTCGTCGGCGAGATGGAGCTGGCCGCCGCCGTCCGCGCGGTCGTCCGCCTGCCGCGCGTGCGGCTGCTCGTGCTGGCGGGATCGCTGATGGGAGGGGAGATCACGAAGGCGGTCGAGGACGTCCGGAAGAAGGGCCTGTATGTGATCTCGTTGAACATGGCCGGGCAGCGTGCCCGATGCCGCCGACCTCGTCGTCAGCGATCCGGTCCAGGCCGGCGTCATGGCCGTCATGGCGGTCGCCGACACGGCGAAGTTCGATCTGGTCCGGCAGCAGAAGCGAAGATACTGAAGGGTTCTACCGGGTTCCACGGGGTTCCGCTGGGTTCCGCATGGTTCTGTTCCGCGGGGTTCCGCCAGGTTCTGGGTTCTGTGGGAAACCGCGGTCTGTGCGGTTTTCCAAGTCGCTGTGGGCGCGTTCTGGGCGTCCATAGGGACGGCAGCGTCCATGCGCTCTTTCGTGCGCCGGGCCGCGGCCCCGACCGCAGCGGCCGAATGTGCCGGCGGACTATTCTACGCGCTGGGCCTGGTGAAGCGCTCGCCATAGAGGATCGCGAACTGGTTCATCGCGGGTTTCCAGTGCTGCGGGCCGCCCCCCCATCGAAGGGTGATGTTGCGGAGCACGAGCCACATCAGCTTGGTCGCCGCTTCGTCGCTCGGGAAGTGGCCCCGCGTCTTGATGATCTTGCGCAGTTGCGCGTGCAGGCTCTCCAGCGCGTTGGTCGTGTAGATGATCCGACGCACCTCGGGCGGAAAGGCGAAGAAGGGAATCACGTGCGTCCAGGCGCGGCGCCAGGCCGCCACGACGGTCGGGAAGCGCACGCCCCATGGGCCGCGCTCAAACCCATCGAGGACGAGAAGCGCCGCGTCGGCACTGGCCGCGGTGTAGATGGGACGGAGCGCGGCCGCCAACGGCGTGCGCTCTTTCCAACTCGCAAACTCCAAGCTGTTGCGCAGCAGATGCACGATACAGGTCTGCAGCGTCGTCGCCGGATAGACCGCCTCGAGGGCCTCACTCATGCCCTTGAGGCCATCGGTCACCGCGATCAGGATGTCCTGACAGCCGCGCGTCTTGAGGTCCGTGAACACCTTCATCCAGAACTTCGCGCCTTCCGTCTGCTCGATCCAGATCCCGAGCACGTCGCGCGTCCCGTCCGGCAACACGGCGAGCGCCAGATAGACCGCCTTGCTCCGCACGACGGCTTCGTCCCGAATCTTGACGCGGAGGGCATCGAAGAACACGACCGGATACATCGGCTCGAGCGGACGCGCCTGCCAGGCCGTCACCTCGGCGACGACCCCGTCGGTGACCGGTACTGATCAGATCCGGCGAGACATCGACGGCGTACATTTCGCGAAGGAACGCCTGAATCTCGCGCACCGTGTACTCAACCGTTCAAATCCAACCCTGGGTTCGAGCGCCCGGCTCCGGAACTCAGAACCCTGCGGAACCCAGAACCCTGCGGAACCCAGAACCCAGCGAACCCCGTGGAACAGAACCCTGTGGAACCCCGCGGAACCCAGTGGAACCCTTTAAACGGTCTTCGGGACGATGTACGGCGCGCGGTAGGCGCGGGTCAACATCTTGGTGGCTTCCGGATCGCCGGTGCACTCCAGCTTCTTCGAGTCCCAGTGCAGCGTGCGGCCGACCCGGTAGCTGATGTTCGCCAGGTGCATCAGGTTGCAGGACAACGCGCCTTCTTCGATCTCGGCGTTCAGGTCCTCGCGCTTGCGGCTCCGGACGGCACTGATGAAGTTCTCCCAGTGCGTGTCGCGCGCCGTGGCGGTCGGTCCCGGCTTCTGATCCCGGCCGAGGAACGAGAGGTACTTGTTGTAGTTGTCGATGACCAGGTACCCGTTCGAGCCGTAGAACTGGTTGCCGATCGTGTTGCCGGGCTTGCCCTCCTGGATCCCCGCCTCGTGCGGCGAGATCCAGTGGCGCACCTCGAAGGTCATCATCTTCTTCTTGCCGTCGACGTCGAACTCGTAACGCGGCCGAGATCGTGTTCGGCGTCTCCTGATCGTCGTCGAACATGAACTTGCCGCCGATCGCGCTGACCTTCGTCGGATGCGTCACGCCCAGGCCCCAGCGCGAGATGTCGACTTCGTGGATACCCTGATTCCCCAGGTCGCCGTTGCCGGTGTCCCAGAACCAGTGCCAGTTGTAGTGGAAACGATTCTTGGTGAACTCGCGCTTCGGCGCCGGTCCGAGCCACAGGTCGTAGTCGACGCCGGGCGGCACGGCGGAGACCGGCGTCTTGCCGATCGTGTCGCGCCACTTGTAGCAGAGGCCGCGCGACATGTAGATCTCGCCGAACTCCCCGTTCCGCAGCCGTTCGACGCCTTCGCGCAGCGCCGGTGACGAGCGGCTCTGGCTGCCCTGCTGCACCATCCGGTTGTACTTGCGGGCGGCCGCGACGATCTGCTGCGATTCGAAGACGTTGTGCGAGCAGGGCTTCTCGACGTAGACGTCCTTGCCGGCCTGGCAGGCCCAGATGGTCATCAGCGCGTGCCAGTGGTTCGGCGAGGCGATCGAGATCGCGTCGATGTCCTTGTTCTCGAGCAGCTGCCGCACGTCGGTGTACGCGGTCGCCTTCCTCTTGCCCCTGGACTCGAGGGCTTGCATCTTGGCCCCGATGTGGGATTCGTCGACGTCGCACAGCGCCACGACCTCGACGTTCGGCTGGTTGGAGAACGCGCTGACGTGGCTCGAGCCCCGGCCGCCCAAGCCGACGACGCCAATCCGGACCGTCTCGTTGGGGCTCTGCATGCCTCGAACGGCCGCCCCGCCTGCCATCACGGCGGTACTCATCAGGAAATGTCTTCGGTTCATGCTTTCGTACCTGGAGGATATTCCGCACAAGCGGCCGAATCGCGGCCGCGCGCCCGGGGCGCCTTTCGCCCCCTCCCGGCTTGGGTGTCCGGTCAGGTGCATTCTGCCACAGCCTTGGCCGAAATCGACAAATCTGATACAGCCTTCCGGGAACCGACAAAACCGTGGCCTGCCGGCTCAGCGTCAACGCCAGCGGCGGCTGCCGCTGCAACGCCGGCCCGGCCGCCTTCGTAAGCCTTACAGGTTGATCGGTAGAGCTGTCAGGGGCTGGCAAGATGCTCAGCGAGGACCGCACATCCCGATCGATCTCGAGACAGTAAGCGAAGCCCGTCTGGTGGCCCAGGCGCTCGGGGGCTCCCAGTCCGCCTTCGAGCAAATTGTCCGCCGCTATCAGCGGCCGATCATCAGCCTCATCGCGCGGATGACCAAAGACCGCGCGCTTGCGGAAGATCTCGCGCAGGAAACCTTCGTCAAGGCGTTCCGCAGCCTCGCCGCCTTCGACACCACGCGGCGGCTGTCCAGCTGGCTGTTCCGCATTGCCCACAACACCGCGCTCGATGCCCTGCGCCGATCGCGGTCGCCGGTGATCTCCACGGTTGCGATGTCCACGGCGTCCGACCCCTCGACCGCCCGGCAGCTTCGCCGGAGCCCGATCCGGTCGTGCGCGAGGCGCTCGGCCAGGCGCTGGAGGCGGCGCTGGCGCAGCTTCGACCGGACTACAGCGCCGCCATCATGCTGCGCTACGAGGAAGGGCTTCCTTCGACGAGATTGGGATCGTCCTCGGCGTTCCGGAGGTCACGGCCCGCTCGCACGTGCACCGTGCCCGCAAGGAGCTCGCACAGCTGCTGACCGCGTCGGGCTGGGCGCCTTCGACTCGCGACTAGCCGAGCTCGCTCAGGGCAGCCCCCCCGGTTCGCGACCGCCAGAGCTCGCTCAGGGGGCTGCAACGAACGGCCACCCGCCACGTAAGCCTGTTAGAGACATGAGCGAAGTCCCGGGCAGCTATCAGCGCTGGCGCGCCGCCGACGAGAGCGGGCGCGATGACGACGCGGATTGGGCGTTCAAGACGGTCTTCCGGACGGTCGCGGACGCCGAGCCGGTCACGGCCGATTTCACGAGCCGCACGATGGAGGCCCTTGCGGCCGCGATGGCGCGCGACGCGCGGCGCGCGCGCTACACGCGGGCGGCCGTCATGTCCGTTGCCGTCATCGGCAGCGCGGCCGCGCTCTACTTCGGCACGGGATGGGCCATCTCGTTCCTGTCGTCCGTGTTCGTCGGTTTTCTCAACCTGGTCATTGCCGTCATCGTCCGGGGAGCAGGCGCGGTCGGGACCGGCTCGGGTGCGTGGACGGTCATGGAGAGCCTCGGCCGTGCCGCGGCGGCGTTCGTGGCGGATCCGAAGGTGACGGTCGCGATCTTCGCGATCCAGGCGATCGCCATTGGAGCGCTCGTTCGCGCTGCGGCGTCTTCTCGGTTCAGATAGGGAGTCATTCGAATGAAACGCTGGATAGCGATCGTCATGTTGCTGCGTGATCCCGGCCGCCCTGCTGCACGGGGCCGCGCAGCAGCCCTCCGACGACGAGCAGCGGACGTTGCGCGACCGGATCGAGCAGCGATACGACGTCGTGCCGCTCACCGGCGGCGTGGCGCTCACACCGAAGTCGCGGATGAACGACGTGCGGCTGATCGAGATCACCGACACGATTGCGATCAACGGCGTCGCCGTCAGCGGACGCGAGCTGCGCGACCGGGTCGGCGGGGATGCCGATGCGATCCTGCGGCTCTCCTATCTGGACGCCAACGTCGCGGCGGGACCTCTTCTCCAACCCGGACCCGGAGCGGCCGACGCCGGCGCCGGATGCCCGGCCCTCGAACTCCGAGACGCCCGAATCGCCCGAGTCGACGGTCAAGCGGACCCGGCGTTCGCACGGCGATCGAGTGCGGATCTTCGGCGACGTCAGCGTGGCCGAAGACGAACTGGTCTCGGGCGCGGTCGTGGCCGTCATGGGATTCCGTGCGCATCGACGGCGAAGTGGCCCAGGACGTC
Organism: uncultured Acidobacteriota bacterium; assembly: GCA_963774855.1. Taxonomy (GTDB): domain Bacteria; phylum Acidobacteriota; class Vicinamibacteria; order Vicinamibacterales; family 2-12-FULL-66-21; genus JALZOC01. Next base: position 5,308 of record CAVZGT010000005.1, on the reverse strand, counting down.
GTGTCGGTGTTCGGGAGGGTGGAGCTCGGCCCCCATGCGGTCATCCACGGGGACGTAGTGGCCGTCGGCGGACGGTTGCGCCGCGACGCCACCGCGCAAGTCCGCGGGGCCGTCACGGAAATCGCCCTCGGCGATGCGGGCAGTCACGTGACCTTCAGCCCGTGGCTCGACGGATGGGGCCCCGTGTCGTTCGGCGGATTCGGTCCGGTCACGCGCCTCGTCGGCAGCACCTTCCGCTACGGCCTGCTCGCGCTGCTGGCGTGCGTGGCGCTCGTCATCGCGCGCCGGCCGGTCGAAGGGTCCGCGACCCGCGTGGCGGACAACCCGGTGAAAGCGACGCTCGTCGGGGTGGCCGCGTGGGTGCTGTTCGCGCCGCTCATGCTCGCCACCGCGTTCGTGCTCGCGATCTCGATCGTCGGGATCCCGCTGCTGCTGCTCCTGCCGTTTGTCGTGCTGGCATTGCTGGTGATGGCGCTCATCGGGTTCAGCGGCACGCGCCTATGCGGTGGGGCAGTGGACGCGCCGCCGGTTCAAGATGGGGGCCGGCCCCGCGGGCGTCGATATCTGCCTGGGCATCCTGGTGATCATGCTCCCGCTCCTGCTCGGCCGTGTGCTGGCGCTGGGAGGATGGCCGCTCAACCCGATCGTTTTCCTGCTGGTGGCTGTCGGACTGCTGGTGGAGTTCCTCGCGTGGTCCAGCGGGTTGGGGGCCGTGCTCACGAACGCCTTCGGCCGCTGGCAGGCCCAGCGCGCCATGCGGACGCCCGTGGCTATGGATGTCCCGCCCGCGACCCCGTGAGCGGGCGGCGACGTTGATCGGTTTCACCTCTCGTGGCCTCCGGCTTCCTTGGCCCGCCGTAGCTGCGCAGCGGGAAGGCAGCGAAGGCGGCAGCCGGACCGGACGGGTTTGAAGCCATCTGGACTGGAAAGAGACAGGCTCACCCAAGGCTTTCATCCGCCCGCGGTCGTCTAACGAGGCACGGCTTGCACGCCAGCGCCGGCCCCAGGAGTCCGCGGATGCGATTGTTGACGTCTCGACGCTCCACGATCGTCCGCGTTCGCGCGCGCCGGGCGGTCCTTTTCTGGTACTGCTGTCGTTCGCAGTTCCGGCCGCGGCCGGTCAGCCGATCGCCGTCACCGGACGTGCCGTCGACGCGGTATCGGGCCGCGCCGTCTCCGGGGCCCAGGTCACGATCGGCGCCCGCACGGTGCTCACCGACGCAGAAGGCCGCTTTCAGCTCGAGGTCGCCGCCGGACGCTGGGAGATCGAGGTCACGGCCCGCGACTACGCTCCGCGCACGATCCCGTTCGAAGCCGCCCCACAGGGCGTGGCGCCGATCGAGATCGAGCTGATTCCCAAAGCCGGATTCCAGGAGCGCCTCGAGGTGACGGCGCCGGCGCCCCGATCGGACGGACCGGCATCGATTCCGCTCGCGCCCGAGGCAGTGCTCTCGACCGCCGGCAGCCTCGACAATCCGTTCCGGACGCTTCAGACCCTGCCAGGAGTGGCGGGCACCGACGAGTTCGGCAGCAAGCTGTCGGTCCGCGGCGGCGCGCCGGATCAGAACCTGACGGTCATGGACGGCGTGGAGATTCACAACCCGTATCGCCTGTTCGGCCTCACCAGCGCGTTCAATCCGGAGACGGTCGGACGGTTCGAGCTGCTGGCGGGAGGCTTCGGCGCCAAGTACGGCGACCGGCTGTCCTCCGTGATCGTCATCGAGAACCGGGACGGGGACGCCGCGCGGCGCGTCAGCGGCTCGTCGTCGGTGAGCATCACCGACGCCAACATCATCGGCGAAGGACGGCTGCCCGGACCGGGGCAGGGATCGTGGCTCGCCACCGCGCGCCGGACGTACTACGATCTCGTGGCGGAGCGGTTCGTCGATCAGGATCTGCCGTCGTTCAACGACTGCCCAGTTCAAGACCGCCTGGCAACTCCCCGGCAGCCGGCGCCTGTCGGTGCTCGGCCTGCGCAGCCGTGAAATCACCAGCATCAAGCCGGACGAAGACACCGACGGACGCGCCGAGATCCGATCGCGCAACGATCTGATCACCGCGACGCTCGTGTCTCCTCTCGCGCGCGCGTCGTCCACCACCATCGTCGCCTGGTCGCGGAACACCGATCTCATCGACATCCGCGACGAGGTGGAGGACCTGTCATCGGCGCCTCGTCGTCGCGCCCCAGGACCCCGACCAGTTCACGCGCCAGCTTTCGATTGACGACGCTGTCGCTGCGCGAGGAGATCCGGTTTCCGAGCATCGGCCGCCACCGGCTGGAGGCCGGAACGGAATGGCATCGGCTGCGGACGCACGTGGCGTTCACGACCATCGACGATCTCGATCCCTTCGGGCTGTTCCGCGGCGGCTCCGTGTGGCTGGGAGGCGTGTTTCCGGAGCGCGTCGATCATTCGCGGAGCACCACGCGGGGCGGCGCCTGGATCGAGGATCGCGTGCAGTTTTCGTCCGTCACGCTGGTTCCCGGGCTGCGATGGGACTACAGCGGCCTGAACGGGCGCGCGTCGCTGTCGCCGCGGTTGAACGCGGTGGTCGCGCTGAACCCGTCGACGCGAGTGACGGCGGCGACAGGACTCTACACGCAGAGCCCGGGATACGAGAAGCTGCTGCAGGCCGACCACTTCACCGACCTGACGGCGGCCGGGCGCCTCGACCTGCGTCCCGAGCGAGCGACCCACGTGCTGGTTGGCCTCGATCGGGACTTCGCTCCCGGCGTGTTGGGCCGCGTCGAGATGTACTACAAGGGGTTCAGCGATCTGCATCGTCGGCCGCCTCGAGACGGAGGATGAGCGGCTGGCGCGGGTCGCACGGTACGATTTTCCATCGGTTCTGCAGTCCAGCGATTCCGACCGCTCCGCTGATCACGAGCGTGCCGACGAACGACAGCCGCGGGAAGGCCTACGGGCTGGACTTCTTTCTCGCGCGCGCGGATGGCCCGTCGCGCCCGCGGATCACGGGCTGGGTCTCGTACTCGCTGGGCAAGACGCAGCAGGAGATTTACGGCCGCAGCGTGCCGTTCAGCTACGATCGCCGCCACTCGCTGAGCGTCGTGTGGAACTGGCGGATGGGAAGCAACTTTGACCTCGGCGGCACCGCCCGCGCCGCATCGGGATTCCCGCGGACTCCGCCGGCGGGCGTGCGCGTGGTCGCCGGGAAGTCGGCTCCCGGCTGGTGCCGGTGCAATTGGCTCCGAATCGCTTCGCGGTCGAGGTCGCGCCCGGCGGCGTCGCCGAGTTGAACTCCGCACGCGCATGCCGATGTTCTCCCGCCTCGATCTCCGGCTCGGATATCGTCCGCGCGGCGTGAGCGGGCGATGGGAGGTGTACGTCGAGGGCCTCAACGTGCTGAAACACACGAACGCCTGGTTCATGGATGCGGACATCGTGAGCGACGGTGCGGGCCCGCCGCGAGTGCAGGAAGAACCTGTCGGGGGTCTTCCCCGCATCGTGACGTTCGGCCTGCGCTTTCGATTCCGGTAACACGGACTGCACGGATTACACGGATTTACACGGATCCGAATACACGGATTTCGGGGTCAGGTCATGAACATGAAATCGGGGTCAGGTCATGAACTCGACCGACACGCGCCGATCACTCGCCGCCGCTTCGGCGCGCTGGCCGGTGGCGTCCTTGCGTCGTTGGCGTTCGGCGATGGCTGCGGCGGGGAGACCGGTTCACCAGAAGCCGCCGGCGGGAGGCTCACGGCGCGTCCGCGAGCCAGTGTCGCGACGTCCGCGACAGGTACGCGCGCGCTCGGCCTGGGCGGCGCGCGCGATGCAATCCTGCAGATGCCCGCGAACGCCACCGCTCCGCTGCCGCTGCTCGTCCTGCTCCACGGCGCCGGCGGACGGGGTGAGGGTGTGCTCCGGCGTCTCGGTCCGGCCGCCGAAGAAGCGGGAGTCGCCGTCCTCGCGCCCGACTCGCGCGACTCGACCTGGGACGGCATTCGCGGCGGTTTCGGAGCGGATGTGACGTTCCTGGACCGCGCCCTCGAACGGGTCTTCGAGACCGTTGCGGTCGATCCCCTGCGCATCGCGGTCGGCGGGTTCTCCGACGGCGCCACGTATGCGCTGTCGCTCGGCTTGATCAACGGCGACTTGTTTGGTCGAGTGGCCGCGTTCTCGCCCGGGTTCGTGGTCGAGGGCGCCCCGCACGGGCGTCCGCGGTTCTTCGTCTCGCACGGCACGGGCGATCCGATTCTTCCGATCGACCGCTGCAGCCGCGCGATCGTTCCCGCGCTTCGCAGGCGCGGCTACGAGGTGATCTTCAGGGAGTTCGACGGCGGGCACGAAGTTCCGGCCGATATCGCGCGCGAGGGCCTGCGATGGGTGGCGGCGTCTCCCGCGTAGCAACCAGTCGATCCACGGTTGCGAGCGCCGCCGTGCCCCGTTCACTCCAGCAGATGCTTCAATACCCAGTCAGGGTCGGCCACGAGGGCGCCGTATTCTTCAGCCGTGATGGACCGGTTGTTGTACTGGCAGGCCACGACGAACATCCCTTTCTGTTCGTGCCAGTCGGAGCGCAGGACCCTGGCCTGGATCGTCCGTCCGGACTGTGTCGAGAGCTCGAGCATCTCGCCCGCCTTCGGAATGGCGGGGACCTCGATCATCTTCCTGAACCTCATCGAGCTGTGATCGATGGGATACCCGTTCTCGTCCAGCGCGCGGACTTTCATGTTCGGGACCCGCAGGCGCACTTCCACTTCCCTAGCCATATGTTCAGTTTGTCCTTCGGCCGGAACCGTACCCGGCGCCGAGTGAGCCGTGGCTCATACCGTATTGTAGTGCGCGATTGTCGCACGGATGAGACGGGATGGCGGCCGACGGAGGCGCATCCGTCACAGCAGTTCGAATTTCCGGTTCCGCGCCCATTGCAGAGGAGGCAGGCAGTCCGCGAATAGGCGCCGCGTGAGCTCGTGATTGCCGCCGTTCGCGGACAGCAGAGCCACCAGCGGGCCGGTATCCAGCAGAACCCCCCGCGGGGTTCACTCGCCGATGCCTTCCGGGTGCCTGCGGTTCGTAGACAAATCGCGAGGACCCTTCTTGAATCGTCCGACGCTCCGTCCGGCGACCTCGAGGGCGCTGCGCCGGCGGCGTTCTTCCTCCGCCACAAGCTGCAGCCCGCGCCGGACGATCTCCGATTCGGTTCGCCCCGTCAGTTGTTTGAATTCGTCGAGGGCCGCGCGATCGTCTGCGAAAAGGCGAGCGTGAACGAAAGCTTTCACGCACGTGAGTGTCGCACGGAAACAATGCATCGTGCCACACCTGGGACGTTCGGGCGCTTACCCGGT
>CAVZGT010000004.1:0-940518 GCA_963774855.1 uncultured Acidobacteriota bacterium | reverse complement strand
CACGACGGCGCGTTTCTGTCAGATTCCCCTGCGAAAAAGCGTCTTAGAGATCGAAGGGAAACCAGACCGTCGTTGACTCGACTTCTGCTTCGTCGACGGGGAGAGTGGGGGACTCTGTGACCGCGGGGCCTTCACCGCGACGGCGGGATTCGCTGACATCCAACCAGAGGCATGGCAGAAGCGCAGGAATGACCGAACATATCCGAGCTCGTCTGGGTCGAGCTCGCCGCACGTTGCTTCATTAGCGAGTTGCGGAACTCCGCGATGGCCATCAAGTCCGAGCTGCTGCTACAGCCCTCAGAGACGAGTTCCATCCAGAACGTGTCGAGAGGCGGCGTCCGCGATCATGAGCCTAATCAGGACGTGGTCAGGTACGCGGCAAAATACGCGCGCTCGCAAGTGCTTATTATGCAATTAGTTAAATGGTGCGGAAGAGAGGATTTGAACCTCCACTACCTTGCGGTAACAAGCTCCTGAGGCTTGCGCGTCTGCCAGTTCCGCCACTTCCGCACTGAAGGAGGACGCCGATCCGGAATCTCCGATTATAGACAAACCGCCCCTCCCCGTCGAGAGCAACCCTTTTCGCCAACCCCTGTAACGAGACGTGCGATCCGGGCGTATCCGTCTGTCATACTGCCTGCGTTTCCGTTCCAGGAGGCACCAGCGTGATCGTACGAAACCTCGGCCGCGTCTCAATCGCGGTCATGACCGCCGCACTGCTCTTCATCGTCGGTGCACGAACCGGCATCAGCGCCCAGCAGGCCCCGCCCGGGGCGCAGCAGCCGCCCGGCGGCGGACGGGGTGGTCCGCAGCCGCCCAAGAACATCCAGGTCCTCAAGGACGTCCCGCTCGATCAGCTGCAGCTGACGATGCAGTACATCGCGGCGTCGCTGGGCGTGAATTGCAACTACTGTCACGTGCAGGGGCAGAACGACCTCGACGACAAAGACACGAAGAAGCGCGCCCGCGAGATGATGCAGATGGTCCAGGACATCAACGGGAAGTTCTTCGACGGGGCGCCGCGCCTGAGCTGCGCGTCGTGCCACAACGGCCGCGCGAAGCCGCTGCGGACGCCGCCGCTGTCCGTCGACATGACCCCCGCGGAAGCGGCCGTTGCGGCTGCCGGCCGGGGACGCGGCGGACGCGGCGGACCCGGTGGACCGGGCGGCGCCGGTGGACCGGGAGCAGGAGCCGCGGCGCCGGGAGCGCCGGGCGCAGGAGCGGCGCCAGGAGCGCCGGCGGCGGCCGCGGGTCCCGAAGGCCGCGGTGCAGCAGGCCGTGGCGCCGGACCGCAGGAGCCCCCCGCGCCGACCGAGACGGTCGACGAAGTGATCGCGAAATACGTCCAGGCGCTCGGCGGGCAGCAGGCGCTGCAGGCCGCGAAGACCCGCGTGATGACCGGCGCCGTGACCTCGCGTGACCTGGTCACCACGAACGTCACCGTGCAGGAGAAATCGACGGGCGAGTACCGCATCGACATCGCGACGCAGCCGGTCCCCACGATCCGTGCGTCCAACGGCAGGCTGGCGTGGGCCGTCGGCGGCGGCGGTGGCGGACGCGGCGGCGGACCGCCGGACGCCCCGCGCGACCTCCTGGGGTTCCAGCAGCAACAGGGGCTTCGCCTGGCCGACTTCACGCTGCCGCTCGGCATCAAGGAGCGCTACACGACGCTCCTCGTCAACAAAGCCTACGAGACGATCGACGCCAAGCCGGTCGTCGTGATCACCGGACGGGTCGCGCCGAACGTGACCGAGCAGCTCAGCTTCGATCGCGCCAGCGGGTTGCTCCTGCGGCGGCTGATCATCACGACCGGCGAGCGCCTCATGAACCTGCCGGAGCAGATCGACTACAGCGACTACCGGGAGGTCAGCGGCGTGAAGGTGCCCTTCACCGTGCGTCACGCGACCTGGAACGCCGTCACGACGGAGAAATTCGCGGACGTGAAGATCAACGCGCCGATTGACGACGCCGTCTTCGTGAAGCCCGCGCCCGAAGCCGTAGCGTTGAAACAGGAGGTCAGGAGGACCGAGAGATCAGGAGAAAAAACTCCTGATCTCCTGATCTCCTCCTGATCTCCTGATTCTCCTGACCTCCACTTAGCGCAGCCTCCCGAACGCAAACAACTCATCGTCAGGTGTTCGGGTCGCCGCGCACGGCCCGCACGAGCACCTCCGCCGCCAGGTACCCGAACGTCATCCCGTTGCCGCCGTAGCCGAGCGCGAACAGCTGCCTGGGATAACGGCGGTGCGCGCCGATGTAGGGCAGTCCGTCGGGAGTCGTCGCGAACAGACCTTCCCACGCGTAGTCAGGCGTCACGCCGGTGAGCGCCGGATAGATCTCCCCGAGGTCCGCCGAGAGCAGCTCCGCCCGACGGTCGAGCGCATCCGCTCGAGCCGCGCGGGGCAGCTTCGGCCGATCCTGGCCGCCGAACACGAGGCGCTGGTCGGGCGTCCAGCGCGCGTAGTGGTATGGCCGCTCCGTGTCCCACAGCATCACCCGCCCAAGACCCATTTCGCGGCGCGTGCGCAACGGCAGCGGAGGCGTCGCGATGACGTACGTGTTCATCATCTTGAACCGGCCGGCGAGCGGCTTGAATTCCGGCGTCGCATAGCCGGTGGCGACGATCGCCCAGTCCGCTTGTACCTCGCCGTGCTCGAGCTGATGGCGACACCGCCGGGCCCGCCCGTCAAACGCCTCACCGCCGACTGTTCGAACAGCCGCGCGCCCGCGTCTCGCGCGCCCTGAGCGACGCCGAGGCACGAGCGGTACGGATCGACCTGGGCGTTGCCGCGCGTGAGGATCCCGCCGGCGCCGTCGATGCCGGTCGCCCGCTTCAACGCCGCCGGGGACAGCCACCGGCCCGGGATTCCCGCCGCGTGCCGGCGGGCGAGCTCACGGCGAAGATCCGCCGAGGCCTGCCGGTCGCGCGTCCAGTAGACGGACGGTGTCACCTGCAGACCGGCGCTGATTCGAAGCCGCTGGAGGAGACGAACGAATCCGCGCACGGAGGCGCGGCTGCGCGTCCAGACGCGCCGCGCAGTCCCCGCGTCGTAGCGCGCCGGCGAGGTCGCGAAAATCCACGTCGGGCTCCTGCATCAACAAGGCGGTGCTCGCCGCGGTGCTCCCGCGGCCTATGCGGCGCGCCTCGACCAGCACGACCCGCGCCCCGGCCCGCGCGAACAGGTACGCCGCCACGCACCCCGTGATGCCGCCCCCGACGATGGCGATGTCCGCCCGGTGACGCCCGTGCATCGTGCCGAATCGCGGCGCGCGGCCGCTGTATCGATCGAGCCAGTAGCTGGTTCCGAGGCGGAGCTTAGGCATGTTGCAAGGGGGTGGCGGACCATTTGCTTGTTGTGAGAGTCCGGCTGAAGCCGGATGCCACCGATATGGCGGAGGATGCAAACCGATGGCTGAGCTTGACGGCACGCCTTACTGGGAAGACTCGTCGTCCATGCCGCGCTACCCGGCGCTCGGCCGGGACATCGCGGTCGACGTCGCGGTGATCGGCGCCGGGATTACCGGCCTGACCGCGGCGTACCTGCTGAAACGCGCGGGCCGTTCGGTCGCCGTCATCGATCGCGGGCGCTGCGGAGGCGTGGACTCGGGACACACGACCGCGCACGTCACCTGCGTGACCGATGCCGACCTCGCGGACCTCATCAAGAACTTCGGGCGCGATCACGCGCGGGCGCTGTGGGACGCGGGTCTGGCCGCCATGGTCGAGATCGACACCATCGTGACCGCCGAAGGCATCGATTGCGGGTGGACGTGGGTGCCGGGCTACAAGTTCGCCGCGCTCGACGCCGATCCCGCGAAGGCGCGTCCGCGCCTGCAGGAAGAAGCCGCGCTGGCGGCCGAATGGGGATTCGAAGCGGCATACCTCGACGCGGTGCCGTTCGTCGGGCGGCCCGGGGTCGTGTTCGAGGGGCAAGCCAGGTTCCATCCGCGCAAGTACCTGGCGGGGCTCTCGAAATGCATCGATGGCGGCGGGTCGCACATCTTCGAGCATACCGAATCCGAGGAAGTCCTCGACACGCCGCTGTCGGTCAAGGCCGGCGGCCACACGATCTCGTGCAACCAGATCGTCATCGCGACGCACACGCCGCTGATGGGCAAGACGAACATCGCGAGCGCGACGCTTCTTCAGACGAAGCTCTATCTCTATACGTCGTACGTGCTCGGCGGCCGGGTGAAGAAGGGCGTGATTCCCGACGGGCTCTTCTGGGACACGGCGTCGCCGTATCACTACCTCCGCCTCGATCCGCATCGCGACTACGACTACGCGATCTTCGGCGGCGAGGATCACAAGACCGGCCAGGCGGCCGATACGGAAGCGTGCTATCGCGCCCTCGAACGCGCGCTGCGGCAGGTCATTCCGGAGATCGAAATCACCCACCGCTGGTCCGGCCAGGTGGTCGAGACGAACGATGGCCTGCCGTTCATCGGCGAGACCTCGGCACGCCAGTTTGCCGCGACCGGCTACGCCGGCAACGGCATGACGTTCGGCACGCTCGCCGGCATCATGGCTCGCGACGCCGTGCTCGGCCGCCGCAATCCCTGGGACGATCTGTTCGACCCGGGCCGGACCAAGGTCAAAGGGGGCGTCTGGGACTATCTGAAGGAGAACATCGATTATCCGTTCTACATGATTCGGGATCGGTTCGCCGGGCCCGAAGGCCGGAGCCTGCGCGCCCTCCGCCGGGGCCAGGGGAAGATCCTCCAGCTGAACGGTGAGCAGGTCGCGGCCTCCCGCGACGAGAACGGGAAAGTGACGCTGCTGTCGCCGATCTGCACGCACATGGGCTGCGTCGTGGACTGGAACGAAGCGGAACGCACCTGGGACTGTCCGTGCCACGGCTCACGCTTCAAGCCGAACGGCGACGTCCTGTCGGGACCCGCCGAGTCTCCTCTCGAGAAGCGGCCGCAGCAGGCCTGACTGACGCGTTATACTCGATGGTTCGGGGGCTCTGGAGGTTGTCAGGAGGAGGCAATCGGTGGCAGTCAGCCGCGGCATCTGGATCGTGCTCGGGCTCATCATCGCGGCGGTCGCGGTCTCGGCGGCGGGCCTCGTGGTCATGGCGCTCTTCGTCGGCCGCGCGCCGCAGATCACGGGGAATTCGACGCTCGTCCTGCGGATCGGCGGCGAGCTCCAGGAAATGGAGCCGGCCGGCGTCATCGGCCAGTTCTTCGAGGCGCCGCCGACGGTGCGGTCCATCGTCGACGCGCTGCGCAAGGCCAAAGTCGACAAGCGCGTCACGAGCGTCGTCATCCGGCCGACGAGCGCGGCCGCGCTGTGGGGGAAGGTCCAGGAAATCCGCGACGCCATCACGGACTTCCGGCGCTCCGGCAAGCCGATTGTCGCGTATCTCGAATACGGCGGCGACCAGGAGTTCTACCTGGCGAGCGCGTGCGACAAGGTGTTCCTGTTGCCGACCGCGACGCTCGACCTCACGGGCATGTCGAGCTACGAGCTGTTCCTGCGCGGCACGCTCGACAAGATCGGCGCGTATCCCGACACGCTCCACATCGGCGAGTACAAGACGGCCTCGAACACGTTCACCGAGCACACCTACACGGCGGCGCACCGCGAGATGGCCCAGTCGCTGAACGCCGACCTCTACGGCCAGCTCATCGCCGGGCTCGCCGAAGGCCGGCACAAATCGGAGCAGGAGATCCGCGACCTCGTCGACCACGGCCCGTTCCTGCCGGAAGACGCCGTTCGCGCCGGGCTCGTCGACGACGTGGCCTATGACGACGAGCTCGACGACAAGGTCAAGCTCTCGAAGAAGGGGTCCGCCGACTTCATGACCGAGTCGGAGTACCGGCACGTGTCCCTCCCGTCGCTCGGCCTCAACAAAGGCCCGCAGATCGCGGTCATCTACGCCACCGGCGTGATCGCGTCGGGGGAGAGCAACTTCGACTCGGGGCAGGTCGTCGGGTCGGACACGATGGTCGAGCACCTCCGCAAGGCGCGCGCGGACGGCGACATCAAGGCGATCGTGCTCCGCATCGACAGCCCGGGGGGATCGGCCATCGCCTCCGACGTGATCTGGCGCGAGGTCATGCTGACGCGCGCGGTCAAGCCGGTCATCGCGTCGATGTCGGACGTGGCGGCATCCGGCGGGTACTACATCGCGATGCCGGCGCACGCGATCGTCGCCGAGCCCGCCACGCTCACCGGCTCGATCGGCGTCGTCATGCTGAAGTTCGTGATCGATGGGACCCTGAAGAAGATGGGGATGAACCTGGAAGGGGTCACCAACGGCCGCTTCGCGGACCTCTATTCCCCGGTGCGCGCGTTCAGTCCCGAGGAGCGCCAGAAGGTCCAGCAGCACATGCAGGCCACCTACGACACGTTCGTCGAGAAGGCGGCCTCCGGGCGCAACACGACACCGGAGCGGATCGACGCGGTCGGGCAGGGGCGTGTGTGGACCGGCAAGCAGGCGAAGGAGATTGGGCTCGTCGACGAGCTCGGCGGGCTCGAGCGCGCGCTCGCGATCGCGAAACAGCGGGCGAACCTTCCGCCGGACAGCGAAGTGGAGCTGGTGGTCTTCCCGGGCCGGAAGTCCATCTACGAGATCGTGAAGAACCCGTTCGGCAGCTCCGAGCGGACCGGCGGGCTCGGCGCGCTGGTCGGAAGCCGCGATCGGCGCGCGCTGGAAACGCTCACCGCCCCGCTCCGTCTGTTCCGGCGCGGGGAGCCGCTCGCGATCATGCCGAATGTGTTCGTGAGGTGAGAAGGTCCGGCTGACGTCACCAGCTGCGCGATGAGCTCCCGGTTGATGGTCACTTTCATCCGGTCGCGCGCCTTGGTCATGTAGGCGGCGTAGAAGCGGTTGCGCCGTTCGTTCAGCAGCTCGGTCCTCAGCGCCTCCCTGCCGGTCGCGAGCTCCTCGGCGGTCGGCGCCTTCCGCTCGAGCACCTTCACAATCACCGCCCCGTTGTCGGTGACGATCGGGTCGCTGACGGCGCCGGCCGCGAGCGCGAAGGCCGCCGCGTCCACGGCGGGGCTCGTGCCGACGTCGGGAATCGGGGCGCCCCGCGCGATGAAATCGGTCGTCTTGACCTCCACGCCGGCCGCCTTGGCGGCGGCGTCGAAATCTCCGGACTTCATCTGCGCGGCGACCGTCGCGGCACGCTGGCGCGCGAGATCCACCGCCTTCTTCTTCAGCACCTCGTCCTTCACGCGGACCTTGACCTCCTCGAGCTTGGGCACGTAGGCGTCCTGCCTGCCCGTGACCATGAGGAAGGCAAAGCCCTGCGGCGTGCGGATCGCTTCGCTGATTTCGCCGTCCTTCAACTCGAACGCGCGCTCGACGGCCGCCGGCGCCATGCCGAGGCCCGTGATCGGCTCCTCCCGGCTGAACAACGCGGACTCGCCGACCGTCAGCCCTCGCGGCTTCGCGATGGTGTCGAAATCGGCCGCCAGCTTCAGTTTCCCGGCGACGTCGTCCGAGATGCGCTGCGCTTCGGCTTGCGCGCGGTCCCACTTCAACTGGTCTTCGATCTGCGCCCGCACTTCCTCGAGCGTCTTGGTGGTTGCGGCTTTCTTCTCGGTCACCTTGATGATGTGAAAGCCGTACTGCGTCTTCACGAGGTCGCTGATCTGCCCGGGCGCCAGCGTGAACGCCACCTTGTCGAACTCCGGCACCATCCGTCCCTTGCCGAAGAAGTCGAGGTCGCCGCCCTTGACCGCGCTGGTCTCGTCCTGCGAGTTCTTCTTCGCGAGGTCGGCGAAATCCGCCCCGGCCTTGACCTTCGCCAGCAGCTCTTCAGCCTGTTTCTTCACGACCGCTTCGTCCTTGCCTTCGGTCTTGAGCAGGATGTGGCTGGCGCGGACCTGTTCCGGCGTGGCGTACTGCTGCTGGTTGTCCTCGTACGAGCCGAGCGATGTCCTGCGGCGAGATCTGGGTCCGGCTGCGAATCCCCTGCATGTCGACCAGCGCATAGCGGACCTTGCGCTTGTCGGGCACCTTCAGCTCGTTCTTGTGCTCCTCGAAGTACGCCGCGGTTTCCGCATCCGTCGCTTCGAGACCCGCGCGGAACTTGTCGGCGGGGAACGCCACCACGGACAGCTTGGCCTTGTCGTTGCGCCGCTTGAACTCTTCTTCGACTTCCTTGTCGCTCAGCGTGATCCAGCCGGTGATGGCCCCCTGGAGCTTCTCGACCGTCACCCCGCGGCGGACTTCCTCTTCGAACTCATCCGGGCGCATCGGCGGGTTCCGCATCTGGAGCAGCTGGCGGTACCGCTCTTCCCCGATGAAATGGCCGTTCTCCTGGAGGCCGGGCAGCACCGCAATCCGCTCCCGGACCTCCTCGTCGGTCGCGGAGATGCCCAGCCGCGCAGCCTCGGCCAGCGCGGTCTCCTCTTCGATCATCTGCTGGACGATGCGCTGGTCGAGGCCGAGCTGTTTGAGCAGGCGCTCGTCGACGTTCCCGCCGTACGCGGCGCGGTACGACTGCATCTGCTGCTGGTAGGTGCGCCGGAAGCGGGCGACGGTGATATTGCGCCCGTCCACGGACGCCACCACGTCGTTCAGGCCCGCGGCCCCCGGTTCGTCCAGAAAGCTCGGAATGTAAAGGAAAATGAACGCGAGGACCACAATGGCCAGGCTCCATTTGAGCCAGCCTTTGTGCCGGCGCATCCGGTCGAGCATCGTCATGGTTCAGCAGCCTCAAACAGGGATCGAGAAACAACAATTATGACACGAAGGGCAGCGCCCTGATTCTGGTGCTTCCAGCTTCCAGCTTCCCGCTTCCCGCCCCCGCTCCCGGCTTCCGGCCCAGCTTCGGGCCGCCCAGGAGCTGGGTCCCGAACCTGAAGGCTGCGAGGCAGCACGGGGGAAGCGGGACGCGGGAAGCAAGAAACGGGGTGCTTTCCGGCCCCGGCCCACGCCCTTTATCGTGTTATATTTGTGGTGGATAGAAGGATTTAGAGGGATTCGCCATTCCTACAGGACGCAGAGCCGATTGACCGGGACTGGTCGGCAGCCTCGCGCCCGTCGCCCATCGAGCAGACCCGTGTCGGTTGCGCGCCGGGACTTCGCGAGCAGACTCCGGCCGCTTCAGGCGTCGCTCAAGCGCCGTCTCGCTCGCGCCGATGTACTAGCCGACATGATTCGCGCGGTGAACTCGAGCCTCGACCCCGAAAAGGTCGCCGACGCCCTCGTGGCACGCGTGTCGGACTGGATTCCGGCGCCCGGGTGGCTGGTGCTCGCGGTTGACGGGGGAGGGCGCACGCGGGCGATGGCGGCCAGCGGGCTGACGCCGTCGCTCGAGGCCGCGGCGTATGCGGTCGGCAGCTGGGTGATCCGCAGCGGCGAGCTGTTCGCGGCCGCCAACATCGCCGAGGATCGACGCGTGGCCGACGCCGCGCTCGCGGCGGTGGCGGCGTTCCCGCTGACGTGCCGGGGGCGTACGATCGGCGCGCTCGTGGCCATCGATCGCGTCCCCGCGCGGAGCGCGCCCCGTTTTGCGCCGGGCACGCTCGCGGCGCTGCTCAGCGGGCTCGAGCCGGGCGCGATCGCGCTCGAGAACGCGCTCCGCGTGCAGCGGGCGGAGGCGCTCTCGGTCACCGACGATCTGACGCAGCTGTACAACTCGCGCTATCTCTCGCAGGTGCTGCGCCGCGAGACCAAGCGCGCGTCGCGCAGCGGCCGGCCGCTGTCGCTGCTGTTCGTCGATCTCGACGGGTTCAAGGCGATCAACGACACGCACGGCCATCTGTTCGGGAGCCGCGCGCTGGTCGAAGCGGCCGGCGTCATCCGCCTGAGCGCGCGCGAGACGGACATGGTCGCGCGCTTCGGCGGCGACGAGTTCGCGCTGATCCTGCCGGACACGGGCAGCGAAGGCGCCGCCGCGGTCGGGGACCGCATCCGCGACCGGGTCGCGGCGTTCAGTTTTCTCCAGGGGGACGGCCTGGACATCAAGCTCACCGTCTCGATCGGCGTCGCGACGCTGCCCGACGTCGCGGCGTCCGCGGACGGCCTCATCCACGCCGCCGACAGCGCGATGTACTGGGTCAAGGAGCATGGCAAGAATGGGATCTATGTCGCAGGGAGCTGAATTTCCGATGTCCGGCGTCCGCAGTGCAAGGAGTGATCGTTGAGTCTTCGCTCTCTGTTCTCGCTGTTCTCCAGCGATCTCGCCATCGATCTCGGGACGGCCAACACCTGCGTCTACGCGCGGGGCAAGGGCATCGTCGTCAACGAGCCGTCGATTGTCGCCATCAACAAGGTGAACGGCCGCATCGAAGCGGTCGGCAAGGACGCCAAGGACATGCTCGGCCGGACGCCCGGCAACATCGTCGCGATCAAGCCGATGAAGGACGGGGTGATCGCCGACTTCGAAGTGACCGAGAAGATGCTCACCTACTTCATCAAGAAGGCGCACAACCGCAACGTGTGGGTGCGTCCGCGCATCGTGATCGGCGTGCCGTCGGAGATCACGCAGGTCGAGAAGCGCGCGGTGAAGGACAGCGCGTATCGCGCCAAGGCGAGCGAGGTCCACCTCGTCGAAGAGGCCATGGCCGCCGCCATCGGCGCCGGCATGCCGATCACGGAGCCGTCGGGGAACATGATCGTCGACATCGGCGGCGGCACGACCGACATCGCCGTCATCTCGCTCGCCGGCATCGTCTACAGCAAGGCGGTCCGCGTCGCCGGCAACGAGATGGACGAAGCCATCATCCAGTACATCAAGAAGACCTACAACCTCCTCATCGGCGAGCGGACGGCCGAGGCGATCAAGATGGAGATCGGGTCGGCGTACCAGCTCGAGGAGCGGATGACGATGGAGATCAAGGGGCGCCACCTCATCGAGGGCGTCCCCAAGACCATCACGATCACGGACGAGGAGATTCGCGAAGCGCTCGCCGAGACCGTCAACGTGATCGTCGACGCGGTGCGCGTCGCGCTCGAGCGGACGCCGCCGGAGCTGTCGGCCGACATCGTGGACCGCGGGATCGTCCTCACCGGAGGCGGATCGATGCTCAAGAACCTCGACAAGCGGCTGCGTGAAGAGACCGGGCTCCCGCTGGCCATGGCGGAGGACCCGCTGTCGTCGGTCGTGCTGGGCGCCGGCAAGATGCTGTCGGACTTCAACCTGCTGAGGAAGATATCGATTGACTAGCTTCCAGCCGCTCCAGCTTCCAGTTTCCAGCCTGCACGGAGGCGGACGAACGGCGCGGAAGCGGGAAGCGGGGAGCGGGAAGCGGACTGAAGCGTGTTAGACATCCGCCGCCGCACCGGTGTTCTGCTGTTTGTCGTGACCATGGCGCACATCTTCCTGATCTCGGTGCAGGTCCAGTCGAAGTCCGGCGTGCCGGTGCTGCAGGCGGTGACGTTCGGCGTGTTCGCGCGCGTTCAGGGGGGGACGGCGTCGGTCATCCACGGCGTGCGCAACTTCTGGGGGAACTACGTCGGCCTGCGCGGCGTGCGCGCCGAGAACGAGGCGCTGCGCAAGCAGGTGGCGGATCTCGAAGTGCGGCTCCAGGAGCAGCGCGCCCTGGCGGGCCGGTCGACGCGGCTGCAGGAACTGATGAACCTGCAGACGAGCACGACCCTGCCCACGATCGCGGCGGATGTGATCGCCGGCAACCCGAATCCGGGCATGCGGACGATCACGATCGGCCGCGGGGCCGACGACGGCGTCCAGGCCGACATGGCGGTGATCGCCCCGACCGGCATCGTCGGGCGCATCATCGGCGTGCCGGCGGCGCACGCCGCGCGCGTGCAGCTGCTCATCGATCGCTACGCGGCCGCCGGCGCCCTGACCGAGCGCACGAGGGCCGGCGGCATGGTGGTCGGCGTCGACGGCGATCCGCCGCTGACCATGGAGCTGGTCTCGAACCTCGCCGACGTGAAGGCCGGCGATGCGGTCGTGGCCTCGGGGGCCGACGGCATCTATCCCAAGGGGTTCACGATCGGACGCGTCGAGACGGCCGAGCGGGGCTCCGCGCTGTATCGGACCATCACCGTCCGGCCGTCGGTCGACTTCTCGAGCCTCGAAGAGGTGCTGGTCGTGCTCGTGCCGGCGCGTCTCGCGATCCCGGACGGCGGTGTACCCGCGCCAGGCGGCCGGCCGGGCCCGCCAAATGAGGACTGCCGGCGTGCTGGCCGCGCTCGCGCTGGCACTCCTGCTGCAGACGACGCTGGCGGGGATGTCGATGGCGGGCGGGACGCGCGTGAACCTGGTGCTGGTCGCGGTGATCTACGTGGCGCTGGCGTTCGGCGCGGCGACCGGTCTGCTCGCCGGGACGGCGGGCGGGCTGGCGCAGGACGCGCTCGCGGGGGGCATCGTCGGGGTCGGCGGCCTGTCCAAGACGCTGGTGGGATTCATGGTCGGCGTGCTGGGGGCGCAGTTCATCGTCTCGCAGCCGCTGCCGAGGTTCGTGATGTTCGTGGGCGCGACGTTCGCCCACGAGCTGTGCTTTCAGGCGCTGCATGCGCTGGTCGAGTCGCGGGCGTTCACCATGCACTACTCGGCGACGCTGATCCAGGCGGTGGTCAACGGCGGGATCGGCATCGCGGCGTTCCTGCTCGTCGAGCAGGGACCTGATTTGCTGCAGCGGCGCCAGTCGCGCGCCGCGTTCAGCCGGCGGCGGTACTAGGCTCGCGAGCCCGACGAGCCCGGAGACCCGAGACCGAGACCGAAGACCGGAGACCCCGAGACCAACGACCAGAGACCGAAGAAATGTCGACCGACCACCGCTGATGCCCGACGATCGCCGCAGCCTGATGCTGCGGCTGTCGTTCATGCAGTATTTCGTCGCCGCTGCTGTTTGCGGCGCTCGCGATCAGCTTCTGGATCTTTCAGATCGCGCACTACGAAAAGTTCAGGGAGATGGCGCGGGAGAACCACCTCCGGCGGCTGCCGCTGCCGGCGCCGCGGGGGGTGCTGCTCGACCGCAACGGCGTCGTCCTGGTCCAGAACCAGAACACGTTCAATATCGCGCTCGTCCGCGAGCAGACCAAGAACCTCGAGCAGACCCTCCACGCCCTGGCGCGCGCGACCGGGGCGGACGAAGCGCAGATGCGCGAGATCGTGAACCGCCGGCGGCGCGATCCGAGCTACCGGCCGATCGTGCTCATCGAGAACGCGACGCTCGAGCAGGTGATTGCCGCCACGGACCCGCAGGCTCGAGCTGCCCGGCATCATTTATCAGGAAGTGCCCACGCGCCGGTATCCGGCCAGCGCGATGGCGGCGCACCTGTTCGGCTATGTCAGCGAGGTCACCGAAGCGCAGCTCAAGCAGGCCGACTACAAGGGCGTCGAGTCCGGGGCGATCATCGGGCAGGCCGGCGTCGAGCAGGCCTACAACCGGCGGCTGATGGGGACCGAGGGCAACAAGGCGGTGATCGTCAACAGCCTTGGCCGGGAGATCGAGGAAGTCAAAACCCTGAGCTACGATCCCAAGGAAGGGCAGCGCCTGCAGCTGACGATCGACGCCGACGTGCAGCGCGCCGCGGAAGAAGGCTTCAAGCACTTCGGCTACAACGGCGCCGCCGTCTTCCTCGATCCGCGCAACGGCGAGGTGCTCGGGCTCGTCAGCGAGCCGGCCTACGACCCCAACACCTTCGCGACCGGCATCGACCGCGCGACCTGGAACTCGCTTATCAGAGAACAAGCTCAACCCGATGTCGAACCGCGCGCTCCAGGGCATCTATTCTCCCGGGTCCACCTTCAAGATCGCCGTGGCGACCGCCGCGCTCGAGGAAGGGGTCGTCACGCCGAACTTCCGCGTCCATTGCACCGGCGGCGCGAGCTTCTACGGACGGTACTTCCAGTGCTGGAAGCCCGGCGGGCACGGCACGATCGACATGCGGCACGCGATGGAGCAGTCGTGCAACGTGTACTACTACACCCTCGGTAACATGCTCGGGGTCGATCGGATCCACAAGTGGGCCTCGGCGCTCGGGCTGGGCGAACGGAGCGGCATCGAGCTGCCGAACGAGCTCAAGGGGCTCGTGCCGTCGACGCAGTGGAAGCGGGACGTCAAAGGAGAGAAGTGGTACGCCGGCGAGACGATCTCGGTCGCGATCGGCCAGGGTCAGGTGTCGGTGACGCCGCTGTCGATGGCCGTGATGATGATGACCGTCGCCAACGGCGGCACCCGCTACACGCCCCACGTGCTGAAGGCGGTCGATGAGGGACAGGGCTGGACCGCCGTGCCGGCGCCGGCGCCCAAGTCGGTCGTGAAGATGAAGCCGGAGACGGTGTCCGCCGTTCGCGACGGCCTCTGGCTGGTCGTCAATGGGGCCGGCACCGGCGGCCGCGCGCGGATCGTGGGGAAGGACGTGTCGGGCAAGACCGGGACCGCGCAGGTAATCTCGCTGACCGGCGCCAAGACGGCGCGCAACAGGATGGACGTCCGCCACCACGGCTGGTTCGTGTTTTTTGCGCCCCGGGACAACCCGCAGATCGCCGGCGTGGTGTTCGCCGAGCACGCGGAGCACGGATCGAGCGCCGCGCCGATCGCGAAGTACGCGATGGAAACCTACTTCGCGAAGCTCGAGGGGCGGCCGATGCCGTCACTGAACGCAGTCCCTGCGACCGTCCCGGTGGCGGCGGCCGACGATCCCGTGATCGTCCCGGGCCCCGAGCCTGTGCCGGTGCCGGCGGCGACCAGGGGAGGCGGGAACCCCTAGAATGTTCGAACGACGCCTCTTCTTCCATGTCGACTGGCTCCTGCTCGGCGCCGTGCTGTTGCTCTGCGGCATCGGCCTGACGATGATCTACAGCACGACCTACGTGGGCGCGCACCTGCCCGGCGGCGGACATGCCGGCGGACGGTTCTGGGTCCAGCTCTACGCCACCGGCCTCGGCTTCCTCGTCCTTCTCATCTTCCTCGCGCTCGACTACCGGTTCCTGGCCGAACACTCGCTGCTGCTGTTCTGCGGGCTCATCGGGCTGCTGATCTACGTGCTCATCGGCGGCCTGCGGGCCGGCGGGTCGACGCGCTGGATCTCGCTCGGCGTCTTCAACCTCCAGCCCTCGGAGTTCGCCAGGCCGGCGCTGGCGCTCATCCTCGCCATGTACTTCGGCGAGAACCGCCGCGGCGCGCGCAACTACGGGGAGCTCATCATCGCCGGTCTGTTTTTCGTCGTCCCGTTCATCCTCATCGCCAAGCAGCCGGATCTCGGCACCGCGGTGACGCTGATCCCGGTGTGTTTCGGCGTCGCGTATCTGGCCGGGCTGCGCCTGCGGTTCATCGCGGTCGTCGCGATTGCGGCGGTGCTCATCGCGCCGATCGCGTGGAAGGTCGCGCTCAAGGACTACCAGAAATCCCGCATCAACACGTTCCTGGATCCCGAAAAAGATTCCCGCGGCGCGGGCTACCAGCAGATCCAGGCCCGAGTCACAGTCGGGTCCGGCGGGTTGAGGGGCAAAGGGTTCATGGAGGGCACGCAGGGGCAGTACAAGTTCCTGCCGGTTGCCGACAACGACTTCATCTTCTCGGTCCTCGCGGAAGAGCAGGGCTTCATCGGCGTGCTGGTCGCGCTGGGGCTCTATCTGTTCGTGATTCTGAGATCGCTCGAAGCGGCGAGGCTGGCCAAGGACCGCATCGGCGCCTATCTCGTAGGAGGCATCATCTCGGGCTTTGCGTTCCAGGTGATTTACAACGTGACGATGTCCGCCGGCCTCGCGCCCGTGAAGGGGCTGACGCTGCCGCTCATGAGCTACGGCGGCTCGTCGATGATCGCCACGCTTGCAGCATTCGGCCTCATCCTCAACGTGCGGATGCGGCGATTCACGAACTAACCCGGGGCTCGGGGCTCGGGACTCGGGGCTCGGGACTCGGGATTCGATCCGGGATTAGGGATCCGGGATCAGGGATAAGGGATTAGGGATGCAGGTGCTGTTCGCGCTCTTCGCGTGCTGGCTGGCCGGGTGCTGGGGTACCCTGGCCGGCGGGCACGCGTCCGCGCAGCGCGCGCCTGATTCCACCAACTTCTGGAGTTCCAATGAACAAGGAGATGATCATCTCCTCGGGCGATCACGACACGCGTGTCGCGATCCTCGAAGAGGATCAGGTCGTCGAGATCTTCATCGAACGCGAGCGGCAGCGGGGCGTCGTCGGCAATATCTACAAGGGCCGGGTCTCGAAAGTGCTCCCCGGCATGCAGTCCTCCTTTGTTGACATCGGTCTCGAGCGCGACGCGTTCCTGTACGTCACCGAGGTCGTCGACACCGTCGAGGAGTTCGACCGGCTGGAGTCCGGCGACGAGGACGAGACCCCGGTGCTCGCGGCGGTCCCGGAGATCGCGTTGGCCGAGGCTGGCGCGGCCGCGGACGGCGCCGTCTCCGACATCCCCGTAGCGGACGGAGGCAACGGCCGTCCGGCGGAGCGCCGCGGGTCGCCCCGCGATTCCGGGTCGAGCTCGGGATCGGGACGCGGTCATTCGCGAGACGACAGGCCCCAGGCCAAAATCGAAGATCTCCTGAAGGAAGGCCAGGAGGTCCTGGTTCAGGTGGTCAAGGAGCCGCTCGGCACGAAGGGCGCGCGGCTCACCTCCCACGTGACGATGCCCGGCCGCTTCCTGGTGTTCATGCCGACGGTCGACCACGTCGGCGTCTCCCGCAAGATCGAGTCACGCGAGGAGCGCGCCCGGCTGCGCGGCATCGTCCGCGACTTCCGCGAGGAGCACGGCTTCACCGGCGGCGTGATCATCCGCACCGCCGCGGGCGGCCGGTCGAAGGACGACATCGTCAGCGACCTCGCCTACTTCCACCAGGTGTGGACCGAGATCCGCCAGCGGATGGAAGCGCGCCGTCCGCCGGCCGTCCTGTTCCAGGAACAGAGCCTCGTCACCAAGCTGCTGCGCGACCTGCTCACCGAGGACTTCAGCGCCATCCGCATCGACAACGAGCAGGAGCATCGCCGGGTGGTGACGCTCGTCGAGCGCATCATGCCGACGCTGCTGACGCGCGTGAAGCTGTACACCAAGGAGTTCCCGATCTTCGACGAGTACGGCGTCCAGGCCGAGATCGACAAGGCGCTGCGCAGCAAGGTCTGGCTGAAATCGGGCGGCTACCTCGTCATCAACCAGACGGAAGCGCTCGTCGCCATCGACGTCAACACGGGCCGCTATGTCGGCAAACGGACCGGCCGGCTCGAGGACACCATCGTCAAGACGAACCTGGAGGCGGTGAAGGAGATCGTCCGCCAGATCCGCCTGCGCGATCTCGGCGGCATCATCGTCCTCGATCTGATCGACATGGAGGAGAAGAAGAACCGGCAGAAGGTGTTCCAGGAGGTCGAAAAGGAGCTGCGCAAGGACCGCTCGCCCTCGAAGCCGCTGCAGGTGTCGGACTTCGGCCTGGTGATCATCACGCGCAAGCGGGTCAAGCAGAGCATCGAACGCCAGCTCACCGATCCGTGTCCGTACTGCTCCGGATCGGGAACGATCAAGTCCGCGTCGACCATCTGCTACGAGATCCTGACCGAGATGAAGAAGATCGGCACCGACCTGGAAGGGCAGGGCGTGATCCTGCGCGTCAACCCCGACATCGCCCGGGCCCTCAAGGAAGAGGAGAGCGCGCTCCTGCGCGATCTGCAGCAGACGCTCGGCAAGCCCGTGACCATCAAGCCAGACACCCACCTGCACCACGAGCAGTTCGACGTGATGGCGGTCTGAGGCGGTACAAAGAAAGCGGCGGCTGTCGACAGACAACCGCCGCGTTCTTCCGACGCTGACGCCCTACGGCGTCGCCGCGGCGCCGGTCGGCAGGTGAATCAGGTAGTGATTCCCGCCTTTGTTGATCCAGACACGGAGGTAGTCGTTGCCCTTGAGCAACTGGACCTTGGAGCCGCCGGCCGGCGGGGGCGCGTCCTTGACGACGTTCTTCACTTCCGCCTGCGGCACGATGCTGACGACCTCACGGCCCTTGACCGCGCCCTTCTGCACGAACTCGACCCACCGCTCGATGTTCTCGCTGGCGCCGCGCGCGTCGGGCTTCGCCTCATCCGCGGTCAGCCTCACCTGGTAGGTGCCGGCCGGCAGCGCCTTCCCGTCCGCGGTCGTGCTCTTCGTCAGGCGGACCGTTCCGAGCGCCAGCGTGCCCGTCGGGCTCGCCGGTGCACCGTCGGTCGCCGGCTGCTGGTTCGGCGCCTTGTGCTGCGCGAACGCAGGGCCAGCCACGAGCGAGCCCGCCAGAATCCCCACCAGAACCCACTGCTTTCTCATAGCGACATTCTCCTGACAGCGACGAATCCGAGACTCTTGTGCCGATCACCGCGGCTGCCATCAGCCCGGTGGACGGTCGCCATCCACACCGGCATTATACGGGCACGGGTCGCGGATTGCTTGCGGGGAATTGGAGCAAGGAAAGTGCCAGTTCGAGCCGGGGCCGTCTGAGCCATTTTACGGCCAGAAAGCCCCTGATGAGCCGGGCCATCCGGGGCGTGGGCGTCGTGAATCCAGACAGCCCGGTGCCTGCCGCGCCGAAGCGTGGACGCGATCAACGCGCAAAGGCCGGAGCCTGCCGCGCCGAAGCGCGGACGCAATCCACGCGCGAAGGCGGGTTAGCGCTTCGAAATGACGATGCTTCCCGAGAACGTCGTGACGTCGAGCACCGCGCTGCCGTCGCCGTAGACGCCGCGGATCGCGCGGCGCCGCCCCCGCTCGTCGCGGTCGCCGCCCGGCATCGTGATCGGGAGGTCACACCTCACGGAGCCGCTGAAGGAATCCGCTTCGAGCTCGAACCCCACCCCGCCTCCCACGATGATGCGGACGCTGCCCGAATGCGAGTTGAGCTCGTAGCGGCTGTTCCTGGCGAGCGCCCCGGTGAAATCGACGTTGCCGCTGACCGAATGGCCTTCGACCCGCTCCGACTGCACGTCCTGGATGGTGACGCCGCCGCTGACGGTGCCGAGATCGATCCGTCGCGCGCTGACTCTCCGCACCGCGACGTTGCCGCTGATGCTCTGCGCGTCGAGCGCGCCGTCGATCTGGGTGTCGGCGACTTCGACGTCCCCGGAGACCGACTTCGCGCTGGCGATGCGGCCGGCGTTGGCGACGTGCACGGCCCCGCTGATCGTGTTGACCGTCAGGTCCCCCTTGATGTCGGTCACCCGGATGCTGCCGGAGATGGAGCCGATCGTCATGCGCGTGCCGGCGGGGGCGGCGATCGTGTACGCGACCGACACGTTCACGTTGCGCCGGTTGTTGCGCCGCATCTCGTCGTCGCGCGGATAGACGGCCTTCACTTCGGCGCGGCCGTTCCGTTCGGTGACGGCGACCTGCACGAGCCCGAGCACCTCGCGCGCTTCCTCGCTGGTCCGGGCCCGCGCCGTCTTGACGATCTCGATCGACGCCTCGTTGCCGGCGGCGCGCGTCACGACGATGTCCCCGGCGATGTTGGAGACGCTCAGCTCGCCGTCGGGCCCGAGCCTCAGCGTCCGGGTCTGGCGATCGCTCTGCTCCTCGCGCCCCTGCTGGTAGCTGCCTTTCTTGACGGTCCTGGCGTCGCGCGCGCGCTCGACGCCGTCGCGGATGCTCGAGCGAATCTGCTCGGGTAGCGGCTGCGCCGAAGCCGGCGCCGCCGGCGCGGCAAGCGCGGTCAGGGTGAGCAGCGTGAGGAAGGTCTGTCGCATCTTTTATCAGTTGCCAGTTATCAGTTGTCGGTGTCCGCTTCCCGCTTCCCGCTTCCCGCTTCCCGCTTCCCGCTTCCCGCTCCCCGCTCCCCGCGACTCGCTTCGCGCGACGCGCTCGCTAGGACTTGTTGACGCCGTCGACGATCTGGGCCGCGCCGGCCGAATTGCCTTTGCGCATTTCGTTCATCAAGGCGATCGTATCCTGCAGCAGCGCGACCTTCCGTTTGAGCGCATCGAACAGGCTGTCGCGCGCCGGAGCGCTCTGCGGCTCCGAGCGCAGCGCCGACCGGCTTTCGGCGATCGCCTGGTCGATCACGTGCAGGTTCTTCTGGAGCATCGCCGCCGTTTGCGGATCGATCGCGGCGTTCTGGTCCGCGGACGCTTCATCGAGGCGCGCCGCCTTCTCGAGCCCCGCGATCGCGTTCTGGTAGTGCTGTTCGGCGAGCCGGAACTCCGTCTCCACGCTTTGGACGGCGACAGTCGGCGGCTGCGCCGCGTTGTTCGAACGGAACTCAGGCACCAGCATGACGATCGACGCGCCGACCGCGAGGACGAGCGCGGCCGCGATGGCGAGCAGGGCGACATGGCGCGCCGGCGCCGTCGGCCGGGCCGGCGGGAGCGACACGCGCCCTTCCTGCATCAGCCGTCCCGCAAGCTGGAGCCACACACCGTCGGGCGGCGCGAGCGGCTCGAGCGAGGCCGTGGCGTCGCGGATGGCCTGCAGGTCCGCCGCGAACGCGCGGCAGTCCGCGCACTCGTCCACGTGACGCTCGAGCTCCGCCCTGCGGATCCCCCCGAGGGTCCCATCCGCGAGCTCCTGAATCCATTCCCGGTATCGCGAGCACTGCATGTGTTCTGTCCGTCTTGACGACGCTCCCGCCTTCGACGCTTACCGGAACCGCTCGGACAACATCGCGCGAAGCCTGAGACGCGCCTTGTGCACCTGCGATTTCGACGTGCCTTCTGCGATGCCGAGGACCTCGGCCACTTCGCGGTGCTCCAGCCCCTGAACGTCGTGCAGCACGAAAGCGGCGCGGCATCCCTCGGGCAGCCGGGCCATCGCGCGCTCGAGATCCATCTTCAGCACCGTCTGCTCCGCCAGGCCGCTGCTGCCCGCCTCGTACAGACTCGGCTCGTCGTCCAGCACGTCGGTGAGCTGGTTCGTGCGCGCCGCCCGGCTCCTCAAGTAGTCCAGACAGTGATTCGTCGCCAGGCGGTACAGCCACGTGCCGAGCGCCGACTCGCCGCGAAACCCGTCGAGCTTCCGGTGCGCCGAGAGAAAAATCTCCTGCAGGAGGTCCTCGGCCTCGGTCGGGTTGCCAAGCATGCGGCAGGCGACGCTGAACAGCTTGCCGGCGTGGGCCCGGTAGAGCTCCTCGAACGCCGCCAGATCCCCCTGCCGGCACCGTTCGACGAGCGCCTGGTCCTCTGTCCGGCCCGGCGAGGCCGCCAGGCCCGGCGCGGCGGGATGGACTGTTACCTTAGACGTAGCCATGCAGGGTTCACGTTGCCCCTCGACCCCTCGACTCGCCGGTTTGTGCGCTCGCTCGGGGCAGCCTGGCCTGTTTTCGCACTCGCTCGGGGCAGGCCCCTCGATGCGTCCCTCGTCTGGCCTGTTTTCGCGCTCGCTCGGGACAGGCCCCTCGACCCCTCGACTCGCCGGTTTGTGCGCTCGCTCGGGGCAGGCTCGCCTGTTTTCGCGCTCGCTCGGGACAGGCCCGTTTTGGCGCCCGCTCGGGGTCCGCTACCGTCCTTGGAGACCCCCGGCCAGCGCCGCTCGCGGAAATCGCGGATGACGGAACGGGTCACGTTCAAGCCTTCCGCGCGCAGCAGGGCGCGCTTCAGCTCGACATTGCCGCCATAGCCGCCCAGGCGTCCAGCGGCCGCCACGACGCGGTGACAGGGGATGTCCCGGCCGCCGCACTCGCGCATGATGTTGCCCACGGCGCGCGAGGCTCGGGGATTTCCGGCCGCCGCCGCCACATCGCCATACGTGGCCACGCGCCCGACGGGAATACGGCGGACGACGGACAGGACGCGAGCGGTGAAGTCGGACATCGTTCTTTGTTCTACGTTCTTGGTTCTCGGTTGTTCGTTCCTGTTTTCCGTTCTTGGTTTTCCGTTCCTGGTTCTCGGGACGATTCTCGGACCACTCAACGAAGAGCGTCAGCGAGGAACCGGTAAGGAGAACGGCAACGAGGAACGAAGAACCCAACCAAGAACCAAGAACAAAGAACCAAGAACGGATCAGACTCAGAATCCGATCCTGAGTCCCCCACCCGCCTGCACGCCACCCGCGCGCACGGAGATGCGGCGATCGTTCTCCGTCGTGAGATCGACCGATCCGCGGGTGAAGCGGACCATCCCGCCGAGGCCGACGTGGCGTCCGAACATCCATTGCAGGTCGGCCCCCGCGTTGAAGCCTGTCACCGACGCTTTCGATCGGCGTGTCGGGGCGCTGCGGAATGTGGCGGTATCGAACGGATACGTTTCGTCGTACAGCACGCCGGTCACGAGCTCCTGCTCGACGTTCAGCCGCGAAGGTCCTCCCGACAGCACCAGCATTACCCGGCTGCTCATCGGGATCGAGTACCTGAAGCTGCACGTGCACGCCCGTCTCCGTGCGGGTGATGGCGTCCTGCTCGCCGCTGACCTCGCGCGGCTGGTTCAGCTGCAACGGATGCGGGATCTGCGCCTCGATCTCGGCGGTGCCGTCGCCGCTCGCGTACGAGACCGCGACGCCCACGCCGAGGTTCTTCCAGAAGCGGATTCCCAGCCCGCCGTCGACGACCAGGATCGGCTTGGCCGGATACTGCACGTCCACCGTCGCATTCTCGATGGGGTCGGTTGCGAACTCGAAGTGATCCGAGAGGCCGGGCCCGGCTGACTGGCCGCCGCCGTTCAGGCTCAGGACGACCCGGCTTCGCGCGCCTTGTGCCGCTGCCGGGATCGTTGTCGCCAGTACGGCGGCCGCGGCCAGCGCGAGCACGCGGACGTGCCCCTCGACCCCTCGACTCGCCGGCTTGTTCGCTCGCTCGGGGCAGGCTCGCCGGTTCTGGCGCTCGCGCGGGAGCATCAATTCACCCCCACCGCGGTCCAGGCCTGCGTCACGGCCCGCTCCGCAGCGCTGTTGACGCCAAAGAGGTCCCGCGACGCCTGAATCGAGGCCGCCCGCGCCACGGCGAACGTCGCATTCGCGGGCAGCAGCTGGGTCACCGTCCGGTAGAACACTTTTTCGATCTGATCCCGGTTGCCCCCGCCGACCCCTTGGACGCTCAGCCCGGACGTCCGGTTGGTGCCCCCTTCGATCGCCAGATAGAAAACCTGGTTCGGAATGGCCGAGTTGATGTGCACGCCGCCGTTGTCTTCAGGCCCCAGGAAGCGTCTCGAGTAGTGATCCGGATCTCCCTTCGAGGCGGGATCGGACATCGAGCGCAGCCCGCCTGGACGGATGGCGTCCTCGCCCACCAGGTAGTCGGCGCGCAGCGCCAGGTCGTTGCCCGGCGGCTGGAAGAAGAACTCGACCCCCGTGCCCATCATGTCGGAGAACGACTCGTTCAACGCGCCGGATTCGTCGCGGTAAATCAGGTTCGACGTGAACTCCGTCACCCCGTGCGTGAGCTCGTGCGCGACGATGTCGATCGCGCCCGCCAGGAAATCCCACACTTGTCCGTCGAGCGTGAATCCGGCCGGCAGCCCTTCCCCGAACAACAGGATCCCGTTGCCGTCGTAGAACGCGTTGATGAAGAAGTCCTGAAACTCCTCGATGTGCGTGAAGAAGTCCTGCCGGTTGACCGGATGGACGAGGCTCTGCGTCCGGGTGTTCGCATTGTCGAGCCCGTTCCGGCTGAAGCGCTTGAAGAAGTAGTCGTAGGTCCACCCGGCGTACACGTGCGCGTCGCCGACCGCCCCGTCCATCCAGTCGTTGTCGGCGTCGGACCCGAGATCGTTCACCGACAGCGTGATGCGGCGGTTGAGGAAATCGTCGACGCGAAACGGATCGCCCCGCATGTCGTAGGTCTGGATGGATGACGGGCGCAGCTCGTCGCTCGTGACGAACTGGCCGCCGTTCGACCGCACGCTGATTTTTTTCGTGTCGCCGAGCACGCCGCGGGCGCGGCCGACGGCGCTCTGGCCTTTTCGATCGCTGTAGTCGAGGACGGCCGCTCCCGTCCGCGCGTCGATGAAGTACTGCCGCGCATCGGTCCGCGTCGTGACCCGCAGGCGCCATGTCAGCGCGTAGCCGCCGCCATCGAGCGGCAGCACCACCAGCTCGGGCGCCACGGACGGGTCGAGCCGTGCGCCGGTCCGCTCCTCGAGGAGCGCACGCGCGCGATTCTCGTCGATCCCCGGTTCGGGATCGAGCTCGATCCCCTCGTAAACCGTGCCGAACACGGACTCGGTCGCCCCGCCGCGCAACTGGCGCGCGATGTCGCCGCCGAACACGCGAACGCCCCGATGGTATTGATCGGCCCGCTGGTGCGTGCGTCCAGGGACGAGGGGGTCCTCGCGGGTCTGCCGGATGCGCAGCTCACCACCGCGGAGCATGCGATCGACGCGCCGATCCCAGTCGCGAAGCTCGGCGGCGGAGCGCGCCGCGATGACGACGCCGCGCGGACCGCGGACGGGGCCGCGCGCCTCCTGGGCGCTCTCGGGCGGAACGGCGGTCGCGGTCGAAACGAGCAGACCGAACACAGCGACCGTAACGGCCGCGGTACGGAAGTAAACCGACATGCTGACTCCTCGGGACACAGCAGGCAGCGCGAGCTCTATTCTACTTGTTCCCCAGTGAGCCCCGGTGCGAATGACCTGCGATCGCGACGCCAGCACAGCCGCAGCGGAGCGCGCGCGTCATCGTCTCAGGATCGGCAGGTAGCAGAGAGCGCCGATGTAGCACGTCGTACATCGCGCAGCCAATCGAGTACCAGCGGGGCGCCATGCCGTCGGGCAGCGGCCAGCCGGGACGGTGGGCGACGTCGAGCACCGCGTGGGCCGCGAACGCGAGCGCCAGAATGGTGAGCGCTTGATGCGGATCCCGCACCAATGTCGCCGCCGCGGCCACGAAGAATCCGACCGCCAGCGCGACGTCGAATCCGACCCCGGGCCGCGCTTCGTGCGCGACCGCGAGACCGACATAGGCGCCCGCCGACATCGCGAGCAGCAGCGCCGCCATCTGCGCCAGGCGAAGCTCGGCCACGAGACGGTCCGGGGAGCTGACCGGAATCAGCGCGGTGCGGACCGCCTGCCACGTCAGCCCCAGGCCGAGCGCGCCGAATGCCACGAGCGTCGTGCGAAGCCCTTCAGTCACCGCAGGAAGTATAGCTGCGGTCTCTAGTCTCGGGTCTCGGGTCTCGGTCTCTGGTGACTCGGGACTCGGGACCGTCCGGGACTCGGAGACTCGACCTGAGACCCGGGACCGACATCAGGGAATGAGGTAATTCAACGGGTCGATGCCGTAATTCGCGGGATCGACCGGCGCTTCGACCGTGTCGGCCTCTCCGCCGTCGCGCGCGCGTTCCCACAGGTTCCGGTCGAAGGGGAGGTCGAGGCGCGTGCCGTCTTTCGAGAAGAGGACGCGGACACGAGGGCGATACGGATCGGGGGCGTGGACCTGCGTCACGACCGCGATCTCGCCGGTGCTCAGCCGCACCAGGTTTCCGGGCGGATAGATGCCGAGCAATTGCACGAAACGGCGCACGAGGTGCTGGTCGAACTGCGTGCCGTCGTTGCGCTTCAGCACGGCGAGGATGCGATCGGTCGGAAACGCCTGCTGATAGGAGCGCTGCGACCGCATCGCGTCGTACACGTCGGAGATCCCGCACAGCATCGTGCCGAGGTTCAGCCCGTCGCGCTTGACGCCGATGGGATAGCCGCTGCCATCGATGCGCAGGTGGTGCTCGAAGGCGACGACCGGCGCGAGGATCGGCATCTCCGGCGTGCGGCGGAGGATCTCGGCGCCGTCCACGACGTGCCGCCGCATGATCGTGAACTCGTCGTCGGTCAGCTTGTCGGGCTTGTTCAGGATCTCCTTCGGGGTTTTGACCTTGCCGATGTCGTGCATCAGCGCCGACAGGCCGAACTCGCGCAGCAGCTGTCCCTCGATCCCGAGCGCCCTCGCCTGGCCCATCGTCAGGATGGACACGTTCACCATGTGCGTGAACGTGTAGTTGTCGTAGTTGCGCATCGCGGTCAGCGCGACGAGCGCGGTCCGGTTCTGCGTGACGGCGTCGGCGAGCCCTTCGACGGCCTGCAGCGTGGCGGGCAGGTCCGGCTGGCCCTCCGCGGCGGCGCTTTCCCACGCCACCTCCGCGATCGACACGGCGTTCGAGTACAGCTGGCGGATCGCGGCCATGTCGCCGCCGATCCCGTCCGATCGCCGTTCCTCGGCGGTGATGCGGCCGACCCGGACGTGCGGGAACGACCACGTCGGTTCCGATGTCTCGCGTCCGTCCCCCGAGCGCGGCGATGGCGTGAATGAAGCTGGTGGCTTCCTCGGCCGTGATCCCGCGCTCGAACGCGATCCGCTCGATCTTGTGATCCTTCAAGCGCTTGATGAGCTCGACCATGCCCAGGCTCGCCTTGGGCATCGGCGTGTCGGACACGACGAGCTGGTTGCCGACGATGCCGAGCGCAATGGTGTGCTGGACGACGTGCAGCGTCTTGAGAACCGTCAGGAGCCCTTCGGTGTTCCTGCCGACCAGCGGATGATCGGGCGCGTAGAGCTGGGCCGCGCGCACGCCGGAGGCGAAGCGCCGCAGCAGCTCGTCGTACTGGGCGACCCGGGTCTGCAGCTCGGACACTGTCGAATCCCTAATCCCTAATCCCTAATCCTCGAATCCGGTCCCGGTCCCGTTCATCTTACGCCGGGATTCCTCCTCTTGTGACCGTTCGAACAGGGCTTCGCGAATCGGGGATCGGCGATTGGGGATCCGCGATGAGGGATTCGCGATTGGGGATTCGGGATCAGGGATCAGCGATTAGGGATTCCGAGCTGCAGCTCGGCCCGCGCGGCGGCGCGCACGCCACGCGTGCCTTTCCTGGAAGCCGCCTCGAGCGCGTCGAGGGCCGGCGGGCTGCCCATCCGGCGCAGGGCGGCAGCGGCCGCGGCCCGGTGGCGCCGCGTCCGCAAGGGCGCCCACCACTCGCCCTGGTGAAGGGCGACCGTCAGCGCATCAACCGCATCAGGACCGCCGAACACGCCGAGCGCCGTGATGGCGGCGAGGTAGACCTGCTGGAATGCGCGGCGATCGACGTGGCGCACGAGGTGGCAGAACAGCGGCCCGGCGCGCTCGTCGCGGGTGGCGACGAGCTCGTTCACCAGCTTTTCGCGCGAGCGTCCCGTCGCGGTGGCGAGCGCGCGCATCAGGATCGCCGACGCTTCGTCGCTGCCGTTGAGCACCAGCGCCTGAATCGCCTCGCGCTGGACCAGCGGCTCGGTATCGGTGAGGAGGGGAATGAGCTCCTTCAGTCCTTCGGTCCCGCCGAACTCGCGCAGCAGATACGCGGCCGTCCGGCGGACCTCCCAGTTGGGGGAGCTCATCAGCTGCTGCACCGATTCGCGTCCCTTCGCGCCGAACCCGATCAGGATGTCGCGGAGCCGCCGGCGCGACCGCGCGTCATGTTCGCTCGACAGGGCTTCGGCCAGCGGCGTGATCACCGCGGTCCCCATCGCGTGGCACAGCCGCTTGAAGCGCTCGTAGCCTTCGTCGTCGGTGCTGCGCAGGTACGCGGTGACGTGCTTCATCATCGACCCGCGCCCGAGGTGCTCGAGCGCGGCGCGGCCGTGCGGCTGCCGATCGGCGCTGACGGCCGCCTGATCGACGACCGCTTCCGCGAGCAGCCACGCCTGGTCGAAGTAGCCGACCCGCACGAGATCGTCGGCGTGGCTCACGACGGTCTGCGAGATGTCGCGCCACCGCAGCGGGTCCGCCTCGATGACGAGCAGGTCGAGCAGCAGGTGGTGATCGAGCCCGCGCAGCGCGCTGTCGCTGACGGTCGTCAGCCACGCCGTCACGCGCTCCGGCGGATCGTCGCTCGTGCCTTCGACCGCGACCGCGCGCGTCCTGGCGTTCGAGAGCTCGCGCCCGTATTCGGTCGACACGAAGCTCTCGTCGGAGTACGAGGTCAGCATCCCTTCGACGCTGCCCCACAACTCCGAGAACGACTGATCCTCGCCGAGCTCGGAGCTGGCGACTTCGGTCTCGGCGAGCGCGAGGAGCTGCCGCTGGCGATCCCGTTCGGGCACGAGCGCCTGGAACGCGTGGGCGAGCCGGTCCGTCGCGCCGCGTTCGGCGATGACCGACCCGGCGACGAACTGCGCGACCGACTTGTCGCTCATCCAATCGGCCACGGCGCCGATGACGTCGATGTTGCCGACCATCGCTTCGGGCCGGTCGCGCTGCTCGAGCAGCGCCATCATCGCCTCGGCCGAGAGCCGGCCGGCGGCGTGTCCCATCTGCTTGAAGATCCCCTCGAGCTTCTCGGGGGTCGTGCGCGCCACGTAATCGGCCAGGCCGCGCAGCACGCTGAGGAAGGCGGCGGCCTGGACGTCGACGCCCCGGCCCGCCGTCGCGCTCTCGAGCTGCGCCATCAGCTCGTCGAGCTTCACGGGGTCGCCCACGATGTCGACCAGCGCGCGCATCGCCGATGTCGTCGAGCTGCAGCTGCGGCCCGCCGAGCGCCGCGGCGAGGATCTGGTCGATGGTCGCCGCCTGGCCCTGCTTCTCGCGCAGCACTTCGGCGTAGTCGATTTCCTCGATCTCGAGGCTCGGACCGCCGGCCGTGTTCCACAAGTGCGCGATGCCGCCGTCGGCGCGGACGTCTTCCGGCGTTCGGGCCAGCAGGAGCAAGAGCGTGCGCCAGGAGTCGGCGTCCGCCCCGGCGTTGACGGTCAGCGCGCCAATCATGTGGCGATACAGGACCTCGGCGAGCTCGGCGACGGCGGGATCGGGCCGGGCCGCCACCGCGCCGCCGAGCAGGAGCGCGTCGGCGTGGACCTGGAGCGTGAAGGGTCCGCTGCTCGGTCAGGCGCAAGGTCGCCTGCGCCAGCCGGCCGAGCGAGGCGCCGATGGCCGGGTGACTGCCGGGGTACAGCGCCACGGCACGCGCCGCCGCTTTGCACGAGCGCGCGAACTCGGCGAACCGGGCCGTGATCTCTGGCGCAAGCGTCGGCGGTTTGACAGGATCGGCCATGGTCACATGTAGGTCAGCGGATCGATGTGCACGGTGTCAGGATCGACCGCTTCGACGACGGCGTGCGTGAAATTCCCGCGGCTGTCGGGTTCCCAGGTGTTCACGAGCGGCGGCACTTCGACCGCTTGCCCGGTGGCGTCGAGCAGCACCTTGACCTGCGGCCGGAACGGATCGGTCGGGTGCTCGTGGGTCACGACGGCGACCTCCTCCGTGTTCAGCCGCACGAGCGTGCCGACCGGAAACAGCCCCATCAGGTTGATGAACCGCCGCAGCAGCCGGCCGTTGAAGGCGGGGCTGTCCTTCTGCGTCATGATCGCGCGAATGCGGTCGCTCGGCAGCCCGTCGCGGTAGACGCGGTTGCTGCGGAGCGCGTCGTAGACGTCGGCGATGCTGACGATCTGCGTGCACAGGTTGAGATCGCGATGCCCGATGTTCTCCGGGTATCCGGACAGATCCTGCCGCAGATGGTGCTCGAAGGCCACGACCGGGGCGAGCGCGGGCATCTCCGGCGTGCGCCGCAGGATATGCGCGCCGTCGACCACGTGCTGCTTCATCAGGTCGAACTCCTCCTTGGTCAGCTTGTCCGGCTTGTTCAGGACTTCGAGCGGCGTGTGGACCTTGCCGATGTCGTGCATCAGCGCCGCGAAGCCGAACTCGCGGAGCAGGGGACCCTCCAGGTTGAGCGACCGCGCCTGGGCCATGGCGAGCACCGACACGTTGACCATGTGCGTGAAGGTGTAGTTGTCGTAGCGCTTCAGCGCCGTCAGGGCCATGAGCGACGTGCGATCCTGCGAGACGAGCTTCGCGAGGCTGTCGATGATCTTCTTCGCGGCGGTGGGGTCGGGCTTGTCCCCCGACTTGGCGGCCTGCCACAGGGATTCCGCCGTCTCGACGGCCGAGCCGTAGACCTTGCGCGCCGCGGCGATGCCGGTGGCGCCATCCTCGGTCTGCTCCAGGTTGATGCGGCCGATCGTGATCCGGCGCACGCCGCGCTGCTCGAGCCGGGCGGCCAGCGGCGCCGGCGCGCGCCGGTCCGCCAGCTCGTAGACGAACCAGCGGAGCTCGTCGCGCGTGATGCCGCGCGCAATCGTGATCTTCTCGATCTCGCGCTCGCGCAGGTCCCGCGCGAAGCCGATGAGCATGGCGGCCGATCGGAAGAGCCGCTGCGCGTTGACGACGACCTCGTCGCCGATGAACCCGATGACGATGGTTTCGTCGCCGTGGAGGGCCGTCTGCGACAGCGCCGTCAAGGCGTCCACGCCGCGCCGGACGAGCGGGTGGTCCGGCGAATACAGCGACGCGCCGCGTACCGCCGCGGCGAGCCGGCGCACCAGCTCCTCGTAGATCTTGGTATCAGTCATGGTGCCGGAGGCGCCGTGGCGGCCGCCGCGCGCGCGAGCTTCCGCAGCAGCCGATCGCCGTGGCTCGCCGCGTCCACGATCGCCTGCGTCGCGGCGGGTGAGCCGATGCGCTGCAGGGCGCCGATCGAGACCTGTTTGAGGACGCGCGTCTTCCGGCGCGCGAACCAGCTGCGGCGCCGCATCACCTTCGCGACGTGCGGCACGACGTCGTCGTGGCCCACCTCGCCGATGGCGCCGAGCGTCTCCAGCACGATTTGATGATCGCTGCCGAGCGGTTCGCTCTCGTTCAGAATGCACACGAGGACCGGTACGACCCGCGGGTCGCGCTCGGCGACGAGCGCGGCGACGACCGCCTGCCGCTGCGCACCGGCGGCGGCGCGGAGCACGGTGTGCACGGCCCGGGCCGCCGCGGGGTCGTCGATGTTCGCGAGCGCCCGGACGGCCGACCGCATGACGCGCGGATCGCCCCCGCGCAGCAGCGGCTGCAGGAACGGGACGCTTTCCGGCACCCCGAGCTGGCCGAGCAGCTCCGCGCGCGTTACGGCGGGTATACCACTGATCGCTGGCGACGAGCGGCCCGAGCCGCGTGACGGCCGGAACGCCGTATCGCAGGATGATGGCGCTGGCGCGCTGCCGCCCCGCGGTCAGCTCGTCGACTTCGAAGAGTTGCCGCAGCGCGTCAACCGCGGCGGGCCCCACCGCCGTGCAGATGTCCCGGAAGCCCTCGGCGTCCTCGGGTGTCATCTCGGCGAGCAGATCGACCGTCTCGTGGAACGCCGAGGTCTGGACCAGCCCGTCGAGCGCAAGTCGGCTCCCGGCGCTCGCCACCGCGCCGGGCGTGCGCGCCTGCTCGGCCAGCGCCCGCGTGACGATCAACGCCGACGCGTAGTCGCCGGTCAGCAGCAGGTCTTCGCCGAGCGCCGCGACGTCGCGCGCGAGCTCCGGCGCCCGCTCCGGATCCCGCTCGAGCTTGAGGAGATCGACGAGCAGGGCGACCGAGAGCCGGCGGACGTTGTCCTGGCCCAGCGTCTCGATGAGCGCCAGGAGCTCCTCGGGAATGTCGGTCGCCATCGCGTCCGCGCGCGCGCCGATCTGGTCGAGCCCCAGCTTGTACTGGGCGGAGACGAACGGCTTCTCGTTGTAGGCGAGCAGGAGCTCTTCCATCGAGGTCCACAACGTCTGGAACTGGTTCGTGTGGCCGAAGGAGGTCTCGCTCAGCAGCGTCCTCGTCATCGTCAGCACGCGCCGTTTGCGCGGCTCGTCCGGTGCGATGGTGTCGAAGACCCCGGCGAGCCGCTCCGAGGCCTGTCCGTCGATGGCGAGCGTGGTCGCGAGCAGCTGCGCGACCTTGAAGTCGTCGAACCCGGCCGCGATCCCTCCGCGGATTTCGGCCGACGTGGCGCCGCCCCCCGCGCCCGTGCTTTCTTCGTCGTAGGAGCCGAGCATCTGCAGGATCACGCGCGGATCGAGGGTCGCGGTCGCGGCCGTCAGGTTCTGCATGACCTCCGTCCTGCGGCCGGGATCCATCACGTCCACGATGCTCACGAGGTGGCGGTACGCCGCGATCACCGCCGCGGCCTGCGAGGTCAGCATCGGCGATCCGTCCGCCGCGAAGTTGGGCGCGATCACGTCCTGCGCGAGCTCGCCGATCGCGCCGACGTCGCCGGCAATCTCGAGCAGGCGCCGCTGCACGGCTTCGTCGAGCACCTTGCGGCGATCCGTGACGGCGCGCACGATCGCCCGCCACAGGTCGTCCTTGCGCCGCGCGGGATGCTGGACCTCGCGCTCCTCGAAGACGCTGGTGAAATCGATCTGCTCGATCGCGATGGCGAGGTGGCCCTGTTCGAGCCACGCCTTGGCGGGCCCTCCGCGGCTGCGGACGGCGTCGATGTCTTCGGCCATCAACGCGAGCAGCGCCTGGAGGGTCAGGACCGGGACGTCGCCGGCAAACGTGAGCTGCAGGATGTCGTGCTGGTGGAGCCACGCCGCGGCCTCGGTGACCGGGCCGTCGGCGCCCGCGGGGGATCCGCCGATGAGCAGCGTCTCGGGAGTCACGCCGAAGGCGAACACCTGCCCGGCCGTCGTGCTCGCCAGCGTGGTCCGGAGGCGGTCGACCGACGCGCTGACGGCGGGATGATCGGGGGGATAGAGCGCCCAGTTTCGCGCCGCCGCGACGAGCGCGCGCGCCAGCGCCAGGACGCTGCGCGAGAGCTCGGGGGAAAGCGGCGTCACTTCGGCCATTTTTGCAGAGTACGGTCGCTGAACCAGCTGATTCTAATCTATAGTGGTGTCCGACTTTAGCGGGACCGACACTGGTGCTGCGGTGACGTGTGGTGCTGGCCTTCAAGCCAGCCCTCCGCGGGCCGGCCTGAAGGCCGGCGCTCCATGCGGCCTGCCGGATCCTCCAAGCCTCACAGAACCCTGAATGCGCGCGGTCGACCTCATACGGCACAAGCGTGACGGCGGCGCGCTCTCCTGGGCGGAGATCGAGTTCTTCATCGCCGGCGTCACCGACGGCAGTGTGCCGGATTACCAGGCGGCCGCGCTGCTGATGGCGATTCTGATCCGCGGCATGTCGGCTGATGAGACGGCTGCGCTCACGGACGCGATGGTCCGCTCCGGCGTGCGGATGGACTATCCGGGCCTCCCCGGCACGCCGGTCGACAAGCACAGCACCGGAGGCGTCGGGGACAAGACGTCGCTGATCCTCGCGCCGCTCGCCGCCGCCTGCGGCGCGTTCGTGCCGATGATGTCGGGCCGCGGGCTCGGGCACACCGGCGGCACGCTCGACAAGCTGGAGGCCATCCCGGGCTTCCGGACGGGCCTGTCGCTGGCCGAGTTGCGGGCCGCGCTCGCCGCGGTCGGGTGCGCCCTGATCGGGCAGACATCCGAAATCGCCCCGGCAGATCGGAAGCTCTACGCCCTGCGCGATGTCACCGGGACCGTGGAGAGCATCCCGCTCATCTGCGCCTCCATCATGAGCAAGAAGATCGCGGAGGGCATCGGCGGCCTCGTCCTCGACGTGAAGACGGGCGTGCGGCGCCTTCATGAAGACCCCGGCCGACTCGCGCAGGCTGGCCGAGTCGCTCGTTGCGATCGGCACCGCGTCAGGGCGTCAGGACCGAGGCGCTGATCACACCCATGGATGCGCCGCTCGGCCGTCTGGTCGGCAACTCGCTGGAAGTGATCGAATCGATCGAAACGCTCAAGGGGCGCGGGCCGGAGGATCTCGAGCAACTGTCGGTGCGGTTCGCGGCGCGCATGCTGATCGCGGCGGGCATGGAGCACGATGACGCGGCCGCGGAGGCCCGCGTCCGCGAAGCCCTGAGCTCCGGCGCGGGCGTGGAGAAGCTGCGGCGCATCATCGAGTTCCAGGGGGGCGATCCCGCCGTCGTGGACCACTACGATCGCCTGCCGTCCTCGCCGGACCGTGAGCCCGTGCCGGCCCGGCGCGCGGGGCTATGTGACGTCGCTCCACGCCGAGCACATCGGCCGCGCCGCCGTGTGGCTCGGCGCGGGACGCGGGAAGCTCGACGACGTGATCGATCCCGGCGTGGGGATTGAAGTGCTCGCCCCGAGGGGGACGAGCGTCCGCGAGGGCGAGGCGGTGCTGATGGTGCACCACCGGGCCGGCCGCGGTCTCGAGCACGCCATGCCGCTCCTGGCCGCCGCCATCGAGATCGACGACGAGGCGATCTCCCGTCGGCCCGCTCGTCATCGAACACATCGGGGCTGACGTCGGATAGGAGGATTGATGACAGTGGCTGCCGCCGCCGAACCGCCCCACGGGCCGCCGCCGCGCGCGCCGTACGACGCCCGCGATCTGACGGTCATCGGCGGGGCGGCCGTCTCGGCCGCCGTCGTCGCGCTCCTGGCGCAGAACAGCGCGCTGTCGCGGCTGCAGCCGCTGGTCGGGCTGATCGTCATCATGACGATCGCGTATGCGTGCTCGACCAACCGCCGCGCCATCGATCGCCGGACGGTCGCGTGGGGCCTCGGGCTCCAGATTCTGTTCGCGCTGCTGGTGCTCAAGACCGCCGCGGGGCAGCGCGTGTTCCAGACGCTCGGCGGCGCCATCAATCGCGTGCTCGATTTCGCGTTCGTGGGATCGAGCTTCGTCTTCGGCCCTCTCGGGGACAAGGAGGTGTGGCCGCGGATCATGACCGCCGTCCTCGGGCCCGAGGGCGCGCGCTACGGCGTGGTCTTCGCGTTCATGGTGCTGCCGACGATCATCTTCATCGCGGCGCTCTTCGCCATCCTCTATTACTTCGGCATCATGCAGCTGGTGGTGCGGGGGTTTGCGATCGTGATGCGCCGGGTCATGCGCGCGTCCGGCGCCGAGTCGCTCAACGTCGCGGCGAGCATCTTCATGGGGCAGACCGAGGCGCCGCTCACCATCCGCCCGTACCTGCCGCGCATGACGGAGTCCGAGCTGATGACGGTGATGACGTCGGGGATGGCGCACATCTCCGGCGGCATCATGGCGGCCTACATCCTCTTCGGCATCGAGGCGCGAGCACCTGCTGACGGCCGTCATCATGACCGCCCCCGGGACGCTCATGATGGCGAAGATCTTCGTGCCCGAGACCGAAGTGCCGGAAACGATGGGCACGGTGAAGCTGGAGATCGAGCGCACGGACGTGAACGTGATCGACGCGGCCGGCCGGGGCACCGGCGAAGGGCTGGCGCTGGCGCTCAACGTCGGCGCGATGCTGATCTCCTTTCTGGCGCTGGTGGCGCTGGTGAACTTCCTGCTCGGCCTGGTGGGCCTGAGCCTGCAGCAGATTTTCGGCTGGGTGTTCGCCCCGATTGCCTGGAGCATGGGCGTGCCCTGGGCGGACGCGCCGGTGATCGGCAACCTCCTCGGGACGCGCATGGCGCTCAACGAGTTCGTGGCCTACTCGCAGCTGGGCCCGATGAAGCCCGTGCTCGATCCCCGCTCGTTCACCATCGCGACGTTCGCGTTGTGCGGCTTCGCGAACTTCAGCTCGATCGGCATCCAGATCGGCGGCATCGGCGCGCTCGCGCCGACGCGCCGGCACGACCTGGCACGCCTCGGCCTGCGCGCGATGCTGGCCGGCACGCTCGCCAACTTCATCACCGCGACGATCGCGGGGTTCCTGCTATGAGCGACGACTACGCCGGGGTGCAGCAGGCCGTCGAATCGCTGCGCGGCCGGATCGGCGAGGTGCCGGACGTTGCCGTCGTGCTCGGATCCGGGCTCGGGGATTTCGCCTCCGGGCTTCAGAAAAAGACGACGATTCCGTATGCCGAGATTCCCAACTGGCCGGCCTCGGCGGTGGTGGGTCATGCCGGGACGCTGGTCATTGGCTCAATAGGGGGCTCAATGGGCTCAATAGGGGCTCTATAGGGGGCTCGATAGGGGGTGCCATCGCCGGGAAGCGCGTGGCCGCGCTCGCGGGGCGGGCGCATTTCTACGAGGGGCACAGCCTCCAGACCGCGGCGTTCGCGACCCGGGTCCTCGGCCTGCTCGGGGTCCGGACGCTCATCCTCACGAACGCGGCCGGCGGCATCAACGTGCTCTTCAAGCCCGGCACGCTGATGGTGATCGACGACCACATCAACCTGATGGGAAGCAACCCGCTCGTCGGGCCGAACGACGATCGCTTCGGCCCGCGGTTTCCGGACATGACCGAGGCGTACTCGCGGCGCCTGCGGGAGATCGCCTTCGAATCGGCGCGGGCGCTCGGGACGGGCCTCGCGCACGGCGTCTACGCGGCGATGCACGGCCCGAGCTACGAAACGCCGGCCGAAATCCGCTTCCTGCGCACCATCGGCGCCGATGCGGTCGGCATGTCCACGGTGCCCGAAGCGATCGCGGGCCGCCACATGGGGATGGAGATCCTCGGCATCTCGTGCATCACGAATCCGGCCGCGGGCGTGCTGCCGCAGCCGCTCGTGCACGACGAAGTGATGGAAGTGGCGCGCCGTGTCCGCGGAGAATTCTCCGCGCTCCTGGAGGCAGTCATTGAGCGACTCTGAGAACCGCAAGGCAGGGCCGGCCGCCGATCGCCGGACCCGCGCCGACCGCCGTACCGCCGAACGGCGCACGAAGCCCGCCAGCCCGGCGAAGAAGGCCGCGGCGCCGGATACGGACCGGCGCGCCGGAACGGACCGCCGCGTGGGCGAGCGGCGCGCCGGGCGCGATCCCCGAAGCGAAGCGGAATGGCGGACCCTTTCGATCGACTCGACCTCGCCGGCGGATGTCGCTCGGGAAGGGGTCCTGCTCGCTGCCGCGATCGAGGCGCGGACCCGCGCGCACGCGCGGTACTCGCACTTCATGGTGGGCGCGGCGCTCGAAACCGCCGACGGCCGGATCATCGGAGGCTGTAATATCGAGAACGCGACCTACGGTCTCACGCTCTGTGCCGAGCGCGTCGCCCTCGTCAAGGCGCTGTCGGACGGCGACTCGGTCTTCACCCGCATCGCCATCGTCGCCGACACGGAGGCGCCGACCCCTCCGTGCGGCCCGTGCCGTCAGCTGCTCTGGGAGTATTGCGGGGACATCGATATCATTCTAGGGAACCTGAACGGGCCGACCGGCCGATTCCGGCTGTCGGCGCTGCTGCCTCTGCCGTTCGACTCGCATCTGCTGGGATAACACACATGCTTCCGACGATAGATTGGCAGGGCGACGTCATCGTGATGGTCGATCAGCGCAAGCTGCCCGGCCAGGAGATTTACGTGCGCTGCCGCACCGCGCAGGAAGTGGCGCGCGCGATTCGAACGATGGTGATCCGGGGCGCGCCGGCCATTGGCGTCGCGGCCGCGATGGGCCTGGCGCTCGGCATGCGGCGCAGCTCGGCGAAAGGCACACGCCAGTTCGCCGTCGAGTTCCAGAAGAACTGCGACATGCTGGCGAGCACCCGGCCTACCGCGGTCAACCTCTTCTGGGCGATCGACCGGATGAAGCGGGCATTCGCTGAAGGGGCGCACGCCGGGGAATCGCCCGAGGAGCTCTCGGACCGCCTCGAACGCGAGGCCCGGGCGATTCACGACGAGGACGTCGCGAACTGCCGCCTCATGGGCGGCGTCGGCGCCGAGGTGGTGCCGGACGGATCGCGGGTCCTGACGCACTGCAACGCCGGCGCGCTGGCCACGGCGGGGTACGGATCGGCGCTCGGCGTCATCCGCGCGGCGGTCGAGCAGGGGAAGCACATCGCGGTGTTCGCGGACGAAACGCGCCCGTTCATGCAAGGCGCGCGTCTGACCGCGTGGGAGCTCATCCGCGACGGCATCAGCACGACGGTCATCACCGAGAGCATGGCCGGGCCGCTGATGCGCGCCGGAGAAATCGACCTCGTCGTCGTGGGCGCGGACCGCATCGCCGCCAACGGCGATACGGCGAACAAGATCGGCACGTACACCGTCGCCGTGCTCGCCCACGAGCACAAGCTGCCGTTCTACGTGGCGGCTCCGATCTCGACGATCGACCTGGCGACGCCCGACGGCGATCACATCCCGATCGAAGAGCGCGATCAGCGCGAGGTCACGCATCTCGGCGCCTCGCGGCTGACGCCGGTGGGCGCGAAGATCCGGAACCCCGCGTTCGACATCACGCCGCACCGCTACATCCGCGGGATCATCACCGAGCGCGGCATCTTCACCGCCCCCTACACCGAGTCGCTGAAGAAGGCGCTCGAGGGCTCGACGCGTACCGACGGCGTCGAGGGCTCGACGCCGGCCGACGCCCGATGATGCTGCTCGCGATCGAGACGTCCTGCGACGAAACCGCCGCCGCCGTGGTGGCGGAGACCGGCGACGCCCTCCGCCCCTGGCAGATCCGTTCGAGCGTTGTTGCCTCGCAGGCCGCGATTCACCGGGAGTGGGGAGGCGTGGTCCCCGAGCTCGCGTCGCGGCAGCACGTCCGGGACATCTGCGGCGTGTTCGAAGCGGCGCTCGCCGACGCCGCCGTCACGATCGAAGAAATCGACGCCGTCGCCGTGACGCAGGGGCCGGGACTCGTCGGGTCGCTCCTGGTGGGTGTCGCGTTCGCCAAGGCGCTGGCCTGGTCCCGGGGCATCCCCGTCGTGCCGGTCCATCATCTCGCCGGCCACATCGAGTCGCTCACGCTCGCGCACGGCGAGCTGCCGCTGCCCGCGGCGGTGCTCGTCGTCTCGGGGGGGCACACGAGCCTCTACGTCATCCCCGAGCCTGGGCACTACCGCCTGATCGGGCGGACGAGAGACGACGCGGCGGGGGAGGCGTACGACAAAGTGGCGAAGCTGCTCGGTCTTGGATACCCGGGCGGCCCGG
This sequence comes from uncultured Acidobacteriota bacterium, assembly GCA_963774855.1. GTDB lineage: Bacteria > Acidobacteriota > Vicinamibacteria > Vicinamibacterales > 2-12-FULL-66-21 > JALZOC01. The sequence goes on along the minus strand of CAVZGT010000004.1, from coordinate 902,088 downwards.
CGATCGATCGCGTCGCCCGCTCGGGCAACGACCGTGCAGTCGAGTTTCCGGTCACGCGGTTGACGCACGCGGATCGCAACGCCCCGAAGGCGACCGCCGACGGCCTCCTTCCCGCGGACATCGCCCGCCGGATCGACTTCAGCTTCAGCGGCCTCAAGACTGCGGTGCTTCGCCTCGTCCGCGAGCGCACCGGCGCGTCGCCCGTTGGGAAAGCCGCGGCCGCCGGTTCCGCGGGGGCCGCGCTGCCGCCGTCGGAGGTGGCGGACATCTGCGCCAGCTTCCAGCGCGTGGTCGTCGAGACACTGCTCGATCGGACGTTCGACGCCGCGCGCTGGCTCGGGGCGCGGAGCGTCGGGATTTCGGGCGGCGTATCGGCGAACAGCCGGCTTCGCGCAGACGCCGAAGCCCGCGGCGCGCGGTACGGCATCCCGGTCTTCATTCCGCCGATCGCGCTCTCGACCGACAATGCGGCGATGATCGGGGCCGCGGGGCTGCGGCGGTTCCGGGCCACGGGCGCGGGGAGCTGGGACTTCAACGCCGAAGCCTCGCTGCCGCTGGAGCTTCGCTAGAGCTTCCAGCTTCCCGCTTCCAGCTTCCCGCAAAGATGCTGGAATTTGTCAGGTCGGGGGTTATAGCGGGCAGCCGGGAGCTTGGAATCGCGGAGCTGGAAGCTGGAAGCTGGAAGCTGGGAGCTGATTTTGATGGTCTTCACCGACTATCTCTGGTTCAACACGAAGAAGCGCCAGGAGTTCGTGCGCATCACGGACGAGGTTGCCGCGATCGTGAAGAAGAGCGGCATCCAGGACGGCATGGTGCTCGTCTCCGCGATGCACATCACGGCGGGCGTCTACGTCAACGACTGGGAGAGCGGCCTCATCGAGGATTTTCAGACGTGGCTGGAGAAGCTCGCCCCCGCCGGCATGCCGTACAAGCACCACCAGACCGGCGAAGACAACGCCGACGCCCACTTGAAGCGCACGATCATGGGGCACCAGGTCATCGTCCCGGTGACCGGCGGTGCGCTCGACCTGGGACCGTGGGAGCAGGTCTTCTATGCCGAGTTCGACGGCAAGCGCAAGAAACGCGTGGTTGTGAAGGTGATGGGAGAGTAAGGGTTCCACCGGGTTCCGCGGGGTTCCACAGGGTTCCGCTCGGTTCTGTTCCACTGGGTTCCGCAGGGTTCGAGGTTCAGGTTCCGCCCGGTTCAGGGGGCAGTCTGTCAGGAACCGCGTCGAACCCCGTGGAACGGAACCTTGTTGAACCGAACCCTGCGGAACCCAGAACCCTGTGAACCCCGTGGAACTGAACCTTGCAGAACCGAACCTTGCGGAACCCAGTGGAACCCCGCGGAACCTTGAGGAACCTTTAGAATGTCGACCCTATCCCGTGACGCCGCATGGGCGTTGATGACGGAATACACGCAGAGCGAAAGCCTGCGGAAGCACATGCTCGCGGTCGAGGCGGCGCTGCGCGGCTACGCGCGCCTGTGGGGAGAGCCGGAAGAGGACTGGGGCGTGGTCGCGCTGCTGCACGACTTCGACTACGAGCGCTGGCCGGACCAGGCCAATCACCCGTTTCGCGGCGTCGAGATCCTGAAGGGCCAGGGCTATCCGGAGTGGGTGACGCGCGCGATCCTCTCGCACGCGGAGTACTCGGGCGTCGCGCGCGAGTCGCGGCTCGAGCACGCCTTGTTCGCGTGCGACGAGATGTCGGGTTTCGTGACGGCCTGCTCGCTCGTGCGGCCGTCGAAGAGCGTCCTCGATCTCGAGGCGCCGTCGGTGGTGAAGCGGATGAAAGACAAGGCGTTCGCGCGGGCGATCAGCCGTGACGATCTGCGAAAGGGCGCGGAGGAAATCGGCCTGCCCCTCGACGAGCACATCACGAACGTGATCGCGTTCCTGCGCGAGCGCGCCGACGCGCTCGGCATCAAAGGCACGCTGTGATGCGCCGGTGCGCGAATTCACCGGCTGGAACCCGCGGCACCCCCGACTGCGTATAAGCTATCCACTTGGACACCACTGACGCGATCGCGACGCGGGAGCGGCCAGCCTCGGACGATGACGCCCCCGTCGTGCACCTCGACGGCGTCACGGTCGCCTTCGGCGACAACCGCGCGCTCAAGGGAGTCAGCGCCCGCTTCGCCCGGGGGGCCGTCGGGCTGCTCGGCCCGAACGGGGCGGGCAAGAGCACCATGCTCAAGGCCCTGCTCGGGTTCATCAAGCCGTCCGAGGGGCGCATGACGGTGCTCGGGCTCGACGTCGCGCATCGCCCGATGGACATCCGCGCCCGCATCGGCTACATGCCGGAGAGCGACGCCCACATCCCGGGCATGAACGCGGTGGCGTTTGTCGGGTACTGCGGCCAGCTCGCCGGGCTGCCGTCGGTCGACGCGATGCAGCGCGCGCACGAGGTGCTGTACTACGTCGGCCTCGGCGAGGCGCGCTACCGCAACATCGAGACCTACTCGACCGGCATGAAGCAGCGCATCAAGCTGGCGCAGGCCCTCGTCCACGATCCCGACCTCCTGTTCCTCGACGAGCCCACCAACGGCATGGACCCGAAGGGGCGCGACGAGATGCTCGAGCTCATTCGCGATCTCGGCCACAAGAAGAACGTCAACCTGATCCTCTCGTCGCACCTGCTCCCGGACGTCGAGTACACCTGCGACGACGTGATCGTGATGGACAAGGGGCAGGTCGTCGCCCAGGGCCCGATCGCGGAACTGAAGGGGCCCGGCGGGCGCGTCTTCGAGCTCCGCATCAAGGGAGACCTTCCCGGGTTCCTCGACGTGCTGCACCAGGCGGGGATGGAGTGCACCTCGACGGACCTCGACGTCATGCGCGTGTTCGTCCCGGACCGCCTGGCCCAGAGCGGCATCGGGAACGATCAACGGGCCCTGTTCGCGCTCGCCGCGAAGCACGGCGTGCAGGTCCGCCACCTGCGGCCGAGCGTCCCCACGCTCGAGGACGTGTTCGCCAAGGCCGTGGGGGAAGAGTAGACCGCGATGCCCATTCACGATCAGAGCTACCGGCGATACCGCGGCGGGAAGGCGATGCCGGGGCAGGCCTGGTTGGTGATCGCCCGCGCCGGCTTGCTCACGATGATCCGCAAGCGCGCGTTCATGGGGCTGATGATCCTCGCCTGGTTGCCGTTCGTCGTGCGTGCGGTCCAGATTTACGTGACCGCCAACTACCCGCAGGTCGCCATGTTCGCGCCGACCGCGGAAACGTTCCGCCAGTTCCTCGAGCAGCAGGCCACCTTCGTGTTCATCGTCACGATCTACGCCGGCGCCGGCCTGATCGCGAACGACCGGCGCGCCAACGCGCTGCAGATCTACCTGTCGAAGCCGCTGATGCGCAGCGAATACATCGCGGGGAAGGCCGCGATCCTCTTCGCCTTCGTGCTGTTCGTCACGCTCGTGCCCGCGCTGGTGCTCCTCGTGCTCCAGGTGCTGTTTGCCGGCAGCTTCGAGTTCCTGAAGAAGAACCTGTTCCTGTTTCCGGCGATCACGGTGGCGTCGCTGCTTCAGGCGCTGCTCGTGACGTTCACGATGCTGGCGCTGTCGTCGCTGTCGAAGAGCAGCCGCTATGTCGGCATTCTCTTCGCCGGCATCATCTTCTTCACCGAGGCCATCTACTTCGTGATGCTGGCGATCACCGGCAGCACCAAGCTGTCGTGGCTCTCGCTCGACGCGAACCTGGACGCAGGTCGTGGACGTCATTTTCCGGCTGAAGCCGCGCTACGCCACGCCGTGGCCGGTCTCGCTCATCGTGATCATCGGCCTCATCGCCCTGGCGATCTCCGTGCTGGAGCGCCGCGTACGGGGCGTGGAGGTCGTCACGTGAGCGATCCGATCGTGGCCGCCGAGCACGTGTCGAAATGGTACGGACAGGTCATCGGCCTGAACGACGTGACCGTGAGCGTGCCGCCCGGCATCACGGGTCTGCTCGGCCCGAACGGGGCCGGCAAGTCCACCTTCATGAAGCTCATCACGGGCCAGCTCAAGCCGAGCAAGGGCTCGGTCAAGGTGCTCGGCGAGCCGATCTGGCGCAACCCGCACCTCTACTTTCAGATCGGCTTCTGCCCCGAGCAGGACGCGTTCTACGACCGCATGACCGGCCTCGAGTGGGTCACCGCGCTCGTGCGGTTGAACGGCCTCGACGAGAAGGCGGCCGACGCCGCCGCGCGCCGCGCGCTGACCGCGGTGGACCTGATGGACGCGGCCGACAAGAAGATCGGCGCCTACAGCAAGGGGATGCGGCAGCGCGTCAAGCTCGCGCAGGCGATCGTCCACGACCCCGCGCTGCTGATCCTCGACGAGCCGCTCGCCGGCATGGATCCGCTCGCGCGCCGCCGGACCATCCGGCTGGTCCGCGAGTGGGCGCGCAACGGCAAGAGCATCATCGTCTCGAGCCACATCCTGCACGAGATCGAGTCGATGACGGCGAACATCCTCCTGATCAACAACGGCCGGATCCTCGCCGAGGGGGATGTCCATCACATCCGCGATCTGATCGACGAGCACCCGCACACGGTGTACGTCCGGGCCGAGAACCCGCGAAGGCTCGCGCGCGACTTCCTCGATCGCGCCGACGTCCGCAGCATGAAGTTCGAGGAAGGGGCCGTCGTCGTCGAGACGGGCAAGCCCGACTTGTTCTACGCGCGGCTGACCGAGCTGGCCGCGAGCGGCGAGTACGGCATGATCGAGGAGGTGACGTCTCCGGACGACAACCTCCAGGCGGTGTTCCAGTACCTGGTGAAATGACCATGGCAGACCCCGAGACCATTTCACCCGCGCGTCCGATCCCGGCGGCTCCGGGCTTCCTCACCTCCGGCCTGCGGATTTTCGACCTCTCGCTCGGAGAGATGCTCTGGTCGCGGCGGACGATCTTCATGCTGCTGGTCGTCGGCGCGCCCGTGCTCATCGCGGTGTTCGTGCGCGTGCTCGTCGCGCTCGGGGCGCCCGTGCTGGAGGGGCCCCGCGCGGGCCCGGGGGGCAGAGCATCCGCATGACCGGGCCGGCGATCTTCGGCCTCATGATCTGGGCGTTCTATCTCCGCTTCACGATCCCGGTGCTCGGCGTCTTCTACGGCACATCGCTGATGGCCGACGAGGTCGAGGACAAGACCATCACGTATCTCTTTACTCGTCCGGTTCGCCGCGGGGCGGTGTTGTTCGGCAAATACCTGGCCTACCTGGGCTGCACCGTGTTCGTGGTGCTGCCGTCGGTCATGCTCGTCTACCTCCTGGTCGTGCCGATCAACGGCAGCCTCGGCGGCTCCTTCATCGATCTCGTCAAGGATCTGGCGCTGCTGGCGCTCGGGTTGGCTGTATACGGGGCGGTCTTCGCGTTCGTCGGCGCGAAATTCAAGCGCCCGCTGCTCATCGGGCTGGTCTTCATCTTCCCATGGGAGCAGTCGGCGCTGTTGTTTCCGGGCTACCTGAAGAAATTCACGATCGCGTACTACCTGCAGTCCCTGGTGCCGCACGCGATGCCGGACAACAACGTCATCAGCCTCATCCAGGGGATCTTCAGGGAAAGCCCGCCCCTCTGGGAGAGCCTTTTCTGGCTCGGGGCTATTGGGATTACGTTTTTGGCCCTGGCGGCGTGGGTCGTCGAACGCCGGGAGTACGTCCTGGAGCAGTAGCCAGCGGGTCCGTTTACGTAACATGCCCGGATTCGGACAGTTACGGTGAGAAGTTCAGGAACTTTTTACGCTCAGATCTGTATAATCCATACAGAGGGCCACGCGTATGACAAAGAGAACCCGATATTTCATGGCAGGGTCGGCCGCAGTGCTCGCAGCCGGCCTGGGCACGGGGCTGATTGCCTACTACACCGGCGGCTTCCAGCCGGTTTCAGCCTCGGCCGTAGCGAACGAGCTTCGCTACATGCCTGCGGATACCAAGCTGATGGCGTATGTAGACGTTCGCGCCATCATGGACTCGGAGCTCCGCGCGAGGCTCAAAGAGGCGCTGCCGATGCCCGAGCACGGGCAGAAGGAATTCCAGGAGCAGACCGGGATCGACATCGAGCGGGACATCGACTACGTCGTGGCTGCGCTCGCCACGGATACGGAGCAGGCCAGGCCGCTGGTAGTGGCCCGGGGCCGATTCAACGATACCCAGCTCGAAGGCCTCATCCGGCAGCACGGCGGGACCGTTGAGGACTACAAGGGCAAGCGGCTGGTCGTGGCGCCGAAAAGCGAACACGGGAGCCACGGGCGGATCGCAACCGACCACATCGTCCTGGCCTTCCTCGAGCCGGGGCTCATCGCGTTCGGTGATGCGACGGCCGTCCGGACGTCGATCGACGCGCAGCTGACCTCGCACAGCATCACGAGCAACAACGAGATGATGGACCTCGTCACCGACATCGGCCGGAACAACAACTTTTGGGCCGTCGGCCGCTTCGACATCCTGGCGGCGCAGGCGAAGCTTCCGGAGCAGATCTCGCGCCAGCTGCCCACGGTGAAGTGGTTCGCGGCGGCCGGTCACGTCAACGGCGGCGTGTCGGGCACCCTCCGCGCCGAAGCGCGCGACGAGGCGGCCGCGGAGAACCTGCGCGACGTCGTCCGCGGCTTCCTCGCGCTGGCCCGGATGCAGGCACAGGCGGATCCGAGGGCTGCGGGACTCATCGACTCCCTCCAGCTCACCGGCAGCGGCAAGACCGTGGCGCTCTCGTTCAGCGTTCCGGCCGAGATTCTCGACATGATTCCGAAGGCCGGCGGACGGCGGGTCGGCGAAGCCGGTGTAGCGTCGGCTCCGGACGCCCGGTAGCCTCGGCGTCTTCAAGTTTCCCTCCTCGACTTTTTCTCCTTGACGGAGGCCGGTGAGAAATCACCGGCCTTTTGTCGTTTTCCGGCCCGGGCCCTCGACGGGGCTATCAGAATCCGTGTCAAAGTCCGATAAGTAATACGGTGACAGGCGAAAAGCGCGATGCCGAGCGCGTCCACATCCCCGGGGTGGTGACCGGAGAAGTCACTGTCTACGAGCCGATGACGATCCTCGACCTGAGCGACCGCGGCTCGCAGGTCGAGACGAAGTTCGCCCTGCAGCTCGGTTCCCTCCACGACTTCCGGCTGTCGCTCGGCAAACGCTCCGTGATCATCAAAGGACGGATCGTGCACTGCCAGATCGGCGAGCTGCGGGAAGGGGTCGTCCTCTATCGCACCGGTGTGGAGTTCGTCGAGCCGTCGGAGCACGCGCTCCTGGCGATTCGCGCGTTCGTGGAAGCCGAGAAGAACGCCGCGAACGCCCCCCGCGCCATTGTCGAGGCGGAGATTGCCGACGACAGGACCTGATCGATAGTCTCAGGTCTCAGGTCTCAGGTCTGTGGAGTCTTTGGTCTTCAGGTCTTTGGTCTCCGTCAGACCAAAGACCCCAGACCCCGGCAGACCCAAGACACCTGAGACCTGAGACCTGAGACCCGAGACGACCGATATAATCGGGGTCTATGTCCACCACGAGTGCGGCCACCACCTACAACAACTACCTCGACGGGCAGTGGTCCCCCTCGGCCTCCGGCGAGACGTTCGAAAACCGGAATCCCGCGAACACCGGCGATCTCATCGGGCTGTTCCAGAAGTCCACCCGCCGCGACGTGGATGCGGCGATCGCAGGCGGCGGCGCGCGCCTACGAGACGTGGCGGCTGGTCCCGGCGCCGCTCCGCGCGGAGATCCTGTTCAAGGCGGCCCAGCTCATCGTCGAGCGGAAGGAGCAGTTCGCGCGCGACATGACGCGGGAAATGGGCAAGGTCCTGAACGAGACCCGCGGCGACGTGCAGGAGGCCATCGACATGACCTTCTACATGGCCGGCGAAGGACGCCGCATGTTCGGGCAGACGGTGCCTTCGGAGCTGCGCAACAAGTTCGCCATGTCGGTGCGCCAGCCGCTCGGCGTGTGCTCGGTCATCACGCCGTGGAACTTCCCGATGGCGATCCCCTCGTGGAAGATCGTTCCCGCCCTCGTCTGCGGCAACACGGTCGTCTTCAAGCCCGCGTCGCAGACGCCGCTGTCGGCGGTCAACTTCGTGAACACGCTGGCGGACGCCGGCGTGCCGAAGGGCGTCGTGAACATGGTGACCGGGGATGGCGACCAGGTCGGCACCCCGCTGACCACCGACGCCGCCGTGCGCGTGGTCTCGTTCACCGGCTCCACCCACGTCGGACGCATCGTCAACCAGGCGGCCGCGCCCGGGTTCAAGAAGGTCCACCTCGAGATGGGCGGCAAGAACGTCATCATGATCATGGACGACGCCGACCTGGAGCTCGCGGTGGACGGCTGCCTGTGGGGAGGCTTCGGCACGACCGGCCAGCGCTGCACCGCGGCCAGCCGGGTCGTCGTGCACGACAAGCTGCACGACGCGTTCGTGGAGCAGTTCGTCGCGCGCGCGAAGTCGCTCGTCGTCGGCGACGGCCTTCGGGAGGAGACCCAGGTCGGCCCTTCGATCAGCGACGCGCAGCTCGAGACGGTCATGAAGTACGTGCAGATCGGGAAGGACGAAGGGGCGACGCTGGCCTGCGGGGGGCATCGCCTCGACGCGGGTCCCTACGCGAAGGGCTTTTTCCACGAGCCGACGGTCTTCACCGGCGTGGACCCGTCGATGCGGATCGCGCGGGAAGAGATCTTCGGGCCCGTCGTCTCCGTGATGCGATGCCGCTCCCTCGAGGAAGCGGTCGAGATCGGCAACGGCGTCGAGTACGGCCTGTCCGCGTCCATTTACACCCAGGACATCAACCGCGCCTTCGCCGCCATGCGGGACATGTACACGGGCATCTTCTACGTGAACGCCCCGACGATCGGCGCCGAGGTGCACCTGCCTTTCGGCGGCACCAAGAACACCGGCAACGGCCACCGCGAGGCCGGCGTGGCCGCGCTCGACGTGTTCTCCGAGTGGAAATCGATCTACATCGACTTCAGCGGCAAGCTTCAGCGGGCGCAGATCGATGTGGAGCAGATCTAATCCCCCCTACCTGTTGATCGGCCTCGGCTATGTCGCGCTGTACGCGGTCCTCGGCTGGGCGCTGCGCGGCCAGCCGCTCGCGCTGTCGGTGTTCGGCAACGTCGGGCTGCTCCTCCCGCCGATCGCCGTCTGCGCGATCATCCTGCGCCGCCGCAGCCGCTGGGACGGGTGCCAGCGCCTGTTCTGGGACACGATCGCGATCAGCATCGGCCTCTGGATCATCGGCCACTTCGGGTGGGCGTTCGACGAGATCTTCCTCGGGCGGCGATCGTGGCTGCAGTGGCACACCGTCTTCAGTCTGTGCGGCGGGATCGGTCCGCTGATCGCGCTGCTGGCGCGTCCGCACCGCGGCGTGCGGGGCGACGCGGTGGGGACGGTTGGCCTCGCGCTCGCCGGCTACGGGCTGCTCGCGGTCTTCATCTATTCCTACTTCGTGCTCGTGCCCGGCCTCCTGCCGGGCGCGTCGGATTCGCAGGTCACGCTGTTCCAGCTCGTACAGGTGAATCGGGCGCTGTTGTTCGGCTCCATGATCTCGGCGATGTTCGTGGCGCGGCGGACGGGCTGGTACCGCACCTATTTCTATTTCGCCATCGCCACCGGGCTCGGCTTCTTTCTTCGCCTCGCGGTGAGCCTGGCGATCGTGCGAGGCATGTATTCGAGCGGGACGCTCTACGATCTCGCCTGGATTCTGCCGTTCCTCTTCTACGCGCGGGCGGCGCTGGCGGCCCCGGATTCTCCGTCGGAGCCGGCAGCGGTCGAGGCCCCCTCACCGATCCTGCACGCGGCGGTCGCGGCCGTCCCGGTCTTTCTGATTCCGCTCATCGGCTACGGCACCTTGTATATCCAGCCGCTTGGCGGCGCCGGCGACTCGTTCCGGGCCCTCCTGACCGGGCTCATGACCGTCGCCGGACTGGGCTTGTTGACGCTGCGCCTGGCCGCCCAGGGAGGGCAGCTGCAGCGCGCGGACGCGCGGATGCGGCTCCTGGCGGCGGCGATCGAACAGACCGGCGATCACATCCTCATCACGCGCGCCAGCGGCGCGTTCGAGCACGCGAACGAAGCCTTCGTCCGCGCGCTGGGGTACTCCCGCGAGGAGCTCGGCGGCCTGCGCTTCTCCGACCTGATGGAGCGGGGCTTCGGCACCCTGGGCGCCCACATCAGCGATGAAGTGCGCGGGCGGGGCATCTGGCGCGGGACGTTGCTGCGGCGCCGTCGTGACGGCACGACATTTCCCGCCGCTTGTACTGTGGTGGGGCTGAAAGATCCGGCCGGGCGCCTCACGCACTTCGTCGGAGTGGAGCGCGACATCACGGACGAACTGACGCTCCGCGATCAACTCGTCCACAGCGAGCGGCTCTCGGCGATGGGCGAGCTGGTCGCCGGCGTGGCGCACGAGATCAACAATCCGCTCCAGACCATCGTCGGCGCCGTCGAGTTGATGCTGGACAAGCGGCCGGACCCGGAGACGCGGCTCGACCTCGAAATGGTCCGCCGCGAAGGTACGCGCGCCGGTCAGATCGTTCGCAACCTGCTGTCGTTCGTGCGGCGCGGCGCACCCAACCGCGTGGCCGCCGATCTCAACGAGGTGATCCGCGCCACGGTCGAGCTCCGCGAGTATCACCTGCTGCAGCACAACATCACGCTGGTCACCGATCTCCAGAGCGGCGCCGTGCCGGTGTTCGTCAACCGCGAAGAGATTCAGCAGATCGCGCTGAACCTGATCCTGAACGCCGAGCAGGCGATCCTGACGGCGGGCCGCGGCAGCCGCATTACCGTACGCAGCTATTCAACCACCGGTCATCAGGTCCTCGAGGTCGAGGACGACGGCCCCGGCATCGGCGCGGAGTTGCGCGGACGAATCTTCGAGCCCTTCTTCACGACGAAGGACGTGGGGCAGGGCACGGGCCTCGGCCTGTCGATTTCCCACGGCATCGCGTCCGCGCACGGCGGCTCGCTGGATCTCTGTGCCGGAAAACCGGGGGCGTGCTTCCGGTTGACGCTGCCGGCGCACACCGGTCCGGTCGCAGGCCGCCCGGCGGCCGCGGTCGCCCGCGAGAACGCCCGGCGCGCGCTCATCGTGGACGACGAGGCGCCGCTCCGGAAGCTGCTGGCGCGCCTGCTCAAACGGCGCGGGTTCGACGTGTTCGAAGCGGAGACGGGGCCGGCGGCGCTCGCCGTCGCGGCCGGCGTTCAGCTGTCGCTCGTGCTGTGCGACGTGCGCCTGCCGGGCATGCACGGGACGGAGCTCTATCGCGATCTGATCTCCAGGGATCCCGAGCTGGCGGGTTCCATCATCTTCATCACCGGCGACCAGTCGTCGGTCCCCATGGACGACTCGCTCGAGCACGTGCCGGTGCTGCTCAAGCCGTTTTCCGCCGCTGACCTCGATGCCGCGCTGACGGGCGTCGGGATCGACACGCCGGTCGCGTGACTGTCTTGCAGTCTCTGGTCTCAGGTCTCCGGTCTGTCTTCGGTGTCCCTGGAGCGGTTTGACAATGTCGGTAGGAATTCCTACAAGTAAAGTATGAAAACGCTCGTGTCCGAAAAAGGGCAGGTGACGATTCCCAAGGTGCTTCGCGATCGCCTCGGCATCCGCGCAGGGCAGGTCCTGCACGTGCGCGAGGAGCGTGGACGGCTCATCGTCACCAAGCATGCCGAGGCGGACTCCATCGAGAGCGTCGTCGGCGTGCTCAAGCGGGGGCCACGCGTGAATGCCCTGCTCGCCGAGCTCCGTGGGGATCCGGACAGAGCGTGATCACCGCGGTCGATACGGGCGTGCGGCTCGATCTGTTCACGGCCGATCCCGAGTTTCTCGACCGTTCGCGCGACCAGGTGCGTGCGTGCCTCGCGGAAGGCGCTCTCGTGGCCTGCGATGTCGTCTGGGCGGAAGTCGGCGCGGTGTTCCCCACACCTGAGAGCGGCGCCTCCGCGCTCGACCGGTTGGGGGTCCGGTTCGACGCGTTGAGCCGGGAAGCGGCCCTGAGCGCGTCCGCCACGTGGGCCGCCTACCGAAAGCGCGGCGGACCGCGCACGCGCGTCGTGGCAGATTTCCTGATTGGCGCGCACGCGCTCACCCAGGCCGATCGACTGCTGACCCGGGATCGCGGTTTTTACCGAACCTATTTCAAGCGGCTCGAGCTGGTCGACGCCGCGCGGCCGTGACCTCACCCGGCACGAGGCGGCGATGTCTCCTTTGCGATCAGCGTGCGCATGGACGTCCTCCAAAAAAAAGCCCCGCGGGCCGAAGCCCGCGGGGCGGAAACGTACCCGACTCCAGCCCGTTCGTTAGAACAGGAACTTCACGCCAAATCTGGCCTGAATCGGCGCTTGGAATCTGTTGTCCATCAGGAACCGCGGATCCTGTGCGATGTTCTGGCTGACGATCAGACCGGCGAGCGTCTGCGTCCCTGCGTAGAACAACGCGTCGTTCGGATTCGGACCGTTGGTCTTGTGGTACGTGGAGAACTTGGCGACCGCGGTGGACTGGTTGAACAGGTTCAGCACGTTGAAGCTCACCTGAAGGCTCCGCGAGCCCCCGAACCTGAACGAGTGCTGGACCAGGAAGTCCGTCTGCGAATACGTCGGCGTCCGGCCATCGCTCATGCGTCCGAGGTAATTGACCGGCAGGTTGTTGCCGGCAAATATCCCGATTTCACGCGAGACCGGCAGGCCGCTCGCCACGTACTGGTTCACGCCCACGCTCGTGCCGACCGGGAGCTGGTAGATGAACTGGGTCTTGAACTGGTGCGGACGATCCGTGGCCAGCGGTCCGAAGACCGGCGTGCCGCCGTCCTGGAACATCATCATCGGGTAGTCCCACAGCCGGCCGACGTTCGGGCTCGTGCGGCCGTTCTCGTCCGACTGGGTGAGACCCGAGTAGTTGCCGAACAGCCGGCTCCACAGATAGCTCGTTCGCAGATACCAGCTCTTCGCGAACCGCTTCTCGAACGCGAACTCCACGCTGTCGTAGTCGCGCACCGGCTTCGGGTTCTTCACCGCCGGGTCCGAGAACGCGGGCTCCGCGAGTCCCTCGCCCGGGTTCGCGATGATGTAGATCTCGTTGCCGTCCGCGTCGAGGCTCGCCGTCTGCGTGTCCTCGATGGCGCGGTCGATCTGCTTGTGGACGTAGCGGACGCTGAGCGACATCACGTCGTTGAGCTGGTGCTCGATGCCGGCGGTCGCTTCCTGCTGGCGCATCGGCTTGAGGTCGGGATCGATCGCGTTGCTCCCGACCGAGATGTGCCGGAAGTCGGTCGTCCGGAAGAGCGTGCCCGGGCAGGCCGGCGGGCAGCTCGGGCTGTCGACCAGGGTCGGCCAGTTGAAGGTGTCGAGCGTGTAGTAGTCCTCGATCCACTTGTCGCCGCCGAACGATCCGCGCGGCAGCTCGAGCTTGAAGATGTCGTAGAACACGCCCCACGAGCCGAACGCCTTCCAGCGGCCGTCGCCGTTGATGTCGTAGGCGAAGCCCGCGCGGGGCGCCACCTTGTCCGCGAAATCGAACTCGATGCCGGACGTGGGCAGCGTCACGCCGTCCACGACCTGGCCCGGAGCGTAGTACGGAACCCGCTCGCGCTCGGTGCGGATGCCGGCGTTGATCGTCAGCTTGCTGTTGATCGTCCACGCATCCTGCACGAAGAGTCCGATGAGGTTGCTGCTGACGTCTCCCGACGTGGTGAAGCCCTTGCGGAGGTCCCCGGTGGGGCCGGCGCTCCTGACCGAGTAGTAGCCGTAGGTGCCGCGGTTACCGCTGAGGGCGGTATTCCAGCGGACGGTCACGCGAGCGGCGGATTCACCGCTGTCCACGTTGTTGCCGAGGCGGTCGAAGGACACGCCGAACTTCATCTGGTGGTCGCCGCCGAGCTTGCCGTAGACGGTGCCGTCCGCCTGGAGGTTCGCTCGGGTCTGCTGATCCTTGACGACCTTGTTGTTGTCGAGCACGCTCGAAAACCCGGTCGCGCGCTGCAGGCTGGCCGGGACGTCCAGGTAATTGATGTTGTTCGTGGTCGGCCAGTTATAGCGCGGAACTTCCGTGACGTTCGTGTCGTGCCGGTCCGACATGTAGTAGCCGCCCCGGATGCCGAAGAACAGGCTCGGCGACGCGACCCAGTCCATGTTGGCCGAGACCGAGTAGTTCGGGAACGTCTGGGTCTTCTGGTAGTCGGAGCCCGCCGGATCGGTGGCGTCCGGTGTCGGCAGCAGGCCCTTCAGCTGCCGCCAGCTGTTGTTGAAGGCCACCCGGCCGCGCAGGCTGTCGCTCATCTGCCCGGTCAGGTTGGCGGTGATGTACTGCTCCTGACGCTTCCGCGTCGCCGCTGTTCGGTGAGCCCGCCGGGTTGCTGGCGGTGGTGGCATTCACGGTCCGCTCAATCGTGCTGAAGGTCGGCTGGTACGCGCCGAAGAACCAGCCCCGATTCGTGACGATCGGGCCGCCGAGCGCGAACCCGGGCTCGACGCGGCTCACTTTGTCTTCGGGATACGTGATGTACTCGGCGAGATCCGAGTTCAACGGGTTGATACGAAGCGAGGGGATGCCGGTCGAGAATACGTCCGTGAACCCCTCGGCCGGGACGGCCCCGCCGGAGAGCTGGTCTCCCTGAAAGTTGAACAGCGCGTTCCCGTGAAGGGCGTTGGTGCCGCTCTTGGTGATCACGTTGATGACGCCGCCGGTCGCGCCGCCGAACTCCGCGCTGTAGCCGCTCGACTTGACCTGGATCTCCTCGACGAAGTCGGCAATCACGTTCTTGCCGGACAGGCCCTGCTGGAGGTCCGTCGTCTCGATGCCGTCGATGATGTAGCGGTTCTCGCCGGCGCTCGCGCCGTCGATCGACAGCCCGCCGAGCTTCGCTTCGGTGTTGGCGCCGGGCGCCTGCGTGACGAGCGTCGTGAAATCGCGGCCCTTCGGGAGCAGATCGATCTGCTCGCGCGAGATGTTCGTCTGCCGCGCGCTCTGCTTGACGTCGACGAGCGGCGACTCGGCCGTGACCTGCACCGATTCGGCGACTCCCGCCAGCCCGAGCGCCAGGTCAACCTTCTTGATCTGTCCGAGACCGACTGAGACGTCTCCCTGTTTCTTCGGCGTGAAACCCTGGAGCGTCGCGGTGATCTCGTAGGTGCCCGGGGCGACCGACGGGAAGCGATAGACGCCCTCTGTGTCGGTGGTGGAGCTCACGACGGCGCCCGCGCTCGATCGTGCTTCGACCGTGACGCCGGGCAACACTGCTCCGGAACTGTCCTTGACGACGCCTTCGATGGACCCACGCTGTTCCTGCGCCGCGATCGGCCAGGCAAACAGAAGAGCCACCACCAGTGCGGCAAATGTACGTGCTCGCATTGCTAGTTCATCCTCCTCGGATAACGACAGATCAGTTGCCAACGCAGACGAAGCTCAACGGAGCGGCGAAGTCGCTGGCAGGAACGACCGGGGACGATGTACCCGATCACCGCTGTCAAAGCACGGAGTGTGCCCGTCTTTTCGGGTCCAATACGTCAATGGAATCAGGCATTTGGCACCTGCTCACATGCCGCCGGTCACGAAAATCCGTGTTTTTGAATCCAATGGGATGGATTGCGTGACGGTACCAGGGACGGATTGCGGGACGGACGCAAGCTGCCGCGGTAAGCGGGAAGCCGCGACAGCGCCCGCGACGAGCTGGAGCTGTTAGCTATTATTGAAAGGTTATGGCGGTGTCGGAGGTCGTGATTGTCGGCGCGGCGCGCACGCCGATTGGGCGCTACGGCGGGGCGTTCCGGAACATCCACCCGGCCGAGCTCGGGGCGGTCGCCGTCAGGGCGGCGCTCGAACGGTCGGGCGTCGATCCCGGCCTCGTTGACGAAGTGCTCATGGGGCATGCCCGGCAGGCGGGGTCCGGTCCCAATCCGGCAAGGCAGGTCGCGCGGCGCGCCGGGTTGCCCGACAGCGCTCCCGCGCAGACGCTGAACAAAGCCTGCGCGTCCGGCATGCAGGCGGTCGCCGGCGGCGTCCAGTCGATCCTGCTCGGCGAGTCCGAGGTCGTCGTCGCCGGCGGCATCGAGTCGATGAGCCGCATGCCGTATCTGATCGACTCGGAAGATGCCCGCTGGGGCCACAAGATGGGGCACTTCACGCTCGTCGACGCGATGTACCGCGACGGCTTCACCTGCTCGCTCTGCGGGATGATCATGGGGGAGACCGCGGAGGTGCTCGCGCGGCAGTACGGCATCACGCGGGAGGAGTCGGACAGCTACGCGCTCGAGACGCAGCGGCGCGCCGCGCAGGCGATGGCCGAAGGACGCTTCCGGGCGGAGATTGCACCCGTGACGTTGTTTGATCCGGGGGCCCCTATCCCCGGACCACGGACGCCAAAGGCCGCGCGTCGGTCATCGACGCCGACGAACATCCCCGGCCCGACACGACGATGGCGATGCTGCGCGAAGCTCGCGCCGGTCTTCCCCGACGTCGACGGTCAGACCGGGATGATCACGGCCGGTACCTCGTCGGGGATCACGGACGGAGGGGCCGCGGTGGTCCTGATGCGCGCGGACCGGGCGTCGGCGCTCGGCGTGAAGCCGCTGGCACGCGTCACCGGGTGGGCGTCGGCGGGCGTCGACCCGCGCATCATGGGCATCGGGCCCGTGCCCGCCATGCGCAAGCTGTTCGAGCGCACGGGTCTGACCCTGTCGGATTTCGACCTGTTCGAGCTGAACGAAGCGTTCGCGCCGCAGGTGCTGGCGGTCCTCCGCGACGAGCCGATTCCGGCCGGCAAGCTGAACGTGAACGGCGGCGCCATTGCGCTGGGGCATCCCATCGGCTGCACCGGCACACGCATCCTCGTGACGCTGATCTACGAGATGCAGCGGCGGGGCGCGAGGCGCGGGCTCGCGACGCTGTGTGTCAGCGGCGGGATGGGAATGGCGATGGCTCTGGAACTGGGATAGGTTCCACTGGGTTCCGCACAGGTTCCGCTGGGTTCCACAGGGTTCTGATTCCACGGGCGAAGCGCTCGGCCGCGGCGAGCGAGCGCAGCGAGTCGAGCCGCTGCGAGTGAGAACCTTCAGCCGCCGCGGAGCGCGCACGCGCGACGCGGCCGGCGCTGGGGGCTGGGGCCCCGGCGCCATCAAGAAAAGCCGGGCCCCACGAGCAAGTGGAAATGCAGACAGAATGCGAATAGCCATTATCCCCGGTGACGGGATCGGTAAGGACGTCACCGCCGAAGCCGTCAAAGTCCTGAAGGCCGTCGGCGAGCGGTTCGGCCGCGCCTTCGATCTCGAGCATCTGCCCTGGAGCGCCGATTACTTTCTGCAGACCGGCATCACGATTCCGGCAAACGGCTACGACACGCTGCGGCAGTTCGACGCGATCTTCATCGGCGCGCTCGGCGACCCGCGCGTGCCCGACAACCGTCACGCCCGCGACATCCTGCTCGGCACGCGCTTCGAGCTCGATCTCTTCGTCAACTACCGGCCGGTGAAGCTCCTGCACGAGCGCCTCTGCCCGCTCAAGGGGCGTGGTCCGGCGGACGTCAACTTCGTCGTCTTCCGCGAGAACACCGAAGGGCTGTACGTCGGCGTCGGCGGGCGCTTCAAGGCGGGCACCGAGGACGAGATTGCCATCCAGGAGGAGGTCAATACCTGGAAGGGCGTGCACCGCATCGTCCGGCACGCGTTCGAGTTTGCGAAATCGCACGGCCTCACGAAGCTGTGCATGGCTGACAAGAGCAACGCCATGACCCACGGTCACGCGCTCTGGCAGCGCGTGTTTCGCGAGACGGCCCCGCAGTTCCCAGGCATCGAGGCGACGCACTACTACATCGACGCGCTGGCGATGTACATGGTGCTCGACCCGGCGCAGTTCCAGGTCATCGTGACCAACAACCTGTTCGGCGACATCATCACGGATCTCGGCGCGACGTTCCAGGGAGGGCTGGGCATGGCGGCGTCGGGCAACATTCATCCGGGGAGGACCTCGATGTTCGAGCCGGTGCACGGGTCCGCGCCGAAGTTCGCCGGCCGGAACCTGGCGAATCCCATGGGCGCCATCGGCTCGGCGGCGCTGATGCTGGAGACGCTCGGCATGACCGCCGAAGCCGGCGCCATCGACGCGGCGATTCTCGCGGCGGTCGAAGCCGGCGCCGGCACGCCGGACATCGGCGGCACGCTTGGAACCCGCGAAACGGGCGATGCCATCGTTGATAAAGTGTCTAAAGTTCGAAAGTTCAGCGAATTCCTGATTCAGTGCGAACTGCATGGCTGACGACATTTTCATTCTTGGCGGCGCCCGGACCCCGATGGCGGATTACACGGGGAAGTTGAAGGATGTTTCGGCGATCGAGCTGGGCGCGATTGCGGCGCGGGCGGCGATGGAACGCACCGGCGTCCGGCCCGAGGCGGTCGACCACGTCGTCTTCGGCAACGTCCTCCAGACGAGCGCCGACGCGGTGTTCGGCGCACGGCACATCGGCCTCAAGGCGGGCGTGCCGATCGAGGTGCCGGCGCTGACGGTGAACCGGCTGTGCGGCTCCGGAATCCAGGCGGCCATCAGCGGCGGCCAGATGATCCGGCTGGGGGAAGCGGACGTCGTCCTCACGGGCGGAACGGAGAGCATGAGCCAGGCGCCGCACGTCATCCGCGGTTTGCGGAACGGCCTGCGGCTCGGGCAGGGCCAGCTCGAGGACACGCTGTGGTCGGCGCTGCTCGACACGCATTGCGGCTGCACCATGGCAGGGACGGCGGAGAACTGCGCGGCGAAGTACGGCATTTCGCGCGAGGACCAGGACCGGTACGCGATTCGCAGCCAGCAGCTCGCCGATGCGGCCTGGCAGGCCGGCCGCTTCAAGGACGAAGTCGTGCCCGTCGAAATCACCTCGCGCAAGGGCGTCGAGCTCTTCGCGCGGGACGATCACATGCGGCCGGACTCGACGCTCGAGGCGCTCGCGAAGCTCCCGGCGGCCTTCAGCAAGAACGGCTGTGTGACCGCCGGGAACGCGTCGGGCATCGTCGACGGCGCCGCCGCGCTGCTGCTCGCATCCGCGCAGGGGGTCCGCACCCACGGCCTGACGGCGCTCGCGCGGCTCACGCACTGGGCGACCGTCGGCGTCGATCCGGCGCTGATGGGCATGGGACCGGTCCCCGCGACGCGGCTCGTGCTCGACAAGGCGGGTCTGGCCTTGAAGGACATCGATCTCGATCGAGGTGAACGAAGCGTTCGCGGCGCAGTATCTGTCGGTCGAGAAAGAGCTGGGCCTCGATCGCGATCGGGTCAACGTGAACGGCGGGGCCATCGCGCTCGGCCACCCGCTCGGCATGACGGGGACGCGCCTGCTGCTGACGCTCGTCCTGGAGCTCCGCCGCCGCGGGCTGCGGCGCGGACTGGCGACCGCCTGCATCGGCGGCGGCCAGGGGATCGCGGCGATCGTCGAAACAGTCTGAAGCGGGAACGCGAAGCTGTAGCGGGAAGCTGGAAGCGGGAAGCGGGAAGCTGGAAGCTATTCATATGCAGATCAAAACAGTAGGCGTGCTCGGCTGCGGCCTCATGGGCGCCGGGATCGCGCAGGTGAGTGCGGCCGCGGGATACAAGACGATCGTCCGCGAGGTCGAGGCGCCGGTCCTGCAGAAAGGCATGGGCCGGATCGAGAAGTTCCTCGCGGGGGGCGTCGAGAAAGGGAAGGTCACCGCGCAGGACAAGGAAAAGACCCTCGCCAACCTGGCCGGCACGACGAAGCTCGGGGACCTGGCCACCTGCGACCTGGTCATCGAGGCCATCGTCGAGAACATCGACGAGAAGGCGAAGACCTACACGGCGCTGGAGTCCATGCTCGGGCCCGAGGCGATCCTCTGCTCGAATACCTCGTCGCTCTGCATCACCGAGCTCGCGTCGAAGACGAAGCGGCCCGATCGCTTCGCCGGTCTGCACTTTTTCAATCCGGTGCCGATCATGAAGCTCGTCGAGGTGATCCGCGGCCTCTCGACGAGCGACGAGACGTATCGCACGGTCTTCGCGTTCGCGGAGTCGCTCGGCAAGCAACCGATCACCGCCCCCGACAAGCCGGGATTCATCGTCAACCGCCTCCTCGTTCCGTACCTGCTCGACGCCATCCGCGCCTACGAGCACGGGCTCGGGACGCTCGAAGACATCGACAAGGGGATGACGCTCGGGTGCGGGTATCCGATGGGCCCGTTCACGCTGCTCGATTTCGTCGGGCTCGACACGACGTACTACATCGCCAACATCATGTTCGACGAGTATCGCGAGCCCGCGTACGCCCCGCCGCCCCTGCTCAAGCGCATGGTGATTGCCGGACGGCTGGGGAAGAAAAGCGGTCAGGGGTTCTACAAGGTACTGAAGAGAAGACCCGCCTCCGCTGGTCGCGGAGAATGCGGGCGACCAGCTACGGCGAGGTCTCGCCGTAGCGCGCATGGAACGTTAGCGCGCGAAGGCGGACCCAGAGCCGGCGGCTCTGGGCCCCGACGCGTTGTTACCGCTGGCCGAACTGGTACGTCACGTTGAACCGGATGATGCGCGGTCCGAGGACGCCGGTCGGTGAGAGAAACGTCTGAATCTGGGTGGTCGGCGCCGCCGGATCGCCGGCGACCCGGATGTTCGTCAGCCCGGAGCCCGTGCGCACGTCGTAGATGGTGTTGGCGTTGGACAGGTTGTACACGTCCATGCTGAGCTCCACCCGGTTGGTCCCGAACCGGAACGCCCGGCCGGCGCGCAGATCGATCGTCGACAGCGACGACAGCTCACGGCTGCCCCGCGGCTCGGCGAAGATCGTCGTGCTGCCCAGAGACAGACAATTTGACGTCACCGTTGCCGTGCACGGCTGCACGGTGAAGGTCCGGTTGAACGGCAGCCCGGACTGCCACCGGAAGTTCCCGGCGAACAGAATCTCTAACGGCAGCATGTACGCGCCCGTGAGCTTGAACAGGTGCCGCCGGCCGCCGGACTCGCCTTCCGCGTTGATCAGCGCATTCGGAGACGCGAGGCTGCTGAGGTCCTGCCTCGTCCGGCCGTACGTGTAGCCCGCCACGAGTCCAAACCCCCGTTCGTAGCGCTTTTCGACGGTCGTCTCGAGCCCGTCGTACCGCGTCGCGAGCCGGTTGTCGTTGACAACCCGCTGATTCGGGGTGATGCCCGCCACCAAATCGAACGCGCTCACCGCCTGGTCGTCCGCCGTGCCGGTTCGGCCGTCCTCCCCCGGGTCGATGACGGGCGTCGGCACGTACGCGGTGGCCCAATCCTCGCGCGGCACGTTGAGAGTGCCGATCGGGTCGCGCTCGCGTTTGCGAAGGTACGTCAGGCTTCCGCGGACGCCGGGGAAGACCTCCCGATCGATCCCTGCGGTGAGCTCGTTTCGATATGTGCGATTGCGGGGATCGAACCGGTTCGGGTTCGGGACGGTCGTGCCGTTGTTCGCCAGGGCGCCGAACTCGCCGCCGACGTACTTCGTGCCGTCCCATGCCGCCTGGCCGGCCTGGAACTGGAGATCGCCGTTCAGATCGACCCACGTATACCGCTGCGAGACCGTTCCGTTCGGGTTGGGCCCGGGCGTGCCCGTTCCGATCTGATCCAGATACTTGCCCCACGAGACCTTGGCGATCGTCTTGCCGTTGCCCGCGAGATCGTAGGTCGCCGCGGCTCGCGGCGCCCAGTCTTTCCACAGCGGAGCGCCGCGGACTTCATCGAAGTGGTCCGGGACGACGTACTGCGTCAACACGCCGCCGGTGTTCAGGCTGACGTTGATCCCGTTGATCGTCATTCCTGTGGGGAAGAAGCGGCTCGACGGACGCGTCTGCTCGGGAATGAACCCCTCGACCCGTTCCCAGCGAATCCCGGCAATCGCCGTCAACCGCCCGATCGAGTACGTATCCTGCGCGTAGAGCGCGGTGTTCATCACCGCGCGCTTGACGGTGAACGGCGAGTTGAAGATGGTGACGTCCACCGGCCCGGCCGGCTGGTTCGCGGCGGTCGCGAACGTCCGGAACCGCAGGTTGAGATCGTCCACCCGCTCGGTCGTGACGTCTTCCGGTGTATAGGCGTTGTTGAATCCCCCCTTGAGCTCGTGACGCCCGGACAGGAACCCCGGGACGTAGTGCGTCCAGTTCGACTGCACCTCGAGGCGGCGGCGGAACATGATCGCCGAGCTCGTCCGGTTGCGATGCTGGACGCTGGCCGCCAGGTCCTCGAGCGGCTGCATGGCCGTCTTCTGATAGAGCGGGAAGTGCACGTTGTTGAAGCTGACGTTCGTCGTCGCGAACAGCCGGTCGGACAGCACCCAGTTCCAGAGGCCCTGCGCGACGTTGTCGATGTCGTATTCCTTGGAGGCGGAATCCTGGGTCACCCCCGGGCCCGCGCCCCTGTTTGGCTTGTCGTAGCGCTGGCGCGATCCGTAGAAGTCGAACTTGTGCGCGGCAATCTGGTAGGTCAGCCGGGCGGTGGCGGTCGTGATGTCCGTCGTGTCCTGCGTGCTGGTGTCCCCCAGCTCCACGGGCACGGGCGAGACCGCCGGGAAGCCCGCGACGTTCACGTGCGTCGGCTGGTGGTTGAAGGAGCCGAAGTAGTAGAGCTTGTTCCTGACGAGCGGCCCGCCGGCCTGGAAGTTCGTGTTGGTGATGTAATCGACCGCATTCGCGTTCGGCCTGAACCCCGCAGCCTGGAGCGAGGCGTCGATGTTGTCCCACTGCGTGGTCTCTCCCTGGTACGTCTGCAGCACCTGGCCGCTGAAGCGGTTGGTGCCGCTCTTGGTCACCATGTTGATGACGACGCCCGAGGTCCCGACCGAGATGTCCTGCGCGCCGCTCGAGACGAGGATGTTGTCGAACGAGCTCGGATCGTAGTAGTTCATCGAGAACCCGATCGCCGCCGGATCGCCCACGTTGACGCCGTTCAGCAATTGCACGTTCTGGGCGTTGGGCGTGCCCCGCGCCGTGAATGCGCGCTGCAGCCCCGCCTGGTTGCCGCCGACGTCCGGGACGTCGAAGACGAGCCCGGGCACCTTGTATTCGAGGATGTTCCAGATGTCCTTGCCGCCAGGCGTGTTCTCGAGCAGGGTCTTGTCGAGGCTCACGTTGACGTTGGCGCTCTTCGTGTCGACGACCGGCGACTCCGCGTGCACCGTCACCTCTTCCGAGAGCGCGCTCACTTTCATCGAGACGTCCACGTTGGCCGTCTGGCCCTGACGCACGACGACGTTGTCGCGGACGGAGGTCTGAAAGCCCTGAAGCGCGGTCTTCACCGTGTACGAGCCCACGCCCAGACCCGGCATCTGAAAGACGCCGCTCGAGTCCGTGACCCCGACGATCGCCTGGGGTAACACCGGACTGGTGATGGTGACGCCGACACCAGGGACGACGGCGTTCTGATCGTCGACCGCGCGCACCAGAATGCTGCCTGTTTGAATCTGCGCCAGCACGGGCGCCGCAGCGGCGCCGAGGATCGTGAGCACGACGGCGAACAACCGGGACCATCTGGCCATGTCGCCTCCCGCGTGAAAGGATGAGGTGGGCGGAATCCTGAGGACGGGGAGAATACCCCCGACACGGCCGGAGTGCAAAGGAGAGTGTGACGACTGGCGGGATGGGCGAGTGCCGGCGCGTGCTCAGCGCAGCGTGGCGAGCAGCCGCTGCGCCTTCTGCTTGAATTCCCGATCTTCAGGCGCCCACCCCGGATCGAACGGCGCGTCGATCACCTTCTGCAGCTCGGCGCGCGCTTCCTCCTTGCGTCCGTCGGCGATCAGCGTCTCGGCGAGGAAGTAGCGGGACGCGGTGCTGTTGGCGTCGTAGGTCAGCGACTTCCGCAGATGTTCTTCGGACTTCTTCCGGCTGCCGCCGAAAAGTCCCGGGACCTTGTAGTACCACCGGCCGAGTGCGCGGTCGGCCGATCCCTTCTGGAATGCCGGGTCGAGCTTCAGGACCATCAGCATCTCGTCGCGGATGTCGCCGCGATACTTGAGCCCCTGACGCATGCCGAAGGATTCCGCGAGCGTCCCCATGTTCGCCGCGATCCAGAAGTGTCCTTCGGGCCGGTTGGGCTCGAGCGACACGGCCGTGCGTCCCGCGGCAATGCCTTGTTCCAGCAGCACCTTGCGTTCGGCTTCAGACGCGTGCCCTCCAAGCCAGTACAGTGCGCGCGCGAGCTTCCACGCGGACTCGGCGTCCTTCGGGTTCTGCTTGAGGCGAGCCTCCCAGATGGCCGCCGCCTGACGGGCGCTCGCGAGGTCGTCGCGCCTGGCATACAGCGCGTCGGGGTCGCCGGTCTGCTGGCCCGCGGCATCCCGATGCCCTTCTCGAGCCCGGGGCCTGGCCCGGCGCGAAAGCCGACGCCAGGGCCGGCCTGACCGCCTGAGCTGCAAAGCGCGAGATACAATACGAGGATGCAGGACATCATCCGGCAGCTCCTCGCCGAGCTCGGCGAAGATCCCTCGCGCGACGGCCTCCTCGACACGCCGAAGCGGGTCGAGAAATCGCTGCGCTTCCTCACCAGCGGCTACGACGCCGACATCGACGCCGTGCTGAACAACGCGTTGTTCGCCGTCGATTATAACGAGATGGTGATCGTGAAGGACATCGACTTCTACAGCCTGTGCGAGCACCACATGCTCCCGTTCTTCGGCCGGTGCCACGTCGCCTACATTCCTCAGGGACGCGTGCTCGGCCTCAGCAAGATTCCGCGGCTCGTCGAGATTTTCTCGCGCCGGCTGCAGGTCCAGGAACGCCTGACGAAACAGATCGCCGAGACGCTGCGCGACAAGGTGCAGCCGCTCGGCGTGGCCGTCGTGATGGAATCGACGCACCTGTGCATGTCGATGCGCGGCGTCGAGAAGCAGAACTCCATCGCCGTCACGAGCGCGATGCTGGGCGTGTTCCATCAGGACGCGCGGACGCGGATGGAGTTCCTCGAGCTCATCAAGCGGCCCGGCATGGTCGATCGCTCGCAGACGGCCGCGCTGGCCGGCGTGCCGTGCATCACAGAGTAGCGTGCGCGTCCCGACACGCTGCGCGCGATGCAGTCGTGCAGGCGCGTGACCCCCTCGGTCAGCGCCGCCGGTCCGGGTTGCAGGATGTAGGTCGACTTGATCTCGTAGATGTGCCCGCCGCGCACGGCGCGCATCCGGTCCCAGCCCTCGCGCTCGACGATCGTCCGCCGCTTCATCGCCTTGCCGCACCACGACGCGATGACGACCTCGGGGTCTTTCGCCAGCACGTCCTCCGCGCGGACGATCCGGTCCTTCGCCAGCGACGCGCGGCGCAGCTCCGGAAAGATCGGCTCGCCGCCGGCGATCTCGATCAGCTCGTCCACCCAGCAGATCCCGGAAATCAACGGCTCGTCCCACTCCTCGAAGAACACGCGCGGACGGCGGGGCAGCGAATCCCCGCGCCGCGCGGATGTCCTGCAGCCGTCGCTCGAGCGACGCGGCCAGGTCCTCCGCGGCGTCCTGCCGGCCGACGAGCGCGCCGACGGTCCGGACCATGCGCAGGATTTCCGCGAGGCTCCGCTGGTTGAACGTCATCACCGGGTATCCCCGCCGAATCAGCTCGGCGGCGATGTCCGCCTGCAGATCGGAGAAGGCGAGAATCAGGTCCGGTTTCAACGCCTCGATCTTGTCGAAGCGGGCGTTGATGAACGCCGACACCTTGGGCTTGCTCCGGGCCTCCGGCGGACGCACGGTGTAGCCCGAGATCCCGACGATGCGGTCCCCTTCGCCGAGCAGATACAGCGTCTCTGTCGTTTCCTCGGTGAGGCAGACGATGCGATGGGTACTTTGGCATTAATCCCTGATTCCCAGGGTTCGCATCGGGTTCCACCAGGTTCTGTTCCGGAGTCCCGTCGAGGTTCCGTTCACGAGGTTCGTTCTGCAGGTTCAGTCGCGTTCGGATAACCGCGAACTCGCGGAACGACGTGGAACCCGCGGAACCCCGGAACCTTGCGGAACCTTGTCATTGTTATACTTCGATCATGCGTAGCGCGGCAGTGTTGGTGATGATCTGTTCGCTCGTGGTTGCGGCGGACGCGCAGTCGCGGCGCCCGTCTTCACGCAAACCCCCGCCGCCACCGCCGCTGCAGACGGAGCCTGCCGACGTGCGCTGCCCGGAGACGCTCGGCACCGGGGTCAAGACCGGCGCGGTCTTCTGCTTCGTGCTGGCCGGACGCGATCCGGCGGAGGGTGTCCTCGTCGCCATTCCTCCGCACACCGGCCCGGCGACGCTGATGTTCGACATCCACAACCGGCACACGTACTCGGAGGAGGATATTCGCGCCGGCCGCGGCTTCGCGAAGTACACGGCGGTCATCGGCGTGCTGACCTTGAAGGGGGAACTGCTGAGCCGTGGCGCCGTCCAGACAGAGTTCCGGACGGCGAAGGATCTCTACGACCGCGTCTCCGGCGGCGCGGGCCCGGGCGGCGTCAAGGCCGTCGCGCCGCTCGGCCATGAACAGGTGTCGGTCACCATTCCGGCAGGCGTCGATCAGGTCAGCCTGCTCGGCGAAGTGCTCGACGCAATCACGGCGGCGGGGCGTGAAACCGCGACCCCGGGCCGCACGGTCGCGATCATCAGCAACGTCCGGGTGGAGTTCAGGCCGGCGCCCCCGGCAGTGAAGCGCTGACCTGACTCGTGCCGGTTTCAAAACCGCTGGTGGCGTCCGGCTTCCTTGGCTCGCCGTAGCCGCGGTTGCGGAGAGGCGGCGAAGGCGGCAGCCGGACCATGGGGTTTTGCGACGTTAGCCGGCGCCGTCGTACGCGCGGCGAATCCAGGCGATCAGCTCCGGGTCCACTTCCGACGCATCGGTGACTCTCACCTGGTACTGACACATGCCGCCGGCCGGCATCGCCTTGAGCCGCGCGGTCGCCGCCACATCCTTCATGTTGAGGCCGACCTCGACGCGCGTGTTGGTGGCCGGACCGATCATGGCGAACTGCTTCTTGCGGCGGAGGCTGACGTAGGCCTTCTTGGGCGCGATCTCGAAGGGGCCGAACTTGCCGATCGCCGTCATCAGCTTGTCGTGAATCGGCCGGAGCGGAGCCTTGGCGCCGGAGTAGATGTCGTCCAGGACATCCGCCGGGCCCTTTCCCGCGGCCTCGGCGGCTGACGCCCCGTCGGACTTCAGGACGACGTGCACCAGCGTGTTGGCGTCGCCGTGGCCCATGCCCAGGTCCCGCTTGAGCATGTCGCGAATCTCTCCGTGCTTGCTCAGCCCGCTGGCCTTGACGATCTTCGCGAGCGCGTCGAGGGACTTCCCCGTTCGTTTTTCGATATTGGCCAACTGCGTCGCGGTGGCTTTGTCCACTGGATCCCCCTCTTCCGATCGAAGTGCCTGAAGCGCCGTCCCGGGTGGCTGCCCCGGCACGGCAGCCGGGATCCCCGGGGCGCGGTCTGTGCGCCCTGGGTGGAGTGGCGACGATACAGGAGCGCCGCTGCCGCCGTCTTGGAAAAAATCAACCTGAGGGTGAGGGAGTCTCTGCGTTTCTCCCGATCTGCTGTTGACGGCGCCAGGTCCGGCCGGCAATTTCAGTATCATCACTGGATGCTCCTGCGCGACGTGCTCATCATCGGCGCCGGCCCGGCCGGGCTCGCGACCGCCATCGCCGCGGCCCGCAACGGCCTCGACTACCAGGTCATCGAGAAAGGCGCGCTCGTCAACTCGCTGCTGCACTATCCCGCCGACATGGTGTTCTTCACGACCCCCGAGCTCATGGAGATCGGCGGGATGCCGTTTGTCAGCCCGTACGACAAGCCGACGCGGCTCGAGGCGCTGCGCTACTACCGCCGGGTCTCGGACGCCTTCAAGCTCGACATCGCCTTCGACGAGACGGTGACCGCGATCTCGCGCGAGCCGCTGCCCGGCGACAAGGCCGGATCGTTCGTCGTCGACATGCAGTCGGCGCGCGGCGTCCGCCGCTCGGCGCACGCGCGCACGGTCGTCATCGCCACGGGCGCGTACGACTTCGCGAACCGGATCGGCGTCCCGGGAGAAGACCTGCCGCACGTGTCGCACTACTTCACGCAGCCGCATCCGTTCTTCCGCAAGCGGGTGGTGATCGTCGGGGGCAAGAACTCCGCCGCCGAAGCCGCGCTCGACATCTATCGCGCCGGCGGGCACGCCGACGATCGTGCACCGCCGCGCCGCGCTCGGGGAGTCGATCAAATACTGGGTCAAGCCGGACATCGAGAACCGCATCAAGGAAGGCACCGTCGCCGCGCGCTTCAACACCCACGTCGTCGAGATTCGCCCGACGAGCGTGCTGGTCGAGGATCAGGCCGGCCGGCGCGAAGAGCTGCCGGCCGACGCGGTGTTCCTGCTGACGGGATACGGCGCCGACACGGCGCTCCTGGTCAGCGCGGGCGTCGCCCTCGACCCGATCACGTGCGGTCCGACCTTCGACGCGGTGACCTACGAGACGAACGTGCGGGGGCTGTATACGGCCGGTGCCGTCGTGGCCGGACGGGAGAGCGGCAAGATCTTCATCGAGAACGGCCGCTTCCACGGCGAGCAGGTCGTGAAGGCGATAGTCGAATCACTAATCCGCTAATCGTTGAATCCTTGAATCCGGATCGGCGCAGTGATTCAGCGATTCGGACGATCAGGGATTAGGTGATTAGGGATTAGGGATTCAGTGCCTCCCCGCGCCCCAGTTGTGGCGGGAGACGATCACTTTCATTTCCAGCAGCTCGATCAGCGATCGGCAGCGCGCGAGCAGGCCATCGCGCTCGAGCAGCGCCTGTTTCTCGACGACCTCGAGCTCCAGGTATTGCGCCAGCGCGTTGACCAGATCCTCGTCGGGCATCGACGGGGGCATCTTCGGATCGACGCCGCGGCCTTCGGGCTGCGGCACCAGGAGCGCTTCGAGCCGGCGGCGCTCGGCGCGGATCTCGCCGCGGTCCCCGTCGCTCGTCTGCTCCAGGATCGCGTCGACCTCCGCGACCCGGTACGCCCGTTCGGCGTCTTCATGCCTGACCCGGAACTTCTCGAGCCCCCTGAGGACGATGTTGTAGCGTCCGTCGGAGAGGCGCTCGGCGTGCGAGATGAGGCCGGCGCAGCCGACCGGGTACACCGCCGGACGTCCCTCGTAGTCCCCTTCCCAGCCGGGACGGAGCAGCACCATCCCGATAATCCGGTCGCCGTCGAGCGCGTCGGAGACCATTTCGCGATAGCGCGGCTCGAAAATGTGCAGCGGCAGGTGCACGTTCGGGAACAGCACGACGTTCGGCAGCGGGAACAGCGGGATGGTAGGGGGCAGCATCCGGTTGTCAGTGGATCGTGCGGGTCTTCTTGTCCATGTAGTCCATGAGCACGTACCGGCCCAGCGTGCGCGGGGTCGTGAAGTACGCCTTGCCGTGGCAGATCTCGGCGACCTTGCGCACGAAGCTGACGAGATCGTAGTCCCGCGCCAGCATGAACGTGTTGATCAGGATCCCGGCGTTGCGGCACGCCGCGACCTCGGCGAACGTCTCCGACACGATGAACGGATCGAGCCCGAAGGCGTTGCGGTAAATCCGCCCGTCGGCGCGGGTCAGGGCCGACGGCTTGCCGTCGGTGATCATCACGATCTGGCGCATGTCCTTCTGCTGCCGTTCGAGCAGGCGCCGGGCGAGGCGGAGCCCCTCGCGCGTGTTCGTGTAGTAGGGGCCGACCTTCACCCGCGCGAGCTGGGTGAGCGGAATCTCTTCGGCCGAATCATGGAAGAGCACCACCTTCAGCGCATCGCCGGGATACTGCAGGCGGATGAGGTTGGCGAGCGCCAGGGCGACGCGCTTGGCGGGCGTGAACCGATCCTCGCCGTACAGGATCATGCTGTGACTGCAGTCGAGCATGAGGACCGTCGCGCAGGAGCTCTGGTACTCTCCCTGGGCGACCATGAGATCCTGATACTCCACTTCGATGCCGGGGCCGCCGGACGGTGTCCCCCGACCCTCTGACTCCCGCTGGCGGGAGACCGCATTCAGAATCGTCGCGCTCGCGTCGAGGTTCATCGTGTCGCCGAACTCGTACGGCTTGGGCGCGCCGCTCGCCTCGACCCCGGTGGCCATCTCGCGCGTGTCGTGCCGGCCGAGGCTGCTCTTGCCGATCGATCCGAGCAGATCGCGCAGGGCCCGGTAGCCGAGGAAGTCGAGGCTCTTGTCGGTGATCTCGAACTTGAACGTCTTTTCCGCTTCCCCGAATCCCGCGCCCGACCGCTCCCGCCGCTCCCGATCGCCGTCGACATCCGGCGAGGCGGTGACGTAGCCCTGCTTCTGAAGCTTCTCGATGATCTTGTCGATGAGCTCGTCGAGGCGCTCTTCCGCGTCGTCGCGATCCTGCCAGCCCTTGCCGAACATCTTCTCGAGCGTCTCGTCGGACAGGACACCGCCGTTCAGCAACGCCTCGAGGATCGCGTCGTGCAGCGCCTGCATCGATCGTCCGTCCTCGCCGGGCATCCCGTACGGGTCGTCGAACCCGCTCGACAGCAGGAGATCGGACAGCCGCGAGAGCAGCTCTTCGAGGTCGAGCTCGTCGAGGTCCTCGCCGGTGTACTTGGAGTAGCGGTATTTCATGTCTCGACCGGATCCGCGCGTCAGTTGTAGTACTTCTTCTTGTTCCCCGGCATCGGGATGTCGTGATCGACGCCCGACTCGGTCGGCGCCGGGCGGACGGGCCGGCGCGGCGGCTCGGCCGCCTGATACTGGAACTCGTCGGACCGGGTGATCTTCTTCTGGGCGTAGAGCCCTTCCAGAATGAAATCGACCGCCGAGGCCAGCACCGGCGCGCCGGCGTCGGCGCGCACCCCCGCATGGCCGGTCAGATCGCGAAGCCCCTGCACCGGCGCGGTCCGCTCCAGCAGCTCCCGCGCGTCGAGCGTGTCGTCGACGTGCAGCGTGCCGCCCAGGTCGAACCACTCGGTCACCTGCCGCACGTCCGCATCCGCGAAATAGCCGCCGAACACGTTCCCGACCGCGGCCCGGATGATGTCGCGCGCCACGTTGCCGGCGCCGCGCAGCTCCCCTTCGTACTCGAGCTCGAACTTGCCGGTGATGGCGGGGAGCGCGGCGTACACGTCGGTCACCCGCGGCACGATCGGCGTTTCGCCGGCGAGCAGCGCGCGCCGTTCGGCGTTCGAGACGACGTTCTCGAGCAGCGAGATCGGCAGGCGCTGGCTGACGCCCGACCGCTTGTCGATCTTCGAGTCCTGCCGGGCCTGGAAGGCCACTTCCTCGACGACTTCGCGGACGAACTCCGGGATGGTGATCCCGACCTCGCCCCGGGCGTCGGTCCGTCGTGTCACCCACGCCTCCTGCGCCGTGATCGCCATGGCGTGATGGCGCGTCACCGGGTAGTGCGTCCTGATCTCGGAGCCGATGCGATCCTTGAGCGGCGTGATGATCTTGCCCCGGGCGGTGTAGTCCTCCGGATTGGCGCTGAAGACCATCAGCACGTCGAGCGGCAGCCGTACCGGGTAGCCCTTGATCTGGACGTCCCCTTCCTGGAGGACGTTGAACAGGCCGACCTGGATCTTGCCCGCGAGATCCGGCAGCTCGTTGATCGCGAAGATCCCGCGGTTGGCGCGCGGCAGCAGGCCGTAGTGCATCGTGAGCTCGTCGGAGAGCTGCAGCCCGGCCCGGGCCGCCTTGATGGGATCGAGGTCGCCGATCATGTCGGCAATGGTCACGTCCGGCGTGGCGAGCTTCTCGACGTACCTCGCCTCGCGCGCGAGCCAGGCGATCGGCAGGTCGTCGCCGGCAGTGCGCACGCGCGCGCGGCAGGCCGAGCAGAGCGGCTGAAGCGGATCGTCGTGGATCTCACACCCCGGGACGACCGGGACCGCGTCGTCGAGCAGGCCGGCGAGCTCGCGGAGGATCCGGCTCTTGGCCTGGCCGCGCAACCCGAGCAGGATGAAATTGTGGCGCGACAGGATCGCGTTGACAATCTGCGGCACGACGGTTTCTTCGAACCCGATGATGCCCGGGAAGACCGGCTGCCGGGCGTGGAGCCTGGCAATCAGGTTCGAGCGGATCTCGTCTTTCACGGAGCGGCGCGGCACCTGGCCGGCGCCCACCGCGGCGCGCAGCTGCGACAATGTAGAGGGCAGTCCCGAGGTCATAGAGCATCTTAGCGCAGTCTCGGGTTTCCGGTCTCGGGTCTCGGGCGTCTTCGGTCTCAGCCTGTATTGCAGAGCGGCCCCAGACACCAGACCAAATACACCGGAGACCAGAGACCACAGCCGGAGCCCGGCGACTCAGATAAGATGGCCCCTTGTCTCACGTGCGTCCTTCGAGGCCCCTTGTCTATGCGCACCGCGGCGGATCGGCGCTCCGCCCGGAAAACACGATCGCCTCGTTCGATCACGGGCTCTCGCTCGGCGCCGATGGGCTCGAGCTCGACGTCCATCTCTCCCGCGACGGCATCGTCGTCGTGCACCACGACGCCACGATCGATCGGACGACCGGCGGCACCGGTCCCGTGTCGTCGCTCACGGCGGCAGAGCTCGCATCCGTGGACGCCGGCCACTGGTTCAAACCGGCAGCCCTGGAGCGGCCGGGGCCGGAGGCCGGCGCGGCGGAGTTCCCGTTTCGCGGACAGCGCCTGGGCGTGCCTCGTCTCCGCGACGTGCTCGACCGTTACCCGGAGGTGCCGATCATCATCGAGCTCAAGGCGAACCAGCCGGAGCTCGCGCGACTGCACGATCGACGACGTGCGTGCGGCCGGTGCGGTCGAGCGCGTCTCGCTCGGATCGTTCAGCTGGCGCGTGCTGCACGCCGCCCGCGAGTACGAGCCGCGGATCCGCACCGGCGCCTCGCGTGAAGAGGCGCGCTGGGCGTTGTATCGTTCGTGGGTCGGCTGGCCTCTCGGCCGCCCGTCGTACCGCGAGCTGCAGGTGCCGGAGCGCTCCGGGGCCACGACGATCATCTCCCCCCGGTTCATCGCCCACGCGCAGCGCGCGGGCCTGGCGGTGAAAGTGTGGACCGTCGACGACCCCGGCGACATGCGCCGGCTGATCCGCTGGGGCGTTGACGGCCTCATCACCGATCGGCCCGATTTGGCCGTCGCCGCCGTTCGCGAGACGCGGGCTCCCTGAGGCGGACTTGACTCGCGGCCCGTCGCCTGAAGTACCAACAGAAACTTCCTGCTGATCCATTGCTGCAAGATGGATGAGCTGGCGCGATATCCCACCAAGGCCGAACACGGAGACCCTTCATGCCCACTCCCGTCAAGGACACCGATACGCTCGATCAGAAGCGGCTGCTGAAAGTGCTCTCGGACTACCGGCGCGGCGATTTTTCCTCGCGGATGCCCGCCGATCGCACGGGCGTGGCCGGCAAGATCTGTGATGCGCTGAACGACTCGATCGAACGCAGCGACAAGCTGGTGCGCGAGCTGGAACGCCTCAGCAGCGTCGTCGGCAAGGCGGGGAACATCCGGCAGCGCGCCTCGCTGCCCAACGCCGAGGGCACGTGGGCCAACGCGGTCGAAGCGGTCAACACGCTCGTGTCCGACCTCGTGCAGCCGACGACGGAGGTGACGCGCGTCATCGGGGCGGTGGCCAAGGGAGACCTGTCGCAGAGCATGGCGCTCGAGATCGAAGGCCGGCCGCTCACCGGAGAGTTCCTGCGCACGGCGAAGATCGTCAACACGATGGTCGATCAGCTCGGGACGTTCGCGTCCGAGGTCACGCGCGTGGCGCGCGAAGTCGGCACCGAAGGCAAGCTCGGGGGCCAGGCGGTCGTGAAGGGCGTGGCCGGCACGTGGAAGGACCTGACCGACAACGTCAACTTCATGGCCGCCAACCTCACCAGCCAGGTGCGGAACATCGCCGAAGTCACCACCGCGGTCGCCAAGGGGGATCTCTCGAAGAAGATCACCGTTGACGTGAAGGGGGAGATCCTCGAGCTGAAGAACACCGTGAACACGATGGTGGATCAGCTCAGCTCCTTCGCGTCGGAAGTGACGCGCGTGGCGCGCGAGGTCGGCACGGAGGGCAAGCTGGGCGGCCAGGCGGAAGTCAAAGGCGTGGCCGGCACGTGGAAGGACCTGACCGACAACGTCAACCAGCTGGCCGGCAACCTGACCGTGCAGCTGCGCGACGTGTCGCAGGTGGCGACCGCGATTGCGAGCGGGGACCTGACCAAGAAAATCACCGTCGACGCGCGCGGCGAGATTCTGCAGATCAAGGACGTCATCAACACGATGGTGGACCAGCTCAGCTCGTTCGCCTCGGAGGTGACGCGCGTCGCGAAGGAGGTCGGCACCGAGGGGAAGCTGGGCGGGCAGGCCGAGGTGCGCGGGGTCGCGGGCACCTGGAAGGACCTGACCGACAACGTGAACACGCTCGCCGGCAACCTCACGAGCCAGGTCCGGAACATCGCGGAAGTGACGACGGCGGTCGCGCGCGGCGACCTGTCGAAGAAAATCACCGTCGACGTGCGCGGCGAGATTCTCGAGCTGAAGATCACGATCAACACGATGGTCGATCAGCTCAACGCGTTCGCGTCCGAAGTGACGCGCGTGGCGAAGGAAGTCGGCACGGAAGGCAAGCTGGGCGGCCAGGCCGAAGTCAAAGGGGTCGCGGGCACGTGGCGCGACCTCACCGACAACGTCAACCAGCTGGCCGGCAACCTGACCGTCCAGCTGCGGGACGTCTCCAAGGTCGCGACCGCCATCGCGACCGGGGATCTCACGCAGAAGATCACCGTCGAGGCGCAGGGGGAGATCCTGCAGATCAAGAACGTCATCAACACGATGACGGACCAGCTCAACGCGTTCGCGTCCGAAGTGACGCGCGTGGCGCGCGAGGTCGGCACCGAGGGGAAACTGGGCGGGCAGGCGGACGTGCGCGGCGTCGCCGGCACGTGGCGCGACCTCACCGACAGCGTCAATTTCATGGCCGGCAACCTGACCGGCCAGGTCCGGAACATCGCCGAAGTGACCACGGCGGTCGCGAAGGGCGATCTGTCGAAGAAGATCACCGTGGACGTGCGCGGGGAGATCCTCGAGCTGAAGAACACCATCAACACGATGGTCGATCAGCTCGGCTCGTTCGCCTCGGAGGTGACGCGCGTGGCGCGCGAAGTCGGCACGGAAGGGAAGCTCGGCGGACAGGCGGACGTGCCGGGCGTCGCCGGCACCTGGAAGGACCTCACCGACAACGTCAACTTCATGGCCGGCAACCTGACGGCGCAGGTCCGGAACATCTCGTACGTGACGACCGCCGTCGCCAACGGCGACCTGTCGAAGAAGATCACCGTCGACGTCCGCGGCGAGATCCTGGAGCTGAAGAACACCGTCAACACGATGGTCGACCAGCTGAGCGCGTTCGCCTCGGAAGTCACGCGCGTGGCGCGCGAAGTGGGCACCGAAGGGAAGCTCGGCGGCCAGGCGGAAGTGAAGGGCGTGGCCGGCACCTGGAAGGACCTGACCGACAACGTCAACCAGCTGGCCGGCAACCTCACGGTGCAGCTGCGCGACGTGTCGCGCGTCGCGACCGCGATTGCGACCGGCGACCTGACCCAGAAGATCACCGTCGAAGTCCGCGGCGAGATCCTGCAGATCAAGGAAGTGTTCAACAAGATGGTCGATCAGCTCGGATCGTTCGCCTCCGAGGTGACGCGCGTCGCCAAGGAGGTCGGCACCGAGGGCAAGCTGGGCGGCCAGGCCGACGTGCGCGGCGTCGCCGGCACGTGGAAGGACCTGACCGACAACGTCAACGCGATGGCGAGCAACCTGACCAACCAGGTGCGCAACATCGCCGAGGTCACCACCGCGGTCGCCAACGGCGACCTGTCGAAGAAGATCACCGTCGACGTGCGCGGCGAGATCCTCGAGCTCAAGGTCACCTTCAACACGATGGTCGATCAGCTGAACGCGTTCGCGTCGGAAGTCACGCGCGTCGCGAAGGAAGTCGGCACCGAGGGCAAGCTGGGCGGGCAGGCGCAGGTGCGGGGCGTCGGCGGCACGTGGAAAGACCTGACCGACAACGTCAACTTCATGGCGAGCAACCTGACGTCGCAGGTGCGCAACATCGCCGACGTGACGACCGCCGTCGCCAACGGCGACCTCTCCAAGAAGATCACGGTCGACGTCCGCGGCGAGATCCTCGAGCTCAAGAACACCATCAACACGATGGTGGATCAGCTGAACGGCTTCGCGTCGGAGGTGACCCGCGTGGCGCGCGAGGTCGGCACGGAGGGGAAGCTCGGCGGGCAGGCGCAGGTGAAGGGGGTCGCGGGGACGTGGAAGGACCTCACCGACAGCGTCAACTTCATGGCCGCGAACCTGACCAGCCAGGTGCGCAACATCGCCG
Organism: uncultured Acidobacteriota bacterium; assembly: GCA_963774855.1. Taxonomy (GTDB): domain Bacteria; phylum Acidobacteriota; class Vicinamibacteria; order Vicinamibacterales; family 2-12-FULL-66-21; genus JALZOC01. The sequence goes on along the minus strand of CAVZGT010000004.1, from coordinate 865,877 downwards.
CGGTCACGACCGCGGTCGCGACCGGGGACCTCTCCAAGAAGATCACCGTGGACGCGCGGGGCGAGATCCTCGAGCTGAAGAGCACCGTCAACACGATGGTCGATCAGCTCGGCACGTTCGCCTCCGAAGTGACGCGCGTGGCGCGCGAGGTCGGCACGGAGGGCAAGCTCGGCGGCCAGGCCCAGGTGCAGGGGGTGGCCGGCACGTGGAAGGACCTCACCGACAACGTCAACTTCATGGCCGACAACCTCACCAACCAGGTACGCGGCATCGCGCGCGTCGTGACCGACGTCGCCAACGGCAACCTCAAGCGCAAGCTCGTGCTCGAGGCCAAGGGGGAGATCGAGCAGCTCGCCGAGACGATCAACGGGATGATCGACACGCTCGCGACCTTTGCCGATCAGGTCACGGGCGTCGCGCGCGAAGTCGGGATCGAGGGGAAGCTCGGCGGCCAGGCGAGCGTGCCCGGGGCGGCCGGCACCTGGCGCGACCTGACCGACAACGTCAACCGCCTCGCCGCGAACCTGACCACGCAGGTCCGCGCCATCGCCGAGGTGGCGACCGCGGTGACCAAGGGCGACCTCTCGCGCGCGATCGACGTCGAAGCGGCCGGCGAGGTGGCCTCGCTCAAGGACAACATCAACGAGATGATCGTCAACCTCCGCGAGACGACGGAGAAGAACACCGGGCAGGACTGGCTGAAGACGAACCTCGCGAAGTTCACGCGCCTGTTGCAGGGCCAGCGCGACCTCATCACCGTGTCCCGCACCATCCTCTCGGAGCTGGCGCCGCTCGTCTCCATGCAGCACGGCGTGTTCTACCTGAACGACTCGCAGGACGGCGAGCCGGACCTGAAGCTGATCGCCAGCTACGCGTACACCGAGCGGAAGCACCTCGCCAACCGGTTTCGCGCGGGCGAGGGGCTCATCGGCCAGGCCGCGCTCGAGCGCCAGAGCATCCTGCTGACGGACGTGCCGGCCGACTACGTGCACATCAGCTCCGGGCTCGGCGAGGCCAAGCCGCTCAACATCGTCGTCTTGCCGGTCCTCTTCGAGGGTGAAGTCAAGGCGGTCATCGAGCTCGCGTCCTTCTATCGCTTCAGCGACATCCACCTGACCTTCCTGAACCAGCTCACCGAGAGCATCGGGATCGTCCTCAACACCATCGCGGCGACGATGCGGACCGAGGAGCTGCTGAAGCAGTCGCAGTCGCTCGCCGTCGAGCTGCAGACGCGGCAGCAGGAGCTGACCGAGACGAACGCGCGGCTCGAGCAGCAGGCGCGCACGCTCCAGGCGTCCGAGGAACGGCTGAAGCAGCAGCAGGAGGAGCTGCAGCAGACCAACGAGGAGCTCGAGGAAAAAGCGGAGCTGCTGGTGCGGCAGAACATGGAAGTCGAGACCAAGAACCAGGAGATCGAGCAGGCGCGGACCTCGATCGAGGAGAAAGCCGAGCAGCTCGCCCTCACCTCGAGGTACAAGTCGGAGTTCCTCGCGAACATGTCGCACGAGCTGCGCACGCCGCTCAACAGCCTGCTGATCCTGTCGAAGCTGCTGTCGCAGAATCCCGGACGCGAACCTGACCGACAAGCAGGTGGAGTTCGCCACGACCATTCATTCGTCCGGGTCGGACCTGCTCGAGCTGATCAACGAGATTCTCGACCTGGCGAGGATCGAGTCGGGCACGATGGACGTGGACGCGCGGCCGGTCCTGTTCGTGGAGCTGCAGTCGTTCGTCGATCGGGCGTTCCGCGAAATCGCGCTCTACCAAGGGACTGCAGTTCGAGACGCACCTGCTGCCGGAGCTGCCGCCATCGATCGAGACGGATCCGAAGCGGCTCCAGCAGGTCCTGAGGAACCTGCTGTCGAATGCGCTCAAGTTCACCGAGCACGGGTCGGTGACCCTGTCGATCGAGGTCGCGGCGAGCGGCTGGAGCCCCGACCTGGCCTCCCTCAAGCAGGCGGAGCGGGTCATCGCGTTCCGCGTGACGGACACCGGCATCGGGATTCCCGCCGCCAAGCACCGCGTCATCTTCGAGGCGTTCCAGCAGGCCGACGGCACGACGAGCCGCAAGTACGGCGGCACCGGGCTCGGCCTGTCCATCAGCCGCGAAATCGCGCGGCTCCTCGGCGGGGAAATCAAGCTGGCGAGCGAGCCCGGGGTCGGCAGCACGTTCGTCCTGTATCTGCCCGAGACGTACGTGCCGGCCGCGTTCGACGCCGGCGCGCCCGCGGCGGATCGCGCGATCGCGGCCCGCGCGGCCATGGCGGTCGAGCGCGCGATCGCCATCGACGAGTCGCTGCTCGCCGACAACGACGTCGAGGACGATCGCCACAACCTGGAGCCCGGCGATCGCGTCGTCCTCATCGTCGAGAACGATCTGTCGTTCGTCTCGATCCTCGCCGACCTGGCCCGCGAGAAGGGGTTCAAGTGCCTGGCGGCGGTCCGCGGCGACGTCGGGCTCGCGATGGCGAAGCGCTACAAGCCGGACGCCATCACGCTCGACATCGATCTGCCGGGCCTGGACGGGTGGACCATCCTCGACCGCCTGAAGCACGATCCCGCGACCCGGCACATCCCGGTCCACATCATCTCGATGCTCGAAGAGCCGCAGCGCGGCATGCGGCTCGGCGCGATGGCCTACCTCTCGAAGCCGGTCGAGCGCGAGGCGCTCGCCGGCGCCTTCGGCTCCATCCACGGGTTCATCGACCGGAAGGTCAAGAACCTGCTGATCGTCGAGGACAACGACGTGGAGCGCGAGAGCATCGTCGCGCTCATCGGCAACGGCGACGTGAAGACGACCGCCGTCGCGACCGGCGAAGAGGCGCTGGCCGCGCTGGACTCGCAGCCGTTCGACTGCCTGGTCCTCGACCTCGGCCTCAACGACATGAGCGGGTTCGAGCTCCTCGAGCGGATGAAGGCCAGCCCGCACCTGTCGCAGATCCCGGTCATCGTCTATACCGGCCGGGACCTGTCGAAGAAGCAGGAGACCGAGTTGCGGCGGCTGGCCGAAACGATCATCATCAAGGACGTGAAGTCTCCGGATCGGCTCCTCGACGAGACGGCGCTCTTCCTCCATCGCGTCGAGAGCAGCCTGCCGGCGGACAAACGGAAGATGCTCGAGCAGCTGCACCAGCACGACCCGGCGCTGGCCGGCCGCCGGGCGCTCATCGTCGACGACGACATCCGCAACATCTTCGCGCTGACGAGCGTGCTCGAGCAGCACGAGGTCGAGGTGTTCTACGCCGAGAACGGCAAGGACGGCATCAAGATGCTCGAAGAGACGCCCGGGATCGACGTCGTGCTGATGGACGTGATGATGCCGGAAATGGACGGCTACGAGGCGATGCGGCGGATCCGCGAGAAGAAGAGCCTGCGCGACGCTGCCGATCATCGCGCTCACGGCGAAGGCGATGAAGGGCGATCGCGAGAAGTGCATCGAGGCCGGGGCCTCCGACTACATCACCAAGCCGGTGGACACCGAACAGCTCGTCTCGTTGCTGCGCGTATGGCTCTCGCGCTGAAGAAACCGGGCGGAGACCCGGAGCACGACGCCGTCGAGACGCTCGAGCTGGAGCTGATCCTCGAGGCGGTGTTCCGCCAGTACGGGTACGACTTCCGCGAGTACGCGCAGGACGTCGATCCGGCGGCGGGTCCGGAACATCATCACGAGCGAGGGGCTGCAGACGATCAGCGCGCTGCAGGACCGGATCCTCCACGATCCGGCCGCATGGGATCGGTTCCTGCAAGGGCGTTTCCGTCAGCGTCAGCGCGATGTTCCGCGATCCGCACTTCTTTCAGGCGTTCCGGCGGCACGCGGTGCCGGTGCTGCGCACGTATCCGTTCATCCGCATCTGGCAGGCCGGCTGCTCGCTCGGCGAGGAGGCGTACTCGCTGGCCATTCTGCTGCAGGAGGAGGGGCTCTACGATCGGAGCCTGATTTACGCGACCGACATCAACGAGGCGACGCTCCGCCAGGCGCGGGAAGGGATTTACCCGGCCGACCTGATGCAGAAGTACACGCAGAACTACATGCGGGCCGGCGGGCAGCGCTCGTTCTCGGAGTACTACACCGCGCGATACGAGTTCGCGCTGATGCGCCCGTCGCTCCAGCACAACATCGTGTTCTCGCAGCACAACCTGGTCAGCGACGGCGCGTTCAACGAGTTCAACGTGGTGCTCTGCCGCAACGTGATGATCTACTTCAACCGCACGCTGCAGGAGCGGACCCACACGCTCCTGCACAAGAGCCTGTCGATGTTCGGCATTCTCGGGCTGGGCTCGAAGGAAACGATCCGCTTCCTGCCGCATGAGCCGTTCTACGAGCAGTTCGAGCCGGGCGAGAAGCTCTACCGGCGCATCGCGTGAGGATGGCGTGAGAAGATGAGACCGACGCTCGTGGTCATCGGCGCGTCGCTCGGCGGGCTCAGCGCGATCCTGGCGGTCCTGAAGCGGCTGCCCCGGGACTTGCCGGTGCCCGTCCTGATCGTGCAGCATCGCGGGCCGGCGTCGGACGGCGGGCTGGTCGATCTCTTGCAGCAGCACACCGGGCTGACGGTCGTCGAAGCCGAAGACAAGGCGGCGCTCGTGCCCGCCACCGTGTTCGTCGCCCCTGCGGATTACCATCTGCTCGTGGAGGAGGGTGGATCGCTGGCGCTGTCTACTGAAGGGCCGGTGCGGTCGGCTCGTCCGTCGATCGACGTGCTGTTCGAGACGGCCGCCGAGGCGTACGGTCCGGCGCTCGTCGGCGTGTTGCTGACCGGCGCCAGCGCCGACGGCGCCGCCGGCCTCGCCCAGGTCAAGGCGCGCGGCGGCCGGGCGATCGTCCAGGATCCGGCCACGGCCGAGTGCGCGACGATGCCGGCCGCGGGGATTGCGGCGGCGCCGGTAGACTACATCCTTCCGCTCGAGCGGATCGGAGATCACCTGGTGAGCCTGGTCGAGGGGACGCGCGTATGAGCCGGCAGGTGGACATCCTGCTCGTCGACGACCACGACGAGAACCTCCTGGCGCTCGAAGCGATCCTGACGGATCCGTCGGTACCTGTCTGGTGCGCGCCCGTTCGGGTCGCGACGCCCTGCGCGAGGTGCTCGCCCGCGATTTCGCGCTCATCCTCCTCGACGTGGCCATGCCCGGCCTGGACGGGTACGAGACGGCTGCGCTCATCCGCCAGCGCGAGCGGTCGCGCGACACGCCGATCATCTTCCTGACCGCCAACTACCGGAGCGACCTGCACGTGTTCCGCGGCTACTCGGTCGGCGCCGTCGACTACATCTTCAAGCCGTTCACGCCGGAGATTCTCCAGTCGAAGGTCGCGGTCTTCGTCGAGCTCTTCACCAAGCGCGAGGCGCTCAAGCGCCAGGCCGCGGCGCTGCAGAGCGCGCGCGACGAGCTCGAGGAGCGCGTGCGCGCGCGCACGAGCGAGCTGGCGGCGGCCAATGCCGCCCTGCGGACCGAGATCATCGAGCGCGTCCGCATCGAGCGGGAGCGGCAGGCGCTCTTCGAGCGGGAGCAGGCCGCGCGCGCGACCGCCGAGTCCGTCAACCGGATGAAGGACGAGTTCCTGGCCACGCTGTCGCACGAGCTGCGCACGCCGCTCAACGCGATCCTCGGCTGGGCGCACCTGCTGACCTCGGGGAAGGCCGACGAGGCGACCATGCAGCGCGCCCTGGGCGTGATCCGCAACAATGCCATGGCCCAGTCGCAGCTCATCGAGGACATCCTCGACGTCTCGCGGATCATCGGGGGAAAGCTGCGGCTCAACCTTGCGGCCGTGTCGCTTCGCGACATCATCGAGGAGTCGCTGGACTCGGTCGCGCCGGCCGCCGGGGCCAAGTGCATCACGATCGCCCGCCACCTCGGCGATGTCGAGCCCATTACCGGCGACAAGGATCGGCTCCAGCAGGTGTTCTGGAACCTCCTCTCGAATGCCGTCAAGTTCACGCCGCGCGACGGCCGCGTCGCCGTCCGCCTCGAGCGCGTCGGCGGAGATGCGGTGATTGCCGTCGAGGACAGCGGCATCGGCATCTCCCCGGATTTCCTGCCCTACGTGTTCGATCGGTTCACGCAGGCCGATGGATCCGCCACGCGGCGCCACGGCGGCCTCGGACTCGGGATGGCGATCGTGCGCCATCTCGTCGAGCTCCACGGTGGCACCGTGCGCGCGGACAGCGAAGGGGAGAACCGGGGCACGACCTTCACGGCGACGCTGCCGATGCGCGCGACAGTCGCGCCGGAGTCGCCCGAAGCATTCCAGCCCGAGCTCCGCGCCGAGATGCCGGAGACGCCTGCCAATCTCAACGGCGTGCGGATCCTCGTCGTCGACGACGATCCGGACTCGCGCGGCTTCCTGAGCGCGCTTCTGCAGAAGCAGGGGGCCACCGTCTGGGTCGCCGGGTCCACCGGGGAGGCGATCGACGCCTTCACCTCCTCGCGGCCGGACGTGCTCGTCAGCGACATCGCGATGCCGGGCCAGGACGGGTACGACCTGATCCGGCACGTCAGGGATCTGGCGCCGCACGATGGAGGGCGGACGCCTGCCGTCGCCTTGACCGCGTACGTGCGTGCCGAGGATGCCGAGGCGGTGTTGTCGGCCGGCTACCAGCGTCACATCAGAAAGCCGGTTGTCGTTGCCGAGCTCATCGACGCTGTCGCGACCCTGGCGGCGGCCGGCGCAACGGCCCCCGGAGACTGAGCGCGCTGGACTTTTTCTCGGAGCAGGCCTAAAGGCCTGTGAAGCCACAACACTGCGCTACGACTACCGCTGCTACGACGACGGCGTGACGGTGAGCGCCGCCTTGACCGCGCTGAGCAGATTGTCCGGCAGAATCGGTTTGCGAAGGAAGGCAGTGGCGCCCGCCGCTGCGGCGCCGCGTTCGTCGGCATCCGTGACCGACGCGCTGAGGACGAGGATCGGAAGGCCGGCGGTCGCGGGCGCTTCCCTCAACGCACGGATGCATTCGGTTCCGTGGCAATCCGGCAGGCCCAGGTCGATGATGACGGCGGAGGGCCGAGGCGCTTCGAGGACCCGGTCGAGCGCGCCGGCGCCGGTGCTCGCTTCCGCGGTCGCAATGTTCGCCGCGCCGAGCACGGCGGCGATCAGCTCCCGGCTGTCGGCGTGGTCGTCGACGACGAGCACGAGCGGCCGGTCCCGATGGTCGCCCGCACGGCGGCCGCCTCGCCACGCCGCCCGCCGATCGCCGCGAGCAGACCGGTGGGGGTCGGGCTTCACGACCCGCCTCCCACGGTGCGTTGTTTCATCGTGACTGGACTGTACGCGCGCGGGCCGCGCCCGGTCAATACTGGGGACGGAAGTATTGCATCAAAGCTCCCAGTTTCCAGCGTCCAGCTTCCAGCCAAGAACAAATCGCGGACGCGGGTAGCGGAAAGCTGCACTACGCGGCCCGACGTTTCCGGTCCGGCAGGAAGCAGCGATGCTCCGGCCGCGACCTGAGACGGCGGAGGATCCGCGCGACGAGCAGCCGCCCGTCTCTCGACTCGTTCACCACGTCGTCGAACCCGCTGCCGACCGCGACGCGCCGCTCGTCGGCGGACGCCGTCAACGGAACGACGGCGATCAATACGCGCAGCCCGAAGTGTGGCTTGGCACGCATGCGGGCCGCCAGCATCGCGACCTTTTCCATGTGTCGGATTAACACGATCACCACCTCGAACACCTTGACCATGTCGTCCTCGGGCCACTCCTGCGTTTCGGAGACGTGGAACCCGATTCGCTCAAGCGCTTGACGATACGGCGTTTCGGCGCCGCAGTTGACGATGAGGACCCGAACACTGCTTCACAGCTCAACTCCCTGTTTAGCCGGCCCTGCCTCGTCGTTTCGCAATGGGCGTGCCAGCGCGAGCCCAACGGTGGACTGCACCGATGAGGTGGCGGCGGTGACATACAATCCCCTCACATGTGGCTCGTCGTCGGCCTCCTCTTTTTTTTCTCAGGCGCGAGCGCCCTCATCTACCAGGTGATCTGGCTGCGGATGCTCTCCCTGGTGTTCGGCGTGACGGTTTATGCGGCCAGCACGGTCCTCGCCAGCTTCATGGCCGGGCTCGCGATCGGCAGTGCGGGCGCCGGACGCATCGCCGATCGCGTCCAGTCGCCGCTGCGGTGGTTCGGTGTCACCGAGATCCTCATCGGAGCGACGGGCCTGCTGTCGCCCGTTGCGCTCGAGCTGGTTCGAAGCGCGTACGTCTGGCTGACGCCCGGCGCGGCGCCGGCTTCCGCGACCCTGACGCTGGCCCGGCTGGTGTGCTCGGCGCTCGTCCTGCTGCCGCCAACCATCCTGATGGGGGCGACGCTGCCGCTCATCTTGCGATCCTCGGTCGTGGCGATCGAGGGCATCGGCACGCGCATCAGCCTGCTGTACGGGATCAACACCGCGGGAGCGATCGCCGGCGCTCTCGTCGCGGGGTTCGTCCTCATCGGCGCGATCGGCATGAGCGGATCGTTGCGTGTCGCGGCCTCGCTGAACGTCATGGTCGGCATCGCCGCGATCGTGATGTCGCGCCGCGTCTCCGCCGTCCCCAGAGTGCCGGCCGTTCCCCTGACGACTGCGCCGGCCGCGGCAGACAGCCCGGACTACGGGCCCATCCTCATTCCGGTATTCGCGCTGTCAGGATTCTCGTCGCTGGCGCTCGAGGTCGTCTGGTTCCGGACCCTCGTGCTCTACTACCCCGCGACGACGTACGCGTTCACGGCCATGCTCGCGACGGTCCTGGCCGGGATTGCGGCTGGGAGCTTTCTCGCGGCGCTGCTGATGCGGCGGCGGCCGCCGACGTGGCTGATCTTCGGGGGCGTGCACGCGGCAGTCGGCGTCGCGGTCGTGGCGGGATTCGTCCTGCTCTCGCGGTTCTACGATCCCGCCGGGTCCGGCGCCGGCCTGTTGCGCGGCGCGGCGATCACGATTCTCCCCGCCGCGGTGCTGATGGGGATCGCGTTTCCTTTCGGCTGCCGCCTGTGGGTCCGATCGCCCGAAGAGTCGGGACGGCGCCTGGGAGCGATCTACGGCGTCAACCTCGGGGGCGCGATCGCCGGGTCGCTGGCGAGCGGGTTCCTCCTGCTCCCGTGGCTCGGAATCACGCGCAGCCTGATCTCGATCGCGGGGCTCAGCACCGCCACCGGCATCGGCGTGCTGCTGACTACGAAGCGCGCCAGGCTGGCGTCGCTGGCGCTCGCGGGTGCGGCGGCTGCGGCCTTTGCGATCGTCGCGCGCGACCTGCCCGATCCCTTCGTCGACGGGCTCACGCGCCGCTATCGCGAGTCAGGACAGATCTTCATGCGCGACGAAGGTGTCCAGACGACGGTCAGCGTGCACATGCGCGAGCTCGGCGGCCGGCTGCTGTATCTCGACGGCCTGCACCAGGCCAGCGACGGGCGCGACGTGGTGCTCCTGCACCGGCAGATCGGTCATCTGCCGCTGCTGCTTCATCCGGCGCCGCGGCGGGCGCTCATCATCGGCCTCGGCGGCGGGGCGACCAGCGGCGCGATGAGCCTGCATCCCGATCTCGCCCTCGACATCGTCGAGCTCGCGCCCGGCGTCGTCAGGGCGGCGCAATGGTTCACGCACATCAACGAGGACGTGCTGCGGAAGCCGCGCGTGCGGCTGCGGCTCGACGACGGGCGCAATCACATGCTGCTCACGAAGACGCGGTACGACGTCGTCACCGCGGACATCATCCAGCCGACGCATGCCGGGGCGGGGCTGCTCTACTCGCAGGAGTACTTCCGCCTCGCGCGCGGGGTCCTCGAGGACGGAGGGTTGATGGTGCAGTGGGTCGGGCCGCGATCGGACACGTACTACCGGCTGATTGCGCGGACGTTCCAGAGCGTCTTTCCCGAGACGACGGTCTGGGTGAACGGCACGCTGCTCGTCGGCTCGACCCGGCCCCTGCGGATCGATCGCGAGGCGATCGCACGCCGGTTCGACGATCCCGCCCTGCGAGCCGCGCTTGCCGGAGCCGGGTTCGCCGACGCGGACGCGGTGCTCGCCGCCTACACCGCGGGCCCGAGCGAGCTGCGTAAGTTTCTTGGTGAGGGTCCCGTACTGACCGATGACAAACCGATGCTGGAATACTACCTCTCGCTGCCGTCAGGGGACCGCCCGGTCGATCTGAGCGGTCTGCGGTAGGTCGCTCGTTACATCTCGGTTTTCTGCTGCGACGTTCTCGTCAAGCGATGCAGGACGGGCAGGGGGTATGACCCCGGCAGCTGCACCGGTCCCGGCTCCGTAACGGCGGCGGCACGCCACGAGAGCATCGCCCTGACCATCATCAAGAGTTGGGCCGGCATACACGGTTTCGTCAGGCTGGCGTCGGCGCCGGCGGCCCGTGCTGCGGACCGTTGCGAGTCGAGTGCATACGCACTGACGGCGACGACTGGAATTGACGCCGTGCGGGGATCCGATTTCAGCTGCCGGATGGCTTCCCACCCGTCCAGCCGCGGCATCTGGAGATCCATGAGAATGATGTCCGGCCGGCACGTCCGCACGCGCAGCAGGGCGTCAACGCCATCTTCGGCGGTCACGACCCGATACCCTTGCTGCGCGAGATACTGCCCATACACTTCGCGCGCGTCCTCGGCATCGTCTGCGATCATCACGAGCGGGGCCCTTGGGCCCCAGGAGGCTCGGGTCGATCGACCTGGATGAGCCTTGCCTGACTGCTCCATCTGTGCTGTCTCCGCGCACACGAGGGGGCAACAGACGCTCCGGGTCGATTTCGGTCAGATCGTTCCGGAATTCGTCATTCGTGCCGCCGGCTCAACAGCAAATCGGTCGGGTGAATTTCGAAATCGTCGCCGGCTCATCCGTTCAGGCTGAAGTTGTGAATTGGGAATGGTCACCAGGCCAACTTCCTGAAGCCGTCCGGTGCGGGCGCGGCAGGCTATCTGGCTGCAGCCAGGGTCTCTGCCGTCACGAATTTCGGCTCGATGTCCACCGGCACCTTGGTCAACCTGTCGAGGATCGTCTGCACCTGCGGGCGGATGACCCCGAGCCGGTCGATCAGATCCCTGGCCTTCGAGTAGCTGCCTTCGGCCTGCAGGGTCATGATTTCGCGCGTGAGCGCCGTGACGGCGGCGCTCATCTTCGGCTCGTCGACGGCGAAGGTCCCGTCGGGCCGGACGGTGAAGGCGCCGGCATCCAGGAAGTAGTTCATCTGCACCGCGATGCCGCGGCCGTGCGCCTCGTTGATCCCGAAGCGGATCGAACGGAAGGCAGACGCGAGAAACGTCGTGTACATCGTCCGCGCGATGGCGGCGTCGACGAGCTTCCGATCCGCAAGCTGTTTCAACGCCCACAGGCCGGAGGCGTCCGCTTTGGCTTCTTCGATGGCACTGTAGGTGTCCTTCAGCTCCTGCCGTACCGTTGTGGCGCGGCCGCCGGCCGTGATGTTGTGCGGCCCGAGGCCGTGCATCAGCTCGTGCATCAGGATGTGGGTGAAGAACGCGTCGAACGAGACGTTCCGCTGGTCCGCGGCAGACAGGGCGACCTTGCTGATCGGCACGAGGACCTGCTTGAATTTCGCGTCCTGCATGTTCTTGAGCATGACGCGCTTGGTGCCTTTCTCCTTCACGACCCGCTCGTCGTTCGGGAGGTTGAACGCCGCGGTCTGGACGCCGCGGTTCCCGTCTCCGGCCGCGAACACGACGTTGACGACGCGGATGGGCGCCAGCGCGCCGAGCGCCGGGTTGCGGTACTTCGGCTCGATCGGCAGGGCGCTCTCGAGCGACTGCAGGTGTGCCGAGAAGGACTGGAGCTTGTTGCTCTCCGCTTCGTCGCGCACCGTGATGAAGGCCTCGAATGCGGCCTTGAAGTTGAACCACTCGTCCTCGTAGACCTCGTACGGTCCGATCGTCGGCTCGATGGAAGCGTCCAACTCCATCCACGCCACGTCACTCGCGTAGTAGTCGTCGGTGAGGAAGCCGTCCGCCCGGGTGGTCAGGAATTTCTTCAGCGTCGGCTGCGCGGTCAGCCCGGCGGCTTCCCGAAGCAGCGCCGCGGCGAGCGCAAGCTCTCCCTGATACTCCACGCTGTAGGGGACGGCGGTGAAGCCGGCCGGCGTGCGGCGGATCGTCGTGAAGAAGCCGGTCGCGCGCGTCTTCTCGTCGCCGGTCAGCGAGTCGATCCAGCGCTGGACCTCCTCCTTGGTGGCGCCCGCGGGATAGAAATTGGCCCCGTCCGGTTTGGCGGGCGCGCCCGGGATGAAGACGCGGTTGTGATCCAGGCGCGACCAGGGCCCCTTGTTGATCAGAAAATAGTGCAGGCGGGTGAACGGGGCGTTGAAGCTGTCGGCGTCTCCCGCACTACGCGGGGCGCGCGACCGGGCGATGGCCTTGCGCGAGAGATCCTCGAGCATGGCTTCGTTGCCGGCCCAGGCCTGGCGCATGAAGAGGCTGTCCATCAGCTTCGCGGCGTCCACGAGCTTCGCGAGCGCGCGGCGCTCGCGGTCGGGCAGCGCCGAGATGTCGGCGCCGATGTCGGCCGGCGCGAACCGGGTGGACATCGTGGCCAGTTCCCGGTCAGACGGAATGGGTGCAGCGGCCGGGGCTTGCTCGGGCACGTCGGCGTCTCCAGGCGACGCGAGGAGGCCTGCGTCGGCATAAGGGGCATAAGCCATGATGGCGGCGGCGCACGCCAGGATGAGCGTGGCGGCGATGGTGATCGGTTTCATGCGCATTGAGCGGTCCCCCCGTGTATTGCCGACTAGTGCCGACCATCAGGTCGGCCGCGTGCAAGCGCGTGCAAGTCGGCCCGCCTTCAAGTCGGGCTGGCCCGAAGGCCGGCGCTACACGGGCTAGGCGGCGCGCCCGCCGCGGGACTACAATAGGAGGATTGTAGCCACGAAAGAACCCGGACGCGCAAGCGGCGAAGGACTATGAAATGAGGAAGATCGCACCGGAAGATACGTCGGAGATCGAGGCCGTCGAACAGCGAGAGTGGCGCGAGTCGCTCGACTACGTCATCCAGCAGGGAGATCGCGGCCGCGTGCAGCGGCTGCTGACCACGCTCCGGCACCACGCCCGCATGGAGGGCGTCAGCCTGCCGTTCACGGCTGTTACCCCGTACGTCAACACGATTCGTCCCGAAGAGCAGGTCCCGCTCCCCGGCAGCCAGGAAATCGAGCGCCGGATCAAGAGCCTGGTCCGCTGGAACGCCATGGCGATGGTCGTGCGCGGCAACCGGACGTCGGACGGGATTGGCGGACACATCTCCACCTATGCGTCCGCCGCGACGCTGTACGAAGTCGGCTTCAACCATTTCTTCCGCGGCAAGGGGAAGGACGGCGACGGGGACATCATCTACTTCCAGGGGCACGCGTCGCCCGGGATCTACGCCCGCGCGTTCCTCGAGGGACGGTTGTCGGCGGAGAAGCTGCAGAACTTCCGCCGCGAGCTCGCGCCCGGCGGCGGCCTCTCCTCGTATCCCCACCCGTGGCTGATGCCCGACTTCTGGGAATACCCGACCGTCTCGATGGGCCTCGGGCCCGATCATGTCGATCTACCAGGCGCGGTTCAGCCGCTACCTCGAGGATCGCGGTCTGAAGAAGCCGTCCACGGCGAAGGTCTGGACGTTTGTCGGCGACGGCGAAACCGACGAGCCGGAGTCGCTCGGGGCCATCAGCCTGGCCGCGCGCGAGAAGCTCGACAATCTCATCTTCGTCATCAACTGCAATCTGCAGCGTCTCGACGGTCCGGTCCGTGGCAACGGCCAGATCATCCAGGAGCTCGAGGCCATCTTCCGCGGCGCCGGGTGGAACGTCATCAAGGTCATCTGGGGCAGCGACTGGGATCCGCTCCTGGCCGCCGACACCGATGGTCTGCTCGCCAACCGGATGGGGGAGATCGTCGACGGTCAGTACCAGAAGTACGCGGTGGAAGACGGCGCGTACATGCGCGAGCACTTCTTCGGCGTCGATCCGCGACTGCTCGACATGGTCAAGCACCTGTCGGACGACCAGCTGAAGCGGCTGCGGCTCGGCGGGCACGATCCCGTGAAGGTGTACAACGCCTTCAAGGCGGCGATCGACACCAAGGGGCAGCCCACGGTCGTGCTCGCGCGCACGATCAAGGGGTACGGGCTCGGCGAGGCGGGTGAGGGCAAGAACATCACTCACCAGCAGAAGAAGATGAACGATTCGGATCTCCGCATCTTCCGCACGCGCTTCGGGATTCCGATCTCGGACGAAGAAATCGCCGACGCGCCGTTCTACCGGCCGGCGGAAGACAGCACGGAGCTCCAGTACCTGCGCGAGCGGCGCAAGGCGCTCGGCGGCTCGGTTCCGATCCGCACGGTGCGGATCGAGCCGCTGAAGGCGCCCATCGAGGCGCTGTTCGAGGAGTTCTACAAAGGCACCGAAGGGCGCAAGGCGTCGACGACCATGGTGTTCGTGCGCATCCTGTCGAAGCTGCTGCGCGACAAGGAAATCGGCGATCTGATCGTGCCCATCATCCCGGACGAGGCACGCACGTTCGGCATGGAGTCGCTCTTCCGCGCGATCGGCATCTACTCGCACGTGGGCCAGAAGTACGAGCCGGTCGACATGGACACCCTGCTCTATTACAAGGAAGCGCAGGACGGCCAGATTCTCGAAGAGGGGATTACCGAAGCCGGATCGATGTCGTCGTTCATCGCCGCCGGCACCGCCTACGCCACGCACGGCGTCAACACGATCCCGTTCTTCATCTATTACTCGATGTTCGGGTTCCAGCGCGTCTGCGACCTGATCTGGGCCGGCGCGGACTCGCGCGTCCGCGGGTTCCTGCTCGGCGCGACCGCCGGGCGGACGACCCTCGCGGGCGAGGGGCTCCAGCACCAGGACGGCCACAGCCACGTGTTCTCGCTCGCGACGCCGAACTGCATCTCCTACGATCCCGCGTACGCCTACGAGCTCGCGGTCATCATCCAGGACGGCATCCGCCGCATGTACCGCGAGCAGGAGAGCATCTTCTACTACCTCACCGTCATGAACGAGCAGTACGCGATGCCCGCCATGCCGGAGGGGGCGCGCGACGGCATCCTGAAGGGCATGTATCGCCTGCAGGAGTCCGCCAATCCGAAGGCGAAGCTCAAGGCGCAGCTCCTCGGCAGCGGCGCCATCCTCAACGAGGTCATCGGCGCGCAGAAGCTGCTCGAGCAGTACGGCGTCGCCGCCGACGTCTGGAGCGTCACGAGCTACCAGGAGCTGTATCGCGACGGCCACGGCTGCGATCGCTGGAACATGCTCCACCCGGCCGAGGCGCCACGCGTGCCCTACGTGACGCAGTGCCTGGCCGGCGCACCCGGCGTCATCGTCGCGGCGTCTGATTACTTGAAGGTCCTTCCCGATTCGCTCGCCCGATGGATGCCGCGGCGCACGCGCTCGCTCGGGACGGACGGCTTCGGACGCAGCGAAGACCGCCAGCGGCTGCGCGACTTCTTCGAGGTCGACGCCCGGTTCGTCACGATCGCCACGCTCGCCGAGCTCGCGCAGGACGGGCAGATCGATCGCAAGGTCATCGCGCAGGCCATCAAGGACCTGGGGATCAACCCGGAGAAGCTGAATCCGCACAAGAGTTAACGGAGGGGACGGAGGGATCGGAGATATTCGAACGCGGACGTAAAGCACGGAGACACGGAGGAACGGAGTAGCGGAGTGATTTCTTTAGATCTCAAGATCTTAGTTTCTCCGTTGCTTCGTTTCTCCGTTGCTCCGTGTTAGAAACGTCTCGGCTGTCTCCGTACCCTCCGGTCCTCAGTAGCAGACACCGACACACATGCCCACAGACTTCAAGCTCCCTGAACTCGGCGAGAACGTCACCGCCGGCGACGTCGTGCGCGTCCTCGTGGCGGCGGGCGACACGATTCAGAAGGATCAGGCGGTCCTCGAGCTCGAGAC
The DNA here is from genome assembly GCA_963774855.1 of uncultured Acidobacteriota bacterium. GTDB lineage: Bacteria > Acidobacteriota > Vicinamibacteria > Vicinamibacterales > 2-12-FULL-66-21 > JALZOC01. The sequence goes on along the minus strand of CAVZGT010000004.1, from coordinate 849,995 downwards.
CGACAAAGCGACGATCGAGGTGCCGTCGAGCGTCGCCGGCACGGTCAAGGACGTCCGCGTCAAGCAGGGGGAGCGCATCAACGTCGGCCAGGTGGTGCTGACCGTCGACGACGGCGCGGGGGCGAAAGAGGCGTCGAAGGAGCCGGAGGCCAAAGCGGCAGCGCGGCAAAGGCGACGACACGGGAGCGAAGGCGAAGCCGCAGCCCGAGAGTGCTCCAGACGAGGACGCCCAGAGCGAGGCCGCGCCCCGGCAGGCGGGTCCGGCCGGCGCAACCGCCGCGAGCGCCGCCCGCCGCGGCGAAGAGGAACGCGACACCGGGCGCGCCGATCAGCCGGCGGCGCAACAGGCGGACACGAAGAAAGCCGCCCCCGGCGCTGACGAAGCGGCGCAGGCGGAAGGCGACGCCGGCTCGAAGCCGAAGCGCGGCGAGGTCGTCGACATCAGCCGTGGTGCGCGCACCGCAGCTCCGGCCTCCGCGCCACCCGACGACGGCGGCGCGGGCGGGCCGGCTCCCGCAGCCGCCCCGTCCGTGCGGCGGCTCGCGCGCGAGCTCGGCGTGGAGATCCGCCGCCTCACGGGCACCGGTCCGGGCGGCCGCATCACCGAGGAGGACGTGCAGACGTTCGTCCGCGAGCGCCCTGTCCGGCGGGGGCGCCGCCGCGCCGGTTCCGCTTCCCGATTTCACCAAGTGGGGAGAGATCGAACGGAAGCCGATGAGCAACATCCGCCGCAAGACCGCGGAGCACCTCTCCCACGCCTGGACCGCGATCCCGCACGTCACGCAGCACGACAAGGCGGACATCACCGCCCTCGAGGAGCTCCGCAAGCGCTATGCGCCGCAGGCCGAGCAGGCGGGCGGCAAGTTGACCATGACGGCCATCGCGCTGAAGATCGTCGCGGCCGCGCTGCGAAAGTTTCCGCAGTTCAACGCGTCGGCCGACATGGCGCGCGGCGAGATTGTCTACCGGAAGTCGATTCACGTCGGCGTGGCCGCCGATACGCCGCGCGGGCTGCTCGTGCCGGTCATCCGCGACGTCGACCGCAAGGGCATCTTCGAGCTGTCCGCCGAGCTGGCGAAGGCCTCGGAGAAGGCACGCGGCGGCAAGCTGTCGCTCGACGACATGCAGGGGGGCGGCTTCACGATCACGAACCTGGGGGGGATAGGCGGCACGTCGTTCACCCCGATCGTCAACTGGCCCGAAGTCGCGATTCTCGGGATCTCCCGCGGCGCGCAGGAGCCGGTCTACAACGGCCACGAGTTTCAGCCGCGGCTGATGCTGCCGCTCTCGCTGTCGTACGATCATCGCGTGATCGACGGCGCCGACGCCGCCCGCTTCCTGCGCTGGGTCGCCGAGGCCTTCGAGCAGCCGTTGGTGCTCGCGCTGTAGGAGGGAACGGAGAGCGCGGCCGGGCACGGTTGTTCACCACCGAGACTCTCCCCCTCCGTGTACTCATCAAACCTCTATGCCTCAAACTACTCAAGTCGTTGTCATCGGTGCAGGTCCCGGCGGATACGCGGCGGCGTTCTACGCGGCGGATCGCGGCATGCAGGTCGCGCTCGTGGATCCGGCCGTGAATCCCGGCGGCGTCTGTCTCTACCGCGGCTGCATCCCGTCGAAGGCGCTCCTCCATGTCGCCGAGGTGATCAACGAGGCGCGGCACGCGGAGGCCTGGGGCGTCTCGTTCGGCGCGCCGAAGATCGACGTCGATAAAGTCCGCGCCTTCAAGACGAAAGTCGTCAAACAGCTGACCGGCGGGGTGGGGCTGCTCTCGAAGCAGCGGAAGATCACCTACATCCAGGGGACGGCAGGGTTCGTCGACCCGCGGACGCTGGAAATCAAGACCGAGAACGGCGGCAAGGACACGCTCACGTTCGAGCACGCGATCATCGCCACCGGATCGATGCCGGCCACCGTGCCGGGCCTGAGCCTCGACAGCCCGCGCGTCATGGACTCGACCGGCGCGCTGGAGCTGCCGGATATCCCGAAATCGCTGCTGGTCATCGGCGGCGGCTACATCGGCCTGGAGCTCGGCAGCGTCTACGCCGCCCTCGGCACGAAAGTGACGGTCGTGGAAATGACCGACGGGCTGCTGCCCGGCGCCGATCGCGATCTCGTCAACGTGCTGGCCAAGCGCATCGAATCGATCTGCGAGGCGGTCCTGCTGAACACCAAGGTCGTCGCCATGAAGGACGCGAAGGGCGGCATCGCGGTGACGTTCGAAGGCGAAGGTCTCGCGGCCGACGCGAAGGAACGGACGTTCGATCGCGTGCTCGTGGCGGTCGGCCGGCGCCCGAATTCGGCGGTGCCGGGCCTCGACAAGACCGCCGTCAAGGTCGATCGGCGCGGCTTCATCGAGGTGGACGCGGCGCGCCGCACGGCCGAGCCCTCCATCTTCGCGATCGGCGACGTCGTCGGCGAGCCGATGCTCGCGCACAAGGCGTCGCACGAGGGTCGCGTGGCCGTCGATGCGATCGCGGGCGAGCGGGTGGCGTTCGAGCCGCTGGCCATCCCCGCCGTCGTCTTCACCGATCCGGAGATCGCGTGGTGCGGATTGACGGAGAACGACGCCAGGAAGCAGAACCTCGAGGTGTCCGTCGCGCGGTTCCCGTGGGCCGCCTCGGGGAGGGCGCTCACGCTCGATCGCCCCGACGGCATGACCAAGCTGATCGTCGATCCGAAAACCGCACGCGTGCTCGGCGTGGGCATCGTCGGCCCGGGCGCGGGCGAGCTCATCGCGGAAGGGGTGCTCGCGGTCGAGATGGGCGCGAACGCGACCGACATCAGCATGAGCATCCACGCGCACCCGACGTTGTCGGAGACGCTGATGGAGTCGGCCGAGGTGTTCTTCGGCCACGCCACGCACGTGTACCGGCCGAAAAAGAAGCAGTAAGCTTCCCCGCTCTCCCGCTATCCCGCGGCCCGGCGACGCCCCCACACCCTGCCGAGCAGCAGGCCGAGCACGAGGCCTATCACGCCGGCTCCCGACGCGTACTGCAGGACCGCGCGGCTCGCGACCTCGCCGACGAACGGATTGCCGATCGGATCCATCGTGCCCTGCAGCGACCGTACCTTCCAGGCCCCGCCGTCTTTCTGCAGCGTCGCGCTCCAGAGCGTCGTGACGCGGTACTCTTTCCCCGCGGCGGTCCTGACGACGTCGTCAGTCGTTCCCCGGGCGAGTGCGATGTCGCCGAGGATCACGCTGCGCTCGGGGTTGATGGTGGTGGTGTAGGTTCCGCCGTCGCCGATCAAGGTGCGGAGGTCGCGCCAGAACTGCTGCACGTCGGCAAAGCTGTTCACGGGACGCCCGGTGACCATCACCCCGTGGAAGTCGGGGTGGAAGTGCCCCGCGAGCGTCTCGATCTTATTGTTGCGGATGGCCTCTTCGTACGCGGTCTTCAAGAGGCGAAGCGCTTCGTGATCCGCTTCCTCGCCGGCGGCGGGCGCGGGCGGCGCCGCCGGTTGCGGCATTCCCATCGCGCTCGCCGAGCAGAACACCCACAGGACCGCGAGACAGACGCGGAAGTGACAGATTGGCCTTTCAGCATGAGCCATGCTCCTTTCGCGCTGCTGGTGCCAGCGGCGCCAGGTCCACCAGTGGCAGGCGCACGCCAGCAACGCGCCCGCCGGGAGGTCGATTGCGTAGTGTTGCTTCGTCGCCAGCGCCGCGTACGCGATGAGCGCGGTCCAGAGCCACGCCAGCGACAGGACCGACCAGCGGGCCGCCGGCGTCATGCGGCCGCGCGACACGCTGGTGGCGAAGAGCACGGTGTAGGCGGCCAGGCCGACGTGCAGCGACGGAAAGCTGTTCAAGGGCCGGTCGTACCACTGCAGGATGCGAAACATGGCATCCGCCGGTTCGATGTCCGGCCGCGGCCCGCGGACCGGCATCAGCAGGAAACACACGAACCCCGCGCCCGACAAGAGCAGGAAGCCCCGCGCGTAGCGCCGCAGCTCGGGCCGTGTGGTGACCATCCAGGGGACGATTGTCAGCAGGAGGTAGGCCGACTGGTACGCCCACACCCAGCGCGGATTGAAATCAATCGCGCGATCGATCGCCGAAAGCGGGAGCGTGCGCGCGGGAAACAGCGTGATCCGCTGCAATGTGAAGTACGGCACGCAGAAGAACAGCGTCAGACCCGCGGACAGCGCCGCTTTCATCCGCCAGTTCGCACGCGCGCTCGAAGCGATGCGGCCGAACCGTTCCGTCACTCGACGTCCTCAGCCGATGTTGGTCCGGTCGCCGCCTGGCGCCACCCGTCCATGGCGTCGGGACCTGACATGCGACGGCCGTTCTCGAAGCGTGAAAACGCGTGCATCGTGCGGAACGGCGGCGTCACTTCGCCGTCGGCGACCTCGCAGCCTGGAAGCAGCAGCGAATAGCCGCCGACGAGCGCGTCATCGCCGATCGCGATCGGCGACAGATACAACGCCATTCGCCGTGGGCCGTTCGGGGCGAGCACGTGAGGGTTGAGCCTGACGCCGATGCCGAATATTACCCGCTTCCCAACCCGGACGAGCGGCCGATCGAGGATGACGACCCCGGGCGACCAATAGACGAGCGCTCCGACACGCGCTCCCCAGAGCCGCAGCCACAGCGAATACAGGCCGGGGATCATCCGGATCGCCTCTTCGAGCATCGGCAGCCTCGTGAAAATGACCTGCCACTGAGCGGTGAACCACCAGAGCAGGAAGCCGCGGCTGCCCGGCTCCAGGCGCCCGCACGCCAGCGGGCGCCACCACGTGGCGGCGCGAACGACCAGCGGCGGCAACAGAAAGAGGATCGCAGGGCTCAGCCAGGCGGCGGCGGGGCGGCTCCGTCCGGCGGCCACGAGCGCCAGCGGCAGCAGTGACGCGATCGCGTGGAGGGCCGGGATGAACCCGAGCACGACCATCGCCGCACGCGCGTGTGCCGGCACGTCCAGCGCCCGCGCGCGAGGCAGTGGTCCGGCGGCTGCCGGGCGTTCAGCGGATAACACGTCCGGCATAGCGGTTCTCCACGTGTTCCGTTGCCCGGCGCGGCCCACGCCACATCCGCAGGTAGAACGCCGGCAGGAAGCCTCGATCCGGGTTCTCGCGCCGGCCCAGCCGCGGCAGGTGAATCCAGGGGATCGTCGGGTGCTTGTGGTGCGTCAGGTGCCAGTTGTGATTCAGCCACAGGAGGTCGATCGGTCCCCAGATCCAGAGGTTCCGGGCCCCTTCGAGCACATGTCGCGTCGTGCCGAAATGATGGACGTACTGCATGGCCGACCAGGAGAAGCCGAACGCCGCGTAGATCGCGGCGTACTTCCAGGCTGGAATGCCCAGTCCGAGAATCAGCAGCGTGTGGAGCGCGATCACGGCGATGGCCTCGGCACGGATATGGTTCTTGTAGCGCGGGTTCAGCGCGTCCATGAACGCGGCGGACGGACGGTCGAACTCGAAGTGCTCCCGCCGCAGCACGAACGGCACGACGAGGACCACGACGTTCGCGAGCACCGCGACGAGCCAGTAGCAGCCGGTCAGGATGCCGTACAGCTGCAGGCGCTTCCATGCCGGGTGCTCGCCGTCGAAGTACAGATCGAACGCTTCATCGTCGGACCGGTTGCGAAGGTGATGGCCGAGGTGCCCCTGCCGGAGCAGGTGGAACGGCGCGGGAAAGAACATCGCCAGCACGACGCCGGCGGCTTCGTTGACGCGGCGGCCGCTGAACAGCATCCGGTGTTCGGCCTCGTGGATCGTCGCGTAAACGGAGTTCATCACGACCGCGAACGCGACCGCGAGGAGCAGCAGCCCGGCGCCGGACTGCACCGATCTCGCGGCCAGGAGACAGGCCGCGATGCCCGCGCACTGCGCCGTCATTACCAGCGCGTTGAGGACGTTCGGGATGCGATACGTCTTTCTCATGACTCGCGTCTCCCGGCCGGCCGAGGCTCGTACCCGCGGAGCACGGCCCGCATCTGGTGGAACTCCGGGAACTCGTCGAACAGGGCGAACGTGACGGGCGTCGTGCGCCGAGAGTACATCATCTCGTGGTAGTCGGCGCTGGCCTGCAGGCTCACAAGCTCATCCAGCATCCGCGGGACGAGCGGCGCCAGCTCCGGGTACTCGGCAGCCAGGATCCGGACGACGCGTGCCGTTGAATGGACGGGCGTCATGAGCAGCGTCCCGACGATCGCTCTGAACAGCAGCGCCGTCGCGCGCCGCACGGCGATGCTCCGCGGCCGGTAGAAACAGTCGATCAGGTGGCGATCGATCCGCACGTGGCGTGCTTCGTCAGGCAGGTGTGCCATTACGCGGCCGCGTACCGCGGCTCCATCGCCTGCGGTGGCACCCGCATGCACCGCCGGGAGATCTCGAGCGAGCGCTCCTCCTGGACGAGCTGAAGCCAGAAGACGACGGGGAACGCGACCGGCCGGCGCGCGACGAGCCGCGCCGCCGTCAGCGCCGCGCGGGGAATGCCCAGGAGCCGCCAGTTCGTGGACGCGTACCATTCGGGCTCGCTCAGACGATTCAGATTGTGCCAGATGTCCGCGTGCCTGCGCTCGTCGTCGCGAAACCGGCGGACGGCCGCCTGCAGGCCGGGCGGCTGCCGCGGATCGCCTTGACGAGCCTCGACGGCCGACAGCGCGGCGACGAGAAACTCAGTCTCCATGAACGCGATGATCTCGTTGGCCATCATCGCGGTCAGCTGGTTGTAGCGGAGCTTCTGCCCGGCGCCGAGCATCGAGTACACGCTGGTGTAGTACAGCGGCGTCAGCGTCTCGCAGAAGAACCAGCGCGAGCGGTCGATCGGCGTCCGCCAGTCGATGCCGTCCTCGCCGGCCCGCGCCGGCGCCGCCGCCAGCCGCTCGAGCGGGCTGGCGCGGCGGCCCTCTGTCATCGTCGTCAGCATGCCGCCTCCACGTCGAGCTGCGGAAGATGGTCGCGCCATCCTGTTGCCGCCGACAGCGACACCGGCTTGATGTCGCCGAGACGCTGACCGCGGGCGACGCACGCGCCGATGAAGGCGCTCATGGCGCCGGGCCCGACTCGTGCCACGCGCGCCGGACGGAGCTGGCCGAGGTCCACGCACCATGCGTATTGAGGATTGAGGCGCAGCGCGCGCTCGAGCCGATGCGCGAGATCGGGCTGGACGGCTCCGTCGGTCGCAACGAACAGCGTGTAGGCGGTGCCCGGCGGCCGTCGCGTCCGGGGCGACCATCGCGAATCGCGGCGGCGTCCCGGTAAAGAGCTGCTCGAGCACGCCGGCAACGAACCCGTCGCTCAGCTTCTCGCCGAACAGGTCCGAGATCCGATCGTCCCGGCCCACGAAGCGCAGCGACGGTGTGTGGTGGACGAAATCGTCCACGATCACGCGGTCGCGGAGCTCATAGCGATAGAGCCCGCCGCCGGTCGTGAGCAGCAGGGTGTACTCCCTCCCACGTTGAAGCTCGTGCGCGAGCTTCACGCACCCGTCCGGGTCGACGAACTCGAAGAAGTGCGACCGGATCGCGAGGGGATGACGGCCGTCGAACGGAATCGTCACGACGGCTTCGGTGGCGAGCAGCCCCTTCGGCTGCAACGCGATCCCTTCGCAGCGCCGCGCGAGGAGCGCCGCGGCCGCACGGGCGGGGCCGTCGGCCCAGCAGCTGATCATCGAGAGGCGTGGCCAGATATCACGTGCGTGCGCTCCCGCGCCTCGCAACTCCGCGGCGCGCGCGGGATCGGGCGCAAGCAGGGGAGCCAGGCGCGCGCGGACGGCGGCGGTCATGTCCACCGCCCCCGGCGGGGACATCGACCCTCGATCGACATCGTGGATCAGCCGATCGCGATGCCTCTCGACGCTATCGAGGAGCCCCTCGAGGAATGACGGATGCCAGACCGACATCAGCCGCAGGTCGCGCGCGCGTACCAGGAAGAGCGCGGTGACGTAACGAAAGGCCTCGACGTCCCGGATCCGCGCGACCTCGTCCGGAACCGCGAGGATGCGTCGGGCGAGCGCCTGGCGGGCGCCGCCGAGGTACCGGCTGTCGCTGTCGAACCCGATGGAAACGACGCTGCCGTCGAGCGAGCAGACGGTGGAACCCGGCGGCGAGATGGACCAGTAGGCAGGGCCGCCCATCAGGGCCGGCCGTGCCATGAAGAGATCGACCAGCCACGCGTCGATCGCGGTCGTGAATTCGCCACGCAAGTCGGCGGTGAACGGGACGAGCTTCGCGGCGGCCGTCGAACCTGACGTCGGCACGAGCCTTTCAATCGGGGCCCGCGTCAGCACGTGCGCTTCGCCGCGCGCCGCGCGATGGACGAGCGGCGCCATGGCGTCGTACGACGTCGGAGGCACCCGTGCCTGGTAGTCCGCGACCGAGCGCACAGTGCCGAACCCGTGTTCGCGTCCGAACGACGTGTCGCTGTTCCGGCGGAGGCACGACAGCAGCACACGCTCCTGCGCGGCGCCCGGCGCCCGCAGCGCGCGCCGGTAGCGCACCCACGACGGAACGCTCGCGGCGCCCCAAAGCGCGTTCACCGCAGCGGAACGCGTGTCCATGTCTCAGCGTTCGACTGACGGGCCTGACCATTCGCCGGCCGGCCGGCGTCAGGTTCCCTTCGTCAATCCTCGTCAGGCACACCAACTCGTCTCCCCGGACAAAACCCGGGTTGCGCTCGAGGAAGAACGCGATGTGCGGATCGGGCATCCGTCCTTCCGGAAGCGTGATGAGATCCGGCGCGAGCACCTGCGGCCGCACGAATCGAACGACGCCCGCGGCGGCGTCGTACTGACGCCCGAACCGTTCGTCCGCGAGCCTGTCGAGCAGCGCGGCCTGCCGGGGGGACGTGGCCGCGTCGAAGCGCGGATGGAAGTCGCGGAAGAACACCGGGAGGAAACGGTAGGTGCGAAACCCGGACGTGAGGAGCAGCCAGTAAACGTCCTGCGGTCTGCCGTCGCCGTGCACATTCAGCGCGGCGCCAATCCACGTTCGGGCGAGCACCGGGCTGCCCCACCAGGCCCGTTCGACGATCGTGTCGCCGGAGTAGATGACGGAGACCGGTGCGCCCGCCACGCGGCTCTCGTAGACGAGCATCGTCGTGAATCCGCGCAGCACTCCCGCGCCGTCCTCGAGCAGGATCGCACAGCTCTTCTCGTCGAGATCGCGATCGAACGTCACGCGATCGACGCCGGCGAAGTGCGCGGCGAGCAAGGCGAACATCGCGTCACGAGTCGGCAGGTCCAGCATCTGCCTGGCGACCACGCGTCCCTGCAGTCTCGCCGCGGCCTGTCGCTCCGGCTGAACGAACGCCGTGGGGGTCATAGAATCGCTACCTCCGGATGTGGCAGCCGTGGTCGATGGACTCGACGAGCGTGTTGTCCGTCGGGCCAGCAGGCCAGATACAGCACGCTGCGATACGTGCGATGACGGGCGACGCGGGCTGCGGTGGCCAGCATCGGGCTTCCTTCGGCGAAAGCGGTGACCATGTGACTCACGCCGGCCGGCAGCCGCCGGCGGGCTTCCGAAATCGAGCGCCGCGGTCACGTCGGGCCGATCGTCGTCGACCGCCACGTGGGACAGGTAGACGAACTCGAGCGGGCGTCCGACCGGCGGCAGCGCGGGCACGCCGACCAGCGGCCCGGCCAGGTTCACCACGCTCCGCCACCTGGCCAGACGCGGCGAATAGCCGCGCACGATCGCCTGCTTGAATCCGCGCTGATCCCACGTTGCCGCACAACCGGTCACGCGGCCTCCGGCGATCGCGACGAGAAAATCCCGAGGCTGGAGTCCAGGCGTTCGCCGGCCGGAGAGCAGATCGCCGACGGTCCAGCGCGGCGTGAACTGGTATCGCCGCCCGTTGCGCTCGAGACACGACACGATGTCCGGCATGAGCTCGACGGATCCCGTGCGGATCTCGATGCCGGGCGGCACGCGAAGTGTTGACGCCCGGGCGGACGGAATCGCCAGCGTCACCAGTCCTCCAGCTCGAACGAAACGCGGAGCGGCGGGCGACCGCAGCCCGCACAGCAACCGCCGCGCGGCGTGATTGTCTTCGACGATGGCCGTGAGATAGGCGGCGGCATCGCCTTGCTCGTGCAGCGTGCGGCAGAATGCGAAGCCCTCGTCGAGGAGGGCGCCGACGCGATGGCCGCGCAGACGCGTGCGGAGCTGGCCGAGATAGCCGATGCGGCCCGGCCGGCCGTTGACGAACACCTCGCGCTCGGCCCGGCTCGCGATCCCGGCGATCCTGCCGCCATCGCGCTCGCGGGCCACCATTGTCTGATGGACGTCTCCTTCGATGGCCGCGGCGATCGCGGCGTCGGGCTCGCGCTCGAACGTGAGCGCGACGTCTCCCGGCATCGGGTGCTCGCGCAGCAGGCGCCGGACCTCCTGGTCGTCGGCCGCGCGAGGCGAGCCGGACGTCGAAGCGGCGCGCCGGGGAGGCGCCGCCGGCCGTGCTCAGTGCGCGCGCAGCAGCGTGTCCGTCCCATGCTTCGTCCCCCAGCGGAAAGCCGTCGCGGCGGTTCGTGTCCACGCGCAGCATGCCGTTGATCGGAAAGAAATTCCGGAACATGAAGCAGTCGGACCGGTTCACCGGCGTCGAGCCCGCGGCGGGCAATGCTCGGCCAGGCGTAGAAGCGACCGCCGCGCCTCGAGGCAATGGCGCTGCAGCGTGCCGGCGCTCATCGAGGCCGGTTGGAACGGCACCATGTTGTAGCTGTAGCGGTCGTCGAGCCACCAGCGCTCGAAGAGCAGCCGGTTCTCCGCGGCGAGCCGCGCGTACAGCGGCGTGCCCGGGAACGGCGTCAGGTGGTTGAACGCGGCGATGTAGAAGCCGGTGCGCCTCGCGCGAACGCGACGGAACGCCGGAAGCTGTCGGGCGTGTCGGCGTCGTAGCCGAAGATGAACGTGCCGTAGAGCCGAAGCTGGTGGCGCCGGAGGTTCGCCAGAGCGACCTCGTAGCCGCCGCGCATCGTGTTGAAGCTCTTGTTCATCGCGGCCAGGTTCGGCCGGGTCGAGGCTTTCGAAGCCGATGAGCACGCCCTGGCAGCCGCTCTGCGCCAGCAGCGATCGAGGAACTCCTCGTCGTGGGCCGCGTTGATGCTGGCCTGGCTGACCCAGCGGATGCCGAGCGGGATCAGCGCGCGGAAGAACTCCTTCGCCTGCGCGAGGTTGGACGTGATGTTGTCGTCGACGAAGAAGAACAGCTTCTTCGTGTCGCGGATGGACGCGATCTCGGCGATGATCTCGTCGATCGGCCGGCGGGTCTGCGTCGCGCCGAACACCGTCTGGACGGCGCAGAACTCGCACTTGAAGTGGCAGCCGCGCCCCGCTTCGACGAGGCCGACGGGCAGGTAGCGCTTGCCGCGGAAGATGCGGCGGTCCGGCCGCAGTCCCGTCAAGCGACGGCCGCGACGTCGAGCGGTAGACCTGCTCCAGCCGGCCGTGCCGGAAGTCGTCGACGACCTGCGGCCAGACGGCTTCGGCTTCGCCGACGACGACCGCCTCGGCGTACTCCGTCGACTTCGTCCGGGCAGAGCGTCGGCGTGAAAGCCGCCCATGACGACCGGCACGCCGCGCCGCCGGTACTCGCTGGCGATCTGGTAGGCGCGCTTCGCCGTGTAGGTCTCGACGCTGATCGCGACGAGATCGGTCGGCTCGTCGAACGGGATCAGCTCCATCCGGTCGTCGTAGAAGCGGACGTCGACGTCCGGCGGCGTCAGCCCGGCGATCGTCGCCGGCGGCAGCGGCTCCATCTGCCACGTGCGGATGTAGCGTTGGCCCGGCCGCCGGCCGATGCAGGGATGGACGAGGGTCAGCCGCACGTCGTCACCAGGTCGAGCGACGCGTGCCGATTCTAGGACGGCCTCCGCAACGGGCGCCGGAGCCGTGGCTGCCGGCGCCGTCCGCGCACCGCGGCCGATGATCCAGTCGCAGTTGTAGAAGCGGTGCAGGTTGTGGGCGTAGATAGCGGTAGCCGAGATTGGTGCTGAGGCGCGACCCACTCGAGGCCGGCGACGATGCGCATGCGGCGCGCGATCGACGGGATCGCTGTACGCGTGCCGCCAGGCCCGCTCGGTGCCCTCCTGCAGCTGCTGCACGCTCATCTGCGCGGGCTGGAAGACCACGTGCTGCCCGTCGTACAGCTCCCAGTTGCGCGTGAGGATCCGTCCCTCGCGCTCCAGGCGCTGGTACAGCGCGGTGCCGGGAAACGGCGTCACGACCGCGAAGCGCGGCAGGTCGATCCCCGCCTCGACCGCGAACCGCGCCGTCTGCAGGAAGACGTCGGGCGTGTCGTGGTCCAGGCCGAACACGAAGCAGCCCTGCACCGCGATGCCGTGTCGAGTGCAGCAGCTCGACGACGCGGCGCGAAGTGCGCCGGCTTGTTGAACCCCTTGCTGGAGTCGCGCAGGTTGCCGGCGACGATCGACTCGAAGCCCATGAGCAGCCCGCGGCAGCCGCTGCGCGCCGCGAGCCTCAGCAGCGGCAGATCGTCGGCGAGCAGCACCGTCGACAGCCCGTACCACTGCACGCGCAGCGGCATCAGGGCCTCGAACAGCCGGGCGGCGTAGGCCCGGTCGGCGATGAGGTTGAGGTCGACGAAGATCAGCTTGCGCGCGCCGTGTTGCCGGATGTCGGCGACGACGTCCTCGACCGGCTTCTGGTAAGGCTTTCGCCCCCACGCCGCGGGCACGACGCAGAAATCGCAGTTGTGGATGCAGCCGCGCGTCGCCTCGAAGACGTTGTTCGTCAGGAAGCGGCGGCCGGGCAGCAGGTCGCGCCGGGGAAACGGCCGGCCGGCCAGCGACAGCCCGGGCGCCTGGTCGTAGCGCGGCCGGAGACGTCCCGCCGCGAAGATCGCGCAGCAGCTCCGGCCAGGTGTCCTCGGCGTAGCCGACGACGATGCTGTCGGCGTGCGGCTGGGCGTCGTCGGGGACGAGCGTGACGTGCGGGCCGCCGAGGACCACCGGGATGCCGCGCGATCGGAAATGGGCGGCCAGCTCGTAGGCGCGCGGCGCCGTGCCGGTGATGACCGTCAGCCCGATCAGGTCCGCGTCGAGATCGAGGTCGACGTCGGCGATCCCCTCGTCGACGAGCGTGAATTCAGGATGGAGCTCGGCCGGCACGAGCGACGCCAGCGTCGTGAGCGTCAGCGGCGGGTAGCGCAGCGACGCCGGAAGATGCCGCCGCGATGCCGGTACAGCGGCCCTTTCGGTGAGATCAGGGCGATTTTCATCGCGCTCCTTTCGGCTAACGCCGGTTTCAAAACCGTCCGTGGCGTCCGGCTTCACCGGACCTGTGGTTTTGAAACCCTTCCAACCCAGCATAAGGATCGCAGACGCCGGTGTCGTGAGGGCCCGCTGAAGAAGGATGAGAAGTCGTGAGGTATCTGTTTGTCAAGGGCCGCGGATAAACACGGATCACACGGGACGAGCTCGGCAACACATTCGTGATCGAGGAAGATCGGCGGCGAATGCGTCACGACTCGCGCGCGAGCCGCGCGGCGGTCCTGAACACGGACTCCAGCATTCGCGGCGTGAGCTTCTTCGTGTTCGTGTTCTGACGGCTTGGATGGTACGACGCGATCACGACGGGAGCGCCGGGCGGATGGCAGGTGAGCCCGTGCCCGAATGGCGGCTTCGTCCGTCGAAGACCGCCGGTCGTGCCCAGGCCGGCGCCCGGGTCCGCCAGCAGCCGCCATGTCGCGTCGAAGGCGATGCGGCCGAGCGCGACAATCACGCGGAGACGCCGGAGCGCCGCGACTTCGGCCACCAGGTGAGGATGGCATGCGGCGATTTCGGCCGGCAACGGCTTGTTGCCGGGCGGCGCGCATCGCACGGCTGCCGCGATCCACACGTCCTGCAGCTCGAGCCCGTCGTCGATCCCGCGCGAGAACGGCTGATTCGCGAGCCCGTTCGCGTGGAGCGCGGTCATCAGGAAGTCGCCCGAGCCGCCCCGGCCGTCGCCGGTGAAGGCCCGGCCCGTCCGGTTGGCGCCGTGCGCCGCGGGCGCGAGGGCGACGAGCAGGATCCGGGCGTTCGGGTCGCCAAATCCCGGCACGGGCTTTCCCCAGTAGGTCTCGTCACGGTAGGCGGCTCGCTTCTCGCGGGCGATCAGCTGACAGTAGTCGCGCAGCCGCGCGCACCTGCCGCAGGAGATGATGGCGCTGCGGATCGTCGCGAGCTCTGACATGCGGTGAATACTAGATCGGGACTCGGATCGGGACTCGGGATTCGATTAGGGATTCAGGTTAGGGATTCAGGGATTAGGGATTCGATCTGCTCGTGCGCGTGATACGAGCTGCGCACGAGGGGTCCGGACTCGACGTGACCGAATCCAAGCTCGATGCCGATGCGCTTCAGCTCGGCGAACTCGGCGGGCGTGTAGTACCGCACCATCGGGAGGTTCGCGATCGACGGGCGCAGGTACTGACCGATGGTCACGATCTGGCAGCCGGCGGCGCGCAGGTCGCGGAGGGTCGCGACGAGCTCGTCCCAGTTCTCTCCGAGCCCGACCATCAGGCCCGATTTAGTGGGAATCCGCGGCGCGTAGGTGCGCGATCGATCGAGCACCTGAAGGGCGCGGTCGTAGCGCCCGCCCGGGCGCGCGATCCGGTACAGCCGAGGCACCGTTTCGATGTTGTGATTCAGCACGTCGGGGCCGGCGTCGAGGACACACCGCAGCGCCGCCTCGTCGCCTTTGAAGTCCGGGATCAGCACCTCGATCCGGCAGGCCGGGATGCGCGCGCGGGTCTCGGCGATGGTCCGCGCGAAATGCGAGGCGCCGAAGTCCGCGAGATCGTCCCGATCGACCGACGTGATTACCACGTGCGCGAGCGCCATCGCGTGGACCGCGCTGGCCACGTTGACCGGTTCGCGCTCCTCGGGGGGCTTCGGCTTGCCGTGGGTCACGTTGCAGTAGCCGCAGGAGCGGGTACACGTGTCGCCGAGAATCATGAACGTGGCGGTGCCGTGGTGCCAGCACTCGCCGATGTTCGGACAGTTCGCTTCCTCGCAGACCGTGTGCAGGCCGAGCGAGCGCATGATGCCCTTGAGCCGGAGGTAGTTTTCCGACCCCGGCGCGCGGACCTTCAGCCACTCGGGCTTCGCCTGCCGGGGCTGCTCGTCGGCGCGCGGCTTGCGGCCGCGAATGAAATTGAGTGGGACTGCCTGCATGGACTGTCGGTGGGTCTCGGGTCTCAGGTCTCAGGTCTCGGGTCTTTTGGTCTTTTGTGTCTTTGAGTCCTTGGGTCTTTGGGTCTTTGGTTTTGGTCTCAGGGCTGATCTGCAGACCCCCTCTCGAATTATACCGCGCGGGCAGGAGTCCCGAGTCCCAGTCCCGAATCCCGAGTCCCGAGTCCCGAGTCCCGAGTCCCGAGCCCCGAGCCCGTGTGAAAGAATAGCCCCCATGACCACGCATCAGGCAGGCCGCCTCGCGATCACCTGGCTCGGACACTCCACGTTCCTCATCACCACCCCGGGTGGGAAGCGGATCGTGACGGACCCATGGCTGGAGGGCAACCCGCTGTGCCCGCCCGGCATGAAACGCATCTCCAAGGCGGATCTCATTCTCGTTTCGCACGGCCACTCGGATCACACGGGTGACGTCGTCGCCGTGTCGCGCGCGACGGGCGCGCCGATCGTCGCCATCTACGAGCTGGCGCTCTGGCTCGAGCGGAAGGGGCTCGCCAACGTCCAGGGCATGGGGATCGGCGGCACCCTCGCCGTCGCGGGACTTCACGTGTCGATGGTGCCGGCGGTCCACACGAGCAGCACCGTCGAGAACGACACGAACGTCTATCTGGGCGTACCCGTGGGGTTCGTCGTGCGCATGGAGGACGGACAGGCGTTCTATTTCGCCGGGGACACGTCGGTGTTCGGCGACATGGCGCTCATCGCGGAGATGTACGCGCCGCAGATCGCCTTTCTGCCGATCGGCGACCATTTCACCATGGGGCCCGAGGGCGCCGCCATCGCGGCGCGGCTGCTCGGCGTGCGCCAGATCGTGCCGATGCACTACGGCACGTTCCCCGTGCTGACCGGCACGCCGGACCGTCTGAAGGAGCTCGTGGGGCCGCAGGGGATCGACGTGCTGGCGCTGAAGGCGGGGGAGACGAGCCAGTAGGTCTCGAGTCTCGGGTCTCTGGTCTCGCGTCTCTGGTCTGTCAGGTCCGACCAAAGACTAAAGACCAGAAGACCGAGACGACCTGAGACCTGAGACCTGAGACCTGAGACCTGAGACCTGAGACCTGAGACCGACGGGCTATCCGTGAAACTCATGACTGCCATGCCCTTTCGGGATGGGAAAGACCCATCTCAGGGCCGTATCCATTCCATCAGAAAGTTATGCACGACACATGGCAGAGCCCTCTCCTATGATCCGAACATGATCAACAGCGAGTCGAATGCCACGCGAACGCTCACGTTGGTACTGCCCGAGGCGGATTGGAAGGCGCTGCGCGC
Organism: uncultured Acidobacteriota bacterium; assembly: GCA_963774855.1. Classification (GTDB taxonomy): domain Bacteria; phylum Acidobacteriota; class Vicinamibacteria; order Vicinamibacterales; family 2-12-FULL-66-21; genus JALZOC01. Next base: position 833,584 of record CAVZGT010000004.1, on the reverse strand, counting down.
TGCCGAGCCGGATGCGATCGGCTGGCTGCGGGCGCAGATTGAGAACCGTCTGGCCGCGCCGGCGGCCCCCTGGTCGCCATCGAGCCAGCCCTCCGGCACGTCTGCCGAGAACTGGCGTGGTAACGAGGACGAGTACTAATCCATCGGTCAGGAATTCGCCCTCGTTCACGCGGTCTTTCTGAAGTCCGTATCCGAAATTCCAGCCGAACCTACGAGACTGGCGGCGGCCGCTCGGGCCGAGGCGCCGGGGCCGGCTGGGCCTCCGCTCGCGGCTCGCGCGCGGTGACCCGGCGATACCACGCCGGGTGATGGGTCCAGGCCCAGCGCCGCTCCACGGAACCGCGTGTCATCGACCTCAGCGTGCCCGGTTGCGCGGCCGTCCCTTCGTACAAGTGAACGATGAACCCTCCGACCATCAGGAGTGCGGCGATGTCGTGCAGCACGTACCCGACGGCCACCGCGACCCGGCCGAATATCTCCGGGAACCACAAGGGCAGGCCCGACACGAGGAAGACGATGGCGCTCACGACGATCGCCCAGAAGTACAGCTTCTGCCCGGCGTTGAAGAAGTCCACGTATTCGGGCTCGACCTCTTCGGTATTCGCCGACGTAGCTTTTCAGCCGTTTGGTCCAGCGGCCATCGTCCGGGGTCCATGTCATTGCCTGCACCCAGTTCAGGAACTGGAGGGCGAAGACGACGACGAAGCCGAGGCTGAACCACGGATGCAGCAGGCGGGTCATCGCGCCTCCGCCGAACAGCGGCGTGAGCGCGCGGTAGAGCCACGGACTGTAAATCGCCAGACCGGTCAGAAGGGCCAGGATGAAGAAAATCGCGACGCCCCAGTGGAGCACCCGCGTATACACGGGGTGACGGAGCAATTCGCCGTCCCGGACGAGCGTTCGGCCGTACCCATCCACGCGCCGCCGGGCGCCCTCGTCGAACCGTCCCACCGCGCCGCTCATCGCGGCTCCTCCGGTCTGGGCTCTGCCGCGGGCTCTTTCGGTCCTTCCATCACGTAGTGGAAGAACGCGACCGGCGCCGCCAGCAACGCCAGGAACAGCCCGACCGGTTTGGCCACCTGCTTCCAGAGCGTGTAGGCGGGCGGAATGACCGGGTTGGCCGGGAGGCCCCCGTACAGCTCGGGCTTCGTCACGTCGTGCAGCACGTAGATGACGTGCGTCCCGTTCACCGACGGCGGATCGTAGACCCCCGCGTTCGCGAATCCCGAATGCTCCCGAAGCTGCTTCGCGCGGGCGTCAGCCAGCGCGCGCATGTCGGTCTTCGTCCCGAAGCGCAGGCAGCCTGTCGGACACGACTTGATGCACGCCGGCTCGAGCCCCTGTCCGACGCGATCGGAGCACAGCGTGCACTTGTACACCTTCTTCGTCGAGCTGTTGAACTTCGGGATGTCGAACGGACAGCCCGAGACGCAGTACTGACAGCCGATGCAGTTCTCCTGGTGGAAGTCGACGATGCCGTTCGTGTACTGAACGATGGCGCCGTCGGCCGGGCAGGCCCGGAGGCAGCCCGGGTCCTCGCAGTGCATGCACTGGTCCTTGCGCATGAGCCACATCAGCGTGCCGTCGTCGCGCTGGTGCTCGTTGAACTTGATCAGGTTCCAGTAGTTCCACGTCGTCGCGGGCATCGTCTGGTAGGTGTTGTCGAAGGTCGTCTCGCGGAACGGCAGGTCGTTCCACTCGACGCACGCCACCTCGCACGCCTTGCAGCCGATGCAGGTCGTCACGTCGATGTACTTGCAGACCTCCTCTTCCCGCTGCACGCCACGGCCGGGAAGGCTGCCCGGATGGGCGGAGATGGCTTTGATCTGCAGTGGTCCGGTCGGCACGGGCTACGCTCTTTCCAGCTTCACGAGGAAGCCTTTGAACTCCGGCGTGTACGCGTTGGGGTCGATGACCGACGGCGAGAGGAGGTTCGCCGAGTCCAGTGACGTCCGGCCCGCGTCTTCCGCGATCCCGCGATACCCCCAGTGGATCGGGATGCCGATCTGGTACGTCCTCTTGCCGTCGATCATCATCGGCTTGATCCGCCGCGTGACCATCGCCTTGGCCACGTACGTGCCGCGCGCGCTCGAGACCTTGACGCGCTCGCCTCCCCTGAGACCCATCTCGTCGGCGAGCTCCACTGGAATCTCGACGAAGGGCTCCGGCACGAGCTCCACGTTCATCGGGTTGTTCTTCGTCCAGTAGTGATAGTGCTCCGTCAGGCGGTACGTCGTGCAGACGATGTTGAACCCGCCACCGGGCTCGCCGTACTTGTCCAGCGCCGACTCGCACCTTCCGTGACGACCGGATTGGTCGACTGGGCCGGATGCAGGGGATTGGCGATCGGGCTCTCAATCGGCTCGTAGTGTTCGGGGAAGGGCCCCTCGGCAAAGGCCGCGAGCGGCGCGAAGAGGCGGCCGATTCCCTCGGGGTTCATGATGAACGGGCCCATGTGGTCCGACGGCTTGGAATCGGCCTTGAAGTCGGGCACATCGTTGCCGACCCAGCGGCCGGCGGCGTCGTTCCACCAGATCTGCCGCCGCGTCGGGATCCCACGGCTTGCCCGCCAGGTCGCAGGAGGCGCGGTTGTACATGACGCGCCGGTTCGCCGGCCACGACCACGCCCAGTTCGGGTAGATGCCGAGGCCCGACGGATCGTCCGTGCCGCGCCGCGCCATCTGGTTGCCCGCTTCGGTCCACGATCCGCTGTACAACCAGTTTCCGCACAGCGTGGTCCCGTCGTCTTTGAGCCAGGCGAAGCCGGGCACCTGCTGGCCGGCCTTGAGCGTCTGGCCGGTCGCGTCCGTGATGTCGGCGAGCGCCTGCCCGTTGATCTCTCGAGCGACCTCCGACAGCGCCGGATTCTTCGGCTGCGTGTACGGCCAGCGAGGTTGAGAATCGGGATCCGGGAACTTGCCTCCCTCCTGCCTGATAGAGGTCGCGCACTTTCAGGAAGATCTGCGCGAGGATGTCCTGATCCAGACGCGCGTCTCCCGGCGGCGGAAGCGCGGCGTTCTTCCACTGGAGCCACCGCGCGGAGTTCACGAACGTCCCGTCCTTTTCGGCGAACCCCGCGCACGGCAGCCGGTAGACCGTTGTCTGGATCGGCTTTCATCTCCTCGGCCGTCGTGCCCGGCGCACGCCAGAACTCGCTGGTCTCGTCCGGGTAGATCTCGCCGACGACCAGCCAGTCCAGCTTCTTCAGCGCCTCGATGTTCTTGCGCGAATTCGGGCCGATCTGGACGCCGTTCATGCCGAAGGCGATCAATCCCTTGATGCTCCCGGCGTACATGTCGTCCCAGATCTGCGTCCACGAGTAGTTGCGATCGATTTTCGGCAGATAGTGGAATCCCCAGTCGTTCTCCTTCCGTGCGGCGTCGCCGTACATCGCCTTGAGGAACGACACGGCGAACTTCGGCGTGTTCGACCAGTAGTTGAACGAATCCCACTCCGAGGGCTTCGAGGCGGTCGGCGTGATCCGCTTCACGTAGGTGGCGAAGTCGGCATCGTCCGGGCTCGGCATCTTCAGGTAGCCGGGCAGGATGTCGAACACGCCCGCCAGATCGGTCGCGCCCTGAATGTTGGAGTGGCCGCGGAGCGCGTTGACGCCGCCGCCGGCCCGGCCCACGTTGCCGAGCAGGAGCTGCAGCATCGCCGCCGTGCGGATGATCTGCGTGCCGAACGTGTGCTGCGTCCAGCCGACGGCGTAGATGATCGTCGCGACTTTCTTGAGGTCGCCGTTGGCGCGAACCGACGTGAACAGGTCCGCCGCTTTCAGGAATTGATCCTTCGGGATCCCCGTGATCCGCTCGACCATCTCGGGCGTGTAGCGGGAGTACTGCTGCGTGAGCAGCTGGAAGACACACCGCGGATGTTTCAGCGATGGATCGTACGCGACGTCGGTCGGGAGCGACGGCGGCGCCCCGTGGCCGGCCGCGCGGCCGCCGGTGTGGACCCCCCGGCTCCCGCCTTGGCCCCTGACGGACCGTGCGCCGCGTCGCCCAGTCCGGTCAACGGCTGCGCCGATGCTGCCGACGGCGGCGCTCCGCTCGGGGATGGGGCGGCACCTCGAGAGCGCCGATCGGCCGCCGCCACTGGCCGTTCCGCTTCGCGGCCGCCGCGACCTGCTCGTCGCTCAGGCGCCCGCCGGCCTCGTAGTTCCACGTGGACTTGTCGTAGATCTGCGTCGCGGGATCGAACCCGGAATAGAGACCGTCCTCCGGCAGCTTGAATCCCTCCTGGACGATGAACGACGCGTTCGTGTAGTTGACGAGATAGTCGCGCGCGATGCGGCCGTTCTCGATCGCGTAGTTGATCAGGCCGCCGAGGAACGCGATGTCGGCGCCGGCGCGGATCTGCAGGAACAGGTCGGCCGTGGCCGCCGTCCGCGTGAAGCGCGGATCGACGACGATCATCTTGGCGTTGCGATGGCAGCTTCGCTTCAATCGGCCACTTGAAGCCGCAGGGATGGTTCTCGGCCGGATTGCCGCCCATGATCAACATCATGTCGGTGTTCTTGATGTCGATCCAGCCGTTCGTCATCGCGCCGCGTCCGAATGTGGGCCCCAAACTGGAGACCGTGGGCCCGTGTCAAACCCGGGCCTGGTTTTCCAGGTAGCAGACCCCCAGGCTGCGCATCGTCTTGACGACGAGGTAATTGAATTCGTTGGTGTCGGTGCAGCCGCCGTTCCACGCGATGCCCTCGCAGCGATTGACGGTGCGGCCCTTCGGGTCCTGTCTCGACGAACGTCGCGTCGCGCGTCTTCTTCACCCGGCGCGCCGATCTCGTCGATGGCCTGGTCCCATCGCGATGTCTTCCCATCGATCGGAGCCGGGCCGGCGGACCTGCGGCTTGAGCAGCCGGCGATCGTTCAGGATGTCCTGTTCGAGCGAGGCGCCCTTCGGACAGAGCGTGCCGCGGTTGATCGGATGATCGGGATCCCCTTCGACGTGCACCACCTGCGGGACGGCGTTCTTGGCCTTGTCGCCCAGGGTGTGAATGATGACGCCGCAACTGACCGAGCAGTACGGGCAGGTGCTGCGTGTCTCGCTCGTTCGTGAAATCTTGAGGGTCGTCGCTTGCGCGTAGACCGGCGCGACGTCGAAGCCGAATGCGGTGAGCGCTGATCCGCCAGCGAGCGAGGTCTGCAGGAAGGTCCGCCGGGAGATCGCCATGGACACCTCCGAAAGAAGCGTACAACTGCCCGATCAATACACCCCGGAGGTCCGCGGTCGCAACAGCAAAGTGCCGCGCGCGTCCGGACACGTGCTGCCGTTGTCCCAGACTCGCATTCCTCGAAGGTACGTCCGCCGGACGACTCCTCGAAGGCGGCGTCCCTGGTACGGCGTCGATGCGAGCCGGTGGCCGAGCCGCTCCGCTTCGACGGTCAACTCCGCGTCCGGGTCGAACACCACAAGGTCGGCGTCGTATCCCACATCGATGGACCCTTTTCGCGTCAACCCGCGCGAGCTCGGCAGGCGCCCGGCACATCCAGTGCCCGACCTGATCGAGCGTGTAGTCGCGCGCGCTCGCCACGGTCCACACGATCGACAGCCCGAGCTGGAGCGACGCGATCCCGCTTCGGGCCTCCAGAAAGTTGCCGAACCCCTCGGGGCCGGCGCCGGCCGGTGATCGGACACCACCGATTGAATCAGGCCGCCGGCGCCGGCAAGGGCGGCCCACAAGAGCTCCCGGTTCGCTCGCTCCCTGATCGGAGGCGCGCATTTGTATTCGACGGCGCCGTCCGGGATCTCTTCGGCCGCGAAAAACAGATAGTGCGGGCATGTTTCGACGCTGATCGGCAAACGCGCCGAGCGTGCCCGGTAGATCGGCGTCAGGGCGTCAGACGACGACAGGTGAGAGATGTGAGTGGGCACCCGGAATTCCTGGCAGAGCCGGATCAGGAGTGCGATGGCGTCGTTCTCGGCGGTCTTCGGCCGGCTCTCGAGGTAGCTTGCATACCGCCTCGACGCGCGTGCGATGCCCGGGATGCGATCCGTCCATGACTGACGCGCAGCCGGCCGTCCGATCAACCCGGAAACTCCGCGTGCGCCAGAAGCGGCGCGCCGATCGCCGTCAGCGCCGGCAGCGCACGCCGCAAGTCGATTTCGGACACGGCGCGAGCGCCCTCGATCGCGGACGACTCGAGAGCGCAGGCAAACCCCAGAACGCCTGCCTCGAACAACGCCGCGAGGTCGTTCTCGTTGCCCGGTACCACGCCTCCCCAGAAACCGACGTCCACGAAACAATGGCCTTCGGCAGCCCGGCACGTCGTGTCCAGCGCGGCCGCAGTCGTCGTGATGGGTGCGAGCTGGAACGGCATGGCGATGATCGTCGTGACGCCGCCGGCCGCGGCCGCACGCGTCGCGGATTCGAAGTCGTCCGGTGAGGTTCTGCCCGGCTCACCCACGTGCACGCTCGAGTCAACCAGGCCGGGCATGACGACATCCCCGTCCGCGTCGTCTACCGGACAGCCTGGCGGCACGTCGTCGATGTCGAGGATGCCGATGATCCGGCCGTTCCGGACATGAACGGCGCCGGCACGGATTCCCCGCGCCGTCAGAACACGGCGACTGCGCACGACCAGATCGGGGAGGTAGCACGTCAGAGTCCGACGAGATTCAGCTCGATTTTCTCGTAGCCGCGATCGAGCGCCCAGAGATCGAGCGCCGCGCCGGCAACTTCGTCCACGATTGGCACGGCGATCCCCAGTCGCGTGAGATCGACCGTCTTGAGGTAGTGTCGGCACGTCTCACAGGCATCGACGCGAAGATGATCGAACGGCGGCCCATGGAAATAGCCGAGACGACGTTCGTCTTCCTCGCCGCAATGCGCGCAGAGGACGCGGCGGAGCGGCCACGCGGTGAAACAGGTCGCACAGACGAGCCGCCGGCCGCCGCCGTCGGCGTCGCCTGCGCTTTGCAGGACCGATAGCTGCGGCGGTCCACCACAGAACGGGCAGGCGAATTTGCGCTGCGGCAGATCGCGATCGACCGGGCGAACGCCAATCTCCGCGAGCCGTTGCGCGTAGGGTTGCAGGGCGACTTTCGGGAAGAACTGCTCGCCCGCCAGGGCGTGCCACCCGATGAGCAGCATTGAATCGATGGCGGCGCCGGCGCCGTCGAGAAGCGCCCGGGCTTCTGCCGAGAGCGGCGGTGGTCCGATCGCCGCGACCGCCTCCAGCATCGGCGCGACGGAGCTCCGGACCGCCGGAAGGTCGCGATCGAGCGAACCCGTGAGGCGATCGGCGCGCCGGCGCAGCGTCTCGTAGCAATCACGCTGAAGGCGCAGGAGCCGGCCGTACACCAGCAACAACGGCCGGGCCGCTTCGTCCCGCTCGGCGAGCTGGACCGCTCGATCGATGCGGCGCTCCCACACGTCACGCATGGGGGGATCATAGCCGTCCTTCGAGCGCAAATCGATCCAGGCGCTTGCCGCGTTGCCCGTCCCGACGGCCGGCAGCACATCCGCCGGCGTCTCGCGTTCCAGCCGGCGATAGCAGTACGCTTGAGCGGATGGATACCGCTGAAAAGCTGGAGCCCGTCGTCTCGCTGGAGACCTCACCCGAGCAGTATCACCACTGGAAGCTGGCGTTCGACGGCCCCGTCGCCACGCTGTCGATGGACGTCCAGGAAGACGCCGGGCTGTCGCCGGACTATCGCCTCAAGCTCAACTCGTACGATCTGGGCGTCGACATCGAGCTCGCCGACGCGATCCAGCGCCTGCGCTTCGAGCACCCTGAAGTGCGGACCGTCGTCATCACGAGCCTCAAGGAGCGGATCTTCTGCGCCGGGGCGAACATCTTCATGCTCCGCGGCTCCACGCACGCGTGGAAGGTCAACTTCTGCAAGTTCACCAACGAAACGCGGCTGGCGATGGAGGACGCGAGCGCCCACTCCGGCATCAAGTTCCTCGCGGCGCTGAACGGGATCTGCGCGGGCGGCGGCTACGAGCTCGCGCTCGCCTGCGACGAGATCATTCTCGTCGACGACGGGAACTCCGCCGTCAGCCTGCCGGAGACGCCGCTCCTCGGCGTGCTGCCGGGCACCGGCGGGCTGACGCGCGTGGTCGACAAGCGCAAGGTCCGCCGCGATCTCGCCGATTTCTTCGGCACGGTCGCGGAAGGCATCAAGGGGAAGCGCGCGGTCGAGTGGCGGCTGGTGGACGCGGTATACCCGACCAGCCAGTTCAAGGATCGAGTGGCGCGGCGCGCAAAGGAACTGGCCGCGTCGTCCGATCGGCCGGCGGAGGGCCCGGGCGTATCGCTGGGCCCGCTGAACGCCGCCGTCACGGCTGACGCGGTCCGCTACTCGAGCGTCACGCTCGAGCTCGATCGATCGGCGCGGACCGCCACGCTGACAGTCCGCGGGCCCGAGGACGGCGAGCCGTCAACGCCCGACGCCATCCTCCGTGCCGGCGATCGTTTCTGGCCGCTGCGCGCGTTCCGGGAGCTCGACGACGCGCTGCTCCGGCTGCGCCTGAACGAGCCGCTCATCGGGACGGTCATGGTCAAGACGGTGGGAGACTCCGAACGGGTCCTGGCCGTCGATCGGACGCTCCTCGCGCACCCGGATCACTGGCTCGTTCGCGAGATCGTCCATTTCATCAAGCGCACCCTCAAGCGGATGGACCTGACGTCCCGCAGCTTCTTCGCGCTCATCGAGCCGGGCAGCTGCTTTGCCGGGACGCTCTTCGAGCTGGCGCTCGTATCCGACCGGTCCTACATGCTCGACGATCCCGATCGGCCGGCGACGATCGCGCTGTCGGCGATGAACGGTGGTCCCTTGAAGATGAGCAACGGCCTGACGCGGTTGGAAACGCGTTTCCTCGGGGACCCGGCGCGCGTGGGAGAGCTGCTGGCCGATGCCGGCGCGCTCGATGGGCAGGAAGCGCACGTCGCCGGTCTCGTGACGTTCGCGCCCGACGAGCTCGACTGGGACGACGAGGTGCGGCTGGCGGTCGAGAGCCGCGCCGCTTTCTCGCCCGACGCGCTGACCGGGATGGAGGCCAACCTGCGATTCGCCGGGCCGGAAACGATGGAGACGAAGATCTTCGGCCGGCTCACTGCCTGGCAGAACTGGATCTTCCAGAGGCCGAACGCCGTCGGCGAAAAGGGCGCGTTGACCGCCTACGGAACGCAGTCGAGACCGGAGTTCGATTTCCGAAGAACCTGAGCGAGCGAAGCTAGCGGAAGCGGGAAGCTGGAAGCGGGAAGCCGGAAGCTGACACCGAGGCGCACCGATGATCTCAGCCGAGAAGATTCCCAACAACGTCGGCCTGTCGGGCAACAAGCGGCTGCAGCGCGCGCTCGAGCACTGGCAGCCCCAGTACATCCAGTGGTGGAAGGACATGGGACCGCAGGGGTTCCAGGACTATCACCAGGTGTACGTGCGGACGGCGGTCAGCGTCGATCCGTCCGGCTGGGCGCACTTCGAATACGTCAAGCTCCCGGAATACCGGTGGGGCATCTTCCTGGCCGATCCGATCCACGATCGCCGCATCGGCTTCGGCGACTTTCTCGGGCAGCCGGTGTGGCAGGAAGTGCCCGGCGAATTCCGGAACCAGCTGCGGCGGCTGATCGTGACGCAGGGGGACACGGAGCCGGCCAGCGTGGAGCAGCAGCGGTGGCTCGGGCAGCGGTGCCCCAGCATGTACGACCTGCGGAACCTCTTTCAGGTCAACGTCGAAGAGGGGCGGCACCTCTGGGCGATGGTCTACCTGCTCCACTCGTACTTCGGCCGCGACGGCCGCGATGAAGCCGAGGAGCTCCTCGCGCGCCAGAGCGGCAACCGCGACAAGCCGCGGATCCTCGACGCCTTCAACGAGCCGATCGAGAACTGGCTCGACTTCTTCATGTTCACGATGTTCACGGACCGCGACGGCAAGTCCCAGCTCCTGTCGCTGTCGGAAAGCTCCCTCGATCCGTTGTCGCGGACCACGCGCTTCATGCTGACCGAGGAAGCGCATCACATGTTCGTCGGCGAAACGGGCATCGCGCGCATCATCGAGCGGACCTGCCAGCTGCTCGGCGGCGCCGGATACTCGGAGGACGTGCGCAAGCTGGGCGGCATCGACCTGCCGACGATTCAGAAGTTCATCAATCTCTGGTTCAGCCTGAGCCTCGACCTGCACGGGAACGAGATCTCGACCAACGCGGCGACCTACTTCGGCAACGGCCTCAAGGGGCGGGCGCAGGAAGAGAAGTGGCCGGATCACCACGTCACCGAGGCGTTCTACGAGCTCGACGTGCCGGCCGCCGGCGGCCTCGAGCGCAAGGCCATCCCGATGCGGACCGCGATGAACGAAGTGCTCCGCGACTGGTATGTGGGAGACTGCGAGGCGGGCGTGCAGCGCTGGAACAAGATCTTCGAGCGCCATGGCATGTCGGATCGCATGCGCCTGCCGGATCGCAAGTTCAACCGCGGCATCGGCATGTTCTCGTCGCTGCACTTCGATCCGGCCGGGGCGCCGCTCTCGACGGCCGAATGGGAGCGCCGCCGGCACGAGTGGCTGCCGGCTCCGTCCGACAGGGAGTACCTCCTCAGCATCATGGCGGCGCCGGTGTACGAGCCCGGAAAGTTCGCCAACTACATCGCGCCGCCGATCCGCGGCGTCAACCGGCAGCCGATTGACTTCGAGTACGTGCGGACCGAGGCGTAACGACAACTTCCAAACGCCAACTCCCAACTTCCAAACTGTCTGGGGGTGAAAAGTCGCGGCAAGTTCCACCCAGTCCGGTTAACAGGAGGTCAGGAGGTCAGGAGATCCATTTTTTTAAGACCCAAAACTCCTGATCTCCTGATCGCCTGTTTTTAAAGACAGAAATGTTGCGAATAGGGTCGGCGCTTTCAAGAGGTTCATCCCTATGTCAGTAGCGGCAGTCGGTCAGAAGCAGCTCCTCATCAACAACGAATGGCGCGCGGCGGCGTCGGGCCGGACGATGGACGTGGTCAACCCCGCGACGGAGGAGGTGATTGCGTCCGTGGCGTCGGCGGGGAAGGACGATCTCGATGCCGCGGTCGCGGCCGCGCGCGCGGCGCTCACCGGTCCGTGGGGGACGATGAGCGCCCGTGAGCGGGGGCGGCTGGTGCGGAAGCTCGGCGATCGGCTGCTCGAGCGCGCCGACGAAGTCGCCCGCCTCGAGACCCTGCACAACGGCAAGCCGATCAGCGAGTCGCGCCACGTCGAGATTCCGGCCGCGGCGGAGTGTCTCGAGTACTACGGCGGCTGGTCCGACAAGGTCATGGGGGAGACGATCCCCGTCAAAGGCAACTACCTCACCTACACGCTGCGCGAGCCGATCGGCGTCGTCGCCGCCATCGTGCCGTGGAATTTCCCGCTGCTGCTGGCGGTCTGGAAGGTGGCGCCGGCGCTGGCCTGCGGCAACACCGTCGTCCTGAAACCGGCGAGCCAGACACCGCTGACCGCGCTGGCGCTGGGCGAGATCGCGGTCGAGGCGGGATTGCCTCCCGGCGTGCTCAACGTCCTGACGGGTCCTGGTTCGACGCTCGGTCAGGCGATCGTCGAGCACCCCGGCATCGACAAGATTGCCTTCACGGGCGACACCAGCACCGGGAAGGGCATCATGCGCGGCGCCGCCGAGACGCTGAAGAAGATCACGCTCGAGCTCGGCGGCAAGTCGCCGAACATCGTCTTTCCGGACGCCGACATCGAGGCCGCCATCCGCGGCGCGACGATCGGCATCTTCTACGGAAAGGGAGAAGTGTGCGCCGCCGGCTCGCGGCTGCTGGTCGATAAATCGATCAAGGCGGAGTTCATCGACAAGCTCGTCGCCCGCGTGAAGAAGATGGTGCCGGGCGACCCGATGGATCCCAAGACGCGCTTCGGGGCGCTGTCGTCGAAGAAGCAGCTCGAGACGGTCCTGCGCTATGTCGAATCCGGCAAGAAGGAAGGCGCGACGCTCGTGGCCGGAGGGGAGCGCGCCGACATCGGGACGGGCAAGGGCTACTTCGTCCAGCCGACGGTGTTCGCCGACGTGCAGCCCGCCATGACGATCTCGCGCGAGGAGATCTTCGGCCCGGTGCTCGCCGCCATCGAGTTCGCCGACATCGACGAGGCCATCGCGCGCGCGAACGACACGCCGTACGGTCTCGCGGCCGGTATCTGGACGCGCGACATCAAGAAGGCCCACTACGTCGCCCGCAAGCTGCAGGCCGGCACCGTCTGGATCAACACCTACAACGTCTACGACACCGCCGCGCCGTTCGGCGGCTACAAGCAGAGCGGCTTCGGCCGCGAGATGAGCGCGCACGCCCTCGAGCACTACACGCAGATCAAGAGTGTCTGGGTTGATCTGAACCTGTAAAGGGTTCCGCTGGGTTCTGGGTCCCGCCAAAGCTTCACGACTGTCGGTCGCTCCGGCGAAAACGACAAGGCTCGTCGCTCGACTCCCAGTCGCGCCGCCTTGTCCTGACGTGCGCCTCGCGTGCGAAGTTGCTGCATCGAAGCCACATATTGCGGCGGCCTGCGCCGGAGTCCGATCGGCATATCGCTTGCTCACAGCCAGCATACGGCGCGAATCGCAGTGACCTGCGCTGCGAACGCCCGGTGCCAATGCAATGTCCAGCATGAACGTCCGGCTGCCAGCCATCACGGCGACGCATCGTCCGTATCGCGCGATGCAATGCGGCATGCACATGAGCGGGCACGCCGGATCATTCTCGATCGACGGTGTACGCGCCCTGTGAACGGGCTTCCGGCCGAACGTCGATTGCCGACATTTTCAGCGCTCGCATTCTCATCATCGACAAATCTGTCGCGGCCGACACGCGGAGCCTTCGAGTACGCACGACCGCGATCGGAGCGAACTTACTTCCGGAAAAACGCGTGGCGCGCGGTGATCGCCGCCGATGCCGCCGCCGCAGACGCGTGGCACCGGGGTTGCTGTTTTTGTGCATGGAGTACTCCAGGTTCCCGCTCCGCCGCGTGGTCCGGATCGCATTTTCGTTCTCCGCAAGTGTCGGGGAGACATTAATGTCATCAGCTTCGAACCAAGTTCCCCGGCGCGCGTGCTGTCCGCGCTGGAACGGACGTGTTCGCGTCATCGCACAGAGGTCTGTGCCTGGCGCTCTCAGCTCTTGCAGTCGTCGCCTCCGCGCTCCCGGCCCGGGCTCAGGCGCCACCTCAGCAGCCGATCCCACGCGCCGCGACGGTGCCTGCACCTGCGACGCAGCGGCTGCCGGATTGGCTGCGCGTCGGCGTCGAGCACCGCGGCCGGCTCGAGGGGCCAACCAATGCCGGATTCAACGACAGCCGCGACGATGCGTACTGGCTGAATCGATTCCGCTTCGACATCGGGATCAAACCGTCACGGTTGCTGTCGTTTCGCGTGCAGGCCCAGGACGCGCAGGTGTTCGGCCGGAACAGCAAGCCGGACGCGCCGCCGTTCGAAGACACGTTCGATCTGCGGATGGCTTACGCGGACATCGGACAGACCGGGAAGAGTCCGGTACTCGTTCGCGTCGGCCGGCAGGAGCTCGCCTTCGGCGAGCAGCGGCTGGTCGGTCACGCGAACTGGGTCAACACGGCCCGAACGTTCGACGCCGCCCGCGTGACCGTCGCGCGCAAGACGTTCAAGATCGACGGGTTTGCCAGCTCGGTGGTGACGATGCGCGACGGCGACTTCAATCGCAGCCGCCAGGGTGAGTCGTTTTACGGCGCGTATAGCGCCTTCACCGCGATCGTGCCGGCCACGACGCTCGAGCCGTACGTGCTCGCCAGGAACGTGCGGACCGCGACGGCGGAGTCAGGCATGCCCGGCCGTCTCGAGTCGGTGACCGTCGGGGCACGGTGGCTCGGCACGCTGCCCGCCGGCTTCGACTACAACACGGAAATGGCGCTCCAGCGCGGGTCGCTGGCCTCCGACGACATCAGCGCCTGGGCGGGCCATTGGCTCGTCGGACGAACGGCCGGGACCAGAGCCGCCTTGCGCCTGTCGGGCGAATACAACTACGCATCCGGCGACAGCGATCCGAAGGATGGGAGACGGAACACGTTCGATCAGCTGTATCCGACGGCGCACGACAAGTACGGCCTGGCCGATCAGGTCGGCTGGCGGAACATCCATCATCTCCGGACCGCTCTCGACGTCAAACCGAGCCCGAAGTGGACGATCAGCGGCAGCTACCATTCCTGGTGGCTCGCCAGCACGACGGATGGACTCTACGCGGCGAGCGGCGGCGTGCTCGTCCGCCCGGTGGCCGGGTTGACCGACAGCCACGTCGGTCAGGAGCTCGACGTGCAGGCGACCTACCCGCTGTCGCCGCGAGTGCAGGTGTCCGGAGGGTACGCCTACATCATCCCGGGCGCGTTTCTGAAGGCCGCGACGCCGGGGAAGGGTTACAGCTTTCCCTATGTGATGGTGACGTCCACGATCCTGAGAGGAGACCGATGAACCCGACCTCGCGACGGGAGTTTCTGAAATGTTCGGCGCTGGCCAGTCTCACGGCCGGCCTTCCGTCAGGATGGGCGGGCACCGCCTACGCCGATGACTCTCCCGAAACGGCGAACGTCCGGTTCGGGATGATCGCGCTCACCGACTGCGCGCCGATCGTGATGGCTCACGAGCTTGGATACTTCAAGAAGTTCGGCATCAGCTCGGTGGTGTCGAAGGAAGCGTCGTGGGCCGTCATCCGCGACAAGATGAACATCGGCGAGAACCAGGCCACGCACATGCTGCTCGGCATGCCGCTGGCGTCGACGATGGGCCTGGCGGGATCGCCCGTCAAACCGATGGTCATTCCCTGGCTGCTCAACCGGAACGGTCAGGCGATCACCCTCAACAACAAGCTCAAGCAGGCCGGTGTCAGGACCGCCACGGCGCTGAAGCCCCATGTGGACAAGGCCAAGGCGACAGGCGATCCGATGTCGTTCGCGATGACGTTCCCGCCCGGCACCCACGCGATGTGGATGCGCTACTGGCTGGCGTCGGGCGGGATCCATCCCGACAAGGACGTGAATCTCATCACCATCCCGCCCCCGCAGATGGTCGCCAACATGAAGGTCGACAAGATGGACGGCTTCTGTGTCGGCGAACCGTGGAACAAGCGCGCGATTGCCGACGGCATCGGCTTCACCGCGATCACCACGCAGCAGATCTGGAAGGACCATCCGGAAAAGGTCTGCGCCTTCACCGAGGAGTTCGCCGGCCGCAACCCGAAAACAGTCAAGGCCATCCTGAAGGCGCTGCACCTGGCGAGCGAGTATCTCGACAAGATGGAGAACCGTCCGATCGCAGCGGAAGTCATCTCGCGGCCGACCTACATCAACTGTCCGCCGGCGATCATCCTCGAGCGCCTGCAAGGCAAGTACGACTACGGCGACGGCCGGGTCGAACAGGATCCGAACTACATGATCTACTCGCAACGGCAGTGCAATTACCCGCACCCGGCGTTCGGCGTCTGGTGGCTCACGCAGTTCAGGCGCTGGGGCATGGTCAAGGGGACGCCGGACTACCAGGGCGTCGCCAGGCGCGTGCTGCGGCCGGACATGTATCTCGACGCGATGAAGGAGATCGGCGTGACGCCGAAAATCGCGCCGGTTCAGAAGTTTGCCCTCATCGACGGCCCGGCCTTCGACATGGCGGATCCGGAGAAGTACGCGCGCAGCTTTCCAGTCAACAGTCTGGCGGATTGATCCCGGCAGCGTCCGCGCTCGAGCGGACTCGTGGAGTATGGATGATCTCAACTCGTATCGCGCGCGCGTTGTTGCCGCTCGTCGGGATCGCGGTGGCCGGCCTGGCGTGGTGGGCGGCCAGCCTGGCGGTCGCCGATCTGCCTTCTCCTGTCGAGACGTGGCAGGAGAGCAAGCTCTACGTCCTCGAGCCCTTCACCAAGCGCGGCGAGATGGATCAGGGGATCGGGCTGCTGGCGTACTACAGCCTCGTCCGAGTCGCCCAGGGATTCCTGCTCGGCATCGCCATCGGCACGCCGCTCGGCCTGCTGTTGGGCCTGTCGCGGCCGCTGCACCGCATGTTCGATCCCGTGATGCAGGTGCTGCGGCCGATCTCGCCGCTCGCGTGGCTGCCGCTCGGGCTGATCCTCTTTCAGAAATCGGAGCCGGCGGCCCTCTTCGCGATCGCGGTCTGCTCGATGTGGCCGACGGTCATCAACACGATGGTCGGTGTCCAGGCCATCCCCGAGGACTACTGGAACGTCGCCCGCGTGCTCAAGCTGTCGCGCTTCACGACTTTCACCAAGATCGTGATTCCCGCGACGCTGCCGTACATGTTCACCGGCTTCCGGCTCAGCCTCGGCATCGCGTGGCTGGTCATCGTGGCGAGTGAGATGCTGACCGGCACGCCGGGCGTCGGCGGATTTCTGTGGCAGGAGTACAACAGCCTGATCTATGCGCACATCCTCCTGGCGATCCTCACGATCGGCGTCGTCGGCTTCGCGCTCGACAAGGTGATGGCGGCGGCGGAGAGCCGCCTGCGCGCGATCTGAGATTGCACTGGGTCAAACCGTAGCCTGGGGCAGGGCTGAAAGAGCGGAGGACGACGGTGGCCTTCATCGAACTGCACGGGATCGCCAAGTCATTTCACCCGGCGTCGGGTCCGTCGCGGCACGTGCTCGACAACGTCAACTTGTCGGTCGATGCGGGCGAGTTCGTGTCGATCGTGGGTTTTACGGGCAGTGGCAAGTCCACCCTGCTCAAGATTGCCTCGGGGCTCCTGCTCCCGGATCGCGGTGAGGTGCGCGTGGGCGGCGAGCGGCTGCAGGGCGTGCGCCCGGAAGCGGCGATCATCTTTCAGAACTACTCGCTGTTGCCCTGGTTTTCGGCGCTCGAGAACGTGCGCCTGGCCGTCGCCGCGACCTTCACCTCCTGGCCGCGCGATCGCCAGCTCGCGCAGGCGCGGCGCTACCTCGAGCTGGTCGGGCTCGGCAACGCGCTCAACCGCCGGCCCAGCCAGTTGTCGGGCGGCATGCGACAGCGCGTCGCCATCGCGCGCGCGTTTGCCGCCGAGCCTGCCGTGCTGTTCATGGACGAGCCGTTTGGCGCGCTCGACGCGCTGACGCGAGCCAGCCTTCAGCAGGAGCTCGCACAGTTGTGCTCGGTTCTCGAACGGCCCGTGACCGCGATCATGATCACGAACAACGTGGATGAGGCGCTGCTGCTGTCGGACCGCATCATTCCGATGACGCGCGCGCCGCGGGCGACGCTCGGCGCTCCGATCGACGTCACGCTGCCCAGGCCGCGGGACGCGGCGCACATCCTTCACGACGACGGCGCGATGCATTTGCGCGCGAGCGTCATCGCGTGCCTGACCGGGGGAATCGGCGCCGCGCCCAGGTCGCCGGCGTCACCGCCCGGCCCGCCGGTCTGGATACCCGCGGTGGAAGTGGGAAGCGAATCATGAGAGCGCCGCTCGAGCTGACCGGCCTGACGAAAGCATTCGAGACGCCGTCAGGGCCGTTTGTGGCCGTGAGGAACGTCAATCTTCGCATCGAGCCGGGGGAGTTCGTCTGCATCCTGGGCCACTCCGGATGCGGCAAGTCCACCGTTCTTTCGATCATGGCCGGACTGCAGCGCGCGACGGAAGGGGGCGTCGTCGTCGACGGACGTGAAGTGGACGAACCCGGTCTCGAACGCGCGGTCGTGTTTCAGGCGCCGTGCCTGCTGCCCTGGATGTCGGCGCAGGACAACGTCAGGCTCGCGGTGCGGCGGGCCCGTCCGAGGCTCCGGCGTCCACAGCAGGACGCGGAGGCCGCCGCGTACCTCGAACTGGCCGGTGTGGCGGACGCGGCGCGGCAGCTGCCAGGCGAGCTGTCGCTCGGGACGCAGCAGTGCGTGTCGCTGGCGCGGGCGCTCGCGCTCGAGCCCCGGTTCCTTCTGCTCGATGAGCCGTTCTCGAACCTGGACTCGCTGACCCGGTTCGAGCTGCAGGACACGCTGCTGCGGGTGTTCCAGGCGAGCGCCCACAGCACGCGCGCCGGAGACTCCGTCCCGGAGCGCCACCGCCGCATCGTCGTGATGGTTACGCACGACATCGATGAAGCGCTGTACCTCTGCGATCGTCTCGTCCTCATGACGGACGGCCCCGAGGCGCGGGTCGGAGAGACGATTCGCGTGCCATTCGAGCGGCCGCGCGTGCGGCCAGCGGTGCTGGGCCATCCCGAGTATTACACTTACCGTCGACATGTCATCGATTTCCTCGAGAACCACGCACGCCAGTCACGAGTGGTTGCGGCTTAACAAAGGTTCCACGGGGTTCCACAGGGTTCCGCAGGGTTCCACCGGGTTCTGTTCTGCAGGTTCTCGGGGTTCAGAACCTCGTGAACCCCGCGAACCCTCGCGAACCCCGCGGAACAGAACCTTGCGGAACCCTGTGGAACCAAGTAGAACCTTGTGGAACCCTTGAGCGATCCCCTGTCTGCCTGGCGCCGGGAATTCCCAATCGTCGATACCTGCACGTACCTCGTCAGCCACTCGCTCGGCGCGATGCCGCGGCGGGCAGCGGGTTATCTGCAGCAGTTCGCCGACGAGTGGTCGTCGCGGGGCGTGCGTGCGTGGCACGAGGGGTGGTGGGAGATCGGGCGGACGACGGGCGATCTGCTGGCGCCGATCCTGGGCGTGGCGAAGGGGTCGATCTCCATGCACCAGAACGTCACCGTCGCGCAGGCGATCGTCGCGTCATGTCACCGCTACGACGGGCCGCGCCGCCGGATCGTCATGGCGGATCTCGAGTTCCCCACGAACATGTACCTGTTCGAAGGCTTCCGCCGCTACGGCGCCGAGATCGTCTACGTCGAATCGGACGACGCGCTGCGCACGAACCTGCCGCGGCTGCTGGATGCGATCGACGAGCGGACGGCGCTCGTGCCGATCTCGCAGGTGTTCTTCAAGAGCTCGTACGTCGAGAAGATCGACGCGATTGTCGAGAAGGCGCATCGCGTCGGCGCCCGAGTGGTACTGGACGTCTACCAGGGCGCGGGCACGGTTCCGATGAACCTCGGCGCGCTCGGCGTCGACTTCGCGGTCGGGGGTTCCGTGAAGTGGCTGTGTGGCGGACCAGGCGCCGGCTATCTGTATGTCCGGCCGGATCTCGCTCCGGCACTCGAGCCGGGCATCGTCGGCTGGGCCGCGCATGCGCGCCCGTTCGAGTTCGCGACCGGCGCGATCGATTATGCCGGCGCGCCCGAGCGCTTCCAGAGCGGCACCCCGAACGTGCCGGCGCTCTATTCGTGCCGGGCGGGCTACGAAATCGTCGGGGAGATCGGCGTCGACGCGATTCGCGCGAAGTCGCTGCGGCTGACCAGCCGGCTCATCGAGCTCGCACGCGCGGCCGGTTTCCGGATCAATACCCCGGAGGCCGACTCGGAGCGCGGCGGCGCCGTGATCATCGACGTGCCCGGCGGCGAGGCGGTTACGGCTGAGCTGATACGCCGCGGCGTCATCGTCGATCATCGGCCCGGCGCCGGCATCCGGATGGCGCCGCATTTCTACAACACGCTCGACGAGATCGAGCACGCGATGGAAGAGCTCGAATCCCTAATCCCTAATCCCTAATCCCTCAGGTTCCACCCGGTTCTACTTGGTTCCACCGGGTTCCGCAGGGTTCTGTTCCGCGGGGTTCTCGGGGTTCCAGGTTCATAGGTCCCGAAGTTCACGCTGCGGAACGTCGAACCGTGGAACCTCGAACCCTGTTGAACCCTGTAGAACCGAACCTCGTGGAACCCTGTGGAACCCCGCGGAACCCCGTGGAACCAGTCCCTTCCACATAGGGATAAAAGTACCGTCTCAGGCCTCGATTGACGCAATATGTATAGACGGTCCAGCTCGGCAGACAGTGGCCGGAGCCTGTACGGTTGCCAACCGGCCTGCGTTGAAGAGAGTAGACGATGCCTGAGTATCGGAATATCCGGGTGGACGTCTCGGAATCGATCGCGACGCTGACGATCGATCGGCCGGCGGTCAAGAACGCGCTGAACCTCGAGACGGTGGAGGAATGCCGCAAGGCGCTCGAGGCCCTGGCCGCCGATGCGGCGGCCGGTGCGCTGATCATCACCGGCGCGGGGGAGTCGGCGTTCGTCTCGGGCGCGGACATCAACGACATCCGCGCGCGCGGGCGCGCGGAGGGTCTCGCGGCGATCAACTCGTCGCTGTTCGCGGAGATCGAGCGGTTTCCGCGACCGACGATCGCCGCGATCAACGGGTACGCCCTCGGCGGCGGCTGCGAGCTGGCGCTGGCGTGCGACATCCGCGTCGCGGCCGACACCGCGAAGTTCGGCCAGCCGGAGCTGGGGCTGGGGATCATTCCCGGGGCCGGCGCCACGCAGCGGCTTCCGCGGATCGTCGGGCTTGGCTGGGCGAAGCACCTGATTTTGAGCGGCGACGTCATCGACGCGAAACAGGCGCTCGCGATCGGCCTCGTCACCGCGATCATGCCGGCGTCGCAGCTGCAGGTCAGGGCGCGGGAGCTGGCCAAACGAATGCTCCGGCACGGCCCGCTCGCGGCGCGCCTCGCGAAGCTCGCGCTCAACGCGTCGGCGCGCGTCGATCTCGATTCGGGCCTGGTCATCGAAACGCTGGCGCAGGCGATCTGCTACGGATCGAACGACAAGCAGGAGGGGACGACGGCGTTTCTGGAGAAGCGGAAGCCCAGGTTCACGGGGGAATAGGGGCCGCGGCTGACTTCGCACACCGCGGTAGGGGCCGGGTCACTAGCGTCGCGTCGCGGCAGGGAAAACTCTGACTCTAGCGGAGGCGGGGTCAGGGCGGAGACTCTGATTTCAGGCTGACCCCGCCTTGTCGGCGGCCGGTTGGCCAGTTGGGCGTTTGGCTGCATAATGCCCTCACTTCACCAGCCCGTACGCTGCCCGTCGTGCGGAAGCCTGTTGGGCTCCGCGGGCGGGCGCTGCAGCGTCTGCGGCGCGTCTTCAGGGCCGGCCCGGGGGGTCGGCGCGGGTACAGTCGGCGTCTTAACGCCCACCGGTTTGATGGACGACTCGAACGCGACAACCGGACCTGGATTTGGTTCGCCCACGCCGCCCGTGGGTCGAACCCTCGTGGCCGGGCCGCTGACCGCGGGGCAGGCCTTCGGGCCGCGCTACCACATCATCCGCGTCCTCGGTGCCGGCGGGATGGGCGTCGTCTATCAGGCGTGGGACGCGGAGCTCGGCGTGGCGGTGGCGCTCAAAGTCATCCGCCCCGAGGTGCTCCACGACATCGAGTCTGCCCGCGAGGTCGAGCGCCGCTTCAAGCGCGAGCTCGTCCTGGCCCGCCAGGTCACCCACAAACACGTCGTCCGGATCCACGATCTCGGCGAGCTCGACGGCATCAAGTACCTCACGATGCCGTTTGTCGAAGGGGAGAACCTCGCCGACCGGCTGCGGCGGCAGGGAAAGCTGTCCGTGGCCCAGTCGCTGGCGATCGCGAAACAGATCGCGTCCGGGCTGGAAGCGGCCCACGAGGTCGGCGTCGTCCACCGCGATCTGAAGCCCGAGAACATCATGATCTCGGCCGACGATTGCGCGCTCATCATGGATTTCGGGATCTCGCGATCGGTCGGCGGCTCCAGCACCGGCACCGCGACCGCGCTCGGCGCCGTGATCGGAACGCTCGAATACATGGCGCCGGAGCAGGCGCAGGGGCAGGCGGTCGATCACCGCGCCGACATCTACTCGTTCGGGCTGCTGGTGTACGACACGCTGGTCGGCCGCCAGCGGATCGCCGCCCGGGACAATGCGATGTCCGAGCTGATGGGCCGCATGCAGCACGGTCCGCCGGCGCTCCGGACGATCGACCCGGCGATCCCGGAGCCGTTCGAACGCATCGTCTCCCGATGCCTGCAGCCCGCGGCCGATGCCCGCTATGCGACGACCACCGAGCTCATCAAGGATCTCGACGGCCTGACGCCCGACGGCCATCAGCTCGCCCTGCGCCCGGCCGGCTGCGGCGTCCGGCCCGAGGATCGCGATTGCGGCGCTGGCCGGCCGTGCTCGTCGTCGTCCTGACCGGCATCGGCTGGTGGGCGTCGCGCACGCCCGCGCCGCCCGGCGGCCGTCGCCGAGCCCGTCTCGGTGCTCATCGCGAACTTCAGGAACGACGCGAACGAGCCGCTCTTCGACGGGCTCGTGGAACAGGCGCTCGGTGTCGGCATCGAGAGCGCGTCGTTCGTCAGCGCGTACCCGCGCCGGGACGCGCTGCGCCTCGTCCCGGCCGTGAAACGTACGACGCTCGACGAGGAGACGGCACGGCTCATCGCCATCCGCGAGGGGATCGATCGGATTCTGAGCGGATCGATCGCGCAGGATGGCACCCGGTACAAGCTGGCCGTCCGAATCATCGATCCCCAGGCGCCCGCCGAGGGGAGCGCGACGCTGACCCTCGACACGGAAGCGAAAGACAAGAACGACGTCCTCAACGCCGTCGGACGCATGGCCGGCAAGGTCCGCAACGGCCTCGGCGACGTCACCGTGGACGGGAACCAGGTCCCCGGCGCCGAAACGTTCACCGCCGGCTCGCTCGAGGCGGCGCACGAATACGTCCGCGCGCAGGAGCTCCAGTGGGCGGGGAAGTACGAGGAGGCGATCGCCGGCTACACGAAGGCGATCGAGCTCGACAAGGATCTGGGCCGCGCCTACGCCGGGCTCGGAGCCGTGTCGAACAGCCTCGGCAGGCGTCAGGAGGCGGAGGAGTTTTTCAAGCAGGCGCTGAAGCTTCTCAGCGGGATGACGGACCGCGAGAAATACCGGACGCGAAGCGCCTATTTCCTGCACACCCAGAACCCCGTGAAGGCGCGCGAGGAGCTCGAGGCGCTGGTGGCGCAGTTTCCGGCGGACAGCACCGCCCTCAACAATCTCGCGGTCGCGAGCTGGCAGAGCCGCGACATGGCGCGCGCGCTGGAGCTCGGGCGCAAGGCGTCAGCCATCTATCCGAACAACGTGCTCCGGCGCAACAACGTCGCGTTGTTCGCGATGTACGCCGGCGACTTCGCCACCGCTGAACAGGAGGCGGTGGGGGTTCTCAAGCTGAACCCGGATTTCGCCAAGGCGTATTTCGCGATGGCGATGTCCCAGCTCGCCACGGGACGTCCTGCCGACGCCGAAGCCACCTGGCAGCAGCTGAAGGCCAAGCCCACCGGGTTCGACCTCGCCGCCCAGGGCCGCGCCGACATGGCCGTGTACGAGGGGCGACTGTCGGACGCCGCCGGCATTCTCGAGGAGGCCCTGGCCGCGCCGCCTCCAGGGCGCTCGCCGAGCACCACGGCCCGGCTGCTCGTGAGCATCGCGGAGGTTCGAGAGCTGCAGGGGCGCGGCGCCGAAGCCATCCGGCTGTCGGAGGAAGCGCTGGCGACGGTGAAGGGATCCGATCACGGCATCGTGCTGCTCGCGGGCCTGGTGATGATCAAGGCGGGGCGTGTCGCGCAGGCGCTCGAGCTGGCCGCCGATCTCGGAAGGAAGATCGATCCCGCGGCACGGATGAACGGAAAGCTTCTGGAAGGGGAGGCCGACCTGAAGCGAGGCAATGCCGTCCCGGCGTACAACAAGTTCGAGGAAGCGCAGAACCTGGCCGACAGCTGGTTGGGGCGCTACGGCCTGGGACGCGCGCAGCTGGAAGCCGGCGACTACGCCGCCGCCGACCAGGAGTTCGACCGGTGCCTGAGGAAGCGCAACGGCGAGGCGACCAACGTGCTGATGGACGACATCCCCACCTACCGCCTGATCCCGCCCGCCCGGTACTACATGGGCCGCGCGCAGGAGGGGCTCGGCAGCCTCGCGGCGGCCGACTCCTACAAGGTGTTCCTCGACATCAAGCAGAAGGGGGACGAGCAGGGCCTGGTGGCCGATGCCCGTCGCCGCCTTGCGGCCCTGCCGCCCCTACGTGCCGGTAGCGGCCTGTCGCCGAGCGCCTACTGACAGGAGATCCCGATCCGGTCGAGCAGGCCGCCCTGGCCTCCGAAAATCCCCACGACGTTTTTCCCCGCCGGACAGTTGAGCGAGAACGGCGAGGTGCCCGGCGCGGGGATGCCGACCGTCTGCGTCGTGATGACCTCTCCGGTCCGGTCGGTGCACCGCACGCCGAGCGTGTCGACGACGTTCCCGCCAAAGAGCACGATGCCGGCAAGTCCATGGACTCCTGTCATCGTAGAGTCCAGCCGGGCAGGTCAGAGTGTTGTCGTAGTCGGCGCCGGTGTCGCCGCCGACGCCCCCCGCGAACACGGCGCCCTCCTGGGGCGGGAGTGCGCTGCACCACAGCTCGGTGCGGTCGATGTCGTCGCCGGCGCGCCCACGCAGCGCGAGTGCGACGGTGTTGGGCGCGCAGGAGATCGAGAAAGGCGTGCCGCCGGAGCCGCCCACCGGTCCGATCTGTTCGGGCCCCGCCGACACCGTGACGCAGCTCGAGAACTCAGACGTGCCGCCGGCCGGATTGGTCGCCGTTGCGGTGGCGGTCACGACGGTTCCGGCGGGAAGGGCCGGGGACACGCCGCCCGTGAACGCGAGCTCGCCATCCGCGTTCGTCGACACGGCGGAGATCGACGCGAACCACGTCTGCCCCTCGCCGTTGCCGGACGGATCGCAGGACGCGTTGGTGAAGAACTCGAGCAGGAACTCCGTGTTCGCCGTGCTGTGAAGCGTTCCGCGGATCGTCGTCGTGCCGCCGTCCGTGCTGACCGACGTCAGGACCGGGAAGTTCTGCACGCCATCGGCGTCGCCGGCGTCGTTCGGCGTCACCCCTCCGGCCGCCCACGTCAATCCCGAGACCGCCGTTCGAGTGGATGCTGTTCTGCAGGATCCGGCTGTCGGACGACTGCGGTCCAACCACGGCCACGCCGACGGCGTTCGACGTAATCACGTTGCCCGCCCCCGTGGCCCCGACCGTGGTCTTCGGCGCATTCTCGATGTTCACCCCGACACCCGCGTTGCCCAGGAGCGCCAGCCCGGCGGCATCCGTGCCCACACGGTTGCCGTTCAGGATGTTTCCGGACGCGTTGCTCCCCGGCGTGCCGTCGTTGGCCCCTCCGCAGAAGTCCGCGGTTCCGCAAATCGCGATGCCGGCGAACCCGTTGTTGCCGGAGACGACGTTGCCCACGATCGAGTTGCCGGGCGCGCGCCTGATGTAGATGCCGCTCGCCGCATTTCCCAGAGCGGCGGATCCGGCCGCGTTCGTACCGACGTAGTTCCCCTCGATGACGTTGCCTGTCGAGGGAGCCCCGTCGATTTTCACTCCTTCGCCCGTGTTGCCGGAGATGACGTTCCGGACGATCGGCGAGGGTCCCCCGACGACGTTGGCGGCCGAATCGATGATCTGGATGCCGTTGACGCCGTTGCCCTTTGCCGTGACGCCGTCAGGCGCCACGCCGACGTAGCTGCACTCGATGCGGTTGCCGCCGCCGCTGCGGAGCTCGATCCCGTTGCCGCGGAATCCCGTGATCGACAGGCCGCGTATCGTCGTGTTGCCGCCGGTCACGAGGAGGCCTGAACCCGATCCCGTGGCGATGTTGCCGCCGTTGATCTCCACGGCCGGCCCGGACTGGCCGCATTCGCCCGGTCTTCAGCCCGTTGAGCGTGGCCGGCTCGACGATCGCCGGCAGCGGCGAGAGCAGCGCGATTGTCCCCTGCACCGCCGAATGTGACGATGTCGATGACGCCGGCGTTGTTGTTGGCGTTGACGATCGCCTGGCGCAGCGATCCCGGCCCGGCGTCGTTCGCGTTGCTGACGACGATCGGCAGGATGCTGAACAGCGCGGACTGCGCCGGCGGAATGACGAGATTGCCGGGGACCGCCACGGATGCCTGCATGCGGTAGCCGCCGCCGGGAACGGTGAACCGCAGGCCGGGGAACTGCGCGATCCCGGCAGCGTCGGTCAGGGCGGTCGTGGTGCCCAGCATGGCGCCGCCGTCCGGCGCGGCGCTGAGCGTCAGCGTCACCGGCACGCCCGGGAGCACCGCGCCCGACCTGTCGCGGACCTGGACGCGCACCGGCGCCATGAGCTCGCCGGCCACGGTGTCGGTCGGCTGCTGGATGAAGAAGATCGTCGAGTTGTCGTCGTCGGTCGTGATGATCGGCGGTTCCGTGACGCCCTCAGCGAGCAGCGACCGTGCCGATCTCCTGCGCGCGGACCAGCGGCGAAACCGTGACGCCGGGCACGAACGCGGGGTCGATGCTGATCGTCTCTCCCTTGTCGTTGACGATCGTCACGTTGTTCGTCAGGTCGAGATCGAGGATTCGGAGCGTAATCTTCCCGACTTCGCCCGGCGCCAGCTGGATCGTCGCGTTGGTGGCCAACGGGCTGTTCGGATCGGGGATGCCCCCGGAATCCGGCGTGACGAACACGGGATTCAGGATGTTGGCGACCAGCACGAGGTGCGATCGGAGCTTCAGATCGCAGCTGACCGCGGCCGGCGTCGTGTAGGACTTGTGCAGGACGAGCTGCAGCTTCACCCCCGCCGGCGCCGCCTGGCTGAGGAAGAGATTCACGTTGAACCCGGTCGTCGTGTTGCCCGTGTTCGTGACGTTCCACGTCACGTCGGTCAGCGACGAGTTCTCGATGTCGGCGTTCTCGATGTCGGCGTTCTCGATATCCGCGTTCTCGATGTCCGCATTCTCGATGTCGGCGTTCTCGATGTCCGCGTTCTCGATATCGGCATTCTCGATGTCCGCGTTCTCGATGTCCGCGGTCCGGACTGCCGGGTTCTCGATATCGGCGTTGGTGTGTTCCTGGTTCTCGATGTCGGCGTTCTCGATGTCCGCGTTCTCGATGGGGGGGTTCTCGATGTCGGCGTTGATGATCGTCGTGCCGGTCAACCCGCCCGGCACGGGGCCGGTCGCGCCCATTTCGACGACCTCGATGTTGATCTGCGCGTGCGGATCGCTGGACGTGACGAAGACGGTCCGCGTGGCGGTGGATTTCGGCGGCGTCGTGACGTCGAGGAACGTCAGGGGCGCCGGCGACGCGCTCGTGTACGGCGGCAGCGGGAACTGCGCGAACGACGCCCGGCCGCCGGGCGGCTGGTTCAGGATCCGCATCCGGAAGTTCCGGGTGGTCGTCGTCATGTTCTGCGCGAACACGACGAAGCCGCGCTGGAGCGTGGCGCTGAGCGGTTTCGCGTTGCCCGGCGAGCCGACGAGGAGGCCTCCGGCAATGCGGGCGGTATAGATGTTCTGGTTGCGCGACCCGGTCGCGTCGGCATTCGTCCCGTCACACGCGGCCACCTGCTTCGTGGGGTCGAAGACGCTCGGCCGCGAGCTGGGCACGCCGTAGTGGGCGGCGTGTACTTCGTCCAGTCGCCGTCGGCGGGCGGCCGCACGTCGCGGTTGTCGCTCCACACCGCGTGAAAGACCGGCACCGATTCCCGGGACGTGTTGTACGCCCATCTGCCCTTGCCGATCGGCACGAACGCCGGCGCGGGCGCGATGTCGATGTAGTCGCCGATGAAGGGCACCGTGCCCAGCTTGAACATCGGCAGGTTCGGCGGGTTGAACTGCAGCTGCTCGCACGTCTGCGTGAGATCCGGTCCGCACGGCACGAGCTTCGGCGAGGGAGGCAGCCCGACCGGCCGGCGGCCGATCAAGTAATCGGACACGCGAACCGACGGCTCGAAGTCGGGCGCGAACCCCGGCGCCGCCATCGAGGCGCGAATGTCCATCGTGTGCCGCTTGCCGACCTGCGCGGCGGTCTTGTCGTCGATGAACTTCGACGAGAACCCCGTGACGTCCTCGCGGAGGTCGTAGTAGAGGAGCATCAGCCGGCCGCCCGCGAACGTCATGCTCGGCATGAACTGATGGCCGAGCGTGTCCCGTCTCGGAGACGACGCGCGGCGAGGTCCAGAAGAGGCCGGCGAGCGACGTGGACAGCACGATCTTCGCATCGCCGTCGACGGCGCTGGTTCGCCCGGGCACTGTCGAAAAGCCACGCTCGGTCCATGCCAGGTACAAGCGGCCGCGATCGTCCCACGCCATCGCGGGATAGGCGTTGGTGCGGAACGACAGATCGGTCGCCGACGTCCCCTGGTCGAATTCCGACAGCTCCTCGACCTTCACGGCCTTGCGCATCCGGCGGTGCTCCATCAGCCGATCGACGATGCGGGCGATGGCATTTCCCCGCAGCAGACGGCGGACCGCGATGGCGACCAGGAATCCGCTGGCCGAATGTTGCCGACTGCGCCACCATGATCGCGTCCGTGTCCGGCGCCCCGGCGCGCGTGAACCGCCGCCAGGCGACCGACACGATGCCGGTGTTCGGCTCGATCGCGATGGTCGCCCCCTGGTTGAGCGATCCGTCGTTGGCGCTCAGCCGGACCGGCGTGCTCCACCGGACGCCGCAATCGGCGGAATACGTGAACATGATGTCGGAGCGCAGCGTGGCGCCCTCGCCGCTGAACGACGTGTACGCGATATACACGCGGCCGGCCGGAACGTTCTGCACGATCGCCGGCTTCGTCGGGTCGGCCGCAGGCGTGACGATGCGGCAGGTCGGCGCGTTGCCTCTCGGAATGTCCACCGCCATCCACGGCTTGTCGAGAAACTTCCCCGTCGTCCCCGGATCGGAGGTGGCGATCGACGTGCCCAGCGTACGCGAAGGGATCCGCACCCTCGCGGTTGTTGTTGTCGATGAACCGCGACACGAACACGGCGCTCGCGCCGTTGTCTTCACGGTTGAAGGCCAGGCCGGAGTAGTAAACCAGGCCGTGCGTGCCCGCGCGAAGGACCGGATCGGCGGCCGTGCCGTAGTGCCTGAGCACCGACTGGCTGCGGTTGGGATCCTGCGGGTATCCGGGCAGGAGCGTGCTGGTCCATCGCTGGCCGCCGTCCACCGACTTGTAGAGCCCGAGCCAGGCATCGCCGGTTTCCTCGGCGCCCGGAAGCCCCGGCAAATCCACGGTCCGGTAGTCGTTCGACCCGGCGATCAGGTGCAGCGGGTTCCGCGTCGAGGCCGCCACCGACGGCTCGTTCTGACGCTGAAGGAACGGGTCGCCGTTCGGCCATGTCGTCCCCGAGACCATGTTGACGTTGCGGCCGGGAATCTGGCCATGAACCAGCACGGCGCCGAGTGCAGCCGCCATTGCAAGCGAGGACGCGAACCTGCGCACTACGGCGCGGGCCTTGGGGGAGCCGGGACCCATTGAGAAACCCTCCGGAAACTGTTTTGGGGTGAGGACGGGATTATACGGCAGGCGGGGCTGAAATGCGAGAATTTGGGTGTTCAGCCCGCGTCAGCGAATGACAATTCGTCCTTTCAGGCCTGAATTGTCAGGATCTCCGTGATCGTGGAACCCGCAGGTGCGCACGGCGACGAGATTGCCGGTCTCCCGGCTCTGGCCCGGGCTCAGGACGCCCACCGAGTTGATCTCCGTGCAGTCGCTGTGGTCGGGATGCGGATCCGACGTCATGTCGTGGATTCGGCTGTCGGTGTTGTGGAAGAGGACCCGCGTGCCCGGCTGCACGGCGATCTCTTTAGGGCTGACGCCGGCCGCGGTGATCGTGAAGGTGTTCGGGTTGGACGGCGGTGGCGATGGGCCGGCGGGCGGCGATCCGCCGCCGCACGACGCCAGGAGGAGACAGAGAAGCAGGGCGAGAAGAACCATCCTCGCCCTAGTGTACAGGTTCCTCAGGGTTCCTCGAGGTTGAACCCTATCCGATCACTGAATGACGATGCGTCCGGTCAGCGCCGCGACGTCCGGGCTGTTGTGATCGTGGAACCCGCACGTGCGAGCCGAGGGAAACGCGTTGGTGAGCTTCGTCTGGCCCGGGGAGAGGCCGCCGGCGGCGTTCATCTGCGGGCAGTCCGTGTGCGCCGGATGGGGATCCGACGACATGTCGTGCGTCCGCGAGTCGTTGTTGATGAACGTCACGCTCTGGCCGGCCGTGATCTGGACCTGCGACGGGCTCACCGCGCCGTTGGCGCCGATCGTAATCGTGGCGCCGCTGGGCCCGGGACTCCCGCTGATCGGGGCCCTGGTTGGACGGCGACGAAGGCGAGCTGCCGCCGCAGGCCGCTGCCGTCACGAGCGCCGTAATCATTGCCGCTTCCGCCAGGAGGATCCGGACACCGCGAGTCATATCTACAGCTCCCTAGAAAAATTTCCGCGCCAGGTTGAATCCGATAAACCAGTTGTCGTTGGTGAACGCGCCGCTCGCGATCTGTCCCAGCGTCGTCCCGGCCCCGTTCGAGATGTTGATCTGGAACTGGTGGCCGCCGGCGCGTCCTTCGATGCCGAAGCTGATCTGGCTGACGCCCGGGTCGTAGCCCGTCAGGCGCGGGGTGATTTCGGCGACCGCGTACATCGCGGATCTCAGGCGCGCCCTCGCGCCGAATCCCACCGCGAGCGTGTTGTTGTCCGACCCCTGGTCGCTCGCCGGATTCGTGTTCACGACGATGAACGGCTCCGCGTACAGCGCGAGCCGGCGGCCGGCGTTGCGCGACACCACGGCGCCGAGCGCGCTCTGATAGCGGGTCCGCAGGTTGTTGGCCCCCTCGACCGTCGCGAACGCGTCGAGGCCGATCCGGCTGCCGTTGCGCTGGCTCAGGAAATTGTGCTGCCCGAAGATCTGCGTCGTCCGCTCGCTCGTGCGATGGACGCCGATCTGCGTCCCGCGAGCCAGCCCGTAGCGAAGCTCGAGGCCGATCTGCGCGCCCGAGTCGAACCCGAAAAAATCGGAGATGAGATCGCCGAAGTCGCCGCTCCCGAGCGGCCGCCCGAAGCGATGCGTGACGCGGAACGCCAGCTTGTGGCGCGGCATCCGCAACGTGGTCGGGAGCGCCGTCACGGTGAAGTCCGGTTGCAGCGGGTCGATCCTGATGTCGGGATCGGTGGCATCGGGCGGCGTGGCCGGTGGCGGTGGGGCCGGGTCCTGTGCGGTGGCGAGAGCCGGTGTCAGGGCAAGGACTACCCACAACGCAATCGTTCGCCAACACTTCATCGTGGTGTGCTCCAACGCAAAGCCAATGCCGCGGCAAATGGCGGGAGTTCTAGCGAGGCTGCGCCTCAGAACGTCTAGCTGAGGCTCCGCCTCGCTAGATGGCATTGTTTACTGTTTCGCCGCTTGCCCGCCGAAAACTCGACTCAAGAGGATGAGTTTTCGGCGGTCAAGACGGCTGGGAAAGCCGCGGATCGGGCCCTGGATCGGTTACCCGCGGCGTAAGAGCCGTTACACGGGGCGAAAGCGGGAAGCCCGCGTAGCGCTCCGGCCACCGGTATCGAATTCAGAATTGTCTGAACCTGAGCGGGAAGCGGGAAGCGGGAAGCTGGTAGCTGTTCACTCAACCCGGTGCTTTGCCAGGTAATAGCTGAGCGCCCGCTGGCTGATGCCCATGACCTCCGCGGCATCCTTTTTCACGCCGCCTGCGCTCCCGAGTGCGCGCCGGACCGTTTCACGCTCCGCCCAGTCGAGGTTCTGCCGCAGGTTGAGCGAGGGCAGTCCGGCCGGACTGGTGCTGGTGACGCCGAGGATCCGCACGACGTCGGGCCCGATTGTCGTCGTCGGGGACAGGACGACGGCGCGCTCGACGGTGTTC
Organism: uncultured Acidobacteriota bacterium; assembly: GCA_963774855.1. Classification (GTDB taxonomy): domain Bacteria; phylum Acidobacteriota; class Vicinamibacteria; order Vicinamibacterales; family 2-12-FULL-66-21; genus JALZOC01. The sequence continues at coordinate 802,100 of CAVZGT010000004.1, read as the reverse complement.
TCGAGCTCGCGCACGTTGCCCGGCCAGTCGGCGGCCTGGAGCGCTTCGAGCACGCCCGGCTCGAGCCCGTCGATACGCTTGCCGGCGCGCTGCGCGTGCTTCGCGATGAAGTGCTCGACGAGGATCGGCACGTCCTCCCGCCGCTCGCGCAGCGGCGGAATGTGAAGCGGGATGACGTTGAGGCGGTAGTAGAGATCCTCCTGGAACCGGCCGTCGCCGACCATCTGCCGCAGGTCGCGGTTGGTCGCGGCGATCACGCGGACGTCCACCTTCTGCGTCCGCTCGGATCCGAGCGGCTCGAACTCCCGCTCCTGCAGCACGCGCAGCAGCTTCGCCTGCAGGGCCGGGCTCATCGTGCCGATCTCGTCCAGGAAGATCGTGCCGCCGTCGGCGAGCGCGAACTTGCCCTTCTTGTTCGTCGCCGCGCCGGTGAAGGCGCCGCGGACGTGGCCGAACAGCTCCGACTCGAGGAGCGTCTCGGGGATGGCCGCGCAGTTCACCTTGATGAGCGGCATCTCCCGCTGCGCGCTGTGGTAGTGAATCGCGCGCGCCACCATTTCCTTCCCCGTCCCGGTCTCGCCGGTGATGAGGATGGTGCTCTTCGATTTCGCGACGAGCTGCGAGGTGTGGATGACCTCCTGCATGCGCCGGCTGCGGCCGACGATGCCGTAGTGATTGAACTCCGCATCGCGCTCGCTGATCAGATACCGGTGCTCGGTGCTCAGCCGCTGATGGTCGAGCGCCCGGTGCACGAGCACCAGCAGCTCGTCGATCTCGAACGGCTTCTGCAGGTAATCGAGCGCCCCCAGCTTCATCGCTTCGATGGCGCTTTCGACCGTCGCGTGCGCCGTCATCATCAGGATCTGCGGGCGATCGCCTTCCGGCGTCGACGCCGACCAGCTCCCGGATCAGATCGGTGCCGGTGAGGTCCGGCATCAGGTTGTCGATCACCAGCACGTCGAACAGGCGCTGGCCGAGCAGGCGCTGCGCTTCGCGCGCGCTGCCGGTGGCCACGACTTCGTGTCCCTCGCCGCGCAGCGTCGTGGCCAGGGCGTTCAGGATTTTCGCTTCGTCGTCTACCAGGAGGATCGAACCGGTTGTCATTGATGAGTCTGTCCCGCGTCGCCGGCTTCACGGCCGGCAGAGTTTACGCGCGCTCCTGTGGCAGCTCGAGCCGCACGTCCGTGCCGCTGCCGGGCCGGCTCGACACGCCGATCGTGCCGCCGAGTCCTTCGATGATATTCCGGGAAATCGCCAGACCCAGCCCCGTTCCGGTGCGCCGCGTGGTGAAGAACGGGTCGAAGACGCGCGTGAGATCCTCGGCGGCGATCCCGACCCCCTGGTCGCGTACCTCGAGGGCGATGCGGCCCCCCGCGGTGATGGAGGTGATGAGCCGGATCGCGCCGCGGGCCGGGGCGATCCAGGCGCGCGAGCACGGCATGGCGCGCGTTGGTGAGGATGTTGACCAGCACGAGCCGCAGCCGCTCGCCGTCGGTGACGACCGGCGGCAGATTCGACGCCAGCTCCGGGCGGATCTCGACGGCCGGCCCCTCCGTGGCGCCGACCGCGCGCGCGGCGTCTTCGGCCAGCGCGTTCAGATCCACCGGGCCCAGCTCGAACTTGATCGGCCGCGCGAAATCGAGGACCTCCGACACGATCCGGTTGAGCCGCGCGACTTCCTCGTCGATGTCCGCGACGGCGGCGCGCACCTGCGCCGACTGCACGGGATCCTGCTTGAGGGAGCGCAGCGCCGTCTTGATGATCATCAGCGGATTGCGGATCTCGTGCGCGACGACGGTCGACAGCCGGCCGAGCGAGGACAGACGCTCCCGCTGCGCGGCCTCGCGCTGGAAGCGCTCGATCGAGTCGGTCATCGAGTTGAAGGTCGTCGCCAGCAGCCGCGCGTCCTCGTCCTCCCAGCGCGCGTTGGGCGACAGCGCGATTCTGCGCGTGAGGTCGCCGGTCGAGGCCATCTCGCGCATGGTCGCGGTGATGGCGCCGAGCGGCCGCGTCACCGTGCGCGCCACCCCGTAGCTCAACAGCGTCGCGGCCAGGACCGCGAGGATCGCCGTGCCGCCGAGCTCGCGGTGCACGTCGTTGAGAAACCGGAGCCGTTCCGTGCGGGATCGCAGGATCAGCGCAGTGGCGATCGGCTCGGCCGTGTCGAGCGCCGGCCGTACGCCTCCGGCGTGCGGAAGCGGCAGCTCGCGGCTGACGGCGACGTACTCGCTGTTGTCGAGCGTGATCGTCCGGATGTTCGTGGCCCCGACGAGCCCGCCGAGCTGCTCGTTGAACCGTGCCGGCAGCGTGGACGCTTCGACGCGGCCGATCCACGGCGAACGCGATCTCGCTGTTCGTGCGCGCCTTGAAGCGCGCCGCGGTGTGCTCGTCCAGGCTGAACCCCACGCTCAGCGTGCCGAGGAGCTCTCCGGTGATCGAGCTCGGCACGGACACGACCTGGATGACCCCGCCCTGGTGCGGCCACAGCGACACGGTTTCCGTCCCGAGCGCGGCGCGCTTGATCGCGCCCGCCGATGCCGCGCTGTCGCGCCGCAATCGAAGCCGCCCGGCCTCGGCGAGCACGCGGCCCGTGCGGGTCGGTGACCAGGAACAGATCCGAGTCGATCTGCCGCTGGTAGTTGTCGGCGATCGGCTGCACCGTCTGCACGTCCAGCGTCGTCAGGGCGGCCTTGAAATTCGACAGATCCGCCACGAGCCTCGCTTCACGCGAGTAGTGCTCGAAGATCGTGGTGCGGTATTCCTCCAGCAGCGTCCCGGCCTCTTCGATGCCGCGGCGGAGCTCGTTCTCGGCCTGGGCCGTGACGGCGACGTTGACGCGGTAGACGGCAAAGGCGATCGCGAGCACCGCCAGCATCGCGCTCGCGACGAAGATGCGGTTCGTGAGCGACGAGAACAGCGTCATCGGCGGCCGAGCGCGAAGTTGATCTCGACGTCGCCGCCTGCCTCCGGGACCACGACCGGGCGTGACTCGAGCGGTGCGGACTCGTTCCAGGCGACGACGGTGTAGGCGCCTGGCGGCACGTTCTCCAGCCGGTAGCGCCCCTCGGCGTCGACGACGGAGAAGTAGCGGTGGGAAAACACGAGGATGAACGCGCTCATGTGCGAGTGAATGTCGCAGAAGACGCGGACGATGCCGGGGCGGTCGAACCGGACCGACTTGGAGCGGCCCACCGCGTAGCGCCCGAGGTCGAACGACCTCGTTTTCGACAGCGAGAAGACGTTGTGATACGTCTGATCGCTGTTGGGAAAATCCACCGTCGTGCCGGCCACGATCGCCAGCACGTGAGGGAAGAAGGTCTCGTTCCGCTGGTCCATGCGGGGCCGCGGCTCTTCACGTGTGTCGAACGCGGCGCGCGGGGCCGGATCGAGATAGACGACGCTGCGGCGATCGATGGAGGCGCGCGGCGCGACCATGCCCAAATCGCTGACGCTCGTGCGCGGGAGCGTGTCGGCGGGGCGCCTGCCGCAGCTCGACGTGGCCGCGGATGGCGCCGTTCGCAGGCGAGACGAACGGAGATGTTGAACGGTCCGTTCGCTCCGTCAGCGCCGCTGTCGCGGTACAGCAGTCCCGTCAGCACCGCAAACGCCAGCGTCGTGGTCCCCAGGATTCGCATTAGAACCAGTACGCGAACTGCGCCGACAGGAACGCCTTGTCGTGGACGCGGCCGGCCGGGCGCCAGTTGCCCTGTGCCATCACCTTCAGCACGAAGTTGCGCTGCAGGTAGACGCCGGTACCCCCTTCGATCCGCGTGACGGGGGCGTCCCACGGCAGCGCGCGGGAACGCGGCACGCTGCCGCGCAAGCCGGGTGAAGGTCAACCGATCGGCGCGGCCGGCCAGGAACACCCGCGGCGTGATGCGGTAGCGCCCTTCGCCCCACGCGCCCAGCGCGCCGACCGTCCCGGTACTGGACGGCCAGAGCGGGACGGGAAACGACCAGCGGCTCCACACGAGCTCGCCGCGCACGATCCAGTGGTCGCGCGAGTACTCCACGTCGGCGCCCAGGACCCGCTGCAGAGGAGCGGTGGTCTGCGCCGGAATCTCGCGCGCCAGCCACGCGCCGCGCGCCCCCGACACCCCCATGATCCATCCCACCGCCGGCGTCAGCACGACGCGTGCCGGCGATCTGCTTGCCGCTGTTGTCGTCGCGCAGCCGCGGGTTCGACAGCGTGCCGTTCGTGATGGCGCTCGATCACTTCGATGGGGCCGTGCTTCCATCGGACCTGCACGCCGGTGTCCCACCGGAACGCGGTGATGAGCGGGACGCCGGGGCCGGGCGTCTCTGAGCCGACCGGGAAGCTGGATCGCCAGCCCCGCGCGCGCATCCCCAGGAGGTCGTCCGCCGTCCCGGGCACGGCATCGGTGCGGAGCGACGTGAGGTACTGATACGCGAGCGGATAGCCGATGACCGGATTGTCGGTTCCGTACGTGTGGCGGCTGAAGGCGCCGAACGTCGGCGGGATGCGTCCCGCCTGGATGTCGAGCGCGTGCCGGCGCCACGGCCGCACGCGGACGTACGCGGCATAGGCGGACGGCTGCTCGAAGTCTTCCGACCGGACTTCGCCGACGAACGCCGAGCCACTCCGCGGGACGCCACGACGCGGAAATCCCGAGCCGCATCATGCGCAGCGCGTTGTGCTCGTAGTCCGTGTAGTTGAACCACGCGACCTCGTCGAGGCTGCCCAGCGTCGCGACGACCTCGCCGCTGACGGCGACCCGGCCGTCGAGCGCGCGGACGGGCCCCTCCGGCAGCGGCTGGGCGTCGGCGCGCGAGGCTGTCGCCGCGCACACCGCCATGGACGGCGCACGACAGGACGAGCAGTAACCGGCGGGCGTGGACCGAGATCAGCACGTGGACGTCACCCAGGGATCACGGATCAAACGGCGAGCACACAATTATAATCGTCGGGATGGAGCCCATCCCCGGAAACACCCCGATCTTCTCACTGGAGCAGGCGCGCGCGCTGCTCCCGCAGGTCAAGCATCTGACGGCCGACGCCGTCCGGCGCGCCGAGAGCCTCGCCTCCCAGCTTCACGGTCTCGCCGAGGACGATCCCCAGCACGTGTCGCTGTCGGCGTCCCTGCGCGAGGTCGTCGACGGCTGGGCTGACGAGGTCAGGGCACTGGGGCTCGAAGCAAAAGGCCTCTGGCTCGTGGACTTCGACAACGGCCAGGGTTACTACTGCTGGAGTTACCCCGAGGCCGACCATCTCGCACTACCACGCCTACGACGACGGGTTCGCCGGCCGGATGAGCATCCAATAGCCCTCCATAGCACCTAGCCGCAGCCGAGTTATACGAGTTATATTAGATGGAATGGCATTCCGCATAGTGGAATACGTGTGAACGAGACGGCGGACGTCGCGGACGTCGCTCGAGAAGGCGCTCGACCTGTGCGAGGCACTGGCCGGAGCCCAGCGCGGTCTCAGTGTCAGCGACCTGGCCCGGTCGGTGCGGCAGCCAGCCCCCACGGTGCACCGATTGCTGGCCATTCTGAAGCGGCGGGGGTTCGTGCGGCAGGACGACGAGACACGGCCCGCTACAGCCTGACGCTGAAAATGCTCGACCTGAGCTTCCGCCTGCTTGGGCGCTCCGAGCTTCGGCTGCACGCGTACCCGGTGCTCAGGGAATACGTGCTCCGCACGGGTGTCCGGGCGTTCATCGCGGTGCCGGCCGGGGACGTGACGTATCTATGGAGCGGCGGCCCGGACGAGGTGGGCATGCACACGACGCACGGCCGCGAGATGCCGGTGCACTGCGCGATGTACCTGGACGCGTCGGCCAAGCGGCGGCTGAGCTGCCTGAAGCTGGAACACGCGCAAGACGCGGCCCAGCCCGAACGGATCGCCGTGCGGTTCGGATCGTCCGACGTGCCGCAGATTCAGCGGCTGCTCTGCACCTGTGCCCCCGGTGTATGACTACACAGGACGCCACGTCGCGCGGGTCGGCGTGTTCGCCCACGCGGCCGACGAGAGGCCGTTCTCGGGTGAGCAGCCGGCCGCCGTCATGGAACTGGCGCGGCTGATTTCGCTGCGCCTCGGACATTTTTCATCGCTCCCAGCTACCAGCTTCCAGCTACCAGCTTCCAGCTCCGGCAAACGGGTGGAAGGCAGCGGGAAACTGGGAGCTGGGAGCTGGTAGCTGGAAGCTGGTAGCTGAGATCAGGAGAAGGAGACAGTGGCTTATATCATCTGCGAGCCGTGCATCGGCACGAAGGACACCGCGTGTGTCGATGTCTGCCCGGTTGACTGCATACATCCGCGGAAAGACGAAGCGGAGTTCGCGGCGGCGGAAATGTTGTACATCCATCCCGACGAGTGTATCGACTGCGGCGCCTGCGTGCCGGCCTGTCCCGTCGAAGCGATCTTCGCGCTCGACGAGACGCCGGAAAAGTGGAAGCAGTTCATCCCGATCAACGCGGAGTATTTTCAGAAATAGCTACCAGCTTCCAGCTCCCCGCAACAGGAAGCGGGGAAGCTAGCGGGAAGCGGGAAGCGGGAAGCCGACGATGGGCCTCATCGAGCACAAGTTCGACGACAACTTCATCACGGCGAAGGTCGATGACGTGCTCAACTGGGCGCGGCAGTCCTCGCTGTGGCCGCTGGGGTTCGGGCTGGCATGCTGCGCGATCGAGATGATGGCGGCGTCCGCGTCGCGCTACGACATCTCGCGATTCGGCGCGGAGGTGTTCCGCGCCTCGCCGCGCCAGGCGGACCTGCTCATCGTGGCCGGGACCGTCACCAAGAAGATGGCGCCGGTGCTCCGCCGGTTGTACGACCAGATGCCGGAGCCGAAGTGGGTGATCTCGATGGGCGCCTGCTCGAATGCCGGAGGGCCGTTCCCCACCTACAGCGTGCTGCAGGGCGTGGACAAGATCGTGCCGGTGGACGTCTACGTGTCAGGGTGCCCGCCGCGCCCCGAAGCGCTGCTGTACGGATTGATGCGGCTGCAGGACAAGATCCGCCGCGAGAGCACGGTGCTGCGCAAGGAGCGCGTGATTCGCGCCGGCGCGCGCGAGGCCACGCTCGTCGACCCCGCGCCGGCCGGGGGCCGGTAGCCGTGCAGCGTCTGGGCGATTTCCTCCGGAGCTTCTTCCTCGTCGACATCCTCAAAGGGCTCTGGCTGACGCTGAAGTACACGCCGCAGCCCGCGTTCACGTTCCAGTACCCCGCCGAGCGCCGCCCGGTGTCGCCGCGCTTCCGCGGCATCCTCCGGCTGCAGGTCGAACCGGAAACCGGCGCACAGACCTGCATCGTCTGCGACCAGTGCGCGAGGGTGTGCCCCGACGATCTCATCGTGCTCGGCGGGCACCGTGAGCCGGGGCAGAAGATCAAGGTCCTCGACTACTTCGATTTCAATCTCTCCCGGTGCAGCTTCTGCGGCCTGTGCGCGGAGGTGTGCCCCACCAAGCCGGTCAAGGCGCTCATCATGAGCGAGGAGTACGAGCTCGGGAGCTATTCGCGCGACACCCAGATTCTCCGCATCGACGAGATGTACGACGGCGTGCCGATCGAGCGCTACCGGCGGTAGCGTGAACGGGCGAAGCCTCGTTGCCCGAGAACCGGGCTGACAAGAAAACGGGGGAGCGAGTGCCCCCCCGTTTTCAGATTGCGCCGTGGGCCGGAACGATCGGCTCTAGAAGATGTACTTGATGCTGATCTGGCCCTGGGTTCCCGCCTGCCAGAGATCCGCTTTCCCATAGCGCGGATCGAACGCGTTTGCCCCCGACGGCGACGCCTGAATCAACGCGTTGTAGTCGTATCCGCGGGCCAGGTCGACCCCTGACAGATCGATCGCCGAGTCGGCCCTGGCCAGACCGGCACCCTTGTTCAGTGAGTTGAAGATGTGAGTGGCGGTTTTCTGGTTGAACAGGTTGATCACGTTCAACTCGAACCTCACCCGGCGTCCGCCCATGGCGCCCAGCTCGTGCGAGACGAGCAGATCGGTGCGCGTCAGCGCAGGCGTACGGCCCATGTCGCCGCGTCCGTTCACCAGCACCGGAATGGTATTCGTCGAGTTCACCACCGTGCTGATCGGCGTGCCGCTGCCGGCGTACAGGAAGCCTCCGATTTGCGTGCCGAATGGCAGCCTGTACGAGCCATAGAACTTCGCGACGACCGGCCGGTCGGTTGCGAGACGGCCGAGCACGTCGAGATTGCCGCGGGAATCCCATTCGAGCTCGTCGAGATCCCAGGCGCGTCCCGCGGCCGTGCCCGGACGGGCGATGCTGCCGGCCTGCTGTTGGGCGGTCGCCGACGAGGTTCCCGTCGTCGGCGTCGAAATCTCGTCCGAGTTCGCCAGGCCGGAATAGTTGCCGTACAACCGGCTGATCGTGAGGTTCGCGCTGGCGAACCAGTTGCGCGAAAAGCGCCGGTTGATCGTGAAATCGACGGCGTCGTACTGCCGCAACGGTTTCGGCGTCGCGTAGGGTCCCGTGAGGCCGGTGCGGAGCGTCCTCATCGCCGCGACCCCCTCCCCTGGATTGGCCGCGAAGTAGATCTCATTGCCGGTCGCGTCCAGCGAGCCGACGTCCTCGATCGCGCGAGTCAGCTTGTTGTGCACGTAGTTCACGCCGATTGCCGTCGTCGTATTCAGCTGATACTCGAGGCCGAGGTTGGTCGAATCCTGGAACGTCGGCTTGAGGTTGGGGTCGATCGTGTCGAAGTTCGGCACGCGCCGATCGCGCACGCCGCCCCACAGGTCACGCCCCGGCATGTTGTCCAGGCTCAACGCGTTGACGTCCAGCGTGTCGAGCGAGCGATAGTTCACCAGCCAGGTATCGCCGCCAAACGATCCGCGGGCGAGCTCGTACTTGACCCAGTCGTAGTACCGGCCCCAGCTCCCGAACGCCTTCAGCCGGCCGTTGCCCAGCACGTCGACCGTCGCGCCCAGGCGCGGGGCGATTTTCTTGCCGAAGCCGAACTCGAACGCCTGCTCCTGGACGTCGGTCCGGAAAGAGGGAATCGTCTCGCGCTCCGTCCTGACGCCGAGGTTGAGGGTCAAGCGGTTGCCCAGCCTCCAGGTATCCTGGACGTACAGAGAGGGCATGTTCGCATTCACCGCGCCTCTGGTCCCGCGGTCGTTGACTTCGTAGTAGCCGTACGTCCCGGTTCCGACCTGACCGAGGGTGTTGACGAAGGACGTTCCCCAGTTGAGAAGCACGTAGCCCCCGGGATAGGTCGCGTCCACCTCGTTCGTGGTGTGCCGGAGGCCGACGCCCCCCTTCAGCACGTGAGAACCGGCCGCGTTGAACGCGTGGTTGTAGTCGACCTGCACGAAACTGGTGTCGGTCTGATCCTTGTTGGTGATGAGCACGCGCGGCGTGTTCTGGGCGCCCTTCGGGAGCTGCAGGTTTGCCGGGACTCCCGCCACACCGATCGACGGCGTGTTCCAGGTGACCGAGGTCGTGGTCGAGACACCGGTGTCGGCGTAGTTGTCGGAAAACAGCCCGGCGCGGACGCTCAGCGACGAGCTGCCGCTCAGATAGAAGTCGACATTGCCGCTCACGTTCAGCTGATCCTGATCGAATCCGCGCGGAATCTGGGCGGCGTTCCCGGCCAGCGAGCTGCTCACGAATTGTGGTCCCGTCCCGTCGTAGGCCGTCAGGGTGCCGGTCGATCGCACGGGCGTCCACAACACGCTGCCGTTGGCCTGCATCCGGCTCGACGAATAGGTGACCTTGCCGAAGGTCTGGTTCACGGTCTGCGACTGGGGGATGGATCCGGGCTCGGTGCCGTTCGAGAAGAGGTAGTCATTGGTCCGCCGGATGAACCGCGGAGAGACCGAACCGAAGAAGAACAGATGATCTTTCACGATCGGGCCGCCGAGCGATCCGCCGACTTCGCTGCGATGGTTCCTCTGCGAATCGTCCTGAACGTTCAGGACCGTCGTGTCGTCGAGCGGGCTGAGCTGCAGGCGTTGCACGGGTCCCGCCGAAATGGCATTCCCCGAGTAGTAGTAGTGGCCTTCGCCGCTGAACCTGTTCCCACCGGATTTCGTGACCGCGCTGATGACCCCGCCAAGCGCGCCCCCGTATTCGGCTGCGATGCCGCCGGTCTTGACCTGGACTTCCTGCAGATACTCGAACTGCGTGTCCTGCCGCGAGCTGCCATAAATCAGGCTGTTGGTGTTCACGCCGTCGACGGTAAAGCTGTTTTCCGCGCCGCTGGCGCCGTTCACCTGGAAACCGCCCTCAATCTCTCCCTGGTTCACGCCCGGCGACGTCAACGCGATGCCCTGGAAGCTGCGCGTTTTCGGCATGCGGTCGAACTCTTCCGCCGTCACGTTGTGGGCGACCGTCGTGCTCCGCAGGTCGACCTGCGTCTTCGTGTCGCCCGTAACGGTCACGACTTCGCTGACGGCGCCGACCGTCAACGTGGCATTGAGATCCGCCGTGCGCCCCAGCAGCACCAGTACGTCATCCGTCTGACTCTTCTGGAAGCCCTGAAGTTCCACGGTCACCGTGTAGCGGCCGGGCTCGAGGTCGGGAATCCGGTACGCGCCGTTCTCGCCGCTCACGACGACGCGAGTCGCCTGGGTCTGCTTGTTGGCGGCGGTGATCGTGGCTCCCGGGACGGGCGCCTGGCTCGAATCGACCACGACACCTGCGAGGCCGCCAGACCGTTCCTGTGCGGTGGCCGCGCTCGTGATCAGGACTGCCAGCATGGCCACGGCGACCCTGACAGTAATACGCAATCGCATGTCACACACTCCTTATAAGAACCGCTCGCACTGCCAGTCCATCCTACGGATGGACGCCTGCTTCGATTCCGGTATGTGACGGTTGCGGACGGATTTGTGACGAGGTGCGAGCAGGCCGTGGCGAGCGGTGTGATGAGATGTGATGCGGTGAAGCGCCGTCACAGGAGTGTGCCGTCACGATCCCGGCTGCGCTCCCGCGGACTATGCGCGGAGCGTCACCGGCAGCCCGACGTCAGCGGAATGGGATCGGGCGTCTCCGGAGGGCTGACTCCGTCGGTGCGGTACAGCCTCACCTCGCTCCGCTGATGCAGCGCCAACGGTCGCGCGTCGAGGATCGCGACGCTCTGCTGCGCGGCGAACCGCTCGCGGAAGATCGGCACCTCGAACTTCTCCAGCAGCAGATAGGGCTCGTAGCCGGCCGATCGAAGGTGCGCGATCGCGCGATCGAGCCATTCGGGATCGAGGGAGTCGTAGCGCAGCGTGGGCCGGCCCGAATAGTGCCGGATGCTTCCGCTGTGCTGCATGGCGATCACGACGGCATTGGCCGGGAGCTTCGCAGCGAGGTAGCGTCCGACGTCGGCGTACTTCTGTTCGCCCGCGCCGATCCCGAGCACGTCGAGCTCCGACGCCCGCGTCGCGGCGTAGTTCACCATGATGACCGTGAACGCGATGGCGGCGGCGATCTGCGTCCTCACGCCGAACCGCCGCGATCCGTGCCACACGACGTCGGCGGCGAGCACGAAGAGGACAGGAAACGCCGGGAGCAGGAACCGCAGGAACCACCACGCGTCGAACGGCAAATACCACAGGTAGCACGCGAGCACACTGCCGGCGAACGCGAACAGGATCCGGCGCAGCCACCGGCTGTGCGGGTTGGGCCCCGGCGGCAACAGCGGGCTCAGCACGAAGAGAAACACCAGAGGGCCCTGCGTGTCCCAGAGCCAGCGCGGATAGCGCGCGAGGTTGGCGCGAAGGTTCGCGGAAGAGAAGATGGAGTCCGTGCTCCCGTAGCCGGACTGGAACGGCGATCCATAGAGATTGTCGTAGAACCACGCGACCAGGAGCACGAACGGCAGGCACGCGAGGCCGAAGGCCGTCAGCCGCAGCACGGCGGTCCGAAGCACGGGCCCCTGCGCATATTTCAGTGCCAGCGCAGGCCACACCGCGATGAGCGCCGGGAACAGCGCGAGCGGCACGAGGTTGGGCCTGATCGCGATCGCGATGCCGGCGGCGGCACCCGACAACGCGAGGCCGGTGAAGGACGATCGGCAGGCGAGCAGGAGCGACGCGGTCCAGAACACGGCCGCGGGCACGTCGCTCATCGGCCAGAGCATCATGAACAGCACCGTCGGGCTGCTCGCCACCAGCAGCGCGGCGATCGCGCCCACCGCGCGGCCCGAGACCCGCACGCCGATGCCGTACGCGAGGATCACGAGCAGCGCGCCGCAGACCGGGTTCACCAGGTACGGGCCGCAGCTGCCGGCGACGGCCGTGAACAGCGTCATCAGGAGCGGCAGGCCGGGGGCATACGTCGGCACGAGCGTGTGGTCCGTTGACGGCCGGTAGCCGAGCGGCGTGAAGCTCCAGTCCACGTTCGGCCACGGCATCGAGGCGACGAAATCCTGGTGCACGCGCAGATCGCCGGCGCGCCACAGCTGCGCCTGGCTGATGTAGCCGTATGGGTCCGAGCCCCCTGCCGACCGGGCGCCGTACCACAGACCGAGCCCGAGCACGACCGCGGCCGAGACCGGCATCACCGCCGGCAGCAGGCGATCGGCGAGAAGAGAGCCGCCGGCGATCAAGGCGTCCTGTTCGGCCGGCGGGCGCAGCCGGAAGCTCAACGCCGCGCACAGCACCGCGAAGAGGATCGGCCGGAGCGCCCCGTGGGCCGAGAGGCGAATGCCGTAGATGCGGGTGGAGAAGCCGCCGGTCGCGACGAGCACGACGCCCAGAACGGTTGCCGCGACGGCGAGGGCGAGCAGACCGCGGGAGGCGAGACGACGCCTGTTCTCGTCCAGTCGCGGCATCGGAATCAGGCGGTGTGCCGGAGCCTGGCTTCGAGCGCCTTGCGCGCCCTCAGCCGCTCCGCGCGCCGCGCGTCCGCTTCGCCGGCCCGCTGCTTGTCCTCGTCCGTTTCGAGGATCAACCCCGGGACCGGCAGGCGGCGGCCGTCGCGATCGACGGAGACGAACGTCAGGTACGCCAGGCTGGTCATCCGCCGGAGACCCGTCAGTGTTTCCTCCGAGAACACTTCGACCTCGACCTCGAGCGACGTGCTCCACACCGCGGTGACGCAGGCCTTGAGAATGATCAGGTCGCCGATTTTGATCGGGTGCAGGAACTGCAGGCCGTCGACCGCCGCCGTCACGAGCAGGCTGCGGGTGTGCCGGTGGCACGCGATGGCGCCGGCAATGTCGATCAGGTGCATGACCGTGCCGCCCAGGATGAACCCCAGGGGGTTCGCGTCGTTCGGCAGCACGACCTGCACCATCTCGGTCCGCGACTCGGAGGGCTTTTTGGGGGGAGACGTCGACATCAGCTTCCAGCTGCCCGCTTCCAGCTCCCCGCTTTCCAGCTCCCAGCTGCTGCACGGATTGGCCGAAGACCTAGCTACTCTATTTCACTCGGATGCCAATCGAAAGCGGAAGCTGGCAACCGGGAACTGAAACTTTCTGGCGCGCGGGCAGGCCTGGAGACCTGCGCTACGTACGCGACACAAGTGAACTCCGGTCTAAGCGGGAAGCGGGAAGCGGGAAGCGGGAAGCGGGAAGCAGGAAGCAAGCTCTAAGCGGCAGCTCAGTTCCCGCAGTTCCGGTCGACGAACGCCTTGAGCGTGCAGCGGAGCTCGGCAGGCAGATCTTCTTCGTGGATCGAACGAAGGAGCGCGACGGTGGATTCGTAGGTCTTGAGCTGCGCGATGCACCGGGGGCAGGCGGTCAGGTGCCGCTCGAGCTCGGCATGGATGTCCGGCGGCAGATGATGCTCCACGAAGTCGGCCAGGAGACCCACGAGATCGGTGCAGCGGCGCTTCACTGTGTGAATGGGCTCGATGCCGGGGCCGGGCTGAATCCTGACGGCCGTCAGGACTCAGCCCGTTCGGGGCTCTTTAGAAGTCGTACCCGATCCAGACCGAGAACTTCGGCTTGCGTAACCACTTGCTCCCGCTCACCTCTCCGTCCTGGATCGCCTGGTACGCGAAGACGTAGTCCTCGTATTCCTTGTTGAGGAGCGTGCGCCACGACCAGTCGAAGTGAATCGGGAAACCCAGCGCGAACGTCTCGAGCCCGACGCCGTACGACGCGCGGCCGTCGACCAGCTTCAGGCCGCCGATGGCCTTGGGCGGTCCGAAGATCGGATCGAAGGTCTGCGTCGTGAAGTTCGGCTCGAATCCGATCAGCGGCGTCACGATGATCGGGTCGTTCGTGTAGACCTGCATCGGGATGCCCTGGTAGCCGGTCGCGCCGAGACCCGCGAACGCGACGCCGCGGAGCCCGCCGACGACCCCGAGCGGCGTGAGGGCCGCTTCGATGAGCGGGAAGCGCAGCTCGCCGTTCAGGAAGAACGACTTGTTGCCGAGGAACTCGAGGTACTCGTATCCGCGCAGCTCCGAGTTGCCGCCGAAATACATGTACCCCGGGAACTCGCCCCAGCTCTTGAAGCCGCGCGCGCGGAACGCGAGCACGCCGTTGGTTGCGAGCCGCAGGTAGTAGCGCGCGTCGGCGTCCACGGTCTGCCGGGAGTCCAGGCCGCCCCAGCTCGGCGCGTACTCGTACCCGAGGCGCACGGTGTTCCCCGCGAGCGGCCCGTATTCACGGAACACCGTCGTTTCCTGCACGTACGACACGCCGAACGGCATGAAGGTCCCGCTCGAGAACAGCGCGCGGCCGTACTGGTCCTGCTGGTACTGGTCGGCCCGATCCTGCAGGCCCTGGTCGTTGTAGCCCTGGTTGTAATTGAAGATGCCCGCCGAGAACTCGACCCGCGCGTAGCGGTTGAACGGGTAGATGCCGAACGCGGTCGCCCCGCGCGAGGTCTGCGTCGCGATCGCATCGTCGCGATCGAGATAGCCCAGGTCCTGGGCGTAGAGCACGCCGGGGTTGTAGCCGTAATAGAACTGCGTCTGCGAGTAGGCCTGCAGCGCGTACTGGATCCGCCTCGACAGGTTCGTGTACCAGAACGACATCGTCCGGTACTGCGCGACCGACGAGGCGAAGATGTTGAACTGCTTGTCGCCGAGCACGTCGGTGAACGTGACCTGCGTGCCGCCGAACAGGTCGCCGCCGCTCGTGACGCCGATGGCGACCGGCGGACGCCCCTCCAGGAACAGCTTCTCGAACGTGCCCTTGTTCTTGATGTTCGCCTTGACGAGCGTGTGACTCTGGGGCGCCACGAAGCCGATGACCGGCCCGGGCTCGCCGAAATCGGAGCTGGCCACGGTGTGCAGGGGCTCCTGGCGCGGCAGCGTGTGGATGCCGTATTCCCCCTTGTAGTAGGTGACGAACGCGATCTTCGGCTGCTTCTGGTCGCGCAGCACGATCGGCGACACGTTGCCGGTGAGCGCGTCGGTGTACTGCTTCAGCTCGGCGGTCTTCAGGCTCAGCGTCCAGATGTTGTAGATGTTGCCGTTGCGCGCGACCTCGGGATCGAGCGGCGGGTCCGGCACGACCGCCGTCGACGGGAACACGAGCGTGTCCGCATCGATGAACTGCGCGCCGCCGTCGTCGTGCGTGCCGAAGGTGATCTGGGTCTTCACGCCGGTCGCGAGGTCGAGCTTGAACAGCTTGTCGTTCATGCTGATGCGCGCCAGGTAGACGAGAGACTTGCCGTCGGGTGAGAACGTGGGCGCGTAGTCCCCGAACTCATCGTTCGTGACGTTGCGGACCTGGCCGGTCTCGATGTTGACGATGAAGATGTCGCCGATCGCGCCGTGCAGCGCCGAGAACGCGACTTCCCGCCCGTCGGGGCTGATGTCCGGCGATTCCGGCATGTCGACGGTCTTCAGCTCGATCCGCTTCTCGATGTCCTTGGTGACGACGTTCTGCAGGATGAGCGTCTTGTACTTCTCGGTGCGCGCGAAGTAGGCCAGGCGATCCCCGGCCGGCGCCCACGACATCCAGGAGACGGCGTTGTTCCGGAAGCCGCCCGGCGTCGCGATGTACTCGAAGCCCTTGTCCTTGTTGAACCCGCCGGTGAGGTTGCGGATGATCTTCCCGTCCTTCGTCGACATCAGCACGATGTCGAGCTCCTGCTCCTTGCGGTTGCCGGCCGCCACCGCCATCAGGTCTCCGGAGGGGGACGGTTCGATCGAGACGACCACCGTGTAGGGCGTCTTGCCGCGCTTCGGCGCGAGGTCGCGCCCGTAGTCGGCCGGCCGCTCCTTGTCGCGGAACGGCTTGAAGCGATCCTTCAAGTACTTCTCGAACTGCTCGTCGAATTCCTCGGGCTTCAGGCGGAACGCTTCCTCGTACGCGCTCTCGCCGCCGCCGATCACCGCTTTGCGAAGCGCAAAGAGGAACTGGCGCAGCCCTTCCTTGCCCCAGCGCGCCTCGATGAACTCGAACGCGGCGTGGCCGAGGTTGTACGGCAGGCGGCCGTCCACGAACGCCTGTCCCTGGAAGTCGCTCATCGGGGGGATGATGTCGGCAATCGCGGCGTCGCGGACCGACATCAGATCGAACGGCTGCCAGTAGCCCGTCAGGTGATCGGCCAGCCCCTCGTCGACCCACAGCGGCAGGCCGCGGTGGAGCAGGGATCGCGGGATGATGTCGAACTCGAAGATGTGCGTCAGCTCGTGCGTGATCAGGCGGTAGAGCGCGTCGGAAGGCTCGTCGATCGGCAGCACCATGCGATCGCGGTACGGCTCGGCGAACGCGAGCACCCCTTCAGGCAGCTCGCCCGGTTCGATGTTCTGCTGCTGGAATTCGCTCTGCGTCTTGAAGAGGACGAGCGGCACCTTGAAGGCCAGGTCGTGCTTCAAATCGGAGCTGACCTGCTGATACGCGCTCTCCGCGTACGAGGCAATCCGCTCGAGCTCCGACTCGAAGTCCGGGTAGTGATAGATGTCGAAGTGATCCGTGGTGTAGATCCGCCACTTGAAATCGTTGTACCGGATTCGGTTCTTGCCGAAGTACGGCACGTAGGGCGTCTGGGCGACGGCCTGCTCGACAGCGCCGCCGACGAAAACGAGCGCCAGAAGAGCGATGACCATCGGCGCGTAGGCGCCGCGCATGTTGCGCGTGGGCATGTTTCACCTCGGATGCGGCAGCGGAAGGCGGCAGCCAGGCTGCGCGAACGCGGCGACGTCAGAATCCTCGCTGCTCGTCGCCGATGTTACTGTAGCTAGGACGGTTGCCGCAACGTTCGTGTCCCCGGGCACACGGGACGGCCCCCCGCCGGTGCCGCCCGCAGCAATCCATGTGCCTGCCGGCCGAGCTCTGGAACCCCTGTAAATCGGATGAACCGCGCCTTGTGCCGCCCTCGTCCTGTCACCCGGGACGAACGGCAGCGTCCCCGATTCCGGGCATCCAGTACAATAAATAAGGAATAAGGATCGCCCCGACGGTGTTCTCAACAGGTGGGCGTCTTCCCCGACAATGGCTCTGCGACGACGCCCGCCGACGTTCCCGGACCGCTCAGACGGCGCTGAACCCGTCCGGGACGGCGGCCGCGGGCGGGCGGCCACGGCCGGGAGCCCGGGAAGCGACGCGTTCGCCGGCGAGGCCCTGTCCTACATCGACAGCCTCTACGGCACCGCGTTGCGGCTGACCAGGCGGCCGGCCGATGCCGAGGACCTGGTCCAGGACACGTATTTGAAAGCGTTCCGGTCGTCTGCGCAGTTTCAGCGCGGCACCAACCTGAAGGCGTGGCTGTTCACGATCCTTCACAATACGTTCCGTAACATGCGGAGGCACGACGGCCGGAACCCGATCGACGTCGACAGCGAGCTCGTCGAGCAGGCCGCGGCGGACTCCTCGCGTGATTTCACACCCGAGCAGTTGCTGACCCGCGCATCGCTCGATGCCGATCTCCAGGAGGCGCTCGATGCCCTGCCGGAGGCATTCAGGCAGGCGGTCTGGCTGCGGGACGTCGAGGAATTGTCGTACTCGGAGATTGCCGGGGTGCTCGACGTGCCGATCGGCACCGTGATGTCGAGAATCTCGAGAGGGCGGCGGGCGTTGCACGACCGCCTGGCCCTCCGCCTCGGCCCGGCCGAGGCCGCCGACCGCCAGCGCACGTTGACCGAAGCCGACGGCGGAGCGAAGGGGTAAGTTGGAGAGATCAACAAGAAGCGCCTGCGGCCCGCGCGAGGATAGCGAGTCTTCGAGCGCCGCAGCGCGAGCGAGTGGGGGTGGGGCCCCACGAGCAGTAAAAATGATGCACCGGCGATGAGCAAGTGTTCTGGACCTCGAGCCGTTGTTGGCCCCCTACGTCGATGGCGACGCGCAAGCCGCGTCGCGCGCGACCGTCGAAGCGCATCTGGACCGGTGCCCGCCGTGCCGCGACCGCGTCGCCGGACAGCGCGCGGTCCGCGAGATCATCGTGGCGCGCCGGACCGTGCTGCGTGGATGCGCATCCGAACACCTCCGGACGAGATGCGCGGCGCACTCCGCTCCGGCCCGGTCCTTCGTCCGTTCCGCCCGCAAGTGGGTTCCCCTGTCGCTGGCCGCGACGCTCGTCCTCGCCGTCGCGGGGGCCTTCATGCTCGGCCTGAACAACCAGGTCGAGGCACTCGCGGCCCAGCTCACCCTCGATCACCTCATGTGCTTCCAGTTCGCCCCCGAGCGCGCGGCGCACGCGGATTCGGGGGAGGCCGGCCGCGCGTGGGCGGCGGCCCAGGGCTGGGCGCTGCAGGTTCCCGCAAGCTCCGGCGCCGAGCAGCTCGAGCTCCTCGGCGTCCGGCGCTGCTCGATGAGCGGCAAGCACCTCGCCCACGTTCTCTACAAGTGGCGCGGCCAACCCCTCTCGGTCTTCGTCGTCCCGCAGCGCGTGCGCCCGAGCCAGGCCAACGAGATGGTTGAGAAGTTCGGGCACGAGGCGGTAATCTGGTCGGCCGGGGGACGCACGTACGTGGTACTCGCTCGCGGCCGTCCGTCCGAGCTCGAGCCGGTGGTCGGATACGTCAGGGCGAATGCACGCTAGATGATCCGGCTGATCCGGACGTTACCGGAACAAGGGAACCACACATGATGAAGAACCGTTGGATCGCCGCCGCCGCCGCAGCCTGCGCTATCGCGCTTCTGCTCGTGCCGATGATGCTCAAGAGCGCCGCCCCCGGCGAGGAGCTGCGCGGGACGCCGAACCCGGTAGGAACAGCCAACCTCGATCTCACGATGAAGGACATGCACGGCGCGAACGTCAATCTCGCCGACTACAAGGGGAAGGTCATCATCCTCAACTTCTGGGCGACGTGGTGCGGTCCGTGCCAGGCGGAAATCCCGGAGCTCGTGAAGACCTACGCCGAGTACAAGGACCAGGGCGTCGTGGTCCTCGGCGTGTCGATCGACGATCCGCCCGAGCTGCTGCGCGACTACGGCGCGCAGAAGAACATGAACTACCCCTCGCTGCTGCTGACCGACGCGGTTGACGAGGCCTACGGCCCGATCGTCGGGGTGCCGATTACTTTTTTCATCGGCCGGGACGGTCTAATCGCCCGGAAGCATCTTGGGCCGGTGACCAAGGAACAGGTCGACCGGGAGATCAAGCCGCTCCTGTAGTATGATCGCTTCAGGATGCTGAAAGGGTTCACTCACGCGCGCCTCGCCTGCGGGTGCCGGATCGGCTTTCGCGAAGGCGTCGAAGGCAGCCCGGTCACGGTCGTCGTCGACACGAAGGGCCCGGGCTGTGCGTTGACCCTCCACGTCCGCGACCTGCCGCTGTTCGATCACCGCGAAGCGCTCCGCCCTTCGACACGCCTGCTTCCGCCCGAAGAGAACGAATACGAAGAGTCGTAGAGCGAATCCCTAATCCCTGACTCCCTAATCGGCTCGTCACGCTTCTTCGGTTCCCGCCCCGCCTCTTTCAACGCCCGTCTCAGCAGAAACTCGATCTGGCCGTTCAGGCTGCGCAGGTCGTCGTCTGCCCAGCGCTGAACGGCGTCGAGGATGTTCCGATCGATCCGAAGCAGAAACGGCTTGCGGTCGGCCACGGCGTCACTACTGGTAGATCGTCCCGGCGTTGATGACCGGCTGCGTGGACCTGTCGCCGCACAGCACGACCAGCAGGTTGCTGACCATGGCGGCTTTCCGCTCGTTGTCGAGCGTGACGATGTCGCGGCGCGAGAGCATCTCGAGCGCCATCTCGACCATGCCGACGGCCCCCTCGACGATGCGCTGCCGGGCCGCGATGATGGCGCCCGCCTGCTGACGCTGCAGCATCGCCTGCGCGATTTCCTGTGCGTAGGCGAGATGGCTGATGCGCGCTTCGATCACTTCGACGCCCGCGCGGTTCAGACGGTCCTGGATCTCCTTCTTCAAGTGTTCCGCGACCGCCGCGGTGTGCCCGCGCAGCGAAATCTGCGCGTCGTCGTGCGCGTCGTAGGTGTAGCTCGTCGCCAGGTTGCGCAGGGCCGATTCGGTCTGGACCTTCACGTAGTTGTTGTAGTCGTCGACCTCGAACACCGCTTCCGCGGTGTCGACGACGCGCCAGACGACGACCGCGGCAATCTCGATGGGATTGCCTTCGTTGTCGTTGACCTTCAGGTGCGAGCTCTCGAAGTTGCGGATCGCGCTGCGAGATCCGCTTCTTCGTATAGAGCGGGTTCGCCCATCGCAGTCCCGGCTGCTTGACGGTGCCCGCGTAGCGGCCGAAGAACTGCAGCACCTTGGCTTCGTTCGGGTTGACGACGAAGAGGCCCAGAAGGAGGAAGAGCGTGAACAAGAGCACCCCGGCCCACGAGACGACGGACCAGAGGCTTTCCGCGCGCGCTCCCTGGACCAGGGCGTAGCAGGAGACGATCCGAGCGTGATCAGACCGATGGCGACGGGCAGGCCGGGCAGAGCGCTGTTTTCGCGTTCACGGATCATGGTGTGCGACCTCCTCGCAACAGATGTCAAAGTGATATCACTTTGACATCATGCTTGTCAATACGGATCAGGTCGGCGTGGAGTTCAGAAGGGAGTCTTTGAACAGGAGATCAGGAGATTAGGAGATTGAGTGGAGGTTTTAGAAGTTTTTTGTGTTTTTCTCCTGATCTCCTGGCCTCCTGTTTAGAACGTGTCGAGGAAGGAGATCTCCTGATCTCTCTCGATCAGAAACCGATCCGCAGGTCAGCAATGAGCGGCAGGTGATCGGACGCCATCATGGCGGTGCGCGACCGGGCGAGCTCGACCGGCCGGACCTCGACGTGTCCCTCGTAATAGATGTGATCGAGATGAAGCATCGGGAAGATGCCCGGGTAGGTGCGCCGGCGTTTCAGGTGCGCGTAGATGTCGATGCTTTCGAAGAGGGAATTGAGGGTCTTGGTCGCCAGCCCGCGCATCCATTCGTTGAAGTCGCCGAGGATCACCTTCGGCCCCTCGATGCGCCGGTCGTGGACGAAGGCCGCCAGCCGCGTCGCCTGGTAGCGGCGCTCCAGCACCGCCGTGCCGAGATGGACGTTGTAGATGTGGAGCAGCTGTCCCGCGCCGACGTCGAGATCGGCCCGCTGGCACGCGCGCGGCTCGCAGGTCCGCCACGACAGGTCGTACTGGCTGTGGTGGACGATCGGGAAGCGGCTGAGCACGACGTTGCCGAAGAGATGGTTCCGGAGGTGCCGCACCGACGTCATCACCCAGCCCATGCCGAGCGCGGCGCCGATCTCCTCGGCCTGGCCGGCGCCGTTCGGGCCGGCGCCGATGACCTCCTGCAGCGCCACGACGTCGGCGTTCAGCGCGCGGATCACGTCGACGACGCGCGACGGCATGGTGCGGCGATCCATGCCGCGGCACCGGTGGATGTTGTAGGTCGCGATCCGGACGTCGACGTACTTGCGCGGGGACTTGGCCTCGGTCACTGTTGTCGCTCCAGGATCCACACGAACGGGCCGACGACCTTCTCCCACACCGGCCGCCGCTGCCACTCGTCCAGCGAGATCTCGTCGCTGTCGATGATGTCCTGCTCGTAGTCCTCGAGCAGCCGCGCCGCGACCTGCGGGTCCCGCATCGCCAGGTTGACCTCGTCGTTGTGCTCGAACGACCGGTTGTCGATGTTCGTCGTCCCCAGCACCGCCCACAGCTCGTCGGCGATGAAGACCTTGACGTGCGTCATCGCGACCCGGTACTCGAAGATGCGGACCCCCGCCTCGAGGAGCTCACCCCACATGCGCCGGCTGGCCAGGCGCACCCACTTCTGATCGGTGCTCCGCCCGGGGACGATGACGCTGATCTTCACGCCGCGGCGGGCCGTTTCGCACAGCGCGCGGCGCAGCGCGCGGTCGGGGAGAAAATACGGGGTGCTGATCTGGACGCTTCGATCGGCCGCTTCCATCAGGAGCTGGAACGTGACCCGCGACGCGGTGGCCCGATCCGACGGGGAGCTCTTCACGACGAAGGCCGTCGTGTCGCCGATGGCCTTCAAGTTGGGGAAGTAGTCGGGCCCCGTGATGATCTCGCCGCAGCACTCCAGCCAGTTCTCGGCGGCCACGCCCTGCAGCGCCGCGACGACCGGTCCCTCGATCCGCGCCATCGTGTCGCGCCACGGCTTGTGCCACCGCAGCCGCTTGAACGTGGCCAGCGCCCACCAGTCCGCGATGCCGGCGCCGCCGATGAACGCGACGCGCCCGTCAGCCACGAGCAGCTCGCGGTGCGTGCGGTTGTTGAGCCGCGCCAGCGAGTACCATCGCGGGCTCTGGTACGACTGGATGCGGCAGCCTGCCTTGCGCAGCCGCCGGACCGGGCGGCCCCACAGCGCGACGCTGCCGAGCCAGTCGACGACGATGGTGACGATGACGCCCTGGCGCGCCTTGGCCGACAGCTCCGCGACGAACTGGTTCGCAATCTTCCCCGGCTGGAAGATGTACAGCTCCATGTTGATCGAGTGCGTGGCCTGGCTGATCGTCTCCAGCATCGCGGGGTAGAACGCCGCGCCGTTGGTGAACACCGTCACGCGGTTGCCATGATGGAGCGCCGCCTGGCACGTGGACTGGAGCGTGTAGAGGAATTCCCTGTCGTGGATCGACGTGCGGTGCCCGAGCCGGTAGTTGATCCCTGGCGTGAAGAGAAACACGAGGACCAGCCAGATGAGAAAGATCCCGCCGGCGACCGAGAGCCAGAACATCAGGAGTCAGGGGTTACCTGACTCCTCCTGTCCGCGCCGTCATCGAGGAGAGCGAGAGATCGAGCGCCCGCTGTTCGAGAGGCTTCAGGCTCAGGGCTGCGCCGATCTCGCGGAAGCTCCTCAGCAGGCCGGGGCGATACGCTTCGCTTTCATCCATCTCGACTGACGCGACGGCCCGGGTACTCGCCGGCCGGCAGTCCGCGGACCCGGTATCGGCCGCCCGCATCGGTGCGGAGGACGCCGAGCCGGCGGCCGGTCCGCGTCCAGAACGTTTCCGACAAGGGCACGATGAGCACGGTCGCATCCGGGACCGCGGCGCCCGCTGCGTCCCGCACCATCCCCGATACTTCGCTCGCGACGTCGGTGATCACGACGCGGACCTCGTCGAACCGCTGCTGCCGGCCGCTGATGTCGAGGCCGGCGTCGGTGATGTCCTGTCCGCGGTACGTCACGCTCTTCACCACCCACGGGTACGACAGCCCCTCGACCGCGAGGATGTGGGCGCCCGCCATCAGGCCGCCGACCACGAACGATCCGTTGGGGAGGATCGCGCCCGTGACCGTGTCGCCGAAGCTGCTGCCGTCGGAAAATGGCGCCCGCACGCGCAGCTTGGCGAGGTCCGGCTTTGCCGGTCGGCTGGCTTCGACTTCCAGATGGCCGGCGATGCTCGCGCCAGGCTGAAGCGTCAGCGCCACGTCGGAGATGTCGCGCCCGTCGATGAGGACCTTGTAGGTCGCGAAGAGCGGCTTGCCGCCCGGTTCCACCTGGCCGCGGGCCCGGATCTGATACGTCCCGGGCGGGACGTTCCTGAACGCGAACGATCCGTCCGGCAGGATCATGACGTCCTGCGTCGGCACGGCGTTGAGCCATTCGCCGCGGATGGGGGCCATGATGACGGCCCCGCTGAGCAGCTGCCGCCGGCCCTCGGCGGCAATGACGCCGCTGACGCGAGACGGCCGGATGATCTTCAGCTTGAAGCTGATGCGTGGCGGCTCGACGCCGGGTGTGACGCCGACGCGCGCGGCCTGCTCCAGCACCGCCACGCCGGGATAGTACGTGGGCGTGTAGCGCAGCGGCCCCGTTTCGTCGCCGACGCCGGCAAACGCGGGATCGAAGGCGCTGACGTAGTACTGGCCGGCCGCCAGTCCCGTGAGGCGGAACTCGCCGCGGTCGTCGGTCTGGGCCGTCGCGACGGACACCAGGGTCGGCTGGTTGTTGTCGGTGCGCGAGATGAGCGCCTCGACCGTCGCGCCGGCAAGCGCCCCGTCGTCCTCGTCGAGGAGCCGGCCGGCGATCACTCCGGCCGGCGCGAGCGCGAAGTCGATGCCCGTCAGCCGCTGCCCGTTGCCGAGCGGGACCACCATGGCGGGCGCGGATCGCCGCTGACCGTACTCCTGCGGCGCGTAGCCGCCCCGCGCCGCGGAGAGCGAATACGAACCGGCAGGCAAGTGCTGGAATTGGTACCTGCCGTCGGCGCCCGACAGCGTCACGCGCGGTTCGGCCAGCGCGGGCGAGGTCAGCACCACGCGCGCGCGCGCGAGCGGCGTTCCGTCGGCGCTGCCGACCGTCCCTGCGACCGATCCGGTCGGCAGGCCGGCTTGCGGTGGGCCAGGCTGGACCTTGGGGGGCGCCGCCTGGGCCGTCGGGTTCGGAGCCAGACTGCCGGCGGCGGCCGGTCGCGCAGTACCGCCGGTAATCAGGAGAAGGCCGGTCAACGCGACCAGCAGAGCCGGAGCCCGGCTCGGGAGGCACATGGAGCTATCATAATGCCATGCTGAAGCGCTGCGGCCTGGGTCTGTTGCTGGGACTGACCATCGCCTGTTCGCAGCCCCCCGAGCCGATCGTCGTCCGCGACAACACGATCCACATCCAGAACCAGACCGCACGCGACTGGCGCAACGTCGTCGTCACCGTGAACGATCATTTCCGCGGAGGGGCGCCGCTGCTGGCCGCGGGAGGACGGCTGACGGCTCCGCTCAGCCAGTTCCAGACCGCGTACGGACAGCGCTACGACTTCGATCGCCAGACCGTCGTCAAGGTCGAGGTCACGGCGACGGACTCGAACGGGGAACCGGTGAAGCTCGAAAAAGGGTCTGAAAAAAAGTAGGGCCTCGGCGTCTGAAGGCGGCCGCGGCAACCAAGCAAGGAACCGACTATGAAGCTTCAGTCCGAATTCGAGACCACGTGCCCGTGCTGCCACTCGACGCTCGTCGTCGATGCCAACCTCCGGCGCATCGTGCGGCACGAAGAGCCAGTCCGCGGCGACAAGCCTGAGCTGAGCGATGCGCACCGGCTGGTCGCCGAGGAAGCGGCGCGGCGCGAGAACCTGTTTCAACAATCGGTCGCCAACGAGCGCACGCGCGGCGACGCGCTGTCGAGACGGTTCGAAGAGGCGCTGAAGCAGGCGAAGGACGAGCCGATCACGCGGCCGACGCGGGACTTCGATCTGGAGTGAATTTCAGCGACAGTAAAGAAAACAGGAGATCAGGAGATCAGGAGATAAGAAGTTCGTTTTGTTTTTTTTCAAAAAAACCTCCTGACCTCTTGATTCTCCTGATCTCCATACCTCAGTACTTGAATTCAGCCGGCAGCTCCGTCCACCGATCCATGCGCTTGTAGTAGACCGGCTTGCGCCCGAACGTGGCGCGGTACTCGCGATAGCGTTTGCGCAGCCGGTTGATGCGGGCGTTCGATGTGCGCAGCGGCCGGTGGGGGAGATTCAGCAGCATCCGCTCGACCTTCCAGACGTTGCCTTCCGCAAGACGCCAGTCGTAGTTGCCGATGTCGCGCAGGTCGGCGACCGTGTAGCCGGTCACCCGGCCGGTGAAATCCACGTACGCGTCCACATAGCTGAGCGCGAGCGCGCGCGGGGTCGCGAACACGGCGCGGCGGCCGTGCAGGCCGGGGTCGCGCGATCGCCCGATCGATCCCCACCGGCCGCGATGCCGGTAGACGAAGAGCACGTGATCGAGCTCGTCGATCGACTCGAACGACAGCACGAGCGGAGGCCAGCCGTGCTGCTCGAGGATCACCGCGGCGGCGATCGCGGCTTCCAGGCAGTGCGCCGTATGGTGCCGCACGACGCCGCGAAAGCAGCGAAGGGTCGCGCCCTCGGGCGCGGGCTCGGTGTTGTAGGGCAGCGAGTTCAGGTAGCGCTGCACGTCGCCGGGCGTGCGCACGCGCCGGACCACGCGCCGCTCCGCCGGCGTGAAGGCCGACAGCGGTGGCGCGACGGCTCCAACCGGCGGCGGCCGATCGCGGGCCTCGCGGCCGCTCGAGCCGCCCTTACGCACTCGCACGTCTCAACGCGTCGAGGAGCTCGGCCGGCGTCCAGTCGCTTCCGCCGAAGACGTGCACGATGTTCCCGTCGGCGCCGACGACCGCGGTCCGCAGGTTGTGCGTGATGTTCGTGCCGCCCGCCCCTTCGGTCATGATCGATACGCCGAACCGCGACGCGAACGCGCGAATCGCCTCGCGGTCTCCCGTCATGAACCGCCACACGTGCGGATCCGCGCCGGAGCGGCGCCCGTGTCCGGCGAGCACGTCCGGCGTGTCGAACGCCGGATCCACGCTGATCGACAGGAGGCTCACCCGGTCGCGCAGCCGCTCGTCGGCCTGGATCTCGCGCTGGACGGCAGCAAACTGTCGATCCATGCGCGGACAAAAGTCCGGCAGCGGACAGCGCGTGTATATGAACGTGACGGCCAGTGTCCGGCCGCGCCACTCGGACAGCGCGCGGGTCGCGCCGGCCTCGTCCGTGAGCTGCACGTCCGGCGCGCGATCGCCCGGCGCGACAAGGTCCATCCGCGCAGCGGCGGGCGGCGGCTCGGTCACCGGCGCATGGCCCGTGCGCTCCACCTTCGACAGAAACACGTCGGCCTTCTCGACGACGAGCGTCGCGGTGACCAGATCGCCGGCGGTCCGGCCGTCGAGCAGACGCGCATCCCTCACCTTGAACGGCATCGTCATCCCCGGCATGAACCCGCGGATATCGTCGTGCCTGATGGTGATCTCCTGCCGGGCCCGATCCACCGCCAGGACCTGCCCGCGCAACTCGAACTGGCGGGGTGGCCGCGCGCAGGCGCCGGAGACGAGCGCGAGGACGACGATTCGCGTAAGGACCCGACGCATCCCTGTCACTCTAGCCCGGCGCTCGAGGCCCGTAAAGCCGTCATAGCTGAGCTCCTGGGGCCTCCCGGGACGCGGCATGCAATCTGCTATACTCGCGCCCGATGAGAGCGCGCCCCTTGCAATAGCAATCCGCGTCAGCTTTCCGACGGGTGCGGTCCAGGACGCGGGGACCCGCTTGATAGGCAAATGCGCGTCATCTTTGCAGCGCAGCCCTTCGGGCTGGCTCAGGGCAGGAGTAAGTGACAGCATGGGTAGGAGACTCTACGTCGGGAACCTTCCGTATTCGGCGACGGAAGACCAGCTCACCGAACTGTTCAGCAAGGCCGGGAAAGTGGACAGCGTGCGCGTGATGCGGGACATGGCGACCGGCCGCGCGCGAGGCTTCGCGTTCGTCGAGATGGGCACGGACGAGGAAGCGCAGAAAGCCATCACCGAATTCCACGAGCAGCAGATGGAAGGCCGGGCCCTCGTCGTCAACGAGGCGCGTCCGAAGCCGGAAGGCGGCTTCGGCGGTGGCGGCGGCGGCCGTGGTCGGGGAGGATACGGCGGCGGTGGCGGGGGTGGCGGCGGCCGCAGCTTTGACGATGGCGATTTCAGCGGCGGGCGTCGGAAAGAGCCCCGCTGGTAAGGGTCTCTAGGTTCTGGTCTCCAGTCTTTCGGAGTAGCTAGTCTTCGGAAGTCTTTGGGTCTTTTCCGGCAAAAGGCCGGCGGGTTTCCGCCGGCCTTTTGTTTTTTGGGCGATGGAATAAAGACCGACGCCCATCTATTCTTCGACCACCCACCCGTCGCGCAGGTTCACGACCCGGCTGCCGTAGGAGGCGTTGGTCTCCGAGTGCGTCACCTGGATGATCGTCGTGCCGCCTTCGTTGAGCTTCTTGAAGAGCTCCATGATCTCCTTGCCCTGGCTCGTGTGCAGGTTTCCCGTCGGCTCATCCGCGAGGATGATCTTCGGGCTCGAGATCACGGCACGCGCAACGGCGACGAGCTGCTGCTGGCCGCCCGACAGCTGGTTCGGATACAGGTCCTTCTTCCCGACGATCGCGAACTTGTCGAGGATGTCGCAGACCATGCTCTCGCGCTCCGACTTCTTGATGTCGCGGTACGAGAGCGGGATGTCGAGGTTCTCGTAGACGGTGAGATGATCGAGCAAGTGGTAGCTCTGGAAGACGAAGCCGATGTACTGCTTGTGCAGCTTGGCGCGTTCCTTGGCGCCGAGCTTGTGCACCGGCTGATCGAGAAAATAGTACTCGCCGGTCCACGCGCTGTCGTGCATGCCGATGATGTGCAGCAGCGTGGACTTGCCGGCGCCCGACGGCCCCATGATGGAGATGAACTCTCCCTCTTTCACGTCCAGGTTGATGCGCCGCAGCACGTAGGTGCGGCTCGTGCCGTGCGCATACGATT
This sequence comes from uncultured Acidobacteriota bacterium, assembly GCA_963774855.1. Lineage (GTDB taxonomy): Bacteria > Acidobacteriota > Vicinamibacteria > Vicinamibacterales > 2-12-FULL-66-21 > JALZOC01. The sequence goes on along the minus strand of CAVZGT010000004.1, from coordinate 773,592 downwards.
TCTCGATATTCCGCAGCGCGATGAGCGCGTTGGGCGCCAGGGCTTCGGCCGAAAAGCTCTCGGGCTGCCGGACCGGCTGAGTCGATTTGGAGAAAAACGCCATGAGCTCCTGAACCTTTCCTGGGCGACTGCTCGACCGTTAGACGGGGGGTGCTTGAGAACGGTTTCTCATTATAAAGGGTTTGGCCCGCCTGTCCGGATAGCGAATCGCGTGCCGGGCCAGGTGTTCAGCACTAAAATCGCGGTATCGTGGGGGTTACGGTGCCGGGCCGAATCGCCGGCCGAGGCTCGCATCGTTCGGTTACGAACAACCGGCGTCCCCGGACTGGGACAGCTTGCCCCGAGCGGAGCCGAGGCCCCGGCATCGATCTTGAAGCCATTTGGAGCGCCTGCGGCCGCGCGAGCGGGGCTGGGGCCCCGCGACCATAAAGAAGGTTCGGTCGTCCTAACTTGCACGAGTAATGACACTACTTCTGCTCGCGGCGCTGACGGCGATGACACCACCAGGCCAGGGCCTTCAAGCCGGGGTTCCCGCCGCGCGCGGTGGGGTGGAGGCCCAGGCGCCGGCCGCGTCCGCCGAGGTGGAGCGAAAGACCGAGGCTTCGAACGGATCCGACGAAGTGCCGGAGCTTCCCGTCTCGTTCGCTCGGATTCAGCGCAAGCTCTCGCGGCCCGCCGATGATGCGGACCGAGGCCGATCGGCTCGTGTTCCGGGTCGAGGTGCTGGGCCGGAAGCCGACCATCGAGGACATTCTGGGGCCGGACTACCTCAAGGGGCCCACGCCGGCGGGGTCGCCGTCGCATCAGGAATTCCTGGACCTGGTGACGCCGGAAGGCGTGAAGGGCTACGCCGCGTTCAGCAACAAAGAGGCCTTCGTCGTTGCCGCCACGTCGTTCGCGCTGAAGTGGGCGCTGCAGCGCGCGATTCACAAGTTCGAGACCGCGAAGGCGGCAATCGACCGCGAAGCGGCGCGCAAGGAAGTGCAGGAAGCGCTCGCCGATCTCGATCGCGCGCGGGCGAGAGCCGGCCTCCCACCGCGATAGCTACGCGGCGCGCGGTGCTGCGCTGCTTCATCAATCCTTCGACTTCCTCGATTGTCCGTGGGACGGTGGCCGACAGCCGCTCGAGGCCGGACGCCGTCAGCAGATACGAATCCTCGATCCGGACGCCGAGGTCCTTGAAGCGCTGCACGGCCGGGCGGATCTTCTCGATGAACGCCGCGTTGGCCGCGGTCTTCGGCAGATCGTCGAGGGCGGCCTCGCGGATGTAGATGCCCGGCTCGATCACGAACGCCATGCCCGGCTCGAGCGGACGCACGCGGCTGCCGACGTCGTGCACGTCCATGCCGATCCAGTGCGTCACCCCGTGCGTCGACCAGATCTTGAACTGCGTCCCGGCCGGCTCGGTGACGAGGCCGAGGCGCACGAGGCCCGCGCGCAGGACCTCGTCGCACGCATTCTGGATGTCGCTCACGCGCGCGCCCGCTTTCGCGGCCTTCTCGCCGGCCTGCTGCGCCGCGTACACGATCTCGTAGATCTCGCGCTGCGCCGCCGAGTACGTGCCGGTGATCGGGTAGGTGCGCGTGATGTCGCCCGTGAGCCCCTGGTAGTTGGCGGCGGCGTCGACGAGCAGCAGATCGCCGGACTCCATGCGGCGGCTCGACTTTCCGTAGTGCAGGATGGTCGCATTCGGGCCGCTGCCGACGATCGACGGATACCCCCAGCTCATCGCCCCGTTGCGCAGGTACACCTCTTCGATGGCCGCCTCGACCTCGTACTCGTACTTGCCGGGGGCCGCCGCGCGCATGCCGGCCCGATGCGCCTCGCTCGAGATGGCCACGCTCTTGCGCAGCACGTCCTGCTCGTAGGGGGTCTTGATCTGGCGCAGGTCGGCGACGACCGGCGTCGCATCCGTCACGGTGAACCCGAAGAAGCGCTCGCGGAGCTTCGCCGCGAACTGGGTCGCGGGGCCGGCGGGCGCCGAAAGATTGAACTGCGGTTCGAGCAGCACCGCGAGCCTGGCGCGGCCGTCGGTCAACGCCTGGAAGAACTTCGCGTACTCGGTGGGGGAGACCCCCTGGCTGCGCTTGGAGAACACCGCGGCGACGAACGGCTCGAACTGGCTGGCCGTCATCACCGACTGGATGCCGCTTGCCGCCGAGGCCTCGGCCGTCGTCAGGCTGTGCCCGTTCCAGTGCTCGCGGCGGGCGTCGGCCTCGCGCACGAAGAGCATTTCCTTGCGGGTCTCGTTGCCCGGCATCAGCACGAGGATCGTGTCTTCCTGATCGATGCCGGTCAGGTAGAGCAGGTTGCTGTCCTGCCGGTACTCGTAGTTGACGTCGGTGGAGAAGACGCGCTCCGGCGCGCTCCAGAAGATGGCGATGGCATCGGGGCCGAGACGTTCCAGGGCGCGGGCCCGCCGCGCCTTGAGATCGTCCTGAAGCGGGCCGGCCAGGGCCGTCAGCGGGACGAGCCACAGCAGCACGGCGCACGCGAGAATCGGGCGTATTTTGCGCATGATTTGCCGCGCATTGTACCAGAGTTTCCGCCGTTTACCGGCCATCGGGCGGTGTTCGCCGGAAAGGAGAGAAGGCCGCCACGACGCGGGCGTATCGTCTTCACGAAAGGGGCCGCGGCTGACTTCGCACCCGCGGTAGGGCCGCTCGCTTCGCTCGCGGTAGGGGCCACTCGCTTCGCTCGTGGTAGGGGCCGCTCGCTTCGCTCGCGGTAAAGGGCTTCGCTTCAGGAGAGTTGATCATGCAGACAGCCGCGACAGATTCGGACCTCCGCTTCACGCCCCAACTCCTGATGGGGCTGTTCATCGTCGTCGTGGGCATCGTGTTCACGCTCGACAATCTCGGGATGGCGGAGGCCGAACGGTACGTCCGTTACTGGCCGATGGGGCTCATCGCCGTCGGCTCGTTGAAGGTGTGGCAGTCGCGCGGGGGCGGCGCGTTCGTGGGCCTGCTGTTCATCATTGCGGGCACCTGGCTGCTCCTCGAGTCGCTCGACATCGTCAACGTGCCCTTCTGGCGGATGTGGCCGCTGCTGCTCGTGCTCTTCGGCGCATCCATGATCTGGCAGGGCCTGCGCGGCGGGCGGCGGCTCGTGGCGGCGGCCGACACGAACGATACGCTGAGCGCGCTCGCCGTGCTCGGCGGGATGAACCGGGGGAACAACTCGCGCGCGTTCAAGGGCGGGGATCTCACCGCCGTGCTGGGCGGATGCGAGATCGACCTGCGGCACGCGGCCATCGAAGAGGAGGCGGTGATCGACGTGTTCGCGATCTGCGGCGGGATCGAGATTCGCGTACCCGAAAACTGGACGGTCATCGGCCGCGTGACGCCGATCCTCGGCGGCTTCGAGGACAAGACGCGGCCGCCGCACGAGGTGAGCACGCAGCGTCTCGTGATCCGCGGGATCGTGATCATGGGCGGCGTCGAGGTGAAAAACTAGCGCTCGATGCATCCCATCCCCACGCGCGGCGCGGGACTGGCTCTGTACCTCGGCGCCTGGGCGCTGGTCGGCACGCTGCTGGCCGCCCTCCTCGGCGGTGCGGGAGGGGTGACCTGGGCGCAATCGCTCGCGATCGCGCTCCCGCTGTCGATCACCTACGCGTTCTTCTGCCTGTCGGCGTGGTACGTCGCGCGGAGCATGCCGCTGTCGGCAACCGGCGCGATGCGGATCGCGACGACGGGCCTGACCGCGGCGGTGCTGAGCAGCGGCGCGTGGCTGGCGCTCGCCCGCGGCTGGATCGGGCTCGTCGGCCGCCGCGGCGGCCTCGACGCGGAGGGCGTCTTCGCGCGCGAGTCCACGCTGATTTTCGGGTTCGGCCTGCTGCTGTACCTGCTGTCGCTCGCGGTGAGCTACCTGCTCGGCTCGTTCGAGCAGGCGCGCGAGACCGAGCGCCGCGGGCTGCAGGTGCAGGTGCTGGCGCGTGAAGCGGAGCTGCGATCGCTGCGCGCGCAGATCGACCCGCACTTCCTGTTCAACAGCCTGCACTCGATCAGCGCGCTGACGACGTTGGATCCGCCGGGGGCCCGCCGGATGTGCCTGCGGCTCGCCGACTTCCTTCGCGACAGCCTCGCGCTCGGCTCGGGCGATCGCATCACGGTCGGCCGGGAGCTGGCGCTGGCCGGGCGGTTCCTCGAAATCGAGCAGGTGCGCTTCGGCAGCCGTCTCCAGGTCGAGATCGTGTCCGACGGCGCCGACGGCTGCCTGGTGCCGCCGCTCCTGCTGCAGCCGATCGTCGAGAACGCGGTGACGCACGGCATCGCGCACGTGCTCGACGGCGGCACGATCCGCATCGCCGCGTCGCGCGGCGCCTCGACGCTGTCGATCGCCGTCGAGAACCCGTGCGATCCCGATCGCCCGCGCCGCACCGGGACCGGCTTCGGCCTCGCCAACGTGCGCGCCCGGCTGCGTGCGCTGCACGGCGACAACGCGCGCCTGTCCGCGGCGGAACGGGATGGTGTCTGGCGGGTGGAGGTGTCGCTGCCGATGGAGATAGCCGGGCGGACGGAGATACCGGAGGGGACGGAGACACCGGAGGTCTTTCACACGGAGCAACGGAGTAACGGAGGCACGGAGACATTGGGTTAAGTAATGGTGTTGCAAAAAAAGGCTTTCTCCCTTGCTCCGTTGCTCCGTTTCTCCGTGTTAATGCCGGTGAATGTGAGAAGGTCCGTTAACTCCGTAACCTCCGCTGCCTCTGCATGACCGACTCTGCCCTTCGGGTCCTGATCGTGGACGACGAGCCGCTGGCGCGCGCGGTGGTCCGGGAGTTCCTGGGCGCGCATCCCGGGGTCGAAGTGGTCGCCGAGTGCGGCAACGGCTTCGACGCCGTGAAAGCGGTGTCGGAGCTCTCACCCGATCTCATGTTCCTCGACGTGCAGATGCCGAAGCTGAGCGGCTTCGAGGTGCTCGAGCTCCTCGGCAAGGACGTCCCCGTCATCTTCACCACCGCCTACGACCAGTACGCGCTGCGCGCGTTCGAAGTCCACGCCGTCGACTACCTGCTCAAGCCGTTCAGCGAGGAGCGCTTCGCCGAGGCGCTGTCGCGCGCGCGGGAACGCCTGCAGTCGCGGGAGGCGGCGCCGATCGAGGCGTTCGTTTCGGAGGTGCGATCCGGACAGGGACCGCTCGAACGGGTCCTCATCCGCGACGGCTCGCAGGTCCACGTCCTCCCGGTGGACCGCATCGACTACGTCGAGGCACAGGACGACTACGTCGCGTTCAAGTCGGAGGGCAAACAGTATTTGAAGGATCAGACGCTCGGATCCGCGGAGGCCAATCTCGATCCCGCGCGGTTCGTTCGCATTCACCGGTCGTATCTCCTCAACATCGATCGGATCGCGCGCGTGGAGCTCTACGCCAAGGACAGCCGCGTCGCGATCCTGCGCGACGGCACCCGTCTCCCGGTCAGCCGTGCCGGCTACGCGCGGCTGGCGAAGCTACTCTAAAACAGGAGATCAGGAGATCAGGAGATTTTGGTTTTGAAAAAACCAATTCTTCAAGATCTAAAATCCTCCTGACCTCCTGACCTCCTGTTCAAATCTCGTGACCTCCTGTCCCAAACTGGGCTTGCCGCGAAAACAAGCGGATGGGAGAATGCGCCCCATGGAGAAGATCTCCCGTCGCGATCTCGCAAAGCTCGCCGCCGGCGTCGCCGCCGCGCGTTCGCTGCCCCTCTCCGCGCAGGCGCCCGCCGACTCCGCCTACATCGGCCCGCTGACCGGCGTAGAGAAGGGGATTGAAGGCCGCCGGTTCGATCCCGTCGCGTATACGCAGGATCTCTACGCGGAGGCGCCGCGCCGCCTGCGGTTCCAGGCCCGAAGCCAGGGCCAGGCTGAAGCGTGGCAGAAGCAATTACGCGCGAAGGTGGCCGAGCTCGTCGGCGGGTTTCCCGCCGGCCGGCCGCCTCTGCGTCCCGTCACGCTCGAGACGCGCGCGTTCCCGGGCTACCGCCGCGAGAAGATCGTGTTCGACTCGCGGCCCGGCGTGAGCGTGCTCGCCTACGTCCTGCGTCCGGACAAGGCGAAGACGCCGGCGCCAACAATGATTTGCATCCCCGGCCACGGCCGCGGCGTCGACGACATCGTCGGCATCGACGACAAGGGCCGCGAGCGGACCGACAAGGCCGGCTATCAGCACGACTTCGCGATCCAGGTGGCCGAGGCCGGCATGGCGGCCGTGGCGATCGAACCGATGGCGTTCGGGTGCCGCCGCGACGCCATCACGGCGCGCAAGGGGCTGGGAACGAGCGCGTGCCAGCCCACGGCGGGCGGCGCCCTCCTCGTCGGCCAGACGATGGTCGGCTGGCGGGTGTGGGATGTGATGCGGACCGTCGACTACATCGCGACCCGGTCCGATCTCGATTCGAGCCGCGTGGGGTGCATGGGAATTTCGGGAGGCGGCACCATCACCGTGTTCGCCACCGCGCTCGAGCCGCGAATCCGCGCCGCGCTCGTCAGCGGCTACCTGAATACCTTCCGGGACAGCGTGGGGAGCCTGTCGCACTGCATCGACAACTACGTGCCGGGCGTTCTGAACTGGGCGGAGATGTACGACATCGCGGGCCTGATCGCGCCGCGGCCGCTGTTTGTCGAGTCGGGTGAGAAGGACAACATCTTTCCGATCAAGGCCAGCATCGAGAGCTTCGAGAAGGTCCGGGAGGTCTATGGCGTGTTCGGCGCGGCGGACCGGGCCGAGCAGGAAGTCTTTCCCGGCGAGCATTCGTTCTGGGGGCGGCGCGGGATCCCGTTCCTCGCCCGCCACCTGAACGCCTGAGCGGTTTCCCACCTGCGCGCGTGGCGGCGATGGGCCCCGACGAATCTCCTGAATCGGCGCCTCCGCCCGGCGGCACGCCGATCCCGCAGCGCTTCGTCGCCTGGCCGGTGCCGGCTCTCGCGGCCATCGTGTGTCTCGGTGCGGTCCTGCGGCTGTTTCCGATCTGGTTCGGGCTGCCGTACTTGGGGGCGCGGCCGGACGAAGAGACGGCCGTCGTCCACGCACTGGCGATTCTCGGCGGCGATCCCAACCCTCACTTCTTTCACTGGCCGTCCCTGACCTTCTACGTGTTCGCCGCGCTCTACGCCGCGGCCTCCGGGATTCGGCGCGCGCTGTCGCTCGACCCCGCGCTGACCGGCGCGGACCACCTGCTGCTCGGGCGAGGTTTCGTCGCCGTCGCCGGGACGCTGACGATCGTCGTGCTCTTCAGGATCGGGCGCCGGGTGGCCGGCGACACGACCGGGATTCTGGCCGCGGCCTTTCTTGCCGTAGCGATCCTGCACGTGAGGGATTCGCACTTCGCGATGACCGACGTCCTCATGACGCTGCTCGTCACGGTCTCGCTGGCCCTGCTCCTGCGCGGGGTGGACGCGACCCTGGCCGAGCCGCGTCATGCGGGCGCGATCCGGTGGTTCGCCGCCGCGGGTCTGGCGGGCGGCCTCGCGGCGTCAACGAAGTACAGCGCGGCTGCCGTCATCGCCGCGATGGGGGCGGCCCAACTGCTCTGCCTGGCGCCGGTTTCAAAACCGCCGGTGGCCTCCGGCTTCAGCCGGGTCCCCGGCGCGCGTTTTGTGCGCGCTGGGGTGGAAGCCGGACCAATGGGGTTTTGGAACCACTGCTAGTGAGATCGATGAAGCGCGCCCGGGAATGGCGCGCGTGGACGGCGTCCCTGGTGTTTCTCACCGCGTTCGCGGTCGGCTTCATCGCCGCGACGCCGTACGCGCTCCTCGACTTCGAGACGTTCGCGACCGATCTCCGATACGACTTCGCGCACCTCTCCGAGGGACACGGCGGCGTCACCCTCGGCCGCGGATGGCGGTACCACCTCACGCGGTCCCTGCCGTACGGCGTGGGCGTTTCGATCTTCATCGCCGCGGTGGCGGGCCTCGTGCCGTTCGTGAAGCACTACACGCGCCACGCCGTCGTCATCGGCGCCTTCGCGGCCGCGTTCTTTGCGTCGATCGGCAGCGGCTACACCGTCTTCTTCCGGTACATCCTGCCGCTCGTGCCGATCGTCTGCCTCCTCGCAGCCGTGGGTGTGCGGCATGGGGCGCCGTGGCTGGCCTCACGCACGGGTTTTTCGAACCGCGCGACGCTCGCGCTGCTCGCCGTCCTGGCCGGCGGTCCCGCGTTCATCTACAGCGCGTGGCTCGACGTGCTGCTGGCCAGGACCGACACGCGCGTGCTGGCGGCACGCTGGCTGACGCCGCGCCTGAAGGCGGAGGAGTCGCTGCACCAGGCTGGAGGGCTCTACGCCGAGCTGGACCTCTCGGGCGTCCGGTTTCATGAATGGAGGTTCGATCCTGGCGCGAGCTCGTTCGGGCATCCGGAAGGACGCACGCCCGACTGGCTGGTGTTGCTCCAGTCGCCGTTGTCGCCGTATGCGAGAGTCCCGGGAGAGCTTCGCCGGATCGTGGCCGAGCAGTACACGCTCGTCCACACGATTCGAGCCACGACCGGGCGCGCGCGGTCGGCCGTCTACGACCTGCAGGACGCGTTCTTCATGCCGGTATCCGGCTTCAGCACGGTCGAGCGTCCGGGTCCAACCGTCCTCTTCTACCGGCGGCGTGATGCGCCGCCGATCGCGGAGCCCTGACCGCCCGTCCCGGTCGATCGGCCGTTGCCGCCGCGCTCAACTCCGCGCGTAGCCATGGATCGCCGACCGCTTGCCCCCCTGCCGGTGCGCCTCTTCCGACATGGCGTGCACGCCCGTGGCATCGATCCAGCGGTTGTAGAAGTTGAACAGCGCACACACCGTCACGGCGAAATAGATCGCGTCGTCGCTCCATCCGCCCGCGCGGAGCGCGTCCAGGTCGGCGTGCCCGATCTGCGGTGAATCGTGGTTGACCTTCTCGACGAACCGGAACAGCGCCTTGTGGCGGTCATCGAGCGCGGACGACTCGAGGTCGGCCATCACGCCCTGCACGAGCGCCTCGTCGCCGAGCAGCTGCGCCGCAACTGCGGCGTGGGAGTTGATTCAAAACGGGCAGTGGTTGCGCTTCGAGGTATAGGCCGCGATGAGCTCGCGCATCCCGGGACTGAGCGGGGACGGGCCGCGAAGAATCTCCTGGGTGAACCGCGCGAGGTGCGTGGTCGCCGACGGCAGATACGCGAACAGATGCCAGATCTGCGGGTACTCGGCCCCCTGCTCCTGCATGCGCTCGATCAGATCGCGATAGGGGCTCGGCTGCGGGTTCTGCTCGACCCCGGGCAGGAACATCGGTTCGGCGATCGGTGGCTTGTCGGACATGGCGATCCTGGTCGTCTCGGTCTCTGGTCTCTGGTCTCTGGGGTCTTTGGTCTTCGGTCTTGGTCGTTCCTGGTCTTTGGGTCTTTGAGTCTTACCCGAGACCTGAGACCTGAGACCTGAGACCTGAGACGACTGGTACTACCGGTCCACGTTCTCCAGCATCCACAGCTCCCCCGACGTCTCCGTGATCGGCAGGAACAGATGCCGGGCCGTGACGGCGATCTGCATGCGCGAGAGCTGCGGCGAGATCGTCTGACGCGGGCTGCTGAACGACGTCACGCGGAACGACGCGCCGGACGGCGTCCCGGTGGCGCCGTCGAAACGGCGGCCCCACACGTTGAACAATCCGTCGCGGTTCGACACGAAATACAGCGTGCTGCCCGTCGGGTCCCCAGTGCGGCTTGTCGTCGTACGCATGTCCCTCTGTCATCGGCGTCCAGCGGCCGCCTGACGCGGGCATCACGAAGATCGTGGAGACCCCCGCGTCGCTCGACTCCACCGCGATGAACGTGATCCAGCGTCCGTTCGGGAGAAAAGCGGTTCTCGAACAGGTTCTTCGTGGGATGCGAGGCGATGACGCGCATGCGCGGCTCGATCGCGGCCGTGAGATGCCGCCATCAGACATGTGCCGACCGGTCCGGCGGGACCAGTCGGGCAGCCGCCCAGCAGCCATCGTCCGTCGGGCGACCAGTCGGTGGGTACCATCTTGAGGTCCCCCGGCCTCGTCAGCACGCGCTCACCTTCCTGCCGCCGGCGGCCAGCACCGCGACAGCCGGTTCCGCCCGCGCGCCACCGGCATCTGCACGGCTCCGCGAGTACGCGATCCGCAATCCGTCGCGAGACCAGCGCGGCCGGGTACGAACCCAACCGGCGCTGGCGATGAGCAGGCGCTCGTGCCCGTCGATCGTCGATCGCTCCCAAAGTTCCTGTCGTCCGCCACGAACCGTCCGATACACCAGCTTGCTGCCATCGTCCGGCGTGTCGGCATCCTGTTTCTCCCGCGCCGCCGGACGTGACCGGGTTCCCGGCGCCGGTGATCTGTCCCGCTCGCGGCGTCGAAGGGAAACGACCACAGCCGGGTCCTCACGTGCCGCGCGGTGAAAACCAGACGAGCCGCCGTCCGCCGACACGGCCATGTCCGTGTCGTCGGACGTGCCCGTTGTCATCCGTTCGGGCCCTTCGATCCACGCCAGCGTCTCGGGATCCACCGTCACGCGCCACAGATTGCCGGACCTGCTGGGAACTGCCTTCGAAGAACAGGTGCCGCCCCGATCGAGACCAGCAGAACCGCTCCGAGCGTCACACCCGCGGCGGCGATCCGCTCCTCCACTTCGCGCGAAATGACGGAGGTGACGACCGGGCCGCCGGCGACCGGCGCCGTGAGAAACGCCCACCCGTCCTTCCCGCGCCGGCCGCGAATGGAGAGCCGGCCGTCATCCGGCTTCCAGTCCGCCTGCAGCGCACTCAGTCCGGCGACCAGGTCGGGTCTGACCGATTGCGGCGGGCCGCCGTCGAGCCCGACGACGTACATCTTCGGCGTGCCTCCCTCGTGGCCGGAGCTCGAAAACAGCACGAGCGAACCATCGGGCGACCACTTCGGCCGATACCCGAAGCTCGCGATCCGGCGTTCGCCGCCGCCGCTCGCGGGCACCACGTACAGGCCCCCGCCGTCGCGCTCGGATCGGAACACGAGCCACCGGCCATCGGGGGACCAGTCGGGTTGCGAGTCCTCGGCGTCCGCCGAGGTGATCCGCGTCGGATTGGGGTCCGTCAGGGTCTGGATCCAGATGTCCGAATTGCCGGACCGCTCGGAGGCGTACGCGACCGACTGGCCGTCGGGTGACCAGGCCGGCTCCCGCTGCAGGCCGGTGTCGAAGGTGATCTGCCGAAGCACCCGGTGCGCCGGGGCGTCCTGCTCGCGACGCGCCGGCCGGCTCAGCACCAAAGCGAGACCGGCCGCTGCGCCGCTGACTGCCAGCGCGAACACCAGTCTCCGCCGGCCGAACGTCCAGCCGGGCCGCGGCGATACCTGGCCGCCGGCGGCAGGGATGCTGGAGTGCGGGGCCGCGTCCTCCTCGGCGTGATGGGCGACCGTGGGACTGAGGCTGTGACGGACCTCCGGCGGGCACTCGTCGAGCTCGGTGACGTCGGCGACGAACTGATAACCGTGGCCGGGGATCGTGACGATGTAGTGGTGCTGCGCCGGGCGTTCGTCCAGCGCCTTCCGCAGCGTGGAGATGTGGCGGGTGAGCGTGTTTTCTTCGACGGCCGTGTCCGGCCAGAGATGGGCCAGCAGCTCTTCCTTGGTGACCACTCGCGCGCGGTGCTGGAGGAGGACGTCGAGAATCTCCAGCGCCTTTGCCGTGAGCGGCACGAGAGACCCGTCGCGCCACAGCAGCCGGCGGCGCGGATCGACCACGTAAGGCCCGAAGCGGAACCATCGACCGGGGAACGTGGGACCTGTTGTCATGCGCTCGCTCGCGAGCGAAAGCTACGGCACGGCAGAATGTAATGGAATTCAGCTTTCTTCACAACTTTTCCGCCCGGCCGGGCGCAACGCCGCGGGCGGAGGGGTGTATCGTGACCCGCAACGGATCTGTATTGCCGTGTCTGCCGGAGACCGAACTCGCGAAGCGGGCTGACGTCGGGGCGACCGCGCGGCCGTGAGTTCCGGCGGGCCGGCAACATCGATGTGCGGAGCATGAGGAGGAGTCAATGATCGCAAGAAGGCGTCCCATGATGCTCGCGCTGGCGCTGATCGCCCTGTGCGCGGCAGCCGTGCCAGCCTCGGCACAGATCACCACCGGCTCGGTGGCCGGAACCGTCAAGGATCCCCAGGGCGGCGTCATCCCCGGCGCGCCTGTCACCCTCATCAGCGAAACACGCGGGACGCAGCTCTCCGATGTGTTCTCGAACTCGAGCGGCGATTTCTCCTTCGTCAACGTCCCGCCGGACCGCTACACGCTCCAGGTCAGCATGACCGGCTTCAAGACGGCCAAACGGACCGGCATCAGCGTCAGCGCCGGCGACCGTGCGCTCGTCGGCGTCGTCACCGTCGAAGTCGGCGGCCTGACCGAGACGATCCAGGTCACGAGCGAGGCGGCCCTCGTCAACACGCAAAGCGGCGAGCGCTCGTTCACGGTGACCACCGACTCGGTCGAAAACCTGCCCATCGCCAACCGCAGCTTCACGGCGCTGGCCTCGCTGGCGCCAGGCGTGACCGGGACGACCCGAATCGGCGGCGGCGGCGGGAACAACATCATGATGGACGGCGTCTCGGCCGTGGACACGGGGAGCAACGCCATCCTGCTGCAGATGAACGTCGAGTCGATTGCGGAAGTCAAAGTGCTCGTCTCGGGATACCAGGCCGAATACGGACGTTCGAGCGGGCTGCAGATCACCGCCGTCACCAAGAGCGGGACGAACCAGTTCCGTGGCTCGACCTACGGCGTCCTGCGCAATTCCGACTGGTACTCCAACAGCCGGACGAACAATCTCAACGGCGATCCCAAGACCGTCCTGCAGGAAAAGGACCTGGGCTACTCCATCGGCGGCCCGGTCGGGAAACCGGGCGGCAGGAACAAGCTCTTCTTCTTTTACAGCCACGAGTTTGCGCCGCGGACCGGCGGCAACGACGTCCAGCGGTTCCGGATGCCGACGGCGCTCGAACGGGCCGGGGACTTCTCGCAGACGATCGACAACAACGGCGCGCTGTACCCGTATATCAGGGACCCCAACCTCACCGGCGCGTGCTCGCCGGCGAGCCAGGTCGCCTGCTTCCGGGACGGCGGCGTGCTCGGCCGGATCCCGGCCGACCGGCTCTACGACACGGGCCTGAACATCCTCAAGATGTACCCGATGCCGAACATCAACCTTCCAGGCGTCCGCGTACAACTACCAGGATCACCAGGCCGACCGAGAACCTCACCGCCAATCAGCCGGCCGTTCGCATCGACTATCAGCCCATGAACTCGCTGCGGGCCACCTTCAAGTACTCGGGCTGGAGCCAGAAGAACCAAGTCATCAACGGCACGATCCCCGGATTCAACGACAGCAAGCAGTACAAGCCGGTCGTCAGCACGTGGGCCGTGACGGGCAACTACACGTTCAACCCGACGACGTTCCTCGAGGCGACCTACGGCCACAGCCAGAACGAGCTGACGGGGTGCGGCCTCGCCCAGGGTGGAACCGGACCGACCTTCTGCCAGAACGGATTCGCCATGAACCCGATTGGCAACCGCTTCAACGCCGGGCTGGGGAACATCCCGTTCCTGTTCCCGGATGCGAACGTGATCGATCCGAGCTATTACGCCTTCGAGGCGCTGAGCGGCGTGAACCCGCCGAATTTCGTCGACGGCCGCGTCGTGGTGCCCCCGAGCTTCACCTGGGGCAGCCGCGTGAGCAACAACAACCCCAACTACGCGCCGCCGAACACGCCGTTTCCCGGGCTTCCTCAACATCAACGCGACCGACGACATCTCGATCAGCCTGACAAAAGTCTGCGGGCCGGCACACGTTCAAGAGCGGCTTCTACAACACCCACAGCTACAAGGCGCAGCAGCGGGGCGGCTGGAACGGGACGATCACCTTCTCGAACGACAACAACAACCCCATCGACTCGACGTTCGGGTATGCCAACGCGGCGCTGGGCATCTTCAGCAGTTACTACGCAGGCGTCGAAGTATGTCGAGGGGTCGTTCGTCTACAACAACACCGAGGCCTACATCCAGGACAACTGGAAAGTGAACGACAGGCTCACGCTGGACTACGGCGTGCGCTTCGTGCACCAGCAGCCGCAGTACGACGACAAGGGACAGGCCTCCAATTTCCTGCCCGAGAAATGGGCGGTGGGCCAGGCGCCTCAGCTGTACCTTGCGGGCTGCCCGAACAACGTCAACCCGTGCGCGGCCGCCAGCCGCCAGGCCATGAACCCCGTGACCGGCCAGCTCCTGGGACCGGGCACGAATGTCGCCATTGGCGGGCTCGTGCCGAACTCGGGCAATACCTTGAACGGCCTGTTCCTGTCCGGGCAGGGCATCACCAAGACCACCTACACGTGGCCGGCCCTGGCCATCGCTCCTCGTTTCGGGATGGCGTACGACGTGACCGGCAGGCAGAAGATGGTTCTGCGAGGCGGCGCCGGCCTGTTCTTCGACCGGCCGAGCGGCAACTCGATCTACTCGCAGGTCCAGAACCCTCCGACCTACACGAGCGTCACCGTCCGCAACGCGCAGCTGCAGACGCTGGCCAGCGGAGGCCTGACGATCTCGGGTGCGCCGGCGCTCAACGTGTTCGAGTACGCCGGCAATCTGCCCTCGTCCACGCAGTGGAACGGCGGGTTGCAGATGGCGCTGCCCTGGTCCTCGGCGCTCGACGTCGAGTACGTGGGCCAGCACAGCTTCAACACGCTCGACGGAGTGGACATCAACGCCATCGACTTCGGCGCGGCATTCCTGCCGCAGAATCAGGACCTGACGCTCCAGCCCAACGCGACCCCCGGCGCGATGGCGGTGGCGCAGGATCAGATGCGGGCCTTCCGTGGCTATGCCGGGATCACGCAGCAGTGGGGACGTGGATGGCGGACGTTCCACTCGTTGCAGCTGTCGTTCAACCGGCGTTTCAAGGACGGCCTGTCGTTCGGGTTCAACGACACGATCGTCCTCGCCGACAACCAGAGCACCGGCGCGCGGCTGCAGCACAACGCCGACGGCACCTATGCGCTCCGAAGCGATCAGGCCGAAGCGGATGAGCTGCTCGGAACCGTCATCGCCAACCGCCACCTCTTCAAAGGCAACTTCGTCTGGGACCTGCCCGACATCCGGTCCAGCGGCACCGCGCTCAAGGCGCTGGGGGTGCTCGTAAACGACTGGCAGGTCTCCGGCGTATGGACGGGTGCTACGGGCAGCGCCTACACGGTCGGCTTCAGCTACCAGAGTGGCGGGGGCAACGTGAACCTGACCGGCTCGCCGAGTTACGGCGCGCGGGTCCGCGTGGTGGCCGATCCGGGCAGCGGCTGCAGCGGCAACGTCTACCAGCAGTTCAACACCGCGGCGTTCCAGGGCCCGCTGACCAACAGCGTCGGCCTGGAGTCGGGCGCGGACTATTTGCGCGGATGTTTCACGAGCGTCCTGGATCTCGCGATCGCCCGCAATATTCGTCTGGGGGGCGCACGGAACCTTCAGCTGCGGGTCGACATGTTCAACGCGCCGAACTCCGCGATCATTACCGGACGCAACACGACGATGAACCTGTCGAACCCGAACGACCCGGTGACGGTCACCAACCTTCCCTACGATGCGAGCGGCAACCTGATCCCGGCGCTTCGCTGCCGCGCTCGGCGGGGTTCGGCGTGGCCAACGCGTACCAGGACCCTCGGAGAGTACAGGCCCAGATTCGGTTCTCGTTCTGATCGAAATCCCAGGAGGTCCGCGTCCGGCGCGGATCTCCTGGGTCCGGTTGCGGCCGGGCCTCATGTGGCCCTGAGCCACTCGTTTCTCGACCGAGGCAGCCCGAAGGGCTGCGGAGATTCTCGATGGCAGACATCTCCAGACGGCATTTCTTCTTCGGCACTCTGCTCGCCGGCATCGTCCCGAGAGCCGGGTTTGGCAGCGTGCCGTCGCTCAAGGCGCTGGGCTATCAATCACCCAACGAAAAGATGAACATCGCCGGCATCGGCGCCGGCGGCCGGGCGATGAGTGTCCTCGGTGGACTGGACTCGGAAAACATCGTCGCGCTCGCCGATGTCGACTGGGCCCGCGGGGCCGAAGGGTTCAAGCGCTGGGACAAGGCCACGAAGTACAAAGACTACCGGCAGATGCTCGACAAGGAGCAGAAGAACATCGACGCCGTGACGGTCGCGATCCCCGACCACATGCACGCTGCCACGGCGCTGGCCGCGATGCAGCTCGGCAAGCACGTCTACGTCGAGAAACCGCTGACGCGGACGCCGTGGGAAGCGCGGCTGCTCGCGGACGCGGCGGCGAAGTACAAGGTCGCGACGCAGATGGGGAACCAGGGCTACTCGCATGAAGCGACGCGCGTGGCGGCGGAGATCATCTGGTCCGGCGAGATCGGCGACGTGACGGAAGTCCACGCGTTCCGCAATCGAGCGAGCTGGCCGCAGGGGATGCAGACGCTTCCCGCGCCGGAAAAAGTCCCCGACACGCTCGATTGGGATCTCTGGCTGGGCGGCGCGGCGGCGCGGCCCTACACGTCCGGAGACGAGGCCTACCGGAAGACCTACAACCAGCAGAGTTCGGGTTCTACCTGCCGTTCAACTGGCGCGGGTTCTACGACTTCGGCACCAGCCTGATTGGCGACTGGGGCATTCACATTTTCGGGCCCGCGAACCTGGCGCTGCGGCTCGGCAGCCCGGCGAGCGTCGAGTGCATCGAAGCTCGGAGAAGGCCAGAGCCCGTACACGTTCCCGCTGGGCGGCATGGCCATCAAGTGGGAGTTCGGCGCGCGCGAGAACATGCCGCCAGTGACGGTCTACTGGTCGGACACCGGCGATGTCTACACGCCACCCGGCATGACCGTCGAGGAGATGCGGCAGATTCCGAACACCGGGCCGGTCATCGCGGCACCGCCCGGCGGCGGCGGTCGCGGTGGTCGCAGAGGCTGGCGGCCGGCCGACGGAGCGCGCACCGGAGGCGCGGCGGTCACGGGGCGTGGGGCCGCGGTGGGGCGCCAGGGTGGTCAGCCGCAAGGCAGCGGGTACAACCAGGTCTTCGTCGGCACGAAGGGATATCTCGGGACGAGCGGCCGCGGCGAGGGTGTCGGCCTGATCCCCGGTACGAGATGGGCGGAGTACAAGCTCCCGCCGCAATTGCTCACGCGATCGCCGGGACACCAGCGCGACTGGATTCGCGCGTGCAAGGGCGGCGAGCCGGCGTGCTCCAACTTCAGCATCGCGGGTCCGTACACCGAGTGGATGGTGCTCGGGGCCATCGCCGCGCGGGTGCCGGGCAAGCTGCTGTGGGATGCGAAGAAGATGGAGTTCACGAACAGCCGGGAGGCCAGCAAGCTCGTCAAGCCCGCGTTCAGGAAGGGCTGGGAAATCAAGTCGCTGACGTAGGATTGCAATTACTGCCAGTTGGTACGTAAACGACCGATTGGGGTCTGACCCCGGTACCGCGACGCGGTACCGGTAACGGTACTGGGGTCAGACCCCGCCAGGATCGGGTTGCAGACGACCCGGGGAGAAGCACATGTTGTACTCGCGACGTGAAATGGGAAAGCTCGCGCTGGCGGGTCTGCCGGCGGCGGCCGTGCTCGGGACGACGGAGTCGATCTTCGGCGCGTTTGCCCAGGCGAAGCCGAACTCGCTGATCGACGGCGTGCAGATCGGCACGATCACCTACAGCTACCGCAGCATGCCGGATCAAAGCGCGGAAGCCACGCTGAAGTACATCGTCGACTCCGGCATCAGCGCGGTGGAGTTGATGGGCGGTCCGATCGAGAGCTTTGGCGGCGCGCCGGCAGCAGGGGGCCGTGGCGGTGGCGGCGGCGGGCGCGGACGGGAAGGCGGGCCGGACGGCGCCCGAGGCGGCCGCGGCGAACGCGGCGCGATGCCCGCCGAATTGCCGCCTGGCGCGACACGCGGAGCGTGGAACGGCACTGAGTGCGTGATTCCTGCACCCGGCGCCGCGCGCGGCGGCGGTGGAGGCGGCGGCGGACGCGGGCGCGGCGAGGCGACGCCCGAGCAGCAGGCGGCGCAGCAGGAGCAGGCGGCCAAGTTGAAGGCGTGGCGGACGTCGGTCTCGATGGATCCGTTCAAGAAGCTGCGGAAGATGTACAACGACGCCGGCGTGACCATCTACGCCACGAAGATGCTCAACGCCAACATGTCGGACGAGGAGTTCGAGTACGTCTTCAACGTGGCGGAAGCCCTCGGCGCCACGCATACCACGCTCGAGCTCCTGACCAACGACGAACAGCTCAAGCGCGTCGGCGACTTCGCGATGAAGAAGAAGATCTACGCCGCGTACCACACGCACGCGCAGGGCAGCATGACGGCGTTCGATCGGGCGTTCGAGTTGTCCAAAGGCAACAAGGCGAACGTCGACTTCGGCCACTGGGTCGCGGCCGGCAACGTCGGCGGCACCCCGATGCAGTTCCTCGAGAAGCACCACGATCGCATCGGCAGCTTCCACCTGAAGGACCGGACGACGCCGCAGCACTGCGCCCTCAACCTGGCGTGGGGGACGGGCGAGACGCCGATCAAGGAAATCCTCCAGATGGTGAAGAAGAACAAGTGGAAGATCCCCGGGTCGATCGAGCTCGAATACACCATCCCCGAGGGCTCGGACGCCGTCCAGGAAACCCGCAAGTGCGTGGAGTATTGCCGGGCCGCACTGACCGCGCGCACGTAGGCGAAAAAGAGAACAGGAGAACAGGAGATATTTGGTTTTAGAAAACCAAAATCTCCTGATCTCTTGACCTCCTGTAAAACTGACTGTCGGAGGGCCGCTAGTCAGCCGATGCGATTGCTCCCGCCGGCTTCCTCTTCGCACCGGAATCTCACCTTGCGTGATGATGTGGCGCGCCATGGCCGCACTCCGTCACCGGGCTTTCGAAAGACTGACCGTCATCTCGTAGTCGAGGACGATCCCCATGACTGCTGATACCCGCACGATTGCCGCGTCCGTTCTCGCCGGCGCCGTCATGACTGCCCTCGTGGTCGCGCAGGGGGCCGGGACACCGGCGCCTCAGGGCCAGCCGGCCGGTCCGCCGGCCGGCCAACCGGCCGGCCAACCGGCCGGCCAGACTCCAACTCCTCCTGCTGGAGGCCGCGCCGGGGATCCCGGACAGCGTGGCGCCCCACCGGAAGGAGGGCGCCAGGGCAGAGGCGGACGCGCCGGCGGCTATACGCAATACACACGGCCGCTCGCGTCGGAGGACGTGATCATCCGCGGCAAGGCGCTCTACGGCGCCAACTGTGCCAGCTGTCATGCGGTCGATCTGCGCGGCACTGCCGACGGGAAGAATCCGAACCTGCTCCGCTCGGGCGTTGCGCTGCGCGATCAGAAAGGCGAACTGATCGGCGCCAGGGTGGCGAAACACACGCCGCCGCTCACGCTCAACGAGGCGGACATTATCGCGATTGCCGAATACATCCACAGCGTGCACGCGACGATGGGAGGGCAGGGGAGTCCGCCGGGACGCAATCCGACCAACGTCACGCTGAACGTGCTCGTGGGTAACCCGAAGAACGGGGAAGCGACCTTCAAAGCCGTGTGCGGCACGTGCCATTCCGTCACCGGCAACCTCAAAGGGATCGCATCGAAGTTCTCGGATCCCAGAGCGCTCCAGAACGGGTGGGTCAGCGGCTCGACGAGCGCGTTCGGCGGCGGCCGCGGAGGCGGGGGAGGCAATGTGCCGGCGGTCGTCACCATGGCCGACGGTTCCAAGCTGGAAGGAACCCTGGTGCGTGAGGATGATTTTCTCGTCGTGCTGATCCTGCCCGACGGCACCCGCAGGAGCCTGCCGCGCACCAACGGCGTCCCGCGCGTCGAGGTCAAGGATCCGAAGGCGGGACACGTGGACGCCATCGTGAAGCTCGCGCACGAGGACATGCAGAACCACATGCTGCACGACATCACGGCCTATCTCTGGACGATCAAGTAGAGGCGATGACCATGAAGAGATTCCTCGCGATCGCGGCGCTCATCGCCGGCCCGGCGCTGCTCCTGGCGCAGCAGAACCCCAATTACGCCCCGAGCGGTCCGACGCCGCTGGGGCCTGGCGATCCCGACTGGCGCGGCGAGACGATCCAGAGCGGCACGCTGCCGCCCGAAACCGGCGGCCTCGATCAGGCGCGGATCATGAAGCCGCTCTCGGACGAGTGGACGAGCTACTCCGGCGATCTCACCGGCAAGCGATACAGCGCGCTGAAGCACGTGAACAAGGAGACCGTCAAGCACCTGAGTCTCAAGTGGATCACGCCGCTCAACCAGGGATGCGGCCCGGCCGGCCGCGGTGTCGCGGGCGCCGCGGGTGCCCCTGGCGCGGGAGCGGGCCGCGGCGGAGGCCGTGGCGGCCCCGCGCCGGCAAGCTACCCCATCGTCGTCGGCGGCCTCGGCAACGGCGATGCGAACACGTGCGGGCCCGCCCGGATTGGCGGCGGGATCCTGATGGTCGACGGCAAGCTCTACGCCGCGTCGCCCAACAACGTCTTTGCGATCGACGCGCGCGACGGCGCGGTGCTCTGGCACAACTACTGGAAATCGCGCGGCGGCACCACGACGGGGACCCGCGGCCCCGGCATGTTGGGCAACCTCATTTACTTCACGCAGCACGACGACTGGGTGCTCGCGATGGACGCCAGAAACGGCAAGGAGGTGTGGCGGCACGAGGTCGCGCCGTTCGATCAGCAGTACTTCTCGTCGATTGCGCCGATGCCGATCAAAGGCCACCTGCTCGTCGGCACCGGCAATGACCTGGACGCACCGGCCTTCCTGAAGTCGCTCGACCCGCAGGACCGGCGCCGTGAAATGGATTCTGTACTCGACGCCTCAGAAGGAAGGCGATCCGGGCCTCGAAACGTGGGCGAGCCTCGACGCGGCCAAGCACGGCAACGGCGCCACGTGGATTCCCGGCGCCTACGACCCGGAAACGAACCTGTACATGTACGGCACGGGCAATCCGACGCCCTCGTACACGCAGGGCCGCGGTGAAGGGGACAATCTGTTCACGTCATCGCTGCTGGCTGTGGACGTCGACACGGGCAAGATGAAGTGGTACTTCCAGACCTCGCCGCACGACACGCACGACTGGGATTCCACGCAGACGCCGGCGATCGTCGACGCGCCGTTCAACGGGCGCATGCGCAAGCTGGTGATGACGGCGACGCGCAACGGGTATTTCTTCGTGCTCGATCGCACCACCGGCGCGCACCTGGTCACGAGCAAGCTCGGGCTGACCAACGTGTGGGCGGAGGGACTCGACGCAAAAGGACAGCCCAAGCGGAACCCGCACAAAGATGCGCAGGTCGCCGGTACGCTCGTGAACGGCAGCGTGTTGAATTATCCGCCCCCGACCTTCTCGCCCGACACCGGGCTGTTCTATGTCAACGAGAACAACGGGCTGTCGGTCAGCTACTTGATGGAGCCGGATCCGCGCGGATCCATGGGGCTCGGCGGGATCAGCGGCGGCGGCGGCGTCTCGCTCGGCACGAACATCGTGGCGGTGGACTACAAGACCGGGAAGATCGCCTGGCGCAAGAAGATCACCGGCGGCAGTCCCGGCCTCCTGTCGACGGCCGGCGGCGTCCTGTTCGTGAGCAACGGGCAGAACGTCGAGGCGTGGGACGCCGCGACAGGCAAGGGCCTGTGGTACTCCCAGATCGGCGGCCTGCAAAGTCCGCCCGAGACATTCATGCTCGACGGCAAGCAGCACGTGCTGCTCACGTCGAACGGCTCGTTGTATATGTTCGTGCTGAACTAGCCGATAATCTTCTCCCACCCGGGCCGATACTGTTCGCGGCGCACGAACTTGTTGGCCTCGGGTGAGTTCGTGAACTCCATCTTCTCGGCGTTCCAGAGCAGGCGCTTGTACGGCACGCGCAGCGAGATGTTGGCGAGCGTGACGGCCTCGGCGAGCGCCGCGACCTGTTCGAAGCTGCCCTTGGATTTCGTCCCCTTCTTGATCGCGTTCACCCACTCGTCTTCCGGCGTCGTGGCATCGAATTCCGGCGTGGGGATCGATTTCTCGAACGCTTTCTGGCGGCTCTGCGGGATGAGGCGCGGCCTGGTGGCCCTGAAGTCGCACAGGATCTTGCCCTTGTCGCCGATGAACAGCATGCCTTCGTCGGCGAGATCCTCGTTGTCCTGGTAGAGCTCCTCCGGCGTCTGCGGCTTCATGCCGCCGTCGTACCAGAAGGTGTCGACCGACGGGCGATCGGCCGTGGCCGGGTGCCGCCAGCGGACGGTGCTGGCTTTCGGGAAGCCCACGAGCGAGACGTGGCCGCCCTCGCTGACGTTGGCGGCGTCGACGAACGCGTCGTTGTTCGGCCGGCCCTCGACGAATTCCGGGACGCCGAGGTTCAGGATGCGGTACGGCTGCCACAGGCTGTAGTGCCCCATGTCGGCGAGGCATCCGGCGCCGTACGCGTACCAGCCGCGGTAGACCGCGAAGGTGTAGCTCGGGTGGTACGGGCGATCCGGTTCGGGCCCCTGCCACAGTGCCCAGTTGAAGCCTGCCGGCACGGGCGGCCCGGACTTGTGGTACTCCTGCATGCCCTGAGGCCAGAAGGGCCGGTTGGTCCAGTTGTGCACTTCGCGGACGGTGCCGATGACGCCGGCCTTGATCCACGCCGCGAGCGTGTGCCGGTCCGGCGAGTTGCTGTAGGCCAGCAGGTGCGAGGGCGCGGCGCTCTCGCGCGCGGCCTGCAGCGTGCGGCGGACTTCATACAGCACGCTGGCGACCGGCTTGTGCGAGATCGCGGCCTTGCCCTTCCGGAGCGCCGCGATGTTGATGCTGCCGTGCTGATGGTCCGGCGTGATGTTGATGATTCCCTGGATGTCGGTTTCCTTCTCGAGCATCTCCCGGTAGTCCTCGTAGGAGCGCATGCCCTTGCCGGGACGCTTCTGCTTGTCGTAGTACGTCTCCATGATCCGCTGGGCCACGTCGCGCCCGGCGCGGATGCCCGTGTGATCCGAGCCCCACGTCGGATCCTCGAGGAACCGCCGGATGGTGTTGCGGTTCCCCCACGCGTTCCAGTCCACGTAGTTCTGCGTGTCCTTGTTCGGGTCGACCACGGCGACGAAGTGCACGTCCGGCCGCCTCACCATGCCGGTGTTGACCTGCCGCTGCGACTGCGTGCCGCATCCGACCTGCGCGAGCAGAATCATGTCGCTCGGCGCCACGTACCCCTGGCCTCCCAGGACGCGTCGCGGCACGATGGTGAACGCGGAGGCGGCGGCCAGGCCGCCGAGGAACTTGCGGCGATTCATCTTGTTCATGGTGGTTCCTGCAGGTGATGACGCGGAACCGGCGGTTGCGGAGCACGCTGCCACAAGCTCCGCCCGAAAGTCAATATTACTTGCTCGCGGGGCCATACCCCCAACGGAGCCCGAGAGAAAATGAACAGGAGGACAGGAGACAAGGAGGTTTGTCTTGAAAAGAAAAAAACAAACTCCTGATCTCCTGCCCTCTTGTTTGTTCTTCTCTTGTTCTCCTGTTCTCCTGTTTCTACTTGCTGCGCTGATACACGCGCACGTAGTCGATCTCGAACCGCGCCGGGAACGACGTCTTCGACGGGTCGCCGCCCTGGGTGCCGCCGACGGCGAGGTTGACGAGCAGGTAGTGCGGCTGATGAAACGGATTGGCGCCCGTGCCGTCCTGATTGATGGTCTTCGTGAGGTCGATCTCGTTCAGCCCCTGTCCGTCAACCGACAGCGAGATCGCCCGCTCGTCCCAGTCCATGCGCCAGACGTGGAAGCCGTCCGCCCACGCCTTGCCGAAGGACGCGATCGGCGTCCGCGAGTCGTCCCAGATCGCCTGGAAGCGCTCCTTGCCGCCCCACGCGGCGTTGGCGAGCAACGTTCCGCGGTAATACTCCATGATGTCGATTTCGCCGTTGTGCGGCCACGGGCGCGTGACGCCGAGGGTCCAGAAGGCCGGCCACAACCCCGGGCGCGTGTCGATGCGCGCGCGCATCTCGAAGCGTCCGTATTGCCAGCTGTGGAGACCGCGCGTCATGAGACTGGCCGAGGTGTAGTCCGCGGCTTCACGGCGTCCGCGCCAATCGGTCGCGGCGGCGTCGAACCCGGGGTTGGGTACCCGCTCGCGCCGCGCCTCGATCACGAGGACGCCGCCCGCGACTCTCGCGTTCCCGGGCGTGTACCACTGCAGTTCCTGGTTGCGGACGAAGCCCGCCTCGTGCGTCCAGTTCGCGGGGTCCGGCGGGCCGTCGCGGTTGAACTCGTCGGCCCAGACGAGCGCGTAACCCGGATACGCGGCCGGCGGAGTGGTCAGCGGGATGCGCTGATCGGCCGTTTGACCGGCCGCCGCCGGCCACAGCGGCAAGGCGGCGCCGGCCGCGAGGCCCATTACCTGAACAATCTGCGTCAAGGTCATGCGGATCGGCTCAGAAACGGCGCAGCTTACCATGTTCGACGGCCCCATCGATGCCCGCCGATTTGATATAATAGAAGCGGTTCCACACGGTTCCGCCAGACGGCGGCGCCGAACTTCTGCTGGGGGGTCCGTGCGTCCGCTCCTTGTTTTCGCACTGTTTCTTTCGATTGCGAGCACCGGGTCGGCCCAGAAGCCGCCGTCTTCGGCCGCGCCGTCTTCGGCCGCGCGATCAACCGCGGGGCAGGCTGCGCCCGCGCAGCCTCCCGCGCGTGTCATCGAGGCCCGCGCCGCGATGAAGCCGATGCCCGCGCACGCCGCCGTCCCTCCGGCCACCTTCGACACGCTCGTCAAGCCGTTCCTCGCGGAAAACTGTTACTCCTGCCACGGCAACGAGAAACAGAAGAAGGAAATCAACTTCGAGACGATTGATTCCGTGGCGGCCCTGGCCGACGATCCGGATGTCTGGGAAGAAGTCGTGCGGCGGCTCCGCGGACGCGAGATGCCTCCCGAAGAAGAGCCGCAGCCGGCGGAGCACGCGCGGCAGGCCGTCGCGGGCTGGATCGACCGCGAGCTCAAACGTATCGATCGCACCACCCCGCCGGATCCGGGACGCGTCACGACCCGCCGCCTCAATCGCAACGAGTACAACAACACGATTGGCGAGCTCCTCGGCGTGAACATGCGGCCGGCCGACGATTTCCCGCAGGACGACTCGGGCTACGGCTTCGACAACATCGCGGACGTGCTGTCGCTCTCGCCGGGGCTCATGGAGAAGTACATCTCGGCGGCCGACAAGGTCGCGCACACGGCGCTGTTCGGACCGGCGACGCTCAAGCCGACCCTGCTGCGTCTGCGATCCGAAGGGCGCCGCGTCAAGGAGGCGAAGACGTACCCCGGCGACTACGACGTCACGGGCCTCAGCCTCCCGAACGCGTTTCATGCCATCCACCGTGTCCCCGTGGACGGCGAATATCTCGTCAAGGTCACGCTCGGCGGCCTGCGGCCCAAGGGATCCGCGCCCATCACGATTGCGCTCTGGGTCGACGAGCGCGAGGTGATGACGCGGACGCACGATCAGGAGGGGGCCGCGACGTTCAACGAAGACCGCCACGACTTCGGCGGGCAGGCGGTCGAGTTCCGCGTCAAGCTTGCCGCCGGCGACCGCTGGCTGTCAGTGGCCATTCCGCGCGTCTTCGAAGGCCTTCCGCCGCGCTATGCCGGCCCGAATCCTTCGACGCGTCCGATCGCGCCGAGAGAGTTCAAGCCGCCAGCCGGCGCCCCGCCCGAACGCATCGCGCTGTTCCGGAAGCGGTTCGAAGACGGCCAGGCGGAGCTCGACCGGATCCCGATGAACGGCGTCCGCGTCAACACGGTCGACATCGGCGGCCCGTACTCGCCGGTGACGGGCCCGTCTCCCGAGAGCCTCAGGAAGATCTACACGTGCGGGCACCTGAACGGCGGGCACCAGAGCACGTGTGCGAAGCGCATCGTCACCAGCCTGGCCCGGCGCGCGTTCCGTCGGCCGGTGGCGGCCGGCGAAGTGGACAAGATCGTCGCGCTCGTGCACCAGGCTCAGGAGCAGGAAGGTTCGTTCGAAGAAGGGCTCGCAGTCGGGATCCAGGCGCTCCTGGTGTCGCCGGACTTCCTCTTCCGCATGGAGCGCGACCGGCCGGCCGTGCCGGCCTCGTCGCTCTCGCAACCGATCGGCGCGCACGAGCTGGCGACGCGGCTGTCCTACTTCCTCTGGGCGAGCATGCCGGACGCCGAGCTGCGGCGCGTGGCCGACAACGGCACCCTGCGCGATCCGGTCGTCCGCGCCGCGCAGGTGCGGCGCATGCTGCGGGATCCGAAGGCGCGCGCGCTGGCGGAGAACTTCGGCGGCCAGTGGCTGCAGTTCCGCGCCCTCGAATCGACCACGCGCGATCGCGACCGCTTCCCCGAGTTCGAGGACTACCTCCGGCTCTCGATGCGCCGCGAGACGGAGCTGTTCTTCGAGCACATCATCCGCGAAGACCGCAGCATCCTCGACTTCCTCGACGGCCGGTATTCGTTCATCAACGAGCGGCTCGCGAAGCACTACGGGATTCCGAACGTCTCGGGCCCGCAGTTCCGGCGCGTCGATCTGACCGATACGCCGCGCGGCGGCGTGCTGACCCAGGGCAGCGTCCTCACCGTCTCGTCGTATGCGACGCGGACGTCGCCGGTGCTGCGGGGCAAGTGGGTCCTCGACAATCTCCTCGGACGGCCGCCCGACGATCCGCCGGCCGACGTGCCGAACCTCGAGGAGTCGGAGATCGGGACGACGGCGTCGATGCGGGAGCAGCTGCAGATGCACCGCAAGAACCCGACCTGCGCCTCGTGCCACCGCCGGATGGACCCGCTCGGGTTCGGCCTCGAGAATTTCGACGCCGTCGGGGCGTGGCGTACAATGGACGGGAAATTCAAGATCGACTCGTCCGGCACGCTGCCGGACGGCGAAGACTTCGAGGGCCCGGTCGAACTGCGGGCGATTCTCAAGGGCGAGCGTGAAGCGTTCGCGCGGACGCTGACCGCGAAGCTGATGACCTATGCGCTGGGCCGCGGCCTCGAGCGCTACGACCAGAAGACCGTGCGGCTCATCTCGAGCCGGCTGCCCGCGCGCAACTACCAGTTCTCGAGCCTGGTTCTGGAGATCGTCAACAGCCTGCCGTTCCAGTCACGCAGGCCTGCGATGGACGGCGAGCCGGCCGACAGGGTGAAGATAGCGAACGTCCCGGCACTAGACAGCAAATAAGGAGCGCCATGATCGTCACTGGCAAACATCTGCACCGGCGGACCTTCCTGAGAGGCATGGGGGCGGCGATCGCGCTGCCGATGCTGGACGCAATGACGCCTGCCTTTGCCGCGGCCGCGCGGCTCAGCAAGCCGTCGCTGCGCCTTGGCTTCACCTACGTGCCCAACGGCATCTCGATGGTCGACTGGACGCCGAAGGGAGAAGGCCTCGGATTCGAGTACTCGCGGATCATGAAGCCGCTCGAGCCGTTCCGGAAGGACACCGTCGTGCTGTCCGGCCTCGCGCACCGCAACGGCAACGCGCTCGGCGACGGACCCGGCGACCACGCGCGTGCCGGCGCTTCGTATCTCACGGGCGTGCACCCGCGCAAGACCGCCGGCGCCGACATCCAGAACGGCATTTCCGTCGACCAGATCGCCGCGCAGCATCTCGCCCCGAACACGCGCTTCGCGTCGCTCGAGCTCGGGTGCGACGACTCGCGCACCGTGGGCAACTGCGATTCCGGCTATTCGTGCGCCTACACCAACAGCATTGCGTGGCGCGGTCCGGCGACCCCGATGCCCCCGGAAACGAACCCGCGCCTCGTCTTCGAGCGGCTGTTCGGGGACATCGACACCAGCCTCACGCCGGAGGCCCGCGCCAGGCGCCTGCAGTACCGCAAGAGCATCCTCGATCTCGTCGGCGAGCGCACGACGCGGCTCTCCGCGGATCTCGGTCCGACGGATCGGCGCAAGCTCGACGAGTACCTGACGTCGATCCGCGAGATCGAGCAGCGCATCGAGAAGGCCGAGAAGGACCTGACGGGCCTCCAGCCGAACATCGACAAGCCGACCGGCATTCCGGTGCTCTACGCCGAGTACGTCAACCTGATGTTCGATCTGCAGCTCGTCGCGTTCCAGACCGACTCGACGCGCATCGTCACGATGCTGATGGGCCGCGAGGGCAGCATGCGGACCTACCCGGAAATCGGCGTGCCCGATCCGCATCATCCGCTGACGCATCACCGCAACAACCCGGAGTGGATCGAGAAGGTGACGAAGGTCAACACGATGCACGTGGAGCAGTTCGCCGGCTTCATCGCGAAGCTCAAGGCCACGCCGGACGGCGACGGCTCGCTCCTCGACCACTCGATGATCGTCTACGGCAGCGGCCTGAGCGACGGCAACCGCCACACGCACGAGGACCTGCCCGTCCTCATCGTCGGCGGCGGCGGCGACCTGCGCCTCGGCAACCACATCGTCTACCCGAAGGCCACGCCGATGACGAACCTGTTCCTGACGCTGCTCGACAAGATGGGCGTGCCGTCCGAGCAGATCGGCGACAGCACCGGCAGGATCGAGCACCTCACCAGCCTGTAGGCGAAGTACGTAGCGCAGACCTTCAGGTCTGCATCAGAACGGGAGCCTCGAAAGAGTGCTCCCGTTTTCGTGTACGCCTGCGGCGTCCCGCTCGTCTTTCGTTCCCGCTGGAATCTCATCCGTGGCGCTCACACGATCGCGTGCGTAGACCCTCGAGACGTTTCTGGACGATAATTGTCTCCTCGAAGGAGTGAGGATGCACAGAGCGTGGCGGCTGCCGGCGCTGGCAGCGATGCTGAACGTTTGCCTCGGGGTGGGCGTTGCAGCAGGACAGACCGTGATCGTCAGGAAGGCGCCGACCGGATCGCGCGTCGACGTCGTCGTGAATGCGGCGACTGTCGCGACCACGACCGTGGACGCGGCCGGCGATGCGAAGGTGGATTTCGATCTGGTGAAAGCTGCCGGCAAGCCGGAGATCGACGCGAACGTCTTCCTCGACACCTGCGACACCGTGCGCCGCGTCGTCATCGTGGAACGGGATCGGCTGCCTCCGGCGCCGGAAGCCGGCTGCACGAGGCGTCAGATTTCCGGTGTTTTCTGGGTGCGGCCGGTCAACTCCATCGTCATCGATGCCGGCGGCGCCAACCCCACGCTGCTGCTGATCAAGGGCTGGTACAGCCTCGACCCTGATAGGCCCGACCGGCCCCGGACGGCGTCATTGGGCGGGCTCGAGATCTTCGGCGGCGGCGGGTTCGGGGCGTTCCGCGACGTGCGCGACGCTCGCCTGCGGCAACGTGACGCCGTGCGGAGGCCACGATTCGGGGCTGGGCTACACCGCGGGGGCCACGTATTGGTTCGGCCGTTTCGCCGCCGCCGAAGGCACTTACCTGAAGCCGGGGAAGGTGACCGCCAATGGCAGCGGCGAGGGGTACAGCTTCGACAGCTCGCTCGATGCGGACATGCTGATGCTCGTCGGCAAGGTTGGTGTCCCGATCGGAATCGTCAAGGTCTATGGGCTGGGGGGCCTCAACTATCACGAGGCCCTGTCGAGCACGACACAGACCATCGACGGCGCCTCACAGACGATCGAATACCAGACCCAGGGATGGAGCTGGCTCTGGGGCGGCGGCCTCGACGCCTGGATCGCGGGGAGGGTTGCGCTTTACTTCGAAGGCCGTTTCGCCGAGATCAACGGAAAACCGATCCGCGGCGGTCAGCTGGAGCTCGACGACACCCTGAAAATCATCGTCGTCGGCGTCAGGGTCCGTGTTGGCCGCTGACGGCTGGCCGCTGACGGCTGGCCGCTGACGGCCGGCCGCTGACGGGTCACTCGACCGCGACCAGCTCGATATCGAACACCAGCGTCGAGAACGGCGGGATGGGCCCGTTGCGGCTCGCGCCGTACGCCAGCGACGGCGGGATGACGAGCCGGCGCACGCCGCCCGTCTTCATGCCGACGATCCCGACGTCCCAGCCGGTGATCACGTCGCCGACGCCGAGCTGGAAGATGAAGGCGCCCCGCTCTGCCGACGAGTCGAACTGGATGCCCTTCGAATCGGTCTTCGACGCGTCGTACAACCAGCCGGTGTAGTTCACGGTGAGCTCTCTGCCGGGGTTTGCTTCGGCGCCGGTTCCCACCGTGAGATCGGTCTGGCTGAACGATGCGTTCGGGGTCGGCCCGATCGGCGGGTCGCTGCACCCCTGGACGCCGGTCACCAGCGCGGCACACGTCAACACCCCGATCGCCGTGCGAAGAACCCCTGAGACAGTCACGCGAGCTCCTAGGACAAGCACGTCAGGCAGACTCCAGCATCCTGAAATGATGACACAAGCACACCCGATCTAGCGAGTCCGGATGCATACTGTGCCTTGCGCAGGAAAGACCTTTTCCGGTGGCGTCCGGCTTTAGCCGGACCATTTGACGTCAAGGAGAAGTCCGCGATGCACCGCAGAACATTCGTCCGGCTTCTGGCGGCGGCCGCTTCCGCAAAGGCTGCCGGCCTCGAGGAGCTTCACAGCAGCGAAGCCCGGCTTCGCCCGCGCCCGGTTCCGGCTCGAGCGCGATCGCTCCGGCCCGGCCGGACTTGCCGGTCCTCCGCGTGGTGTCCCGCTATTCTCCAGCGAAGACGCCCGGCATGCCGGGTCCGTACCCGGCCGCGTCGTGTCGGTCACATCCGACAAGTGCGTCGATATCCCGACCAACCAGGCCAACGACGAGGTCGTGCGCGAGATGATGGCGCGGGGGATGCGCACGCTGACGGGCGCCGGCACCACGGCTGAAGCGTGGCGGCGGTTCTTCGAGCCGTCGGACGTCGTCGGCATCAAGGTCAACTGCGGCGGCCATCCGTTCTGCGTGTCGGCGTACGAGATCGTGGCCGAGACCGTCCGCCAGCTCATGGCGATCGGCGTGCCGCTGCCGCAGATCTACGTGTACGAGCGGTTTCAGAATCAGCTCGACGAGGTGAACTACGCGCCGCACCTGCCGGCCGGCCTGCAGATCGTCGCGGCCGAACGCGCCAACCGGAACGTGGACAACAGCGGCTACGATCCCGCGACCTACCTCGAGGCGACGCTCTTCGGCGAAGAGGACACCCGCTCCAACATGATGCGGCTCGTGTCCACCCGCCTGACGAAGATCATCAACATCCCGAACGTCAAGGACCATGGCGCCACGGGCGTCACGGGGTGCCTGAAGAACATCGCGTACGGCAGCTTCTCCAACGTCGCGCGTACGCACCAGCGGGGCAAGTCTCACACCTACTCCGTCGTCGGTACCCTCGCGAGCATCGAGCCGCTGCGGTCCAGGACCGTGCTGCAGATCATGGACGGCATTCGCGGGGTCTGGCATGGCGGCCCCTTCGCCAGAACACGGCGCTACTTGTTCCACCCGCGCCAGATCATGTTCGGCACCGATCCGGTCGCCATCGATCGGCTGCTGCTCGACATCATCGAACAGAAGCGCCGCGCCGAAGGGGCGCGCTCGATCTGGGATCGAGCGCCCGAGTCTCTGGGCGACACGCGTGCGCGGGATGCGGATCCCAACGTCAACATCATCATCCGCGAGCCCGGGCACGTGGAGTTTGCGTCGACGCTCGGCCTCGGCGTGCACGATCGCGCGCGGATCAAAGTGGAGGACGTGACGGTATGACACCCGCGCTCCTGGTCCTCCTCTCGCTGCCGTGCGTGTACTGGACCCAGGGGATCGAGAGCCGGGCGGCGCTCGAGGCGGCGGGCGTCAAGCGGATCTGCGTGGCCCCGGAGCAGGTCGAGACCTGGCGCGCCGCGGGTTTCTCGGCGAGCCCGCTCACGGTGCAGGAGCTGGCTTCGCGCGACGCGCTGCCCACTCCGGGAACCACGGCGCGCGCCGGCCAGGCGTCGCCGACGCGCAGCCCCTGGATTGTCGCGAGCGGCTGGCGCTTCACGAGAAGCCCGGGGCGGAAATACACGTACGACCTCCCGGCCGGAAAAGCCGCGCTCGCGGCGGCTGAAGCGTTCGCGTACGGGGCGGATGCGGTCCTGAAGGCCAATCCCGAAGACCTCAAGAACGCCGGCGCGATGCTGACGTTCCTCGCAGGGCTGCCGAGTCTCGATCTGCCGCCGGTCGCGGACTTCGCGGTTGTCGACGATGGTTCGGCCGTCACCGGCGAGGTGATGAACCTGCTGGCGCGCCGCAACCTCTTGTTCCAGGTCGTGCAAAAGCCGTCGCCGCGATTCCGCATCAACATCGTCGTCGGCAGCCCCGCGTATCCGCTCGAAGCGGCGGCCGATCCCAGCGCGTTCGCGCAGAAGATCCGCCTTCAGCTGACCGACGAGCAGCGGAGCCTGCGCGTCTACGGGAGCGAGGTCGTCATCTGCCGGCTCACCGGCGATGCCGGGCGCGTCAGGGTGCACCTGATCAACTACGGGGGGCGCGAGATCGAAGGGCTCCGCATTCGCGTGCGCGGCGCGTACCGCGACGGGGAAGCGCACGTCTTCGGAGCCGGACGCCTGCCGCTCCAGGACCACGTCGTGGCCGACGGAGCGACAGAGTTCTCGCTGCCGAAGCTCGCGACCTACGCCGTGATCGATCTCAAGGCTGTGCAGTGATGCGGCTGGCGAATCATGCGTAGCCTGGTCGGCCTCGCGCTGCTGGCGGTCGCTGTGGGTACCGGTACGGGTACGGGGTCAGACCCCGGGTACGGTACAGGGGTCAGACCCCAGCAGGTCCGACTGGCCGCAGTTCCTGGGCACGAATCGCGACGGCGTGTACCACGGGCCCGCGCTCGCGGAATCCTGGGGTCCGAAGGGGCCGCGCGTCGTCTGGCAGAAGGCGGTCGGACCCGGGATTCAGCGGCCCGGTGGTCGCCCAGGGCCGCGTCATCCTCTTCCACCGCGTCGGCGATAGTGAGGTGGTCGAGGCGCTCGACGCCCGCACCGGGACGCCGCAGTGGAGCTACAAGTATCCGACCTCGTATCGTGACGACTTCGGATTCGACGAAGGGCCGCGCGCGGTCCCCGTGGTCGCCAATGGCGTCGTCTACACCTTCGGCGCCGAAGGACAGCTGCACGCGGTGGATCTCGCGAAGGGGACGCGCCTCTGGAGCGAGGACACGATGCGGCGCTACAGCGTGGCCAAGGCATTCTTCGGCGCGGGGGGCTCGCCGCTCGTCGAGGACGGCAGGGTCATCGCCAACATCGGCGGGAAAGGCGCCGGCATCGTCGCGTTCGACGCGAAGACCGGCAAGGTGCAGTGGACGGCCACCGACGATGAGGCGAGCTACTCGTCGGCGGTGGGCGCGACGATTGCCGGCCGGCGATACGCGGTGTTCCTGACCCGCACCGGGCTCGTCGGCCTCGACCCTGCCACGGGGCGCGTGCAGTTCCAGCGCCGATGGCGCGCCCGGCAGGCGGCGTCGGTCAATGCCGCGACCCCGCTCGTGATCGGCGATCTGATTTTCGTCTCGGCGCAGTACGGCCCCGGCGCCGGCGACGCTGCGCTACGACGGCTCGAACCTCTCGGAGCTGTGGACGTCAGACGACGCGCTGTCGAATCATTACGCGACGAGCGTGCAGCATGACGGGTATCTGTACGGCTTTCACGGCCGCCAGGAGTTCGGTGCCAGCCTCCGCGCCGTGGAGTTGCGGACCGGTAAAGTCCGGTGGAACCAGGATGGACTGAAGGCCGGCAGCGTCGCGCTCGCCGGCAATCGGCTGGTGATACTCCGTGAAACCGGTGAGCTGATCCTCGCGCCGGCGTCGCCGGACGCGTTCCGCCCAGTGGCGCGCGCGCAGATCCTGCCCGCGACCGTCCGGGCGTTCCCGGCGATCGCGGACGGACTGCTTTACGCGCGGAACGACAAGACGCTCGTGTGTCTCGACCTGCGGCGGTGAATCAGGGCAATTCCTTGACGTAGATGTTTCGGAACTGGACCAGCGCGGGGTTGCCGGTCGGCACGCCGTCTTTCACGCCGCCGTGGTGCTGCAGCCCGAACGGCCCTTCCTCGGGCAATCCCGGCAGCGTGATTTTCTCGATCACGGTCTGGCCGTTGACGACCACCTTCACCACGTTGCCCTGCGCCGTGACCTCGAACGTGTTCCACTGGCCGATGTCCTTGTCGGCGTTCACCTTCGGAGTCGCCGCCGCCCTGACTTCCGGCGGCATCTTGGTATCGGTGCGGTAGCCGTACATCTCACCGGAGCCGACCGGCCAGCACCAGATGTTGAGCTGGGCCTTGCCGGAGCCGCGCAGGATGAATCCGGAATCGGAGTCCGGGCCGGCGATGTTGATCACCTTGCCGTTCTCGTCCAGCTTGTCGTGCCCGTCCGGCATCACGATCCGCATGTTCCTGTTGATGTAGGGCGTCGACTTGATCCGCCAGTCCACCCTGGCGACGAAGTTCTTGTAGGCCTTCACGGTCCAGAGGTTCTTGTCCTTCACGGCCTCGCTGGCGGCGTCGTAGTCGATGACGCCGTCCACGACCTTCCAGTGGCCGTTGTCCCCCTCGGGGATCTTCCAACCCGACAGGTCCTTTCCGTTGAAGATCGAGACGAAGCCCGCGGGCGGTGCGCTCTGCGCGTGCGGCGTCGAGACGACCGGACTCAACGCGAAGACCAGCGCAGCTGCCAAGAGGCTAGCGGTAGCTTTCATGAACTCCTCCCTCCGAGACGTGTCGGAACGGGCGCATTGTGACACCGCCGCACGGCAAAGACAAATCTGCAAGGTCCGGCTCAAAGCCGACGCCACGCGAATGCAAGGTCCGGCTAGAGCCGGACAGCACCGGGAACGCGACATCCGGCGAACTCCGGTGGCGTCCGGCTTTAGCCGGACCTGAACCTTCGCATTAAGATCTCTTTCATGCGCTTCGTAGAGCTCGTGACGGCGTCCGCCGATGTCGCGCGCGTCAGCGGCCGGCTGGACAAGATCAACCGGCTCGCCGATCTGCTGGCCCGGCTCCAGCCGGGCGAGGTCGAGACCGCCGTCGCGTTTCTGTCGGGCACGGCGCGGCAAGGGCGGATCGGCATCGGACACGCGGCCATTGCCGCCGCGTCGGACGCCCCGCCTGCCGCCGAGGCGACGCTGGACGTTGGAGACGTGGACGAGGCCTTCGCGACGCTGTCGCGGGTCTCCGGGAAAGGGTCGGCCGGCGAACGCGCGCGCGTGCTTCGCGAGCTGTTTGCTCGCGCGACCGGGTCCGAACACGACTTCCTGCGCCGGCTCCTCTACGGTGAGCTTCGCCAGGGCGCTCTCGAAGGCGTGCTTCTGGAGGCCGTCGCGCGCGCCGCGAAGGTCAATGCCCCACGCCTCCGGCGCGCGGCGATGATGGCCGGCGATCTCGGGCCTGTGGCGAAAGCGGCGCTCGCCGGCGGGGACGCGGCGCTCGATGCCGTCGCGATGCAGGTGATGCGGCCGATCCAGCCGATGCTTGCGGAGTCCGAGGCCAGCGTCGAGGACGCGCTCGACCGGCTCGACGATCCGACGCTCGAGTACAAGCTGGATGGCGCCCGTGTCCAGGTCCACAAGGCGGAGGACGTTGTCCGGGTCTTTTCGAGAAGCCTTCGCGACGTCACGGAGGCCGTGCCCGAAGTCGTTTCGCTCGTTCGCGGTCTGCCCGCGCGCGAGCTGGTCCTCGACGGCGAAGTCATCGCCCTGCGTCCCGACGGGCGGCCGCGAGCCGTTCCAGGTCACGATGCGCCGCTTCGGCCGGAAGCTCGATGTGGAGAAGACCCGCCTGGAGCTGCCGCTCACGCCGTTCTTCTTCGATTGCCTGTACGCGGACGGCGCTGTCCTCCTGGACGAACCGCAGGAGCGGCGCATCCAGGCGCTGCACGATGCCGCCGGCGCGGCGGCCGTCCCGCGCGTCATCCGGCCGTCCCGTGAAGAGGCGCTGGCGTTCGCACGCGCGGCGATCGATGCCGGCCACGAAGGCATCATGGCGAAGGCGTTGAGCGCGCCGTATGCCGCGGGCCGCCGCGGCGCGTCGTGGCTGAAAGTCAAACGGCCCCGCACGCTCGACCTCGTCGTGCTCGCGGTCGAGTGGGGCCACGGCCGCCGGCAAGGCTGGCTCAGCAACCTGCACCTGGGCGCCCGCGATCCGGAGAGCCACTCGTTCGTGATGCTCGGCAAGACGTTCAAGGGGATGACCGACGAGATGCTGGCGTGGCAGACGGAGAAACTGCAGACGCTCGAGATCGGCCGCGACGGCTACACCGTCCACGTCCGCCCCGAGCTCGTCGTCGAGATCGCGTTCAACGAGATCCAGGACAGCCCGATCTATCCCGGCGGGCTGGCGCTGCGCTTCGCGCGGGTCAAGCGGTACCGCCTGGACAAGACCGCCGCCGAGGCCGACACCATTCAGACGGTGCGGACGATGGCGGGTCGATAGCCGATGGCGTCCGGCTTCAGCCGGACCGACACAGCGAGCTACAGCACGAGCAACACGCCGGCGACCGTCAGCCACCCGGCCATGCAGGCGGCCTGCCGGCATACGCGGCCAAGGTCCCACTCCGTGGACCGATGGTTCACGAGTCCGAACCAGAGCGCGAGCGGAAGAAAGCCCACGCCGGCCGCGACCATGATGAGCTCTGTCCCCCGCCGGATCGTCGACGTGCTGTACCGCGGTCAACGCCGCATAGATGGTCCTGATCAAGACCGAGAAGACGAGGTCGAACGCGGGGGGCAGCGCGAGGGCGACGACGGCGATGACTGCAGCACACCCCAGCACCGCGCGGACTCCGCTACCGCTCAGCGAGGAAATGTACAGGCTCCCGGCCGAGATCAGCACGATGGTGCCGGTGAACCACGCGGTGACGCCCTTGCCGTCGCCCGACGGGCTCAAGGAGCCGAGAAGCGCGGGCAGGGCGGCTCCGAGCAGGAGGGCCACGCCGAGCGCCACCGCGGCCTTCACGCACCATTGCTTCCACGTCGCCATCGGCAGGAGCAACTGGGACTCGAGGTACCGAAGTGCCGCTCCTCCGCGCTCGCCAGCGATCCGCTCAACAGCGCGGCGGCTCCGCTATGAAAGACCGTGATTACGTGCGAAGGGGACACCATCCGATTCCGGGAACGTCTGCCGGAACACCCAGAGCGCGCTCCACTCCGCAACGTAGATCAGGCTGACGACGAAAGTCAGCTGCTGCAGGCGAAGCTCCTTCTTCGCGAGCAGCCAGACGGGATGGTTCGCCCGTTCGACGTCTGGTGCGGCGGCCCGGCCGCGCAGCCACTGCGGCAGGCCCACCTGAGCGTCGGGTCCTTCGATCGCTTCGAGTCGCATGAACATCCGCCAGCTCGAGACCGCCGCGATCGCGCACAACCCTGTGATTACCCACCAGAGCACGGCGAACGTGAAGCGAATCGCGTCCGGTCTGGACGTGTAGATCGCGAAGCTGGCGATGTCCCCGGCGATGTGAACGACCCCGGGTATCGCGATCGCGAATATGAAGCCGGCGAGCGGGCTCCGGCAGATCATCGTCAACCATGGCGCCAGAAACAGGCCGCACATCACGGACAGGAAGGGAATCGTCGCGATGCGGGCGAGATCGCGATCGAGCGCCCACGGTTTGAGGAGCAGGCCGAAGGCGAGCCCGCCGAGCGTCAGGACCATCGGGCCCAGCACGCCGAGCTTCACAAGGTACAGCCGCCGCCGGCTTGCCGGCAGGGACAGCAGCAGCGTCAACGTACGGCTGGTGTACTCGTGGCCCATCGACAGCGCGCCGAGCGCGACCGACCCGAGGACATAGGCGATGAGGGCGATTATGAAGGCGTTGCCAGTGCCCAGAACGGCGGCCGCCACGATGGCGCCCGCACACGCCAGCCAGATCGGGAACAGCGCGCGGATTTCCTTGCGCACGCCGGCCGGAAGCAACGCGGCGCCCGTCATGCCAGGACACCCA
This sequence comes from uncultured Acidobacteriota bacterium, assembly GCA_963774855.1. GTDB lineage: Bacteria > Acidobacteriota > Vicinamibacteria > Vicinamibacterales > 2-12-FULL-66-21 > JALZOC01. Next base: position 735,812 of record CAVZGT010000004.1, on the reverse strand, counting down.
TTGGCTGGAGCGTCGTGACGAAGATCTCTTCGAGGCTCAGCGCTTCTGTCGTCAGCGTTTCGGGCGAACCGGCCTTCAGGCGCTCCAGCACATCGCCGGAGTTGCCGTTGACCACGATCTCGATCTCGCGGCCGCCCTGCCGGAGCATGCGCGCACCGGCAAAGTCGAGCGTGCGGCGCCGCGCCCGCGAACCGCGCGTAGATCTTCTGGTAGCGTTCGCGTGCGGCATCGGCCTCGAGCGTCAGCACGCTTCGGCCCGCCTCGATGATCGTGAACTCGTCGATGAGCCCCTCGAACTCCGAGATGAGGTGCGTCGAGACGAACACGGTCCGCCGCCCCGGTTCCCCTTCCTGGTAGGCGCCGATGACGGTCTGGATGAATTCGCGGCGGACGATGGGATCGAGGCCGGAGGTGGGCTCGTCGAGCACGAGCAGCTCGGGCTCGGGACAGATGGCCGTGATGAGCGCCACCTGCGTGCGCTGCCCCTTGGACAGGTGCCGGGTCTTCTGGCGCGGATCGAGCCGGAACCGATCGATGAGCGCGCGTTCCGTCTCGCGGTTCCAATGCCCGCGAAACGACCGGAAGTAGTCGAGGGTCTCCCGCACGGTCATCCACGGATAGAACGCGACGTAGTCCGGCACGTAGGCGAGCCGCGATTTCACCGACACCTCGTGGCGCGCCGGATCGAGCCCGAAGAGCTTCGCCTCGCCGCTCGTCGGTCGAAGCAGGTTCAACAGACATTTGATCGTCGTGGTCTTGCCGGCGCCGTTGCGGCCGAAGAAGCCGTAGCACCGGCCGGGCCGCACGCGCAGGTCGAGGCCGTTGACGGCGTCGGTCCGGCCGTAGCGCCGGACCAGCTGGTTGATCTCGATGACCGGAGTTTCTTGGTTCATGGCTTTATCGATTCGCGGCCCGCGCCCGCTTGTCCTGGAACGCGTCGAAACGATCCTCGGCGAGCCGGATGAAGTCGGTCCTGGCGATCTGGACGTGATGCGCCTGGACCACCGCGTCGTCGAGCTTCTCCGCCACGAGCTTGAGGCGCACTTCCTTCTTGAACGGAGAGCTGCTGGCGCGAATGAAGCAGCCCTTGCCGGCGATCGTTTCGATGACCCGCTGGTGCTCCAGCTCCGCGTACGCCTTGGCGACGGTGTTCCGGTTGACGCGCAGCTCCTCCGCGAGCGGACGGATGGACGGCAGCGGCTCGCCGGGCTGCACCGACCCTGAGGCGGCGGCCGCTTTCACCTGCTCGACCAGCTGCAGGTACACGGGCGTCCCGGACTTGAAGTTGAGTTGGAACCGCATGTCAGCAATCCATCTGTCATATGACAGTATGACAGTTTGGGGCGGTTGTCAAGGCCGGTGGCTCGTCTCGAATCGCTAATCCTCGAATCCTTGAATCCCTGAATCTGAATCCTTCGAATCGGGGTCCGAGATTCAAGGATGAGTGATTAGGGATTCGAAGTGTGCGAAGATCCAAGGCGTGGCCTCCCGACCCGGAATCCTCCTGCCCTTCGTGTGCGCCGTCGCGGCGCTCGCGGTGTCCGTCGACGGGCGTCAACAGCCGTTCAAGAGCGGCGCCCGCACGGTTGCCGTGTTTGCGACGGTGACCGATCCGGAAGGACGGCTCGTCCCCGATCTGAGTCGAGACGACTTCGAAATCTACGACAACGGCAAGCCCCAGCCGCTGACGCTCTTCGCCAACGACATCCAGCCGATCACGATCGTCGTGATGCTGGACCGGAGCGGCAGCATGCGCGCGAACTTCCGGCGGGTCGAAGCCGCGGCCGAGGCGTTCGTGACCCGGCTGCTGCCGGCCGACAAGGTGCGCATCGGCAGTTTCGCGGCGCGCGTCCAGCTCGATCCGCCGGACTTCACGAGCGAGCCGGAGGAGATGCTGCGCATTCTCCGCACCGAGCTCCAGGCCGAAGGCCCGACGCCGCTGTGGAACGCGGTCAACGTCGGCATGAACGCGCTGCGGCACCAGGAAGGCCGGCGCGTGGTGCTGGTCTTCACCGACGGCGTGGACAGCCCGATGAACTTCAGCAGCAACAACATCAGCCTGAAGAGCGTGATGAAGCGCGCGCAGGAAGAGAACGTGATGGTCTACGCGATCGGCCTGGAGAGCCACGTGCCGTACGGCAACCGCAGAGCGCCGGTGACCGGCGGGCACATGGGCGGCCTCGGGCGGCCGAGCGGTCTGATCTCTCAAAAGCCGGACGAAGGGCTGCCGAAGATCGCCGCCGAAACCGGCGGCGGGTACTTCGACCTGACGACGACGAACGACCTGGCGTCGACGTTCGCGCGAGTCGCCGACGAGCTGCACCGGCAATATGCGCTCGGCTTCGAGCCGCCCAAGCTGGATGGCAAGTCGCACAAGCTGGAGCTGCGGATCAAGAAGCCGGGGATGACCGCCCGCGCGCGCAAGAGCTACATCGCCGCGAGCGAATAGAACCGCGAGATCAAGAGACATTGAACAGGAGATCAGGAGATCAGGAGAAGTTTTGGTTTACAACCAAACCTCCTGACCTCCTAATCTCCTGTTTGGTTCTTTTGGACTCCTGAACTCGATCTTTACGGCCTGATCACCGTCCCGTCCTGACGCCGCGTCGTCCCCCACGAATAGTCGAAGTTCGGCGGGCCCGGAGGGAATGGGAACTTGGCCGCGAGCGTCTCGTCGAAATCGATTCCCAGCCCCGGCTTTTCCTGCGCGAGCATGTAGCCGTTGCTGACCTCGGGGCACCCCTTGAAGACCTCCTTCGTCTCGGCCGGAAACGATCCGCCTTCGTGCACGCCGAAGTTGTAGCTCGCGAGTTCCAGAGCGAGCTGCGCGGCGTGCGCGAGCGGCGACGCGTCGCCCGGTCCGTGCCACGCGGTGCGGACGCCGAAGTACTCGCTCAGCGCCCCGACCTTGCGCGCCGGGCTCAGGCCGCCGATCTGCGAGATGTGGATGCGGATGAAGTCGATCAGCCGCTCCTTGATGAGCGGCAGGTATTCGTGCTGCGTGTTGAACAGCTCGCCCATGGCGATCGGTATGCTGGTCTGCTGGCGCAGCAGGCGGAAGTGGTCGTTGTCTTCCGGCGGGAACGGGTCTTCCAGGAAGAACAGCCGGTACGGCTCGAGCGCCTTGCACAGGTTGATTCCCTGGTTGAGCGTGACCCGCTCGTGCACGTCGTGCAGCAGCTCGACCTCCTCGCCGAGCTTGGTCCGCATGTGCTCGAAGAACTTCGGCAGCATCCGCACGTACGGCGCCGATTCCCAGACGGCCCTCGGGTTGGTCGGCCCGACGGCTTCGTTCGGCGCCCCGGCCGCAGCCGGCGCGGTGCTGCGCGCGCCGTAGCTGGCGTATCCGGGGGTCGAGACCTGCACGCGCACGTGCCGGAAGCCCTGTTCCATGCCGCGCCGCGCATTGTCTTCGACTTCGGTGAAGCTGGCGCCGCTTGCGTGGTAGTAGCAGTCGGCGCCCTTCCGGACCTTGCCGCCGAGCAGCTGATAGAGCGGCATCCCGGCGCGTTTGCCCTTGATGTCCCACAGCGCGATGTCCACGCCGCTCATCGCGTTGAAGAGCACCGGGCCGTTGCGCCAGTACGAGCTCATGTAGCTGGACTGCCAGATGTCTTCGATCTCGTCGACGTTCCGGCCGATCAGGAACGGCTTCAGGTACTCCTCGATCGCCGTCTTGACGACGAGCGCGCGCTGCGTGAACGTCGCGCAGCCCCACCCAACCAGCCCGGGCTCGGTCGTCTCGACCTTCACGACGACCAGCCGGATGCGATTGGGCGCGGTCAGGATCGTCTTGATGTCGCGGATCTTGATCGGCGCGGTGCCGGCCACTGCCTGCGCGTAGCCCGGATGCACAGTGCCGGGCAGCCCGAGCGCCTCGGATAGCGGCTCTTTGGCCGCGAGCAGCGAGGCTCCGCCGGCCATCGAAAGCGATTTCAGTGCGTCGCGACGCTTCATGATGTTGTCTCCTCGCCTGTCGCGCCGGACATCAGCGCGGCCTCGTACGTCGTACGTAGCGCAGGGCTTCAGCCCTGCCGGAATCTACCAGTGCGTGAGCGAGCCGTCCGGCCGCCTGTAGAAATTCTTTCGCCCGGGCTCCGTCACCTCGCCGATGAGCGTCAGCAGTTTCATGTCGGCCGTGACGCCCAGGCCCGGCCGCTGGTTCGTGTATGCCTTGCCGTTCTTGAAGTCGAGGCACTCCGGCAGGTAGTCGATCGGCCGGCCGCCGTAGTTGTACTCCATCAGGACCGGTCCCGAAAACGTCGAGAGGCAGTTCACCAGCGCCGCGGTCGCGATCGGGCCGGTGAAGTGCGGAATGATGCCCACCGCGTGTGTCTCGCAGATGGCGGCGGCCTTCATCATCTCGGTGATCCCGCCGATGTTCGGCAGCGTGGAGCGGATGAAGTCGACGTCGTGGCTCTCGACGAGCCTGTTGAAGTCCCACTTCAGCCCCCACTCCTCGCCATGGGTCAGGGGGACCGTGGTCATCTGCCGCAGCTTCGGGATGTCCTGCAACGCGTTCTCGTCGCGGACCGGATCCTCGACGAAGAAGGGGTCGTACTCTTCCATGACCTTGCAGACGCGCAGCGCGTCGTTCAAGTCGAACCGCTGGTGCAGGTCGATGCACCAGTTGCCCTCCGGCCCGACCGCTTCGCGCACGTCCTTGCAGTCCTGAGCGACGCGCCGGACCACCGAGCGCGTGTCGTACACGCCGCCAATCGGCGACTCTGTCGGCCCCATCCGGAAGGCGCGATAGCCCGCCTCCATCGTGGCCCGGGCTCGCTCCTGCAGGCTCAACGTCGCGCCGGGCGGTGTGCCGGGCGGACGCGCGCCGCCGGTCGCGTAGCACTCGCAGTAGTTGCGCGCCGTGCCTCCCAGCAGTTCGTGGACCGGAAGTTTCAGCGCCTTCCCCTTGATGTCCCACAGGGCCAGGTCCAGCGCGCCCAGGGCATGGGCCTTCTCGCGGCCCGGCGGATAGAACCAGGCGATGTACGCCTCCTGCCAGATCGCCTCGATCCGGAACGGGTTCTGGCCGATCAAGGTCCCGGCGCATTGCTCGAGGGTGTCCTTCGCGCCCCCTTCGCCGATGCCGGTGATCCCGATGTCGGTCTCGACCGTCACCACCATGTTGCTCTGGTTGAAGAGCGGGTTGAGGTTGGGCGGCTTGTAGATCCGCACCCGCGTGATCTTCGCCTTCGGCATGTCCGCGACCGCGTCGGCGGGACCGAGCACGCTGATCGCCGGGGCCGTCCCGAGCGCCTTGAAAAAGGTCCTTCGGTTCACCGACTGTGCCTCCTGCAGGAAGACCGCGTGGAGGTAATCCTAGGCGCATGCGGGGCCGGTTTCAAGGGTATGAGCAGAGGTCCGATCGCTACTCGGTTCTCAGCGCGATCGCCGGATCGATCCTCAGGACCCGTCGCGCGGGGAGGTAGCAGGCCAGGGTCGCCACCGCGATCAGGACGCCGGCGACGGTCGCGTAGGTCGCGGGATTGTGCGGCTCGATCTCGAACAGCAGGCTCGCCATCAGGCGCGACAGCCAGAACGTGGCGGCCAGGCCGGCGGCGACGCCGACAAACACCGGACGCATGCCCTGCGCGAGCACCAGCCGCAGCACCCCGCGGTGATCGGCGCCAAGCGCGATCCGCACGCCGATCTCGGACGTCCGGCGCGCGACCGAATAGGCAAGCACGCCGTACACGCCGGCCAGCGCGAGAATCAGCGCGACACCCGCGAACGTCACGAGCAGCAGCATGGTGACGCGGCGCGTCGCCACGGACGTTGTCACGACATCGTCGAACGTGCGGACGTTGGAGACCGGCAGGTTCCGATCGATGTTCGTCACGAGGCTCCGGATGGCGGGAACCACCGACAGCGGCTCGCCTCTGGTGTGCAGGACGAGCTGAAGCGACGTGTCGGCGGTTCCGCCGGCCGGGAAGTACACGGCGAGGGTCGGGCCGTTCTCGAGTCCGCGTTCCCGCATGTTGCCCACCACGCCGACGATCTCGCCGCGGCTTTCGTTCTGGCCCTTCCAGAGGATGGCGGTCCGGCCGATCGGATCCTGTCCGGGCCACAGGAGATCCGCCAGCCGTTTGCTGATCACGGCGCGCCAGGGCTTCCCGATTTGATCCTGGTCGGTGAAGGCGCGACCCGCGAGCACGGGCAGACCGATCGTCTTGAAGTAGTCCTTCGTGACGATGCGCCAAGTGGCCCATGGCACCTGCACGTCCGGGAGCGCCGGCTGATCGGCCGCGGCGATGCCGAGGCCGGTGCTGCCGCGTGAGAGCGGACGGCCGCTGACCGTGGCGGCCGAGATCACCTCGGGCACCGACTCGAGCCGCTCCAGGATGTCCGTGGCGGTCTGGCGCATGCGGTCCTCGCCGTACGACGCGGGGATGCTGACGGTCACGAGCATCCGGTGCTCCGTCTGGAATCCGCGATCGACCGAGAGGACGTGCATCAGGCTGCGCACGAGGAGCCCGGCGCCCACGAGCAGGACGAGCGACAGGGCGACTTCGGCGCAGACGAACACGCTGCGGAGGCGGTTCTGTCCGCGATCGCCGGTCGCCCCGCGCGAGCCGCCTCGGAGTGCCGGCAGGATGTTGCCGAGCGGTGTCCGAAAGGCAGGGACGAGGCCCGTCAACACGCCGACGGCCAGCGCCGCCGACGCTGCGAATGCGATCACCCAGCCGTTCAGCGTGACCTCCGCCAGGCGCGGAATGCCGCCGGGGTTGACCGATTGCAGCACGCCCAGCATCCAGGTCGCGACCAGCCAGCCGAGGGCTGTTCCGGCGAGGCTGTAGACCAGCGATTCGGTCAGCCGCTCGCGTACCAGATCCGCCCGCGTCGCCCCGAGCGCCGTTCGCACGGCGTTCTCGCGGGCCCGGGCGGATGCGCGCGCGAGCAGGAGATTGGTCACGTTCACGCATGCGATCAGGAGCAGCAGACCGGCCGACCAGAGCAGCATCCAGAGCGTCCGTCGCAGCTGATCGCTGGCGATCCACACCTGCGAAGACTGCATCGTGGCGCCGAGATCTTTGTTCGCCGGGTACTTCCTCTCGAGATCCTTCGCGACGCGCTCGAGATCCGCCAGGGCGGCGTCGAAGGAGACGCCGGGCTTCAGCCGGCCGATCGCGATGTATTCCCAGCTGGTGCGATTCGCGTTGGGCCGGCGCACGAACGGCACGAAGACTTCCGCGGCGTCGAGCCACGGCGATCCCGGCGGCAGGATCCCGATGACTTCATACGAGCGCCCATCCAGGGTGATCGCGCGCCCGACGATGCTCGCGTCCCGGCCGAAGCGGCGCGTCCAGAACGCGTGCGAGAGCACCGCCCGCGTGCGCGCCGCGCCGGGCTCGTCCTCGCCCGGCTCGAAGACGCGGCCCGCCACCGGTCGCACGCCCAGTGCCCGAAAGAACCCGGCGCTGACGGCCGCGCCCGTCACGCGCTCCGGCGTCTCGAAGCCCGTGAGCGTGAAGCTCGCGGAGTGCAGCGCGCCGAAGTCCGAGAGCGACTGGTTCATGTCGCGCATGTCCCAGAAGTTCGCCTCGGTCAGCGTCACGGCCGCCGAGGCCGCGCGACGGGATCGAGCCCCAGACCTGGACGACCCGGTCCGGCTCGGGGAATGGCAGCGGCTTCAACAGCACGCCGTAGACGACGCTGAAGATCGCGGTGGTGGCGCCGATGCCGAGCGCCAGCATGAGCACGATGCCGGTGGTCATCGCCGGCTGGCTGCGCATCAGGCGCATCGTTCCCCGGACGTCGCGCAGAATCACGAGCGGCCTCCTTGGTCTGGTGTGCTGATCGGTATCCCGAGAGGTGCCCCATCCGTGCCATCGTGCGCGGCACGCGAAGATCAGGACGTCGGCAAGTCCCCACATGACCGCGAGGGCCAGGCCGGCGCGGGTGCGCCTGGTTCGTTCGACCGCCAGCGAGTGGACGAACCCGTCCTCCATCTCTGCGCCGTAGTCCCGCCTGACGGCCGGCGGGCACGCGTAAAGCAGGATCCGGTAGATGACGCGCAGCATGGCCGGCCTACGTCGTTCGTGGACGCTTGATGAGCCGCTTCGAGCGGGCGGCGTCCACGAACCGGGACAGGCGCGCCGCTTCGGCCGCGCAGGCCCGGCGGCCATACGGTGTGATCCGGTAGAAGCGCGGACGGCCGCCCGCCGCGGCAAAGTCGCGCGGCGCCGGCGCCTCGTCGACCAGCCCGGCGGCCGTCATCTTCTTCAGCGCGCCGTAGAGCATCCCGGGCCAGAGGTGCATCACGCCTTCGGTCCGGTCGAAGACTTCCTTGGTGATCGCCAGCCCGTGCAGGTCGTGGTCGGCCAGCGCCAGCAGGATCTGGAACCACTGCGGTGAAAGCGGACGCGGGTCGGGACTCGCCAGTGTCATCGCCGCGGAAGTATATACGAATCAATACACACGTCAGGTATAGACGTAGTTCCCGGCGGATGGGTTTACTGGGGGTCGCGGGTCTCAGGTCTCAGGGCTCTGGTGTCTTTGGTCTTGGGTCTTTGGTCTCTGGTCTGAACTCGAGTCCCGAGTCCCGAGCGGAACCACACGCTATACTCCTGCCGCGAGGCGTCCATGAAAAGCTTCACGACCACAGTCGCGCTGCTGCTTCTGACGGGTCCTGTGTTTCAGGCGGACGACGGTGCGTTCGCGCAGTCGCCGGGCCCAGCCAGCCAACTGGTCGATGCAGTCAAGGCTGGGCAGCTCGTGGTGGAGCCGCCGACGCTGATCTGCCTGGGGTTCGAATGGGAGATCTCCGGCGACCGGAACCGGAACGCGACCGTTGCGGTCGCCTACCGGCGATCCCGGACCGGCTTGCCGCGCCGAAGCAGCGAACTATTCGATGCTGCGAAGGCGGGCCTCGAGGGCCAGGACGTCTGGAAGCCGGCGCTGCCGCTGCTGCGGATCGGCGGCGAGCAGATTTTCCGCGCTCCCTACACGGTTCCCGATCGATTCGCCGGGAGCATCCTGGATCTCGATCCGGATACCGAGTACGAAGTGCGCCTGACCATGTCGGATCCGGACGGCGTGAACGGGCAGGCCGTGCAGACGGCCAGGGTCCGCACGCGCGCGGAGCCGAAAGCGGCCACCGGCGGGCGCGTGCTGCACGTCTACCCGCCCGGGTGGCGCGGAGCGAAAGAGGAGCCGAATTACACGGGGCTCATGGCGGCCTACGCCGGGGCGGGCACCGGCGACTGGAACGTGGTCTACCAGCGGAAGGTGGATGCCGGGGACATCATCCTCGTGCACGCCGGGCTGTACAAAGGCGATCGAAGGAACTACGTCGACCCGTTGAGCACCACGTTCGACGGCGCGTATCTGCTGACCGCGAAAGGCACGCCGGATCGGCCGATTGTCATTCGAGCGGCCGGCGACGGCGAGGTGATCTTCGACGGCGACGGCGCCTTCCGCCTGTTCGACGTGATGGGCGCCGACTACCACATCTTCGAGGGGCTCACGATTCGCAACACCGAAGTCGCTTTCTGGGCGGGCGTGAAGGACGTCGCGGGCGCCAAAGGCCTGACCGTCCGCAACTGCCGGATCGAAAACGTGGGCGTCGGCGTGACCACTCAGTTTGCCGGGTCGAAGGATTTCTACATCGCCGACAACGTCTTCCTCGGCCGCGACGACCGCAACCGCGTGCTCGGCTGGGCGAACCCGGGCGCGTACGGCGCGCACCCAATCAACAGCTACTACGCGGTCAAGGTCTACGGATCCGGGCATGTGATCGCCCACAACGCGGTGGCGTTCTTCCACGACGGCATCAGTGTCTGCACTCACGGGGTTCCCGAGCAACAGCAGGAGTTGAAGGCCGTCGCGATCGACATCTACAACAACGACGTCCACGTGACGGGCGACGACTTCATCGAAGCCGATGGCGGCGTCCACAACATCCGCGTCATGCGAAACCGGGGCGTGAACGCGGCCCACACGGGGTTGAGCGCGCAGCCGATCTTCGGCGGCCCGGCGTACTACATCCGCAACGTGGTCTACAACACGCCGGTCGCCCTGAAGTTCATCAACCCGGCCGGGGTGATCGTCTATCACAACACGATCATCGCGGAGAACCGCACCGCGCAGCGCCTGTCGAACGCGCACTTCCAGAACAACCTGTTCCTGGGGACGGACGCGCCGGTCGGCATTTCGGTGCTCGGCGGACCCACGGCGTACTCGACGTACGACTACAACGGCTACCGCCCCAACCGTGGTGCGGAGTTCCAATACTCGTGGCTCGGTCCGAAATCGGGCGTGCGCGTGGACTACGAGAGCCCGAACCAGGCGCAGCGGTTCAAGACGCTCGCGGAGCTTGCCGCTGCCACGGGGCAGGAGACGCATGGCATCGAAGTCGACTACGACATCTTCGAGAGCCTGCGTCCGCCGGCGCCGCCGGACTCGTCGAAGCCCGGCACGCCGTACCACGCCGCGGATCTCGACTTCCGTCTGAAGCCCGGGGGCAAAGCGGTGGACGCCGGGGTCCGCCTGCCGAACGTGAACGACGGGTTCGCCGGCAAGGCGCCGGACCTCGGAGCTCACGAAGTCGGACAGGCGTTCCCGATTTATGGACCGCGGTGGCTGAAGGGCCGGCCGTTCTACAGGTAACACGAAGCAGTAAAATAGCGGTCGATTTGGCGCCCGGCGTCCCGCGGGAAATGGAGACACGCCATGCTCGAAAGCGCGCTCATCTCACTGTGGATCCTGCTGATCCTTCTGCTTCAGGGCGCGCTGGCCGGCGGCGCGCTGGCGGCCGGGGCGTGGATCGTGTGGCGCTACCTCGAACGGCGCGCGAGACCCACGCCGCCGCCCGCGAACCGCGACGCTGTGGTGATTCACTGGGTGCCGCTCGTGCTCGTCTTGATGGCGGCCGCCTGGTTCGCCTTCGTCTGGCCGGCACAACGGAACGCGGCGCCGCCAGGCGTGGGCTGGATCCTGATCGCCCCGTACGTGGTGAACATCCTCGTCATCACCGGCATCGTCTGGCTCGTGCGGAAGATGCTCGCCGTGGGTTCCGGACGGCTCGGCCCCGCCTCACGGGAATAGGCGCGCTGATTCTGACCAATCCGCCCGCGCCTGGGGCGGCTGGCCAGCGCCTTTTGTCGGTGCCGGTCATCCCCGAGCCAGGCCGCTGACGGGGAAAAACCCTCCGCTCATGGGTTCGTCGTTGCGCGGCCGCGTCAATCGGCCTACCGTGGCTGCATGCTGTTGACCCTTCGATACGCCGTCCGATCGATCCGAAGCGCGCCGCTGGCAAGCGCCGTGGTCGTCCTCTGCATCGGGGTGAGCATCGGCGCCACGACGACGGTCTTCGCGTGGACCGATCACCTGGTGCGCCGGCCGCTGCCGGCTGTAGCGGCCGTTGACCGCGTCGTCAGCGTGGCCACGCGCGCGCAAGGGAGCCAGCAGGGCGTCTCGTATCCGGACTACCTCGACTGGCGGGATCAGACTCAGAGCATCCCCGCACTGGCCGCCTTCGGCTTCGGGCAGTTCGCGCTCCGTGCGGCCGGCGACGACGGCGGCCGCGCGGCCGAGTCCGTCTGGGGGCTTCTCGTCACCGACAACTACTTCGACGTGCTCGGCGTGTCGCCGATCGTCGGGCGCGCGTTCGCGCGCGGCGAGTCGCGCGTCGCGAAAGAGGCGCCGCTGGCCGTCATCAGCCATCGGCTGTGGGTGCAGCGCTTCGGCGGCGACGCGACCGCGATCGGCCGGCACATCCGGCTCAACGGCATCGACGTCGCGATCGTCGGCGTGGCTCCGGCGAATTTCGGCGGGACGTTCGCCGGCCTTGCGTTCGACGTCTGGGTCCCGATCACGATGAATCCCGTGCTGACCGGCGAGGCCCGTGCGCTCGAGACGCGGGAGACCCGCTGGCTGCAAGTGGTCGGCCGGTTGCGCGACGGGGTGACGCTGTTGGAGGCGCGTGAGGAGCTGCGGATGATCAGCGGCCGCCTCGCCGCCACCTATCCGGAAAACGCGGGCCGCGAGGCGTACGTCGAGCCGCTCAACATCGGTCCGGCGCAGCGGCTGGGGTCGCTGTTCTCGGTGCTCCTCGGCCTCACCGGTCTCGTGACGCTCATCGTCTGTTCGAACGTGGCGAACCTGCTGATGCTGCGCGGCGCGGCACGCCGGTACGAAATCGGTGTCTGTTTGGCGCTGGGGTGCGGGCGCGGCCGCATCATCGGTCAGCTCCTCTGCGAGTCGATGCTGCTCGCCGGCGCCGGCGCGATCCTGGGAGTGATCGTGGCGCAGTCGGGTCAGCAGCTGCTCCAGGCGCTGATGCCGCCGTCTCCGCTGCCGATCGCGTTGGAGGGAAGCCTGAACGTGCGCATTCTCACGTTCGGCGTATTGCTCGCCGCTGCGATGGTCCCCGTCTTCGGCCTGCTGCCCGCCATCCATGCCTTCAGGGGCGCGGTCATGCCTTCGCTGAGGCTGGCGAGAGGCGGCGCGGGGCGGGCCTCCGCCCGTTTGCGGTCGGCGCTCGTCGTCGCGCAGCTCGCGCTCTCGCTGACGGCGCTCGTCGTCCGCCGGCCTCTTCCTGCGCTCGCTGACGACGATCTCCGCGATCGATCGCGGTTTCACGGGCGCCGGAAGCGGTGCTGCTCGTCTCGACCGATTTCGATCAGGCGGGCTACCGGTCTCCCGGAGCAACGGCTGGTGGCCGTCGATCGGCTGCTCTCGGGAGTCCGCGCGCTTCCTGGCGTGCAGTCGGCCACGGCCGCGACGTTCGTTCCGCTGGGGTTCAGCGGCTACCGATCGGTGGCGATTCGCGTGCCGGGCTACGTCCCCGCCGAGAACGAGAGCATGGCGATCCTGTCGAACAGAATTGCCGGCGGCTACTTCGAGACGCTGGGGATTCAGGTTCTGCAAGGGCGCGCGATCGACGAGCGCGACAAGGCGGACACCGCACAGGTCGTCGTCGTGAACCAGGCGTTCGTTCAGCGATTCCTGTCCGGCCGCGATCCGATCGGCCTCACGATCGACGCGGGCTCCGGACAGTCAACGGTGATCGGGGTCGCGGCCAACGGCAAATACCGGTTCGACCGGCTCGAGGAGTCGTCACCGCCGCACGTGTATCTGCCGTACGCGCAGCAGACCCCCGCGTCGATCACGGTGCACGTCCGTTCGACCGGCAGGCCTGGCGACCTCGTGCCGGCGCTCCGGCAGGTGTTCGCGTCCGTCAACCCGGACCTGCCGCTGACCGGCGTGACGACGCTCGACGAGTACACGTCGCTGCCGATGTTTCCGGTGCGGCTGGGGACGGCGATTCTGTCGTCGCTCGGCACTGGTCGCGCTGCTCCTGGCGGCCACGGGGCTCTACGGCGTGATGGCCTATCGCGTCGCGCAACGCTGGAGGGAGCTGGCGCTCCGGATGGCGCTCGGCGCCTCGCGGTCCGAGATGTTCGCGCTCGTGTTCCGCGACGGCGCTCGACAGACAGCCTTCGGCATCGTCGTAGGGCTGGTGCTTTCCGCAGGGGTCGTGCGGCTGATTGCCACCAGGATGCCGCAGCTCGGTGCGCCGAACGCGCCGGTGCTGGCGACGGCGATAAGCATCCTCGTGGGGATTGCGCTTGCCGCCGCGCTGCTGCCGGCTGTCAGGGCGTCGAGGGTCGATCCCGCGCTCGTGCTGCGAGGGGAGTAGTGGCGAGCGGCGCATTTCTCGATGCCAGATAGCGGTCGAGGTCAACATCGTGTATTCCTTCGGGACCAAGTGATAACATCTTCGGGTTTTGGCTAAGCCGTCCATCGGACCCGGGGTCGAGAGAGCAGGATACGAATCCGTCCCGTGCAACGTGTGCGGCGCCGCCGACGCCGAAACGGTTTACGAAGCGCAACATCTCGACGGCGCAGCCCGCGACCTCGTGCGCACGTTCCGGGCATCCGGCGACGAGCTGCTCGTCGATCGCCTGGTGCGGTGCCGGAGCTGCGGACTGCAGTACGTCAGCCCGCGCCCGCTGGCGTCGGACATCGTGGACGCGTACTCGGGCGGCGACGATCCCGCGTACGTGTCGCAGGTGGCCGCGCGGGAGCGGACGTTCGCGGACGCGGTCGCCCACATCGAGACGATCCTGCCGGGGCGCGGGCGGATCCTGGACGTCGGCACGGCGGCGGGCGCGTTCCTGGCGGCGGCGCGCGGACGCGGGTGGCAGGTCGAAGGCTGCGAGCCCAACGCGTGGCTGGCCGAGTGGGGCTCCCGACACTACGGGATCCCGATTCGGACCGGCGAGCTCTTCGACCAGTCATTCGCCCCGGGCTCGTTCGACGTCGTGACGCTGTGGGACGTCATCGAGCACACGCCGGATCCGACGCGCGTGATCCGGACCGTCCGCGATCTGATCCGGCCGGGCGGGCTTCTCATCGTCAACTACCCGGACATCGGCAGCTGGATCGCCAGGGCGCTCGGACGCCGATGGCCGTTCCTGTCCTCCGTTCATCTCTACTACTTCACGCGCGAGACGATGCGGAGCCTGCTCGAACGCCACGGGTTCGAAGTGATCGAGATCCGGGCGCACTTCCAGCGGCTGGAGCTCGACTACCTGCTCTCGCGCGGAGCGGTGGTCAGCGGCGCGCTGTCGGGATCGTCGCGTGCCGTTGCGAAGGGCCTTGGGCTGTCGGGCCGCCAAGTGCCGTACTGGATCGGGCAGACGTTCGTCGCGGCGCGCAAGGTGTCTGATCAGCCGCTCACCGGAGCTCGTAGACCGTGACCTCCGCGTTGTTGAAGACCGGCCGGAAGATCTCCGGCGTCCGCGCCAGGCGCTCGACGCCTTCCGGATACGCGTCGCGGTCGTCGCGATCGACCCAGAGATAGTCGATGCGCAGGCGGCGTGCTTCGCGACGCGCGCCGTCCATGTCCGGATTCGTGAACATCGACTGCACGCGCCGGGATCGTGCCTCGTACTCCGGTTCCGGCAGCAGCGAGATGGGCAGCGCGGCGGACGTGCGGCGGCGCGCGAACGTCGGGATGAAGCTCCAATGGGCGCGGCCGCGGACGATCGGCTCGGCCTGGACGATCGCGCGCGCGGGCGTGTTGGCGCGCACCCACGCGAGCGCCTGGTGCTGCGCGGGGCTCACCGTCAACGTCCAGGGAAAGGACGGGCCCATCTCGCGGTTCGTGATGTCCGAGGCGTTGAACGCGTCCACGACCGTTGTCGGCGATCCGAGGACGAGGATCGCCAGCGCGAGCACAGCCGCCAGCGGGCGGATCCGGCTCGCCAGCAGGACGTCGAACAGGCGCGCGAGCGGCAACGGCAGCATCGCGAGCATGATCTGCCCCGCGCGGAAGCCCACCCACGATCGTTCCGAGAGCATCACGAAGTAGAACAGGAACAGCCCGAGGAGAAGTCCGGCGAGCGCCACGCGCGCGGGCTGGGCCGGCAGCCGCTTTGCCGGGAGGAAACCGGCGAGGGCGGGCACGAGCACGGGGCCCAGTCCCAGCAGCAGCGTCAGCACCGGCGCATTCCGCGCGAAGCCGGCCCACCCGATCGTCACGGCATCGCCGGCCCCCTCTCCCATCGTGTTCAGGATGCCCCAACCGACCGCCAGCACCGGCGGGATCGCGGCAGGCCAGTGCGCCACGATGGCGCGCACCGGCGCCCGGGTCGCGATCGCGTCACCGAGCACGGCGAGCCCGTAAATCGCCGAGAAGGCGGCCCCGAGGAATGGGTTGAACGTCGTGGCAAGGCCGAGCAGGACGCCGGATGCAAGCGCCGCCCTGCTCGTCGCGCGCGATCCCGCTTCCGCGGCGGCGAGGAGCCCGAGCAGTCCCAGCATGCCCGAGAGGCTGTGCTGCGGGTTGTAGAACATCGTGCGGTGCACGCCATCGATCCGCAGGCCGTTGTACCACCACGCGGTAATCGCATCGATGTTGACCTCGCGAAGCGCCGACAGCGGCCGTCCTCGCGAGAGCAGATCCACGATTGCCGCAAACCCCTCGGCGCTCGAAGCCAGCACGACGAGCACGACGCCGAGCGCGGTGGCCAGGGCGGTTGCCCCCGCCGTCCTGGCGAACAGAAAGATCGACGCGAGGAGCAGCATCGCCGTGCACTCCGCGTTGACCTTCAGCGCCGCCTCCACGTCGTCCAGACCAGGGACGGATCCGGTGACGGCCGCGGGCACGAGGAAGTACGTCCAGTAGTAATGAAGATCGCGATCGGCCATGTAGGGATTGCGGGGCGGCATCGTGAAGCGGCCGAGCTCCGCGGTCAGCGCGACGTGCCACACGAAGTCGGCCGTGAAGTAGGCGCGGTAATACGTGCGCCCCTCGGCATCCGCCGCGCCGATGTTTCGATAGGGGGCGGCCATCAGGCCGGGGACCAGCAGCAGCACGACGCACAGGGCCGCCGTGTCGCGCGGCGTCCACGGCCGCAACGGCACGATCGGCGTGCGGATCTGCCGTGCAACGAACGCGATGACGACGGACTCGACGACCCACGCGATTGCGAACCCGGTCGGACAGGCGAGCTCGGCGGCCACGACGACCCAGACAGTCAGGCACGTCAGCGCGTAGCCGGCCGCTGCGCCCGCCACCCACCCGGCCGCGTGCCGTCCGAAGACACGCAACCCGAGCGGTACTCCGGGCGCGGCCGCCGCGATCCAGAACGGCAGGTAGATCAGGCCGTTCAGCGATGCGGTCCAGGCCACGAGCGCCAGCCAGGCCAGCGCGAGAACGCCAAGGGCGATTCGGCTCATCGGGCGGCGCGCATGTGGACCATGGCCCAGGAACGCTTCGGGTCAGGCAGGAGGAAGAAGACCTCGGTTGCGGCGAGCTGCTTCAGGTACGGTCCGCTGCGGGCCGGGCCCAGCACGAAGAACGCGTCGTCGAGCGCATCGCCGGCCGTCCCGCTGTTCGCGAGCACCGCGACGCTCAGCACGCCCTGCACGGGCCTGCCGTCCCGCGGATCCATGACGTGAGAATACTTCACGCCGCCGGCCTCGAACGATTTCTCCGAGCTGCCGGCCACGGACAGCGCACGGTCCACCAGGCCGACGGTGAGCGCGGTTCGTCGAGGATCGATCGGGTCCTGGAGCGTGACCTCCCACGCGGCGCGGCCCGGCGGCGCGCCGAGCCCGTAGATGGTGCTGCCTCCCGCGCTGATCAACGCCGCCGCGACACGTCGCTCCCCGAGGAGCCGTGCGGCGCGATCGACGGTGTACCCTTGGCGATGCCGCCCAAGTCCAGCTCGACGCCCGGATGGGTGAAGCGGATGGTCTTCGCAGCCGCGTCGAGGATCACGTGCTCGCCGCCCACGTGGCCACGAGCCGCTGCGAGGTCGAGGGCCGAGGGCACATGGCCTTCACCGCGGAAGAAGCCCCACGCTTTCATCAACGGACCAACGGTGATGTCGAACGCGCCGCCGGAGTCGCGGTTGTAGCGCATCGCGGCGGCGATGAAGTCGAAGAGCTCGGGGTCAACGGTCACGGGATGTTGCGCGGCCTCGCGGTTCACGCGCGACAGGGGGCTGTCTGCCTTGTAGTGGCTCATCAGCCGGTCGATCCGATCGACCTCGTCGAACGCTGCCTCCACGGCACGCGGCAATGCCTCCGCATCGGGTCCGTACGCCTCGATGGCGTAGACACACCCCATCGACATGCGCGTCGCTTCGTGACGAGACAGTTGCTGCCGAGCATCGACGGCGGCGAGCGACGCAGTGGCGAGACACCCGGCCGCGAGGACTGAGGTGCCGCGGAGACTCACGGCTTGGCCGGTGGCTTGAGGAACTCCGCAGGCGAGAGCGCCCGGTGCGTGAACCGCGCCAGGTGAACGGCTCCCTTGAAGTAGAAGACCTTGTTGATCCGCACGCCGACCGAGGTGTGGCCGGGACCGTGAGGCTCGAGGGCGACTTCACCCGCTCCCTCACGCACACCGTCGACGTAGTTCCTGAATTCCTTGCCGTCGTACACGGAGGCGACGTGGTACCACGCACCCAATGGATGCAGCCACGTCCGGTTCATGAGCGTCTTGCTCACGGCTCCGGACTGGATGTGGCTGTCCAGGAACCACGACTTGCCGGTCACCCGGATTTCAAAGAGCATCCGGTCGTCGGTGTCGGCGCCGGTGGCGGGATCCTGCTCGGCCAGGTGAAACCACCGCTGCTCGGTCTCGCCTCCGTCCGGCCGGAAGATCGCCTCCCATGTAAACGTCCTGGCGGCCGCCAGCGGATGGTTGTCGATGAACAGCGCATCGTCCACTCCGTCGAACTCGACCGCCTTGCCCAGGGGCGAGTCGACGACCCTGGGTTGGCCCAGCACGGTCGTCTTGTGGCCGCCGATGTTCTCCAGGCGGTCGAACGTCCAGACTGTCATGGCCGTGCCGGATTGCGCGGTCGCCTGAGTCATGTCACCGCCCCCGCGACCGATGAACAACACCGCCAGCGCGATCGCGCCGGCGAGGACAGGAGTCGTCGATGTCATGGCACCTTCCGCGCGGGCCGCAGGGACCCGAGATACGCCACCACGTTTTCCAGATCGGCAGGAGACAGCGACGGATAAGCCGGCATCATCGACTGCCGGGGCAGCGTGACCTCCTTGAGCTCGCTCTTCATGAACGTGCGCAGATTGCCGGTCAGGTCGCGGAGGTGGACCGAGTACTCATCCTCGTTGAGATGAATCCCGCTGGTGGTCCTTCCCTTGGCGTCGGTCACCGAGACCGACCGGTAGTCGAGCGTCACATCGGCGCCCGGATCGACGATGGATTGGCGCAGGTGCCGGACCGCGCGCCTCGCGCCGATGTCGGACAGATCGGGTCCCACGAATCCTCCCTGTCCGTTGATCGTATGGCACTGCGCGCACCCGCTCCGGGCGTACACCGCCGCGCCGGCCTTCGCGTCCCCCGGACTGGGATCCGATGCGCCCTGCCGTCCCAGTTGCTGCACGTGAGCGACGATCCGCCAGATTTCCATTTCGGGAAGGTTGAAGGTCCCCGGCATCTCGGTGTCGGGAATGCCCTGACGAATCGTCAGGAACAACTCGCGATCGGAGCCGCCGTGCCGGAAGCGGCCGGTGTTCAGCACGGCCCCGCGGCCGCCCTCGCCGTTCTGCCCGTGACAATGACCGCAGCGGCCGTTGTAGAGGGCGCGGCCCATGGCGAGGTCGGCGGCCGACGTGTACGGGTTCGCCTCCGGCAGGTTGGCCGGCGCGGGGCGGGCCTGGCGTCCCGGGGTCTGAGCCGGCGCGGACAACACGCACGCAATCCAGCAGCACGCAATCAGCCACGTGTGACGCATCACTCGACTCCGAACGCGATGAGCAGGTCGCCGATCGGAATCGTGACGACCTGCCGGCCGCGGCTCAGAAACGTTATGGGGCTGGCAAAGACGCGATCGCCGCCGTTGAAGTGCCACAGCTCCTTCCCGGTACGCGCGTCCAGGGCGTAGAAGTTTCCGCTCGGCGTCGCCGAGAAGACCAGGTTCCCGGCCGTGGAGAGCACGCCCGCCCATGGCGGTGCGAGGATGCGATGCTCCCAGCGGATTTCGCCGGTTTCCGGAACCATCGCGACGAGCTTGCCCCAGCTCTCTTCGGGACGGAATCGCGATCCGCCGCCGCCGCCGCCGCCGAAGAACGGCTCGCCCGGACGGAACTCGGGCGCATCGGTCTTGAAGAAGCGCCGCCGCTCTTCCCGCGCGTTGAAATACAGGAGCCGCGTGCCCGGATGGTAGCTGGGCGACATCCAGTTGTGCCCGCCGTCCACGCCGGGCCAGATCGAATCGTTCCCGTCGTGCGTCGGCTCTTGACCGGGATTCAGCACGGGCCGGCCCTTCTTGTCGATCTCCTTCGCCCAGGTCTGCTTCACGAACGGTTTCGCGAGAAGGAATTCCCCCGTCTTGCGATCGAGCACGTAGTGAAAGCCGTTGCGGCTCGGCACGACGACCAGCTTGCGGCCATCCGTGGTCGAATCGATCAGCACCGGAACCTGCGTGGCATCCCAATCGCGCGTGTCGTGCGGCGTGAACTGGAAATGCCACTTCAGCGTGCCGGTGTCCAGATCGAGCGCGAGCAGCGAGCAGGAGTAGAGGTTGTCGCCGGGACGCACGTCGCCGTTGTAGTCCGGCCCGGGATTCCCGGTGCCCCAGTAGAGCAGGTTCAGCTCCGGATCGTAGGAGCCCGTCAGCCACGTCGATGCGCCACCGTGCCGCCACATGTCGCCGCCGCCCCAGGTTTCCGAGCCCGGCTCGCCCGGCGCCGGGATGGTCCAGAAACGCCAGGCCCGTTCGCCGGTCTTCGCGTCGTACGCATCGAGGAACCCGCGAATGCCGCCTTCGGCGCCCGCGATGCCGACGATCACCTTGTCCTTGACCGCCAGCGGCGCGCCCGTCGCCGTGTAGTTGAGCCCGGGGTCGGCGAGCGCCTTCTTCCACAGCACCCGGCCGGAACGCGCATCGAGCGCGACGAGTTGCGCATCGAGCGTCGTCAGGAACAGCGTGGTGCCAAGGATGGCGAGACCGCGATTGACCTCCCCGCAGCACGTGAAGACCCGGCCCGGCACTCGGTACTCGAACATCCAAAGCGCCCGCCCGGTTTCCGCATCGATGGCAATCACGTCGCTCGGCGGGCGCGTGACGTACATGATCCCGTCCACCACGATCGGCGTCGTCTCGACCTTGGTCCGGTGCATCTGATAGATCCACTTGGCGCGGAGCCGGTGGACGTTGTCGACGGTGATCTGATTGAGGCTGCTGTAGTGATGGCTCCGGTAGTCGCCGCTGTAGGTCAGCCAGTTGCCTGGCTCCGCCGTGGCGTTGAGCAGCCGTTCAGGAGTTACCGGCAAGCCGGGCGGCGCCGGGGACTGCCCCCGCGTCCCCTGCGCGACGGCGAGCGCCAGCGTGACGACCAGCAAGACGGTTTTAAGATTCCTCACGAACACCCTCGACTCCATGCGCCTTTTTGATAATCTCCGGATGCGATGGCATGGTACGCCGGATCGGTCTCCGGGCGAAAGCCTCTGGTGAAAACGTGAAATCACCCATCAAGAACCTCCGCTGGTACATCGGCGGCCTGCTGTTTCTGTCGACCGTCGTCAACTACATCGACCGGCAGACGCTGAGCGTGCTGGCGCCCTATATCAAGACGGAATACAACTGGACCAACGCCGACTTTGCGCTGCTGATTATCTCGTTTCGCGTGGCGTACGCGTTCGGGCAGACGGCTTCGGGGCGCGTCCTCGACCGGATCGGCACGCGGCAGGGCCTGAGCCTGGCGGTGGCGTTCTATTCGACCGCCGCGATGCTGACGTCGCTGGCGACCGGCTTGCGCAGCTTCGCCGCGTTCCGCTTTCTTCTGGGGCTCGGCGAGTCGGCCAACTGGCCCGGCGCCACCAAGGCCGTCTCCGAGTGGTTCCCGAAACGCGAGAGCGGGTGGGCCGTCGCGCTGTTCGACAGCGGCTCCTCGATCGGCGGCGCCATCGCGCCGCTGCTCGTGCTCTGGGTGTATCACACGTTCGACAGCTGGCGTCCGGCGTTCATCGTCACCGGCGTCCTGGGCTTCGGGTGGCTGGTGCTGTTCCGCTGGCTCTATCGCAGTCCCGAGGAGCATCCGCGGCTCTCGCAGCAGGAACGCGAGTACATCCTGTCCGAGCGTGCCGACGCGCGCGGTCCGCTCGGCACCGCGGGCGGCGAGCGATTGAGCTATCGCACGCTGCTCGCGCTGCCGCAGACATGGGGCATCATCATCGGCAAGACCCTGACGGACCCGGTCTGGTTTTTCATCACCGACTGGTTCGCGATCTATCTCGTGTCGAAAGGCCATCGGCTCGAGGAAAGCCTGCTGGCGTTCTGGGTTCCGTTTCTGGCGGCCGACGTCGGCAACTTCGCCGGAGGCGGGCTGTCGAGCTGGTTGATCGGCCGGGGCTGGCCGGTCGGCGCGGCGCGCAAGCTGGTGGTCGTGATCTCGGGGTTGGGGATGACGCTGCTCATCCCGACGGTCTTCACCGACTCGTATACCTGGCTCGTCGGCTGCTTTGCGATGTCCACGCTCGCCTACGCGGCGTTCTCGACGATGGTGCTGAATCTGCCGGCCGACATCTACCCAACCGGCTCGGTCGCGTCGGTCAGCGGCATGAGCGGCACGGGCGCCGGCATCGGCACGATCCTCGCCACGTACGCGACCGGCGTCGTCGCCGATCGTTATTCGTTCGAACCGATCCTGATCGCCGCCAGCCTGATCCCGCTCGGCGCCACGCTCGCCGTGGTGACGCTGGTGCGGAACAACCGCGCCACGGACGAGGGCATCGTCAACCGGATCTGACGTGGCTTCGATCGCCCGCCACGACACAGGAGATCAGGAGATTAGGAGATCAGGAGGTTTTTGTCTTTTCAGGAAAAATTTCCTGACCTCTTGATCTCTGATCTCTTGATCTCCTGATCTCCTGTTTAGAACTCCAGCCGCACCTTGATCTGCCCGACGCGCGGGGTGTTGGCCTGTGAGCTGACCCTGCCGAAGTTGGCGTTCGTGATGTTCGTCTGGATCCCTCCGAAGATCACGTTGTTGAACAGGTTGAACACGTCGAATCCGAGGCCGAGCTTCACCCTCGAGATCCGGAAGTCCCGCCGCACGCTCAGATCCTGGTTGAAGTAGCTCGGGTTGCGCAGATCGTGGGCGAGCGTCCGCGGCGTGTTCCCGAAGGTGAACGCGGCCGGGGACTGGAACGCGGCGCGGTCGATGTACGACGGCGGGTTCGCGCCGAGCACGTCCCCCTCGCCGTAGTTGCCGTTGATGCGCACGTCGCCGGTGAAGTTCGGGTTGAAATCGGCGTAGCAGCCGCCGGAGTTCGGCGGCAGGGTGCACGCCGCCAAGATCGCCCCGAGCGGACGTCCCGATCGGAACTGCGTGATGCCGGACACCTGCCAGTCCTTGACGATCGCCCGGACGATCGGGTTGCCGCTGCCGGGCTTGCCGCTCGCGCCGAAGGGGATGTTGTAGACCACCATCGCGTTCCAGACGTGCGGCTGATCGTTGACGCCGACGGCCCAGTCCTGGTCGAAGTTGTAGCCGGTCCGCGCCGCGAGGTTGTCTTCCGTCCGGCTGAACGTGTAGTTGAAGTTCACCGTCAGGCCGTCGTCCGATCGGCGCTTCTCTACGGTGAGCTGGAGCGAGTGATACGTCGATTCCGCGACGTTGCCGTAGACGTCGGTCACGCCCGAGTACTGCGGGAACGGCCGCAGCATCTGCACGATGGTGCCCGAGAAGTTCGGATACGGCAGGCCGATGCCGGGCACGATCGCCTGCGCGGCGGCGACGTTGGCGGGCGTGGCCTGCTGGGTCAGCAGGTTGCCGAGCGGGAGGAAGCGCGGATCGAGCTGGTTCGCGAAGAACCCGCGGCCGCTGCCGCCGAGGAAATCGCCGACGCTTCCCGCGTACGTCGCGCCAAACGTCAGAGTGCGCGCGAGCGCGTACTGGAATCCGCGCGTTCCAGTTCTGGTACCGGGGCGGCCGTCCGCCGATGTCGGGATCGCCGTACGTCACGCCGCCGCCGGTGCCTCGTCCGGTCACGAACCCGGCGTTGAGCGACGGATCGAAGAAGGGCGGCGCCGCATACGACGGCACGCCGTTGTTCCAGTTGTACGAGGGGTCGAAGCCGTTCGCGCTGGGGAAGCTGGCGTTGGCCGAGAAGCCCAGCGTGCCGGTGCCGTTGCGCGCCCCGGCGCGTCCACCGACGGCGCCGCGGCGGGAGTAGTTGATGCCATATGCCGCCCGCAGGACCGCGCGCTCGCTGAGGCTGTAGGCCATGCCGAGCCGCGGGCCGATGGCGCCGTAGTAGGTCTTGATCGGGGTCCGGCAGTGGCAGCTGTTCTGGCCGTCGCCCGCGAACACGACCGCGCCGGGGTAGCCGCCCACCGCCGGATTCGCCAGGTTCGCGTCGAGGAACGACCACCGATCGTAGACCTCGGTGTACGGCTTCATGATGTCGTAGCGGAGTCCGAGGTTGAGCGTCAGGTTCGGCCGGAGCCTGAAATCGTCCTGCGCCCAGAAGGCGTAGGTGTAGAAGCGCCCGCTCGTTGCGACCTCGGAGTCTTCGATGATGTTCGTCGCGTTGAGATCGCCGAGCAGGAAGCTCGCATACGCGTTGCCGGACGTCGGCAGCAGCGTGCCGGTCGGGCCGAACCCCGCGGTCTGCACGTTGCTGAAGCCGAAGGTGGCCAGGCTGCCGTAGGTGCGCTCGCGCTCGTTGGCGTCCATGCGCTGCGCCTGCAGGCCGAACGTCATCGTGTGCTTGCCGTGCGTCCAGTTCAGGTTGTTCTGGAACGTGTAGTTGTTCAGGTACTCCGTGAACGCCCGCGCGTCCGTCCCACGCCACTGCGTAGGTGCGTTCGGTCCCGCGAACGCGATCTCCGGAAACGAGGAGTCCGCCTCGCCGGCGGGCAGCCCGCGCAGGCCCGCCTTGATCGGGTACTGTTCGTCGATCGTCGCGTTGAAGATCGGCACCGACAGGCGCGAGAACCCGAGGCTGGCCTGGTTGACCCAGCTCGCGCCGAGCACGTAGGTGTGCTTGACCTGCGCGCTCGTCGGGATCTCCTCGACCAGGCGCGTCTCCGTGTACGGCAGCGGCAGCGCGGTCTGCGGGTTCCCGCCGCCGCGGTACGGTGTCGCCTGGCTGCGCTTGCCGTGGGAGAACAGCACCGACGCTTGCTGTTTCGTGGTCAGCTTCAGGTCCACCTTGCCCGTGACGTTGTCGTTGTTGAACCCGATCGGCAGCGACCCGCCGAGATAGTTGTTCTGCAGCCCGCCGCTGGTCGGATCCGGCAGGAACGACCCGAAGTACCGCGAGATGGAGGAGATGCGATCCTGCGGGATGACGTTGTTCGGGAACGGATCGCGGACGAACCCGGTGCCGTTGGGGTTCGGCCGGGTGGTTCGCGGATCGTAGATCGTCACCGGGAGCGCGCTGAAGTCCCCGTTGCGCTGCGCCAGCGTGGGTATCGACGTCAGCACGGACGGCGTCTGCCGGCGGTCGCGGTACCCGTCGTACGCCATGAAGAAGAACATCTGGCTCCTGCGGATCGGGCCGCCGAACGTGAACCCGTACTCGTGCTGGTTGTCGTCCGGCTTGGTGTTCGCAAAGAACGCCTTCGCGTCGAGCGCCTTGTTCCGGAAGAACTCGAACCCGCTCCCGCGAAACGTGTTCGTTCCCGACTTGACGATGTAATTGGAGGCGCCCTGACCGTTGAACGTCACGGACGTGCCGCTGGTCTCGACCTGAAACTGATCGACCGCTTCGACCGAGATCCCGAAGCTCAGGTTGCGGCCTTCACCCTGCACGACGGCGTTGGTGATCGGGATGCCTTCCACGTACATGTCGGTCGTGAAGTCCTGGCCTCCCATCACGTTGCCCCAGCGGCCGACCGACTGCACGCCCGGCATCAGGAACATGAACGCCGTCGGGTCGCGCGGTCCGCCGGTGTTCATCACCAGCGGCAGCGCGGTGTAGACCTCGTTGCGAAGCGTCTGCCCGAGCCGGGCGTCGCCCGTGGCGAGCGGCGGCGCCGTCGCGGTCACGACCACTTCCTGTTTGACGGCGCCCACCTGCAAGGTCACGTTCAGGCCGACCACGGTCAGGCCGTCGACGACGATGGCGTCGCGGACGAAGGTCTGGAAGCCCTCGAGCGACACCGTGACGCGATACTCTCCCGGAGCGAGCGGCATCAACGCGTACACGCCGGCAGTGGTCGTTTGTCTGACGGTCTCGATGCCCGTCGCGGCGTTTGTGGCGGTGACCGTCGCGCCCGGCAGCGCGGCCTTGGACGAGTCGAGCACGGTTCCTTGAATGGACCCGCTGCCTCCGATCTGGGCGTTCGAGACCGACGGCGCAAGCAGCACGACCGTGGCCCATGCGAGCAGCCTGGCGATTCGCGGCATTGGGGACTCCTTGTTGGCGTTGAAGCTACGCCTCGGGTCCCGCCGCTGTCAAAGCCATACTGCCGTTCGCGATTAGTTTCGATATGAGAAACGGCGGTCCCGCGAAACGGCTGTTGGACACTGTAGAGAGGCCCCGTTGCCGTTTCGTGCTGCGAACCGTGAAGGCTTATTCTGATGCGCGGTGGCTGGCCAATAATACTCATGACGAAACCGGGAGATTTGCCATGAAGCCCACTTCGATTGTTCTGACCCTTGCCGTTCTCGCCGTCACCACGCCTTCGTTCACGCCGGCGCCGCTCGTCGCCCAGTCACGTGAGGTGACCATGGGAGGCGCCGTCGGGCAGTGGTGGAGCATGATTCAGCGGTCGTTCGTCAGCCTCGCGGAGGCGATGCCCGAGGACCGCTATGCATTCAAGCCCACCGACGGCGCGTTCAAGGACGTGCGCACGTTCGCCGAGCAGGTGAAGCACGTCGCCTGCGCGAACAGGGGATTCTTCGACGAGATCGAGCGGAAGACCCCGCCGGCCAACTGTGGAGCGGGCGGGCCCGATCCGGCCCGGACCAAGGCCGAGCTGCTGACGTATCTCAAGGATTCGTTCTGGTACGGCGACCGGGTGATCCGCGAGACGACACCGTCGAACGCGCTCGACCCGGTTGACGGTCCGTACGGCGGCTCGAGCACGCGGCTCGGGATCGCGACGCTGGCCGTCTGGCACGCGTCGGATCACTACGGCCAGCTCGTCGTCTACGCGCGGATGAACAACGTCGTTCCACCGGCGAGCGCGCGTTGAGTTCAGCGTCGCGGGACGCGCGCTCCGCCGCCGACCCGAGCGGAACCGCTTAGCTGCTAAACTCCGGCGATAACTTTCTCAGAGGCGGCCCCCGCGCGGAGGGTGAGTCTTCGAGCCCGTAGCGCGGCGAGTGGGGGTGCCCGCCTTCGCTGGTCGCAGTCGTGCGGGCGACCAGCTACGGCGAGGTCTCGCCATAGCGCGCATGGAACGCCAGCGCGGAGGCGGAGGGCCCCGCGAGCTAGTAAACAATGTCCAACCTGCCAGCCGCGGTGTCGACGGTCGTCCCCGAGGCATTCAACATCGCCGACTATCTCGTCGCGCGCCACGTGCGCGAGGCGCACGGCAGCCGCACTGCGCTGGTGACCCCGGACGGACCGATGTCGTACGGCGAGCTGGACGCGCTCGTGAATCGCGCCGGGAACGCGCTGCGAGCCCTCGGTCTCGCCCCCGAACAGCGCGTCGTCCTGCTCATGCACGACGGGAGCGCCTTCTACGCGGCCTTCCTCGGCGCCATCAAGATTGGCGCGGTCCCGATTCCGATCAACACGATGCTCCGGCAGGGTGACTACCAGTTCATTCTCAACGACTCGCGTGCGGCCGCGGCCATCGTCAGTGAATCGCTGATCGGCGAGATTCTTCCGATCGTGCATCTGCTGCCATGGCTGAAACACCTCATCGTCTCCGGCGGCGCGCCCGCCGGCCTGCCCTCGTTCGAAGCTCTGGTGGACGGTGCGAGCCCGACGCTCGCCGCCGCGGACACGCACAAGGACGAGCCGGCATTCTGGCTGTACAGCTCAGGCAGCACTGGGACGCCGAAAGGAGCGGTTCACCTCCAGCACGACATCGTCTACACGATCGAGGGCTATGCGCGCGCCGTGCTCCAGATCACCGAAGACGATCGCTGCCTGTCGGCCGCCAAATTGTTCTTCGCCTACGGCCTCGGCAACAGCCTCTCGTTTCCACTCGGCACTGGCGCGCAGGCGATCGTCTTCCCCGGTCGCGCCGGGCCTGAAGCCATGTTCGAGGCGATCGACAGGTTTCACCCGACGATTTTCTTCGGCGTCCCGACGCTGTTCGCCGCGATGCTGCAGGTCGAGGGCGCGGCGGCGCGTTTCGACCTGTCGTCGCTGCGCTTCTGCGTGTCGGCAGGCGAGGCCCTGCCGCCCGAGATTTTTCGCCGCTGGCAGGAGCGGTTCGATCTCGAGATTGTGGACGGCATCGGCTCGACCGAAATGCTCCACATCTTTCTCTCGAACCGTCCTGGCGCGTGCCGTCCCGGCACCTCGGGCATCGAAGTGCCGGGCTACTCGGCACGAATCGTCGACGACGACGGCGTTCAGCTGCCCGCGGGCGGTGTCGGCACGCTGATGGTCCGCGGCGAGAGCGCGGCCGCCGGCTACTGGAAGCAGCACGAGAAGACGAAGGCGACTTTTCAAGGCCATTGGGTGAACACGGGAGACAAGTACTTCCGTGACGAAGACGGGTACTACCACTACTGCGGCAGAAGCGACGACATGCTGAAGGTCGGCGGGATCTGGGTGTCTCCGGTGGAAGTGGAGAATACCGTCCTGGCGCACGAGGCGGTGCTCGAGTGCGCCGTCGTCGGCGTGACGGACACCGATGGGCTCATCAAGCCGAAGGCATTCGTCGTCGTGCACCCCGGCGCTGCACCCTCGGAGCAAACCGCACGGGACATTCAGGCATTCGTGAAGTCGCGGATCGCCCCGTACAAGTATCCGCGCTGGGTTGAATTCGTCGCCGAGCTCCCGAAGACCGCGACGGGGAAGCTGCAGCGGTTCCGGCTGCGCTGATCCGATCGGAGATCACGGTGCGATGGCCGGCAACCCCGCTGCCTTCAGCTTCGCGTTCAGCGCCGGGAGGTCGACGGTCTTCACCGCGGCCCAGCGTGCCATCACGCGCGACGCGGCGTCTCGGGCGCGCGCGATCGCGGCCAACTGAACGGTCGTCGGCCGCACGTCCGCGCCCTGCAGCGAGTTCATCACCGCGGCAAGCGCCGCGCTCGCGCCGCCGAGCGAGTCAGGAGAGGCGGCGGCGCGCCGGCGCGCCACGGCCGCCTCCGGCACCGCCGCGCCCGCCGCGGCCACGCCCGGCTGCTGGCGGCGTGGAAGCCAGCGCCTCGAGCTTCTTGTCGAGCGCCGCGATCGAGTCACCGATCGCGCCCGTCGCCTGCGGCCGCAGCTTGGCGATCTGATCGCGGACCGACTGCGCATCCCGCGCCGCCTGCTGCGCGTCGACCGCGCCGTAATACGCCGCCTTCGACAGCGTGTAGACCTGCTGCATCGCCAGCGCCGGCGTCTTCACGCGCGGATCCTGCTTCACCATGATCGGCTGCGTGTAGCGTCTTGCCGTTCACCGTCAGCTTCACCGTGTACGACCCGGGATTCACCCACGGCGTCGTCGGCGCCGGCACGGTGTTGTAGCCGATCGCCGCGATCGGCAGCGCCGGGCCGCCGATGCGCCCGGGTCCCTGCGCGGAGTCCAGCGGCTGATAGTGCAGGTCCCACGTGAAGCGGTGCATGCCCGGCAGCGGTCGAGAGCGCCGTCAGCGGGCGGAACCAGTAGAGCGGCACGGTCGATCGTCGCCGGATCCGGCTTGAAGACCTCGTCGGCGCTCGAGTAGCGGCGCACCAGCCTGCCGTCGCTCGCCGGCGATCTCGAGCGTCACCGGTCCGGACGCCGCGGACTTCAGGTAGTAGTTGATGATCGCGCCCTCGGGCGGATTCGGCGCCGTCGGCTCGTCGGGCGGCAGCGGCGTGTCGGTGTTCGTGTTCCACCGCACGCGCCACGCGTTCTGCGGCTTGAAGAGCACCGCCTCCTGGTCCGCGGTCGTCGCTGTCGATCTGCCGCAGCGGCGTGATGTCGTCGAGAATCCAGATCCCGCGTCCGTGCGTGCCGACGACGAGGTCGTCGTCTTTGATGACCAGGTCGCGCACGGAGGACGGCGCCATGTTCAGCCGCAGCGACTGCCAGTGGTCGCCGTCGTCGAACGACACGTAGACCTGCGTTTCCGATCCCGCGAAGAGCAGCCCCTTCCGCTTCGGATCCTCGCGCACGACGCTGACGGGCGCGCCGCCAGGGATGCCGGTGACGATCTCCTTCCAGGTCTTGCCGCCGTCGTGCGTCCGGTAGATGTGCGGGTTCATGTCGTCGATCCGCAGCGTGTTGACGGCGGCGTAGGCCGTCAGCGGATCGAAGCGGCCCGGATCGATCGTGAAGACCTTCATGAAGTCGGTCACCTGCGGCGGCGTGACGTTGGTCCAGTGCAACCCGCCGTCGGCCGTCGTCGCAGATCACGCCGTCGTCGGTGCCGATCCAGATGCGGTTGATGTCGCGGTAGGACGGGCCGATCGTGTAGATCACCTGCGCGCCGATCGCGCCGCGCTCGCGCGCCTGCACGCGCGGCGGTGTATGTGCCGACGCTCTTCGGCACGTCCCACTTCTCGCGCGTCAGGTCCGGGCTGATCTGCTTCCAGTTGATGCCGCCGTCGATCGTCTTCCACAGCACGTTGTTGCCGTAGAACAGCGCGCGCGGGTCGACCGGTCGAGAACACGACCGGCTGCGTGCGCACGGTGCGGTACGCGGGGCCGCGCCGCTCGGCGGAGCGCCCCTGCCGTCCGGCGACCGGGCCGACGTTCGACACCTGGCCGGTCCGCCGGTCGTAGCGCGTCACCTTGCCGCCGTAGACGAGGTCGGGATCGAGCGGATCGGGCGCGGCGTAGCCGTACTCCTCGACGCCGACCGGATGCCAGTCGCGGAACGTGATCTGGCCGTCGTTGCCGCGGCTCGCGACGCACGCCGATCCGCTGTCCTGCTGTCCGCCGCACACGCGGTACGGGAACGCGTTGTCGGTCATCACGTGGTAGAGCGCGGCCGTCGGCTGGGTGTACCACGAGCTCCAGGTCTGCCCGCCGTTCAGCGTGACGACCGCGCCCTGATCGGCGACGAGCAGCATGATGTTCGGGTCGTCCGGGTTCCACCAGATGTTCTGGTTGTCGTCGCCGCCCGGCGCGCCCTTGAACGGCACGAACGTCCTGCCGCCGTCGGTGGACTTGAAGCTGACGATGTCGGTGACGATCAGCGTGTCGGGATCCTTCGGGTGCACGTGCGGCACGACCTCGTTGATCCGGGCGGTCGGCCGCGTGTCGGTCGTGGCGCGCGCCCACGTTCTCGCCCGCATCGTCCGATCGATAGATGCCGGTGCCGCCGGCGGACGCGGCCTCGACCGTCGCGTAGACGCGCCGCGGATTGCGTCGGCGCGATCGCCGAGCTCCGCGTTGATGATGCCGGCGGGCAGCCCCTGCGTCAGCGGCTTCCACGTCGTGCCGCCGTCGGTCGACTTGAAGATCCCGCCGTTCGTGCCGTTCCACGCGGCGTTCTCCCACGGACCCTGCCGCTGCTCCCACAGCGTGGCGTAGACGATGTCGGGGTTGGACGGGATCGATGTCGACGTCCTTGCCGCCGGTGTTCACGTCCTTGAAGAGCACGCGCTGGAAGGTGCGGCCGCCGTCGGTCGACCGGAAGATGCCGCGCTCCTCGTTCGGACCGTACGGATGGCCGAGCGCGGCGACGAACAGGCGGTTCGGGTTCTTCGGGTCGACGGCGAGTTTGGGAATCTGCTGCGCGTCGCGCAGGCCGAGATGCGTCCACGTCTTGCCGGCGTCGGTGGACTTGTAGATGCCGTCGCCGATCGACAGGTCCGGCCGCGGCAGCCCTTCGCCGGTGGCGACGTAGAGGATGTTGGGATCCGACGGCGCGACGGCGACCCAGCCGATCGATCCGGTCGGCTGGTCGTCGAAGATCGGCTTCCACGTCCGGCCGGCGTCGGTCGTCTTCCAGACGCCGCCGTTGCACATGCCCATGTAGAAGGTGTACGGCTGGCTGGGATGCCCGGCCGCGGCCTTCGTGCGGCCCGCGCGGTAAGGGCCGATGTTGCGCCAGCGCATCTCGGCGAAGAGGCTGGGGGTCACCGGCGGTTCCTGCTGCGCGGGCGTGGAGATGGAGAGGCTGCCGACGGCTACCAGCATCAGCAGAGTGACGGACGGAGCGCGCTCGGATGCCATGGACGAATCTCCCGGTGAGGCGAAAAACGCCGAATCGTAGCACGCGTACTGTTACAGGGGTCAGACCCCAGTCGTGGGGTTACTCACACATGGCAGTTTTTGCCAACCGCCGACCACATCCCTGGCACCGGACACCGCCAACCGGCGTCCAACGGTTTAGGATGAACCCTCAACCCATCAGCGTCTCCGACCGGGATCTGCTCGACGACTACTCGCGTGCGGTCACACGGGCGGTCGAGATCGTGGCCCCGTCGGTCGTGAGCATCGAGGTCTCGAAACAGGGCGCCGAGCGCCGCGGCCGCTACGATCCGTCAGCCGCCGCCGGATCCGGCTTCGTGTTCGCGGACGACGGCCTGATTCTGACGAACAGTCACGTCGTGGAGGGCAGCTCGAGCGTGAAGGTCGCCCTCCCGGACGGGCGCGATTGCAGCGCCGACATCGTCGGGCAGGACCCCGACACCGACATCGCCGTGCTCCGCATCACGGCCAGCGACCTCGTGCCGGTGACGTTCGGCGATTCGCGGACGCTCCGGCCGGGGCAGCTCGTCGTCGCCATCGGCAATCCTTACGGCTTCCACCACACCGTGACCGCTGGGGTCGTCAGCGCCCTCGGGCGGTCGCTTCGATCGCGCTCGGGCCGGCTGATCGAGCAGGTGATCCAGACGGACGCGGCGCTCAATCCCGGCAACTCAGGCGGTCCCCTCGTCACGAGCGCCGGAACGGTCGTCGCGGTCAACACGGCAATCATCGCGGGCGGGCAGGGGCTCAGCTTCGCGGTCCCCATCAGCACCGTGACGGCCGTGCTGCCGGCGCTTCTGCGCGACGGACGCGTCCGCCGCGGCTACCTCGGGCTCGCGGGCCAGAACGTGCCTCTGCTGCGGCGCGTGACGCGCTTCCATCGGCTGAATCAGGCCGAAGCGGTGCTCGTCACCTTCCTCGAGCCCGGCGGGCCCGCGATCGCCGCCGGCCTCCGCGAGGGAGATCTCATCGTGGCGTTCGACGGGCAGCCCGTGCAGACGCTGGACGATCTTCATCGCGCGCTCACCGAGGCGCGGATCGGCACGTCCGTGCGAATTGTCGTGCTGCGCGGCGCCGAGCGACGGGAAATCGATGTGCAAGTTCAGGAGCGAGTGTAACTTCCCAGCGGCATTCGCCCGTGCTTGAACAGGAGATCAGGAGATCAAGAGTTTTCTTCGGTTTTAAGGAATCGAATCTCCTGACCTCCTGTTCAACGTTAGAACTTTGCGAACCGGCTCAAAGCAACTGTCCGACCCCGGGCACCGTCCAACCACCAAATGACGACGTCCCTGGCTGACCTCCGGTTCGCGCTGCGCGGCCTCCGCCGCAGCCCGCTCTTCTCCACGGTCGCAATCCTGTCACTGGCCCTCGGAATTGGCGCCAATACCGCGATCTTCACGCTGATCGACCAGATCCTGCTCCGCAAGCTGCCGGTCAAGGCGCCGGACGAGCTGGTCATGCTCTACCAGTTCGGCAATCACAACGGCAGCAACATGGGACCGCGGATGCACTCGTATCCGCTGTATCAGGACATCCAGAAGCGTGCCGAGCCGCTGGCCGACGTGCTGTGCCGCCGTTTGGTGCCGGCTTCGTTGAGCATCGACAGCCGGACCGAGCGCGTGGAAGCCGAGCTGGTCTCTGGAAACTTTTTCGGGATGCTGGGGGTGACGCCGGCGCTCGGGCGGGTGTTCAACTCGCAAGAGGACGACCAGCTGTACCAAGGCCACCCGGTCGTCGTGCTCAGCTACGACTATTGGGTGAACCGGTTCGCGCGTGACCCGGCGGTCCTCGGCAAGAAGATCCTGGTCAACGACTATCCGATGACGATCGTCGGCGTCTCGGCGCAGGGATTTGCGGGGATCGATCCGGCGCAGTCGCCGCAGATCCGCGTGCCCGTGCTGATGAAACCCGTGATGCTGCCCGACTGGCCCTGGCTCCAGATGGACGATCGCCGGGCCCGATGGGTGCAGGTGTTCGGGCGGCTGAAGCCTGGCTATACGGTCGACTCGGCGAAAGCGCCGCTGCAAGGGTTGTTCACGCAGGTCCGGACCCACGAGATGACGCTGCCGGCGGCGAAGGACTGGTCTCCGTACTCACGAGAGCAGTTCATGAAGGGGAAGTTGCTCGTGGACAGCGCGGCGATGGGCTACTCGGGGCTTCGCAACGATTTCTCGACGGCGCTCCTCGTGTTGATGTGCATGGTCGGACTGGTGCTGCTGATCGCGTGCGCCAACGTGGCGAACCTCCTGATCGCCCGCGGGTTCATGCGGCAGAAGGAGCTCGCGGTGCGGCTGTCGCTCGGCGCGTCGCGGGGCCGGCTGGTGAAGCAGCTGTTCGTCGAAAGCCTCGTGCTGTCGTTCGCCGGCGGGCTCGTCGGACTTGGCCTGGCGGTCGTCCTCACGCGAGGGCTGCTCGCGCTCGTGCCGTCCGAAGGCCGGCCGCTCTTGATCACCGCGCAACCGGACTGGCGGATCCTCGGGTTCACGCTCGGCCTGACATTCGCGACCGGCGTGGTGTTCGGGCTGCTCCCCGCGCTGCGCGCGAGCCGGCCCGATCCGTGGACCACGTTGAAGGACACCGTCGGATCGATCGCCGGCACGGGCGGGTCGCTCTTCCTGCGCAAGGGACTGGTCGCGGCGCAGGTCGCGCTCAGCTTCCTGCTGCTGTTCGGCGCCGGCTTGTTCGTCCGCAGCCTCCAGAACCTGCAGACGACGGACACGGGTGTGGCGCTCGACAACCTGGTGACGTTCCAGCTCTCGCCCGCGCTCAGCGGCTACACCGAGACGCGCGCCGTGCAGTTCAACCGCGATCTGCTGGAACGCCTGCGGTCGGCGCCCGGCGTGAAATCCGCCGGCATGGCAGCGGTGCCGATCCTGAGCGGAGACGAATGGGACAGCTCGACGTCGGTCGAAGGCCATGCGCCCGCGGACGGCGAAGACATGCAGGCCTTCATGAACGCGCTCTCGCCGGGATACTTCGAAACGATGAAGATTCCGATCCTGGAGGGACGCGACTTCAGGCAGAGCGACCTCATGCAACAGCCGACCGTCGCGATCGTCAACCGGCGCTTTGCCGAGCACTTCTTCAAAGGCAAGAGCGCGGTGGGGAAGCGCCTCGGCCGCGGCACCGGGCCGAACACGAAGCTGACGATCGAGATCATCGGCGTCGTCGCCGACTCGCTCTACGAGGGCCCGCGCGAAGGGGTGCGGCGTCAGGTGTTCGTCCCGAACTGGGGCCGGAACAGCGCCGCCTTCTACGTCCGCGCGCACACGGGCTCCTCGAGCGCCTTCAACCTGATTCGCAACGAGGTGAAGCAGCTCGACTCGGCGCTGCCGGTGTACGGGATGAAGACGGTCGAGGGACAGCTCGACGAGACGCTGCTGACCGATCGGCTGATCGCGTTGCTGTCCGCGGGATTCGGCCTGCTTGCCACGCTGCTGGCCTCGATCGGCCTCTACGGCGTGATGGCGTTCGTCGTGGCTCGCCGCAGGAAGGAACTGGGGATCCGCCTGGCGCTCGGCGCGCAGCCGGGGCTCGTCATCTGGATGGTCATGCGCGAGGTGCTGCTGCTGCTCTCGATTGGCCTGGCCGTCGGCATCCCGGCCGCGATGGCGCTCGGAAGCTTCGTGTCGTCGCAGCTCTACGGCATCGATTCTCGCGACCCCTGGATGGCCGGTTCGACGCTGGTCCTGCTGACGGTGGTCTCGACGGTGGCAGGCCTGATCCCCGCGGTATCGCGCGAGCCGGATCGATCCGATCCTGGCGTTGAGGCACGAGTAGGTCCGGCTTAAGCCGGACCTTTCAATTGCGCTGCGACGCGAACGGCTTGTTCGTCATCGGATCGGCCGGCACCGTCGGCGCGGCTTCCCACGCGTCGAGCTTTTCCACGACCAGCATCACGCCGTACATCCGCACCCAGTGCCCGGGGAAGGTGCACAGGTAGACGTACTCGCCGGGCTTCTCCGGCGCCGTGAAGGTCAGGCGATCCATCTCGCCGCCGCTGAGCAGCTTCGTGGCCTGCAGCACCAGCGGGCTGTCCGGGACGTACGGCTTGACCTCCGGATCGGCCGGCAGCGGCATCGAGGTGGCCGCGGTCCCGATCTCGCGGAGCGATCCCGGCTGGCTGACCAGCAGGTTGTGCTGCATCGCGTCGGGGTTCTCCAGCACGATCTGCACGGGCTTCCCGGCCTCGACCGCGAACCACTTCAGATCGAAGACCATCTGTTCGGGGACGGTGACGATTCGCACGATCTGCACGCCCATGGCGCGCAGATCGCGGCGCACGCTGCGCCCGGCTTCGGCCGGCAGCGCGGCCGCGAGCTTCTCGCCCAACTGAATCGCATCAACCGCCGCCGGCTCGGTCCGCAACCCCGGGGCGGTGTCCTTGACGCGCGCGACGATGGCTCGCGCCAGCGGCTCGATCGAGCCTGCCGGCCAGGAGGCCTGGGGAATCAGCTGCAGCGATCGAACGGCCGCGGCCCGCGACTCCGGATCCGTGTCCTTGACGACCGCCTGCGCGAGGAGATCGAACGTCGCGGCGTCGCGGCGGGTCCACCCGAGCGCCGCGAGCGCTTCGGCGCGCGTGGCCGCATCCTTCGTCTCGCCGGCGAGCGCGGCAATCGGCGTGAAGAGCGCGGCGCGCAGGTCGGCGTTGCCGAGATGGCGCACGCTGCGCAGCAACTCCAGCAAGTGACCGTCGTGCTCCAGCGCCGCCTCCCACGCCTGATCGGGCTTGCCGTCGGCGATCATCAGCGCCCCGTACGCGCCGCGGAGGACGGCCGGCCCGCTCGAGGCATCGATCGCCTGCACGAACCTGTCGCGCTGCTGGCGCAGCGTGTCCGCCGGCTGACCGAGCAGCAGTCCCAGCAGTTTGTCGGCCGTCAGCGGATCGTCGGCGGGGATCTTGACCAGCGCCTCGAGCAACACCTGGCTCGCGCCGGCCTTGTCCATCTTCGTCAGGGCGGCGAGCGCTTCGTCACGGAACTGCGCCGCCAGGTTCTTGCGCGTCAGCAGCGCGAAGTACACGGGTCGATACCGGATGTCGGTGTCCTTGCGCTCGACGAGGGTGAGCTCTTCGTTGGTCAGGCGGCCGAGCTGGTACTCGACCGCGCGAGGCGGCTGATCGAGCAGGATGCGCGGCGCTTGATCGGAGTGCTGCGCGAATGGGGCGACAGGAGCATCGCCGCCGAGAAGCGCGCCGCAGAGGATAGTGGGTGAACGCCGCTGGGGCATTCCTTATTCTAACAAGTGCTTCAAAACGTATGGTCCGGCTGAAGCCGGATGCCACCGCGCGGTTTCTACTTGACGAACGGCTTGAGCGTGTTCATCGTCTGGTCCAGCGCAAATTTCAGGAACCGATCCTGCGGCTGGCTGAGCGACGCCAGCGCGACCTCCGCCGCTTCGGACGACTGGAAGAAGCTGGCGGCCCTCACGGCCTCCAGGCGCACTCGCAGGATGTTCATCGTTGGCCTGGACCTTCAACAGCGCCAGCGGGTTCTTCACACGGTCCCTCCAGTAGCACAGCACCCGCGTGGCGGCGGCGCGGGCCCATGGCTCTCTGGAGCGCAGCATGCGCGTGAGCAGCGCCTCGTTGACGCGGTTGTGCCACTGGTGCACCCACAGCGCTTCCGTCATGTGATGCTCGTACTTCGGGATCCTTCGGATCGAGGCGATCCATCCACGCCTGAACCGCCGCCGATCACCTGGTTGGTCTCGCGCCCGCTGAGCTCGATCTTGGCGCGGTAGCGGACCCGATCCTCCGGCTCCTTCAGCAGCTCCACGAGCCGCGGGATGGCTTCGCCGGCGATGCGGGCCGGGGTCAGCAACGGACGGTCCGGGAAGGTGACGCGGTAGATCCGGCCGTGCAGCCTGTCGCGGGAGTTGTCGCGCAGGTTGTGCTGCATGTGCCCGATGATCGGGTTGTGCCAGTCGGCGACATACAGCGCGCCATCGGGCCCGACCTCGGCGTCCACGGGGCGGAAGTTCTCGTCCGCGGAGTCCAGCAGCGGCTCCACTTCTTCCGTCTTCAGGCCGGCGCCGTCTTCGCTGACCTTGTAGCTGAGAATGCCCCTGAAGGTGATGTCGTTCAGCACGAGGAAATTTCCCTGCATCGCCTCGGGAAAATGACGGCTGGACAGGAGCTCCGTTCCGCCGACGGGGCGCAGCCGCACCTTGCCGGGTGACGGCGCGGCGCTCTTGTTCACCATGGCGGGAAAGTACTGCTTCGACGAGAGCGCCGGCCCGTAGAACGGCTGCCCGCCGGTGGCGTCGGTGACGATGTCGCGGCCCCAGTAGTCCCAGACGTGCCCGTGCGGGTTGGGGAAGTTCATCGGGATGTAGACCTCGAACTTCCACGTCCGCGGCTCGAACCGGTAGACGCCGCCGTCGGCGAGGCGCGTGGCCGGCCCCCACGGCGATTCGATCTGCGACCGATGGAAGATGCCTTCGCGCACGTAGAGCGCGCCGCCGGGATCGAACGTGAAGCTGTTGATGGTGTGGTGCGTGTCGGCCGTGTCGAAGCCGCCAAGGATGATCTCCCGGACGTCGGTACTGGTCGTCGCCGTTCGTATCCTTGAGGAACACGAGATTCGGCGCCTGCCCGAGGAGCACCCCGTCCTTGTAGAACTCGAAGCCGGTGGGGTTGTTCAGGTCGCCGGCAAAGACCGTGCGCTTGTCCGCCTTGCCGTCCCCGTTGGTGTCCTCGAGGATCAGCAGCTTGTCGTCCATCGGCGTCTTCGGCTGCCAGTGCGGGTAGTTCTTCCAGGCCGCGACCCAGAGCCGGCCGCGCGTGTCGAACGCCATCTGGACCGGATTGACGACCTCCGGGAACTCTTTCTCCGACGCGAACAGCTGGACCTTGACGCCCTTGCCGAGCGTCATCTTCTGGATCGCTTCCTCGCCGTCCAGGAAGATGTGCTCCCCCTTCGGCCCCTTGCCGGGAAAGTTCGTCTGCGCGTCGATCGGCGGCGGCGCCTCGTCGTCTATTTTGAGATCGGACCCGCGCGCGACAGCCCAGACGCGCCGATCGCGATGGGCGGTCATCGCGTCGAGGATCGTGGACTCGCGCTGCAGCACTTCGTAGTTGGTCGGCAGGACGTTCTCTTTGCCGGCCTTCCCGGCGACCTCCTGGTTGACGTTGCGCGGGTTGTTGCGGATGAAGGTCAGGAACGCCCGGTCGCCGTACGTGGCAAAGCCGTCGGTCACGCGGTAGCGGTTGAACCACACCGTGCTCTTGTCGATGACGGCCTGGCGCAGCTTCGCCAGGTCCTTCGTGGCCGGCGGCAGCGCCGAAGAGGTCCCGATCGATGACCTCGGCAATCCGGCGGTTCCCCTCGCCGTTCAGGTGCACGCCGTTGATGGTCAGCGGCGGCCTGAGTCTTGCGCGTACAGGTCGCGGCTCGGCGTGAACAGATCGACGAACCGCACGTTGTGGGCGGCCGCGACCTCGGCCATCGCCTTCGTGTAGAGCGCCAGGCGCTGGTTGTTCTCCCGGCCGTCGGGCAGGTTGCGATCGCCCAGGTCTTCATGCGCGATCGGTGAAAAGAGCACCACGCGCGGGGCCGACTTCCCGTTGTACTTCTGCGCGAGCGTGTGGGTGATCCAGTCAGCCAGCTCCTTCTTGAACGGCTCCAGACCCTCCTGCCCGGCGTACGACTCGTTGTAGCCGAAGAACGCGAAGACGACGTCCGCCTTGGTGTTGGTGCCCGCGAAGCGATTCTCGGTGTAGCCCCCGATGGGCGCGGGCTCTCCGCTCAGCCACTCGTCCGGCGTGCCGAAGTTCTTCGAGCGCATGCCGCGTCGTGACGGTGTCGCCGCTCCACCCGAGGTTGCGCATGACCAGGTCGTGCTTCGGGAACCGCGCGTGCAGCAACGTCTCGAGCCACCCGTCGGTCCTGGATGCGCTCGGCCAGCGTGTTGCCGATGATGGCGATGTGGTCCTTCTCGCGAAGCTGGAACGGCTCTCGAGCCTGGAACGCCGCGGGCCCGTTTCCCCGCCGGGAGCCAGCCAGATCAGCGCGATTGCCGTGCACGACGCCGCCCATACCCGGGCCCCGGCGCGCATTCTGTGCGCGCTGGGGTGGAAGTTTGACCGTCTTCGTCATCTCAAGGTCTCCCGATTATCGAGAATGTCATCCGGGACTGGCGTCCCGGAAATGCCGCCGCTACTTCGGCGCCGGCAGGATCGGCGTGTCCCAGCCGGCCACGTCGGACGGCTTCACGCCCTTGACGTACCCGCCGAACCTGAAGGTCGTCGGCTGATACGGACCGACGAAGCTGATGTTGCCGGCCGGTTGAATGCTCGCCTCGAGACCGGCCGCCCACAAGCAGGCGTTGACGGCCATCCGCCGGAAGCCGTCGTTCAGCAGGTCCTCGGACGCGCCGTGCGTGGTCGTGAACACGCGTCCCGATTTGCCGGACGGGCTGGTGTAGCTGCGGTACCACGCCACCGGCACGACTTCCTTGTTCGGGGCCGGCGGAGCATCGGGCGTCATCCCGTCGAGAATCTGACCCGTCGCGAGGACCTGGCTGCCCTCGATCGGATGCGCCATGTACCCGCCCGACTGCGCCCACACGTCCTTCACGCCGCGCAGGATCGGATGCGCGGCCTGATCCGCCTGGAGCAGCAGGCGCGAGCTTTGTTTGTGGTTCGTGCCGTAGTGCGAGACCCACGTCTCGCCCAGAATCTGGCGGCCGAAGCCTCCTTTGTACTCATCGCCCGTCTGCCAATGGTACTTCAGGAATTTGGCGTCCGCCCGCTTGATCTGAAAGGCATGAGTCGCCGTGCGGAAGCCGACCACGGGCCCGCCGCGTTCGAGGTAGTCGGCGATGTGCTGCATCTCCGCGTCGGGGAAGTCCTGGAACCTCAGGAAGACGACCAGCAGGTCGGCGGTGCGCAGCGCCTCGAGCCCGGCCATGTGGGAACTGCCGGGCTCGATGAAGCCGGTCTGCGGGTTCGTCGTGAAGAACACGCTGCACTTGAACCCGTAGTGCCTCGCGAGAATCCGCGCCAGCGCGGGGAGCGATTCCTCGGAGCGGTACTCGTGATCGCCGGCGAGAAACACGATGTGCTTGCCGGCGCCCGGGCCCTTCGTCCCTTCGTACACCACGAGGTGCGGATTCTGCGCGGCGCATGGCGAAGCTGCCGGAACGACCAGTCCCACGAACGCGAGGAGGCACAACGTACGCTTGGTCACAGGTCACTCTCGAGCAGGCTGCCGATGAACACGTGCTGGATAAGGAGTCGATCCCGAATTCGCGAAGGTCTCGCAGAGGGCCCGTCCTGATCTCCTTAGTCGAAGTCGTCCTAGAAGCTGAACCGAATCGCTCCCTGCATGATCCGCGGATCGCGGGCGGCCGTGGCCTTGCCGAAGTTCAGGTTCACCTGCTCGCCCGCCGGGTTGAACTGCGAGGTCGTGTTGATGGCCGACCAGTTGACCTGGTTGAACACGTTGTACATCTCCCAGCGGAACTGGATCCGGCGTCCGCCGCCGAGCGAGAAGTTCTTGAAGGCCGACAGGTTCGTGTTCACGATCGGCGGCAGCCGGAAGAAGGCGACCGGCGCGTTGCCGATGTCGCCGCGGCCGGTGAGACGGGCGAACGCCGAGGCGTCCAGATAACTCCCGGGGTTCCCCGGCGTGGGATCGCAGTTGCTCTTGCAGACCGGGTCTCCGACGAGCCTCGCCCGCGTGCCTCCGCCGCCGCCGACGAAGTCGAAGTTGTCGGTCGTTGTGGAGCTGGCCGCGCCGGACCAGTCGCCGCTCACGATCGCCGTGTCGCCCGACACCTGCCAGCCGTCGAGGAGCCCGCGCGTCAACAGGTTGTCCCAGAGACGGCTCCCGTGCGGCACGTCCCACGTGTAGTTGACGACGAGGTTGTGCCACTGGGTCGAGCCGGTGGGGCCCTCGTTCCACGCCTCGCCGGGCCGAACCGTGTTGTAGCTCGTGCCGTCGCTGACCGTCTTCGCCAGCGTATAGGCGACCCCTAGCTGCAGGCCGCGAATATAGCGGCGGTTGAGCTGCACCTGCATGGAGTTGTACGACCCGGTGCCGAAGTGCGAGCGGATGGTGATGTCCTGGTAGCCCAGGTACGGGCGCAGGAACTCGTCCGGCTTCGCGGCGTTGTTCTGCGGGTTGCGGTTCTGCGGGTTGACGTCGATGAACCGGGCGCCGTCGGGCACCGTGTTGATGCTCACGTTCATCTCCGCGTTCCGCATCTGGAATCCTGCGTACGTCACGTCCACCACCGTGCCCCAGCCCAGCTCGCGCTGAACGCCGACCGAGTAGTTGTAGCTCCTCGGCGTCTGGGCGTCCCGCTCGATGCCGAACACGGCGCTGGGGCGATTCGAGAACGCGCCAGCCGCGCCGGCCGCGAGGAGCGTGTCCATCGTCCCGTAGTTGATGCTCGGCGTGTTCTGCGCGGGGGGGTTCCTGGCCATGGCGTCCAGGCCGTTCGCGTTGACGTGCGGGTTGTGATACAGCCCCGCGCTCGCGTGCAGCGCCGTCTTGCCGTCGCCGGTAAGATCCCAGGCCAGTCCGACCCGGGGCTCCGGCTCGATGCCCGTACTGTCGCGGAAGCCCTTCGGGTAGTTTGGATCCGCGCTCGTCACCATGCCGTTGTAGCGATCGCCCGTGCCGGGCACGAAGCTGCCGACGAAGACGTTGGCCTTGGTCTCCCCGGTCACGGGGTCGAGCGCGACGTTCGCGCCGTTGACCACCGCCGGCTGATAGAGCCGCGGCGCCTTGGCCGGGTCGTACCGCTCGGGCACGAACACGGCGGCCGGCTGCGTGGAGTACCACGGCGTATACCAGAGGAAGCGCACGCCGTAGTCGAGGGTCAGGCTCCGGGTGGCTTTCCACGTGTCCTGCAGATAGGCCTCGCCGATGTAGCGTTTCCCGATCACTTCGGAATAGGCGTCGATCTCCGTGTAGTCGCGGAACGTGCCGAGCAGCGCGTTGGCGTAGGCGTAATTCGTATCGCCGGGGTTGGCCGTGTCGGTCTGGAAGTTGAACTGGCCCGCCCAGGGCCCCGCGCCGACGCCGCCGCTGCCTTCCGAGTTGCGGGACTGCTCGAAGTACATGCCGGCCTTCATCGAATGGCTGCCCCGGATATAGGTCAGGTTCGAGCGGACCGACGTCAGCCACGCTTCTCCCTGATCCACCAGCCGGTTGTCGAACGTGTAATTCGGCGCGTTCGGGAGGCTGGCGCCGAACTGGACTTTTGGAATGACATTGCGCGGATTCAGTTCCGGATGGAACTGGCCGACGTTGAAGCCGACGGTGTCCCGGTTGATCCTGGTCCAGTCCGCGTCGGTCAGCGGGTAGAACTGCTCGGTCTGCTGGCGCGTGCCGATGTCGCTGTCGAGGACGAGGTTGGGGCGGATGATCCGGGTGTA
Organism: uncultured Acidobacteriota bacterium; assembly: GCA_963774855.1. Classification (GTDB taxonomy): domain Bacteria; phylum Acidobacteriota; class Vicinamibacteria; order Vicinamibacterales; family 2-12-FULL-66-21; genus JALZOC01. Next base: position 692,678 of record CAVZGT010000004.1, on the reverse strand, counting down.
GTTCGCGCTGAAGCCCCGATCGGTGTTCAGGTAGTGCGTGTTGAAGAAGCCCCACTTGTTCGGCCCGGCGGTGACCTCGCTGCCGCGCTGGTCGGAATACCAGTCCTTGAAGGTGAAATAGAAGTTGTCGCGCGCGGTCGGTCTCCAGTCCACCCTGACGATGTTGTTCATCTTCGGGTTCTCGGCGTTTTCCTGCGTCGTCAGATTGAACTGCCCCTGCGTGAAGTTGCGGTCGAAGTTGTTGCCGCGCGGAAGCATGTTCAGCAGCGCCACACCGTTCGGGTTGAGGCGCTCGCGGGGAATGATGTTGCCGGGGAAGCAGCCCGGGCCGGGCGTCCCGACCGCGCTGCACGCCAGCCCGACCCGCTGGGGGTCCTTGATGTTGATGAGCCGGCCCTGGCTGTCGAGCGTCTGCGAGAAGTCCCCCTGCATCTCCCGGTCGGTCGGCATCGTCCAGTTGCGCGCCGGGCCCGGTCGATTGACGATTGGGGCTTCCAGAGAATAGAAGAAAAACAGTTTCTTCTCGGCGCCGTTCAGGCCCGGAACCGGACCCCCAAGGTTGGCGCCGAAGGTGTTGAAGCGATACCTCGGCTTCTTGATATTCGATCGGTTGTTGAAGAAATTGTTGGCGTTGAAGGCTTCGTTCCGGACGTACTCATAGATGTTCCCGCGGTAGTTCGAGGTGCCGGCCTTGGTGACGATCTGCACCTGACCGCCGCCGGCGCGGCCGTACTCCGCGCGGTAGGTGTTCAGCAGCACCCTGACTTCGGAGATCGCGTCCAGGTTGATTTGCTGCGCCATGAGCTGGCTCGCGCCGACCTCGTTCGCGACCACGCCGTCCACGATGACGTTGCTCCAGTCGGCGCCGGGCGCCGCCGACGTTCGGCACGTCGGTGCCGAAGCTCATGCCCAGCGAGTCCACGGTGTTCTGGTAGCGCACGCCGGGCAGCAGCCGCATGATCGACGTGACGTCGCGGCCGAGGACCTGAATCTGCTCAATCTGGGTCGAGGTGATCAACCCGCTGTGCTGCGTCTCGGCGGTGTTGACGTGCGTGCCGCGGGCCTCGACGGTGACCGTCTCGCCCACGCTGCCGACTTCGAGCGCGAGGTTCGGGACCGCCAGCCGCTCGCCGGCGCTGAGCACGATGTTCTTCCGCTCGAGCGTGCGGAAGCTCTCGAGCGCGATCCTGACCGTGTACTGGCCGGGCTGCAGGTTCGAGACCTGGAAATCTCCTCTGACGTCGGTCACGGCGTCGCGCGCATCGTTGTTCGCTTCGTTGGTGACCGTCACCGTGGCGCCAGGAATGACCTGGCCCTGCGGGTCGACGACCGTCCCGGAAATCGTCCCGGTCGCGGCCTGGCCCGTAGCGGAGCGTGGCAGCAGGACGACCGCGACAACGGCCGCCAGCAGACACCGCAGCGATCCTGACCTCAGTCTGGACATGAATCCTCCTCGAGATTACCGGCACGACCCCTTGTCGGGGGAGCAAGGTTGGACGTTGCGGAGACCGCGACGCAGTTGAGGTAATACCAGACTAAAGCGCTAAAGTAAACGACTTCCCGCTTCCCGCTTGGGACGAAAAGCGGGAAGCGGGAAGCTGGAAGCGGGCAGCTGACTAGAACTCCAGTCTCAGCCCGAAGCGGATGTTGCGTGCCCCTCGATTGTCGGCCTCGCCGCGCGTGCTGTTGATCCGCATGAAGCTTCCGCTCGTCACGCTGCCGTTCGGATTCGACCACCACGGCACGTTGTTGAGGCTGAACCCCTCGACCCGGAACTGCAGCCGCGTCCGGCCATGCAGGGGGAACGTGCGGAACAGGGACATGTTGTAGTTCCAGTATCCCGGGCCGTAGAACTGGTTCCGCCCGGTGTTGCCGTAGCGCGCCTCGGTCACGTTCGCGAACGCGGCCGGGTCGTAGTACGGCTCGTCCGGCCCGACGCCGACCCGCTTCAACTCCCCGACCAGATCGGCCGTCTGCAGGTTTCCGCGCTGATCGAGTGCCGTGTTGCTGGCCGTCACGGTGAACGGCGTGCCCGAGTACACGGCGTACGTGCCGTTGATCTGCCACCCCTTGACGAGCGCGTTCAGCAGCGTCGTGTTGCCGTCGTGCCCGAAGGGTAACTCGTAGGTGTACGCGAGCGTGAAGGTGTGCCGCCGATCGAAGCCGGCCGGCGCGTAGTTTCGCTCGAAGACCTCGGGCGCGTTGTAATCGAACGTCGCGGTGCCGTCGGTATCGGTCATGTTGCGCGCCCGTCCGAGCGTGTAGGCGCCGCGGAGCAGCAAGCCGTTCTTGAACGGCCGATTGAGCTGCAGCTGCAGCGAGTGATACCGGCTCCTGCTCCAGCCGCCAAATTGCGTGGTCGAGGCTGTCCGCCCGAACTCCTTGACGAAGACCCGCCCCTGCTCGCCTCCGCCCGGAGGGGACACGTTCAGCTCGATGTTGGCGAAGCCGCGCGTCGTGCTCGTGCCGACATAGGCGGCGTTGACCGACATGTCGAACGGAATGCGCCGTTCGAAGGCGACGTTCCAGGACTGGATGTAGCCGCGGTGCACGTTGTCCGGATCGGGCGTCCGCATCGTTGCGGTCCGGGGCAGCGGCACCCGGCCCTCGTCCGGCCCTGGACCGGTGAACTCCGGAATGCCCTGCTCGAGCGTGCCGTACGGCTGCCAGCTGTTGAGGCTCACATACGTGTTGTGGATGGTCAGCGGGTAGGCGCCCCGCAGCGGCCGGGCAAACGGCAACGGGTTGTAGGTCAGCCCGTATCCGGCGCGCGCGACGGTGGCCTCGTTGAGGCGCCACGCGATTCCCACCCGGGGCGCGAAATCCGTCTTGCGGGTTTTCAGGCCGACGTTGCGCGGGATGTCGCCCACGCCGCCGAGCAGCACCTCCATCGTGTCGATGTCGAGCCGTTCGACGCCGCGATCGCCGTCGCGGGTGACCAGCGGGAAGTACTCGTAGCGAACACCCAGATCGAGCGTCACGTCCTGATGGACCTGCCAGCGATCGCCGAAGTAGAAGCCATATCGCCATTCGCGCGTCGTCATGTCCTCCCACTGGATGGCCTTTTGGACCTGGGACGTGAGGCCGAGGAGAAACGAGGCGTACTGGTTGTAGAAATTCGGCGTCTGCCCGCCGCGCAGCCCGCTCAGGTTGCCGCTGAAATCGAGGCGCCCGCGCGGACCGGTGCCGCCGAACTCCGGCTGCCAGTGATTCATCGACTGCTGGTCGACGGCCCCGCCGAACTGGAACGAGTGCGCGCCGGCAAGCTTCGTGATGTTGGCGGCCGCCGTGTAGGTCGGGTCGTACCGCGTATAGGGATTCCAGCTGTCCGTGGATCCCTGCGCGCTCATGCCGTTGCCCCAGACCGGCATGCCGCTCTGGCGGATGTCGGGGCCGTTCGTGCCGGGCACGCCCAGCTCGAGGCCGTGATTGGTCCCGTAGTCCGGGCCGTACCCCCATTGGTCGAGGAGCGAGTAGCCGAAGGTCGTGTCGATGACGAGCGATCGGCTGGGTGTGAAGGTCTGGCCGATCGTGCCGACGCAGGGTCAGCGTCTTCCCGAGGCCGCCGCCGTCGAACGACAGCTTCTGCAGGTTGCTCACCTTGGCGTTCATCACGCCGACCTTGCCCCAGATCTGGTGAGCCGGGCTGCGGTTCCAGTTGACCTTCACGTCGTACTGATTGCGATCGAAGGTGCTGATGTATTCCTTGAAGTAGTTGTCGGAGTTCCCGGGACCGTTCGGCAGCGGGTAGAACTCGTTGATTCGCCTGGCGATGGCGCTGATGCGATCCGCCGGGATGACGTTGCCGGCAAACGCCGTTCGTCCTCGTCCCTCCACGTCGCCGGTGCGCGGGTCGTAGATCAGCTGCAGGGAGCCGTTGTTGTTGAGCGCGTCGCTGAAATCGCCGCGCCGCATCTTCTCGGTCGGCACGTCGTAGATGGTTTCTCCGGCCGTATTCCGATACTGTCCCTCAAAGGCTCCGAAGTAGAACAGCTTGTTCTTGACGATCGGTCCGCCGAGCGTGCCGCCGTCGATGTGGTGGTTGGTCGGCAGCTTCGGCGAGCCGTTGCGCTTCGCGAAATACGTCTGGGCCCGCAATCGTTCTGATTGGTGTAGAAGCCGAACACCGAACCCCGAAGCTGGTTGGTTCCCGACTTGGTGGTCACCGTGACCGCCGCGCCGCCGGCGAGACCCTGATTGGCGGAGAAACTGCCGGTCGTCACGTTGACCGTGGCGATCGTCTCGGCCGGCGCGACGTACAACGTGTGGTGGGGCAGCCACGTGAACTGGTTCGTCGCGCCGTCCACGCGCGTGCTGTTCGTGTTGGGGTTCGTGCCGTTGACGGTCGTCGCCAGCGCGCGTGAAGGCGTGTCGATCTCCGCGTTCTGGAATTCCGATGGCGTGGAGCCCGGCACCAGGTCGAGGAGGCTCTGGTAATTGCGGAAGTCCGACAGCGGCAGATCCGCGACTTCCTTCGCGCCGAACGCCGAACCGGTATCAGCCTTGTCCGTCTTCAGCAGCGCGACCTCCGACTGCACGGTGATCGACTCGCTCAACTGACCGACCTCGAGCTTGGCATCGGCACGGCTGATTGAGCCGCTCGTGACCGGCACCCGCTGCTGCACGAACTCCTTGAATCCCTGGAGCGTGACCTTCACGTCGTAGGTGCCGGGCAGCACGTTGGTAAAGGTGTAGGCGCCGGTTTCGTTCGACACCGTTGTCAGGACCAGGTTCGTATCACGGTTCGTGATCGCAATAGTGGCGCCGGGAATGCGGCCGCCGGTATTGTCCTGGACCGTGCCAACGACGCTGCCGTAGAGCTCCTGGGCCGCCGTGCCGCCAGGCACGACCCCCAGCAGTGCTGCCGAGATCAGGGCGACCGCATACGACCGACCGAACTGGGTCATCAAGAGCCTCCTCCCCGTGTTGAGTCAGAATCCGCGACCGTCCGGCACACCGCTCGTCCATAACGGTCGCGCGATCGCGCAGAGCATACACCTCGCGGAAACACCGGCAAAGAGATGAAGAAAATCGGCGGTACAATAAAGGGGTGGGCCAGCGGATCCGGACTGTTATCGCATTCGGCGCTGGTGTCGCGGTCGCAGTGGCGCTCATGATCGCGATCGGGTGGCGTCCCCTCGGATGATCCAGCAGCGGCTGTGGCCCGAGACGCCGCATCAGCGATACGCGCGGTCGCTCGTGGACGGCGCGCTCGCGCACACCGCGCTGGCGACCGACTGGCTGTCGTCGGCGGCCCGCGCGCTCGAACACCCCGCCACGGTCGCCGTGCCGTTCGTCGAGAACGCGCTGATCGAGCCAGCGCGTCCCGTGGCGCTCGGGTACGCGATCGCTCTGAAACGCGGTCAGAGGCTCGACGTGCAGGTCGCCGTCACGACGGACACGCCCGGCCGGGTCTTCGTGGACCTGTTCGAGCCCCGGCCCGAGGGCCCCTCACAGGACGCCCCCGCCCGACGGCCGGTGGCGAGTGCCGGCGACAATCGCACGTCGCTCTCTCACGAAGCCGGGCGCTCCGGCGTGCATGTTCTGCGGGTCCAGCCGGAGCTGCTGCGCGGCGGTCACGTGCGCGTGACGAGCACATCCGCGGCGTCGCTCCTGTTCCCTGTATCCGGCGCCGGTGCGCGCGACCTCAAGAGCGTGTTCGGCGATCCGCGGGATGCGGGCCGTCGCACGCACCAGGGCGTCGACATCTTCGCGGCGCGCGGCACCCCGGTGCTGGCTGCCAGTGACGGCTTCGTGACGAGCGTGGGCGAGAACAACCTCGGCGGCCAGGTCGTCTGGCTGCGCGACAGGTCGCGCGGGCTCACCTACTACTACGCGCACCTGCACGAGCAGCTGGCGCGAACCGGCGCCTTTGTCCGCGCCGGGGACGCGCTCGGAACGGTCGGCAATACCGGTAACGCCAGAACGACCGCGCCGCATCTGCACTTCGGAATTTATGCCCGCGGCGAGGGTCCGATCGATCCGGACGCGTTCATCCGGCCGATCCCCGGCACGGCCGCCGACCCTGCTGTGGGCCCGTCCACGCTCGGCGCGTGGGGACGGACGCGCGGGCGGGCGTCCGTGCGCGTATCACCGTCGGCGGGCGCCCCGATCGTGGACACGCTGCCTCCCGCCTCTTCCGTTCGGGTGGAAGGATCACTTGGTCCCTGGGTCCGGACCAGGCTTCCGGGGATCCGGCGGTCTTCCTCTCCGCGCGCGACCTTGCGATCGCCGCGGGGAGGAGGCGCAGTGATGGTCGGGAGCGGGAAGCTGGGAGCTGGGAGCTGGAAGCGGAAAACCTGTTAACTCTTCCCGGCGTCTTACGTATGTACGCGTCATGCCCTTCCTTCAAGACCTCCGCTATGGCATCCGCACCCTGACCCGCACGCCAGGCTTCACGCTGATGGCGGTCGCAGTGCTGGCGCTCGGGATTGGCGTCAACGCGACGGTTTTCAGCCTCGCGAACGCGTTCTTCCTGCGCCCGCTGCCGGTCTCGGATCCCGGTTCGATCGTGCGGGTCTACGCGAATCGCTTCTCGAACGTCCGCTATCGCACGTATCGGGAGCTGCGGGACCGGAACTACCACGCTCTCCGGTCTCACGGCGTTCCAGCTCCGATCGTTCGGTCTCCGGATCGACGGCGACGTCGAGCCCGCGTTCGGCGAGATCGTCAGTGGTGAGTATTTCCCGTGCTCGGCGTTCGGGCCGCGCGCGGACGTCTGCTGGAGCTGTCCGACGATCGCGCCGGCGCGCCTCCGGCCGTCGTGCTGGCTCACGCGTTCTGGACGCGGCGCTTCGGCGCGATCTCCCGACATCATCGGGAAGACCATCGGGCTCAACGGCCAGCCGTTCACGATCGTCGGCGTCGCGCCCGAGCAGTTCACGGGAGTGCTGGCGCCGCTTCGTGGCGAGCTGTGGGTGCCGTACGCCACCGATGCGCTGCTGCGCCCCGGGCTCGACGAAGCCGCGCGGCTGGACAGGGACGGCATGCACCTGGTCGGGCGTCTCGAGCCGGGAGTCGATCGCGCGCGCGCCCAGGCGGAGCTGGACGGGATCGGCCGGCAGATCCGGCAGGCGCAGGGCGATCCGGATCGCGGTCCGGCGATGACGGTGTACGGCAGCACGCATGGTGCATCCGGAGATCTCTACCCCGGTCGCCGCCTTTACCGCTGTGCTGATGACCGTCGTCGCGCTCGTCATGCTCATCGTCTGCGTCAACCTGGCGAACCTCGTGCTGGCGCGCGCGGCGGGCCGCGACATGGAGCTCGCGGTCCGGCAGTCGCTCGGCGCCGGGCGTGGACGGCTGGTGCGTCAGTTGTTGACGGAGAACCTGCTGCTGTCGCTGGCCGGCGCGGCCGGCGGGCTCGCGATCGCGTTCTGGTGCACGCGCCTGCTGTCGGCGGCGCGGCTGCCGGCCCCGGTGCCGATCGTGCTGGACTTGACGCTCGACTCGCGTGTCCTGCTCTTCACGACGATCGTCGCCGTGTGCGCCACGCTCGTGTTCGGAGCCCTGCCCGCCTCGAGCGCGTCGAAGATCGATCTCGTGCGCGCGCTCAAAGGGGCCGGCGGGGATGGTCCGCGCCACAGCCGGCTCCGCGCGGGTTCCTGGTGGCGCAGGTGGCGATGTCGGTGCTGCTCCTGGTCGTCGCGGGGCTCTTCATCCGGAGCTTTCAACACGCGCAGTCGATCGACACGGGCTTCGACGTGAACAACGTCCTGACGGCGTCGCTCGACCTCGAGACGCGCGGGTATCCGGACGCGCGCGGCCTCGAGTTCATCCGCTCGCTGACCGGCCGTCTGGAATCCTCGCCCGGCGTCGTGGCCGTGAACGTCGTCGACACCATTCCGCTGACGCTCTCGAACTCGACGGCCCGCATGCTCCGCGATACCGACGCCGTGCCGGGGCGCGATCAGCCTCCGCCCACGCCGCAGATCTATGTCAACGCGGCCAGCCCGGGGCATTTCAAGACGCTGAAAATCGGCTTGCTCGCAGGTCGCGACTTTACGTCCCAGGACGGAGCCGGCGCGCCCGGCGTCGCGATCGTCAACGAGACGTTCGCGCGGCGCTTCTGGCCCGGTCAGGACGCCGTTGGGCAGCACCTGCGGCCGATCGACGACGTCCGCACGACCATCGAGGTCGTCGGCGTCGTGCGCGACAGCAAATATGTGACGGTGGGCGAGGAGCCGAGGGTGTTCTTGTACCGTCCGTTGGCGCAGGCCTACGTGCCACGGATCTCGCTGATGGTACGGGCCACGGGTTCCTACGCGTCGGTCCAGTCGACGATCAAGGAAACCGTGCGCGGGCTGGATCCCGGACTGGCGGTGTTCAACCTGACGCCGCTCTCGGAGGCGATCTCCGTGTCGCTGCTGCCGGCGCGGATCGCCGGCAGCCTGCTGGGCGCGCTCGGGATGCTCGCGCTCGTCCTCGCGGCGCTGGGGATCTACGGCGTCCTGTCGTATCTCGTGCGGGCCCGGACGCGCGAGATCGGCGTACGCGTGGCGATTGGCGCCACGCCCCGCGCCGTGGCCGCCATGGTGGTGCGGCAGGCGATGATGTGGACCGCCGCCGGCGCCGTCATCGGCGTCGGGCTGGCCGCCGTGCTGACGAGGTTCCTGGCGTCATTCCTGTACGGCGTCAGCCCGGCCGATCCGTGGACGTTCGGCGGCGTGACGGTGCTGCTCGTCCTGGTTGCCTGCGCCGCGGCGATCGTGCCCGCGGTACGCGCCAGCCGTCTGGATCCGCTGGTGGCGCTGAGGAGCCTGTAGGGACCCGGCGTCCGCCGGCGGCTGATGCCGTCCGGGTCTCGCCCTCACTTGACCAGACCACTCCCGCCCGGTCCGTAGTACAATACGTACTACACTTGACGCGGGAGGTGGGCCGCATGGCTATCAGCGTTCGATTGGATCCGGAGACCGAAGCCCTCATCCGGCGGATGGCGCGGGCCGCCGGACGCTCGAAGTCCTGGGTCGTCCGCGAAGCGGTCGCCGCGTATGCCTTGAACGCGCCTCCCGGCCGCACGCCGTTCGAGGCGCTGGCCCCTTTCATCGGCGCCGGTGGCACCGGCCAGACGGACTTGTCGGAACGCACCGGCGAGCGATTCACGCATCTCGTCCGGACCAAGGCCGGGGCCCCCGGCGCGCGTTCTGTGCGCGCTGGGGTGGAGGCTCGTGCGCGCCGTTCTCGTTGACGCGGGTCCGCTGATCGCGCTGCTCGAGCCGACCGACCGGAACCATGCGCGGTGCGTCGAGGCGCTGGAAGCGATCACCGATCCGCTGGTGACGGTCTGGCCGGCCTTCACCGAGGCGATGTATCTCCTGGGAGGCTCCGCCCGGTCGCAGGAGGCGCTCTGGAGCATCGTCGAAGCAGGCGGGCTGGACTTTGCGCTGCTGACGCCGGACGACGCGCCGGCGCTGCGGGCGTTGATGCAGGCGTACCGCGATCAACCGATGGATCTCGCCGACGCGGCGCTGGTCGCGGTCGCCGAGCGCGAGGGTCTCCAGCAGATCTTCACCCTCGATCGGCGGCACTTCGAGGTCTATCGCATCAGGAAGCGGACCCGCTTCAAGATTCTGCCAAAAACCAATCACTAATCCCTAATCCTTGAATCCATGGATCCTTGAATCGTCGTGGCATTCAGTCTCGCGATTCGTGATTGAGTGATTCGGGATTGAGGGATTAGTGATTGAGTGATTGAAGTGCCGCTGCTGCTGGAAATCATCGTGCAAAGCGAGGCGGACGCGCGCGCGGCGGCCGACGGGGGCGCCGATCGCCTCGAGGTCGTCCGGGCGATCCGCGAGGGCGGCCTGACGCCGCCGGCGGCGCTCGTTCGGGCCATCGCGAGGGCCACCGCCTTGCCGCTGCGGGTCATCGTCCGCGAGAACGCGGGCTATGCCACCGACGAGCGTGAGCTGCCCCTCCTTCGTCGGGCCGCCGCCGAATTCGCCGCGGCCGGAGTGGACGGCATCGTCATCGGGTTCCTCCGCGCGGGGGAGCCGGCGATAGACGCCGTCGCGCGAGTGCTCGAAGCGGCCCCCGGCGTTCGCGCGACCTTCCACCGGGCCTTCGATGCGATCGCCGATCCGCTGCGCGCCATCGACGCGCTGACCGGCCTTGCGCAGATCGATCGGATTCTGACGGATGGGGGCAGCGGACCGCCGTCGCACCGGTGCGAGCGGCTGCGCGCCTATGCGGCGCGCGCGGCGGGGCGCCTGACCGTCATCGCCGGCAGCGGCGTGGACGACGAGGCGCTCGGCGTGTTCGCGAAGTCCGGATGCGTGCGCGAGGTGCACGTCGGGCGCGCGGCGAGGGACGGGGGCGATCCGGAAGGACCTGTATCGGCCGCGTGCGTCCGGCGGTTGCGGGCGCTGGCGGACGGGAACGCCGTGTGACGTGTGCCGCCACGGGTGCCTTGCCGAACACCCGTGCGGTGAAGTTACGATGGGCTGCGAACGGCGGGTTCTGGCCTTTGCGTGGCGTCACGTTTCAGCCGGATCCGGACCGCCGCCGGGGGCGGGTGGCCGGTCCCTGAACGGCCAGTTCGCGCAGCTCGGAAAGAAGGTGACTCTCGTGGCCGAACGTGTCGATCTCTTTGACAGCACCTACAGACACTTCACCGACGAGGTGTTGGGCCGCATCCGGAAGGAAACGTTCGGCACCGACATCGGCCAGAACAGTTGGGTGACCGTCGACGAATACGACCGCCTTCTCACCTGGCTCAACCTGGCCGCTGACAATCACGTCCTCGAAGTCGCCAGCGGCTCGGGAGGTCCGGCGCTGCACCTGGCTCGCACCACGGGTTGTCGCGTGACGGGAATAGACGCCAACGAAAGCGGAGTGGCCACGGCGTCGCAGCTGGCGGCGACGTCCGGCGAAGCCGAGCGGGTCCGGTTCAGCGTGGCGAACGCCACGACCGATCTGCCCTTTGAGGCAGACTCGTTCGACGCGCTGCTCTGCATCGATTCGATGAATCATTTTCCGAATCGGCTGGCGGTGTTTCGGGAGTGGCGGCGCGTGCTCCGCACCGGCCGCCGGGCCCTGTTCACCGATCCGGTCGTCATCACCGGGCCGGTCACCAACGACGAACTGGCGCTTCGGAGCTCCATCGGCCTGTTTCTCTTCGTGCCGGACGGCCTGAACGAGCGGCTCATCGAGGAAGCGGGCTTTCGACTCGTCCGGCAGGAAGATGTCACCGACAACGCCGCGGTGGTCTCCGACCGGTGGTATCGGGCGCGGGAAACGCACAAGAACGAGCTGCTCCGGATCGAGGGCGAAGAACGGTTCGAAGGCCTGCAGCAGTTCTTCGAGGCGGTGCACAACCTGACGAGCCAGAAGCGGCTGTCGAGAATCGCCTACGTGGCAGAGAAACCCGCCAACTGACCGGATCGAAACGGCGCGCGGACGCGGACGCGGTCGGGCGCTGGCACCGCCGCACCTCGAGGTCGCGTGGAGATTCGAGACTACAACGGCCCCGGTGAATGGAGCGCTCAGGCAGTTCATCAGCGCTACCTGGCTTACTGCGAGCGGCACGGACGAGATCCCCGCGTGGTCGCGCCTCGGGTGCACGTCGAAGGCGATGTCCGTTGGGTCTACCCACAGCACGTCAGAGCGTCGATCGGGGAAACCCATACGTGATGCGACATGTGAACTACTTCGACAGCTATGCGAGCATCGGGCCGTCTCGCGGGGCGGGAACAACCACTCAAGGGAGAAGTGAGCGTGATGCCGGATCCGGCGACACAGGAGATCAGGGTTCGTCAGGCGGCGCCTGAACATGCGGAGTTCGTGCTCTCGCTCGTGCCACAGCTTGTCGCGTTCGGTCCGCCACCGTGGCGCGACAGGCAGCAGATGATGGACACCGATAGGCTCGTGATCGGCCGCGCGCTTCGGGGTCTCACGGCCGGTGCCACGGTCCTCGTGGCCGAAGACTTCGGCGGTCAGCCGCTGGGGTTCGTTCACGTGTGCGGCGAAGCCGACTACTACACGCGCGGCGAGGCCGGGCACATCGCCGACATCATCGTGGCGCCCGAAGCCCGTGGGCGCGGCGTCGGCGAGATCCTGCTGGCGGCAGCGGAGCAATGGGCCCGCGGGCTGGGCTATTCGCTGTTGACACTCAACGTGTTCATCGAGAACACGCGGGCCCGGGCGTTGTACGACCGGGCCGGGTTCGGCGCGGAAACGATCCGGTACGTCAAAGCGTTACAGTAAGGCTCTCACAACCGCGGCGGGGCCGGCTTGATCGGCGGGCGCCACGAGAGAACGCCCTTCACCTTCGTCTTCCGCTTGAAGACCTTGTCGCCGTTGGTGACGTACATCTCGTCGAAGTTCGCGCCGCCGAACTCCACGTTCGACAGGGACGCCCGCTGTGGCGCCGGGATGATGGCGTGGCACTTCCCGATCTGATCGAACACCTGCACGCCGAGCGACGTCGCGATGTAGACGCGGCCGTCGGCGTCCACCGCCATGCCGTCCGAAGAGCTGCGCGTCGCCGCGTCGGGCATGTGGACGTAGAAATAGCGCTGCTTGTGCGTCAGCGAGCCGTCCGGCTGAATCTGGAACACCCACGAGAGCTGGCCGATGTAGTCGGAGACGTAGAGCAGCGACTGATCGGGGGAGAACAGCACCCCGTTCGGGTTCTCGATGCCTTCGTCCACAACGCGCGGCTTGCCGCCTTTCGGCAGGAACCAGACCTTCTTGCCGGGTGAATCCGTGAAGTAGAGGTCCCCCTTGACGTTCACCGCGAGGTCGTTCGTCGCCACATCCTCGGCCAGGACCTCCGCTTTGCCCGAGGCGTCGTAGGCGACGATCTGCCTGCTGCGGGTCGCCCCGGCATACAGCCGTCCGTCGGGGCCGAACATCATCCCGTTGGCGCCGCTGGTGTTTTCGGCGAACACGCTGACCTTGCCGTCCAGCGCGACCTTGTGAATCCGGTTGTTCGACGGATCGGTGAAGAACATCTCGCCGGTGCCGCTCACGGCCGGACCGTCGGTCGCGCGGTGCCCCTCGCTCACGAGCTGCCAGTCGTCGCCCGGGGTCAGCACCTGGTAGACGTCCTGCGCGGACTTGCCCGACGGGTTGGCCTTGATCGGAGACGGATAGTCCCGCCACAGCCAGCGGAGGACGTCGGGGAAGATGGCGCGGGCGTGCTCGGAGTTGTGCGCGCCCATGCCCCACTCGTGGCGCACATCGTAGCCGGCGTACTCGAGCGCCGAGCTCATGTCCTGGTTGGCGATCCACCAGCTGCCGGTGTAGTTGTTGAGATCGTTCTCCCCGTCCTGGAGGAAGATGCGAATCGGCCTGGGCTCGGTCTTGCGGATGAGGACCGGGAACTCGTTGCCGCCGCGCAGCCCGACGTAGGTGCCGATCGCGCTGAACACGCGCCTGAACGCATCCGGGCGCTGCCAGGCCGCCACGAACGCCGCGATGGCGCCGCTGCTGTTGCCGGCAATCGCGCGGTCGTTCGGATCGGTCGAGAGCGTCAGGCCGTGCGTCTTCGCGATGTACGGCAGCATCTCGTCGATCAGGAAGCGCGCGTAGTCGCCGCTGACCGCGTCGTACTCGAAGCTGCGGTTCATCCGATCGAGCGCGTCGGGCGACAGCGCCTTCACCCGGCCGTGCATGACGAACACGCCGACGATCGGCGGGATCTCTTTCTTGTGGATGAGATTGTCGAAGACGACGGGGGCGTTGTATTGGAGGCCGTCCTGGAAGACCATCACCGGCGCCGGCTTCGATCGATCGAGCTGTTTCGGCACGTACACCCAGTACTCGCGCCACGTTCCCGGATACACGGCGCTCGCGCTGAACTCCCCCTTGATCACCTCGCCGGCCGGTGTGTTCGGCTGGACCAGCGAGTCGGGGCTGCTCTTCATCGGCGGCGTGGCGACTTGCATGGCCGAGGTCCACGGATCCGCCGTCGCGGCGGCGACGCCGAACAACAGCAATGCGCCGATCGGCACGCGGAGCCGTCGGGCCAAGTGTCTGTCACGGGAGACTGTCGTCATCGTCTTGTTGCCTCTGTCGAGAGAGAGGAGAAAGTCGAGGATTGATCAGAGCGCCAATTACGATCGGAGTGCGGAGCAAACAAGAGCCTCCGCTTCGGCGCGTGCGCCTGAAGCGCCAGCGACGGCCGGCCTGGTAGCCGACTACAGGCCGGCCTACGCGCCGGGCCGTTGACCGCATCGTTCGGGCGGCAGGTCCACGGTGAAGAGCGTCTGCCCGGCCGCGTTGCGCAGCGTCGCCGTCAGCGCGCGGGTTCTGGCGTGGACCCGCAGCGTGCCGAAGAATTGCAGTCCGTCGCTGGGTGGACGGTTTTGTTTCATGCCTGGCGGAATGCCGAGGAACTTCACCTCGGGTCCAAAGGTTCGATCCAGCGCGCCCGGGCCGAACGTGCCGGCATGCGCCGGGCCGGCGACGAACTCCCAGAACGGATGGAACGCGGTGAAGGCGGCCCGCGCCGGATCGTAATGGTGCGCCGCGCAGTAGTGGACGTCGCCGGTGATGAAGACGACGTTGCGGATGCGCCGATCGCGGATGAACGTCAGCAGCCCGGCGATCTCCAGCTCGCGTCCGAGCGGCGGACCATCGTCGCGGTTGGCGACCGCTTCGAACAGTGGTCCGTCCGCGACGACGAGCCCCAGCGGCATGCCGCTCGCGATGACTTTCCAGGTGGCCGTGGACGCCAGGAGCCGTCGCTTCAGCCACTCCACCTGCGAGGCGCCGAGGATGGCCGATTCGTCCGACGCCGCGGTCTGGCGGTTCGCCGAGTTGGGCCCGCGATAGCTGCGCATGTCGAAGCCGAAGATCTCGACGAGCGGACCGAAGCGGCACGCGCGGTAGATGCGCTCGGGGTCCGAGGGATCGAAGCGGCCCGGCGTGTACTCCTGAAATGCCCGGCGGGCGCGGGCGGCCAGCAGCGCCACGCTCTTCTCCGCGTGGGGCAGGTCCGATCCGAGGATCTCCGTGGGATACCAGTTGTTCAGCACCTCGTGGTCGTCCCAGATCACGAACTGCGACAGCGACGCGTTGAACCGGCGGACGTGCTCGTCGAGCAGGTTGTAGCGATGGTTGCCGCGGAACTCGTCGAGCGTCTCGGCGACCTTGCTCTTTTCGAGCGTCACGAGGTTCTTCCAGACGCGCCCGTCGTCCAGCTTGACCTCGGCCTGCAGGGGACCGTCGGCGTAAATCGTGTCGCCGGTGTGGACGAACACGTCGGCGTCAGCGGTGCGCATGGCGTCGTAGAGCCGCATGCCGCCCATCTCGGCGTTGATGCCCCAGCCCTGGCCAACCGTGTCGGCCGTCCAGGCGATCGTCACATCGCGCGGCGCCGCGGCCGACGGCGGGGTCGTGAAGGTGCCGGCGATCGGTTCACTCCAGACGCGCAGGTCCTGCAGGCTTTGAAACCGCGCGCGATAGAAGATGCGCTGGCCCGGGCGCAGGCCGGACAGATCGACGCGGGCGGTGAAGTCGCTCGTTTCGAGCGCGGCCGGACCGACGACGCGGCTCATGTCCGCAAACGACCCGGCAGTGGAATACTCGACGACGAGCCGGGCGGGACGGTCGGTGCGGCTCCAGATCATCGCGCGATCGCCGTCCACGTCGCCCGCCGTGACGCCGTGTTCGACGGACGGCCGCGCCGCTTCCGCCGTCACGATCGCCGGCGCCTGGCCGAACACCTGGCGCCCATCGCCAAGCGCGGCGCCCGACAGCGCGACGGCGGCCGTCCGTCGAAGGAACGCGCGCCGACCGAGTCCGTCGTGCTTCATAGAACGTTTAGAACGTTAGAACGTTAGAACTTTAGAACTTTAGACAGAACTCAGTGCATCTCGACCGCGCACGTGCCCAGCCCGCCGCGGAAGTAATTGAACTGCACCTGTGGATGATCGGCCAGGAGCGACATCGGCACGGACGAGTCCACGATCCGCCTCGAAATCATGAGCGCGGTCAGGCGCTGGCCGAAGGGATTGTCGTGATGACCGGCGTGCCAGATGGAGACTTTCTCCGCTTTCCAGGTTTCGACCGGGCCGACCGTGATGGCCTTGGTCGGCACCATCGAGATGTTCCCGCCGCCGCTCGTGCGCGCGTTCTGCGCGATGGTCAGCGGGTGCAGATCGACGACGCGCGTCGCCAGCTTGCGGTATTCCTCCGGCGAGGGGGGCGCGTCCTTGTGCCGGCCCTTGCGCGGGAGCGGATCGTTGAAGGCCCAGTGCTTCACGTCCCCCTGGCCGCCCTGCATCACCGCGCATCGGACCCCGGCCTCCCACGTCGAGCGATAGGCCCGAGTGTCCCCGGCGGGAAAGTGCAGGTGCGCGTCCGGCATGCGCAACCCGCGCCGGATGCGGCTGAAGCAGAGCTCGCGGTCCGCGCGCTCGAAGCTGAGCGGATGCGTGACCGGTACTTCCTTGCCGGTGGCCGTATCGAACCATTCGTCCATTCCCCAGAAATGTCCGGAGCGGACGTCCAGGTCCAGCGCGTTGACGATGCGCGCGACGAGCGGGAGCTGTTCCGTGGGTCCGATCGGACCGCAGATCCCGCCCGGATTGTCGTCGGTGCTCTGCCGCCATGCCTCGACGTACTCGAGCGCCTCGGCCACGTAGAACTCTTCGAGCGTGTCGTACAGCACGACCGCGAAGCCCGGGCGCGACAGCCGGATCAGATCGCGCGGCGTCAGCCGCGCCGCCTCGTCAATCAGATCGGAATCGAGCGTGGTGTAGTCCCACCAGTCGGGAGCGATGGCACTTCGTGTCCGGGGCATCGGTGCAAATCAGACGGACAAATCAAGAGGGGGGACGGTTGACGCTCAGAATCTCAGAGCCTGCAGATACTTGTAGCTGGCCTCGAGGCTCTGGAACGTCCGCGCCGGCCGATCGTGCTCCACGAAATAGTGCCTGATGCCGGCCGTCTTCGACTCCGCGAAGATTCTCTTCCAGTCGATCGTGCCGCTCCCGACGTCGGCGACGTCCGGCAGGATCTGACTGATCGGCAGCGCCCCGGGCGTGGGCCCGGCAGGGATCTTCTTCAAATCCTTCACGTGCACCATTGGGAAGCGCCCCGGATAGCGCCGGAAATACTCCACGGGATCCTTCCCGGCTGCCGTGATCCAGCACAGATCCAGCTCCATCTTCACGGCGGGGTCGCAGGTCTCCAGCAGGATGTCGTAGGGCAGCTTGCCGCCGACCGGCGCGAACTCGAAATGGTGATTGTGGTAAGCGACCTGGACCGCGGACTTGCTGCCGGCTGCGGCCGCGGCGTTCAGCGTGTCGACGACACGCTTCCAGATATCCGGCTCCTTCAGCGTCGCGTCGTCGAGCCAGGGGAGGACGATGTAGCGGTGGCCGATGATGCCGGCCGTCTCGAGGACTTGCGGCAGGTTCTCGCGAAGGCTCTTGAAGTCCGCGTGCGTGGCGGGCGAGGTCAGGCCGTGACGATCGAGCACCGCCCGCACGTCCTTCGGCGTCTTGTTGAAGTAGCCGGCGAACTCGACTTCCTTGTAGCCGATCGCGGCGACTTTGGCGAGCGTGCCCTCGAAGTCCTTGGCCATCTCGTCGCGGACGGTGTAGAGCTGCAGTCCGACGGTCTGGATGCGGTTGTTCTGCGCGAGGAGCCGCGAGGGGCTGGTCAACAGCACCGCTCCGGCCGTGCCCAGGAAGGTTCGTCGATCGAGCATGGTCCACCTCGGAAAGAACTCACCACCGACTCTCGGACTTTAGAACTTTAGAACTTTACCACTCAGGACCCGGCTTCCAGCGATCGCTCGTATCGTGCGCTGGTCAGGAACTTCCTGCCGAGCGCGGAGCGGAGCGGGTCGGCGTCCTCGTCGCAGAAGCCGAAGTGCAGGTGGCGCCTCCAGCCTTCGGCGTAGCGGAACTTGCCCGAGAGCTTGCCGATCTCGCGGCTGAACTCGTCCATTGTCCGCAGATAGCTGTCCATCCCTTGCGTGGCCCCGAGAAACTGCCGCTGGCTCGCGTGGCAGGCGAGCGCGCCGAGCTTCCGCTCGTGGACCGTCGTCGTGTCGACGAACGCGCCGGGCCGCACCCGCCGGCGCAGCCCGTCGCGCAAGCCGTGCGGGCTGGCGTGATAGACGGTCACGGGGTTCGGGGCCGGCTTTCGGGGAGGGATCGTCCGAAGCCCTGGCAGCCCGCGCGCGAACGCCGCCGAGACTGCCAGCCGCGCGGTGTTCATGTGATCTTCCATGTAGTCCTGCGGCGAATGCGTGAGCACGACGTCCGGCCGGGCCTCGCGGACGACCGCACCCACCCGGACCAGCGTCCCGTAGTCGTAGAAGATCTGCATGTCGTTGCAGATCGGCGGATGCCACGTGGCGTCGAGCAACGTCGCCGCCGCCTGCGCCTCGCGTTTGCGCACGCGTGCCGTCTGCGCGGGGGAGCGCGTCAGGCTGCCGAGGTTGCCGCTGGACAGGTTCAGGTAGTGAATCTCCCAGCCGGCCTCGCGCAGCAACAGCAGCGTTCCGGCCATGACGAACTCGATGTCGTCGGGATGCGCGGCAATCGCGAGAGCGCAGGGCATGGTGGAGCGGGAGGCGCCGGACGCGCTACGCGGACGGGATTTCGGACAGCTTGACGGGCCGTTTCTCGGCCGCCGACTTGTCCGCGGCGGCGATCACGCGGTGCGAGGCGAACGCGTCGGCGAAGCTGGTGAGCGGCATGTCCTTCCCGGCGTCGAGCGCATCGAAGAACGCCTGGAACTGCGTCTGATACGGATGATCGCCGACGTCGCCGCTGTCGAGCATCTTCATCGACAGGTGGCTCCACGCGTTGCGGTTGAGCCCGGCGAGCTTCTGCGAGTGGAACTTGTTGTCGAGCAGGCTGCCTTCGCTGCCGACGAGGTGCGTGTGGAAGTAGTAGGGCTGGAGGCAATCGACGACCGCCGCGCACTTGCCCACGCTGCCGTTCGCGAATCGCAGGATCGTCGTGGAGGTGGTCGGGTACTCGTAGGCGGCGAAGATGGGGTTGGTGCTCTGCGTGGCGTAGCTGGTGACTTCCTCGACGTCGCCGCCCATGCAGAGCAGGAGCGCGTCGAGCGCGTGGCAGCCGGCGGTGAGGAGCGCGCTGCCGCCCTGCTTCTTCTTGGTGTTCCAGCGGTACTGGCTGTACCACGGGCCGATGCCGTGATAGTAGTCGACCTCGCCGTAGTGCAGCGTGCCGAGCAGGCCGGCGTCGATGACCGCCTTGGTGGCGAGAAACTGCGACGAGAAGCGGCACTCGAAGCAGACGCACGTCTTGACGCCGGTGTCCTTGACCGCCTTCTTCATCGCGAGGATGTCGTTCCACTCCACGCCGAGCGGCTTCTCGATGATGACGTGCTTGCCGTGTTTCGCCGCGCGCATGAACTGGGCGGCGTGCTGGTCGGGGAAGCTGGTGATGTCGACGGCGTGGATGTCGGGCTTCGCGAGCATCGCCTCGAGATCCGTGTACGCCTTGATTGGCGAGCCGTGCCGTGCGGTCAGCTCGCTCGACGATTGCGGACGCGACGACCAGACGGCGGTGACCTGCGCCTGACGGGTGGCGTTGATGGCGGCGATGTGGGCGGTCGCCGCCCAGCCGTATCCGATGACGGCGACGTTGTACTTTTTGGACGCTGTGGAGGGTGTTGTGCTCATGTGGGGGAGCGATCCGTTGGTTGAATGGCGGCGGCGCGCCGATGCCCCAGACATTACTTTCTGAGCTTTGCGAAAGGCAAGCCTCGAATTTGGCCACGCCGGCGCGATTCGCCCGGCGCCCGGCGCCCGGCCCCGGCCTGCCGACGCGGGATCCGCCTGCGCCGCGCGCTTGACATCCGCGCCCGCAACGCGTTAAATGTCCAGTTAGTTACATTAACTAACTGGTTAGTTTATGCCGCAGTCGACTGTCGTGAAGATGCCGCCGCGCCCCGCGGTCCGCCGCCGCGCGGTCCGCCGCCGCGCGGTCCGCCGCCCCGCGGTCCGCCGCCACGCGGTCCGCCGCCACCAGGCCGACCGGTCCGCCGGCTCGCGCGACCGGGTCGTCGCCGCCGCCGCCGCCGAGTTCGCCGCCCGCGGGTTCGCCGGCGCCAGCGTCGATCGCATCGCCCGCGCCGCCCGCCTCAACAAGGCGATGATCTACTACCACTTCACCAGCAAGGCGGCGCTCTACCGCGAAATCCTCCAGGACATGTTCGCGGCGGTCGCCCGGCGCGTCGCCGAGATCGCCCCGTCGCCGGCCGACCCGGCCGACAAGATCCGCGCGTTCGTCGAGGCCATCGCCGTCGAGGCCGAGGCGCGCCCGCACTTTCCGCCGATCTGGTTCCGCGAGATTGCCGAAGGCGGCGCGCACCTCGACGCCGCGACGGTCTCGCACATCGCGACCGTCCTCAAGACCCTCGGCGCCATCGTCAAGGAAGGCGTTGACGCGAACCGCTTCCGTCCCGTCAAGCCGCTGCTCGTCCACTCCGGCATCGTCGGGCCGCTCCTGTTGTATTTCGCGAGCGCCGGCATTCGCCGCCGGCTCGAGCGCGGAGGCGTGCGCGGGGCCGGCGAGCTTCACGCGCGACGAGGTGGTCGCGCACATTCAGCGCGTCGCGCTGAACACGCTGGAAGGGCAGCCGTCATGACGCGCAGCCGGCGACGAATCGGGCTCCCCGCGATCGGCCGTGGCGCGTCCTGCTGCGGGATCGGCGCGACCGCGTGCCGCGGGAAGGCGGCGGAGGGGCCGGCGCGCGCGTCCGGATATGTCGAAGCGACCGAGGTGCGGGTCGCGCCGGAGGTGGGCGGCCGCGTCGTCGAGCTGGCGGTCGCGGAAGGGGACCGCGTCGCCGAAGGCGCCCTCATCGCGCGGCTCGATGCGTCCGACCTCCTCCTGACCAGGCGGAAGGCCGAAGCGGACCGCGATCAGGCGGCGGCCCAGCTGCGGCTGCTCCAGGCGGGCTCGCGCGCCGAGGACATCCGGCAGGCGCGCGCGCAGGCGGACTCGGCGCAGGCCGACGTGCAGGCCGCCGAGTCCGAGCTCGAGGCCGCCAACGCCGACCTGCAGCGGTTCGAGGCGTTGCTCCAGTCGAACGCCGGCTCGAGAAAGCAGCGCGACGATGCGGCGACGCGGCGGGAGTGGCGGCCGCGCGGGTCATGGCGGCGCGCGAGCGCGGCCGCGCCGCCGTCGAGGGCGTGGCGCGGCTGCGCGCCGGTGCGCGGCCGGAGGAGATCGCCAGCGCGCGCGCGCGGGTCGCGTCGGCCGACGCGCAGATCGCCGCGCTCGACAAGAGCATCGGCGATGCCGTCCTGAAGTCTCCGGTCGCGGGAATCGTCACCGCGAAGCTGGTGGACGCCGGCGAGATGGCGGTGCCGCGCGCGCCGGTGGTCGTCGTCACGGATCTCGATCGGGCGTGGGCCAACGTCTACGTCGACGAACCGATCGTGCCGCGCCTCCGCCTCGGGCAGAAGGCGACGATCCTGACCGACGCCGGGCAGCGCCTCGAGGGCACGATCACGTTCATCTCGCCGAAGGCGGAGTTCACGCCGCGCAACGTGCAGACGGCGGACGAACGATCGAAGCTCGTGTATCGGATCAAAGTGAGCGTCGACAACCGCGACGGCATCCTGAAGACGGGCATGCCGGTCGAAGCGGAGCTGCCCAGGTGAGCGCCGTCAGCCCGAGCTCGGCCGCGCTTCGCGCTGGAGTTCCGTCGTGTCGGCAAGCGGTACGGCGCCGTGGAGGCCGTCGCACGACGTGTCGTTCGCGATCGAGCCCGGCGAGATGTTCGGCATCATCGGTCCGGACGGCGCGGGCAAAACGACGTCGATTCGCCTGGCGTGCGGGCTGGTCCGCGCCGACGGCGGCGAGGTGCGCGTGCTCGGCCGCGACCCGGTGAAAGAGCACCGGGCGATCACCGCGGACGTCGGGTACCTCTCGCAGCGGTTCTCGCTCTACGGCGATCTCACCATCGACGAGAACATCGCGTTCTTCGCCGAGATTCACGGCGTCGGGATATACAAGGCGGCGCGAGACCGGCTGCTCGGAGATGACCCAGCTGACGCCGTTCCGCGCGCGCCGCGCCGATCGGCTCTCCGGCGGGATGAAGCAGAAGCTCGCGCTCGCGTGCACGCTGGTGCACGAGCCGCAGATCCTGCTTCTCGACGAGCCGACGACCGGCGTCGATCCCGTGTCGCGCCGCGAGTTCTGGAAGCTCCTCTCGGAGTTCCTGTCGAAGCGGGCTGACGATCGTGATGGCGACGCCGTATCTCGACGAGGCCGAGCGGTGCGGACGCGTGGCGCTGCTGCACGACGGCCGCCTGCTCGCGCTCGATCGCCCGGCGCGACCTGCAGGCGGCGCTCGCCGGCGAGCTGCTCGAAGTGATCGTCGACACTGCCGCGCCCGCCGATCGAGCTCCTCGCCTCGCTGCCCGGCGTCCTGGACGTGCAGTCCTTCGGCGACCGCGCGCACGTGCGCCTCGCGGCCGGCGCTGCCGCCGCGGCGGGCGCAGGCGATCGAGGGCGCGCTTGGCGGCGCAGGGCATCCGCGTCGATCGCGTCGCGCCCGATTGCCGCGTCGCTCGAAGATGTGTTCATCGATTTGATCGGCGAGCGATGGCGCACAGGACCTTCCGGCCGACGGCGGCAGCCGCACCTCAGCGACGGGAGCAT
The DNA here is from genome assembly GCA_963774855.1 of uncultured Acidobacteriota bacterium. GTDB lineage: Bacteria > Acidobacteriota > Vicinamibacteria > Vicinamibacterales > 2-12-FULL-66-21 > JALZOC01. The sequence continues at coordinate 670,071 of CAVZGT010000004.1, read as the reverse complement.
CCCGTGAAAGTGGACGCGACAGGACATCATGGTGTCTCGAGCTCTGATGTGCGTGGCCATCGCCGCGATCGCGTGGAGCGGCGCCGTCAGGACGCGCCGGTGCGGCTGACGCTCGACGACGCCGATCGCCCGCGGGCTGGCGAACAGTCAGCGGCTCGCGGAGCTGCTGGCGCGGCAGGAAGGCGCCGACGGCCGCGGTGGCCGGCCGGGCCGCCGCGACGATGCCGGCGATTGCCCTTCAGGCGGCTACACGCGCACCAATCACGTCGAGCCGTTCGGCATCGCCCAGCCGCTGCAGGGGGTCAAGATCATCTATCCCGACGTCCCCGACAACTTCCGCACGCGGATCGACCTGCAGTGGCCGATCTATACGGGCGGCCGCGCCGACGCGCTGGAACGCGCGGCGCGCGCGGAGCGCGAAGCCGCGGGAGAAGACCTGGCGGCGGCGCGCGCCGACCTCCGGCTCGAGATCACGCGCGCCTTCTGGGCGCTGGTCACGGCCAGGGACACGGAGCAGGTCCTCGCGCGTTCGCTCGACAGCATCGACGCCCACGTGAGCGACCTGCGAAGCCAGCTCGAACAGGGCCTCATTCCGCCCAACGAGGTCCTGTCGGCCGAAGCGCAGCACTCGCGCCAGCGGGTGCTCGCGATCGAGGCGCGCAACGCTGCGCGCGATTGCGGAAGCGGACCTGCGCCGGCTGCTCGGCATCGGACGGGGAGGACCGATCGAGCCGGCGGCCACGCTCGAGCCGGCACCAGCCCGCGGCCGATGCGTCGCCGCGAACGCGCTCGATCGCCGAAGCGCGCGCCCGCGCGGCCCGAGCGTCGCGCGCTCGAGCATCGCGCCGACGCGTTGCGCGCGCGCGGCGATGCGCGGTCGCGATCCGCCGGCCTGCCGCAGATTGGCGGTCGCCGGCGGATACGACTACGCCAGCCCGAACCCGCGCATCTTTCCGCGCACCGCGGACTGGCACGACTCCTGGGACGTCTCCGTCAACGTCAGCTGGCTGCTGTGGGACGGCGGCCGGCGCCGTGCGGAGCAGGCCGAAGCCGCCGCCGACGTGCGCGCGGCCCAGGCGCGGGTGTCGGAGTTCGATCGCCAGGCCGCCGTTCGAGGTGCGCCAGCGCCGGCTCGAGATCGACTCGAACCGCGCCGCGATCGCCGCCGCCGCCGATGGCGTCCGCAGCGCCACCGAAGCCCGCCGCGTGGTGGGCGAGCGCTTCAGCGCGGGCGTGGCCACGAGCACCGAGCTCCTCGACGCGGAAGTCGCCGTGCTCCAGGCCGAGCTCGATCGCACGCGCGCGCTCGCGAACGCCCGCCTCGCCGAGGCAAGGCTCGAACGAGCGGTGGGACGGTAGAGGCGGAATCCGGACTCGGGATCCGGGATTCGGGTCCGATGCCGATCCCAGCTCGAGCACCGAGCCGGGACCCGAGTTCCGGGCTCCGCGTCGCCGGAGCTGTCAGTCCGGGTCCCGAGTCCCGAGTCGCGGACAGTCCCGAAGCTATGTCCAATGCCATCGAAGTCCGGCACCTCACGCGGCGGTTCGGCGCGTTCGTCGCCGTGGACGATGTGTCGTTCGAGGTGGGGCGCGGGGAGATCTTCGGCTTCCTCGGGAGCAACGGCGCCGGCAAGTCCACGACGATCCGCATGCTCTGCGGGCTCCTGCGGCCGTCGTCCGGCACGGCGCTCGTCGGCGGCATCGACGTGTCGGCCGACCCCGAAGGCGTCAAGCAGCGCATCGGCTACATGTCGCAGCGGTTCTCGCTCTACGAGCTGCTGACGGTCGATCAGAACATCAGCTTCTTTGGCGGCATCTACGGGCTTCGGGCCGCGCAGCTCGCCGAGCGCCGCGCCTTCGTGCTCGAGATGGCCGGCTTGAAGGGGCGCGAGCACACGCTCGCGCGCGATCTGGCCGGCGGATGGCGCCAGCGGCTGGCGCTCGGCTGCGCGATCCTGCACGAGCCCGCCATCCTGTTCCTCGATGAGCCGACCGGCGGCGTCGACCCGCTGTCGCGCCGGCAGTTCTGGCGGCTGATCGACGCGCTGGCGGCGTCCGGGGTCACGGTCCTCGTCACGACGCACTATCTGGACGAGGCGGAGCGCTGCCACCGCGTGGCGCTGATCCATGCCGGGACGCTGGCGACGATCGGCACGACCAGCGAGGTGAAGCAGGTCTTCGCCGGACGCCCGATTGTCGAAGTGCGCACGCCCCAGCCGATCGACGCGATGCGGGTTCTCGACGCCATGCCGGAGGTGGAAAAGACCAGCCTGTTCGGCACCGCGGTGCACGCCGTCCTGCGCGGCGCCGGGCTCGTCCGCCGCCGAGCTCACGCGACGGCTGCAGGCCGCCGCGATCCCCGTCGACGCCATCGACGAGGTCCCGCCGTCGCTCGAAGACGTCTTCCTCGACGTGGTCGAGACGGCGGAACGCGCGAGAGGGACGGCCGCATGACCAAAGCGCTGGCCGTCTACCGGAAGGAGCTGCGGCAGATCTCGCGCGACAAGCGCACGCTGCTCATCCTGATCTTCATCCCCGCCTTCTTCCTGCTGTTGTACGGCTATGCGCTGAACTTCGACATCCGCCACGTCCGGCTGGCGGTCGAGGATCGCGACGGCACGCCCGAGAGCCGCGCCGTCGTGTCGGCGTTCATCAACTCCGGCTACTTCGATCTGGCGGCGACGATCTGGACGCAGAAGGAAGTCGATCGCCTGCTGAATCTGAACGACGTGCGGGCGGCGCTGGTGATCCCCGAAGGGTTCGGCCGCGACGTGCGGTCCGGGCGCACGTCGCCGGTCCAGGTGCTGATCAGCGGCGACAACGCCAACACGGCGACGACCGTGATCGGCTACGCGACGAGCATCCTCCGCACCGCCGCGGCGCAGCTCGCCCCGGCGGGCGCGGCGCTCGTGCCGCTGGTCGGCGTCGAGCCGCGCATCTGGTACAACCCCGAGCTTCGCAGCACGCTGTTCCTGGTCCCGGGCCTCATCGCCTACATCGCGATGATCACCGCCGTCGCCTCGACGGCGCTCTCGATCGTCCGCGAGAAGGAGATCGGCACGATCGAGCAGGTCCAGATGGCGCCGATCGATACCTTCTCGTTCATCGTCGGCAAGACGATCCCGTATTTCCTGATTTCGCTCGCGTCGGCCGCGCTCATCGTCCTCGCGTCGATGGTGCTCTTCGGCCTGCCGATGCGGGGCTCCTGGATCGCCCTGCTGGTCGCGCTGTCGCTGTTCCTGATCGGCGCGCTGGCGACGGGCCTGCTGATTTCCACGGCGTCCGAGACGCAGCAGGTGGCGTTCCAGCTGGCGCTGCTCATCTCGTTCCTGCCGACGATCATGCTGTCGGGCTTCATCTTCCCGATCAGCAGCATGCCCCCGGCCCTGCAGGTCATCACGTATCTCGTGCCGGCGCGGTATTTCCTCGTCGCGCTGCGCGGCATCGTGCTCAAGGGCACCGAGCTCGGGCACCTGCTCCCGCAGCTCGGCGCGCTGACCCTCTACGCCGCCGCGATGCTGGCGCTGTCGTCGGTGCGGCTCGCGCGGGAGCACCGCTGACTGCAGCGCCTGCGCGTGCTCGTGCGCAAGGAGTTCCTCGAGCTCCGCCAGGATCCGAGGCTCTTCGGGCTCGTCGTCGTCGCGCCGATCATGCAGCTGACGATGCTCGGCTATGCCGCGACGACCGACGTGCACGACGTGCCGGTCGTGGTCGCGGACGGCGACCGGACGTCCGCGAGCCGCGAGCTCGCCGGCCGCTTCGACGCCTCGCGCAACTTCAGCATCATCGGCACCGTGACGACCACGGCCGAGATCGAGCCGTATCTGGAGGACGGCCGGGCGTGGCTCGCGCTGGCGATTCCCGCGGGGTACGGCGCCGACGTCCGCGCGCACCGGCCCGTCACCGTGCAGGTGATTGCGGACGGGACGGACTCGAACTCGACGACCGTTGCGCTCGGCTACGCCACGAGCCTGATCGGTGGATACGCGCAGGAGCTGGCCGAGGCCGGCCCGGCGTCCGGCGCCGGGGATCGGGCCCGCCGGCCGGCAGGCCGGCATGGGCTCGATCGACGCGCGGATGCGCGTCTGGTTCAATCCGCAGCTCGAGAGCCGCCACTTCATGATTCCCGGCGTGCTCGCGCTCGTCCTGCTGGTCGTCACCGCGAACCTCGCGGCGATGGCCATCGTGCGCGAGAAGGAGCTGGGCACGCTCGAGCAGCTCAACGTGACGCCGCTGCGGCGCTGGGAGCTGATTGCGGGCAAGCTCCTGCCGTACGGCGTGATCGCGATGATCGACGTCCTGCTCGTGGTCGCCGTGGCGGTGTTCTGGTTCGAGGTGCCGCTGCGGGGGAGTTTCGTGCTGTTGCTGGCGATGAGCCTGCTCTACGTGTTCTGCACGCTCTCGCTCGGGCTGCTCATCTCGACGATCTCGGAGACGCAGCAGCAGGCGATGATGACCGCGACGTTCTTCTTCCTCACGCCGATGATCTACCTCTCGGGATTCATCTTCCCGATCGAGAACATGCCGGCGATCATCCAGCCGTTCACCTATCTGATTCCGCTGCGGTATTTCCTGGTGATCGTTCGCGGGATCTTCCTGAAGGGCATCGGGCTGGAGCTGTTATGGCCCCAGGCGGCGGCGCTCGCCGCCTGGGGGATCGTGGTGTTGTCGCTGGCCGTCTCGCGCAGCCGCAAGCGGGCGGCGTAGCGGCACGTTACTTCGGAGCGATGATCAGGTTGTTGATCACGCGCTTGACGCCCTTGGTCGTCTTCGCGATTTCCATCGCCCGCTGGCGCCCGGCCTCGGACATGACCGTCCCCTTCAGGGTCACAACCTGGTTGTCCGAGTCCACGTTGATGCTGCTGTGCTTCAGCGTGTCTTCATTCACGAAGTCCGCGTTGAGCTTCGAAATGAGATACGCGTCGGTGACTTCGTCGGCGGTCTTGACCGCGCCTTCCTTGGTTTTCTCACCGACGTAGACCGCGCCGTCCTTGGTCTTCTCGGCGGCCTTGACCGTGGCGTCCTTGGTCTTCTCGGCGGCCTTGACCGTCGCGTCCTTGGTCTTCACCGCCGCGTCCTTGGTCGCCGAGCCCGCCGTGCCCGCGGCCTTCTCGGTCTTGTCGACCGCCTTGTCGAGCTTCTGGCCGATCGTCGTGTCGACCTCGAGCTTGTTGTCCACGCGGGTCACGCCGGCAATCTTCGCCAGCGAGCCGGCCCGCGTGCGGTGCGCGTCGGAGGCGACCTTGCCGGTCAGCGTCACGACGCCGTTCTCCACCGCGACGTCGATGTTGTCGTGCTTGAGCGTGTTGCTCGCCTTGATGCTCGCCTCTATGCGGCTATCGAGCGTGCTGTCGTCCGTCTTGGCCGTCTGTGCGAGGGCCGCGGACGGCGCCATCGCCATCGCGCCGAGCGCGAACGCTCCCAACCAACCTCTGAAACTCATCTGTGCTGCCTCCTGAATTCGAGCATGTAGTAGCTATGCCTGACTCGTATGACGCAACAAGCGCTCCAGAATCGCCGCGACGTTTTTCCGAAGGATTTGGCCAAAAGGGCGCGGGATCGCGGCGCGGGGTGTGTCGCGAACGGCCACGGGTGGGTGCCGGCGCTCCACTTTGCCTGGCAAAGGTGAAGGCGGGCGTTCGTCCCAGGAATCCGCACGTTCCTCCCAGGCCAGGCGGGGCGGCGGCGCGACGGCCCGACCGACACTCTCGTCACGCCGCGTTCCACCCTTGCACACTGCCGGCGAAGTTCCATCTGGCCATGCGCCCAAAACGCGCACCTGCACGCGGGAACCTTAGGGATTTCGCATTTGGCGCTGGCACGCGCCGTGCTCATCCACGAGTCACCCGGGCTGTTCGTCCTCCGGGTTTTTCTATCTTTTAAGGAGTTCGTCCCTCATGTGGCGAAGTAATACTTCAGTTTTCGCGATGCTCGTGTGCCTGGCCTCCGCGCCCGTGTTTGCGCAGGGTCAGCAGTCCGGTGCCGTTGGCGGCCGCGTGTCCTCCGCCGACCGGCTGCCGCTGCCGGGCGCCACGATTACGGTGTCCTCGGATGCGCTCCAGGGCGAGCGCACGGCGACGACCGACATCAACGGCATCTATGCGCTTCCGGGTCTGCCGCCGGGCCGGTATCTGGTCAGGTTCGACATGGACAACATGTCGTCCGTCGAACGCCGCGCCGAGGTGCCGCTTGGCAGCGCGGTCGTGGTCGATCAGGAGCTCGCGCTGGCCCCGGTCAAGGAAGTCGTGGAAGTGCGCGGCGCGACGCCGGCGCCGGTGACCTCGCGCGGCGGCGTCACGATGCGGTCGGCGCAGATCGCGACGCTGCCGGTCGGCCGCACGCCGTTCCTCGTCACCGAGCTGGCCCCGGGCGTGACCGACAACACGCCGAACAACATGCAGGTCACGATCTCGGGGGCGTTTGCCTACGACAACCTGTTCCTGATGAACGGCGTGGACATCAACGACAACGTCCTCGGTACGCCGAACAACGTCTTCATCGAAGACGCGATCCAGGAAGTCCAGGTCCTGAGCTCCGGCATCTCCGCCGAGTACGGCCGGTTCAGCGGCGGGATCGTCAACGTGATCACGCGCAGCGGCGGCAACACGTTCTCGGGCGCGTTCCGCACCAACTTCACCAATCCGGCCTGGAGCGTCGAGAGCCCGTTCGAGAAGTCGGCGGGGACCTCGCGGGCGAGCAAGCTGTCGCCGACCTACGAGGCGACGGCCGGCGGCCCGATCCTGCGCAACCGGCTGTGGTACTTCGGCGGCCTCCGCGCCGAGCGGACGACCACGCAGACCTCGTTCGCGCAGACGCGGATTCCGTATACCACGTCGAACGACAACACGCGCTACGAAGCGAAGCTGACCGGCACGATCGCGCCGGGTCACACGCTGCAGGGCAACTTCATCGACAACCGGACCGACCTGCGCCAGCCGTCGATCGGCGCCGCCATCGACCCGGTGACGATCACCACGCCGTCGACGCCCAACCGCATCTTCGCGGCCACCTGGCGCGGGGTGCTCGGCGCGCGCACGTTTGCCGAGGCGCAGGTCTCGCAGAAGAACTGGCGGCTGCAGAATGCCGGGGGCACGAGTGCGGCCGTCGTCGACTCGCCGTTCCTGACGCGCGGCGTGCTCGGCGTGCCGGCGAGTCTCCTCTACAACGGGCCGTACTTCGATTCGACCGATCCGGAAGAGCGCAACAACCGGCAGCTGACCGCGAGCGTGTCGCACATGCTCGCGTCGCGCGCCGTCGGGACGCACGAGGTCAAGGGCGGCTTCGAGTACTTCACGTCGACGCGCGTCGGCGGCAACTCGCAGAGCCTGAGCGGCTACGTCTTCCAGACCGACTACAAGCTCGGAGCGGACAGCCTGCCCGAGATGGACGCGGCCGGCCGGCTGATTCCCCGGTTCGTGCCCGGCACGTCACGCCTCCAGACCTGGATGCCGCTGCGCGGCTCGTCGATCGACGTGTCGACGGCTTCGGTGTACGTGAACGATCACTGGACGGCGGGCGCGCGGTTCACGTTCGACCTGGGGCTCCGCTACGAGAGCGTGCAGAGCAACGCGACCGGCGACATCTCCGGCGCGGACGGCAAGACGTTCGTGCCGAGGCTCGCGGCCGCCTACGACCTGACGGCTGACGGCCGCACGGTGGTCCGCGCGAGCTACGGGCACTACGCCGGCAAGTACAACGACGTGCAGTTCTCGCGCAATTCGAACGTCGGCAACGCCGACCGGATCACCGGGACCTACACCGGCCCGGCCGGTGAAGGCCGCGGCTTTGCGGCCGGCTTCGACCCGGCGAACTACCAGACGTTCACCGGAACGTTCCCGACGGCCAACGTGTTCTTCGCCGACGGCCTCGAGTCGCCGCTGACCCGCGAGTTCACGCTGGGGCTCGGGCGCGAGATCGGCCACGCGGGCTGGGCGCGTGCGACCTACGTGAAGCGGAACGCGACCAACTTCGTCGAGGACTTCATCACGATCGACGGGGGCCAGACGATCGTCTCGCGCAACGGCATCAACCTCGGCGCCTTCGACAATTCCGTCTACCGCAACACGGACCTGCCGACGCGCGACTACCAGGCGCTCGAGCTCGAGTCGGCCTACGGGTTCGGCTCGAAGCTGACGGTGAACGGCCAGTGGACGGTCCAACTGCAGAACGACGGCACGTTCGAAGGGGAAAGCGCGGGCGCCCCCGCGGTGCCGTCGCTCATCGGCGACTACCCGGAGATCTTCGTGGCCGGCCGCAGCTTCCCGGCCGGGCGCCTCGACGACTTCCAGCGCCACAAGGTCCGCGCGTGGGCCGCCTACAACCTCGGCCTGGGCCGGTTCGGCCGCGTGGACATTTCTCCGCTCTACCGGTTCAACTCGGGCCGCACCTATAGCCTCGTGGCGGGCGGCGTCGCGCTGTCGCCGCAACAGATCGCGCGCAACCCGGGGTACGCGCGGCTGCCGGCCAGCCAGGCCGTCTTCTTCGGCGCGCGCGGCTCGCAGAGCTTCGAGGGCTTTCATCTGCTCGATCTGGCGGCGACCTACAGCGTGCCCGTGTGGCAGTCGCTCGCGCCGTGGGTGAAGGTGGAAGTGCTGAACGCGCTGAACAACCAGAAGCTGATCAACTGGAACACCACGATCACCGCCGACATGGCCGGTCCCAAGGACGCGGACGGGCTGCCGTTGAACTACATCAAGTCCGCGGCGTTCGGGACGGCAACCGGGACTGCGAGTTTCCCGCGGCCGCGCCCGGGCTTCGACGGCGGCCGCACGCTGCTGCTCGCGGCCGGCATACGCTTCTGAATCGCTAACACTAATCCCTAATCCCGAATCGCTCGATCCCTGAATCCCGGATTCAGGGATTCAAGGATTAGGGATTAGGGATTCGTTCTGAGGGCGGTGATCGGCTGTACGCGGGTCGCGCGCCGCGCGGGAACATAGCAGGCGACGGCGGCGACGCCGAGCAGCACCGCGGCGCCGATGCCGAACGTCAGCGGGTCGAGCGCCGTGACGCCGAAGAGCAGCCCCGCCATCAGCCGCGTGAGCGCCGCCGCGCCCGCGAGCCCGAGCGCGACGCCGGCCACCGCGAGCGTCAGCCCCTCACGGACCACGAGACCCATGACGTCGCGTCCGCCGGCCCCCAGTGCCATCCGCACGCCTATCTCGTGCGTGCGCTGCGTAACCGAATACGCGAGGACGCCGTAGATGCCAATCGCCGCCAGCAGGAGCGCCAGCAGAGCGAACGAGGCCACGAGCGCCATGTGAAACCGCGGCTCGGCGACGCCCTGCGCGGTCACCTCGGTCATCGGCCGCAGGTTCCCGGCGGTCAGCGACGGGCGCACCGCGGGCACGAGCGCGCGCACGGATCGCATCAGCGGTTCCATGGGTCCGTTCGCGCGAACCATCACGTACAACCACAGGAACGGCGTCTGCGCGAACGGTGTGTAGATGGCCGGCTGGGAGTCCTGTTCGGGCCCCCGATACTTCACGTCGCCGGCGACACCGACAATCGTCCGCCACGTGTCCGGCTGTTCGGGGTTGACGAGCTTCAGCCGGTGGCCCACCGCGTCCTGGCCGGGGAACAGCTGATTTGCCAGTGTCCGGCTCACGACGACGACCGGGGCGCCGCCGGCGCCGTCGCGCGCGTCGAACGCCCGTCCCTGCAGCACCGGCGTGCGCAGCGCGTCGAAGTACCCAGGCGTCGCGGCGAGGAAGTACGCGCCGTCCTCGCCGGCGGTCAGCGTGCGTCCTTCGACGGCGAACCGCGTGCCGCGCTGCGGGGTGACCGTCGGGAAACCGGTGGACGCTCCAACCGCCTCGACGCCCGGCAGCCCGGCGAGCTGATCCATCAAGAGCGCTGCGGCCTGCGCGCGTGAGGCGTCGTCGGGCAGCGAGACGAACTGCACGTTGAAGGACACGAGATTCGCCTGGACGAAACCGGAGTCCCGCGCCGTCAGCGTGAGGAAGCTGCGAACGAGGAGCCCGGCCCCCACGAGCACCACCACGGCCAGCGCGGTTTCGACGATAACGATGGTGCTCCTCAAGCGGCGCCCGCGGCTGCTCGCCGTCGTCCCCCGTCCACTTTCCTTCAGCGATCCGGACGGCGCCGTTGCGGTCTGCAGCGCGGGGGCCAGGCCGAAGAGCAGGCCGGTCAGCAGCGTCGCGCCCATCGAGAACGCCAGCACGGTCGCGTCGATCCGGATGCCGTCCGCGCGCGGCACACGCGCCTCGAGGACGGCGGGCAGCAGATCGATGCCCCACATCGTGAGCAGCAGCCCGATCAGGCCGCCGGCCACGGCAAGCGCGACGCTCTCGATCATCAGCTGACGGATCAGCCGGCCGCGGCCGGCGCCGAGCGCGATGCGGATCGCCATCTCGCGCTCGCGGACGGTCGTCCGCGCGAGCATCAGGTTCGCGACGTTCGCGCAGGCAATCAGCAGCAGCAGTCCGACGGTGCCGAGCAGGATCGACAGCGCCGGCTTGACTGCGCCGACGAGCCGCTCGTACACGGGCACGACCTCGAACGCGACGCCTTCGTTCGTCGCCGGAAACTCCTGCGAGAGCCGTGCGCTCACCGCCGCCGCGTCGGCCTGCGCCTGCTGCAGGGTGACCCCCGGCTCGAGCCGCGCCACGACGCTGAAGATCCGCAGGGAACGGTTGGTCGCCTGCTGCGGCCTCTTCGTGTCGATGCTGCTCAGCGGCGCCCACAACTGAAACTCGGCGGTCGGAAACCGGAACCACGCCGGCGCGACGCCGATGACGGTGTAGGACGTGCCGCTCAGATCGATCGTGCGGCCGAGGACGCCGGGGTCACCGCCGAAGCGCGACTGCCACAACCCGTACCCGAGGATGACCGTGTCCTGCCGGTCGTCGTCCTCGGTGAAGTTGCGGCCGAGCAGCGGCTGGACGCCCAGCAGCGGCAGCAGGTTGCGCGACACCATGCCGCCGAGCACCTGGCGCGAATCGGCGTCGATGCGGAGGTTGAACAGGTTGGATGCCCATGTCGCCATCCCGTCGAACGACCGGTTCGATCGCTCGAGGTCGCGGACATCCGGGAGCGACCCGCGCGTGACCACCAGGCGGTCGGCATCGGCATACGGCAGCGGCCGCAGCAGCACCGCATTGACGACGCTGAAGATCGCCGTTGTCGCTCCGATCCCGAGCGCGAGCGTCAGCACCGCCACGAGCGTGAAACCGGGCGTTCGGAGAAACGAGCGGATAGCGTAGCGAAGGTCGTTCATCTGGTGATCCTTGTCCGTCTCAGGTCTCGGGTCTCAGGTCGTCTCTAGTCTCTGGTCTCTGGTCTCTGGTTCTTGGTTCTTGGTTTTCTTCGTCTCATTCCCCCACGACCGAAGACCAAAGACCAAAGACACCCAAGACCCAAGACCCGAGACCCGAGACCGACTCATTCCGCGCGCAAAGCCGTGATCGGATCGACTCGCAGCGCGCGCCGTGACGGGATGTAGCTCGCGACGAGCGCGATGGCGAGCAGCAGCAGCGCGACCGCCGTGTAGGTCATCGGGTCCGTGGGCTCGACACCGAAGAGAAACTCCGCGAGCAGCCGGGTGGCCGCCAACGACGCGGCAATGCCGATCCCGATGCCCGTCAGCGCGAGACCCACACCTTCCCACAGGACCGGGGCGATGACCTGTCGCGACTGCGCGCCGAGGGCCACGCGTATCCCGATCTCCCGCGTGCGTTGCGCGACGGAGAAGCTTATCAAGCCGTACACTCCCACGGCAGCCAGGACCACGGCCATCAACGCGAAAGAGCCGAGCAGCACCGTGCGAAAGCGCGGCTCGGCAATCGACTCCTGCAGAACCTGGCCGAGCGGCACGACCTTGTCGACCGGCATGTCGGGATCGGCGCGCTTCACGGCCTCGCGCACGATCGAGGCGACCGCCCCGGCGCCGGCGCTGCTGCGCGCGGCGATGCTCATGAACGCCAGCGGGAAGCGATGGTACGGCAGGTAGAGCAGCGGAGTCGGCGCCTCGTTCAAGCCCATGTTGCGGGAGTCCGCGACGATGCCGACGATGGTGATCCAGTCTTCGTCGGCGTCGCCGAACCGCACCCGCGTGCCGATAGCATTCTGCCCGCCCAGATACCGTCGAACGAACGTCGAGTTGACGATCGCCACCGCGGGGGCGGGGTCGCGATCCTGCGGCGCGAACTTCCGCCCCTGGATCATCGCGATCCCCAGCGTGCCGAAGTAGTCGTCAGAGACAGATGCGATCGCCGTGAACGGGCGGTCCTTGCGCGTCGGGACCGGATGGCCTTCGACCGTGATGGTGCCGTTCGCGTTCGCGCCCGCGATCGGGCTGGGAAAGAGCACCGCGGCCGATTGAATCTCCCCCCGCTGCTGCATCCCCTCGAGGACGCGCTGATAGAACATCGTCTGGCGCTTGCCGTCCGGATACTTCGACTGGGGCAGCGGCAGCGAGACGAGCGTGACCTGATCCACGCGGAATCCGGGATCGACGTCCTGCAGCCGGACGAAGCTCGTCGCGAGCAGCCCGGCCGACACGAGCAGGACGACCGTCAGCGCGATCTCGCCGACGACGAGCACGGCCCGCGTGCGCGCGCGGGCCCGGCCGCCGGTCGAGGCGCGATCGGCTTCGCGCAGGACGAGGGACGCATCGGTCCGCGACGCCTGCAGCGCGGGCACGAGCCCGAAGATCGACGCGCTGACGAACGAGACCAGAATCGCCAGCGCGGCCAGCCTGCCGTCCAGCCCGATTTGCCCGGCGCGCGGGATGCCGTCGGGCATGACCGCCAGCAGCAGTGCGATCGCCCATCCTCCCGCCAGAAGCCCGGCCGCTCCGCCGAACGCGCCGAGCAGCAGGCTCTCCGTGATCAACTGCCGGATCAGCCTGACCCGGCCCGCGCCGAGCGCCGCCCGAATCGCGATCTCCCGCTGCCGTCCGGACGCGCGCGCCAGCAGCAGGCTGGCGACATTGGCGCAGGCGATCAGGAGCACGAGGCCCACCGCCCCCAGCAGCATCAACAACGCACCGCGAACGTCGCCGACGATCTTCTCGTGGAGCGGCTGGACGGCGACGCCGCGCCCGCCGTTGCTTTCGGGGAACCGCCGCGCCTGGTCGTCCGCCAGTGCCGCGAGATCCGCACGCGCCTGTTCCGGCGTGACGCCCGGCCGGAGACGCGCGACCGCCTGGAAATAGTGCACGCCGCGGCTCTCCAGCAGATCGCCGGTGACGTCGATCGGCGGGAGCGGCACGGCTTTCGGCGACAGCACCCAGGCCTTGGCGCCTTCGGGATAGTCGAAGGACGCCGGCATCACGCCGACGACCGTGTGCGGAGTGCCGTTGATGCGGACACGCCTGTTGATCGTCTGCGGGTCGGACGCAAACTGGCCGGTCCAGGCGGCATGGCTCAGGACGACGAGCGGTTCGTTCGCCGTGCCGTCGGCGGCGCGGCTGAACGTGCGCCCCAACTGCGGCACGCGTGCCGAAGACGTCGAAGTAGTCGAGCGTCACGAGGCTGCCCTGGACCCGTACCGGCTCGCCGCCCGCCCCCGAGATCGTCAACGCATCGTCCCGGTACCCGGCGATCTTCAGCAGCGTGCGGTTGTCGCGCTGGAACTCGAGAAAGTCGGCCGCGGCGTGCGAGCTCTTCGGCTCGCCGGGGCTGGTCGTCCACACCTGGACGATCGTGCCGGCATCAGGATAGGGCAGCGGCCGCAGCAGCACGCCGTTCACGACGCTGAAGATCGCCGTGTTCGCCCCGATGCCGAGAGCGAGCGTCAGGATCGCGACGACGGCGAAGCCGGGGTTCTTGAAGAGCGTCCGAAGAGCGTAACGGAGGTCGTTGGAGCATGGAACGGTTCTCGGTTCTTGGTTCTCGGTTCTTGGTTCTTCGTTTCTTCGTTCTTGGTTCTTCGTTATTGGTTCATCGTTCTCGCCTGTCATGGCCGGTTCTCATCTCTGTCAGGGTCCACTGAACGAAGAACCAGGAACGCATGAACGAAACAACGAAGGAACGAAGAACGACCAACCAAGAACCAAGAACGGAGAACCAAGAACGGCGGAGCACTCAATCATTCCTCAGCGCCGCGATCGGATCCAGCCGCGCGGCGCGGCGCGCGGGGAGGAGCGCGGCGGCGAGCGCCACGCCGACGAGCAGCGCGCACGTGCCGGCAAACGCCGCGAGATCCGCAATCTGCACGTTGAACAGCATCGCGCCCAGGACGTTCGCGAGCGGCACCGACAGCGTGCCGCCGACGGCGACGCCCATCAGCGCCAGCCGCAGCCCGTCTGCGGCGACGAGGCGCGTGAGCTGCGCGGGCGTCGCGCCGAGCGCGAGACGCACGCCCATTTCGCGCGTGCGGCGCGTGACGGCATACGCCATGACCCCGTAGAGTCCCAGCGCCGCGAGCAGCAGCGCGAGCAGGCCGAAGCCGGCGAACAGGGCGCTGAGGCCGCGCTGCTTGTCGGTGCGATCCTTCAGCACGATCTCGAACGGCCGCACGTCGAACACCGGCAGCGCCGGATCGAGCGCGCGAATCTCGGCCTGAATCGCCGCGGCCGGCAGCGCCGCGGCGCCGCCGACGCGAACCATCACGGTTTCCCGATCGAGCGGTGAGTGCTGGGCCAGCGAGAGGAACAGGAACGGCCGCGCCGCCTCTGTCGCCTCGTCGTACTTGGCATCGCGCGCGACGCCGACCACTTCGACGACCGCCTCGTCCATGCGCACGGTGCGTCCGATCGGATCCGCGCCGGGCCACAGTTGCCGCGCCAGCGTTTCGTTGATCACTGCCGCGCCGGGCGCGCCGCGTCCGTCCTGATCGCCGATCGCGCGGCCGCGCAGGAGCGGCATCTCGAGCGTCGTGAAGTACCGCGGGCCGATGGCGTTCAGATACGCCCGTCCTTCGACCGGCTCTCCGCGATCGCCGGTGGACGTCACGACGGTGCTGTACATCGTGCCGCTCAGGGGCGGAAGGTTGGCGAGCGTCGCGGACACCACTCCGGGCTTTGCCTCGAGGCGCTGGAGCAGATCGCGGCGGAAGAGGTCGCGGCGTTCGATCGGATAGTTCTGGAGCACGAGATCGTAGGACGCCGTGATCACCTGGCGCGCGTTGAAGCCGAGGTCGATCCCGCCCGCTTTCTGCAGCGCGCGGAGGCTGAGCCCGGCCGCGAGCAGGAGCACGAGCGACAACGACAACTGCGCGACGACGAAGACGCCTTGCAGCCGTGAGCGCCCGCCGCCGGCCGAGGAGGTTTCGCGCAGGCGCGGCAGGAGCGTGGAACGCGTCGCGGTGAGCGCCGGCACCAGTCCGAAGACGCAGACGCTTCCGGCTGCGAGGAGGGCGGTGAAGACGAGCACCCGGCCGTCCGCGGTGGCGTCCAGCCCGCGGAATTCCGACTCGCCGAGCTGCGCGATCAGCAGATCCGAGGTCCAGAAGGAGAGCAAGAGGCCCGCGGCCGCGCCCGCTCCCGCGATGACGAGACTTTCTGTCAACAGCTGACGGACGAGGCGGCCGCGCGACGCGCCGACCGCGGCGCGGATGCTCATCTCGAGGGCGCGTCCGGCGCCGCGCGCGAGCATCAGGTTCGCGACGTTGGCGCACGCGATGAGCAGGACGAGCCCCGTGACAGTGAGCAGGAGCGCGGTGAGCGGCAGGAGCTCACTGCGCTCGCCAGGCGAGAGACCGTAGGCGGCGCTCGAAACCACGGCCGTCCGCTGCTTGTTGGTCTCGGGATAGGCGCCCTCCAGCGCCGCGGCGATCGTGGCCACGGCGGATGCGGCGGCGCCCATCGTCCGTCCCGATTCGAGGCGGCCGATCACCCGCAGCCACACCGTTCCGCGTTGATCGAGCCATCCGGCTTGCGTCGTGTTGATCGCGGGAAGCGCGGCGATCGGCACCCAGAGATCGGCGGGCTGTCCACGCTCCGGTCCCGTGAACCCATCCGGCGCCACCCCGACCACGGTGAACTGACGGCCGTTGACGATGACGGCCTGCCGCAGCACGTCGGGCGCGCCGCCGAATCGCTCGCGCCACAATCGATAGCCGAGGACCGCCGCCGGTTCGGCGCCAGGCCGGTCGTCGGACGCCTGCAGCAGGCGTCCCGCCGCCGGAACCGCGCCGAGCGTCGCGAAATACGATCCCGAGACGAGGTGGCCGCGAACCCGCTGCGGCTCGCCGCCGCTTCCGAGGCTGAACGGCGCCGGCCCGAATGCCATCAGACTGGAGAACACGTCGCGCGACCGTTCCTGGTAGTCGAGGTACTCGAGGTAGGACATCCCGCCGGGACGCGCGCGCTCGCGCCACACGCCGGATACCCAGGCCAGATTCGACGGCGACGCCACGCCCGGCATCGGCCGGAAGAGCGCCGCGTTCGCGAGCGTGAAGATCGTGCTGTTGACGCCAATGCCCAGCGCCAGCGTCGTCACCGCGCCGACGGCAAACAGGCGGTTGCGGGACAGGGAACGGACGGAATAGCGAAGGTCCTGGAGCATTGTTTTTCGGTCTCTGAAGGTTCTTGGTTCTCGGTTCTTGGTTCTGCGTTCGTTCCTCGTTCCGGTTCACCGTTGCTCGCGGGCTCTGCTCCTCGGCGCCGTCCGTCCGTTATCAGCACGTTGAACGAAGAACCAGAGAACCGAAGAACCGGAGTCTGATCAGTCGTTCCTTAACGCCACCATCGGATCCACTCGTGTCGCACGGAGCGCGGGGACGTAACAGGCGATCGAGGCGACGGCGACGAGCGTGGCGACAGCGCCGGCCAGCGTGACGGCATCGGTCGGGGCCACGCCAAAGAGCAGCGTGCGCAGCGCGTGGGCCAGCGCGAGCGCCGCCGGCACGCCGAGAAGCACGCCGGCCAGCACCAGGCGCAGCCCGTCGCGCAGGATCAGGAGACGGATATCACCCGGTTGCCCGCCGAGCGCGAGCCGGATCCCCAGCTCCGGCGTGCGCTGCACGACGGTGTACGACAGCAGCCCGTAGACACCGACCATCGCCAGCACGAGCGCCACGGCGGCAAAGACGGACAGCAGGACGAAACTGGTGCGGGGCAGCGCGACGGAGGCGGCGCGCAGGTCCGACAATGTTTCGACGTGCGCGATGGGCTGGTTCGGATCGATCGCGCGAATCGTGTCGCGCGCCTGGGTTGCGAGCGCGAGCGGGTCGCCGGACGACCGCACGACGAGCGTCATGCCGCCGACGGGGCGCTGCTGGTACGGCACGTAGAGCTCGGGCAGCGGAGTCGAGCGCAGCGAGTCGTGACGGATGTCGCGCACGATCCCGACGATCTCGCGCATGGCCGAGGGGATGTCGATGTCGGGCGCGCGGTCGGGATGGAACCGCATGGCTTCGAAGTCCAGCGCCACGCGGCGGCCGATCGGATTCTCGCCTGGCCAGTACTGCCTCGCCATGGTCTCGTTCACGATCGCGACGCGCGGGGCGCCGGCGCCGTCGCGGTCCGAGAAGGGCCGGCCGGCCGCGAGCGCGATACGCATCACCGGGAAATAGCCGCCGCTGACGCTTCGGTAGTGCGTCTGCTGCACGTCGGCGCGCGCGGGCGCCGGGCGGCCGTCGATGTAGAACCCGGTGCTCCCGTCGAGGCCGGAGAGCGGCATGTACTCGACGGCCGCTGCTCCGGTGACGCCCGGCAGCACGCTGAGCCGATCGAGGGCCTCGGTGTAAAACCGCGCGACGCGCTCCGGATCGTTGTATGGTCCCCGCGACAGCGCCACCTGGAGCGACAGCACGCCGGCGGGGCTGAAACCCGGATCGACCTGCTGCAGGCGGAGGAAGCTGCGGACCGTGAGCCCGGCGGTGACGAGCAGCACCAGCGCCAGCGCGACCTCGACCACGACCAGCACGCCGCGCGCACCCTGATGACGGCGGCCCGGCGTCGCGCGCCCGCCCGAACGGAGGGCGTCGGTCACGCGCGGCATGGAAGCCGTCCACGCGGGCACGAGGCCGAACACGAACGCCGTCGCGAACGTGAGGGCCGCGGTGAACGCCAGGACGGTGGCATCGACCCCGATCGCGCTCCTCGGCACGGAGTACGGAGTGAACAGGCTGTCGGTGCGGTAGGGAATCGTCACGAGCAGATCGACGAGCCAGACGGCCAGCAGAATCCCGGCACCGCCGCCCGCGGCCGCGAGGATGGCGCTCTCCGCGAGCTGATACCTGATGAGGCGCCGCCGCGTTGCGCCGAGCGCGGCGCGAATCGTCAGCTCGCGCTGCCGCGTCGTGGCTCGCGCGAGCAGCAGGCTTGCGACGTTCGCGCACGCAATCAACAGGACGAACGACACGGCCGCGAGCAGGACCAGCGCCGCGTCCTTCACGCCGCGAACGACCTGGTCCCGCAGCGGCACGAGGCGGAACAGCCGGCCGGTATTGAACCGCGGATACTTCGCGGCCAGCCCCGCCGCGGACGTGTCGGCTTCCGCGCGCGCCTGACGGAGCGTCACGCCCTCTTTCAGCCGGCCGAGCACGCCCATCGACCGCGCGCCGCGCGCGAAGCGGCGGCCGTCGAACGGATCGGCGCCGAGCGGCATCCAGAGGTCCGTCGCCGCGGGGAAGGTCAGGAACGAGAAGCCGGCCGGCAACACGCCGGCGACCTGCACCGCGCGGCCGTCGAGCGTCAGGGTGGCGCCGACGGCATCCGCGGCGCCGGCGAAGCGGCGCTGCCACAGAGCGTGGCTGATGAGCGCGACGGGTGGAGTGCCCGGGCGCTCTTCCGCAGGCGTCAGCGTCCGCCCGAGCGCGGGCCGGACGCCGAGCACGTCGAAGAAATTTCCCGTGACGACCGCGAACTGCACCTGCTCGGGCTCGGCCTGCCCGGTCACGTTCCCGCGCCCGAGCGCCCACGCGGCCAGGCTGTCGTAACTCCGGCTTTCGGCTCGAAGATCCTCGAAGTCCGGCTGCGAGAACGGCAGCTCGAGCTGCCCCTCGTGCGGCTTGCTTCCCCAGAGGAGCACGAGGCGGTCCGCGTGCGGAAAGGGGAGCGGGTCGAACACCACGCGGTTGACGACCGTGAACATCGAGGAGGTCGCCCCGATCCCCAGTGCCAGCGTCAGCACGGCGACCAGGGTGAAGCCGGGCGTGCGCATGAGGCCGCGCGCGGCGTGTCGGAGGTCCTGGAGCATAGCCGCATACTAGCGAACCGCCTGCCAGGACGGGCGGGTGGTCTAAGTCACGCTGCTGCCGCTAGTTGAGCGGATGTCAGGGCCTCCACTGACCAGGGCGGGTGTTCGCATACGGGAAGGCGCCGTCCCACGACCGGTCGCGTTGTAGACTGACCGGCGTGTCCTTACAGCCAGCTCGAGTGCTCGTCGGCACATCCGGCTACAACTATCCGGAGTGGCGCGGCACCTTCTATCCCGAGAAATTCAGCACCGACAAGATGCTCGCGTATTACGCCGAGCGCTTCTCGACGGTGGAGATCAACTACACGTTCTACCGGCTGCCGACCGAGAAGCTGCTCGCCGGCTGGTCGGCCGGGACGCCCGATCGCTTCTACTTCACGCTCAAGGCGCCGCGGCGCATCACGCACGATTCGAAGCTCCAGCGGTGCGAGGATCTGCTCCAGAGCTTCTGCCTGACGTCACGCACGCTCGGGCCGAAGCTCGCGACGCTCCTGTTCCAGCTGCCGCCGACATTCAAGAAGGACGCGGGCGTGCTTCGCGCCTTCGTGGCGCTCCTGCCGGACGGAACCCGCGCCGCCTTCGAGTTCCGCCACGCCTCGTGGTTCGACGCCGAGGTCTTCGAGATCCTGCGCGCGCGCAACGTCGCGCTGTGCATCGCCGACAGCGAGAAGATGAGCACGCCGATCGAGACCACCGCCGACTACGCGTACTTCCGCCTGCGCGACGAGGGCTACCAGCAGGCCGACATCGAGCGCTGGGCGTCGACGATTCGATCGTTGCAGGGCGTGCAGGATGTCTTCGTGTACTTCAAGCACGAAGAGCAGGGGCTCGGGCCCGAGTTCGCCCGGCGGTTCATTGCCGCGGTGTCTTGAGAGGCACGCCGGGCGACATTCACTGTCCCGCCGTGACGGCCTGTCCTTCCAACACGGAGCTCACGGAGGCCACGGAGTGACTCGGGTGACACGGATCAGTCACGCACTGGAGGTCGTCGCCACGCATTCGCGCGGCAGGTCGGCGAGATCGCGGATCACAAGCGCGTCAGATTCGTGCGCGTGCTTGTATCCGCTGACTCACGCGACCGATGCAACGGCCCGTGCATTTGCCGGCACGACACAGCGCTCGTTATGTGTCATCCGCGCCGTAGTCTCGCACCGGCATGCCGAGCGTCACGGCGATCCCGTGGAGGGCGAAGCGACCATCCAGCAAGCGGGCGAACAGCGCGCTTTCATCCGGTGCGATGGGGCGCAGCGCGCGATAGGGACGACCGTCGACCACCCGGCGCTGGGTCACGGGGTCGAGGATGTGGGCGACCGGCGTCGGCACGCCGACCACACTGAGCGCGTCGAGATAGCGCGCATTCGCGGCGCGCGACAACTCCACGCGCCGGGGGATATCGGCAATGCCTTTGCGCAGGTGGACCCAATGGCGCGTCGTGGTGCGCTCGGTCGCGCGGTAGACCTTGAAGCGCCGGGGCTGGTTCAGCGTCGTTTCCACCCGCAAGACGTGGCCGAGTTTGTCGTACATTTTCAGCGAGTTTTCGTCGACCCAATGTTTGATCCGCACCCCGTCGAACCGACCTTGGACGCGCGTCAGCACTTCACCGGTCGATCGCGGACCGTGGCGCCGGCCAAGGAAGCGCAGGACGTCCGGGCTATGGAAATGAGCCACCGCATGCTGGATCAGGGCGGGATAGAGGGCCTGCAACCGGGCCGCGTCCCGGAAGAGGAGGTCGGTCGCGTACTCGCTTTCGTCGAGGCTCCAGTAATACGGATGTAGGCCCGCGCCGCGCAACAGCGGATTCACGCGGGTCGCAAACACGCGCAGCACGCGGGTCCAAGGTCGGGTCTCGAGCTGCGTCAGCAGGCCTTGCGCCACCGCGAGATCGGCCACCTGGAAGACACAGTTGTCGACCTGCTGGAAGGCGCTGGCTCGCCTCCGCAACTGCTGCGCCAGCCACTCGCGGCCGTTGACGCAAATCTGCAGCGTAAAGGGCAGCCACGTTTGCATCCGGATGTGCATCAGGCCGAAGTCGTGATCCCAATAGTAGAAATACAGGTGCGTACACCGACGCTGGCTCGCGATCACTCGCAAGCGCTTGGTCGCTCGGTCACCTCGGACCGTGAACGATTGGCACCCTTCCACACACGAGAAGATCGCGATCAGCCCTTCGCGGTGCCCGTCCCGCGTGAGCATCGGCATTCAGTCTTCCTTCTTGTCCACGCTGCCTCCAAGCGAGCGATCCTGTTAAATATCGAAGTCCAACCCAATCGCTTCGCTCCCTGAGCCTCCGTGCACTCCGTGAGCTCCGTGTTGGAAAGACAGAAAAACAGCTCGACAGCGACTATCGTTCGGCCAGTGCCTCTTCCGCGAACTCCACGATCTGCCTCTCAGCCCAGTATCCATCGTCGCCATCGGACGCATCCGACACGAACCCGCAGTGCCCGCCCTGGCGCGTGAGGATCAGGCGGATGTGCGGGTTGGCCGCGATGCGGGGGTCCCTGAACGGTTCGGGCGGCACGAACGGATCGTCTTCGGCGGAGATGATGAGCGCCGGCACGCGGATGCGATCGATCGTGCGCATCGCGCTGGCGCGGTGGTAGTAGTCGTCGGCGCCGGCGAATCCGAAATGCGGCGCGGTGTAGACCTCGTCGAATTGCCGGACCGTGCGGACGCCGCTCAGCCGATCGAGCGCGAACCGGCCGGGGTGGGACACGCCCTTGCGCCGCATCCGCGCCTTCAGGCCGCGCACGAAGTTCCACTGGTAGATGACGTTCTGCCGCCGCTCCAGCGCGCGCACGCACGCGGCGAGCTCCATCACGGGGGACACCGCGCAGACGGCGCGCAGTGATGGCGGCGGCGCGTCGCCGTACTCCCCCGCGAGCTTCAGCGCCAGGTTGCCGCCCAGCGAATACCCTGCGACGATCAGGCGATCGATGCCTTCGGCGGCCAGCTCGCGAAGGACGTGATCGGCATCGGCGGTCAGGCCCGAATGGTACAGCCCGTCCGAGAGCTCTTCGGTGCCCCCGCAGTTGCGCTGGTTCAGCAGGATCACGTTGAAGCCGCGCGCGAAGGCCTTGTCGGCCAGCCCGCGCATGTAGTGAGCGGTGCTCGATCCCTCGAGCCCGTGGAGCGCCAGCAGCGCGGGATGAGCCGGGCGATCGCGCTGCCAGTGGCAGTGCGCGAGCACGCGCGCGCCAGGCTCGACGTCGAAAAGACGATCTTCCGCCGGCGGCAGCCGTGGGAACGCGCGCGGCCGGCCCCAGCAGTAGACGGTCATCATGTGCCCGCCGCGCAGGCCTTTCTTGGGCAGGTAGTGTTGCGTCATTCGAACAAGAAAATAAGAAAACAGGAGATCAGGAAGATCAGGATCGTCTGTAAAACCTGACCACGAAGTCAGCGCAATCGGTAGACCTGAACGGCCCCGCTCGAGAACGCGCGCGGCAGGTCGAGCGTCCGCTCGGTGACGAGGTAGTCGAGCCCGTGGCGCGCCCCCAGCGATCGCGCCTGCTCCGGGGTCATCGTGTCGAAGCCGGCGAGCTCCGCCAGGCGATCGCGCGTGCGTATCGCCACGTCCCGTTCGTACATCCCGATGGCCGCGTCCTTCACGGCTTCGACGAACACGTCGCGCTCCCCGGCGACTCGCACGCTCGTTCCATATTGTACGGCGTGCATCGGGTGGGCGACCCACTCGGAGTCCCGCGGAGTGGCGCGCGCCCACGCCATGGCGCGTCCCCAGTCGTTGTCCACGATGCCGACCTGCGCGACCGGGCGATCGGGAAACCTGACGAGCATGACGTAGCCTCCGCGCGTGGCCGACGCCAGCAGAATGATGGCCGCGGTCAGCCGCGCCCGCCGTGCCGTCCCGCCGGCGCCTTCGGCGAGCGCCCACACGGCATACAGCGTCGCGAGGAAATCGAGCATCCAGAAAATCCGCGGGATCTGCAGCTGCACCACGAGCGCCACGCGCGCGGCGTTGAGCGGCAACGCCGCGGTGAAGATGAGCAGCAGGGCCAGGCATCCCGCGACCAGGCCCCTCTCGATCGGGAGCGTGAGGCCGGCGTCGCGCCGGCGCCGGTACACGAACACGATCACCGGCACATAGACGAGGTTGAACAGCCCACGCGTAGAGTGGCCAGTCGAGCGGAAACAGGTAGTCCTTCGTGACCAGGGTCGCGAGCCACTCGGCGATCCATGATGACGAGGCGCCCGCCGAGAGGACCGGCGGTCAGCAGCCAGGCGCCCGCGAGCGCCGCGAGGCCGGCCGCTCCGGCCAGCGGTGCGCGCAACCGCGGCTCGGCGACCGCCATCGCGACGGCCACCCAGATCGCAAACCACAACGCCGTCGTGGGATGAATGAACCCGGCCGCGAGGACGAGCATGGCCGTCGCGGCCGGACGCCCGCGCATCAGCGCGGCGATGGCCAGCGCGCCCAGGCCGAAGGCCAGTTGCCGCGGATGAAAGTAGCCCTCGAGCGTGTTGGTGCCGGACCTGGCGATCGCGTGCCGCAAGCGTCAACGCGGCGATGAGCGCGACCGCCGTCCACTGCCTCCGGTACAACCGCCTGCCGATCAGCCAGACCCCCGTCGCCTGGAGCGCCAGCGTGACGACGTAGAGCACCGCGAACAGCGAAGCCAGCGGCAGCGCCGTCAGCCAGGTCATGATCGCGATCATCTCGTCGATCGTCGTCAACCGCGCCTGCGCGGCGATGAGGGCGCCGTCGCGCGGGAAGAGCGCCGGATCGATCTGTTCGAGGGCCGCGGGAACGTAGAACGCCAGGTCCGACGCGCCGTATCGATAGCCCGCCGAGTTCAGCGTGCACAGGAAGACGAACAGGACGAACGAAACGGGAAACGGCCAGAGAGGGAACCGCTGCTCGTGTGGCGTGTTCACCTATTGTTCGTCGGCAGTGGGGCCGTAGATCGCCGGCAGCGGGACGTCCTTCAGGCGCAGGTACACGCTCAACTGTCCGCGGTGATGGATGAGGTGGTTCATGATGAACGACCGGACCGCCGCGACACGAGGCAGCGTGAAGATCTCGCGGTCCCCCTGCTTGAACGTCCACGGCGCCAGCATCTCGGAGTCGCCCGCCGCCGCGAGCCCCGTCCGCGCCGCCGCGACCTTCTGATCGAAGTCGGCGAGCAATGCGGCGACCGACGTCGGCTGTTTGGGGCGCACGTCCTCTCCCGCGGTGGCGACGTCGAAGACGGAATGCCTGAGGATGGCGTCGCACCAGTGCGGGATGTTGGCGATGTGGCCGGCGAGCTGTCCGAGGGTCATCGACCGCTCGTGCGGTTTCCACGCCAGCTCCGCTTCCGGCGTCCGCTCGAGCAGCCGCCGCGTCGTCCCCATCTCGTGGTCGTACTCCGGGAGCAGCGCATCCTTGATCGCCATGCGAAAGAGAATATTCCGGCACGGCAGGCGCCCGCAACGTACTTATCCAACCCTGGCCGGCATGGGCCCGTCAGGAGTGTGATTCGCCGCGGGTGTCTCCGCACGAATTGCGTAAGCATCAACTGAACCCGCCGCCGACCGGCGGCGTCTAGCGTTCCGGAGCCTGAATGAATGAGTGGGCCGGCGGATATCCCGGAGCTCTGGTGAGCCTGGACGAAGGGCTCGACCGGGAATTTGAAGACCGCCTTCGGGAGTCGTCCACGCTGGCGTTCCGGGTCGCCTACGGGGTGCTGCGGCACCGCCAGGACGCCGAGGACGTGGCGCAGGACGCGTTCGCGAAGGCCTACCGCCACTTCAGCGAGCTCCGCGATCGCGATCGATTCCGGGCCTGGCTGGTCCGGATGACGTGGCGGCTGGCCATCGATCGCTGGCGCGCCGAGCGGCGCCGGACCACCCGCGAGCAGGCGGTCGTGGTCACGGCGGCGGACGGCGACGACCGAGCAGGATCTCGTCAGCCGCGAGCGCGCCGAACAGCTGTGGCGCGCCATCGACGCGCTTCCCGAGAAGCTGCGGATCGCGATCGTGCTGTCGGCCATCGAGGGGCACGACGTGCGGACGGTGGCGGCACTCCTGGGATTGCCCGAGGGTACGGTGAAGTCGCGGTTGTTTCTGGCCCGCAAGGGCCTGGCGAGGAGCTTGCGATGTCTTCTGAACACGCCGTCGACGCGCTGACGGACGACGAGCGCCGGCTGATGGATACGATCGAGGCCGATCTCGATCGCGAGATGGCCGTCGAGCCGTCGGCGGACTTCGCAGCGAGAGTTCGCGCGCGGATCAGCGCGGCGGATCGTGATGGTGGATGGCGCTTTCCCTGGGCCCTGGCCGCGGCGGCCGCCCTGACCATCGCGACGGGCATTCTGTTCGCGACGCTGCGCGAGCGCGCCGGAGACAGACGGGCTCACCTGCGCTCATCGCGGGACATGACGTCGCGCTGCCGGCTCAGAGCGTGCCCGATCCCGTCGTGGGAACTAGCCGGCCGCCGGGTGCGGGACTCGGTGCGGGTTCCGGCCTCGGTCGGATCCCGGGTCCCGGGTCCCGCAACCCGGATCGATCGGCAGACCGCACGAGCCGCCGAACCGGAAGTGCTCGTGCCGGACGATTTGAGGCTGGCGATTGAACGAGTCATGGCGATGGGCCGTGCGGGAGCGATCAACCAACAGGCGTTCCCGCCTGAACGGACGACCGCAACCGTCGAGGAATCCCCGGAGCCCGTGGCGATGGTCGTCGAGGAATTGCAGGTGCCGCCGATCAACCCGGTCGGCGGCGGCGTGGAAAAAGGATTCGGACTGTAGTGACGTTCAACGGAACCAAGGAGAGTAGATCGTGAAGAAGACGATTCAGTTGGGCGCAGTAGCGCTGGTGTTGGTGATGACCGCGGCCGTCGGCGCTCAGGACAAGCCCGCCCCCGCGGCGCAGGACAAGCCGGCGGCCTCGCCGGCCCAGAGACCGCCGCAGGTCCCGGTCAAAGATTCAGCTCGTGCTCTCCCGTTTTCAAGGAGAGAAGAAGCTCAGCAGCGTGCCCTATCTGATGTGGGTGACTGCGAATGAAAATCGGACCACCTCTCTTCGGATGGGCGTGAAAATTCCCGTGTTTTCCGGCGGCGCCAACTCAGGCGCGTATAACTATCAGGATGTCGGCACCAACATCGATTGCACTGTGTCGACTCCGCCTGACGGGGGCTACAAAGTCAATCTCACCGTCGCCGACTCGTCCGTTTATTTCCCGGATCGCGACAAGGGCCAGCCTTCCACTACCACGACTCCTCCCGCTTTTCGGTCCTTCACCTCGACGTTCATCATCCTCCTTCGCGACGGTCAGACCGGCCAGTACACGAGCGCTACTGACCAGGCGAGCGGGGAAGTGCTGAAGATTGACGCGACGTTAAATGTGTTGAAGTAGGTCTCGAACGTCTTGGGTCTCGGGTCTTTGGTCGAGAACTCGAGACCTGCCGGAAGAACCGAGACGACCAGAGACCTACTGCAGGAACGTACTGTCCGCCTCGACGACGATCGTCTTTTGGCCGAGCACCTTGTCGCCGGCGGTGAGCTTCACGAGGTACGTGCCGGGAGCGACCGGCGGACCGCCGAACCCCCCGCGTCCGAATCCCCGCCCGCCGCCGGCCTGCGCCTGCGCGGCAGGTGCCTGCTCCGCAGGTGCGGGTGTCCCGGGCTGAGCCGGTTGCTGTCCACCCGCGGCCGGTGCGCCGGGTTGTGGTTGGGCGGCAGCCGGAGGGGCGGCGGCGCCCTGACCGCCACCACCCTGGCCGCGTCCGCGCCCGCCGCCGGCCATCGCAAGGTCCCACTGCACGCGGTTCAGGCCCGCCGTCTTCGTGCCGTTGATCGATCGGATCTCTCGACCGGTCACGTCCGTGATCGAGATGCGCACCTCGCCCGACGGCTCGCTCTTGAGCCAGTAGCTGATCGCCGAGCCGCGCGCCGGGTTCTGGCCGCGGAAGTGTTTCGCGCCGCCGACGGTGATGGCCTTCTGCGTATCGCTCGTCCACGCGACGGCCGGCCGGATGTCGAGCAGGGCCGCGTCGGTCGTCGTCGTCGCATCGGTGAGCTGCTGCAGCGCCGTGACGTCGTCCATGATGTAGATGCTGCGCCCGTGCGTCCCGAGAATCAGATCGTTGTCCCGCGGATGCACGATCACGTCGTCGATCCGCACGGTCGGGAGACCCGCCATGAAGCGCTTCCAGGCTGACCCGCCGTTCAGCGAGATGTAGAAGGCGTACTCCGTGCCGAGATACAGGAGGTTCCTGTTCTTCGGATCCTCGCGGATCACGTTGACGTTCCCCTCGGGCAGGTTCGCCGAGATCGACGTCCACGTCTCGCCGAAGTCCGTCGTCTTGAAGACGTACGGCTTGTGGTCGTTGGTGCGGTGTCCGTCGAACGTGACGTAGCAGGTGCCGGCGTCGTACCGCGACGGCTCGACGCGTGAGACGTGCGTTTCCTTCGGCACACCGGGCACGTTGCCGGCGACGCTCTTCCAGGTGTTGCCGCTGTCGCGGCTCACCTGCACGTTGCCGTCGTTGGTGCCGACCCAGAGGAGGCCCGGCACGAGCGGCGATTCGCCGACGGTGACGATGTTGCTGTACGACGCGGCGCCGTCGTGCTTGGAGGCCATCGGGGCCGTGCCCGGGACGCCCATGATCGGCCGATCGTTGCGGCCGATGTTGTTCGTCAGATCCGGCGAGGCCATCCAGGTGTCGCCGCGGTCGTACGATCGGAACAGCCGATCGGCGCCGAGGTACACCGTGCGCGGGTTGTGCGGCGACAGGATGAACGGCGTGTTCCAGTAGAAGCGATAGCTCGTGCCCGGCGGCGGCGCGGGCACGACGTTGGCCGCCTGGTTGCCTCCGACAGCGGCTGGCGGCGCCGGGGCCGGCGTCTCCGCGGCCGGCGTCTCCGGGTTCGCCGCCGGCGCGCCTCCGCCACCGCGGCCACCCGGCCCGCGCGGCCGGATCGAGGTGCTGCTGCCGGTGCGCAGATTGAGCCGGTTCGTGTTCCCGTCCTGCGATTCCGAGTAGACCGTCGTCCAGTCCGTGGGATCGTTCTGCGTGTAAAAGCCGTCACCGCCGCCGATGCGATACCAGTCGGAGTTCAGGATGCCGTTGGCCGAGCGCGTCGCGCTGGGGCCGCACCAGCTGCCGTTGTCCTGCAGCCCTCCGCACACGATGTACGGCTTTCGCATGTCGGCGCTGACCGCGTAGAACTGGCCGACCGCCATCGTGTTGATGAACTCCCACGACTCCCCCTGGTCGTAGGTGACGTTGAGGCCGCCGTCGTTGCCGACCAGGAGATGGTTGTTGTTCGCCGGATTGATCCAGATCGCGTGGTGATCGCTGTGCGCGAGGCCGTCGACGGTCCGCCACGTCTTGCCTCCGTCGACTGTCTTGAAGAAGGGCGCGCCGCCCTGGTACGCGATCTCCGGGTTCGTCGGGTCGATCCGGATCTTGCTGTAATACATCCAGCGATCGCCGCGGTTGGAGAGGAACTTCCACGTCCTGCCGCTGTCGTCGCTGCGCCAGACGCCGCTCTTGTTCGGATCGGGCGGAGGAAGGGCCTGTCCGCGTCCGCCACCACCGCCGCCGCGCTGCCCGGGCGCCGCCAGCGTCCCGTCGTCGTTCACGCCCGCGCCGGTGCCGCCGCTCGCGCCCACTTCCATCGTCGCGTAAATCGTCGAAGGCTTCGATCGGGCGATATCGAGGCCGATGCGGCCGATGATTGCATTGGTGGGCAGGCCGTTGCCCGTCAGCTTCGTCCAGGTTTTTGCCGCGTCGGTCGTTTTCCACAGGCCGCTGCCGGGCCCGCCGCCGTTGAAGCCCCACGGCACGCGCCGGCGCTGGTACGAGGCGGCGACGAGGACCTTGGGGTTCGAGGGATCGATCGCGACGTCAGTGAAGCCCGTGTTTTCGTCGATGAACTTGGTGTTCGTCCAGGTCTTCCCGCCGTCCGTCGTCTTGTAGAGCCCGCGCTCCGGGTTCGGGCCGAAGAGGTGCCCCACGGCGGCAACGTAGACGATGTCGGCGTTCTTCGGATCGACGACCACGCGCGCGATGGTCTGCGTTTCCTTGAGGCCCATGTACACGAAGCGCTTGCCCGCGTCGGTGGACTTGTACACGCCGGCGCCGAACGAGGAGCTCTGCCGGTTGTTCGGCTCGCCGGTTCCGACGTAGATGATGTCGGGGTTCGACGGCGCGATGGCGATGTCGCCGATGGACGAGACCGGGTAGCTGTCGAACAGGGATGTCCAGGTCGTGCCGTTGTTGGTGCTCTTCCACAGGCCGCCCGTCGCGAACCCCATATAGATGATGCTCGGGTTGCCTTCGACGACCGCGATGTCGTCGATGCGCCCTCCCATGTTGGCCGGGCCGATCGAGCGCCAGACGAACGGCTTGAGGATGGGGTCGTCCGATTGGTTGATCGTGGGCAGAGGCGGCGCCGGCTGCGGCTGGCCCTGGGCGACGAGCGCCCGGGCTGCCATGAGGCTCAACCCGATTCCAGCCCACGCCAGCAGCCGCACACGCAGTAATCCTCGGTTCACGGGGCGCTCTCCTCGAGTGTTCAGGTAAGCGATCGCACGGCAGGCGGAGTCGTACTGTGCGGGAGTTTACGCCAAAAACCGCGCGGAGGGGGTTGGCTATCGCCCGAAATTCACCTTGGGGACCTGTTTGGCTTCAGCGGGAACCTCCCAGTAGGGATACTCCTTGAAACCGAACACCTTGGCGGTGACGTTCGACGGGAATTTCCGCCGCTGCGTGTTGTACTCCTGGATCCGCTCGTTGTAACGCATCCGCTCGGTCGCCAGCCGGTTTTCCGTGCCCGACAGCTCGTCCATCAGCCGGTTGAACTGTTCGTTCGCCTTGAGCTGCGGGTAGTTCTCGGCTATGGCGAGCAGCCGTCCAAGTGCCGAGGTCTGCTGGTTCGCGGCTTCGATGGTCTCCGTCGGCGTCTTGGCCGACAGCAGCCGCGATCGGGCATCCGCGATGTCCTTGAAGATCCCCGCCTCGTGCGCGGCAAAGCCCTTCACCGATTCCACGAGGTTCGGGATGAGATCGTTGCGGCGCTGCAGCTGGTTCTGCACCTGGGCCCACTGCGCCTTGATCGCCTCTTCCTGCGTCGTGAACTTGTTGTAGGAGCACCCCGACAGCCCGACGGCCATCACGATGACCACCGCCGCGTTGATCGTTCTCAAAAGTCCTCTTCGCATCTTTGAACCTCATGACCGAATTCGACCAGGGGTGGCTAGTCTCGAATCACTAATCACGAATCACTGGATCGTTGAGTCTCAGTGATTTCAGCGATTCAAGGATTAGTGATTAGCGATTCAGTCTACTACCACCCGCCCGACGCTCCGCCGCCGCCGCTGCGGCCGCCGCCGAAGCCGCCGAACCCGCCGCCTCCACCCCCGCCTCCACCAAATCCGCCAAACCCGCCGCCGAACCCGCCGCCCCCTCCGAACGGACCGATCCCGCTGTTCCAGCCGCTCCACGGGCCTCCGCCCCAGACGCTGCTGCGTCGCCGCCGGCGTCCTCCGCGGCTGGAAGCAATGATGAAGATGATCAGGATGATGAGCCAGAACGGAAATCCCGACGACCGCCTCCGCGGGGCGGCGTTCCGCGGCACGTCCTGCAGCGTGACGCCGCGGCGTTCGGCGATGCGGTTGATGATCCGCGTGGCGCCCTCGAGGAGCCCGGCGCCGTAGTTGCTGTTCCTGAAATGCGGGGTCATCCCCTGGCGGATAACCTCGCCGGCGAACCCGTCGGTGATGAACTCCTCGAGGGCGTAGCCGACCTCGATGTCCACGCGCCGGTCGTCCACGGCCACGACCACGAGCACGCCGTTGTCTTTGCCTTTCTCGCCGATCCCGCGGCCGCCGTTCTCGAACATCTTCACGGCGTACTCGCGGATGTCGCCGTACGGTTGGAAGGTCTTGACCGTCGCGACCACGACCACGTCTCCCGAAGCGTTCTGCAGCGCGCGGATCCGCCGCTCGAGCTCGCGCCCGGTCCCGTCGTCGATCACATCGGCGAAGTCGTTGACGGGGGCCGTGAGCACCGGTGGCGCCGCCTGCGCGACGGCCGCGGCCGGGACTACCAGCAGCGACAGGGCGGACACAGCCAGCCAGCACAGCACCCGTGCCCGGACGGCGTGGGTCATGCGCGCGTCCGCCACGTATCGACGTATTCCCACACTTGTTCGACCGCGGCGATGTAGCGCGACAGCAGCGCGGTCGGCTCGGCGATGCTGCTGTACGTGCCGGCGCCGGCGCCGAGCACCTCGCGGACGACGGGCGCCGAGACACCGATCTGGCGTTCAGCCGTCGCCGCCACGTCGTCGTCGTCATCGTCGGCCAGCCGGGCGATGTTGGCGAGCAGCGCGCGGAAGGCCGGTGCGGAGGCGGCGATGAGACGCGCCACCGACTGCGAGTCGCCGCCGGTTTCCAGGAACCCTTCGCGGAGGTGAATCAGGTGGCTCTTGGCGCCCAGCTCGCAGGCGCGGCGGACGTCGGCCGCAGACACGCGCGCCGCGCCGAACGGCTCGTCGCCGGCGATGCGCATGTGATGCGCGATGATGTCGCCGTACTCGAGCGGAAACACGTCGAGCGTCCGGAGGAACTCTTCGCGTTCGAGGATGAGCGGGACCGACAGCGATCGGCGGCGCCAGCCCGCGGCGAGCGGCACGCACGCGGCCAGGTCGTCGAACGCGAGGCGCTCGACGAGAGCCAGCGTGTGAACGAACCGGGGCGGCGCGGCGGGGGCGTTCAGGCCGTAGGCGACGACGGAGTGCAGGCGCGATCCGAAGACCCGCTTCAGATCGGCGGCCAGCCCCTCGAGCGCCGTGCGTTCTTCTGCGGAGAGCGAACGAGATTCCATAGTCCTCCATTATCTGCCACGGGCGGTCCTGCCGGGGGGCCCGGCGTGGGATAATCAGCGGTTCATGGAGCTGAGGCGGCTGAACGTCGGGTGTTTCGGCGGCGGCACGGGCCTGCCGAGCCTGCTCGGGGGGCTGAAGTCGAATCCCTGGCTGACCCTCAACGCCGTCGTCACCATGTTCGACAGCGGCGGGAGCTCGGGCCAGCTCCGCGACGAGCTGGGCGTGCTGCCTCCGGGGGACGTGCTGAAGTGCGCCCTCGCGCTGGCGCGCAACGAGCGCGAGGCGCGGCGCGTGCTCCTGGCCAGGCTGCCGATGCTCGAGCACGCGCGGCTGCGCGGGCACACCGGCGGAAACCTGCTGTTGTCGATGATGGAGCAATACAGCGGCGACTTCCTGGCCGCGGTCGACGGGCTCCGCGCCCTGCTCGGCTGCGCCGGACGTGTGTGGCCGGTCAGCGTGGAGCAGGCGCGGCTCTGCGCGGAGTACGGCGACGGCTCGCAGACGAGCGGGGAAGTTGAAGTCGATGCGGGGCAGACGGCCGGCAATGCCATCAAGCGCCTGTGGCTCGATCCGGACGTGCGGCTGCACGACACGGTTGCGGCGGCGATCCCCCGGTTCGATGCCGCGATCATCGGCCCCGGAAGTTTCTACACGAGCCTGATGCCGATCTTCCTCGTGAAAGGCGCCCCGGAGGCGATCCAGCAGGTGAAGGGACCGGTCATCCTCGTGACCAACCTGCTCACCGAGGGACGCGGGATGTGGCACTTCACGGCGGGGGAGGCGGTGTGGCAGATGAGCCACGCGATCGGCCGCGCGATCGACGTGGTGCTCGTCAACACCGCGTCCCCGTCCGACGACACGCTGGCGCGCTACCGCGCCGAGCACAAGCAGCCGCTCCCGCTCGGGGACGTGCCGGCCTCCTGCGAGATCGTCAGCGGCGAGTTCTGGTGCGGCGAGATCGCGCGGCACGATCGCCGGCGTCTGGCGCACGCGGTCTGGGCGGTGCTCGCGAAGCGGCTGTTGTAGGACAGCTCCCAGCTACCCGCTCCCAGCTACCAGCTTCCCGAGTCCCGAGTCCCGAGTCCCGAGTCTTACTTGATGATCGCCCCGGTGGCCTTGATCTGGTGACCGAGTCGACGCGTTCGGATCCTGCTTCCCGTGCTCGCCGGCGGCTTCCTTGGCCTCCATGTCGTTGGACCCGACGGCCTCGAACACCCCTTCGGCGGAGACCTTCTTACCCTTGGCGCTCATCGGGAACACGATGACGCCGTCCTCGACCTTCAGCCTGACCGTCGGGCTCGCGGGGTCCGTTCCGTCGACCGCGACCGCCATCCAGCAGCCCATCATGGCGCACACGGCCGTGGCGACGCCGTCCACGCGGACCGTCTTGCCGACGAACTCCTTCGGACTGGCCGTCAACGACGCGATTGGCGTCGCCTTCTTCAGCGCGACGCCCTTGCCGAGCTTCGCCTCGTCCTCAACCGGGCCCGGCAGTGCGACCGCCGCGCAGATGACTACCCCGAGAACCAGCGTTTTCATCGGACCTCCTGTATCCTTATTCTGCTTCGCGACCCTGCGCTACAGCAATCGCCAATCAATCATTCCCAGTGCCTCTTCTGACCCTCGATTCCGTGTCCCTGGCTTACGGCCATCTGCCGCTTTTCGAGGCGGCCGATCTCCGTGTGGAGGCCGGCGAGCGCATCGCGCTGATCGGCCGGAACGGCGCGGGGAAATCGAGCCTGTTGAAGGTCGTGGCGGGGGATACGCCCCCGGACGGCGGCGCCGTCTGGCGGGCGCCCGGCCTGCGGATCGCACGGCTCGAGCAGGAAGTGCCGGGCGCCGGGGACCGGGTCGTCTTCGAGGAAGTGGCGACCGGGCTTGGCGCCCTCGGGGCGATCGTCGCCGAGTACCATCGCGCCGCCATGCGTGTCGCCGAGACGGAGGACGCGGTTGCGCTCGAGCGGCTGGGCGAGCTGCAGCACCAGCTCGAGGAGCGCGACGGATGGCGGCTCGAGCAGAAGGTCGAGATGGTCCTGTCGCGGCTGTCGCTGCCGGCCGACCGGCCGATGCGGGAGCTGTCCGGCGGATGGCGGCGTCGAACGCTGCTCGGGAAGGCGCTCGTCTCGGATCCGGATCTGCTGCTCCTCGACGAGCCGACGAACCATCTCGACATCGACGCGATTCAGTGGCTCGAGGATCACCTCCGGAATTTTGCCGGCGCGTTGCTGTTCGTGACGCACGACCGCACGTTCCTCTCGACGCTGGCCACGCGGATCGTCGAGCTCGATCGCGGACGGCTGACCTCATGGCCGGGCAGCTACCCCGAGTACCTCGAGAAGAAGGCGGGGGCGCTCAGCGCCGAGGCCGGCGCGCTGCATCGCCTCGACAAGAAGCTCGAGAAAGAGGAAGCGTGGCTGCGGCAGGGGGTGAAAGCGCGGCGGACCCGCAACGAAGGGCGCGTGCGCGACCTCATGGCGCTGCGCGAGCAGCGTGCCGCCTGGCGGGCGCAGAGCGGGATGGTGCGGATGGCAATCGACGCGACCGACACCTCGGGCAAGCTCGTGTTCGAGGCCGATCGCGTCAGCAAGGCGCTCGGCGGCATCCCGGTTGTTCGCGACTTCTCCCAGCGGATCCTTCGCGGCGATCGCATCGGGCTCATCGGTCCCAACGGATCCGGCAAGACGACGCTGCTGAGGCTGCTCGTGGGGACGCTGGAGCCCGACGCGGGGGAAGTGAAGCAGGGCGCGCGCCTGCAGATTGCGTACTTCGATCAGCAGCGCGACGAGCTCGATCCCGAGCGGACCGTCGCCGACACCGTCAACAACGGCAACGACACGATTGTCGTGAACGGCGAGCCGCGACACATCATCGGCTACCTCGCGGATTTCCTGTTCCCGCGCGAGCGCGCGCAGTCGCCGGTGAAGCAGCTGTCGGGAGGGGAGCGGAACCGCCTGATGCTCGCCCGCCTGTTTGCGCAGCCCGCCAACGTGCTGCTGCTGGACGAGCCGACCAACGATCTCGACATCGAGACGCTGGAGCTGCTCGAGGAGCTGGTCGGCGGCTTCGACGGCACGGTTCTGCTCGTCAGCCACGACCGGACGTTCCTGGACAACATCGTGACGAGCACGCTCGCCTTCGAAGGCGACGGCCGGATCGTCGAGTACGTCGGCGGGTATGAGGATTACCTCAGGCAGAGTCGGGACTCGGGACTCGGGACTCGGGATTCGGGATTCGGGATTCGGGACTCGGGATTCGGACCGGCCACGGATTACGAGTCCCGAGTCCCGAGTCCCGAGCCCCGGCCGATCCGAAGCGGAAACTGTCGTTCAAGGAACGCCGCGAGCTGGAGTCGCTGCCGGCGCACATCGAGGCGCTCGAGGCCGAGCGGGAGCGCCTGCAGCACGAGTCGGCGTCCGCGGCGTTCTACAAGGCGTCCGCCGACCACATCCGCGCCGTCCTGGCGCGCATCGACGCGATCGGGCCGGAGCTGGAGGCGGCGCTCGCACGCTGGGTGGCGTTGGAGGACCGGTCTTGAGATGACGGAGTGGACGGAGATACCGGAGGAAATCAACACGGAGCAACGGAAAAACGGAGGAACGGAGACTAGACTGGCCTTGCCAGAAGACCGAAACGGCCGATTTCCGGCGTGTACGCAACCCAATTGTTCTCCGTTGCTCCGTTTCTCCGTTGCTCCGTGTTAAACCTGGTCCGTTAACTCCGTAACCTCCGGTACCTCGAATCCGAGCAGATTCCGATCCACAATCGTCCAAATAGCTGATGGCCCAGAAAACCGGTTTCCTGGACTACCTGACCGCTGCGTTCAGCGCCCGTCCGATCGGCATGTTCGTGGCCCCGAACTGGGTCGGGCTGGCGGCCTTCGGCCTGCTCGGGCTGACCAACCCCGGGTTCTGGGTGCTCGGCGCCGGCCTCGAGCTCGGCTACCTGCTCACGCTTGCCACGAACCCCCGCTTTCAGCGCGTGGTCTCGTCGCGGCCGCTGTCGGCCGCCCGCGACGAGTGGAACGTCCGGATCCGCGGCCTGATCGGCCGGCTGAACGACAACGATCGGAAGCGCTACGAGGCGTTGTCGGAGCGGTGCCGATCCATCATCGACCTGCAGACCAACAGCGGGGCTGACGTGCCCCATGGGCTCGAGGCCCAGGCCGACAGCCTCGGCCGCCTCTCGTGGATGTTTCTGCGGCTGCTGGTGGCCCGCCGGACGATCGTGACCGTGCTCGGCGAGGGCGACAACGGCGCCGCCCTCGAGAAGAAAGTGGCGGCGCTGGAGCGGCAGGCGGGCGACGAGTCGCTGGCGTCGGATCTGCGGCGGAGCCTGTCGGGACAGATCGAGATCCTCGGCCAGCGCATCGAGCAGCGCGATGAGGCGCAGCGGAAGCTCGCCTACATCGACGCCGAGCTGACCCGCATCGAGCAGCAGGTGGAGCTCATTCGAGAGCAGGCGGCGCTGTCGACCGATCCCGAAGTCCTGTCGCAGCGGATCGACGAGATCACGGCGACGCTCGGCGGGACGGGCCAGTGGATCCGCGATCAGCAGCAGGTGTACGGCGCGATGGAAGACCTGCTGACCGAGCCGCCGCCGCTGACGGTCGATGCCCGCTCGAAGGAGATGCAGTGACGGAGCTACCCCGCTGGGCGACGGACATGCGCGATCTGTTCCGCTCCGGATCGGCCGCGCAGTTCCTCCTCCACGGCAACGTCTTCGACACCGTGCCGTCGGGGGATCGTCTGCTCTCGCTGCCCGCATTCCTGGACGAGGTGATGTTCGCCAGCTACGACGTCGTGCTGCGCTACGACCGCAGCCGCGGCGTGCGCGCCACGCGCGGCGCCGAGGATTGGGGCGACTGGCTGCAGCAGTCGCTCGGCCGCGAATCCAACTCGCAGACGCTCCTGCGTGAGCCGGGCTCCGCGCTGGAGCTCGTCGATCGCTACCTGCTGCGCACGCTCAACCTGCAGGCGGTCCGGGCGGCCGCGGAGCGGGTCCGGCCAAAGCCGGACGCCAGCGGAGAAGGCCGGCCGAAGCCGGACGCGGCCGAACAGGTCCGGCCGAAAGCGGACGCGGCGGACCAGGTCCGGCTGAAGCCGGACGCCACCGGAGAGGTCCGGCCGAAGCCGGACAGCACCGGGGTCGCCGCCGCGCCACGGCGCATCGCGGTCGTGATCGAGTTTGCCGAGTTCGTCGTCCCGCGCGGCGACGCGCTGCAGCTGGGCGGCGGGTTTGCGGCCAACACCGTGAAGGTCCTCGGCTGGGCCAACGATCCCGCCATCGTGCAGTCGAACATCGTCACCGTGCTGATCAGCGAAGGGCTGCACGACATGAACGGCCTCGTGGTCGACAACCCGCACGCGGCGGCGCTGCACGTGCCGTTGCCGAACGAGGCGGAGATGACGGCGTACGTGCAGGCGCTCGCGACCGGCACCTTCCCGGAGCTCGCCGCCAAGTCGGAAGTGCCGATCGAGACGGTCGGCGCGCGGCTCACCGGCCTGAGCCGCATCGGCGCGCGGACGGCGATCGGGCTCGCGCTGCGCAACGGACGCACGATCACCGCGGCGTGGCTCTCGCAGATCAAGAAGGATCTCATCGAGCGCGAGTGTCAGGGGCTCCTCGAGTTCGTCGAGTCGCCGTTCACGCTCGACAACGTCGCGGGGCACGACGCGGTGAAGGACTGGCTGCGGCAGGACACGACGCTGCTGCGCCGCGGCGCCCTGCGCGCGCTGCCGATGGGCTACCTGATCGCGGGCCGCATCGGCACCGGCAAGACGTTCCTCGTCCAGTGCTGGGCGGGGGAGATCGGCATCCCGTGCGTCGTGCTGAAGAACTTCCGCGACCGCTGGGTCGGCGCGACCGAGTCGAACCTCGAGAAGATCTTCGCGGTGCTCCGCGCCGTCGGCCAGGTGGTCGTGTTCGTCGACGAGGCGGATCAGGCCGCCGGGCGCCGCGAAGGCGGAGACGGCGACAGCGGGCTGTCCGGACGCGTCTACTCGATGCTCGCGAAAGAGATGTCGGACACGCAGAACCGCGGCCGCATCATCTGGGTCTTCGCCACGTCGCGGCCCGACCTCCTCGAAGTCGACTTGAAGCGCCAGGGACGCCTGGACGTGCACATCCCGCTCTTCCCGCCGGAGACGCCGGAGGAGCGGCAGGCGCTGCTGCTCGCGATCGCGCGGAAGCTGAAGTTTCCGCTGACCACCGGGGATCTGCCGCCGTTGACCGACAACGCCGGGCTGGGGGGGAACGAGCTGGAAGGCGTGCTCGTCAGAGCCTTAAGGGTCCACGAACTGAGCGAGGAGCCGCGGCAGCCGATTCGCGAGCTCCTCGCCGGCGTTCTCAGCGAAATGCGCCCAAGCCCGTATACCCGGAAGCTCGAATACATGGATCTGGTGGCCGTGAAGGAGTGCACGGACGCGCGGTTCCTCCCGCCCCGCTTCCGCGAGCTCACGCCGGAGGAACTCGAGACGCGCATCGACGCGCTCCGCCGCTTCGTGTAGGAACGCTTACAATCAGTTCTTTCAAGGAGACGCCCATAATGTTTGGACGCATCGGCCGGCTGTTCCGGGGCTTTCTGGGGTTGTTCATCAGCGGCATCGAAGAAGCGAACCCGGAGGCGCTCATGGAAGCGGCGCGCCAGGAGTTCCGCCAGAAGATCACCCAGTACAACCTGGCGCTCGCGCGGATGGCCGGCGTCGCCGAGCGGCTCAAGAGCCAGGTCAAGGTCAAGGCCGGGCGCGCGCAGGAGCTCGAGCGCCGCATCCTCGCCAACCACCGCGCCGGCAACCTGGAGCTGGCCGGCACGCTCGCGCGCGAGCTGCAGGAGCTGAAGGCCGATCTCGGCGTCGATTCCGCGGAGCTCAAGGAGACCGAGGAGGCGTACGAGGCGAACCTGCGCCAGGCCAAGCTCGCGCAGCGCGAGTTCGAGGACAAGGTCCGCCGCGTCGAGAAGCAGCTCTCGCAGGTGAAGATCAAGGAAGCGCAGGCGGAAGCCGCCGCCGCGCTCTCGAGCACCGCGTTCAAGATCGGCGATCTCGGCGACACGATGAAGACGGTCGACGAGATCCTGCAGAAGCGCTACGAGGTGTCGGCCGGCAAAGCGCGCGTCGCCCGCGACATGGTCGACATGGACCAGATCACGGAGAAGGAAAACGAGCGCAAGGCCCTCGAGCAGGTCGCGCTGGCCGAGTTCCTCGCGAGCCAGGGCATCCAGGCGACGCCCGCCGCTGAAGGCGAGACACCGTCGTCCGTCAAGGAGATCGGACCCCAGCAATGAGTGACACCCCGCGGTTCACCATACTCGGCAAGCTGATTTCGCTGGTGCTCGTCGCCGGCCTGATCACGCTCGGCGCGTACCTCGTCCTGCGCGGGCGGATCGCCGGTCCGGGGTCGACGACCACGGAGCCCACCGAAACGCCCGGCGGCGGAACCGAGGTCGCCGAGGTCAAGGTCGAGGTGCCGAAGCTCTCGGCGCCGGCGCCGTTCCAGTACAAGGACAACATCGTGCCGATCGAGATCAGCGAGTATGCCGGCTACGCCGGGCTGATCGCGGCCAACGGCGGGCTCGATCCGACCGAAGGCTCGTGGTTCTTCAAGAACCACGGGTTCAAGGTGAAGCTGACCGTCAGCGAGGACGAGGACTGGTCCGAGCTGAACGAGGGCAAGATGGCCGGCTCGGTCACGACCGTCGACGTGCTCGCCGCCTACGGGCGCCAGCTGCACGTCGTCGTGCCGGCGCAGATCGGGTTCTCGCGCGGCGCCGACGGCGTCGTCGTGCAGAGCGACATCAAGCGCATCAACCAGCTCAAAGGGAAGACGATCGCCACCGCGCAGTTCACCGAGGTGGACTTCTTCATCCGCTACCTCGCGCAGGAAGCGGGGCTCGCGATCAGCACGCTCGGCAGCCTCGACGCGACGCCGCACCCCGATCGCCTCAACCTGGTCTACACCGAGGACGGCTTCGGCGCCGGCGATCTCTTCGCGGCCGAGCTGAAGTCCGGCAAGAACCGGCTGGCCGGGTGCGTGACGTGGGAGCCGAAGGTCTCCGAGATCGTCGAGGGCAGCGGCGGCAAGGCGCACGTCCTGACGACCAACCGCAACCTGCTCATCATCGCGGACGTGATGATCCTGCACCGCGACTTCGCCGAGAAGCACCCGCAGGTCGTCGAAGGGCTCGTGCGGGGGCTGCTCGAGGGCAACCGCATGGTCCGCGATCGTCCCGACGCGCAGCTCGACGTCATCGGCCGCGCGTTCAAGTGGACGCGCGACGACACGAAGGCGGAGCTGGCCAAGGTGCACCTCTCCAACCTGCCGGAGAACCGCGCGTTCTTCTCGGGGGCGATCGACGCGGCCGGCAGTTTCGGCGGCATCTACCAGTCGGCCGTCCTCGCCTACGGCAGCGATCTGATCAAGGATCCGCCGGACGCCGGCCGCTTCGTCGACACGAAGCAGCTCGACGCGCTCGACAAGGGCGGGTTCTTCAAAGAGCAGGTGGTCGCGATCGCGCCGATCCGCAGCGGCGGCGGGACGTCGGTCGAGACCGATCCGCTCCTCAGCAAGGACATCCGGTTCCTGTTCGAGCCGAACTCGTCGACGCTCGATCTGGCCAATCAGGACAACATCAAGAACCTGGACGCGATCAAGCGGATGCTGCAGGTCAGCCCGGGCTCGACGATGCTGCTGCGCGGGCATGTGGACAACGCGAAGGTCGCCGACTTCCGGCGGCAGGGGGGCGAGGCGTTCCTCCGCACGCAGGCGCTGAAGGCCATCGAGCTGAGCAAGCAGCGCGCGGCCGAGATCCGGCGGCTGCTGATCGAGCGCAACGCGGTCGACCCGAAGCGCCTCGACATCGTCGGGCGCGGCTGGGAAGAGCCCTCGGGCTC
The DNA here is from genome assembly GCA_963774855.1 of uncultured Acidobacteriota bacterium. Lineage (GTDB taxonomy): Bacteria > Acidobacteriota > Vicinamibacteria > Vicinamibacterales > 2-12-FULL-66-21 > JALZOC01. The sequence continues at coordinate 629,243 of CAVZGT010000004.1, read as the reverse complement.
GGACTCGGACAAGAACCGGCGCGTCGAAGTGCAGTGGTTCACCATCGAGTGATCGCGCCGTGCTCACCGGCGCGCATTCGAACCCTTGCGTTCACTCTTCGTATTTTCTTGATCACTATGCCTACTCTTTACTCGCAGCTCCATCGCCGCTACGGCAAGCCTGACGGCATCAGCCGTCGCGACATGATCCAGCGCTCGCTCGCCGCGGCGGGCGCGCTGTTGCTGAGCGATCGGTTCGGCCTGTCCGCGCAGCCGCGCGCCGGGCGCGTCGTCGTCATCGGCGCGGGCTTCAGCGGCCTGGCGGCGGCGCACGAGCTGTCGCGCGCCGGCTACGACGTCACCGTCGCCGAGGCGCGCAACCGCGTCGGCGGGCGGGTCATCACCTTTTCGGATCTCGTGCCCGGGAAGAACGTCGAGGGCGGCGGCGAGCTGATCGGATCGAACCACCCCGCGTGGGTCGGCTACGCGAAGCAGTTCGGCCTCGAGTTCCTCGACGTCTCCGAAGAGGATCTCGAGTTCCCGATCGTGCTGAACGGCAAGCGCCTCTCCGGCGACGAGTCGGAAGCGTTGTGGGAGGAGATGGAGAAGGCGTTCCAGACGCTCGTCGTGGACGCCGCGAAGGTGGACGCCGACCAGCCGTGGACCGCGGCCGATGCGGCCGCGTTCGACCGCCGCACGCTGGCGTCGTACATCAGCGGGCTCGATGCCTCGCCGCTCTGCAAGTCAGGGCTGCGCGCCATGATGACGGCCGACAACGGCGTCATCACGGAGTGGCAGAGCTACCTGGGGAACCTGGCGATGGTGAAGGGCGGCGGCCTCGAGAGGTACTGGACCGAGTCGGAGGTCTATCGCTGCAAGGGCGGCAATCAGCAGCTGGCCAGAAAGCTGGTCACCGCGATCGGCGCCTCGCGCGTGCTGACGCGGACGCCGGTCAGTTCCGTCGCCGTTTCCGATCGCGGCGTGCGCGTCACGCTCGTGAGCGGCAAGGTGCTCGAGGCGGATCACGTGATTCTCACGGCGCCGCCGCCGATCTGGAACAAGATCGCGTTCGATCCGCTGCTGCCCGCCGGTCTCGCGCCGCAGATGGGCACGAACGTCAAGTGCCTGATCGGCGTCAAGGGCACGTTCTGGCGCCGCGGCGAGCTCGCGCCGGAGCTGCTGAGCGACGGTCCGGTGAGCATGACGTGGCACGCGACCGACGGGCAGCCGGGCCCGGGCGAGGCGCTCACCTGCTTCTCGGGAGGGCCGGCGGCCGATCAGTGCCGCGAATGGGGCGCGCAGCGGATCGAGAACTATCTGGCGGAGCTCGAGAAGGTCTACCGCGGCATCCGCCCGAGCTACGTGCGCGCGCGCTTCATGGACTGGCCATCCGATTCCTGGGTGAAGGCGTCGTATTCCTTCCCCGCCCCCGGCCAGGTCACCGCGCAGGGTCCCACGTTGCGCGACGGGATCGGCCGCCTGCACTTCGCCGGCGAGTACGCGAGCTACGGGTTCATCGGCTTCATGGAAGGCGCGCTCCACTCGGGCGCCGCGGTGGCGCGCCGGATTGCCGCGCGCGACGGCGTCGTGAAAGGAGCCGCGGCGTGAAGGTGCGCCGCGCGGCGGTGCTGCTGTTCGTTGGCGGCCTGCTGGTCGCCGTCTGCACGCGCGACCGCGGGAACGAAGATCGCGACGACAGCGATGCCGGCCTCAGCCGCACGGATCGCCGCATCGACGAGCAGCTCGCGCCGGCGTCGGCGACGGCGGCGCGCGAAGGGCTCGCGGCCGCGATTCTGATCGACGTCTCCGGCAGCATGAAAGGCAGCGTGGCCGGCGAAGGCGGACGGCAGGAGGCCAAGATCGACATCGCGCGGCGCGCCGCCCGCGATCTGGTCGATCAGTTCGCGCGCTACGCGGACGATCATCGCGACGAGCCGGTGCTCCTCGGGCTGTTCGAGTTCAGCCAGCGCAACGGCGAGCCCGATTGCCGGCCGATCCTGCCGATGGGGGCTCCCAATCGCGCGCGCGCCGAATCGGCGCTCGACGCGGTGCGGCCCGACGGAGGCACCCCGATTGGCACCGCCATGATCACCGCCAAGCAGGAGCTCGACTCCACGGGGCTCACGCGCCGCCACCTGCTGGTCGTCACCGACGGCGAGAACACGGACGGGTTCGCGCCCGAGCGCGTCGCGGCCGCGATCGGCCGCCGGCCCGAGGCGGAGCGGCCGTCGATCTACTTCGTCGCCTTCGACGTCGAGGAGAGCAAGTTCGCCAAGGTCCGCGAGGCCGGCGGCCTGGTGCTCGCCGCCGCCAACGCGCGCGAGCTGAACGACACCCTCGACAACCTGCTGCGCGGGAAGATCCTGATCGAGAAGTAGTCCGCCTCGAGCGCCGGCCGGATCAACCGGAGGCCGGCGTCGGCCATCAGGAGATGTCCGGTGAACCCGTACGATCGAGCATTTCTACCAACGCCGGGTAGTCCACCTTGGCGTTGTGGCGGCGATCGACGGGAATCCGCGGGACGATCACGATGTCCGCCACTCCGGTCCAGGCGAGACGGTCCATGAGATCGGCTCGCACGGCCGCGGCGTCACCGTGGACCTCCGCGGCGAGAATCCGCCGGCCGCGGTGCATCACGAAGGCCGTCCGGCCAACGCCGGCCACTGCGCCGGCCGCGCACTCGACGGCCAGCGGGTACAGAACGCCGGCGCTGTCGTTCGCCTTCGACGAACACCGTCCGAGCAGCCAGAGGCGCCCCTGCGCGTCGAGATAGCCGGCATCGCCGGTGCGATGCCAGACGTGCTCGCCAACCGCGATCTTCGTTTCCTCGTCGCCGTGTCCATCGAGATACCCGGACAGCACGTGCTCGCCGGTGACGACGATTTCGCCGACCTCGTCCGGTCCGAGCGTGCCGCGTTCGAGATCGGCGGCGGTCCACGGACCAACCGGCGTCCCCCATCGATCGGGCAGGATGCGAAGCCGGATGGAAGAGACCGGCCGGCCCGCGAGGAGCCCGGCGCCCCGCGTCATCGCGGCGCGATCGCCGGCGCTGATGTCCCGCCGATCGATCTTCGCGATCGGCTCGGCCTCCGTCGAACCGTAGACGGCGACCACCGACGCGCCCGGCGCCACGGCGGCAATCGCATCCAGCATCTCCGGGAAGACCGGCGCCCCTCCGGTGTAGATGCGGCGAAAGGTGCCGAGCTGCCCGGCATGTCGAACGGCGTGATCGATGAGCCTCGCAATGAACGCCGGCGAGGCCACGGTGCGGTTCGGCCGCATGGCCCGGATCTGCGCGTCGACCGGCGCCGGATCGATCGCGCCCGGCGCCCTGAGATCGGCATCGGGAATGACGCTCGTCACGCCGGAGGCGAGGTTCGCCAGCAGAAAGATCGGCAGCGTGCACAGGTCGATTTCACCGGACGCGAGCTCGAGGCTCTCGACGAGCGCACGGTGCTGCGCGATCAGGAACCCGTGCGTGCGGACGGCGGCCTTGGGCTCGCCGGTCGACCCGCTCGTGAACGTGACGATCGCCGGCGTGCCGGGATCGCAGGGCTCGACGCCGCCGCCGCCGTCCGAGACGCGCCGCCCAATCGCCGCGGTGCCCGGCACCCCGCCGCCGATGGCGGCCTTGATGGGAATGGCGCGAATCCCCGGGGATGTCAGGCGAAGCCAGTGAGCCCGGGGCACGGCGACGAAGGCGTCGGGGCGGACGCGGGCGACGCAGCGATTGAGCCGCTCGCGCCCGGCCGAGGGATCGACGAACACCGCCGCCGCCCGTAGCCGGAACAACGCGATCATCGTCGTATAGAGCGCGATCGACATCGGGCTGAAGACGAGCGCCCGCATGCCCGGCCGGACGCCGGCGCGCGCCAGATCGGCGGCCGCGGACCCGGCGGCGCGATCGAGCTCGCGGAAAGTGATGCGGCGCCGCCGCTCGACGATGGCGTCACGATCGCCGACGCGCCGGGCCTGCTCCTCGAGAACCTCGGCGATGTTCACAGCTGTCTCGAAAAAAGCGCGTAACGCCTGATCGTCCGCGCGGAGCGGCCGCTGATCGTGCGCGAGACGTTCGTCTCGTGGATCAACGCGTGGATCGCGCGTCGAAAGCCCAGGTCTCGCGCGCGGCGCTGCACGAGGTCCATCAGCGCCCCGCCGAGACCCATGCCGCTCACGGCCGGATCGACCGCGATGGTCTTGAGGATGACCGTGTCGATCGGCACGCCGCGGCGCGCCTGTACGAGGTCCGGGATCGCGAACATGAATCCCACGAGAGCGTCCTCCTTCTCTGCGAGGAGCACCAGTTCAGGGCGGGCGTGCGGAAGCACCGCGTGGTACTGCGCCAGGAATTCCGCCTCCGCAATCGGCGTGTAGAGGACGTTTCGACTGAACGCAGAGAGCGAGAGCGTGAAGATCCGCTGGAGCTCCGTATCGGCGCGCGCCGCGTCGAGCGTCCGGATGGTGATTCCGGCCTTGCCCAGGCGGTCGAGCGTGGCGGCGGTGCGCGGATCCTCGAAATCCAGGTTGTCGTTCAGCGCGGAGGTGTAGGTCGCCAGCGGCGCAAAACCCGCGCGCACCCAATGTCCCGGCCACTCGTCCGGGTTGTCGGGCTCGAGGAAGAACGGCGGCTCGACGCCGCGATCGACGATGAGGCGGTAGCGGCGCCAGGTAGTGCCGTCCATTGGACCGACAACCGTCGCCGCGCCGCTGGAGGCGAGCAGGCCGCACGCCTGGGAGAGCAGCGCGCGAGCCGAGTCCTCGCCGGCGGCCGCGTAGTGGCCAATCACGCCGACGTGGCGGCCGTCCTGCCGCGCCGTCCCGGTCCACCAGCAGGAGCAGCGCGCCACGAGCGAGCCGCCGTCGAGCGACAACAGCGTGGCGTCGGGGGAGTGCAGCCGGCGCTCGGCCGCCGGCACGAGCGACACGCCGCGATCGCACGCCACCGCGGGATCCGTGTCCTGCGCCGACAGCGTCACGAACTCGTGGGTCATGGGGTCATCCCCCGCGACGCAACCACGACGATCCCCCAGGCAACAGCCGAGGCCAGGCCCGCGGCGCAGGCCTGATACAGCCATCGCCGCGCGGTCTGAGGCGCGTCACGAATGGAAGGTTCGGTGCGGACGAACGCCACCGTGCCAATCGCGATCCCGGCGATCGCGCCGAGCACGGCCGCCAGGTTGGAGCCGGCCGCGTCTGTGACGAGCACGTACGGCACCATCACGATCGCCCAGCCGGTCGCGACGGCCCGCCAGAAGAGCAACGGCAGCGGCTTCTCCGGAAACTGAGACCCGAGGCGCGTCGTACCGAACATCGCGAGGTGCGCGCCGAACACGACGGTATACGGAAACAGCATCGCCTCGCCACCGCTCGTGCGCGCGAGCGTCAGCCAGCCGATGGCAGCCGCCCACACCGACAGGACGGCGGGCACGTCGTGCATCCGGCGGCTGTTGTCCGGCGTCGGCGGCGACAGCCACCGGTAGCCGACCACGATGGCCAGCGGCCCGACGAGCCAGTGCCATCCCATGAGGGCCCACGCGACATAGCAGAGAAACGCGCCCGCGACCAGCGAGTCGTCCGCGAGCGTCGTCCGTTCACGCGCGAGGACGATGAGGAGCACGAGCGCGACGGTGACCAGCAGACGGGGCAGCAGCGCCGCGGCGTCGAGGGAAAGGTACGCGCGCAGGAGGAAATAGCCGCCGATCGGAATGAACAGGTTGTCGAGGCCCGCGCCAGGCGCTCCCTTCGAGCAGCATCACGAGCAGCGCCAGCGTCGCCGCGATCAGCAGCGATTCGGCGCGGCCCACGTCGCTCCACAACAGCAGCGGCACATGGACGCAGAGGAAGGCGATGGCGACGAACGCGACCGATCCTTCGAGGCTCTTGCTGGCGCCCAGGTAGCGGGTCATGCCGTACCGGGCGCCGACGAGCGCGCAGGTCGCGTCGGCAAACGTGAGCATCAGCACTGGGATGACGAACAGCAGCGGGTCCGACCCGCGCGTCAGCCAGAACAGCAGCCCCACCGAGATCGGAAAGTACACCTCGCCCAGCGTCGTCCGTTCCACACGGTTCGCGACGCGCCCGAACCGATCGCGCAGCGCCGGCACGAACTTGACAGCGGCGACGAGGAGCGCGCTGGCGCCCGTCAGCACCAGGACCGGCCACGTCTGGTGAAACAGAAATGGAAATGCCAGCGTGAGCACGCCGGATCCCGTGTGAAACATCTTCCGCGTCGTCTCCGGGCGGGCGCCGGTTGCGCGAGCATAGACCTGGAGGCCGCCGAACAAGAGCAGGAAGGCGCCGAGCGCGATCGCCATGGCGGCCCAGGTATTGCCAACGAGCGCAGGCATGACGCTCGTCACAGCACCTCCTCCACGCGGAAGGCGCTGTAGAAGAACGCCCGATCGATCAGATGAAGCCGGCCCGCGATGTCGTCGAGCGGCCGGAGGCGATCGCTCAAGAAATCGGGCCGCCGCCGCGGCGCGAGCATGTTCCAGTAGGCGAGCCGCGCACCGGGACGGCTGCGGCGGACGATCGCCTCGAGCACGGCGTGGTAGTGCTCGACGGACACGTACTCGAACACGTCGCTCAGATTGAATCGATCCAGGGTGCGCCCGGGCGATCGTTCCAGGAACTCTTCGACCGACTGACAGTGCCACTCCAGTCGATCCACGCGATCGCGGATCGTCTCGAAATGCTCCGCGCGAAGCGCACAAGGGAGCGCGGCGCCGTGAGTGCCGGTGAGAATCCAGTGAACGTACGGATTCTCAGCCGGATCCAGCACGCTCAACGCGTGCCTGGTCCGAGCCAGGATGGACGCGGCGACATCGATGTCGACGTAGCGGAAGAACTCCGGATCCCGTCCAAGGCGTCCCATCACGGTCCGCGAGAAGAACATCCGGAAGAGCAGGCGCCAGCGCCAGGTGTCCCACTGCTCGTCGTAGAAGCGCCGCCGCTCTTCGGGGCTCCTCGGCTCCAGAAGCTCCGAGGACGGTCGGCCGGCGGTGGACCAGAGGCAGAACACGATTGCGAAACAGCGCGAAGTACCGCTCGAATTTGCCGAGGCTGCCGATGCCGTCCTCGATGGCCGTCCGTTGCCGATCCCAGAACTCGCGCGCGGCCGCGCCGAGCGCCGGCCGGCATCGATCGAACAGCTCCGCGCGGCGCGTCGATGGGCGCGATCCCACGAGCTCCAGCAGTTCCGGGTGCGTGAGTGTCTTGTAGGCGGCGACCCGAAGCTCGAGGCAGGACAGTTGCGCCGGGCTCAGATCCAGCGCGATCACGCGCGAGGGGTCCTTCGTCAACAGCGCCAGGGCGTTGTCGCCGGCCGACGCGATCGAGACGCAGACGTCACCCGGCTGGATGTCGAGGCCGGCCAGCAGGACGTCGGCGTCCTCCCAGACCTGCGCGTAGCGGATGGCGCTGAAATCGGCGCGCGCGGCCGCTTCGCTACGCATCGCTCCCTTCCGGCGGTGAAATGCGCCGAACGATGCCGGTGCTGCCGTCCATCTCCACCCAATCACCGTCCCTCAGCCAGCGCGTGACGCCTGGGAGCGACACGATGGCGGGAATCCCCAGCTCGCGCGCGACGATGGCCGCATGGGAGAGCAGGCTGCCGCGTTCGACGAGCACGCCTCGCGCCGAGGGGAACACCATGATCCACCCGGGGTCGGTGTGCTCCGCGACGAGGATCGCGCGCTGCTCGAGATCCGCTGTCGTCGGATCGGTCACGACGCGCACCGGTCCGCGAACGATGCCGGGCGAGCAACCGAGGCCTTTCCGCTCGTCGCCCGACTGCACCGCCGGGGCCCCCCGCGTGCCGAAAATCGTGGCCGTGGTACACCGGTCCGCGCGTCTCGAACCGATCGTCCGGCGGCGGGCCGTCCGCATATCCCCGGAACTCGCGCTTGCGCAGCGCCGCGAGCGCCGCGGAGGTCGGTCGTCGTGGCGCGGCCCTCGGCAAACGCGAGCACCTCGTCGACTTCGAGATAGAAGATGTCGCGCGCGTCGTCGAGCAGATCCAGCGCGTGCAGCCGCCGGCCAATCTCGATGAAGATGCGGCGGACGCGGCCGAACAGCCGCGTGCGCTCGAGCCGCAGGTTCTCGCGATCGCGAACCCGGCCGCTGCGCGTGCCGCAGGACCCACGCGAAGACCACGCGCCGCAGGGGATGCGCCGGCCAGGGCCTCCCGGACGCGCCGCTTCGATTCGATCCGGAGCCGATCGGCCGCCGAACCGGACGCCTCGGACAGGCTGGTCCCGCCGGCCGCGGCAAGCTGTTGCGCGAGCGAGCCGACGGCGCGAAACAGCGGAAGCGGATCGTCGTGCAGCGTCGCGCTTTCGAGCTTCAGCTCGTTGACGGTCCGATCGCCGAACTTCGCGAGGTACCCGTGGTACTGCTCGACGAATTCCCGGTGGCCGGCCAGCGCGGCCTGGATCTCGTCGAGCGTGCCGCGACGTCAGCCGCAGCGATCAGCTCGCCGTGCCCGCCGGCGAGGCGGGCGAGCCGCTGCATGCGAACGGCGGGCTCGGCGCTGACGATGCCCCCTTCGCCGCCGATCAGATCGTTCTGCAGCGTGCCCTCGGGATCGCCGCACCAGCGCGTCACCAGATTGCGCAGCAAGCCGTAGAAGATCATCGCGAAGAAATCGTTGACGAGCGGCGCATCCCAGCTGAGAAGCAGCCGGCCTCGCAGGTCGCGGTAATGCGCCGACGAGCTCGTCGAGCCGCCGATCTTCGAGCGGCGGCGCCGGCGGCGCCAGCGCGTCGATCGAGCCGCTCGTAGAAGGCGTCGATCCGGCGATTGAGCGTCAGGTGGTTCGCGACGAGGCCGCCGGCCGTGCGCGCGCAGTACAACGCGTCGAGCGCACGGCCGCGACTGATCGCGCTCGCGATCCCGCCGGCCAGGGCGTCGGGCAGCGCCTCCTTCACGCCCATCATCTGTTCCATGAACCGCCGGTTCACCTGGTAGCCGGGCAGCATGCGCGAGCACGCGATACCAGTTCAGCAGGTTGTAGATAGAGCCGGCCGCGAACCAGGCCGAGCATGTTCCGGAAGGTCGCCTCGCTGTCCGGCGATCACGCGTTCGGGAACGCCCATCATCCGGCAGAACTGCCGATACACGTCCTCGTAGATCTCCCGCGCGAACGAAAACGTCAGCGGCGTCGTGACGCCGCTGTAGCTTTCGACGATGTTGCTGTTGTCCCAGATGGCGAGGCTGGCGTCGGGATCGGCCATCGCGCGCAGCGACGTGATCGGGCGCGACTGCAGGAGGCAGGAGCCGATCGGCGATCGCCCACTCGATGTCCTGCGGCCTGCCGAAATGCCGTCCCGCCGCCCTGGCCAGCGCCGCGACAGCCTGAACCTCCGCGTCGGTCAGCGCCGGCTGCTCCGCAAGCGGGGCCGGAACGTCCGCCGTCCGAACGCCGCCCGGCGACGCGGAGTCGGCCACGTGCATGCGATGCTTGGGCACGATGCGCCGCTCGACGATCCGGCCCGCGCGATCGACCAGCCACGTGTCGGCGTCCGCCTCGCCCGAGACGACCGCGGAGCCGAGGCCCGGCACGGCGCTCACCACGGCCACGCCGCGGCGCCCCGAAACCGGATCGGCGCCGAACGCCACACCGGCGGCGCGCGGCGAGACCATGCGCTGGATCAGCACCGCCGGGGCATGCGGCAGCAGCGGCAGGCCGTGCTCGCGCCGGTACGCGAGAATCCGATCGGTGAATCCCGACTGCCAGACCGCACGCACCTTCTCCGGGACGTCGGCGGGCGGCACGTTCAGGAAGCTTTCGAGCTGACCGGCAAACGAATGCTCGGTACCGTCCTCGTCGCTGGCCGACGATCGGACGGCCACGAGCTCGCCGGCCGGCGAGAGCCGACGGACCGCCTCCGATACCGCGGCGACGATGGCAGGCGCCAGCGAAACGGTGTCGAGCACGCGTCCGAGAGCGCGTCGGCGTCGGTGGCGGCTTCGAGCGCGGTCCGCTGTTCCGGCGTGAGGCTCTCGGCGAACGCGCGCGGCGGACAACGCGAACCATGGCGGCACCGGCAGTCCGGCGCGTTCCGCGCGAGCGAGCGCCCTGGCCTTGCCGCCGGCGTGCGGCGAGTCGACCGCCTCCGCCGCGCCGAGAATCCAGCTGCTCACCGCCACAGTTTGATACGCCAGCGGCGCGGCGCCGAGACCGAGGTACATCAGCACGGTCCAGACGCCGGACATCAGCTCGATCGACTTTCCGCTTCCGGGCGTGGGCCGGCGAACGACGCGAGCGGCCACGGCGACACACGCGCCCACGAGCGCCGCGAGCAGCACCAGCATCGGCACGTCGGTGCCGATGCGCGCGGCCGCCCGCCACGCGGCGAAGGCCGTGATCAGCACGCGCCAGGAGCCACGCGCGCGACCGCGCCGTCGTGCCCCAGAGCGCGCTGTAGGTCTCGACGCCGTGTTCCTCGTCGGCCGGCGCGCGCGTCTTGCGTCCGATCTCGATCACCAGTCCGTTCAGGTAGCTGACGACGAGAAACCAGATACAAGCCGGGTGGCGGCTGACGAAGGCCGGCGACCCACCAGTCGCACGCGGTCGCGTAGAGATCGACCAGCGGCAGAATCAGCATGTGCGACGTCATGTAGACGATCGGGTGTCGCTTCAGCCACCGCGCGCGCGAAGAACTCGCGCGTCATCAACGCGAGGTACAGCCAGGTGATCCCGAGCAGCCAGGCCAGGGATGGCTCCAGCGCGAGCGCCAGCGCGAGCTGAATCGCCGCGGCGCCGACGCCGACCCACGCCAGCTCCCGCAGCGACACGAGCCCTCGCGGCACCGGCCGATACGGCCGATAGCGCGCGTCGTCTTCGTAGTCCTTGAACTCGTCGGCGATGCGAAGCTGCAGGAAGAACAGCAGGCGACGTGACGAAGGCGACCAGCAGAGCCGCCGCCGACGGGCATGCTCGATGCGGCCGCGAACGAGCGAGGAGAACGAGACCGCCGACGCACTGAACGCCGCGACCAGCGGGCCGTGGCCGGCGAGCGGGAAGCGCTCGCGCTGATAGACGATCCAGCGTTTCATGCGGGACGGCGGCGGCGACGGGCCGCGGGCCAGCTTCTGATGCGCGCGCGTGAAGTGCCCGGCCGTGAGGGCGCCGATGATCGACAGCTCGCCCGCCAGCACGAGAGCGGCGGCAACTTCGGCGAACGCGCGGGCATGGCCGCGGACCCGCGAGTCCCAGGATGTCGAGACAGGCCTTCTGGCTCGGCAACTGCGTGCCCCCGCCGACGGTGCCGACGATCAGATTCGGCAGCGTCACGGCCGCATACAGCCCGCCGTCGTCCCGCACCTCGAACCGCGTCACCCCGACGGCGGCCTCCGCGACGCACGCGGCGTCCTGGCCGCAGGCGATGAAGAGCGCGGCGAGCCCGTTCGCGTAATGCCCCTGCACGCCGATGCTTCCGCTCATCACGCCGCCGATCACCGACATGCGGGCGTAGTCGACCATCGCGTGCGCGGTCGTGTGCAGCCGCGCCTCGATGAGCGCCGCCGGGACGTTGACCTCGGCGCTCACCTTCTTGCCGCGGACCGACATGAAGGAGTGGGTCGTCGCCTTCTTGTCGCCGGACATGTTCGCTTCGACGAACCAGTAGCGCGGCCGCACCGGACTGCGCTCCACGATGTAGCGGCAGATCGCATCGGCCGCAATCGTCACCATGTTCTGGCCCGAGGCATCGCCGGTCATGAACTCGAACCGGACGTGCACGTGGTTCCCCTCGACGGTGAGCTGCATGTCGACGAGCTCGCCATGCCGCGTCGTTGCGCCGCCGACAGCCTTGAAGGCCTCGAACGACAGGGCCGCCCAGGCGACGAACAGCGGCGGCGTCGCCAAGCGTCTCGAAGGCGAACCCCGGCGCGCGCGTGACCCCTTCGTTGAGCACGACGGCCGCGCAGCCGCCGGCGTCGGTGATGAGCTGCGCCCCGCGCGAGTAGGAGGCGACGAGCGCCGCCTCGGTCGTCGCCAGCGGCACGTAGTAGTCGCCGAGCGCATGGGCGCCGTTGACGCGCAGCGGCCCGGCCAGGCCAATCGGAATCTTGACGGTGCCGATGAAGTTTTCGATGTTGCGCGCGTACGCCTCGCGCTCCTCCATGGTGCGCGAATCGGCCAGCACCTCGCGCGCCGACGCCGGGAGATCGGGGAGGGCCCATCGCGCGGCCATCGCATCATCGGTCAGCGCGCTCCCGCCGGGCACCCGGGGGGGCGACGGGTCGTGACGAGGCCTCAGGCGCGCGAGGTCGTCGAGACCGCGCCCGGCCAGCGCACTGCGAAGGTAGTCGGCGATCCGCCGGTAGTGAATGGCCATCGGGTCGATGTGAGTTGTGCCTGAGCTGCGGTCAGATCTTCCGGCCGACTCCTACTCGAACGACCGCGTGAACAGATCCTCGATCGCTTTCTTGCCGTTGTCGTGGATCTTCCGCGTGCCCGTGCCGGTGAAGTGCGGATGGGTGATCACCGGCGCTTCGCACCGGCTGGCGCCCAGTCAGTGCCGGTCCAGCGGAACCACGCGTCCTTGTCCTGATCGAACACGAACAGCGGCTTGTTGCACAGCTTCGCGAACTCCGCGCCCCATCCCGTGCCTCCGAGCACGGTCTTGTCGGGCTGGATGATCCCGATGACATAGATTTCCTGGCCGCTGTTGACCTGATACCAGAGCGTCTGCAGGACCTTGCGGATGGTGGGGCTGTCGGAGTACCGCCGGTTCATCAGGCGCGACACGTACTCGAGGCTGACGTCGCCGGACTGCAGCTCTTCGTGGTTGAGCACACGAATGCCCCGGCGGCGCGCCTCCGTGTGCCCTTCGAACGTGAAGTTCACTTCCTCGATGCCGTGCCGCTCGGCGCAGGCGCCGAACTCCGCCTCGGCCCCGGGCGCCGCGCCGCTGAAGAGGATGAAGTCGCTCTTGTTCATGATCTTGATAAGGAGTCAGGAGTCAGAATTCAGGAGTCAGGAGTCAGGAGGAAGAGGTGCGCGCCTTCGCCGCTTCGCGGCTCGCGCGGGCTTTTTCCGAGTCGCGGCGCTCTTCGGTCGCGCTGCCTTTTTCGTTTCCGGTTTGCGCCTGGTCTTCACCGCCGGCGCGTCGGGCTTCTTCGCCGCCGGCGCCTTGCCCGCCTTGAGACGCGCCGCCCGCTCGATGATCGTGGCGAGCATCGCGCCCGCTTCGCCCCCTTTGGCAGGCCGGTTCGACTGCCACACGTCCGGCCGATCCGCCGCCAGGATGTCCTCGAAGTCCCCGCCGCTCTTGACGCTGAGCGGCGCGAACTCGGCGATGTCGACGTCTCCGGCCCAATCGTCGCGGTGCTTGATCAGCAGCCAGCTGCGGGAATCATTTCCGGATCGTGGGGCCCCACCCACGCTCCCTTGCGACTTCGATCCCCAGCCTCCCGTCCGCACCAGGACCCACGAGCCTTTGAGCTTGTAGCCGTCGAGCGTGAACTTGAGGTCCCCCTTTTTCAGCGCCGCGCTCACGTCGTCGGTCTCAGGCTTCCACGTGCCCTGGTCCCAGAGCATGACGATGCCGGCGCCGTACCCCTCGGGGATGACCCCTTCGAACGTGCCGTACTCGAAGGGATGATCCTCGACGTGCATGGCGAGCCGCTTGGTTTTCGGATCGAGCGACGGCCCCTTCGGCACCGCCCACGAGAGCAGCACGCCGTTGTGCTCCAGCCGGAAGTCGTAGTGCAGGTGGCTGGCAAGGTGCTTCTGGACGCAGAAGAACAACCCCTGCTCCGGCTTCGCCTTCTTCGCGCGCTCGGCGGCCACCTTCAGATCGCCGGAGGGCTCCGGCGTCGCGGTGAAGTTGCGCTTCTGTTTGTATTTCTCGAGGACCATCCGATCCAGCTTCCCGCTCAGCTATTCAGCGCGCGGCCCGCAGCCCGCACCCGCTTCCCGCTAGTCCTTGCCCGGGCTGCAGGCGCCGCTGTATCTGGCAGCTGTCTCCTAGTTCACTTCCCCCATCATCCGCTTGATCGGCGGCGCCAGCAGCAGCAGAATCACCCCCGGCACGATGCCGACCATCGCGACGGTCATGAACAGGGTCGGCAGCGGCATCGACTCGTAGAAGCCGGAAACGCGCCCCGCGATGAAGTTGCCGACCGAGGTCGCGAGAAACCACACGCCCATCATGAGCCCGCCGATGCGGACGGGCGCGAGCTTCGTCATCGCGCTCAGGCCGACGGGGCTGAGGCACAGCTCACCGCACGTGTGGAGCAGATAGGTGACGATCAGCCACATCGGGCTGACCTGCACGCCGTTCTGCGCGAGCCGCGCCGCCACGACCAGCACCGCGAACCCGGCGCCGACCAGGATCAACCCGAGCGAGAACTTGACGCGGCGTCGACGGCTGCCGCCGGCCGAGCCAAATCCACAGCACGGCGAACACCGGAGCGAACGTCCACACGAACAATGAATTGACCGACTGGAACCAGCTGCTGGGATAGCCCCAGCCGAGGAAGGTCGTGCGCGTGTCGCGGTCGGCGAAGAGGTTCAGCGTCGAGCCCGCCTGCTCGAAGAGCGACCAGAACAGCGCGGCCGCGAGAAACAGCACCCCGATCGCGTAGAGATGGTTGCGTTCCTCAGGCGTCCAGCCCGGCGTGAGAAACAGCCAGCCGAAGAACACCACGGTGACAATCAGCAGGCCGTACCCGGCCCCGTCGGAGACCTGCCTCGGCGTGATCCCGAGCGCGCCGGTGTAGGACGCGACGGCGAACGCGGCGATCGCAGCCACCAGGACGATCGCCCCAGACGATCGACGCGGCGCCGCAGCAGGGCACCGGCTTCCACCGACTCCGCCGGCGCCGGGAACTTGCCGGCCTCGCCAAGGTACCGGCCGCCCAGGACGTACTGGACCACGCCGATCAGCATGCCGAAGCCCGCCGCCGCAAACCCCGCGTGCCACGTGATCTTCTGCCCGAGGTAGCCGCAGATGAGCGGCGCGACGAAGGCACCCAGGTTGATGCCCATGTAGAAGATGGAGAAGCCCGCGTCGCGGCGGATGTCGTCCTTCCCGTAGAGCGCGCCGACGATGACGCTGACGTTGCCCTTCAGGAGGCCGGTGCCGATGACAATCAGAAACAGGCCGACGTAGAACGTCGTCGTGGACGGCACCGCCATGCTGAAGTGGCCGCAGCGCGATCAGGATCCCGCCGTAGAGGACGGCGCGGCGCTGGCCGATGAGCCGATCCGCCACCCAGCCGCCGGGCAGCGTCATCATGTACACCATCGAGGTGTAGAGGCCGTAGATGGCGCCGCCGGTCACGGTGTCGAGCTCCATCCCGCCGGCCGCCACCGGCGCCGTCATGTAGAGCAGCAGGAGCGCGCGCATTCCGTAATAGCTGAAGCGCTCCCACATCTCGGTGAAAAACAGGATGGCCAGCCCGCGGGGGTGCCCGAAAAACGCCCGGTCGTGCGCCGATGCCGCGGGATCAGCCATGGCGTTACAGCATACACGACGGAATTTGGAATTCCTGTGGCTTCCGCCTACGAGAAGCGCTGGCGAAGGCTCGCCTCAGACCAGAGCGGCTTCGCCTCGCTAGGTGGCATTGCTTGTGACGCTGTCTCGATCCCGACATGGTCAGGCTGGAAGTTTTCGGAGTCAAGACGGTCTGGGAGCTAGGCGGAGACTTCCGAGACCCGCAGCGCTTCGAGGACCTGCGTGGCTTCCTGCGCCAGTCGCCGCCACGCCCCTTCGGCTGCTTCGAACCGCGCTTCGGCGCCGAGCTTCTCCAGGATGCTGGCGGCGTCGAACAGACCGAGAGCCGAGAGGTTTCCGGCGGCCCGTCTGAGCTCGGCGGCCTCGGTGCAGATGCCCTGCGCGTTGCGCGCGGCCACGGCGGTCTTGATGGCGCTCACCCGGCCCGGACATTCGTAGAGGAACCGCCGGATGATATCGGACAGAAGCCGCTCGTCGCCGCCGAGCTGTTCCAGGGCGGCGGCCCGCTCGAAGCCCGGGCTGGGAACCTGCGTCTCCCACGCCTCCTCTTCGACCACCGAGCGCAGGAGCTGCGGGTCGAGAGGCTTGCTCAAATACCCATCCATCCCCGCCCGGAGGCAGCGGTCGCAATCGCCGTTCATGGCATGGGCCGTCATGGCGATGATTCGCACGTGCGTCCCCGCCTCGCGCTCGCGCAGGCGAATCTCGGCGGTCGCTTCGAAGCCGTCCATCTCCGGCATCTGGACGTCCATCAGCACGACATCGAAGACGCCGGTGGCCAGGGCCTCGACGGCCTTCCGGCCGTTCTCGACCACCGTCACGTCGTGCCCGCGTTTGCTGAGCAGGCCGCGCGCGACCCGCTGGTTGACGACGTTGTCCTCGGCGACGAGCACCTTCAACAGGCGAACCGGCGGCGGCACGAGCCTCCCGCTCGGCGATCGCGTCATGTCCGCCGTTCGCGTGCTGTCCGCTTCGCTCGTCGGGATGAGCTCGGCGTTCGTGCGTGGCCCGTCAGCCGTCTCCGTGGCCGTGGGCGCGATGTCGAGCGCCACAGTGAAGTGGAAAGTACTTCCGACGCCGGACTGGCTTTCGAGCCAGATTCTGTCCGCCCATCAGATGGACGAGCGTCGAGGAAATCGCGAGGCCGAGTCCCGTCCCGCCGAACCTGCGCGTCGTCGATCCGTCCGCCTGGCTGAAGGCCTCGAAAATGTGCGCGTGCTTGTTCTCGGGAATGCCCATGCCGGTGTCGGTCACCGAGAATTGCAGCTTCGTCGATCCGGCCTGCCTCGAGTCCTCGCGAACCGCAATCACGATGCGGCCACGTTCGGTGAACTTGAGCGCGTTGCCGACGAGGTTGGTCAGCACCTGCTTCAGCCGGACGGGATCGCCGATGACGGCCTTGGGGAGGCCGGGGGCGAGGTCCGTGCTGATCTCGAGTCCCTTCTTCGCGGCCTGGGGCGACAGCAGCTTCACGACGTCGGTCACGGCGCCGGACAGGCCGAACGCAATCGACTCGAGCTCCAGCTTGCGCGACTCGATCTTCGAGAAGTCGAGGATGTCGTTGAGGATCGTGAGCAGCGACTCCGCCGAATCGGTCACCGTGCCGAGACAGTCCTTCTGATACGGCGTCAGTTCGGTGTCCATGGCCATGGCCGTCATGCCGATGATCCCGTTCATCGGCGTGCGGATCTCGTGGCTCATGTTCGCCAGGAACTCCGATTTCGCGCTGTTGGCCGCCTGCGCCGCTTGCCTCAAGGATGCCTCGGTCTGGAGCTGACGCCGGATCACCGCCGTCTGCCCCCGCACCCGCCGCCCCAGCACGGCGACCCACGTAAAGGCGGTCAGCGCGATGACGAGCACCGCGCCGAGGACCCAGAAGACATGCGTCAGCGACCACCAGGGCGCGCTCTCGAGCACGACCACATCGGCCGGCGTGCGCAGGAGGAGACCGAAGTCCAGGATCGAGACCCTGCCGTCGTTGCTGACCGACTTCTCCGCCCGTACCAGGCACACACCGGTGACCTGCACGAGGCTGCCGGGGCGCAGCGCGTCCAGCCGCTCCGTGCGAGGCGTGCTCTCCAGCACCGCGTTGAAGATTCGCTGTCCGGCCTGTAACGTCAGGACCGCTTCGGTCGAGTTCGCCACGCGATCCAGGACGTACGCTTCCATCCGCACGAGTTGAGCGTGATAGTTCCCGCTCAGCGCCTCTTCCGACGTGATGAAGTCGGCCGGGAGCGGGGGGCCGGGATCGTTCTTTTGAAAACTGGCATCCTGGAGCACGCCCAGGTAATCACCCGCGGCGGGGAAGCCCACGACGTCCACGCGATCGCCCGGTTTCAACGAAAGAACCTGCTGCGTCTGGACGAGGAGACCGCCCGTGGCATCCGTGATGAAGATGGCCCCGTTCGGGCGTCGCAGCGTGGCGATGCCCTGGACTCTGACCCGGTGGCCGTTGGCTCTTCCGGGAGTGAATTGCAGCAGCGTGTTGATGCGCCGGACGGGCAGGGACAGCGGGTCGGCAGGCGAAGGCTCGAGCACGGTCACGTAATCGAGGCCGGGCGCGAACACCTGAACGCTCAGAAGCTGCCGCCGCTCGTTGAAGATCGAGCCGCACGCGCCGCGAACCCTGACCTTCGTGTCGATCGAGATGCACCGGCAGCCGGTCACCGAGTCCCGGCACGACGATTCTGAAGCGGTGCGCTCCCGAGACGATGGACAGAAACGCGTCCGTCCCGTCGCGGACAACGTTCTGCACGATGCCATCGACTTCGACCCACTGACTGTCGTACCGGCCGGTGAACAGCTCTGCGGCGGCGACGCGCACGGGCTCGGGCATGCGGCCCTGACCGATGACCCGGGCCTCGCCCTTGTCGACGATGGGAGCGAAATCGCCTGCGCCTGTCTCACCGGCCACGTCCACGAGCTGGCCCGGCTCCACGGGTGCGCCGGTGTTGACCATGAAGATGCCCGCGGTCGAGTCCTGGATGAAGACGAAGTTTCGCGGCTTCATCCAATACGTCACGACGGCCCGGAGCCTGACCGGATGCCCGCGCCTTGCTTCACCGGGTGGGAGCTCACGGACGTCTTTGATTGTCGCGAGGGGAAGACGCCGGGTACGGTCGAGGGACCCCGCATCTTCCGTCCCTTCGGACGTGGACGTTTGCCCGTCGACCGGTCGAACGATCGCATCCTTGAGGGCAACGGTCTCGCCGGTGTGCACGACGAAGCCCAGCAGGTCGACCTGGACGCCGGCCCGTGTCATCTCGTCGATCCTGACGGGGATCCTCCCCGTTCCATCTTCGATCGACGAGGTGCCGCCCGGGTGCTGGATGATCGTGCCCTGTACACGCACGCGATGTCTCGACGCGGCTGCCGGCGACGCTCGGAGCAGGCTGTCGATGGATTGTACGGGGACCGAGAACGGATCTGACGCCGCGGCTTCGTCGACCTGGATGTCGTCGGGACTGGAGACCAGGACCTGCCGCCGGACCGCCTGACCGCGCGTATTGAACGTCGTATCGGCGACGCCTCGAATTCTGATCCTGGCATCGATCAGGGACTGCCCGACGGCAGGTCCCGAGCCGAGGACGCGCGCCTGGAACATGCCGTCGGCATCGGCGACATGCAGGGTAAACCGTCCATCGTTCTCGATTCTCGCGGAGTGCACGATGCCCACGGCCTCGACGTATCGATACGAGAACGAGGCTGACGCGAGGTCGGTGGCGGAGACGCGTTGAGCGACGTGGAGAGAGGGTCCGAGGTCAGTCAGCGCAGTGCCGAGGACGATGGTCGAGGATTCGCGGACGCCCGTGCGCCCTGCGATCGCGACTTCACGTCCGCGCGCCACCGGAACCGGTATCTTCGAGGCATCCACCACGACACCCTCGTACCGGCCTGCAGGATGAGGGAGTTCGACGCGGCGTGGTAGTACGTCGTGACGCCGCGCAGCCGGACCGGGTGTCCGCGCTCCGCGTCGGCGGGCCGCAAGCTTCGAATCTCTGCGACCGTGGTCAGAACCCGGGTGCCCGGCTGCGGTCCGCAGCCGCAGGGCACACACGCCGCAACGGCCAGCACGAGTGCCCACCGGCCGGCGGACTGCAGCGCCGTCCGGCGGCCGGGAGGCACCGCCTCGCCACGTACCGTCACTGGCTCGGACCGTTCATTCACTACGCACCCGGCTTTCCGAGAGCCAGGCGCGGCCCTGACGCGCGGCCGGCCTTCGGCGCCTCTTCTTCGACAAGCGAGCGAAGCAAGTGCGGATCGATGGGCTTGCTCATATAGCCGTCCATCCCGGCCAGCAGGCAGCGCTCCGAATCGCCGCTCATCGCGTGCGCCGTCATGGCGAGGATTCGCAGGTGGGCGCCCGTTCCCCGTTCGCGCCGGCGAATCTCGGCGGTGGCTTCGAATCCATCCATTTCCGGCATCTGCACGTCCATCAGCACGAGGTCGAAGGAATCGCGCGCCAGCGCGTCGATCGCCAGCCGGCCGTTGGCGACCGCCGTCACGTCGTGGCCGCGCCTTGCGAGCAGACCCACAGCCACCCGCTGGTTGACGACATTGTCCTCGGCGACCAGCACCTTGAGGCGCCGGACCGGCGGCCGCGCGACCGCAATCCGGTCGCCGGCGACGGCGGTCAGCTCCGCGGGCTCGAGCGCGAGGGTGAAATGAAATGTGCTGCCGACGTCGGGCTCGCTCTCGAGCCAGATGCGTCCACCCATCAGCGCGACGAGCGTCGAGGAAATCGCGAGGCCCAGGCCTGTCCCCCCGAACCTGCGCGTGGTCGATCCGTCTGCCTGGCTGAAGGCTTCGAAGATGCTGGCCTGCTTCTCGATCGGTATGCCGATGCCCGTGTCGGTCACCGAGAAGTGCAACGTCGCGTCGTCGCCGGTGACATCCTTGCGAACCGCCACCACGACGTGACCGCGTTCGGTGAACTTGAGCGCATTCCCGACCAGATTCGTGATGATCTGCTTGAACCGGACGGGATCGCCGGCGACGGCCTCGGGAACGTCCGGGGCGATGTCCGTGATGAGCTCGAGGCCCTGGCGATCGACTTGGACCGCCAGCGGCCTCAAGGCGGTACCGATCGCGCCGGCCAGCGCAAACGGGATCGACTCGAGCTCCAGCTTCCGCGACTCGATCTTCGAGAAGTCGAGAATGTCGTTGAGAATCGTCAGCAGGGACTCCGCCGAATCGCTCACGGTGCCGAGGCAGTCCTTCTGATACGGCGAGAGCTCGGTCTCCAGGGCCATGGCCGTCATGCCGATGATCCCGTTCATCGGCGTACGGATCTCGTGGCTCATGTTGGCCAGGAACTCGGATTTCGCGCTGTTGGCCGTCTGCGCCGCTTCCCGCAACGACGCTTCGGTTTCGAGCTGCCGCCGGATCACGGCCGTCTGGCCCTGCACCCGCCGCCGCAGCACGACGACCCACACCAGCACGGTCAGGACGACGGCGAGCATGGCAGCCAGCACCCACAGCACCCGCGCGGTCGACCACCAGGGCGCGCTCGCGAGCACCACCACGTCGTCCGGCGAGCGGAGCAGCAGCCGGAAGCCCCGGATTCCAATGCGCGTGCTGTCGCTGAGTGTCTTGTCCGTCTCCACGAGCGCGACGCCGGTCACCTGGACGAGGCTGCCGGGGCGCACGTCGTTCAACTGCCGGGCGCCGGACGTGTTTTCGAGAAAGGCGTTGAAGGTGCGCCGCCCGGCCCGCAGCGTCAGCACCCGCTCGACGGAGTTCTCGGTTTGATCCACCAGCCGCGCTTCCACTTGCGTCAGCTGCGCGTCGTAGTTGCCGCTCAGCGCCTCATCGGCGGTGATGGACACGGGGAGCGGCGGCACGCCCGGCTCCTGCTTCTGGAATACGGCGTTCTGCAATTCGGGCAGGTAATCGCCGGGCGTGACGAATCCGACGACGTCGAGCCGGTCCCCGGGGCTGACGGGAACGCCCCGCAGCGTCTGAACGAGAAGCCCGCCGGTTCCGTCGTTGATGAAGACCGTGCCGTTGGATCGCCGAAGCGTGGCGATGCCTTGGATTCGGACGCGGTGTCCCCCGGGTGTGCCGGGCCTGAATTGCATCAGCGTGTTGATGGGGTGAACCGGGAGGGCGAGCGTGTCCGCAGGCGGTGGTTCGAGGACGGCGATCTGCTGGAGTCCCGCCACCTGGAGCCGAATGCCGAGCAGCTGCCGCCGCTCGTTGAAGATCGAGGCGCACGCGCCGTGGATTCTGACTTTCGTGTCGACCAGTGAAGCGGGGAGCGGCACGTCGCTGGAATTGGCGAGCACCGCCCTGAACGTATAGGGTCCTGCCGCGACCAGGAGATAGACGTTCCCCGCCTGGCGGCCCACGGTCTGAACGATGCCTTGCGCCTCGACGAACTGACTGTCGTACCGGCCGCTGAACAGCTCGCTCAGTGGCAGACGCAACGGCTCGGGCATGTCCGCGCGCCCGATGACTTGAACACGGACTTTGTCGACGACAGGTGCGAAGTCGCCGGCGCCGGTCTGACCGGTCACCTCCACGAGCTGTCCTGCCTCGAGCCGCTCGCCCGCGTTCACCATGTAGATGCCGGCTGTCGGGTCCTGGATGAATGCATTGGCCCCGAGACTCGTCGGGGACGTCACGATCGCGCGCAGGTGGACGGGGTACCCGCGCCGGGCTTCAACCGGAAGGAGCCGACGGATTTCGCTCACCGTCCGGAGGACGGGCGGCTTGGCAGCTGCAAGTGCCGGCGTGCCGGCATTGGCTCTCGGCCCGGTCACTTCGACATCGCCGATGCGCGGGACCAGGAGCTGAAGGCGGATCGCTTCACCACGGCTGTTGAACGCGGTATGCGCCACGCCGCGAACCCTGACTCTGGCATCGACGAATCCGTCGATCAGCGCAGCCCCCGAGGCGGCGTTGACGCGCGCCTGGAAGACGCCGTCGGCTGTCACGACATCCAGTGTCAGGCGGCCGTCGTTCTCGCGTCTCCCGGAACGGACGACGCCCTCGCCTTCGACTCTTCGATAGGAGAACTCGCCCGAAGACAGTTCTTTGACTGATACCCGCCTGGCGGCAGGGATCACTCCGTCCGCCAGGATCGTCACGCTCGTCGCCATGATGGTCGCGGAGGATTCTCCAGCTGCCGTGATCCCTTCGACCTCGACCTCGCGCCCAGACATGACCTCGACCTGCGTCTTGGCGGTATCGACGAAGACGCCGTCCGCACCGGCCTGCAGGATCAAGGAGTTCGACGCGGCGTGGTAGTACGTGGTGACGCCGCGCAGCCGGACCGGGTGTCCACGCTCCGCGTCGGCGGGCCGTAAGGCGCGAATCTCTCCGACAGTCGTCAGAACACGAGTGCCCGGCTGCGGTCCGCAGCCAATCGGCAGACACAGAACGACTGCGAGCGCCAGCCGGGACACGTGAAAGTGCCGGCGTGCCGCGTCACCGAGGCGGTCGTCGTTTCCGTGCTTCATATGGATGGCGGCCCGTCGGTCCGGCCGTGACAGAGCCCTGTCCTGAGCGAGCGCATCGGCGTACGCGAGTCGAAGGGCCCTGACGGTGCGTACTCAACAGCAAGCCGGGAGCCGATCGGGGCCGGTCAAACAGGCCTGTTTTCGAGTGCGGAGGGGAGCTCGAAGGACCGGATCCGCACACGTGTGTCAGGAGCGCCCGCTGTGCACGGAGCGCTCGCTGAGCGTGGAGCGCCGGCTCTGCACTAACGTTGAACAACGAGCTTTCGGCGTGCCACAGTAGGCAGGAGTGCCCTCGGTCCTTCTCGTCTCCACCTACGACATGGGGCGGCAGCCCTTCGGGCTGGCGTCCCCTGCCGCCTGGCTGATTGACGCAGGCGCCGACGTCGTCTGCGTGGATCTCGCCAAGGAGCGGCTGCTCGACGATGTGGTCCGACGAAGCGACGTCGTCGCGTTCTTCCTCCCGATGCACACCGCGACGCGGCTGGCGCTTCCCGTCATCGATCGGGTCCGCGCGTTGAATCCCGGGGCGCGGCTGGCGGCCTACGGGCTGTATGCCCCTTTGAATGACGCGCTCCTTCGTGCGCGAGGGATCACGGCGGTCCTCGGCGGCGAGTTCGAGGCCGATCTGGTGCGGGTGTGCATGGCCGATCCGAGCGCCGCGGATACGCGGACGGTTGCAGGTGGTTCAGCGATGGAGGGCGGCGGGACCGGTGCAGCTGGAGGAATCGAGAGGCGGGCCGAGATCCCGCGTCTTCACTTCCGCGTGCCGGTCCGGACGGGCCTTCTGCCGCTGACCCGCTACGCCACTCTGCAAGTGGGCGACGAGCGCCGGGTCGTCGGGTACACCGAAGCCAGCCGGGGCTGCAAGCATCGCTGCCGGCACTGTCCAATCGTCCCGGTCTATGACGGACGGTTTCGCGTCGTGGAGGCCGACGTCGTGCTCGCCGACGTACGGGCGCAAGCCGCCGCCGGCGCGCGCCACATCACGTTCGGCGATCCCGATTTCTTCAACGGCATCCGGCATGCCGAGGCGATCGTCCACGGCATCGCCCGCGAGTGTCCGGGCCTGACCTACGACGTCACGATCAAGATCGAGCACCTGCTGCGGCACGCCGGCATGTTGCCGCTGCTGCGGGATACCGGCTGTGCGTTCGTGACGAGCGCGGTCGAATCGCTCGACGACGACGTGCTGGCCAGGCTCGAGAAGGGGCACACGCGGCTCGACTTCGAGCGGGTGGTGGCGCTCTTCCGCGAGGCCGGCCTGCCGCTCGTTCCCACGTTCGTCGCGTTCACGCCGTGGACGACGGCCGGCTCTTATCTGGAATTGCTGCACACGATCGATCGCCTCGATCTGGTCGAGAGCGTGTCGCCCATTCAGCTCGCGATTCGCCTGCTCGTGCCGCAGGGATCCCGCATGCTGGAGCTCGCCGACATGCGTGCGTGCGCCGGCGCGTTCGATCCGGTCTCGTTGACGCACCCGTGGACGCATCCCGATCCGGCGGTGGACGCGCTCCAGGCGGAAGTGGCCGCGCTGGTGGGCGTGCGGCTCAATGCGGCGCGGGCGGACGTGTTCGCGCGCGTGTGGGAGACGGCCCATGCCCACGCCGCCGTGGCGGCTCCGGCCCGCCGGGATCAGGTCCTGCTGTCCCGCGCGGCGATCCCGTACCTCAACGAGCCCTGGTATTGTTGAGCGGAACCCACGTCAGAGCAGTTGGCTCTGTTGTAGTGATGCGGAACGTTCTCGGTTCTCGGTTCTTGGTTCTTGGTTGAAACGTTCGTTGGTTCGCGTTCCGTTCTGCGTTTTCGTTCTCCGTTCTTCGTGGCCGGCACCGAGAACGAGAACGAAGAACGAGGAACGACAAACCAAGAACCAAGAACCAAGAACGATCAGCGAAGCCCAAGAACGAACATGTCGCGAGTTCTCATACTGTCCACCACCACCGGCTACCAGCTCCGCTCCTTTGGTGAATCTGCCGAGCGAGCGGGGATCGATCTGATCTTCGCCACCGATCGGTGTCATCGCCTCGACGACCCGTGGCGCGACGCCGCCGTGCCGGTGCGCTTTCACGAGGAAGACGCGTCGCTGCAGGCGATCGTGGACGCGGCGAGCGCGCGGCCGATTGACGGCGTCCTTGCCGTCGGCGACCGGCCCGTCGTCCTGGCGGCGCGCGCGGCGCGGGCCCTCGGCCTTCCGGGGAACCCGCCGGAAGCGGCGGCCGCGAGCGCAAACAAGAGGCTGGCGCGACAGCGCCTGGCTGCGGCCGGCTTGCCGGCGCCCTGGTTCTTCGACGTGGCGCGCCCCGACGCGGCGTCCGCGGCGCGCGACTCACGCGTCCGCTTCCCGTGCGTCGTCAAGCCGGTGGGACTCTCGGGCAGCCGCGGCGTCATGCGCGCGAATTCACCCGCCGAGCTCGATGCCGCCCTCGCGCGGCTCGACGCGCTGCTCTCGCGCAAGGACGTGCGCGCGATGCGCAGCGGCCTCGAGCACACGATCCTGATCGAAGGGTTCATCGAGGGGCGCGAGTTCGCCGTCGAGGGAGTCCTGACGAAGGGCACGCTGCGGGCCTTCGCCATCTTCGACAAGCCGGATCCGCTCGACGGTCCGTTCTTCGAGGAGACGATCTACGTCACGCCCTCGGCGCTGCCCGCCGGGGAGCAGCAGGCGGTGCTCGATCACGTGCAGCGCGCGGCCTCCGCGCTGGGTCTGACCGACGGCCCGGTGCACGCGGAGTGCCGGGTCGGCCCCGGCGGCGTGTTCGTGCTCGAAGTCGCCGCGCGGCCGATCGGGGGGCTGTGCTCGAAGGTGCTGCGGTTCGGCGACGAGCGTCCCGTGCCGCTGGAGGAAGTCCTGCTGCGACACGCAACGGGTCGCGAAATCACGCACTACCGCGCGCGAGGCGCGGGCCGCCGGGGTCATGATGATTCCGATTCCGAAGCGGGGGATCCTGAAGAAAGTGGAGGGGATCGAGGCCGCGGCCGGCGTGTCCGGCATAGAAGAGGTGCGCATCTCGGCCAAGCGCGATCAGCTGCTGGAGCCCCTGCCCGAGGCTGGCAGCTATCTTGGATTCATCTTCGCTCGTGCGTTGGATCCGGCGACCGTCGTTGCCGCGCTCAAAGGCGCCCACGCGCGCCTGCACTTCCACATCGCCGCGCCGATTGGGGTCACCCCGTTTTGAGGCTTATTTCGCCTGCTGCGGGACGTATCCGGGCGGCAGCGCCGCGCCGTCGCCGAAGAAGAAATCCTCCATGTGCTTCTTGACGAGCTCCTGCGCCTCCCTTTGCCAGGGCATCAGGCGATACTCGTTGAGGATCATCTTCATCCGCTCTTCCCACAATTTCCAAGCTTCTGCAGAAATATTCTCAAAAATCCGCTGTCCGAGCTCCCCGGGCCATGGCGGTGCGTCGAGACCCGGCATATCCTTCTGGAATTTGTTACAGAAGACGGTCCGGCCGGCGGTCGGCCCGGAGGGGGTAGGAGGCTGGGGTGGACTGCAAGGGCTCATTGGGGGATTCTATCAGGCGTGCGGTTTTCTGATACCGTCCGGACCGAGAAAACGCTGCCTCATGTGTAGTGATTCCGGTGTAGGGAATCGCTCCAGGGAGGGAGCCATCTCGGACGCATCGGAGTGGATATCTCTGCAAAAATCAAGGGTTTACGGGCCGGCTCTTCCATCGAAACGGCGGTTTCGCTGGCACAGCCTTTGATATACGCGCCGGGGTAGTACCGTGAGGAGTGACTGACAGCGTACAGAGTTATGATGCAGCACGACGACGAGCGGCCTCGCCCCACAGAGGAGCCTGACGAGGTACCCGTTATCCCCACGGACGAGCCACAACCCGCGCCCGTCCAGGATCCGCCGGCAGAGCCCGACAGAGCTCCTTATGTCGTGCGTGCCGCGGGACGGCCACACTGAGAGAGTCGCACCATGAATGACTTCACACAGGGTCGAGCCACAGGGGAACGGAAAGAACGTCGCGGGTTCGCGTCGATGACGCCCGAGAAGCAGCGCGAAATCGCGAGCAAGGGCGGACGGGCGGCCCATCAGAAGGGGACCGCGCACGAATGGACCTCTGAGGAGGCGCGTTCGGCCGGCCGCAAAGGGGGCCAGATCAGCCGCGGCGGCCGCGGCCGTCTTGCCGACGAGCTGTCGTCGGAAGCCAACGGCGAGAGCGTCGACATGCCCGGTGGTCCGGGCGGGTCCGACGGCCAGTAGTAGTAGCGTGTAGGAGGCGTGTGCGTATGTTGAAACGCGTAGCGATGGTGATGGTCGTGGTGCTGAGCGGGGCCGCAGCGGTGTCCGCGCAGAGTCCGTCCACATCGTCAACAGAGACCCGACCGGCGACGACGACCATAAACGGGGATACCGGCTTATGGTTCGTGCCGACCGGCGAGGTGCTGCCGGCCAAGAAGTGGTCCTTGAGCGCGTATCGGGTGAATTTCGATTGGGACCAGGGATTCACCGACGTGTCGAACTGGCCAGTGACGTTTGGGTACGGACTCGGCGACCGCGCAGAAATATTCGGCGCGTGGACCGTCGTGCGCCGGGTCGACCGCGACGTGCGGCCGCTCTTCCGCTCCGATCAGCCGGAGGCGGGAGGGATCGTCAACGACTACCCGTTCGTGAGCCAGGGCTGGTCCGGCAACCAGCTCGGCGACTTCTGGCTTGGCGCGAAGGTCAACCTCGTGTCGCAGTACCAGCAGAAGCCGGCGGCGTTTGCGCTGCGCGGGATGGTCAAGCTGCCGACGGCGAAGGACGACGAGGAAGGGGTCGGCAGCGGCAAGGTCGACTTCATCGTCGATGCGATCGTCAGTTCCGAGGTGAACGAGCGCGTCGAGTTCGCCGGCTACGCGGGGTTCATCTCACGCGGGAACCCGGACGGCGTCGCGATCAGCAACGGCTTCCGCTGGGGCATCGGCGCGGGGATGCCGTCGCGCAAGAGCCTGCGGCTGACCGCGGAACTGCACGGCGAGGCGTATTCGGACGACGGGGTCGTGGTCACGACGCCGATCATTGCCGAGGACGGTACCGTCGCGCCTGGCACGAGCAACATCCGGTCGCCGCTCAACGCGTCGTTCGGGTTGACGTGGCAGGGGGCCAGCGGGATCTTCGCGGGAGCGGGGATCAACTGGAACCTGGCGATGAACAAACGGAGCGACTACTTCACGGGCTTCGACGATCGGACCGGCGACAACGCGGGGTTCCAGTTCCGCATCGGGTACCACCCCGGCGTGCGGGTCTACGTGCCGCCACCGCCCCCGAAGCCGCCCGAACCGCCGCAGCCACCACCGCCGGCGGTGCACAACCTCACCGTGACGGCTCAGTGCGATCCGTGCACGGTCAACGTCGGCCAGGTTTCAACGGTGACGGCCACGGCGGTCGACTCGATCGGCTGTTCCGTGACGTATGCGTGGACCGCGCCGACGGGCACCTTCACGAACCGCACCGCCCGTCAAACACCGTGGACGGCGCCGATGCAGCCCGGCACGGTGCCCGTGACCGTGACGGTAACGTGCCCGACCGACAACAAGACGGCGAGCGCGAACGTCAACATCCAGGTAGTACAGCCGGCCGTCAAAGTGTTCACCTTTGAGGACGTGCACTTCGACTTCGACCGCTACTCGCTGCGGCCGGAAGCGACGCGCGCGCTCGACGAGGCGATCGCCACGCTGCAGGCCAACCCGGATCTCAGCATCGAGATCGAGGGCCACACCTGTAACATCGGCACGGCCGAATACAACCTGGCGCTCGGCGACCGCCGATCCAACGCCGTGCGGGAGTATCTCGCGGGCCGCGGCATCGGGGCCAACCGGCTCCGCACCGTCAGCTACGGCGAAGAGCGGCCGAAGCACGACAACGCGCGCGAGGAAACGCGCCGTCTGAACCGGCGTGCCGCGCTCGTCGTGCGCGTGCAGCGCTAGGAGCGCGAGCAGTAAGAGAAGTTGTCAATTGCGAGGTGTGGGTGCGCGGCACTCACACCTCGCCGTTCGCAATTTGCCATGGGGGCTAAAGAGGGGAGACGATGAAGTTCATCAATGCCTATCTGATCGGCTATTTCGTCCTTCTGATGGGAGCCCTGGCGGCGTTGGCGTACGGTGGGGCGTTGAAGCACGTCTCGGCCATGTGGGTCGTGATCGGGCTCGTGATCGCGGTCGGCCTGGGGATCATGCTGTCCGTGTCCGCAGGCAAGCCCGAGATCACCCGCGAATAGCGAACGACGCTGCGAAAGGTGCGAAGCCAGTGGCCGTCTCTGGGAAGACGGTCGCTGGCTTTTTGTTTTTCTGACCGCTTCCGGTGGGAAACTGGAAGCGGGAGCCAGCGGAGAAGCGGGAAGCGGGAAGCTGGAAGCGGGAAGCTAGATTGGCACAGCTTGTGAGTACGTCCTCATCTACTTATGTTTCGCCGCGTTGCCGTCCGCGCGATGCTCCTGTGCCTCCTCTGCGTCGCGGCCACCGCCTGCGACGAGAAAGGCGGCGTCAAGGTCTCGAGCTTCAAGTTCCATGGCACCAAGGCGGTCTCCGAAAACCAGTTGAAATCCGTCCTGGCGACAGCGGCAAGCTCCTGGATTCCCTGGGGAACGAAGCGCTATTTCAGCCGCGAGCAGTTCGAGGCGGATCTGAAGCGCATCGTGGCGTTCTACAAGGACCGCGGCTTCCCGGACGCGCGGGTCACGTCGTTCGACGCGAAGCTGAACGACACGCAGACCTCCGTCAGCATCACCATCAACATCGAAGAAGGGGAGCCGGTGCGCGTCGAGCGCGTCGTGCTCGAAGGGTTCGACGCGCTGCCCGCGGCGCGGCGCGCGGCGCTCGAAGCCCAGCTTCCGCTCAAGGCGGGCGCCCCGCTCGATCGCGCGCTCGTGCAGGCCGACCGGGAGTCGGCGCTCGACCAGTTCAGAGATTCCGGCTACCCGTACGCGGCCGTGCGCCTCAGCGAATCGCCGGGCAGCACCGAGCGTCAACGCGTCATCACCCTGCGGGCGGAGCCGGGCCCGCTCACCAATTTCGGTCCCATCGAGGTCAGCGGCAACAAGAGCGTCAGCGACGACGTGATCCGGCGGCAGCTGACGTATCGTCCGGGACGGATGTTCCGGCAGAGCGCCCTGCAGAACAGTCAGCGCAAGCTCTACAGCCAGGAGTTGTTCGCGTTCGCCAACGTCGAACCGGTCCGCGGCGAAGGCCAGCCGGTGGAGATCCCGACGCGGGTGACGGTGACGGAAGACAAGCACAGGAAGGTCAACTACGGCATCGGCTACGGCACCGAGGAGCGGGCCCGGGCCGAGGTGGACTGGCGCCACGTCAACTTCCTGGGCGGCGCGCGGACGTTCGGCGCCTTCGCGCGCTACTCGTCGCTCGACCGCGGCGTGCGCCTCAACTTCAAGGAGCCGTACTTTTTTGCTCCCCGCTACACGATGGGAATGAGCGCGCAGTCGTGGCACAGCGACGAGCCGGCCTTCACGCTCGACACCAACGGCGGGCGCGTGACGGTGACGCGGGAGTTCCGGCGATGGGGCGGCGGGCGGCTCAGCGCGCGGCCCACGATGTCGGTGTCGGTGACCTACGCGAACGAGCTCGAGAAATACCAGATCTTCCAGGAGGCGATCGACGATCCGACGTTCCGCGACGACCTGATCGCGCTCGGTCTGAACCCGGACACCGGCAGCAGCAAGGGGACCCGATCCGCCATCAGCGTCGAATTCGCGCGCAACACGACGAACTCGCCGCTCGACGCGCGCCAGGGCTACCTGCTCTCGGCGCACGCCGAACAGGCCGGGAAGGTGCTCGGCGGCACGTTCGAGTACACCGAGCTCACGACCGAAGCCCGCGTCTACCGGGCGCATCGGGAGCCGGCTCGTCGCGGCCGGGCAGGTGCGCCTCGGGTCGATCGACAACTTCACGGATCTGGAAAGCGGCGTGCCGTTCTTCAAACGGTACTTCCTTGGCGGCGCTTCGAACCTGCGTGGGTGGGGCCGCTTCGAAGTGTCGCCGCTGGACGAGGGAAAGATTGTCGGCGGCTCGTCGTTCCTGAACATGTCGACAGAGCTCCGCGCCTCCGTCTGGCGCAACCTGGGCGTGGTCCTCTTCCTCGACGCCGGCAACGTCTGGACGAATCCCTGGGACTTGAACCTCGACGATCTGCGCTACGACGTCGGACCGGGGCTGCGCTTCAAGACGCCCGTCGGGCCGTTTCGCCTCGACGTGGGCTACCAGCTGAATCCGATTCCCGGCCTGTTGGTCGACGGCAAGGAACAGAAGCGGCCCTTCCGGTTCCACTTCAGCATCGGGCAGGCGTTCTAGAGTTCGATGCGAGCCATCCGCCGTCTTCTCCGAATCGTGGCGTTCGTCGGCACGCTGCTCGTCGGCGTCGTGGCGCTGTCGCTCATCGTCTCGCAGACGCCGTGGTTCAGGGACTGGATCCGGCGCTACATCGTGCGCGAGTCGAAGCAGTACCTGAACGGCGAGCTGACGATCGGCAGTCTCGGCGGCAACCTGCTCTTCGGGATCGAGCTCGGCAACGTGGCGGTGGACGTCTCGGGCGAGCGGATCGTCGCCGTCAAGGCGCTGTCGGTCGACTACAGCGTGTTCGAGCTCGTGTCGACCGGCATCGTCCTCAACGAGATCAAGATCGATCGTCCCGTGGTGCGCCTCACCCGCGACCAGAACGGCTGGAACCTCGCGCGGCTCGTCAAACGGGAGCGGAAGGAAGCCAATCGCGAAGGGCCGCGCCGCACGATCTCCCTGCCGGTCATCGAGGTTGTCGACGCGAGCGTGTCGATCGACGATCGCACGCCCCCCTGGACGTTCAAGCTCCCGAGCCGGATCGAAGGGCTCAACGTGAAGGCCGGGTTCGAGTACGCGCCGGTGCACTACACGGTCACGCTCGATCAGCTCAGCTTCCGCGGCACGGCGCCGGACCTCACGATGGAGCAGCTGACCGGCAAGATTGCCGTTCGGGAAGACAACCTCTACCTCGACGGGATCGCGTTCAAGACGACGGACACGGCGTTGAAGGTGGACGGCGTCATCGAGCGCTACATGAGCGCCCGCGTCCTGAAGCTGGGGACGGTCGGCAACGTGTCGCTGCCGGAGATCGGGCGCGTCATGCCCGTCCTGTCGGGTTACAACCTGCATCCCGTCGTCGACGTGAAGCTGAACGGGCCCGTCGAGCGGCTCGGCATGACCCTCGACGTGAAGTCCGAAGCCGGCAACGTTCGCGGCGAGGTGATGACCGACCTGAAGACACCGGACCTGGCCGTGCGCGGCGAGGTCGACATGGTGCGGCTGAACATCGCGCCGATCGTCAAGGAGCCGGCGCGGAAGACCGATCTGACGGGACACGCGAAGGTCGACATCAAGATCCCCTCGCAGCCGGCCGGGGTCCGCATCCTGGACCGGGTGCACGGGACGTTCGCTTTCAACGGCCCGCATGCCGCCGCCGAGGGGTATGAAGCGCGTAACGTGAAGGTGTCCGGATCCCTCGACGGCCCGCGGATCACGCTCGACGCGGCCAGCGGCGCCGCCTACGGCGCGACCTTCACGGCGCGCGGGTTCATCGTGCCGCCGGCGCCGCGCCGCGACGTCTCGTTCGACCTGCAAGGCAAGGCGAACAGCCTCGACCTCCGGCGCCTGCCGCCGCCCCTGCGGGTCCCGCTCGAGACCACGCTCTCGGTGGCGGACTATCACGTCCGCGGCGAGGGGCCGACCATCAGCGGCACCGCCACGCTGAACCAGTCCGTCGTCGAAGGGGCGACGCTCGCGGCGGGCACGGCCGGCGAGTTCACGCTGACGCCCGGCGAGGTGTCGTACGGCGCGCGCGGCACGGTCGCCAACCTCGACCTCGATCGGATCGGCGGCGTGTTCGAGATAGAAGCCATCGCCAAGCCTGAGTACGACAGCCGCTTCAACGGGACGTTCGACGTCACCGGCAGCGTGCCGCGTGACGCCGGCCGCGAACGCGCGGCGGCACACCGCGGGCGCGGCGCCTGCGCCGCCGGTGATTTCGACGATGACCCTCGATGCGTCCGGCACGCTCACCGACTCGGAGTTCCTGGGCGGGCGCCTGCCGGAGCTGCGGTTCGATGCGCACCTGAAGCAGGACACGCTGACGGGACGTGCCGACGGCCGGTTCGAGGGGTTCAACCCGGCCCGGCTCCTGGGACGCAAGGAGCTCGACGGCACGGTCACCGGCACGGTCAACGCGAACTACACGATCCGCAACATCAGCGCGCCGATCACGCCTGAGGCCGTCACGGCGGACGGCACGCTCGCGCTCACCCAGTCGACCGTCGGCGGGCTGAAGATCGACAGCGCCGCCGTCGAGGGGCGCTACGCCGCGCAGGCCGGGGACATCGTGAAGCTGACCGTCGCGGGCCCGGACGTCAAAGTGGAGGCATCGGGACGTTTCGCGCTCGATCGGACGTCGGCGTCCAACGTGAAGTATCACGTCGACGCGATCAACCTCACCGAGCTCGCGAAACTGGCCGGGCAGGCCGGGGTCGGGGGCACGGCGATTCTGGACGGGACGATCACCGGCAACGCGGCGTCGCTGCAGGCGAAGGGGACCCTCAACGGCAGCAACCTGTCGTACGAGGACACCAAAGCGCTCGATCTCAACAGCCAGTACACGATCACGGTGCCCGACCTGACGTTCGCGAAGGCGCACGTGCAGGCGACCAGCGACGCGACGTTCGTGGCCGTCGCCGGCATGCAGCTCAATTCCGTGAAGGCGACGACGACCTACCAGGAGCAGCGCCTCGATTTCACGACGAACATCCAGGAGAAGACCCGCGAGCTCGATGCGACCGGCCAGCTCCTGCTGCACCCGGATCACCAGGAAGTCCACCTGCCGCAGCTCGCGGTCCGTACCCTGGGGGTCGAGTGGCGCACGGCCCCCGGCAGCAACGCGACCGTCAAGTACGGCCGCGGGCGCCTCGAGCTCGAGAACGTCAGCCTGGTCAGCGGCGATCAGGCGCTCGACGTCAGCGGCACGCTCGCCGTCGGCGGCGACAAGCCCTCGGGCGCCATCGACGTCCACGCGCGCAACGTCGACATCCAGCAGCTGGAGACGCTGCTCCTGCAGAACCGCGGCTTCTCCGGCAAGCTGACCGCGGACGCGAAGATCAGCGGCTCGACGGCCGCGCCCGTCATCGAGGGGCGGTTCTCGGTCGACAAGGGGGCGTTCCAGTCCTATCGCTACGACTCGCTGGCCGCGACCGTGGACTACCGGGGCACGCGGATCGGGATCGACGCCACGCTGCAGCAGTCGCCGACCGAGTCGCTCACGGCGCGCGGGAGTGTGCCGACCACGGTGTTCACCGCGAAGGCGGGCGGCGATCACGTGGTCCCGGGGGCGGGAGAGCAGATCGACCTGCGGATCACGTCCACCCCGATCGGCCTCGCCCTCGTGCAGGGCCTGACCGACGTCGTCACCAACGTCACCGGCACGCTTCAAACCGACGTGCACGTGACCGGATCGGCGAGGGATCCGCACCTCGACGGCTTCATCGACATCAAGGATGGCGGCTTCGGCGTGCCGGATCTCGGGGGCACCTTCACCGGCCTGACGACCCGGATCGACCTGCAGCCGGACCGGGTGCGGATTCAGCAGTTCCAGTTGCTGGATCACCACGGGGAGAAGCTGACGATCGCCGGAGAGCTCGCGACCCACGAGGGCCAGGTGGGTGCGGTCAACGTCACGATCGACTCCGACAACTTCGAGCTCGTGGACAACGAGCTCGGCGACGTCCAGGCGCAGATGGCGCTGAAGGTCACCGGCGAGCTGCGCCGGCCGCGCGTCGTGGGCAACGTGAGGATCGATGCCGGGCGCGTCGAGCTCGACCGGATCCTGCAGCTCTTTTACGATCCGTACGCGACCGAAGCGCTGCCGGACGTTGTCTCGGCGGAGCGCACGGTCGAGTCGAGCGGCAGCGCGGAAGAAGCGACGAACGAAGCGCTGGCGAGAGCCGAGCAGTCGGCCGGCGTCGCCGTGTGCTGTGCCGGACCGAAGCCCGTCGCGCCGAGCCCGCTCTTCGAAGCCGTCGAGCTCGACATCCACGTCATCCTGCCCGACAACCTCGTGCTGCGCGGCAACGAGCTGCGGCCGGGCGGTCCGACCGGCACCGCGCTGGGCGACCTGAACATCACCGTCGGCGGCGACCTGCGGATTCTCAAGAGCGCCGGCGCGCGGGTCACGCCCATCGGCACCGTGACGACCGTGCGCGGCACGTACGAGTTCCAGGGCCGGCGGTTCGATCTCGCGCGCGGCGGCACGGTCCGCTTCATCGGCACGCCGACGATCAACCCGCAGCTCGACATCACGGCGACGCGAAAGATTCCCAACACCGGCGTCATCGCCAAGGTGCGCATCACCGGCACGCCGCGAGCGCCGGTGCTGGCGCTCTCGAGCGACCCGCCGCTCGAGCAGAGCGACATCCTCTCGCTGATCGTGTTCAACCGTCCCGTGAACGAGCTCGGGTCGGGCGAGCGGTCGTCGCTCGCGGCGACGGCGGGCGGGATCGCGACCGGCTTCATCGCCGCGCCGCTCGGCCAGTCGATCGGCAAGGCGCTCGATCTCGATCTCTTCGAGATCACGACGACGACCGATTCGGGGGAGCTGGGCGCGGGGGTGACGCTCGGCCAGCAGATCGGCGACCGCGCGTTCGTGAAGCTCCGGCAGCAGTTCGGCGAACGCAGCGTCACCGAGTTCCTGATCGAGTATCAGCTCGCCGACTTCCTGCGCCTGCAGGCGTCCGCGTCGCCCGAGGCCACCGGCTCTGCCAACCGCGTCACCCAACGCCGGGTCGAGACGGCGGGCATCGATCTGATCTTCTTCTTCAGTTATTGAGGCTGCGAACTCCCAAAAAGCCGAACTCCCAATTCCGCAATGCTTTGGGAGTCGGGCTTTTTCGGGAGTCGGGAGTCTTATCGGGCCGCCCCCGTCGTCGGCGGCCTAGTGCCTCCCCAGCAACGCCACCTGCACCCGCGCGTCGTTGAAGCACGCGCCGGCGCCGAGATCGGTCAGCGTGTCGGGAACGAGCGCGTTCGACGTGGAGCCGTTGTACGTGCTCTTGCGCCAGAGCCCCTTCGGCAGCGACACCGTGCCCGGGCGGATGTCCTTGTTCAGGGCGACCGGGCACTGCACCTCGCCGAGATCGTTGAAGACGCGGACCGGGTCGTCGGTCGCCAGGCCGCGGGCCTGCGCGTCGGCGGGGTTCATCTGGAGCACCGCCACCCGCTGCCGCAGCTCGCCGAGGGTCGAGGTGATGGTCTTCTCGCTCGCCGGGGAGATCAGGGCGAGGGGAAACCGGTCCGTGCCCGGATCCGGCTGGAACCCGTACAGGCCGGCGGGGGCGCCCGCGTGAAGGGCTTCGGGAAACAAGTCGATCTTCCGGTCGGGGGTCAGCGGAAACACGTCGACGAACTGCACCGGCGCGCCGTCGAACGGCGGGCTGGCCGAGCCGGTCTCCATCAGCTCGCTCGAGAGGTGCGCCGGCAGCCGGCCTGCGATTCTGAAGAGCGTGTCGGTTTCGAGCTCCGAGTCGCCGAGGTCGAGCCGGCTCGCGAGGTCCGAGAAGACCTCGGCGTTCGGCCGCGCCTCGCCGAACGGCTCGATCACGGGCCGGACGAGCTGCAGGCTGATCGGGCCGTATCCCTTCGCGATGTCGTAGTTCTCGAGAAACGTCGTGGCCGGCAGCAGGACGTCCGCGTACCGCGCGGTGTCGGTGAACACCTGCTCGAAGACCACGGTGAACAGATCCTCCCGCTTCAACCCTTCGAGCACGCGGTTCTGATCGGGCATCGTCGCCAGCGGGTTGCAGTTGTAGACGAACAGCATCTCGACCGGCGGGTCCCGGAACTCGAGCAGCGCGCGTCCGAGATGGTTCATGTTGACGAGGCGCGTGGCCGGCTCGGGCGTGTCGTTCATCCACGCCGCCGCCTTGATGCCGAGCGCGGCGGAGTTGCTCATCGAGAAGCCGCCGCCGCGGACGCCGAACTTGCCGCCGACCGCCGGCAGCGCGAGAACGGCGGCCGCGGCGCTGCCGCCGTTGCGGTTGCGCTCGAGTCCCCAGCCGCATCGCACCAGCGCCGGCGAGGCCTCGCTGTACAGCTGCGCGAAGCGGGTGAGGGCCGCGGCGTCGATGCCGGCGACCTCCGCCGCCCGCTCGATCGTCCATTCGGCCGCGCGCGCGCGCAGTTCGGCGGCGCCTCGCGTGTGCGCGTCGAGGAAGCGCTCGTCGGCGAATCCTTCTTCGAAGAGGAACCGGTGCAGCGCGAGCGCGATCGGCAGATCGGTTCCGGGGCGCGGCGCCAGGTGCAGGTCCGCCTGGCGCGCGAGCGCGGTCGCCCGCGGATCGATCACGACCAGCGTGGCGCCTGCCTTCTGCGCCTGCCGCACGAAGGGGACGAGGTGAATGCCCGACGCGGACGGGTTGACGCCCCACAGCACGATCAGCCTGGCGTGGACGTAGTCGGCGTAGGTCACGCCCGCCATCTTGCCGTAGAGGGCCTGGTTGGCGGCCCCGGTCGGCGCGGCGCACACCGTCCGCGCCAGGCGCGATGTACCGAACGCGCGGAACAGCGTAGCGTCGTTCGTGTCCTGCGTCAGCAGGCCGTTCGAGCCCCCGTAAGAGAAAGGCAGGATGGCTTCGGCTCCGGTCGTGCCGCGGATCTTCTCCATGCGCTCGCGCGATCTGCCCGAGCGCTTCGTCCCAGGTGACCCGCGTGAAGACCCCCTGACCCTTCGCGCCTTTTCGGATCGCCGGGTAGAGCAGCCGGTCCTCGCCGTAGACGCGTTCGCCGAACCGCCGCACCTTGGCGCAGATGTAGTTGCGTGTCACGGGGTTGGTCGGGCCGCCGTCGATCTTGACGACGCGCCCTTTCTCGACCGTGACGTCGAGCGTGCAGGAATCAGGGCAATCGAGCGGACAGGCCGTCCGGACGGTCGATCGTCCAAACGTGTCGGGCACCAGAGTACGAGCCATGCCGGATTATCTCACGGCCCCTCCGTGACGATGACGAGCGCGTGAGTGGATCGGTCCATTCGGACAGCACGGCGCACGTGGGCGAGCTCAGGGGACCTGGCCACGCCCACGAGCGCGGCGGCGCCGCACGCGCCGGACAGCCCCGCGTGGACGGGCGGGTCTCCGCCCTCCGGCTCCGCGAGCCGCTCGACCGCGTCGAGCGCGAGCGAATCCGGAACCGACACGAAGGCATCCACGCCGCGGGCAATCGCCGGCCAGGCCGCGGGGGAGGGCTTCGCGCATCGAAGGCCGGCCATGCACGTGTGCATGGGACCCTCGAGCGCGATCGGCTTGCCGGCCTCTGCCGACGCGAGCAGACAGGCGGCGCCGTCCGGTTCGCACGCGATCACGAACGGGCGAGCGGCGCCGAACCGCCAGGCACACCAGCTCGCGGCCGCGCACACGAGCCCGCCGACTCCTCCCTGCACGACGATCACGTCGGGCGTGCGCCGCCACTGGCCGTAGGCCTCTTCGAGGATCTGCGTGTATCCCGAAATGATGAATCCCGGGATCTCCTCGTAGCCCGGCCATGACATGTCGGAGACGATGAGGTCGCCGGTCGCCGCTCCGTGTTCGGCGGCGCGGAGCACGGCGTCCTCGTACGATCCGGCTTCCTCCACGACCGTGGCGCCGTCCGCCTTCATCGCGCTGACGCGGGCGGCGCGGCTTCGCCGATCCACGGGTGAATCCTCCTCGGCCGGCCCGGAGACGAAGACCGTGCACGACAGACCGTGTTCGGACGCCACGCGTGCGACCGCGCGTCCGTGGTTCCCCGCCGTCGCACACACCACGCCACGCTGCGATGGTCCGCCGAGGCGAGCCTCCGATCCGGCGCCGCGATCGGATTCCGACATCAGCCGATGGATCGCGTACCGGACCCCGACGATCTTGAAGGCGTTCAATTCGAAGCGGGCGGTTTCGTCCTTGACCGACACCGCGCCGAGACCGAGCGATGCCGCCAGCGCCGGCAGGCTGCGCAGCGGAGTCGGCGCGAGCTCCGGGTGTGCCGCGAAGTACGCGAACACCGCGCGGTAGTCGTCGTCGGCGAACAGGCCGCGGAAGCTCGCGCTCCGTGTGGCCACGGGATTCAGAAAGCCGCGCATCTGGTTCTTCGTAGTGTAACGAATGCGCGGACCCGGGCGCGCGTTCTGTACCGCTGGGGTGGGCGCCGCTCAGATCTGTAAGAGGAGGAACCACGGGGAACCCCTGGTGTCTAAGACGGCAGCACGAGTGAAGACGCGAGGCGCCTACCGCGAGCGAAGCGAGCCCTTCGACTCGCGTGATGTTGGCGCTCGCTCAGGGCAGGCGGACACACGAGCAAGTGATAAGGAGTCCGAGATGCGATGGTTCATGGTCCCTGTGTCGATCTGCGCTCACGTCGTCCTCGCCGCGCTGCTCGTGATCGTTCCGCTCGCGGCGGAGGACGAGTGGCCCCGGCCGGCGCCGTTGCCGTCGTTCATGCTGGCGACGAAGGTCGTGCCGGTTCCGCCGCAGATGATCCCTCGTGTCGCACACCGGCCGCCTCCGTCCGTGGGCGTGACCGCCCCTTCGAGCATCGGACCCGAGCGCGACACTCCGCCTGAGCCCACGGGGCCCTCCACTCCGGGCGCACCGCCTGATGTCGCGGGCGGTCCGATCGGGATCGGCGTGCCTGACGGTTTCGGTACTCCGATCGCCGTGCCTCTGCCGCCGCCCCCGCCGCCGGTAGAGCCGCCGGCGCCCCGCCGCGTCGGCGGCGAAGTGCGCGAGCCCAAGAAGATCCTCGACTTCCGCCCGGTCTATCCCCCGTTCGCACAGGCCGCGAAGGTCGAGGGCATGGTCATCCTCGAGGCGGTGATCAACGAGCGCGGCGGCGTCGAGCGCCTGAAACTGTTGCGGTCCGCGCCTCTGCTGGACGCCGCCGCCATCGAAGCGGTCCGCAAGTGGCGGTATACTCCGACACTACTCAATGGCACACCCGTGTCGGTGCTCATGACGATCACGGTCCACTTCAAGCTGCACGACTGATGCTGCTGCTGCCGGTTCTCGCGGTCATTGCCACGCTGCAGGGTGCGTCCCCGCAGGAAGGCGTCGATCCGGCGATTCGTGCGGCGGTGGAGCGTTTCTACGCGACACAGGAAGCGGAGGACGTCCAGGGCTATCTGGCGCTGTGGAGCAAGACCGCTCAGGGGCCGCGGCCGGAGCAGCTGAAATACATCTTCGACGCCGGCGACGACAAGTTCTCCGACCTGGCCATCACCCGCGTCACCGAGAGCGGCGATCGGGTCGCCGTGCGCGTCTCCGTGACGCGGGATCGTACCAACACCGGCGCCCGCCGGCCTGACGGCTCGGCGATCGTCTCCCACGCAGTCACGGTCGCGAGCCTTACCTACGTGCGTGAAGGCACGGAGCTGAAGCTCGTGCGCGAAGGATCCGTCGCGGATGGCCTTGCCGAAGCGCTGATCGGTGCGTCCACGCTCGAGGAGCGCGCGCGGCTGCTGGAGGCGGAGCCGGAGCTGGTGGACGTCCCCCTGGTGCTGTCGCTCGCGCGAACGGCCGATGTGTGGATCCAGCGTCTCCAATACAGCCGTGCGCTGCCGATTTACGAGCTGACGCGCGACGTCGCGCACCGGATCGGCAACGCCCGCCTCGAGGGCGAGGCGCTGCAGAACATCGGCAACGCGAGGTACTTCCTGCGCAACTTCGACGACGCGCTGGCGGCCTACCAGCAGCGTCTCGAGATCGAGCGCAAGGCGGCGAACGAGTCGGGCATCGCGAGCGCGCTCCTGGGCGTCGCGACGGTCAAGTACTCGACCTTCGAATACACCGAAGCGCTCGCGGCGTATCGCGAGGCGGTCCCGATCCAGGAACGGTTGAAGGAAGAGACCGGGCTCGCGACGACGCTCATCAGCACCGGAAACGTCCAGTACGTGCAGGCGGAGTACGCCGGCGCGATCGCGGACTACCGGCGCAGCCGCGATCTCTACCGCCGCGTCGCCGACACCAACGGCGAAGCGCGCGCTCTCGAAGGGCTCGGGCGATCCCTTGCCGCGCAAGGAAACTTCGCCGCTGCGCTCGAGTCGTACGCGGGGGTGCTCGCGGAGGGCCGGGCGCGCCGCAATCCGCAGATGCAGGGCACGGCGCTTCTGAGCATCGGAGAAATCCACCTTCGCCTCGGCAACCTCGACATCGCCCGGCCGCTGTTCGAGGAGAGCCGCGCGCACTTCGAATTGTTGAAGGACCTGCCGAATGTCGGCCGCGTGTGGCAGGCGGCGGCGTTGACCGAGCTCATGTCCGCCAGGTTTCCAGCCGCCGAGCAGGCCTACGGCAAGAGCAGCGCGGCCTGCGCTGCAGCCAAGGATCCCGAATGCGTCGCCCGCGGCGTCGTCGGCCTGGCGTTCGCGCAGTCGTCCCAGGTCTCGTTTCGCCGAGGCGATCGCGACGTACCGGAAGGCGATCGAGGGGTTCACGGCGCTGCGCAGGCACGAGGACGCCGCGCGCGCGGAGGTCGGCCTGTCGGGCGCGCTGCTCGGCAGCAAGGACGCGCCCGGCGCGCTGGCGGCCGCGGGCCGTGCCCGTCAACAGGGGACTGCGATCGGCGACGATGACGTGGTCTGGCGCGCATGCGTCGCCGAAGCGCGCGCCCTGCGTTCAAGTGGCGAGGCCGTCAAAGCGATATCGGCGGCCTGGGCCGGCGTCGCGGCGGTCCAGCGCCTCGCTTATCATTCGCTGGACCAGCCAGGCGAGT
This sequence comes from uncultured Acidobacteriota bacterium, assembly GCA_963774855.1. Classification (GTDB taxonomy): domain Bacteria; phylum Acidobacteriota; class Vicinamibacteria; order Vicinamibacterales; family 2-12-FULL-66-21; genus JALZOC01. The sequence continues at coordinate 587,589 of CAVZGT010000004.1, read as the reverse complement.
TCGTCGCGGCCGACACCGTCACGGCCTACGGCATGCTCGCGATTCTTCTGGCCGAAGCGGGCGACGCGGCCGGCGCATTCGCCGCGGTCGAGCGGCGGCGCGCGCACGCGCTGAGGGTCGCGCTCGCGCCGAACGAGCGCGACATCGCACGCGGGATGACTGCCGACGAGCGCGGCGAGGAGCGGACGTCGGCGGCGGAGCTTCGTTCGCTGCGTGTCCGTCTCGATCACGAACGGACCCTTCCCAAACCGGACGCGGCGCGTATGGCGAAGCTGGCCGATTCGATCAACGCCGCGACGGGGGCGCGGAGGGCGCAGCAGCAGCGGCTCTTCGAGCGGCTGCCCGATCTGCGCACGTGGCGGGGGTTCGCGCTGCCGGTCGGCCCCGATGAGGTCCTGAAGGCGCTCGGGCAGGACGGCACGATTGCCGTCGAGTTCGTCATCGACGACGACGCGTTGCTGGCGGTTGTCGCGGAACCGAGCGGCGAGACCGCAAGCTTCCTCGCGACAGGTGACCGCGATCCCCCGCCAGACCCTCGCCGAGCGCATCGCGCGCGCCGTCGATCCGGCGGCGCTTCGCAGCGTCGAGGCGTGGCGCCTTGCCGCGGCCGAGGTCGTCGCCGCGATTCCGGCGGACGTTTTCGCGCGCCTGGCGGCGGCGCCGCGCGCCATTGTCGTCCCCGACGACGTGTTGTGGCGCGTGCCGTTCGAGGCGTTGCCGGTCAAGGCCGGCGAGCTGGCCGATGGCACCACGGTGATGTATGCAGGGTCGGTCACTTCGCTCGCGCGGCCTCCGGCGGCAAGCCTCGATCCCGGCACCGTGCCGCTCGTCGCGGTGGGATCGCCCGATCTCCCGCCGGCCACGCGCGAACGCGTCAACACGACGGCGCCTGGATGGATGCTGCGTGCGCCGGAGGCCGCGGAGGCCGAGATGCGCGCGATCGCCGTGCCGTTCTCCGAGCCACCGGCGACCGTGCTGTCGGGCGCCGCGGCCACCGAGGCCGCGGTACGCGCGCAGGGGCCCGCGGCGTCCTTCCTCCATGTCGCGGCCCCGTTCAGGATGAACGGCGCGAGCCCGCTGTTTTCGCCGATCTTGCTGGCCGGCGGACCGGGGGCCGTCGAGCCCGCGCCCGCGGCCGCCTCCGATCCGCCGGCCCCCGGTCCGCCGGCGTCCGGTCCGCCGGCCGCCCCCACGCCGGCCGCCCCCACGCCGGCCGCGCTCCCGCCGGCGGGGCCGCCGCCGGCGGGGCCGCCGCTGGCGGGCCCCACAGCGGAGAACGATGGGGTGCTCGAAACGCGCGAAATCATGAACCTGAGCATGCGTGCCGCCGTCGCCGTGTTCTCGGACGGCGCGGCCACCTCGATGCGCGACTCGGCGCCGGCGGTCGAGACGATTCGCTGGGCCTGGAGGGCCGCGGGTGTACCCTCGATCGTCATGTCGCGGTGGGCGGGTGATGACGCGGCAGCGGTGGCGATGCTGGCGGAGTTTTACAAGCGGCTGACGGCCGGCGAGGCGCCGGCGGCCGCGCTGCAGGGTGCGCGGGCGGTTCTGCGCGCGCGCGAAGACACCAGGCCGCCGTACCTCTGGGCGGGCTGGATGGTGATCGGGCGATAAAGTTCTAAAGTTCTAAAGTTCCAAAGTTCTAAAGTTCTCAAGTCGGCCATGCAGGATCCTCAACACGCCGCCGACGTGGCCCACCGGCTCGCCGAGCGCGTCAAGGAGTTGACGGCGCTCCGGCAGGCTGCGCGGATTCTTGCCGACGGTTCCACCACCGCGCCCGAGCTGCTCGAAGGAATCGCCCGCCTGCTGCCTCCGGCGTTCCAGTTTCCCGACATCACCGAAGCCTTGGCGAGCCACGCGGGGGTCGTCGGGGCGACGCCGGGGTACGGCGACTTCCCGTGGACGCTTCATTCCTCCTTTCGAACCCGCGACGGGGCGGAGGGCACGCTCGACGTCGTCTACCGCGAGGCACGGCCCGAATCCGACGAGGGCCCCTTTCTCGCCGAGGAACGGCACCTCCTCGACGCGCTCGCCGAGATGCTCCAGTCGGCGCTCGATCGGCGACTGACCGACGAGCGCCTCCGCCTGCTGCTGAACCTGACCAGCGCGGTGACCTCCGAGCTGGATCTGGGCGAGCTGCTCCAGACGATCTCGAAGCTGCTCCGCGAGGACATCCGTCATCACTTCGCGAGCGTCATCCTGTGGGACGAGCAGGCGCAAGTGCTGCGGCGGCACGCGCTGGTCTTTTCCGGCGGCACGGGGGTCATTCGCGACGGCGTGCCCGTCGGGACGGACCGCTCACCGGCCGTGATGGCCTTCCGCCGCCGGGAAACGCTGGTATTCCGCTGGAAGGACATCGAGGCGCTCGGCGAGCCGGCGGTGGGCATCATGGCGGCGGAAGGGCTGCGGGCAGTGTGCTCGGTGCCGCTGCAGACGCGCCGCGGGTGCCACGGCGCGCTGACGGTTGCCAAGCCGACCGACGATCCGTTCTCAGCCGACGAGGTCCTGCTGCTGGAGCAGGTGGCGCAACCGCTGGCCATCGCGATCGAGAACGCGCTGGCCTACCAGCAGATCTCGGCGCTGCGCGATCGGCTCACCGACGAGAAGGTCTACCTCGAGGACGAGGTGACGCGGGGTCACGAGTTCAAGGAGATCGTGGGGCGGAGCCGGGCGCTCGCCGGCGTCCTGCACCAGGTGCGGACGGTCGCGCCGACCGATGCGACGGTCCTGCTGCTCGGCGAGACCGGCACGGGCAAGGAGCTCGTGGCGCGCGCGGTTCACGACACGAGCCGGCGCAGCACGCGAACCTTCATCCGCGTGAACAGCGCCACGCTGCCCGCAGGCCTCGTCGAAAGCGAGCTCTTCGGCTACGAGAAGGGCGCGTTCACCGGCGCCGTCTCGGCGAAGGCCGGACGGCTCGAGCTGGCGCACCACGGCACGCTCTTCCTCGACGAGGTCGGCGAGCTGCCGCTCGACGTGCAGCCCAAGCTGCTGCGCGCGGTGCAGGAGCAGGAGTTCGAGCGGCTCGGCGGGAGCGCCGCCCGGCGCGTCGACGTGCGGCTGATCGCGGCGACGAATCGGGACCTCGAGGAGATGGTCGTCCGCGGCGACTTTCGGAGCGATCTGTTCTACCGTTTGAGCGTGTTCCCCATCCGGATTCCGCCGCTGCGCGAGCGGCCGGAGGACATCCCGTTCCTCGTGCGCCATTTCGTGTACGTGTTCTCGCGCGAGCTCGGCCGCGACATCAGGACCATCCCTGCCCGCACGCTCGAGGCGCTGCAACGGTGGCCGTGGCCCGGCAACATCCGCGAGCTGCAGAACGTCATCGAACGCGCCGTCATCGTCTCACCCGGCGCGACGCTGGAAGTCCCCGAGGCGACGTTCGATCGGAAGACCGCGACGGCCGCGGCCGTCCGGCGCGCCGCGCCGGCGCGCTATGCCGATGGAGAACGCGAGATCATCCTGCAGGCGCTGCGGGAGACGAAGGGGATCATCGGTGGTCCCGGCGGCGCCGCGGCGCGCCTTGGTCTCCAGCGGACGACGCTCCAGTCCAAGATGCGGAAGCTCGGGATCGTGCGCCCGTCCTTCTAGCGTTGCACCAGCGGGAGACGGATGCTGAAGGTCGTACCCTTGCCTGGCTCGGTGTCGACCGCAATGGTGCCGCCCGCTTCACTCACGATCGCGCAGACCCTGGCAAGGCCGTGGCCCGGCCCGCGCGTACCGTGTTTCGTCGTGAAGGAAAGCTCGGCGATCCGCTGCTGAACCTCGGGCGTCATGCCTGTGCCCGTGTCAGCCACCTCGATCTCGACGAAATCGCAAAGCGGCTCGAGGGTGTGGCCCGTCCCGGGGCCCGCCATGCGCACGTTCCTGGTCGTGATGAGGACGCGGCCGCCCGCGCGCATGGCCTGCCTCGAGTTGACGACGAGGTTGATGAGGATTTGCTCGAGCGCGCCCCCTTCCATGCACACGCGAGAATGGCCGGCCTGGGTATCCACTTTCAGCGCGGCGAACGGACCGAGGAAGCGCTCCAGGATCGACCCCAGCGTCTGCAACGTGGTGTTGACGTCGACGACGACCGACCGCCGCTTTCGGCCGCCGAACGTCATGAGCTGCCCGATCATCGCGGACCCTACCTCCGCCGCTTTCCGGATCGCGAGCAGCTCCTCGCGCTTGTCGTGACCGGTGTCTTCGAGCGCCAGCGCGACGTTGCCGCGGATGACCGTCAGCAGATTGTCGAAGTCGCGTGCCACGGCGCTCGTGATGCGGGCGAGTGCTTCCGTTTTCTGCGCCCGCCGGAAGTCCTCTTCGAGCTGGACGCGGTCGGTGACGTCGCGCGCGCTGATGACGGTCATGACGCCCTGCTCGTCCTCGACTCGCTGGCCGAGGGCGTCGAGCAGGCGCCACGATCCGTCGCAATGCCGATAGCGCAGCTGGACCGGCGCAGTAGCGGCGACGCTCGAGGACGCCGCGGAGAAGAGGCGCTGCAGCCGCGCCGCGTCGCCGGGATGAATCATCTCGAAGATGTTGCGCTCCCGGCTTGTACTTCCGGAGAGTCCGAGCACCTTCCGCACCGACGGGGTCTCGAAGAGAATCGTGCCGCGGGTATCCGTGATGACCGTCAGATCCAGGCCGTGCTCGACGACGGCCCGCCGGTAGCGATCCGCCGGATCCCTGCCGGCCTCCGCCGCCCTCGCGCTCGTCACGTCGATCATGAGGCCGCTCAGGCGATCGGCGCCTCCGGCGCCGTCGCGGCCGACGCTGACGATGTCCCGCAGCCACCGCACCGATCCATCCGCCGTGATGACGCGATACTCGAAGTCGTGATTGCGCCCGTCGGCGACGGCGGCGCGGCAGTGGGCCACGGCGGCGTCGCGGTCATCGGGGTGCAGCAGCTCCACCCAGAAGGCCGGCCGGGATAGCCAATCCTGGAGCGAGTAGCCCAGCAAGGCTTCCGCCCCGCGGCTGACGTAGGTGAACTGGAAGGTCCGCGGATCGGCTTCCCACACGACCGCGGCGAGGCCATCGAGCAGATCGTTCTGAACCGGTCGTGCGACTGAATGCATCCCGACGTCTGAGCGAAGAGCGTTCCAGCCTGCCCGCTGCCTGGCGGGAGTGCTAAGGTGCTGTAGCGCCGTCAGTTGCCGTTCAGGGGCGATTCGAAGTGCCGAAGGCGGAGAGGCCGGCAGGTCGGCAGGTGCCGAAATCCCGGCACGGTCCGCGCTGTGCCGGTGAGCAGCCGGGAAACCGGCCTAGACGGCTGCTTTGGCCTTGAACCTGGGGCGTGGTGAGTCCGGACCGTAGCGATCGGGGAAGAAATCACGCCCGCGAGCCACTTCGACGACGTTCTTCGCCAGCCCCACGAACGGCACGGCGTTGAGTCCGCTGTCGAGCGCGCCGCTGATGACCCCCTTGCGTCGCATCGTCGAGACGACGGTCACGATGGCGACGGCCGCGCCAATCCATGGCAGCGATTTCGCCACTCGCCGTGAAACCCGTGCGCTCCCCCACCTGACCGCGTGATCCGTAATCGTCATGTCAGACCATGTGCAAGCCGCGTTCCGTTGACAGGCCTCTCGCAATACTATGGACGGGATGGCAACGCCTCACGTGATCATCGTCGGCGGCGGCTTCGGAGGCTTGTATGCGGCACGAGCGCTCGCACGAGCGCCCGTGGCCGTGACGCTCCTGGACCGCCGCAACCATCACGTATTTCAGCCGTTGCTGTATCAGGTTGCGGCCGCGGCGCTGTCCCCGGGGGACATCGCCTCGCCGATCCGCTGGATCCTGCGCCGGCAGGCGAACGTCGAGGTCCTGCTCGCGGACGTCCATCGCGTCGATCCCGCGCGGCGCACCGTCGTGCTCGGCGACGGCGAGATGTCGTACGACTACCTGATTCTGGCAACCGGCTCCACGCACGCGTACTTCGGGCGCGACGAGTGGCGCGAGGTGGCCCCCGGCCTGAAGACGCTCGAGGACGCGCTCGAAATCCGCCGCCGTGTGCTGATGGCTTACGAGCGGGCCGAGCGTGAGAGCGATCCCGTGAAGCGGCAGCCGTTGCTGACGTTCGTCGTCGTCGGCGGAGGCCCGACCGGGGTGGAGCTCGCCGGCGCGCTCGCCGAGATGTCGCGCCAGTCGCTCGCGCGTGATTTCCGCCACTTCGATCCCGGCTCGGCGCGCGTCGTGCTCCTCGAAGGAGGTCCGTCGCTGCTCAGCAACTTCCCCGAGCCGCTGCGCGCGGCCGCGCAGAGCGATCTCGAGCGGCTTGGCGTCGAAGTGCGGACCGGGTCCGCTGGTCACGGCGGTGTCGCCCGGGCGCGTGCAGTGCGGGAGCATGTCGATCGAGGCGGCCACGATTCTCTGGGCCGCGGGCGTGGCGGCATCGCCGCTCGGCGCCACGCTCGGCGCCGGGACCGATCGCATCGGGCGCGTCGCCGTCCAGCCGGACCTCACGATTCCCGGCCACCCCGAGGTCTTCGTCATCGGCGACCTGGCGTCGGTGACGGGAGCCGACGGCAAGCCGCTGCCCGGTGTCGCGCAGGTCGCGATCCAGACAGGCCGGCACGCCGCGCGCAACATCCGCCGCGCCATCGACGGCGAGCCGTACCGGCCGTTCGTCTACCGGAACCTGGGGAACATGGCCACGATCGGCCGCGCCTCCGCGATTGCCGACTTCGGATGGCTGCAGCTCAAAGGCTGGTTCGCGTGGCTCGCGTGGCTGTTCGTCCACATCATGAACCTGATCGGTTTCCGGAATCGCCTGGTCGTGCTCGTGCAGTGGGCCTGGGCTTACTTCAGCTACCAGCGTGCCGTGCGGCTGATCACCGGCGAGGAGTCCCGCAAGCCGTCCGCCGCCAACGCCACGTCCGCCGCCACGCGGTCCTCCGCCAAGGATCCGATGCCATGAGGACGCTCGGCGTGCTGGTGCTGCTGGCCGTCGCCGCCGCCGTCGTGCCTCTGCCTGCCGAGACGGTGGAACGCTGGTACTCGAACGGGATCTATCCGCGGATCCAGCCGGTGATGACCGCGGCCACCAATCACGTACCCATCGCGTTGCTGGATTGCGCCGTCGTCGTGCTGATCGCGATCGCCCTGGGCGCGTTCGTTCGCCGCGCGCGATCGAGCGGCGGCTGGCGCGCACTGCGGCGTGCTGTTGGCCACGCGGTGGCCGGCGCGGCGGTGCTGTATCTGCTCTTTCTGGGGCTCTGGGGCCTCAACTATCGCCGCGTGACGCTCGAGCGCAAGCTGGACTACGACCGCGCCCGCGTCACGCGCGACGCCGCGACGGCGTTTGCAAATACCGCCGCCGGATTCATGAATCGCGGATACGTTGCCGCGCACGCCGCACCTCCGGACACCGGATCGCTCGAGCGATCGCTCGCGGACGTGCAGCGCGCGCTCGGCGCGCGTCATGAAGCGGTTCCCGGTGTGCCCAAACGATCCCTGTTGACGTGGTACTTCCGCCGCGCGGCGATCGACGGCATGACGGACCCGTTCTTCCTCGAGATCATCATCAACCCCGAGGTGCTCGACATCGAGCGCCCCTTCGTCGTCGCGCACGAGTGGGCGCACCTGGCGGGTTACGCGAACGAATCGGAAGCGAACTTCGTGGCCTGGTTGACATGCGTGCGCGCAGGCCCCCTCGCGCAGTACAGCGGCTGGCTCTCGGCCTACGAGCAGGCCGTCAGAGTGCTGTCGCGCGAGGACCGGCGCCTGTTGACGCCGCTCGATCCCGGACCGCGCAACGACCTTCGCATGATTTCGGCACGGTACGAACGGTCCTCACCGGCGATCCGGCTGGCCGCTCGCGGACTCAACGATGGGTATCTGCGGGCGAACCGCGTCCCCGAAGGGATTGGGAGCTACGAGGCCGTGCTGAGGCTGATGCTCGGGACCAGGTTCGATCCCGGCTGGACGCCCAGGGCGCGCTAAACTAGACGCTAGGGCACCAGTGGATCGGCTGTTGCTTGAGCTGGATCGAGAAGGTCGATGTCTTTCGGGGAAACCGGCTCGGACACCCGGCCCGTTCGAAGGTCTTCCGGATGCACATCGGGACTGTCGTTGTGGACCCAGGCCTCGCGCCACTTGCGGCGATCGCATTGATGGCACCGGTACGGCTGTTTTTCCGTCACCATCTGACGAAGCCGCTCGAGGATGTTCCGAAGACGAGACGGGAACACGCGTGTCGAGCCGCAGGCCGGGCACTTCATCAAGCGTAATCCTTATGGGGAGATAGATCCATCGTATCACAGCCATGGCCAGAACCATCAATTCACAGACGAAGCAGCACCCCGAGGATTCCGCCAAAGCGGCCGGGCTTCGTTACAGTACCGCGTGCCGGCCGGGGTTCAGCCGGGAGCGGCGCGGGTCTGGCTTTCGCTACATCGGGCCTCATGGAAAAGTGATTCGCAGCCGGGAACAGCTCGCCCGCTTCAAGGCCATCGTGATTCCTCCGGCGTGGACGGACGTCTGGATCTGCGCCGATCCCCGCGGGCACCTCCAGGCGACGGGACGCGATGCCCGCGGGCGGAAGGTATATCGCTATCACTCCAAGTGGCGGCAGATCCGCGATGAAACGAAATACGATCGCCTGATCGGGTTCGCCCAGGCGCTGCCCGCGATCCGCAGGCGCACGAGGAGGGACCTCCGGGCGGCCCACCTGTCGCGCGAGATGGTCCTCGCCGCGGTCGTGCAGCTGCTCGAGAAAACGCTCATCCGCGTCGGCAACGACGAGTACGCGAAAGAGAACCAGTCGTTCGGGCTGACCACCATGCGCAATGCGCACGTCCAGGTGAACGGAACCCGTCTCCGGTTTCTGTTCCGTGGCAAGAGCGGCGTCGAGCACGACATCGATCTGACCGATCGACGTCTCGCCCGCACGGTCCGGGCGTGCCGCGACATTCCCGGCTACGAGCTGTTTCAGTTTTACGATGACGAGGGCAAGCGGCAGCCGATCGGGTCGGACGACGTCAACGCGTATCTCAAGGAGATCACGGGCCAGGACTACACGTCGAAGGACTTCCGCACGTGGGCCGGGACCGTGCTGGCGGCGCAGCTCCTCTGGGCATTCGCGCAGTGCCATTCCGATGCGGAGGCCAAGCGGAACATCGTCGAAGCGGTAGGAGTGGTGGCCAAGCGCCTTGGGAACACGAAGGCCGTCTGCCGCAAGAGCTACATCCACCCGGCCGTGTTCGAGGATTACCTCGAGGGCGCGATGAAACGCCGGCGGCCCGCGCGAGGAAAGCGGGCCGTGGAATCCACGGCAGGGCGGCGCGTCGCACGCGCCGCCCGCAAGCCGAAAGGACTATTGGAAGCGGAAGTCGCCGTGCTGGGGTTGCTCCAGCGACACAGTAACAATCACTAATCCCTAATCGTTGAATCCTTGAATCCCCGAATCGCTGATTCGACGATTCAAGGATTAGTGATTAGTGATTCGCTCTAACGGGCGGCGATCCGGATGCCGCCGTTGACGCCTTCGAGGTCGATGCGGGGCCCGCCTCCGTTCAGCCGCCCCTCGAGATGCCGGCGGCTTTGGGTTCCGGTCGTTTCGACCTGCAGCCCGTTCGTGTCGATGCCGCCGTTCACGACGCGGGCCGAGATCGTCGCCTTCGAGTCCGACGGCAGCCGGAGCTCGATCCCGCCGTTCACGCAGCTCCAGCTTCACGCCGGCCTCGCCGAACGCGGCGAGCTCGACGTCCACGCCGCCGTTCGTCGTGCTCGCGTCGATCGATCCGGTCACGTCGCGCGCCTTGATGCCGCCGTTGGTGGTTTCCGCGTTGATGCGGCCCTTGAGGCCGGTGAGCTCGATTCCGCCGTTCACCGTCGAGAACTTGACCTCCGCGCCCGCGGGCACGCGCACCACGTACTGGACCTCATGGTTCACGCCGCCGAAGAAGCCGCTGGAATTGCGCTGCACTTTCGTCTCGATGCGGATGCCGGAGGGCGACTCGTCCTCCTGGATCTCGATCCGCTCGAGCGCCTGTTTGGCGGCCTCGGTGGATGCGGCCCGGGCTGACTTCTGGGCCACGATTTCCACCGTGTTGCCGGCCGAGGGCTTCACGTCGATCTTGCCGTTGACGTTCCTGATCTCGAGGCGGCCGCCCGGCTGGAGCTCGTAGGTCTTCCGCCACTCGGCGGTCTCCTTCACCTTGTAATCGGCCATCGCGAGGTCGCAGCCGGCCGAGGCTGCGACGACGAGGGGCAGCAGGAGGAGCGCCGTCCGCGCGGGTCCAGTCCTGGTTCGCACGCGATTGGGCATGGTTCTCATAAGTGGCATCTCCTGGGGCAGTTATACGAACGGCGGACAAGCAGGGTTCATCCGATCGCGTCCCTTTACACCGTCTCCCTCCCGCGTGTTGGAAGGACTCGCGAGGCTGCGCCTCAGACCGTCCAGGCTCCGCCTCGCTCGATGGCACTGTTTACTGTTTCGCCGCTTGCCCGCCGAAAACGTGACTCAAGAGCATGAGTTTTCGGCGGTCAAGACGGCTAGGGGCGAGGTTATAATAAGATCTTCAATGTCGGACAGGAAGTATCGGCAGCGCGGATACCAGGACGCGCCGCGGGGACCCAAGCCGGAGCACAAGCCGGCCGAGAAGAAGGAGTACGCCCCGAGAGGGCAGACGCCGGCAGGCCCTCCCAAGACCATCAACATGCCGGGCTACCGCGAGGTCGTGCGGTGCCGCGGGTGTGGCAACGAGCTGACCGTCGTGGCGGCGTGGACTGCCGACGGGGTCTGCACCCGGTGCGGCGCCGACCTCCACACCTGCGCGCAGTGCGTGAACTTCGATACCGGCGCGGCGCTCGAGTGCCTTCAGGCCATTCCGGTGCGGGTGTCCCCCAAGGACCGGCGCAACACGTGCACGCTCTTCGAGCCGCGCACGACCGTCGAGCGGGAAACGAAGTCGGCGGCGGCACCCACCAGCGCGCGCAGCGCGTTCGACGATCTCTTCAAGTAGCGTGGCGGGTCCTCCGATGAGACTTCGTGCCCTGGGCGCGCTCCTGCTGTCGGGCCTGTTCGCCCTGTCGGGCGCAGCTGCGCCTTCCCCCGCGACCATCTCGGCTGGCGCACCCGCCGCCGGTGCGCCGATTGCCGGCTACCGCGTCGTCCGCGTCTTTCCCCACGATCCCCAAGCGTTCACGCAGGGGCTCACGTTTGTCGACGGCGTGCTCTACGAGGGCACCGGGCTCAACGGCCGCTCGAGCATCCGCAAGGTCAAGCTCGAGAACGGCGAAGTGCTCCAGATCCAGAAGATCGATGCGCAGTACTTCGGCGAAGGCATCACGGTCATCGGCAACAGCCTCTTTGCGTTGACGTGGCAGTCCGGCGTCGGGTTCATCTTCGACCGCGCGTCGTTCAGCCGCGCGGGGACGTTCACCTACAGCGGCGAAGGCTGGGGGCTGACGCACGACGGCGCGCGCCTCATCATGAGCGATGGAACGGCCTACCTGCGGTTCCTCGACAAGGCGACGCAGAAGGAAACCGGACGGTTGCAGGTCCGCGACGGCTGGAGTGCCGGTGGCAAAGCTGAACGAACTCGAGTACGTGAAGGGGGAAGTGCTCGCCAACGTGTGGACGACCCATCGGATCGCGCGAATCTCACCCAAGACGGGCCAGGTCACCGGCTGGATCGATCTGGAGGGGCTGCTGACCCCGCGCGAGGCCCAGGGCGTTGACGTCCTGAACGGCATCGCCTACGACGCGGCCGGCGATCGTCTGTTCGTGACGGGAAAATACTGGCCGAAGCTCTTCGAGATCGCGATTGTCCCCAAGGCACGCTGAGGAGGCGTCAGGTCACCGCGCGGCCGTGGCGGCCGGCTTGACCAGCACGGCGCGGAGGCTGCTGAGCGTGCGCTCGAGCGAATCGCGCGCGACTCCATCGACCATCGGGCTGATGAACCGCAGCAACAGCGGCACCGTCCGGCTGAGGCTGACCGACTCGCACTCGATGAGGACGCCGCCCGGTACCGCCTCGTAGCGCCAGTACGCGTTCAGCCGCCACAGGTATCCGCTGTCGTCACCCGGTGCCTTTTCCCGCTCCTTGGCACTCCCTGCGTCCTGCAACTCCGCAATCTTCGTCGCGACGCTGATGGCCGAGGCTCGCGACCCTCCGATTCTCCGGTACGTGACCTCGTGTTCCGTGTTGTACGTGACGGTGATGACTTTCGTGCGGCGCAGCTTCATGAAGATCCTGAGGCGATCGCCATCTCTCGACAGCAGCTTCGACACGACGACATCGCTGTAGGACTCCGATTCGCGGCCGGCGTTCTGCTTGAGACGCTGCAGGACCGTGTCGAGCGTGGCGCCCGGCACGAAGACGGCCCCCACCCAGTGGTGGATCTTGCCGTCGTCGATCGACGGCGGCTCGATCTTGATCATGTGGGTCGTGCCCTTGGTAACGGTCTCGCGCCAGCCCTTCACCTTTTCGCGGTCCAGCACGAAGAAGGGGCTGCCCGATTCGGACGCCGCGTGATAGCGGGCGTCGACCGCCGCCTCGTAGGTGCGCCAGGCCGCGAGCGTCGGCGCCCCCTGATCGGCAGCCGCCGCGTGGGGCATGCCCAGGAGGGCGATCAAACCAACGGCAGGGATCGCCGCCCTGAACACGAGCCGCTCGCTCGCCGCGAAGTTCGCCAGCGAGCACGCCACGATGGCGAGGCCGTTGGCGGCGAGCGGGTCGAGCCGGAGTCCACCGGTCAGGATCGTCATCAGCGCGAGGTTGCCGGCAAGCGAGATCCCCCCGTTGAGCGCGTTGAACCGCACGAGCCTGAGCGCGGACGATTGCCACGTCGCGGGCGGCCGATCCTTCCACGTCCAGCACTGGTGCCACGCGAAGTTGTGCAGGATCGCCGCCTCGACGGCGACGGCTGTTGCCGGAAGGTAGTGCCACTCGAAGACGCGGACGAGCACGGCGAGGATCGCCAGCTGTAGCGCGACGCCGCCGGCGCCCACCACATTGAACGCAGTCCACCGCCTGATGAGGTCTTTGCGAGCCATCTGCAGAAGAAGGCGTAAACGGCGCCCCGGCTGGCTCATTCTGCACCTGGCGCTGACAGGTGGGCGACTGACGATGACAACTCCCAAAAAACCAACGCCCAACATCTTCCTCTCTGATTGTCTCTCAGAGTCCGGCCGCCGGCTTGGCTTTCAGCACGCCGACCTGGACCAGCACGCCGGTGAAATCGAGGATCCGCTGCTCGTGCACGATGAGGTTGTCCTTGACCGTATAGACGAGGGCGCCGACGAAGTGGACCCGCCGGCTCGTGGCCGCGAGCCCGAGAAAATCTCCGGCGTGCGTGCCGTCGACGTTCACCAGCAGGACCGCGCGGCTGCCGTCGATCAGCACGTCCGTCACCGTCAGCACCAGATCGGGAAACGCCGTCAGCCAGAGGCGGTAGACGCGCTCGATCTCCTCGCGGCCCTCGAGGACGCCGCCGGTTGGGCTGACGACCACGCCGTCGGCGGCATGGTCCGCCGCGAGCGCGGCCGCGTCACGGCTGCGCCATAACGCTTCCCGCCGCTCGAACAACTCCATGACCTGCTCGCGAGTCATGTCGGCTCCTTCCTCGTCCGCTGAAGAGCTGATTTGGTCCCCGCGGCACTATAGGCCCGTAAGGACTGGAGTTCAACCGGGGCCCGCGAAGAACCGTGTCAACTCCCAACCGCCCAGTCCTTGAACAGGAGATCAAGAGATCAGGAGTTTCTTGATCTCCTCAAGAATGAATCTCCTGGTCTCCTATTCTCCTGTTCACCTCGCCGCCTCTATAATCGCTTCTGATGCTCCTGAAGCGGGCGCCGTCCGTCACACCGGCAACCGCGGCCGCCATCGCCCTCGAGCACTACGGCCTCGCCGTATCCGCCTCGCCGCTTCCGAGCGAGCGCGATCAGAACTTCCTGCTCGAAACACCCGCCGGCGAGCGCTTCGTGCTGAAGATGTCGAACGCCGCCGACGACCGCGCGCTGCTCGAGGCGCAGAACGCGGCCATGGCGCACGTCAGCGCGAGGAAGGGCCTCAGCCCGCGCGTCATCATGAGCGCCGGCGGGGAGCCGATCGTCCCGCACGACGCGCCATCCGGCGGGCACTTCGTGCGGATGCTCAGCTGGATTCCCGGGACGCCGCTTGGCGCCGTGCCTCGGCATTCGGCGGCGCTGCTGGAGGACCTGGGGCGGCGGGTCGGAGAGATCGATCGCGCGCTGGCCACGTTCGATCATCCGGCGATCCATCGCGACCTCCACTGGGACCTCGCACACGGGATCCAGGTGATCCGGGATTGTGCGCCCGCGATCGCCGGCGAGGCGCTCCGGCAGCAGCTCGAAGGCTGGGCCCTCGACATCGCGCGCCACCTGGATCCGCGGCTGCCGGACCTGCGGCGCTCGGCCGTGCACAACGATGCCAACGATCACAACGTGATTGTCGCCGCCGAGGGCGACGTGTGGTCGCGCCGCCAGCGGGTCGCCGCGATCATCGACTTCGGCGACATCGTGCACAGCTACGTCGCCGCCGATCCGGCCATCGCGATCGCGTATGCGATCCTCGACAAGCCGGATCCGCTCGCCGCGGCGGCCGCGATCGTTCGCGGGTACCACGCCGTGTGGCCGCTGAAGGAACCCGAGATCGCGGCGTTGTTCGACCTGGTCCGGCTGCGGCTGTGCATGAGCGTCGCGCTGGCCGCGCACCAGCACCTTCAGCGTCCGGACGACGCGTATCTGGGCATCAGTCAGGGACCGATCGCCCGTACCTTGCCCGGGTTGATGGGCATCCCGCGCCGGCTCGCCGAGGTTGCGTTTCGCGACGCGTGCGGCTTCGACCCTCTGCCCGCTTCCACACGCCTGACGGCCTGGCTCGAGACGCACGCGGTGTGCGAGCCGATCGTCGCGATCGATCCCGCCGCCACGCTCGTGCTCGACCTGAGCGTCGGGAGCCCGCTCATCGCGGGCGATCCCGCTGACAACGCCGAAGCCGCGCTGACGCCGCGCATCCTGTGCGCCATGAAAGAGGCGCACGCGGACACGGCGATCGGCCGCTACGGTGAACCGCGCTACCTCTATTCGACGGCGCTGTTCGAAGAGGGACCGAACGGCGAGCGCCGCACGATTCATCTCGGCGTGGACGTCTTTGCGGCTCCCGGCACGGCCGTGCGCGCGCCGCTGCCGGGCGTCGTGCACGCGGCGGCGGACAACGCGGCCGCGCTGGACTACGGTCCCGTGATCATCCTGAAGCACGAGACGGATCAGCTCGATTCGTTCTACACGCTGTACGGCCACCTGACCCGGCAGTCGCTCGCCGCCAACCCGATCGGCCGGCGTGTCGCGGCCGGCGACGCATTCGCGGCGATTGGCCCCGCCGACGTGAACGGCGGGTGGTCGCCCCACCTGCACTTTCAGGTGATCGTGGCGCTGCTCGATCTGGGCGCGGATTTTCCCGGTGTCTGCCGCGCGTCACAGCGCAGGATCTGGCAGGCGTTTTCGCCGGACCCCAAGGCGTTCCTGAGCGTGCCCGGTGCGTCGTTTCCGGACCAGGTCTTCGACAGCGCCGCCGCGGTGGCCAGGCGGCGCACCCGGATCGGCTCGAACGTCGCTCTCGGCTATCGCGATCCGGTGCAGGCGGTGCGCGGCTGGATGCAGGACCTGTACGACGACACCGGGCGGCGCTACCTGGACGCGTACAACAACGTCCCGCACGTCGGCCACTGCCACCCGCGCGTCGTCCGCGCCGCGTCTGAGCAATTGGCCGTCCTCAACACGAACACGCGGTACCTCCACGATGGGCTTGCCGATCTAGCCGAGCGGCTTGCCGCGACTCTCCCCGATCCGCTGCGGGTCTGCTATTTCGTGAGCTCCGGAAGCGAGGCCAACGAGCTCGCGCTCCGGCTCGCGCGCGCGCACACGGGCCGGCGCGATCTTCTCGTGCTCGAGGCTGCCTATCACGGCAACACGACGACGCTCATCGATATCAGCCCGTACAAGTTCGCCGGGCCCGGCGGCGAGGGTCCTCCGGCCTGGGTACACGCGCTTCCGGCGCCGGACGTCTTTCGCGGCGAGTTCAGGGGCGCGGAGGCCGGCGCGCAGTACGCCGGCCACGTGACCGATGCGCTCGCGCGCCTGCCGTTCACGTCCGGCAGGCGCGTGTGCGGCTTCGTGGCGGAAAGCTGTCCGAGCGTCGGCGGTCAGCTCGTCCTGCCGGCCGGGTACCTCGCGAACGTCTACGCACGCGTGCGTGCGGCGGGCGGCGTCTGCATCGCCGACGAAGTGCAGACCGCGTACGGCCGGACCGGCACGCACTTCTATGCGTTCGAGGCACAAGGGGTCGTGCCCGACATCGTCGTGCTGGGGAAGCCGATCGGCAACGGCTATCCGCTCGGCGCGGTGGTCACGACGCCGGCGATCGCGGCGTCGTTCGACAACGGCATGGAGTTTTTCAGCACGTTTGGCGGGAGCACTGTGTCGTGTGCCGCGGGGCTGGCGGTGCTCGACGTGGTGCAGGAGGAGCGGCTCCAGGAGCACGCGGCACGCGTGGGCGCCCAGCTCGCCGGCGGGCTGCGCTCGCTCCAGGCCCGCTACGAGATCGTCGGGGACGTCCGCGGCTCGGGCCTGTTCTTCGGCGTCGAGCTCGTCACCGACCGCGGCAC
Source organism: uncultured Acidobacteriota bacterium (assembly GCA_963774855.1). Lineage (GTDB taxonomy): Bacteria > Acidobacteriota > Vicinamibacteria > Vicinamibacterales > 2-12-FULL-66-21 > JALZOC01. The sequence continues at coordinate 570,969 of CAVZGT010000004.1, read as the reverse complement.
GCTGGAGCCCGCGTCCGCCGAAGCGTCGTTCGTCGTCAACCGCATGCGGGAAGAGGGGATCCTGATCGGCAGCGACGGGCCCTTTCACAGCGTCCTCAAGATTCGGCCGCCGATGCCGTTCCAGCCCGGTGACGCGGACCGCCTGGTCGAGACGCTCGAGAGCCTGCTGCGCGAAATCTGATCCTCGGCCCACCGCGCGGAGCGAAGCGAGTGCGCGCCTTACCGCGGGTGCGAAGTCGGCTGAGCGCGGCCCTACCGCTTGCAGCGGACGCGTCAGGCACGTCGGCCCGCCGCCGCCCTTCAGGCTGATCTCGCGTCCCTCGGTACTCGATGACCTGCGCGCCGGCCTGCTCGAGGCGGCGCCGCGTGGTGGGATTTCCGGCGACCATCACGCACCGCCGCGGGGCCACGGCGAGCACGTTTGCGCCCATGCTGTCGAGCTCCTCGCCGGGGACTTCGACGAGGGCGATCCCACGCTCCAGGAGCCGCTCGCGAAAGGGCACGGGCATCAGCGGCGAATGGACGACCGCCAGATCGCGATCCACGGGGCTGACGATCGACATCAGGTGAAAGACGTCGCCCGGACCGCGCCAGTGGGGCAGCGCAACAACGATGAGCTCGTCGATGGCATCGCCGAGCAGCCGCCGAAGCTGCGCGATCCCGTCGTCGTTGGTGCGGTATCCGCGGCCGACGGCAATCGTCCGCTCGTCGAGCCACACGACGTCGCCCCCTTCGAGCCGGCCAGGCGGCTGAATCGCGCCGGCGATCGGATAGCCGAGCGCGCGAAACGCGGCTTCCTGCGCCGCAGGTTCGCCGAGCCGCTGCGGCTTCCCCATGCTGCAGAGGATCACGCCGCGATCGCAGACGACGGCCGCGTCCCGCACGTAGATCGAATCCAGCCCGACGCCGCTGCCCCGCGGAAGCATGTGCACGTCCGCGCCGCCCGCGCGGAGCGCCTCGGCGAACCGTTCGTACTCGTCGATCGCGCGCTCGTAGTCCGGCGCCGCGGTGAAGCCCAGCGTGCGCCACTCCGCCGCGATGGCCTCGGGACCGACGAACGCGTCGCGCGCGTGCTTCAGCACGAGCCGCGTGATCGTACCGACTTCAGATTGAGCGGTTGTTGCCATGTGCCACGGATTCAGACGGATGAACACTGATGAACACGGATGAGCCACGCTGCGGGCTGGTGTCGCCGCGCTTCGCGCGGCCCGGTCGAGCAGTACCCGAATCACAAGCGCATGGTGTCTTGGAGTTGCGCTTGTGAGTTCGGGACTTGCTCGACCGGTGTGCCGGCCGCAGGCCGGCGCGACACCAGCCACACGCCATGGTGTCCAACTACTCAGTTCTCTCCCGTTCTCCCGTTTCTCCTGTGATCAAGACAGGACGCCGAAGGCGTCGCAGCGTGACAGTTTGTCTTTATCCGTGTCTATCCGTGCTATCCGTAACAATCCGTGTTTCCGTGTCAATCCGTGGCACGACCCACACGTACACCGGCAATCCCGCCATCAACAGCAGGAATCCCCAGTAGACGACCTCGGCGCCTGCGCCGCCGATGGCCCAGAGCGCGTACGCGAACGCGAGCCCCGCGATGACGGACGCGCCGGGCGCCAGGCGGTTGCCGCGGCCGGCCATGAACCCGGCCAGCGAGCAGAACGCGTACGGCACCAGCGTGCTCAACGTCGCCAGGAGAATGATGAACGTGAAGAGATCGACGAGGCTTCTCGAGTAGTTCATGGCGACGAGCGCCGTGCTCAGCACGCCGGAGACGATCATCCCGACGACCGGCGTGCCCCGCGCCGACCGGCGGCCGAAGACGCGCGGGAAGAGCCCGTCCTGCGCCACCGCCATCGGGAGCTGGCCGACGATCAGGATCCAGCCGTTCAGCGCGCCGAAACAGGAAATCGCCGCCCCGAGGGCCACCGCGGCGGCGGCGCGATCGCCCGCCAGCGCGCGCGCCGCTTCGGCAAACGGCGCCGACGTCCGGCCGAGCTCCGCCGGCGCGAGCACGCCGAGCACCCCCACGGTGCTGACGATGTAGATGAGGCCGGCGAGGAGCGTCCCCGTCACCGTGGCGCGCGGGATCGTGCGCTCGGGATCGCGGATGCTGCCGGCGGGAATCGTCGCGCATTCCAGGCCGAGGAACGCCCACAACGTCAACGTGGCCGTGGCGGTGATGCCGTGCGCCATCGCGCGTCCCCCGGTTTCCGCGATCGCGAAGTGCGACGGCTCGAGGAAGACCAGCCCGGCGATGCCGACGGACGCGAGCGGCAGGATCTTGAGGACGGTGGTGACGACCTGGACGCGGCCGGCCGTCCGGACGCCGCGGACGTTGACCGCCGTCAGCAGCCAGAGCGTCGCGACGGCCAGCACCGCCGCCCGCGCGGGGTTTCGAACGACCGTGGGGAAGAACGGATCGAGGTAGCCGACAAACGCCACCGCCAGCGCCGCGTTCGTGCACCACGTCGAAATCCAGTAGCCCCACGCGACGAGGAATCCCGCGAGATCGCCGAACGCGTGTCGCGTGTAGGCGTACGGACCGCCGGCCGCGGGGTGCAGTCGCGACAGCCGCGCGAAGACCAGCGCGAGGAGGACCGAGCCGGCTGTCGATACGAGCCAGCCGATGAGGCTGATGCCGCCGTAAGAGGCCAGAGAGGCGGGCAGCAGGAACACGCCGGACCCGATCATGTTCCCCATGACCAGCGCGACAGCCATCCAGAAGCCGATCTCCCGGGGCTGCGACGGCGTGTTCACGAGCGAATCGTATCTCAGCTACAGCTGGAAGCGGGAAGCTGGAAGCTCGAGCGGACGCGGACAGCCGAGTCTATCCGCGATCGCGCCGCATGTAGAGATTGCTGGCGTTGCGTTGCAGGGTGCCCGCTTTGGTCAACGCGGTGAGGATGCGCGCGGCCGCCGCTTCGGTCAGGCCGAACAGGCGGCTCGCCTGCGGGAGCGACAGCCGCAGGCCCGGCATCTCGTCGAACTCCGCGATTAGACGCTGCACCAGGGCCTCGCGCTGCGCGACGTTGCGGCGTTCGGCGCCGCGAGCGGCAGGCAGGCCCATGGCCACGGAGCGTCCTTTGATGGCGTCGAGGGACGTTCGCGAGGTCCCCAGAGGTCTCGGCAGCGACATAACACGCCTCCTATCCCCCAGCCCGACCGATTTTGCGCGTGCGACATCATAGCAGGTTCCAACCCTAACTCCCGCATGAAACGCCGCTCAGGTCCAGGCACCAGCCCTTCGGTTCCCTTTGGGCGAGGCTCGGGTCGCTGCTCGTTTCCATGGTTTTGCTGCGCCGGTACCGCGCGTCCTCCAGGTACACCGCCTTGCGGAGCCGGTTCAAGGCGCCGATCGGCCGGTGTGCGTCGATCGCGTGCCACGGCGAGAACGACAGGTTCTCGCAGAACGTGTTCTGCTGTTCGGTGTCGAACTCCTGCTTCCGCACGGTGATAGTCGCCACCGTGACAAACGGCGAGTCGCGCTCGGACCAGTCGACCGTCGTATCCTCGATCGGCATGTTCTTCCCCGGCACTTGCGGCTGGACCATCAACGAGAAGCACGCCTCGTCCCTGGCCAGCTCAGCCTTCATCTCCGCGCGGAGAAAATTCGGATCCTTCCGGTTGACGGTCGCGACCGGCTGCCGGGTGCACGGCGCCGCGCTCACCTTGACGTTCATGTCGGGACCGAATTTGTAAGCGGACAGGCTGAAGAACCGCGTGTGCAGCAGGCTGTCCGGGGCCGGCTTCAGCGTTCTCAGCGCGAGGAACATGTCGCGCATGCGCCACGTCAGCGGATTCCACGAGTACCTGATTGAAGAAGTATCCGAGACGGCTGCCGTCGGCCAGGATGCGCGTGAACTTCGCGTACTCTTCGACGTTGCGGATGAAGAAGACGGGGCTGTTGATGAGCACGAAGTCCTGCGTGTCGGCGGTCTCCTCCGGCTCGAGGAGCTTCGGCCCGGGAACGCCCGTGAGCTTCAGCGCAAACCCGCGGGCGTCGCGCGTGCTGTCGGGCTCCGGCCACGTGTTGCCGCTCGAAAACCGGATCCAGGCGCGGTACTGCTTCCCCGGCTGCGCGAAGACACCCTGCCGGAACGCCGGCGCCAGATCCTTCGCCACGTCCACGAGCGCCTGCACGCAGCCGTGCGCTTTCGCGTGCACGTCGCGGCGGTACGGCGGATGCGGGGCGGGCCGATCCTTGGCGGCTGGATAGTTCACCGTTTCGATCGCCGATGCGATGATCTCGGCCGTGTAGGCCCCTTCATTCGCAGGAATCACTTCCCCCATGACCGTGGTGGCCCGTCCGCGCTCGACGGCGATCATCGCGACCGCGAGGGCCGCCAACGCCAGCGCGAATGCAATGGCAGTCCGCCGGAGGATCTTCCGCACTCTCGTCCGCGGTGCCGTCATGGCGTGGCGCCTTTCGCCGCCGGCGTCGCCGGTCTGCAGTTCATGCCGACCTGGGGTGGCGCCGGCGTGTGTGGCGGGGCCGCCGCGGCACGCGCCGTCCCGTCGGGCTCGTCGCTGTGGACCTTCAGGTACTCGATGATCTCCCAGCGCTGGCCGGGCGTCAGCTCGGGGCCGATGACCCCGAACTGGACCCGCTCCGGATGCTGCTCGTCGAACGGCACGTAGCCGGCGCGGAACTCATGCCCGGTGTTGGCGTTGCCGGGCAGCCGCGTGTCGAAGACGAACCCCTGCTTGGTGACCGCGCTGGTGACGTAGCCGACCTTCACCGGATCGAACTCGCGCCGCCCGACGAAGAACGTGCGCGAGCGCTCGTATGCGGGAGAGAGCAGCTCGTACAGGTTGGGGATCGATCCGTTGTGGAGGAACGGCGGCGTCGCCCACACACCCTCGAGCGGACGAGGCTTGTAGCCCTGGAGGACTTGCGGGATGTCGAGCATCCCGAACCCTTCGTAACAGTCGCGCAGCTCGGTCGAGAAGGCGCGCTCCGTGTAGAAGCGGTCGCGGATGATCAGCCCGAGGATGTTGAGGCCGACGCCGGAGGTCACCTTGCGCAGGTCGAGCCGATCCAGGCTCTGCTGGATCCGTTCATCCGTGAGATAGCGCTTGAAACCCTGCTCCGCGTACCCGAGCGCCGCCTCCGTCCGCGCCAGCAGGTCCTTGCCGGCCGCTCCTTGACGTTTGAGCCGTTCGACCTCCGCCTGGAGCTCGGCGATCGCCGCGGTCGATCGGCGCTGGGATTCGACGAGCTGCTTCCGCAGCAGCGCGCGCACCGCCTGCGGGTCGAGGCCCGTTCGCGACAGGTCGAGCTCGTTGGTCGTGAAGTTCAAGGCCGACAGCGGGTCCGTGCCGATGTCGCGGATGTTCTTCGCGCTGATCAGCCACATCGGCTCGCTGGCGGTCTTGAGCGGCGCGTCCCGCTTTTTGATCGCGTCCACCGCGATGTGCGGGCCGTGACATCCCTGGCAGTGCTGTTGGAAGAGCGGCTTGCCGCGCGCCGCCTTCTCGCGATCGATGGCGCCGAGCAGGTCTTCCGGCCATCGCGGCGGGCGCAGCTCCTGCAGCGTGGACTCGATCCGCTGCACGTCGTCGAGGCGGACCGATGTCCGGTATTGCTCTGAAGCCCCGATGGGCCGGCTGTACTGATCGATGAAGTGAACGGCCGCGCCCACACCCAGCGCCTCGCCCACGTTGCGCGCCATCGGCTGGCTCACCGACGCGGTGTACTGGACCCAGTCGAACTTCCAGATGTTCCACAAGTACGGGTAGCTGACCGGCGCGTTGCCGATGCGGTAGTTGGCCGGATCGATCTTGTCGGCGAACACGGTATTCGCAATGCGCGCGAGCGCGTCGGTGCGGCCGAACCCTTCTTCAGTCGGATAGAGCTTGCGCATCCTCTCGTTCTTCGCCTGCCACAGCAGGTCCTGGAGCACCAGCCGGAACTCCGAGCGCAGCCGGCCGCTGCCGCGTTCGTAGACCTCGTCGCCGAGTACCTTCCGCCCGAACCGCTCGAACTTGAACGGGTTGACGTACGTGCTGGCCATGGATCCGAGGAGCACCGGCGCGAAGTGGCCGATCCTGACCGCGGTGAACGCGTGCATCGCCGCGCCGCCGTCGATCCGGATGCCGATCGTCCGGCCGTCGCGCGTGATGTTGATCTGGCCGGTGTGGCATGCCGAGCAGGTGATGTCGAGCACGTCCTCGCCGAGCCGCTCGTCGTAGTGACGCGTGAACCCGACGGGAAGCTGGTCGGGGTTGGCGCGCGTCGGCGCCGGATCGACGATGAAGCCGAGCCCTCGCAGGTAGTCCGGATCGGCGAACCGGTGCGTTCCCCACGGCCGTTCCAGATTGATGAACCAGCTGTAGCGCAGGCTCTTCACCGACGTGCCCTGGGGCGTGTAGTAGTACGTCTCGCGCTGCGGGGAATCGCGCGCCACGCCCCATCCCTGATCCAGGTAACGGGTTTCGGCCAGCGGTTCGGGCGCCGGGATCTGCGTGTCGGGATAGTGGACGAGCACGAACACGACCGCGGCGCCGAGGAGGATCACCGCCAGGATGAGGCGCAGCGTCCAGCGCACGAGGTCCCCGACCGTGACCGTCATCACTTTCCCGAACAACCGGCGTACGCGCTGCCCGATCGGGAGGCGCGCCGGCTCGGCCGGGACCACGGGCTCGTTGTTCGTTTCCGTCATGTGGAGTTCCTCGCCCTCAGAACGCCGCCGGCTCGAACGCACGTGGGAGCCCCGGCACGCGCATCCGGCAGCTCACCAGCCGCCCGGTTCCGCCGAGCGTGATGAACGCCGTTCGCCGGTCTGCGCCGCCGAAGCAGATGTTCGACGGCAGGGGCTCCTGCACCGCGCCCGCCGCGATCTCGATGAACTCGAGCACCTCGCCTTCCGGCGACACGACGGTGATGCCGCCGTTCTGGCCGATCTTCGGGCCGTGGGGCAGCATCGTCGCGACGTAGATGTTGCCTGATTCGTCGAGCGCCATCGAGTCGAGGATGCCCTCGAACGGAATCTTCGACGTCACGAGGTGAGAGAAGTCGAGCGCGTCGCCCGTTTTCGCGATCTGACCCGGGCCCTCGAGGTCCCACGCGAGCACGCGGCGCGTGTAGGTCTCGGCGACGTAGAGCCGGCGGCCGTCGGGCGACAGCGCGATGCCGTTCGGCGCGTTGAGCGGAAAGATCGCTTCGCGAATCAGCGAGCCGTCGGCTTTCGCGTAGTACACACCCGTGATGTCGCGCACCCGGCCGCGCGAATGGCCCCAGTCGGTGAACCAGAAGCCGCCGTCGGCGTCGAACACCAGATCGTCGGGTCCGCAGAGCGTGTGCGTGCCGTCGCCGAGCATGCCGGAGAACTCGCGGTAAAGGATCACCGCTTCCCCCGTGCGCAGATCCACCCGCTGAATCGATCCACCGGCGTAGGTCGGCGACTGATCCGTGGTCAGCGCGATCGCGCCCGGCGAGGGGACCGGGCTGATGCCCGACTTTCCGACGTACAGAAAGGTGAACCCGCCACTGTTGCAGACGTAAACCTGGCCGTCGGGGCCGATGGCGGCGCCGTTGGGGCTGCCGCCGAGCGTCGCGACCACTTCCCGCTGGCCGGCCGGCGTGATTCTCGTCAACGTGCCGGCGGCAAGCTCCACGAGGAGGATGCTGCCGTCCGGCAACGCGGTTGGTCCTTCCGGGTAGCCGAGGCCCTCGCAAACCACCGTGAATTCCGACGTCCGGAAGGACACGGATGCGCTGTCCAGAGACGATGGCGTCATGACACTGTCAACGAATCCAACCTGCTGCGCGGAGGCCGGCTAGATGTTTTTCGGCGCGCTCGTCGGCCCGGCTCAACAGGCGCACCGCCGCGACGTAACGCTCCGGAGTGATGGCCGGGTTGGTCGTCGTGACGCGATCGATCTCGTCCATCGCGGTCGCGGTCTGGCCCGCCCGTCCGAGCGCGTTCGCAAACCCGAGGCGCGAGAGGAAGAAGTTCGGCTGCAGCGCCGTGGACTGGCGTGCCGCGTCGAGGCCCTCCTGGATCCGATCGAGCCGCATGCAGGCCGCGGCCTTGAAAAACAGCCAGTAGGGCACAGACGGATGGTCGGGCGCGGTTTTCAGGAGCCGCTCGAGAATGCCCAGCCCCTCGACCACCTTTGTATCGTCGCCCGTCCACGAGTGCGCGCACCCCAGGTAGCCCCACGCCACCAGGTTGAAGGGCGCGATCGCGACCGCGCGCGTCAGCGCCGCCACCGCGTCCTCGTACCGGCCCGAATTGAAGTACACGAGACCGGCGTTCTCGAGGACCTCCGGATCGCGGGGCGCCAGGTCGATGGCCCGCTCCGCCGATTCCAGCGCCTCGGCGACATCCGCCATGGGACTCGGCGAGATGAACTGTACGACCCGCTGAATCAGATAGAGACCGAGAAACGCCCGTGCGGCCGCGTACTGCGGGTCGATCGCCACGGCCCTGCGGAGGAGGTCCAGCGCGTCCTCTACGCCTTCGACGGTGAACGCGTGATTCCAGAAGTGATACGCGCGGCGCACCAGCCCCCAGGCGTCCAGGCTTTCGGGCGCCGCACGGCTCGCGCGCTCGGACCCGGCGCGAATGAGCTCTCCGCCCGTCGCGTTGACGATCTCGCGCGCGATCTCTTCCTGGACGGCGAAGACGTCCTCGACCGCGCGCTCGTAGGTGCGGGCCCACAGCTGTTCCCCTGATTGCGCGTCGGTCAGCTCGGCCATCACGCGGATCCGGTTGCCGGCGCGGCGCAGCGAGCCGGTCAGCACGTAGCGGATGTTCAGCGTGTCGGCGACCACCTGCAGGTCCGGCGTATCGTGAAACCGGAACGAGGCAAGGTGCGACGCGACGCGCAGATCGGGCACGCCCGAGAGCGCGCCAATCAGCTCCGCGGAGATGCCGCCGGCGAGGTATCCATCTTCTTTGTCCGAGGACAGGCTCGTGAATGGGAGCACCGCGATCGACGCCCGCTCGCTGCCGGTTGACGGCGGACGCGGAAGACGCGCGCTCGATCGGGCTTCGGTACGCGGGACGTCGGCCACCACGACGCCGGTTGCCGCGTTGGCGGCCTCCGGCGTCGAGGCCTCCGCTTCGACGGCGTCGAGGCGTGACGCCAGCGCGCGCAAATCGCTGGCGAGCGCCGGCATGTTCGAGTAGCGATCGTCGGCCTTCTTGGCCATCGCGCGGCCGACGATCGTTTCGAGCGCGTCCGGCACGCCGGGCATCAGCTCGGCGAGCGGGCGAGCCGTGCCGTAGTACAGCTGGTGGATGACGGCCGCGGTGTTGGCGCCGCGGAAGGGCAGGTCGCCGGTCACCATTTCGTACAGCATCACGCCGAACGAGAAGATGTCCGCCCGGTGATCGACGGGTTCTCCGTTGGCCTGCTCCGGGGCCATGTAGTTCAACGTCCCGAGGACGATCCCGGCCTCGGTCAGCGCGACCGGCGCTCCCTCGATCGGCGCGGCGTCCCCACCCATCAGTTTCGCCAGGCCGAAATCGAGGACGCGCAACCGCCCGCCGGACGTGACGACGACGTTGCCCGGTTTCAGGTCGCGGTGAATGATGCCGGCGTCGTGCGCGGTCCCGACGGCGTCCGCGATTTGGAGCGCGAATTCGATGGCGTGCCTGACCGGCAGCCCGCGGCGCGGAATCAGGTGGCTGAGCGGCAGCCCGTCCACGAACTCCATGACGATGAAGTCCGTGCCTTCGTACGTCGCGATGTCGTACACCGTGACGATGTGAGGGTGGTTGAGCGCAGAGGCGGCACGGGCTTCGCGGAGGAACCGTTCCCGTCGGTGCGGGTCCGACGCGTGTCCCGAGGACAGGAGCTTGACCGCGACGAACCGCTGCAGGCGGGGGTCGCGCGCCTTGTAGACGACGCCCATGCCCCCTTCGCCCAGCTTTTCGAGGATCTCGTAGTGGAGAAGCTTCTGTCCGACCAGCGGATCCGATGGCCCGGTTGATGACTCGCCCGATCGTGCTCTGTCCAATGAGCCCCTCGTGACAGACGGCAACCCGCCCGGGGACCCCCGAGGCGCGTTCGTTGCGCGTTGGAGTGGGAGCCCGCGTTCAGGGGGACGCTCGAGCCGCGCGTCGCGTTACTCAAGTCGGCAGTACAAAAATAGTGTGTTCACGAAACCACAGCCGTCCCCCGGTTGTCAACGTGCTACTCTTCCTCCCCTCGCGCCGACCGCTGCCTCGGCCTGAATCGACGGGGGATGCCGCGGCATACCTCATCTGTAGCGTGGCCCGGCGCAGGCACGCGGGTGGTCACCCAAAAAAGCGCCTGCGCAAGTAAACCAGGAGATCCTGTTGGCCGATGTCTCGACCCACAGTCAGCCGGCACCGTGGTTGGAGGTGCTCCTCGCCGAACACGAGGCGCTGCGCCTTGTCGATCCTGCGGACCGCGCGCGGCTGACCCCGGCGGACGACGGACTACCGGCCATCGCCGCGCTCAACTCCACCGTGTTCCGCGCCGGCCACTCGGCGCTGTGCCTCTCCGGCGGCGGGGTCCGCAGCGCGAGCTTCAGCGTCGGCGTGCTGCAGGCGCTCGCGCGCCTGGGAGTGCTGCGCCGCCTCGACTATCTGTCTACCGTCTCGGGCGGCGGCTTCGCCGGCGCGTGGCTGACGGCCTGGCTCCATCGCGCGCGCACCGATCCGGCGGCGGCGGGCGAGCTCGAGCAGCTCGAGACCGGGAACCGGGCGGCCGACGACGTCGAGCCTGAGCCGCTGCTGCGTCTGCGGCGCTACATCCGCTACATGAGCCCGCGCGAGGGGTTCTTCTCGGCCGACGCGTGGACGCTCGGCGCGACCATGGTCCGCAACCTGCTCCTCAACTGGCTCGTGCTGCTGCCGTTGATGGCCGCGGCGCTGCTCGTGCCCCGGCTTCACTACGCGCTCATCCACTTGAGCGACCGCGACCTCACGCCGGGGCTGACGTTCGGCTGGACGGATCTCGAGACGTGGGTGCTGCTGTGCGCCGCGGCCATGTACGCCGTCAGCCTCGCGTTCGTCGTCCGGGACCTTCCGAGCTACGGCAATGCCAGGCGTTCGCAGCGGATCTTCGTCGCGCGGTGCCTGTTGCCGCTGTGCCTCGGCACGCTCGCCCTGACGTATTTCTGGGCGGTCGATCGGGTGCCGCTGTCGCTCGGCTGGATCCTCGCCGTGTGCTGCGCGGGACACGCGCTCCTGTGGATCGCGGTCGGATTCCTGTCGGGCAGACGGGCGGTGCGGCCGCGCGCCTGGTTTGCCGCCGCGCTGTCCGCAGCCGTCCCCGCCGCGGGCATGTACTGGCTCAGCCAGGTCCTGTTTCCCAACGGCGTCGAGCTGCACGCGACTTATGTCGGCATGGCTTTTCCCCTTGTGCTCTCGTTCATCCTGCTCGGCACGCTCGTGTTCATCGGCACGGCGGGAGCGGACTTCGACGTCGCGGATCTGGAATGGTGGAGCCGGTTCAGCGCGTGGGTGCTCATCGCCGCGACGGCGTGGTTCGTCGCGAGCGCGGTGGTCTTCGGCGGGCCGCTGGCCTTCCGCTGGACGCGGGACGCGGTGGCGCAGTGGTTGAACCTGCACGCGACACACGCTTCCGCCGTGACGGGGCTCCTGGCGCCCGCGCTCGGCGCGCTCGGCGCGTGGCTGACACGGCCTTCCGAGACTCGCGGAAGTTCCCCGGCGGTCCGCCGGGTCGTGCTCGCGCTCTCGGGCCCGGCCTTCGTCGTCGCGCTGCTCGCGACGCTGTCGTGGGCCGACGAGCGGCTGGTGCACGCGTTGTCGCGATCGCCGGCGCTCGACGGGATCAGGTTCGGCACGAACGTCTGCGCCCCCGGGGAGGACGCGCGCGCGGGAGAGCTCGGGCTGCCATCCGGCCGCTGCCGGCTTCGTGGAGGTCGTCGCCCTCGGACTCGTCCTGCTCGGCTTCGGCGCCGTCATGGGACGGATGATCCCGGTCAACAAGTTCTCGCTCGCCGGGATGTACCGCTACCGGCTCGTCCGCTCGTTTCTCGGCGCGTCACGCGCCGGGCGATCGCCCAATCCGTTCACCGGTTTCGATCCGGCAGACGACTTCCCAATCGCGGAGCTCGCGCCGGTGCGGCCGCTGCACGTGACGAACGCGACGCTGAACATGGTGGCGGACACGCAGCTCGGGCGGCAGGAGCGCAAGGCCGAAGGGTTCACGGTGAGCCCGCTCCATGCCGGGTCCGCGGCGATCGGCTACCGGCCGGCGGCCGACTATGCGGCCGATGCCCACGGGTGCGGGATCACGCTGGGGAACGCCATCACCATCTCCGGCGCGGCCGCGAGCCCGTCGATGGGCATGTATTCCACGCCGGCGCTGACCTTCCTCATGACGCTGCTCAACGCGCGCCTCGGCGCGTGGCTCGGCAATCCCGGCCGGGCCGGGCAGGACACCTGGCCGTACGGCGAACCCGGCCGCGGCGCCATGCTGTTCGTGGACGAGCTGCTCGGCCGGACGACCGATTGCCGTCCCTACGTCTACCTCTCGGACGGCGGTCACTTCGACAACCTGGGCCTCGTGGAGATGGTCCGCCGCCGCTGCCGCTTCATCGTCGTGGTGGATGCGGGAGCGGATCCGGACGTACGGGTTCGCCGATCTCGCCAATGCGGTGCGCCGGATCCGCATCGACCTCGGCGTCCGCGTCGAGCTGGATGCGATCGACATCAGCACCGCGAGGCAGGGGAAAGGGAATCCCCATTGCCTGACCGGCACGATTCACTACGATCAGGTCGACGGCGGAAGCGCGGTCGGGACGCTCGTCTATCTGAAGCCGGCGCTGTCGGGAGACGAGCCGGTGGACGTCCGGAACTACGCGGCCGATCATCCGGCGTTTCCGCACGAGTCCACGCTGCAGCAGTGGTTCAGCGAAGCGCAGTTCGAGAGCTATCGGATGCTCGGCGTGCACACGGTGGAATCGATCGCCGGCGTCGACGGCGGGCGGCCCGCGCCGATGCCGCTCGGGACCGCGGAGCTCTGCGCCGCCGCGATCGCGTACCGTCAGGGGTTGAAGGAATCGCCGACCGGCGGCGTCAAGGTTTAGCGTGTCGCATCCGTAGCGCAGGCCTTCAGACCTGCCCGCGCGCGATTGTGAGTGGCGTCCGGCTTTAGCCGGACCGACGGCGGTCCGGCAAAGGCGAACGCTACCGATTCAACGCGTCGATCAACCCCTGATACCGCCTCACTTCGCGGCGCCACTTCCGAATGCCGACGAAGAGAGCAGCGGCCGTCCCGCATGCGATCCAGCCAACGACTCCGAAGAGCGCGAGATTGTGCGGAAAACGAGTGGTCATCAGGAAACCGACCACGATCGCCGTGGTGCTCATGACGACCGGCGGTACGAACCACACTGGCAAGGCGCCGTAGAGATCCCGTTCGCGCTCGAGCGAGGTCCGGTAGAAGTCGAGACTCGGAGCCACTGCGAGGTCGAGGGCCGTCTTTCGGGCCGCGCTCCTGTTGTACGCCTGGCCGACAATCCAGCAGGCAGCCGCCATCGAGATCGCCGCCGTCACGCGGAGATCGGGGAGCCACCACATGACGGCCGCCCATGCCGGGATGATCACCGCTGCGCAGAGGTACAACCCGCGTTCCCGCTTTCGGGCATGCATCTCGACCTCGCGAACCTTGTGCCGGATCTCATCCAACGACATGCTGCCTCCCTCGCAGGCTTGACCCTGCCATAGCCCTCTCACATCTTGTTCTGCCGATTCATCAGTCATTGCGCTCAGCCTGTTCGTGAAACCGCGCGATCAGCACCTTCTTGACGCGGTGGACTTTCGTGGCGACGTTGCCGGGCGAGAGTCCGGTGATCTCTCCAATCGCCGCGGCGTCGATGCCCTCGAGATAGAGGACGATGACCTGTCGATCGAGAGGGGCGAGCGTGCGGATGAGCGCCATGAGCCGGTCCATCGCCCGTTCGCGGTCGAGGGCCCGATCGCGATCCTGCGGCTCCGCCGCGGCTTCCAGTTCGTCGAGGTGCACCAGCACCGGCGCGCCCGTCCGCCGCCGAATCACCCGCGATGTCGCGGTGTTGTGCGCCACGCGGTAGACCCAGGTCCGCAGCGAGCAGCGGCCGTTGAAGAGCGCCAGGCTTCGCCACAAGGCGATGTGGACGTCCTGGAGCAGGTCGCGGCGCCGTTCCGGATCCGGTTCGTAGGCGCGGGCGAGGCGGTCCATCGCGGCCCCGAAGTCGTTCGCGACCTGGCGGTAGAGATCGTCCTGCCTCGTGTTTCCGTCCGGGACCCCGCCGGCCCGGTCATTCATGATTCGACGCAGGCCGTGGGAATCTTCGTCACTGGATAAGGTAGTCGCACGCGGGCGGGCCTTCTTACAGGCGCGCAAGTCAGGCGAGCCGAAGGACTGTTTCGTGATATTTTCTCCGACGCCCACACCCTGTCGTCACCAGGCGCGCGTTCTTGGAGCACAGCATGAATCCTTCCATTGGCCGGCCTGTCCTGAGCGAGCGCGGAGTCAGGCGAGTCGAAGGGCCTGTCCTGAGCGAGCGCGCAGTCAGGCGAGTCGAAGGACGTCAGCTGTTTCGGCTCGTGTGCGCGCTGGCGTGCGCGGCCGCGACGGCCGGCGGCGTCACGGGGCTCACGGCCCAGTCCATGACGTCGGTGCCGGGGACGCAGAAGCTCGACGCCGACTACACGGCCAAGATCAAGGCGGCGACGGCCGATCCGCGCATCCTGACGGAGCTGGTCGATCACATGCCGGCCTCCGACAAAGTGCCGTCTCCGCTGAAATTCCTCGGCTACATCCCCGGTGAGCCCGGCAAGCTGACCTACCACAAGGACATCGTCCGGTATCTCGACGCGCTCGACAAGGCGTCGGATCGCGTGGCGATGTTCAAGATCGGCGTGAGCGACGAGGGGCGGGACATGTTCGCGGTCGCGGTGGCCGACGAAGCGACGATCAAGCAGCTCGACAAGTACCGCCAGATCACCGCGCAGCTCACCGATCCGCGCAAGCTGACCGAGGCGCAGGCGAAGCAGCTCATCGCGACCGGCAAGCCCATCTACTTCGCGATGGGCAGCATCCATTCTCCGGAGCTCGGGAGCCCCGAGATGCTGATGGAGCTGGCCTACCGGCTGGCGATCGAGGAGTCGCCGTTCATCCAGACGATCCGCAACAACATCATCTTCGTGTTCACGCCGGCGAGCGAGGTGGACGGACGCGAGAAGCAGGTCGACAATTTCGTCGCGCAGCAGAAGGGGCTGCCGTCGCCGTCGATGGTCTACTGGGGCAAGTACGTCCAGCACGACAACAACCGCGACGGCATCGGCGTCGGCCTGCGCCTCACGCAGGTGATGCTGAAGACGTTCCTCGAGTGGCACCCGCAGGTCTGGCACGATCTGCACGAATCGGTGACGCTGCTCTACACGTCCACCGGGACCGGGCCCTACAACGCCATCGTCGATCCGATCCAGATCAACGAGTGGTGGCTGCTCGCGCAGACCGAGATCATGGAGCTGACCAAGCGCGGCGTGCCGGGCGTGTGGACCTACAACTACTACGACGGCTGGGTGCCGAACTACATGTTCTGGATCGGCGTGACCCACAACTCGATCGGCCGGTTCTACGAGACGCAGAGCTACGGCGGCGCGGTCAACCGCCCGCTGCCGGTGCAGCAGAGCCGCGAGTGGTACCGCCCGAATCCGGCCCCGGCCGACATGGTCTGGGGTCCGCGCAACAACGTCAACATGCAGCAGAGCGCGCTCCTGATCGCGATGAACTCGGTGGCGAAGAACAAGGAGACGTTCCTCGAGAACTACTATCTGAAGAACAAGCACACGATCGAGCGCGGCAAGGCGAAAGCGCCCTATGCCTACGTCGTGCCCGCGAAGCAGCGGCGCCGCGTGGAGGCCGCCGAGCTGATGAATCTCGTCCGCCGTGAAGGGGCCGAAGTCCACACGGCGGCCTCGGCGTTCAGCATCGGCACGACGCAGGTCGAGCCCGGCGACTACATCGTCCGGCTGGATCAGCCCTATGGGGGCGATCGTCGAAACGCTGCTCGGCGTGCAGTTCTACGCGCCGGAGAACCCGCGTCCGTACGACGATACCGGCTGGGCGATCCCCCTCGTGCGCAACCTCAAGACCCAGCGGATCGACGACAAGGCGATCTTCGACAAGCCGATGACGCTGGCCTCCGCGGACTTCACGATTCCCGGCACCATCACCGGCACCGGGCGCGTCCTCATCGTCGATCACACGACCGACAACCCGCTCGTCACGTTCCGCTTCGCGCACGCCGGCGTCAAGATGTCGGCGGCGGAGCGCGAGTTCGAGGCCGGCGGCCATCGCTTCGCTCCCGGCGCCTTTGTCGTCACGGACGATTCCGCCGCGAGCCGCGCCGCCGTGGAGCGTTCCATCCGCGAGCTCGGCTTGTCGGCGTGGGCGGTCGACGCCGCGCCGAACGTGCCGATGCACGACCTCGACGTTCCGCGAATCGGGTACGTGCACACCTGGACGAGCACGCAGGACGAAGGCTGGGTGCGCCTGGCGTTCGACAATTTCAAGGTGCCGTACACCTATTTCGGCGCGCCGAAACTCCGGGAAGGCAACCTGCGCGCGAAGTACGACGTCATCATCTTCCCGCATGCCGGGCAGGGCGGGACCGCGCTCATCACCGGCGGGGTGCAGGGCGCCGAGCCGCGTCCGTACAAGAAGACCGAGCTGACGCCGAACGTCGGGACGATCGACTCGACCGACGACATGCGCGGTTCCATCGGCATCGAAGGCCTGATGGAGCTCTACAAGTTCGTGGATCAGGGAGGCGTGCTCATTACGGAAGGGGGAACGTCCACCGTGTTCCCCACGTACAACTTCACGCCGGCCGTCACGGTGGAGACGCCCGACAATTTGTACGTCCGCGGCTCGGTGCTGAAGACGATCCTCGCCGACAAGGGCAGCCCGGTCCTGTATGGCTACGATCAGAACACGCTGGCGGTGTATTTCAACCAGGCGCCCGTGATGCGCGTGGGCGGCGGCGGCGGGTTCGGCGGCGGCCGCGGTGGCGGCGCGAACGTGCCTCCCGTCGGCAACATGCAGCCGAACGCGGCGCAGCCGACGCTGACGACGCTGGATGGTCCGCCGCCGGCGCCTCCCGCAGCGGGCGGGGGTGGAGGACGTGGCGGCCGCGGCGGGCGCGGTGGTGGCGGTGCGCCGCCCGGTGCGGCTCCGGCGGCGGCTGAGGCCGAACCGGAGGCCGCGGGCCCGGGCGGTGGGCGCGGCGGCGGTCGCGGTGGCGGCCGCGGCGGATTCGGTGGCGGAGCTCCGGACCCGAATGCGCCGCGCGTGCTGCTGTCGTTTCCGACCAACGCCAACGACCTGCTGCTGTCGGGCATTCTGATCGGGGGAGATGCGCTGGCAGGACGCGCGGTCGCGATCGATGCGCCGATCGGCAAGGGACACGTCGTGATGTTCGCGAACCGTCCGTTCTGGCGGTGGCAGACGCAGGGAAACTTCTTCCTCGGCTTCAACGCGATCCTGAACTGGAACGATCTCGACGCCGGAAAGACCGCGCCGCGTCCGGCGACGACGCCCGCGGGGCAGTGACGATCAACCTGTAGCGCCGGCGCTACACGCGCAGGGAACAGTGGATTTCGGGAGACTATCGATGCCGCAACCAACCTGTCGATCCATGTGCGTGGTCGTCTCACTGGCGTTGATCGCATCAGCGGCGGGCGATCTCGCCGGCCAGTCGGCGAGCTCTCCGTACACGACGAAGACCGGCGAGTGGCCGAGCTACACGGGCGATGTCCGCGGCAGCCGGTATTCGCCGCTCGATCAGATCAACGGGCAGAACTTCAACGACCTCGAGGTGGCCTGGCGCTTCAAGACCGACAGCCTCGGCACGCGCCCGGAGTACAAGCTCGAAGGGACGCCGTTGATGGTCAAGGGCGTGCTGTACACGACCGCCGGCACCCGCCGGTCCGTGGTCGCGCTCGACGCGGCCACCGGCGAGCTGCTCTGGGTTCACCGCTACCCCGAAGGCCCGCGCGGCGCGGCGGCGCCCCGTCAGCTCTCGGGCCGCGGGCTCGCGTACTGGAGCGACGGCAAAGGCGACGATTGCATCATCTACGTCACGCCGGGATATCGCCTCATCGCGCTCGACGCGAAGACCGGGCAGCCCGTGCGCTCGTTCGGCAAGGACGGCATCGTCGACATGAAGGTCGGCGTCGTGTTCGGCGACGGCAAGCAGATCGATCTCGAGACCGGAGAAATCGGTCTCCACTCGACTCCCGTCGTCGCGAAGGACGTGGTCCTCGTCGGCTCCTCGATGAAAGAGGGCATGACGATCACGACCCACAACAACACCAAGGGCGTGGCCCGCGCCTACGATGTGCGCACGGGGAAGGTCCTGTGGACGTTCCACACGATTCCCAGGCCCGGCGAGCTCGGCAACGACACGTGGCTCGACAACTCGTGGGCGATCAACGGCAACGTCGGCGTGTGGACGCAGATTTCGGTCGACGAGGATCTCGGGCTCGTGTACCTGCCGGTCGAGACGCCGACGTCGGACTACTACGGCGGCAAACGTCCCGGGGCCAACCTGTTTGCCGAGAGCCTGGTGTGCGTCGATCTCGCGACCGGAAAGCGCAAGTGGCACTTTCAGTTCGTGCACCACCCGATCTGGAACTTCGACATGTCGTCGGCGCCGCTCCTCGCGGACGTCACCATCGACGGGAAGCCGCGCAAGGTCGTCGCCGTGCCGAGCAAGCAGGCGTGGCTGTATGTCTTCGACCGCGTCACGGGGGAGCCGATCTGGCCGATCGAAGAGAAGGCGGTGCCGAAGGGCGATGTCCCGGGAGAGTGGTACTCGCCCACGCAGCCGCACCCGCCGGCCTCGTTGATGTACGGCCGCAACACGCTCACCGAAGACGATCTCATCGACTTCACGCCGGAGCTGCGGGCGCAGGCGAAGAAGCAGCTCGAGCGCTACAAGTGGGTGCCGGGCCAGATGTACAACCCGCCGCTTCTCGGCAACGTGGACGGGCTGCTCGGCGCGATCAACATGGGCAACGACAACGGCGGGACGAACTGGCCGGGCGGCGGCTACGATCCCGACACGCGCACCGTGTTCGCGCCGGCGTCGATGGCGGCGATCGACGGGGAATCCGTGGCGCCGCCGCCGCCGGGTTTCTCGGACCTTCCGTATCAGGCTGGTGTCTCGGGTCAGCCGTTCCGCGTGCGCGAAGCGGCGGGGACGGGCACCTATGCCGACGTGCCGGCGCGCGGCGCGCGCGGAGCGCGGGGCCGGGCGCGGCGGAGCGGCTCCGCCGGCCGCGACGTCGCAGGCCGCGCCGTCACCCGTCGGCGGCGGCAGGGGCCTCGACGGCTCCTGCGACAGGCGGACGCGGCGGTAAACCGGCCTCACCATCCAGGGACTCTCAATCGTCAAGCCGCCGTACGGCGTGCTCGCCGCGATCGATCTCGAGAAAGGCGCGGTCAAGTGGCGCGTGCCGCACGGCGATACGCCCGACGCCGTGCGCAGCCATCCGCTGCTCAAGGGCATGACCATCCCGAAGACCGGGCAGGGCGGCGCCGTCGGTCTCGTGATCACGAAGACGCTCGTGATTCTCGGCGACCCGCAGGTCACCACGACCCCGCAGCACCCGCGCGGCGCGATGCTGCGCGCGTACGACAAGGCGACCGGCAAAGAGGTCGGCGCGGTGTTCATGCCGGCGCCGCAGAGCGGCTCGCCGATGACCTACATGCTCAACGGGAAGCAGTACATCGTCGTGGCGGTGAGCGGCGGACCGTATTCGGGCGAGTACATCGCGTTCAGCCTGCCGTCCGACGCGGGAGCGCGATGACCGATCGGCATCGTGGCCGCCGCCATCCCGCTCGTCGCGATCTGGAGATGGTTTCAAAACCGTCCGTGGCATCCGGCTTTAGCCGGACCGCTGCGGTTTTGAAACCCCTTGCAGTGCGCAGGACCGGACGACGTGGGACGGCGTCTACACGGAGGAGCAGGCCAAGCGCGGCGACGCGCTGTACCAGGAGCACTGCATCAAGTGCCACGGCGCGAGCCTGCAGGGAAACGGTGAAGGCGCGGGGCGCTCACCGGGCCCGTGTTCATGGCGAACTGGAACGGCGTGGGGATGGGCGCCATGCTCGAGCGCGTGCGCCTGACGATGCCGCAGGACAAGCCCGGCAAGATGACGCGCCAGGAGATTGCGGATCTGCTGGCGTTCGTGCTGCGCTCGAACAAGTTTCCGGCCGGGCGAGAGCGAGCTCGCGCGTCAGGTGGACCTGCTCAACGGGATCACGTTCAAGTCGGAGAAGTAAGCTTCCGGCTTCCCGCTTCCAGCTTCCCGATTCAGCCGGCAGGCCCATCCGACGGAGCAGGGCGGCGAAACGGGGATCGGCGCGCAGCGGGTCGAACATCGGATCGGCGTTCAGTTCGTTGAACGGTCCCGAGCGTTCCTGAAGAGCCTTGTCCAGCCACTTGAACGCCTTGTCGGTCTCGCCCAGGCCCACATATGCGAGGGCGATGTAGTAAGGCGGGCGCATCTCCCGCGGGAGAGCACCTCGGACAGCAGCGCTCGAGCCTCCTCTGTTCTGCCCATCCGTCCGTAGATATGCGCCAGGATGGCCGTCTCCGACGGTCCCGCGCCGGACAGCGCGAGGCCTTTCTGCATTTCCGCGACGGCTTCGCGATACATTTCCTTGCCCACGTAGGCCGCCGTCATGTACTCGTGAAGCAACCGGTAGTTCCGGTGCATCTCGAGCGCCTTCCGCCAGTGCGCCATCGCCGCGTCATACTGCCGCGCCACGTAGAAACACATGCCGATGTTCGCGTTGATGATCGGCGAGAGCGGATCGAGCTCCAGCGCGCGACGCATCTCGGCTTCGGCTTCCTTCAGCCGGCCGGTCAACATCAGGTAGTACCCGTACCAGTGATGCGCGTTCGCGTAGCCAGGGTTCAACTCCAGCGCGCGCCGGTAACCCTTTCCGGCGCCCGCCCAATCCAATTCGTAGTTCAGGGCGATGCGGGCCCGGGAGGTATGCGCGTCGGCGAGAAGCTCGTCGAGCTCCAGCGCTTTCTCCGCCGCCGCAAGGGCTCGGGTCCATGGGCTGCCGCCGGCCAGGGTCCAGCCGTGCGATCCATACAGCGCGTAGGAATCCGCCAGCCCGGCGTAGGCGGGAGCGTATCCAGGATCGTGTCGAATCGCTTCCTCGAAGTGCTCGATGGCCTGCCGCATGTCCGGCTCCGACCGCCGGTTCCAGAAATAGCGTCCCTTCAAATAGGCTTCGTAGACTTTCGGGTTCACGCGGGTCGTTTCCGCGAGGCGCGCGCTCTCTCGCGGCGTCAACGTCACCGCGGTGCGGCTCGCGATGGCCCGCGCGATTTCGTTGGTGCAGTTCCAGCGCATTCTGCAGGTCGCGCTCGTAGCTCTGCGCCCAGAGGGTCCGATCGGTCGACGCCTCAATCAGCTTGAGATTCCACCTCACTCGTCCCGCCGAGCGCTGGACCGTGCCTTCGACGACGGCATCGACGTTCAGCTCTCGCGCAATCTGAGGGACGGTCTTGCTGGTGCTCTTGTATGTCATCGCCGACGTGCGCGAGATCACCCGCAGGCCGCTGATTTGACCGAGGTTCGTGATCAGCGCGTCGGTCATGCTCTCGGCCAGATAGTCCTGTTCGTGATCGTCCGAGAGATTGCCGAACGGGAGGACGACCAGCGATTCGATGCGGGCGGGCGTGCCACTCATCGAGCGAATCCGCGAAGCAGCGAACCACGCGACGGCAACGATCACCAGGACCGCTCGCCGCGGTCCATACGCGCGCGCCGACCGCGCCACGAAGCGGCCGGTTCGACCATGGCGGCCGGCTTGACAGTCTCTTCCCGCACGTCGGCCGCCGAAGCGATAGCCGCGGCGCGGCACCGTGTCGATGAAAGGCCGGCCGTCCGGCCCTTCGCCCAGTGTCTTGCGCAGCACGAAGATGGTCTGTGACAGGTTCGCCTCCTCGACGAAGCTGTCCGGCCATACCAGCCGCATCAATTCGGCCTTGTCGACGACGCGGTCGCGCCGCTCGATGAGCGCCAGGAGCGTGTCGAACGCTTTTGGGGTCAGCGGGACCGGCTCGCGGTTTCGGAGCAGTCGATGCGTCGGCAGCTCCAGCCGATACGGCCCGAACTCGTAGGCCTGCGGCGCAGGCGCGGACGGTCCGTCCTGGACGCCGCGCCCGTCCGCTGAGTCTCTTTTGAACATCCTTTGAGACCGTTTTGAACCCGGTTTGAGACTTCAAGGCGTGCTGCCGCCTACGTTGTCCCGTCCGCAGACGCTCGTCGGGTCGGCCGATTCTAGCGCGTCTGACCCGGACATGGGAGGTCAAAACATGCGGCTCAAAGGGAAACAGGCCCTCATTACCGGCAGCTCGCGGGGCATCGGGCGGGGCATCGCGCTGAAGCTGGCCCGGGAAGGCGCGACGATTGCCGTCCACTACCCCATGAAGTCATCGCGCGCGCAGTTCTTATCCCTTGTCACGGTCGTGTGGTTCTGTTGCTTCGTTGGCGCAACCCCTGTCAGGGCAGCGACCTTCACGGTGAATAGCACCCTCGACGCCACTGACATCATCCCAGGCGATGGCCTTTGCGAAACGGCGCCGGGCAACGGCGTCTGCACGCTTCGCGCGGCGATCCAGGAGGCGAACGCCCGGCCGGGGCCCGATGGCATCCTGCTTCCCTCCGGCACCTACGTCATCACCATCCCCGCGGATGTCGAGCCCGATGCCGCTTTCGGCGACCTCAACATCGTGGAGGACCTGACCATCACCGGAGGCGGGGCCGGCTCGACGATCGTCGATGGGAACGGCAGCAATAGCATTTTCGAGATCGACGCACCCGGCAGTTCTTTTGTGCGGAATCTCAGGCGTGACGATCACGGGGGGAAGGGGCGGCGGCGACGGCGGTGGAATCGATGCCCGCGCGGGCACGGTCACGATTGCCGATACGGTCGTGGTGGGCAACAGCGCTCGAAGGGGCGGCGGCATCTTTGCCGGCGCCTTCGCAACTGTCACCGTCCTCAGGAGCACCGTTGCCGGCAACACAGCCGACAACGGTGGCGGCGCCTACAGCAAGGGGGCGGAAACCCTGATCGTGATCGACTCCACCTTCAGCGGCAATCAAGCGGGCTTCAAGGGCGGAGGCATCGTGACCGACCCGGGTGCCAGGACGCGCTGATCGCGAACAGCACGATCACTGGCAACACAGCCGGGGAGCAAGGGGGCGGCCTCTTTGCCTCGTTCTCCGCCGTGACCACGCTCTTGAATGTCACGATCACGAACAACTCGGCGCCCACCGGGGGAGGCATTTCAGGGTTCTGGGGCCACTACGTCGACCGCACGGACCCGGTCGAGCGCGCCGGCGTGAGCTTCGTCAAGAACACGCTCATCGCCCGAAACCATGCCGATGTCGCTCCCGATTGCGCGATGAGTGTGCCGTTGACGGGAGCTTTTCCTTCTCACACTCCTTCGCTGGGTTACAACCTCATTGGGGACGGGACCGGATGTGCCGGCATGTCGGGCCCTGGAGACAACGTCGGCACCACCAGTATCCCGATCGTTCCCGGGCTTGGTCCGCTCACCGGCAACGGCGGCCCCACGGAAACGCACGCGCTCTTGCCGGGTCTGGCAATCGACGGGGGCGCAACGGGTGCTGATTCGACCATCCATCTTCGAGCCGTCGACCCGAACGACGGGACCAGAATCGTCTCCTATCTCGTCGATGTGTCCTCTGTGACGGCCTGTCCCCCAACGGACCAACGTGGCGCGAATCGGCCGGCGGGCCTTTCGTGCGACATTGGCGCGTACAAATTGGGGGCCGGCGGCAACACGCCGGGTGGCAGCCTCGTCCTGGTCGAGCTGCCGCCCGCGAGCCTCACCTTTGAATCGGTCTCGCAGGCTGGTGAAACGCAACTTACCGCCGGACCCCGCAGGCCCGCCACCGCCCGCAGTTTCCGGCTCGGGCAACCGCCGACTTACTTCGACCTGACGACCACCGCGGTGTTTTCCGGGCAGATTCAGGTGCTGCTTCGACTACAGCCTCATCTCGTTCAGCCAGGAACCGCTGTTGAGGCTCTTTCACTTCGCCGCGACGGGCTGGGTCGACGTCGCCAGCTTCGCTCGACACCGACTGCCGATTCCATTTGCGGAATGACCACATCGCTCTCGCCGTTCGCGAATCTTCGAGCCGGAGGTCGTCCTCGACACCCCGCCGCCGGTCCTCGCTGTCCGGCCGGGATCGTCACAGATGCCACCGGGCCCGAGGGCGCGGCGATGGGCTTTGCGGCGAGCGCCACCGACGATTCAGGGGTCGTATCGGTGCAGTGTTGCCGGCGTCCGGCAGCGTGTTTGGATCGGGACGACTTCGGTGAGCTGCACCGCGACCGATGGCAGCGGCAACGTCCACACCGCCGGCTTCACCGTGACCGTTGGGGCGCTGCGGAGCAGATTGTCCACATGCTCGAGCGTCTGAGGCGCGTGCCGCTGAATCCCGCGATCAAGGCGCGCCTGCTCGACGCGCTGAACGAAGCGCTCGCCGAACCGCGTCACGTTGCGCGCGTCTGCCGCGCGCTCCGTCTGTTCGCGGTCATCGTCCAGCTCCAGGCGGGCCGGTCGATCCCTGGCGATACTGCGGCGCCATCTTCGGCGCGGACGCGACGCAGAAATACGCGCCGTGCTTGGTGCATGTAGATTCGTAGAGGCGGACGGAGGGACGGTTGAGCCGCGCCGGCGGCCAACTGCCTGAGAACGCGAAGTGACACGGATGGGCGCGTTCCCCTGGTAGGCGGGTCGGCCATCGTTGGTTGAACGGAGACTCGAGGCCGGTAGTCGTGCCGGCGAACTCTCTACTTCCTCACGTACTTCTTCAGCGCCTTCGGGCCCGACCTCGGCGCCGTAGATGTTCCCGGCGCGCGTCCACCGCCACGCCCTTCGGCCGCGCTCGTGTTGGTCGCGACTTCTCGTGGGATCGGGGATGAACGCGGTCACCCTGCCGTCCTTGATGCTGCCGACCCTGATGCCGCGCTTCTCCGTCGCGGCTCCGTCCGTTGCCCGACCGAGCCCGACTCCGAATCCGCGACGTAGATCATGTCGTTCCTGTCGATGTAGATCCCGCTCGGGCGGCTGAACTGCGTCCACGCCTCGAGGAACTTCCCGTCCTGGTCGAGGATCTGGATGCGGTTGTTGCTGCGGTCGCCGACGAACAGCCGTCCCTTCGAATCGAACGCGAGCGCGTGCGGCTGATCGAACTCGCCGGGCCCGGCGCCCTTCTTGCCGATCCCTTGATCAGCTTGCCGTCCTTGGTCAGAACTTCAGGATGCGCGCGTTCGCGCCGCCGTGCCCTTCGGCGACGAAGATGTCGCCGTTGGGCGCCGTGACGACGTCGTTGGGCTGATAGAAGTAGCCGGGATCGGCCGCGCCGCCCGGCGTGCCGAGCGTCAGCAGCAGCTTGCCGTCGGGGCTGAACTTGAAGACCTGGTGACCGATCGAGTTGCGCCCGGGCAGCGGAGCCGGCGCGCTCGGCGGCCGCGGCCGCGGGCGCGGCGCCGGCGCGTTGTCCTGCCCGTCGGTGACCCAGACGTTGCCGTCGCGATCGACGTGGATGCCGTGCGGGAAGATCATCATGCCCTGGCCGAAGCTCGTGACGAGCTTCCCGTCCGCGTCGAACTTGAGGATGCTCGGCAGCGGCGAGATCTCTCCCGTCGTCCGGTTCAGGCAGCGTGTTCGCGCCGCACCGCTCGCCGACCCAGATCGACCGGCCGTCGCGATCGATCTCCACCGCGCTCGTCGAACCCCACGTCCGGCCCTCGGGCATCTTCGCCCACTGCTCGATCGTGCGGTACGGGATTGTCCTGGGCGGCGACGAGCACCGTCGCGGCCACGCACACACGAGCCGACTCGAGCTGCTGGGTGCATCGAAACCTCCAGGCATGATCCTCCGAGTGCCGCGTACTGCATGCCGCGCATAGCTAGCTTCGATCGAGCTCGCGCTCGTCCGGGCGGCATGCGCTTCGCGCTTGACCCTTGCGCGGGTAACCGGGGCGTAGAATCCTCGGCTAGCGCTGCGGCGCTACGCCGCCGGAAACAGCAGCACAACGGGCAGGAGGACCCCATGCCGGTGTCGCGCCGCGGCTTCCTTCGACGGATCCCTGGCCACGCAGGTCCGGCGCTGTCATCGCGGCGCGCGGCCTCGAGGCGCACCTCGCGGAGTCGGCGCAGGGCGCGAACGGCGCGCGCGCGCTGTCCCGCCGGGCGTCGACGAGATCCGCATCAGCAGCAACGAGAACCCGCTCGGGCCCGGCAAGGCGGCGCTCGACGCGATCCTCGGCAAGTTCCCCGAAGCCGGACGCTATCCCGTTCAACAGCACGCCGACCGACAGCGACGCTGGTCGCGGCGATCGCCGGCAAGTTCACAAGGTCAAGCCGGAGAACATCGTCGCTCGGCGCCGGCTCGCAGGAGATCCTGAAGAGCGCGGTGCGCGCGTTCACGACCCCGAGCGCGGCCTCGTGACGGCGCTCGCCGACGTTCGAGAACTGCACCGGCGATCGCGAAGCGGCTCAGAGCATCCCGTCACCGAGATCAAGGTCGACTCGGCGTTCCGGCTCGACGTCGAGGCGATGATCGCGCGCCGTCGAAGGGGGCCGGGCCTCGTCTTCTTCAACAACCCGAACAATCCGACCGCGACGGTGCACGGCGCGAAGACCGTGACCGACTTCGTCGAGCGCGTCCGCAAGGCGTCGCCCGACACCGTCATCCTGATCGACGAGGCGTATCACGAGTACGTGACCGACCCGTCGTACCAGACGCGCGGTTCCGCTCGCGCTCGACGACGCCCGAACGTGTTCGTCGCGCGCACGTTCTCGAAGGCGTACGGCATGGCCGGCATGCGCATCGGCTACGCGATCGGCCAGGCCGACACGATCAAGCAGCTCGCGCAGCTGAAGATGCCGTACAACGTCAGCGTGTTCGGCGTCGCCGCCGCGATCGCGGCGCTCAACGACCCGGAGCACATCGAGGCCGAGCGCGAGCGCAACACCGCGGTGCGCGCGTTCACCGTCAAGGCGCTGCGAGGACCTGGGCTGCAAGCCGGCCGCCTCGCAGGGCAACTTCCTCTTCGTCGACGTCGGCCGGCCGGCGAAGGACTTCCGCGACGCCTGCGCCAAGCAGGGCGTCGATGGTCGGCCGCGACTTCCCGCCGTTCGAGAAGACCCACGCGCGGATCTCGATCGGGCACGATGGACGAGATGAAGAAGGCGGCGGAGGTGTTCCGCAGCGTGCTGAAGCCGGCACGACCTCGCTCGACGGGCGCAGGCAGGAGGAGTCATGGCCTGACACGACGCAGATTCGTCCGGACCGCCGGCATCGGCGCCGCCGGCGCGCTGACGCCCTTCATCGGCGCGCGCGGCCGCGAGAACAGCATCTGGTCCGCGCTCGAGCCGACGCTCCACGCGGTCGAGCCGGGCATCATCGTGCTCGCGAGCAACGAGAACCCGCTCGGGCCCGGCACGAAGGTGCTCGACGCCGATCCAGGCGGCGTTCGGCGACGGCGGCCGCGGCCCGGCCGCTACTCGGCCAGCGTCGCGCGATCTCATCGACGCGCATCGCCAAGAAACACGGCGTCAAGCCGGAGAACATCGTCCTCGGCTGCGGCTCGACGCAGATCCTGCGCATCGGCGACGCACCTGTTCACGGCGAAGGACAAGCCGCTCGTCGGCACGATCCCGACCTACGAGGAGTGCGCCGGCTACGCCGACGCTGATGGGGCACCCGGTGCGCGCCGTCGCGCTCGACGCGACGTTCAAGATCGATCTCGACAAGTTCGCCGACGCGGCGAAGGGCGCCGGGCTGGTCTTCTACTGCAACCCGAACAACCCGACGGCCACCTACGTCGGCGCGCGCGCGACGCGCGACTTCCTCGCGAAGGTCAACCGCGAGTCGCCCGACACCACGATCCTCGTCGACGAGGCGTACTTCGACTACGTCACCGATCCGGATCACGACACGCACATCCCGGCTGGCCGTCGAGAACCCGCAGCGTCATCGTGGCGCGCACGTTCTCGAAGGCGTACGGCATGGCCGGGCCTGCGCATCGGCTACGCGGTCGGCCACGCCGACACGATCAAGAAGATGGCGGACTGGGACGGCGGCAGCGGCACCAGCTCGCTCAACGTGCTGGCGATGCACGCCGCGCATGGCGGCGATCGAGCAGGACGAGGCGTTCATCGCCGCCGAGCGCGCGCGCAACAAGGCGGTCCGCGACTTCACGATGAAGTGGTTCGCCGATCGCGGCATGAAGCCGACCGACTCGCAGGCCAACTTCATGTTCGTGAACATCGGCCGCCCGGCGAAGGCAGTTCCGCGAGGCGTGCCGCGCCAAGAGGCGTCCTGGTCGCGCGCGACTTCCCGCCGTTCGAGAAGCACGCACTGCCGCATCTCGTTCGGCACGATGGACGAGATGCAGAAGGCCGTGGCGGTGTTCGGCGAGGTGCTCGCGAAGAAGCCCGCGGCGGCGGCGTAGCCGCTTGGTCCGGCTGAGAGCCGGACGCCACCGATCCGTCCGGCTGAAGCCGGATCCTACCGCTACTTCGGCCAGACGGTCCCCTGGTCCATCTTCGCGACCGGGGCCAGTCCCTTTGTAGACGAACTTCTGCAGGCGCCGGCCCTCGTAGGTCTCGGTCGTGAAGATGTTCCCCTTCGAGTCCGTCGCGATGCTGTGGACGGCGAAGAACTGCCCGGGCTGGCGGCCGCCGTCGCCGAAGCTCGTGAGGATCTCGCAGCGACTCGCGATCGAGGATGTAGACCTTCTCGTTCTTGCCGTCGGCGAGGTAGAGATACTTCTGCTGCGGGTCCCTCGAGAACGCGATGTCCCACACCGAGCCGTCGCCGAGCGTGCGCTTGCGCGATGAAGGCTTCCTTCACGAACGTGCCGTCCTTGCGGAACACCTGGATGCGGTCGTTCGGCCGATCGCAGACGTAGACGAGGCCGTCGTTCGGACAGCTCGGCGCAGTGCACCGGCGTGCGGAACTGCTGCGCCGGCGGCGCATTCGGATCGTAGCGGCCGATGTCCGTGTCGTCCGGCTTGTTGCCGTACGCGCCCCAGTACCGCTTGAACTTCCCGCTGTCCGCGTCGATGACGGCGACGCGCTTGTTGCCGTAGCCGTCGGCGATGTAGGCCTCGTTGGCCTTCGGATCGACGAAGATCTTCGCGACGCGGCCGAAGTTCTCCGTGTCGTTGCTGCCTTTGCTCTGTCCCCGGCGCGCCGAACTGCATCAGGAACTTGCCGCTCTTCGTGAACTTCAGGATGTGCGCGTCCTTGGCGTCGTTGCCGCCGATCCAGACGTTGTCCTTGTAGTCGACGAAGATGCCGTGATTCGACGCCGGCCATTCGTAGCCCGTCGCCGGGACCGCCCCAGTGGCCGACGAGGTTGCCGGCCGGATCGAACTCGAGCACCGGCGGCGCCCTGCGGCAGCACGACGCCGTCGGCGGCTTCTCGTCGGCCGCGCCTTCGATGCGCGTTCACGCGTGTCGGCGCGGTGCACGATCCACACGTGGTCCTGCGCGTCGATGCCGACGCCGATCGTCTCGCCGAGCACCCAGTTGTTCGGCAGCGGCTTGGGCCACAACGGATCGACTTCGAACCTCGGGGCCTGAACCGTGGCCTGCGCGCCCACCGCTCGGTCGAGCGTCCACTGCGCGACGCCGAGCGCGGTCAGCGCGGCGACGAAGCTCGAGCCGATGACCACGTCGCCGCCTCATGACTTGCCTCCCGCCGCCGGCCCAGTCCTTTGAACATGAACTTCTGCAATCGCTTGCCTTCGTAGGTCTCGCCGGTGTAGAGGTTGCCCTTCGAGTCCACCGCGACGTTGCCGACGCCGTAGAAGTGTCCCGGCCACCGGCCGCCCGCGCCAACGCTCGAGACGGACGCGAGCGTGTCGCGGCGGAGGACCCAGACCTTCTGATTGGAGCCGTCGGCGACGTAGAGGAACCGCTGCTGCGGGTCGATCGAGAAGGCGATGTCCCAGACCGAGCCTTCGACCCAGGGTTTCTTTCGCGATGACGGCCTCCTTCACGAAGGTGCCGTCCTTCCTGAACACCTGAATGCGATTGTTCCGGCGATCGCAGACGTAGACGAGGCCGTCCTTGCCGATTCTGACGCAGCTCACGGTTCGGAATTGCCTCGCCGGCGGCTTGCCCGGATCGTACGTGCCCACGGGGGCTTCCGTCTGGCTTTTCGCCGTAGGCGCCCCAGTGGCGTTTGTACGCGCCGGTCTCGCTGTCGAAGACGGCGACCCGGCGATTGCCAAGGCCGTCGGCGACGTAGACCTCGTTGCTGCCGGAGTCCACCGCGACAGTGGCGGGCCTATCCAGCATGGTCTCGCTGTAGCTGCCTTCGCTCTTGCCGGCGCGGCCGATCTGCAGCAGGAACTTGCCGGCGCGGGTGAACTTGACCACGTGAGCGTCGCGCGGTGGAGGAACCGGACCAGCTACTGCGACTGGTGCGGTTTCCGGCGCGGTGCCGGCAATCCAGACGTTCCCTTTCGCGTCGACGGTGATCCCCGCCGGCGTCCGCGGCCATTCGTATCCCTGGCCCTGTACCACCCCAGGAGTTGAGGAGCGTCCCGGCCTGATCGAATTCGAGGACGGGCGGCGCGGGAGCGCAGCACGTCTCCGCGGTCGGGGGATCGGTCGCCAGCCCGGCCTCGGTCCGCGCGGTGAGCGAGTCCATCCCGCGGTGCACGAGCCAGATGTGATCCTGTGCGTCCACCCACACGCCGGTGACCGAGCCGAGAATCCAGTGGTTGGGCAGCGGCTTGGGCCACAGCGGGTCCACCTGGAACACCGGGACCTGGGCGTCGGCGCCTGTCTGGGCCGCGGTCGGAGCCTGGAGCGACTCTCGTAGGACACCGGGCGTGGCACAGATCGCGAGCCCTGTGGCGACTGCAAGCAGCTTCCCGTACCGGATCATGCGCGGATCCTTTCACGCTGGCGCCAGCCTTCCGGCTCGGCGCGGGCGCCAGTATACTCCGGCGGAGTGGCTTCCACCTCTCTCGTGGCTTCCGCCTTCAGGGTGAAGAAATCAGCGCCGGCCCTTCTGCTCGCCCTCTCGTTCGCCGCCGTCGCATCCGCGCACGACATCCCCCGCGACGTCACGGTCCAGGCCTTCGTGAAGCCGGAGGGACAGCAGCTTCGGGTGCTCGTGCGCGTGCCGCTGACCGCGATGCGCGACGTGCAGTTCCCGGTGCGCGGCCCCGGCTTTCTCGATCTCGAAAAGGCGCACGCGCTCCTGGGGGACGCGGCGATGCTGTGGATCGCCGGCAGCCTCGAGCTGTTCGAAGGGGACGCGACGCTGGCCGCGCCGGGCGTCGCGCACGCGCGCGTGTCGCTGCCATCCGATCGCTCGTTCGCGTCGTACGAGGAGGCGCTGGCGCGCGTGTCGGGTCCGGCGCTCTCGAACGAGACCGACATCCCGTGGGATCAGGCGATGCTCGACGTGCTCTTCGAGTACCCGATCGCGTCGGACCGTTCGGTCTTCTCGATCCGCCCGTCGCTCGCGCGGCTCGGCCTGCGCGTCGTGACGGTCCTGCGTTTCATGCCGCCGGGCGGGACCGTTCGCGCGTTCGAGTTCACCGGCGATCCCGGGCTGGTGCGTCTCGATCCGCGATGGCACCAGGCCGCGTGGCGGTTCGTCCGGCTCGGGTTCCTGCACATCCTCGACGGGACGGACCACCTGCTGTTTCTCTTGTGCCTCGTGATCCCGTTCCGGCGTCCGCGCGAGCTCATCCTCACGGTCACCGCCTTCACCGCCGGGCATTCCGTGACGCTCATCGCGGCCGCCTTGAATGCCGGGCCGGACGGGCTGTGGTTTCCTCCGCTGGTCGAGACGCTCATCGCGGCGTCGATCGTCTACATGGCGTTCGAGAACATCGTGCTCGCGGCCCGCGACGCCGGCCCGTCGCCCGCCGTGGGCCGCCGGCGCTGGATCCTGGCGCTCGCCTTCGGCCTCGTGCACGGCCTCGGCTTCTCGTTCGCGCTGCGCGAGTCGCTGCAGTTTGCCGGCTCGCACCTCCTGACGTCGCTGCTGTCGTTCAACGCCGGCGTCGAGCTGGGCCAGCTGCTCGTGCTGATGCTGATGGTCCCCGCGTTGCAGCTCCTGTTCCGCTTCGTCGTCGCCGAGCGGATCGGCGCGATCCTGCTGTCCGCGCTCGTGGCCCATACGGCATGGCACTGGACCGCCGATCGATGGGGCAGCCTGCGTCAGTTCGCGTGGCCCGCCCTCGACGCCGCGGCGCTGGCGTCGCTCATCAGGTTCGTGATGGTGCTCGCGGCCGCGGGCGCCGTTGCGTGGCTGATCGGCGGGTTGCTCAGGGGAAGGACGCCGGCGCCTGAACCGGAAACACAGGAGGACGGGAGGACGGGAGCGGTCTAGCCACGGATGACACGGATGACACGGGATCAAACACAGCCACGGTGTCACTCAGGACCCGTCCCGCACTCGAACGCCGGCCTGAAGCAACCCAAGGCCGGCGTTGACGGGCGCTGCCCCGCGCTTCGCGCGGCGAGTGCGGGACTGCTCTCGTTTCTCCCGTTCTCCCGTGCTCCTGTTAAAACGCGTCCAATGAGCGTCGCTGCACACGAATCCCTGTCACAATGATCCTGCTCCGTTAACTCCGTTGTCTCTGTGGTGAAAACAAGCCTCGCGCAGCCCGACCGCATCCCGGACGATCTCGTCGAGCGTCTCCATCGCCAGGCCCAGGCGGGGCGATGGTCGGTGACGGTGTCGCGGTTTGCGGCGGCGCTGCAGACGAGCGCCGATAAAGCCGCGGCGGGCCCGGCGTCGTTCGTGCTCGAGCGCTACCTCAAGTCGCTGCACCTCGAGGACCTCGCGCTGGCTTGCGCGTGCGCGGACGGCGACGAGGCCGCGTGGGAGCATTTCGTGCGCGAGTACCGGCCGTCGCTCTATCGAGCGGCCGACGCGCTCGACCCTTCGGGCCGCGCGCGCGAGCTGGCCGATTCGCTCTACGCCGATCTCTACGGGACGACCGAGCGCGCCGGCGAGCGCCGATCGCTCTTCCGCTACTTTCACGGACGCAGCAGCCTGCCGACGTGGCTGCGGGCCGTCCTCGCCCAGCGCCACGTGGACGCCATTCGCGCGGGCCGCCGCCTCGATCCGCTGCCGGAAGACGACGAGCCGCGCGCCGTGGCCAGCACCGCGCCGCTGCCGGCCGATCCGGACCGGACGCGGTACCTCGCGCTGCTGCAGCGGGGGCTGAAGGCGGCGATTGCCGTGCTCGCGGCGCGCGACCGGCTGCGCCTGGCGTGCTACTACACGCAGCAGCTCACGCTCGCGCAGACGGGCCGCGTGCTCGGCGAGCACGAAGCGACCGCCTCGCGCCAGCTCGCGCGGACGCGGCGGGAGATCCGCCAGGCCGTGGAGCGGCACCTCGCGAACTGAAGCGGGCTCGACGCCGACCAGGTTGCCCGCTGCTTCGAATACGCCCTGGAAGATCCCGGCCCGATGGACCTCAACGATATCGTCCGCAAGGATGTGGAACCGGGTCGTTCTATATGATGAGGAACTGGTGAACGACGAACCCAAGCAGGCGGGCGAGCGATCGGTGCACCGTCTCTTGACGCAAGCGCTGCGCGAAGAGACCGCCCCGGACGCCGTGAACTGTCTCGACGCCGAGACCGTCGCCGCGTGGATGGACGGCGTGTTGCCCGCGGATGTCCTGGCGGCCGCCGAGGGGCATGCGGCCGGGTGCGCGCGATGCCAGGCGGTCCTGTCCGCCATGGCGCGGACCGCGCCTCCCGTTGAGCGCCGATCCTGGTGGCCGGCGAGCCTGACCTTCCGATTCCTCGTTCCGGCGACCGCGGCCGCGACCGCCGTGGCGCTCTGGATTGCCGTCGCTCCCGGCGTCAAGCCGCCGGAGCAGCCTGCACCGTCGAGCGAACTGGATCGGATAGCCGGCGTTACGGCGCCCTCGATAGGGCCCTCCCCACCAGCGGCGCGGCCGGTAGCTCCGCCGGTGGAATTGAACAAGAATCTGGAAGAGAACAAGGAATCGGTCCGATCCAGGGGCCCGCGACAGGACGCGCGTGAAAAATCCGCCGTCGACGCACCGGAGCAATTCGAGATGCGTCGCGACCGCGCGGAGGGGGCGAAACTGAAGGACGAGTCGCTGACCGCAACGGCGAAATCGGCGGACGCCAGCATCCCGCCCGCCGCCAAGCCGCTGGCAACCCCGCCCGCCGCGCCAGCCCCGCCCGCTGCAGCCTCCGGTCCGCCGGTCCCGCCCGCCTCGCCACCGTTAGGCAACGCGCAGCGCCAGGCGGAGGAACTGCGGAATGCCGCGGCAGCTCCTCGGGCCGCCGAACCAGCGCCGATATCGGAGATTGCCGGCTTCCGGGCCGCTCGCACGCTGCTGATGGAAATCACCTCGCCGGACCCCGAGTCGCGATGGCGCGCCGGCGCAGCCGGGGTGGTCCATCGATCCACGGACGGCGGCCTGACCTGGACGCCCCAGCAGACCGGGACCACCGCCAACTTCACAGCGGGGTCTTCGCCCGCTCGAGACGTCTGCTGGCTCGTCGGCCGCGGCGGCATCGTGCTGCTCTCCGTCGACGGCACCACCTGGCAGCTGCGGTCTTTTCCCGAAAAAGTCGATCTCGTCGCCGTCCACGCCACCGACGCGAAGGCCGCAACCGTCACGACCTCCGACGGCCGCCGCTTCTCCACGACCGACGGCGGCGCCACCTGGTCGAGGCTCGTCACCCGCAAGAATTCCCCGCGGCTCCGTTCAACACAGGAGAAAAACCTGCCGGGACTGCCGGGACTCGACTCGGGACTCGGGACTCGGGTACTCGGGATCCGGATCGGATCCGGGATCCGGGATTCGCGATTTCAAGGAGCATCACAATGCGAGGACGAATTTGTGTCGCGGCGATGGTGATCGCGGCGATTGTCGGTGTGTCGCGCGGATCCGATTCGAAAGCGGTAGCAGCGCCTTCGCCCGGCCAGGACTCGACGACGCTGGACGATCAGGTGGAGCTGGCGGTCACGGTCTACAACTCCGATATCGCGCTCGTGCGCGACGTGCGGAACGTCCAGCTCGGACCGGGAAGCTTCGACCTGAAGTTCATGGACATCGCCGCGACGGTGAACCCGGCGACGGTGCACTTCCGCTCGCTGACCGAGCCCTCGCGCCTGTCCGTCCTCGAGCAGAACTACGAGTTCGATCTGCTCGAGCCGGAGAAGCTGCTGCGCAAGTACGTCGGCCGCGACGTCACGCTGGTGCGGACGCGGACCGAGAACGGCACCACGCGGGAGGAGGAGGTGAAGGCGCACCTCCTCAGCTACAACAACGGCCCGGTGTGGCGCATCGGCACCGAGATCGTCACCGGACTCCACGCCGATCACATGCGCTTTCCGGAGCTGCCCGGCAATCTCTACACGCACCCGACGCTCATCTGGACGCTGGAGAACAGCGGGGCGGCGCGCCATCGCGTCGAAGCCTCCTATCTGGCGGGGAAGCTGGGGTGGAACGCGGACTACGTGCTCACCGTCGGGCGCGACGACAAGGCCGCCGATCTCGACGGGTGGGTCACGCTGACCAACGGCAGCGGCACGTCGTTCCGCGGCGCGAAGCTGCAGCTGGTCGCGGGGGATCTCAACCGCGTCCGTCAGGAAATCGACGAGATGCGACGGGACCTCGGCAGCCGCGTCCGCGAGGAGAGCAACGCCAAGGCGATGACGCAGGAGGCCTTCTCCGACTACCACCTGTACAGCCTCGCGCGGAAGACCACGATCAACAACAACGAGACGAAGCAGGTGAGCATGCTGGCCGGAACCGGCGTCCCGGTCGACAAGCGCTACGTCGTCGACGGCCAGGAGTTCTACTACCGCAACGCGTCCCATCCGGGCGCGCCGCTGAAGGACGTGGTGCAGGTCTACTACCAGTTCCGCAACGAGCAGAAGTCCGGCCTCGGCATGCCGATGCCCGCGGGCGTCGTCCGCGTCTACCAGGCGGACTCGAAGGGGGGCGTGCAATTCGTCGGCGAAGACCGGATCGCCCACACGCCCAAGGACGAAACGCTGAAGCTGAAGATCGGCAACGCGTTCGACGTCGTGTGCGAGCGGAACCAGATCGACTTCGAGAAGATCACCGACAGCGTGTACGAGATCGAATACGAGATCACCCTGCGCAACCACAAGCCGGCGCCGGTGACCGTCGAGGTCAACGAGCCGATCGGCGGCACGTGGCGCATGCTGCGTTCGTCGCACGAGTGGAAGAAGTCGGCCGCCTGGGCGTCGCACTTCACGGTGCCGGTCGCCTCGGAGGGGACGGCGGTGCTGAAGTACCGCGTGCGCGTCACCTATTAAGTTAGCGACTTGTAGTTGGCTTTAGAACTTTAGAACTTTAGAACTGAATTAGATATCATCCCCCGGTGATGCCTGGTCTCTTTCGCCGGCATGGGATCGCAGTGTTTGCGCTCACCGCGCTGACGGTCTGGTGGTTGTCGCCGGTCATCCGGCACCTGGATACGGCGATTCCAGGTGTCAACGCCGGCGACAACGTCAGCTTTCTCTGGAACGTGTGGTGGATGGGCTACGTGCTCCATCATCCCGGCTACTCGTTCTTCTTCACGCCGTTCCTGTTTCATCCTTTCGGCGTCGATCTGACGCTCCACACACACACCGCGCTCCCCGCGTTCGCCGCGGCCCTGTTCGGCCCGGGCTCTCTCGTCGCGTCACAGAACGTGCTGATCATCGGGCACGTGTGGCTCAACTTCCTCTGCGCCTATGCGCTCGCGTACCGTCTGACCCGGCACACGGCGGGCGCGCTCGTCGCCGCGCTGGTGTTCGGAGCTTCTCCCTTCGTCGCCGCGCGCCTGACGGGGCACTTCGGCCTGATCGCCGCCTGGGTGGTCCCGCTGGTATGCCTGCTGGCCTGGCACGCCGCCGAGCGCGCGTCGATGCGCGCGGGGGCTTTGCTTGGCGTGGCGCTCGCGGCCATCGCGTACGTGGACTATTACCTCTTCATCTTCGCGGGGCTCCTCGTGGCGCTCCGATGGATTGCCCAGAGCTCGACGATAACCCTGCGATCGCCGGGCCGGTCGACGGTTCGCCGCGGCGTGCTGATCGGCATCGGCGTGCTGCTGGCGCTCGACGCGCTGGTCATTATTCTCATCCTGGCGACGGACGTCGACAGGATCGCGATCGGCTCGCTCCGCGTGTCCGTCCGCGGCGTGGGGAACCCGGTGACGTTCGGCTGGCTGCTGCTCCTCGCCGCAACGGCCCTGCTGCTGACGCGCGCGTCGGTGACCGTCAACGCCTCGCCCGCGTGGCAGAACCGGCGCGCGCTGCTGACGGCAGCGATCGTTGCCGCGGTGCTGCTCGTGCCGCTCCTCGTCAACGGCGTGAAGCTCTGGAGCGAGGGCCGGTACGTGTCGCAACGCTATCTGTGGCGCAGCGCACCCGGGGGCATCGACGCCGCCACGCTCGTCCTCGGGAATCCTTTCCACGTGTGGTGGGGTGACCGCGTCCGCGACGCCTATTCGCGGTTGACGCTCGATCCCATCGAAGGCTGCGGATGGATTCCAGCCGGCGCGCTCCTGCTCGGCGCGGTCGCGGTTGCGGCGCAGCGCCGGGACCCCGTGGTGCGTGAGTGGGTCTTCGCCGGCGCCGTGTTTCTGATCTGGTCGCTCGGCCCGTGGCTGCTCGTGTTCGGCCGTCAGACGCCGCTGATCCTCCCCGGCATCGCCATGCGGTTCGTGCCGATCGTCGCCAACGCCCGAATCCCCGGGCGCGCGATGGTCGTGGTGTATCTCGCCTCCGCGATCCTCGCGGCGGTTGGTACTGCCTGGCTTGCCAGGCAGGGCGGGCGACGGAATGCGCTCGCCTGGTGCCTCGCGCTGCTCGTCGCGGTCGAGTCCGCGCCGGCGGCGACGCCGGTGTATCGCCTGAGTGCTCCGTCGCTCTACGCCCGTTTGAAGGATGCGTCACGGCCGGGCGCCGTGTGCGAGCTTCCGCTCGGCGTTCGCGACGGGTTCGGTGAGACGGGCGCATTCGACTCCGGCGTGCTCTTCGCCCAGTCGATCCACGAACGCCCGATCGTCGGGGGATTCGTCGCGCGTCTGTCGCCGGACATCACCCGCAAGTATCTGGCGACGCCGGTGATCGGATCGTTGCTCCGGTTGTCGGCCGGCGAACCGCTGTCCGGCGAAGCCACGCTGATGGATCCGGTCTCGGCCGCCGCTCAACTGACGTCCCTCGGGATCGTCTATGTCGTGATCGACACCCGGAGGGCGCCGCCGGATCTCATCCGCTACGTGCGTTCCGCGATTGCGCTGAACCTGGTCGGGGAAGAAGACGGGCGGGCCTTTTACGAGGTGGCGTCAGGGAGCGCCGCGCGGGACGGCGCGCCCCACGGGTCCTCCCGTCGCCCCGCGCAGCCGGCGAAAAAGCTGGAAGAGCAGGTTGGTGTGACTGTGCAGCCGGTCCTCCGGCAGGTTGGACGGCGTGATGAACAGGCCGGTGCTCGTGACGACCCAGCTTTGAAAAATCAGGTGCTCCGGCATGGCGTCCCAGGTCTTGAACGCATCGGCGATCAAGTGCGAGATGCCGCCGGCGTCAACGGCGTACAGCGCATCGGCCTCGCCGTTGTATCCGACGATGATGATGCCGAAGGTGATGTTCTGTGATTGGGCGAACGCCTGCAGGCGCGTCATGTCGCGCGCGAACGCGCCGGCGGCCAGCGCGTGCCAGTCCACGTCCATGTGCAGGAACGCCGGCGGAGTCCCGCGCGCGCGCAGCAGCCCAACCATCGTCTCGATCGCCGCGGCGCTCGAGAACGGATACGCCTCGATGAGGCCGATGCGGATGGCCGGGTGGGCGCTCTGCACCGCGGACATGTAGGTGGCGACGCGATCGGCGGTCGGCTCGAGGGCGGGGCCGTCGCACACTCTCGCCCGGCCCGAGACCCACGGCTCGTCCATCGCGATGTACTTCAGCGTGCCGCCCGCGTCCTGGATGGCCTTCACCGCGTCGAGGGTGGCGCGGATCGAGGCGTCCATCCCGCTCCGGTCCGGCGTGCACCAGAACTCCTTCACCGACCCGATCTCGAGCGCCGTGTTGATGCGCAGCTCTCTGAGCTTGCGGAACGCGTTCACCCGCACCAGCGCGTCGTAGTAGTTCGGCCCGACGATCTCGGGCCGCCGCGCCTCGGTGTGCTGTTGATAGAACTTGAAGACCCGAATGACGTCGCGCGCGCGCGCCCACTCCTCGGGATGCTCGAAGAGCCGCTGGAAGTCGAGCGTCCCCGGGCCCGGCGCGAACCAGATGCGGTCGGGCACCGGCGGCGCGGAGCCCGCCGGCGTGCTGACGAGGAGCGCCAAGGCGACCAGCGCCGCGAGCGATGCCCCGGTTCGCACAACTGAACGCATCTGGATCGATGACCTACTGGCTCCGGCTGGCCGCGTCGGTCGTGATCTTCTTGTCCGCGGGCTTCGCCTTCTGCGGGTTCTTGACGTATTTGTCGAGCCACGCGCCCCACCGCGCCCAGAGATCCAGCAGTGTTTCCTTCGCGACCGGGCCGTGGTCCTCGTAGGGATACAGGTACAGCGCCGTCGTCTTGCCGAGCCCGTTCAGCGCGTGATACAGGCGGATCGAGTTGGTCGGATCCGTCCCGACGTTCTGATCGGCGAGGTTGTGATACATCAGCAGCGCACCGGTCAGGTTGTTCGCGTACAGGAACGGCGACATCGACAGGTACACGTCGCGCGCCTCCCAGAGGTCGCGGCGCTCGGTCTGGAAGCCGATCGGCGTGAGCGTGCGGTTGTAGGCGCCGTCCCCGGCGATGCCCGCCTTGAAGAACGGCGTGTGCACCATGGCGTTGACCGCCGAGAACGCGCCGTAGCTGTGGCCGCCGATCGCCAGCCGGGTGCGATCGACCAGCCCGCGCCGATCGAGCTCGTCGATGGTGGCGGCCAGGTTGTTCCGCAGGTCGTTGACGTAGTTGTTGTTCATCTGCCCCTGCGGGCCGACGATCGGCGCGTCGGGCTCGACCACCGCGTAGCCGAGGCGCACGAAGAACTCCATCGACCGCGTCCCGAAGCTCTCGAACGTGTGCTTGTTGAACGTGCGATCCGGGCGGTCGTAGTCCTCCTGCGTCGCGAACTCGCGCGGGTAGAACCAGAACAGCGCCGGCAGCCGCGTGCCCGCCTGGTAGTCGGGCGGGAGCATGATCTTCACCTTGAACTTGAACCCGTCCGGCCGCTCGACGGTGAACTGGTGCTTCACGGCGCGCGTGAGGTCCGGGGTGTAGTCCTTGTTCTCGGTGAGCTGCGTCCGGACGCCGCGGTCGACCAGATAGTTCTGCGGGACCTCGGCCGGGCCCTCGCGCGAAACGATGAACCGCGGGACGTCGGGATCGAGGACGGTCGAGATGCGCTCGAAGACGCCGCCGTTGTCGCTTTCGTAGACGCGCGTCTTCTCACCCGACTTGATCGCCACGCGATCGAGGAACGTCTTCGGTCCGACCTCCATCGGCGCCTTGTCGTTGACCGTGCCCAGATAGAACACGGCCTCCCGGTCGGCCGAGAGCTGGACGATGCCTCCGCCCGGCCCGGCGCCCGCGCCGCCGCGTCCGCCGCCTCCGCCGGCCCCGCGCCCGCCGCCGCCACCGGCGCCGCCGCGCGCCATCACGATGGAGCCCGGGTTGGCGTAGATGTCGTCGGTCTCGTAACGCGCGAGCGGGTAGCGCTTCGTGGTGTCGCTCAGGTAGACCGCGTACTCGGACGTGTTCTGCCCGGCCCGCTCGCTGACGAAGAGCGTCTGCATGTCGGGGGAGAAGCGGTGATTGGACAGGCGCGCGGGGCTCTCGAAGATCGCTTTCGCCGCATCTTTTTCGAACGGCGCCTGCCACTGCATCACGCGATCCTTGCGGCGCGGTCCCCGCGGACGGTCGTCAGAGTCCGCGTCGTCGTCGTTCGCCGCGCCGCCGCGGCCCCCGCCGCGTCCGCCGCGTCCTCCACGTCCGGCCGGCGGTTCCGTGACGCCGGGCGGCAGCGGCTCCTGCTCGAGATAGGTGAGACCCTGTCCGTCGGTGCGCCACGCGAGCTCGCGCCGCCCCTGCTGGTTCTGCGCCCCTCCGCGGCCGCCGCCGGGCGCCGCGCCAGGATCGGGCGGAGCCGTGTCGTCCTGGACGCCGAGGTTGATCGGCCGGTCGTTCAGCTTCGTCAGCATCCTGCCGTCCGCGTCCCAGATTTCCTCGACCGACCCGAAGTTACCGACCGGGACGTCGTACGAGAACGGCTTGACCATGCGCGTCACGCGGACGTACTTGCCGTCGGGCGACGCGTCGAGCGATCGGATCATCGCCGGCGGTCCGATCTTCCGGGCGGCGCCGCGTCTGCACGTCGATGAGCGCCAGCTGACCGGTCGCATGCCACTCGAGCAGCGCCTGCTCGTACGGCGTCGTCATCAGGCTGGCAAACGTGCGGAGGCGGTTCTTGTCGGCGTCGGCAATCTTCACGACCGGCCCCGTGGGCGCCGACGGGGCGACGGGCATGGCGGCGCGGCCGTCGGGGACCATCACCGCGGCGATCAGCTTGCCGTCGGCGGTGAACTCGACGCTCGAGACGAGCGTCGCGAGCACCGGCGTCTTCGTGACCTGCCGCGCCTGGTTCGCCGCGATGTCCGTCATCCAGATGTGCGTGGCGGCGTCCGTGTGCACGAAGTACGCGACGGCCTTGCTGTCGGGCGACCAGATCGCGTTCGAGATCCGCGCGCCGGTGGGCATCTGCAGCGTCTTCTTCGAGCCGTCGGCCGCCGCGATGATCTGGATCCCGACGTTGTTGCGAATCGTGAGCGCGCGGGCGCGGTTCGCGCCGAAGTCGATGAAGACGCCGCCGAGCTCGTGATACGGCTTCGAGAAGGTCTTCATCAGCACGGGGCCGTCGCCGATTTCGTTGACGAACCACTTTTTGTCCGGGCTCGCGCTCGTCAGCGAGACATTCAGATAGCGCGGGATGAGGACGGCGTCGGCGAGCTCCTTCGGCGGCGTCACGTAGCCTTCCGTCTTCAGCACCTCGTCGGCCCAGTTGGCCGAGCCCGAGCCATTGACCTGCGCGGGGGATTGCTGCGCCACCACCGGAAGCT
Source organism: uncultured Acidobacteriota bacterium (assembly GCA_963774855.1). Classification (GTDB taxonomy): domain Bacteria; phylum Acidobacteriota; class Vicinamibacteria; order Vicinamibacterales; family 2-12-FULL-66-21; genus JALZOC01. Next base: position 528,807 of record CAVZGT010000004.1, on the reverse strand, counting down.
GGGCCAGCGCCAGCAACAAGGCGGGCGCGATGTAGAGCAGCCGTCCGGTGGCCCGGCGGGTAATGATCCTCATAACTGCCTCCGTCTTGTGGCTTCCAGCTTGGTCCCCTGAGCGAATTCTCAACGTCCCCCGACCCACGCCAGCCCGTCGGGTCCATTGCCGGCCGAGATCCGCGCGATGACTTCGAGCTTGGCGAGGTCCAGGACGGCGACCTGGTTGTCGCCATTGACGGCGATGTAGGCACGCGAGCCGCCCGGCGGCACGAGGATCCCTTCGGGAGCGGCTCCCAGCTTGATCCGTTTGACCGGCTTGTGATCCGCCGCGCCGAGGATCACCAGCTCGCCCGCGTCGAGATCGCTGATGAGCACGAGCTTGCCGTCGGCGGTGAACTTCAGCCGGTTGGAGCGCTTGGTCTGCGCGTCGACCGTCCCGGTCACGCGCTTGGCCGCCAGATCGACGATCGAGACGGCGCCGTCGCGCGAGTGCGCCGTCCAGAGCTCGCGGCCGTCCGGCGACACGTCCATGCCTTCGGGCCCGCGCCCGACCGCGATGGCGGTGACGTTCCACGCGAGCGGGTTCGTGCCGCGCTCGAGCACGCTGATGTTGTCGGATCCGATGTTGGCCGCGATCAACCGCGAGCCGTCCGGGTTGGCCATGACCATGTGGGTCCCGGCCTGGCCGGTGCCCATCACCCAGTCGATCTGGTTCGACGCGGGATCGTAGCGTCCCACGACCCGGTTCACTTCGGCCGTGAAGTAGACTTTGCCATCGGCGAACGCGAGCCCGTGCGGCCGCCGGAGCGGGCTCACGTCAACGCGGCGCAGCTCCTTGCGTGCCGCGATGTCGATGACCGAGAGCGAGCTGCCAGGCGTTTGCGCCCCGTAGTTGCTCACGAAGGCGAGCGTCCCGTCCGTCGAGACGACGACCTCGTGGGGCCCTTCGCCGGTCGGGACGCGCGCGATGACCTGATGGCTCGAGGGGTCCACGAACGCCAGCGTGGCATCCACCTTGTTGAGCACGAGAAGCGTGCCCCCTGAGCCCTGGGCGCCGAGGCCCGTGACGCCCAGCGCCGCAACTGCGAAGAGCCCCGCGATCCTGACGACCCTCATGCATCCCCCAGCGAATCGCTAATCACTAATCCCCGAATCTACGAATCCCGAGTCCCGAGTCCCGAGTCCCGAGTCCCGATTGTCTCTCCTGTCACACATTTACCTCAAGTGCGGCCATCTTCCGCCCAGACTGGCGTGATACCATCCTCGGACATTTTTGTAAAATGACGCTAGCTTGAAATACCGTTGGAGAGGTGTGACTGAATGAACGCACGCCGCGTGCTGCCGGCGCTGCTGCTGCTGTTTGTCGGCAGCGGATGCGCCGCGTTGATCTACGAGATCGTCTGGTTCCAGCTGCTGCAGCTGGTGATCGGGTCGTCGGCCGTCTCGCTGGGGGTCCTCCTCGGGACGTTCATGGGCGGGATGTGTCTGGGCAGCCTGTTCCTCGCGCGGGCGATTTCCGCGCGCCATCATCCCCTGAAGGTCTACGCGTACCTCGAGATCGGGATCGCCGTCTGCGGCATTGTCCTGCTGTTCGGCATGCCGCTGCTCGGCGGCGTGTACTTCGCGTGGGGCGGCTCGGGCGTGACCGGCATCCTGCTGCGCGGCGTGGCCGCGAGCATCTGCCTGCTCCCGCCGACGCTGCTCATGGGCGCGACGCTGCCGGCGATGTCGCGCTGGGTCGAGTCCACGCCCGAAGGGGTCTCCTGGCTGGGCTTCTTCTACGGCGGCAACATCGGCGGGGGGGTGCTCGGGTGCCTGCTGGCCGGGTTCTACCTGCTGCGCGTGCACGACAGCCTCGTGGCGACGTTCGTCGCGGTCGCGTTGAACCTGATCGTCGCGGGCGTGGCGCTCCTCATCGCCAAGGCGACGCCGCATACCGAGGCCGCCACGCCGCCGGTGACGATCGAGCGCGCCTCCGGGGCCTGGGCGGTGTACGTGTCGATCGGCCTTTCCGGCATGACCGCGCTCGGCGCCGAAGTGATCTGGACGCGCCTGCTGTCGCTGCTGTTCGGCGCGACGGTCTACACGTTCTCGCTGATCCTGGCCGTGTTCCTGCTCGGCCTCGGCATCGGCAGCAGTCTCGGCTCGGCCCTGGCGGCCCGTCTCGCGCGGCCGCGCCTCGCGCTCGGCTGGTGCCAGATGCTGATCTGCGTCGCGCTCGCGTGGAGCGCGTACATGCTGACGCAGTCGCTCCCGTACTGGCCGATCAACCCGGCGATCTCGAGCAACCCCTGGTTCAACTTCCAGCTCGATTTCGTCCGGTGCATGTGGGCGATCCTTCCGGGTGCGATTCTCTGGGGCGCGAGCTTCCCGCTCGCGCTCGCGTCGGTCGCAACCGGCGGCAAGGACCCGGCCCGCCTCGTCGGCGGGGTCTATGCCGCCAACACGCTCGGGGCGATCATCGGCTCGGTCACCGCGAGCCTCCTGCTGGTCGTCTGGCTCGGCAGCCAGCGCGCACAGCAGGTGCTCATCATCATCTCCGCCGTGTCGGCGCTGCTGATGCTCGAATCCGCGGCCGCCGAAGCCGAGTCGAAGAAGTCGCGCTTCCAGTTCGCCGGCACGCTGCTGCTCGCGGCCGCCATGGGCGGCGCCGTGCTGCTCGCGCGCTCGGTCCAGCCGGTGCCGGGCGTGTTCGTCGCCTACGGCCGCTACGCCGCCACCCGCCTCGGCGAATCCGAGGTCATCTACATGGGTGAAGGGTGGAACGCCTCGGTCGCGGTCACGCGGCTGTCGAACGGCGTGCTCAACTATCACAACGCCGGCAAGGTCCAGGCCTCGAGCGAGCCGCAGGACATGCGCCTGCAGCGGATGCTCGGCCACATGACCACGCTCATCCCGAAGAACCCGGCGTCGGTCCTCGTGATCGGCTGCGGCGCGGGGGTGACGGCCGGCGCCGTCTCGGTCGATCCGGCCGTCAAGCGCCTCACCATCGCCGAGATCGAGCCGCTCGTCCCGGCCGTCGTGTCCCGCTACTTCGCGCAGCACAACTTCGACGTGGTCGCGAACCCGAAAACCCACGTCGTCCTCGACGACGCGCGGCATTTCCTGCTTGACGACCGACGAGAAGTTCGACGCGATCACGTCGGATCCGCTGGACCCCTGGGTCAAAGGGGCGGCGATGCTCTACACGAAGGAGTTCTTCGAGACGGTGAAGTCGCACCTGAACCCGGGCGGCGCGGTGACGCTGTTCGTGCAGCTCTACGAGAGCAACTCCGCAGCGGTGAAGAGCGAGATCGCGACCTTCCTCGAAGTGTTCCCGGGCGGCGTGGTCTGGGGCAACACGAACAACGGCGCGGGCTACGACCTCGTGCTGCTCGGGCAGGCCGAGCCGACGCGGATCGACGTCGAGGCCGTGCAGCGCCGCCTCAGCCAGCCGGAGATGTTGCCGGTGGCGCGATCGCTCGGGGAAATCGGGATGTACTCGGCCGTGGATCTGTTTTCGAACTACGCCGGGACGAAAGCCGATCTGACCCCGTGGCTCGCCGACGCGATCATCAACCGGGATCGCAACCTCCGCCTGCAGTACCTCGCCGGCATGGGCTTCAACCTGTATCAGAGCGAAGCCATCTACGCCGACATGCTGCAGTACAGCCGCTATCCGGAGGATCTGTTCGTCGGGTCGGACACGACGAAGCAGGCGCTCCGGGCGGCGATCATGCGGATGCAGGGGAAATAAGCGAGATCAGGAGCGTTTGAACAGGAGATCAGGAGATTAGGAGAAAACAAACAAACACAAAACTCCTGAACTCCTGAAACTCCTGAACTCCTGTTCACCTGCCGCGGCTACGCGACAGGGTCCTTGCTGATCTGTCCATCGAACAAGTAGATATGCCGCTTGGCCTGCGCGATGTAGCGCGGATCGTGCGTCGCGAGGCACACGGTGGCGCCGTCGGCGTGAAGCTCGCCGAGCATCTGCATCAGGTCGTCGCCCGTCTTCGAGTCGAGGTTGCCGGTCGGCTCGTCGGCGAGCAGAATCGGCGGCCGCCCGGCTATGGCGCGCGCGATCGCGACGAGTTGCTGGTGACCGCCCGATAACTGTCCCGGCCGCTGCCTGGCCCGTGCGGTCAATCCAACCCGCTCGAGCGCCGCCTCCACCCGCGCCTTGCGATCCGCGGGGCTCGCGTTGCGCAGCGAGAGCGGATACTCCACGTTTTCGTACACGCTCATGTCGCCGATCAGGTTGAAGCTCTGGAAGATGAGCCCGATCTCGATATTGCGGAGCCGCGCTTTTTCCGATGGGGCCAGGTGATCGACCGGACGGCCGTTGAGAAAGTACCGTCCGCTCGTCGGCGCGTCGAGCATGGCGAGGATGGAGAGGAACGTGGACTTGCCGCAGCCAGAGGGACCGGAGACCGACACGTACTCCCCGCGGCCGATGTCGGCCGACACGTCCCACAGCGCCCGCGTCTCGTCCTCGGCGTCGTCGCCCTTGAACACTTTGGTGATGTGTTCCAGCCGGATGAGCGGCATGTCCGCCGCGGGATCGCCGCCCGCCGCTCCGCCCTTGTTCCGCGTCCACCAGGCCATGCCGCAGAGCGTAGCACGGCCGATTTGCCGCGAGGCGACGATGTGACGAACAGCTTCCAGCTCCCAGCTTCCAGCTCCCAGTTTCCAGCTCACAGCTTCCAGCTATGGGTTCAGCGCCCACGCGAGGAAGCGCTCCTGATGGAACAGTGCGAGCTGTGCGCCAGGGCCGGACGGGATGGCGTCGAAGGCGTGCTCCGACCAGGGAAGCGTCAGCAGCACGGACGTGGTGCCCGTGGCCCGCAGGCGTTCGTGCAGGCTCGCGCCGAAGCGCGGGGATACGACGTGATCGCGTCCGCCGTAGATGAGGAGCGTCGGCGGCAGCGGGCGAGTGGCGTAGGTGATCGGCGACGCCTCCAGATAGGCGTCGGGGAGCTCGTCCGGCGTCCCGCCGATGAACTTCGTCAGCACCGCCCGGACGTCGATCGGATCGGGCCGCGGCGGCTCACGATAGCCGCGCACGAGGTCCGTTGGGCCGTACAAGCTGACGACGGCGCGGACCGGATGATCCATGACGGGGACATAGGCGGCCAGCAGCGCAAGGTGGGCGCCCGCCGACCGGCCGACGAGCGCGACGCGGGACACGTCGGCGCCGTGGTCCGCTCCGTGCTGGCGGATCCAATAGAGCGCTCTCAGCACGTCTTCTACCTGCACCGGCCAGCGCCACTGCGGCGCGTGACGGTAGTCGATCGCGAACACGACGTAGCCGCGTGCGGCGAAGTAGCGCGCGAACGTTGCGTTGTCGTCCGGGCTGCCGCGCTGCCAGGCGCCGCCGTAGATCTGCACGATCGTGGGATGCGGTCCGGGGGCGTTCGGCGCGTAGACGGTCAGGCGCAGCGGCGTTCCCTGAGGCGAGGCGAACGTCACCCCGCGCGTCACGCGTGAGTCCCCGGTGTCGATGCCGCGGAAGAGATCGGATACGACAATCGGCCGCGGGCGCATGCGCCGGCTCGGATCTGACGAGACCGTCCGAAGGTAGTCCTTGCCGAGCCCCTCGCTCATCGCCGCCGCGAGGCGCGGCGCCGTTCTCGCGGCGCGCACCAGCGGCCACGCCGCCAGCGCTGCCGCGAGACACGACAGCGCAAGGGCCGCCCGCGCCGGCGTCCTGGTCCGCGCGTCGAGCATCGCGATCAGCGCCAGAGCGATTGCGGCGAGCAGGATCCACGGGCTCAGTTCGGGAGCCGCCACGGCCAACGGAAGCCACATGGGTGAGAACGGCGGCACGACGATCCAGGCCGCGAGGAAGATTGGCAGGAGAGAGGCCGTCAGCGTGAGGTGGGCGCGGCGCCGGCGACCGGACACCGCGGCGGAGGGCTGGCGCGCCACCGAAGAGCTCGAGTCTCAGGCCCGCCCAAGCCTAGAGCCGGTTTCAAAACCGAAGGTGGCATCTGGCCGTGAGACGTCAATGTGACAGCGCATACAGCAGGACGTTGATGCCGAACGCGTAGCCGTCGACCGAGAACGTGTAGAAGTATTGCGGGTCGTCACCCTCGCGCTCGAAGGCATCGCCGAAGTCGGTGTTGTGGGTGATGAACACCATCAGGTTGCCGTGCTTGTCGAAGATCCCGCGCGCGTGGGGCTCGGCGCTGTCGGCGCCGCGCTCGGACGTCCCGCCGCCCATGCCCATCCAGGCGCTGATCGAGGGAATCTGTATGACCTTCGTCACCTCGAACTGCGATCGGAAGATCGGGTGGCTGAGCGGCACATCGACGATCGGGAACTCGGACGGGGGCAGCACCTTGGCGATTTCCCGGGCCCAGACCTCCCAGGCGTACGTGCCCCAGAAGTCGTCCGCCCAGACGAACCCGCCCTTCATCAGGTACTCGCGCAGCCGCGTCGCCTCTTCGGGGCTGAAGTAGACCGCCCCTACCTCCGTCATCATCACGAACGGGCACTGGAACAGCAGATCGTCCGTGATGCGGAGCAGGACGTGATTGGGTTCGCCGGTCGCCGCATCGCGGCTGATGCGCGTGCGCGTCAGTTCCGCGAGCCGGATTGAAAGGTTCACGTCCGCGCGCGGGTAGTCGACGCCCCAGCTCCCGCCGTCGCCGTCGCGGCTCTCCGAGAACATGAGCCGGCAGAAATTGAACCCGCCGTCGAAGCTCTCGGCCGTGGCCATGCGCATCGGCGCCCAGCCGAACCCGCGGTTGCGGCGCCGCTGGGCCGACACCGTCACCGCCGCAATGCAGATGGCGACAAGGAGGGCGACGGAGCAGCGGCGGAGGCGGCTCATGGAACCAGTTTACCGCTGACGGCTGAGATGTCCTCCTCTCTTTCTTTGACCGGGCTGGAAGCTGGAAGCTGGGAGCTGGAAGCGTTCTCCGGCTGGCCGCTGAATTGCACCCCTCCCGCTTTGTCGGGCTGATAGGGGAGAGACGATGGCAAAAAGACTCATCTGTAGCGCGCTTGCCGGTTTCATGTTCGTCGGGTGCGCCACGCTCCAGCAGCTTGTCGGCGCTGGTGCAGGCGCCGCGGTTCGAGCAGGCGCCCGATCGTGACCCAGAGATCCGGCTCGTCGGTCCCCGGTCCGGCATGCCGATCGGCGGCGCCGCGATACGGCTCTGGACGAAGGTCACCAACCCGAACCCGTTCAGCCTCACGCTCGGCACGCTGAAAGGGACGCTGTATCTCGACGAGTCGCACGCGGCGGACGCCGATTTCCCTCTGGGGCTTCCGCTGAACGGCGGCGGCGAGAGCATCGTGCCGATCGATCTGTCGGTGAGCTTTGCCAGCATTCCGGGCCTCGCGGACAGCATCAGGCGCGCCGTCAACCGGCAGCCGCTCCCGTATCGCCTCGACGGCACCGTCGGTGTCGACGCCGGCCAACTGGGTCCGCAGACCTTCGGCCCGATGACGCTGCTGCGAGGGGATATCGCCGGTGCCGGGTCGTCTCGGGGCTCAGGTCTCGGGTCGTCCCAGGTCTCGGGTCTCAGGTCCCTGGTCGTCTCAGGTCTTTCAGGTCTCAGGTCTCGGGTCCGTGGTAGAACCGAAGACTGAGACCGAAGACCGAAGACCGAAGACACCCAAGACCAGAGACCAGAGACCTGAGACCGACGACCGGAGACCACGCATGACGCTCCTCACGGCCATCTGCATTACCCTTCCGCTCATGCAGTCCGGTAGCGCCGTGACCGCGGCCGAGCGCGCGCTCGTCAGCTACGTCGACGCGCACAACGGCGAAGCGCTCGCTCTCCTCGAACGCGTCGTCAACATCAACAGCGGCACGCAGAACTTCGAGGGCGTCAGGGAAGTCGGCCGCGTGTTCCGTGCCGAGCTCGACGCGCTGGGCTTCACGACCCGCTGGATCGACGGCGCCCCCTTCAAGCGTGCCGGGCACCTCGTGGCCGAGCATCCGGCGCCCGGACCGCGCATCCTGCTCATCGGCCATCTCGATACGGTCTTCGAGAGAGACAGTCCCTTCCAGAAGTTCCAGCGCGTGGACGATCGCACCGCCCGCGGGCCCGGGATCATCGACATGAAGGGCGGCGACGTCATCATGATCGCGGCGCTGAAGGCGCTCCAGGCATCAGGCGCGCTGAAAACGATGAACGTGGCCGTCGTCATGACGGGCGACGAGGAAGATGCCGGCGAGCCGTTGAGCCTGGCGCGCGAGGCCCTGGTCTCGGCCGCGAAAGGGGCGGCGATCGCGATCGGCTTCGAAGACGGGCCGGCCGATCCGAAGCTCGCCGTCACCGCGCGGCGCGGCACGACCGGCTGGGAAGTCAAGGTCACCGGCAAGCCCGCGCACTCGTCGCAGATTTTCCGCGACGACATCGGCTACGGCGCCATCTACGAACTGGCGCGCATCGTCAACGCTTTCCGGGAAAAGATGGCCGGGGAGGCGCACCTCACCTTCAATCCAGGCGTGATGCTCGGCGGCACGACGGTCGAGTTCGATCCGGTGCAACTCCGAGGCACGGCGTTCGGCAAGACCAACGTCATCGCGGAGCACGCGGTCGCCTCGGGCGATCTGCGCGCCCTGTCGAGCGAGCAGTTCGCGAAGGCCAGAAAGACCATGGAGGGGATCGTGGCCGGATCGCTGCCGCACACGCACGGCCACCATCAGGTTCGACGAGGGCTATCCGCCGATGGCGCCGACGGAAGGGAACGCGCGGCTGCTGGCGATGTACGACCAGGCCAGCCGCGATCTCGGGTTTGGTCCGGTGACCGCCGTCAGCCCGGATCGCGCCGGCGCCGCCGACGTGTCGTTCGTCGCGGGGGAGATCAAGACGATCATCGACGGCGTCGGGCTGATGGGCAGCAACGATCACACGGTGAACGAGACCGCGGACCTGACGACGCTGCCGTCGCAGACCAAGCGCATGGCGGTGCTGCTGCACCGAATCCACGCGAATCCAGCGTCTGTGATCGGGCGGTGACCGGACCTGCGCCGCGGCTGTCACGCCCCAGCTGCGCCGGTCTTCCAACACGGAGTTCACGGAGGACACGGAGGCTCTAATTTGACGCGCTCGCACGCACTCGAGTCGCGCGCAGCGCGAGTAGGTCAGGCGAGATTGAGGATGCAAACAGTGCAGCACTCGGCCATTGTTTGCATCCACAATCTCGCCTGACCTACCAACGCCGGCCACTTCGTCAACTCCGGCCGGCGCTCGAGTGCGTTCCCGCCGTGGACGTCGGCATTTTCGGTGTTGTGGGTTTGTTCGCGCTTGGTCGCAATAGAGCGATCCAGTCGAAATACGAACTCCAACCCAATCGCCTCGCTCCGAGAGATCCGTGCCCTCCGTGCCCTCCGTGTTGGAAAGACCATCACGGGATCTGCGGCAACCGGATATCAAAACACGCCCCGCCTTCGGCCGGATTCGAGGCGGTTATCGTCCCTCCGTATCCCTGCACAATCGTCCTCGCGATCGCCAGGCCGAGACCCGCATGGCCGCTTCGGCCATCGGATTCTGGCCCTTCGACTCGCGCGTCCCATCAGCTCGCTCAGGACGAGGCCCTTCGACTCGCGCAATCCCATCAGCTCGCTCAGGCCGGGGCCGGTACGTGAAGAAGCGCTCGAAGATGCGATCGAGGTGGGCGGGCGGAATGCCGGAGCCCCGATCGGCGATCGACACCCTGCAGAATCCGTCCTCGGATCTGACGTGAACGTCCACGGCGGTACCGCGTGGCGCAAAGCTTCGCGCGTTCGACAGGATGTTCTCGAACGCCTGCGCCAGCCGATCCGCCGATCCCGAGATGCGCATCGGGCCGCCGGCAACCCGCAACGACATCGCCGGTTCGGGTCCGTTGGAGAACCGAAGCCCGTCGATCACCTGTGCCAGCAATGCGCCGACGTCTACCGGCTGCAGCGGCTCCTGTTCGAGTTGCGCGTCGATGTGGGCGAGATCCCGCACGTCGGAAACCAGGCGGTCGAGCCGGTCCACGTCCTTGGCGAGCAGATCGAGGAAGCGGGCCCGGTCCAGAGGGTCCTCGGCCTGCGCGGCCATCTCCGCGGCGGTGCGGATCGACGCCAGCGGGTTCTTGAACTCGTGCGCGACGTCGCTCGCGAACCGCTCGACCTCGCGGATGTGCTCGTCGAGCCGGCGCGTCAGCTCCTGCAGCGCGCGCGCGAGGTCGCCGATCTCGTCGCGCCGGTGCGTGTCGTGAAAGACGCCCGGCAGCCGGCTGCGCCGCTCCGCCAGGTCGGACGCCTGCCGCCGCAGCCGTCCGATCGGCCGGACGACGGTGGCGGCGGCCAGCGCCGTGAGCAGCGCGGCCGCCAGAAGGGAAGCGAGCACGACCTCGAAGATTCGCAGCCGGACGTCGTAGAGCGCCTGCAGCACGCGCATCGTCGACTGCGAGACGAGCACCGCGCCGATGACGGTGTCTCCGCGCTTCACCGGTACGGCGCTCGTCAGCGTCAGCGATCGCTGGTCCTGCGTCGGGCGCGTCGCGGCGCCGTAGCGGCCGGCCAGCGCGGCCCGCACCTCGGGCGGCGGCTCGGAGGATGCGATTTCGATCGTCGAATCGCGCCGGGTGACGACCGGTACCTTCCCGGCGATCGTCTCCAGGCTTCGACGCGCCCGCGCCAGCCACGCCCCGACGCGGTACAGCGGCCGCGTCCGGACGCCGCTTTTCGCGCCGGGCGCGTAGGGGCTCTCCGCCGCGTCGGCCGCCGCACGATCGCCTTCCATCCGGATGTTGTGGGAATCGGCGATCAAGATGCCGGCGGCATCGTAGATGCGCAGACGCGCGTCACCACGCTGCCCGAGGCGCGTGATGAAGGCGGCGCTGGTCCCCGGATCCAGCGCGGACCCGGCCGACAGAGCGCCGGCTACCAGCCGGCCCTGCTGCACCATCGCGCGCTCCTGCGCCTCGAGGAGCCGCGTCTCGTAGACGTCGAGATAGAGGATGCCGGCGATCGGCAGAAAGAGCAGCAGCAGGTTGAACGCCAGCAGCCTGATCGCGATCCGCGACGGGCTGCGCAGCCGCCATTTCATGGACCGTGTCCGACGTAGCGGTAGCCGGCCCCGTACACGCCTTCGACGGCGATGAACGTCCGGTCGATCGACTCGAACTTCCGGCGGATCCGTTTGACGTGGCTGTCGATCGTGCGATCGCTGACCGCGACGCGATCCGGATAGACCTCGTCCATCAGCTGCTCGCGGGTCTTGACGATGCCGGGGCGCCGCGCCAGCGCCAGCAGGAGCAGGAACTCCGTGACGGTCAGCGGCACCGGCGTGCCTTTCCACACGGCGGTCAATCGTAGCGGGTCGAGCACCAGCTCGCCGATCGTGACGGCCCGTTCGGCGGTCGAGACCGGCGAGCCCGGCACGAGCGCTGCACGGCGGAGGAGCACCTTGACGCGGGCCATCAGCTCGCGCATCGAGAACGGCTTGCAGATGTAGTCGTCGGCGCCGATCTCGAGTCCCAGCACGCGATCGAACTCGTCCTCACGCGAGGTGACGAAGACGATCGGCAACGACTCCGACAACCCGCGCAGGCGCCGGCAGAGATCCAGGCCGTCGAGACGCGGCACGCCGATGTCGAGGATCGTCAGATCGGGAAGGGCGCGCTGGAACGCCGCCCAGGCGTCGAGGCCGTCGGCGAACGCTTCGGCGCGATACCCTTCACGCCGCAGCGCGAACAGCATCGCCTCGCGAATCGTTTCCTCATCTTCGACGACCGCGATCAGCCGTCCGGCATGGGCCGTCATCCTCTCCTGACTGTATCGCAACCCCTGCGCCTCGCCGCCGTTCCGCGCGTGCCTTTCTTTGGCCACAATGCGCCTTCGCCGGTTCACCGCCGGGTCATCGTGCGGCCCTTGCGGTGCGGTCTAGTGGGAGTGCGGAACGGGCGGCCGGCGGCGGCACGTTCGCACCGCCGTTCCACGCTGGGCGCGCACCGAACGCGCGCCGCGGACCCTGGAGGACAGAATGAACCTGCGGACATCGGCGATGGCGAGACTGCTCGTCATGGCATTGCTTCTCGTCGGCCTGCTCATCCCGCTGGAAATGGTGAGGTCCGTGGTGAGCGAGCGCGCGGCCAGGCGGGATGCGGTCGTCCAGGAGGTCAGCGGCACGTGGGGCGGGCCGCAGACGATTGGTGGACCCGTGCTCGTCGTGCCGTACCGGTCCACGTTCACGAACAGCGACGGAAAGACGCAAGAGGTGATCGCACGGGCCTCATTTCTTCCCGAGTCGCTCGAGGTCGCCGGCACTCTGGAGCCCAACGAGCGCGAGCGGGGCCTGTTCAAGGTGATCGTCTATCGTGCGCACCTGAAGATCTCGGGTCGGTTCGTCCGGCCCGATCTGAGCACCATCACCAGCCGGCCCGTCGAGCCTCTCTGGAACGAGGCGACGCTCAACGTCGGCGTCGCGGATCCGCGCGGCATCGCGCGGCGCGTCTCGCTGAACTGGAACGGACGCGAGGTCGCGTTCGTTCCGGGCGTCAGCGACACCGGACTGTTCGCGTCGGGCGTCCAGGCGAAGCTGACCGATCTCGAGTCCGTCGCCGCGGGCGCCGTGCTGCCGTTCGACCTCGACCTCGAGGTCAACGGCAGCCGCGATTTCCGCGTGCTGCCGGCGGGCGCCGAGACGGCGGTCCGGCTGACGTCGGCGTGGCCGCATCCGAGCTTCGTCGGCGTGTCTCCGGACCTGCCCACCATCAGCGCGTCCGGGTTCAGCGCAGCCTGGCGGGTGCCGTACTTCGGGCGGGGCTACCCGCCGCGCTGGCTGTCGGGCGAGATCGATCGGGAGCGGCTCGCCGCCCGAGTGGACGCCTCGGCATTCGGCGTCAGCCTGCTGCAGCCCGTGGACGTGTATCAACAGGCCGAGCGCGCGGTCAAATACGCGTCCCTGTTCATCGTGATGACCTTCGTGGTGTTCTTTCTGTGGGAGATCGTCCGCGGCGGCCTGTTGCACCCGATCCAGTACCTGTTCGTCGGGTTCGCGATCTGCGTCTTCTACCTGCTGCTGCTCTCGATCTCCGAGCACGTGGGGTTCGGTGCGGCGTACGCGACCGCTGCCGGCGCGACGACGCTGCTCATCGCTCTGTACTCGGCGCACGTCCTGGGCGGGATGAAGGAAGGGATCCTGATGGGTTGCGGGCTGACGACGCTCTATGCGTTCCTGTACCTGTTGCTGCGCCTCGAGGAATACGCGCTGCTGGCCGGCTCGGTCGGGCTGTTCCTCATGCTGGCGCTGCTCATGCTGGCGACCCGCCGCGTGAATTGGTACGACGTGCGGCTGGGCAGCGGAACCGGGGGACAGGCCGCGAAGCCCTGACCGCTGACGTTCACCGTTTGTCCACGACGACCTTGCCGTCCTTCATCACCCAGCGGACGCCGGTGAAGAGCGCGTCGATGGACGCCAGCGGGTCGCCGTCCACGGCGACGATGTCCGCCAGGTAGCCGGGTGCGATGCGGCCGAGCCGGTCCTCGAGACCGAGCAGCTCGGCCGCCGTCGTCGTGGCCGACGCGAGGGCCTGCGCGGGCGTCATCCCGGCCTTGACGAACCAGCCGAGCTCGCGCGTGTTCTGGCCGAACATCGAGAAGACGGCGTCGGATCCCATGCCGATCCTGACGCCGGCCTTCACGGCGCCGCGCGTCGATTCCAGGTTGCGCTGGATGTAGTCCTGCAGCGGCGGCGATCGCCTCGGGCGGGAAGCCGAACTCGTCCTTCGCGTCGACGTAGTAGCGATTGTGATCGATCGTCGGCACCCAGACGGTCCCGCGCTTCACCATCTCGGCGATCGTCTCGTCGTCGAGGTCGATGCCGTGCTCGATCGAGTCGGCGCCGGCACGGACGGCGTCTTTCACGCCGGACGCGCCGTACGAGTGGATCGCCACCTTGTGCCCCTGCGCGTGCGCGGCGTCGACGATGGCTTTCATCTCGTCGAACGTGATCGTCTGCGTCGTGTCGACGCTGTCGAAGCTGCCGCGCGAGGCGTAGACCTTGATCCAGTCCGACCCGGCCTTGATCCGCTCCTCGGCCGCCTTGCGCATGCCGTCCGGATCGTTGCGGCGGCCTGCGGGGCGCCGAGATCCCCTGGCCCGAGACGATCATCCGCGGGCCGGTCATCGCGCCCATCGCGATGAGGTCGCGCATCGCGAAGTCGCTCTCGTTCGAGGCGCCGAGGTCGCGGACCGTCGTCACGCCGGTCTCGAGCGTGCGCCGCGCGTTCTCCTGCGCCAGGAAGACCGTGACCGCCGGACGGCGCCGCTGTCCGAGCGGGCGCGTCCCGGGCTGGCGATCCCAGTAGTAGGTCATGTGCGTGTGCAGATCGATCAAGCCCGGGATGCCGGTGTAGCGGCGAAGGTCGATCACCTCGGCCCCTTTCGGCAGGTCGCCGGATCCGCTGCCGACACGCGTGATGCGATCGCCTTCGACGACGACGACCGCGTCCTTCACGACACGCGTCCCGTCCCAGAGCTTTCCGAAGCGGACGACCTTCGTCTGCGCGGCCGCCACATCTCCGAGCGCGAGGACAAAGAGCACGATCACCGCGGCACGCAGGGCTCGACAGGGGGTCAGGTCATGAACATGAATCGGACCCGCGCCTCCACCCGTCCGATTCATGTTCATGACCTGACCCCCTTGATCAGGATCGCGCGCACATACAGCAGCTCGAAGCCCTGACGCTCCGTGCTCTGCTGCGAGTTCGATCCCGGCTGCGTCGTCACGACCGCGAGATCGCAGGCGCCGCGCCGGGCCTCAGCCAGCCGCTCCCGCAACAGGGTCGTTTGAACGCCGTGCCGTCGATGCGGGGGTAGCGTCGAGGCCCCGCACAACTGGGCGACGCCGTTGCAGATTCGCAGGCTGCCGCCGCCGGCGACTTCGCTGCCGCGCCGTGCAAGATAGCGGACGAGGCCATCGACCGCGTCGATGTGCAAGAAGAGGTCGTCGAGCGTCTGGCGATCGATGGTTTCGCCGGACGGCGGGGCGTCGAACGTATCGGGGCTCAGGAAGCCCGTGACGACGGTGTCGGCCCACACAGCGGATTCATCGGGCGCGATTCTCGCCGCGGTGACACCGGCAGTCTGGCCGGCCTGTCCCGAGCGAGCCTGACTCTGCGCCGCGAGTCGTGGGGCCCGGCCGCCTGGGCCGGTCGGCCCGAGATCCAGCCCGAGCACGTTCTCGAAGCCCGAGAGCACGTAGCCCCGGCGCGAGAGCAGCGCCCCCACCTCGGGGTCGGCGAGCGACGCGACTTCCGCGCGGATGGGTGTGCGCCGCCGCGCGAACTCGTGTTCCACCCGCTCGAGTGCGTCCTGGTCGATCGGCTCGAAACCAAGACCGGCGATCTTGCTCATCGGCGCCAGTGGGCCGGCCGCCACAGCCGTGCCGCCGCCGATGGTGCCTATGTAGATTTCGTCGCCGGGTTGCTTGCGCGCGCCCGCCCGCCCGAACCCGGCAATGAGAGACGCTTCGGCCTGTTCGATCCGCCTGACCAGCGACGCTGTTGCGAAAGGCATCGTGGAATCCTGCCACAGGTCGCTTCAGGCACGAATTCCGCATAGCGAATACAGTTGAACGTACGTAGCCCTTTAGGGCTGCAAAATCAGGAGTCCCCGAATGCGAGTGTCTCGTTTCACTTCCGCTGTCATCGCCGCGCTGGTGTCCGTGCACGTTCTGGCCGCGCAGACCGTCATCAATCCGCCCAAGAACAAGTACACAACGAAGCAGGACGTCCAGCTCGGCCGTGAAGCCGCCGTACAGGTCGAGCAGCAACTGCCGGTCCTCCGCGACGACGCCGTGACCTCGTACGTATCGGACATCGGAAGCCGGCTGGTGCAGGGGATTCCGTCGGGCCAGCGGCATCCCGAGTTCCAGTACACGTTCAAGGTCATCAACGTGCGGGAGATCAACGCGTTCGCGCTGCCGGGCGGCCCGATGTACGTCAACCGCGGGATGATCGAGGCGGCCAAGAGCGAAGGGGAAGTGGCGGGCGTCATCGCGCACGAGATCAGCCACGTGGCGCTGCGGCACGGGACCGCGCAGGCGACGAAGGCCACGCCGTACGAAGTCGGCACGCTTGTCGGCGCCGTGCTCGGCGCGATTGTCGGCGGGCGCACGGGGAGCGCCATCGCGCAAGGGACCCAGTTCGGACTCGGGGCGGCGTTCCTGCGATTCAGCCGCGAATTCGAAAAGCAGGCGGATCTCGAAGGATCGCAGATCATGGCGCGCGCCGGGTACGACCCGCGCGACATGGCGAACATGTTCAAGACGATCGAGCAGCAGGGCGGGTCCGGCGGTCCGCAGTGGCTGAGCGATCACCCGAACCCCGGCGATCGCTACAACTACATTCTCAAGGAGGCGCAGTCGCTGCGGATTGAGAACGCGTCACGCGACAACCGCGGCTTCGAGACCGTCAAGGCGCGGCTGCGCGACATGCCGCCTGCGCCGACAACCGAAGAAGCGACGAAGAACGCCGGGAACCGGGCCCCTTCCAGCGGGTCGCCCCGCAACGAGACGGTCGTCACCGGGACGGTCGCGCGGCCGTCAACGAGCTTCAAGACATACACGGAAGGCGGCATTTTCCGCATCAGCGTGCCGAGCAACTGGCGCGAGGTTCCCGGCAACAACTCCGTGACGTTCGCGCCCGATGGCGGGTACGGCACGCTGAACCAGCAGAGCATGTTCACGCACGGCGTCGAAGCCGGGCTGACGCGCAACGAGACGCACGATCTGCAGACGGCGACCGACGAGCTCATCGAGTCGCTCCGCCAGGCCAATCCGCGCCTCGGCCGGCCGTCGGGGTACGAGCCCGTGACGATCGGCGGACGCAGCGGTCTGCGCACCGCGGTGTCCAATGTGTCGGACGCGACCGGCAAGAACGAGCGGATTCTGTTGTACACGACGCTGCTGCAGGACGGGACGCTCTCTTACCTGATCGGCGTGGCGCCCGTGGACGAGTTCAACGCCTACGAGCCGGTCTTCCGGAGGGTCGCCGGCTCGGTGCAGTTCATCAAGTAGCGCGGTGTCGGTGGCGTCCGGCTTCAGCCGGACCTGGTATCGGTGGCATCCGGCTTTAGCCGGACCCTCTCCCCTTCGCCACCAGCTCCACGTAGCCGTCGCTGAGGGTGTCGTCGGGGCTGGCGCCGAACCGCGCGAGCAGCTCGGTGATGACGGCGGCCTTGTCGCGGGCGTCGCGCCGCGACCACGTGCGCGACTTGACCTCGAGGAAGAACCCGTCGGTCGCCGGGTTCAGCAGGCAGTCGAGGTGGATGTAGAACTCGACGCCGCGGTACGCGACCAGCCACCGGCGCCGCTGTTTCTCGACGACGTGCTGGGCGGCCGGCCGGAAGTACTCGCGGTAGAAACGCACCGAGTGCAGCGCCGGCGCGAGGTACCGCGATCGCGAGAGCAGCACGGCCCCGAAGGCCTCCTCGCGCGTGCGGCCCGTCAGCGTCAGGCGCGCGCGGGCCCCGGTCACGGCCCCGGCTTCGTCCAGGAACTCATCCTCGCGGTAGCGGAGCCGCCCCTGCGCCGGATCCGCGAACGACCAATACGTATCGAACTGATGATATCGGCTGGCGCGAACGACGGTCATCTCGTCCCCCTCGATGACCGCGATCACGTGCTCGACCGACGGGACGCGCGCCTTGACCTGGATCTCGAAGCTCTCCTGCTCGACCGCGCCGCCGATGGCGATGAGCTTCTGCAGGACGCTGAGCTCGCGGCTGCCGAGAAACGCGTCGATCCTCCGCGCGTAGTCGCCCGCGGCCTCGCGAAGCTCCGTCTCGTTCAGCGTCAGCAGCGCGCGATCGCGCATCAGCCACCGGCCGTTGCACATGACGTGGAGGACGTCGGTGGACTTCGACGCGTAGACGACCTGCGCGTAGACGCCGTTCGCATCGCGGCCGAACGACGGCGTGTTGTGCAGCGCAGCGAGGTCGAGGACGATGAGGTCGGCCCGCTTGCCCGGTTCGAGCGAGCCGGTCAGGTGGCCCATGTGCAGGGCGCGCGCGCCGAGGCGCGTCGCCATCGCGAGCGCGTCGCGGGCCGGCAATGCCGTCGGATCCCCGCCGATCCCCTTGGCGAGCAGCGCCGCCAGCCGCGTTTCCTCGAACATGTCCAGATCGTTGTTCGACGCGGCGCCGTCGGTCCCGATGCCGACATCCAGCCCCAGCTCCAGCATGCGGACGACGGGCGCGACGCCGGAGCCGAGCTTGAGGTTGCTCGTCGGGTTGTGCGCGATGCCGGTCCCGGCGTTCTTCAACGCCCGCATCTCGCCGTCGTCCACGTGCACGCAGTGCGCGGCGAGCACCTTCGCGCCGAAGAGACCCTGCTTCTTGACCCAGGGAACCACCGGCATGCCGTGCGTCTTGCGCGAGGCCTCCACCTCGAGGAGCGTCTCGGACAGGTGGGTATGGAGCGGCACGTCGAACTCGGCGGCGAGCTCCGCGCACGCCCGCAGGATCTCCGGCGTGCAGGTGTACGGCGCGTGCGGCGCCGGCGCGGGGACGATGAGGGGATGGCTTCGCCATCGCGCGATGAAGTCCCTGGCGCGCGCCAGCGAGTCCTCGTAGCTCGTCGCGTCCGGGGTCGGGAAGCGGAGCACCGTCTGCCCGCACAGCGCGCGCAGGCCGGCTCCGACCGTAGCCTCGGCGACGGCCTCTTCGAAATAGTACATGTCGGCAAAGCACGTCACGCCGGACCGGATCATCTCGGCACATCCGAGCCGGGTGCCGAGCCTGACGAAGTCGGGCGTCACGAACTCCCGCTCGACCGGCATCATGTAGCCCATCAGCCACACGTCCAGCCGCAGATCGTCGGCCAGTCCCCGGAGCAACGCCATCGGCACGTGCGTGTGCGCGTTGACGAGACCGGGCAGCACCACGCGCCCGCGACAGTCGACGACTTCCGCGGCCTGATACGTCAGGGCCGCCGGACCGACGGCCGCGATCGAGTCCCCGGCGATCGCGACGCCGCCGCCGTGATGGACTGTGAACCCGTCGTCCATGGTCAGGACGATCGCGTTGGTCAGGAGCACATCGCAGCGCGGATCGGGCGGGGTGTCAGGTGTCAAAGGGCCTCCAGGCGCCGCGCGGTGATCCGGGCCTGCTCTTCCGCCGCGATCAGGATCTCCGTCCGGGGATCGTTGCCGATCCGTGCCTGCAGCAGGTCGAGCATCTCTTCAGCGCTGCGGCCGGACGCACAGACGATGAAGATGAAGCCGAATTTCTGCTGATAGGCGAGATTGCCCTCGGCCAGCGCGTCGACAATCCGTTCCGGCGCGCCCGCGACGCCGGCCTGCTCGCGTTCGGCCAGGTGCCGCGTCGCGGCGAAGCGCGTCCGCAGCGCCTTCAGGTCCCCGATCTTCGGGTGGTGCGTGAACGCCTCGCGCCATGCGTCGGGCGAGAGGGCGAACCACTCCTCGCGCGCGGCGGCCAGCAGCGCCGCGCGGCTTCCGAACGGGCGCCGCGCGAGCATGCGCTCCACCCATTCGGATGACCCGCAACTCGCCATCAGGAGGGCGGAGGCCTCCTCGGCAGGAACACTATCGAGCTTCGTGGACGGTTCCATGGACACGTAACCGGCTGACGCCGCCGTCGGGAAAAATGTTGAGGCGCACGTGCGAGACCGGCGCGCCCGATCGCGGCGTGAGGACGTGCCGATGGTCGGGACGGAGCGCCGTGCGGGGCAGGATCTCGCGCCACGCGCCGTCCGGCAGCGCATCGAGCGCCGCGCCCGGCTCGAAACAGCCGTCGAGCGAGGCGCTCTCCGGATAGTTTCCCTTGAAATGGTTCGTGTCGATCTCGACGCGGGTCAACGCGCCCGGCGTTCCGAGGCGCACGATCGCCCAGTCGTGGCCGGGACCGCGCCGGCGGCGTGTTTCCCATCCGTCGCCCATGTTCTTCGCGCGGCCCGGCATGATCATGTTGTCCCTGGCGCCGAAGTGCATGTCGCTCGCGCCGAGCACGAGGCCGCCGTGCCGGATCGACGCCAGATCGATCGCCCGGCCCCGGCGCGCGACAACCTGCCAGTCGACGACGACCTCGCCGTAGACGCGCAGCCGGGCCACGCCGCCGTCGGGAAAGATGTTCAGCCGGACGTGCGTCCAGGGCCGATCGTCCTCGATCGCCAGGAGATTCGCGGCATCACCTCGCAGCGGCGATTCTCGAAGGAGGCGCGTCCACGGCGCCCCTTCGGCCGCGAGCGCGGCCGCGGTCAGCGGACGAGGAGAGTCGATCGCGTCGATGGAGCACTGCGACGGGTGGTTGCCGGTGAAGTGGCTCGTGTCCACGTTGACGCCGCGGATCACGCCGCGCATGCCGAGCAGAACCGCGCACCAGTCGTGGCCGGGTGTCCGCCGCCGGCGCGACTCCCAGCCGTCCATCCACTTGCCGCGCGTCGTGAACTTGCCGGGAACGAACACGGCGGGCTCCGGCTTGACCAGGTTCGACTTCGGCGCGAAGAAGTCGTCGTTGGCCGCGACGGCCCGACCTCCGACACGGGCCGATGCCAGGTCCGTCAAACCGCCGAACGGTGCGGTGCTATGATCGGCGCCCACGTCGCCTCGCATCCTTTCCCCGGAGCTGTCGATGCTCGTTCATACGGCGTACGGCAAATCGAAAGTGCGGCTGGTCCAGGTGGCGCGCCACGGCGATCGCCACGACCTGCGCGATCTGACGGTCGCGATCCAGTTCGAAGGGGACTACGACGAGTCCTATACCGCCGGCGACAACAGCGGGGTGCTGCCGACCGACACCATGAAGAATACCGTGTATGCGCTGGCGGCCCGCGGTCCAATTGACGGGCCCGAGCCGTTCGGGCTCGCGCTGGGCCGGCACTTCCTCGATCGCAACGCACGGCTCGAACGGGTGCGCGTCGCCGTCACCGAGCACCCGTGGGGCCGCATCGCCAACGGCGCGCGGGAGCACGGCCAGGCCTTCGTCCGGCAGGGGTCCGAGACCCGTCTGGCCACGGTCACGAGCGATCGCCAGTCGGCCGTGGTCGAGGCGGGACTGGCGGACCTCGTCATCCTCAAGTCCTCGCGGTCGGCGTTCTCCGGCTACCTGCGCGACGAGTACACGTCGCTTCCTGAGACGCGCGACCGGATATTGGCGACCTCGCTGAGCGCGACCTGGCGTTACCGGGACGGGGAGGTCGCGTTCGGGCCGGCGTGGTGGGCCGTCCGCGGCACGCTCCTCGAGACGTTCGCGGCGCACCAGAGCGAATCGGTGCAGCATACGATGCACGCGATGGGCCGCGCCGTCATGGACGGCTGCGGGGAAGTCGTCCGGATCCACCTCGTCATGCCGAACCGGCATCACCTGCCCGTGGACCTGACGCCGTTCGGCCTCGAGAACCGCAACGAGATCTTCGTGGCCACCGAGGAGCCCCACGGGCTGATCGAGGCGACGCTGGAGCGGGATTAAAGTTCGAAAGTTCGAAAGTTCGAAAGTTCTAAAATTCGCAACGTGGTGTTGACAGCCGACACCAATCACGTTAGTGTCGTCTTTCGACACCATGACTCGACACACTGTCCCCGACCTTCTTCCGGGCACCCTCGACCTGCTCATCCTCCGGACGCTGCAGACCGACTCGCTGCACGGCTGGGCGATCTCGGAGCGCATCCAGCAGATCTCCCAGGACGTCCTCCAGGTGAACCAGGGCTCCCTTTACCCGGCGCTCCATCGCCTCGAGCATCAGGGCTGGATCGAAGCCGAGTGGGCCGTCTCGGAGCTGGGCCGCCGGGCCAAGTACTACCGGCTCACCCCATCCGGGCGCCGGCAACTGGCGCTCGAGGCCAGCGAGTGGGAGCGCATGTCCACGGCCATCGGGCGCGTGATGAAGCTGGCGTGAGCGCATGAATGTCCGCGACCTGTTCCTGCGGATTCGCGCGCTGGCGGCTCCGCACCGCGTCGAACACGAGCTCGACGAGGAGCTCGCGTTCCACCTCGAGCGCGAGACGCAGAAGCACATCGCCGCCGGCCTGAGCCCCGTCGAGGCGCGCACCCGGGCGCTCGCACGCTTCGGCCCGGTGCCGCTGGCCGCCGATCAGTGCCGCGACGTGCGCGGCACCGGTGTGGTCGACGACCTGAGACGCGACATCCCGTACGCGTTCCGCACGTTCCGCCGCGCGCCCCTCGCCGCCCTCACGATCGTCGCGACGGTGGCGCTCGGCCTCGGGCTCGTCGCCGTGGTGTTCACGATCTACAACATCTTGTTTCTTCGTGCCGATGCCGTGCGCAGCCCCGGCGAGCTGTTTGCCGTGGAGCTGGAGCAGCGGATCGGACCCGACAACGAACCGGCTGTTGTGTTCACGCGGCCCGACTACGACGCGATGCGCCGCGAGACCGGCGTCTTCACTGATGCCCTGGCGATGCTGGACCTGACCCTGACGCGCATCGAGGGCCGTCTCGCGGCTGCAGGCCTCGTCACCGGCAACTTCTTCCAGGTGCTGGGGGCCCAGGCCGCGCTCGGACGGACGTTGTTGCCTGGAGACGACGAGCGGTTTGCCGGGCGGCCGGTGATTGTGCTGAGCCACGCGGGACGGCGCAAACTGTTCCCGGGCGATCAGATGGTGATCGGCCGCCGCGTGGTCATCAACGGCTCGCCGTACGAGATCGTCGGCGTCATGCCCGATGGCTTTCGGGGCCTCACCCTCACGCCGCCGGACTATTGGGCGCCACTTGCGCTCGCCGGGCAGTTCCGGCTCGCCTCCGCAGGCCGGGAAAACGAGATCGGCATCGAGGTCGTCGGGCGGCTGAAGCCGGGGCCGTCACCGGAGGCGGCGGCAACCGTCCTCGCGGCGTGGGCATCGGGACGAACCGATTTCAAGACGCTTCCCGGACATCCGATCCACGTCTCGCTGACACCGCGCCAGGGCACGCTGTCGAGCGAGGGGTTCGTCCTCGTCTTCTCCCCGCTGTTCTTCGCCTTCGGTCTGATCCTGGCGATCGGCTGCGCCAACGTCGCCAACCTGCTGCTCGCCCGCGGGATCTCGCGCCAGCGCGAGATCGGCATCCGGCTTTCGCTTGGCGCATCACGCCGGCGCATCATCCGGCAGCTCCTCACCGAGAGCCTGCTCCTTGCGATCGCGGCGGCGGCATGCGGCCTTGGCGTCTCGCGGCTGTTTCTGGAGGGTGCGCTCCTCGCGGTGCTCACCACGCTGCCGCCGGAGATCGCCCAGTTCGTGAATGTGTTCAACCTTGCCGCCCCCGCCCTGGACTGGCGGATGGTGGCGTTCATGGTGGCCGGCGCCATCGTGTCGACGGTGTTCTTCGGGCTCGCACCGGCGCTGCACGCGACGCGCCTCGACCTGGTGCGGACCATGCGCGGCGAAGTGACGAGGGATGCGCGTCCGCGCCGCGCACGGCATGCCCTGATCGCCGTCCAGGTCGGCGCCTCGGCCCTCCTCCTGATTTGCGCCGCCATTTTTCTGCGAGGCGCCTTCACCGCCGCGACGAAGGATCCGGGCGTACGGACGAGCGACACGTTGAGAGTTTCGCTCGAGGATGCGGAACCACGGCGCGCCGCGCTGCTCGAGGCCCTGGCGGCCCATCCCCTGGTGGCGGTCGTGGCCGCGTCATCCGGGACGACGCGTGGAGTGGCCGAAACGCCGGTGTCCGCGAACAGAATGCCGGTCGACCAGCTCGCCGTATCGTCCGAGTACTTCGACGTACTCGGCTTCGAGGTCGTGGGCGGCCGCAATTTCACGCGAGCGGAACGCACTGCGGACGCAGGCGTCGCGATCGTGTCCGAAACGGTCGCCCGGCAGCTCTGGCCGAATGGCGACGGCGTGGGGCAGCGGGTGCGCCTCGACCCTCCGCCATCGTCGTCGCCGGGCGGCGCACCGCAATTGTCGCGGACGTTGACGGTCGTCGGCGTCGTGCGCAATCCGGGGCGCGAGTCCGGGAGCGTCTACGTTCCGGCCAGTCCCCAGACGCCGGAGACGGCGCTGTACCTGCGCGTCCGCGGCAACCCCGAGCAGGCGCGCCAGGTGCTGCTGGAGCGCCTCTCGAGCATCGATCCTGCCGTGAGCAATATCATGACGCTGCGAGCGCTGGCCGGCATGCAGGCGTACGTGCTGCAGATGGGCTTTTGGGTCACGGTCGTATTGGGAGGACTGGCGCTCGTGTTGACGGTGTCGGGCCTGTTCAGCGTGCTGTCGTATGTCGTCGAACAGCAGGCGAAGGAGATCGGCGTGCGCATGGCGCTCGGCGCGGCCACGAAACACGTTGCCGAACTGGTGCTGTCGCAATCGCTCCGCCCCGTTGGCATCGGTCTCGTGGGCGGCGGCGGCCTGGCCGCGGCGGTGGCGATAGTCCTGATGGCGACACCCGCCGCCTCGGAGATCGGAAGCGACATCAATGTCTTCGATCCTGTGGCGTACGCCGCGAGCCTGCTGGTGATCCTCACCGCGTGCGTGCTGGCCGTGTCGGTTCCCGCTCTGCGTGCCGCCCGCATCGATCCGATCGCGACGCTCAGGAAGGAGTGAGGCGCGTCACGTCCACACAGTTGGCTGTACGAAGCGAGCGGGTCGTGTTCCCCGACGGGATACGGCCGGCCTCGATCCACGTCCGCGACGGACGCATCGTGGCCGTTCGCGATTACTCCGAGCGGCCTGCCGGCGTGCGCGAGCTGGACGCCGGCGATCTCGTCGTCCTGCCGGGTCTCGTCGACACGCACGTACACATCAACGATCCTGGCCGCGCCGATTGGGAAGGCTTCGAGCACGCGACGAAGGCCGCCGCGGCGGGCGGCGTCACGACGCTCGTCGACATGCCGCTCAACAGCATCCCGCCGACAACGGACGTCGAGGGACTGGAGGCGAAACGGCGCGCCGCGGCGGGGCGGTGCCATGTCGACGTCGGGTTCTGGGGCGGTGTCGTGCCCGGTAACCGCGCTGCGCTCGAGCCGCTCGCCCGTGCCGGCGTGCTCGGCTTCAAATGTTTCCTGTCACCGTCCGGCGTGGAGGAGTTCCCGCACGTCGGCGAACAGGACCTCCGCGAGGCGGCGCCGATCCTCGCGAGGCTCGGCCTGCCGCTCCTGGCGCACGCTGAGTGGCCGGCGCTGCTTCGCGATCCGTCGGGAGACCCGAGGCAGTACGCGACGTGGCTCGCGAGCCGGCCACCCGCGAGCGAGCTTGCCGCCATCGCCTTGCTCGTGCGGCTGGCGCGCGACCACGACGCGCGCGTGCACATCGTCCACCTGGCGTCGGCCGACGCGCTGACGGCGATTCGCGAAGCCCGCGCGGCGGGTCTCGCGCTCACCGTCGAAACGTGCCCGCACTACCTCACCTTTGCCGCCGAAGAGATTCCCGACGGCGCAACCGCGTACAAGTGCGCGCCGCCCATCCGGCAGCGCGATCATCGGGAGCGGCTCTGGAGCGCGCTCGGCGCAGGGGATATCGACCTCATCGCGACCGACCACTCTCCGGCGCCGCCGGCGCTGAAGCGTCAGGACACCGGCGACATCGTCGGCGCGTGGGGCGGCATCGCGTCGCTCCAGCTCGGGCTCGCGGCGGTGTGGACCGGCGCCTCGGCGCGAGGCGTGCCGATCGAGGCGCTGGCCCGCTGGCTCTCGCGGGCGCCCGCTCGTCTCGCCGGCCTCGGACGCGCGAAGGGTGCCGTGGAGGCGGGAGGCGATGCCGACCTCGTCATCTGGGATCCGGACGCGGCCGCCACCATCGACGCCGCCAGCCTCTATCATCGTCATCCGATCACGCCCTATGACGGCCTTCGGCTCCGCGGTGTCGTACGGACGACGATCCTGCGCGGCGAGGTGGTGTTCGACGCCGGCGAGTGTCTTCCGGTGGCGCGGGGGCGGGAGGTGTACAATTCCCCCTTCGCACGATGAGCGCAATCACGACGCACGTTCTCGACACGTCCCTCGGCTGCCCGGCCGCTGGTGTTCCCGTGGTGCTGCAGCAGCGAGCCGACGGGGATCGATGGCATGTCGTGGGCGGCGGGCAGACGGATGCCGATGGACGGCTGCGGGATCTGCTGGCGGAGGGCACGGCGCTCGTGCCCGGCGTGTACCGCCTGATCTTCGATACCCAGCGCTACTTCGACGAGCGAGGCGTTCGCGGCTTCTATCCCCACGTCATCGTGGTCTTCGAGGCCATCGAGGGCGAGACCCACTACCACGTGCCGCTGCTGCTTGGACCGTTCGGCTACACGACCTACCGGGGGACGTAGTCCTGGCAACCGTTTCTTGCACAGGAGATCAGGAGATCAGAGTTTTTGTTTTTTGCAAAAAAACAATCTCCTGATCTCCTGATCTCCTAATCTCCTGACCTCCTGTTCAAGACGAGCGATTCACAGCCCGAGCACACGCGCCGCGTTGTCGTGGTACACCTTGCGCAGGATTGGCTCCGGGAGCCCGATGCCGTAGATCCGCCAGCGGCCCTGCGGCGGCGTCGGCGCCGGCGCGTAGTCGAAGTACTCGTCCTCGGTTTCCAGGAACCTGAAATAGATCTCGTAGAGCGCCTCGCCGAAGACCTGCTGGGGCGTCTGCGTCCCGTGCGGGACCGCGTCGGTGCCGAAGAGGATGCGGTCCTGATAGCGATCGAAGAACCGCCGTGCGGTGCGCGGCTGCCGCCCGAGCTCGCCGACGCGCGCGCCCATCTCGACGTGCATGTTGGGATGCCGATCGAGACTGGCCGACACGTCGCCGAGGTCCTCCGCGTTGTGACCGACGTGCAGCGCGACGAACGTGGTCTTCGGATGGCGCGCGAAGACGCGGTTCCGGGCGTCCAGCAACTGCCGGTTCGTCGGAAAGTCGCGGCCGTGGAACGACCAGTCGGGATGGTTGTTCAGCTCCTCGAACCGCTCGTTGAACCGATCGATCGGGAGGAAGAACGCCGCGGGATCGCCGATGTGGATCGCGACGGGCATGCGCATCGCGGCGCACGCCTCCCACATCGGGTCGAACCGCCGATCGTCGATGGCGACGAGCGGCCCGGTGGTAATCTGCTCGCGAAGATACAAGCCCAGGGTCTTGAGCACCTTCACGCCGCGCGCGCCGAGCTTCCGGGCGCGCTCGATGTCGTCGGCCTGCTCCTTGGCGTACCCTGGCCGGTTCGCTTCGCTCCACCTGGGCTCGGCGAAGGTAATGAAGCGATCGGGGTGAGGCGTCTGATAGCGCTTGATGCTTTCCTGAAGGCCGCTGCCGACGCCGCCGGTCAGGTTGACCATCATCTTGAGGTTCACCCGGTCCATCACCGGCAGCACTTCGGCGGGCGGCGCGGGGAAGCTCATCTCTTCTCCCTGTCCCGCTCCCAGCCTGGCCGCGCGGAACCCGAGGTGCGTGTGGAAATCGATCACCGGGACCCGCGCGCGCGGGACGCGCGTCGCGGGCACGGCGAGCATGCTCCGCGGCTGAAAGTCTTTCAGGTCGAGGACCGCCGGGGCGGCCTGCGGACCGGTCCCGCGCTGCCTGGCGGCCGGAGCGGCAGCCAGCGCCGGAAGCGCGGCCGCGAATGTCGAGAGCCATTGACGGCGGTTCATGCGAGGTCACTCCCTTTCGTGTTCGGTCGAGATTCTTCGCGAAGCCGGGTCAGCGCGCTTCGCCGACGAGGACGCGCCCAGATGATAATGTGGGTGCGATCGGCAGGGAAGCCTCTCGCTGGTGCGTGTCGCCGCAGGGCGATGCTCAGACCCGGCGGTTTGGAGTACGTTACTCTGTCGACACGCAAGTCGATTACAGTCTCTCCCCCAAAATTCGATGCGAACAATACTGCGCGCGGTTCACAAGCTGTCCGACGGACGGAGGCCCCTTCGTCCCGTAGTCGTCGTCGTGCTCCTGCTGTGCGTCGCGGCGACGACCGCACAGAACCGGCCCGCGCCCGCCGTTCGGCCCGTAGTGAAGGCTGCGGCTCCGGCGGAGCCGCGCCGTGCGCAGTTCCTGGAGATGTTCGCGCGCGCCTACTTCCCCGGGCGTAACGGACAAATCATGATCGTGCCCCGCGAGGGGGACATCATCACCCGCAACGAGCCCGAGCTCGACTACATGCACGGATCGCCCTGGGGGTACGACGTCGAGATTCCGCTGCTCTTCGCGGGCCCGGCCATCAAACCCGGGACCTACGCCACGCCCGCCGGGCAACAGGACGTGGCCGCTACGATTGCCGCGTCGATCGGCGCCGCGATGCCGCCGGCGTCAACGGGCCGCGTGCTGCCGGTCCTCAACCCCGCGGCGCCGCGGCCGCGCGCGGTGCTGCTCATCGTCCTCGACGGGACGCGGCGCGACTACTTCGATCGCTACGCGGCGGAGATGCCGGCGTTCTCGAAAGTGCGCCGGGCTGGCGCCTGGTTCACGCGCGCGCGGATCAACTACCTGCCGTCGAACACGGCCGTCGGCCACTCCACGATCGCAACCGGCACGGACCCGCGCGTCCACGGCGTGACCGGCAACAACCTGTACGATCGCGTCAACCGCAAGCGCCGCGATTCGTTCGAGGGCTGGCGTCCCCAGGAACTGATGGCGCTCACGATTGCCGACGTGTGGCAGCTCGAGTCGGCGGGGCGCGCACCCGTCGTCGCGCAGGGCAGCAGCGCCACGTCGTCGACCGCGCTCGGGGGTCATGGCGCGTGCCAGTTGAACGGCACCGCGGTCGTGATGGCCGGCTACGATCTGGACAGCGGTTTGTGGAAGACGAACCCGGACTGCTTCACGCTGCCGGCTGACGTGAAGTCCCTCAACGCGGCGACGCTCTGGCCCGCCGATGGCCAGTGGATGGGACACAAGGTCGACTCGACGTCCGCCATCCGCCGGTCGGGGTTGTTCCCCCGCTTCGAGGCCGACGCGTTCGTCAAGCTCATCGAAGGACAGGCGTTCGGCGCCGAGCCGGTTCTGCTGCTGCTGAATTTCAAAGCGGCGGACTACGTGGGGCACAAGCACGGGCCGGCCTCGCCCGAGCTGCGCGCGACGCTCGCGGAGATGGATCGCCACTTCACGCGGATCCTCGCCGCGCTCGAGTCGAAGGTGGGCCGCGATTATCTTCTCGCGCTGACCGCGGACCACGGCATGCCCGGGGAGCTGGCCGATCCGGCACGACGTCATTTCGCGCCCGACATTGTCAACGCCCTGCACGCGAAATTCGATGCGGACAAGAAGGCGCTCATCACGTACTACGAGCCCGAGAACGCCCAGATCTTCGTCGACGTCAAGCGCCTCGCCGAGCTGAAGCTGTCGCTGCGGGATCTGACGGCCTACCTCGAATCGCAGCCGTTCGTCTTCGCGGCGTTCACGGAAGACGAGGTGCGGAAGCGGTCCGCGACGCTGCGGTAGATTCGGTGGCGTCCGGCTTTCTTGGCCGCCGTAGCCGCGCTGCGGGGAAGGCGGCGAAGGCGGCAGCCGGACCTGCAGCGTCGCCCCAGCCCTCTGCAATCATCAGCGCAGCGGCGGCGTCGACGCCGGTGGACGGCGATGCGTCGTGGCCTGTTCGTACGCGTAGGCGAGTCGAATCAGCGTGACCTCGTCCCACGGCTTCCCGAAGAACGTGATGCCCGCCGGAAGTGTGCCGCCGCGCGTGTACCCCATCGGCACGTTCACAGCCGGAAAGCCGGTCGTCGGCGAGAACACCTGGCTGTTGTCGCCGTGCGGGGTGTTCAGGTCGCCGATGAGCCGCGGCGGGTTGCTCCACGTCGGATAGACGAAGGCGGTCAGCCGGTGCGCCTCGATGGTCTTCAGCACCGCGGCGCGGAACTGCTCGCGATAGTCCGCTTCCGCCTTGCACGCGGCGGTCTCCGGTCCGTTGACCTCCGTCGTTTCCTGGGCGCGCTCGAGCCGCAGCTGCACCGACGGATGGTAGCGGCGCGACTTCACGATCTCGTCGAGGGAGTGGACCGGCGCGCGGTCGCCGTGCGCCGCCAGGTAGCGATTGATGTCGTATTTGAATCCCCCGCACGAGCCCGCGCCTTGCGTCCGCCTGACCTCCGCGAGCTCGACCGGCGCCGGGTCGACGATGGCCGCTCCCGCGCGCTCGAGATCCTTGACGGCCGCCATGAAGACGGAGACGACCTCGGGATCGGTCGTGTCCCGCTCGTAGGCCTGACGGAGCACGCCGATGCGCGCGCCTTTCAGGCCGTCGCGCACGAGCGCCGCGCGGTAGCTCGGAATTGCCGCGGGGCGGCCACCCGGCCGCAGCCCCGGCTGCACGTACTCTCGAGCGAGCGTGATCGGATCGTCCGGATCCTCGCCGGCGATCGCCTGGAAAACCGCCACAGCGTCTTCGACCGTCCGCGCCATCGGCCCCGCGATGTCGGCGAGGAGGCTCAGCGGGGCGACCCCGGCGCGGCTCGTCAACCCCATCGTCGAACGGATGCCCGCAAGCGCCTGGTGCGCCGAGGGCCCGCGGATCGAGTTGCCGGTGTCGCTGCCGAGGCCGACCGTCCCGAAGCTGGCGGCGACGGCGGCCGCGGTCCCGCCGCTCGAACCCGCGGTGACGCGATCGAGCGCGTACGGATTCCTGGTGTAGCCGGGCAGGATCGAGCTGACGGTCTCGTACGGGCTGAACGCCCACTCCGCCATGTTCGACTTCGCCAGCACGATGGCGCCGGCTTCCTTCACGCGCTTCACGAGGAACGCGTCCTTGTCCGACACGAACCCCTTCATCGCGAGTGACCCCACCGCGCTCTGCAGGCCGATCGTCTCGAAGTTGTCCTTCACAATCGTCGGGACGCAGTGCAGCGGGGCATCGGCGGGGACGCGTCCGGCCGTCTTGAAACGGCGGTCCAGATCGTCGGCGTCTTTCAGCGCCTCCGGATTGATCTGGACGAGCGCGTTGAGGGCCGGCCCCTTCTTGTCGTACGCTTCGATGCGGCGGAGGTATTCGGCCACGAGCGCCCGGCAGGTGAGCTGCCGCGCGTTCATCGCCGCGTGGATGCGCGCGATCGTGGCTTCGTGCACCTCGAAGCGCGGCGGCCGTTGCGCGTCGAGCACGAGCGCGGGGACGAACACCAGGAGGAGCGTGAGCCGGCGTGTCTTCACCGGCCGTATCTTACGCCAGCCGGGTCCGGGTGCTACACTTCCGTGTCGGTCTTCGGTCGCACAGAGAGGTTCGCATGATCTACGGCCCCAAACAATTGGCAGACAGCTTTCGCACGGTACGGAAGCACACGATCACAATCGCCGAGGAGATCCCGGCGGAACAATACGAGTTCAGGGCCGCCCCCGAGGTGAGGAGCGCCGGCGAGATGCTCGCGCACATCGCGGTCAGTCCCGAATCGCAGATGATCGTGCACGGGGAGCGTATCGCCGCCGTCGATTTTTCGAAGTACGCGGAGAGCATGGCGAAACGCAACGCGGCCGAGCAGGCGCTCCGAAGCAAGGACGACATCGTCGCGGCGCTGCGGGACGGCGGCGAGCGGTTCGCGGCGTTCCTCGGCGGCCTGGACCCGGGGATACTCGAGGAGGCCGTGTCGTTCCCGCCTCCCGTTCAACCGCCGCAGCGCACGCGATTCGAGATGCTGCTGGCGGTCAAGGAGCACGAGATGCACCATCGCGCGCAGTTGATGCTCATCCAGCGGATGATCGGGATTGTCCCGCACCTCACACGTCAGCGTCAGGCGTTTGCCGCGCAGGTGCGGTCATGAGATCGATCACGACGTTTGTCGTGGTTGCGCTGACGGCTGGTTTGGCGGCCCAGTCGCCGCCGGCCCCGGCCCAGGAGCTTCCGCCGATCAACAAGTTCCTGCAGGTAACGCCCGAGTTTTGTACTGGCGCGCAGCCGCGGGTCGAGCACTTCGCGAAGCTCAAGGCCGACGGCATCAAGGCGGTGCTGAACCTGCGTCAGCCGAGCGAGCACCGCGCCGAAGAAGAACAGGCGACGGTCGAGAAGCTCGGGATGAAGTACTTCAACATCCCCGTCGTCTATAGGGAGCCGACCGTCGTCCAGGCAGAAGAGTTCCTGAGGCTGACCGACGACACGGCGAATCGCCCGATGTTCATCCACTGCACGGCCGCGATTCGTGTCGGCGCGTTCTGGGCGATCCGCCGCGTGATGCGCGACGGCATGACGGTCGATGCGGCGCTCGAAGAGGGCAAGAAGGTCGGGCTGGCCAACGCCCCGCACCTCGAGGAGTTCGTGCGCCAGTACGTCGCCAGTCATAAGAAGTGACGGCGGAACGACTACATTACCCTCTCAATAAACCAGTACGCTCCGGCGGCGATCACGACGAGCGATCCGGCCACGACGATCGTCCGCGCGGCCGCCGGACGGTGGGCGCGGATGACGCCGAGGAGTGAGGCCACGATCAACACGATGATGGCCTGGCCGATCTCGACGCCGAGATTGAACGAGAACAGCGACAGGCCGAGCGCGCGCGGCGGCAGCCCCGTCTCGCGGAGCACGCTCGCGAAGCCGAACCCGTGGACGAGGCCGAAGAAGAGCGCGACCCAGGCGCGGGCATCGCGGCCTTTCGAGCCGACGAGCAGGTTGTCGGCCCCCACATACACGATGCTGAGCGCGATGGCCGGCTCGATGACGTGGGGTGGCGGCGTGACGATCCCCAGCGCCGCCAGCGACAGCGTGATGCTGTGGCCGAGCGTGAACGCGGAGATGATCAGCAGGAGCCGTCGCACGCGGCCGCCGAGCAGGAGCAGGCCGACGATGAAGAGGATGTGGTCGGGACCGATGGCGATGTGATGGACGCCTGAGGCGGTGAAGGTCTTGAACACCGCGATCGCCCCCTGCCGCGTGCCGGTGTAGAAGTCGAGGCTGCCGCGCGTGCTGCTCAGGATCTCCTGCCGGACGAGGTTGCCGTTCTCGTACAGGTTGACGAACGTCTGGTGATTGGGATCGTACGGGAAGAGCGCGGCGCGCACCGTGAGCCGGCCGGCGGACGGCGTGCCCGGTGACCCGCCACGTCAGCTCGATTCCCGACCGCTCGGGCACCGGCCGGCCGCCGACGATCTCCCACGGCAGCGCGTCCCCGTCCGCCTCCAGCACCAGCCGCGCGCGGACCAGTGCCGCGAGCGCCGCCGCGTGCCGTGCCACCACCGACGCGTCGGCGAGGGTTTCCGCGTCGGCGATGCCGAGCTCGTGCGCGACGTCGAGGTCGTGGAGCGTCAGCGTCCCGTTGATGGCGGATGGCGCGAGCCGGATGTCGAGGTAGCTGAACGGCGCCGGGTGCGCGGAGAATCCTCGGCGCTGACGCGAACACGAACGCGATGAGGAACGCCGCCGTTGGTCGGCCGCGCCAAGTGGTCGTCACGGACCGCATCATCGTCCGCCCGCGCCGTGCGGTGCAAGACCAGCCGCCGATCGGGGTCAGACCCCCATGGCTCGGGGTCTGACCCCGCACGCGGGACCGCGGAGGCAGGGTCTGACCCCATCCGCCGCGAGCGGCTGGACGCGCATATTCGTTTTTTCGAGCAAAGTCTTTCAGAATTAACCGGCAAGCGCTGAAAACTGTATGAAAACAAGGCGGAGGCCTGACCCCGGAACACGGGGGTCTGACCCCGGTACGGTATGGGGGTCAGACCCGGGGCCTGCCCTGAGCGAGCGGATGGGATTACGCGAGTCGGAGGGCGGTATCGAGGATGGACCGCACGTGGTCGAGCGTATCCGCCTCCTGCGCTGGCTTGTCGGTGCGCCATCGGAGCATCCGCGGGAACCGCACGGCGATCCCTGACCGGTGACGCGAGGACCGCGCGATGCCCTCGAACCCGAGCTCGAAGACGTGCACCGGCTCGACGTGCCGGACGGGCCCGAACCGCTCCCGCGTGTGGCGCCGGATCCAGCGATCGAGCTCCGCGATCTCCTCGTTGGACAGACCGGAGTAGGCCTTCGCAATCGGCACGAGCTCGCCGCCGTCCCAGACGCCGAAGGTGTAGTCGGTCAGCAGGCTCGCGCGGCGGCCGCTGCCCGGCTGCGCGTAGATCAGCACGGCGTCGATCGTGTACGGATCGATCTTCCACTTCCACCAGTCGCCGCGCCGGCGTCCGACGCCGTACGGCGACGATCGCCGCTTGACCATCAGGCCTTCCACGCCCAGCGCGCGCGAGTCCGCACGCACGCGGCGCCAGCGCGTCCCACGTCGGCTCGGTGAGGATCGCCGACGTGCGCAGCACGCCGAACGGCGGGGTGACGTGCGATTCGAGCGCGCGCCGGCGCTCGTCGAGCGGGCGGGCGCGGACGTCGGCGCCCCCCTCCTCCAGCAGGTCGTAGGCCATGAAGACGACGGGGACCGCGCGCGCCATCTGGGCGACCTGTTTCTGACGGCCGATGCGCTGCTGGAGCGCCGAAAAAGGCAGCGGCCGATCGTCCCGGAACGCGAGCACTTCGCCGTCGAGCACCGTGCCCTCGGGGAGACGCGTGGCGGCCGCGGCAATCTCCGGGAAGCGCTGGGTGATGAGCTCTTCGCCGCGCGACCAGAGGTGCACCGCGCCGGCACGGCGCACCAGCTGCGCGCGAATGCCGTCCCACTTCCATTCGGCCGTCCACTCGTCGCGCGGCCCCAGCGTCTCGATCGGATCCTCGAGCGGCGACGCCAGGAAGAACGGATAGGGGCGCGAACGATCGTCATCGGTGGGCGCGTGGGACAGCAGCGCGCCGTACCACTCGGCAGCCGGCGTCCATTCCCCCATGAGCCGCGCCGCGATGGTGGTCGCCGGCAGCCCCGCGGCCTGAGCCAGTGCGCGGACGACGAGCGTCTGCGACACGCCGACGCGCAGCTCGCCGGTGAGGATCTTCAGCAGCATGAAGCGCTGCGATCGATCGAGCGCGCGCCACCAGAGGCTGACGCGCGCCTGCTGCGCCGCCGGCTCCAGGCCGCGCAGCGGCAGGATGCGCGTGTCCACCCATTCGGCGAGCGGCACCTCCTCATCGGCTTCCACCGCGACCTGATCCAGCACGAGCGCGGCGGTCTCGGCGCCGTCGCCGACCACCGCGTAGCACTCGTTGAGCAGCCAGTCGTCGAGGCCGGTGGCCGCGAGCGTCCAGTCCCTGATCGCCGCGGACGGCACCAGGCGCTTGAGACGCCGGCCGGTCAGGAAATACACGGCCCACGCAGCGTCGGCGGGCGGCGCGGCCAGGAAATACCGGACCATCGCGGCAACCTTCGCGTTGGTCGAGGTCGTGCGATCGATCGCGTCGTAGAGCGAGGCGAACAGCTTCACTCGCCCGGCTCTCCTTCCCACGCCGTGCGGATGACGCCGCTGTCGAGCCCGTGCGCCGCGAGGTAGCGCGCCAGCGGCTCGCTGTGGCCGTGCGTGGCCAGGACACGTGGCGCCCCGGCGTCCACGATCGTCTCCAGCAGCGCCGGCCAGTCGGCGTGATCCGACAGCACGAAACCGCGATCGAACGAGCGCTGGCGGCGCACGCCGCGCACGCGCATCAGGCCGGATGCGAACGCGTCCGACACGTCTCCCAGCCGCCGCATCCACGGCGTGCCGCGCGCCGAGAGCGGGGCCAGCACCAGCTCGCCGGCGAACGAGGCCGCGCTGGAGCGGCTGCCTCGAGCCCGTTCGATCACCGGCACCACCGGCAGCATCGCGACGCCGGCCTCGCGGTACGCCTCGATCATGCCCAGCATCATCCCGTGCACGTAGACGGGCCGATCCGTGACGCGCGTCAGCTCGGCGAGGACGCGCTGCGCCTTGCCGATCGTGTAGCAGAAGAGCACCGAGGTCAGCGACGCGTCGCGGTTCGCGCTCCACCAGTCCCTGATGTCGTCGATGACCGACCCGGCCGGATCCCACCGGTAAATCGGCAGACCGAAGGTCGATTCGGTGATGAACGTGTCGCACCGGACCGGCTCGAACGGCGCGCAGGTCGGATCGGGGGCGCGCTTGTAGTCGCCGCTGACCACCCACACGCCCTCGTGTCCTTCGACCCGCACCTGCGCGGAACCGAGGACGTGGCCGGCCGGATGGAAGCTGACGCGCACGCCGCCGAGCGTCAGCGCCTGTCCGTAGGGCGTGCTCTCGATAACGGCATCAGGCCCGAAGCGGCGCCGCAGGAGGATCGCCGATGGATCCGCGCAGAGATACGCGGCGCTGCCCGGACGCGCATGGTCGCCGTGCGCGTGCGTGATCACCGCGCGGCCGACCGGCTGCCACGGATCGATGTGAAATTCGCCGGCCGGACAATACAGCCCCGCCGCCGTCTCGACGAGCATCAGCCGATCTTATGGCGGGATCGCGGTCGCACGCTCAAGAGGAGGGTGAAGCTGGTGCAGAGAGACATCGGAGATCTTTTTCACCACAGAGTTATCGGAGTCAACGGAGAAAAACAAAGAATTATTACTCCGTTATCTCCGTTATCTCTGTGGTTAAAACAATCACCGATAAGCTGTACCATGGGGGCATAGTGACCCACCAGGCGTCCCCGGCCGAGGGCGCGCTCTCGCTCGCGCTCGAACAGGTACCTGGGGCTACACCTCGTTCCGGCCGCTCCAGCGCGAAGCGATGGACGCGATCCTCGCCGGCCGCGATTCGATCGTCGTGCTCCCGACGGGCGGCGGCAAGTCGCTCTGCTTCCAGGCGCCCGCCGTGATCCGTCCGGGGCTCGCGCTCGTCGTGTCCCCGCTGATCTCGCTGATGAAGGACCAGGTCGACACGCTCGTCGGCAACGGCGTCGCCGCGGCCTGCTACAACAGCTCCCTGGCGCCTCATCAGAAGGCCGCCGTCGTGTCCGGCCTGAGGGATGGACGGTTCCGGCTGTTGTACGTGTCCCCCGAGCGGCTTCTCGCCGACCGGGGGGAGGACTTCCTCAACCTGCTCGCCACCTGCCAGGTCAGCTTCGTGGCCATCGACGAAGCGCACTGCATCAGCCAGTGGGGGCACGACTTCCGTCCGGAGTACCGGCAGCTCGGGAAACTGCGGACGCTGCTGCCCGGCATCAGCCTCCATGCCTACACCGCCACCGCGACGGCGCGCGTCAGGCGCGACATCGCGGCGCAGCTCGGCCTGAGCGATCCCGTCGAGCTCGTCGGGTCGTTCGATCGTCCGAACCTCGTCTATCGCGTCCTCGCGCGCGCGAACCTGAAGCGACAGCTCACCGACGTCCTCGCCCGCCATCGAGGGCAGGCGGGGATCATCTACTGCACGTCACGGCGCGAGGTGGACGCGCTGTCCGCCTGGCTGCGCGAGACCGGCATCCGCGCGCTCCCGTATCATGCCGGGCTCGCCGACGACGAGCGCAGCCGGAACCAGGACGCGTTCCTCGAAGAGGACGCCGACATCATCGTCGCGACGGTCGCCTTCGGGATGGGGATCGATCGCTCCGACGTCCGCTTCGTCGTGCACGCCGGCGCGCCGCAGTCGCTGGAGCACTACCAGCAGGAGTCCGGCCGCGCGGGCCGCGACGGCCTCGAGGCGGAGTGCCTGCTCGTCTACTCGACGGCCGACTTCATGAAATGGCGGCTGATGCTGGAGCGCAATGGCGAGCTGACCGAGGCCACGAAGAAGCTGCTGCGCGACATGGAACGCTACGCCGCCAGCGTCGGCTGCCGGCACCGCCACCTGGTCGGCTACTTCGGCGAGACGTACTCGCGCGCCGACTGCAGCGCGTGCGACTACTGCCTCGAGGAGCTCGAGGCGGCGGATGATTCCGTCCAGCTCGCGCGCAAGGTGCTGTCCTGCGTGGCGCGCGTCGGCCAGCGGTTCGGCGCCGCGCACGTCGCCAACGTCCTCTGCGGCAAGGACAACGATCAGGTCACGTCGCGGCGGCACCAGGAGCTGACGACGTTCGGGCTGCTGCGCGAGGCGTCGGTCCCCGAAGTGCGGGGCTACATCGAGCAGCTTCTCGCGCACGGCCTGCTCCGGCAGACCGACGACGCGTTTCCCGTGCTCGGGCTGACCCCGAGCGGCGTCGAGCTCCTGAAGAACCCCGCCAGCCAGGCCGGGCTCGTGCTCGCCCGTCAGCGCCGGCCGGTCAAGGACCGGCTGCCGAAACGGTCGCGCATCGAGGCGGAGTCGTGGCAGGACGTCGACCGCGATCTGTTCGAGCGGCTTCGCACCGTGCGTCTCGAGATCGCGCGGGCGCGCGGCGTCCCGCCGTACGTGATCTTCCACGACACGACGCTGCGCGAGATGGCGCGGCTGCGTCCGAAGACCGTCGGCGACCTGCACGGCATCCGCGGCAT
Organism: uncultured Acidobacteriota bacterium; assembly: GCA_963774855.1. Classification (GTDB taxonomy): domain Bacteria; phylum Acidobacteriota; class Vicinamibacteria; order Vicinamibacterales; family 2-12-FULL-66-21; genus JALZOC01. The sequence goes on along the minus strand of CAVZGT010000004.1, from coordinate 490,745 downwards.
CGGCGCGAGGAAGGCGGAGGATCTCGGGGAGATCTTCCTGTCGGCCATACGGGGGCCTGCGTAAGGGCCGGGGCTCGGACTCGGGACTCGGGACTCGAATCCGAATTCCGCATACCGAGTTCCGAATCCCGGATCCCGAGTCCCGAGTCCCGAGTCCCGACACGAGGAAACTATGGCTGCATACGTCATTGCCAATGTCGATGTCACCGATCCGATCGCGTACCAGGAATACATCCGGATGTCTCCGGAAAGCATCAAGGTGTACGGCGGCAAGTTCCTCGCGCGGGGAGGCGAGACGCGCGTGCTCGAGGGAGGCTGGCAGCCGAAGCGGCTGGTGATCCTCGAGTTCCCGTCGGCCACGCAGGCGCGCATGTGGTGGGAGTCAGCCGAGTACGCGCCCGCCAAGGCCCTGCGGAACGCGACGTCGAACAGCGAGCTGATCCTCATCGACGGCGTGCCGGAGTAGCACCCGTCCTCTTGTTGAGTGCATGGTGACCATGACTCGAGCGCTCCGAACCGGAACCGCGACGGCAGGCGTTGCCCTGGCCGTTGTTGTATGGGGGGCATTGGGGACCGCCGCGACGCCGGCGAGCTGGCCCGGATTCCGCGGCCCGTCCGCCTCCGGCGTCGGCGACGGCCGGCGGCCGCCGGACGCCTGGGACGTCTCCACCGGCAAGAACATCGTCTGGACGACGGCGGTGCCGGGGCTGGCGCATTCGAGCCCGATTGTGTCGGGCGACCGCATCTTCGTGACCTCCGCGATCAGCAGCCGGCCGGACGCGACGTTCAAGCCGGGGCTGTACGGCGAAGGCACGGCGTCGGAGGATCGCACGCCGCAGCGCTGGGTCGTGATCGCGATCGATCGGCACAGTGGAAAGATCGTGTGGCAAAGCACGGCGTACGAGGGCGTGCCGCGCGAGAAGCGGCACATCAAGGCGACCTACGCGAACGCGACGCCGTCCACCGACGGCCGCCGCGTCGTCGCGTTCTTCGGATCGCAGGGCCTCTACGCGTTCGACATGCAGGGAAAGCTCCTGTGGAAAAAGGACCTCGGGGTGCTGAACACCGGCGCCTACGATCTGCCGGAGTACCGAGTGGGGGACCGCCAGCTCGCCGATCATCTACAAGAACATGGTGATCGTGCAGTGCGACACGCAGAACGAGTCGTTCGTGCTGGCCGCCGACCTCGCGACCGGGCGGACGGTGTGGAAAACCGTGCGGCAGGAGTTGCCGTCGTGGGGCACGCCGACGGTGTACGTGCCGGACAAGCTGGACAGGGGCGGCGCGCCGGAGCTCGTGACCAACGCCTCCAATTTCATCCGCGGGTACGACCCCGACACGGGCGCGGAACGATGGCGTCTCGGCGGCAGCTCGAAGATCACGGCGCCGACGCCGGTCTTCGCCGACGGCATCGTGGTCGTCGCCAGCGGCCGCGCGCCCGAGCGGCCGATCTTCGCGATCCGCCCGGGCGGCAAGGGGGACATCAGCCTCCGCCCCGATCAGGCCGCGAACGACTCCGTCGTGTGGAGCAAGACGGGCCGCGGCTCGTACATGCCGACGCCGCTCATCTATCAGGGCGTGGTCTACGTGCTGGGGAATGGCGGACTGTTCGACGCCTACGATCTGAAGACCGGGGTCGAAGTGTTCCGGCAGCGTCTCGAGCACAAGGGAAGCGGGTTCAGCGCCTCGCCGGTCGCGGCCGACGGGCGCATCTACCTGTCCAGCGAAGACGGCGACGTGTTCGTCGTCCGCGGCGGGACGGAGTTCGAGCTGGTCGCGAAGAACTCGATGGGGGAGCCGCTGATGTCCACGCCGGCACTCGCCGACGGGCACATGTACGTGCGAGGCGAGCGGCATCTGTTTGCCATAGGGCAGAAACGCTAGGAGCTCCCTGTGAAGTCAGTCTGGAACGCCCGGGATCACGGCGACCTTCGGGACCGCGTGCAGCGGCTGACGCCTGACAGCTCCGCGCAGTGGGGACGGATGAACGCGCCGCAGATGGTGGCGCACCTGACCGACTCGCTCCGCATGGCGTCTGGAGAGCTCCCCGCCGAGCCGAAGAACATGCCGCTGCTCCGCTATCCGCCGATGAAACAGCTCATCATCTACTGCCTGCCGTTCCCCAAAGGGGCGCCGACCGCGCCGGAGCTGCTGGCCAGGAAACCGGGGGAGTGGGCGACGGAGGTTGGGCAGCTTCGCGAGCAGCTCGACCAGTTCGTGCGCCGCGGGCCGGTTGCTACGGTGAAGGTACATCCCGCTTTCGGCCGTCTCTCGGGCAAGGCGTGGGGCACGCTCGTGTACCGCCACATGGATCATCATCTCAAGCAGTTCGGCGTCTAGTGTCTCGTCTCAGATTCCTGTTGCATTCGGCCGGCGCTGCATCCCGTCTGGCTGCGTTGCTCCTCACTCAAATACGCGCAGTATTCTCGCTCGTCGCGCCTTGCCAGCCGGGCGCATCGCCGCCCTCGGTGCTAACAGGACTTCTGAGACGAAACACTAGCTCACGCCCCGCTCTTCCCCGTGGCGAGCCGGCGCTCCATGTCCTCGAGCGTCTTCGGCCAGTCGTCGCGCAGCAGCCGGGCGAGCGCGCGGTCCGACAGCAGGCGTCCGCCGGTCTGGCAGGGCGCGCAGTAGTTGGCCTCGTTGCGCGCGTAGACGATGCGCTGGACCGGCGCGCCACAGACCGGGCACGGTTGACGATAACGCCCGTGGACGGCCATGCCTTCGCGGAAGGCGGTGACCTTCTCCGGAAACGCCCCCGCGGCTTCATCCCGCAGCCGGACGATCCACGCCTCGAGCGTGCGCAGCGTGGCCCCGTGGAGCCGCGCGATCTCCTCGCCGGTGAGACTGCTCGTGAGCTTCATCGGCGACAGCCGCGCCGCGTGCAGGATTTCGTCGGAGTACGCGTTGCCGATGCCGCTGAAGATGTGCGGATCGGTCAGCGCCCGCTTGAGCGTATGGTTCACCCGCGTGAGCCGCTCTGCGAATACCGGCAGCGCGGAGTCGAGGACTTCGAGGCCGCCGGGATTGAGCGCGGCGAGGTCGGCGATCCCGGCCACGATGTGCACGGACGCCTGACGGCGGGAGCCCTGCTCGGTGAGAATCGCCGTGCCGGTCGGAAAGTCGAACGCCGGCCAGGCCCACCTTGCGCGGGATGGCCGCGCCCCGCTCCCGCCAGCGCAGGCGGCCGGCGATCATCAGGTGCAGGACGAGGAACAGGCTGCCGTCCAGATCGAAGACGATCCGTTTCCCCATCCGCCGCAGTCCGACGACCACGCGTCCCTCGACCGCGGCGACGGGAGGCTCGACCGTGCGCACCAGGAACGGATTCCCGAGCCGCAGCCGCTCGAGCGGCTGATTCAACACCCGCGGGGCCAGCGCTTCGAGATAGAGCGCGATGTCGGGTAATTCAGGCACGCGTAATTACTGCATGAATCAGCTTCCAGCTACAGCTACCAGCTACGCAGCTATCGCGCTAACTTTATCGCAGGCGTGCTGCACGTTCATGATTCATGACCTGACCCCCGACCCGCGACTCAGGAAGCTGGAAGCTGGGAGCTGGGAGCTGGGAGCTGGGAGCTGGAAGCTGTCACTCACAGCTCTCTCCCGAGGACCTGCTCCACCTTCGCGCGATACGTGCGGCTCAGCGTCACGCGCGCGCCGTTGTGCAGGACCATGGTGAAGTCCCCATGGAAATCCGGCAGCAGCTCCTTGATGCGATCGACCTGGACGATCGCGGACCGATGGATGCGGACGAACCGCTCCGGATCCAGCTCCCGCTCGAGCCGCCCGATCGTCTCGCGCGCGACGAACCGATCGGCCCCCGCGTGCAGCGTGACGTAGTTGTCGGCGGCTTGAATCCAGTCCACGTCCGCGAGCAACAAGACGATGACCTTCCCGCCGGATTTGACCGGCAGCCGCGTCAGGAAGCGGCGGCCCGAGGCGAGGTCGTTGAGCAGCGCCAGGACGCGCGGATCGACGGCGGCCCCCCGGCGCTCGGCGATGCGCGTGCGCGCGCGGTCGATCGCGCCGGCGAGCCGTTCACCGGTGACCGGCTTGAGGAGATAGTCGAGCGCATGGACCTCGAAGGCCCGCAGCGCGTACCGGTCGTGCGCCGTCACGAAGATGATGGCGGGAAGCGGCCGGGGGACCGGGGCCGGCGGACCGGAGGGCCCGCCGGCGAGCGCACCGATGACCTCGAATCCATCCATCTCCGGCATCTGCACGTCGAGCAGCACGACGTCCGGTACGAGCGCGCGGACGTCGGTCACCGCGCTCCGGCCGTCGCCGGACTCGCCGGCGACCTCGACGTCCGGCACGTCGCGAAGGAGCCGGCGAAGCCTGCGGCGCGCGACCGGCTCGTCGTCCACGATGAGCACGCGCAGGCTCATGGCGTCCCCGCCTCGGGCGTGTCGCGCTGCCACGGCATCGTGAGCCGGACGAGCGCGCCTCCGCCGTCGGCATTGCGGATCTCGACGCTGTGCGCCTGGCCGTAGAGCTGTTGCAGGCGCGCCCTCGTATTCCCCAGTCCGACGCCTTCACGCGTGCCCACGTGCGGCTCGAGCCCCGCACCGTCGTCCTTGCACCTCGAGCACCAGGCGATCCCCCTGGCGCATCGCCCGGACGCGGATCCTGCCCGCGGTGACGCGCGCCGCGAGCCCGTGACGGATCGAGTTCTCGACGAGCGGCTGCAGAATCAGCGGCGGGACGAGGGCGTCGCGCGCGTCCGCTTCGACCTCGAGGCCGACGTCGAGGCGATCGCCGAACCGCGCGCGCTGGATATCCACGTACCGCTCGAGCAGGTCGAGCTCCCTTGCGAGCGGCACCCGATCCACGGTTCCCGACGTCGAGCGACTCGCGCAGCAGCTGGCTGAGCGACGCGATCATGCGATCGGCCGTGCGCCGGATCCTCGTGCACGAGCTCGGAAATCGTGTTCAGCGTGTTGAAGAGAAAGTGCGGGTGCAGCTGCATCTTGAGCAGCTGGAGCCGGGCGTCGGCCAGCCGCGCCTCGAGCTGCGAGGCGCGCAGCTCGCCTTCGCGTCCGGCTCGATAGTACGCGAGCGCGTGCACCGCCGCGACGATCGCCCAGTAGATGACGTAGTGCGTCGCGAGGTTGCTGATGATGAAGTACTCGTTCGTCCGGACGATGGGGATTCGCAGGATGCGCGTGAGCGTCACCTTGAGCACCGCGATGAAGAAGCCGGCCGGCGCGTGCACCGCGAGGCTCGTGACGAACGAGCCGGCGCGGAGCGGAAAGCGCCGCGCGAGCCACGCGACGAGCGGCGTCAGCGCCGCCCATGCGAACCACTCCGTCAACGACATGAGGAGCGTCAGCCGCCACTGCGGCGGCTGATAGGCGGCCACGAACGTGAGCGAGCTGCTCACCGCGAAGAACACGGCGAGCGCCGTCCATCCGGACAGGACGAGCACCCAGATTACCCAGCGGCGGCGCACGCGGGCCTTTGTATCACAGAACGTCTGGGCGACCACCGGCGGCTGCGCCCGCCGCCGCGCCAGCACGCCCGGCCATCGGCTGTACGCGACGATGCCGAGCATCGTCATGAAGACGAGCTCCCCGATGCCGCTCGCGTCCGTGCGTCACGCGTGTCACGAACGCCCCGGCCATGACGATCATCAGCACGATCGCGGACGCGCTGGCGATGCGTGGCACCAGCAGGCCGATCCCCGCGACGACCTCGACGGCGCCGATGACCAGGTAGAACTCGTCGGGGTATCCCCAGACCTTGAACATGCGCCGCCATACCGGGCTCGTGAACTTCTGCACGCCCGGTCCAATCATCACCGCCGCCACCAGAAGCGTGACGATCCACAACCCGACGGTTCGTGCTCGTTTCATGCTGACCTCCATCTGTACCGAAACGTGTTCAAACCGCAGGGCCCGCAAGAAGCCGGAGGCCACGCACGGTTTCAGACCACTCTTTGTGCCTCGAGTCGTCGAACGCCGCCATCGTTCTGTGGCCAGACGGTGGAGGGCGGGGTGAAACGGACGGGAAGGCGGAAGGCGGCGGCGGTGCTACTATTCCCGCATGGATGACACCCTTCGTGTGATCCGGACGTTCGTCAACAACTTCGACGCCGAGATCGCCCGCAGCGCGCTCGAGGCGGCCGGCATCGACGCGATGATCCGCAGCGACGATTGCGGCGGCACCCGCCCGCACCTCTGGATGGGTGGCGTCGAGCTGCTCGTGCGAGAGGAGGACGCCGCCGAGGCCGACGAGGTGCTGGGGACGGAGCCCGTCTCCACGGAGTCACGCGATGACGCAGCTGAATAAGCAGCCACGCCAATGGGGCCCGAAGCCGCTCCGTCCGGCACTCGTGCTGGTTGCCGCGCTCCTGGGCATCGCGACATCGTTCTTCGGGGCGCTCGCGCTGGTGCCCCGCGTCCGGCTCGTCGAGGTCGTGACCGTCTTTGCCGGCGCGATGGGCGGAGGCGCGGGCCTCGTGTGGGCCGTGGTGGAGTTTCGAAAGGCCCGCAGCTCGGCGCTCCGCCGCTGAAACACGTGTCCGTTGGTATGACGAGCTACCGCCGCCGCATCATCATCGTCGCGCTGCTCGTGCTCTGGCTCGGGACGCCGTTCCGCGCGCAGGCGCCGGCGTGCGCCGCCCGATCTCGACGCGTACGTCGCAGCGCGTCTTGCGCGCGTTCGACGTCCCGGGCCTCGCGCTCGCGATCGTCAGGAACGGCCAGGTCGTGGTCGCGAAGGGCTACGGCGTCCGCAAGCTCGGCGAACCGCGCGGCGGTGGACGCGCAGACGCTGTTCGGCATCGCCTCGAACACGAAGCTGTTCACGGCGACCGCGCTTGGCCTCCTCGTCGAAGAACGGAAGATTGCCTGGGACGCGCCGGTCGTCCAGTACCTGCCGGGCTTCCAGATGTGGGATCCGTTCGTGACGCGCGAGATCACCATCCGCGATCTGCTCGTCCACCGCAGCGGCCTCGGGCTCGGCGCGGGCGATCTGCTCTGGTGGCCGGCGTCCACCTACGATCGCAAGGAGATCGCGCGGCGGCTCCGCTTCATCCGGCCCGCGACGAGCTTCCGCTCCGCGTACGCGTACGACAACGTGCTGTATCTCGTCGCCGGCGAGGTGATCGAAGCGGTCAGCGGCCAGTCGTGGGAGGATTTCGTCGCCACGCGGATCCTGGCGAAAGTGGGCATGCGCGGCAGCAACGTCCGGCATTCGGCGGCGGCCGCCGGGGGCAACGTCGCGAGCCCGCACGCGCCCATCGACGGCGCCGTCCGGGCGATCAAGCCCTTCGACAGCGACAACACGAATCCTGCCGGCGGCATCAACTCGAGCGCCGACGACATGGCGAAGTGGATGATGGTGCAGCTGGGGCGCGGCCGGCTGGCCGACGGCTCGCGGCTGTTTTCCGAGAACACGTGGCGGCAGTTGACCACGCTGGTGACGCCGATGCCGCTGGGGAACCTGCCGCCCGAGCTGGCGGCGCTGCGGTGCCAACTTCCGCGGCTACGCGCTGGGGCTCGACGTCAGCGACTATCGCGGGCACAAGATGCTGACGCACACCGGCGGGCTGCCCGGCTACGTGTCGAAGGTGATGATGATTCCGGAGCTGGAGCTCGGGATCGCCGTCCTGACGAACCAGGAATCCGGGCACGCGTTCGAGTCCATCGTCTACCGCGTCGCGGATCACTATCTCGGCGCTCCCGCCACCGACTGGCAGGCGGCGTATCTGGCGGTTGCCGCGCGCCAGGCGCTGGCGCTGGCCGCCGCCGAGCGCAAAACCGCGACCGGACGCAACGCGGCTTCGCGTCCCTCGCTCCCGCTCGAGCGCTACGCCGGCACGTACACCGACGCCTGGTACGGCGACATCGTCGTCGAGCCGCAGGCCGGCAAGCTCGTGATGCGGTTCTCGCGCACGCCGTCGCTCGTCGGCGACCTGGAGCACTGGCAGTACGACACCTTCATCGCCCGCTGGCGCGATCGGGAGCTGCGCGCCGATGCCTTCGTGACGTTTGCGCTGAATCCCGGACGGTTCGATCGATCAGGCGAAGATGCAGGCCGTGTCGCCGTCCACCGACTTCAGCTTCGACTTCCACGATCTCCTTCTGAAGCCGGCGGCGAGACGCGAATGAATGGCTCAGTGGAGCAAGACCCCAGGCCAATCCGATCCCATCCCTTCAACGTCGTGCTGGTCGGGCTCCCTGGCGCGGGGAAGGGGACGCAGGCCGCACAGTTCACGCGGCGCCACGGGATTCCCAGGATCTCGACGGGCGACATGCTGCGCGAGGCCGTCGCGCGCGGCACGCCCCTCGGCCGCCAGGTGGCCGCGACGCTCGAGTCCGGCGGGCTCGTGCCCGACGGGATGATCGTCGGCGTGGTGCGGGAGCGCCTGGAGCGCCCCGACACGGCGCGTGGCTTCGTGCTCGACGGCTTCCCGCGCACGGTGCCGCAGGCCGAGGCGCTCGAGCCGCTGGTCGCCCCCCGCGGCGGTGTCGTCGTCATCTACCTCGAAATCAGCCCCGACGTGATCCTTCAGCGCTTGCTGACGCGGCGGACCTGCGAGAGCTGCGGCCAGGCCGACACCGGGGCGCACACCTCGGAGTACTGCGCGTCGTGCGGCGGCAGCTTCGTCAAGCGCGCGGACGATCACATCGACGTGATCCGGCGCCGCCTGACCGCGTATGTCGAGAACACGCAGCCGCTCGTGGATTGGTACAGCAAGGGGCCGGCGTTCCGCGCCGTCGACGCCAATCAGCCTCTGGAGGCCGTCGCGCGCGCGTTCGACACCGCCGTCCTCGAGTTAATCGGCGGCCTGCGAGGTTCCAGTCCGGGGACGCAATTCCCTTGACCGGCAAGCGCTGACGCCTCTACACTGCCGCCTCTCACACAATACCGGAGGGCACAAGTGACACAGGACGATGTCAACGCGAAGGTCTTCATCTGCCGGGGAGCGGAGGATCAGGAGTACAACAAACTCCTCGAGGCATTCAGGCTGGGCGCGGAGTTCAGGGAAGGCCGGCTGATCGTGGTCGCGGAAAAGAAAGTCACCGGCGGCTACGCCGACGCGAGCGGCACCGCCAAGCCCAAGGCGTAAGCGCAGGCACGTTTGGGTACCCGGGATGACCTGGAGGCGTGGGGAGCCTGGCATCCGATCGCCAGCGTGTTTCATCAGGCCACGAAGGATTTCGCTCCCGCGGCGCACCAGCAGCGGGCGAGCGGCGAGCAGGTGCCGTCCGCCCCGCCCGGGCCGCCGCCCGAACCGTTCAAGCCGGCTCGCGGCCGCGGAACCCGGCTCCCGCTTCTGCCTCGTGCCGGACAATTCGCGCGGGTACTTCTCGATCGGCGCACGTGGCGCGTGTTCGGGCGGGAACCGCTCGAGCGCGCGGCGCTCGGCACGCTGCTCGATCTGACGTTCGGCGTGACGATGAACGGGCGCGCCGAGGACGGCGCCGAGGTCGTCTTCAAGACGTCTCCCTCGAGCGGGTCCTGCCACCCCATCGAAGCGTACGTGCTGGCGCTTCGCGTCCGCGGGCTGGCCCGTGGGCTGTATCACTACGCCCCGGCAACGGGCACGCTGCACCTCATTCGTCGCGGGGCGTCCCGCGATCAGATCGACGCGTACATTCCCGGGCAGTGGTGGTTCCGCGACACCGCCGCGCTCGTGTTCATGACGGCGGTTCTGCCGCGCGTCCGGTGGCGCTATGCCAGCCCGCGCGCGTATCGCTCCGTGCTCCTCGGCGCCGGTCACCTTTGTCAGACTTTCTGCCTCGTCGCCACCTGGCTGAAGCTGGCGCCGTACCTGTACGCAGGCGCTCGCCGACACGCGGATCGAACAGGATCTCGGGGTGGACGGCGTCAACGAGGTCGTCGTGTACGCCACCGGCGTCGGCACGCGGCCGCCGGGCGGGCAGTGGGTCCAGTGGCCCGCGCACGAGCCCGGCCGGCCGGATTTGCCCCCCCGATCCTCGCGAAAGCGCTGAACTCCCAACGAACTGACGCGCGACAACTCCCAAAAAAACCAACAACTTTCCTGCCCGCTGGAACATTGTCGACGGTCTAGGCGTCTATTGTCGATGATTTAGGGGTCAGGCAAGGCCGGCCCGCTGGCGCTCGCCGGAGTCACGTACGGTACAGGGGTCAGACCCTAGTCGGCCGATTACACACATCGCAGTAATTGCAGCGGGGTCAGACCCCCGTCTTTGAATTGCACAACATGGGCAAACCCTCGGATCTGATTCAAGGCACGCTGGACCTGCTGATTCTGAAGACCGTCGCGCTCGAGCCCAAGCACGGGTGGGCGATCGGGAAGCGGATTCAGCAGATGAGCAAGGACGTCCTGCAGATCACGCAGGGCTCCCTGTACCCCGCACTGCACCGCCTCGAGCAGCAGGGGTGGCTCGAGGCCCGGGCGGGGGTGACCGAAACGGGACGCGAGGCGAAGTTCTACGCGCTGACGGCGGCCGGCCGGACGCAGCTCGCACGCGAGCTCGAAAGCTGGGAACGGCTCTCGACGGCGGTCGGGCTCGTGGTGCGTGAAGCGGAGTAGAGAAATTACCGGGACTCGGGACTCGGGACTCGGGACTCGCGTACACCTGAGACCTGAGACTCTCGAGCAGAAGGGGAGACGCCATGCGCCGGTGGATTGATCGTGCGAAGTTGCGCCTGCGCTCGCTCACGCGCGGCGGTGATGTGGACGCCGCGATGCAACGCGAAATCCGGCAGCACCTCGACGAGCAGATCGCCGAGAACCTCGCCCGCGGCATGAGCCCGGCCGAGGCGCGAACGGCCGCCATCCGCGTTTTCGGCCCGGTCGGCCTGATCGAGGAAGAGTGCCGCGACACCCGCCGCGTCGCGTTCGTCCAGAACTTCACGCAGGACCTGCGCTACACCTTGCGTTCGCTCGCCCGGCAACCCCTGCTCGTGCTCGCGGCGACGATTTCGATCGCGGTGGCGGTCGGCGCCAACAGCACCATCTTCAGCATCGCGACCGAGCTGATGCTCTCCGCGCCCACGACGCGCCGCCCCGATCAGCTCGTGCACATCCGGATGGGCGGCGGCAGCCACGTCACGTACCAGCAGTGGCAGGCGTTGCAGGAGAGCGGCGCGCTCCAGGGGCTCGCCGGCTATCAGTTCGAGGTCGAGGTCAACTGGCGCGGCCCGGAGAAGTCGATCGGCCTGATCCCGCTCATCGTCACGGCGAATTTCTTCGACGTGCTCGGCGTCCCGGTGGCGATGGGCCGCGGGTTCACGGCTGTCGAAGCCGACGCGAATCGCGCCCCCAACGTCGCGGTCATCAGCCACGGATTCTGGCAGGGGAGGCTCGGCGGCGATCCGGGCATTCTCGGCCGGAGGCTCGTGTTCAACGGCTCGGAGTACACGGTACTGGGCGTGCTTCCCAAGGGACTGCGCGCGTTTCCCGGCTATGGCCTCGCGCCGGAAGTCTACCTGCCCCTGAGCCGGCAGCTGATGCCGGACCTGGACGACCCGCGCAGCGCCGCGGTTGCGCTCGTCGGGCGGCTGCATGAAGGGCAGAAAGTGTCCGAAGGACGGGCGGCATTGGCCACCGCCGGTCAGCGCGTCGCCGCGATCAACGGCGACAAGCAGTTCGGGAACCCCTCGCAGTTCGAGCCGGTCGGCGGCCTTGGTGGAGAGTTCGCGTCGGTGGCCGCCTTCTTCGGCGTGCTCCTGACCGCGGCCGGCCTGATCCTCGCGATCGCCTGCGCCAACGTCGCGGGTCTGCTGCTGGCACGCAGCACGGTCCGGCGGCGCGAGATTGCGATCCGTGTCGCGCTCGGCGCGAGCCGCGCGCGGCTGGTGCAGCAGCTGCTGACGGAAGGGCTCTGGCTCGCGGTGTTCGGCACGGCCGCGGGCCTGCTCCTGATGTCGGTGCTGATGGGGCTGATCCAACGCGTGACGCTGCCGGTGCCGATCCCCATCGAAGTGCACGGCGCATTCGACACGCGGCTTCTGGTCTACTCGACGATCCTCATGCTCCTGACGACGCTGCTGTCCGGGCTGGCGCCGGCGCTTCAGGCGACCCGGCCGTCGCTCGTGCCGGCGTTGAAGCAGGAGGAGCCGCGTTATGGGTATCGCCGCTGGACGCTGCGCAGCGTGCTGGTGATGGGGCAGGTCGCCGTCGCGCTCGTGCTCCTCGTGACCGCGCTGCTGTTCCTCCGGAACCTGACGCGCGCGCAGGCAGCCGATCCCGGCTTCGACGCGTCGCGCGCCCTCGTCGCGCAGGTGAGCTTCGTCGAAGGCCGCTACACGCGGGAGAGCCGCGCGGCGTTGCTGGAGACAGTTGTCGCGCGCCTTCAGGCGCTTCCCGCAGTTGAGCGCGTAACCTACGCGTCGGCCATGCCGCTGACGATCCGCAGCGGGATGACGACCGGCTTCGAGCTGCGGATGGCGGACACGGGCCAGGCGTTTCTCGCGCGGTACGAGGTGAACCTCGTCGGCCCGGAGTACTTCGCGACGATGGGAATCCCTCTCGTTCGAGGCCGCGAGTTCCGGCCTGCCGATCGGGCCGGCGCGCCCGTGGCCGCGATCGTCAACGAAGAGTTCGTCCGTCGTCACTTCAATGGCGCCGATCCCGTCGGACGGCATGTGATGCTGCCGGGAGCCAACGAGTCGTATCCGGCCGAAATCGTCGGCGTCGTGGGCAACAGCAAGTACCGCACGATCGGCGAGGATCAGCAGGCTGCGATGTACGAGCCGTTCCTCCAGCGCGGAAACCGCGGGCGCTTCGTGCACATCCTGGTGCGCACTCGAAGCGACCCCGCGGCCTCCGTGCGCGACGTGCAGCAGATCCTGTCGCAGATGGATCCGTCCGCGGCGGTGGACGTGCAGACCATGCAGGCGTCGCTGGCCTTCGCCTTCATGCCGAGCCGCATCGGCGCGGCGCTCCTCGGCGCGGTGGGCGTGCTCGGGCTCACGCTCGCGATGGTCGGACTCTATGCGGTCGTGTCGTACGCCGTGAGCCGCCGCACGGCGGAGATCGGGATCCGCATGGCGCTCGGCGCCTCGCACGCGTCGGTGCTCCGCCTGGTGCTCCGGGACGCCGCGGTGCTGGCCGGAGGCGGCATCCTGCTCGGCCTGGCGATCGCGGCGCTGGTCACCCGGCCGCTCGCGATGTTCCTCGTGAACGGGCTGAGCGCGAGCGATCCGGTGACGTTCGTGGGAACGGCACTCCTGCTGGGTGCGGTCAGCCTCGCGGCTGCGTGGGCGCCTGCGCGCCGCGCGCTGCGCATCGATCCTGCGCTGGCGCTGCGGGAGGAGTAGCGGAATCCCTAATCCCTAATCCCTGATCCCGAATCCCCGAATCCCCGAATCCCGAATCGCTGTTCCTGCGCGCCGAGGAACACTGCTGTAAGCACCTGTCCGCTTCCGGACGTATTCTAGAGAAAAGCCGCGAGGCGTCTGGCCGTGCACCACGGCCAGTGGAGGACCATCCGCAAATGCAGGCCCGCCGACTACTCGTGACCTCATGTCTCGTCTCCGTTCTGGCCGCGGGCCTGACCGCGCAGAAGACGCCCGCGCACGGCGGCTCGAGCTCGATCGCGCCTGCGGATCTCAAGGAATGGTTGACTTATATCGCCTCCGACGAGCTCGAGGGGCGCCTGGTGCATTCCGAAGGCCTCGGCCTTGCGGCCGCCTACATCGCCGATCACCTGCGCGAGTGGGGGGTCAAGCCTGGCGGCGACAACGGCACGTACTTCCAGACCGTCAAGGTGCTGGGCGTGCGGACCACGAGCAAGGCGTCCATCACCGTAGACGTGAACGGCCAGACGCGGACCTTCAAGGACGGCGACGGGATCACGTTCCCGCGCAACATGGGCGGAAAGCAGACGATCCAGGGCGATCAGGTTCAGTTCGTCGGGTACGGCGTGCAGATGCCGTCGGCCGGCATCGACGACTACGCCGGCGTCGATCCGAAGGGCAAGATCCTGATCTATCTGGGGCAGGCAGGACCGAAGACCGTGCCGGCAGGCTCCGCCCGGGTGCTCAACGCGCGCGCGCGCAGCGGCGTCGAGAAGGGGGCCGCGGCCGTGATTGGCGTGGGCGGAGGTTTCGGGTTCGGACGCGGCGCGGCCGTCCAGAATCCTCCCGCCGCGGGAGCGCCGGGCACGCCCGCGCCTCAGCCCGGCGTAACGCCTGCCGTGCAACCCGCGGGACGCGGGCGGGGCAACCAGCCCGACAACGGCGATTTCACGACCGCGCAGCGCTACGACCGGCCGGTAGTTCCGACCGTCACCGCGCGCGATGAGTTCTTCGAGTTCCTGTTCAGCGGATCCGGGACCACATATGCGGAGCTGAAGGAGAAAGCCGCGAACAGGGAGCCGCTGCCGGTGATGGCGCTCAAGGGCGTGAAGATCACCATCGACGTGGACGCGGACTACGCCGTCGTCCGCACCCGCCTCTCCCGCAATGTCGTCGGGATCGTTCCCGGCACGGACTCCCGCCTGAACGGCACGTACGTCGCGTTCGGCGCGCACTACGACCACGTCGGCTATCGCGAGGGCACGCCGCTAACCAACTCGGCTACGCCGGAGGATCGCATCAGCAACGGCGCCGACGACGACGGATCGGGGACGGTGGCGTTGATGGCCCTGGCCAGGGCGTTCGCGCAGGGACCGAAGCCGAAACGATCGCTCTTGTTCGTGTGGCACACCGGCGAGGAAAGCGGCCTGTGGGGATCGCGCTACAACGCCGACTTCCCGATCGTGCCGAACGAGCAGATCGTCGCGCAGCTCAACATCGACATGATCGGCCGGAACCGCAACGACAAGCCGGAGGAAGCGAACACCGTGTACCTGGTCGGATCGGATCGCATCAGCACCGAGCTCCACAACCTGAGCGAGGAGGCGAACGCGAAGATGGCGACGCCGATGAAGCTGGATTACGAGTTGAACGATCCCGCGGACCCGGAATCGATCTACACGCGCAGCGACCACTACAGCTACGCGGCGAAGGGCATCCCGATCATCTTCTACACGACCGGCCTCCACAAGGACTACCACCGGGTCACCGACAGCGTCGAGAAGATCGAGTTCCCGAAGCTGGCGCGCATCACCCAGCTCGTCTACGCGACGGCCGTGAAGGTCGCCAACCTCGATCACGCGCCCGTGCGCGACAACAAGGGACCACGTATGGGGAAGGGCGCGGCGGGGAGGATCGAGAGGTAGGCCCCTACCGCGGGAGCGAAGCCAGCCGCGGCCCCAGAAAAACAAAGGCCGGTGCAGCTGCGCGCTGCGCCGGCCTTTCTCGTCTGACCAGTTGTTCAGTTGTCTACGGTACGACCTGCACGAGCGGGCCGCGAATCGCCCCGCCGGGGTTGAGCGGCGTGTGCGAGTTGAAATAGAAGCCGTTCGGGTTGGCGATAATCCGCGTCGCGAGCGCGGCCCCGACCGTCAGGTTGTTATAAGTCAGATTGGACTGGGCGCCGGTCGCCAACACCACGCCGGTCGCCGGAGTCAATCCCGAATTGACGACGACCCCGCCGTTGATGCCCGGCGCGCCGTCGTGGATGTGCGTCAGGATAATCGTCGTCCCGGCCGGGAAGCCGGTCACGTCGAAGACGAAGTTCGCCGTGGCGTCGGTGATCGCGCCGGCCGCATCCCGCGTCAGATTGAGTGCGATCCGCGCCGATCCCCGGGCGGGGTTCTCCGCGTTGGTGATCGGCGGCACCTCGTTCTGCGAGCTGAGCGCGGCGGTGAAGTTGATGGTGGTCGGCAGCGGCGTCCCCGGGCTGGGCGACGAGGGACCGTCGTCGCATGACACGGCGAAGAACAGAGCGCACGCAAGCATGACGAATCGTTTCATCGTAATCTCCCCCTGAAAGAAGCTAGAACTTCCGCGTGATGTTGAATCCCAGATATACGTCGTGCGGGCTGCCTCCCCTCGCGATCTGTCCCATCGTCGTCCCGAAGACGTTGGTGAAGTTCAGCTGCAGCGTGTGCTTGCCCGTGCCCGTGCTTTTCTCAATCCCTACCCCCCACGCCGCCGCGTTCGGATCGTACCCGGAGATCCGGGGCGTATATTCTCCCACGACGTAGCCCCCGCGGGAGAAGCGGACCCGCGCGCCAAGCCCGACAAAAGCCGTGTCGTCGTGGTTGGCGTGCTCGTCCCCGACGCCGAGGTGCTCATCGTGCCCGGTGACTGTATCGACCGCATGGGTGCCGAAGACGTAGGCCGGCGTCGCGTACAGCGCGAGCCGATCGCCGAAGGTCCGCGACACCGTCGCGGCCAGCCCGGTCTGATACTGCTGACGCAGGTTGTTCAACCCCTCGAACGATACGTTCGCCGAGACCGACACGGGTAGGGAATCCCCCTGCTTCAGCGGATCCCAGCGCGCGAACGTCTGAATCGTCTTGGCGAGCATCGATCGGTGCACGCCCGCGTGGACGGTACCGGTGATCGCAAAACGATATTCCAGCCCGATGATGGCCCCCCTGTCGATAGTGAAGAGGTCCTCGGCGAGCTGACCGAACGAGCCGCGCCGCAGATCGGCGAGGAACCGATGGGTCAGGCGGAAGTAGCTGCGATGACGCTTGATCGACAGGGTCGTCGGCAGGTTGATCAGGTTGAGCTCGATCTCCGGCGGAATCGCCACGGTTGCCGATGGCGGATCCGGGGCAGGCGTCTGCCCGGATGCGGAGGCCGAGAACAGGAAAAGCACCGCTGCGATGACCGGCAGGCGGAGGCACGGGGAACGAGCTACACGAAGCTTGAGCATAGGCTGTGTGGACACCAAACCTGTCCCGAGTCTGCCGGGTCGCTGTCATGGTCGCAATCCCCGTGCCCCGGACGAGACGGCCGTCCGGCAATGAATCGCGGGCGCTTCCCCCTCCCCAATATAGGAAGCCTTTCCCTTTCAGTAAAGGGTTACGGGCCGTGTAACGTATCGCGTCATGGCGACAGCCCGCCTGAGGACTCCGAAGCTCTGCCGCTGGCGACGGGTGTCTCCGGTCTCAGGTCTCAGGTCTCAGGTGTCTCTGGTCTCTGGTCTTTGGTGTTTGATCCCAGACCCAAGACCAAGCGGACCCGAGACCCGAGACCCGAGACCAGACATGACGCATAATCCAGCCATGACCGGGACCGCGCGAGGGTGGTGGCCGCAGCTGCTCGCCCGCGTCAAGCCAAAGGACCGCAACGAGCTCACCTTGCTCCTCAGCGGTATCGTCGTCCTGCTGCTGCTCTTCACGGCGAGCAAGCTCGCCAGCGAGGTGCTCGCGGGAGAGACGCAGGAGTTCGACAAGCGGATTCTCGTCGCGTTGCGGGATCCGGCCAACCCGTCGCAGCCGATCGGGCCGCGCTGGCTGCTTTCCGGCGCGCTCGACATCACCGCGCTCGGCAGCGCGACCGTCCTCACGCTCACGGTGCTGGCCGTCGCCGGGTTCCTTCTGCTGCAGGGGATGTGGCGCACGGCGATCTTCGTCTCGCTGGCCAGCCTGGGCGGATGGTTTCTCAATGGCGCGCTGAAGCAGCTGTTTCAGCGCCCGCGTCCCGACGTCGTGCCGCACCTGCGCGACGTCATGACCTTGAGCTTTCCGAGCGGCCACGCGATGACTTCCGCCGTCGTCTACCTCACCCTGGGTGCGCTGACGATGCGTATTGCGGAGCGCCGCCTCACCAAGTTCTATTGCATGGCGGTCGCGGTGCTCGCCACCGTGCTCGTTGGTGCATCCCGCGTCTATCTCGGCGTACACTATCCGACGGACGTCATCGCCGGGTGGCTGATCGGTTTCTCCTGGGCCTTGCTCTGCTGGATCGTCGAACGCTCGCTCGAGCGTCGCGCAGGGCTGAAGAAGGAGCGGGCAGAAGCCGCGTGAGTGGAGGCGAGGCCAAACCGTCCGTGGCCGGCCTGGGCGACAGCCGCACACCTGTGCCGATTCTGTTCCCGTACCGCACACCGGCCGACTGAATAGGCGGGAAAAACCGAGATTCGGCGGTAAACGGCAAGGCCGGGAACTTGCACTCACTCGTGTCAACGAGGTCACATGTACAGCAAGTATCCCGCAAAGGTTTCGAGCGGCGTGGCCGCAGACGAGGTAGTGAGTGCCGGAGCCCAAGGGACTCGAGACGATTCTTCTGGTCGAGGACGAGCCTGCCGTCCGGCAGCTGTTCGCTCAGGCGCTGATTCGCGCCGGCTATCGCGTGCACGAGGCGCGCAACGGCCAGGAAGCGATGAAGCTGTTCGACCAGCACGGTGACTCGATCGATCTGCTGCTGACGGACCTGCGCATGCCGTATATGGGCGGCGCCGAACTGGCCCAGCAGCTCCGCGCCAAGCGACGGACGCTGAAACTGATCTGCGTGTCGGGCTACCCGGGCGGGACCGAAGCCGACACGGCGTCGGACTTCCTGGCGAAGCCTTTCTCACGCGACGACCTCCTCGCCAAGGTGCGCGAAGTACTCGATCGACGATAGACGCTCGCACGACGGCCTCCTGGCTGTGGGCTCTGAGCAGTTTCGGCGTTGGGATCGCAGCACCCAACGCCGAGGCTCAGGGCCCTTTTTTTGTGTCAAATGTGCTAGAAAAGTCTCGTGCGACTCGTCGTTCCGCTCCTGCTCCTCGTCGCGCAGGCCGTCCCTCCGCCTGCGCCTGCGCCCGCCGATCCCGCGCCGTTCGTGCTGGGCGTCCTCCGGCGTGACGGGCTCGTCAACCCCTTCGCCGCGTTCGACGGCAAGCGCTGGTCGGTCCCCTGGCCTGCAGATCTCCAATTCCTCAAGGTCCCCGTCACGCTCGGGACGGTTCCGGGTAAATGGTGGGGGAAGGCCGGCGCGCAGGCGGAGCTGTCGCTCTGGGCCGACGGCGTCCGGCGTGGCGCCGCCCGCCTCGATCGACCGACGGTGGTGCGCATCATGTGCGACACCCGCCTCGCGCTGACGTCGGACTACAAGTCCGGGGAAACCGCGCCGGCCCAGACGCGGGTCCAGACGGTGCAGCCGTATCCGAAAGACGGCCTGGCCATCTCGGGGACCCAACCCATCGACGCCATCGAGACCGTTCCGCACACGGCGCCCGAGTGGAACTCGATCGCGATGAGGCTCATCGAGCCCGCCGATCGGATGGAGACCAGCTCCATCAGCGCGATCCCGGACTGGAAGCATCCGGTCGCGCGCAGGGAACGGCAGAAAATACGGGTGGAGCTCGAGATGCTGTATCGAGCGCCGATGGATGCGGCGGGCTGGACGGCCTATTACGTCGAAGCGGTCAAGCGATACCCGCCGGGGCTGGACGATGAGGGGTGCGGGCTGGTGACTTCGCTAAAGGGATGGATCACCACGGGGCCGGATTACAAGAGTCACGATTCGATCACCGCACGCATCACGTACTGCGATCGCAAGGACCTCACGTTCATGCTCCCGCTCGGGCTGATCAGGACGCGCGATCGGAACTATTGGGTCTATCAGGTCTCCGGCTACGGCCGCGAGATGTACTTCGTGACCCGGCCAACGCCGCGCGAGATCGAGCCCCAGATCTTCTATGAAGCGGGCTTCTGCGGCCGGCCCTGATCTACTTCACTGTCACCTTCGCCCAATCCCATCCTTCGAGCCCTCTGGCGTTGATCGCCTTCACCGCGACGACCATTCCGGGTTGAATGCCGGTCAGCGTCGCCGACGGTTTCGCGACGCGCATCTGCTGCGCCTCCGGCTTCGAGGCGGGCCCGTAGGCGACGAGGTAGCCGGTCACCCCTTTTTCGGGGCTCGGGCTCCAGGACACGGTCGCGGTCCCGCGCGCGAAGCTGTCGATCTTCAGATCCTTCAGGCGCGACGGGCTCGACGCCAGCAGCATCACCGTGGCCGCGGTCGTCTTCGCCACTTCGGTGATGAGCTGATGGTTCATCGTCTCGAGAACGTCGTGTGACTGGTGATAGTGCGGGTTGCCGAGGACCGGATACGATCCGATGCCCCCGACGATGTCGCCGTACGCCTCGTAGTACGCCGCGGCGTCCGTGCCCTTGTAGTAGAGCGCATCGTACGTGATCAGGTTCGAGAACTGCATCGCGGCGGCGTGCTGGATGTCGCGGATCCCCGGGTTGGAATAGCGAATCGTGTTGTCCAGGCGGAAATCGTTCGCCCAGCCGATCATGTCGTTGTTCAGCGCGCCGGCCACCTGCAGGCGGTCCGCGACCGCCCGGCGCACGAACTCGCGGCTGCCGAGGAGGCCCGCTTCCTCGCCGGTGAACGACGCGAAGACGATCGTCGCCGGCTGCGGATGCCCGGCCAGCAGCCTTGCGGCCTCGAGCAGCGCCGCCGTCCCCGACGAGTCGTCGTCGGCCCCCGGTCCGACCGCGACCGAGTCGTAGTGGCTGCTGACGACGTAGATCAGCTCGGGGTTGACCGTGCCTTTCAGCGTCGCGACGACGTTGGCGGTCTCGCCCGGCGGGCCGTTGCGGACGCGGTATTCGAACGGCTGATACTCGGGGGCGTATCCGAAAGAGCGGTATGCGTCGAACAGGAACGCGGCCGCGAGCTTGTTGCCGGGCTGCGTGACGTACTTCGAGTCGAAGTCGAAGAGCGCCTTCTCGTAGCCGTAGACGCGCTCGACCGACGCGCCGGCGACGACCTGCTTGACCTCGGCGGCGATCGGCGCATACAAGCGCTTGCCCTTTGCGCGGAGCGCCTGCTCGGCGGCCAGGCTCGCCTGCACCCGCGCGCGCAGCTGGGCGCGGGTGACGCGGGACGCGAGATCCATCAGGTACACGCCGCGTTCGGGCGACACGGTGTCGCCGTCGCGCTCCGCGGCGATCAGCACTTTCGTGCCGTCGGGCGACGGCGTCCACGAGTACTCGGGTGCGATCGTCCGCACGGTGTTGTTGTGGAAGAGGCGCGCGCGCGTCATCGACGGCAGATCGTACAGGTAAGAGCGGCGATGGCGCGGCTCGCCGATCGCCGCCAGGATCCGATTCGGCGTGACGAAGACGGGAAGGATGTCGTGCTGGATCTCGCGCGTGACGCGCGATTCGCCGGTGCCGTCGCGGTTGGCCGCGTAGATCTCCCAGTCTTCCTTGGTCATCATCTGGAACGCGACGCGGCTGCCGTCGCGCGACAGCGCGGGCGCGTCCATGCGCTCGGGGCCCTTCCGCACGATCGCGGCGCCCGCCGGATCGGCAGTGCTCGCGATCATCAGGCGGTTCTCGGCGCCTTCCCGGCTGACATACGAGAAGCTCGCGCCGTCGCCCGAGAACGAGGGCGCCGAGCCCGTGATGGTGGTGACGCGGCCGTCGGCGGTCGATAGCAAACCAAAGCTCGCGGGCGTCCCGCCGGCACCCGGTCCGCCGGCACCCGGTCCGCCGGCACGTTGGCCGCCTGCTCCGCCGCCCCGGCCGCCGGGAGCACGGGTCGTGAAGAGCAAGGCAGTTCCGGTCGCATTGATCTCGAGCAGGACTTTGTCGACGGTGCCGGTCGTACGCACGACGGGTGCGCGCCCTTCGGCGACCTCGTAGATTTGCGCCGGGCCGCCGTCGGTGCCCGAGAAGAAAATGGCCCCGGCGCCGTATGCGAGCGCGGTCTTCCGGAGGGCGCCCGTGTCGATCGGCGTCTCGCGCCCGGTGGCCATGTCGCGGACGATGAGGCGCGCGAGTGCGGCGACCGTCTGGTTGAGCGCGGTCTGCTGCAGCTGACGGTCGGCTTGCGCGGCAGAAGACTGCGCGGCAGAAGACTGGCGGCAGAAGACTGCGCGGCGAAGACCGCGGGGCCCGATCGACCACGGCTTGTGCGACGGTCAGCTCCTGGCGATGCGCGGCGCTCAGATACGCGAGCTTCGATCCGTCGGGTGAGAACACGGCGCCGAAACCGGGAAGCTCGGCAACCGGCTTCGTGCTGCCGTCGGCGGGAAGCACGCGCGTGATGCGGGCGGGCCCCACGCCGGTCTCGTAAAGAATGAAGCGCCCATCAGGCGAAAAAGCCGGCGCAGCCCCGTCGGCGGTGAGCTCGATCGAATGGTAGAGCTCGCCCGTCTGCAAAGCGATCGGCTCCAGCGCCTCCTCGGCCCGCGGAGAGTCCAGCACCTGCAGGTAGATCGTCAGCGCGGTCACGTAGTCGCCGCGGTCCCACGCGATCGAGGCTGACTGGAGCGGTGTCTCGCCGGCGTGCCCCGGCGCGGAGATCCAGAGGGCTGCCAGCAGGGCGCCCGTTGCGGCGACAAGAGTTTTCATGGAGCAGCCTCGGAAGTCCGCGGAGCATAGCACGGAAGCCCATTGTCCTTTTTTGGTAGGGCCGGTCCCGGTCGCTGGTGGAAAGCCTGGAAAGCTCCGTATTCTCAACGGGTTGCGCGGTGAGAGAGGGCCGCCGCCGCCGGAACGTCGGTTGCACAACCGTTCGGCGGCCATGGTCCGACTTGGGATTGCCGTCTTCGCCGCCACACTGACGGCGTCCTCCGTTGCCACGGCTCAGGCGCCCGCCTCTTCGCCCGCTGCGTCCGCGCCCACGGCGTCCGCGCCCACGGCGTCCGCGCCCACGGCTCCGGTGCGGCTCAGGTCGCGGACGTTCGTGCCGGCGGCGAACGTGCACCAGGCCGGATCGGCGGGTTCGACCCGCGCGTCGCGGCTGGCGTCGAACGACGAGCCGAAGCACTTCCTCATCCAGTTCGCGGGCCCCATCACGGCCGAGGATCTTTCGGCGCTTCGGGCGGCCGGCGCGTCCCCGTTGCGGTACGTTCCGGACAACACCGTCGCGGTCCTGGCCGTGCCCGGGTTCGATCCAGGGCGGCTCGCGCGCGCACGCTGGATAGGCGAGTTGACCGCACTCGACAAGATCAGCCTGGACTCGGCCCGCGATCTGTCACGGGATGCTCCGCGCTATCCGTTGACGGCGATCGAGTTTCACCCGGATCTCACGCGCGACGCCGTGACGGCGCGGCTGACCGCCGCGGGCGTTGCGAGAGTGCCTGCCGCGCATCTGCCGGCGCACGTGGCGCTCATCGCGACCGATCGGCGGGCGATTGCGGACCTGGCAGCCGATGACGCTGTCGCCTGGCTGTATCCCGCGGCGGCCGACTCTGTGGGCGCCGCGCTCGTGTGCGAAGGGCTCGTCAGCCCACACGGGCTCGTCGCCAACTACGCCACCGTGGGCGATGGGTGGGATGGTCCCGGCAGCGGCGCCGCGGATCTGTCGTACTTTCTTTCCGCCGGCTCCATCGATCTCGACCCGCCGCTCCAGGCCGGCGAGATTGCGCGCGCGCTTGCCGAGTGGTCGCGGTACGTGGACGTGCGGTGGCAGCCGGCCGAGGCGGCCGGGCAGCCGCGGTCGCTGACGATCTTCTGGGGTCCTCTCGATCACGGCGACGGGTTCCCCTTCGCACCCGACGTGCTCGCCCACGCGTTCTACCCGGCGCCGCCGGCTTCCGAGCCGCTCGGCGGCGACGTCCATTTCAACGACACGTTCGACTGGGGCGCCGGCGATCCGTCACGCTACGACGTGTTCACCGTCGCGCTCCACGAGACCGGCCACAGCCTCGGGCTCACGCACGCGAGCGATCCCTCGTCGGTCATGTATCCCATGTACCGCGGCATCGTGTCCGGCGCCGCCGAGCAGGACGTCGCGGCGATCCAAAGCCTCTACGGTTCCTCCGGCCTGTCCGCGGGCTGGAGCGAGACAACGATCGGCACCGCGATGGGCGGGGGCGCGATCGAGCACGACGGTGCGTTCACGATCAGCGCCTCCGGGCGCGACGTGTGGGACGCGGCCGACGACTTTCGATTCGTGTCGCGCCCGCTCCGCGGCGACGGCGACATCATCGCGCGCGTCGACTCGCTCGAGGCCGTGCACCGCTGGTCGAAAGCCGGCGTGATGATCCGCGGCGGAGACAGCCCCGGCGCGCCGCACGCGTTCATGCTGGTGTCCGGCGCCAAGGGTCTCGCGTTCCAGCGGCGGCTGTTCGAGGGCGGCCTTTCGACGAGCACCGATGGCGGCGCCGGGACCGCGCCGCAGTGGCTGTGGCTGTCGCGCCGTGGGAACAGGTTCGAGGCGTACGCGGCGGTTGACGGCGGCACGTGGCGCCTCGTCGGCGTCGAGACGATCGCCATGGCCGCCGACACGCTGGCCGGCCTCGCGCTGACGAGCCACGACGCGGCGGCAACCGCGACCGCGGTCTTCTCGAGCGTCTCGATCGACGCGGCGCCGGCCTGGACCGGGGCTGACGTCGGCGACGTGGGGGTCGCGGGCTCGTGGTCCGCCGGAGCAGGACCAGATACACGTCACGGGCGCCGGCGCCGACGTCTGGGACGCTGCCGACGCGTTTCAGTTCGTGTGGCAGCCGCTCGATGGAGACGGCGAGATCGTCGCGCAGGTCGCCAGCGTGGACTACACAAAGGCGTGGACGAAGGCGGGCGTCATGATCCGCGAGAGCCTCGACCCCGGCTCTCCGCACGCGTTCATGATTGTCTCGGCGGGGAAGGGCTACGCGTTCCAGCGGCGCGTCGCGTCAGGCGGGCTCAGCAGCCACACGCCTGGCGGCACGGGGACGGCGCCTCGCTGGGTCCGGCTGACGCGCAGCGGCGATCTGCTGAGCGCCTTTGAATCCGCCGACGGCGTGGCGTGG
Source organism: uncultured Acidobacteriota bacterium (assembly GCA_963774855.1). Classification (GTDB taxonomy): domain Bacteria; phylum Acidobacteriota; class Vicinamibacteria; order Vicinamibacterales; family 2-12-FULL-66-21; genus JALZOC01. The sequence goes on along the minus strand of CAVZGT010000004.1, from coordinate 466,216 downwards.
ACGCCCGTCGGCTCCGAGATTATCCCGATGGGACGTGCGGTGATGGCGGGGCTGGCCGTGTCGAGCCACACGTCGACAGCGGCCAGCCAGGCTGTGTTCGAGAGCGTGAGAATCCGGTGACCCGGGACCCGGTCGAACCTACTTTGCCGCCTTCGGCATATCGATCTTCGTGATCGTGATCGTGTCGTCCTTCAGCGTGCCGGTGACCGTCACGTCGTGCGCCGCGTGGGTCTTCAGGCCGGCGAAGTCCTGGTTCGCGATTTTGTAAACCTTGTCCTTGTCGCCGACGAGCACGTACTTCGCGTCACCCTTCACGCACATGTCCACGCAGGCGCGATCGGTGGTCTTCTTCGTGCCGTGCTCACCGTCGGCATGCTTGGCGTTGCAGTTCGAGTCGCTGATCTTCCCCTTCACCTCCTCCGCGAGCGCGGGGATCGCGGTCATGACCACCGCGGCGGCAAGACAGGCCAGCATTCTCCTCATCTAGTTACCTCCTGACGATGCCGAAATCGGCGGCATGAGTTTACACGGTCTTTGGCCGGCGGTCGCAGGTCTTTCGTCTCAGGTCTCTGGCCCCGGCGTCCCGACCTCAGCCGGGGAACCGTGACCAAAGACCTGAGACCTGAGACCAGACCTGAGACCTACAGCGCCGGTCCGCCCATCGCCTTCTCGAACTCCGTCAGGTGACGGCGCAGCTCCACGAGCTTGCCCCGGACTGCCGGGTCCGATCGCGGCGCCGGAGGTGCCGACGGCGCCCGGCGCGGGCGTGGTTCCGGCCGTGGTCGCCGGGACGCCACCGGTGGCTTCGGCGTCCGAGTTGTCGGGGCCGAGCACGGCGTTCAGATTGGCCGCCACCTTCGCGTAGCTCGCGCGCCATTGCGCCTGCGTGGTGATGAGCTCGTTGAAGTTGGCGATGATCTGCGTGACCTGCGTGCGCGCTTCACCGGCGAGTTGCGCCGCGGCCGGGAGCTTCGTCAACTGATTGAGCGAGTCCCTTGCTGCCGTCAGGTGACGGCGCGCGGCTTCCTGATCGACTGGCTGAGCGGACGGCGTGCCCGACGGCCGCTGCGCGGCCGCGGACGGCGCGGCCGCGGACGGCGCGGCCGCAGACGGCGGCTGTTCGAGTGTGGCCGAGGACGGCGTGGCCGAGGACGGCGTGGCCGCAGACGGCGTGGCCGCAGACGGCGACTGTTCCGACGGCGTCATCGCCGCATCGCTCTTCGGCGCCGCGGCGTCGTCCTTCGGCGCCGCGGCGCCAGCCATGCCGGTCGCGTACGCCACGACGTGCTTGCGCACGTCCATCAACGCCGCGCGCGTGGCCTCGTCGAGCGCCGGGGCCTTCGCGCCCGTGGCGCCAGCCGTGCCTGCCGCGCCCGGGCGCGCCTGCGACACCGGTCGTGCCCGTCGCCGAATCCCCGAGAAGGTTCGCGAGGATCTTGTCGATGGCGGCGGCTTCAGTTCCCCAGTTCACGTTCGGGCGAGCGGTCGGCGATGCAGGGCTCGCCGCGGCTTTGCTGGGATCGATCCCTTCGAGCGCGGTCAGATGACGCTTGAGCTCGGTGAACTGCACGCGCGCGGGGCCCGTCAACGACGTCGGCTGAACCTTGTCGAGCGCGGCCTTCGCTTTGCTCAGGTGCTCCTGCGGCGTGAGGGCCTTGTCCGCATCGGGCGTTGCCGCGGCCGCGGGCGGCTGCTCCGTGGGCCGTGACTGTGCCGGCGGTTGCTGCGCCGTTGGTGTCTGCTGCGGCTCCGTCTGTTGCTGCGGCGGCGTCTGCTGCGTTGGTGTCTGCGCCATGCCCATCGCCGGCACGCCGAGCGCCGCGGCCGTGGACAGCGTGGTGATCCATCGCGAGATAGAACGTGTCATCGGTGTCTCCTTGAGGATCCCTCGTGAACTCTGGACGAGGTGATCCGGTTTAGATCGGAGGAATGGGTTTCAATCGAGGTGCCACGATGGCTCTGCGGGAAATGGCCACGAAAAAACCTGCCGAGGTGAGGGAAGCGTAGAGGCGGGATGATGAACGATTTACGCAGGCGTGGGAAAAGCGAGTAATAACGGGAACTCGCTCAGCAGGATCGTGCCTGAGCGATATCGTTCGAAGCTTCCAGCTTCCCGCTTCCCGCTACTCAGCCGGGAGACTGGAAGCTGGGAGCTGGAAGCTGGAAGCTGCGTCTACGCGAGCATCTCGAGATCTCCCACCTTCGGCCGCCAGCCCTGCGCTTTGAGCGTCATCTGTGTATGCAGGTAGTGAGCGATCAGCTCGCTCGGCGAGGTGTAGCGGCGTGTCTGAGCGGGTCCGGCCGGCGGGGCCATCTCGAACTCGTACGTCTCCCCCTCGGCAGAGTGCCGGATCTCGCAGATGAGCAGGTCGGATTCGCGCTCGAAGAACCAAATCATGTGTGCGCCTCTTATGGATGTGCTCCCCTCTACCGCAGGGGCTGTGCCAACGGTCGAACGCGTAGTTGCTGGGCTTTCCATTGTTGAGGCGGACTGCAGACGCGCACCGTGCGCGGGGGCCGCGCACGGTCCGGAAAAAACTGTCGCACACGGCCTCGATCGAGAAAGGCCCGGACGGCCGCTGCTGGGCTTCGGGCCCCTGTAGGGGTTGACGGCCTGGCGGGGGGCCGCGATCGGCTGGCGCGAATCGTGTTACAATGGCGGTTCTGCTTTCTGAGCCTGTCGTCGACCCGATCGCATCCGGGTATCTGATCCAGACCTCACCAAAGCTGCGTTACCCGGGTAAACGGTTGGGCATTTGCCGTGAATGCGGCGGCCAGCCACAGTAGATCGCGCGGAAACGATTTCCGCGCGCGGCAGCGAGCCGTGATATCGCACTGAGGAGATTCTGAGATGGCACCCATGAACGGCACGATCAAGCGGCTGGTGAGCGAAAAGGGCTTCGGCTTTGTGGCCGCCGGCGACGGCAACGAGTACTTCTTCCACCAGTCAGCCTGCAACGGCTGTCAGTTCGACAGCCTGCGCGAAGGCCAGGCCGTCACCTTCGAAAAGGGCCAGGGCCCGAAGGGACCGCGCGCCGAGAACGTCCGCCTCGCGTAAGGCGTTCCGGATTTCACCCGGCCTCAGGGCCGGCAACACGACTGAGGGCAGCGGTCAACTCCGCTGCCCTTTTTTTCTGTGCTTCAGCCACTCGACGAGCATCGGGATGAGCGAGACCGCGACGATCCCGAGCGCCACGAAGCTGAAGTTCTCCTTGATGATCGGCACGTTCCCGAACGCGTAGCCCGCCCCCGCGCAGACCGCGACCCAGAGCAACGCCCCCGCGACGTTGTAGAGCGCGAAGGCGGAGTACCGCATCGCGCCCGCCCCCGCGACAAACGGCACGAACGTCCTCACAATCGGCACGAACCGGGCGATCACGACGGCCATGCCGCCGTGGCGCTCGAAGAACGCGTGAGCCTGATCGAGGTGGTGGCGGTTGAGCAGCCGGTGCAGCAGGCCCGTGTTGTCCTCCGCGCGGAAGATGCGCGGCCCCAGGTAGCGGCCGACGGAATAGTTCACCGCGTCTCCGGCGATCGCGGCCACGATGAGCAGCCCCACCACCAGCCGGATATCGAGCGCCCCGGTCGCCGAGAGCGCTCCCGCCGCAAAGAGCAGCGAGTCGCCGGGCAGGATCGGCGTGATCACCAGGCCGGTTTCCGCGAAGACGATGGCGAACAAAAATCCGTAGACCCAGGCGCCGTACTCGGCCACGAACTCGGCCAGATGGACGTCGAAATGGATGAAGAGATCGATCAGTTTCTGCAAAGGGGCTTTACCTGAGACCTCAATGCGTGGCGTCGCCGGCGAGCGCCTTGACGACCTCGCCGAGCACGCCCTTCGCGTCGCCGAACAGCATGAGCGTGTTCTCCGCGTAGTAGAGCTCGTTCTCGATCCCTGCAAAGCCGGGGTTCATCGACCGCTTGTTCGCGATCACGAACTTCGCCTTGTCGGCGTCGATGATCGGCATGCCGTAGATGGGGCTCTTCGCGTCGTGCCGCGCCGCCGGGTTCACGACGTCGTTGGCCCCGACGACGAGCACGACGTCGGTCTGCGGGAGGTCGCGGTTGATCTCGTCCATCTCGATGAGCGCCTCGTACGGCACCTCGGCCTCCGCGAGCAGCACGTTCATGTGGCCCGGCATGCGCCCGGCGACCGGATGGATCGCGAACTTCACGTCGATGCCGCGCTTGGTGAGCTGATCGTAGATCTCGCGGACGCGGTGCTGCGCCTGCGCGACCGCCATGCCGTAGCCCGGCACGATCACGACCCGTGAGGCGTTCTCGAGCAGATCCGCCGCGTCGCGCGGCGTCCCGCTCTTGACCGTCCGCGCTTCGGCCGTCGCCGCGCCGGCCTGGACCTGTCCGAACGCCCCGAAGAGCACGTTGGTGAACGATCGATTCATCGCGCGGCACATGATGATCGACAGGATCAGGCCCGACGATCCGTCGAGCGCCCCGGCCGTGATGAGCACCTTGTTCTCGAGCACGAAGCCCATCGCGACGGCCGCCAGCCCGGCGTAGGCGTTGAGGAGCGAGATCACCGTCGGCATGTCGGCGCCGCCGATCGGGATGATCAGCAGGACGCCGAACACCAGCGACAGCACGATGATGAGCGGAAACAGCTGCCACATGTCAGGCCGGAACAGCAGCAGGACCACGGCGCCGGCGGCAATCGCCAGCAACCCGAGGTTGACGACGTTCTGGCCGGGATAGGTGATCGGACGGGTCGGGATGATCTCCTGCAGCTTGCCGGCCGCCATCAGGCTCCCGGTGAGCGTCACGTAGCCGAGGATGACTTCGACGCCGATCGCCCCCATCCGGAACGTCGTCAGCTCGCCGTCGTGGAGCCACAGGAAGTACTTCGCCGTGCCGACCAGGCCGGCCGCCAGGCCGCCGAACGCGTGCGACAGCGCCGTCCGCTGCGGCACCGCGGTCAGCGGCACCTTCGACAGCGGCACGCCAATCGCCGTCCCGACGACGCAGGCCACCGCGATCCACGTGTAGTTGACGATTTCGGGATGGAGCAGCGTGCCCACGATCGCCGCCGCCATCCCCGCCACCCCGGCCGCCACGCCGCGGCGCGCCGTTTTCGGATCGCTCAGCCAGCGCAGCGAGAGGATGAAGAGCGCGGCCGCCGCCAGGTAGCTGGCTTGTGTCAGGTGTTCGGCGACGGTCATGGCCGGGGCTTCCGCTCGCGGAACATCTTCAACATCCGGTCGGTGATCAGAAAGCCGCTGACGATGTTGGTCATCGAGGCGGCAACCGCGATGGCGCCGAGGACGGTGCTGAAGGTGTCTTTCTGCTCGCCGGCGATGATGATCGAACCGACGACCGCGATGGCCGAAATCGCGTTGGTCAGCGACATCAGCGGCGTGTGCAGCAGGCGCGAGACGTTCTGGATGACCTGAAAGCCGACAAACGTGGCCAGCAGGAACACGAACGCCATTGACCAGAGGTCGAGGGAAGGCACGAGCAGTCCTCCTACTTACCGGGCAGCGACGGGCTAATCAAACGATCCGAAAAGTCGCGCGAGTGTACTGTCCCGGCGTAAGAAGGTGCAAGTGAGCCCGGCCACCGAGCGTGGATCGGTGTCTAATATTTGTCGTCGGCGAACGGAGCATCGTGATGCGCACGCAAGCTCGTCAGGTCGGATTCGCGGCCGCGCTGGTGCTGGTCCAGGCGGCCGGCGCATCGGCGCAACCCGTGAAATCGGGTGTCACCCCCGGGATTCAGGCGCAGCCAGGCCGCGACCGGGTTCCCGTCGCGCGCGTCGGAACCGCGGTCGTCCGGGGGCGGGTCGTGGACGGCACGACCGGCGCCGCCGTGCCGCGCGCGCGTGTCACGGTCCAGGGCCCGGCGATCGGACAGCCGCCGGTCACGACCGACGGCACCGGCGCCTTCGCCTTCGCGAACCTGCCTGCCGGACCGGTGACGTTGCTCGTCGAAAAAGCCACCTTCATGCAGGCTCGACATCCCGACGGGGGGCGTACCTTCCGTTCCCGCAGCCGCCCGCTCGTGCTCCGCGACGGCCAGGTGCTGGACGATGTGACCGTGCCGATCTTTCGCGGGTGCGCCATCTCGGGACGAGTGCTCGACTCGAACGGCGATCCGGTCGAGTACGCGCAGATCGGCGTCGTTCGCCTGCCCGCTCCGGGGCGCCGCGGACGGCCGATGCCGCGCTGCGGAACGCAGTCGAACGATCTGGGGGAGTTCCGGCTCGCGCGGCTCGAACCGGGCGCGTACCTGCTGCAGGTGATCCCCCGGCGTGGGCAGATGGACCAGATCCGATCGGGTGTCCCTTTGGCGCCCTTCCCGGTACTCACGCCGCAGCCGCTGCCGACTTTCTATCCGAGCGCCAGCACGATCGATCAAGGACAGCCCATCATCCTCGAGCGCGGCCAGTCGGTCTCGGGCCTCGACGTGGTGCTGACCGAAGGGCTGCCGGCGGTGATCACGGGTGTCGTCACGGGTCTCGACGGCCAGCCCGTCACCGGCAACGGCTACGTGAGCGCGCGTGGCGTCGCGCGCGAAGGCCTGGGTGGATTCGATGGAGCAGGCACGGGCATCCGCCCGGACGGCACGTTCTGGATGACCGTCACGCCGGGGGAATGGCTGCTCGAGGCACGCATCAATCCGGCGCCTGGAGCCACGAACCACCGGCAGCAGGACGAGGTGTTTGGAAGCGTGCGGATCTCGGTCGCGGGGGGCGCCGAGACACCGGCGACGATCGCAGTCGGCCGCGGCGCGACGGCAACAGGGCGTATCGTGTTCGAGGGAAACTCGCCGCCGCCGCCGAGCCCGCCCGGAGAGGCGCACGTGCCCCTGCACTCGCAGGACGGCAGCTGCCGCTCGGGCCCCGCCATCGTTGCCGCCGACTGGACGTTCCGGATCGAAGGGCTCTTTGGTCCGTGCTCTCTGCAGCCGATGGCGATCTTCGGACGCTGGAGGGTGAAGGCGGTGATGCACAACGGCGACAACCTGCTCGACGCGCCGTACACATTCCAGGCCGGACAACAGCTTCGCGACGTGCAGGTGATCGTCACCGACAAGCGCAGCGACGTCACCTTCCGCGTGGCCGACGAGAACGGCCAGGTGACGCGCGAGTACGTGGCGCTGCTCTTTCCCGTGGAGAAAGCCCAACGGAGCCAGTCTGTCCGCACGTTGACCGGGCCGCCGGCCGAGCTGCCGGCAGCGCCGAGCCGCGCCCCGGTCCTCAACGGACCCACGCGTGCGACGGCGACGATCTCTGCGTCGCCGACGCGGCGCGAGTCGCTGACGGCCGTGCCGCCGGGCGAGTACTACGCCGCCGCCGTTGACGACATGGAGCCCGAAGATCCGAGCGATCCGGATGTGCTCGAGCGCCTCGCATCGAGCGCTGTCCGTGTGACCGTTTCCGAAGGCGTCAATCAGGAGATCGCGGTTCGCCGCGTCAAGCTGGCGGATGTGATGCGGAAATAGGACGGCCTGCCGCGCGTTTGACAGAGCGATACAAGTAGCCGGCCCGTCGTCTTCGTTCCCCGTAAAGCCCCACTCCTTGCTAGGATCACCCCGCGAGATACGACAGGGAGAGGGGTCTTCAATGAGTCCAGCAAGTAAGGCACGCCTGCGGAATCTGGGTTTCGGGCTGCTCACGATCGCCGTCTTCACGGCATGGCCGCACGCCTGGCAGCGGGCCCAGCCGTCCGCCGAGCGCGCACAGGATCAACCTTTCCCGCCAGGATCGCCGTTCGCCCTGCTGCCGGGCTTCAAGATCGACCGCGTCACGCCGGCCGACAAGACCGAGTCCTACATCGTCATCACCTTCGACAGCCTCGGGCGCCCGGTCGTCTCGCAGAGCACCTCCGGAAGCGGGAGCGCGCCGCGCCTGCTTCTCGACGCGGACGGCGACGGGATCTACGAAGGGGAGAAGATCATCGCCCCGCAGTTGAACACCTGCCACGGCCTGTTCCTGGAGAACCGGACGCTGTATGCGAACTGCCGTGCCGTCGATGCCCGGCGATCCCGCGCCGCCCGCAGTGGCGCCGGGCGCGGAGCCACAGCGGGGCGGCGGGCGGGGGAATCAGGATCCCGCGGCCGGCATCGCGGGCTTCTACAAGCTCGAGGACACCAACGGCGACGACGTGATGGACACGATCGAGCGCGTTCAGCGCTACACCAGTCCCGGCATGGGCGACCACGGTTCGCACGCCATTCGCCGCGGCCCGGACGGATCGATCGTGTTCCTCATCGGCAACAACACGTACGTCGGCGCGCCGCCGGTGAACGACGACGTGGTGGACAAGGCGAACTCGCCGAACTGGAACAACCTCAAGGAGCGCCAGTTCCTCCCGCAGAACAACGATCCGCGCTTTGGGAACAGCACGCGGATCGGGGTGCACGCGACGGTGTGGCGGCTGCAGCCGGACAAGAGGTTCGCGCTGCTGTTCAGCGGCATGCGCAACCCGTACGACTTCGCGTACAACCTCGCCGGCGAAGGGTTCACGTTCGACAGCGACATGGAATGGGACGTCAACGCGCCGTGGTACCGCGAGAACCGCACGGTCCATCTCATTCCGGGCGGCGACAACGGGTACCGCAACGGCACGGGGAAATTCCAGGACGAGTACTTCGACACGCTGCCGGCGATCCGGAACCTGCGCCGCGGTTCGCCGGTCGGCGTCGAGTTCTATCAGAGCTACGCATACCCGGCCTCGTTCTTCGACAACCTGTTCGAGGCGGACTGGTCGCGCGGCCGGCTGCTGTACACGGCACTGACGCCGGCCGGCGGGTCGTACCGCGCTCGCGAGGACGCGGCCGAGTTCGTCCACGGCGAGCCGATGCCGATCACCGATATGGAGGTCGGGCCGGACGGGAACATGTACCTGACGACGGGCGGTGGCGCCGGGCAGGGCGGCCTGTACAAAGTGAGCTGGACGGGGGCCAGGCCCGCCCAGCCGAGCATGACCGGCATCCTCGCCGTCGTCCGTCAGCCGCAGCCGCTCTCGAGCTGGGGTTGGGCGAGCATCGAGAAGGCGAAGGCGTCCATGGGCGCGTCGTTCGGGGCCCAGCTCGAGAAGCTGGCGCGGACGGCGTCGGCCGCGTCGATGGATCGCGCGCGGGCCGTCCTCGAGCTCCAACGTCATGGCCCCGCGCCGAGCCCGCAGCTGCTCCGGGCGCTGCTCGCCGATCGCGACGCGAACGTGCGCGCGGCGGCGGTGTACGCCGCGGGCGTGCAGACGAGCGACGACGCGAAGGCGGTCGCCGCTGCGGCGCTCAAGGATGCGAACGCGCTCGTCAAGCGGCGCGCGGCCGAGGCGCTCGTGCGCCAGGGGCTGACGCCCGGCGCGCCGAGCTTTGCGCCGGTCGCCGACATCTACGCGCTGCTGCGGGATCCGAGCCGCGCCGTCCGCTACTCCGGAAGGCTCGCGCTCGAGCACACGCCGCGCAGCGAGTGGACGGGCCTGGTCATGAACGAGACCCAGGCCGTCCCGCTCACGGAAGGGCTGCTGGCGCTCGTGAACACCGTGTCCTCCGAGTCGGACCTGCGGCCGATCTTCGACAAGGTCATCGCGCTGATGAAGCGGCCCACGCTGTCGCCGGACGAGCAGATCCGGGTGCTGCGGCTCTTCGAAGTCGCCGCGACCGAAACGAGGAACGGCGTCGATCCGGAAGTGACCAAACAGGTCCACGACGCGCTGATCGGCCGGTTCCCCGCGACGGTGCCCGCGGTCGCGTGGATCGACTGCGCGAACCGTTCGACGACAGCCGGCTGTCCGGAGGTGCTGCTGGCGCACCACATGGCCAAGGTGCTGGCCTATACGGGCGAGCCCGACGTGATTCAGAAAATCCTCGCGGTGGTGCCGAAGGGCAACGAGGATCAACCGGGCCAGATCGATTACATGTACGCGCTCAGGATGGTCAACAGAGGCTGGACCAGCGCGGAGAAGCAGCAGGTCATCGACTGGTTCGCGAAGAGCACGAAGTGGCGCGGCGGCTCGACGTTCGCCGGGCACTTGAACAACATCTTCGACGCGACCGTTGACGTGCTGGACGAGCAGGAGAAACAGCTCGCGCTACAAGGCGGCGCCGCTCTTCGCGCCGCTTGCCCCGGACGAGATGGGCGGCGGAGGCGGACGCGGCCGGCGTGGCGGAGGCGCTCCAGGAGCGGCTCCGGGTCCGCCGGCTGCCGGCGCGCCTGCCGGTCCGCCGGCTACCGCGGCGCCGGTTGCGGGACCACCGCCCGGAGCGGCCGGCGGACGGGGAGCGGGGCTTCCGGCCCTCGCGCGCAACGTGCCGATCGACAAGCAGGAGCGGTACGACAACCTCGTGTTCCCGCGCGGCGGCGGCCCGGGATCCCTCGCCGGACGCGGCGGCGCACCCAATGCCACCGCAGGCGCGCAGGCGTTCCGCGACACGTGCGCGCAGTGCCACCGGTTCGGGACCATCGGGAAGGACTACGCGCCGGATCTGAGCAAGATCGGCCAGACGACGCTCCGGCGCGACATCCTGCGATCGATCTTCTTCCCGTCCGAGAAGGTGGACCCGAAGTATCACGCCACGGTGATCGTGACGCGCGACGGCAAGACCGTGCGCGGCCTGGTCGTCAGCGAGACCGCGCAGGCCGTCATCCTGAAAACCGCGGAAGATGCGGAGCCGTTGAGCGTCGCGAAAGCGGAGATCGCCAAGCGCGCCAAAGAACCCGTCTCGGTCATGCCCGACGATCTGCCCGACCGGATCGGGGACCCGGCGATTCGCGACATCTCCGCGTATCTGATGACGGGCACGCCCAAGTAGAGCCGGTTTCAAAACCGCAGGTGGCATCCGGACGTAGCGCAGGGCTTCGGCCCTGCCAGGTTGAACAGTACGTGGCGCAGGGCTTTAGCCCTGCCTCAGCGCAAAGGCTCAGGAGCCAACTCATGACCAAGTACATCCTCGTCGCAGGTCTCATCGCCCTCGGCGCCGCGGCGGGCGGCGCCGCGCAATCGGCGCAGGCGCCCGCGCCGGCTCAGGCCCCCGCCATCCAGCAGCCGTCGTCCCCCGGCGCCGCACAACCCGCGGCGCCCGCGGCCAGCTGCCCCGAGATGGCGACGGCACTGACGGCGCTGATGGGCCGCGACGCGCGGATGTCGGACTGGCCGAATCTGGCGCGCTACCGCGAGGCCAACCGGACGCTGCCGCCGCCGTCCAGCGGCGAATCGCGCGTCGTGTTCATGGGGGACTCCATCACCGATGCGTGGCAGCAGCAGCGCTACGGCGGGTTCTTCCCGGGCAAGCCGTACGTCGATCGCGGGATCAGCGGCCAGACGACGCCGCAGATGCTGCTGCGGTTCCGCCGCGACGTCATCGATCTCAAGCCGAAGGCCGTCGTCATCCTCGCCGGGACGAACGACATCGCGGGCAACACCGGGCCGATGACGAACGAGGAGATCCAGGGGAACCTGGCGTCGATGAGCGAGCTGGCGCACGCGAACAAGATCGGCGTGGTGTTCGCGAGCGTCACGCCGGTGAGCGCGTATCACGTGCCGAACCCGCGCGTGGCGCCGCAGACGTCGGCCCGGCCGATGGCGCGCATCCAGGCGTTGAACGAGTGGATGAAGTCGTACGCCGCCGCGCACGGCGACGTGTACCTGGATTACTTCTCCGCGATGGTGGACGAGACCGGCCTGATGCGGGCCGACCTCACGGAGGACGATCTGCATCCGAACGCGAAGGGCTACGCGGTCATGGCGCCGCTGGCCGAGGCAGCGATCGCGAAGGCGCTGAAGTAGATTCTCAACAGTGCCGTCCTGCCTGAACGGGTGGCGAAAGGAACCAAATCGTGGCGCTGTCTACTCGTCCGCTCGGTCGCAGCGGGCTGAACATCACGCGGGTCGGATTCGGAGCCTGGGCCGCCGGCGGCGGCGGCTGGGCGTTCAGCTGGGGACCGCAGGACGACGCGGCGTCGTTGGCGGCGATGCGGCACGCGGTCGACGCGGGCGTCAACTGGATCGATACGGCCGCCGTGTACGGGCTCGGGCATTCGGAGGAGGTCGTCGGCCAGCTCCTTCGCGGGCTGCCGCCCGCTGACCGTCCGTTCGTGTTCACGAAATGCGGTCTCGCGTGGAACGACCAGGATCGCATGGCCAAGCCGCTGCGCGTGCTGACGCCGGAGGCGATCCGGCAGGAGTGCGACGCGTCGCTTCGGCGGCTCGGCGTCGAGCGGATCGACCTGTACCAGTTCCACTGGCCCGACGAGAGCGGCACGCCGGTCGAGGATTCGTGGGCCGCGCTGACGAACCTCGTCGAGCAGGGAAAGATCCGCGCCGCCGGCGTCTCGAACTTCGACGTGCGTCTGCTCGACCGGTGCGAAGCCGTCCGGCACGTGGACTCGCTGCAGCCGCCGTTCTCCCTGATCAATCGCGCCGCCGCCGAGACCACGCTTCCGTGGTGCGCGAGCCACGGCACCGGCGTCATCTGCTACAGCCCGATGCAGTCCGGCTTGTTGACCGAGAGCTTCACCGCCGAGCGCGTGGCGGCATTCGCCGCCGACGACTGGCGTCGCCGCTCGCCCGAGTTCCAGCAGCCGAAGCTCGGCAGCAACCTGGCGCTGCGCGATGCGCTCCGCCCCGTCGCGAAGCGCCACGGCACGTCCGTCTCGGCGATCGCGATCGCGTGGACCCTCGCGTGGCCGGGCGTGACCGGCGCGATCGTCGGCGCGCGCACGCCGGAGCAGGTGGACGGCTGGATCGACGCGGCGCGGATCACCCTCGCGCCGGAAGACCTCGCGGAGATCGAATCACTAATCGCTAATCCTCGAATCCCCGAATCCTCGAATCGGTGAGCCGGATTCGCGATTCAGGGAATTCAACGATTAGTGATTAGTGATTGGTCCCGTCCCGCAAATATCCACCCGTACCGGCTGAAAATCGCGCCCATCAGGAAGCCGACCCCGGCGATCGGCACCCACCCCGCTATCCGAAGGATCAGCGCCACGGGGCCGGTCAGGAGCGCTGCGGTCCGTAGAAGCCGGCCGGGCGTGCCGTGGTGGATCGCACGCGCCGCGCGGCACCACGGCGGCTGACTTCCATCACCACCCCGGCGACGGTCTCGGCCGCCGCCACCGCGAGGCCGATCGCGTTCAACGCGGCAATGCGGAACCCGAGCAGCTCGAGGACGGCGGCCGCCGAGCCGAGCCCGACCATGCCGAAATGGAAGGGCAGCAGCTTGTGATGCGCCGCCCAGGCCGGGACCACGGTGGCGCCGAGGAGGACACCCGTGTACGTCGCAAGGACGGCGCCGGACAGGGCCGTGCCGGACACGAGCGCCAGCGTTGTGCCGCGGAGGGCCGTCAACGGAACACCGAGCTGCACGAAGAAGCCCCGGCCTTCGATCACGAAGAGCGCCGATGCCGCGAAGCCGCTGAACACCAGGAGCGTCCAGACGCCCACCGACATGGCGGACCGCCACTTGAAGACGCGGAGCATGTTGAGAAAGCGCGCCGGCCGGCCCAGATCCCAGATCAGCAGGACCGGCGAGATCAGCGCGCCCGTGAACGCCACGCCGAGAGCGGCGCGCACGACATCGAGCGACTCACCGGTCACGAGGCTCGCGAGCGCAATCACGCCGCTCATGCCGGCCGTGCCGCCGACGAAGAAGTAGAGACCGATCTGCCACGTCCACACCGGCGGCTTGAGAATCGGCTGCCCGTAGTAGCCCGGTGCTGAAACCGCATCGCGGGGAATAGGTCCTCCGGAGATCGGGATGCCGGTCTCCGCGACACGTCCGGTCCGGCCCGCCTCCTCGCGCAGTCTCTCCAGACGATCCTCTGTCGCGCGACGCCTCTCGATCGGCCCGTCAGGCAGGGTAGGGCTCACGTCATCACGCTCACAGAAGGGCGAACGCCAGCCACGCGCCCGCCAGGGCCAGGACGGACGTCATCGCCGCCGACAGCCACGCGCCGCGCAGGTAGATCGTGGGCACTTCCGGCCGCGCCGGCAGGCCGAACTCCTCGGGAGGTCCCAGCAGAAGGAAGAAGGCGTGGATTCCGCCGACCGACGTGTCCACCGGGTTGTAGATCCGGGCATCGGCCACGCCGCGCGCCTGGAGATCGGCGACCCGCTTGTCCGCGCGCGCCCGGAGCTCGTCGAGCGGCCCGAACTGGATCGATTCGGTGGGACACGCCTTCGCGCACGCCGGCGTGAGGCCGTCGATCTGCCGGTCGTAGCAGAACGTGCACTTGAACGCGCCTCCCGCGCCCGGCAACGGCTGCGGCCGGCGGTCGATCACGCCGAACGGACAGCCGACGATGCAGTACCCGCAGCCGTTGCACACATCGTCCTGAACGTAGACCGAGCTGACTTCCGTGCGGAAGATGGCGCCCGTAGGACAGGCCTCGAGGCAGCCCGCGTGCTCGCAGTGCTTGCAGACATCGGAGAGAAAGAGCCAACCGAAAGGGTTCTGATTCCCGCCCGCCGCCGGACCCTCGACCGCCGGTCCGACTCGCCGATCGAGCTCACGGAACTTCACGTGCCTCCACGTGGCGTTTCCGAGGCTGCCCGTATTGTCGTAGGAGTGTCCCGTCCAGACGAGGTCATCCGCCGGGACGTCGTTCCACTCCTTGCACGCAACCTCGCAGGCTTTGCAGCCGATGCACACCGTGGGGTCCGTGAAGAAGCCGACGGTCCTGCCGTCTGCCACGTGCGTGTGACGCGCCTGGTTCGAAGTCATCCTTGTCTGCGTGCGCGTGACGTCATGCGCTGCCGATGTGCGCGCGCCACAGCTCGAGCGCTTCGGGTCCTCGAGGCCTGCGCCCGGCGAGGACGTCGCAGAGGAGTCCTTTCGCTTCCATGATGCGGACGTTCGGCTCCTCGGAGATCGCGACGAGATCGTTGGCGGAGTCTCCGGTCACGAGGCCACGCGATCCCCAGTGAAAGGGCACGCCGACCTGGTGCACCGTCTGGCCGTCGATGTGGAGCGGCCGCATGCGAGGCGTCACCAGCGCGCGCGCCTCGACGATGCCGCGCATCGTCAGGATCGTGAGCCAGCCTCCGGGCTCGATGCCGCGCTCGGCCGCCAGCTCCGGCGAGATCTCGCAGAAGAACTCCGGCTGCAACTCCGCGAGATGGGGAAGCGTGCGCGACATCCCGCCGGCCGTGTGGTGCTCCGTCAGCCGGTACGTGGTCATGACGTAGGGAAACCGCGGATCGGGAGAGTGCGCGTACTGGTTGTCCGCCCGTTCCTCTTTCAATGCGGCAGGGTTGATCTGTTGTGCAGGGTACAGCGGGTTCGAGACGGGCGACTCGAGCGGCTCGTAATGCGCCGGCAGCGGGCCGTCGGCGAGGCCCGCCGGGACCCAGATCCAGCCGACGCCGTCCGAGTGCATGATGAAAGGCCTGTCGCCGGCGAGCGCGGCGTCTCCCACGGCGCCATCCGGCGGCTGATAATCCGGCGGCTTCGTCTTCGTGAAGTCGGGCGTATCGAGGCCCGTCCACTCGCGCGTGCCCGCGTCCCACCAGACCAGCCGCTTCCGCTCGCTCCACGGACGCCCGTCCGGCCGCGCCGACGCGCGGTTATAAAGGATGCGGCGGTCCGCCGGCCACGCGTAGCCCCATCCATGGCCGTAGGCGTCGCGGGCTTGCCGCTCGTGCGCGCGGTTCACACCGGCACGCGGGAACACACCCGAATAGATCCAGCAGCCGCACGCGGTGGATCCGTCAGCCTTCAGATCGCCGAAGCCGCCGACCAGCGTGCGATCGGGTACGGTGTAGCCGTTGATCTCCTGCAGGATCTCTTCGACGCGAGGCTCCCGCTGGGCGCCCGTCACGGAATAGTCCCAGGTCAACGCGTTGAGCCCGGCGTTGCGCGGTCCCGGATCGCGTTTCGCCTTCTCTTTCAACCGGGCCCCGAGGTGGTACATGAACCAGGTCTCGCTGCGTGCGTCCCCTGGAGGATCGACCGCCTTCTCGTGCCACTGGAGCAGGCGCTGCGTGTTCGTGAAACATCCCTCTTTCTCGGCGTGGCCGGCGGCCGGCAGCAGGAAGACCTCGGTGCCAATCTCCCCGGTCCGCAGCTCGCCGCGCTCGACTTCGGGCGAGTCGTACCAGAAGGATGCCGTCTCCACTTCGACCATGTCGCGGACGACCAGCCACTTGAGCCTGGCCAGGGCCTTGCGCTCCAGCCGCGCGTTCGGGCCCGCCACCGCGGGATTCTGCCCCATCACGAAAAGGCCGTCGACCTTGCCGTCCATCATGTCGAGCCAGTAGCCCTGATGCGAGTGGTCGCCGTCCACTCGCGGCAGCCATCCGAATCCCCAGTCGTTCTCCTTGGTCGCGGCATCGCCGTAGTACGCCTTCAGCAGGCTGACGATGTACTTGTCGAAGTTCGACCACCAGCCGGTCCTGTCCCGGTACCGGTTGACATACGCGGCCAGCGTGGACGAATCCGGCCCGAATTTCGGCATCGCGAGATAGCCGGGCAGGATGTCGAACAGCGTCGGGATGTCGGTCGAGCCCTGGATGGAGGCGTGGCCGCGGAGCGCCATGATGCCGCCACCCGGCCGCCCGATGTTGCCGAGCAGCAGCTGCAGGATGGCCGCCGACCGGATGATCTGGACGCCGGTCGAATGCTGCGTCCATCCGAGCGCATAACAGATCGCGCCGGTCTTGTCGGGTCCGGACGCGGAACAGTAGGCCTCGGCAATCTCGACGAACCGCTCTTTCGCGACGCCGCAATACCGCTCGACCATCTCGGGGGTGTACCGGGCGAAGTGTCTCTTGAGGACCTGGTACACGCAGCGGGGATGCTCGAGCGTCGGATCGCGATCGTCGCCGGCCACGTCGGTGGCGGGTTTGCCGCTGTCCTTCGAGTGGCCCCCGTCCTGCGCGGACATCGGGCGCCGGCTTCGTGTCGGCGGCAGAGGCTCGCTGGAAGAACCACGAGTCGGGATCGTATTTGGCGGTCGCCGGGTCCCATCCGGAGAACAGGCCGTCAAGCTCCTCCGAGTCCTTGACGTCGTCCGGCAGAATCGCGGAGGCGTTCGTGTAGTGCACGACGTATTCGCGAAAGACCTTCCCGCGATCGAGCACGTAGTGGATGAGGCCGCCGAGAAACAGGACATCCGATCCGGCGCGGAGCGGCGCCCAGATGGTCGCCATCGCCGACGTGCGGCTGAACCGGGGATCGACGTGAATGACGTGCGCGCCACGCTCGCGGGCTTCGATGACCCACTGGAAGCCCACGGGGTGGTTCTCCGCCATGTTGGACCCCATGATCAGGATGGCGTCCGAATTCACCAGATCGCCGGGCGCCGTCGTCGCGCCGCCGCGGCCGAATGATGTCCCCAGACCGGGGACAGTGGAGCTATGTCATATCCGCGCCTGGTTGCTGATGCAGACCATGCCGAGGCCGGCGGCGAAGAGCTTCTTGATCAGGTAGTTCTCTTCGTTGTCGAGCGTGGCGCCGCCGAGGTGCGCGATCGCGGTCGTCCGCATCAAAGGCTGGCCGTCCCGGTCCTCGACGAACGTGCGCTCGCGCGTGTCCCACACACGGTCGGCGATCATGTCCATCGCCGTCTCGAGGTCGAGCGTTTCCCATTGGCTCGAGTACGGCTTGCGGTACTTGACGCGCGTCTGCCGGCCCGCGTGCGTGAGCAGCTCGAAGCTGTTCGAGCCTTTCGGGCACAGCCGCCCGCGGGAGATGGGCGATTCCGGGTCGCCTTCGATCGACACGAGCTTGCCGTCTCGGTGATACACGAGCTGGCCGCATCCGACCGCGCAATACGGGCACACCGAGCGCGCGACCGCCGCGCCGTGGTTTTTCGGAGTCAGCGCACGAGTCCTGGCGCTTCTCGCCTCGAGGCCGGTGCCGTCGCGGCCGTGGAGGATCTGTTGCGCCAGGGGCCAGCCGTCGAGCAGTTGCTTGAACATCAACGGAAACATACTCTTTGAATTCCCAACCGCCAACTCCATGCCCGAACGCAAGTAAGATGGTCGTTCGGTGCTGCTGGGCGTTCCTCAGCTCAGAACGTCTGCTGCGTCGCAGCTTCCGGCATGTTCACGATCGTTGACAGCGTCGGCGCAGTCGGCGCAGTATCGGCACCGGCGTTGGATTTCACCGGAGGGACAGCGACGTGCGAAGGATCATGATGACGGCGCTCGCGGCGCTCGTGCTCGTCACGGCGGGGTGCGGCGGACCAAAGGGCGAGGAATTCACCACCACGGACACGGCTGCGATTCGCAAGGTCGACGCCGACTTCGCGGCCGCGTTCAACGCGAAAGACATGGACAAGCTGCTGGCGCTTTACGCGGAGAACTCGGTGTTCATGCCGCCGAACAAGCCGCTGCTTCGTGGCCGGGAGCCGCTGAAGGGTTTCTTTGCCGACATGTTCGCCCAGGGGGCGACCGATCTGAAGATGGAGCCGGTGGACATCGGCGGCCACGGCCCGATTGCCTTCCAGAGCGGAACGTTCACGCTCACCACCGGGCCCACGTATGACCGGGGGAAGTACCTGTTCGTGATGCGCCGGACGGGTGACAGGTGGCTGTTCCAGCACACCATCTGGAGCAGCGACCTGCCGAAGCCCGTCGGCTGAGCTGATCGGTCGTCGAGCCCTTCGACTCGCGTGACCCATGCGCTCGCTCAGGACAGGCCCGCCTCCAGGCGCTCAGTTCGACCCGCTGGGGCTACACATGCTAAAATCCGGCCATCCGGATTTCTTCTGTAAGTGCCGATCGCTCGCCGAAGCCCAGGCTCGGACCTCGCCTCGAGCCGATACTCGGAAATCGGGGACCTAGGCGTCTTGACCGCCCGAAACTCATGCTCTGGAGTCAAGTTTTCGGCGGGCAAGCGGCGAAATAGTAAACAATGCCATCTAGCGAGGCGGAGCCTGGACGGTCTGAGGCGCAGCCTCGCTAGAATTCCTCCAGCGCTTCTGGTGCCGGGAGTCCTAGACACGCGTGGGGTTGTGGGGCGCGCTCGTGCTCGCCGGGGCATCGATGATGTCGGCCCAGACCGCCGTCGCCCCAGCGCGCCCGGTCGCCTCGCGCGCCGCCAGGCCTTCCAGCCCGCCCCAGACCTTCAAGAAATACTGCTTCGAGTGCCACGGCGCGCCAAGCCCGAAGGGCGGCATCAGCATCGAACGCCTGATCGGGCAGTCCGCTCGTCGACCGTCGGCGGCACTGGGAGGCGTGGGAAAAGGTCGCCGAGATGCTCGAAACGCGGCAGATGCCGCCGCCAGACGATGCGGAGCTGTTCCCGACCGATGCCGAACGCGCCGCGGCGGCGGCGTGGATCCGCGACGTCGCTGCGCGACTACGAGGCGGCGCACGCCGGCGAGCCGGGCCGCGTCACGGTCCGGCGGCTGACGAGCGCCGAGTACGCCTACGCCATCCGCGATCTGACGGGCATCGACATCAAGACCGGCGTCGACGCCTCGAGCGACGCGGTCGGCGGCGAGGGCTTCGCCAACTTCGGCGACGTGCAGTTCGTCCAGGACGCGAGCGTCGAGCGCTATCTCGAAGCGGCAAGCAGGTCGCCGAACACGCGGTGATCGGCGCCGGTCCGCTGGAGTTCTACGCCGACCCCGGCAAGACCGGCCTCGAACTGTCGGCGCTCAACCGGATCAACGAGCTCTACGCCGCCAAGGGCTTCCGCGTGGTGTCGGGAGAAGGCGGACGCCCGTTCGGCCTCGATCGCTACGGCAAGGCGTTCTACGTCGCCTGGCACTACAGTCACCGCGCCGCGCTGGGCGAGCCCACCGCGACGCTGCGCGGCCTCGCGGCGAGGGAAGGCATCACGGGCCGCTTCGCCGAGCACATCTGGCGGTGCGTCAACAGGCCGGTCACCGGCTATCCGACGCGCGCGACGGTCGATCGGCTGGCCGAAGCTGCCCGCGCCGACGGCCGACGTCGCGGCGTCGCTGGCGAAGGCGCGCACCGGCTGCGAGGCGCTCGACAAGGCGCTGACCACCTGGCCAAGCTGGTTGTTCGCGCGCGGCGATCTGGCGGCCGGCGGCGCCGGCGACGAGAGCCCGCTGGTGTTCGACGACACGACGCTGATGGCCGCGCCGACGCACCGCTACACCTACGCATTGGGCACCGCGGCGGTCGCGGCCGCGGCGCGCCCGTCCGCGCCCGGCCCCGTCGACGGTGTACCTCACGTTCACCGACGTCAATCCGACGCCGGGCGTGACGCCGGTGGTGATCTGGCGGAACCCGCGCGTCGTCACGCGAGCCGCGGCGCGCCCGGCGCGTCGCCGGGCGCCGCCGTCGGCGCCGGCGCCGCCGCCGGACGACCGCCGGCCGCGGACGGCGGCGTCCGCCGGCCCGATCCTCGTCCACGCAGCCGCTGCGCTCGCTGCTGCCGGCCGACGTCGGCCGCGCGCTGGCGTTCGGGACGAGCCCCGACGGCACCGCCGATCGGGCCCGGACGATTTCGCGACGACGGGCACGATGTCGTTCGCGATCGACGTGCCGCGCCGGCGGCAACGTCATCGGAGCTGCACGCCGACGCCGAGCTCGGCAGCGACCGTCACGCCGTGATGCGCGTGATGATCGCCGATCGCCCGGAGGGCCCGGCGCGCGACGCCAGCCAGCGCGTGCTGCTCGGCGATCCGCCGAGCGCCGGCTACCGCGCGTTCCGCGCCGGCATCGCCGAATACCTCGTCGCTGATGCCGCCGAACTCGCACGGCGAGGCCAATCCCGCCGACAAGGATCCGGTGCCGGCGCCGTTCGACAACACCTACAACAGCCCCGAACACGACGCGTTCGTCATCAACGTCAAATACCAGCGCAACGACCCCTTCTTCACCAACAACATCGTCGACGGCGACGATCGCGCGCGGCTCGAACCAGGCGTGGAACGACCTGTTCGGATCGTGGCCGTATCACGATGCCTATCTCGGCATGCTGGTCGATCACTACAAGCTGACGCTGAAGAGCCGCCGGATCGAGGACATGACGCCGGCCAGCATCGCGGCGCTGCCCGCCGAGGTCAGGCCGCACGTGACGGCGCTGCGCGCGCACTACGACGAGGTCATGCTGGCGAAGAAGCTCGCGCCAGCCCGGCCACGTCACCGATGCGATCGCGTTCGCCAGCCGCGCCTGGCGCCGGCCGCTGACGCCGGCCGAGAAGACGAATCTGCGCGCGTTCTACAGAAGTCGCGCACCGTGAACGCCTCGATCACGACGCCGCCGTCCGCGCGCTGATCGCCCGCATCCTGATGTCGCCGGCGTTCCTGTATCGCGTGGAGACGCGTGGCCGCCGGACGCCGAGACGGCGCTGAACGACTGGGAGATGGCCAGCCGTCTGAGCTTCTTCCTGTGGTCGTCGATTCCCGGACGACGAGCTGCGGCGCGCCGCCGCGGCCGGCGAGCTGAGCAATCCGGCGATGCTGGCGCAGTCAGGTGAAGCGCATGACCGCCGATCCGAAAGCGCGCCGCCTCGCGACCGAGTTCTTCGGTCAGTGGCTCGGCTTCTATCACTTCGACCAGTATCGCGGCGTCGACACCGGCCGCTTCCCCGAGTTCACCGACGAAGTGAAGGCGGCGATGTACGACGAAGCCGTCTCGACCTTCGAGTACATCGTCCGGCAGGACCGCCCGGTGAAGGAGATCCTGCACGCCGACTACACGTTCCTGAACAAGCCGCTCGCGAAGTTCTACGGCATCGAGCGAGGACGTGAAGTCGACGCGACAAGGTGGAGCGGGTCGAAGGCGCGCGCGCGTTCGACCGCGGCGGCGCGCTGCGTCTCGGCTCCGTGCTGACGACGACGTCGGCGCCGCTGCGCACCAGCCCGGTCAAGCGCGGCGACTGGGTGCTGCGGCGCATTCTCGGAACGCCGACGCCGCCGCCGCCGGCCGACGCGGGCACGCTCCCGGCCGACGACAAGACGTTCAACGGGCTGACGCTGCGCGAGCGTCTGACGGAGCACAAGCGCAACGCCACCTGCGCCAAGTGCCACCTGCGCATCGATCCGCTCGGGCTTCCCGCTCGAAGGCTTCGACGCGGTGGGCCGGCTCGCGCGACACGTACTCCGACGGCAAGCCGGTGGACGTCACCGGCGAGTTCGCGGACAAGACCACCATCGTCGGCGCCGACGGCCTGCTGACGTATCTGCAGGGCAGGACAAGCAGGTGATGAAGACGCTGTCGAGGAAGATGCTCGGCTACGCGCTGGGACGAACCGTCATGCGTCCGATCGGCCGCTGGTCGACGACATGGCGAGCGGCCGGCGGCGACGCGTCGTTCTCGGATCTGGCGGTCAAGATCGTCACCAGCCGTCAGTTCCGCAATCGTCGGCGGCCGACGCCGGTCGCCGATGCCGCGAGCCGCCGACGGTCGCGGCGCGGCGAAGCCACGCACCGCAGTCGAGAGCAGGTATCCATGAGCACTCGCCAGCCCCGTCACCCGTCGCGGCGTCACTTCCTGCGGGGCGTGGGCGTCGCGCTGGCGCTGCCCTGGATGGAGTCGCTGCCGGTGTTCGGGCAGGCCGCCGGCGCGCGGTGAAGGCGAACACGCCGCCGCTGCGGCTCGGCATCGTCTTCTTCTCGAACGGCGTCGAGCCGGCGCACTGGTGGGCGAAGGGCAGCGGCGCGGCGATGGAGCTCGGGCCCGGGCCTGCTGCCGATGATGCCGCATCGCGAGGACATGGTCTTCATCCACGGCCTGTTCAACCAGTCGGCGCTCGTCTCGACGAGCCCGCACCTCGGCCGCATGAACCTGCTGTCGGGCGCGCCGGTCAGCCTCGATCCGAACGAGATCCGCGTCGGCACGTCGATGGATCAGGTGCTCGCCTCGCAGATCGGCGGTCGCACGGCGATTCCGAGCCTGGTGCTCGGCATCGAGCCGAACGAGCTGCGGCTCGAAGACGGGCTGTCGATGATCTACGGATCGAGCCTGTCGTGGATTTCGCCGACCAAGCCGGCGACGAAGGAGATCTATCCCGCGCGGACGTTCGACCGTCTGGTCGGCGACGGCACGGGCCGCGCGCTCGATCGCAGCATCCTCGACGCGGTGCGGCAGGACTCGCAGAGCCTCAGGCCGCGAGATCAGCAGGGACGACAACGACAAGCTGAGCGAGTACTTCGAGTCGCATCCGCGACATCGAGAAGCGGATCGAGCGCGCCTCGAAGGAAGAGCGCCTCGAAGGCTGGCGGCCGACGCTCGCGCAGCCCGACATGCCGCGTCCGAAGAACGAGCTGCCGCAGAACGTGCCGGATCACATGAAGCTGATGCTCGACCTGATCGTGCTCGCGTTCCAGATGGACAAGACGCGCATCGCGACGCTGATGCTCAACAACGACCTGTCGCAGATGAACTTCAAGTTCCTCGAAGGCGTGCAGGGCGCGCTGCATCTCGACCTCACGCACAACGGGCGCGCCGCCGACAAGGAAGCGATGTACCTGAAGACCAATCAGTTCCACATCGCGCAGTTCGCCTACCTCACCCAGCGCATGAAGGCGATCTCGGAAGGGGAGACCACGCTGCTCGACAACTCGATCCTGATGTCCGCGTCGAGCCTGTTCGACGGCGATCGCCACAGCGCCGAACAGCTGCCGATCCTGCTCACCGGCAAGGGCGGCGGCACGCTCAAGACCGGCCGCATCCTCGACTACCTGGACAAGGGCGACGAGAACCGCAAGGCGTGCAGCCTGCACCTGTCGCTGATGGATCGCATGGGCGTCACGCTCGATCGCTTCGGCGACGCGACGACGCGGCTGGAAGGGTTGTAGTCGTCGACCCTACCGAGTAGCTCCCCGCGTGCTGCTCATCCTTGTCGCCCTCGGTCTTGCCGTCTTCGGGCTGGTTCGTATCGCGCAGACGCTGGAAACGCCCTGGCAGCGTGCCGTGCTCGTCCTGGTCTTCATCGTCGGGTTGGGGTTGCTCGTGTTGAAGCTGGTTCAACTCGGGATTTTCGGTCGCGTAACACCTGACCCTTGATCGCCTCAAACCCGGAGTTCACTTGTGTCGCGTACATAGCGCAGGCCTTCAGGCCTGCCCGCGCGTCAGCAAGGCAGGTCGCCAGGCCTGTGTTACGGGGCGCGCGTTGTCAACACAAGTGAACTTCGATGCGAGTCGACGTGGCTTCGCCGCGAGCACAGTAACCAGATACCGTCGATCCGGCGTTTCACCTTACCGTGGTGAATCTCATCACGAAGATGGATGCGGCAGCGGGATTGGGTTGTGGACCCATAGCAGCTGGGACCCGGAACTTCGCATAGTCGACAGTGTCCAAGGTGCATATGGACCTCATGCACGTCGAGCAACCGCTAACCGGTTCAGCATGGGCGATCGGCGTCTTCGCTTTCTGTCTGATTGTCGGTGCCATTCCAGTCGCGTCAGTTGGCCTGGTGCTATCTGCATTGACGAGGCGCGACGGACACCAGTGGCAACCGGCTTGGCGCCCGGTGTTTCTAGCGGGATTCGTGGTCCAAATCTGCAGTTTGGTGGCGACCGTGCCGATGTGGCTGATGTTGCTCGTTTCCTCATGGCTGGCGTGCCAGGCGGAACCGGCTGGGAGTTGGCGGCTACACTGATCCTTTCGGCGAGCGTCGTAGGTGGCTGCTTCGCCTTGGGTGCCTGGCGCGGACTGATGGCCGCGGCCCTTCCCGAGTCGCCCCCGTCGATCCTCGGTTAGCTGACCTGGATGCGCCGTCCGGGACGGATTCTGACTGAAGCGCAAGAGTCTCTAACTGGCCTTCGCGAGCGGACGGATCTTGGATTCCTTCCGGTCGGCGCGGGCCTCCGCGGCATGCCAGAGGATCGTAGCGGCACTGCAGGTTCATCCAGAACTCCGCGGACGTGCCCGTGAGGTCGGCCAGCCGCAGCGCCGTGTCCGGCGTGACGCCACGATTCCCACGAATCAACTGGTTGAGACGCACCTTCGGGATGTGCATGCGATCGGCCGCCTCGACCTGCGAGACGGGCGGGTCGTAGGACTTCAGAAACTCCTCGAGCAGAATCTCGCCGGGATGGATCGGTGCGGCGCCGCGGCCCTTCTTCGTCATGTCGTTCCCCTCAGTGATAGTCCGTGCAGAGGACGTCGAGTGCGTGTCGGTTCTCGAATCGAAACGTGATCCGATACTGGTCGTTCACGCGAATGCTGTAGCCGGCTCCGAACGCTTCCAGGCGATAGCCCGGCGTCACCGCAATATCCGTTGGCGTCGTGGCCGCGTCGATCACGGCGAGCTTCCGGCGAATGTTCCGCCACAGGGGTTTCGGAATCCGGCGCGCCGCTTTCGTGTTCAGCCCCTGCCAGATGTCCGCGGTCGTCTCGTCCGCGAACGACCGAATCATGGTATACGAGTATACGTTACTCGTATATTCGTGTCCACTTCCCGGAGCGACGTTTCGCCGCCCTCCGGCCGTTTTCCTCGAAGCTCCTGCGGCGTCAACGCGTTACGGCCGATCTGCGGTATTCTGTGGAATCGGCTGGAAACTGTCGCATCCGTTGGTAACCGGATCAAGAACGGGATCAGTTCCTCGGACGGCAAGCCGCATTCGCCCCCACGCCGGTGTGGCGGAACTGGCAGACGCGAACGACTCAAAATCGTTTGACCGTAAGGTCATCTCGGTTCGACCCCGAGCACCGGCACCATCTCTCACGCGCCTGAACCTGACCGAAGTCATCGACCGTCTATGCGCCAGGCGCGTGATCCGTCAGGGGAGTCGAGCCGAACGACAGATCGGCATGTCCTTTTGCCGGCCGGCGCACTCCCGCGGGATGGAACGCCTCCCGCGCATCGTATAAGCACGTCCCCGACTCCCATCGGTTCCGCCGCCGCAGGGCGCATCGCGGAAGGGTTCCTCATGCGTTCGGTCGTTGTGGCGTTGATCCATCTCATCTTCTGCTCATCGGTTTACGGGCAGCAGCCATCGACCGCAACGTTGCGCATCGAAGTGCGTCACGATGACGCCCCCCTGCCCCGCGTCGCGGCGGTCGTGAACGGGGCCACACACACGACGGCCGACGACGGCCGCGTATCCGTCAGCGTCCCGCAGGCGCCGTCGAGATCGTCGTCGCGCACGATGGGTTCATGCCGGCGACGGCGACGTTGACCGTCGCGGCCGGAGAACAGCGGGATGTCGTGGTGACCCTGCAGCGGCCATTGACGGAGGAAATCACGGTCTCGGCGACGCGCACCGGCAAGCGGCTCGAGGACCAGCCGATGCGGGTTGAAGTGCTGGCCCGCGAAGAAATCGAGGAAAAGATGCTGATGACGCCCGGCGACATCGTGATGATGTTGAACGAAATGGGCGGCATGCGCGTGCAGGCCACGTCGCCGTCGCTCGGGGCGGCCAGCGTGCGCATTCAAGGCATGCGCGGACGCTACACGCGGTTTCTGTCGGACGGATTGCCGCTGTTCGGTGAACAGGTTGGCGCGCTCGGCCTGTTGCAGATTCCGCCGATGGACCTGGGGCAGGTGGAGGTGATCAAAGGCGTCGCGTCGTCGCTGTACGGGGCCGGTGCGATGGGCGGCGTCGTCAATCTGATTTCCCGCCGGCCGGGGACCGAACCCGTGCGCGAATTCCTGATCAACCGTTCGACGCGCGGCGCGACCGATGCCGTGATGTTCGTCGGGGCGCCTTTGTCGAAAGGGTGGGGGCTGACGCTGCTCGGCGGCGGCCACTGGCAGGACCGCACGGACGTGAACGACGACACGTGGGCCGATCTGCCCGGTTACAAGCGCGGCGTGTTCCGCCCGCGTGTGTTTTGGGACGGCGGCAACGGCCGCACGTTCTTTGCGACGACAGGTATTACGGTCGAAGACCGGAACGGCGGCACCATGCCGGGCACGGTCCTGCCGGCCGCCGGCACGCCGTATGTCGAAGCCCTGGACACGCGACGACTCGACGCGGGCGCCGCCGGTCAGACGCTGATCGCCCGCCGATACGTGTTGACGGCCCGCGCGGCCGTCGCCGAGCAGCGCCACGAGCACCAGTTCGGCGACGTGCTCGAACGCGACCGCCACCAGACGGCGTTCGGTGAAGTCGCGGTCCGCGGCACCGCCGGCCCGCACACGTGGGTCGCCGGCGCCGCGATCGAACACGACGCCTTCCGGCCGCGCGATGTGCCGCAGTTCGCGTACTCGTTCACGGTGCCGGGCGTCTTCGTGCAGGACGACATCGAAGTGCGCAAGTGGCTGTCGTTCAGCGCCAGCGGCCGGCTCGATCATCACAGCGAATACGGCACGTTCTTCAGCCCGCGGCTTGCGGCGCTGGTGCGCTCGGGCGCATGGAACAGCCGGCTGTCGGTGGGCACCGGCTTCTTCGGCCCGTCGGCGCTGACGGAGGAAACCGAAGCGGCCGGCTTGTCGCGCCTCGTGATTCGCGGCGAACTGCGCGCGGAGGAAGGCCGCAGCGCGTCGATCGACGTGACACGCACCGACGGGCCGGCGTCGTACACGCTGACGCTGTTTACGTCGCGGGTCGCGCACCCGATCGACGTCGATCGGTCGTCCGGGCTGGTCCTGACGAATGCCGGCGAACCGACCACCAACGCCGGCGTCGAACTGCTCGGCACGCTGCGGCGGGAACCGTTCGCGTTGACCGGCACCTACACCTACGTGCGATCGCGCGAAGACGACGGCGGCCGTCGCGTTGTGTCGCCGTTGACGCCTCGCCACAGTGCCGGCGTGGTCGGCATGTGGGAACGGGAGGATGCCGGCCGCCTCGGCGTGGAGGTTTACTACACGGGCACGCAGCGGCTGGAAGAAAACCCATATCGCGCCGACAGCGAACCCTATGTGATCGTCGGGCTGCTCGGTGAACGTCAGTTCGGACGCGTGCGCCTGTTCATCAACGGAGAGAATCTGACTGACGTTCGTCAAACGCGATGGGATCCACTGATTCGGCCGGCCCGAGCCCCCGACGGACGATGGACAGTGGACGCATGGGCGCCACTGGAAGGCCGGAACATCAATGGCGGTGTGCGGCTGCGTTTCTAGAGCGAAACCGCACTCGCAAAGCGTTGGCGGCGATCAAACCCCCTCTTCCGGCGGCAGCCTACCTCATCAGTATCGAACGCAAGGTCGAGTTTCCAAGCCGAACTGTAGGCGACCCGACAGATTGCCCTCGTAGGGTCCCGGTATCCTGACGAGCCGGGTCGAAGCTTCACGGGGGTTGGAGGGCCCCGCGAGGCCTTCGAGCTGCGACGGGACCAATACGGGGGAGCCACAGAATGACCGATACCTCCATGTGGATCGACACGGACGCCCACGGAACGATTCACGGCATCGCGCCTGACACAGCCAAATTGCTCGGCTTGTCACAGCGGGGCGCGCACTCCCGGGACCTCCGCCTGTTTTTCCCCACCGCATACCGCCCGCTCAGCGCGCTGCTGCGCAACGCGGAGGCTGCGGCCGTCGAAGCCTCGTTTCCGCTCTACCCTCGCGATCGCCGCCCCGTCCAGGTGCACCTCCGGATTTCGCTCCGCCCATCGTCATCGTCATCGTCATCGTCATCGTCGACGGAACACGGTCCGTTGCTGCGGTGGACGCTGAGCGTGCCGTGATCGTCTCGATCTGAAGCCGGCAGTCCAATCCCGATCGGCGTCGCCGGACCTCACGGGTCGGTGGTAAGGTGAGGGCACGTGTTCGCCGCGCTCCGGCATCGTGACTTCCGGCTCCTCTCGGCCGGTCTCCTCCTCTCGTTCACCGGCTCCCACATGCAGACGGCCGCGGTGTTGTGGCACGTCTCGCTGCTGGTGCCCGACGATCGCCGTGCGCTGGCGCTCGGGTTCGTCGGGCTCGCGCGCATCGGCCCGATCCTGCTCTTCTCCCTCGTCAGCGGGGTCGCCGCGGATGCGCTCAACCGCCGCACGCTGATGCTCGTCACGCAATCGATGATGGCGGTCCTCGCGGCAGTGCTCGCGGTGTTGACCTTTCGCGGACTGACCGCCGTCTGGCCGATTTACGTGCTGGCGGCGTGCAGTTCCGCGGCAGGGGCTTTCGATCTGCCGGCCCGGCAGGCCCTTCTGCCGTCACTCGTCCCGCGCGCCGATCTGCCCAACGCGATCAGCCTCAACACGATCGCAGGGCAGTCGGCGTCGGTCGTCGGGCCGGCGCTCGGCGGCCTGCTGATCGCCACCACCAACATCGGCTGGGTCTACGCGGCCAACGCGCTCTCTTTTCTTTTCGTCATCGGCGCGCTCGTCCTGATGACGGGGCAGGGGGCCTCGCACATCGTCAGCGGCGCCGCCGGCGCGCCGTCGCGTTCGGCCTTCACCCTCGCGGCGGCCGCCGACGGGCTGCGGTTCGTCTTCCGTGCCCCGCTCATCCGATCGACGATGCTGCTGGATTTTTTCGCGACGTTCTTTTCCTCCGCCACCGCCCTGCTGCCGATCTTCGCGCAGGACGTCCTCCACGTCGGCGCGCGCGGCTACGGCTGGCTCTACGCCGCACCGGCGGCCGGTGCGCTCGCCGCCAGTGCCGTGATGGTGCGCGCGGTGGACCTGATCGAGCGGCGCGGTCAGGTCCTCATCGGCGCGGTGCTGGTCTACGGCGCCGCAACGGTGGCGTTCGGCCTCTCGACGGTCTTCTGGCTGACGTTCACGTGCCTGGCGATCACCGGCGCGGCCGATATCGTGAGCACCGTCTTCCGGAACCTGATTCGCCAGCTCGAGACCCCGGACGCCCTGCGCGGCCGGATGACCGGCGTGAACATGATGTTCTTCATGGGCGGGCCGCAGCTGGGGGAGCTCGAGGCGGGGCTCGTGGCGCACTGGGCCGGACCGATCGTCTCGGTCGTCAGCGGCGGCCTTGGGTGCCTTGCCGCCACGACCTGGGTCGCGGCGCGGACGCCGGCACTGCGGGCCTACACGGCTCGCGCCTCACAACTCGCGCCTCCCGATCTCACGGCGCCATAACGCGGATTACGGTGCTTTCCGCTTCCCGCTTCCCGCTTTAAGGTTCGGCTTCCAGCAATCAGGACCGCTGGCGGGACACAACAGGGGCGTCCGCTCGCCCGTGGATGCACGTCTCGAGATCTGACAAAGCAGTGACTTGAAAACCGGTAGCGGGTCACACCGCTTTATGCGGCCTGCTATAATCCCGTTGCGCTGTGGGAAAACTCAACATCCTCGTGCTCTACGATCGGTGGGAAGACCCGGAAGACGCCGACGCGGGCGCGTCCGGCGACAAGGCGCCGTTGTCGCGCACGCTCGACAAGAAAGAAGTCGAGGACGAAGTCGCCGAAACGCTCGGCAAGCTCGGGCACGATGCGACGCTGCACGTCATCGACGGCTCCACGAAAAGCCTGCACGCGCTCGCGAAAGCGGACTGCGATCTGATCTTCAACCTCGCCGAGTCGTTCGGCGGGAACGACTCCGCCGACTACTGCATCGCCGCCTATCTCGAGCTCGTGGGCAAGAAGATCACCGGCGCCGGATCCCGCGGCCTGCTCTACGGACAGGACAAGGCCGTCGCGAAGAAGATCCTCGAGTTCCACGGCATCCACACGCCCGTGTTCGCGCACTCCTTCCGCGGACGGCTGGATTTCTCCCACGATCTCGAGTTCCCCGTCATCGTCAAACCGGCGCGCGAGGACGGCTCGATCGGCATCGAGTTCAACGCCGTCGTGTCGTCCATCCGTGAGCTGATGGAGCGCATCGACTGGCTCCACTCCAACTTCGACTCGCCCGTGCTCATCGAGGAGTACGTCGAGGGACGCGAGATGTATGTCGGCGTGATCGGCAACGACAACCCCACGGCGCTGCCGGTCGTCGAGCTCGATCTCTCGAAGCTCCCCGAAGGGCGGCCGCGCATCGCCGGCGCCGAGGTCAAGTGGGGGAAGGGCACGCGGGCCTATCGCGACACCAAGTCCGCCGTCGCGGAGGATCTGCCCGAGGAAACGTCGGCGCTGCTGCAGCAGACCGCCGTCGCCGTGTTTCAGGCGCTCGAGCTGCGCGATTACGCCCGTATCGACATGCGGCTGAGGCCCGACGGCCGGGTGGCGGTCATCGAGGCGAACCCGAATCCGTGGCTGGCGTCGAAGGCGGAGTTCGTGATGGCGGCGCGCAAGTCCGGCAGGAATTACACGCAGCTCATCGAAGAGCTCGTGGACCTGGCGATGGCGCGCTACGGGTCTTGAATCCCTAATCCGAATCCTCGAATCCCGAGTCCCGAGTCCTGAGTCCCGAGTCCCGAGTCCCGAGTCCCGAGCCCTTTCTTACTCTCATCCGCCACAGATACAGCGTCACCTCATCCCCGCGCGCGCTCACGAACTGATCGACCTTGTCGGCCGGCCACTCCCTCCCCATGCTGAAGGCGTGCGACACGATGCGCGCGCCCGGCTTCAGCTGACGGGTCAGCATCGGTTTCAGCTTTTCGTTCGACGACGAGAGGAGGAACAGCGTCACCACGGTTGCGGAGGAGACGTCGGTCGTCAACGCGTTCTCGACCCTGAATTCCACGAGCGCCTCGACCCCTTCGGCCTTCGCGTTCGCCCTGGCCTGCGCCACGAGCGCCGGGTCGATGTCCACGCCGACCCCCCTCGCGCCGTATCGCTTCGCCGCGGCTATGGGGATGCGGCCGTCGCCGCAGCCGAGGTCGTACACCACGTCCTGACGGGTCACGTCCGCGAGGGTCAACATCCGCGCGACGACGTCCTCCGGGGTAGGGATGTAGGGCGCCAGGTTCTGCGCGGATCCGGAGGGGCCAGACCCTGCCAGAGCTGGCAGAAACAGGAGCAGCGATACAGCTGGGCCAATCAATTTGAGCATGATGGAATCAACTTTTCGGTCTTCCCTCGCGCGGCTGAGTTGATGCCGCCCTCAATGGTACCGTCCTCGGGCATTCAGCCGCAAACCCTTTTCAGGTAGGCGCTTAGGCGATACGCTCGCGCCGGGCGGCCGCGGAATTCCGCGCGCCAGGATGTGCAATTCAGAACACCATCCCGGCGGAAAAGTGTGAAAAACGCCCGGTTTTAGCGGGTTTTTCGTTGCCTGCCCGAGGACCTTCCGCTATACTGATAACACTGCTCAGCGCGCACCACCAGCCTACTCACCATCACTCAGTGGGGGACACGTGACATTCGAAGTCGGTGACAAGGTCATTTACCCAAATCATGGCCTCGGCGTCGTTCAGGGCATCGAAACCAAAACCATCCTCGGCACGACCTGTGGTTTTTACCATCTGCGAATGGTCGCCAACGAAACGACCGTTCTCGTGCCCGTGGATAACGTCGACGGCGTCGGCCTCCGGCGCGCCATCTGCGACGAAGAGATCGAGCGTCTGTTTTCCCTGCTCGGCGACGGCAAGATCGACAATCATCAGAACTGGAAGGGGCGCTTCAAGGACAATTCGGATCGGATGCGGACCGGATCGATCTACGACGTGGTCGAAGTGCTGAAGAGCCTGACGTTCCTCGCGCGCTCCAAGAACCTCTCGTTCCGCGAGAAGCGCATGCTCGACCGCGCCAAGTTCCTCGTCGTCTCCGAGATCTCCGAGGTCTCGCACGAGATCACCGGCGCGATCGAAGAGAAGGTGGACCGCGCCCTCGACCGCTGTTTCACGACCAAGAACCGGTCGATCGCCCGCGCCAAGGCCGCCAAGGCGACCGCCACCACGCGCGTGACGGTCCGGCGCACCGCGAAAGCGTCCTAGTCGGGATTCTCGAGTCGCTCCCTGGGACGGGATCTTTTCGTCAACGGAAAGAGCCCGTCCTTTTCTTTTATGCTCCCCGCGATTCGCTCGGCGGCGACCTACATCAGCATCGCGCTGTACGTCCTCCTCATCGGTTCCCCAGGCGTCCTGATCGCGATCCTCCTCGGCAATCCCGCGCTCCTCTACAAGCTCGGACGCTTTGGCGTCAGCCTCGGCCTGCTGACGAGCGGCCTCACGCGCACGCTCGAAGGCACCGCCAACATCCAGCGCGACCGCGCAGCCGTCTACGCGGTCAACCACGCCAGCAACGTCGAGCCTCCGATCGTCTTCAACGCGCTCCACGAGCTGTTCCCGAAGTTGCGCATCCTGTACAAGGCGGAGCTCCGGAAGCTGCCCGTGCTCGGCCGCGCCTTCGATCTGGCCGGGTTCGTCCCGCTCGAGCGCGCCAACCGCGAGCAGAGCCTGCCGGCGATCGATCGGGCCGCCGAGGCGCTCAAGGCCGGGAACTCGTTCCTGATCTTCCCCGAGGGCACGCGCAGCCGCGACGGGAGCCTGCAGCCGTTCAAGAAGGGCGGGTTCATCCTGGCGATCAAGGGACAGGCGCCTGTCGTCCCGGTCGCGATCACCGGGGCCCGCGACGCCATGCGCAGGGGCAGCCCATTCATCCAGCCGGTCCACGTGCGGGTCGCCTTCGGTGAGCCGATCGAAACCGTGGGGATGACGCTCGACGATCGTGACACGCTCGCGACCGTCGTCCACCAGCGCGTCCAGGCGTTGCTGACGCAGTCGTTGCTCCTGGACTAAAGGTTCCGCGAGGTTCCACGGGGTTCCACTGGGTTCCGCTGGGTTCTGTTCCACCGGGTTCCGCTGGGTTCTGGGTTCGGTTCCTCGGGGTTCGGCGGCTGTCTCCGCGCCCCGCGCGCCTTGCCCGGAACCCTGAACCCGGAACCCTGAACCCTGTAGAACCCTGCGGAACAGAACCCTGTGGAACCCTGCGGAACCTAGCGGAACCCTGTGGAACCCTTCTTCAGAATCGCTACGCGCCTCGGGAAGGACCGGGGTAATTACGCTGGCCGATACGGGTCCGTCAGATCTCCGACGGTCCGGTCACCGGTTTTCCGCTGCCGCCACCGCCGCTTGACGGCCCTGACGATCCACGCCGCGAACACCATCATCAGGACGACGCAGATTGCGACGACGATCGCGGCGGCCGCCGGATACTTCAAGGCGAGCATCCCGAGGCCGACGACGAAGACGTCCTCGAGGATGCTGAGGATCCAGTTGGAGAAGGGCTCGGGGCTGGTGTTCGCCACGGCGCGCGTACCGGCTTTGGTGAAGTGCGAGCCCGCCGCGAGCGAGCCGCCAAGAAGAGCGGCGAGGCCCTCGACCGAAGGGCTCACGTCGCCGAGCGTGGCGACGGCTATCAGGGCGCCGCCCAGGGGCCGGATGACCGTGTGCATCGCGTCCCACACCGAATCGACCCAGGGAATCTTGTCGGCGACGAACTCGACCACATACAGCGCCAGCGCCGTGGCGATGACGATGTCGTTGTCGAAGACGGCGAACTGCGGCGGCAGCGCGACCCAGTCGAAGCGGCTCGCGAGCCCCAGGATCGCAACCGTGGCGTAGAGGTTGATCCCGGCCGCAAACGAGAACCCCATCGTCCGGCCAAGCGTCGTGAGCACTTCCACCATCTTTGAATACCACAAAAGACCGCGTGAGCCTACCCGAGGCGCGAAGCGCCGAGGCCCTTAACCCCCAGTCGTGAACTTCAGCGTCCACGGCTTCAACGGCTGTCCGTCGAGCGCGGTGATCCCTTCCTCTAGCTGGACGCTCAGCACCTGAAAAGGTTCCAGCGGGGCCTTGAACCGGACCTCGAGCGAGCGGTTCCCGTCGTTGTAGGTCAGGGTGAAGGGGGGCGGGGCCGCGGCCGGCGGCTTCGGGCCGCCGTAGCCGACGCGGACGTGCCCCTGGAAGCTCTTGGCGTTCATGTCGCGCGAGAACTGAATCCTGACCGGGGCCGCGGCCGAGACGTCCGTGTCGTCGGCGATCGGCGCGCTGAAGATGACGATCGGCGGCGGGTCCGCCGCGATGATCGGCACGGCCGCCGCTTCGACTGGAACCTCGGCGGGCGCGGCCGCGCGGCGGAGCGACTGCGCGGCGATCCACAAGCTGCCGGCGTCGCGGTGCACCACGCCGGTGACCTCGAGCCACCGTCCCGTGTCGGCGCGCGCCTCCGGATCCAGATCGAAGCCGTCCCCCTTCGGGCGCAGGCCCGTGATCCAGATCGCGCCGTCCGCCGACTGGAGCACGAAGTCCCACTTGCTCTTGGCGACGCCCTGCGGCAAATCGCCGTACAGGTTGCGCCCTTTGAAGCGGCCCGAGAGCGTGACCGTCCGGTTGTCGAACTGCTCGGGTGCAAGCGCAATCGCGCGAATCGTGGGCTCCGATGACGCCGGCCCCTCGACGAAGGTGGCGCCCAGGATCACGAAGATCTGATCGCGTCCGGGCCAGCGCCCCTTGCTCGCCACTTCCACGATCGGCCGGAAGTCGTACGACGCGAACCGCGAGTCGCCGTCCTGCATGCGCCCGAGATCCCAGAACTCCCCGCGGATCTCACCCGTCGATCCCGCCGGCGGCTGTTTCCAGAAGATGTAGACCGGCTTGGCCGTCGCCTCGAGCTCCGTCAGGGCGCCTGTCGTCCTGACCGCGTGACGGACGGCGATCGACTTGCCGTTGAAGAACAGCGGACTGGTCACGAGCGCGTGCGCGGTGGTTGCGATGCGGCCCGGCGCCTGCGCGGCCGAAGACGGCGCGGCGGCGGAGACCGCCGACACCAGCACCGCGATCGCGACCGCGAACAGCCTAGCCAATCTTCTTCCGCCCGGCGCGCGCCAGCACCACGGCCAGCGCGGCAAACAGCAGACCTCCCGCCACGATCCCCACGGTTCCGTCGTGCAGAATTGGAATGAGTTTGACCGTGGCCGGATCGTCCGGATCGCCGATGACGTTGAAGCCGTAGAGCGCCGCATACAGGATCCCGGCGAGTGACCCGCCGGCAATCAGGCCCGAGCTGAACAGCGTCCCCGAGCTGATCTCGGATTCCTGCTTTTCGCCCGTCTGCCGTTCCACGAACCATCGCACGAGCCCGCCGGCAAAAATCGGCGCCGTGGTACCGATGGGGAGGTAGGACCCGACCGCAAACGAGAGCGAGCGGATGCCGCAGAGCTCGAGCGTCACCGAGATGAACACGCCGACGAGCACCAGCCCCCACGGCAGGTTCTGGCTGAGAAGCCCTTTGATGATCGTGGCCATCAACGTGGCCTGGGGGGCCGGCAGCGCCGTCGATCCAATCGTCATGACCGAGTGAAGAGCGAGCGTCGTGATCCCGATGACGAACGACGCGGTGAGGACCCCGATGATGAGGCCGACCTGCTGCCGGACCGGGGTGGCGCCGACGATGAATCCGGTCTTGAGATCCTGTGAGGTCGCCCCCGCGATGGCGGCCGCGATACAGACGACCGCGCCGACGCCAAGCGCGATGGGCGCATAGAGGTCCCCGCGCCATCCGACGGCGACGAAGATGCTGCACGTCATGATCAGCGTCGCGATCGTCATGCCGGAAATCGGGTTGGACGAGTTGCCGATGAGCCCCGTGATGCGGGACGACACGGTGACGAAGAAGAAAGCGAACACCACGATCAGGAAGGCCGCGACGAAGTTCCACTGCATCGGCATGCCGGGTGTGACGGCCAGGAACAGCGCAACCAGCAGCGAGCCCACCAGGACGATGGAGATCGGCATGTCGCGCTCGGTGCGCAGCTTGCCGCCGGGCCCGGCGGCCGTGCCGAAGTCGCGCACGCTCTCCCGGAACGAGGTGATGATGGTCGGCAGCGTGCGCGCGAGCGTGATCAGGCCCGCCGCCAGCACCGCGCCGGCCCCCGTGTAGCGGATGTAGGCGCTCCACAACTGGCGCGCCGACATCTCGTCGATCCGCAGACCGCTCGCCGGCACGGGCGGGAACGGCACGGTCATGTAGTTGCCCAGGATCGAGAGCAGCGGCAGCAGGACCAGCCACGAGAGCACGCCGCCGGCAAACATGACGCCGGCGATCCGCGGCCCGATGACGTACCCGACCCCCATGTACTCCGGCGACAGGTCGAGGTTGAGGGTGGCGTTCGGGAACACGCCGGTGCGCGCAATGGTGTGGCCGATCGCGGTCGGGAAGATCTGGAAGATCCACGACAGCGATTTCCAGAACGCGCCGACGCCGAGGCCCATGAACACCGTTCGCGCGAGCTCGCCGCCGCGCTCGCCGGCCACGAGCACATCGGCGCACGCCGTGCCTTCGGGGTAGGGCAGCGCGCCGTGCTCTTTCACGATCAGCGCCTGGCGGAGCGGCACCATCATCAGCACGCCGAGAATCCCGCCGGCGATCGCCAGGAGCGTGAGCTGCCAGTAGTTGAAATAGGCGGGCCCGTTCGGGATCAGGAAGATCAGCGCGGGAATGGTGAACACCACGCCGGCGGCCAATGATTCGCCGGCCGATCCGATCGTCTGGACGATGTTGTTCTCGAGGATCGTGGAGCCCCCGACCCGCTTGAGGACCGAGATCGCGAGCACCGCGATCGGGATCGACGCGCTGACCGTCAGGCCGGCCCTCAGCCCGAGATAGACCGTCGAGGCGCCGAACAGCAGGCCGAACAGGATGCCCAGGACCACGGCCTTGGCCGTGAACTCGGCCGGCGACTGCGTCGCCGGCACGTACGGCTGGAACGTTCCGGAGGACGCCGGCCCCGCGGGCTGTGTGGCCTTCGCAAACTTCGCGGACTTCGCAGGCTTCGCAGTGTGTGCCATATGCGGCAAATAGTGCCACAAATCGACGATTGGTGACGGGCGATTCCCCGGGGAGTGTCAATACCCCGCTTCTTTATTGACGATGTTCAGGAGCGGCCGGCCGGACTCGAAGCGGCGCAGGTTGTCGGCGAAGAGGTCCGTCAGCGCGTCCCAGTGATCCGGGCGGAACCCCGAGACGTGCGGCGTGATCAGGACGTTCGGGAGCGACCAGAGCGGGCTGTCCGGGGAGAGCGGTTCGTGCTCGAACACGTCGAGCGCGGCGCCGAGGGTCGGCGTGGCCAGGAGCGCCGAGACGAGCGCGGCCTCGTCGACCAGCTTGCCCCGGCTGACGTTCACGAGCAGCGCGTCGCGGCGCATCGCGGCGAGCTCGGCGGCGCCGACGAGACCCCGCGTGTCGCGGGTCTGGGGCGCGGCGATGACGACGACGTCAGCGGCGGGGAGGAGCTCGAGCAGGCGTTCCGGCGGCGCGACCGCATCGACGCCTTCCGGCGCGGGGCGCGCCGGGTTGCGGCGGATGGCCGTCACGCGGGCGCCGAGCGCCACGAGCCGCCGCGCCGTGGCTCTGCCGATCGACCCCAGCCCGACGATCAGGACGTTCGAGCCCGCGATGGTGCGCAGTCCGGGCGGCGCGATGAAGGCGTCCTGGGCCCACTGGCGGAGCGATTGGGTGTGAAGGGCCAGCGGGAGCTTGCGGAACCGCGCCAGGACCACGGCGAGCACGTGCTCCGCGATCGTTTCGGCGCTGATCCTGCGGGAATTGGTCATCACGACCGGTGATTCGATCATCGCCGGAAACAGCATGCCTCCCACGCCGGCGGCGGAACTGTGCACCCACGTCAGACCGGGGCGCGGCCGCGAGGTGGTTGGCGCGTAGTTCCGACATGAAGGCGACCTGCGCGGGCGGAATCAGCTCGAGCGCGCGCTCGTCGCTCTCGGCATTGAGGAAGGTGTGGTGAGGGAACTCGCTCCGCAGGCGCTCGACGTAAGAGTCCGGGATGTTCCAGGCGGCAAAGGGACTGTAGATCCCGACGAGGATCGTCAGAGGCGCGCTCACGACTTGAAGTCGCCGCTGCGGCCGCCGCGCTTCTCGACCACGCGGATCTCGCCGATCGTCATGTGCTTGTCGACGGCCTTGATCATGTCGTAGATGGTCAGCGCCGCGACGGCCACGGCGTGCAGCGCCTCCATCTCGACGCCGGTCTGGCCGGTGGTCCGCACCCGCGCCTCGATGTCGTAGCCGTCCCGCAGCGGTCGAAGCACGACGTCGGCGTGCGAGATCGCGAGCGGATGGCAGAGGGGAATCACGTCGGACGTCCGCTTCGCCGCCATGATCCCGGCGAGCCGGGCGGTCTGGAGCGGATCTCCCTTCTTCACGGCGCCGGTCCGGATCTGCCGCACGGCCTCGCGCGACATGGTGATCCGCCCGCGCGCCACGGCCTCGCGCGCCGTCACCGGTTTATCGCTGACGTCCACCATCCGGACGTCGCCGCGGGCGTCCACGTGCGACAGCCGCGAAGCCTTGCGCCGCAGTGGGCGGTCAGCCATCCGCTTCCCCCTGTGCCAGGAAGAATGACAGGCTCTCGAGCGACACCGTCAGGTCGACGCTCTTCAGTTTCACGTCCGCCGGCACTTTGAGCGTGCCGGGCGAGAAATTCAAGACCGCCTTGATGCCGGACCCGACCACGGTGTTCACGACCGCCTGCGCCGATTCGGCCGGCACGGCAATCACGGCGATGCGGATGCGCGCGCGCCGCACCTGGCGCCGGAACTCGCGGATGTCGTAGATGGGCACGCCGCGCGCGCGATCGCTGGCCGATCTTGTCGCGCATCGTGTCGAAGAGCGCCGTGATCTCGAAGCCTTCGTCGCGGAACCCCGGGTAGTCCGCGAGCGCGAGCCCGAGATTGCCGGCGCCCATGATGGCGACGGCGACGTGCCCATCGAGGCCGAGGATCTGCCGGAGGTGCCGGCGCAGGTCCTTGACGTAGTAGCCGACGCCGCGCACGCCGAACTCGCCGAACGTCGCGAGGTCCTTGCGGATCTGCGCGGCGTTGAGGTGAAACTGCTCGGCCAACGATTGCGAGGACACTGCCGCCACTCCCGCGGCATCCAGCGTGTTGAGGCACCTCAGGTACACCGACAGCCGGTTCGTGGTCAGCTCCGACACCGGTTCGGCCGCGTCCGCACGACCCGCCTGAACCGGTCGCGCCGGTTTCCGCGCTCCCGCGCGGCTCTTGTTCGCTTGCTTCACAAGCCGTCGATTGTACTTAAAGTTCTAAAGTTCTAACGTTCGAAAGTTCGAAAGTCCCGCCGGCGCCAGTTCGAAACTCGACGGCGAACTCTTGAACTCTTGAACTTTGGAACTTTAGAACTTTGCCGTGCTACCCTGCCGCCGTGATGCCTCCAGCCGTCGATCCCGACACGGCGCCGGACGCCGACCTGAAAACGATCGCCGATCTGCCGTTCCACGCCATGGGGCGCTTTCCCAAGCCGCTGGCGATCGGCCGGTGCCGCGGCGAGCCGGTGCCGGGAACATCCCCGGGGACAGGGGCCGCCTCGGTAACTCCCGCAGCAAAACCCGGGGTAAAAATCGACGGGGTCTCGAGCCAGGAGCTCTTCGAGCGGATCCGCGACCTGGCGCTCGGGCTCGCCGCGCTTGGCGTAGGCCCCGGCGATCGGGTCGCGATCGTCGCGGAGAGCCGTCCGGAATGGATCATGTCCGACATGGCGATCCTGGCCTCCGGCGCCGTCACGGTGCCGATCTACCCCACGCTCTCCGCCGCGCAAGCCCTCTACATTCTCAAGGACTCCGCCGCGCGCATCGCGATCGTGTCCACGCGCGCGCAGCTCGACAAGCTGCAGGAAATCCGTCACCAGGTGCCGGCGATCGAGGCGGTCATCGTCATGGAGCCCGCGGCGGCGGGCGCGTCCGTGATGACGCTGGACGAAGTGGCGCAGCGGGGACACACGCGGATGGCGGGGGAGTGGGGCGCCGGCCGCGCCTTCCGGGACACGGCGCGCGCGGTCCGTCCCGACGACCTGGCCACCATCATCTACACGTCGGGGACGACCGGAGAGCCCAAGGGGGTGATGCTCACGCACGCGAACCTCGTCGCGAATCTGCGCGAGGGGGCCACGGTGCTCGACGTCTCCCAGGACGACGTCGCGCTGTCGTTCCTCCCGCTCAGCCACGGCTTCGAGCGCATGGTCTCGTTCATCTATCTCTTTACCGGCGTCACCATCATCTTCGCCGAGTCATTCGACACGCTCGGCCGCGACATCGCCCACGTCCGGCCGACGGTGATCACGGGCGTGCCGCGCGTGTACGAGAAAATGCAGGCGCGCATTCTCGAGAAGGGGCAGGCCGGGTCGGCGGCCAAGGCGGCCGTGTTCCGCTG
The DNA here is from genome assembly GCA_963774855.1 of uncultured Acidobacteriota bacterium. Taxonomy (GTDB): domain Bacteria; phylum Acidobacteriota; class Vicinamibacteria; order Vicinamibacterales; family 2-12-FULL-66-21; genus JALZOC01. The sequence goes on along the minus strand of CAVZGT010000004.1, from coordinate 425,405 downwards.
GTCGATCAACGCCGGGCTGGCGCGGGCCCGCGCGATGCTCCGCGGCAAATCGGCCGGGCCCCTGACCGCGATGAAGGCGGCGATTGCCGACCGTCTCGTGTTCTCCAAGATCCGGGCGGGCGTCGGAGGCCGGCTCCGGCTGGTCGTCTCCGGCAGCGCGCCGCTGTCGGCGAGCGTCGCGGAGTTCTTCCATGCCGTGGGGCTGCCGGTCATCGAAGGCTACGGCCTCACCGAGACCGCCCCGATCCTGACCGTCAATCCGCCCCAGGCGCCGCGCGTCGGGACCGTCGGCCGCCGGCTGCCCAACGTCGAGCTGAAGATCGCGCCCGACGGCGAGATCCTCGCGAGCGGCCCGAACATCATGCGCGGCTACCACAACAAGCCGGAGGCCACGGCCGATGTCCTCAAGGACGGCTGGTTTCACACCGGGGACATCGGCACGATCGACGCCGACGGCTACCTGACGATCACCGATCGCAAGAAGGATCTGCTGGTGACGTCCGGCGGAAAGAAGATCGCGCCGCAGCCGATCGAGGCTGTCCTCAAGCGGAGCCCGCTCGTCTCCGAGGCGGTCGTCCTCGGCGACCGCCGCAACTACGCCAGCGCGCTCATCGTCCCGGAGTTCGGCGCACTCGAACGCCGGCTGAAGGGGGTCGGCCGATCGGGTGCGGCCGGCTCCGTGTCGCGCGCCGATCTGGTCAAGCGGCCCGACGTCATCGCCTTGTACCAGGAGATCGTCGACGCGCTCAACCGCGACCTCTCGCAGTTCGAGCGCCTCAAGCGCATCGCGATCCTGCCGGCCGAGTTCAGCGTCGAGTCCGGCGAGCTCACCCCGACCTTGAAGGTCAAGCGCAAGGTCGTGGAGGAACGGTACCGGAAGAGATCGAGAAGCTGTACGCGTGACGGAGGCAACGGAGAACGCCGGAGACGTGGAGACATTCTTTAACCACAGAGTTCGCGGAGATAACAGAGAAAGGAAAAATTTGGTTTTCTCCGTTAACTCCCTTCTCCGTTCACTCCGTTGACTCTGTGGTGAATACTTCTTTCTGTTGTTGAGTACGCTCTCAGCCGCCGTCAGGCGCAGCGGGCGGCGGCTCGATGTGGATGATCGCATCCGCGATCTGCGGGTATTCCGCCATCAGCCGATCCTTGACGACGTGCGACAGGCGGTGGGCTTCGTGGAGCGGCATCTCGGGCGGGAACCACACGTGCAGGTCCAGGAACGTGTGGTCGGCCGACCCGCGCGACCGGATGTGATGGCAGCCGACGACGTGCGGCGTCTCCATCACGACGCGGCGGATGTCGTCTTCGGCCAGCACCACTGAATCGGCGAGGACTCGCGAGGTGTCGCGGGCGATCGCCCACCCCGCGCGCGCGATGAAGACCGCGACCACGAGCCCGCCGATCGCGTCCAGGGCGGGATAGCCGATCCACACGGCGACCAGCGAGATCAACACGGCGCTCGTCGTGAGCACGTCGCTGCGCGTGTCCAGTGAATCGGCCAGCAGGAGCTCGCTCTTGAGGCGCAGGGCCTCCGTGCTCTCGTAGCGTACGACGAACAGGTTGATCACGAGCGTCCCGATCATGACGGCGAAGCTGTAGGCCGTCACCCGCGGCGCTTCGCCGCCGGCGAGCCGGTCGAGGGCGGCGCGGATGACCCCGACCACCACCAGAAGCAGGAGCATGAAGATGCTGGCCGCGGCGAGCGTCTCGTACTTGCGGTGCCCGTAGGGATGGTCGTCGTCCGGAGGCTTCCGCGAGGCGCGAAGCCCCACGATGGCCATGACGTTGGCCGCCGCATCGGTGAGGGAGTGAAAGCCGTCCGAGATGATGCTGACGGCGCCGGTCGCGTAGCCGAAGACGAGCTTGGCGGCCGCGACCGCCAGGTTCAGGAAGAGCACGCGAACCAGCACGCGGAGGACCGCGGCGTAGCGAGTCGGCAATCCCGTGTCAACTCCCAACGTCCAATTCCCGACTCCCAAGGCGCATGCCTCGTACCAGCTGGGGGCAATCCGCCGCGACGTCAGCCCCAGACACTTTGGGAGTTGGGTGTTGGGTTGTTGGGAGTTGTCAGCGTCAGTTCCTTACGAGTTGGGGAATGGGGATTTCCCGCTTAGAACATCCGCGCCTTCGGAAGCGGCCACCAGCGCAGCTGCACCTTGCCGATGATGTACTTCTTCGGCACGAAGCCCCAGTGGCGGCTGTCGGAGCTGTTGTTGCGATGGTCGCCCATGACGAAGTAGTAGCCCTCGGGGATGACCTGCGGACCCCAGTCGTCGTGGCTGCGGTAGTCGGGCCGCACGAACGAGTCGTCCAGCAGCACGTCGTTGCGGTAGACCTTGCCGTCGACGATGCGGACCTGGTCCCCCTCCGACGCGATGACGCGCTTGACGAACGACTTTTCGGGCACGAGCGGGTAATAGAGCATGACGATGTCGCCGATGTGCGGCTCGCCGATCCGGTACGCCAGCTTGTTGACGATCAGGCGGTCCTGATCCTCGAGCGTCGGGGCCATGCTGTGCCCTTCGACGCGCGCCACCTGGAACCCGAACGTGACGATGAGCGTGGCGTACACGGCCGCCGAGGCCAGCGTCTTCAGCCACGCGATGATCTCCTCGACGACGCGCTCCATGCGCAGCGAGCCGCCGTCAATCGACAGACGGGTTTCCGGCGCGGCCGTGATGCCGCCCGCCAGGGCGGGCACCGGCTCGGTCGACACCAGCGGCTCGGGCACGCTCAACGCGTCGGCCGTCGGCGGCGGCTCGGGGGCTGGATATGGAGCCGGGTAGACAGCCGGATACGGCGGCGGCTGCGGCATCGGCGGAGGTCCGTACGGATCGTAAGGGTCGCTCATAACCTTAAATACTCGCGAAGCCGCTTGGTCTGCGAGCGGCTGACCGGAATCTCAGTGCCCTTGCCGTCCCGCATCTTGAGGATGTAGTTCCGGCTGAACCAGGGCACGATCTCCTTTATCTTATTGATATTGACGAGGTGCGAGCGGTGCACCCTCCAGAATACCGCGGGATCGAGCCGCGCCTGTAATTCATCCAGTGTCCGATAGTTGGACGTTCCAGACAAGCTGTTCGTGACAACCGTGATCACCTCGTCCTCCACGGACGCATGGACCACCTCGTCGGATTGCACCAAAAGGAACCGATCCGCGACCCTGACGGCCAGCTGCTCGCGGCGATCCTGCCGCTCCGCCAGCAGATGCAGCAACCGCTCCATGTCGTCCACGTTGCGCCCCCGGGCGGCCGGCCGGTCCGTCTGGATGCGCTTCCGCACGCGGTCGACCGCCGTCGCGAGGCGCTGGGCCTCGACCGGCTTGAGCAGGTAGTCGACGGCGTTGACTTCGAACGCCTCGATCGCGTGCTGGTCGTACGCCGTGACGAAGACGAGCTGGGCTTCGACCCCGGCCCTGACGAGCCGACGGGCGACTTCGAAGCCGGTCAGCCCGGGCATCTGCACGTCGAGCATCACGAGGTCGGGCACATGCTCTTCGATGACGCGGAGCGCCTCGATTCCGTTCCCCGCCTGCCCGGTGACCTCCACCCCCTCGAGCTGCCCCAGCAGAAAACACAGCTCCTCGCGCGCCAGCTGCTCGTCGTCGACCACGATCGTGCGGAGCGGCTCGATGAAGTCCATGTCTGCTCAGGCCGTAATCTTCGCCGGCACGATCAGCTCCGGGATCACGATGCGCGCGCAGGTGCCTTCGCCCGGCACGCTGTCGAGCTGGAGCTGGTAGTTCGCCCCGTAGATGACGCGAAGCCGCTCGTTCACGTTCCTGAGGCCGATGCCGCCCGTCTTGGCGAAGTCGGCGCGGCCCGGCGGCACGCCGACGCCGTTGTCGATCACGTCGATGAGGACTTCGCCGCCCTGGCGGCTGCTGCGGATCGTGATGCGCCCCTCGCCGATCTTCGGCGCGAGCCCGTGCTTGATGGAATTCTCGACGAGCGGCTGCAGCAGCATGCTGGGGACGATGAGGTCGAGGCTGTCGGGGTCGATCGACTTCTCGATGCGCAGCTTCGGGCCGAAGCGGATGCTCTCGATGTCGAGGTACTCGTCGATCGCTTCCAGCTCCTCGCGCAGCGTCACGAAGTGCTCCTGGCTTCGCAGGAGCCGCCGCAGCAGGCCGGACAGCTTCACGATCAGCATGCGCGCGGTTTCCGGCTGCGAGCGGATCAGGGACGAGATCGACGTGAGCGTATTGAACAGGAAATGCGGGTTGATCTGGCTCGCGAGCGCTTCGACCCTCGCCGCCATCAGCAGCTTCTCCTGCTCCTGGAGCCGGTGCTCGATGCGCGCGCTGTTCCAGATCTTGATCGGGATGGCGACGCACAGCACCGTGGCGACGACGACGAGGACGCGCAGCCAGGCGTTGGGGGCTTCGTGATAGAAGACATGCCCCTTGAAGCTGGACCCGAGCGCCTGGAGGATGATCTCGAGGCCGATGGGCGCCGCCATCAGGATGACGACCCAGTCGATCTGGAACCGGCGCACGAGGCGCCAGACGTTCCGGTGCAGATCCATGAAGAACAGCGGCGAGAAGTGCCAGATCGCGGCCTTGGGACAGATCTCACGCAGGCCGCCGCCCGCGAACCCGCAGCCGATCGCGAAGGGCAGCGCGATCCATTCGCCCGCGATGAGGGCCGGGATCCCCAGCATCGACCCACGATCGCGCCGGCGTAGGGGCCGGCCAGCAGCCCGGCGAGAAAGGCCCCGGCCAGCGTCAGGTCGGCGGCGTTGTAGTTGATGAGCAGCCGCGCGACGACGCCGGCGGTCAGCGGGAACCCGAGGCTGGCGGCGAAGATCAGCCGTTCGGGCCAGTCCCGCTTCTCCGTCAGGAGGATCCGGCGGAACCACGGAAACCGCACGAGCATGGTGGACAGGACCGCGACCACCGCAACCTTCACCACCAGCGTGGTGAGCAGGAAGTGCTCGGCCGTGAGCGTCTTGGTCGTGCCTGTCATCGATGTTGGGATTATATCCCGTAGTCTTTTCCCTTTTGCCGGTGGCCTTGATATGATTCTGGCCATGATTTGGCCGTTCCTCGTCGGGTTCGCCACGACCCTGAAGCACATTTTCAGGAAGCCGATTACGGTGAACTACCCGGAACAGAAGATTCCGGTCTTTCCGAAATACCGCGGAAAACAGGTCCTGATGCGGGACGAGGACGGTCTGGAGAAGTGCGTCGCGTGCGGCTTGTGCGCGGTGGCGTGCCCGGCCGACGCCATCTATCTCGAGGCGGCCGAGAACGACGGATCGGTGCAGGCGGGCCCGCGCTACGCGAAGATCTACCAGATCCACAAGACCCGGTGCATCTTCTGCGGCTACTGCGAGGAAGCGTGCCCGGTCTCGGCGATCTTCATGGGCAAGGACTACGAGCTCGCCGTCTACAGCAACAAGGACTTCATCTGGGACAAGGCCGATCTCCTGGTCCCGGCCGCGACGACCCCTGCCACCAAGTAAGTTCGGGGCACTAGGCGACATCCACGGCGACGCCGGCAGCGTCCGCCGCATCATCCGGCGGCACGCGGACGTGCCGTACTGGATCTGCGTCGGCGACGTCGCGGACGACGCCGGGCGCTACGAGCCGTTCGACGCGCCGCTGTACTGGATCAAGGGAAACAACGAGAACTTCGACAAGGTCGCGTCCGGCGATCTGCCGACGGGCCTCCATTACATTCCCAACGGTGTTCTGACCGAGATTGCCGGGCCCGCGCTCCGCATCGCCGGCCTCGGCGGTACGCTCGCGCCGACCTGGTACGAGACGGCGGCGAGCGAGCTGCCGCACCCGAAGAAGGGGACCCAAAAGGCGACCGATGCCTCCGACAAGCGACGGCATTTCGTGCGGGAGGAGGCCGAGGCCTGCAAAGCGATGCGCGGCGTGGACGTCTTCCTGTCGCACGAGGCCCCGCGGCCGTACATCGTTGGCCGCGGCAACGACGCCGGAAAGACGCCGATCAACGAGGTGCTCTCCGCGATGAAGCCGCGCCTGCACCTGTTCGGTCACCACCACCGGTTCACCGAGAGCGAGCGTCAGGGCGTGCGATCGGTCGGCCTGGATCTCGTCTCGAAGTCGTATCTCCTGATCGACGCCGGGACGCTGGAGTACCATCGAGAAGATCTGTAGAACTTTAGAACTTTAGAACGTTAGAACTTTAGACATGCCCAGGGCCCCTTTTCTCGAAGAGCTGGATCGGCGCGTGCTCGTCTGCGACGGCGCGATGGGGACGATGCTGTACGCGAAGGGGATCTTCCTGAACCGGTCGTTCGACGAGCTGAACCTGACGCAGGCGGATCTGGTCGGCGAAGTGCACCAGGCGTACGTGCGCGCCGGCGCCGACGTGCTCGAGACGAACACATTCGGCGCCAATCGCATCAAGCTCGGCGCGTTCGGTCTCGCCGACAGGGTCGAGGCGATCAACCTGCAGGGGGCGAGGATCGCCCGCCACGCGGCGCGCGATCAGGTGTTCGTCGCCGGCGCGATCGGCCCGCTTGGCATCCGCATCGAGCCCTGGGGCAAGACCGGCGTGGACGAGGCCGAGGAGCTCTTCCGTGAGCAGGCGCGCGCGCTGTTCGAGGGCGGCGTCGATCTGTTCATCCTGGAAACGTTCCGGGACGTGAACGAGATCGGGGCGGCCATCCGCGCCGTCCGCAGCGTCTGCCCGCTGCCGATCGTCGCCCAGGTGACGACCGAGGAAGACGGCAACAGCCTCGACGGGGCCGCGCCCGAAGCCTTCGTGCCGGATCTCGAGCGGCTCGGCGCCCAGGTCGTGGGGCTCAACTGCAGCGTCGGCCCGGCGGCCATGCTCGAGACCCTCGAGCGCATGGCACACGTCGCGACCGTCAAGCTGTCCGCCCAGCCGAACGCCGGCCGTCCTCGCGAGATCGAAGGACGCAACATCTACCTGTGCTCGCCCGAGTACATGGCGTCGTACGCGAAGCGGTTCATCAACAACGGCGTCCGGCTCGTCGGCGGCTGCTGCGGCACGACGCCCGAGCACATCCGGCAGATCAAGATGGCCGTGCGGGCGCTGGCGCCGGGCGATGTGCGGACCATCCGCGGGAAAGCGGCCGCCGCAGTCAAAGACTTACCGGAGACGGACGCGGCCGGGATCGCCGTCGTCCGGACATCGCTTCCTCCGGGGGCCGCGCCGGTGGAACCGATCGCGCGCGCGGAGAAGTCCCGGATGGCCAACGGGCTCGCGCGCGGCGTGTTCGCCGTCAGCGTCGAGCTCCTCCCGCCGCGCGGATTCCGCGCCGAGACCCTCGTCGAGCAGGCGCGGCAGCTCCGCATCCACGGCGTCGACCTGGTGAACATTCCGGACGGCCCTCGGGCCGGTGCGCGGATGAGCGCGCTGTCGGTCGCGGTGCTCGTGCAGCAGCAGGCGGGGATTGAAACCATCCTGCACTACGCCTGCCGTGACCGCAACCTGCTCGGCATGCAGTCGGACCTGCTCGGCGCGCACTCGATGGGCGTCCGCAATCTGCTCCTCGTCACCGGCGATCCGCCGCAGATCGGCGACTACCCGGATGCGACCGGCGTCTTCGACGTCGATTCGATCGGGCTCACGAACATGGTGACCCGCCTGAACCGGGGGTTCGACATCGGCGGCCAGAGCATCGGCGTGCCGACGGCCTTCCACATCGGCGTCGCCGCGAATCCCGGCGCGTTCGATCCGGACGAGGAGGTGCGCCGCTTCGAATACAAGGTCGAGGCGGGCGCCGAGTTCGCGATTACGCAGCCGGTGTTCGACGCGCGCGAGCTGGCCCGGTTCCTGACACGGATCGACGGCTTCCGGATCCCGGTGCTCGCGGCGATCGTGCCGCTCGAAAGTCTCCGCCACACCGAATTCATGGCGAACGAAGTGCCGGGTATTCGCGTCCCGGTGGAAGTTGTCGAGCGCATGGCGCGCGCCGAAGCGAGCGGGCGCGCCGCCGCCGAAGGGCTGGCGATCGCGCGGGAGCTTGCCGCGGAGATCCGGCCGCTGGTGCAGGGAATCCAGATCTCGACGGGCGCCGGATCGGTGCAGACGGCCCTCGGGGTCATCGAGGCGGCCGGCGCCTGACGGCCGGAAAACCGGCCGCCGGCGCGCCGACTCTGCCGCGATCGCCCATCCCCTTGCGCTTGCCCCGCTCATCCTTACGGGGTATAGTCGCGAATCCAGTAGCGGGCGTGGCTCGCCGCAGTAGGATGCCGTCAAACCGCAGCTATGGGGTCCTGATGCCCTTATTCGAACGCAAAACGGAGTCGTCTGACGAGATCGTCTCGGGTTCGGACGTTGGAACCCGCGCCCTCTCGGTCATCGCCGTTGAGAACGACTTCGTCGAGGGGGTGTACGACAAGCTCGCAAAGGTATACGACCTCATATTCGGCCCCACGCTGCACCCCGGACGCCTGCAGGCGATCCAGCGCATGGACATCCAGCAGGGCGAGCGGGTGCTGGAGGTCGGCGTCGGCACCGGCATCAACCTGTCGCTCTACCCGCAGGACTGCTCGGTGATCGGGATCGACTTCAGCGTCTCCATGCTCGAGAAGGCGCGCGAGCGCGCCGCGCGCAAGGAGATTCGCAACGTCCGGCTGCTGCAGATGGACGCCGCCGACCTGAAATTCGCCGACAACGCCTTCGACATCGTCTACGCCCCGTACCTGATAAGCGTCGTGCCCGACCCGGTCAAGGTCGCGCGCGAGATGCGCCGCGTCTGCCGCCCCGGCGGCCGGATCATCTTCCTGAACCACTTCCTCAGCCCGAACCCGATCCTCTCGCGCGTCGAACGCCTGATCTCGCCGTTCACGATCCACATCGGCTTCAAAGCGGACCTCGATCTGCCGGCGTTTCTCGCCCAGGCGGATCTCCAGCCGCAGTCGATCGAGAAGGTGAACGTGCCGAAGATCTGGTCGCTCGTGACGACGATCAAGTAGAGCCGCGGAGAAGTCTCAGGTCGTTGGTCTTGGGTCTTCGGTCCAGGACGAGAGACCAGAGACCAAAGACCAGCTACCACGAGACCAGAGACCTGAGACCGACGACCGTCACAGCTCCAGCCGTTTCCCGATCATCCCCGCGACGACCTCCGCCCCATCCGTCCTCGGCCGCTCCGGCGCCGGGGGAAGCTCCCGCGCCCGGTTGAGCCCGTCGAGCCAGCGGCCGGCCCGCAACGACTCCAGCTCGATGTGGGCGCAGCGCAGGAAGCGCGGCATCTCCGCCACCATCACGTCGTACTCGACGAAGCGTCCACGCGACGTGTAGAGCATCGCCGTGTCGTTCGCCAGGCACTCGGTCACGATGCCGAACCCGGGCTTCGTGACGACGACGTCCACGGAGGCGACGAGGTCTTCGTAGCAGACACCGGAGGCATACATGGGGTCTTCGTCGATGAACCGCACGCCGCCCGGGAGCGCGCCCTCGGGACGGTTCCCGGTGATCGCGATCACCCAGTCGTCGAGACAGTCGAGACGGTGCAGATCGAAATCGCGCAGGCCGTAGCCGCCGAACGACGCCAGCGCGAGCGGCATCTCCGCCGGCAACCGGAGCCGCTGCCGCACCTCGGCCCGGCCGAGCGTCGCGTGACGCGCGATGAACGGCAGATCGACCGGACGGTCGAACATCGTGAACCCCCCGTGCAGCGGCAGGCGCCACGCCTCTCCGGCATGCCGGTACGCGTCCCGCAGGATGGGGATCAGATCCGGTGCGGCCGCCAGCGCTTCGGGGTAGCCCTCGTAGATCCAGTCCCAGGTGAAGTTCGCCAGGACGACGGACGGGACGCCCGCGGCGCTGGCCGCGACCGGCGCGAGCGGCGCCGTGTCGGCCACGACGAACCGGGCGTCGTGCTCGCGCAGGAGGGCGCCTTCCCGCGCGGCGAGCCCGGGAAGCCGGCGATGAAACTCCGCCGCATGGCGGATCGTCGCGTCTTCGTCGAGGCGCAGGCTGTCGATCTGGACGACCCCGGTATCGCACGCCCCTTCGATGAAGACAAAGGGATGGCGGACGGTCTGATCGAACAGCCTCCGCGCCGCTGCCGTGCGGATGACGATGGAGAGATCGGGACGGGCGGCGGCAAGCGCGTTCACGACCTCGATCTCGCGCGAGACGTGCCCGAACCCGTGGCCGGAAATGTAGAAGAAGACGGACGCCATCGGCGCGGTCAGGCGACGGTGCCGTCGGCAACCGCGGCGTCTGCGGCCGCGGTGTCCGCGCCCGCGACGTCCGCGCCCGCGACGCCTGGCAGCGCGATCTTCAACACCTCTTCGAGCGTGCGCGCCGGCACGAACGTCATCTCGCGCCGGACCTCTTCGGGCAGCTCGGCGAGATCCTGCTCGTTCATTTCGGGAAGAATGAACGTGCGGACGCCGTACCGCCGGGCCGCGAGCGCCTTCTCGCGGATGCCGCCGACCGGCAGCACCAGCCCGGAGAGCGTGATTTCGCCCGTCATCGCGACGTCGGAATTCACGGGGACGTCGCGCGCCGCCGAGACGATGGCGGTCGCGATCGTGACGCCCGCCGACGGGCCGTCCTTCGGGATGGCCCCGGCCGGGACGTGCACGTGCAGGTCGTGCTTGGTCAGCGTCTCCGGCGCGATCCCGAGCGCCCGCGCCTGCTGCCGCACGTGGCTGAGCGCCGCGCGCGCCGATTCCTGCATGACGCTCCCGAGCTGCCCCGTCAGCGTGAGGTGTCCGCTGCCGCCCGGCAGCAGCACGGCCTCGATGAACAGCACGTCGCCGCCCGATTCGGTCCAGGCGACGCCGGTGGCCACGCCGGGTCGCGACGTGCGGAACGCGGTCTCCGAGCGGTAGCGCGGCGGGCCGAGGTAATCGGGCACCTGCGCGCCGTCGACGGTGGCGGTGTGCGACGAATCCGTCGCGACGCGCGCCGCCACCTTGCGCGCGATCGTGCCGATCTGGCGTTCGAGCGTGCGCACGCCCGCTTCCCGCGTGTACTCGATGATGACCCGGCGAAGGGCCGAATCGGTGATCGTCAGCTGGTCGGGCGTCAGCCCGTGCTCGTCAACCTGCCGGGGGATGAGGTACATCCGGGCGATGTGGACCTTGTCGTCCTCGGTGTAGCCGCTGAGCGAGATGAGCTCCATGCGATCGAGGAGCGCGGGGTGGATCGTGCCGAGCTGGTTCGCCGTCGCGATGAAGAGCACGCGCGACAGGTCGATCGGGATCTCGAGGTAGTGATCGCGGAACGCGTGGTTCTGCGCGGGGTCGAGCACTTCGAGGAGCGCCGCCGCGGGATCGCCCTGCACGCCCACCGAGATCTTGTCGATCTCGTCGAGCATCAGCACCGGGTTGGAGGAGCCCGCCGACTTGAGCGCCTGCACGAGGCGGCCGGGCATCGATCCGATGTAGGTGCGGCGGTGGCCGCGGATCTCCGCCTCGTCGCGCACGCCGCCGAGCGAGATGCGCACGAACTTGCGGTTCATCGATCGGGCGATCGACTGGCCGAGCGACGTCTTGCCGACGCCGGGAGGACCCACGAAGCACAGAATGGGCCCTTTCATTCTCACTCCGCGGGGGGCCCCGGTCACACGGTCCCGCTCCGCCGGCGCCACGGGATCCGTGCTCCGCGCCACCAGCGCGGGCCCGGTCACGCCGTCCGGCTCCGCGAGCGGCGCGCTGTCGGCACCGCGCAGCTGGCGGAGCTTCTGCACCGCCAGGTACTCGACGATGCGTTCCTTGACCTTGTCGAGATCGTAGTGGTCCTCGTCGAGCACACGGCGCGCTTCGACCGGATCGAGCCGGTCCTCCGTCGGCTTGTCCCAGGGCACGTCCAGGATCCAGTCGAGGTAGGTGCGGATCATCTGGTACTCGGGGGAAGCCGGCGTCATCCGCTCCAGCCGATCGACCTCGCGGTTCGCGATCGCCGCGACGTGCTCGGGCAGGCCCGCTTCGGCCACGCGCTTGCGCAGCTCCGCCCCCTCGCCGTCTCCCTCGCCGAGCTCGGTCTGGATCGCCTTGAGCTGCTGGCGCAGCACGTACTGCCGCTGCGCATCGGTCATCTCTTTTTCCGCGCGCGACTCGATCTGGCCTTTGAGCTCCAGCACCTCGATCTCGCGCGCCAGCACCATCGCGACGGCATCCAGCTTCACCGAGAGGTTGTTCTCCTCGAGGAGCTGCTGCTTGTCTTCCGCCTTCATGTTGAGCAGGCTGGCGAGCAGGTAGGCGATGCGCAGCGGGTCGTCGAGGCTCATGATGAGCGTCCGGATGTCGGGCGACAACCCCGTGGCCAGCGACAGCGCGCGATCGACGAGCTCCTGCACGCGACGGACCCTGGCGTCGATGTCGATCGACCGCTCGGCCGATTCCGGCAGCGCCTTCACCAGCGCCTTCAGCATGCCGCGTTCGTTCTGGAGGAACTCGGCGCGCGCGCGCGCGACCCCTTCGACGAGTATCCGCACCCCCGAGCCATCGGGCGTCTTCGCCATCTGCCGGATGATCGCGACGGCCCCGACTCGATGCAGGTCGTCAGGGGAGGGCTCGTCGACGTCACCCTTCTGCAGCAGGAGCAGCACCATGCGATCGCCGGCGAGCGCGCGATTGACGGCTTCCACCGAGATCGGCCGGCTGACGCCGAGCGGCGCCACGGTCATCGGCAGGACCACCGCGTCCCGCAGGGGAACGACCGGCAGTTCGGAGGGGAGCGGTGGGGGAGCTTGCGGAGCCTCGTCAGCCATGATGATCCGTCACTGAACCTTGAATCTGGGCGCCTGGCCGTCGGCGGCCATCCAGGCCGCGCGGCTCGCGAGCTCCGTGATCCGCTCGAGCTTGATGAAATCGATCCGGTCGGTATCGTCGTCCGGGGTGTGGTAATCGGGATGCAGTCCCGTCGTGAGGAACACGGCGGGGACGCCGCGCTCCAGGAACGGCCAGTTGTCGGATCGGCGCAGCAGCCCCTGCGACTCCCGATCGTAGTCCTCTTTGATCGTGAGGCGGATCGGGTCGTTCGCCTCGCCCACGATCCGCGCGAGATCCGGCGAATACGTGTAGCCGAGGAGGTGGACGACATTGCCGCTCTCCGACGCGGCCGTCCTGGGGAAGCCGCGGAACCGCGGGTCGTTCGGGTCCGGGATCTCCTCGCGGCGGCCAATCATGTCGAGGTTGATGTTCGCGATGATGCGGCGCGCGGGCACCGGCGCCGCCGGCGAAGTGCTCCGCGCCGAGCGATCCTTTCTCTTCGCCGTTCCACAGCGCGAACACCACGGCCCGCGCGGGCCGGGCGCCCTGCGCGGCCGCCTTTGCGAAGGCCGCCGCCATGGCGAGCACCGCCGCGGTGCCCGAGGCATTGTCGTCCGCGCCGTTGTAGATGCGGCCGGCCTCGTCGATCCCGTCGTGATCGAGGTGCGCGCCGACCACCACCATCTCGTCTCCAGCCTGGCGGCCCTCGATCAGGCCGAGGACGTTGGACATGACGACGGGGCGGGCGATTACCCCGGGTTTCAGCGTGACCGTGAGGCGCTGCCGCTCCTCGAGCGCGTGCCGGATCGGGCCGGCGGCGGCCTCCGAGATGGCCGCGACCGGGAACGCCGCCGCGCGCATCGGCGCGAGGAGGCGATAGGACGCCGAGCGGACCGAAGGGTTGTCCGGCCAGACTCCCCGGATATACATGCTCCGGGTCACCACGATGAGCCCGACGGCGCCGTGCTTTCGCGCGTCGAGAGTCTTGCGGCGGACGGTCGCCGTTTCGTTGACGTCCTGACCCGGCACCGTCATCCGCCGCATCGCATCGGGCACATCTTCGAGCACCAGGACGACCGCGCCCCGCGCGTCGATCCGCGCGTAGTCATCGTGCTTGAGCTCGGGGGCCGTAATGCCGTGGCCGGCAAATACGGCCGGGCCCGTGACCGGCTGATCGCCGGACGCGGGCAAGGGATAGAACTCCGGCCCGGCCGCGAGGTCCGCGAGCGGCGCACCGGCGCCGCTGACGGTCAGACGTGCGTCCGGTCCAAGCTGCGGCTGATACACCTCGATCTGTTGAAAGTACTCGGGGGACGCGGGTGGCACGTTCGCGCTTCGAAGCGAGTTCGCGATGTACTGTTCCGCCCGATGATTGCCGGCGTGACCGAGACCGCGGCCGGCCAGCTCGTCGCTGGCGAGCACGGTGACGTGCTGCTGGAGCTCGGCTGCCGTCACCTGCTGAATGGCCCCTTCCACCGCGACCGGAAGCGGCCTCTCGCCTATGGCTCGCTCGGCAGGCCGCGCGGCGGCGCGGCCCCGACGGTGAGCAGGCCCAGAAGCGCAACGGTGATCAATCGCGGCAACATCAGCGTATCGAGTGTAGCGCAAGGGGGCCTCGGCCTGCCCTGAGCGAGCGGCACGGATTAAGGCGAGTCGAAGGGCGCTGCGTGTCTCGGTAGGGGCGCACTCGCGGCGCTCGTGCGTAGAGGGGGCCTGCCCTGAGCGAGCACGGGATTCAGGCGAGTGGAAGGGCCTGCCCTGAGCGAGCGCACGCTATTCAGGCGAGTCGAAGGGCTCGACTTCGCTCGCCGACTAGACGAACACGATCGACTGCTTCGACGGGATCTCGAACTTCCGCTGGCAGCGCTTGCACACCAGCGCGTCGTCCACGCGGATCATGTAGTTGCGCAGCTTGCCGTACGTCGCGCGATCGCGCTCGTCGGCCCCGGGCGGCAGTTGATCCTTCTTGGTACGCAGAATCCACCGGACCTGGTACTCGCCCGGACGACGGCACTTGGAGCACGTGAAGGTCGCGGGCGTTGTAGCCGGCTTCTCGTGGAAGAACTCGCGCTCGTGGAGGGCCATGCCCCGGATGATAGCAGGAAGTGCCGTGTTCGCGGCCCCCTACCGAGCCGCGAAGCGGCGAGGCCCTGGGTAGGCACAGCCGGTGCACTCCCTTCGGCCGACTACAGGATTACTGGATTTCTAATCGAACTCGGCGCGGGCGCTGCCAATTCTGTAAGTCTGTCTCCGTTTTGGTAGCTGGTTCGCGGTGTGCGTTAAAGCCGTCGTCTTTATCCAAGGAGGGCATATGGCCGGTCTTCGATGGTCCGTGGGCGTCGTCACGCTGGTGTTCATGGCGGCGACACCTGTATTAGCTCAACAGACGTCCGTGGCGGGACGCATCAAAACCGTTTCAGGCTCCGCATTTATCGTACGTGCCAACGCGATGATCCCCGCCCAGCCCGGCCAGGAAGTCTTCGAGGCTGACGCGATTCGAACCGGCGCCGACGGCAGCGTGGGCGTCACGTTGAAGGACGACACCCGTCTCGCGCTTGGTCCGGGCAGCGAAGTGCGCCTCGACCGCTTCGTCTACGTGCCCGGCAGCGGGAGCTTCGGGCTGGCGGTCAAGTTCGTACGGGGCGTTACGGCGTACGTGTCCGGCCGGATGGCCAAGCTCGCGCCCGACTCCATCCGCCTCGAGACACCGGCGGCGATCATCGGCGTTCGAGGCACGACTCTGGCGATCCGCGTCGAGCCGTAAATGACCAGCCCACGGCCGCCGGCGATCCTGGCGACGCTCGCTGCGTCGCTCGCGATCGCCTGCGGCCCCAAACACATCGCCCCGGCACCTCGGCCGACCGCGCAGGCGTTGGTGGTGTTGCTTCAGGACTCGGATACGCGCACAACGGGACGCGCGATCGTCTCGAACGCATCCGGATCCGTCGATCTGACGGCGACACGCGACTCGACGGTGGCGACTGCGAATCAGCCCCCGAGTCCCGTCAGCAGGATGAGCGATGCGGAGGTGCAGCGCGTGTTCGGAGCCGCGCTCGCAGCGTTGCCGCCCCCTCCGCATCACTTCACCCTGTACTTCCGATTCGAGTCCCTCGAGCTGACCGACGAATCCCGCGCCTTCTTCCCGGAGATCCTGAGCGTCGTGAAGCAGCGCGCCGACCCGGAGGTTGCCGTCGTCGGGCACACGGACACCCTGGGCGCGCCGCGGACGAACGTCGCGCTCGGGTTGAAGCGGGCCGCCTCGGTTCGTGACCTCCTCGTCGCGGCCGGCCTCGATCCTTCCACCGTCGACCTCGCGTCGCACGGCGAGGGCAATCTGCTGATTCGAACACCCGATGAAACTCCAGAGCCGCGCAATCGCCGGGTCGAGATCACGGTCAGGTAGACGGCGATGAAACCGCACCGGGTTGGCGGAGCGCGTCGCCGGCTCGTGTTCCTGTGCGGCGTGGTTCCGGTCGTCCTCACGGCGGTCCTCGCCGTGTTTCGCCCGGGGTTTCTCCCGCGCCTCGACGACACCGTGTACGACACCGTCATGCGATCGGGCGGCACGCAGCCGCCCGGCGACCGCGTCGTCATCGTCGACGTCGATGAGCGGAGCCTCGCGACGGTCGGCCAATGGCCATGGCGCCGCGACGTGGTCGGCCGGCTCGTCGCCCAACTCCAGAACATGGGCGCGTCGGCGATCGCGCTCGACATCATCTTCGCCGAACGCGATCGCTTTGACGAGCGCGGAACCTCCGGCACCGGCTCGGATAATCGCGCGCCGCAGACGCCGGACGATGCGCTGGCCGCGGTGCTGAGCAAGGGTCGTGCGGTGCTCGGCTACGGCCTCACCTTCGATCGGGCCGCGAGCGAGCCGGGTTCCTGCCTGCTGCACCCGGTTGCCCTGGTCGTCATTCATCCCGCGGAGGAAACAGGTGACGCACCGTATTTCCACGCGACAGGCGTGGTGTGCAGCCTGCCGCTGCTGGCGCAGGCCGGGGGCGCTTCGGGTTTCCTGAACGCGGCTCCGGATTCCGACGGCATTCTCAGGCGCGTTCCGCTACTGGCCGAGCACGGCGGCCGGGTGTATCCGTCGCTGGCGCTGGCGGCCGTCGCCGCGGCGACCGGGGCACGGGACATGGCACTCCGGGTCACGAACGTGAACGCGTCGTCGCTGACCTTCGGCGATCGGGTCGTGCCGCTCGACGGCAAGAGCAACCTGCTGGTGCGTTACCGCGGGAAGAAGGGCACGTTTCCTCGATTGTCGGCGGCGGACGTCCTGAGCGGACGGGTGAACGAGGCGACGCTGCGCAACAAGATCGTGTTCGTCGGGACGACCGCTCTCGGAACGCGGGAGGTCGTCGCGACGCCGCTCGATACGCTGTTTGTCGGCGTGGAAGTGCAGGCGAACGTCGCGGACAACCTGCTCGAGAAGTCCTTCATCCGCCGGGAGCCGCTCGGGACGATGCTCGACAGCCAGCTGGTCATCATTATCGGCCTGGCCGTCGTGGCGCTGGTCGCGAGAACGGGCGTCGTCTCCGGAGTGCTTGGGAGCCTCGGCGTCATCGGCGCGCTGTGGTGGGGGGCCGCGTGGCTGCTCTCGGACCGCGGCGTGTTCCTCTCGCCCCTGTTCCCGACCATCGGGGTGGTGTCCGCTCTGGCGGTCATGACGTTCGCCAAGGTCACGGTCGAGCGCAGGCGGGCCGACTCCGCGGGCCGCGGCAAGACCGACGCGCAGCGCTTGATGGTGCAGACGCTGCTGTCGCTGACCGAAGTCCGGGACGCCGAAACCGGCCGTCACTCACGCAGGACCCAGGAGTACGTGAGGCTCCTTGCGGAGCAGCTCGCCCGGCACCCGGACTACCGCGCGTACCTCGACGCCGGAGCAGATCGATCTGCTATCCAGCCTCGCGCCGCTGCACGACATCGGCAAGGTCGGGATTCCCGATCACATCCTCAACAAGCCCGGCGCGCTCACGCCGGAAGAGCTCGTCGAGATGCGAACACATCCCCTGCTCGGCCGGGACGTCATTCTCAGGGCCGAGCAGCAGGTCGGCGTTCACGACGATGCCACGCTTGCCCTGGCGAAGGACATCGTCTACACCCATCACGAGCGCTGGGACGGGACCGGCTATCCGCAGGGTCTGCGCGGCACGGAGATCCCCGTCGCGGGACGGGTGATGGCGGTCGTGGACGTGTACGACGCCACCGTGACCCGGACGCTGTATCGTCCGACGATGTCGCACGACGACGCGGTCAGGTTCATCGTCGGGGGCAAGGGCACCCATTTCGATCCGGCCGTCGTGGAGGCGTTCGTCACTTCGGCCGTGGCATTCAAGCGCGTGTCGGCGGACGCCGATCACTAACGAAAAACGAAAGACGAAAACGACGAACGAACGGAGAACCAAGAACCAAGAACCAAGAACGAACTCAATACAGTCCGGGTATCATCCTCCATCGCACCTTCAGCCTGTAAGCTTCATACCCTTTCCCGAACACATCGACCAGCCCGCGCTCTTCCCATGGAACCGCCAACGCGCAATACCCGGTGCTGACGATCGCGAACACCGCACGCGTAGCCGTCATGTCGGGGGCGCCGAACACCAGCAACGCCCACCCGAAGTACAGCGGATGCCGGACGATGCCGTAAACGCCCGTCGTCATCAGCGGCACGTGTCGGCGCGCCCGCAGCACGGGGCGGACACCGGCGAGATCGAGCACGTCGAGCGCCCCGGAGCCGAGCACCACCAGGAGAACCCCGGCAGCCTGCGCGCCGTATGCCAGCCATCGCCAGGGCTCATCCAGCCGGTAGAGCTCGCCCGGGACCGGCTGCCACCACCAGCACACGAGCAGGAACAACGCGCTGGCAAGCCACGTGTATAGCGATCGTTCGAGTAACGGTGTCACCACGCGCCGGACCTGAGCCTTGAGCGGCGTGCGGGCGAACAGGCTGTGATGCAATGCAAAAAGGGAAAACATCGCGACGTCAATCGCGACAGGCGGGAACCAACTCCCCGCCGGAACGGCCGAGCCGAACCGCACGAGGTATGCATACAGGAAGTAGATCAGCGATGCGACGAAGAGGACCGCTCCGCCCCAGGCGACGGCGATCGCAGCCCGAGACGCGGTGGGATTCGACGCTTCTCGGATGGATTCGACGGCCGGGCGCTGCTCCATCAGGGTGGCAGCCACTATTATAGGGTATGGCTCCTCCGGGCTCCCCACGCGTCGCAATCACCGGGATCGGCGTCGTGTCGCCGTTCGGCGTCGGGCGCGACCGTTTCTGGCGTCACGTCCGTCGAGGCTGCAGCGGGACGCGTGCGATTGCGGACTTCGATGCGTCCCGCTATCCATGTGCCGTCGCCGCGCCCGTGCCCGCTGTCTCGATCGACGACGCCGTCGCGATCGAATGTCGCGTGGCTGACGATCGCGGGCGAACCGGCAAGGCCGACCCCCGGCGCTACTCGAAAGCGTCGCTGATTGCGGTGATCGCGGCGACCGAGGCCTGGCACGACGCGGGGCTCAGGTTGAACGAGCCGGGCGCGGGAGTGCTCGTCGGCAGCGGCGCGGGGGGCATCGACGTCGCGGAGCGGCAGTACTACGAGTTCTTCACCGAGGGGTGGAAGCGGGTGACCCCTTACGCCATCCCCATCTCGGTCGTCGGCATGATCTCGAGCGACGTCTCGATCGCGCTCCAGCTGCACGGCATCAGCCACGTCGTCTCCACCGGCTGCACGAGCTCCACGGACGCGATCTCGTACGCCGCCTCGTTGATTCGCGCCGGCGAGGCCGAAGTCCTCCTGTCGGGCGGCGCCGATGCGTGCGTCACTCCCGGCATGATCTTCGGCTTCTCCAAGATGCGTGTGGTCTCGACGCGCTACAACGAGACGCCGGCCGAAGCCTCGCGGCCGTTCGATCGCGGGCGTGACGGGTTCGTCCTGGGCGAAGGGGCGTGGATGGTGGTGCTGGAGCGCGAGGACCGGGCGCGGGCCCGGGGCGCACGGGTCTACGCGACGATCGACGGGTACGGATCGACCTGCGACGCCTACCATCGCGTGCAGATGGATCCGGACGGTGAACAGATCGTGCGCGCGATGCGCCTGGCCATCGAACGATCGGGGTATCCGATCGAGGAGATCGGCTACGTCAACTTCCACGGGACCTCCACTGTCCTCAACGACGCCGTCGAATCGCGGTGCGTCCGCCAGTTGCTCGGCCGGCTGGCGGATCACGTGCCGGGCTCGTCGACCAAGTCGATGATCGGGCACCCGCAAGGCGCGAGCGGCGCCGCCGGCATCGTCACGTCGGCGCTGGCGCTGCACGACGGCTTCCTGCCGCCGACCATCAATCAAATGGAGAACGATCCCGACTGCGACCTCGACTTCATCCCGAACACCGGCCGGGCCGCGCAGCCGATCGCCGCTCTGTGCAACTGCCTGGGCTTCGGCTCGAAGAACAGCGCGATGGTGTTGGGGAGGGCGGAGAATCCCTAATCGCTAATCCCTGATCCTGAATCGGGTCTCAGTGCACCAGTCGGCGAATGCGGAGCAAAGACCGGGATGAAGGACCAGGATGATGGATCAGGGTGAGGGATCAGGAGACCTGGGGATTAGGGATTCGAGATTCGGGATTAGGGATTCCGATTGTTCGATGTCCTGATCGCGGGCGCCGGGCCGGCGGGCGCGGTCGCAGCGACGCTGCTGGCCCGTGGCGGCGCGCGTGTGCTCGTCCTCGATCGGGCACGTTTTCCGCGCGACAAGCTCTGCGGCGACACGCTGAATCCCGGCGCGCTCGCCGTCCTCTCGAGACTGGGGCTCGACACGGCAGTCGCAGGCGGCCTGCCGCTCGACGGGATGATCGTCACGGGGACCGACGTTCGCGTGGTCGCGCGATACCCCCGAGGGCGGCAATGGCGTGAATGAAGCGTCTGCGGACGCGCGCTCGTGCGGCGAGCGTTCGATGCCGCGCTCGTCTCGGCCGCCTCTGCCGCCGGCGCGCGCGTGGAAGAAGACGTGCTCGTCGACGGCGCGGTCACCGACACGTCAGCCAGCGTGCCGTCGGTCGCCGGGCTCGTCATCAAAGGCAAGGACGGCCGGCCCGCTTCGCATCGCGGCGCCCATCGTGATCGCCGCCGACGGCCGCTACTCGCGCGTCGCCCGCGCGCTCGGGCTCTCGCGGTCCGCCCGCCGCCCGCGCCGCTGGGCCATCGGCGGGTACTTCCAGGACGTGGCCGGGACGACGTCCTTCGGCGAGATGCACGTGCGCGCCGGCCGCTACATCGGTGTCGCGCCTCTTCCCGGCGGTCTCACCAACGCCTGCGTCGTCACGCCCAGTTCCGTCCGGGCGGGTCGATGAAGGACCTGCTGCTGGCGGCATGCCGCTCGGACGGCCAGTTGCGAGATCGGTTTGCGGCCGCGCGCGTGGTGGGCGAACACGTCTGCCTCGGGCCGCTTGCGGTGGACTGCGACGTGGCCGGGATGCCCGGGCTGCTGCTCGCCGGCGACGCGGGCGGCTTCGTGGATCCCATGACCGGCGACGGACTGCGATTCGCCCTCCGGGGCGGCGAGCTCGCGGCGATCGAGGCGCTGCGCGCGCTCGAGCACGGCGCCGCCGATGCGCATCTTCGTCTGCTCGCCGCTCGCCGGCGCGAGTTCGCGCACAAGTGGCGATTCAACCGAAGCCTGCGGGCGATGGTCGCGGTTCCGGGCGCCGTGCGCGCGGCGGGTTACGGAGCGATGGTCGCTCCGGCGCTGCTGCAGCGAATCATTCGCTATGCCGGCGATCTCCACGCGGCCTGATGATCCTGCTGATCCTTCTGATCGCCGCCTTCCTCCCGATGCTGGTCGAGGCGCGGATCGCGGCGCGGCACGATCGCGCGCTGCGCTCGCTGGGCGCCGCCGAACCGCCAGACGACGTGCTGCCGCTGATGCAGCTCGCCTATCCCGCGTGTTTCCTCGCGATGATCGCCGAAGGCTGGGCGCGCGGAAGCCGGCTGAGCGTTGCGTTCGCGGCCGGCGCTGTCCTGTTCGCGCTCGCGAAGGGGCTGAAGTACTGGGCGATCGCCACGCTCGGCGATCGCTGGACCTTCCGCGTGCTCGTGCCGCCGCAATCGACCCGCATCACCTCCGGACCCTACCGGTTTCTGCGCCATCCGAACTACGTCGCCGTGGCAGGGGAGCTGTCGGGCATGGCCCTCATGGCTGGAGCGCCGTTTACGGGGATCGCCGCGATCGCCGGCTTCGGCGTCCTGATGATCCTGCGCATTCGGGTTGAGGAGAGAGAGCTGGGATGTGAGCAACGGAGTTGACGGAGGCAACGGACGATCTCAATCCAACATTGATCAACACGGAGGAACGGAGGGAACGGAGGAACGGAGTTGTTTTGGTTTTGATCTCAAAGAGAGTGATCTCCGTTCCTCCGTTTCTCCGTGGCTCCGTGTTAGTAACCCTCCGAGTTGGAAACCCTCCGATGTCTCCGCCCCCTTCGTTCTCTCCACGGGTTAGAATTGCGCCCACGGTGTCGAAGACGACGGAGCTCGCCGCCGTGGTGTGCACCGGTCTTGTTGTTCCCGTGCACCCGCAGCCGCAGCGCTTCGAGGACAACCTCCAGTGCACGATGCGCCAACTGGATGAGGACCCACGGGTGCGGCAGGTCGCGCAGGCTCAGTGACACGGCGCCCCGTCTGCGCTCTATGAGTTCCGGCGCTGAGACGCCGATCGAGACTATGAACGTCCCCAGCCGCGTCGATCCTCTGCCGCCGCGCGCCCGCGTGGCCGACATGGCCGCCGCCGCGCTGCTCGGCGCCGCGCTCTGGATCGCGCTCGTCGGGGGCGGCCGCTATCTCCTCTTCGACGTCGTCATCTCGCTGCGCTCGCCGATGGTGTTCCTGTATGCCGCGGCGTCGCTGCTGATCGTCAGGCACGTGCTGTGGCCGCGGCCGACGGCGCTCGCGCGCGCGCGAGGCGTCTATGCCTCCGTCGTCGCCCGGCCCGATCTCGGCCCGGCGATCCGCGCGTTCGTGGCCACGCGCCCGACGGTTCTGCTCGTCGGCTTCTTCGCGGTGATCACGTTCGGCCTGTCGGACAAGGCCGCGTTCACCCCGTCGAAGGAGCCGCTCGCGAATCTTCCCGCGCGGTTCGACGCCGGCTGGTACGCCGATGTCGCGCTCGACGGGTACACGTGGGACCACACGTTCCAGCGGCAGCGCAACATCGCGTTCTTCCCCGCGATGCCGATGCTGATGCGGCCCCTGGCGGCGGCGTTCGGGGTGCACGATCGCACGACATCGCGCGATCGGCAGATGCTGCGCGCGTTGTGGGCCGGCGTGGTGATCTCGCTCGCCGCGTTCCTGTGGGCCCTGGTCTACGTCGTCCGCCTGGGCCAGGACCTCATCGGGGCCGAGCGCGCCGCCAATGCCGCGATGCTGCTCGCCGCCTACCCCTTTGCGTTGTTCTTCAGCGCGCCGTACACCGAGTCGCTGTTCCTGCTCGCGGCCGTCGGCGCGTTCTTTCACTTCAGGCGAGGTGAGTGGGTGGCGGCGTCGTGCTGGGGACTCGCCGCCGGCCTGACGCGGCCGAACGGCTGCTTCCTGAGCGTCCCGCTAGGAATTCTGGCGATCGAACAGATTTATCGCTCGAGCGCCAGAATACCTGGCCCTGAGCGAGCGGTGGGCGCAAGCGAGTCGAAGGGCGAGGCGAAGGATAACCTGCGTGCGTTGGGCGTGCGCCTGCTGACCGCCGCCATGCCGGGCATCGGCATGCTCGCGTTCAGCGGCTACCTGTACGGGCTGACCGGCGTGTGGTTCGCGTGGGCGCGCAGCCACGAAGCCTGGGGCCGGACGTATCAGGGATGGGGACCGTTCGTCACCGCTTTCGGATGGCTCCGCGACGAACCGTTGCTGCAGGTGGTCACCAACATTCCGTTCAACACGCTCAACGCGCTCGGCGTGCTGTTCGGGCTCGCGCTCACGTATCCGGTCTTCCGGCGGTTCGGCGCCGCGTTCGGCATCTTCGTGCTCATCAACCTGGTCCCACCCCTGTTTGCGGGCGGGGTGCTGTCGATGGGGCGTCTCTCTTCCACGCTTTTCCCGCTCTTTCTGGCGCTCGCAGCGGTCGTCCCGCCGCGCAGCGTCCCCGCATGGGTCGCCGGCTTCGGGATCGGGCAAGGGCTGTGCGCCGCCCTGTTCTTCACGTGGCGGGAGCTGTTTTGACCGATTCCGGTCGCTTCGAGTCACTAGAGTCGGTTTCAAAACCGAACGTGGCATCCGGCTTCCTTGGCCACCGTAGCCGCTGTGGGGAAGGCGGCGACGGCGGCAGCCGGACCTCGCGGGTTGTGAATCCACTTGGAGTCAAACTGCCGTCAACGCGGAGGCGTCTTACGCTGTAGCGCTAGCCCCGAGTGAGCCGGCCCGAAGGTCGGCGGTACAAATGTAGTGCTGGCCTTCAGGCCAGCCCCACGATGGAGCCGACCTGAAGGTCGGCGCTACAAGTACAAGTCATCAGCCGGATTAGTCGAAGCGCGTGTTCTATAATCGACTCAGGTACATGCGGTCCAATCCCTTCCGTCTGGCGACCGTCGTTTTTCTGTCGCTCTGCGTCTGGACGGCTGTGAACGTGCCGTCGCACGGACAGCAGTCCGCGCCGCTGCCCTTCCCGGCCGGCGCGTGGCGCGCGATTGCGCATGGCAAGCCCGCGGAAGCGGAAGCGCTCGCCCGCGCGCGACCGGCTGACGATCCCGCGGCGCTTGCGGTCATCGCGCACCTCGCGATCGAAAAAGGCAAGTACTCGGAAGCCATCGCGGCGCTTCGGCCTGCCGCCCGCCGCGCGCCCCTCAGCGACGCGGCGCTGTCGCTGGCGCTGCTGCAGAAGCGCCTCGGCGACACGGCCGCCGCGTCGCAAGCGCTGACGGTGCTGTTCCGACAGTCCGAGGGGGACCCGGCGTCGCTCCTCCGCGCGGGGCGGGCGGCCGCGGCGCTCGGCCGCGCGCGCGAAGCCAACAGCCTCTTCCGTTCCGCGGCCGCGGCAGGGCCCGACCCGGCGATCGAAACGGCGTGGGGCATGCTCTTCCTCGAAAAGTACAACCGCGCGGAAGCGGTGAAGTCGTTTCAGCAGGCGCTGGCGCAGGATCCGAACTGGGCGCCGGCGCTCGCCGGCCTCGCGCGAGCGCTGAGCCGAAGACGATCCGCCGGCCGCCGCGGCCGCCGCGGCCAAGGCGCTCGAGATCGATCCGCTGCTGGCCGACGCGGAGCTCCTGCTGGCCGAGCTCGAGCTCGACAACACCCGCTACGACGCCGCGCGCACCAGGATCGAGCGCGTCCTCGAGCAGAACCCCTCCCATCTCGACGCGCGCGCGCTGGCGGCCGCCATCACCTACGTCCGCGGCGACCGTGCCGGCTTCGACGCGGAAGTGAAGCGGGCGCTCGAGATCAACCCGTCCTTCGGCGAGATCTACCGCGCGGCCGGGGAGCTCGCCGCGCGGAACTACCGCTTCGACGATGCGGTGGGGCTCGCGCGGGAAGCGGTAGCGCTCGATCCGACCAGCGCCCGCGCGCACGCCGATCTGGGCATGCACCTGATGCGCACGGGCGACGAGCCGCAGGCGCGCCAGGCGCTCGACCGCGCGTTCGAGCCTCGACCCGTACGACGTCGTCACCTACAACCTCCTGGCGCTCCTCGACACGCTCGACAAGTTCGTCGAGATCCGCGAGGGGGACATCATCCTGAAGCTGCACCCGGAAGAGGCCCCGGTGATGCGCGAGTACGCGATGCCGCTCGCGCAGAACGCGCTCAAGACGCTGTCGGCGAAGTACAACTTCACGCCGAAGGGGCCGATTCTGATCGAGATCTTCCCGAAGCACGACGATTTCGCCGTGCGCAACCTGGGGCTGCCCGGCATGATCGGCGCGCTCGGCGCCTGCTTCGGCCGCGTGGTGACGCTCGACTCGCCCCGGGCGCGGCCGCCCGGCTCGTTCTCCTGGCAGGCGACGCTCTGGCACGAGATGGCGCACGTGATCACGCTGCAGATGTCGAACCAGCGCGTGCCGCGGTGGCTGACGGAAGGCGATCTCGGATTACGAGGAGACACAGGCGCGGCCCGAATGGGCGACGCGCGAGATGGAAGTGCCGTTTGCGCTCGCGCTGGAGCGGGGCAAGACGCTGAAGCTCGCGGATCTGAACTCCGGGCTTCACGCGCCCCGACACGATCGGGCTGGCCTATTTCCAGGCCTCGCTGCTCGTCGATCACATCGTCCGCACGCATGGTCGCGCAGAAGCTGCAGGCGCTCGTCCGTTCGTACGCCGAGGGGCTGGAGGGGAACGCCGCCGTCGAGAAGACGATCGGCGTCTCGATGGATCAGCTGCAGGCGTCGTTCGACAAGGCGATCGACGCGCGGTTCGGCGCGCTGAGGGCCGCGCTTCGTACCCTGCCCGGCGTCCTCGAGCCGCGCGGCTCCCGGCGGCGGGAGGGGGCGCGCGGTGATGGTGGATGTCGCGGTACTGCGCGCGCGCCGCGCGCGGCGAATCCGGGCAACTACGCCGCGCAGCTCGCGTACGGCCAGGCGCTGGCTGCGGCGGGCGACAAGGCGGCCTTCGAGCCGCTCGAGAAAGCCGCGGCCCTGGTGCCGACGGCCACGGGCGACGACAGCCCCCACGCGCTGATGGCGAAGCTGGCCGAGCAGCTCGGCGACTCGGACCGCGCGATGAAGGAATACCAGGCGGTCCTCGCGCGCGATCACACCACCCTCGGCGCGGCCCGCCGGCTGGCGGCGCTCGCGGAACGGACCCTCGCCGAGCCGGTGCTGTCGATCGCGTACGACCGCGTGGTGGCGATCGATCCCTTCGACCCGCTCGGGCACAGCGGGCTGGGGCGGCTCGCGCTGAAGCACAACCAGCCGGAGACCGCCGTGCGCGAGTTCCGGGCGGCCCTCGCGATCGGTCCGGCCGATCGCGCGTCGGCGCATTGCGATCTCGCCGAAGCGTATCTGCTCGCCAATCGGCCCGCGGAGGCCAAGGCCCAGGCGCTGGCGGCGCTCGAGATTGCGCCGAGCTACGATCGGGCGCAGGAGCTGCTGCTGCGGGCGATCAAGAACGCCTCCGCCTCCGGTGCCGGCCAATGAAGCGGGTCATGCCCGCAGCGGCCGTCGCCGGGTTGCTGCTGTGGGCCGGGGCGGCGTCGTGGACGCCGGGCGCTGACGCGCAGAACGCGAACCAGCCCGACGCCCGGTACGCGGGTCTGCAGTGGACCTTCGCGCGCATCCGCTACGAGGCGTGGACCGTCCCCCGCGGCCGCTACATGACCCCGGAAGACGAACCGTGGTTCATCGATTCCCCGGCCGCCGAACAGAACCTCTCGAGGCGCGTCCGCACCGCGACCGCCATCCAGGTCAACGATCCCGTGGTGATCACGATCGAGGACCCGAACCTGTGGTCGTACCCCTGGATCTACATCGTGGAGCCGGGCACGCTGCGGTTGAACGAGGCCGAGGTGCCGATCCTGCGCGAGTTCCTGCTGCGCGGCGGCACGCTCACGTTCGACGACTTCCACGGCCCGATCGAGTGGGCCAACCTCGAGAGCGAGATGCGGCGCGTCTTCCCCGATCGCAAGATCGTCGACCTGCCGCCCGACCATCCGATCTTCCACTGCTTCTATCAGTTCGCGGAGTATCCGCAGACGCCGGGCCTCGGCTCGTTCCTGATGGGGCGCACGTGGGAGAAGGGGGGCTACCAGGCGAAGCTGCGCGCCATCGAGGACGACAGCGGCCGCGCCATGGTCCTCATCAACTGGAACGTGGACATGGGCGACGGCTGGGAATGGTCGAACGCCGCGGAGTACCCGGGCTACGTGAAGTACACGGCCATGGCCTACCGGATGCAGATCAACGAAATCATTTATTCCCTCACCCACTGATGAACATCACGACGCCCACCGACATCGCGGCGATCGCCGAGCGTGTCGCGCGCGGCCGCGAGCGGATCCTCGTCGAGATCCGCAAGGTGATCGTCGGGCAGGACGAGGTCATCGATCAGGTCCTGATGGCGCTCTTCACCGGCGGCCACTGCCTGATCACGGGCGTGCCCGGCCTGGCGAAAACGCTCCTCATCAAGACCGTGGCCCAGATCCTCGACCTGAGCTTCAAGCGGATCCAGTTCACCCCCGATCTCATGCCGGCCGACATCACCGGCACGGAAGTGCTCGACGAACAGGACGGCCACCGGTCGCTGCGGTTCGTCAAGGGCCCGGTCTTCGCGCAGATCATCCTCGCCGACGAGATCAACCGGACGCCGCCGAAGACGCAGGCGGCGCTGCTCGAGGCGATGCAGGAGTATCACGTCACCGCGGCGGGCCGCACCTATCCGCTCGATCGGCCGTTCTTCGTGCTGGCGACGCAGAACCCGATCGAGCTCGAGGGGACGTATCCGCTGCCGGAAGCGCAGCTCGATCGCTTCATGTTCAACATCGTGATGACGTATCTCTCGGAAGACGAAGAGGTGCGCGTCGTCACCAACACGACCGGCGTCGAGACGCACACGCCGGCGCGGGTGTTCAGCGGCGCCGACATCCTGGAGATCCAGCAGCTCGTACGGCAGGTGGTCGTCGCGGAAGAGATCGCGCGGTACGCGGTGCGGCTCGTGGACGCGTCGCGCCCCGGGCGGCAGAGCGACCACCAGTTCGTCCGTGACTGGGTGAAGTGGGGAGCGGGCCTCCGCGCGTCGCAGTCCCTCATCCTCGCCGGCAAGGCGCGCGCGCTGATTCTCGGGCGCTACCACGTCTCGGTCGCCGACATCCAGGCGCTGGCCCGCCCGGTCCTCCGGCACCGCATCATCCCGAACTTCTACGCCGAGTCGGAGCACATCACCCCCGACAAGCTCGTGGAACGGCTGCTCGAGGCGGTGCCGACGCCGCGCAGCGGAATGTAGCCGATGCCGCCGACCTCTCCGCCCCGCGACCTCCGGTTTCTCGATCCCGCTGTCATCGCCAAGCTCGGGACGATGGAGCTGAAGGCACGCACGGTCGTCGAGGGCTTCCTCGCGGGACTCCACCGGAGCCCCTACAAAGGCTTCAGCGTCGAGTTCGCCGAGTACCGCCAGTATCTCCCCGGCGACGATCTCTCCGCGCTCGACTGGAAGGTGTACGCGCGCACCGATCGCCACTACATCAAGAAGTTCGAGGAGGAGACGAACCTCGAGTGCCACCTGCTGCTCGACGTGAGCGCGTCGATGGGGTACCGCGGGGCGGCCCCGATGAGCAAGCTCGAGTACGGCTCGGTGCTCGCGGCGTCGCTCGCATTCCTGATGAACCGCCAGCGGGACGCGACCGGGCTGATTGCCTTCGACGAGAAAATCGTGTTCCGCATGCCGGCCGGCGCGCGGCCCGGTCACCTCCACGCGCTGCTGCTGGCGCTGGAGCGCCTCCAGCCGGGGTCCCGCTCGGACGTCGCGCGTCCGCTGCACCAGCTCGCCGAAGCGCTCGTCAAGCGCAGCCTCGTCGTCGTCGTCTCCGATCTCCTCGACGATCCGGAGCCGGTCATCAAGGGGCTGAAGCACCTGCGCTTCCGGGGCACCGACGTCGTCGTGTTCCAGGTGCTGGATCCCAACGAGCTGACGTTCCCGTTCCGCGGCGCCTCGCGCTTTCGCGATCTCGAGAGCGCCGACGAAGTCCTCGCCGACCCGCCGGCGATACGGAAGGCGTACCTGCGCGAGCTCGCGACGCTCACGTTGACGTACGACCGCGAGCTGCGCGGGGCCGGCATCGACTACGTGCAGCTCGACACGTCGCAGCCGCTCGATTTCGCGCTGCTGTCGTATCTGTCGGCGCGGGCGAAGAGAAAAATGAACTTTCTTTACCCCGCCTTCCTGCTCGGCGCCCTCGCGGTGGCGATTCCTGTCGTGCTGCACTTCCTGCGGCGCGACGTGGCGCCCGAGGTGCCGTTCAGCGCCGTCCGGCTGCTGCACCGCTCGCCGATCGCCCGTTCGCGGCGTCGCAGGCTGCGCGATCTGCTCCTCCTCGCCGCGCGCGTCGCGGCGCTGCTGCTGCTGGCGGCAGCCTTCGCGCGTCCGTACGTCTCGAGTGCGGCCTCCACGGTGCCCATCGCGCGCATCGTCGCCATCGATCGGTCGTTCAGCATGGGTGCGCCGGGCCGGTTCGCCCGTGCGCTGGAGCTGGCGCGGCAGGAGATCGGCGAGGCAGGTCCGGGCGAGCGCATCACGGTCCTCGCGTTCGACGACGGGGCCGATGTGATCGCGGGTCCGGGCGCGGCCGGCGAGGCACGCGCGGCGCTTGCCGGGCTGCAGGCAGGCTTCGGCGGCACGCGCTACGGGCCGCTCATGGCCAAGGCCGCGGAAGTCGCGGACGGGGCGGCCGGCCGCCTTGTCGTGATCACCGATCTCCAGCGGACCGGCTGGGAGGACGAGCCGCGCGCCGTCCTGCCGCGCGCGCTGCAGGTCGTCGTGAAGGATGCCGGCGCCCCGCCGGCGAACCTCGCCGTCGTGGCGATTCGCGTCGAAAGCGATCGCGTGCTCGCCTCGATCAGGAACAGCGCGGGAGAGGCAAGGAGCGGGCCCGTCCGTGTCGAGCGCGATGGCCGTCCGGTGGCGACGGCTACGTATCACGCGGCGCCGGACTCGATCGTCGAGGTTCCGATTGCGTACCGGACGCCCGGGTCGGGATCGATTTCGGTCACGATCGACGATCCGGCGGGATTTGCGGCCGACAATGCCCGATACGCCGTGCTCGACCCGGCCCGGCGGCCGTCGGCGCTCGTCGTGACGTCGGGGACGCCGGACTCCGGGTTCTATCTGTCGCGTGCGCTGTCTGCCGCGTCGGACGACACCGCGGGTGATGCGCTCGACGCGCGCCTGGTTGCGGGCGGAGCCGTGTCGGCGATGAGCGCGGCCGATCTCGCGCGGCACGGCGCCGTCGTCCTGCTCTCGACGCGCGGTCTCGATCGCCGCGCGCGTGAATCGCTGGCCGGGTTCGTGCGGGCCGGCGGCGGTCTGTTGATTGCCGCGGCGCCCGACGTCGAGGCCGTGGTCCTTTCCACGATCTTCGACTGGCGTCCGGCGCTGTCGGCCGGCGAAGCGGCCGATCCGGTGAGCCTGTCGGCGACCGATCTGCGTCATCCGATTTTCCGTCCGTTCGGCGCGCTGGCGGCGAACCTCGGCCAGGTCCGCTTCCATCACGCGTGGCGGCTGCGAACGGACGGATGGGATGTGGCCGCGCAGTTCAGCAACGGCGCGCCGGCGCTCCTCGAGCGGCGCGAGGGCAAGGGGCGCATCGTGCTCGTTCGCCTCCGACATCGATCGCCGCTGGAACGACTTTCCGCTGCACCCGTCGTTCGTGCCGTTCGCGGCCGAGGCCGTGCGATACGTGTCGGCGGCGTCCGATCGCTCGCGCGAGTATTCGGTCGCGCGAGTGCCTCAGGGCGCGCAGCCGCGGCCGGGCGTCTACCGGGCTCAACCCGACGAACGCGCGGTCGCCGTCAACGTGGACCCGCGCGAGAGCGCCCCGGCGCGGATCACCGCGGACGAGTTCGAGGGGATGCTCGATCGCGTCTCCACCGATCCGGGCGCGTATCAGGCCGTCCGGGCGCAGCAAGTCGAGGCGCGCCAGCGCTACTGGCAATTGGGCCTCCTGCTGATGCTGGGGGCGCTTGTCGCGGAGTCGTTTGTCGGGAGGTCCTGACATCGTGACCACACACCTCGACGCGCTGAGCGAGCTGCGAGCGCTGATAGCGGTCATCCGCCGGCGCTGGGTCCGAAGGGTCGCGCTCGTGACGGCCGGCCGTGCGATGGCCGCGGCGGCCGTGCCGGTGCTCGCCGCTCTCGGGGTCGTGTATGTGATCGGGCCCGAGGGCCTGGCTCTCGTGATGCTGGCGGGCGCGGCGGTCATCGCGGCCGGAGTGGCCGCGGCGCTGCCCGTGTGGCGGGTCGAGCGGCGCCTCGACGATCGCCGGGTCGCGCGTTTCATCGAAGAGCGCTCGCGGACCCTCCCCGGCGACCGGGCGCTGGACGATGCGCTCGTCAGCGCGCTCGATGGGGCCAGGCACCCGGAGCGCGCCGCGTTTCTGCCGCTGCTCCTCCAGGACGGCGTGCGCCGGCTGCGCGCGATCGATCCAGGAGAAATCGTGTCGACGGAGTCGATCCGCAGAGCCGCCGGCTGGGCGGCCGCGGGTGCGGCCGCGCTTCGCCGTCGCGCTGGTGGTGAGCGCCCCGACGTTCAGCCGCGCGCTCGAAACGGCGCGGCTGCGCTTCTTTCCCGGATCCGTTCGCGTCGAAGTGCTGCCCGGGAGCGTGCGCGTGCCGGCCGGAACCCCAGTGCGTATCCGGACGACGCTGCACGGATCGGCCGGAACGCTGAAGCACTTCACGCCGTCGGTCATCGTGGCCGCCGGCGGCGAGCAGCGGACGGTGCCGATGACCGCCGTCGAGGGCGCCTTCCTCCTCGAGATCCCGTCGGTCGATCGGACGTTCACCTACACCGTGACCGCGGGGTCCGCGCGCTCCGAGGACTACACGGTCACCGCCGTGTTCCCGCCGCGGATCGAGCGCATCGACCTGCACTACGCCTATCCGTCGTTCGCGGGGCTCGCGCCGCGCGACGAGCGCGACGGCGGCGACATTTATGCCCCGGCCGGCACGCGCGTGCGGCTCAGTATTCACACCGACAAGCCCGTTGCGCAGGGGGAGATTGCTCTCCGCTCGGCATCCGCCGTGTCCGCGCGCGCCGTGGCCCCCCGCATCGTCGAAGCGGATCTCGTGCTGGTTCGCGACGACTCGTACCGCATCCGGCTGTCCGACGCCGACGGCCTCCACTCCCGCGGGGACACGGAATACTTCATCCGGCTGATGGACGATCGTCCGCCGGATGTCCGCATCCTCCGGCCGTCCGCCGATCAGCAGATCACGCCGCTCGAAGAGATCGCCATCGAAGCGCGCGCCGACGACGACTACGGCATCGCCGCGTTCGACCTGGTCTATGCCGTCGGCGGCGGTCCGGAGCGGGCCGTGCCGTTCGACCGCGTGAGCGGCAGCAACGTGCAGAAGATCGGCACGCGGCTGATTCCGGCCGAGGATCTCGGCGTCAGGCCGGGGGACGTGATCACGTACTACGCCCGGGCGCGCGACGTCGGCCGCGGCAAGCGGTCGACCCGCGCCACGAGCGACATCTTTTTCCTCGAGGTGACCCCGTTCAACGAAGAGTTCGTCGCGGCGCAGAGCCAGGCGTCGGCGGGCGGCGCGGCCGACGCCCAGATCGAGAGCCTGATCCAGGCCCAGAAAGCCATCATCGCGTCCACCTGGAACGTCGAGCGCCGATCGCAGACAGGGCGTTCGGCCGAGGACGTGAAGGCGATCGCGCAGGCGCAGGCGGAGCTGAAGGGCCGCGCAGAGCAGATGTCCCAACCAGGCCGCGGGCGGCCGCCGCTCCCGGCCCCGCAGCGTGCCGCCCGCGAGGCACAGCGGGCCAGACAAGCCGACAGCGATCCCATCGCGGCGGCCGTCGCCGCAATGGCGAAAGCCGAGCAGCACCTCTCGACCGAACGGACGAAGGAGGCGCTGCCGCACGAAATGGCGGCGCTGAACGGTCTGCTGCAGGCGCAAGCGGAAGTGCGCCGCCGGCAGGTGTCGCAGCAGGCCAACGGCGCGGGCAGCGGCGGGTCGAACCGGTCAGGACAGGATCTCTCTGCGCTCTTCGACAAGGAGCTGCAGCGTCAGCAGCGCACCAACTACGAGACGCAGTCCGCGGTCGAGACCCGCCCCGACCAGCGTCAATCCAGCGACAGCGCCCTCGATCGCATTCGCGACCTCGCCCGGCGCCAGGAAGACCTGAGCCGCCGGCAGCGCGAGCTCGCCCAGGCCGGGCTGAACGCCGAAGAGATGAAGCGGCAACTGGAGAAGCTGACCCGCGAGCAGACGGAGCTTCGCGAGCAGGCCGAGGAGCTCGCCCGGCGCATGGGGCAGCAGAGCCAGACGCAGCGGGGGCAAAGCGGTCAGCGTCCGCCGTCCGCCTCCGGACAGCCGTCGCCGGAGGGCGGACAGCCGGGGCAGGGGAGCGGCGATCTCCGGGAAGCGTCGGAGCAGATGCGCACCGCTGCCGGCGAGCTTCGCCGCGACGATCCCGGCGCCGCGTCGCAGAGCGGCCAGCGCGCGGCGGAACAGCTCCGCCGGCTCGAAGAGCGGATGCGCGGAGGGGCGCAGGGCGCGAGCCGGCGCGCGGCGTCGGACGTCCAGCTCGAAGCGCAGCAGATCGCGCAGGAGCAGCGGCGGATCGCGGCGGAGGCGGAGCGGCTCGACAAGGGCACCGGCGGCGCCGCCGGCACCGCGGCGCGGCAGCGGCTCGCCGACGAAAAGGATCGCCTCGCCGGCCGCGTCGACGAGCTCCAGCGATCGGCGCAGCAGATCGCCCGTGGGAAGCTCACGCCGGCGGAGGCGGGCGCGATGAACGACGCGGCGCGCGCGCTCGAGGGCGAGCGCATCGCGGAGCGCATGCGCGAGACGGCGAAAGAGATGCGCGATCCGGCCGGCGCGCCGGCCGCGGGCCGGGCGCCCGGAGAAAAGGAGCTCGCCCGCGCGCTCGAGCGCGTCGCCGACAGGCTCGACCAGTCGGCTCCTGCGGAGACGCGCGAGCTGTCGAATCAGCTCGACCAGACTCGAGCGATCCGCGATCGATTGCAGCGGCTCGAGCAGCGGATGAGCGAGGCTGAGGGACGTGCGGGCGGCTCTCGCGCAGGCCGCGGGGACCAGGCGGCGCAGCAGCCGGGGCGGGGCCAGGCGTCGCAGCAGCAGGGCGCCGGCCGGGACGGCCGGGGCGGGTCGGGCGGCACCGGGCAGGCCGGGAGCGAGTTGCAGCGGCTGCAGGAGGAATACCAGCAGGAGCTTCAGCGCGCGAGCGAGGCCCTGGCCAGGTTGGGCCAGGGCGATCAGTCGAGCGGCGCGGGCGGATCCACGCCGGAAGAGCATCAGTTCAGCCGATCGGCTCCAGGGACCGAAGCGTTCAAGCAGGATCGAGGCGGATGGGAATCGCTGCGGAAAGACCTCGACCTGGCGCTCGAGAAGTACGAGGCAGGCGTGTCGGACCGGCTCGCGAAGACGCGCTCCGAGGATCGCTTCAGCGCCGGGGGCAGCCAGAGGGCCCCGGAAACCTACGGACGGCGCATCGCGAAGTACTTCGAATCGCTGGCAAAGACGAAGAAGTAGGCCGGGCCACTCGTGACGTTTGCGAACCTCCTTCCCTGGTGGGCGTTGGGCCTCGTGCTCGCCGCGATTGCGGCCACCGCGTGGCTCGCCTACGCGGGCGTCGCGGTGGCCCCGCGCCGCCGGCGCGTGCTCGTCGCGCTGCGCTTCGTCACGCTGCTCCTGCTCGTCCTCTTCCTGATGCGGCCGATCCGCACCACGCAGGACGGGACGCGCGACGCGGTCGTGCCCATCCTCGTTGACGGCTCCCGGAGCATGAGCATCGAGGACAATGACGGAGATGCCGGCGCACGCGGCCGGCGGCGCATCGATCGCGCGCGCGACCTGGTGACCGGAGAGCTGCTCCCGCTGCTCGGTCCACGGTTTCACACCGAGGTCCTGAGTTTCGGCGAGGGCCTCGCGGCCGCGTCTCCCGCGGACCTCGGGGCGACCGCGCGCCGCAGCGATCTGTCGAGCGCGCTCGCCGCGGTGCGCGAACGCTACCGCGGCCGGCCGATTGCCGGAATCGTCCTGCTCTCGGACGGCGGCGATACCGGTGGCGTCGACCTGCCGGATGACGTGCCCCCTGTGTACGCGATCGGCGTCGGCGCGAAGACGGTCGGCCGCGATCGCGAGGTGCTGAGCGTCACCGCCGCCGAAGCGGTCTTCGACGACTCGCGCGTGGATCTGGCGGTGTCGGCGGTGAGCCACGGCCACGGCACCGAACCGATCGCGCTGCGGCTGCTCGAGAACGGCCGGCCGATCGAAGTCCGGCGGGCCGTTCCGGCTGCCGACGGCGTGCCGGTGCGCGAAGTCTTTCACGTCGCTCCGGCTCGTGGCGCCCCCACGGTCTACACGATCGAGATTCCGGAAACGCCGGGCGATCTGGTGCCCGAGAACAACTCCCGCAGCACGCTGGTGCAGCCGCCGTCACGCCAGCGGCGCATCCTGTTCGTGGAAGGCGCGCCCGGCTTCGAGCACAGCTTCCTGAAGCGCGCGTGGGCGACCGACTCGGGGCTCGAGGTCGATTCGGTGATCCGGAAGGGAAAGAACGAGGAGGGCGCCGACACGTTCTACATCCAGGCGTCGCGGTCGCGCAGCGACGCGCTGATGTCCGGCTATCCGAAGCGCGTCGAGGATCTGTTCGTGTACGACGCGCTCGTGCTCGCCAACGTCGAGGCCACGCAGCTCTCGCGCACCGAGCTCGACACGACCCGGGCGTTCGTCGCGCAGCGCGGCGGCGGGCTGCTGGTGCTCGGCGCGCGATCGTTCGCCAAGCAGGGGCTCGTCAACACGCCGCTCGAGGAAGTGCTGCCGCTCCAGTTGTCGGATCGCGGCGGCGCGGCGCTCCCGGCCGTCGCGTCGCGCGGCATGAACCTGGTCGGACTGTCTCCGGCCGGTGAAACGCACCCGGTCATGCAGCTCGGTCCGGCGCTGGACGAGACCCTGCAAACGCTGGAACGCGGCTCCGGCGCTCGCGTCGATCTTCCCGCTCGGCGGCCCGCGGCCGGGCGCCGACGTGCTGGCCGTGACCGGCGGCGCCGGCGGGGCGGCACGCGCGCTCGTCGCCGTGCAGCGGTACGGCGAAGGGCGGTCCATGGTCTTCACGGGGGAAGCCGCGTGGCGCTGGCGCATGCTGCTGCCGTCCTCCGATCGTTCGTACGACACGTTCTGGCGGCAGGCGGTGCGATGGCTCGCGCTGCCGGCCCCCGATCCGATCGCCATCACCCTCCCTGCCGGCGCCTCACCCGGCGAGACGCTGCCCCTGCGGATTGCGGTACGCAACGGCGCGTTCGTCCCGCAGCCGGATGCGCTCGTGGACGTCCGCGTGACCGCCCCGGATGGCCGAATCGAACAGCTGCGCGCGGCCGTGCCGCCGGGCGCGAACGACGGCTGAGAACGACCGGCGGTACGTCGCACGCTTCCGCCCCGATCAGCCGGGCGTCTACAAAGTGAGCGCGGAGGCGCGCCGCGGCGCCACGCTGCTCGGTTCGGCGTCGGCCGCGCTGCTGGTCGGCGGCGCCGACCTCGAGATGACCGACCCGCGCCTCAATCTGCAGGTTCTTCAACGGATCGCGATCGCTTCCGGAGGCCGCGTCATCTCGGCAGGCGAGGGGCCGGCGCTGGTCGAGGCGTTGCGCGCGAGCGTCCCCGCGGCGCAGATCGCCGTGACCCACGATCTCTGGCACACCGGCTGGTCGTTTGCCGCCATCGTGCTGCTGCTCGGCGCGGAGTGGATCCTGCGCCGCCGGTGGGGCCTGCGGTGAGTCGGACACTGGCACTGGCTGCAACATCCGTGGCGTCCGGCTTTAGCCGGACCATGGCGGTTTTGAAAGCCGTTCGAATGGGTCGGCTGCTCCGCGCCGCGCTCGTCCCGGCCATCCTGCTCGGATGCGGCAGCGCCGTGGCCGCGGACGGCGTGGCCGCGGACGGCGTGGCCAGCGGCACGGCGTGGCCGCAGACGGCGCGGCCCAGGACGGTGCGCAGAATCGCTACGCGCTGATCGTGTCGGGGGCGACAGGCGGGCAGGAATACGTCACGCAGTACACCCGATGGTCGGCGGACCTGGCGAAGACGTTCGTCGAGACGCTGCGCTTCGAGCCGGCGCGGGTGACGGTGTTGTCCGAGACCCGACAGCCGGAGACCGCGGCGACGGCCGAGAACGTCCGCCGCACGCTGGCCTCGATCCGCGATCGCATGACGCGCGACGACCTGCTGATCGTCGTGCTGATCGGCCACGGCACGTTCGACGGCATCGATGCGAAGTTCAACCTGGTCGGTCCCGATCTCGAATCGGCCGGCTGGTCCGCCCTGCTGCGTCCCGTTCCCGGCCGTGTGGTTGTCGTCAACACGACGTCCGGCAGCTTTCCTTTCCTGGAACGGCTGGCGGCCCCGCGGCGGATTGTGATCACCGCGACCGATTCCTCCGCGCAGCGGTTCGACACCGTGTTTCCGGAGTACTTCATCCGCGGCCTGACGGAACCCGCGGCGGACATCGACAAGAACGGGCGCATCTCCATCTGGGAGACGTTCGCCGCGGCCAGCGGGAACGTGCGGCGCCACTACCAGCAGCGCGGACAGCTGTCGACCGAGCGCGCGCTGCTCGACGACACCGGCGACGGCGTCGGCCGCGAGGTCGGGGATCCCGGCGACGACGGGTCCAATGCGAGCCGCACCTACCTGGATGCGTCGCTGCCCGGCGCCGCGCCGACCGACGAGGTGCTCCTGAAGCTGCTGCAGCGCAGAGCGACGCTCGAGGCCGATGTCGAGGATCTCAAGATCCGGAAAACGTTCCTGCCCCCGGCCGAGTACGCGAAGGAGTTCGAGCGCATCATGATCGAGCTCGCGAAGGTGTCGCACGACATCCGGGCTCGCGCGAAGAGCTGATTCAAGGTTTTCGAAAGAGCACAATCCGGTTCGTGTTCGTCCCCTTCTTGTTGTTGTCGACGCCCCAGCACGCGGCGGTCTTGGTGAATTCCTGCGCGTTGATCAGCAGCAGCTCCGGGTCGAGCCCCGCGTGGACGCCGCAGGGAATGACGTGCTCTTCCAGCCGGACGCGGCCCGCCCGGACTTCACCCACCTCGAACGCGACGTGACCGCCGGGCTTCAGGATCCGGGCGAGCTCCCAGAACACCGCTGTCATCGCCTCACGCCACTCCTGGATCTTGCCGGGCACCGTGAGCCGTACGTCAGCCGGGTCGATGCCGCAGAACCAGCAGCGCAGCCAGTTGTCGCCCGCGTAGTTCACGACGTCGAGGAAGGGTGGGGAGGTGACCACCAAATCAACCGATGACGGCTCGATGCCGGGCGTTGTCGCGGCCTGCGCCGTGATGAGCCGATACCGATCCGCGAGCGTCGCGAGAGATCGCCTGGTGTCCCCGTCGCAGTCGGAGAGCAGCGAGCGCGACTTCTTGACGATGAGCCGCCGCACGTCGCGACGGGGCGGGACCTGGTTCCGGTCGGTGTTGATTTTCCGTTGAGCGACGACCGACACCGCCTGGTTTGGAGGAAGCGTGTAAACCGAGAAGAACCCCGGCGAATGGCCGGTGAGCCGGTTGACCGCCGCCATCCGAATCCACCCGTCAACGGCGTCGAGCGGTCCGCTCTCCAGCTTTCGAAGCAGGTAGGCTTTGAGGGCGGATATCTCGCGCAGCGTGTCCGCGTGATAGAACGTCGTCAGGTCCTCGGGACATTCCTCCACTGCCGACCAATCCACGCTCGAGAGCCGGTCCCGGATGGCTTCGAGAGAAGGCGGCCGGAGCCGCGGCTCCACGAGCATCTTGCTGAGCGGGTTGACATCGCAGCCGACCGGCACTCGCCCGAGCAGCGCGGCCTCCAGCAGCGTCGTCCCGCGTCCCATGAACGGGTCGTAGACGATGGCCGCCCGGCCGGGTGAGGCGCTCGACGAAGAAACGGGGGAGCTGCGGCTTGAAGCAGGCGCGATACGAGATTTCGTGAAGGGAATGCGCCGCCCGCTGCCGCTTGGTCCAGAACTCGTTGACGAAAGTCGGGACCGAGACCGTACGTCCGTCGAGCTCGACGGTCGTCTCGAGGACCGTTGTCGGCTTCCCGTCCCATCGAAACTCACGGAGCTGCTGCTCGAACGGCTCGGAATGATCCGGCAGCTCCGGTTCGGATGGTTCTTCGAACAACGAACGCTGACCGGGGGACATTGCGGCCAAACGTAGCACGGCTCCGCCCCGATTGGGGGGTCAGGTCATGAATCTTGAACGACGCTAGCGGACCGCCAGGTCTGTTGGGAGGACGTTCAAGATTCATGACCTGACCCCACCCACTGCGCGCGGCGGGGAGTTGACCCGTATTCATGTAAAACCGTATAGAAGTATAAACTTATTGACATCTAGACGGGAAGGTGGCATTAAGTAAAGACGGTATCCCGTGTAAAGTAGAGGGATGCCCGCTCGCGATCCCTCTTCGGCGCACGTCAAGACGACGGTGGATTTACCGCAAGAGCTGTGGAGGGCCGCGAAAATCCGGGCGATGGACGACCACACGGACCTGCGGTCTGTCGTCATCGCCGCGCTGAGGACTTATCTACAAACGTCCGGTGACGCCCCCGAAAGCGCAACGTAGCGCGTCCGACAGGCGATCGGCGCAACGCGGCGCAAGCACGTCTCTACCAGAATCCACACCCCCGGTCCTGCGCCGGTCCGGGCGGCCGCGACTCCAGTACTTGCTCATTTTCATCGGATGCGTCATCGCCGTGGACGCGCTCGTCGGCGAGAAGGGCCTCCCCGGGATGATCCAGGCACGCCAGCAGTATCGCGCGACCCTGGTGTCGCTCGCGGAGGCGAAAGCCGAGAACGCACGCCTGCGCGAGCGGGCGCGACAGCTCCGCGAGGATCCGGCAGTCATCGAGGAACACGCGCGCCGGGATCTCGGGCTGATTCGTCCCGGAGAGAAGCTGTTCATCATCCGGAAGATGCCGGCGGCCGATCCGCCACCGTCGCGGCGCTAGCCGTCAGTCCAATATCGCTGCCGCGACCCTTCGTGAAACCGCCAGAAAACGCCGGCGAGCGCGCCTCCCGCGAAGCCGACGATGTGCGCCCAGAACGCGACGCCGCCCGTCATCGAGCTCGCGCCGATCGACCCCACGCCGCTGAACAGCTCCTTCACGAACCAGATGCCGAGGAAGAAGATCGCCGGGATCTCGATGATGTCGAGGAAGAACACCAGGAACACGACGGTGAGAACCCGGGAGTGCGGGTACAGCACGAAGTAGGCGCCCATCACTCCGGCGATCGATCCGCTTGCGCCGATCATCGGGATGGTCGATCCCCCGCTCACCCCCACCTGGCCGAGCGCCGCCACGCTTCCGAACGCGAGGTAAGCGAGCAGATAGCGGCCGTGGCCGAAGCGATCCTCGACGTTGTCGCCGAAGATCCAGAGATACAGCATGTTCCCGACGATGTGCACCCAGCCGTCGTGGAGGAACTGGCTCGTGACGAGGGTCGGCCAGCTGAAATACGCGGGGACGACGCCGAAGGCGAGGACGAACAGCTGCAGCTCCGGCCGGCTGAGCTGCAGCTCGTAGATGAACATCAGGAGGTTGACGGCAATCAGGCCGATCGTCACGTACGGCGTCGTCTTCGAAGGGATGACGTCGCTGACGGGGAACATGCCGAAGTATAGCCAGTTACGAACGCCGGCCGTTCCGGGCGCGTTGCGTTCGAGGGCAGGCGCCCGTATAATCAACATCTGATGGTCACTTCCGGGCGGCTCCCTCGCGGATCCCGGCTCGGGGCGCGGCTCAAGGCCGTGCTCGCGTTTTACGTGATCGCCGCGGCGTTGATGCCGCTGGCGCACCACGATCTGGTCTGTCACCTCAAATCAACCACGCACTGCACCACCTGCACGACTGGATCGTCGGCGGAAGCTGCCGCCGATCCGGCCGTGTTAGCGCGTTTCTGGCTGCTCGATGCCGGGGCGGCCGTCGCCTTCGCTCCGAGCGTGCCCGTTGCCGCGCCCCTTTGCGAACTCTCGGGCCGCGCTCCTCCCGTCATCGGCTGATCCCGTTCACTCCTCAGATTTGACCGGTGCACCCCGCGACAGGGGTCGTGCACCTGTACCCAATTGGGTTTGGAGGTGAGTGTGATGGCCACGCGTGGGCTGTTTTGGCGCGCGCTGACGTGCGCCGGCGTCGTGCTGCTCGGTAGTGTTCCGGCCTTTGCACAGGCCCCCGTCCTGACTCCATCCGGCACAGGCAGCGCCCTGTCGGCCCCGTCGCCAGCCATGACGCCGCAGGCCGATACGCAGCAGGTCCGCGAGGAGCTCGACCGGCTTCGCAAGGAGTTCGAGGCGATTCGGGACTCCTACGGCGCGCGGCTCGCGGCGCTCGAGGCGAAGCTCGGTTCCGGCCCGCCGTCCGCGACACCATTGCCGGACGCCGCGCCTCCCCAGGCGCCGGTAAGCTGCGCCGGCCGCCGTTGAGGTGCCGGCGGGCGCGGCAGGCGCCGGCGGGCCGCAGGGCTCGCTCCCGGCATACGGCGGCGGCAGCGCGCTGTCGAAGATCTTCAATCCCGACATCGCGGTCATCGGCAATTTCCTCGGCGCGACGGGGGAGAACACGATTGACCCTGCCCCCGCGTTCGAGATGAACGAGGCGGAGCTGAGTCTCCAGGCCATCGTCGATCCGTATGCGCGCGCTGATTTCTTCCTCGCCGCGTCGCCCGAAGGGCTCGAGATTGAAGAGGGGTTCCTGACACTGACGGCCCTTCCCGGTGGCCTGCTGGCGAAGGTCGGCAAGATGAAGCAGCAGTTCGGCAAGGTGAACACGCTGCACCCGCATTCGCTGCAGTGGGTGGACGCCCCGCTGGTCATCAAGAACCTGCTCGGCGGCGACGAAGGTCTCAACGATTCCGGGGTGTCGGTGTCGAAGCTCGTCCTGAATCCGTGGTTCTTCCTCGAAGCGACGGGGGAGCTCTATCAGGGCAGCTCCGGGTTGTTCCAGACACACGAGCGCAGCGACGTCAGCTGGCTGGGCCGCGTCCGCGGTTACCGCGACATCACCGAGGGCACCAACCTCGACATCGGCGCGTCGTTCACGCGCGGGCACAACGACGCCGGTCCCGACTTCACGACGCGCGTCTTCGGCGTCGACGCGACCGTGCGGTACCGGCCGCTGCGGCGCGCCATCTACCGCCGCTTCATGGGCCGGACCGAGCTGATGTGGAGCCGCCGCGGGCAGGAAGCCGGCGACGTGTCGGCCTTCGGGATGTATGTGAGCGGTGACTACCAGTTTGCGCGCCGCTGGTTCGGCGGCGTGCGTTACGACCGGTCCGAGCGCGCCTTCGATTCCAGTCTCGTGGACAAGGGGCCGTCGCTCGTCGTGACCTACTGGCCGAGCGAGTTCAGCCAGATCCGCGGCCAGTACCGCCGGACACGATACGCCGAAGGCGTGACGTCGAACGAAGCGCTGTTCCAGTTCCTGTTCTCGATCGGCGCGCACGGCGCGCACGTGTTTTAGGAGGGTTCCCGGCCGGGACTCGGGACTCAGGGACTCGGGACTCGACCGGATCCGGGATCAGATGTAGATGTAGCGCAGGGCTTTGAGCCCTGCTTCAGAGGTCGGAGCGCAGGGCTTCAGCCCTGCATCAGATAAGAGGCAATGGTCATGAGAAAGTTCATACAGACGGCGGTGCTGATAGGCGTGATGCTCGGCAGCGCGGACGCGTTCGCGGCGATGAAAGTGATCACGTCGACGCAGGATCTCGAGTCGATCGTGAAAGAGATCGGCGGCGACAAGGTGACGGTCGAGTCGCTGGCGAAGGGATACCAGGATCCGCATTTCGTCGAGGCGAAGCCCAGCTTCATCTTCAAGCTGCACTCGGCCGACCTGCTCGTCGCCGTCGGGCGCGAGCTGGAAATCGGCTGGCTGCCGCCGCTCATCACCCAGAGCCGCAACGCGAAGATCCAGCCCGGGAATCCGGGTACCTCGACGCATCGCTGACGGCCCGGATCCTCGACATCCCGACCGGGCAGATCACGCGCGCGATGGGCGACGTCCACCCGCAGGGCAACCCGCACTACTGGCTCGATCCGGCCAACGGCCGGCGGATCGCGCAGGCCGTGCAGGCCAGGCTGGCGCAGTTGAGCCCCGGCGACACCGCGTACTTCGCCCAGCGGTACGCCGACTTCGACCGGCGCCTCGCCGAGGGGGAAAAGCGCTGGAAAGCGGCCATGGCGCCGTACAAGGGGCTGAAAGTCGTGACGTATCACCGGTCGTGGCCGAATTTCGCCGAGGCGTTCGGTCTCGACGTCATCGGCTACGTGGAGCCCAAGCCCGGCATCCCGCCGTCCCCGGGCCACACGCTCGACCTTCAGCAGGAAATGAAGCGCCAGAACGTGAAGATCATCCTGGTCGAGCCGTACTTCGATTTGAAAACGCCGAACGCCATCGGGCGCGACACCGGCGCCAAGGTGCTCGTGATGCTGCCGTCGGTCGGCGGGCGTTCCGCCGACCACCGACTACTTGAAGCTCTTCGACTACGACATCGACCTGCTCGTGTCCGCGATCAAAGAGGCCGGGGCCCGGTAGATGGGAGACCTGACGCTCACGCAGATTCTCGACTTCCTGGCGGCGCCCTTTGTCGCCAGCCTCATCCTCACGGGGATCCACGCCTATCTGGGCGTGCACGTCGTCGAGCGGGGCGTCATCTTCGTCGATCTCTCGCTCGCGCAAATCGCCGCGCTCGGCGCCACGATCGCGATCCTGCTGCCGATGTCCGGCGGCGATCCGCACGCGCCCTCGGTCTACTGGGTCAGCCTCGTGTTCACGTTCATCGGCGCGGCGATCTTCTCGATGATTCGCGGAAAGCGGGCGCGGATCCCGCAGGAAGCGATCATCGGCATCACCTACGCCGTGGCCTCGGCCGCGGCGATCCTCGCGATGAGCAAGTCCACCTCCGAAGGCGAGCATCTCAAGCACATGCTGGTCGGCAACATCATCGCGGTCTCCTGGGCCGAGGTCGGCAAGACCGCCGCGCTCTACGGCGTCGTCGGCATGTTCCACTACGTCTTCCGGAAGCAGTTCCTCACGCATCTCGATGAACCACGGCAACGACGACGCGACCGGCCT
The DNA here is from genome assembly GCA_963774855.1 of uncultured Acidobacteriota bacterium. Lineage (GTDB taxonomy): Bacteria > Acidobacteriota > Vicinamibacteria > Vicinamibacterales > 2-12-FULL-66-21 > JALZOC01. Next base: position 380,962 of record CAVZGT010000004.1, on the reverse strand, counting down.
GAACGTCAGGTGGTGGGACTTCCTGTTCTACGCCTCGTTCGGCTTCGTCGTGACGTCGTCGGTCGCGATTGCGGGGGTGCTGCTCGTCTTCTGCTATCTGATCGTCCCGTCCGTGGCGGCCATGCTCTTTGCGGACACGATCGGCAAGCGTCTCGCGATTGGATGGACGATGGGCACGGTCGTCTCCGCTCTCGGCGTCTACCTGTCGCTGGTGCTCGACCTGCCGACCGGCGCCACGATTGTCTGCACCTTTGGCCTGGTTCTGGTGCTGATGGCGATCGTGCGCGTCCTGATTCCCCGTCTGGCGCCGCGGCCCGTCTAGGCGTCCGCGGCGCAGGCCTTCAGCGTGTTTGCGTGCTACGAGCGTCGCGCGTCCGTGTCGTGCGTGCTCTTCGCGGCCTATAATTCAGCGGATGCAGTGCCGTAGCTGTGGAACCGAGATCGCCGACAAGGCGATCGTCTGCTACAGGTGCGGGGCGGGAACGACCGATCCGGTGCGAAAACCCGTCCCGCTCCCGCCACCCGGCGGGGGCTGGCCCTCGTCCTTGACGGTGATCGTGCCGTTCGTGCTCGCGCTGACCTGCGTGCTCCTGTCCGACAGCTCCAGCTACCCGGGGGCGATGACCACGGCCGCCGCCGTGCTCGCCGGCCTGGGCGCAGTCCTTCTGATCACTCGCCTCACCCGGCGGCGCTGAGGTACACTCGTCGAATGCCCGAGGCCCGCCTGGAAGTCACCGACGCCCTGGGACGCCGCGTCGTCCCGATCGCGAAGGCGCCGTTCGAGATCGGCCGCCGCGAAACCAACGATCTGCGTCTGGCCGGGAGCGAGGTGTCGCGCGACCACGCCGAAATCGTCAACGCGGACGGCGGGTTCGTGGTCCGGGATCGCAGCTCGCGGTACGGCACCTACGTCAACGGCGAGCCGGTGACCGAACGCGCTCTCGTCCACGGCGATCGGATTCGTCTCGGACGCAGCGGCGGCGCCGAGATGGTCTTTCTCGTCGCCGAATCGGAGCCCGTCCCCGACCGGTCCTCCACGACGACCGCCATCGGCGACCTGCGCCAGATCGCCGCCCTCCTCGAAGGGCTGCGCGCCCTCGGGACCGGGCGCGTGCTCGACGACGTGCTGTCGCTGGTCCTCGATGCGGCCATCGACGTCAGCAGCGCCGAGCGGGCGTTCATCATGCTGGCGTCCCCGACCGGGGACCTCGAGTTCAAGATGGCGCGGGGCCGCGGCCGCGCCACGCTGCCGGGCGGCACGTTCGCGACGAGCCGCAAGATTCCCGAGGAGGTGTTTCGCACCGGGGAGCCGCGGCTGGTCGCCGACCTGCTCGACGGCGAGCTGGCGAACGTGCACATGGGCACGGTGGCACTCGGGATCCGCAACGTCCTGTGCGTGCCGCTGCGGCTCGTGCGGTATCTCGACAAGGGAGAGGCGGTCGGCGAGGAGCGCCGGATCGGCGTGCTGTACCTGGACAGCCGCGAAAAAGGGCTGCTGATGTCGAGCTCGACGCGCGCCGCGCTCGAGACGCTCGCCACCGAAGCGGCCGTCGCGATCGAGAACGCCCGGCTCTACCGCGAGACGATGGAGAAGGCGCGGATGGAGCAGGAGATGCGGATCGCCGCCGAGATCCAGCAGGCCCTGCTCCCGAAGATGGCGCGCGCCGGGTCGTTTTTCGCCGCGGCCGCCGCCTCGCTGCCCTGCCGGTCGATCGGGGGAGATTTCTACGACTACGTTGACTTGCCGAACGGAGCGCTCGGATTTGCCCTCGGCGACGTGGCGGGCAAGGGACCGCCGGCGGCGCTGCTGAGCGCGATGATGCAGGGGATTTTCGCCGCCCAGGCGGCCAGCAGCGACTCGCCGTCGCAGACGATCAGCCGCGTGAACCTCGCGCTGTACCGGCGCGGCATCGAGTCCCGGTTCGTGACGTTGATGTACGGGACGCTCGCGCCCGACGGCCGCCTGACGTATTGCAACGCCGGCCACAATCCTCCGCTGGTCCTCTCGCGATCGGGATCGAAGCTGGACATCCGCCGGCTGGAGGTCGGCGGTCCGATCGTCGGCCTGTTCGAGGGGGCGACGTTCGAAGAGGAAACCGTCGCGCTCAAACCGGACGACTGGCTCGATCGTCTTCAGCGACGGCGTCTCGGAAGCGATGTCGGCCAGCGGCGACGAGTACGGCGAAAACCGCATCGTCGAGTGCGCCGAGAAGAACCTGGCGCTCGAGCCGCGCCAGCTGCTCGAGGCGCTCTTCGCGGACGTCCGCCAGTTCGCCCACGGCGCGGCGCAGAGCGACGACATCACCGCGATGGTCCTGCGGTACGGGGCACGGTGATGCCCGTCTCGCGCGCGCAGCGCCTGGCCGTCGGCCTCTGGCTGGTCCTGGCCGTGGCCCTCTGGAACGGCATCTTCGAGATGATGGTGGTGCGCGGCGTGAAGGAGTACCTCTTCCGCGCCGCGCTCTTCGACGCGGGACGCGGTCCCCTGACGCCGATCGCGGAGGTCATGGATCCGGCGATCTACCACGCGACGTGGGTCGCGACCCTGTGGGCCTCCGTCGTCGTGCTCGCGGCGATGCTGACCATCCGGTTGTTGAAGCCCCATGCACCCTTTGATTCATGACTGGAACCGGACGGCCGATCGAAAGCCGCTCACCGTCATGCTGGACGACGAGACGCTGCGGGACGGCCTGCAGTCGCCGTCGGTGCGGTGCCCCACGATCGAGCAGAAGCTCGAGATCCTCCACCTGATCGACCGGCTCGGCATCGACACGGCGAACATCGGCCTTCCGGGCGCCGGGCCGCACGTGGTCCGGGACGTCGAGCGCCTGGCGCGCGAGATCGCCGCCGAGCGGCTGGCGGTGAAAGCCAACTGCGCGGCGCGGACGGTCCTGGCCGACATCGAGCCGATTGCGCGCATCTCGCAGCGCGCCGGCCTGGCGATCGAGTGCTGCACGTTCATCGGCTCGAGCCCGCTGCGGCAGTACGCCGAGGGCTGGACGATCGACCAGCTGCTGCGGCTGACCGACGAAGCGATCACGTTCGCGGTCGGTGAGGGGCTGACGGTCATGTACGTGACCGAAGACACCACACGCGCCGATCCGGAGACGCTGCGCCGCCTGTACTCGGCCGCGATCAGGGCCGGCGCGTCGCGCGTGTGCGTGGCCGACACGGTGGGGCACGCCACCCCGGTGGGGGCCGCGGCCGTCGTCCGCTTCGTGGCCGGCGTCGTCGAGGCGTGCGGCGGGGGAGTCGGCATCGACTGGCACGGGCATCGGGACCGTGATTTTGCCATCGTGAACACGCTGGCGGCGCTCGACGCGGGGGCGACGCGGCTGCACGGCGCCGCGATCGGGATCGGCGAGCGCGTCGGGAACACGCCCATGGACACGCTGCTGGTCAACCTGGTGTTGATGGGCTACATCGAGCGGGACCTGTCGGCGCTCGTCGAGTACTGCGAGGCGGTGTCCCGGGCGACCGGCGTGCCGATCCCGGCGAACTATCCGGTGGTCGGCCGCGACGCGTTTCGTACCGGCGACCGGCGTCCACGCCGCGGCGGTCATCAAGGCCTACCGCAAGCAGGACCACGCGCTCGTCGACGCGGTGTATTCGGGCGTGCCGGCCGGGATGGTCGGCCGCGAGCAGGAAGTCGACGTCGGCCCGATGTCGGGCCGCTCGAATGTGATCTTCTGGCTCGAGAAGCGGTCGCTCACGGCCAGCGAGGCGCAGATCGATCGCATCTTTGCCAGGGCGAAGGCGTCGGCGTCCGTGCTGACGGAGGAGGAGATCCGGAGCGAGCTAGGAGTTCAGGAGTCAGGAGACAGGAGGCAGAATACAGAGTGATCGTGATTCTATTTCTGCAGCTTCTTCTCGATCTCCGGCAGCGCCGCGAGCAGCACCTGGGCGACGGCGTCGAGGGAAGCGGCGGAGACCTTGTCGATCGTGTCCGTGCCGGTGTGCCAGTGCGGGTAATCGAGATCGATGAGATCGACGGCCGGGATCCCCGCTTCGAGGAACGGCAGGTGGTCGTCGTCGATGGGCGTGGATTCGTCCGAGAATTCGCGGCGCTTCAGGTGCTTCGCCGTGGCCCAGATGATATCGGTCAGCCACGCCGTTGACCGGCTTTCGCGTTTCAACATCAGATCGCGGTCGCCGATCATGTCCACCAGGATGAAGGCGCGGATGTCCTTCAGCGTTTCGGCCTTGCGCGCGGTATCGACGTAGTAGCGGCTGCCGTAGGTATGGTCGTTTCCGGTCCAGTCGCCGGTTGATTCCTCGCCGTCCAGGAACAGCAGCTCGATGGTCATCGGGTTGGCGCGCGCCTTGAGCGACCGCGCCAGCTCGAGGAGGAACGCCGTGCTCGATCCGCCGTCGTTGGCCCCGACGAACGTGAACTCGCGGAAGAGCTTCGTGTCGTAGTGGCCCCCGATGATCAGCCGTCCGGTGCCCGGCCCGGGAATCGTCGCGCGGACGTTGGACATCCTCACCGTGCCGAGCGGCGTCTGGGCGACGAAGGGCTGTTCTTCCGCGGTGAGCCCGATGATCGAGAGCTGCTGCGTGATGTACAAGCGCGTCAGTTCGGCTCCCTGGGAACCCGCCGCGCGCGGCCCGATGGCGACGATCTGACGGAGGTGCTCGAAGGCGCGGGCCGCCGTCGAATGCCGGGGGGCCGCTGGACTGCGCGGCGTGTAAACAGGCCGACACGACGAGCGTGACGGCGATGAGGACCGACGCGCCGGCCGCGCCAGGTGCCGCGTACTTCTTGTAGAACGACACTCGACCTCCGCTCCTGGACTTATCTACGCTTGTCTCGAGGCACATAGTCGCGTTTGGCCGGGCCGATGTAAATCTGCCGGGGCCGGGCGATTTTCTGCTCGGGGTCGGTGAGCATCTCCTCCCACTGCGCGATCCAGCCGGCCGTGCGCGGGATCGCGAAGAGCACCGGGAACATCGACACCGGGAAGCCCATGGCCTGGTAGATCAGCCCGGAGTAGAAGTCGACGTTCGGATAGAGCCTGCGGGAGACGAAATAGTCGTCCTCGAGCGCGATCCGCTCGAGCTCCAGCGCGATCTTGAGGAGCGGGTTCTTGCCCGTGACCTCGAAGACCAGGTCGGCGATCCGCTTGATGATCGTGGCCCGCGGATCGTAGGACTTGTACACCCGGTGACCGAAGCCCATCAGGCGGCCGTCGCCCCCCTTGACCCGCTTCACGAACGCCGGCACGTGGTCGGTCGAGCCGATCTCGGTGAGCATCCGGAGGACCGCCTCGTTCGCGCCGCCGTGGAGCGGACCGTACAGCGCCGCGGCGGCCCCGGCGAGCGCGGAATACGGGTCGACGTGCGAGCTGCCGATGCCGCGCATGGCGTGCGTGCTGCAATTCTGCTCGTGGTCGGCGTGGAGAATGAAGAGCACGTCGAGCGCGCGCTCGAGGACCGGGTGCGGCTTGTAGCGCGGCTCGGTCATCTTGAACAGCATGTTCAGGAAGTTGCCCGAGAAGCTGAGCTCGTTGTCGGGGAGCACGTACGGACGGCCGATGATGTGGCGGTAGGCGTAGGCCGCGAGGCTGGGCACTTTGGCGACCAGCCGGATGGTCTGCAGCCGGCGCGACTCGACATCGAAGATGTTCTTCGCGTCCGGGTAGAACGTCGAGAGCGCGCCCACCGCGCTGAGGAACATCCCCATGGGGTGCGCGTCGTAACGGAAGCCCTGGAGGAGCGACTTGAGGTTCTCGTGGAGCATCGTGTGGAACGTGACCTCGTGGGTCCACTGTTCCATCTGCGCGGAGGTCGGCAGCTCGCCGCGCAGAATCAGATACGACGTCTCGAGGAAGTCGCTGTGCTCCGCCAGCTGCTCGATGGGGTAGCCGCGGTACATCAGGATGCCCTTGTCGCCGTCGATGTAGGTGATCCGGCTGCGGCACGCGGCGCTGTTGGTGAACGCCGGGTCGTACGACATGAGGCCGAAGTCGTCCGGCGCCGCCTTGATCTGCCGGAGGTCGATCGCGCGGATCGCGCCGTCCTGAATCGGGATCTCGTACTTCTTGCCGGTACGGTTGTCGGTGACGGTGAGCGTTTCAGCCATGTCTACTCAGCTTCTTCGTCGTCTTTGTCGTCGTCGGGCCGGCTCACCGGGATGCGGTAGTCGCCCGAGATCCAGCGGCCGAGGTCGGCGAGCTGGCACCGTTGGCTGCAGAACGGCGGCCACGCCGGATCGATCGGGTGGCGCCGGCAATACGAGCAGACAGGTTCGGGCTGCACCATGTGCAACGTCGGTATTGTATCTGATGGAGTACGGGCCTGTAGTGCCGACCTTCAGGCCGGCCAGTCACCGGTAGGTCGGCCGTCGCCGGCTGGCCGGAAGGCCAGCGCTGCGGGACGCTTACGCCGTGGCCTCGCCCGAATGGTGGCGGACGTCTTTCGCGAGGACCATGAAGATCACGTCCTCGGCGACGTTGGTGGCGTGGTCGCCGATGCGCTCGAGGTGGCGGGAGATCAGAATCAGGTCGAGGGACGGCTCGATCGTCGACGGGTCCTGCAGCATGTACGTCAGCAGCTCGCGGAACACCTGCGTCTTCAGCGCGTCGAGCGCATCGTCCTCGTTCAGGACCGCCTGCGCGAGGGCCGTGTCGCGGCGCACGTAGGCGTCGAGCGCGTCGCGGAGCATCGCCTGAGCGATGTTGGCCATGCGCGGGATGTCGATGAGCTCCTTGACGGGCGGGTGCCGCATGTAGCGCCGGACCGCCTCGGCGATGTTGATGGCGAGATCGCCGACCCGCTCGAGGTCGGTGTTGATCTTGACCGCCGACACGATCCCCCGCAGATCGACCGCCATCGGCTGATGCAGCGCCAGCAGCTTGAAACAGCGCTTGTCGATCTCGATGTGCAGCTGGTTGATCGGACCATCGCCGTCGAGGACGCGCGTGACGACATCGCCGTCGCGCCGCACCAGCCCGTCAACGGCCGCGCGCACGCGATCCTCGGCGAGTCCGCCCATCTCGAGCAGCCGCGTCTTGAGCTGCTCGAGCTCTTCCTGGAAATGTCTGACAACGCTCTCAGGCATCCGAATCCCTAATCCCTAATCCCTGATCCCGAATCCCTGAATCCGCCGATCCCGAATCCCTGAACCCGAATCGCGCGTCGGCGCGGCCGCCGAGCCTCATCCCGCGACAAGTTACCGCAGGCGAGTAACGATCCTTAACCAAATCTGCCCGTCACGTAATCTTCAGTCAGCTTCTCGGTCGGGTTCGTGAAAATACGGTCCGTCGGGGCGTATTCGACCAGGCGCCCGAGCCAGAAGAACGCGGTGTGGTCCGAGACCCTCGCGGCCTGCTGCATGTTGTGGGTGACGATGACGATCGTGTACTTGGACTTGAGCTGGTACACGAGCTCTTCGATGCGCTGCGTGGCGATGGGGTCGAGCGCCGAGGCCGGCTCGTCCATCAGCAGGATCTCGGGCTGAATCGCCAGCGCACGCGCGATGCAAAGCCGCTGCTGCTGGCCGCCCGACAGGGCGAGCGCCGACTCGTGCAGCCGGTCCTTGACCTCGTCCCAGAGGGCCGCCGACTTGAGGCTGTCCTCGACCCGGCCGTGGAGCGCCGAGCGCGTGCGCGCCATGCCGTTGATCCGCAGGCCGTAGGCCACGTTCTCGAAGATCGACTTGGGAAACGGGTTGGACTTCTGGAAGACCATGCCGACCCGCCGCCGCAGCCGCACGACGTCGCTCCCGGGCCCGTAGATATCGCCGCCGTCGATGAGGACCTGGCCTTCGGCGCGCGTCCCGGGGATGATGTCGTTCATCCGGTTCAACGTGCGCAGGAACGTGCTCTTCCCGCAGCCGGACGGCCCGATGAACGCGGTGACGAGGTTCGGCTGGATGCCGATCGTGATGTTCTCGAGCGCGCGCTTCGCGCCGTAGTAGAAATTCAGCTCGCGGACGTCGATGAGCGCCGGCCGTTCGGCTCTCGGCGGCTCCGTTGTCCCCGATGTGGGGGCAGGGCGCGTGGGAAGCGCTTGTACGAATGACATGACCAGCTCGGTTAGTCTAGCTGGCGGCCGGTTTCGGGCCAGTTTCTGCGACGTAAATTCAGTGTAAACAGGGGAGATCGGGTTCCGCAAGGTTCCACAGGGGTCCACGGGGTTCCGCGGGGTTCAGTTCCACCGGGTTCCGCTGGGTTCCAGGTTCCTGAACCCTGAACCTTGAACCCTGTAGAACCCTGCGGAACAGAACCCCGTGGAACCCTGCGGAACCCAGCGGAACCCGGTGGAACCAGGACTACTCGGCGCGAATGGCAGCGGAGACGTCGGACTCGGCGAGGAACGCGCCGATCTGCCGGCGCAGCTCGTCCTGGATGACGTCGACCTTGCGGCGCGCGTCGAGGACCCGGAAGCCGAATTCGTCGGCCATCGACGCATACTCGCGCAGCAGCGAGCGCTGGTACGCGCGGAAGCTCTCGTAGATGTCGTCGCCGAGCTTCATGTCCATCCCGGACTCCCAGTAGTCCATGCCGCGCGACTGCAGGACCCGCCGGATGAGCGTCTTCTCGTCGATCTTCAGGTAGAACACCTGGTGCGGCGCGATCGCGAACCCGTAGAGGTTGCGGATCCAGGTGCGGTCGACGCCCCGGACGCCCGCGCGCGCCAGCGCCGTGAAGATGTACCGGTCCGACAGCACGATGAAGCCCGCCTTGAGCGCGGGGATGATCTCCTTCTCCAGCCGATCGGCGAAGTCGGTCGCGTAGAGGAGCACGAACGTCAGCTTGTTCAGCGTGTTGCTCGCCTTGGCGAGCTCGATCGTCGGCTGCATCAGCTCGGATCGGGTCCACCCGGTCTCGATGACGCCGTAGCCCTGCACTTCGAGCCACTCGCGCAGCAGGCGGATCTGCGTCGAGCGGCCGACGCCGTCGGTGCCCTCGATGGCCAGGATCTTTCCGGGATATCCCTCGATCGGCAGGTAGGGAATGCCGTTGCCATAGTAACTTCCGGCGCGGGCGCCACCGTCGCCGGTCTCAACTAAGCGGCTCGTCGACGAGATGTTCATCGGTCTCCTTGATTTCCAGATGTTGTGAGACCAGCTTGCGGAACGTGCGCTGCTGCTCCGTGATGCTCCCGGTCGCGTTGACGACGCTCAGGCCGAATTCGTCGACGAGGCGGTCGTATTCGTCGAGGACTTTCCCCTGAAAAATCCGGAAGCTCTCGATCGCGTTGCCGCTCCAGCCCATGTCCATGCCGGCCTCGTAGAACTTCAGCTTCACCCGCCGCGCCAGGAGGCGGTCGGTTGACACCTCGATCGGCACGCGGAAATAGACCGCCATGTCGGGCTGCACCGCGAAGCTGTAGAGCTCGCGCACCCACCGCCGGTCGACGCCGCGGGCCGCGTCGCGCGTGAAGGCGGTGTAGGCGTAGCGGTCGGCGAGGACGATCATGCCCGCCTTGAGCGGCGGGATGATGTTGTACAGCAGCCGGTCCGCGAAGTCGGTCGCGTGCAGGAGGCTGAACGTCATCGGCGTCAGCGAGTTCTTCTTCTTCCCGGACTTGGTGGCCGCCTTGACGAGCGCCGACGAGTTCCACTCGGTCACGAACACCGGATGCCCGGCCGCGCTAAGCCACTTTGCCAGGAGCGCGAGCTGCGTCGTCTTTCCGGACCCGTCGATGCCCTCGACCACGAACAGCTTTCCGGGGTACTCGTGGCGCGTGGTCAGGTTGTTCAGCATGGGGCGGTTGATCCTTGTAATCCGTGCCTGCGACCTCGAACCGGATCGGCTTGCCGAGCTCCCGCTCGAGCGCCGCCACGTGCCGGTGCGCGGCCCAGAGCTCCAGCTCGACGTCGCCGGTGGCGCGCAGCCGCGCCAGATAGTCGTCGCCGCGCGGGAACATGTCGATCCCCGCGAGCGCTTGTGCGTGGCTGCGGTCGAGCCCCTCCGCGAGCCGGACCATCGCCGACAGGATGCGCACGGAGCTGCGCAGCGCTCCGGGCAGATCGCCGAAGCCCTCGTGCGACTTCTTCGGCGTGGCCTGGCGATGGTAGCGCGCGAGGAGCGCGATGACCTCGATCTCCTGCGGATCGAAGCCGCGCAGGTCCCCATTCTTGATCAGGTAATACGAATGCCGGTGATGGCGCTCGTAGCTGATGTGCACACCGACGTCGTGGAGCAGCGCGCCGTACTCGAGCCAGTCCCGTTCGCGGTCGTTGAGGCCGTGGACGCTCCGCGTCTGATCGAAGATGCTGACGGCGATCCGCGCGACCTGATGCGCGTGCTCGGACCAGTACCCGCAGCGCTCGCCGAGCTCGACGACGCTGCGGCGGCGGACGTCCGGGTAGCGTTCGACCTTCCGGATCCGCGCGCTGTTGCGGTGGATGTAGTCGAGCACCAGCCCTTCACGCAGCGCCAGGTCGCAGAGCGTCAAGTCCTCGGCGCCGAGCCGGCGCAGGATCGTGTCGAGCAGGACCGCGCCGGCGACGCTCAAATCCGCGCGGCGCGGATCGAGGCCGGCCATGTGCAGCCGCGCTTCGATGTCAGCTTCCACCAGCCGCTTGCGGACCTTGTGGATCGCCTTGGCGCCGACCCGCCGGTTGCGCAGATCATCGGGCGCCGCCGCGCCGTCGCTCAGCGCGAGGGCGCCCAGGCTCAGGATCGTGCCGGAGGTGCCGATGACGCGATCGAAGCCCGACGCGGCAATCTGATCGAGATACGGTCCCATCTCCCGATTCAGATGCTTGCTCAGACGCCGGGCATCATGGTCGGAGAGCGGATCGGACTTGACGAACCGCTCCGTCAGGCGGATGACGCCGGCCTTGAAGCTCTTGCCCACCTTCAGGTGCGTCGCGGTGCCGAGCGTCACTTCGACGCTGCCGCCGCCGATGTCGATCACGACCGCCGTCGTGCCGCCGACGTCCACGCCGTACCCCGCGGCGAGGTGGATCAGGCGGGCTTCCTCGGTCCCGGAAATCACGCGGATGCGGATGCCGGTCTTTCGATCGACCTCCGCGATGAAGTCCCCGCCGTTATCGGCCTCCCGGGTGGCGCTGGTCGCGGCAGCCACAATCTCGTCGACCTTGTGCGAATCGGCGAGGCGGCGGAATTTCGTCAGGGTCTGGAGCGCGACCGCCATGGCGGATGGGGTCAGGCTGCGCCCGTCGAGACCCCCGGCGCCAAGCCGGACCATGTCCTTTTCGCGGTCCACCACCTCGAACGAGAGGTCCGGCCTGACCTGGACCACAATCATGTGAATCGAGTTTGTTCCGATATCGATGGCGGCAATGCGCATGCGGGCGGGAGCTCAACAGGTCCGGGACGTGCTGATATATACTTGCGAATTCACAACCAGAAGCCCCGCGGAGGAGAGATCAGATCGGCGTCATCCTACCATGAACAGTCGAAAGCACCGTGTAACGACATTATTGCTCCAACGGCTGTCGAGAGCCCTGGCGCGCCACCTTCCGGCCGCGGTCGCCGGTGACGATCGCGGCGTCCACCAGGCCCGTGTCACCTCGCGGCGGCTTCGTGAAACCGTGCCGGTGCTGGCCACCGGGCTGGAGGGGAGCAAGGCCGGGAAAGCACGGCGCAAAATCCGGCGGCTGACCCGCGCCCTGGGGACCGTGCGCGAGCTCGACGTGACGCTCGGGCTCCTCGATCACCTCGCGCGATCGCCGCACCTGTCGCGCACGGCGGTCGAGGACGTGCGCGCGCACGTGATCGCCGAACGCGACAGCCAGCGCGCCGAGATGCTGAAGCGCCTGGATCGGGTGAACATCGAGAAGCTCTCCCGGCGGCTCGCGTCGGTCGGCGACGCGCTCGACAAAGCCACGGAGGAGCCCTGGCGCAAGGCGCTGAGCGCCCAACTGCTGGAGCGATCGCGGCGGCTGGGGAAGGCGATGGAGGAAGCCGGACACATGTACGCACCTGAGGGACTCCACCAGGTGCGCATCTCCGCGAAGAAGCTGCGATACGGGCTCGAGCTGGCAGCCGACAGCGGCACGAAACAGGCGGCCCCGCACGTCCGGACGATCAAGCGCGTCCAGGACACGCTTGGGAAGCTGCACGATCTGCAGGTGCTCCAGTCGCACGTCGCGACGGTCCAGTCGGTACCGCAGCCCGGCCGGACACCGTCGCGCACGGCGCTCGAGGCGCTGGCCCGCAGCATCGAGGACCAGTGCCGTCATCTGCACGGCCGGTACATCGCTTCCCTGCCGGCGCTCCGCGAGGCGACGGTCGCGGTCCGCAAGACGATCGTGCCGCAGCTCGCGCACCCTCCGCGGCCACGTCGTCCGCTGAAGATGTCGCTGCCAGCGCGTCCCCGGTCACTCGGGCCGCGAGCGCGTCCGCAACAGCCAAAGCTGCGAGCGCGGCGGTTACACCCAAAGCCGGACGCGTGGCCGACAGGCCGGCGGCCTCAGGCGGACGCTGACCGATGGCCACTCTCGAGTTGTACGTGATTCGCCACGGGCTCGCCGCCGAGCGCGGCGAGGATTACCCGGATGATTCGAAGCGTCCGCTCACGAGCGCGGGGATTGCCAGGCTTCGAAAGGAAGCCAAGGCGCTCGACGGGCTCGACGTCAGCTTCGATCACATCATCAGCAGCCCGCTCGTCCGGACCAAACAGACGGCCGACGTCTTTGCGGAAACGATGAAGTCGAAGCCGTCGGTCTCGACGAGCGACTCGCTTGCGCCCGCCGGCACACCCGCGGCGGTGATTCAGGAGCTCGGCAAGCACATGCGCAAGGGGCGGATCGCGCTGGTCGGGCACGAGCCGAACATCGGGGAGCTCGCCGCGCGCCTGATCGGGGCGCGCGCGCCGCTGACATTCAAGAAGGGCGCGATCTGCCGGATCGACTTCGACGTGTTCCCACCCAAAGGGACCGGGCAGTTGTGCTGGTTCATTACGCCGCGGATGCTGCGGCGGATGACGTAGGCCGGTACCAGAGATATTGCTCACCACAGAGTCAACGGAGTAAGCGGAGAAAAACAAAATTTCTTTTCTCTGCTATCTCCGCTAACTCTGTGGTGAACACGTCCGACACTTCGCTGACTCGAACCTCAATCAGCCAATCAACTCGAAGCGCACCTGCCGTCCCGCGTCCTGCGCGGCGGCGGTGTCGTAGCGGTGCTGGCCGCCGGCCGGGTGGCCAATCCGCTCGTACAACGCGATCAGCGTCCGCTCGTCGCGCACGTCCGGGGACTCGGCGACTTCGAGCGCGTGCTGCAGCTCGTGGCCGAGGAGCGCGATCAGCTCGTTGGAGCGCGTGTGCGCGGCCACCTGGATCCGCAGGTAGCGCTGGCCTTCCGGCCCCGCGGCGAGCAGCAGCCGCCCGGAAATCGTGGACGGCAGCCCGCGGCCGGTTTCGATGTAGACGATGACGTCGCTCTGGTTCAGCGCGAGGACGAGGCGCGCGAACGTGCCGGAGCGGCGGAGGCCGTCGGCGATGATGTTGGTCATGTGCGGCCCGACCCCGCGCACGTGGCGGATCGGCGAGGTCATGACGGCATGCACCTGCGCGGGCGTCAGCGGCGCGATGACGCTCGCCGGGGCCGCGTCGCGCGCAAACGCGAGCACCAACGCGACCGTGAGAACACCAGCCTGAACTCGCAGCATCGGGACCTCCCGTGAACGGTGGGACCCTCATCCAGGTTCGTACAGGCCGCCAGCCTCCACGCCGGCAACTTGGTGGGGTTAGACGGCGGATGCTGCTGATAGGTTTAGAGTTGTGCGCTCCCGGAACGCCCGGGCAGATTCAGGGATGAACCGCGGGACCGTGGACGACAGAACCGTGAGAAGGGAGGCTTCCAGCTACCAGCTTCCCGCTTCCCGAGCCCCGAGTCCCGAGTTCCCGAGTCCTGAGTCCCGAGTACCCGAGTCCCGGACCCCGAGTCCCTTACGCCCTCATCCCCGCCTTCACCACCGCCGCCCTTCGGCACGATGATGATGCCGTTGCGGATGAAGTAGCCGTCGCCGTCGGCGTGATCGAGGCCGGCCTCGTTCACGAGCCGGACCCCGTCGGCGATGCGGGCGTTCTTGTCCACGATGACCCGGTCCAGCACGACATCCCGGCCGATTCCGAGCGGGATGCCGCTCGGGCCGTTGCCTTCCTCGTAGAAGTCAGCCCCCAGGAGGACCGACCGGCTGATGCGTGCGCCGGCGTTCACGTAACTGCGGATGCCGACGACCGATTCGGCGATCTCGCACGAATCGAGGTAGCTCCCTTCGGCCACGATCGACGTGTCGATGCGGCAGTTGAACGCCCGCGTGCCAGGCAGGAAGCGGGGGTGGGTGTAGATCGGCCAGCGCGGGTGGAAGAAATTGAAGGGCGCGCCTCGATGCGTCAACTGGATGTTCGCGTCGTAGAACGCCGCGATGGTCCCGACGTCCGCCCAGTACCCCCGGAAGACGTACGGGTTCACGCGGTGCGTGCCCAGGGCGGCCGGGATGATTTCCTTGCCGAAATCGATGCCGGGCCGATCGAGGAGCGCGAAGAGCGTCTCGCGCGAGAAGACGTAGATGCCCATCGAGGCGACGAACGGCTTCTCGGCCGAGACGCCGCCGGCCGGCGACCACTTCGGGACGCTGCTCCCCATCTCCGCGAGCCGTGCCGCGGTGGGCTTTTCCTCGAAGCCGGTGATATGCCCGCGATCGTCGAACAGGAAGATGCCCATCTCGGTGGCGTCGGCGGGCGTGACCGGCTGCGCGGCGATCGTGATGTCGGCCGCGCTCTCGATGTGCGACTCGATCATCTCCGAGAAATCCATCCGGTAGAGATGATCGCCGGCCAGGATCAGGTAGTAGTCGGCTTCGTGTCCCGCGAAGTGCCGCGCCGCCTGACGCACGGCATCGGCGGTCCCCTGGAACCAGTCGGAGCTGTCGGGCGTCTGCTCGGCCGCGAGCACCTCCACGAAGCCGTTCGAAAAGACGTCGAGGCGAAACGTCTGGGCGACGTGACGGTTGAGCGAGGCCGAATTGAACTGCGTCAGCACGAAGATCCGCTCGAGGCCGGCGTGCAGGCAGTTGCTGATCGGGATGTCGATGAGCCGGTACTTGCCGCCGAGCGGGACCGCCGGCTTCGAGCGCATGCGGGTGAGCGGGAAGAGCCGCGCGCCCCGGCCGCCGCCGAGGATGAGCGTCAGCACGTCGTTCATCCGGCCATTCTAGCCGGGCGTCCGGGCTTCCTGCCTAGCGCATCGAAGCCGGGCGTGTGCGGCGATCGGGCGAGAGCGGCGTGTCGGTGGCGTAGTACTCGATCTGCGGCTCGCGAAGCCGCGGGTCCGGCAGCATTTCCCAGAGCCGAAGCCGGAGGCCGACCTCGTGCCGGCGATCGGTACACGCCGCGCTGCGGCGTTCGATGATGCGCGTATGCGCGAGCCCGGTTTTCGGGTCGCACGAGACATACACGCTGCAGCCGCACCAGAGCGTGATGGCGTAAGACATGCTTCCTTTTTACCGCCGGCTGATGACGGCTCGTCCTCGCTGGCGTAACTTCAGCGTAAGTTCCATCCCGCTGGGTTTTTAGGGCAGGCCCCCTTTGATCGCAGCACCATTCGCGCGGGCAGGGTCGTTGAGTCTGGTCTGTTTACAAGGTGTTTACATTCCACGAGACGCATTCGGTGTACAAAATTGAACACCCAGTCAACTCTCAGTTCCGGGGCAATCATGTTCACCAAAGAGCTCACGCAGGCCGGCCATGTCAGGCGATTTGTCCTGACCGAAGCGGGATGGTACGGGTGGGAGATCCGCGAAGAGGAAGACAGCGCGATCCTCAGCCGGGCGCACTACAGCGATTGGCACCGCGTGGAGCGCGCGCTCAGCGCGATCAAGCTCCGTGTGTTGGAGCTCGAGGCCGGCGGCTGGCGCGACACGCTGGCGGTCTAGTCGCGTGCCTCACTCCACGAACCGATAGCCCAGACCGACCACGGTCTCGATTTGCTGACCGGCCGCGCCGAGCTTCGCGCGAAGACGCCCGACGTGCACGTCGACCGACCGCGTTTCGATGAACCGTTCGTAGCCCCACACCCGTTCGAGCAGGCGGTCGCGCGACAGCACGCGGTTCCGGTTGTCGACGAGGAATCGCAGCAGCTCGAATTCGCGGCGTGTCAGGCGCACGGCCTGGCCGTCGACCGAGATGGCGACGGCGTCGAAGTCCGCCCGAAGGTGCCGGCCTTCGTAGACGACCGCCGCCGCGGTGCCGGCGGCCCGGCGCCGGAGCACCGCGCGCACGCGCGCGGACAGCTCGCGCAGGCTGAACGGCTTGGTCACGTAGTCGTCGGCGCCCATGTCCAGACCGGCGACGCGATCGGCCTCCGAGGTCCGCGCCGTCAGGATGATGATGGGAATGCCGGCCGTCTCGGGCCGGCCCCGCAGGATGCGGCACACTTCGCTGCCGCTGAGCACCGGAAGATTCAGATCGAGGATCAGCAGGTCCGGCGGCTGGGCGGTGGCGGCCCGCACCGCGGCGTCGCCGCTGCTGACGATCTCGACCTGCGCATCGCCGGAGCGCTCGAGCGCGTGCTTGATCAGCGCGGCGATGTCCTGTTCGTCCTCGACGACCATGACCCGCGGGGCGCGAGTCATGGGCGGCCTCGTCGCCGGGAGTGCGCGGACAGCGTGTGCGTCATTCGGCGTCATGTGGAGAGCAGTGACCGACGAGGAAGGGTACCAGTCCGCGGTTTCCGGTATGTGACGCCCCCGTTAACTGTGAGTTACAACCGGTGAGTCAGCTCGGCCGCGCCAGAGGGGGAAGTGCGATGAGAATGGCCGTCTTCAGCGACATTCATTCGAACATCACGGCGCTCGAGGCGGTCCTGGACGACCTGAAGCAACAACGGGTCGAATCGTCGTACTGCCTTGGCGACCTGGTCGGCTATGCGCCGTTTCCGAACGAGGTCGTCGATCGGATCCGCGGCGACGGCACCCCGACCATCATGGGGAACTACGACGATGGCGTCGGCTTCGATCGCGACGAGTGCGGCTGCGCGTATCGCGATCCGGAGGAGCAGCGGCTGGGCGATCTGTCCCTGCAGTGGACGAAGGGGAACGTCACGCCCGATCGGAAAGCGTTCCTGCGTTCGTTGCCGCCGGAGATCCGATTCGAGGCCGAGGGCAAGCGCTTTCGACTCGTGCACGGCAGCCCGCGCCGGATGAACGAATACCTGTTCGAGGATCGGCCGCTCTCGAGCTTTCAGCGGCTGGCGGCCACGAGCGAGACCGACGTGCTGGTGTTCGGCCACACGCACAAGCCGTACATCAAGCGCGTCGACGGCGTCCTCTTCGTGAACGCGGGTTCGGTCGGCAAGCCCAAGGACGGCGATCCGCGCGCGGGCTACGTCGTGATCGACACGGCGGGCGAGGTGAGCGTGGAGCTTCGGCGCATTCCGTACGACGTGCAGGCGGTCGCGGCGGCCATCCGCGCGAGCGAGCTTCCCGACAAGTTCGCCGCGGATCTCGAGACCGCCGGCACATCGGCGTCCTTGCCGAGCCGATAGAGCTGCGACCATACTCGTAGGGCGAGCACTTGACGCGCCACCAGCGCGCGATTCCTTATGAGAACCTTCATGCGTACACGGCAAGCGATGGTTGCAACAGCGGCTACGGTTCTGCTCGGGACCATGATGGCGCTCGCGGCGCTTCAGAGCCCGGCTGTGCGCGACGTGGACGAGAAGGTGCTTCGTGAATATGCGGGCGTCTATCAGTGGGCACCGGATTCGTTCGTGTACCTCCAACTGTGGAACGAATTCAGCGGATTCGACAAGCCCGGTCAGCTCGTCTCGTTCGATGAATCCGGCGAGATCCGCGTCCTGTATCCGGCGGACCGGGACCAGTTCTTCGCGGGTCCCGGCGCCGCGATTTCGACGCCGGTCGAATCACGAATCGACTTTCAGCGCGACGGCGCCGGCAAGATCGTGTCGCTCGGCTGGCGGCGCGAAGGTGCCGTGCCGCGCACCGCGCGTCGAGTGGAGATTGAAAGACATGAAGATGTCGGATTCTCCAATGGCGAGATTCGGTTGGCGGGCACGCTGATGAGCCCGGCGACGGCGGGAAAACATCCGGCGATTATTCTCGTGCACGGATCCGGCGCCGAAAACCGCGAATACATGCTCCCCTGGGCGAGGTTTCTGATCCGCCGCGGCATGGCCGTGCTGGGATACGACAAGCGTGGTGTGGGTGCGTCGACAGGCGACTGGAACACCGCCTCGTTCGACGATCTGGCCGGCGACGTGGTGGCCGCGTTCGAATACCTGAAGACCCGTAGCGATATCGACCGGACCCAGATTGGAGTACTTGGTATCAGTCAGGCCGGCTGGATCATGCCGCTTGCAGCCGTGCGTGCCAAGGACCTGGCGTTTCTCATCAGCATCTCAGGGGCAGGTGTCCCGGCGGCCGAGACCACGATCGATCAGGCGCGGAACGAAATGACGATGACCGGCATGCCGGCGCAGGCCGTCGATCAAATCATCAGCCTCCTGAAGATCCAGTACGAATTCGCGCGGACGGGCAAGGGATGGGACGAGTACGCCGCGGCGCGAGAAAAGATCGTCGCCAGGATGGGCCGGGCGCCGGACACGATCCCGGGGACGCCGGACCATCCGTACTGGCAATTCATTCGCCGGTTGTACTTCTACGATCCGGTCCCGACCTTGGGGCGCCTGCAAACGCCGACGCTCGCGTTGTGGGGGGAGCTGGACAACAACATACTCCCGGAAAAGAACAAGGCTGCCTGGGAGGCGGCCCTCAAGGCCGGCGGGAACCGCGACTACACCCTGACGATCCTGCCGAAGGCGAACCATGCGCAACTCGAGGCGAAGGTCGGAAGCAACGCGGAAGCGAAGTCCTTGCAGCGATTCGTGCCGGGTTACTCGACGGCGATCCAGGACTGGCTCGCCAAGCGCATCCGGGGCTTCGCACGGGCCCAGTAGCCGCCAAAGACCGCCGGCTCAGGAGGCCGCTTGACACGCCGCGCCGGAGTCCATATAGTTGTCACTGACAATCATGCCGAGGAACTCCACGCTGGCGCCGACACCACGCGGGTCGCGCTCGATCGCGATGCGGCCGCTCTTCAAGCCGCGGTCGCGGAGCTCGTCAGGGTGTACCAGTTCCGGGATCGCGACCGCATCTGCTGCCACGACATTTCGGTCACGCAGTGCTATGCCCTCGAGACGCTCGTGGAGCATGGCCCGATGCGGCTCAACGCGCTGGCGGAGCGGCTGTTCCTCGACAAGAGCACGACGAGCCGGGTCGTCGGGGCGCTGGTGAAGAAGGGCTACGTCGGGCAGCACGCTGACGAGTCGGACGGGCGGGCGACGGCGCTCCAGGCGACCGTCCGTGGCCGCCGCCTGTGCGCGCGCATCACCAACGACCTGGTCGATCAGCACAAGCAGTTGCTGCAGGATCTCGACCCCGAGGTGCGCAGCGGGGTCGTGCGGGTCATCAGCGGGCTCGCCCGCGCCGCCGACTCGCGCTTCCGTTCGGGCATCTCGGTCGGGTCGGGTGGAAGTTGCTGCGCGCCCGACGCGGACGCCGGCGGGTGCGGCTGATTTTTTTTGGGCTGATAGTTGTCAGTGACAAGTAAGGAGTGCGTCATGTCAGAGCAGGGGCTTCCGATCGTCATCATCGGCGCCGGGCCGGTCGGCCTGGCTGCCGCCGCGCACGTCGTGTCGCGACGTCTGACTCCGCTCGTGCTCGAGGCCGGCCCGCGGATCGGCGACGGCGTCCGCCGATGGGGGCATGTCCGCATGTTCTCGCCGTGGAAGTTCAACGTCGATTCATCCGCAGCGGCCACGCTCGCCCGCGACGGTTGGACGATGCCGGCTGACGATGAATACCCGACCGGTCACGAGCTCGTGGATCGCTACCTCGAGCCCCTGGCGGCCTCGCGCGATCTGGCACGGCACATTCACCTGAACGCCAGAGTGGTCGGAGTCGCGCGGCAGCACCACGATCGAATGAAAGACGGCGGCCGGCAGGACGCCCCCTACCTCGTGCGCGTGCAGGGCGCCGAGGGTGAGCAGGACATCCTCGCCCGCGCCGTGATCGACGCCTCGGGCACCATCGAGAAGCCCGGCGCGTTGGGCGCATCAGGGCTCCCGGCGCTCGGCGAACGCGCCTCGGCGACCAGCATCTTCTACGGGATTCCCGATGTGCTCGGCACCGAGCGGCGACGGTACGCCGGCCGGCGCGTGCTGGTTGCGGGCAGCGGGCACTCGGCGCTGAACGCGCTCCTCGACCTTGCGCAGCTCGCCGATGAGGCGCCGGCCACGCGAATCGTGTGGGTCATTCGCCGTCAGTCGCTCGGCCAGCTGCTCGGAGGCGCGCGGCAGGACCAGCTCGAGGAGCGCGGGAAGCTGGCCTCCCGCGTCCGCACCCTGCTCGACGAGGGCCGCGTCACGCTCATCACCGGATTCCAGATCGATCGGGTCGTCTCGACCGCGGACGGCGTTGTCGTGAGCGCAGGCGAGCAGCCGCTTCCGCCCGTGGACGAAATCATCGCGGCGACCGGGTTCAGGCCCGACTGGTCGCTGCTCTCGGAGGTGCGCCTCGATCTCGATCCGGCGGTTGAGAGCACGCGTGCCCTCGCGCCGCTCATCGACCCGAACGTCCACAGCTGCGGCACCGTGCCGCCGCACGGCGCCGAAGAACTGAAGCACCCGGACGCGAACCTGTTCGTCGTCGGCATGAAGAGCTACGGACGCGCGCCCGACGTTCCTGATGCTGACCGGCTACGAACAGGCCCGGTCCGTCGTCAGCGCGATCGCCGGAGACTGGGAAGCGGCGCGCCGCGTCGAGCTGGTGCTTCCCGAAACGGGAGTGTGTTCGAGCGACCGGACCGGAGATGCCGCCAGCAGTTGCTGCGGCAGCGCTGCGAGTGAACCTGTCGCCGTTGCCGTTGGCAGCTTGTCCGGAACGGCGAAGGTCTCGACGGCGCCCAGGCCCGACCCGGCGCCTTCTCGCTGCTGTTAGGCAGTTGAAGTCATGACGTCGCGTGCCATCGTCGCGCTCGGACTCGGCCAGTGCGTGAACTGGGGCGTGCTCTACTACGCGTTCGGCGTGCTCCTGGTCCCGGTCGCACTCGACTTGGGCGTGCCTCGGTGGGTCGTGGCCGGCGCGTTTTCCACGGCGCTCCTGGCCTCCGCGGCTGCGGCGCCCACCATCGGCGGGTGGAGCGATCGCGGGCGTGGCCCGCTGCTGATACAGGGCGGCGGGTTCATGGCTGCGGCGCTCCTCATCACCTGGGCTCTTCTTCCAGGCGTGGCGATGCTGTATTTGATCTGGGCTGCGCTCGGGCTTTGCATGGCCGCGACGTTGTACGAGCCGGCATTCGCCGTGGTCGGGCGCGCACGCAGCAACCCGGACGACAGGCTGCGCGCACTCGCGGCAGTCACGGTGCTCGGCGGGCTGGCGAGCACGGTGTTTCTGCCGTTGACTGCCGTCCTTGCCGAATCCTGGGGATGGCGCGCCGCGGTGTGTGGCCTGGCCTGCGTGTTGGCCGTCTCTACCTACCTCACCTCCCGGATTGCGCTGCGGCGCGTGGAAGTGTCCGTGCCGGCGCGCGCCTGTGCGAACGTGCCCCGGGAGTCATCTGAGCTCGACCCCAGATTCCGGCCGGTGCTCGTTCTGTTCTCGGTCGCGAGCCTGGCAAGCGCCGCCTTCACGACGAGCGTGGTGCCGGCGCTCGTGGAGCGTGATCTCCCGGTTACGACGGCCGCGTTGTTCGGCGGGCTCATGGGTTTGATGCAGCTGCCCGGCAGGGCGCTCCTGATGAACGGCAAACTGGCGACATCACCGTCACGACTGTTGTTGGTGAGCCTGCTGCTGCAGGCCGGCGGCTTCGCCGCTCTGGTCGTCGCGCGCACGCCGGTACCGATCGCCTCCGGGATCGCGCTGTTTGCTCTCGGCGCCGGGCTGATGACCTTGATCCGGCCGCATCTGGTTCAAACCGTTTTCAGCATGCAACGTGCCGGGTACTTGAACGGCGTGGTGGCGCGTTCTCAGCAGCTCGCCCGGGCGGCAGGACCAGTGCTGGCAGTCGGACTTGCGAGCGTGGTGGGGTACGGCGCCGTCTTTGGTGCACTCGCAAGCGTGCTGGCCGTCCTTGCGATTGCCTGCCACGTGTTTGTTGAAGTGTGAGACTCGTTTGCTTCGATTAGGAGGTCATCATGAGTGAGCGACAAGAATCCAACGAGCCGATGCCGAACCCGCAGGCGCCTGCACCCGCCTGCTGCGATTCAGTGCTCTTGTCCGAATGTTGTGGAGAGGAGGTCAAGCCCGCGTGCTGCGGACCTGACAACGCGCCGGTCGTGTGCGGGTGCGCTTCATAAGGGTTCCGCCGGGTTCCACAGGGTTCCACGAGGTTCCGCTGGGTTCCGTTCCACGAGGTTTCGCTGGGTTCAAGGTTCAAGGTTCAGGGTTCACGGTTCCGCGGTTCTCAGCGGTGTCGCACGGACGTAGCGCGATGGGCGTACCTCTGGCGCTACCATGTCCCGATGCCTGAGCCGGTCATCGCGTACGCCACGCTGTTCGCCTGGAGCTTGCTCGCGGCGACGATCCTCCCGCTCGGATCCGAGCCCGTGCTGTTCGCAATGGTCGCACGCGGGTACTCGGTCGGTGCAGCGGTCGCGGTTGCGACGGCCGGCAACTATCTGGGGGCGTGCACGACGTACTGGGTCGGGCGAGCGGCCGCAAGCGCGATCGAGGCGCGGCACGTCCTTCCCAGCGCGCACAGAACGCGCGCGGCCGCGCTGGTGAACCGGTGGGGTCAACCAGTGCTGATCCTGTCGTGGGTCCCGATCATCGGCGACGCGCTGGTCGCCGCCGCCGGCGTCGCGCGTATGCCGCTCGTCCCGTTCTCGTTCTGGGTGATTCTCGGCAAGGTGCTGCGCTACATGGCCGTCGCGTGGGGTGCGAGCTGAAGGGTTCCGCCGGGTTCCACGGGGTTCCACTGGGTTCCGCGAGGTTCGGTTCCACGGGGTTCGCAGGGTTCTAGGTTCTGCAGGTTCTGGGTTCCGCAGGGTTCGGCGCGGAGAACCTAGAACCCTGAACCCTGTAGAACCCGGCAGAACAGAACCCTGCGGAACCCCGTGGAACCGAACCCAGCGGAACCTCGTGGAACCCCGTAGAACCGAGTGGAACCCTTACGTCCCCCGTTGCAGCTTCTCCATCCGCGCCGTTGCGACGCGGGCGAGCAGCGAGCAGAGCAGCACGATGGCGACGAGCACCAGCGCACCGGCCCAGGCCTGGCGGTGCCAATCCTCGTACGGCGCGACGGCGTAGGTGAAGATCTGGACGGTCAGCGTCGAGATCGGCTGCGCGGGATCGGTGGACCAGAACCGGTTGTTGAGCGCCGTGAAGAGGAGCGGCGCCGTCTCGCCCGCGATGCGTGCCAGCGCGAGGAGGATGCCGGTGATGATGCCCGGCAGCGCGGCCGGCACGACGACCGTGAACACCGCGCGCCCCCGCGTGGCGCCCAGCGCCAGCGCCCCTTCCCGCAGGGTCGAGGGCACGAGCAGCAGCAGCTCCTCCGTCGTCCGCATGATGAGCGGAATCATCATGATCCCCAGCGCCAGCCCGCCGGCAAACGCCGAGAAGTGCCGGAACGGCAGCACGGCGACCCCGTAGACGAACACGCCGATGACGATCGACGGCACGCCGTTGAGCGTGTCGGCCGAGAAACGCACGGCTGACGCGAGGCGTGTCCCGGCATACTCGGCCGCGTAGATGCCGCTGATGACGCCAATCGGGATGGCAAACACCGCGCCGATCCCCGTCACCATCAATGAGCCGACGATCGCGTTCGCCATGCCCCCGCCCTGTTCGCCCACCGGCACCGGCATGTGCGTGAAGAACCCGATATTCAGCGAGGTGATCCCCTGCTGGACGACGTAGAACAGCACGAACCCGAGCGGCACCAGCGCGAGCAGGACGGCCGCCGCGCAGAGCGCGACGATCGCGTGCGACGTCCACCGCCGGACGTGGTCGCGCATTACGCGGCCTCCTGCACCGCCGCGGTGCGTACGCCGCCTTGGGGCGGGCCGGGCGGTTCATGGACCAGATCAGCATCCGCGAGATCACGTTGATGATCAGCGTGATGACGAACAGCACCAGCCCGATCTCGACGAGCGCGTTCAGATAGAGATCGTCGGTCGCTTCGGTGAACTCGTTGGCGATCACGGCGGCCATCGTGTACTGCGGCGCGTACAGCGACCACGAAATCTGCGGGTTGTTCCCGATCAGCATCGTCACCGCCATCGTCTCGCCGAGCGCCCGGCCGAACCCGAGCATGACCGCGCCGATGATGCCGGTCCGGGCGTAGAAGAGCGCCATGCGGATCGCTTCCCACCGCGTGGCGCCGAGCGCGTACGCGGCTTCGCGCTGCGCCTGCGGCACCGCGCGCAGCACTTCGCGGGCGATCGAGGAGGTGAACGGGATCACCATGACGGCGAGGATCAGCGCGGCGGCCAGCATCCCGACGCCCAGCGGCGGTCCGGTGAAGAGCGGCACGCCCCTCAGCCACTCGGGCGTGTTCACCTGGAACTGCCGGACGAGCGGCACCAGCACGAAGACGCCCCAGAGCCCGTAGACGATCGACGGGATCGCTGCGAGCAGCTCCGTCAGGAACATGAGCGGGCGGCGGAGCCAGTTGGGCGCGAGCTCGGAAATGTAGATCGCGATGCCGAGCGCGATGGGCGTGGACAGCATGAGCGCCAGGACCGACGAATACAGCGTGCCCCAGATGAACGGACGCGCGCCGAATTCGCCGGCGACCGGGTCCCACGTGTCGGTCATCCAGAAGTGCCAGCCGAACTGCTTGATGGACAACTGGGACTGTCGCAACAGCTCGATGCCGATCGCGACGACAATGGCGATCAGGACGAGCCCGAACAGCCCGGTTCCGCCGCGGAAGATCGTCTCGTCGATGCGGCCGGACTTGCCTGTCGACGTCGGCCGTTCGGGCGGGGCACTGGCGGCCATCTAT
Organism: uncultured Acidobacteriota bacterium; assembly: GCA_963774855.1. Classification (GTDB taxonomy): domain Bacteria; phylum Acidobacteriota; class Vicinamibacteria; order Vicinamibacterales; family 2-12-FULL-66-21; genus JALZOC01. The sequence continues at coordinate 356,010 of CAVZGT010000004.1, read as the reverse complement.
TGCAGCTTGACGCGCTCGAGCGTCTTGAGTTCCATCTCGACCACGTTGGCGGGAAGCGGCGAATAGCCCAGTTCCGACGCGAACTTCTGGCCGTCGGTGAGCGCCCACTTCATGAAGTCGACCATCATCTTCGCCTGCGCCTTGTCGTCCGGGTTCTCGTAGAGCAGGATCCAGGTGAACGAGGCGATGGGGTAGGCCTGGTCCCCGGGCGCGTTGGTGATCGACACGCGGAAATCGGCCGGCATCGTGGCGGCGGCGCCGGCGGCGGCGGCCGTGACGGAGTCGGGGTTGGCCTTGATGAAGTTACCGGCCGAGTTCTGCACCGAGCCGAACGTGATTTCGTTCTGGTTGGCGTAGGCGGGCTCGGTATAGCCGAGCGATCCGGGCGTCTGCTTGACGAGGCCCGCGACCCCTTCGTTGCCCTTGGCGCCGACGCCGACCGGCCACTTGAGCGACGCGTCCACGCCGACCGTGCTCTTGAACTCGGGAGAGATCTTCCCGAGGTAGTCGGCCCACACGAACGTCGTCCCTGAGCCGTCCGATCGATGGACGAACGTCAGCGCCGTGTCGGGCAGCTTGAGTCCCGGGTTGAGCTTCACGAGCGCCGGATCGTTCCACTTCGTGATCTTCCCCAGCACGATGCCCGCGAGGACCGGGCCGGAGAATTTCAGATCGCCCGAGACGCCGGGGAGGTTGTAGATGGGGACGACCGCACCGAGCACGGTCGGAAGGTGCAGGATCGGACCCGGGGCGCTCGTCAGCTGCTCGTCCTTCATCGGCTGATCGCTGGCGCCGAAGAAGACCGTGCGGCTGGTGAGCTGGCGGATACCGGCGCCTGAACCGACCGACTGGTAGTTGATCCGTACGTCTGGATGGAGCTTGTTGTACTCGCTCGTCCACTTGGAGTAGATGGGATTGGGGAACGTCGCGCCCGCGCCGTTGATCTGCACGGCCGAGCCGCCCGCCGCGGGGGGCGTGGCCCCGCTCCCGGTCGCCGGTTGGTCAGAGCCGGAACACCCGGCCAACGCCGCACCCATCGCCGCGGCTGTCAACGCACGTCGCCATCTCATCGCACCCTCCGGATCATTTTTACGGCTCGCGGGGCCCTCCGCCTCCGCGCGCTAACATTCCTTGCGCGCTACGGCGAGACCTCGCCGAAGCTGGTCGCCCGCAATCTCCGCGACCAGCGGAGGCGGGCACCCCCGCTCGCGGCGGCTCGACTCGCTTCGCTCGCTCGCCGCGGCCGCAGTCGCTTGCCGCCGCTATTGCACCTTGATCTTCGTCAGCGCCTTCATCTCGAGATCGACGACCGCCTTGGGCAGCGGCGAGTACCCGAGGTCCGTGGCGAACTTCTGTCCATCGGTGAGCGCCCATTTCATGAAATCCACCATCACCTTCGCGTGCGCCTTGTCTTGCGGATTCTCGTAGAACAGGAGCCACGTGAAAGAGGCAATCGGGTAGGCGCCGTCGCCCGGCGCGTTCGTGATCGAGACGCGGAAGTCGGCCGGCATCTGGGTCGCCGCCGCGGCCGCTGCAGCGGTCACCGACTCGGGAGAGGCTCGGACGAACTTGCCGGACAGGTTCTGCACGTCGCCGAACGTGATCTTGTTCTGCACCGCGTACACCGGCTCGACGTAGCCGATCGATCCCGGCTGCTGGCTCACCAGGCCTGCGACGCCTTCGTTCCCCTTGGCGCCGACGCCAACCGGCCAGTTGAGCGAGGCCGCCACACCGACGCGCTTCTTCCACTCCGGCGAGACCTTGCCAAGAAAGTCGGCCCAGACGTAGGTCGTGCCGGACCCCTCGGACCGGTGCACGACGGTGATGTCGGTCGCCGGCAAGCTCACGCCGGGGTTCAGCGCCGTGAGCTGCGGATCGTTCCACTTCGTGATGTTGCCCATGAAGATGTTGGCCAGCACTGGTCCGCTGAACTTCAGGCCGTCCGCCACTCCCTGGATTTTGTAGATAGGCACGACCGAGCCGATGACTGTCGGAAAGTGCAGGATCTTACCGGGAGCGGCCAGCAGCTGGTCCGGTGTCATCGGGCCGTCCGTTGCGCCGAAGAACACCGTGCGGCTGGTAATCTGCCGGATCCCGCCTCCGGATCCGATCGGCTGATAGTTGATTTGAACGGTGGGATGGAGCTTGTTGTACTCCGAGAACCACTTCGAGTAGATCGGATTCGGGAACGTCGCGCCGGCGCCGTTGATCTGTACCGTCTGCGCCGTCAGCGTCGCTCCCGCCAGCGCGAGCGCGCCGGCCGAGGCGAAGCATTTCCAGGACGTCATGTGTCAGCTCCGTTGGGGGCAAAGTTCTAAAGTTCTAAAGTTCGCTGGTGCGTCAATCGTTCAGAAATTGACGAGCCCGTGCAGGATCCAGCGCCGCTCGTTGGCCCGGACGGGCGCATAGTCGCGGTTGTTCACCGCCTCGTAGTCCAGCAGCAGCGCCGAGGAGACACTTCCCTGCCGCGGGAACCAATATGCGATCCCGACGATGGTGCGGTCGCGGTTCCCCTCGAGGGTTGACGTGCTCTGTTCCTGCACCAGGTGGTCGTAGCGGAGGAGTCCCTCCCAGCCATAGCCCTTCGAGGACTTCGGCGTCGCCCACACCGACAGGCCGTGTCCGTCGAGCTTCGGATTGGCGGCGCGGGTCTGGTCCGACGTCGAGGTGTAGTTGACGGCGGCGTTGACGTAGGGGTGCTCGTAGGTCACGCCAAAGATCGCCCGCGTCCGCTCCGCGTTCTTGACGTAGGCGTCGTGGTCGTAAAAGCCGGTCACGCGCAGTCCTCTCAGGGTGGGATGCTGCCGAAGCGGACGGAACGTCACGCGTACCATCAGGGCCTTCTGATCGTTCAGCTCCGCGCGGTTGTAGTTGTCGCCGTTGTAGATGCCCCCGTGCACTTCGCCGTAGTTCCCCGCGAAGACATACCGGAACGTCGCCCCCACGTCCGAGGACGACAGGATGCCCTCGCGATCCTCGAGCGTGGGCCCCTGAAAGCGGTAGCGATACACGCTGTCGATGAAGTCGATCCACGGCGTCTGCTGCATGCCGAAGCGCGCAAACGAGCCGCGCGTCATCCAGTCGTCCATGTTGAACTGCGCGTAGGCGTACTTCAGGCGGTACGTATAACTGCCGTTCAGCGAGCTGCCGGTGCCTGTTTCACGTGTGATGTCCGGCGTCACCCGGAACGCCACGATGTGCGAGATGTTTCCCGTGACGTTGATGTACGACCGGGCGATGTTGAAGGAGTTGAACGTCACGTCGTTGCCGTCCACGTCCTTGGTTTTGGGTTCCGTCTGGACCGTGTAGTCGGCGAAGATCGTCACGCCAACCCGGACGGAAGGCGTGTCGTCAGGAGGGACGTACCCCGCGGCCGGGGTGACCTGGGCGGCCGCCGGTGTCACGCACACCGCCACATAGACTGCCGAGCCGCACAGCAGTCGAAGGATTTTCCAGCACTTTGTCATGTGCGCTCAGCCTACCGTCGCCGCGTTTCACAGCCGTCACGTGCTTGTTACGAGGGTGTTAAATCGTCCCGCAGAGGCCGCACGGTCGCGCGACGTTCACAGTAGAAAACGGATGTGATCCCGCAACGACGCGACCATTACGGCCGCGTAAAATGACGCACGCTGTGTTCTGGAAGGTGAATCAGGGGTCCGCCTGGAATTTGACACTACCTTTATTGACGAACCGGCCGCGCGCCTCTCCGAAGCGTTCGCACAACAGAAACGGATACCTCACGGTCCTGAACCTGCTGCTACTGCCGGCGCTCCTCCGTCTTGATGAGTTGCTTGCCGGTAAGAACCAGGCTCGCTTTCGCGCGCGCACAGGTCGGGTCGCCTACGCTTCGCTCGGAATCTCGGCGCCTGCGCGCACGATGACACCCGTGTAACGTTACCGTGACGATTAGGTTGCTGTTGGGTTAAGTCTTAGTGGAATCTGCTAAGATTCGGCCCGGAGGATCTGTGGCGTTCAGCTTGATACCCCGTGAGCGGCGGTTTTTCGACGACTTCGTGGCGCTGGCAGACGAGATTTGCCATGGCGCGGAAGTGCTGGAGGAGATGCTCGCCCCGGAAAAGCCGCTCTGGGACAAGGCGGACGAGATCAAGGAAATCGAGCACAAGTGCGACTTCCTCACCCACGAGATCATCCAGCGCCTGCACAGCACCTTCGTGACGCCGCTCGACCGCGAGGACATCCACGCGCTCGCGCGATCGCTGGACGATGTGATGGACGCGATCGATGCGTCGGCCAGCATCGTCCGGCTGTATCAGATTACGCTCGTCCGCGCGGACGCGCGTGAGCTGACCCGGATCATCAAGGCGTGCTCGGGGCAGGTCGTCAAGGCGATGAAGGCGCTCGAGCGCCGGAAAGGCGTCGCCGAAGCGGCGGTGGAAATCAACCGGCTCGAGAACGAAGCGGATCGGGCGCACCAGACCGCGGTGCGCAAGCTCTTCGAGGAGGAGCGCGACCCGGTGCAGATCATGAAGTGGAAGGAGATTCTGGATTTCCTCGAGGACGCCACCGATCGCTGCGAGGACGTCGCCAACGTCCTCGAGGGCGTGGTCGTCAAGCACGCCTAGCCTGGATGGACTCCAACCTCGTCGCGGTCGTCGGCCTCATCGTCGTCGCCCTGATCTTCGATTACATCAACGGGTTCCACGACGCGGCGAACTCGATCGCCACGGTGGTCTCGACCCGCGTGCTGTCTCCGGGCAAAGCGGTCATCTGGGCGGCCGTCTTCAACTTCGTCGCCGCGTTCACCTTCGGGACCGCCGTGGCGAAGACCGTCGGCGCCGGCCTCGTCGACATCAACATCGTCACGTTCGCCGTCATTTTCGCCGGGCTGATCGGCGCGATCGTGTGGGACCTGATCACCTGGTACTACGGGCTGCCGACGAGCTCGTCGCACGCGCTGATCGGCGGCTACGCGGGGGCGGCGGTCGCCAAGGCGGGCTTCGGGGCGATCATCCTCTCCGGGTGGACGAAGACGCTGATCTTCATCGTCCTCGCGCCGCTCATCGGCCTGTCGCTCGGGTTCCTGATCATGCTCGCCAACCTGTGGATCTTCCGGGGGTTCTCGCCCGGCCGCGTCGACCACTGGTTCCGGCGGCTGCAGCTCGCGTCGGCGGCGGCGTACAGCCTCGGCCACGGCGGCAACGACGCGCAGAAGACCATGGGGATCATCGCCGGCGTGCTGGTGGCGGGAGGCTACCTGAACATGGTCGACGGCCACCTGCCGATCCCGTTCTGGGTCATCATGGCCGCGCACGCGGCCATCGCGCTCGGCACGCTCTCGGGCGGCTGGCGGATCATCCACACGATGGGCTCGAAGATCACGAAGCTGCAGCCGGTCGGCGGGTTCGCCGCCGAAACCGCCGGCGCGATCTCGCTCTTCACCGCGACGAACCTCGGCATTCCCGTCAGCACGACGCACACGATCACGGGCGCGATCATCGGCGTGGGATCCATCAAGCGGCTGTCTGCCGTGCGATGGGGCATCGCGGGCCGGATCGTCTGGGCCTGGGTCCTGACGATCCCGGCGGCCGCCGGGATTGCCGCGGTCGTGTATTGGGTGGTTGCGAAGACCATCGCGCCATAGACGCGGGAAGCTGGAAGCTGGAAGCGGAAGCAAGTAGCTGGTAGCTGGTAGCTGGTAGCTGTCTCTATCCTGGCAGCTCTATCGTGAACACCGCCCCGCCTTCGGCCCGATTGGCCACAGTGACTCTTCCCCCGTGCAGCCCGACCAGGTGCTTGACGATCGCGAGGCCGAGGCCCGTGCCGCCGGGGTCGCGCGAGCTGCGGGAGCGCGCTTTGTCCACGCGATAGAAGCGCTCGAACACCCGCGGCAGATCGGCCTCCGGGATGCCGGGCCCGGCATCCGCCACGGTCAGCAGCACGCGATCCCCTTTACGCGAGGCGCCGATGACAATCGTGCTGCCTTCGGGCGCGTAGTTCGTCGCGTTCTCGACCAGGTTACGCAAGCGCGTCGTGCAGCTTCGCTGGATCGCCCCTGACGGTGGCGGCGTCCGGCTCGATCTGCTGGACGACGTGCTGGCCGCGGGCCTCGATCGCCGGGGCAAGCTCGGTGGCGACGCCGGTAAAGAGCGACTCGACGCTGCAGGCCAGGCGCTCGAGCGTTTCCTGCCCGGCGTCGAGCCGGGCGAGGCGCAGGAGATCGCGCACGAGCCGCTCCATCCGCAGCGTGTGACGGGCGATGGTCTCGAGAAACCGCCGGGCCTCCTGCGGATCCGACGGATCGTCGAGCAGCGCTTCGACGTACCCGCGCACCGCCGTGAGCGGCGTGCGCAGCTCGTGGGAGACGTTGGCGACGAAGTCCCGCCGGATCTGATCGGCTTTGTGCAGGTCGGTGATGTCGTGGAGCACCAGCACGGCGCCGCGCGCAATCGCCGCCCGGACGGGCGCCGTGCGGGCGACGAAGACGGTCTCGGGCTCGCGGGGCAGCAGCGTCAGCTCGAGGCGATCGCTCGCCGTGCCCTGCAGCGCCCCCGTGATCTGCGCCGCGATGTCGGGGTGGCGCACGATCTCGAGGTAGTGGCGGCCCTCGGGCGGGTCCTGCAGCTTCAGCATCCGGCGGGCGGCGGCGTTGACGAGCTGCAGCCGCCCGTGATCGTCGACCACCAGGACCCCCTCGATCATGCCGCCGAGGATTGCCTCCATGCGGGCACGGTCGGCGTCGAGCTGAGTGGACCGGCTGGCGATCTCGCGGACCGATTCGTCCAGGACGCGCGCGACGGTGCCGATTTCGTCGGCGCCGTAGTCGCGCGCCGGCTGCGACAGGTCGCCGGCGGCGTAGCGTTCGGCGACCGCCGCAATCGCGCGCACGCGCCGGCTGAGCAGCGCCGACGATCCCCACGCGAGGGCCAGTGCGGCGAGCATGCCGGCGCCCATCGCGACGATCGCCGAGCGGCGCACCGCCGCGAGCTGATCGCGGACCTCGGTCAGCGGGAGGGCGAGGCGGACTTCGGACAGGCCCGCGGTGCTGGTTCCGCGGACCGGGACGGCCACGTACAGCATGTCGGTCTGCACCGTCGTGCTGTATCGCCGCGCGATGCCCAGCCCTTCGGCGCGCGCCTGCTGGATCTCGGGACGCGTCGCGTGGTTTTCGAGCGCACCGAGCTCGCCCGGCTCGACCTGCGAGTCGCCGACCACCGTGCCGTCGGCGCTGATGAACGTGACGCGCGCCGCGACCAGCCGGCCGATGGCGTCGGCTTCGGCGTCGAGCTCCGCCGGGGCCGTGGCCTGCCGGTGCGACAGCGTCTCGGCCGCGAGCCGCGCCTCGTTGACGAGGCCCCGTTCGATCTGCTCCTCGAGATTCCGCCGCACGGACCACGACACCAGCGTCGTCGCCACGAGGAGCGTCACTCCCGCCGCGACGAGCGAGGTCAGGAAGAGCCGGTTGCGGAAGGTCAAAACAGGTTCACATTCAACTCTCCGTTGTCTCCGTCATCTCCACTCAGACAAGCTTGTACCCGAACTGCTTGACCGTCTCGATCGACTCGTTCAGCACGGGCAGCTTCTCGCGCAGCCGCCGGATGTGCACGTCGACCGTGCGCGTGCCGCCGGTGTACTGGTAGCCCCAGACGTCGGTGAGCAGCAGATCGCGCGAGAGCACGCGCCCGCGATGCTGCACCAGATACTGGAGCAGCAGGAATTCCTTCGCCGTGAGCCTGACCTCGCGTCCGTCGAGCGTGACGGTGTGGCGATCGGCGTCGATCGAGATGGGACCGTAGTGCACCACGGCGACCGACGGCGGCGACGAGACGCGGCGGAGGCGCGCGGCGACGCGGGCGACGAGCTCCTTGGGGCTGAACGGCTTGGTGACGTAGTCGTCCGCGCCCAGCTCGAGCCCGGCGATGCGATCCCCCTCCTCGCCGCGCGCCGTCAGCATGATGATCGGGAATGCCCGCCGTGGCGGCATTCGCCCGCATCGCCTGGCACACCAGAGGCCGTCCATGCCGGGGAGCATCAGGTCGAGGATCACGAGGTCGGTCGCGCGCGCCCGCAGCTTCGGGATCACCGCCGCGCCCGACGCCAGCGCGATCGACGCTGTGCCCCGCTTTTTCGAGGTAGTGCGCGATGAGCTCGGCGATGTCGTGGTCGTCTTCGACGACAAGAATATGCGCCATTGAGAATCGCTAATCACTGGTCAGCTTCCAGCTTCCAGAATTCCTGCTTCCGACTCCCTGCTTCCCTGAATCCTGCGGAATCGCTGGAGGCTGGAAGCCTAACTCTGTCGCTCATCACTCATCACCGCGCGACAACCGACGGCGGGCGGATTACGAATCTGGAGATGCCCCCGGTTTCCCGGAACGGTTGAGCCATCTGGAGGACAGCCCATTGTGGCGCTTCGGCGCGGAGACGCGAAAACAGGCCGAATTGCTGGCATTTTAGCCCGACGGCGCTGGCACCGCGCTTGGAGTTACCCGTGTTACGGACACCGGGAGGTGAGCATGACTGGCATTCAGATGAACTCGTTGCGGGGACGTGTCGCGGCCGCCGGCGGGCTCGGCGCGCTCCTCTTTACTGTCGGATGCGGGGGAGCGCTGAATGGCGGGGGTGTGAACGCTCAGCAGCTCGCCGCCGCCGCAGCCGGGCGCACCGGTGGTCGTCAGCTGCGAACCGAACCAGCGGACGCTCGTGCGGCCGACGATGGTCAACGGGGTCGCGATGTCGCAGGTCGAGTGCGTTCGACCGGTCAGCCGGCCGCCTACGCGCAGCAGCCGGTGGCGCAGCAGTTCGCGGCGCCCGTCAGCTACCGCGCGGCGCGCGCGATCGATCCGGAGGTCGCCGACGCTCGCGTGATCCCGGCGTCCTATCCGGTCGAGACCGCGCGGCCGGTGCGCACGAACCAGGTCGTCTACGGCGACGACCGTCAGGCGCCCGTGAAGCGCACCCGGTCGGTGAAGAAGAGCGCCGTGATCATCGGCTCCTCGGCGGGCGTCGGCGCCGCGGTGGGCGCGGCGGTCAAAGGCAAGAAGGGCGCGCTCATCGGGGCGGCCATCGGCGGCGGCGGCGCGGCGGTCTGGGACCAGATCACGCGACGCAAGAACTAGGCGACTCGTCCGCGGGACGAGCGTCACGTCAGGGACAACGGGGGGCTGGTCAGTGACCAGCCCCCCGTTTTTTTTGACGCACTGACAGGCGCATGGATCCAGTTTCATCGATATTTAGCGCGCAAAATGTCTATTTTCCAATAGTTTACACACATTTTGTCTGTTGATCCGTTCGTCCCACCAGTCTAGAATCCCAACATCCCAGGGGTTCGTTTGCAAGTTTGTTGGTCTTCACTCAGGAGGAGAGATGAAGCGAAGTGCCAGTCTGTTCGGCATCCTCGCGCTTCTCGTGCTGGTCGCGCCGATCGCGTCAGCACAGGAAACGCGTGGTTCGATCGAAGGCGTCGTCAAGGACAGTTCCGGCGCCGTGCTGCCGGGCGCAACCGTCGAGGCGCGTGCCGCTACCGGCGGAATTGTGAGTGCCGTCAGCGATACGTTGGGGACGTACCGTTTTCCGGCGCTCACCTCCGGGCGATATACGGTCGTGGCGAACCTGACCGGGTTCCAGCCCTCGAAGGTTGAAGATGTGCAGCTTCAACTCGGGCAGATCCTCAAGGTCAATTTCGCGCTCCAGATCGGCGGCGTCAACGAGGCCGTGCAGGTCACGGCGGAATCGCCGCTCATCGACGTGAAGCAGAACGCCGCGTCCGCGAGCATCCAGAAGGACGTCATCGATCTGATCCCCAAGGGGCGTGATTTCACGAGCGCCGTGACCACCGCTCCCGGGACCAACAACGAATCGCGCGGCGGCGGCCTCAACATCGACGGGTCGAGCGGCTCCGAGAACCGCTTCATCGTCGACGGGCAGGACACGACCAACGCTGCGGAACGGCACGTCCGGCAGCGGCATCCTGCATCGACTTCGTTCAGGAAGTCCAGGTCAAGTCGAGCGGCTACAACGCGGAGTTCCGCGCGGCGACGGGCGGCGTCATCAGCGCCATCAGCCGCTCGCGGCACGAACGCGTTCCATGGAGAGATCGGCGCGTACTATCACGGACAACGTCTGGCTCCGGGGCGCGATCCGTCAAGCCTCCCGGCTCGATCCGCTCAACCCGCTCGTCGTGCAGTACACGACCACCGCGCGCGACCCCGGCCAGGTCATCGAGCCGATCTGCCACGATCGGCGGCCCGATCCTGACGCGACCGGCTCTGGTTTTTTGCCGGGTACGGTCCGCAGCTCGAAAACAACGACCGGACCGTGACTTTCACCCAGAACCGCGCGGCCGGCGCGCAGACGTTTTCGAACAGCCGGGAAGATCACAACATCAATTACAACCTCACGGCGCAGCTCACGAGCAGCCTTCACCAGAAGTTCGCGGGCAGCCACAATCCGACGACGGGATCCGTCGGCCTTCCGGGGCTGGAGCCGGACTACATTTCCGGCCAGGCCGGTGTCCTCGGCGATCGCGTCTCGGACGCTGCATTCCGGACGAGCACGGCCAACCCGGCGAATTTCCCGGGCGTGCTCTACACGAATCAATTCAACAACCGGTACGCGACTACCACGGACTGGGTCGTGAGCCCCAAGCTGTACCTGAGTCTGACGGCCGGCTATCTGGGCTACGGCTCGCGCGGCCAGACGCTGACGGAATTCAACACGAACACGCGCCGCACGTTCAGCCAGTCGAACAACGTGTTCCCGGAGGTTCCGGCGAACCTCGTAGCAGCCGAACAGCTACGCCGACGGCATCGCCAACACGCGCACCGCGAAGGACGACTACACGCGGCTCAGCGTCAACGCCGATGCGACCTACTACGCGAACTGCATGGGGCAGCACACGTTCAAGGGCGGCGTGCAATTCGAGCGGCTCGGCAACGAGATCAACACCGGCCAGCAGGCCTCGAACATGACGCTCAACTGGAACCAGACGCGCTCGACGCTCGACGTCGCCGCCGCGGTTGGTTCGCGGCACGTACGGCTACTACCAGGTGTTCGCGGCAGTACACCGAGGGCAAGGTGAGCGCGAAGAACTACGGCGTCTTCCTCCAGGACTCATGGACCGTCAACAACAGGCTGACGCTGAACCTGGGCCTCCGCACCGAACAGGAACACGTGCCGTCGTACCGGGCCGAGAACCCCGGGATCGACTTCGGCTTCAAGGACAAGATCGCGCCGCGCGTCGGCTTCGCGTACGACGTGAAAGGGGACGGCAAGTGGAAGGCCTACGGCAGCTGGGGCATGTTCTACGACATCAGCAAGCTCGAGATGCCGCTCGGCAGCTTCGGCGCCCAGCACTGGATCACCTACTACTACACGCTCGACACGTTCAACTGGCCGACGATTGACTGCGAAGGGCCCCCGGGAACCGGGTGCCCCGGCACGTTCATCGACCAGGTGGACTTCCGTCACGTGTCGAACGGCGCCGGCGCGGAAGCCCTCGTCGAACCGGACATGAAGCCGATTCGCGCGCAGGAGTTCACGCTCGGCACCGATCACGAGCTGACGCGGACGATGTCGGTCGGCGTCCGGTACGCCCACAAGTGGATGGACCGGACGATCGAGGATGTCGGGATCGCGGTGCCGGGCGTCGGCGAGGTGTTCTACATCTCGAACCCGGGACGGGGCATCTCCGAAAACCTGCTTCGCGACAAGGCCGGGTGCACGACCTGCCCCAATCAACCGATCCCGGAGCGCGTGTACGACGGCCTCGAGTTCCGCCTCACCAAGCGGCTCTCGAACCGCTGGTACATGAAGACGAGCTATCTCCGGAGCCGCCTCACCGGCAATTACTCCGGGCTGGCCAGCTCCGACGAGAACGGGCGCAACAGCCCGAGCGTCAACCGGTTCTTCGACGGGCAATACATGTCCTTCGATCAGACCGGCGCGCCGGTCTACGGACCGCTCGGCACGGATCGGCCGCACCAGTTCAAGCTCCAGGCGTCGTACACCCTGCCCTGGGGCACCCAGGCCGGCATGTTCTATCAGCTCGCCAGCGGCCTCCCGCAGCAGCAGCAGGTCACGGTGCTGAACGTGCCGGTGTTCAACCTGGGGCGCAACAGCATGGGCCGGTCGCCGAACGTTCAGCCAGACCGACCTCATCGTCTCTCAGCGGGTCGGGCTGTTCGGCCGCACGGACGTGATCTTCGAGGCGAACGTCATCAACCTGTTCGATCAGGACATCGTGACGGCGTACACCAACACGCCCTACCGTGATGCGATCCCGGTTGCGAACCCCCAGGCGTTCTTCGCGGGCTTCAACGCGGACACGATCGCCGCGGCCACGCCGTCGATTCGCCGGAACCCGCTGTTCGACTTGCCGAGCACGTTCCAGGGCGCCCGCAGCGTGCGGCTGTCGGCCAAGTTCCGCTTCTAAACCACGGATTACACGGATTACACGGATAAAACACGGATTACACGAGCCACGGATAAACACGGAAGGGGCAGGGCCGCAAGGCTCTGCCCCTTTTTCGTGGGACAATCGCACCATGCTCATGTCCCTCTTGCTTTCGCTCGTGCTGAGCGCCGGCGGTCCGTCGACAGGCCGGCAAGCAGCCGCGGCCGGTCAGGCCGAGACGAAGCACCTGACGGTGGCGACCTCGGCGCCGGCGGGCGCGGTCGCGCCGGGCACGCGCGTGTCGCTCGTGATCGAGGTCGCGCCGAAGCCCGAGATGCACGTCTATGCTCCGGAGCAGAAGGGGCTCGTCCCGATCTCGCTCGTGCTCGAGCCGACCCGCGCGGTGAAGGCGCACGCGGCCCGATTTCCGAAGTCGGAGAAATTCAAACCGCTCGACGAAGTCCAGTTCGTCTACAGCAAGCCGTTCCGCATCGTCCAGGACGTCACCGTGTCGGCGGCGCCCGCGGCGGAGACGTCCCTCACGATCAAAGGCACGCTGAAATACCAGGCGTGCGACAACGCAATCTGCTACGCGCCCGTGACGGTTCCCGTCTCGTGGACGATCAGCCTCAAATCCGCGGCGCCCTCGTATTAGAATTCAATCCGTGATCCTCCTGTCCTCGGCACTCCTTCTGGGCATTCTCCACGGCCTCGGCGCCGATCACCTGATGGCGATCGCGGCGCTGTCGCTCGGTCCCGGCGGCGAGGCGCCAGCGGTCAAGCGCGCGCGCGCGCTTGGCGTGGCGGTGCGGTTCGCCCTCGGCCACGCGCTGCTGCTCGCGTTCGGCGCCGGCGCGCTGATCGTGCTCGGGTGGTCGCTGCCGATCGTCGTGGAACGCGGCGGCGAGGTGCTCGGCGGCGTGCTGCTCGTCGGGTTGGGGGGCGTCGGCCTCTGGGGCGTGACCGCCGGCCGCGTGTACGGGCACACGCATACTCACGGGCACGAGACCGATCCGCACTGGCACCTGCACATCGGGCGGCGCGAGCGGCATCCGATGCCCGGCGCGCACTCGCACCTGCCGACCATCATCGGCGCGGCGTTCGCGGTGAGCAGCCTGCGCGCGCTGACCCTGCTCACCCCGTTCGGCGACCGCCTCGGCGGCGCGCCGCTGCCGGTGCTGCTGGGGCTGATCGCCGTCTTCGCCGCCGGCATCCTGCTCTCGATGTCGCTCTTCGGCGTCGCCTTCGCCGGCCTGATGACCACCTCGCGCGTCACCCGCCTCGGCCGCGCCTCCGGCGGCGCGATGGCGGTCGCGTCAATCGCGCTCGGCGTCTTCTGGATTGTAAAAGCTTGAATCACTAATCCTTGAATCCTTGAATCCGGCAGCGATTCAGGGATTCAAGGATTAGGGATTAGGGATTCAGAGCTCCCGCACCCCGCCCCTCATCAGGAAGTACACCGCGACGAGCGTGAGCAGGCCTCCGTTCACGGCCAGGACGTGGGGCGCGGAGCTGAGGCTCGCGGCGTACCCGCCCGCGAGGCTGCCGAGCGGCATCCCGCCGCGGAACGCCACCATGTAGATGCTCACGACGCGGCCGCGGAGATGGTCCGGGACGATCAGCTGGACCAGCGAGGCGGTCATCGAGTAGACGACCATCATCGCGGCGCCGGCCAGGAAGAGCAGCAGGCAGCTCCACCACCACACCTCCGACAGCGCGAACGCCGCGATCAGCCCGCCGAAGACGGCCTGGACGACGAGCAGCGTGACGCCCATGTGCTGGAACCGTCCGAGCCACGCGACGACGAGCGCGCCGGCGACGGCCCCGGCTCCCGAGAACGCCATCATGTGCGTGTACCGGCTGACATCGCCGTGGAAGATCTCGCGGGCGAAGACCGGCATGAACGTCAGCAGCGGCAGTCCCAGGAACGTCGTCAGGAACGCGAGCACGGTCAGCGCGATGATGGCCGGCTGACTGCGCGCGTACGCGATCCCGCCTTTCATCTCTTCCAGCATCGGCTTCTTGTCGGTGGTCCTGATGTGTTTGATGTGCAGCGACATCAGCGCGACGATGACGACCACGAACGAGAGGCCGTTCAGCCCGAAGCAGGCGGCCGTGCCGAAAAAGAGCGCCGCGCCGGCGAGCAGCGGGCCGAACACGCGCGCCAGGTTGAACTGGATCGAATTGAGCGCGATCGCGTTCGGCAGATCTTTCTTGGGCACCAGCGACGGAATCAGCGACTGATAGGCGGGACCGCCGAAGGCCTGCGCCATCCCCGTCACGAACGAGAGCGCCAGAATGTGCCAGACGCGGACGTGGCCGAAATACACGAGGCCCGCCAGCACGAACGCCGTCGTCATCTGGATGTATTGCGAGCCGAGCAGCAGGCGGCGCCGGTCGTGGCGGTCGGCGATGACGCCGCCGACCAGCGTGAACAGGAGGATCGGCAGCTGCCCCAGGAAGTCGTCGAGCCCGAGGAAGAACGACGACTTCGTCAGGTCGAAGACGAGCCAGCTCTGCGCCACCTTCTGCATCCACGTGCCGACCGTGGAGGTGAAGGCGCCGAACCAGAGGACGCGGAAATCCCGGTAGCTGAACGCCGCGAGGGTGCGCTGCACGATGGGGTGCCCGAGCGGCGTCGGCACCTCGGCGTCGGTCGGCGGGGCCGGCTTGACGGGCGACTGGAGTGGGGTGGCCAAGGGCACCTATCTTAACAGCCAATTCCTCCGCACTTTACGCGGAGCGATCGGCGCCGGCGCGCGTTCGGGGCGCGCTCGGAGTGAACCACCGCTTGATCCGGTGTGATGGGCGCACTATACTCCTTTCAGCATGGGGCGAACAAAAAGCGAATCACCCGCGATTCGCGACCCCGCGGAGATGTGATGGGCCACGCCGTACGCGCCGAACTCGAATCGCTGCTCCGCGCACGCCGGCTCGATGTGACGTTGACGTCCGCCACGCCGTGGACCGGCCTCCACCGCGATGTCGCGCCGACGGGGATCGCATCGCTCGACGTCGCGCTGGGCGGGGGTCTCGTCCGCGGACATCTGTCCGAGATCATCGGCGCGCGATCGGCCGGCCGGCTCACGGTGCTGTGCCGGATGCTGGCGGCCGCGGCGGAGCGCGGCGAAGCGGTGGCCCTCATCGACACGAGCGATCGCTTCGATCCGGCATCGGCGGAGGCGGCCGGCCTCGACCTGTCGAAGCTGCTGTGGGTCCGCGAGACGGGGGATGCGCCACGCGCCTTGAAGGCGATGAACCTGGTGCTCCAGGCGGGCGGCTTCGGCATCGTCGCCTTCGACCTGGCGGACGTCCCGCCGATGGGGCTGCGGCAGCTGCCGTACACGACGTGGATGCGGATCGCGCGCGTGATCGAAGGCAGCCAGACCGCCGCGGTGCTGGTCGGGGCCGATCGGCTGGCCCGGAGCCCGGGCGGCGTCACGATCGCGCTCGAGGGCACGCGGGGACGCTGGTCGGGCACGGCGGATCGCGCGCGGCTGCTGAGAGCGATCGATCCGAGTCCGCGGATCGTGGGGGGAAAACGCTGAAGTTTTACAGGAGATCAGGAGGTCAGGAGATTCATTCTTAAAAAACAAAAATTTCTGATCTCCTGATCTCCTGATCTCCTGTTTTAGACATATGCGGATTCCCTCCTACGACGACCTCGCGCCCTCCATCCCCGACATCTCGGTGCGGGAGACGTTCGCGCAGATCCGGCGCATCCTGCCGCCTGACGCGGCGGCACTCGCGGGCCGGCCGGGTCCGATCGAGGCTGGTGCGATGCCGAGGCAGCTCTTCGCGTGCCTCCGCTCGACGCGCACGCCGGACCCGATGCGCACGCCGGAACTACTCATGGCCATTGCCCGCGAGTTCTCACCGCGGATCGAGCGTCACGGGGCCTCCGTGGTGCTGGATGTGAGCGGGCTTGGGCGCCTGCTCGGGGCTCCGCAGGCGATTGGCGCCGAGCTCGATCGTGTGGCGGCGGACCGTGTGGCGGCGGACCGCGCGGCGGGCATTCGAGTGGCACTTGCGCCGACGCAGACTGCCGCGCGCCTGATGGCGATCGCCCAACCGGGGCTAACGGTCGTCACGGATGATGTCGCCTCTGCGCTCGCGGCTCTCCCGATCGACACGCTGCGCGTGCTCGTGGCCGATGGGGGCTACGACGCGGGCCGCGCGACTCGAACGACGGTCCCCATGGTCCGGCTGAAGCCGGACGCCACCGTGGCAGCGACCACCACCCGGCTCGACACGTTCCGGCGCTGGGGGCTCACCACTCTTGGAGAGATTGCCGGCTCTGCCGGCCGCCGATCTCTCCGAGCGGATGGGGCAGGCCGGCCTCGTGCTGCAGCGGCTGGCGTCGGGGGTCGATCTGACGCCGCTCGTCCCGGATCCCGGTGTGCCCCGATTCATCCAGTCGATCGATCTGGAATGGCCGATCGACGAGCTCGAGCCGCTGTCGTTCGTGCTCGCGCGCCTGCTCGACCCGTTGTCGGCCGCGCTCGAGCGCGCCGATCGCGGGGCGGCGGCGCTGCGGCTCGATCTGCGCCTCGTCGATCGGACGGTGCACGGACGCCTGCTGCAGCTGCCGGCCGCGATGCGTGACGCGAAGGTGCTGCGCACGCTGCTGCTCCTCGATCTCGAGTCGCATCCCCCCTCCGCGGCCATCGACGTCGTGACCCTCGAGATCGATCCGGCGCCGGCGCGCATCGTTCAGTACCTCGCTTCTCGAGCGCGCGATGCCCTCGGCGGAAACGCTGGCCACGCTCACCGCCCGGCTCGGCGCCCTCGTCGGCGAACGGCGGTGCGGGTCGCCGGCGCGCCTCGACAGCTATCGCCCCGACGCCTTCGAGATGCGCCGGTTCGACCCGGGTGCTTCGGGGCCTGCCGCCAGGAGCCCTGCCACCGGGCCGGCGTCCGGCGGCACGTTGATCCTGCGCCGCTTCCGTCCGCCCATCGCGATCCGCGTGAGCGTCGAGCGCGGCCGTCCGGTACGTGTCGCCATCGATCGCCGCGGCATGCCGGGCGGAGGCGTGGAGCAGCAGGCCGGACCGTGGCGCACGTCGGGGGCCTGGTGGGACGCCGGGGGCACTGGCTGGGATCGCGACGAGTGGGACGTGGCGCTGAGCGATGGATCGCTCTGCCGCCTGTTCCGCGATCGGATCACCGAGCGATGGTTCCTCGAGGGCGTGCTGGATTGAGGCCACGGATCAACACGGACACACGGATTACACGGAACACGGATTACACGGATGACACGGATGACGCACAAACTGGTGTCGGCCGCGCTTCCAGCGGTTCAAACAGGAGGAAGGGGAACGGGAGGGCATCTGTGCACGTTAGCGCTCGCATCGGCGTAGTGTCGCGCCGTGGCGACGGCCGGCGGCCGGCGCCGCACCAGCGTGATGCTGCTAACCATCCCGTTCTCTCCTGTGCATCCCGTCTCTCGCTGACTGTCCGAATCACGCGCCGACAGGAGACGAAGGCGTCGCACCGTGACGGCTCCGTGTGATCCGTGTCCATCCGTAGTAAATCCGTGTGCCTATCATCGAGCTCCACGCCGCGTCCGCGTTCTCGTTCCTCGATGGCGCATCGCTGCCCGAAGCGCTCGTCGAGCGCGCGGCGTCGCTCGGGTATCCGGCGCTCGCGCTGCTCGATCGCGACGGCTTCTACGGTTCGCCGCGGTTTCATCTGGCGGCGAAACGCGCGGGCCTCAAGGCGATCGTCGGCGCCGAGCTGACGATCGGCCTCGGGACCGGCACCTCGGTGTTCCGGCTGCCGGTGCTCGTCGAATCGCGCGACGGGTACCGGAATCTCTCCCGGCTCGTGACGCGGATGAAGCGGCGATCGCCGAAGGGGGAAGGGGCGCTGGCGCTCGACGAGCTCGACGGCCACGTGGCCGGGCTCGTGGCGCTCGTCGGCCGTACGGCCATGACCGGGCCGCGCTTCGGGGTCGGCGGCCTCGTCGATCGCATCGTCGGCACGTTCGGGGCGCCGAACGTGTGCATCGAGGTCCAGCGCCATCTGCTGCGCGACGAGGAAGCCGACAACCAGGCGCTCGTCGACCTGGCCTCCGCGTTCCATGTGCCGGTCGTCGCGACCAACGGCGTCCGCTTTGCCGAGCCGGCGGACCGGCCGTTGTACGACGCGCTGACCTGCATCCGCCACAAGACGACGCTCGAGCGCGCCGGCCGGCGGCTGACGTGGAACGCCGAGCGCTACCTCAAGCCGCCC
Organism: uncultured Acidobacteriota bacterium; assembly: GCA_963774855.1. Lineage (GTDB taxonomy): Bacteria > Acidobacteriota > Vicinamibacteria > Vicinamibacterales > 2-12-FULL-66-21 > JALZOC01. The sequence goes on along the minus strand of CAVZGT010000004.1, from coordinate 337,424 downwards.
GACGCGATGGCCCGTCTCTTTTCGGACATGCCGAAGGCCGTGGCGGCGTCGGGCGAGCTGGCCGATCGCCTCGGCTACACGATGGCCGATCTCGGCTACCGCTTTCCCGAATACCCCGTGCCGGCCGGCGAGACGATGGCGTCGTTCCTGCGGAAGATCGCGCAGGCCGGCGCGCGCGAGCGCTACCGGCCGTATCACGAGCGGGCGCGGCGGCAGATCCAGCGCGAGCTCGATCTGATCGAGAAGCTCGATCTGGCCGGCTACTTCCTGATCGTCTGGGACATCGTCAATTTCTGCCGGCAGCACGACATCCTCGTGCAGGGGCGCGGGTCCGCCGCCAACAGCGCCGTGTGCTACAGCCTCGGCATCACGGCCGTCGATCCGGTCGGCATGGACCTGCTCTTCGAGCGGTTCCTCTCGGAGGAGCGCGGTGAGTGGCCGGACATCGATCTGGATCTGCCGAGCGGCGATCGCCGCGAACGGGTCATCCAGCACATGTACGAGAAATACCGCGGCGAGCCGTCCGGCGGCCCCCGCATCGCCATGACGGCCAACGTGATCACGTACCGCGGCCGGAGCGCCGCGCGGGAAGTCGGCAAGGTCCTGTCGCTCGAGCCCGAGCAGATCGATCGGCTCGCCAAGGTCATGAACCATTTCGAGTGGGTGGATCCGAAGGAGACGCTCGACCGCAACCTGCGCGAGGTCGGCCTGGATGTCCAGCATCCCGTGATGCAGACGTTCGGCCGGCTGTGGACGTCGATCCAGGATCTGCCGCGCCACCTCGGCCAGCATTCCGGCGGCATGGTGATGTGCCACGGCCGGCTCGACGACGTGGTGCCGCTCGAGAACGCGACCATGCCCAACCGCGTCGTCGTGCAGTGGGACAAGGACGATTGCGCCGACATGGGGATAGTAAAGGTCGATCTCCTCGGTCTGGGAATGATGTCCGTCCTGCAGGACGCATTGGAGCTGGTGAATTCAAGTCGGGATCCGGATCCGGGATGCGGGATCCGGAGGATTCCGAATCGCGCGAAGAGAGCACCCCGGATCCCGGATCCCGGATCCCGGATCCCGGCAGGCGCGAGCGCCCCGTCACGCGAGCGCTCGATCTCGCGCACCTTCCCCCGGACGACCCGGCCGTCTATCGCATGCTGCAGGAGGCGGACACGATCGGGATCTTCCAGGTCGAGTCGCGCGCGCAGATGGCGACCCTCCCGCGCCTGCGCCCGGAGTGCTTCTACGACATCGTCGTCGAGGTCGCGATCATCCGTCCCGGCCCGATCGTGGGGCAGATGGTGCACCCGTACTTGAAGCGCCGTCAGGGAGCGGAGCCCGTGATGTACGCGCACCCCTCGCTCGAGCCGATCCTCGCGCGCACGCTCGGCGTGCCGCTGTTCCAGGAGCAGCTGCTCCGGATGGCGATGGTCGCGGCGGGATTTTCCGGCGGCGAAGCGGAGGAGCTGCGGCGCGCGTTCGGGTTCAAGCGATCCGAGCACCGCATGCAGCAGATCGAGGGCCGGCTGCGCGCCGGGATGGCGAAGCAGCAGATTACCGGCGAGGCGGCGGACGAGATTCTCCGGTCGATCACCTCGTTTGCGCTCTACGGGTTTCCGGAGTCACACGCCGCGAGCTTCGCGCTGCTCGTGTACGCCAGCGCGTTTTTGAAAGCGCACTACCCGGCGGCCTTTTACACGGCGCTCCTGAACAACCAGCCGATGGGGTTCTACCATCCGGCCACGCTCGTGAAGGACGCGCAGCGCCACGGCGTGCGGTTCGCGCCGATCGACGTGCAGGAGTCCGACTGGACCTGCCGCGTCGATCCCGACGGCCGGGTCCGGCTGGGACTGCTGTACGTGAACGGCCTGCGGCAGGAAACCGGCAAGGCGATCGCGGCATGCCGCGCAGCCGGGATCCGCGGAGTGCGCGATCCGGATCCGCTGAAGCGCGGCGGCGGAACTTGACGCGTCCTGCAGTGACCGCTGTCCCAAGTGCGGCTGTGACGATCAGTCGATGCTCGAGGAGACGCCGGCGCACGGATACTTCTGCAACATCTGCGCGCACGAGTGGAATCGCCAATCCCTGATCCCTCATCCCGATCCCGAATCCCGCGATCCCGAGTCCCGGATCCCGAGTCCCGCATCCCGATCCCGGCCGTTACGCCTCCATCGACGATCTCGTCGCGCGGGTCCGGTTGCGGCGCGACGAGCTGGCGACGCTTGCCGAAATCGGCGCGCTCAACGCGTTCGGCCACGATCGCCGCAGCGCGCTGTGGCAAATCGAGCGCGCGGTGAGGCCCGCGGGGGAACTCTTCGAGGACACGCGCGAGCTTCGCGTCCGGATCCCGGATCCCCGCCTTCGCGCGTCCAGGACTCAGCGCGCGCTTCGGCGAGGCCTCGCCAAAGCTTGTCGCAGGTGCCGATCGCGCGACAAGCGACGGCGGGCGATCCCGGATCCCGACTCGCCGTTGAAACCCATGACGCCGCCCGAGCGGCTGATGGCCGATTATGCGGGGACGAGCCTGACGATTGGCCCGCATCCGCTGGCGCTGCGGCGCGCGGAGCTGGCGCTTCGCGGCGTCCTGCGCGCGATCGATCTGCCGCGCGGGCGCCACGGCCGGCGCGTCCGGGTGGCCGGCGCGGTCATCACGCGACAGCGCCCCGGGACCGCCAAGGGGTTCGTCTTCCTGACGCTGGAAGACGAGACCGGCATCGCCAACGTCATCGTGACGCCGGACCTGTTCACCGAGTACCGCCGCGCGATCGTGGGGGAGCCGTATCTGCTGGTCGAAGGGATCCTGCAGATTCAGGAAGGGGTGACGGCGGTCAAAGCGGATCGCGTCATCGGGCTCGCCGGCAGCGGGCCGGACCCGCAGTCACATGATTTCCGGTAGGGAGATAGCGGAGATTATCGAGGGAGCGGAGGTCTTTCACACGGAGCAACGGAGCAACGGAGGATCATCTATATGATTTCTTGCCACCAGATTTCCTGCCCATAATGCTCCGTGACTTCGTTGCTCCGTTTCTCCGTGCTAAAGAGGGTCGTGCCCGGTGATGGCCATCCGCGACTGGCGAGTCCTTCGTTATCTCCGTCCCCTCCGCTGCCTCCCCGGCTGAGGTCGATGGCGTGGCAATTGCAGAACTGGCGCCTGTAGCGAAGTCTCGACGCGAGGCTGGAGTCGGGGAGGGCATTTGTTGGCGGTAGCAGCAGCAGTACGGCATTTGCGCAGCGCGTCATCGTCGGTACCTGTATGGTTCCTGTGCGCTACAGTCGGGCTGGGCGCCGCCTGCGGCCGGCCCGTCAAATCGACTCTTCCCGGCACCCCGCCGCCCGAACAGGTTGCCGAGTTGTGGGTCCGCCCTCAGCCGGGCCGCGACCTGTTCTGGGGCGTCGGCGGGCAACGGCTGGCACCCGATCCCGCCGCCCGCTATACGGTCATCGAAATCAAGCGCTCAGGGTTCAGCCGGGGATACACGCTGACGGATTCGAAAGACCGGGAATGGAGCGCGAAGTTTCCTCCCGAGGCCCCGACCGAGGTCGCCGCCTCGCGGGTCGTCTGGGGCGCCGGCTTCCACCAGCCGCCGATCTACTACCTCGATCAGTGGACGGCGGCGAAAGCCACCTCTCCCAACCCGCAACTCCCGGCCAGGTTCCGGGAGAAGAGCCCTGACCTGCACGGGCTCGACCCGGGGGATCCCTGGTCGTACTACGAGAACCCGTTCGTCGGCTCACGGGAATTGAACGGCCTGCTCGTCCTGCAGATCATGCTCGGGAATTCGGATCTCAAGGACCAGCAGAACGTGCTCTACAAGCTCGCCGAGCCGTTCGAAGGCGCCAAGCAGTGGTACGTCGCTCGCGATCTCGGCCAGGCGTTCGGCCGGACCGGCGTGATCGACGCGCCGCGCGGCGATCCGGCGGTGTTCGAGCAGACGCCGTTCATCAAGGGTGTCGCCGCCGGCAAGGTCCAGTTCGACTACCGCGGCCGCCACAAGAAGCTGCTCGACAACATCACGCCGGCCGACGTCCGATGGATCTGCACGCAGCTGCAGCGGCTCACCGCCGATCAGTGGCAGGACGCGTTTCGAGCCGGTGGTTTTGCGAAGCCCGTCGCCGATCGCTTCATCCGCCGCATGAAGCAGAAGATCGACGAAGGCCTGGCGCTCAAGGACTCATGACACGCAGTGTCTCGTTCGTCCTCCTGCTCCTTCTGCTGACGGTGCCGCTGGGCACGCTCGCTCCACGCGTCCGCCCAGCCCCCGCAGGCCGGCGCGTCCCCGCAGGCCCAGCCGACGGCGCTCCGAACAGCAGTCGACGCTGCACGAGCCCGACGCGCTGCACAATCTGCAGGTCGCGCTCGTCCGGCTGCCGCTGGCCGCCGTGCTCGGGGCCGCGCTCGCGATGCGGCCCAAGCGGCGGGGCACCCCGCCGCGCACCCCGGCCGTCCTCCAGACGCAGATCATCCTGGCGATTGTCGGGGCGGTGATCATGCTGGTGGTCGGCGCCAGCCTGGCGCGCGCCTTCGGCATCGTCGGGGCGGCGAACCTGATTCGCTATCGCTCGAAGATCGACGATCCGAAAGACGCCGTCGTCATGCTGTGCACGCTGTCGGTCGGGCTCGCGGCCGGGGTCGGCCTCTACGCGCTGGCCGTGGTCTCCACCGTCTTCATCGGCGGCGCGTTGTGGGTGATCGAGTCGTTCGAGAACCCGGTCAAGCGGTTCGATCTCAAGATCAAGATCGGCAAGGACACCGACAAGCTGCGTCCGAAGATCGAGGCCATCCTCACCCGGTCCAAGCTGGAGTTCGAGCTTCGCAGCCTCGTCCGACGAGGAGGTCTGCTACGATGTCCAGGTGCCGTTCGAGACTGCAGACCGATCGCCTGACCAACACCATCCTCCGCCTCGACCCCGAGGGCCACGGCGCCGTCGACTGGGCCGAGAAGAAGAACAAGGGGAAGTGAAGCTCATCATCCAGCCGGAGGACGGCCTCGCTCCGGTGCTGAAGGCGGTCCGGAACGCCCGCAAAACCATCGACATCGTGATCTTCCGGTTCGATCGCCCCGAGCTCGAGAAAGCGCTCAAGGCGGCGGTCGCGCGCGGCGTCGCGGTCCGGGCGCTCATCGCGCACACCAACCGCGGCGGCGAGAAGATCCTCCGCAAGCTGGAAACGCGGATGCTCGAGGCGGGGATCACGGTCGCCCGCACCTCCGACGACCTGACGCGGTATCACGGCAAGATGATGCTCGTCGACGACAGGCTGCACGTCTACGGGTTCAACTACACGAAGCTCGACATCGACAAGAGCCGCAGCTTCGGCATCGCCACGAAGGACAAGCGGCTCGTGAAAGAGGCCGCCGCGCTGTTCAATGCCGACTGCACGCGCCAGGCCTACACGCCCGGGCACGACCGCCTGGTCGTGAGCCCGGAGACGTCGCGCGCGATTCTCACGGACTTCATCGGCAAGGCGAAGAAGCAGCTGCTCATCTACGACACGAAAGTCAGCGACCGCCTGATGCTCCGGCTGCTGGCGGACCGCGCGAAAGCCGGCGTCGAGATTCGGATGTTCGGCAAGCTCGGGAAGGGCGCGTCGGGCATCGAGGCGCGCAAGCTCCCCGAGCTGCGCCTGCACGCGCGGGCGATCATCCGCGACGGCTCGGCGGCGTTCGTCGGCAGCCAGAGCCTCCGGAAGCTCGAGCTCGACGGCCGGCGTGAAGTCGGCGTCATCGTGACGGACTCCGGCATCGCGAAGAAGATGCGGGCGGTGTTCGACGCCGACTGGGGCCAGATTGCCGAGGCCAGGCCGCCGGCCGCATTCGGACAACGGGAAGGACAAGGAGAAAGAGCAAGACAAGGACACGGAGAAGGAAAAGGAAAAGGTCGGGGGCTAGCGCGCGTCCGAGCGCCTTGTCGATCAGGTCCACGATCGTGCGCGCGTGGACGTCCATGAGGATCAACCGGTCGCCGAGGAAGCGGTACTCCAGCTCGTCGGGCAGCCTGGGCAGCCCTTCGAGGACCTGCGGGGGCATCGTCGAGAGCGGGATCGAATCCGGGTAGCCGCGCGTTGATCTTGATCTTCAGCAACCCGGGGTTCTCGTCCATGATCGAGGCGCGCAGCGCGGCGCCGTCCGGTCCGCCGAACACACTGTCGAGCAGGCGCCTGATCACGGTCGTGGCGGGCGGGGTGAAGATGTCCCCGGCCTTCGCACCGCGGCGGGCCTGCTGCAGCAGCTGCGCGAGGGCGCGGTGGTGCTTGTCGATCTCCTCGGGCGTCGAGTCTTTCGACAGCTTGAAGATGGTGTCCTCGAGCTTCCGGTGGAGCGCCACATACTGCGGCGATCCGGGCCTGCACGTCCGCGAGCGCGCGGGCACTGGCGTTGACGGGCTGGACAGCATCGGCCTTTTGCCGCGCCCCGGCACTGGCGACAGGCCGCGAACGACAGGGCCGTCGCAAACGACAGGACGATCAGGCGGCGCTCGAGACCTCGACCCATGATGCCCCCTAGGTTAGCCCGGCGGGCGCGAGACACGGTGTACAGAACGTAACACCTGCTTCCGGCGCGCGATCAACTCCGAAATCGATGACCTAAAGGGGCCGGACGGCGTGGTCTATCAGATCCACGATCAAGTGCGGGTCCACGTCGATGAGAAGCAGGCGGTCGCCGAGAAAGCGGTACTCCAGTTCCCGGGGCAGCTTGGGCAGCCCTTCCAGAACCTTCGTGGGCATGGTGGCCAGCGGGACCTTATCCGGGTAGCGGGCGTTGACCGCGATGCTCAGCGACCCCGCGTTCTCGTCCCGTATCGACGCGCGCAGGGCCGCGCCGTCCGGCCCGCGCAGGACCACGTCGAGCAGGCGCCTGATCACGCTCCTGCCGGCCGGGGTGAAGATGTCCCCGGGTTTTGCGCCGGGGCGGGCCTGCTGCAGCAGCTGCGCGAGCGCGCGCTCGTGCTTGTCGATTTGTTCGGCCGTCGCGTCCTTCGCAAGCGGGGGGAGAGTGGCCTCGAGCTCCCTGTGGAGCCCCACATACGCGGCAATCCGCGACCGGACTTCCGCGAGCGCGCGGGCATTGGCGTTGACTCGCTGGCCTGACTGGGCCGGGGGCTTCGCAGCCGGCTGCGGCGCCGCGGGAGCGGCAGGGGCCGTTTGCGCCCTCGCACCCGCGGAGGCCGCGAACGACACCGCCGTCGCCACCGACAGGAAGATCGCGCAGCAGTCGAGACGTCGACCCATGATGCTCCTTAGAATAGGCCGCCCACGCGGGACCCCGGCGACACAGCCAAGACGCGACCGCCTCTATTTCCTCCGCGTGATCGCGCCGGAATCGATGACCCGGGCCTGGCGCGAGATCGCGTTGAACCACATCTCGTCGCCGTTGACCTCCGCTGCCAGAAAGGCGTAATCGGTGTCGTTGCCGGCGGCGGTGATGCCCGATTGCTTGTCGATGTTGCCTGTCCGCAACTTCCCGCCCGAGCCGACCACGAAATAGACGATGTCCTTCTGCGGCTTGGTGCGCTCGTAGAAGTGATCGTGGCCGGTGAACACGACGCTGACGTTGTACTTGATGAACAGCGGTTCGAGGACTTCACGCAGCCGGGCGTCCGATCCGTGGCGATCGCCCGACGAGTACGGCGGGTGATGGAAGTACGGGATCTTCCATGCCGAGTCCGAGTTCCTCAGCTCCTTCTCGAACCACACGATCTGGTCGGGGTCCATGTATGTGCTTTCGAGCGCGTAGAACCGGAGGCTCTGCTTCGATCCCTTGAACGTGTAATACAGCTTGCCGTCCATGTTGAACAGCTTGTAGTAGCGCTGCTCGCGCGCGTCGTGGTTGCCGAGCGAGGCGTAGAACTTCACCCCCGCGTCGAGCAGCGGCTTGTACGGGATCTCGAACTTCTTCTTGAAGTCCTGCGGCCGTTCCGAGCCGTACAGATTGTCGCCGACGAGAATCACGAGCTCGTACGGAAACGCGTCGTAGACGCGCTTCATCACGGCGGCGAGCTGGTACTGCTGCCGGCTTCCGGTGCCGAAGTCCCCGAGCACGGCGAACTTCAGCGAGTCCGCCCGGTTCGGCAGCGTCAGCGGAATCGCCGGCCGGCGGCCTGCGGGCGCGCCTGCGCGGCCGCGGTGTCGGCGGGCCCCGAGCTCGCGGACGCCGCAGAATATGACGAACAGCACGAGCGCGAAGACCGCGGCGGATGAGCGCGTCAACATGTGATCCCCTGGCGACTGTTAGGCCGGAAGCGCGTTCTCGATCAGATCCACGATGATGTGCGCGTGCACGTCCATCAGAATCAGAGTGCCGGTTGATGAACCGGAACTCCATCTCCTCGGGCAGCTTGGGCAGCCCCTGCAGCACCTGCGGGGGCACCGTGGACAGCGGGACGCTGTCGGGATAGCGGCTGTTGACCCGCAGTCTGATCGACACCGGGTTCTCGTCCATGATCGACGCGCGCAGCGCCGCCCCGTCCGGACCGGAGAAGACCCGCGCCAGCAGGCGCTTGATGACGGCCTGCGCGTCCGGCGCGAAGATGTCTCCGGGCTTCGCGCTGCGGCGCTGCTGCTGGATGAGCCGGCCCAGCTCGCGCTGGTTCTTGTCGATCTTCTCCGGGCGTCGTCTCCTTCGACAGATTCGGCAGCGTGTCTTCGAGCTTCTTGTGGAGCGCGGCGTAGTCGTTGATGCGCGCCAGCATGGCTTCGAGCGCCCGGGCGTCGGCGTTCACCGGCTGCCCTTCCGGCGGCGGGGCGGGCTGCATCGACGGCGCAGGGGCGGGCGGCGCGCCGGAGCGGCGGGCGCCGCGGGGGCGGACCCCGGCTTCGCCTGCTCGGTGGATTGCGCCGGCGGCGGGGCCGTCCGGTTGCACGCCGCGAGCGCGACGGCGGCCGCCGCCGACAGCGCGAGGATGCGGCGGGAAACGGTTCGACACATGGCGGCCCCCTGACTCAGCCTCGATAGTTACCGAACTGGAGCGCGACGCCGAAATCGTGCTCGCGCAGCAGGCGCATGGCTTCCTGCAGTTCATCCTTGGACGGCGACGAGACGCGCACCTGCTCGGCCTGAATCGCGGCCTGCACTTTCTTGAGCTTGTTGTCCTTGAGGAATTTGACGATGTCCTTGGCGGCTTCGGTCGGGATCCCCTGCTGCAGCGTCACGACCCGGCGTACCGTGTCGTTGGCGGCGCGCTCGATGTCGCCCGGCGTCAGGTTCTTGACCGGCACGCCGCGCCGCACCATCCGGCCCTGGAGTATTTCCCAGAGCGCGTTCATCTTGAAATCGTCGTCGGCGGTGAGCGTCAGGGTGTTCTCGGCGCGGTTGAGGTCGATGGCCGCGCGGGATCCCTTGAAGTCGTAGCGCTGCGCGATCTCCTTCCGGGCCTGATTGACCGCGTTGTCGACTTCCTGGAGATCGACCCCGGAAGTGATGTCGAACGATGCGAGATTGGCCATACGAGATTGTGATTCAGGGTGGCGAAATCGTAACCGCGGAAACGCGCGCCGGGCGTGGGCGGACCGACCGGGCAGACCCGAAGTGTAACAAACCTGCGAATTATATCAGCAGGGCGACCGATCCGGCCCACTAAACTGTTGAGTTGAATGCGGTTAAAGTGCGTGCTGAGCTTGAACGAGGTCCCCGAGTGTGTTCCAATGGATGTCTACCCCAGACTCGTCTACTCCGTCGGCGGCGGCAGCGCTGTCGATGCTCATGAGGGTCCGCATGAACGATCGCACTACGAAGGGATTGGACCGCCGGGCGTTCTTCGGCATTGGCGCCGCCGCCACGGCGAGCCTGTTCGTGCCCGGGATGGCTCAGGCTTCGTCCAGGCCGTCGCCCGCGCCGAAGGTCCCTGAGAGGATCCTCTCGTTCTTCAATACGCATACCGGCGAGCGTCTCAAGACCGCGTATTGCTGTGGTGGCCAGTACCAGCCGGACGCCCTGCGTCAGGTCAACCATATCCTGCGGGATTTCCGTGCGAACGAAGTCAAGCCGATCGAGCCGAAGCTGCTCGACCTTCTCTACGAGCTCGGCGGCACGCTCGAAACGGATCAGCCGTTTCACATCATCTCCGGCTACCGATCGCCGAGCACCAACAACCTGCTGCGCGAGCGCGGCGGCTCGACGACCGGCGTCGCGACGCACAGCCTGCACATGGTCGGCCAGGCGATCGACATTCGCGTGCCGGGTGTGAAGCTCGATCGCCTGCGCGCGGCCGCGCGGTCCCTCAAGATCGGCGGCGTCGGTTACTATCCCGACCTGAATTTCGTCCACGTTGACGTGGGGCGCGTTCGCACCTGGTAGCGACGCGCCGGGCCAAGCATTCCCCAATCGTCCGCTCCGGGGCGCCGCGCATCTCGCGCCGATCCGGCCGGCATCCGTTTTCCCATTGTTAGACAACATTCCGCCCTCGCCTTCGGCCCGGACCGGAGGCGCTGTAGAATCCCGCTACATGATCGAGAAACGGCGCTCGAAGATTCAGGGCTGGGGCGTCTTCGCCACGCAGCCCATCAACAAGAACACCCGCATCGTCACCTACGACGGTGAGAAGATCCCCAATCGCGTGAGCCTCAAGCGCGAGGTGCGCTACTTGAAGCAGGGCCACATCTGGTGCTTCAAGCTCAATCGGCTCTACGTCCGCGACGCCGCCGTCGGGGGCAACGTCGCGCGCTACATCAATCACGCCTGCGCGCCGAACTGCTATACGGAGGTCGTCGGCGACACCATCTGGATCCGCGCGGCCAAGAACATCCGGAAGGGCGAGGAGCTGACCTACGACTACTCGACTGACGGCGTCGGCTCGATCCGGTGCCGCTGCAGTCCGGGCTGCAAGGTCCTGCTCTGATGCGCGTCGTCTACCTCCACGGCTTCGCGTCGTCGGCCCGGTCCTCGAAAGCCGCGTTCTTCGCCGCGAAGCTGGCCGAACGCGGCGTGACGCTCGAGAGGCCCGATCTCAACGAGCCGGACTTCTCGACGCTGACCGTCAGCCGGATGGTCGCTCAGGTCGGCGAAGCCATCGGCGCCGCGGAAGGGCCGGTGGCGCTCGTCGGGTCCAGCCTGGGCGCGTTTGTCGCCGTCCAGGCGGCGCTGCAACAAGGGCCTCGCGTCGACCGCTTGATCCTGCTCGCCCCGGCGCTCGATTTCGGCGGCAACCGGATGCGCGAGCTCGCGGGCGTCGGGCTCGCGACCTGGAAGGCCACCAACCAGCTGGACGTGTTCCACTACGGCTACGGCCGCGTCATTCCCGTCCATTACGAGCTCTATTCGGACGCCAGCCGCTACGACGCCTTCAACGCCGCGCTGACGCTGCCGATCCAGGTCTTCCAGGGACGGCGCGACGCCTCCGTCGATCCCGAAGGCGTGGAGCGCTGGTCGAAGGCACGCCCGAACGTCGAGCTGCACATGCTCGACGACGATCATCAGTTGCTGGGAAGCCTCGACTACATCTGGAGGGAGATGGCGCGGTTTCTAGGAGTGTGACCAGTAACCAGCTTCCAGCTCACTGGCAACGGGTTACTGGCAACTGGCCACTGTCACCAGCAGATTCCCTGATACTGCCCGGGAATCTCCGACCGTTCCGCCTTCACGCGAACGAGATCGACGATCACCTGCTCGGGGCGCGTTCTCTTCAGTGCTTCCGAAAACTCCGGCGCGCTGTTGCCGACGACGATGACGTCCGAGTTGTCGAGGACTTCGTCGATGGTTTCGCACAGCAGCGACGACAGGTGCGGAATCTGCTTGTTGATGTATTCCTTGTTGGCGCCAACCAGGCGCGCGATCGACACGTTCCTGTCGTAGATGCGGAGCTCGTAGCCCTTGCCGAGGAGCGCCTCGGCCAGGATGACGATCGGGCTCTCGCGCAGATCGTCGGTGCCCGCCTTGAAGCTGAAGCCGAGCAGGCCGACGCGCTTGCGGCCGGTGTCCATCACCTGATCGAGCGCATGCTGGATCTGCAGCTGGTTGCTGCCGAGGATCGACTGGATGACCGGCATGTCGAGATCGACTTCCTTCGCCCGGTACTGCAGCGCGCGCACGTCCTTCGGGAGGCACGAGCCGCCGAACGCGAACCCCGGTTTCATGTAGTACGAGGACAGGTTCAGCTTCTCGTCCCGGCAGAAGATGTCCATGACCTCGTGGCTGTCAATCTGCACGCGCTTGCAGAGGTTCCCGATCTCGTTCGCGAAGCACACCTTCAGCGCGTGCCAGGTGTTGCTCGCGTACTTCATCATCTCCGCCGTGCGGATGCTGGTGTTGATCATCGGCGCCTCGACCTTCGTGTACAGCGCCTCGGTCGGCGCGGCGTCCGACTGGAAGTTGTGGCCGACGAGCGTGAGCGGCGGATTGCGGAAATCGTGGATCGCCGTCCCCTCGCGGAGGAACTCCGGATTGACGGTGACGCCGAAGCCCGTCCCGTACTTCTTGCCGGACGCCTTCTCGAGGGTGGGGATCACGAGGTCGTGGGTCGTTCCGGGCAGCACGGTGCTGCGCACGACGACGACGTGGTAGGTGTTCTTGTCCTTCAACGCCTCGCCGATCTGCTCGCAGACGCGCTCGAGGTACGAGAGGTCCAGGCTCCCGTTCTTCCGGCTCGGCGTGCCGACGCACAGCAGCGACAGGTCGGTCGCGTTCACGGCCTCCGCCGTGCTCGTCGTCGCCCGCAGCGTGCCGTTGGCCGCGGCCGTGGCGATCAACTCCTCCAACCCCTTCTCGACGATCGGACTGCGCCCCGCATTGAGGCTCGCGACCTTGTCGGGGTTCACGTCAACGCCGACGACGGTGTGGCCATCGGCGGCAAACGACGCGGCCGAGACGCTCCCGACATATCCCAGACCGAATACAGAGACGTTCATAATCCCTAATCCCTCATCCCTAATCCCGAATCCCGAATCCCAATCCCAATCCCCAATCCCTAATCCTTGAATCTCCAACCCGATCCCGAGCCCCGAGTCCCAGTCCCGAGTCCGAATCGCTAACCCGAGCTCAGGACTGGTTTGGCCTTTGAGAGAATCTCCTCATCTCCTGCTCTCCTGATCTCCTGTAAATCTCGACTGCGCGTCAGCGCGTGCTCGAAATCCTGCGCGACGGCCGACCAGTCGTACCGTTCCACGACGAGCTGCCGCGCCGCGGTTTCGATGCGGCGCCGCGCCGCGTCGTCTCGAATCAGATCCACGACGGACCGTGCGAACTCTGCGGGCTCGTCGGCAATCACGATGTCGTGTCCAGGCGTCACCGGCAGGCCTTCGGCGCCGATGGTCGTCGAGACGACGGCCTTGCCCATCGCCATCGCCTCGAAGATCTTGAGGCGCGTGCCGCCGCCGATCCGCAGCGGGACGATGTAGATCGCGCCGGCGGCGATGTGCGGCCGGACGTCGTCCACGCGGCCGGTGACCTCGATGCCGGCCTGGTCCGCGAGCCGCTTGACCGCCGGCGTCGGGGTGCGGCCGATGATGCTCAACGTGACGTCCGGCTCGGCCTCGCGAATGCGCGGGAGTATCTGCTGCACGAAGTACTGCATGCCGTCTTCATTTGGGAGCCAGTCCATCGAGCCGGTGAACACCAGATGCTTTCGGTGGTGTCCGGCTTCCGCCACGACTCGGCGTCCGGCTTCAGCCGGACCTGACGCCGGCGCGAAGTAGGCCGTGTCGACTCCCGTCTGCACGACGTGGGCAGGCGTCTTCAGCGCGCCGGGGTAGAGACGCTCGAACGTCTGTCCATCCGCCTCGGAGACCGCCAGCACCAGATCGAAGCGCGAAAGCGCCTCGCGCTCGAACCGGAGCATCCGGCGCCACTGCTGGCCGAGCAGCGCTCGCGCGACGGGACCTCGCGCGTTCTCCGCATGCCGCCGCCAGATTTCCGCTTCGACGTTGTGCGTGAAGAGGATGGAGGGACAGGGAAGCCGCTCCGGCAGGTTGACGACCGGCGGGAGGAAGTCGCAGACGATCGCGTCGAAGGACCGCTGGTCGAGCACGTGCTCCAGCTCGCGCCTGAAGGCGGCCGATCGGTACTTCGCCACCGCGTACGGGACACGGTCGATCACGTGCCGCGCGGCATCGAGATAGAAGCGCGTGGTGCCTTTGGCCGGGTCGGTGCGGGGAATCGTCCGCAGATGAGTGCAGACGGCGCGCATGCCCTCGCGCTCGCCGACGGTCTGCGCGGGGTCGGAGAACGACAAGTAGGTGATCTCGTGGCGCGAGGCGAGGTGCCGCATCACGTGCCACGTGCGAAGCTTGCCGCCCTTGTCGAGCGGCAGCAGCAGCCCGGCGTTCAGCCAGAGGATATTCATGCGGAGGCCCTCAGCGCCGCGTCTGCCGATGGAATCGTCGAGCGGCTTGCCGGGCAGCGTCTGGACCCCCTCGCCGTCGATGTGCGTGCGGTACCACAACTCGAGGTTGAGCAGGCTCCAGAGCGCGTCGGCGCCGTCCGCCCGGCCCGACGCGTGCGCGGCGATCAGCCGCTCGACCGCGGGCGCATCGATGATGCCGCGCTGGCGGCTGCGCGGGTCGAGGAGCACGTCGCGCGCGACGTCGCCCCACGCGCCTTTCATCCAGACGCCGAACGGCACGGGGAACCCCATCTTCTTGCGGGTGAGGATCTCGCGAGGCAGGATCTCGCGGACGGCTTCCCGCAGGATCCACTTCGTCCTGAACCCGCGGAGCTTCATGCGCGCCGGCAGGCCCGCGGCGAACTCGACGAGCCGATGGTCGAGGAAGGGGACGCGGCTCTCGATCGAGGCCGCCATGCTCATCTGGTCCTGCTTCATCAACAGCTCGACGAGATACGTCTTGAGATCCGTGTAGAGCAGCCGATCGAGCGTCGTGCTGTGGCCGTTCGGCGCGTCGAAATACGCGCGCGACGGGCCGTAGGCGCCTGCAGGAGTCGCCTGCGCGGCAAACGGCGGCGAGAGGAGCGAGGCCTGACGCCGCAGGCCGATCGCCGCGAAGTTGTCGAAGAACATCGCCTCGGGTGTCCGCGGCATGGCCAGGAACGAGCGCCGCGCATACCGGCCGAGACGCGACGGCAGGCGGGGCACGACGCTCGCCGCGATCCACGCGCGCAGCGGCGCCGGCACGGCGCCGTACGCGGCGGCGGCCCGCCAGTTGGCCAGGGCTCGCGGATACTTGCCGTAGCCGGCGAGCAGCTCGTCGCTGCCTTCGCCGGTCAGCACCACCTTGACGTGCTCGCGCGCGAGCGCGGACACGAAATACAAGGGCACGCTCGAGGGATGCGCGATCGGCTCGTCCTCGTGCCAGATCAACCGCGGCAGCGCACCGAAGAAGTCCTGGTCGTCGATGACGATCTCGTGCGCGTCCGCCTTGATCGCGCGTCGCGACCTGGCGCGCGTAGTCGAGCTCGCTGAACGCGCGATCCTTGAAGGCGACCGAAAACGTCTGCAGCGGCCGGTCGATCATCCTCGCCATCAACGCCGCGATGGCGCTGCTGTCGAGGCCGCCGGACAGGAACATGCCGAGCGGCACGTCCGCCATCAGACGAATGCGGACCGATTCCTCCAGGAGCTCGCGGAAACGGCCGACGACGTCACGGTCGGAGAGCCGCGCGAGCTCCTCCGAGACGCGGCCGGTGGGTATGTCCCAGTAGGCGCGCGTCGTGATCGTCCCGTCCTCGAACACCAGCGTGTGGCCCGGCAGCAGCCGATGGATTCCCGTGAAGAGGGTGTCGGCGCCGGAGAGATACCGCGTGCTCAGCAGCTCCGGAAGGGCGGCCTCGTTGGCCGACGCGCGGATCAGGCCGCTCTCGAGGATCGACTTGATCTCCGATCCGAACAGGAGCCGGCCGCCGGCCATCGCCCAGTAGAGCGGCTTGACGCCCAGGCGGTCGCGCGCCAGCAGCAGGCGACGCCGCGGCGCGTCCCAGATCGCAAAGGCGAACATGCCGCGCAGCCGATCGACGCACGCGTCGCCCCACTGTTCGTAGGCGTGGACGATCGTCTCGGTGTCGGATCGGGTCTTGTACCGATGGCCTGCGGCTTCCAGCTCGGGACGGACGGAGGCGTGGTTGTAGATTTCGCCGTTGAAGACGATCCAGACGGTCCCGTCTTCGTTCGACAGCGGCTGATGCCCGGCCGCCAGATCGACGATGCTCAGGCGCCGGTGGCCGAGCGCAGCCTGGTCGTCCAGGAACATCCCCGCATCGTCTGGCCCGCGATGCGAGATGACGTCGCGCATGCGCGTGAGCCGGTCGCGCTCGTCGGCGTGGAGCCGGCCCCCGGCGACAATCCCTGCGATCCCGCACATCGCTACACCGCCTCCGTGAGCGCTCTGGCGGCCGGCGCGCACGCCGGTGAGGTGGCGGCCTGCCGCGCGTGAGTGTTGCTGGCTGCCGCGATCGCCGCGGCGCCGGCCGGCGCGGGCGCCTCGTCGATGAAGCGGCGGAACCACAGCTCCAGCATGACGAGCTGCCACAACCGGTGCGGATGCTCGGCGCGTCCCGTCCGGTGTTCGTCCCAGAGCCGCGCCACCTCGCGCGGCTGGAAGATGCCCCGATCGCGAAGCCGGCCGTCGAGCAGCAGCTCGGCGGTCATCGGCGCCAGAGGCCCGCGCAGCCAGTCGCCGATGGGGGCGGCGAAGCCGCGCTTGCCGCGCTCGCTGATCGCACGCGGCACCCGCCGCTCGAGGATCCGGCGGAGGAGGTACTTGCTCTGACCGTTCTTCAGCTTGAGCGAGACGGGCACGCGCGCGGCGAATTCGAGCAGCTTGTGATCGAGCAGCGGCTCGCGCGCCTCGAGCGAGGCCGCCATGCTCATGCGGTCGACCTTCGTGAGCACGTCGTCGATCATGTAGGTCCGCGCGTCCACGTAGAGGGCGCGGTCCATCGGGTCGAGCGAGGCGCAGCTCCGGTAGGCGTCGCGGAAGGTGGCGAACGCGTCGGCGTGGCGGACCGTGTGCGCGAAGTCGCCGGTATAGAGGCGCGACTTCGCGTCCGGCTCGAACATGCCGTACGCGTGCTTCAACGCGTACGCCTGTGCGGGATCCGACGCGAGATGCCGCAGCGACCGCGCGCCCTTGACCGACAGCGGCAGCGCCTGGCCGATCCAGCCGGCCAGCCGTGCCGCGGAGCCGAGCGCCCCGCGGACGCGTTGTTCGGTCTGCTCGACGCGGTGCCTGGCATATCCCGCCCAGAGCTCGTCGCCGCCATCCCCCGAGAGCGCGACGGTCACGAGCTCGCGCGCGGCCTTCGAGACGTAGTACGTCGGCACGGCCGAGGAGTCCGCGAACGGCTCGTCGAAGTGCCACGCCAGCTTCGGCAACAGGGCGTCCACCTGGGGATTGGCGACGAGCGGGTGGAACTCGCACCCCAGGTGCCGCGCGACGGACTCCGCGTGCTCCACTTCGTCGAACGCCTGGTTGTCGAAGCCGACCGCGATGGTCACCGGCGGCGTGTCGCTCACCTCTTTCATGTAGGCGACGACCGTGGACGAATCGATGCCGCCCGACAGGAACGCGCCGAGCGGCACGTCGCTGATCAGCCGCAGGCCGACGGCTTCGCGCAGCAGGTGGTCCAGCTCCTCGAGATATTCCTCCTCGCGTGCGTCGGTGCCGTCGCCGGTGAACTGCAGATCCCAATACCGCGAGATCCGGACCTGTCCGTGCTCGGCGACGAGCATGTGCCCCGGCGGCAGCTTGTGGACGGCGCGATACACCGTATCGGGCGCGGGAACGTAGAGGAGCGTCAGATAGGCATCGAGCGCATCGGCGCGCCAGTCGCGCGGGACGTCGGGGTCCTGCAACAGCGACTTGATCTCCGATCCGAACACGATCCCGACGCCTGGAATCTCGGAGTAGTAGAGCGGCTTGACGCCCAGGCGATCGCGCACGAGCAGCAGCCGGCGGGCGGGGGCGTCCCACAGCGCGAACGCGAACATGCCGCGGAAGCGATCGACCGCGCGGTCGCCCCACTCCTCGTAGCCATGGACGATGATTTCGGTGTCGGATTCGGTGCGGAAGCGGTGGCCGCGCGCGAGGAGCTCGGCGCGCACTTCGGCGAAGTTGTAGATCTCGCCGTTGAAGACGACCTGGATCGAGCCGTCTTCGTTGCCGAGCGGCTGATCTCCCGTCGCGAGATCGATGATGCTCAGCCGGCGATGGCCGAGCGCGATGCCCGGCGCCTGATAGTAGCCCGCCGCGTCAGGGCCGCGGTGCGCCACCGCATCCGTCATCGCCACGAGGAGGTCGCGAGCGATGGGCCGCCGCGGATCGTAGTTGAACCGTCCCGTGATGCCGCACATGGTCAGACTCGCGCCGCCTCCGCCTCGTGGGGCCGGGCGGAAACGCGCGCCCGCAGGCCCGACAGATACAGGTCTTCGAACGATGCGATCATGCGGTCGAATGCATATCGCTGGTGCACGTCGGTCCGCCCGGCACGTCCGATCGCCTCGGCGCCGGCCGGATTGTCGATGAGCGACTGCAGCGCGCGCGCCAGCGCCTCGGGATCTCCGGGCGGCACGAGCACTCCGGTCCGGCCCCTGGCGATGAGATCGCGCAACCCGCCGACGTCGCTGGCCACGACCGGAAGGCCGGCCGCCATCGCCTCGATCGCACCGTTGGGAAACGCCTCGGACCTCGAGGGCAGGACGAAGGCGTCCGCCGCCGCGAGCAGCGCCGGCACGTCTTCCCGATGTCCCAGGAACTCGACGTGCGCGGACAGTCCGCGCGCGCGCGACAGCTCTTCGAGCTCGCGACGCCGCGGTCCGTCGCCGACGATTTGAAATTGCAGGTCGGGATGGGTCCGCAGCAGCACGGCCGCCGCGGCCAGCAGGGTCTCGTGGCTCTTCTCGCGTCGCAGGTTGGCGACGGTGATGATGGTCCGGATGGTTCCGGTCGGCTTTCGTTCAGCGAACGCGTTGAGCTCGAGGCCGTTGGGAATCACCACAATGGACGATGCCGCGACTCCCTCCTGCTCGAGGATCTGACGCGCCGCCTGCGAATTGGCGGCGACCTTCGTGGCAAATCGATAGGCGAGTCGCTGGAAACGAATCTGTGCGTCGGTCTTGTCCGGATTGAGCTCCCGGCGACTGCCGATGCGCACCGGTACCCCGGCCAGGGCCGCTCCAGGCAAGCCGAAGGTGTTCGCGTACAAATCGCATGTCTGCACCACCGCGATGCGCTCGCGCCGGCACCACCGCGCGAACTTGAACAGTTGCCAGACGGTCGAGGGCCTGGCGAACCCGTGAATGGGAAACTCCACGACTGATGCCGCCCGCTCGATGACGCGCGGCAGCCAGGCGCCTTCCCGGTGAAAGCACGCCACATGAACCCTGAACCGCGCCGGATCGAGCCGGCGGATGAGCTCGATCATCTGTCGCTCGGTGCCGCCCGGCTCGAACCGGGTCATGAATACGGCAACCGGAATGCGGGGCGGGCTCACAGCCCCCATCTCAGCAAGGGAGGTGCCACGCAGGCTCATGAATGTGAAAAGCGGCGATTTCCGGGCTCGACCGTGAGTATTTGCTGAGCCGTGGGTACAGCCCGACCGCGACGTGTGTAGCTGTCTGGACAGGTGGGGTCGGCGGGCTCTACAGGCGGCCGCGCCGAGCGTTACTGAGCGGCAACCCTCACGGGGGACGACACCGGCGCGTCGAGGTAGTGCCGGTGCCACAGCTCGAAGATCATCAGCTGCCAGAGGCGCAGCGTGTGATCGCGCCTGCCCGACAGGTGCTCGTGGACCAGCCGGTCCACGAATGCGGGCTCGAAATAGCCGCGCTGCCGCGTGCGCGGCGACGCCAGGACATCGGAGAACACGTCGGTGAGGCCGCCCCGGAACCAGACGCCGAGCGGCACGCCAAATCCCTGTTTCTTCCGATCGATGATGCCCGGCCGGCAGCAGGCTCCGCACCGCCTCTTTCAGGACGTGCTTCCGGCGCCCGCCATGAATCTTGAGATCCGAGGGAAGGGTCGCCGCGAAATCGATGACGTCGTTGTCGAGCAGCGGCACGCGCGATTCGATCGAGTGCGCCATGCTCATGCGGTCCACCTTCGTCAGCACGTCTTCCGGGAGGTAGGTCTCGAAGTCGAAGCGCATCATCCGGCTATGCGGCGGCAGCGCCGCAAACCGCGTGAACTGGCGGCCCAGCGCCTCCTCGGCGCTCCACGACGCGAGCGCCGCGCGCACGCCGGCCGAATACAGCGCGTCTTTTTCATCCGGCTGGAAGAACGCCACCGAATCCAGATACCGGCCGTCGTCGGTGCGGGAGATGTGCCGCAGGAAATTCTTTCCCCGCGCGCCGTGGGGGAGGAGCGGCCACAGCGCGCCGGCAACCCGGCGGGCGCCGGGGAGATTCCACCGGTCGAACTGCGCGACTCGCGGGTGCGGCAGGTACCGATCGTATCCGCCGAAGAGCTCGTCGCCGCCGTCGCCGGACAGCACCACGGTGACGTGACGGCGCGCAATCTCGGAGACGTACCAGGTCGGAATCGCCGAGGAATCCGCGAACGGCTCGTCGAAGTGGTCCACGAGGCGATCGAGAATCGACAACCCGTCCGGGCGCACGACGAACTCGTGGTGATCCGTGTCGAAGTGCCGCGCGACCGTCCGCGCGTGCTCGAGCTCGTCGAATTGCGGGTCGTCGAAGCCGATGGAGAACGTCTTGACCGGCCGGCTGGACGCTTCCGCCATCAGCCCGACGACGAGGCTCGAGTCGACGCCGCCGGACAGGAACGCGCCAAGCGGCACGTCGCTGACCATGTGCGATCGCACCGCGTCGGCCAGGACCCCGCGCAGCGCCGTTGCGGCGTCGTCCGCGCTGCCGCGAAACGGCTCGGCGGCGCCGATCTCCCAGTATTTGACGATGTCGGCCCGGCCGTCGCGCCACCGGAGGAAGTGGCCTGGCGGCAGCTTTCGCACGCCTTTGAAGAGCGAGCGATCGCGCGGCGCATAAAGAAAGGACAGATAGTGGTCGAGCGCCTCGGGATCGAGCTCGCGCTCGACCGCTCCGGCAGCGAGGAGCGATTTGATCTCGGACCCGAAGAACAGCCGGCCGCGGCGCTCCGCAAAATGCAGCGGCTTGATTCCGGCGCGGTCGCGCGCCAGCAGCAGCGTGCGGCGCGGGCGGTCCCACAGTGCGATGCCGAACATCCCGCGCAGGCGCACGAATGCGCCCTCGCCCCATTGCTCGTACGCGTGGACGATGGTCTCGGTGTCGCTCGAGGTGTAAAAGACGTGGCCGGCAGACTCGAGCTGTGCCCGCAGCTCTTTGTAGTTGTAGATCTCCCCGTTGAAGACGAGCCACACGGACCTGTCTTCGTTGTGAATGGGCTGCTGGCCCGTCGACAGATCGATGATGCTCAGGCGGCGCATGCCGATCCCGACGCCGGATTCGACGTGAATCCCCTCGTCGTCGGGGCCGCGATGGCGGATGACGTCGCACATGCGGTGCACGAGCGCGGCGTCCGCGTCCCCTCGAGAGGCCGCGGCGAAGTCGTTCCATTCAGCGTCGGCGAAGCCGGCGATTCCACACATATGTTTTAACCGCGCGTCATGCGCGCACCAGACCGGCCGGCAGCCGGCTCTCGACGCGCTTTCCGTGAACGATCACCGGCGTCGCCGGGTAAATCAATGCCCACGAGCGCATACCGTGCATCGGTCCGCGCGTCTTCACACCCCCACAGGAGTCCAGGGCCTCCGGCAGTGGCTGCGATCTCCCGCTCGATGGCGGAGAGCGCGATGGCCTCGCCACCGGGCCAGGAGAGGCGGAAAGCCGCGGCGTGCCACGCTGGTCCCGGGTCGTGCGTCACAGGAACCGCGGAAACAGAAACCCTCCGCTCCACACCAGTGCCGAGCGGGACGGCGGGAATGAAGGTGGCGAACGCCCGCGGGAGCGAGCCGGCAGTCCGGCCGCGCACGCACGTCGCGCGTTCGATGCGCCCGTAAAGCGGCGCGTAGCTATCGAGCCCGCCGGCTTCCTCGGGGCTCAGGATTTCAAGAGCCGAAGAGCTGACGAGCGCGTGCACGAGACCGTCTCGATGCCGGAGCCGCACGCTGCCGGCGCTTCCGGCCGTCACGCTCCAGTCGGGATGCACGTGCCAGAACGCATCGGCCGAGGCGTCGCGAGTGGTCCCGTCCTCGCCGAACAGGTGGTCGATCACCAGCCACCCGGCGCCGTGAAGCGCGAGAACGCTCCGGGCATGCGCGATCGGCCGGTATCCCCCGTGGATTCCCTCGGCATAATCGAATCCCCGCCCCGATTCCCAGGCGAGGAGCCGGGCGTCTGCTCTGGATCGCCAATGGAACGGACCGTCGGGTTCCGACTGCGGCCGGCCGTTCAGCGCGACCGTGTTGTGCATCGCGGTGGAACGGAACCGATCTCGCGCCGCCGGATTCATCGTGTAGGTCGCGGTGCCGGGATCGATGAGGAGCGGGCGCCCACCAATGGCGAGGACGATTGACAGCGCGTCGGCGTGGGCATGCCCGCCGTTCAGAAAGCCGTGGCGTCCGGCGTCGAACACGAGGTGGTCGCCTGACGCCGTGCGCGACACGTAGTAGCCGCTGTCGGTCAGGGGAGCCGAGCGCCACGGCGTCGAGGCCCTGGGCATGTCCTCGAGCGGCAGCGCGCCGCACATCCAGAACACCTCCTCGGGAACAGCGCTGACCGCCAGCGTGGGCTCGTCGAGGATCACCGACGCGGCAGCGAGCGTGTCGCGGCAGTCCGACGGCGCACGGCCGCAGATCGGGAAGAGCTGTCCGCCGTCGTCGTCGCCGAGCTGCGGCAGCCTGCCGCGATCATCGGCCAGCGTGCGGAGATACGTCGCCTGCCGCAGCGCCGCCTGCTCGAACGCCGGCGCGGCGTCGTCTCCGGCCGCGCGCGCGGCGAGCGCCGCGAGCAGATAGAAATCGGTCGAGTACCGATGGTAGTGGGCCGAGAGCTCCGCGTGCCCGCCATCGGCGTTGATCTGACGGTCGATTTCCTCGAGCAGGATCCGCCGTCCGATCGTGACGCGGCGGCCGCTGGCGCGGAGCTCCGGGAGCGCGCAGCCGGCGACATAGAGGGCCAGCGCCTCACCGGTCAGGTGCGTATTCGGGCTGAAGTACCGCGACAGGTTGTGCTCGATGTGCGTGAGCTGCCGGTCAAGTGCCAGGAGCAGGTCAACGATCCACGGAGTGCGGGGGGACGGATCGCCGGCGGCGGCCGCCGCGAAAAAATGGAGCGACCAGATCCACGAGAGCGACCGGAAGCCCAGCTCCAGCATGCTGGCCCAGTTGATGCCCTGCAGCGGCGGGTTGGCGGCCAGCCAGTGATCGAGCTGTTCGACGAATGCGTCGTAGAAGCGCGGCTCGCCGGTGAGGTGGTGGGCGCGGGCGAGCTTCAACCAGTGCTGGTGCCGGTTGATCTCCCAGATCACCTTGTGATCGCCCGACTGCGGCGCCAGGTACGGGATCGCCGACCAGTAACCGGCCGGAGCCTCGACATTGTGAACAGGATCCTTGTGCCACGCCGGCGGAGTGCCAAACGGCAGGTCGTGATAGCCGAGGAGATCGTAGCGTCCGGCGAGCAGGCTCTCGGCCCTGCGAGAGGCGTCAGCGGCCGCGCCGGGAAAGCGCTGCGTGATTCGCGCCGCCAACGTATCGATCGTACGCGGATCGAGCGGGAATCGTGGAGCGCGGGTCGCGAAATGGGACGCAAGCGCGCGATGCGCGGACGCCCAATCGCCGTCGCGCAGCGAGCGTTGTGCCTGCGAGAGCAGCGGGCTTCCAGTGCCCGTGCCCGGTGCCAGCCCCGATGTCAATAATGACGCGAGGCGGCTACGCCGCCAGCGTGGTGGGGCGATGGCCGAGCGGACACGACCGGCGGCCTTGCGCGCCTCACACGTGACGCGGAAGCGCAGCTCGTCGCCGTCCATCGTTCTCAGCCGCCGGATCAACAGCGCTGGTCTACTCATTGACGTTTCGCGAACTCCGGCGGCGCATTCATCATCGACACATCCGGCGAGTGGACCATCCCCCGATATAGCGCCACCCACTGCGCGCGCACCGCTTCCCAACGGTACTGCTCGCAGCTCTCCCGGGCTGATGCCGTCAACCGCGCGCTCAACGCGGGCTCATCGATGAGGCGAAGGATCGCCGCGGCCGCTGCTTGATGGTCGTTGCACTCGATGAGGAGGCCGTGCAGGCCGTCGGTCAGAATCGCGGGCACGCCGCCGGCGTTGGTCGCCACGACCGCGCAGCCGCTCGCAAAGGCCTCGAGCACGGAAGCCGGCATGTTGTCGATGTTTGGCGTCTGCAGGTAGATGTCGGCGTCGGCGTAGTACCGCCACATGTCGAGCGGCCGCACCCGGCCGGCGAAGCGCACGTTCCTCAAACCGAGATCGGCGGCCAGCTGCCGGAGCGGCGCGTCCTGCGAGCCGGCCCCCACGAGCACGAGCGTGGCGTCGGGGTGTCGATCCTGAACGAGACGAAACGCACGCAGCGTGCACGCGACGTTGTATAGTGGCTCAAAATTTCGAGTCGACAGTATGCGCGGGCGGAGTGTGCCGCGGGGCCGGTAGGCGAAACGGTCGAGGTCGACGATGTTCGGGATCACCTCAGCCGTAATTCCGAACCCCGCGAACACGTCGCGCAGGAACCGCGACGGGACCGCGTTGCGATCGACTGATCGCAAGGTGGCGCGCGCGATACGGGACCGCCTCAAGTGGTCCGGTCCTTCGCCGCTGCGGTAGTTCATCACCACCGGTTTCCCGAGGAGCCGGGCGATCAGCACCGCCGGCAGCGGAGAGAGCAGAAAAGAGAAGTACGACGCCGAGAAAACGTGGACGACGTCGGCCCGGCGAAGCTCGCGGAGCAGGAGCGGCCAGTACGTCAGCTGCGTAATCAGCGTCCGGAGGTATTTCACGCGTGTCGCAGGGCGGAACGGACCGGGCGGCGCCGGGTTGATCGGGACCAGCCAGGCGTGGACGTCGGCGTCGCCATTCCATGCGCGAATCAGCCGCTGTGCCTGCACCGCCTGGCCGCCGAGGATCTCCATCGACGGAGCGACGATCGCGATGTTGATGAGGCGTTTCGGGGAGTCGGTGGACATCGGGCTGCGCCGTCGAAAGAGTAGCTCTGCAAATGACGCGCCCGAAGCGCATGAACTGTTCTGAAAGCATGCGACATCGCGGTGCTCAACCGTTCTGCGGTCGAGTAATGAGTTGAATCAGTCAAGAAACACAACACAGCCGTATGCGCTTACAACTCGAATTCATTGGGCTTTCAGCCGCCACCGTGTAATTCATGCTTATGGCTGAGTTGCGTTGGCTGTACGCTGCTGAGTCAGGTTTTACTGCGCGAGATCATTCGTTGAGTCTTTTGACGATTCCCTGGCTGGTCATCCGTTTGCCTTGTCCGGGCCGACGCGCAGCACTTCGTGTGTCGCGTCATTCCAACCAACCACCAGACCTCGGCAACGCGGCGCCGGACGAACGCCTCCGGCCGCGCGCGAGTGTTAGAGGACTGGGTACCTGAACGCGAGGCTGCTTTTGAATCTCATGCGACGTCTGAACCGGTTCGCCGCGCTGCGGGGGGCTGCAATCCTCTTCGTGCTCGGGGCGTTCGTGCCCCCGGCATTCTCAGAGACAACTTACGGGCCCAACCCCCAGGGGGACATCGTCCTTCCCGCCGGAGCCGCGACGACGCGGGCGGGACAGTGGGCGGTCGCCTCCGATGCGACGGCCGCCGGTGGCGTCGTGATACGCCACCCCGACGCGGCGGCGGCGAAGATCACCGCTGCGGTCGCGAACCCGGCGAACTACTTCGAGATGACGTTCACTGCGGAGGCCGGCAGGCCGTACCGCCTGTGGCTTCACGGCCGCGCCGAATCCAACTACTGGGCGAACGATTCGGTGTTCGTGCAGTTCTCCGGCAGCGTGACTGCCGCTGGGGCCGCGACGTATCGCATCGGCACCGTCTCGGGCGCCGAGGTGAACCTCGAAGATTGCGGGAGCTGCGGGCTGTCCGGCTGGATGTGGCAGGACAACGGGTATGGGGCAGGCGTTCTGGGCCCCGCCATTTATTTTGCGGCGTCCGGTACGCAGACCGTTCGGGTCCAGACCCGCGAAGACGGGCTCGCGATCGACCAGATCGTCCTGTCGCCCCAGGTCTACCTGAACGTGCAGCCGGTCGAAACGCTGACCGTGCCTGCCGGTCAGACTCCACCGCCCCCGCCGCCGCCAGCCACGCCGCCGCCGGCCCCGGCCGTGTCGGCGTCGGAGATCGTCCTCGCGGCGTGCATGGCCACGAAGCGCGTCGGCGACTGGAACCTGGCGACGGATGCGTCGGCATACGGCGGGAGGCTGGTTCGTCATGCCGACGCCGGTGCGGCCAAGGTGGTTACGGCCGCCGCGGCCCCGACCCATTACTTCGAGCTGACGTTCAACGCCGAAGCGGGCAAGCCCTACCGTTTGTGGATCCACGGCCGCGCGGACGCCAACTACTGGACGAATGATTCCGTCTTCGTGCAGTTCTCCGGCAGCGTCACGACGTCCGGCGCCGCGACATACCGGATCGGCACGACGTCGGCCGCTGAAGTGAATCTCGAAGAGTGCGGAAGCTGCGGGCTCAGCGGGTGGACCTGGCAGGACAACGGCTACGGCGCCGGCGTCCT
This sequence comes from uncultured Acidobacteriota bacterium, assembly GCA_963774855.1. GTDB lineage: Bacteria > Acidobacteriota > Vicinamibacteria > Vicinamibacterales > 2-12-FULL-66-21 > JALZOC01. The sequence continues at coordinate 310,853 of CAVZGT010000004.1, read as the reverse complement.
CGGCCCGACGATCCAGTTCGCCGCCTCCGGACTGCAGACCGTTCGCATCCAGACTCGTGAGGATGGGCTCGCGATCGACCAGATCCTCCTTTCCTCGTCGCTGTTCCTGACGGCGCGACCCCCTGCGCCGACGCCGCCACCGCCGGCACCGCCACCGCCACCGCCGCCACCGCCGCCGCCGCCACCCCCACCGCCGCCACCACCGACCCCGACTGCCGCGGTGCGGATGCGGGTGCTGCAGTGGAACATCCACCACGGCACGGACGCCTCCGGCAATTACAACCTCGATCGCCTCGCGACCTGGATGGCGGCGATGGCGCCGGACATCATCATGCTGAACGAGGTCGAGAAGTTCACGTACTGGGGCAACGAGGATCAGCCGGCGCGGTTCGAGGCGCTCGTCGAGGCCAAGACGGGCCGTCAGTGGTATCGCTTCTTCTACCAGGAATTCGGCGACTGGAACGCGAACGGCAAGGGACACCTGATTCTGTCCACCTATCCGTTCGACTCCACGGCCCAGCACGAGATCAGCTACGACCGGGTCATTGGCGCCGCCGGCATCAACGTCAACGGCCGCAACATCAGCCTGATCGTCACGCACTTGGATCCGTATTCGCAGCCGTATCGTCTGGAGCAGGCCAGGCAGGTGACGGCGTGGGCGTCGACGATTGCCGACAACCGCATTCTGGCGGGCGACATGAACGCGTGGCCGGACCAGTCGTCAATTGCCGAGCTCAACCGGTTGTATCGTGACTCGTGGACCGACGCGTCGGCCAAGGGCGCCGCGTATGCTTTTGCAGGACTCGCACCGGACGGCGCCACGAAGAACGGCCGCATCGACTACATCTTCTATTCGAAGACCGCGAGCAACCTCGTCGTGATCGACTCGCGCGTCTACGACACGCGCAACTCGAGCGGCGTGATGGCGTCGGATCACCGCCCGGTCGTGACGACGTTCGAAGTTCGTTGAGTACAGGAGCCGCGGCTGACTTCGCACACGCGGTAGGGGCCGCGGCTCACTTCGCACACCGCGGTAGGGGCCGCACTCGCTCACTCGTGCGTTAAGGGGCGGGCCTGCCCTGAGCGAGCGTCCGGCATCAGGCGAGTCGAAGGGCGCGGGCGGCGCCGCCGCCGCGACCACCAATACCCCGCGAAGTACGACACCATCATCTCGTGGCGGAACGCCAACGCCGGCCGTCCGCGCAGGCGCTCGCGCAGCAGGCCGGCGAGGTCGCGGACGACGGATCCGTACATGAAACGCGGGACGCCGAGAAGGTGCGGCGTCGCGCGAAGATCGACGCCTAGCTCGGTGATCGGCTGCACGTCTTCCAGTGCCGATCGCGACACGCCCTTCCCGAACCACCATCGCCGGAAATATTGCCGCGTCAGGCGGCGCGCCGGCACGTGATGGTGGACCTCCATCCCGGGGACGTACAGTCCGCGCAGCCCCGCGGCGCGGGCGCGCAACAGCAACTCGGGCACTTCCTGTCCCAGCACCAGCCGTCCGCCGCTGCGCCCGAGATCCGCCCGGAAGCCGCCGATGCGCGCGAAGACGTCACGCCGGACCGCCATGTTGGCGCCGAGCGGCACCTTGCGTCCTTCCTCGTAGATGAACGAGCTGTCACCGTGGTTCTGGATGGCGATCGTGCCCCAGAGATCGCCGCGCGTCAGGTCGAGCCACGCCGGAGGGTCCGTCTCCCAGATTGGCCGCACGGGCCCGCCGGTATACGCGAGCGAGGGATCGGGCCCGAGGAGCGGCGTCGCCGCCGCATCGAGCCATCCATCGGACGCGCGCACGTCGTCGTCCGTGAACACGAGCACCGATCCCAGGGCCTGCGCGATGCCCGCATTGAGCGCGCTCGATCGGCCCTGCCGTCCTTCGAAGAGATAGCGCAGACGAACGGGAAACCGGGCGATGTGACGCTCGACGACCGCGCGCGTGTCGTCCGTCGAGTTGTTGTCGATGACGATCGCATCCCACGTGAGCGCGGGGGAGACCTGCATCCGCGCGAGGCACGTCAGCGTTTCGTCCAGGAGCGCCGCACGGTTGTAGGTCGCGATGAGGACCGTGACGTCGAGCGTGCCGGGCGTCCGCGGGTCCGAAGTGGCTGTATCCGGAATGCCTGGTCCCGACGTCACGAGACACCTCGGCCGATCGGCTGCGGGGCGGCGGGCCTGTGCACCGGCTGAGCCCGGCGTGGGGCAGCGAGCAGATCCCGAATGACCGCCACCGCGCGGGCCGTCGCCTGACCGGGCTCGTGAAACATCTCCGCGGCCACACGGCGACGCTCGTTCGACAGGCGGCCAGGCTGCGCGATCTCCGACCGCGCCGCCGCCGCGAGCCCGTCGACAGTCACGGACGACGGTTGCGGCGCTTCGCAGGAGCGCGACCTTCTCCGGATTGATGCGCGCCGCTTCAACCAGTCCCGGCGCGTCGAACACGATCAACGGCCGATCGAGGACGAGGTACTCGAATCCCACGGAGCTGTGATCCGTGACCATGACGTCGGCGGCGGCGAGATACGGAGAAGCATCCGGCCCTTCGACATATCGGACCGCCCCGGGTTGCTCGAGCGCGCGCATCCGCTGCCGCCAGTCGATGCCGGCGGTATACCGCGGGTCGGCATCGAGCGACCGGTCGTGCAGCTTCACGATCACGTTGAAGCCGGCCGCCGCGAGCGCGCGGATGATGTTCTCGCCCGCCAGGTGAAGCGATGAGGCGGGAGAATACGTCGGCGCGTACAAGGCCGTCGGCCGGGCCGGGTTCAGTGCGAGCGCGTCGCCGATTGGCGCGCCTGACACCTGCCGGGACGCGAGCCAATCGAGCTTCGGGTAGCCGACGAGCACGGCCTGCGCCGGCGTGACGACCTCTTGGTCGAGATACCGCTGCATCCGGTCGCGATTGATGAAGGCAACCCGATCGTAGTCCTCGAAGCCCATCGGCAAGCCGCGCGGACGGTCGAGGTCGTACTTGCCGGCCACGCCGTGGAAGAAGTTGATCCGCCGGGCACAGCGGCGCAGCCGGGCGGCGGCCCATGGATCGGCGTTGAGGTACAAGTCGAAGCGCGTCCACTCCGCCTCGGAATGGGTCAGGAACCGCCGGCTGCCGACGAGCGGCACGATGCGGTCGGGATACTCGCTGGTGTAGGACAGATCGATCCCCGGCACTTCCTGCAGCATCGAACAGACGGGTCCGAGCACGGCCTGATAGACCGGCGTACGCAATTCGACGAGCACGCGCCGGACGGGGCTGAGCCGGCCGATCGCGTGGTCCACATCGTGGGCGACCTTCGTGATCGTGCGGAGGACGCTCATGCCGCCCTCAAATCCTTCCATCGCTGCTTCACGATCCCGGCGAAGAACCAGAGCCAGACTTCGCGGTCGAACGCCGCCACGGCGTCTCTGCGCAGCGCGGCGCGCAGCCAGCCGGCCACGTTGGCGAGCGCCTTCCGATACAGGTACCTCGGCACGCCCGCGATGTGTGGGACTTTCGAGAAGTCGAGCAGGGTCTGCTCCGGCGCTTCCATATCGAGCCCAGCCCGCTCGTACAGCAGCGCCCGGCTGATTCCCCGCCAATAGAACCAGCGGCGGAAGTACGCCTTGCGGAGGCGGTCGGCCGGGATCATGTGCTCCAGCACCATGTCGGGGACGTAAAAGCCTCGCACGCCGGCCTTGCGCGCGCGGATACACCACTCGCGCACTTCCTGCCCGAGCAGCGTGCCCGCCCGGCGCCCGGTATGCGGATCGAAGAGGCCGGCCCGATCGAAGGCGGCGCGCGTGAAGGCCATGTTCACGCCGAGCGGCACACGCGATCCGAATTCGAGAGGATTCACGCCGTAGTCGAGCAGCGCGATCACCGCCCACTGCTTGCCGCCGTGATTCGGAATCCACGCGGGGCGCGGCGCACCCCAGATTGGCAGCACCCGGCCGCCGACGTAGTCGCAGTGCAACCGCTCGAGCCCCGCGGCTGCCCGGTTCAGCCAATCCACCGGCACCCGCACGTCGTCGTCTGTCGTGGCGATGATCGAGCCGTGAGCCGCCCGGATCCCGGTGTTGAGCGCGGGGCTGCGTCCCTGCTCGCGCTCGAAGAGATAGCGCAGTTGGACGGGGAACGTGCGTGCGGCCTGTTCGACGACCTCTCGTGTCGCGTCGGTGGAGTTGTTGTCCACGACCAGCACTTCCCAGGGGCCGTCCGGTTGCAGCGACGCCAGGCTTGCCAGCGTGTCGCGCAGGTCCGCGGCGCGATTGTAGGTCGCGATGACGATGGAGTACTTGATGGCGGTCACGGTCATCCCGCCCTGCGGAGCCGCGCGCGGCGCATGCCGTACGCCTTTGACAGTAGTCCGGGAGCCCAGCGCGCCATGAGCCGTGCGACGCCGAGGACGGCGCCGCCGCGTCGATCGTGGAGCGCGGCAAGATGGTCGCTGGCTGCGTCGAAGTCACCGGTCTCGAGGGCCCGCCTCGTCTCGGCCGCCAGGCGCTCGCTTTCGAACCGCGCCACCTGCGCGTCGAGGATCGCGAGCTCCGCCGGACGGTCGAGCAGTTGCGGGCGCAGCTTCTGGTAGACGACCAGTATGCCTCTCACCATCCGGAGCTCGCTCGCCGACAGGCTGTCGTCGCGCCTGCGGTAGTGGCCGAGCGGCTCGTCGTTGCGGTGGAACAAGAACCCTGCGACCGCCGCGCGGAGCCAGAAATCGTAGTCCTCGTTCGTGCGGAGCGCCTCGTCGAAGCCGCCGATCGTCTGGTACACCCGGTACCTGAAAACCGACATGATGAAGACCGCGGTCTCGTCAGCGAGGATGTGGGCGAGGTCCGGAGCCGGACGAGGATCGGGCGCCGGCCGAGCCGGCGCGCTCGGTAAACCCTGTGCGCGCGAGGGCCGGCCGACCTGGTCGTACAGGAACCAGGCGTTCCCCGTCACGATGTCGATCTCCGGCCGCTCCTCGAGAATCCGCATCTGGGCCGCGAGGTAGTCCGGTGACCACAGGTCGTCGCTGTCGAGGATGGCGATGAAGGCGCCCGATACGGCGCGGAGGCCGTGGTTTCGCGCGCTGGAGATGCCCCCGTTCGGCTTCCTCAGGAGCCGGATGCGCGGATCGCGGGCCGCGCAGGCCGCCGCGATCTCGAACGTCGCATCGGTCGAGCCGTCGTCGATGACGATGAGCTCCAGATCGGCGAACGTCTGATCCAGGACCGATCCAATCGCCGCGCCGACATAGGGCGCGACGTTGTACGCCGGCATGATTACGCTGACGGTTGCCATCGTGGCTGGCACTCCGCGAGCACCGCCGGAGCGGCCTCGAGCTCGATGAGCTCGTACAACGCATCAATCGATCGATCGGTCGCGCCGCCGGGACGATAGAACAACTCCGCGGCCACCCGGCCCCGGTCGCCGCGGCGCAAGGCCGGATTCGCCAGGCCACGCTCGACGGCAGCCAGCGCGTCCGCCGCGTCGGTGACAGACTCGGAGACCGAGGCGAGCAGGCTGACGTAATCGGGATGGATGTTCGCCAGCTCAATCAGCGACGGCCGGTGGATGCGGACGATGGGGCGATCGCGCAGCAGAAACTCGAAGCCGGCCGAGCTGTGGTCGGTGATCATCAAATCCGCCGAGACGAGGTACGGAGAGATGTCGTGACCCGGGGCGATCACGCCGCGTCCCGCCGGGAGGAGCCGCTGCAGCCGCGACACCCAGTCGATCCCCCCGGAGTATCGCTCGCGGAGATCGCGCGATCGGTCGTGCAGCTTGACGATCAAGTTGATCGGCAGACGCAGCAGGCCGGCGACGAGATCGACGCCGATGGCATTGAGCGACGATGCGGGTGACCACGTCGGCGCGTACAGGACCGTCGGCTGCGACGGATCGAGCCCGAGCGACAGGAGGACGGCGGCGCGGTCGATGCTGCCGTCAACCAGGCAGTCGACCTTCGGCATGCCGATCAGGCGGATCGCCGGGCTGTCGTGATCGATGGCCCCGGCGGCCACGAAGTTCCCCAGCCTTCGCTCGTTCACGAAGAAGAGCCGGTGCCACTCGCGCATCGACCGGGTCGGTGCATCGAAGCCGTACTTCCCGCCGACGCCGTGGAAAACCTGGACCCGGCGGGTGCCGCGCGGCAGCGTCGCCCACATGAAATCGGACGCCACATACGCGTCGAACTTCATCAAGGCGGCGCGGTGCGGATGAACCGTCCGTACGCCCTCGGCCTCGCGGTAGATCGCGGCCATGCGCGCCGGTTCCTCGCTGGCGGTGAAGTACAGCTCCACGCGAGGGTCGCGCTCGAGGGCGCGGACGACGGGAGCCACCATCGTGAAGTTGACCGGCGTCCGGCCGTCCACGAGGATCCGGCGTCGTTCCGACCGCCTGCCGATCCGCGCGTCGAGCCAACGGAGTCCGTCGAGGGCGGTGCGCAGCCCGCCCGTCACGCGCGGACCTCCTGCATGCGAATCGCCGGGGCGGCGGCCTTCTTGACCTTCCGCATGCCGGCCAGCCGATCGAGAAGAATCTCGCGCGGGGCAATCGCCAGCGCCAGCAGGTAGTAGAACGTCCAGTTGTACGCGACCGACGAGAAGAGCGCGCAGACGAACCAGCCGGCCAGAGCGGCGCTCATCGCCGCCGTGTGCGCGCGCATCCAGCTGGCCTCGGCGCGTGTGACGGTCGTTTCGTCCGCCGGCGCCGGCCGGCGGGAGCGCGGCGGAGCGTGTCCGGCGCGACGAAGCAGGCGGCGCACCTGAGCGCCGGCCATGGCCGCGCGGGTGACGAGGAACATGAATGCCAGAACACCGAAGATGCCAAGCTCGGCGGCGACCTGCAGGATGACGTTGTGGCTTTCCCGCCACGCCTCCTGCCGGCCTTCCGGGTCGTAGTTCTTGAACTGTCCCGCGCCGACGCCCGTCACCGGATGCTGGAGAAAGGCGGTGAAGGACTCTCGCAGCAGGATCCGCCGCGCCTCTCGCGATCCGGTCTCGTCGCGGCTCTCGTCGGTGATGCTCGAAATGCGATGCCAGTACGAGGCGGGCATGAAGGGGAGGGCCAGCACGAGCAAGAGGACCGCGCCAAACGCGATCGCCGGCCGGCGGCGCAGCAGATAGCCGATCATGAAGAGCGCCATGACCACGAGGCCGAGGCTGCCGCTCCGCGATTGCGATGCGATGACGGCGCCGATCATCAGCACGGCGCAGGCCGACCCCGCCACTCTCCGGATGAGGGTCGTCGCGCGCAGCGCCAGCGAGGCGGCCAGCGGCAGCACGGCGACCATGTTCATGGCGAGGTCGTTCGGGTTGCGGAAAATCCCGCCGACCGCACCCTGGACGCGTCCGTTCTCGACCAGGTTGAAGCCGCGCGCGTAGTCGAAGACCGCGCGGAACGCGAGGTAGCCGGTCGCGAGCACGATCAGCCACATGAAACGTTCGACGCGCTTCGGCGAGGTCAGCGTGTTCACCATCAGCACGAAAATCAGGAGCACCTTCACGTACACGTCGGTGAACGTGCCAACCGCTCCGCCCATCCAGATGGAGAACGGCGCGGTAAACAGGATGACCGCGCCCAGCGCGACGACGCCCGCGAGCTCCGGTGGACAACGCGACACCGCCAGGCCGCGCCCGAGCCGTCCCATCACCATCGCGATGAGCGCCCCGATGGCAGCGATCTCGGCCAGGGGCAGCACGCGCAGCGCTGTCAGCTGATCCTGCGGACGAAAGAAGAGGACGGCCGTGAAGGCCAGCAGCCCGGTAAACGCCCAATCGAACCGCTCACGGCTGGCCCGCTTGCGTGCCGTTGGCGCAGCAGCCGCCGCGTGGACCGCAGGTTCCGAACGGACGGAACCACGCGCCGGCGCATGGCCGGCGTTCCCCGCAGTCCCGAACCCGAAGGCCAGCCGCTCACTCATCGACTACTTCCACACCCGCCGCCCTCGCCTCAGCGCCAGCAGGCCCGCGACGGCGGAGTAGTTCATCATGACGAACGTGAACGCGACGCGGGCGGCCTTGCGGACGGTCTCCATCAGTGCGCGACCTTACCGGCACTGAGGTCCATCGGCATCCGGCTCGAGTAGGCGGTGGTCGCACGACGCTCGCGCGCGTCGAGCCAGGCGCCGAGGTCGGCAAGCCCGTAGAAGGCGGCCTGCGCGCAGAACGCCGCGAAGTAGACCCAGCTCGACGCCGCCAGCACGGCGCTCGATGCGAGGACCGTGAGGAGGCACCAGGGAACGAGCAGCCGGCCGATCTTGTGCGAGGCGTATTGCAGCCACACCGGGTTGAGGATCGGCACGAGCAGCCGGGGCTCCTGCGCGAGAATCTGGTAGTTGCCGGCCAGTGTGCGGGTCTTGCGGCGGGCCTCCGCGGCCGCGTCGGGCGACGTGCGATCGAACGCCCGCGCGCGCTCCTCGAACACGATGCGGTAGCCCGCTTCGACCGCCCGCATCGGCGCCAGCACGTCGTCGAGGAGCGTGTCGGCGGGAAGCGGCGTCCAGAGCTTCCGGCGCAGCGCGTAGATGGCGCCGGTCGCGCCGAGCGTGGACCACACCGCGCTCTCCTTGCGGCGGAGCCACTTTTCGTATTTCCAGTAGAGGCCGATCCCGTCGCCGATCGTCGACTCGATGCTCTCCGTCCCCTCGCAGTCGAGCATCAGTTCGCCCGTGGCGCCGCCGACGCGGTGGTCGTCGAAGTTCGCGGCGAGCTCGACCAGGGCGTCGGGGCAGAACTGCTGGCGGGCGTCGGCGAACACGAGGATGTCGCCCGTCGCAGCCTCGACGCCCGCGTTCAGCGCGAGCGGCTTGCCGCCGGCAGGCACCTCGAGGACGCGGACGCTGCTTCCGAAACGGCCGAGCACATCCACGGTCCCATCCGTCGATCCGTCGGAGACAACGATGATCTCGCGCCGTCCCGAATAGTTGAGCTCGAGCAGATTGGCGATGCGCGCGGGAAGACGCGCCGCCTCGTTACGCGCCGCGAGGATGATGGAAATCGACGGCCATTCGCGCGCGCCGTCGATCGGCCCCTTGGCTACGGGACGGGAAGCCAGGCGCGTCCACGCGGCGAGGAGTATCGGGTAACCCAAGTAGCAGTAAATGATTACAAACGCTGAGGTCCAGAAGACCTCTTCCATGCCCATGCATAGCTGAAGTGCAATGTTATTGCCAGAAGGCCGGCTCGCTTACGCTCGCCGGTAGGGGCCGGCTCGCTTCGCACCGGTAGGGCCGGCTCGCTTCGCTCGCCGTCTACCCTACTTCGATTTTCTGGCCGGCGGTCTCGGGGTGCGGCGCGCCGATTCGGAAAACGTTGGGGTAGCGCTTCTTGATCGCGTTGCGCGTGTCGACGATGACGTCCGCTTCGGCGACGATCGCATCGTAATCGAACGCCTTGTGGTCGGTCACGATGACGACGCAGTCGTACTGGGCGATGGCGCCGCGGGTGATCTTCGACGCCTTGATGTCGTGGCGCCCCGGCCAGTCCCGGGCGTGCAGCGTCGGCACGTACGGGTCCGCGTACGACACCTGCGCCCCCTTCCCGTGGAGCAGTCCCATGACGTCGAGCGCCGGGGACTCGCGCATGTCGTCGATGTCGCGCTTGTAGGCGATCCCGGCGATGAGGATCTTCGAGCCGTTGATCGACTTGCGCTTGGTGTTCAGCGCGTCGCCGATCTTCTCGACGACGTAGTGCGGCATCCCGCCGTTGATGTGGCCGGCGAGCTCGATGAACCGCGGATCGAAGCCGGTCTGCTTCGCCTTCCAGGACAGGTAGAACGGATCGATCGGAATACAGTGCCCGCCGAGTCCCGGGCCGGGATAGAAAGCCATGAACCCGAACGGCTTGGTCTTCGCGGCGTCCACGACCTCCCACACGTCGATGTGCATCTTGTCGCACATCAACGCGAGCTCGTTGACCAGGCCGATGTTGACCGCGCGGAACGTGTTCTCGAGCAGCTTCACCATCTCGGCGACGCGCGTCGAGCTCACCGGCACGATGGTCTCGATCGCCGTGCCGTACAGCGCGCCCGCGAGCATCGCGCAGTCGGGCGTCAGCCCGCCGACCACCTTCGGCACGTTGTGGGTGTGGAACGTCGGGTTGCCCGGATCGACGCGTTCGGGTGAGAACGCGATGAAGAAGTCGACACCGGCCTTGAGCCCCGTGGCTTCGAGGATGGGCTGCACCACCTCGTCGGTCGTTCCCGGATACGTGGTCGACTCGAGGACGATGAGCATGCCCGCGTGCAGGTGCTTCGCGATCGCCTCGACCGCCGAGACGATGTACGACATGTCGGGGTCCTTGGTCTTGCGGAGCGGCGTCGGGACGCAGATGTTGATGGTGTCGAGCTCCTTGACCACCGCGAAGTCCGTCGTGGCGTCGAGCCGGCCGGCCTGCTTCAGCGCCGTGACGTCAGCGGTCGAGACGTCGGGGATGTACAGACCGCCCTGCCTCGATCTCGGTGATCTTCCGCTGGTCGAGGTCGATGCCGGTCGTGTGGAAGCCGGCGCGCGCCAGCTCCACGGCAAGCGGCAGGCCGACATAACCGAGGCCGACGACACCGGTTCGTGCACGGCGCGACTGAATCTTCTCCAAAAGGGCGGCTGCGAGCTCCGACATTCAATGCTCCTCGATCTGACAGGTTCTGCTAACGCTCGACTCTATTTCCAATTGTTTTCAAGTCAATTATTCAGTGGCCGGGGCGGCGGTCCCAGTATGAACCGCTTGAACCGGGCCCACGCCGTGTCCTGCTTCGCCGGCTCGAACCGGGCCGCCGGCATCCGGTCCGCCGGCATCCCCACGGGTCTTGCCGAAGGCGGCACATCCAGGCGAACCACCGGCGCCCGGTCCGCCGGCACCCGGTCCGCCGGCACCAGCGCCGCCGGATGCTGCACCCGCAGCAGCCGGTACTCCTCGGCCAGCACGCGCCGCTGATCCGCCAGCTCCCGTTCGCGCTGCCGGAGGGCCTGCTCACGCCGATCGATCTGCGCGACACGCCCTTCGAGCCCCTCGACGTTCCGCTCGCCCGCGGCCGGGCGGTCCCCGATGGGCTCATCCGCGACAGAAGCCGTCGGGACAGTTTTGCCGGCGACGGCCGGTTCGGCGGCCACCGGGCGGGGTGCGGGACCCGCACTGGCGCGTCCTGGCGAAGGCAGCACACCCGTGGTTTCCAGCTCGACCAGCACCTCTCGGATGAGCGGCAGATTGACCTGGCGCCGCTCTTCAGCGTACCCGAAGACGAGCGCGGCGTCACAGACTACATTTATGACCCGCGGAATCCCCCGGCTCCGGGCGTGAATGACGTCGGTTGCCTCCCGCGGGAACTCGATTGGCGCCCCAATCGACGCCCGGCGCAGCCGGTGATTGATGTAGCGGGCCGTCTCGTCCGCGTCGAGGGGAGCGAGGTGATAGCTGACGGTAATCCGCTGCCGGAGCTGCTCGAGCTCGGGCGACGCGAGCTTCTCCCGGAGGTTCGGCTGGCCCACCAGGAGGATCTGCAGGAGCTTCGACTTCTCGGTCTCGAGATTCGACAGCATCCGGAGCTCTTCGAGCGCCCCGAGGCTCAGGTTCTGCGCCTCGTCGATGACCAGGAGGACCAGACGGCCGGCGAGGCGCTGGTCCACCAGGTACTGCGCGAGATCGCGCAGGAGCAGGGGCTTGCTGCGTCCTCCCGGGTCGAGGCCGAAGTCGATCATGATCGTCTCGAGCAGCTCGCGCGGCTCGAGCATCGTGTTCACGATCCGGCCGACAGTCGTCTCGGTGTCCAGACCCCGCAGCAGCGTCTGCAGCAGCGTCGTCTTGCCCGAGCCGATCTCCCCCGTGATGGCGACGAACCCGGCGTGGGTCTCGAGCCCGTAGCGCAGATAGTCCAGGGCTTCGCGGTGCACGCGGCTGGGGTAGAGGTAATCCGGATCGGGACTCAGCGCGAAGGGACGTTCGCGCAGATCGTAGAAGCGTTCATACATCTTAGAGGCCTCCTGCCTCCGCTCGTCCCCGCCACGCGCCGAGCTTGCCCTGACCGATCGCGGTGAGGGTGGCGGCGAGACGTTCGGGGTGATGCCGGATTTTGCCCGCAGGGTGCTCCGAAAGCAGGGGGACGCCGATCGGCTTGATGCCGAGCTTCTCGAGCGCGTTGAGCTCGAACGCGCCGGTGACGATCGGCAGGGCGCCGGTCGCCGCATACATCGCCGCCAGATGGTCGGGGACCGGGCTCGTGTTGTAGATCACGTAGTCGAACAGCTGCGCGCCGAGGTGCCGCTCGATCGTCAGGACATGCTCGAGCACGCTGTAGTCGTCGGTCTCTCCGGGCTCGGTCATCAGGTTGGCGACGAGCACGCGGGTCGCGCCCGACCGCCGGATCCCGTCGGCCACCTGTGGCACGAGGAGCGGCGGCAGCACGCTCGTGAACAGGCTGCCCGGGCCGGCGACGATCACGTCCGCGCGCGCCAGCACGTCGCAGGTTTCCGGCAGGAAGCGCGGCCGCTCCGGAATGAGCGAGACGCGCGCGATGCGCCCGCCGGCGGCCGAGATGTTGGTTTCGCCGCTCACCACGCGGCCGTCTTCGAATTCGGCGACGAGCGTCACGACCTCGCTCGTGGCCGGAAGGACGGTGCCGTGCGCGCCGACGACCCGCGCCGCAATCTCCACGGCCCTCGGAAAATCGTTCATCACGTCGGCCAGCGCCGTCAGGACCAGGTTCCCGAGCGTGTGGCCGGACAGGCCGTCGCCCGAGTCGAACCGGTACTGGAAGATGTCGGCGATGAGCGCGTGATTGTCCGAGAGCGCCGCGAGACAATTGCGGATGTCCCCGGGCGGAATGATGTTGAACTCCGAGCGCAGCTTGCCGGAGCTGCCGCCGTCGTCGGACGTCGCCACAATCGCGACGAGACGATCGCGCGGCGCCAGATCCTGCGTGCGCGGATCCGTTCCGTAGAGTAGCGGCCGCAGCCCGCGCAGCACGTTCGGAAGCCCGGTCCCGCCGCCGATGGCGACGATGCGCGGCAGGGTGCCGGGCTGCAGACCGCTCTGACGTGGGACGTCGGTGAGCGTGTGCGCTGGCACCACGGTCGGCCTCATGACGCGTCGGCGAGAAGGGGCGCGTTCGCGAGATCGCGGCGATCCGAGCGCATCAGACGGCGATCGGTGCGGCCGTCCCACCCGCGGCGCACCGGCCGGCGATAGGGAAGCACTCCGTCGGCTTCGATTGCGGGAAGCACCTCGCGGATGGCGCGCTGGTAGTCGGCCGGGAAGTCGATCTCGATCCACGGAAACGCGCGCGTGCCGACGGCGTGCAGCGGGTGCGTCTTCGCGAACTCGGCGAAGGCGCGCGGCGCCCAGTCGCGCGTTCCACCGGACGCGATGAGCCGGTCCATGATGCCGACAAGGGTGGTGGCGCCCTGCGGTCCGAACTTGACGATGCCGAGGTTCTCGCCGTCCGCTTCTGCCGGATCCATGGTCTTCGACATCTCGACCACCCGGCCGCACCGGACCTTCACCTTCATCTCTTCATCGCCGAACGCCGGCTGGTTGGCCTCGCGATACGCGAGGAGCAGCGCGTTCTCGTGGCGCGAAGAGAGTAGGTCGTCCAGCAGGACCGGGTGGAAAAGAACGTCACAATTGAGAACCACGAACCCCTCATAAAGCAGAGGTCGTGCCATCCACAGCGAGAACATGCTGTTTGTCTGTGCGTAGCGGGCGTTCTCAACATAGGCAACGCGGTGCCCACACGCCTCGCGCACCCGGTCGGCCTGACATCCGACGACGACCGCGATGTCCTCGATGCCCGCGAGCTCGAGCGCACGAATCTGACGGTCGAGCAGTGTAATCCCGCCCGCCTCGACCAGGCACTTCGGCGATTCGCCGGCTGTACCGTTCAACCGTGAGCCCTTGCCCGCAGCCAGAATGATTCCTCGCATCTTGTCTCCGTCGATTCCTGCGAATCCCTGGGCGTCTATGCCGCGGAAGCCAACCGGCGCCGGCCCAGCAGTTCCATGATCTTCGCGGCGTAGAGCGTGCGGTCCTCCCGGCCGATGGCTACGACGAAGAACAGAGCCAGGTAGAGCAGTCCGCCGCCGAGCGCCTGCAGCACTACAGCCAGAAGCGTGCCGGATGAGATGAGACGCGTGACGGCGAGCGCGACGCCGACCACGAGCGCAGGCCAGAGGGCCGGGAGCACGGAGTGCGCAATGGCTCGACTGAGGGGTAACCCGACGCGGCGGCACGCTGCGGGGTAAATGATGAAGAACGCGCTGAGCGCGATCGGGATCAGCGTGCCGACGGCCACGCCGACGAGGCCGAAACGACTGATGAGGGCGATGCTGAGCACGACGTTCGCGAGGCCGGTGGCGAGGTTGACGAACGCCAGCATGCGATGCTCGCCGGCCCCTTTGAGCAGCGTCGTGCCGGTCGCGTTGCCGACGCGGATCGCCACCGCGAGGGCGAGAATCTGGATGATCGGTATGGCTCCGGCCATCGCGGCAGCCCGTTCACCCAGCCACGCGTGAATGAGCGGATCGGCAAGCAGGATGAGGGCGGCGGCGATGGGGACGACCATCGCGAGCGAGAGCCGGGTGCCTTGGAGCAGAATCTGCTGCAGCCGCGCCTTCTGCTGCGAGGCGTCGCTGTCGACGATCACCGGGAACAGGACGCCGTTCAACTGGTTGGTGAGGCGCTGGGTGCCGGAAATGATCCGCTCGGCCGGGGCCCAGACCGCAACCGCCGCAGGCCCCATGAACGCCCCGATGACCAGCTCGTCGAGCTGGTAATTCAGCTTGTTGGCCCAGTCGATGATCGAGGAGTAGACGCTGAAGCCGGTCACTTCGCGCAGCCGGCCGCGCCGGAAGAGCGACGGCCGGATCCGCAGGTCGGGGAAAATCCGGTAGGCGTTCATCCGGTAGACGAAGTACGCGACGACGCGCACGCACGTTGTCGCCGCGACCAACGCCACGAGCCCGTATCCGGCCAGGAGCACGGCCGCGTTGACCGCCGCGACCGCGATGCTGGTGACGATCGCCACCATGTTGTTCGCGTCGTAGCGCTGGAACCCGGAGATCACGCCGCCGTACACGCTGAACGGGAAGTTGAGCGCGACGTGGACGGCGATGATGAGGAGGATCCACTTGCCGGTTTCAGCCTGCGCCGGCGTGATCTTGAAGAGATGATCCAGGTTGAACGCGACGCCCGCCGCCGCCGCGTACGCCACGAGCCCCATTCCCGCGAAGACGAAGAAGAGCGTGCTCGCGATCTCGTTCAGCGCCTGCGCGTTCCGGTGGGCGCGGTACTGCGCCATGAATTTGACGAGCGCCCCGGCGTAGCCGAGGTCGAGCACCGAGAAGTGCACGGTGATTGAGCCGAGCAGCACCCAGAGTCCGTACTCCGTGGGGCCGAGGTGCGCCAGGTTGAACGGGAGCATGACGAGGCCGACGACCGTCTCCGCCAGGATCGCCAGGTACCTGGTCGAGACGTTCCGCGCGACGGTGACGATCTGCCGCTCGCGGCCGGGGGCCCAGGTGCCCTCGCCGTCTGCGCTCACGCCGCCCCCTTCCGGAAGAGCACGACCTTGACGGTGTCGAACACGATGGTGAGATCGAAGAACACCGACAGGTGCTTGATGTAGTAAAGGTCGTAGCGCAGCTTTTCCATCGCGTCCTCGAGCGACGCGCCGTAGCGGTACTTCACCTGCGCCCACCCCGTCACACCGGGCTTGACGGCATGCCGCTGCTGATAGAACGGGATCTCCTTGGCCAGCTCCGCGACGAAGTACGGCCGCTCGGGCCGCGGCCCCACGAAGCTCATCGCGCCGACCAGCACGTTCCAGATCTGCGGCAGCTCGTCGAGCCGCGTCTTGCGGATGAACCGGCCGACCCGCGTAATCCGGTTGTCGCCGTCGGTCGCCCAGATCGGCGTCCCGCCCTTTTCGGCGTCCTGCCGCATCGATCGGAACTTGCACAGCGTGAACACCTTGCCGTTCTCGCCGACGCGCTCCTGGCAATAGAACACCGGCCGGCCGGACTCGATGAGGATCGCGATCGCGGTCAGGAGCATCAGCGGGCTGGCAAGGACCGCGAGAACCAGCGACAACGTGAGATCGATCGAGCGCTTCAGCCAGCGGGTCATTCTCGACACGTGGAAGCCGTCGGAGAAGATCAGCCAGCTCGGACGCAGGCCGTCGATGAGGATCTTGCCCGTGACCCGCTCGTAGGTCGTGGTGGCATCCTCGACGCGGATCCCCGCCATCTTCGCGCGCAGCAATTCCTCGATCGGAAGCTTCCCGCGCCGATCCGACAGACCGACGACGATCCGATCGATCTGGTGCGTGGCGATGAGCGCCGCCATGTCGGCCGGCGTCCCGACGATGCCGGGGTTGACGATCCGCTCGCCGATCCGCGAGGCGTCGTCGTCGATGAAGCCGATGACGCGATAGGCGAACTCGCGCTGGTCGAGGATCTGCCGCACGACCTTGCGCGCGGAGTCCCCGGTGCCGACGACGAGGATCCGCTCTTCCATCTTCAGCGACCCGAGCAGGTAATTGAACAGCAGCCGCCAGCCGAGGATTCCGACGACGAAGACGGCGAGCGCGGACACGAAGATGCCGTCGCCGATCATCAGCGAGGGCATCGTGAAGTACATGGCCGCCAGGACGATCGAGGCCGCCCCGACCGCCTGCAGCAGCCGCACGACGAGCTCGCGGGTCGCGTGGACCAGCGTCAGGTCGTAGAAGTCGTTGTAGTACAGGCAGAGTTGGCAGACGACGGTGACGAGCGCGATCTTCCAGAGATTCGCGCCCAGATCGGGCGTGTTCTGAAGACTGGCGGCGAGCGCCACCGATCCGAAGATCAGCAACGCTTCGGCGGCAAACACCGTGAGGCTGCGCGTCGAGACGTGCCGGTTGAACAGTCGCATGACCCTGGTCAGAACCCCCGTGATCCGATTGGTCTCAACCCCCGATGTACCCGTATCCCTCGTAGGTCGCGTCGTTCCCGTTGCGGCCGGCCTCGTTCAGCACCAGCCCGAGAACTTTCGACATGTCGAGCCCGGCCAGTGCCTGTTCGATCGCGGGCTTCGGCGTGACGCCGGCGCGGACGATCATCAGCACGCCGTCGGCCATCGGCGCCACGATGTGCAGATCGGCCAGCGGCGCCACCGGCGGCATGTCGATGAGGATCCGATCGAAGCGCGTGCGCAAGGTGTCGAGCACCCGGCGCATCGAGGCCGATCCGAGGAGCTCCGCCGGGTGGCCGGGCGGCGCGCCCGCGGGCAGCACCGTCAGGTGGTGTGCCGGGAGATGGACGAGCGCGTCGTCCAGATCGGCCGCGCCCATGAGGACGTCCGACAAGCCCGGTCCGTCCGGCGCGCTGAACAGCCGGTGCACCGCGGGGCGCCGGAGGTCCGCGTCGACGAGCAGCACACGCTGCTGGAACTCCTGGGCCATCGTGATGGCGAGGTTGGCGGCCGTGAGGCTCTTGCCGTCGCCTTTGTTCGGGCTGGTGATGACTATCGCCCGGACGGCGCGGCCGTTCTCGGCCCGCTTGATGCGCGTGCGGAGCGACCGGTACTGCTCGGCGGCGAGCGACTGCGGCGCCAGCGCGGCGACCAGGCGCGGATCGAGCGTCCCGGAGGCCATCGTTCGCGCGGGCGCCTCGGCCACGGCCGCCGGCGCCGCCCCGTGCCACGCCGGTGCGGTGCGCGGGACGTCCTCAAAGGCGGCGGGCTGCGCAGGCCGCGCCGGCACCTGCCCCTCGTCCGACAGGGCGCGGGTGCGCCGGGCGGTCCCGTCTCGCTCGGCCTTGCTCAGGATGTCTTGAATGCGGCTCATGGAATCCTCTCGTGTGTGTCGATCGCCGGCTTATGCCGCCCCGTGAATCCTGGGAATCTCGCCGAGCACGGGCACCTCGAACTCGGTCTGCAGCGCGCGGGCGTCGTGCACCGAGCGATCGAGGAACTCCCGTCCGGCAACCAGCGCGGCGCCGAGAACGACGCCGGCCGCGATGGCCATCAGCAGCAGCATGATCGACTGGCCTGGATTGGCCGGGCGCCCCGGGTAGGCGGGATAGAGCACGCTGAAGCGCTCGCCGCCCTGGCGGCGCGCGAGATCCTCGGCCAGCCGGGCGTTCTCGTGCTTCGTCTTCAGATCGGTGTAGCGCGCCTGCTCGAGCTCGACGTCGCGCGAGACCGACGACAGATCCTGCTCGACCATCGGCGCCGCCTCGACCCGGCTCTGATACGTGCCGATCTGCGCGCTGGCCTGGGCCGACTGCGCGCGAAGCGTCCTGACGCGCAGGCGCGCGGCGTCGCGTTCCTGAATCCGCTGCCGGTAAATCGGATCGCCCTGGAGCATCTCCTCGCGCTCGGCGGCCGCCGGCTGCTTGATCGCCGCCAGTTCGGCCCGGGCGGTCGTCAACTCGCCCTGCAGCGAGATGATGTCCGGGTGCTTGTCGGTCTTGCCGAGGGCCTTCTCCTGGGTGAGCTGATTCTGCAGCTGCGCGATGCGCCCCTGTGTGGCGTCGACGGAGGGGGCCGTGGAGGACGGGATCGGCGCCGTGACCGACCCTCTCCGCATGTCATCGATCAGCGACTCGAGCTGCGAGAGGCGATCCTGTTCGGTGCGGAGCTGCATCGAGTACCGAGTCGAAGGACTGCCGCAGGCCGTTGGCCATGGCGAGGTTCGCGCCGACCTGGTCGGGCAGCCTCCCCATGTTGGCTTCCTTCTTCGCGCGCAGCTGCAACTCGAGCGCGGCCAGCCGCTCCTGGCTGGCCTGTAACTGCTGGCCGAGCACCTCGGACGTGTTTTCCGCACGCTCCGTCTGGGTCTTGGAGTTCTCTTCCACGAACACGTAGGCCAGCCGGTTGGTGATGCTCTGGGCGCGATCGGGGCTCGAATCGATGTAGCCGAGCTTGAAACTATCGAGCCCGTTCCGATTGTCGCCGCCGCGGCCGATTGGCTGGTCGACGTTGACGAGGACTCGCGTCCGGAGCCACCCGGCCACGTCCTCGACGGGCTTACTCGGATTCAGCTTCTCCTCGCGGACCACGCGCTCGAGGACCTGCCGGCTCACGAGCTGCTGCGAGATCGCGCGCTGCCGCTCTTCGCGGTCGAGCGAGCTGACGTTGCGGAGCAGCTCCGGCGTCAGCTTCGGTGCGGCGATCCCGATCTGCGCCTCGGAGAGATACTGCTTGGGCCAGAACGCCGCGAGCAGCACGCCGACCGCGACGCCGGCCAGCACCGGCGTGATGAGCCACCACTTCCGGCGGCGGAGCACCGAGACATAGTCGAGCGGGTGAAACGCCTGTTCGTCCATCAGCGAATCCTCATGGGTTGTGAGATGACGACCTGGGTCCCGGCCCGGTGCCGGTTGATTTCCCCTCCGGTCACTTGCGAGTCCTGGCGCGTGAACGCGTAGAAGCCTTCGACGCGGAGCCATCGCGCCGCCGAGTAGCCGAGGGTCGATCGGAGCAGGAAGGTGTCGAGCTCGAGCTCGCTCAGCACGAACGGCTCGCTGCGCTGCCACGAGGCGGCGCCCTGGATGTACATGCGGTTCCGATTGAGCGGCATGCGGATCGAACCGCGGACCTGCTGGCTCTGGCTCGAGCCTCCGAACCCGAACGACGGCACGAACATCCGCTCGAAGGCCGCGGCGACGGATGCGCGCGTCGCATCGTGGGTCAGCTCGGCGCGAACGTAGGGTCCGGTGCGGGTGATCTCGAACGTACGATCGTCGAGGTAGGAAACGCCGCCGCCGAGCGCAAGGCTGGTCCGCGTGCCCAGCCCGTAGCGCAGCGTGCCCCCCGCATCCTGGAACGTGAGCTGGTGCGTGCCTTCATTCAGGTCCGCGAAGCGGATGCCGTACTCGGCCCCGGCCGCGATCCGGCCGGTCAGGCGCCGGCTCACCTCCGTCCGGACGCCGTTCACCCAGCCGCCGGTCAGGAACGTGTCGGTGCGATCGAAGTCGACCCAGTCGTTGTTGAAGCGCACGGCCAGGTCCGTGACTTTCGTCAGCCGCGCATCGACCCCGGTCGCGAGCCCGTTGCTGCGCACGCCCGTCCGCGCGAACGGCACGCCGTTCAATTGCACTTCGTCGGTGGTCGGCACGTCCGCGTAGCTGTCGCGAAGGAAATACGTCACGCGCTTCGTGGCGAGCCGCCGCAGCGAGACGTAGGCGCGATGATCCAGACCGTTCAGTTGCTCGATGTCGATGTATCGCCGCACATAGCTCTGATAGCCGCTCGAGAACTCCGTCCTCGGGGACACGAACTCCAGTTGCGCGAACGGTTCGGCAATGAACAACCCGTCCGACTGTGTCCGGCGCGTGTCGGCCGGCGCCGACGCGAGCGCGACGTTCGAATCGAACCCGCCCGCGACGGTCACGCCGGGCGTGAAGCTCCAGCCGGGCGTCCGCCACGAGGTGAATTCCGAGGCGCTCTCCTGGGCGGCGGCGGATCCCGCCGTGCCGGCCAGCAGAATCGCCGGGATCACCGTGTGCCGCAGCCATTGCATCTTCATGTCGTGCCTCTGTCCTGCTGCACGGGCGTTACGGAACGATGACCGTGTCGCCGGGCTTCAGGTAGATCGTCTGACCCCTGCCCTGCACCGCGTCGCTGTAGTTGAACTTCAGCGTGGAGATCCCCGCCGCGCCCTTGCGCTGAACCACGATCTTGTTCGTCTTCGCGAAGTCCTTGAAGCCGCCCGCCATGGCGAGGGCCTGCATGACCGTGATCTGGCCCTTGAGCGGCAGCGAGCCGGGCGCGTTGACTTCTCCCATCACGTAGAACATGGGCGGCACCGTCTCGACGACGATGACGGTGACGACCGGGTTGGTGTTGTATTCCTTCAGCGACGTGATGAGCGCGTCGCGCAGCTCGATCGACGTGCGCCCCTCGGCCGTGACGTCGCCGATCAGCGGCAACGTGACCTTCCCGTCCGGCCGGACCTGCAGCGACTGCGAGAGTTGCGCGTCCTTGTAGACCTCAATGCGCAGCTTGTCCCCCGGGACCATGCGGTAGTCGGCGTTCGGCGCGGCCGTCACGCCCGAACCGGAGGTCGCCGACGCGGCGGCCGCGGATCCCGCCGGCTGCCGTGGCGTGGCCTCCGTCTGGGCCGGCGCGGGCGAGGCCGTGCTCAGCAGAATCAGAAGTGAGAACGGAGCAAAAGTCTTCATCGTCATCGCAGCACCTATTGAGCGTTTGAGGCGTTAGGAAGATCGTGGCGGCGCGGGTGAACGGGTTGCGCTTCGGCGGCGCGGCGGAGCGAGTCCGCGTCGGCGCCGTGCGTCGGACAGCAGGCCGCCCGGACCTCGATGGCCAGCGGCTGCCGGAACTGGTAGTGGTCCAGGCGCGACCTCAGGCGCTCGATGACGCTCATCGAGCTCTCGAGATCCGAGTCGAGGAGAACGACGGAGAGCCGCCCTCCACCGGTGTTCGCGAGGAGATCCGTTTCACGGACATCGCGGCTGATGAGCCGCCCAATCTCACGGACCATGCCGTCGCGCTCGACGCTGTTGCCGCCGTCCTGTCCGCGGATCGTCGGTTCGACGTGCACCAGAGTGAGAAAGTTCTGCGACCGCACGGCCCGCTTGAGCTCGTTGTTCAGCACGAACTCGAAGGCGTCGGGGCTCAGCATCCGGTGCTCCTCGTCGGAGAACGACTCGCCAGACCTCATGACGGCTTGTCCAGCTCCGCTTCCTTGATCTTGTAGAGCAGCGCCTTGTAGCTGACGCCCAGAATCTCCGCCGCCTGCCGGCGGTTCCAGCGGGTCTGTTGCAGGGTGCGATGGATCAGCTCGCGCTCCGCTTCGCGCGCCGCATGACGGGCGATGTCCTTCAGCGATCCGGAGGGAACCGGCGGCAGCGGCGGCGGCGGCGCGCTGGGGGCGGGCGGCGGTTCGGCCGCCGCGACGGGCCCGCTCGGGGCACGCGGCTGGAGCGCCGGAATCGGGCCCGGCGGCCGCATCCGTCCCGCGATCGCGTCGGCCAGCTCGCGCCGGATGGACTCGTCGGACCCGAGCACGACCGTGCGCTTGAGCAGGTTCTCGAGCTCGCGCACGTTGCCGGGCCACTCGTACTCGGAAAACAGCCGCAGCGTGTCGCTCGCCAGCGCGATCGGCGGCTTGTTGTAGTGCTCGGCGTACTGACGCAGGAACCGCTCGGTCAGCAGCGGGATCTCGTCGCGCCGCTGGCGCAGCGGCGGCAGGGTAATGCAGACGACGTTCAGCCGGAAGAACAGGTCTTCGCGGAAGTGCCCGTCCGCGACGGCGATCTCGAGATCGCGATTCGTGGCCGCGACCACCCGCACGTCGACGTGCACGTCCCGCCGGCCGCCCAGCCGCGCGAACTCGCCGTCCTGGAGCACCTGCAGCAGCTTCGACTGCAGCGGCGGGTGCATCTCGCTGATCTCATCCAGGAACATCGTCCCTTCGTGGGCGAACTCGAACTTGCCCGGCTTCTGCTGTACCGCGCCGGTGAAGGCGCCCCGCTCGAAACCGAACAGCTCCGACTCGAGGAGCTCCGACGGGAGGGCGGCGCAATTGACCTTGACGAAGGTGCGTTGGCGGCGGGGAGACGATGCGTGGATGGCGCGCGCGACGAGCTCCTTGCCCGTGCCGCTCTCGCCGCGGACGAGCACGGTGACGTCGGTATCGGCGACGCGCGCGATGAGGTCGAGGACCTCGCGCATGTTGTCACTCGTCCCGAGCAGCTCGCTCGTCACCCGTGACGCACGGCCGGTGCGTGTATCGAGCGCAGGCGCCGCATCCGCGTCGAAAGGGAAGACCTCGCCGTCGTTGGTGGCCAGACGTTTCCCGGGTGAAGCCGGGTGGTCGGAGACGTTCACATCGTGCGGTTGAGCAAGCCGGATGCCACGAAGGTAAGTATTTCGCGTTGTTGAGAATACCCGCAGCGTTCAGCGGCGATTCTCCCGGGAACTTCCGGCGTGCCTCGAAAGTTTGGCCGTCCGGCTACACAGAGTGGGTAATTGCGACGCACTGCGCATCATACCGTCGGGCCGTCAGGCGCGGCTGATTCCACACTCCTTGATCTTGTTGAGGAGCGTTTTATAGCTGACCCCCAGGATCACGGCCGCCTTGCGCCGGTTCCAGTGCACCTGCCGGAGCGTGTGCTCGATCGCCGCCCGTTCCGCCTTCATCGAGGCCGCCTTTGCGACCGACGCCAGCGAGCTGTTGCCTTCGTCGGCCGGCTCAGGCTCGTCCGCGCCGTCGATCTCCGGCACGGCCGCCGGGTAGCCGCCGGGCAGTGCGCCCACCCCCGCCGGCACCGCCACCGCGGCGCCGGCCGCCACGGACACCGGCGCGGCCGCCGCGACCTGTACCGCGGCGTGACGCTGCACGTTCCGTTGAATCTCGCGCACGACGAGCTGCTCGTCTTGCAGGATGACGATCCGCTTGATCATGTTCTCGAGCTCGCGGATGTTTCCCGGCCAGTCGTACTGGAGAAAGAGCTGCCGGAGCTCCTCCGAGATCGGCTGAAGGGGCCGGTTGTACTTGCGCGAATAGCGGGCGACGAAGAAGTCCGACAGCGTGGGGACCTCGTCCGGACGCTCGCGCAACGCCGGCACGGTGAGCTCGATCACCTTGAGCCGATAGTAGAGATCCTCGCGGAACTCGCCGCTGAGCATCATGGCTTCGAGATCGCGATTCGTGGCCGCGACGATCCGCACGTCGACCTGAATCCGCTTGTTGCTCCCGAGCTTCGTGAACTCGGCGTCCTGCAGGACGTGGAGAAGCTTGGCCTGCAGCGCCGGTTTCATCTCGCCGATCTCGTCGAGCATCAACGTCCCCGTGTCCGCCTGCTCGAACTTGCCGATGCGGGTCGTCGCGGCGCCCGTGAACGCGCCCCGCTCGTGCCCGAAGAGCTCGCTCTCGAGGAGCTCGGCCGGGAGCGCAGCGCAGTTCACCTTGACGAACGGCCGGTTGCGCCGCGTCGACCGCTGGTGGATCGCGCGCGCGACCAGTTCCTTGCCGACGCCGCTTTCCCCGCGAATCAGCACGGTCACGTCGCTGTCGGAGACCTGCTCGATCACCGTCGCGATGCCGCGCATCTTCTCGCTGTTGCCCCACACCGCCCGGTCTTCATCGTCGGACAGCTGCTGGCGCAGCTCGCTCAGCTCGGAGACGAGCCGGTTCTTCTCAATCGCGTTCTTGATCGCCACGTCGAGCGCGATTTCGCCGAGCCCCTCGGGATCGTCCGGCTTGACGACGTAGTCGGCCGCGCCGAGGCGGACGGCCTCGACAATCGTGGACGCCTGGTTCCGGCCCGACAGCATGATGACCTGCGCTTCCGGCCGGGAGGCCCTCAGCGCCCGGAGCGTCGCGAGCCCATCGAGGCCGGGCATCATCACGTCCAGCAGGATGACGTCGGGCGCCTCGGTTTGCTTCATCGAGGCCAGCAGCTCGTCGCCGCGCGTGTAGCAGCGCGCTTCATAGCCGCGCAAAGAAAGGAACGTCCGCAGGTAGGCGGCGAAGGAGGCATCGTCGTCGACGATGGCGACGTAGGGCTTCTTCATCTATCTCTCTGTAAGGGATTTTGGGCTGTTCGACGCCCGTAAAGTGGTAATCGAGGTAATACACCGGTCGGCACGGATACCCGTTGCATACAAGACTCGTACCTCAACAGCAGCGACTGCCGGTGAGCGCCATCAGTGTGCACATTTTTGCCACTACAGCGCAAAAAAGGCGCCCGACGCACCCAGATGATACTGCGAACCAATCACTTATGCCGTACTGCCGTCGTGGCACAACGCTTGTATTGCGAGTGCCGGCGGTCGCAAACGTGCGACGCCAGACTGCGAAGAAAGGTGCTCTGCACGAACGTGCGCCATACAACGATTGAGGGGAAACGGGTCATGCGCAGGCAGATTATCGCTTTGTCGTTCGCGGGTCTGACGGGGTTGTGGGTATCGCCAGTGGCATCGACAGGCCATGCGAGCCCGGAGGAGATTGACAGGACCCCTTCAGCCGCGGTCGCTGTGCAACGGGTTGCCATTCCGGCAACGGGACTTCGTGACGAGGCGGCGATGGTGCTCATCGGGACGGCGTTGATCGGTCTTGCGGGCGCGGTCAGGCGGGCTGCCTGAGCTCCAGCAAAGCCCCGGCCTGAGCCGTGTGCGCCACCAGCCTCTTCAAAACTTCTCGCTTCTCGCCATCCATCCATGCTTTTGCCCACGCCGATGCGCTCGTGGATGCTTCTTTTGTGTGCCGGGCTGTCTCTGTCGTCGGCGGATCGCGACGCGCAGACGATGGGCGTACCCGCCGGGGCAAGCCTTCAGCAGGCGATCGACAGGGCCAGGCCGGGTGATACGCTCCTGCTGACACCCGGCGCGATCTACACCGGCAACTTCGTGCTGCCGGTGAAGACGGGCAACCGATACATCACCATCCGCACTGCCGGAGAGGGCGACGGCCTCCCGCGGATCGGACAGCGCGTTCTGCCGATCCACGCCCCGCGGTTGGCCAAACTGAAATCTCCGAACAAGGAACCGGTCCTGCGCACGGACGCCGGCGCTCACCACTGGCGGCTTCAGCTCGTCG
The DNA here is from genome assembly GCA_963774855.1 of uncultured Acidobacteriota bacterium. Classification (GTDB taxonomy): domain Bacteria; phylum Acidobacteriota; class Vicinamibacteria; order Vicinamibacterales; family 2-12-FULL-66-21; genus JALZOC01. Next base: position 285,355 of record CAVZGT010000004.1, on the reverse strand, counting down.
AGTTCCTGCCGACGGAGTCGGGCTTCGGCGACATCATCAGGCTTGGCGACGGCAGCGCCGAGCAGCGTGAGCTCGCGCAGGTTCCGCACGATCTCGTCATCGATCGCTGCTACGTCCACGGGGACGACCAGTTGGGGCAGAAGCGCGGCATCGCCCTCAACAGCGCGTCGACGATCATCTCGAATTCCTATATCTCCGGCATCAAGGCCGTCGGGCAGGACACGCAGGCGATTGCCGGCTGGAATGGCCCCGGTCCCTACACCATCGAGAACAACTACCTCGAAGGCGCGGGCGAGAACTTCATCCTCGGCGGATCGGATCCGGCGATTCCCGGCCTCGTGACCGCCGACGTGGTGTTCCGCCGCAACCACCTCGCGAAGCCGGCGTCGTGGCGATCCGAGCGCTGGCAGGTGAAGAACCTGTTCGAGCTCAAGAACGCGAGGCGGGTGCTCGTCGAGGGCAACCTGATGGAGTACGTGTGGCAGGAGGCGCAGGTCGGCTACGCGATCCTGCTGACGCCGCGCAATCAGGACGGCAAGGCGCCCTGGGTCACGGTCGAGGATGTGACCATCCGCCGCAATCTCGTGCGATACGCCGGCGGAGCGCTGCAGATCATCGGGGAGGACTCCAACTTCCGGAGCGGCTCGACCCGGCGCGTGAAGGTGGTGGACAACCTGTTCTACGGCGTCGACGCGCGGACGTGGGGGGGCACGGGCGCGTTCCTGTTGATCGGCGAGGGGCCGAGCGACATCACGATCGAGCACAACACCGTCAGCCAGAGCGGGAACATCATCATGGCTTACGGCGGAACGAAGACCGACCCGATTCCCGTCCCCGGCTTCGTGTTCCGCGGCAATCTGATCCGTCACAACCAGTACCGGCGTGCACGGCTCGGATCGGGCCGTCGGGCAGGACACGCTGGACGCGTTCTTTCCAGGTGTCGTTTTCGAGGCCAATGCGATTGCGGGTGGGGATCCCGGACGCTACCCGAAAGGAAACACCTTCCTCGGCGAGAACGATTTCAATACGGCATTCCTCGACGCTGCCGCCGGGGATTACCGGCTCAAACCGTCGAGCCGCCTGAGCGGCCGCCGCCGCGGATGGCCGCGACGTTGGCGCGGACGTCCCCGCGATTGCCCAGGCCCTGGGACTTCGTCCGAGACCGATTCCGGACGGCACGAGTGATTCCCGCTAACCCTGGTCGCACGCGCCGGTCCGGCGTTTGCACCTCGCCCGACTGATGTCGACAACAGCCACGCCGCACATGCAGCGATGGGAGCGAGCGGAGATCGACCGCAGCTCCGTCGAAGCGAGCCTCACCCCCGATTCCGCCCTTCGCGTGAGCGACCGCAATCTCGCACGCTACGCCAGGCCGGCGGCGGAGACCCCGTATCCGCTCGAGTACTCCTACCATCTCCTCGGCGACGTGCGGGGGCTGCGGATCGTGGATTTCGGCTGCGGGTCGGGCGCCAACGCCGTGCAGCTCGCGAACCGTGGCGCGCACGTGTGGGGCGTGGATATCTCGGAAGATCTCGTGCGCCTCGCCGTCCGCCGCCTGGCGGTGAACGGACGCGCCGGCGGCGCCCAGTTCGTTGTCGGCTCCGCGCACGACCTGCCGTTTCCCGACGGCTCGATCGACGTCGTATTCGGGATCGCGATCCTCCACCATCTCGACCTCGCGCTCGTGTCGCGGGAGGTCTGGCGCGTGCTGCGGCCCGGCGGCCGGGCCATCTTCCAGGAGCCGGTCCGCAACTCCGCCACGGTCAAGTTCGTGCGGTCGCTGATTCCCTATCGTGCGCCGGACATCTCGCCGTTCGAGCGCCCGCTCACGGACGCGGAGCTGCGCGGTTTCGCGGCGCCGTTCTCCGCCGTGCACACTCGAGCCTTCGGCCTGCCGCACGTGCTCCTCGGTCAAGTGCTGCCGGTCGTCAAGAATCAGGTCGATCGCCTGTACCGCAGCGACCGCGTGCTCCTGCGCGCCGTGCCCGCGCTGAGCCACTACGCGGGCATACGGGTGATCGAGGTCACGAAGTAGCTGGCAGCTGCCGGCTGCCAGCTCCCAGCTTCCAGCTTCCAGCTCCTCCAGTTCTTCGAGCAACTGTCGTCGCCAACTGTTCACTTGTGTCGAGTACGTAGCGCAGGCCTTCAGACGTGCCCGGCGAGCGATCAGAAGCGGGAAGCGGGAAGCTGGAAGCTGGAAGCTATCTCGCCTTCAGCAAAAACACGTCCTGCCGGAATGCGCCTCCCGGTTCGCCAACCGGATCCGGCCCGAGCATCTTTTCCCAGTTCGACGTGAACAGCACCCATCGCCCGTCCGGCGACACGTTCGGGCGCGGCGTATACCAGAAGTAGATCCGGGATGGGTCGTTGTCGTGCCCGACGTCGCTTCGGTGGTGCGCGAAGCGCCACACGATTGCGGACGCACCGGGCGCCACATCCGTCTGCACCGCCACGATCTCGTCGTCCCAGGCGCGCCAGGCCGACGCTTCCGCGCCGTACCGATAGAGCGCCGAGAAGAACGGCGTCGCCAGGTCGGGCCGCGCGTTGTGCCACGACGGGTGGTCGGCGACGTAGATGTGCTTGGGCAGCAGCACGGGTAGGACGAGATCCCGCGTCGTCAGCGGCGACGAGAGGCTGCGAAGCTGCCACTGCGCCGCGTCCCACGTGGTGGTCGTGCAGCAGTCCTGGTTGACGAGCGTCCCGTACCCGGGGGCGTCGTGCCCGTTCGGATTCGCCGGCGCGGTGATCGGCGTGATGAGGTCCACCTGCGTGTCCCACACGTAGACGTGATCCGCGCGGCGCGGCGCGGCGAGATCGACCGACGTCGGATACAACAGCACGTAGCGGCCGGTCCGATCGATGGACACGTGATGCAGCCGGAAGTTCAGCGGGACGCTGGTCGGGACGCCGTCGATCGTCGACGCGGTCGAATCGAGCAGACGACGCCGCGACGGGTTGTCCTTCTCGAACACCACGATGTAGTGGTGCTGGTCCTGCCTGGAACCCCCGAAGAAGGTGAGGATCTTCTCGACCGCTCCGGCGCTCGAACCCAGGCCGCCGACGAGCGTCCCCGCCAGGTCCGGCGCAACGGTCTCGAGGTCGAGGAGGCGCGTGTAGAGTCCCGTGGAGAAATCGTACTGGTCGACCGTGCGGAGCGTGGCGCCGCTGCCGTTGTAGGTGGCGTAGATCTGCGCGTCGCGGACGTAGCTGAACTGCGCCTCGTTGAAGAACTTCAGCGTCAGCCCACCGGCGCCCGCCGGCGCCGGCTGGATGCGCGAGGCCTGGCCGGTTCGGCCGTCGAAGGCGTATGGCACGATCGTGCCGTCGTTGCTCACGACATAGAAGTAATTGCCGGCGGCGCTCCACGCGTGTTGATGGGTGCCCGACGGCGTCCTGAAGGATCGGCCGGAGTGATCCGGCCGCGTGAGACCGTCCGTGACGCGCCGGACGGCCGTGCCGAACGCCGGGTCGATCATCGTCGTGCCGGCGGGACCCGGAAGCGGCGGCAGCGGTTTGGGCCTCGTCCCGCGATCGGCCACTGTGTCGTACGTCGCGAACGCCGGTCCGCCGTTGGCCACCGCCATTCCGGCGGCGGCGATCGCCGCGTTCGTCGAGTACAACGCGGCGCCGAACTTCAAGGGTGACGCTGCGAGCGACAGGCTCGTGTAGACGAGCTGGTCGTTGCGGAAGTATCGAACCGTGCCGGCGGTCAGAGTGATGCGGAACATGTCTCCGGCAGTCAACCGCCCTTCGGTCTTGTAAAGGCCGCGTTCGCGCACGTCCCAACCGCCGTCAGCCCAGAAACTGAACGCATACGGCAGGGAAGCCGGCGAGGGCAGCGTCGTGGCGGCGTCGGCGAGCCCGGCATACAGCCGGTGGCCCGGCGCCGGGATGAATTCCACCGAGCCTTCCCCGGCCGGCAGTTGATGCTGGCTGATCGCGCCGGCGTCAGGGCAGCCGTCACAGCCGGCGATCTTCGATGAGTGTCCCGGCCCCGGCGAGCGATTTCGTCACCGTGGCCCACTGCACGGGGGCGACGGGATCGGCTGCTTCCTCGCGCGCCGCAGCGGCGTGAGACAAGGCGAGAATGCAGGCGGCCAGTGCCAGCCCGGCAAGTGTCCGGACGATGATCACGGGGAAACCTCAGTGAAGGATGGTGGCGTCGTTCTTCAGCGCGCCGGGGGCGGACGTGAGATACGTGCCGGACGACAGCACGATCTGATCGATGCGGAAGCCGTCCTCGCGTGTCTGGAGGCGCAGCGTCTGCGGGCCGGTGACGTCGAATTTCACCACCGGTCCAAGCACGCCGGTGCCGTAGCCGTTGTCCTGCCAGCCCCAGCCCGCGACACCGGCGTTGGAGGCGTCCTCGAGGTTGATGACGTAGGCGCCGGTCGAGCCGATGCGCGCGACGGCATTGCCGTCGGCATCCAGCGAGCCGCTGAACTGCACGAAAGCTGAATCGTTGGCCCAGCCGTCGTCTTCCGCGCGGCCCCTGACCCACAGCCGATACGCGAGGCCCGCCTCGGCCTGGAACGTGAACTCGGCGTAGCTCGCCGGCGACGCGAGGGCCGTGGTGACTTTCGCGAGTCCGGCGTTGAACGTGCCGATCGTCGTGCTGTTGGCTGCCGTCGCGTCGGCGATGAGGCGCCAGGTGCCCGCCATGGTTGTCGCGGTGCTTGCGGAGATGAAGATCTCGGTCGCTGGGAGCGGGGGTGCGGCGGCCGTCGGCGGCAGCACCAGCGTGTCCTGCTTCGTCATGCCCGGGGCAGCCGTCAGATACAGCGCCGGCGACAGGACGATCTGATCGATCGAGATGCCATCCTCGCGCTGCTGGATGCGAAGGGTCTGCGGGCCGGTCGCCGCGAAGTACACCAGGGGACCGAGCACGCCGGTGCCGTAGCCGTTGTCCTGCCAGCCCCAGCCCGACACACCGCAGCCCGAGCAATCCTCGATGCCGACCCAGGTCGCGCTCGTCGTGCCGATCTGGTTGACCGGCACGCCGGCGTCGGTGACGCTGCCGCTGAACTGGACGTAGGCCGAGTCGTTCGTCCACGCGTCGTTGTCGGCGCGGCCGCGCATCCAGAGGCGATAGGCCCTGCCGGCTTCGGCATTGAACGTCAGCTCGAAGTAATTCGCGGGCGCCGCGAGCGCCGCGGTCAGCTTGGGGACCGCCGCGTCGGGGTTCCACAGCCGGGCGCCGCCGGCGGCCTGCGGATCCGCGACGATCTGCCATGTGCCCGCGACGACGGCCGCGTTCTTCGCGTGCAGGACGATCTCGCCGGTCACCGACTGGCCTGGGGGGGCCTGCACGACCACGTGGCGCACTGCCGACGTCCCCATGTTGCCCGCCGCGTCGAACGCGCGAGCCGCCACGGTGTAGGTCCCGGCCATCGACGTCAGGTGCGAGCACGACACCGTAGGCTGGCCGGTCATGGTGTGGGCGACGACCCCGTCTTCCAGGATCTCCACTCGCGCCACGCCGACGTCGTCGGTGGCTGACGCGGAGATTGACAGCGAGCCGCCGGTGACGTGCGGCCCCTCGGTAGGGGTGAGCAACGCCACCGTCGGCCGCACCGTGTCGACTGGCGCGGGAGGCGCGCCAGGCCACGGGAACTCGGTGATGAGACCGTAGTGATCGGAGGGCGCTTCGTCGCCGGCCGGGACGATGCCGAAGCGCTGAATCGAGAGCGGCAGGAAGCCGGCGGGCGACCACGTGTAGTCGGGACGCTTCCAGGCGTAGCCCACGCCGAGGAATCCGCACCCGCGGCGGTTCGTCATGCCGGTGAAGCCTTCCGCGCTGCCGTGAAGCAGAGGCCACGAGTCCACGTAGCCCGCGGCGCGCAGGCGCTGCAGGCCGATGTTGGTCGGGTATTCGCCACAGACTTTCGACGAGCCGTCCCAGACGTTGAGATCGCCGATGAGGACGTGCGGCGCCGCGCCCCCCGCGCTCTGCAGGAACGCCGCGGTCTGTACGGCCTGACGATCGTAGCTGGCCGCTTTGTTCGTGCCCGACGAATACCAGTGCGCGGCGAACATGTTCATGCTCTGCGAGCACGCCGCGTCGAGGCAGACGGGAATGCGCAGCACCCACATGGTGTCGGCGGGATTGGGATTGAGCGTCGTGTCGAGCTGACGCCAGTCCTCGGGACCGGCGAAGCCGTATCGGGCGACCATCGCGACGCCGTTGCGTTCGCTCGTTTTCGATTTCCAGCCGAGAACCCGGCGCACGTTCTCGGGCGATGCGCAGACGCTGGTCCACGATTCGGCGAGGCCGAGCGCGACGACTTTCGGATCGTTGCCGATGCTGCCGGTGAGGTGTTCCTGGACCATGCCGATGGCCCACGCGTTCACCGGTTGGGTGGAGTCCGTGCAGTTGGCCGTGTCGGCGAACCGGGCCAGATGACCGGCCATTCCGGGCTCGCCCTTGCCGGACTGGATGTTGAACCAGGCGACTTTGAAGGATGCCGGCGCGCTCTGCGCGAAGGCCACGGCCGGGGCCGCGAGGGCCATCGTGAGAGCGACGAGCGCGCATGCGCGCGAGCACACTTGTGCCGGCATGGAACGAGCCTCCGAGCGTCGCGCGTGGCTGCCTTATCGGGCCGCGCGATCCAGACGATTTAGCTTGTTGATGAAGACCGATGTGGTCGGGTGTTGAGCCCGCACCGGGTCGCGTCCCCAACGGCAAGCAAAATGCCAGTGAGCCCAAGGTCAAGAACCGCGTTTTTCCCCGTGTTTGTCCTGCTGAGCTCGCTGCGGCCGGGCTCGCGAATGAAACGGAATTGAACGCGACTTACAGATTCGTAACGCACGAGTACCTCTGAATTCGAAAATAGATGAGTTCGAGCCGGCGCTCATGCTGAACTTGACGTTTGATTACGTTAACGAAATTAATCGTTCGACCGAACAGGGAAAAAATTACAAAAAGCTGAGTCTGAAATTCCAACGGGCAAAGCGTCTGGAAATCCGACTCGACTATGCCTCAGTCAAGCGTTCTGCAGGTGTTCAATTTTGAACAGTTGACGGACTGAGGGGTGGACAACCTCAGTCCATGGGAGGGGAGCCGCTGTGCCTGATTTGGTGAACCTCGATCACTCGGATGCGGCATTCCGGGGATCGACGTACGCTTTTTTTGCCGGTTGGACTGCGGCATCGGAGACCTGCGACAAGAGGGCTCGCCATGATCGAAGGAGGGCTCGTCATAATCAAATGACCGGAGACGCCGATATAGACAGTGTGAACTGCGATTGATCGGGGGGTTCAGTGCTGGATCGCCCTTCCGGACCGTACCGCCGGCGGCCACTGACTTCACAATGCACGGTTCCTGAGTTTCCCAATCAGCTGCCCTGGCAGCGGCGTTGCACCGGCGCTGGTCCGATGAACTCCGCGGCGGGATTGGCGATGGCGGCCTCTGGCGCGCTCGCCGGGCTCAAGGTCATGGCGCTCGTCGAGGCCACGCGCCTCACCGGCGTCGCCAGAAACGTGCTGGACTATGCCCGCGCTTCGGCGACGGGAGCCGGCGGAGTCGACGTGGCCATGGCGCTCGCGCTGATCCGCCGCGGCGGCGAGAGTGCCTGGCGTATCGACCCGCTGCGCGAGCTCGCGACGGCGGCGGCTGTCCCAGTGGAGCTCCTCTTCGAGCGCCATCGCTACGATCAACAGATCGTCGAACGGCTGCGGCACCTGGTCCACGCCCGCCGCCCGCACATCATCGAAACCCACCACGTCAAGTCCCACTGCCTCGTCGCCTTGAGCGGGCTCTGGCGTCACTACACCTGGGTGGCGTTCCATCACGGCTACACGCAGACCGATGTCAGGGTCCGTGCCTACAACCACGTGGACCGCTGGTCGCTGCGGCACGCGGCGCACGTCGTCACGACCAGCGAGTCGTTCAGCAGGATGCTCGCGGCGCGCGGCGTCGCGGCGGCACGCATCACGGTCCTGCACAACGGCGTCCGCGAGACGCCCGTGTCGGAGTCGGCGGTCGCGGAGGTGCGCCACTCGCTGGGGCTCTGGGACGGGGAGCGCGTGGTGCTGGCGATCGGCCGGCTGTCGCGCGAGAAAGGGCACGCGCACCTGATTCGCGCCGCGGCGGCGTGGCGCAACGGCGCGCGGCTGATCATCGTCGGCGAGGGCCCGGAACGCCCGACGCTCGAGCGGCTGGTGCGGAACCTCGGCGTCGCCGGGCGCGTGGTCCTGGCCGGCCCGACAACTCACGCGGCGCCGTACTATGCGCTCGCCGACGTGTTCGTGCTCCCGTCGCTGAGCGAAGGATCGCCAAACGTCCTGCTCGAAGCGATGGCGGGCGGCCTCCCGATCGTCGCGACGCGCGTGGGGGGTGTGCCGGAGATTGCGGCGGACGGGATCACCGCGCTGCTGGGACCGCCGAAGAATCCGGCATTCCTCGCCAGCGCCGTCGATCGACTGTTCGAGGATCCGGAGCTCGGCCGGCGTCTCGGCGCGACCGCACGCAATACGGTGCTCAGCCGCCACACGCCCGAACAGCGCGCCGCGACGCTGAGCCGACTGTACGCCGATCTAGTGGGGTAAACGCACGAGCGCAGCGAGTGCGTCCCCCTACGCGCGAGCGTAAGCGAGCGCGCCCCTACCGGGCTCAGCGAAGTAAGGCCCGGCCCCCTACGGCGAGCGAAGCGAGCCGCCCCTACCGCGCGGAGCGAAGTAAGGCGCGGCCCCCCTATGCGTGCGGCAGCACCACCACCGCGCCCGAATTGCTCTTCTCGGCGGGTGACCAGACCGCGCCCCCATGTGCGGCGACGATCCGCCGTGCGACCGGCAGGCTCAAACCGCACCCGCCCCGCCATTCATCGAAAGTCGTGAGGTCCTCCGGGGTTGCAACCTCGAGGTCGCCGATCTGATCGGCACCCCCGATCGCGATCCAGGACGCCGGCCGGCCGCCGTATTCCCCGATCCGCTCGCGGACGTGCAGCCGCGGGCTGGCCACGACCTCGCGGCGGACCGCGTGCACCAGCGACGTGAACGCCCCCCTCAGCCGGACGGCGTCAGCGTTGACGATGGCGGTCCCGGTGCCCGTGGTCAGCTCGACTTCGATCTCGCGGTCCGAGATCGGCGCCAACGCGGCAACCGCCTCCGTCAGCAGGGAGCGGAGGTCTGTCCGGCTGCGGTTGAACGGCGCCTTGCCGCCTTCGAGATTGGAGAGGTCGCTCATTTCCCCGAGCAGGGCCGACAGCCGTGCGCAGGATTTCTCGGCATCTTCGAGAAGCCGCCGTTGCTGGTCCGTGATCGATCCGGCCCGGTCCTTGAGGAGCATGCGGATGTATCCGGCGACAACCGTCACGGGGCTGCGGAACTCGTGAACCGACACCGAAAGCAGCTCGGGCAGTTTCGGATCGGGGGGCCCACTCGTCATGCATGCATTCTCTATTACGCGCGCCAGTGGTGTCGAGGGAAGCACGGCAGCCTCTGCGGTGTTCTTGATAGAGCGCCTGCGGCCGCAGGGAGTGGGGGTGGGGCCCCACGAGCAGTAGATAAGCTCCCCCGACCGGTAGAGCTGGGGGGGCGAAAAAGTGGTACCGTGTTTCCAGCGGCCCGGAGGCTCGCACGCGCCCTGGAAACCGTCTTAAGAGGCTGACATGCTGATCAGGAAGCATCCCGCGATTCCCTCTTCGGAAATCACCGACGAACGCCTCTACATCCGGCGGCGGGAGTTCATCCGTATAGCGAGTGGGGCCGCCGCGGCAGCCGCTGTCATGCCGGTGCTGCCGGGCTGTACCGAGCGAGCCGGCGGCTGCCGAGCCTCGGCCCGGCGAGTTGTTCGGCGTGCCGCAGTCCCCGCTCTCGGGCTACAAGGCAAAGGCGATCGCGACCGACGAGGCCCTGAACACGTTCGACGAGATCACCGGGTACAACAACTTCTACGAGTTCGGGATGGGGAAGGACGATCCGCAGCGCTACGCCGGCAAGATGCGAACGAGCCCGTGGCACGTCAAGATCGACGGCCACTGCGGCAAGCCGGCCGACTACGCGCTCGAGGATCTGATCAAGCCGATTGCGCTGGAGGAGCGCATCTACCGCCTCCGCTGCGTGGAGGCGTGGTCGATGGTGATCCCGTGGATTGGCGTGCCGCTCGCCGAGGTGATCAAGCGCGCGGAGCCGTTGTCGAAGGCGACCTTCGTCGAGTTCACCACGCTGCAGCGGCCGCGCGAGATGCCGGGGCAGCAGACCTCGTCGCTCAACTGGCCGTATACCGAAGGGCTGCGGATGGACGAGGCCCTGCACCCGTTGACGATCCTCGCCGTCGGCCTCTACGGCAAGACGCTGATGAACCAGAACGGCGCGCCGATCCGGCTCGTCGTCCCGTGGAAGTACGGCTTCAAGAGCATCAAGTCGATCGTCCGGATCCGCTTCGTCGACAAGCAGCCTCACACCGCCTGGAACGACGCGAACCCGGACGAGTACGGGTTCTACTCGAACGTGAACCCGGAGGTCGATCATCCGCGCTGGACGCAGTCGCGCGAGCGCCGCATCGGCACGATCCTGCCGCGCCGCACACAGATGTTCAACGGCTACGGCGACCAGGTGGCCTCGCTCTATGCGGGGATGGATCTGAAGAAATACTACTGACGGGACTCGGGACTCGGGACTCGGGACTCGGGACTCGGGATGTTTCTGGTTAGCGGCTCCAGCGGCTGTCAAGTTTTACAGGAGGTCAGGAGGTCAGGAGATTGTTCTCAAAAACCAAAAAACTCCTGATCTCCTGATCTCCTGTTCAAGACAAGCGAGCCCGGTAAACTGAATGCGCCTTGTCAAACCTGCAGCCTTTGTCCTGTGCGCGCTTCCGTTCGTCTGGCTCGTGTTTCGTGCCCTGACGGGCCGTCTGGGGATCAACCCGGTCGAAGACCTCACGCTGACGACAGGCATCTGGACGCTGCGGTTTCTCGTCTTCACGCTGCTCGTCACGCCGCTCCGGCGCGTGACGGGCTGGAACCGCGTCATCCAATACCGGCGCATGCTGGGGCTGTTCACGTTCTTCTACGCCTCGCTTCACTTCGCGATCTATATCGCCATCGACCAGTTCTTCGCGTTCGACCTCATCCTCAAGGACATCGTGAAGCGCCCCTTCATCACGATGGGCTTCACCGCCTTCGTCCTGATGATCCCGCTTGCCCTCACCTCCACGAAGGGGTGGATCCGCCGCCTGGGCCGGCGATGGCAGCTGCTCCATCGCCTCATTTATGTAAGCGCCATCACCGCGGCCGTGCACTACCTCTGGAAGGTGAAGGTGATGATCGGCTCGCCGGTCTACTACGCCATCGCCATCGCGATCCTGCTCGGATTCCGGCTCGTCTGGCAGCTCCGATCGGCCGCCGCGGTACGCCGCCAAACGGCTGGGGCGTAGGGATTTAACGTCGTTCAACTCCGGGTCGCCGACAATCCGCGCGGCGTATTGCCCTTTCACCCCCCGATCCTGCCCGTTTGCCTCAAATTTGACGCCCTGGAGCTGGACCCGCCGGTATGCTGGGCACCTGCGAGCCGCACAGTTTTCCTGGGGTATCGGGTGAGGAGCGCCTGCGGCCCGGAGCGCGAGTGGGGGTGGGGCCCCGCGAGCAAGTGATGATGAGCGGAGAGGCAATATGCACAAGCCGATTAAGTACGTCGAGAAGGGGTTGACCGTCGCGGCCAAGGGCGCCTGGAGCGTGTTCGACACGCTGAACAGCATCAAGCCCGCGCAGGCGTTCACGCCGAAGTGGTCGGAGAAGCCGATCCTGAAGTCCTGGCAGAAAGTGAAGCCGCCGCTCGGCTGGCCGCGCGAGACCGACTCGCTCTGCCCGACCTGCGTCCGCGAAGCGCGCCAGGAGATCCTCGACGGCAAGCGCGACTACAAGATCCTCCTCAACGAGAAGATCGGCGAGATCAAGGCGACCATCATCGAGCGCGGCGGCAAGATCCTGATGGTCAAGGACTGCCCCGTGCACGGGCACTTCGAAGACGTCATGGCGATGGACCCGGCGTTCTTCAAGCACCTCGAGGATGCGTTCCCCGGCAGCGACATCGCCTCGCACAACGACGAGAAGCTGCACAACCACGGCACCAGCACGATCAAGTACGGGCGCGGCTCGGTCCTGACCATCGACCTGACCAACCGCTGCAACATGATGTGCGACCCCTGCTTCATGGACGCCAACCAGGTCGGGTTCGTCCACGAGCTCTCCTGGGAAGACATCAAGACGCTGCTCGACAACGCGATCTCGATCAAGCCGAAGCGGCAGATGTCGGTGCAGTTCTCCGGCGGCGAGCCGACGATGTCGCCGTACTTCCTCGACGCCGTGCGCTACGCGAAGAAGGTCGGCTACAGCAGCGTCCAGGCGGCGACCAACGGCATCGAGTTCGCCAAGAGCCCCGAGTTCGCCAAGGCGGCGTTCGAGGCGGGCCTGCGCTACGCCTACCTGCAGTTCGACGGGATCGGCAACGCCGCCAACTCGCACCGCCTCGTCGGCAACCTGTTCGACGTGAAGCTGCGCGCGATCGAGAACCTCCACTCGAACGGCGTCGACATCGTCCCGGTCACGACGATCGTCAACGGCGTCAACAACGAGCAGGTCGGCCGGATCATCCAGTTCGCGCTCGACAACCCGAAGAAGATCAACTTCCTGTCGTTCCAGCCGGTGTCCTTCACCGGCCGCGACGAAGAGGTCACCGTCGAGCGGCGCGAGGCGCAGCGCTACACCCTCTCGCACCTCGCGCACGACGTGAAGAACCAGATCGGCCTCGGCGAGCCGGTGCGCGACTGGTTCCCGATCTCGTTCATGGGGACGTTCACCGACTGGGCCGACCTCGTGCACGGCCCGAGCGCCGAGTGGGGCAACCTGACCTGCGGCTGTCATCCGAACTGCGGCATCGGCATGGCGATCATGATCGACAAGGAAACCAAGGAAGCGGTGCCGGTGACCGCGTTCCTCGACGCGCAGTCGATGGCCAACGACCTCAAGAAGGTGAACGACGCCGGCCGCGGCAAGTTCCTCTCGTCGGTCGGCATGGCGCTCGCGCTGATGAAGAACTACGACCCGTTCAAGGCGCCGACGCACTTCAAGCTCGCCGACCTGATGAAGAAGTTCGACAAGACGTTCGGCGCGACCGGGAAGAGCTACGGCAAGGTCGGCGCCGATCGGACGCAGAGGGACCAGCAGATCCGCCGCGCCGACCGCTGGAACTTCCTCTTCATCGCCGGCATGTGGTTCCAGGACCTGTTCAACTACGACTTCCGCCGCACCGAGCGCTGCATCATTCCGTACGCGACGCAGGAGGGGGAGATTTCCTTCTGCGCCTACAACACCGGCATCGGCTGGCGGAACATCATCGAGAAGATGCACATGACGGCGACGCTGACGAAGTGGTACGAGGAGCACGGCCGCCACGAAATCATCGCCGGCGGCAAGAACGTCCCCCTCCCGACCACGGCGCACAACCTGGTGCTCGACGCCGAGGCCGTGGCGGCTCGGCATTCAGCACGACCTCGACGACGCCGGGCATTGCGAAGACGGCGCGTGAAGAGAAGCTGCGCGCCCGGGCGGATGCGAAGAAGAAGGCCGAAGAGAACGAGCGGATGGCCGCGCTCTACCGGCAGCACGTCCTCAAAGAGGAGCCTGCCGGCCCGGTGATCCAGATCCAGGGGCTGGGCGCCAAGAAGAAGAGCACCGTGCAGGAAGTGATGCACAAGGACCAGCAGTAGCGTCAGGGCGACCGCGATCCCGACGGCCGCGTGGGGCAACCCCGCGGCCGTTTTTTTTGTTACCCTGCGCCCATGGCTTCCGCGCTCGTGGCTTCCGGCTTCAGCCGGCACAATCCTCCTCGCGAATTCTCCCTCCCATGAGCACAACCCGCGCCGTCGTGCTCGCTCGCGGCCTTGGCACACGCATGCGCGAGGCCGACCCGGACGCGACGCTCTCGGAGGAGCAGCAGCGCGCCGCGGACGCCGGCCTCAAGCCGATGATGCGCGTCAACGGCCGCCCGTTTCTCGACTATGTCCTGAGCGCGCTCGCCGACGCAGGCCTCACGGAGGTTGCGCTCGTGGTCGCCCCCGATCACGAGGAAGTGCGGCGGTACTACGCGGCCATCGCGCCGCCGTCACGGATCCGCCTCGACTACGTGGTCCAGCACGAGCCTCGAGGGACGGCGAATGCGCTCCTCGCGGCCGAGCCGATGGACGGCCGGCGAGATGTTCCTGGCCTTGAACGCCGACAATCTCTATCCGGCCGCCGTGCTTGCGGATCTCGCGCGGCTTGCCGGGCCCGGGTTGCCGGCATTCGATCGCGACGATCTCGTGCGATCGGGCAACATCCCGGCGGATCGCATCAAGTCGTTTGCGCTGATCGAGGTGGACGACGACGGGTATCTCACCGGGATTATCGAGAAGCCGCCAGCGGATCCTGCCGCCGGCAACCCCGCCGCACGAGCCGCCTTCAGGCTGAAGGACCAGGTCCTCGTCAGCATGAACTGCTGGCATTTCGATTCGCGCATGTTCGCGGCATGCCGCGACGTCCCGCGCTCGGTGCGGGGCGAATTCGAGCTGCCCGAAGCGGTCGGCCTGGCGATCACGCGAGGCGTGCGGTTCAGGGCGCTGGCCGCACGCGGCGCGGTGCTCGATTTGTCGCGCCGCGCCGACGCCGCCGAGGTCGAGCGCCGGCTGACAGGGATCGTTCCCAACCCATGACCTCCGACGACCTTGCTGTCGGCCTCGTGGCTTGCGGCGTGAACCCCGCCGAGCTCCCCGCGAAGCGCGCGCTTTTCGATCTGGTACTTGGGGCGTTCGGCAGTCGCGCGGCGCAGCGCTACGCCGGTCAGTATGTTTCGTGGGTGCCTGGCCGGCTCGAGGTCTTCGGCAAGCACACCGACTACGCGGGCGGGCGCAGCCTCGTGTGCGCCGTACCGCGCGGCCTGGCTTTCGCGGCGTGCCGCCGGCCGGGCCCGGTCCACGTCGTCGACGCGCGGCACAAGGAGAGCGTGACGCTGGACAACTCCGATCCGGCCGGGGACGTGCCCGCGTATCGGTACTCGGGCTGGCGGCACTACGTCGAAGTCGTCGTCCGGCGGCTCGCGCGAAACTTTCCAGGCGCCCCGCTCTCCGCCGAGGTGGCCTTCGCGAGCGACCTGCCACGGGCGGCGGGCATGAGCAGTTCGAGCGCGCTCGTCACCGGCCTGGCGGCCGCGCTCGTGCGCGTCGCGGAGATCGACGCGCGCCCCGAGTGGCAGACGAACATCCGCAGCCGCCTCGACGCCGCCGGCTACTACGCGTGCATCGAGAACGGCCGGTCGTTCGGGACTCTCCAGGGAGATGCCGGCGTGGGCACGCACGGCGGAAGCGAGGATCATGCGGCGATCCTCACGGCCCTTGCGTGTCACCTGTCCGCGTTCGCCTTCGTGCCGATGCGGCGTCTCGGCACGGTCGGTCTGCCCGAGGCGTGGTGCTTCGTGCTCGCGCCGAGCGGCGTCAGGGCGGAAAAGACCGGCGCCGCCAGGGACTCGTACAATCGCCTCGCGCGCGGCGTCGGGCTGCTCCTCGAGCTCTGGAACCGCGCGGAGTCTCCGTGTGAATCGCTCGGCGCCGTGCTCGAATCCAGCCCGCCGGCCGGCGACCGCGTGCGCGATCTGGTGCGCCGGTCGGCCATTGCGGGCTGGCCTCCCGACGCGCTCGAAAGGCGCCTGGATCACTTCATCCGCGAGGATTCTCGCGTCCACGAGGCCATCGAGGCCTTCCGTGAGGCGGACGGCGCGCGGCTGGGCTCCCTCGCCGAGGAGTCGCAGGCCGAGGCCGGGACGTTGCTTGGAAACCAGGTTCCTGCCACCATGGCTCTCGCGCGAGCCGCACGGGAGCACGGCGCCCTGGCGGCGTGCAGCTTCGGCGCGGGCTTCGGCGGGAGCGTCTGGGCGCTCGTCGACCGGAACAGTGCCGCAGACTTCGCGGCCCGCTGGCATCCGAATGCGTTTGTCGCGGACCCGGGACCGCCGCTGGTGGAGCTTTGAACGGTCTCAGGATTCAGGACTCAGGACGGTCTATGGCGTCGTTATCTCTTAGGACCTGATCACCCTGTTAACAGACCAGACCAAAGACCGAGACTCCTGATCCTGATCTCTAGATCTTCGGAGATTCGGAGTGAGCTGATGACTGACATGACTCGCAGAGGATTCGTCGCCGGCATGGTGGCGGCCGCGGCGGCGCCGGCCGTGATCCTGGGAAAGCAGCGAGCGGCGCGGTATCCGATCGCGTTCTCCACGCTCGGGTGTCCGAAGTGGCCGTGGACCCGGATTCTCGCGCAGGCGGCGGAAATGGGCTATGCCGCCATCGAGCTGCGCGGCATCGAAGGGCAGATGGACCTGACGAAGCGGCCGGAGTTCGCCGGCACGCGCATCGGTCAGACGATGAAGGATCTCGAAGCTGCCGGCCTTCGGATCTCGGACCTGGGCGCGTCGGCGCGCATGCACGAAGCCGATCCCGCGATCCGCGCGGCGCAGCTCGACGAAGGGCGGCGATTCATCGATCTCGCGCAGCAGCTGCGCGTGCCGTACATCCGCGTCTTCGGCGACAAGGTGCCGCCCGGCGAGACGAAGGCCTCGGCGCTGGCCCGCGTCGTGGACGGGCTCCGCACGCTGGGCGAGCACGCGAAGGGCAGCGAGGTCGCCGTCATCATCGAGTCCCACGGCGACTACACCGATTCGCCGACCCTGCTCGAGATCCTGAAGACCGCGGCGATGCCGAACGTGGCGCTCCTCTGGGACGCCCACCATACGTTCGTTGCCGGCAAGGAAGATCCGGCGGCCACCTTCAAGGCGCTGGGGTCGTACGTGCGGCACACGCACCTGAAGGACTCGAAGCCGGAAGGCGACGGCGTGCGCTACGTGCTCACCGGCGAGGGAAACGTCCCGGTCCGCGACACCGTGAACGTGCTGGCGCGCAACGGGTATCGGGGCTACTACGGCTTCGAGTGGGAGAAGGCCTGGCACCCCGAGATCGAGGAACCGGAAGTCGCGTTCCCCCACTACGCGTCGTTGATGCGGCGATACCTGTCCGAGGCCGGCGTGGCGCCGACCTCGGTGTGAGCCGGGCCGCTCATCGCGCTGCCGCTGCCGGCACGTACGGCTTCATCGTCCGTGCCTCGATGTCGAGCTCGCAGACGTCGCGCAGCTGGTGCCGGGCGATCCATCGTCCGACGGCTTCGGAGTAGCCGGGCTCGTGGGGATCCGCCAGACCCCATTGGTCCGGCGTCCACGCGCTGTAGCCGTTCAACGTCGGAATGGAACGGTCCAGCGAGATGAACATCGCGTCCATGGCGTACAGGCCCCACTTGTGAAACGAGCGCGACATGTAGGCGTCGGACGCGCCGCGGATGAAGAACGATTTGCAGGACGCATCGACGTCGATTGGGGCTTGAACCCAGCGCCGATAGACACTCGTCGGGCGCGCAAAATCCAGGACGTTCCGATTCCATTCCGTCCAGAGCAGCAGAAACGCGACCGCGGACACGAAGACGCGGAACCTGGAGGTCCGGGGAAGCTGCATCAGGAAAAGGACGGCCAGCAGCACCACGGCGAGCTCGTAGACTTCGATGATGCGCTTGGGATCGCGTATCGCTGAGAATCCCGGAAGCGGCGCGAGGAGCGTTCTCCAGAGCGAAACCTCGTCGAATCTCAGCGGGATCATGAGGACGATGAACGTAACGAAGAGGAACCAGAGACAGTAGAGGCGGTGTGCCTTCTCGATCTGGAACCAGGGCACCCACGCCAGGATCACCACGACGAGCACCAGTTTGAACGTCCGGAGGGACTCATACGCCGCGAGGCTTCTCCAGTCCGCGCGCGACAGGTCGATGGCCTTGAGGGCACCGATGAGTTGCTCTTCTGGAAAGGCGGGATGCTCGCGGTAGGCTGCCGAGTAAATCCAGAAGAAGACGACACAGCCGGCCAGGCCCCCCAGCGTGAATGCCACGGTGTAGGGGTCTCTGTTCCACGAGTTGGTGATCCGGCCGGGCACGTCCCACCGCCGCCAGACGAACCAACCGCCGGTCAGCAACGCGATCAGCAGCGGCCGGATCGGATCGGTGGCCGAGACCGTCAACGGGCCGATGGTTGTGCGCGCGATCGGGTGAACATGGACCGCGATTGCCGCCGCCAGGCTCACGCACGCGATCGCCGGCCACCACGGGCTCGGCCGCCGCGGCCCCTGGCCGGAATCGCGCCGCTCCACCGGCCGGCGCGCCAGCCGTCTACTCCCGAAAACTTTCACCAATTGAGTCAAGTTTTCGGGATCGGCGTCAGTAAACAATGCCACCTAGCGAGGCGGAGCCTCTCTGGTCTGAGGCGCAGCCTCGCTAGAGGTAGAGTCCGGGCAGCAACAGCCCGGCGATGAGCACGGCAAACGCACCCGTATAGAAATCTTGAGTGAAGATCAGACCGGCCAACAGGCCTGACAGCCAGGCGAGGCCGGCGCGGGACCAGCTTTTCGTCATTCGCGCCGCAACGAGCGCCGTCAAAAGTATCGGTGGGATCAGAAAGACGGAGGCCCGCTGCGTCCACACGCCGGTGCCGCCGTTGATCAGATTGCCTGACGAGAAGAAGAACACGCTCAAGAGCAGCGACTCGACGAATCCAAGCTTCGCGAACTTCCGGCAGATCAGATAGAGGCACAGCGCTCCGGTCTCCATGACGAGGAACAGGGTCACGTTGTACGCCGGCAGGGGATCGAAGAACACCCTGGCAATCAGATAGAAGGGCGCGTACAGGATCAGGCCGTGGGAATAGCCCAGCGTGCCTCGAACAGGGAAATACATGGGCGGCGATGACGGATCGGTCAACGTCCAGAGGCTGTGGTGCCAGTGCTCCAGCAGGAAGTTGATGAAGTACGGATCGAGCCAGTCGCCCAGGCTGGTCGTGAGGAATGTGCCTTCCTCGATTCGGAATACGTTGGAGAAGTACCAGACCGACAATGCGAGAACGATCGATGCCTCGACCAATCGCATGACGGTCCGCGTGTGGGCGCTCACTCTCGGGAGCATGCTACACCGAGGTCGCGCTGAAGAGCGCGAGACCGTTGACGGCAGACCGTTGACGGCGACCGTTGACGGAAGACCGTTGACGGCAGACCGTTGACGGAAGACCGTTGACGGCGGCAAGCAGATAGAATCTGCTCGAGGGACCGCCATGCACATTGCGCCGGAGCTCGAAGCGTTGAGACAGCGGAACGCGCCGCTCGAGATGCAGCCTGACGAGTTCAGGCAGATCGGCCATCGCCTCGTCGATCAAATCGCCGATCGACTGGCGATGGTGCCGGGCGGGCCGGTGACGCCGGACGAATCGCCGGCGGACGTCCGGAAGGCGTTCGGGGCAGAGCAGGCGCTCCCGCCAGCCGGCGCCGACGCGGGCCGGCTGGTCGGCGAAGCGACGGAACTGCTGTTCGAGCACTCGACCTTCAACGCGCACCCGCGCTTTTTCGGCTACATCACTTCGAGCCCCGCGCCGATCGGGATGTTCGGCGATTTCCTGGCCGCCGCCGTCAATCAGAACGTGGGGGCGTGGCGGCTGGGACCGCTGGCGACCGAGATCGAGAAGCAGGCCGTGCGGTGGATTGCCGAGCTGATTGGGTTTCCCGCCAGTTGCGGCGGGCTCCTGGTCAGCGGCGGCAACATGGCGAACTTCGTCTGCTTCCTGGCCGCTCGCGCAGCCAGGGCTACCTGGGACGTACGAAAAGAGGGGCTGTCGCGCGGAGGCCGGCCGTTGCTGGTCTACGCGTCGACGGAAACCCACACGTGGATTCAGAAAGCCGCCGATCTGTTCGGGCTCGGCACCGACGCCATCCGCTGGATTGCCACGGACGATGAGCAGCGGATGGACTCGTCGGCTCTGCGCCGCGGGATCGAGGAGGATCTCCGGCTCGGCCATCAGCCGTTTCTCGTCGTCGGTACGGCCGGCTCTGTCAGCACCGGCGTCGTCGATTCGCTCCAGGACATCGCCGCCATCTGCCGTGAGCATGCGTTGTGGTTTCACGTGGACGGCGCCTACGGGGCGCTCGCCGCGCAGGCGCCGGGAGCGCCGGCGAGCCTGCGCGCGTTGAGCGACGCCGATTCGGTCGCGGTCGATCCGCATAAATGGCTCTACGCGCCGCTCGAGGCCGGCTGCGCGCTCGTGCGCGATGCCGGCGCGCTGCGCAAGGCCTTCTCCTATCACCCGGCCTACTACCACTTCGACGATCAAGCCGTGAACTACTTCGAGTACGGCCCGCAGAACTCGCGCGGCTTCCGGGCGCTGAAAGTGTGGCTGGCGCTCCGGCAGGTGGGGCGTGCCGGTTACTTGAAGATGATCGGGGACGACATCCTGCTCGCGAGGCATCTCCATCAGCTGATGGCGGACCACCCGGAGTTCGAGGCGACGAGCCAGAGCCTCAGCATCACGACGTTTCGATATGTGCCGCCGGACTTGAGGCCACAGCTCGGATCCGAGACGGTCGAGTCCTACCTCAACCAGCTGAATCAGAACCTGCTGACGGCGGTTGAGAAAAGCGGGGAAGCGTTTCTGTCCAACGCGCTCATCGGCGGCAGGTTCGTGTTGAGGGCCTGCATCGTGAACTTCCACACGTCTCTGGGAGACATCGAGGCCCTGCCCGTGCTGTTCTCCCGATTGGGAAAAGAGGCGGACGCCGCGCTGCGGCGGGAGGCCGGGACAACGCGGAGGTGACCATGTATCGAGAGGTCGTGACGCCGGCAATCGAACACTGGGATTTCCGGCCGTCGAGACCGCAGCTCGAAGCGGTTCTTCAGCATCTGCGCGCGGCCGGATGGGTGCGATCGGAAGCCACGGCCCATGCCGACAGCCTCGTCTACCTTCATCCCTCTCGCGTCGCTGCAGAGATCGCGTCCACGCCCGAGGATCGCTACCTGACGCTGTATCTCGAGGGCGGCCCTGGAGAGACCTATCCGCAAGAGTGGCCGGAAGACCTACTCGAGTTCACCGCGGATCTCTGTGAAGACGTTGCTGTTATCGATGGCCCCGGCGCGCTCATCATGCCGGCAGGCGACTGCGGGCTCGCTCTTCCTTGCTCATCCTGCGAAGAGGACCTTCTCTCGGGCGGCCTGGAGCGAGATCCTCCGGACGCGGGCGACGACGTCGAACCCGACGGTTCGGCGACGCTCGGGGAATACGGAATCTATCTCGCTCCGGCTCAGTGCCCCGCGTGCGGCCACGAGCTCCAGTACTCCGAAATGGCTCTGATGTCCGACGACGAACGGATCGACGAGGTCCCGTTCTTCCGGTTTGGCCTCGTGCTCCTGGCGGTCCTGCCGCGTCCCGAGCCGCTCACGTCGGCCGATCCTGATCTGCTATTGGCTCTCGAGCGCATCTGCGGCGTGCCGTTTCGGTCGACCTCAATCGATGGCTGAAGCGCTTTCGACCGAGGTTCTGGCTGGGGCCTGATGGCAGACGCGGTCAGCGTCTTGAACGAGCGGACGTTCATTTCAGGCGCTGTCGTGCCTCAGCGAGCTCGGGCAACCCCTCGTCGGCGCCCTTCCACAGCTCCAGGAATCGCGAGTACTCCGCGCGTGCGGTCTCTCGATCGCCGGCCCGATCCGCGAGCCGGGCCGAGGCGAGCACGAACCTCGGTTCGAGGACCGACGGCCACTTGGCTGTGATATCCGGCTGGTTCAATCGGCGGTACGCCTCTCTCGCGGCGCGAAAGTCGCCGCGCGCCGCGGCGGCTCGCGCGAGCCCGTCCCGGAACGGCAGGTTGTTGACCAGCGTGGCCAGGACCGGAAAGATGCTGAAGCTCATGATCTGGAAATCCGCCGACCCGAACGCTGCCTCCGCCGCCGCCAGGTCGCCCGTCGCCAGCGCGATTTCTCCCCCCAGCGCCTCGTGAAACGCGAGCTGGAAGACGTCGGTGTCCGCGACAAGAGCGCGCTGGGCGGAATGGTGCGCGCGAGCCGGCCCGACACGGCCGTGATAGGCCTCGAGGGTTCCGGCACTGATGTGCGCGAGAGCCGCCTGGCGCCTCCCGATCGCCTCGGGAGACACCCTCGCCGAGGCGAGCAGGGTTCGGCGGACCGCCTGATGCGTCCGCGCCACCTGTCTCCGTTCGAGCGCCAGCAGGGTCTCGAGGAGATAGCTGTCCGCCTCGCCGGCCGTATCGCCGGACTGGCGGGCGAGCCGGAGCGCCGTGGCGATGTGTTGGTCCGCGTCGCGGTAGCGTCCGACCCGGGAACCCACGAAGGCATTCATCAGATGGATCGACGCCGCCGACAGGCCCGCGCGCGGACCGAGCTCCTGCAACTTCGACAGCGACGCGACCGCGTCGTCGTATCGCCCGCGCATCGCGTGCGCGTAGGCCCGCCCGAGGTATGAGTTCCCGAAGAGCGGATTGAGCCGGAGCGCCTGGTCGTAGTGGACGATCGCCTCATCGGGCCGCCCGGTCAGCAGGAAGAGCTCCGCGAGGCTGTCGTAAGGATTGGCTTCGTTGGGGCTCACGCGGATATACGCACGGAACTCCCGTTCCGCCTCCGTGTACAGCCGGTGAGCGATCAACGTATACCCGTAGTGATTGTGGAAGTGACCCGAGCCCGGCCCGGGAATCGCCCGCTCCCACCGCTGCATGAAGCCGAGTGCCTGCTTATAGAAAGCGGGGTCGGGCGTGTAGGTGTAGGTGTGGACCATCAGATCGTACGCTTCCTCTTCGTCCGGATAGCGCTCGAGCAGCCGTTCCAGCACCTCCTGCGCGCGAGGAATGTTGGTCGCGGATTCGTGCTTGGCCTCCGCCAGCAGCCGCTGGCGCTCGGGCAGTCGATCGAGCTGACGCATCACCTGCTCGCGATGCGCGACCGCCTTGCCGGCCTCACCGAGCCGTTCCAGGACGATCGCCAGCTGCGCGTGCGCCAGGGCGAACGCGGGATCGATCCGGACGGCTTCCTCGAGAATCGTTCGCGCATCGCCCCAGCGGCGGTTGTGCCACGCCTCCAGCGCCTGGATGTAGAGCTCGTACGCCATCAGCGAGCCCGTGGTCACGTCCCTGACCGGCCGCCCCGCCGGCCGATCCTTGACGTCGAGGGCCGTGCGGATCCGACGCGTCAGGGCATCGACCAGCACGAAGACGTCCGGGCCAGACTCGCTGCCGGCGGCGACGACCCGGCCTGTCTCGACATCCTCCACTTGCACGTCGATGCGAATGTCGCTCCCGCTCTTGAACAGGCTGCCGGCGAGCACCGCGCCCGCGCCCGCGTGGCGGGCCGCCTGTCCTCTTGCGCTGTGGTCCGATCCATCTCGGCCGAGCTCCCTGAAGCTGGCCTGAAGACGTTCGCTGCCGATCACGTCGAGTCCCGGCGTCTGCGCCAGGGACGTGACCAGCATGCGCGGCAGTCCTTGCGCCAGCCATGCCGCCTTGGGATCGCCCGAGTGGTCGTCGAACGGCATGACCGCCAGCGCCGGCCGTCCGGACGCGCCCGGCTTCGGCGGGCGGCCCCACCCCGTGAGCGACAGCGTCGTGGCCACGGCCGCGGCGATAACGATGACTGCAGCGGACAAACTCCACCGGCGTGCGGGCCATCGAGACGGGAGGCGGGTCACCCGCGTGTCTGATAGGCCGTCTGCGATCGGCGCGGACGTGGTCAACGAATGCCGGGCGGCCTCGAGCGCGACGCCGAGCGCGCGCGCGGACGAAAACCGGTTCTCGAGATTCTTGTCGAGGCACTGCCGCACAATCCGACGGAGCGGGGCCGGCAGCTCGGGTGTCTCCGCCGGCACCGCCAGCGGATCGCTCGTCAGGATCTCGTTCAGCGTTTCGACGACGGAATCGCCGGCGAACGCGCGACGGCTGGTCAGCATCTCGTAGAGGACCGCGCCGAACGCGAACACGTCCGATCGCGCATCAGCCGGCTGCCCGCGGACCTGTTCGGGGGACATGTATCCGGCCGTTCCCAGCAGAAGGCCGTCCTCGGTCGTGGAGTACCGGCCGGGGTCCTGGCCCTGCGGCAGTCCGCCGGTCTGCTTCGCAAGACCGAAGTCGAGAATCTTGACGAGGCCGTCTCGCGTGACGAACAGGTTCTCGGGTTTGATGTCGCGGTGGATGACCCCTTTGTCGTGGGCCGCCGTCAGCCCCGACACGATCTGGTGCGCCATGTCGAGCGCCTGCTCCACGGGCAAGGGGCCCGTGTTGAGACGCGCGCGCACAGTTTCCCCTTCGAGCAGCTCCGAGACGACGTACGGGATCCCACGTTCCACGCCGACGTCGTACACCGTCAGGATGTTCGAGTGATTGAGCGCGCCGGCCGCGCGCGCCTCCCGTTCGAAGCGCTTGAGCTGCTCGCTGGTGACCGCGCCGCGCCCACGGAGAATCTTGATTCCGACTTCGCGCTCGAGCTGCGGGTCGCGCGCACGATAGACCTCGCCCATGCCGCCCGCGCCGAGGAGGCTCACGATCTCGTAGCGCCCCAGGCGCGACCCGAGATCGAGCGTGCAGGCGGCCGGTGCGGACGGCCCGCCGCTCACGCCGGCGCCGATTGCCGCCACAAGGAAAGCGGGGGCCGTGCCGAAGGCGCCTGCCTGCTCGTGCGAGTGGAGCAGCTCCTGAACTTCGCTGAGCAACGACGGATCGCCCACGCAGGCGGCAGCCAGGAAATCGGTGCGCGCCGCGGGGCCGCGCTCCAGGGCCGATTCGAAGATCTCCGCCAGACGCTCCCAGCGGTCGGGGGTCATACGTGTCCGGATTCCTCGTCGCCGAGCGGCGATGGCGGCGATCCCTTCGTGAGCCGATGATGCAGCCACGCCCGCGCCAGGCGCCAGCCTCGCGTCACGGTGGCGGCTGACACCCCCATCGCCTCGGCGGTCTCGTCGGTCGTCAATCCGGCAAAGAACCGCAGCTCGATCATGCGTGCCCGGACCGGGTCGACGGCCGTCAGCTCGACCAGCGCATCGTTCAGGGCGATGATGTCGAGATCCGGCGAGCCCGTGATGCTGATGATCTCCCCGTCGTCGAGCGAGACGGTGCAGGGCCACGCGCCGCGTTTCGAGGCCGCATGCTGACGGGCGTGATCCACCAGCAGGCGCCGCATCACGGTGGCGGCGACGCCGAAGAATTGGGCCCGATCCTGCCAGACCACCCTGCGCTGACGCGCCAGCCGAAGATAGGCTTCGTTGACCAGCGCCGTCGGCCGAAGGGTGTGATTCGAGCGCTCACGCGACAGGTACCGGGCAGCCTGGTGATGCAACTCCCGGTAGACAAGGGGGATGAGCTTCTCGCCGGCCGCGGAGTCGCCGGCGCTCCAGGCTCTGAGCAGGCCGGTCAGATCCGTGGTGGCTGTGCTGCTCATGCGGGTCCTCTGCGAGGGGGAAGAGCCTACAGTAAGGTCGCGGTCGACCCAAAGTCAACGTGCGGATCTGCCGTCCGGCCGCCCTGTTGCCCCCTGTTGACGACGTCTGTCGCTGGTTTGCGCGTTACTTATCAGGAGAACACTGATGACAATCCGCACCTTTCGCGCCGCCGGCAGCGCGCTCGTGGCCGTCGCCTCTCGTCGTCGGCCACGGCGATTTCCGGCTTCACCCCACAAGACGCTTCGCAGGCCTTTCACTCGACGCCGGGCAAGGGCGGCTTCGAGGTCTGGATTGCCGACCAATCCGACACCCGCCCCGGCTTCGGCGGCCAGCTCCTGATCTACGAGGGTTCGCGCCTGATGGGGAAGCATGCCGCGAGCGCCAGGCCAATCGCCCGCCTCGACCTGGGCGCCGCCACCGCGGACCTTTGCCGGGCCGCGACGGGCAGGAACCCCGTGCGGCCGCACATGATCCTGTTCAACAACGAGCACACGCACGCGGTCCTGTCGTTCGTGGCCAGCGGACACGTCGTGATCTTCGACGCCGAGAGGCGCACGCCGCTGAACTGCTTCGAGACGACCGTCGGCAGCACGGGGACGCGCCAGGCGCACGCGGCGTATCCCGCGCCGGACGGCTCGTTCATCCTTGTCGCCAATCAGAACGGCAAGCGGCTCGAGCGCATCGACACCAACTTCAGGACCAACACCTTCGTGCACAACCCTGCCGCCACGCTCGACCTGCTGACGTGCACGACGCCCAGCGGGCAGCCATGCGAGCACCCGGATCTGCGGCCGATCAACTGGCCGATCTGCCCGTTCGTCGATTCGAGCAGCCGGCACGGGTTCGTCACGCTGCGCGGCGGCGGCCTCTTCGTCGTCGACGCCAGGGCCACGCCGATGGCCATCGTGGCCGAGTACGACAAGTCGACGGTGAAGGGGAACGGGTGCGGCGCGCTCGAGGTGGGGCGCCACGTGTACATCAACTCCGGCGGCAGCCCCGTGAACGTTTCGGCGAACCGATCCGCACCACCCGTCGCTCTACGGGTTCGACGTCTACCGGTTTCCGCTGCGTGGCTACTCCAGCGCGAATGCGCCCAACACGCCCATGCCGGACTTGCTCTTGTCGAAGAGCGGGATGTCGGATTCCCACGGCGTCGTGGCGACCGACGAGAACCGCTACCTCTGGGCCATGGATCGGCACGCCGACGTCGCCGAGATCATCGACGTCCGTTCCGGCAAGTGGGTGAACACCGTCGACCTGGTCGGATCGGTCAGCGACAATCCCGCGCCCGACCTGATCGATCGCGCGCCGGGCGGCGATCGGCTCTTCGTCGCGCTGCGCGGCCCGACACCGCTCAGCGGCGATCCGCACAACGCGTCCGGGAGCACGCCGGGCCTCGGCATCATTCAGTTGACCCACGGAGGCCGGAGCGGCCGCCTGATGGCGGTGGTTCC
This sequence comes from uncultured Acidobacteriota bacterium, assembly GCA_963774855.1. Taxonomy (GTDB): domain Bacteria; phylum Acidobacteriota; class Vicinamibacteria; order Vicinamibacterales; family 2-12-FULL-66-21; genus JALZOC01. The sequence goes on along the minus strand of CAVZGT010000004.1, from coordinate 258,587 downwards.
GTTGACCAATGCCATGCAGCAGCCCGGACAAGCGCCTGATGCGCACGGGCTTCGGGTTCGGGTGCTCAGGGGCCGCGGTCGCTAACGCGAGGGCCTCGGTAGGGGCCGCGCTCGCTTACGCTCGTGCGTGAGGGCCGGCTCACTTCGTTCGCCGGTAAAGGCTGCTCGCTTCGCTCGCCTGTAGGGACCTCGGCGCTGGCGCGCCTCGGTATAGGATCTCCACAACCGCGGCAGGCTCGTTGCAATAGACCGCGGTGGAGGTCCAGGCATGTCGGAGGAGGAGGTCGCAGCCGCAACTGACGAGCTCACCAGCGATCAGAAACGCGAGAACGTCATCCGTCTGGCGTTCGGCGGCAGTCCGGAGAAGTTCGAGGAGTTCGTTAGCACCGTCCGCGGAGCGATTCCAGAGGGGACGAACGTCGTCCTGCGAGGTAGCGCCGTCACGGGGCAAAGGTGGAAAGACGGCGCGCCGTTCGACGGTGATGGGCCGGGCACGAGCGATCTCGATCTGACCCTCGTCGGCGGCGACGAGGTGATTGGGCTCTTCAGCGTGACCGGGTTCTGGGTGCCCGGCCTGCACTCGCGCCCGTTGAGCGAAAAGGACCCGGACATCGCGCCGACCCTCGTGCCGCTGCGTGAGCGGCTGATGGCGATGGTCGGGCGCCCCGTCAACATCCAGGCGTCCCGCGATCTCGTCCTGTATTTCCGTGGCGAGCTCATGGGCCAGCCCTACCTCGTCCTCATCGACAAGGGCTGACGCACAGTGGCCCTGCGGGTTCTCAGCTACAACATCTGCCGCGGAGGATCCGGAAAAGAAGAGGAGCTGTCCGCCGTGATCGCGGCGGCCCGGCCCGATATCGTGGTGTTCCAGGAAGCGACCGTGCCGGCCGTGGTGGAGCGCCTCGCGCAACGCACCGGGATGGCGCAATGGGCCGCGACCCGAGGTGAGTCGCTCGGCTTCATGAGCCGCGAGAAGGTCCGCCACTACGAGTGGCACCACCCGCGCTTTTCACGCCACGCGTTCCTCGAGATCGAGCCGGGGGCCGGCGACATGCGGATCTTCGGCGTGCACCTGAGCGCGCTCTACTCCGCGTGGACCGAGCGGCACCGCGTGATCGAGCTGCGCGCGCTCCTCGCGGCCATCAAGCAGCACCAGCACGGTTTCCATGTGCTCACCGGCGATTTCAACACTCTCGCCGCCGGGGACCTGCTCGACTTCCGGAAGCTCCCGCACCGGCTGCGCGCCCTCGTCTGGCTGAGCGGCGGCCGGATCCGGTGGCGCACGATCCAGATCGTCCTCGACGCCGGATACGTCGACGCCTATCGCGCGCTGAACGGCGCCGATGTCGGCTACACGTTCCCGACCTGGGCGCCGCACGTGCGCCTCGATTACATGTTCGTTCCGTCCGGATTCGCCGGCCGAGTGAGCGCCTGCGCGATCGTCAATCACCCGTCTGCGCCCGCCGCCTCGGATCATTTTCCGCTGTTGGCGGAGCTGGAGAAATAGCCCTACCGCGAGCGAAGCGAGCGTTGCCCCTACCGAGGCGCGCAGCGCCGAGGCCCCTACGGCGAGCGGAGCGAGCCGCCCCTATCGTGGCACGCCGGAATCGCTTACACTGCGGCGTCTCCGGAGCTTGCATGACCGTGCGTCCACCTATACTGTTGCTGCTCGCGGCCGCGATGTCCGGCTTCGTGCTGCACGCTTCCGGCGATGGCCAGGCGGCGGGGCGCATGCCGCCGGCCAAGCCGGGAATCACGACCCATCCCTACGGGAAGACGGCTGAAGGACACGCGGTCACGATGTTCGCGATTACCAACACACACGGCCTCGAGCTTCGCGCGATGACGTATGGCGGGATCATCACCTCGCTCAGGATTCCCGACCGGTCCGGCGTGCTCGGCGACATCGTCCTTGGATTCGACCGGCTCGACGAGTACTTGAAGGAGTCGCCGTACTTCGGGGCCATCATCGGCCGTTACGGCAACAGGATCGCCGGCGGCCGCTTCACGCTCGACGGCCGCAGCTACGCGCTGCCGACGAACAACGGCCCCAATCATCTGCACGGCGGCCGCAAAGGCTTCGACAAGGCCGTCTGGCAGGCGGTCCCTTCGACGAGCGGCGCCGCCGTCACGTTCTCGCGCACGAGCCCTGATGGAGAGGAAGGCTACCCCGGGAATCTGCAGGTGCGCGTCAGCTATACGCTCACCGACCGGAACGAGCTGATCATCGACTACCACGCCACCACCGACAAGCCGACGCCCATCAACCTGACGCAGCACACCTACTTCAACCTGACCGGCGACGTCGCGGGAGACATCCTGGGCCACGAGTTGACGATTCGCGCGGACAGGTTTACGCCGGTCGACGCCACGCTCATCCCGACGGGGGAGCTCGCGCCGGTGCAGGGCACACCGTTCGATTTCCGGAAGCCGACGGCCATCGGGGCCCGCATCGATCAGCCGAACGAGCAGCTGGTCCAACGGCAAGGGTTACGATCACAACTGGGTCCTGAACCGGAGCGGCCAGGGGCTGGAGCCGGCCGTCCGCGTCGTCGAGCCGAAGTCGGGCCGCACCCTCGACATCGCGACGACGCAGCCGGGCCTGCAGTTCTATACCGGCAACTTCCTGGATGGGACGATCAGAGGCAAGGGAGGCCGCGCCTACTCGCAGCGGACCGGGCTCTGCCTCGAGACGCAGCACTTCCCGGATTCTCCCAACCATCCGGCTTTTCCGTCGACGATTCTGCGCCCCGGCCAGGAGTACTCGACGAAGACCGTGTTCACATTCGGCGTGGCGAAATGAGGCGCTCATGGTGAAGACACTCTTCCGGATCGGGATCGCTGCCGCGTTGCTCGCCGCGCCCATCGTGGCGCAGACAGGGCGCGTCTCGATCCGTGTCGACGCATCGGCTCGCAAAGGTCCGATGTCGCCGATGTGGGCCTGGTTCGGCTACGACGAGCCGAACTACACATACATGAAGGACGGCAAGAAGCTCCTGTCGGAGATCGCCGAGCTCAGCCCCGTGCCGGTGTTCGTGCGGGCGCACAACCTGCTGACGACCGGTGACGGCACGCCCGCGCTCAAGTGGGGATCGACCAACGCCTATACCGAAGACGCGTCGGGCCGCCCCAAATACGACTGGACGATCGTCGACCGCATCTTCGACACGTACGTCGAGCGGAAGATGAAGCCGCTCGTCGAGATCGGGTTCATGCCCGAAGCTCTGTCGAGCAAGCCGTCGCCGTACAAGCACGATTGGGCGCCGGGGGTCCCGTACAATCGCATCTACACCGGCTGGACGCACCCGCCCAACGACTACGACAAGTGGCGCGAGCTGATCTTCCAGTGGGTCCGGCACAGCGTCGAGCGCTACGGCCAGCGCGAGGTCGAGAGCTGGTACTGGGAAGTCTGGAACGAGCCGGACATCGGATACTGGAGCGGGACGCCCGAGGAATTCCAGAAGCTGTACGACTACGCGGCCGACGGCTTCAAGCGCGCGCTGCCCACGGGGCGCATCGGCGGACCGCACGTCACGGGTCCGAACAGCCCGCGCACGCAGAAGATCCTTCGTGATTTCATCGAGCACTGCCTGCGCGGCACGAATTTCGCTACCGGGAAGATCGGGACCCCGCTCGACTACGTCGGCTTCCACGCCAAAGGGGCGCCGCGCGTGGTGGACGGCCACGTGCGGATGGCGATTTCCAATCAGCTCCGCGCCATCTCGAACGGCTTCCGCATCGTCGCGGAGTTCCCCGAGTTGAAGAACACCCCAATCATCATCGGAGAATCGGATCCTGAGGGGTGCGCGGCCTGCTCGATGGCGACCAACCCCGAGAACGCCTATCGCAACGGGACGATGTACTCGAGCTATACCGCGGCCCAGATTGCGCGCACGTATGAGCTGGCCGATTTCCACAAGGTCAACCTCCTGGGATCGGTGACGTGGGCCTTCGAGTTCGAGAACCAGCCGTACTTCGCCGGCTTCCGCGATCTGGCGACGAACGGGATCGACAAGCCGGTCCTCAACGTGTTCCGGATGCTCGGCCAGATGAGCGGCGATCGCCTGACGGTCGAGAGCAGCAGCGCCGCGCCGCTCGAGACGATTCGCGACAACAGCGTTCGAGAGCAGCCCGACGTCTACGCGCTCGCGACGCGAAGCGATCGCGCGATTGCGGTTCTCGTCTGGAACTACCACGACGACGACCTTCCGGCCGCGGCAGCCGAGATCGACCTGACCATCGAGGGCGCGCCGGATGGCCAGCCGACGCTGACCCACCTTCGCGTGGATCAGGATCACAGCAACGCGTACGAGATGTGGAAGAAGATGGGCTCGCCGCAGACCCCGACCGCGGCGCAGTACGCGCAGCTCGAGAAGGGCGGGAAACTGCAGCCGCTGCGCGCGCCGGAGCGGGTGCGGGTGCGGAACGGCACGCTCCGTCTCCCGGTGACGCTGCCGCGCCAGGCCGTGTCGCTGCTGAAGCTGACGTACTGAGATCGATTCAGGTTTAGACCGGCGAAGGTGGGTCGGCGCCTTCCACCGGACGGCAGCGCTCAAAACCGGGAGAGAGTCCATGTCACTGCGCGCGACGCGACCGATTCTGGTGCTGTGGCTTTGGCTTGGAGCCGCTGTGTCCGGACAGGACCTGCCGACGTCCACCGCCGAGCATGGAGCGTTCGCGTTCCCCGATGCGGCCGGTACCCGATTGATCGTGACCTCGGCGCTGCCCGAACCCGAACGTCTCGAGACGGTGCTGTGCCGCGGGAATGTCCGTGGGCAGGTCGTGTTCGAGCGCTGGCAAGTCGCGCGGCAAGGTGGGACCGGCAGACAGCGGCCAGGGAATTTCGCCGATCTGGCCGGAAGCGTCTTTGGTGTCAAAACCGGGAAGCTGGACGAAACCGGCACGTGCTTTCTGGCTACCGGCTCCCTGTTGTCGGGCTCGACGGTCGTTCCTGTTGTCCGACCGACAGAGCCGGCGCCGTGTACGCCCGATGCGAGGCGTTCGCTTGCGTCGCTGCGCGGCCGTGACGTAGTCAATTGCTGGGTCATCGCCCGCCTGAATGAAGACGGGCAGATCGCGCTGGCCGAATTCGCCCGTCGAGGCACGGACGCGCTCGCGAGCGTGGTCCTGATGCAGGGCGGCCGGTCGATCTTTGCGGACTACGCCGCGAAGTACAGCGGAAAAGGGCAGAGTCTGTGGCGCGTCGACGACGGAGGCGTGCTGTCCCCCGCGGACGTCGAAGTCGTGTTCCTCGTTGCCCGCGGTCCTTTTCGTGCCCTGGGGATCAGCTGGTCCGGAGCAGAAGGCTTGTCGCTCTCCTTGTTCGTGGCCGATCGCCAGGACGCATTTGCGGCGGTGATCAAGGACTACTGGTACCGGGCCCCAATATAGGTCGGCGGTGAACGGTTGGTTGATCATGAGCGACGCGATCGAAATCGAAGCGGCCGCGACGGTCGATCGGGAGATCGTGGAGGCCGTGGGGCGCCTGGTGACGCAGTTGTCTCCGTCAGCGACGCTTCCGAGCGCCGAGCAGGTGCAGGAGATCGCCGGGTCGCCCTGCACGACGCTCCTGCTCGCTCGCGATCGGACGCAAGGCGGGCGAATCGTCGGGACCCTGACCCTCGCCGTGTTTCGAATTCCGACCGGCGTGCGTGCGTGGATCGAGGACGTCGTCGTCGACTCGGACGCCCGTGGGAAAGGGGTGGGGGAAGCGCTGAGCCGTGAAGCGTTGCGCATCGCCGCCTCACGCGGGGCACGCACGGTCGAACTGACGTCGAGGTCGTCGAGAGAGGCCGCCAACCGGCTCTATCGGCGTCTTGGTTTCCAGATCCGCGAGACGAACGTGTACCGCTATTCCGAACGCGAGAGGAGTTGAAGGTCCGGGTATTTTGTGCCCGTCAGTGTTCGTCCGACTCAGCAGTTTTTCTCTTGATCTCGCCTCACGCCTGCTCAACCATAAGCCTCCCGCTCATACCAATGTTTGCCTGGAGGCACCCTATGCGTCCTTCCGATTCGAGATCCTTGCGCGTATTTTCCTGGATTTGCGCTGCCCTCATCGTCGCGTGGAGCGCGACCGAAGTCGCGCGCGCGTTCTTTCCCACCAACCTGCTGGCCGTTGGCGGTCTCCTCGGGAGATCCCACGTGAAGATAACGTCGGACGCGATCGAGGAGCTCGACGCGGAGTTCTTCGCGCTTCCCAAGCTGACCAAGTCGATGAAGAAGGCGATCGAGCAGATCGCCGACGCGAACGCGGAAGTGGATCAGGATCAGGTGACATCCGCGAAGCACTTCGACGCGGAAAGCTTCCCGGAAGGCCAGGCGCGGCTGGCGACGCTGCTGACGTCAATCCAGAACGCGCTCGCGGCCGATGACGCCACCGGCGCCCGCGCGGCGCTCGGGGGCGCGCTCCATACCATCCAGGACTTCTACTCGCACAGCAACTGGGTCGAGCTCGGCAACGGCGGCCCGCATCCCGGGCTCGGCCGGCCGGCCTCGATCGGCCGTCTGCCGGCCACCACGGCGACCTGCCAGGCGTGCACGGGCGGGCTGCCGCCGGTCCTCTGCCCGAATTGCAGCAACAACCTCATCACCGGCGCGCTGACGAGCGGCTACTACTCGGGCGAGGACCGTGTGAAGCCGAACGCGAACAAGTGCAGCCATGGCGGAGTGTTCGACGGCTCCGCCAGCGGGCTGTTCGGAGAAGGGATCAACAAGGACTCGTTCGACTGCACCTTCTCGCCGCACAATTTCCTGCACAGCTCCGCGGCCGCCGTCGCCAAGGAAGCGACCAAGCAGTTCATCCGCGACATCAAGGCGCTCGTGACCGAGCGTCAGTTGAAGCTCCTGCTCGGTGTCGGGCCGACGCTGGCGATTTCGATCGACACGACCGGCAGCATGGGCGGGATCATCAACAGCGTGAAGGCCCAGGCGATTCAGATTGTCGACGCCCGGCAGGGCACCGACGAGGAACCGTCGAAGTACGTGCTCGCGCCGTTCAACGATCCCGGCGTGGGCCCGACGACGGTGACCACCGACGTGGACCAGTTCAAGGCTGCGATCAACAGCCTGTTCGCGGACGGCGGCGGCGATTGCCCGGAGCTCTCGATGAGCGGCATGCTCCAGGCGCTCAGCGCGTCGGACGAGGGCGGCGACCTCTTCATGTTCACCGACGCGAGCTCGCTCGACGGGTTCCTCGCCGGCAACGTCGCCAGTCTGGCGGCGGCGAAAGAGATCAAGGTCTACCCGATGGCGTTCGGCAGCTGCTCGCCGATCGATCCCGGCTATCACATGATCGCCGCCCGGTCGGGAGGCCAGCTCTTCGAGTTGTTCACCTTCGAGGCAGGGAACATCGCGCAGCTCGCCGATTTCGTGGTGCGCGCGAACGCGGTCAACCTCCTGTCGATTGCCGACGCGGTGACGGGCACCGCCAAGACCTACTCGGTACCGGTGGATTCCGGCATGACACGCGTGACCTTCTCGGTCAGCGGAGTGACTGACATCGTGATCACGAGGCCCGGCGGCGTGCCGGTGATGACGGGCGATCCCGACGTGTCCACGGTCGGTCTTTCGACCGGCCGCATCGTGTCGATCACGACCCCGGCGACCGGCGCCTGGGGTGTCACGGTCAACGGCAGCACGGCCTTCTCGATCAACGTGAGCGGCGAGGGGGACCTCGATCTCACGTCGTTCCGGTTCGTCGAAGAGCGCGGACGTCCTGGTCATACCGGGATGTTCCCGATCGCGGGGCTCCCGGTTGCGGGCGTGCCGACGGTGACGCACGCGGTCATGTCCGGCGCGTTCTCGAGCGCCACGTTCGAGCTGCGCCACAAGACGGGGGCCGTGCTGCAGACGCTCATGCTCGATCCCGTCTCGGCCGACCTGCCGAATGAGTTCTTCGGCCCGGTGACGCCGCCCGGCGGCACGTTCCTCGTCTACGTCACGGGCACCGACGAGAACGGGGTCCCCTACCAGCGAGTGATGCCGTCGTCGGTGTTGCCACAGACGATTCAGCTCGTCGCGCCCAACCCTGTGGAGCTGCGGCCGGGTGTCCTCACGTCATACGCGTTCCAGGTCGATAATCTCGGCCCGGCCGGCACGTTCCGGGTGGTCGCGTCGGATGACAAGGGCTTCCTGGCCGGCGTCAATCCGGCCTTCCTCGACATCCCGGCGAACGGCTCGGTCGACGTGATCGTGCAGCTGTTTCCGCCGGTAGGGACACCGCAAGGCACGTCCGATACGCTCACGGTGACGGTCGAGAGCACCGACCCGCTCGGCCCGCGCAACTTCGCCGTCGTGACCAGCATCGTCGGCACCTCGAATACCGCGCCCGTCGCGAACGCGGGCCTCGCGCAAACGCTCGAGTGCTCGAGCCCGCAGGGCGCGCCGGTGCGGCTCGACGGCAGCGGCTCGACGGACGCCGACAACGATCCGCTGACGTATCGCTGGACCGATGCGAGCGGAGCCGTGGTCGGCACGGAGGCGATTGTCGACCTGACCGCGCCGCTTGGCGGCGCGACCTACACGCTGACCGTCGATGACGGACGTGGCGGCTCGGCATCGGCCACCGTGCTCGTGACGGTGCAGGACACGGTCGCGCCGAGCATCCACGCGTTCCTGTTCCCGCCGATCCTCTGGCCGGTGAACAAGCAGCTGGTCTCCGTGACCGCGGGCGTGTGGACCCACGACGCGTGCACGGCGGCGCCGCAGGTGCGGCTGGTGTCGATCTCGAGCAACCCCGATCCGCGGAGGACGCCGGACGACATCCAGGGAGCGGCGATCGGCACCGACGATCGTTCGTTCAAGCTGCGCGCCGAGAGCAATCGCCACGGCCTGCGGATCTACACCGCGGTCTACAGCGCCAGGGACGCGGCGGGCAATTCGAAGACCGCGAATGCCTACGCCGTCGTGCCGGGGGATGATGATCGCCATCATGATGATCGCGATCACTGATCGCGATCATGATAATGACCATCACGATCGGGACCGGGACGATCACCGGTAACGGTCGCGCCGCCGTGACCAGCTTCAGCCTGATGCTGGCGCTGGTCACGGCCGGCTGCGGCGGGCAGAAAGACATTCGAAAAGACGCGGCGGCCGTCGCAACGGTCGCCGCGGTCCTTCCCGTGCCGCAGCCAGCGGCCGCTGTCGGGATCCGCACGCTGTTCCGGGAGCATCGCGGGAAGCTCGAATCGCCGCTCAACACGTTCGAACTGGCAGAGGGGTCCGAGCCGCTGTTCCCGGACGACGAGCAGATCAAGCTTCACGTGGCGGGGAACGACGCGCTGGCGAGGTTCGCCTCCCAATTGCCCTTCGCGCGCGCTGACGCCTTTTATCTGTTCGAGCCCTCAGGCAACGTCTACTGGCCATCGGAGTATGTGCTGGACGGGAAGCCCGTGGACTTTCGGTCGGCCTTCATCGTTCACTTTCGCCGGGAGAGTGAAACCATGACGAACGTGGAAGTGATCGAATACCTGCCGACAATCAAGGCCGGGCGGAGGTTCAAAGTCGGCCACAATGGCCCCGGCTTCTACGCGGACATTCGCGAGGTGGAGCCCACGGCTCTCGATCGACAGCGCGTGCTCGCGGCCCTCACGTCCGCGCTCCCTTCGCTCGCGCGGTAGCGGCCGTCCTTTACGCACGAGCGAAGCGAGTGCGCCCCTACCGAGGCGCGCAGCGCCGAGGCCTACCTCGGCACAAGCCAAGTGCCGGCGACCCGATCCTGAATACCTCGCGCTGGGCGTCTCAGTGCCCAGATCCCGCCGGCGATCAGGACCGCCATCGCGGCGAAGTGAAAGACAGTCCCCGCGCGGAGTGCCGGCGGCGAGTCCTGGCGCCATCCGTGGAACGGCGAACATCGCGACGGCCGGCGCCCACGCGACGAGCGCGCGCAGGGTCGTCCGCAATCTGGACGCCGGGGCGCCGTCACGTCTGACCACCGCCGTGCCGAGCATCCTGAACATGACCCCGCCGCGCGCGGCCAGGGCGCCAAGCAGCCCGAGCACCGCGGCGCCGATCCACCCGAGCGCAAGGGTCCGTACGATCAGTTGCCATCGAACCGCGAGCGTCCCCAGCCTCTCCAACTGCCGTTGATCGTTGCGCAGCAGGAGAGCCCCGGCGGCGTCCGCTTTCTGAAGTTCCTCGGCCGAGGGATTCGGGTGCGCCGCCAGCGCCCGTGCCGCCTGCTCGCGGTCGCCCGGGCGGAATGACGGAATCCTGCGCGACCACGTCGCGGGATTCGCGGCGATGCTGCGCAGCCGCGCGGCGACGTACGTCTCGATCGCCTGCCGCTCTGCGGTCATCTCGGCCGTCGCGCGGCCGGCAGCGATCTCCCTGTCGATGGCCCTCATGCGATCGAGCGTGGACTTGAGCGCGAACGCCGGAGGATCCGTCTGGGGAAGCCGCTGGTACAAAGCGAGGGCCGCGAGGCTCACGACGGGAAGGAAGATCGGGATGGCGGCGCAGAAAGCCAGCTGGATGGCGCGCGTGGACCGCGTCACGATCGCCGGCGAGCGAAGCGACCCGTCGACATCGGACGTCAGCGTCTCGGCCGACCCGGCCCGGCCGTCGCGCAACGAGTGCAGAAGACGCCGAGCCGAAAGCGGAAGCGGCGGCGACAGCCGACCCTCGGTCTCGCCAGACGCGGCCGGCCCGCCCCGCAAGCGGCGGCCTCAGAAGTGGGCCGCGCGCGGCGGCCTCAGAAGCGGTGGGCCCGCCGCGCAACGCGGCGGCCTCAGAAGTGGTGGGCCCGCCGCGCAAGGCACTCACCGCGACGCGGTACAGAAACCGGCCTGCCGTCGCGAGATCCGGAGCCGGCACAGGCCCATTCGTGGCCGCCGGCGAGCCGCTGTCCGTCACTTGTCCCGAGCGCGGTCGAGGGACAGGCCAGTCCAGGAGCCGGACGCGATCGTCCGCGCCGACCCAGACCCGGTCGATCTCCAGAACGGGAAGGGATCCGTCGGCGAGGCCCTGGACGATCTCGTGCGTGAGATCGCTCAGCCAGTGACGCACGCGCGACCACGGCTGCGGATGCGCGATCGCGTGGGTCAGCGGCTGTCCGGGAATCGCTTCGAAGGCGTCCCAGCACTCGTCTGCCGTGCGGCGGCCGGCCAGCCATCTCGCCCTCGCGGGGCGGCCGAGATCGCGCCTGAGCGGCGGCAGCGCGGGCGTGTCCGGCGAGTTGAACTCGATCCACACCTTCCGGCGCAATCGATCGTCGTACCCGTCGACGATCGTGGGACCCGCGGACGGCTCGGCCGTCCGCGCCGGATCGCGAACCACATAGGGCCCGATCCGGCTCACGACGTCCACCACGTCGTCCGGATCGATCGCGGCGGCGGCCGCGGCGTGCCGCGACTCGATGGCGCGCCGCTTGACCACGACGCGCGTCCCGCTGCCCAGATCGTGGAGCGCGGCGTAGCCGTTGCGGCGGCGGGCGGTCGAGAACAGCAGGGCGAGACACGACATCGAGACCGCGAAACCGGCCGCCGTCAGGATCGCGGTCGTCGACGCCGACCCCGCACTGGGCGTCGCCATCCGTTCCACGAACGCGTAGTTGAGCACGCGCGACAGCACGTGCGCGGGGAGGGCGAAGATCGCGGCGCGAAGCAGCCCGCGCAGGATCCCGGGGGGGCTGCCTCCTTGACCGACCACGCGAAGCCCGAGCATCGCCTTTCCCGCGGCCGCGCCGAACCGCCCCTCGAGGATGCCGTAGTACCCGATGATGACGACGATCGCCGGAACCGACAGGACCGCGAGCGACGTCGTGCCCGATGCGGCCAACTCCGGACCGGCCAGCATGTTGACCGGCGTCACTGCCAGGGAAGAGACGATGCTGTCGGCGACGTTCGCGAAGAAGCGGCGCGACAATCCCGCCGCCACCTGCGTCGTCGATCTGAAGGGTTCGAGCGCCGCCGCCAGCGCGCGGTAGTCCGCGAACCGCTCCTGTGGCGTGCGCGCCAGGCAGCGCATGACGACGGCGGCGAGCCCTTTCGGAATGTCGCGGCGAATGGCGGCCGGCGAGGCCGGGACTTCCGTCGCCATGCGCGTCACCAGCACTGTCACGCGCTCTTCCACGAACGGCGGACGGCCGGTCAGCAGGTAGTAGATCGTCGCGCCGACCGAGTAGATGTCGGAGCGCACGTCGAGCGGTTCCCCGCGAAGCTGCTCGGGCGAGGCAAAGCCGGGTGTGCCGGCGATCATGCCCATGCCGGCCGATGTCCCCGGTTCGCGGGCGAGCGTCGCGATCGAGAGGCCGAAGTCGCCAACGAGGATGCGGCCGTCGCGATCGACGAAGCAGTTCGATGGCTTGATGTCACGATGGAGGATGCCGAGCGCGGCCGCTTCGTGGAGGCCGGCGATCACCTGCAGGATGGCGTCCACCGCGGCCGGCGGCGCGAGCGGCTGGTCGTCCACGAGGAGATCCTTCAGCGTGCCGCCCGGCGCCAGTTCCATCGCGATGACCGGCAGCCCCTGCACCTCGCACGTGCCGAAGATGTACACCGAGTTGGGATGACTGAGCGACGCGGCGACGCGCCCTTCGCTCAGAAACCGCTCGCGCTCTTCGTCGTCACCGAGGCCCCGGCTGAGAATCTTGATCGCGACGCGCCGCCCGCTCTCGCTCTCCTCCGCCTCGTACACCTGGCCCATGCCGCCCTTGCCGAGCGGACGGATGATCAGGTACGGACCGAAGCGCTGGCCCGCCTGGAAGAGAAATGGCAGGTCCGCCGGCAGCCCCGCGGTGGCGGACGAGAACGACCGCGTCATCCCGTCGGAAGACCACATCGCCTCGAAATCGGTGTCGTCGGAAGACGCTCCGCCGCCCGGCGCAGTAGAGGCGCTCATGGGAACCTCCGAATCATGGGAGGGGTAATGATACTCGGAACCATCGTGAGGAATCTGGGTTCCCAGAACCTTGCGAACCCTGCGGAACAGAACCCAGCGGAACCTTGTGGAACCCTGTAGAACCCGGTGGAACCCTGAGCTAGAATGCCGCCGATTTCCGTCAACAGGAGGTCGCAGAATGCGAAGAGTGATTTCGTCGATCGTCGTGATCCTGATGTCGTCGGCCGCCGGCCTTGTCGCGCAGGCGCCGCCGCAGAAGCCTGGTCCCGAGCACAGGAAGCTCGAGTACTTCGTCGGCAAGTGGACGACCACTGGAGAGATGAAACCCAGCCCGATCGGCCCGGGCGGGAAAGTCTCGATGAGCGATACGTGCGAGTGGTTCCAGGGCGGATTTGCCGTGGTGTGCCACGGTCAGGGAACCGGCCCGACCGGGCCCTCCAAGAACATGGGGATCATGGGCTACAGCACCGACCAGAAGAAGTACACGTACCTGGGGTCTCGACAACACCGCGATGGCGATGACGACCGTGGCGAAGGGCACCGTGCAGGGGGACACGTGGACCTACGACGACGAGGGAACGGCGGCGGGCCAGCCGTACAAGGCGCGCTTCGTCTTGAAGATCGTGTCGCCGGCCTCGTACACGTACAAGTGGGAGCTGCTTGGCCCCGACAAGAAGTGGATGCCGATCATGGAGGGGACGTCCACCCGGGCGAAGTGATCAAAAAGAGATCAAGAGATCAAGGAGATCAGGAGGTGAGGAGCCTGTTCTGCTAGCCTCCTGGTCTCTTAATCTCCTGTTCTCCCGGTCTCCTGATCTCTTGCTCTCCTGTTCTCTTCTCCTGATCTCCTGTTGGCATGTGCTCGAGCAGATACCGCGCAACGAGGCGGTGGACGTGGAGCGACGTGCCGGGTCCTTCCGAAATGCTGTGAGTGCGATTGGGGTAGACCATCACGTCGAAGGGCTTCCCGAGCTCGATCAACCGGTTGATGAGGCGCTCCGTGCCCTGGTAGTGGACGTTGTCGTCCCCTGATCCGTGCACGACGAGCAGGGCGCCCTTCAACCCTTCCGCGAAGTGAATCGGCGACCCGGCGAGATAGCCGGCTTTGTTCTCGTCGGGCAGCCCCATGTAGCGTTCCTGGTAAATCGTGTCGTAGAGGCGCTGATCCGGGACGGGCGCCACCGCGATCCCGACCGCGTACACGTCGGGATAGCGGAACATCGCGTTCAGCGTGTTCGATCCGCCGCCGCTCCATCCCCAGATCGCCACGCGCGACCGGTCGATGTACGGCCGCGCGTCGGCCAGCGCGCGGATCGCCGCGGCCTGCTCCTTCGCGGACAGCTCGCCCACGGTCCCGTACACGACCCGGCGCCATTCCGCGCCTTTCAATGCCGGCGTCCCGCGGTTGTCGAAGCAGACCACGAGATAGCCCTGATCCGCCAGCGCACGGTGGAACAGCATGTCGGGTCCACCCCACTGGTCGTTGACGAGCGTGCCCGCCGGCTCGCCGTAGACGTAGACGAGGACCGGGTACTTGCGCAGACGGTCGAACGTCTTCGGCTTGAGCATGTAGCCGTCGAGCGTCACGCCGCCGCCGACGTCCACTTTGAGGAACTCGACCGGCGGCACGAGGATGGGCGCGACCTTCTTCGCGAGGGCAGCGTTGTCGACGACGACGCGCGCGGAGCGATGATCCGGGAGGCTGACGATCTCGATTGTCGGCGGCACCTCGAAGCGTGACCACGTGTGAATCGCCCACCGGCCATCCGGCGCGATCTTGTAGCTGTGCGTGCCCGGTTGATCGGCCGGCGTGACGCGCTGGATCGATCCGTCGCCGTCGAGCCGCGACATATAAAGGTAGCGCTCGGTGCTGTTCGCGGGCGACGCCCTGAAGTACAGGCGTCCGCCGGCGGTGTCGATCGCGTCGATGCCCGCGATGTCCCCGTCGAACTTCGTCAACGGCCGCTCGCGGCCCCCGTCGCGCGCCACCGCGTAGGCGTGCCGCCACCCGTTCTTTTCCGACACCCAGACGAACTCGCGGCCGCCTTTCAGCCAGACGACCTCGTCCATCTCTTCGACCCAGGCTTTCGACTGATCGCGGAGCACCCGCCGCACGTTGCCGGTCGCAGGGTCGGCCAGGAGCACGTCGTTCGTGTTCTGCAGCCGGTTCATGTGCTGCAGGACGAGCGCCCGTCCGTCCACCCAGTCCATTCGCGGGATGTAGAAGTCACGCGGCGCGCCCGGCGTCTTCACCCACGTCGCGGTCCCTCCGGCCGCGGGAGCGATGCCGACGCGAACCGCGGAATTCTTCGTGCCCGCCTTCGGGTACGGAATATGAGTAGATCGTCGGGTAGAGCGCATCGGTGTCGTTGATGAGCGTGAACCGTTCCACGCCGGACTGGTCGAATTGCCAGAAGGCAATCGAGCGTCCGTCCGGGCTCCAGCGGAACCCGTCGCGGATGCTGAACTCCTCCTCGTTGACCCAGTCGGACGTGCCGTTGATGATGTCCCCTCCGCCATCCGTCGTCACCGGAACGACACGGCCGGAGGCGAGGTCCTCGACGTACACGTTCTGCGCGCGCACGTAGGCGACGCGCGTGCCGTCGGGGGAGAACTTCGCGAACATCAGCGACGCCTCGGGGGCGTCTCCGCCGAGCTTCTTCAGCGCGCCGGACGCCCGATCGAGCGTCCAGTAATCGCCGCGCGTGTTCTGACGCCACACTTTGCGCGTGTTGGTGAAGATGAGGAGCTTCGTCCTGTCGGGCGACCACGAGTAGCCGTCGATCGCAAGGGGACGCGTCGCGCCTGCGGGCACGAGCGACTTCGACGCCACGAGCACCTCGGAGGCGCCGGTCTGGGTGTCGTACGCGACGAGGTTGCGCTCCTGGCCCTGTGTGATGCCCCGTGTGATGGATGTATAGCGCCGGCCGCCTTCGAGCCACGCCGTCGGCCCGAACGACTCGGCGGCGTACTCGTTCCGCTCGTAGATCGCCCGCACCGCGGCATCGAGGTCGTCGGGGAGCGTGTGTCGAAGCTGTGCCTGGAGAAGTGCCGCCCCGGCGAGGACCAGGGCGGCTGGGAGCGCGGCGCGAACGAGGCGCGACGGTCTTACCGGACCTTCCACTCCTGCACGCCGGCCGAGACGGCGGGCTGCATCTTCAACTCGATCCGCAGCGCCGAGGTCGTCACCGGCTTGAACGTGAGCGTGTTCCAGCCGTTCCTGGCGACGCCAAACGGATCGGTTGTGGCCACCGGCTTCCATGTCTCGCCGTCCTTGTAGAGAAGACGCCACGATGCCGGCACCCGCACGCCGCCGCGCCCCGTGTCGTCGAACCAGTAGACGTCGCTTCGCGAGATGGCCGCCGGCCTGGCGAAGGTCATCTCGACCCATTCGCCGTCGCTGCACGGACGCTGCCCGTCGGCCCCCGCCGGTGCAGGTGTCGCGCCGGCGCGGCAGCCGTTCCGCGGCCACCAGTCGAAGTACGCGCTGGAGTCATTCGACGCGCGCGGTTCCTCGCCGTCAACTATATTCTGCGGGTTCTTCGTCGATGGCGACGTCGTCACCTTGCTCATCGTCGCGACAGTTGGATAAGGCGTCGGGCGCGCGGCCGAGTCCGTGCGCGCGAGCCAGACAGCCATTTGTCCAGCTCCGCGATTGGCCCACGTCGAATAGGGGATCGCCACGAATGGCTGGTTGGCCTTCCTGACGGATCCCCCGGCGTCGGTCGTGAGCCCCACGGCCGTGGCCTTGACTACCTGCACGCCGTTGAGAAGATCCGGCCGGAACTCCGAGGTCAGCGCCGAGCTGTCCGGCAGGACGATGTTGCGCACCTTGCCGTTCGGGTTGTCGGTCCATTCGGCGGCGTAGACGATCGGGCCTCTCTGCAGCGCGACGCGGTTGCGGTCCGCTTCGACCTGCTCGTCCGCGACGATCCGGCGCACCGGCATCGGCAGGTTGAGATCGATCGTGTCCCCCGCCTGCCAGGCGCGCGCGATCGAAACGTAGCCCTTGTCGAGCGTCATCGGCACCGGCTGCCCGTTGACTGCGATCGTCGCTGCCGCGGTGGACTTGTCGAGAAAACGATACAGCGTGCTCGGCACCGGCTCGTTGCGCGCCCACCCGGGGATCCGCACGTTGATGGCGAACTGCCGCGCGCGCTCGGGCGTGACCGTCATCTTCACGGCGCCGTCCCACGGGTAGCGGGTCGTCTGGACGATCTTGAGCTTGCCGCCGGGGAGATCGACATCGGCCGTGCCGCCGGCGAAGAGGTTCACATACAGCGTGTCGCCGCGATGCGCGTAGACATATCCCGGGACCGAGGCCATGAACCTCGTGATGTTGCCCGGACAGCAGGCGACGCCGAACCACGCTTTCCGCGAGTGCTGGCCGTTCGATTCGAGCGGGATTGTCATAGAAGAAGGTCTTGCCGTCGAGTGCCACGCCCGAGACCAGGCCGTTGTAGAGCGTCCGCTCCATCACGTCGATGTACTTCCCATCGCCCTCGAGCAGGAACAGGCGCTGGTTCCAGTAGTCGTGGCCGATCGAGGCGCAGGTCTCGTTGTAGGCCTGCAGGTTCGGCAGCTCGTAGGGCTTGCCGAAGCCCTCGAAGCCGCCGGCCGCGCCGATGCCGCCGGTCAGGTACAGCTTGCTGGAAATCAGGTTCTCCCAGATCCGCTTGCCCGCCTCGCGCATTTTCTCGTCGCCCGTCAGCGCGGCGACGTCAGCCATCCCCGAATACATGTACGTGGCGCGGACCGAGTGGCCGACCGGCTCGGCTTGATCGACGACCTTCGCCTGCGCCTGGTTGTAGGACAGGCCGCGGGGATTCGTTCGCTCGCCCGGCGGAAGCGGACCGGGACCGCGCTCGTCGAGCAGGAACTTCGCGAGGCTCAGATACTGTTCGTTCCCCGTCACGCGGTACAGGCGGACGAGTCCCATCTCGGTGATTTGATGACCCGGCCAGATCGAGCGCTTGCCGGGACCGAACGTCTTGACGAGAAGATCGGCCCCGCGGATCGCGACGTTCAAGAGCGAGGACTTGCCCGTCGCCATGTGGTGCGCGACCGCGGCTTCGAAGAGGTGCCCGAGGTTGTAGAGCTCGTGGCTGTCGTCGCGCTCGCCCGCCCAGCGTTCCGGCCGCGCCCATACATGAGGATTCTTCGGGTCGATCGTGCGCGTCGTGTACAGGTAGCCGTCAGGCTCCTGCGCCGCGGCGATCTTGGCGATGAGGTCGTCGACGTAGGCGTCGAGCTTCGGGTCGGGGTGCACGTTGAGCGTGTAGGACGCGCCCTCGATCACTTTGTACACGTCCGTGTCGTCGAACGGGTAGCCCGGCGGCCGCTTGTTCGTGAGCTCCTCGCCTCGAAGCGCCTTCGCGGCGCGCACGAACAGATCCATGCGGCCCGTGAGCTCGCATTGCTGGAACGCCGTGGGAATGCTCGCCGTCCGGTTCGTCTCCATGCGCGGCGCCCAGAACACGTCGTTGAGCTGCACGCGCGTGAACGGGACCGGCTGGACCGGATAGTCGGGCCGTGCCGGCTTGGCGGGCTGGCCCTGTCCGGACATCGACGCGGCCGCCGCCAGTGCGAACACCGCCCCGATGCGGGCGGCAGTGGGTTTGGTCACGAGTCTCATCGGTGACGCCTTTCGATGGCGAGATGATAGCGCGCGCGGCCTTTATGTTTGCTCGGGGTGTGTTTCACCACAGAGACAACGGAGATAGCAGAGAAAAAACCAATTATTGTTTTTCTCCGCTTACTCCGTTAACTCTGTGGTGAATACCCGTTGCCTCCTAGAAGATCAGCTTCGCGGCGATCTGCACCGTGCGCGGACCCCCGGTTCCGCCCGGGCGCAGCGACTGGACGCGCCCGAAATTGGCGCTGTTCAGATTGTTGATCGGGTTATTCAGATTGACCCAGTTGAAGGCGTTGAACATTTCCAGCCGCACCTGCACGGTCGAGCCTCCGGCGCCCATGCCGTTCAGCCGGAAGTTCTTGAACAGCGACAGGTCGACGTTCTTGAACGCCGGCCCACGGAACGCGTTCCGCGGTTCGTTGCCGACCGTGCCGGTCGCCGGCAGCGGGAAGTCGGCCGCCTGCATCGCGCCCGCCACCCACTGCTCCAGGCTTGGATTGCCCAGGTCGGTGCCGTAGCTCGGAAGGTTCACGCGATCGTTGTTGGCGCCGTCGGCATTGAAGTCGCATCGCGGGTAGGCAAAGCCGCAGATGACCGTGAACGGTCCGCCCGACTGGAAGATCCCGATGCCGTTGACCTGCCAGCCGCCCAGCACGGCGTTCGCAATCACGTTCTCGGGCGCATAGGGAATGTCCCACACGAAATTCAACGCCAGCTTGTGGCGGATGTCGAATCCCGCGTAGCCGTAGTCGAGTCCCGGCTGCTCGACGATCATGGCGCTACCGGCATAGTCCTTCGCGACCCCGTAGGTGTACGACGTCTGGAACGCGAGGCCCTTCGTGTAGCGCCGCTGCAGCTGGAACGACAGCCCGTGATAGTTGGAGTCGATGCGGCTCTCGTTGAGCCCGACACCCGCGAAGCTGGGGTTGAGCCGATTGCGGGTCCCGTCGAGCAGATCGCCCGAGAACCGGTTGTAGTCCTCTCCGCCTGGCCCGTCGCCGTTCAGCAGGTGCCGGCCCGCCGATCCGCTGTAGTTCGCTTCGACGACGAAGTGCCACGGGAGCTGGTACTGCACGCCGGAGAACCAGCTGTAGTACTCAGGGATGATAAGCGCGGGATCGACGACGACGAGGCCCACGCGCGCGCCACGAATGCCGCCGTTCTCGTCGAGCCCCCGTCCGAGCGCCGTGTTCGGCGCGTAGTTTGGCCCCAGCGAATACACGATCGGCGTGCCATCCTGGACCGATCCGAATGCGTGCGCGAACTGCGGTGGATTGAGCCGCTCGTCCGTGTAGACGGTGTTGTTGATCCGGTTGTACGAGATGCCTGCGCCGGCGCGCAGGACCACTTTGCCGGTCGACGTCGGGTCCCACGTGATGCCGAGCCGGGGTGCGAAGTTGTTCCAGTCCGTCTCGAACAACTGGTCGACTTTGCCGACCTTCGCGTTCGCGACCTGTTGCGCCCGTGTCGAGCCCGCGCCCAGGATGATCCCGTTGTAGGGAATCTGGTCCTTCGTCGGGTTGCCGAAGTTGTCGTAGCGGATGCCCAGGTTGAGCGTGAGGTTCGGCCGCGCCTTCCAGTTGTCCTGGAAGAACACCGCCCATTCGTTGGTGAGGTACTTGCCGTACGCCGTCGTCGGTTGGCCGGTGGCCGGGTCCACGGCCCGGTCTTCGCCGAACGGTTCGTCGTCGATGAAGTCGAGGATGCTCTGGAAGTTGTAGTTCGGACGTTCCCAGTGGTGCAGCGTCGCGCCGTCACGCCCGAGCCGCAGCTCGGCGCCCGTGCGGAACGAATGCCGGCCCCGGTTCATCGTCAACGTGTCCTTGATCTGGAAGTTGTTCTGCGTGAAGTCGATCGGATGCCAGAACTCGACGCCGAATCCGACGACGTCGTTGCCGGGGACCACGTTCGGCGTCTCGGGCGTCGGATCGCCCGCCTCCCCGTGCTGCCGCACGAGGCCGAAGTTCGCCTCGTTGAGCGTCGTCGCCGACAGCATCCACGTGTGCGCGACGTTGACCATCTGGTTCCGGAAGGGAAACGGGTGGTTGAACTGCGGACGCACGTACAGGAACTGCGACTCGACGTTGGCCAGGTAGTAGGTCGCGCGCAGCCGATCGCGTCCGCCGCGGAAGACCTGATCGACACGCGCGTTCAGCTGATCGCCATCGCGCGGGCCGTTGTTGATGACGCTGATTGTGCCGACGTCGGGAATCCCGTCGGGCGTCGTGCTCCAGACATTCGCGCCCGGCAGCGGACCGCCGAGATCGCGCAGGTCCGTCGTCGGGTAGGACGGGGGCTTGTGCCGACTGAAGAGCTGCGCCGCGATCGAGCCCGGACGGTTGGCGGTGACCCAGTTCACGAGCTGCTGCGACTCGACGGTCGAGTTGAACGTCGCTCCCGTCAGCTCGCGCACGATTTCGGCCGACACGAAGAAGAACGTGTTGTTCCGTCGGATCGGCCCGCCGAAGCTCCCGCCGAAGTCGTTGCGATGGAAGTCGGGCTTGGGGATCGATCGGTTGTCGAAATACCCCCGCGCGCGGAGGTTCTGGTTCCGGTGGAACTCGTACACGGTGCCGCTGAACGAGTTCGTTCCGCCTTTGGTGATCACGCTCACCGTGGCCCCTGCGTTCCGGCCGTACTCCGCCGACGGGTTGTTGGCGATCACCTGGTATTCCTGGACCGCGTCGACGTTGGGCACGATGATGACCGTCCCGCCCCACGGGCCGTTGTTGATGCTCGCGCCGTCGATCGTCGCGTTGTTGCCGCTTTCGCGCACGCCGTTGGCGGTGACCCCCATGCCTTGCTCGGGGGCCAGAAAATCCTGCGTGCCGGGGATGCCGTTGATGCCGGGCTGCAGCGCCGCGAGCGACAGCACGTTGCGGCCGACGAGCGGGAGGTCGTTGATCTTTTTCTGCTCGACGACGGCGGAGATGTCCGCTTTCTCGGTCTGGATGTCGGGCGGGACTCCGGACACCGTCACCGTCTCTGTCAGGCTTCCTGTCTGCATCGTGAAGTTGACGCCGAGCGTGGCGCCGACCGACACGACGAGGTCCGTTTGCGTCGCGGCGCGGAATCCTGACAGCTCGGCGACGACCTTGTACCGGCCCGGCTCGAGGCTGAGGACGCGGTAGAGGCCCGACTCGTTGGACGTGGCGCTGCGCGCCACGCCGGTATCGAGATTCGTGACCGTCACCGCGGCGCCCGGGAGGACGCCGTGTGTCTGATCCGAAATCGTGCCCTGGATGCCTCCGAGCTGCTGCTGGGCGCGGACGGGCGGAGCGGCCGCCGCACAGAAGGCGGCGAACGCGAGAGCATTGATGAGAAGGCGTTTCGTGCTCGGCATGGTCCCACCTCTCTTGTGCGCGCTTACACACGAGGAAATACTGTGCGTGGCTTCCGCCTGCAGTCTGAACGATCGTCGCCTCTAGAACAATCCTCCGTGGCCTCCGCGTCCTCGCGATGCGGCTCGGTGCCAGGCCGCGTCGCCCTTTAGAACTGGAATCCCAGCCGCGCGTACATCTGGCGCGCGCCGAGACCCATCCCACCGCCAGTCACGACGCCCGTCGACTGTCCGAACGTCGTGCTCTGGATGCTGGTGTCGCCCAGGAACCCGGGCGTGCTCCAGATCGGATGGTTGAGGACGTTCTGCACGGTGACGTGGATCGTCATGCGTGTCCGGCCGAACACGGTCACCGACTTGTTCAACGATCCGTCGAGCTGCCAGATGTTGGAGCCGCGGAGGTACACGAACTGGCCGAACTCCCCGGGCGTGGTCGGCGGCGCCAGGTACTCGGGGTTGGCGCGGCCGTCCGGGCCGATGAGCTTCGGGTCGATCCAGTAGCGGTTCAGGCCCGGTCCGGGACTGATGCGAATCATGTTCTGGATTTCCTTCGCGGTATGCCCGTTCATCAGGACTACGCCCGCGTCGGATCCGTTGACCGTCTGCCGTCCGCTGGAGAGGCGGAAGGGCGTGCCGGACTGCGCCGTGAGAATCCCGCCGAGCGTCCATCCGCCCGCGATGGCATCCAGCACGGGGTTGTCGATGTTGAAGTGACGGTCTTTGCCGAACGGCAGATCGTAGGTGCCGAAGGTCTGCAGCACGTGGCGCACGTCGAACGGCGCGTCCCGCATGTCGAGCGACTTGTCGCGCAGCGTCCGGTAGGTGTGAGACTGCGTGGCGTTGTCGGCCCAGATGTCGGACGTGTTCTTCGCGAGCGTGTAGTTCACGTTCATCGTCAGCCCGCTCGTGTAGCGCCGGCGGAGCTGCAGCTGCATCGCGTGATACGTCGTCGACGAGTCGTCGTCGACGATGTTGAGGCTGCCGCCGATGGCGTAGGGGTTGACCAGGAAGAAGTTCATCGGGTACGGGCCGGGCGCGGAGTAGTTGCGCGTCGCGCACGGACCGAACGCGTTGCCGACCATGCGGCAGGTGTAGTTCTGGTTGCCCGCGAGAGAGGCAGCCAGGCGTCCGGCTTCGCCCTGCTGCACGCTCGTGATGAAGCCGCCGTTGGCGTAGCCCTGGGCGGCGGGCAGCGCGGGCTGCGCGCCGCGCGCCCCGAACGCCGCGTCGAAGATGGGCAGCGCCACTTGTCCGGGCAGCCCGTTGTTGGCGAACCCGGTCAGGCTGTTGGCGCGGTTGATCGCCTCGTTGCGCTGGGCGTTCTTGAACTCCTGCAGGAAGCCGTTCTCGAAGATGTTGACCTCGTTGAGATTGTAGGTATGCCAGACGTTGCTGGCGCGGTTGCCGAGGTAGCGCGCCTCGATGACGGTGCTCTTCGTGATCAGCCGCTGCACGCCGATGTTCCAGGCCTGCACGTACCCGGTCTTGATGTCGCCGTTCATCGTCTGGATGCCGGTCGTGCCGAACGTGAGCTCCGACTGATCCCACACGTCCTTGTAGGCCGCCGGCTGCGCGACGAACGGCGGCAGCGGCGATGCGAAGCGTGAGCCCGCCGGGGGTGAAGCCCGGCGCGCCGGGCGTGAGCAGCAGGCTCTGCGACTGGCCGGGATTGTTGCCGGCCGACCCGGCGAACATGTTCGTGCCTTCGTCGAAGTAGGTGACGTCGTAGCCTCCGCGGAATACCGTCTCCTCGCCCTGCCCGAAGATCGCGGCGAGGATGCCCTGGTTGAAGTTCGGCGTCCACGCAAAGCCGGCCCTCGGCGCGAAGTTGGTCCAGTCGGTCTTCGCGGCCTTGTAGCCGCGGCTCAGGACAGGGTTGGCCACGCCGTTCAGCACTCCGGGCTGGAACAACGCGGTGGACGGTCCGAGCAGGTTGGCGTAGTCCGGGAACACGGCCGTCCCGGTGTGATTGAACGGCGGCTGGTTGGCCTCCCAGCGCAGGCCGTAGTTCAGCGTGAAGTCCGGCGTGATACGCCAGCGGTCCTGCACGAACGCGCCGGCAAACCAGGCGGAGGTCCAGTTCTCCATGTACACGTCGTCGGCGTACTGCAGCGTTGCCGGGTCGACGACCCTTCCGGTCTGCACCTGCGAGAGGCGCCCGGTGAGGAGCGCGTAGAGCGAGGTCGCCGCGCCCAGATCCGCCGTCTGCACGCCCGGCATGGTTTCCGCGGTGAAGATCGACTGGACCGGATCGCCGGCCGGCGATCCAATGGAGTAGCGCGGGAGCCCGAGATATCCCGCGGTGCCGGGGCCGGCGAGCGCCCGATCGCGCCACTGGGTGTCGCGGTAGTTGCCGCCGAGGCTGAACGAGTGGTTGCCGCGCGTCAGCGTCAACGTGTCCGAGATCGTCGTGATGTAGTGCTTGCCGATGACCGGCTGGTTGTCGCCCGACAACGGCACCAGGCCGAACGGCAGGGTAAACCGCGCCGGCAGCCCGTTGACGATGCCGTTGAGCTCGAAGTGCTCGCGCTCGCGGCCGCGCGCGTTGGTGTCGCCGCTGTGCTGCACGCCCGCGCGGAGCTCGTTGTGCATGTTCGAGTTGATCGACCAGTTCAACCCCGTTGACGAGACCCACCAGCCGGAGTCGAAGGTGTCGAGCTGAATGGGATAGCCAGGCCCCGGCCAGACCGGCCGGCCGCCGGCTCGCTGGTTGTACCGGTTGTAACTCGTCATCAACGCCAGGTTCGTCCGGATCTGGTAGTCCAGGCGCGTGGTCGGGTAGTAGTTCGTCTGCTTCTGCGGCTGGTTCCACTCGAGCAGCTCGGTGCGGAGGTTGTTCGTGCTGGTGACCGTTCCGTGTTGCCGCGCGTCGAACTGCTTGGACAGCAGCGTCGCGAGAGTCGGGTCCGGCGTCGCCAGGAACCCCCGCTGCGCGGCGATGTCGAGCACGTTGACGGTCCGTTGCTCGCCGGAAGCCGTCTGATAGCGGAAGACGCCTCGCTGCGCTTCGGCCGTGAGCACCGTCTGCGACCGGGTCTGCGTCTGCGGGATGTATTCCTGCTCGTAGTTCACGAAGAAGAACAGCTTGTCTCTCCAGGCGCCGTTCGGCACCAGCGGACCGCCGAGGTTGCCGCCGAAGTCGTGGCGGCGCAGCTCCGGCTTCGGCAGGTTGCGGGAGCTGTTGTTGTAGCTGTTGGCGTTCAACTTGTCGGTGCGGTACTGCTCGAACAGGCTGCCGCGATAGGTGCTGGTGCCGCGGCGCGTGACGAACTTCAGGTTCACGCCGCCCGTGACGCCCGCGTCCCCGCCGAGGCCGGCCGATTCGACCGTCACTTCTTCGATGGCGCCGAGCCGGGCCGGGACGGTGCCGAAGAAGCTCGTGCCGCCGCTCTTGAACCCGTTCGACGAGTTGTTGACGCCGTCGATCGTCGGGTTGATCGTGCCGCCCGGCATGCCGTTGAAGTGCGTGCTGCCGGTGCCGGCCGGGGCGACGGCGCCGGGCACGAGGCGCGCGAAGCCGAACGCGTTGCGTCCGGCCAGGGGCAGCTCGGTGATCGCCTTGTTGTTGAGCGTCGAGGAGATGACGTTCGACGTCGTCTCGAGGACCGGCGACGCGCCTTCCACGGTGACCGTCTGCTCGAGCGAGCCGACGCCGAGCTTGATGCGCAGGTCGGTCGTGCGCGACGACTCGACGATGACCTTGTTGTAGACCGCGGTCCGGAAGCCCTGCAGCGTGACCGTGATCTGATAGAGGCCGAAGTTGAGATCGGGAAACTCGAACGCGCCCGCGCCGTTCGTGGTGGTTTCCTTCTTCGTGCCGGTGCCCTCGTCTTTGAGCGTGACGGTGGCGCCGGGCACGGCGGCCTCGGACTCGTCGGCGACGGATCCGGAGATGGCGCCGTTGATGCGGACCTGCGCGGCCGCGGGCGTGGACCAGGCGAGGACGGCGACGTAACCGAGCAGGCCGATGCCGAGGTGTTTCATGGGGGCGGCTCCTTGGATGACGGTTCGTTCCAGCCACGACGGCCCACGCGAGCGGGAGCGCCCCTCGAGCGACTGCTGATGGAGGGTCCGCGCACGGGGGCGCTCGACACTGTAAGCGCTTGCATACCCCAGCGCCGGAATGGTAACGCTTACATAGCCCGCGGCGCAACGGAAGAATCACTGGGACGGGCTGTTGCGGGAGCGCGCCGCGTGGTACCATCCCACGCCCTGTCCCCGGAGGATCCGCAGATGAGACGTTTCTCGGCCGACCAGCTTGCCTTTGCCGCCTCGAAACAGCGCTACATGGATCGCGCCGAATCGATCGAGTTCCTCGAGGCGATGCACATCCGCATGAGCGCCGGGCACTGGTCGGCCGGCGACTTCTGCGATCGCTTCGCGCCGCCCGGCTATCACTCCGACGATCCCAAGTTCTGCAGCAACTTCGAGGCGCAGTGCCGCCGCACCAAGGCCGCCGGCGTCAGCGCCATCGAGGTGCACCAGAGCGTCTTCGAGAAGACGCTCAATGGCGACATCGACGAGGCCGCGATCGAACGGGCCCGCGACGGGTATCTCCCCGAGCTGGGGATGACGCTCGCCGCCTGCGACATCAACACCTGGACGCACCCGAAGTTCCGCCTCGGCGGACCGTGCAACCCGGACCCGGCCATGCGCCGCGCCGCGCTCGACGAGATCATGAAAGGCGTCGAGCTGTGCCGCCGCCTGAACATCCCGGTCCTGAGCGTGTGGCCCGGGTCCGACGGCGCCGACTATCACTTCCAGATCGATTACCGCGAATCGATCGAGTGGTTCACCGAAGCGCTGGTCGTCGCCAACCGCAAGTGCCTCGAGTACGGCGTCAAGCTCGGGATCGAGCCGAAGCCCTACGAGCCGCGCGAGCTGTACATGATCGTGCCGACCGCCGCCTCCGCGATTCTCGTGGCGCAGAAAGTCAACCAGGCCACCGGCGGGAACAACTGCGGCCTGACGATCGACTACGGCCACCAGAAGATGGAAGCGACCACCGCCTCCACGGCGTGCGACCTGGCCGAGTACGCCGGCGTGCCGGTCCACAAGTTCGACGTCAACGACGCCCGGCAGGGACGCAACGATCAGGATCTGATGTTCGGGACCGTGTCGATCCCGGAATCGGTGGAGTACCTCTACACGACGTTCATCCGCGGCTTCGCCGGCTACTACAGCCAGGACCAGTTCACGTACCGCGAGGATCCGACGCGCGCGATCGAGCGGAGCATGATCAACTTCGCCAACCTGGCGCTGAAGGCCGTCCGCCTCACCGAGCGGCAGGACGATCTCGCCCGCGCCCGCCGCGCCGGCACCGGGCCCGACATCCTCGACGTCGTGTCGCCCGTCCTGGTGGGGTAAAGTGGCGTCGGGTCCTCCTGATCTCCTGTTTCTTCTTGGTCTCCTGGTCTCGCGGCACATGCAACCATCATTTGCGATTGGCGTCGACTTCGGAACCAACTCGGTGCGCGCGATCGTGGCCGACTGCGCCGACGGGCGCCTGCTCGGCACGAGCGTGTTCGACTACCCGAGCGGCGACCAGGGCGTGCTGCTCGACGCGCGCGATCCGCACGTCGCGCGGCAGAACCCTGCCGACTACCTCGCCGGCCTCGGCCCGTCGATCACCGGCGCGCTGGCGGACGCGGACCGGCAGCCCGGCTTCTCCCGTGAGCGCGTCATCGGCATCGGCGTCGATACGACCGGATCCACGCCGCTGCCGGTCGATGCCCGCGCGCGTCCGCTTGCGCTGGACGCGAAGTGGGCCGGCACGCTCGCCGCGCATGCCTGGCTCTGGAAGGACCACTCGTCGGCCGCGGAGGCGGCGGAGATTACGGCGCTCGCGCGCGCGCATGCGCCGGAGTACCTCGCGCCCATCGGCGGCACGTACTCGTCGGAATGGTTCTGGTCCAAGATCTGGCGCTGCCTGCGTGTCGCGCCCGGTGTGTTCGACGCGGCCGCCAGCTGGGTGGAGCTCGCCGATTTCGTCCCGGCGCAGCTGTCCGGCGTGGACGACTCCCGGCAGATCGTCCGCTGCGTCTGCGCGGCGGGTCACAAGGCGATGTACTCCGAGAGCTGGGGCGGCCTCCCGTCGAAGGCGTTCCTCGCGCGTCTCGATCCGAAGATGGCCGATCTGCGCGATCGGTTGTTCGACGCGGCGCACCCGCCGGGCCGTCCCGCCGGCCGGCTCTCCGCCGAGTGGGCGCGGACGCTCGGCCTCGAGCCCGGGATCGCGATCGCCATGGGCGCGCTCGACGCGCACTACGGCGCCGTCGGATCCGGCATCCGCACCGGCACGCTCGTCAAGATCATCGGCACGTCCACGTGCGACTGCGCCATCGCGCCCGCCACCCAGGCCGTCGCCGACATTCCCGGCATCTGCGGGATCGTCAACGGCTCGATCATGCCCGGCTACTACGGGATCGAAGCGGGGCAGTCGGCCGTCGGCGACCTCCTGAAGTGGTGGGTCGAGGAAGTGTGCGAGGGAGACGACGGGCTGCACGCCAGGCTGTCGGCGGAGGCGGCTGCGATGGCGCCCGGCGCGTCGGGGCTCGTGGCGCTCGACTGGAACAACGGCAATCGCACGGTGCTCGTCGACGCGCGGCTGACCGGCCTCGTCCTCGGCCAGACGCTGCGCACCACGCGCGCCGAGATCTACCGCGCGCTGATCGAGGCGACGGCCTTCGGCGCGCGCGCGATTGTCGAGCGCATCCGCGACTACGGCGTTCCCGTCGACCGCGTCGTCTGCTGCGGCGGCATCGCGGAGAAGAACGATCTGTTCATGCAGATCTACGCCGACGTGATTGGCCAGCCCATGCTCATCGCGGGCTCGCCGCAGGCGCCGGCGCTCGGCGCCGCGGTCTCGGCCGCCGTGACTGCCGGTTCGGCCGCAGGCGGCTACGCCGACTGGACCGTCGCGCAGGACCGGATGACGGCCCTCAAAGAGAAGCGTTTCGCGCCCGACCCCGGGGCGCATGCCGTTTACAATGATCTCTATGCGATCTACCGCGAGCTCCACGACGGCTTTGGCGGCGTGGCCGGAAGCACGCCCGAATTCGGCTCGCTGATGAAACGGCTCCTCGCGATCAGGGAGCGCGCGTCCGCCGCGCGCGCGTAACACCGCCGAATGCTGCTCGACGAACTGCGGGACGTCGTCTACCGGGCCAACATCGCGCTCGCCCAGAGTGGGCTGGTGATGGGGACGTTCGGCAACGTCTCCGCGATCGATCGAACGGCCGGCGTGTTCGTGATCAAGCCGAGCGGCGTGCCCTACGCGGAGCTGACGGCGGCGCACATGGTCGCCGTTTCAATCGAGACCGGACGAAGTATCGACGGCCAGCTCCGTCCCTCGTCCGATACCCCGACACACCTCGAGCTGTATCGCGCGTTCGGGTGCGGCGCCGTGGTGCACACGCACTCCGAGTACGCGACCGCTTTCGCACAGGCCGGTCTTCCGATCCGCTGCATGGGGACGACGCACGCCGACTATTTCCGGGGCGACGTCCCGGTCACGCGCCCGATGACGCCGGACGAAGTGGCCCGCGACTACGAGAAGAACACGGGCCGCGTGATCGTCGAGACCTTCGCTGCCGGCGGCATCCTGCCGTCGGAAATGCCGGCGGTACTGGTCGCCAATCACGGTCCGTTCACCTGGGGGCCGGACGCGTCGAAAGCGGTCGAGTACGCGCGCGTCCTCGAGTACGTCGCCCGTATGGAATGGCGCGTCAAGACGATGGCCGCCGATGCGCCGCGTCCCGAGGCGCATCTGCTCGACAAGCACTATCGCCGCAAGCACGGGCCCGACGCCTACTACGGGCAGATCACCGGCGCGGTCCTCTGGGATCTCGACGGGACGCTCGTGGACTCCGGCGACTATCACTGGCAATCCTGGCGCGACACGCTCGCCGCCGAGGACTTCGCCCTGACGTACGACCAGTTTCTCGCCAGCTTCGGGCAGAAGAACGATCGGATCCTGCGCGGCTGGCTCGGCGACGGCGCGGACGCCGAGCGGATCGAGCGCCTCGGCGAGGCGAAGGAAGCGGAGTACCGGCGGCTCGCGCGTGAGGGAGGGCTCGCGGCGCTTCCGGGAGCGACCGAGTGGGTCGCGCGCCTGCAGCGGGGCGGCTGGCGGCAGGCCGTCGCGACGTCCGCGCCGCGGCTCAACGCCCAGGTCATGCTCGAGGCCTGCGAGCTGGAGCGGTATTTCGACACCGTCGTGTCGGCGGAGGACGTCACGGCAGGGAAGCCGGACCCGCAGGTGTTCCAGACAGCGGCCGGCCGCCTCCACACGCCGCCGCACCGCTGCATCGTCGTCGAGGACGCCGCCGTCGGGATCGAGGCCGCGCGCCGGGCCGGCATGCACTGTATCGGGGTCAGCAGCGCCGCGCTCGACGCCGACATCGCCGTGAGCTCGCTCACCGATCTGCCGCCGGATGCGTTCGTGAGGTTGCTGTCCGCGCGCCGGACGTAGGGTTTCGGTGGTGTCCGGCTTCAGCCGGACCGTAGGCCTGCCCGCGCGAATGCTCCAGCCGACGCGTGACACGATGAAAATGAAACAACTCACCGCAGCGCTCGCCGCATTCGCGGCCGCTGTCGCATTGTCCGCGCAGGGGCGATCGCAGTGGGTGTACATCGGCGCCGATCAGCGGGTTCACTACGGCACGGACGCGCGCGGCAATCGGATCATGGACTTCTCCCACGCGGGCTACGGAGGTGGCGGCGTGGCGCTGCCGGCGGTCCGCGTGGCCCGAACCCTCAGCGCTCAGCCCGGCGACAACACGGCGCGGATCCAGGCGGCGATCGACGAGGTGTCGCGCATCACGCCGGCCGCAGACGGATTCCGCGGCGCGGTTCTGCTCGAGCGCGGAACCTACGACGTGGCCGGTCAGGTGACGATCACCGCGAGCGGTGTCGTCTTGCGTGGCAGCGGATCACGCGATGGCGAGACGCACATTCGCGTCATCGGCTCGCCCCACCGGTTCCTCGACGTGGCGGGCGCCGGCGCCTGGCAGCCGGACGGTGCGGCCGCCGCAATCACCGACGTGTACGTGCCTTCAGGCGCCGATCACGTGAATGTGGATGCGCCTTCTCGATTCAAAGCTGGCGATGCGGTCCTCGTCCGCCGTCCCGTCACCGAGGCGTGGATCCGTTTCATGGAGATGCACACGCTCAGCCGAGACGGCAAACCGCAGACCTGGATCAAGGCGGGCACGCTCATCGATGCCGACCGCGTCATCAAATCGATTTCTGGCAGCCGCGTGACGTTCGAGGTGCCTCTCTCCGACTCCTACGACGCCGCATATCTGAATCCCCCAGGTGCGACGATCGTGAAGTACACGTTCCCCGGGCGCATTGAACAAGTCGGGGTTGAGTCTCTGCGCGTGACGGCTCCGGTCCAGGATGTGCCGATCACTCAGGGCCAGTACTCCCTCCTGCGCATGAATGCTCTCAGCGACGGATGGGTACGCGATGTGGCGGTCGAGGACACGCAGAACACCATCACCCTCGGGCCATCGGTCCGGAGAGTGACGCTCGAGGATGTGCACATCCGTCACAACATGCCCTTCACGGCGCCAGCCTCGCCTGCCGACATCGCCATCTCCGGCACGCAGATTCTCGTGCATCGCTCGAGCGTCAGCGGCAAAGGCGTCTGGCCCGTCGTGACGCAGGCCGGCGTCACCGGGCCGAACGTCGTTCTCAACTTCACGAGCGATCAGGCGGGCGTCGCGCCGCATCAGCGGTGGGCGACCGGCCTGCTCGTGGACAGCAGCGAGTTCTCGAACGGCACCGAGAGGCGTCCGAGCATCGCGTTTTCGAACCGCGAGTACGCGGGCTCCGGCCACGGCTGGAGCGCCGGGTGGGCCGTCGCGTGGAACGTGAAGGCGGATTACCTGGTAATCCAGCAGCCGCCCGGCGCGAAGAACTGGTGCATCGGATGCACCGGCCGTCCCGCGACGATTCTCTGGCACGGCAACCCGATCGCCGTCCCGGCTATTCCGTCGGAGACGTTCGAATCTCCGGGCGTCGCGGTGACACCCGCGAGCCTCTACCTCGCCCAGCTGCGCGACAGGTTGGGAGAGGCGGCGGTGAAGAACCTCGGCTATCGCGATTCGACCGGCGTGCGCTAGCCAGGGTTCGCTTCTGTGCTGACGTAGCGCAGGCCTTCATTCAGACCTGCCCGCGCCTCCTTGTGTTGCGTACGTAGCGCACGCCTTCAGGCCTGCCCGCGCGTCGAAAAAGCAGGTCCTAACTGCGCGGCGGCGAGCGCGGCGCGCGGTGTCAAATACAGCTCGGCGTTAGTTCGGCGGCCTGAAGACGCAAGCCGCTCCCCTTGGCCGACTGGGTCCTCGAGATCGTCCGGTTGCCGGGTGCGCTGAGCTGCCGTAAACTGAAAGGCATGAATCCCCTCGAACGCATCACCGCCGATCCGGCGGTCCGGTTCGGAAAGCCCTGCGTCCGCGGGACCCGGATCACCGTTGGCGATGTGCTCGGATACCTCGCGAGCGGGATGTCTGAGCAGCAGGTGATGGAAGAATTCCCGCAGCTGACGCGCGATGATATTCGGGCCTGCCTCGCGTACGCGGCGGAACGCGAGCGTCGCACCCTGGGGATCCCGGCGGCCTGAACCGTGCGCCTGCTCTTCGACGAGCAATTGTCCGAGCAGCTATGCCTGTTGCTCGACGACATTTTTCCTGGCTCCCTGCATGTCCGACAGATCGGCGCCGGCGGCTTCGCCGATCAGGCCGTGTGGGAGCTCGCGCAGGAGCGTGACTGCCTGCTCGTTACGAAGGACGAGGACTTCCATCGCTTGAGCGTTCTTCGAGGCGCGTTCGAGCTCGCCTCCGATAGCACTCTCACCGCCGCGCGGTCAGCTTGCGCGTCGAGTCCCGCACGACCAGCTTGGTTTGCACGTGATACGTGTCCCCCTCCAACCGCTCGCCGCCGATGAGGCTGAAGAGCGCCTGGAACGCCGTCGTGCCGACGTCGGCGGCTGACATCCGGACGGTCGTGAGCGCGGGGTTGGTGTAGCGGACGAGCGGGATGTCGTCGAACCCGACGAGCGAGATGTCGTGCGGGACGCGCAGGCCGGCCGCGTCGATCGCGTGCAGCGCACCGATCGCCGTCCAGTCGTTCGACGACACGACGGCCGTCGGCTGCTTGCGCAGGCGGAGCAGCGCGGTCATTACCTTCTGTCCCCCCTCGGCCGTATGCGTGCCCTCGCGAATCAGCGTCGGCTCCGGCTTCAACCCTCGCTTGCGCATCTGCTCGACGAACGCCTGCCGGCGGGTCCGCGCGGAGTGCAGATCGAGCGGGCCGCTGATGAACGCGATGCGCGTGTGGCCCAGCTCGACGAGGTGATCGACCGCCTGGTGAATGCCGTGGCCGTAGTCCATCGCCACGTGGCTCATCTTCGGCCCGACCCGGCCGACGTCCATGAACACCATCGGCACGCCGCGCCGCGACAGCTCCTTGATCAGGCCGACGTCCATCTCCGACGTCATCATCGCGACGCCGTCCACCTTGCGCTCCAGCATCCGCCGCAGGCACGTCGTCATCCGCTCCGTCTGGTAGTCGGTGCTCGTGATGAGCAGATCGTACTGCCGCTGTTCCGCCATCTTTTCGAAGCTGCGGATCAGCTCGGGGAAGAACGGGTTCGTGATGTCCGACACGATGAGGCCGATGAGGCGGCTGCGGCCGGACACGAGCGCGCGCGCGTGGCTGTTCGGGTAGTAGTTGAGCGCGGTGACCGCGCGCCAGACTTTCCGCGCCGTGGCCGGCTTGACCGGCCCGCTCTGG
Source organism: uncultured Acidobacteriota bacterium (assembly GCA_963774855.1). GTDB lineage: Bacteria > Acidobacteriota > Vicinamibacteria > Vicinamibacterales > 2-12-FULL-66-21 > JALZOC01. Next base: position 224,973 of record CAVZGT010000004.1, on the reverse strand, counting down.
TTCAGGGTGCGGGAGACCGTGGCGATCGAGACCTTCGCCCGGCGAGCGATGTCGGCGATGTTCATCAACGGCAGGCGAAGCTTATCACCCGCCGACTTATGAGCCTATAAGCGCTTTCTTCCTGCCGCCAAGTGAGGCTCCGGGGCCTCAGGGCCGTTGACTGGTGGCTTCGACGACTTTGTTCCGCAGCGTCGCAGGATCGACGGCAGGGTCTCGGTACAGCCGCGGCTCGACCGCTTCGAAGTACGCCCACAGTTTCTGGCGATCGATGAGTGGCCCGAGCCCCGCCGCGCCCGGTGCACCCTGCTAGGGACACCTTGAGCCGTGCCCGCTGCATGGTCCACAATGGACCGCTCCCCATGTCCAACCAGCCGGTCATCCAGGTCTCCGGGATCCGCAAGACCTACGGCTCGACCGTGGCGGTGGACGACGTCTCGTTCGAGGTCAATCAGGGCGAGATCTTCGGGCTGATCGGTCCCAACGGCGCCGGCAAGACGACGACGATGGAGTGTGTCGAGGGCCTGCGCAGGCCGGACCGCGGCACGATCTCGGTGCTGTCGCTGAATCCGTTTCGGGACGTCTACACGCTGCAGAACCGGATCGGCGTGCAGCTCCAGGCGGCGCAGCTCCAGAAGCGGATCAAGGTGTGGGAGGCGGTGGATCTGTGGGCCTCGATCTACCGGAATCCCGTGAATGGCAGCGTGCTGCTCGAGCAGCTGGGGCTGACCGACAAGCGGAACGCGTGGTTCATGACGCTGTCGGGAGGCCAGAAGCAGCGGCTGTTCATCGCGCTCGCGCTCATCAACGATCCCGAGCTGGTGTTCCTCGACGAGCTGACCACCGGGCTCGACCCGCAGGCGCGCCGCGCCATCTGGGATCTGGTGCGCGGCATCCGCGAGCGCGGCAAGACCGTGTTCCTGACCACGCACCTGATGGAGGAGGCGGAGCGGTTGTGCGACCGCGTGGCGATCATCGACCACGGCCGCATCATCGACATCGACACGCCGGCCGCGCTGGTCGGCCGTCACTGCCCGGAGCGCACCGTGGTGCTGACGAGTGAAGATGCGACAGCGGGGGAGCGCTTTGCGGCTCTTGCGCGCGTCGAGGCGGTCACCCACACCGGCAGCCGATTCACGATCCGGGGCCGCGGCGACGATCTGGTGACCGAGGTGATCCACTGCGTGTCGGAGCACGGCATCCGCGTCACCGACTTCCGCACCGTGCTCCCGACGCTCGAGGACGTGTTCCTGAAGCTGACCGGTCATTCGATCCGTGATTAGTGAGCGAAGTCGGTTAACAGGAGATCAGGAGATCAGGAGACTTAGTTTTTTAAGATCTTTAAGACCAAAATAACTTCTGATCTCCTAATCTCCTGTTCGAGGACAGATATTCAGATGTTGCGCGGCCTTTTCAAACTGACCTGGCTCGAGATCAAGATCTTCGTCCGCGAGCCGCTCGGGTTCATCGGGACGGTCGGCATCCCGGTCGTGGCGTTCGTCATCCTCGGGCGGTCGATCGGCCGCGGAGCCGGCGGGCCGTCGGGAACGGCCGGCGAATTCGTCAGCGTCGGCCTTCCCGTGCTCGCGTCGATCCTGATCGCGCTGAGCGCGGTGATGTCGCTCATCACGATTGTCTCGATCTACCGCGAGGGCGGCATCCTCAAGCGGCTGCGCGCGACGCCGCTGCGGCCCCACACCATCCTCACCGCCCACGTGCTCGTCAAGCTCCTCTTCACCGCGATCACGCTCGCGCTGATGTTCGTGGCCGGCAGGCGCTACTACCCGGTCAGCCTCGACGTTCCGCTGGCGGGGTTCACCGTCGCCCTGCTGATCGCCACGCTGTGCATCCTGTCGCTGGGGTTCATCATCGCCAGCCTGATTCCGACCGCCCGGTTCGCGCAGCCGATCGCCAGCATCATCCTCTATCCGATGCTCGCGCTCTCCGGGCTGTTCGTGCCGATCGACCAGTTGCCGCCGGCGCTCAGGGTCGTGGCGCAGGCGCTCCCGCTCACGTACGCGGTGTCGCTTCTCAAGGGGATCCTGCAAGGCGACGCGTGGTCGGCGCACATCGGCGACGTCGCCGCGATGACGGTGATCTTCCTGGTGTGCACCGCCCTCTCGGCGAAGGTGTTTCGCTGGGAGTAAAACTCGAGGAGATTGTTGGCTTGGTCGAAGGCTAGTAGCTAGTCCCGAATCACTAATCCCGAATCCTCGAATCCTCGAATCGGGCTCAGGATTCAGCGATTCAGCGATTCACGATTAGTGATTCGGACTAGTGACTAACTTGGTGGCACGTCTCGACTGAATCGGTAGTGATACGGGCGCCCGCCGGCCACCAGCGAGCCCGCCGGCACTACCGATTCAGCAGATACGGTCCACTAGTCGGCGCGGAGTGCGGACATCGGCTCGACCCGCGACGCCCTTCGTGCGGGGATGTACCCCGCCACCATCGCCACCATCGTCAACAGGACGGCGGTCGCCGCGAAGGTGATCGGATCGGTCGGCGACGTGCCGAACAGGAACGTGGCGATGAGCCGTGCCACGCCGAGCGACGCGATCGATCCGAGCACGACGCCGGCGAGCGCGACCTTCAGCGTTCCCGAGAGCACGAGCCGGCAGACGTCGCCGGCGGTGGCGCCGAGCGCCATGCGGACGCCCATCTCCTGCACGCGCCGGCTGACGGTATACGAGACGACGCCGTAGATGCCCAGGCAGGCGAGCGTCAGCGCCAGCAGCGAGAACCCGCCGAGGAGCGTCAGCAGGAACCGCCGCGGCGACACCGCGCGATCGACGAGCAGTTCCAGCGGACGCACGTCCGTCGTGACGAGCGTGGGATCCAGGGCGCCGAGCGTGGCCCGCACGGTCGCGGCCAGCGTCGCCGGGGGGAGCTGCGAGCGGACGATCAGATCCGCGCTCGCGCCGATCTGCGTGTAGACGAAATACATTTGAAACGCCGACTGCTCTTCCAGGCTGGTCTGGCGCACGTCGGCCACGACGCCCACGACTTTGAAGGGTGGGTTGTTGTTGCCCGTCGCGGCGACACGGCCGATCGGATCGTCGTTAGGCCACAGACGCCGGGCCAGGCTCTCGTTCACGATCATCACCGGCGCGCTCGTCGCAATGTCCTGATCCTGAAATCGCGCCCGGCCTTCAGCGGGATGCCCATCGCCTTCATGTATCCGGGACCGGTGACGTAAACGAACGCGAGGGGACGCCGCTGGCTGGCCGAATAGACAACGCCCGGCACGCCGATGTACCAGGTGCGATTCCGATCGAGCGGCAGCGCATCGGTCAGACCCGCGGCCTCGACGCCGGGGAGCGCCGCGACCCTGCGCGTCAGCTCGCCGAGCAACGCGCGGCGCTTGTCGGGGGGGAGCTGCGCCTTGGGATCGACGCGCACGGCAATCGCGCGCGATGGTTCAAACCCGAGCTCGACCTCTTGTAACCGGAGAAAGCTCCGCAGCAGCAGACCGGCGCCCACCAGCAGCACGCACGCGAGCGCGACCTCCGCGACGACGAGCGCCGAGCGGATCCACGCATGCCGGCGGCTGTCGGTCGAGCCGCGGCCCTGTTCCTCGCAGCGCGTCGTGCGGGTTGCGGCCGGAGATCCGCAGCGCCGGCAGCGCGCCGAAGGTGACCCCGGCGAGGATGGCGATCGCCGCCGTGAAGAGCAGCGCCATGCCGTCCACCTCGACGCGGTGCAGCAGCGGGACGCTCAGCGTCACGCTCGTCTTCACGTACGCGGTCAGCGCGTACGCGAGCGGGACGCCGATGGCCGCGCCGGCCATCGACAAGACGATGCCTTCCGTGAGCAGCTGACGGACGATCCTCGCCCGCCCGGCCCCGAGCGCGAGCCGACGGCGATTTCCTTGCTGCGCGCCGCCGTGCGCGCGAGGAGCAGGTTCGACAGGTTGGCGCACACGATCAGGAGCACGAGGCCGACCGCGCCCCACAAGACGACGAGCGATCGCTGCATCCTGCCGCTGACGTGCGTCCTTGAGATCCGTCAGCCGCGCGCTGTGCCGGCCCCAGTCCGGGTGCTCGCGATTGAGGCGGGGCATGAGCTCGGCGAACTCGCTCCGCGCCGCCTGGACCGTGACGCCCGGCTTCAGGCGCCCGATGACCGCCATCGTGTTGCCCCACGGCCGCATCGTCTCGAGCACCGCCGGCACGAAGTAGATCGACGCGCGTGCCCGGCACGAACACCGACGCGAAGTCGAAGTCCGCCGGCAGCACGCCGGCGATCGGTCACCGGCTCGTCGTTGATCGTGACCGCCTGGCCGACGATCGAGGGGTCGGCCGCGAAGCGGCGCTGCCACACGCCATGGGTGAGGATCACCGCCCGCGGGCCGTTCGGGTACCAGCTCCTCGGGTGTGAAGAGCCGCCCTGCCGCCGGCTGAACGCCGAGAAGCTCGAAGAAGCGCGGCGCGACGTCGACGCCCACGAAGCGTTCCGCCTCGCCGCGGCCCGTCAGCGTGAAGCTGTCGAACCCGAAGAACGCGAAGTAGGCCGTGAGGTCCTCGAACGAGCTGTTCTGCCGGCGAAGCTCTTCGAAGACGGCGACCGGATACGTGCGGCCGCTGAGCCCCGCGGCGTCGGTGTCGGGCGCGATCCAGACCAGGCTGTCGGCGTTCGTGAAACGGCAGCGGACGCAGCAGCAGCGGGTTGACCAGGCTGAAGACCGCCGTGTTCGCGCCGATGCCGAGCGCGAGAATCGTGACCGCGATCGCGGTGAAGCCGGGCTCACGCCGGAATCCGCGCAGCGCGTAGCGGAGATCCTGGCGCACGCTGGACAGCGTCGGCCGCCGCGGTTCCGCGGGTGTCGAGTGCTGAGTCATGGCCACGGACTATAGCAGCGTTCCGGAACACGGATTAGACGGATTGCACGGATTGACACGGATGGCACACGAGGGCGCGCTCGAGCGCCGGCCTGAGACTCCAGAGGCCGGCCGCGGGAGCGCGACTCGAGTGTGCTGTGTAAGAGCGTCCCGTCCTCCTGTCTTCCTTCTGTCGATCCGTGAAATCCGTGAAATCCGTGTTTTCCGTGGCTACAATCGGGGCCACATGAAGAAGACGATGATTGTTTTTGCCGGCATCGCCGCACTCGCCGGCCTCGACCTCGTCGCACAGCGCGAGCCGGTGGAGCCGGCCCCGGTGCCTGTCATCACGAAGGAAGGAGCCGCGGTCGAGCAGACCTCTCCGGGCACGAAGCCGTCCGCGGTCCTCGTCGACAGCTTCGACGGCCTTGGCGTCGGGTTCGAAGGGCCGCAGGGGACCTACACCGGCCGCAGCCCGTCGGACACCAGCATCGCCGTCGGTCCCGATCACGTCGTCCACATCGTCAACTCGCGCCTGGCGGTGTTTACGAAGAAGGGCGCGCGCTACGAGACCACGGGGAAGGTCCTTTACGGGCCCGTCGCCACGAACCAGATGTTCGCCGGCCTCGGGGGCGTCTGTGAAGCGCGCAACAACGGCGACGCCGTGGTCCGCTACGATCAGCTCGCGAAGCGCTGGCTGATCGTGATGCCGATCTTCGGGCGGATTCAGCCAGGGCAGTTCAAGGTCGCGGGAGAGCGTCCTCGTCCGGCGCGGAGCGGTAAACGGCCGCGCCGGGACAACTGTGCGGTGAAAGGTCAGGCCGCGACGCCGGGCCCCGCCGTTGCGCCGCCGCCCAATCCCGTCCAGCCGCCGCCGCCCGCCGGCCGCGGTCAACGCGGTCAGCCGCCGGCGCCCGGACAGCCTCCGCCGCCGCCACCGGCGGGAACGTACGCGATGTGCTACGCGATCAGCACGACGTCCGATCCGCTGGGGCCGTACTATCGCTACGCGTTCGACCGGCCGCTCTTCCCGGATTACCCCCGCCCGGCAGTCTGGCCCGACGGCTACTACAACCCGACCAGCACCGGCGACGACGTGATCCAGAAGCACGCGTGCGTCGTCGATCGCAACCGGATGCTCAAGGGGGAGCCGGCGACCGAGCAGTGCGTGATCATCGACGGCGTGAACTTCCTGAACAACGCCGACATCGACGGTCAGGCTCTCCCGCCTGCCGGAGCGCCGAACATCATCATGGCGGCTGGTGGAACGCAGCTGAAGAAAGTCTTCGAAGACGATGGCATCTACGCGTGGACGTTTCACGTGGACTGGGACACGCCCGCGAACACCAAGGTTGTGGGTCCCAATGAAGATTCCGGTCGCGCCGTACCACTATCTCTGCAACGGCCAGTTGACCAACTGCGTGCCGCAGCCGGGCACCGATCGCCGGCTCGACGCGCAGGGAGACAAGATCATGCAGCGGGTCGTCTATCGCCGCGTCGGACGGCACGAGTCGATCGTCGCGTCGCATTCGGTCGCGACGAAAGCCGGCGCCGGCGGCGTCCGCTGGTACGAGTTCCGTCTCGACAGGAAACGGCAGCCCGTCCTCTACCAGCAAGGCACCTACGCGCCTGATGGCTTCTATCGCTGGATGGGGAGCATCGCGATGGACAAGCGAGGCAACATCGGTGTCGGGTACTCGTTCGGCGGCACGCCGCACTTCGCCGGCCAGCGCTTCGCCGCGCGGATGGCGGGGGATGCCGAAAGGGAAGCTGACGCTCCGCGAGACCGTGCTGATCGAGGGACAAGGCGCGCAGACCAACACGCTGCGGTGGGAGGACTACACGACGACGGCGATCGATCCGAGCGACGACTGCACGTTCTGGTACAGCGGCGACTACTTCAAGAAGGACGCGGCGACTTACTCGAACCGCATCGGCTCGTTCCGCCTGCCCGGCTGCCGGTAGGACGAGACAGATGATCGGTGTGACCAGCACCTTGTCAAACTTTGCGTCCCCTTACTCTTCCGCACTCGCGCCAGCGCCGGCCTCGGTCTGCTTCAGGCCGGCGCTCGAGTGCGGAGCCGCACCAGCGGGACGTCTCTGTTCCGTGTAAATCCGTGAAATCCGTGGCCATCCGTGTTCGTTGGGCATGAAACCGCAGAAGCCTCCTGTTCTCCTGTTCTCCTGTTCCACTCGGGAAACACATACAAATGACCAGACTCTCGATCGCCGCCGTGGCGCTTGTCGCTGCAGTTACGGTGCAGGGACCGAACCGCGAGATCCTGTTGAACCCGGATCATCCGGAGATGCAGCAGCGGGCGCCGGACGTGTGCCGCATCCTCCTCGACACCACCAAAGGACCCATCACGCTCGAGATGCGCCGCGAGTGGGCGCCGCGCGGCGTCGATCGGTTCTACAACCTCGTGCGTGCGGGCTTCTACGACGAGGCGCGGATCTTTCGCATCCGCGCGGGGCAGTGGGCGCAGTTCGGCATCAACGGCGATCCTGAGATTGCGCAGCGATGGCGGTCCCGAACGATTCCCGACGACCCGCGCGTCCTCTCGAACCTTCGCGGCACGCTGGCCTATGCCTTCAAGGATCCGAACGGCCGCACGACGCAGGTCTTCATCAACCTCCGCGACAACAGCGCCACGCACGACGTGGAGCCGTTCGTGCCGTTCGCCAGGATCGTCGACGGGATGGACGCGGCCGATGCGTTCTATGCGGAGTACGGGGAGAGCGCCGGCGGCGGGATCAGAGCAGGGAAGCAGGATCCGGTGTTCGAAGGAGGCAATGCCTTCCTGACGCGCGAGTTCCCCAGGCTCGACTACATCAAGCGGGCGCTGGTCGTGAAATGAACCTCGAGCTCGAACGTCAGAACGGCAGAACGTCGAACGCCAGAACGCGAGAACGAGAACGCGAACGCGAGAACGCGGAAAAACCAAGAACCAAGAACCAAGAACCGAGAACGTTACTCGTAACGTAAAGCCTCCATCGGATTCGTCCGTGACGCCCGGCGCGCCGGGACATAGGCAGCGAGCAGCGCTGTGATCGTCAGGACGACACCCGCGGCGAGGAAGACGCCAGGGTCGCGGGCCGAGACGCCGAAGAGTTGGTTGGCGATCATCTGTCCGCCGGCAACGCCAAGCAACGTGCCGAATGCGGCGCCCACGCCGGCTATCCGCAAAGCCGTTCCCACCACTTCCCGTCGCACCGCGCCCGGCGCGCCGCCGAGCGCCAGCCGGATGCCGATCTCGCGAGTCTGCCGGCTGACGGCGTAGGCCATCGAGGAATACAGCCCGGACGCCGAGAGAAGCAGTGCGGAGGCGGCGAAGAACCCGATCAGCACGGCCTGAAAACGCGGCTGCGCCAGGGACTCCTGGTAACTCGATTCGAGCGTGTGGAAGCGCACGGGCAGGACGCGGTCGAGCGCTTCGAGCTCCCCACGGACGGCGGCGGTGAGCGCGGCCGGGTTGGCCGAGCGGATCACCAGGTCCGCGTTGCGCGCGCGCGAAGGGCGCTGGAAGAAATGCGCGTAGATTTCCGGGACCGGCTCGCCCGTCAGCGAGCTTTGCCGGACGTTGCCGACGACGCCGATGACGGTCAGCGGTTCGCCGGCGTACGGGTCCGTCGCTTTGCCGAGCCAGCGGATGCGCCGGCCGACGGGGTTCTGGCCTGGCCAGAGCCGTTCCGCCGCCAGTTGGTTGATCACCGCCGCGTGCGGGGCCGAGGGTGAATCGCTATCGTCGAACAACCGGCCCACGAGCAGCGGGATTTTGAGGGCGCGGAAGAATCCCGGGGTGGCAATGCCGGAGAATGCGTCGCCGCGACGGCCGGGCTCGTCGAGAAACTCGATCGTGCCGGTCGGATAACTGCCGTCGAGGGGCGCCGAGAGACCCACGCCAACCGCCTCGACTCCGGGGAGAGCCGTCACGCGCTCGGTGGCGCTCCGCCAGAACGCGTTCAACGCGGCGTCCGACGCGTAATGCGTCTCGGGTAACTCGGTTTCCGCCACGAGCGCCTGCGAATAGTCGAAACCGGTATCGACCTGCGTCAGTCGTAAGAAGCTCTTCGTCAGCAGCCCGGCGCAGCTCAGCACCGCCAGCGCCAGGGCGAACTGCCCCACGACCAGCACTCTCCGCAGCGCGCCGTCTCTTCCCGATGCCGTTCGGCCGGCGTTGTTGAGTTGCGTCGTGAGCCGGCGTCCGGGTGTTTGCAGCGCCGGGACGATGGCGAAGAACAGGCCGGCGGCGAGCGACACGAGCAGGCCGAATAGGAGGGTCGTCCAATCGATCGAGATCTCCGCCCGTCGGGGAATGCCGAACGGAACCATCGCGAGCAGGCCCGAGAAGGTCCACAAGGCGAGCGCGATTCCGGCCGCGGCGCTGAGCAGGGCGAGCGGCAGGCTTTCGACGATGAGCTGACGGACGACGCGCGCGCGGCTCGCGCCGAGCACCAGCCGGACGGCAATCTCGCGGCGGCGTCCGACGCCTCGCGCCAGGAGCAGGTTCGCCACGTTCGCCGTGGCGATCAGAATCAGGAGTCCGCCCGCGGCCAGTAGCGCCAGCAGCCCCGGCCGCGCCGCGCGCACCGTCGTCTCGAGCAGCGACGAAACCGCGATCGCGGCCGCCGACATTTCTGTCCCGTGTTCGGCGCGCAACCGTCGGGCGATCGTCTGCATTTCGCTTCGTGCGGCAGCGAGTCCTGTCCCCGTGCGAAGCCGCGCCATGACGTCCCAGGTGTAGTCGCGGCGGGTCGAGGAATCCGGTCCGAAAGCGGCGGCGGGAACATAGAGGTCGGTCCGCTCATTCGTCGCGGGTTCGAGGACGCCGACGATCGTGAGTCGAACCCCCGCGAGCTCGATGACTTCACCCGTTGCGCGTTCCGGCTCGCCCCAGACGCTCTTCGCGAAGCGATGTGGAACCACCGCGACCGGCGCGCCGGTTCGGATCTCTTCTGTCGAGATCGCGCGGCCGTGCCCAATCGCGGTCCCGAGCACGCGCAGGAGGTCGCCGTGGAAGCGGGTTGCGTGGCCGCGCTGTGATTGGCGGGGCGTCACGATCGTCGCGCTGCTTCCGCGCAGGGCGGCGATCGCTTCAAAGCTCTGCGCCTGCGCCGCCCAGTCCTGGAAGTCTGGCAGTGACACAGAGCGCGCGCGTCCGTCCTCGCCGACTTCCGACAGCGTGACGATGCGGTCCGAGTCCGGGTAGGGCAGCGGCCGGAGGAGCACGCTGTCCACGATGCCGAAGATCGCCGTGGACGACCCCACCCCAAGCCCCAGCATCGCGATGGCGGCGAAGGCGAACCCAGGCGCGCGCCCCAGCAGGCGCAGTCCGTAACGAATGTCCTGCCAGAACGATTGCATCATTCCTCTGTAGACGGCTCAGGGCTGTGGCGTGTTGGTCCGGTGGACTTTGATCCCGGTGTCAAACCCAACAAAACTCCTGACCTCCGGTCCTCCTTTTAAAGACCTCCTGATCTCCTGTCCTCCGTAGAACTCCTGACCTCCTGTCCTCCTGATCTCCTGTTGAGACCTCAAACGAGCGGCCGCGGCTGCGCCAGACCGACGTTCCGCGTCCTGCGTGCGGCACGCAGAGGACGATCGGCAGCGACCACGCGTTCGATCGCAGGCGCGCGATCGGAGAGCGGCGGATCCCAGTTGAAGGCGCGCACGATCTTGATCAGCTCCCGGGCGCAGTCCGACAGGTAGCCCTGCTCGCGGTAGATCATCAGCGTCCGCCGCGGCATCGCCAGTTCCCGCAGCGGGATCCGCACCAGCCGGCCGTCGCGCAGTTCCTGGCGCACCGTTACCCCTGGCACGATCGCCATCCCGACTTCTTCCTGGACGAAGTTCTTGATGTTCTCGAAGCTCCAGAGCTCCGCGACGATGCGGCAGCTGGTCGCGTGCTGCTCGAACAGCCGCCGGACCATGTCCGCCGTCGAGCTGCACAGGTGGTGCAGGACGAACTGCTCGGCGTGCAGATCGCGGACCTTGACGACCTCACGCCGCGCCAGCGGATGGCTCGGCGCCGCGATGCACACCATCTCGTCGTCATGCACGTCGACCGACCGCAGCTCGTGAAACGCGGGCTCGTCCTTGACGAAGCCGAGGTCCACTTCGCGGTCCATGACCTGCCGCGGAATCTCGCTCAGGCGGCTGCGGTAGATGCTGACCTTGATGTCGGGAAACTTCTGCAGGTACGACCGGAGCGGTCCGGGCAGCAGGTAGACCGCGGCTGATTCGTGCGCCGCGATCGTCACGTTGCCGGCCTTCATCGTCCGCAGCTCCGAGACCTGCCGCACGGCTTCGTTGCGCAGGTGGACCATGCGGCGGGCGTAGTCGGCGAGCACGCGTCCGGCTTCCGTCAGCGAGACGTCGTGGACATCGCGCGCGAAGAGCGGGGCGCCGACCTCGTCCTCGAGCTTCTTGATGCTCTGGCTGACCGCCGGCTGCGTGCGGCACACGCGCTCGGCGGCGCGCGTGAACGTGCGTTCCTCGGCGACGGCGAGGAAGTGCTCGAGTTGAAGAAGATCCATGGCGTGCCCTCCCGGATGGCGCTCAGCATACTCGCGGACGTCGCGCGCGCGCCAGTCCCGGCCTGCCCGAGCGAGCGCATGGAGCTTATCCCCACATCACTTTTTTCGATTGGCGCTCCGGCTCGATTGCGTCGAGCATCAGCCCATCCGGAAACCGGCCGGTGCGGTGCGATCACCGTGCCTGGAGGAGAACCATGAGAGCCATCGCGTTGTGCGCGTTGACGGTCGTCCTGCTGGCGGCGGTGCCGGCGGGCGCCCAGGAACAGCGCGGATCGATTCAGGGAACCGTCCGGGATTCGTCCGGCGCCGTGTTGCCCGGCGTGAGCGTCGAAGCCCGCAGCCCGCAAATGGCCGGCAGCCAGACGACCGTGACGGACGCCGACGGGGCGTATCGATTCCCGGCGCTCCCGCCGGGTCGCTTCGAGGTGACGGCGACGCTTCAGGGCTTCAGCCCCTCGAAGTCCGCGGATATCCGGATCGAGCTCGGTCAGGTCCTCAAGGTGGACTTGGTCCTGAGCGTCGGGAGCGTCACGGAGTCGGTGCAGGTGCGTGGAGAGGCGCCGCTCATCGACGTCACGCAGAATGCGGCCGGCGCCAACGTGCAGGCCGAGGTCATCGAGCGCATTCCGAAAGGGCGGGACTTCGCCAACGTCGTGACGTCGGCGCCGGGCATCACGAACGAGTCGCGCAACAGCGGGATTCAGATTGACGGGGCGAGCGGCGCCGACAATCGCTACATGATCGACGGCGTCGACACGACGAATCTTCTCAACGGCACGTCGGGGAAGGGCCTGGCGCCGGACTTCGTCAAGGAAGTGCAGGTGAAGGCGAGCGGCTACAACGCGGAATATCGTGCGTCGCTCGGCGGGGTCATCAGCGCGATTTCGAAATCCGGGAGCAATCAGTATCACGGGAGCGCGGGGTTCTACTTCACTTCGGACGGCCTGCAGGGGGACGTCCGGCCGACGCTGAGGCTGAGCCCGACCAACCAGACCATTGCGGAGTACGTGACGACGCCGCCGGACGACTTCACGACGAACGAGCCGATCTTCGATCTCGGCGGTCCGCTGCTGCGCGATCGGCTGTGGTTCTACGCCGGGTATGGTCCGCAGTGGACCGATCGTTCTCGCACCGTGACGTTCACGCGGAACAACGAGACGGCGACGTTCACCAACAAGCCCATCACGCAGGCGGGGAACTACAACGTCAGCGGCCAGGTGACCAGGAGCCTGCGCGCCCGGTTCGCGGGGTCGAATCAGCGCGACAAGGGACCGCTGGCGCTGCCCGCGACCGGGCCTGGAGGCGCGAGCACCAGCAATCCCGCGCTCTTCCCGTCGGTCGTTCGCCGCGACAGCTCGAACGACTCGTATTCCGGCGTCGTCGACTGGGTTGTGGACAACCGGACGTATGTCAACGTGACGGCGACGTTGTTTCAGACCGGCGGGCACGACGTCGGCACGTTCAGCGACAAGCTGCGGCACACGTTCCAGGCGTCGAACTTTCAGTTCCCGGAGATTCCCGCGTCGCTGCAGAACGTCAACGGGTTTGCGGACAACCCGTCGAGCAGCCGGTTCGTGCGCGGCGACCTGCGGCGCGTCAACCTCAACGCCGATGCCACGCGCTACGGTTCGTGGCACGGTCAGCACACGCTCAAGGGCGGCATCCAGATCGAGCGCATCAAAGACTCGACGCTGTCGGGCGAGCAGGCGGCGACCGTGCAGTTGTTCTGGGATCAGTCCTACGCGCTCAACGACGGCCGGCGCCTGCGCGGCAAGTACGGCTACTACAACGTCGTCCAGTTCGTGACGAGGGGAGACATCAGCACGAACAACGTCGGTCTGTTCGTGCAGGACGGGTGGACCGTCAACAACCGGCTGACGCTCAACCTCGGCCTTCGCGCCGAGAGCGAGGATGTGCCGTCGTACCGGCAGAACAACCCCGGCGTGCATTTCAATTTTGGCGACAAGTTCGCGCCGCGCGTCGGCTTCGCGTACGACGTCAAGGGGGACAGTCAGTGGAAGGCGTACGGCAGCTGGGGCGTGTTTTACGATCTCATGAAGCTGACCGTCGGCCGCGTCATGTTCGGCGGCGACAACTGGGTCAATTATTACTACCAGCTCGAGACGTTCGACTGGCCGTCGATCTCGTGCGGGGACGGATCGCCGGGCAGCGGCTGTCCCGGCGCCTTCATCCAGGCGTTCGACTTCCGTCCCGTGTCCAACAACCCGAACCACGACCTCGTGGATCCGGACTTGAAGGCCGCGCGCTCGCAGGAGCTCACGTTCGGCGTCGATCACGAGTTGACCAAGACGATGTCGCTCGGCGTCCGCTACGCGCACAAGTGGGTCGACTACGCGATTGAAGCGGTGTGCAACTTCACGCCCGACGGGGAAGAGGACTGCGGCGTGAACAACCCCGGCTTCGGCACGCTCGGCAAGTTCCCGTTGCCCAACGCGCCGGCGCAACCGGCCGCCAAGCGCGACTACGACGGGATCGAGCTGCGCCTCCGCAAGCGGCTCGCGGACAGATGGTCCATGGACGCCAGCTATCTTTTCAGTTACCTGCGCGGCAACTGGTCGGGCATCGCGAGCTCCGACGAGGCGATTCAGAGCCTGCAGCCCAACTCGGGCCGGTCGTTCAATCTTCTCTACTACTCGTACGACGCGCAGGGCAACCCGACCATCGGCCGGCTCGGCACCGATCGTCCGCATCAGTTCAAGCTGCAGGGCACGTACGACTTGCCGTGGGGCACGATGGTGGGGATGAACTACCTGCTCGAGAGCGGCGTGCCGCGGTCCACCATCGCGAGCCAGAAGAATATTAATTTTTTCCCAAACGGCCGCGGCGACCTGGGCCGGACGCCCACGTTCTCGCAGGTCGATCTTCTGTTACAGCAGGACGTCCGGCTGTCGCGCTCGCTGCGCGTGTCCATCGGCGTCAACGCCATCAACGTGTTCGATCAGAAGATCGAGACGAACTTCATTGGCACGCCGTATCGCGACCAGTTCAACGTCGACGACGCGACGTTCTTCGGGGGGTTCAGTCCGTCAGCCGTGGCGTCGGCTTTGAACTTCAGGCCAGATGCGCGTTTCGGGAAGGCCAGCGGGTACCAGGGCGCGCGGGCGGTGAGGTTGCAGGCGAAGCTGATGTTCTGAGTTGTGTTGTTTTTGACCACCGGGCCGCGCGGGAGTCCTGGGCCGTCCGTTTGCGCTGCGCCTGCCTTGGGCGCAGGGGCTGTTCCGTTTCCGGACGCCGTGTGCCAAATGCTTGCTGCGGTCGGCGTGGCCGCCACCGACATCGCCGCCGGACGATCGCGGAGGTCGGAGATCGCGTTCGGCCGGACCAGAACCATGCCGCCGAGTGCGCCCTGCGCGGACCGGTCGTCGGCCGCAAGAATCACTACGGAACGCGCTCATTGCGCGGCACGCAGGTCGCGGCCCTCTTCTACACACTCTGTGAAAGCGCGCGCCTGATCGGCGTGGACGCCCACGCCTACCTGCGTCACGCGATCGACGCCGCGCTGACCACGCCCGGTACCGTCACCCTGCCCGACGCCTTGCTGCCGACCGACTGAACTCCGCCCGCCTGCTCCCTTGCCGTCGCGACGACGGGCTACGGCGAGGACTTACTCCTGCGTCCGAGTTGACTCAGAAGCCGATCGGAATCGTGCCCCGCTCCGACTCGTTGTCGGCGGTGTCGACGGCGATGACGGTGACGGTCCGTTCTTCGAAGTAGAAGTCGACTTCCGCTGCGGTGTCGCCGACCACGACCCGTCGCAACTGGCCGTCCACGTAGATGTCGTAGCGAATCAGCGACGGTGGCGCGAGGTTGTCGATCGACGCACTCCAGCTCACCAGCAGGAACCCGCCGATGCTCGTCGCGGTGATGTTCGCGGGCTGCGTCGGCGGTGTCTGATCGTTAGGGTCCGCCGGCGCCGTGGTCACGAACAGCGGATCGCTCATCGGCGACAGGTTGCCCTCGCTGTCGCGTGCGCGAACGGTGAATGTGTAGGTCGTCGACTGATTGATCGGCACACAGTACGTCGGCACCATCACGTTGGCGCAGGTGAAGGAGCCTGCCCGCGAGTTGACCGTGGCGACCATCTGTCCGTCGATAGAGATGGTGTACCAGATGGTGGGGCCGTTGTCGGTAGACGACCACGTCAGGGAGACGTGAGTCGGACCAACGCCCAGCAATTGCACGACGGGTTTCGTGGGCGCCCCGGGGATATCTCCGGGCAGCGTGACGGTGACGGCGTTGCTGGACTTGGAGTTGTTGCCGGCCAGGTCCCTCGCGGCGACGCGGAACGTATAGGTTCTGCCCGGAAGCAGGCCCGTGATCGTGTGACTCGTCACGGTCTGGGGAACGATCACCGCCGGACCGGCGCCGGAAATGTAGTAGTTGAACTTGCCAGAGTTGTCGGTGGACGGTCCCCACGCCAGGGACACGCTGGTCGTGGTGGTGGCCGTGACCACGAGGCTGGTCGGCGTCGTGGGCGGCGTGCGATCCCGAGCCTGGGCCGAAAGCCGGGACGAACCACTGACGACCATGATCAACACCGTAGTGAACAGAAGGAAAGTTCGCTTCATTGCATCCTCATCGTGAAAGCCGGCGCCTCACCGGGAACAGCCCGACGCCGGAAACAAGAATTGGAGGCAACTGTCGTGCTCGCCCAGGACGGGCAGCTTTCGCCGGATTCGGTGCCGAATCCGCGACTGGCACTTTCGCGGTAGCGTACGCCCTTACGCGCGGCGTAAGACCGAACGTCTCACATGTTGCACGGCGTGATCCCGATCCGGCATCTCCGGCGTGCGCTCACCGACCTCGTGGTCCATCACCATCGGACCCTGCGTCCGTCCCTGCCTATTCCGCTTTCTTGTACGTCGCCTTCGTCGTGACCGGGGAGCCGCCGCCCTGGAAGTCCGGGCGTGTCGACACCACGACGAGGTTGCCCGACGCGTCGAGCGAGATCGCCATCGTCACGTTGACGGGATTGCCGTCGAAGCTCATGGTCGTGTCGACCTTCAGCGTGCCTCCGTCCCATTTCACCTTCGAGAGCTGATCGATGGCATTGCCCTGGAAGTTCAGCGTGTTCTTGCTCTCCGATCCGTCCAGCTTGTAGACGCTCGTCAGCTCCCCCATCTGGGTGGTGCGTGTGACCGTCAGCGTCGCGGCGTCCTGTTTGATCACTGCCGACTGCCCCAGGCCGCCGCCAGGGACTTGCGACGATGGGTCGGGCACGATTGCCCATTTGCCGGTGAAGTTCGGCGTTTGCGCGAGCGTGGCGGCCGAGAGAAGGACGGCGAGGGCGAGCGTGTGTACTGCGTGCGAGCGATGCATGTCAATCAAGCTCCAGGAAAAACAACCGACCAGGCGGGTGAACCATCGAATGGTATACGAAACGGTGGATGACGTGGGCGTTCACCGCCTGAGGATCACTTCTTCGTCGTTGTTGCTTGCTCATCCAGCAGCCCTGCAGTATGATTTGTATCGCGCGGTGAGTTCCGATTTGATGGGCCGCGCAACCGGAACAAAACCGGACCGAGAAACCATCTAAGTCGCTGCGAAAGCCCGCGACTGAACAAGTCGGCGGGCTTTTGTCATTTCAGCCCGGACAACCCAGGCAGCGCACGTCCCGCTGCCAGCATGAAGAGTGCGGCGAGAGCTCCGGCTCCGTGACCCGCACGCCAAACCGTCGTCCTGTTTCCCATAAGAGGGGAGACGCCACGGTGGACCAGCCGGCCAGGCAAGACGCCTGGAGCCATGCGCGATCGGACGGATTCGGTTCCGCCCCGCGGAACACGTCGAAAGGACAGACCGATGAATCCCCTACGCCCGATCCCTGACAGCGAGCAACTCGACGCGCAGGCGACAGCCTTTGCGCAGCTGCTCGGCCTGGCGCCGGACGATCCGGACGGCGCCTACCGCAAAGCCATCGCGCTCGGCAACGGGCTCTTCCCGCATCAGATCGAAGGCGTCGCCTTCCTGCTCGGCCGCCGCCGCGCGATCCTGGCGGATGACATGGGGCTCGGCAAGACACGCCAGGCGATTGTCTCGCTGCGCCATGCCTCGCCCGGCGGGCCGTATCTCGTGGTCTGCCCCGCATCGGTGAAGCGCAACTGGGCGCGCGAGATCGAGCTTGCTGCCCCCGGCGCCTCCGTCCGCATCGTCGAAGGCAGCGCCCCCGCGCCTGCCGCCGATGCGGAATGGACGGTCGTGAACTACGACATCCTGTCGAAACACATCGGCGCGCTCGGGCAAGTGCCGTGGGCGGGCATCGTGTTCGACGAGGCGCACTACCTGAAGAACCACACGAGCGCGCGCAGCCGACTCGCGCGGCAGCTCGCGGAACGCGCAGCAGCGACGGCCGAGCACGAGCCAGCCGTGTACCTGCTCACCGGCACGCCGCTGACGAACCGGCCGCGCGACCTGTTCGTGCTCCTGCAGCTCGTCGGCCACTCGCTCGGACGCAGCTTCCTGTCGTTCGCGAAACGCTACTGCGCGGCGGAGAAGACCGACTTCGGCTGGAAGACCGACGGCGCGTCGAACCTCGAGGAACTGACGGTGCAGCTGCACGGCGTGATGCTGCGCCGCTCCAAGGATCAAGTCCTGTCGCTGCCGCCGAAGATCCGGACGTGGATGCCCGTCGACGTGCCGGCGGGGACCGGCAGCCGCGAAATCCGGGCCGTGGTGGATCTTCTCCTGGGCCGCAGCAGCCCTGCCGATGGAGTGTCCATGGCGGGGAGCGATGCCCGGGCCTGGCCCCAGTTGCTGGCGCTGCTGACGGTCGCGCGGCAGAAGCTCGCGGTCGCGAAGGTGGGCGCCACCAGCGACTTCGTTTCCGGGGCGATCGAGCAGGGTGAGAAGGTCATCGTCTTCTCGTGCTTCGACGATCCGCTGCAGACGCTCAAGAAAGACCTCGGCGACGCGGCGGTCCTGCTGACCGGGAAGCACGCCTGCCAACAAACGCCAGGCGCTGGTCGATCGGTTCCAGCAGGACGAGACCGTCCGCGTGTTCCTGGCCAACATCATCGCGGGCGGCGTCGGACTCAACCTGACCGCCGCGAGCCACGTCGTCTTCAACGACCTCGACTGGGTGCCCGCCAATCACTGGCAGGCGGAGGATCGTGCCTACCGGATCGGGCAGACGAGGACGGTCAACGTCACGTACCTGATCGGCAGCAACACGGTGGACGATTTCGTCCAGACGGTGCTCGAGACGAAGAGCGCGCTGGTTAGCGCGGTCGTCGACGGCAAGGCGCTGACGGGCGATCTATCCGGCAGCGTGCTGGACGAACTTCAGCGCGCCCTGCGCGCGATTTCACCAGGGCTCACCGATACGCCGGCCAAAGTCGAGGACCAGGAGACGATCGACCGGCTCCTCCGGGAAGCTTCCGCCGAAATGCGGGCGGCAGTCGCATACGCGCCCCGGTGAGGCCGGCGCACCCAGACGCCCCGAGGACATCGACGCCCTCAAACGCGCCCTCGACGCCCTCGCGCGTGTGCTGTCCGGACCGTCAGTGAGCCGCTATCGCATCGAGAGCACGTCGCAGCCCGGCGTGCACTATGTCATCACGGATGACGGCACAGACGTGACCTGCAGCTGCCCGGGCTTCGACTACCGGGGGCAATGCCGCCACGCACGTGATGTGAAGGCGGCGCTGGCAGCCGGAAAAGCCGTGCCTGCGGCGTACGTGCTCGAAACCGCCGTCTAACCTCCAATCAAAGCGAAAAAGGCAGGCCATGAGCTCAGTCCAATACCGTCTCGCATGCATCGCGTGGATGAAACAGCTGCGGTCCGGCCCGCCCACGAGAGTGCCGGCGGTCGCGTTTGCGGTGTGGTGTTTTTCATGAGTGCACCCCGTCCGCTCAGGGGTATCCCATTGCAGATCAGTGTCGAGGGCGTCGCTGTGACAGGCTTTATCGACTACCTGTTCGTCAACGACCTCACTGTGGTGATCACGTCCCATGGCGCGGGGCGACGAAAGGGAACGCACGTGCCTCACTTCGCCATGTACAAGGTGAACTGGCTCGCCGAATCCGCCGGGAATCGGACGACAGCGATCACGCCTCGCGGCCAGCAGCGTGCCGAGGCACTCCTGCGCGAGCTGTACGAAAACCCGTTACTCGGCGACACGACGACATCAGAATGACGACCATGCCGTGTCAAGGACCAGCGTCAGCACGCTTCGCGATGCCCGCAGCCGCAGTCTAGTTCGACTTTGTCAGATCCGAAGAGCGTGATTGGCGGGCGAGCGGGGTCGTCAGCCGCCGCCGCTCCGCGCGCCGGGAAACCGCTCCCGGCTCATACGCTGTCGCTCCCGCGGCGAGTAGGGATGCGCGTGGGCGGCAGACGCCAGGCGCACAGATGCGCCGGTGGTCGCGTGGGATCTACGCGGATCACAATGACCGAACTCGCCGCGCGGAATCGCCGGGCGCGCTTCCACCCCAGCGCGCAAAGAACGCGCGCCGGGGACCCCGGCTTTCCTGCTACGCACTGCGACGGCGCGCTCCGCCGTCGCGTCGGCCGCCGACCCCGCTCGCCCGCAGCGCGTCCGCTGGGGAGGATCTGACAAAGTCGAACTAGAGTACGCGCTCGAGAGCCCGTGCGGTTGCCTGCTCCACGGGATTGAGATCTCCGTGCGGCCGATTGTCCGGATCCACGGGAAGCAGCGGCGGCTGGGCCAGGAATCGCGGACGCTCCCCCTGGTGCGGCTGCGCGGCATGCACCAGGAACGGATGACACAGGTACACCGTGCCGGCGTCGCCCGTGGCCGTGACAACGGGGCGATGAGCGCTCGTCGCGAAGCCGTCAGCGGCGAGCTCCCGCAGCGTCAGCCCCTGTTCTCCCGCGGGCGCAAGCTGCCGGGCGATGTCCGCGTGTGACCCGACCCGAATGCGCGTCGGTGCATCGTGCTCACCCACGTCGGAGAACAGGAACAGCATCAGCAGGGCGCGGCCCTTCGAGTGGATGTTGGCGCGCCAGGACATGAAGTCCGGCGTGTCCGTGCCGAAGCTGACGTCGATGTGCCAACCGGCGTCGCCCGGATCGACGGCGGACGGGAACCGCACGGGGAAGGTCCCCATCGCTGCAGGTCGAAGCCAGCGCCCCTGGCCGACCAACTGATCGAAGGCGGCGTGCAGGCGTGGGGTGTTCGCGGCCTCGACGAACGGGGGCTGCGTGAACATGCCCAGGCGAATGACGGGCTGTGTCCATGTCGCGGGATCGTCCGGGCTGCACCCCGTCGCCTTCCAGAGAATCGCCCGGGCCGCATCCGCGCACTCGCGCGGGAACGCGTGGTCGATGCGTACGAATCCGTCGGTGATGAACTGCTCGATCTGCGCAGGCTCGAGCCCACGCGCTACGGGCGGGCTGTGTTCCATGATGTCCTCATCCCTGGGGCCGCGCTGCTCATCGCTCAAAATACTCCCGGTATTCTCGCTCGTCGCGTGGCGGCTTCCCTCCAATAGGGTTGTTATGTAATATGTTGTTATGAAGCCTATAGCCGCGCGCTTCGATCGCGAGCTCAAGAAGGGCAGCGCCGAGCTCCTGGTCCTGTCGCTGGTCGAGCACCGGGCCCGCCACGGCTACGAGATCGGCAAGCTGATTGACGAGCGCTCCGAAGGGCAGATCCGGTTCAAGGCGGCATCGCTCTATCCGCTGCTGTATCGGCTCGAGCATCGCGGCTGGATCCAGGGGAAGTGGGTGGAGCGCACCGGCGAGCGGCGCCGGCGCTACTACACGTTGACCGCACCCGGCCGCAAGGTGCTGGCGACGCATCGATCGGCCTGGGACGGATTCGTCAACGCCATCCGGCGGATCACGGATCTCGAGCACGCGTGAGGCCGCCCTCCGCGCGAGGGCGCAGACGGAAGGGGAACGCACCATGAGTGACTTCAGGACCGACGCCGCCGCGCGGCTGGCGCCGTTCGATCTCCCCGCGGCCGACGAGCCGCGCATCGTCGAGGAGCTCGCCCTTCACCTCGAAGCGCGCTATGCGGAACTGCGACGCAGCGGGCACGACGACGCGACAGCGCGACGCCAGGTTCTCGATGAGATCTCCGATGACGCGCTGCGGGAGGGCGGCTGGCTGTCCCTGCCGATCCGCGCGGCCGCGGCGCCGGCGCCGATGGCACCCGCCAGCGGCCCCGTCGACGGGCTGGCGCGGGATCTGCGGTACGCGATCAGGTCGCTGTGGCGGCAACCGGGCTTCACAATCGCGGCCGTCCTCGCGCTGGCCCTGGGCATCGGCGGCACGACGGCGGTCCTCGGCACCCTCGATGCGGTGTTGTTGCGACCGATGCCGTTCCCGCATGCCGACCGGCTGTTCGTCCCGGCAGGGCAGAACCTTTCGAAAGACTTCCAGCGCTCGGCGGTGTGCTTCGCCGACGCAGAAGACTGGCGTCGCGAGGCCGGGCTCTTTAGCGAGGTCTCTATCTTCCAATCGGCTGACGTCGATCTCTCAGGCGACGGCGATCCCGAACGCGTCCGGATTGCGGTCGTCGATCAAGCGTTCTTCCGCGTGGTGGACGTCGTCCCGCAGGCTGGGCGCACGCTTGCCCCCGCCGATCACCAGCCGGGCGCGCCGGCCGTGATCGTGATCAGCCATGGGCTCTGGCAGCGCCGGTTCGGCGGCGCGGCGGACGTGGTCGGGCGAACCGTGACCCTCGGTGGGGTGCCGCGTGAGATCGTCGGCGTGGCGCCGGCCAGGCGGATCTGGCCGGATGGAGTGGCGGTGTTCGTGCCGCTCAACACGGCGGACCTCGGCCCCGACGTCACGGCGCGCCGCGACAACATGATCTTCAACGCGCTGGCCCGGCTCCCGGACGGGGCCTCGCCGGATGAGGCGCGTGCCCGCCTGGCCGCCATAGCCGCCCGAATCGCGCGCGACCACCCGCGGGAGCGTACCGGATGGACGACGACGCTCGTGCCGCTGCGCGAGTACATCGTCGACGCCAACGTGTCGCTGGTGCTCTACACGCTGCTGGCGGCCGTGGCGAGCGTGCTGCTCATCGCCTGCGCGAACGTCGCCAACCTCGCGCTCGTTCGCGGTTCGGGCCGTGCCCGCGAGCTGGCGATCCGCCTCTCGCTCGGCGCCAGCCGGGCACGGCTGGTCCAGCAGCTCCTGGTGGAGAGCGCCGTACTCACCGTCCTCAGCACCGCCGTCGGCGTCGCTTTGGCGGCGGCCGGCATGCGGGCGCTGGTGGCAATGGCCCCGCCGGGCACGCCCTTCCTGGACGGCGTCGGCCTCGATGGTCGCGTCGTAGTAGCAGCGATCGTGGCCGGCGCGATCTCCATGGCGATCGCGGGCGTTATTCCGGCCGTGCTCGTGTCGTCGATGCGCCTGACCGCGGCGCTGCGCGACGGGTCGGCCGGTGGTGGCTCGTCGCGCCGCGCATCGCGGCTGCGCAGTGGCCTCGTCGTGGCTGAGGTTGCCGCCGCCGTGGCACTGGTCAGCGGCTCGGCGCTCCTGATCCGCAGCTTTGCGCGGCTGACTCACGTCGATCCCGGCGTCACCCTGGAGCGCGTGGCGAGCGGAAGGATCGCCATTCCCGGCTCGCGCTACAACACACCGGCCCGCCGCCTGCAGTTCGCCGAGACCCTGGTTGCACGTCTGTCTGCCGATCCCCGGATCGAACGGGCGGCCCTCACGTCGTTTGTCCCGGCGGGCGGCGGCGGCCTCGGGCTTGGCCGAATCTTCGCGGCGGAAGGGCGGCCCATGCCGGCGGACGGTTCGGGCGAGCAGCTCGCCCTCTGGAACACCGTGACCCCTGGCTACTTCGCTACGCTGGGCATCCGTCTGCGGGAGGGTCGCGACTTCGACACGCGTGACAGTGCCGACGGGCGGCCGGTCATGATCGTGTCCCGGCTATTCGCCGAGCTGGTGTTCCCCGGCGAATCGGCGGTCGGCAAGCGTGTCAAGTCGAGAGACGAGATCGCCTACCGCGAGGTGATCGGGGTCGCGGAGGAAGTGCGCTATTGGGGGCTGGCCGAGCGACGCCCGGCGCCGCTCGTGTACGTGCCCTGGGCCCAGGATGTCCCGTTCGCCGGCTCGATCGTCGCCCGCAGCCGTGGCGACCGCGCCGAGGCCGTCCTTCCGATCATGCGCGCGGCGCTCCTGGCCATCGATCCGCAGATGGCGATCGCCGAGCTCCGGACGCTGGAAGCGTCGGCCGCCCGCTCGATCGTGACCGAGCGGTACTCGACAGTGCTTCTGTCGGTGCTGGCGGGAGTGGCGCTCACGCTGTCCGGGCTGGGCGTCTACGCCGTGACGAGCCACGTCTTCGCAGCCCGCCGCCGCGAGATGGGCATCCGGCTCGCGCTGGGCTCCTCGCGGAGCAGTCTTTATCGGCTCGTGTTCGGACACGCGTTCCGCTTGACGGCGCTCGGACTGCTGCTCGGCACCGGCATCGCGGCGCTCGGCACACGGTGGCTCGAGTCACTGCTGTTCAGCACCAGCCCGGCGCGATTGGACGGCATGGAGCACGATGGCGGGTGTCGTGCTCCTGTCGACGCTGGCCGCGTGTGCCGTGCCGGCGTGGCGGGCAGCCTCCACAGATCCCGTGTCTGCGCTTCGTGAATGACCGGAACGAAAGGCGCACCAGTTTCTTTTGAACCCGGCTTGAGCCACACTTGGTCGTTGGTCGCGCGCCGAAGCCGTTGCGACGAGCTGGTCGATGCGGCAGTACCGATTCGACGTGTGTGACGGTCGATATTTAGAGAAACCGTATGAAGATGACTGAATGGTTTCTGGCAGAGCTCGAGAGCGAGGCGGCCAAGTCGCGGCGCGTGCTCGAACAGGTCCCAACCGGCAAGCGCGATTGGAAGCCGCACGAGAAATCGATGGAGCTCGGCTACCTGTCGGACCTGGTCGCGAACATTCTGTCCTGGGTCGGCATGGCCATCACGCTCGACGAGCTGGATGTCGCGCCGAAAGGCGGACCGCAATACAAGCCGGCTCCACTGAACACGACCGCGGAGCTCGTTGCGGCGCTCGACAAGGCTGTAGCCCAGGCGCGTGAGGCCCTGCAGAAGACCAGCGATGCGCACCTCGAGACCCCCTGGCGCCTCCTCGCGAGTGGTCAACTCGCGTTGGAGCAGCCGCGTCACCACGTGATTCGCGATACGTTCCTGCACTCGGCGCATCACCGTGGGCAGATGACGGTGTACCTGCGCCTGCTTGGGTCGAAGGTGCCTTCAGTGTATGGGCCGACTGCCGACGATAAAAGTTTCGGATGACGTCAGCCGGCTTGGACGCGATGGCGTGATGGGCGCCGCGGCCGATTCGCTCGTCCGCGACGCCTTGTGGTCCTCCATCACCTCGCCGGTCTCAACGGACCGCTTCCAGGGCCTCGGCCACGGCTCGACCGATGCTGCGCCCCTGCCGTCGACCGTCCTTCACCGCGTGCCTGAAGTGAATCCCGGCGTAGAGCCGTGACAGGCCATTTTCCTCCAACACCGCCGAAAACCCCTTGAAGCGGCGCATGACGCCGGGCAGCGTGCGGCTGTCCGCATCGAACCGCACGCTGTCGCCGAGCAGCTCGATCAACACCTCGGCCGCGGCCCACCCGAGCACGGTGTGTGTCGACGGGTAGTCCGGGACCGGGGGCGTAATCAAGAACGGCTGCCACGTCGCGTCGGGCTTCGTGAGCGGATTGCCGTCCGTGGCAGCCGCGCGAATCGCCGTTTCCGGCCGCCAGAAACGGAAGTCATACTTCGCCTCGAAGCCGGCGATGAACCCATCGGCCATCGCTACCTGAAGCGGTTCGGATGGCTGACAGGTGAACGGAGCAGGTCGATCGGTATACCTCAGTCGACGATCGACACGTCGAGCTCGCCGAGCCGCGCCGGATTGCCGATCACCTCGATCTGGGTGATCCTGCCGTTCGCGATCGTGAACCGGAGCGCTCTCACCAATCGTCCTTGCGGCGCCACCACGACACCGATAGCCCCATTCACGAGCGCTGGCCGCGTCAGGCGCGCCATGTGCCCATAGGCGACGGCCCCCTTCGCCCAGACGGCCGCGCCGCGGATTTCGGTCGGCGCGCCGGACGCGACCGCCATATCCGCGCGAACCACGAGATTCGGATCGAGAACAGCGAGAAGGCCTTCGAAATCGCCGGCGCGTAACGCCGCAATAAAGGCCTCGACGACCCCGCGCTGCTGAACGAGATCGGGGTCGGGCGCCCCGCCGCCGCGCACGCGGCGCCGCGCCCGGCTGGCGAGCTGCCGCGCCGCCTCCGCGGAACGGCCGACGATCGGCGCGATCTCCTCGAACGGCATGGCGAACATGTCGTGCAGCACGAAGGCGAGGCGTTCCGCCGGCGCCAGCCGGTCGAGCACGACGAGCAGCGCGAGCCCGACCGAATCCGCGAGGAGCGCTTCCTGCTCGGGGCTGCTCCCGCGCGTGCCGGCCGCGACCGGCTCCGGCGCATCCGGGGCGAACGGCTCCTCGCGGCGCGATTGGCGCGACCGCAGCATGTCGAGGCACACGCGCGCGACGACCGTGGTCAGCCATCCGCCAAGATTGTCGATGCCCGTGGCACCGGCGCGGCTGAGCCGCAGCCACGCTTCCTGAACGGCATCGTCCACCTCGCCTGACGAGCCGAGCATCCGATACGCCACGGCGCGCAGGTGGGTCCGGTGCTCTTCGAATCGCTCGGCCAGATAATCGCGTTCGTTCATCGGTCACACTTTCTCGCCGCGTTCCGTCATAGCAATGACGGACGAACGGCAGGCAATGTGACGAGGCGGGCAGTGCCCGCGAATGTGGACATCAGGAGCGAACCGATGAAGATCAAACTCACCACCGTGCACGTCGACGACCAGGAGAGGGCCCTGCGCTTTTATACCGAAGTCCTGGGCTTCGTGAAGAAGGCCGACTTCAGCCAGGGGCCGTATCGCTGGCTGACGGTGGCCTCAGCAGAGGAGCCGGACGGCACGGAGCTGCAACTGGCGCTCAACGACAGACCGGCGGCCAAAGCCTACCAGCAGGCCACGTTTCAGCAAAACCAGCCGGCGGCCATGTTCTTCACCGACGACGTGCAGGCCGATTACGAGCGTATGAAAGCGCGCGGCGCCGAGTTCACCATGCCGCCAACGGACGTGACAGCCTCCACGGATCGCCATGCTGAACGACACCTGCGGCAACCTGATTCAGGTCACGCAGCTGAAGGGCTGGTAGGGCGGACGTTCAGCAGCGGTCACATTCACCCTTTCGAATCCGTCATGGTAACAAGGAGGACGACATGAATCTGACATTGGAAGGCAGCGCCGTCTCGCCCCTGGACCTGAGCATGCCTCGCTCACGAGGAATCGTCATCGGCTACTGGATAGTCACCGCGATCTTCTGCCTGCAGGTAGGTTTCACCGCCTACGCGCAGCTGAGCCTGCCGCAGGTGGCGGAGGCGTTCACCCACCTCGGCTTCCCCGACTACTTCCGGGTGGAGCTCGCGCTGGCCAAGCTGCTCGGCGTGGTGCTGCTGCTTGCGCCGTCGCCGGCGCGGCTGAAGGAGTGGGCCTACGCCGGCTTTGCGTTCACCCTCGGCTCTGCGCTCATCGCCCACCTCTCGGTAGGCGATGGCCCGGAGGCGTGGGGCTGGGCGGCGGGCACTGGCGTGCTCTGGGGGATCTCGTACTTCTTCTGGCACCGCCTGCAGTCCTGCCTCGACGAAGCTCCGAAGGAGCGAAGCCGGGCTACGCTGGCGAGCGCCTGACGCGCGGGCACAGGACGTCGGACTTGTTGCAGGGCTGTCGTGGATATGGAAGAATGCCCGTCCGAACGAAACATAGATCAGCCCACAGGAGATGACGTATGGCAGATCCGACGAACCCAACTGGAAACTGGCCGGATCCCGACAGGGAGCGTGCGCAGCCCGGCGACGTCCTCGGCATCGAGCGCGGCGGTGAAACGACGAGCTTGGGCGACACCGAGGAAGACGAGGATTCCCGGCGGAAGGACGCCGAGCGCGAGGTTGCCGACGATCAGGAATAGCCGGATTACTTGGACCGCCGGCGCGCCTTGCCTTCGGCATCGCGCGCCCGGAGCGACGAGTTGGCCCCGAAGTGCATCGACTTCAGAGCCATCCGGCTCATCGGCATCGATGTAACCTTGGCGGACTGGAGCAGGTCCTTGACGACCTGCTCCAGAACCACACTCTGGCCCGCGTACTCCTGGATCTTGTCCGAAACACTCTTGAGGGTGCGTTCCGCAGCGGCGAAGTCGCCGCGCCGGTTGAACTCGACGGCCTCCGCCCGGGCACGCGCGGCATAGATCTCGCCGACAGCTTCGTCCACGGCCTGGTTGCGTGGCTGCGCATCGCACGCGGCATGCGACGCAAAGGTCCACACCTGTTCAACGGATTGCGCGGGAACTTGCGCGCCGGCCGCCTGAACGCTGAACGTCGCAGCGATCGTCGTTCCTTCCAGGCCGTTCGGGAACTCGAGGCGCGCGACGACGGACAATTCCTGCCCTGAGACGAGATCGCCCAGCTGGACGGTCACGAGGCCCGGCTCCGAGAGCGATGCGAACTGGTTCAGGACCTCCACGCGAAGCGGCTCCGGCGTCTCGATGGTGAGCGTCACCCCCGACGCGACGACTTCGAGCGTCTCTCCGAGCTCGCTGGCGAACAGGTCCGGAATCTGCACGGCGCGCTCGATGAAATAGAAGTGCCCGCTGCCCGCGTCGGCCATCTGCTGAAGGAGCCGCTCGTCGAAATCGGCGCCGACGCCGAAGGTCGACGTGACCACTCCTCGGCGACGCAGCTCGCGCGCGTGGGTGACGATCTCATCGCGATCGGTGACGCCATGATTGGCCAGGCCGTCGGTGAGGAGCAGGCAGCGGCCGAGCCCTTCGCTGCCGATGACGCGCGCCACCTGCTCGCAGCCGGCCAACCACCCGCCACACAAGTCCGTGCTGCGACGCGCCTCGATCGAGGCCAGCCGGGCACGCGCGCCTGCGCAGGCTTCAGGCGTCGCCAGCGTCGACTCGACGACGACGTCGATTTCGGAGTCGTACACCACCAGCGAGAACCGATCGGTGCTTTGAAGCAGCTGAAGCGCGTGATCGACGGCCCGCCGCGCCAGCTCGATCTTCTGGCCGCCCATCGAACCGGACCGGTCGAGGACGAACGCGACGTTCACCGGGCCGCGGGTGTGCGCTCGCTCGGCCCGCGGCGCCACGATGGACGCCAGGGCATACCGCGCGCTGTGCGCCGACGCGCGAACCAACGAGCGATCCGTCCGGACGCTCATGATCATGACTGCTCCTCCTCGGTCATCTGCTTGGCAAAACCGAGCAGTTTGTCTACAAACCGGTTCCGCTCGCGAGACAGCGGCCGGCGGATGTGCAATTCCAGGTCGTCGTTGAGGACGATGCGTTCCCACTGCGAATGGCGCGCAATCGACTGAACGGGCTCGGCCGTCATCGACGCCACCGCGTCCATCGTCGGGCGGGACGCGTGCGGCGCCCGGCGCTTCTGGCCCGCCCTCGATTTCAGCGACTCGATGTACTCGAGGGCCGAATTGCTCGTGCGCGCCGACGAGGGAGCCCCGGTTGCGAGCGCCTGCCCGACCTGATCGTCGGTCAACGAGGCCAACTGGCGCCGAATCTCGTTGAGGGGCAGGTGCTCCTTTTGCAGCCGCCTGATGAGCAGCAGCCGGGCGAGATGCGCCTCCGTGTAGCGTGCCCCGCGCCCCGCGCCGTCGGGCGGCGGCAGGAGTCCCTGCTGAATGTAGAAATGCACCGTGCGCGGTGTCACCCCGGCTCGCGTGCAGATGTCCTTGATGCCGAGATCGATCACTTGCTAATTGTGACAGTGAGACGTCTAACTGTCAAGTAATCTGTGCGGGTGGAGAAAGGCCCGGCGTCTTTGTCTGCTGTTCTCAATCAGTAAGCTGTCAGAGATCCTCGGTCACGCGCTCGACTCCCCGTTAATCGCGGGCGTGCTGAGTTTGCAGGGCGCGGGCCAGAAGGTCCGCAACGCCCAGCACTTCGGCGCCGCGACCGAGATAGTCGCGATCGAGCGCCGCTCCTTGGACCAGGAGAATGCCCAGTACGTCTCGCCACTGTCGATCTGAAACTTCCTGCCCGAGGCGGAACCATCTGAGCTTTTGCAGCAGGATGTCTTCCGCGTGTGGACGTACAGATACTGATTTGGATTCTCCGACACTTGGACACGGCGTCGGCGTCCGATCTGCTGTTCATCGAGGGGAGATCCGCCGGCGATGAAAAGATCCACTTTGATAGCGGATGGCTGGTGGATGAGATTCACACACGAATGCTGTCGAATCGCACGCCGAATCGTCTCGTCATCGGCGTAAAACTCCGGGCCTAGTGCCGCGAGGAATCGACCGACGTCCGTTTCGGCCATGGCGACCACCATGTCCACGTCTAGGGTTGTTCGCGGCTCACCATTGATAGAGCTGGCAACAGAGCCGCCGACCAGGTAACGCAGTCCACAGGTTTCAAGGGCTGCAGCCACTTGAAGGGCGACCTGGATCGGACCGAGGGTCACACGTGAGGCCCGAGAATCTGAGAGGCGTCTGGATACACCTGACGAACGAGCGTGGGTCCAAGTTGGAGCGCGGCCAGACGAATAAAATATTCCCTCTCCGAAGCGCCCGGGTGACGCTGCTTGATACCAGCCATCGCAAGGGCCAACGCGTCGCTGGTCGCCTGGCTCAGGATTCGGGCTTTTTCCAGCGGCGCCATGCGGCGCCATGCCTCGATTTGGAGACGCTCAACGGCAGCATTCGTGTCTCGCGAGAGGATTGCTGACCGATTTGCGGGATCGACCTCAGCCATCGCTCAATTATAGGACGCGCGGACCTGTGTTTCGGCGTCGACTTCCTCATCACCTGCTTGCGCGCTCCGTCCGAACTCTTCACGAATGCGAGCAGCACCGTCGCGCCTGTTCCGAATCGGGCTTCTCTCGGTGTGGGACGCCGCGGGGCAATCGACACATAAGGTTCGAAG
Organism: uncultured Acidobacteriota bacterium; assembly: GCA_963774855.1. GTDB lineage: Bacteria > Acidobacteriota > Vicinamibacteria > Vicinamibacterales > 2-12-FULL-66-21 > JALZOC01. The sequence goes on along the minus strand of CAVZGT010000004.1, from coordinate 194,642 downwards.
ACGACTGGCCGCGGTGAGAGAATACGTCGAACTGCGGGACGCGATGACCCAAGCACAGCCGGCCGTTAACCACCAGTCCTCGCCCGAGGCCAAAGTGGCGCTCTTCCGCTCGCTCTTTCGAGGGCGTGCCGACGTCTACCCGCGCCGCTTCGAAAGCCGGAAGACGGGCAAGTCCGGCTATGCGCCCGCGTGCGCGAACGAATGGGTTCGTGGGATCTGCGAGAAGCCCCGCATCAAGTGCGCGGGGTGTCCGAATCGTCGCTTTCTCCAGGTGGCCTGCCGATGTCGTTCTTCCGGCGGACCCGGTCTGGAAGCGCGACTATTCCGGCAGCGTGCAGAGGCTGGTCCGAGACGGCGTCGATACGCCGCTGGCGAGCCTGTTTGTTCACGCCGCTCGGACGGTGCCTCCGGACGCTGACGGCGCCGACCGAGCGCGAAGTGCCACCGAAGCGTTCCTTTACCGGAGACTGGAGACACTACCGGAGACCAAGGGGCGTTTCCGTGTCAACGCCCGACTCTCGATCGCATTCGACGGCATGAGCAGAATCGAAGTCGATCTTCTCTGCGCCGATGCCCGTGTGGCAGTGGAGCTGGACGGTGCACAGCATCTCGGGGATGCGGTCGCGTACCGCCGCGACCGGCGCAAGGATCAGTTGCTGCAGGAGAACGGCTATCTGGTGTTGCGGTTCCTCGCGGAAGACGTAGGCAAAGAGCGGGACCTGGTGCTCGATGCCATCCTGAGAGCGCTCAGTCATCTCAGGTCGACGGCTCCGACGATGCCGCTCAGCTTCTTCCGGCGGGGTCGCACGTGACAGAGTCAGGCGAATAACGATCCACGACGTGGTGTTCAGTTCAGTACAGATCGCCTCATCCTGACATGCGATGACTGTGTGACGGAGAATGAGCCTCCGCTACTCGGGGACCATGCGCATCACCGAATCCACCTTCGTACTTTCAGCGACCGACCTCTCGAATTTCCTGAGCTGCCGGCACCGCACGGCGCTCGAAATGGCCGAAGCTCACGGCCGGCGCCGGCGGCCGAAGTGGGACGATCCGCTCCTCGAGCTCCTGTTCAAGCGCGGCCTCGACCACGAGAGAGCCTACGTCGAATCACTCCATGCCGCAGGCTTGCGCAGCGTCGATCTCACGAATGAAAAAGAACCGGCCGCGGCGCTGGCAGAAAACCCTCGACGCGATGCGGTGCGGCGTAGATGTGATCGTCCAGGCCGCTCTAGGGGATGGCCAGTGGTACGGCCGGCCGGATGTGATGCGGCGAGTCGAAAGACCGAGTGGTCTCGGCGCGTGGTCGTATGAAATCACCGACACGAAGCTCGCGCGCGAAACTCGCGCCGGCACTATCTTGCAGCTTGGTCTGTACTCCGAGATGCTGGGCGTCTCGCAGGGCCGGCCGCCCGAGCACTTCTACGTCGTCACACCAGACCCCGATGCGCCGATCCACGCCTACCGCGTTGACGACTACGCCGCCTACTTCCGGTTGGTCCGCACGCAGATGCAAGCGACGGCCGCTCGAGACGACGCGGTTGTCGCGGCGGCGAATTACCCCGAGCCAGTCGATCACTGTGACGTGTGCCCGTGGTCCAGCGAGTGCAGCAAGAAGCGGCGCCTGGACGACCATCTGTCCCTCGTCGCCGGCATCTCCCGCCTTCAGCGACGCGAGTTCGAATCGAGAGATGTGACGACGCTCACGAAGCTGGCGGCGTTGTCCGTGCCGCTCCCGTTCAAGCCGATGCGCGGCGCAATGGAAACCTACATCCGCGTCCAGGCGCAGGCGCGCGTTCAGTTTCAGTCGCGCGGCAGGATCGCCTCCGATTCACGAAGTGCGGGACGTCGAGAAGGAGAGGGGGCTGCTGCGCCTCCCCGAACCGTCCCCCGGCGACGTCTTTCTGGACCTCGAGGGGGATTCCTTTGCTGCTGAAGGCGGACGTGAATACTTGTTCGGCCTGGTCACGCTCGATGCTGCCGGCGCGCCTGTCTATCGTGGCTTCTGGGCATTCACCGACCAGCAGGAACGCGAAGCCTTCGAAGCCGTCATGGACCTCATCGTCGCGTCTCGGCAGAGGCACGCCGGGATGCACGTGTATCACTACGCTCCTTATGAGCCGTCGGCCTTCAAGCGGCTGATGGGCCGCTACGCGACGCGCGACCAGGAGCTGGACAAGCTGATCCGCGCGGGCCGCTTCATCGACCTCTATGGCGTCGTCCGCCAGGGCCTGCGTGTGGGAATCGAGCGCTACTCGATCAAGAACCTCGAAGCGCTCTACCGGTTCGAGCGCGCCGTGCCGCTGGCCGATGCCAACCGAAGCCTGCTCGTGATGGCCCAGGCGCTCGAGCTGCAGTGCCCGGACACGGTACCGCTGGAAATCCGGAACCAGGTCGAGGGCTACAACAAGGACGATTGCGTATCCACGCTGCGCCTGCGGACCTGGCTCGAGGATGTGAGGGCCGGCATCGAAGCAGCCGGTACGGCCATGCCCCGGCCTGAGCCCAAGGAGGGCAACGCGCCCGAAAAGGTCGACGCCCGGGCCAAGCGTGTCGAGGAACTTCGATCGCAACTTCTGACAGGCGTTCCAGACGCCCCGGCGGACCGCGACGACGAGCAGCACGCGCGCTGGCTGTTGGCGTATCTGCTCGACTGGCATCGCCGCGAAGACAACGCCGGTTGGTGGGAGTACTACCGTTTGTGCGAGCTGGCGGAAGAGGATCTGTTCGAAGAGCCTCGGGCGGTCGCTGGATTACAACACATCGTGCGCGTTGAGCTCGTCACCACCAAGAAAGGCAAGCCGACCGGATCAGTGGTCGATCGCTATTCGTACCCCATCCAGGACATGGAGATTCGAGCGAAGGACGAGCTGAAGCTGACGGACGGCAAGAAGTTTGGCGAGGTGATCGCGGTCGACCGAATTGGCTGCACGATCGATGTGCGCAAGGGACCTTCACAGGCGGAGGTTCACCCGACTGCCATGTTTGCGCACAAGCACATCGAAATCGGCGTTCTCGAAGAGGCAATCTTTCGAGTTGGACAAAGGGTCGTCGCCGATGGTGGGCTCCGCGCCGGGAAGGGCAAGCAGGATCCGGTCGCGCGGAGTCTTCTCCTTCGGCTTCCGCCACGGCTCCGCTCGGGCGGCTTTTCACCGGAGCCTGGCGAAACCGCCGTCGCGTTCGCCGTCCGCATCGCCGGGAACCTGGACCAGACCGTTCTGGCTATCCAAGGACCGCCGGGCTCGGGCAAGACCTACAGCGGCGGAGAGATGATTTGTGAACTGATCAAGCAAGGAAAGAAGGTGGGGGTCACGGGAGGCAGCCACAAAGTGATCCGCAATCTACTCGATGCTGTTGGCAAGGCCGCCGAAAAACCCTGCGTTGACGTGAAGCTTGCCCACAAGAAAGATGAAGACGACGACGAGGCGTTCTCCGTCAGAGTGCTCGGAAGCAACGAGGAGGCGCTCGACGCCCTGCACTCTGGTGAAGTGAATGTCCTGGGTGCCACCGCGTGGCTTTGGGCGCGACCGGAGTTTGCCAAGGCCGTGGACGTCCTGTTTGTAGACGAGGCCGGCCAGATGTCGCTGGCCAATGTCGTGGCCGTGTCACAGGCGGCCGAAAGCATCGTGCTACTTGGGGACCCACAACAGCTCGAACAGCCGCAGAAGGGAAGCCATCCCGAGGGCGTCAACGCGTCGGCTCTCGAGCACATTCTGGGCGGCGCCAAGACGATCTCGTCCGACCGCGGCCTCTTCCTGCCGGTGACCTGGCGGCTGCCGCCAAGCATCTGCGCCTTCACGTCGGAGCTGTTCTATGAAAGCCGACTGACCTCGAAGCCAGGACTCGAGCGCCAGCGCCTCACAGGCGCCGGCGCCTTCGACGGCAGCGGCGTCTGGGTTGTCGAAGTGAACCACGACGGCAATCGCAACTGGTCGATTCAAGAGATCGAAGTCGTCGCGTCTCTTGTTGCGAGCTTCATCGCGCCCGGTGCTCACTGGATCGACGAGGACGGCAAGACCGCGCAGATGACGGGCGAGGACATCCTGGTCGTCGCGCCGTACAATGCCCACGTCAGCCGTTTGGCCGAACGTTTGGCATCCACTGGAGTCCGCGTCGGGACCGTGGACAAGTTCCAAGGACAGGAAGCGCCCGTCGTCATTTACTCCATGGCTACGTCCCGGCCCGAGGACGCACCGCGCGGCATGGAGTTTCTGTACAGTCTCAATCGCCTGAACGTCGCGACGTCACGCGCCAGATGCGCCGCCATCATCGTCGCGAGCCCGCGGCTCTTCGCGCCGGAGTGTCGCACGCCGCGGCAGATGAAGCTGGCTAACGCGCTGTGCCGTTATGGAGAGTTGGCGCGGTCTCGCATCCGCTGATGGCGCGTAAACTTTCACCGGGTCCGGACGTAGTGAGTCGTGAAGAGGAGCATCCATGTCCATGCCGAGCCGCCGCTCTGTGTTCCTGGCCCCAGTGATTGCCGCGTTCGTTCAGGTCTCCGTCCTGAATGCCCAAACGACGAGCCCGCTCGATTTGCTCAAGGAAGCGGCGCCTCCGGGCGAGCGCATCACCTACGGGAGCGGAGCGCAGCAATTCGGCGAGCTTCGCGTTCCGGAAGGCCAGGGCAGTCATCCGCTTGCGATCCTGGTGCATGGGGGCTGCTGGCGGGTCCAGATTGGGAAACTCCCGGAGGCCGCGACTTCGCTGGACCTGCTGCGGCCGTTGTCCGTAGCGCTCGCCCGGGAAGGAATTGCGTCGTGGAACATCGAGTATCGACGCCTCGGACATGAAGGCGGGGGCTGGCCGGGAACGTACCAGGACGTTGCGAACGCCGTTGACTTCAGCCGGACGCTGGCGCCGAAGTATCGCCTCGACCTTCAACGCGTCGTCCTCGTCGGCCACTCGTCGGGTGGACACCTGGCGACGTGGGCCGCCGCGCGACACAAGCTGTCGGCCGACAGCGTGCTTCGAACCGCCTCGCCCTTGCGTGTGGCGGGAGTCGTCGATATCGACGCCCCGGTGGACCTCGCGACGTTCATCGCCATCGACCGTCAAGTCTGCGGCACGCCGTCTGTCGTCGAGGAGCTGTTGGGTGGCACCCCCGACAAGCTGCCGGAGCGCTACCGGGAAGCATCCGCCGCCGGGTTATTGCCACTCGGGACGAAACAGGAGTTGCTGATCGCGTCCAAAGCCAGTGAGCCGTGGATCGGATCGATCAAGGCCTACGGCGAAGCAGCGAAGAAGGCCGGTGATTCAGTCACCGTGACGATGATGGAGAACAGTGGTCACTTCGACGGATTGAATCCAAGAGCGCCCGCGTGGAGCACAGTGCTCGCGAGCATCCAATCGATCATCGGCATCAAGTGACGCGCGCGATGCCTCACCTCGTTCTTCTGGGCGACTCGATCTTCGACAACGCCGCGTACACGAGTGGCGAGCCCGACGTGGTGACGCACCTGCGCGCGCTGCTTCCGGCAGGCGCTCGCGCGACGCTCCTCGCCGTTGACGGCGCGATCACCGGGTCGATGCCGGAACAAGTGCCCCGTATTCCCGCCGACGCGACGCACCTGGTGGTCTCGATTGGCGGAAACGACGCACTCGGCTGCCTGGATCTGCTCGACGTACCCGCGAGGTCTACCGCCGACGCCTTGCGCCTCCTGGGACAGGCCGTGGATCGATTCGAGGCGAACTATCGTTCAGCCGTTCGTCTGGTGCTCGATCGCGGACTCCCGGCGACGCTGTGCACCATCTACAACGGCGCCTTCGAGGAACCCGATCTTGCGGCCCGCGCGCGGGTAGCCCTGATGATGTTCAACGACGTCATCCTCCGCGTCGCCTTCGAACATCACGCGTCGGCGATCGACTTGCGGCTGATCTGCAACGAGAAGGCGGACTATGCGAACCCGATCGAGCCGTCTGGCCAGGGCGGCAGGAAGATCGCGAAGGCGATTGTCCGCGCGACGGGCATCGGGCCGGCCGGGAGACACAGCGCGACGTTCAGCTAGTCTCGCCATGCGCCGTGGTCGCCGCCATCAGGCGCGGGACGCCCTCACTTTTGTCGCTCTCCCGACTTGTCCAGCAGCCGCTCGGCGAAACTCTCGAGCCTCTCGAGATAACTGAGCTTGATACGCCATCGCTCCGGAATGGCGTCAGCGCCATAAAACGCTCCCGCGATCTGCCCATACACCGCGCCGGTTGTATCCGCATCGTCACCCAGGTTGACCGCGAGCAGCGCGCCGTGCTCGAAGGAGGTGCTCTTCGCGAACGCCCAGAGAGCGGCCTCGAGCGAGGCGACGACGTAGCCGGTGCCGCGGATCTGTGGCGGTTCGCGGCGGAGAAAGGAGCCGGCGGCGATGTCGTGGATCCACGGCGCAAGCGGTTCGCGATCCCAGAGGCCGAGGACGGGTGAGAAGAGCGGCGCGAGCAACTCTTTCCGCGAACGGCCCTGCAACGCGCCGATGATCAGGCCGGCCATGTAGCGGCACGCGTCGATCGCTTCTCGCGCGCCATGTGTCGTCCGCGAGCTCTCCCCGGCCCGCGCGATGGCGGCTTCCGGATCACCGCCGAAGAACAACGGCACCGGCGCCAGGCGCATGATCGATCCGTTGCCCGCGGAGTGCTCGTCAACGCTGCCGGACCAGGGCTGGCCGTAGCGCTCATACCTGGCGAGCGCAGAGGCGACGGTGCCCCCGATATCGAAGCATGTGCCGGTGCTGCTGTGATGCCCCTTCCGCTTCCAACGGAGATATCTCGATAGCTGGTCGAACGGGTCGAAGCCGTCCGACTCGATGAGGCTCTCCGCGAGGCACAGCGCCATCGACGTGTCGTCGGTCCACTGGCCCGGGTCCAGGTTGAAGGGCCCCCCGCCGACCATGTCGGTGATCGGCGTGAACGTGCCCGGAGGCGCGAACTCCAGCGTCGTCCCGAGCGCGTCGCCCGTAGCGAGGCCGATCAGCGCGCCCCGGTATCTGTCCAAGAGCTTCAGAGGGTTCTTCCCGAACACGGCGCCGTTGCGCGAATCGAGCCGGCAGTCCACCATCGGAGTCCACTCATTGTGGAGGTGGCCCTGTTCGTCGACCATAAGTTCACCCTGGATCTACCTTGTCATGTTTCCGCGTCAACGTTGCGGCTCGGTCTCCTACTTGGGCGCCCGGCGGGCCTTCCCCTCGGCATCGCGCGACCGGAGCGTCGAGTCGGCCTCGAAGAGCATCGACTTCGTGGCCTGCGGGCTCATCGGCGCCGATGTGATCTTGATGGCGCTCTGAAAGAGCTCGACCACCTTCGCGAGGGCCGGACTCTCGCCGGCGCGCTCCTGGATCTTTTTCGAGGCCTTCCTGAGCGTGCGTTCCGCAGCGGCGAACTCACCGCGGCGGTTCAACTCAACGGCCCTCGCGCGGGCGCGCGCGGCATACATCTCGCCGATTGCTTCCTCGACGGGCCGGTTGAGCGGCTCCGCCCGGCACGCCGCCTCCGATGCCAAGGTCCATACCTGCGTCACGGACTGCGCCGGAACGTGCGCGCCAGCCGCCTGGACGCTGAACGTGGCAGCGAGCTGCGTCCCTTCCTCACCGGGCGGCAAGCCGAGGTGCACGACAACGGACAACTCCTGCCCCGAAACGAGATCGCCCAGCTGGACGGTCGCGATGTCTTGCTCAAAACGCGACGGGAACTCGTTCAGGACGTCCACCCCGCGTAGATTCGGCGTCTCAATGGTGAGAGTGACCCCGGACGCGACGACGTCGAGCGCTTCTCCCAGCTCGCTCGCGAACAGGTCCGGAATCTGTACCGCGCGCTCGATGTAATAGAAGTGCCCGCTACCGGCATCGGACATCTGCCGGAGCAGCCGCTCGTCGAAATCCGCGCCGACGCCGAAGGTCGACGTGACCACGCCCCGGCAGCGCATGTCACCCGCGAGAGCGACGAACACATCCCGCTCGATGATCCCGTGATTGGCCAGGCCGTCGGTCAGCAGCAGACATCGGCCCTGGCCTTCGCCTTCGATGACGGGCGCCACCTGCTCGTACCCGGCCCACCACCCGCCACACAGGTCCGTCCTGTCACGCGCGTCGATCGATGCCAGCCGGGCCCGCGCGCGTGCGCAGGCCTCGGGCGTCGCAAGCTCGGACGCGACGATCACGTCGATCTGCGAGTCGTACACCACGACCGAGAACCGGTCGGTGCTTCGTAGCAGCCGGAGCGCGTGATCCACGGCCTGCCGCGCGAGCGCGATCTTCTCGCCAGCCATCGAACCCGATCGGTCGAGAACAAACGCGATATTCACCGGGCTGCGGGTGGCCGTTCGCTCGTGCGGCGCCGCGACTGACACGACGGCATACGTCCCGGGGTCCGCCCCGGCCTGAACCAACGAGCCACACGTGCGGACGCTCATGATCATGACTGCTCCTTTGGGTTGGCTGCTTCGCAAGGGCGAGCAGCGTGTCGACAACCGGTTCCGCTGGCGAGATGAGCGGCCGGCGTTTGTGCCACTCAGGTCCCCATGTGGTTGTCTGAGGATTTATTCAGAAAGCGCGAGAGCCGGTCGAACGTGGAAGCGGGTAGTGCTCGACCAGGAAAATGCCAGAGTAACGGAGGGGGCTGACATGCCAGGTCATACGCTGTATGTTCGCCGCTGTTTAGAGTTGCCCGCGCGGCGCGGTCAAATACAGCCGAGCCGATTACGGCCGCCGTTTCAGGTTTTCGTCAGTTGAAAGGTCGAGTTGACGGGACCGATGTTTTTTCCGGTCAACGATGCGAAAATCGTCGCTGATTGTTGGCAGGACGCTTGCCTTTGGACCAGCGCTGCAAGCCCACTCCGAAAGGCCAAAAGACGATGTCACGCTACGTTTGCTTGATCTCGGTCCTGGTTCTCGCCGCGTGTGACAGTGACTCCACACCCATTTCGCCGACGGCGCCGGCGGTCACCTTTTTCGTGACGAGCGCGACGAACGCAACGGGGAATCTCGGCGGGCTCGCCGGCGCGGACGCGATCTGTCAGCGGCTGGCCGCGGCGGCCGGCCACGGGCAGCGCACCTGGGGCGCGTATCTGAGCGTCCAGCAGGATGCCAGCAACGGCAACCGGCCGACCGACGCCCGGAGCAGGATCGGCACCGGGCCCTGGTACAACGCGGCCCTCGCGCTCGTCGCCACCAACGCGACCGAGCTGCACGCGCGGCGGGGCGATGCCGCCATCTTCCTGGACGAACGCGGTCAACGCATCAACGGTCAGTGGACCAACTCGCCCCAACCGGTCGAGCACGACATCCTCACCGGATCGACCGCCGAGGGCACGTTGATGCCGGGGATGACGTGCAACGACTGGACGTCGGCAGGAGCGGACGTCGCGGCACAGGTCGGCCACTCCGACGGCTTCGGCCCGAACCAGAACACGTCGGGAACACTCGCGTCGTGGAACTCCGCGCACGCGAACCAGAACTGCAGCAACACGGCGCCTCGCGGCGGCGCCGGGCGCCTCTACTGCTTCGCCCGCAACTAGGGTGGCTCGGGACTCGGGACTGGGGCTCGGGACTCGGGACTCGGTTTTACAGGAGGTCGAGGACGGAACTCGACGCGCTGATCTCGGGCTCGCATCATTTCGTCGGACGCCGCCTCCGCCCGGGCAAGCCGCGCGCGGAGCGCGTCCATTTCGGAGCCGCCGCCGTCCGGCACGCGGGCAGCGGCGTTGCGTCCGAGATCGTCGCGGATCTTCACGTCCGCGCCCGCATCGAGCAGCAGCTCCGCCATCTCGCGGTTGCGCGTGTGCGCGGCATCCATCAGCGCCGTGTGCCCATTGTCCGCCTGGGCGTTGATCCAGGCGCCGGCCTCGAGCAGCCGGCGGACCACTTCGGTATCCCGTGACCAGACGGCGGTCATGAGCGGTGTGCCGCCATGCCGATTGGTGGAGTTGACGTCGGCGCCGGCGCGCAACAGCTCGTCGACGAGGACGATCCGCTTGAGGCGCACGGCGTCGCTGAGCGTGGAGTTGCCGACGCTGTCGGCGCCGTTGACCTCGACGATCGACTCCACGATTTTGACCCTGCCGGGCACGACCGGCGTGACCTTCGCCCAGTCGGCCTGAAACGGCTTCGTCATCTGCGCGGCGTAACAGACATCGCTCAAGTCGATGAACTCGATCGCGAGCGACACGCGGCCGTTCGTGTCCTCGCGCCTGTCGAACCGCCGCATCCCGTCCACGTCAATCCGCCACGGCCGCAGCGTGTCGGTTTCCGTCACGGCGTACGGGGTGCGATCGCCGGCCGCCACGAATACGACCCGCCCCTCCGGACGGGACGCTTCGTACGCCAGGCACGTCTTGTAGTACATCCGGTAGCTGTCGATTTGCCGATCGACGAGGACGCGCTTTCCGCCGGCCACGCGATAAAGGTGCGCCCACGGAGGCTTGCCTTCGTCCACAAACCATCCGCTACCGATCTCGGTCAGCGGCGGCGAGCTGCACGCCGCTGCGCCGAGCAGCACGATGCCGATGAGGGCACCCGCCTTCGCTCGAGCCTTCGCAGCGAGCTTCGCGCAGAGGCAGGCTTCAACATCGGGCGTCGGGCCGGCTGAAGCCGGATACTACCGGCATTTGCTACCGCTGAAGCCGAACCCGCCATTACGGTTCCCATCCCGGAAACGTCAGGTTGAGGCGGCGCCGCACCGCTCGCGTCTGCTCGGCGCCGAGCCCCATCGAACGGGCCGCGGCCTCGTGGCGCTCGAGCGCGTCGCGCGTCGAGGCAGCCGATTGCTTGAAGTAGCCGTGCCACGCGCCGCAACTGGCCGAGTCGCGCATGGGCACCGGGCGGCCGTCAGACAAGGCAAACCACTGGTGGTCGGCCGACGGGGCGTCCTCGGCCTGGCACGACGCCCGGAACGCTTTCCAGTTGGTGTCCACCGCGCCGGCGCGCTGCGCGAGCGCGCGCATGTTCTCGGTGTACTCGCGCGTCCCTCTCTCGCGGCGTTCATCGCGGTCCGACTTCGGCGCATAGACCGGCCCGATCATGCGCGGCACGTACTGAATCGAGACCGCGAACGCCATGCCTTCGGTGCCGCGTCCGAGCTTCATCGTGTTCACGCCGAGCACGCGTCCCCGCCGATCGAGCAGCGGCCCGCCGCTGTTGCCGGGGTTGATGGCGGCGTCGGTCTGGACCATGCTGACGTTGTCGATCGAGCGCACGCCGCTGACGATGCCGCGCGTCACGGTGTTGGCGAGCCCGCGCGGCGATCCGATCGCGACCACGTCGGCGCCAATCGTCACGTCGCGCGGGTCGGCGAGCGGCAGCACGACCTGATCGAAATCCGAGATGTCCAGCTTGAGCACCGCGAGGTCGATGTCGTGCGAGACGGACTCGACGCGCGCGGTGCGCGAATAGCCGCCGGCGCGTTTCAGCGTGACGACGTCGTTGCCGGCGATGACGTGCGCGTTGGTGATGACGGTGTCGGAGGCGACGAAGAATCCGCTACCGAAGCCGTCGCGAGCCACGACGGTCACGACTGCCGGCATCGACCGGGTCACGATTTCTTCCGTCGAGAGCATCACGGCCGATTCCGCCGCGGCGCCGGCCCGATCGACCTCGACGGGTGGCGGATCGCCAAGCGGCGGTCGGTCCGCCCGCCGATCGTGAGCCGCCGTCTCGACGGGGCCGAGGATTACCCCGGCGCCCGGTGCCGTGGCCGCCGCCGCAGTACGCGGCGCGGGCGCGCGCAGCATGACCGCGGAGAACACGCCGATCGCGATCAGCGCGAGAAGCGCACCGGCCACGACGGCGATGCGCCTCGCCGGGTTCGGGCTCGCGCCGGGCGCAGGCTCTCGATCGTCACGCGGCGCGCCGGCCGGCGCGAGGTGCCGATCGGTCGGAGGCGGGGATGTGCTCAGCGTCTCCGGCTCCGGCGCAGCGGCAACCGGCGGTCGCGCGCACCCGCACCGGCAGGCCTCGAGCCTGTTGGGGACGCTGCGCGCACACTGCGGACAGGTCCACACAAATGTTGTCATGTCGGTTGTCGGGGGAGCAGCTTGTATTATCCCCTAGCCATGGAAGAACTTCAAGGCACGCCGCGTCGCTGCCGGAGGTCCCGCGTGACGAGCGGTGTGTCAGGCCACCGACGCCGGCCTATATCAAAAGCCCAGGACCACGACTCCCCGAACGACGCTTGACACGTCCCCTGTACGGCCTTGACAGCGCCGTGCCGTGCGCGCAGACTGCGACCAACTTCGTCAGGGCCGCTCAATTTGGTCAACTCGGGGAAGCCGCGCAGAGGCGGGAGCGTCCGGCGAACAGACCCAGGAGGTGGGCTGTGACTAAGGGCGCAGGTATGTCGCGATCGCGTCTCTGCTTATTGATTCTCGGACTCGCTATCTTTGCCGCCGCGGCCATCCCGGCGGAGGCGCAGCTGCTGTATGGCGGGCTCGTCGGCAACGTGGTCGACTCGCAGGGAGCCGTCGTCCCGGGCGCCAGCGTGACGATCCTCAACACGGATACCAATCTCAAGCGCGAGACGACCACCGACGCGCAGGGCGCGTACTCGTTCACGAACATCCAGGCCGGACCGTACGACGTCAAAGTCGTCCTGACCGGGTTCAAGGAATCCATCCGCGCCCGCGTGCCCGTCACCGTCGGCCAGATCAGCCGCGTCGATCTCACGCTGTCGGTCGGGAACGTGAGCGAGGTGGTCACCGTCCAGTCGGTCGCCGAGCTCCTGCAGACCGACAAGGCCGACACCCACACCGAGCTGAACTCCAGGGAGATCACCAATCTCCCGCTCAATCAATTCCGAAACTACCAGGCGCTCCAGGTGCTCGTCCCCGGCTCGATGCCGGCGACGCTGCCGAACGCCGAGACCGACACGCCGGAGCGTTCGCTCAACGTGTCGATGAACGGCCAGGAAGGCGCCGCCAACACCACGCTCACCGACGGCACGCGGAACGTCAACGTGGGGCTGCCGCACCACAACATCTACATCCCGCCGGCGGAGACGATCGAGTCGGTCAACATGACGACGGGCAGCATGGATGCCGAAGAGGGTATGGCGGCCGGCGTGGCGATCACGGTGATCACCAAGTCGGGCACGAACACCTTCAAAGGCTCGGCGTTCGAGTTTTTCAACAACGAGAAGCTGAATGCCAACCCCTACTACTTTGGACGGGGCGCGATCCCCGCGAAGCTGCCCATCGAACGGCAGACGTTCGGCGGGACCCTCGGCGGACCGATTGTCCGCAATCAACTGTTCTTCTTCGGGTCGTACGAAGGCTACCTCGGCCGCCAGAACCTGTTCGCGTTCTTCAACGTGCCGACGGCGGCGATGCGCAACGGCGACTTCAGCGGCGCGGTCAACGCGAACGGCGCGCAGCAGCGGATTTACGATCCCCTGAGCGGCGACCTGGCCACGGGCACCGGCCGCGTCCAGTTCGAGAACAACCAGATCCCCGTCAGCCGGAGGAACGGGATCTCGACTCAGCTCCAGACGCTGTATCCGATGCCGAACATCGAGGGCACGGGCCTGGGCGGCCTGACCGGCAACTTCAGGACGACGCGCCGCAACGCGACGGATCGGCACAACTTCGACGCGAAGATGAACTGGAACCGTACGGACGCGCATCAGGTCTGGGGCAAGTACAGCCACATGAACGCGCTGGTCGACGATCTGTTCACCTTCCCGATCGGCAGCGCCGATGGCGACGGCGGCGAGACGAAAGTCCATCTCATCACCGGCGGGCAGACCTGGTCGTTCGGGAAGTCGCTGCTCCTCGACAGCGCGTTCGGCATCTCGATGTTCGATCAATTCTGCAGCTCGCCCGACTTCAACCTGGGCATGATGGGTCTGGATCTCGGCATCCCGGGCACCAACGACCAGGGCCGGAACGATTTTCGCTACGCGGGCATGCCGGAGTTCAGGACGGGCTTCACCGCGCTCGGGAACACGCCGACCTGGAGCCCGACCTACCGTGACGAGGGCACCGTCTCCTTCAGCACGAACGTTACGAAGATCTCGGGCAGCCACGACTTCAGGATGGGGTACCGGTTGGACTATCTGCACCTCGACAACTGGCAGCCGGAACGGGCCAATCCTCGCGGACGGTTCGACTTTGCCGGCAACTCCACGCGGACGTTCGGCACCGGGGCGCAGACCGCGAACCTCTACAACACGTACGCCGCGTTCATGCTCGGCCTGGTCGGCACGGCCAGCAAGAGCTATCAGTACCGAGCTCTTCACCGGGCGCGAGTGGCAGCATGCGATGTTCTTCCGCGACCGGTGGTCGGTGAACCAGAAGCTCACGCTCGATCTCGGCGTGCGGTGGGAGTACTACCCCATCTTCTCGCGGGCCGATCGGCAGATCGAGATGCTGGACCGGCAGACGCTCGACGTCCTCATCGGCGGCGTCGGGGGTAATCCGAAGAACATGGGCATCGTGGCGCCGAAGGACCTGTTCACGCCGCGAGTCGGCGCGGTCTATCGTCTGAACGACGAGACGGTCATGCGCGCCGGCTATGGGGCGACGCTCGACGCCCGCGGCATGTCGTCACAGGAAGCGTTCCGCGGCGACTTCAGCTACCCGCTCGTGCTGAATGCGAGCTTCCCGCCTCCCGCCGGCACGTCCACGTTCGGGTGGTATGGCACGATCAACCAGGGGATCCCGCTCCTCGAGGGACCGAATCTGAGCAGCGGCCGCATCCCGCTGCCGAACTCCTACGGGATGCAGACCGCCGTGCCGGAATCGACCCATCGCGGCCGCACGCACTCGTGGAACGTCGCGTTCGAGCGGCGCCTGCCGATCGTCTCGGTCGATCTCGCGTATGTCGGCAACCGCCTGGTCGGCGGCCTGCCGCCGGCGGAAGGGCAGACGATCAACATCAACGCCGTGCAGCACATGGGCGGCGGCGACACCGATCGTCCGTACTTTGCCTCGAACGGTCGTCAGCTCGACATCGAGATCTATTCGCCGTGGCGAAGGACGTCGTACCACGCGCTGCAGGTGGGCGTGACGCGGCCGTTCACCCAGGGGCTGCTGCTCAAAGGCCACTACACCCTCAGCCGCTCGATGGGGCTGAGAACCGACTACGAAGTTCCCACGGCCGAAGCCGAGGATCGCAATTGGGCGCTGGCCAACAACGACCGGCTTCACACCTTCACGATGGCGTTCATGTACCAGCTGCCATGGCGGAGCGAGAGCGGCCCGGGCGGCATCTTCAGAGCCGTGATCGACGACTGGCAGCTCAACGGGATCGTCGCCGCGTTCAGCGGCTCGCCGTTCACGGTCACCGCCGACGGCACCTCGCTGAACACGCCCGGCAACACGCAGACCGCCGACTTCAACGGCAACCGTGACGAAGATCGGGGAGATTGGCGCCAACGGCTACTACTACGATCCGGCCGCGTTGACGCAGCCGGAAGGCGTTCGCTTCGGCACCGGCCGAATCAACCAGATCCGCGGTCCCGGCGGATGGAACCTCGACTTCTCGGTCTTCCGCGCCATTCCTGTCGGCGGCACGCAAAAGATCGAAGTGCGGCTCGAAGGGTCCAACATCACGAACACGTTCAAGTTCGCGAACCCGAACGGCAGCCTCACGAGCGGAGATTTCATGCGAATCTTCGCGTTGAATCCTTCGTATGCCGAGCGTCAGTTCCGGCTCGGGATTCGTTACAGTTTCTAACAAGAGATCAGGAGATCAAGAGATCAGGAGAAAAACATAAACTCCTGAGCTCCTGATCTCCTGTTCATTCGCTCAGCAGGGATGATGAAGCGCGCGGTCCTCACAACCATTCTCCTTGCCGGGACCGTCGCGCTTGCGTCCTCGGCGGACGCCCAGGAGCGCCGGTTGCGGGCCGGCGCAGCGGCCAGCAACATCACGCCTCCGCTCGGCGAGCTCATCGTCGGGAACTGGACGTCGCCTCCGGCCACGCACGTCCATGACGAGCTGTACGCCCGCTGTCTCGTGCTCGACGACGGGGAGACACGTGTTGCGATCGTCGTGGCCGACAACGTCGGGATTCCCCGGCGGATCTTAGACGAGGCCAAGCGCCTGACCCACGAGCGCTCCGGCTTTGCCGTGGAGCGCATCCTGATCGCCTCGACGCACACGCACTCCGCGACGACGGCGCGCGGCGCGGACGGCACCGATCGATCCGCCGGCACGCAGCCGCTCGATCACTACCAGACGTTTCTCGCCGGGCGAATCGCGGACGGGATCAAGCGCGCCATCAACAACCTCGAACCGGCCCGGATCGGGTGGGGCAGCGGAAGCCTTCCGCAGCAGGTGTTCAACCGGCGCTGGTTCATGAAGCCGGGCCCGCAGCTCGGCAACCCGTTCGGCGGGACCGACAAGGTCCGGATGAACCCGCCGGTCGCCAGCCCCGACCTTCTGAAGCCCGCCGGGCCCACGGATCCCGAGATCGGGTTCCTGTCGATCCAGTCCGTCTCGGGCCGGCCGATCGCGCTGCTGGCCAACTACTCGCTCCACTACGTGGGCGGCGTGCCGGAAGGGCACATCTCGGCGGATTACTTCGGGGCGTTCGCGCGTGCGATGGCGGCAATGGTCCGGATGAAGGCGGACACTGATGGTCCGGCTGAAGCCGGACGCCACGAACACTACGGACGCCACCGAGACCATGGTTCGGCTAAAGCCGGACACCACCGAGCCGCCGCCGTTCGTCGCGATGTTGTCGAACGGCACGAGCGGCGACATCAACAACATCGACGTCCGCGGTGGACAGAAGCGTCTGCCCGAGTACGTCCGCATGGAGCTCGTCGCCAACGAGGTGGCGGTGGAAGTCTTCAGAGCGATGCAGGCCGTCGAGTACCACGACGCGGCGCCGCTCAGGATGATCCAGCGGGAGCTGACCCTCGAGTCCCGCCGCCCGACCGCAGCACTGGTCGAATGGGCGAAAAGTGTCCTGGCCCGGCCCGAGGGCGCGCCCATGAGTCACCCGCGGGAGCGGACCTACGCCGAGCGCACGCTGCGGATGGTGGACATGCCGGCGCGGATCGACGTGCCGCTGCAGGCGCTGCGCGTCGGCGACCTGGCGATCGTGTCGATCCCCTTCGAAGCGTTCGTCGAGATCGGACTCGAGCTCAAGGCGAAGAGCCCGTTTCCAGACACGTTTGCCGTGTCGATCGCCAACGGCGCGTACGGCTATCTGCCCACGGCCGCGCAGCACGAGCTCGGCGGCTACGAAACCTGGCTGGGAACCAACCAGGTCGAGGTGCAGACGGCGCCGAAGATGGTGGCCGTGCTGCTCGAGATGCTGGCGCAACTCAAATAGAGCCGCGGATGGACACGGATGGACACAGATACGGCATGTCACGGTGTAAGTCCTATCTGAGTGTCCCGATCGCTCTGCTGTGCACGATTTCGTTGACGTGGTTACCCGAAGGCCGCGCATTCGAACCACAGCGTCCCGGCCAGGGGGAGAGCGTCGGGCTATCTCCCGATGAAGCCCTCGCGACGTTCGAGCTCGAGCCGGGCTACCGGATCGAACTGGCGGCCGCGGAGCCCCTGATCCGTGACCCGGTGGCGATGGCGTTCGACGAGCGGGGCCGCATGTTCGTGGTCGAGAATCGCGGCTACCCCGGCCCGCTCGAGGGCGCCGCTCAGCCGGCGCCCGAGGGCGTCGTCGCCCTGCTGGAAGACACAGACCGCGATGGACGCTTCGACAAGCGGACGGATTTCGCGGACAAGCTCTCGTCGCCGAACGGCATCATGCCCTGGGGACGCGGCGTCTTCGTCAGCGACGCACCCGATCTCCTCTACCTCAAAGACACGACCGGCGACGGCGTCGCGGACGAGCGGCGCGTGATCCTGACGGGATTCGACGCCGCCCGGACCGCGCAGATTCGATTCAGTCACCCGACGCTCGGGCCCGACAACTGGATCTATCTGACCAGCGGCTTGACCGGCGGCCGCGTGACCTGGCCCGAGCATCCCGATCGTCCGCCCGTGACGTTCACCTCGAGCGATTCACGCTTCAATCCCCTCACGCAGGCGTTCGAGCTAATCGGAGGCCAGGGCCAATACGGCCTGACCTTCGACGACTACGGCCGCCGCTTCACGGCCTCGAATCGGCGCCCCGTCATGCACGCCGTCCTCGAGCCTCGATACCTGAAGCGGAATCCGCATCTGGCGTTTTCCGCGACCGTGGAGGACGTGTCGACGGCTGGCGCGCACGCGGTCGTCTGGCCGATCAGCGCCGACATGACGACGGCCTCGTTTCATCCCAGCCTGATGAGCACGCCGCACGCCGGCACTTTCACCGCCGCCAGCGGTGTGCACATTCATCGCGGAGACGCGCTGCCGGCCGCCGCTGACCGCGACAGCATCTTCATCTGCGAATCCGCCCAGAACCTCGTGCAGCGGCAGATCCGATCGCCGAACGGCGTCACCTTCACGTCGCGGCCGGCGCGCGACGGGCGCGAGTTCCTGGCCTCGCGCGATCAGTGGTTCCGCCCGGTGTTCGCCGCGAACGGTCCGGATGGCGCGCTGTACATCGTGGACATGTACCGGAAGATCATCGACCACCCGCAGTACGTGCCGGAGCCGAGCCGGCGCCTGCTGGATTTCGACGCCGGAAAAGGACGAGGCCGGATTTATCGGATCGTCGCCCAGAACTGGAAGTCAGACGGGAAGCCGGTGGACCTCGGCGATCTGGACGCGGGTGGATTGTCGCGGATGCTCGAACATCCGAACGCCTGGTGGCGCGAGACGGCCCAGCGCCTGCTCGTGGAACGCCGCGACCGGAGCGCACTGCCGGCGCTTCGTACGCTCGCGCAGCAAGGCCGGACCGAGGTTGGTCGCATTCACGCGTTGTGGACCCTCGAGGGGCTCGGCGGCCTCGAGCCCGCCGATGTTGCCGGCGCGCTCGAAGATCAGCACGCCGCCGTCCGCGAGAATGCCGTCCACCTGGCCGAAGCGCGACTCGGCGCGTCGAAGGATCTGGTCTCGCACGTGCTGCGCCTGGCCGACGACTCCGACGATCGGGTGCGCTTCCGCGTCGCCCTTGCCCTCGGCGAAACGGACGATCCGCGCGCCATACCCGCGCTGGCCACGCTCGCGCGCCGCGGCGGGACCCAGTCCTGGGTGCGCGCGGCCGTGCTCAGCTCCGTCAGAGATCGATCGAACGAGTTCTTTCGCGCCTTCGTCGCATCGTCTTCGTCGTCGTCGTCTGCGTCGGTCAGCGCGGTGATGCAGGATCTCGGTCAGGTGTTCGGCGCCGGCCAGACACCTGAACGCTGCCTCGATCTCGTGTTCCAGATCGCCGATCCCGCGGCCGAGTTCGGCTGGCAACCGGCGGCGCTCTCCGGGATCGCGCAGGGCCTGCAGGCCCGCGGGCTCGGCCGGGACGGCCGCTCGGCTTTCATGACGCTGTTGTCCTCCGACTCTGAACCGGCACGCTCGGCCAGTCAGCGCGTGCAGAAGATCCTGTCGCGTGCCTCGGCGCTGGCGCTGGACGAGCGCGCGTCCGCGGACCTGCGGCTCGGCGCCATCGGTCTGCTGGGTCACACCGACTATTCATCGGCGGGCAGGACGCTCGAGAGCCTGCTCGCTCCGCGGCATCCTTCTCAGATTCAGCTCGCGGCCGTCCGGGCGTTGTCTCAGCTTCCCGAACCGGCGGCCGCAGCGAGCCTGGTGGCGCCGGGCCGCTGGCTGGCGTTCACGCCCGAGACGCGGGAGGCGGTGCTGTCCGTTCTCGTGACCGACGATGCGCGGACACTGGTCCTGCTCGACGCGCTGGAAAAGGGTGCGATTGCGCCGGCGTCGATTGTGTCCTCGCGGCGAAGCCGGCTCATGAACCACCGGAACACCGCCATCCAGGCGCGCGGCCGCGCGTTGTTCGCTGCCGTGGAGTCCGGAGATCGGATGCAGGTCTACGAGCGATTACGCGGGACGGTGCTGGCGCGGACCGGAAGCGCCACGAGCGGCCAGCGGATCTTTGCCGGCCACTGCGCGACGTGCCACACGTTCGCCGGCACGGGGGCGCACGTCGGGCCGGACCTCAGTGGTATCCGCAATCAGCCGGCCGAGGCCATTCTGCTTCACGTCCTGGTTCCGGATTACGAAATCGCGCCCGGGTACCACGCCTACAACGTCGAGACTCGTGACGGACGAACGCTCTTCGGGCGGCTGGAGTCGGAAGCACCCAACAGCGTGACACTCCGCGACGGCTTGTCTCAATCGCACGTGATCCTGCGGAACCAGGTCGTCTCCATGAAGGAGTCGCCGGTCTCGATGATGCCGAACGAGCTGGAACGCGCGATCGCGGAGCAGGATCTCGCGGATCTGATCGCGTACCTCAAAACGCCGCAGCGCTGAATGCTGTGGTTTTTACAGGAGGCCAGGAGGCCAGGAGAAATTTTTTTTCAAAAAATTATTGATCTCCTGATCTCCTGTTCAAAACATGCCGGTCATTTCGCCGGGGGGCGGATCGCGGCGTCCATCCGCTGGCGCCATGTGCCCACGTCCTTCCAGGCCCCGGCGTCGGCGCGCAGGGGATCGAAGCGCGTTGAATCGAAGTCCACGTAGATCTGCTTGTAGAGCTCGGCGTTCCAGTTCGGGTTGGGCGTGTTCTCCTGCGCGCCGACGGACGTGCGCCAGTCGCGGAGACGGGCGCGCATGTCCGCGGCCCGGGCCGTCTCCCGCGCCGCCAGGTTCCTGGTCTCGCCGCGATCGTCATTCAAATCAAACAGCTCGACCTTGCCGTCGTCGTAGTGCTCGACGAGCTTCCAGCGTCCTTCACGCATGGCGCCCGCCGGCCTGCTGCCCTGATTCGTGTAGTGCGGGATGTGCCAGAACAGCGGACGGCTGTCGGACGAAGACTTCCCCGAGGTCAGCACCCTGGCCTGGCTGACCCCGTCGATCCCTGGAGCCGGCGGCGCGCCTGCGAGCTCGAGCAGCGTCGGCATCCAGTCCATGTTGACGAAGGGGGTATCGATGACGACGCCCTTCGCGAGGCCGGGGCCGCGGACGATCAACGGCACGCGCAGCCCGCCTTCATAGAGGTAGCCCTTGCCGGCGCGGAACGGCGTGTTGTGCGTCACGCGAGCGTGCCGTCCCTCGGGCATGTGAAGGCCGCCGTTGTCGCTCGTGAAGACGACGATCGTCTTGTCGCGCAGGCCGGCGGCATCAAGGTGGAGGAGGAGGCGCCCGACAACATCGTCGAGCGTCTGCACCGTGGCGGCGTAGCGCGGTTCGAATGCCTCACGGTTGTCGTCGACGAACTTCTGCTGCGCCGAATACGGGATGTGCGGGTTGTTGTGGGCGAGGTAGAGGAAGAACGGCCGATCGCGGTTCGCGTCGATGAAGCGCTGCGCCTCCCGGGTCAGGTCTGTACTCTCCTTTTCCGCCCTCAGTCTCGCTCGGCGTGGTGGTGGCCTGACCGGCATGCTCGACGTCGAATCCCTGGTCGCGCGGTCCGTAGCCGGCTCCGCCCAGATGCCATTTCCCAATCGCCGCCGTCGCGTACCCCGCCGACCGCAGCCGTTCGGCGATCGTCATCTCCTCGAGCGGCAGCTGCTGCCTGATCGGCGGATGGAGCAGCTTCTGCGACGCGGCGTCGGCACGGCCGGGCAGGAACGTCGTCAGGTGCAGACGCGCCGGCGCCCGGGCGGTCATGAGCGCCGCGCGCGACGGCGAACAGATCGGCGAGGCCACGTAGGCCGTGGTGAACCTCAACCCTTCAGCGGCCAGCCGATCCAGGTTCGGGGTGTGGTGATCGCGCCTGCCATAGGCGCCGAGATCGTTCACGCCGAGGTCGTCGGCGAGAATGAAGACGATATTGGGGGCAGTCCGCTGCGCCGTTGCGAGCACATCACCGGATGCCGACAGGCCGTACCGGACAATCACGGCGATGAGGGCGAGCCACGCGGCCCGTGACAGCGTCGGTGTTGCCATGATGAGTTTCCGACCCGGCACTCTCCGTCCCTAGTGGCCAACTCCTGATCGCGTCGGCCGCCGACCCCGCTCGCCCGCCGACGACCCTTGCGGGGGATCTGACAAACGTCGAACTACCGTCGGGCCGCGAGCTGCCTGTCGATCGACGGCTTGAGTGACGGCAGGTGACGCAGCGCGTTCAGGTAGTACACCTTGCGCAGCACGTCGTCGGGCAGCCCGATGCCGGAGACGTTCCAGCGGCCGTGGCCGGGCGAGCCCCCGGGCGTGCGAATCTGCGCCGGGTGCTCGAAGTACTCGTCGTACGTTTCGAGAACCCGCCAGTGCGGGATCCAGAACTCTTCGGCGCCCCGGCTGGGCGACCCGTCGGAGCCCATGAACACGCGGTCCTGGTACTTGATGATGAACTCGCGCCACAGCCGCGGCGCGCGGCCGATGTCCTGGAGCGTCGCGGAAATCTCGATGTCGGCGTTGGGGTACGTGTCGAGGAAGGTGGCGAGCTTCTGCGGATCGTAGTAGAGCATCGCCATGTGCGCGTTGACGAAGCGTGTCTTCGGGTGCTTGCGGTGCATGTTCTCGCGCGCCTTCTCGATCACGGTGTGCTTGGGACCTTCGGTGTAGAGATTCCCCTCGCGATCGCCCGGCCGCCGCCAGAGCCCCGCCTCGTAGCGCTCGTTCTTCGGGCCGATCGGATAGAAGCGGCCGATCGAGTCGCTGGTGTGGATCATCACCGGCTTGTCGTACTTGGCGGCCATCGCCCAGACCGGATCGAGGCGCGGATCGTCGCTCTGGATGAATGTGCCGTCGGGGTTCTGCGCGCCCTGGCCCAGCTGCTTGGAGACCTTCATCCCCTGCGCCCCGGCCTTGAAGGCCCGCTCCATTTCCGCGGCGAATTTCTGGGACCAGCCCGGCTCGTTGATGCCCTCCGGGCTGAAGGTGATGAAGTTGGCCACGCGATCCCGGTACGCCTCGCCGGACTTCAACGCCGTGTCGAGATCGGCGCCAGTGCCGCCGTTCAGGTTGACGATGGCGCCCATGCCGATCGAGTCCATGAGCGCGATGAAGCTCTTGTAGGCCTCCGGGGTCCTGAGCTCGCGCGCGTGCACGTGAAAGTCAATCGCCGGAAACTTCGCGCGCGTGATGTTCGTGCGCGGGAGCCGCAGCAAGGTCAGGGGCATCGGCGGCGTGTCGGGGCCGGCCGTCGTCCAACCGGGCGGCGGCGCGACCGACTCCATCGAGGGCAGCGGCGGAATCCAAATCTCGCCCTCTTTGACGCCTGCCGGTGCTTTCGGGACGAGCGGCGGCTCGGCACTGGGCGCTGTGCCCGCCCAGCCCTGCGGACCGCCAGACTGGCCGCGCCCGCGGCCACCCTGACCTTGCGCGGATTGCGCCGACGGCGTCTCGATCGTTTGAGACCAGGCCAGGGCCAGCCCCGCGACGACGACTACCACGAGCCTTGGGAAGCGATGCATAACGAGCTCTCCTTCAGGAAGCGCGACCGGGTGCATTGTAGATCGGGCCGGGGTGTGGGGCCGCGCTGACTTCGCTCACGCGGTAGGGGCCGCGGCTGACTTCGCACCCGCGGGAGGGCCGGCTCGCTATCGCTCGCAGGTAGGGGCTCGGTGACTACGAGGCCTTGTTGCCGCCCCGGCCGGTAACTATACTGCTCGCCAGATTCGAGCAGTCGCGACGGCCCTCGAAATTCCCCTCTCCGTCCCTCGACGCGGTTCTTGTGGAGGCAGCCATGGTGATCAATCGATTGATTGTGACCGGCCTTGCAGCGGTCACGCTCGCACTCCCGTCTCCTTGTGGCGCGCAGTCCGAACGCGGCAGCGTCACGGGCGTCGTCCAGGACACCACGAAGGCATGGATCCCGGGGGTCTCGGTGAAGGTCGTCAACACCGCCACCAACGCGACGGTCACCGTCGTCTCGTCGGAGGCCGGCGCGTACAGCGCCGCCAACCTCCCGCCTGGAATCTATCGCATCGAGGCCTCGATTCCGGGCTTCCAGTCCGCAAACGTCGCCGGGATCAGGCTCGCCGCGGGCGCGACGGCGCGAATCGACATGACCCTGAACATCGGCGCCGTCACCGAGTCGGTGGACGTCGTGGCCAGGAACGCCCTGATGCAAACCGAAGACGCGAAGGTGTCCACCAATATCTCGAACGAACTGATCGACCAGCTGCCGCTCGTGGTCGGCGGGGCGATGCGGAGCGTGTTCGACCTCGTGTCCACGGTGCCCGAGGCGAAGGGCAGCGGAGCGAACGTGGCTCTCGGGGGCGGGCAGGGCGGGTCGTTCGGCGCGACGCTCGACGGCATTTCGGTCAACACGAATCGCAATGCCGACACCACCGAAACTGCGTTCCTGACGCCTTCGGTCGAGGCGATCACGGAGTTCTCGGTGGAAACCAATGGGTTCAAACCCGAATTCGGGCAGGCCGGCGGCGGCGCCATCACGTTCGCATCCAAGTCGGGCACGAACGCGTTCCGCGGCTCCGTGTATGACTTCCTCCGCAACGACGCGCTGGACTCGAAAGGGTTCTTCGAATCGGCGAAGGGCATCTACCGCCAGAACAATTTCGGCGCGTCGCTGGGCGGACCCGTCCGGATCCCGCATCTGTACAACGGCAGGAACCGGACGTTCTTCTTTGCCGCCTACGAAGGCTTCATGAACAATCAGGCCTCGAACGCGCTGACCCTGAGCGTGCCGACGCCCGAGATGTACGACGGCGATTTTTCCAAATGGGTGGACGCCAACGGCCGGATGCTGGTGATCTACGACCCGGCGACCACGCGGCAAAACCCGAGTGGGACAGGTTTCATTCGGGACGCCTTCCCGGGCAACAGGATTCCCGCCGACCGGTTCAGCGCCGTTGCCAGGCAGTATCTCGCGCTGGCGCGGACGGCGGTCGTGCCGAATCGCGCCGGGATCGTTCCGGGCACGCTGGGCTACGTGTCGAACAACTATCTCTCTCCCGGCGGGACGACCGAGGAAAAAACCCACAAGTACAGCGTGAAAGTCGATCACTCGCTCAGCAGCGCGCATCGCCTGTCGTACCTCTTCAACAGGGCGAGCAACGAAGTGGCGCCCGGGTCGGCCGGCGCGGCCGGGCTTCCGTTTCCCTTCAACACGTTTCAATCGACGAGCAACGACGCGGACCTGCACCGGGGGAGCTGGGACTGGGTGGTCAGTCCGCGCATGGTGAATCACCTGAGCGCCGGCGTGAACACCTTCAACAAGAACGCGTACTCCCCCAACGTCGATCAGAACTGGAAAGACACGGTCTGCATTCCCAATGCGGTCGATTGCAACCAGAACTTCGGCATCATCTCGTTCTCCGAGTTTGCGACGTGGGGCGGATCGTCATACAACGGGACGGAGCAGCCGAGGTTCTCGATCAAGGACGACCTCACGATCAGCGCCGGCTCGCACACGATCAAGTCCGGCTTCACCTTCGACCGGCAGCAGGCGAATGGCTTCGGCCAGCAGGACCTTGGCGGCCGGGCCGGATTCAGCTTCCTTGAAACGGGCGTCCCGGGTGCGACGACTCTGGCCAATGCCGGCGGCAGCTCGTTCGCCTCGTTCCTGCTCGGCGCGGCCGACACCGGCAGGACCGAGACCATCCGCTATCTCCAGCAGGTCTATCCTTATTATGGGTTCTACGCGCAGGACGATTGGCGGCTGACCGACAAGCTCGTGCTCAACTACGGCGTGCGCTACGAGTTCACGACACCGCCGACGGCCGGCGGCGATCAGTACTCGGACTTGTCGCCGACCAAGCCGAACCCGGCCGTGAACAACTATCCCGGCGCCCTGATCTTTGCGGGTGACGGACCGGGACGCGAGGGGACGAGCAGCCTCTTCCCCGGCTACTACGGGGCGTGGGCGCCGCGAGTCAGCTTCGCGTACAGCGCAAACGACAAGACGATCTTCCGCGGCGGCGTGGGCCGATCCTTCGGACGCGTCACGGTCACGCAGAGCAGCAGCCACTTCGCCGGGTTCATCGGTCAGTACGTGTTCGCGTCGGCCGATGCCGGTGTGACGCCCGCGTTCAGTCTGGATCAGGGCCTGCCGGCCTATCCGCTGCCGCCGCTGATCGACCCGGCATTCTCGAACAACAACGACGTGGACTGGTTCAACGGTCAGGCAGCCAGCCGTCCGGCGACGTACGACAACTGGACGATTTCGGTCCAGCGCGAAGTCCGGAAAGGCCTGACGGTGGAGCTCGACTACAACGGCGTGTACGGATCCAATCTCCAGGCCGGGTTGCTCAACCCCAACCAGGTGCCGATGTCGGTCGTGAACGACCTGATTGCCAGGTTCGGCCCCACCGCGACGCGCGATCTGCTGAACTCCAACATCACGTCTGCTGCGGCAGTGGCCGCCGGCATCAGGCCGCCGTATCCGAACTTCACGAACCCGGCCGTGCAGCGTTCCCGGACCGTCGCCCAGGCGCTGCGGCCGTATCCTCAATACCTCGCGGTGAACGTCCAAAGCGGCGGCGGCGACAAGACCGGCCGTTCCCACTATCACGCCGGCGTCCTGAAGGTGAATCAACGGTTGTCGGGCGGCGTGTCGCTGCAGGGGAGTTACACCTACTCGAAGATCATGACCGATGCCGACAGCTTCAGCGGAAGCGGCCGCGCGATGGATGCCGCGCGCCCCGAGCTCGAATGGTCCGTGGGCCGGCTCGATCAGACCCACATCATCAAGATCAACTCTGTGATCGAGCTGCCCTTCGGCGAAGGGCGGCGCTGGCTCACGACGGGGATCGCCAACCAGATCGCCGGCGGATGGCGAATCGCGCTGATTCAGGCCTACGGCAGCGGGCTCCCGATCGGCGTGACGACCAATGCGCCGCTGAACATCTTCAACGGGACGAATCGGCCGAACGTCACGGGCGCCGACTGGCGGGCGCCGATCGCGGGCGACGAGTTCAACCCGGCGGTCGACAGGTTCCTGGACCGATCGGCGTTCGTCCAGCCGGTCGGGGAGCTCGGCAACGCGCCTCGCATCAATCCGGACGTGCGCCGCTTCTGGAACCTGACCGAGAACGTGAGCCTGGCCAAGTCGATCAAGCTCACGCAGACGCTCGACATGGACATCCGCGCGGAAGCATTCAATATCTTCAACCGCGTGATTTGGGGTGCGCCGGACACGAACTTCAGCAGCAGCACTTTCGGCGTGATCTCGAGCCAGGCCAATCTGCCCCGGCAGCTGCAGTTCGGCCTGAAGTTCTACTGGTAGGGGCCGCGGCTTACTTCGCACCCGCGGTAGGGGCCTCGGCGCTGCGCGCCTCGGTAAGGGCCGCTCGCTAACGCTCGCGGTAGAGGCCGGGCTCACTGCGTTCGCCGGTAAGCCGCTCGCTTCGCTCGCGGTAGGGCCGCGGCACGCTTCGCACCCGCGGTAGAGGCCTCGGCGCTTCGCGCCTCGGTAGGGGACGCGCTCGCTTCGCTCGCTTGGGCCATCTCAGCCGATGTTCAGCCCTGTGCTGAAGTGAACAGCATGCCGGGGACGGGGCGGTGCAAACTGATTCATGCCCACAACCATCCCGAAGGCCCCGCACTGCTCCGAGTGCGGAGGCGTGCAACTGCGGAGCACGCCGCCGACGTCGGCAGGGTGCTATCGCATCTGCGACGCCTGCGACCACATGTGGCACGAACCGACTCGCGCGGCGGCGGCGCGGGCACGGACGATAGCCAGGAAAGCCGCGCCGCGGACCCCGCACGTCGCGGAATGGACCTACGAGCAGGCGCTCGAGCGCTTCCGGCAGGCATTCGACGACGGGTTTCAGGACGAGCAGTATGCGCTCCAGGAGCGCGACTGGAAATGGGCCAAGCACGAGCTCTGGAACGAGGCCGTGATGCCCGGCGGGTTCCGGGAGCTCGCGACGTCGTCACCGGAGAAGGCGGCGGCCTTGATCGAGCGGATGATCACGACCAAGGCGCCGATGCTCCACCCGCAAGGCGAGATCGTGCCGCTGCGCGAGGCGATCCATCGGCCGGAGAACACGGCGCCGTACTTTGCCGCGCTGGCGGACCTGCTCGAGGCGCCGTCGTTGACGCCGGAAGTGTTCGGCAACTATCTCCACTCGCTCGCGTCCTGGCCGCTCATCGGGTCCGGCAACCTGGCGAAGTGGCCGATCGTGACGCTCATCCCGTTTCTCGTCCAGCCCTCGCGCCACATGTTCCTGAAACCGGGGCGGACCAAGGAAATCACGCGGCGGCTCGGCGTGGACATCCTGTACGCCGCGACGCCGACGTGGGATACGTACAACCGGCTGCTGGCGTTCAGCAATGACCTGCTCGAGTACCTGAAGCCGCACGGCGCGCTGGACATGATCGACGTCCAGTCCTTCATGTGGGCGGTCACCAGCTCGGATGATTAGGGGCCTGCGTAGGAACTCTTACTTCGCCCCGCGCGACGGAGCGGCGATGAGGCGCTTGAGCTCTCCGAGATACCGGGGCACGGCGACTTTCGGCTCCTCCTCCTCCTCGTACTCGAGCGCCAGCCAGCCGCGATAGTTGATGTCGCTGAGGATCTTGACGACCCGCGGCAGATCCGCCGGCTTCCCCGCGATTTTCGCCTTGATCTGCGCGGTGACCGCGTACGGCGCGATCGCCGTCAGCTCGCCGTACGGATCGGCGCCGCGGACGTTGCCGCTGTCCCACGTGACGCCGAACCACTCCGAGTCGATCTCGCGGACGATCGAGACCAGCTGCGCGGCCGTCGAGACGATGCCGCCGTGGTTTTCGAGGGCAAGGATCACGCCTTTGCGGCCGGCGTAGTCGCAGCACTCGCGGATCGCGTCGATGGTCCATTGCCGCGCCTGCGCCTCGGTGGTGCCCTTCTGGACGTTGCCGGCGAAGATGCGGATCGTCGGTGCGCCCATGTCGGCGGCGCGATCGATCCAGAGCTTCGTGTAGGCGATCTCCCGGTCGCGCTCGGGTCCCGCGGCGTGAGTGAACGTGTTGCCGATCGCCGTGCCGGAGACGGAGACGCCGGCCAGGAACGCACGCCGGCGCAGCCGCTGGAGGTACTTGTCCGGCAGGGGATCGGGCACGAAGTACGAGGTCGGCTCCGTTCCGGACAGCCCGTACTCGGCGCAGAGATCGACGAAGTCCTCGAGGGTCATCGACCCATTCCCGTCGTCCGCGCTCGGGGGCGCGCCGGAGCTCCGTCGCCGGTAGTTCGTGAGGTACTTGCGGAACGAATACGCGGCGAGGCTCAACTGCATCTGCGGGCCGCCGCGGCGCCGAATCGGCTCGATGGCTTCGACGGTCCCCGGCAACCCCGCGGCCGCCGCTGTCATGCCCGCCGTCTTCAGAAACGCCCGTCGTGATCCGTTCATCGCGATCTCCTTCGCGCACAGGCAGGCCTGAAGGCCAGCGCTACGTCAACGTGGACGAATCCAGATGTTTCGGAACGAGACCGCCTGGTGGTCTCCCTGCAGCCGCAGCGGCCCGGGACCGTCCGGGCGCTCGCTGGAGGCGCCCGTTCCCTTGGGCCCGGCGTCCACCGCGTCGTGGAGCTTCTTCCCGTTGTGGCTGACAGTGAGGCGCTGGCCGACGAACGTCACCTCGAACGTCTCCCACTCTCCCACCGGCTTGCACGCGTTCACCGACGGGGCGAGCCGCCGGTAAAGAGCGCCGCACATGTTGTCACTCAACGGCTTGCCGAAGCTGTTGAGAATCTGCACCTCGTACTTGTCCCGCAGGTAGAGGCCGGAGTTGGTCGTCTCCGTCAACTTGACCTCGGCGTAGAGGTCGAAATCGTAGAACTCACGCTCGGTGACGATGTCGGTGCTCGGCGGCGTGTTGACGTAGACCCCGTCCACCACCTTCCATCCGTTCGGCTTCGGCGTGTCCCCCTCGCGCGGCTTCCATCCCGACAGGTCCTTCCCGTTGAACAGCGGGATCCAGCCCTTTTTCGGATCGGGCTGCTGGGCGAGACCCGGCGCGAGCGACATCGCCAGGAACGAGGCGAGGCACAGCAAAGTCAGAGACGTTCTCGTGGGCATGACTCTTCCCCTAGACGATCTTCGGCACGACGAACGGCGCGCGGTACTGCTCGCGGGTGAACATCGCGGTGGCCTCCGCATCCCCCTTGCAGGTGTAGGTCACCGGATCGAAATACAGCGTCCGGCCGACCCGGTACGAGATGTTCGCCAGATGGACGAGCATGGTCGAGATCGCGCCTTCCTCGATCTCGGCGAGCTGGTCCTCGCGCTTGCGGCTGCGCACCACGTCGATGAAGTTGACGAAGCCGCCGACCCCCGGCCCGGCCTCGGACTTCGGACCCGGCGCGTGCTCGCGCCCCAGGAACGTCTGCCAACCGCCGCGCCCGGTCGTCAGATAACCCTTCGATCCGTACCAGATGTCACCGATGGTGTCCGGCTGGCCTGCCGCCGGGCCCGCCGGATCCGCCCGCTCACCCATGCCTGCTTCGTTGTTGGTGATCCAGTGGCGCACGTCGAATACCAGGATCTTCTTCTTGCCGCCCTCGTCGAATTCGAAGGTCGCCGTCAGAACGTTCGGGGTTTCCTGGTCGTCGTCGAACATCATGTGGCCGCCGATCGCGCTGATCTTCGTCGGGTAGCGGACGCCCAGCACCGAGCGGGCCGCGTGCATCTGGTGGGCGCCCTGATTGCCCAGGTCTCCGTTGCCATATTCCCACTGCCAATGCCAGTTGTAATGGAAGCGGTTCTTCGTGAACGGTCGCACGCGGGCCGGACCGATCCACAAATCGTAGTCGACGCCGGCCGGTACCGGTTCTTCCTTGGCCCGTCCGATCGTGTCCCGCCACTTGAAGCAGAGGGCGCGGGCCATGTACACGTCTCCGATGATCCCTTCCTTCAGACGCTGTTTCGCCTCGTGGAGCGACGCGCTGGCCCCGGTACCGTCCTGGACGATCCGGTTGTACTTGCGCGACGCCGCGATCAGCTGCTGCGCCTCGAACATGTTGTACGAGCACGGCTTCTCGACCAGGACGTCCTTGCCCGCCTGCATCGCCCAGATCGCCTGAAGCGTGTGGTGGAAGTTGGGCGACGCGATCGATACGGCGTCGATGGTCTTGTCGTCGAGCATCCTGCGGATATCGGCGTGCGCCGCGGGGCGGTTTGCGGTCGAGGCCTGGACGACCTTCTGGCCCCTGTCCATCACGCTCTCGTCGATGTCGCACAGCGCGGCGATCTCGACGTTCGGGATCTGCGAGTACGCCCGGAGATGTGCGCCGCCACGGCCGTTGAAGCCAACGATGCCGACTCGCACCCGGTTGTTCGCATTCAGCTGCACCCGCGTGTTGAGCACCGCGGGCAGCGCCATCGAGCTCATCAGAAAATGTCTTCGACCGACCTTGCTCATGATTTCTCCTTCACGAGATAGCCGTAGATCCGAATCCGGCTCTAGCGCTTGCCGGTTTCCGAATACTCCTTGTACAGCTCCGCGAGCCTGTCCGGACCCCGGCCCGGGTGGACGATCACCCGGTAACGGAACCGGACGTGCTCACCCGGTTGAAGCGTCAGGCTGCCGTCCTGGTTCTTGTCGTTGAGAAAATCGTGCACGCCGAACGGGTTGATGGAGTGCAGGCCATAGGCGCGTGAATGCCAGTAGGTGGGATGCCTCGGATTGCCCGGGTGATCCATCATCACGACACCCACTTTTTCTCCATCGAGCACGCCCGAGTAGTCCACCCATTCGGACCGCTTGCCCCACACGTTGACCTCGCCCGCGCCGCCCTGGGCATTTGTCAGCTTGCCCCTCGACGCCGGATCGCGCGTGTCCTTGCTCTGCAGCTCATCGAGGGCGCCGGCCATGCGCATGGCGAACGTGCCTTCCTTGGTGTCCCGGAAGACGACTTTCTCGATCGCCGTGAAGTCGAAGTCGAAATCGATGATGCGGAGCATGGGATGCGCGTAGAAAGTCATCTTCCGGGATTCGGTCAACAGCGGCTTCCCGTCAGGCATCAGCCAACTGAGCACGACGTCGACCGAGCCCGATTCCTTGCCGCTCCGCACCGGCCCAACTTCTTTGAGGACGATTCGGCCCATCGTCGCGCTGGGCTTCGTCGGGACGTTCTGGATGGCCCAGTAGTTGAACCCGTTCACGTCTCCGTGGCCATAGAAGAGGCCGGCATGATGCGGGTGATCGACGCTCTCTCCAGGCACCTGACCGGCGGGAACCGACCGCGTGACGGCCTTCCCGGACGCCGAGCGCAGCGGATGGAGATAGGGCCGGTTGAGATCCTTGCCGGCGACGTAAAAAACGGTGAACGGCTTGCCATCGATCTCGACCGCGATCTGCTCCGGTCCGGGTGTGATCTTCACCTGCGCCCGGGCCGGCAGCGCGGCGCCGATCGAGAGAAGGAAAACGAGCGCCAGCTGTTTCATGGATGCCACCTGTCAAAAGCCGAGCCGGATGCCGAGGCGCAGTTGACGCGGACTTGCCGCCGCATTGTATATCTCCCGTCTGTGGCCATCCACAACGGTTGCTACTGCCTGGCGCGCTCGGACAGCGCGAGCAGTTCCTCGTTCGTCCACGGCCGCGTCCGACCGGCCGTCAGCGCGCGGACCTCTTTCACGATCGCCGGATCGACGGGCGATCCCGCCTGGCCCCACTCACGGCGGATGTAGGTCAATACCGCGGCAATCTGCTCGTCGCTCAGCGCCGATCCTACAGGGGGCATCAGTCCGACAGGGCCCTCTTTGCCGCCGAGGAGAATCCGCGCCGGTATGTCCGCCGGCGCCAGCGCCATGGCCGATTCGATGAGGGTCGGCGCAAGCTTGTCCTGACCGCGTCCATCCGGTTGATGGCAGGCCTGGCAGATGTTCTTGTAGATCTCCCGGCCGGCGTCGAAGCGCTGCTGTTCCGCGGACGTCAGCGGCGCGATCGGCGCGGCCGCGCCGGGCTTGCCCGGCCACACCACGCGTGCGAGCAGATTGCCGGCGCGCCCTCCGAGATCTCCACCGCGCGCGGCCAACTCCGAGAGTGCCACCGGATCGCGGTTGAGCCGCAAGCCCGGTGCGCCGCCGCTGCGACCGCTGCCGCCGGCTCCGCGGGCACTCGTCGCAGGGAACGCATATGCGCCCCCCGGGCCGGCGCGCCCGCCAGGACACGTCGGGCACGGCAACGCCGCGGCCGGAGTCGCCGTCGCGCCACGGCCTCCTCCGGTCGTCGTGCCGGGCATCGCGGCTCCGAGGAGCGCAACCTCCGCGCCACGAAGGAGCGCCGATCGCTGCCAGTCCGGGCGGGCCTGGTCGGCGACGGACGCGAACAGATGCTGGATGACCGCATCCTGCGCGCCCCGCACGATCATCGCGGCGAGCATGACGATGGCGCTTTCGCGCTGAACGGTCTGTTCCTGGGCCGGTGCATACAGGACCACCCGCTCCTTCCCGAGTTGCACCGCGGGCGCCTGCAGCAGTCCCTCGAGGATCGCTGCTTCGCTGCCGCGCACTCCGCTCAGGGCGGCATCCATCGCGATCGGATCGTTCCCATGCCGTTCGAGTAAGGCCAGAACAGCGCTCTCCCGCGGGCCCGGAGGCAGTGCGCCGAGCGAGGCCGCCAGTTGCTGCCGCACGGCCCAATCGTCATCGCCGAGTCTCTTGAGGACGGCAGCCTGAATCGGATCCCCCGCCTCGCCGAGCCACCGTTCCGCGATGCGGATTGCCGCTGCGCGCACATCGCGGGAGGAATCCTCCAGGGCTTTCGTGACGGTCGCACGCTCGATGCTGTCGATCCCATCGAGCGTCCAGAGCGCGTGCAGGCGCGTCCGCCAGTCCTTCGCGCCATCCACCAGCTTCAGAAGCGCCGGCGCGGCCGACTTCTCGCCGCGCTCGACGAGCAGCCGCTGCGCGGTCTCGCGCCACCAGCCGTTCGGGTGCGAGAGCGCCTCCACCAACTGCGCCGGCGAGGCAGCGGAAAGCGCCGTGGCGTTGTCGCGGCGGGTCGTCTCGTGCACGACGCGATAGATGCGGCCCAGCCCGGCCGGCTTCTCCAGATTCCGCCTGAGGATGTAATCGCGGAGGTAAACGGTGAGCGAGACGCGGTGCTGAAGGATCCCGCGATACAGGTCGGCGATGTACAACGTCCCATCGGGGGCGTTGGACAGATAGACGGGACGGAACCGTTCGTCGGTTGACGCCAGGAATTCCCCGGCGTCGTACGCCTTGCGCGCACCGAGCGTCGCGCCATTGTCGTTCAGGATGATGCGGCTCACCAGGTTGGCGCCGGGCTCGGCGACAAAGACGTTGCCGTAGAGGTCCGCCGGCAGCCGGTCGCCCCTGTACACCAGCGGCGCGCAGACGGTCGTGAACTTCGCCAGCGTGCCGTCCGGGCGATCGATGCCGGTCTGATACGCGCGATTGGTGCCGGGATTCGGTCGCACGGGCCAGACGACGTTGAGGTCGGTGTTGTCGTTGGCCAGCCGCTCGTAGCTTCCGCGGGTGCGGAGCAGGTTCGGGTTGCGCGCGAAGTAGGGGGTCGGAACGAGATCGACATGGAGCGCCGATTCGTTCGTGTTGCGGTAGATGCGCCCCGCATCGTCCTGCGTCACGCCCCACTCGCCGCGCCGCAGCGTGCGCAGCACTTCGAACGTGCCGTTCTTCAGGCGCAGGTACACGTCAACCTGCCCGGCGGTGTGCATCCGATTGTCGAGCGCCCAGTAGAAGCCGTTGGCGTTGTTCTCCGGGTCCACGTCTCGCCGGCCGTACTCCGCGGTCACCAGCTCCTTCGTGTCCATTCGCAGGTCGCCGTTGGTGTCGCGCATCAGCCAGGCGTTGGGGGGCTCGCCGACGAGCACGCCGCGGTCGAGGACCTTCACCGCACGCGCAAGGACCAACCCGTCCGCAAACACCGTCCGCTTGTCCATCCGTCCGTCGCGGTTCGTGTCTTCCAGGACGACGACCCGGCCGACCGGGTCGTGTTCGTCAGATCCGGCGACGTCCCGCATGAAGCCGGGCATCTCGACCGCCCACAGGCGTCCTTCGAGATCCCAGTCGATCGCGACCGGCTCCTGAATCAAGGGCTCGGCGGCCACGAGCTCGACGCGGTACCCAGGCGCCATGTAGAACGTCTTCAGCGCGTCCTCGGGCGAGAGGGGCGGTGATTCGTCCGGCACTTTCTGGACCCCGGGCGGCCACGGCCGGTTGACCGGCGAGCTCTGATACCCGTAGCCAGTGACGACGGCCGCCACGAGGAGGAGGGCGATGGTACGGATTCTGGCTGTCATCTCTGATTCTTGTGGCTTCCGGCTTGGGCCGGAAGAGCCGCGCCGAGATGAAAACGTCCGCCTGAAGGCGGAAGCCACGAGAGGCCCGCCTCAGCGAGCCGTCGAGGCGCCGGGTCTTTCGTAGACGACCTTCCCGCCGACGATGGTGACGACGGAGCGGATGTCCATGATGCGGGATTCCTCGCACGTCAGGAAGTCATCCGAGAGGATGGCGAGATCGCCGAACTTGCCGACCTCGATCGACCCCTTCCGCTTCTCGTCGAAGCTGAGCTTGGCGGCGTTGATGGTCGTCATGCGCAACGCGTCCTCACGCGACACGCGCTGGTCGGGGCCGATGACCTGGCCGCTCTGGGTCTTGCGCGTGACGGCGGCGTACATGGCGAGGAACGGATGGTACGGGTTCAGCGACGTGATCGGATCGAACCCCTGCATGTGATCCGCGTTGAGCGCGATCGTGACGCCGGCCTGCTGCCACACTTTCAAGCCGATGAACGACTTGACGCGATCGTTCCCCAAGGCGCGGAGCAGCGCGTCGCCGTCCTTGTAGAACCACGCCGGCTGCGTGTCGACGACGACGCCGAGGCGGGCGGCGCGTTGAGCCGTCTTCGCGTCGGGGAAGTAGGCGTGGATGAGCGTGAAGCGCCGATCGACGATCGGGCTGTCGGCGTTGGCGGCTTCGACGGCGTCGAGGACGGCGTCCACTCCGGCATCGCCGGTGACGTGCGTGGACATCTGCCAGCCCAGGCGGTGACCGGTGCGAATCATGTTCTTCAAGCCCTCCGCAGTGATTCCAGTCCGGAAACTGCCGCGGTACCCGGGCTCGGTGATGCGATAGAGCGCGAACGAGCTCTTGGGATAGGGCTCGCGCATATACGCCGTGCCGTACAGGGCGCCTCCGTCGACACCAATCTTGAGCGGTCCGACGCGCACCCAGTCGTCGCCATCGCCGTATTTGTATGGGAGCGCGCGAAGCACGCGCTCGGTACCCTCGACTGTGCCATCCGGACTGATCCGGGTCGTCACGTTCACGCGTACGGGCAGGCGGCCCGTCGGACTTCAGCTGCTGATAGTTGCGGTAGCCATCGGGACCGGTGCTTCGCTCGGAGATACTGGTGATGCCGACTTCGTTGTAGCGGCCCATCAGCCGCGCGAGGCTCTGGAGATATTCCGGCGTCCGACACCGTGCGCTGCGGAATGACCTTGTTCAGCAGCGCACGCCCGTTGTCCATCACGCCCGTGGGCTCTCCGTCGGGACCCAGATGAATCTTGCCACCCTCAGGGGCGGGCGTCGCTTTCGTCAGGCCGGCGGCTTTGATCGCCGCGGAGTTCAGCACCTGGACCTGGGTCAGGCCGCCGTAATCCCACGTGTAGACGGCGGGATGATTCGGCGCGGCGGCGTCGAGGTCGGCACGCGTGGGGAGGCGGCCTTCCTTGATTCTCGTAACGTCAACGCGGGGCAGTTGAATCCAACTTCCGGCCGGCGTTTCTTTGGCGCGGGCGCGCACCCAGTCCTGGATCTCGCCAATGGAGTGGAGCTGCACGAACGGCTGGGTCACCTCGCCCTTGGCGGCACCGGTCGCGTGAACGTGCGTTTCGATCAGGCCGGGCACGACGGTCTTTCCCCTGGCGTCGATGACGCGCGTCTTGGGGCCAACGAGCTTCTTCACGTCGTCGTTGGTACCCACCGCGGCGAACACGCCGTTCCGGATCGCGACCGCCTGCGCGCGGGAGAACCCGGCGTCAACGGTCACGATCTTGGCGTTCCACACGACCACATCGGCCGCGTCGGCGGCTTGCCGGGCATCGCCATTGATGCTGGCCCCGCTCAGGGCGCCAACGACCGCACAGATCACCAACGCTATTCGTTGCATCGTTTCGCTCCTGGTTTCATCGAACCTGCGATGAGGCCGTGACGGACGTTTCCGAGAGCTGGCTTCGGAGGTTCGCGAAGCACGCCGCCAGCGCGGCGACGCTGTCGCGGGCCTCGGCCTCGGTCATCGTGAGCGGCGGGGCGATGCGGAGCACGTGTTTCGCGAGCGGCCCCATCAGGTGGACCGCGCGGCCCTTCTCGTCTCCCCGATATGCCGACAGCACGCAGGCATTCGCCATCTCGTTGGCGGTCTTCCCCGCGAACGCCGTCACCTCGACGCCCCAGACCATGCCGCCCTTTTCGCCGCGGACGTGGGCGACGAACGGCAGCTCCTTCAGCGCGACCAGACCCTCTTCGATGATCGCCGACGACTGTCCGCGCGTCCCCGAGCACGTCCTGGCTCTCGAACTCGTCGAGCGTTGCCAGCACGGCGGCGCAGCAGAGCGGGTTGGCGCTCAACGTGTCGGACGCCTCGCCGTAGTCGAGCGCGCCGAAGATGTCGGCGCGCCCCGCGGCGCACGCCGCCGGCACGCCGTTGCCCAGTCCCTTGCCGAGCACGACGATGTCGGGCTCGAGACCGTAGGTTTCGAAGGCGAACATGTTCCCGGTGCGGCCGAAGTTGGCCTGCACCTCGTCGAGGATGAAGACGATGTCGTGCTCCCGGCAGAAGTCCTGGAGCATCTGCAGGTACGCCTCCGGCGGATGGTACGAGCCGCCGCCGCCGAGGTAGGGCTCGGTGATCAGGCACGCGATGCCGCGATGCTCGGCGGCGAGCGCGTCGAGCTCCGCGCGGTACGGCGCCGGATCGAACGCCGCTTCGCGCAGCGACAGATCGCGGCACTCGTCCTTCGGAAACGAGATGAAGCGGACGCGCGGATCGCGGTTCTTGTCGCGCTCGCTGCCGGTCACCGCCTCGGCCAGCCCCTTCTTGCCGTGGAAGCCGTAGCGCGTGGCGAGGATCAGGTCGCGCGCGGGATCGACGGCGAGCGATGCCCAAAGCGCCTTCTGGATCGCCTCGGAGCCGGACGCGGCCCACATGACCTGTTCGAGGCGCTTGCCCCCGGGCTTCGATTGCAGGTTCGCGACGAGCCGCCGCACGGCGTCCGCTTCGATTCCGGCCATCGCGTTGTAGGCGGTCAGCGGGACCGATTCGAAGTAGCCCGGACCAGAGGGGATCTCGAGCCAGCCCATGTAGCCCAGAAATCGTCTGTGCCACTCGACCGGGTTGTGGCCGAGGTTGGCGACGAGCACGCCCGAGGTGTAGTCGTACAGCTTGCGGCCGTCGGCGGTCCAGTGGAAGACGCCGGCGCTCTTGGCGATGGCCGCCTGGGTGGGCGTGTAGGTGCGCAGCGCGACCGGCTCGCGCTCGTCGATTACGCGACGGATCGCATTCGACCGGTCCTCGCCTGGATGTTCGATGGTCATGGTGATCAATTCGAATACAGCACGATCGGTTCGGGCCGTCCGGGGAGGTGCAGCGTCAGGGCTCCCTCAGGGGAAACGCGCACGACGCCGTCCGGCGCGCCCGCGGCGGCGTGGGCCAGGATCGCCTCCATCGCCTGCACGGCCGCGACGACCTGGCGGTCGGCGGCGAGGTCGTTGTAGCGAAGCGCGCGCATCTCGTCCACGCGATCGCGCCGGTGCTCCGGCGGCCCGCCGAACTCGACGTACGCGACCTCCTCGACGAACCGCCGGAGCACCTCGATGCCGTAGCCGCGCTGCGTCCGCTCGCCCCACGGCTCGAGGAACGTGCCGTTGTAGTGGTTGTTCAGCGTGGTCTTCAGGACCGTCGGCGTCTTGCCCTCGACCGTGAACTCGACGCCGCGCTTGCGCGAGTGGCCGTTCCAGACGCCGTTGTCGAAGCGGAACTGCACTTCCTGCTCGACGTAGCCGGGGAAATTGTCGGGCGTGACCCAGCTCGTGTGGATGTCGAACGCGGCCTCGCGGCCGTCCGGATACTCGTAGATCATCTGCAGCTGCATCGAGTCCCAGGTGTGCCGGTCGGCGGGCCCGACGATGCCGCGCTGGCCGGTGCAGGCGACGGTCTTCAGCCGCCCGCCGAACGTGAAGTCGATCAGCTTGATGTAGTGGACGGCGACGTAGGTGCCGGGATTGCGGCCGGCGATCCACTCGGCGAACTGGCCGCCGCGATGCTACTTCGGCTCCAGCAGCGAGCAGTAGCCGTTGTTGACGTGCTGCAGCTCGCCGTCGGCGACGAGCGTGCGCAGCTTCTTGTGATCGGGGTCGAGAGCTTGTGGTAGACGACCTTGGCCAGCACCTTCTTGTCGCGTGCCAGCGCCACGAGCTCGTCCAGTTCCGGAGCGCGAGCACCGACGGCTTTTCGATCAGGACGTGCTTCCCGGCGAGGATGGCCTGCTTCGCGGCGTCGAAATGGCGGTCGTCGGGCGTGGCGACGCAGACGAAGTCGACGCCCGCCGCGATCGCATGCGCGACGCGTCCGCGCCCTCGAAGCTCGCGAAGTCGGCGATCCGCGCGCCGGCGGCCTTCTTGTACGCGCGGGCGCGGGCGCCGGTGCGGGTCGCCACGGCGGCCAGGGCGACGTCCACGAATCCGAAGTCCCGCCGGTACAGGCCGTCCGCGTGGAGCGCCTCGAAACAGCGGCCGGTAGGTCTCGTCGAAGATCATGCCCATGCCGACCATGCCGGCGCGGAGCATGTGCGGCCGGGCGTTCGCAGACATGGCCGATAGCGTATCAAATAAGGATATCCGACGTGGGTCACGGGCGCGGGCGCACCAGCCCGGTCATCCGCCGATGGCGCGTCAGCTTTCGCCGCACGCCCGTCCAGTAGATGAAATAGTAGCCAAGCACGAGCGCGCCCGCGGCGAGCGCGCCGGCCGCACCCGATGCGACGAGCCACGAACCGCCGTCCACGGCCGAGCGCCACGACTGCCAGCCGCGCCAGAATCCATAGAGCACTCGCGCGGTGACGACGAGCGTGATGGCGAGGACCAGCCAGCGGTTCGGCGTGTAGTGCAGCGCGCGAGGCCCGGGTTCCCATCGGGTCAACGCCAGGCCAATCACGCCAAGCACGCACCCGAACGCCAACCCGGCGGCGGTATAGCGCAACGCGTACGGCACCCAGATACTCGTCAGGGCGGCGCCGGTCAGAAAGAACATGATGGAGACGGCGATGCCGGCCACGTTGATGCCGGCGAGCCAGCCGCGCGCGAGCTGGCGCGAGGTGCCCATGCGGTAGCGCTGGATGAGCGCGAGCGGGAGCAGCGCGATGAACGTCAGGACGACGAGGAGCGCGATTCCAAGGACAAGGACGATGAGCGGCACGTCACAAGCGTATAGCGTTCCGGATCGCCTGGCTTCTGCTCATCCTTATAGAATTGCGGCCGAGGCGTGTCGAGAACCCGCCGCGGGCTCCGACTTACCCATAAGAGCCCGCCTTCGCAACCGCTTTAGTTGGCCGGTTGCTTCGGCGCGGCAGGCTTCCGCCTTCGCGCAAGCGCTTCGGCGTGGCAATCTGGGATTGGCGCTGGAATCGAGAGGACCAAAACCATGAAATACATGTTGATGATGCACGCCCCGCGGGGAACCGGCGATTGGGCGGTACCCGATTGGGCGCCTGAAGACATGAAGGCGCATATCAACTTCATGAAGCGTTTCGCCAAGGAGCTCGAGGACGGAGGGGAGCTGGTCGGCGCCGAGGGGCTGGCCTCGCCGGACCAGGTCAAGGTCGTCCGGGCGGGGAAGGGGGGCGCGCCCGAAGTGACCGATGGGCCGTTCCCGGAGGCCAAGGAGTTTCTCGCCGGCTACTGGATCGTCGATGTCGAAAGCCCGCAACAGGCGTACGCCATCGCGGCCCGCGCGTCGGCGGCGCCCGGACCCGGCGGCGCGCCGATGAATCTCCGGATCGAGGTGCGCGAGGTGATGTCCGCACCGGCCGTGGACATGTGACGGCTGCGTCCCTCGACCTCACTGGCGAGAACCTGCTGCGCGAGCTCGCGCCGCAGGTTCTCGGCGCGGTGATCCGGCGCTTCGGTGATTTTTCCGCCGCGGAGGACGCGGTCCAGGAGGCGCTGCTCGCGGCCGCCCTGCAGTGGCCCGGGGAGGGCGTGCCCGACAACCCGCGCGGCTGGCTGATCCAGGTCGCCGCCCGGCGCATGATCGATCAGCTCCGCGCCGAGCTGGCCCGGCGGCGCCGCGAGACGGTTGCGGTGGAGCAGGACCTGCCTTCGATCGCGCATTTCGAGTCGAGCTTCGGCCCGCCTTCGCTCGCTGATTTCGGGTCGAGCTTCGGCGTGGCAGGCTCGGCAGGCCCGGCGTGGATGGATCCGGACGACACGCTCATCCTGCTGTTCATGTGCTGTCACCCGGCGCTCACGCGTCCCTCGGCGATTGCGCTGACGCTGCGGGCCGTCGGCGGCCTCACGACGGCCGAGATCGCCAACGCGTTTCTCGTGCCCGAGGCGACGATGGCCCAGCGGATCAGCCGCGCCAAGCAGCGCATCAAGACATCCGGCGTGCCGTTCCGCATGCCGACCGACCAGGAGCGCGCCGAACGGCTCGGCGCCGTCCTGCACGTCCTCTACCTGATCTTCAACGAGGGCTACGCCAGCAGCATCGGCCCCGACCTCCAGCGCAGCGATCTCTCGAACGAGGCCATCCGGCTGACTCGCGCCGTGCACAACCTTCTCCCGCCCGCCGGAGAGGGCGCCGGAGAGGTCGCGGGCCTGCTGGCGCTGATGCTCCTGACCGATGCCCGGCGCCCGGCGCGGACCGGGCCCGACGGCGAGCTGATTCCGCTGGCGGAACAAGATCGAACGCTCTGGGATCGGGCAGCCATCTCGGAGGGCATCGCGCTCGTCAGCGCGACGCTCTCCCGAGGTTCGATTGGCTCGTATCAGCTGCAGGCCGCGATCGCGGCGGTCCACGACGAGGCGGCGCGGGCCGAGGACACCGACTGGCCGCAGATCCTGGCGTTGTACGGCTTGCTCAAGCGGATGTCCGACAATCCCATGGTGACGCTCAACCACGCCATCGCCGCGGCCATGGTGCACGGTCCGCCGGCCGGATTGAAGCTGCTGGAAGCGCTCGATGCCGACGAACGCATGGCCGGCCACTATCGCCTCGACGCCGTGCGCGCGCATCTCCTCGAGAAGGCCGGAGATCCTCAGGCCGCCGTTGCGCACTACCTCGCGGCCGCGCGCCGGACGACGAGCATCCCGGAGCGGAACTACCTCAATACCCAGGCCGCCCGCCTTCGCAACCGCTGTAGGTAATCGGTTGCTTCGGCGCGGCGGGCTCCGGCTGGCAGCGCGGTTCAAGTAGTACAGACGGACGAGTGGCTGGACGTCTGTTCGTCCACGTCGAGAATCACGTCCGGGATCGAGGTTCTGAAGAACTGTTTCGAGCGGTGATGCGTGGCGCGCGCTGAGACCGTGCGCCGGGTGCGGACGCGGCGCGCCAGGCTGTGGTTCGACGCCTGAGCGCTCGGCCAACATCGCCAGGCCGCGCGCCGAGGGCAAAGAGACCCTTCAACAGCAGGTCCACCGAAACGGCTTTGTCGCCAGCCTCCATCTTCGCCACTCGCGACTGGCTGGAGTGAAGCCTGCGCGCGAGATCACCCTGAGTGAGTTTCTGTGCCACCCGACGTTCGCGCAACGTTCGACTGAGTGCGAGTCGCGTCTCGACGAGCGCCGTCTCTTCCGGGTTCAGTTCCAGGAACTCATCGGCCGACCCTACGCGCCAGCCCTTGGCTTCAAGTCGCGCGCGCTTCGTGTTTTTCATTTGCGTCGTTCCTTTGTCGCGTCATCGAACTCCTTCAACCGACGCTGGCATGTTTCGATGACTGCTTCGCCGTGTTTCGCGTCTTCTTCGCGAACGCATCGGCGATGATCACGGCGTCGGGATCGACCCGATAGATGATGCGCCAAACGACAGTCGCATCCGTTATTCTCAACTCGTGGCAGCGGCGACCGATGACCGGCATTGGTCGCGACGCCGGCAAGCCGAGCAGCTCGCCCCGTTGCAGCCGCCGCAGCAACACGCCAGCTTCCACACGTGCTTCTTTCGAAAACGGCGGTGTCTTCACCTCCCCGTGCAGCCAGACGAGTGGCTTGTCGACAGAAGGCATCCGACCGATGATATGTCAGAACTGACATATTCCGCAAGTGGGATCGCGCGTCGGCGCGGTGGAGGCGCTCGCGATTTACGCGAACGGCGCGTCGATTGCCGGACTCTGCGGCGTGAAGAACTTCGGGCCGGTCCCGGTGATGTAGAGGCAGTCCTCCAGGCGGATGCCGAACTCGCCGTAGATCGCAATCATCGGCTCGTCGCTGAAGCACATGCCCGGGGCCAGTGCGGTCGTGTTGCCGCGCACGAAGTTGGTCCACTCGTGACCGTCCATGCCGATGCCGTGTCCGGTGCGATGCGGCAGGCCCGGGACCTTGTAGCCGGGACCGAAGCCCGCGTCGGTGATCACCTTGCGCGCGGCCGCGTCCACGGATTCGCAGGTGGCGCCGACCTGCGCGGCCTTGAACGCCGCGGTCTGCGCCGCCTTCTCGAGATTCCACACCTCGATTTGCCGCGCCGACGGCTTGCCGAACACGGTGGTGCGCGTGATGTCGGACTGGTATCCCTCGATGCTGCACCCGCCGTCGACGAGCACGACGTCCCCCGGCTGCAGCCGCTGCGGCGTGATGCTGCCGTGCGGGAACGCCGTGTACTTGCCGAACTGCGCGCCGGCGCCGCCGCCCGGCGCGCCGAGCGCCTCGAACGCGGCGCGGATGTGGCTCCCGAACTCGAACTGCGTCATGCCGTCGGCGAGCGTCGCGAACGCCGCCTTGTACGCTTCGATGGTGATGTCGTTGGCGCGCTGCATCAGCGCGATCTCGGCGGGGGACTTGATCATCCGGCAGCCGGCCGTGACCGGCGTGGCGAGCCCGAACTCGAGCTGCGGCGCCGCGGCGCGCAGGCCCTCGGGGATGAAGAAGCGCACGCGCTCCTCGACGCCCACCTTGCCGGTCGCGACGCCGCGATCCTTCAGGATGCCGGCGACGACCGCGCCCCAGTCCTCGTCCTCCTGCCAGACGCGGATGTCGTTGGTGAACTTCGTGATCTCCCGGGCCCGCGCCTCCTCGAATCCCGGCGCGACGTACGCGAGCTCGCCTTTCGCGGGGATCACGAGCAGGAACGGCCGCTCGCTGGTCCCCCAGCGGACATTCACGAAGTAGCTCATGCTGGTGCCGGGCTCGAGCACGATCGCGCCCATCCCGTTCTCGGCCATGAGCCGTCGCGCCTTCTCGATCCGCGCCCTCCGCTCCTCGTCGGAAATCGGCACGGCCCGGCCGGGGAACGGCTTCAGCGCGGCGATGGATGGGGGAGCGCTCCTCGGGCCGCTGCCTCGTTGCGCGCCCGCCGGGACCGCATACGACGCAACCGCCGCGATGGCGGAAGTCCTCACGAACGCTCGACGGGATATGCGCGTGTCTGAGCTCACGGTCGACAACCCCCAAACCAGAGACAAAAAGAACTCTCTTTAAAACAAATCTCCTGATCTCCTGTCCTCCTGTTCCAACCTCCTGAGCTCCGCTTCACTGCCGCTTCCCGAACTCCGGCGCTTCCATCAGCACCCACGTATTCGGGTCCAGCACGACCGACGAAGGCTCGGCGTCGGCCGGAATCGTGAACTGTCCC
The DNA here is from genome assembly GCA_963774855.1 of uncultured Acidobacteriota bacterium. Classification (GTDB taxonomy): domain Bacteria; phylum Acidobacteriota; class Vicinamibacteria; order Vicinamibacterales; family 2-12-FULL-66-21; genus JALZOC01. Next base: position 150,003 of record CAVZGT010000004.1, on the reverse strand, counting down.
GATGGCCTGTGACAGCTCGACTCGCTCGATCCGCATCGTGCCCTTCGGCCCCGTGATTCCGACCTCGATGGGCAAGCGAAACGCCGGCTCCGTCTGCGCCTGTGCGAGCTCGATCTGGATCTGCCGCGCTGGCCGGATCGTAGCGCCAGCTTCCCTTCAGCCTGGGCATGCCGGGCCGCCGCAGCCACTGATCGAAGAACCACGACAGGTCCGTCCCCGCGGCCTGCTCCATGACCTGGCGGAAGTCGTCGGTGGACGCGTTGAGGTTCCGGTATCGCCGGTAGTACTCGCGAATCCCCGTCCAGAACTTCTCCGTCCCCATCGCCGCGCGCAGCATGTGCAGCACCCAGCCGGCCTTCTGGTACACGAACCGGTTCAGCACCGTGCTCATGTCCGAGATGTTGCGGTGGATGATCGGCTGATCGGGCGCCTTGCGCTGCGCTTCGACGATCCTGGGGATGTCGCCCTTCAGGCCGCGCACGAACTCGTCGCGTCCGCTGAACTGCTCCGCGTACAGATGCGTGAAGTAGGTCGCGAACCCCTCGCTCAGCCACACATCGTCCCAGTCCTTCTCGGTGACGGCGTTGCCGAACCACTGGTGGGCCACCTCGTGCACGACCGGCGCGCATTCCCGCCCGCGACGTTCTTCTCGCCATAGAAGATCGAGGTGGCCGACTCCATGCCTCCGCTGACGCCCGCCGCCTCGACGTGGGCGAGCTTTTCGTACGCGTACGGTCCGACCTGGTCGCTGAAGAACTCGAAGGCCCGGCGCCCGGTGAGCTCGAAGAGCGCGTACCCCTTGTCGCGGTCCTGCGGAAACACCCACACCTGCTGCGGGATTCCGCGGACGACGTCGTAGTGATGGACGGAGAACCGCGCGACGCCGATCGTGAACAGCCACGACGCGATGGGGACGGATTGCTGCCAATGCGTGCGCCGCAGCCCGCCGGGCAGGTCCACTTCCTCTCGCAGAAGACCGTTGGCCACCACCTGATAGTGCGCCGGCGCCGTGACGATGAACTCTCCGGTCGCCTTGTCGTAGGGATGGTCGATCGTCGGGAGCCACTGGCGGGCGCGGTCCGGCCAGCTCTCGCTGAACACCGTGCGCTCGCCGTGAATGTTCTTGATCAGTCGAAGCCCCTGGGCGGGGACGCCGCTGTACTGGACCGTCACCGCGATCTCGGTGCCCGCCGGAGGCGCAGGGGAGAGCGCAATGCGGAGACGGTCCGCCCGGTGCGTGAACTCGACCGGCTTCCCGCCGAGGGTCACCGACGAGACCGCCATGCCTTTGCCCGCGGTGACGGACGTCGAGGTCGAGAAACGCCTCGGTGACGCCCGCCGCGAGCTTCAACGTCGCGGTCGTCTCGCCCGAGATCTGGTCGCTGGCGTCGCCGAGCGTCAGGCGGAACACGTAGTGAACGGCATCGACTCCTGGCTGTCGCGGGTACGTATCCGCGCGGGCCCCGGCTGGCCGGCAACGTAACGGCAATCAGAAAACAACTGGCGAGGACGCGGAACCGGAAGCCTGACATCCGTCACCGATCCTGAGAGCTGGAGGTCGTGCTGGATCGACGGTCCCGCTTCTGCCGCTCCACCATCGCGCCCACGTCCGCCAGCAGCTGTTTCGCGTCGTAGACGATCCCGTCCTTGATGGTGTACTTCACGCCGCCGATTCGTTCGACGCGGCCCGTTTGATCGTTCAGCTTCACGGCGCCGGTGCCATACAGCACTTTCAGGTTCCTGAGCGGGTTCTGATCGACGATGACCATGTCGGCAAGGAGCCCGGCGCGGACGACGCCGATGCTCCATCGGCTTGTGCTGCGCTTCCGCGAGCGTGAGCGCGGGATTGTAGGTGACCGCCTGGATGACCTCGAGCGGGTGGAAGCCGGCCTCCTGCAGAAGCTCGAGCTCGTGAATCGAGCCCGAAGCCGTACGTGTTGTAGATGAAGCCCGCATCGGAGCTGGCGGTGACGCGCCCGCCCATCTTCTTGTAGTCGTTGAGCAGGCGGAACCAGACCTGATAGAAGTTGCGCCAGGCGATCTCGTCCTCGAGCGTCCAGTCGTAGAAGTACGCGCCGTGCTGGGTCCGGTTCGGCGTGTAGAAATCGATGAGCGTCGGCAGCGTGTACTTGTCGTGCCAGTCGGCGTTGCGCATCTTCATCACGTCCCGCCCGGCCGCATACGCCGTCATCGTCGGATCGAACACGGTCCCGAGCTTCAGGTGTTCCTTCAGGTACGCGGTCCATTCCGGGCTGCCGGGCGGATGGATCTTGTCCCAGAGCCGCGCGACCTGACCGAACCGCATCTGCTCGTTGTCGTTGACCTGATCGACCGGCCACGGCTGGACGACGGTGTCGCGCAGCAGCGCCTCGAAGTGGCCGTAGAAGTGCGTGACGGTCTGCAGCCCGAGCTGCGCGGCCTTGAGCGCGTTCATCTGCGCGACGCCGGTCTGCTGGAGGTGCGCGGTCGACCCCATCTTGTTCAGCTTCGCCTCGTCTGAGCAGCGCGGCCATGATGTCGGGACGCTGCGCGCCGAGCTTGAGGCCGTCGATGCCGTTGGCCTTGCCCCAGCGCACCCACTCGCGCGCCTGCTCCGGCGTCTCGATGGCGCCGCGATCCCAACCGGCGCCCGGGCCGCTGGTAGTTGACGATGCGCGGGGCGACGATCTCGTTGCGCGCGCTCCGCGCCTTCTCGCTGACGGTGAACGCGTGGTCGGCAAGCGGGACGCCGGTGACGGAGGTGACGCCGTGCGCCATCCACAGCTTGTAGGCGTACTCCGCATCCGCGTTCTTGGGCGGCCCGCCCGCGTGGACGTGGTTGTCGACGAAGCCGGGCATCACGTACATGCCGGCGGCGTCGATCTCGTGATCGGCGTTCTGCGGCGGCCGGTTCGCGCGCGGTCGCGATCCCGGGCGTGCCGGCGCTGCGAACCGCGTCGATGCGGTTGCCGGAGACGACGATGTCGACGGGACCCACCGGCGGGGCGCCGGTGCCGTCGATCACGATGGCGTTGCGGATGACGAGCGTCTTGAACGGGCCGCGTCCTTCGCCCGTCTTGCGCGCCGGCGCCGGCACGATCGTTCGCGGCTGGTTACCGGCGGCCGGCGGCTGCTGCGGCTGGCGCGCTGCGAACGTGCCAGGCGCCCAGATGGTGCCCAGCGCCACCACGACGACGGCCGCGCGAAGGGGTGTCTTCATGATGTCTCCTCGTGCTTACCGCGCCGCGCTGTTCGTCGTCGGCGGCGTCCGCTTCTTCATCGCGTCCTCGAGCACCTTCCACTCGGGCGGCTTGACGTCGAGCAGATGGCGCGCGAAGAAGTCGTAGCGCTTGTGGTCGCCGTACGCGCCGCCGGAGCCGTGTCCCATGCCAGGCACGACGAGCAGGTCGAAATCCTTGCCGTGCTTGACCAGCTGGTTCACGACCTGCATCGTCGATGACGGGATCCACGTTGGTGTCCATCTCGCCCACGACCAGCAGCACTTTTCCCTGCAGGCGATAGGCATTGTCGACGTTCGACGACTCGGCGTACTGCGATCCGAGAGGCCATCCCATCCACTGCTCGTTCCACCAGATCTTGTCCATGCGGTTGTCGTGACAGCCCGCCGAGGACACCGCCGCTTTGTAGAAGTCCGGGAAGAACAGGAGGCCGCCGAGCGAGTTCTGGCCGCCGGCCGACGTGCCGTACAGGCCGACGCGAGTGATGTCGTAGTACCGGGTACTTGGCGGCGACGGCCTTGTGCCAGAGGATCCGATCGGGGAAGCCGGCGTCCTTGATGTTCCGCCACGCGACGTCGTGGAAGGCCTTCGACCGGTTGCTCGTGCCCATCCCGTCGATCTGCACGACGACGAAGCCGATCTCGGCCTGGGCCTGCATCTGGTTGAAGGCGAAGAACGACTTCGGCACGAACGAGCTCTGCGGGCCGGCGTAGATGTTCTCGATGACCGGGTATTTCTTCGACGGGATCGAAATTGGTCGGGCGGAAGATGACCCCCCAGATGTCGGTCGTGCCGTCGCGTCCTTTCGCGACGAAGACCTCCGGCGGCTTCCAGCCCGCTTTGACGAGCTCCGAGATATCCGCTTTTTCGAGCGTCATCACGAGGCCGGCGTCCGCCGTACGGCGCAGCTCGCTCACCGGCGCGGCATCGATCGCGGGAGTACGTGTCCACGTAGAACTTCAGGTCCGGCGAGAGCCTCACGGCATGGTTCGCGTCGGCCGTGGTCAGCGGCATCAGCCCGGTCCCGTCGAAGTTGATCCGGTAGTAGTTCACGAAGTACGGGTCCTTGCCCGGAGACATCCCGCTCGCGCTGAACCAGATCTGCCGCTTGTCCTCGTCGACCTGCAGGACTTCGCGCACGATCCAGTCGCCCTTCGTGATCTGGTTTTTCACGGTCCCGGCGACGCCGTCGTAGAGATAGAGATGGTTCCAGCCGTCGCGCTCGGACATCCAGATGAGCTCCATGCCGTCGGCGAGGTCGCGCCGGAATTTCTTGCCGGAGTAGCAGAAGAAGGTCTTCGGCTCCTCGGTCACGATCGCGCGCGCGCGCCCCGTGACCGCGTCGATCTCGATGACACGGTAGATCTGGTGGCCGCGCTGGTTGTACTCGAACGTTACGGCCGCGCCGATCTTGCGCCACTCCAGCCGCGACACGTCGTACGCGTTCGGGAACAGCGCCGTGTCGACGACGATCTGCTTTTTCGTGGCGACGTCGAAGATGACGGGCCGCTCGACGTCCACCACGTCCCCCGGCTTCGCGTACTGCATCGTCGAATCCTTCGGCTGGAGCTGGTCCTCGGGCGAGGATTCGACGAAGCGGACGTAGCGGCGGAAGCCGGGCGTCACCTTGTAGACGGCAATCTTCGTCGAGTCGGGCGACCACACCAGCGAGTCGGGATCGTAGTAGTTGCCTTCGGATCCGTCCGTGCTGAGCAGGGTGACCTCGCGCTTGCCGGCCTCGCGGATGGCGACGTTGTAGTTGTTGACGACGGCTTCGAGCTTTTCGTCGGGGGACTTCTTCGGCTCGGCGCCGTTGATGTCGAAGACCGGCCGGACCGGCCCGCCGAGTCCGCCGCCGCCGCGTCCCCCTCTACCGCCCCGTCCCGTTGCCGCGGGCGGCCGGCAGGTGTAGGTCTCGAGCGAGCAACGCCACATCGGCGGTCCGCCAGGCCCACCCGGAGGTGCGCCGCGGCCGGCGCCGCCGCCCGCGCCTCCCGGCGCGAGCGTGAACTCGATCGCGCGGTCGTTGTCGACGAAGGTGAACGTGGTGAACGGAAGCGTGACGGCGGTGTACTTTCCGCCCGCTGCGGACGAGATGCCGGCAGCAAGCCTCGAGTGATCGAAGGGCGCTTCCTTCACTCGCGTCTCGGCGTTGACCAGCACGAACTCGTTGCCTCCGCGGACCGAGCGGCGGTACCAGAACCGGTTCGTCCGCGCGATCCAGGTGGGCTGCTCGGGCACGTTGATCGCGAGGCCCTGGTAGGTGTCGCGCAGCGTCATCGCCCGTTCGTAATCGGCCACCGCGCCCTGCGCCGAGGCGGCCGCCGGCGCCAGCACGACGATCAGCGAGAACGCCAGTGCGTAGCGAGGAAGTCTCGTCATTTCTCGTCCTCCACGTGCCGGCATTGTACCTTCGACCGTCCCCGTTATCCGGCCATAAGAAGAATCAATGCGGAAGAAATCCGTCCGCCGCGCGCGCCGTGCGTTAGCATGCGCATCATGCCGAAATCGTTGTCTCGTCGTCAGGTGCTGAAACGGCTGGGTGTCGCGGGCGCCGGCGTGGCGTTCTCGGGCGGGGTGCTGCGCGGCCAGACGCGATCCATCACGATCGCCGGCAAGCCGGTCGAGATCGCCGTCGCATCGGTCAGCCCTTCGACCGTCCGGATAACGGCGCTGCCGGTCGGGGGACCGGCGGCGGTGCCGGACGACGGCGCGTTGGTCGCCGCTGCTGCCGGGAAGGCGCTCGGCCGGCGCAGCACGCCGGAGTCGCTGGCGCCGATCCGTGCCGGCGATCTCACCGTGCGGTTCACCGCGGAGCCGCCGACGATCCATATCGACACGGCATCCGGCAAAGAGGTCCAGCGATTGACGCTCGATGCCACCGCGCCCACGATCTCGTTTCTGATGGGGAAGGGCCCGCTGCTCGGGCTCGGTGAAGGCGGACCGCAGTTCGATCGGAAGGGGAGCATCGACCGCGGGCGCAACGGGCAGGGCGGCTACCAGCTTCGGACGCACGGCGGCCGTGTGCCGATCCAGTGGCTCGTCGGCACCGACGGCTGGGGGATGTTCATTCACCAGCCGCTCGGCGCGTTCGATTTCACCGGCGCGGAAGGCAAGCTCACACCGGCGGCCGAGGCGCTGCCGCTCGACGTGTTCGTCGTCGCCTCGGCGAATCCGAAGGTCATCATGGCCGAGTACGCCCGGATCACCGGCTATGCGGAACTGCCGGCCCTCTGGACGTTCGGCTACATGCAATCGCACCGCACGCTGTCCGGACCCGACGAGATCATGAAGGTCGCGCGGACGTTCCGCGAGAAGCAGCTGCCGTGCGATGCGCTCATCTATCTCGGCACGGAATTCACGCCGTCGGGATGGAACACCCGCAACGGCGAGTTCGCCTGGAAGAAGGAGAACTTCCCGGAGCCGAAGAAGGCGATCGACGATCTGCACGCGCAGCACTTCAAGGTCGTGCTGCACGCGGTCATCGAAGGCCGCAGGATGAGCGGAGCGGTGAGCGATCCCTGCACGCCGGACAAGGCGGTGCCGAGCGGGCGCACGCCGGATGACCGGTGGCCGGAGGATCGCGCGGTCCCGTGTTACTGGCCGTATCACAAGCCGGTCTACGACCTCGGCGTCGACGGCTGGTGGCCGGATCAGGGTGACGGCCTCGACGCGGCCGTCGCGTCTGGCGCGGATCAGAATGTATTGGGAAGGGCCGCAGCTCTGGCGTCCAAACGAGCGGCCGTTCGCGCTGCACCGCAATGGCTCTCCCGGCATGCAGCGCTACGGCGCCTTTCTGTGGTCGGGCGACGTGTATTCGACCTGGGAAACGTTGAAGACGCACGTCCCGGTCGCGGTCAACACGGGGCTCTCGGGGATTCCGTTCTGGGGCACCGACATCGGCGGGTTCGTGCCGACGCCGGAGTACACCGGAGAGCTGCACGTCCGCTGGTTCCAGTTCGGCACGTTCTGTCCGTCGTTCCGCGCGCACGGGCGCACGTGGCAGCTGCGATTGCCGTGGGGCTGGAACACGGGCAGCGTCGGCATCTCCGAGGTGCGCAACTACACCGGCGGCGCCGGCGACCCCGACGTCAGCGAGCTGCGCAACGCGCAGGTCGAGCCGATCGTGAAGAAGTACCTCGAGCTGCGCTACCGGATGCTGCCGTACACCTACACCACGGCGCGCGAGTGCTGCGACACCGGTCTCCCGATGATGCGCGCGCTGTGGCTGCACCACCCGGACGATCCGCAGGCCACGGCCCGTGGCGACCAGTTCTACTGGGGCCGCGACATCCTCGTCTCCCCGGTCGTCGAGAAAGGCGCGACGTCGCGCCGCCTGTATCTGCCTCGCGGGAACTGGTTCGACTTCTGGACGGAGGAACGCGTCGCCGGCGGCCGGGAGATCGATCGTCCGGTCGATCTGGAGACGATGCCGCTGCACGTGCGCGCGGGGACCATCCTGCCGCTCGGACCGATCAAGCAGTACGTGGACGACCCCGTCGAGGGACCGCTGTCGATCGTCGTCTATCCGGGAGCCGACGGCGTGTTCACGATGTACGAGGACGATGGGAAGACGTTCGACCATCGGCGTGGAAAATGGACGCGCACCGCCATGAGCTGGAACGACGCGGCTCGCCGTCTTTCGGTGCGGCTCGCGCCGGGCTCTCAGATGCTGTCGGGGGCGAAGCGGAACATCGACGTGCGCGTGATAGGGGAGAAGAGCCCGCGCCGCTTCGTCTTCGAGGGGCGGCCGGTCGATCTGAGATTCTAGAACTGACGGCAAATCCGGGCCGGTCGGGGTGACACGTTGATGCATCGACTACGATGGCTCTCTCCGGCAATCGCAGCGCTCATCGTGGGCGCCTTCACGCACGCCGCGCTCGCCGACGACCTGTCGAACCACGCGTTCCGCATCCAGTACGACGGGTCCGGGATTCGGAGTCTCAAGCGAACCGGCGACACCCACGACACGGACTACATCGCGGCCAACGGATCGCTCGGCCGTCTCCTGGTGCGGTACCGCACCTCGGCCCACGGCGACTGGCGTGAGCTGCGCGATCTGCTGCTCTCGGATCCGTCACCCGGAGGCCGGACGATTGGCTACACGCTCGGGACGTGGCTGCCGACGCTCGCCGCCAGGAGCACGGCGGGCGCGGCGGTCGGCGCCGCCGGGCTCAGGGCGCTGAACGACGGACTCGTGCCGATCGCCCCTGCTCCCGCCGGACGTGGTGGGCGAGGTGCGGGTCCCGGCCCCCTGGGGTCTGGACCCGATGTGCCGCTGTTCACGTGGTCGGGATCGCGCGGTCCTACGCAGTGGGTGCAGTTCACCTTTCCTGCGGAGGAAGAACTCTCGCGAGCCGAAGTGTTCTGGGTCGCTCCGCCCCCGTCGTGGCGCCTGCTCTATCAGGATGGGCGCGAGTGGAAGCCCGTGTCCGCGACGTCGCCGTATGCCCGCGAGGCCAATGTCTTCACGTCCGTGCACTTCGCACCCGTGAAGACGATGGCGATGCGGGTCGAAGTCACCGTCGCCCCGGAGTCGACGGTCAGCCTCGCCGAGTGGCGCGTCGGACCGGAGCCCCAGCTGGTCGCGCCCGCCGATCTGACGGTGAATCAGACCTTCGCGCTCGCCGGCGACGCGCTCGAGTGGACGCTGACGCTGACCAACACGGGTGCCCGGTCGGTCGAGGTGGGCGATCTCGCTGTCCCCTTCAATTTTGCCGAGCGCACCGGCGCGCGCGGGGACATCTACACCCGCAAGCTGCTGCGCCACTCGCTCGTCGCCGGCCACGGTTCGTGGGTGTACTGGCAGCGCAGCAACGGCGAGGGCCCCTATCTCGTGCTGACGCCGTCGGGCGGGACCAAGTTCGAGTACCTACGACAGTTCCGCCGGCGCCTTTACCCCGTACGTTCACGCGAAAGCCGCCAGCGCCGCGGCCATGGCGAGCGGCGGCAACTGGCGTCTGCCGATCACGAACCTGACGCTCGCGCCGAAGGGGTCACGCGGCGCATCGGTCGCCTACGCCTTCCGGTTCCAGTGGGCGAAGGACGCCGCCGCGGTTCGCGACGTGCTTTACCGGGAGCACAAGTTCGACACGACGGTCGTGCCCGGGATGGTGATTCCGAACGACCTCCCGGCACTGATCTCGTTGCGTACTCGGAACACGATCATCGCGATCGAGCCCGAGCATGCCGCCAGCACCAGGATCGAGCGCGTGGCGCAAACCAGTACGGGGCCACACGTCGAAGGGGCGACGGTCTACCACGTCAAGTTCGCGCGCCTCGGCGAGAACATGCTGCGAGTCAAGTATGGCGACGGCCGATGGACCACCTTGGAATTCTTCGTCACCGAGGCGCTGGAAACGGTCATTCAGAAACGCGCGGCCTTTCTCGTCAGCCATCATCAGCACACGGATCCGGGCAAGTGGTACGCGGGGGTCTACAGCGACTGGGATCAGAAGAACGAAATCCTGCGAAGCCCGGAGGACCGCGACGGCCTCTCGGCCTGGCTCACCGATGCGAACGACGACGCCGGCAACGCACGGCCGGCGTTCGTCGCGTCGAAGAACGTGTTCTTTCCGGATGGACGGGAGATCGACAGCGTCGAGCTGTATATCAGCAAGTACCTCTGGGGCGGGATGCAGATGACCGACACGGAGAAGTACCCGTATGCCATCTACGGCATCCCGAACTTCAAGGCGAACCGGGCCAGCGCCGACGAAGGGCGCAGCGGGCAGGCGCATCTCTGGCGCATTTACGACTACCCGCACATCGTCCTGCTCTATTACCGGATGTACCAGATCGGGCGTTTCTATCCCGACAAGGTGAAGTATCTCGACGCCGACGGGTACCTGGAGCGCGCGTACCGCACCGCGGTGGCGTACTGGACCGTGCCGAACGCGATCGAGCGCTGGTCGGCCGACGCGGTCGGCACGATGAACGAAGCGTTCATCCCGGAGTTGATCGATGCGCTCGAAGCCGAAGGCAAGCGTGACTGGGCCGCCGTGCTGCGCGGGCATTGGGAAGGCAAGGTCGAGCGCTTCGTCAACCGGACGCCAAACCTGTACGGCTCAGAGTTCGCGTTCGACTCGACGGGGTTCGAATCGACCGGCGCCTTTGCCCGATATGCGATGAGGCACGTCGTCAAGCCCGGCGACGCGGTGCCGGCGAATCTGCCGGAGAGCGATTTCCGCCGCCGCGTGACGTACGAGGCCGCGCTGAAGTTCATGAATTTCCAGCTCCTGCTGAACATGTCCGACCGCGGCTGGCTGGAGACCACCTACTACCAGTTGGGGAGCGACTACCGCGGCAACCTGTCGTACCTCCTGAGCTACATGTCGCAGATGGGCGGCTGGTCGATCCTGGACTACGGCCTGCACTTCGCCGCGGATCCCACCGACCATCTGCGCCTGGGCTATGCGTCGTCGCTGAGCTCGTGGGCGCTGGTGAACTCGGGCACCGAGGAGAGCGGATTCGGATACTGGTTTCCCGGCCGGAACAACGACGGCGCGACCGGCGGCGGGTTCATGCCGGAGCCGCTGGGCCGGGCGTGGATCGGCAAACAGATGGCTCGCGGGGCGTGGCACTACAGTGCCGAGGAGGATGTCGGCTACTGCGCGGCGCTGCGCACCCACGCGACTATTCTCGCGCGCGATCCGATCTTCGGGGATGTCGCGTACGGCGGGCTGCTGACGCGGGACGGGGCGGTCAGCAAGGTCGTGCCGCGGGACGGCCTGCGCGTCCGCTTCCATGTGATTCGCGGCGATCAGCGCTTCCACATGGAGCTCGATCACGATGGCTACGCGAAGGAGCGCGAGGTGGTCGTCAGCGACGACCTCGCGCGAGTGCAGTTCGTGCTGGAGAACCGCACCGGCGGCGCTCACCGGACCGGCCTGACGCTCGCCGGCCTTCCGGCCGGGGAGTACGCGATCCGCGTCGATGGGAAGACGGTCGGGACGTTGCGCGGCGCAGCGGAGCCTGTCACAGTCGCCTTGCCGGTCAGCGCCAGTCCGACCGCGCAAGTGACAATCGCCCGCAGGTAGTGCAGATCCTGAATCGGCGTTCGATCCGGCGCCCCTCTGCTCAGCGCCCGTACAACTCGATCGTGTTGCCGTCGGGATCACGGCCACGGTCCTCCCGGCTTCCTTTCTGGTCTCGTTCTGCAGGCTTCAAAACATCGTCCACGCCTTGGGGTCGTCGGGATTGCTGCCCACGCTGATCCGCGGCCGGACGCCATAGGCCAGGCTCGATCGCGTGCCCGCTCGATCGGCTACGACGCGCCACGCATCGATCAACACGCGGTCATCGCGGACCCTGCTCCTTCGCACCTCAAAGCCAACGTCCTCCACCATCCGCTGCAGGCACGCCGCGGTGAAGCCCCAGAAATTGCTGCGGTCCGCGTTGGGTTGGCCTTGCTCGGGGAAGCGCTGACAGTCCGGAATGAACCGCATCACCGGTTCGGAAGCCAGAAGCGGCGGCAGCAGCGCATCGATGCAGTAAGACTCAATCACGAGCCGTTCTCGTGACAGGCCGGCACAGTTTGCCAGGGCCCGATACGGGTCGGGCGTGTGATACAGCAGACCCATCGCGAGCACGATATCGAACGGGCCGTCCTCGTCCGGGCGAACGTCCAGGATGTTGATCTGACGGTATTCGATATCGGTCAGGCCGTTGATGTGCTGCGCCAGCCCGAAACCGGAATTGTCCTTGTGCCTGACGTCGAACGCGACGACGTGAGCACCTCGCTTGCGCGCCTCGAAGCTGAAGTAGCCATTGCAGGCGCCGACATCGGCCAGCGCCATGCCGTTCATGTCGGCAGGCAGTTGAAGCTCATGCCACAGGCCCGCGGGGCTATAGTTGCCGCGGGTACGCACGCCACCGACGATCTCGAAATCATGGTGCCATGCCTTGCCCTCGATCAGTTTGAGCGCGACGTCCTTGCCAACCATCTTCCGGCCTCCTGGCCCACGCTCACGGATTGGGTGCTTTCAGCGAGCCAGCGCTGCGAGCAGCTGCCGGGCGGCATCGAGATGCGTCACGTCGTCTCCGTACGCACCGCGATATGCCGGCGGGAGCAATTCCGCAATCGCGAGGCCGGCGCAGTCCATCATGAGCCGGCGGTTTCCGCGGGCGGCCGCTCGCAGCGCGCTCGCTGGAAGCGGGCGGCCCACGCGGATCACGATGCGAACCGGGTTCAACGAGTCCCCTTCGATCGGAAACAGCCTCTCGGTCCCGACGAGGCCCACGGGCAGCACCCACGTCTCGGGCCAGGCCAGATAGCGCGCCACGCCCGACAACAGCGGCTGCATCTCGCCCGATCGGCTTCGGCTCCCCTCGGCGAAAACCAGGAGGGCCTCGCCGAGACGCAGCCGTTCCTGCGCGATCTGAATGGCGAGACGAGCGCCGCGCGCGACTTCCCGCGCGTTCATCACGGCTTCGTCCGAGGAACGCGCGCCGCTCTGCGGCACCTTGATCGTGCCGAAACAGAGGCTGGAAAAACGCCGCCTGATGTTCGAATACACCTTCGGTCCGGCGACGACCGTCAACCGATCCGACAGTCTCGCGGAGTCTTCGCCCTGAAAGACCACCTCCAGCACATTGGCGTCGACGTACGACAGGTGGTTCGCGAGGATGACCAGCGGCTTGCCGGCGACGGCGGCCAGATGTTCCATACCCAGCAGGACCGGGTCCTGCTCCAACACGAGATCCGGCGAGGACATGGTGAATCCGCCTGACGAGCGGGTCCCTGGGGTAGTAGCGCCAGTCGGTCCCCGCGCTCGCCAGGCGCCTGCCGAGAAACGAGAGCGCGTCCGGCCCGGCCTCGTCGATCGCGAGCTCGAGCGACTCGCGGATCTCGCTGACCGCCGGCCCGCGTTCGTGCGCCAGGAAGGTGGTGATCGCTTCGACGAGCGGAGCGCGGCCGCACGCGGAGTCGCCGTTGGGCCGGGTGGGCAGTGTGTGCTGATCGGTCGTCTTCATGCGTCTTCCGTAACCCGAGACAGGTCCTGACTGAATGGCCCATTGTCTCCCGACAGTTCAGTGGCAAACGGCTTCACATCTTGCCCCTATCGAGTCGCCAACACCACTTCGAAGTAATCTCCCTGCGTACATTCACGCGAGTATAGATCGCCGTGCTCACGTCCATATGAACCGAGCTCTGCAGCATCGGGCCCGGATACTTCGCGGCGGTGGGCATCCCGATCCTGCGTGGCCGATTCGTCAGCATTCGCTCTGCAGCCACAGGCGGAGTACTATCCTCCACGGTGCGGGCGTTAGAGATCGTACTGCTCGCGGCATGGTTGCTGATCGTGCCTCTGATTGTGCTGGCAGCCTTGTACGCGCTGTCCTGGGCCGTTCTCTGCGTCGTTCGCTTCATCCCGCTCGTCGGCCGTAAGCACCGGCATTCCGATTGGGAACGCCTCAACAAATGAAGCTCCACGCGGAGAGCCTTTTCGTCGCCGCAGCGCTCGCCGTCATTGTCGGTGCGGCCGGTGTCGCTCAGGGACGCAACGGCGACGCGCCTGCGAAGGCCGGCGCGGAGCTGGCGCTCCAGATCGAGGACTATGCCGCCCTGCCGATCACGGGATCGCCTGATGGGACGGGCAACAACGCGGGGTCGCTTGCGCGCGTCAACTTCCTGCGCCAGGAGCCGGCGCCCGCACGCCGTTTCTTCGTGAACGACCTGACCGGGCCGCTGTATATCCTGGACAGGAAGACGAAGACGTTCACGACTTACTTCGATCTGAACGGCCGCGACCCGCGTTCAGGCATGTTCGACAAGCTCGTGACGGAGAGCGGGCTCGCGAGCGGGTTCATCAGCTTCGAGTTCGATCCCGACTACGCGAGAACCGGCCGGTTCTACACCATTCATCTGGAAGAGCTCGCGGCGCCGGGCGCGCTTTCACCGGACAACACCACGGTCCGCGGTCTCGAGGCCGGGGGTTATGCGCCCACTCCGCCGATTCAGACACCAGGCCCGGTCGATCACGAAGCGGTCGTGATCGAGTGGGCGGACTCGAACATCTCCAATTCGGTGTTCGAGGGCACCGCGCGCGAGTTGCTTCGCGTGCCGCTCAACGGCCGGATCCACCCGATGGGGGACCTGATTTTCAATCCCGCAGCGCGTCGGGGAGATCCGGACTGGCGGGTGCTTTACGTGGCCTGCGGAGACGGCGGGTCGGGCGACCAGAGAAGCGCCATCCGCCTCAACCCGCAGCGGCTCGACACGGCCGTCGGAAAGATCCTGCGGATCATTCCGACCTCGCCGAACACACCAGCACGAGCACGGTCAGCGAGAACGGGCGCTACCGCATTCCTCGCGACAATCCGTTCGTGTCTACTCCCGGGGCCCGGAAGGAAATATGGGCGTACGGGTTGCGCAACCCGCACCGTCTGAGCTGGGACGTGGACCCCTCCGAGCCGCGCGAACCATCGTCTCATCGCCACCGTGATCGGCTTTCGCACGTGGGAGACCGTGGTCTTCATTCACAAGGGAGCCAACTACGGATACCCGCTTCGTGAGGGAACCGAGATGCTCCGGGTCGATGGATCGCTCGCCAGGGTGCCGGACGTGGACACGATACCTGTCCATGTAACAGCCGAGACGACGTCGGGCACGATCGTCCCCAGGTACCCCGTCCTGCAGTACGGGCATGGCCAGAACGGCGGTGACGCGATCGCCGGCGGCTACGTCTATCGTGGCGCCGCGGTTGCGCGTCTCCGTGGCAAGTACGTCTTCGGCGATATCTCGACGGGACGGCTCTGGTACGCCGACTACGCGAAGATGCGTGCCGCAGACGCCGGCAGTCCGCGAACGCTGGCGGAGCAGCACGAGCTTCGTGTCCGGTGGGACAACCCGCACGATTCGCCGGACCGCGGCGTGCAGCTTTACGCAACATTCGCGATGGTCGTCGAGGCTGGATACCGTTCGCGCGGCGGCAAGGACCCCGATCTGCCGGGCAGCGGCGCGGTCTCCGGTCCCGGGCGCGTCGATCTGCGTCTGGCCACGGATCGATCGGGCGAGCTCTACCTGCTCAGCAAGAGCGACGGGATGATCCGGGTCGTCACCGGGATCGCGCCTGTGGTCACGGGGCGGCAGCCGCGGTAGAATGAAGAGGCCCCCCAATTACAGCAGCCCGTTTCAGGCCGCCGTGCGTCGCGCGAGCCCCGACGGCAACAAAACCCCGACGGCAATAAACAATGATGACTCGACTCCTTGCACTGATCGTGTCCACGCCGATCGTGTCGCTCCTGCTCCAGCAGGCGCCGGCGCCGCCTCAGGCGCCCGACTACTCTCAGGAAGCGGCGATCGTCGAGCTCTCGAAGTCGACGCATCGATTCGAGAAGGACGGCACGGGCACGCGCAAGCAGTCCATGCGCGTCAAGGTCCAGAGCGAAGCCGGGATCCAGGCCTGGGGTCAGCTCGTGCTCGGGTTCAACTCGGCGAACGAGAAGATGGACATCGAGTTCGTTCGCGTCCGGAAGGCGGACGGCACCGTGGTCACGGCTCCACTCGACGCGGTGCAGGACCTGTCGTCGCCGGTCGAGCGCGAGGCGCCCGTCTACACGGACTACCGCCAGAAGCACGTGACGGTCTCCGCGCTCCGCCCGGGCGACACGCTGGAGTTCTCCTTCTCGACGGTCATTCACACCGCGCTGGCGCCCGGTCAGTTCTGGACCGAATACGACTTCGCGCGACAGGGCGCCGTCCTCGACGAGCAGTTGGAGATCGACGTCCCGCTCGACGTCGCGGTGAAGCTCAAAACGAAGCCCGGATTCGACGCGCAGACGAGCGACGCGAACGGCCGGCGGGTGTATCGCTGGCACGGCTCGCACAAGCCGGGGAACGAGGAGCAGGAGAGGAAGGACTGGGCCGCTGCCGAGCGTGATGGCACCGACGTGCCGGCCGTGCGGCTCACGACCTTCCAGGCGTGGGACGACGTCGGGCGCTGGTACGCGGGGCTCGAGCGGAGCCAGCGTCTGCCAAACGCCGAATTGCGCCGCAAGGCGGAGGAGCTCACCAAGGGGCTCACGACCCCGGTGGAAAAAGTGGAAGCGCTCTACGACTACGTGGCGACGAACTTCCGCTACGTCAGCCTCTCGCTCGGCGCCGGGCGGTATCAGCCCCGTGCCGCCGCCGACGTCCTGCGCGCCGAGTACGGCGACTGCAAGGACAAGCACACCCTGCTGGCGAGCCTGCTCGAGGCGATCGGGATGCGGGCCTCGGCCGCGCTCATCAACTCCGGCCGGAAGATCGATCCCGATTTCCCGTCCCCGTCCCAGTTCGATCACGTCATCACGCGGCTCACCGGCAAGGGCACCGATCTGTGGCTCGACACGACAACCGAGATCGCGCCGTTCCGCCTGCTCACAGCCAATCTCCGCAAGAAACAGGCGCTGGTCGTGGACGCCGGCGGCGTCTCTCATCTCGAGGAAACGCCCGCAGACCCGCCGGTGCTGTCGATCCAGGCGACCGAAATCGATGGAGACCTCGACTCGACAGGCAGCCTGAAGGCGCACCTGCGGATCGAGCTTCGCGGAGACGTCGAGCTGTTTTTCCGCGCGATTGCGCGCAAGACGCCCCGGGCCCAGTGGAAGAAGCTGATCGAAAGCCTGAACGAACAGACCGGGCTGACCGGAGAAGTCAGCGACTGGACGATCTCCGACCCGGGCCAGACACGAACGCCGCTGGTGATCGACTATCGGGTCGCCGCGCCGGCCTTCGTCGACCGGACGAAGAAATCCGTGCAGGTCGAATTACCTCTCGGCGGAGCCAGCCTGCCGGTTGCGGAGAAGACGGAAACGGATCCGCAGCCGCCGGTGAAGCTCGGCGCGCCGCTCGAGTCGCGCTACCGCCTCCGGATCACGCTCGCGCCTGTTTATACGCTGCGGACGCCGCTGCCGGTGTCGGTGACCCGCGATTTCGGCGAGTACAAGTCCGAGTACTCGCTCGAGAAAGGCGTCTTCTCGGCCGTCCGGACGCTTCGCATTCGCCAATCGGAACTGCCGGCCTCCCGTGGCGGCGACTACTCGGCGTTCCGCCGCGTCGTCATGGCGGACGCCGAACAGGAGCTCGCGCTCGAGGCGCCCGCCGTCGAGGCCGCCCCGCCGGCGAGCGACCTCAAAGCCGCCGACATCAACAGGAGCGGCTACGAGGCGATCACGGCGGGCAACTTTACGCAGGCGATCGTGCTGTACAAGCGGCTCATCGAGCTCGAGCCGAAGCACCAGACGGCATGGGTCCAGCTTGGCCGCGCGCACATCGGCCTCAAGCAGTACCAGGAAGCGATTGTCGCCCTCAAGAAACAGGTCGAGCTGTATCCGTTCGACGAGTACGCGTACAACAGCCTGGGGCTCGTGTATCTGCAGCAGCGCCGGTACGCGGAGGCAGAAGCCGAGTTCCGCAAACAGCTCGAGATCAACCCGCTCGACGCATACGCGCACGCGACGCTCGGGCGTTTGTATGTCGACTGGCACAAATACGACGCCGCCGTGCCGGAGCTGCAGAAGGCCGTCTCGCTGACGCCCAAGGATCCGTCCCTGCACGTCACGCTCGGCAAGGCGTTGTTGAATCTCGGCAAGAACGACGAGGCGATTGCCGCCTTCGATCGCGCCATCGAGATCAACCCGTCCCCCTGGATGTGGAACGACATCGCCTACGAGCTGGCGTCGAAGCGCACGGAGCTCGGCCGCGCGCTGCGGTATGCGGAATCGGCGGTCAGCGCGACGACGGCCGCCTCCCGCAATCTCTCGGTCGAGAAGATCACCGACCGCGATCTCGGTCTCGTCAGATCCCTCGCGGCGCAGTGGGACACGCTCGGGTGGGTCCACTTCATGAATGGAGACGCCGCGCGCGCGGAGCCGTTCGTGCGCGCGTCGTGGCTGCTGGCCGGCCACGCCGAGGTCGGCGATCACCTCGGGCAGATTTACGAGAAGCAGGGGCGCCGGGACGAGGCGGTTACGCTGTATGCGCTCGCGTTGAACGCCGAGCGTCCGCAGGATGAGACCCACGGCCGGCTTTCGTCTCTCGCGGGGAAGGACAAGGCCGACGCGATCGTGCGCGCGCGCAAAGACGACTTCGCGCAGCTGGAGACGTTCGGTCTCGCGGTGCCGAGCCCTGGAGAAGCGGCCGCCGAGTTCTTCGTCGTGTTCGGGAAGACGGGCGTCGACGGCGTGCGGTTCATCTCCGGAGACGAACGGCTCAAGACTGCCGCCGGCGCGCTGAAGCAACTGCCGGTCGCCAACCTGTTTCCCGACGACGGCCCGGCGAAAATCGTGCGGCGCGGCACCGTCATGTGCACCGCGGCGTCCGGCGGCAAGCCGGCAGCATGCACGTTCCGGACGGTCCCGGTGGGCGACGCGAAGGCCGACCAATAGGGCGGCTCGCCTGCCCTGAGCGAGCGCACGAAATCAGGCGAGTCGAAGGGCTTCGCTCGCCATAGGGGCCGCACCCGCTGCGCCGCGTGCACGCCTTCAGCCGAGCCGGACAGGCCGGGCTTGACGCCAACCCGCTCGTCGGGCACGCTGCTGCTCATGATATCGAGGACGTGCTGGCTCGTTGTTGCGTTCGTCGCCGGGATCGGCGCCGGCCATGCGGAGGCCGGCGTGCGCCGCGTGTGGGCCGTCAACGACGGCGAGAAAGTCGAGCGCGATGCGCAGAACCATCCGGCCAGCGCGCGCAATGCGACGTGGGACGGACGCACGGTCCGTGTCTTTGGCGCGCGCAACGAGATCATCGCGTTTCAGGTCATCGTCGACGCGGACGAGCGCGGCGTGCGGGAGTTGTCGCTGCGCCTGCCGTCGCTGATCTCGAGCCGCGACCGCATCACCTACCAGCCGCCGGCCGCGGATCCCACCGACTCCGTAGGGCGCCCGATTCAGATCTTCGCGGCGACCTACATGCTCGTGACGACCCCGTCGCATGCGTCGTGGGTGTTCAGGCGCGGCTCACCGGCCGCACCACCCGATCCGACGGGGTGGAAGCCCGTGCAGCTCGTGCCGGAGAACGCGCGCGCGGGCATGGGCGGCTTGCCCGTCTCCATCCGGCCGAACGAGAACCAGGCCATCTGGATCGAGGTCTACGTCGATCGAGCCCGGACCGCCGGGCACTTACAAAGGGACGATCGAGGTCCGCGCGGACGGCGCGCGGCGGCAGGTCCCGATCGAGCTCGAGGTCTTCGACTTCACCCTGCCGGACGAGAACAGCATGCACGCGATGCTGTACTACTCGAGCGATCAGCCCGCGCTCTACCACGGCCGCAACCTCGACGCCGAGTACCACCGGTTCGCCCACCGCCACCGCGTCGAACTGGTTCACGCGTACGACGAGGCGAGGCTGCAGGCCGCGTGGGACCGTTTCTCGGGCGCCGACTTCACTCGCGATCGCAAGTACGAGGGGCCGGGGACGGGCGTCGGCAATGTCGTCGTCCCTCGAACGTTCTACGGACCCGGATCGGACTTCGACGATCGGGCGAGCGCCTGGGCGAAGAGCGACGCCTGGATGACGTTGCTCGCGCCAGAAGCTGCCGCGGGCGATCACGTTCCTCTACATGCCGGACGAGCCGCGCCCGGACGCGTATCCGCGCATCCTGAAGCTGGCGGAGAACATTCACAGCAACCCCGGTCCGGGCCGCGCCCTCCCGATCTTCGTGACGAGCAGGTACGTGGAGCCGCTCGACGCCGCCATCGACATCTGGTCAGCCGGACCGAAAGGGTTTCCCGCTCGATCGTGTCGCCAGCGAACGGGCGCGCGGCCGGCAGTACTGGTTCTACAACGGCGGCCGGCCGGCCGGCGGCGCGATCACGATCGACGCCCCGGCCACCGATGCGCGCGCCACGATCTGGGCCGCCTTCAAGCACGACGTGCGCGTGTATTTCTACTGGTACGCCGTGCACTGGCGTCACAACTCCCAGAAACAGGGAGAGCGCAACCAGAACGTGTGGGCGGACACCATCACCTTCGACAACCGCAAGCAGACGGAGAAGTCGATCGACGACCAGGGCTACATTCACGGCGACGGCGTGCTGATGTATCCGGGCGAAGAGCGGCTGCATCCCGCCGAGGACCGCGGCATCGCCGGCCCGATCGCGACCGTCCAGCTCGCCAACTTCCGGCGCGGCCTCCAGGATCATCAGTACCTGACGATGGCGAGGAAGCTCGGCTTGAACACGCTGGTTGACGAGGTCCTCACGGCCATCGTGCCGCGCGTGTTCTCGGACGCCGGAGAGCGGGTGAGCTTTCCGGAAACGGGAGAGCCGTACGAATCCGCCCGGCTTCGGCTCGCGCGCGCGATCGCCGGCGCGGCGCCGCGGTAGGTCCATCCGTCGGGTTGGTCCACCGGAACAAACGGGCCGGCTCGGGGTCAAAACGCTGCCATGAAAGCGAACGACATTCCGTACTTCCGGTCCGCCGGGTTTGTGGGCGTTGTCGCGATCCTGTCGTGGCTCGCGTGCGCCGTGCCGTTGCTCTCCCAGGAACGCGCCGCCGCGCCACGGTTGCTGATCCCACTCGCGGACGTCCAGAGCATGCTCGGCCTGTACGGCGCGCGTGGCCGGGTGCAGATCGGATTCGAGAAGCTGCCGGGGTCCGCCGAGCCCGGGCTTCCCCGAGAGGTCCCTCCTCTCGATCTGACGGGCGTGCCGGCAGCGGACGGCATCCGGCGGATCCTCGCGACCGATCCACGGTACACCGCGACGTCCGTGAAGGGCATCCTCAACATCCGGCCGAAGGCTTCGGCCGAGCGCCCCTCGGAGTTTCTGGACCGCATCGTCACACGCTTCACGCTGCGCGGACAGGCAGCGACAGTGCTGATCGATCGTCTGCCGCCGATCTTCGGTCTTGACCCACCGGAACAACCCCGGCCGGCGAAGGGAAAGCTGCTGACGCTGGATCTTCAGGGCGTGACCTTGCGCGACGTGCTGAACGAGATCTGCCGCGCGGAGGGCACGCTGTCGTGGACCTTCCATGCGCAGCCAGGGCCCGAGGGCGTGACGTCCCTGAGCGTGGAGCTCAAGAGCTTCGACGGGTGGAGCGCGGGGACGTCGCTGCGGGTCAAATAGTGCGACGCGCTCTGTTCGGCCTCAGGCCTGCCGCGCCGGAGCGCACTCGATCCGTCGCGCGAAGCGGGCCTGCCGCGCCGAAGCGCACTCGACCCGTGCGCGAAGGCGGGTCACGGCTCGAGACGACGGACCATACACCGTGGCTTAGCGGAGAGGTCGCACGTCACGTTCAGGTTGCGGACCGCTCCGACGAGCTCTCCGGTATTGTCAGGCGTCAGCCGCACGTTCTGCTCGACAACTGAAAACGCGATCCGGTCAGGCGCTCGAGCGACACGCAGATCCAGGAACGATCGGTCGACAAAGAATCCACTGCTCTTGTCGACGGGCCGGACGGCTGGGAAAAGCGGCACATCCGTGTTCGTGGCCGGATCGTAGAAACCCAGTGAACCCGGGTGAGCCGGCGCGAAGTGGACCATGCTGTGTTGATAAATCAGCCGGCCGTCCGGAAGCACCAGCTGGGTCCAGCCCTTGAGCTCACGAATGAGCCGGAGATCTCGTGAGAGGACGAGCGTCGGCGCGGCTGACGGAGAAGAATGGCCGCTCATGTACCACCAGTCGCCGCCGCGATGAAGCCGGAGGATGGAACCGAACGGCCCCTCGAGCTCCGCCGACTGCCATCGCCTGGCACGCTTGTCGTACGTCCTGACGTGCAACGTGTCCGGCAGCAGACCCAATCCGGTATCCCAGTAGTAGGCAATGGCGAACCACCCCGGCTCGTTCAGGACCTGGTAGCCCGTGATCCTTTGGTCGGCATCGTAGAGGTCGACGGCTTCCATGTTGTGTTTCTTCAGCTCCTCGGCCAGGGTCGGCCAGGTGAACTGCGACCACAACACGAGCGTCAGCGTTGCCCCGCAGGCACCTATCATCATGGATGGTTAGACACCGCCGCCTTCGAGGAGTGCCAGCGTCTGACCGATTCGCGGAACGTCCAACGCGACCGCAAACGCCATCTCGACGAGCCCCAGCCCGCCGATGCCCGCGACGGGGGTACGCGCGATGTTCACGACGTCGCCGCCTCCCTCAGACAAGGGTACCCTGATAAGCTAACGGGATCCCTCAACTCATATGGAATTGCTCATCGCGTTCGTTGCCGGTGCTGTCGCGGCCTTCCTTGTGGCTCGCGCGATGGCTCACCGTCCGGCTCAGCAGGAGGAGCACGCTCAATCGCCAACGGCGAGGCTCCAGGCGTTGACCGGGGCACTCGCCGGCGTCGGCGATGCCAGCTCGCACCCGCGTGACCTCTCGGCAAACGCGACGTTCCAGGAGGCGGTCGCAATCCTCGGGTCGGACGCTGTGCCCATGAGCGTCGTGATGGACTACGCGGCCGGCGCCAACTTCATGCTCTCTACGGCTGCCTGTGCCGCCCTCTGCGAGCGCCCGGATCGCGACGCTGCCAGCACGCTGATGGAGCGCCAGTTCCGCCATCTGTCGCCGTGGCCGATCTACTACGCGCTGCAGGTACTTTGCGAGGCTCAGCGTGCGGCCGCCCCTCGGGTCGCTCGTCCTCCATGGCTCCCCGTATTGGAGTGAGCACCCGCTCGTCTCCGCGATGCTTGCGGAGCACTTCGCCGCGCGTCTCGAGCTCGGCGACACGCCCGGATTCGGAGACGCACTGTCCAGCGACCCTCCGCCGGACCTCGCGGCCACCGAAAGTCTCCTCCGCAAGATCGAGCACCCGTCCGCCCACGCCCTCCTGGCTGCGCTGACCGCCTGGCGGCGCAACGCCCTGGATCGCACGTTTCTACAGACGTTCGGCCGGTTCGTCGAATCGGACGCCGGCCAGCAGCTGCTGCTCGAGCACTCGAGCATCAAAGAGCAGCTCGCGGCGGCCGAAGATTCCGTGCTGAACGCCCCATTCCGATCGGTGCTCGTCGTCGGCGAACCCCGTGCGGGAAAGACGAGCTTTCTGATCCTGCTGGCGATGCGAGCGGCCACACAAGGCTGGGCAGTCTTCGAGGCCGGTGCGGCGAGCCTGATGGCCGGGCAGCAGGTACTTCGGGCAACTCGAAGAGCGGCTCCACCGCCTCACTACCGAGCTCGCCGTCGAAAAGCGGGTGCTCTGGTACGTCCCGGACTTCCTGCAGCTCGCGGCCAGCGGCACGCACACGGGAACGACCGCAACCCTGCTCGATCAAGTGCTGCCTGCCATCGCCTCGGGACGCGTCGTCGTGTTGAGCGAAGCAACACCGGCAGGGCTGACAAACCTTCTGCAGCGCCGGCCTGCCATCCGCAGCGCCCTCGATCTCGTGCGGCTTCCACCGTTGAGCGACGCCGAGGTCGACCGGCTCGCCCGCGAAGTCGCCTCCCGGCTGTCGGCGACCTCCGGGATCGCCATCGATCCGGACGTGTTGAACACGGTCATGCACCTGGCCCGCCATTATCTCGGCACCGCGCAGATGCCCGGCGCCGCACTCGACCTCATCAAACTCACGGCGCAGCGCGTTGCGGCGCACGACGCGTCCCGCATGCAGCGTGAGGACGTGCTCGCGACCTTGTCGCAATTGACCGGCATCCCGCAGCTCGTGCTCGACGATCGCGAGCGGGTCGATCTGGGTGTGCTTCGCGGGTTCTTCGCGGCGCGCGTCATCGGCCAGGACGAGGCCGTCGATGCCGTCGTCGACCGGATTGCGATGCTCAAGGCAGGCCTCACCGATCCGGGACGCCCAATCGCCGTGTTTCTGTTCGCCGGGCCGACCGGTACCGGGAAAACGGAACTGGCGAAGACGCTGGCAGAGTTCCTGTTCGGATCGGCGGAGCGGCTCATCCGGCTGGACATGAGCGAGTTCCAGGCGATCGAGTCCACACGAAAGATCCTGGGCGAACCCGATCAGCAGGGGGATGCGCAGGCGCTGACGCACCGCGTCCGCAAGGAGCCCTTCTCAGCCGTCCTGCTCGACGAATTCGAAAAAGCCCATCCGAACGTCTGGGACCTGTTCCTCCAGGTGTTCGATGACGGACGGCTGACGGACGCGGCGGGGCAGACCGTTGATTTCCGGCACTGCATCATCATTCTGACGTCGAACCTGGGGTCGACAATCAAACAGGGTCTGGGTCCGGGCTTCGGGTCGACATCGGGCTCCTTTTCACGAGATCAGGTCCTCCGGACAGTGCAGCAAACGTTTCGCGCCGAGTTCGTGAACAGGCTCGATGCGATCATCGTCTTTCGACCGCTGACCCGTGAGCTCATGCGAGGCATTCTCTCCAAGGAGCTTGCGCGGGTGCTCGATCGGCGCGGGCTGAGGCACCGGGAATGGGCCGTGGAGTGGGAGTCCTCCGCACTCGACTTCCTGCTGGACAAAGGGTTTTCGCCCGCGATGGGCGCGCGGCCGCTCAAGCGCGCGATCGACCGGCACCTCCTCGCCCCGCTCGCGGCGACGATGGTCGAGCATCGTTTTCCGGAGGGTGATCAGTTCCTGTTCGTGCGCAGCGACGGGCGCGCCATCCAGGTTGAATTCGTCGACCCGGACACACCGACCGAGCCCGCGTCGCACCTGGAGCCAGATCCGCTTGTCCCCGCTGGACTGACGCTCGCCCGCATGGTGCTGCAGCCGACCGGCGCGGCCGACGAACGCTCGACGCTCCTCTCGGAGTTGCGGCGCATCGAAAGCCGCATGGCGGACATCTCCTGGAGCTCGCTCGAGACCGCTCTCGGCGCCGAGATACAACAACAGGGTTTCTGGGAGAGGGCGGACCGGTTCCGGACCCTGTCGCGGTTCGCGCTCATGGACCGCGTGAAGGCCGCGATCGGAACGGCCAGGGGCCTCGAGGGCCGTCTCAGTCGCTCGACTGGCCCCAGCGGCCGATACTCAAAAGATCTGGTCGCTCGGCTGGCCTCGCAGCTCTATGTCATTCAACACGGGATAGACGATGCCCTGTTGGACGCAGCCGTCGAAGTCGTTCTGACTGTGCAGCCGGTCCTGGACGCCGCCCCTGATGCGGCGGCAACCGGCCGCTGGTGCGAGCGGCTGCTGGACATGTACCGGCGGTGGGCGTCGCGACGCCACATGCAGTGGGAGGAAATCCCGTCGACGTCGACGTCGTCGTCGCCGGGGCCGACGCTGGCCGTCGTCTCGGGTTTCGGCGCGGCGCGAATCCTGGCGGGGGAAGCCGGCCTCCATGTGCTCGAGTACGGGAGCTCGAACGAGGAATCCGCCCGTGCCGTCGCTCGCGTCAGGATGACGCCGACACCCGCGTCCCTTCCACACGAACTGGCCGACAAGCGCAGTGTTCTTGCCTCGGAGCTCAACAAGGTGCCCGCGCCTGCCTCCGTCGTGCGGCGCTACCGGCTGGAGTCGTCTCCGCTCATACGAGACGTCACCCATGGCTGGCGCACGGGCAGGACGGCGCTCGTGATGGAAGGACACTTCGACCTGCTCGCTGACGTGCTGCCGGCCGGGCGCCTCGAGGGACCAAACGGGATCTGAAGCACCAAGGCTAAGGCCGCTCGAGCGGCGGCGCTCCGTGCAGATCAGCTCAAGGGTTCAGCCGCCGGACCACGCAGCGTGGCTTCGCCGAGAGAACGCATGTCACGTTCAGTGCGCGTACAGGTCCAACTGGTTCTCCGGTATTCGAGGGCGTCAGCCGCACGTTCTGCTCGACAACTGAAAAGGCGATCGTGCCTGACGTTGCAGCAGGACGCAGACCCGAAAACGATCTGTCGACAAAAAATGCGCTGCTGTTATCGGCGACTCGAGCGGCGGGGAACAGCGGGACATCCGAGTCCGTGGCCGGATCGTAGAAGCCCAGCGAACCCGGGTGAGCCGGCGCGAAGAGGACCATGCTGTGCTCGTAAATCAGCCGGCCATCCGGTAGCACCAACTGGGTCCAGCCCTTCAGCGTACGAACGAGCTGAAGATCTCGTGTGAGGACGAGTGTCGGCGCCGCCGACGGGGAAAGATGGCCGCTCACGTACCAGCAGTTGCCGCCACGATGCATCCGGAGGATGGACCCGAAGGTCCGTTGGAAGTCGTGATGGCCGATCGCGAGCGAATGGAGGTTGCAAATGGGCCGGAAGTGCCTGGTTGCGGCGCTATTCATCCTGTTGACGCCCGGCGGCTTCGCCGTCGGCCGGGCAGGCAACACTGACGAGGCCACCATCACCGTCCACGTGACGTCAGCCCCTCACGAAGCACTGGAAGGCTACTTCTCGCTCGGCGACGACACCACGTTGATGCTGAAGCCGGGCACTCCCCTCTACTACTTCCTCAACCACCGACGCGGGCAGAAGATCACGATCAAGATGACCGACGCCGGCCCGCAACTCTCGCGGTTGGACCGACAATAACCCGGGCGAAGTCACCGCTCCTGGTGCAGCCGGTTCAGTGCAGCCCGCGCGAGCGTTCTGCTCCGGCGGATCCGCTCCTCCTCGTCATGCACTCCGCCGACGCTGATCCGCAGCACGGCGTCGCCGCTGAGCACGTAGAGCGCGCCCGCACGCGCGTCGCCGGTCCAGAAGGCTTCGTCGCCGGTGTCAGAAATCGCCCGCGGCGGTGCGTTTGGCTTCGCGGGCCGGGCCGGGGCGACGGCCACGGGTTTCGGGCGGCCATGGAAGGTGTCCGTCCAGTAGCCGCGAGCCGACGCACCGGAACCCGTCGCGTGTCCCGTGATGAGCGTGAGGCTCACGGAGCGCGCGAAGTCAGTTGTGGCGAAGACGCACTGCGCGAAGTTCAACCCTCTGACGGTCTGCTCGCTCGTCTTGCGGTCCGTGATGGCGACATCCTGTACCGTGCGGATCTCCGCGGCTTCGAGCAACCCGCACACACCGCGCGACGGTGCCGGCGCGGCTTGAAGCAGGGCACCGGCGGCAAGGACAGCGAGCAGGAAACCTAGCATTCCGCCTACTTCACCCGCAGGCTGGCGACGTTCGTGTACGACGAGCGGGCGGAGCCGCCAGCCGCTCGCACCCGGTAGAAATAGACTGTCTTCTTCACCACAAGGAAATCGACGAAGGCCGTCACGTTGGGACCGACAGCAGCGATCTGCACGAACCCACCGTCGAGAGACGTCGAGCGTTCGATCAGGAACGCGGTCTCGTCGTTCGAGTTGTCCGTCCAGGTGAGCGCCACCGAGCGCTGACCGGACTTCGCCGTCAACCCGGCCGGTGCCTGCGGCGGCTGCCGGCAGGACGCATTGCCGACCAGCGTGTAGCTGCCGGCCGGCGAGAAGTCCGACGCGACGCTCTGGCTGATCGGCAGACCATCGGGTCGTCCCAGGAACGTCCGCACCTCCACGCCGAGCAGGGAAGCGCCGGCCCCGACGTTGTCAACGCTCGCGGTCGGCACCGAGATCCGGATTGTGCCGGTGGCCGCGTCGTAGCTCCCCGTGGCGGCGCCTGACCTCGTTGGAACGTTGCCTTGATTCGGCGCTGGGCCGGTGGTGACCAGCGGGTAGTTCACGCGACCGTATTCGAAGCCGAGGTTACCCAGGGGACCGGACTTCATCGCAACGTAGTTGCGGTCGTGGTTCGCATCCGGCGTGGTTCGCTGCCAGATGACATACCACTGGCTGTTCGGCGGCGCCGCGCCGCCGCCGGTGGCCACCGTGAAGTGCAGCCGTCCCGTGCCGTCTCCGTACGGCTCACCGAGGTGCGCCGTCCTGATGTCTACCTGCGGCTGTAGCGGCGCATTCGGCGCGGTGTCGATGGTGTCTTCTGCCACGATGATGCCGGGCAGGGTGCAGCCGCTGGCCGGGACATTCGGCAGCACGGCGAGCGACGCCGGTCCTTCGCCAACCGCGTTGCGCGCGCTGACGCGGTAGCCTGTCGCCGGACTGCTGCTGCCATCAGTGTAGCTATTGACGTCGGCGCCGAGGCTGGCGACCGGGGCGTCGTTGCGATACACCCGATAGCCGGTCACCGCCGATCCGCCATCATCCGGCCGGGACCAGGCGAGGTACGCCGCCTGACCCTGCAGCGCGGCCGTCAGCTGCGGCGGTGCGGGCGCCGCCGGCACCGGCAGGTCGAATGCCGCAAACAGCCCGAGGCCGCCCGATTGCCTCGCGATCGAGGCTTTGTCCGCGGCGTCGTTGTCGCGCGCGTCCAGGAAGCCGTCGCCGTTCTTGTCCGCTCCGGCGACACAGGCAGGACTGACGCACCCGTCCGCGTAGGCGACCAGGATGCGCCCGCGGCCGTCGATCTGCACGTCCATGAAGTCGAGGAGGTTCCGCGTATCCGGAGCCGTCGGACAACTGAGGCCCGCGTCGCAGACGTTGCCGCGCTGGACCGGGTCGTCTCCGGTCGCGTTCACAGTGACCCACGTCGCTCCGCCGTCGTAGGTCGTGGAGACGTACAACTGCCACGTGCCTTCGAAACCGGCGCCGCTGCCCAGCGCTTCGCCCTCGTTCGCCGTGCCCAGGAACGCGAACGCCGCGCGGCCATCGTCGCCGGCAACCATCGCGGGGAACGCGATCCGCTTGATGCGGTGGGCCGCTCCCAGATCGGGGCCCGGGATCCACGTGCTTCCCTTGTCACGCGACACCGCGACTCGCGGGATTCTGTCGCCGTTGTCCCCATAGCCGAAGTACACCGTTCCGGCTTTGCCGACACCGACAGACGGATCCCAGGTGCTGGCTTTGCTGGATGGCACGCGGACGACACTCCACGTCAGCCCGCTGTCCGGCGACACCGCCACGCCCTGCTGACCTCCGTCCGTCTCCGTTTCGACGCAGTTGCCAAGCGGTACGTAGACGGTCCCGTCCGCCGGGGAGACCTTGATGTGGCCGTGGAGTCCCGCGCAGTCGGCGACGCTGAACATCGGGACCGCCGGCCCGTATGTCCGTCCGCCGTCGAGGCTCGTGGCGAACTCGGCGAGGGCGATGTCCTGCGCGGCGTAGTACACCGCGTTCGGATAGCCGGGATCGGTCGACGCGCGCCCGCCTGCAAACCGCCCGCCTCCGATCGTCTGGTGATCGACGCCGGAGTTGATGCCCGCTCCCTGACTCAGGTTCCACGTCTCGCCGTCGTCGTTCGTGAACGCGGACAGGCTGTGCTTGGTCGGGAAGATCAGCTGCGAGACGAAGGTCCGTCCGGTCCCCGGGTCGGTGAAGAGGATCGGGTCGTTGGTTCTGGTGCCGGTCGTGACGAAAGACCTGTTGAACCACCGCGCCCTGGCCGGAGACGAGCTGTCGTCGAAGCTTGCGCGCAATGTTTCGAGCAGCGCGATGTACATCACGTTGCCGGTCGCCACGTTGACGCCGAGAGTGGGCTCACCGGCGTGCTCGCCAAGGCCGCTCGGTGGCTTGTAGTTGGAGAAGCGCGGCGCGTGTGGCGGCGGCGTCGGCTCGGGGGGCGGCGGCGTTGGATTCCGGTCCACCAGATTGAACGTCACCACCCCGTTCGCGGTCTGAATCGGCGTCGTCGTCAACCAGTTCACGACCACGACGCGGTAGGTCCGCGGACCCGTACCCGGATTCGTCAGGACCGCGGTTTCGCTTGCGGACTGGGAATTGTCCATCGTGCTGCTGGCGACGACGGCGCCGGCCTCGTCCACGATGTAGAGGTCCATGTCATTGCCGTCCGGCGCGTCGGCCCACCTGACGGTCGCGGCCAGCGTGCCTCGCCGCGCCTGCCAGTAGTCGCCCGGCAGGTTGAGGCTCACGGCGAAGACGTCGCAAAGTCCCGGCGGCGTGACTGCCTGCGTGCCAGATCGCAATCGTGGTGCTCGTCTGGGTGCCGGCGGCGCTTCCGGCCGCGAACGGACCGACGGTGAACGTCAGAGTCTGCTTGGTGCCGAGCGTGTTGTCCGAGGGCGTCGCGATCGTTCCGGAGCCCGGCGTTGCCGCGTGCAGCACGGCGGCAACGGCCATGGCGATCGCGACAGGAACCGCGCCCGCCAGGCGTCGTTTGCAAAGCGTACTCATTTGCCCTCCAAGTCGTGCAGCCACCAAAGCTCATCGGCTGCGCGCGTCAGAGATGCAGGGTCGGTTCCTGCACCCTCAGCTCTTCAAGTTAAAGGGGTTTCGAGCACGCGGGAATCACACGGAAGTGACGGCTGGGAGTACCACCACCCGGTGAGCGGAGGATGCTGGATGAGCTAAGAATTCGCGGGTACCGGCGCGCCAGCCGGCGTGCCGTCATCGCGAGGAATCGCGATTGGTCTGGTCTGTTGAGGGCGGCTCACCGCTCCGTCGGCGATTCAGCTGCGACGCGACGGTAGATCCCCCGCGCTTCCTCGTATGCCTTTTCCGCGTCGGCGCGCTCGGCCGGCGCGATCTGGCGCGCGCGCACGCGCCAGAGTTGATCGATGCAGGCGAGGGCCCACTGAGCGCTCGCCCGTGACGCGCGGATGGGCCGTCCCGCCACGAGCACGTTGACCGGGTTCGTGTGAAGCTGCGGAAACTGCCGCACCGCAATCCAGCTGCTGCGTTCGATCGGCACCGAAAACTCGACCGCGTGCTCGCGCCCGTCCGCCGGCACTTCGCGGCTCGCGGCCACGCGGCCGTTCACGACGACTTCGACGAGCCGCTGCCCGCGCTGGTACACAGGATCCGGCGACAGCGTTTCCCGCATGATGATGGTGTCGCCCACGTGGCGCCGGCCGCCGACCGGAATCACGCCGCCGTACGCCGGTTCGAGCGGCGTCTCCGGCGAGAACGCGACGGTCGCTTTCACCGTCACCCGGCCGGGCTTGCCGAGCTGGAGCTCGTCGCCCGAGGTCTTGCCATCGACGGCAAAATCGAGGGCGTGCGCGTAGCCGTCGCTCACGTAGCTGCGGCCTCGGGCGATGGCTCGGCACCACTGCGGGTATTCCACGCGGGCCTGCTTCCCGAGCTGCACGTAACTGCGGCCCTGGCCGACGCGCGTGCCGCTCATGCACGGGAAGTCCGTCTCGCCGCTCGCTTTCACCGGGAGCCCGGCGTTCATCAGGTGATACCACGCGTTCCATTCGCGGATGCGATCGGTGTCCATCGCGCTGATGAAATCGGCGGCGCCGTGTGCCGCGGTGACGAAAATCTCCTGCGCGCCGACGCTGTTGAGCTCGGGGATCGCGTAGTTCGGCAGCTGGTCGTCGGCGCGATTGTGACTCGCTTTCAGCTCCGCTTCGCCGAGCAACCCGTCGCCATCGGCGTCGATCCCGGCAAACGGTTCCGGCAGGAGGCCCTGGGCAGCCTCGGCGGCGGCCAGCCGGCCGTCCTTGTTCGTGTCGAGCCGCTCGAGGAGCCGCGCCGTCGCGGCGGCGGGATCGATTTGCAGGCCGCTGCCGGAATGCGCGTAGCCGCCGACACCGCCCTGCGCCTTCGTCCAGCGCAGCACCGGCAGCGTCCACGTCGGCCAGCCCTTGCTGCCATCCGCACCGGGATAGATCTGATCCTTCAAGCCAAGCAGGCACGACGTGGCCGAGGGCCTCCGACCCGAAGCCGCTGACCTCGATGTCGTACTTCATCAGCGTCAGCGGCTCGCTGCGCTTGTCGGGCGCCGGCGCAAAAAACTGCCGCTGATGATCGAAGCCGGGGCCCCACGTCAGCACGCTGCCGACATTGAGCCCCTCGCCTTTGACCTGCCGGAACATGTCGGCCGGATCGACGCCTTCGGTCGGCGACGTGTAGTGCGCGCACCCGGCCGCGTGGATGTGATGGTCGCCGCTGTAGAAGCCGCGCGCCGCCGGATCGATCCAGCGCTCGAGCTTCACGGAGATTTCCGTGTTGCCGGCCTGCCGATCGCCCCGTTCGGCCGGCGCGGGAATCTTCACGGAGCGCGTGATCGACCGGTACTCGGGCCCACGGCCGTAGGACATCGTGAGCTCACCGGGAGGCAGCAGCACGTTCTCGCCGTCCGCTCGGTAGATGTGCTTCTGGAAAAACAGGTCGGGCGCCAGCCGTTTCGCCTGCGGCGGGAACACGTGCCCCTGGCGATCCACGAACTGGAACCGGCCGGTGGACGGTGTCCCGTCGTGGTCCAGGACGCGGAGCCTGACCGCGACGGCGGGCTTCACGGTGAACAGGACGGGGACCTCGGCGCGAAACCCGAGGTCCTGCGTCCCCTGGCCCACGTCAAACGCGATCGTGGCCTCGCGCCGGCCCGGCTCGCTCGAATAGACCAGCGCGAGCGCGTACTCGGCTTCGAGCCCGCTCAGGTTCGCCGTCATCGGCGGGGCGGTGAACATCTCCAGATCGAGAAAGCGATCGGTCTGGCGCGCGGTGTTCTCGTTCTCGCGCAGGCGCTGCTGCTGCATCCGCTCGCCGGAGAGCCTCGACATGCCCGCGTAGACCGGGCCCGCCTGCGGGCTCCCGATGCGGAGCCGCTGCATGCCGGCGCTCTCGTTGACGATCTTCACGATCACCGGCGTGTAGCCGGCCTGCTGCAGCACCGCCGGCGCCGATCCACGCGCGACCTTGACCCGCGCTTCCGGGTTGATGTGCACGGTGAGCAGCACATGGGGATCGAGCAGTTCCTGCAGCCGCTTCGCGTCGCGAGCCTGGCCGGCCCTCGTCAGATCGGCGCGGAGATCGGCCGGCCACGGCGCCCCGAGATAGTCCAGCGCTTCAGCCAGACGTTGAACATTGGCCGCGAGCGGCTGCGCCTCGACGGCGACCGGGGCCAGGCCCGCGGCGCCCTGTGCGGCAAGCGCCTGCGGCCCGCGCGAGGAGAGCGAGTCTTCGAGCGCCGCAGCGCGAGCAGTGAGATTGGTCGCCTGACCGCGCGCCGGCTGCCCGTGCGGGTCCGCCGTGCAGGCCAGCAATCCAACAGCGACAGAGAGAATGAGAGAGGGATGTGCCCGCATCAACTGATCTCCACTGGCTTTCTCCCCACGAACACTTTGTACTGCCCTGGTTCCAGCTCTGAGTGCTCGAACGGCACGACCCTCGGCTGAAACCCGGCGTCGGCCATCAGCCGCAGCCAGTCCCCGCGCGCGAACAAGCCCTCGATGTGCCGATCCCGTTCCACGCGCATCGTGCCATCGGCGTCGCGCAGCAAATACGCGTAGTCGACCGTATACGAGCAGTCGGCAGGATCCGGATCCCACGTCCATTCCAGATACCGCAGACCGCGCGTCCCATCGTCGTGGCCGCCATGATCGGTCGAGGGCCGGAAGTTCTCGCGAACGTGATCGGGTGCGAACAGCGCCGCGCCGCCCGGCTTGCAGTGCACGTAGGCCGTCTCGATTGCCCTGCGCAGGTCGGCCTCCGTGGTCATGTATACCACCGCATCGTGGACGAACACGGCGTCGAACTCGCGTCCGAGCCGGACCGTGCGCATGTCCCCCTCGACGTGCTCGCACTCGGGGTTCAGCGCGCGGCTCACGCGGAGCATGCCGGGAGACCGGTCCACGAGCACGAGGCTGAATCGGGCCTTGAGATGCGAGGCGTTGTTTCCGCCGCCGCTGCCGAGTTCCAGCAGCGTGTGCGTGGGTATCCCGGACGCCTCCAGAAGGATGCGCTGATACCCTGCAGCCTCCTCCGCGTAGTCGTGCGGCGCGGAGAGCAACGGCCACCACGCCGCCAGCTCGTTGTAGAGCTTCGGCGCGTCTCCTTCGGCCATCGGGCTTTCAAGTGTGGTCATGGATGTTCAGGATCAGGCGCGTCATGATCGCAGCAAGCGCCGGCGGCCGCAAGCTACCGGATCGGCAGTAGTGAGGCGGCTGAAAACAGGATCACGCCCGGCTGTGCCTGTCCTTCCAACACGGAGTTCACGGAGTGCACGGAGGCTCTAATTTCACCCTCGGCACGCACTCGGGCCGCGCGGAGCGCGGTGCAGGGTCACGCGAGATCGAAGAATGCAAGCAGGGCCCGCCGCTAAGCTGCTTGCATTCTTCGATCTCGTGTGACCCTGCCAACGCCGGCCTCGTGTGGCAGCAGGCCGGCGCCCGAGTGCGTTCCCGCCCTGGACATCCGCATTGAGTATTCTCGTTTTGTTCGCACGAGCAGCCAATTGAGCGATCGTGTCGAAACACCGAACTCCAACCCAATCGCTTCGTTCCCTGAGCCTCCGTGCCCTCCGTGAGCTCCGTGTTGGAAGGACAGAGTTCTTATTTCAACTCTGCGACCGGAGCCGGACTCCTGCCCGGCGTGTCACGCAAGGCACTCCATTCGAGGCCGAACCGCGCGAGGTACTTGCGGAGCCGGTCGGCGTCGTTGGGCGCGGCCTTCCGTGTACGGGACGCGGCGAACAGGCGGCGGCCGGCATCCGACAACGTGCGCGACGCGCGGCACACCCGCATCACCTCCGCGAGCTGGACCCGTTCGAAGGGATCGATGGCGTCGAGCGTCCCGGGCGCGAGCACCGCCTCGAGGAGGTCGCCGGTCGATTCGCTGCCCGAGGCGTCCCGCCACGCGGCGCGGAGCCGCAGAATCTCTTCCTGGACCACGTCGTGGCTGATCCGGCCGCCGGGCGCGATCGTGGCCATTCGCACGAGCGCCCCGTTGAAGTCGCGGAAGTTGCCGGACCAGAGCGCCTCGGCCGACGTCGCGAAGGCGAGAAACCGCGCCCGCGCCTCCTTGCTCATGGTGATGCGGACGCCGGTGACGGCGTCGCAGTTGGCCAGCTCGTGATCGAGGTTCGGCTCGATGTCCTCCGGACGCTCGCGCAGGCCCGGCAGCCGGAACGTCCAGAGATTGATGCGCGCGAGCAGGTCTTCACGGAAGCGCCCGCGTCGCACCGCGGCGGGCAGGTCGGCGTTCGTGCCGGCGATCAGCTGGAAGTTGCTGCGCACCTCGCGGTCCGCGCCGAGCGGCAGGAACTGCTTGTCCTCGATGGCCCGCAGCAGCGCCGCCTGTTCGTCGGTGCCGAGCTCGCCGATTTCGTCCAGGAACAGGACGCCCCCGTCGGCCGCGCGCAGGAGCCCGGGCCGGTCACGCATCGCCCCGGTGAACGAGCCGCGGACGTGGCCGAAGAGGGTCGACATCGCGGCGTCCCCCCGCACCGTCGCGCAGTTCACTTCGACGAACGGTCCGGTCACCCGCTGGCGCGCCTTCTTCAGATCGTAAATCCGCCGGGCGAGCTTCGACTTGCCCGCGCCCGTCGGGCCGGTCAGCAGGAGAGGAGCCGCCGATGCGCCGGCGACCTGCTCGATCCGCGCGATGAGATCGTTGAAGAGCGGGCTGCGAGTCTCGATGCCCGCCTTGAGAAACGACAAGTCCTCGCGCTGCCGCTGCCGGAACCGAGCGGCGAGCCGGTCGTACTTGGACAGGTCGAGGTCGATGATGGTGTACGACCCCGGCTCACCCGAACGCTGGCGCTTCGGCGGCGCGGTCTGGAGCAGCCTTGCCGGGAAGTACCGCGTCTCGGTCAGGAGGAACAGGCAGATCTGCGCGACGT
Source organism: uncultured Acidobacteriota bacterium (assembly GCA_963774855.1). Lineage (GTDB taxonomy): Bacteria > Acidobacteriota > Vicinamibacteria > Vicinamibacterales > 2-12-FULL-66-21 > JALZOC01. The sequence goes on along the minus strand of CAVZGT010000004.1, from coordinate 114,480 downwards.
GCGTGCCGGTCGTGACGTGGACCAGATAGTCCTCGCGATCCGGGTCGAACGGGTAGGCGCGCGCGAAGTCGTGCAGGGTGCCGTACACGAGCCCGAAGTCCCAGGGATCGCCGAAGTCCATGACGTGGGGGCGCACGTCGGTTTCCGGCGACTGCGCCCGGATGTCATCCGCCACGACGTCCACGAGCGCGCGCTCGTGACTGCCGTGCAGCAACTCCAGCCGGTGGACGACCAGGTCGCCGTGCCGGCAGAGATCCACCGTCGGCCGCCAGACGTTCCAGCGCTCGGGCCCGCGCCCGCGATCGAGCATCGCCCCGATTATCCCGAAGACAACCGTGTTCTTTATCACAAGGTATCGTCATTTATATCATGAGATACAGTGTGCTGGCCCACGGTGGTTTTCCCTAAGGAATCACGCGAACCGGCGCTGGCACCACGCATGCTCTAGCAGATGGCGGAGCTCCGCGGTGCAGGCCGGTGCGGCGCAACGTTGGCGCCGCGCCGGCCGTGGGTGGCGGCGAGGATGAGATCGCTGATGATGATCGAAGAAACGTCCAATGCGACGACGAAATCGGCACCGGCGATGATCACGATTGACGGGTCCAAGGGAGAGGGCGGAGGACAGGTGCTGCGCACGTCGCTGGCGCTCTCGCTGGCGACCGGCGCGCCGTTCCGCATCGAGAACATCCGCGGCCAGCGCCCCAAGCCCGGGTTGCTGCGGCAGCATCTGACGGCGGTGCAGGCGGCCGCGGCGGTCGGCCGTGCGCGCGTCGAAGGCAACGCCGCGGGCTCGCTGGAGCTGACCTTCACGCCGGACGGCGTTCACCCCGGCGATTATTCGTTTTCCGTGGGGACGGCCGGCAGCGCCACGCTGGTGCTTCAGACGATCCTGCCGCCGCTGTTGATGGCGGGCGGCCGCACGGTGGTGACCCTCGAGGGTGGGACGCACAACCCGTGGGCGCCGCCCTTCGATTATCTGGAGCGGGTCTTTCTGCCGGTCGTCAATCGTCTCGGTCCTCGCGTCGAGGTGAAGTTGGAGCGGTACGGCTTCTACCCGGCGGGCGGGGGCCGTTTCACGGTGACGATCGATCCCGCGCCGCGGCTGGCGCGGCTGGAACTGTGCGATCGGGGGCCCGTCGTCGATCGCCGCCTGCGAGCGCTCGTCGCCCACCTCCCGCGCCACATCGCGGAGCGGGAGGTCGCGACCGCGCGCGGGTTGTTGAACTGGGGCGACGAGTCGGCGAAAGTCGAAGTCGTCGCGAACACGCCGGGTCCCGGCAACGTGCTGCTCATCGAGATCGTGTCGGAGCACGTCACGGAAATCTGCACCGGATTTGGCGAGAGCGGCACACCCGCGGAGTCGGTCGCCGATCGCGCGGTCCGCGACGCGAGGCGCTATATGGCGGCTGGCGTTCCGGTCGGCAGCCACCTCGCCGATCAGTTGCTGCCGATTCTCGCCCTCGGCGGCGGTGGGAGCTTCCGCACGCTGACCCCGTCGCGCCACGCGCTGACGAACGCGGAGATCGTGCGCCAGTTCGTGGACGTCGACATCGTCGTCACGCCGGAGACCCGCGACGTCGTCCGCATCGACGTCACGGAGATCAAGAGACGTTGACGGAGATCAGGAGACGTCTAACAGGAGGGCAGGAGATCAGGAGAGATCAAGAGAAACCAAGCACTCTAATTTTTCTGATGTCTTGATCTCCTTATCTCCTGATCTCCTGTTAAGAAGGACAGCACCCATGACCACGACACACAAGATCACGATCTTCGGCGAGCACGAGCCGAACACGCTCGCGCAGCTCGAGGATGTCGCCAGCCGTGCCGAGCGGGCCGCCCTCATGGCGGACGGCCATCTGGGCTACGTCATGCCGATTGGCGGGGTCGCCGCGTACCGCGAGAAGGTGTCGGTGGTCGGCGTCGGCTTCGACATCGCGTGCGGCAACGCCGCGATCCGCACGGATCTGACGCTCAAAGGCACGCCGGGTCTCGTCGATCGCCTGCCGGCGATCGCCGACGAGATCCAGGATGTCGTCTCGTTCGGCGTCGGCCGCAAGAACCGTTCGGACGACGCCCCGGTCGGGCATGCGCTGTTCGAGAGCCCGTCCTGGGAGGCGGTTCCGGGCAACGCACGGGAGAGTCTGCGCAGCAAGGCGCGCGCGCAGCTGGGGACCGTCGGCAGCGGGAATCACTACGTCGACGTGTTCGTCGACGAAACCGACGCCATCTGGGTCGGCGTGCACTTCGGGAGCCGCGGGTTCGGGCACACCATCGCGTCCGGATTCCTGGCCGTCTCGCAGGGGGCATCGTGGGGCGCACGAGTGCCGGAGCGGGAAGTGCTGCTGCCGCTCGACATGCCCATGGGGCAGGACTACTGGGCGCTCATGGCGCTGGCCGGCGAGTACGCGTATGCCGGCCGCGAGTGGGTCGCGCGCAAGGTCGTGTCGATCCTCGGCGGGCGCGAGCAGGAGCTCGTGCACAACCACCACAACTTCGCCTGGCGCGAAGAGCACGAGGGCGAGAGCGTTGTCGTGGTCCGCAAAGGAGCGACGCCGGCGTTTCCGGGTCAGAAGGGGTTCATCGGCGGGTCGATGGGCGATGACGCCGTCATCGTGCGCGGGACGAGCGCGCCCGGCACGCCGACCGAGGAGCTGCAGCGCGACGCGATGTACTCGACCGTGCACGGCGCCGGCCGGGTCATGTCGCGCACGCAGGCGGCGGGGAAGCGCAACTGGAAGACCGGCAAGGTGAAGCAGCGCGGCGTGGTGTCGCCGGAGATGATGCACGGCTGGGTGCGCGAGAAGGGCGTCGTGCTGCGCGGCGGCGGGCTCGACGAGAGCCCGCACGTGTATCGCCGTCTGCCCGACGTCCTGGCGGCTCAGAAGGACACGATCGAGGTGCTCCACACGCTCCGCCCGCTCATCGTCGTGATGGCCGGGGAGGATATCCGCGATCCGTATAAGGACTGAAGGTGTCTAAAAAGCCAACTTCTAACTCCTAAAGTTCTGGGGGTGAAAGTTGCAACAATTCACCCGCTGTACGAACCGGGTCTGGGAGTTGGAGGTTGGAAGTTGGCTTTTTGGATTGCAGAAGCCGTGTTTCAGCGGCCCGCAGCCTATTTGAGGGCGGCGTCGCTGAGGCCGCGCTCGGCCATCAGCTTCTCGATCGCCTCGATCTCCACCGGCACGAACGCGGACAGGTTCTCGTATCCCTGCTCGGTGATCAGGATCATGTCCTCGAGGCGGATGCCGAGGTGCTCGTCCTCGATCTGCATGGCGGGCTCGATGGTGAAGATGAATCCGGGCTCGAGCGTCTGGCCCACCATCCGCACGTCGTGGACTTCCATCCCGACCGAGTGCCCGAGGCTGTTCGACGTGCTCGCGCGGTAGCGCGCGACGAACGCGGTCGCCGCCGCCTGGATCTTCGGATCGGTGAACTGGAACGCCTTCATGACGGCGTCCATTTTCCTGACCGCCTCCTTGATGATGTCGCGGGGCGCGGTGTGGACCTGGATCGAGATCAGCACGGCGCGGTACAGGCTCAAATAGATGGTGTACAGCTCGCGCTGGCGCGTCGTGAACCGGCCGCTGGCCGGGAAGACGCGGGTGACGTCGGACTGGTGGTACTTGTAGTCCGGCGCGTAGTCGAACTGGACGAGATCGCCCTCCTGCAGCTTTGCCGTGTTGCGGTGGTAGTGCGAGTAATAGCTGTTCGGCCCCGTGGCGATGAGCGCGAAGTAGGACGGGCCGTAGGCGCCGTGCTTCTTGAACACGAACTCGGCGTCGGCCTGCAGCTCGTACTCGTACATCCCCGGCCTGGCGTCGCGCATCGCTTCCATGATGCCCAGGCCGGTAATGCGCGTCGCCTCGCGGATGATGGCGATTTCCCGGGGACTCTTGATGGCGCGCAGCCCGTCGAGCAGCGGATCGAGATCCTTCAGCTCCGACTTCGGCGCCGCGGCCTTCAGCTTTTGAATGAATTGCTCCTCGCGCGAGATGCGGCCGTCCCACGGATCGTTTTTCGTCGCGATCGCGAGGGCCCGGGGGTCGCCGGCGGACGCTTCGCCGAGGACCTCGGGGCGGAAGGGCGTGTAGATCGCCCGTCCGTCGCGCGTCAGTTCCGGCAGCAGCTTCGCGAACTCGTCGCGCGGCAGGACGGCGTCCACCCCGAGCGATCGTGCCGCGTCGTCGCCCGGCCGCAGGCCCGGACCGTACATCCGCTGCTCGCGACGCTCGTTGTACGGCGGCAGGAAGACCGTCGTCTTTTTCGTGCGCCCGTCGATCACCGCGATCGCGCGCGGCTCGACGACGCCGGTGACGTAGAAGAACTGATTGCTCTGGCGCAGCGGCTGCTCGCCGGGCCGTTCGGTCGTCCCCTGCATGATGGCGACGCCGTCGCCGAGGAGCGCCATCAGCTTCGCCCGCCGCGCCGCGAACTCCTCGGGCGGAAAGATGTCCGTGCCGGTGAAGACGGGCTGGGCGAGCGTGAGGACCGTTGCGCCGAGCAGGGTGATGGCGGCGGCGAATAATGTTCTCGTCATCGATGCCGGCCTACAGCGCCCATCCCTTGCGATACTGGCGCGTCAGGAACTGATCGGCCGCCGCGTTGTTCGTCACGCGCATGGCCGCCGCGTCGTAGTGCAGCCTCGAGTTGGCCCGCAGCGAGGCGATGCCGAGGAGCATCGTCTCGGTGAGGGGCGCCGCGTACTCGAACGGGCACGAGATCTGGTCCTTGCCCTTGATCGTGTTGATCCAGTTCATCTCGTGCTCTTCGTGCGCGATGCGTCCGAGCCGTTCCTTCGGCGCGCCATACGAGTTGTGCCGGGAGGCCGGCAGGAGCCACGGGTCGTTTTCCTGGAGCAGTTTTCCCTTCTTGCCCACGTACAGGATTCCGCCGCCGGGACTCAGCTTTCCGTCTTCGAGCTCCGGTGGATCCGGTGGCATCAGCCCGCCGTCGTACCACGTCAGCTTGACCTCCGGCATCCCGTCCCGCTTCGGGAACTCGTAGTAGGTGGTCGTCGCGCTCGGATACGTCGCGCCGTTGAAGGGCGTGGCCTCGGTCTCGATCACGGTGGGGAGGCCGAGCTTCAAGGCCCACATCGGGAAGTCGATCAGGTGCGCGCCCATGTCGCCGAGCGCGCCCTGGCCCCAGTCCACCCAGCCGCGCCAGTTGAACGGATGGTAAATCGGGTGATACGGCACCTCGGGCGCGACGCCGAGAAACAGGTCCCACGACAGGCCCTGGGGCACGGGGTACGACCCGTCCATCGACGCGGCGATGCGCTGCGTGAGGCCACGGTTGTCCCAGCCGACGCGAGCCGGATCCCCCGTCAGCGCCGCCGGCCGCGGCACTCCCTGCGGCCAGAAGCCGAACGGCCGGTTCGTCCAGACGTGCACTTCGCGGACCTCGCCGATGGCGCCCCCCATGATGTACTCGACGGCGCGGCGTTCCCCGTCGCTCGAGTGGCGCTGGTTGCCCATCTGCGTGACGATGCGCTTCTTCTCGGCCGCTTTCTTCTGCAGGTGCCGCGCTTCGTGAACCGACCAGCAGAGCGGCTTCTGGACGTAGACGTGCTTGCCGGCATCCATCGCGTTCGAGGCAATGACGGCGTGCATGTGATCCGGCGTCGCGACGATGATCGCGTCGAGATCCTTCTGCTTCTCGAGCATCTCGCGATAGTCGCGGTACTTCGTCAGGCGCGGAATTTGCCTTTCGACGAAGCTGCGCAGGTTGGCGGCCTCGTCCTGCGCCGGCCACTTCGCGTTGGCGGCGAGCTGCGCCTTCGACGGTCCCCAGATCTTGAACGGGCTTGGCGGCGATGCGTTCGGCGGCCCCTGATTGGCGGCGCGCGGCGGCGCCTGCGCCTGACGCGTCCACTGCGCGAGCTTCCCGTCGAGGAGGCCCAGGTCGCAGTCGCAGATCGCGACGATGTTCTGGCTCATCACGGCGCGCGCGTTTTCCGCTCCCATGCCGTGGATCCCGACGACGGCGACGTTGACGAGGTCGCTTGGCGCCTGGAAGCCGCGGCCGAGCACGTGCCGGGGCACGATCATGAGCCCCGCGCCGGCGCCCGCCACGGTCGTGACAAACTGCCGCCGGGACATGCCGGCCGCTTTGGTATCCTCCGGGCGATCGTGTGTGCTCATGATCGGATTATCCTAGGTAACGGCTGGAAGCGGAAAGCTGAAAGCGGGCCGCTGGAAGCTGGAAGCTGGAAGCGGGAAGCTGTTCTTTCATTGGAGAAGTGATGAAGCCACCGACCGTGTTTCTCGGCGAAATGACGAACCCCGAAGTCGAAGCGTTTCTGAAAAAGCATCATACGGTGATCGTTCCGACCGGCGCAACGGAACAGCACGGCCCGCACGGCCCGCTGCTGACCGACGTGCTGATCCCGCAGGAGATCGCCCGCCGCATCGCGCCGCGCCTCGGCGCCGTCGTCGCGCCGCCGATCAACTACGCGCTCTCGTACCCGCACACCGGGTTCACCGGGCTCGTGCAGATCCGCATTCCCACGTTCATGGCGCTCATCGACGATCTCTGCGTCTCGTTCGCGACGGCCGGCTTCAAGCGCATCATTTTCCTGAACGGGCACTACGACAACACCTACGCGATCGCCTACGGCTGCGCCACGGCCGCCGACAAGATGACGAAGGACGTCAAGGCGTTTCCGGTGAACTACTGGGACGCGCTGACCGCGGAGGAGATCGCGGAGTTCTCGGGCTTGAAGAACGGGCTGCACGCCAACCTGGCCGAGACGTCGGCGGTGCTGAGGATCAATCCCGCCCTGGTCGACATGGACCGGGCGAACGCGGAGTTCCCGCCGTTCCCCAACTACACCATCAACACGGGGCCGGTGCACACCGCGTTTTTCTTCACGGCGCCGGGGTCGGTGTTCTGGGCCACGAAGTCCGGCACGTGGGGGGATGCGCGCCAGTCCACTCCGGAAGCGGGCGAGCGCTACCTCGAAGCTGGCGTGCGCTCGACGCTCGCGGTGCTGGAGAACATCGAGGCCACGTTCAAGGCGATGCCCCCGAGATAACGGTGTTCACAGGTTCTTGAAACAGGAGGTCAGGAGGTCAGGAGAATTTGGTCCGACGCGTCACTTGGACGGGCGCGACCTAATCGCGACCGCGATCGCGTCCAGCGCGGCGGCCAGCGGCTCGGGTTCCGGGTTGTTCCGCAGCAGCTCGCCAGCGGCGCACAGCACGCGAAGCGCCTTCGGGTTCGTCCCGTCGCGCGAATCGAACCCGGCCACTTCGCCGTCGAAGTGCACCTCGGTCTGCAAAATGTACGCTTCGGTGGCGGCAAGGTCCATGCGCACCTGGTTGCACGTCGAGACGACGTTGCTGACATGGAGCGCCAGCTCCCGATCGACCCGCCCGAGCGGGTTGCCGGCGCTGTCGGCCAGAACACCGACGACCCGGCCGACCGCGGTGACCGTACCGGCGCGAACCTCGAACCGGACGACGGTCATGTCGCCGTTCAACACGCCGAGCCCGCCCGACTTGTCGAGAAACGTGCCGTGCACTTTCGCCGTGATGGCCGCCGCGTCGTCAGCGGCGTCGTCCTTGGCCAGGGCGCCGGGCCCGTAGCCGCACGCGAACGCGAGCGTGGCCAGGATTGCAAGTCCGTGTCTCGTCATGCGTATGCTTCCTCTTCGAGTCCCGAGTCCCGAGTCCCGACCCATCACTGGAACAATCGCGACGCCGGGATCACCTGCAACGATTGGCCTGTATAGGACCACTGCAGCCTCGCGACCGCACTGCCGCCCTTCTCGTAGTACTCGAGCGTGAGGCTGTACTTGACGCCGGCGGTGAGCGTGATCGCGGCGCTCGTGTTCGTCGTGGACGCGTGATCGGTCCAGTTGTTGATGACCTGCTGGCCGTTGATCCAGAGCCGGATCCCGTCGTCCGACACGGTCGAGAAACGATAGGTGCCGGAGACCGGCGCCTGGACCTGCCCGGTCCAGCGCACCGAGTAGTTGTCGGCGGTCACGCCGGCCACGGGTGCCGCCGTCCCCCAATTGAAGTTGACGGTCGAGTCCACGCGGGTGACGGTGAGCGTGGCGAAGTGCGCCCCGGTCCCGGGATCCCTGTAGTACCGCGCGGTCAGGCCAGTGGCCGTCGCCGCGTTGACCGTGACGGCGATGTCGTCCGACGTCGTCAGGACGCTGTCGGACACGGTGAGCCGGAGCACGTAGGCGCCCGCGGCCGAGAACGTCACTGTCGGCGTGAGCGTCGTCGTGCTCGAGAACGTGACCGTGCCCGGACCGCTCACTTTGGTCCAGCTCCTCGTGAGCGTTGCGCGGCGGAGACGGCCGCCCATCGTCGGTCGCCGTCGCCGCCAGCGTCGTCGACGCGGGCAGCGTGATCGTCCTGTCGGCGCCCGCGTTCACCACCGGCGCCGTGTTGGGCGGTATGGGGTTGACGGTGATCGTCACGTCGTCGCTGACCGTCACCGCGCCGTCACTCACCGTGAGCCGCAGCACGTAGATGCCGTCGGCGCCGAACGTCGCCGTCGTGACCGGCGCGTTCGGATTGCCGAACGTCACCGTCCCGCCGGCCGAATCCTCGCGCCCGCTGATCTTGCTCCACGTCGTCGTCAGGCCGGGCCCGGCAGGCCATCGTCGCGGGCGACGCCGCGCGAGCGACGCGGCGGCGGGCAGCGTGACCGTCTGGTCCGCACCCGCATTGACGGTGGGAGGCTGATTGACCGGAGGCGCGGGATAGAGCGCCCACTGCGGAATGACCTGAAGGTTCTGGCCCGGGTACGTCCACGACAGCCTGGCCGTCGCCAGCATGCGCGCGGTCGTAGAAGTCCATCCGGATGTCGTAGCGCTGATCGGCGACGAGCGCGATCGTGCCGCTGTTCTGCATCACCGCCGTGATCCGTCCAGTTGTCGACGAGCAGCTGCCCGTTCACGTAGAGACGGACGCCATCGTCCGAGGTCGTCGTGAACGTGTAGGTGCCCGTCACCGGCGCCTTGACCTGCCGCTCCAGCGCACCGAGAAGTTGTCGGCCTGCACGGCCGGATCCGGTGCGCTGCTGGCCCAGTCGAAATCGACCGTGGCATCGGTGCGCGTCAGCACGAGCGCGGTGAAGTAGATGCCGCTGCCCGCGTCGTTGAAATACTGCGCGAGAAGACCGGTGCCCGAGCCCGCCGGCGCGTTCGACGGTGACGGACAGGTCGTCGCTGGCGGTCGCCTGGCCATCGAACGCGCTGAGGCGAATCGTGTAGGTGCCCGGGACCGTGAACGTCGCGGTCGTCGACAGCGCGTTCGGCGTGCTGAACGTGACGGCGGCGGGCCCGCTCGCCAGGCTCCACGTCGTCGTGAGCTGCCCGGGCGGCACGGGATTGCCGTCGTCGGTGGCCGTTCCGATGAGCGTGGTCGTTGACGGCGACGTGAGGTTCTGATCAGCGCCCGCGTTCGACGACCGGCGCCACGTTGCCGCCGGCCGGACCGATCAACCCGTAGACGACCAGCTTGTTCGACAGGCTGGCCACGAAGACCTTCCCGTTGGCCACGGTCGGCGGGCGTGAACTTCGAGAAGTTGCCGAGGCTGTCTCGCGCGGCGTTCTGCTGACTGTTCCAGAGCTCGCGCGTCACGTTGCTGGCGTCGTACGCGCGCAGGATGCCGGGCTGCGATGTGTGATTGGCGTCTCCGGCGCGCGACATCGTGGCCCACAGGATGCCGGTGCCGGCCGTGCCGCCGTTGGCCGACAGCGACAGCATCCCGCCGGGCATGCCGGCCGTGCGGCGAGCGCGCGTGCTCTGCGCGCTGGCCGGCGTCGTGAACACGCCCGCCGACCAGCCGGAACACCTTGAGCGGATCGCCGGCCGGCCAGACATAGATCGCGGGCCCGTAGGTCGGGCTGTTCCAATACACCGGCGCACCGTTCATGCGCGCCGGCGGACGACGCCTGAAAGCTCTGGACGATCTGGCCGTTGTTCCCGGACCGGAAGTGGCCCATGTTGTTGCGGTCGAGCACGTACATGCACGCCTTCCTTGCCGCCGCCGACTATCAGGTTCGTGTTCGGGATGAGCAGCGCGTTCTGGATGCCGAGGTCCGCGTCGGTCGCGTTCAGGAACGACCAGTTGAACGGCGTGAACCAGTCGAGGAGCGCGCCCGTCGGGCTGACCTTGATGAAGCTGTTGCCGAAGTTCCTTCCGCCCGTGTCTGCCGTTGAACGATCCGTTGCCGGTCAGCGCATAGATGTTGCCGGGCGAATCGGCTGTCGAGTCCGCCGCCCGAGTGCCAGATGCCGGCCAGGCCGCCGTCCGGCGACGTGTTGTAGACCATGACCTGCTGCAGGCTCGCCGCGTCGTAGCCGAGGATCCAGCCGTGATACGGGCCCTGATCGCAATACGAGGCCCACGCGATGTAGACGGTGCCGTGATCGAGGAGCAGCCCGGCGCGCTGATTGTGCGTGCGCGCGTTGAACGCGATGTTGTTCTGCGCGTCGCGCCCGTCGCCCGTGCCGGACACGCTCGCCTGGATGAGCGACGGGGCTGCCCGGGCGCGCGCTGCCGGTGCGCAGATGTCGATCGCGTGCAGGCGCTGGACGAACGTCGCCGTTCTCCTTCGTGCGGACGACGAAGTACATCGTCTGCGACGGCAGGTCGATGACCGGCGTGCCGCCGATCCCGATGTTGCCGGCGAAGTCGCACGTAGGTGCCGCAGGCCTGACCGACGTCGGTGCGCGACACGGTCAGGATGCCGGCCGCGGGGTTCGTGTAGTTGACGCGCCACAGCGGAGCCGGCCGCCGCCGGATCGTCGGCGTCGAAGGCGTAGACGCTGTCGTTGTTGGTCGCGACGTAGACGACGTTGCGGACGCCGACACCTGGGATGTTGACGCCCGTCGACATACAACGGCTGCCCGTAGATCTCGTCGTCCACGGCGCGCTCGAAGAGCTTGCCGAACTGGCTGACGTTGACGTTGGTCGTGGTGAGCACCGCCTCGGCCAGGTTGGCGCCGGTCCGGGCCGCGTCGTTGTGCTGGGTGACCACGTTGGTCTGCGCGAGGGCCGACTCAGGCAGAAGGAGTGCGCACACGAGAGCTAGCGTTGCCGTTGTCCGTACGATCATTTGGACGGCGCATCACAAGAACCGCGCCACGCGAATTCGGCTGCATCTTCGCGCCGATGGAGTCACGGGTTCACGCGCGGCCGGAATGCGCGCGCCGGATTTGCAATCGAAACAGCGAAAAGCGTCACCCGCCTTCGCGCCTGGATCGGGGCGCGCTTCGGCGCGGCAGGGTAGAACGCACGAATCGATCAGCTGGGATCCCCGGACGAGGTGGGATTCAGAGAAGTCAGCGTCCCGCGGGAGCCCTACGGTGCAGCCAGACGCTGTCGAAGAGCGGCGCCGGCGCGCCGCGCACTGTCGCAATGACGACGTGGCGTGACTGGTCGAACGGCAGGCCCAGGGCGTCGGTGATCTCGCCGAGCACCGGGCGCGCCTCGTTGTGCAGGAACACGCCGCCCGGCGCGAGCATGCCGGCCACGTTGCTCATCGCCAGCATCAGCTCCACGTCGTCGAAGTAGGGGAGGATGTTCGTGGCGACAATCAGATCGAACGCCGGCGCGTCGAGACGCTCGGTGACGATGTCGAGCGTGGCGGCGGCAAGCGTCACAGCCGCCGTCTTGCCGACACGTACGGTCTTGCGCAAATGCCCCTGCTGCGAGCGTGGCGGCGCCATCTCGAGCCTGATCTCCATCGGCAATGGCCCTGCCGAGCTGTGCGAAGTACTCGCGATAGTCGGCCGACAGCGTAACCGTGTCGCTCTCGCGTATTTCGCTGACGAGCGTCAGCACAGGCGGATTGTCGCGCGACTTCGTGAGATGGTCGACGACCCGCGGGTTGATGTCGGCCCCTACGACCTGCAGATCGCCGGCGCGCGAGAGACCGAGCGAGAGCAGCGCGTCAATCACGGCCCAGGGCTGATAGCTTTCGGGCGGACCGGCCTCCACCAGTCCGGTTCTCGGCGCGAGGTCGAGGCCAGGGCCGACAATCAGCACCCGCCGGATGCGCCGGTCCGGCTCGAGAGCGCGGATGATCCCCAGGCCGGTGTAGACGACATACCCTGCCTCCACGGCCGTGTCGGTGCTGAGGCCGCGGGCGCGGTAGAGCTCCGCGACGGCCGCGGCGCCGGCGGGCTGGGCGACGAACTCCTTCTGATAGATGAACCGCATCGCGCGCAGGTACTCGCGGAGCAGGGCGGCTTCGCGTTGGCGGCGGTCGGGAAACGTCGCCTGCACCAGCGCGCGGAAATACGCGAGCCGCGGATCGCGCGACGACGAATTCAACGCATCGACGAACGCCGCCATGCGGACCCTGACAGGCGCCGGAACGCCCGGCTCGCGTGGCGCCTCCCCTCGGAGAAAGCCCTCCCGCCCGGCGGGATCGAGACCATGGACCAGCGCCTTGGCACTCAGCGCCGGCTCGATGGGAGGAAGTTTGGTGAAGTGAGTTGATTGAAGCGCGTAGAAGACGAGATGGTCGAGGTCCCCTTCGCGCACGCGCCTGACATTGGTCTGGCGGACGCGCTCCACGTAGGCCGGAAACGCTGTCCCGGTGAGACCCTTCGCCTCGAGCCGCCTGTGCAGCGGCGCGGTGTCGTCCCAGACGATTCGCCTCGCCGGGGTGCGATCCTGCGCCGCAAACCCCAAGGTGGTAACAGCCGCCAGTACGCAGGGGGCCGCAATCGAGAGGATCTGCGCGCGCACGCCGCTATTGTGCCGGAAGTTGATGTGTTGCGGTGGGGAAGCGATGGGCCCGGCCTCCGAAGGCCGGGCCCATGGTGAGTCACGTGCTAGAACATCAGCCGGAAGCCCATCTGGATGAACCGCTGGAAGTTCGACTGTGCGGTGCTATTGCGGTTGATGCGGCCGAAGTCGGCGCTGTTGGTGTCCCCGTTGTACTGACGCTCGTCGTACTGCGGGCTGTTGATCAGGTTGAACGCCTCGAGACGAATCTGGAGCCGCATGCGATCGGTGATCGGCGTTGTCTTCGAGAAGTTCACATCCACCTGCCACAAGGACGGGCGGCGGAACTCGTCGTAGCGGTTCATCAGGGTGCGGCGCTGGAAGTTCTCGCGGATCAGGAAGAACGGCTGGGTGCACCCGTACGCCGTCGACACCGCCAACAGGTCGTAGTTGCCGGTCGTGGCGTTGCGCTGGCCGACGCACGGCTTGGCGCCGTACATGAACTGCCCCTCCTTCTTGCCCGGCAGCGCGATGTCTGCGAGGTCGACGCCCGGCGCCAGCTCGACGTTGCCGGGCATGTCCCACGGCTGGCCGGACTGGTAGACGAGCAGCGGCGCCATCGTCCAGCCGCCAAGGACATACCCCTTGAGGCTCTTCTCGCCGCGGAACCACGGCAGCTCCCACACGCCCGACGCGGTCACGCGGTGCTTGCGCTGTGAGAAGTAGGGGGCCTCGTTCAGGAGCCCCGACACCGCGTCCACGTAGCCGCCGATCTCGGTCCACCGCGGCACATACGTGTAGCTGGCGTTGATGGTGATGCCCTTCGCCCAGCGCTTGTTCGCCACGAACTGCGCGGAGTCGTAGGTCAGCTTGCCGATGTTGTTCTGGTTCTGGGTGATGCCGGTGAAGGCCGGGAACGGCCGGTTCAGCTCGAAGCGCGAGAGCGTCGCGTTCGTGAAGCGAGTGGTGCCTTCGAATCCCGCCACGCCGAGGAAGGGATTCGGCAGCAGCGCGTCGCAGAAGGCGCGGCTGCCACCGAGCGTGACGTCGCACTGCCGCTGAAACTCCGCTGACGGTTCGTTGATGGCGTTGAAGCCCGTCTCGAGGTCGTAGCTGCGGCTTCCCGCGTACGTCAGTTCGAGATTGACGCGCCACGGCAGCTCGCGCTGGACGCCGACCGAGAACTGGTGCACGTACGGCACCTTGAAGTCCGGGTTCGAGTAGCTCGGACCGCGCCCGAGGAACGTCTGGGGGCCTAGAGAGCTCCCGGGCGGCGTCTGAATCCCGTTGGGCCAGGGGTTCGACAGCGCGTACGTCGGCGTGCGGCCGCCGTCGGTCGAGGCAATCAGGTTCGTGCTCTGGCTGAACCCGGCATTGTTCCCCTGACCCGTCGGGTTGAGGAAGTACTTGCCGTAGCCGGCGCGGAACACGGTCTTCTCGTTGATCGAGTAGGCCATGCCGACGCGTCCCTGCCAGTTGTCCTTGTCGAGGGCCCAGGGCCGATCGGGAGCGCCGTCGACGCCGACGAAACGGATGCCGCCCATCACCTGCTGACCGATTGGGGAGGCGCACCGGATTGACGATCGTCGGGTCGAACGCGTAGTTCAGCATGTCGTTCTCTTCCGTCACGGACCCGTTGATGTCCCAGCGGAAGCCGAGGTTCAGCGTCAGCTTGTTGGTGACGCGCCAGTCGTCCTGGATCCAGGGCGCCGCGAAGAACCACTGGTAGTGCGGCTTCGGGTTGACATCCACGCTGGCGCTGTTCGGCGCGCCGAGCAGGAAGGAGGCGAAGGCGTTCCCTTCCAGCGCGCTGTTGCTGTTGATCGTGCTGCGCGTGAACTGCCGGGTGAAGTCGACGTTGCCGCCGGAATTGTTGTAGTTCTCGTTGAAGACATTCGTCCACCGCAGGTCGAGACCGCTGCGGATGTTGTGATTGCCGCGGTTCAGCGACACGTTGGGCTGAATCGTGTAGTTGCGGTTCCGGTTGGGCGCCGAGCCGCGCGACAGGGTGATGAACTGATCGACACTGACCACGGGGAAGATGCCGCCGATGTCCTGGCTCGGCATCTGCTCGACGACGCTTGCCGGCCAGAACTCCGTCGAGTCGAAGCCGATCGCCTCGTCGGAATAGCTCCACTCCAGGAAGTAGGTGTAGCTGGCGCGCAGGTTGAACACGGTCCCGGCGCCGAAGATGTGCACCCAGTCGCCGACCAGCGCGCGGTTGGCGCGCCAGAGCGGAAGCTGGCCGCCCTGGCCGGGACCGCTACGGATGGCGTTGGTTCCCCTGTTGCCGATCTCGTTCCGCTCGTTCTCGCCCCAGCGGAAGAAAGCCCGGTCGTTGGCGCCGAAGTTGTGGTCGACCTTCCCGACCCAGTTCCAGAACAGGTCCTTGTTGAAGTGCCCGGCCCACTCCAGGTTTCGTTGCCACGGCGCAACCGATGGGTCGACATTGTTCGGGTCCGGCCAGTACTTCATGATCGCCTGCGCCGTCGCATTGATGCGCTCGGCAGGAATCCGGTTGCCGGGGAACGGGTCGCGCGTCCAGACGCCGTTCACATCCCGGCCGGTCGCCGGGTCGTAGATCCGGATCAGGTTGCCCGAGGCGTCCACGAGACCGCTGAAGTCGCCGTTCTTGAACGCCGGCGTCGGCACCGCGCCGAACAGGGGCGCGGGCGTGCCTTCCCGGTACTTCTCGCCCGTGAACAGGAAGAACGTCTTGTTCTTGAAGATCGGCCCGTCGACGCTGAATCCGTACTGATCGATGTACTGATCGGTCTTGGGGGAGTTGCGCGAGTTGAGCAGGAACGAGTTGGCAGCCAGGGCCTTCCGGCGCATGAAATCGTAGACGACGCCATGGAAGCTGTTGGTGCCCGACTTCAGCGACATGTTGACGACGCCGCCGGCGGTCCGGCCGTACTGCGCGTCGTACGAGTTGGTGGCGATCTTCATTTCCTGGACGGCTTCCGCCGGCGGCACGTAGGCGATGTTGTTGCCGCCCTGGTTGGCGTTGTTCGGCGCGCCGTCGAGGAGGAACTCGTTGTTGCTGCTCGAGCCGCCGTTCATCGACCAGGCGGCGAGCGCGCCGTTGTCGAACGGACGGAGATAGACCGCCTGCGCGTTGTAGTTGACGCCGGCGACGAGCACGGCGAGCGCCATCGGGCTGCGCGATTGCAGCGGCAGCTCGGCGATGCGGGCGCTGTCGATGACCGTGCCGCGGTTCGCGTTGCTGCTCTCGAGCAGCGGCGCTTCGGCCGATACGCTGACGCTCTCCGTGATGCCGCCGACTCCGAGCTGCGCGTTGATCACGGCGACCTCGCTCGTTTGGAGTCGCATGTCGGTCCGCGTGTACTTCTGGAACCCGCTCATCTCGACCGTCACGCTGTACAGCCCGGGACGGAGGAACGGGACGGTGTACTCGCCCTGGTTGTTCGACGTGGCCGTCGCCAATTCGCCGGTTTCCTGGTTGCGGACAGTGATCGTTGCGCCGGGCAGTGCCGCCTGGCTCGAATCGACGACTTGTCCGCGGACGGTGGCCCGAAACTCCTGGGCACCCACGCTGCCGGCCATGACCAGCAGCAGCGCCGCGGCCAACATGCCGTGGTACGACTTGATTCTCATCATTAATTGATTTCCTCCGAGTGCGGCTTGCAACACAAACCGAGTGGGAACGCTTACGGGAGCGGTTACCCCAGGCCTCGCCGAGGAAGGTCCCCCGGATTGGCCACCTCTCTATGAGTTTGCGACTCTATGGTTATACAGCCGACGTGCGCCGGAGACAAGGCTGAACGCTACTTCGGACTTCGTGTATCGCGGGGCGATACAAGGCTGGGGTTGAGTTCAGCCGCTCTGGCGAATGCCGCGCGCGACGCGTCGAGCTGGCCGAGCTGCAGGAGCACACGGCCCATCTGGTAGTGGGCGGGCGCGTAGGCGTCGAACGTCGCCGTGGCGCGCCGGAACTGATCGAGGGCGCCGTTCAGATCCCCGGCCTCGAGCTTCCGGGTCCCGACGGCCGTCCACACGCCGGCTTCCTGCTCGAGCTGGGTCCGCCGGCGCAGGCGGTCCGCTTCCGCGAAGTGCGCGCGGCCCCCCGGCTCGTCGCCGGACCGCTGCAGCACCCGGGCGAGCGTGTCGTGCGCGCCGGCCAGATCCGGCCGCAGCTCGATGGCGCGGCGCAGCGACTCGGCGGCCTTCGCCCAGTCGCGCCGTGCCGCAAGGACGGCGCCGAGCGTGTGGTGCGCATCCGCGTACCGCGGCTCGGCCGCGACCGCGGCGCCGAGCGCGCGTGTCGCACGATCCAGGTCACCCTGCTGAAAGTAGATGACCCCCAGCGTGTAGTGCGCCTCGGCGCGCGGCTCGATCTCGAGCGCGCGCTGCAACGTGGCGATCGCCTCGGGCGCCTGGTCCGCGCGCTTGAGGACGAGCGCGAGATTGTAAAGCGCAAGCGTGTGGCGAGGGTCGAGCTCCAGCACGCGCCGGAAGGTGCGGATGGCGTCGGCCACGTTCTGTTCCGACTGCGCCAGCCCCAGCGTGAAGTGGCGATTCGGATCGCCGGGCGCCTGAGCGACGAACGCATGAGCGCGCTCTACCGCTTCTGGCCCCTTGCCCGCCTTGACGAGGGTGAGAATCAGATTGTTGATGGCCTTCCGAAAGTCCGGGCGCTCGGATACCGCCCGGCGGTACGCGTCGATCGCGGCGTCGAGCGCCCCCATGCGATCGAGCGCTTCCCCGAGCCGGTTCTGAACGTCGGCATCACGCGGCGCGAGCCCGGCCGCCTCCCACAGCAGCGCGAGGGCGCCCGGGAAATTTCCGCGCGCCTCCAGCTCGATCGCCCGCGCGTACGCGTCCTTCGCGCGCGCCGCCGGCTCCTGCGCACTCGCGGTGGCGTACGTTGGAAGAAGCAAGAGGGCGACGATCGCCAGCCGCATGCGGTCTCATTATCTCAGGGTCCGTGGTTTCAAAACCGAAGCTGGTATCCGGCTGCCGCCATTTGCGCACGGTCCCCCTTTTTTGCAGAATCAATCCGCAGATCTCTTGGGTCGGAGGTGCGCATGTCGTCGAAACGGTGTGTCATCCGCTGTGTTCTCGCGGCGCTCGCGGTCGGGCTGAGCGGCGTTGCGCCTCCGGTCGAGGCGACGGTCCCGCCGGCGCGCGGCGCAAGGTTCCCCGATGCCTATCGGGAACGGTTGAGGAGAGATCCCCGGGCGTTCACGTATCGCCGGGCGCTCCAGCCGCTGGCACAGCGCGTCCGGCAGGCGCGCCTCAAGGTGTATTCCGCGGGGGCGGCCGCCGCTCCCGCCCCTGGCGTCGCTGTCGAGGGCACGCAAAGCATTCCGGTTCTGTCCCTCAAGTACCGCGACACCGGGGCCGATCCGATCGACGTCGGGCAGCTGCAGAAGGAGCTGTTCGACGGCCCGTGGCCGACCGGCACGATGACGGACTTCTACAAGGAGATCTCCTACGGCAGATTCGAAGTGAACGGCCAGGTCCTGCCGTTCAAGACGCTCAAGAACAGGCGGAGCTTCTACACGAGCACGTGCAACGGCCTGTGCCCGCAGGCAAGGGTCCCGGACATGTTGAAGGAGACGCTCACCCTCAACGCCGGTCTCGACTGGGGACGTTTCGACAACGATGGGCCGGACGGCAAGCCGAACTCAGGAGACGACGACGGGTTCGTCGACTTCGTCGCCTTCGTGCAGCCGAACGTCGGGGGCGAATGCGGCGCGAATCCTCACATCTGGTCGCACCGGTTCAGCCTCAGCGGATGGAACGTCAAGCCGTTCGTCACGAAGTCCGCAAAAAGCGGCGGCGGCACGATCATGGTGGACGACTACGTCATCATGCCTTCGAAGGCCTGCGACGGAAAGACGATGATCCAGATCGGCGTCTTCGCGCACGAGTTCGGCCATGCCTTCGGATTGCCGGACCTCTACGACACCGACGACGACAACGGCGTCTCGGAAGGCGCGGGCAACTGGTGCCTGATGGCGGCCGGCTCGTGGGGAGGGGACGGCAACAGCCCGCAGCGGCCCGCGCACATGTCGGTGTGGGCGAAGACGTTTCTTGGATGGGTGCTCCCGTCGCTTCAGACGGGCCCTCTTCCGTCGGCGTCGATCAAGGACGTGGAGACGAACCCCGCTGCCATCAAGGTCCCGATTTCGACGACGCAGTACTACCTGATCGAGAACCGGCAGAAGATCCGGTTCGACGACACGCTCCCGATCGGCGGTCTCCTGGTGTGGAAGATCAACGACACCGCCGTCAACGCGGGGCTGCCGACCAATCAGGTAAACGCGAACGAGAGCAATCAAGGCGTCGAGCTCGTCGAGGCCGATGGCCGCACCGATCTGGACTCGGCGGCGAACCGGGGAGATGACGGCGATCCGTTCCCCGGCAGCCGCGGCGTGAAGGCGTTCGACAACACGACGAAGCCGGCGTCGACGGGCACGCTGGCGCTCTGCGAGATCAGCGCCCCCGGGGCCCCTGGAGGCACGATGACCGCCCGCATGCCGATGACCGGCCGATGCCAGCCGGCTGCGGGAGGGACGCCGGCAGCCTCGGTGCCGGCCGCTCCCGCGGCGCCGTCCTCGCGCGAGCGCCCTCAGGCGCGCGCGCCGGACACGCCGGCCGGTAACCAGGCCGTCGAGGTCAGCGTTGCCGAATTACAGAAGAGTCCTGCCGCCTACGTGGGGAAGACGCTGAAGCTTGACGGCACGCTCGAGAATGCCGGGAAGAACTTCTTCACCGACCGCCGGCTGGTCCTGCGTCAGCTCGAGGGCACCGACTCGGTACCGGTTCAGTGGCCCGGGATGGCGATGGACGTGGCGCGTCCTCCCGGGTCCAGGAGCCGCCCGCCGATGCTGTCGGATTACCTCGGGAAGAAGGTGGCGGTGGTCGGCGTGCTGGAACAGGTCGCGGGCCGGGACGGCGTCGCGAGGTACACGCTGGTGATTCGGTCGGCGACAAAATGATGGTAGGCCGCGGCTCGCTTCGCACCCGCGGTAGGGCCGCGCTGGCTTCGCTGGCGCGGTAAGGGCCTCGGCGCTTGCGCGCCTCGGTATGGGCCGGCTCGCTGCGCTCGCCGGTGGGAAAGTCGAAGGCTCAGACTCGGGGGTTTGGCGCGTGCTACGATCGGCCCGTCATGAAGGCCGGTCGCTCTCTCTGTGTACTCCTGCTGTGTCTCCTGCCGGCCGCCCCTGCATCCGCACAGAACACCGCGGCGCGGATGCCGTCCCTGTCCGATCTGTCCCGATCGCTGCAGGACCTCGCCGCGAAGGTCAGCCCGAGCGTCGTGCAGATCTTCGTCACGGGCTACGCGGCACCCGACGAGGAGGACCAGGGAGCGACCGGCGAGCCGCACCTCGAACGGAGCAACGGCTCCGGCGTGATCGTGGACGCCGACGGCTACATCGTCACCAACGCCCACGTCGTCGAGAACGCGACGCGGATTGAAGTCGAGCTGCCGTTCGAGACGACCGGCGGCGCGCCGGGGCGCTCGATCCTGAAGCGGCGCGGGCGCGTGGTCGGGGCGCAGGTCGTCTCGATCGATCGCGAGACGGACCTGGCCGTGGTCAAAGTCGAGGCGCGCAGCCTGCCGGCGCTCGCCTTCGGCGACTCCGATACGCTTCGGGCCGGCCAGTTGGTGCTGGCGTTCGGCAGCCCGCTCGGCCTCGACTCGTCGGTGTCCATGGGCGTTGTCAGCGCCGTGGCGCGCCAGCTCGCGCCGGAAGATCCGATGATCTACATCCAGACGGATGCGACCATCAATCCCGGCAACAGCGGCGGCGCGCTGGTGGACACCGATGGGCGTCTGGTCGGCATCAACACGCTCATCCTCTCGCAGTCGGGCGGCAGCGAAGGGATCGGCTTCGCGGCGCCGAGCAACATCGTCCGCAACATCTTCAATCAGATCCGGAAGACCGGGCGGGTGCGGCGCGGAGAAATCGGCGTCAACCCTCAGACCATCACGCCGCTGATGGCCGAAGCGCTCGCGCTCACGGTCGACGCGGGGGTCGTGCTGTCGGACGTGCTCCCCGGCAGCCCGGCGGAGAAAGCGGGCCTGGCGGCGGGGGACCTCGTGCTGTCGCTCGACGGCAAGCGCATGGAGAACGGACGCCAGTTCCGCATCAACATCTACACGCGCGGCGTCGGCGAGCAGGTCGCGGTCGAAGTCCAGCGGGGCAGCCGGACGCTGACCGTTCGTGTCCCGGTCGTCGAGCGCGCGAGCGATGTCGGGCAGCTCGAGGTGCTCATCGGAACCCAACAAGTGATCCGGGGGCTCGGAGTTTTCGCCCTCGATCTGACCGCGCGGATTGCCGCCCTCCTGCCGCCGCTGCGGCACAACAAAGGCGCCGTCGTCGCGCGCGTCACCCCGGAGACGCCGTTTTCCCAACAGGGCCGGCTGCAAATGGGCGACGTCGTCCACGCGCTCAACGGCACGGTGATCGCGGGGGTCGAGGACTTGAAGAAGGCCGCGGCCGCGCTCCAGCCCGGCGCCGCAGCGGTCCTCCTCGTCGAGCGGGGAAGCACGCTGATGTATCTCGCGTTCAGGGCTGAGAGATAGAGAAATCCCTAATCGCTCATCCCTGATCCCGAATCCCTGATCGAATCCCGAATCCCTGATCGAATCCCGAATCCCTCGTCCCGGATTCCGAGTCCCTGATCCCGAATCGCTGATTCTGGGATTGGATCCAGGATTAGGGATCCGGGATCGGGGATGAGGGATCAGGGATCAGGGATTAGGGATCAGGGATTAGGGATGCGGAGCGCCTCAGAGATCGCGGCGCGCATAAAGTGCATACGCACATCCCAGCAGCGCCAGGCTGGCGGCCAGCAGCGCGACGATGTCCGGCCGCGGATCGTGCATCGCGATCACCGTGCGCATGCCTTCGTAGTAGTGGAACGGCGACGCCAGCCCGTAGAGTCGCGCCGGCGCCCACGAGGCCGCGACGAAGTGCAGGAGATACAGGACGACCGCGCCCAGCCCGATCGCGCCGACGGCGGTCGCGCGCCGCCGGACGTAGGCGGCCAGGGCGAGCCCCGCGGCCCCGAAACACCACACCACGGCCAACAGGTTGGCCGCCACCCACAGCATCGCGGACGTCTGGGCCGGGGGACTGCCTGGCGGCGCGAGCCAGGCGAGCGCCGCGCGGTTGGCGACGAACATCAGCGCGACGATCAGCGCGGCGACGCCGCCCGAGACCACCGCCGATCTCGTGACGATCAGATATCGGGGCACGGGCCGGACCGCGATGAGGTCCACCAGTCCTTCCTCCACGTCGCCCGCGAGCTCGCTCGCCAGGTAAATCGCCCCGCAACACAGCGTGAGCACCACGACGGGATGGAAGAAGCCGAAGGCCGAGAGACCGCTGAACGAAGCGATGACGGATCCGCCGAAGGCCTCCAGGATTACCGGCGGCACGAGCGCCGAGAACTGCGAGAAGAGCCCACCGCGCTGGAGGTTCCGCGCGATCACGACGAGCAGGACCTGGAACGCCGGCAGCACCGCCGCGAACCCGGCTATCAGGCCGATGTGCCGCCGCAGCGATCGGCCGGCGAGCGCGACGAGCATCCTCATGTGCGCGGGCCGTTCCCGTCCGCGTAGATCCCGAGCACGTACTCCTCGAGCTTGAACGGCTCGATCTCGATGTCCGACACGCCCAGCCCGCGCAATGCCTCGAGCGCATCGCCGAGGGGGCCGCGCCACTCGAGGTCCCACCGGCGTGGGCCGCGGCGGGTCAACGCGGCGGCGAGCGGCGGCGGAGGTTCCGGCGCGGGACCGTCGAAGAACACCCGCACGCGGCGCGGCGTCTCCTGCCGCAGGTCCGCGATCGACGTCTGCCGCACCAGCGTCCCCCGCCGGATGATCCCGACCCGGTCACAGAGCCGCTCCACCTCCGACAGCACGTGCGACGAGAGAAAGACTGTCGTGGACCCGTCGGCCTTCAGCTCGTGGACCGTCTCGGCGAACGCTTCGATCATCAAGGGATCGAGGCCCGACGTGGGCTCATCGAGCACGACCACGGGCGCGCGTCCCATCAGGGCCTGAACGATTCCGAACTTCCGTTTCATGCCGTGCGACAGCTCGCCGAGCCGCCGCCGGAGATCGGTCTCGCTCACGTCGAAGCGCGCGAGCAGCCGGCGCCGCCACTGCGGGTCCACGGGTTTCTGCTCCAGGGCCCCGAGGAAGTCCAGATAGCCACCGCCGGTCAGCTCCCGGTAGAGGGGCATCTCGGCGGGCAGGTACCCGATGCGCGAGCGGACGGCCACGCTCGATGCGCGACAGTCGAGGCCGTGGACCATGATGCGGCCGCGGGTCGGGCGCACGAGGTCGAGAAGAATCCTGATCGTCGTGGTCTTGCCGGCCCCGTTCGGCCCGAGGAACCCGTAGACCTCGCCCGGCATGACCGCGAGATCCAGGTTCTCGACCGCGACGACGGCGCCGTAGTACTTCGTCAGCGACTCGGCGCGAATCGCCTCGGCCGCCATCAACGGCTGCGTTGCCGGCCCGGCGCCGGCGGGATGGCGCCGAGCGCGCTCGACACCACGTCCCACAGCGGGTTGCCCGTCGCGATCGCGACGTTTCCTTCGAGCACGGCGTCGCCCGGCTGCGGCGCGATGTCGAAGTCGCTGTCGGTCGCGCTCGCGGCGGGACGCATCTCGCGCGAGCGCAGCGCGAACTCGACCGTGAAGGGGCGATCCGCGACGGTGCCGGCCGCGGAGAACTCGACCAGCCGCGAGTCGGCGGCCGTCACGACGGCACGGGCCCGCTCCAGCGCGAACGGCACGCCGGCCGGGAGAAGACTCTCGCGGATCTCGACCTGATAACAGGCCTCGCCGTCCCGCTGCAGCTCGCGCAGCGTCTGACCGCTGCTCATCTGCATGAGCGTGATCAGGGTCTGGAGCACGGCGCGCTTCATCGCGGGCGCCGACAACGCCGTGGGCTCGGCGGCCGTGAAGCGAAACAGGAACCCGTTCCCGTTGGCGCGCAGATACCGCACCCGCGTCTGCCGCAGCGCATCGTCGGCCGCCCCCTCGACGACCTGGCCGTTGGCCGCCAGCTTGACGATGCGGTAGCGCCCTTCGCGATCGTGATCGATCGTCTCCTCGACCGTGAACCGTCCGGCGTGATCCTGCGGAATCAGGTCGCCGAGCAGGCCCTCGAGCGCGAGGTCGTAGGTCAGCACCTCGATCCCGGTGACGTCGGCGCCGAGCGCGGTCCGCGAGCGGCCGAGGATCTCCGCGGCCGACACGGTCGTTTGCCGATCGACGCCGGGGACAACGATGAGGAAAAACAGGATCGCCGCGGCGGCTGCCGCGCCGGCGGTCCACACCCACCCGTGCACGCGCCGCACCGGGCGCAGCGTCGTCGCGCCGCGCGGCGCCTCGCCCGCGCCGCCGTCGAGCCGCGCGCGGATCGCACCGCGCACCGCGTCGGGCATCGCGCCGGTGCCGGCCGCGTCGACGAGGCGCGCGGTCATGCGGCGGCGGGCCTCGAGCCGCCCCGCGCAGCGCGGGCACTCGGTGGCGTGAGGATCGCCGCCGGTGCGGTGTTCACCGTCCGCGATCGCCTGCAGTTCGTCGTCCGATAGGCAGCGTGACATGGCAGATCTCCTGTTCATCCATCCAACTCTTTTTCCAGACGATCGAGCGCCCGGGCGAGCAGGCGACCGACCGAGGCCGGCCGGATCCCGGCGGCCTGCGCGATCTCCTGATACGAGAGCCCCTGCGCGCGAAGGGCGACGAGGAGGCGGTCGCGAGTCGCGAGCGCGCGCACGCCCTGCAGCACCGCGTCGCGTCCGGCGGCCGCATCGGCGGAGTCCGGCGCCACGCGCCGATCGAGGGCGGCGACCCAGGGCAGCCAGCGCCGAAGACCACGCTGCCGGTCGCGGCATCCATGTGCGGCGACCGTGTAGAGCCAGCCGCGCGCGTTGGGAAGCGAGCCGCCGGCCTCGACGTGCGTGATCAGCCGGAGGAAAGTGTCCTGAACGACGTCCTGGGCCTGGTCCGGCTCGCGGAGCATGGCCCGCGCGAGCCGATACAAGCCCGCCGCATGCCGGTCGAACAGCTCGGCGACGATCCCTTCGGCAGGGCGCTGGGCTGCCACCTCGACGACAGGTGAGCGGGAGGAAGGAAGCATCGCCACGAGCCCCGTTGTCCGCATCACTTATACAACGCTGCAGGGAGGGGGTTTGTGACAGGCTGAGGTTACTATCGGGACTCGGGACTCGGGACTCGGGACGCGGGACTGGGGCTCGGGGCTCGGGACTGGGATCCGGGATCCGGGATCCGGGATCGCGATGCGGGATTAGGGATTAGGGATTAGGGATTGCTCATGTCCGAGTACACGGCGACGGTCAGCTGGCAGCGCGGGGACGCGCGGTTCGTCGACAACCGCTATAGCCGGGCCCACGAATGGAAGTTCGACGGCGGCACGGTAGTTCCGGCGTCGTCCTCTCCGCACTCGGTTCCGGTGCCGCTGTCGGACCCGCGCGGCGTCGATCCCGAGGAGGCCTTCGTTGCCGCGCTGTCGAGCTGTCACATGCTCTGGTTCCTCTCGATCGCCGCGAAGCGGGGCTTCGTCGTCGAGTCGTACGAGGACAACGCCGTGGGCTATCTGGAGAAGAACGATGCCGGGCGGATGGCGATGACGAGGGTCATCCTGCGGCCGGCAGTGAGGTTTTCAGGCGAGCCCGTGCCGACCGCGGATCAGCTGAAGGAAGTCCACGATCGAGCGCACCACGAGTGCTATATCGCGAACTCGGTGCGGACAGTGGTCACTGTGGAAGGCAGGTGAATGCTCGGGACCAGAGACCAGAGACGAGAGACCGGAGACCCCTGAGACCCGAGACCGAGACCAACGACTATCCGCCGCGCGTGTGCATTTCCAGGTGCGCATCTTTCTTCAGATGGCGAAGCGGAATCAGGGTCGTCTGCCGATCCACGCCCATCCGTTCCTCCGCGCCGCGATCGGCGCGGACGGACCACACGGCCGCGACGAGCCGCTCCAGATCCTCGCGCGTCGCGCCGGCGCGCAGGGGCCGTCGAAGATCGGTGCCGGTCGCGGCGTACAGGCAGAGCAGCCAGACGCCGTCGGCCGTCAGGCGGCTCCGGTCGCAGGCCGCGCAGAACGGCTCGGTCGTCGACGAGATGATGCCGAACGTGGCGCCCCCTGGCAGGAGGAACCGATCGGCCGGCGCCGACGACGGAGCGAGCGGCAGGACCGTTCCGTACTGCGCCTCGATCCGCGCCAGCATCTCGCGGCGGGAGACGACCGCATCCGGCGTCCAGCGCGTCGCGCCGCCGACGTCCATGTATTCGATGAACCGCACCTCCGCGCCGACGCCCCTGGCGTACTCGATGAGCGGCACGATCTCGTCGTCGTTGACGCCGCGGATCACGACGGTGTCGAGCTTGAGCGACGTCGAAGCCCGCGGCGGCGGCCGCGTCGATACCCGCGCAGCACCGCGCCGAGCTCGTCCATCCGGGTCAGCGCGCGGAAGCGTTCGCGATCGAGCGTGTCCAGGCTGACGGTAATGCGATGGAGCCCGGCGGCGCGCAGCGCCGCCGCCTGGGCGCCCAGCAGGACGCCGTTGGTGGTCAGCGCCAGATCGGCGATCGCGCGCCGGGCCGCGAGGTTTTCGATGAGGATCGGCAGATCGCGCCGCAGCAGCGGCTCGCCGCCGGTAATCCGCACGCGATCGACGCCAAGCGGCGTAAAGACGTCCACGAGGGCGCCGATTTCCTCGAACGTCAGCAGGTTCTCGCGCGGCAGCCACACGTAGTCGGGCTCCGGCATACAGTAATGACACCGGAGGTTGCAGCGGTCCGTGACCGAGACCCGGAGGCTGCGCAGCGGGCGCGCGAAGCGATCGAGCAGAGGCATGGATCACCCAAGTATAATCCTCTCGGCCTCGGCGCAAGGGGCCTCGCGCTTGGCGCGCTCGGTAAGGGCCGCGCTCGCGGGCGCTCGCGCGGTAGGGGCCTCGGCGCGACGCGCCTCGGAAGGACATCATGGACCTTGGATCGATGAATCGCAGAATGCTGACCCTCGCGCTCGTTGCGGCGATCGTCGCGACGCCGCCGTCCGCGGCCGCGCTCGCACAAGGGAGCGGCACCGGCCAGGCGCCGTCTGCCGCGCCGTCCGCGGCCACGCCGTCCGCGGCCACGCCGCCGCACCGGCGCAGGACGAGCCTCGCGTGGCGCAGATGAAGAAAGATGCCGCCGCGGACGTGGACGCGATGAAGGACCTCACCCAGCAGATGGTGGATTCCGTGTTCAGCTTCGGCGAGCTCGGCTTCCAGGAAATCGAGACCAACCGCTATCTGATTGGCATCCTGAAGAAGAACGGATTCTCGGTCGAGGAAGGAGTCGCCGGGATTCCGACGGCGTTTGTCGCCTCCTGGGGATCGGGGAAGCCCGTGATCGCGCTGGGCTCCGATATCGACGGCATCCCGCAGGCATCGCAGAAGCCGGGCGTCGCGTACCATGCTCCGCTGGTCGAGGGCGCGCCGGGCCACGGCGAGGGCCACAACTCCGGCGAACCGCTCAACATCACCGCGGCCATCGCGGTGAAGAAGATCATGGAGCGGGAGAAGCTGCCCGGCACGATTCGCATCTGGACGGGAACCGCGGAGGAGCTGGTCGGCACGAAGGCGTACTTCGTGCGCGCGGGGCTGTTCAAGGACGTGGACGTCACGATCTTCACGCACGTCTCCGACAACATGGCGGTCTCGTGGGGTGAGCCGGGAAACAGCACCGGGCTGGTCTCGGTGGAGTACTCGTTTCGTGGGGCAAACCGCGCACTCCGCCGGTTCGCCCTGGCGCGGCCGCAGCGCGCTCGACGCTGTCGAGTTGATGAACATCGGCTGGAACTACCGGCGGGAACACCTCCCGCCCGAGCACCGCTCGCACTACGTCATCGTCAACGGCGGCGATCAGCCCAACGTCGTGCCGCGCACCGCCTCGGTCTGGTACTACTTCCGGCAGACGACGTATCCGAAGATCAAGGAGCTGTGGGAGATCGGCGACTCCATCGCAAAGGGGGCCGCGATGATGACCGGCACGGAGCTGCAGCCGACCAGGGTCCTCGGATCGGCGTGGCCGCAGCACTTCAACAAGGCGGTCGCCGAGGCGGCGTACGCCAACATTCAGCGCGTCGGCCTGCCGGCAGTGGAGCGACGACGACCAGACGCTCGCCAAGGCGCTGCAGAAGGAGCTCGGCTCGCGCGAGGCCGGAGGCCTCACGGCGAAAATCGCAACCAGCCTGCAGGGGCCCGCGACCGAGAACCGCGGCGGCGGCTCCGACGACATCGGCGACGTGTCGTGGAACGTGCCGACGATCACGCTGCGCTACCCGTCGAACATCCCGGGACTGCCGGGCCACAACTGGGCGAACGCGATCGCCATGGCGACGCCGATCGCGCACAAAGGCGTCACCGCCGGCGCGAAGGTGCAGGCGATGACGATGATCGACCTGCTGACCAAGCCCGCGCTGGTCCAGGCCGCGTGGGACTACTTCCGGAACGTGCAGACGAAGGACATCAAGTACGAGCCGCTCATCAGGCCGCAGGACAAGCCCGCCATCGACATGAACAAGGCGACGATGGACAAGTACCGCCCGGAGATGCGCAAGTACTACTACGACCCGTCGAGGTACAAGACGTACCTGGAGCAGCTGGGCATCCAGTATCCGACCGTCAAGAAAGACTGACGCTCGACAACTCCCCACGTCCAATTCCCAACTCCCAAGGGGCCCGCTTCGAACCAGCCGGGTAGAACTTGCCGCGACTTTCACCCCCAGACTCTTTGGGAGTTGGGAGTTGAGTTGGGAGTTGGACTGTGCCCTCCGTGTATCATCTATTGATGCTCCGCCCGTACAAAGGCACCCATCCACGGGTCCACCCCACGGCGTACGTCGACGCCAGCGCCCAGGTCATCGGCGACGTCGAGATCGGCGAGGCCAGCAGCGTCTGGATGAACGTCGTGATTCGCGGCGACGTGCACCGGATTCGCATCGGGCGCCGCAGCAACGTGCAGGACGGCACGATCGTGCACGTGATGCGCGGCACGCACGCGACGACGATCGGCGACGACGTGACGATCGGGCATGGCGCGATCGTGCACGGGTGCACGCTGCACGATCGCATTCTCGTCGGCATGGGCGCGATCCTGCTGAACGGCGTGGAGGTGGGAGAGGACTCGATCGTCGCGGCCGGCACGCTGCTCCCGGAGGGGACGCAGATTCCGCCGCGATCGCTGGTGATGGGCAGTCCCGGCAAGGTGCGCCGCGCCGCTGACCGACGACGACGTCGCGACGATTCGGGACTACGCGGAGCGCTACGTGGGCTACCGGATCGACTACATGGACGGCGGCGGCTCCGTCCCGGCGCGCTGATGGCGTCGCAGCAGACGCGCCCCGCGCGCGGGATGCGCGATTTCCTGCCGGAGGACGTCCGCCGGCGCGACTACGTCATCGGCGTCATTGCCGGCGTCTACCGGCGCTACGGCTTCGAGCCGCTGGAAACGCCGGCGCTCGAGAACATCGAGACGCTGACCGGCAAGTACGGCGAAGAAGGCAACAAGCTGATCTTCAAGGTGCTGCGCCGCGGCGAGCACGAGTCGTCAGGGCGAGACCGATCTGGCGCTGCGCTACGATCTGACGGTCCCGCTCGCGCGCGTCGTCGCCGAGTATCGCGGGAAGCTGCCGAAGTTCTTCAAGCGCTACCAGATCCAGCCCGTGTGGCGCGCCGACCGGCCGGCGCGCGGCCGCTTCCGCGAGTTCTACCAGTGCGACGTGGACGCGATCGGATCGCGCTCGATGGTCGTCGAGACGGAATTGTGCGCGGCGGTCAGCGAAGTGCTCGAGGCGCTCGGCTTTCAGGACTTCGCCATCCGCCTCAATCATCGGAGCGTCCTGACCGGGATCCTGGAGACGGCCGGCGTGCCGGCCGAGCGTGCATGGCGACGCGCTCGTCGCGCTGGACAAGCTCGACAAGATCGGCATCGCGGGCGTTGCGCTGGAGCTCGAGGCGAGGCAGATTCCTGCAGGCGGCCGCCGTCGACGCTCGTGTCGATGTTTCGAGCTGCGGGACGAGACCAACGAACGGACGCTGGAGATCCTGACCGAGCGCTTTCGCGGCCACGAGGCCGGACTGCGCGGCGTGTCGGACCTGCGCGCAGATTCTGGCGTGGTCGGCGGCCACGAGCGCCGGTCCGCACCTGCGGCTGGATCTCGACGCTCGCCCGCGGCCTCTCGTACTACACGGGCGCGATCATGGAGGTCGCGGTCCCGGATCTGGCCGGCAGTCTCGGCGGCGGCGGGCGCTACGACGGCCTGATCGGCATGTTCCTCGGCGAGGAAGTGCCCGCGTGCGGGTTCTCGCTCGGGCTCGAGCGGATTCTCGTCGTGATGGGGGAGCGCAACATGTTCCCCGCGTCGGTGCAGCAGGCGTCGGCCGACGTCCTGGTGACGCTGTTCGACGCCGCGACCGTCGCCGGAGGCGCTGCGGCTCGCGGCTGAATTGCGCCGCGAGGGGGTCCGCGTCGAGGTCTACCCGGAGCCCGACAAGCTGGGCAAGCAGATGAAATACGCGGACGCGAAGGGGATTCCGTTCGCCGCGGTCCTCGGCGGCGACGAGATTGCCCGCGGCGAGGTTACGGTGAAGAACCTGGCGACGGGCGAGCAGCAGTCGGTGCCCCGGTCGGAGGTGGCGGCGATGTTGAGGAAAGCGACGAGCAGGCCGTAGCGCCGCCAGCGCGCTCGTCGCGGACGCGCCAGAGCGCGGCAAGGCTACGGCGGGCAGCCTGCAGCGGGCAGCAGAGCGAAGCTGGAAGCGGGAAGCGGGAAGCGGGAAGCTGGAAGCTGATTCATGCAGATTGAACCGCTCGGAACGTTGGCCCGCACGCACACCTGCGGGGCCCTGAGGGCGCAGGACGTCGGCCAGGAAGTCGTGCTGCTCGGATGGGTGCACCGCGTGCGCGACCTGGGCTCGCTCGTCTTCATCGACCTCCGCGACCGGTCACGGCGTCACGCAGATTGTGGCGCGCGACGATGACGCGCTCGTCGCCGACGCGAAGCGGCTGCGATCGGAGTTCGTCGTGGCCGTCCGCGGCCGCGTCGAGCATCGCACGCCGGAAACCGTCAACGCGAAGATCGCGACCGGGGCGATCGAGGTCAGCGCGCTCCGAGATCCGCCTGCTGAACGAGGCGAAGACGCCGCCGTTCATGATCGCCGACGAGATCGAGATCTCCGAAGAGACGCGGCTCAAGTACCGCTACATCGACCTGCGCCGTCCGCGCATGCAGCGCAACCTGATCATGCGGCATCGCGCGACGATGGCGATCCGGCAGTACTTCGACGAGCACGGGTTCCTCGAGATCGAGACGCCGATGCTGACCAAGTCCACGCCGGAAGGGGCGCGCGACTACCTCGTGCCGAGCCGCGTCCGCCCCGGCGAGTTCTTCGCGCTGCCGCAGTCGCCGCAGATCTTCAAGCAGATCCTGATGATCGCCGGGATGGACCGCTACTTCCAGATCGTCAAGTGCTTCCGCGACGAGGACCTGCGCGCCGATCGCCAGCCCGAGTTCACGCAGGTCGACCTCGAGATCTCGTTCGCGACCGAGGACCTCGTCTTCGCGACGCTCGAGCCGCTGATGGAACGGCTGATGGCGCTCATCGGCAAGGACGCGCCGCGGCCGTTCCTGCGGCTGCCGTACGCGGAGGCGATCGCGAAGTACGGATCGGACAAGCCGGACCTGCGCTGCGGCATGGAGATCGCGGATCTCTCCGCCGCGTTCGCCGAGTCGGAGTTCACGCTCTTCCGCGACGCGATCGCGGCCGGCGGCGAGGTGCGCGGGTTCGCCGTCCCCGGCGCGGCGAAGTACTCGCGCCGCGAGCTCGACGAGCTGGTCGAACAGATGAAGCAGTTCGGCGGCGGCGCGCTCGTCTGGGCGCGGTCGGCGGACGGCGTCGTCCAGAGCTCGGCGCTCAAGGCGGCCGGCGAGGCGGCGATCCGCGGCGCGCTCGAGCGGGCCGGCGCCGGCCCGGCCGATCTGGTGCTCATGGCCGCGGGCCCGCACGAGGCGACGTCGAAGGTGCTCGGCCAGCTTCGCCTGCACGTGGCGAAGAAGCAGAACCTGCTCGACCCCAACACGTTCGCGTTCCTGTGGGTCGTCGACTTTCCGATGTTCGAGTGGATCGAAGAGGAGCGGCGCTACGAGTTCATGCACCATCCCTTCACCGCGCCGCTCGAAAGCGACCGTCACCTGCTCGAGACGGATCAGGGCCGGGCCCGCGCGCGCGCCTACGATCTCGTCCTCAACGGCAGCGAGATCGGCGGCGGGAGCATCCGGATTCACGACCAGGCGCTGCAGCGCCTCATCTTCAAGCTCCTCGGGATCTCGGACGAGGAGGCGAAGCTGCGGTTCGGCTTCTTCGTGGACGCGCTCGAGTACGGCACGCCGCCGCACGGCGGCATCGCGCTCGGGCTCGACCGTATCGTCGCGATCCTGTGCGCGGAGCCGTCGATTCGCGACGTCATCGCGTTTCCGAAAACGGCGCAAGCCGTTGACCTGATGGCAGGTGCGCCCTCGGCGGTCAGCGAGAAGCAGCTGAGGGAGCTCAAGCTGAAGTAGCGGCCGGCGCGGCGCGCGGCCGGGCTTGGCCGTTCGCGAGCCATGCTAGAATCGCTGACATCACCTCCCGTATTTCAAGGAGTTGCCCCATCCCTCCTGCCACCGTGATGCGCAAGATTACGATCCCTGACGAAGGGGTCGAATCGCTGTTCGGCCCCTACGACGAGAACCTCAAACATCTTGAAGGGCAGTTCGGCGTGCGGATCCGTACGAACGGCCACGAGCTGATCGTCGAGGGCGAGGCGGCCGACGTCGGCCGCGCGGAGAAGGTCCTCGAGCAGCTCGCGGCGCTGATCCGCGGCGGCTACAAGATGAGCAAGGGCGACGTGAAGACGGCCTCGCAGCTCGTCGTCCAGGACGAGACCGTCGAGCTGGGCGACTACTTCCTGAAGGGCGCGTCGCGGACCTCCGGCAAGAAGCAGGTGATGCCCAAGAGCGTCAACCAGCGCCGCTACCTGGAGGCGATCGAGAAGCACGACATCGTCTTCGGCATCGGCCCGGCGGGCACGGGCAAGACGTATCTCGCGATGGCGCAGGCGGTCGCGTACCTGCTCGCCAAGCGCGTCAGCCGCATCATCCTGGCGCGCCCGGCGGTCGAAGCGGGGGAGAAGCTCGGCTTCCTTCCCGGCGACCTGCAGGAGAAGGTCAACCCGTACCTGCGTCCGCTCTACGATGCCCTCTACGACATGATCGAGATCGAGCGCGCCGACCGCATGCTCGAGCGGGGCATCATCGAGGTCGCGCCGATTGCGTTCATGCGCGGCCGGACGCTGAACGACGCGTTCGTGATCCTGGACGAGGCGCAGAACACGACCTCCGAGCAGATGAAGATGTTCCTGACCCGCCTCGGCTTCGGCTCGAAGGCGGTCGTCACGGGCGACATCACGCAGATCGATCTGCCGGCGGCGCGCGCGTCGGGCCTCGTCGAAGCGATGAAGGTCGTCGGCAAGGTTGAGGGCATCTCGTTCGTGCACTTCGACGACAAGGACGTCGTGCGGCATCCGCTCGTGCAGCAGATCGTCAAGGCGTACGAAGCGTACGGTGGATCCCGACAGTAGGCGGCTGCGCGTGTTCGTATCGGACGGCCGCGGCCGCACGGTACGGGATGGCGGGCTGGCCCGATGGCTCGCCGCTGTCGCCCCCGCGCGCGTGCGCGGCGAAGTGGCCGTCGCGCTCGTCACCGACGCGCGCGTCCGCCAGCTCAACCGCCAGTACCGCCGCACCGACGCGCCGACCGACGTGTTGTCGTTCGCGGCGTCTTCGAGTCCCGAGTCCGGATCCCGAATCCGCGAGCTCGGCGACATCGTGATCGCCAAGGGGGTCGCACGACGGCAGGCGCGCGAGGCCGGGCATTCCTACAACACCGAGCTGCGCGTCCTCGCCCTGCACGGCCTGCTGCACCTGCTCGGCTACGATCACCACGACACCGCGGACCGCGGCCGGATGGCGCGCGCGGAAGCGCGTCTCGGCCGGAAGGGCGGCCTGCGCCGGGGCCTGATCGCACGGTCATGACCCCGCTGCTCCTCTTCCTGCTCGCGATCGCCGCCGTCTACGTCGGCACGATCGAGACCGCGTTCAGCGCGCTGATGCGTCTCTCGCTGCGGCTGATGGCCGAGCGCGGCGGCCGCGACGATCGGCTCGGCTTCTACCTCGAGGATCCGATCCAGCTGTTCGTCCCCGCGCGGCTGCTGCTGGGGATCATCTTCTCGCTCGCCACCACGTTCATCGCGATCCTGACCGGGGCCGCCGGGCTCCAGTCGATCGGGATGCTCATGCTGTTCGTGGCGATCTTCATCCTCGTCTGCGAGCACGTCCTCCCGATGCTCATCGTCCGCCGCAACCCCGAGCGCGTGCTCGAGATTCTCCTGCCCCCGTTCGATTTCGCGGCGCGGTTCCTCCACCCGCTGACGGGCGCCCTCGTGCGGCTGATTGTCGCCGAGGGCCGGCGCGAGCGCGCCGAGGCGACGAGCGTCAACGGGGCGCCGGCCGAACCCGGGAGCGGCGAGGCGTCGCACGCCTCGAGACCGCCGCCGACCAGGGGCTGATCGAAGGGGACGAACGGCGGCTGCTGCAGTCGATCGTCGACTTCGGCGACACGCTCGTGCGCGAGGTGATGACGCCGCGGCCCGACATGGTCGCGATCCGCGCCGACGCGACGCTCGACGAGCTGCGCGCGTTCTTCCGCGAGCAGGAGTACTCGCGCATCCCGGTCTACAAGGAAAACCTCGACAACATCGTCGGCATCGTGTTCGTGAAGGACCTGATCCGGCTCACCGACGACGAGTCCGGGAACATGCGGCTGCAGCAGGATCTGGGACGGCTGATCCGGCCGGCGACGTTCGTGCCCGAGACCAAGCGCGTGCCGGAGATGCTGAAGGAGTTCCAGCGCAAGCAGGTCCAGATCGCCATCGTCGTCGACGAGTACGGCGGCACCGCCGGGCTGGTGACGATCGAGGATCTCCTGGAGGAAATCGTCGGCGAGATCCGCGACGAGTACGACGTCGAGACGGAGCCGATCGTCGACGAAGGGCGACGGCGCGGTCGTCTTCAGCGCCAAGGTGAACATCGCCGAAGTGC
This sequence comes from uncultured Acidobacteriota bacterium, assembly GCA_963774855.1. GTDB lineage: Bacteria > Acidobacteriota > Vicinamibacteria > Vicinamibacterales > 2-12-FULL-66-21 > JALZOC01. Next base: position 79,561 of record CAVZGT010000004.1, on the reverse strand, counting down.
GCGAGAAGCTCGGCGTCGAGATCGAGCCCGAAGGGTTCGAGACCGTCGGCGGATACGTGCTGACCCGCGTCGGGCGCGTGCCCGCCGTCGGCGAGACCTTCGAGCTCGACGGCCTGCAGGTCGAAGTGCTGGAAGCCGAGCGGCGCCGCATTCACAAGGTGCGGGTCCGCCTCGCGCCCAGCCCCGTGCCGGAGCGCGGCTCGCTGCACTTCGATCGCTGACGATATGCCCAGGTCCGGCTACGCGTCCCTGATCGGCCGTCCGAACGCCGGGAAATCGACGCTCCTCAACCGCATCATCGGGACGAAAGTGGCCATCGTCTCCGACAAGCCGCAGACGACGCGGAACCGGATCCTGGCGGTGAAGAACTACGAGGACGGGCAGATCGTGTTCGTCGACACCCCCGGCATCCACCGCCCGCTGCACCGGCTCAACGTGCGCATGGTGGATGCGGCCGTCGAGACGCTGCGCGAGGTGGACGTCGTCGCCCTCGTGTTCGATGCGTCGACGAAGCCCGGGCACGGCGACGAGTTCGTCTCGAACCTGTTGAAGGATCTCAGGACGCCGGTCGTGCTCGTGCTGAACAAGATCGACCTGGTCGCGAAGACCCGGCTGCTGCCGCTGATGGAGCAGGTGCAGAAGTGGCGCGAGTTCGCGGCCATCGTTCCGGTGTCGGCAGCCACCGGTGACGGGGTCGAGCAGCTCGAGCGCGTGCTGCTCGAGCAGATGTCGGAGGGGGAGCCGGGGTTTCCGGACGACTACCTGACCGATCAGCCGGAGCGGGCGCTGGTGGCGGAGACCGTGCGCGAGAAGGTCCTCCAGAACACCCGCGCGGAGCTGCCGTTCTCGACCGCGGTTGTCGTCGACGAGTTCGACGAGACGGAGCGCGAGCGGATTCTCCGTCTCTACTGCACGATTTACGTCGAGACCGAGTCCCAGAAGCCGATCGTCATCGGGCGGGCCGGCGACATGATCAAGCGCATCGGCACGGAGGCGCGCCACGACCTCGAGAAGTTCTTCGGCATCAAGGTGTTCCTCGATCTCCGCGTGAAGGTGAACGCCGCGTGGCGCGACAACGACCGCGTCCTCGACGACATCGGCGTGCCGAGGACGGAGACCAAGCCGTCGAAGGGGTCGCGCCGTTCGAGGAGACCGAAAACCTGACGGATGGCCCGGAGCATCAGAGGTGGCACAACTCGGAGCGATGTGGGACGGCGTCAAGGCGTTTGCGGGCGAGCTGCTGGGCGTAGTCAGGTGGATCGCGGGCGTCGCCGGCGCCACGCTGCCGAAGCGTTGGTGGCCGGTGCTCGACCCGTACGTTCCAGCCACGGATTCAGCGTGCGATCTCCGCGATTCTGACAATCCTGCTCGCCGGCATTATCGGCGTGCCCGGGTTCATCGACCACGTGACCGAGCAGGTCTCGCTCAACAATCGAGCGATCCTGACGGCGGCCCAGGATCAGGCGTCACGCCCGGCTTCGGAGGAAACCGTCAGCGAGAGGGATTGGGGGCGCATGTTCGTGGCCGCCTCCGGCCTGTCCGTCTTCACCTTCATCCTCCTGACTCCGGCCGGATGGGCCTCCACTTACCTCGGGATCTCCGGCACGTGGCGCGGCATCGCGGCAGCGGTCGACGACCCGTTCGGCGATCCGATTCTGACCGGCGTCGACGCCCTGGTGCGGGGCGGCATGCGCCGAATCGGTTCCGATCTTGCCCGCACCCGGCGCGAGACGCTCGAGGGGCCGGCGGTCGCCGACCGCCTCGTCCGCGGGCCGCACATCGGCGTCGCCGGAGCCGAGCTGGTCATAGTCTCCGCGCGGCGCAAGCCCCTCTGGGACGTCGGGACGGTCGTGGATACGGGCGAGCACTGGTTTCGGGTGAGCTCCATCGAGGAGCGAACCATCGGCGGGCGGCTCCGGACACTCTACGGGCTGACGGAGCACCGCGACTCCGGAGCCATCCGGCGCGCCGTGCGCTACGACATGCCGCCGCACGTCGAGGGGCGCGGCTGACACGCGGCAGTTCGGACGTCTGAACAGGAGAGCGTCAGGATGATCGAGGGGACTGGTCGTTCTTGGTTCGAAGCTCACTGGACGTACGAAGTCAGACTACCAGAACTCCTGACCTCCTGATCCTCCTGACCTCCTGATCTCTCTGTTTTCCGGGAACCTTCCCCGCCTCCAAACTGAATAGATGATGTGGGCGTCGAACCGTTCGCATGAATCCCGATCCTCTCCTCGAGTCCGTTCCCGACGAGGATCTGCTGCGGCGGACCGCGGCGGGGGACGCGGCGGCCTTTACGGCGCTGTTCCGGCGGCGCCAGTCGGACGTCTACCGCTTCGCGCTGCACATGACGGGTCTCCCGGCGGCGGCCGAAGACGTGACCCAGGACGTGTTTCTGGCGCTGATTCGCGATGCCGGCCGGTACGAGGCCGGACGCGCGACGGTGAAGGCGTGGCTCGCCGGCATCGCGCGAAACCACGCCCGGCGCCGGCTGGAGCGCGAGCGTGGCGTCGTCCAGCTCGATGAAGAAAATGGCGAGCCCGAGCCGCTCGTCGACCCGGATCCGCTGGACGCGCTCGCCAGGACCGAACGGATCGAGGCGCTGCGAAGGGCCATCCTGACCTTGCCGGTGGCCTATCGCGAAGCGGTGGTGCTGTGCGATCTGCAGGAGCTCACCTACGTCGAAGCGGCCGCGGCGCTCGATTGCGCGGTCGGCACGGTGCGCTCCCGCCTGCACCGGGGACGGGCGCTGCTCGGGACGAAGATGCGAGTGGAAGAACCGGCTCCGCGGCGGATTTCGAGGTGTCTCGCATGACCGAGCAGAACTACGACGACGCGATTGCCGAGTTGGGCCGCACCGACGGGATGGATGCCGAAACCGTCGCGGCGCTCGAGCGCCGGCTGCTGCAGGCGTTCACCGATCATCATTCGACGCGTGTGACGGCTGGAACAGATGATGTCCGGTCGAAATCACTAGAGCCGGTTTCAAAACCGAAGGTGGCCGGAACTTCCGGCAGCCACGCGTGGCGGCGCTGGGGTGCGGCAGCGGCAGTGTTCGTCGTCCTCGTGGGAGGAATGGCGGGATGGCGGGCGCTTCGCCGGACGGCACCCGTACCGGAGGCACGTCAGGCGGTCCCGGCTCCGGCGCTTCCTCCGGTTACGCACGTCGCGACGATCGCGAAACCCGACCCGCCGGCGGTTCCGCCAAAACGCGCGCCGCGGGCCCGCCCGGCTCGTCAGGTCGTCCGGCCGGCAGCCTTCGTTGCGCTGCCGGGCACCGCCGGATTGCCGGATTTCGAGAGCGGAACCATCGTTCGTCTGGAGTTGTCCCTTGCGTCCCTTCCGTCGTACGGAGTCGACATCACGCGCGCGGGGACCGACCGCCCGGTCGAGGCGGATGTTCTCGTCGGGCAGGACGGTCAGCCGCGCGCCATCAGGCTCGTTTCGAGCGGCAACGCTCGCACATTGAGGAGTCAGCAATGAAACAGCGCATATGGATCACGATCGCTGGCCATCGGGCTTGCCGTGCCGGCCGCGGCGCAGCGGGGACGCGGCGCAGCCGCCGGACGACGTCAAGCAGGCGCTCGAACAAATGGCGTCCGCGGGCCGCGGCGCGACAGATGGTCGGCGAAGTGCGCTCGAGGATGGCGGTCGAAGCGCGCGTCACGCCGGGCAAGCCGTACTCGGCCGAAGCGGTCACCGAATCGACCCAGGTCCTCGCCGACGGCAACCGCATCGTCCGGAAGAGCTCGACGCGCATGTATCGCGACGGCGAAGGACGCACGCGCCGCGAGCAGATCAACGACAGCGGCGTGGTGGAGAGCATCTCGATCGTCGATCCGGTCGCTCGCACCAGCTTCGTGCTGCAGCCGGATACCCGCACCGCGTATCAGCGGCGGGGTCTCAACGGTGTCCATGAGGATGATCGACGAACAGGGACGGCGCATGAACGTCGAGGCGCAGGGATCGCCGATGACCGAACCGGCCGAAGCGATAGACCGCGCCAAGGCGGAGCGCGCCCAGGTCGAGCTGGAGAAACAGCGGGAGCAGCAAGTGGCCTTGCCGCGGTCGCCCGCTCCGGCGGCCGGGATGCGCGGAGGGGGACGCGGGGGCATGGCCAGAGCCGCGGCCGGAGAGACGGTTCGGGAAGAGCTCGGCACGCAGACGGTCGAAGGCGTCGCTGCCACCGGCACCCGGACGACGACGACGATTGCCGCGGGGGCGATCGGGAATCTCCAGCCGATCAAGGTTGTCTCGGAGCAGTGGTTCTCGAACGATCTGCAGGTGCTCGTGCTGACGAAGCACAGCGATCCGCGGTCGGGGGAGACGACCTACCGTCTCGTGAACATCGTGCGCGCCGAGCCGGATCGATCGCTGTTCACGGTGCCGCCGGACTACACCATCAAGGGCTCCGGTATCCGCCAGCCGGCATTGAAATAGGCCGCGCTTCACGGGGAGCTGCGGTGTTCGAGTTAGCGGAGCGGACGGAGCGACCGGAGGTCAACACGGAGAAGCGGAGCAACGGAGGAACGGAGCAAAACAATTTAAAGACACTCCGTTTCGCTCCGTTACTCCGTGTTTCAACCAATGTTGAGAATGATCTCTTCCGTTCTCTCCGTCCTCAGTCCGGCCGGAGCTGGAACTGTCGATAGGCCGCGGCGAAATCGATCGGCGCCGCGGCCGGCGCATCGAAGAGCAGCACGTCATACCGCAGCTTCAGCGCTTCGTCTTTCTTCACGACGAATTTTCCGCCCGCCGATGCGGGCAGGACGCGCGCGCCGAACCCGTTGGCGACGATCGCGCCGTAGTCGCGGCTGTGCCACCACGTCGGATTCGGATTCGAGGCGGCAGGGAAAATCGCCACGCCCTGGATGCGCCCGTCAGCCGCCCGGGAATACGCCGCCCAGGCGGCCGGCTTGCCCCACACGGTCTTCGCGCCCTTAAGACCGTCGCTGTTCACCACGAGGCCTCCGGCCTTCTCGGTCAAGGCCGTGGCCATGCGCACGCCGAGCCCCATCTCCTCCTGGTCGCCGAACACGAGCTCCCGTCCCTCGCCTCGAATCTCTGCGTCCCACGTCAGCAGGAACGCGTGATCCCCGTCGCGGGCGATCGCGAAACGCGAGATCTGGGTGCCGATGTGCGAGCCGTCTTTGGCGACGAGCCGGTTTCGGGTCGCAAAGGTGAGCCGGCCCTCCGCGACGGCCGGATCCGCGGTGAACGCGACGTGCTCGATGCGCGCCGTGTTGCGCCAGAAGTCCTCGCCGCTGATGTCGCCGAACGCCAGCCAGAGGCCGGGGTGCATCGTGTCGTGATCGGTGGCGTCGCCCGCGGCGGGAGGATGCGTGCGGGTCACCTGCACTCCGCTCGGTGCGTGAAGGTTCTGGAAATGCGGCCGGAGTACCTTGGGATCGATGAAGACATAGTCGGCCACCGGACGCCCGGCGAGGACGATCGACAGCCGGTCGGGCTTGAGCTCCCACGCGAAGCCCTGGCTGGCGGGCGGCGAGCTCCCCGCCGCCTGCGTCGCGGCCGCCGGAACCGCGCGCTGCGCCATGAGCCACGCCACGAGATCCGCAAGGTCCGGCGGGCTCAGCGCGCGGTCGTACGCGGGCATCGGCGATTGATGGATGTTGCGGCGGCTGCTGATCGTGCTCTTGTCGATCGCGACCGCTTCTCCGTTCAGCTGCACGATGCTGCAGCGCGCGGTCGGTCTCCGACTCGAAGATGCCGGCAAACCCCTTGCCGTCGCGCGTGGACACGGTCAGCAGGCCGTAGCCTTCGACGATGATCTGGTTGGGATTCAGGATCGACCGGATCACCGAGTCCGCGTCGTCGCGGTCGCCGATCGTGCGGAGGTCCGGGCCGATGGCGCGCCCTTCATCGCCGGCCCGGTGGCACGCGACGCATCCCGCCGCCTTGAAGAGTCCCGGTCCGCGCTTCGCGTCGGCCGCGGCGAGAAGCGGCAGCACCTGCGCGACGGTCGTCGGGGAGTCCACCGCCTTCAGCGTGGTCGCCGTGACGTTCGACTCCCGTTTGCGATAGGTGCCGGTCAGCGTGTTGCCGATCCTCTGCTCGCCGACGAACAGCGTGGCTTTGAGCGTGGTGGTGGCGGTCAGGGCGCCGGGGCTGCCGGAACGGGATTTCGGCGTCGGCTCGGAGCCGTCGAGCGTGAAACGCACGGTCGCCGGCTTGATTCCAGGCGTAATTTTCACGGTGACGGAGTCGATGAAATCGCCGGGCTTCGGAGAGACGTCGATGAGCGGGTTGCCCTCCGACTGGGCCAGCCAGTTGGCCGCGATTTCCGATGTGCCCGGATCGCGGTCCTGCACGAGCGGCTTCACCGCGGCGGGTTCGAGCGCGCGACTCTCCAGGAGCGCCAGCAGCGCGGCACGCCGGACGGCGCCGCGTTCATCCTTCAGCAGCCCGCGCAGCGCATCGGGCGTCGCAATCGCGCGCAGCGCCTGCCAGGCTGCATAAAGCGTCACGCGATCGGTCTCTCTCGCCGCCAGCTCGCCAATCTGCGGGACGAGCTGGCGCTGGCGCGCCTGAGCGATGGCCTGCACGGCGGCGAAACGCCGGCGCGGTTCCGGGTCCTTCAGCGCCGCGACGACATACGGCGGCAGCTGATCGGCCGGGCGGTGTTCGCGGATGCGGTGAGCCGCGATCCGGATGGCCTGAATGCTGGCGTTCAACGAAAGCGTCCGGCCGGTTTCGGCAAACCACGCGTCGATGCTTGCGTCCTTCGGCGCGATCCGGCCCAGCGCCCAGAGGGCCCAGGTTTCCCGCGCCTGCGGCAGCCCGCCCCGGCGCAGCAGCGACGTGAGCTGATCTTTGATCGCCGCGCCGCGCCGCACGAGCTCGTCCTGGGCGTCGACGGACCAGACCGGCAGCAGCGAGCCGAGATCCTCGACCAGTTCTTCGAACGTCCACTGCGCGAGCGGCTTGGCCGCGCTTCGGCGTGTCCCAGTTGGCCGCCGGCGCACCGGGCCACGAAATCCGGAAGATGCGCCCCTCGTTGACCTGCTGGCCGTCTTTCCAGACCACGCCGTATTCTTCTCCCCAACCGCTGATGTACAGCGCCCCGTCGGGGCCGGCGACGATGTCCACCGGCTGAAACAGCGGGCTCGGGAGACGCGGCACTCCGCTTTCGCGTCCGCCGCCGTAATTGGCGACGGCCCAACCGGCTCCGCCGCCGCTGACGAACGGCTGCCAGCGGCCGCCTTCCGGCTGGATCAACGCGCCGTCCCAGCGAGGCCGATACACGAAGGTCGTCTTCCGCAGCCAGTCGTTGAAGAACCAGACGCCGCGATACGCCGGAGGCATCTGCGGCGCGTCGTAGTAGATGATCCCCGTGCCCGAGCCGTCGAAGACCGGCCCGCTGACGGGGGCCGTCGGCGCGTGATCCCTCCCCGTCCAGTGGTTGCTCCAGACGTGCCCCCAGCCGAAGTGCGCGCCGAAAAACGGCATGAACACGCGATCGCCGTCGCTCTGGTCGTTGTCGGTGCCGAGCCAGTTGAACCCGCTGTCGAAGGCGATGTCCCACGGGTTGCGAAATCCACGGGACACGATCTCCAGATTGGCGCCCATGTCGTCGCTGCGCAGCACGCCGCCCTCGCGTCCCCAGTCGTCGCGGGGATCCTGGTACGTGGCCTTGTAGGTGGCGCGCGTGAACACCTGGGGCGGCGGGAAATCCGGCGTGCCGGCGGGCGCGCGGACATCCCAGAGATCGCGGAAGGGCTTGGGCGCGACGCGCCCGGGCTGCGTCAGACCCTTGGACGTGCCTTGCGAGAAATAGAGCTTTCCGTCGGGCGCCCAGTTGTGTCCGTGGTTCGCATGCTCGAGATTCCCGAGATCGGTATACACCTTGACGTACTCGTCCGCCACGTCGTCGCGATCGAGGTCGCGCACGATCGTCAGATCGGGCGAGTTGCCGATCCAGAGGTCGCGGCCGTGCCAGGCGAGCCCCTGGATCGAATTCAGGCCGGACGCGAACGTCTTCGCGGCATCGGCGACGCCGTCGCGATTGGAATCGATCAGGATGACGACCGTGTCGCCGGGCGTATCGGGCGTGGGATTCCGATACTGCGGTCCCTGCCCGACGAAGAGGCGGCCGCGGGCGTCGAACGCCATCGCGCTGGGATTGCGCACCAGGGGCTCGCGGGCAAAGAGCTCCACCTTCAGCTCCGACGGGACCTTGGGGAGCGCGAGGTTGGCGGCGGGCTGCGCGAGCACGACGGCCGCCGCCAGCGCGGCCAGGAGAAGCAACCCGGCGAGTCGCGACATGATGGACATGGTGTGCCTCATGGAAAACGAATCACTAATCACTCATCCTCGAATCCTTGAATCGTTGAATCGCGACTCTGATTCAGTGATTCAACGATCTAGTGATCGAGCGATTTGCATTACGAGACCAGTGACTTGCGGGCCGTGTCCGGCGCCCACCAGATCGCGACCATGCCCAGGCCGTAGATCAGCGCCGCGGCGGTCCCTACGGCGGGATAGCTGCCGCCGAAGGCGGTGAACACCGCGCCCGCCGCCAGAACTCCCCCTGCCGTCGCGAACCGTCCGACATTGTAAGAAATCCCGCTGCCGGTGGCGCGCACGTGCGTGGGGAAGAGCTCCGGCAGATACAGCGGCAGCCAGCCGAAGAAGAGCGTCGCGACAAAGCCCTGCGCGAACACGATCGGGAAGAACGAGGGCCGCAGCGGCGCCGTGAGCTGAAACATCGCGATCGTCAGCGCCACCGATCCGAGGCTGATCAGGAAGTACGACCGCCGGCGTCCGAGGAGCCCGGCAATCTGACCGCCCGCGAAGCTGCCGAGGATGGCGCCAGACGCCCACCATCCTTGCGTCATCGCCTTGTAGTCCGGCTCGACGACACCGCCGATCTGGTCGGCCCACGGGATCATCCACTTGCTCGCGGCCCACGCACCGACCAGCGGAATCGAGCCGAGCATGATGCCGGTCAGCGTAATCTTGAGCAGCGGCGGCCGGAACAACTCACGCACGGGCGTCGCGCGTGTCTTCTCGGTCTTGCGTCCCGCGCGAGGCAAGCCAGGCCGGCGATTCCGGCAGGACGAACAACACGAGCAAGCCCAGGACAGCGGGCGCCGCGGCCAGCGTGAACAGCCATCGCCAGGAGTCCGCGGTGAGCGACCAGACCTGGGCGATCTGCGACAGCATCAGGATGCCGGCGTTGATCGCGACACCCATCAGCCCGGCCACAGTAGGCCGGGCCTTGTCAGGCCAGCATTCCGCCACGAGCGCGACCGCGTTGGGCCAGACGCCGCCCACGCCGAGACCCACCATGAAACGCAGGACGAGCATCTGCTCCTGCGTCTGGACCCACGCGCCCATTCCGGCGAAGACGGAATAGAACAGGATGCTGACGCCCATCGCCCGCGCGCGTCCGATCCGGTCGCCCAGGCTGCCGAGAAGAATGCCTCCAATCGCGGCCCCGAGCATCAGGGCCGCCGTGAACCGCGCGAACCAGTCGCCGCCGAGCGTCGGTGTATAGCGGCCGCCGAGCAGATCCTGGGAGACCGACAGCGACGCCAGCGGCATCAAGCCGAGCTCGAAGCCGTCGAACAACAGCCCGCCGAAGGCCGCGCAGAGGACGGCCATCCGCGCTCCGCGCCGAAGCGGATCGATTCGCACCGCCGCCGGAATCGCCGGTGAAATGGAACCCGATCCGCCGGAGGAACGGCCAGCGAGCTCATGCGGGAGTTCGATTGCGGCCCGGGCGCAACCATGGACGTTGATGATCGAACTGTTGTCGAGCTCGCCATACCCCGCGGCCTCGGCGTCCTCGAGCAGCGCGCGATGGGCGGCGCTCAAGGGCATCGGCAGCCGGCCTCGCGCCCGATGTCGACAATCAAGCGCACGTCCTTGAGGTGCTGCGAGAGGCGCGCATCCGGGGTGAAGTCGCCATGAATCATGCGCTCGCCCTTCGTGTCCATGATTCTCGAATACGCGGCGCTGCCGCGCATCACCGCGAGCGACAACGTCAGATCGAGGCCCAACGACTCCGCGAAGGCGAGACCTTCCGCCAACGCGGCCCGATTCAGGCCGAGCACCAGGTTGGTCACCAGCTTCATCTTCGCGCCGGTTCCGGCCGGTCCGGTGTGGAATGTCCGCTGCCCGATCGACTCGAAAATATCGCGACGCCGCCGCGAACGACTCCGCGTCGCCGCCGACCATCAGCGTCACCGTGCCGGCCCGGACCTGCGCGCTGCTGCCGGAAATGGTGGCGTCCAGGTAGGTGATCCCGCGATCGCCGAGCATCCTCGCGAGCTCCCGGGTGCTGGCGGGATCGCCGGTGGTCGTGTCGATGATCGTGAGGCCGCGGCTCAGGGAGCTGCCGGCCGCCTCGATCACGTCGGCGACTTCGCGATGGCTGGGCAGGCTCAACAACACGCGAGGACAGGTGGAGAACACCTCGTCCGCGCTCGCCGCGATCTCGCCGCCACCCTGGCGCAGGGCCGTGACGCGCGCGGGATCGATGTCCCAACCCACGACCCGCTGGCCCGCTCCGAGCAGCCGTTCAGCCAGCGCGCTGCCGATCAAACCCAGGCCGATCAGGCCGACTGCCGGCGGCTGGTTCCGTGGCGAAGCGGACAGAGTCATGCTGGAACGGCCGCGCGAGCGAGCCAGTCGCGCCCGCCGTCTTGTATCGGCCGCATCACCATATCAACCGCGCGTTGAGCTGCACGACGCGAGCGCCACGGGTCCCGGTAAAGCGGCCGAAGTTGGTGCTGGTGATGGTCGTGTTGAGCGTCGAAAAACTCGTGACGTTGAAGGCGTTGAACAGGTCGCCGCGCACTTGCAGCCGGACCTCGTCTTTGATCGCGATGTTCTTGGACAGGGCGAGATCGAGATTCCAGAACCCGGGCATCCGCAAGGCGTTTCGTTCCAGCGTGCCGGGGCGGGCCGACGCGCCGCTGGCTGCGATGACGGGAACCTGAGCAAATGCCGCCCTGTCCAGATAGGCGAGCGGATCGGGGGAATCGAGATAGATGGATCCGCCGACGTAATCCACCCTCTGCCCGATGATCGAGCTCGGCGTCGAGATGGAGAAGGGCGCGCCGCTCTGGGCCCTGAAGACACCGCCCACCTGCCACCCATCCAGGAGAAGCCGCTTTCCGAACCCGTCGGCCTCCCACCAGCGCGCAAATGGCAGCTCGTACAGGAAATCAGCCGAGAACCGATGCCTGATGTCGAAGGGCGAGGGGCCTCGCTCGGCCTCGAGGTCGTTCGGATCCTGCGGCGCGTCGAGCGTCGACAGGTTGGCAGCGCCGTATGAGGTGCTCTCCGCCAGGGTGTAATTGGCGTTCACGAGGAACCCATCGGAGAACCGCTTCTGAACGTTCGTCATGCCAGCCGTGATACTTGGTCAACTCGGACGTGTCGAAGTAGCGGAACTCTCCAAACCCCGGCGCGTAGGGACGCAGCCCCGTCTGCCGGTCCACCGTGTTGATCTGCCGGTTGAACAGCAGATTCACGCCGCGCGTGCCGGTGTACGACGTGTCAACCGCGATCGTGTCGGTCAGCTGCCTCGAAATGCTCACGAGCCACTGCGTGCTGTAGGGCGTCGGAAAATCGGGATTGATCGTGGTCCCGGTCCATGGCGCGTTGGGGCTCCTGGCCAGAGGCAGCACACCCTCGTTCGTCACCGGATACTTCAAGCCCAGCGCCTGAGCTTCCGCGCGGCTGTAGATGACGCGGAACGGCTCCTCGATGGAATTCCTGACGACCTCCAGAATGTTCCGCAACGGCGAGCGCGTGTAGAACATGCCGAATCCACCGCGCACCACGGTTCGGCCGGTTTGACCGGTCGTCCACGCAAACCCGACGCGAGGGGCGAAGTTGTTCGTATCGGCCTTGTAGATGCCCTCTGATGCCGGAATCAGCGGCCCGAGACCGAAAGGTCCCTCGCGGTTGAAGAGCCGGTCGTCCTGCTCGGTGGGCACCGAAAAATAATCGTAGCGGAGGCCGAGGTTGACGACGAGATTCGGACGGATCTTGAAGTCGTCCTGGACGAAGTAGCCGGTCGTCCAGTAGTTGATGACATACGGGCTCAGGCCGAAGGTCAGCTGCATGCGGGAGGGATTGTTGGCCAGCAATTCGGCATCGTTGCCATACGTCACTTGCGGCGTCTCTGCGTTCTCCCGGGTTTGATCCTGCACCTGGAAGAGGCCGCCGAACTTGATCGAGTGGCGTCCCTTGTTCAGCGCGACCGTTTCCTCGATGCTCCAGTTCTTCCCTCGCGTGGCCAGGATCTCTCCGCCGTTCGACGGGAAGGTCAGGCCGGCGATCCCCGCCGTGCCCAGGGTATAGATTCCATCGAGACGAGTGACGTCGTTCCGGCTGAAGCCGAACCTCGTCTCGGCGCTGAAACTCGATCCGATCCGGAAATAGCTGCCGGTGAACGCATCGTCGAGGCCCGTGAAGGTCTGAGAATTGACCGGCGAGACCCTGGGGTTCAGCGAATCGGGCCGGCCACGCGTGTACCTGCTGCTGATGCGGTTGTGGTTGTCGATGTTGTAATCGCCCCTCGCGACAACGTGGTCGTCGTTGCCCTCGGACGATCCCGAGCCGATGTAGGCGCCGGTCCGCGCGCCCGCGGCGTACGGACTGGGTCGGCAGTGGCAGCGTGTCGAAGAACTGCCTGTAGGCGGGCACGGCCGCAATCGCCAGCGCGCGGTACTCGGCCGTGGGGACGTCGCTGTTGATGGCGACGAAGCTGGTCTGCCGGTAGCCTTCGTACACGCCGAAGACGAAGAGCTTGTTCCTGGCGATTGGTCCCCCGAACGAACCGCCGAACTGATGAAGCGAGCTGTCGGGCTTCGTCGTCAGGAACTGGTTGCGGGCGTTGAGGTCGCCGTTCTGGTAGTTCTCGAAGAAGCTGCCGTGGTAGCTGTTGGTCCCGCTCTTCGTAATCAGGCCGACGTTGCCCGACAGGGTGTTGGCGTACTCGGCTTGCACGATCCCCTTGTTGACGTTGACCTCGGAGATGGCCTCGAGGCTGACGACTTTGATGAGATTGAAGCTGCCAAACGACGTGAGCGACGTTTCCTCGGAGCTCGCCGACGCCTGCGTCCCGTCCACCGTCAGGCTGAACCCGCCCGGCGGCAGGCCGTTCATCGAAATTCCGGTGCCGCCGCCGGAGCCCCTGACCTCGACTCCCGTGCCGACGCTCAGGAGGTTGGTCCAATCGCGGCGGGCCAGCGGCATTTCCCGGACTTCGATGGTCCCGTGCGAGATCAACTGCTCGGCGTTGACCGTGTTGACCAGCGGCTTTTCGGCCGTCACGGTGACCTTTTCGTTGAGCGAGCCGATTTCGAGGGCATACGTGCGGCGCACGCTCCGGCCGGCGGTCAGCTCGATGCCGGACTCCGTCTGTTCCTTGAAGCCGTTGGCGGTGATCGTCAGGCTGTAGCGTCCGACCGGCAGGAAGTTGAAGGTGAATTCTCCGGTCCTGCTCGTGGTGGCGGTCTGTGCCGAGCCGGTCTCTTCATTGACGATCACGACCGGGGCGCCCGGGATCTGAGCGCCCGACGCGTCCGTCACGTTGCCGTAAACCGTCGCCGTGGTGACCTGGCCCCGGCTGATTGCCGGGCACAGCAACGACATGCCGATGCACAGGACGAGAATCCGGGAGTGCGATGCCTGAACCATGAGCCTGACTCCTCATCAGATCGGAGATTTCACCGTGGCGTACGGAGGGGGTTGCGGCCCCTTCGAGGAAGGATGAGCGGGGCCCGGAAAGTGCGGCGAGCGCGGCACGAACAGTCACGATCAACCCTTGGTGGCGGTCACCGTACCCTGAACGCAACTGGAACCTGCAAGGACTTTCTGGAGGCCGAAATACCTTCGCAAAACGACCGAAACCCGGGACGCCGTGCTACATTAAGTGGTTCTCGCTCAAGTCGTTGGACTGCCCTATGCCCCAGCGCAAGCTCGATGTCGTGCTCGACTCCGTGAAGCGCCTGATGCGCATGGGGGCGACCGCCAACCTGGTGAACCTGCTCCAGAAGCAGCACCCGGCCGATCTCGCGCAGCTCTTCTCCGAGCTTCCCGACAAGGAACGGCATTCGGCGTTCAACCTGCTCGCCGAGCGCAGCAGCAAGCTCGCGATGGAGGGCCTGAGCGAGCTCGGTCCCGAGGCGGGCGCCAAGCTCCTCGCCGACCGCCCCGCCGAAGAGATCGTCAAGCTCCTGCAGGACCTGCCGTCGGACGACGTCGCGGCCCTGATCGACTACCTGCCGGAGGACCTGTCGGCGACGGTCCTCGAGATGATGCAGAAGCGTCCCGCGGGCGGGGACGTCGGCGATCTGCTCGAGTACGAAGAGCAGACCGCCGGCCGCATCATGAACCCGAAGGTCTTTGCCCTCGCCGAGGACATGACCGCGGGGGAATCGATCACGGCGCTGCAGCGATCGCGCGACGTCGAGGTGGTCTTCTATCTCTACGTGATCGACGCGCGCCGCCACCTCGTCGGCGTCGTCTCGCTGCGCCGCCTGCTGCTGGTCTCGCCCGACACGCCGCTCAAGCGGATCATGACGACCGACTTGATCAGCGTGCGCGCGGACATGGATCAGGAGGAGGTCGCGCGCCAGGTCGCGTCGTACAACCTGCTCGCCATCCCCGTCGTCGACGAAGAGAACAAGCTCGTCGGCGTCATCACCGTCGACGACATCATCGACGTCATCAAAGACGAGGCGACCGAGGACGTCTACCGCCTCGCCGGCGTGCAGGGGGACGACCGGGTCTTCACCAAGGCGTCCGAGTCGCTCCGCAAGCGCCTGCCCTGGCTCCTCGTCAACCTCGCGACGGCCTTTCTCGCCGCCTCGGTGGTCGCGCTGTTCACCAGGACGATCGACGCGGTGGTCGCGCTGGCCGTGTTCATGCCCGTCGTGGCCGGCATGGGCGGCAACGCGGCCACGCAGACGCTGACCGTGATCGTGCGCGGCATCGCGCTCGGCGAGCTGACGTGGGGCAACTCGAGAAAGGCGCTGTTCAAGGAAGCGGCGGTCGGCATCGGAAACGGGGTGGCCTGCGGGCTCGTCGGCGGCATCGTCGTGTGGCTGTTCAACGGCGACAAGGCGCTCGCCCTGATCCTGGGGATGGCGATGATCATCAACATGTTCGTCGCGGCGACGGCCGGCACTATCATTCCCCTGGCGCTGCGGGCGATGAAAGTGGATCCGGCGCTGGCGTCCGCCGTGTTCATTACGACGCTCACCGACATGTTTGGCTTCTTTTCGTTCCTCGGGCTGGCGACGGTGTTCATCAGGTTTCTGCACCACCCGGCGGGGTAGAATGGCCTTCGGCATGCCCGTGTACACCTCCGAAGCGCTGATCCTGCGCACCTACAAGCTGGGTGAGGCGGATCGGATCGTGGTGTTCCTGACGCGGGATCGGGGGAAGAAGCGCGGCGTGGCGAACGGGGCGCGGCGGGTGCGATCGAGGTTCATCGGCGCGCTCGAGCCGATGACGCGGGCGGGCGTGGCCTACTACGAGCGCGAGCAGCGCGACCTGGTCCGGATCAACTACGTCGAGCCCACGAGGTCGCCGCTGTCGCCGTCGAGCGGGGAGGCCCTGGGGCACGTCGGGTACTTCGCGGAGCTGATCGACGAGTGGGCGCCCGACGCGCATGCCGACGAGCGGCTGTACCGGCTGGGGTCGGCGATGACCGACGCCATCGCGGGCGGCGCGGCGATCGAGCCGCTGGCGCGTTACTTCGAGTATTGGATCCTCAGGCTGCAGGGGGTGTATCCGTCGCTGACGTCGTGCCCCGGGTGCGGCGAGCCGCTCACGGGCGGCGCCGTGATGCCGCCGCGCGACGATCTGTTCGTCTGCCCGGGCTGCGCCCCGGCGGGCGGCATCAGCCTCAGCGTGGACGCGCTGCGCTTCCTGAAAGGCGCGGGCGCGACCGCGCCCGATCGGCTCGAGGGGCTGGCGCTGCACGCGCGCGCGGCCCGGGAGCTCGAAGCCGTGCACCGGCGCCTGCTGAATCTGCATCTCGAGAAGGAACTGAAATCCGCCCGGGTGCTGCGGGAAATGCGAGGGCAAGCCGATAGCTTCCAGTTTCCAGCTCCCAGCTCCCAGCAGAAGGGTTCGACTTCCAGCCCGTGCTTGCCTGCGAGATCGTAGCGGGAAGCTGGAAGCTGGAAGCTGGTAGCTGGAAGCCTTTGATACGAATGGTCACACTGCAGCAGCTCATCTTCAAGCTCTCGGAATTCTGGGCCTCGCGGGGCTGCCTGCTTCAGCAGCCGCTCGACATCGAGATGGGCGCCGGCACGATGCACCCCGAGACGTTTCTGCGGGTGCTCGGCCCCGCGCACTGGAACGTCGCGTACGTGCAGCCGTCGCGCCGCCCGGCCGACGGCCGCTTCGGCGAGAACCCGAATCGTCTGTTCAAGCACCACCAGTTCCAGGTGATCCTCAAGCCGGCCCCCGACGAGGTGCAGCAGCTGTATCTCCAGAGCCTGGAAGCGTGCGGGATCGATCTGCGCGCGCACGACATCCGCTTCGAGGAAGACAACTGGGAGTCGCCGACGCTCGGCGCCTGGGGCATCGGCTGGCAGGTGCTCTTCGACGGGCAGGAGATCACGCAGTTCACCTACTTCCAGCAGGCCGGCGGGCTGGACCTCGCCCCGATCTCCGTCGAGCTGACGTACGGCATCGAGCGCTTGTCCATGGCGCTGCAGGACGTGGACAACGTGTTCGATCTCGAATGGACGAAGGGCGTGACGTACCGGGACGTCCGGCACCGCGACGAGGTCGAGCAGTCGAAGTACGCGTTCGGCCAGATCGCCATGCCGGCGGCCGAGCTGCACGCCCTGCACCGCAACCTGTTCGATCAGTATTACGGGCTGTCGCAGGTCCTGCTCAAGAGCGGCCTCGCCCTTCCGTCGCTCGAGTACTGCCTGAAGTGCTCGCACATGTTCAACCTGCTCGACGCGAGCGGCGGCATCGGCGTGACGGAACGCACCGCCTACATCCTGCGGGTGCGCCAGCTCGCCATCGCGATCGCGAAGCATTGGGTTGGAGAAGACGTGAAGGAACAGGCGTGATGGACCGCGAACTGTTGATCGAGATCGGCGTCGAAGAGCTTCCGGCGGCCTGGATGCCGGCGTTGACGCGGCAGCTTGCCGAGCGTGTCGGGGCGCGCCTGAAGGAGTACCGGATTGCGCCCGGCGCGCCTATCGAGAGCTTCAGCACGCCGCGCCGGCTGACCGCCCGCGTCGCGAAGATTGCCGAGCGCCAGGAGGACCTGGACGAAACGATCAGCGGTCCGCCGGTCTCGGCGGCCATCGGTGCGGACGGCGCCCCGACTCCGGCCGGGCTGGGGTTCGCCAAGAAGCAGGGCGTCACCTTCGAAGAGCTCGCGCGCGTCGCGACGCCGAAAGGGGAGTATCTCGCGTACCACAAGCGGCACCGCGGCAAGAGCGCGGTCGACACGCTGCCGGCCCTGCTGGGCGCCCTGCTGCGCGACCTCGCGTTCCCCAAGCAGATGCACTGGGACGCGCAGCTCGACGACGGGCGCGGAGAACTGCTGTTCGGCCGGCCGATCCGCTGGCTGCTCTTCCTGTATGGCGGACGCGTCGTGCCGTTCACGATTGGCCGGACGCCCGGCGCCGCCGGCCCCCTGGTGCTCGAGGTCGAATCGGCCGCGCTCACCTACGGGCATCGCTTTCTCGCGACCAGCGGCCGCGCCGGACGCTCGATCAAGGTGCGGACGTTCGACGAATACCGCGCGCGGCTGGCCGAGCACTTCGTCGTGCTCGATCACGCGGAGCGCCGGGACCGGATTGCGCGCGACCTGGAGTCGCACGCCCGCCGCCTGGGCGGCCGGGTCCACCTGAAGGAACACGCCGCGCTCATCGAGGAGGTCGCCGATCTCGTCGAGTATCCCGGCGTCGTGGCCGGCTTCTACGACCGCGCGTTTCTCACGCTGCCGCACGAGGTGCTGACGACCACGCTGGTGCACCACCAGCACTACTTCCCGGTCGTGACGGAAAGCGGCGAGCTGAAGGAAGCGTTTCTCGCCGTCGTCAACACGCAGCCGCCCGACGAGCGGGTGATCGCGAAGAACGCCGAACGCGTGGTGACCGCCCGGCTGCGCGACGCCCGGTTCTTCTGGGAATCGGATCGGAAGACCACGCTCGAGTCGCGGCTCGACCGGCTCCATACGGTGCTGTTCCACAAGCAGCTGGGGAGCTACCGCGACAAGGCCGGGCGCATCTCGTCGCTGGCGGAGTGGATCGCCGGCGACGCGCTCGGACAGCCGGCCGAGGCCCCGTACGCCGCGCGGGCGGCGCTGCTCGCGAAGACGGATCTCACGACCGACATGGTCTTCGAGTTCACCGAGCTGCAGGGCACGATTGGCGGCATCTACGCCCGCGAGGAAGGCCTCCCCGAGCAGGTCTGGAAGGCTATCTATTATCAATACCTCCCCATCGGCGTCGAGGCGGATGCGCCGCCGACGCGCGCGCAGCTCGGCGCCGCGGCGGTGAGCTGGGCGGCGGTGTCGCTGGCCGACAAGCTGGACACGTTCGTGTCGTTGTCGCGGGCGGGCGAGCGCGCGACCGGCTCGCGCGATCCGTTCGGGCTGCGGCGGCAGACGCAGGGAGCGGTCCGCATCCTGATGGACCTTCCGGAGCTGACCGGCATCGATCGCGAGGTCTGGCTCGGCCCCGTCCTCGCGCGCGCGGCCACGCACGCGGCGGACGCGACCCGGCCGTGGACCGACGAGGCCGCCCAGGCCGCGCTGACCTTCGCGATCGAGCGCGTGCGTTTCGCGCTCGAGTCCCGGGGGTTCGCCGGCGAGGTCGTCCGCGCCGCCACGCCCGCCGGAGACGTCAGCCCGCTTCGCGCCCGCCGCGTGGCCGAAGCCCTCCAGGGCATGCGGGCGTCGGAGGATTTTCAGGCGCTGGCGATTCTCTTCAAGCGCGTGAAGAACATTGCCAGGGAGCTTCACGACGGCGAGCCGCTCGATCGCGACGCGCTCGCCGAGCCGGCCGAGCGGGCGCTGCTCGAGGCGCTCGATCTGCGCCGGCCGCGGATCGAGGCCGCGGTGGCGAGAAGCGACTACCGCGCCGCGTTCGTCGACATCGGCGGCCTGCGCGCGGCCGTCGACCGGTTCTTCACCGAGGTGTTCGTGATGGCGGATGACCCGCGCGTCAGGCATGCGCGGCTGAAGCTCATGGCGGATCTGCGCGACCTCATCCTGCATCTCGCGGACATCTCGGAAATCATTCCTCAAACGGAGTAGGCATCGACAATGGCGAAGAAGCTCGCACGAAAGACCACCTCCAAGAAGGCCGCCCGGGCCAGCAAGCCGGTCACACGGAAAGCGGGGAGCGGCCGGGAGCAGAGTACGTCTACTCCTTCGGCCGCAAGACGGATGGCGACGGATCGATGAAGCCGCTGCTCGGCGGCAAGGGCGCGAACCTCGCCGAGATGTGCCGCATCGGGCTGCCGGTGCCGCCCGGGTTCACGATCACCACCGAGGTCTGCACCTATTACTACGCCAACAAGCGGACGTATCCGGCGACGCTGCGCAAGGAGATGGAGAGCGGGATCGCCTCGCTCGAGCAGCAGACCGGCAAGAAGTTCGGCGACCTGAAGAACCCGCTGCTCGTCTCGGTGCGCTCGGGCGCCCGCGACTCGATGCCGGGCATGATGGACACGATCCTCAACCTCGGCCTGAACGACGACACCGTCGAGGCGCTGGCGACCAAGACGGGGAACCCGCGATTTGCGTGGGACTGCTACCGCCGCTTCGTGCAGATGTACTGCGACGTCGTGCTCGGCGTGCAGAAGCGGCCCGACGAGGATCACGATCCGTTCGAGACGGTCATTCACACGCTCAAGCACGAGCGCCATCACGGGGACATCGAAGACACCAAGCTGAGCGTCGACGATCTCAAGGAGCTCGTGGTGCGCTTCAAGGCCCTGGTCAAGGAGCGGTCCGGCAAGCAGTTCCCGAAATCGCCGTGGGACCAGCTGCTCGGCGCCGTCGGCGCGGTCTTCGGATCGTGGATGAACGACCGGGCGATCGTCTACCGGCGCAAGTACAACATCCCGACCGAGTGGGGCACCGCCGTCAACGTCCAGGCGATGGTCTACGGCAACACGGGCGACAACTCCGGCTCGGGGGTCGCGTTCACCCGCAACCCGGCGAACGGCGTCAAGGAGTTCTACGGCGAGTTCCTGATCAACGCGCAGGGCGAGGACGTCGTCGCGGGCGTGCGCACGCCGGAACCGGTCGCCGACCTGAAGAAGGTCATGCCGAAGGCCTACGCCGAGCTCGAGCGCATCCGCCAGAGGCTCGAGACGCGTTTCAAGGACGTCCAGGACTTCGAGTTCACCATCGAGGACGGCGTCGTCTACATGCTGCAGACGCGCAACGGCAAGCGCACGGCGATGGCGGCGCTGAAGTTCTCCGTGGACATGTTCAAGGAGAAGCTCATCGACTGGAAGACGGCGGTGATGCGCAACCCGGCCGACCAGCTCGAGCAGCTGCTCGCGCCCGTGTTCGACCTGGCGGAAGTGGCCAAGGCGAAGGCGATTGCCACGGGACTCCCCGCCGGGCCCGGCGCGGCATCCGGCAAGATCTACCTGAACGCCGAGCGCGCCGTGACGGCCGCCGAGAAGGGCGAGAAGGTGCTGCTCGTCCGCGTCGAGACGTCGCCGGAAGATCTGCGCGGCATGATCGCGGCCGAGGGCATCCTCACCGCGCGCGGCGGCGTCTCGTCGCACGCGGCGCTGGTCGCGCGGCAGATGGGCAAGGTCTGCGTCTGCGGCGCCGCGGCGGTCGAAGTCGACTACCAGGCGCGCACCGTGACGGTCGACGGCAAGACCTACAAGGAAGGCGACTTCATGTCGATCGACGGGACGATCGGCAAGGTCTACGCCGGCCAGGTCAAGACCGCGCCGTCGGAGATCGTCGCCGGCCTGATCAACGGCGACGCGGCGGCGCAGGCGACGGAGAAGTTCAAGAACTTCCAGCAGCTGATGAAGTGGTGCTCGGCCGCGACGCGGATGTACGTCCGGACCAATGCCGATACACCCGAGCAGGCGGCCAACGCGGTCGCGTTCGGCGCCGTCGGCATCGGTCTCACGCGCACCGAGCACATGTTCTTCGAGGGCGATCGCATCGACGCGATGCGGGAGATGATCCTCGCCGAGACGCTCGAGGAGCGGAAGGCCGCGCTCGCGAAGCTCCTGCCGTACCAGCGCGAGGACTTCGCCGGCATCTTCCGCGCGCTGAAGGGCTATCCGGCGACGATCCGCTTCCTCGACCCGCCGCTCCACGAGTTCCTGCCGCACACGAAGGAGCAGCAGCAGGAGCTGGCCAAGAAGATCGGGGTGCCGGCGGCGCGCATCCAGCAGCGCGTCGGGCAGCTGCACGAGTTCAACCCGATGCTCGGCTTCCGCGGCTGCCGCCTCGGCATCGGCTACCCCGAAATCTCGGCGATGCAGGCGCGCGCGGTCTTCGAGGCCGCGGCGATTGTCCAGAAGGAAGGGATCAAGGTGCTGCCCGAGATCATGATCCCGCTCGTCGCATTCAAGAAGGAGCTGGACCTGCAGATCGAGGTGGTGCACCAGGCCGCCCGCGAGGTGCAGAGCGAGCAGAAGGTCAAGCTCAAATACCTGGTCGGCACGATGATCGAGATCCCGCGCGGCGCGCTCACCGCCGACGAGATCGCGCAGTCGGCCGATTTCTTCAGCTTCGGCACCAACGACCTCACGCAGACCGCGCCTCGGCATGTCGCGCGACGACTCGGGCTCGTTCCTGCCGCAGTACCAGGAACTGGAGATCGTCAAGAAGAACCCCTTCGCGACGATCGACGCCACCGGCGTCGGCCAGCTCGTCGCGATCGCGGTGACGAAGGGGCGCGCCACGAAACCGAACCTGAAGCTCGGCATCTGCGGCGAGCACGGCGGCGACCCGGCCTCCATTCACTTCTTCGAGAAGGTCGGGCTGGACTACGTGAGCTGCTCGCCGTACCGCGTGCCCGTCGCACGCCTCGCCGCGGCGCAGGCGGCGCTGTCGCTCAAGGTCGAGGATTGATCAGGATTTACAGGAGCACGGGCCGATCCACCGAGTGCGTCGATCGGCTGGACCCCGACTGGCTCAAGCCGGGGAGTGGCGTCTGGGTGTGGGTCGATCTCGATCGGCCCACAGCGGAGGACGCGCGCATTCTCGGCGACGTGTTCCACTTTCACGAGGTGGCCATCGAAGACGCGCTGAGGGAATACCACCACCCGAAGGTCGAATCGTACGGCGACTACCTCTACCTCATCCTGCACGGCATCGACTTCAGCGCCCCCGAGCACCGCTTCACCACCAAGGACATCGATTTTTTCCTCGGCGCGCAGTATCTCGTCACCATCCATCCCGGCGTGTCCCGGTCGATCGGGAAGATCGCCGAGATGTGCGTGCGCAGCGATCGCGTGCTCGGCGATGGGCCCGGCGCCCTGCTGTACCGGCTCGTCGACACGATGGTCGACAACTACCGGCCGGAGATCGAGGAGCTCTCGGCGCGGCTCGACGAGCTGGAATCGGAGGTCTTCGATGCGCCCAGCCCGGATCTGGCGCGGCGCATCCTGAACTTCAAGAAGGACATCGCCTCGCTGCGTCAGGTCGTGCTGCCGCAGCGCGATGCCGTCGGCCGGCTGGCGCGGCGCGAGTTCCCCCTGATCGCCGAATCGCTGGCCTACAGTTTCCGCGACGTCCACGACCACCTCGTCCGCCTCGCGGACGAGGCGATGTTTTTCCAGGACCGCATCACCAGCATCCTGGACGCGCATTACTCCTCGGTATCGAACCAGTTGAACACGGTGATGAAGGTGCTGACCATCATCTCGACGCTGTTCATGCCGATGACGGTCATGACCGGCCTCTACGGCATGAACGTGCCGCTGCCACATTTTCCCGGCAGCGATGCGGCGCAGTTCTGGTGGGTCGTCGGGATGATGGTCACCATCTCCGTGGTGATGCTGACGTTCTTCCGGCGCCGGGGCTGGATCTGAGCCGCGGATTACACGGATTACACGGATTACACGGATTACACGGATTACACGGTCTTCTCTGTTGTCTTCGATGTCCCTGTGGTGAACTAGATCCGATGGCCCGAATTCACCGCCTCCCACTCCATCTCGCGAACCAGATCGCCGCCGGCGAGGTGGTCGAGCGTCCGGCCTCCGTCGTCAAGGAGCTGATCGAGAACTCGCTCGACGCGGGCGCGACCCGGATCAGCGTGACGATCGAGCTCGGCGGCAAGAAGCTGCTGCGCGTCGAAGACGACGGGGACGGGATGGATCCGGAGGACGCGCGGCTGGCGCTCGAGCGGCACGCGACGAGCAAGATCGCGAGCCCCGAAGACCTCGACGCGATCAGCACGCTCGGCTTCCGCGGCGAGGCGCTGCCGAGCATCGCGTCCGTGTCGCACTTCGTGCTGCGCACGCGGGCCCGCGGCAGCGCGACGGGCACCGAGATTCGGGTCAACGGCGGAACGGTCGCCTCGGAACAGGAAGTCGGCGTTCCCGAGGGCACCAGCATCGAGGTCGCCGACCTTTTCTACAACCTGCCGGCGCGCCGCAAGTTCCTGAAGTCCGACACGGCGGAGTCGGCGCAGATCTCCAGGCTCGTGACCCAGATGGCGCTCGGCTATCCCGAGGTCGGATTCACGCTGACGAGCGCCGGTGGCGCCGGCCAGGTCCGCCGGCTGATGCAATGCCCGCCGGCGAAAGGGCTCGGCGAGCGGTTCTTCCAGCTGTTCGGCGAGCGGCTCGACCTGATCGAGCTGCGCAAGGAAGCGGGAGGGCTGCAGATCCACGGCTACATCGCGGCGCTCGGCGACCAGGGACCGGTCCGCGGCGCCCAGAACGTCTTCGTCAACCGGCGCATCGTCAAGGACCGCACCATCGCGCACGCGATTTCGGAGGCCTACAGCGTCGCGACCATCAAGGAGCGGAGCCCCGAGGTGCACCTGTTCATCAGGATTCCGCGCCGACCGCGTGGACGTCAACGTGCACCCGACGAAGGCGGAGGTGAGGTTTCTCGAGCAGTCGCTCGTGCACGAAGTGCTGCGGCGCGCGCTCGGCGACGCGCTCGGGCAGGGGAGGGCCCCCGAGCTGCAGTTCACGCCGTTCGCGCCGCGGCCGTCGGAGCCGCAGCCGATGTCGATCCCGGGCGTGCTCGCCGGCGCGAGCGTCGGCAACCGCTGGACCGCCGAACCCATGGGTCCGTGGCGCAATCTCATGCAGCCGCTGAACCCCGCGCCGAACCCCGCGAACCCCGCGACAGAACCCCGCGAACCCTGCGGAACAGAACCTCGTGGAACCCGGTGGAACCCTGCGGAACCCCGTGGAACCCACGGAGATCAGACCCATGATCCCGCTGGGCCAGTTCCGCGACACGTTCATCATCGCGATCGACGACGAAGGGATCGCCATCATCGATCAGCACGTCGCGCACGAGCGGGTGCTGTTCGAGCAGGTGATGGAGAGGCTGACCACCGGTCCCCTCGAGAGCCAGCGTCTGCTCACGCCGATGCTGATCGAGATGTCCGCGGCCGAGCGGCAGGCGCTCATCCCTCACGCCGCGACGCTCGAGAAGTTCGGCCTGGAGCTCGAGGAGTTCGGCGGCGACAGCGTGCGGCTCTCGGCCGTGCCGGCCGTCCTGGATCCGTCGGCGTGCGAGGCAGCCGTCCGCGCGCTGGCCGGAGATCTCGAGGGCCTGGACGGCGGATCGCGGGTCGAGGACGGCCTGCGCCGGATTGCGGCGACGATGGCGTGCCACGCGGCCGTCAAGGCGAACTATCCGCTGACGATGGAGAAGATGCGGTACATCCTGGAGGAGCTTCGCCGCACGGCGTACTCGAGCGTCTGCCCGCACGGCCGCCCGGTGGTCCTGCGCATCACGCGACGCGAGATCGAGAAAAACTTCCAGCGGATCTGACGGTCGTCGACTCGCTTCCAGTTCCCGAGTCCCGAGTCCCGAGCCCCGAGCCCCGAGTCCCGAGCCCCGAGCCGTCACAAAGCTGTCAGCCGGATGCCAGTTTCGGCGTCCGGAAGGCTGACGCGCGCAGCCACCTCAGCCAGCCTCATCGCGAATCGCCCGTTCGATCATTCAAGTCTTCCGGCGCCTGCGCCCTGCCGGGCTGGGGCCGTCGGCCGCTGGTACGGGCCTTGCGCCGCAAGCCGTACTCGGCGTGCGCGCGTGAGCACGCCTGTTCAGGAGTGGTACGCGTGAAACTGTGTTCGTCGTGCGGGCGGGAGATCCGGGAATCGGTGACGCTCTGTGAGCAGTGCGAGCGATGGGCCGCGGATTCCGTCGTGGGACCTGTTCCGGATCTGCCCCCGGTGGACGTCGTCGAGGCAGCGCCCGCGCTGACCTTCGCCCTGCGGCCGGCCGCCGGGCCGCTTCGTGCCGTCGAGCCGCCGAGCGCTGTAGATCCGCTTCGGGTTGTCGGACCGCCTCGCGCCGTCGAAACGCCCCGCGCTGTCGAACGCCGTCGAACCGCCGCGTGCTGTCGAACCGCCGCGTGTTGTCGAACCGCCGCGCGCTGTCGAACCGCTACGTGCCGTCGAACCACTACGTGCCGTCGAACCGCCAAATACCGTCGCCGCGCCGCCGGCATCCGCCAAGAGCGGGCTGAGCCGTCGCGGGCTGCTCGCGATTGCGGGTGCTCTCGCGGTGGGGGGCCTCGTCACCTTCGCGATACTCTTTGCCCGCGGACCCTCGGCCGGCGTCGCCGCCGCCCGCGTCGTCGCACCCACGCGGAAGCCGTCTCCGCCTCCGGCCAGCCCGCCGCCGGCCACCACCGTCAGCCAGAGGTGGAGCAGCGAGAACCGCGCCTACTGGGTCGGGAGCGAGAAAAAGAGCGCCGCCTTCGAGCTGCCCGCGGAAAACCTGGTGCCCATCTGGCTGAACCAGGTTCGACCGCTCCTCGTGGTCCGCTGCGTCGGGAAAAGCGCCGAGGTCTTCGTGTGGACCGGATCGGCGATCGCCATGGAGGCGCAGACCGACGATCACACGGTCACCTACCGGCTCGACGACGAACCGGAGCTCACCGAGCGATGGCCGGACTCGGCCGAGCACGACGCGCTCTTTACTCGCGACGGGCCCGCCTTCGCCCGCCGGTTGATCGGCGCGCGCACGATGAAGATTGGCTACACCCCGCACAACGCCGCGCCGGTCGTCGCCGAATTCCACGTGAGCGGGCTCGGCCCGCTTGTCGAAGCCTTCGCCAAGGAATGCGGCTGGCCCACTCCCGCGAAAGTCGCGGCGGCACGTCTGCCGAAGCGCTGACGCCGCTCTCGCTTCTCCTGCCCGCGATTCGATTCTCCTGATATATCGTGTCGCGATGCCACGCAGTATCCTTGCGGGCGGCGCGATCCTCGCCACGGCCGTCCTCCACTTCGCGGCCGCTCAACCCCCGCGCTATGACGTCGTGCTCCGCAACGGCCGGATCGTGGACGGGACCGGCAGCCCTTGGTACCGCGGCGATGTTGCGATCCGAGGGCGATACCATCGCGCGCATTGCGCCGTCCATCACCGACGCGCCCGCGCGCGTCATCGACGTCGAAGGCCAGGTGATCGCGCCAGGGTTCATCGACCTCCACACGCACGCGCGTCGCGGCATTTTCGAGGTCCCCACGGCCGACAACTACGTGCGGCAGGGTGTGACCACGCTGATGGAGGGGCCCGACGGCGGATCGCCGGTGCCGCTCGGCCCGTTCCTGGCGAAGCTCGAGGCCCTCCAGAAGTCGGTGAACATCGGCAGCTTCATCGGGCAGGGATCGGTGCGCTCGGCGGTCATCGGCGACGTCAACCGCGAACCGACAGCCGGCGAGCTGGAGAAAATGCGCGCCCTGGTGGAGCAGGGCATGCAGGAGGGCGCGTTCGGCTTGAGCTCCGGCCTCTTCTACGTGCCCGGCACGTTCACGTCAACGAACGAAGTCGTCGAGCTCGCGAAGGTGGCGGGGCGTTTCGGCGGCATCTACATCTCGCACATGCGCGACGAGGCGTCCGGCATCCTCGACAGCGTGAAGGAGACGATCGCGATCGGCGAGCGCGGCGGGCTGCCGACGCAGCTGACCCATCACAAGATCATCGGTCAGCCGAACTGGAACACGAGCGTCGAGACGCTGCGGCTCGTCGACGAGGCGCGGGCGCGCGGCGTGGACGCGACGATCGATCAGTACCCGTACACGGCGTCGAGCACGAGCATCCAGGCGGCGCTGCTTCCGGCGTGGGCGCTGGAAGGCGGACGCGAGCGGACGCTGGCGCGCCTCGACGACCCGGCGGCGCGCGCGCGGATCAAGGCCGAAGCCGTACGCCTCATCCGGAACGAGCGGGGCGGAGGCGATCCGAAGAATGTGGTGATCGCGAGCTGCAGCTGGGACGCGTCGCTGGCCGGGAAGAACCTCGCCGACGTCACGCGCCTGCGTCGCATGGAGCTCACGCTGGAGAACGCCGCCGAGGCGGCGCTGTGGATTGTGGAGCAGGGCGGCTGTCAGGGGATCTTCCACGCGATCGGCGAAGAGGATATCGAGCGGATCCTCCGCCATCCCGCGACGATGATCGCGTCGGACGGGGAGGTGCCGATCTTTGGAACCGGCCACCCGCACCCTCGGAGCTACGGTACGTTCGCGCGCGTGCTGGCGGTGTACGTCCGGGACCGGCACACCCTCACGCTGGAGGATGCGGTGCGGAAGATGACGGCGTTCCCCGCGCAGCGGCTCGGCCTCGCGGACCGCGGGGTGCTGCGGCCGGGTCTGAAGGCCGACCTGGCGGTCTTCGATCCCGCGCGAGTCCGCGACGCCGCGACGTTCGACAAGCCGCACCAGTACGCGGAAGGGTTCTCGTACGTAATCGTGAACGGACAGGTTGTGTTCGAGCGAGGCGGGATGACGCCGGCCAGGCCGGGGAAGGTGTTGTACGGAAAACGATGAGGCCGCGCGGTGTTACTGCCTGGCTTTTTGCAGCTCGGCGCCGACCGCTCGAGGCGGCGGGATGAAGTCTGTACTGCTCGATCGCGACGGCGAACCCGAGCGGTTTCTGAACGTCCATCGGGTCGACGATCCGCACGACCCGTCCGCGGCAGGAGATCTCGGTCCGCGGGCCGCGCGCGCCGGTGGTCGACGCGAGCGCCAGCATGAACTCCACCGCGGTGTCTGGCTGCAACGGATAGGGGCCCTGCAGCAACACTCCGGACGAGGAGATGTTCTCGGTTTTCCCCTGCCGCCATTCCGCGTGGCCGACAGCCCGGTACCGCACCGCCAAATGAAGTGGGAATCTGGGAGCACGCATCTTTTTTTCCCGAGTTACACGGTTTTTCCCGGTTCTTCCAGGTTTCCGAATCTACTAGACCGAATCCGCCGCGACCGGACCGTCCGCCGACGTAACGGCGAGGCTAGTAGACACGGGCGCCTCCCGGCGTGGGCGGAGCAATTGATGTGCCACAAGCTCGTCGTTGAAAACCGGAATAAAACGCGCCGAATTGCTAGACAGGTCGCAACCCTCACGTAAAGAGCGGATCGTGACCATGTAAATAGGAGTTCCCAACTGCGCCGATGACGCATGAAAAATGTGCTTGACCTCACAAAAATCGACAAGAGCGTCGGTACTGCTCTCGTAATAGGACACGGAAAGCATCAGTTTGGACTTGCCTGAAGGGGTCGAGTTCATCAATACTGCTCTCTTCTAGCCCAAACCAACTGGACGTGATTTCCGTGTGCGGACCGCTGTCCGCCTGTGCGGGCGAGAAACTGGCCGAACGCGCGGATGCAACAGAGTGGATTTTCGAATCGCAACGAACGTACACACTTATGAACACACCGACACGTTCTTCAATCACCGTCGTCATTGCCGATGACCATCCGCTGTTTCGCGAGGCGCTGCGCAAGCTGCTCGAAACGGATCCCGCGGTGCGCGTCGTTGGCGAAGCCGGCAACGGCCGGGACGCGATCAGGCTCGCGACGGACCTGCGGCCCGACATCCTCCTGCTCGACCTGCTCATGCCGGTGACGCCCGGGCTCGCGGCGCTTGCGGGAGCTGTCGGCGTTGACGCCCCCGGTCCGCACGCTGCTGCTCACGGCGCAGGCGGGCGACTCGGACATCATCGAGGCGCTGCAGCTCGGCGCTCGAGGCATCGTGATGAAGCACTCGGCGACCGAATTGCTCTTCAAGAGCATTCACACGGTGATGGCCGGCCAGGACCTGGGTCGGGCGCGAGTGCGTCGGCAACATCATCGAGAGCATGCGCGAGCGGGCGATGCCGTCGGGCGCCGCCGCGCCGCAGCCGACGTTCGGCTTGACCACCCGCCAGCTGGAGATCGTGTCGGCCATCGTCGCGGGGTCGACGAACCACGACATCGCGGAGCAGTTCTCGATCAGTTCCAAGACGGTCAAGTACCACCTCACGAAGATGTTCGACAGGCTGGGCGTGTCGAACCGCATCGAGCTGGCGCTCTTTGCGGTCCAGCACCGTCTCGACCCTACCTTGTACCAGCGCTGAACCGGCTCGTTTCCCCCCGCACACCCCGCGCGGCACGTCCCGCCGCCGGGCTGAGCCCGATGCGACTTTCGTCGCACGCCGCTGGACCTTCGAATCATTCTCGACCTCTACCGTGGCCCCTATGCTTGGCGCTATCCACTTGCATACGGTGCCGTATGTTTCCGTCATTTTTTTGCGCGGGGAGTAGCCGTGACGCGCCCGTCCGCCAACACCGCTGGAGTATGGGACACGACCGCCCGGGCCAGCACCATTACCGTCCTGATCGCCGATGACCACGCGATCTTTCGCGAGGCGCTGCGCAAGCTCCTCGAGAACGATCCGAAGCTGTGCGTGGTCGGCGAAGCCGGGAACGGCCGCGATGCGATCAGGCTGGCGCGCGAGCTCCACCCCGATATCCTGCTCCTCGACATGTGCATGCCGCTCACGCCCGGCCTGGAAGCGCTGCGCGAGATCTCGAGGCTGACGCCGCGCATCCGCACCTTGATCCTGACGGCGCACATCGGCGACTCGGACGTCAGCGAGGCGCTGCAGCTCGGGGCGCGCGGCGTCCTGATGAAGCACGCGGCGACCGAGCTGCTGTTCAAAAGCATCCACACGGTCATGGCCGGTCAGTACTGGGTCGGCCGGGCCAACGTCGCCGATCTGATCGAGAAGCTGCGCGAGCGGCGCGCCGCGCCGGTGGCCATGCCGTCCGATCCGGTCTTCGGCCTGACCCCGCGCGAGCTGGAAATGGTGGCGGCGGTCGTCGCGGGCTGCTCCAACAGCGACATCGCCGACAAGCTGGCGATCAGCTCCAAGACGGTGAAGCACCACCTCACGAATATTTTCGACAAGCTGGGCCTGTCGAACCGGCTGGAGCTGGCGCTGTTCGCCGTCCAGCACCGGTTCGAGTCGGGACGCTTCAACTGACACCGCCGCAACGGCCGCCCGTCCCGGCTCAAATCACAATTCTGTCGAAAATGACTGCGACCTTGGTCGCACCTCTATCGGACCTTCGGGTCATTCTCAACCGCACGGTCCACCGGTATCCTTCATTCATTCAACACGATAATCGAGCCGCGCGGCGGCTCCAGGAGTGAGTGGCTGTGAAGCACACGGTCGAGGATTTTATCGGGGTGAGCGCGGTCATGCAGGCGATTCGAGCCGAAGTCGAATACGCCGCGGGCTGCAATGCGAAGGTACTGTTGACCGGCGAGAGCGGTGTCGGCAAGGAGGTTGCGAGCCGGCGAATCCATCAGCTCAGCGCGCGGTCCCACGCACCGCTCGTCGCCATCAACTGTGTCGGCATTCCGGAGACGCTGCTCGAGTCGGAGCTGTTCGGGCACGTGCGCGGCAGCTTCACCGGGGCGCACCGGGACCGCGTCGGCCTGCTGGAGATGGCGCATCGCGGGACGGTGTTCCTGGATGAAGTGGGCGAAATGGGCCCGCGCATGCAGGCCCTGCTGCTCAGGTTTCTCGAGACGGGCGAGATCCAGAGAGTCGGCGCCGATCGCGTCCAGTCCAAGCTCGACGTGCGGGTCATCGCGGCGACCAATCGCGATCCGGTCGAGCACGTCGCGGCCAAGACGTTCCGCGCCGACCTCTATTACCGGTTGAACGTGATCGACATCACGATTCCGCCGCTGCGATCGCGCCGCGAAGACATCCCCGTGCTGCTGGAGCATTTCCTTCAGCGCTACAGCGAACAGCACGGCACCACGGCTCCGACGTTCGAGCCGGAGGCCATGGGCGCGATGGTCGGGTATGACTGGCCGGGAAACGTGCGGCAGCTGAAGAACGCCGCCGAGCGGCTGATCGTACGCGGCTGCGGCGCCGTGATTACGATCGACGATCTCCCGCCCGCCGTGCTCGGCGTCCGATCCGGTCCGGCCGCGGAGGACGTGCCCGCCCGCGAGACCGGCGCCGAGGCGCCGGCCGTGTTCGTGAGCGAGCCGGCCGCGCGGACGGTCGTCGATCAGATGTTCGACCGCATGGTCAAGCAGCGCGAGTCGTTCTGGGCGATCGTCTATTCGGCGTACATGGTCCGGGATCTCACCCGGACCGATCTGCGCGCGATCATCACCCGCGGGCTCCAGGAGACGGCCGGCAACTACAAGATGCTGGTCGAGCTGTTCAACATGGAGCGGACCGACTACAAGCGGTTCCTGAACTTCCTGCGCAAGCAGGAATGCCAGGTCCCATTCGCGCACTTCCGCGCCGTCAGTTCCTGGCACCGGGACGTGCCGGACGGCCGGTACCAACCTTCGCACGCGACGGGCAACAGTCAACTTCGACACTAACGCCCGGCAGAGGATCTGGCGCCCCGTGTGGGACCAAGGTCGCACACGGGTCGGACCTTCGATTCATTCACACCGGCAGGTCCAAGCCGCTATCCTCCGCCACCGCCGTTTCCGGATGAGATGTCGTGTTCGATGGTCGGGTTGTGCCTGCAAGGCCCCCGATGGAGCTATCAATGCAGCGCGCCAGTAGACAGCGAATCGCTCTCGTCCTCAGTTTCTGCCTTGTCCAATCGAGTTTGCTCAGCTCGGCACCTCGTTGGACAGCGCGGGCGCCGGGGCGGCACGTCGTCCTGCCGGCATCGGGGCCGTTCGGAAGCGTGCTTCCGCGGACCCCGTTCGCGCGGCCAGGCGCCGGTGCGCCGATCGGCGTCGCGGCGGTCTCGGCACCGGGCGCGGCTGACGGATCGCCGGCGCCCTGCGATGTGCTGGTCAATGAGATCGTTGCGGAAAACTGCCTGCCTGGCGACACCGACTGGGGAATCACCGGGGCCGGCTCTCCCAATATCCAGGGGTTCGCCACCGACATCAGCGTCAATCACGGGCAAGTCGTGTCTTTCAAGGTCGCGACGGCCGCGACGGACTACCGCCTCGATGTCTACCGGATGGGGTACTACCAGGGGCCGGGGCCCGCAAGGTCACGACGATCCAGCCGTCCGTGTCGCTGCCGCAATCGCAACCGGCGTGCATGAGCGATGCCTCCACCGGCCTGGTCGATTGCGGGAACTGGGCAGTGTCGGCCACATGGGCCGTACCGCCCAACGCCACCTCGGGCATCTATTTCGCGAAACTCGTGCGCGAAGACGTGGCCCCGCCCCAACAGGCGAGCCACATCTTCTTCGTCGTGCGCGACGACGACAGCCAGTCCGACCTGCTGTTCAAAACATCCGACTCGACCTGGCAGGCTTACAACAGATACGGCGGCAACAGTCTCTATTTCGGCAGTCCGGCCGGGCGCTCGTACAAGGTCAGCTACAACCGGCCGCTCGATACCCGCAACCACCAGGCGCAGAGCTTCGTGTTCAATGGCGAAGCGCCCATGGTGCGGTTTCTCGAACGGAACGGGTACGACGTCAGTTACTCCACCAGCGTCGACGCCGATCGCTCCGGATCCGAGCTGCTGGAGCACAAGGTCTTCCTGTCGGTTGGCCACGACGAGTACCTGGTCTGGCCAGCAGCGCGCGAACGTCGAGGCGGCACGGGACGCCGGCGTGCACCTGGCGTTCTTCAGCGGCAACGAAGTGTTCTGGAAGACGCGGTGGGAAAACAGCATCGATGGGTCCAATACTCCCCATCGCACGCTCGTCTCCTACAAGGAAACCCACGCGGACGGGAAGATCGATCCGAATCCTGCGTGGACGGGGACGTGGCGCGATGCGCGATTCAGCCCGCCGTTCGACGGCGGCCGGCCCGAGAACGGCCTGACCGGCACGATCTTCATGGTCAACGGCTACGAATCGCGATCGATTCGCGTTCCGCAACGCGACGGTCGACTGCGGTTCTGGCGGAACACGAGCGCCGCGACGCTCCCGCTCCCCAGCGACACGCTCGTGCTGCCCACCGGGACGCTCGGATACGAGTGGGACGCCGAGCTCGACAACGGGTTCCGGCCGGCCGGTCTGATCCGTCTGTCCACGGCCACTTATGACGTCCCGGCCGAGCTCAAGGACAACGGGTCCACCTACGCGCCGGGAACCGTCACGCATCACATGACGCTTCATCGCCGCGGCGCCGCGATCGTGTTCGGCGCGGGTACCGTTCAGTGGGCGTGGGGACTCGACGCCAATCATGATTTCGGCGGGCCACCCGTCAGCGTCGACATGCAACAGGCGACGGTCAATCTGCTCGCCGACATGACCGTCCAGCCCGCCACGCTCGCCGCGGGACTCATCCCCGCCAGCCCGTCGGCCGATACCACGCCGCCGGTGTCGACGATTCAGTCGCCGGCCAGCGGCGCATCGCTGCCGGCCGGAGCCCCCGTCACCATCAGCGGTATCGCCAGCGATACGGGCGGGGTCGTCGGTGGCGTGGAGGTGTCCGTCGATGGCGGCGCGTCGTGGCACGCGGCGACCGGGCGGGAAACGTGGACGTACCAATGGACGCCATCGACCGCCGGCCCCACGGTCATCAAGGCGCGTGCGGCCGACGACAGCGGAAATGTCGAGACGCCGGCCGCCGGCACGACCGTCAGCGTCTTCACGTTCAATTGCCCGTGCACCATCTGGGCTCCGAGCGCGACGCCGACGGTGGCGAGCAACCCGACTGATGCCAACGCCATCGAGCTGGGCGTGAGATTCCGCTCGCAGGTGAATGGCTATATCACCGGCGTGCGCTTTTACAAGGGCGCGCAGAATACCGGGCCGCACATCGGCCACCTGTGGAGCAACAACGGCACCCAGCTGCTGGCCCAGGCCACCTTCACGAGCGAGACGCCGACCGGGTGGCAGCGCGTGACGTTCCCGTCTCCGGTCCCGGTCGTGGCGAACACGACGTATGTCGCGTCGTACCACACGGCGTCGGGACACTATGCCGTCGATCGGCCGTACTTCACGCCAGCCGGGGTCGCGAACCCGCCGCTGCAGGCGCTGTCGGACGGTCAGGACGGCGCCAACGGCGTGTTCGTCTATGCCGCCGCCCCCGGCGCCTTCCCGACCCAGACCTTCGAATCGTCGAACTACTGGGTCGATGTGGAGTTCATCACGTCGCTGGCGAATACGCCTCCGACGGCCGCCAATGACGTCTACAGCGTCGCTCCAGGGGCCACGCTCGCGATCCCGGCTTCTGGCGTGCTCGGCAACGATACGGACGCCGATTCCGGCACGACCCTGTCGGCCATTCCCGTCTCGTCTCCGTCCAACGGCACCTTGGCGCTGAATGCCAACGGGGCGTTCAGCTACACGCCTCAGGCCGGGTTCACGGGGACTGATTCGTTCACCTACAGGGCGACCGACGGACAGGACACCTCGAACCTCGCGACCGTGTCGATCACCGTCGGCAACCAGCCGGTGTTCAACTGCCCGTGCAGCATCTGGGATCCGAACACGATTCCGATCGTACCCGAGCAACGAGGACCCGAACCCCATCGAACTCGGCGTGAGATTCCGGTCCGAAGTGAGCGGCTACATCACCGGCCTCCGCTTCTACAAGGGTCCGCAGAACGTCGGCCCTCACATCGGCCACCTGTGGACGAACAATGGCAGCCAGCTGCTGGCCCAGGCGACCTTCACCAACGAGACAGCCACCGGCTGGCAGCGGGTCTCGTTTTCTGCACCGGTCGCGATCACGGCGAATACGACGTACGTCGCGTCGTACCACACGGCGTCGGGCAATTACGCGATCACCCGGCCGTACTTCCTGCCGACGGGGCGCGTGAATCCCCCGTTGGAAGCGCTGGCTGACGGGCAGGACGGGGCCAACGGCGTCTACGCCTACGTGACCGCGCCCGGCGCATTCCCGACCGAGACTTTCCAGTCGACGAACTACTGGGTGGACGTCGAGTTCAAGACAACGCTGGCGGACAGCGCTCCAGCCGCGGTCGCCGACAGTTACAGCGTGAATGAGGATGGCACGCTCAGCGTCCCGGCGGCCGGCGTGCTCGCCAACGACACGGACCCCGATCCCGGCACAACCCTGTCGGCGGAGCTCGGGTCGACGACGACGCACGGCACCCTGACGCTCAATCCAGACGGCAGCTTCTTCTATACGCCGCAGGCTGATTTCACCGGAACCGACTCGTTCACCTACACCGCCAGCGATGGCGAGCTCAGCTCGAGCGCGGCGACCGTTACGATCACCGTCAATCCCGTGAACGACGCGCCGGTGGCCGCGGCCGATGCCTACGCCACACCGGAGGACGTCCCGCTCGTCGTGGGCGCGCCCGGCGTCCTGAGCAACGACACGGACATCGACGGCCCGGCGCTGTCGGCAACCATCGTGACGCCGGCCGCCAACGGAACGGTGGGGTTGAACGCGAACGGCAGCTTCACCTACACGCCGAACGCGAACTTCAACGGCGTCGACAGCTTCACGTACCGCGCCAGCGATGGCACCGCGCTCTCGAACGCAAGCGCGGTGACGATCACGATCTCGCCCGTCAACGATCCGGCGGTCGTGAATGCCGGCACGGATCAGAGCATCACCCTCCCCGCGACGGCGACGCTCGCGGGCACCGTCAGCCGACGACGGCGCCTTTACGACCCTGTGGGGGAAGGTCAGCGGTCCGGGGACGGTGACGTTCGGCAACGCGAACGCCCTGTCGACGACGGCGACGTTCTCGCGTCTTCGGCACCTACGAGCTTTCGTTGACCGCCAGCGACGGCCAGTTCGTCAGCAGCGACAACGTCCTCGTCACGGTGAATCCGGCCAACAGCGCCGTGCGCTTCGACGGCGTCAACGACTACGTGACGTTCGGCCCCGCGGCGGGGACGGCGGAGCTCGGCGCGACGGTGTTCACGATCGAGACGTGGTTCAAGCGTGAGGGCCCGGGCGTCGCCGTCTCCACCGGCACCGGCGGACTCGCGGCCGCGATCCCGCTCGTGACCAAGGGGCGCGGCGAAGCCGAGGGCAGCAACGTCGACATGAACTACTTCCTCGGGATCGACAGCAAGACGCGCGTGCTGGCGGCCGACTTCGAGGACACCGCGGGCGGCGTGAATCATCCCGTCCTGGGCACGACGGCGATCTGCGACGGTCTCTGGTATCACGCCGCCGCGACGTACGACGGCACGACCTGGCGCCTGTACCTGAACGGCGTCCTCGACACCCAGCTCGTGGTCGGCAGCTTCACGCCGCGATCCGACAGCATCCAGCACGCGGGTCTCGGGACGGCCATGACTTCCACCGGCGTGGCCGCGGGCTTCTTCCAGGGCACGCTCGACGAAGTGCGGATCTGGAACGTCGCGCGCAACGCGGCCGACATCCAGGCCACGATGGGCGGACCGCTGTCGACGCCGCCGGCAACCGTGATCGGTCGATGGGCGCTCAACGAAGCCACCGGCACGACGACCGCCGACAGCTCGGGCCGCGGCAACCCCGGCACGCTCACCGGCGGCCCGACATGGGTGGCCGGCATCGCCCGTTCGCTCACACGCCGCTCCCCGCGGGCAACTACGGCGTGAAGATGCTCGGCACGGCCGCCGCCGGCGACTACGTGTCGTTCGGTCCGGCTCCCGGGCTCGGCGCCGCGAACTTCACCGTCGAGACCTGGTTCAGGCGCGACGGCGCAGGCGTCTCGACCAGCACGGGCACGGGCGGAGTCGACGCGATTCCCCTCGTGACCAAGGGGCGCGCGGAAGGCGAGAACAGCAACGTCGACATGAACTACTTCCTCGGCATCCGGGCGTCGGACGGCGTGCTCGTCGCCGACTTCGAGGAGGGCGCGGCAGGCGCCGTTCCCGGGTTGAACCACCCGATCGTCGGGCACCACGCCGATTGCGATCGCTCCGGCCGTCCCGACCGACGCCGACTGGCACCACGCGGCCGTCACGTACGACGGCACGACGCTCCGTCTCTATCTGGACGGCATCCTCGAAAAATCGCATCGTCGTCGGACAGCCGCCGCGGGCCGACAGCATCCAGCACGCCGGGCTGGGCACGGCCTTCACGTCGACCGGCGTCGCGGCCGGATTCTTCGCCGGCGCCCTCGACGAGGCGCGGATCTGGAACTACGCCCGCAGCGCCGTCCGAGATCGCCATCCGGCAAGACGCGCGGGATCCCGGCTGCGCCCGGGTTGCTGGGCCGCTGGGGCTTCAACGAGAGCTGCGGCCGCGTGCACGATTCGTCGGGCAACAACCGCCACGGCACGATGTCGGGCATAGGCTGGACATGGGTCGCCGGCGCGCCGTTCACCGGGCACCTCGAACGCGGCGCCGGTTGTCGATGCGGGCGCGGATCAGGCGGTCGCGCTGCCGGCCCCGGCTTCGCTTGACGGGCACGGTGACCGATGACGGCGTCAGCGGTCTGCCGGTCGTGATCGCATGGACCAAGACGAGCGGCCCCGGCACGGTCGACGTTCGGCACGCCGAGCGCCGCGTCGACGTCGGCGTCGTTCAACCTGGCGGGGACGTACGTCCTGACGCTGACGGCGAACGACGGCGAGCTCTCCGGCAGCGACACGATCACCGTGGTCGTGTCCAGCCCCGGCAACGTGCCGCCCGCGGTCGAGGCCGGCGCCGATCAGATCCTCACGCTCCCGACGGCGACGGCGTCGCTCGCCGGCACGGTCACCGACGACGGCCTGCCCGGTGTCGGCGTGACGACGCAGTGGACGAAGGTCAGCGGGCCCGGAACGGTGACGTTCGGCAACGCGGCCGCCGCTTCGACGACCGCGAGCTTCTCGGTCCAGGGCGCCTACGTCCTGCAGTTGACGGCGAACGACGGCGCGGCTTCGACGAGCGACACCGCTCACGATCACCGTCGACTCGAACCCGTCGAACAAGGCGATCGACTTCGGCGGCACGAATGCGTTCGTCACGTTCGGGCAGGCGCCGGGTCTCGGCGCCTCGGTCTTCACCGTGGAGACGTGGTTCCGGCGTGACGGCGCGGGCATTGCCACGAACACGGGCACTGGCGGCGTCGTCGCGGTTCCGCTCGTGACGAAGGGCATGGCCGAGGTCGAAGGCAGCAACCGCGACATGAACTACTTCCTCGGCATCCGTCAGTCCGACGGCGTGCTCGCGGCGGACTTCGAAGACACGGCGACCGGCTTGAACCATCCGGTGGCGGGTGTGACGGCCATTCCGGCCAACGGCGCTGTGGCACCACGCGGCGGCCACCTACGACGGCACGACGTGGCGCCTGTATCTGGATGGCGTCCTCGACGCGCAGCTCGTCGTCGGCGCCTTCACGCCGCGCGCGGACAGCATTCAGCACGCCGCGATCGGCACGGCGTTCAACTCGACGGGCGGCATCACGAGCGGCCAGACGCAGGGGTTCTTCGACGGCGCGATCGACGAAGCGCGCATCTGGAACCACGCGCGGACGCTCCCGCAGATCAGCCGCGGGCGGACCCACGAAATCACGAACGCGCCCGGGTCTGCTGGGACGCTGGGGCTTCAACGAAGGCACCGGCACGATCCTCAACGACAGCACCGGTCACGCCATCAACGGGACGATCACGGGGACGAACTGGGCCTGGGTGGCCGGCGCGCCCTTCTCGACCCAGGGCAACACCGCGCCCGTCGCTGCAGACGATGCGGCGTCGACCGCGATGCAGACGCCGGTCGTCATCGCCGTGCTGGCCAACGACACCGATGCCGACGGAGACGCGCTGGCGGTGACGGGCGCCGGAGTGCCCGCGCACGGCACGGCCGTCGTGAATCCGAACGGAACGATCACCTACACGCCGGCCCCGGCCTATGGCGGACTCGACGCCTTTACGTATGCGATCAGCGACGGCCAGGGCGGCACGGCGACCGCGGCGGTCGACGTGAATATCGCGGGCGTCCCGAACGTGGCGCCGGTGGTCGAAGCCGGACCGGATCAGGCGCTCACGTTCCCGACGGCGACCGCGACCCTGTCGGGCACGGCCACCGACGATGGCGTTCCGGGCCTCGGCCTGACCACGCTCTGGACGAAGGTCAGCGGCCCGGGCACGGTGACCTTCGGCGC
The DNA here is from genome assembly GCA_963774855.1 of uncultured Acidobacteriota bacterium. GTDB lineage: Bacteria > Acidobacteriota > Vicinamibacteria > Vicinamibacterales > 2-12-FULL-66-21 > JALZOC01. Next base: position 40,133 of record CAVZGT010000004.1, on the reverse strand, counting down.
GGCGGCAGCCCTGTCGACCTCGGCGACCTTCTCCGTGCTCGGCGTCTACGTGCTGCGGCTGACGGCGAACGACGGCGAGATGTCGACGAGCGACACGCTCACGATCACCATCGATTCGAATCCGCCGAACAAGGCGATTGATTTCGGCGGCACGAACGCCTACGTGACGTTCGGTGCCGCGCCCGGGCTCGGGGCGTCGGTCTTCACCCTGGAGACCTGGTTCCGGCGCGACGGCACCGGGATCGCCACCAACACGGGAACGAACGGCGTCGTCGCCATTCCGCTGGTCACCAAGGGGATGGCCGAGGCCGAGGGCGGCACCGTCGACATGAACTACTTCCTCGGCATCCGCCAGACCGACAACGTGCTCGTCGCGGACTTCGAGGACACGGCCACCGGGTTGAACCATCCGGTCGCAGGCACGACCGCCATCCCGGCGGATGGCGTGTGGCGCCACGTGGCGGCGGTCTATGACGGCACGACCTGGCGCCTGTACCTGGACGGCGTGCTCCAGACGCAACTCGTCGTTGGCGCATTCACCCCGCAGTTCAACAGCATCCAGCACGCGGTGCTGGGGAGCGCCCTGAACTCCACGGGCGGCATCGGCAGCGCAGACGCAGGGCTTCTTCGACGGCGTGATGGACGAAGCGCGGATCTGGAACTACGCCCGCTCGGCGCAGCAGATCAGCCGCGGACGGAACTACGAAATTTCAAGCGCGCCCGGGCTCCTCGGACGATGGGGCTTCAACACCGGCACCGGAACGGTGCTCGCCGACAGTTCCGGCCATTCCATCAACGGAACGGTCACCGGAACGAATTGGGCATGGGTGGCGGGCGCGCCGTTCTCGACTCCGGGGAATACGGCGCCGGTCGCGGTGGCGGATGCCGCGACGACGGCTGAAGAGACGGCGGCCACGATCGCGGTGCTGCCGAACGACACCGACGCGGACGGCGACACGTTGGCGCTGACTCGGCGTCGCCGTGCCGGCGCACGGCACGGCTGTGGCGAACCCGAACGGCACGGTGACGTATACGCCGGCCCTCAACTACAGCGGCGCCGACACCTTCACCTACACGATTACCGACAACCAGGGCGCCACCGCGACGGGGTCCGTCACCGTCACGGTGACCTCGACCAACGACCCGCCGATCGGCCGTCAACGACGTCTACTCGACGAATGAAGACGTGCACGTTGACCGTGCCGCCGACGGGCGTCGCCGTGAACGACGTGGATCCCGACGGCAATACGCTGACGGCGATTCTCGTGACCGCGCCCACGCACGGCACGCTGACCCTCAACCCGGACGGCAGCTTCAGCTATACGCCGGCGGCCGACTACAGCGGCCCCGACGGGTTCACCTACAAGGTCTCGGACGGCACCGTCGAGTCGAACGTCGCCACGGTCGCCATCACGGTGGTGGCGGTCAACGACGTGCCGGTGGCCGTCGACGACGCGTACACGACGGCCGAAGACACGACGCTCAGCGTCGACGCGCCGGGCGTGCTCCTGAACGACTCGGATGCCGAAGGCACAGAGCTGACGGCCATCGGCCTGAACGGGCCGGCGAACGGCTCGCTGACGATCAACTCCGACGGCAGCTTCTTCTACACGCCGAACGCGAACTACACCGGCACCGACACCTTCACCTACATGGTGATGGACGACGCCACGGAGTCGAACGTCGCGACGGTGACGATCACGATCACGCCGGTCAACGACGCGCCGATCGCGGTCAACGACGCGGCGGCGACGCTGGAAGACGCGGCAGTCAGCGGGAACGTGCTGACGAACGACACGGACGCCGACGCCGGCACGACGCTGACGGCCACGCTCGGCGCGAGCTCTGTCAACGGCACGGTGACGCTGACCCCGGACGGCGGCTTCACCTACACGCCGAACCCGAACTTCAACGGAACCGACAGCTTCACCTACACGGCGAGTGACGGCACGGCGGTCTCGAACGTCGCGACGGTGACGATCACGGTCGCGGCGGTCAACGACGCGCCGATTGCGGTCAACGACCTGGCGACGACGGCCGAAGAGACCGCGGTCAGCGGCAACGTGCTGACCAACGACACCGATGTCGATGCGGGCACGACGCTGACGGCCACGCTGGTCGCGAACGTCACGAACGGGACCGTGACGCTGGCCTCCAGCGGCGCGTTCACCTACACGCCGAACGCGAACTTCAACGGCACCGACAGCGTTCACCTACACGGCGAGCGACGGCGCGGCCGCCTCGAACGCGGCCACCGTGACGATCACGGTGACCGCCGTCAACGACGCGCCGGTTGCGGTCAACGACACGGCGACGACCGCGGAAGAGACGGCGGTCAGCGGCAACGTCCTGACGAACGATACCGACGCCGATACGGGCACGACGCTGTCGGCCACCCTGGTCTCGAGCACCACGAACGGGACGCTGACGCTCGGCCCGGACGGCGGCTTCACCTACACGCCGAACACGAACTTCAACGGGACCGACAGCTTCACCTACACGGCCGGCGACGGCACGGCGGCCTCGAATGTCGCGACGGTGACGATCACGGTCACCGGCGTCAACGACGCGCCAATCGCGGTCAACGACGCGGCGGACGACCTCGGAAGACGCGCCGGTCAGCGGCAACGTGCTGACCAACGACACGGACGTCGACGCCGGCACGACGCTGACGGCGACCCTCGTGGCGAGCCCGGCGAACGGGTCGGTCACGCTGGCCTCGAACGGCGCCTTCACCTTCACGCCGAACGCGAACTTCAACGGGACCAGCTCGTTCACCTACACGGCCAGCGACGGCACGGCGACGTCGAATGTCGCGACGGTCACGATCACGATTGGCGCGGTCAACGATGCGCCGATCGCGGTCAACGACGCGGCGGCGACGACGGAAGACCTCGCGGTCAGCGGCAACGTGCTGGCCAACGACACCGATGTGGACGCCGGCGCGACGCTGACGGCCACGCTGGCCGCCGACGCCGCCAACGGGACCGTGACGCTGGCCTCCAGCGGCGCGTTCACCTACACGCCGAACGCGAACTTCAACGGCACCGACAGCTTCACCTACACGGCCAGCGACGGCACGGCGACCTCGAATGTCGCGACGGTCACGATCACGGTCAGCGCCGTCAACGACGCACCGGTCGCGGCCAATGACGCGGCAAACACGGCGGAGGACACGGCGGCGACGGTCGTGGTGCTCGCGAACGACAGCGACCTCGACGGCGATACGCTGTCGGTGACCGGCGTCAGCATCCCGGCGCACGGCACGGCGGTGGCCAATCCGGACCGCACGATTACCTACACGCCCGCGCCGAACTACCACGGCGGCGACAGCTTCACCTACACCATCAGCGACGGCCACGGCGGCAGCGCGACCGCCACGGTCACCATGACGGTGACGCCGGTCAACGACAACCCGTCGGCGGTGAACGACACGCTGACGACGGCGGAGGACACGGCGGCGACGGTGGTGGTGCTCGCGAACGACAGCGATCTCGACGGCAATCCGCTGTCGGTGACCACCGTCAGCGTCCCGGCGCACGGCACGGCCGCGGCCAATCCGGACGGGACGATCACCTACACGCCCGCGCTGAACTACCACGGCGGCGACAGCTTCACTTACACCGTCAGCGACGGCCAGGGCGGCTCGGCGACGGCGACGGTCACCGTGACGGTCACGCCCGTCAACGACAGCCCGGTGGCCGTGAACGACACGGCGACGACGACCGAAGACGCCGCGGTCAGCGGCAACGTGCTGACCAACGACACTCGACGTCGATGCCGGCACGACGCTGACGGCGACCCTGGTCGCGAACGCCTCGAACGGGACCGTGACGCTGGCGGCCAACGGCGCCTTCACCTACACGCCCAACGCGAATTTCAACGGGAGCGACGCTTCACCTACACGGCGAGCGACGGCACGGCCGTCTCGAACACCGCCACGGTGACGATCACCGTCGGCGCCGTCAACGATGCGCCAATCGCCGTCGACGACGCGGCGACGACCGCGGAAGAGACGCCGGTCAGCGGCAACGTGCTGACCAACGACACGGACGTCGATACCGGCACGACGCTCACGGCCATGATCGGCACGAGCCCCGCCAACGGGACGCTGACGCTGGCCGCGAACGGCGCGTTCACCTACACGCCGAACGCGAACTTCAACGGCACGGACAGCTTCACCTACACGGCGCGTGACGGCACGGCGGTCTCGAACATCGCGACGGTGACGATCACGGTCACGGGCGTGAACGACGCGCCGGTCGCGGTCAACGACGTGGCGACGACCGCGGAAGAGACGGCGGTCAGCGGCAACGTGCTGACCAACGACACGGACGTCGATGCCGGCACGACGCTGACGGCCAGCCTGGTGTCGAGCGCCTCGAACGGGACCGTGACGCTGGCCGCGGACGGCAGCTTCACCTACACGCCGAACGCGAACTTCAACGGGACCGACATCTTCACCTACAGGGCGAGCGACGGGACGGCATTCTCGAGCGTCGCACCGGTGACGATCACGGTGACCGCGGTCAACGACGTGCCGGTCGCGGTCAACGACGCGGCGACGACCGCGGAAGAGACGGCGGTCAGCGGCAACGTGCTGGCCAACGACACGGACGTCGATGCCGGCACGACGCTGACGGCCACGCTGGTCGCGAACGCGGCGAACGGGTCGCTGACGCTCGCCGCGAACGGCGGCTTCACCTACACGCCGAACGCGAACTTCAACGGCGCGGACAGCTTCACCTACACGGCCAGCGACGGCACGGCCACCTCGAACGTGGCGACGGTGACGATCACGGTCACGAGCGTCAACGACGCGCCGATCGCGGTCGACGACGCGGCGACCACGCCTGAAGAGACGGCCGTCAGCGGGAACGTGCTGACCAACGACACGGACGTGGACACCGGCACGACGCTCACCGCGGCGCTCGGCACGAGCACGGCCAACGGGGCCCTGACGCTCGCCGCGAACGGCAGCTTCACCTACACGCCGAATCCGAACTTCAACGGGACCGACACGTTCACCTACACGGCCAGCGACGGGACGGCCACGTCGAACCTGGCCACCGTGACGATCACGGTCAGCGCCGTCAACGACGTGCCGGTGGCGGTCAACGACGCGGTCACGACGGCGGAAGAGACGGCGGTCAGCGGCAACGTGCTGACCAACGACACGGACGTCGATGCCGGCACGACGCTGACGGCGACGCTCGTGGCGAACCCGGCGAACGGGTCGGTCACGCTGGCCTCGAACGGGGCCTTCACCTACACGCCGAACGCGAACTTCAACGGGACCAGCTCGTTCACCTACACGGCGAGCGACGGCACGGCGACGTCGAACGTCGCGACGGTGACGATCACGGTCACCGCCGTCAACGACGCGCCGATCGCGGTCAACGACGCGGCGGCGACCACGGAAGACACCGCGGTCGGCGGCAACGTGCTGACCAACGACACGGACGTCGACGCCGGCACGACGCTGACGGCGACGCTGGTCGCGAGCCCGACGAAGGGCACGCTGACGCTGAGCTCGACCGGCGCCTTCACCTACACGCCGCACGCGAACCTCAACGGCACCGACTCGTTCACCTACACCGCGAGCGACGGCACGGCCGTCTCGAACGTCGCGACGGTGACGATCACGGTGGCCGCGGTCAACGACGCGCCGGTGGCGCTCAACGACTCGGCGTCGACTCCGGAAGAGACGGCGGTCGGCGGCAACGTGCTGACCAACGACACGGACGTCGATACCGGCACGACGCTGACGGCGGCCCTGGTCGCGAACCCCGCGAACGGGATCGTGTCGCTGGCCGCGGACGGCAGCTTCACCTACACGCCGAACACGAACTTCAACGGGGCCGACACGTTCACCTACAGCGCGAGCGACGGCACGGCGATCTCGAACGTCGCGACGGTGACCATCACGGTCGGCGCGGTCAACGACGCGCCGGTGGCGGCCGGCGACAGCTATGCCACGGCGGAAGACGCGCCGCTGACGGTCGTGGCGCCCGGCGTGCTCGGCAACGACAACGACGTGGAGACCCCCGTCCTCACGGCCACGCTCGCCGCAGGGGCCTCGAACGGGACCGTGCTGCTGGCCGCGAACGGCGGCTTCACCTACACGCCCAACGCGAACTTCAACGGGACCGACACGTTCACCTACACGGCGAGTGACGGGACGGCGGCTTCGAATGTCGCGGTGGTGACGATCACGGTCACGGCGGTCAACGACGCGCCGGCCGCGGTCAACGACGGCGCGACGACCGCGGAAGACACCGCGGTCAGCGGCAACGTGCTGACCAACGACACGGACGTCGACGCCGGCACGACGCTGACGGCGGCGCTGGTCGCGAACGTGTCGAACGGGTCTCTGACGTTCGCCGCGAACGGCAGCTTCACCTACACGCCGAACGCGAACTTCAACGGCAGCGACACCTTCACCTACCGGGCGAACGACGGCACCGCGCTCTCGAACGTCGCGACGGTCACGATCACGGTCACCAACACCAACGACGCGCCGGTCGCGATCGACGACGCGGCGGCGACCGCGGAAGACACGGCGGTCAGCGGCAACGTGCTGACCAACGACACCGACGTCGACACCGGCACGACGCTGACGGCGACCCTGGTCGCGAGCCCGGCGCACGGCGCGGTCACGCTGGCCCTGAACGGCGGGTTCACCTACACGCCGAACCCGAACTTCAACGGCAGCGACACCTTCACCTACAGGGCGAACGACGGCACGGCGCTCTCGAACATCGCGACCGTGACGATCACGGTCAACGGCGTCAACGACGCGCCGGTCGCGGTCAACGACGCGGCGGCGACGCCGGAAGACGCCGCGGTCGGCGGCAACGTGCTGGCCAACGACACCGATATCGACGCCGGCACGACGCTGACGGCGACCCTCGTGGCCAACCCGGCGAACGGGTCGGTCACGCTGGCCTCGAGCGGCGCCTTCACCTTCACGCCGAACCTGAACTTCAACGGGACCACCTCGTTCACCTACACGGCCAGTGACGGCACGGCCACCTCGAACGTCGCGACGGTGACGATCACGGTCACCGCCGTCAACGACGCGCCGGTCGCGGTCAACGACGCGGCGGCGACGGCCGAAGAGACGACGGTCGGCGGCAACGTGCTGGCCAACGACACGGACGTCGATGCCGGCACGACGCTGACGGCGACCCTGGTCGCGAACGCCTCGAACGGGACCGCGACGCTGGGCTCGAACGGCGCCTTCACCTACACGCCGAACCCGAACTTCAACGGCACGGACAGCTTCACCTACACGGCCAGCGACGGCACGGCGACCTCGAATGTCGCGACGGTCACGATCACGATCGGCGCGGCCAACGATGCGCCGGTGGCGGTCAACGACGCGGTCGCGGCCACGGAGGATACGGCGGTCAGCGGCAACGTGCTGACCAACGACACGGACGTCGACGCCGGCACGACGCTGACGGCGGCCCTGGTCGCGTCCCGCCTGAAGGGGACCCTGACGCTGGCCGCGAACGGCGCCTTCACCTACACGCCGCACGCGAACCTCAACGGGACCGACTCGTTCACCTACACGGCGAGCGACGGCACGGCGACCTCGAACGTCGCCACGGTGACGATCACGATCGCCGCGGTCAACGACGCGCCCGTGGCGGTCAACGACGCGGTGACGACCACGGAAGAGGCGCCGGTCAGCGGCAACGTGCTGACCAACGACACCGACGTGGACGCCGGTGCGACGCTGACGGCGACCCTGGTGGCGAATCCCGCGAACGGCTCGGTCGCGCTGGCCTCGAACGGCAGCTTCACCTACACGCCGAACGCGAACTTCAGCGGGACCGACACCTTCACCTACACGGCGAGCGACGGCACGGCGGTCTCGAACGTCGCGACGGTGACGATCACCGTCGGTGCGGTCGACGATGCGCCCGTGGCGTCCGGCGACAGCTATGCCACGGCGGAAGACACACCGCTGACGATTGCGACGCCTGGAGTGCTCGGCAACGACACCGACGTGGATACCGCGGTCCTCACGGCGGTCGTGGCCAGTCAGCCCGCCAGCGGGTCGCTGACCCTCAACGCCAACGGCAGCTTCACCTATACGCCGAACGCGAACTTCAACGGGAGCGACAGCTTCACCTACACGGCGAGGGACGGCACGTCCGTCTCGAACGTCGCGACGGTCACGATCACGGTCACCGCCGTCAACGACGCACCGATCGCGGTCAACGACGCGGCGACGACGGCGGAAGAGATTGCGGTCAGCGGCAACGTGCTGACCAACGACACGGACGTCGACGCCGGCACGACGCTGACGGCGACCCTGGTCGCGAACGCCTCGAACGGGACCGCGACGCTGGGCTCGAACGGCGCCTTCACCTACACGCCGAACGCGAACTTCAACGGGACCGACAGCTTCACCTACACGGCGAGCGACGGCACGGCCGTCTCGAACGTCGCGACGGTGACGATCACGGTCGACCGGCGTCAACGACACGCCGCTGGCGGTCAACGACGCGGCGGCAACCACGGAAGACGCGCCGGTCAGCGGCAACGTGCTGACCAACGACACCGACGCCGACGCCGGCACGACGCTGACGGCGACCCTCGTGGCGAGCCCGGCGAACGGGTCGGTCACGCTGGCCTCGAACGGCGCCTTCACCTTCACGCCGAACGCGAACTTCAACGGGACCGGCTCGCTTCACCTACACGGCGAGCGACGGCACGGCGACCTCGAATATCGCGACGGTCACGATCACCATCGGACGCCGTCAACGACGCGCCCGTGGCCGCCGCCGACAGCTACACCACGGCGGAAGACACCCTGCTGACGATTGCCGCGCCCGGCGTCGTGGGCAACGACACCGACGTCGACAGCGCGTCGCTGACCGCCGCGTTGGTGTCCGGGCCGGCCAACGGCAGCCTGACCTTCAATGCGGACGGCAGCTTCAGCTACACGCCGAACGCGAACTTCAACGGAAGCGACAGCTTGTCGTATCGCGCCAATGACGGCACGCTGACGTCCGCCGCGACGGTCGTCAGCATCACCGTCAATGCGGTGAACGATCCTCCCGTCGTGAGCGCCGGGCCCGATCGGAACGTCGTCTTCCCGGCAGCCGCGTCGCTCGCCGGAACGGCCGTTGACATCGACGGGCCGGCTCTTGTCAGCGTGTGGAGCCAGGTGAGCGGACCGGGGACGGCGATGTTTGCCAATCCGAACGCCGCCGCGACGACGGCGACCTTTACGGTGGCCGGCACCTACGTGCTGCGGCTCACGGCCAACGACGGCCAGTTCAACGTCAGCGACGACATGTCGGTTGTGTCGACGGGCGGGTCGAACAACGGCCTGCGCCTCGACGGCGTCAGCAAGCGCGTGACGTTCGGGGCGGCGCCCGGACTCGGCGCATCGACGTTCACGATCGAGACCTGGTTCAAGCGTGAAGGCCCGGGCGTCAGTCTCTCCACCGGCACCGGTGGACTCCCGGCCGCGATTCCGCTCGTGACCAAGGGCCGCGGCGAAGCCGACGGCAGCAACCTCGACATGAACTACTTCCTCGGCATCAACGGCACGACGCGCGTGCTGGTCGCCGATTTCGAGGACGCGGCGACGGGCCTCAACCACCCGGTGCAGGGCGTGACGGCCATCTGCGACAACGTCTGGTATCACGCGGCGGCCACCTACGACGGCACGACGTGGCGGCTGTATCTCAACGGCCAGCTCGAAACGACGCTCGTGGTCGGCGCCTTCACCCCGCGCGCCGACAGCATCCAGCACGCCGGGCTCGGCACGGCGATGACCTCGACGGGATCGGCCGCCGGCTTCTTCCAGGGCGTGCTCGACGAAGCGCGGGTCTGGAACGTCGCGCGCAGCGCCGGCGCCATTCAGTCGGCCATGACGGGATCGCTGGCGTCCGCCTCCGGCTTGATCGGGCGCTGGGGCATGGATGAAGGATCGGGCTCGACCATCGCCGACAGCAGCGGCGGCGGCAACACGGGAACGATCCTGAACACGGCCGTGTGGGTCGCCGGGACGCCCTATGTCTCGACGCCACTCCCCCCGGGGAGCTACGGCCTGCGCATGACCGGTTCGGCGACTGACGCCGGCCACGTCAAGCTCGGCGCGGCGCCCGGCCTCAACGCGGCCACGTTCACCGTCGAGGCCTGGGTCAAGCGCGAAGCCGCCGGAGTCGCCACCAACACCGGCAGCGGAGGCGTCATCGCGATTCCGCTCGTCACGAAGGGCATGGCGGAAACCGAGGGCGGCACCGTCGACATGAACTACTTCCTGGGCATCCGCCAGACCGACAACGTGCTGGTCGCGGACTTCGAGGACACGGCGACGGCGCTGAACCACCCGGTCGCCGGCGTGACGCCGATCCCGGCCAATGGCGTGTGGCATCACGTCGCCGCGACGTATGACGGCACGACCTGGCGCCTCTACCTCGACGGAGTCCTGGAGCAGCAGCTGTTGGTCGGGGCCTTCACGCCACGAGCCGACAGCATCCAGCACGCCGCGATCGGCAGCGCGCTCAACTCGACGGGCGGCGTCGGCTCGCAGACGCAGGGCTTCTTCGGCGGCGTCGTGGACGAGGTCCGGATCTGGAACGTCGCCCGCTCGGGGGCGCAAATCCTGACCGGGAAAGATCAGGAAATCGCGAGCGCGGCGGGCCTCCTCGGACGCTGGGGCTTCAACGACTCGTGCGGCGGCGTGCTCGACTCGTCCGGCAACGGCAACAACGGCACGCTGTCCGGCGCGAACTGCACGTTCGTCGCGGGAGCGCCGTTCGCTTCGACGCCCAACACCGCGCCTGTCGTCAACGCGGGCCCGGATCAGCCGGTTGCGCTGCCCGCGGCCGCCGCCCTCGCCGGGACGGCCAGCGACGACGGCCTCCCCGGTGCCGGGCTGACGACGACGTGGAGCAAGGTGAGCGGGCCCGGAACCGTGACGTTCGGCAACGCCTCGGCTCTGATCACGACGGCCAGCTTCTCGGTAGCCGGAACGTATGTCCTCCGTCTGACGGCGAATGACAGCCTGTTGTCCACCAGCGACGATCTGACGATCACGGTCACCGGCGTGGTGAACCTGGCGCCGGTCGTCAACGCGGGTCTGGATCAGGCGATCGCGCTGCCCGACAACGACGTCGCACTCACCGGCACCGCCACCGACGACGGCCTGCCGGGGCTCGGCCTCACGACGACGTGGAGCAAGGTCAGCGGACCGGGGACGGTCACGTTCGGCGACCCTGGTGCGCTCTCGACAACCGCCACGTTCTCGGTCCAGGGCACCTACGTGCTGCAACTCACGGCCGGCGACGGATTGCTGTCGGCCAGCGACACGGTATCGATCACCGTGAGCCCGAACCCGGCCGAAGGCGCGGCCGTCGACTTCGGCGGCACGAACGCCTACGTGACGTTCGGGGCCGCGCCCGCGCTCGGCGCGTCGACGTTCACGATTGAGACCTGGTTCAGGCGCGACGGCGCCGGCATCGCCACGAACACGGGCACCGGCGGCGTGGTTGCGGTTCCGCTGATCGCCAAGGGTATGGCGGAAGCCGAAGGCGGCACCGTCGACATGAACTACTTCCTCGGCATCCGCTCGAGCGACAACGTGCTCGTCGCGGACTTCGAAGACACGGCCACCGGGTTGAACCACCCCGTTGCCGGCACGACCGTGATTCCGTCCGACGGCGCGTGGCGCCACGCGGCGGCGACGTATGACGGCACGACCTGGCGGCTGTATCTCGACGGCGTCCTGCAGGCGCAGCTCGTCGTCGGCGCCTTCACGCCGCAGTTCAACAGCATCCAGCACGCGACGCTGGGCAGCGCGCTCAACTCGACGGGCGGCATCGGCTCGCAGACGCAGGGCTTCTTCAACGGCGCATTGGACGAGGCGCGCGTCTGGAACTACGCCCGCTCGGCACAGCAGGTCGGCCGCGGACGGCAGCTCGAAATCGTGTCGGCGCCCGGACTGAAGGGACGCTGGAGCTTCAGCGAGAGTGCGGGCACGGCCGTCGCCGACAGCTCAGGCAACGCCGTCAACGGCACCATCGTCGGGACGAACTGGACGCGAGTGGCGGGAGCGCCGTTCACGCCTCCTGGCAATGCGGCCCCGATCGCGACCGACGATGGCGCGAGCACGAACATCAACACGGCGGCGACGATCGCCGTCCTCGCGAATGACACGGACGCGGACGGCGACACGCTCTCGCTCCTGTCGGTCACGGCTCCCGCGCACGGGACGGCCGTCGCGAACGCGAACGGGACGGTTCTCTACACGCCGGCGGCGAGCTACACCGGTGGCGACAGCTTCACTTACTCGATCAGCGACAACCAGGGAGGCAGCGCCATCGGGACGGTCGCCGTCACCATCGCGGGCAACCCGAACTTCGCGCCCGTGGTCAACGCCGGGGCCGACCAGAACATCGCGCTCCCGACCAACGTCGTTTCGCTCACCGGGACCGCCACCGACGACGGCATACCCGGGACGGGGCTGACGACCGCCTGGACCAAGGTCAGCGGACCGGGGACGGTGACGTTCGGCAACGCCGCGGCCCTCTCGACGTCGGCGACGTTCTCCGCCGAGGGAAGCTACGTGCTGCAGCTGACGGCCAGCGATGGGCTGCTGTCGGCGAGCGACACGATGTCGGTGACGGTGGCGGCCAACCCGGCGAACAAGGGGCTCGATCTCGGCGGCACGAACGCCTACGTGGCCTTGGGGACCGCGCCCGGGCTCGGCGTCTCGACGCTCACGATCGAGACATGGTTCCGGCGCGACGGCGCGGGGATCGGCACCAACACCGGCAGCGGCGGAGTGGTCGCGGTTCCGCTGGTCACCAAGGGCATGGCCCAGACCGAGGGCGGCACCGTGGATATGAACTACTTCCTCGGCATCCGCGAGAGCGACAACGTGCTCGTCGCCGACTTCGAGGACACGGCGACCGGAGCGAATCACCCGGTGGCCGGCACGACCGCGATTCCCGCCAACGGCGTGTGGCGTCACGCGGCCGCGACGTATGACGGCACGACCTGGCGGCTCTATCTCGACGGCGCGCTGCAGGCGCAGCTCGTCGTCGGCGCGTTCACGCCGCAGTTCAACAGCATCCAGCACGCGGCGCTCGGCACGGCGCTGAACTCCACGGGCGGTGTCACCAGCGGGCAGACGGCCGGCTTCTTCGACGGCGTCATGGACGAGGCGCGCGTCTGGAACTACGCGCGGTCGGCTCAGCAGATCAGCCGCGGCGCTCAGCTCGAGATCGCCTCCGCGCCCGGACTCCGCGGACGGTGGGCGTTCAGCGAGGGCTCCGGAACGGTGATCGGCGACAGCTCAGGCAACAACAACAACGGGAGCCTGGTCGGCTCGAACGTCACGTGGGTGGCGGGTGCGCCCTTCTCGGCGACCAACGGGACGCCGGTCGCCGTGAACGATGCGGCGACGACGCCGGAGAGCACCGCGGTCACGATCGCGGTGCTGCCGAACGACACCGATCCCAACGGCGATTCGCTGACGGTCACCTCGGTGACGTCCGCCCACGCATGGGTCGGCATCCGTCAATCCGAACGGGACGGTGGCGTATACGCCGGTCGCGGCCTTCAACGGGAGCGACAGCTTCACGTACTCGATCAGCGACAACCAGGGCGGCAGCGCCACGGGCACCGTGAACGTCACGGTTTCCAGCGTCAACGAGTCGCCGGTGGCGGTGAACGACAGCTACAGCACGAACAAGAACACCACGCTGCAAGGTCGTCGCGCCGGGCGTGCTCGGCAACGACACCGACGGCGACGGCGACCTGCTGATGGCGTTCGTGATGGCGAGCCCGGCGCACGGGGACCTCACGCTGAATTCCGACGGGGATTTGACCTATACCCCGGAGACCGGGTACACCGGTCTCGACAGTTCACGTATACCGTCGACGACGGGACCGCAACGTCGAACGCGGCGACCGTGACGATCACGGTCATCGCGACGAACGAGCCGCCGGTCGCGCAGAACAACAGCTACAGCACGAATGAGGACACGCCGCTCGTGGTTGCGGCCCCCGGCGTGCTGGCCAACGACACGGATCCGGACGCCAATCCGCTCACCGCGGTCGTCGTCTCGGGACCGGCCCACGGGTCGGTGACGCTGAACCCGAACGGCGGCTTCACCTACACTCCGGCCGCGAACTACAACGGACCGGACAGCTTCACCTACAAGGCGAACGACGCCTCGGCCAGTTCGAACGTCGCGACGGTGAGCCTGACGGTCAACGCCGTCAACGACGCGCCGGACGCCGCCGGCGATGCGTTCAACGCCAACGAGGACACGACTCTGTCGGTCTCGGCGCCAGGCGTGCTCGCCAACGACGCCGATACCGTCGAGGGGAGTGCAGTGACGGCGACTCTGGTGGCAGGGCCCGCTCACGGCACGCTGACGCTCAACAGCGACGGCAGCTTCATCTACGTGCCGGCGGCCAACTACAACGGGTCCGACAGCTTCACCTACCGGGCCAGCGACGGCGACGCCCTGTCGGCCATCACCACCGCCGTGATTACGATCGCGCCGATACCGGACGCGCCCGTCGCGGAGAACGACAGCTACGCCACCACCGAGGACACGACGCTGGTGATGTTCGGACCGGCAGTGCTCGGCAACGACGCCGACGTCGACGGCAACCCGCTGACCGCGATCCTCGTGAGCGGCCCGAGCCACGGCGAGCTCACGCTGAACGCCAACGGCGGCTTCACCTACACGCCGGACGTCAACTACAGCGGGCCCGACAGCTTCACCTACACAGCCAACGACGGCGTCGGCGATTCGAACGTCGCGACGGTCGAAATCACGGTGAACGGGGTCAACGACGTCCCCGTGGCCGGCAACAACACCTACAGCACGCCCGAGGACGTGACGCTCGTCGTCGGCGTGCCTGGTGTCCTCGGCAACGACAGCGACGGCGACGGCAACCCGTTGTCGGTGATTGTCGTGAGCTTCCCCACGCACGGGACGCTCCTGATGGATGCCGACGGCGAGTTCACCTATACGCCGGCCGCCAACTACAACGGACCCGACAGCTTCACCTATCGTGCGAACGACGGCACCGTCAACTCGAACCTCGCGACGGTGACGCTCACGGTGAGCTCGGTGAACGACCCGCCGGTGGCGCTGCCGGACAGCTACACCACGGCCGAGGACACACCGCTGGTCGTGGCCGCCCCCGGCTTGAAGGCCAATGACAGCGACGTGGAAGGCAGCGCGCTGACGGCCACCAAGATCGCGAACCCGGCGCACGGCACGGTGACGGTCAACGCCAACGGGAGCTTCACCTACACGCCGACGGCCAACTACAACGGCCCCGACAGCTTCACCTACAGGGTGAGCGACGGGACGGCGAACTCGGCCACGGTGACGGTGACGCTGACGGTCACCGCCGTCAACGACCTGCCCGTCGCGGCCAGCCAGGCGAGGAGCGTGAACGAGGACGCGCTTCGGGCGATCACGCTCGTCGGCACCGATGCCGACGGCAATCCGCTGACCTACACCATCGTGACGCCGCCGCTCGAATGGTGTGCTCACCGGGACGGCGCCGAACGTGACCTATGATTCGAATCCGAACTACAACGGCCCCGACAGCTTTACCTTCAAGGTGAACGACGGTCAGGCCGATAGCGCCGGCGTAGGCACGGTGACCCTGACCGTCACGCCCGTGAACGACGCGCCCGTGGGGCAGACCGGCAAGCTTCACGACGCCTCAGGTGACGCCGTTCAGCGGGACCCTGGTGGCTACCGACGTGGACGGCAACCCCCTGACCTACACGATCAGCACGTCCCCCACCAAGGGGACGGTGACCATCAGAACGCGGCGACCGGCGCGTTCACCTATACGCCGCTTGCCGGCCGGACCGGGGCGGATTCCTTCCGCTTCCGGGCCAACGACGGCACCGTGAACTCGGCGCAGACGACGATCAGCATCAACATCCAGTAATAGCCGGAATAGCACCTAAAGTCTGACGGCCATGCGACCTTGGTCCCACGGCCGTCAGACCTCTGTTGGATTCCAAGACTGTTACAGACCCGTCATACTCCGTCCTACTTACACACTGACAACTTTCCGGCCGTGCCCTCTCGATGGCACGTGATCGGCTATAGGCCCAGGGCGAATCCTCCAAAAAATGGCGCGCGCACGTCGGAAACCGGCCAAATACATCGGAGTTGCCGGTCTTCTGGCGCTAGTCGCGGTTTACTGTACGGCCCCCCTGTTCAGCGCCCCGGATACCTCTGGCGGCCGGACCCGGCTGCCTGCCTGGTCCCTCGAGGCCCCCCCAAAGCTCCGCGGCGTCCTCGAGCGGCTCCGCCCCCGGATGCCTGCCCGGACCCCGGCCCCGGCGGTGCCCCAGGGCCCCGTAGGTACCGCTATCCAATTCGACGGGCAGGACGACCGTGTGACTCTCGGCCCCGCACCGCTTCTGGGGGCGTCCACGTTCACGATCGAGACCTGGTTCAGGCGAGATGGGACTGGCTCTCCGGCCACCACCGGGGCCGGCTTCTCAGCCGTGCCGCTCGTGACCAAAGGCACGGCGGAGACGGATTTAGGCGACAGCAAGGACATCAACTACTTCCTCGGCATCGACACGAAGCGGCGCGTGCTGGCCGCCGATTTCGAGGACACGGTCAACGGCGCCAACCATCCCGGCCTTTGGTGTAACCACCCTCGCCGACGGCGTCTGGTATCACGCCGCCGCGACCTACGATGGCACCACCTGGCGGTTGTACCTGAACGGGGTCCTCGAGACCCAGCTGGTCGTCGGCAGCTTTACGCCTCAGTTCAACAGCATCCAGCATGCGGCGCTGGCGACCGCGTTGAATTCAAGCGGCGGCGCCGGCGGTGCGTTCCTGGGCGCGCTCGATGAAGCCCGGATCTGGAACGTGGCCCGCAGCGCTGTCGATATCCAGTCCACGATGGCGGGGCCGTTGCCGACGGCGCCAGGGCTGATCGGACGCTGGGGTCTCGACGATGGCGCCGGGCTCTCCGCGATCGACAGCAGCGGCAGCGGGGTCACGGGGACTCTCCGGAATGGCGCCGCCTGGACGTCCGGGACGCCGTTTGTCTCCACGCCGGTGCCGCCCGGCGATTACGGCCTGCGTCTGAGGGGCACGACCGGTGCCGCCGACCACGTCGCACTGGGGCCGGGACTGGGGGCGTCGACGTTCACAGTCGAGACCTGGTTCAAGCGAGACCCGATTCAGGCCAGCGTGGCAACGACCACGGGATCCGGCGGACTTCCCACCGTGGTGCCGCTCGTGACGAAGGGCCGGAACGACGGCGAAGCCAATAACCTGGACCTGAACTACTTCCTGGGTCTTTCGGGCAACGTGCTCGCGGCCGACTTCGAAGAAGGCGCCTCGGGACCTTCCCCGGGCACCAACCATCCTCTCAGCGGGACGACGCCGATCCTGCTCAATCAGTGGTATCACGCCGCCGTCACCTACGACGGCGTGACGCTGCAGTTGTATCTGAACGGAGCTCTGGAGGCGGCGGCGACGATCGGCCGTCCGGCGCGCGCCGACAGCATCGAGCAGGCGGCCATCGGCACGGCTCTCAACTCAACCGGCGTCGCGGCAGGTTTCTTCGCCGGTACGGTGGATGAAGCGCGCATCTGGAACTACGCGCGCACGCCCACTCAAGTAGCCTCGGGCAAGGATCGCGAGATTGCCGCCGCCAACGGCCTCCTCGGGCGCTGGGGCTTCACCGAGTGCTGCACGGCACGGGACTCGTCGGGCCAGAATGCCAACGGCACGCTGTTCGGCTCGGCCTGGACCTGGACGGCCGGCGCCCCCTTCACGGCGGCGGTCAATGCCGCGCCCGTCGCCGCTCGCGGGCGCCGACAAGTCCGTCACGCTTCCCGCAGCCGCGCTGCTCTCCGGATCGTTCACCGACGACAACCGCAGCAGCACGCCGGTGACGACACTGTGGAGCAAGACGAGCGGTCCGGGGACCGTGGCGTTCCTGACGCCTACCGCCTTGTCGACCACCGCCAGTTTCTCGGCTGCCGGGACGTACGTGCTGACGCTCGCGGCGAATGACGGCGAGCTGAGCGGCACGGACTCCGTCACGGTTCAAGTCGACTTCGGGACTCCCAACCTTGCTCCGGTCGTCAACGCCGGTTCGGATCCGATCACCACGGTCGCGCTCGGCGCGGCGCTCGCGGGAAGCGTCACCGACGACGGCCAGCCTGGTGGCGATCCGGAAACCGTGTGGAGCAAGGTGAGTGGCCCGGGCACGGTCACATTCGCGCAGGTGGGCGAGGTGGTGACCCACGCCACGTTCTCCGCGGCCGGCAATTACGTGCTGATGCTGTCGGCCACCGACGGTGTGCTGTCGAGCAGCGACACCGTGTCAGTCCAGGTCACTGCCACACCGGTCAATCTCGCTCCAGTCGTCAACGCCGGCTCGGACCGCAGCATCGTGCTGCCCAGCCCGGCCTCGCTGTCTGGAACGGTCTCCGACGACGGCCTGCCGGGGGGAGCTCCGACGACGCTGTGGAGCAAGGTGAGCGGGCCCGGCACTGTCGTGTTCGCGCAGCCGGCGGCGGTGACGACGACCGCGACGTTCTCGGCGGCCGGGACGTACGTGCTGATGCTGGCGGCCAACGACGGCGCGCTGGCGGGCAGCGACACGCTGGTCGTGACCGTGAGCGAAGGGGGAGGGGGATCCGACAACAACGGGATTGGCCTCGGGGGGGGCACCGCGTACGTCACCTTCGGCGCGGCGCCAGGGCTCGGGGCGTCCACGTTCACGATTGAAGCGTGGTTTCGCCGGGATGGCAACGGATCCGGCGCGTCCACGGGCAGCGGCGGCATCACATCCGCGGTTCCGCTGGTGACGAAGGGCCGCGGCGAGAGCGACACCGGCAATCTCAACATGAACTACTTCCTCGGGATCGACAGCGACAGCAACGTGCTGGTCGCCGACTTCGAGGAAGGAGTGGGCGGCACCACTTCCGGTCTGAATCACCCGGTCAGCGGCGTGACCGCCATCCAGAACGGCATCTGGTATCACGCGGCGGCGACCTACGACGGTTCGAAGTGGCAGCTCTTCCTCAACGGTGCGCTCGAACGTGAACTGTTCGTCGGTCAGCCGCCACGATCCGACAGCATCCAGCATGCCGCGATCGGCAGCGCGCTGGACTCCACTGGAACGGCGTCCGGATTCTTCCACGGCGCGATCGACGAAGTCCGCATCTGGAACGTCGCGCGCACGGCGCAGCAGATCGCCACCGGGCTCTCCGGCGAGATCGTCACCGACCCGAACCTGCTCGGACGCTGGGGACTCAACGAGACCAGCGGCAGCATCGTCAACGACAGCTCGGGCCGCGGGATCAATGGGACGATCGTCGGCATGGGCTGGGTCTGGGGCCAGGGCGCGCCGTTCGACATCGTCCCGAACAACGCGCCCGACGTGCCGGTTCTCATCGGCCCGGCCGGAAGCACGTCGCCGACACCCGCCACGCTGAACGTCTCGGTCTCGGACAGCGACGGCGACCCGATGACGGTGACGTTCTACGGGCGTGCGAAGGGCGTGACCGCGCCGGACTTCACGGTGGTGGCGATTCCCGACACGCAGCACTACGTCGACGACCCGGGCCGCGCGGCAACGTTCACGGCGCAGACGAACTGGATCGTCAACAACCGGGTGACGAAGAACATCGTGTTCGCGTCGCACCTTGGCGACATCACCGAGCACCAGGACCAGTTCATCGTCGAATGGCAGCGCGCGGACACCAGCCTCCAGGTGCTCGAGGCGAACAGCGTTCCCTACGGGATGTCGCCCGGCAACCACGATCAATACCCGAGCGGCATCGCGAACTTCTACGACCAGTTCTTCCCGCCGTCGCGGTTTCTCGGCCTCCCGTGGTACGGCGGCTACCTCGGGGCGGAAGCCGGCGAGACCAACCGGCTGAACAAGGACAACTACCAGCTCTTCTCCGTGGGCGGCCTCGACTTCCTGGTCATCCACATCGAGACCGACTGGCCGGCGTATGCGGTCACGTGGGCCGACAAGATCATCAAGCGGTACCCGAACCGCCGCGTGATTCTCAGCACGCATGCGTTCCTCAACACGTCGAGCGCGCGCCCCACGGCGACGCAGTTCAGCCGCACCGACAGCAGCACCTCGGCGGAAGCGGTGTGGCAGCAGCTCATCAGGCCGAACTGCAACGTGTTCATGGTCATCAACGGCCACTACCCCGGTGAAGGGCGACGGACGGACCTGAACGACTGCGGGCAGCCGGTGCATCAGGTGCTGACGGACTATCAGAGCCGCGCCAACGGCGGCGACGGCTGGCTGCGGTACTACACGTTCAAGCCGTCGGAGAACAAGATCTACGCCTACACGTATTCCCCGACGCGCAACGCGGGTGCGGGCGAGTTCGAGAACGACGCCAGCAGCCAGTTCGTGCTCGACTACGCGATGCAGGGGACGCCGTTCACGGCGATCGGGACGAACACCGGCGTCGCTTCCGGCTCGAACACCACGACCGCGTGGAGCGGCCTCCTGCCGGGTAGCGAGTACCAGTGGTACGCCACGGTGAACGACGGCACGGTCACGACGACAGGGCCGGTGTGGAGCTTCACCGCCTCGAGCGGGTCGAACTCGCCGCCGGTCGCCGTCAACAACGCGTACACGGTTGCCGAAGACGGCACGCTCACGGTCGACGGAACCGGCGTGCTCGGCAACGACACGGACGCCGACGACAACAGCCTGACGGCAATCCTCGTGCAGGGCCCGACCCACGGCACGCTGGCGCTGAGCGCCGTCGGCAGCCTCATCTACACGCCGTTTGCGAACTACAACGGCTCCGACAGCTTTACCTACAAGGCTCACGACGGCACCGTCGAGTCCAACGTCGCGTCCGTTTCGATCACGGTGACGCCCGTCAACGATGCCCCGGCCGCGGCCAACGACAGCTACACCGTCGACGAAGACACGCCTCTGACCGTCGGCGGTCTCGGCGTTCTGGCCAACGACAACGATCCGGACGGGAACACCCTGACGGCCGTGCTCGTGCTGGGACCGACTCACGGGGTGTTGTCGCTGGACGCCAACGGCACGTTCACCTACACGCCTGCCGCGAACTACACCGGCCCCGACGCGTTCAGCTACAAGGCCAATGACGGCACTGTCGACTCGATGCCGGCAGTCGTGGCGATCACCGTCAGCGACACCAACGACGGTCCGGTGGCTGTCGGTGATGCGGTAGCCACGCCGGAGGACACGGCCGTCGTCATCCCGGTGCTCGCCAATGACGCGGACGGGGATGGCGACACGCTGTCGGTGACGGCCGCCGGCACGCCGGCGCACGGCAGCGCGGCAATCAATCCGAACAAGACGATCACCTACACGCCGGCGGCGAACTACCACGGGGCCGACAGCTTCACGTACACGATCGGCGACGGGCGCACCGGCAGCGCCACGGCCACCGTCAACGTGACGGTGACGGCCGTCAACGACGGCCCGGTCGCGGCCAACGACGCCGCGGCGACGGCGGAGGACACGGCGGCCGTCATCCCGGTCCTGACGAACGACAGCGACCTCGACGGCGACACGCTGTCGGTGAGCAGCGTCGGCACGCCCGCGCACGGCGGCGCGGCGATCAACCCCGACAAGACCATCACCTACACGCCAGCCGCGAATTACCACGGCACGGACAGCTTCACGTACACGATCGGCGACGGCAACGGCGGCGCCGCGACGGCGACGGTCAACGTGACGGTGACGGGCGTCAACGACGGCCCGGTCGCGGTGAACGATGCGGCGACGACGGCCGAGGACACGGTGGCGACGGTCGCGGTGCTTGCCAACGATACCGACCTCGACGGCGACACCGTGATTGTGAGCTCGGTGACGATTCCCGCGCACGGCGCCGCGGCGGCCAACCCGGACGGAACGATCACCTACACGCCCGCCGCGAATTACCACGGCGCGGACAGCTTCGGCTACACGGCCGGCGACGGGAATGGCGGCACCGCGACGGCGACGGTCAACGTGACGGTGACGGGCGTCAACGACAGCCCGGTCGCGGTGAACGACGCGGTCACGACGGCGGAGGACACGGCGGCGACGGTCGCGGTGCTCGCCAACGATACCGACCTCGACGGCGACACCGTCGTCGTGAGCGCGGTGACGACACCTGCGCACGGCACGGCGGCCACCAACCCGGACGGGACGATCACCTACACGCCGGCGGCGAACTACCACGGCGCGGACAGCTTCGGCTACACGGTCGGCGACGGGAACGGCGGCACCGCGACGGCGACGGTCAACGTGACGGTGACGGGCGTCAACGACGGCCCGGTCGCGGTGAACGACGCGGTCACGACGGCGGAGGACACGGCGGCGGCGGTCGCGGTGCTCGCCAACGACACGGACCTGGACGGCGACACCGTCGTGGTGAGCGCGGTGACGACGCCTGCGCACGGCACCGCGGTCGCCAACCCGGACGGGACGATCACCTACACGCCGGCGGCGAACTACCACGGCGCGGACAGCTTCGGCTACACGGTCGGCGACGGGAATGGCGGCACCGCGACGGCGACGGTCAGCGTGACGGTGACGGGCGTCAACGACGGCCCGGTCGCGGTGAACGACGCGGTCACGACGGCGGAGGACACGGCGGCGACGGTCGCGGTGCTCGCCAACGACACCGACCTGGACGGCGACACCGTCGTGGTGAGCGCGGTGACGACGCCCGCGCACGGCAACGCGGTCGTCAACCCGGACGGGACGATCACCTACACGCCGGCGGCGAACTACCACGGCGCGGACAGCTTCAGCTACACGGTCGGCGACGGCAACGGCGGCACCGCGACGGCGACGGTCAGCGTGACGGTGACGGGCGTCAACGACGGCCCGGTCGCGGTGAACGACGCGGTCACGACGGCGGAGGACACGGCGGCGACGGTCGCGGTGCTCGCCAACGACACGGACCTGGACGGCGACACCGTCGTGGTGAGCGCGGCGACGACGCCCGCGCACGGCAGCGCGGTCGTCAACCCGGACGGGACGATCACCTACACGCCGGCGGCGAACTACCACGGCGCGGACAGCTTCAGCTACACGGTCGGCGACGGCAACGGCGGGACGGCGCTCGGCGACGGTGAGCGTGACGGTCACGCCGACCAACGACGGCCCGGTCGCGGTCGCTGATGCGGCCACGACGGCGGAGGACACGGCAGTCAGCATCGCGGTGCTGACCAACGACAGCGACCTCGACGGCGACACGCTGACGGTGAGCGCGGCGACCACGCCGGCGCACGGCACGGCCGCCGTCAATCCGGACGGAACGATCACCTACACGCCGGCGGCGAACTACAACGGCGCGGACAGCTTCAGCTACACGGTCGGCGACGGCAACGGCGGCACCGCGACGGCGACGGTCAGCGTGACGGTCACGGCGTCAACGACGGCCCGGTCGCGGTGAACGACGCGGTCACGACGGCGGAGGACACGGCGGCGACGGTCGCGGTGCTCGCCAACGACACGGACCTGGACGGCGACACCGTCGTGGTGAGCGCGGCGACGACGCCCGCGCACGGCACCGCGGTCGTCAACCCGGACGGGACGATCACTTACACGCCGGCGGCGAATTACCACGGCGCGGACAGCTTCAGCTACACGGTCGGCGACGGCAACGGCGGGACGGGCTCGGCGACGGTGAGCGTGACGGTCACGCCGACGAACGACGGCCCGGTCGCGGTCGCTGACGCGGCCACGACGGCGGAGGACACGGCAGTCAGCATCGCGGTGCTGACCAACGACAGCGATCTCGACGGCGACACGCTGACGGTGAGCGCGGCGACCACGCCGGCGCACGGCACGGCCGCCGTCAATCCGGACGGAACGATCACCTACACGCCGGCGGCGAACTACCACGGCGCGGACAGCTTCAGCTACACGATCGGCGACGGCAACGGCGGGACGGCGCTCGGCGACGGTGAGCGTGACGGTCACGCCGACCAACGACGGCCCGGTCGCGGTCGGTGATGCGGCCACGACGGCGGAGGACACGGCAGTCAGCATCGCGGTGCTGGCGAACGACAGCGACCTGGACGGCGACACGCTGACGGTGAGCGCGGCGACCACGCCGGCGCACGGGACGGCCACCGTCAATCCGGACGGAACGATCACCTACACGCCGGCGGCGAACTACCACGGCGCCGACAGCTTCGGCTACACGGCCGGCGACGGGAATGGCGGCACCGCGACGGCGACGGTCAGCGTGACGGTGACGGGCGTCAACGACGGCCCGGTCGCGGTGAACGACGCAGCGACGACGGCGGAGGACACGGCGGTCAGCGTCGCGGTCCTCGCCAACGACAGCGACCTGGACGGCGACGCGCTGACGGTGAGCGCGGTGACGCTGCCCGCGCACGGCACGACGGTCATCAACCCTGACGGGACGATCACCTACACGCCGGCGGCGAATTACCACGGCACCGACAGCTTCGGCTACACGATCGGCGACGGGAACGGCGGCACGGCCACCGCAGTGGTCACCATGGTGCTGACTGCCGCCAATGATGCCCCGATGGCAGTCGGTGATGTCGCCACGGTCCTGGAAGACGCGACGGCGGTGATTGTCGTCCTGGCCAATGACAGCGACGCGGAGGCGGACAGCCTGTCGGTGACGGGCGTCAGTGCGCCGGCCCACGGCGTTGCGGCAATCAACGGGGACGGGAGCATCACCTATACGCCGGCGGCCGACTACAGCGGAGCGGACAGCTTCGTTTACGTGATCGGCGATGGCAACGGCGGCATCGCGGCGGCGACGGTGAGCGTGACCATCACAGCCGTGCCCGACGGCCCCGTCGGGTTCAACGATCTGGCGGCCACGCCCGAGGACACGCCTGTGATCATCGCGGTCCTGGCGAACGACACCGACGCGGACGGCGATGGGTTGTCTGTCTCAGCGATTCAAGACCTGATGCACGGCACAGCAGTCGTCAATGCGGACGGCACGATCACCTATGCACCGGCGGCGAACTTCAATGGCACCGGCGGTTTCACGTACACGCTGAGCGACGGGCATGGCGGCACGGCGACATCGTCGGTCAGCGTCACGATCACCCCGGTCAACGATGGGCCGGCGGCCGAGGACGACACGGCGACGACCGTGGAGGACACCGCGGTCAGCGTGCCGGTCCTCGCCAACGACAGCGATCCTGACGGCGACAGCCTGTCGGTGAGCGCCGTGAGCGCGCCGCAGCACGGGACGGTCTCGATCAACCCGGACGGAACGATCACCTACATCCCGGAGGCGGACTACCACGGCGCGGACAGCTTCACCTACACGATTCAGACCGGCGCCGTGACGCTGGAGTGGGATCCCAGCCCGGACGTGGATGTCGCCGGCTACAGGATTTACTACGGCACGCAACCTGGCATCTACACATCGACCATAGATTTCGGATCCGCGCTCGGCGGTGCCGTTCATGGCCTTGTCAAAGGACAGCAGTACTACTTCACAGCCACTGCGTACGGCGCCGCGGGCGTCGAAAGCATTCTGTCGCCCGAAGTAAGCCATTCCGTGATGACTGGTCCGGATAGCGGGCCGGAGACAAGCGCGACGGCGACCGTTCACGTAACTGTGGCAGGCGCGAACGACGCCCCGGTCGCGGCGGATGATGCGGCGACGACGGCGGAGGACACGGCGGTTGTCGTCGCGGTCCTGACGAACGACACCGACCTGGACGGCGACACGCTGGCCGTCACGGGTGCCAGCACACCGGCACACGGCACGGCCGCAGTTAATGCGGACGGCACGATCACGTATGCGCCGGCGACCAATTACCAGGGCGCCGACAGCTTCAGCTACACGATCGGCGACGGAGCGGCGGCACCGCGACGGCGACGGTCACTGTGACGGTCACGCCGACGAACGACGGCCCGGTCGCGGTCGACGATGCGGCGACGACGGCGGAGGACACGGCGGTCGTCGTCTCGGTCCTGACGAACGACACCGACCTGGACGGCGACACATTGACGGTCAGTTCGGCGACGGCGCCGACGCACGGGACGGCCACGGTCAACGCCGACGGGACGATCACCTACGCGCCGGCCGCGAACTACCACGGCGCGGACAGCTTCAGCTACACGATCGGCGACGGCAACGGCGGGACGGCCACGGCCTCCGTCAGCGTGACGGTCACGCCGACGAACGACGGCCCGGTCGCGGTGGATGATGCGGCGACGACGGCCGAGGACACGGCGGTCATCGTCGCGGTCCTGACGAACGACACCGACCTCGACGGCGACACGCTCACAGTCTCGAGCGTCAGCGCGGCGGCGCACGGCACGGCGACGGTCAACGCGGACGGGACGATTACCTACGCGCCGGCGTCGAACTACCACGGCGCGGACAGCTTCAGCTACACGATCGGCGACGGCAACGGCGGCAGCGCGACGGCGACGGTGGCCGTGACGGTGACGCCGACGAACGACGGCCCGGTCGCGGTCGACGACGCGGCGACGACGGCGGAGGACACGGCGGTTGTCGTCGCGGTCCTGACGAACGACACGGACCTGGACGGCGACACGCTGTCCGTGACGGGCGCCGGCATGCCGGCGCACGGGACGGCCACGGTCAACGCCGACGGGACGATCACCTACGCGCCGGCGTTGAACTACCACGGCGCAGACAGCTTCAGCTACACGATCGGCGACGGCAACGGCGGGACGGCGACGGCCTCCGTCAGCGTGACGGTCACGCCGACGAACGACGGCCCGGTCGCGGTGGATGATGCGGCGACGACGGCGGAGGACACGGCGGTCAGCATCGCGGTGCTGACGAACGACACCGACCTGGACGGCGACACGCCGACGGTGACGAGCGTGGGCGCGGCGGCGCACGGCACGGCGGCGGTCAACCCGGACGGGACGATCACCTACGCGCCGGCGGCGAACTACCACGGCGCGGACAGCTTCAGCTACACGGTCGGCGATGGCAACGGCGGCAGCGCGACGGCGACGGTGAGCGTGACGGTGACGCCGACGAACGACGGTCCGGTCGCGGTCGACGACGCGGCGACGACGGCGGAGGACACGGCGGTCGTCATCGCGGTCCTGACGAACGACACCGACCTGGACGGCGACACGCTGACGGTCAGCTCGGTGACGGTGCCCGCGCACGGCACCGCGACGGTCAACCCCGACGGGACAATTACTTACGCGCCGGCCGCCAACTATCACGGCGCCGACAGCTTCAGCTACACGATCGGCGACGGCAACGGCGGCAGCGCGACGGCCACGGTCAGCGTGACGGTGACGCCGACGAACGACGGCCCGGTGGCGGTCGATGATGCGGCGACGACGGCGGAGGACACGGCGATCAGCATCGCGGTGCTGACGAACGACACCGACCTGGACGGCGACACGCTGACGGTGACGAGCGTGGGCACGGCTGCGCACGGCGCGGCGGCGGTCAACCCGGACGGGACGATCACCTACGCGCCGGCGGCGAACTACCACGGTGCCGACAGCTTCAGCTACACGATCGGCGACGGCAACGGCGGGACGGCCACGGCCTCCGTCAGCGTGACGGTCACGCCGGCGAACGACGGCCCGGTCGCGCTCGATGACGCGGCGACGACGACCGAGGACACGTCGGTCAGCATCGCGGTGCTGACGAACGACAGCGACCTGGACGGCGACACGCTGACGGTGAGCGCGGCGACCGCACCGGTACACGGCACGGCGGCGGTCAACGCGGACGGGACGATTACCTACGCGCCGGCGTTGAACTACCACGGCGCGGACAGCTTCAGCTACACGATCGGCGACGGCAACGGCGGCAGCGCGACGGCGACGGTGAGCGTGACGGTCACGCCGGCGAATGATGGCCCGGTGGCGGTCGATGACGCGGCGACGACGGCCGAGGACACGGCGGTTGTCGTCGCGGTGCTGACGAACGACACGGACCTCGACGGCGACGCGTTGACGGTCAGCGCGGCGACGGCGCCGGCGCACGGCACGGCGACGGTCAACGCCGACGGGACGATCACCTACGCGCCGGCCGCGAATTACCACGGCGCGGACAGCTTCAGCTACACGATTGGCGACGGGAATGGCGGGACGGCCGCGGCCTCCGTCAGCGTGACGGTCACGCCGACGAACGACGGCCCGGTCGGCGGTCGACGACGCGGCGACGACGGCGGAGGACACGGCGGTTGTCGTCGCGGTCCTGACGAACGACACGGACCTGGACGGCGACACGCTGTCCGTGACGCGGCGCGGGCATGCCGGCGCACGGCACGGCCACGGTCAACGCGGACGGGACGATTACCTACGCGCCGGCCGCGAATTACCACGGCGCGGACAGCTTCAGCTACACGATCGGCGACGGCAACGGCGGCAGCGCGACGGCGACGGTCAGCGTGACGGTGACGCCGACGAACGACGGCCCGGTCGCGGTCGATGATGCGGCGACGACGGCGGAGGACACGGCGGTCGGCATCGCGGTCCTGACGAACGACACCGACCTCGACGGCGACACGCTGACGGTGAGCGCGGCGACGGCGCCCGCACACGGCACGGCGACGGTCAACGCGGACGGGACGGTCACCTACGCGCCGGCGGCGAACTACCACGGTGCGGACAGCTTCAGCTACACGATCGGCGACGGCTACGGCGGGACGGCCACGGCCACGGTCACGG
Organism: uncultured Acidobacteriota bacterium; assembly: GCA_963774855.1. Lineage (GTDB taxonomy): Bacteria > Acidobacteriota > Vicinamibacteria > Vicinamibacterales > 2-12-FULL-66-21 > JALZOC01. Next base: position 11,444 of record CAVZGT010000004.1, on the reverse strand, counting down.
TGACGGTGACGCCGACGAACGACGGCCCGGTGGCGGTCGATGACGCGGCGACGACGGCGGAGGACACGGCGGTCGTCGTCGCGGTCCTGACGAACGACAGCGACCTGGACGGCGACACGCTGACGGTGAGCGCGGCGACGGCGCCCGCACACGGCACGGCGACCGTCAATCCGGACGGGACGATCACGCTATACGCCGGCGGCGAACTACCACGGTGCGGACAGCTTCAGCTACACGATTGGCGACGGCAACGGCGGCAGCGCGACGGCGACGGTCACGCGTAACGGTCACGCCGACGAACGACGGTCCGGTCGCGATCGATGACGCGGCGACGACGGCGGAGGACACGGCGGTCAGCCGTCGCGGTGCTGACGAACGACACGGACCTCGACGGCGACACCCTGACGGTGAGCGCGGCGACGGCGCCCGCACACGGCACGGCGACAATCAATGCGGACGGGACGATCACCTACGCGCCCGGCCGCCAACTACCACGGCGCGGACAGCTTCAGCTACACGATCGGCGACGGGTTCGGCGGGACGGCCACGGCCACCGTCACGGTGACGGTGACGCCGACGAACGACGGCCCGGTGGCGGTCGATGACGCGGCGACGACGGCGGAGGACACGGCAGTCAGCGTCGCGGTGCTGGCCAACGACAGCGACCTGGACGGCGACACGGTGACGGTAACCAGCGTGGGCCCGGCTCCGCGCGGCACGGCCACGGTCAATCGCGGACGGGACGATCGCCTATACGCCGGCCGCGAACTACCACGGCGCCGACAGCTTCAGCTACACGATCGGCGACGGCAATGGGGGCAGCGCGACGGCCACGGTCAGCGTGACGGTCACGCCGACAAACGACGGCCCGGTGGCGGTGGATGACGCGGCGACGACGGCGGAGGACACGGCGGTCACCGTCGCGGTGCTGCCGAACGACACCGATCTCGACGACGACACCCTGACGGTGATCTCGGCGACGGTACCCGCGCATGGCACGACCAGGGTCAACGCGGACGGGACGATTGCCTACGCGCCTTCCGCCAACTACCACGGCGCGGATGTCTTCAGCTACACCGTCGGGGACGGGTTCGGCGGGACGGCCACGGCAACGGTCACCGTGACGGTCACACCGACGAACGACAGCCCGGTCGCGGTCGACGATGCGGCGACGACGGCAGAGGACACGGCAGTCAGCATTGCGGTCCTGACGAACGACAGCGACGTCGATGGCGAGACGCTCTCGCTGAACAGCGTCAGCGCGCCGGCGCACGGTGCGGCCACGGTCAACGCGGACGGGACGATTACGTACGCGCCGGCGGCGAACTTCCACGGCGCCGACAGCTTCAGCTACACGATCGGCGATGGGTTCGGCGGGACGGCCACGGCCACGGTCAGCGTGACGGTGACGGCGACGAACGACGGCCCGGTCGCGGTCGATGACGCGGCGACGACGGCGGAGGACACGGTAGTCATCGTCTCGGTCCTGACGAACGACACCGACCTCGACGGCGACACCCTGACGGTCAGCGCGGCGACGGCGCCGGCGCACGGCACGGCCACGGTCAACCCCGGCGGGACGATTACCTACGCGCCGGCCGCCAATTACCACGGTGCCGACAGCTTCAGTTACACGATCGGTGACGGGTCCGGCGGGACGGCCACGGCGACCGTCAGCGTGACGGTGACGCCGGCGAACGACAGCCCGGTGGCGGTCGACGACGCGGCCACGACGGCGGAGGACACGGCGGTCGGCATCGCGGTCCTGACGAACGACAGCGACGTCGATGGCGAGACGCTTTCGCTGACCCGCGTCAGCGCGGCGGCGCACGGCACGGCAGTGGTGAATCCGGAAGGCACCGTCACCTACACGCCCGCCGCGAACTATTTCGGCGCCGACAGCTTCACCTACACGATCGGTGACGGCAACGGTGGGACCGCGACCGCGACGGTCACCGTCACAGTGGCGTCCGTCAACGACGGCCCGAGCGCGGTCGACGATTCGGCCACGACGTCCGAGGACACGGCGGTGACGATTGCCGTCGTGTCAAACGACATCGACATGGACGAGGACAGCCTGTCGGTGACGGCGGTCGGCGCAGCGGCGCACGGCGCGGCGGCGATCGACCAGGACGGGACGATCACCTACACGCCGGCGGCGAACTATCACGGCGCCGACAGCTTCAGCTACACGGTGGGCGACGGGAATGGCGGGACGGCGACGGCCGACGGTCACGCGTGACGGTCACGCCGACCAACGATGGCCCGGTCGCGGTCGACGACAACGGCGACGACGGCGGAGGACACGGCGGTGGTCGTCGCGGTGCTGACGAACGACACCGATCTCGACGGCGACACGCTGACGGTGAGCGCGGCGACAGCGCCCGCGCACGGCACGGCCACAGTCAACGCCGACGGGACGATCACCTACGCGCCGGCGGCGAACTACCACGGCGCGGACAGCTTCAGCTACACGATCGGCGACGGCAACGGCGGCAGGCCACGGCCACGGTCAGCGTGACGGTGACGCCGACGAACGACGGCCCGGTGGCGGTCGACGACGCGGCGACGACGGCGGAGGACACGGCGGTCGTCGTCGCGGTCCTGACGAACGACACGCGACCTCGACGGCGACACGCTGACGGTCAGCGCGGCGACGGCGCCGGCGCACGGCACGGCGACGGTCAACGCCGACGGGACGATCACCTACGCGCCGGCGGCGAACTACCACGGCGCGGACAGCTTCAGCTACACGGTCGGCGACGGCAACGGCGGGACAGCCACGGCGACGGTCAGGTGACGGTCACGCCGACGAACGACGGCCCGGTGGCGGTCGACGATGCGGCGACGACGGCCGAGGACACGGCGGTCGTCGTCGCGGTCCTGACGAACGACACCGACCTCGACGGCGACACGCTGACGGTCAGCGCGGCGACGGCGCCGGCGCACGGCACGGCGACGGTCAACGCCGACGGGACGATTACCTACGCGCCGGCGGCGAACTACCACGGCGCGGACAGCTTCAGCTACACGATCGGCGACGGCAACGGCGGCAGCGCGACGGCGACGGTCACCGTGACGGTCACGCCGACGAACGACGGCCCGGTGGCGGTCGACGACGCGGCGACGACGGCGGAGGACACGGCGGTCATCGTCGCGGTCCTGGCGAACGACACCGACCTCGACGGCGACACGCTGACGGTCAGCGCGGCGACGGCGCCGGCGCACGGCACGGCGACGGTCAACGCGGACGGGACGATCACCTACGCGCCGGCGTCGAACTACCACGGCGCGGACAGCTTCAGCTACACGATCGGCGACGGCAACGGCGGGACGGCCACGGCCACGGTGAGCGTGACGGTGACGCCGACGAACGACGGCCCGGTGGCGGTCGACGATGCGGCGACGACGGCCGAGGACACGGCGGTCATCGTCGCGGTGCTGACGAACGACAGCGACCTCGACGGCGACACGCTGACGGTCAGCGCGGCGACGGCGCCGGCGCACGGCACGGCGACGGTCAACGCCGACGGGACGATCACCTACGCGCCGGCGGCGAACTACCACGGCGCCGACAGCTTCAGCTACACGATCGGCGACGGCAACGGCGGCAGCGCCACGGCGACGGTCAGCGTGACGGTGACGCCGACGAACGACGGCCCGGTCGCGGTCGACGATGCGGCGACGACGGCGGAGGACACGGCGGTCATCGTCGCGGTGCTGACGAACGACACCGACCTGGACGGCGACACGCTGACGGTCAGCGCGGCGACGGCGCCGGCGCACGGCACGGCGACGGTCAACGCGGACGGGACGATTACCTACGCGCCGGCGTTGAACTACCACGGCGCCGACAGCTTCAGCTACACGATCGGCGACGGCAACGGCGGCACGGCGACGGCGACGGTCAGCGTGACGGTGACGCCGACGAACGACGGCCCGGTCGCGGTCGACGACGCGGCGACGACGGCGGAGGACACGGCGGTCATCGTCGCGGTCCTGACGAACGACACCGACCTCGACGGCGACACGCTGACGGTCAGCGCGGCGACGGCGCCGGCGCACGGCACGGCGACGGTCAACGCCGACGGGACGATCACCTACGCGCCGGCGGCGAACTACCACGGCGCGGACAGCTTCAGCTACACGATCGGCGACGGCAACGGCGGGACGGCCACGGCGACGGTCAACGTGACGGTGACGGCGACGAACGACGGCCCGGTGGCGGTCGATGACGCGGCGACGACGGCCGAGGACACGGCGGTCATCGTCTCGGTCCTGACGAACGACACGCGATCTCGACGGCGACACGCTGACGGTCAGCGCGGCGACGGCGCCGGCGCACGGCACGGCGACGGTCAACGCCGACGGGACGATCACCTACGCGCCGGCGTCGAACTACCACGGCGCGGACAGCTTCAGCTACACGATCGGCGACGGGAACGGCGGGACGGCCACGGCGACGGTCAGCGTGACGGTCACGCCGACGAACGACGGCCCGGTCGCGGTCGACGACGCGGCGACGACGGCGGAGGACACGGCGGTCATCGTCGCGGTCCTGACGAACGACACCGACCTGGACGGCGACACGCTGACGGTCAGCGCGGCGACGGCGCCGGCGCACGGCACGGCGACGGTCAACGCCGACGGGACGATCACCTACGCGCCGGCGGCGAACTACCACGGCGCGGACAGCTTCAGCTACACGATCGGCGACGGCAACGGCGGCAGGCCACGGCGACGGTCAGCGTGACGGTGACGCCGACGAACGACGGCCCGGTCGCGGTCGACGACGCGGCGACGACGGCGGAGGACACGGCGGTCATCGTCGCGGTCCTGACGAACGACACCGACCTCGACGGCGACACGCTGACGGTCAGCGCGGCGACGGCGCCGGCGCACGGCACGGCGACGGTCAACGCCGACGGGACGATCACCTACGCGCCGGCGGCGAACTACCACGGCGCGGACAGCTTCAGCTACACGATCGGCGACGGCAACGGCGGCAGGCCACGGCGACGGTCAGCGTGACGGTGACGCCGACGAACGACGGCCCGGTCGCGGTCGACGATGCGGCGACGACGGCGGAGGACACGGCGGTCATCGTCGCGGTCCTGACGAACGACACGCGACCTCGACGGCGACACGCTGACGGTCAGCGCGGCGACGGCGCCGGCGCACGGCACGGCGACGGTCAACGCGGACGGGACGATCACCTACGCGCCGGCGGCGAACTACCACGGCGCCGACAGCTTCAGCTACACGATTGGCGACGGCAACGGCGGCAGCGCGACGGCGACGGTCAGCGTGACGGTGACGCCGACGAACGACGGCCCGGTCGCGGTCGACGACGCGGCGACGACGGCGGAGGACACGGCGGTCATCGTCGCGGTCCTGACGAACGACACCGACCTCGACGGCGACACGCTGACGGTGAGCGCGGCGACGGCGCCGGCGCACGGCACGGCGACGGTCAACGCCGACGGGACGATCACCTACGCGCCGGCGGCGAACTACCACGGCGCGGACAGCTTCAGCTACACGATCGGCGACGGCAACGGCGGGACGGCCACGGCGACGGTCAGCGTGACGGTGACGCCGACGAACGACGGCCCGGTCGCGGTCGACGACGCGGCGACGACGGCGGAGGACACGGCGGTCATCGTCGCGGTCCTGACGAACGACACGCGACCTCGACGGCGACACGCTGACGGTCAGCGCGGCGACGGCGCCGGCGCACGGCACGGCGACGGTCAACGCGGACGGGACGATCACCTACGCGCCGGCGGCGAACTACCACGGCGCGGACAGCTTCAGCTACACGATCGGCGACGGCAACGGCGGCAGCGCGACGGCGACGGTGAGCGTGACGGTGACGCCGACGAACGACGGCCCGGTCGCGGTCGACGACGCGGCGACGACGGCGGAGGACACGGCGGTCATCGTCGCGGTCCTGACGAACGACACCGACCTGGACGGCGACACGCTGACGGTGAGCGCGGCGACGGCGCCGGCGCACGGCACGGCGACGGTCAACGCGGACGGGACGATCACCTACGCGCCGGCGGCGAACTACCACGGCGCGGACAGCTTCAGCTACACGATCGGCGACGGCAACGGCGGGACGGCCACGGCGACGGTCAGCGTGACGGTGACGGCGTCGAACGACGGCCCGGTGGCGGTCGACGACGCGGCGACGACGGCGGAGGACACGGCGGTCAGCGTCGCGGTCCTGACGAACGACACGCGACCTCGACGGCGACGCGCTGACGGTGAGCGCGGCGACGGCGCCGGCGCACGGCACGGCCACGGTCAACGCGGACGGGACGATCACCTACGCGCCGGCGGCGAACTACCACGGCGCGGACAGCTTCAGCTACACGATCGGCGACGGCAACGGCGGCAGGCGACGGCGACGGTCAGCGTGACGGTGACGCCGACGAACGACGGCCCGGTGGCGGTCGACGACGCGGCGACGACGGCGGAGGACACGGCGGTCATCGTCGCGGTCCTGACGAACGACACCGACCTCGACGGCGACACGCTGACGGTCAGCGCGGCGACGGCGCCGGCGCACGGCACGGCGACGGTCAACGCGGACGGGACGATCACCTACGCGCCGGCGGCGAACTACCACGGCGCGGACAGCTTCAGCTACACGATCGGCGACGGCAACGGCGGCAGCGCGACGGCGACGGTCAGCGTGACGGTGACGGCCGCGAACGACGGCCCGGTCGCGGTCGAACGACGCGGCGACGACGGCGGAAGACACGGCGGTCAGCGATCGCGGTCCTGACGAACGACACCGACCTCGACGGCGACACGCTGACGGTGAGCGCGGCGACGGCGCCGGCGCACGGCACGGCGACGGTCAACGCGGACGGGACGATCACCTACGCGCCGGCGGCGAACTACCACGGCGCGGACAGCTTCAGCTACACGATCGGCGACGGCAACGGCGGCAGCGCGACGGCGACGGTCAGCGTGACGGTGACGCCGGCGAACGACGGCCCGGTCGCGGTCGAACGACGCGGCGACGACGGCGGAGGACACGGCGGTCATCGTCGCGGTCCTGACGAACGACACCGACCTCGACGGCGACGCGCTGACGGTCAGCGCGGCGACGGCGCCGGCGCACGGCACGGCGACGGTCAACGCGGACGGGACGATTACCTACGCGCCGGCGGCGAACTACCACGGCGCGGACAGCTTCAGCTACACGATCGGCGACGGCAACGGCGGCACGCGCGACGGCGACGGTCAGCGTGACGGTGACGCCGACGAACGACGGCCCGGTGGCGGTCGACGACGCGGCGACGACGACGGAAGACACGGCGGTCGACGATCGCGGTCCTGACGAACGACACCGACCTGGACGGCGACACGCTGACGGTGAGCGCGGCGACGGCGCCGGCGCACGGCACGGCGACGGTCAACGCGGACGGGACGATTACCTACGCGCCGGCGGCGAACTACCACGGCGCGGACAGCTTCAGCTACACGATCGGCGACGGCAACGGCGGCACGCGCGACGGCGACGGTCAGCGTGACGGTGACGCCGACGAACGACGGCCCGGTCGCGGTCGAACGACGCGGCGACGACGGCGGAGGACACGGCGGTCATCGTCGCGGTCCTGACGAACGACACCGACCTCGACGGCGACACGCTGACGGTGAGCGCGGCGACGGCGCCGGCGCACGGCACGGCGACGGTCAACGCGGACGGGACGATCACCTACGCGCCGGCGGCGAACTACCACGGCGCGGACAGCTTCAGCTACACGATCGGCGACGGCAACGGCGGCACGCGCGACGGCGACGGTCAGCGTGACGGTGACGCCGACGAACGACGGCCCGGTCGCGGTCGACGACGCGGCGACGACGGCGGAGGACACGGCGGTCAGCGTCGCGGTCCTGACGAACGACACCGACCTGGACGGCGACACGCTGACGGTCAGCGCGGCGACGGCGCCGGCGCACGGCACGGCGACGGTCAACGCGGACGGGACGATCACCTACGCGCCGGCGGCGAACTACCACGGCGCGGACAGCTTCAGCTACACGATCGGCGACGGCAACGGCGGCACGGCGACGGCGACGGTCAGCGTGACGGTGACGCCGACGAACGACGGCCCGGTGGCGGTCGACGACGCGGCGACGACGGCGGAGGACACGGCGGTCATCGTCGCGGTCCTGACGAACGACACCGACCTCGACGGCGACACGCTGACGGTGAGCGCGGCGACGGCGCCGGCGCACGGCACGGCGACGGTCAACGCGGACGGGACGATCACCTACGCGCCGGCGGCGAACTACCACGGCGCGGACAGCTTCAGCTACACGATCGGCGACGGCAACGGCGGCAGCGCGACGGCGACGGTCAGCGTGACGGTGACGCCGACGAACGACGGCCCGGTGGCGGTCGACGACGCGGCGACGACGGCGGAGGACACGGCGGTCGTCGTCGCGGTCCTGACGAACGACACCGACCTCGACGGCGACGCGCTGACGGTGAGCGCGGCGACGGCGCCGGCGCACGGCACGGCGACGGTCAACGCCGACGGGACGATCACCTACGCGCCGGCGGCGAACTACCACGGCGCGGACAGCTTCAGCTACACGATCGGCGACGGCAACGGCGGCACGGCCACGGCGACGGTCAGCGTGACGGTGACGCCGACGAACGACGGCCCGGTCGCGGTCGACGACGCGGCGACGACGGCGGAGGACACGGCGGTCAGCGTCGCGGTCCTGACGAACGACACCGACCTCGACGGCGACACGCTGACGGTGAGCGCGGCGACGGCGCCGGCGCACGGCACGGCGACGGTCAACGCGGACGGGACGATCACCTACGCGCCGGCGGCGAACTACCACGGCGCGGACAGCTTCAGCTACACGATCGGCGACGGCAACGGCGGCACGCGCGACGGCGACGGTCAGCGTGACGGTGACGCCGACGAACGACGGCCCGGTGGCGGTCGACGATGCGGCGACGACGGCGGAGGACACGGCGGTCAGCGTCGCGGTCCTGACGAACGACACGCGACCTCGACGGCGACACGCTGACGGTGAGCGCGGCGACGGCGCCGGCGCACGGCACGGCGACGGTCAACGCGGACGGGACGATCACCTACGCGCCGGCGGCGAACTACCACGGCGCGGACAGCTTCAGCTACACGATCGGCGACGGCAACGGCGGCACGGCCACGGCGACGGTCAGCGTGACGGTGACGGCGACGAACGACGGCCCGGTGGCGGTCGACGACGCGGCGACGACGGCGGAGGACACGGCGGTCAGCGTCGCGGTCCTGACGAACGACACCGACCTCGACGGCGACACGCTGACGGTCAGCGCGGCGACGGCGCCGGCGCACGGCACGGCGACGGTCAACGCGGACGGGACGATCACCTACGCGCCGGCGGCGAACTACCACGGCGCCGACAGCTTCAGCTACACGATCGGCGACGGCAACGGCGGCAGCGCGACGGCGACGGTCAGCGTGACGGTCACGCCGACGAACGACGGCCCGGTCGCGGTCGACGATGCGGCGACGACGGCGGAGGACACGGCGGTCGACGATCGCGGTCCTGACGAACGACACCGACCTGGACGGCGACACGCTGACGGTCAGCGCGGCGACGGCGCCGGCGCACGGCACGGCGACGGTCAACGCGGACGGGACGATCACCTACGCGCCGGCGGCGAACTACCACGGCGCGGACAGCTTCAGCTACACGATCGGCGACGGCAACGGCGGCACGGCCACGGCGACGGTCAGCGTGACGGTGACGCCGACGAACGACGGCCCGGTGGCGGTCGATGACGCGGCGACGACGGCGGAGGACACGGCGGTCAGTCGTCGCGGTCCTGACGAACGACACCGACCTGGACGGCGACACGCTGACGGTGAGCGCGGCGACGGCGCCGGCGCACGGCACGGCGACGGTCAACGCGGACGGGACGATCACCTACGCGCCGGCGGCGAACTACCACGGCGCGGACAGCTTCAGCTACACGATCGGCGACGGCAACGGCGGCACGGCCACGGCGACGGTCAGCGTGACGGTGACGCCGACGAACGACGGCCCGGTCGCGGTCGACGACGCGGCGACGACGGCGGAGGACACGGCGGTCATCGTCGCGGTCCTGACGAACGACACCGACCTCGACGGCGACACGCTGACGGTGAGCGCGGCGACGGCGCCGGCGCACGGCACGGCGACGGTCAACGCGGACGGGACGATCACCTACGCGCCGGCGGCGAACTACCACGGCGCGGACAGCTTCAGCTACACGATCGGCGACGGCAACGGCGGCACCGCGACGGCGACGGTCAGCGTGACGGTGACGCCGACGAACGACGGCCCGGTCGCGGTCGACGACGCGGCGACGACGGCGGAGGACACGGCGGTCGGCATCGCGGTCCTGACGAACGACAGCGACCTCGACGGCGACACGCTGTCGGTCAGCGCGGCGCCAGCACGCCGGCGCACGGCACGGCGGCGTCAACGCCGACGGGACGATCACCTACGCGCCGGCGGCGAACTACCACGGCGCGGACAGCTTCAGCTACACGATCGGCGACGGCAACGGCGGCACCGCGACGGCCACGGTCAGCGTGACGGTCACGCCGACGAACGACGGCCCGGTGGCGGTCAACGACACGGCGACGACGCCGGAGGACACGGCGATCACGATTGCGTCCTGGCGAACGACACCGACCTGGACGGCGACACGTTGTCGGTGACCAGCGTTAGCGCGCCGCCGTTCGCCGGCACCGTCGTCATCAACCCGAATGGGACCGTCACCTATACGCCGGCCTCAACTACTGCGGCGCCTGACCGCTTCACCTACACGGTGAGTGATGGACACGGCGGCAGCGCGACCGCGACGGTCATCGTGACGGTCACGGACGTGAACGACGATCCGTTGGCCGCGGGTGACGCGGCGACGACCGCAGAAGACACGGCGGTCACCATCGAGGTGCTGGCCAACGACAGCGACGTGGATGAGCGAAGACCGTCTGTCAGTCGCGAGCGTCAGCACCCCGTCACACGGCGCGGCGGTGATCAATCCCGGCGGGACGATCACCTACACGCCGGCCGCGAACTTCAACGGGATCGACAGCTTCACCTACACGGTGGGCGAGGGACCGTGGTGTCGAACGCTACCCGACGGTGACGCGTGACGGTGAAGCGCGATCAACGACGGCCCGGTGGCGGTCAACGACGCAGCTTCGACCATGGAAGACACCGCGGTCAGCGGCACCGTGCTCGGGAACGACACGGATGTCGATGCGGGCACGACGCTGACGGCGAGCCTGGTCGCGACTCCGGCGAACGGGAGCGTGATGCTGAGCATGGACGGCAGCTTCACTTATACGCCGGCGGCGAACTTCAACGGAACCGACAGCTTTACCTATACGGCGAATGACGGGACG
>CAVZGT010000003.1:0-250676 GCA_963774855.1 uncultured Acidobacteriota bacterium | reverse complement strand
TAAAAAGAAGATAAACGAAATTGCGTGCTTTAGCAAGCAACTTTGTTAGAATTCCAGCTGTGCTGGATTCCAACTCAGAGCAGAAGAATATAATTGGAAATAAGTAGCTTGAGTAATCTTCTAACTCATACTACTTGAAAATAATATTTTACTTGAACATGAGGTATATTTCACATTAAAGTATATCATTCTGTCTGGAATAATATAACTGGAAACTTTAGAAATCCAGAGAAACTTTAAAAAGAAGATAAACTCAGAGCAGAAGATTATAATTGGAAGTAAGTAGCTTGAGTAATCTTCTAACTCATACTACTTGAAAATAATATTTTACTTGAACATGAGGTATATTTCACATCAAAGTATATCATTCTGTCTGGAATAATATAACTGGAAACTTTAGAAATTCAGGGAAACTTTAAAAAGAAGATAAACTCAGAGCAGAAGATTATAATTGGAAGTAAGTAGCTTGAGTAATCTTCTAACTCATACTACTTGAAAATAATATTTTACTTGAACATGAGGTATATTTCACATCAAAGTATATCATTCTGTCTGGAATAATATAACTGGAAACTTTAGAAATTCAGAGAAACTTTAAAAAGAAGATAAACTCAGAGCAGAAGATTATAATTGGAAGTAAGTAGCTTGAGTAATCTTCTAACTCATACTACTTGAAAATAAAGCAATACGTAATATTGTAACGATAACTCGTCAGTTCATCTGCTGAATGCGGTCCAGTAACTCCTGCCCAGGCATGGGTTGTGGTGAACTGCGATACAAGGCAGCGGTTCGACGTACGACTTCCAGTCGTCTCACCTTATCCAAGGTGGCCGGAAATAAACGGGCCGACTCCTCCTCAGCAAACAATAGCGCGTCGGCATCCACACGTTTCATGGCCTGCGCTCGCGGTAGCCGGCGGCCACAGCGGCAGGCATTCGCTGGATCCACGAGGCCACAATGCGCACGAGTGAACTCGATGACCGCCTCGCGAGCGCGCGACAGACGCTTTCGAAACGCGGCCGGTGAGATGTTCAGGATGTTCGCAGCCTCGACTCCGTCCATTTCCAGAATCTCGCCCAGAATGTACGCGAGGCGATGAGCACGATCGAGGCACGTGAGGAGGCCGTGCATACAACCCACCTTGACCTCCTCGAGTAGCAGTGCCTTGTCGGCCGGCCACTCGTCCTGGTCCCCGGCTTCCGCGAGGCCGTCGTGGAGGTCGTTCGCGAATCGATCGAAGGTGTAGCCCTGCGCCTCAACCCGGCCTTGACGCGCGCTGATCAAGTAGTTCGCAGCCACGCGATAGACCCATGTCCGCACACGACTGTCGCCGCGGAACGATCCGAGATGCGTAATCACGCGGATCAGGATGTCTTGTGTCGCATCCCGCGCATCCTCAGGGTGCCAGAGCATCCGGAGGGCCAGGTTGTATACCGGCCCCGGATCTGCTCTACCAATCGTTCCAGGCTGTCGCGGTCGCCGCCGCGCGCTCGCTCCAGCAGCGGCGCGAGATCGTCAGGCATGCGTCCGCCCGTTCTCGCCGAGTCGGTGCGCCAACGTCGCTAGCTCGGTCGCCAGAATGCGCGATTGCTCGGCGAGCGCACCTTCGAGCCGTTCGAGTGGGACAGGCGGAGCCTCGAGCACGAACGTGTAAATGCTCCGGTCACCGTGAGGCGTCACCCTCGACGCGGCCTTCGCTATGCCGCCATCAGGAAACGTGATCACCCAGTCGATGGTGCCATGCGGCTCAGACGCCTGAACGCGCAACCCGACCTGAACAGCGCCGGCAGGCGTCTCCATCGTGGCATGGCCCTCCGAAACATGCTTGAACGCATGCGTCCACTCGGGGAGATTGGCCGGATTCGCGATGTATCGAAACGCGGCCGAGAACGGCGCAGCGATCTCAATGCTCTGAACGTCGAAGGTGCTCATCTTCGTCCTCCTGGTCCACCGGTGTGGCCGTTTTCCGAGCCCAACCGCTCGATTGCCGGCCGTTTTAGGATTAGACTTGTGCCCGCCGCCAAGTGTGACCGAGTTGACGAGAACGGCCGCGAAAGCACGACGCGCGGCGGAAGTTATCCAAACGGCCGGGTTCGGGTTAGACGTCTGCACGATGGCTGTGCGCCAGAGGCGCCTTTGCTGCGTCGTGCGAACCCGCACGAGGAGCTGACCTCCGGGCATCGGCTGCCGCTCACTGCGACTGACGACATACTGTCGATCATCGCGGCCACGGTGGCGGCGGAGCGCCGCTGCTGTCAATTTTCGTATTTCAGATCAGGGTCGAGCCGGGCGCAGGTCCGGCTTCTCTGGAGCTCACTGGGTCGGACGGAACGCGAGAGTTTCTATTAACGTTATTGGAGTCGTTCTTCGCTGACTTCGCGAGAGGCTGTAGATTGAAGGTGGCCCGATGAACTGCCAGTGCGCCGAAGGCTGGATCTCGAGGATCATCCAGATCTGCCATGGCCGCATGACGACTGCGCCGGCCCTGGGATGCGCTGCACAAACGACGATTGCCCGTGGTCGCGCGGCCCACGCCCGGCCGCCCTCGACACCTCCGATTGGACCGTCCTCGCCAGCCGCGACCCGAAGAAGCCGCAGCGGTTGAACTGAAGACGGCCTGGGCCTGCCGGCGCCCTCGCACGGAGTGAGCGTTCTACAGGGTTCCCGGCCAGCCGCAGCCCTCCCCTCGTCGCGACGGGAATGAGCACTCAGAATCCGAGGAATTGTTTCACCGCTGCAAACGCTGGCTTCGACCGAGCACGAGCTCGATGAACGACGCCAACAGACCGATGAGCGCTACCAAGCCAGCCACCAGCCGGAAAAGTGCCGAACGGGCTACCGAGGCACTGCCAGACTCTGACAACAGACCCAGGGAACGCAGCAGGCGCACCGGCAGCAGCAGGATGACTGCAACGCCCTCGCGGAACCAGACGATCGGATTGCGCAGGTCGCGCTTCATCTCTGCAACGGAGTCCGCCGATAGTCCCCATAGCGGACCAGCGCCTCACCTACGAGCCGTCCGTGGTCGCTGTCGCCGCTATCTCCGAGCTCGCGGTTCATGGTCGGCAACGCGTTCAGGATTATGTCGTAGTTCCTGACTGTGTACTCTGGAACGGGGCGACGTAATGCGCCATCACGCCGGCGGGTCCGAGCACTTCCTGAATTCTGTAGGACCGCTCGAGAAGTTCGCCGTATGCGCGCCGATCATTCCCACGACTGGCGGAGTATCGACCGAAGATCTCCAAGAACCCCTCAACCTCCGCCCGCTCGCCCAAGAGCCTCGACAAAGCAAGCCGAGTACGCCAGAAGCCGATCGCCATCAACCCGAGCAGACCGAGCGCGACCCAAAGGCGAGCCATACTCCTCCCCCACTTGCATTTACGTAAGCGGTCGCTTGTTTCCCAAGTGCGCGGCTGGCTACACAGCAGCGTGCCCCCGTCATCCTGTTCCGTGATTGTTTTCAGGGGAGCGGGGCGTGTGCCTTTTGTCAGCTAGCGAGCTCAGTCCAACTCATGGCAAGCCGTTGCTCCGCCGGGCCACGAACTACGGCGCGGCAATCGGGCCTGAGCACACGCGGTCCTCACAAGTCGTCGGCTATTTCAGGGGCATGTATCCCGGTATCGCTTGTGCGGTCACAAACTCGCGCCCAGCCGCCTCGCGCACCAAAAGTTCCAAGTTCCACCACTCCCTCGGCCCACCGAAGGTCGTCTCGAAGAACGTCCGCAAGCTTGCCAGGTCGATGGCTGGCAGGTTTACAAACGCACCAGGCTCCAACATCACCGGCAATGAGAACCCCATCCACTCGGTGGGAACGACCGTGCTGTATTGAAGCTCTCGAGTGCGGAGACGGAGATCGACGTTTGTAAGGAGGCACGGTTGGGCGCCGACGTTCGACACGCGGATTCGGTATTGCGCCGGCGTGAGGCCCTGCTGAGAAAACTCAATAGCGATGGTTGCGTTCGTGGCCACATGCACCGGCGGAACGCGACGGTCGAGCCACACCGACCAGACGACGGTCCAAAGCACCGCCAGGCCGGAAACGGCAAGAGACAGAAGAGCAATCTGGCGGTCCGTCATGTGCTGCACTCCGTGTAAAACCGGCCATTGGCCGGGCGGGGGCATCACGTCAGCTTCGGCGCACGACAACCTTTGCCTCGCGTCCCAGCGGATTCGTAGCGCCGCTGCCTCTGTGACGTGCACGGGTCTTCCTCTTCGCCCTCCCGCTCGATTGGTCGGAAGGGACTTGTCCCGACGAACTGGGAGAGGACCGCTCGCCGGGTCCCATGTGACAGCTTGAAATGGCCGGACGATGATCACCCGCAGCGTAACAGGCGGTTGCACCCGACGTCCGCTCACCTCGGCCAGGTCCAATCAGCACGCTTGCCTATCGAGGGTCCCCGGGGACAAGAGAATGTTCGAACCGCCCGGCGGTCGGCAGCGACTTCTCCTCGAGAACACAGGTCAGCTGACGCGCCCAGAATTCCATGGCCGCGCGCTTCTCGGCATCGTAGCTGTACCGGTCGTACACGCTCGTGATGTCCCTCTCCTGGGAGTGATTCAGGATCCGGCTGATCAGGAAGCGCGGAACGCCGCCGCTGGCCATCAGACTCGCCGCAGTGCGGCGGAGATCATGGCCCCGAACGTCTGCCCGATCGCGCTGCCCTTCGGCGTGCCTTCGGCCGCGCGATGATATTCGCGCGCGTGCTCTGAGCGAGCCGGCGTCCCACGTGTTTGTAGTCGCCCATTCGCGACTTGGGGAAGACCCACACCGCGTCGTCGTCGCGGGGCACATCTTCCAAGACTTTGCGCGCGGTCTCGTTCAGGTATACCCGGTGCCCATGAGCGTTCTTCACGAACTCGGCAGGGATCGTCCAGAAATGCGATTTGGGATCGATGTCCTGCCACCGCATCTGCAACAACTCGCCGCCTCGCTGCGCGGTGACGAGGCGCAGCCGAAACCACGCGCAGACGTACGCGTTCTGCGTGCTGCAAGCTTCCCAGATCCGACGGATCTCGTCGTCCGTCAGCACGCGATCGCGCGTCGTCTCCTTTGTCGGCTTCTTGACGCCGATTACCGGGTTGGCGGTGGGCGGTACAAGCCGCTGCTGTGCCCCGAAGGTGTAGACACGCGAGACCAGCGCACGAAGCCGGTTTGCCGCGACGGGGGCACCCGCCTTGAGCTTGGCGTTCAACAGACTCAGAAGGTCTTCGGCAGTCACGCCCGCCGCCGGCCGGTTTTTCCACTTGGGCAGCAGGCTCGCATCGAGCTGTCGCTGATCCTCGGCCCAGCTCTTCTTGTGCGGCTTCGCGTGGTTTTCGATGTACTTCGCAGCAAGGTCGCCGAAGGTCAGCACATCTCTGGCGGCGCGTTTCTCGGTGACGGGATCTCCGCCTTTCGCCACTTTCAGCTGCGCTTCACGGGCCAGTTCGCGCGCGTCGGCCAGGCTCACCGCGGGGTAACGGCCCAGAGTCAGTCGTTTCTGGCGTCCGTTTTTGTCGCGGTAAAAGACAGTCCAGGTGCGGGCCTTCTTTGCTGTCACGCGCAGTGACAGGCCGGGCGTCGCGTCGTCAAAGTAGTCGACACGCCCTGCCGTCGGCGTTTTCAGACCGCGAATACTGAGGGCGTTGAGGATGCGCCGCCGGCTTTGATGAGGCGACGCGGAACCAGGGAAGGGAATCGTGCGAGGCATCAGACCTCCCGCAAAGGCTCGGAATCTGTTACCCCGATGTTACCCCGAGCCTTACGAAAGGTCAAAAATGGTCGGGATGACTGGATTCGAACCAGCGACCCCCTGACCCCCAGTCAGGTGCGCTACCAGGCTGCGCCACATCCCGAAATCTGTCTATCTCTTCTTCTTCGCCGCGCTCTTCACGACGGCCTTCGGCGCGCTCTTCGCCGCACGCTTCACGACCTTCGGCGCCGCCAGCTCGAACAGGCTCGGCGCCGCACCGTCCGCGCCCGGCTCCCGCGCGAGCATCGCCGCGAGGTCGCGCAGCCCGCGCTTCACCTGCAGGATGCGCTCGCGCGCGTCGCTCCCCAGCAGCGCGTCGATCTCGTGCGCCCCGGCGGCGTTCCCCGGCTGCTCGTCGATCAGCTTGCGGCGCGCCCCCGCCAGCGTCAGCCCTTCGACGAACAACAGGTGCTTGATCCGCAGGACGAACTCGAGGTCCGCGCGCCGGTAGACCCGCGGCCCGCCTTCGGACTTCGCGACGCCGAGATCCGGAAACTCCGCCTCCCAGGAGCGCAGTACATACGGCTGCACCTGGGCAATCTCACACACCTCAGGCTGCCGGAACAGCGATCGGTTCGGGATCTCGACGGTCGTCACACCGGACATCAGGGACGCAGCTATCAGCAGTATATATGACCTCGCGGCCCGTGGTGAAAGTCTGGCGTCGCACCGAGACGGGCGAGGCGCCCCGAATGCAGCCAGAGTTTCACCACGGGCTGCGAGCCCGGGCCCAATCTCAGCTACACTTCCGGCCGTGCTGCCCCCGGACGACGACCTGACGCGGCTCGGCGGCGACGGGGACTCTGAAACGCGCCTGGTGTCGGAGACGCCGCCGGCGTCCAGGGGCCGCGGTCTCGCCAAGAGCCACACGTCGTCGTCCGGCTGGCTGTCCGCGTCCGGCGCGATCGATCACGGCCGCTTCCCTCCCGGCACCGTCCTCGGCGACCGCTATCGCATCGTCGGACGCCTGGGCCGCGGCGGAATGGGGGAAGTGTTCCGCGCCGACGACCTCAAGCTCGGTCAGCCGGTCGCGCTGAAGTTCCTGCCGCCCGACGTCGATCGCGACCCGGCGCGGCTGACCCAGCTGCACACCGAAGTGCGGATGGCGCGCCAGGTCTCGCACCCGAACGTGTGCCGCGTGTACGACATCGACGAGATCGACGGACACACCTTCCTGTCGATGGAGTACGTGGACGGCGAGGATCTCGGCTCGCTGCTGCGACGCGTGGGACGGTTCCTGGAAGATCGCGCGCTCGAGATCGCACGGCAGATGTGCGCCGGCCTTGCCGCCGCGCACGAACGCGGCGTGGTCCATCGCGATTTCAAGCCGGCCAACGTGATGATCGACGGCGCCGGCAAGGTGCGCATCACCGACTTCGGACTGGCCGGCCTGGCCGGTGAAACGATCCGCGCCGGCACACCTGCCTACATGGCGCCCGAGCAACTCGCGGGCAGCGAGGTGACGGCGCGCAGCGACATCTACGCCCTCGGGCTCGTCCTCTACGAGATCTTCACCGGCCAGCGCGCGCTGGACGGCAAGAACCTCGCGGAGCTCATCCGCCGCCGTGAGCAGACGGGTGGCATCGTGGCGCCGTCCACGATCGTGCGCGATCTCGATCCGCAAATCGAGCGCGCGATCATGCGCTGCCTCGCGCCCGATCCCCGCCACCGCCCGGGCTCGGCACTGGCGGTCGCGGCGTCGCTTCCCGGAGGGGATCCGCTGGCAGCGGCCCTCGCGGCAGGTGAAACACCGTCGCCCGAAATGGTCGCGGCCGCGGGCGGCGTCGACGTCGTGCCGGCGCGCACCGCGGCAGCCGGCGCCGTGTGGATCGCGTGTTCGCTGCTCGCAATCCTGTTCTGCTACGAGCGCGTCATGATCATCAACCGCGTCCCCACGCCGAAGACGCCGGACGCGCTGCAGGATCGGGCCGCCGAAGCGCTCGCGAAGCTTGGCTACAGCCTCGATCCTCAGGCATCAACGGCCTGGGGCCTGGTCTTCTCGCTGGATTACGCGGCGTTCATCGAGAGCCGTTCCACCGCGCCGGATCGCTGGACGGCGCTCCGGTCGCAGCGACCCGAAGCCCTGTCGCTCTGGTACCGCACGAGCCCGCGTCCGCTCGTGCCCCTCGGCAACGAGAACCGCGTGTTCGGCAACAACCCTCCGCTCACCGTCAGCGGCATGACGATGACGATCGTCGATGCGTCAGGGCGTCTGGCGGAGTTCGTGGCCGTGCCGCAGCCGCGCGACGACGGGACTTCGCCTGCCCCGGCCGACTGGAACGTGCTCTTCGACGCCGCCGGCATCGACAGGGCCGCGTTCAAACCGGTCGCGCCGATGGTCGTACCGCCCGTCTTCGCCGACGAGCGCGTGGCCTGGGAAGGCCAGCTGCCGGAGCTGCCCGGTCAGACGTTCCGGGTCGAAGCCGCAGGCTACAAGGGGAAGCCGGTCTACTTTTTCGTCGGCGGCCCGTGGAGCCGATCGGCTCGCAGCGCGCCCGTCGCGGTGTCCCTGTTCAATTTCCTGCTGGCCAACATGGCGGTGCTCGTCATGCCGGCGCTGATGGTGGCCGGAGCCGTGCTCGCGCGCCGCAACGTGAAGCTCGGCCGCGGCGACCGCAGCGGCGCCTTTCGCGCGGCCGCGTTCATCTTCGTGGCCGAGATGGTCGTCTGGGTACTCAACGATCACATGCTGCCGCTTGGCGTCGACGTGCAACGCGGCTTTGCCGCGATGGGCACGGCGCTGTTTGATGGCACCGTGCTCTGGCTGACGTATCTCGGCCTCGAGCCGTACATCCGGCGCTACTCGCCCGACAGCCTGATTGGATGGACGCGGCTGCTCGCCGGCAGGTGGCGCGATCCGCGGGTCGGGTCCGACATCATGATCGGCGTGTCGGCAGGACTGGCGATGACCCTCCTGTATGCCCTGCACAACCTCATTCCCCCGCTGCTGGGGCAACCCGAGCCCATGCCGCTCCAGGTCCCGGGGAACGCGCTCCTCGGCACGCGCGAGGCCCTGGCCGTGCTGATCGCCCGGCTGGCCAACGCCCTCCTGTCCGCGATGCTCGGCGTCGTCGGCATCGTGGCGCTCCTCATCTGGTTGAAGCGCGCGTGGCTGGCCGCGATCGTCGGCATCCTCGTGTTCACGCCGGTCGTGCTCACCGGCCTGTTCCGCCCCGGCACGCCGGTGCTCGACGTGATGATCGGCGCCGGGATCATCACGATCTTCATCGTCACGATCATCCGGTTCGGTTTGCTGGCGACGATGGGGGCGCTGGCGACGCACTTCGTCCTGCTGCGGGCGCCGTTGACGGTCGAGCTCTCGTCGTGGCGCGGCTCAATCGCTCTCCTGTTCCTGGGCTTCGTCGCCGTCGCCGGCTTCGGGGCGGTGTATATCGCGAGGTATGGCAGGTCGCTCGAGCCTGGGCGTCCGTGATCGAGATAACGGGGGGACGGAGTCAACGAAGGGTTACCACGGAGAAACGGAGGAACAGAGAACAACTTGGTTTGTGCTTGTCTTTCGAAACTTCGTTGCTCCGTTCCTTCGTTCCTCCGTGTTTGCTGCCGTCCGCTTACTCAATCCCGCTTGTCATCCCGTCCGTCCGTTAACTCCGTCCCCTCCGCTAACTCGTCTCACTTCTGCCGCCGCCGGACGTGCAGGCGGATCGGCGTCCCGATGAAACCGAACCCCTCCCGCAGCTGGTTGACCAGAAACCGCTCGTAAGAGAAGTGAAACTCCGTCGCGACGTTGGTGAACAGGACGAACGTCGGCGGCGCCACTCCTTTTTGCGTCGCGTACATGATCCGCACCTGCCTGCGGCCGGGGCTGGCCGGAGGGTGCGCCGCGGTCACGGTCTGAAAGAACCGGTTCAGCTCCCCGGTCGGGATGCGCCGCAGCCGCGCCTCCGCGACCTGGTCGATCGTCTCGAGCACTTTCGGCGCCCGCTCTCCGGTCAGCGCGGAGATGTGGAGAATCGGCGCGTAGTCCAGGAACTTCATCTGCTGACGGAGCTTGTCGTCGAACTCCTTCGAGAAGTTCGTGCCGCGTCCCTTCATCAGGTCCCACTTGTTCGCGGCGATGATGATCCCGCAGCCTGCCTTTTCGGCTTCGCCGGCGATGGTGGCGTCCTGATCAGTGGCCCCTTCGACCGAATCGACGAGCAGGACCGCGACGTCCGCCTTCTCGATCGCGCGGCGCGCCAGAATCACGCTCAACGATTCGAGCTGCCCGCTGCTCGCGACCCTCCCCTTCCGCCTGATGCCGGCGGTGTCGACGATGCGGAAGGTGCGCTGGCGCCATTTCAGGACCGCATCGACCGTGTCCCTCGTGGTCCCCGGCGTCTCGCTCACGATAGAGCGCTCCTCGTGGAGCAGCCGGTTGAGGAGCGACGACTTCCCGACGTTGGGACGGCCGACGATGGCGACGGCCGTTTCTTCCGGCTCGACGGGCGCGTCCCGGCGGGCCGGCAGCCGCTGGATGATCTCGTCGAGCAGGTCCCCCACGCCCTCGCCGTGCTCGGCCGCCATCTCCACCACCGGCTCGAACCCCAGTTTGTAGAATTCGACCGCACGTCCGCGGGCCCGCTTGTCGTCGGTCTTGTTGACCGCCATCAGGACCGGGACGGCGGCCGATCGGAGCCGCGCGGCAATCTCCTGGTCCCCCGGAACGAGCCCCTCGCGTCCATCTACAACAAAAACAATGATGTCGGCCGTTTCGACCGCGCGCCGGCCGGCCAGGATGACGAGATCGTGCAGCGGATCGGCGCTGTGCCCGAACATGCCGCCCGTATCGACCAGCGTGAAGATAACTCCCTGCCACTCAGCAGGCTGCGCGATCACGTCGCGGGTCGTCCCCGGGATGGCGGTGACGATGGACCGCCGGGAGTTCGTGATCCGGTTGAACAGCGTGGATTTTCCGACGTTGGGACGGCCGACCAGCACGACGGTCGGCCCTTTCGAGGCGCGTTTCAGGGGCATGCCGATGTCTATTTAGCTCCCAGCTTGACAGCGTAAGTGTATATATTTATAGTAGTTTACAAATCCCCAGGAGCGCCTAAGCATGATCAAGGTTGACATCGTCAACGAGGTGTCCAAAGTGGCCGACATTACCAAGGTCAAAGCCGAGGTGGCCGTGGACGCCGTGTTCGACGCGATGCGTCTCTCGATGCAGCGCGGCGAACGGATCGAGCTGCGCGGGTTCGGCGTCTTCCAGGTGAAGCCACGCAAGCGCGGCATCGGCCGCAACCCACGGACGGGCAAGGAGGTGCGGATTCCGCCCGGACGCACAATCCGCTTCAAGCCCGGCAAGGACCTCCAGAACATCGGAGGCTGATTGTCGTACCGTCCCGACGAGCCGGGGTTCCCGGAGAACCCGTATCCGCTCGAGCCCTTCGAAACCTCATTCGCGCTCCCGCCGCGGCCCCGCAAGTTCCAGAGCCGGTTATGGTTGCACGGCCTGCTGTTCGCGCTGACGCTCATCAGCACGACGCTCGTCGGGGCCATGCACTATTACTCCTTTGTCAGCCAGTTCGACAGCCGGCCGGTCGCTGTGTACTGGGGACTCCTCCTGCAGGGGTTCTGGTACAGCGGCACGCTGCTGGGGATCCTCGGCGCCCACGAGATGGGCCACTATCTGTTCTGCCGACGATACAACGTGGATGCGACCCTCCCCTACTTCATTCCGATGCCGCTCATCCACCTGACCGGTACGCTCGGCGCCGTCATCAAGATCAGGGAGCCGTTTCCGAACCGGACCGTGCTCTTCGACATCGGCGTCGCCGGGCCGATTGCCGGTTTCGCGCTGCTCGTGCCGGCGCTCTTCTACGGCATGACGATCTCGAACGTCGTCCCGGCGCCGACCGAAGGCAGCGTCCTGTTCCTGGGTGAGCCGCTCCTCTTCAAATGGGCGATGAACGTGGTCTTCGGCACCGTGCGGGACGGCTACACGGTCAACATGCACCCGATGGTCTTCGCGGCGTGGTTCGGCATGCTCGCGACCGCGCTCAACCTGCTGCCGTTCGGGCAGCTCGACGGCGGGCACATCACGTACGCGACACTCGGCCGCTGGTCGACGCCGATCTCCGTGGCCACGGTCGCCACCGCCGTGGGGATGACGTTCGTGTCGATCAGCTGGCTGCTGATGACGGTGATGATGGTGGTCATGCTCGCGATCCTCGGGCCCCGGCACCCGCGCGTGATCTACGAGCACGAGCCGCTCGGCGCCGGCCGGAACCTCATCGCCGTCGCCGCCCTCATCATCTTCATTCTCTGTTTCACGCCCGTGCCGATCGAGCTGCACGATCTGATAAGGGGACGGTAGGTCTCGGGTCGTCTCGGTCTCGGGTCTCATGTCTCGGGTCCACCAAAGACCACGAGACCAAAGACCGAAGACACCAGAGACTAGAGACCAGAGACCGACGGCCGCGGCTGCTCACAGCACCGACATCGGATCCACATCGACGATCGTCCGGCGCCTGATCTCCGGCCGGCTCGCGAGCACCTGCTGCAGCGCCTGACGCATCGTCGGACGGTGCGATCCCTTGATGAAGAACTGGGCGCGGTGCTCACCCTTGAGGCGGTTCAGCGGCGCCGGCGCCGGACCGAGCACGCGAAACGAATCGCCGCCGGGCTTGAGCGCCTGCACGAGCTCCCCGGCGTCCTGCATCGCGGCTTCGCGCGTGCGCGCCCGGACGACGGTGTTGATGAGCGCGACCGAGGGGGGATACCGCATGGCGCGGCGGAATCCGATTTCCTCTTCGTAGAAGGCCGCGTAGTCCTGGCGGCAGGCGTGGCGGATGCTGTAGTGGCGCGGATACAGCGTCTGCACGATGGCTTCGCCGCGGATCTCGCCCCGTCCGGCCCGTCCGGCAACCTGCGTCAGCAGCTGGAATGTGCGCTCGGCGGCGCGAAAGTCGGCGAGGCCGAGTCCGACGTCGGCGGAGATGACGCCGACGAGCGTGACCCGCGGAAAGTCGTGCCCCTTCGCGATCATCTGCGTGCCGACGAGCACGTCGATCTCCCCGGCGGCGAATCGCGACAGCAGCGCGACGATCGCGCCGCGCTTGCGGATCGTGTCGCGATCCACGCGGGTGACGCGAATCCCGGGAAACTTCTCGACGATCTCCGCTTCGACGCGTTCGGTGCCGAACCCCATCTGCTCCAGGAACGGGCCGGCACAGTTCGCGCAGGTCTTCGGCAGCGCGGCCGAGTGGTTGCAGTAGTGACACCGGGCCTTGCGCGCCGCGCGGTGCACGGTGAGCGAGACGCTGCAGTTCGGGCACTCGAGGGTCGAGGCGCACTCCCGGCAGAACACGGAGGTGGCAAAGCCCCGCCGGTTCAGGAGCACGATCGACTGCTCGCGCCGTTCGAGCCGGTCGCCGAGCGCCTCGGACAACGGACCGCTCAGGATGACGTCCGGCCCCGACGCGGCGTACTCCTCGCGCATGTCCACGATCCGCACCGCCGCCATGGGACGATCCAGGACGCGCCGCTGGAGAGCGATGAGGACGTACCGGCCGTTCTGCGCGTTGTGAAAGCTCTCGAGCGACGGGGTCGCCGATCCGAGCACGACGAGCGCCCCCGCCTGCCGGCCGCGGACGATGGCGACGTCGCGGCCGTGATAGCGCGGGCTTTCTTCCTGCTTGTAGGATCCGTCGTGCTCTTCGTCCACGATGATGAGCCCGATGGAGCGGACCGGGGCGAACACCGCCGAGCGGGTGCCGACGACGACGTCGACGTCGCCGCGGCGGATGCGCTGCCATTGATCGTGACGTTCGCCGTCGGAGAGGCCGCTGTGCTGGATGGCCACGCGGTCGCCGAACGTCGCACGGAACACCGCCGCGACCGCGGGGGTGAGCGCGATTTCCGGAACCAGCATCAGGACGCCCCGGCCCGCGCGGCGCACGGCGTCGGCGAGCCGGAGGTACAGCTCCGTCTTGCCGCTGCCGGTGACGCCGTGGAGCAGCGCCGTGCGGAATCCTCCCTCGGACGCGAGCGCGCGCAGCCGCGCGAATGCCGCCTCCTGCTCGCCGGTGAGCACGTGCGGCTCACGGGCGGCCGCTGCCATCGCGCCCTGCTCGAACGGGTCGCGATCGACGCGGCGGCGCGAGAGCAGGATCAGGCCGAGCTCGGACAGACGTTTCACCGTCGCCGCGCCAATGCCGCGTTCGTCGAGCGCCGCCGTGTCGAGGCCGTCGGGGGCGCCTTTCAGGAGCGCGAGGGTCTCGCGTTGCCGTGTGGCGCCCGCCTTGAGGGCAGACCCGGCCGTGCCGTTTGTAGTGCCGGCCTGAGGGCCGGCGCTACCGTCATCGTCAACCACATCGTGTCCCTGCGCGGAGAGCGTGGCGACGCGCACGGTTCGGTACGCGGACGCCTTTCCCTTCAGCGGACGCGTGATCTCCACGAGGCCATCGCGCTCGAGCCCCAGCAGGGCGGCATGCGCGCCGCGCCGATCTCCGAGAACGGTATCGACCCGCAAAGGCTTCGCTCCGGTCAGCGCCTCGAGGATCTCCCGCCGCACCCCTCGCTCGGTGAGCAGCCTGACTTCCCCCGCGTCCGTGATCCGCGCGTAGCGCTCGCTCTCGACCCACGCGCGCGGAGGCATCGCCGCGGCGGCCGCTTCGCCCGCCCCGCACGCGTAGTACTCGGAGACCCACGACGCCAGCGCGACGACATCCGGCGGGAGAAACGCAGAAGCGTCGAGGATATCCAGGATGGGTTTGACACTGCCGGGATCCGGGACTCGGGATTCGGGATTCGCAGATTCGCATGTCTCATCGAACCTCGAGTCCCGAGCCCCAGTCCCGAGTCCCGAGCCCGAGCCCCGAGTCCCGAGTCCCGAGTCCCGACTCGATCACCACCCCCGTGAGCGTGCGATTGCCCAGCGGCACGAGGACGCGCGCGCCGATCGACGGATCGCCGAGCTCCTCGGGAACGTGGTACGTGAGCGCCTCGAGCGCGGGGACGGGGACGGCGACGCGAATGAGGCGCATGGCGCCCTACTCCGCGGATGGAGCGGCGCCGGGAATCTCCCGGCCGAGGAGCGCGAGCGCCTTCTTGAGATCGTCCCACGCCTCGCGCTTGTAGCCCGGGCTGCGGAGCAGGAACGACGGATGGAAGGTCGGGATCAGCTTGACGCCGCGGTAGTCGAAGACGCGGCCGCGCAGGCGCGAGATCGGATCCTGCGTCTGCAGGAGCGTACGGGCGGCAAATGCGCCCAGCGCGATGACGACCTTGGGCTGGATCGAGGCGAGCTGGCGGAACAGGAACGGCTCGCACGTCGCGATCTCGTCGGGCTCCGGATTGCGGTTGCCCGGCGGCCGGCACTTGAGCACGTTGGCGATGTACACCTCGTCGCGCTTGAAGCCCATCGCCTCGATCATCTTCGTCAGGAGCTGGCCGGCCCGCCCGACGAACGGGACGCCCTGCATGTCTTCATCCGCGCCGGGCGCTTCGCCGACGAACATGAGGTCCGCCGACGGGTTCCCGACGCCGAAGACGATCTGCTTCCGCCCGAGCGTGTGCAGCTTGCAGCGGGTGCAGTCGCCGATGTCCTCGCGGATCGCCGTCAGCAGCTCCACGGCCGAGCGCGCGAACGTGACCGGCATGACCGCGGCGTCGTCTACGCCATCGCCGGTAGCGCTGGCCTTCAGGCCAGCCCCCGGATTGCCGACCTGAAGGTCGGCCCTAGCGTCAGCCTCACGATTGCCGGCTTGAAGGCCGGCCCTGCCGCCAGCGTGGTCGCGGCCGTCGCGCCGCGCGCCACTTCGCGTCGCGGCTGACGCCCGTCACTCCGAGCTCCTGGTAGAAACGGAGATGCTCAGCGAGGTGATCCATGGGATACGGACGCTAGGGCTCGCGCCGGCTGAGATTCCGGGCGGTGAGCCGTTGCTCCGCGCGGTCCAGAATCATCGCGGCAATTTCGGACTTGGGCGCGAGCGGCACCGCCTCGTCCCCCTCGGCGCTGATGATGACGACGGCGTTCGTATCGGCGTCGAAGCCGGCGTCGGATCGCGAAATGTCGTTCGCGACGATGAAGTCGACCCGCTTCCGGACGAGCTTCTCGCGTCCACGCGCGGCGGGATCGCCGCTTTCCGCCGCGAAGCCGACCAGGATCGGTGTGGGGCCGTCACCTCGCGCACGTGCAAGGCCGGCAAGAATATCCGGCGCCGGCACGAGCCGAAGGTCCAGCGGCGCGTCGGTCCTTTCCAGTTTGCCCGCGGCTCGTCGATCGGGCGTGTAGTCGGCGACGGCGGCCGCCATGACGACGATGTCGGCGCCGGCGGAGTGTTGCTGCACGGCGGTCTGCATCTCGTGCGCGCTGCGGACGGCGATCACTTCGACCCCCGCCGGGGGCGTCTGCTGCGACGGGCCGGACACCAGCACCACGCGCGCGCCGCGGCGCGCCGCTTCCGCGGCGACCGCATACCCCATCTTGCCGCTGGACCGGTTGCCGATGAACCGCACCGCGTCGATGTCCTCGTAGGTGGGTCCGGCGGTGACGACGACGAAGCGGCCGAGGAGCGAGCCGCGCGGCAGGATCATCCGATCGGCCGCTTCCACGATGTCCTCCGGCTCGGCCAGCCGGCCTTTCCCGATCCAGCCGCAGGCGAGATAGCCCTGGCCGGGATCGACGAAGCGCACCCCGCGCGCGGACAGCGTCGCCAGGTTCCGCCGCACCGCGTCGTGCTCGAGCATCTGCGTGTTCATCGCGGGGGCCATGAGCACCGGCGCTCGCGTCGCCAGATAGAGCGAGCTGAGGAAGTCGTCGGCGATGCCGTTGGCGAACTTGCCGATGACGTTGGCGGTCGCGGGGGCAACGAGCAGCAGCGCGCTCTCGGTCGCCAGCGCGATGTGCTCGATGTCGGCGTTGGCGCCCGGCGCGAACTCGTCCGTGATCACGCGCCGCCGCGTGATCGCCTCGAAGGTCACCTCGCCAACGAACCGCCGCGCCGACCGGGTCATGATCGCGGCCACGTCGTGCCCGCGCTTCTGCAGCCCGCGCGCGACCTCGACGGCCTTGTAGGCGCCGATCCCGCCGCTGACGCCGAGTGCGATGAGTGGCATTATTCCGCGCGAACCTTCGCGACCTTGCCCTCTTTGACTTCCCGCTGCGCGAGGCGCACCGGTTTGTTGGACCCGTCGGTCTTCGGCGCACAGCCGCGCAGCAGCTGCCGCGCCCGGGCCCCGGCCACGATGACGAACTCGAACTTGTTTCCCGTCTCTCGCTGATCGGTCATGAAATGTTGCTCCATCACTCTCGAAGTCGTTTCAAACCCTGGGTCCGGCTGAAGCCGGATACTACGTACGGTTTGAAACCCTGGGTCCGGCTAGAGCCGGATGCCACCTACGGTTGAAACCTAGCCTACGGCTTGTCGAACGTGTTCACGATCGCCTCGGCGGCGTACCGGGCGGATCGCAGCCGCGCCCGCTCGGCCAGCACGATCCCGCGGATCCGATCGACGCACGCTTCGATCTCGTCGTTGACGACGACGTAGTCGTATTCGACGAACGCGGCGACTTCGTCCCGCGCCGTCTGCAGCCGCCGCTGCATGTCCGCTTCGGAGTCGGCGCTGCGGCCGCGGAGCCGCCGTTCGAGGATCTCGAACGAAGGCGGGAGCACGAACACGCCGACCGTGGCGCAGCGCATGCGGACCTGCCTCGCCCCCTGGACGTCGATGACCAGGACCAGGTCACGCCCGGCCGACAGGGTCCGCTCGGAATCCGCGGCGCTCGTGCCGTAGAGGTTGCCGAACACGTCGGCCCATTCGAGGAAGGCGTCGGCGGCGATCATCTCTTCGAAACGGGCGCGGGTAATGAAATTATAGTCGATACCGTGCGTCTCCCCGGCCCTTGCCGGACGCGACGTGTAGGAGCGCGACATCGCCAGATCGGGCACGGTCTGGACGACGCGCTCGACGACGGTCGTTTTTCCGGTCCCGGATGGGGCCGAGACGACAAACAGCAGGCCTCTACGCCCGTCGGCCGGACCCGGGCTTCCCGCCTCCGTCATCCCCGCTTCACTCGACATTCTGGACCTGTTCTCGCATCTTCTCGAGCTCGGCCTTGAGCGCCACGATCACTTCCGACACCGCGGGCCCTTCCGCCTTGGATCCCATCGTGTTGACCTCCCGGTTCATCTCCTGAATCAGGAAGTCCAGCTTCCGGCCGCACGCCTCGGGCGACTCCGTGAGCGCGCGCCAGTGCTCGAGATGGCCGCGGAACCGGACGACTTCCTCGGTGACGTCCGAGCGGCCCACGAACTTCGCGATCTCCTGGGCAATGGCCGCTTCGTCGGCGAGCGCGTCCGCCCGCAGCTCGCGCACCCGCTCCTCGAGGCGCGCCTGCATCGCCGCCATCCCGTCCTCCGCGGCGGCGTGCGCGCGCTCGAACAG
The DNA here is from genome assembly GCA_963774855.1 of uncultured Acidobacteriota bacterium. Classification (GTDB taxonomy): domain Bacteria; phylum Acidobacteriota; class Vicinamibacteria; order Vicinamibacterales; family 2-12-FULL-66-21; genus JALZOC01. The sequence continues at coordinate 232,555 of CAVZGT010000003.1, read as the reverse complement.
CGTTCCGAGCAGGGCGCGGCGCGCGTCGAGATCCGTGCGCAGGTACCCGCCTTCACGCACGCGCATGCTGTCGAGCTCGTCGAGCGCGGCCGCCACGGCCTCCTCGACGCGCTCGGCGACACGCTCGTCGGCGCCCTCCGCCTCCGCGGGGCGCTCGCGAATCGACAGCGCCTGCGGAAAGCGCAGCAGGTCCCCGGGAGTCATCAGGCCCGAGACATAGCCGCGCTCGCGCGCCCGATTGAGCGCGCCGCCGAGGGCATCGAGAAACGGCTCGTTCAGCTCGACCTCGAGCGCCGGGACGCGGCGTTGCTGGACGGTGACGGCCACCTCCACCCGGCCGCGTCCGACGCGCCGCTGCACCAGCGCGCGCAGCCGCGACTCGACAGTCGCGAGCGATGGCGGGACGCGGAGCTGCAGATCCAGGAACTTGTGGTTGACCGATCGGATGGTGACCGCAATCGTCGCCGCCTCGTCGTCCCTCGTCAGCGACGCGAACCCCGTCATGCTCTTGATCATGAGACTGACGGCCGGCGCGCGGCCACCGGCGACGGCTGGACCTCGCGCCCCTCGAAGATCTGCAGCGAATACAGCTTCGCGTAAACCCCGGCCGGCCGCGCCAGCAGCTCTTCGTGGCGCCCGATCTCCGCGACCCGGCCGCGTTCCAGCACGATGATGGCGTCGGCGCGCCGGACGGTGGACAACCGGTGCGCGATGACGAACGACGTGCGGTTGCGCATCAGGTTCTGCAGCGCTTCCTGGACCAGCAGCTCCGATTCGGCGTCGAGCGACGACGTCGCCTCGTCCAGGATCAGGATCGGAGAGTTCTTCAGGAGCGCGCGCGCAATCGCCAGGCGCTGGCGCTGCCCGCCCGACAGCTTCTGGCCCCGCTCCCCGATGGGGGTCTGGTACTTCTGCGGCAGCGCCATGATGAAATCGTGCGCGTGGGCGGCGCGCGCCGCGGCCTCGATGTCGTCGCGTGACGCGCCGGCCGATCCGTACGCGATGTTGCTGGCAATCGTCTCGTCGAACAGGACCGTCTCCTGCGTCACGATGCCGATCTGCGCCCGCAGCGACGCGAGCGTCACGTCGCGGACGTCCGTCCCGTCGATGAGAATGCCGCCCGAGGTCACGTCGTAGAACCGCGGCACGAGATTCACGAGCGTCGTCTTGCCCGCGCCGCTCAGGCCGACAATCGCCACGGCCTGGCCGATCCGGACCTGGAACGAAACGTCGCGAAGGATGCCCTTCCCCGCTTCGTCGTACGTGAAGCTGACATTCCGGAACTCGATGCCCTGACGCAGCCTGGGGAGCGGCAGCGCCCCCGGCCGTTCCTTGACCTCCGAGTGCGTGTCGAGCACCTCGAAGATGCGCTCGGAGGCGGCCATCGCCTGCTGCAGGCTCGCGTTCACGCGGCTCAACTTCTTCACCGGCGCGTACATCATGAACGCCGCGGCCAGGAACGACGTGAACTCCCCTTGCGTCAGCGACCGCTCGACGGTGATCTGGTGGCTGCCGTACCAGACCAGGGCCACGATGGCGAGGCCCCCCAACAGCTCCATCAGCGGCGGGAGAATCGCGAGCGCGCGCGTCACCTTCAGGTTCGTCTTGTAGAGACGCTGCGACGCGCGGCGGAACCGCTCCTCTTCGTGGGCCTCGGCGCCGAACGCCTTCACGATCCGGTGCCCGCTGAACGCTTCCGCCGTCACGTGCGACAGGTGCTCGAGCTCTTCCTGGCTCTTGCGGGTCGTGCTGCGAATGCGCTTGCCGAACTTGACGAGCGGGTAGACGACGACCGGCGCGCCCGTCACCGCGACGAGCGCCAGGCGCGGATCGACGTAGAACATGTAGGCGACGATGCCGACCACCGACAGCCCCTCGCGCATCAGGTCTCCGATCGTCTCGGACACCGCCTGCTGGACCTGGTTGACGTCGTTCGTGATGCGCGACATCAGCCGGCCGGTGGTGTGCCGGCTGAAGAACGCCGCGGACTGATCGACGATGTGCCGGAACAGCCGGTCGCGCAGATCGCGCACGACCCGCTGGCCGATGTCCGTCATCACGTACGTCGAGACGTAGCCGCCCAGGCCTTTCACGGCGTAGATGACGAGCACCGCGATGCACCAGGCCTTCAGGCCCTCTCCGGCGGGCAGGACTTTGTCGATGACCGGCTGGATCAGCTTGGCGACGGCTGCCGTCGCCGCGGCATAGACCGCCATCGCCGCGAGGGCCACGGCAAAGCGCCCGCGGTAGGGGCGGGCGTACCCGAACAGGCGCTGGAGCGGATTCACTCAGTGAACCGGTATTTCAGCAGCACCCACAACGCGACGAACCCGTCGCGCCAGGTTATCTTCTTCCCTTCGTCGTAATTCCGGCCGTCGTACGTGATCGGCACTTCGTAGACGCGATAGTGCCGCTTGAAAATCTTCGCGGTCAGCTCCGGCTCGATCCCGAACCCGTCGGAGTCGAGCGTCATCGACCGCAGCACCTCCGTCCGCATGACCTTGTAGCAGGTCTCCATGTCCGTCAGCATCGTGTTGTACAGCACGTTGGTGACGAGGGTCAGGAAGCGGTTGCCCGCATAATGCGTGAACAGGAACACGCGGTGACGCCCGAGAAACCGCGATCCGTAGACGACGTCGGCGCGCCCCTCGCAAATCAGCTCGATGAGCTCGGGGAACTCCTCCGGAGAGTACTCCAGGTCGGCGTCCTGGATGACGACAAGGTCGCCGGTCACCTCCTGGAACCCGCGCCGCAGCGCCGACCCCTTCCCCGCGTTGGCCGGCTGCAGGACGAGCTTGAACGGCAGCTCAGCCGCCAGCCTCGACAGGATGTCCCGCGTCCCGTCCTTCGACCCGTCGTCCACGACGATGAGCTCGGTGCGAACCGGGACCGCGAGGACCCGCCGGATCATTTCCTCGATCGTGTCCCGCTCGTTGTAGGCGGGCATGACCACCGAGAGGAGAGGATCGGGAAGCTGCCCCTTCAACCGCGACATCAGACGGCGGCCTTCCGGGCGTAGCCGTGCGGATGCGACTCGCGCCAGCGCCACGCCGTGTCCACGATGACGTCGATGTCCTCGAACTGCGGCGTCCACCCGAGCTCGCGCCTGATGCGCTCGCTCGTCGCGAAGAGGATCGCCGGGTCGCCCGGCCGGCGCGGACCGACGGTGTAGGGCACTTTCCGTCCGACGACCCGCTCCACCGCATCGAAGACACCCTTGACCGAGGTCGGCCGTCCGTTGCCCAGGTTGTACTGCGTGGACGGGACGCCGCCGCGCAGCGCGCCGAGCGCGAGCAGGTGCGCCGACGCCAGGTCGTTGACGTGCACGTAGTCGCGAAGGCAGGTGCCGTCCGGCGTGTCGTAGTCGGTGCCGAAGATCTGGACCCGATCGCGTCCCAGCGCGGCGTCGATCGCGCGAGGGATGATGTGGATTTCCGGGGAGTGGGCCTCGCCGAGCTCGCCGTCGGGATCGGCCCCCGCGGCATTGAAATACCGCAGCGCGATCGACCGGATCCCGTAGGCCGTCTCATAGTGCGGCAGTGCACGCTCGATCGTCAGCTTCGTTTCACCGTACGCGTTAATCGGCTGTTTGGGATGCGATTCAGTGATCGGCGTCTCGACGGGGTTGCCGAACACGGCGCACGTCGAGGAAAAGACGAGATGGCGGACGTTCTCGGCAACCATGGCGTCGAGCACCGAGAGCGCGCCGCCGACGTTGTTCCGGTAGTAGCCGGCCGGATCGCGCACCGACGCGCCGACGTCGAGCCAGGCCGCAAAGTGCATCACCGCGTCGGCGCCATGATCGCGGATCGCGGCGCGGAGCCGCGCCGTGTCGTGGATGTCCCCCTCGACCACGGCGCTCGCGTGGGTCGTGGCCTCGCGGTGACCGGCCGACAGGTTGTCGTACACGATGACGCTGGCGCCCCGGCCCCGCAGCGCCTTGACGGTGTGGCTGCCGATGTACCCGGCGCCACCCGTGACGAGGATGCTGCTCATGGCCGGCCGATCGACACGTAGGTAAAGCCCTGCGCACGAATCTGCTCGGGCTTGTACAGGTTGCGGCCATCGAAGATGACCGGGTTGCGCAGCAGCTTCCGCATCCGCGCGAAGTCCGGCTCGCGGAACTCGTTCCACTCGGTCGCGATCACGAGCGCATCCGCCCCCTTCAACGCCGCGTAGCCGCTCTCCGCATACGTGATTCTCTGGCCGAACAGCGTCCGCGCCACTTTCATCGCCTCGGGGTCGTAGACCTCCACCGAGGCGCCGGCCGCGAGTATGCCCTCGATGAGCGGCACCGCGGGCGCTTCACGCATGTCGTCCGTCCGCGGCTTGAAGGCGAGGCCCCAGACGGCGATCCGCTTGCCCTTGAGCGACCCCGTGCCGAAGTGCGTCCGCAGCTTCGCGAGCAGCCGCAGCTTCTGCCGCTCGTTCACTTCCTCGACGGCGTCGAGAATTGCGAATTTGTAATCCTTGTCGGCCGCGAAGCGCTGCATCGCCTTGACGTCCTTGGGAAAGCAGCTGCCCCCGTATCCGATCCCCGGGAACAGGAACGACGGGCCGATGCGCCGATCCGCCGCGACAGCCCGGCGCACCTGATCGACGTCGGCGCCGACCGCTTCGCAGACGTTCGCCACCTCGTTCATGAACGAGATCCGCGTCGCCAGCATCGCGTTCGCCGCATATTTGCAGAGCTCGGCGCTGGCGCAATCCATCAGCATAATCGGAGCGCCGGTGCGGGTGAAGGGGGCATAGAGCTCGGTCATCAGCTCGGCGGCGCGCGGGTCTTCGGCGCCGATCACCACGCGGTCCGGCTTCATGAAATCCTCGATCGCCGCCCCCTGCTTCAGGAATTCGGGGTTGCTGACGACGCTGAACGGATGCGTCGTTTCGCGCCGGACCACTTCGCGGACCTTGGCGGCCGTCCCGACGGGGACCGTGCTCTTGTTGACGATGACCTTGTAGCCGTTCATCGCCCGCGCGGTGTCGCGCGCGACCGCCAGCACGTGCTGGAGGTCGGCCGAGCCGTCTTCGCCGGTCGGCGTGCCCACCGCGATGAAGATGATCTGCGAGTTCCTGACGCCCCGCTCGAGCGCCGTCGTGAACGTCAACCGTTTCTCGGCGCGATTGCGACGGACCAACTCTTCCAGTCCCGGCTCGTAGATGGGGATGCTCCCCCGCTGCAGGAGCTTGACCTTCTTGGCGTCCTTGTCGACGCACACGACTTCGTTCCCGTTTTCGGCCAGACAGGCCCCGGCGACCAGCCCCACGTACCCGGTACCCACTACTGCGATTTTCATCGGTGCAATCTTTTCTTTTGCTCGCGGGGCCCCACCCCCACTCGCGGCGGCTCGACTCGCTTCGCTCGCTCGCCGCGGCCGCAGGCGCTTGCTCGAGAATACAAACCCCTAACGGTAGCACAGCCAAAAAAAGCGTGTCAATCTGTTGAACGCCAAGGATTTGCCTCTCTTTCCCTGTGCTACGATTCGGTGCGCGTGCGCATCCTGATCGACTACCGTCCGGCACTGCGGCAGCGGACCGGTGTCGGCGAGTATGTTCACGGCCTGGCCACCGCGCTCCAGGCCCGGCTCCCCGCCCAGGATTCCCTGACCATCTTCTCGAGCTCGTGGAAAGACCGGCTGCCCGGCAATGCGATCCCTGGAGCCCGGCACGTGGACGCGCGGGTGCCGGTCGGCGTGCTGAATCTTGCGTGGCACCGGCTGGAATGGCCCCCCATCGAGTGGTTCGCCGGCCCGGTCGAGGTGGCTCACTCGCTGCACCCGCTGATGATGCCCTCTCGCGGCGCGGCCCGGGTGGTGACGGTCCACGATCTGTATTTCCTCGATCGGCCCGAAGCGACCGCCGGGGAGATCCGGCGGGATTACGCGGCGCTCGCCGCCGATCACGTACGGCGCGCCGACGCTGTCGTCGCGAACTCCGAGCACACGAAGAGGCAGGTCGTCGAGCGCCTGAGCGTCGACGCTGAGTCGGTGCACGTGTGCCTGCCGGCGGCGCCGGCGTGGCCGCGGCGGGACGAGCCTTCGGCGCCCGGCCCCGTTCTTTTCGTCGGGACGGTGGAACCGCGCAAGAACGTGCCCGGGCCTGCTCCGCGCCTACTCGGAGCTCAGGGGCCGCGTCCCGGACGCGCCGGAGCTCGTTCTCGCGGGGCGGCTCCCGCCAGAGGGAATCGCCGGCCTGCTCGAGCAGGAGCCGTCGATCGCGGGACGGGTGCGCGCGCTTGGTTACGTCAGCGACGACGAACGTCAGCGGCTCTACCGTCAGGCGTCGATGCTGGTGATCCCGTCGTTCGACGAGGGCTTCGGGATCCCGGCGCTCGAAGCGATGACGATTGGCGTGCCGGTCGTGGCCGCCAGCCGCGGGGCCCTGCCGGAGGTCGTCGGCGATGCGGGGCTCCTCGTGAAGATTGAGGAACCGGGCGCGCTGTCGGCGGCGATGGAAAAGGTGATGATCGATGCCGGCCTGAGGCGGCGCCTGGCAGACGCCGGGGTGCGGCGCGCCGCACAGTTCAGTTGGGACACGAGCGCCGGCCGGCTTTACGACGCGTACCGTGCCGCGTCCGTGCGACGTCGATCTCGGCGGCCTCCTGGCGGGATCGCGTGACGCGGCCGTTGAGAATCGGCGTCGATGCCCGTGAGCTGCTCGGGGACACCACGGGTGTCGGGCGGTACCTCGGCGAGCTGATGCGGCGCTGGACCGCACGAGCGGATTGGGCGAAGCGCCGGTTCGTTCTTTACGCCCCGGAACCGCTGCCGCTCGCATTCCCCGAAGGATCGGCTGAGCTTCGCGTTGTCGGCAGCGGTACGGGCACGTGGTGGGAGCAGACGTCGCTGCGGCGGGCCGTGAAGAACGACCGCCTCGACCTCTTCTTCGCGCCCGCCTACACGGCTCCCCTCGGGATCGGCGTGCCGCTGGCGGTCACGATTCACGACATCTCGTTCATCGCCCACCCGGAGTGGTTCCGGCCAAGGGAACGCCTCCGCCGCCGCTGGCTGACGGGGCGCGCCGCCAGGAACGCGAGGGTTGTGTTCACCGACTCGGAGTTCTCGCGACGCGAGTTGGAGACGCGCCTCCACGTGGACCCCCGGCGCATCCGGGTCATACCGCCCGGAGTGTCCACGACGATAGGCCGCCAGCTACGCTCCGCGAGCCGCGAACCGCTCGTGCTCTACGTGGGATCGCTCTTCAACCGCCGGAGGCTGCCCGATCTGATTGCCGCGTTCGCGCGCGCCACGTCCGACATGCCTTCCGCGCGGCTGGCCATCGTCGGCGCCGACCGTACGTGGCCGCCGCAGGACCTCCGCGCGGCGGCAGAGGCCTGCGGGGTAGCGGCGAAGATCGACCTGCGCAACTACGTGCCGGATCGCGAGCTCGCGGACCTCTACGCCAGGGCGTCGGTGTTCGGGTTCCTGTCGCAGTACCGAAGGCTTCGGCCTGACGCCGCTCGAGGCCCTGGCCGCCGGCGTGCCGATCGTCGTCCTCGACACGCCGATCGCGCGCGAGGTGTACGGGGATGCGGCCGAGTACGTGGCGATCGAGGACGAGCCGGGCACCGCCGCGGCGCTGCGCCGGTTCCTGACGTCCCCTGCGTCCGCCGACGCACAACTGGCGCACGCGCCGGCCGTCCTGGCGCGGTACTCGTGGGATCGGGCGGCGGAGGAGACACTCGCGTCAGTCGGAGCGGATCTGGTCGGTCGTGGCTGGACCGAAGACGGACCGAAGACCAGAGACCTGAGACCGTTCCGACCCGAGACCTGAGACCCGAGACCTGAGACGGGATGCCCACACCGACGCTCTCGATCGTGATCGTGAACTACAACGCGCGTGAGCACCTGGAAAACTGCCTCCAGTCGCTCGCGGCGTCGCCGCCGGCGATCCCGCACGAAATCGTGGTCGTGGACAACGCGTCGACCGACGGCAGCGTCGCGGCAGCCCGTGCGCGGTGGCCGCACACGACGATCGTCGAGCAGCGCACGAACGGCGGGTTTGCCGCCGGGAACAACGCCGGCATCCGCGCCGGTACGGGGACGCTCGTCCTCCTGCTCAACAACGACACCCTCGTGCCTCCGGGCGCCATCGATCGGCTCGTGGAGCGCCTCATGGCGCAACCCGGCGTCGCCGTCGCGGGGCCGCGGCTCGTCGATGCCGGCGGTATCGCGGAGCTCTCGTTCGGGCCGATGATGTCTCCGCTCGCGGAGGTCCGGCAGAAGGTCGTGATGTCGCTGCACGCCGCCCGCGTGGCGCCGGTGTCGGCGTGGGTCGAACGCGCCACGCGGCGCGAGCGTGACGTGGACTGGGTCAGCGGCGCGTGCCTGCTCGTCCGGCGCCAGGCCGCGGAGCAGGCGGGGCTGCTCGACGAGCGGTTCTTTCTGTACACCGAGGACGTCGATTTCTGCGCGACCATCCGCCGGCAGGGCGGGCGCGTGCTCTTCACGCCGGCGGCCGAGATCGTCCACCTGCGCGGCCGCTCCCGCGCCACCGCGCCGGCAGCCATGGAGGCCGCCTACCGGCGCAGTCACCTCGCGTTTTACGAAAAGCACCATCCACGCTGGCTCCCCCTGCTCAGGCTCTATCTGCGGCTCAGGGGCCGGTACCGGTAGTTGATCACCACAGAGTTCACGGAGATAACGGAGAAGAACATAGATTGGTTTTCTCCGTTCACTTCGCTAACTCTGTGGTGATAACCCTGTCCGGCGATGTGCCCCCGCGGTAGAATCCATCACCAGTGAGAATCGCCATCGACGCGCGCAAGCTGCGCGATTACGGCATCGGCACCTACGTGCGTAATCTGCTGCGGCACCTGTCGCGCATCGATCCGGCGACCGAGTACGTCCTGCTCTGCAACGGCGAGGACTGCGGCACGCTCGAAGCGCTGGGCGAGAACTTCCGCACGGTGGCGGACTTGTCGGCCCCCTATTCGATTCGCGAGCAGCTGTCCGTGCCGCTCGATCTGCGCCGCGAGAAGATCGATCTGTTCCACGCGCCTCACTACGTGCTGCCGCCGCTGACCCCGTGCCGATCGGTCGTGACCATCCACGACTGCATCCACCTGCGATTCCCGCAGTACCTGCCCAACCGGCTGGCGTACGGGTACGCACGCGCGTCCCTGTGGATCGCGACGCACCGCTCGAACCGCGTGCTGACGGTGTCGGAAGCCTCGAAGCGCGACATCCTCCGGTACTTCCGCATTCCCCCCGCGAAAATCGACGTCATCTACAACGCGATCGACGAGCGCTTCGGCGAGTCGCCCGACGACGAGGAGGTGGCGCGGGTGCGGGAGCGGTACCAGCTCAACGACCCGTTCGTGCTCTACGCGGGCAACATCAAGCCCCACAAGAACCTCGAGCGCCTGATCGAGGCGTTCCAGATGCTCAGGAAGGGGGACCTCGAGCACGTCAAGCTGTTGATCATCGGCGACGAGATCTCGAAGTACGCGACGCTCCGCCGGGCCGTGCACCACTACAAGCTGCACAAGCACGTGCGGTTCTTCGGCTTCGTCCCCGACAAGACGCTGGCCGTGCTGTACCGGCTCGCGAGCGTGTTCGTGTTTCCGTCGCTGTACGAAGGGTTCGGTCTCCCCCCTCTGGAAGCGATGGCCAGCGGCACGCCGGTGATCACGTCGAACGTGTCGTCGCTGCCGGAAGTGGTCGGCGATGCCGCCCTGCTCATCGATCCGTACGACCCGGGCGCCATCGCGGCGGCCATGCGGCGGGTGCTGACCGAGCCGGCGCTGCGCGAGGACCTGCGGCGCCGCGGGCTCGAGCGGGTCCGGGAATTCTCGTGGGAGCGCTCCGTCCGGCGCGTGCGCGAGATCTACGGCGAGGTGATGGCGGAGTGAGCAGTACTCTGCCGGGACTCGGGACTCGGGATTCGGGATCCGGGAGAGATTCTTACGAGAGACCTACGCCGTCGGGACTCGGGACTCGGGATTCGGGATCCGGGAGAGGTTCTCACGAGTCCCGAGCCCCGAGTCCCGAGTCCCGGCCATCGAAAGTGGCTATCGTCCACGATTGGCTGACGGGGATGCGCGGGGGGGAAAAAGTCCTCGAGGCGATCTGCGAGCTCTACCCCGAAGCCACGCTGCACACGCTCGTCCGCGTCCACGGCTCGGTGGCTCCGCAGATCGAGCGGCGCCGCGTGAAAGCATCACCCGTCCAATGGCTGCCCAACGCCGGGCGCTTGTACCGCCACTACCTTCCGCTGTTTCCGACGGCGGTGGAGCTCATCGATCTCGACGGTTACGATCTCGTGATCAGCAGCAGCCACTGCGCGGTGAAATCCGTCATCCGATCGGGCCGCGCCACGCACGTCTGCTATTGCCACTCGCCGATGCGCTACGCGTGGGATCAGTTCCCCGCGTACTTCGGCCCCGATCAGGTCGGGGCATTTCGAAGCCGGCTGCTCCGGCCCGTGCTCGCCGCGATGGCCCGCTGGGACGCCGCCACGGCAGGGCGGGTAGACCGCTTTCTCGCGAACTCTCAATATGTTGCGGGGAGGATCCGTCGATACTATAATCGCGGGTCGGCCATCGTTTATCCGCCGGTCGATACGGTCTTCTACCGGGCCCCGGCCGGAAGCGGGGAATCCCGCCAGGCCAACAAGAGCTTCCTCGTCGTCTCGGCCCTGGTGCCATACAAGCGGGTCGAGACCGCGATCGAGGCCTGCCGCCTGGCCGGGGTCAGGCTGACGATTGTAGGGCGAGGCCCAGAAGAGGCGCGTCTACGCCAGCTTGCGGGCCCCGATGTCGAGTTCCTGGGGTGGCTCGGCGACGAGGCGGTGCGGGATCAATACGAGCGGGCGGCCGCGGTCCTGCTGCCGGGCCGCGAGGATTTCGGAATGGTCCCGGTAGAAGCTCAGGCATGTGGCACCCCGGTCGTCGCCCTCAGGGCAGGGGGTGCCTGCGAGACGGTCCTGGACGGCATCACCGGCGTGCTCGTGGAGGACGGGTCGCCGGAGGGTTTCGCGGAAGGGCTCGCCCGGTTCCGGACGCTGTCGTTCGACCCGGCAGCCATCCGGGCCAACGCTGAACGGTTTTCACGCGAACGCTTCATGACCGATTTTCAGAGTGCCGTGTCGGACGCGATTGCTGACAGAAAGGCTCAGCCATGATGCGGCGGTACAACCGCCTGCTGGTGGCCTTCTACATCGTCAGCGACGCGGTGCTCGCCATGGCCGCTTTCATCCTCGCCTACATCCTCCGCTTTCACGTCCTGACCACCATCGTTCCCGCGACCAAGGGCGTCCCCCCGTTCGAGCAGTACGTCAACATGCTGCCGTTCATCGGCCTCATCGTGCCGGCAGCGTTCCACGTGCAGGGCCTCTATCGGCTGCGGCGCGGACGATCGCGCGTCGACGACTTCTTCGCGGTGTTCGTCGGCACCATTCTCGCGGTGATTCTGGGGCTGTTCGGCACGTTGTATTTCCAGGCCTACTGGCTGGACGATGCGCTGAAGGACCAGGGGATCTACGAGGTCTCGCAGCTCGGCTGGGCGCTGTTCGTGTCGGCCAACATCGCGTTCGCGTACGGCTCGCGCGAGATCGTGCGCGAGGTGCTGGAACGGCGGTGGAAGGCGGGCATCGGCCTGAAGCGCGTGCTGATCGCGGGCGCGAGCGACCTCGGCAAGATGGTCGCCGACAAGGTCCTCCAGCATCGCGAGTTCGGCTTCAAGGTCGTCGGGTTCCTCGACGACCGGGCCGCCGGGGATCACATCGGCTACCGCGGTCTCCCGCTGCTCGGCACGCTCTGCGAGGCGGACGAGATCATCCGGCAGGAACGGATCGATCACGTCTACGTCGCACTGCCGCTCGAAGAGCACGTCAAGATGCTCGGGATCGTCGAAGCGACCAACCGCGAAGGGGTCGAGGTGCACGTCGTCCCCGACCTGCTCCAGTTCATCGCGCTTCGCGCCAGGCTCGAGAACCTCGACGGCGTCCCGATCATCAGCCTCAACGACGTGCCGCTGCGGGGCTTCAACAGCGTGCTGAAGCGGGCGATCGACTTCTCGATCTCCGGCACGGCGCTGGTCGGGCTGTCGGTGCCGTTCGCGGCAATCGCGGCGCTCATCAAGTACACGACCCCCGGCCCCATCTTCTACAAGCAGGAGCGGATGGGGCTCGACGGCAAGGCCTTCGAGGTGTTCAAGTTCCGCTCGATGTACCAGGGCGCGGAGGATGCCACGGGGCCGATCTGGGCGCGCGACAACGATCCGCGCTGCACGCCGGTCGGCAAGTGGCTGCGCCGCCTGGATCTCGACGAGCTGCCTCAACTCTGGAACGTGCTGCGCGGCGACATGTCGATCGTGGGCCCGCGGCCGGAGCGCCCGTACTTCGTCGAGCAGTTCAAGCACCGGATCCCGCAGTACATGCTCCGGCACAAGGTCAAGGCCGGCATCACCGGCTGGGCGCAGGTCAACGGGTGGCGCGGGAACACGTCGCTCGAGAAGCGCATCGAGTACGACCTCTATTACATCGAGAACTGGTCGGTCGGCCTCGACATCAAGATCATGTGCCTGACGGTGCTGCGCGGCTTCCAGAAGCACGCCTACTGACTCCTCAACGCTTATGCCAAGAATCGTCATCACCGGCGCCGCCGGGTTCATCGGCTCACACTTGTCGGAAACGCTGCTCGACCGCGGCTACTCGGTCGTGGGCATCGACAACCTGCTGACCGGCGATACGGCCAACATCGCGCACCTGGTGAACCGCGACTTCGTGTTCATCAAGCACGACGTCACCAACTACATCAACGTCGACGGGCCCGTGGACGCCGTGCTCCATTGGGCCAGCCCGGCGAGCCCGATCGATTACCTGGAGCTGCCGATCCCGACGCTCAAGGTCGGAGCGCTCGGCACGCACAAGGCGCTCGGTCTGGCAAAAGCGAAGAACGCGCGGTTCGTGATCGCCTCGACGTCGGAAGTCTATGGGGATCCGCTGGAGCACCCGCAGAAAGAGTCTGTACTGGGGGAACGTCAACCCGATCGGGCCGCGCGGCGTGTACGACGAGGCGAAGCGGTTCGCCGAAGCGATGACGACCGCCTACCACCGCTACCACGGGCTCGACACGAAGATCGTCCGGATCTTCAACACCTACGGGCCGCGCATGCGGCTGCGGGACGGGCGCGCGGTGCCGGCGTTCATGAGCCAGGCGCTGGCGGGCGAGGACGTGACCATCTTCGGCAGCGGCCAGCAGACGCGGAGCTTCTGCTACGTCACCGATCTGGTGGACGGGATCATCCGGCTGCTGAACTCGGACCTGAACGATCCCGTCAACATCGGCAACCCGCAGGAGATGACGATCGAGGAGATCGCGCGGTTGATCATCCGCCTGATCGGCTCGAACAGCAAGATCGTCTACAGGCCGCTGCCGGAAGACGATCCGAAAGTGCGGCAGCCCGACATCACCAGGGCGCGCACGCTGCTCGGGTGGGAGCCGAAGGTGCCGCTCGAAGAGGGTCTGACAAAGACGCTGGAGTATTTCAGGAAGAAGATCGCAGAGAATCCGTAGAACGCTTCCAGCTTCCAGCTTCCCGCATCCGGGATTCAGGATCTGGGATGCGATCAGGGTAGCTGGATTAGGGGTTTTACGCCGTTCGTTTCGTATCTTCCCCGGTCGTCTTCGCGCGAAGCTGCTTGTTGCCCCGGTCGATGCGCTCGGCCAGCTCCCGCTCGGTCTGCAGCGCCCGCAGCGTGGACTGCGACTCCTGGACCATCTCGCCGAGCCGGTTGACGTTCGCCATCACGTGGTCCATGAGCGCCTTGTGCTCGCCGAGCGCCTCCATGTTGAGGCGCACGTCCTCGAGCATGTTCACGATCACGTTGGTCTTGAGCTGCACCTCGTCGACCAGCTTCTTGCGCGACTCGATCTGCGCGAGCCGGCTCTCGGTCTCGCCGATCGACCCGAGCAGATCGTCAACCGTCTCGCGCAGCGACGCCACGTCGCTGCGATGCGCTTCGACGTACTGCAGATCCGACTTGCTGCGCGCGCTGATCTCGTGGACCCCTTCGACTTCCTTGCGGACCGCGTCGACGATCGCTTCGCGCTGCGTGACGTTGTGGATCTTGTTGTCGATGTCGTCGGTCATCTGCCGCAGATCGCCGAGGCGCGCCTCGAAGGCGCCGATGCGCTTTTCGGCGAACGCGAGCTGCGACCGCCGCTGCTCGAGCTGCTTGGCGGTGGACTCCAGCCGCTTGAGCTGGTCGTCGGCCGCCTCCATCTGCGTGCCGACGTCGCGCTGCCGGGCCTGGACGCGCCCGAGCTCCTGCACCAGATCGTCTTTCACGGCCGCCGTGCGTCCGACTTCCTCGGCCAGGCCCTGCACCTGCTTCAGCCGCTCCCCCGCCTCGCTCGACGTGGCCCGCGTCTGCACCAGCAGCTCCGACAGGCGCTTCTCCTGGTCGGCCAGCTCCGCCTCTTCCTTCTGCGCCGCGATGAACCGCGCGTGCGCCTTCTCGATCTGGCTCTTGAGCGTGGAGAGCTGCGCGGTCAGCGGCAGCAGCTTGTTCTGGATCGCGCTCACCGCTTCCAGCTTCTGCCGTGCGTCGGTCACCTGGATGGCGACGCCGTCCACCTGGTTGCGGAGCGCTTCGACCTCGCCGCGGCGCGAGATCTGCTCGTCGAGCTTCTTGTCGACGTCGCACGTCAGGGAGTTCAGCGTGTTGAGCCGCCCCTCGACCCGCTCGACGAACTGCTGCTGGGTCGCAATGCGCGTCATCTGGCGATCCAGATCGTCCGCGATCGACACGAGGTTGGCCGCCTTCTGCGTGCCCTCGTCCACGATGGCGAGCTTGCCCGTGATGGCATCCATCCGCGCCTCGAGCTCCGGAAGCCCCGTGCTGAACACGGTCGTCCGCTCGAGGAACCCCTCGAGCGCCGAGCGGTCGGTCGCGAGGCGGTCGCGGAGCTGGATGGCCGCGGCGTGCGACTTGTAGAAGTCCTGGATTTCCTTGCGCAGCGTCTCGAGATCCTGCCGGCTCTGTTTCAGGTTCTCGTACTGCCAGGCGGTCTTCTTGGCGAGCTCGTCGACCTGGCCGAGCGATTCCTGGAGCGAGTCGAGCGCCGTCTGCTTCCGCACCAGGTCGTCGGCCTGCGTGTTGAGCGTCTGCATCTGCTTCGACAGCTGATCGACGCGCTGGCCGACGGCCGTGGCGAGGCGATCCCGGGCCGCCAGGCCTTCCATGCCCTTTTCCGCTTCGCCGATCGACGTCTGCAGCGCCTTCACGCGCTGGTCGAACGCCTCGAACTCCTTCCGCTCGACGGCGATCCGATCGATGTAGCCGCGCACGAAGTCGGTCAGCGACAGGCGATCCTTCTCGAGCTTCGCGAGATCCAGCGCGAAGCTGTCGCGGGCCTTGGCGCCGGTATCGAGCTGGCCGCTGACCTCGCGCGACATTTTCTCGACCCGTTCGATGAGCTCTTCGGTCCGCGTCGCCTGCCGCGAGCCCTCGTTCAGCTTGTTGATCTGCACCTCCATGGCCCAGATCATCTCGTTCAGGCGGTTCGACTCGATGACGGCGTGCTCGACGGTGTGCTTCTGGTTGTCGAGCGCCTTGATCTTCTGGTTGACGTGCTCGGCGAGCGCGTTGAGCGCCGCCATGCGCTCCTCGGTCGTCTTGCTCATCTCCTGGAGCTGCGCCAGGGGGCCGAGCTTCTTCTCGACCTCCTTCACCATCTCGATCGAGGTGTTCGCTTCGTCGTGGGTCTCGCGCGACACTTCCCGGAGGCGGGTGACGTCCTGCGCGATCTGGGTGGACAGCACGCGGAGCTGCTCGAACTCCCCCTTGAGCGTGTCGGTCCGCTCGGTCGACTCCTTGACCGCGGTCTGGGACTGCCGGAGGTGCTCCCGCAGCTCCTCGAGGGCCGCCTGCTCCTTCTTGAGCGCGTCCAGGCTGGCGCGGGTCTGCAGCGCCTGCGACGACAGGCTCTGCATCGCCTGCTTCTGCTTCTGGAGCTCGCCGTCGGGGGCCGTCAGCTTGATGGTGTCCTGTTCGGCCCTGGCGACCGCGTCGGCGAGGGTCTTGATCCGGGTGTCGATCGACTCCAGGTCCTTGGCCCGGGCGTCGGCCTTGGCGAGCCGGTCGCTGACCTCGTCGAGCCGGGCGTTGGCCTTCCCGGCTTTCTCTTCCACGTCCTGCAGCGACTTGCCGGCCGTGGCCAGCTTGGCGCTATGGAGCTGGATCTGGGTCAGCATGGTGCTGAGGGCCGCCCGCTCCTCGCGTGACGTGGCAATCAGCGCCTCGAGCTCCTCGGCCTGCTGCTTTGCCGGCTTGGTCCCGGAACCGCCCATTTTTTTGAATGAGTCGAGCATACCCGTGTTCCCTCGAGGCTGGCGCCAGCGGCGCCTGAAAAAAGCTGAGTTCGTCCCCGCAAGCATAGCTCTGGACAGGACTTAACGCAAGTATCGGCTCGAGCGTGGGAATCCTTAGGGGCAGGGTGTGCGGAACAGCACACCTCACTTACCGCTCGCGGCGCCCGCCGCGCCCGACCGCGGGCGCTCAATGTCCCAGCTTCACGACCTTGAGCAGGTAGTCGAACGCCGAGACGACGGTGATGGCGAGCGAGGCGTAGACCATGACGATGATGACCGGGGAGGTCAGCCCCAGGTAGTTGAAAAACAAGGTGATGACCCCAGTGACGACGTAGGTCGCCGTGGCGATCTTCCCGAAAATCGAGGGCCTGAAGGTGCGCCGCCCCACCGCCAGGTTGACGACGGCGACGGTCAGTACGATGACGATGTCGCGGCTGAGGACGAGGACGGTAAACCAGAGCGGCAGCCGGTTGGCGGACCCGATGTCGGGCAGCGTCAGCATGACGAACATCGTGACGAGCAACAACTTGTCGGCCATCGGGTCGAGCCAGGCGCCGAGCGTCGTCTTCTGCCCCGTCCTCCGCGCGATGAGGCCGTCGAACAAATCCGTAATCGCGGCCGCAGTGAACGTCGTCAACGCCCAGCCGCGGTACCCATAGAGGAGGAGAATCGCGAACGGCGGGATCAACAGCATCCGAAGCAGCGTGAGCTGATTGGCGGCTGTGAGGTTCATCGCGGCTTGCGCCCGGACAGCTCTTCGAGCTTTTTGACGGCCGCCAGCGCTTCGGCCCCCGTGATCGGCCGCGACAGCTGGAAGGAGCCGTCGCTCAACGCCGGCATCACGCCTGATTCGACCGCGACCGAGGCCGAAGGGTAGCTGAGATGTCCTGGAGGCAAATCGGAAAACCTGCCGCGGGCGTTGCGCCAGGAGCCGGCGAGCCTGGGGTTGCCCGCGGCAATGACTTCCAGCGTGCGGGTGACCGTCTGGGCGAGATCCCCGCGGCGCACCAGGGCGTTCGGCTGGAACGTATGGTTGGGATACGCCTCAATCAGGCCGGCGCGCGAGACCGACTGGATCCACGGCGCGGCCCAGTTGCCGCGCGTGTCGGTCAGCACGACGGCGTTGGCGCGGCGCGCGCGGCGGAGGACGTCGTCGAGCCGCACGCCGAGGAGCGCGGCCAGCTGGGCCCGAGTGACGGTCGGCGACGCCTCGATCGATCTGTACTCCGCCGGCATCGCGGCAAAGGCCGCGCGCTCGCGCAGCTCGTCGATCTTGGCGTCGATCGACTCGCTGGGCTCGATCGCCGCGGCAGCGGCGTACGCTTCCGCGGCCTTCGCGTAGTCTCCCAGCGCCTCGTGGATTTCCGCGATGGTCACGAAGTTGCGCGGCTCGGACGGATTGAGCTGCGCCGCCTTCTGCGCGTGCTCGAGGGCCGCCGCCAGATTGCCTTCCCGGCGTTCGACGACGGCGAGCTCCCGATAGAGGAAGGGGCTTTCGGGCGAGGCGGCGATCGTCCGCGCGTACAACGCGTGCGCCTCGGCGAGCCGCCCGGCGTCCGCTGCCTTGCGCGCGGCGTCGACGTCGTTCTGGAGGCCACGAAACCGGAGGACCTCGATGCGTTCGCGGAGCGCCGACAACTGAGAGTCGGCGGCGATGGCGGCCTCGAAGCTGCGGAGAGCCGGCTCGCGCTCGCCG
The DNA here is from genome assembly GCA_963774855.1 of uncultured Acidobacteriota bacterium. Taxonomy (GTDB): domain Bacteria; phylum Acidobacteriota; class Vicinamibacteria; order Vicinamibacterales; family 2-12-FULL-66-21; genus JALZOC01. The sequence continues at coordinate 214,540 of CAVZGT010000003.1, read as the reverse complement.
AGCTTCAGCAGGGCTTCGCCGCGCCCGACGAGCGCCGGCGCGTACGCCGGGTTGGCCGCGAGCGCGCGATCGAAGTGCGAGGCGGCCGCCTTGTTGTCGTTCTTGGCGAGCGCCACGTAGCCGAGGCCGGCTTCCGAAGGATAGAACGCCGGCGCCTCCTTCAAGGCGGCGCTGAAATTCCGTTCCGCGGCCCGCAGGTCCCCCGCCTGAAGCCACTGCCACGCGACCTGGTGCCTGGCCGGCTGGGCCAGACGTGCCGGGGCGGCCGGGAATACGAAATCCGGATACTTCGCCACGCCGGGCGCCGGCGGCAGGTCGGGCGTCTTCTTCGCCGCGCAGGCGCCCACGCCGAGCAGGGAGATCACGGCGGCGACGACAGCGGCGCGCCGGCATCAGCAGCCCGTGGTGAAACTCTGGCTGCATTCGACGGGCGATGCATCCGCGCGGGCTGCGTTGCTCCGCCCTCAAATACTGGCCAGGTATTCTCGGTTGTCGCGCCTTGCCCGCGCGGCGCCTCGCCCGTCTCGGTGCGACGCCAGAGTTTCACCACGGGCTGCTCGAGGTCATGACGCGTGTACCACGGCCGACGGGAAGCGATCGAGAACGCGGCGCGGGACTTCGGCCTCGATCGACACATGACCGTCCGCGGAGACGTGGCGGAGGATTCGGCCGACGCGATACACATGCGCAATCTGCTCGCGATCGCCGTCGCCGCCGTCGAAGTCGAGGGTCACGTGCACGGTGCCGAGGGCCAGCCGGCCTTCCATCGCGGCGATGAGCTCGTCGCGTCCCTCGCCGGTCGCGGCCGAGACGCAGAGAGCGCCGGGATGCAGCGCCTGGATCCGGGCGCGTTCCCCGTCGTCGAGACGATCGCACTTGTTGAACACGTCCACCGAGGGCACCCGGTCGGCGCCGACCTCGGCGAGGACGCTGAGGACCGCGGCCATCTGACGCCCGCGATCGGGACTCGACGCGTCGATGACGTGGAGCAGCAGATCGGCGGCCGCGACTTCCTCGAGCGTCGCGCGAAACGCCGCGACGAGCGAATGCGGCAGCCGCTCGATGAAGCCGACCGTGTCGGAGACGAGCAGCTCCCGGCGATCCGGCAGGCGGACCTTCCGCACGAGCGGATCGAGGGTCACGAACAGCGCGTCGGACGCGACCGCGTCGTCCCCGGTGAGGCCGTTGAAGAGCGTGGTCTTCCCCGCGTTGGTGTAGCCGACGAGGGCCACGGTCGGCACCGCGGCCTTGTGCCGCCGTTCGCGAAGCTGCGTCCGGCGCCTGCGCACGGTGTCGATCTCGTTCGACAGGATGCTGATGCGGTGCCGGATGCGGCGCCGATCGGTTTCCAGTTTCGTTTCACCGGGACCGCGCGTGCCGATGCCGCCGCCAAGGCGCGAGAGCGCCTCCGACGATCCGACCAGCCGCGGCATCAGGTACTTCAGCTGCGCCAGCTCCACCTGGAGCTTGCCTTCGCGCGTGCGCGCCCGGCGCGCGAAGATGTCGAGAATGAGCTGCGTGCGGTCGACCACCTTCCGGCCGAGCGCCTTTTCCAGGTTCCGGAGCTGCGCGGGGGTCAGCTCGTTGTCGAAGATCACGACGCCGGCGTCGAGCTCGTCGCAGGCGGCGGCCAGCGAGACGACCTTGCCTTTCCCGAGGAAGGTTGCGGGATCGGGCCGGGGGCGCTCCTGCATCACGCGCAGGACGACCGTCGCCCCCGCGGCGGAGGCCAGGCCGGCGAGCTCGTCGAGCGAATGTTCGGGATCGAATTGACGGGACGCGCTGTTGAAGAGCCCCACGAGCGCCGCACGCTCGTTCTGATCCTGCGTGGTGGATCGAGAAGCCGAATGACGCATCACTGCAGCGATTTTAGCACGCGGTCCCAGGCGATCGCCCCGGCGCGCACGAGAACCGGGCCCTCGCCGCCGAGCGAAACGATCGTGGACGGCGCGCCGCCGGCTGTACTGCCGCCGTCGATCAGCAGGTCCACCTCGCCGAGGATTGCCGCGACGCGATCGGCTGACTCAGCAGGCGGCAGATGCGACGGATTCGCGCTGGTCGCCGTCAGGCAGAACCCGAATGCGGCGGCGAGCGCGCGCGCGATCGCGTGCGCCGGCACCCGGATCGCCACCGTGTTCCCGCCGCCGAGCGCCACCCGCGAGATCGCCGGGCTCGCCGGCACGACAATCGACAGCGGCCCCGGCCAGAACGCGGCCGCGAGGCGCAGCTCGCCGGGGCCAAACCGGCCGGCGGTGCGCGCCTGCGAGACGTCCGCGGCGACGAGCGGTACGGCCGCGGCGCGGTCCCTGCCCTTCAGCGCCATCAGCTTCTCCAGCGCGTCGTCACTCCGCGGATCGACGGCGAGGCCGTACAGGGTGTCGGTCGGAAAGGCGACTACTTCACCGGCGGCCAGCGCTTCGACGGCCAGCGCAATCGCGCGCGGATCGGGCGCGTCAGGCGTAACAGTGATCCGAATCATGAATGACTTCCCGCTTCCTCCGCCTCTGCGCGTTTTGGATTCAGCGCGCCTCGGCGGGGCCCACCATAGCTTGTCGCTCGTGCCGGCCGCGCGACAAGCGACGGTGGGCGCTTCCCGCTTCCCGCTTCCAGCTCCCAGCTCCCAGCTACCCGTCGAACTTTAGAACTTTCGAACTTTAGATCTCCTCCGTCACCGGGGCGGTCATCTCCTGCAGCGGCGCTGCGATCATCAGCCGCGAGACGAGGACCGCGAGCCCGACGAGCGCGACGGCATCGAGCAGGAACACCGTGCGGATGCTCGTGGCGGCGAGCATCCCGTTCACGATCGGGCTCAGCGCAAGCCCGGCGAGCGACGCGGTGGCGAGCAGGCCGAAACCGGCTCCCCGCGCGGTGGCTGGCATCACGCTGCTCGCGGCGGTGTAGGCGGCGGTCGTCGCCACGCCAATCGCGACGCCGAAGAGCGGCGTGGCGAAGACGAGCAGCCACACGCCACCCGCGAGCACGTAGACCAGCGCGCCGGCCGCACCGGCGGCGGCAGCCGAGGCAATCACCCGCCGCGCCGGCGCACGCCGCAGCAGCGCGCCGCAGACGTGATGGCCGATCGCCCCCGCGCCCGCGGCGATCGAGAAGATCACGCCGGCCACGATCGGCACGCGATCGCCCGGCGTTCCGAGCTCCGCGACATACAGCGGAAGCACCGGGCCGAAGCTCCGGTCGACGAACTGCAGGCCGAAGATCACCGCCATCAGCAGGACGAAGTTCTCGAACGCCAGCACGTTGCGGAACGTGACACGGCGGCTCGCCGCCGCCGCCTCGGCGTGCGGGGCCTGCCGCTCGTCGTACATGAAGAGCACGAGCAGGACGGCCACCACGTAGAAGGCGGAGGTCACGAGGAAGGCCCGCCGCATCCCGACCAGCTGGGCCACCGCGCCGCCGACGATCGGCCCGATTGACGGCCCCAGACGTTGTGCGGTCTGGACGTAGCCGATCGCGTACGCGGTCCGATCGCGCGGCGCCGAGTCGGCCGCCATCGCGAGCGTCAGCGCGCCGTACCCGGCGAAGAATCCCTGCACCGCGCGGAGGGCGAACACTTGCCACGGGCGCGTCACGAACGCGAGCGCCGCCATCACGACGACGAAGCTCACCAGCGAGCGCTCGACCATCACCTTCCGGCCGTAGCGATCGGCCAGCCGGCCCCAGAACGGGGCCATCATCGCGGTCAGCGCGGGCGTGACGCCGAGGCTCAGCCCGGACCACATGGCAATCTCGCCGACGTCCTGCACCCCGAGCAGCTGGAAATACAGCGGGAGGAACGGCATCACGAGCGTGAAGCCGGTGAAGCCGATGAAGCTGGCCGCTGTGACGGCGAAGAGGTTCCTGCGCCAGTTCAGAATCGTACCCTGACCAGCCGCTTCTGCTCGACGTGAATGGTGTCGATGAACCGGATGCGCGCCGGGCGGCTCTGCATGATGAGCGAGTTCGTGCGGACGCCGTCGCCGAAGAACCGCACGCCTTTCAACAGCGTGCCTTCGGTGACGCCGGTGGCCGCAAAGATGACGTCGTCGCCGGAGGCGAGATCCAGCGACGTATAGACGCGGCGGACATCCGTGATCCCCATCGCCCGGCAGCGCGCCTCGTGCTCCGGGGTGTTGACGACGAGACGTCCGAAGATCTCGCCGTTCAAACACCGCATCGCCGCGGCCGTCAACACGCCTTCCGGCGCACCGCCGGTGCCCATGACGGCATGGACGCCGCTCCCGCCCACCGCCGCCGCAATGCCCGCGGAGAGGTCGCCGTCGCTGATCAGCCGGATGCGCGCGCCCGCGGTCCGGATGTCCTCGATGATCTGCGCGTGCCGCGGCCGATCCAGGACGATGACGACGAGGTCCTCGACGTCACGATCGAGGGACTTCGCGATGGCGTTGAGGTTCTCGGCCACGCTCGCGTCCAGGCTGACGACGTGCTTGGAAATCGGTCCGACGACGAGCTTTTCCATGTAGAGATCGGGCGCGTGCAGCAGCCCGCCGCGGTTCGATGCCGCGAGCACCGCCATCGCATTCGGCGCCCCGGTCGCGCAGAGGTTCGTGCCCTCCAGCGGATCGACGGCGATGTCGACTTTGGGCAGGCCCGCGGCGGCCGACGCGTCGTGCGCCGCGATCCCGACCTTCTCGCCGATGAACAACATCGGCGCCTTGTCGCGCTCCCCTTCTCCGATGACGATGGTGCCGTCGATCGGCACGGTGTCCATGCACTGGCGCATGGTCTCCACCGCCGCCTGGTCCGAGCGGCGCCAGTCCCCAAACCCCATCGTGTGCGCGCAGGCAATGGCCGCCTGCTCGACGACGCGAAGAAACTCGAGGGAGAGGTCGGAGTCCATGTCAGAAGAAGGCAGGAGACAGGAGGCCGGAGGCAGGGCGTCGACGGTCGTCACGAAGGAAGGCAGGAGACAGAAGACAGGAGACAGGGCGTGGGCCGTTGTCACGAAAAGACATGATCACTCTGTCTCCTGTCTCCTGAATTCTGTCTCCTAAGTATTATCCATGCCCGGCAGCTCGCACCGGGTCGGACGATCCTGGCGGAAGCCGAGCACGTAGTCGGCCTGCATGATCTTGTGGATCTCGCGCGTGCCCTCGTAGATGACCGCCCCCTTGCAGTTCCGGTAGAAGCGGCCGACGGGGTACTCGTCGGAGTATCCGTTGGCGCCGTGGACCTGCACGGCATCGCCGGCCGCGCGCTCGGAGGCCACCGTCGCGAACCACTTCGCGAGCCCCGTCTCCCGGGTGTTCCGCCGGCCGGTGTTCTTGAGGAACCCCGCGCGCAGCCACAACAACCGGGCCGCCTGATAGTCGGACTCCATCTGCGCGATCATTTCCTTCACGAGCTGGTGCTCCGCGATCGCCACGCCGAACGCCCGCCGCTCCTTCGCGTAGCTGGCGCTGGCGTCGCGGCACGCGCGAATCAGCCCCGTCGCCCCCGCCGCCACGGTGTAGCGCCCCTGATCGAGCGCGAACATCGCGATCTTGAACCCTTCGCCGGGGCGGCCGAGCACGTTCGTCTCGGGTACCTCCACCTCTTCCATCTTGAAGAACCCGGTGTTGCCGGCGAGGATGCCCCACTTCTCTTTCAGCGTGCCGCTCGAGAAGCCCTTGAACCCGCGCTCGATGATGAAGGCGCTGATCCCGGAGGGGTCGCGCTGCTTCTTCTTCTCCATGTCGGTCCACGCGAAGACCAGGAAGTTGTCGGCGACGTCGGCGAGCGAGATCCACATCTTCTCGCCGGTCACGACGTAGCGGTCCCCCTTTTTCACCGCCACCGTCTGGATGCCCCGCACGTCGCTGCCGGCGGCAGGCTCGGTCAACCCATACGTCGCGATTTTCTGCCCCTGCGCCTGCGGCACGAGGTACCGCTGTTTCTGATCCTCCGTCCCCCAGCTGAGCAGCGACAGGCAATTGAGCCCGGCATGGACCGAGATGATCACGCGCAGGGAGGTGTCGACGTACTCCAGCTCCTCGCTGATAAGGCCAAGGCTGATGTAGTCCATGCCGGCGCCCCCGTACTCCGGCGGCACCGAGCAGCCGAGGAGCCCGAGCGCCGCCATCTGCGGCAGGATGTTCCTGTCGAACCGGTGCTCGCGATCGAGCTCGCGGATCTTCGGCGCCACCTCGCGGGCGCCCCACTCGCGCACCGACTGCTCGAGCAGGCGCTGCTCTTCCGTCAAATCGAAATCAATCATGGTGCATTCTAACGCCACGGAGTTTTGAACAGGAGATCAGGAGATCAGGAGAAAAAAAGATCAGAAAAAAATTTTTTTTTGGGTTCTCCTGACCTCCTGACCTCCTGTTTTCTCGGGACCTCCTGTGGCTCAGCGCGTGACCTCGACGACCGCGCCGCGCGTCACGTCCAGCGAGGTGGCGGCGCTCCGGCCGTTCGCGGCAAATTCGAGATGATCCGTGCTGCCGAAGAGCCCGCAGATTTCATCGGGCTTGATGTCGGCGTAGGTGGCGACGCGCCGCGCGACCTCGTGCCCGTTCACCGTCAGCGTCACGGGGCGGGTCCCGGCGAACGTCTCGAAGGCACGGCGGTCGATGTTGGTGACGAGATTGCCGAACCCGTCGACGTGCACCACGACGCCGGTCAGGCGCGTTTCGTCCGCCGTGGGCTGCGGAAGGTCGAGCTGATGGAAGCTCGTGACCGCCCGCCCGAACGCCGAGAGCTGAATCCCCTTGGCCAGCCACGCGGCGGCGGGCGCGAACCGGTCGCGCCCCTCGAAGGTGCGACTCACCGTCGGCCGCGCGTACCGCCGCTCGGTCAGCTCGACGACGCGCTTGGGCGGTACGTCGTGGAACACGGCCGACAGCAGGCCATTGTCCGGCGCCACGAAGCGGTAGTCACCCGCCTCGGCGGCCAGGCCCCGGCGCGCCGAGCCGACTCCCGGATCGACGACGGCCAGAAAAATCGTGCCGGCGGGAAAGTACTTGTAGGCGGCCGCGAGCTGGAGCGCACCCTCTACCACATCGTGCGGCGTGATGTCGTGCGTGATGTCGATCAGCGTGATGTCCGGGCAAATCCCGATCATCACGCCCTTCATCGTCCCCGCATAGTGATCGCGCGTCCCGAAGTCGCTGAGGAGCGCGATAACCGGGCGCATTGCCTACCCCCGGCGTCGGAGGAGGATCTCCCGCGTGTTGCTCTTCAAGAGGAATGAGTCGGACACGATGAGGCCGTCGAACATCTTGATGATGTCGCGGTTCAGCAGGGCCAGCTTGGGACCGCCCGTGCCGGGATGGTGCCGGTGGCGCAGGGAATTGTCGTCGGCGATCTCGTACTTGGTGAACGGCGCGCTGGCCACGGCGGAGGTGCAGAAGAAGCCCATGACGGCGCCGCCGGGCCGCAGCATCCGCACGATCTGCCGCGCGAGCGCCTGCGCCGACGGCTTGGACAGGAAATCGAAGAAGTCCCAGCACAGGACGCCGTCCACGCTCGCGTCCGCGTGGTGGAAGCGCGACTGGATCGCCGCCGGGAGCTGTTCGAGCGTCCCCGCGCGCGCGTGCCGATCGTAGTCGGCGAACAGATCTTCAATGAAGAGCTTGCAGCCAAGCCGCTCGCCGAAGAAGGCCACGTTGGTGCCGATCACGGGGCCGAGATCGATGAGCCCGGGTGAGTCCGTCTGGTGGGCGATGGCCGACAGAAACTTCGGAAAGGCTTTCGAAGGGACCACCGGCTCGTCGCCGCGCGAAAGTGGCGCGTCGCTTGCGGCGTCGGCATGACTGGGGCGCTTCCCGCCCCAGCGGAGAAGGTCTGACAGCATCGGCCTTAGTTCAAGGTTGATGGCGAGCGCCTCGAGCGGCCGCGCCCCCCCGCGCGAGTGGCCGTGCGGGGAGGCGGGGCGCCGGGTGTGACACCAGTCTGTACCGCGTCACCCGTTACCGCGTGACGCCGGCGGGTGTGGCGGTACCGGACTGCGAGCCGGCGCCCGAGGCCGGGCCTGGACTGCTGGCCGCGCTCGAACTGGCGGCTGGCGTCGAGGCCGACGTGGTCTTCGCGTCGGACTTCGGCGCGTTGCCCTTCTGCATGTCGATGCTGCCGCGGAAGTGCGCGCCCTCGGCAATCGCGACGCGGGGGGCCGCGATGTCGCCATCGACGGACCCGTTGTCGCGGATGTCGACCTTCTCGGTCGCGGTCACGTTGCCGGTGACCTCTCCGAGGATGATCACGGCCTTGGCGAAGACCTGCGCCTTGATCCGGCCGTTCGCCCCAATCGTGAGCACGTTCTGCCGCAGCTCGATCTTGCCCTCGACCTGCCCCTCGATCGTCAGATCTTCGCTGCCGTTGAGCTCGCCCTTGATGACGACGGATTTGCCTATGTTCACAGCAGTCTTCTCCTGTCCACGCTGAAGATCGCCGGCCGTGGCCGGTCGGGCCGGTGCCGCCTCCGCGGCGAGCGGTACACTGCCAGGTTGCGCGGGGGCCGTTCCCGAGGCACCCGGTGCAGTCGGCTTGACCGCTTCATCCCGTTTCCACATTGGCACTCTCCACCTGTCCGATTGTTGCTCGCAGGGTGTCTTTCCGACCGGCTGGGCAGCAGGTCCGGCCAGTATACGAAAGCGGCAAGACCCATGTCTAGTCCTTTTAGTGCTGAGACTTAGCGCGAATGCTATGATGAGGGATCCGATGCGGATCTACTTCGACCACAACGCCACCACTCCGGTCGATCCGGAGGTCGCCGAGACCGTGACCCGGGTACTCACCGGCGAGTTCGGCAACGCGTCGAGCGTGCATCATTTCGGCCAGCGCGCGAAAGCGCTGCTCGACGACGCGCGATCGGCCGTCGCGGCGCTGCTTGGCGCAGAAAGCTCGGAGATTGTCTTCACGAGCGGCGGCACCGAGTCCGACAACTTCGCGCTGCGCGGCGTCGCCGACGCCGTCGAGCCGACCGGCCGCCGGCATCTCGTCGCGAGCAGCATCGAGCACGAAGCCGGTACTCGATGACGCTCAAAGCGCTGGCGCGGCGCGGCTGGCGCACGACGCTGCTGCCGGTCGATGCGTCCGGCATCGTGCATCCGGACGCGCTGGCCGGCGCGCTCGCGGACGACACCGCGATCGTCTCGGTCATGCACGCGAACAACGAGATCGGCACCGTTCAGCCGATCGCGGAGCTCGCGCGTCTCGCGCACGCGCGCGGCGCGCTGTTCCACACCGACGCGGTGCAGTCGGTCGGCAAGATTCCCGTCGACGTGGGCGCGCTCGGCGTCGATCTGCTGTCGCTGTCGGCGCACAAGTTCAACGGCCCGAAAGGGGCGGGCGCGTTGTGGGTCAAGCGCGGCGCGCGCGTGACGGCGATCCTCACCGGCGGCAAGCACGAGCGAAACCGCCGCGCCGGAACCGAGAACGTGCCCGCGATCGCGGGGCTCGGCGTCGCGGCGCGGCTCGCGGCGGCGAAGCTGACCGGCGAAGCCGCGCGCCTCGCGGCGCTGCGCAATCGCCTGGAAGAAGCGGTTCTGGCCGCCGTGCCCGGCACGACGATCAACGGCGCGCGCGAGCCGCGCGTCCCGAACACGACCAACATCAGCTTCGATGCCGTCGAGGCGGAATCGCTGCTGATCGCGCTCGACCTCGAAGGCGTCGCGGTCTCGACCGGGTCGGCGTGCTCGTCGGGCACGCTCGAGCCCTCGCACGTCCTGCGGGCGATGGGCCTCCCCTCGCCGCGCACGCAGAACTCGATCCGCATGAGTCTGGGCGCCGGCAACACCGAGGCCGAAGTGGACTTCGTCGTCTCGAAGCTGCCCGGGATCGTGGAGAAGCTGCGCAGCCTCACGCGCGTGCCGGCACGACGATAGGGCTCGGGGCTCGGGACTCGGGACTCGGGACTCGGGACTCGATTTGACCAGAGGACTCGAGACCAGAGACGACCGGAGACCGAAGACCCGAGACCGAAGACCAAAGACCGAAGACCAAAGACACCAGAGACCACGAGACCCGAGACCCGAGACCAGAGACCAGAGATGCGTATCGTCGTAGCCATGTCCGGCGGCGTCGACTCGTCGGTGGCCGCCGCGCTGCTCGCGCGCGAGGGGCACGAGGTGATTGGCCTCTCGATGCAGCTGTCATCATTCCTAGGAGCGGAGGAAAAGCATTCCCTAGGAGCGGAGGAAAAGCATTCCCCAGGAGCGGAGGGAAAGCATTCCTCGAGAGCGGAGGGAGAGCAGTCCGCGCGAACCGGCGAGGGCGGCGCGCGCTTCGGGACGTGCTGCACGATCGACGACCTGCACGACGCCCGCCGCGTCGCCGCGCGCATCGGCATCCCGCACTACATCGTCAACTTCGAGGAGCAGTTCGCCGAGACCGTCATCGCGAACTTCGTGCGCGAGTACGCGGCCGGCCGCACGCCGATCCCGTGCGTGCACTGTAACGGCGACCTCAAGTTCGCGACGCTCGCCGCCCGGGCCGAGGGGCTCGGCGCGGACTTCGTGGCGACGGGTCACTATGCGCGCGTGGATCTCGATCCGGTCACCGGACGCTACCGCTTGAAGCGCGGCGCGGACCCGGCGAAGGATCAGTCGGTACTTCCTGTTCACGCTCGACCAGGCGCAGCTGTCGCACGCGATGTTTCCGATTGGCGGCCTCGACAAGGGGGCCGTCCGCGAGCAGGCGCGCGAGCTCGGGCTGAGCGTCGCGGAGAAGCCGGACAGCCACGAGATTCTGCTTCGTCGCCGACGGCAACCACGCCGGGTTTCTCGAGCGCGAGGGACACATGGCCGGCGCGGGCGTCATTCGCGATGTCTCGGGGCACGTCGTCGGCCGGCACGCGGGGGTCCACCGCTTCACCGTCGGACAGCGGAAGGGGCTCGGGCTCTCCTCCCCCATCCCTCTCTACGTCGTCGGCATCGACGCCGGAGAGAACGCGGTCACCGTCGGCCCGAAAGAGGCGCTCGAGCGGCGGACGCTGACGGCATCGGGCGTCAACTGGATCGCGGGAATGCCGCCCGTTGCCGGGACGCGCGTGACCGCCAGAATCCGGCATCGCCACCGCGAAGCGGACGCGTCGCTCGATCCGATCGGCGCCGACCGCGTGAGCGTGACGTTCGATGAGCCCCAGACCGCCGTGGCGCCGGGCCAGGCTGTCGTGCTCTACGACGGTGAGGTGGTGGTTGGAGGCGGGTGGATCGACAGTGCCAGTTGATCGCTGGATTTTCTAACCACAGAGAAAACGGAGTTAACGGAGGCCGTCAAGCTGCTGGCTGGTGTCGCCGCGCTCGCGCGGCCCGGTCTGTAGCGTGACTTCTTCCGTGTAATCCGTGTAATCCGTGGCTAGACCTCCGCCGTCTGCTCTTCCCCGAGGTGCTGCGGCAGCCCGTCGATGTAGTGCTCGGAGTCCATCGCCGCCATGCACCCCGATCCGGCGGCGGTGATCGCCTGCCGGTAGACGTGATCCTGCACGTCGCCGCACGCGAAGACACCCGGCACGCTCGTCCGTGAGCCCAGGTGCGTCACGATGTAGCCGTTCGCGTCGAGCTCGAGCTGGCCCCTGAACAACGATGTGTTCGGGGTGTGGCCGATGGCGACGAACACGCCGTCGACCGGCACGGCTTTCCGTTCGCCGGAGCGGTTGTTGACGAGCACGATGCCGGTGACTTCCCCCTTCGCCGTGTCCACGATTTCTTCCACGTCCGCGTTCCACTCGAACGAGATCTTCGGGTTGGCGAACGCCTTCTCCTGCATGATTTTCGACGCGCGGAGCGTGTCGCGCCGGTGCACGACGGTGACGTGCGACGCGAACCGCGTCAGGAAGATCGCCTCCTCCATCGCCGAATCCCCGCCGCCGACGACCGCGATCGGCTTGCCGCGGAAGAAATAGCCGTCGCAGGTCGCGCACGTCGAGACGCCGTGGCCGAGCAGCGATCGCTCGGACGGCAGGCCCAGCAGCCGCGCCGACGCGCCGGTGGCGATGATGAGCGACCGGCAGGAATAGCGCGCGTCGGCCAGCGTGACGGTGAAGGGACGCGTGCTCAGATCCACCGATGTGACCTGGCCGCGGATGACCTCGGTCCCGAAACGCTCGGCCTGCGCGCGCATGTCCGCGATGAGGTCCGGCCCGTCGATCCCGTTGCGGAACCCCGGCCAGTTCTCCACCAGCGTGGTCAGCATCAGCTGGCCGCCGGCTTCGAGCCCTTCGATGAGCAGCGGTTTCAGGTTGGCGCGCGCGGAATACAGCCCCGCCGTGAGGCCGGCTGGTCCGGACCCTATGATGATGAGGTTGCGATGAGCCATTGCGACCTGGCGACGTCAGACATGCTTGTCGATCATCTTCTTGAGCGAGTCCTTGTCGGCCAGGCCCACGACCTGCTCGACAATCTCGCCGCCCTTGAAGAGCAGGAGCGTCGGAATTCCGCGGATGCTGAAGCGGCCCGCGACCCCGGGGTTGTCGTCGACGTTGAGCTTGCCGATCGTCATCCGGCCGTCGTAGTCGGTGGCCAGCTCATCGATAGTCGGGCCGAGACGCTTACACGGACCGCACCACGGCGCCCAGAAATCCACGAGAACCGGCTGCGCCGATTTGATGACGGACTGATCGAAGTTCGTGTCGGTAAGCGTCGTGACCTTCTCAGATGCCATAGTGTTCCTCTGGTTCCCCCGGTGAATGTCGACGGCCGAATGCCGGAACAGCCGAACGTCAGCCTGCGGCCTTCGATTCGGCGCCCCTGTATACTTTGACATACTCCAGAGCCGAAGCGTCCCAGGAGTGGGCGTCACTGACGGGTTTGGTCCCGGTCAGCACGTTCGCGCGCCGCGCCAGCACCCCTTCAAAGCCCAAGCCACGCTCTGGCGTGAGCACCTCCTCGGGATCCCTCCCGGCGCACGTGACCTGTTCGCTGAAATTGATGCCACCCTTCAGATAACTGATCTGTCCCCAGTACTCGAGGGCCTGCATGTCGAGCACTTCCCATCCCAGCCCGATTGAGGGCAGCGTCGAGGCCGGAAACACGCCTTGCGCCTCGAGGTTGTGGATGGTGAACACGGCCGGCACGCCGCCGACAACGGGGTCGCCGGAGAGGTGCATCTTCTGGAACACCGGCACCAGTCCGGCCTGCCAGTCGTGCGCGTGGATCACGGACGGACGCTCCCCGCGAAGACGGGCGTACTCGAGCGCCGCCCGGTCGAAGAGCGCAAACCGCCAGGCGCGGTCGGGGTCCTCGTTCCCTTCCGAGGGGGACGAGTCGTCGCGATCGAACAGGGGCGGCACGTCCACGAAAACGGTCGTGACGCCGCCCCGCGCGGGAAGCGTATAGAAGGTCACGTCCTGCGCGCGGTCGCCGAGGCCGAGCCTGAGCGAGTGCGTCTCGGCGCCGGTCACATCGATGCCGTGGTACTTGGGAAGCACGAGCGTGACGAGGTGGCCCAGGCGTCCGAGCGCCTCGGGCAACGCCGCGGCCAGCTGCGCGAGCCCGCCGTTCCTGACGTACGGGCGAAACTCGGGCGCGATCATGAGCACGGAGAGGGGCCGCTCGCGGGCCGGCGCCTCCTGTTTCGGGGCCGCCTTCGGTTTGGCGGCGGCCTTCGGTTTTGCTGGAGCCTTCGGCGCCGCGGCGGCGGCTGGAGGCTTGGCCGCGACTTTCCGCGCCGCTTTGGGGGCGGCGGACTTGCCGGCGGTCTTGACGGGCGGTTTGGGTTTCACTTCCGGGCGTTTCTTTTCAACCATGACTCACTATCGTATCAATTTATTTGCTCGCGGGGCCCTCCGTCTCCGCTGGTCGCTACGGCTCGACTCGCTTCGCTCGTCCCTCGACGTTGCTCGGGACGACCCTGAGCGAGCGCAGCGACTCGAAGGGTCGCTCGCCGTGGCCGCAGGCGCTAACGCTGCCTATTTCCGCGCCTCGAGCGCGCGTCCGCGCGCCAATTCGCGCTCCGCGTCGGCGGAGCGGCCCGATCGGCTGTAGACATCGGCAAGCACGTAATGCCCGAGCGGGGCGAACGTGGACCTCGGCCCGGCCTCGAGCCCCTGCCGCGCAAGCGCAATCGCCTCCTCGAAGCGGCGGCCCTGATCGAGGTAGAGCTTGGCGAGGAACAGGTACCCTTCGGCGAAGCGCGGGTTGAGCTCGATCGATTTCCGGAACGCCGCTTCCTGCCCGGCGGCGTTTCCGAGCTGTTCGTACAGCTTGCCGAGATTGAAGGCGGCCTTGAAGGCGCCGGGTTGCGTGTCGATCTCCTTGCGATACTCGGCGATGGCGGTCTCGTACTCGCGGCGCTGCTCGGCGATGAGCGCCAGATTGTAATGCGCCAGCTTCACGTCCGCCTTCTGCGCGAGCGCCGCGCGGATGTGTCCTTCGGCCTTGTCGAGGTCGCCACGCTTGAACGCGACCACGCCGAGGGCATTGCGCGCCGACGCCACGCGCGTATCGTCGATCAGGGCATGCTCGAACGCCGCCTCCGCCTTGTCGAGCTCGTTGAGATCGACGTAGAGCTCGCCGAGCTGATACCGCACCCACGCGTTTTTCGGATCCTTCTGCAGGTATCGCTCGTAGCCGACGGTCGCGGCCGGGTAGTTTCCGAGGGCGCGGTAGGCGTTGGCGAGGTTGATGGTCGCCAGATCGTAGTCGGGCCGGATCTGCAGGGCGCGCCTGTACTGTTCCAGTGCGAGCGCGTACTCGTTCTTCCGGAAGTACTCGTTGCCGAGCATGATCCACGCGTCGAGCACGTCGGGGTCTCTCGCGACCACCGTTTTCAAACGCGCGATGGCTTCCGCTCCCGCATCCTTGCCGTTGGTCTCGTGCGCCGACGTCATCAGGTTGAAGATGTCGATCTTGTCTTTGGGATCCGGCAGGGCTTCCCCGGCCGGCCGCGGCGCATGGGCGAACGATCCGATGTAACCGAGCGCCGCGAGCCGCTCGCGGGTTTCCGGGTCCACGGCCGAGGGACCTGCCTGCTCGACCTCGATGGACAGCCGCCCGAGCTCCGCCGCCATCCGATCGGCGAGCTGACGGCGCTCGACATAGAGGTTGTTGAGCTCCCCGGGATCGCGCTCGAGATCGTACAGCTCGGGCCGCGTCGCCGAGATGTATTTGAACCGGCCCGACCTGATCGACTTCAGCTCGCTCCACCCGTAGTGGTTCCGCGCGTACAGCGACTCGCTGTACGCATCGAGATTCAAGTCCCGCGTGGCGCCGGTCAGAAGCGGGACGAGACTGCGGCCCTGCGCCTCCTTCGGTGACGGCCGGCCGACCAGATCGAGGATCGTCGGCATCAGGTCTTCGCTGCGGACGACGCCCGGCACGCGACGCCCCCGTGTCGCCGTGAACGGCGCCCGAACAATGAAGGGGATGCGCGTCGTCGCATCGTAAATGAAGAGCCCGTGCGTGCCTTCGCCGTGCTCGTTGAGGCTCTCGCCGTGATCGCCGATCGCGGCCACGATCGTGCGGTCCGTCAGGCCGCGGGTGTCGAGCCACTGCAGGACGCGGCCGATCTGGTCGTCCACGTAGGCAATCTCCCCCGCATAGGGGCGATCGGCAAACCGCGACTTGAAGGGTTCCGGAGGATCGTAGGGCGAGTGCGCGTCGTAGAAGTGCAGCCAGGCGAAGAAGCGCTGCGACGCGTGCTGGTCCAGCCAGGGTGTCGCGTGGTCGACGACTTCACCCGCGCGGCGCGCCACGTCGCCGAGCGAGATCGACTTGTACTTCGACACGTCGAACTTGTCGACGTACGTGTCGAACCCGCGGTTCAGCCCCCATTTCGAGTCGAGGACGAAGGCGCCCACGAACGCGCCCGTCTGCCAGCCTCCGTCCTTGAGGACGCCGGCCAGCGTCGCGTGCCGGCCATCGAGGACGTATCCCCCGTTGTCGCGGACCCCATGCTTCGGGGGCAACAAGCTGGTGAAGATCGTGGAGTGCGCCGGCAAGGTCAGCGGCGCCGCGGCAAACGCCTGCTCGAACAGCACCCCCTCGGCCGCCAGCCGATCCAGGTGCGGCGTGGCGGCGGCGCGATCGCCGTACGCCCCGAGCCGATCCCACCGCGTCGTGTCGAGCGTGATGAGGACGACGTTCAGCTGATCCTGGCGAACGCCGCCGATGACACGGCCGAGCGGCGTGCCGGTGGCCGATGCCGCGGATCGGGCGCGGCCGTACACGACCCAGGCCGCGGAGGCGACGATGGCGATGCCAGCGACAGCCACGAGCAGCCGTATTCGGAGTCCACGAAAAACCACGGATGTCACCACCGGCAACACGGATAACACGGATTACACGGATTCAAAACAAACAGGAGAAACGGAGAACGGGAGACTATCGGACGGTTAGAGCCATTGTTGGCTGGTGTCGCGCCGGCCCGGGCAACTTGTGGCCGGCGCTACGGGCGCGGCGACACCAGCTGAAGCTTTACAGCAGAATCCGTGTAATCCGTGCAATCCGTGACCATCCGTGTTTCGTGGTGATCAGCGGCCCAGCTTCGTCAACGCGTCGATCGCCGGCTTGAACTTCGGGTCGGTCTCGAGCGCCAGCCGGTAACGGCGCTCGGCGCCGGCGCGATCGCCGCGGCGCGCCGCGATCACGCCGAGGTTGAAGTGTGCGGCCGCGACCTGATAGCCGAGGGCGATCATGCGCTCGTACCGCTCGCCGGCCACGTCGAGGTTGCCGAGGCGCATGGCCGCCCCGGCGAGGTTCGCGTGCGCCCGGGGGTCGCGGTCGTTGAGCGCGATGGCGCGCGTAAACGCCTCGGCCGCCTCCGCCCACTGTCCCGCGCGCTGGTGGATCACGCCGAGCGTGTAGTACCCATAGTTCGACTGCGGATCCAGCTCCAGGCCGCGCCGGATGCGGGCAACGGCCTCCGCGGCCTCCCCTTTGGACGACAACACCTTCGCCGCCTCGAAGTGCGGCGTCGACAGCGACGGGTTCAGCTGCGACGCGACGTCGTACTCGCCGAGCGCGTGGTCGAACCGCCGCTGGGCCGCGTAGGCGTTCCCCAGGTAAAGGTGGGCTTCGAAGGCGCGGACGTTCATCTTCACGAGGCGCTGGAGGAGAAGCGCGGCGTCCGCGGCGCGCCCGCGTCCGAGCGCGCCGAGCGCGCGGTTGAACAGGTCGCGATACCGGCGGTAGTCCGCGATGCGATCGGCCGGGTTCCCGGTGGCCGCTCCCGCCGTCACCGGCGCAAACGCCCCGACGTAGCCGAGTGCCTGGAGGCGCTCGACCGTGGCGGCGTCGGGCTGCGGGGCGCGCGCCGCGTCAACGCCATCACCCTGTGTGAACCGCGACGCGATCCGGGACACGTCGGCAGCGAGACGCGCCGCAACGGACGCGCGATCGCCGGCGACGTTGCGCGTCTCGGCCCGATCGACGCGCAGATCGTAGAGCTCGGGTCTCGGCGCCGCGACGTACTTCCATTCGCCGACGCGTGCCGAGCGGAGCTCGCTCCAGCCGAAGTGCAGCCGCGGATACCAGCTCTCGGCCAGCGACACCGGCACTTCGCGTCGCGTCTGTCCGCGCAGCAGAGGCACGAGGCTCTCCCCGCCGTCGCTTCCCTGCTGCGCGCTGAGGCCCGCGAGCGCGGCAATCGTCGGCGCGATATCCAGGTGACGGACCTGCTCGGTCACGACGCGAGGCGCGAGCCCGGGAGCGGCGACGATCAGCGGTACCCGCAGCGTGGCGTCGTAGAGAAAGAACCCGTGGTCCGGCTCGCCGTGATCGCCGAGCGCTTCGCCGTGGTCCGACGTGACCACGACCGCCGTGCGCTCGCGATCGATCGCGCTCAGCAGCCCGCCGAGCTCCGCGTCGACATACGCGATCTCGCCGTCGTACGGCCGGCCGGGCGCCAGCGCGGCGAACGCCGCCGGGGCGTCGTACGGCAGGTGGGGATCGTAGTAGTGCACCCACAGGAACCACGGCGCCTGCCGGCTCGCGCCCTCCTGGTGCCGGGCCATCCATGTCCGCGCGGCGGCGGTAACCTCGCCGGCCGGCCGCTGCAGATCCGACAGCGCAATCGTGTCCCGGCTCTGCACCGCAATCCCGTCGTCGTACTCGTCGAATCCCTGCGCCAGGCCGGAGCTCCGATCGACGATGACGCTCGCGACGATCGCGCCGGTGCGATAGCCGGCCCCCTTCAGGCGCTCGGCCAGAGTGACCGCGGAGTCCGGCAGCGGATTCATCCCGTTGAGCCGGGCGCCGAACGATCCGGGATAGCGGCCCGTCAGGATGGCGACGTGCGACGGGTACGTCAGCGGGGCGTGCGCCGTCGCGTCCGCGAAGCGGACCGCGGATGCCGCCAGCCGATCCAGGACCGGGGTTCTCGCCGCCGCATATCCGTACGACCCCACGTGATCCGCCCGCAGCGTATCGATGGTGACGAGGAGGATGTTGGGAACGACGGCCGGCTGAGTCGGGGTCAGGTCGTGACGCCGGGTCGGGGTCAGGTCCTGACGCAGCGTCGGGGTCAGGTCATGAAGTTGCCGCTCGCGGTTCTCGGGGGCGGGAACCATGTACCCAGGAGACGCGGGCGCAGTCAGGGTGATGACGCCAACGAACAGGCCGCACGCGATCCGGAACACGAAGAAATGGTACTACGCGATCCGCGGCGCGCCAATTCTCCAACGCGCCGTAGCTGCGTGTTCACTCCGTTGGATCTGAGGGACAGATGGTGGCAGAAACTGCAATTTTCATTGTGCCGAAGGTTGCAAATCCTGCGATAATCCGGCCGCGGATATCGATGCACGCAGGCGCCGGCGAGCGTCCGCACCAGTCGCAATCGAAGGAGTGGTCTCACTTGACGCGAACGACGTTGCTCGTGCTGCTCGCCGCGGCGCTCCTGCTCGGTCCACCGCCGGTGCACGCGCAGATCGGTCAGACCGCGACCCTCACGGGGACGGTCAGCGACGCGAGCGGTGCGGTCCTCCCCGGAGTCACCATCACGGTGAAAGGGGAATCGGTCATCGGCGGGTCGCGAACGACGGTGACGGACGAGAACGGCACGTATCGATTTCCGGCGCTGCCCCCCGGCGACTACGAAGTCACCGCTGAGCTTTCAGGATTCAAGACGACCTCGCAGCAAGCCCGGCTGCAGCTCGGGCAGATCATCACGCTCGACGCCCGGCTCGAAGTCGGCGGGCTGACGGACCGCGTCACGGTCCTCGGCGCCGCACCCGTCGTGGACGTGAAATCCTCGTCGTCGCAGAAGAATCTCGACACCGAGATCCTCGAGAACGTCCCCTTCGGCAGCCGGTTCGGCCCCGACGCGATTGCGCTCTCGCCCGGCGTCAACCCGAACACCCTTTCCTCGTACGGCAGCGGCGGCAGTTCCGGCAACTCGTACATGATCGACGGCGTCGACGTCGGGGATCCGGAATCCGGGACGGTCTGGCTGTTCGCCAACTACAACTGGATCCAGGAAGTGCAGGTCATCGGCCTCGGCGCGGGCGCCGAGTACCGGGGGCTTTACCGGCGTCGCGTCCAACAGCCTGTTTCGATCGGGAGGCAACAAGTTCCACGGGCTGTTCGAAACGCTGTACGAGAACGACAAGCTCACCGACTCGAACACCAACGCCGAGATCCTGGCAGCGAATCCCGACCTGAAGTCCGGGACCACCGACTACGTCACTGACAGCACGTTCCAGATCGGCGGTCCGATCAAGACCGACAAGCTGTGGTTCTTCACGAGCTTCCAGTACTACCGCCCGAAGACCGCTCCGTCAGGCTACCCGCCGACGCCGCCGGAGGTCTACGCGAACCTGGGGATCGGTCCGCAGTCGCGCCTCGAGAAGTCGCCGCGGTTCCTGTTCAAGCCGACGCTGAAGCTCGGGGCCAACGACCAGCTGACGGGGTTCTTCGAGGCGGACAGGTACACGGTGGATGGCCGAAGAGCCGGGAATACGGTCGATCCGGCCGCGACCCTGCACCAGGACTCGCCGGAGTTCAGCTGGAACGCCAACTACAGCAAGGTGCTCTGGTCCTCGTCGCTCTTCGACATCAAATACTCGGGCTTCTGGGGTTACTACTACCTGTCGCCCTATAACGGAGACACGCCGGGCTGGTACGACGTCACCAAGGATTTCTACGCGGTGAACTCGGTACTACTTCTACAACGCCGACCGCGTGCGGCACCAGGCCAACGCCAGCCTGACGAAATACGCGACCGGATTTGCCGGCGAGCACAACCTGAAGTTCGGCGCCGAACTCGAGCGCAGCTTCGTCAAGAGCGAATACGGCTATCCCGGCCAGATGTACATAAACGCCGACGCCAGCGTGCCGTACTACGCGTACCTCTGGGACGGCTATCTGAAGGACAACGTCAACAACCGCTTCTCGGTCTACGCGCAGGACTCGTGGAGCGTGGGCCCGCGGCTGACGATCAACCCGGGCGTGCGGATCGATCGCATCACGGGCTTCAACAAGCACCTCGACGACCAGGTGTTCTCGACCACGTCGATATCGCCGCGCATCGGCTTCGCGTGGGACGTCCGCGGCAACAGCAAGACCGTGGTCCGCGGACATTACGGGCACTATTTCGACGGGGCGAAGTCGAGCTACTACGACCTCCTCGATCCCCAGATCGCCCCGCTGTTCGGCGTGGAGGTCAACGAGCACCTCAATTTCATCAGCGATACGTTCCTGATAGAACCGGGGACCAACCGGACGATGGACCCCGACATCAAGCATCCGCGCATGCGACAGGCGATCTTCGGCGTCGAACACGAGCTCGTGCGCGGGCTGTCGGTCGGGGTCACCGGCATTTTCCGGAAGAACGATCAGTTCATCGACGATGTGCTGCAGTTCGCGCCGGGGGATTTCAGTACGTTCACGCTCGAGGACCCGGGCCCCGGACGGCGAGCCGGGCAACGCGGACGACACGCCAGCGACGGTCACCGCGTACGCGCAGTTGACCGATCCCGCTCGACAATCAGTATCTGATCACCAATCCGGCCGGCGCCTTCCGCGAATACCGCGGCCTCGAGCTCACCGCCACGAGACGCATGGCGAACCGCTGGCAGCTGCAGGGGTCATGGGTCATTTCGAAGATCACTGGCAACTACAACAACACCTCCAGCGCCGGCAACAGCGCCACGGAGTACAACGATCCGAACACCGATCCCCGCTTCCAGCCCAACCGCGAGGGACGGTTGACGAACGACAACACGCATATCGCGAAAGTACTGGGCTCGGTGCGAGGCCCGTGGGACCTCATGATGTCGGGCGCGTTCTACTACACGACCGGTCAGACGTTCGCGCGGACCGTGCGGACGGCGCGCAGCGACACGCCGCAGGGCCGGCTGGAGCTCTTCATCGAGCCGCGCGGCACCCAGCGGTACGACAACCAGAAGACCGTCGATCTGCGCCTGGAGAAACAGTTCCCGATGGGCGATCGACGATTGGGCCTCACGTTCGAGGGGTTCAACGTCTTCAACGACGCGGCCGTTGACGCCCGGACGACCAGATCCGGCGGCTCGTACTTCACGCCCACCGGGCTGGTGCCGCCAAGACGCTTCCGCGTCGGCGTGGTCTACCGCTTCTAAGCCGGCTCTGCTGGCAGCCCTCTAGACTCCGCGTCGCAGGTACCAAAGTCCGCCTCTCTTCGGAGGCGGATTTTTTTTGCAGCTCATCGTCCGCGCCATCGCACGTTTTTTTAACGAGCGTGCCGAATTAGGCAAGCTGTTCCTGCCTGATCTCCGTCTCTATAAGAGTGGACACTGTATAAAAGTGGACACTGTCGCTGCACAGCTGTCCCAAGAACTGACAGCGTCGGCCAAGGCGGAGACGTTTGACGAGAGGTATAAGTTACCCGCGAGCTGATTCCGGCGGCATTTGCGCAGTTGCGGGTGACGTGACTCAGTTCCGGCCGGAGTCACGTTGCATGTTGGTCACGTGCCCTGCGAGGTACATCATTTGCACGGACGCGCCCAATGCCGGTGACCGGAGAGGCCGCGCATTCCGGGTTCCTGTATGAGCACGCAAACACCGCCGTCCGAGTCAGCCCCTTCCGTCGTCGCACCGGAGAACTCAGCGCCGTCGGCTCCTGAGCTCGACGAGCAAAAGCTTCTGAAGAAACGGAACAAGGTCCGCTCGGCCTGGATCTCGTTCGTCGGTCGGATCCTCGCGCAGTTCGTCGGCGCCTCCGCGAGCATTCTCCTCGGCATGGCGCTGCTCCAGAAGTACCAGACGGCACACGCCAACCCTGCCGACCAGGCGCCGGCGGTGACGCCTGTCGCCCAGCACCCGGCGTCCACGGCGCGGGAGCGAGGGTTCTCCGGGCAACCATCGCTGGCGGTGTTGCCTCTCGAAGCGTTCTCCTCCGAGCCCGGTCAGAAACACCTGGCCGCCGCGATGACCGAAGCCCTCATCACCGCGCTCGCGCAGGTCGAGGGCATCCGCGTCATCTCCCGAACGTCATCGATGCATTACCAGGGCGTGGCGAAGGCGCTGCCGGACATCGGCCGCGAACTGGGAGTCGATTTCATCGTCGAGGGTTCCGTCGCGAAGGCGGGCGATCGTGTGCGGGTGACCGCGCAGCTCATCAACGCGGCGACCGACGAGCACGTCTGGGCGCGGAGTTACGGCAGGCCGGCCCGCGACACGCTCGCGTTTCAGGATGCCATCACGGCGACGATTGTCCGCGACCTGACGATCGCGATGAAGCGAAGGGAACGGCAACTGCTGACGGGAGGGCTCGTGAGTGGGGTTCGGTACGATGTTGGCGGCCAAACGGCGCCGGTGATCTCGCAGCCTGCCGCAGCCGGTCAGTGACAGGCACCCGAACCGGCGTCCCTGAACGTGGCTCCCGCAACCGGCACAAACTCCCATCGATACGTGTTCGGCAGGAGCGTGAGCGAGAGCACACCCAGGTCGCTTCCCTGGATTTCGCTGTTCGCGCGCGGGGCGCGCATCGAGCTCATGGCCCGGCCTCCGGTGCCGATGATGAACTGGCGGATACCGCGAGTGTGCTCGGCCCGGCCGTTGACGTCCATCGGGGCGAAGCGTTCGTAAAGATGATCGTGGCCGTTGAGCACGATATCGACGTTGAACTCCTGGATCGTCCGCCACACATCCTGGAGGTCCCTGTTGTCCCCGTTCGGACCGGAGCTGAAGCGCGGGCGATGCCACATGACCGCGGCACACGACGAAGGATTGGCCGTAAGGTCGGCCCGCAGCCACATCTCCTGCGGCGATCCCGCGCGGACATCGATCTCGCTGTTCAGTGCAACGATGTGCCACTCGCCGGCCGTATAGCTGTAGTAGCCGAGCCCGGCGGGTCCGGCGTTCGATCCGAAGTAATCGTAGTACGCCGCGGCGTTCGCCATCTCGTAGTCGTGGTTTCCAGGCGTGGGCCTGGTGCGGTCGCGATGGCGGCCCCAGGAGGGGTTGTAGCAGTCCCGGAACTGCGCGAAGCTTCCGGACGGATACGCATTGTCGCCCGTCGTGAAGACGGTCCCGCCCATCACATCGAGCAACTGCGCGGTGAGCTCGCTTCCCGGAGAGTCGCACGTCGCGATGTCTCCCGCACCAACCAGGCGAGCCTCTGACGTCCCGAACGAGGTCGGGGACGGCGAGACAGCTCGGTCTGGTGGCACAGCCGACGGCGCGGATGGCGCGCCTGAACAGCTGCACAGGTACAGCGCGGCGGCCAAAACGGCCGCGAGCCGCTTCTTCATCGTTGAGCCTCTGGGAGTAGGGTGAAGTATAGCAGCCAACCGGGCCAGTACCCAAGCAAAATCGTCGTTTTTGGGAATTTGTGGACGGAGGAAGAGCCTGTTTGTGAGATCGCGTTCAGCTAAAGCCAGCGTGGCGGCCGGCCTCGTCGCGCTGTGCTGGGCACTACCGCTCGCGGGGCAGGAACTGCCACCAGGCACAGCCGCCAGTCTCGCGGTGGCTCCAGCGATCCCTCAACAAAACACCGCGGGCCAGAAGCCGCCGTCCGCGGCCACGCCCGCCAAAGTCAGGGGTTTCCGATGGGAGGAACACCCGAGGCTTCAGATCGGCGACGGCACGTGGATCGACTTCCGCGCGCGCGTGCGGGGGGACCTCCGCGAGTCCGAGGCTGAGCTTGGCGATCCGTCCGCATTCGACGTCGCGCGGCGCCGCGTCGGCGTCGAGGGCCGGGTGGCCGGCGTGGTCGACTATCAGGTCGAGTACCAGTTTTCTTCCGACGAGAACTGGCGAGACGTGTACGTCAACTACCGGCAGTTCAATCATCTGCAGGTGCAGGCGGGAAAGTTCAAGCTCCCCTTCAGCCTCGACGAGAACACCAGCAGCGCCAATCTCGACTTCGTCTATCGATCGCGTGCCGCCACACAGCTCGCGCCCGGCCGCGATCGCGGCGTCATGGTGCATGGCCGTGTGTTGAACGTGCTTCAGTACCGAGGCGGGGCTCTTCAATCGCGACGGCGGAAACGCGCGAACGGACAACCCGGACCGTGTGTTCGGCGGCACGACGACCGCCGGACGGGCGACCGTGCAGCCGTTTCGATCGTCGAAGTCGCTCTTGAGCGATCTTCAGTTCGGTGCGGCATTCACCGGCAGCGACGTCCCCGAGGGCATCGCGGCCCTTCGGGGCCGGACGGCGCTCGACGCGCCTTTCTTCCCGTCCGATCTGTGGGTGCGCGGTTCCCGCCGGCGCGTCGGGCTCGAAGCGCGATGGCGACCGGGACCCTTCTCGGTCAAGGCCGAATACATCCGCGTCCAGAGCGAGCGCGCAGGGCAGAGCGTGGAAGACTCCGATTTGTCTCCGTTCATCGGAACGGGCTGGTATGTCAGCGGAACGTGGCTCGCGACGGGGGAAAAGAAATCAAGCGGCGCCGACAACCCTCGTCGTCCGATCTTCCGCGGCGGCTTCGGCTCGCTCGAGTTTGCGGCACGCCTCGAAGCGCTTGGCTTCAGCAGCACCGGGACGGAGGGGCTGCCCTCGACCAGCCCCCGGGCGGACGTGGTGCTCGGCAACCGCGATCGCGCGACGACGGTTGGCTTCACCTGGCACCCGTATCGCGGAATCAAGGTCCAGGGGAATCTCATCCGCGAGGTGTTCACCAATCCGGCTCGCGGTCCGGTGCCGTCGCAGCCGGGCATCTGGAGCCAGGTCTTCAGCGTGCAGCTCAGTATCTAGTTCAATCCCAAGCAGCGCCGAAACGCTGCGCTTCGCAAGGTCAACAATGCCGTGTGGCCACCTCGTTCGCGTGACGCTCCTGCTCGTCGTCCTGTTGTCGTCCGCCGGTGTTCATCCCCTTTTCGCCCAGACGGCCGCCGAGCTGTTCGACCCCACCGTGCTGCAAGAGGTCCGGCTGTTCATGAACTCGCGGGACCTTCGGCAACTGCGTGAGCACTACCAGGACCGCGCGCACTATACGGTTGACCTGCTCTGGCGGGACACGCGGGTTCGCAATGCCTCTGTCCGGTCGCGCGGTACCGGAAGCGCGAACCCAATCAAGCCGGGGCTGCTCATCGAGTTCGACCGCTACACCACGGGCCAGCGTTTCCTCGGACTGCGGACGCTGGTCCTCGACAACCTCTGGCAGGATCCCGCGATGATCCGCGAGCATGTGGCGATGGCGATGTTCACCCGCCTGGGCCAGCCTGCCCCGCTCCAGTCGTTCTGCCGGCTCTTCATCAACAATCAGTACCAGGGCGTGTACGCGGTGACCGAGGAGCCCAACGCGGAATTCGTCACCCGTACGCTCGCGGAAACCGGCGGCTACGTGTTCGAATACCACTGGCTGCGTCCGTTCTACGGCGAGGATCTCGGCGACATCGCGGCGTACGTCCCGTTGTTCGAGCCCCGGACGCACGAGCTCGAGGCCGTCTCCACGTTGTACCGGCCCATCCAGGAGCTCTTCCGCCAGGCGAATCAGCCCGACGACGCCGTCTGGCGCGAGCGCGTGGAGCAATATCTCGACCTGTCACAGTTCATCACCCACGCGGCGATCGAGACGTTCATCGCGGAGGACGACGGGGTGCTGGGCTATGTCGGGATGAACAACTTCTACTTGTACCGCTCGGCCGGCAGCACCGTCCATCGGCTGTTCCCGTGGGACAAGGACAACGCGTTTCTCATCATCGACAAGCCCGTGCTGGACCGCGCCGGGGAGAACGTGCTGTTCCGCCGCGCGCTGGCCTACCCGGACCTGCGAGACCGCTATCTCCAGGTCCTCGAGGACTGCGCGCGAAGCGCGGCCGACGAGGACTGGCTCGCGACCGAGATCGAGCGGCAGGTGTCGCTGATTGGCGATGCGGCGCACGAGGACCCGCTCAAGCAGTTCTCGAACGAGGAATTCGATCGGCAGATCGAGTTCCTGCGAGAGTTCGCGACGATCCGCTCCGCCTTCGTGCTGGCAGAAGTCGCTGCCCTCCGCCAGGGAGACGACGCGCCGCGACAGCCCCGCGCCGGGCGAGGCAGGGTTCAGGATAGAATCTTGCGGTGGCCGATCCGCAAATTCTCCCTCCCGCCCGATCCGAATCGCGTGAGATCGCCGAGCTCAGACGACTGAAACAGGAACAGCCGGACCTCGCGTCCGCCGTGGATCTGCAGATCGAGCTGCTCCAGCTGCAGCGTCGCGTCCAGTCCCGCGTCTCGCTCCCGTCGATCCGTCTCGACAAGGACTATCTGAACGCGCAGCTCGCGTCCGCGCCCGTGCTGCAGTTCGAGCACCTGCCGATCGAATGGGGGGACCTGCGGTTTCTGCTCCGCGCCACCGCGTCGGCGATGCGGACCCACGAGGCGATCGAGGAGGCGGATTTCCGCCGGGTCGAAGCGCTCTGCCGGGACGCCGACCGGCTGCCGGCCGCGCTGCGCTCCTGGTACGAAGCCACGGGGCCGGGATCGACCCGTATCGACGCGGATGTCGAGGGGCTCGAGCCGGTGCTGCTGCAGGCCATGCGCCCGTTCCTGACGCGCTCGGCCGATGCCGTGATGGCCAAGACCGATCTGATCGGCTGGACGCACGGCACGTGCCCGCTGTGCGGCGGCGAGCCGGATTTCTCCGTCATCACCATCGCGGCCGATCGCGTCCTCATCTGCGGCCGCTGCTCGGCGCGCTGGCGCTTCCCCCAGCTCACCTGTCCGTTCTGCCTGAACGGCGATCGCGGCCGCATCACGTCGTTCGCGAGCCGCGACGGGCAGTACCGGCTCAACGCGTGCGACGCGTGCGATCGCTACCTGAAGGCGTTCGATGCGAGGCGCGCGTCGAGGCCCGTCATGCCGGTCGTGGATGCGGTGGCGACGCTGCCGCTGGACGCGGCCGCCATGCAGAAGGGGTATAAGTGACGATCGGATCTAGCGGCTGACTTCCTGCTGCGCGTCTTTTGGTGCGAAGAGCACCGACGCCTTCTCCGAGAGCCAGTTGAAGAGGTGGCGCGTCTCCCAGAAACGCCCCGGATTCGAGCGGGCGCCGAGGACGACGACCGCCACCTGGTTGCCCTGGGGCAGCCGCAGGAGGGTCGCGAGGCAATAGCCGGCCTTGCTGATGAAGCCCGTCTTGCCTCCCATCACTTCCACGTCGCCGCCCCGCACGAGCTGGTTGGTGCTGTGGATGTTGACGGTGCGGCGGCTGGTCGTCACGGTGTAGTCCGCCGTGCGCATGATGGGTGCGATCCGCTCGTCGGCGGCCGCAATCGAAATCAGA
This sequence comes from uncultured Acidobacteriota bacterium, assembly GCA_963774855.1. Classification (GTDB taxonomy): domain Bacteria; phylum Acidobacteriota; class Vicinamibacteria; order Vicinamibacterales; family 2-12-FULL-66-21; genus JALZOC01. The sequence goes on along the minus strand of CAVZGT010000003.1, from coordinate 186,984 downwards.
CGCGACAGATCGTAGGCTGAGGACACATTCGCGGGATTCAACCCCGATGGATCGGCAAACGTCGTGCTCTCGAGGCCCAGCTCCAGCGCCTTCTCGTTCATCCGCTCGACGAAGGACGCGCTCCCCCCGTGGGAGACACGCGCGAGGATGCGCGCCGCGGCATTGTCGGAGGCGATGAGCGTGAGGTGCAGGACGTTCTCGAGCGTGATCCGCTCGTTCGCTCTGAGATAGGTCGTGGACGCGGCGTAGACATCGCTGCGCTCGACGGTGACGAACTCCGCGAGGTCGGGGCTGTCTTCCATGAACACGACCGCGGTCATCACCTTCGTGATGCTGGCGATCGAGCGCTTTTCCTGCGCGTGCTCTTCCCAGAGGACCTGCCCCGTCAACGGGTTGAACACGATCCCGGCGGCGGCGCGCACGTCCGGCACGAGGTCGCCGTTCAGATCGGTCTTGTACCGGGGCGTCATCACTTCCTGGAGCTGACGCATCCGCGATATTTCGCGGGCGCGCGCGGCGGCACGGGCACGGGCGAGACGGGCCTTGCGGGCTCTGGAGGCGGAGGCGGAATAGACCGGCTGGCGCTTGGCAGTCGGGACGGCGCGGTTCGCTGACGTCACCGGCTTGCGCGTGCTCTTCTGGGCGGACTGCGCCACGGACGGCACACACACGCACAATCCCAGCAGCAACGTACACGCACGAGCGACCAGCGAGGGACGGATCAGACGCACGGAGCCTCCGGTACGAACGATACGGCAACGGCTGGCTGGGAGGCAGCCGGTGCGGTGTTAAGGGAACCCTTGAATTGTAGCAACAATAGTCCCCCTGGTCCAACGATATATGTAAGCCGGCCGAAAGAAAATGAGCCGTTATGGCTCGACTTCCGGTCCGCGAGGCTTACTCTGAGCCCGTCTTTAGCAAGTCCAGTACCACCACAGCCGTAAGGGCCATTATATATGGCATATCGTAGAATTGGGACCCTGGCGTTAGCTCGACCGGCGTTGCGCGCGGAGGCCTTGGTACCTCTACTTCTGCGTTAACGCGATCGCCAGCAGCAGCGCACGAGCCGTCCCCTGCCACGAGTTCGTCGTGTCGAACGTCTCGGCGATCGTGTGGGCCCCCGTTCCGGAACCTCCCCCCTCAATCGTCACGGCCGGTATGCCGAGACTGATAGCGATGTTCGAATCGGTCGACCCTTCGTCGAGGCTCGGCTGCACGCCGAGCGCGCGCGTGACCGAGACCGCCGCGAGGACGATCGGCGCGTCCGCCGCGACGGCCCCCGCGGGACGGTGGCCGACGACGGTCTTTTCCATCGTCAACCGCCCGGCGTTCCCCCACCGCTCGTTTTCCTCGGCGAGCGCGACGTCGAGCGCCTTCTGGAACCTGGCGTCGAGCGCGGTCAGGGCGGCCGCATCGGCCGAGCGCATGTCGACCTCCATCCACGCGTCGGCCGAGATCGTATTGACGGACGTCCCGCCGCCGATGCGGCCGACGTTGAAGGTCGTCTTCGGCAGCCGGGGAACCTCGATGTCCGCGATGCGGCCGATCGCGCGGCCCAACGCGTGAACCGGGTTGGCGATCCCGAAGGCGCCATAGCTGTGGCCGCCCGGCCCCTTGAACGTGACGCGGTAACGCAGGCTCCCGACTGCCACGTGCGTGATCCCGAGCCCCGTCCCATCAATCGAGACGAACCGATCGATCCGGCCTTTGAGTTCCTCGTTGAAGAGGTGCTTGACGCCGCGTAGATCGCCGAGCCCCTCCTCCCCTACCGTGCCCACGAAGGTGATGCTGCCCGGCGTCTGGACGGCCGCCGCATTCATGGCACGGACGACGCCGAGCAGAACGGCAAGGCCGCGGCAGTCGTCGCCAATGCCGGGACCCTTGATGATCGAGCCGGAGCGGGACGTCCGGACGTTGGTCTCTTCGGGAAAGACGGTGTCGAGATGGGCGGTGAACACGAGGTGCGGCGTGGGTGCGAGGCCGGGGCGCTCCCCGAGCACGTTGCCGACACGGTCGATCCGCACGTTTTTCAACCCGGCCGCCTGAAAGGCCCGCCGGTAGGCCTGCGCCCGGGCGGCTTCCTTGAACGGGGGCGCGGGAATCTCGCAGAGCCGCACCTGGTCCTCGACAATCTGTCCCTCGTCCCTCTGCAGGCGCTCGACGGCGGCCTTGACCGCGGCATCCTGCAACAGCCGATCGCCGATGGAGCCGGCCGCTTGCTGAGGCGCGGCCGCCCCGGTCCCGAAGACGAACCCGAGGAGGGAGAGGAAGCCGGGGAGAAACATCATGGTCCCGCTATCGTATCCAGATTTGATTTTTCTCTCCCTGCCGGCGAACTCTTCATCGGCGGCAGGCGGAGTTTGGCTACTGGGCTGAACCCTTATCCAATCCATTGGTGTCAAAGATTCAAGAGTCGTGCAATTTCCGACGAGCGCCGTTGACATCGGCGCGGCACGATCGTCATCGCACCGGCACGCGGATGATTGGAAACACGCTGAAATCAGAGCGCAGACGGTCGTCGCCGGGCGACGGTTTCGAACGACGACCCGATAGAAGCTCTGCGGTACAGGAATTGCTCAGACGGCAGCGGGGGTTCCTCATGATGAGTCTAGTTCGTCTCCTGGGTTTCACCACCCTTGCCTGTGGTTGCGTGACGGGCCACTACCGCGAAGTGGCCACGAACCGTGAAATCACCTACGTAGAGGAAAAGGGCACGGCGTGCGATCAGCACGGTCATCGCCGCAATCACACCCTCTCGCAGGCGCGCGGCGCGGTCTACACGCTCACCGCAAAAGCGTCATAGTTGTCCGGGCACGGCACATCTTTTCTGCCCTGACGAAAATCGCGTCGGGGCACGCTGCACTGACGCGCCCCCCCATTCGAGGAAGCTGTCCAGGCTTCCAACCACCCCCGTAATGAAACCGTCCGGCGGACGCCGTCATCCCTTTACCGGCGCCGGGCGGAAGGCCCGTAAGATATGCAGTCAATGTTTCACACCATTCGCGTCATCGGGCGCGGACGCCTGGGATCCGCCGTCGCCGCCCGTCTGCTCGAGCGCGGCCACGTCCTCGACGTCAGCGATCCCGAGCTCGCCCTGTTGTGCGTGCCTGATTCAGCGATCGCGGAGGTTGCGCGTTCGATTTCACCGGGGTCGTGGATCGCGCACATGAGCGGCGCCACGCCGCTAGGAGCGCTCTCGCCCCATACGACGCGCTTCAGCGTCCATCCGCTGCAGACGTTCGTGCACGGCCGCGGCCCCGAACAGCTCGACGGCGCGTGGGCGGGGGTCACCGGCGAAGACGCGGATGCATCGGCCCGGGCGGCCTGGCTGGCCACGGAGCTCGGGCTGCAGCCGTTCGACCTCCGCGACGACCGGCGCGTGCTCTACCACGCCGGGGCGGCGATGGCCTCGAACTACCTCGTTACGCTGTACCGGGCGGCGGCGCGCGCGCTCGTGGCGGCGGGGGCGCCCCCGGAAGCACTGCTCCCGCTGATGCGTCGCACGATCGACAACGGCTTCGAGCTGACCGGGCCGATCGCACGCGGCGACTGGACCACCGTCGACGCCCATCTCGCCGCCATCCGCGAGCACCTGCCCGATCTCGAGCCTATGTATCGCGCGTTGGCGGACGCGACCGTCCCATGAAAATCCTCCGGACGATCGCCGAGGTGCGCGAACATCTGGCGCCGGTTCGCCGCGGCTCCACGGTCGGGCTCGTCCCCACGATGGGGGCCCTGCACGACGGCCACGCGGCGCTGTTCCGCGCGGCCCGGCGGGCCTGCGGGCACGTCGTCGCCAGCATCTTCGTGAACCCCGGACAATTCAGCGATCCCGCCGACCTGGCTTCCTATCCGCGGAACGAGGCGCGCGACGCGGAGCTTGCGGAGGCGACAGGCGTCGATGCGATCTTCGTCCCTTCGGTGGACGAGATGTATCGGCCCGGCGAGGCGACTTCCCTGGAGGTGCGCGGGGCCGCGATCGGATTCGAGGGGACGTTCAGGCCGGGACACTTCAACAGCGTCGCCACGGTCTGTTTGAAGCTGTTCAATATCGTCGAGCCCGAGGTGGCGTTCTTCGGGCAGAAGGACGCGCAGCAGGTGGCCGTCATCCGGCAGATGGTCAGGGACGTGCAGCTCAATCTGCAGATCGAGGTGATGGCGACGGTCCGCGAGGCCGACGGCCTGGCGCTTTCCTCGCGCAACGTGCGGCTGTCGGCCGACGAGCGCCGGCGGGCGCTGGCCATCCCGCGCGCGCTCGTGGCCGGTCTCGCGATGCCCGCGGATCCGGCGGCCGCCGCCCGCGCCCAGCTCGACGCCCTGGATGTAGACTACGTGGAGGTCGCGGTCTTTGACGGAGAGCCGACGCTCGTCATCGCGGCGCGCGCCGGGCGCACGCGCCTCATCGACAACGTCCCGCTGAATCGTCCCGAGCTCGCGGGCCTTTAGAACTTTCGAACTTTAGAACTTTATTCATGCCCGACACCCCCAGGCTCACGCTGCGCGACCTGACGGAGATGGCGCGATCGCACAAGCGGATCGCGATGGTGACGGCGTACGACGCCTCGAGCGCCCGCCTCGCCGACCGGGCCGGCGTCGACATCGTGCTGGTCGGCGACTCCGCGGCGATGACGGTGCTCGGGCACGAGTCAACCATCCCGGTCACGCTCGACGAGATGCTGATGCTCACGCGCGCGGTCACGCGCGTCGTCGAGCACGCGTTCGTGGTCGCGGACATGCCGTTCGGGTCGTACCAGCCCGGCGAGGAGGAGGCGCTCCGCGGCGCGATCCGCTTCGTCAAGGAGGCCGGCGCGGGCGCCGTCAAGCTCGAAGGGGCGGGGCGCACGCTGACGCGCATCGGCTCGATCCTGGACGCCGGGATACCCGTCATGGGGCACGTCGGCCTGACACCGCAGTCGGCGGCCCTGGGGGAAGGCTACAAGGCGCGCGGCCGGACCGCCGCGGAGGCGCGCCGCATCTTCGACGAAGCGCGGGCGCTCGAGCGCGCGGGCTGTTTTGCCGTCGTGCTCGAGGCCATCCCGCCCGCCGTCGCCGCGCACATCACCGACGCGCTGCGGATCCCGACCATCGGGATCGGCGCCGGTCCGTCGTGCGAGGGCCAGGTCCTCGTGTGGCACGACCTCCTCGGCATCACGCCGGGTCACGTGCCGCGCTTCGTCAAGGCGTACGCGGATCTGAAGGTCACGATCGGCGCGGCCCTCGAGGCGTATGTCGCGGATGTCAAAGGGGGGGCTTTTCCGGCGGCCGAACACACCTACGGGATGCCGGATGCGGAGCTCGCGCGCTTCGAGGCCCAACTGCCGGAAGCCCAGCAGCCGGCGACTTGAAGAAGCCTCTGAACGGAGAGTCACCGGAGGGTACGGAGACAACGAAGAGCTCTCATACGGCCGTCTTTCACACGGAGGAACGGAGAAACGGAGAAAAAACAATTTTTTTCTTCTCCGTTCCTCCGTTTCTCCGTTTCTCCGTGTTCTATGCGTTGGCCCCAGCCCCCACGCCGGCACTTTCTCAGTGGAGCTCTCCGGTATCTCCGTCCCCTCCGTTAGCTTCCTGGACTAGAAACGGAGGCGCGCCCCGAGCTGCATCTGCCAGCGCGAGCGGAGATCGTCGCGGAAGAACTTCCGGAACGTCGGCGCCATGACCGTCGACAGGTTGTACCCGACGAGCGGCTGCGTGGCGGTTACGGTCGTGTTGTTGGCCGTCGACACGGGGGCGTAGACGTTGAGCTGACCGAACCCCGCATACAGGCTCTGTCCCTTCTCCGAATCAACCAGGTTGATCAGGTTCAGCATGTCGAGGGTGATCTCGGTCCGCACGCGCCGGAACGGGAGCTGGAAGTTGATGCGCCCGTCGAGCGTGTTGGTCCAGGGGGCGCGGCACGCGTTGCGCGGGATGATCGACCCGATGAACTCCGCCAGGCAGTCGTCGTCCCTGATCAACGCGATGAAGTCGTCGTAGGTCGCGTTCGCCGTGCCGTTCCGGTAGATGAACTCGGTCGGCGACGCCGGGATGTAGAGCAGATCGTTGGCCGGCCGGTTGTCGCCGTTGACGTCGCTGCTCGTGGTCAACGTGTACGGCCGCCCGGACTGACCCGAATAGAACAGGGACACCGTCGCCCTGATGTCCTTGAAGACCGGGATGTCGTACGCGCCCGTCAGGTTGATGCGATGGCCCGGATCGAAATTGGACCTCACGAGCGGCGGGTTGTTCGGATCGCCGGGCACATAGACGTTGCCCCAGTTCGAGGCAGCCTGGTCGGACGTGCCGTCCATGATGGTCTTGGCCACGCCGAACGAGTACGCGCTGGAGACGAAGAACCCGTTCCTGTACGGCCGGCGCACTTCGTAGGTCGCGTTCCAGTTGTAGCCCTGGCCCGTGTTCTCGAGCAGGATCGCGTCGCTCAGCGTGGTGAATTTCCGCATGAAGAACTGGCGCCCGCCCGAGCCGGCGACCCCGGGGTTCGGCACGAAGTTGAGGTTCTGGTACTTGATGTCCTCGAGGGTCCTCGACCAGACGAAGTCGCCGGACCCGACGAAGCCCCAGGCCAGCTCCTGATCCCAGCCGACGTTGCCGCGCAGGATCGAGGGGTACTTGAAGTCCGGATTGATCATGTCGATCTCGTTCGAGAACGCCCCGGCCGTCGCGCCGGTCACCGTCGTCGGCTGATTGAGCGGGTCGGCCACGAACGGGATCCGGTTGTTGGCGTTGTTCGACGCGCCGATGCGGGTGAAGTCGAGGCCGGTGTTGCCGAACTGGTTGGAAATCCAGACGTACGCCGGCCGGCCCGTGAACAGGCCGATGCCCCCCCTGATTTGTGCCGTGGCGCGCTCGTTGAGGCTCCAGTTGATGCCGACGCGCGGTGACCATTCGAGATGGTTGGGCACGACGTCGGTCGCGAACCCGAAGTTCGCGACCGCGACGGGGTTGGCTGTCGGCTTGTCCGGGAATCGCGGCGCGTCCACCCGTAGTCCGTAGGTCAGGGTGACGTTCGAACGCGCCCGCCAGGAATCGCCGGCGTAGAACCCGAGCTGGTTCACTTTGAACGCCGCCGCCTGCAGCGGATCGCTCGTCGCGGAAAAGCTCCGGTCGTACTGCTGCGCGAGGCCCTGGTCGAAAAAGTCGACGCTGTTGAACCGGTAGGTGCCGAAGTTGTCCCGGATGAACAGGTTGCTCAGCTTGAGGAACTCGTTGTGCGTACCGAGCGTGAAGGTGTGGCTCCCCTTGAGGAGGGTGTAGGCGTCGTTCAGCTCGATGATGTCCTGGTCGAGCGCGTTCCTCGCAGAGAACTGCTCGGTGCCGGCCACGACGGTCGTGCTGCCGGTCAGGACGACGGTAACCTGCGGGAACGGCGGCTGCTCGAACGCGTGGTCCCGGTGGTCGCGCACGCGCGTGTAGGTCACCCGCAGCTCGTTGACGCCCTTGCCGAACGTGGAATTCAACTGTCCGACCGTCGAGTTCGTCGCGCTGATGTAGCGGTAGAACGCGTCGGGAAACCGGAACGTCGTCGACGACGGGAAGCCGACGTCGTTCAACGCGTCGACGTAGTTGTGACGGACCGTGAGCTGATGGTTCCTGGCCACGTTGAAGTCGGCCCGGACGAAATACTTGTCGCTGTCGGTCGCCTTGGTGAACTCCCCGGTCGGATCGGGACCCGGATCGTAGTTGTAACGGGTCTGCAGGATGCTCAGCACCCGGTTCACGCCCTCCTCGTTGCCGAAGTGCTGTCCGCTGCCGTTGACCGAGAATCCCGTCGGCCGGAGCTTGCGCCCGTAGTCGGCCGTGCCGAAGAAGAACGCCTTGTTCTGCAGGATCGGTCCGCCGATGCTGAAGCCCCCCTGCTTGTCCTTGAAGGTCGAGACGGCCCGGTCGTCGGCGCCGTCGCCGACCCAGTCCTGGTTGCGGCCGAAGAAGAACGCCGTGCCGTGCAATGCGTTCGTGCCGCTCTTCGTGATGGCGTTGATGCCGCCGCCGGCGAACCCGCCCTGACGCACATCGTAGGGCGAGACCACCAGCTGAATCTCCTGAATCGCGTCGAGGCTGATCGGCTGCGTCTCGGCGGCCCCGCCCGGAGATCCGGCCGAGCCCGCCAGGCCGAAGAGGTCGTTGTTGGCAGCGCCGTCGATCTGGAGACTGTTGTACCGGAAGCTGGTGCCCGCGACCGAGACGACCGACTGACCGTCGCCGGCGCCGCTCCCGGTCGCGTTGAACAGCGGGCTGACGCGCACGATGTCGGCCATGCTCCGCGTGATCGTCGGCAGCGCTTCCTTGATGGCGTTGGAGATGTTGTCGGCCGCGCCGGCCACCGAGCTGTCGATCGCCACGCTCTGCCCGGTGACCGTGACCGTCTCGGTGACGGACGCGAGCTGCAGCTTGAAGTCGGCCGCGCGCTGCTCGCCGAGGGCGACGTCAACGGCCTGCTGCTTCTCGTCCCTGAAGCCGCTCAGCGCGGCCGAAATATCGTACGGACCGACGCGCACATTGAGGATGTCGAACCGGCCCTGGGCGTCCGTGACCGCGTCGTAGCTGGTTCCGGTCGGTGTGTGCACCGCCGTGACGGTTACGCCGGGGAGAACACCCCCCTGCGCGTCCTTGACTACCCCAGTGAGGCTGCCGGTCGTGACCGTCTGAGCGGAGGCCGGCGTTCCTCCGAGCAGCAGCACGCACGCAGCGGCCGCGAGGCTCCAGACAGCCCTGTTGCACAAATTCATCGGGTGGTTCTCCAGAGAACTGATTGACTGAAAAGAGAAGGAGTTGAGACGGACAGCGGTGCGGTCGAGCATCACCGCGTGGCTTCGAAGTATAGCAGAACGACGACGAACGGAGATAAACAGGGTGTAAAACCGCCGCCGCGGAGGATTGCCGATCGATCCCGACAAAAGAGACTGGTTGGAATTCAGAACCGACAAAAAAGGCCGCCCGGTTTTCCGGGCGGCCTTCGTGTTATCCGAATCCGTGTGATCCGCGTGATCCGTGTGATCCGCGTGATCCGTGTAAATCCGTGGCCTACTTCTTCCGTTCGGCGGGAGCCTTCGTCGGCTTCAGCGTATAGGTCGGCTGGTAGCGCAGCTCGACGTTGGGCCGCTTCACTTTGATCTCGACCTGCCGGCGGCGCTGCGTGGGATCGGGGTTGCTCGAGTAGTAGCCGAGCACGTAGTAGTCGCTCGTCTCGGCGTCGATCCGCTTGAGCGCCTTCATGAAGTCGTTCTGGTTGACGGTCGCGAACCCACCGGTCAGCTCCGCCAGCGTGCGCAGGCTGTTCTGCGAGGTCGTGACGTAGTTCTGGAAGTCGACCATGTCCACCTTCTCGTCGAGATCCGGTCCGCCGACGAGACCGCGCGGATCGATCGTGTAGATGGTGACGTTGGCGCGATTGGCCTGGCGCGTCAGCTCCGAGAGCTGCGAGGCCAGATCCGCGAAGCTGAACTGGTTGCCCTGCCGCATGAACGGGTTGGTGTCGCTGTCGTTGCTGTTGCTGCCGCTCCCGTCATCGCTCCCGCTGCTCGGGTTCATCGACCTCCAGCGCTCTTCGTCCTGCTTCTTGCGCGTGTCGGAAAACGGATTGAAGTCGTAGCCGTTGCTGACGTAGACGAAGGCCTTGCGGCGGTTGTGCACCTGCTCCAGGCTCTTCATGATGTTGTACGCCGTGTCGAAGGCCACGTGCGCGCGATACCGGACCTCGGACGGACCTTCCGCGCCGAGCGGCGCGTCGAGAATCTCCTGGGGCTTGAGGCCCGCGCCCGAGATCTTGTCGATCGCCTCGTTGAGCCGCTTGCGGTCGTAAGTCAGATCGATCGCGAGCGACGACGGCCCGCTGGAGACGATGCCGAACATGTCCCCTTCGTGAACGAGCTCGTTCGAGATCTTCTTGAAGAGGTCCTTGATCCGGCCGGTGTTCCTGAAATCGAGGTGCAGGTCGTCGACGAAGATCAGCCAGATCCTGCCGGCCGCGTCGTTCGTCGGTTTGCTCGGAGGGAGGATGATGCCTTCCATCGGCGGCGGCGGCGGCGGCGCCGCTTCGTTGTAGACGCGGCCGCCGTGCGTCAACAGGAACGAAACCACCTCCTGTGGTACGCCGTCCTCGAGGACGTCGAAGTCCTCTTTCTTCAAGTTCGCGATGAACTGCCCTTTGTTGTCGCGGACGATGACGTCGCGCGTGACGACGTCGAACGTGCGCCGGATGACGGTGCCTTGCCCGGGCTTGGCCGTTTGCGGCGCGGCCGGAGCCGGCTGTGCCGGGGACTGGGCGTGAAGCGCGACGCCCGCCGCGATCGCGATGGCTGCGGAGAGCTGGAGCGTGCGGGGAAAGTGGATGGCTCGCATAGTGTGATTATACAGACAGTTACACGTCTTCGCCGGGTTCGTTGGAGGGAGCCTCCTCGCCGGCCCGTGGGCCGGAGGTTGGCGTCTCTGCGGCCGCGCCGGGCCCGCCCGAAGGCCGTCCGCGCCTCTTTCGACGCCGTCCCACCACGCCCCGCAGCGATTCGAACACGGTTTCGTACGATTCGAGGCCGGCCGTGACCTCGGCGTCGGTGACCCAGGTGTCCGGATTAAGACGTTCGGCATCCGATTTCAGCTGGTCCCGCCTGGCCTCGTCCATCACTTTCTCCGAAATCCGCGCCAGGACCTCGGCGTGGCGGGCGCGCAGCCGGGACAGCCCTTCGAATCCGAGCCGCGTCTGGGCCGCGGTCAACGGTTCGAGCGGCCGATCGTCCGGTAGAGGGACCACTTCGGGGTATTCGGGTGACGGAAAGCTCTCTGAGGGAAGTGCCGCACCGGGCTCCGACGCCGGCACGTGGAGCGCCCGCGGTTCAGCCGCCGGCTCCAGCTCGAACGGGGCACGCCCGAGATTGCCGGCCGCCTGCTCGAGATCACCGTTGGCCTGCTCGATCTCCAAGGCCGCGTGCTCGAGAGCAAATCCGCCGGGCTCCAGATCGAGATCCGCCGGGCTCGAGATCAACTCCGGGATGCTCGATGGACATTGGTTCCGGTGCAGGCACAGCCACGGGGGAAGGCTCGGCCACCCGAGCGAAGGGCCTCGGCGCCGCCGGGGAAACTCGCGCGGGCGCGGTCTCGTCCGTCGCTCCTGCTGGCTGATCGGTTTCGGCTCCGGGGGCGCATCCTGCCCTTTCAGAATGCGCGTCCAGTCGAACTCGACGTCGGGATTGTGCTGTTCGATCAGCCGGATGGCGTCTTCGTCGAGCGCGGACCGTCCCACGCGCACACCGGGAGGCGTCCGGAACCAGTAGAGGATCCGGGAACGGGACTTCCCGCGGCGCCGGCCCGTGTGGACGACGAACGTGTTCTCGTAACCACGCTTGTCGCGGCTGAACCTCAGGTAGGGCAGGTTACGTCCTCTATTTCCTCTTCTGGGCGCGCGCCGCGGTCTTGGGCGCGGGCGGCTTGCTCCTCGTGGAACGTGCGGCGCTCTTGCGCGCCGCCGGCGGTTTCGGCCGGCTCGGCGCGGCGGCGCGGGACGTCTTGGTGGTGCGCTGTCTTGGTGTGCGCTGTCTTGGTGTGCGCTGTCTTGGTGGGCGCCGTCCTGGCGGGCGCCGTCTTGGCCGAGCGGCGTCTTGGCGGGCGGCGCCGGGCTCGGCGCGGCGGCCAGGCGCGCCTCGTTGGCGACGCGACGCATTTCGGCGGCGGCGCGGCGGTTTTCGGCAGCCGCGCGCCGCGTGTCCGCCGCCGGGGCGCGATACACGGGGGTGAACCGCGTCTGATCGCCGATGGTGTGGTAACTCCAGATTTCGGCGACGTTCACGTGGTTCTCGGATGCGAGGCGTCGCGCGATGTCCACCGACCCGGCAGGCACGTAGAGGTGAAAGGGCGCGCGGGCCCTGCCCAGATGGGCCCACTGGGCCATCGCCTCCAGGTGGTTGACCGACTCGGCCGTCTCGACCTCGACGGTCCCCATCAGCTTGTGGCCGCGGTCGGTTGACGTCAGCACCAGGTCGGGAAAGATCTGCACCTGCCCGATCCGCACCGGTACCGTTTGGTCCTCCCCGATATTGGCGACCACGTCGTGGCGTCGTTTGAGCCTGACCTGGAGCAACCGGATGACGCGGTCGTGCTCGAGCTGCTCACGGACAGGGCGCACCAAAATCGGACTCACGAAACCTCCCGCAGGAGAATATCCCTGAATGAAGCCGGAAGGGAATGCCGAATTTGTATTGGGGGCCTACAAGCACCGCCCAGCCGCCCCGCTCCCCGCCGGCGACCGCGTGCTTGACGCCCATGTCTTTTACCATGAGAATGATGCAGTGATCGCACCGGCTGAGATCCCTCCGGTTGACTCGACACTGCGAACCATCCTCATCGTCGACGACGACCGCTCCGTAGCGGATACGTTCGCCCGAATGCTGAAACTGGAGGGTTTTGGCGTCGCGACGGCGCTTTCAGCGGAGGTCGGTCTCGAGCTCGCCGACAGCGTCAGGCCGCAGGCCATCATCCTCGACATGCGGATGCCGATCACCAACGGTCTGCAGTTTCTTCGGCTCGTCCGGGCGCGGCCGCACCTGGTCGACGTCCCCGTCGCCATCGTCACCGGCGACTACTTCCTGCCCGAGTCGATTCAGCATGAGCTGAAGTCGCTCGGCGCGTCCATCCGTTTCAAGCCCCTCTGGCTCGAGGATCTGATCGCGCTGGCCAAGACCCTGGTTGCCGTGTGACCGATCGGTTTCTGCGGGCCTGCCGGCGGGAGCCGGTCGACAAAACCCCGGTCTGGTTCATGCGCCAGGCGGGACGCTACATGGCGGACTACCGGGCGCTCCGTCAGCGCTACTCCCTCCTCGAGATCTGTGCCAACCCGGAGCTCGCGGTGGCGGTCACGCTGCAGCCGGTGGACCTCATCGAGGTGGATGCCGCGATCCTCTTCTCCGATCTGCTCGTCCCTTTCACTCCAATGGGGTTGCAGTTCGATTTCGTGAAGGGTGAAGGGCCCGCGATCGAGAACCCGGTTCGCGCGGCCGAAGACGTGGACCGGTTGAAGCGCTTCGAGCCGCGGCAGGCGCTCGCCCACGTCCTCGCGACCATCCGCATCCTCCGCACGGAACTGGAGGGACGCGTCCCCCTCATTGGATTCGGCGGCGCGCCGTTCACGCTCGCGGCGTACGCGATCGAGGGCGGACCATCGACAACCTACGCCCGGACGAAAGCGTTCATGTATGCGCAGCCGGCGGCGTGGCACCGCCTCTGCACCCTGTTCGCCGACATGATGATCGAGTACCTGAAGGCCCAGGTCGAGTCGGGAGTCCAGGCTCTGCAGCTCTTCGATTCGTGGGCGGGAGCGCTCGGGCGGAGCGACTATCGCGAGTTTGCGCTTCCGCATACGTCCCGCATTTTTGCCGCGCTCGCACCGCTCGGTGTCCCACTCATTCACTTCGGGGTCGGAACCTCCGCCATCCTTCCCGACATGGTGCAGGCGGGCTCGGGTGTCGTCGGCCTCGACTGGCGGCTGCCGCTGGACGAGGCGTGGGCAGTCGTGGGGCACGACCGCGCCGTGCAAGGCAATCTGGATCCGACGTTGCTGCTCGGCCCCGAGGACCGGCTGTTTGCCGCCGCCGACGATATCCTCCGGCGCGCGGGCGGCCGCGCCGGCCATGTGTTCAATCTCGGCCACGGCGTGCTGCCGAATACGTCGCTCGAGCAGGTCCAGGCGCTCGCGAGACACGTGCACGAATTCCGTCTCTAGTCTCGGGTCTCAGCCGTCTCAAGAAACCAACTCCCAGGTCCCAGGTGGCTCTGGAGCGTCGAGCGCAAAAACCATAGACCAAAGACCAGAGACCAATGACACCTTGAGACCTGAGACTCCGAGATCCATGGTCATTGTCATCGGCGCTGGCATCACCGGACTCGCGGCGGCGTACGAGCTGTCGTCGCGAGGCGTACCCTTTCAGCTCCTCGAGGCCTCGCCGCGCGCCGGGGGCCTGATCCACACGGAGCACGTCGACGGCTTCACCGTCGAAGCGGGACCCGACTCCATCCTCGCGCAGAAGCCGGCGGCGATCGAGCTGTGCGAAGCGCTGGGGCTCGGACCGCGGCTCATCTCGACGACGCCGCCGCGGACGGCTTTCGTGCTGAAGAACGGGCGCCTCCACCCGCTGCCCTCGCCTTCGATTCTCGGCATTCCGACGACGTGGCGGGGAATCGCCAAGTACGATCTGCTTTCTCCCGTGGCGCGTGCGCGGCTGGCGATCGAGACCGTCATTCCCCGGCGGCCCCGCCAAGGGACCGGAAGTCGAGACGACGAGTCGGTCGGCGCGTTCTTCCGGCGGCGGTTCGGGGCCGCGGCCGTGGACCTCATCGCCGAGCCGCTGCTCGGAGGCATTCACGCCGGGGACATCGAGTCGCTCTCGATCGCCTCGCTGTTCCCTCGTCTCGTGGAAGCGGAGACCCGGCGCCGGAGCGTGATACGCGCCTTCGGCCACACGCAGCGCGCGAGCGCGAGCGACGGGCTGTTTCGATCGCTCGGCTCGGGCATGGGCGAGCTGGTGACGGCGATCGAGCGCCGGCTGCCGGCTGGATCGATTCGCTACGAGTCGCCCGTTCGCGGCGTCGTGAAAGAAGGCGCGGGATGGCGTGTGTCCACGGGCGTCGACTCCGTGCCGGCGCGCGCGGTCGTCCTGGCGTGCCCGGCGCACGCGGCGTCGCGGTTGCTGGCGCCGGTTGACGAGCGGGCCGCGGCGCTGTGCGCGGGCGTGCCGTACGTCTCCACCGTCAGCGTCGCGCTGGCCTGGCCGCGCCACGCCGTGCGGCACCCGCTCGCCGGCAGCGGCTTCGTCGTCGCGCGGGCGCACAATGCGCTCCGCATCACGGCCTGCACGTGGGTGTCGTCGAAGTGGAGCGGACGGACGCCCGCGGGGGCGGTGCTGTTGCGGGCGTTCGTCGGAGGGGCGCACGACCCCGAAGCGGTCGATCTGCCCGACGAGCGCCTGGTCGAGGTCGTCTCGCGCGAGCTCGCCGGCATCCTCGGGATCGAGGGGGCGCCGATTCTCTCTCGCGTCTACCGGTGGCGGAGGGCAGGCGCGCAGCACAACGTCGGGCAGATAGCCAGGGTCGCCGAGATCGAGTCCCGCCTCGCAGGGCACGGCGGACTCTTCGTCGCCGGCAGCGGCTTTCGTTCGGTCGGCATTCCCGATTGCATTGCGGATGGGCGCGCGGCCGCGGCCCAGGCCGCCGCAATCGAATAGAATCGGTCTCAGGGCTCGGGACTCGGTGCTCGGGGCTCGGGCTCGGGTGGTCTTCGGTCTATGGTTTTGAGGGGAAGAAGTCTTGATTAGGAAATCGACGGCTCGAGCGTATGTGACGGCGGCATTGGGGTGCGCGATGCTCGTGAGCGCCGGCGCGCAGACGGCGGACGTGCAGAAGCTGCTCGCCGAGATCAAGTCCAAAGACAAGGGGATGCTGGCCGTCTCCGAGGAGGACGGACGGTTCCTGCGGGTCATGGTCGCGTCGAGCGGGGCGAAGCACGCGCTCGAGATCGGCGGGGCGAGCGGCTACAGCGCGATCTGGATCGGGATGGGCCTGCGCGACACGGGCGGCCGGCTGGTGACGATCGAGTACGATCCCGGCCGCGCGAAAGAGCTGACCGAGAACGTGCGCCGCGCGGGGCTGTCGGACATCGTGCAGGTCGTGTCAGGCGACGCCTTCCAGCAGATCCCGAAGATCCCGGGCACGTTCGACTTCGTCTTTCTCGACGCGTGGAAGAAGGATTACAAGCGGTTCTTCGATCTCGTCCTTCCGCGGCTCGACAAGGGGGGCCTGTTCATCGCGCACAACGTCGTGAACAAGCGGAGCGAGATGGGGGACTTCCTCGATGCGATTCAGAAACGGCCGACGCTCTGGACGACCATCGTGTCGCCGTCCGGTGAGGGGATGTCGGTATCGCTGAAGCGGTAATCAGTCCTCGACGGGGGCGGCCGCGGCGGCCGCCGCCTTCTTCGGCGCGCGCTTCTTGCGGACTTTGGACCCACGAAGGCCGGCCGGAACGGGCTCGTCGCTTGGTTCGAGACGCGACATGCTGGTGAGGAATTTCTTGATGCCGTGCTCGTCGAACTGGACGCGCGTGTACGCGTCTTCCACGGCCACCACGGATCCCAAACCGTAGGTCGGTTCTACGACCCGGGCGCCCACATCGAACCGCTTCATCACCAGCTCCTTCGCCGAAACGGCCCTGCTGGCCGCCGCAAACCCTAGAGTATCCGATATTTAAGGCCCGCGTCAACCGTCTGGAGCGTGTGGTACAGTTTTGATCCTGGGTCCCGTCCACATCATCGGCGTGTCGCTCGACCTCGGGGGCAACCGCCGCGGCGTCGACATGGGACCTTCGGCATTCCGGATCGCGGGGCTCGGCGAGCGCCTGGCCGCGCTGGGCGTTCCGGTCGTCGACGCGGGCGATCTCGTGGCGCCGATCCCGGAAACGAAGGCGCTGGGCGATCCGAGCAAGAAGTACATCCGCGAAATCGCGCGCGTCTGCGAAAAGCTCTACAAGACCTCGCTCGCCGCGCTCGACAAAGGGGGCTTCCCGCTCGTGCTGGGCGGAGACCACAGCCTCGCCTCCGGCTCCGTCGCCGCCACGGCGGACTTCGTCCGGCGTACCAGGAAACCGCTCGGGCTGTTGTGGGTGGACGCGCACGGCGACATGAACACGCCGTCGAGCTCGAGCAGCGGGAACGTCCACGGCATGCCGCTCGCCTCGCTCCTCGGCTCGGAGCCGGCGGAGCTCTCGCGAATCGGCGGTTTTTCTCCCAAGGTGCTGCCCGAGCACACCGTGCTCATCGGTATCCGCAACCTGGACGAGCGCGAGAAGCAGATCGTGCGCGACTCGCGGGTCCACGTCTTCACCATGAAGGACATCGATCGTTCGGGCATCGCGACCGTCACCGAACAGGCGCTGGCGATTGCCGGTGCGGGCACCGCCGGCGTGCACGTGTCGTTCGATCTCGACGTCTGCGATCCGGCGATCGCCCCGGGCGTCGGCACGCCGGTGAAGGGCGGGCTCGACTACCGCGAGGCGCACATGCTGATGGAGATCGTCGCCGACTCCGGCCTGCTGCGCGCGCTCGATCTCGTCGAGGTCAACCCGATCCTCGACGACCGCAACACGACCGCCATCCTCGGCGTCGAGCTCGCCTCGTCTGCGCTGGGACAGAAGATCCTGTAGGTCTCTGAAGACGTGCGCCTAGTCGCTGCCCGACGCTTTCGAGAGCTCTGACGTCAGCTTTGCGCCGCCCATCTGTGGCAGCGTCGCCGTCACCTTGACGACCTTGCGCGAGTCGGCCGCAATCCACACCGTCGTCGAGCCCGGATCGCCCTCGGCCGAGCTGATCTCGACCTTGAACGCCTTGAAGGTGCCGGCCGGCACGGTGACGTCCTCGGTCGCGGCCACCTTCAGCTGCTTCAACGCCACCTTCTGCTTCTGCGCGTCGAAGTTCCGGAACGTTGCCGTGTAGCCGTCGGCCAGCGGCAGCGCCGCGACCGCGAGGTAGGTCGATGGTCCATCAGCGAACAGTGGTCCGCCGAGATCTGCCGCGACCGGCTTCGACTGCCCGCCCATGCCCATCGTTCCGGTCGCCTTGCCCCCTTCGAAGCGGAGATCGAGGCCGACGGGCCCCTGCTTCACGGTGCGCGTCAACACGTGCAGCGTACCCTTCGCGACCGTCACGGTGTCCATCCCCTCGCCCATTGCCCCTTTGATCGTGTCGGAGACGACCCAGGCGCCGCCTTCCTCCCTGACTTCGGTTGTGAGCGCAAGTGCCATCGACTGGCCGCCGAGCTCAATCTTCGTCGCGAAGCTGCTGGATCCGGCCTTCAGGTCGGCCGCCGGCGCCGGCGCGCCGATCGCGGCGGGATCGGCCTTCTTCGTCAGCGTGACGACCCGCGGATCGACGGCGATTTCCTTGAGACGAGCCGTCACTTCCGGCTTCATGTCTTCCTGGTACCGGCCCTTCAGGTGCTTCGCCAGGAATTTCTCCGCCGCCGCGAACAGGGCCATGTTGTTCACCGGCCGCGCGAAGCCGTGGCCTTCGTCAGGCGCCACGAGGTACTCGACCGGGAAGTCGCGATCCCGCAGCGCGACCACGATCTGATCCGACTCGGCCTGCTTGACGCGCGGGTCGTTGGCGCCCTGCGCGACGAGCAAGGGCGTCTTGATCCGGGCGACCGAGTTGAGCGGCGACTGCCGCTCGAGCTGCGTCCTCCCCTCGGGGGTCGTGGGATCGCCCATGCGCTTGTGGAAGATCTTCCGTCCCGCCTCCCAGTACGGCGGAATCGTCTCGAGCAGCGTGATCAGGTTCGACGGCCCGACGATCGAGACGCCGGCCGAGTAGAGATCGGGCGTGAAGGCGACGCCGGCCAGCGTGGCGTACCCGCCGTACGAGCCGCCCATGATGCCGATGCGCTTCGGATCGGCGATACCTTCGGCGATCAGGTACTTCGCGCCGGCCGTCACGTCGTCCTGCATCTTGTCGCCCCACTGGTTGTTGCCGGCGTTCAGGAACTGCTTGCCGTAGCCGGTGGATCCGCGGAAGTTCATCTGCAGGACCGCGTAGCCGCGGTTCGCCAGGAATTGCGGCAACGAGCTGTAGCCCCAGGAGTCGCGCGACCACGGGCCGCCGTGCGGCACGAGAACGGCCGGCAGGTTCTTCGCCGGCACACCCTTGGGCAGCGTGAGGAACGCGGGAATCTCGAGGCCGTCCACCGACGTGTAGCGGACCGCCTTCATCGACGCGAGGTGTTCGCGCGGCAGCTTCTCGCGGATGCGGTACTGAGGTGTGAGCTGCCGGCTCTGGCGATCGAACAGGTACGTTTCACCGGGCTCGTTGTCGCTCGAGGCGCTCACGAGCCACAGATTCTCATCGGTCGTCGACGACCCGAAGCCGATCTCCTTGCCGGGCAGCTTCTTCTGCACGTCGTTGTACGCGGCCTCGAAAGACTTGTCCTTGAAATACTGGCGCTTCCGCTCGTCCTCGTAGGACGTCACGAGGATCTCGTCGGTGCGATCGGAGAACCGCGCGCCGCCGAAGTCGACACGCTTGAGCGGATCGGATTCGACGAATTCTTCCGCGGCCGTGTCCGGACTGAAGAGCACCAGGCCCGTCAGGTTCGGCTCACCTTTGTTGGTGATGAAATAGACGCGCTTGTTGTCCTTGTGGAAGCGGACCGGACCGCAGCTCTCGAACACGGTGCACGAATACACTTTCTTGAACGTGTCCGTGTCGACGCGGAGGATCTCCGTGTCGCCGTTGTCGTCGGTGCGAGCGGCCAGCCGAAGTTGTCCGTTGTTGTCGAAGATCCACTGCGCGATCTTCTCGGTGTTCTTCCGGAGGAGCGTCCGCTCGCCGGTGGAGATCTTCACTTTGTACAGGTCGTGCCAGGCGGCGTCGCGGTCGTTCAGCCCGACGAACATCGCATCGGGCTCGTTCCTGGGAACGTCGTAGATGAGCGCACGCACCTTCGTGGCGGCCGTGATGTTGCGCGCGGCCGGAGCGTCCTGCCCCGCCGCGGGCGAGTCGGCCGGGTTCACCGCATAGACGTTGTAGTTCTCGTCGCCGGCCTGATCCTGGACGAAGAGGATGTACTTGCTGTCACGGCTCCAGAAGTAGCCCGGGATGGGCCGCTTCGTGTCGGCCGTGATCAGCTTCGCGGCGCTGAACGGCTCGGCGGTCTTCTTGACCCACACGTTGCGGGTCTCCTGGTACGGCTTGATGAAGGCGATGAACTGACCGTCGGGTGAGAGCTGCGCACCGGCAATCTCTGGATTGCCGAAGAACAGCTCGCGATCGATCAAGGGCGGGGATCCGGACCCGGCGGGCTTGCCGGGTGTCTGTGAACGCGCGGTCCCGGGCGCCAGAAACGCCCCGACCAGCAGCAGGGACACCGGGAGCAGAAGCCGGCGGAACCGTGATACGGCAGGCATAGGTGTTACCTTTCGAAAAGTTGGGAACACGCACTCTATCACGAAGATTGTGGACAACCTCCGGATGCGGTCGCCTGCCGGTCAACCCGGGCTCGCCCCGAAGGCATGGACAGGGTTACCGAGCGTCGGTCAGCCTTCGCTGGTATCAAGAGCGAAGGCTGGCCCGGCGGCGCTGAACCGCGGGCAGAGCCGTGGCCAGCAATGCTCCTCCGGCGATGGCGAGCAGGACAGCGCTCATCGGCTGCGTGACGAAGGTCGTGGGATCTCCATCCGAGAATACCAGCGCGCGACGCAGGTTCTCTTCCATCGGCCGGCTGAGCACGAACCCGAGGAGAAGCGGCGCGGGTTCGAAGCCGCGCGCGTTGAGCAAGTACCCGGCCACCGCGAACAATGCCGTCATCCAGAGATCGACCGTGCTGTGATTGAGTGCATAGATACCCAGGCACGACAGCACGACTGTCGCCGGGTAGAGAACGGAGTATGGGATGCGCAACAGCCGGGCCCAAAGTCCGACCAGCGGCAGGTTCAGCACGAGGAGCATCACGTTGCCGATCCACATGCTGGCCACGAGCCCCCAGAACAACGCCGGTTCCTTGGTCAAGATCGCAGGCCCGGGTTGAATGCCATGGACGATCAGCGCGCCCAGCAGGAGCGCCATCACGGGATTCGACGGCAGGCCGAGTGTCAGCAATGGAATGAACGAGGTCTGCGCGGCCGCGTTGTTCGCGGATTCGGGGCCCGCGATGCCTTCGATCGCCCCTGAACCAAGCGGGGGTACGCGGCTGCCAAGCCGCTTCTCCACCGCGTACGCCGCGAACGACGCGATGAGCGGACCTCCACCCGGCAGGATGCCGAGGATCGATCCGAGCAAGGTGCCTGCGTACCGTTGAGGCGGCGGCGCGCCGGGTTTCGCCCGGTTCGGTCCAGGATCGGCCGATGCGGCCCGGGATCGGCGCACGGTCGTTGGGCGACGCGAGCGTCCCGATCACCTCGGCCAGCCCGAACATGCCAATGGCCACCGGCATGAACCCGATGCCGTCGAACAGTTCAGGAATGCCCAGCGTGAATCGCGCCTGACCCGTCGCCACGTCGGTGCCGACGGCGCCGAGCAGCAGCCCGGCGGCCGTCATCAGTATGGCTTTGAAGACGGAGCCGTGGGCGATCACGATCGCTGCCACGAGCCCGCACACCATCAACGCCGTGTAATCGGCCGCCTCGAATCCTGTCGCGACGGCCGCCAGCGGCACGGCCATGGCCGCAATCACCAGCGTGCCAATCGTGCCGCCCGCGAACGAGCCGATCGCCGCGACAGCCAGGGCCAGCCCCGCGCGGCCGCTGCGCGCCATCGCGTATCCGTCCAGGCACGTGACCGTCGACGACGCCTCACCGGGAAGATTGATCAGGATCGCCGTCACCGACCCGCCATATTGCGCGCCGTAGTAGATCCCCGCGAGCATGATGACGGCCGCGGTCGGCGGCAGCGAAAAGGTGAACGGCAGCAGCAGGGCGATGGTAGTCACCGGACCGAGGCCCGGCAGCACGCCTATCAGCGTGCCGAGCACCGCACCAGACAGGCAGGCCAGCAGGTGGATCGGCGTGAGCGCGGTCGCAAACCCCAGCGCCAGGTGATCGAGGACGACCACGTCAGAAGCCTGCAATCAGCGCCAACGGCTGGCCGAGGAAGCCGACGAAGAGAATCGACATGGCGGCAGCGAGCCACAGAGCCAGCACCACCGCCTGGCGAACGCGAAATGTCGTGGATCCCAGCGAGGCGATCACGACGGTCGCCATCACCGCAGGGATGAGGCCGGCACGCTCGATCAGCAGCGCGAAGGTCAACACGCTGCCGACAATGGCGAGGCAGGGTCGAATGCCGGCGTTCGTCATGGTCATGACCGCTGTCCCCACGCGGTCCACATGATCGGGGATCGAATTTCGAAGGCTTCGTCAGCGAGGGCCGCGAGATCGGCCTCGAACTCGTCGCTCGTCAATCGGCCGGTCGCGAGAATCGGCTCGCGCAATTGCTCGTAGTTCAAACGCGTGAGAGCCGCGCCGCTGCTCCCACCGCGCCATAGGAGCACGCGGCCCTCCGTGCCCACGCTGGTCAAGGAACGCGCTCGCAGCCGTCCTGCCAGCGATCGGCCGATGCGCGAGTCCGCTCCCGCGGCGGCGGTCACCTCGCGCATCGCGGCGGCCGTTTTCGAGATGCGGTCGACGATTCCGTCCGCGCCATTGGCCGCGCCGTGCAGCACCTCGAAGTCCTCGACGACCAGCCACCCGCCGGGCCTGAGGCTCGCAACCATCCGGTCCAGCGCGAGATCCGGGTCGGAAACGTGTTCGAGGACGAGCCGGGTGTAGGCCAGGTCGAATGCGCCCTCCGGAAGGTTCTTCGAGACAATGTCGTGCCGTCGCACCTCGACGTTCGGCAGTCGCAGCGTCTCGAGATGGCGCGTGTCGATGTCTGTCGTGAGCACGTATCCCCCAGGGCCCACGCGATCGGACAGCCATCGGGTGATGGACCCTCCCCCGCCGCCGATTTCGAGGCACCTCCAGCCCTCGCCGACTCCTGTCGCCAGCAGGTGGCGAGTGGTCCCCGGATCGAAGACGTCGGACAGGACCGCCAGACGGGACGGGGCCTGCGGCGCCGCGTTGTCGAATACGTACTTCACCGTCCGCCCTCCCGCCCTGGCGGCTTCAGTCCGACGATGCGGGCGATGGCGTCGACCTGCCGGCGCTGGTCCTTCAGGGCGATCGCAAATTCGTCGGCTGTCCCGGCCCCGACCACGAGCCCGACTTTGGCGAGCCTGGACACGACCTCGGGATCGTCGGCGGCGTAGCGGATGTCGGCGCCGATTCGGTCGCGCAGCTCCGCCGCCATGCCGCGCCACCCGAAGAATCCAAAGAGGCCGTCCACCGTCAGCGCCGGGTAGCCGGCTTCCGTCGCCGTCGGCACGTCCGGCGCAACCAGGACGCGCGCGCTGTTCGTGACGGCAAGCAGCCGTGCCGTCCCTGCCTGCAGGGGCGAGCTGATCGTTGGAAGCGCCGCAACCATCACGTGCACGCGCCCGGCGGCGAGGTCGTGCACGGCCGGCGCGATGTCGCGGTAGGCCACGTGTTTCATCTGCAGCTGCTCGAGCTCGAGGAACGATCGGAAGACGAGCTCCGGCAGGCCGGGCGTCGCGGCCCACAAATATTCCCGGGGACGGCGCCGGACCAGCGCGACGAGCTCTGCCAGCGAATGGATCGGAGCGGAGCTCGCCGCGGCAATGCCGATGCTCGGGCGGCCGGCCGCGGCAATCGGGACGAGGTCTCCGACCGGATCGTACGGCAGCGGATCGTGCAGGAGCGGAGCGGTCGTGACGACGCCGGTCGGCGCGAACAGGAGCGTGTGATGGTCGGTTGCCGCCACGAATGCCTGCACGCCGGCGACGGCGTCGCCGCCCGGACGATTGTCGATCACGACGGAACGGCGCCACCGCTCGGCGAGGCGCGGCGCGAACAGACGAGCCGCCAGGTCGGAACTGGTTCCGGCGCCGAACGGAACGATCAGCCGCACGGGCTTGATGGGCCACTCGCCGGGACCTGCACGGCCGGTGCAGGCGCAGGCGATCCCGAGCGCGAAGGCGATGGCTGTGAACCGAGATCGCTGTGCGTGCACCGGGCTCATCTCCTCATCTGGGTGCGGCGCCTGACCCGGTCCCGGGCGCCTTGCGCGCGACGCGCTTTCGTCGTCCGGCACCCGGGCGCGCGTACGACTGATTGGCGTCGATCACGCGCACCAGCATCTCGATCAACGACCGGCGCTCAGCCGCCGTGAGCACGGCCAGGATGCGGTCCTGGGCCACCACCGTTTTCGGCCGTTGTTGATCGTGCAGGGCCTTCCCCGCGGCCGAGAGCCGCAGCACGCGGGCCCGCCGGTCCGCCCCGTTGATCGGCCGCTCGACGAGGCCCTGTTGCTCGAGCCTGTAGACCATCGCACTGATGCTCGTGCGGTCGAGCGCCATGCGCTCCGCCAGCGTGTTCTGGTCGATGCCCGGCGTGTCGTGCAGATGCACCATCACCCCGAATTCCAGGGGGCGAAGTCCCGTGCCGGCCTGGACCTCGGCGACGACGCCGAGGGCAATCTGATACAGCCGGCGCGCGAGGGCGATCGGAGAGCGGGCGGCGCGGTCCGTCGGGTATTTCGTCATATTTATGATAGTCATAATACTTAACATCATAATACTGAACGTATCCGCGGGTGTCAAGCAGACGTAGCGTCGCCCATCGCGGCACTTTGGCTTGTGAGAAACTCGGCTGGTTCATGGCCCACGCAGACATCGCGCGTTTGAGGGAGCGGCTCAACATCGCCGTGCTCGTGCTTCCAGGGCAGTGGTTCGGGTTGATGCTGGTGTTCTGGATGCGGTTCGTCCCGGCACTCCGGCCGTTCACGTTTCACACGCCGCCGCCAAGACTGACGACCCTCTGCGTGTGCGTCGCCCTCTCTTTCGTGCCCCTCGTGCTGCCGCGCGCGTGGTTCCGGCCACGCGGCTTCGAGCGCGGGCCCTTGTACCGCCTCATGGGCGTCCGGCTGTTCCGCCGCCTGGCGCCGGACGGCGACTTCGTCAACTCGAGATTGAGGCGCGTCGAGCCGTCATATCGTGCGATCGCCACGCGGCGGGACTTACGCGAGCATCTGAAGGGGACCTACACGAACGAGCGTGCGCACCTCGTGCTGTTTCTCCTCGGCGCCTGGACCCAGGTCTTCGCGCTGACGACGGGCCAGTTCGTCTGGGCGGCGTTGCTGACCGCCGGCAACGTGGCGTTCAATCTCTACCCTGTGTTGCACCAGCGCTCCAAGCGCGCCCGCGCCAGACGAGCCATGGGGTTGGCGGCAAACGCTTGACGACGTGGAGTACCCGATGCAGGACCATACCAACCCGGAATCGATGAAGGAATTTGGCGCGGCGTTCCTCACGTCGTTGCAGGCAGCGGCCGCGCAGACGACCGCAGAGCCGCCCTCCGTCGTTCGAGCCTTGCGCGAGCACTTCGGTACCGAGCTCAGGATGCTGCCGATCGTCACCGAGGCCTTCGACGCCCACGATCATCCCAACGTGCACCTGGCGATTGAGGGATTTCTGACCGGTGACGGCCGCTCCGCCGAGCTCCTGGGCATATCGAGCGATATCCAGTGGATGGAGATCACGTTCTCCCAGCTCATTACAGGCGGCACGCCGGGATCGCCGATGGCGGTGGCCGACGGTCCGGTTCAATACACGAACCTGACCCTGCGCGAGGAGGAGGTCATCACCTGCGTGCAGCGCGGTCTCTACCTGATTCGCGATCGTGACGAGCGGATGGCGCTCCTCGTCCGGGGACCGACTGACTTCGGGGGGCGGCGCCAGGTGTCGCTCGAAGTGATGTCGCGTGACCGGGCCGCCGCGAACGCCGTCCTCGTGGCCATCCGAGCCGGCATCCACGATCGGAACATCTATCGCAGCCGCATCCTGCAGCTTGGGCAGGGTCCCCAGGGGGAGCTGACGGTAGGTTTCCACAAGCTGCCTGACATCACGCGCGATCAGATCATTCTCCCGAAAGGATTGCTGGAGCGTGTCGAGCGGCAGACGATCCGGTTCGCCCAGCTGCGCGATCAGCTGCGCGCCGCGGGACGGCACCTCAAGCGCGGCCTCTTGCTCTATGGTCCGCCGGGAACCGGGAAGACGCTGACCGCCATGTACCTCTCGTCGCAGATGCGCGACCGCACGGTCCTGCTTCTGGCGGGTCCGCAGCTCGGGCTGCTTCGGCCCGCGTGTGCGATGGCCCGCCTGCTGCAGCCCGCGACCGTCGTGCTCGAGGATGTCGATCTCATCGCGGAGGAAAGGACTCAAGGCGGCCAGTGCAATGCGTTTCTGTACGAACTGCTCAACCAGATGGACGGATTGCACGACGACGCTGACGTACTCTTCCTGTTGACCACGAACCGGCCGGACATTCTCGAGCCGGCGCTCGCCTCGCGGCCCGGCCGCATCGATCTCGCCGTCGAAGTCCCGCTGCCCGATGCCGACGGCCGCCTCCGACTGCTCCAGCTGTACAGCCGCGGGCTGGACGTGCGGGTGCCGTCGTGGGACGGGTTCGTACACCAGACCGACGGCGCGAGCGCCGCGTTCATCCGGGAGTTGATGCGCCGGGCAACGCTCCTCGCGGTCGATGAAACGAACGAAGCGGTCGTCCGGGACGAGCACGTCGCCGCCGCGTTGCATGACCTGGCGTTCGACGGCAGCGCGCTGACGCGGAGCCTGCTCGGTGCGCGTCTCAAGCTTGTGGACGGGCGAAGCGGGTCTTCAGTCGGTGCCGACTCACGTGAACGGTGAGCCAGCTCTCAGACGGGTGGCCCGACGAAGCAGATGCCGTTGCCGTCAGGATCGCGGACGATGAAGTCGCGTCCCCCCCAGGCCTGCTTCTTGAGCTTCTGGTCGAACGTCGCGCCGGCTGTCACGTACTCGGCGTAGAGCGCTTTCACGTTCTCGACCTCGATGAAGGCGCTGATGAGTCCATCCCGGTCCTGCGCGCCGACAGCGAGCACTCGCTCGTGCACGAACTTGAGATGCACACAGGCGCCGTCGCGCGACACGGAGCCATAGAACGCCGGCTGGCCGTGCAGGAAGTCGATCGAGAAACCCAGGGTAGCCCTGAAGAAGTCGGCGGACGCCTGTACGTCGAGGACCAGGATCACCGGCACGGCGCGCGTGAGTCGAGGCGTGGGCGACAGGGGCCTGGCCGGCGTGGGCCCGTTGGTCACTGCGACCTTCAAGGCCGCCCAGCTCGCGTAGCCCGCCTCCAGCGCAATGATTTCCTGCGCCTCGCGAAGCGGGAACTCGAGCGCAAGCGCCTCACGGTCGGTCAGCGTCTCGTAGCGGGCGAGACCACGGATGCGCCCCCCGATCGAGTAATTGCTCTCGCGATGCCACCGAACGAGCTGTTTCGCCTGCTTCTTGTAGATGTCGAGCTGAGACATGGACACACCTCCCTACGTGATTGCTGTAGGTGGGCCGTGCCCTTTCGGCGGGAGCCGATGCGCCCTACGGGCTGAGATGCGATGCGTGGCGGTCGCCCAGCCACGGCACCACGTGGTCAGGCCCTCGTGCTGCGCAAGGTCATCGTAGTTGCCTCTCCTGCGCGCGTCAACATGAGCTTGAATGAACGGCTTCGGCAGGACGGGTTATGGGCCGCCTGGGGATCGAACCCAGGACCACCTGATTAAAAGTCAGGTGCTCTACCACTGAGCTAGCGGCCCGGACGCGCGCTGAATCGCGGCGATTTGGGAAAATCGAGAATATCATACGGTCGAGTGCCGCCGGGCGCCGGCCGGGCCGGCGGTTTACTCACCCCGCCCCGATCAGCTAAGCTAACGACGCACTATGACCATCATCCGGCGGCGGCTGCGGCTGTGGGTGACTGCCTGGTTCGTCTTCCAGGTCGTGTCGCTCTCCGCGCTCGGACCGCGGGATTGCTGCGCCGCCCACCGGCCGGCCGCGAGCGGCAAGACGCCGAGCTGCCACGAAAGCACCGCGGCCACGCTACTGCCCGACCCGCGCCGCGAGTGGAACGCCCTGCCCGATGCACGGGGGCAATCACTCCGGCGCCGACGACCGATCCGCGCACAAGTGCTCGATGCGCGGGACGTGCGACGGCCCCATGGCGGCGCTGACCGCACTCCTCTCGAACCACGGTGTGCTGAGCGATTCGTTCTCGATGCTGCCGGATCTCCACGCCACCGGCATCGCGGCCCCCTCACGCGAGAACCTGATCGGCCGCCTCGCGTCTCCCGATCCTCCGCCCCCGCGCGCGTAAACGCCACCGTTCCGGCTCGAAGGCACGGGTGTGCCTCGGGCTATCTGGTGTCGTGTCTCGCGTGGAGGTGTTCAGTGAAGTGGGTGAGAGCTCTAGCGCTCGCGAGTTGCGTGCTCGCGGGCGCCTATCCCGTTTCCGCTCAGCAGTCGATCGACTACGCGAGCGTCAGCGGACGCGTGACCGATCCGTCGGGGGCCGTGATCCCCGGCGCTCAGGTCACGGCCCGGCACACGCAAACGAACGTGACCGGCGCGACGGTCACCGGCCAGGACGGCCGTTTCAGGTTTCCCTACCTCAGGGTCGGGCCGTACCAGATCACGGTGAGCCTGCAGGGATTCCGGGATGCGACGCGCCTCCTGACGCTGACGGCGGGCTCCGCGTTCGAGCTGCCGGTGTCGCTCGGCGTCGCCTCCGTGGACACGAGCGTCACCGTGACCGGAGAAGCCACCGTCCTCGAGGCGGCCCGAAGCCAGATTGCCGGCACCGTCTCGCTCGCCGAGGTTCAGAGCCTGCCGATGAACGGACGCAACTTCCTCGAGCTCGCGCTCCTCGTTCCAGGCGTGTCGCCGACCAACGTCGGGAGCACGCAGCTCTTCCCCGAGACGTCCGCCGTCCCGGGCGTCAGCCTGTCGGTCGGGAGCCAGCGCAATCTCTCGAACAACTTCATCGTCGACGGGCTGTCCGCCAACGACGACGCCGCGGCGCTGAGCGGCATCACCTACGGCGTTGACGCCGTCGAGCAGTTTCAGGTGGTGACCTCCGGCGGACAAGCCGAGCTCGGGCGCGCGCTGGGCGGCTTCGTCAACGTCGTGACCAGGAGCGGCACGAACGTCCTGCACGGCACGGTCTACGACTACATTCGCGACGACAGCCTCAACGCGAGGAACGTGCTCGCCGACGAGAAGCTGCCGATGAACCAGAAGCAGTACGGAGGGAGCCTGGGCGGACCGATCGTGTCGAATCGCACGTTCTACTTCACGAATTTCGAACAGCGCAGGCTCGACCAGTCGGGTCTCGTCACGATCCGGCCCGAGAACGTCCCGGTCATCAACGCGCGTCTGGCCGCAACCGGTTACCAAGGCCCGCCCGTTGCGAGGGGCGTGTACCCGAATCCGGTCGATTCGACGAACGTGCTCGGCAAGGTGGACCATCAGCTGAACAGGCGGGATCAGTTCGGCGTCCGCTACAGCCTTTATGACATCAGGTCTCTCAATGCGCGCGGCGCCGGCGCGCTCAACGCCCCGAGCGCGTCGTCCGCCCTGGACAACATCGATCACACGATCGCGGTCAGCAATACGCTGACGCTCTCGACCCGCTCGGTGCTCGAGACGCGCACCCAGTTCGCCCACGGCGACCTGAATGCGCCGCCCACCGATCCGATCGGCCCCGCGGTGAGCATCGCGGGCGTCGCCTCGTTCGGCACGAGCTCGGGCAGCCCCACCCGCCGCGTGAACAGGATGTATCAGGTCGTCAACAACCTGTCGCACCAGGCGGGCGCCCACGCGTTGAGGGTTGGCGTCGATTTTCTCTACAACGACGACCGGATCACGTATCCGCGGTCGGTCCGCGGGAGCTACGGCTTCTCCTCGCTCGCGAACTTCCTGACGGGCGTCTACAACAACGCGGGCTTCACCCAGACGTTCGGGGTGTCCGAGGTGTCGCAGACGAATCCCAACGTCGGCGTGTACGTGCAGGACGAGTGGAAAGCCGGCTCTCGCGTCACGCTGAATCTCGGCGTGCGATACGATCAGCAGTACCTCCAGACGATCAATACCGACACCAACAACATCTCGCCGCGTGCCGGTGTGGCCTGGTCGCCGTTCGACTCGCGCCGCACGATTGTCCGCGGCAGCGCGGGCCTGTTCTACGATCGGGTGCCGCTCCGTGCGCTCGCCAACGCCGTCCTGTCGGCCGGCAACACCACCGACATCGCCAACCTCCGCCAGATCGGTGTGAGCCTTTCGCCCGCGCAAGCCGGCGCGCCCGTGTTTCCGAACATCCTCAGCGGCATCGTCCCATCGGTCACGCTGGCGAACCTGACGACGATGGACCGGAACCTGCAGAACGCGCATTCGCGACAGGCCAGCGTCGAGGTCGAGCAGCAGATCGGCGAACGCGCCACCGTCAGCGTCGGGTATCAGTATCTGCGCGGCCTGAATCTGATCATGTCCGTGAACCAGAACGTGCCGGCCTGCGTGGCCTCGGGCACCAACAACGGCTGCCGGCCGAATCCGGCCTACGCGAACAACAGTCAGTACCTCTTCGGTTGGGGACTCCGACTACCACGGCTTGCACGTCTCGTTCATGCAGCGGCCGGGGCGGTGGGGCAACTACCGGATCTCCTACACGTTGTCGAAGTCGACGAACAATCTCGGCGAGTTCTTCTTCAGCCAGCCGATCGATCCCTTCGATCTGTCGAAAGACGAGGGACGCTCGGACGACGACCAGCGGCACCGCCTCGTGATCAACGGCGCGGTTCACTCGTCGATGGATCCCGCGACGACGGCCTGGGAGCATCTCAGCCACGGGTTTCAGTTGAGCGGGATGCTGCAGGCGTACTCGGCGCTGCCGTTCAACATCACCTCCGGCGTGACGACCATCCAGGGCACCGCCGGCCGGCCGATCGTCAACGGCGCGTTCATCGAGCGGAACGCGGGGATCGGCAGCGACTTCTTCAGCCTGAGCCTGCGGCTGAGCCGCGCGTTTCGTGTCGCCGGCCGCGTGGAGCTGGAAGGCGTGGTGGAGGCCTTCAACCTCACGAACCGGCGCAACGACCTGACGCGCAATACCAATTTCGGTCCCGGAGCGTACCCGACGAACCCGTTGCCGATCGTTCGGGCAGATCACCGCGGTGGGCGATCCGCGGGCGTTTCAATTCGGCGCGCGGGTCAGGTTCTGATGGCTGGTAACCGCATCATGCAGACGACTTCTCATCGACGAACGGCTGCCGCACTCGTCTTCGCGTTGGCGACGGTTGTGCTGGGGCTGCGCGCCGCGCCACCCGCCGGCGTCGCATCCCTCGCGGTGACGGGACGTTCGAACAGCACACCATGGGTGGCGGCAGCGGGGTCCTTCGTCGCCGTCGCGTGGGGCGCGTCAACCGCCGGCAAGGCGGACGTCTTCGTCGCGATCAGCCGCGACGCCGGGCTGACGTTCGCGGCGCCGGTCCAGGTCAACAAGGTGCCCGGTGAAGCGAGGCTCGGCGGGGAATTGCCGCCACGCGTGGCGCTTGCGGCTGGAACTGGATCCGCCGATCCCGAAATCGCCGTGCTCTGGACTGCACGCGGTGAAACGACAGCGCTCAGGACCGCGCGATCTCGCGATGGGGGCAGGACGTTCGAGCCCCCGGTCACGCTCCAGTCGGCGGGCGCCGCCGGCGATCGCGGGTGGCCGGCGCTGGCGCTCGACAAGCACGGGACGGCACACGCGATCTGGCTGGACCATCGCGGGCTCGCAGCCGGCCGGGCCGCCGGGGCGGATCATTCCGCTCACAAACAGGGCACCGCCCATGACGGCGTGGCCATGGCTCAGAAGTCAGGACTGTATTACGCCGCCGCAACAGGATCGCCGTCCACCGAACGCGAGCTCGCAACCGGCGTGTGCTACTGCTGCAAGACCGCGTTGACCGTTGGCCGCGACGGGGCGCTGTACGCCGCGTGGCGGCACGTGTACCCGGGTAACTTCCGCGATATCGCCTTCACCGTCTCCCGGGACGGCGGCCGATCGTTCGCACCGCCCGTGCGCGTGAGCGAAGACGCCTGGGCGATCGCCGGCTGTCCCGACGATGGTCCGGCCATTGCCGAGGACGCGCGAGGCACGATCCACCTGGTGTGGCCGACGGTGGTGGGCGGCCCGAATCCCGAGGGCGC
This sequence comes from uncultured Acidobacteriota bacterium, assembly GCA_963774855.1. Taxonomy (GTDB): domain Bacteria; phylum Acidobacteriota; class Vicinamibacteria; order Vicinamibacterales; family 2-12-FULL-66-21; genus JALZOC01. The sequence continues at coordinate 155,355 of CAVZGT010000003.1, read as the reverse complement.
GCTCTTCTATGCCTCCACGCGCGACGGCCGCACGTTCACGCGGCGCACGCGCATCCCCACGCTCGGCAGCCCCAAGCCGTCACATCCGCAGGTTGTCGTGGATCGCGCCGGCCGCATCGTGGTCGCGTGGGACGAGCTCGTGAACGGACAGCGCGCCGCCGCGGCACGCGAGCTGAAGGTGATGTCGGATCGAACGGTGACCTTCGGGGATGTCGTCACGCTCGCGCCGGATGGACGGGCGACGTATCCCGTCCTCGCCTCCACGAGCAAAGGGATTCTGGCGGTCTGGACGAGCGGGGGTGACGCGTCTGTCATCCAGGCGCGGATTCTCGGTTTGCCCTGACTCCAAGGAACTGACGCTGACAACTCCCAAAAAAACCAAGTTGGCCGTTGGGAGTTGACGCGGCCGATTCCTTGTGTTTGGTGCCTCTGCTGCGGCCGGTCAGCTCCCTACGCCACCGCTGAAGTTCTCTCCAACCGCTCCGCCTGAAGCCGGACGCCACCGCTGAAGTCAGCGCGCTGCGGCCATCGCCAAGACCCACGCCGCGAGGCGGTCATCCGGCACCAAACCCGCGTCCGGAAGCGTGTACGGCAATCCCTCCAGCCGCTCGCGGAGACCGCGCTCGATTCCGCCGAACGACACCAGCAGCGGAACGATGAGGACGCGGCGTCCCTCGTGGTTTCGTTTTCCAACCACGGCACGAAGCTCCGCCGTCGCCCGATCGCGCACGTCCTTGGGCGCGTCGTCGCGAAGCGTCAGGTAGTCCACCGAGGCGAACTGCTCTCCCCTGCCGATGCGCTCGGCGATCGATGCCATGTCTTCGAGCCAGCGGCGGTTCTCCCCGTCTCCGGTCGGACCGTGCGCCACGATCACGATGGCTTCCTCGACCGGATTGCGGCTGATGGAGCGGGCGCGGCTCGCCAGGATTTCGGCGACGACCGGATGATCGTTGAGCGCTCGCGTCATGCGGATCGGCACCGGCGACTTCACCGGCGACGTGGCATCTGCCGCAGCGTGCGCCTCGTGCCCCGCCGGCGCCGGCAACGGAACCCGGCGTGGCCCCTCGCGGAGCGTGGCTCATCTTCGCGAAGGCCGCGAGCTCGGCAGGGGCCTCGCTGCGCTGACCCAGTAGATACTCGGTTGAGGTGATGACGGAGCTCCACGACGAGACGAACAACGGCACGGCGACGATCTCCTTGACGCCGCGTGAGGTCAGGCGATCGACGGCCGCCTGGATGTTCGCGCGCGTCGCCATCCCGAAGGCCACTTCCGTCGGCCTGGTCTTGTCCACCTGCGCCGCCAGCTCCGTCACGCGCGCGTTCCACTGCGCGCTCCCGCCGTGGGCGAGCAGGAGGACGCCCGTATCGTCGGCGTAGGCGCTCCGCGTCAGCAGGACGGCGAGCACGAGCAGCGGGAACACGATCCGGACCTTGAACATGCGTATTCTCATTTCTGAATTGATGATGACTCTGTATTGAGGATGATCTCGATGAAGTGTCAAATGTCGACCGTCCTACCGCGAGCCGAACGCCCACTGCACGCCCACGCGGGCCGTGCGTCCGGCTTCGGGTCGATAAATCGGCGCCGGGACACCGCTCGGCAACAGCACGCCCGTGTTCGGATCCTGGCTGTCGGCGAGGTTGTCGACCGTCAGAAACGCCGAGAGACCCCGCGCGATGCGCTGCGAAAGGAAGGCGTCCCAGAGCGCAAATCGCGGCGCGACGGTGTCCTGAGACGCGCCGCCCGGCTGCGTGGCCCGTGCGGCAATCCACGAGCTGAAGAACGTCCCGCGAAGGCTCGCGCGGAAGCCGCTGATCCTCGACGGCTGCCACGACAGGCGGGCATGCCCGTGATGCCGATGCCGCCCGGTCAGCGTCACGTCGCTGTCGCCATCGCGCGCGGACAGGTACGTGTACGCGCCGCCAAGAGACAGCTCGCTCGTCAGCGCCACTTCGGTATCCATCTCCACGCCCTTCGTCACGACATCGAAGAGGTTGCGATACGTCAGGAGGGGCCGCCCCAGGGCCGGCCGGAACGACGGGTCGAGCCCTTCGCGGGCGAGGATCTCGTCGAGCTGCGCCTGGGTCGCCGGGAAGCCGATGCTGACCGATTCAATCAGATCGCGCACGTCGTTGCGGAAGACATTCACCCCGAGCCGCGCACGGCGGCGCGGCGCGGTGTACTCCCCGCCGAACTGCCACGAGTGCGCGTACTCCGGGTTCAACGCGGGGTTGCCGATGACCTGGTAGAAGTTGGAGGGGCTCAGGAAGCGGTAGTAGAGCTGTCCGAGGTCCGGCGCGCGGAACCCGCCTCCGTAAGACGCCCGCACGCGCAGGCTGTCCGCGACGCGGAAATTCGCGCCGAGCTTGGGCGACACGGCCGTCTCGAAGCCGTTGCGCCAATCGACCCGCGCCCCCACCGTCGTCGTCAGCCGGTTGGTGGCGCTCCAGCGATGTTGCGCCCAGACCACCGCGGTGTCGGCCTCGTGGCCGCCGGTTTCGTCGCGGACGCGATTGGTCCCTTCGTAGTGGTCGCGCGACCACTCGGTGCCGGCCTGGAGCATCTGGCGTGAGCCGATCGTGTGCGCGACAGTCAGGTCGATCTTCCGGAAGTCCTGGTCGAGCGTGCCGGGCACGAGCGGCGTCGAGCGCGGCGGCGCGAGACGTCCGGCGGAGTCTTCGGAGTAGGTGGACACATAGCCGCGTGCCTCGACGGTTGTGCGGCCGCCGACGAGCCACTGCGCGTTCGCATTGCCGCTGACCGCCTTCTCCTGGATGTCGTCTTCCTGCGGCCCGAGCTCGCCGTTCGAACGGCCGGTCATGTCGTTGTGATAGCCGGTGACCAGCCCGCCGAGCGAGAACGACGGCGTGAACTGCTGGCGCAGCTTGCCGAGCGCGTCGTAGCGCCGGTACGGAGCGCCGGTCGTGTCGAACGTGCCGGGCGTGAGATCGAACCCGTCGTGCTGATGGCGCTCGACGCTGAAGATGCCGTACGTCTTCTGCCGCTTGAACCCCGTGTCGACGCGGGCGCCGATCGATCCGAAGCTGCCGCCCGACAGCGCCACCGATGCCTCGAAGGGCGCCGACGCTTCCCGCGTGATCAGGTTGATGACGCCGCCGAGCGCTTCCGATCCGTACAGCGCGGAGGCCGCGCCCTTGACGATCTCCACGCGGTCGAGCCGCGCGGTCGATTGCCGATCGAGGTTGAGGACCCCGCCGCGCTTGATGCCGCGCGCGCCGACGATCGGCTGGCCGTCGATGAGCACCAGGACCTGGCGGGACTCGATCCCCTGAATCTGCTCACCCGCCGCTCCGGCCGTCTCCGATCCGCGTCTCGAGATCACGCCCGGCATCTCGCGCAGGATCTCGCCGACCGTTTCCTGGCCGCCCGACTCCTCGATGCGGCTGCGCGTGATCACGTCCACGCGGGTGTTGAGCGTGTCCCGAAGCTCCTCCTGGCGCGACGCGGAGACGACGGTCACCTGTTCGACGATGGCCGCGGGAGAGAGGGTGAGGCTCAAGAGCTCCGCGGCGGGCGCTTCGATGACCTCGGTCGCCGACGCGAACCCCGGCGCCGACGCCGTGACGATGTAGCGCCCAGGCGTGAGGCGGGACACGGCGAAGGTCCCGTCCGGCGCGCCGTCGATCACCTGATCGAGGCGCGACGACTCGTGGCGAATCGCGATGGTCGATCGCGGGATGGCCGCACCAGACGGGTCGCGGACGACGCCGGCAACCGCGGGCTCGGCGCGGCGTACGGATCCTCCGCTCGACTGAGCGGCCGCAGACGGCGCGGCCGCGGACGGCGCGGCGACTGGAAGGATGGAAGCGGCAAGAGCCAGAAAGAGGACGACGGCTGAGCGCGGGATGCTTTTCATGACGGACCCTCGCCTTGCGCGTCATGAAACGGACCCTTATAATGCGCGGGTCGGCCGCCTCATGCGCGCAACGCATGAATGGTTCCTCACCAGGACCGAGCGTTCGATACGCCCGCTGAGTGTCACCACACTCAGCGGGCACTTTTTTCCGGGCCCGTGCCCGGTGTGCCTTCAGATACCGGTTCTTACTCCCAGCCGCATGAGCTGTCGCCGGACTGAAATGAGAACGATCTCATTTCCAGCGGAGAGTCTATATCCGACCAAATTGGTCGGTCAAGTAAGAGTTTTGTATTTTGACTGTGTTTCGGGCGATCCGGCGGTACGCGGGGGACCGATCTGCATGGACGACTTCGCCACATCCCTGGGCAACATCACGATGGCGCCCTACATCGTCAAGGCGATGGCCCTGATCGGCGTGAAGCGCCGCGCCGGGAGCAACATGTTCCGGCACCAGATCAGCACGATGGGGATCCTCCTCGACTACAAGATCATCGATCCCGTGCTGCTCAAGGCGGCCGTGATTCACGACCTCTTCGAGGACGCTCCCGGTATGCCGGGCGTCACGCGGGAAGAGATCGTACGCATCGACTCCGACGGTCCGGCCGTGTACGACCTCGTGATGGAGGTGACGATTCGGATCGCCGACGGGGTCCGGGAACCGAAGTCCGAGTATCTGCTCCGCGTCATGCAGGCCGGCAGCCGCAGGGCCAGGGTCCTGAAGCTCGCGGATCGCATCAGCAACCTCACGTCGCTCGGGTTCGTGCACGACGTGCCGTTCGTGAAGCGGTACATTCACGAAACGAGAACGTGGATCCTGCCCTTCGCCGCGCAGATCAACCCGGACATGTTCCGGGAACTGTCGGACCTCCTCGACAACCGGGAGAAGATGCTGCCGCCGCGGGGCATGGATCCGACAGGCTGACCGCCCTCTTTTCCGCCAGCGAGCCCGCGTCACGTGCCCCGGCCAGACTGGCTGACGAGACGTCTGAACGACATCGCGGGAGGTGTTCGTTGAGAAGCGTCACAATCGCCGCCGTGCTCGCCCTGACGGTGGTCCAGACAGACAGTCAACCCTACGCCGGCCGATGGATCGCCGAGCTGGCCGGAACGACGTACGCGCGCCTCGAAGTGAGCGTCACGGACGGCACGCTCGGCGGGAGGATCAGCCTCGGGGACATCCACGTGGACGCTCGGGGTGAAGTCGAGAGCGCCAAGGCGGCCCCGCCGGAGTCCACTCCGATCCTTTCACCTCGATTGCGTGATTCGACGCTCTCGTTCTCTCGAAAGGACGGCAACGACACGGAGAATTTCGAGATGCGAGTCATCAGCGACGGGGCTGCTGAATTGCTGCTCGTGCTGACGGAGGCCGATCGGAAGGAACTGGCTGACCAGGGCGTCCCGATGCTGAAGCCCTTTCGGTTGAAAAAGGTCGCGCGGTAGGCAGGGCTGAAGCCCCCTGCGCTACGTCTACAACCCGCTCTTCTTGAGCGCGTACGCGATCGCCTCGGTCGGCGAGGGGTACGCCATCATCGGGCGGTTCCCCTGGTAGTCGATGTCGCGGATGCCGATCTCGCTCGTGTAGAACGCGTCGACGGTCATGCGGCGCGCCCACGTGAAGAACTCGATGCCCGGCGCCAGCTCCGGAGTCTGGTTACGCCGATACGCGATCAGATCGAGCAGCGCGGTCTGGTCCGCGGGGGTTGCGGAGACGAAGTCGGCGGCGCCGCGCGTCTTCATCGCCGTGTCGAGCCATGCCAGCCCGGTCGTGTAGATCTGTTTCAGCTGCGCGTTCTCGCTGGCCAGCATGTCGATCCACGCCGCGGCGCCGGCCGCGACCGCGCCCGGCGCGCCGTTCTCCACGGGAATGATCAGGTCGGTCAGGCGCTCGAGCGTGCGGTACTCGTGCGCCGACAGCGCCTTCGGCGTGTAGGCGCCGCCGGCCGCCGACTGCCACGCCAGCAGGTGGACTTCCTGGCCCGCCACGCGATCGACGACGCCGGTCGCGGTCAGCGTCAGCGCCAGTCGCCGCAGCACATCGCGCCGTGAGATGTCAGACATTGCCCTTCCTCATTTCTTCGGCGAGGTACTCGGCCGTCCGCCAGGCGAGCGCGATGATGGTGTGCGTCGGGTTCTTGTCCGGGTTGCTGACGAACGGCGCGCCGTCGGCGACGAACAGGTTCTTCACGTCGTGCGCCTGGCTGAACTTGTTGAGCGGGCTCGTCTGCGGATCGTCGCCCATGCGAACGCAGTCCCACTTCGTGGATGATCGCGCCGCCGCGGGAGATCGGTGGACTGCCGGCGGGTGCAGCGGGCGTCTGGCCCGCCCGCTGGGCGCCCGTCGTCGGCTGACCGGCGACCGCGTTCGGCACGCCGGTCTGCGGACCCGCCTGGCCGGTCTGCGGCGCCTGCTGGCCGGCATCGGGCCCGTCGCGGTCGTCTGCGCGGCGCCGCGTCCGCCGCGGCCGCGTCCGCCTCCTTGCGGCGCGTTGATCCGCCCGCCCATCGCCTCGAGGATGGCGCGGAAGGTCGTCTGCATGTGGCGGACCTGGTTCAGCTCGTGGTCGCTCCACCCCCAGTGGAAGCGGAGCACCGGAATGCCCCATCGATCTTTGACCTCCGGATCGATCTCGCAGAACGACTGCTCGTTGGGGATCATCTCGCCGCGGCCGGACAAGCCGACCGACGTGCCGTACTCGTCGCGAATCGCCTGCTTCATCCTGACGCCGTAGCCTTCGGTCCGGTTCACGATCCCGGTGAACGAGCCGACGCCCGGCATGCCGTAGCCGCCGCCGACTTCGATGTGGTATCCGCGCGGGAAGTTCAGCGTCTTGTGCTTGTCCCAGAGCCACCACGGGACGTAGAGGTGCGAGCCGTAGCCATCCGAGTTGTAGTGCGGCATCCCCGAAAGCGCCGGGATCATCGCCGACGCGCTCGAGCCGACGGTGTCCATCAGGTAGCGGCCCACTTTGCCCGAGCTGTTCGCCAGCCCCTGCGGATGCCGCGACGATTTCGAGTTGAGCAGGAGGCGCGCCGACTCGCACGCGCTTGCGGCGAGCACGACCGTCCGGCAGCGCACCTGCTGCTCGCTGCCGTTCGTCTTGTCGATGTACGAGACCGCGGTCACCTTGCCGGTCTCGTCCGTGATCAGCTCGCGCGCCATGGCGTTGGCGATCACCTTCACGCGGCCGGTCTGCATGGCCGGAAAGATCTGCACGTAGCTGGCGGCGTAGTTCGACGCCGTCATGCACCCGCGGCCGCACTGCCCGCAGTAGTGACACGCCGGGCGGCCGTTGACCGGGTGGGTGATGACGGCCTGGCGCGCGGACACCGCACGAATGCCCTGCTTCGCGCACGCGCGCTGGACGAGGACGTCGTGCGCCCGCAGCGGAGCGGGCGTGTGAAAGATGCCGTCCGGCGCGCTGCGAATCCCTTCGGCGCTGCCGACCACGCCGATGAAGCGCTCCGCCTTGTCGTAGTACGGGGCCAGGTCGTCGTAGCTGATGGGCCAGTCCCAGCCGAGGCCGTCCGTCGAGCGCGGCTTGAAGTCGTAGTCGGACATGCGCAGCGTGACGCGCCCGTAGTGATTCGTGCGGCCGCCGAGGACCCGCGACCGGAACCAGGAGAAGTCGCTTCCGGGCGCGACGGTATAGGGCTCGCCTTCGATCTGCGCGCCGCCGTACGTGGCGCTGTAGGTGAACCCGGTTGGGCCCCCGGTATACGCCTGGCCCTTCGCGCCGGCGCCTCGATGCGGCACGTTGTACGGCCACATGTGCTCCTTGAGGTCGGCCATGTTCAGCATCGGCCCGGCCTCGAGCAGCAGCACGTTGACGCCGAGGTCCGCCAGCACCTTGGTGGCCGTGCCACCGCCGGCGCCGGACCCGATCACTACGACGTCGTGGACGGCCGTGCCCGCTGCGACTTGCGCCATGGTGAACCTCCGGGGGGTCAGGTCATGAATCATGAACGAGCGCGGAGCCGCGGACCGCAAGGAAGCGGCCGACTCGCTCGTTCATGATTCATGACCTGACCCCCTGATCGCCGCGAGTCTAGCCAATTCATCCGACGACTTCAACTTGCGCGTGGTGTATCCTCCGCTGGACGAACAGGAGGACTGCCCATGCGATCGCTCCTCACCCGCCGGGACTTCCTCGCGCGCGCCGCGTATTCCGGCGCCCTGTTGTCGGTGGTGACGCCGCAGGCGAGACGCGCGGCGCCCGGCCGGATGTACGTGTCGCTGAACTCCTCGCTGACGCGGCAGATGCCCTGGCCCGACTTCGTCCGCCTCGCCGCCAAGCTGGGCTACGGCGGCGTCGACGTCAGCCTGAACCCCGCGAAGGCGGCAGGCGTCGAGACCACACGGGGCCTCCTTGCCGATCTGAAGCTCGAGCCGGCCGTGACGGGTCTGCCCATGCAGTTCGCGATGCCGGACGAGGCGGCATTCCGGGATGGACTGAAGCTGCTCGACGAGAACGCGGCGTTCGCGGCGGCGATCGGCTGCCACAGGATGATGGCGGTGATGTCGCCGGGAAGTCAGACGCCGAAGGACGAGCGCCGCAAGTTCGTCAAGGATCGCCTGATCGCCATCTCAGAAGTCCTGCAACGGTCCAATATCCGCCTCGGGCTGGAGTTCCTCGGTCCTTTATATATGCGCACGGGCGAGCGCTCGCCCTACCAGTTCATCTACCGGCTCGACGAGACGGTGGCGCTCGCCAAGGAGTGCGGCCCCAACATCGGCGTCGTGCTGGACGCCTGGCACTGGTTCCACTCCGGCGGCACGACGGCCGACATCCTCGACGCCGGCAAGTCCCGCATCGTCCATATCCATGTGTCGGACGCGAAGCCGGCGCCGGCCGAAGAGGTGCGCGACAACCAGCGATTCATGCCGGGTGAAGGCGTGATCGATCTGATCGGGTTCTTTCAGGCGCTCAAGAAGATCGGGTACGAGGATGGCGTCAGCCCCGAGCCGCTCGGGCGCATCCCCGCCGAGATGGCGCCCGAAGATGGCGCGCAGCTGGGACTGGAGACGACAATGGCCGTCATGAAGAAAGCGGGCGCGATCACCTGACCAGCTTTATTTCTTCGCGCGGGTCGCGGACCACGTCCCCTCCCCCGCTCCTTCGAATTCCACGGTTCCGCCCATCGTGTCGCCGTCCACCGTGCCGCCGAACGACCCTGTCGTCCGCATGCCTTCCGCGACGAAGGTGACCGCGAACTCGATCTCTTTTTCCTTGATGGCGCCTTCGAGCGCCGACGGACCGTAGCGGCCTTCGTAGGTGCCGGTGATCTTCTCGCCGTCCTGCTTGAGCGTGAGGACCGGGCGCCCCTTGATCGTTTCCAGCTCGAGCACCACGTTCCACACGCCGGCGACCTTGGCGGGCTCCGCGACGGGAGCGGCCGGGACCAGGCAGAGCGCGACGAACAAGAGAACATGTTTCATGATCGACTCGTTCCCTCCACCGTAACCCATTTCGGCCGGTATCAGCCGGATCCCTGCCGCTTCATGCCGGCGCCGTAGGCCACCTGCGCGAACCACTCCGCCGCCTCCGCCACTTCGGCGGGAACGAGCGCGTGACCCGTGTCGTACAACACCGCCGTGACGTCGGCTCCTGCCTGGGCGAGGAGTTGCCGCAGACGATCGGTCAGCGGCCCCGGGACAATCTCGTCTCGTCGGCCCGCCGAGATCCGGATCGGCTTTCGCGTCAGATCGACGGGCCGGGCCGGTTCGAACGGCACCATCGGCCTGAACAGGATCGCCCCGGCCAGCACCTCCGGCCGCGTCAGCAACAGGCTCGCCGCGATGTTGGCGCCGTTCGAGTACCCGACGGCGAAGAGCCGCGTCGCGTCGAAGGCGTAGTGGCTCGCGGCCGCTTCCACGAAATCAGCCAGCTCGATCGTCCGGCGCGCGAGATCTTCGAGATCGAAGACCCCTTCCTCGATTCGCCTGAAGTAACGCGGCATGCCGTGCTCGAGGACTCGGCCACGCGGGCTGAGGATCGCGGCGCCGGGATCGACACGCCGCGCGAGCGGAAGCAGGTCGTTCTCGTCGCCGCCCGTGCCGTGCAGTGCCAGCAGCGTCGGGGACTGCGGGTCGGCGGCGGGCACGTAGCGATGGACGAAGTTGGCAAGCATGCGCAAGATGACGTCGGCGGGGCTGACCGCCCGGCCGTTGAAGACCGCGATCCGTCAGACGCCGGCGGTCCTGGGAGCGTCGGCCGGCAGCGGAACGGCGGCCATGTGAGCCACCGGCACGACGGAGCCGCTGATGAGGACGCCGTACAAGACGACCCCGTGGATCTGCACCGGAGCGATGTCGAACGAGAGGCGTGTTCCGGCGTCGTCGCAGTGGAAGTGCGAATGTTCGCCGCGGAGGGCCGCGCGGCACCTCGCTTCGATTTCGGGGCGCAGGCGCTCGGGAAACCGCGCCAGGACCGACAGGCCCGGCGCGCCGCCGGCCGCCACGCGCAGCGAGCGATCGAAGACGATGAGGGTTTCGGCGCCGGCGGGGATCGGCGTGACGGGGGCTTCGCCGAACCAGACCGCGCCGGCATAGAGCAGCGCGGCGATGGCGGCCACGCTGGCGAGTATGCCGAGAACGGTGAATCCGAGGGCGGCGCTGAGGCCCGTGAAGACGAGGATGATGCCGCAGGCCAGCAACACCGCCGAAACGACCCGCTTGGCTGTCGGCATTCGATCCGCCGGTAATAATACGCGCGAATCGCCCGATACACCAAGCTCGGCCGTGCCACGCCATCTCCTGCGGCGACTCGCGCTATGTTATTGTGTCCGTGGCGTTCCGACACATTCCTGATGGCCACATGTCCACGCTGTAAGGGGCATCTCACCGATAATCATCGGTGCCCGCCGCGTCGGCTCAGGGCCGCCATAGAAATCTGCGCCTCCGCGCTCGTCGGCGGCTTCATCGGTCTGCTTCTGGTCGCGTTGTTCGATCCCAACAAGCAGATCACGGATGTCGAGGACATCTCGGTCATCGCCGGTGCGCTGATCGCCGTCGGGATCAACCGCGCGCTCCGCGGCTGAGCTCGCGCGCGGCGCCGCGGCAGTCTTCTTGCTCAGCGTACGGCCGTGCTTCGAAAGGCGGGTCCCAATGGCTAGATTGGCGACGGAACGGCAGTCGGTCGTCCGCAGGCCGACGGCGCCGGCCGATAGCTCGGCCGCCGCGCCTCACGTCCTCATCGCCGATGGCGACGACCGCACCCGCGGCGCGCGGGAGCACCAGCTCCGGATGGCCGGGTTCCGCGTGTCTGTCGCACGCACCGGCTTCGAGGCGATCGTCAAGGCGTCGTGCCAGGTTCCGGACTACATCCTGCTGGATGACTCGCTGACCGACATCGAAGCGACGGAAACAGGCCGCCTTCTGACCACGTGTCCCGTCACGTCGCACATTCCCGTCGTGCGGCTGCTACACGGCCGAGGTCTACCTCAGCGGATGTTGTCGCGCCTCAGACGAGCCGTGTAATTCCTCGCGCGAGTGAAGCGAGCCGCTGCTCACTCAGGCTCGATGCGGTGCGCTCGCTTCCCGCTTCCCGCTTCCCGCTGCCAGCTTCCCGCCCTCTACCGAGGCGCGAAGCGCCGAGGCCCTTACCGCGCGAGCGTAAGCGAGCGCGGCCCCTACCGGCGAGCGAAGCGAGCCGGCCCCTACCGCGGTCAGCGAAGGGGCCGCGGCCGCTGAACTCACTGCTTCGTGAGTGAGACCGTATTCGAACGGGCGATGTCGACGCCCAGGCAGCGGATCGTGTCCGCTGATTGCAGCGAGACGCTGCTGCCCGACAAGGCGCCGCTATAGAGTCCGTCGCCTGAGACGCGTGCGCACGTGCTCGCTCCGACGACGGCGTTGAAAGACACGCCGGTGATCGCGCTGGACGTTGAGACGTGGCCGGTGAACGTGCCCGACTGACCGCATCCCGAGCCACTGAGCTCCCACGTTCCCGAGAATTGGGAACCGGTCTGCCCCGTCGCCGTCCAGCCTAGATTGCACGTGACAGACTGACCTGCACCGGACGAGACGTGTGTGCCGGCCCACGCGCCGTTCATGCTCGGGTAGGCCGCACCGGAGATGCCCATCGTGTTCGTGCCGGATGACTGGTTCGCGTTGACGGTGACGGTCCCGCCGTAATCGCCGGCCGTCGTCGGCGCGAATCCGATCGTCACCGCTTGCGACGCACCGGCGGCGATCGTGCCGCTCGTCCAACTGGGAGTGAATCCATTCGGACCGGTGACACCGGTCACGGTCAATGCCGCGGTACCGGGATTCGAGATCGTCAGCGTCGATGTCGCCGACGCGCCGACCAGAACCTCCCCGAATGCCAGGTTGCCGGTAAGCGCGATCCCGGCCGTCCCGGGCGTGCCAGGTACGCCAGGCACTCCGGGGTTTCCAGGCGCGCTGGGTGCGCTGGGCGATCCGCCGCCGCAGGATGCGACACACACGAGTGCCGCGGCGCCTATGAATCTCCTCATGACGAGAACTTCCTTTCAGTCTGAAAAAACGAACCGACAACTTCGACCGGCTCCCGGCGATGAGCCGGCTGTCTCGGCTGTGGCGTCTCCCTCTCACCAGCGCTGAGCTTCAAGGCGCCGGCAAGCACGTCAATGAAAGCCCTCTTGGTCACCTCGAGGGTGAAATGCAATTGGCTCGCCGCGGGCAAACGGGCGGAATTCCTAGGAAAGCTGTAAAGATGTGCTTGGCGGATGGGGTCGCGATACCGATTCTGTGACGCCGTCTTCGCTTACCGGTTGCGGCGCTTGGCTGCGCCTCGGCATGCGTCTCGGCGACTGATGTGACGGTTCAGACTATGCTCTACCGATTGGAACGGGGCCGCCTTCGGCCCGCCGTCTTCGGCCCGCCGTCTTCGGCCCACGTCGAGGAGCACGAGATGACATTCCGCGTTGCCGTTTCTCTTGGATTGATTGGGTTGTGCTTCGTCGCCCCGGCGAGCCGTTATGATGACGGCGTGCGCGCACAAACCGAGGAGCGACCGCGATTGGTGGTGAAGCCGGCGGCGGACTTCGAGGTCAACGGCACCGGCGAGCACGCCGCCTGGAAGCAATCGGAGTGGACGGCGCTGCGCCGGCGCCAAGCCGATGGCCATCCGTACGACTCGCGATTCAAGGTGCTGTACTCGAGCACCGGCCTCTATTTCTTGATGGAGGGCACGGACCGCAAGCTCACCGCGACCATGAACGAGGACTTCATGGACCTGTGGAACGAGGACGTGTTCGAGGTGTTCCTCTGGACCGACGAGCGCTACCCCGTGTACTTCGAGTACCGAGATCTCGCCGCTCAACCGCGAGCTTCCGATCCTGATTCCGAATTTCGGCGGGCAGTTTCTCGGCTGGCGTCCGTGGCACTACGAGAAGGATCGTCAGACGCGCAAAGCCACGACGACGACGGGCGGACCGAAGGAGTCGCAGGCCGCGATTCAAGGCTGGCGCGCGGAGTTCTTCATCCCGTACACGCTGCTGCGGCCGTTACAGAACGTGCCGCCGAAGGCAGGCACGCGCTGGCGCGCCAACTTCTACCGCATGGACCACGACGACGGGCGGAGCACGCAGTGGGAGTGGGCGCGCGTCGGCAAGAGCTTCCACGAGTACCAGAAGTTCGGCGATCTGGTGTTCGGGGAGCGCTGAGCCGCTCAGCTGTTCGCGTTGGACCAGGCGTGATTTGGTCAATAGTCACAAGCGCTGCTATGATCGGGTGTTCCGGACCTCCGTCCGGGCCGCGCAGTACGCCTTCGTGTCCCCATCGTCCAGAGGCCCAGGACGCCGGCCTTTCACGCCGGTAACGCGGGTTCGAATCCCGCTGGGGACGCCAACCCTAACCGTAAACCCGCCCGGCGTGCCTCCAGTTCTCGCAACTTGGCGAGTAACGAGACGGGAGGCTCCCCCATCTCAATCGCGGCGCTCACTCGCGTGATGCGCTTCTCGATATCCTTGCTCTCCCGTTCGAGAGCGGCCTGGTGCTCCCGAGCGTCGTCGCGTTCGGTCAGTTGAATCATCTGCTCGATGGCCTCCGGTGTGAGGGCATGTTCCTCGACAGCGGACAGCACCGCCTCGTTCATCACCGCGACCGAGATGCGAAGCGCATTCGTGCAGGGGTTCTCGTTGTGTCGCCGGCGAGTAGCAGACGTATTGCGGAACTCGTCCGACCTTCCTGCCGCTCGTCTCGACCAGCAACCCACCACCGCACACTGAACACGTCGCGAGACCGGCGAGCAGATTGACGGTCGAGTGTTTCGGTGGTCGCCCCGACAGTCGGCCAATTCCCGCCTGGGGCAGTTTGAAGTCTCAGTCGCCGAGTCAAATGAGCCCCAATCCCCGCGACTTGCGCCTTCATCTATGGAGGGCAGCATGATCCGCACGACGATTGGGGCCGCGGTGTTTCTTCTTCTCTGCGCCGGCGCAACTCGAGTCGACGCGCAGGGTGTTGCCTCGTCGTTCGACCAGCTTAGCGTTCTGGTCAAGCCAGGCGACAAGATCAGCATCGTTGATATGACGGGCCGAGAAGCCGAGGGGCGAATCGGGAAGTTGTCGCGCGATGAGTTGACGCTGGTCACCAAGGCCGGAGCCCGGCAACTCGGCGAACGCGACGTCGCAAGAATCCGCCAGCGCCGGAGCGACTCCTTGCAGAACGGGGCCATCATCGGCGCTGCCGCGGGAGCGGGATACGGCGTGGCCATGCTGGCGTTCGTGGCGACCATGAATGACGGCGGCGGACCGATTCCGATTAGCGTGGTAACGGGGATGGTGGTCTTCACGGGGATCGGCGCGGCAGCTGGCGCGGGGATGGACGCGCTGATCACACGCCGGCAGGTGATCTACGAGAAGCCCGGCGGCGGGGGCAAAGTCAGCATTTCACCGCTGGTCCTCGACGGACGACGCGGAGTCGCCGTTTCGGTAAAGTTCTGATCGTCGTTCGCGGGTCACCACAGGCCGCCGCCAATCCGTCCGTTGTGGCACCCCACTCACAACGGACTTCTGCTAATCTGGAAGCGTGCGAGTTACGGTGGAACTGGCGCTTCGCGTGTTGATCGCGGCCGCGCTCCTGGACCTGGTCTACGGGCGCGCGCTGGCGGAACACGGCATCAATCCGTCTTCGCAGGCCCAGCAGGCTATCGCTAGCGAAGTCGACGCCCTGGTCCGTCAGGTGCTGGCTGATCGGATCGCCGCGAAGGATATTCCGGATTTTAACCTCCTGCGGGGCGCGAAGCGCATTGCCGTCCGCTCGGACCGCATCGGGCTCCCGTTGGCTCTCGGAAAAGGCGCGCTGCCAGCACTCGAGGGCTACGAGCTTCGACCAATCTCTACCGAAGAGGCCCAGGCCGAAGCCGAGCGAACCCAGACCCACGTTCACTTCATTGCCATCGAGAATCTCCAGATTGGAGGGGACACCGCGAGTCTATGGATCGGCGTGGACTTCTCGATGCCTTCAGATCCCAAGCTGATCAAGATGTGCTGTTGCTCTCGCTCGCTGGAGTATCGCCGGGTCGAGGACCGTTGGGTCTTCGTCCGGTGGGGCGACGGTGCCCGCTGCCGCTGACGGGATGCAGCGTTGCATCGGGACACCCAACAACCAAGGGACCGCCCTGGATGGGGCAGCCTCAGGCGGCAAATCCTACCGATCTACCCTCACAAGGACCGGTTTCGATCCTTCCTTTTCGAACCAGCGGACGCCCTCGGCAACCAGATCGAACCCGAGCACGCATGGACGCCGCTCGGACACCGGAACCGTCACCGTCACCCGGACGGTCTCGCCCGGCGCAACAGGTTTCGGCAACTCGCTTCGAAAGTGATCCAGGTTCAGCAGCGCGCCGTGTTCATCGTACAGGTGACACGCGAGGCGCACGAGGCCGAAAATATGCGCCCCGTGGTTGAGCCAGTGCGCCGTCCCAGTGTTCGTGATCGTGAACGTCAGGGTCACGGGATCACCGTCCGGGGATGACACGGTCTCCGGGTGGACGCTCATCCGGTGCGCCAGGCCGTCGTGCCCGCGGCTGTCGAGCCGCCGCTCGCCCTTGTGGAGGAAGAACACGGTCCGGTTCAGCATCGTCTCGTGCATCCGTTGCCATGCGGCGGACCGCAGCTCCAGGCTCGCGACGGAACTGTCGAAGAGCGCGTTGTACTGCTCGAGGCTGATGGCCAGATCGCTCATCGCCCGCACCTTCAGCTCTGTAAAGCCGGCGGACTCGGCCAGCGAAAAGATCTCGTTCACGTCGATGTCGTTCTCGAGCACGCGGTGATTCCGCATGTCGTACTGCGACTGTGGCGCGCGCGAATGGTAGCGCCCGGGCTCGCTGAATCCGGCGATTCCCCCGGGCCGCAGCACGCGTCCGAGCTCGCGCAGCACTTCCGCCTGGTTCGGCACGTGATGAAAGGCATCGAAGCAGATGATCCGGTCCACTGATTCATCGGCCAGCTCCAGCGCGTGGCCGTCGAACCGGAGGAATCGCGGCGGCAGCAGTTCGCGAGCGAGGGGCGGGTGCTCTTCGAAGAACCGGCGGCCGATATCGAGCGCCGCCGTCGACGGATCGCAACAGATCACCGCACAGTTCAACTTCGCGACCAGGCGCGACAACCAGCACGTCCCCGCGCCGAAATCGAGGACGGTCATCGCCTTGCCGAGGTGCAGCCCGCCAAGCAACGCGCCCAGGTTTTCCAGCATCTCCGGTGTCTCGTTCACCGACTGAAAGGGCTTGCGCAGGGTCAGATCCGGATCCTGCATCACCCGGTAGTACTCGTCGGCGGCCTCGTTCAGCTCTGCCACCGAGTAGCGCCGCATCACCTCCTTGGGGTCGATGAGTGAGGCGTCTGCGGCGGGTCCCCGCGCCGCCCCCTGCCCGACGTCACCTGTCCGGATCCTGTCCTCGCGTTCGGGTGAATCGAGCAGACACTGGAGCAACTCTTCGAGCGTCAGACCCTCGCGGACTCGTTGTGTGTAGGCGGCCAGGCCATCGGGATCCGCCTCACGCTTGAGGATGAGGCGATAGGCGAGCATGACGTCCGCAACCGTAGCCTTTTCCGCCGGGGGCGCCGGATCCGGCGGAGCTGCGGCGGCTGGCGTGGGTTGTGTGCTGAAAAACCTCATCCCTGTTGGCACCAGTCCGCAAAGACGACAAAGTCAGCGAACACCGCATCATACCAGCGAGCCTGTGGATCACGTGCCGGCGCCCGGCTGCGCGTCGACGCTTCGACGGAGTCGAGGCCAGAGCGACAGATCCCCTCCCAGGATCGCCGCGCAATCCCGTTCGAGCACGCTCGCCCCGGTGTCGAGCACGCGACGAATCTCCTGAGGTGTGGCAACCTTCTGCGGCTCGAATGCCTGCTGGTCTGTCAGCGTCTTGCCTATGACGCCGAGGCCGAAGATATCCGGACTCCGATCGTCGTGACCGGGCTCCCGACCGGAAGCGGGGCCGAGAAGAACATTCACATCCGGCTCGTGCCCCGAGCCGAAGCGCACGCGAACGCGGACCGTGTCCGACTCCAGGACGAAGAGGCGTGGCTCGATCGCGCGCAGCGCCAGGCCGTGGCGCTGCGCCACTGGCCCAAATACGGCGGGAACATGCCGGACGAACGCCTCGATCAGGTCGCGTCGTGACGGATACGCGTCTCGGACGCTTTCCAGGAAGGCCACGATCGCACGGTGTGGATCGCTGTCCACCCGGCAGCCGTTGCGTTCGGGTGACTGCAGCTTTGCCAGCGCCTGGCGCGGGCTGTCGGTACTCGTCGAACCACTCCACTGCCGCCCGTGTGTCTCGATCGATCCGATCCAGGAATCGCCGCAGCTTCCACGCGCGAAACAGGCCGCGTGGCAGCGGATATCCGTCGCGGCGACCTGCGAGATAACCGACGTTCGTCCCGTCGATGCTTGTGTGACGCCCGGCCGCCGGCACGTCGACGGACACATTGATACCGAGTTGCGTGCGCCCGCGGCGGTACACGACGTCGACGATGTCGCGCTTCCACAAGCGGTCGCGCACCCAGCGCCGGATCAACGCGTCGCCGGCGTCGGCGCGCTCGGCGGGCGGGAAGCCGCGGCCGCTCAGCGCGACGTCGAGCGCGGCAGCGACCCGGTCGAGCAGCCCTGGCGTAGTCAATGTCGTTGCGCGAACGCCGTGGTCATCGTGGAACCTGCCGAAACGCGTCCGGGTTCGCCTCCTTGATCGACGCGATCGCCGCTCTGGCGCAGTCCCTGACTGACGTCTCCGGATCGGTTCCGGCCACCCGATCCAGCTCGCCCGCCTCATCGAGCTGCTTCAGATCCCCGAGGATTCGCGCGCCGGCGCAGCGCCTGGCGGGATTGCCATCCAGCAGCATCTGCTGCGCGTCGATGGCGCGCCGGGTGGCGGCTGTCTCGGTCGCGATGCGCTTCTGGCCCGCCTTGTACCTCGCCTCCTGCTTCACCGCCTCCGCGTCCTGCTTCGCCGCCTCCGCCGCCTGCTCGGCGTCGACCTGCGCGGCGGCCTCGCGCGCCTCCCGAGTGCTTTCGCGCCAGGTGAACCACCCGAGAGGCGCGAAGAACAAGACAATCGGGAAGACCGCGGCGATGGTGACCGCTCTGATCGGAAAGTTCCGGGCGCCGCCCTTCCGCCATGCCTGGAAGCCCTTGGCCGCCATCGCCAGACCGCCAAACGCCAAGCCGTAGGTGATGATGAATTCCTGCCCGGGGCGGGCGCGAACATACGTGAAGGCGGTGACGACCACGCCGAGCGAAGCCAGGAAGGCGCCGGCGATGAGCGACGTGCGCCCGTCGTCAGTCGCCTCCGTTGCGATTGCGCCCGCGGCCGGGGGCACCGGATCCGGCTGGCTGGCGGCACGGTCGACCAGCCGGCGCGCGGTCGACTCCGTCATGCCCCCTGCCACCAGTTCGGAGACAATCAGATCTGGAGACTTGCCCTCCGCGATCTCCCGACGGAGCCGGGTCGCGACATCCATGCTGCTCGGCAGCTTAGACCCATTCCCAAGGACCGGCAAGGCGCGGCGAGCCGGTGTGCGTGGAGCGTCGACGCACAGAACAGGCGTGGTCCTTACCGGCCGGAGGGCCGCGTCACCGTATTCATCTGAAGAGTGACCGCAGTCTGGGCCAGCAGTCTGCCGTTCACCGATGCTCCCGTGTTCGCGGCGATCATGGTTTTAGCCAGGACGACGCCCGCGAAGTGCGCGGTGGTTCCAATGGTCACGGCGCCAGCGACCTGCCAGAAGACATTCCTGGACCGCGCGCCGCCGGCCAGAGTCACCCGCGTCGCGCTCGCCTGGTTCAGCGTTCCCGCCACCTGAAAGATCCAGACATCGTTCACGGTGCCAGAAAGCGTGACATCCGTGCCAATCGACACACCGGTGCCCCATTTGTAGAGTCCAGGAGCGAGCGTTCGCCCACCAATCTCACCGGCGCCCAGTTCAATGAAATCGGGTGCGACTCGTCCCGCAGCGTCGTCGTACGCGAATCCCATGTCCCTCACCGCCGAGGTCAGGAACGTGGGGTCGGTTACCGCGCAAGGGAGAGGACCAGCTGCGTCGACGGTGTACACGTTCCCCGACACTTCCCCGCACGTGAGAAGCAGAGCGGCGCCGGTGATGGGACTCGTTCCAACATTCCCAAGAACAGCGGACGCGAAGACATCGGTGATTCCGGTCTGGCTCAGAATCGCGAAAGTCCCGGCCGACCCGAGTTCGACATGCGCAGGCCCCTGCTGTGCCGCCGCGATGCTGGCCGTCGCGAGACAAAGACCCGCCGCACTCAGGAGGAGCCCGCCGACCCTCTTCGTAAGGTGCACAGACTTGCATTTCACACTCATGATGACGCTCCTTCAACCCGGTTACTCGTGGCGAGAACTTGCTTCTCGCGTCGGACTCAAGAATAGGTCCCGGCGCCGATCGGGGCCATCAGCGCCGGCTGATTCGTTCGTGGGACGAGGCTGAAAGCGCTGTGGGTTTTGTCTTACACGGAGGCTGAAGGTAGACCAGGAAGGTGCGGGCTGGACCGCCGTTCTCAGGTGTGGGACCTGCTCAATTCATCAGGCCGTTTCGGATCGCGTACTGGACGATTTCCGCACTATTTCTGATGCCGAGCTTGTGGAGCACCCGGCTGCGATACGTGCTGATCGTCTTGATGCTGAGTGACAGTTCTTCGCCGATTTCCGTCATGGTCCGTCCTGAGGCGATACGGGACATGACGTCGAACTCACGGTCGGAGAGCGTCTCGTGCGGCGTGCGCGTGAGATCCTTTGTCACTCCCAGGGCCAGCTTTTCGGCCAGTTCCGGACTCACGTATCGCCCGCCAGCCAGGATCTTGCGGACGGCCTTCGCCAACTCCCCGGGAGCGCTTGCCTTCGTCATGTAGCCTCCCGCGCCCGCCTTGAGGACACGCACGGCAAACTGGTCTTCCGTGTGACCACTCACGACCAGAACCGGCAGGGTGGGCCACTCGGCCTTGAGTTCCTTGAGGAACTCGAGGCCGCCTTTTCCCGGCATGGTCACGTCGAGCAGCGCGACATCCCACGTTTTCTGCCGAAGCTGTTCCAGCGCCTCCGGGCATCGGCGGCTTCTCCAATTGCGGCCCCGTGGAACGCCTCGGAAAGCAGCGCCCGCAAACCAGACCGGACAATCGCGTGGTCGTCCACGATGAGGACACGAATCATCGGGATGTGCTCCGCAGCGTCGGCCCACGTCGTCACGATCGCCCGCTGTTCGGACGCATCCTCGGCAACGAGGATCTCGGGGCCCCGTGCCGTCGAGACCGGTGGCGGCGTCGAGCGAGCCGGTGGGCTGGCGAGGTCCTTGGGGAGCGCCTTCCGGATCGCATCTACGCAGTCGCGCCCGAGCGATCCGTTGAAGGCGCCACGGCCGGCACCGCCAACGAGATCTTCCAGATCGGACGCGCGGGCGCTGATCGTCGGAAACCCGATCGTTCCAGCGAAGCCGCTCAACCGATGGGTGGCGTGCGTGAGGGCCGCGACCGGCCCTCTCGGGCCCAACGCCGCCACCTGGTCAACGAGGATGCGGATGGAATCGCACTGGGTGCCGAAGGTCGCGACGAAACGCTGACGCGTTTCATCCACGAGCTGTTGGAGAGCGTCGGGGAGAGAAGCCGTCGAAGCGCTCTCGAGCGTATTCGTGCGCTTCTTGCCTCCGATCCCGCGTAGCTGTGCCTGCGTGCTCATCAACGCGAGAAGAGTGCAATTCGCCCGCTCGTTGTATTCGCGCCGTTATGCACGCATATAGTCCATAAGAACGATTTTGGCTTCGGCGGCTGTTCTCTATCGCATATATAGTCGCCCCCAGCGGTGACTAACATCAGCCCTGAACTCATCACGACGTTCCTGTAGCACTCGGCAGGCCGGCACTCTTTACGACCAGAGGCCCTTCAACCATGAAGTTCGCAGTCCCTCTTCTTGTCGCGATGGCAATGACCGGTTGGGTCGGCATGGACGCTGCCCGGCGCGGTCGCAACTGGCTTGGATGGGCGCTGCTCGTCTCGGTTACTGGTGTCCTCGGTTTGCTGTCATGGCTCGTCGTTCGCCGACGTTCTCCGGCTGCTCCCACACCGCTCGGAACACGCCGCAGCGTCGCGCTGTCTCTCGTGGGAATCCCCCTTGTGCTCATCAACGTCATGGTCGCGACGTTGACCGTAACTTTCCTGTTCCAAGTCGCGCGCATCGAAGGGCACGCGATGTCGCCGACGCTCGCGGACCAGGACCGGGTGATTGTGGGCAAGTTGGCGTATCGGATGGGCGAGCCGCAGATCGGCGACATCGCGATGTTCTATTACCCGCTGCGGCCGGAGAAGTCCTTCGTCAAACGGGTCATCGCCGGTGAAGGCGACCAGGTGCGGATCGTCGGCGGCCAGGTGTATCGCAACGACGTGCCGATCGATGACTCCTTCGTCCCGCCCGACTTCCGCAGCCACGACGACTGGGGGCCGCAGGTCGTTCCGGAGGGGTACTACTTCGTGCTGGGGGACCATCGCAACAACAGCTCCGACAGCCGTCACTGGGGCTTCGTGCCGAAGAAGTACATCATCGGAAAAGTGCGGCTGCGGTGGTGGCCGCTCAGTCACGCGCGCGTGTTCCGATCCTGATCCTTTCTCTTTTGCGGCCGGTTCGTGATGCCGTATGCTCGTGTCCTCTCGGAGACGCGTCGATGAAGAGAAGAGACTTCCTCAGATGCTCACTGCTCGCGGCCGCCGGCGTCGCCGCCGGCCGGGCGCGTCTCGCTGCCCAGCCCGCGACGCGCAAGATCCTCGTCGCCGGCGGAGGGTTCGACACCGCCTTCATCCGCTACATGGCGGCGCTCACCGGTGCGAAGCGGCCGAAGCTTCTCTACCTCCCCACCGCCTCGGCGGATAGTCAGAGCGGCATCATTTCCTGGTTCAGGAGCTGTGCGCCGCTCGACGTGCATCCCCTCGCTCAGGAGAGTTTCATCGCCAGCTCCCGGCAGGCCAGAAGCTGGGAAGACGTGCTGCTGTCGGTCGACGGAATCGTCGCGTCCGGGGGCAACACCCTCAACCAGCAAGCGATCTGGAAGGCACAGGGCATCGATGTCATCCTCAGGCAGGCGTGGGATCGCGGCATCGTCCTCGGCGGTGCGAGCGCCGGCTCGCTCTGCTGGTTCGAAGAGGGGACGACGGATTCGAGGCCGAAGGAGCTCACGACGGTCAAGTGCCTCGGCTTCCTGAGGGGCAGCCACTGCCCTCACTACGACCGGGAGCCGGAGCGCAGGCCGCTGTATCAGAAGCTAATCGGTTCGGGAGCCATGAAGCCCGGATACGCATGTGACAACGACGCCGGCATCTACTTCGAAGACAACGAAGTCAAGCGGGTCGTGGCCACGAGGGCCGCCGCGAAGGTGTATTACGTCAGCGTCGCCGGCGGCCAGGTCGTGGAAAAGCTAATGGAGCCCGAGAAGATCGAGTGACCACCTGACGTTGATAGAGCTGGTCACGCGGCGCTCAGATTGCCGCGTCATCCGTGGGGCGGCTCCGAGGGTGTCTCGAGGTGGCGCCGCTGGTCTTCCCGCGATAGAGCATCACGATCGCCGAGACCAGCGCGATGCCGGCGAGCAGCGGGTTGAGCATCAGCAGGAGCGGAAAGAGGACCAGGAGCAGGACTGCCATACGTCACACTGCGAGCAATCTTGCTGCCGCCCGGTGATGTCGAGAGTGCGGCGGAAAGCGGGCGGGCGCCGGGACGAGCGGGTAACACTTCCGGCAGAGCGGTAACGAAACTGCTCCCACGCGCAGCCGCGTCCGAATCGGGGGATGACGCCTAGTATCCCCTGCTGGCGCCGCCACCGCCCGAGCTGCCGCCGCCGAAACTGCTGGAACCGCCGCCCGACGAACCGCTCGACGACGAGGAGCTCGACTCGATGCGCGGGAGGGTCTTCGTGTACTCCCGGCGGAAGCTGCAGAACGCGCAGGCCTCCACGACGCGCGCGCTGCCGCTGCTCGTCGTGCTCGCATGCTCGATGACGTTCTGGGTGGACGACTTCGTGCGGTTGTGACACTGCGGGCACTTCGCGAAGTTGCTGACCCATTTCGGGTAGCGCAGCGTGAAATGATGCGAACAGGCCCCGCACTTCCACACGTCGTAATCAACGCTGCCAACCCGCTCCTCTGCCTGCTGCCCCTCCTCGAGCAGCGCGTCGTCGTCCGCCTCGGTCAGGCACACCATGCGCGTCTGACACGCCGGGCACCGGCGCCGCCGGCGGCGGCGCCACTTCCGGAAGCCGACGATCGAGCCCAGGCCAAGCGGGATCGCGCTCAGCAATCCAATCAATACGGTGCCGACACCCGGCGAGCCGTTGTCGTAGGACTCGCTCCTCTGAGACGGCAACTCGACCGGCTCGTTGCGGGCTGCGCCCAGGAGCGCATCGATGCCGGCCAGCAGGCCCTCGTCGAACTCGCCCGCCTTGAACTTCGGCATGACGTAGGCATCGAGAATCGCGCCAACCTTGCCGTCGGGGAGAACGCCCTCGAGCCCATATCCGACCTCGACGCGGATGCGGCGGTCGCCGGTGGACCAGAGAAGCAGCAGCCCGTTGTCCTTGTTCTTCTTGCCGATGCCCCAGAGGGCGAACAGCCGGACCGCGGCTTCCTCGATTGACAGCCCATCGAGCGATCCGATCACCACGACAGCCATCTCCGCGCCGGTCGTTCTTTCGAAATCGCCGATGGTGGAGTTGAGGCGCGCGATCGTTTCAGCGCGCAGCGTCCCGGGCATGTCGGTCACCCAGGTGCCGTCGCGGGTGCGCGGGTTGGGGATGTTGGTGATGGACTCGGCGCCGGCGGCAACGATCAAGAGCGGGATGAGCGCACCGAGCGCGATCATGGTGCGTGAACGAACGGGCAGGCAACGGCGCGTGAGTGAAGCCACGTCGTTGACATGGTAACGCAGGTTTTCTTTGGACCTCATGGTGCTAGGATTGGTGGATGGGTCCTCTAAGGGCTCCCCTGCCGACATCGCGTATCCACGGATCGGCAATTCGTGTGCACCCTTGGAGACGCGCGTGGCAAGTTGAGAGCTGCCCCGCTACAATCCCACTCCATGAGCTCAACCGCCTCCACCGGCGCCTTCAGTCTGGGCGATCCAGAGCTCGCATTCTCCGGCACGATCGCGCCGACGCGCGTATCGGCAGCCTACCGCGTCGGCCTCGTCGTGGCGGCTGTCACGATGCTGCTGCTTCCGGTTCTGTATGCAGGTCTGATTGCCGGCACCGGCGCAGCGGTCTGGTGGCATGTCACGGAGAACGCCTGGATTCTGGATCGAGGATCCGGGATGCAATGGCGAGTGCTCCTGTATGCGACGCCCGCCATTGCCGGCATCGTGCTGATGTTCTTCATGGTCAAACCGATCCTGGCGCGTGCCCCGGCGAGGCAGGAGCCGCTTCCGATCGATGCCGAGGCTGAGCCGATCCTGTTCGCGTTCATCGAGGAGATCTGCCGCCAGGTGCGAGCGCCGCGGCCCCGGCGCGTGTACGTCGACTGCACGGTGAACGCGTCCGCGGGCCTCATGCGCGGGCGTCTCAACGTGCTCCGAGGCGACCTCGTGCTGACGATCGGCCTGCCGCTCGTCGCCGGGCTGTCGATCCGGGAGCTCGCCGGCGTGCTGGCTCATGAGTTCGGACACTTCGCACAAGGCGGCGGACTACGCCTGACGGCAACCGTGCGCGGTGTGAACGCGTGGTTCGGGCGCGTCGTGTACGAACGCGACGAATGGGACGTGACGTTGGAGCGATGGTCAAAGGAGGCAGACTGGCGTCTGGCGGCCGTCGTTCTCATCGCGCGCGGGGCTGTCTCCGTGTCGCGCCGGGTGCTCACCGGCCTGATGCTCGGTGGACACGCCGTCAGCTGCTTCATGATGCGGCAGATGGAATACGACGCCGACAGCTATGAGATCAAGGTTGCGGGCAGCGACGCGTTCGTCCGCACGTCGACACGACTCCGCGAGCTCAGCGTCGCAACGCACTTCGCCCACAACGATATGAGACAAGCCCTGGACGGAGGCACGCTGCCGGCGAACCTGCCGACGTTCGTGGTGGAGCGTAGCCGACGTATTCCGTCCGAACTGCTGGCGCACATCCGAAGCGGACAGGGCGAGAAGACAGGCGTGTTCGATACCCATCCGAGCGATGCCGATCGCATCCGGGCGGCGGAGGCCGCCGGCGCCTCTGGAGTGCTGGTCGGCGCGGACGCCCCGGCGACGCTGTTGTTTCGCGACTTCGACGGGGTGAGTGCTTCGGCAACCCGACACCACTTCAAATACGACCTTGGGCTCAGCCTCGACGGGCTGACGCTCGTCGATACCTCCGCGGCGCTTCGTGAGAGCGCAACCCGCGAGGAGCACTTCACGGCCATTCAGCGCTTCTTTGGCGAAGGCTGGAGTCCGCACCGCCCTCCCCACATCCGCGTCCATGAAGTCGCAGCGCTCGGGCCAGGCGAGCTCCGGACGCGGTTGGCTGCCGCGCGGGACGAGATGCAGGCTGCGGCAGCGGACGTGACTTCGCGGTATGCGGAGTTCGACGCGCTCGAGGCCAAGCGGCGGATGGCATTCGCGGCCGGGGAACTGTTGGCCGCCGGCTTCGATGCGGTGAACGCCGCCGACTTCGATCTTGCCGACGGCACTGCGGCCGCTGCCGCGACCGCAGACGAGCAGGGGCTCGATCGGCAACGCGCCCTTGCGCCGGCGCTCGAGGCGTTCGAGGCAGCCGCGGCCGTCCGCCTCGCGTGCGCCCTCGTCGTGCTGAGCAACTCCCCTGGCGAACCCGGTGTGCCGGGGCGGGAGATCGGCTCGACGATCGATGCGTGGAACGCTCTCGCCACTGTGATCTCCGACCTGCGCGAACTGTACCGTCTGCATACCGCGGCCATTCTCATTGAGCAGAACGCCCCGTCGAGCTCTCGGCCGCAGCAGACGGCGGCTCAGCTGCGACTGCTGGAGCGGAAGGTTGCCAACCGCTGTGCGAGTGTCCGCGGCAGCCTCGCAGCTGTGGCCTGCCCGCCAGGGTTTGCGGCTTCGCCGATGACGCTGGCGGAGCGCTGCGGGCTCCCTTCGGATGGACAGTTCGTGAGCGCGTGGGAAGTGATCGACCGTGCGCTCAGGCTGCACGCCGAAATATCAGGGCGGCTCGCCGCAATGGCGTTGCAGATCGAGGCGTCCCTTCAGGCCCATGACTGAGCAACTCGACTTACGGGTCCTGGGGCACCAGGCGTTCGGCGCGGTTGCGGGCTCCGCCCGAACAAGCCGAAGCCCTGGTCGGGGCGTCTAACCCTCCGGGTGCCGATGTTCCGCTGCGCGGCCTTGGTTGCCGACCTGTCCCTTCTGTCGCTCGTGGTGAGCCCTTCCGCGGGCCTCGGCGCCGCACCACAGCCACCGACAGGCGTCTCACCCGTCTCCGTGGAACGAATTCAAGAGCAGCTGAACAGGAACCCCACGCCGGGCCTGCGCGACACTTCGTTGCAACCGCCGGTGGCGACGTTCAGGAGCGGCGTCGAGCAGCGCGTGTTCGTGCTCACGTTCGAGGAACAGCTTCGCAAGGACTTCACGCTGAACGCGTTGCAGCGGCAGTCGGCGGATTGGGGATCGAGGTGTTGCGGGCTCGATCTCGGTCTGTTGTTCAACGGCATAGAGAAGGCCCTGGATCGCCGCAAAGCCCGCAAGATTCGCGAACAGATCGCGCGAGAGCTCGCCGAGCTGGAGGCAGCCAGAAAGAAGTGAACGCCTCGAGCGAGGTGTGAAACCGGCTGGCGTGCCGGACCGATTCGGATCCGGTCAACAACCGCCGCTCAGGTCAATGGCGGCGCTCTGGAAACCTGCAGGCGAGTACCTCGAGCAGAGAGATCGAGCGGCCCTCGTAGCCCCCCCATGCGAAGAGCACTTCCCCCCAACCATCGCCGTCGCGATCCAGAACGTTCAAAATCAGACCCATGTGGTACGGACTCACCCCTCCCTGGAACTCCGACATCCGCAGCCATTCTGCCGGCAACACGTCCGTTTTGAGCACTTCGATCGGCTCACCGGCCCGGAACCACAGCGACGCCACGAATCCCTGGTGCGTCCCAACGAGCCATTCCGCCCGAACGAAGAGAACGGGAACCCCATCGGGTGAAAGCTGGAATGCCTGGACGTCGTAGCGCAGCCGGCCGCGGCCGCGTTGCATCGCGTCCTCGATCTGCAGGCGTTCGCGAGCCCAGGATCGATCCTGGCGATAGGTCGACGTGAGCGCACTCGCCAGAGACGGCGCACCTTCCGATCGTACCCGCGGCAACTCACGTGCGAGCGTGGCGCCGAGGACCGATTCGAGCGCGCGGCGGACATCCGGGGTCAGGATGTAGGCTGGCAGCGTTCGAACGTCGGAACGAAAGGCCGCCGCACCCGGCGTCTCTGCCGGCGCCGGTGTCGAGACAAAGTAGCGGGCGTCAACCGCGCCGAATGCCTTCGCCTCCTGTGCGACAACCCGCAGCAGAACCCCCACTGCTTCCTCGCACATAAGGTAGCCGCCCACGCGGCGCTCGACGGTCGCCTGGAATACCTGTCCGGGCGCGATGTGAATCAACCAGCGATCGCCGGGCTTGTGATCGGTTCGCAGATCGCCCCAATAGTCCGGCGGCTCGAAGTGTTGATAGCCAAACCGTGCGACAGGCGGCCGCGACAATCCCTTGTGCACTTGCGGCAGGTTCACGTCCCGCACCAGCACGGTGGCGATGACTCGCTCGGCGTCTACGCGAAAGGCAATGTACTCGGACGGCGGCGAAGACGATTGGCCGTAGAGTGCCGCCGCCGCAAGGACCACCGCGACAGGCACGAGCAGCCGGCCGCGCTTGACGTTCAGTTCACCGGGAGCCGTCATACTGCATGCTCCTCCGAGGTTTCCATACCTCTGCCCTGGCAGAGCGCATTGCGGTTGATTAGACAGCAGATCGTCGATCGGGTTCCTCCTGGGCGCCCCCGATCTTCACGAAAATGCCGTTCTCCGCAGGCGCGCGTCTCGGGCCGTACGACATCGTCCACGCTTCACGCAGGCAGATAACACCTGCGCCCCTCGAGACCGCTACTCCTTGCGCTCGAAAGGACGGCCGACGCTCACACGACCGCCTGCGTCGATGCGAACGTGGTGCGGCGTTTCAGGCGACTTGCAGACGCCGCGATCCATGTTCATCTCGAACCGGGTGCCTGCCCACCGAAGACTGCCGGCGCGCACGCACCCGGCAATCTCCCGCCCTTCGGACGCCTCTTCCCATCGGGCATCGTCGCCTTCCGAATCGAGAGGCTCCACGGTCGGGGGCTGCACGCGAAGACGCACCTGGAACGGCCGGCGCACCGGGCCAATCCACGTAATCGTCCAGGGCACCTTGATCATCCCGCAGTGGTCGTAGCGCCCGCCCCCGGCGAGCCGCACCGCGTCCACCGAGAGGCCCGCGGCTGTGCGTTCGACTCCGATCCAGTGCAACGCGGACGGCAGGCCGGCGGGGTCGCCGTCGATTTGGACGATCTGAACGACCGTCACACCGCGGTCGCGAACAATCCGGCGCGACCGAAAGAGCGGGCCGATCTCGTCGGTCCATTCCGACGGCGCCCGGTCGACGATCGCAGCGGACGGCGCCTCGTCGAGCAACCCGCGCGAACGGACGCCCACGATTGGTCCAATGCCTTCTTTGGCGCGCGGCGCCAGATAGAACCCTGCCGCCGAAGCCATGAGCATGACCGTCGTCTTCGCATCGATCGTGAGCTCGTCGATCCATGAGACGGGACCAAGACCATGGACGACGACCTTCTGTCCGATGCCGCGTCGGGATAATGCGGCCGCCGCCTCGTGCAGCGACCCGACGTCGGACGGACGGCGCGGCGGCAGGCGATCCGAGAGCAGATAGAAGTCACGACGGCTTTTTCGGGCATCCGATGTCTCGGTGCACAGGAGGTCGGCCGCCTCGGGCGCCCAGTCGCAGGTCAGCGTTGATCGCGGCATCATCCCGGAATCGACCGCGCCGCAGACCCCGGTGCCCTCGTTGTAGCCGCAGTCGGCGGTCACGGCCACGCGTGGCGGTAGGGCACGAAAGTCGAGCAACAGCCTGGCGTCGGTCCGGTTGCTCGCGTTCATCCCTCCCCGATCCCGCGTGAATCCGATCACGATCAACGGAATGTTGTCGTCGGGTGTGGCGAGTTCCACGTCCGCAAAGGTGCAATCGCCTGGCCCTGGCTCGATTCCAGAACAGCCCAAGACACGCCAGGCATCGAACACCAATGCTTGGGAGGCGTTCCGTCCGCGTGTGTCGCCGGGGCGCGACACGGGCACGACCTCCCACCATTGCGACCGCTGCTGACGGGCGTCATCAGGCGAAGCCGCGGTCTCGACGTATACCGACAACTTTGCTTCCGACGCGGGGCCGAGTGGTTCCTCCGCAACCGTCGCCGCGAGCTGTACGCGGACGAATCCGGCTGGCGACCCATCGAAGGCGAACTCACGCGCGGTAGGCGATATCTGCGGCCTGCCGGCGAGCGCATGGAACTCCAGTCCCGGCCTCCTGTCGATGTCGACCTCCACGGCCGATTCGACACAGGCGAAAGGCGAGCCGGCTGGATCCTGTGCGGCGCACGGCGATCCGATACAGAGCAGGAGCAGCACGTGTCGGATCGTTCGCAGCCGCATGGCAGAGGGGCCTCTCCTGCTGGTGTCCCGAGTCAGATCGCGCCACCTCGTGGCTAGGCCGGCTCTTCCGTGCGGTGTGGGTGCAACCGCGCCGAACGCCGGCGGACTCGTGAGACACTTCTTCATTAGGACACCAGAAAGAAGGGACTGTTGCATCGCCATTTCCTGGCTGCGCTGCTGACGCTGACCCAGCTCAGCGCTCAGCCGCCTGACGCCGGCGGCACACTCGGCGGTTGCATCGCGGACGTTGCCGGCCAACCACTTCAGGGTGTCACAATCGACGTCAGCGCCAACGGCATACGCCGAACGATCTTCAGCGACTCGGCCGGCTGCTACGAGCTCGCGAACCTGCCGCGCGGGGCCTACGTCGTCTTCGCCCGGCTGCCGGCCTTCGAGAGTGTTGCCCGCGATCAGTTCGCGATCGCGCCCGGCCGCCGCGAACAGCTCGACATGCAGATGCGCATCCATGCCATCTGCGAGTGTGTCGGACCGGCATCGACGGTTGCGTCGCTGTGGAAAGACGCGGACGCCGTCGTCCGGGTGCGCATCACCGGCCACGCGCCAGGGCCGGCGGAGGTCGCGGGTCGGTTTCCAGCCTCAATTGCCCACACCGCGGCCGTGGTGAGTGTCTTGAAGCGGCATCCAAGGGCCGCCTCCGGGGCCACGACACTGACATTCCTCCAGCCGGCGAGGCCGCTCTATGCGGAGCAGGAGCCGTATGCGATCGGGCAGGAATTCGTGATCTTTCTGCGCTGGCTGCCAGCGCAGGAGACATTCATGAGGCTCGACGCGAACCTCGGCGGGGCCGCCGCATTTGCGATCGAGAACGGCCGCATCCACAGCGCCGGGATTGAAGGGTACGCAGGACGGACGGCCGCCGACGTGCTCTCAGAGCTCCAGATGCTTGCCCGCCGGTAACCGGCGGCGCCGCGGTACGTCCCTTACACATCGAAACCTGTTCCGGGACCCACCTCAGGCGCGTCATATCTCTCGGGTGAGCAGGAACACGATTGCGCCGTCTCGGCGCCAGCTCCGCTTGCCTCCTCGTCGATCGCCGGGGTGCGGCATCGAAGAAAGGCCTGCCATGCGTGCGAAGCTCCTCTCGACCGTCACGATAATGACCATCGTCGCCTTCGCGCCGGGTCGGGCTCGCACGCCCGGCGAGTCCGGCCACAACGGATCCCGTGACTTCGAGTTCATCAGCGCGAGCAACGACGGGACGCAGGGCAACGCCGACAGCGACCGGGCGTCGATCAGCGCCGATGGCCGGTACGTGGCGTTCGCGTCCCTGGCGGAGAACCTGGTTCCCGGCGACACCAACTTTTCGTCCGACATCTTCGTGCGGGATCGCGCGACGGACAGGATCGAGCGCGTGAGCGTCGGCCCGCTCGGCGTCGAAGGGGACGGCAACAGCGGCTTCCTCTCGCTGATGGGGTCCCCCGACATCAGCGCCGACGGGCGCTTCGTCGCGTTCGCCTCCGAGGCCTCGAACTTCGCCGCCGGCGACGTGCCTGGGACCTCGGACGTCTTCGTTCGCGATCGGCGTACCGGCACGACGGAGCTCATCAGCCGCGGCGCGGACGGCTTGCCTGCCGGCGGCGGATCGGCCGCGCCGTCGATCAGCGCGGACGGCCGGTTCGTGGCCTTCCGATCGTTTTCCGACCGCCTCGTTCCCGACGGCAACCCGAACTTCTTCGACCACGTCTTCGTGTTCGACCGGCGGGACGCGTCGATCGAACGGGTCGATGTCGCCTCCGATGGAACGCTCGCCGACGGCGGCGCGTTCAACCTGGCGATCAGCGCCGACGGACGGTTCGTCGCGTTCGACTCGCCCGCCGGCAATCTCGTCGCCGGCGACGGCGATCAGGCCCACGACGTGTTCGTCCACGACCGCCGGACGGGAGAGACCGAAGGCATCAGCACGCGCCGGCCGACCGATACCTTCACCGGCACGAGCCTCCTCTCCTCGATTTCAGCGGACGGCCGTTTCGTCGGGTTCGAATCGAACGATCCGACGCTCGTCCGCCGCGACGCGAACGGGTTCTTCTCCGACGTCTTCGTCGTCGATCGGCGGCACCGCACGCTCCGGCTCGTCAGCCGCAACAGTGACGGCGTCCAGGGCAACGACGACAGCTTCGGCGCGCTGGTCAGCGCGGACGGCCGGTTCGTCGTCTTCAGCTCCCGTTCGAGCAACCTCGTGCGGCGCGACACCAATCAATCGGTGGACGTCTTCCGCCGCGACCTCGAACACGGCACGACCGAGAGGCTTGCCGCCGACGACACTTCCGAAGACCTGCCCTTCGGTTTTGAAGTCATCGCCAGCGACATCACGCCGGATGCCCGCGAGGTCGCGCTCCTGACCCGGGCGGATCTGCTGCCCGAGCAGGACATCGGCTTCTTCGCAGCCGATGTGTATGTGTTCGACCCGCGTCGAGGCCCTAGCAGCCCGTGGTGAAAGTCTGGCTGCATTCGACGGGCGATGCATCCTCGGGGGCTGCGTTGCTCCTCCCTCAAATACTGGCCAGGTATTCTCGGTCGTCGCGCCTTGCCCGCGAGGCGCCTCGCCCGTCTCGGTGCGACGCCAGACTTTCACCACGGGCCGCTGGGGTCACGAGTGAGCGCACCT
This sequence comes from uncultured Acidobacteriota bacterium, assembly GCA_963774855.1. Classification (GTDB taxonomy): domain Bacteria; phylum Acidobacteriota; class Vicinamibacteria; order Vicinamibacterales; family 2-12-FULL-66-21; genus JALZOC01. The sequence goes on along the minus strand of CAVZGT010000003.1, from coordinate 122,700 downwards.
GGTCCGCTCCGCCGCGCCCTGCGTTTCATGAACTGGAGGTGCCACGTGAAGATGGGAATTGGCGGATGCCCGCGTTCATCCAGCGTCCGCGCGCTGGCATTGCTGCCGCTGGTCGTCTTCATGCAGGGGGCGGCCGGCGCAACCCGGGCGGACGCGCAAACGAAGGCCTACGTCGCCCAGCCGGGCGCGAACACCGTCACCGTCATCGACACCGCCACAGGTACGGTGACGGCCACGCTTCCGGTCGGCGACGCGCCCACACGAGTGGCAGTGACGCGGGACGGCAGCCGCGCCTACGTGACGAACAGGGACTCGAACTCCATCTCGGTGATCGATACAGCCGCCGATGCCGTCATCGGGACCATTCCGGTCGGAGACAGCCCCACATATCTTGCGGTGACGCCGGACGGCACACAGCTGTACGTGATGACCGCGTCCGGCGACGTCGAGGTCGTCGACACCGCGCTCGGCACCGTGGCGGCCACCATCTCCGTGGGAGCCAGTGGCGACATCGCGATTACCCCGGACGGCACCCGCGCCTACGTGGCGGCCGGGCTCGTCTACATCATCGACACCGCGACGAACGCCGTCATCAAGTCCTTTCCACCTGAAACAGCATCCGTCCCCACCGTGACCAACAACGCCACGAGCGTGGCGATCTCGCCGGACGGCAAGCGGGTCTACGTTGGCATGTACACCTTCGATTTCACGGGTGGCGGCTTCGGCGCGGGCGGCAGCATCGTCCTCGTGGACACGGCCTCGGAGGCGGTCGCCGGCGCGATCGGCCTTGGGTCGCTGCCAGGCCCGATCGCGCTGACCCCGGATGCAAGCCGGCTCTACGTCGGGATCCAGTCCACGTTCGTCAACACCGGCTACGGCTCGGGGTTCCTGCCGGGACGGCACCTCGTCGTGGTCGACACGATCACGAACGCCTTCGCTGCGGTCATCCTCCTGGGAAACACCGGAAACACGGCATCCGGGATCGCCGTGACGCCGGATCGAAGCGCCGTCTACGCCACCGTTCCGAGCCTCAACGTCGTTGCCGTCGCCGGCGTGAACACGAACTCCGTCACCAGCACGATTCCCCTGGCCGGGCCGGGCCATCTGGCCATCGCACCGGGCGAGGTCGCTCTCGTGCCCTACGTGATCGATGCCGCCGACGACGGCGCCACGGTCTCGTCGGCAGGCGGCACGGCGGTGGCGAACGTGCTCGCCAACGATCGGCTGGGAGGTCTCCCTGCGACGCCGGCGCACGTGACGCTGACGCAGCAGTCCTCGACCTCCGGCGGCGTGACGCTCGATCCGGCCACCGGCGCAGTCGAGGTCGCGCCAGGCACGGCAATCGGGATCCACGCTCTCGTCTACCGGATCTGCGAGATCGCGTCGGCCTCGAACTGCGACGACGGGACCGTGACGGTGACGGTCCGTGCGCCGTTCGTCATCGACGCCGTCAACGACAGCGCGACCACGCTGCCGGGGCGGCAGGCGCTGGCGAGCGTGCTGGCGAACGACACGCTGGACGGCACGCCGGCGACGTCCGTACGGGTGACGCTGTCCGTCGTGTCCTCCACGAGCCCGGGGATCCTGCTCAACGCCTCCACCGGGTCGGTCTTCGTCCTTGTCGGCACGGCCCCGGGATCGCACACGCTGACGTACCGGATCTGCGAGATCGCGAGCCCCATCAACTGCGATACGGCCGAGGTAGCCATCACCGTGAACCCCTTCCCCATCGACGCGGTGAACGACACCGGGGCGGCGCCGCGATCGGGTGGAACCGCGCTTGGCAACGTGCTCGCGAACGACACGTTTGCGGGCGCCATCGCCACGCTCGCAAGGGTGCGGCTCTCGCAACTCGGGTCGGCGCACGCCGGCATCTCGCTCAACGTGGGCAGCGGCGCCGTGACCGTCGCCGCCGGGACGCCGGTGGGGACCTACACGCTGCAGTACGGTATCTGCGAGATCGCGACCCCGTCCAACTGCGACGAGGCGATCGTCACCGTGACGGTCACCCCTCTCTCGATCATCGCAGGAAACGACTCCGCGAGAGGGTCGTCCAAGGTCGCGAACATCGTGCTCGCGAGCGTGCTCACGAACGACCGGCTCGGCAACGCGCCCGCGACGCCGGCGAACGTGACGCTGTCGTTCGTGTCGCTGACGCCTGTCAACAACAAGATCAGGCTCGACCTCGCGGACGGATCGGTTGACGTGCTCGGCAAGACGGACTCGGGCATCTACTCGCTCGTGTACCAGATCTGCGAGACCGCCATGCCGGCCAATTGCGCGCGCGGGACGGTGAGGATCGACCTGAGCGGGAAATGAACGTCCGCGTACGTAGCGCAGGGCTTTGGCCCTGCCTCGGGGTGCCAGTCGGGCGGCCGCGTCTATACTCAGATGAATGGACGCGCTCTCAGATGAGGAGCTCATCGCCCGATACCGGCTGGCGCCGCGCTCCGATCGATCGAGACCGTTCGTCGAAGAGCTCTTTCGGCGCCACCAGGCGCGCGTCGTCGGGTGGTACTACCGCCTGACCGGCGATCGGACGCAGGCGGTGGACCTCGCACAGGACGTCTTCGTCAAGGCGTACGCGAGCCTCGACACGTTCCGGGCGGACGCGAAGTTCACCACGTGGCTCTACATCATCGCGCGCAACCATTGGCGCGACACCCTCCGCGCCCGGCGGTCGCGGGCGCGCGAGGCCCCGGAAGCCGCGATGTTCGACGAGGAACCGTCCGCCGGGAACGACGCGCTCGCGGCGATCGAGGCGAGGGACGCCCGGGTGGTCGTCCGCCGCCTGATGGACGAGGCGCTCAACGAGACCGAGAAGCGCGTGATGACACTGCACTACGGGCACGACATGCGGCTCGATGCGATCACGGCCACGCTCGGGCTGACCAACACCAGCGGCGCCAAGGCGTACATCGTAAGCGCCCGACGAAAGTTGAACAGAGCGGTGACACGATGGAAGGGCAAAATCTAATCAGCGCGCTGCAGCCAGGTCCGGAGTGCCCGTCGATCGAGCGGCTGGGCCGGTACGTGGACGGCGGGCTCACGCTCGAGGAGCGGCGCCGCGAGGAGCCGCACATCGCCGCGTGCCCGAACTGCCAGGCAGAACTGGCTCTCCTGCAAGCGTTTGCGACGCCCGCGATCCGGGACGACGAAGCGAAGGTGGTCCGGTGGGGCGTCGAGGAGCTTCGGCGCCGGGAGCCGGAGATCTTCGATGACGGCTCGCTGAAGGACTTGTACGTTCGTCGATGGCTGTGGATCGGACGGCTGCGGCCGGCTCTCGCGCTGGCAGTTGTTTTGCTGATGCTCGGTGGCGGTTATTATCTGAGCAATCAGGGGACGCCCCGGCTTCCGGCAGACATCGGATCGAATCCGGAAGCGACGCGCTCGTTGAGCGTCACGGTGCGGGCCCCGATCGGCGATCAGGCGAGCGTGCCCGCCAGGTTGCAGTGGGAACCGGTCAACGGCGCAACGCGGTATCGCGTCCGTTTGAGTGAGGTCGATCGCCAGGAGATCTGGTCGGGCGACTCCGTGGGCACGGAGATCGATCTGCCGTCAGACGTTCGTGCGCGCATCGTGCCGGGGAAGACGCTGGTGTGGCAGGTGACCGCCTACGGCGCGTCGAACGCGGCGATTGCCGAATCCGCTGCACAGCCGTTCCGGTTGGTGGGCCTCGGCGCTGACGCGCCTCGGTAAGGGCCGCGGCTCTCTTCGCTCACCGCGGTAGGGGCGCACTCGCTTCGCTCGTGCGTAAGGCGGCTCGCTTCGCTCGCCGTAGGGGGACAATGACTATGGTCGCACCCAAAGGAATACTCGCCGCGGTGACCGCGATCGCGCTCGGCGCAACGGTGTTCGCCGGCGATTCGGGGTCCGACAACGACGACCTGCAGTTCCGGATCCGGGACGAGATTGGGCCGCCGGGCGGCGTGGTCCAGATGAAGGTCGAGTCGTACGAGGTGACGCCCATCTCAGGCGGCCGTCCGAGCTTCAGTTTCGATTCCGCGATGTTCGCCGACGCCGAGGGCTTCGAGATGGTCGTGGACGGCGAGCTCGCCGGTGCGGCGGTCATCGATGGCTCGCGCGTCGCGCTGTCCTACACGACCAACGGCGCGTCGACGACGGACTACCCGGTCCTGACCGTGTCGATGCGCATCCGGCCCAACACCGCGATCGGCGCGAAAACCGTGTTCGCGCTGGACCCGCAATCGACCTGGCACATCTCGCCCACAGGGAACCCGCTTGTCGCGAGCCGCCTCAGGTCAGGGACGGTCACCGTCGGCGGATCGGTCTCGATCACAGACGTCGTGCCGGGCGCAGGCGTGTGGCCGGCCGGAACGATCGTGAGCGTCCGGGGCATCGGGTTCAACAGCCGCACGCGACTTCGCGTGGACGACGTCGAGACCAAGTCGGTTCGCTTCGTCAACTCGACCGAGATGCGGTTCACGCTCGCGGAGGCCGCGCAGCTGCGCGGCGTGCGGCTGAGGGCGGAGAATTCCGATTTCAGAAGCGAGTACCTACTCCTACATGCGCGGCACCACGACCACGGTCAGCTCACGAGCGCTGATGGCGGCGACCGAGCCCATCTTCTCGGTAAAGCCGCGCAAGGCCGCGACGCTCGGACCGTTCCCGTTTTCGAGCGAACGCCAGTACGCGGGGCTGGCGCTCCAGAACCCGACGCCGGGCGACGTGGCGGTCGGGATTGCGCTGTACGATAGCGGCGGCGCTCTGCTGTATCAATCCTCGCGAACGCTGGCGCGCCAGCAACGCCTGGCAATGGAGTTGTCCGAGCTCCTCGACGGCGTCACGCCGCCGTCCGGTTCGTCCGTGGCCGTCAGCGCGTCGGCGCCGATCGATGTAATCGGTCTGCTCTGCGACGACGAATCCTGGACCGTGTCACCCTCACTCCCGCTCGAAGCGCGGCGCTGAACGCGAGCAGCGAGACGACCGCCGACACGACGATCGCGCTCCACGGCACGACGCGCGGCAGCGCTTCTCGTCCCTTCCCGCTCAACATGTAGCCGGCCCAGTAGTACGGGTGCGTCCACGCGAGCTGCGAGTGCACGAACTTCAGCTTGGCCTCGCGCAGCGCCTCGGCCGTGCCTCGGCCGCCGCTCGCGGCCGCGTAGAACTGCGTCATGAGCTCCGCGCTCGGGCGATCCGCGACATCCCAGAGCGTCGTGACTGCCGCTGCCGCGCCCGCAGCCAGCAGCGCGCGGCTGAAGCCTTCCACGCCCTCGCCGCGGACCACTTTTCCGCGCGCCGTCTCGCAGGCGGATAGCGTCACCAGCCCGACGCCGGTCAGATCGAGATCGTCCAGGTCGCGCAGGAACAGATAGTCGGCAGGTCCGCCCGGCGACCGCGGCGCCAGCAGGATGCGCGATCGATCCGGGTCGCGCGTGTCCGCGACCGCGTGCGTGCTGAAGTGCACCACCGGCACGGCTCGCAGCCGGCCGTCGGTGACGAACTGTTTCCTGGCGTCGCTACCGAGGTGGATCTCCTCCGCGCCGCGCAGCGCGCGGGCGACGTTGCGCACCTCCTCCGCGGCGTAGGGCAGCGGCTGCCACCGGGCCGTTTCGAGCGGGTACGACGCGGCGGGCGCGGGATCGCCGAACGCGACGAGCTGGCGCTGCCAGGGCCACGCCCAGCGGCGCGCGGCCCGGGGCTGGAGCACGAACACCGCCGATGGAAGGTAGCTGACGGCGAAGCGCTCGACGAGCAGCGTGCCCGCCTTCGGCATCGTGAGCGCCTCGAACGGCACGAAGTGCAGCGGGCCATCAGGGACGATCAGCAAGTGCCGGACGCGCGAAAGCGCCGGCAGATGCCCGAGCAGGATCTCGCCTGCAGCGGCGGACGCGGGCCGCCAGTCTCCGTCTTTCCGCGCGACCGCATCGGCGAGCTGCTGGATGACCTCCGTATCGCCGGGCCACGCGGCGCGCGTGACGACGCCGGCGGCATCGCTCGTCAACCAGAGCAGCGCCATGCCCGGGCTCCCCACCCAGTATTCGAGCAGCAGCGCGTCGGCCGGGAGCCGGGCCTGCACCGCGCGGAGCGCCAGCACGCCCCCCGTTGGCTGCAGCCGATCTCTGAATGGTCCGCGCGCGGCTCTGTTCCAGGAGCCGGAACAGGTCGGCGACGGCCGTCGGCCGCTCGTGCAGTGTGAGCCAGATCAGCGCGTCGTAGACGTCGCGCTTGTCGGCGAGGAACTCGGATCGAAGCGCGACGGTCCTCAGATCGGCGCGGACCGACTCGATGGCCGCGATGGCGCGCTCCAGCGAGGCACGCGCGCCCAGACGGTCGCCACGTGCCTGCGCGACCAGGCCAAGGCCGTAGAGCGCCTTCCATTGCTCCTCGACGAGCCCCGTCGCGAGGGCGTCCCCGAACGCGGCCTCGAGATCGCGCCCCGCCTCTTCGTCGCGGCCCATGCGGCGCAGCACCTCGCCGCGATACAGCAGCGCCTGCGTCTGGCCGCGGCGGTTCGAGGACGCCCGGGCGAGACCGAGCGCGGTGTCGAAGGCGGCGAGGGCGCGTTGGTAGTCCGTCAGATCCAGCGCATAGACGATGCCGATGTTGCGCCAGGCGCCGATCTCGCCGTCGCGATGCGCCGCCCGGGCGAACAGGCGCTGCGCCGCCCGATAGCGATCGAGCGCCTTGACGGGATCGCCGAGCCTCCGTGCCAGGGCGCCCTGATTGACGAGGAGCTGCGCCTCCTCGCCGGGCTGCATCGTCTCGCCGGAGGTGAGCTGCGCGTAGAAGTCGAGCGCCCGCTCGTAGGCGCCGAGCCGCTGGTTGAGCCCGGCGAGGTTCGACACGGTCATCCGCCGCAGGCGTCCAAGTGCGGCCGGTGACGTCAGCGCGCCGAGCTTGTCGAACGCGTCCTGATACATCTCCAGCGCGTCGGAATAGCGGCCCAGCAGAAAGTGGATGTTGCCGATGTTGTTCAGACGGGTGATCTCCCCGTCGCGGGACCCGGCACTGCGGTCGAGCTCGAGCGCGCGGCGATACGCGTCCAGCGCCGGCTGATAGCGCCCCAGGTATTGGTTGGCCAGGCCGATCGCGTTGAGGTCCCACGCCGCGTCGGCGCGAGCGCCGAGCGCTTCGTGCAGGTCGAATGCGCTCTGCGCCTGCCGGATGGCCGCCTGATAATCCCCGCGCGAGAGGGACGCGTCGGTCGCGGCGGCCAGCGCGCGCGCCTCCAGGGCACGCGCCTTGTCGTCCATGACGGCGGCGTCCACGGCGCGGGCCGTGAGCACGAACGCGAGCAAGAAAATCCTGGCCACGGGTTCTGCTCCGGCCGCGCGAGGCACGCGAGCGGCGTCGGATTGTTCAGTATTGCACAGGGCCGCGGGCGGCTCGCTTCGCACACCGCGGTAGGGGCCGCGGCTCACTTCGCTCATCCGCGGTAGGGCGCACTCGCTGGCGCTCGTGCGTAAGGGCGCGCTCCCTTCGGTCGCGCGTAGGGGCGCGCAGCGCCGGAGGCCCATCGATTAGACTGGCAGGCCAGTGCGTAATCCAGAGCACGATACCCAACGACTCACACGCCGGGCGGTCGTCCGCCTGGCGGCAGCGGCTGCCGTCGGATCGGTATTGCCCTTCGACGCGATCGGCGCCGCGGGCAACGCCGCTGGACCTGGCGTGCCGCAGGGTCTGGAGGGACTTCCGAGACTGGATGGCCAGCTCTCAGCCGACGCGGTGTCCCGCGCCGCAGCGGCTGTGGATTGGGGCCGGAGCGTCCGAGCCGTGCCGCTGGCCGTGCTCAAACCCGCATCGGTCGGCGACGTCGTCAAGCTGGTCGAGTACGCGAATGCGCGTTCGCTGAAAATCGCCATGCGGGGCCGGGGGCACAGCACGTACGGCCAGGCGCAGGTCGAGGGCGGGATCGTGATCGATTCGAGCCCTCTGAAGGCGCTGCGATGGCACGGCGAAACCGCGCTCGATGCCGAGCCTGGCGCCTCGTGGGGCGACGTGGTCAGAACGGCGCTGGACCGGGGCCTCACGCCGCCGGTTCTGGTCGACGCCCTTGCGCTGTCGGTCGGCGGCACGCTCAGCGTCGGCGGGACCGGCGCAACCAGCTATCGCGCCGGTGCGCAGGTGGATCACGTCGTCGAGCTCGACGTGGTGACCGGCGCCGGCGCGCTCGTGACCTGCTCGCCCAAGCGGCATGCGGAGCTGTTCCAGATGACGCTGGCCGGGTTGGGACAGTGCGGGATCATCGTGCGCGCGCGACTCGGGCTCGTTCCCGCGCCGCGGAGCGTGCTGGTCCGCCCGCTGGTCTACGACAGCGCGGAGGCCATGGTCAGCGACCAGGCCCGCCTGGCGCGCACGGGAGAGCCCGACCTCATTGCCGGCGAGATCACGCGCGATCCCCAGGGACGCTGGGATCTGGTCCTCCTTGCCGGGAGCTTCCTGAGGGATCGCGACGAGCGCGCCGGCGCCCCGCCCTGGATGTCGGGGCTGAGCGCGACCCGTGAGGCGCGAGCGGACGCGACACCTTATTGGGATTACGTCGATCGCCGGACGGCGAGCATCGCTGCCGCGGAAGCGAGGGACGATCCGTATCCATCGTTCGCGGTTGTGGTGCCGGAGAGCGCAGTCGCTTCTCTCCTTTCTTACATTCTCGCCACGCCCGACGCGTCCATCGGCGTCTCGCGCGTCGAAGTGTTCCCCATGATCGCGGCGCGGTTCAAGCAGCCGCTTCACCGGATGCCTGCGGGGCCGCTGGTGTTCACCCTTCGGCTGCAACGCCGCGCGACGGCAATCAACGCGCCCGACCATCGCGCGATGCTCGACGCCAACGAGATGCTGTCGGCGCGCGCACGAGGCGTGGGCGGCCGGATTCATCCCCCCTATGCGCCGCCGCTCTCGGGCCCCGAGTGGCAGGAGCACTACGGCCGAGAGACATGGCGTCGCCTGGTGTCGGCCAAGCGCCGCTACGATCCGAAGAGCGTGCTTACACCAGGACCGAGGATCTTTGGGGGCGGCTCGCTTCGCTCGCCGTAGGGGCCGCGGGCTCACTTCGCTCCCCGCCTTGGCTACATCGAGGAGGCCACATACGCTGACCTCGAACAGAAATTGCGCTATATCAGCGCCCCCCTGCGCGGGCTGATCCGGCGGGCGAGGGCCCGGATCCTTCTGAAGCTGGGGGAGAGCGTCCTGTTTGCCGCAATGGTCCTGTCCGCGGTGGTGGGTTGACCGTCGTGGGGCGGCGGCGTAGCCGCCGCCCCCTACGGCGAGCGCAGCGAGCCGCCCCTACCGCGGATGAGCGAAGAAAGCCGCGGCCCCTACCGCACGAGCGCCAGCGAGTGCGGCCCTTACCGCGGATGAGCGAAGTGAGCCGCGGCCTTTACCGAGGCGCGCCTAGCGCCGAGGCCCTACCTGCACCATCGGCACGTACGTCGCGTCCCCGAACTGCACCGTCAACACGTTCCGCACGTACCACGTCCCCGTTGACGGCCGATAGACCGCCACGTCCGTCACACCGTCGCCGTTGTAGTCGCCGGGCACGGGGACGTCGCTGCCGTCGCCGAACATGACCGTGAACTGGTTGCGCACGTACCACGCGCCGTTCGACGGCCGGTACACCGCGATGTCCATCTTGCCGTCGCCGTTGTAATCGGCGGGCACCGGGATGTCGCCGGGGTCGCCGAACGACACCGTCAGCTGATTCCGCACGAGCCACTGCCCCGTCGCCGGGCGGTACACCGCGATGTCGGCGGCGCCGTCGCCGTTGTAGTCGCCCGGCACCGGGATGTCGTTCGGCTCGCCGAAGCTGACGGCGAACTGGTTGCGCACGAACCACTGCCACGTGGAAGGCCGGAACACCGCCACGTCCATCAGGCCGTCGCCGTTGTAGTCCGCCGGCACCGGTTTGTCGCCGGCATCGCCCCACTGCACCGTCGGCTGATTGCGCACCAGCCAGTGCCCTGTCGACGGCCGGTACACCGCCACGTCCATCCGCCGATCGCCGTTGTAGTCGGCCGGGATCGGGACATCGCCGGCGTCGCCGAACGCCAGGGCCAGCTGATTCCGCACGAACCACTGGTTCGTTGCCGGCCGGTGCACCGCGATGTCGGTGACGCCGTCGCCGTCGTAGTCGCCGGCGATCGCCAGCGGGATCCCGGGCGTCAGCGGTACGGGCATGTCGCGGCCGTCGCCGAACTGCACGACGAACTGATCCTTGACGAACCACTGGCGCGTGGACGGGCGGTAGATCGCGACATCGATCGTGCCGTTGCCGTCGAAGTCGCGCGGCACCGGCACGTCGCCGGGATCGCCGAACTGCACGGTGAGGTGGTTCCGCACGAGCCACTGCCCCGTCGACGGCCGATACACCGCGATGTCGGTCGAGCCGTTGCCGTCGTAGTCCGCCGGCACCGGGCGGTCGCCCGGGCTGCCGAACTGGACGGCGGGCTGATTCCGCACGAACCACGTCGCCGTCGATCGCTGAAATACCGCCACATCGTCGATCCCGTCGCCGTTGTAGTCGCCGATTACCGGCACGTAGCCCGGTCCGCCGAGGTTCACGCTGAACTGGTTCCGCACGAGCCAGTCGCCGGTCGACGGCCGGTACACCGCCACGTCCGTCGTGCCGTCGCCGTTGAAGTCGCCGGGGGCCGGTACGTCGCCGCGGCTGCCCCACTGCGCCGTGAACTGATTCCGCGCGAACCACTGGCTCGTCGACGGCCGGAAGACGGCGATGTCCTCGCTGCCGTCGCCGTTGTAGTCGCCTGACACCGGGACGTCGCCCGGGTCGCCGAACTGCAGGGCGCTCTGGTTGCGGATGAACCACTGGCCCGTTGACGGGCGATACACCGCGAGATCGGCGGCGCCGTCCCCGTTGAAATCTCCCGAGTGGTTGACGGCATGGGCCGTCACGACGAACGACGTGGATGCCGGCAGGCTCCCATCGCTTACGGTGACCGTGATCGTCGCCGTGCCGATCGTGTTCGCCGTCAGCGTCAGCGTCCGGCTGGCGCCGCCGCTCGACACGATGAGGCTCGCATCCGGCACGACGGCCTGATTCGATGACGCGGCCGTCACCGACAACGCCGTCGCAGCCGTTTCGATATCCCCGACCGTGAACGGCACGACCGCGCTCGCGCCCGCTGCCACCGTCCGGTTCGCGATCGCCGCGACCGCCGGCGGGTCGTTGACCGACCCCACGCTCAGCTCGAACGTGTCCGCCATGCTCACCGGTGTCCCGCCGATGGTCTTCGTCGCTGTCACCGTGATCGTCGTCATGCCCGACTGGTTCGCAACCGGCGTCAGGGTCAGGGTGCGCGTTGACGCCGTGTCGGGGCCGACGACCGCGTTCGCGTTCGGCAGCAGCGTCGTGTTGCTCGACGTGGCGGCGATCGAATCGAAGGCGGTGGCGGCATCGCCGACGGCGAACGTGAAGGTCAGCGGCGTGTCCTCGGTCGTCGTCTTGTCGGCGATGTCCTCGACCGACGGGTCGGCCTCGAACGACCCGATGTCCACGGTCTGCACGATGCCGGTATCCGCGGCGTCGCGGATTCGCGCGAAGCCCGCGCCGCGCTGATCGGTGACGCCGACCGCTGGAGCGTTGTCACCCGCGTCGAGCGCCGGGCTGCCCGCGAGGAGCGCGTGCGTCTGCGTCGAACCGCCGTGGTTCGCGAGCGGGCCCAGCCGCGGATCGATCGGGCTCCCGGACATCCCGACCTGGTTGCCGTTCGTGCCATGCGTGACGCCCGTCATCCCCGTGTCCACGCCGATCAGGTTGGACGCCGACGTGACCGCAAGCGCGCCGAACACATCGCCGGCCGTCGTGCCGGGGCTTGGCCCGACGAAGTTGCCGGCAACGACGGTGTTGCTGAGCGTGAGCGTGCCCATCAGCACGTGGATGCCGCCGCCCGCGTTGTCGGCGCGGTTTCCCGTGATCGTCGTGCTCGCGATCGCGGCCTCGACGCTGGTGTTCGTCGCGCCACTGGCATACAGACCGCCGCCATCGCCCACCGCCGTGTTCCCGCTGATGGTGGAATTGACGATCGATATGGTGCTCGTGCCGCCGGTGATCCCCTGCGTGAAGATACCGCCGCCGAAGCCGGCGGTGTTGCCGCTCACGGTGCTGTCGGCCAACGTGAGGCTCGCCGATGCGCCATCCGCGTTGCTGCAGATGCCGCCCCCGGAGGCCGCGACGTGGCCGCTGAGCGTGGCGCGACGGACCGTCAGGGTGCCGCGATCGTTGTAGATGCCGGCGCCACAGTCGGAACCGCCGAGCTGACCGTTGGCGATCGTCAGATCCTCGATCGTCGCGGTGACGCCGGGGTTGACGGAGAAGATGCGTCCGGTGCCGCTGGCGCGCTCTACCGTCAGGAGATTCGCGCCGGGACCGGTGATGGTGAGGGACTTGTCGATCGTCAGCTGGCCGCCGGTCAGGCCGATCGGGCTCACGACACCGCTGAACGTGATCGTGTTGCCGGGACACGCGTCGACGATGGCCTGCCGCAGGCTGCCGGCGCCGCTGTCCTGATTCGCCGTCACGACGATCGGGGCGGCGATGCAGGCGTTGTTGACCTGCGAGACGGTATTGCTCGTGCTCGCATCGTGATGGGTCCCGCCGCTGTACTCCGCCCTGATGGCGCGCGTGCCCGTGGCCAGCGCGTCCGTCGTGAACTGCGCGGAACAGGTGCTGCCGCTGCCGGCGCAGGTGAGCGCCGTGCCGAGATTGCTGACGCCGTCCTTGAACTGCAGCGTGCCGTCCGGCGTGACCGCGCCATCGGCCGTCACCGTCGCCGTGAACGTAATCGATTCCCCCTGCGACGCAGGGTTCAACGACGAGACCAGCAGGGTCGACGTGTTGATCCTGTCGCCGGGGGTCGTGACCGTGCCGGTCAGCACGTCGCTGAAGTTCGTTCCCGAGACGGTCCCCTGGGTGCTGTACTGCGCGACCGGCGGCGCGTTGACGGTCACGTCGAAGACGACCGTGATCGTCTTGCCCGCGGGCAGAGTCCCGAGCACCACGTCTACCGGTGCCGTCGGTTGCGGTGGGCTGGCCGCCTCGACGCGCGCGACTACGCTGCCTGCAACGGCCACCGCCAGGGCGCGAACGCGATCCATCACGCGGACGCCCGCAGGGGCTTTTACGGAGGTTCTACCGGCCTCCTCGGATCGCACTTGGGACTGAAGAGGACGCTTCTGGAGTGTCGGCGGAGAGTGTTGTTCGTTTACCCGAATCACGCCAGGCGCGGGTTCGTTCAAGGAGGACACGAAGGACGTCGTGCCGCCGTTGAGCATCGCGGCTGTCGTACAGGGCGCCACCGCGAGCGGCGCCGTGGGCAGTCCGGCCGACACGAGCGTGATTGGGCCGGCGCCCGGGGTATCGACTGCGGGACTCCCTACGTTGTCGTCGTCGGTGACGCCCGCCGCAGTGCCCGAACTCGACCCGTTCGTGAAGAGGTTGAACGTCGTACCGCTGAAATTTCGCAGGCTGACGTCTATCACGCTGCCGTCGAGGGTATTCTGCTTCGCCGTCTCACCGGCGTGGCTCGAGCCCACCACCACATTCATCGTATTGGTGTCGGACACGGTCGCGCCGTTGTCCACGAACAGCCCCGATTGGTTCACTCCGTTCGGCGACGACTCCGTGTTGCCGAAGAGGCTTGCGTTCATCGTGACGCTGCCATCGCGGTTCTGCAGGTGGATGCCGTTGGCGCCGTAACCCGTGAGCGTGTTGTCTTGAATCAACACGTCCGTCGTGCCCGAGCCGGCCGCGCGCACGAAGATGCCGTCGGCGTTCGCAGGCGTTGGCGACGTTCTCGCGGGGCCGATCGCGTTGTTGACGATGGAGCCGCTCCACGATCCGGCGCCGTTGCCTTTGGCCACGAGGATGGCGACGGCGTCGTAGGCGTTGCGCCTGGTTGGGCGCGACCGCGCCGACCACGTTGTTGCAGGACACGTCGAAGGTCACCGTGTCGGCGGTCCCGCTCGCGTCGCCGTGAATCGACAGACCGCCGCCGCCGATGGCGGTGGCCTGACCGCTCGTGAACTTGTTCCCTCGGACGACCACGTCCATCGTCGAGTTTCCATCCGCGACGGCCCTGAAAAAGTCGGCTCTCGTGCCCAGGAAGAAGTTGTCCTGCAGCGTGACATTGAGCGTGGCGGTGTTTGGCGAGACCGGGCGCGACGTGACACTGACGTTGTCGTTGCCGAGAGTCGCGTCGATCAGCCCGAACGTGTTGTTCGCGAGCATCAACCGGTTCAACGTGCTGGCGTTGGTCGTGTTGAGGACCCAGACATTGAACGCGGCGCCGCCGCTGATGGTGGACCCGGTGATCTGTGCCGCCGGGAACGCAGCGCTCGTGAACAGGTTGTCGAAGCGAATGCTGCCTTCTTCGCTCCCGCTCACATTGCTGGTACCGTTGACGCCGTCGATGGTGGAGTTGGTGAGGGAGAAGCCTGTGACGTTCGTGCCGCGGATGCCGAAGTTGGTAAAGTCGTTCAACTGCATCCACGACAACGAGACTCCCGACGTGCCGTTCAGAAAAATCCCCGTGCCCTGAGCCGGGCTCCCGTCCGTGCCCGTTTTGTGTTGAATCGTCCCGCCGCTTCCGGCTGATCCGGTGCCCGTAACGGTCAGGCCGCCGCTCGATCCGGTGTTGTCGAGAATGATGCCGTTGGCCGTGCTGTTCGTCGCGGATCCCGAACTGATGCTGCGGAATGTCAGGCCGCCGGCGCCGATGGCCGTGTTGGTGACGCTCAGCGCCGTACCGGCCGTCGTCGCCAGGGTGTTGCCGCTTCCAGTCACCGTGACGGTGCCGCTGTTCGCAGCGGTGAATGCCGCTGTGGCGCCGGTAGTATTGAGAGCGACACCTCCCGCGAAGGTCACGGTCGTGCCGACCGAGTTGGTGATGCTGATGCCTGTGCTCGTCCCGCCGGCGTTCACCGGGCCCGCGAACGTGATGGTGGCGCCGGTCGCGCTGGCGATGCTGACGGCACGCTGTCCGCTGTTCTGGTGGATCGCGCCGTTGTAGGTAATCGTTGGCGAACCCGTGCTGACGTTGAACGCTGTGTTCGAAGGACTGGTGATGGAACTGCCTGCGGCGAAGTTGAACGTGCCGCTGGAACCGCTCGTGATGCTGATCCCGGCGCTCCCGCCGAGGGTGACGTTACCGTTGAAGCTATACGTGCCATCGGCATTGTTGAAGACCAAGACCTTGACCGCTTGAAGCGGTGACCGTGCCGGCGTACGTGACGTTCGCGGTGCTGGCGCCAATCGAGATGGTTGGGCCAGTCGCGCCGGAGAGTCCGCCCGTGCCGAGCGCGAGCGCGCCAGCGATGCCCGACAGGTTGACTCCAAAAAGACCGCCCGTCGTCGTGACCGACGTGAAGCCGGTGAAGGTCGGATCGTTGACGACCGCGCCGCCGGCGGTCATGACGATGCCCGAACCGTTGGTATTGACGATGACCTCGCGTACCCTCAGCGAGCCCACGGAACTGTTCGCAAGAACGGCCGTGGTGGAGTTGCCGATCGGTGAAACCCGCGAGCGTGTTGTCCGAGCCGAGAGTCACCGCGGCCACGGTGCTGGTGACGCTGACGGCCATGCCCGTCGGGTTGCTCACGGCCGGATAGACGTTGCCAGGCATCGGAGTTGGCGCACCAAGATCTGCGAGCGCCGCCGTCGTGTCCTGGCCAATGAATTTCTGCGCGCTGAGCAGTGCCAAGGTAGCGGTGAGCGCGTGTGAGCCTTCGAATAGGAAAATTGTGTCGCCGGAAGCCGGGTTATTCGAGGTCCCGTTGTTGACCAACCTGAAACCCTGCAGAGAAATCGGGTTCGCTTGACGGCCCGTGCCGCCCCCGCCGCTGCTGACGAACCACACCATCCCGTTGCCGTTGCCGACGTTAATCGTCACGCTCGCGTGGTCGGTGCCCGCGCCGTTCGAGAGCGTGTACCAGAACGTATCGATACCTTCGAAGCCCGCGGCGGGGTTGTAGACGAACGTCCCATCCGTGTTGAGCGTCACCGTGCCGCTGTTGCCCGTCGTGACCGTGTTCGATCCGTTCACGGCCACGGCGGCGGCCGTGCCCTCCGTCGCGCCGAAGGCGGTGAGCGTTCCACCGTTCAGCGTGTCGTTGCAGGTGACGCTGCGCAGCGGGTTCACGCCGCAGCTCGCGGCGATCGCCGAGCTCGTCAGCGTCATGTTGCCAACCGAGTTGTAGGTTTCACCGGCCGCGAGCGGCGAGATCACGATCGAGCCGCCGACCAGCGTCGTGTTCGCATCGGGCGTGTCGGCGAAGTGCACGCCGGCCGCGTCGGCGCCGGCGGCGGAGATGACGGCGGTATAGCGAATCGTGTCTCCCGGGTCCGCTTTCCCGTCGGCGTCGACGTCGGTAGCAATCGCGCCGGTCATGGCCGCCGTGACAGTGGGCGTCTGAGGGGACGGCGATCCCCCGGCGCCGTACCACGACGCCGGGCGCGCGAGCGCACGGACGAGCGGCGTGTCAGCGATCCAGTCAGCCGGGGACCAACCCGCCGCGAGCCCTGTCACCGAGAGACAGATCATCGCGACGAGCACCCCGCGGACGGCAGGCCGGGAGCCTGATGGCTTCATTGATAGTCGCTATCCGAGCAATTGAACAGCGTCGCCGATCGCGCCCGCGCCGGCCATCGGACAGAGGTCGAGCCGCAACCGGCCTAAAGACCGACACTTCGGGCGCTTTTGCGGCGCAGCGTTTGACTGGGAAATGAGGGAGTAGTCTACCTGCCGGCCTTCCGGGCTGTCAATCAGGGCCGCGGCCCTTCGACTCGCGTAATCCGTGCGCTCGCTCAGGGCAGGCCCCCTACGGACCGAGCGTAGGCGGGCGCGGCGCGGGACCCCATTCGGCAAGCTCCTCATCCTCGGCCTGACGAAAGCCAGCACGTTCTTCTCGATGCTGCTCGCCTTCGGCGTCTACTGGACGGCGTGGGGCATGTGGTTCGCCGCCGGCCTGGTGCTGTCGATCTACGTGCACGAGATGGGGCACATCGCCGCGCTCCGGCGCTACGGGATCGCCGCCAGCGCGCCGATGTTCATCCCGGGCCTGGGCGCATTCATCCGTCTGCGCGCCCAGCGCCTCGCGCCCCACGAAGACGCGCGGATAGGGCTGGCGGGACCAATGTGGGGGCTTGGCGCAGCTGTCGCGGCTCTGGCAGCGGCGCGCCTGGGCGGCTGGCCGATGCTCGCCGCGATCGCGCACACCGGCGCGTGGATCAACCTCTTCAACCTGCTGCCGGTGTGGCAGCTCGACGGGAACCGCGGCTTCGCCCCGCTGACGTCCGCGCAGCGATGGATCGTCGTCGGGCTCTTCGGGTGCGGCTGGATGGTGGGCCACGACGGACTGTTCGTGCTGCTCATCGTCGCCGCTGCCGTGCGCTCGTTCGATTCGCACGCGCCGACCACGGGCGACCGCGGCGCGCTCGCCCAGTTCGCGTTTCTCATCGCCGCACTGGCCGTGATTCTGCGGGCGGCTGCGCCATCCTGACGGCGGCCCTCGGCGCGAGCGAAGCGACAGGAGCGAAACCGGTCGCGGCTTTGCCATCCCGGGGTATACTTCACCCCTCCGCGCTGCAAATTCTCAAACTGAAGAGGTCTGACGTTGTCCACGCTTGGTTCTGCGGGTCGGGTTGCCGTCTGCGCGCTCGTCCTTGGCGCGCTGGCCCTCCACGTTCCAAACGCTGACGCCGCCGATACGTTCGAGCCGAACGACACACTCGAAACCGCGACGCCCATCGTCAGCGGTTCGCCGCTGTGTCTCGTACATCTCCACGCCGAGGATCTCGATTACTACCGGTTCACGCTGTCGAGCTCGCAGCACGTCCGGATCGATTTGGCCGTGCCCGCCACGGTGGACGGCCAGTTCCAGTTGCAAGACGGCGGCGGCACTCAATGTATTCAGCTCGGGCGGTCATGGGGCGTCGACGAGCGGATCGACATCACGCTTGCGGCGGGCGTCTATTACATCCGGGTGTTTGAGTTCCCCCACGACGACGTCAACAGCTACACCCTGACGCTTACCGCACCGCTCTCCGGCGACGACTTCGAGCCGAACGACACGCAGGGGACGGCCACTGCACTGCAACTCGGCACAACCGTCAGCACGTTCCTCTTCACGCAAAACGACGTCGACTGGTACAGCATCGTCACGCCTGTGGAAGCGCACCTCGTCGTCAACCTCGATTTTCCCCTCACCGTCAGCTACAGGTTCTCGCTCTGGAACGGAACCGACAAGCGCGCAAACTCCAGCGACGCCGAAGATGGCAACGGGGAAGAGATGGCGATGACCCTTGCCGCCGGGACTTACCAGATCGCAGTCGAGTCATTCGGCGTCTACTCGCAGGACCAGCGATACTCCCTGACAGCGGCCTCGGGCAGCTTCACCGACTCGTTCGAACCAAACAACTCGAAGCCGGCAGCACGGCGAGCCGGGCCCGGCACCCTGCGGGCCAAGGTCTATACCTCCAACGACGACGATTGGTATCGGTTCAACGTGGCGGCCACCGGGACCGTCAGCGTCGTATTGGAAGTGCCGCCGTCGGCCGACCTGCGTTTCGACTTGATAAGCAGTTCGGGATTCATCGTCGGCAGCTCCAGAAATTTCGGTATGGGACAGGACGAGTCGGTGGTCCAGACTCTCCCGGGCCCGGGTGCCTACTACGTACATGTCTCTGGGTTTTCAGCCTCGAGGTCGGAGGACTACGAGCTGACGCTGGCCGGTAACACCATCACAACGCCGTACGCGGTGCCAGGGGACTTCGACGGCAATGGCGCGGCGGATCTCGCGGTCTTCAGCGCGTCGATGGGCATGTGGAAGATACGGGACGGGTTCTTTTCCGTCATCGGCCAACCGGGCGACATTCCCGTGTCCGGCGACTACAACGGCGACGAGAAAGCCGACGTCGCAGTTTACCGGCCGTCGACTGGAACGTGGTTCGTCCAGAATCAATTTACCGTGCAGTTCGGCGAACCGGGCGATGTGCCCGTGCCCGGCGACTACAACGGCGACAGGTTGACCGACATCGCCGTGTATCGGCCATCGACCGGCTTCTGGTACGTCCGGAACCTGATCGCCGTCCAGTTTGGGGAGCGCGGCGATCTTCCCGTGCCGGCCGATTACAACGGTGACGGCGCGACCGACGTCGCGGTCTATCGTCGCGCGACCGGGTTCTGGTTCGTGCGCAATCAGTTCGTCGCTGCCCTCGGAGAGCGGGGCGACATTGCGGTGCCGGGCGACTACGACGGAGACGGCAGCGCGAACATCGCGGTCTACAGTCCCTCGACCGGCGCCTGGAACGTGCGCAACCTGCCGTCGGTCCAGCTCGGCGGTCCCGGCTTCCGCCCGGTGCCCGGTGACTACAACAACGATGGCATCACCGACATGGCCGTGTACGAGCTCGCCTCCGGCATCTGGAGCGTGCGGAATCAATTCGCCGTCCGGTTCGGCGACACCGGCGACGTGCCCGTTCCGCGGCTGCTGTTGACGCTGAATCAAGCCGCATCCGATTTCGACGGCAGCGGCACGACGGATGTCGGCATGTATCGGCCCTCCACCGGCGAGTGGATGTTTCCCAACCGGCCGGCGGTGCAGTTCGGCGACGCCGGCGATCGTCCGGTCCCGGCCGACTACAACCGTGACGGCGTCGCCGATGTCGCCGTCTACCGGCCGTCCACCGGCGTGTGGTTCGTGCGGAATCAGTTCGCCGTGCAGTTCGGCGACCCGACCGACGTCCCCGTGCCCGGCGATTACAACGGCGACCGCCGGACCGACGTCGCAGTCTACCGGCCGTCGACGGGGACCTGGTACGTCCGCAACCTGCTGGCGGTGCAGTTCGGCGACCCGGGCGATATTCCCGTGCCGGGCGACTACAACGGCGACGGCATCACCGACCTCGCGGTGTATCGACCGTCAACGGGCGCATGGTACGTCCGTAACGTGCTCGCGGCCCAGTTCGGCGATCCCGGGGACGTGCCCATTCCCGGCGATTACGACGGCGACGGAAGGACGGACATCGCGGTGTTCCGCCCCTCGACGACGACGTGGATGGTGCGCGGACTGTTCAGTGTGTCGTTCGGAAGCGCTGACGACGTCCTCGTGCCGGGTGACTACGACGGCGACGGCGCGACGGACCCGGCGGTGTATCGCACGTTGACCGGCACATGGCACATCAGAAACCAGTTTTCGCTGCGGTTCGGTGAAGCCGGCGACGAGCCGCTCGTTCGCCGCATCGGCACACCTTAGAGAGTTTCAAGTATTCCTCATCGCGCTGGCACCGGATGTGCCGCGTGCGACCTGTTCCGTGTGCCGTTCGGCCGGCCAGCGATAGTCTCGTCCCGGAGTGACTACGACGAGACGGCGCGCGACCTGGCGGTCGATTGCCCTTCGACCGCACGTGGAACATCAGGAACCCAAGTTTTCGCTGCAGCACGCAGGCGACCAGCCGTTCGTGCGACGCCCCGGCCGTTTCCAAAGAGGTACCCGCGATTGAGCACGCACCATCGCCCGCGCTGGACGTCCGTTTGCCTCATCGCTGTAGCCGCGTTGTTCGGTCACGTGCCGAGCGCGTTGGCAATCGATACGTTCGAACCGAACGACACCCTGCCGACCGCGACGCCGATCGTTTTCGGGTCGTCGCGTGTGTCGTACCTGGCCACGACAACGGACGTCGATTACTACCGCTTCACGGTCTCGAGCCCGCAGCATCTCCGGATTGATTTGGCCGTCCCCGACACCATGGCCTGCTCGCTGGGGTTGTACGCCTCGAACGGCAACTTCATCGACGCCATCAGCGGCCGGGGCGTCGGCGTCGACGAGACGATGGTGACCACGCTTGCCGA
The DNA here is from genome assembly GCA_963774855.1 of uncultured Acidobacteriota bacterium. Taxonomy (GTDB): domain Bacteria; phylum Acidobacteriota; class Vicinamibacteria; order Vicinamibacterales; family 2-12-FULL-66-21; genus JALZOC01. Next base: position 101,871 of record CAVZGT010000003.1, on the reverse strand, counting down.
AGGGGAGTACTACATCCGCATCAGCGGCTCCACCGCCGACGACGTCAACAGCTATACGCTGTCGTTGACCGGACCGCTCTCCGGCGATGACTTCGAACCGAACGACAGGGCGGAGAATGCGACGGCGCTGCCACTCGGGACAACCATCAGTTCGTTCATCTTCACGCGCCAGGACGAGGACTGGTATCGCATCGTCACGACGGCGGACGCGCACCTGGCGGTCACCCTCAACGTTCCTGAATCCGTCAACTACGACCTCTCCTTATGGGACAATCTCGGCTTTTTTGTCGGGGGGTCCGGACAATCCGGGAAGGGCCAGGACGAAGAGGTCGTGACCACCGTTCCCGCAGGGACCTACTTTGCAAAGGTCGTGACGTGCTGCCGCGACTACACACAGGGACAGCGATACTCTCTGACGGCTATTTCGGGTACCTTCACCGACTCGTTCGAACCGAACAACACCAGAGCGTCGGCGCGCCGACTCGGGCCCGGAACCGTGCTGTCCAAGATGTATTCCAACAGGGACGAGGACTGGTATCGGTTCAACCTGTCCGCAACCGGCACCGTCAGCATCCTGTTGGAAGTACCGCCTTCGTTAGCCCTGCGATTCGACCTGCTGAATGGTTCAGGGAACGTCGTCGCCAGCGTCGGCCCACTCCTCTTCGGGGCGGACGCGTCGCTGGTGCGGACGCTCACCGGTCCTGGTGCTTATTACATCCGGGTATTCACGGGGTTTTCAGGCTCGCTCGAGGATTACACGCTGAGGCTGGGCGGCGGCACCATCACGACACCTTCCATGGTTCCCGGAGATTTCGACGCCAACGGCGTGACGGACCTGGCCGTGTACCGGTCCGCGACGGGGACGTGGTACGTGAGCGGCCAGTTCGTCGTGCAGTTCGGCCCACCGGCTGCGATTCCCGTCCCGGGCGACTACAACGGCGACGGCACGGCCGATATCGCGGTGTACCAGCCCGCGAGTGGGAACTGGTTCGTCCGGAACCAGTTTGCGGTGCAGTTTGGCGAGCCCAGCGATGTGCCGGTCCCCGGTGACTACAACGGCGACGGCGTGACGGACATCGCCGTGTACCGGCCGTCGACCGGCTTCTGGTATGTCCGGAATCTCTTCGCCATCCAATTCGGCGAGCGCGGCGACCTTCCGGTCCCTGCGGACTACAACGGTGACGGCGCCGTTGATATCGCCGTCTATCGTCGCGCAACCGGCTCCTGGTTCGTGCGCAATCAGTTCGTCGTCGGCCTCGGGCAACGTGGCGATCTCCCGGTGCCGGGAGACTACGACGGAGACGGCAGCGCGGACGTCGCCGTCTACCGTCCGTCGACCGGTCTCTGGCTGGTACGGAACCAGCCTTCGCAGCAATTGGGAGGGCCCGGGTTCCGCCCCGTGCCGGGCGACTACAACAACGATGGCATCACGGATGTCGCCGTGTACGAGCTCGCCTCCGGCGTCTGGAGCGTGCTGAATCAGTTCGCCGCCCAGTTTGGCGGCGCCGGCGACGTGCCTGTGACGTGGCGGCTCATGACCCTGAATCGAGCCGCATCCGATTTCGACGGCAACGGCACGACCGATGTCGGAGTCTATCGGCCATCCACCGGCCAGTGGTTCGTTCGAAATCAGCCGACGGTGCAGTTCGGCGACGCCGGCGATCGTCCGGTCCCGGCGGACTACAACGGTGACGGCGTCGTGGACATCGCGGTCTACCGGCCGTCCACCAGCATGTGGTCCGTGCGAAGCCAGTTCGAGGTGCTGTTCGGCAATCCGTCCGACATACCGGTGCCGGGCGACTACAACGGCGACGGCCGAGCCGACATCGCGGTCTACCGGCCATCGACCGGGACGTGGTACGTACGCAACCTGCTCGCGGTCCAGTTCGGCGATGCCGGCGACATCCCCGTGCCCGGCGACTACAACGGTGATGGCATCACCGACTTCGCCGTCTACCGGCCGTCAACGGGAACGTGGTACGTCCGCAACCTGCTCGCAGCGCAGTTCGGCGATCCCGGTGACGTGCCCGTTCCCGGCGACTACGACGGCGACGGCACGACAGACCTGGCGGTGTTCCGCCCATCGTCGGCGATGTGGTTCGTGCGCAATCAGCTCGCCGTATCGTTCGGGACCGCTGACGACACCCTCGTGCCGGGTGACTACGACGGTGACGGGGCGACCGACATCGCCGTCTACCAGCCGTCGACGGGCACGTGGCTCATCAGGCGCCAGTTCACGGTGCAGCACGGCGACGCAGGCGACGAACCGCTCGTGCGACGCCCCGGCGCGTTCTAAAGAGGTATCCGCATGAGCAAGCACCACCGCCCGCGCTGGACGTTCGTTTGCGCGCTCGCCGTCGCGGCACTTGCCGTACACGCGCCGAACGCGTCGGCGATTGATACGTTCGAGCCGAACGACACACGGTATCAGGCGACGCCGATCGTCAGCGGGTCGCCGCGCGTGTCGTACCTGTCCACGGCAGGGGATTTCGACTATTACCAGTTCACCGTCTCGAGCCCGCAGCACGTGCGGATTGATTTGGACAGTCCCTGCCACGGTGTCCGGCGCGCTGCGGTTGTTCACGAACCTCGACTTCGGCTTCTATCTCGACGGCCTGGCCGAGGCGGGCGCCGGCGTCGACCAGCGGCTCGAGTACACGCTTGCCGCAGGTACCTACTACATCCTCGTCAGCGGGTCTCCGGCTGACGACGTCAACAGCTACACGCTGACGCTGACCGCGCCGCTCGCCGGCGACGACTTCGAGCCGGACAACAGGACGGCGGGCGCGAAGGCGCTGCCGCTCGGCACCACGGTCAGTTCGTTCATCTTCACGCGCAACGACGAGGACTGGTACCGCATCGTCACGACCGCGGAGGGCCACCTCGTCGTCACGCTCAACGTTCCCGATTCGGTCGGCTACGAGCTGACGCTGTTGAACAGTTTTGCTTCCTATGTCGCCTCTGACCCTGAAGACGGAGACGGCGTGGACGAAGAGGCTGTCGCGACCGTGCCCGCCGGGACCTACTACGCAGTGGTCAGGGGGTACCGGGACGAGTTCTTCAACGAGGACGAGTTACCAGGCGAATATTCGCAGACCGCCCGATACTCTCTGACGGCGCTCTCGGGAACTTTCACCGACACGTTCGAGCCCAACAACACAAGAGAGGCGGCACGTCCGGTCGGGCCCGGCACCCTGGTCTCCAAGGCGTATGGCTCCGAGGACCAGGACTGGTATCGGTTCAACGTATCTGCAACCGGGGCCGTCAGCATCGTGTTGGAAGTACCGCCTGAGGCAGACCTGGAAGTCGACTTGCGGGATAGTTCAGGGACCGTCATCGCCCGCGCCAACGACGTGGGGCTACGGAGTAGACGAATCGATTGTGCGGACGCTCACCGGCCCTGGTGCGTACCTACGTCCGCGTGTACGCGTCAGGCTCGAATCCAGTCGCCCGCAGAGTACACGCTGACGGTGACCGGCGACACAATCATGACGCCTCGCACGGTTCACGGAGATTTCGATGGCGACGGCGCGACGGACCTCGCCGTGTACCGAGCCGCGACGGGAACGTGGCGCGTCCGCAACCAGCCCGACGTCCAGTTCGGCCAACCCGGTGACCTTCCCGTCCCGGGCGACTACAACGACGACGGCCGCGCCGATATCGCGGTGTACCGGCCGTCGAGCGGGGCGTGGTTCGTCCGGAACCAGTTTGCCGTGCAGTTCGGTGAACCCGGCGATGTGCCGGTACCGGGTGATTACAACGGCGACGGGACTGACGGACGTCGCGGTCTACCGGCCGTCGACCGGCTTCTGGTACGTCCGGAATCTGTTCGCCATCCAGCACGGTGAACCCGGGGACGTTCCTGTCCCGGCCGATTACAACGGCGACGGCGCCGTGGATGTCGCCGTCTATCGTCCCGACACCGGCTTCTGGTTCGTGCGCAATCAGCTCGTCGCCGCCCTCGGGGAGCGTGGCGACCTCCCACTGCCGGGCGACTACGACGGAGACGGCCGCGCGGACGTCGCGGTCTACCGTCCGTCGACCGGTCTCTGGCTGGTGCGCAACCAGCCGTCCAGGCAACTGGGAGGCCCCGGGTTCCGCCCGGTGCCGGGCGACTACAACAACGATGGCGTCACCGACGTCGCCGTGTACGAGCTCGAGTCCGGCCTGTGGGGCGTGCCGGATCAGTTCGTCGTCCACTTCGGCGACATCGGCGACGTGCCTGTTCCCCGGACGCTCTTCACTCTGAATCGAGCCGCATCCGACTTCGATGGGAATGGCACGACGGATGTCGCGATGTATCGGCCGTCGACCGGTCAGTGGCTGATTCGCAACCAGGTGACGGTGCAGTTCGGCGACGAGGGGGACCGTCCGGTCCCCGCCGACTACAACCGTGACGGCGTCGTCGACGTGGCGGTCTACCGGCCGTCCACCGGCATGTGGTTCGTGCGGAATCAGTTTGCCGTGCAGTTCGGCGACGCGGCCGACATCCCCGTGCCGGGCGACTACAACGGCGACGGCCGGGCCGACGTCGCGGTCTATAGACCGTCCACGGGGACATGGTACGTCCGCAACCTGCTCGCGGTGCAGTTCGGCGACGCGGGCGACATCCCCGTGCCGGGCGACTACAACGGCGACGGCATCACCGACCTCGCGGTGTATCGACCGTCAACGGGCGTGTGGTACGTCCGCAACGTGCTCGCGGCGCGTTTCGGCAATCCCGGCGACGTGCCCGTTCCCGGCGACTACGACGGCAACGGCCAGACGGACCTCGCGGTGTTCCGGCCGTCGACGACGACGTGGATGGTGCGCAATCTGTTCAACGTGTCGTTCGGAGCGGCTGACGACGTTCTCGTGCCGGCCGACTACGACGGCGACGGGGCAACGGACCTGGCCGTCTATCGCACGTCGACCGGAACATGGCACATCAGAAACCAGTTTTCACTGCCATTCGGCGACGCCGGCGACGAGCCGCTCGTCCGACGGCCCGGCACGTTCTAGTTCGATAGGTGACCGGCCCGCGTGCGGCGTTCGCGCGGGCCGGGTTTGAGCCGCTTTGGCGATTCTTCGCACCGCGGCTGAAAACCCGGCCGTTCGGTATATACTCGAAAGCCTTCCAGATACATTTTCAACCGGAAGAGGTACGACCCCTTGTCCACGAACAGTTTCGCGCGCCGGATATCCGTCTGCGCGCTCGCCGCAGGGGCGCTTGGCCTCCACGTTCCGAGCTCATACGCCGCCGATACGTTCGAGCCGAACGACACGCGCCAGACAGCGACGCCGATCGCCAGCGGCTCGCCGCGTGTGTCGTACATCTCCACATCATCGGACAACGACTACTACACCTTCACCATCTCCGGCTCGCAGCACGTACGGATTGATTTGAACGCCCCCGACGCGTCGGACTATGAGATCACCTTGTACAACTACAGGGGTGATTTCCTTGCGCGCGCCGATGCCTTCGGCGCCGGCGCCGACGATCGGCTCGACACAACGCTGCTCGCGGGTGCTGTACTACATCCGCATCGACGGGTCCCCCCACGATGCCGTCAACAGTTACACGTTGACGCTGACGGCGCCGCTGCCCGGCGACGACTTCGAGCCGAACAACACGCAAGCGGCTGCGGCTGCCCTGCAACTGGGAACGACGATCGGCGCGTTTCTCTTCACGCCCAACGATGTCGACTGGTACCGCATCGTCACGCCTGCGGACGGGCACCTTGCCGTCACTCTCAACGTTCCCGATGGCGTTGACTACCAGCTCGGCGTGAGAGACGAGTCGGGGAATTTTTCCGAGTTTTCGAGCACCTCCGGGGCCGGCCTGGACAAGGAGATTGTGACCACCGTGCCGGCCGGTACCTACTTCATCGAGGTCAGGACGTTCGGGAATCACTCGCAGGGGCAGCGATACTTCCTGACAGCGAGCTCGGGTACCTTCACGGACTCGTTCGAACCGAACAACACGATGGCATCGGCACGACGGGTCGGCCAGGGAACCCTGCTCTCCAAGGTGTATACCTCCCGGGACCAGGACTGGTATCGATTCAACGTGTCTGCGACCGGGACGGTGAGCATCGTGCTCGACGTGCCGCCGTCCGCGGACCTCCGTTTCGAGCTCTGGAGCGGAACAGGAAGCTTCATCGCCTTCGTCAACACTTCGGGTCTGGGAGGGGACGAGTCGATCGTGTCGGACGCTCACTGGCCCGGGCGCCTACTTCCTCATGGTGGCCGCATCTACGCCCTCGAGAACCGAAGACTACGCTCTGACATTCGGCGGGAGCACCATCACCACGCCGTTCACGGTACCGGGAGATTTCGACGCCAACGGCCTGACCGACCTCGCGGTCTATCGATCCGCGACAGGCATGTGGCGCGTCCGGAATCAGTTCGACGTCCAGTTCGGCGAGCCGGGCGATCTGCCGGTCTCCGGCGACTACAACGGCGACGACGCTGCCGACATCGCGGTGTACCGGCCGTCGACCGGAATGTGGTACGTGCGGAATCAGTTTGCGGTGCAGTTCGGCGAGCCTGGCGATGTGCCCGTGCCGGCCGACTACAACGGCGACGGTGTGACCGACATCGCCGTCTACCGGCCATCGACGGGTTACTGGTACGCCCGGAACCTGTTCGCCATCCAATTCGGCGGCCGCGGCGACGTTCCGGTCCCTGCCGACTACAACGGTGACGGCGCCGCCGATGTCGCCGTCTATCAGTCCGGATTCTGGTTGGTACGCGGTCAGTTCTTCGCCGCCTTCGGGGACCGGGGCGACATCCCTGTGCCGGGAGACTACAACGGAGACGGGCGCGCGGACGTCGCGGTCTACCGTCCGTCGACCGGCGCCTGGAACGTGCTCAACCAGCCTTCGAAGCAATTGGGAGGCGCCGGGTTCCGCCCCGTGCCGGGCGACTACAACAACGACGGCATCACCGACGTGGCCGTGTACGAAGTGAGCACCGGCGTGTGGAGCGTCCTGAATCAGTTCGCGCTCAGGTTCGGCGACGCAGACGACCTGCCTGTTCCGCGTTCATTCCTGACTTTGAATCGGGCGCTGTCAGATTTCGACGGCGACGGCACGACGGATGCCGGCATGTATCGGCCGTCCACCGGCCAGTGGCTCGTTCACAACCAGCTGACGGTGCAGTTCGGCGACGCCGGCGATCGTCCCGTCCCCGCCGACTACAACCGTGACGGCGTCGTCGACGTGGCGGTCTACCGGCCGTCCACGGGCGTGTGGTTCGTGCGGAACCAGTTCGCGGTGCAGTTCGGCGACCCGACCGACGTCCCCGTGCCCGGAGACTACAACGGCGACGGCCGTGCCGACCTCGCGGTCTACCGGCCGTCGACGGGGATGTGGTACGTCCGCAACGTGCTCGCCGTGCAGTTCGGCGACCCGGGCGACATTCCCGTGCCGGGCGACTACAACGGCGACGGCATCACCGACCTCGCGGTCTACCGGCCGTCAACGGGCGCGTGGTATGTCCGCAACCTGCTCGCCGTGCAGTTCGGCGATCCCGGCGACCTGCCCGTTCCCGGCGACTACGACGGGGATGGGAAAACGGACCTCGCGGTGTTCCGGCCGTCGACGACGGTGTGGATGGTGCGCAATCTGTTCAACGTGTCGTTCGGAACGTCTGACGACGTCCTCGTGCCGGGTGACTATAACGGCGACGGCGCGACGGACCTTGCCGTGTATCGCACGTCCACCGGCACGTGGCACGTCAGAAACCAGTTCTCGCTGCGATTCGGTGACGCTGGAGACGAACCGCTCGTCCGACGCCCCGGCACGTTCTAGGCTGAATCGACTGACGTCGCTCGCTCCGTCTGAGCTGTTTTGGCCGCCCTTCGCGCCCTACGGGGTAACGGAGGGGAACCATGAAAGCAGTGACAGGAGCTCTGAGGGCCACGGCAGGGATGTGCGCCGCGATCGCGGTGATGACGGCAGCCACGGCCTACGGACAAACGATCGCGTCACCCGACGGCGCACCCGCGCAAAACCATCCGATCGAGTTGCTTCGCCTGAACAGCGTTCCGGGCGTCGAAGCCGGCGCATTCAGGATCCGGGACTGGCAATTGCGCGGGACCGACGAGCCTCTCTGGGCGCTGTCGTCGACACAACGGCCGCTCGGACCATCAGCCCGCCTCCCACGACCCCGGGCAACACAGCGATCTGGTGCATACCGTGACGCGCAGCGCGTGATGGCAGCGGTGGCCATGGGCGTTGCGGGCTTCTTCGGCGGCGGGATCGTCGGCGCCGCGATCAATTCGAACTGTCACTGCGAATCCCCTGGAATGCAAGGATTCGTCGTCGGCGCGCCAATCGGCGCCGCGGTTGGCGCTGCAGTCGGGTTCGTGATGGTTCGCTGAGGCGCTGCCGGAGCGCGGCGTTCGACACTCGCGCGCGGGCCTCGACGTCTACTTTTCGGACGCTCGGGCAAGTCTGAATGAAGGCTTGCGCCACGGACCCACAAATGAACTTTGGGGAACTCCCGGGACTAAAAGCCGATCCCGAGTGAGACCGTGTGGACACGCCGCCAGGACTCGAGCGAGCCGTGATACGTCCCGGAGATCATGACGCCCCGGCCCGCCAGAGCCACAATCCCGGCCGAGACGATTGTCGATCCCGCGCCGAGGGAACTGTGCCGCCGTCCAACGTGAGCGGAAGGAACTCGATCAGCCGGGGACTCCGGAACAGGCCCGACAGGTTGCGGTCCGAATTCAGTTGAAGCGTTCCGGCACTGACAAGGACGTTGCCTCCGACGGCCCCCACGATCATGAGAGCTGCCGCGGCAACAACGCGCCCGACCGGCGGTGTTGGACCATGCTCTGATCTCCCTTGGAAACCGGACTGATGCGAAAGAAATGGCGGCGTGAGGCCCAGGGTATGCCACGAATCGGCAGGATCTCGTCCGATGCAGGCGGGGTGGGGACTCCCCGACTCGACGCTTGCCTACCGGCGGATTCCCGGCGGAAGGTCGTCGGGCTCGACGCGCGGGCGGTCGAGCGACGCCAGCGTCTCGGCGACGGCCCGCAGCTCCAGGAGATTGCCCGGCCACGGATGCGCGGCGAGCTGCTGACGCGTGGCGGTGGACAGGAGCGGAACCGGTGCGGCCGCGCAGGCGGACAGAAACTGCTGCAGCAGCGCGGGAATGTCCTCGGCGCGGTCACGCAACGGCGGAATGACGAGGTGGATCGCGTTCAGGCGATAGAACAGCGACTCGCCGAACTGACGGCCTCGAACGAGCCCGAAGAGATCGCTGCTGGTGGCCGTGATGAAGCGGACCCGGCTCCCGCGCGCCACGATCTGTCCGGCAGATGCTGGAACCGGCGGCCGTTCCACGAACTGGTGGAGCCGCGACTGCATCTCCGGCGACAGCCGTTCGGGGTTTTCGAGGAGCACGGCGCCGTCCGGAAAGGCCTCGAGCAGCGCGGCGTCGAAGCTGTCCGGCGGCTCGAGCCCGCCAGGCGAACGCGCGACCACGAGGGGGACGGACGCGCGGCCGCTCTGCTGGTGAATCCGGTACGCGACCGACTTCTTGCCGACGCCCTTCTCGCCCGTGATCAGGACGTTCAAATTGCAGCGAACCGCAGCCGCGATGTCGGCTTCCATCTCGCGCATCGCGACGCTCGCCCAGACGGGTGGGTCGAGACGCGCGAAGGAGCCCGAAGCGGTTGTTTTGAGGTACATCGTATGAGGTCCCGCGGCCGCGCCGATGCGCGAGCACACACGAAGTGAATGTCAATGGATATCAGTGAACGAGGCCGCTCGCCACGCTCGGCACGCACGCCGATCCCGCAACGGGCCCTGACCGGAGCGTCCTGGAAATCGGCGCCAGCCACTCGGCCGGCGTCTGCGGCTTCAGCATCCACTCGACGTTGAGGTTCCGCGCGTCAGCCTCCAGGCCGCGGCTCTTCACCGGCGTCGTGACGATCGCCGACACGTCGGGATGAATCGCGCGGGCCCGCATGATGACGTGCAGCCCGTTGTATGCGCCCAGGCATTCGTCGGCAATCACGAGGTCGGGCGGTGCGTCCGCCAGGAACCGTTTGGCCTCCTCGAAGCTCGAGGCGCCGCGCGCCTCGTACCCGGCCTCGTGAAGCGCGGTGAGCGTGTGAGCCAGACCGACTCCGTCGTTGCTGACAACCAGGATCCCGGGCATGAGCTCCCCCCCGTCGATGACCGCCGAGTTGAATTCGTGAGACGCGAGAACAGGATCCAAGATCCACACCGTCACCCGTCGGACCGGCCGGCCGTGCCAGTTCTCGCGGTAACCCTTGCAGACGCGGCTCTTAGCAGATTCTGTCGAGGACCATCGTACGGGGCCGTACGGATATTCAGTATTCAAGCCGGGTCGGGATTGCCAACTTAGTATGCAGGCGCCTACAATCTGCCGGTGATAATGAACCCAATGAAGACGAACCCAATGAAACCGACGCTCGTCGTGCTGGCAGCCATCGCGCTGGCGCTCGGCACTGACATTTCCAGTCAGAGCACCGAACAGACTGCTCCGCTCCGCATATTCCTCCGCGGCGGGCCAAAAACCCACGGCCCGGCCGGCAACGGCCTTCACGACCACGAGGTGTGGGCCGGGCAATGGCAGACGCTGCTGGCCTCGCGCGGCGCCAAAGTGGACAGCGCCCTGCGGTTTCCACTACCCGAGCAGTTGGAGAACACCGACGTGCTCGTCATGTTCGCCGCCAACGCCGGGACGATTCTCGGCGCGCAGCGCGCCAGCCTCGACGCGTTTCTCAGGCGCGGCGGCGGCCTCGTCGTGCTGCACGACGCGCTCGTGACGGCGCAGGAACCGCTCTGGTTCAAGACCATCGCCGGCGGATCGTGGGAGAACGGCGTGGCCAAGTACTTCGAGGGAGAGAACACGATCTACTACGTCAACACCGAGCATCCGATCACGAAGGGCGCATCGAATTTCACGATCACGGATGAAGTCTATTGGGATCTGCACATGATGCCGGAAGCGCACGTGCTCGCGGCATCGATGCAGCCGGTGCGGCCCGGCCGCGGCAACGAGCCGCCGCCGGCGCCGCAGATCGGCAGGCTGATCCCGCAGATCTGGGTCTATCAGAATCAGCTCGAAGGGGGGCGGCCGTACCGCGCCTTCGTCTCGCTGCTCGGGCACCACTTCAGCACGTTCGCCTCGCCGCACGTGCGCGGCGTCCTGCTCCGGGGCATCGCCTGGGCCGGCAACCGCAACCCGGATTCGCTCGCGACGCCGGAGGAATTGGCGGCGCTGCGGTAGCCGTCTTGACCGCCGAAAACTCATGCTCTTGAGTCAAGTTTTCGGCGGGCAAGCGGCGAAACAGTGAGCAATGCCATCTAGCGAGGAGCCTGGACGGTCTGAGGCGTAGCCTCGCTGAGACTCAGTTTGGGAATTGGGAGTTGGGCCTTTTGGGAGTTGACACGGTTTCTTTACAAGCAGATCAGCCGGGCCCGGCGCGGCGCGGCAGCCGGCGATCGTCGTCCGCTGCCACGTCAGCGCGGCCGTCGAGGAGATTTCGCACCGCGCCCGCGAGGACCGCACCGGTGAACGGCTTCTGGCAGAAGACCGCGTCCTTCGCGAATGCCTGCAACGCCACGGACGTCTTGGCGTAGCCGGAAATGAACACGATCTTCAGATCGGGGACCCGGCCGCGCAGGATCGCGGCGAGCTGCTTGCCGTTCATGTCCGGCATCGACACGTCGGTCACCAGGAGATCGATGCCATCGTGCTTCTCGGCCATCACGCACGCTTCCTCTCCGCTCGACGCTTCCAGCACGCGGTAGCCGTGCCGCTCGAGCGCCTGGCGCGCCAGAAAGCGCACCGGCCGTTCGTCCTCGACGAGAAGAATCGTTTCCGTCCCGCCGAGCGGCCGCGCGGCCGATTCATCCTTGACGCCCGCCCCGAGGGCGCCGGTCGCGGCGGCGGCGCGGGGCAGATAGATGCGGAGCGTCGTGCCGGCGCCCGGCGCGCTGTCGACGACGATGTGCCCCCCGCTCTGCTGCACGATGCCGTAGACCATCGCCAGGCCCAGGCCGGTTCCCTTGCCCTGATCCTTGGTCGTGAAGAACGGCTCGAAGATGTGCGCGCGGGTCGCCTCGTCCATGCCGCTCCCCGTGTCGCTGACCTGCAGCAGCACGTACGGGCCGGGGGACGCGTCGGAGCGATCGGCGCCGAATGCCGGCGGACGGAACTCCACGTTGCGCGTCTCGATCGCGAGCACGCCGCCATCGGGCATGGCGTCGCCGGCGTTGACGACGAGGTTGACGAGGACCTGCTCGAACTGTGCCGAATCCACCTTGACGGGCCACAGCGCGGGCTCCATCACGGTTCGGATCTCGATCGATTCGTCGAGCAGCCGGCGCACCATCTTCTCGACGTCGCCGATGATCGCGTTGAGATTCAGGACCGTCGCCTGCAGCGCCTGCTTCCGGCTGAACGCCAGCAGCTGGCGGGTCAGCGTGGCGGCGCGCTCCCCTGCCCGCGTGATCTCGTGGACCTGCTCGCGGAGCGGGCCGTCCACTTCGGACATGACCAGCTGGCCGTACCCCAGAATCACCGTGAGGAGGTTGTTGAAGTCGTGCGCGACGCCTCCGGCGAGCCGGCCGATGGTTTCCAGCTTCTGCGACTGCTGCAGCTGCGCCTCGAGGAGCTTGCGCTCGGATACGTCGCGCCAGATGAACAGGTGGCGGCCCGGCATGACCGCCGCCGTGAAGGTGAACTCAACGGTGCGTTTTCCGCCTTCCGCCAGCAGGATCAGCTCGCCTTTGTCCTGCCGGGATCGCAGGCTTGCGGGCCATCGCTCCGCGATCCCCGCCGCCGATGCCGGGTCGAGGAACGTTTCGATGGCAATGGGCGGCAGCGCGTCGGACGAGACCTTCAGCATCGTGCGGGCCGCCGGATTGGCATCCACCAGGCGCCGCTCGTCGTCGACCACCAGCAGCGCGTCGAGCGCGTTGTCGAAGACCGCGCGGAACTGCTGATCGCGCTCGCGCAGCACCAGCTCCGCCTGCAGGCGGAGGCTCTGCTGCTCGTGCAGCTCGCGTGTCTGCTGGTTGACTTCCTCGAGGTGCCTGACCCGATCGGCATGATGCGCGAGCCAGGTGCGCACCGCACGGTACACGAGCACCCCGATCGCGGCCGTGGTGAGGGCCCCGATTATCGCGAGGTATGTCAGCAAGCGCCCGGCGCCGGCAGGAAGGTCTCCACCAGCCAGCTCATCGCGGGCACGGACGTGTCAGACGTGTTCAATGGGGACGCCATCGGCATGGCGTCTCTGCATTAAGCGCTCCGCTCGCGGGGTACGGAAGGCGCTCCGGCTCATCATCGTTCCCGGCTGGAAAAACGCCATGTACTCCCGCGCGCAGGTCGCGAGGGGCGCCGACTGTTTGTCAGGAGCATTGCCGACCGAGTCGCGCCGCCTGTTTCGGATACACACAGAGGCCGGCGCCATGGATGGGTCGGTGGCCACTGCCCGGCTGGCCGATCCCCTACCGCACGAGCGCCAGCGAGTGCGGCCCCTACCGAGGCGCGTAGCGCCCTTCGACTCGCTTTCGTCCCGTGCGCTCGCGCAGGGCGGGCCGCCCTACCGCGGGAGGAAGAAAGCCGCGGCTTTACTTCAGCTTCCTCAATAACGCGCTGGCCTTGCGGAACCAGCCACGCTCACGCCGCCGGACGTACGCGGGCATCGTCGGCTTCTTGGCGAGGATCCGCTGCGCCCAGACGCGGGCCTCGTCGGGCTTGCCCTCGGCGGCCAGAAAGCTGGCGTACAGATACTGCGTCTCCGAGAGCGTCGAGATCCGGGTCACGTCGGCGAAGAGCTGATGCGCCTCGTCTCGCCGGGCGACCTTGCCGAGGCAATGCGCGAGCAGGCCGGCCGCGCGGTGGTAGTCGTATTTCGGCTCGCGCCTGATCACTTCTTCCAGATCCGCGGTCGCGGCCTCGAAGTCGTTCAACTCGATCTCGGCGAGCGCCCGGCGGTAGTACGGATCGACCGAATCGGTCCGCATCGCGATGACGCGATCCAGCGACTCGCGCGCGCGGACGAACTGCTTGTCGTCCAGGTACAGGTCGCCGAGCTCTTCGTAGTTGCCGGCGGATGGATTGTCGAGGATCGCGAACTGCAGGGCCTTGATGCGCTTGCGCCTCGGGAACACCTCGAACGAGCCCCGCAGGAGCCCGAGATCCGGGATGACCTCGATGAGGATGTAGGCCAGGGCGCCGACCCATCCGCCCATGAAAATAATGAAGAGCCAGTAGGTATCCGGCCGCCGCCGCACGAAGTGGATGATTGCCAGGGCCTGCAGAATCATCCCGTATCCGTAAAAGAATCCCAGCATCGGCAGGCAGGACTATACCAAATAGGGGCTTCGGCGCTTCGCGCCTCGGTAGGGGCGGCTCGCTTCGCTCGCCGTAAGGGCCGCGGCTGACTTCGCTCCCGCGGTAAAAGCCGCACTCGCTGCGCCTCATGCGGTGGGGCCTACGGCGCGTCTGGTAAACTGAAGTCTGCCTGTCGAGTGATTTTCACTTGGCGGCACCGGCTGGCCGGCCGTCAACCGCGGGCAATCGGCGCGCGCTGATGGTCAGATCTTTGCTCTGGATCCCGAGGTACTGCCGCGGGCGTCCTTCACCTTACATATATGTACAACGTAGATTGGGCCGGACTCCTGTCGCGTGCCCCCGCCGCAGGGTCTGCCCGGCCAGACGCTCCCGACGGGGCGCCGCGCAAGGGTCCGTTCGCCCGGCTGATGTCGCCGGGCGTCAGCCGGACGGTCTGGTGCCTGGGGCTCACGAGCTTCTTCACGGACGTGTCGTCCGAGATGGTCGCCAGCATCCTGCCGGTCTATCTCGTGCTGCACCTGCGCCTGAGCCCGCTCGCCTTCGGCCTCATCGACGGTCTCTACCAGGGCTTCGCGGCGGTCGCGCGGGTCGCCGGCGGATTTGTCGCGGATCGGTGGCGGAGCCACAAAGCCGTGGCGGCCGCGGGCTACGGGTTGTCGGCGGTCTGCAAGCTCGGCCTGCTCGCGGCCGGCAACGTGTGGAGCCTGCTCGCGCTGACGATCGCGCTCGATCGCACCGGCAAGGGCATCAGGACCGCGCCGCGCGACGCGATGATTTCGCTCAGCACGCCGCGCGCCGAGCTGGCGACTGCGTTCGGCGTGCATCGCGCGCTCGACGCCGCCGGCGCCATGGCGGGTCCGCTCGTGGCCTTCGCGCTGTTTGCGTTTCTTCCCGGCGCCTTCGACGCCGTGTTCGTCGTGAGCTTCTGCATCGCGATGGTCGGGCTGGGCGTGATTCTCTTTCTCGTGGAGAGGCCCGCGGCAGCCGCGCCGGCGGCGCCGGAGGCCAAGCCCGTTGTCACCCTGAGCACCGCCGCCGCGCTGCTGTGGATGCCGGGCTTTCGCGGGCTGCTCCTCGCCGGCGGCGCCCTGGGGCTCGCGACCGTCAGCGACAGCTTCGTGTTTCTGACCTTGCAGCGGCAGATCGGTTTCAGCGCGGCGTACTTCCCGCTGCTGTACGCCGGTGTCGCCGCCTGTCACGGGATGCTGGCGATCCCGATCGGACGGACGGCCGATCGATTCGGGCGGTGGCGCACGTTCCTCGCCGGCCATGTCCTGCTTCTGCTCGTGTACCTCGTGCTCGTCGGGCCCGGCCCCGGGCTGCCGCGCCTGTTCCTCGCGCTCGTGCTGTTCGGCAGCTACTACGCGGCCACCGACGGCGTGCTCGCGGCCATGGCCAGCGCCGTCCTTCCTCCGCGCCTGTGCGGAAGCGGTCTGGCGGTGCTGTCCACGGTGACCAACGTCGCGCGGCTGCTCGCATCCGTGGTGTTCGGCGCGATCTGGACGTGGGTCGGGCCTGAGCAACGCGATCGTGGCGTTTGCCGGCAGCCTCCTGCTTGCCATCGTCGCCGCTCGTCTTGCCCTGCGGCCGGCGGTCGATCCGCTCGACCGCCCGGTGCTCTGAAAGGTCCGAGTCATGCCGACCGCTACTGCGCCGACCGTCGCGTCTCCTGATGTTCGCCGTGTTCTCCGCGGTCTTTCTCGCGATCGCGGCCGTCTACGTCTTCCGCGCGCGGGTGAACTTCTTCGGCGCCGCCGGCCGCCACTGCCCCGGCCGAAGCGCCGGTCGTGGCTGACAGCCTGACCGTCCTCGGCGATCGCCCCGGCTTCCTCTTCAGCAGCACCGCGTTCGACCGCACGAACGGATACCTCGGCGTCGAGTCGCTGGGCGGATCCGGCCCGGCCCGCTACGAGACGACGCTGCGGTGCGAGCGCGTCCATTTCGCCCACGGCGTGGGCGTCTGCCTGACGGGCGAGCGCAAGGCCATCACGACGTTCGCGGCCAGCTTCTTCGGGCCGGACTTCAAGGTCCGGCACACGGTGCCGCTGGTCGGCACGCCGAGCCGGGCGCGCATGTCGCCGGACGGGCGCCGCGCGGCGGTGACCGTCTTCGTCAGCGGCGATTCCTACAATGCGGCCGGCTTCTCGACGCGCACGACGCTCATCGACGCGCAAACCGGCACGGTGATCGCGGACCTCGAGGCGTTCGCCGTCACCAGGGACGGAAAGCCCTTCAAGTCGATCGACTTCAACTACTGGGGGGTGACGTTCGCGCGCGACGGCAACCGCTTCTACGCGACGCTTCGCAGCGGCGGCAAGAACTACCTCGTCGAGGGGGACGTGGACGCCCGGACGGCGCGCGTGCTGCGCGAGGGGGTCGAATGCCCGTCGCTCTCGCCCGACAACGCGCGGATCGTCTTCAAGTCGCGCGTCACGGCAGCGACCTGGCGTCTGCACCTGCTCGATCTCGCCACGCTGCGCGACACGCCGCTCTCCGAAACGCGCAACGTGGACGATCAGGCGGAGTGGCTCGACGACGAGTCGATTGCCTACGGGTTGCCGAGCGAGCCGATTGCCGCGGCGGGTGGCGACATCTGGACGCTCGCGGTCAACGGCCAGACGCCGCCGCGCGCGCTCGCGCGCAAGGCATATTCTCCTGCCGTGATCCACTGACCCTACCGGCGAGCGAAGCGAGCCGGCCCTACCGCGGGAGCGAAGTCAGCCGCGGCCCCTACGGCGAGCGCAGCGAGCTGCCCTACCGGGGCGCACTGCGCCGAGGCCTCCTGAAGTTGTGCGACAATGAGCGCCCGGCAAATGCCGGCGACGCCATGACAAAACTTCCTTCGATCCGATCCGCTGCGGCGCTCCTCCTCGCCGGGCTCGCGTTTCTTCCGCTGGCCGTGTCCGGGCAGTCCGGCCAGGCCGCGCCCGGCAAGAACGACCTGCTCGTCTACATCGGCACGTACACCGGCGCGAAGAGCAAAGGCATCTACATGTCGAGGCTCGACGCCGCGTCCGGCGCGCTGAGTCCGCCGGAGCTGGCGGCGGAAACGCCGAGCCCCAGTTTCCTCGCCGTTCATCCACGCGGCGGCTTCCTGTATTCGGTGAACGAGGTCAACACGTCCGGCGGCAAGCCCGGTGGCGGGGTCAGCGCCTACGCGATCGATCGGACAACGGGCAAGCTCACCGCCCTGAGCCAGCAGTCGTCGGGCGGAGCGGGCCCGGCGCACCTGATCGTCGACAAGTCGGGACGGGACGTGCTCGTGGCCAACTACGGCGGTGGAAGCGTGGCGGCGCTGCCGATCGAGCCGAACGGCCGGCTCAAGCCGGCGACGGCCTTCATCCAGCACACCGGCTCCAGCGTCAACCCGAGCCGGCAGAAGGAACCGCACGCGCACTCGGTCAACGTCGATCCGAACAACCGCTTCGCGTACGTGGCCGACCTGGGTCTCGACAAGATCCTGATCTATCGCTTCGACGCGCGGCGGGGCACGCTGACGCCGAACGACCCGCCGTTCGCCGCGGTGACGCCCGGCGCGGGTCCGCGCCACTTCGCGTTTCACCCCAAGGGGCGCTTCGCCTACGTGATCAACGAGATCGACCTCACCGTCACCGCGTTCAGCCACGACGCCAAACGGGGGGCGTTGACGGCCCTGCAGTCGGTGTCCACGCTGCCGGAAGGCGTCGCCAAGGTGCCGTCCTACAGCACCGCGGAGGTGCAGGTGCACCCGTCCGGGAAGTTTCTGTATGGATCCAATCGCGGACACGACAGCATCACGGTGTTCGCGATCGACGCGAAGACCGGGAAGCTGACCTACGTGCAGAACGAGCCCACGCAGGGCAACACGCCGCGCGGGTTCGGCATCGACCCGACCGGGACGTTTCTCCTCGCCGGCAACCAGCGATCGGATTCGGTCGTGGTCTTCCGGATCGACCAGCAGAGCGGACGGCTCACGCCCACGGGTCACAAGATCGAGGTCGGCTCGCCGGTGTGCGTCAAGTTCGTGCGGCCCGGCCGGTGAGGGAAAGCCAGCGGCTACTTTCGCCCGCGTTTAAACAGGAGATCAGGAGCAGGAGTCAGGAGATTTAGTTTTTGAAAGCTAAAACACTCCTGGTCTCCTGATCTCCTGTTCAAAGACTCTTCACTTCCCCGGCTTGCCCGTTTCGTTCCAGTAGATCTTGACGTTCCGCGTGGCGCGGCCCGAGGCCACGATGTCGGGCCGCTTGTCGCCGTTCAAGTCGGCGACGACGAGATCCTCGGTCGCCATCCCGCCGTCGTCGATCATCGTCTTCGATTTGAGCGCCCCTTCACGATCGACGGCGTAGATCGCCACGCCCGGTTTCGGCGCGTCGCGCCAGCCGGCGGCGAGCTCGTCGCTGCCGTCGCCGTCGAAATCCGCCCAGCCGAGCGCATGCCCGCCGGTGAGCTCCGATTCGATGACCGCGCGGGACCACACGCCGGGCCGGTCGGCGTAGACCACGATCGATTTGCCGTGCCACGGCTCGACCGTCGCCAGCATCCGGCGGCCGCCGACGCGCCCGAGCCTGACTTCACCGGGCGCTCCTTCCCCGATCAGCGTGCGCGACCACGTGCCGCCGGCCGCCCGCTTCATCGCGTGCAGCCCTTCCTTGCTGGCGGTGATGATTTCTTCCTGCGCATCGGCGTCGAGGTTCAGCGGCAGGATGTTGTGCTGAATGTGGTTGGCCTCGGTCGCCACCTCCATCGGCCAGGGGTCGGTCCGCGGGTTGGCGGGCGGCCTGAACACCAGCAGGCGCGCGCCGGGGCCGTCCCAATTCGGCGCCGTGGACCCTTTGCCCTGCAGGGGGGCGACGATCAGCTCCAGGTTGCGATCGCCGTCGACATCGGCCCAGCGAATCCGGTGCAGCGACTGCTCGGCGCCGATCGGGAACACTTCCCAGGCGGGTGTGGCGCCTGGCGCGTTCTGCCTGACCCACTGCAGCGTGCCGGTATTCTGGCGGGTCCAGCCCGCGCCAAGCGCGACGTCGAGCCGCCCGTCGCGATCGATGTCGTGCGCGGCGATCGTCACGTTGTCGGCGACCGTCGCCCCCGCGGCGAGCATGACGTGCTTCTCCCACGCCGGCGCCTGGAACCAGACCAGGTCGGTTGCGTTGATGGCCAGAATGTCGGTGCGGCCGTCGCCGTTGACGTCGCCGGTCGTCACGGCATAGCCCACGCCGAAGTCGGCGGCGATCTGTTCGGCGCGAAACTGAAACGCGCCGGCCGGCGGCGCGGCCTGCCCCGCGGCAGGCGGTGCGGATTGCCGCGCAGCCAGCGGCATGGGTTGCAGCGCAGCGAAGAGAGCGGCGGCGGCCCCGAGGACGGCGGCGGCGAGCGTCGGAATGGTGTGGGATGTCGTCATGGCGCGGACATTCTAGCAGCCCGTGGTGAAAGTCTGGCGTCGCACCGAGACGGGCGAGGCGCCTCGCGGGCAAGGCGCGACGACCGAGAATACCCTGAGTATTTGAGGGAGGAGCAACGCAGCCCCCGAGGATGCATCGCCCGTCGAATGCAGCCAGACTTTCACCACGGGCTGCTAGGCCACGGATGACACGGATTGCACGGATTGCACGGATTCGAACGCGAAACGGAGCACGTGCGGCTGCCTCATCAGCGCCCCGCCGGGTTCGCGGGGACGCTTTCGTCCGGACGTTGACCCGAATCGTTACACCGGCGACGGGTGCCGGAGTGAATTATCGCGGAATTCCTCGACTCCGGGGAGGCATCAGTTTTGAACTCCGACGCTCATCGTGCGAGCCAAATTCACAGCCCCGCCGAGGCGCAAGTGCCCCAAGTGCAGCGCGCAGCGTAACGTCGTGATGGCCAGGTCAGCATCTCCGCCGGCGTCGTACGTCCGCTGCATCGACTGCGGTCACGTCTTCGTGGTCGCCGCCACCGCACCGGCGAACTGACATCCCATGTTCTATTTCTTCCGGCGGGATGAAAAATACATCCGCTGCGAGATTCGCGGCGCGATGGATTCTCTGAACGACTACGAGCTCGTGATCGTGCAGCCTTCCGGCGACGAGCAGATCGAACGCTTCCCGTCGTCGGCCGCCGTCCACAACCGGTGGCTGCAGCTGCAAGAGCATTTCGTGGACGCGGGATGGTGGGGACCTCTCGGCCGCGAATAGCTCCCAGCGGTCCGTCTCCCAACAATGAGGCTGGAAGGAAGTATGAAGCGAACTGTCTCCGCTCGGCTCGCACAGGTCCGCGTCCGTTGCGGTCTTGTTGTTCGCGATGCTCCTGGGGTTCTCCGGCGAGCCGCGAGTATCCGCCGCGCCTGCCGGTCAGGCCGCTGTCCAGGGCACTACTCACAGCGGCATCATCACCGTGGTGTTCGGAGATCCGGCTCCCGATTCCGGTCAGCCGGCGAAGATCGTGTTCTCGCTCGACACGGGCCGGGAGAGCTTCGAGCTGGTCGTATCCGACAAGGTGCTGGAGGCGGCTGGTGGAGTCGCGGCGCTCGCCGGCGCGCGTGTGGAGGTCACCGGAGAACCGTCAGCGACCGCCGACGCGTTGTCGCTGTCGCGACCACTGATGGCGCAGCGCATCGTCCGGCTGCCCTCGGACGGCGTCGGCCAGGAACTGGTGAGCGGCGCGCACCCGTGGGTCAGCGTGCTCTGCAACTTCTCCGATACGCCGGCCGACACGCCGAAGTCCGTGGCGTACTACCAGTCGATGATGGCGAATACCAATCCCGGCCTGAATCATTACTGGCGCGAGCTGTCGTACGGCATCGCCAACATCGACGGCAGCACGGTGGTCGGCCCCTTCGTTTTGCCCAATCCGCGCAGTTTCTATCTCGACCCGACGACCGGCGCGGCCAACCTGACGCAGCTCGCGCTCGACTGTGCGCAGGTTGGCGACGCCAGTGTGTTCTACCCCACCTACGACGGCATCAACTTCGTCTTCAACCAGAATCTGGACTGCTGCGCGTGGGGCGGCGGCAGGACCATGACGCTCGACGGCACGAGACGCCAGTGGCGCACGACTTGGATGCCGCGCTGGGCGAACACCATGGCCGTCTTTTCGCACGAAATGGGACATGGATTCGGCCTGCCGCATTCGTCGGGTCCGTACGCAGAGACCTACGATTCCCGCTGGGATCCGATGAGCGGCGGTGGCACGAACGATCCCACGTTCGGCAGGATTGCGCCGCACACGATTTCGTACCACAAGGACATCCTCGGATGGATCCCGGCCGCGGTCAAATACACCGTGGGTCCAGGCACGTCGCAGACGATCGAGATCGAGCGGATCGGCCAGCCGCCATCGTCCCCGGGCAATTATCTGATGGCGCAAATCCCGATCACGTCCACGCAGTTCTACACCGTCGAAGCGCGCCGGTTCGCCGGATACGACGCGCGCATCCCTGGAGAAGCCGTCGTCATTCACAATGTCCTGCCAAGCAGGTCGTCCGATGCCTTGGTGGTGGACGCCGACAACAACGGCAACACGAACGATGCGGGAGCGATGTGGACGCCCGGAGAGACGTTCACCGACGCGGCGAACGGCATCACGGTGACGGTCAATGCGATGAACGCGAGCTCGTTCAACGTGACGATCGTCAAGGCGGGCACGGCGCCCCCGGGGATCGGCACGCAGCCGCAGAGCCAGACGATCGCGTCGGGTCAGACGGCGACGATGTCCGTCGTCGCGACAGGCGCCCAGCCGCTGACCTATCAGTGGTACGCCGGCGCCAGCGGGAATACGACGAGCCCGATCGGCGGGGCGACGTCGAGCAGCTACACGACGCCGGCGCTGACGGCCCCGGCGAGCTACTGGGTGCGAGTATCGAACACGGGCGGCCAGGCGAACTCGAACACGGCGACGATTTCGATCGGCGTGGCGCCGTCGGTGACGACGCACCCGTCGAGCCTCACGCGGAAGGCCGGTAAGTCGGCCGCCTTCTCGGCCGCAGCGACCGGCTCGCCAACGCTGACGGTGCGGTGGCAGGTGGGCGCAACGAGCAGCGGCCCGTGGACCAACGTGGCTGGCGCAACCTCGACGACGTTGACGTTTGCCGCGACAGCCGCCGACCACGGCAAATGGTTCCACGCCGTGTTCACGAACGGCGTCGGCCAGGCAACGAGCAATGCGGCGTCCCTGACGGTGCGCTCGGTGAGTGGCAGCGACTTCAACGGCGACGGCACGACGGACCTGGCCGTGTACCGCCCGGCGACCGGCGAATGGTTCCCTCGAAATCAGCCGGTCATCTCGTTCGGCGGCCCGGGGTACGTCCCGGTTGCGGGCGACTACAACGGCGACGGCTCGACCGACCTCGCGGTGTACCAGCCGGCCACCCGCACGTGGTTCGTGCGCAACCAGCTCGCGATCCAGTTCGGCGACGCCGGCGACATCCCCGTGCCGGGCGATTACAACGGTGACGGCACGACCGATCTCGCGGTGTACCGGCCATCGACCGGCGCGTGGTTCGTGCGCAACCAGCTGGCGGTCACGGGGTTCGGCGGCCTCGGTTTCCAGCCGGTGGTGGCCGACTACAACGGCGACGGAACGACCGATCTCGCGGTGTATCAGCCGTCCACCGGGTTCTGGTATGTGCGCAACCAGTTCGCGATCCAGTTCGGCGGGCCGGGCGCCGTGCCCGCGCCGGGCGACTACAACGGCGATGGCGCGGCGGATCTCGCCTTCTACCGGCCGGCGACCGGATTCTGGTCCGTGCGAAACCAGTTCACGCGGACCCACGGCAGCGTGGGTGATGTGCCGGTGGCGCGCGACTTCGACGGCAACGGCACCACCGACGTCGCGGTCTATCGGCCGGCGGACGGCCAGTGGTTCGTGAGCGGTCAGCCCACGCTGACGTTCGGCTCAGGGGGTGACGTGCCCGTGCCGCAGGGGGTCACCGCGCTCGCGGCGACCAACGGCGACTACGACGGCGACAACGCGACCGACCTGGCAGTCTACCGGCCGTCGACGGGCCAGTGGTTCGTGCGGAACCAGCTCGCGGTGCAGTTCGGCGACCCGACGGACACGCCGGTGCCGGCCGACTACAACGGCGACGGGCGGATGGACGTGGCCGTCTATCGGCCGTCGACGGGCCAGTGGTTCGTGCGGAACCAGCTGGCGGTGCAGTTCGGCGAGCCGGGAGACATCCCGACGCCCGGCGACTACAACGGCGACGGGCTGGTGGACGTGGCCGTCTATCGGCCGTCGACGGGCCAGTGGTTCGTGCGGAACCAGCTGGCGGTGCAGTTCGGCGAGCCGGGAGACCTCCCGGTGCCCGGCGACTACGACGGCGACGGGATCACCGACGTCGCCGTGTACCGGCCGTCGACCGGCTTCTGGTACGTGCGGAACCAGCTCGCGTTCCAGTACGGGGGCGCCGGGTACGTGCCGGTCCCCGGAGACTACAACGGGGATGGCCTGACCGATCTCGCGGTGTACGCGGCGTCGACGGGGACATGGTACGTGCGCGGCCAGCTCGTCGTGGTGTTCGGCGAAAGCGCCGATCGCCCGGTGCCGGGCGACTACAACGGCGACGGGACGACTGACCTGGCGATCTATCGGCCTTCCACCGGCACGTGGTACGCGCGGAACCAGTTCGGGATCCAGTTCGGGAGATCCGACGGACGTCCCAGTGGTGCACGTCGGACAGCCGCGGTAGCGTTGGGCACGTAGCGCAGGCCTTCAGGTCCCCTACGGCGAGCGGAGCGAGCCGCCCCTACCGCGATGAGCGAAGTCAGCGCGGCCCCTACCGCGTGTGCGAAGTGAGCGCGCGGCCCCTACCGAGGCGCGCCAGCGCCGAGGCCTCTCGTTGCAGTTCGGACGGGTTCATCGTAGCATCCCGTTCGAACTCCTTCTCACGAGGCGGCCTGATGGATCCGATCCGCGCGTATGACCGCACTGTAAACAGACTGTCACGGCGGGAGCTGCTGAAGATTGCCGGCAGCGTCGGCCTGGCGGCGATCGCGCGGCCGATCGCGGCGCAGCAGACGCTCGCCCGTCCGCTCTTCATGACGTATCCGTTCACGCTTGGAGTGGCCTCCGGCGATCCGCTGCCGGACGGCGTCGTGCTCTGGACGCGGCTCGCGCCGGAACCGCTCGAGGGCGGGGGCATGCCGATGACCAACGTCGAAGTGCAGTGGGAGATCGCCGCCGATCGGACCTTCCGGACGATGGCTCAGAGAGGCACGGCCATCGCCAGGCCCGAGCTCGGTCACAGCGTCCACGTCGAAGTGGCAGGCCTGCAGCCCGGCCGCGATTACTTTTACCGTTTCCGGGCCGGCGACGAGATCAGCCAGATCGGCAGGACGAAGACCGCGCCCGCCGCGGGCGCGGCCGTCGACCGTCTGCGATTCGCGGTCTGCGGCTGCAGCCATTACGAGACCGGGTATTTCACCGCATACCGCCGGATTGCCGAAGAGCAGTTCGATTTCGTTTTTCACACCGGGGACTACATCTACGAGGGGCGGGGACACGGCGGGCGCTCGCCGGCCGCGGTGCGGCAGCATCAGGGGCAGGAGATCTACACGGTCGTGGACTATCGCAACCGCTACGCCCAGTACAAGTCGGATCCCGATCTCATGGCGGCCCACGCCTCCGCGCCGTTCATCGTCTCGTGGGACGATCACGAGGTCGACAACGACTACGCGGGCGATCTCGACGAGCAGAACACGCCGTCCGAGCTGTTCCTGCTGCGGCGCGCCGCGGCGTACCAGGCGTACTTCGAGACGATGCCCCTTCGTCGTCCGGCGTTGCCGGACGGCAGCCGGATGCGCTTGTACCGCCGGCTGCAGTTCGGCAGGCTCCTCGATCTCAGCGTGCTCGACACGCGCCAGTACCGATCGAAGCAGGCCTGCGGCGGCGGCTCGAAGCCGGCCTGCGCCGAAGCGATCGATCCCGGCCGGACGATGCTGGGAAGCGAGCAGGAGAAATGGCTCTTCGGGAACCTGGCGAGCGCGCGGAGCGACGTGGACGGTGCTGGGGCAGCAGGTCCCCACCTTCGCGCGCGACGCGAAGAGCATCGATCCGGCCACGCGTTTCCCGATGGACAAGTGGGACGGATATGTCGCCGCCCGCAACCGGCTGTACGCGAGGCTGAAAGAGACGAACGCGCCCAACCCCGTGCTGCTCTCCGGCGACGTGCATCAGCACTACGGCGGCGATCTGAAGCTCGACTACACGCGGCCGGACTCCGAGACCATCGGCGTCGAGTTCACGAACACGGCAATCACGTCCGGCGGCGACGGCGTGGACACGACCCCCGCCTGGGAGCAGATCAAGAGCGACAACCCGCACATCAAGTACAACAGCGCGCGGCGCGGCTACATCGCCTGCACCGCGACCCCCGCGTCGATGCGCGCGGACTTCAAGGTGCTCGACCGCGTCACCGTCCGCGACCAGCCCGTGCGCATTGGCGGCTCTCTGGTCGTGGAAGCCGGCCGGCCGGGCTCGTCGACGCTGTAGGGCCGCGGCTCACTTCGCACATCCGCGGTGGGGCCTCGGCGCTGCGCGCCTCGGTAGGGGCCGCGTGCTCACTTCGCACACGCGGTAGGGGCAGCGCTGACTTCGCCCATCACGGTAGGGGCGGCTCGCTTCGCTCGCCGTAGGGCCACCACGTTCAGCACCTCGCCGCAGCGTGCTACCATGCTCGAGCGGGAACCGGATCCTCCCCGCGCCACAGGAGGGCACCGTGCCGAGCGATCACGACAACCAGACCGGCATCTCACGGCGCGACTTCGCATCGCGGCTCGGCGCGGCGGCTGCCGGCGTTGCGCTCGGCGGCGAGTTCTTCCGTCCCGGGCTCCAGGCGGCGCCGCACGTGAGCGGCCGCATCCTCGGCGCGAACGGCAAGGTCGTGGTCGCGAGCATCGGGGTCCACGGTCAGGGGAACGCCGTGAAGCGCGGGTTCGCCCAGCTCGCGAACGTCGAGATCAAGACCCTCTGCGACGTGGACGCGAACCTGGCGCCCGAACGCATCAACGACCCGCGGCTCAAGAATGTCCCGACATTCAAGCCGGGGTTCGTCCAGGACCTGAGGCGGGTCATGGACGACAAGGACATCGACGCCGTCATCATCGCCACGCCCAATCACTGGCACGCGCTCGCCACCGTCTGGGCCATTCAGGCCGGCAAGCACGTGTACGTCGAGAAGCCGTCGTCGCACACCGTCTGGGAAGGACGGAAGATGGTCGAGGCGGCGACCCGATACAACAAGGTGGTGCAGGTCGGCACGAACAACCGCAGCAGTGCGGGGGTCCGCCAGGCGATCAAGTTCATCCACGACGGCGGCATCGGCAAGGTGTACATGGCCCGGGGCCTCTGCTTCAAGCCGCGGCCCTCGATCGGCAAGTA
The DNA here is from genome assembly GCA_963774855.1 of uncultured Acidobacteriota bacterium. Lineage (GTDB taxonomy): Bacteria > Acidobacteriota > Vicinamibacteria > Vicinamibacterales > 2-12-FULL-66-21 > JALZOC01. The sequence continues at coordinate 75,201 of CAVZGT010000003.1, read as the reverse complement.
CCCGGACGGCCCGATGGCGCCCGGCGAGAAATTCGCGCTGAACGTCATGGCCTCGCCGGAGCCGGTGACCTACGATGCCGAGTACCTCTCGAAGGTCGACTACGACCTGTGGCTCGGGCCCGCGCCGAAGCAGCCGTTCAACCGGAACCGCTTTCACTACAACTGGCACTGGCACTGGGACTTCGGCAACGGCGACACCGGCAACCAGGGACCGCACCAGTTCGACATCGCGCGCTGGGGCCTGGGCAAGCAGGAACACCCGATCCGCGTCAGATCGGTGGGTGGCTATTTCGGACCCGAATCCTCGCAGGAAACGCCCGACGTGCAGACGTCGCTCTACGAGTACGCGGACGGAACGATCCTGGAGTTCGGCACGCGCGGCGAGTTCACCAACGACGAAAACGGCGTGAACGTCGGCAACCTGTTCTACGGCTCGAAGGGCTGGCTCTCGATCAACGGGAGCCGGTGGCAGTCGTACTTCGGCCCCAAGGACGAGAAAGGGCCGGGCTCCGATTCGCCTGGCGCGGGCGGCGACCAGAGCGTGAACTCGTCGGAGTTCCCGCACTACCAGAACTTCGTGGACGCCATCCGCGCGGGCGACCCGAAGATCCTGACCTGCGACGTCCTCGAAGGGCACCTCTCTTCGACGCTGCCGCACCTGGCGAACATCTCGTACCGCGTCGGCCGCGGGCTGGTCTTCGACGGCAAGTCGGAGTCATTCGTGGACGACAAGAAAGCCGACCGGCTGCTGACCCGCGAGTACCCGGAAGGGATTCGAGGTTCCGAAGTCGTTCTCGTAAGGGGCCGCGGCCCCTTGCACCTCGGTAAGGGCCGCCGCTCCCTTCGCACGGCGAAGGAGCCGCTGCTCCTACGCGAGCGAAGCGAGCGCCTCTACCGCGTCAGCGAAGTCAGCGCGGCCCCTATCGCGGCGGCGCGAGCTTCTGCAGCGGCACGTCCAGCGTTCCGTACTTCCCGGTGATCACGTCCCGGACGACGACGCGGAGCGACACCGCGTCCGGCGCCGCCTTCCAGCGGCGCTCGTAGGTCAGTCCGTCCCGCTGCGCCGCTTCCCACCGCTCGGCGACCACCTTCACCGTCGCGGCATCGGTCGTGAGGCGTGCGGTGCCGTCCGCGAGCGCGCCCGGCGAAGATGACCTGGACCTGCGCCTGCAGCTCCTGGCCGGCCGGTTGGAATCGCAGCGAGTCGGCTTCGATCCGCAGCTTCACCTGAACCGTCCCGGGCTCGCCGTCGGCGGCGGGCGCGCAGTAGGCCGTCAGCTGCACCGCCGAGGAGCCGATCGGGTTGGCGATCGCGGCCATCGCCATCTCGTTCGTCCACAGCGTCGGCGTCGAGGCGACCGCCTCGGCGAGGTATCCCCGGCGATGCCGGAGGCTCACGCCGGAGCGCGCGACGCTCGCCTTCAGGTCGTGCCACTTGCTGTCCGGCTCGTCGGACACGTAGAACCCGAGCGTGTAGCTCCCCTCCAGGTCCGACGCGGCTTTCTTGAACCCCTCCATCAGATCGTTGGTGTTGTACAGGTATCGTCCGCCGGTGGTCGACGACATCAATTCCATGGCCGGCTTGGTGTCGGTGCTCATGGTCTCGGCGTCCTGCTGAGGCTCGAATCGGCCGCGGCCGCGCACCGGCATGGCGCCGGACATCGACGCCGTCATCGACAGCGGCACCTCGAGTCCCTTCGCGTCGACGATGTAGAGCACGATGCCCTGCTGCGCGAGCTTCTGCGAGGTCCGCTTCACCTTGTCTTCGAAGCTGTCGATGCTGCCGCGCGGGCCCATGCCCATCGCGCCGGTCACCGAGACCATCGAGATCCCGGCCGCCGATCCACACCAGGCTCTTGCGCCCGGGGATGCCCGCCAGATGCTGCCCGAGACTCTCCATCGACGCCAGCGTTCTCTCGAGGCGGTCACGCCGCGCCTGCGCGTTCATCAGCATCTCCACTTCGAGCTGGCGGCGCGCCAGATTCCGCCATCATGGCTTCCATCTGCGGGTCGCCGCTGAACATGTCGACGAACTGCTCGGCCTCGATGACGGAGCGCTCGAACTCGGTCTCTCCCTGCAGCGGCATGGTGAGCACGGACTTCTCGATCCGCGCGCGGAGCGAATCGGCATCGTCGGTGAAGTCGTGCAGGACGCGCACCCGGGCGCCCATGTGGAACACCGCCACGCGGGTCTGCGGAGCGAGCGCCTTGAGGTACCGCGTCACCATGGCGCGGACCCGCATGCTGTACTGCGGCGGCGTGTTGAGCTCGTCGAGCACGAGCGCCGTGATGTTGCGCGGCGGTCCCGGAGTGAACTCCACGCGGTTGGTGAAGACGCCGGCCGGAAGCGGGATGGCCTTGGGCTCGACGGGCGGCCCGCCGTCGTATCTGAAGAACGCAATCGGGCGGGACTTGCCGTTTTCCTTGATGGTGAAGTCCTCGAGCCGCAGATCGGTGACGGCGTTCCCTTTCTTGTCGAGCGCCGTGACCGTCAGCTCCACCAGCCGCGTGCTGGTGCGAAACGTCGGCGCCTGTTGCTGCGCCACCAGAAGGCCGAGGAACAAAGCGAATGTCACCGCTGCAGTCATGGGGTACTCTACCATTCGAGGACGCGAGGAGTTCAGGAGGCCTCCTGATCTCCTGTTCAGAACACGGCGCGCTGGGCTTTCAGCTTCGCCCCGAGGGCGGCCGCGTCGACGTCCTGCACCGCGACGTTGCGGTCGATCGCCATCTTCGCGGCCACGCCCGCGGCCTGCCCGATGATCATGTATTGCGGCTCCATCCGCAGCGTCGAGTAGGCGACGTGGGTGGCCGAAAAGCAGACCGGCACGAGCAGGTTCGTGGCCTGGGTGCGCTTGGGAAGCATCACGCGATACGGAATCTGGTACGGCGAGACGCGCACCTGCATGTCCCCTTCGTTCTCGACGGCGGTGCCGTCGGCCGTGGGACGCCGCTGCACGTTGTGCGAATCGCTGTTGTAGGACCCCATGCCGATCGGATCGGGCTTGGTGAGCTCGGTCTGGATGTCCTTCTGCGACATCACGTACTCGCCGACCATCCGGCGCGCTTCGCGGACGTAGAGCTGGTACGGCCAGTTGTCCGCGTCCACGAACTCGTCGCGGCACAGCCCCCACTGCTTCATCTCGGACGACAGCGCGGCCGGCACGCGGCCGTCGGTCACGAGGAAGTACAGGAACCCCTGGATGTAATCGACGTGCGCCTGCCGGATGCGCGCGCGCGTGGCGTAGTCCGCGTTCGGGTAGTCGTAGCTGCCGCCGATGTAGTCGGTCGAGAACGCCCCGTTGTTGTTGGTGTCGGTCTTGCCGTTCTGGAGCACGTCGGCCTTCATCACGTCGTTGATGGCCAGCGGCCGGCCCAGCTGCGCCTCGAACGCAGGCAGGTACCGCGCCAGCAGCTCGTATCGCGCCGGCTGATAACCGGCAGGCCTCGGCCACGGCACGCGGGTGTCGGCCTTCGTCATGCACAGGCGGAAGTTGTAGGCCTGCACGCGGCGATCGGCGGCGCCGATCGGGTCGGCCGTCCGCGGCATGATTTCGGGCAGCAGTTTCCCGGCCGGATCGAGCGGCGACACCGCGGCGCGAAACTGGTGCAGCGGCGTGTGCTCCCGCACGCCCGCGAGCGACTCGTTGTACTCGCTGGAGCCCTCGCGGCCCCAGGTGTACGACACACCGCGCCTGCGCCATGAGGTCGCCTTCGTACGTCGCGTCGGCGAACACCTTGGCGCGAAACGCGGCGCCGTTTTCCATCAGGATGTCCGACACGCGCGCGCCCGCCTTGCGCACGCCGGTCTTCTCGCGCAGCCGGTGGTCGAGGAAGACTCGAACGCGGGCATCCTTGACGAGCTCGCCGAACACCGCCTCGGCGACGTGGGGCTCGAAGTGCCACTCGACCGGGCGCCCGTATTTGCGCCCGACGCGCTCGAAGAACTCGAGCGAGTACCCGCCGATCACTTCCTTCCGGCCGTAGTCGGTCCAGCCGAGGCCGCCCGACACCATGCCGCCCAGGTGCTTGCCGGGCTCGAGGAGCGCGACGGTCAGCCCTTCGCGCGCCGCCGCGACGGCGGTGATCACGCCGCCGGCCGTGCCGCCGTACACCACGACATCGAAATCCTGCGGCGGCTTGTCCTGGCTTCGAGCGTCAGCCGGTTTCGCCGGCGCCGCGGCGGGGTTCTTTCGAACCGGCGCGGGAAACGGCAGCGTGTCGGGGACGACGCGGACGCCGCTCGTGATCTTGAAGGGATACTTGCCGCCGCTCGGAAACGTCATCTCGACGAAGAACGCCGTAAAGCCCTTCGGCGGGCGCCGCACGCGTGCGACCCACGTGTTCGGGCCGCTGGGGGTCAGCGGCGTGCTGGTGTAGGCGTTGCCGATCGCATCCTGCCGGAAATTGCGCGCGGCGGGATTGGTGGCCTGCCACAGCAGCACGTTGTCGGGCCGCTGGCGGGCGACGACCTTGATCGAGCCGTCGCGCTCGAACGTCCACTTGATGACCGGGCGCGGCGTGCCGGCCACGACGGAGGCGTAGAACGCCTGCACGCTCTCGAGCGCGTCGGTCTTGTCGAGCGAGTGCGACGCGTTCGGCACGTAGCGGAGGTTCGTCTCGCCGCGCAGGTCGTCGAAGTAAAAGCGCGAGGAGTCGGGCAGGAAGAACTGGTCCCCCGACGCGTTCAGCAGGAACTTGGGCAGCGTCAACCTGTCGCGGTACTCGTAGGGCTCCTCGATCCGCATCAGCGCGCGGAACTGGGGCGTCCCCATCCAGTCCATGATCCCGTGCTGGACGTAGTCCTTGACGGCCTCGGACCACGCGCCGTAGACGCGCCAGTGGTGCACGAACGACGGCTCGACGTTGAGCATGTCGATGACGGCCGGCGCGATCGCGATGACGCGCGCGTCCACCGCCGCCGTCGTCCACGTCGTCCACCCGCGTTTCGACGCGCCGGAGACGACGAACCGTGAGACGGGCTGGCCGCCCGTTGCGGCAAACGCCGTGATCGCGTCCATCGCGCGCACGGCGCTCTTCGTCATGGGCAGGCGCGCCGGCCACTTTTCGTCGCCGGTGCGCAGGAACTTGTCCCACGTGTAGGCGATGAAGTCGTCCTCCGATCGCGGCTTGCGCGCCGGATCGTCCTGGAAGATCACCGGCTGGTTCGGCACCAGCCGGAGCTCGGCGGTGACGGTCCCGGTCTCGCGCGCCACGTCGACCAGCCAGGCGGGCGGACGGGCCGGCGGCTGCCGATCGTTGCTGCCGCCGCCGATGAACAGCAGCGCGACGTCGCTCTTCAGCGTCGCCGGCCGCACCACGGTGATCCAGTGCGTCCACAGCGGGCGCTCGACTTCCTGCTCGGTCAGCCAGCGCTGCGACGTCATCTCGATCAGCGTCGCCGTGGCCCCTTCGGCGGGAAGCTCGCGCACGGCCTTCCACGTGAAGCTCGGATCGGGGGCCGCGACGTACCGATCGAGCGCGGTTTGCGGCGAGGTCGCGCGCGCGGTTTCGGCTGCGGCGCCTGGTGAAGGGGCGCCACGAGCAGGAGCGCCGCAGCGATCAACGATGTCAGAACAAAAGCCATGAGGAATCCTGACCTCGCCCCGTCGGGGCTCAAAACGCGTCTGTTCCGACGTCAAGAAGGCGCCTGCGAGCTCGTGGGGGTGGGGCCCCACGAGCATTAAAAAAGAGGCGGGACTTCTTCAGTCCCGCCCCATCCTACCGCAGCCCTTTTCAGGCTGGGTCGGCATTATCCGTAAAGTCCCGTGCTATCCGTGCTATCCGTGTTATCCGTGGCCTAGAACAGGTAACGAATCGCCAGCTGAATGTCGCGCCGCGACCCGTCCTTGGTCACGATGCGTCCGAAGTTCGAGTTCGTGATGTCCGTAATCGGACCGCTCAAATTCGGATGGTTCGGGAAGTTGAAGATCTCCGCGCGCAGCTGCATCCGGTGTGCGCCTGCGAAGGAGAAATTCTTGAAGAACGCGATGTCCCACTGCTGATCGCCAGGGTTCCTGAGGATGTTTCGGGTCGAGTTCCCGAACTTCCCGACGGGCGCCTGCGCGAATGCCTGAGGATTGAAGGCGAAGTTGCTATCCGTCCCGGTCGAGAACTGGCCGTTCGCGTTCGCGTCCGGATCGCCGACGATGTCGACCGGCTGCCCGTTGCGGCCCTCGCCGACTCGCGCGCGGTCGTCGGCGCGCGTGATCGAGAAGGGCGTCCCCGTGCGGATGAACGTGGCGCCGGAAATCTGCCAGCCGCCGAGGATGTTCTGGACCAGGTTCTGCGGATCGCGCCAGAACGGCAGATCGTAGATGTAGGACACCGACAGCACGTGCGTCCGGTCGAAGCTCGACGGCCCCTGGAAGTTCGTGTCGTCGTAGGTGTTCCAGAGCACGTTGCGCTTGTCGCTGCCGTTGTCCGTGGACTTGCCGAGGGTATACGCGACACCGACCCTCAGGCCGCGGCTGTAGCGGCGCTCGGCGCTGAGCTGCAGGCTGTTGTACATCGACTTTGCGGAGTTCTCGCCAATGCGGATGGCCCCGTAGCCCTTGTAGGGGCGGAGCGCCGCGATGTCGACGCCCGGATTGGCGAGCAGCGTGCCTTCCGGCAGCTGGTTGATATTGCGCTCCCGCTGCAGGTAGAGCCCGCGCCGGCCCACGTAGGTGGCGTCCACCACGAAGCCGCCCGGCACTTCCCGCTGCACGCTCGTGGACCACATGTACGACGTCGGGTGCTTGAAGTCCAGGTCAATCGCCTGCATGGCGAACGGCAGGTCCGTCGCGCCGCTGCCGCCGCCGCCAGGGTTGTCGGCCGATCCGTTCGCCACGGTGACCATCGGCTGGAACGGCGGGTTGCCGCCGAGCAGCAGCGAGTCGTTCAACGTGACGCGGTTGTGAAACGTGCCGGCGCTCGCCCGGAGAATCGTCTTCGGGTTGAGCGAGTAGGACATGCCGAGGCGCGGCTCGAACACGTTGCTGTGCGTTTTCGAGAACCCGCGAGGGCCGCCGCGGAACAGCGCCTGCACGCGCGGATCGTCCGCCACCACGAGGTCGTTCCCTTCGTCCTTGAATCCGTCGCCCGGGAGCACGATGCCGTTGTAGCGGCTGCCGCCGACGATTCGTCCGGTCGTCGGATTGATGATCGCCGCCTGCGCGGGGTCATAGACCGACGGGTCGAAGTTCGCGATGTTGTTCGTCGTCGAATACCACGGCGGCCAGTAGACCCAGCGGACGCCGCCCTCGACCGTCAGGGCGGCGGTCGGCTTCCAGGAGTCCTGCACGAACACGTCGGTGGCCAGCGAACGCCACTTGGTGAACGCGCGCTCGCCGATCTCGGCGTAGTTCGTGAAGAGACCGAGCGCCAGGTCCGCCATGCCGACGCCGGTGCGGTTGGCGCCGCCGTTGCGGAACTCGAACTGCCCGTTCTGGTTGTTGGTGCCGCCGGGGATCGAGTTGACGTTGATCTGATCGAAGTCGTCCTCGCCCGAGTACTCGACGACGATGCCGGCTTTGAAGGCGTGGCGGCCCTTGACCCACGTCGTCGCGTTCGAGAAGGTGGTGATCGGGCCCGCGCGAGAAGGCCGGATACGGTCCGCCGTTGATCGAGCTGAACGTGTCCAGGTTGACCGTCGGAATCTTCTCCTCGATTTCCTTGCCGGGGAAGATGTACGGATAGTCGACGCCGGTCCGCGTGCGCAGGTGCTGCCCCTCCGCCGTGAAGACGTCGATGAACACCTCGTCCAGCGAGCGCGCGAAGCTGAACTCGTTGATCAGGGTGCTCGTGATGGTGCTCGCCCAGTTCAGGTTCTGCGTGGTGTTCGGACGATCCCAGTCCGTGCGCGCGAACGGGAACGTCCCGCCGAACGCGTCGAGCGCCACGTAGTTCTGCTTCGATACCGGTAGGTGAACTGGTTCTTGTCGTTCAGCCGGTAGTCGAAGCGCAGGTTGTCCTTGCGCTGATCGACCGGGTTGTCGCCCGAGAAGATCGCGTTGGCCGTGTCCTGGCGGAAGCCGGCCGTCGGCAGCGGATACAGCTTCATCAGCGCGATGCCGTTGCGCGACAGGCGCTCGGGCGGGATGACGTTGCCCGGGAACGGCTGCCCCGTCCGGGGGTCGCGGATGATCTGCGGCGTGCTGAAAAACCCGCTGGACGGGGTCAGCAGCTCGCTGAAATCGCCGCGCCGCATGGCCTCGGTCGGAACCGTCGCGGTGTTGGTCTGGACCTGGAAGAAGTTCACCCACTCCTGCGCCACGAAGAAGAACAGCTTGTCCTTGAACGCGCTGCCGGGGACGGGACCGCCGAACGAGTAGCCGTACTGTTTGTAGTCGAACGGCGCGGGCCCTTCGGCCTGGGTTCCGCCGGCGCGATTGCGGCCCCAGGTATTCGACTGGAGCGACTCGTCGCGCAGGAAGTACGACGCATTGCCGGTGTACTTGTTGCTGCCGCTCTTCGTGATGAAGCGGATCTGCCCGCCGCTGGCGCGGCCGTACTCCGGCATGTAGTTGGCCGTGAGCACCTGGACTTCCTGAATCGCGTCGACGTTCTGCACGCCGATCATGGTGCCGGCCGACCGGGTGCGGATCGCGACCGCGCCGTCCACGGTGATGGTGTTCTCGTCGGGACGGCCGCCGTTGATGCTGAACCCGCCGTTGGTGAACGCGGCAAACCCGGCGTTGTTGAAGTTGCCGCCGACGACGCCCGGCTTGAGCGCGGGCACGCCGATCGGGTTGCGCCCCGAGAACGACAGGAGCTCGATGTCCTTGGCCTCAACGGTCTTGCGGACCGCCACGTCGCTCTGCAGCATCGACGCCTCGGCCGTGACCGTGACTTCCTCCGCGAGCGAGCCGGTTTCCAGGCCGAAGTCGAGGCTCAACGCGGAGGCCGCGTCGACCTGGACGCCGGTGCGGCTGGCCTTCTTGAATCCCTGGAGCTCGGCGGAGATGTCGTACTTGCTGGGCTGAAGGTTCGGGAAGTGGTAGAAACCGCTGCCGTCGGTGACGGTCGTGCGGGCCTGCTGAGTGGCCGTGCTCGTAATCGTGACCGTCACGCCGGGCACCACGCCACCCTGCGCGTCTTTGATGGTCCCGGAGATCGTGCCCCGGTCGAACTGCGCGTACGCCGACGTCGCGCCGAGCACCACCAGCAGGAACGCCCACATGCCGCATCGGCACACGTCCTGCCACTGGCGCTTCGCCTGACTTCCCATACAGATCCCCTCCTTGAAGGTAACGCCTTACAAAAGACAGCTGAAATCGATTACAACTGGGGCCTGAACCGCTTGCGCCCACAGGCCGGTCGACAGACTACACCCAGACGAGTGAAATCTCCAGCCACGTCTGTGTGACAGGAAGGGCAATCGGCGGCCGCTCTTGTGGCTTCCGCCTTCAGGCGGAACGATCCGGCCGTCCCACTGTTCGTGGCTTCCGCCCGGCGCTGGTCGTCACCGCGAATTACTTGGATTTCGCCACTTCCACCGCGTACACGTGCGTCGCGCCGTGCATGTTCGAGCGGAAGACGACCCACTTGTCGTCGGGGGTGAAGGTGACGTTCGGCTCGAGCTGATAGTCGTGTTTGGACAGGTCCACGAGGCGCTCGGCCGCGAGCGAGCCGGCGGCGGACGGCGTGAAGAGGTAAATCCACTGCCCGTTGCCGGGCGCCGCGACGCTGCGCGGTCCCCCGCCGTCGCCGGCAAACCGCGTCCCGTCCCAGGACGAGTTGAAGTGCACCGACCAGTGCTCCCGCTCAACCTTGTACCGGGTCGTCTGTCCCGTGGCGACGCCCACGCCCGCGAGCCAGAACACCTTGCTCTTCGGCGTCTGCAGGTCGTACCAGATCGTCTTCCCGTCCGGGCCGAAGAACTCGTGACCCGCGATCTCCATGTCCATCGTGCGCTCGTGCATCAGCCTGCGGTTCGAGCCGTCGGTGCGGATCGTCCAGATGCGGTCGACCTTGTGCCAGGGGCCTTCGTGGCAGAACATGATGAGTGTCGGATCGGTGGGCGACATCTGCACGTGATTCAGCCAGTCCGTCGATTTGTGAATCACGTTCAGCTCGCCGCTCTTGACGTTGAGGGTGTAGAGCGCCATCGGACGCCGCGCAAGCCAGCGCGCCTCCAGGCTCAACGCGGCCGGCGGCGGCGTCGCCGATGGATTCGGCGGCGGCGCAACATTGGCCGGGGCGGCATTGGCCGGCGCGCCCGCGCCCGGCGCGTCCTCAATTACGAAGCTCCCCGCCAGCGTGGTCTCGTCGGCGCTCAGGCCAAAGCCCGATCCGGTACGCAGCCGCGGATGGGACAGGATCTTGCGCGCCACGCGCGTGCTCAAATCGGCCGCGTAGACGGTGTCGTTCTGGATGTAGAAGGCCTGCCGCGTCTTCCGGCCGACCACGAGGTGGCTCGCGCGCCCCTCGACCAGCGGCGTGATCGTGCGGGTCGCGAGCGCGATCGTCGAAAGCCCCTCGGGCGTCGAGACCACCATCATGTCGCCCGACGCCGTGTACGGGTTCTGGTGAAAGTACAGGCTGGCGGTGCCGGGCCGCTCGGACAGCCTGATGACGCGGTGGCCCGTGGCGGGTTCGATCCACTCGCGCGGCGGATCCTCGGCGCCGAGGATGGTCCACCCACACAGCAGGAAACCTACGCCGAACAACGCCGAGACACGCATGATGACTCCTGGCCGGTAAGGGCGCGCACTCGCTTCGCTCCGCGCGTAGGGGCCGCGGCTCACTTCGCACCCGCGATGGTCCGGCTGAAGCCGGACGCCACGTTCCGGTTCACGCCACCTTCGGTTCACCGATCGCCCATCACCCAGCGAACCAGGCGGTCCGGCTCGGGCGGCACGTCGCGGACCACGACGCCGGACGGACGGCGCTTCCCGGCCTCGGAGGCCAGCGCGGCCGCCGGCGCCCGGTACAGCTCGGTCTGGCCGGCCGTGATGAGAGGCAGCAGGCCGCCGATGCCTCCGTACTTCACGGCGCCCGGCAACATCATCGCGTCGAACGGATCCTGAACGGCCTCGAAGTCGAAGCCGTCCAGATCGATCGACGCGCGCGCGATGGCGTCGCCGGCGAGCGCACGCGACAACAGGGCCCACACGCCGGCCCGATCGAATGCCACAAGATGGACGGCGCGCGGCTGCCGCGATTTCGCGAACACCACCGTCGTCAGGAGATCGCGCACGCGCTCGGCGAGCAGGGCGCGGTTGTAACCATAGTTGTACGGCGGGAACCGCTCGTCGTCTTTGACACGCGGAAGCCGTCCGCCTGCCGCGCCCGCCGGCGACGCGCCCGTCAGGAACACGTCCGGAGACACCACCATGGCGCCCTGGTCGACCAAGAACTGCGCAGCCGGCACAGGGGTCACGCCGTCGGGGCCGAACAGGCTCGACTGGCCTGCCGGGTGCGTCCAGATGACGATCGGGCCGCTCTTCCACGTCCGCGGAGCGAGGGTCGTCACCGGGACCGCGCCGGGGCTGCCGGATCGCCGCAGTTGAAGACGTTCCGTGACCACGCCGGTGGCCGGGCGCGCAGCCGCCGCGGTCTCGCTTGTCACATCGACGCGGGAGGTGGCGAGCGGATCGTTGATCATCGCCTGCAACGCGGTCGCCACCACCTCGCGATAGCGGGCGGGCTCGCGCGCCAATGCCGCCATCTGATCGTCGGACGCGCGCGCGAGGTTTCGCCGCAGGGCGGGAGCGTCGAGCTCATCGGACGGCCGCGGATGCGCCGCATCGAAGACGGTGAGCTCGGCCGGCGGCACCGGCTTGAACGGAGGCTCGACCACCGGCCCGGTGTGCGACCCTTCGACTCGCCCGGGAGACGGCCGCTCGCTCAGGGCAGGGCCGGCCGGCTGCAAGTACGTCGAGAACCAGGAGTACATCCGCTCGCGGCTCGGGAGATGATCGCCGTGCTCGAACGGCATGTACATCGCCGTGACGCGATCGTCCGCGTCGAACAGCCGGTAGATCGTCTTGATCTCCGGGAGGCCGAGCTTCAGGAGATCGCGCGTCCAGTCGTTCGCCGAGGACATGCCGAGCGGCTTGGGCGCGAACAGGGCCGCGAGCTCGATGTTGTTCGTGCCGATGCGCAGCAGCGGCGCGTTCTCGCACACGCAGCCGCCCTGCATCGCGCCCGACACCATGACCAGCGGGAACGACGCGGTGAGCCGATCGTCGATCGCCGACAGCAGGATCGTCTGCGTCCCGCCGCCGCTCTCCCCCGTCATCGCGACGCGGGACGGATCCACGTCGGGAAGGCTCGTCACGAAGTCCAGCGCGCGCACGCTGTTCCACGTCTGCAGTCCCATGTTCGACTGCAGGCGCAGCATCGCGTTGGCGTCGGCGAATCCTTCGCGGTGGACGAGCGGCTTGCTGTCGGCGTAGCCGACCATGTCGTAATGAAAGACGACGAAGCCGAGGCGCGCGAGGTTGGCCGCCCTCGCCTGCAGCGGATAGCGCGCCGCTTCGGGCGTTCGCTCGGCGCCCTTGCTCACGAGCGCCTGGACGTTCTTCTCGGGCCGCTCCAGAAAGCGGCCGCCCTCCCAGTGTCCGTGCGGCGAGAGCACGGCCGGCCGCTTGCCCTCGCGGCCCACCGGCCGATAGAGGTTCCCCGTCACGTAGTGACCGGGCGTGCTGGCGAAGAACACCTTTTCAATCGTGTAACCGTCGCGATCGATGCGGCCGTGCACGACGGGCGCCAGCGGCGTACGGATCGGCATGGGCCACAGGCCGACGGCGACGAGCACCTGCGTCCGCAGGGCATCGCGCCGCGCCAGCCACTGCTCTCGTGTCTTGAACTCCGGCGTGAACGTGAACGGATGATCGAGATCGTACCGTGACGTCAGCCGTACATCCTGCCGCGCCGGCGCCGTGCTGGTTTCTCGAACGGCCGGGGCGGCAATCACCATGAGCACGCCGGCCATCAGGAGCGAGGATCGCGACATCACATCTCCAATCAAACTTGGCACGCCTGCCCTGAGCGGGCGCGCGGGATTACGCGAGTCGAAGGGAGCACGAACTACCCGAGCCACCGTCGAGTTCGACATCCGGTGCGCGATGCCTATCTTCTAGCCGTCGCGCGCCTGCGATCAACATGCGCGGCACTCACGTGAAAGGAGCATCACCATGGGAACAGTTCGAATCATCGCGGGGCTTCTCGCCCTGCTCATCGTCTCGTCGTTGTCCGGGCACGCGACCCTGTCGGCCGATCAGATCAGGAGCGCCAAAGCCTCGATCAGCACGTGCACGACGGATGGTACAGCGGGAGTGCCCGTTGGCACGGCGATTCTGGTGGAGCGGCCCTCTTCGGAAGAAGGGAAAGTAGTGGACGTGCTTCTGTCCGCGGAAGGGCTCGCCCCCGGCAAGCACGCCGTGCACATCCACGAGATCGGCGCGTGCAGTCCGTGCAGCGCCGCCGGAAGCCACCTGGACCTGGGTCCCTTCGGGCACAACGTGCCCGTCACCACCAACCATCCGTATCACTCCGGCGATCTCGTCAACCTCAGGGTCGATGCAGAGGGAAAGGGAGCGATGGCCACGTCGTCGAACCGGATCGCGCTGACGCCGGATTCGCCGGACCGCGTGGCGGCGAACCGCCCGTTGAGCATCCTCGATGAGAATGGCAGCTCCATCATCATCCACGCGCTGCCGGACGTTTACTGCCCCGATCCGGCCGACGCGAATTGCGCCGGCGGAGCCCGCACCGCATGCGGAATCATCCGGCCGACACGCTGAGCCTGCGCGCCAGCCGGCCAGGGCGACTCCGCTGACCGGAAAAAGTGGACTGCGAATGGTGAAGAGGTGGCACCGGGCCCAAACCGCCTGAACCGGCGGTGACAGCAGATTGCCGCCGGCTCACGGTTCGCAGTTCACTGCACTCCACCGGCAGTCAGCGGACGGCCGCCGGATCGACACGCCGGAACGTCACGGGGCCTTCCTGCCGGTCGATGCGCACCAGGTGAAACGGCGAGGTGATCATCTGCGTGACCATCTCCCGCGGATCGGGCCTGCTCTCGCGATAGCTCACGACGAGATCGGCGCCCTCGCGCTGGACGGCCGTGATCTCGATCGCGTGCCCGCCGGTCGGCCGCGATCCGAGGAAGATCCCTACGACCATGGAGCGCGTGAAGTCGATCGGCGGCGGCTTCTGCCCTGGCTGGTGCTGCTTCCACAGCGCCGCCCACTCGGCCGCCGTGCGGACGACGGCCTCGCGCCGCTCCTCGATCCCGCTGAGATCGCCGCGCTGCACCGTCACCAGCTTCATCTGGACCGCCTCGCCTGTTTGAGCGCCCAGAGGAAAGAGAACGCAGAGGACCGCCCACAACACCATGCTTCGGCCCCCTGCGTTCTGAAACGTCACTGCGCGCCAGACCGGAACAGCAGGCGGTTGGAGGTTCCCGTGGGAAGCCCGCTGAGCTTGTTGAGCGAAGCGTCGGCGACGAGCGCGTTGCGGACCGTCGCCGGCGACGCCCCTGGGTTGCCCTGGAGGTATCGCGCGGCTACGCCGGCCACGTGCGGCGCCGCCATGGATGTCCCGCTGAGCGAGGCCGTGGCGGTGTCGCTCGTCCTCCAGGCGGACAGGATCGCCGACCCGGGCGCGAAGATGTCAACGACGCTCCCGAAGTTGGAGAACGACGACCGCGCATCGCTGCTCGTCGAGGCCCCGACGGTGATGGCCTGGGTGACGCGCGCCGGCGACGAGTTGGCCGCATTCTGATTCGCGTTGCCGGCGGCGATCGCGTAGGTCACGCCTGCGGCGATTGAGTTGCGCACGGCGGTGTCCAATGCGGTCGATGCCCCTCCACCGAGGCTCATGTTCGCGACCGCCGGGTCGGCGTGATTGTTCGTGACCCAGTTCACTCCCGCGATGACCCCCGAGTTGGAGCCCGAACCGCTGCAGCTGAGGACGCGCACGGCAAACAGCCGCACGGCCTTCGCAACGCCGTAGGTCGATCCGCCGACCGTTCCGGCCACGTGCGTGCCATGACCGTTGCAATCGTTGGTGTTCTGCCCGTCGTTGATGGCGTCGAACCCCACAAAGGCCCGCCCGCCGAACTGCTGGTGCGTGCGTCGAATCCCGGTATCGATGATGTACGCGTTCACGCCGGATCCCGTGCTGACGTACGTGTAGGTCGTGTTGAGCGGCCGGTCCCGCTGGTCGATCCGGTTCAACCCCCACGGCGGATTGGTCTGGGTGGCAATCGCTTCGACGACGGAGTCCTCCTCGACGAAGGCGACGCGATCGTCTTGACTGAGCTTCAGCGCTTCCTCCTCAGTCATCTGGGCAGCGAATCCGTGAATCGCACTCGTGTAGACGTAGGTTGGCACCGCGCCGACAGTGCGCATGACGTCGTCGGCCCGCTTCTCTATGGCGAGGACGTCGGGTGCCACGCCGAACTTGTCAGGGAGGGACACGTCCTCGTCGAGGACCACGATGTAATGGTTCGGAATCGCGCGGGCGCCCTGGCGATGAAACTTGGCCGTGTCGCTCTGCAGATCCTTCAGACCCGCCGCGTCCTGCTGTTGAGCCAGCGCGGGCAACAACGCCAGCGTGCCGAGCAGCAGAGTGACCATCGCGAGACTCTTTCTCATCGGGACTCCTAATCGAAGAGTCCGGTCGCCTTCGATGCCGGGCCGACCCTCACAACAGCTCCGCAGCGGCGGCATCATACGCTCCCACCCCAGACGTGTAAAGCGTATTTCGACGTCACGAAGACTCATTCGTAAGCAATCGATTACAGCATTCCTAGCTGCCACATGATGAAGAGGCGCTGATCGACGATCGCGCGGAGCTGCAGAGCGGGCAGCGTGGCGTCATCGCGATCCACCCAGAGGAGAATCGGCTGCTCGGCCGTATCGGAGACGGTTGCCGCCTGCAGCTCGGCCGCCATCTTTCGCGCGTGCATCGCGTGCACCTCGGCAGGACCGTCCGCGGCCGTCAACAGCACTGCCGGGTAGCGTGTGCCCGGCTTGACGCGCCGATATGGCGAGTACGCGTCCAGCCATTTGAATTGACCGCCGTCGTCTGACGAGCCGTACTCGGACGCCCAGTACGGCTGCCGGACGAACTTGTGGTAGCGCAGCATGTCGAGCAGCGGATCGAGGACGAGCGCGGCGCGAAACAGATCGGGGCGCTGTGTGACCGCGGCGCCGGTGAGCAGCCCGCCATGGGAGGCGCCATGGATGGCGAGCTTCTGCGCGCTCGTGTACCTGTTCGCAATCAGCCACTCGGCCGCCGCGATGAAGTCGTCGAACGCCGTCTGCTTGCGGTCGAGCCTGCCCGCGTCGTGCCAGTCGTCGCCGTACTCCCCTCCGCCGCGCAGGTTCGGCACGGCGAAGAGCCCTCCGGCGTCGAACCATTGCAGCAGCGTCGGCGAAAACGCCGGCACCATGCGGACCTTGAAGGCCCCGTAGCCCGCGAGCAGCGCCGGCGTGCTTCCCGTCCGGGTGAGCCCTTTCTTGTGCACCAGGAACATGCTGATCCTGGTGCCGTCCTTCGACGGATACCAGACCTGCTCGACCTCGGCGATGGAGGGATCGGCCGGCACGTAGGGCGCCTTCCACCGCGCCGGCGCGTCGCCGGGTCTCGTCAGGTCCACGCGGAACACCGTGGGCGGGAAGTTGAAGCTGGCGTATGTCAGGTACGCCTCGGTCCGATCCTCGTCCGCGCTGATGCTCGCGGCGCCGATGCCGGGCTGCCTGATGGTCCCGCGCGGCTTGCCGGCCGCGTCGAAGACTTCGATGACCGTGGACGCGTTCTTCGAATACGTCACCGCGATCGTCGCGCGCCCGAACGACACGCTCTCGATTGACGCGTCGCTCCGCTCGGGGACGATGTCGCGCCAGCGCGGCTGGCCGGGCTCCGCGGCGCTCACCGCCACCACGCGTCCCCGCGGCGCGCCCTTCGTCGTGTGCAGGAAGAGCGTCCCGTCGATCACCGTCCCGGACGCCGTGCCTTCCACGCCGACGCTCGCGACCTTCGCCGGCAGCTTGCCCGTCTTGCGGAAGGCGCCGAAATCCGCGACCCAGAGATCGTTCGACTTGCCGTCCACCCAGTAGCCGGTGACGAGCCACCGCCCGTCCCTCGAGAGCGCGGCGAACGGCCCGGCCGTCGAGCCCAGCCGCGCGTTCTCGGCTGTCGTGAACTGCCGGAACAGGACCGCGTCGCGCTCCGGCTCGGCGCCCGTCCGATGGAACAGCACTTGACGGCTGTTCGGATCGTCCGCGCTTCTCAAGTTCTGATAGACGAACCCGGATCCGTCCGGCAGCCACTGCACGCCCTGAGGGCTGTTCCGAATCTCGAGAGGCAGCGGCTTGGCGGCGTCCACATCCAGCAGGTGCAGCGTCGAGCCGGGGTCACCGGCGCGATAGGAGCCGTACGCGAGGAGCCGGCCGTCTTCGGACGGCGCGAACCATCCGACGGTCGTGTTGCCGGATGGATCGAGCGCCATCGCGTCGATCAGCACGTTGTCGGCGCCGAGCGCGCCCTGGCGCCAGTAGAGGATGGGCAGCGGTTGCGTGGCCTCGCGGTTCCAGAAGAAATACCGGTTGCCGCGCACGATCGGCGCCGTCACCGAGCCGATGTTCATCAACGCGGCCAGCCGGTCCTCGAGCCCCTTGCGCCCGGGCAGGTTGTCGAGCACGCTGCGCGTGTAGCTGTTCTGCGCGTCGGTCCACGCGCTCACCTCGGGCGTCATCCTGCCCGGGTCGTTCGGATCGCTGTTGTCCCCCTCGAGCCAGCGATAGCGGTCGGCGATCTGCACGCCGTGCATCGTGTCCGTGACCGGCGCGACCCGCGTGGCCGGCGCTCTCGCCGACGTCTTCGCGATGCGGCCCTCGCGCGAACAGGCCGCCATGGTGAGACACAGGCCGAGCACCACGAACGGCTTCATCGGCGCCCCACCCCGCGCTCGACGGCGTTCCTCAGCGCCTGGACCGACGCCGGCGATCCGGTGAAGAGATGCTCCGGGAATTTCGCGTGCTGCAGCATCTCCGCATAGATCGATCCGCTGCGGTACTGGTTCATGCCCATGCCGGCCAGATACTGCAATCGCAGGTTCCGATCGCGATTGATGGTCGCGTCCGCGAGCCACGGCGCGAGGTCCGCGGCCGACCCGGCGTAGTTCGCCAAGAGCTCGACCGCCGAGCCGATCCCGATCTCGCGCAGCGATCGCGCGACCTCGGCGTACGGCGGGCTCTCGAGCCTCGCCTGCCATTGGTCGACGTCAATCCGGAACGGTTCGACCCGGCCCGTCAGCACGAGGTCGTACCCCTGCCCGTCGTTCGGATTGCCCCAGACGATCGTATTGGGAAACACCTCGACGAACGTGGCGATCTCGCTCTTGACCGCTTCCGTGTTGCTCTCGTACAGCTGCACGAACTGGGTGACGACGCCGCCAGGGTTGAGATGGCGTTTGACGAGCTCGAAGAACTCGCGGGTGAAGAGCGTCGCGACCCCCTTGACCCACGGATCGACCAGGTCGGACGTGATCGCGTCGAACGTCTGGTTCGTCGTCAGCAGGAAATGCCGGGCATCGTCGATGTGGAGCGCGACCTTCGGATTGTCCACGACGCGGTAGTTGGAGTCCTCGAAGTAGCGCGACCCCATCACGGCGAGCCCTTCGATCTCCGCGATCGTCATCCGCTCGACGCCCGGCCCGATCGAGACGGCGCCGGCCGTGGCGCCCGCGCCGAGCCCAATCACGAGCACGTTGCGCGGCCGCGCCGGCATGAGGTGCGAGAAGTGGCCGAGCATGCGCTGCAGGCGCATGTCCTCGCCTTCGCTCGACGCCTGCACCTTGCCTGCGGCGTGGTAGCTGAGCACGCCGGTCGGGCCGCGCGAGACGGCGATGAAGGCGTTCAGCCCCTCGCCGACGTAGAGGATCGTCGCCACATCGTTCCACGTGGCGGAGTACCGGCCGTAGGCCGCCAGACTGCCCGGAATGGGCGGCACGCGCCACGCGGCAAATCCCACCACGGCCGCGGCAGCCAGCACCCGCGCGATCGCGGCCGGGCGCACGCCGCTCAGGCGCGGGGTCAGCAGCGCGAGCCCCGACAGGATCGACACGAGAATCAGCAACTGCTGCGCGTGCTGCGTGCCAAGAACGCTGACCATGATCAGGCTGGCGGCAAGCGCCCCTGCGATCGCGCCGGCGGTGTTGGCCGCGTAGACGCCGCCCACGAGGCGGCCGGGATCCTGCCCGGGCTTCGCGGCCGCCGCGAGTGCGAGCGGAAAGCTCGCGCCCCACAGAATCGCGCCGGGAAGGACGACCGGGAGGCACCGCCACAGGTCGAGCTGAAACCGGGCCCACGGATCGGCGATCGCCTCGTTCGGCAGATACGGCAGCCACCCGGCGATCAGGTGCCCGGCGCCCGCCATCGCGCCGCAGAGCAGCAGCTGGCACCAGCCGAGCGCGATGCGCGGATCTTTTCGCGTCCCCAACGCCGCCCCCGCCGCGCTCCCGATGCCGAGGCCGGCAAGGAACACCGCGAGGATCAGCGAGAACGTGTAGACGCTCGCGCCGAACACGAGCGAGAGCAGGCGCGTCCAGATGACCTGCGATGCGAGCGCCGTGAGCCCGGACACCGCGGTCGCGAGATAGACGATGGAGTGTCCGGCGGAGGCGCGCGACGCCGGGGGCTCGTACGCCGCCGGAAGGTACGGCGCGCGCTTCGACAGCCGCAGAGCGGCCAGCGCGACGCTCACGTTCACGCCGGCCGCGACATAGGTCGCGATCGCCATGTCGTGCACGCGCAGGAGGTAGAAACCGGCGAGCAGGCTGCCGAGCACCGCTCCGCCGATGTTGCCGGCATAGAAGACGCCGAGCCACGAGACGCCTGCCGGCGTGCTCCGCACCCACCGCGCGATGGCCGGCAGCGTGGCGCCCATCAGCAGCGTCGGCGGCAGCAGGCAGGCCGCCGAGACGAGGCCGCGAAACGCGACGTGGCCGCCTCCCACCGCGGCATAGAGCGTGTTGACGAGCGGCATGCCCCAGAGCAGGAGCAACCCGGCCGCGCCTATGCCCAGCTCGAGGCAGGCGTACACGCGCAGCGGGTGATACCGGGGATCCACCGACCGCGGCAGCAGGAAGCTGCCGAGACACATCCCGCCCATGAACGTGCCCAGCAGCACGCCCAGAGAGACCGCCGACGAACCGATCACGAGCTGCAGCAGCTGGAGCCAGACCACTTCGTAGATGAGCGCGGCGCACCCGCTGCCGACGAAGAGCAGAATCCCTAATCCCTGATCCCTCATCCCGAATCCCTGATCCCGGATCCCTGATCTCGAATCCCTGGTCCCGGATGCCTTGCCCGATCGTGACCTAGGGGACGAGCTCACGATTGGGGAGTCGCGATTGAGGATTCACGATCAGGGATTGGGATCGGGGATTCGGGATCAGGGATTCGCGATTAGGTTAGGGATTAGCGATTAGGGATTTCAGTGTCACCGGAACCGGCGCTGCAGCTTCTCCAGCTCCGCGCTGCCGGGGCAGAGCGTCTCGTACTGGAGCTGCGTCAGGGGCGTGGTGACCGTGTTGATCTGCTCGTGCAGATCGTTCGAGTCGCCCGACAGATACAGCAGGCCCGTGACGACCTCGCCGTCTTTCTGCCGCTCGCGGATGTAGGCGTAGGAGCGATCGCGGTCGGTCGGATCGTAGTCCTCCGCGAGCTTGCGCAGCCGCACCCAGCTGCCGTCGTGCAGCAGGACGCTCCGCACGGTGCCGGGATCGTAGGCCGTCGTGATGGAGGCGGCCGGCGGGACGAAGTCGGCCTGCACGACCTCGACGTTGTTCTCGCGCGTGTACGCGTAGCTCTTGGTCGACCCTTCGTGATCGTTGAACGTGACGCACGGGGAGATCACGTCGATGAACGCGAAGCCCCGGTGCATGAGCCCGGCCTTGAGGATCGGCACGAGCTGCGTCTTGTCGCCCGAGAAGCCGCGCGCCACGAACGTCGCCCCGAGGGTCAGCGCGAGGAGGCAGCCGTCGATGGCGCCCATCGTGTTCTCCTCCCCCTTCTTGCTGAGCGAGCCCGGATCCGCCGAGGCGGAAAACTGCCCCTTGGTCAGGCCGTAGACGCCGTTGTTCTCGAGCACGTACAGGACGTTCACGTTGCGGCGGATCGCATGACAGAGCTGCCCGAGGCCGATCGAGAGCGAATCCCCGTCGCCCGACACGCCGATATAGATGATGTCGCGGTTGGCGGCATTGGCGCCGGCGACGAGCGCCGGCATGCGGCCGTGGACGCTGTTGAAGCCGTGCGCCTCCCGCAGGAAATACGCCGGCGTCTTCGACGAGCACCCGATGCCCGAGAGCTTCGCCACCTTGTGCGGCGCAATCGACAGGTCCCAGAAGGCCTGGATGATCGCCGCCGTGATCGAGTCGTGCCCGCAGCCCGCGCACAGCGTCGTGATCGCGCCTTCGTAGTCGCGGCGCGTCAGGCCGAGCGCGTTCTTCTGCAGCGCCGGATGGTGCACCTTCGGTTTGGCGATGTAGCTCATGCCGCCTTCTCCGTCCGGCCCTTCACGCCCGCGATCACGTGCTGCGCGCTCATCGGGAACCCCCCGTAGTACCGCACCGACTCGAGCTTCTCGACCCCGACGCCGGTCTCGAGCATCAGGAGGCTGCGCAGCTGCCCGTCGCGATTCTGCTCGACGATGAAGTTGGTCTCGTGCGAGTCGAGGAACTTCGTCACCTCGTCGCCGAACGGAAACCCGCGGACGCGCATGTAGTCCATCGGGATCCCCTCGGCGGCGAGCAGATCCAGCGCTTCCATGCACGCGGCGTGGCAGCCGCCGATGGTGACCAGCCCGAGCTTCGCCCCCGCCGCGGGGCGGACGAGCGGGGCCGGAACGGCGCGCGCGGCGTGCTGGATCTTGCGATCGATGCGATCCATGACTTCGACGTACTCGTCGGCGTCCTCGGTATAGGCGCCGAACCGGTTGTGGCCGGAGCCGCGGGTGAAGTACGCCCCCTTGGGGTGCACGCCCGGGAGCGTGCGCTCCGGGATGCCGTCGCCGTCCCCGTCGAGGTAGCGGTAGAAGACCTTGACCTCGTCCAGCTCCTCCGCCGACAGGACCTTGCCGCGGTCGGGCCGGTAGCGATCGTCCCAGGTCAGCTTCGGGATCATCCAGTCGTTCATGCCGATGTCGAGGTCGCTCAGGACGAACACCGGCGTCTGATAGCGCTCGGCGAGGTCGAACGACGCGACGGCGAACTCGAAGGCCTCGCGCGGATCCGACGGATACAGGCAGATGTGCCGCGTGTCGCCGTGCGACGCGTACGCGCAGAGCATCAGGTCCCCCTGCTGCGTCCGCGTCGGCATCCCGGTGGACGGACCGGTCCGCTGCACGTCGAAGATGACCGCGGGAACTTCGGCGTAGTACGCGAGACCGATGAACTCGGTCATCAGCGAGATCCCGGGACCCGCCGTCGGCGTGAACGCGCGCGCGCCCGCCCACGACGCGCCGATCACCATCCCGATCGCCGCCAGCTCGTCTTCCGCCTGGAGGATCGCGTACCGGTTCTGCTTCGTCTCCGGCTCGACGCGGTATTTCTGGCAGAAGCCCTTGAACGCTTCCATCAGCGACGTGGCCGGCGTGATCGGATACCACGCGCCGACGGTCGCGCCCGCATACAGGCAGCCGAGCGCCGCCGCGGTGTTGCCGTCGATCAGGATCGAGTCCTTCGTCTTGTCCGACGCCTCCAGCCGGATCGGCAGCGGACACTCGAACCGTTCCTTCGCCTGGTCGAAGCCGAGGTCGATCGCCTTCCGGTTGGAGTCCATGAGCGCCGGCTTCCGCGAGTACTTCTCGGTGAGCAGGGTCCGGATGATCTCGACGTCCATGTTCAGGAGCGCCGCGATCGCCCCCGCGTACGCGATGTTCTTCATCAGGATGCGCTCGCGCACCCCGTCGAACTGCGCGTTGCACATCTCGGCGAACGGGATCCCCAGATACGTGATGTCGGGCCGGACCAGCCGCTGATCGAGCGGCCACGTCGAGTCATACAGGAGCCAGCCGCCGGCCCTGATCTCGGTGATGTCCTTCTGATACGTCGCGGGATTCATCGCCACCATCAGATCGAACTGCGGCGTGCGCGCGGTATACCCGTGCTTGTTGACGCGGATCTCGTACCAGGTGGGGAGCCCCTGAATGTTCGACGGAAAGACGTTCTTCCCCGTGACGGGAACGCCCATCCGGAAGATCGCCTGCATGATCAGGCCGTTGGCCGAGGCCGACCCGGTCCCGTTGGCTGTCGCAATCTTGAATGCGAACTCGTTGGTTCGGTCCATATGTTGAAAACAGCTTCCAGCTTCCCGCTACCAGCTTCCAGCTTCGTTCATGCAGGGCTGAAGCCCTGCGCTACGTAAGTGTCACGGCTTCCAGCTTCCCGCTACCAGCCTACAGCCTCCAACTGAAGCTCGAGTCCGAACCTGTGAGCTGGCAGCTGGTCGCTGGACGCTGGCAGCTGAGACTCACACCGCGAGCAGTGGAATCACCCGGCCGGCGCCGGCGTACGGGATCTGCAGCACGAACTTCCGCATGTCCCACGCGTAGGTCGGGCAGCGCTCCGCGCACAGCCCGCAGTGCACGCAGATGTTCTCGTCCTTCGCCATCACCCGCCCCGTCTGCTTGAGCGGGGGCGAGGCGAACAGCGGCTGGTCGAGGTTCTCGGCCGGCGACAGGAACCGCGTGCGCAGCTCCGGCTCGTCGGCATTCGGCGTGATCGTGAGGCAGTCCACCGGGCAGATGTCGATGCAGGCGTCGCACTCGATGCACAACGACGGGATGAAGTGCGTCTCCATGTCGCAGTTGAGGCACCGCTCGACTTCCACCCTCGTCTGCTCCGCCGTGAACCCCTTCTCCACTTCCGTCGTCATGCTCTGGAACCGGACCGGCAGGTCGACGTGCCGCATCTTCTGGCGCTGCGCGGGGTCGTAGTTGTTGCTGTACGCCCACTCGTGCAGCCCCATCTTGGTGCTCGTCAGCGACATGCCCTGCGCGGGCCGCTCCGTCACCGCGATCCCGCGGCAGTAGTTGTGGATCGAGATCGCCGCCTGGTGCCCGTGCTCGACGGCCCAGATGATGTTCGCCGGCCCGAACGCCGCGTCGCCGCCGAAGAACACGCCCGGGGCGCGTCGACATGAACGTCGTCTTGTCGACGACCGGCATGTCCCACTTGCCGAACTCCAGCCCGATGTTCCGCTCGATCCAGGGGAACGCGTTGTCCTGGCCGACCGCGAGCACGACGGAGTCGCACGGCAGGATCTCGCGGCCGATCACTTCCTGTTTCAGGCCCTTGTCGGTCTCGACCGAGTGGAACTTGTCGAATTCCATCCCCGTGAGCGTGCCGTTCTCGACGATGAACCGGACCGGCTGGAGGTTCTCGAGGATGTCGACCCCTTCTTCCTCGGCGTCCTCGAGCTCCCACGGAGAGGCCTTGAAGTACTTGCGCGTCTTGCGCGCGATGACCTTGACGTCGGTCGCGCCCAGCCGCTTGGCGGACCGGCAGCAGTCCATCGCGGTGTTGCCGACGCCGATGATCAGCACGCGCTTGCCCACCGACTCGACGTGGCCGAAGTGAATCGCCTCGAGCCAGTCGATCCCGATGAAGATCTGATCGGTGTCGTGCCGGCCGGGCACGTCGAGCTCCTTGCCTTTCGGCGCGCCGCTGCCGACGAACACGGCGTCGAACGCCTGGCGGTCGACGCAGCTCCTTCAGGCTGTTCACGGGCGTGTTGTAGCGGACGTCCACGCCCATGTCGACGATGTAGCCGATCTCTTCGTCGAGGACCTGTTCGGGGAGCCGGAAGGCGGGGATGTTGATGCGCATCAGGCCGCCCGGCCGTGGCTGCTTCTCGAAGATCGTGACCTCGTAGCCGAGCGGCATCAGGTCGTTGGCGACCGTCAGCGACGCCGGACCCGCGCCGATGAGCGCGATCTTCTTCCCGTTCTTCTCGGCGGCCGCCCGCGGCAGCAAATCCGTGATGTCGCCGCGGTTGTCCGCCGCGACGCGCTTGAGCCGGCAGATCGCGACGGGCTTCCCGTCGACCCGCACGCGGCGGCACGCGGGCTCGCACGGGCGATCGCAGGTCCGGCCGAGAATCCCGGGAAACACATTCGATTCGCGGTTCACCATGTAGGCTTCGGTGAAACGCCCTTGCGCGATGAGCCGGATGTACTCCGGGCACGTTCGTGTGCGCCGGACAGGCCCACTGGCAATCGACGACCCGGTGGTAGTAGTTCGGATCCCCAACGTCGGTTGGATGCATGTCCTTGAATTATAGGGGATTTCGCCCTGCGATCGCCCGGGCGTTTCGCAGTGAAGAACGCCCCCGACCGCTGTGGTACAATCGCGCCCGTTTCGCGGCTGGACCTGTCTCGGTGGCGTCCGGCTTCAGCCGGACCTGATCGACTTCGGTGGCGTCCGGCTTTAGCCGGACCAATATGGTCACCCCGCCCTGATGGTCGTTCCTTGACGCCGCCTACACCCCCCTCCCTCACCGCGACCCTGGTTGCCCGGCTCGGGCAGGTCAGCCCACTCCGGCTGCTGCAGGTTGCCGTGGCCGCGGCGCTGGTCGCGCGCGTGGGAGGCATTGGCCGCACCTGGCTCCCCGCGGCCGGGGTACTCTTCGCGCTGCTGGCCGTTCTCCACGCGATCGATCTTGGACGGCGCCGGCCGCCGCCGGCCGGTTGGCGCGCCGCGCTGCGCCCGCACCTCTTCACGATCGGCCTGACGATCGCCGCCGCAACAGCCGTCCTCGTCCGGTGGCCGGGTCTCGGCAGGGACATGGGCCATGTGCCGCTCGACATCGACGAGGCGCGTCTCGCGTCCAGCGTCCGTCACTTTTTCGTGAAGGGAGAGCTCCTCCACGAGACGGTCGAGCACTATCCAGGCCTCGTCTTCTGGCTGCTGGTGGCAGCTTCGCTGCTCGAGTACCTGCGCGCGCTGACGAGCGGCGCCATTCGATCGATCCTCGAGGCCCCGATCAGCCTGTTCGTGCTCGCCGCGCGCATGACGAACGTCTGGATCGCGGCCGGCACGTCCGTCTTCACCGGCCTTGTCGGGCGGACGCTGTCCGGGTCGGCGGCCGGGCTCGTGGCCGCCTTCGTCGTCGCGGTCGTCCCGTTGTCCGTTCAGACCACGACCGTGGTGCGCAACGATCCGGGTCAGGTCCTCTTCGTGACCGCCGCGGTGTGGGCCTCGCTCGTCCTGTGCCAATCCGACAGGCGGGCGTGGGGAGCCTTGGCCGGCACGCTCGCCGGGATCGCCGCGGCCATCAAATACTCCAGCATGTTCGCGGTCGTGCCGGCGCTCATCGCTGCGGTGGCACGCGGCACCACGACCGCCCGCCTGGAGCCCGGGGTCCCCGCCGCGCGTTCTGTGCGCGGTGGGGTGGAAAAAGTCGCGCTCGTGCTGGGAGGCTTCACGGTCTCGGTGGCGGTGACCAACCATTTTCTGTGGAGCGATTTTCCGAACTTCATCCGGCAGTTGTCCTCGCAGATCGCGCTGACCGGCGCCGGACATTGGGCCGCGCTCGAGAATCCCGCCGCCTTCTACACGATGATCCTCGGCCGCTTCGGACCGGGATGGCCGCTGCTGCTCCTGGCTGCCGCGTTCGCAGTCCACGGGCTCTCGACCCGGCGCGTCGAGATGTGGATCTTCCTGTCGTTTCCACTGCTTTACATCTGGTTCATGACCGTGCGGCCGGCCCAGTTCCCGCGCTGGGTCTACCCCCTGGTGCCGTTCGTCGCGGTGGCCGGCGCCTCGGGCCTCGTGGCCGTGATTCGAGTCCTGCGCGCGCGCGCGCGCGCACTGCCCCGTGGGCCTCGGCGCGTCTTCTTGACGTGCGTCACCGCGGCGCTCGTGGCTGTCGTACTGGCGCCGCCCGCCTGGAGCGGAGCCGTCGCTTTCAGTCAGCGGCTGACGTCCCCGACTCACACGCTCGCCGAGAGGTGGCTGCTGGAGCACGCGGCGCCGGGCGACGTCGTGCTCCTCGAAATCCACTGGCTGGATCTCCCGGAGACGAAGCTTCGGGTCAGACGAGTCGAGAATCTGCCGGCCGTGCTTGGCGGAGGGCTCTACCGGCTCCTCGCGCACAACTGGATTGTCGTGCCCGAGCCGTATTTCGGGAACGGCGGGCTCCGGCGGTTGTCCTTCGTGCAACGGTTCCACGCGGATTCGGCCGCGTTCGGCGGACACGCGGGCTACGACTTCGAAGTGTACGCGGCCCCGAAAGTTCCTCCGTCCGTTGACAAGGCCGACGTCCGGCTCGACTCGCCGGAGGCGGCGCCCTTTCTTGGTCCCGAATGGCGCCCCGACGACACCGCTGCGCCGGGCCTGACGCTGCCTGCCCGCGGGGCGAGCCTTTTTCTTCCCAGCGTCTTCCGGCCGGCCATCAACATCGAGCTGGAAATCACCGGACCGCAGAACCCGCCGGCGGCCGCTCCGATCTCGCTCGTCGTCGCAGGAACGGCCATCGTTCTCATGGAGAAGCCAACGTCCGAGCCTGGGAAGCGAACGCTCGCGGCCGTCGTTCCGATCGATCCCGCGGCCAGGGGCACCGAGCTTCGGCTGGAGCCCGTGCAGCGCAACGATCAGATCCGTGTCGTTCGGCTGCGCATCGGCTGAATACGAACCGTGACTACAATCCCACCCCGCCGCCACATGTCGATGCTGCGGTCCTACACGGCGGCCGATGGGCTGACAATCGGCAATGCCGCGTGCGGAACGATCGCGATCTTCCTGTGCCTCGACTACCTCGCAGCCGACAACCGTCGGTTTCTGTGGACGGCTTTTCTTCTGCTGCCGCTCGCGCTCGTCTTCGACGTCCTCGACGGCTACGTCGCGCGCCTGAACCGGAAGCGCCAGTCCGTGCTCGGCGCCGACCTGGATTCGCTGGCGGACGTCATCTCGTTCGGGGTCGCTCCCGCGGTTCTCGGTTTCACCCTCGGGCTGCGTGGCGGGTGGGACATGGTCGTGCTGACGTTCTTCGTCATCTGCGGCGTCAGCAGGCTCGCGCGGTTCAACGTCACGGCGGCGGCTCTGTCCGACAGCGAGACCGGAAAGGTGAAGTACTTCGAAGGCACGCCGATTCCCACGAGCATTGTCATTGTCGCGCTGCTCGGCGTGGCGATGCTCCTGGGCCGAATCGACGAGCGGGTCTGGCTCGGCGCGGTCCAGATCGGACCTGCCCTGCTCCATCCGCTGACGCTCATCTATGGCGCGAGCGGCAGCGCCATGATCAGCGCGACACTCCGGATCCCCAAGCCGTAGCTGCCGCCCTACAGCGAGCGAAGCGAGCCGCCCTTTTTGGTTTCAGACTTACAGAAGAGTGTGCTCAAACGGTCATGCCTTCCAGAAGGCCGCGGCCCCTACTGGCATGCCTTTGGCAACCGGATCTTTCACCCCGGCCGGCCCATTACAAATGAGATTGCTCGCGACCCTCCGCCGGACGCCCCTCGCCGTCGTGTTGACTGCCGGCCTGCTCTGGGCGCTGTCGATGCCGGCCGCGCAATCGCAGGCGCCACAAGTCGTCGCGGGGCATCCGCGAATCTATCTCCGGCCGGCGGCTCTGCCGGCGCTGCGGGCGCGCGTGACGCAGGCGCCGATCTCGACCTATTACAACCAGCTGCGATCCCGGATGGACAGCACGTCCGCGCGCCACACCAACAACGAGGTCGCCGGCTTCGAGCTCGAGAGCCTGGCGCTGCTCCACGCGATCGCGGGCGGCACGGCGTATCGCGACAAGATCCTGACGACCTGGCGGTTCCCGGCCTATACCGCCGGCCAGATTTCGCATTGGGATCTGCCCTATCAGGTCATGGCGCACTCGCTCGCCCTCGACTACTTGTGGAACGACATCTCGGCGGCACAGCGGACCGAACTGGGCAACGTGATCGTCGCGATGATGGACGACCTCTTCAACTACGCCCCGTACGACGTCACGTGGGCGAATCAGATGTCGGACTACTCCAACCAGCTGTACTACCACCTGGGCTCGCTGGCGTTTGCGGGTCTCGTGCTGTCGGGCGAGGGGATCAACGATGCGCGCGCGCAGTTCTACCTGTCGGAGGCGGAGACACTGCTGAACGGCCACATGATCCCGGCGATGAACCAGGAAGCGGGCGGCGACGGGGAATTGACGCGCCGCAGCGGCTTCACCGGCAATGGCGGATGGGGAGAGGACATGGGGCACCTCGACATGACCCATCCCCTTTTCGGCCGGATGGTCGAGGCCTGGCGGACCGGCTTCAATCAGGATCTGTTTCCGTCGATCAACGGTCTCGCCAAGTACGCGCAGTACATGGTCTACATGCGCCGTCCCAACGGCATGCTGGCGCCGAAGGGCAACTCCAGCTACCAGACCGGGATGAGCGACAAGAACGTGGGGACGCTCGGCTGCCTGCTGAGCGCCCGCTACAACGATCCGTTGGGCAAGTACATCAAGGACCTCACCTACTCCGGAACGACTTACGGCTTTCATCAGCTGGGCGCCGTCCTGTGGTGCAACGCCGCGCTGCCGGGTCCGAACCTGGCGGCGATGCCGAAGGCGGTGCACTTCCAGGGACAGGGCGAGGTGGTGATGCGTTCGGGCTTCGGGCCGCAGGACACGTGGGTCTACCTGCGTGCGGGACCGATCTACAACGGGCACCAGCACGACGATCAGGGCAATCTGCTGGTCGAGGCGTACGGCGGCGAGCTGTTCGTCGAGAACGCCGGTTCGGGCATCAACCACGAAACGGTCCATCACAACAGCATTCGCGTCGCCGGCAGCGACCAGATTCCTTACGGGAACAACGAGGTTCAGCGGGCGCAGCCGCTCGCCGGCACGCCGCACGAACGCGGCCGCGTCACGGCGGTGCAGACGAATCCGGCGTATACCTACGTCGCGACGGACTTCGGCAACGCCTACCCGGACGCGTCCGTGCCCGTCCCGAAGTCCGGCAAGGTGACGCGTGAAGTGGTCGTCATCTACCCGGACGTGGTGGTAGTACGCGATCGTGTCATCGGCGCGGGCAACCTCGACGTCCTGTTCCACGTGTGGAGTGGCGCCGGCACGCTCGACGCCGGCGCACGGACGCTGACGGTGGCGCGTCCGGCCGGGCGCGGCTGGCTCAAGACCGTGTTCCCGGCAAACGCCACCGTGCAGATGGCGCCGCAGGGCGCGACGGACCTGCTGACCGTCAGAGCGGCAGGATCGGCATGCGGCCGTCGATTTCCTGCACCTGATCCACCTGTCACCCACCGCTGCGGGCGTCGTGCCGACAGAGGTCACGCCGTTCGCGACCGCCGCCGAGATTGGGGTATCGCTTCGCGACCGGCAGGGCCGCCAGGTCTCGGTGAGGTTCCACCGCGCCGGTGTCGGGCTCGCCGGCGCAAACGTCGGTGGCACGCAGCCTGTCCCGCCCGCAAACCTCCGGATCATCCGCTGAGCGACGACAGCCAATCCTACCGCCGGGCCGTCACCGCCTCCTTCTGCGCCGCCGCCCACGCCTGCACGCGCTCGCGGTACGCCTCGACGCGCTGCGGAGTGTCCGTCGCGCGATCGCGGGTCTCGCCGGGATCCTCGCAGACGTCGAACAGTCGCGACCTCTGCGAATCGATCTCGTAGAGAAACTTCCAGCAGCCGTCCGTCAGGCCAAGCCAGCCGAGCGAGTAGTCGGTGTAGAAGAGCGCCATCCGCGATTCGGGACGGAGAAGGGACTCGCCCTGATGCCCGGCGGCCGCGGGCAACCCGAGCAGCTCGATGATCGTCGGCGCCGTGTCGATCACGCTGGCGACGCGGTTGACGCGGATCGCCTCGTTGATCGCGCCGGGCGCGGCGATGACGTAGGGGACCCGGACGTTCTCCTCGTGAATGAACAGCGTGTGCGCAAAGTTCCCCTGGTGCTCGCCGAACGCCTCCCCGTGATCGCCGAAGACAACGACGAGCGTGTCGTCGTCGAGCTGCCTCTCGCGCAGCCCGCGAAGGAGCTGACCCAGCGCGGCGTCTCCTTCGTGCACGGCATTCATGTACCGCGCGAAGTCGTCGTCTCCCGTGAACGGGCCGTCCGTGCTCGACGCGTACGGGTGGTGGCCGGCGATGGGCATGTAGGTGACGAAAAAGCGCTCCCCCTTGGGCAATGAGTCGATCCAGCCGAGCATCCGCTCGACGGCCGATGCCTCGTCCACCCCGAAGCTCGAGTCCACGCGTCCGCCGATGGCTCCCGCATCCTCGAGAACCGCGAACCCGCGATGGTCGATCACCGACCGCATGCCGAGATAGGCGAATCGCCCCGAGTGGAACAGGGCCGTCCGGTACCCGGCGGACGCCAGCGTGGCAGGAAGCGAGACGCAGGGAACTTCGGCGTAAAGCTCGGGCGGCGTATCGAACGCCGGGTATCGCGAGCACAGCGTCGCGAAGAGCCCCTTGATGCTCTCCGGGTACACGGCGTAGGCGCGCTCGAACAGAATCGATCGCCGCGCGAGCTCTGTCAGGTTCGGCGCGGGATCGGGCGTGCCGCCGTAGAGGCCGAGGTGGCGGGCGCCGGTGGACTCGAGGATCACCAGCATCACGTTGCGTCCGCGCATCGCGCCACGAAGGTGCGTCAGGTCCTCTCCCGTGCGTGCGCCGAACGGGCTGGCGCGCCAGTCGCCCGTGCCGGGCCGCGGCGCGAGACGCGAGAAGCTCGTCGCCGCGAGCGCCCCGAGGGCATTCCGATGCCATCCCCGGGTGTCGACGCGGGATACGGCAAGTGGACCCGCGATGACGATCGCGGACGCGGCGACGAGCACCCATCGCGGCACGTGGATGGCGCGCCGCGCCAGAAGGAACGGAAGCGCGAGGCCCACGGCAAGAGGCAGCGCGAGCGCGGCCAGGTTCCGCGCGGTCGCGGCGTGGACGATCGAATCCGCAAGCGGACCGCCGGTGGCTCGCAGGATCGTCCACGTCAGCGGCGTGGAGAGGACGAGCGCGATCGGCACGTTGATGGCGATGTACGCGACGAGGGCGGCGTAGGCGGCCCACGCGATCCACGGCCGTTGCAGTCGCCGGAGAGCAAAGAAGACCGCAAAGAACAGGAGCGCAACCAGGACGTCCTGCCACAGGTAGGCGATGGGGGACCACAACGAGAGCGCGACATCTCCGCCGCCGGGACGGCCGAAGAGGATCAGCGCCCTGGCGGTCAGGAGGACCGCGAGCAGGCAGAGCGCTCTCAGCGCGTGACGAGATTCAGCCGCTTGAGCAGCAGCCACGACACCCGCACGCCCCCGCCGCGCGTCTTCCACATCCAGTCGTGGACGAGCACGACCGGTGCGGCCGGCTCGCGGTAGACCCGATCCCGGTCGCCGATGAACGACAGCGGGATCACGACGAGGTCGGCAGGCTCGGTCGAACCCGGATCGAACAGTTCGTGCCGGAGGACGTCGTATTACTCCGGGGGCCCCTATCCCCCGGTGAATCGTAAGAACGTCCGCGCGATCTCGAGATGCTCGAGGCTCGCGTCGACGATCGTCAGCGTCGCGCCGGGCAACACCCTCTGCAGCGCGAGCGCGGTTCTCGGGAAGAGACCGCCGCCGATGATGGTCACGCGGTGCACGGGAGGGACGCGCAGGAGCAGCGTCCGGAACGCCCGCTCGTGTGACCGCAACCATGAACCGCTGCAGCCACGGCACCCGCAGCACGATCCGTTCGAGCGATTCGAGGCTGAAGACGTCCAGCCAACGCAGCACGGGCGGCCACCGGCTGACGTGGGCGCGGACGTGCGGCTGGTGCGGCAGCCGCGTCCAGTGCTCACCCGGCCGCAGGTGATGCTCGGCATGATACCCGTCGTTGAAGAAGCACCAGTTGTACAGCCACCCGTAGTGGCTGGTCGTCCCGCGCGCGTGCTCGAAGTGCCCCTGGAGGAAACAGAGCGCCAGCCCGAGCGCGTATCCGGGCATGTACACCGTCGCGAAGAACCGCGGAGCGGCAGCCGCAAGCGCCAGCCACAACGCGGCCACGACGGCGGCTTCAACCGTCATCTCGCGCGTCCAGGGGCCGGCGCCGTGCTGCCCGCGGTGATGCCGCAGGTGCCGATCGCGCCACAGGCTCTGGGGAATTCCCATGACCGCGCTGAGGTACAGCGAGTACAGGCGGTTCAGGCGGCGCGAGCGGAAGAACGGCGTGTGAATGAAATTGTGGGCGGCCGTGTTGGCCGTCCACCAGAGACCGATTCCCACGACAGGGATGGCCGGGATGACGATCAGAAGCGCGGCGTGCACGAACGAGGACCCGACAAGGACGGCGTCCCACGGCGAGTGGCGCAGGATGCCGCTCGTCCGCGGCGTCGTCGATCGTGCCAGCACTGTGACGGCCATGAGCTCATCCCTCCCGGAGGCGCGTTATGACCCGCCCTTGAGCGCCGCTTTGAGGCGATCGACGACGGGCAGCGTGGAACGGAAGCCGGTCATGCGCACGACGCCGAGCTGGATGGGATACGTGTCGGGCGAGGCGACCTTTTCGTCGAGCTTGCGGACCCTGCCGAGGTCCTTGTAGCGGCCGCCGAACCCGATGCCGGTGTTCTTGCCCGCGACGGTCTGCAGGTCCGCCCACTCGTTCCTGCAGACGCTGTCCTGCCCCTGCGGGCACGAGTAATAAAGGTAGCCGCGCTGCGCCGGCCCGTAGGTGTCCGCATCGCTGCGGTCGGCCATCGAAAACGCGCCCCAGATCTGGACGCGCTGCGGGGCGGCATCCGACGGTTCGAGGACGATTTTCTCGACCACCGCGTACACGCCGACCGGGTCGCTCGCCCGCAGCGTAACGGCCCAGCCCGTACACGCCGCGCTCAGGATGATCAACCCTGCGATAGTGCGACTTCTCATGGCTCTACCTGTCCTTTCCACTATGAAAACTCGACCCTTAGGACGCCCCGCCAAACCCTCCGGCCGGGGGGCGGCTGTTGAAGAGGACGCCGCGGATCGGCAACCGTTATCCGGCTACTTCGTGCCGCCGCCCTTCGGGAACTCGGTCCGGGCGCGCACCTTGATTCCTGCGCGCGTCGTCGCGACGTTGATCTTCCTCGGCTGGGCCGAGCCTTCCGGGCGGGTGTAGACCACGACATACTGTGACGCCAGCTCTTCGGCCAGCGCCTTCATCGCCGCCGGGATGCCCGAGTCGGCGAGGACCTGCTCGAACCGGCCGCCCGACTGCCGGGTCCCGTCTTCGAGAAACTTCTTCCGATTGAGGTTCTCGTCGAGGTTCTCGCGCAGCGACTGGCTGGGAGGCTCGTTCCACGACGTCATCGTCTTCAGCGTCGGTTTGCCGAGCGCGACGACGTGCATGGTGGCGGCGCTGCGCGTCAGCTCCCCGAGCAGCCGGTCCGCGCGCAGGTTGCTGAATTCAGGCCCTTCCAGCGTGAGCACGACAATCACCGGCCGCTCGGCCTCGCGCTTGTTGAGGGCGCCGATCGCGTCGTGGACCCCGTCGAGCAGGTAGGCGCCCGTCGTCGTACGGGTGCTGAGCTGACGGATGCCTTGATAGAGCGCGTCGAGCTGCCCCGTGAATTCCACGATCGTGGTATTCCGGCCGCCGGTGCTGATGAGGGCCATCTCAGCCAATCCAGCGAGCCGGTGCATGAACGCTCCGACCCCTTCGCGGATGAACCGGATGCCCGGGCCGGTGTCGTCGACGAGCAACGCGATCGAGAGCGGAGCCGTCGCCGGCTGCACGCCAACCACGTCCCGCGTGGCGCCATCCTCCCGGATGGTGACCTCCTTCGTCGTGAGGCCGGGCACCGATCCACCGTTCCTGTCGATCGCGCTTATATAAATGTGGCGCGTCCCCGGCGAAGCGGCCTGCGGGAGGCCCGTGCCCCGCAGCGCTGCTCCCGTCGAGGCGCAGGAGACCGCGGCGAGGAACAAGGCGAGACTCGATCGAGTCATGGCGACCTCCCGTGCAAAGGGTGCTTTCCGGCTGATGACGGCAGCGTATCCCCATCGAGGAGGTCCTGCAAGGTGCGGCACGGCGGAGACTTCGCGGTATGCTGTCGGACGGATGCCGCCATTGATCCTGATCGTCGAGGACGACCCCGACGTGCTCGGGCTCGTGGTGACACTTCTGACCGGTGAGGGCTATCGGGTGGCGATTGCGGAAGATGGCGAGGAAGGCCTGACCGCGGCACGGCGGGAGCGGCCGGACTTGATCGTCCTCGATTTGATGATGCCGCGGATGAACGCGCTGCAGTTTCGTGCGGCGCAGCGACTCGACAAGGCCATCTGCGACGTGCCGGTGATCTGCCTGAGCGGCGCTTCCCACGCGGCCACCGTCGCGCTCGAGCTCGGCACGGAGAACTGCCTCTCCAAGCCGATCGACCTCGAGGCCCTCCTCGGCATGGTCCGCCGATACTGCGCCCCGGGGGCGAGCGGCTGACAGCGACACACGCGCCGCGCTCGGCTATGATGCAAGTTCGCTGATGGAAGAAGCCCCGACGGTCCTGGTCCTGGACGACGATCCTGGCGTGCGCTCCTCGATGGAGCGGCTGTTGAAGATCTACGGCTACGGCGCCGTGTCGGTGTCCACGCTCGATGAGGCGCAGGACGTGCTGAAGACCACGCCCGTGCAGGCGCTCATTCTGGATGTGGGCCTGCAGGGCCCCGGCACTGGCATCGACCTGCTGATGAGCATTCGCCAGCGGCCGGAATTCAACAAAGCCCAGATCCTGATTTTCACCGGCGGCGTCCTCACCGACAAGGAGGAAGCCACCATCACGGCCAACCGCGCGTTCCTGTTCTACAAGCCGGAAGGGTTCGACACGCTCGTCAAGTTCCTCGACACGCTGACGGGCCGCGACCGGCCGAACTGAGTTCACAAGAGATCAGGAGAAAGTTGAACAGGAGAGCAGGAGATCAGGAGGCTTTTTTTCAAAACCAAGAAACTCCTGATCTTCTGTTCTCCTGTTAGAACTCCTGACCTCCTGTTCTCCTGTTAGAACTCCTGACCTCCTGTTTCCCTGTTAGAACTCCTGAGCTCCTGTTCCACGTCCGCCTCGACCCGCGCCGGTGGCCGGCAGCGGCTTGCGCGGCAGCTTCTCGTCGCGATTGGCGGTGAGGTAGGCGAACGCCGCCGCGATGGTCGCGTTCTTCATCATGTCGGTCGGCTGCAGGCGCTCGTAACTGTCCAGGTTCGTGTGGTGCGTCATCGTCCCGTACTCCACATCGTCCTGAATGAACTGGAAGCCGGGCAGGCCGACGCCGTCGAAGGACTGGTGATCCGTGCCGCCGGTGTTGCGAATCGTCAACGTCGACATGCCGAGGCTCCGGAACGGCTCCATCCATTCGCGGAAGATCGGCGCCACGGCGTCGTTGCCCTGCAGGTAGACCCCGCGGATGGCGCCGGTGCCGTTGTCGATGTTGAAGTACCCGGCGAACTTCGCGTGGTTCGGCTTCAGCTCGAGCGGGCCCTGCGGTCCGCCGCGCCCGCCGCCGCGTCCACCGGCAGCCGCGTTCGGATCGGGCGTGGCGCCCGGCGGGGGCGGCGGAGGCGCTCCGCGTCCCGCGAAATGCGCCGCGACGTAATCACGCGAGCCGATGAGCCCCTGCTCTTCCCCGCACCACAGCCCGATCCGCACCGTCCGCCGAAGGCTGACGCCGCTCTGCTTGAGGATGCGCATCGCTTCCATCATCGCGGCGGATCCGGCGGCGTTGTCGGTCGCGCCGGTGGAGGCGTGCCACGAGTCGAAGTGGGCGCCGAGCATCACGATCTCGTCAGCCTTGTCCGTGCCCGGGATCTCGCCGACCACGTTGAACATCGTCGGGTTCGGGTAATACGTGTTCTTGATGTCCGCTTCGATCGTGACGGGCAGGTTCTTCGCGAGCATGCGCGCCATGCGGCCGTATTGCTCAGCGGGGATCGAGATCGACGGGACGGTCGTGGCCGGATCGGCGGCGCGATTGCCGCCGATCACGTAGACGCCGTGCCCGCGCGGCGTCGTCGCCAGCGTGCCGAGCGCGCCTTCCGTCTTGAAGAACGCCGCGCGATCGAACCCGCCGGCGCCGCCCCGCCCGCGGCCGCCGCCAGGGGCCGCGGGAGCACCAGGAGCGCCACGGCCGCCGCGTCCGCCCGGAGCCGCCACCCCGAACTCGAGGCCCGGCGCCGTCGCGAGCTCCATCTGCCGCAACTCTTCGGGCGTCTCGCGCGTCGCGAGCGGGTTCCAGAACGCCGCGACATCGGGCGCGGCTTGCGTCATGATCCACTTGCCCTTGAGTGTCCCGGAGTACTTCTTCGAGATCTTCCGCCGTCGTCTCCGTGACGAGCACGACTTCACCGCGCACGAGGCCCTCGGTGCCCGGCGTCCAGGCGACCGGCGTGCCGGGGATCGGGAACGCCTGCGGCGTGACAGCGGCCAGGTAGAACTTCTCGTTCGACCACCCGTTCGTGAAATTCTGGTTCGTCCACTTCTCGAGCGCCACGTTCTGCAGCCCCCACGACTTCAGCTGCGCCACCGCCCATTCACCCGCCTTCTGAATGTTGGGCGATCCGCTCAGGCGCGGACCGTGGACGTCGGTGAGCCAGCTCGAGATCTCCATGACCTTCGAGTTCTCCGCCTGCATCCCCTGGGCTTTGATTTTATTGATGGCCTCGTAGTCGATCTTCTCGCCGGCCGCGCCGAGCGGCAGGGCGGCGAGAAGCCCGGCGCCGGCGGCGAGCGCCAGCCTGCGGTAGTTCCCTCTCATGCTGTCTCCCCCTCCCGAAGTCGTACAAAAAATGACGTCTTGCAAATGAACTGGAGGCCGTAAATATATCTCCCGCGCAGGACAGCTGACCAGAAGAAACCGGAAACGGACGGTTTCGCGTTACAATAGATGGTTCTAGCCGCGCGCTTTCTGCCCGACATCCGGCCGCGTGCACGCTTCGGCGGACCATCGCCCAGGATTCTCAAATGATTTCAGTCAACGGCATATCGATGCGGTTCGGGTCGAAGGTGCTCTTCGACGACGTCACGACGACCTTCTCGCGAGGCCGCCGCTACGGCCTCACCGGGCCCAACGGCGCCGGCAAATCCACCTTCATGAAGCTCCTGACCGGCGAGCTGACGCCCCAGCAGGGAACGGTCGTGCGGCCGGACAAGCTCGGGATCCTGGCCCAGGATCAGTTCGCCTTCGACCGGTTCCGCGTCATCGACACCGTCGTCATGGGCAACGCGCGGCTGTGGGCCGCCCTCGAAGAGCGCGAGCGGCTCTACGCGAAGGCCGAGATGACCCACGACGACGGCATGCGGCTCGGCGAGCTCGAGGGGATCGTCGGCGAAGAGGACGGATACACCGCCGACAGCGACGCGGCGATCCTCCTGCAGGGCCTCGACATCCCCGACGATCTCCACGAGCGCCCGATGGGCGAACTGCAGGGGGGCCAGAAGGTCCGCGTCCTGCTCGCCCAGGCGCTCTTCGGGCACCCGGAGGCCCTTCTCCTCGACGAGCCCACGAACCACCTGGACCTGGATTCGATCCACTGGGTGCGCGAGTTCCTCGTGCGCTACGACGGCACGCTGATCGTCATTTCGCACGACCGGCATTTCCTCAACTCGGTCTGCACGCACATCGCCGACATCGACTACCAGACGATCATCACCTACACGGGCGGCTACGACGACATGGTCGTCGCCAAGACCCAGATCCGCTCGCGGATCGAGTCCGACAACGCGCAGCGCGAGAAGAAGATCGCGCAGCTCAACGACTTCATCGCGCGTTTCGGCGCCGGCACGCGGGCGAGCCAGGTCACGTCGCGGCGCAAGGAAGTCGAGCGGCTGCAGACGACGGAGCTGGCGCGGTCGAACATCCAGCGTCCGTACATCAAGTTCCCGATGAACCGGCCGTCGGGCCGCACGGCGATGGAGATCAAAGGCGTCAGCAAGGCGTACGGCGACCTGAAGGTCGTCTCGAGCTTCAGCGCGATTGTGAATCGCGGCGAGAAGATCGTCCTCGTCGGCCGCAACGGCCTCGGCAAGACGACGATGCTCAAGGCGCTGCTCGCCGATTCGCCGAACCTTCCGCCGTCGCCGGCGGATCTCGACAGCGGAACGGTGCGGTGGGGGCATGAGGTGTCGATCGGCTACTTCGCGCAGGACCACACCGGGGCGATCGAGAAAGGGATGACGGCCGTCGAGTGGCTGCACCAGTTCGATCCCGACGCGGCGCGCCAGGATATCCACGGCTTGCTCGGGCAGATGCTGTTCAGCGGCGAGGAAGGGCTCAAGCCGACCGAGGCGTTGTCGGGCGGCGAAACCGCGCGGCTGCTCTTCTGCCGGATCATGCTGCAGAAGCCGAACGTGCTCGTGCTCGACGAGCCGACGAACCACCTCGACCTCGAGTCGATCAACGCCTTGAACGTGGCGCTGCAGAAGTTCGACGGGACGGTGCTGCTCGTCACGCACGACCAGGACCTGATGGAGGAAGTCGGCTCGCGCGT
Source organism: uncultured Acidobacteriota bacterium (assembly GCA_963774855.1). Classification (GTDB taxonomy): domain Bacteria; phylum Acidobacteriota; class Vicinamibacteria; order Vicinamibacterales; family 2-12-FULL-66-21; genus JALZOC01. The sequence continues at coordinate 35,776 of CAVZGT010000003.1, read as the reverse complement.
GTGGCATTTCGATCACGGCGCCATCACCGATTTCAAGGGGACGTACGAGGAGTACGCGGCGACGCTGGCCTGACCCAGGCTGAGGAGTATTGCGAACCGCGCCGCAGACGTCGGGCTCCACCCACGCCGTCGCGCGCAACGCTGTGAAGGGCCGCGCTACGGGCTACGCCCCCTGCCGTGCGATAATTACTCGCGGTGTTTTACTTCTTCAAGCGCGGAACCGACACGGTCCAGTGCGAAGTGCGCTCGGCCGCACACGGGCCGGGTTACGAAATCGTCATCACCGAAGCCAGCGGGCACGAGCGGCTCGAGCACTACCCGACGTCCGACCTGGTCCACAAGCGTTGGCTCGAGCTCCACAAGAGCTTCGAGCACGAGGGGTGGTGGGGCCCCGCGACGCAGGACGGCCGTGGCTGACCCTTCCGCAACCTCAACGCCCACCTTGCGATAAGCGCCCCCTCGTCGCGCGCGTCGAACCCGAGTTGCTATTCTCGCCCGGATGCCTGCGGAGGACATCGTCATCGTCGGCGCCGGCGCCGCGGGGCTCGCGACGGCGATCTTCACGCGGCGGCTGAACCCGTCCCGATCGGTTCTCCTGCTCGACGGCGCCGCCAGGCCCGGGGCGAAGATCCTCGTCAGTGGCGGCTCGCGGTGCAACGTCACGAACGTCTCGGTGACCGAGCGCGATTTCGCCGGCGGGAAATCAACCATCGTGCGGCGCGTGCTGCGCGGCTTTTCCGTTGCCGAGACGGTTGCGTGGTTCGCGCAGCTGGGCGTCCCGCTTCACGAGGAAGAGCACGGCAAACTGTTCCCGGACTCGAACCGGTCCCGCGACGTGCTCGACGCCCTGTTGCGAGAGACCGAGGCGTCTGGAGCGGTGCTTCGCGCGGCGACACGAGTCACCGGCGTCCTCTCCGCCGGCGGCGGCTTTCGAATCGACACCTCGCGAGGCCCGATCGACGCTGCCACGGTCGTGCTCGCGACGGGCGGTCAGTCGCTTCCGAAGACGGGGAGCGACGGCGGCGGCCTCGAGATCGCGCGCGGGCTCGGACACTCGATCGTGCCGACGACGCCGTCGCTGGTGCCGCTCGTCGCCGCGGACGCCGACAGCCCGCCGTTTCCGCAGCTCCGCGGCGTGGCGCACGACGTCGTGCTGTCGGTGTGGGTCGATGGCGCGATCGCCGAGCGCGTGCCGGGCGCGATGCTGTGGACGCACTTCGGCGTCAGCGGACCGTCCGTGCTGGACGCGTCGCGCTACTGGCTGCGGGCCCGCCTCGAAAACCGCGATGCCCGAATCACGGTGAGCTTCTGTCAGAACGAGGCGTTCGAAGTGGTGGACACGACGTGGACCGCGCTGGCGGCGGAACGGCCGCGGCTCTCACTGCACAACGCCCTCGCCGAGCTGCTGCCGGCATCCCTTGCGGCGGCGATCCTGCAGCAACTGGGCCTGGACGCGTCGGTGACGCTGGCGCGCCTGACGCGAGCCGACCGGCGCCGCCTCGCGCACGCGCTCGTCGCGTGGCCGCTCGACGTCACCGGCAGCCGCGGCTACAACTACGCCGAAGCGACCGCCGGAGGCGTGACGCTCGACGAAGTGGATCCGGCAACCATGGCGTCGCGCCGCTGCCCTGGTCTGTACCTTGTCGGCGAGATGCTCGACGTCGACGGACGCATCGGCGGCTTCAATTTCCAGTGGGCATGGTCGAGCGCGAGGGTTGCCGCACGGGCGCTCGCTTCTGCGTGAAGCGCCCTCCGGCGAGCGCTAGCGAGCCGGCCCCTACCGAGGCGCGCAGCGCCGAGGCCCCTACGGCGAGCGAAGCGAGCCGCCCTAGAGCACCAGCGGCACCCCGGGCATTGGCATTGCACCCTGCCCCGGGAGCACGTGCAGATTACCGAGCACGAACCAGATCCAGAACGCCCGGCCGCGCTGGCGCGCCAGCAGAATATTGAAGCCGAACGTCAGCGGCAGGACGACCCGCGTGATCGCGCCCGGGTATCCGTCCCAGACCACAGAGTGGACGATCACCATCAGCCCCGCGTAGGCCACCGCAAGCCGCCACCAGGGCTGGTCGAACTGCCGCGACCAGATGAGGAACATCGCCTGAACCGTCAGGGAGATGACCACCAGCAGCGAGTGCATGGGGAGCGACCTCAAGCCGTGGTGCTGCACCCCCGAGATTGCTGAGTGCCAGTTGCCCAGGTACGCGCGGAACGGCGTCGTCAGCTGGTTGCCGCCCACGAGGCTCCGGCTGCGGTAGATCGAAAACAAGTAGTCCTGCCAGATCGCGAGCGGCAGCACGACGATCGCGAGCGCGGCGACGAGCATCAGCCAGCCTCGCACACCGCGCGGCCACGGGAGCGCGGCGGCGCCCAGCAGGTTCGTTTCGCGCCCGAGTCCCGCGAGACCGACGAGCGCGGCCGTCGTCCACGTGCGATGGCGCTCGGCGGTCATGACCGCGACAGTCAGAAGCAGGACGCTGGGACCGTCGAGCAGCGAGAAGCGGACGGACCACAGCAGCCCATGGCTGAACATGCACGCGGCCCACAGCGCGAACAACTTCGGCGAGTCCGGCGGTATCCAGCGGGTGATGAGCCACGCGAGCACGAGCCAGCAGAGCACGTTCTGAAGCGCGTAGGCCTGGAGGATCCACGCGGGACGGCCGAGGCCGAGCGCATAGGCGGTCCAGCTGAACAGAATCCGCCGTCCACGATAGCCCGGCAGATCCAGCGCGCGATCGATCGCCGGATCGCGGAGCAGCGGTTCCAGCGCGAGCTGCGCGTAGAACTGGCCGTCGTAGGCGATCGTCGGGTAATCGAGATGCGGCAGCGCGCGCAACGCCGGGAGCTCGGAGTCGTGGCCGGCCGCGGGGAAGGCGATCAGCGCCGTGAAGCCCGAACCCGGATGGTAGAATCGCGCGACGGATGCGAGGAACAGCGCGCACGACGCAAGCGCGAGGAACCGCCAGGCGCGTGCGCGCGGCGCAGGCGACGACGTCCCGGACGCTACGGCCACTCGCCTGCCCGCCCGGTCGTCAGTTCCCGCGCGGCGGCCTGCTCGCTCTCTTCGCCATCGGCGCCATGACCGCCGCGTGCGCGCGTCACCCGCCGGAGACCCCGGTACAGGTCGTCGATTTGATCAAACAGATCGGCCACGCGGAAACACGTCCTCTCGGCGCCTCGATTCAGATTGGCGAGCATACCTTCGACGGGCGTTCACGGGCCAGCCTTGTCGTGCCGGTACCGAGCCGCATCACCCTGACGCAGGCGCTGCCGGTGCGCGGCGTGCTCCGCGTTGACGCAGCCGTCCCCGACGAGCCGGGTCCCGCCGTCGTGCTCTTCCGGATCGGGATCAGCGACGACCGGGTGTACGAAGGGCTCCTCGAACGTCAGATTGCGAGCGGGGACTCGTCACGGCAGGGATGGACACCGATCAGCGTCGACCTCTCGGGCTACGCCGGCCGCAAGTTCAGTTTGTTCTACCGTCCGGACAACCGGAGGTGGCGGATCGTGCTCGGCGTGTACACGGTGAGCGGCGTCAGCGGATCGGTCTATTGGGGTGCGCCGGGAATCGACACTGACGTCGATGCCGCGAAACGCTACGTCAAGCAGCACTCCGTGCCGCAGCGGTGATCAGCCTTTCAAGCGCTTGAGGTCCTTTTTGGCCTGTTCGAGCGAGCCGTCGAGCCGCAGCGCCGCCTCCATCGCCGCAACGGCTTCCGGCTTGCGGCCGGTCTTCTCGAGCAGCTGCCCGAGACGCCACTGCGCGACGGCGTGCGTCGGCGCGCCGGCATTGCGTTCCTGCGACAAGTACTTGCGGAAGTACTGCTCGGCCCTCGGGAAATCCTGACCATCGCGCAGGAGGGTCTGCGCCGCGACGAAATGCGGACTCAGATCGTCCGGAACCGCTCTTTCCGCACCGGCGAGCGTCGCCTCGAGATCGGACCACCGGCGCTGGGCCACGAGCGCCCAGGCGAGGGCGGTGTAGCCCGGCACACGCCTCGGATCGATCGCAAGGGCGCGGCGCGCGTGCGTTTCAGCCGCGGCGGCGTTGCGCGGCTCCGCGTTCGAGTACACGTTCACCAGGCCCATGTGCGCCTCGTAGCGGTCCGGATCGGCCTCGACCGCCTTGCGATACAGCTCCTCGAGCTTCTGCGGCTGCTGCTCTTCCTGCGCGAGACGCGCCAGCGCCATGTATCCGCTGGCTTTGTCGATCTTCGCGATCTCGTCAGCCTCGGCATGCGCCTTGTTCTTGTCGCCGCCGACAATCCCGGGCGCCTTGAGGTAATAGATCATCATCCCGTAGTGGGCTTCGATGTGGCGGGGATTCAGCCTGAGGACGGTTTCCGTTTCGCTGCGGAACCGGCGCGCCAGCCCGATCTGGCGGAAGACGTTCGCGCGCTGGGCCTGTTGCCCGAGGAGCTCGGCGAGCAGCCAGTGATACTCCGCGTTCTGGGGCGCGAGCTTGGCCGCCTTTTCCGCGTAGGGCATCGCGGCGGTCCCATCGCCCCACCGATAGAGCACGCGGCCCATCAGGTAGTTCGCCTCCGGATCGTCGGGGCCGGCCTTGATGCGGGTCTGCGCGATCGCGCGCACCTGCTTCCAGTGCCCCTGCTTCATCAGCGCCGCGACCGCCTCGTCGCCGCGCGCAACGCCGGGAAGCACGAGCAAACCGGTGACGCACAGGAGGGCCGGGAGACAGGCGCGCATCACGAACGCCAGCCGGCGAGCCGCACGGCGGGACCGGGCGCGCTCATGCATCCTCCCCGTCGCGCTCGATCCGCCGCCGCTTCTCGCGCACCATCGCTTCGAGCGCGTGCAGGAGATCGAGACCGTCGTCCTGGCTGCCAACGGCGTCCACGAGGTTCGAGAGAATCGGCATGGCCGCGCCGGTGGACAGGAGGCCGGTCAGCACACCGCTGGCAACCGCTGCCTCGGCCTCCGCGCGGGATCCGGTCGCGCGGTAGACGAACGCGCGTCCGCAGCGCGTCCGCGCGACGAATCCTTTCTTGAACAGCCGGTCGAGCGTCGTCATCACGGTCGTATAGGCCACGGGCCGCTGGAGCTGGCTCTGCACGTCGCGCACGGTGACCTCCTGCGCGCCCCAGACGATCTCCATCACCGGGCGTTCGAGCGTGCCAAGCGCGGCGCGCAGCGGATCGCCGTCCACCCGCCGCCATCGCCGGCCCCAGAGTCCCTTGAACATGTGTGAAGAAGTATCGCGGCCCGACGCACCGAGTGTCAAACAGCCCGCGGGACGAGCTCAGGTCAGCGATTCTTCGGGTGTGTCGTGCCGATCCTCGGGGCGCTCGTCCCAGACCTCCGCTTCGGCGATCGCCGCGATCTCCGGCAACTGCCGCGCGTTGTTCACGAGCGCGTCGCGCGGGCTGGTGAATCCCCATTCGCGCACGTCGATGGCGAAACTGAAGCGCGAGATGAGCGGGCCGCGCGTGAACTCGAGCCCCTCCTCGTCGCGGCCGATCTGGGCGCGGGCCCTTTCGAGCAGGCGCTCCGGCACCCAGCTCGGGACGTTCGTGCGGTACCCGGGGTACACGTAGCTGAACATGAGGACCTGCGACAGGAGCAGGGGCCAGTTGTCTCCCGTGCGCGCGAGAATGCGCTCCCAGTCGAGGGTCTCGCCCTGGGAGAGAACCAGGTGCACGATGTCCGACATGTCGTGGCGATGGCGCTCGCTGATGAACAGCCGGTGCCACATCAGTTCCTCGGCCGGCGCGATCCTGACCGGGCACCCCGCGAGGATGCTCGGGTGGCTGTGCTCGATCCAACCCTCGTCGATGCGCGCGATGCCGTTCCCCATGCCGTAGATCAGATCGACGAACCACTGCCCCGACGTTGCCTTGGCGAGCCAGTGGAGATCCTCGAGCCGCGTGGTGAACCCGGCGGCGCGAAGCGCGCGCGCCGCGGGCACGACGGCCTTCGGCTCGAAGAACAGGTCGAGGTCTTTGGTCTTCCGGTAAATGCCGGTGTGCTCGTAGATCGCGTACGCCCCCGCGACGACGAACGGCACGCCGGCGGCGTTCAGCGCTTCGAGCGCGCGCCTGTAGACGTCGCGCTCGGCCTCGGGTATCCAGAAAGCGCCGTGCGTGACCGACTTGCGTTCTTCGGGCGTCAACGGGGATGGCCGCCGCCTCGCGTTCGACACATCCACCTCGTCAGTCACCTGGACTTGTCAGCCGCCGAGCTCTTCTTGTGACGGGAAGCCGTGCTGCGCGCGTCCTTCCACGCCATCGTGCTGCGCGGTGGTCTTGTACAGCTCGAAGCGTCCGTCGGCCGCGTATGCCGCCAGCCGGCCGCGGTAGGCGTCCATCTGGGCGCGGGTCATCGGCTTGAAGCCCTGCGCGATCTTGAGGTTCTGGGACAGGACGCGCATCGAATCGATCCCGCTGATGGTCGTCGCCACCGGCAGGCTCATCGCGTAGCGAAGCGCGTCGGCCGGCGTGACCGCTTTGCTCGTAACCGCTGCGCCCGCTCCCAGGCTCTTCATCCCGAGCGCGGCGATCTCCTGCCGCTTCAACTCCGGCAGGACGCGCTGCTCGAAGCTGCGGAACGTCGCGTCGAACCCGTTCAGCGGCAGCTGACAGCTGTCGAAGGGATACTCGTACGACAGCATCTCGAGATGGATCTCCGGATCCTTGTGACCGGTGAAGCCCACGTAGCGGACCTTCCCCTGCTTGCGCGCCCGCTCGAGCGCCTCGACGACGCCGCCCTTCGCGAAGTGCTTCTCGGGATCGTTGTAGTAGGCGCACTCGTGGATTTGCCACAGGTCCAGGTACTCGGTCTGCAGCCGCCGCAGCGACTGCTCGAGCTGGCGCATGGCCGTTTTCGCGTCTCGCCCGTGCGTGCACACCTTGGTCATGAGGAACACGCGGCCGCGGCGGTCCTTGATGGCCTTCCCCATCCGCGTCTCGCTCTTGCCGTCGTGGTACTCCCACGCGTTGTCGAGAAAGGTGATGCCGCCTTCGATGGCGGCGTGCACGAGACGAATGGCTTCGCGCTCGGTGGGGATCTTGCCGACGTGAAAGCCGCCGAGGCCGAGCGCCGAGACCATCTCGGCGTGGCGGCCGAAGGGACGAAGAGGAATTCGATCAGTGCTCATGACACCCCGCAGTGCAAAGGCAGTTCCAGCAACGCCGATCGGCTCCGGCAGCCGGCGCTCAGGGCGCCACCTTGCGCCCGATGAAAAATGGTCCAAGGCGATCGAGATAGAGCGACGTCTGTTGCGTCTTGCGCATGACTTGGACCACCGCCGACAAGGGGTACAGGTCCTTGCCGATGAGCCCGATGACGAAGTCGTTGTCGTCCCGGTCGAGGCCGTGGCACGCGAGCCGGACATCGTGGGCGTAGTCGGCCGCGCCGAACGCGATGCCGATCTGGCTGTGCTCGGCGAGGATGGTGCGCTGCTCGTCGTCGGGGAGCTGGGCAAATCGCCCGCTCCGGCGAAGCGGATACCAGATCCCCCACGGCCAGTCGGGGTTCAGCAGGGTGCGGCGCGGCCGTTCGAGCAGCACTTCGCGCAGGTCCGGCTCGTAGCCGATCGCATACGTGCGGCCGAACATGGTGTACTGCGGTTTCTGCGGCAGGCCCGCCATCGGGCCCGCCGACAGCTGCGGCCGCACGCGTTCGACGAACGTGTTCGGATCCGGGCTGACCGTCACCACGGCAATGCCGCGGGGGTCGTTCAGATCCTCGTAGACGACGACGGCATCGGCGGTCCCGGCGAGATGGCTCATCACGGCCCGCGCGTCGTCGCACTCGCCGAATGCGAGGAGCTGCACGAAGAGCCGCTCGTCGGAGCGCTGCGGCCGGCCGTCCCGGACGCCCCCCTTTTCGCTGATGTCGGGGGGCTCCATTCGGGCGCGTCCCGTTGGCCGCGCGGTTTCGGCTGGTATCTCGGCCATACTGTTCCTACGATCGCTTCGCAGATAACAAAGTCACAGAGGAATACTATGTCAACGAACCCCGATCCCCGTAAAGCCGCCGAGGAGAGCCTCCAGACGCTCGTGGCCGCGGTGAAGGCACAGCCGCCGAGCGACACGCAGGAAGCGTTCCTTTCCGAATGTACCGCGCTCGCCGTGGCGATCCGCGCGTTCCACATGGAGGCGATTCGCTTCCGCATGTTCAACGTCGATCGCGCGATCGCCCGCGGCGCCCTGACGCTCACGGACGACGCGCGCGCGTCCTTTGCCGACGTGCGCCGCCATCTCGAAGCGGCGGGCTTTCACACGCGGTCGCACCAGGCGCCGGGGTGACTCGGGACTCGCCCGCCGTCGCGTGTCGCGCGGTGGGCACGAGCGACACGCTATGGCGCGGCCGCGCCGAAGCGCGTTGAGTCGTGGACGCGCGGAGGCGGGGGACTCGGGACTCGGGACTCGGGATTCGAGGATTAGGGATTAGGGATTCGCTCTTGCTACAATAGTGTTCCCTGCTGATGAAACCTTTGACCCATCTGTCCCACATCGACGAGCTGGACGCCGCCATCGCGGAATCGCTGGATCGGCCCGTGCTGCTCTTCAAACACAGCCGTTCGTGCGGTGTCAGCTGCGAGGCGCTGGACGAGCTTCAACTCCACGTCGAGCGTTCCTCCGCGCGCGCCGCATACAAGCTCATCACGGTCCAGAGCCATCGACGCCTCTCGGACGAGCTCGCGGCACGCTTCGGCATCCGGCACGAAACGCCGCAGGCGATCCTGCTTCGCGACGGCGTCCCCGTCTGGACCGCGTCGCACTTCAGGATCACCGCGCGCCACCTCGACACCGCGGTCGGCGACTCGCACTAGCGCCGCAAGGCAGGCCTGAAGGCCTGCGCTACGACCCACTTCTCCTGATCTCCTTGATCTCCTGATCTTCTCTCTCGTTGGGCGACCATAACCACGCCGCTCCCCGAACGCCGCTGGAGTCGCCGTGCTGCGCGCGCAGGAGCGTCGTGGCGACGTGGTCCGAGAACACGAACCGTCCCCACAAGCGCGGAACACGTTCGTACAGACGTTCGATGTTCGACACTCCCCCGCCCAGCACGATGGCGTGCGGATCGACGATGTTGATCACCGAGGCCAGCGCACGGGCGAGGCGCCCCTCGTAACGCGCCATCGTGGCGCCCGCGGCAAGGTCGCCGGCCGCGGCGCGCGCCGCAATGACGCGCGGGTCGAGGGCCTCACCCGTCGCGGCTCGATGATCGCCCGACAATCCCGGTCCCGAGAGGAACGTCTCGATGCAGCCCGTGCGGCCGCAGTAACATGGCGGTCCCGGCCACTCGTCAGCCTCGGGCCACGGCATCGGGTTGTGCCCCCACTCGCCGCCGATTGCGTTCGTCCCGATCAGTACTTGACCGTTTGCGACCACGGCGCCGCCCGTGCCTGTACCGATAATCACGCCGAACACGATCGGCTGGCCGGCCGCCGCGCCGTCGGCCGCCTCCGAGAGCGCGAAGCAGTTGGCATCGTTCGCGATGCGGACCTCGCGCTGCAGCCGGCCCGACAGATCTTCACGCAGGGGACGGCCGTTGAGCCACGTGGAGTTGGCGTTCTTGACGAGGCCGGTCGCCGGCGAGACCGCGCCCGGGATTCCGACACCCACGGTCGCCGATCCGACCACATCTTCAGCCTCGCGTACCAGTCCCACGATGGCCGCGAGCGTGGCCTCGTAGTCGCCGCGCGGGGTCGGGATGCGTCCACGGAACCGCTCGACACCGGCCGGATCGAGCGCGATCCCCTCAGTCTTCGTCCCGCCCAGATCGATTCCGATGCGCATCGAAGACCATCCTTATTAATGCGTCGGGAGGCTCGAGCCCCTCCAACTGGGGCACGTCCGTCTCGCCCTCCGGGACCGCCTCGTGACGCGGATTGAGCCAGATGGCGCGTATGCCGGACGCGCGCGCCCCGGCGATGTCGGCCGGCCAGGAATCCCCGATCATGACGGCATCCCCGGCCGCGCACCCGAGGCGTTCCAGCGCGAGCCCGAAGATAGCAGGATCCGGCTTCGACACCCCGGCTTCTTCCGATACGACGAGCACGTCGATGAAGCCGTCGAGCCCGCACACCCTGAGCTTGTCGCGCTGCTCTTCCAGCAGGTTGTTCGAGACGATGCCGACGCGCGCGCGGGCGCGGACGAGACGCAGAACGGTGGCGGCCCCTGCGACCGCACGGCGCGCGGCCGCGTAGCGCTCTCGATACGTCGACGCGGCAAGCCTGGCGAGCCCGTCCGCGGCCGTCACGCCTGCCGCGGCGAACAGCCGGCGGAAGCGTTCGTTGCGCGCGGCCTCCAGCGGCACACGTCCGGTCATGACCTCCCGGTGCAGCTCCTCCAGCAAACGCGCGTGCGCCTGCTCCAGTTCGGTGAAGGCCATCTCGCGGAAACAGGAATGACACGCCTGCACGGCCTCCAGCGCGTCGCGCGCGCAGCCGCGATGGTCGAAGAGCGTGTCGTCGAGGTCGAACAGAACGGCCTTGACCATCGTTTCTATGGGAATCCGATCGTAAGGAGGTCAGGAGTTCAGGAGTTCAGGAGTTCAGGAGGTCAGGAGTCAGGAGGCGGCGGTCAGCGTTTACGGGGCGGCCGGTCGCTCGCCAGGATGCTGGACCCCAGCCAGATCGCGCCCCCGGCCGCAACCAGAAAGAAGACCATCGCAAAACCCGGATAGCCGAACAGCCGGAACCGCGTGTCGACGCGCATCAGCATCGCGGCGCCGATGATGAGCGAAGCGAGCAGCAGGCCGAGCGTGATGCGGTTGGCCACCTTCTGCAGGCCCTGGATGACCGCGCCTTCATCGATCACCTCGATCTTCAGCTTCACCTCGTTGTGCGCGACGGCGTCGAGCAGCCGGTTGACGCGCCCCGGAAGCTGCTCCACGAACTCCTTCGTTTCGAGCGCGGCCGCGAACACGTTGGCGGTCGACACGCTCTGGCGCATCCGCTGCTGCATCAACTGCGGCCCTTCGCTGCGCAGCGCCGCGTTCACGTCGAAGTCCGGTGCGAGCGTCTTGCCGACCTGATCGAGGTTCAGCAGCGTCTTGCCGAGCATCGTGAGCTCGGACGGCAGGCGGATGCCGTGCAGGCCGGCCACGGCGGAAATTTCGAGGACGGCCCGGCCGATCTGCAGCTGTTCGAGCGACAGGTCCTGGTATCCCGAGACGAGCTCCTGGACATCGCGGCGCAGCCCCGGCTCGTCCAGATCGCCGTGCGCCTGGCCGACCTGAAGCGCCAGGGTCGCCGCGCGATCGCCATCGCCTTCGCTGATTGCGAGCAGCAGCTTCAGGAGCTGATCCTGCCGGGACGGGGACAACCGGCTCACCATCCCGAGATCGACGAGCGCGATGCGGCCATCGTCGGTCAGGAAGACGTTGCCGGGATGCGGGTCGGCGTGAAAGAAACCGTCGATGACGATCTGATGCAGGTACGCCCGGAACAGCTCCCGCGCGAGCGCCATCCCGTCGATGTCCTGGCGCACCAGCGGCGTGATCTCGGTGATCTTCCGTCCGGTGATGAAGCTCATCGTGAGGACGCGCGCGCTGGAGTAGTCGTCCACCGGGTCGCGGGATGACGATGCGCGTGAAGGTCGAGAGGTTGTCGGCGAGCCGGACGAGGTTGTGGGCCTCGCGCCGGTAGTCGAGCTCCTGCGCGAGCGTGCGCCGGAACTCCCTGACCATCTCCACGAAATCGAACTGCCGCCCCGCGCTCGTGTGCCGATCGAGAAAGCCCGCGATGTCTTCCATCGCGGCGAGGTCCTGCACCAGGCCTTCGCGGATGCCCGGCCGCTGCACCTTGACGGCGACGTCGCGTCCGTCGCGCAGCGTGGCGCGGTGCACCTGTCCGAGGGAAGCGGCGGCGAGCGGCTCCGCTTCGAAGGTGCCAAACCCCTTCGACAGCCGGAAGCCGAAGTCCTCCTGAATGACGCGCTCGACGTCGGCGAACGAAAACGGCTCGACGCTGTCCTGCAGGCGGCTGAGCGCCTCGAGATAGGCAGGGGGCAGCAGATCGGCGCGTGTCGACAACAGCTGTCCGAGCTTGATGAACGCGGGACCGAGCCGCTCGAGATCCGCCGCCAGTTCCTTGGGCGCCGGCGCCCCGGCGCCCGACGGCAGCACCTCGCCGGCCAGCGCGTCGTCGAGCCCGGCGCGGGCGACGAGGTTGCCGCGGCCGTACTTGAAGAGCAGGCGGGCGACGTCCTTGTAGCGCTTGATCCGTTCGGGACGCAGGGAAAGTCCCACCACCGACATTATAGTGACGATGGTCCGGACGTTTTGACGCGTGATACACTCCGCGGATGCCCGCGGTCGTTATTGCCGCCACCAATCTGATGCCCGCCCTGCAGGAGCGTCTTGCCGGCGAGGGCGAGCTCCTGACGTTTGCCGACACCGAGCCCATCCAGGCCCTTCAGGCGATCCTGGAGCAACGGCCGGCGCTCATCGTGCTGGAGCGGTTGTTTGCCGCGACGCCGCGAGGGGCCGCGCTCATCAACCGGATCAAGACCGATCCGCAGCTCGGAAACGCCGAAGTCCGCGTGATGTCGCACACGGGGGACTACTCGCGGCAGGTGGCGAAGCCGACCAAGGTCGAAGCGCCCGCCCAGGCTGCCGCGAGCACGACCGCCGGGCACAGCGGATCGTCGGGCGTGGCGATTGTCGAGCCGGCCAAGACGCTCGACTGGCAGGGCACGCGCCGCGCGCCGCGCTATCGCGTGCGTCCCGGCATCGAGATTCAGGTGGATGGCAATCCGGCAACCGTGGTCGACCTGTCCACCGTCGGCGTGCAGGTCCTGTCGTCGACGATTCTTCGGCCGAATCAGAAAGTGCGCGTCAGCATCCCGAACGACGAGTTCGTCATGCGGTTCCGCGGCGCGATCGCATGGGCCAAGTTCGAGCTGCCCAAGCCGAACGACCCGCCGCGCTATCGCGCCGGCGTCGACTTCGCCGACGCCGATCCCGCCGCGGTCGAGGACTTCTGCGCCAAGGTCAAGGTCTAGATTCGGTCTCAGGTCTTCTGGTCTTCGGTCTTCGGTCTTCCGTAAGACTAGAGACTCGAAGACTGAGTACGACCAAACGACCTGCGACCAAAGACCAGAAGACTTACTTGAACCACCCTGCCGCCACCGATCCCTCCCGAATGATCGTGTCCTCGCGCGCCGAGCCGGTTGAGATGATCGCGGCCGGAACGCTGGTGACTTCTTCCAGCCGCGCCACGTAGCTCTGCGCCTCGCGTGGCAGGTCGTCGTACCTGCGAACGCCGGCGGTCGGCGACGACCAGCCCGGCAGCGCCTCGTAGATCGGCTCACACTCGGCGAGCTGCGCGACGTCGCCGGGCATCTCGGTCAGGATCGCGCCGCGGCAGCGGTACGACGTGCACACCTGGAGCTCCGGCAGCCCGTCGAGCACGTCGAGCTTGGTCAGCGCCAGGGCGTCGAGGCCGTTGACGCGCACGGCGTATCGGACCGCGACCGCGTCGTACCAGCCGCAGCGGCGCGGCCGTCCCGTCACGGCGCCGAACTCCTGCCCGCTCTCCCGCAGCCGGTTGCCGAGCTCTCCGGTCAGCTCCGACGGCAGCGGACCTTCGCCGACGCGCGTGGTGTAGGCCTTCGCCACGCCGAGCACGCCCTCGATCGCGCGCGGCCCGACGCCGAGGCCGGTGCAGACGCCGCCGATCGTGGCGTTCGAGGACGTGACGTACGGATACGTCCCGTGGTCGATGTCGAGCAGCGTGCCCTGCGCGCCCTCGAACAGGACGGCGCGTCCCGATCGCGCGCGCGTGCTCGAGGAACAGCGAGACGTCCGTGACCCACGGCCCCATGCGCTCCCACGCCCGCGCCAGCTCGTCGAGCACCTGCCGCCAGTCCATCGTCGAGTCGCCGATGATCCGGTTGCGGGCGGCGACGTTGTGCTTGACGGCCTCGGCGAGCGAGGCCGGATTCGCGAGGTCGCCGACGCGCACGCCGCGGCGCGCGATCTTGTCTTCGTAGGCCGGGCCGATGCCGCGCGACGTCGTCCCGATCTTGCGCTCCCCGCGGCGGGCCTCGCTCAGGAGATCCAGCTCGCGGTGGTACGGCAGGATGAGGTGCGCCTTGTCGCTGATGACGAGGCGCGAGCCGACCGCGATCCCGGCCCGCTCGATCTCGTCGATCTCCGCGAAGAGCGCCTGCGGATCGACCACCACGCCGTTGCCGATCACGCACGAAATGCCTTCGTGCAGGATCCCCGACGGCAGCAGGCGCAGCACGAACTTCCGCCCGTTGGCGTAGACCGTGTGGCCGGCGTTGTGGCCGCCCTGGTACCTGGCGACGATCGAAAAATTCGGCGTGAGCAGATCGACGATCTTGCCCTTTCCCTCGTCTCCCCACTGCGCACCGAGCACCGCGATGTTCATAACTGCAGTATTCTACCTTTTTAGATGATTCTGCTCGACGGCCACTCGCTGACGCTCGACGGCCTCGTCGCGATCGCGGACGAAGGCGCCGCGGTCGGGCTCGCGCCGGCCGCCGCCGCGCGCGTCGACGCGGCACGGGCCGTCGTCGATCGCAAGGCCGCGGGCGACGAAGCCGTCTACGGGATCAACACCGGCTTCGGCGCGCTGGCCGACACCGCCATTCCGCGCGGCGCGCTCGGCGCGCTCCAGCTCAATCTGCTCCGCAGCCACGCGGCCGGCGTCGGCGAACCGCTCCCGGTCCGCGCGGTGCGCGCGTCGATGGCGCTGCGCGCCAACGTGCTCGCCAAAGGATTCTCCGGCATCCGCCGCGGCACGCTCGAACGCCTGATCGACCTGCTCAACCGCCGCGTGCACCCGCAGGTGCCGAGCCGCGGCTCGGTCGGCGCGAGCGGCGACCTCGGCTCCGCTGGCGCATCTCGCGCTGGTGCTGGTCGGCGAAGGACAGGCGACCGTCGGCGACGGCACCGCCGCGCTCCCCGGCCGGGACGCCCTCCGCGCCGTCGGGCTCGAGCCCGTGGCGCTCGAACCCAAGGAAGGGCTCGCCCTCATCAACGGCACGCAGCCGTCCACCGCCGTCGCGGCGCTCACGGTGGCCGGCGCCGAGCGCCTGGCGCGCGCCGCGGACATCGCGGCCGCGCTCTCGATCGACGCGCTGCGCGGCTCCCTGCATCCCTTCGACCCGCGAATCCACGCCGCGCGGCCGCACGCCGGCCAGTCCGTCTCGGCCGCGAACATCCTCGCCCTCCTGTCCGGCAGCGCCATCAACCGATCCCACGAGCATTGCGGCCGGGTGCAGGACGCCTATTCGCTGCGCTGCGCGGCGCAGGTGCACGGCGCGGCGCGCGATGCGCTGCGATTCGTTCGGGACACGGTCTTGATCGAGGCCAACGCCGCGACCGACAACCCGATGGTGTTCGCCGCCGAGGACGAGATCGTGTCGGGCGGGAACTTCCACGGCGCTCCGGTGTCGCTGGCGTCCGACGTGGCGGCGATTGCGCTCGCTCAGCTCGTGACGATCAGCGAGCGGCGGTCGGATCGGCTCGTCAACCCGGCGCTCAGCGACCTGCCGGCGTTCCTGACGGCGGACAGCGGATTGCATTCAGGCTACATGATGGCGCAGGTCACGGCGGCGGCCCTGGTGTCCGAGATCAAAACACTCTGCCATCCCGCCAGCGTGGACACGATCCCGACCTCGGCCAATCGTGAAGACCACGTGAGCATGAGCATGGGCGCGTCGCTCAAGGCGGCGCGCGTCCTCGAGCTGGCCATCCGCGTCATCGCGGTCGAGTTGCTCTGCGCGTGCCAGGCGATCGATCTCCTCGCGCCGCTGACGACGTCGCGCGCGCTGCAGCGCGTGCACGCGCGCGTGCGATCGATCGTGCCGCCGCTCGCCGGCGACCGTCCGCCGGCGCCCGACATCGAGGCGATTTCCATTTTGATCGCCGCGGGCTCGCTCGAAACGTCGTGCGACGTGGAAGTCAAGTAAGAAATTTTTCAATTTCGAATTGACAACGCACCCGTACGTTTCTAGATTGCTATCCTTCGACTCGCGCTTCCCAGCCGCTCGTGACCCTGGAAGAGCAAACACTCATCCGCCGATGAACATCGTCAGCCGTCATGTCAGCGCCCCGCGGGGCGCGACGCTTTCCTGCAAAGGCTGGCCGCAGGAAGCCGCGCTCAGGATGCTGATGAACAACCTCGACCCGGAGGTGGCGGAACGGCCCGACGAGTTGATCGTCTACGGCGGATCCGGCCGCGCCGCGCGCAGCTGGCCCGCGTTCGACGCCATCGTCGCCACGCTGCGGCGGCTCGAGCACGACGAAACCCTGGTCGTGCAGTCCGGCAAGCCCGTCGCCGTCTTCCGTACGCATCCCTGGGCGCCGCGGGTCCTCATCGCCAACGCGCTGCTCGTGCCGGCCTGGGCGACGTGGGACACGTTTCGCGACCTCGAGGACCGCGGGCTCACCATGTACGGGCAGATGACGGCCGGCAGCTGGATCTACATCGGCTCGCAGGGCATCCTGCAGGGCACGTACGAGACGCTCGCCGAGCTGGCCCGCGCGCGCTTCGGCGGCGACCTCACGGGGCGGCTGGTCGTCACCGCCGGGCTCGGCGGCATGGGCGGCGCCCAGCCGCTCGCCGTCACGATGAACGGCGGGATTGCGCTCGTGGTCGAGGTGGATCCCCAGCGCATCGAGCGCCGGCTCGCGACCCGCTACGTCGACGAGCGCGCCGGCGGGCTCGACGACGCGCTCGCGCGGGTGGAGCGATATCGTGCCGACCGCCGTCGCGCGTTCCATCGCGCTCGAAGGGAACGCCGCGGACGTCCTCCCCGAACTGGTGCGCCGCGGTATCGTCCCCGACGTCGTCACCGATCAGACCTCGGCGCACGATGCGCTGAACGGATACGTGCCCAACGGGTTGACGCTGGCTGAAGCGGACTCGCTGCGGCGGACGGATCCGGCCCAGTACGTCGCGCGATCGACGGCGGCCATGGCCGCGCACGTCCGCGCCATGCTGGCGCTGAAGCGCCGGGGCGCCGTGACCTTCGACTACGGCAACAACATCCGGGCGCAGGCGGAGAAGGGCGGCGTCGGCGACGCGTTCGAGATTCCCGGCTTCGTGCCGGAGTACATCCGGCCGCTGTTCTGCGAGGGCAAGGGACCGTTCCGCTGGGCCGCGCTCTCGGGCGATCCGGCCGACATCGCCGCGACCGACGCGCTCGCGCTCGAGATGTTCGCCGGCAACGCCGCGCTGTGCCGCTGGATTCGCCTGGCCGCCGAGCGCGTCGCGTTTCAGGGACTGCCCGCGCGCATCTTCTGGCTCGGCTACGGCGAGCGCGCGCGGTTCGGGCTGGCGATCAACGATCTCGTGCGCCGCGGCGCCGTCACGGCGCCGATCGTCATCGGCCGCGATCATCTGGACGCCGGTTCGGTCGCCTCGCCCAACCGCGAGACCGAGAACATGCTCGACGGGAGCGACGCGATCGCGGACTGGCCCGTGCTCAACGCTTTACTGAACACCTCCTCGGGCGCGACGTGGGTCGCCGTGCATCACGGCGGCGGCGTCGGCATCGGGTACTCGCTCCACGCCGGCATGGTCGTCGTGGCCGACGGGACCCGCGAGGCGGACGAGAAATTGCAGCGCGTGTTGACGTGCGATCCCGGCCTCGGCGTGGTGCGCCACGCGGACGCCGGGTATCCGGAGGCGATCGACACGGCCCGGCGCCACGGCATCGACATGCCGTCACTTTCGGTTCACGGGGGATCGGGGCGATGATGATTCCGGAGCGGCCGTCGCTCGAGCGGCGAATCCTGTCGGCGCTTGACGGATCGGCCGGGGGCGGTCCGCGCATCCCGGTCGTCCTCGGCGGCTGCGGCACGGGGCGGACGTCGCTCCTCCTGCGGCTGCGCGACCTCCTCGGCCGCACGTCGTCGCAATACATCGACGTCGAGCGCATCGCGACGACGCCGGAGCGGTTCCTCGCCGCGATGCGCGAGGCGCTCGCCGTTCCCGGCCGTCCGGCCACGCCCGAGGCGACGGCCAGGACCCCGGCGCGCGCGCGGCCTTCGACGCGTCGCTGGCATTCCTCGACACGGCCCGCGTCGCCGGAGACGCGCCCGCGACGTTCCTGCTCGACGAGTTCCTCGAGCTGCGGACGTTCGAGAGCTTCCCGGGCCTGCGCAGCGTGCTGCGCGATCTCGTCGGGGCGCTGGCGTCGAGCGGCAACCGCTTCGTGCTGACGTCCCGCTACATCGCGCGGGCCCATCGCCTGCTGCGCGACGCGCCGGCGCAGTTCGAGATCATCCAGGTCGCGCCGCTCACGCCCGCGGAAATCCGCGCGACGCTGCCGCCCACGCCCGCACCCGGCAGCGCGCCCGGCTCGCTCGACGACGAGGACGATCGCGCGCGCGACGAGCTGGCGCGGCTCGTCCACGCCATCTCGGACGGCCGGCCGTCGTACGCGCGCCTGATTGCCGAAGCGTCGGCGAGCATGGCGCCACGCGGCGGATCCGATCCGGTCAGCGCGCTGAGCTCGGTGCTCGCGCCCGGCGGCTCGATTTCCAACCGCCTGCCGGTTCTGCTACGAGCTGCGCCTGCACCGCGCGCGCGGCTACGGCGCGCTGAAGGCCATCCTCGACGTGCTCTCCGAGGACGAGCCGCTGACGCTGACCGAGATCGCGCTGCGCCTGCGGCGCACGCCGGGATCGACGAAGGACTACCTCTCGTGGCTGGAAGATGTGGACCTGATCGTGTCGCGGCAGAAGCGCTACAGCTTCGCCGATCCGATGCTGCGCCTGTGGGTCCGCCTCCATTGCCATGCCGTGCCGCCGAGCGATGAAGACGTCGCGCGCGAGGTGCACGCCTACGTCCTCGCGCGGCTTCCCCACGCCGAGCCCGCGCTCGCGCTCGCCGGCGCCCCGCAGGCCGACGCCGGGCGCGACAAGTCGTGGGGGATTATCGAGATCGATTGACGGACGTCGGAGACAGAATTCAGGAGACAGGAGGCAGGAGTCAGATCGATTCTTGTCTTTCGTGATCTCCGTCGACACCGTCTCCTGTCTCCTGTCTCCTGACTCCTGACTCACACGTCGAGGATTTCGAGCGCCTGCTTGGCCGCGGCCTGCGCCGCCTCCTTCTTGGTCTTCCCTTCGGCCCGCGCGATCGGCTCGCCGTTCACGAGCACTTCGACGTCGAACCGGCGCCGGTGCGCGGGACCGATCTCGGCGGCGAGCCGGTACGACGGCAGCCCCCGGTCGTGCGACTGCAGCCACTCCTGGAGCGCCGACTTGTAGTCTTCCGTGAACGCGGCATGCGCGCCGGTCCGCCTGGCTTCCTCGATCAGATCCGCGAACTGCCGCTCGATGAACGCCCGCGCCGGCTCGACCCCGCCGTCGAGGTAGATCGCGGCGATCAGCGCCTCGTAGCAGTCGGCGATGAGCGCGTGCTTCAGGCGTCCCCCGGTCTTCTCTTCCCCGCGTCCGAGAATCAGGAACGCGCCGAGGTCGATCTTCTCCCCGAGGCGCGCCAGCGAGGTCGCCGAGACGATCGACGCCTTCAGCTTCGACTTCTGCCCCTCGTTGTGCTGCGGGAACTGGCGGAACAGCATGTCGGCGATGACGAAGCCGAGCACCGAGTCCCCGAGGAACTCCATCGACTCGTTGTCGAAGACGCCGCCGCTGGCGTCCTCGTGCACGCGCGAGCGGTGCGTCAGCGCGTGCTCGAGCAGCCCGCGATCCTTGAAGCGGTAGCCGATGCGGCGCTCGAGCGGCTCGAGCTCCGAGCCGAACGGGACGACCCGGCCCGGGCCGTTCTCGTCGCGGTGGCTGTCGATGATCCGCTTGGCGTGCGCGGCGTCGTCGGCGTGCACCGCGATCCGGAGCTCGTTGACCGTCAGCGGAAACGGCGTGCGCGACATGTCCGAGGAGATCATCGTCGCGATCCCGTGGGTCTCGAGCAGGCCGCGGACGACGTCCGCCTCGATCTGCGACGGCGTGCGGAAGATGACGATCAGATCGGGCATCCGGATCACACCGCCACGCGGCCGACGGCGGTGAACGCCTGATCGACCTTGAGCAGGATCATCGTCATGTCGTCGTGCTGGTCGGCCCCGCCGACGAACGCCTCGATCTCGCGCATGATGCGCTCGCGCAGCTCGCCGGAGTCGAGGTGGCCGTGCTCCTCGACGATGCGGCTGAGGCGGGCGTCGCCGAAGAGATCGCTCTCCAGGTTCATCGCTTCGGTGATCCCGTCGGTGTACAGCACGATGACGTCTCCCGACGACAGGTCGATGCGCTCTTCCTCGAGCAGCGACTCGAACTTCTCCGCCGCCCCGTCGATGCTCAGGCCCAGCACCATGCCGCTCGGCGATCAGCACCTGCGCGGCCGGGGCGGACACGGAGGGCGCGGGCAGGAAGATCAGCGGCGTGTGCCCGGCGCGGCAGAACGTCATGACGCCGAGCTGCGGGATCGATGACGCGCGTAGGTCATCGTGATGAAGCTCCGGCTGTCGAGGTGTTCCGAGATGATCCGGTTGACCTCGATCAGCAGCTCGCGCGGCGACTGGTACATCTGGCTCAGCGCCAGCACCAGCCCCTTCAGCTCCGCCATGTACAGCGCCGCGGACGTGCCTTTCCCCGAGACGTCCGCGATCAGCACGCCGAGCCGCCCGCCGGGCAGCTGGAAGAAGTCGTAGTAGTCCCCGCCGACTTCGCGCGCGGGCACGCACAGCGCCGTGACGGCCAGGCCCGGCACGTCGAGCGGCCCGCGCGGCAGCAGCGACATCTGGATCACGCGCGCGATGCGCAGCTCTTCCTCGAGCCGCTTCTTCTCGGCCGCGGTCTGCAGCAGCCCCTCGATGCTCCCGGTCATCTGGTTGAACGACCCCGCCAGCTCGCCGAGCTGATCGTTCGTGTAGACGTCGATCCGGTGCGCGAAATCCCCGTGCCGGACGCGCTCGGTGCCCATGAAGAGCTCGTGAATCGAGCTCGTGATCGACCGCGCCAGCGCCAGCCCCATGCTGAGCGCGACGATCTCGATGATCAGGAACAGGGCGGCAATGACGAGCAGGACCACGACCGCCAGCTCGCCGAAGGTCTGGGGGCCGACGGACGATTTGCTGCGCGCCTGACAATTCCCGATACAGCTCGCCCGGCCGGTAGCTGAGCGCCAGGCTCACGCGCCTCGGCTGGCCGGTCTCCCATTCGTAGTAGTCGAGAAAGATGACGCTCCTCCGGAAGAGCGTGATCCACTCCGTCGGTGCCGTCGGCGGCGCCGGTCGTTTGTGGGAGCGCGACGACCCGCGGATCCGCATTCTCGCCCAGCACCGTTGCGGTCCCGGCGCGCACGCGCGTCGCCTCCTGCAGCTTCTGCACCGTCTCGAGCCCGATCGGCACATCGGCGATCACGAACCCGGCGAGGCTGCCGTGCGTCACGACGGGCTGCGCCGAGCGGATGACCAGCTCGACCTCCCTGGTCTGGTCGTCCGTCGGCAGCGCGATCGTCCCGGTCTGTCCCTCCCGCAGCCACGCCGGAATCGATGCCGGTGCGGCCATATGCTCCCAGGGTCCGGCGATCAGCCGCTCGCCGAGGGGAACGCGCGCGTTCGGCCGTTGGGCGGCGGCCGGGCGCGCCGCTGCGGTCTCGGGCCGGCCGGACGCGCGCGGAATCGGCACGTAGACGAACGAGAGAACCGGGTATGGCCTGGATGCATTGCGATGGATCCGCGCGAACGACTGCTCGGCCGAGTCGGGCGAGCGCGACATTTCCGACGCGGCCGATTCCGTGAAGAGCTTCACGTCGTCCATCATGGCGTCGTAGCCGTCCTTGAACAGATACGCGCTGACGTTCATGAAGAGGAGCACGGCGCCCAGCAGGAAGAAGATCACAATCAGCAGCGAGGGGACGACGCCGATGAAGATGTACGAGAGGATGAGCCTCCGGCGCACGCGCCACAGCAGGCGCCGCTTCATCAGCACGAACAGCCGCCACGCGAAGAACGAGACGGACACGATCAGGCCGATCGTGGCGGCGGTGCTGAGGACGCCGACGAGCCCCGGCGGCTCGAAGGCAAGCCGCGACAGGCCCACCAGGATTTTCAGGGCGGCGGAGATCAGGAAGAGGCGGCCCGGCCAGGATCGGAAGAGGAGATCGGCCGACGACACGCCGGGGTCGGCGACCGGCGGCAGCGCCGCCGGCGCAGGCATCGTCCGGCGCCGGCCGGCCGACAACCTGTCCGGTACTCGTGAGCTGCCCATGCGCGTTGGACGTCGATGATATCAGGAGTAAGCGCCTGCGGCTGCGGCGAGCGAACGAAGTCAGTCGAGCCGCGCGAGTGGGGGTGCCCGCCTCCGCTGGTCGCGGTCATGCGGACGACCAGCTACGGCGAGGTCGCGCCGTAGCGCGCATGGACCGTTCGCGCGGAGGCGGAGGGCCCCACGAGCAGTAAATGATGCAGTCAGTGGCGATTTCCGCGTCGGCGGAGGCAGGAGACCGGAGACAGAGCATTGAGCCGACGCATTCGTTGCTGATACAGTCGAACTCGTGAAACTTCCCGACACGGCCCGCTTCTCGACCATCTGCATCCACGCCGGGCAGGAGCCCGACCCGGCGACCGGGGCCATCATCACGCCCATCTATCAGACGTCCACCTACGTTCAGGACGAGGTCGGGCGGCACAAGGGCTACGAGTACGCGCGCACGCAGAACCCGACGAGGTTCGCGCTCGAACAGAACATCGCGGCCATCGAAGGCGGCAAGGCGGCGTTCGCGTTCGCGTCCGGCATGGCGGCCATCGACGCCATCACGACGCTGCTCAAGTCGGGCGACCACGTCGTCGTGACCGACAACACGTATGGCGGGACGTTCCGGCTCTTCGAGCGGGTGCTGCGGCAGTACGGGTTGTCGTTCAGCTACGTCGACACGTCGCGGCCGGAGCTGGTCGAGCAGGCGATGCGCCCCGAGACGAAGATGCTGTTTGTCGAGACGCCGACCAACCCGGTCATGCGCCTGACCGATCTCGCCGGCGCCGCCCGGATCGCGCACGCGCGCGGCGTGCGGCTCGTCGTCGACAACACGTTCGCGAGCCCGACCGTGCAGCGGCCGATCGAGTTCGGCGCCGACATGGTCGTCCATAGCACGACGAAGTACCTGAACGGCCACAGCGACAGCGTCGGCGGGATCGTCGTGGCGGTGCGCGACGACGACATCGAGTGGCTGAAGTTCATCCAGAACGCCGCGGGCGCGATTCTCAGCCCGTTCGATTCGTGGCTCGTGCTCCGGGGGACGAAGACGCTGGCGGTGCGCATGGCGCAGCACAATGCGAACGGGCAGGCGCTCGCCGAGTATCTGGCGTCACACCCGAAGGTGACGCAGGTGCTCTACCCGGGATTGCCGGACCATCCGCAGCACGAGCTGGCGAAGCGGCAGATGCGCGGGTTCGGCGGCATGATCACCTTCGACGTGGGAACGCTCGAAGCCGCGCATCGCGTGTGCAACCGCGTCCGCCTGATGGCGCTCGCGGAGAGTCTCGGCGGGGTCGAGACGCTCATTTCCCATCCGGCGTCCATGACCCACGCCTCGGTGCCGCCGGATCGACGCGCGGCCATCGGGCTCACGGACAGCCTCGTCCGGATCTCTGCCGGGATCGAGGACCCGGCCGACCTCATCGAGGATCTCCGTCAGGCGCTCGAGTAGGGCGATCCGATCATCCCGTCGAGTCGGCCACCCATCGCAGGTACGCGTCGTTGCCGTCGACGATCGGCAGGACGAGGAACTCGGGGACGTCGTACGGGTGGAGCTCCCGCACCTTTTCCCACAGCGTGACGACCCGATCGCGCGACGTCTTGATGACGACCTGGCGCTCCGTCTCCTGCTCGATGGCTCCCTCCCAGCGGTAGACCGACACCATCGGCGGCAGCAGGTTCACGCACGCGGCCAGGTACGATTCGACGATGCCGCGGGCGAACGCGGGGCCGTCCGCGTCCGCCGGCAGCGTGGTCAGAACGATGACGTACTCGTGGTTCATCAGCCTTCCTTCGCCGGACACACCGAATGTTGGGCGGTAACCGCGGCGCGGCCTACTCCCCCGCGGCCATCTGGTCGAAACTATTGTATGTACAAAGGACCGCCCTGAAACCCATGCCTCCCGCCGCCGGACCTCGAATCGGGACCAAGCGCCCCGTTGGCGTGCAGCCCTTACGGCGCACGCGCGTGGCGCCGGCGCCCTCATCCCTCGGGCGCCGCGCGGTCCATTTCCTGCTGCTGTTCGTCACGCTGGTGCTGGTCGCCGACGCGCTGGTCGGCGAGAAGGGGCTGCTCGAGTCGATGCGCGCCCGCCGCCAGTATCGCGAGGTGGCCGCCTCGCTCGAGTCGATGCGGCGGGAAAACAGCCGGCTGCGGGAGCACGTGCGGCGGCTGCGGGACGATCCGGGCGCGATCGAGTCGCTGGCGCGCGAACAGCTGGGCCTCATCCGTCCGGGCGAGGTCCTGTTCATCATCAAAGACGAGAAGACGGACCGCTGAGCTGAAAGTTTGGGTGATTTTTCTGCGGCCGGGCGCTCTCTTTTTTGCCCCGCTCCAATCGCGCGGGTTTGACCGCGCCGCTGTGCCATGTTACGATTGGTGTTCCTGACGCGGGGTGGAGCAGTCCGGTAGCTCGTTGGGCTCATAACCCAAAGGTCGCAGGTTCAAATCCTGCCCCCGCAACCAACTTTATTTGGACCATGAGGTCGCCGGTATCTGGCGACCTCTTGCTGTCTCTGGCCGCACTCAGCATCCCGGCCAAATCGCCCTTCAGCGTGATCTTGAGGCGCTCGCCATCGGGCTCGAGCAGGATCGCTTCGATCAGCGCTCGGATGGCCTCTCGCGCGCCTGCGCGGCTCTCTTCGCTCTCCAGCGCCAGACAGAGGCCGCCGACCTTCTCGCGATAGACGTCGGCCATGCGTGGATGCAGCAGCTCCGGCATCTCCGGCGAATCGAGACGTGATTGCAATTCGGCTTTCCTGGCTTCGAGCGACAACAGCTCGTCCTTGATCGACAACGCCGAGACGCCGTCCTTGATGGCCTGGATGAATCTCCGGATCTCGCGCTCGACTGCCGCGAGCTCATGGCGACCGTGCGATAGGCTGGCGTGGTGCTCGATCCGCACCGGCTGGAACACGGGCGGCACAGAGCGCCGCCCGATTCTTGGTTGCCAATGGACTGCCACTTAAGGACTTTTGGCGATGGGCGAAACGGATACTTTATTGGATTGGGCCGCAGCGCCCACGCGGATTGAAGGAATTGAATGGGGGAACGGTGCTCCCGGATTTCCGTTCCCCCACCCCGTTCCCCCTTTGAGCGGTCGAACGGCACGCGACCAGGGGATGAGGGCAGCTGATGTGGGGAATGCGGTCGGCGCTTCGGTAGGCCTTACGCGGACATGTCGAACGGCGATCCCATCGGTGCGTACCGCGCGTCGTGTTAGCCCGTTTTCCGCTTTGCCGGGCGCTTTCCGGAGCGGCGTGGCGAGAGGCGAACGAGCTTGCGCCCACTCGATGCTTCCGCCCGCTTCAGGGCGCGCACGATCTTCTTGACGTCATAGTCGTGCGACTTGGCAAACTCGTCGCGGACGCGTCGTGTCTCGTCAACGATTTCGTCTCGCGCCATAGTCACTCCATCAGCTCTTCTGGCGTGCAAATCACTGGTGGATCGTACCCCATTTGCCGGCAGGCATCCTCAATCTTCGGCCTGATGACAGCGTTGGCGATATGCGTACAGTTCCACGTTAGCACGTAGTCCATCCCCATCACCACGGCGACGGCGATGTGGAGCGCATCCACGGCGGCCTTGGCCGGAAGCGCGTGTTGCTCGATGAACGCCTCTGCCAGCCTGCTGGCGTCCACGGTAACCTCCAGGACAGCAACCTCGTCCAACGCAGCCAGCCGTCGGGCCGCCGCGTCCGAGTCGCCTCGGCCGGCCTCCGTGATCACGGCCTGCGACACGAACAGGTCGAAGTCCTTCCGGCGTTCCCACCATTCCCGCGTGATTTGCTGATGAGCGGCCTGCACGATGTCGCGGCTCGGCGACGCGGTCAGATAGCTGATCACTGTCGTCTCGAGGTAGACCTTCGGCTTCAACGAAAGGCTCCCATCGATTACCGGCCCCTCTCGCCGACCTCCGTCGCGCCGCTCGACGCGAACGTCAGTTCATCGCGTTGAGTGGCTTGGGGACGTCGCGGGCTGTCACTGGCGTAGAATTGGACGTCCCAGGTCCGCGGGTACCGCCACGAATTCAGGAGGGGGACGTGGAATCGGTAATTCAGGATGTTCGCCATGGGATCCGCTCGCTGTCTTCGAGCCCGGGCTTCGTCCTGCTCTCGGTACTCTGCCTTGGGCTTGGGATTGGCGCGACGACTACGGTCTTCAGCGTCGTGAATGGCGTGCTCCTGCAACCGCTTCCATTCATTGAACCGAATCGCCTCGTTGCTTTGAACGAGATCCGTCACGAGAACCCCCTCGATCCGGGACCGGTATCGTACCTGAATTTCCGGGACTGGCAGGAACAGAGTGTTGCCGTCGCCGAAATGGCCGCGATCGGCCCTCGCAGCCTGACCGTCTCGGATGGTCAGCAGGCGGAGCGTCACTCTGGCGCGCTCGTCACGTGGAACTTCTTCCCGTTGCTCGGTGTTCAGCCCATCATCGGCCGCGGGTTTCGCCAGGACGAGGACAGAGCCGGCGCCGCGCCCGTCGTCCTGCTGAGCGAAGGCCTCTGGCAAGACCGGTACGCGGGCGACCGCGCCGTGGTCGGGCGCTCAGTCGTCGTCGATGGAACACCCCACACCGTCGTCGGCATCATGCCGCGCTTCGCGCATGCCGCACTTCCAGGACCTTTGCGGGCAGGGCGGATTTGGATCCCCCTCACGCCTGTCGAGCATGACAGCCGACGGGACCAGCGATCGGTGTCGGTGTACGCGAGGTTGGCGGCAGGGGTTCGGCCGGATCCCGCAGCCACACACCTCACGACGATTGCACACGCGATCGAGACTGAGCACCCCGAGAACAAGGGGTGGGGGATCAGCCTTCGGCCGTTAGCGGGATCCGTGTCGGCAACCAACCGCGCAATGCTCATGCTGACTATGGGCGCCGTGACCTTCGTGCTGCTAATCGCGTGCGCCAACGTGGCGAACCTCATGTTGGCCCGAGCGACCGGGCGCCGGCGTGAGATCGCTATTCGGGCCGCCATCGGCGCTTCACGGGGCCGTATCGTACGTCAACTGCTAACAGAAAGTCTGATGGTGGGCGTCATAAGCGCACCCGTGGGCGTGATGCTCGCATCCTGGGGCGTCGACCTGTTGCTCCAGGCGTCGGCTGAACAGGCTAACAACATTTCGCTTCCGATCGACGGACGTGTCCTCTCCTTTACGATCGCACTGGCAATCCTGACAAGCCTCGTGTTCGGGCTGGCACCAGCGCTGCACGCTGTCCGAGGCGCGACGCGCGACGCACTCAGTGAAGCTGGTCGCGATTCCACGGCGAGCCGCTCGCAGAAGCGTTTGCGGAACGTGCTCGTCGTCGGCGAGGTGGCGCTTTCTCTCATCCTACTGGTCGTGGCCTCACTCTTTGTGCGCAGCTTTCTGAACCTGTTGCAGGCTGAGGGCGGCTTCGATACCTCGCGGCTCATGACCCTGAGATTCGAGATGCCCGCAGACAGGTACGACTCACCGGAGGCGCTCGTCCGGCGTGTCGAAGATGTCGTGGCGCGTCTCGAGGCGTTGCCGGGCGTTGAGTCGGTCGCGGCTTCTAACCTCATACCCCTGCGGGGTGGCGGTCACCGCACGACGGTCATCCTGGAGGGGGATGAAAGACAAGTCGAGGGCGCCGTCACCGTCCTCTACAGCGGTGTGACTTTTGCGTTCTTCGAAACCTTGGGTGTACCGCTTCTGCACGGACGCAGTTTCACTGAGGTCGAAGGCCGGACGCGGTCTGCGGTTGCGATTATCAACAGGCGGATGGCCGAGCGCCTCTGGCGCGGCCAGGACGCACTCGGGAAACGATTCCGCTTGGCTGCCGACTCCAGCGACGTGTGGTTCACGGTCATCGGTATATCGCGGGACATCTCCAACTGGAATCTCAGCGATCGACCGTTGCCGAGCGCCTATCTGCCTTACACACATGCTCCAGTCACAGACCCTCGCCTGGTGATCAGGACCGCCGGCGAGACAGCGTTCACTGACGGGGCGGCACGCACGGCTATCCACGCCGCCGACTCCGCGCTGCTGGTGTTCGCCTTACAGTCGATGGGCGAAGTACACCGTCTGGCCTTTTGGCGTCAGGAACTCCTGGGACTGCTCCTCACCATCTTCGGTGCAATCGCTATGCTGCTGGCCGCAGTCGGCGTGTATGGCGTGCTTTCTTACCTGGTCTCGCAACGGATCCGAGAGATTGGCGTTCGTATGGCCCTCGGGGCCGATCGTCGGGACGTCGTGCGGTTGATCGTTCGGCAAGGCATGGCATTGGTTTTTGGGGGAGTCGTCCTTGGTCTCGCGGGCGCTTTCGCTGCGACGCGCCTCATCCGGCGGCAGCTGTATGAGGTGAGTGCGACTGATCCCGTCAGCTTCGGCGCCGTCGCACTGCTGCTGATCGGTGTCGGCCTCCTCGCGAGCTATGGCCCGGCGTACCGGGCCGCCGGCGTAGACCCGATCGCATCGCTTCGCGACTGAATCCGTCGTTTTGAAGATTGCTGAGGGTTCGACAATAGAACCGGGCCCTTCTTGCAGCATAATTCGGCCCTTCCCGGGCGACGTGCGGTTGATTGGGCGTCTGCTCTGGCTTTGTCATGGGCTCAGGCCGCGGTCCAAGAGAACTCCAAATTCAGCGGGTTGCGGGCCCCCGCAACCACATTTCGATGTTCCCGGGGACAAAACGGGGACAATCCGGCAAAACAACAAGGTCGATCAGCTTCCCGATGCAAGGCGAAGCGGTCGGCCTTTGTTGTTCCAGCTCACTTCCAATCCCCTCCTGAGTTCTTCGTCTGTCACGTTGAGGTATCGCTGCGTCTGCTGAATGCTCGCGTGTCCGAGCATCAGCTGAATGATCCGAATGTCGACGCCGTCCGCGAGCAACCGGCTGGCGCCCTCGTGCCTGAGGTCGTGCCAGTGCAGGTCGATCTGCTGAAGCTGTTCTCGGTTCCATACCGCCCCCTCCCTGCTTGGCTTCGGCTCGATGCCATGCGCGAGAAGCCGAAGCGTCTCCCACGCCGTCTGGATGTTCTCCTGATAGGACCCGTTCTCCGTGCCGAAGACGTACGCCTCGGCCCCGAGCGTGGCGCGCCTTGCGAGAATGGCGGCCAGCCGCCCCTTCGGGTTGAACGGAATCCGCCGGTTCTCGCGGTCCTTCGCTGTGGCGCCTGGAATGCCGATCTGGCAGGTGTCCCAATTCACCCGCTTGTTTTGTATCAGCAGCATCTCGCCACGGCGGCAGCAGAGCTCGAGCGCTCCGATGATCCGGTCGTGAAGGATTGGCCCGGTATACCGGTGCTCAGGACCGTTCATCCTGTGCAGCGCGGCATCGAGCAGGCGCCTCTCTTGGTCGCGTGAGAGCCGCCGGTCTCGATTCGTCTCCGCCTTCTTGTTCAAGCGAACTCCGAACCGGTGAAACGGTGTCCGGTTGAACAGCGGCGGCGTTTGCGCCATGCCCCAGTTCATGGCGGCCCGGAGCGTCTCGAGCGCCCGGTGCATCGTCGCGATCTCGACGTCCTCGGCGTAGTCCGACTCGGTCTTGAAGCGGTTGATTTCGTCCGGTCCTTCGAGGGCCGCCAGCGATAGGTCTCCAAGGTGTTCTTTCAAGACGGAGACCCGACTGCGCACCGCGGAGATGCTTCGCAGCCCCGCCGGCTTGACGCACCGTTCCACGTAGGCATCCAGGAAGCCGGACACGTTCCCCAGCTCGGTTCCCGCCTGCATAGAGCGGCTCGGCAGCCGCCGAGGATCGCGTCCGGCTTTGATCTCGCCGATGAAGCGCCGCTCCCAGTCGCGCGCCTCCTCCATCGACTGGATCGGACGTTGCTTGCCCGGTTCCATCCGTAGAATGGCGAACTCGTTCGCCGGATCCGGTACCGTTTGCCCGCGGTACATCTCGTCGAACCGCAGATGCTCGAGGCACTTCCTCCCTTTCTTGCAATTCCGTTCCTTGCATCGCCGTCTGATTGTCATCGGTCCTCCTTCACATGGCTGAACAGCTCCTTGGTGATGGCTCACGAGACTCGAGTCGGTGCGCCGCGCCCGATCCAGTCGAGCACGTCGGCGGGATGAAATCGACGACCTCGTACTCCGAACCGCTGTGACGTCAGCAACCCTCGCCAGTACGCTCGGCGGACTGTTTCTTCGTGGCAACCGACGAATTCGGCGACCTCGAAAGCCGTCAGCAGCCGATTCGGCAATGCGCCGGTTGCGGCCGCGGTTGCCAGCGTGAGCTCGCCGTTGTCCCGAGTATGCTCCGGATCCGAATACGCGCTCTTCCTCATGGCTTCCTCCGTGGCGCCAGACGTTGCGTGAGGCGCCGAAACTGACTTGGAGTTGGCGAGCCGAAGGGTGCCGCCGCGGGTGAAGGACCTCAGGTCGTTCACTCGACGGCGGCCGGCTCGGAGGACCGGCGGCATGCTGACTTGAAGCCGAGCATGCCATTCCGGGTTGAGCGCGATGGCGATCGATCAGCCGTTCCTGATCGGGCCGCGGACTCTGTCCGCATGTCGGCTCACGAGGGGCATCCAGGCGCAGGAGATTGTCCCGTGCGCGTCGATGTCCCGGTCACCCTGGGGCGAGCTCTCGTGACGAGGAAATCGCTCGTAGGGCGTTCTCTGTTGATTTCCCGGGCCCTCGGTGGTGCGCTGCGTTACGGCTGACTATGAGTCGAACCGCAGTCGAGCGCGAGTCGTTGTGTGCCGTTGCCTCGAGTGGCCTCACGCCGTCTCGGGCTGTCTCAAATCGGCTGCGACTCCAATCACCGTTCCGGTGAGGGCGCTTCTTGCTGTGCCCTAAGGGCGACGAACTCGAAGCGTGCTCCACGGGGTCTTTGACCGCGTGGACGGTGGCGACGAATCGCCACGGGAGAATGAGATCAAATTACGCCTCACGACGTGGACTGTCAAGCGACCGTGGAGGGATTGTTACGACTCGTTAGAAATGTCCCCGTGGAGGGTGACCTTTGCACCGTGACCCAAGAGGCCGTCGGAGACGTTGACGACGCCCAAGAGACCGCGTATCAGAAGTCGGGCAGAGCAAACCGCCGCAACCAAGCTCATTCGAATCGTCGGGGATGCCTCAGCGGTTCGGCCTCACAATCGGGGCGCGCAGCTTCGTGCGTGTCGCCGTTCAACAGGATCAGCACCCCACTTGCGAATCTGCCGACGACGATGGCATCGTCGTCGGATGAAACCAACGGAATGTTCCGACGATTCCACTGAAGCTGGTTCCGCCCAGTCACGCCAACCAAAGTTACTCGATCGAGTCCGTACAACGGTTCGTCTTCGTCACTACAGCCGCCGGACGGAGGAAGCCTACGTCACCTGGATACGGCGGTTCATTGTCTTCCATGGTAAGAGACATCCGACACAGATGGGCAGTGAGGAGATACAGCGCTACCTCACGCACCTGGCCGTTGAACGGAAGGTCAGCGCGTCAACACAGAACCAGGCGCTCAGCGCGCTGCTGTTCCTGTATCGTCAGGTCCTTCTGCTCGAGCCCGGGCCTGTCGAGCACGTGCCACATGCGCACAGTCCGCTCCGGGTCCCTGTAGTGCTCAGTGTCAGTGAAGTTCGTGCCGTCTTGGATCAACTCTCAGGCATACCGCGCATCGTCGTCGCGCTGCTTTACGGGGCCGGGCTCCGACTGCAGGAGTCTCTGGAGTTGCGCGTGAAGGATATCGATTTCGATCGCAATCAGATCGTGGTGCGGCGTGGAAAAGGGCAAAAAGGATCGTCGAACCATGCTGCCCGAAACCGTCAAGGCGCACTTGGTGGCGCATCTCCGAGACGTGCGCTGCCAACACCAACGCGATCTCTCAGAAGGTCTCGGTCGTGTGGCGCTTCCCGCGGCGCTCGAACGGAAATACCCCAACGCCGCCTCCGAATGGAGCTGGCAGTTTGTATTTCGCGAATATGCCGAGACGCACGCTTTGGGCCACCGTCCCGGTATCACCTGCACGAATCCGTCGTGCAGCGCGCGGTTACCGCTGCCGTCCGCCGAGCGGGAATCGCGAAGAGGGCCAGCTGCCACACATTCCGCCATTCCTTCGCAACACATCTGCTCGAAGCCGGGTACGACATTCGGACGGTTCAGGAACTACTGGGCCATGCGGACGTCAGTACAGACGATGATTTACACGCATGTTCTGAATCGAGGCACGCTGGGTGTCAGAAGCCCGGCCGATCGTTTGTAGCAGCCGCAGTTCGTCATTGGCTGCGGCGTTCCGCATCTAACGGCGGTCGCCGGTACGGTCAGCAATCGGCAACATCTCCCGACATTCCAACGACTTCGCTGAGCCGCCGAGTTGGGTAAGTCACTCCGTTAGCTGCGAAGCCTTGCACATAAAGTGCAAATCCGCAGTTAATCGCCATCACCGCATTGCTCTCCAGGCGTGCTAACATCATGGGGCTCAGATAATTACAAGCCGACTGGCGTTGGACGCGAGTCTCGATTGGCTGCCGGCGACGAGAGCGGTCTACTTCAATACCAGTTGGGCGGACAGCGGTTGACGGATGCGGGGTTCTAGCGAGAATCCGCGGAGCATGGAGTGTGAGTAACACCACGGTTCTCGGCACCGCTCTGGTTTGGGTGGCCTTGGCCAGTCTTGGGTTCTGGTGGCTGTGGCGCCAGCGGCGCTCTGGACGCTCGACCGGCTTGAAGAAAGCGCTCAGGGTTGTGGTGGGCCTGGTGTGTTTGCTGCTGGTCATCTTGGCGGGCGCCGGGTTTCGCTGGCTGTGGCTGGAGCAGCGCGATCGTCCGGTCACGAGCGAGGACCTCCGGATTCTCACGAGAGCCGACGAGATTCTGCGCGACGAGTCGGTTTGGAATCGGCAGGACGATCGTGAGTGTAACGATGACAACGCCCGCGGACAATGGAGTCTCTTCTGCGCCTTGGAGAAAGCGTGTGTCGAGGTGCTGGGACAGGTACGATCATCGAAGGGTCGCACTGCAAGAAGTTCGGTTCGCGGTCGAGGACGCCACGCGGGGCCGGCAGTTCGAACATCGACTCATGGATTTCAACAATCTGCCGGAGACGCAATTTGGGGACGTCAAACGGGTGCTGCAGGTCTCGATGGAGCGTGTCGCAACGCGGTTGCGGGACTTGCGGCACTGAGTGCCGCCCAACATCGCGCTGGAGCCGTCGGCGCCGTTAAAGGATGAGCGCCGTGGCTCAGCGCGCGCGTTAGGCAGACACGGCTCTGATCAATATGTCGGAAGAAGAGGTCCTCGCCTTCTTAAACGCCGAGAACGCGCGCCACGTGTTTCTCTTCCGCTTCACCGACGGAACTGAGGTCGAACTCAGCGACCCGTGCGTTCGAGCCATCGAAGACGGAAAGCGCGAGTGCATTGCCACCGTCGTTCGCGAGGCTCCAGGTGTCAGGGCGACTGCTGGTTCGGTGCTCTGTTTCGCATTGGCTGAGGTGGCGGACGTGCAGGTCTCGCCCAGGGGTTTCGAGTATTTCCGGTGAGGCTGCCTAACAGCCGTTGCAGCCGACGAGCGGCGCGCGACCTAGGCTTATTCGCAACGATAGTTGAGCGCCGCTCGCGGCTGAGCGGCAAGCCGTTAGACGGACACGATGCTTGCGCTGGGTTGCTGGTATTACGTCGCTGATTACGTGCCGATCCCTGACGGCCCAGGCTTCACACCTGTATTTCCCGACGGCATGGGCTTTGTGCTCTTGGCGGGCCCAGACGACGGGCCCAGCTGGGGAATTTTCGCGTGCGATAGCGAGGTTGGCTTCTCTGCAGGAGTTCAGCCCGTGCCTCCAGACATTGAGGCCATCTTGGAGTCCGCTCGGCGGTATCCGCCCGCGTTGGCCCTGGCTCGCGACGAGGCATCTGGGTTTCCGGCTGGCGCCAAAATGACTCGTGCAGACTTCGCCGCTCGTTATGCCCAGCGCGTCGCCCATCATCTCGATCGCCAGCCCGAGGCCCCGTACCTAATCGCGGAGGCCGTCGTTGAGGAGCCTGGGTACTTGAGTCGTGGGCAGCGATACTGGGTGCTGCGCTATCTTCGCGGCTCTAACGAGGTGCGCTGGGTTTCCGATGACTTTCACGTCTATCAGAACGCGGTGTCCGACTTTCGGCTGTCGGCCAGCCAGCTCGATCGTCTGCTGATGCCATTCGAGGATGCCGTCTAACCGGCGTTTGCAGCCGACGGCGGCCGGTGCGATCATGAGCCCCCGCGGCTGAAACGCAGGACGTTAGGCGGACAGAACAATCAACCATATCGAGAGAGCGATGGCGGTCCTCAGAAGACTATCCAACAGGCCCAAGAAGAGCGACATCCTGGTCGCGTTCGAACTGCATTCGGTAAAGCAAATTCGAGCGGCTCTCGATGGCGGAGTCGACCCCCACACTCCGATTCGAGGAAAGACCTTGATCAATTGGCTCACGGAGATGTACAGCAGGTCCGACAATTTCCCGAAGTGCCTGCGCCTGTTGCTGGACCGCGGTGCCGTTCTCGACGATCCGGTCGCTGCGCCGGTTCTCCTTAACGACGTGGACGCGCTTTCCGCGGCGATTCTGGCCAATCCAGAGCTCCTTAATCACCGAACAACGATGGTGTCCGCATTCACCCCGCTGGTCGGGGCATCGTTGCTGCACGTGGCCGCCGAATATGGGAATGTGAACGTGGCTCAATTGCTCATTGAGAAGGGAGCCGACGTGAACGCCCGAGCGGCCATCGACGAATACGGGCTCAACGGTCATACGCCGCTGTTTCACACCGTCAACTCAAGTCACAATCGCTCCGCGCCAATCCTGCGATTGCTGCTGCAGGCGGGTGCAAAGACGGACATCTCTCTTCGAGGGATCACTTGGGGCAAGGGATTCGAGTGGGAGACAACCCTTTTCGATGTCACGCCCGTGTCGTATGCACAGTTCGGTCTTCTTCCTCAGGTGCATCGCAAAGAGCGCGACATCTACGACAACATCAGATTGTTGGTTGAAGCGGGCGGTCGTACAGTTCCGCCGTTGGACAATGTGCCGAATCGATATCTCAATCCGAAGTGAGCGGCTGCCGCCTAACACCCGAATGGAGCCGACGCGCCGGCTGTCTCGTGCCATCATGGCGTGCCGGCGTGCGGCTCATTCAGCACGTTAGGCGGATCGGCCATTCGCAGGAGGCGGCATGCGTAGGCTCGGCGGATCAGTGGGACGTTACACCAGCGTGCCTGTCATCGAACCCGCGGCAGCGGAGGTGGGCACGCTCGCGCGGATCTGCCTCGTAGGTGTGCTCATCACAGCCGGCGCCTGCGGCGGCTCCGCGCCGTCAGGGCCGTCGGCTCAGTTCGCGAACATGGCCGGTACTTGGTCGGGGACGCTGAATATCAATAGCGGCGCAAACATCTGTACCTACACCTGGTCGATCGGGACTCAGACGGGCGGCTCATTCTCCGGTTCGTATCAGGTGGGCGGCTCCTGCCGTCTTGGTTCTGGCGCCGTATCGGGCACGGTCAGCGCGGCTGGCGTGCTCACTTTCGGCCCGCTCCTGCCGCTCGACAGCGACTGCACCAGGCTAGCCGGCGGAACGAGTACGGGCACGGTCTCCGGATCCGCGGTGTCCGCAACTGCGTCAGAGACGCTCCGGTGCAACCTGTCCAGCGGGCCGATCGAATTCACCC
>CAVZGT010000002.1:0-119707 GCA_963774855.1 uncultured Acidobacteriota bacterium | reverse complement strand
CTGGCGGTATCCGTCACGCTCTGCTAGCCGGCACGTGGGCCGGTCTCCGCGTCGCTACGCGCGCGAGGGTGTTCAGCGAGACGGGATCCGCCAAAGGAAAATCCGATGCTTGCCGACGTAGCGAACCTCCGCCGGCGTCCAACCACCCATGTCCCAGGCGTAAGAAACGACCCGCGAACCCGGCTGCAGGCCGGAGCGCAGCTTTTCCCGCAGCTTCAGGTTCGGTCCCGGGTGAAGGAAGAGAGTGACGACGGTAGCGGACCGGACGTCCGCGGCATACATGTCGCCAAGCTCCGAACTTCACTTGGTCCTCGACACCTGCCTCGCGCGCGTTCGCTTGCGCCTGAGTCACCAGGGCGGGATCGATCTCAATCCCCACCCCGCGCGCGCCAAACTCCTTGGCCGCGGTGATCGGGATGCGCCCGTCCCCGGACCCGAGATCGTAGACGAGGTCCTGCGGGCCCACGTCAGCCAGCTCCAATAGTGCGCGGACGACGGGCATCGGCGTCGGCTCGAAGCCAACGTCCTGTCCAGGAATCGTCCCGCAGCCGGACGACACGAGCAATCCCAGGACGAGCCGCAGCGTGATCGGGTTCAGCGTCCGGCGCCGCGCGTTCCGTGCCGGCGCGCGATGACACACCGGCGAGATCCGCCGCCGACATTCACCTTCACTTCGCATCGTGAGCCATCTTCTCACCGAAGCGGGATGTGGACGGACTGTGACCGGTTCTGCGCGGGGATGCGCCGAACCGATACCAAGGTCTGATGGACGGTTGCGGGTTGCGCCCGCATACTTCCTGGCGGTGCCGCCTTCGCTGGTGGCCAAGGAGGTTGACAATGAGCAGCACACAGATGAGCCGCGAGACCGCTACCCAGGCCCCCGCCGCCGCGGCGGTCGATATGAAGCTCGAAGTCGTCGTCATTCCGGTGGCCGACGTCATCGCGCCAAGCAGTTCTACGGCAGCATGGGGTGGCGGCTGGACGCCGACTTCACGAACGGTCGGACTGGCGGTTGGTGCAGATGACACCTCCCGGCTCACCGTGCTCCGTCATGTTCGGCAAGGGGTTCACGAACGCCGCGCCGGGATCGGTGCAGGGAACGTTCCTCGTGGTCGACAACCTCGAGGCCGCACGCGCCCGGCTCGTCGGGCACGGCATCGCCGTCAGCGACGCGTTCCATTTCGAGGGGGGCCTCCTCCGTGCCGCCGGGACGAGCGGCCGCGCGGCCGGCGCCGATCAGGAAGGCCGCTCCTACTTCTCCTTCGCCTCGTTCAGCGATCCGGACGGCAACGGATGGCTGCTTCAAGAGGTCAAGACGCGGCTGCCCGGACGAGGCCTCAGCCTGGATGTCGCGACGCTGACGGAGCTTCTGCGAGAGACGGAGACGCGTCATGGCGAGTACGAACCGGCCGCTCCGAAGCACCACTGGTCGGGGTGGTACGCCGCATACATCGCGGCCCGCGAGCAGGGGAGGACTCCCGACGAGGCGGCCGGGGATGCCGCGCTTCACATGGAGCGTGCTCGCCGATGATGTCCGGCTCCCTCTGACCTGATTGGGGCATCCTGCCCGGTCGAGGACGGACACGCCGCACGACGCTTGACAGGGCGGCCGGGTCGCGGCATACCATAGGCATAGGTAACTTATGCCTAGGGAAACTGGACTACCGCCGGGAACACTCATGATGCTGGTGCTGCGCGTCCTGACGACGCAGCCGCTGCACGGCTACGCGATCGCCCAGCGCATCCATCAGGTGTCGGCCGAGGAGCTCCGGGTCGAAGAAGGTTCGCTGTACCCGGCGCTCCAGAAACTGCTGGTCAAAGGCTGGGTGAAAGCCGCGTGGCGCGAGTCGGAATCAGGCCGGCAGGTGCGGGAATACCGGATCACGGCCGGCGGACGGCGGCAGCTCGAGGCGGAGGTGGCGGAGTACCGGCGGACGTCGAGCGCGATCGGGTTGCTGCTGGATGAGGCCTGAGGTTCTCCATGATCATCGGTGAGTGGATTCGCCGTCTCGGCTACCTGCTCCGGCGGACGGCGCACGAGGACGAACTGCGCCGCGAGATGGAGACGCACCGGGCGCTGCTCGAGGATCCGCGGGCCTTCGGGAACACGCTCCGCTTGCGGGACGAGGCGCAGGATGCCTGGGGATGGACGTGGTTCGACGACTTCGTCCAGGACACGCGCTTTGCGCTGCGGACGTTGCGTCACAGTCCCGGGTTCGCGCTCACGGCGGTCGTGACCCTTGCGTTCGGCATCGGCGTCAACAGCGCCATGTTCAGCTTCGTCAACGGCCTGCTGCTGCGGCCGCTCTACGAACGCCCCGACGAAGTCGTGGCGGTGTACGGCCGCAAGACGGAGCCTTCCGGAGAAGATCGGGGTTCGGGCTTCTCCTACCCGAACTACCTCTATCTCCGGGAAGGCACGACCGACATCTTCGAGAACGTTGCCGCCTTTTCCACACTGTTCGTAGGCCTGGACGCCGGCGAGGGCACCGAAGCGCGCGCTGGCGTCCGCCACGACGGCAAACTACTTCGACGTCTTCGACCAGCCACTGGCTCTTGGACGCCCGTTCACGACGGAGGAAGAACGGCCCGGGGCCAATATCCGCGTCGCGATCATCAGTTATCCACTCTGGGAGCGCCGTGGCGCCGGCCCGGGCATCCTCGGGCAGCCGGTGCGGGTCAACGGCGAATCGTTCACGATTGTCGGCGTGGCTCCGAAGGGATTCACCGGGGCGAGCATCCCCGGACCGGAGGTGTGGCTGCCCCTTGGCGGGCACGAGACGTTCATCACGGAAGGCACGCCGGCCGGGCGCACGGTCGATCCGCGCGAGGTGCACGAGTTGACCGTGATGGGGCGGGTCCGCGGCGGCACCCCGATGGAGACTGTCGCGCCGGCACTCGCCACCGTCGGCCGCCGGCTCGAGCAGGCGTTTCCGGACGTCAATGCCGGCTACACGCTCGAGATGTCGATGCCTTCGCGTCTCGTCTTCATGCCAGGCGCCCGAAGTGGCGCAGCGACCGCGACGCTCGCCCTGCTCCTGATGGCGATGCCGGCGATCGTGCTGCTCGTCGCGTGCCTCAACCTCGCCAATCTGCTGCTCGCCCGCGGCCATTTGCGCCGGCAGGAAATGGCCATCAGGTCGTCACTCGGCGGCGGCCGAGGGCGCCTCACCCGGCAACTGCTGACCGAAGGGCTGCTCCTCGCGTTCGCCGGAGGCGTTGTCGGGCTGTTGCTGTCGACGTGGGCGACTGGTGCGCTGCTGGCTTCGGTGCGTCCCGTGCTCCCCGTTGCGTTGAGCCTCCCCGAGCTCGCTCTCGACTGGCGAGTCCTCGCCGGGACCGTGGGGTTCAGCCTGGTGGCCTCGCTGGTTTTCGGCGCCTGGCCGGCCTGGAACTTGACCGGTCGCGCGGCCGTGACCGACCTCAAGCGACACGCCGGCGAAGAGGGGCGCCGGCCCGGCGGCGTCAGGATCGGCAATGCGCTGGTGGTGGGCCAGGTCGCGCTCTCGCTGCTCCTGCTCGCGTCCGGTGGACTGTTCTTGAAGAGCGCGATCTCGGCCGCGACGGCCGACCCGGGTTTTCGCCTCGACGGGGGATTGCTTGCGGAGGTCGATCCGGGTCTGGCCGGGTACAACGAAGCGCGAGGGAGACAATCGCATCTCGCGCTGGTGGATCGGCTGCGAACGGTCCCGGGCGTGGAAGCCGTGACCATCGGATCGAGTTTTCCTTTTTCAGGAATGAACGACAGCCGCGACGTGGCCCCGGCCGGCGCCCCGGCTGGTGACAGCGTCGCGCGCCCGAGCTCGGTTGGCGCCGTGTTCATAGTCGTCGGCCGCGACTACGCTCGAGTCCTCGGACTCCCCATGCTTGGCGGCCGGGATTTCAGCGATGCCGAACTGGCCGGCTCCCCGGAGCGGGTCGCGATCATCGACGACGCGCTCGCGCAGCGTCTGTGGCCGGGAGAGGACGCACTCGGGCGGCTGATTCAGTTCCTCGACGCGGAGGGACCGGAAGCCGGCCAGCCCCTCCGAGTGGTCGGCATCGTCCCGGCCGTGAACCACTCGCTCGGCGATGCCCGGCCCTCCCCCCACGTGTACGTGCCGCTTGGACAGCACTACGAGAGTGCCATGACGCTGCTCCTTCGGATTGCCGACGAGGACGCTGAACGGCCGATGCTGGCAACCATTGCCCGCGTCGTCCGGGATGTCGACGAGCGCGTGCCCGTCCTCCGTGTCGAGACATGGCGGGATCATTTGGACGCCGGGATCGACGTGTGGCTGTATCGATCCGGCGCCAAGGTGTTCTCGGCGTTCGGGGGAATCGCGCTGATGCTCGCCGTGATCGGCGTCTACGGAGTCAAGTCGTACGTCGTGTCGCGCCGGACGCGCGAATTCGGCATCCGGATCGCCATTGGCGCACATCCGCGTGCCCTGCTGTGGCAGCTGCTGCGGGAAGGCGGCCGCATCACGACCGTCGGTATCGGGATCGGCGTGCTGTTGGCCCTCGGCGCCGGGAAGATCCTCCAGGGCTTCCTCTACGGAGTGGACGCCGTCGAACCGATCGTGCTGGTGACCGCGCCGCTCATCCTGCTCGCCTCGTCGCTCCTGGCATGTTACCTCCCGGCGCTTCGCGCCACGAAGGTCGATCCGACCGTGGCGCTGCGCTCGGAGTGACGAGCGTCACGTAGCCCTTACTTCTTCTGCCGGCCCTTGATCGTCGCGATCTTCTGCTCGGCGCTGTCGCGAATCGCCTTTTTCCGGTTGTCGTCCCCGTCGTCTTTCGCGAGCAGCTCGATCGCCTTTTCCGATGCGCGCAGCGCCAGATCGGTCTGACCGTTGGCCAGATAGGCGTCGCCAAGGCTGTCGTGAGTGTTGGCCGACGTGGGATAGGCCAGCGTGTTCAGCGTGAACAGCTGGACGGCTTGCGCCGTTCTTCCGGCCTGCAGGTGAAGGTACCCGAGCAGGTTCAGCTGCGCCTCCGGAAACAGCATCGCCCGTGGGTCGCGCTTGCGGGTCTCGTGGAACAGCTGTACGGCGGCTGAGACTCCGGTCGGAGACGTTGCTTTCTGCCAGAACTCGCGCGCCGGCGTGAGCTTCACCGTCACTGGCGCCTTCGGATCGGCCGGGTTCTTCACCAGCGTGTCGGAGTACCAGCCGACGATCTGCTTCGGCAACTCCGGATGCGGGCCGAAGATCTCGGTCCCGTGTTTCCCATCCTTGAATCCGGAGAACGTGTTGCGCGGATTGCCGGACATGGCCAGGATCCATTGCATCAAGGCCGGCGCGTCGTCGTCGTACTGGTCGTCGTCGGCCGCCGCCGCGAAGATCGGCAGCCACTGCGCCTCGGTGATGAAGGCCAGCCCTTCGGCGTCGAGCGTTCCGGCGAGCAGCACGAGCGATCGGACCTCGGGATGACGGCGGGCCAGCCGCACCGCATGCGTCACCCCGCAGCTGCCGCCGGCGGCGCCGATGCGCGTTCTGTCGACTCCGGGTTGCGCGACGAGGAAGTCGTACGCCGTGTCGATATCCCCCGGCCACTTGTTCGTGATGATGTTCTGCGCTTCCTGGGCCCGGGACAGGTCGAAGCGATCGCCGCCGCTCTCGCCGAAACCGCGGTAGTCGACGGAGAGCGCGTGGATGCCGGCGGCCGCGAGCTGCCGCCCCAGCGGCTCCCACGATTTCCGCGTGGTGTTGCACATGTGGAGGAGAAGCACGGCAGGACCGGGCCGCGCCGCCGCGTAGTACGTGCCCTTCAGGCTGGTGCCGTCCGCCGCCGAGAGCGTCACGTCTTGCGGCGCCGGCGGACCCTGGGCCAATGCCGCCGAGCCGAATGCCAGAAAAAGCCATGGAACTGCGGGGGCGAATAACATGCACGGTCTCCTGATGTTGAATTGAAGGAATATCACGTCGGAGGGAAAAATGCAGAAACGCATGTTGGGCAAGAGCGGGCTGGAAGTCTCGGCGCCTCGGCTTCGGGTGCATGGGCATCAGCTCCGGCTACGGGCCGGCCACGAGCCGGGAAGAGGGCATCGCCATCATCCGCGCGGCCGTCGACGGCGGCGTCACGTTCTTCGATACCGCCGAAGCCTACGGGCCGTTCACGAATGAAGGGGTCGTCGGGGAAGCGCTCGGCCCGGTTCGCGATCAGGTGGTGATTGCGACCAAGTTCGGCTTCACATTCGCGGACGGCAAGCTGGCGGGGCTGGACAGCCGGCCCGCCCACATCCGGGAGGTTGCCGACGCGTCGCTGAAACGGCTCACGACCGATCGGATCGATCTCTTCTATCAGCACCGCGTCGACACGAACGTCCCGATCGAGGACGTCGCGGGCACCGTGAAGGACCTCATCCGCGAAGGCAAGGTCAAGCACTTCGGCCTGTCC
The DNA here is from genome assembly GCA_963774855.1 of uncultured Acidobacteriota bacterium. Classification (GTDB taxonomy): domain Bacteria; phylum Acidobacteriota; class Vicinamibacteria; order Vicinamibacterales; family 2-12-FULL-66-21; genus JALZOC01. Next base: position 113,326 of record CAVZGT010000002.1, on the reverse strand, counting down.
GAAGCCGGCGTGCAGACGATTCGCCGCGCGCACGCCGTCCAGCCCGTGACCGCGCTGCAGAGCGAGTACTCGCTGTGGTGGCGGGAACCCGAGCAGGAGGTCTTGCCGGCGCTCGAAGAGCTGGGCATCGGGTTCGTGCCCTTCAGCCCGCTCGGCAAGGGGTTCCTCACCGGGCAGATCGACGACAAGACCACCTTCGACAGCACCGACTTCCGGAACGTCGTCCCGCGGTTCACGGCCGAGAATCGCCAGGCGAATCTGGCGTTTGTCGAGTGGCTGAAGAAGTTCGCGGAGCGGAAGAAGGCCACGCCGGCGCAGATCGCGCTCGCGTGGCTGCTGGCGCAGAAGCCGTGGATCGTGCCGATTCCGGGGACGACGAAGCGTCATCGGCTCGAAGAGAACCTCGGCGCGGCCGCGGTTCAACTGACGTCCGATGACCTGCGGGAGATCGATCGCGCAGCGGCACAGATCGAGGTGCACGGCGCGCGTTACCCGGAGCACCTGCAGAAGTTGGTCGGCCGCTGAGCCGTGGCCGACGGGCCAGCCCGCCTGCGAAGAAGGCCATGCCATCGGCGACGGGCCTCGGCAGTTACCGTCCGCTCAGCCTTGGACAGATGCGGGGGAGTGGAGGATCAGGCAAGTTTCTCCTATGAACGGGCAAGCGCTGCCACGGTGCCCATAGTAAAGTAAGTGTCGGGTCAGCCAGCGCGTCGCGCGATCGTCGTTCCGGTCCGAGAGGACCTGGGTGCTCACCTCTCCAGCAGCAAAGGGGAACCGAATGGCTCCGAAGGACGAGTCCCCGGACGGCGTCAACCTCAGCCGCCGCAACTTTCTGAAATCCACCGGCGTCGTCGGCCTGGCCGCGACGGTTGTCGCGCCGGCCGGAGCTGCCGCACAGAGCGGGCCGGCGGCGCTCGGTCCCGGCGAAGTGCCCGTCCGCCTCAACGTGAACGGCCGTCAGGTCAACCTGATCGATCGAGCCGCGCGTGACGCTGCTGGATGCGCTCCGCATGCGCGCCGACCTCACGGGCAACAAGCGCGGGTGCGACCGTGGCGCGTGCGGGGCGTGCACGATGCTCGTCGACGGCCGCCCGATCTACTCCTGCTCGACGCTGGCGATCGAGGTGCAGGGCAAGCAGATTCGCAACGTCGAGGGTCTGGCCAACGGCGACACGCTCCATCCCGTGCAGCAGGCCTTCTGCGACAAGGACGCGTTGATGTGCGGCTTCTGCACGCCGGGCTTCATCATGGCCAGCGTCGGCCTGCTCGAGAAGCACCCGAATCCCACGCCGGAGCAGATCAGAAAGGGCCTCGACGGCAACATCTGCCGGTGCGGCACGTTCACCGCGCATCTTCGAAGCGGTCTCGAGCGTGAAGGGGGTGCAGCGTGGCTGAGCGAGTGAGCGCCAGCGAACGAGCCACGCGAACGGAGCGGGGCGCAGGGGTCCCCGCGAGTGAGCGTGCAGGGGAGTCTGAGGGGCGAAGCCCCTCAGTGCAAGAAGAAGCGGTCTCGAGCGTGAAGGGGGTGCAGCGTGGCTGAGCCGATGTTCCCCGACGGCATGGACGGCTTACAGGGCGCCGCGGCGACGCCGCAGGCCGCCGACCCGAAGTTTGCCTGGCCGGCGAACCGCACCGTTCTCGGAACGTCCGTCAAACGCCTCGACGGCCCCGAGAAGGTGACCGGCCGCGCGAAGTACACGTTCGACATCAATCGTCCCGGCATGCTGTACGGGCGCATCGTCCGTTCGCCGCATCCACACGCGCGCGTCGTCTCGGTCGATCTGTCTGCCGCGAGGCGCGCGCCGGGCGTCAAGGGCGCGATCGTCTGGCGGGATCCGGCGACGCCGCAGAACAACCGCGTGATGTTCCAGGGCGACGAGGTCGCGGCTGTCGCCGCCGATACCGAGGAACACGCGATCGATGCGGCGCGGCTCGTCAAAGTCGAATACGAGGTCCTGCCGCACGTGACGGTCGTCGAGCAGGCGCTCGCCGGGACGGCGCCGGCGGTGTTCACCAGGGCAACGTGCGCCAGGGGCAGACCCAGGAGACCGGCGATCTGGCGGCCGGCTTCAAGGCGGCGGCCCACACGCTCGAGGAAACCTACGCGACGCACGTCATCACGCACGTCTGCCTCGAGTCGCACGGCACGGTGTGCGAGTGGGACGGCGACAAGCTGACGGTCTGGATCTCGACGCAGGGCATCAACGGCGCGCGCGAGAACTTCGCGACCGCGCTCAGCATGCCGCAGGCCAACGTCCGCGTCATCTGCCAGTACATGGGCGGCGGCTTTGGCGCCAAGGCGTTGAGCGTCGGCGCCGAAGGCCTGATCTGCGCGAGGCTCGCGAAGGAGACCACCGCGCCGGTCAAGCTGATGCTCGATCGCAAGGAGGAGCACCTCGCGGTCGGCAACCGGCCGTCGGCCGCCGCCCGTGTCAAAGCCGGGCGTGTCCGCCGACGGCATCGTCACGGCGTTCGACGCCGAGTCGTGGGGAACGGGCGGCGCCGGCGCGTCGGCCGGCTTTCCGCTGCCGTACGTCTATCGGATCGCGAATCGCCGCCGGACGCACAAGGACGTCTTCATCAACACCGGTCAGCAGCGGCCGATGCGCGCGCCCGGCCATCCGCAGGGATCGTTCATCACCGAGATCATGATGGACGAGCTCGCCGACAAGGTGAACATGGATCCGGTCGAGTTCCGGATCAAGAACCTGCCGCCCGAGGCGCCGAACGCGATGTGGCGGGCGTATCTGCGCGAGGGCGCCGCGGAATTCGGGTGGGCCAAACGGCATCCGACCGGCGACAAGACGCCCGGACCCATCAAGACCGGCATGGGTGTCGCGGTCTGCACGTGGGGCGGCGGCGGCCGCGGCCCGTCGCAGACGCACTGCGAGATCGCGTCCGACGGCAGCGTCATCATGCGTCTCGGGTCGCAGGACCTCGGCACCGGCACGCGGACGCTCGTCGCCATCGTCACCGCCGAATCCCTCGGACTCCAGCCGTCACAAGTCAAAGCCGGAGATCGGCGACACGCTCTACGGCGTCAGCCCGATGTCGGGCGGCAGCACGACGGCCGCGGGCATCAGCCCGGCGATTCGCGTGGCGTCCATCAAGGCGCTCGACGCGCTGAAGGAGAAAGTCGCGCCGGCGCTCGGCGTCGATGCGGCATCGCTGGTCGCCGCGGGGGGCCGCATTCACGTCAGGGACAACCCGTCGCGAGGCGTGGCGTGGGCCGAGGCGTGCAAGCAGATTGGCCCGCAGCCGATCGCCGTCGATGGCGACTGGGTGCCCGGTTTGTCCTCGGTGACGACGAGCGGCGTGCAGTTCGCCGAGGTGACCGTCGACATCGAGACCGGCATCGTGAAGCCGACCCGGATCCTCGCGCTGCAGGACTGCGGCCTCGTGGTCAGCCGGCTCACGGCTGAGAGCCAGTGCTACGGCGGCGTGATCGGATCGCTCAATTTCGCGATGTTCGAGGACCGGATCCTGGATCGCAACACCGGGCAGATGGTCAACCCGAACATGGAGTGGTACCTGCTCGCCGGCATGTCCGACATGCCGCGGATTGACGTGCGCCTCAAGGACCAGCCGGAGCGGGGCGTCATCGGCATCGGCGAGCCGCCGACCGTCCCGACGGCGGCCGCGATCGCGCTCGCGGTGCGGAATGCCATCGGCGTCACGGTGCGGAGCCTGCCGCTGATGCCGGCCAGGATTCTCCAGGCACTCCAGCAACAGAACACGACGCGGACGGCGTAACCAGGAGGGTTTTGTGAAACCGTTTGCTTACGTCAACCCGGCCAACGAGAAAGATGCGGTCGCCGCGCTTGCGCCGGAGTTCGAGAAGGCGCTGCCGATCGGCGGCGGCCAGGACCTTCTGGCGCGGATGAAGGACTACATCACGCAGCCCGATCGCCTCGTCAACGTGAAGGGCGCGCTCGAGTCGACGGTGACCCGCGCCGGCGGCGGCCTGCGGATTGGCGCGGCCATGAAGATGGTCGATCTGGCCGAGCACGCCGACGTCGCGCGGATGTATCCAGCGATCACCGCGGCGGCGATCGAAGTCGGGACGCCGCAGATCCGGAACCAGGGAACGGTCGGCGGCAACCTCAACCAGCGGCCGCGTTGCTGGTACTTCCGGAACGAGGAGTTCGTCTGCTTCAAGAAAGGCGGGAACAAGTGCTTCTCGATCGCGGGCGAGAACCAGTTCAACGCCATTCTCGGCGGCGGACCGAGCTTCATCGTGCACCCGTCGAGCCTCGCGGTACCGATGGTGGCCCATGGCGCCACGTTCCGCATCGTCGGGCCGGCGGGCGAGCGGCTGGTGCCGGCGGCGGAATACTTCACGCTCCCGGTCAAGAACGTGCGGACCGAGAACGTGCTCGCGCCGAACGAGCTGTTGACGCACGTGATCCTGCCGGCGCCCGGCAATGTGAAGAGCGGGCACTACGAAGTGCGCTACAAGACCTCGCACGACTGGCCGATCGCCTTTGCGACCGTGCTGCTCGCCATGAACGGAGCGACGGTGCGGTCGGCACGCGTGGTCATGGGGGCCGTCGCGCCGATTCCGTGGCGATCGCCGGCGGCCGAGAAGGCGCTCGCGGGGAAGACGATCACCGAGGAAACGGCGGCCGCCGCGGCCGAAGCGGCCCTGCAGGGCGCGCAGCCGCTCAGCGAGAACGCCTACAAGATTCAAGTCGCCAAGACGGCCGTCAAGCGCGCCATCCTGCGCGCCGCCGGCATCCAGACCGTGTGACCTTCAGAAGAGAATCCACATGGAGTCACTCACCTCGCCGAAGATCATCGTGGGCGTGCATTGCCTGAAGCTCCGGACCAAAGGCATGTACATCCCGGCGCTCGTCGATCCCGACGAGTCGACGTTCTACGACAAGTACGAGACCTCCGCGTACTGGTGCGCGATGACGCAGACCGGCTTCGGGCCCGACCGCGAGCCCGTTCGACCCGATGCGTGCTGCGGCCATCGCGGGTGCTGCAAACACTGAACGCCCGGCTGTCACGGCCGGGCTTGGAAGACGGAGATCGATGATGAAAAGTCTTACTCTTTCCGCACTGTTCCTGGCGTCCGCCATGGTCACGCTTGCGGCGCGGCCCGCGACGCTGAACGGCACGTACGTCGAGGCACGGACATCGGAGGTGTTCGCCGGCGCCTGCGTCATCAACGGCGAGGCGGCTACGGCCGGACGCGAGGCGCTGCTGGCGTGGAAGGTCGGCACCGGCCGGTTCAACGGGGTCGCGCTCGACGGGCTGGCGGTCGTGGCCGCCGTTTCGGGCGACGCGAACCTGAGCGTTCACGAAATCGGCGGTGAGGTCGCGACGACCCGAACGGCCCTGTTCGTCGATGCCCGCGCGACCGAGGCCCAGAGCAAGGCGCTCGTCTCGATGGTCAGGGCGCTTGCGAAGCCGATCGTCGGCACGGTCGTCGAAGTCACGCCAATGCCGATCGAGTTCGTCGCAGGAGAACACGACATTCGAGTCATGGCGAACACGGTGCGGCTCACGGTGCGCAAGGAGATGAGCCACGACACGACGTGCGGAAACAAGAAGTGGTTCGAGCCGCTCTCGACCGTCCACCACGCCGACATGGGGATCACGGTCGAGAACGCGTTCAACGGCACGTCGCTCGGCACGAAATGGAGCGACCCGAACAAGCGTTCCGGGTTCTTCGGAACGTTCTGGTACTGAATCGAGCCGGCACCGCCTGGCGAATCAAGCCCCGCCACGCCCTGACTTCGCTGACGGGGTGACGACGAAAGAGCGGCGCGCGCTGCTCCCCAGGGAGCGCGAGAGAAGGCGGCCTTGCACATGTTGACAGCCCAATGGTTGGAGGTGTAGGCTGCCAACTGATGACGCCTGACAAGCGAGATGTGCTGTACGGCAGTCTGGGCCTCCTGATCCTGAAGACCTTCTCACGGCTGCGAGGGCTGGTTCGAGGGCGGCAGCTCGACCGGGACCTCCAGGAGCAGATCGACGCGCACCTGGACGAGGCCACAGACGAGTTCATGCAGCAGGGCCTGTCACACGAGGAGGCCAGATGTGCGGCGCTTCGCAGCTTCGGCGGCGTCGCGCAGATTCAGGAGGTGCATCGGGACATGCGCTCGTTCGCGTGGCTGGACGACGCGCGGCGGGATGTCCGGTACGCGCTCCGAGCCCTCCGGCGGACACCCGGCTTCGCCGTCGTCGCGATCCTGACGCTCGCACTGGCGATCGGTGCGGCCACGGCGATCTTCAGCGTGTTCGACGTCGCGCTGCTGCGTCCCGTGCCGTACGAGAACCCCGACGAGATCGTGACCATCGGCGTCGGCAACGTCTTTGACGAGCGCCTGGGGCCCTCGGCCACCGACATCGAGGCCTGGCGCACGGCCGGCGGAGTCTTCGCCCGCATCGGCATGGGAAGAGAGGCGGACCGGCCCGTTATCGTGGACGCCGGCACGCCGGAACGCGTGACGGTGGGCACGGCGTCGGAGGACTTTCTCGAGGTCTTCGGGATTGTTCCGATTCTCGGACGCGGCATCTCCGCCGACGACAGGCGGCGTGGATCTCCTCTCGTCGCCCTCCTCGGTCACCAGTATTGGCAGACACGCCTCAACGGCGCGCCCGATGTCCTCGGGCGCTCGATTCGAGTCGCTGACGACCGCGTCACCGTCGTCGGCGTCCTTCCGGCTGGGTTCTACCCCGAAACCATGGTGTGGCGCCCTCACGTCGTGTCACCCGTGATGCACGCCATGCGCGGGACCGGCGTCTCCGTCTATGGGCGTCTGCGACCAGGCCTCGACATCGAGACGGCCGCACGGGCCCTGACCGCGCACGTCGTCGGCGCCGAACAGAAGCCGGCGCTGCGGGTGTGGCTGACGTCGCTGTATGACCAGACGACCTCGCGTTACGGACGCACGATTGCCGTGCTGTCCGGTGCCGTTGCGCTGATTGTGCTCATCGCGTGCGTGAACGTCGCCGGCCTCCTGCTGGCCCGCGGTGCGACGCGCCATCCCGAACTGGCCATCCGGACGTCCATCGGCGCAAGCCGGGGACGCCTCATCCGCCAGCTCCTGGCGGAGAGCGCCGTGCTGGCCGCGGCCGGCGGGATCGCCGGTGTGATACTCACGTTCCTGACGCTCAACGCCATCGTCGCGCTCATCCCCCTTCACCTTCCGGCCAACGTGACACCGGCGATCAACGTTCAAGTGCTGGCGTTCGCCGTCGCGCTGTCGGTGCTTACGTCCATCGCGTTCGGCCTCGCGCCGGCCCTCACGCTGTCGCGCGCCAGCGTCAGCGCACAGGCGGCTGCGGGTCGCACGCGGCATGGCTCCGCGCTGACGCGGCGAGGCGGGCAGACCGTGATCGCGGTCGAGGTGGCGATGGCCGTGGTGCTCGTCACGGGTGCCGCGCTGATGATTCGAAGTTTCTCGAAGATCATGGCGATCGACGTCGGCTTCGAGCCCGACGCGATCGTCACCATGGAAGTGGCACCGGTTGACGCCCGTCCGGCCGCAGAGCAGGCCTACTTCCTCGCGCTGCTCCAGAACGTCCGCCAGATCCCCGGCATCGCCGCCGCGGGCGGGGCGGAGCGGGCCCCGCTGGATGGCAGCGGTTCATACACCAGCGCAACCGCACAGGGGCGTTCGGCGGACGTCGCCCTCAGACGCGTGTTGCCCGGGTACTTCGAAGCGATCGGCTTGCCGCTGCGTCAGGGACGGTTTCCCACCGGCGCCGACTACAACGGCGGCCTCCAATTCGCCGTGCTCAGTGAGTCCGCCGCACGCGCGATCTTCCCGGATCAACCGGCGGTGGGGCAACAGTTCGTCCTCCAGCAGAAGTCCTGGACGGTTGTCGGCGTGGTCGGCAATGCTCGCAACAAGAGCCCTCTGATCCAGGACCGGCAACGGCCCGATCTGTATCTCGCGTATCGGCCAGGCGAGTCATCTCGCTCCGGCAGCGGCCTGACCGTCGTGGTCCGCCCGACGGGCCGGATTCGCCAACTCGCGGAGCAGCTTCGTCACGCGGCACATGCCGTCGGCCAATCGGTGATCGTGGAGCGGATTCGTCCCGGTCGCGACTGGTTCGGCGACCGGGTCGCGACGCCGCGTCAGCAGACGACGTTGCTCAGCCTGCTCGGTGGTCTCGGCTTGCTGCTGACACTGGTCGGGATCTTCGGCACGACTGCCTATGCCGTCGCGCGCCGCACGCAGGAGGTCGGGATCCGAATGGCGCTGGGCGCGCGGCCAGGCCGGATGGTTGCTGCCATCGTCCGCGACGCCGCGTGGCCGGTCGGACTCGGCATTGCGATCGGACTCGCCGGCGCGGCCGCTGTCACTCGTGTGATCGCAAGCTTCCTGTTCGAAACCGAGCCGACCGATCCGTTGACGTTCGGGACCGCCGTGATCGCCCTGGCGGCGACGGCTCTGCTGGCCGCCTGGATCCCGGCGCGCCGGGCGGCGCACGTCGATCCGGTGAAGGCCCTGCGCGCGGAGTAGTCGCTCGTCATTCGACTCGGCTTCAGCACCGCGAATGGCGATTTCAGCGACGACGATCGTCCGATCTACATCTCCACTGCGCCGATCATCGCGTCATCACGAGCGGTGAGCGTCGCTGACGTCTCCACGCCGATGACGATCCCACCGGCGACAATCACACCGAGGATGAAGCGCTGAACGCGGGGGGCTGTCCGCATGCGACGGGCTGTCTCAGCCACGCCGCGGGACCTCCTGCCGGGGGTGCTCTGGACGGTACCGCTCGTGCCGGTACTGCGGTAATCTTCCGCGGTGCAGATATCGCCTGCGCCGAGGGACCAGGCTGTGAAGGTCCAGTGACCATGGAGGATAGTCATGAGCACCGAATCGACCACTACGCGCCGGGAGTTCCTGTTCGAGGCGGCGGCGTCCGCGCTTGCCGTCGGCGCCCTTGCGAGTGACGTCCTCGCCAGCCAGCAGCCGGCGGGATCGAGCGGACTGCCGACGCGCCTGCTGGGGCGGACGGGCGAGCGCGTCTCGATCCTCTGCCTCGGCGGATGGCACATCGGCTCGGTGAAGGATCCGGGCGAGGCCATCCGCATGATGCACGCCGCCGTCGATGAAGGCCTCACCTTCTTCGACAACTGCTGGGATTACCACGATGGCGGCTCCGAGGAGGTCATGGGACGCGCGCTCGCGGACGGCCGGCGCGACAAGGTGTTCCTCATGACCAAGAACTGCGAGCGCGATCACGCCGGCTCGATGAAGTGTCTCGACGACAGCCTGCGCCGGCTCCGCACCGACCGGATCGACCTGTGGCAGTTTCACGAGATCATCTACGACAACGATCCGGACTGGGTGTTCGAAAAGGGCGGGCTGAAGGCTGCCCTCGAGGCGCGCAAGGCGGGAAAGGTGCGCTACATCGGGTTCACCGGGCACAAAGATCCCCGCATCCATCTGTCGATGCTGGCGAAGCCGTTCGCCTGGGACACCTGTCAGTTTCCCGTGAACGTGCTCGACCTGCACTATCGCAGCTTTCAGAAACAGGTCCTGCCCGTCTGTCTGAAGAACAAGGTGGGCGCGATCGGCATGAAAGGGCTCGGCGGCGGCGACGGGATGGCGCGGCAAGCGGGGCTGACGCCGGGTGAGGCCTACCGGTTCGCGCTCAGTCAGCCGATCGCCTCTCAGGTCGTCGGCATGACGACCCTCGAGCAGCTGCAGCAGAACGTTGCGCTCGCCCGCGGGTTCAGGCCGTTCTCGGCGGCGGAGCAGGCCGCGCTCGCGGACAAGGTGAAGCCGTTCGCAACCGACGGACGCTTCGAGCAGTTCAAGTCGACGCAGAACTTCGACGGCCCGGTACATCGCCGGCAGCACGGGTTTTCGGCGTGATGAACACGAACCAGACCTCGGGACCACTCTACAGCTGGACGCAGGCCATCTACGCCCTGCACGCGTTCAGCCTGCTGGCAGGAATCTTCGGCGCCGCCACCGTCGTCGGCGCATTCCTCACCGGCTGGCCGTCCATCATCGCGGTGATCCTGAATTATGTGAAACGCGGCGAGGTGCGCGGCACGTGGCTCGAATCGCACTTCCAATGGCAGATTCGGACATTCTGGTATGGACTGCTGTGGGTCGGCCTCTGCGTCCTGTTCGTGGTGCTGACGTTCGGCGTCGGCATCCTGATCGCCTGGCTGCCGCTCGCGTTCGCCGGACTCTGGTTCATCTACCGTGTCGCCCGTGGCTGGCTGGCCCTGACGGGCGGGCGTCCGATGTACCTGTGATCTCGAGCGTGCCGGCCCCCTCACCGTCCGCGATCTCTCGCTTCAACAGTTGGCGCCGCGCCCCGGAACGCCGGCCCGAAGGATACACGAATGAGCACGATCACCGTCGGCAAGGAGAACTCCACCTCTATCGACCTCTATTACGAGGACCATGGCAAGGGCTCGCCGGTCGTTCTGATTCACGGCTGGCCGCTGAGCGGCGCCTCGTGGGAGAAACAGACGGCCGCGCTCCTGGCGGCCGGACACCGCGTGATCACGTACGACCGCCGCGGCTTCGGCCGCTCGAGCAAGCCGGGCGCCGGCTACAACTACGATACGTTTGCGGCCGATCTCGACAAGCTGCTGAAGAAGCTCAATCTCAAGAAGGTCGCGCTCGTGGGCTTCTCGATGGGCTCGGGCGAGGTGACCAGGTATCTCGCGAAGTACGGCAGCAAGCGCGTGCGCAAAGCGGTGCTGATCGGCACGCTCGGGCCGTATCTGGTCAAAGCGGCCGACAACCCGGAAGGCGTCGACGCCAAAGTGTTCGAGGACATCAAGGCCGCAATCCGGGCGGATCGCCCGGCGTTCCTGATGGAGTTCCTGCGCAACTTCTACAACTACGACGTCACCGGAGGAAAGCTCGTGAGCGATCGGGTGCTCGAAGACAACTGGAACGTCGGCACCGGCGCCTCCGCCATCGGGACCGTCGCCTGCGTCGACTGCTGGATCGAGGACTTCCGCAAGGACGTCGCCAAGAACAAGGTGCCGACGCTGATCCTGCACGGCGATGCCGACCGCATCTTGCCGCCAGATGCCACGTCGCGACGACAGGCCAGGATGATCAAGAACGTGAAGTTCGTAGAGCTGCCGGGTGGGCCGCACGGCGTGCTGTGGACCCACGCCGATCGCATCAATTCGGAGTTGGTGAGCTTTCTCGCGTGATGTGGAGACGCGACTGAGGCGAAGGCCGCGGCTCTTTGCGGCCGCCTCAGGGGTCTTTGACCACGCGGCCCGAGGTCAGAAAGCGGCGGTAGCCGCTGAATCTCTCGGTCCGGCGAGTCGACTGCAGGCCGCCACGCAGCACGGTCACCGATTCGAACGACTCCGGCAGCAGCATGACCTCGTCGGGGTCGCGGAACGCCACCGCCTTGTAGCGCAACGTCTGATCGTCCCGGTCGATCACGAGCCAGGGCGCGAAATGGTATCGGCGCTGCAGCGGCCAGGGCACCCGCACCTCGACGACTCCGTCGATGCGCCGATCGACCCGCAGCACGTCGTGCGTGCTCGCGTCCACCCAGATCCGCCCTCTTGTCGCCACCGGACCCTTCCAGTCGAAGCAGTCGTCGTGCCCGCGCTCGTCTTCGATCAGCTCCGGCTTGCTCGTACGGTTCGCCGACATGAAGTCGATGACGATGGCTGCCCGATCCTTCTCCGAGCCGTCGCGTGCCGACGTGAACCGGTACTCGCCACGGTGCGCGGGAAGCAGGAAGGCGAGCGGCTCGAGCGACACGGGGCTGGGATCCGTGCAGCCGGTGCGGTCCTTCTTGTCCCGCTCCCGCGGGGCCCGCCCGTTGATGCGGTGAACCTTCCGAATCACCTTTGCGTTCGACAGCGTGTCGCCGTCGGCAGCTTCGGATTCGACGCGCAGCTCTGATTCGACCGTCCGCGAAAACCCGTCGGGCGCCCAGTTCGACTGGATCGGCTGCACCGTGGCGTGTTCGACGCAAATGACGCTTTGCGCCCGGCGGTAGTACTCGGCGACGCGGCCGCCGACGCGCGTCATCAGCGCCTCGATGTCCGGTGGCGGCTGCGGCGCTGCCGAGACCCGCCAGGCACACACTCCAAGCACCGCGATTGCTGCAAGGCGCGCGTGTCTAGTGTTTCGTCTCAGAAGTCCTGTTAGCATCGAGGGCGGCGATGCGCCCGGCTGGCAAGGCGCGACGACCGAGAATACTGCGCGTATTTGAGGGAGGAGCAACGCAGCCAGACGGGATGCAGCGCCGGCCGAATGCAACAGGAATTCTGAGACGAGACACTAGGCCTGGCCACGGCGTCGGGAACAGTAACCCGGATGCTACTCTGTTCTCAAGACCACCATCGGGTCAGGTACTCGCCGCCCGTCGCGCCGGCAAGTAACTGGCGAGGAGAGACGCGCTGGCCAGCAGCACGAAGACGCTGCCAAAGGTCGCCGGGTCGGTTGGCGTGACGCCGTAGAGTGCGCGGGCCAGTACCGTGCCTACGGCGACGCTCAGAGCAAATCCAATCGCCAGACCCAAGGCGGTCAGGCGGAAGCTCTCTGAGATCACCGAGGAGACGAGCTGCTGCGACGAGGCGCCGAGCGCGATTCGGACGCCGAACTCGCGGCTCCTGCGCCGGCCGTCGAAGGCCACCACGGCGTACTGGCCAATCGCCGCTATGAGCAACGAGCCGCCGGCAAACAGCGTGAGCAGCGTCGCCAGCATCCAGAGAGGCGCGGCATCATAAGCAATCTGGCTCTCGAGGGATCGCAGGCTGGCAACGGCGACGCGGGCATCGACGTCCCGGAAAGCCCTGGCCACCGCCGGACCGAGTGCACTCTGCGATCCGCTGTGACGGATGTAGAAAGTCGTCTCTCCGGGTGGGCTCGGACGCTCGGCGGTCGCGAAGAACACGTACCGCGGACGCGTCTCGTTGCTGCGTCCCGCAAAGAACGCATCGCGGACGACGCCGACGACTTCCGCCTCCTCGGCGCGAGCATCCGGCCCGGCGATGAGCACTTTTCCGATGGCGGGTTCGCCGGGCCACAGCGCCTCCGCCACCTGGCGGGTGACGATCACGGCGCGTCGCGTTCTCGTGTCATGAGGCCTGAAGTCGTGCCCGGCGATGAATGGGACACCCAGTGTCGAGAAATAGTCCCGCCCGACATCTTTTGCGACCGTCATGACCGGTTCGGCCGCGCGATCGCGCCGCACCGGAAAGAGCGCCCAAATCCCCAGGCGGCCGCCGCCCGGCATGTAGGATGCGCCTTCGACTCCCGGCAACCGTGCAAGAGGTTCCCTGAGCGCCTCGACGAGCGCCCTGTTGCCCTTCGCGTCGTCGGCGCTGGCCGACGTGTTCACGGTGGCGAGCAGCAGATTCCGGGTGTTGAATCCGACGTCGGCGCTGTCCTGCAGCGACAACGACCGCTGCGCGAGCCCGGCCGTCGTGAGCAGCAGGACCGAAAACGCCAGCTGCAGCACGACCAGCCCGCGCGACAGCGTCGAGCGCCCCTGCACCACGCTCTGTTCGCCGACCTTCAAGAACGGCAGCAATTGCTGCCGCCACGTCCGCAGGGCCGGACCGAGCGTGACCGCAATCGTGCACAACACGGCGAGCAGGAGCGCGTAGCCGACCACCGTCCAATCCGGTGCGAGATCCGGCATCGAAATCTCGCTCTGCGCCGCCGGGACCAGCAGCCTCACGACCGTTTTCGAAACGATCCAGGCGAACAGGCACGCCACGATCCACGCGACCACCGACAGGACGAGACCCTCGGCGAGAAGTCCCCGGACGATGCGCGCGCGCGAGGCGCCGAGCGACTGCCTCAGCGCCATCTCCCGCTGGCGGACGACGGCGCGCGCGATGAGCAGGTTCGCGACATTGGCGCACACGATCGCGATCGTCAGCACCGTCACAACGGAGAAGATCGCGAGTACCCGGTTGCCCTGCGTCGAGATGATGCTGTTGCCGCCCGCCGTCGCGGAATACGGGACGAGCCTCACCCTGAGCTTCTGATTCAGCTCGGGCTGGGCACGTTGCAGCTGCGCCCAGATCGTGGTGAGCTCGGTCTGCGCGCTCGACAGCGAAACCCCCGGCGCCCGGCGTCCGAACATCGCCACGGCGACATCCGATCGATTCGGCTGCAGCCACTGCCGGAACTCGCCGGACAGCGGCACCCAGAGGTCGGCCATCTCCGCCAGCCAGGCGCCGCGAAATTCCGGATCGGCGACGCCGATGACCGTCGCCGGCTGGCCGTTGACGGCCACGGCCCGACCGACGATGTCGTGGATCCCGCCAAACGAGTTCTGCCACACATGATGGCCGATGACGACCACGAGGCCCGACGTGCCGCGCTCCGCCTCGTCCCGGGTGAAACTTCTGCCCTTGACGAGGCGGACGCCGAGCGTGTCGAAGTAGTTCGGCGACGCGATCCCCACGCGAGCCGCGTAGCTGCCGTTCTCGTGCGTCAGGGTCACCCGCTGGAAGTCCACGGCCGCGATCTGCAGCGCTGCGCTCTGTTCCTGGAAATGCGCGAACACGCGATGGCCGGCGTGCGTTTCGATGTCGCCGTTTTCCGCCACCCAGCTCAGCGTGGTGAGGCCGGTGGCATGAACGCCTCGAGCCGGCTTGGAGATGATGCTGTGAGCGATCGAGAACACCGTCGTATTGCCGCCGATCACCAGGGCAATCAGGATCACGGCGGTGGCGCTGACCGCCGGCGCCTTCGTCAGGATCCGGCATCCGATGCGAAGATCCTGCACCAGCTGTTCGAGCGTCGTCGAAACCCAGACCGCCCGGGTGTTCTCTTTCGCGAGCGCGACACTGCCGAACGCGCGCCGGGCGGCGGTCGCGGCCTCTGCCGCCGACAGGCCGCGTTCCGACTGAAGCCGTGTCTCCTCGGCCAGGTGGAACCGGATCTCGTCGTCCATCTCCCGATCCGCGCGTGCGGGAAGAAACAGCGTGCGCTGAACCCGCATTCGAAGCCGGCGCCATGACGACATCGCTTCTCTCCTGTCCGCGTTGATTCCCGGCCGACGCCCTGCGCGCTAAGCCGGTCCGAGCACCTTGGCAATGGCGGCGGACACGCGGCTCCAGCGCGTGCGTTCGACCGCCAGCTGCCGCCGCCCGGCCGCCGTGATGCGGTAGTACTTCGCGCGTTGTTTGTTGTCGGAGAGCTTCCACTCCGCGTCGACCCAGCCTTGCCGCTCGAGACGATGCAGCGCGGGGTAGAGGGAACCGTGATCGACGTTGAGGACCTCATCGGAGCTGGCGCGGAGCGCCACGCCGATGCCGTGGCCGTGCTGCGGCCCCCATTGCAGGGTCCGCAGAATCAGCAGATCGAGCGTGCCCTGGAGCAGGTCCGGCTTCGGTCGCGTCTTGGCCATAGGTAGGAGGCAATCTACCACCATGCCAGGAGAATGTCTACTACCAGGGGCCTCGGCGCTTCGCGCCTCGGTAGGGGCGGCTCGCTTCGCTTGCCGGTGGGTGGCGAGGCAATCGTCACCCGGCCCCACGCCGGCCGTCTTCTCCGAACCGTGCGCCCCACCTTCGCTCGCAGATCACGGGAGTTCGAGCTTCGGCGGGCAAGCGGAGAGTATATTCTTCGAGTCCCGAGTCCCGAGTCAGTCCGAGTCCCGAGTCCCGAGTTCGACACATGCCCACATTTCGATTGGCGCTGGCGAACATTCCATTGGCCGCCACCGCGGACGAGTCGGTGGTCCTGGCGCAGAGCGCCATCGGCGACGCCGCCGCCGCCGGCGCCGAGCTCGTGTGCTTTCCCGAGTCGTACGTGCCCGGCTATCGCGCGCCCGGCAGGCCGATGGCGCCGCCGGACGCCGATTTCCTCGAGCGCGCCTGGTCGTCGATTGCCGCGGCCGCCGCAAAAGGGAACATTGCCGTCATCCTCGGCACGGAGCGGCTCGTCAACGCCGGGCTCCTGATCACCGCACTGGTGATCAATAGAGACGGCAGCCGGGCGGGGTGCCAGGACAAGGTCCAGATCGATCCGTCAGAGGAGATCACGTACACGTGCGGAGAAGGGCGGCGTATCTTCCAGTGCGGGGCGCTGACCTTCGGCATCGCGATCTGCCACGAAGGGTGGCGCTACCCCGAAACCGTGCGCTGGGCCGCCAGGCGCGGCGCGCACATCGTCTTCCATCCGCACGCGCACGTGGCGGAGCCCGGCAGCTACCGTCCGGTGACGTTCGCCGATCCGGCGAACTCGTTCCATGAGAAGGCGGCGCTGTGCCGCGCCGCCGAGAACACGTGCTTTTTCGCGATGGTGAACTACGCGGGCGAGGGATCGCCGACGACCTCCGCCGTCATTCGGCCGGACGGGACCGTGCTGTGCTATCAGCCGTACGGCCAGGCCGGCCTGCTCGTCGCCGACGTCGACCTCTCTGAAGCGACCGGTCTCCTGGCGTCGCGCTGCAAGACGTACACGTAGGCGCCCCTCGCGACCCTTTTGCCTCGAACCGACAAAGCCGTCAGAGAAACGGAAATCGCGTGTTGGTGAGAACTTCCTCCCGGGAGAACTCCGTGTGCAGAGAGGGATTGTCGACGAGCGCCTGCTCCACGGCCGCGCCCGCGTCCCGTTGCGCCCGGGCCACTCTGAGGACTTCGCCAATGGGATCGCGCGCGAAGCGATCCGCGTCGAGGCGGGCGGGGGGCAGCCCGCTCGTCGTGCCGGATGCGGCCGGCGGATGCGTGAGATAGTAGGCCGCCGGGAACTTCATCGAAAACCCGCCGGCGCCTGTGAAGTCGAGCAGCACGGGATGCTGTCGTCGACCGGTGAACCACCCGATGTCGCGCAATCCGAGGTTGAGCGACTCCGCGCCGTCCGGGCGCTTTCGCGAGCACTCGTTGAGAAACGCATAGGTGAACACGCTGTGCGGGAGCGTCCGCAGCTCGAACGAGTCCTCGTCGTCCAGACAGGCGCAGTAGACCTGACCGATGCCGAAGCAGGACCGGCTCGCACAATCCCGTGCGGACTGCATCTCGGACAGGTGCAGGACGACGGATTGGGCGATGGCGCCGCTGTGGCAGCAGTCCAGATACAGATCGAGCCTCGGCTGCGCCGGCACGACCTCGTCCTCCGGTATGCAGTTCAGCAGCATCGATGCCAGCGCTTTCGCCTCCACTTCAGCGTCGCCGAGCACGATGACCGGAGCGTTCCCGGCATTCAGGTCGCCGTGCCCGGAGAAACAGAAGTTCAGCTGAAAGGAGCCATATTCCGGATCCTCTTGGTTGGTTGCGATCCACCGTCGCGCGCCCGCGATCGATTGCTCCAGCTCGCCTGCGGTGGGGTTGTCGAGATGCAGGGTCAAGTCGAAGTAGCCGGGGCTCTTGCCAACCCCTCCTGGCGTTGCGACGAAAGGGTCGCCGATCTGCATGGGCCGGTCAGTACTCGTACAGGGCGTCGAGATCGTTGCGCGCTTTTTTCAGCGTGCCGTACTGCTTGGCGACCGTGGCGGCGCCCGCGCCTTTCTTGACCGACGGCGCGCCGCACGCGATCGCTATCGTCACCCAGAACAGCCGGTCGGCTCCGGCGGGCACCGCATGCTGCACGCGGCGCTCGTGCCGGTCCCCGTCGGGAAGCACGAACAGCAATTCGCCGTCTCTCTCGATCCTCGTCAGCGGCAGGCGGGCGGCCCGATCGTCGGCCTGCGACCGGCGGCGGGACGACTTGCTCCAGACGGCTTGAATCCTGGCGCGCTCGAGTGTGTCCGAATCGAGCGGATCCCGCGTGGCGCGCCGTGGGCCGCGCGCCTTCTTCCTGGCGGCCGTCATCGGTGGACTCCTGCTGCTCTTGCCAAATCCGGTGCGAGGAGACAGTATACGGTCGAAAACCCTGCACGCCTGCTGCCCAGTGGAATTGTCACGCAAGTGGAGGCCCGCCATGCGCGCATCCCAGCCGTCGGCAAAAGACTTGCTGGCCGCTATCGTGTTCGTGGCACTGACCGCCGCGAGCGGGGCGGCCCAGGAGACGCCGGCGCTCACCGTCGGGGGCGCCACGGCCGAAGGATTGATCGTTTCGACGACCGGAGTCTCCTTTTCCCGGTCGGTTCCGATCATCAACACGCAGAACGGGCCGATCGATGTCTCGATTGATGCCGCCCCCCTTGTCGGGCCCGACTCGGCGTCTGTCGCCGTCAAGTGGGACTTGAACGGCCGGGCCTCCTTGCCGGCGACGGCGAAGATCCCCGCGCTCGGGTCCGTGCAGCTCACCATGACGACCGAGCTGCCTGTCGTCGGCACCTACCAGGGCACCTTGTCGCTGATTTACGGCGAGAAGCGACATCAAGTCGCCATCAAGATCACCCGCACCGCCAGCCAGCCGGGCGTCATCGTCACGGGCCTGAGCGCGATGGCGTTCGGAGGTGGCGGCACCCGTGCCGTGGACTTCAGCGTCAGGGAAACCGCCGGCGCCCGGGCGGTCCTGCATCCTCCGCGCGTCCTCTCGTTGACACAGAAGGTGGGCGACAAGAACCTCCAGGTCCAGATCTCGGGGGTCACGTTCCACATGGTCGGTGCTGACGGCAGGGAGACGCCGGTCGGGCAGAGCGTGGCGGTAGACCGAAACGCGTCTGTCCCGATCGTGATGCGCGTGCCGGGGGCGGCGGCGCCCGGGGAGTACACGGGGTCGCTGCACATCGCCTCGCCGGAAGGTGCACTGGCGGCCGTGCCGTTCACCTTCTACGTCCGGCGCTCGTGGTGGGTCTGCGCCGGGCTGATCGCGCTCGGCGTCGTGCTCTCGCACTTCCTCCGAAACTACGCCAAGAGCGGCCGGCCGCGCCTGATCCTGGTGCGCCGCTTCACGATGGTCGACGCCGACATCGATGCGGCCATGGCCGGGTTCGCGGATCCCGACGACCGATCGCTTCTGAGCGCTCTGAAGCAGCGCGTCCGGCGAGCCGCGTCGGATGCCGAAGTCGGTCAGACGGCCGACGTGGACGCCACGCTGAAGGACATCGACGCAAAGCTCAGTCTCGTGCCGCTCTGGAGCACCCTTCGCGGCCGGATCGCGGGCCTCACCAACTCGAACGAAGGCCAGGCGGCGAAGCCGGTCCTCGAAGACGGCCGGCGATTCCTGACGGCGCACCACAACGACAAATCCGAGCGGATCAACGAGGAAGTCCAGGCGATCCGCGGAGCGCTCGCGAAGATCGACACCGCAATTCGGGCCCGCCTGACGAAGGACATCGCGGCGACGCGGGCGAGCGCGCAGGCGGCGGCCGCAGATCTGTCGCCCGAGCGTCAGACGGCGTTCCAGCGCGAAGTGCTGAACGTGCTGACCGCGGCAGAAGCCGCAATCGCGGAGACGCCGCCCGACGACAACGGCGCCCGGACGATGATCGACGACGCGCGGCGCGCCTACGCGCGGGTCGCTGCCCGCGAGCTCGAGGAGAGGCTCGACACGGTCGAGCGGCCGGCTGTCCTCGCCGAGGCCGATTGGAACGCGCTGCTGTTCGCCTTCAGAAGGCATGTGGAAAACGCCGGCGCCGCCAAAACCGGCAACGAGGCGGTGCGCGAGTACGACGACGCCTACGCGCAGTACCTCGCCATCCTCGTCAGGGTCGCAACCGAGAGCCACGACACCGTCCGGGCGCGCGTGCCTCAGGGCGACACCGAGTCGCACGAGCGGCTGACGAAGGCGGCCGCGACGCTCGGCCGCGCGCGTACGCGGCTCCGCGAGCGCGACTTCGGCCCCGCCCGGGCCAGCTACGAGGAGGCCAAAACGGAGATCGACGCAATCGCGAAGAAGCACCCGCCCGCCAGGGCGATGGGACAACCCGGGTCGCAGCGGTCGCCCGATCCCGTGCAGACGGCTGTGTCGCCCATCGGCCTCGGCCTCTCGGAATCGGTGTCGCTGGACACGCCGGCCGAGAGGGGTGCCCGCGAGTGGGCATCGCTCGCCGACATTCACAGGTCGCTGCGATCGCGCGATCGCGCCGTGTCGTGGACGACAGGCGGAGTTGCCGTCCTGTTCGGCCTGTATCTCATCTGGATGGACAACCTCACGTGGGGCTCCCCGAAGGACATGGCCGCGGCGGTCTTCTGGGGACTCGGCCTCCACCAGATCGCCGGCAACACCCTCTTCGCAAAGCTGGACCTGGAGCAGTTCGAGCATCACCTGACTGGCGTCAAGACCGAGAGGGCAGCCGGTGCCACGCCTTGAATTCCGGCGCAGCGACCTGTCGGTTGTCCTCGACGGGGATGTCGTCCGCATCTCGATCGAGGGCGGCGCCGTGCAGGAAGTGCGCGTCACTTCGCCGCCGGGTCTGGTCTCCGCGCTCGTGCGGTCCGAGGTGTGGAGACGCTGGGTAGTCAGCCGGTCGCGGAGGACCTGGCCGATCCACACGCTGCCGCGAATCGCGCTCGACATCCGCGCCGGCAGGCTGGCCCGTCAACCCTGGGAGCAGGCGATGCTCCACCTGCTCCGGCGACGTCGTCTGCGGGGCGCGGCGGTCGTCCGCGTGTCGCCCGTCCGCCCGCGCTGCGAGAGCGTCTCGTTCACGCTGCCGCTCCGGATCGTGGACGTGGACCCTCCGCAAGGGATGGCGGTCGCGGATCACGTGCAGGCCGTGTTCGGGAGGAGGCCGCCTTCCGAGTACGCGACCGCCGTGACGGCGACGACCTGTGAGTGGCCGACCTGGGAAGCGGCGGAACTTCCGGCGGGCTGGCACGGCACCGACGTCCTGCACGTCCATCGGCTGCCACCGCGCCCCGAAGGTGATCTGCTCTCCGGCGATGCGCAGGTCCCGGCGTCCCTGGCGTGGCTCTCGGACAGGTGCGTCCAATGGAACGTCCGGCTCCTGGTGCTCTGCAAATCACCCGGATGGCCGCTCGCCGATCTGCGGCGGCTGGGTGCGGCGATCGTCGATCGCGGCGGCCCGGCAGTGGTTGTGGACGGGTTCGGCCGGAGACCCGCGCCCGCCCGGGATCGAGTCCGCCGGTTCTATGGAGCGCTCTACGAGCAGTTGATCCACGATTTCCCGATCGACTGGGCGTGGCAGCAGGCGCTCCCCTGGATTGCGGCTGACCCGTTCAACGCCAGCCTGTGGGTTGGCGCCAGGCGCGAGGACCAGCTTCGCTCGTCCACGGTGGCCCTCAAGCTGTTCAGGTTTCTCGAACCGGTCAACACACGTGCCCGCAAGGCATCGTTCCGGCGCGCGTTCGAGAACCCGGCTCGTCCCTCGTCGCGGTCGTCGGCCGGGT
The DNA here is from genome assembly GCA_963774855.1 of uncultured Acidobacteriota bacterium. Classification (GTDB taxonomy): domain Bacteria; phylum Acidobacteriota; class Vicinamibacteria; order Vicinamibacterales; family 2-12-FULL-66-21; genus JALZOC01. The sequence goes on along the minus strand of CAVZGT010000002.1, from coordinate 92,151 downwards.
TTCGGGCGAAGGGCAGCACGGCCCTTCAGGAGAGTCCCGCCAATCGCCTCGACGTCCAGCTCCTCGAGATTCGGAAGACCTGGCCGAATGCGCAGTTCGACCTGCACGAGTCCGACGGCATGCTGCCTCTGGGCGACGTCCTCCACAACGCACGCCGTGCCATTGAGCGGCGTCCGACGCTCGGAGAGCTGATCGCGGCCGCCGCGCCCGTGAGCCGCAGAACCCGTCGAGCGCTTCGTCAACTGTTCGTTCTCCGTGGAGGAGCGCGACGGGTCGCTCGTCGAGATCCCGCAGAAGACCGGCGTGTTCGCCGTCGGCCGGATCTACCACTTGGGAGTGCAGGTTGGTCCGCGCACCGGCCGAGTGCTGACAGTGGATGAAACGGCGCTCGTCGAGGAGCCCTTCAAGCCGGCTGCGGGTGCCGGCGGCGTGTGGGTGGACATTGGCGTTACCGGTGTCGATGTCGAGGTCGTCGGCGATCCAGTGCAGCGCGTCTGGCTGCCCAGCGACAAGGCGTGTCCGACGGAGGCCGTCTATTTCGCCGTGCGACTCCGCCGCCGCGGCGTCAGCCGCCTGCGCGTCGCGCTGTTCTACGAGCAGAACGTCATGCAGTCGTTTCGCGTCGCGGTGGTCGCCGGGCGGCCCCGCAGCCGCGCGGACGGGCTGGCACATGCGCTCGGCATCAGCGCGCGGCAGAGCGCGGACGTCGCGTACCTCCCGGTGCTCGAGTTCAGCCTCGCTCCGTCAATCGATGCCTTCGCGAAGGAGCCCGTGCGCGAGAAGCGGGCGCTCGCGATCATCGCCAACGACTGGAACGGCGACTCGATCGTCACGATCAAGGGTGCCTCGACATTCGGGGTCAACGTGTCGCCCCGCATCGGAGGGTACGTCGAACGGCTGCACAAGGTGCTGCTGGCGATCTCCAACCTGGACGTGGCCGGCGGCAACTACCCGTTCGCCACGGACGGCTCCGGTACCGTCGAGCAGCTCGAACAGGCGCTGCGCCGCCTGGCGGACTCCGGACGGGGGCTGTTCACGGAGATCTTCGACGGCCGCGACTGGGCGGCGCTCGCGCGGGAGCTGAGCGGCGGACGCGATCGCACAATCCAAGTCGCGAACATCCTCAGGGACAAAGTGATCCCGTGGGCGCTCGTCTACGACCGCTCGCTGAAGGCCATGCCGGGCAATCGCGACGCGGAGGGCAATCTCGTCGCGGGGCCGGTCTGTCTTGCCGCGTTGCCTGCCGCCTCGGGCACGCTGCCCGTCACCGAATGCCGGCAGGCTGCCGACTGCGTGCTCACCATGGACCCGAACCTCGAGGCGTCGCAGGTCGTGTGCCCGCTCCACTTCTGGGGGTTCCGGCACCGCATCGAGTGCCCGCCGCAGCAGAGGGCGAAGCCGCAGCCCGCCGCCGGCGGAAGCTCGTCAAAGGACGGTTCGGGGGTGGTCGTCGAGATTCCGACCCGTGGAGGCCCCGTGACGCTCGTCCCGGGAGTGAACTGCACGTTCGACTCCGAAAAGCCTCATTTCGAGGCACTGGGCCGCCTCAAGACGAAATACCCGCTGGCGCCCCTGGACAAGCAATACACCGCGAGCGGGCTCATGCACAGCCTCGCCGCATCGCCGCTGCACATCGCCTACTTCTTCTGTCACGCCGAAGGTGTGGCGGCGTCCGTGGACAGCCAGGTGATCCTGGAGGCGCCCGAGACGAACAAGCCAGAGCGGATCCTCTGGCGTGAGTTCGCGGAGATCTTCGACGGAGCAAAGAAGTGGAATCCGCCCGCGCTCGTGTTCCTCAACGGCTGCCGCACGGCCAACTACAGCCCGGAGGCGCTGTCGCCCTTCCTCCGTTCGTTCGTCGATCAGCTCGGCGCGAGCGGGCTCATTGGTACGGAGATCACGGTGTGGGATCTCTTCGCGGCGGAAATCGGCACGGCGTTCTTTCAGGCGTTCCTCGACGGTCAGCCGGCGGGCGCGGCGCTCGTCAACGCTCGACGGGTCCTCCTCTCCAGGCGGAACCCGCTGGGACTCGTCTATACGCTACACGCGTCGGCGGATTTGCATCTGTCATGATGCTATCGAACCGGTGAAGCACTGATGCCGAAGGCGGAGCGGGGACAATGGCCATGAACGGACGTTCGATCTTCAGCCTCGCGGCTTTCACGATGCTCGCCGCGGGCCTCCTTCGTGGCGTGGTGTCCACGCAGGAGGCACGGAATCCGGGCGCCGCTGCGCTGAAGAACCCGGTTGCGGCGACACCAGCGTCGATCGCCGCCGGCAAGAAGGCGTACGACGCCAACTGCGCGGGCTGCCACGGCAACAGGGCCCAGGGCGCGGTGAAGGCCGGCATCGTCATCTCGATCATCCAGGAGCATGGGTGGGAAACAGGCGCCCGATCTGACGGACGACAAGTGGGATCACGGTTCGACCGACGGCGAGATCTTCACCGTCACCAAGAAGGGTGTTCCGCCGACGATGATGGCCGGGTGGGAGGGCCGGCTCTCCGACACCGAGATCTGGAGCATCGTCAACTACCTTCGAGCGCTCGCGGCGAACCCGAATGTCGCAATCGAGTCCGCGCCGGCCGCGCCTGCCGCGCCGGCCACGCCGCGCAAGACACTGGAGCTCGCGGATTTCGTCCAGATGCCGATCACCGGCGACTCCAGCGGACGAGCTCACACGCGGCCTGCTGGCGCGGGTGAATTTCCTGCGCGAGGAACCGGGCGGCCGCCGCTTCTTCGTGAACGACCTCAACGGGCCGCTCTACATCCTCGACAAGAAGACCAAGCAGTTCACGACCTATCTCGATTTCAACGGTCTCGCCGGCCGGCCCGGTCTGTTCCAGAAGCTCACCTTCGAGCGCAACTTCGCGACCGGCCTCATCAACTTCATCTTCGACCCCGACTACGCGCGCAACGGCGTCTTCTACACGATCCACATGGAGGATCCGACCACCGAGGCGCCCGCCGAGCCGAAGCCAGGCGTCGTGCCCGGCCTCGACCTGTCAGGCTACCGGACAACGCCGGCGAGCGTGACGCCGATCGCGCCCGGCGCGCGGATCACTCGCGAAGGCGTGATGATCGAGTGGACCGACCGCAACATCGCGAACGCGACGTTCGAAGGCACGGCGCGCGAACTGCTGCGGATGCAGCTGGCCTCGCCGATCCATCCGCTCGGCGAGATGACCTTCAACCCGGCCGCCCGCCGCGGCGATCCGGATTGGCGCGTCATGTATGTCGGCGCCGGCGACTCGGGCAGCGGCGAGCAGAAAGACATCCGCCGGATGAACCCGCAGCGGCTGGACAACTGGAACGGGAAGATCCTGCGCATCGTCCCCGACCTGCGCGAGCACACCGCCACGAGCACGGTGAGCGACAACGGCCGCTATCGCATCCCGAACGACAACCCGTTCGTCGCCGTGGAGGGTGCGCGCAAGGAGATCTGGGCCTCGGGCCTGCGCAATCCTCATCGGCTGATCTGGGACGTCGATCCCGCGCGGCCCAGCGCGCCGCGCCTGCTCGCGTTCAACATCGGGCTCACCGCGTGGGAGACGGTGGTGATCGTCAAGAAGGGCGCGAACTACGGCTACTCGCTGCGTGAAGGCCCGCAGGCGATGACCATGCAGGGGATGCTGCCGGTGCCGGCGGACGACACCATCCCGGTGCAGATCACCGACACGGTCACGCGCGGCACGGTGAAGCCGGCCTACCCGGTGATTGCCTACCCGCATACCAGCAGCGGCGGCGATGCGATTGCCGGCGGCTTCATCTATCGCGGCACGCGAATCCCGGCGCTGAAAGGCAAGCTGCTGTTCGGCGACATCACGACCGGCCGCATCTGGTACGCCGAGATGGCGGATGTCCTCCGCGGCCGACGACGGCGACCCGACGACGCTCGCGCCGATCCACGAGCTGGACGCCGGTCTTCGCCGCATCGTGGAAGAGACCTACCGCGCGCGGGGCGGCCGGGGCGAGGCGCTGCCTGGCGCCGCCGCCGTCTCGGGCCGCGGGCGGGTGGACCTGCGTTTCGCGGAAGACAGCGCCGGCGAGCTCTACGTCCTGACGAAGAGCGACGGCATGATCCGGCAAGTGGTGGGCTTCCGGTAATCGCGTCGCTTCGCGGGCGGAAGGTCCCAAATCTGAAAGCGCCGGATCAGAGAGGCCATGCCTGTCTGTCGCGTCCGTCTCCAGCGGCTGCAGCTACTTGACGGCGGCCGGGGCAGGGGGCTTCACGCGAGTGTAGTGGAACTCGGCCTCACGGACTGTCTTGTCCTGGCGATTTCCGATCGCGAGGTAGATCGTGACGGTGTCGGGGCTGGTCGGCTTGAACGCCATGCCGCTGAAATGAAGGACGCCGTCGCGTTTCGCGACGAATGGGAACGACACACTCTGGTCCTTCTCTTCCCAGCCCGTCATGTCGGGGTTGAAGTGCTTGAGTCGAATGACGAGGCTGCCTTTCTCCTCACTGAGCGTGAGCAGCTCGTAGAACAGCGCCGCGTTGCCCTTGATGTTGCGATACATACCCATCATGACGCCGTGATCCGGCGGGCTCCAGATTTCCTCCGATCGACCGCCCAGACCATCGCCGGTCCAGTGGCCGGCCAGCCACGCCATGTCGGCAATCGTGGCGGGCGGCGGCGTCTGGCCAGGGGCCAGATCCAGTGTGTGCTCCGTGAGTCGCTGCTGAGCCGACGTGCTGGTCGAGAGCAGCATGAGCGTCAGGATCACCGCGGCGAGTGGACTCTCGTGGACGCGCGCCTTGATAGGCCTCATGTCTCTCCTCGGTGACGCGAATGGTCCGCCGTCACGGCTCGTTACCGCGGTGTGCGTAGCCTGCCGCGGCCCTTATCGAGACGCATCGCGCGACGTGCGGGGAGGAGACACGCGGAGAGACCGACCACCGCGAGCAATCCCGCGACCGCGACCAACGTCACCGGATCGGTCGCGCTGGTCCCGACCAGCACGCTCCCCAGCAATTGGCCGATGCCGGCCGCTCCGACCATTCCGATCGACAGTCCGATGCCAAGCTGCCACGCCGCGCTCCGTGTGACGAGCCACCAGATTTGCGTCGTCTGCGCGCCGAGCGCCACACGCACCCCAATCTCGCGCGTCCGTTGCGCGGCGGCATAGGCGGTGACGGCGTAGAGTCCGACCGTCGCCAGCAGCAGCGCGACGACGGCGAAGACCACGAACATCGTTCCGAACACGCGCAGGCCGACGCGTTCGTCCGATGCGGCCAGCAGATCGTCCAGCTTCATCACCTCGAAGAGCGGGAGATCCGGATCGACGGCGCGGACCTGCTCGCGAAGGAGCGTGGCCACGACCGACGGGTCGGAGTCCGATCGCGCCACGATGCTTGCACGCGGCAACGGATTGGTCCCGTACGACACGTAGACGACTCCATCGCGTCCGCTCGCGTCCTCTGTGCTGCTCTGGCGGATGTCCGGCGCGATGCCCGCGATCGTGAACCACTCCGGCCCGGGTGACGTTCCGTTCGGCAGTGTCAGGCGGATGCGCCGGCCGATCGGATCCTCGCCGGGAAACACCGCTGCCGCGAGCCATTCGTTCAGAATGACCGATGCGGCACCGTCCTCGGCTTCGAGAAGCGGCAGCTCTGAGCCGCGGACGATCCGTCTGCGGAATGTCTCGAAATAGCGAGGTCCCGTCGTCACCACGAGCACTCGCGGGCGCCGCGGCTCCCGGCTGACCACCTCGTCGTCGCGCCAGAGGTTGCGCCCGGCTCCGCCCCCGAACGGGGCGTTGCTGACCAGGGCCGCGACCAGGCCCGGCGCCGCCGCGAGACGTTCGTCGAGCCGCTGGTAAAAGCGCACGCGATCCTCGGCCGTCGGCATATTTCGCGTCCGGAAGATCCAGGCGGGCCCACATGATGCCGCGGGTATCCACGCCGGCATCCATCTCGTATTGCGCGACGATGCTGCGCATCATCAGCGCGCCGCCGGTGAGCAGGATCGGGGTCAGCGCCAGTTGAAACACCACGAGACCGTGCGTCCAGCGACGGCTGCGGACCGTTCCCGCAGTGGCGCGGCCACCCTCCACGAGGATGTTGGCGATTCCCGGCTTCGACGTCTGCAGCGCCGGCACGAGACCGAAGAGGAACGCGGTGGCCAGACACACACCTGCCGAGAACGCGAACACCTGTCCGTCCACCGTGAAGCTGATCCAGTAGGGAAGGCCGCCCTCGTCTCAGCTGAGCGCGCTGGAGATCGCGCGAATCGCCGCCAGGAAAGCCCCCAGCCGACGGCGCCGGCCAGGGCCGCGAGCAGGAGACTCTCGATGAGCAACTGCCGGATGATCTGTGCGCGGCCGGCGCCGATCGCCATGCGTACCGATATCTCGTGCGACCGCACGGCCGCACGCGCGAGCAGCAGATTTGCCACATTCGCGCACGCCATCAGCAGCACGAATGCGACGACGCCCATCAGCACTGGAAGGGTGGACCGGCCCCTGCCGCCGACGGACCGCTCACGATACGGGGCCACGATCGGTGCAACGTCACGATTCGTCTCCGGATACTGCTGCGCCAGCGCTACGGCGATCCCGCTCAAGTCGGCGACGGCCTGCTCGATGCTTGATGCCGGGCGCCAGCCGCCCGAAGGCGCTCAGGTCGCGGGCATCGCGGCTGGCCAGCATCCTGGTCAGGCAGCAGCGCCAGGGGCTGCCACAGCCGTGAACGCGTGGGAAAGCTGAAGGCGTCCGGCATGACGCCAATCACCACCGAAGGCACACCATTCACGCGGATCGTGCGCCCAAGCACGCTGGGGTCGGACCCATAGCGATTCCGCCACAGGGAATGGCCGAGGATCACCACGGGGGCCGCGCCGGGACGGTCGTCGTCCGGCAGGAAATCACGGCCGAGTATCGGTCGTTGCCTGAGCAGCCCGAATGCATTGGCCGAGATATACGAGCCGATGAACCGTTCCGGCGCGACACGGTCGTCGCCGACGTTCATCGTCGTTTCTCTCATGGCGCCGAGTCCCTCGAACGTTTGAATCGCCGCCCGCCAGTCCTGGAAATCGGCGTATGAAACGCCCGCAGTCAGCGTCCGGACGTTGCCCACGCGGGTCCCGATCGCCACGATGCGATCCGGCTCGTCGAACGGCAGATCGCGCAGAAGGATCGCGTTGACGATCGTGAACACCGTGTTGTTGGCCGCGATGCCAATCGCCAGCGCGGCGACCGCGGCCAGCGTGATCCAGCGATCCTTCGTCAGCATCCGAGCGCCGAAACGCAGGTCCCGCACGAGCGCGTCGATGCCGGGCAGCCCTCGCTGATCGCGGAGGGCGTCCATCGCCTGGCAGACGCCGCCGGCCCGGATCCGCGCCGCGCGAGCGGCATCTTCCGGCGGATGACCTCGACGCTGCGCGGCGTCCGTGGCCAGTTCCAGGTGCACCCGAAGCTCCTCCTCCAGCTCGCGGTCCCGCCGGCGCGGATCGAGCGTCCCCAGAACACGATGCAACCATTCGCGAAGCATGCGCATTTCCTACTCGTATTTGACCGCCGCGACCGGATCGATTCGCGACGCGCGGCGCGCCGGCACGTAGGCGGCGAGCGACGCGATCAAGAGAATCGCGACCGCCGAGCCGGACAAGGTGACAGGGTCTGTGGGCGACAGTTCGAACAGGACGCCGGCAAGGACGGCGCGCGCGGCCAGTGCGGTGGCGATTGCCGCGGGAATCCCGATCGCGAGCCCGGCGGCGACAATCCCGAAGGCTTCGCCGACGACCATCCGCCCGACTTGACCGGGCAGCGCGCCCAGCGCCATGCGGATGCCGATCTCGCGCTGGCGGCGGGCCACCGCCGAGGCGACGGTGCTGTAGATGCCGATCGCGGCGAGGATCGCGGCCAGCGCGCCGATCGCGCTCGAGAGCGCCGCCAGCATGCGCTCTTCGACGAGCACCGCGGCGGCCCGGTCTTCCAGGCTGACCACCGACGGCGGCGGCAGCGCCGGCGCTGCCGCGCGGACCTCGGCATGCAGGAACGGCTTCAGCGCTGCCGCCGTGGCGGAGGACGTCCGGATCAGGAAGGCGTCTACCGGTGCGCTGGCCTCCTGCCGGTAGGGACGGTAAATCATGAGGGGAGCGTCAGCGCGCAGGCTCGAATACCGGACGTCCTTCACGACCCCGACGATCGACGCCGGCGCTCCGCTCACGAGTATCTGCCGCCGGAGTGGATCGTCGCCCGGGAAGTAGCGCCGTGCGACGCTTTCGCTGATGATGACGCACCTGGCCGCACGCTCGTCGTCTTCGAGCTGGAGATCGCGCCCGGCCAGCACCGGTATCCCCATCGTCTCGAAGAAGCGCGGACCCACGAAGTTGTGGTAGACCGGCGGCGCGTCGTCGGGATCCGCCGGCCGGCCGGGTACGGCAATCCCCGCGGCCATCGACAGCTCGCCGCCGAGCGGCGTGTCCATGGACATGCTGATCGACTGCACGCCGGGCAGCGATCCAAACCGCACGATAGAGCTCCTCGTAAAGCGCACGCTGACTGGCGCCGCGATACGCAGGGCCGGTCGACACGCTCACGACGAGCACGTGATCCTGGCGGAAACCGGCATCGACGGAGCGGAGCTTCTGCAACGTCCGCGCAAACAGGCCTGCCGATGTGAGCAGGAGGACGAGCAGCGCGACCTGCGCGGCCACCATGGCGCGCCCCCAGGTATTCCTCGTGCCATCGGCGCCGGTTGCGCCCAGTTTCAATCCCGGCTGCACGTCGGTCCGGCTGGCGCCGAGCGCCGGAAGCAGCCCGAACAGCGCGGCGGTGACGATCGTGACCGCCGCGGCAAACACGAGCGTGCGTGCGTTCGGCGCGACATCGAGCACGATCGGGCCGCGCCCGCGGGACATCATGGCGAGGAGCAGATCGGTCACCCAGTACGCGAGCGCCACCCCGGCGGCGCCGCCGGCAGCGGCGAGGAGCGCACTCTCCGCCAGAAGCTGGCGCACGATCCGCCCGCGCGCGGCTCCCAGCGAGAGCCGGACCGCCATCTCCTGCCGTCTCGCGCTCGAGCGAACGATCAACAGGCCCGCGAGATTGGCGCAGGCGGCGAGCAGCACCACGCCCACTGCCGCCATCAGAATCTGAAGCGGCAGCGAGAACTGCCGCCGAAGCTCGTTCAATCCCTGGGCGCCGTCATCCACTTCGAGCGTCACCGGAGGACGCGACGACAGACGCTGCGCGGCGGTCAGCTGCGCCCATCGGACGCGTAACTCCGCCCGCGCCTGCTCGCGAGACACGCCCGGCGCGAGCCGCCCGACCAGGTAGAGCCATCGGGCGTTTGGCGGCATCTTCGTCGTCTGCGCGGCCAGTGGCGCCGTGACGTCCACGCGGCGTCCCGGTTGGGTCCCGAAGAACTCCGGAGGCGTGACGCCGACGATCGTGAACGAGCGCCCCTGCATCTCGAGAAGGCGCCCGACAACGTTCGAGTCGCCGGCGAACCGCCGCTGCCAGTAGCCATGGCCGATCACCGCGACGGGTTCGCGATCCTGTTCGGAGATCGTCCTGCCGAGCACCGCGCGAACGCCGAGCACCGCGTGGTAATTGCCCGACACCAACTGTGCCGTCGCGAGCTCGACTTCACCGTTGACGCCGACATGCGTGCCCAGCAGCGGACGGAACGCCGCGAGTCCTGAAAGCGCGTCGCGGCCCGGGGCAAGATCCGAGGCGGCAGCGGAGGTGAACGGAAATATGTCCCCGCCGGGCCCGCGTTGACGGAGCACGACGAGGTCTCGCGGGTTGGTGACGGGAAGCGCCCGCAGGAGCACGGCATCAGCCAGGGAGAAGATCGCCGTGTTCGCGCCGATGCCGAGCGCGAGCGTCAGCACCGCGACCGACGTGAAGAGCGGGTTCCGGCGCAGGCCACGGAGCCCGTACCGCAGGTCGCGCGCCAGATCGTCGAGCCACGGCAGACCGCGCTGATCGCGCACCGCCTCCATCGCCTGCGCCATGCCCCCGGACCGCATCGCCGCTTCCCGCCCGCCGGCGTGGCTGCCGTTGGCGCGACGCCGCCCGTTCTCGGCGGCCAGTTCCAAATGCAGCCGCAGTTCTTCCTCGAGGTCGGCATCCCGGCGCCCGGGACGCAGCGTTCCCCACAGGCGCGTGAGCCACTCGCGGAGCGTAGCCATTGGACCCGTTATCCCTCGCCGTGCAGCAGCGCCTGGATGATGCCCGCCATCCGGTCCCAGGCCTGTCTCTCGCGTGCGAGCTGACGCCGGCCGGCCGGCGTCAGCGCGTAGAAGCGCGCTTTGCGGTTGGTCTCCGTGGTGCCCCAGTTCCCGCGGACCAGCCCGCGCTGTTCCAGGCGCATCAGCGCCGGATAGAGGGTGCCCATGTTCAGCTGCAGCGCGCCGCCCGAGACCTGCTCGAGGCGGGCCGCAATCGCGTATCCGTGCAGGGCGCCGAGCGTGTCCAGCGTCTGAAGCACCATCAGATCGAGGGTGCCCTGCAGGACGTCGGCCTTGGATGGCTCTCTATTAGACACGCCAATTGAGTATCACTACTTGCATTAGAACGTCAAATAGAATCCGGATCGCCGGCGATTGCCAGCACTACTGCGTGTAGCGCCGACCTTCAGGTCGGCCCAGGCGTCGCACGGCGGACGGATGCGGATGGACCGCCGCCATGAAGGAGGGTGGGTCGCTTACTCCATGAGGCCGAGGCGCAGCGTCGGCGGGTCGACGAGCTCGTCGAGCTCGACTTCGACACGCTCCCGCCGCTGCCACAGGTCGATGGCACGGAAGATGGCCCACGTGGCCGCGGTGACGGCAAAGAGAACGGCCGTCCCGCGCGGAGTGCTCAGCGCCGCGTGCTCGAGCCACGCCACCGTGTACAGGCCAACCAGGAAGAACGATGCGTACACGCCGCCGTAAGTCGTCGCGTCCATCGTCGGAACGTAGCTGGATGCAAAGGGCAGCCGGCGATATCCCAGCAGGGCCGCCTCGATGAGCACGAACGCGCTGAGCAGGCCGTAGGCGAAGTGCAGGATGGCGATGTGCCGCCCGAACGCCAGCACGTTCAACGGCAGCAACACCATCAGCACCGGCAGGACCAGCTTGACGACCGCGGCCCTTTTGGCGCCCGCCAGAAACGCGGCCTGATTGTCCGGCCGCACGAGATGAAAGAGCCACCTGGCCCGCAGATCCGCCGGCACGCGGACGGAGTGACGAAAGCCCATGACCAATGCCGCGACGAGCAGCATCTGAACCGCCAGCAACGCAATCGGCACGCTCGAGAAGTCCAACGACGTACCGAGTCCCGCCAGAGGCAGAGAGACAACTGCCACTGCGACGGCAATCGCGAGCGGAATCGCAATCGAGAGGCGGTTCTGCACGCTGCGGGCGAGCACGCGGACGGTAAAGAAGAAGCCGGCTCGAACGAGGGGCCGCCGCGCGAGAAGACTCCGTGCGATGGCGTCGAAGACGGCGCTCGCGCCGCCGTGGTGTGTCGTGCCGGGACTGGGGGATCTGGAAGCCGTCGATTGTTCCAGAAGTACGCGGCCGCCGAGCCGAGCAACACGACCAGGAAGCTGCTCGTGCCCGCCAGTCCGAGCTGGTGCAACAAGGGACGCCGGCTTTGGTACAGCGCCTCCAAGGCGCGCTCCGCGAGGGCGACTCGTGCCGGAAGGTCCGGGCGCGGCACTTCCGCCCAGATGTGCCCGCTCATCACGTCGTGCATTCCGACGAACCACAACGGTGGCAGCAAACTCGTCTGCAGGCTGCCATGAGCCAGCCAGTGCTCAGCGACCCTGAGTGTGAATGCCGGGATTAGGAACAGCGTGGTCACCAGCGCCACGACGAGCCCACCTTGGACGATCAACGAAATCCTCCGGAACCAGGCGGGCCTGAGGATCGCATGCAACAGCTCACGCAGCCCGAGCACGACGAAGAACCCGAACGCCGCGGCAGCCGTTGTGCTCGTGAGCTGAGCCGCGATGAGCGTCGCGACCTGCAGCAGGGTTGGCTTGTGTCTCGAGAGGGCAAACACCGGATGGATCAGTGAAGGGGCGAGATTCAATGCCGCGGCAAACGCCGTCGCGAACAATACGAGCGCCGCGACCTTCGCGCGGAGGATGACGCCGCGGCGGACGGGGAGCGGTCCGAGAATCTGCGCATCGCGACTGTCGAGCGACAGCCCGTCCCACACCGACACGGCCACGAGAGCCATGACGGTCATCGACCATGCCGCGTAGAGCAACTCGATACGGAACACCTGTAACGCCGTGTGGCCCGGCCGGGGGTACGGACCGTTCAGATGTCCCAACGACAGCAGCGTCGTGACGAACAGGCCGCCCACGATGATGGCGGCACAGGCCTGGGAGAGGACCTGGGCGCGGTCGGCATCAGGCGAGATCAGGTCGTTCTCGATGAAGCGCCGCAGGAACAGGCGAGTCAGATCGCGATCAGGCGCCAACGGTCACCACATCGGCGATGTCCCGCGCCGTCCGCTCCGGATCCTGGCGCAGGACGAGGTGCGCGAAGACCTGTTCGAGCGAGCTGCTCGCCAGGACCGTACGCAGGTGCTCGACCGAGTCGTCCGCGACCACGCGCCCCTCGTGAAGGACGATGACGCGGGTGCAGAGCCTCTCGACGATGTCGAGGATGTGTGACGTGTACAGGATCGCCTTGCCGCGTGCGGCCAGATTCGTGATGAGATGGCGCACCACGAGCGCCGCCGTCACGTCGAGGCCGGAATCGGGCTCGTCGAAGATCAGCAGATCCGGATCGTGCAGGAGCGCGGCGATGATGAGAATCTTCTGCTTCATCCCTTTTGAATAGGACCCGATCCCCTGTTCCGCGGCATCCGACAGTCCAAACAGCTCGAGGAGCGCGCGGATCTTGCGATTCATCGAGGACGGCGGCATCTCGCGCAATCGCCCGACCAGCTCCAGGTACTCGCGGCCCGACAGGAAGGGATAGAGGTGCGGTTCCTCCGGCACGTATCCGAACCGCCTGCGAAAGTCCATCGGATCGAGCCTGGTTTCGCGGCCGTCGAAGAGAATGACGCCGCTGGTGGGCTCGAGCAGGCCCGTCAACATGCGGGTGGTGGTTGTCTTGCCGGATCCGTTCGGGCCGAGATAGCCGACCACTTCTCCGCGATGGACGGCCAAGCTCACGTGGTCGACGACCGCGTGGCCGTGGAATCGTTTCACCAGGGCTCGTGCTTCAAGCATTGGGGCTCCTGCGGTTCGGTCGTGGCCGGTCCTGATTCGCCGACAGCCGAGTCGACGCGATTGCCAGACGATACTGCCGGCGCGGCGAAGTGCAAGACAAATATCGTCGACGGCGTCCCGGTGCGCTGCACCGAGGGCCGGCGCGCGCGCCCTCACACCAGCCCTGTTGCTTTCCAAAATGAGGTGTGGCATCTTACCTTTTGGAAACCAAAAGGACCATAGAACTTGCGCAGGAAGACGGACGTCCAGCAGGGAACACTGGCGCTGATGGTGCTCAAGACGCTCGACGTGCTCGGGCCGCAGCACGGCTACGGCCTGGCCAGGCGCATCGAGCAGATCAGCGGCGACCTGCTCTCGGTCAATCAGGGCACGCTCTATCCGCTGCTGTTGAAGCTGGAGCAGGAGGGCGCCATCACGTCCGAGTGGGGGCCGTCCGACAACAACCGGCGGGCGCGCTTCTATCGGGTGACCGCGGCCGGACGCCGCCAGCTCCGGGCCGAGACGCGGAGCTGGGAGCAGACGATGGCGCTCATCGGGCGGTTCTTCGACGTCAAGGCGGAGGACGTACCGTGAAGGCGCTCAGGCGATTCCTGAGCCGGCTCTCCGGTTCGACCACGAGCCGGCACGACGAGGCGCGATTGAAGGAGGAGCTCGAGGCCCACCTCCAGATGCAGGCGGCGGAAAACGTCCGCGCGGGTCTGCCGCCGGAAGAGGCGCGGCGCCAGGCGGTCCTCAAGTTCGGACCGATCGAAGCGATCAAAGGCAGCTATCGCGACGAGCAGCGCCTGCCGGTGGTCGACGACTTCCTCCAGGACGTGCGCTACGCGTGCCGGCAGCTCCGCAAGGCTCCGTTGTTCACGCTCACCGCGATCCTCTCGCTCGCGATGGGCATCGGCGCCAACGCCGCGGTGTTCACGGTCGTCGAGCGGGTGCTGCTTCGGCCGTTGCCCGTCTCGAAGCCGCACGAGCTCGTCTACATGGCGGACGAACGAATCCTGACCCAGTCCAGCCCGCGGTTCTCATACCCGCTCTACGCGGTCTTGCGGGCGACGAACGTCCTGGACGGTGTCGCGGCACGCTTTGCTCTTGGGCTGAACGCGTCGGTGAACGGACAGACCGTAAGGGTCAGCGGCGAGCTCGTCTCCGGCAACTACTTCAGCGTCTTCGGCGCGGGCACGGTGACCGGCCGGCCTCTTTCACCGGAGGATGACCGAACGCCGGGGGCCCACCCGGTGGCCGTGATCAGCGAACCGTTCTGGCGCCGGATGTTTGCCTCCGACCCGGCAGTCGCCGGCCGAAGCGTGAGGCTCAACGATCAGGCGTTCACCATTCTCGGTGTGGCGGCGAACGGCTTCACGGGCCCGTCCTCGAGCGAGCCCACCGACATATGGATCCCATTGGCCATGCAGCGGGAGTTCGGCCGGAACCTGTTGACCGATGCCCGCACGAACTGGCTCGAAATCGTCGGCCGATTGCGCCCGGGACTGAGCCGCGAGCAGGCGGCCGAAGCGCTCAACGGCCGGTTTCGGCAGCGTGCGTCCGAGCTGCCGTCAGACGCCGTCGGCGAGGTTGCTGGTCCTGCTGCCGAGCAGCTCGCCCGTGCGTGGGGAGCTGGGATCCGCCCTCATCGTGCTCTTTGCGCTGAGCGGGCTGGCCCTGGCGCTCGCCTGCGTCAATGTGGCCTGCCTGGCCGCGGTGCGGTCGGCCGGCCGCGCAGAAGGAAATCGCGATACGCCTGGCCCTCGGCGCCCGCCGTTCACGCCTGCAGCGGCAACTGCTCACCGAAGGCCTCGTGCTGGCGGCGATCGGGGGCATCGCCGGCGCACTGATCGCGCCCTGGGCGGCCCGGGCGCTCGTCGCCGCCCAGTCCACCGGGCTCCGGATCGAGCCGGGCCTCGAGCCGCGCGTGCTCGTCTTCGTCCTGTTCGTGTCGCTGCTGACCGGCTTCATCGTTGCGCTCCTGCCGATCCTGGCGTCCAGGGAGGTCAGGCTGACGCACACGACGGAGAGCTCCTGGACACCCTCGGGTGTTGCGTCTCGCCGCCTCACCGCACACGACGTGATCGTGTCGCTGCAGATAGCGATGGCGCTGTCGATGCTGATCAGCGCGGCGTTGCTCGTGCAGAGTCTGCGGAGCTTCCACTCTGTCAATCCGGGCTTTCGCGCCGACAACCTGCTGCTCGCGTCGCTCGACCCCGCGGCCGGAGGCTACGACTCGACCCGGATCGACGGCTTCTGGCGCGCCACGCTGGAGCACGTCGGGCACATACCCGGCGTCCAGAGCGTGTCGCTCGCCAGAACGGTGCCGCTCGTGCCCGGCCGGCAGAGACAGCCCTGGGTGAACCCGGCCTCAGGTGAGAAGATCAGCGTCGACACCAATTTCGTTGGGCCGCGATACTTCCAGACGCTCGGCATTCCGCTGCGGGGCGGGCGCGAATTCACCGAGGACGATGGCAGAGCGTCACGGCCGGTGGTGATCGTGAACGAGCGTCTCGCGGAGACGTTCTGGCCGCAGCAGGATCCAATCGGCAAAGGGATTCCTCTGCCGGATTCCGGGAAACCAGTCGCCGAAGTGGTCGGAGTCGTCCGCGATGTGAAGTATCAGGACCTTCGCGGCGAAGCCGGCCCGATGTTCTACCGGCCGATCCTGCAGACCCATTCCACGGATGCGATGACGCTGCACGTGCGCACCTCGAGCGATCCTGGTGCGCTCGTGAGCGGAATAAGGCTCGCGCTGCAGAACGTCGACCGCGGCGTGCCGTTGTTTCAGATCACGACGCTCGAGGAACAGCTCGACTCGTCGTTCGCCCAGACGCGCCAGGCGGCCCTGCTGACCGGCACGTTCGGCGTGCTCGCGCTCCTCCTGAGCGGCATCGGCGTCTACGGCGTGACGGCGCTGGCGGTCAGCCGGCGGACTCGCGACATCGGCATTCGAATGGCGCTCGGCGCCGGGCGCGTGCACATCGTGTATGCGATCGGCGCCCGCGGCGTCGCGCTCATCGCCATCGGCCTCGTCTTCGGGCTCCTGGGTTCGCTCGGGTTCACGCGCGTCGCGGAAACGTTGATGTTCGGCGTGACGGCCGGCGACGCAACGACGTTCGCGTGGATGGCGGCCGTGCTCGCACTCGTGTCTCTCCTCGCGTTTTCCATCCCGGTTCGAGCCGCAACCCGCCTGGATGCGCTCGCGGCGATTCGACACGAGTAGTCCGGCAGGGTAAGATAAAGCACCGAACTGCACAATCAAACGGCGTCGCCACGCTGCGAGCGTCACTCGCGACTCTGTCGGATGGAGGAGACGTCATGCCCGCGCAAGTAGCAGTCACGATCGTTGACGAGGTGCCGGGGCGCGGGCGGCACGTGGCGTTCAAGCTCGAATTGTGGAGCGAGAAGATCACGGCCCGCGAGCTGATCGAGCGGCGGATTCGCCGCGAAGTTGACGTCTACAACGAGAACCCCCCGGACACCTTCCTCGGCCTCGTCCAACCGACTGACACGGAGCGTGCGCTGAACGGCTGGCGCGTCAAGACGCCACGAAAGATCAACGCTGAGGAACAGGTCGCGAGCGCCTGGGAGGCGTTCGGCCGCGGGCGGATTCTTCTGCTGGTCGACGACCGGCAGGTTGAGACCCTCGACGATGAATTGACCCTGAGGCGGGACGCCGAGGTGTGCTTCTACAAGCTGGTGCCGCTGGTCGGAGGATAGCGTGCGCTTCCTCGACCGTCTCCGGGGCGGCGGCGAAGGCGCCGGCGGAGATCCGGTTCGCCGTGAGGCCGAGACACTCTACGCGTTGCTTCGTGAAGAGGCGCAACCCGCCGGCTTCCTCATCGTTTCAAAGGCTCTACCCACCGGTCAGAAAATCCTGAAAGAGGGCACGCCAGAGCTCCAGGCAGCAGTGCTCGAAGTCGCGTGCGAGGAGATCCTCGGCGCGACGCAAAGGCGGTTCGAGGACTGGCGCCACTACCTTGCGCGGGACATGGTCCAGAATCTGGTCAAACGAAGACTCGCCGCTCCGCCGTCTCGCGTGGCGGCGATGCTCGAGACTTGCTCCGCGGCCGGGAGCGCGTACGACCACTGGATGCCGGCGCTTTCTATCCTGCGTCTGGTCTCCAAACCTCCCACGTCCCGCGAGATCGAGGCGCTCCAGACCCTGAAATCCACGATGGCGGAGTCCACGAGCAGTGGGCCACGAAAGATCGTCGAGCGGATCGACGAGATCCTGGAGGGTGACGAGCGGGCTCTGAAGCCGGGCGGTGCGTGGAGCGCGCGTGTCCTCGCAGACGTTTCGGGCCTGGAGCCAGCCTTGCGCGATGCCTGGTGCGAGCTGGTGATGCACCTTCTCGCTACGGGCGACGCCGAGCCGTCCAAAAAGTGGCAGGTCCAGCTTCAGGACCACCTGCAGGCAGTCGGCCGGCCGCTGTTCGTGAAGCGCGCTCTCGAGTGGCTCGCCCTCGGCCCGATGCCGGGTTGTCCGGCGACGCCGCAGGTCCCCGAGCGCGACGCTGACTATCTCAAGGGATTTGTGTGGGCCCTCAGCGCCTTCGATCAACCTCCTGTAGCGCGTGCGCTTGCCGACCTTGCGGAGCAATGCCTGAAGAAGGTGCCGAACTACGGTCCAGTCTCGGCACGGGTGGGGAATGCCTGCATTCGGGTGCTCGCGCGGTTGGGTGGAACCGAGCCCGTCGCGCAGCTCGGACGGCTTCGGACCCGCGTCAAGTACGCCGTCGGCGTGCAGCTCATTGAGAAGGCCCTGACGGAAGCGGCAACCCGCGCCGGGCTGACGACAGAGGAGCTGGAGGAGATTGCCGTCCCGACGTTCGATCTCGATGAGGCCGGCAGATTGCAACGGAGTGTCGGTGGCTTCGTCGCCGAAGTCCGAATCACGGGCACCGACGACGTCGCGCTGTCCTGGCTGACGTCTGAAGGCGGGCCCCGGAAGAGCGTCCCCGCGGCGGTGCGCGAGGGTCATGCCGCCGAGCTGAACCAGCTCAAGAAAGCAGTCAAGGATATCGCCGGCATTCTCCCCGCACAGAAGGCGCGCCTCGAACGCCTGCTGGAGTCGGATCGTCCCATTCCGTTCGAACAGTGGCGAGAACGCTATGTGTGCCATCCGCTCGTCGGCGAGATGGCGCGGCGTCTCGTCTGGCAATTCTCGGAAGGAGAGCGCGACGGGCTCGGCGTATTCCGCGACGGCCGGTTGCTGGATGTCAATGACCAGCCGATTGGCTGGCTGTCGTCGTCATCGACGGTTCGTCTGTGGCATCCCCTCGGCGACCCGACTGAGCTGATACTGGCATGGCGCAATTCGCTCAGCCGAAATGCTGTCGTGCAGCCCTTCAAACAGGCGCACCGGGAGATTTACCTCCTGACCGAAGCCGAGCGCATCACCGGGGTGTACTCCAACCGGTTCGCCGCGCACGTTCTTCGACAGCATCAGTTCGCTGCCCTCTGTCGTGAACGAGGGTGGCAATACCAGCTGCAAGGCGACTGGGACTCGGCGAACACGCCGGTCCGCAGGCTTCCGCGCTGGGGCCTTGAAATCCAATTCTGGGTTGAGGCTCCGGCCGACCGATCGGGGCTGGCACAGTCAGGGGTGTTTCAGTTCATCGGCACCGATCAGGTCCGGTTCGTTCGCGACGGCGCGCCAGTCCGATTGGAGGACGTCCCGGCTCTCGCGTTCTCGGAAGCGATGCGCGACGTCGATCTGTTCGTGGCAGTGTGCAGCCTCGGCAACGATCCGACGTGGGCGGATCGCGGCCCCGAGCCGTATGGCGACTACTGGCGCAACTATTCATTCGGAGACTTGTCCGAAACGGCAAGAACCCGCCGCCCGGTACTGGAAGCGCTCATCCCCAAGCTCGGAATCGCCGATCGGCTGTCATTGGAGGAACGTTTCCTCGTGGTCCGCGGCGATCTGAAGACCTATAAGATTCATCTCGGGTCGGGCAACGTTCTGATGGAACCCGGCAGCCAGTATTTGTGCATCGTTCCTGGACCGGACGAGAAGCAAGTGCGCCTGCGCGATGTGTGGCTTCCGTTCGAAGGCGACAGGGGTCTATCGATCATCCTGAGCAAAGCGCTGATGCTGGCTGACGACACGAAGATCACCGACTCGCTCATCGTGCAACAGATTCGGCGGTTCTGAACATCGGGCCAATGTCCAAGCGTGCGCCTTCGACCACTCGCCGAACCAGACGTGCCGTGCATCAGCAAGCCTTCGCGACCGCCGCGCTCGCGTTCCTGGCCGCTCTCTCCATCGCCGGATGCTCGCGCGGCCCAGCGCCCGACGCCCGCCGCTATCAACTGACCGGCGTGGTCGTCGGCCGTGAAGCCTCACCTCAGCGCGTCGTCGTCGCGCACGACGCGGTGGAGGGGCTCATGCCGGCGATGAGCATGGCGTTCGAGCTGCGGGGTCACACCGCGCCGGTGCGGGACGGCGATCGGATCGCGGCCACCCTCGTCGTGACTGACAGCCATAGTTGGCTCGAAGACGTGACGGTCAGGGCGCGGGACGGCGCGGTCGCGATGCCCCTGCCGGCGGCGAGCCGCGCGATGCCGGGAGCCGTTGTGCCTGAATTGCCGCTGGTCGATCAGGACGGCGCGCCGATGACGCTGCGCAGCGCCGCCGGACGCGTCCGCATCGTCACCTTTATCTATACGCGGTGCCCGCTGCCGGATTTCTGTCCGCTGATGGTCAGGCACCTGGAGGCCGTGCGCCGGCGCGCGAACGACGAAGGGTTGGGCAGCCGGCTGGCGCTTCTCGGCGTGACCCTGGATCCGGCGTTCGATACGCCGTCCGTTCTGCGGGCGTACGGGGAATCGGTGCTGAAGGCACCGGGCCCTTTCGACCAGTGGACCCTTGCGACGGGAACCGCCGCGCAGGTCGAGGCCGTCGCCCGGTTCTTCGGCGTCGGATACCGCGCCGAAGGCGGGTTCGTCACGCACACGCTGACGACCGCCGTCGTCGGCCACGATGGGCGCGTCATGCGCGTATTCGAATCCAATTCGTGGCGTCCCGACGAGGTCTATGACATTCTTCGACGCGGGATCGAGCGCGCGGCGGTCCAGTAGCGGTCGCGAATCGGTCCAGACTTGTTCGATCGAAAGAAGGAGAACGCGATGGGACAGTGGAATCGGCGCCGGTTCATCAGTACCGCGGCAGTTGCGGCGGGAAGCGGGCTCGCCGGATGGCAGGCGTTCGGTTCGCGCGGTCTGCTCGCGCAGGCGCCGCTGGCCGGCGTGCCGGACGAGATTCTCAATCCCGTTGAAGTCAGCGGCGCCGAGGCCGAGCCGGTCATCGGGAAGCTGCCGGGTCAGAAACGCATGTATGTGTTGCCGGCCAACGCCGGCGAGTATCACCGCGTGGGCGGCCTGGTCATGAAGCGCATTGCGCGGCCGGCCGACACGGGCGACGTTCACGAGCTCGCCACGTTCACCGGCAACACCGGGGCGGCGGTCCCGCGGCATGCGCATCTCGGCAGCCATGCCGCCGTGCTCGTCCTGCGCGGCGAAGTCGAGTTCGAGCTCGCGGGCGATCGCTGGACCATGATGCGCGGCGATTTCGCGAACCTGCCCCCGGGGACGCCGCACGGGTGGACGATGCGATCCGACGGCGCGCAGATTGCCTTGTTCTCGATGAACCATCGCGTAGGCGCGGCCTTCACGGCCATGGGTGAGCGTCAGGAGGGACCGCAGGTGCCGGCCAGGCGCGTCACCTGAGATTCCGGCCGCGGCACTGGCGCGTGCGGCTGCCGCGGGCGATTTCCAGCTCGCGCCCGGCGCCGCGTCGGCCGCAGCGCCCGTGCGCGTCACGAACAAGCAGCTGCCGCTGACGCCCGGCAGCTACGTTCTTGCGGACGGTGGAGGAGAGCGGTTCGGCGGCAACACGTTCCTCGCGCGCAACGCGAACACGACCGGTCAGTTCCTGTTCATCATCACGGAGGGCGGGCCGGGAGGCGGAGTCGGCGCGCACTTTCACGCGCGTCATTTCGAGAACTTCTTCGGGTTGGATGGCGAGACCCTCGGGTGGGCGTACGGCAAGGCCGTGCCGCTCCACACCGGCGACTATTTCCAGGCGCCGCCGCGCAACCTCCATGGTTTCCGGTTGAACCAGGACTACAACCGGTTTGCCGCCTTCCTCACGCCGGGTATTTTCGAAAGCTTCTTCGTCATGATGGGGGGCCGGGGCCGCGGCCGTGGCGCCGGCGAGGGCCGTGGAGGCGGACCGGCGGGAGGCCGGGGCGAGGGCGACGCACGGGGACGAGGGGCGTTCGCCGGCGGAGCGTCCGACATGTTCCGTACGCTCCAGATGAGCGGCCGGGGACCGGACGGCTATCCGCTGGACGTCCATGCGCCGAAGCTGCCGCTGCCGCCGCAGGATCCCGTGTGGATCAAAGGCGCGGCGTCGCCGCTCGCCGATCGCGCCGCGCTGCTCGCGCACGCGCAGGCGATCTGCGGTGTGCCGATCAGCCGCGAGATCACCCCGGAACTGCGCCGCGCGCTCGCGCTCAAACCGCGGCCGGAGGACTTCATTTGAGCGCCGGTTCGCGCCTGATACTTCGCGTGCTTCCGGCGCTGCTCGCGGGAGCAGTCGTGAGCGGCGTTCAAGCGCCCGCCCGCCGCCGAAATGCGGACGCTGACCTACGCCTCGCGCGACGGCGTCGATCTCCGGCTCGATCTGTATCTGCCCGCGCAGCCGGTTCGGCGACCGACACCTGTGATCGTCTTTCTGCACGGGGGCGGGTGGTCCGGCGGAACACGGACGACCGGCCCCGACTTCAGCCGGTACTTCGCGCGCGAGGGGTTCGCGATGGCGTCCATCGAGTACCGCCTCACCCCGTCGGTCACGTTTCCCGCCAATGTGGAGGACGTCCGCACGGCCATCCGATGGCTGAAGGCCAATGCCGCCGCGCACACCCTCGATCCCGGCCGCATCTGCCTGTGGGGTACGTCTGCCGGCGGACATCTCGCCGCGGTCGCAGCTCTGGCGCCGCGCGGCACGCTCGAGGGCACCGACAATCTGAATCATTCGAGCGCCGTCCGCTGCGTGCTCGATGCCTATGGGCCGACCCGTTTCGACGTGATGGACGCCCAGACCGAGGAGGAACGGGCGAAGCTGCAGCCTGCCGTTGTCACCATCAACCTC
The DNA here is from genome assembly GCA_963774855.1 of uncultured Acidobacteriota bacterium. Classification (GTDB taxonomy): domain Bacteria; phylum Acidobacteriota; class Vicinamibacteria; order Vicinamibacterales; family 2-12-FULL-66-21; genus JALZOC01. Next base: position 69,824 of record CAVZGT010000002.1, on the reverse strand, counting down.
GGCCGAGGCGGACGCGGCGCCGGCCCGCCCGCGGGTGCGCCGGCCGGCGCGGAGACTGGGGGCGGAAGAGCCGTCGCCGGCGGACGAGGATCCGTACCGCATGACGATCCCGCGTCACCCGAGTCGCGGTTGCTGGGGGCGCCTGTTCAGACCGTTCCGGACCGGGTGCGCGCCGCCAGCCCGATGACCTACGTCGGAACAGACGCGCCGCCGTTTCTCATCATGCACGGGCTCGCGGACAGCTCGGTGCCCCATCGTCAGAGCATCATGCTGTACGACGCCTTGAAGAGTATGGGAAACGAGGTGACGCTCCGGCTGATCGACGGACTGCCCCACACCTTTTTCAATCGCACCGATCTGGACGACGTGGCGGGGCCGTTTCAGATGCAGGTCCGCGAACACCCTCGAGGCGGGCCTGAAGCGCATCGCCTCGATCGGGCTGGAGTCTTCGCGTCCGCCCTGCAGTTCTTCCGCCGCCACTTGCAGTAGCCGGCGCCCAATAGGGGTTCTACTGGGTTCCACGGGGTTCCACCGGGTTCTACTGGGTTCAGTTCTACGAGGTTCCGCTGGGTTCTGGGTTCTGGGTTCTGGGGTTCTGGGTTCTGACAGGCTTCCGGCGCGGAACCCCGCAGAACCGAACCCTGAACCCCGTAGAACCCCGTCGAACAGAACCCTGTGGCACCCCGTGGAACCCTGCGGAACCCTGAGGAACCTCTATTCCCGACCGCACGCACATTCGGAGGAAGGTCATGGAAGCGATATCGCTGTTCCTCGACAACGCGTGCCCCGACCATCACGTGCGCGGGGGATCCGATCACGTCGCGCGCCGGGCACACGGCGATGCGCCTCCTGGCTCGCCATCCGGAAATAGCGACCGCGAACTTCTACACGGCTGTCGTCTGCGGCGATCTCGACGCCGTGAATCGCGCCCTCGCGACCGACCCGGGTTGGGCGACCCGGCGGGACGGCGAACCGGGTCCCGAGAGAACTGGCTCTGGTGGCGAACTGGATCTGGCGAGGAAAGACTGGGGCTTGAAAGGCTGGGAGCCGCTCTCTTACTTGACCTTCACACGGTTGCCGCTGCCTTCGGTCAACGTGAACGCCGTCGCGATCGCGCGGGTACTCCTGGACCATGGCGCCAATCCCAACGTGTTTTTCATGGCCGGCGGCAGCTGTTACACGCCGCTCACCGGGGCGATCGGGGAAGGCGAAGAGGGCCGGCCCGCGCATCAGCAGCGTGATGCGCTGGTGCGGCTGCTTCTCGAGCGGGGCGCCAACCCGTACGACGGACAGGTCGTCTACAACATCCATTTCAACGGCAAGGTCCTCTGGTTTCTCGAGCTGATCTACGAGCACGCGCTCCGAACGGGCCGGGCCGCGGACTGGGCCGATCCGGAATGGCAGATGCTCAACGCCGGCGGCTATGGGACGGGCGCGCGATGGTTTTTGGACGCCGCCGTCGAGCACAACGACGTGCAATTGGCCGAGTGGTGCCTGTCGCACGGCGCGAATCCGAACTCGGCGCCCGGCCCGCAACGTCGAAATCGGCAGCGCTCGCTGTACGAGGAGGCAGTCTTCCGCGGACATGTCGGCGTTGCGGAGGTGCTCGTCCGCTACGGGGCCAGGCGCTCCTCGATGGCGCTGAATCCGATGCAGAGCCTCATCGCCGCCTGCCTGCGCGACGACCAGGCCGCGATCCGCTCCGAGATCGCCAGACACCCGGAGTTCCTGAAATCCCACGAAGCACTCTTTGCGGCGGCGAAATACAACCGGCGCGAGGCGGTCGAGTTGCTGCTCGACCTGGGTACGTCACCAGACGTCGAGAGCCCGGCCGGCGAGCGCGCGCTCCACATCGCCGCGTACGACGATGCCGTTGACGTCGGCGAGCTCTTGATCGCGCGCGGCGCGGAAGTCGATCCGATCGGCCGCCAGTACCGACAACACGCCGCTCGGAGGCGCGATGCACTGCCAGTCCGCTCGCATGATCGCCCTGCTCGCCCGGCACAGCCGCAGCGCCTGGGAAGTCGGCTACTCGGGCCACATCGATCGGCTGCGCGAGCTGCTCACTGAAAAACCCGAACGTGCCCGCGGCTACGACGGCGAGACGCTGCTCATGTATCTGCCGCTCGATGATGAAACCAAGGCACTGGAAGCCGCCAGGCTGCTGCTCGAGCACGGCGCGGATCCGGCGATCAAGGACCCGCAAGGAAAGACCGCGGCGGATCGAGCACAGCGGAATGGCATGGACCGGGTCGCCGCGTTCTTGAGGGAGGCGGAAAGAAAATAGGTTCTACCCTGCGGAACCCCTACTCCCGTCGGACGTCGCGTGCCGGTTTGTCCTCGCGCAGCGCGATGAACCTGGTGTGCCGGAGATGATTCTCGCCCGTCCACTCCAGGAACTCGACCTGGGCGACGAGGACCGGTTTCAGCCACCGGCAATCCTTCATCTTCGCCGCCGTCAGGCCCGCACCCCATCGTCCGCTCTTCGCTTCCGGGAGATTCACGAACGGGCAATCATCGAGCTCCAGCCCACGGAATTTCTTGAAGAGTTGCTCCCGGATGGCCGGCGTGAAGCCGTTGCGGGTGCGTGCGGCGTAGATCAGACGGTCGCCCTCGTAGTAACCGACGATGAGCGCGTCGAACGTCTTCGTCCCGGCCGTGTAGCCGCCGATCACGAATTCCTGGCCGCGGTTGACCCGCATCTTCTGCCAGGCGCCCGACCGCAGGCCGGCTTCGTACCGGCTGTCCAGGCGCTTCGCGACCAGCCCTTCAAGGCCCTGCGCCTTCACGGATGTGATGAGCACCGGCAGCGTGGCATCGAGTGGCGCCGCATATCGGACTGGTTCGGTGAGCTTCGGGAGGACCTTCTTCTCCAACAGCTCGCGCCTGGCCTCCAGCGGCTCTTGCCTCACGTCGCGGCCGGCCAGGATCATCACATCGAACACGAAGTACAGCACCGGCGCCTTCGAGGCGCCGTAGTTCTGCAGGATGTTGAATGACGGACGCCCATCGTCATCGAGCGCGATCACTTCCCCATCGATGACCGTCTCGTCCGGCAGTTTCGCCAGGCCCTTCACGACGTCCGCATACCGGATGCTGAAGTCCTTGTCGTTGCGCGAGCGCAGGTGGATCCTGCCGGCGGTCTTGAACGCGATGGCCCGGTAGCCGTCGAACTTGAGCTGGTATGCCCAGCGGTTGGCGTCATTCGGGAGGGTGTCGGTCCGCAGCAGGAGCATCGGATCGATGAAGCGGGCCTTCGCTTTGGCAGCCATCCCGGCGAGTCTAGCCCTCTTCAATCAATGCCGCAGTGCCGGCACAGCGGATACATGAAGCCGATCATCACCCGCGTGTCGCCGTGCCATGGCGAAGTCACTGGAAACCGGCGCTGAACTTCGAGGATCGGCGCGCCGCTGAACGCCGATATCTGCCTGTCCGACATCAACGCAATCATGGCCTTGCCGCTGAAGTAGGCGAACGGGCCGTCGCCGAGGCGAACGCCGGCTCCGGGCTCCGCATAGACGCGAATGAACTTCTTCGCCTCGTTCGTTCCAGGATTCGGAAACCTGATCACCGGAATCATGACGGAGAATTCCCCCGAGACGCCATTGCGGGACCGAAAGCGGTCGAACCCCAGATCGAAGGTCACCGTCAGCGCGCGTTCGAGCGGGTGTTTGCCCCTGACGCAGCATGACCCTCCGAGTTTGATGCCCGCGTACCCGACCGGTTGCCGCGGCGAGCTCGCGTCGAACCCTCCGCCGCCGCTGATGCCCATGACCAGGTCAAAGGATTCGGATTCATCCCGATGGCCCACGTACACGTGTGGCGTGCGCGGTTCGGGGGCGGGAAGGGCCTGCGCCTGAGACGGCGCCGGCGCCAACGACGTTCCCAGCAACAGCAGCATCGACAGGCGACGAATACCGGCGAGTCCGTCGTGCGCCATTGAAAGTACCTCCACGACGACCCTACTCCCTACCCGCGGCGATGTCGTGAGGAGAGTGTGAAGAAGTGTGTGCAGGCGAAGATCGGCTGGAATGTGCCCCGGATATATCCTCAGCACCGCGGACTCCGTCCCCTTGCGCTTCGACAAGAGATGCGCTAGTCTCTTGTCGAAGCCGAAGGGGTGCCGCCAATGCCCGCGAACCAGCTCGAACTGCCGCAGGGGACGCTCGACCTCCTGATCCTCAAGACCCTGGCGCTGGAATCACGTCACGGGTGGGCCATCTCGGAGCGCCTCCATCAGATCTCCAGCGCCGCGCTGACGATCCGCCAGGGTTCCCTCTATCCGGCGCTCCATCGCCTCGAGCGCCGCGGCTGGATCAAGGCGCACTGGGGCACATCCGACAACAACCGCCGCGCGAAGTACTACGAGCTCACCAGGCGCGGGCGCGCGCGGCTGGAGGTCGAGATCTCGGCGTGGCGCAAGTTGAGCGATGCCGTCGCCCAGGTGCTGGAAAGCGTGTAGAGGCCGCCATGCTGACCGACTGGCTCCTCCGTCTCCGGTCCTTCCTCGAGCGCGACGCCGTCGAACAGGAGCTGGACGACGAGCTCCGGTTCCATCTCGAGCGCCTGGTCGAATCGCACGTGCGGAACGGGATGGCGCGGGACGAGGCCATGCGCCGGGCGCGCATCGAGTTCGGCGGGCTCGATCAAATCAAGGAGGAGCACCGCCACGCACGCGGCATCGGCTTCGTCCAGGATCTCGGCCGCGACGTGCGCCATGCGTTCCGGCAATTCAGGCGCGCTCCGGGTTTTGCGGTGCTCACGGTGCTCTGCCTCGGGCTCGGCATCGGCGTCAACACGTCCATCTTCGGCGTGATCAATGCGGTCATGCTGCGGCCGATGCCGGTCGCGGGGCCCGACCGGCTGGTCTTCGTCGGCCGCGGCGTCAACCCGGCCTGGTCGTATCCCGACTATCGAGAGGTCCAGGCGCGCACCCGTGTGCTGTCGGGGCTCGCCGTGACGCTTCCGATGGAGTCCGACCTCGACGCGGACGGCGAGAGCAGCTTCGTGGTCGCGGAAGTCGCGTCCGCCAACTACGCGGACGTGCTCGGGGCTCAGGCCGTCCCCGGGACGCTGGTTCGCGAACGACCGGGAACCGGCGGCCGTCATCAGCCACGCGGTCTGGGAGCGCCGCTTCCATCTCGACCCGGACGTGGTCGGCCGGCTCATCCGATCCGGATCCGAGTCGTACACGATCGTCGGCGTCGCGCCGCGCGAATACATCGGCGTGTCCGCGCCGATGCGAACGGACCTCTGGGTGCCGATCCAGACGCGCTCGCGGCTGGCCGCGCAACTCGAGGAAGGCGCCTTTCGCAGCTCGCTGAAGCTGTTCGGACGGCTGCGCGATGGCGCCACCGCCGCGCACGCAGCGGCCGAACTGAACGCCATCGACGGCCAACTGGCGGCCGAGCGTGGCCGCCCGACGGGGATCGAATCGCCGATCGTCGCAGAAGCCGTGCACGCGATGCCGGATCCCGGGCTGCGACGCCGCGTTGGAGTCCTCTCGACACTCCTCGCCGTCGTCGTCGGACTGGTCTTGTTGATCGCGTGCGTCAACGTCGGCAACCTGCTGCTGGTTCGGGGAGCGCTCCGGCAGCGCGAATTCGCCGTGCGCCGCGCCCTGGGCGCCTCGAGGTTCCGCCTGCTCCGCCAACTCCTGACCGAGAGCCTGGTCCTCGCCGCCGGCGGCGGCATCTGCGGCGTCATCCTGGCGGTGTGGGCCAACGGACTCCTGGAAACGTCGGTGCCGCCGTTCCTCGGCGCCTTCGCGTTTCAGTTGGATCTGTCACTCGACTGGCGCGCCGTCGTCTTCGCCGCGATCGTCGCGATTGCGGCCACGATCCTCTGTGGTCTGCTCCCGGCCTGGCGCACGTCCCGGGCCGGCGGCCTCGTGGCCTTCAAGGGTGAAATAGGCGGCGGAACGCCACGCCGGCGGCCGCTGGGGCTCGTGGCTCAAGTCGTCATGTCGCTGGTCCTGCTGTTCGTCGCCGGCAGTTTCCTTCAGGCGCTCCAGCGGCTGTACTCCACGGATCCTGGATTCGACGTGGCCGGGCGGCTCTATGCCTATACCGCGATCCCGTCTCCGGCACTCGCACCCGAGGGCCGTCGTGAGCTCTACACGCAGGCGCTGCAACGATTGCGCGCGCTGCCAGGCGTGCGAGCCGCGGCGCTGACGTCCTCGTTGCCGCTGATGCCGTCCGGTTCCGACTGTGTCGCGGACCGCGCCGGCTCTCCGATTCCCGCGACGACCAGCAACGTGGACCCCGGGTATTTCGACACCATGGGCATCGACATCGTCTCCGGCCGCGATTTCGCGACCGGCGACCTCTCGAGCGGCGCGGGAGCAGTCGTCCTCAACGAGAGTCTCGCCCGGCGCCTCCGGCCGAATGGCCCGTTGGCGGGTGAGCTGATCTCCATCGGGTGCAAGACGCCGCAGCCGGCGGTCGTCGTCGGCGTGGTGAGCGATTCGGCGATCACCGGCCTTGGCGACCCGGCGTCGCAGCCGCACCTGTATCGTCCCTTCACGCCGCAGTCCACGGGGGGCATCGCGGCCATCGTGCTGCACACGAGCACCGATCCCAGCCGGCATGGTGCAGCCGGTTCGCCGCACGCTGCTGGATTCAGGGCAGGGGATTCGTGTCTATACCGTGCAGCCGCTCGGTACGCACGTCGAGCAGCGCTACGCGCCGTTCCGATGGCTGTCGAAGGTGTTGACCGGCTTCGGTCTGCTCGCGCTGCTGCTCGCGGCGGTCGGCCTCTACGGGGTCATCGCGTATCGTGTGGCCCTGCGGACGCAGGAGATTGGGGTGCGCATGGCGCTCGGCGCCAGCCGGGCCGACGTCTTCCGCGAGGTGCTGATGTACGGTCTCGCGATCGTTTTCGTGGGCGTGGCGATCGGCGAAGTGCTGACAGCGGTCCTGACTCGCGTGGCCGCTTCGGCGCAGGAGGGGATTGCTCCGGCGGGCGCCGGGACCCACGTCGCCGTCGCGCTGATCTGGATCGCGGTCGCTCTCTGTGCCTGCTTCCTGCCGGCTGCGCGGGCGTCGCGCATGGATCCGCTGGCGGCGCTGCGCCACGAGTAATTCTTCCCTCAATCCGGAACATTTATCTCCCCTTGCCGTCTTAGGTGAGAGTCCTAATCGGCTTAGGTGAGATTCTTATGGCTGAGACCGCCGAGTTGCTGCCCGGCACGCTCGATCTCCTGATTCTGAAGGCCGTCTCGCTCGGCCAGCTGCACGGCTACGCGATGCTCCTTCGCATCGAGCAAATCACCAAGGGCGCGCTCCTGGTCGAGCAGGGGGCGCTGTATCCCGCGCTGGCCCGGCTGGAGCGCCAGGATCTGCTCGAGTCGGAGTGGGGCGTGTCCGACAACAACCGGAAAGCCAAGTACTACCGGTTGACGCCGGCGGGGCGCAAACGCCTGCGCGACGAGACCGAAGGGTGGAATCGTGTGGCATCGGCCATGGCGGCGGCTCTGTCGGCCCGCACGGGAGAGGTCTGACGTGCGGCGCCTTCGATTTGGGCTGAACGGTCTGCTCAACTGGATCCGGAGCTCGAGGCTCGAGCGCGAGATGCGCGACGAGTTTGCGTTCCATCTGGAAAGCCGCACCCGGGATCTGATCCGGCAGGGGCTCTCCGCACAAGAGGCGCGCCGGCGCGCGCAGGTGGAGTTCGGCGAGCGTCGAGTCCTACAAGGAACAGACGCGTGAGGCGCGTACCCCTCGCGTGCTCGAAGACCTGATCCGCGACATCGGCTACGGGTGCCGCGGTCTTCGAAGAAGCCCCGCGCTCGTGCTGACCTGCGTGTTCTCGCTCGGCACCGGCATCGGCGTCAACGCCACGATCTTCACGGCCCTCCGGTCGGTCCTGTTCCATCAGCCCACCGTCTCCGATCCCGGGCGCGTTGTCGGCGTCGAGCCGGGAAACAGCAACCAGATGTCCTACCCGAACTATCGCGACCTGCGCGACAGCGGCATCTTCGAGGACGTGGTCGCCTACCGCATCATCCGTGTGAACCTGCGGTTGGACGGGGCCGCCGAGCGCGTGCTCAGCGCCGTCCGTGACCGGAAACTTCTTCGAGGCGCTGGGCGTGCAGCCGCACATCGGCCGCGCCTTCATCGCCGGCGCGGAGACGCCGGAGCGTCAGCCGCGCGTCGCCGTGATGAGCCACGACTTCTGGCGCCGCCGGTTCAACAGCGATCCGGCAGTGGTCGGCCGAATCGTGCACCTGAACGGCGAGCCGGTCGACGTCGTTGGCGTTCTGCCGGCCGACTACCGGGCGGTGACGCCGATCGGGCAGCCGGACTTGTACGTCCCGATCAGCGACCTGTTCCTGCGCGGTTTCGACAATCGTCAGAACGCGAACGGGCTCACCGTGATCGCGCGGCTTCGCGGACGCGACGTCCCGCAGCAGGCACAAATGGCGATGACGAGGCTGGGCGAGGAGCTCGAGCGCCGCTATCCGAAGGAGAACCGCGGCCTGAGCGAGGCGGCCGCCGTGTTCCCTCTCAGGGAACAGATGTTCAGACACGCGCCGCCGGAAGTGCTGCTGCTGCCGTTCGTCATCCTGGCGCTCTTCGGGCTCGTGCTGCTGATCGCCTGCGGCAACGTGGCCGGGCTGCTCCTCGCACGGGCGACGACGCGGCGGCACGAGATCGCCGTGCGGGTTGCGCTCGGGGCAAAGCGCAGCCGGCTGGTTCAGGCGTTGCTCGCCGAAGCGCTCGTGCTCGGCCTCATCAGCGCGGCCGGCGGCGTGCTGCTGACGCTGACCGTGATCCCGGTCCTCAACGCGGTGGTGCTGCCGGGCCAACTCCCACTTCGTCTCACGGTTGCACCCGATGCCTGGCTGATCGGGTACGCCCTCCTGCTGGCGTTGGTGACGACGGCCGCCTGTGGCCTGGTGCCGGCTCTGCGAGGGACGCGAGTGAACGTGTCGGCGGAGCTTCACGACACGGGGCAGACGAGAGGCACGGGCCGCCTGCGCCTCCGCCACGCGTTCGTGATCGGCCAGGTGGCGCTGTCGGCGTTCCTCCTCGTCCTCTCGGCGCTGCTCGTGCGGACCGCGGGCCGCGCGGCGACGCTGGATCCGGGGTTCGATCTTGGCTCGGGCGTCGTCGCGAGAGTCGCGCTCGACCGCCGCCGCTCGGACGAGAGCCGCCTCCAGCTCGCCGAGCAGCTGACGGATCGCCTCGCGCTCCTGCCCGATGTGCGATCGGTGAGCGTGGCCAACATCGTCCCGCTGGCGGGAGATGTGGTGAGACGAGGCTTCGACGTTCGCGGGAGGGAAGCCGGCGGAAGCGCGTCGACCCTCGTGAACGTCGTCGGGCCGCGCTACTTCGAGACGCTGGGGATCCCGCTCGTCCGCGGCCGCGGGTTTCGCTGGAGCGATCGATCGGGCGCGCCGCCGGTGGTCATCGTCAATCAGGCGTTCGTGCGACGGACCTTCAAGGATGAGGAGCCCCTTGGGATGTTCATTCGCACCGGCGACGAGGCGCATGCGGAAGTCGTGGGCGTCGCGGCCGACACGAAGTTCCTCTCGCTGACCGGGGATCCGCAGCCCCTCGTCTACTACTGGTACGCGCAGCGGCCGTGGGACCCGATCGTCCACGTCCGGGTCGGCGGGGACCCCGAGGCCCGGCTGCGAACGATTCAGCAGGCCGTCGAAGCGCTCGACGCCACGGCCATCGTCAGCGTCGAGACGCTGCGCCAGGCGGCGGGTCTCGAAATTGCCCTGCGCCGCGGCGCCGGGATTCTGCTGGCGTCGCTTGGAGGCCTCGGGCTCCTGCTGGCGCTCGTCGGTCTTTACGGTGTGATGGCCTACACCGTGGCGGCACGAAGGGCGGAGATCGGCCTGCGGATGGCGCTTGGCGCTTCCGCTGCACGTGTGCTGTCCCTCGTTGCCGGTCATGCGATGACGCTCATCGTCATCGGCCTGGCGATCGGCGTCTCCGCGTCGCTGCTCCTGACGATTCCGCTGAGGGTCATGCTCGCAGGCGTCAGCCCGGTCGATCCGCTCGCGCTGGCGATGACGGCGATCGTTCTGCTCGCCGGCGGTGTGTGCGCCGGCTACCTGCCGGCCCGGCGCGCCACGCGAGTCGATCCGATGATCGCGCTCCGGCAGCAGTGAACGCGATTCGCACCGCGGCTACGCGCCCGCGCGGTCGTACGCGACTCCCAATTCCCTGGCCAGATCGAGGAAACGCGGATCGACGGTCCACACCCGCAGCCGGCCGACGAGGGCGGAGGCGAGCAGGTGAATGTCGATCCAGCCGACGCCGCGCCCGTGCAGGCCGCGGTCGCGCACGAACGCCACCACATCGGAGTGTGGCACCGTGATCGCCTGCTGCATCCGTTCGTACATGGCCAGCAGAGTTGCGCGGCCTCCCTTGTCGCCGATGAGGAGCTCTCCGTACACGAGCTCGTGACCGGTCACCTCATCGCGGCTCAGGAGCGCATCCAGTTCGGCCGCGTACGGGCCGCGATCGGCGAGGAACCGGATCCAGACAGACGTATCCACCAGGACCATCACGCCACCCTGCGCTTTGCCGACCCTTTCTCACGCCGCCTCGGGACCTCTCGCGCGTGGGGCTCGGATCCGCGAAGCGCCCGAAGGCGCTCGTAGGCCTCGTGGCGCACCAGCGCCTCCAGGCCCAGGCGCACCGTGTCGGTGTCCGTGGTGGCGCGGCACGCCGCTCTGGCCTCTCGCAGGAGCTGGTCGTCGATGTGGAGCGTCTTCTTCATACCTTCAATTATGCCATATAAGTATGGCCATACGAGCCAGCCTCGGCCGGCCATGCGTTCCGCGCCGTTGCTCGCTGTCGGCGCCGCGCGATAAACTGCAAGACCCCCATGCGGAGATCCATCGGACGCTACGCTGTGACCGGGACCCTCGGCGAGGGAGGGATGGGTGTCGTCTATTCGGCCTACGACGACCGCCTGGGCCGCCCGGTGGCGATCAAGATGATCAAGGCGGCGGTCGCCGAGCCCGCGGCGCGCGATCGCCTGCGGCGCGAAGCGCGCTCCGCCGCCAGCGTCAACCATCCCGCGATCTGTCAGCTGTACGAGATCGGCGAAGAAGACGGCGAGCTCTACCTCGCGATGGAGCTGCTGCAGGGGGAGTCGCTCGCGGCACGGATCGCGCGCGGGAGCGTGCCGCTCGGCGAAGCGGTCTCGACGGCGATCGGGTTCCTGAACGGCCTCGACGCGCTGCACCGCGAGGGGCTCGTCCATCGCGATCTGAAGCCGTCGAACATCTTCGTGACCCCGCACGGCGTCAAGCTGCTCGACTTCGGCCTGACCACCTCGATTGAAGCCGCCGCGGACGAAACGGGCGTGCGCGTGACGGCGCTCGGCATGGTCGTCGGGACGCCGCAGTACGCGGCCCCCGAGCAGCTCCGCGGCGAAACCGGCGACGCGCGCACGGATCTGTTCGCGGCCGGCGTGGTGCTCTACGAGATGCTCGTCGGCAAGCCGCCGTTCGCGGGTCACACGACCATCGAGGTGTTCCACGCCATCATGTACGACCAGCCGCCCGTGCTGACGGGCGGTCCGGCGGTGGCGGCGCTCGATCGCGTCGTGCACCGCGCGCTCGCGAAAGAGCCGAACCAGCGGTATCAATCGGCCGCCGCGATGATGCAGGACCTGCGCTCGGCGCTGGTGCTCGGCGACACGGGCGCCATCACGCCCACCCGGCCGGTGACGCGGTTGATCGTCCTCCCGTTCCGCATGCTGCGCCCCGATCCGGAGACCGATTTTCTCGCGTTCGGCCTGGCCGACGCGATCACGAGCTCGCTCTCCGGGCTGCAGTCGCTGGTCGTCCGATCGAGCCTGGCCGCGGCGCGGTTCGCGTCCGACTCGCCGGACCTGAAAGCGATCGCGAACACCGCGGAAGTGGACGCGGTGCTCGTCGGCACGCTGCTCCGCGCCGGCGATCAGCTGCGCGTCGCCACGCAGCTCATCGAGACCCCGTCCTCGACGGTCCTCTGGTCCCACACCGCCCAGGGCGCGGTCGAGGATCTCTTCCGGCTGCAGGACGATCTCACCGGGAAGATCGTCGAGTCGCTGTCGCTCCCGCTGACGGCGCGCGAGCGCCGGATGCTGAAGCAGGACGTGCCGTCCTCGGCGGTCGCCTACGAGCGCTACCTGCGCGCGAACGAGATGAGCCGCGACACGAGGCAGTGGGGCGCGGCGCTCGACCTGTACGAGCAGTGCGTCCAGGAGGATCCGCACTACGCGCCGGCATGGGCCGGCGTCGGACGCATGCACCGGATGATCGGCAAGTACGTGGACGAAGAGGCCTCGGAGCGGTTCGCGAAGGCGGAGACCGCGCTGAGGCGGGCGCTGGAGCTCAACCCCGACCTGTCCTTCGCGGAGCACCTGTACGCGCACCTCGAAGTGGATCTCGGCCGGGCCGAACAGTCGATGGTCCGGCTGCTGCGGCGCGCGCGCGAGCGCAGCGCCGACCCGGAGCTCTTCGCCGGTCTGTCGCACGCCTGCCGCTACTGCGGCCTGCTTCAGGCCTCGCTGGCCGCCGCGGAACAGGCGAGGCGGCTCGATCCCAAGATCCGGATCAGCGCCGGCCATACGTGCTTCATGCTCGGCGACTACGCCCGCGTGCTCGAGTTCGAGCCGGAAGACTCGTACATGCGGAACCTCGTGCTGCTGATGCTCGGACGCAACGCCGAGGCGCTCGCGTCGCTCGACGTCATGGACTCGCCGCTGCCGCAGATCCTCGAGATCTACGTGACGGCCCTGCACCAGCTTCTCCGTAACGAGGCGCGCGAAAGCCTGATCTCGATCCGCAAGCTGAGCAACATGGCTGACCCGGAGGGCCGCTTCTACGTCGCGCGCCACCTGGCGTACCTGGGCGATCGCGACGGGGCGCTCGCGTTGCTGGAGCACGTCGTCAGGGATGGATTCTTCTGCCTGCCGGCGTTCACGCGGGATCCCTGGCTGGATTCGTTGCGCGGAACGGCCCAGTTCGCCTCGGTGCTCCATCATGCCGAGTCCCGTCACCGCCAGGCGGTGATCAGCTTCCTCACCGCCGAAGGGGATCGTATGCTCGGGATCGGGCACCCGGTGTGAATGGATGACGTCGGTTCGGGTGTTGCGCCTCAGCCGAGGAGATCCTGTACACTGAGGCAGACCGGCGGATCGCACCGCGGCCCGGTCCTTGTGCAATCTCAGCCTGCGAACCGCGTCAGGGCCGGAAGGCAGCAGCGCTAAGCAGATACTGACATGTGCCGCAAGGTCCCCGGGTCGCGGTGGGGTCCGTCGCACCCCCTTTTCTTATTCCCACTGATCCCCCGTGCCTCATTGGATCGGCGGCACTGGTGGTAGGTTCTTCTGGATAACCCGATCCTTGGCACTGAAGGACAGAGGAGGACAATCGTGACGCGAAGATGGCGATGGGTAGTCCCCGCAATCGTATTCGTGACAATGGCCGTGTTGGCGGGCCGCGACGCCCTGGCGCAGCCGCCGCTGCCCCTGCGGCTGACGGCGTTTGCCGTCAACATGAGCAACGTCGGGAGGGGAGGCGCCGCCGGAACGATCGATTTCACGGTCGACCGCTGGTCCACGGCCGCCGAACGGGACAAGCTCCTCTCGACCTTCCTCGAGCGGGGTCCCGAGAAACTTCTGGACGCCCTGCAGGACGCGAAACCGGTGGGCCGCATCCTGGCACCGGCCAAGGTCGGGTGGGACCTGCGATACGCCACCTATCGGGCGCTTCCGGAAGGCGGCTCGCAGCTCACGCTCCTGACCGATCGGCCGGTCGATTTCCTGGAAGCGCGCAACCAGCCGCGCACGATCGACTACCCGTTCACGCTCATCGAAATCAGGCTCAAGCCGGATGGTACGGGTGAGGGCAAGGCTTCGATCGCGACCAAGATCACGTACAACAAGAAAACGAAGACGGTCGAGCTGGAGAACTACTCGAGCGAGCCGCTTCGCCTGACCAACGTCAAGATCGAGAAGCGCTAGTCCGGAAACGGAGGGAGTTCCAGCACTCGCAGTGACCAAGCACTCCGAGCCCGCACCGTCGTCGAGGGATCCCGAACCATCGATTCGGGCCATTCCGTTTCTCGACACCATACCAACGGCGGGCCCCCTGCTGACCGACCGGCAGCGCCACGAGCTCCTTGCGATCGCCACACGCTTGCGGCTGCCGGCTCGCATGAAGCTGTACAACGAGGCTGCGCCGGCCCGGTGGCTGTTCGTCGTCACGGAGGGCGCGGTCAAGACGTACCGGGATCTGCCGAGCGGGAAACGGCGGATCGCGGCCTTCCTGTTTCCTGGAGACATCTTCGGGCTTGCCGAGAGCGGGCGCTACGTCAACACGGCGCAGGCGATCACGCGGGTCACGCTGTACCGGATACCGATGGACCAGCTGGCGGATCTCCTCCGGCGTGACGCCGAGCTGCAGTTCAAGGTCCTGTGCAAGGTGACCCACGCGCTGCGTGAGTCACAGCGTCGAGCCATCGCCGTCGGCCGCCGCGACGCGGCCGGACGGCTCGCGATGTTCCTGCTCATGATCAAGAAAAACCTGCAGGGCCCCGCCGCGCACGCGGAGACGATTCCGCTGCCGATGAGCCGCTCCGACATTGCGGACTACCTCGCGCTGTCGCTCGAAGCCGTGAGCCGGGCCAGCGCCGAGCTCGAACGCAAGCGGCTCGTCACGTTCGAGACCCGGCATCTGGCGCGCATCCTCAACCCGAAACGTCTCGGCGCGCTCGCCGCAGCCGTGTAGTCCGCGATCGGCATTCCGCCGGTTTGATCCAAATCAACACGGCGAGCCGCCCTGTCCTTCTATAGTCTCTCAGCCTGCCGGAGCGACGTCTCGCAGTGGCCCTACGGTGCCTGCGATGCGTCCGAGGATCGTTCCAGCTGAAATGCACCGTGCTCGAACACTGCTACAGACTGCCGGCAACGACAGTCTCCGCCCAAAGTCGCTGGATTCGTCCGGTTTTACGGGCGCGGTTTCCTCCTCCGGCCCGCGGCCGGCCTGAACTCAGAGCATGACCACATCGCCCCTGTTCTCTCGCGTCGATACGGTTGTCCTGCGCGTCCGGGATCGGTCCGCCGCTGTTGAGTGGTACCGGACCGTCCTGGGTTTTCAGGTGGTCTTCCAGGATCCGGCGCACGGCGTGGCGGTGTTCAACGTCGGCCATGGAGGCAGCCTGACCGTGTGGGAGCTTCAGCCGAACGAGGTCTGTCCGACGGCCGGCGCGGCCTGTGCCTTTCCCATCTTCGATGCCGCCGACGCGATCGCGCAGCGGCGTGAGCTGATCGCGCGAGGGGTGAACACCTCGGAGTTACGGGAGATTTCAGGCGTCCGCTGTTTTTCCATGTGGGACCCGGACGGGAACCGCCTCGACGCCTGCGAGCTTCTCGAGCCGGGAGGCGGCTGAGCGTCATTCCTGTTGTCTTCGCCGCGGAGGGCCGCAATGCCCCGAACCCTGGAACCACGGCACATCTGGCGTGGATCTGCGAAGATCGGGTGCATGACGCCTCCCCAACCCAAGTCCGGCACGGCGCCCACGAGCTCGAGTCGGGGTGGAATCGAGCCGCCGATTGAGCCGATGCTCGCGAAGCTGGCCGAGGAGCTTCCCACCGGCGACGGGTTTCTCTTCGAGCCCAAGTGGGACGGCTTCCGCGCGATTGTCTTCCGCAGCGAGTCCGACGTCTTCATCCAGAGCCGCGACCTGCGGCCGCTCGATCGGTACTTTCCCGAGCTGCACGAGCTGTTTCTCGAGAAGCTGCCGCCGGGCTGCGTGATCGACGGCGAGATCGTGATCGCGGGGCCCAACGGGCTCGATTTCGACGCGCTGCAGCTCCGGCTGCACCCTGCGGCCTCGCGCGCCGCCAAACTGGCCAGGGAGACGCCCGCGGGGTTCGTCGGCTTCGACCTGCTCGCGATCGGCGGCATCGATGTGCGTTCGGCGCCGCAGAGCGAGCGACGGGCCCGGCTGGAGGAGCTGCTGGCCGCGTCGGGTCCCCCGATCTACCTGACGCCGATGACGCGCGATCGCGCCGTCGCGGTGGAGTGGCTGGAACGCTTCGAAGGCGCGGGTCTCGACGGCGTCATCGCCAAGCCAGCGGATGGCTTATATGAGCCCGGCAAGCGCGCGATGCTCAAGATCAAGCACGCGCGCACGGCCGACTGCGTCGTCGCCGGTTTCCGCTGGCACAAGAGCGGGACGGACACCGTCGGATCCCTGCTTCTCGGGCTCTACGATTCACGGGGAAGGCTCCAGCACGTGGGCGTGACCTCGGCGTTCACGATGGCGACCCGCAAGGCGCTGGCCGTGGAGCTGGCGCCGCTCCGCGCGAACGCTCTCGACGATCATCCGTGGCGCGAATGGGCGGCCGCCGGGGCGGGGGAGATGTCCCGCATGCCGGGGGGGCAGAGCCGCTGGAGCGCGGGAAAGGATCTCTCGTGGGAGCCGCTCAGGATCGAGCGGGTCTGCGAGGTGAAGTACGACCACCTCCAGGGCAATCGCTTCCGGCACGCGGCCGTGTTCCTGCGATGGCGTCCCGACAAGCCGCCGAAGGACTGCCGGTACGATCAGCTCGAGGTCACGAAGGCTTACGAGCTCGAGAAGGTCTTCGGCGCGGGTCGCCAGGCTTGACCGGCCACGCGTCCTCGAACTTGTCGTCCGGATCGAGCGCTTCCTGAGCGGGCCTGAGCGCGTCGGGCACGTGCTGCAGGTTCACGCGGATCCGCGTCCACGTGTGAAAGCGGCCGCGCATCGCATCGACGAGCACGTCGGCCGGCGCGAGGTGCGCCGCCACGTCGGGGTGGCGCGTCTTCCAGCGCTCGAGCCCCGCCAGCGCATCCTCCTTCTTCTGCGCGCGACCGATCTCGATCAACGGGTGCTTGGGTACGCGACGGCGTGACGGCTGTACGCGCGGAGGCTCGCCGGCCTGCTTCTTGTACTGCGGCGGCCACGGCGCATCGCCGAGGCCGTCACGCTCGTGGACGGCCGAGAGCTCGAGCAGGCTGTCGATGCGAGCACGGATGCCGATCGATGCCCGCATGACGGTCGCCCCCCTCCGCGAACCGCGACGGCATCGTCGCGAGGGTGAAGTCGGCGGGGTCGCAGGCGTCGACCTCGTCCCACGTCAGCGGCGCCGAGACGCGCGCGTCGGCCGTCGGGCGCACCGAGTACGCGCTCGCGATGGTGCGGTCCTTGGCGTTCTGGTTGTAGTCGAGGAACACGCCCTGCCGCTCTTCCTTCCACCACTTGCTCGTCGCCAGATCGGGCGCGCGCCGTTCGACCTCGCGCGCGAAGGCGAGCGCGGCCCGGCGCACTTCCGTGAACGTCCATCGGCGCTCGATGCGGACGTAGATGTGCATGCCGCGCGAGCCCGAGGTCTTCGGCCACCCGACGAGCCCGAAGTCGTCCAGCGTGGCCTGGACGATGCGCGCGACCTCACGCACCTGCGCCCACGTGATCCCCGGAATCGGATCGAGGTCCACGCGCAGCTCGTCGGGATGATCGAGATCGTCCGCGCGCACCGGGTGCGGGTGCAGCTCGAGGCACGCGAGGTTCGCCATCCACGCGAGCGCCGCCGCGTCGCGCGGCACGACCTCCTCGGCGGTCCGGCCGGAGGGGAATTGCAGCGACACGACCTCGATCCACGCCGGCCGCGACTGCGGCGCGCGCTTCTGATAGAAGAACTCCTCCCCGATGCCGTTCGGATAGCGCACGAGCACGTTGGGCCGTCCTCCCGCGCCGCGCAGCGCGCCGTCGGCCACGGCGAGGTAGTAGCGCACGAGGTCCAGCTTGGTGTGGCCGGCCTGAGGGAACAGGACCTTAAGGGGGTTGGAGATCGTCACCTCGCGCCCGTCGATCACGAGCACTTCGCTGTCGCTCTTGTCGGCCATGTAGTCCCGGTAGTGTCCCTTCAGGCGCACCCGTGGTCCGGCTGAAGCCGGACGCCACCGTCGGGTCCGGCTAAAGCCGGACACTACCGTATCAGCGCTACCGCATCAACTGCCCGCCGTTGACGTCGATGGTCGCGCCGACGATGTAGCTGGCGAGATCGGAGACGAGAAAGGCGATGACGGTCGCGCACTCGGCAGCCGTGCCGACGCGGCCCAGCGGGATC
The DNA here is from genome assembly GCA_963774855.1 of uncultured Acidobacteriota bacterium. GTDB lineage: Bacteria > Acidobacteriota > Vicinamibacteria > Vicinamibacterales > 2-12-FULL-66-21 > JALZOC01. Next base: position 51,713 of record CAVZGT010000002.1, on the reverse strand, counting down.
GTCGCGACGAAGTTCCTGATCATCTCGGGGGTGGAGAACACCTCGTGAAACGGCGTGTCGATGACGCCGGGCGAGACGGCATTGACGCGGATGCCGTGCGGCGCGAGCTCCTTCGCCATCGACTTGGTATAGGTCGTCAGCGCCGCCTTCGCCGACGCGTACGCGCCGGCGCCCGGCCCGCCGCCGTTGTGGCCGGCGATCGACACCACGTTGACGATCGCGCCGCGTCCGGCGCTCGATCATCGAGGCGACGACCGCCTGCGACGCCAGCACCGCGCTCTTGAGGTTGAGCGCCATGATGTCGTCGAGATGCGCCTCGCTGATCTCGCGGATCCCGCGCCGGGCCACGAGCGACCCGGCGTTGTTGACGAGCACGTCGATCGGCCCGAGCTCCGCGGCGGCGCGATCCACGAGCGCCCGGACCTCGTCCGCGCGGCGCACGTCGGCGCTCACCGCGATCGCCGTGCCGCCGGCCGCCACGATTCGATCGCGCGTCGCCTCGGCGCCCGCCTTGTTGCGGTGGTAGCCGATCGCCACGCGCGCCCCGAGATCCGCCAGCGTCACGGCCGTCGCCGCGCCGATGCCGGACGAAGCGCCGGTGACCAGCGCGACGCGTCCGGTCAGATTCAGAGAGGTGTCAATTGGCAAAGTCAGCTCCCAGCTCCCAGCTCCCAGCTTCCCGCTTCCCGCTTCGCGGTCGATGGCGAAACAGCGTACTCCCAAAATGGCACGTGCGGAGTCTTCATGGACGTTTTGACGCAGCTATCCAGCATAATGACCGCAACCTCATGATCGATCGACGCCGCTTCCTGACCGCACTCGGCGCCGGCGCGCTGGCCGGGTGCCGCTCGCGCTCCGAGCGGGGCCCGCTCGTGCTGCGGCTCTCGCACTCGATGGCCTCCGGGACGACGGCGCTGCACGTGTTCGGAGACAAGTTCCGGGAGCTGGCGGAAGCGGCAACGGGCGGCGCCGTCAAGGTTCGCGTCTTCCCCAGCGGCACCCTCGGGCCAGGAACGCGAGGTCGTGCAGCAGCTGCAGGAAGGCCTCGTTGACTTCATGGTCTCGGGCACCGCGATCTGGGGCAGCGTCGCGCCGAAGGTGCAGGTCTTCGACTTTCCCGTTCCTGTGGCGCGACTGGGCGCACGTGCACGGCGTCGTGGACGGCAGGCTCGGCCAGGAGGCGGCCGACTATCTCGAGCAGACCGTGCGCATGCGGCCGATCGCCTGGGGGGATTCGTTCGGCTTCCGGCACGTCATCACGCGCTCGCGCGATGTGACCGAGCCCAGTCAGCTGGCCGGGCTCAAGATCCGCACGATTCAGTCGCCCATCTACGTCAAGGCGGTCGAGTTGATGGGCGCCAGCCCGACGCCGATGGCCTTCGGCGAGGTCTACACGTCGATCCAGACCGGCGTGATCGACGGCTACGAGCACGACGCGAGCACGACGCTGCATCAGCGCTTCTACGAGGTCGCGCACCACATGGCGCGCACCGGCCACATCGCCGGCGTGCTCGGCCTGTGGGCGTCGACCACGAGCCTGGCCCGTCTGCCCGCCGACCTTCGCGCGACGCTCGAGCGGGCCGCGCTGGAGGCCGCGCGGCACCAGCGCGCGATGGGCGCGCAGGAGGACTGCATCGGCGACCGCGCAGCTCGGCGCGAACGGGATGACCATCCGCGAGATCGACGGCCGCGCGTTCCGTCCCCGTCGCCGAGCGGCTCTGGAATACGGAAGCGCGCGCGCTTGGCGTCGAACCCTGGCTCGAGATGATTCACGGATGACGGCCGCAGACACGGCGATCGATCCCCATCCCGGAATCGTTCCACACCCTCCCGCGCCGGCGTCGCTCGCCGGACCTCTTGCTCCAGTGGTCGATTGCGTTCCTCGTGGTCGCCCAGGCGGCAGTCGTGGGCCTGCAGGTCGTCGCCCGTCACGTCATGCGCCAGCCAATCCCCTGGACCGAGGAAATCGCGCGTCTGCTGCTGGTCTGGCTGATGTGCGTCGGCGGGATCTCCGCGCTGCGGCACGGTCAGCATCCGCGCGTCAGCGCGCTGGTGCGCCTCCTCTCGCCGTCCGCGCCGCGCCGCGGTGGACCGCGGGCTCCGCGTGGTGCTGATGGCGTTTTTTCTCTGCCTCGTCGTTCCCGCCTGGCGGCTCACCGTCGCGAGCGCGGGTGAGCGCCTTCCCGCCAGCGGGCTGTCGGGCGCGGCGATTTCCGCGGTGCTCCCCGCGTCGCTCCTCCTGATGCTGGCGGTGCTCGCGCAGCAGTTCCGCACCGACCCTCCCGGCGTGTGGCGCGATCGCTCGTCGCTCGGCTGGTCGCTCGGCGCGGCGGGCGTCGTCATCGCGTCCGTCCTGGTGCCGCTCGTCTCGGGCGCGGCTCCCGCTCGTGGTCCTCATCGCCGGCTTTCTCGCCACGGCCGCGCTCGGCGTGCCGCTGGCGTTCACGCTGGCGCTCACGGCGCTCACGTACCTGCTGGGCATCGGCGGCGTGGGGCTGATCATCCTGCCGATCAAGATCCTCGGCGGCGTGGACTCGTTCGTCCTGCTCGCGATCCCGCTCTTCATCCTCGCCGGCGCGCTGATGGAGTCGGGCGGGATCTCCGAACGCATCGTGGATCTCGCGATGGCGATCGTGGGGCGCGTCCGCGGCGGGCTCGCGATGGTGGCGGTGGTCGCGGAGATTCTCTTTTCGGGCATCTCCGGCTCCACGGCCGCCGACGTCTCGGCCATCAGCTCGCTGCTGATCCCGTCGATGCGGAGGGCCGGCTACTCCGGGCCGGAATCGGTGAGCGTGGTGGCGGCCGCGTCCGCCATGGGCATCCTCGTGCCGCCGTGCCTGACGATGGTCGTGCTCGGATCGCTCGTCAACCTCTCGATCGTGACGCTGTTCCTGGCGGGGTTCGTCCCCGCGTTCATCCTCGCCGCCGTCCTGCTCCTGCTGATCGCCGTGCGGGCGCGGCGCCAGGGCTGGCCCGTCTCGAGCCCGCCGTCGCGCGCGCACCTGGGACGCGCGATCCGCCGGGCCGTCGTGCCGCTGGGGCTTCCGGTCATTCTCTTCGGCGGAATCTTCAGCGGCGCCACCACCGTCACCGAAGCGGCGCTCATCGCGGTCGTCTACGCGCTGGTCTCCGGGGCCTTCATGGCCGGCATCCGCCGCGCCGACGTCGTGCCGCAGCTCGCGCAGAGCGGGATCGTCACCGCGACGACGCTGTGGGTGCTGGCCGCGGCGTCGGCCTTCGCGTGGATTCTCGTCCGCGAGTGGGTCCCCCAGGCGCTCGGGGAGTGGATGGGGGCGGTCGGCGCCGGACGCGCGGGGTTCCTCGCGATGACGGTCGTGCTGTTCGTCGTGATCGGCGCGCTGCTCGAGGGCCTGCCCGCGCTGCTGATCTTCGGCCCGATCCTGTTCCCCATCAGCCGTGCGGTCGGCATCGACCCCGTGCACTACGGCATCGTCATCGTCGCCGCGATGGGGATCGCGTTCTTCCTCCCGCCCGTCGGCGTCGGCCTCACGATCGCCGCCGGCATCGCGCGGGTGGACATCGACGACGTGAGCCGGACGTACGTGCCGTATCTCGTCGCGCTGCTCGTCGGGCTCGCGCTGATCGCGGCGTTCCCGGTCCTCACGCTCGATCCTGCCGCGGTTGTTTCTCGGCTACAAAGGGTAGAATCCAGCCGGAGCCTTCCGCTTCCCGAGCTCCGGCGGTCCCGCTGTCCCGCGATTCGAGGATTCGCGATTCAAGGATTAGTGATTCGAGACGGGCATCCGCCCTTGACATGGAACTCTGTCGCCGATGTACTCGTATCAAAAATCTATGGGAAGGCCGCAGAAGCCGTCGAACCCTGCCGCGATGGGCACGCTCGACATGTTGATCCTGTCGAAACTCGCACGCGGGAGCGAGCACGGGTTCGGCATCGCCGAGTACCTCCGGCGCATCTCCGACGAGACGTTGTCCGTCGAAGAGGGCTCGTTGTATCCGGCGCTGCACCGGCTGGAGGCCCAGGGGCTCATCACCTCCGAATGGGGCGTGACGGACAAGAACCGGAAGGCCCGGTTCTACTCGCTGACGGCGCGCGGACGGCGGCGCGCCGCGGTCGAGGTCTCGAACTGGCGCCGCCTGGTCGCGATCGTCAACCGGGTGATCGATCCGGGCGTGTCATGAGCTGGCTGTCGCAACTGTGGATCGAGGTTCGCGTGCGGCTGGTGGCGCTCGCCGGACGGAATCGCCTGCGCGATCGCATCGACGAGGAGATGCGGCTGCACCTCGAGATGCGCGCGGAGCGCCTGGCCGACGCCGGTCTCCCCGGGGAGGAGGCGCGGGTTCGGGCCCGCCGGGGGTTCGGCAATCCCGCGGTCATCCGCGAAGCCACACTGGACATGTGGAGGTACGGCAGCATGGACGTCTTCCTGCAGGATGTTCGCTACGGAGCGCGGCTGCTCCGCCGCAATCCGATCTTCGCGTTGACGGCCGCGCTGTCGCTCGCCATCGGCATCGGCGCCAACACCACCGTCTTCAGCATCGCGAACCGCCTGCTCCTGCGCGAGCCGGCCGGAGTGACGGACCCCGATCGGCTCGTGGACATCGGCCCGATATCGGAGAACGGCGGATTCATGGAGCCGTTCCTGCCGTATCCCCTCTACCTCGAGATTCGCGAGCGGGTCACGACCCTCGAGAGCGTGTATGCGTACCAGATCGAGCCGCAGGCCATGAGCCTCGCGGGGTCCGGCGGGGCCGAGCGCATCTACAGCACGTTCGTGACCGGCAACTACTTCACGGCGCTCGGCGTGAGGGCGGCTGCCGGGCGGCTGTTCGGCGCCGGCGACAGCGAGCGGCTCGGGGAAAGCCCGATCGCGGTGCTGAGTCATGGCTTCTGGATGCGGCGGTTCAACGGCGATCCGTCCGTGGTGGGGCAAACGCTTCAACTGTCGGGACGCCCGTATACCGTCGTTGGCGTGGCGCCCGCAGGCTTCCAGGGCACGAGCCTGGTCGTCGCGGATCTGTGGCTGCCGGCCGCGATGCGGTCGACAGGCCGCGAGGCCGGGCCGTCGACGTTTCTCGTGAGCGGCCGTTTGAAGCCGGGCGTCTCGGTGCGGCAGGCCGCGGCGGAAGTGGACGCGATCGGGCAACTGCTTCGCGGCGAGGCGGCCCGGAGCGCCATCCCGGGCGTGCGTGAACGTCCGTTCGGCGGGCTTCGGACAGTCGCCGCATCGGCCGTTCCGCCGGTGCTCCGCCTCCCGATCAGCGGGTTCCTCGCGTTCCTGATGGGGATCGTCTCGCTGGTCCTCCTCATCGCGTGCGCGAACGTCGCCGGCGTCCTGCTGGCTCGCGCGACCGCGCGCCGGCGCGAGATCGCGGTGCGCCTGGCGATCGGCGCCGGCCGCGCCCGGCTCGTCCGGCAGCTGCTGACGGAAACGCTGCTGCTGTTCGTGCTCGGCGGCGCGATCGGCGTGGCCCTCGCGCGCGTGATGACGTCGCTGCTCGTGACGGTGCTTCCGTCGATGCCGGTGCCGATCGACGTGTCGCTGCCGCTCGACCGCCGCGTCCTCCTGTTCAGCGTGGTCCTGTCTCTGATCTCGGCGCTGCTCGCGGGCCTCGCCCCGGCGCTCCAGGCGTCGAAAGCCGACGTCGTGTCGGCGCTGAAGAACGACTCGCAGGGGCCGTCCGATCGACTGCGGCTGCGGAGCGCGTTCGTCGTGGCCCAGGTCGCGTTCAGCATCCTGCTCGTCGTCGGGGCCGGCCTGCTGGCGCGCGCCCTGCACCGGTCGGGCTCGGTCGATCTCGGCTTCGACCCGCGCGGCGTCGAGGTCGCGTCGATGGACATGTCCCTGGCGAATTACACGAGCGCGACCGGACCGGTGTTCGTGCGCGAGCTGGGCGATCGACTGCGCAAGCTGCCCGGCGTGCTGGATGCCACGATGGCGACGGGCCTGCCGATGGAGGGGGATCGAACGGAGGTGCTCGTCAAGAGAGGCCCCGGCGCGCCTCCGCCGCCGGATCCGAAAGCCCTCGCGAAGATGCCCAACTCGAGCTCGGTCGCGCCGGGCTATTTCTCGACGCTGCGCATTCCGCTCCTCGCCGGCCGCGACTTCACCGACGCCGACAGGGAAGGCAGTCAGCCGGTGGCGATTGTCAGCGCCGCCGCCGCCCGATTGTATTGGCCGGGACAGAACGCGGTCGGCCAGTACGTGCCGCGAAGCGTCTTCAACCCGGACGACCTCCTCGTGGTGGGCGTCGCGAGCGATCTGAAAACCGGAGCGTCCGGGAGTCCGCGCCGCCCGACCGTGTACCGGCCGCTCCAGCAGCGCTACCAGTCACGGTTCGCGATCCTGGCGCGCAGCACCGAGGGGCAGCGCATCGGCGGGCAGATCCGCGCCCTGCTCGCCTCGATGGATCCGAACCTGCCGATCGTGTTCGCGCGGACCCTGGAGGACCAGAGCTCGCCGGCACTGGTCCAGCTCCGGCTCTCGGCGTCCGTGTCGGGCACCGTCGGCCTCGTCGGTCTCCTGCTCGCGGCGATCGGCGTGTACGGCGTGACCGCCTACGCGGTGACGCGCCGCACGCGCGAGATCGGCATTCGCGTCGCGATGGGCGCGCAACGAGGTGACGTGCTCCGCATGGTGATGCGGCAGGGCCTGTGGCTCGTCGGTCTCGGATCCGGGATGGGGCTGCTGCTCGCCGCCGCGGGCAGCCGTCTGCTCACGAGGCTGCTGTTCGGAGTACCGCCGCTCGATCCGGTGACGTTCGGCGGGGCCGCCGTGCTGTTCGCGCTCATCGGGCTCGCCGCGTGCTACGTGCCCGCGCGCCGCGCCACGCGCATCGACGCGACGGAAGCGCTCCGGCACGAGTAGAGCCGGCCTTTCAGGCCGGCCTCTCAAGGGCCGACCTGGAAGGTCGGCGCTTCAGCTTGCGGGAGGCGGGGAGCTGGCAGCGGGAAGCGGGAAGCTGGAAGCTGGACGAAGCTGAGTCCTAGCGCGCGCCCGCGACAGCCTTCCGCGCCCGGATCGTGACGCCGCGCCGGAGCAACGCGCACGTCCAGCTCGCGCAGATCGGCCTTCCGTCCCACCGGGGGATTCGTCACGCCGATCAGGTAGTAGCTTCCGGCCTCGCGGAAGATCCGATCGGCCGCGCCGCTCAGGTCGTTGGTGTTCAGGAAGGCGAAGCCCCCTGTCTCGTGCGCGAAGCCGCTGGATCCGCCGAGCGCTCGCGACGATCCCAGGCCCACGGGATCGATCACGTACAGCGTCGCGTTCGCGAACGCCATCGCCCGCATCGCAGCGGTCCACTCGGCGCGAACATCGCGTCCCACCGTCGGCGGCGGGATGGGCGTGTCGAACAACCACCCCGTGCCGATGGCGACGATCGTCTTCCGCCGGCCGGAGGCGCTCTCGATCTGCCGCGCGACCGACGCGATGGTGCTGAGCGCCTGCGCGCCGAGATCGTCGATCCGCTGGACGCCGGTCAGCTTCACGTTGTAGGCGGCGATGCGCTGCAGGAGCCGCGCGCGCTCGTCCGTGCTCTCGAGGGACGTCCCGCTGAGGGTCACGATCGAGATCTCGTCGCCCGGCGACATCCTCTCCACGAACCGCCGCGCCGCATCTCTGACGCGCGGAACCATATCCAGCGGGGGCGTCACGTCGTCCAGGATCAACGCGATCGACCGCCCGCCGCGGTCCGCGTCCGCCGGCGTGACGAAGGCGAACGTGTCGATCGGCACGCGGTAGCCGCCGATCCAGACCTCAACTTCTTCCCGCCTGAGATCCGGCACGGACGAGCCGTCGCGGTCGACGGCGATGGCATCAATGAGCAGGCGCCCGGGAGAGCGTTCGACCGGGATCTGAGCGTGCAGTCCGGCGGGACTGCACGCGGCGATCGATCCCAACAGGATCAGGAGGCGTGTCATGCCACCAGCCAGCTTACACCCGTCCTCTTCCTATTTCTTCTTTGGCACCAGCTTCAGCACCCGCCCCGCTTTGTTGTCGGTGACCATGTAGAGCGCGCCATCGGGTCCCTGACGGACATCACGAATGCGCTCGCGCAGCCGGCTGCAGATCGGTCAGCAGGCGCTCCTCGTCAACGACACGGTCGCCCTTGATGGTGAGCCGCACGAGATTGGTGCTGGCCAACCCGCCGATGAACAGGTTCCCCTTCCACGCAGGGAACAGGTTGCCCGTGTAGAACACCATGCCGCTCGGTGCGATGACCGGATCCCAGTAGTAACGCGGCTGCTCCATTCCCTCTTTCGCGGTGATGCCGCCGGTTATCGGAGTCCCCGCGTACTCGATCCCGTAAGCAATCGTCGGCCAGCCGTAGTCCTTCCCCTTGCGCGCGATGTTGATCTCGTCGCCGCCCCGCGTGCCGTGCTCGACCTCCCACAGCTCCCGCGTCGTCGGATGCGCGGTCGCCGCCTGGACGTTGCGATGGCCGATCGACCAGATCTCCGGCCGGACGCCTTCCTTGCCGACGAAAGGATTGTCTTTCGGGATCGAGCCGTCGGCGTTGATGCGGACGATCTTGCCGAGCAGGCCGTCCATCCGCTGCGACTGCATGCGCCCTTCAGGGATGGACCGGTCGCCGAGCGTGACGAACAAGGTCCCGTCGCGGCCCCACACCATGCGGCCGCCGTAGTGCTGCGTCGAGACCATGGACGGCATTTGATGAAAGATGACCTGCACATCCTCCACCCTCGGCGCCGCCGCATCGTCCACGAGCCGGCCTCGAGCGACGGCCGTGTTCGTCATGTCGCCGTCCCGCGGCTCTGCATAGGTCCAGTAAACGAGCCGGTTCGACGCGAAACGCGGATCGAGCGTCACGTCGAGCAGCCCGCCCTGGTTCCGGGCATCCACCGCGGGAAGGCCCGCCACCGGCTCCGACAGCTTCCCGTCCGCGCCGACGATTCTCAACCGGCCGGGCTTCTCCGTGACCAGCAGTTTTCCGCCCGGCAGGAACGTCAGCCCCCAGGGATTCTGCAGCCCTTCCGCAACCGTGACGACGTCGAAGGCGACGTTCGATTTGCGCTCGGGCGCACGCGTCTGCCCGGGGAATGCGGGTGCCTGACCTGTGGCGTTCGGCGGACGCGGGTCCACGCCGGCCGGCTTCGCGGCCTCCTGCGCGAGAGCGCTGGTGAAAGCCGGCAAGAGTGAACGCTGTGACGAGGATGCGCGTTTTCACGGGATCTCCTGAAATGGCCGGGCTGCTAGACGAGCGAGCAGATTGGAACGTCGTTCAACTATATCAACGCGGAAGCGCCCGCCGTCGCTTGTCGCAAGTGACACGAGCGACAAGCTGAGTTTTGACGCGCGGAAGCGAGGGAGCGGGCAGCGTGCAGCGTGTAGCGGGAAGCTGGAAGCTGGGAGCTGGAAGCGGGAAGCGGGAAGCGGGAAGCGGGAAGCGGGAAGCTGACTATGGTGCCAGCACCGTCAACTGGTGCAGCCACGGCCCGACGGCGCCCGACAAGATAGACGATCGTCAACGCGGCGAGCACTTTGTGCGTGCCGTATCGATAGAGCACGAGGCCGCAGCCGCAGGCCACCAGCTTCGCGCCAAGGAGCGCGGGCCCGGCTCCCGCCAGGGCTATCCAGGTCGCCACCAGGGGGTTCGCCTCGGCGTGGGGCCCGAAGAAATCCACCGCCGTGTACGTAATCAACCCGTCGGCGAGCTGAAACACGATGAAGATCGCGAGCGTGAGCCTCGCAGGGATCATGGCTGGGGTCCTGGTCCTGCGTCGCGTAGCTGCAAGGAATACTCCTTGTCGCGCCGCAGAATACTACGAGATTTCGATCGGCGATCCAGGGAAGTTCGCCGCTGGTCAGACTTTTAACCGCCGGGGGGCGCGGTCAGGAGATGTTCGGGTGGGAAGCACGAATTTGTAAGTCGCTCAAGTTCTCGTCCTTCGTCTCGCGGGTCGCGAGGAGGCCGACGAGCGTGAGCGCCGCCGCCAGCGTCAGGTAGTAGCCGACATAGTGCAGGCCGTAGGTCTTTGCCAGCCACGTGGCGATGTAGGGCGCGAGCGACGCGCCGAAGACGCCGGCGAGGTTGAAGGTCAGCGAACTGCCCGTGTAGCGCACGCTCGTCGGGAAGAGCTCCGAGAGCGCCGTGCCGAGCGGGCCGTAGGTGAGGCCCATGAGCGCCATGCCCAGCGCCGTCGCCGCCACCGTCCCGGCCGCGCCTCCGTTCAGCAGCGGCGCCATCACGAACCCGAACGCGCCGATGGCCGCCGTCACCCACAGCAGGGTGCGCCGCCGGCCGTGGCGGTCGGCGAACACCGCCGAAAACGGAATCGTCAGCGCGAAGAACAGGATGCCGAACAACTGGATGATCAGGAACTGCTGGCGGGTGTAGCCGAGCGCGGTCGTTCCCCACGACAGCGCGAACACGGTCATCAGGTAGAACAGCACGAACGTGGCGAGCGCGATCATCGTGCCGAAGAACAGCGTCTTCGGATAGTCGCGAAACACCACCAGCATCGGCAGCTTGACGCGTTCGCTCCGGATCAGCGCCTCGCGGAACACGGGGGTCTCGTGGATGGCCAGCCGCACGTACAAGCCGACGATGACGAGCAGCGCGCTGGCCAGGAAAGGAATGCGCCAGCCGAACCGGAAGAACTGCTCGTCGGTGAGCCATCGGGAGAGCGCCAGGAACGTGCTGCCGGAGAAGAAGAACCCGAGCGGCGCACCGAGCTGGGGAAACATGCCGTACCACGCGCGCTTGCCGGGCGGCGCATTCTCGACCGCCAGCAGCACCGCGCCGCTCCATTCGCCGCCGAGACCCAGCCCCTGACCGAAACGGCACAGCGCCAGCAGCAGCGGCGCCGCGACGCCGATGGCCGCATAGGTCGGCAGCGCGCCGATGATCACCGTCGAGAGCCCCATCGTCAGCAGCGCGGCTACGAGCGTCGTCTTGCGCCCGATGCGGTCGCCGAAGTGACCGAACACGGCCGAGCCGACAGGGCGGGCGACGAAGGCGATCCCGAACGTCGCGAGCGAGGCGAGCGTGGCCGAGGCCGGGTCCGAGGCGGGGAAGAACAGCCTGGGGAACACGATCACCGCGGCCGTCGCGTAGATGTAGAAGTCGAAGAACTCGATCGTCGTGCCGATCAGGCTCGCGAAGAGGACCTGCCGGGCGGAATTGAGGGGCGGGCTGCTCTGCGGGGATTGACTGGTCGGTGGCATCGAGTCCCGGGGATTCTGACGGTCGCGCCAGCCGAATGCAAGCGGCCGGCTACGCGCTTCCCGCTTCCAGCTTCCCGCACAGCCTGGACGGGAACTGGCCTCTGGGGGCTGAGATCCCAGCCCCCAGCCCCACGGGGAGCTGGGAGCTGGGAGCTGATCTTAGAAACTCACCTTCACCGCGAGCTGCAGCTGACGCGGCAGCCCGTTCTGCGCGGTGATGGTGCCGAGCGCGGTGCTGGTGGTCCCGGTATTGGGCCCACCCATGTTGAACGTGTTCAGCGCGTTGTAGGCTTCGATCCGGAACTGCACTTGCCGGCTGCCCCCCAGGCCGATGTTCTTGAGCAGCGCGAGATCCAGCACCGAATAGCCCGGACCCCGCACCTCCGCGAACCGGCTCGGCTGCGTCCGCACGTTCGACACGAGCTGCTGGCCGGTCACCCGATTGAAGGCGTTGACGTTGAACCACTGGTTGACGGACGGATCGTCGGCCATGATGTCGTCGACGCCCATCCCCTCGGCGAACAGGAAGTTGCCGAACCCGAGCGGGGCGCCGCTCTGCGCCTTGTAGATGTAGCTCACCTGCCAGCCGCCGAGCAGCGTGTTGGTCACGCCACCCCAGCCGCTCCCGTAGCGCCGGCCGCGCCCGAACGGCAGCTCCACGAGACCGCTCGACACGAACGTGTGCTCGCGATCCCACTGGCTGATCACGCGCTCGAGCTGGGTGTCGAAGTCGTTCAGGTATCCCGTTTCCGTCATCGCGCGCGACCAGGCGTACGCGATCTGCACGGTGAAGCCGTTCGCCATGCGGCGCTCGACGCGGGCCTGCAGCGCGTTGTAGTCGGACTGACCGATTGTCTCGGTCGCCTGGATCGACGTGAACTGCGGATGCGGCCGGAGCAGCTGGCTGACCGAGACGTTCGTGCCGGTGAGTCCGGAGGACAACAGCCCGACGAACGGGTTCGGCACCTGCGTCGACAGCCGGTTGTTCCTCGCATCGTCACGCACGGGCGACGTGGAGAAGTACTGCCCCGGCACGGCGTTCAGTTGCTGTGTCACGGGCAGGTTCACGCCGTGGGCGCCGACGTAGGTCGCCTCGACCAGGAAGCTCCCCGGGAGTTCGCGCTGAAGGCCGATCGACCAGCGGTGATTCACGGGGTTCTTCACGTCCCCGACGTAGGGGAATGAGACGCCGCCCCCGGCATTCGTCATCAAGCCGAGGCCGGAACCGACCGGCTCCAGCAGCCCGTCCGGAAACGGGTTGGCCAGCGTCGCCCGGAACGTCTGTCCGTTGTCGGTGGACGGCGTCAGCGGCGTGTCGCGCGAATACCCCACCTGGTTGACCGTGATGCGGTTGGTGCCGAGCACGTCGTAGAACATGCCGTAGCCGCCGCGAATCGACGTCTTCGGCGTCACCAGCCACGCGAACCCGGCGCGCGGCATGACGTTCCCCAGGTTCCGCTGCCACATCGCCGTCGGACCGCCCGTGTCGGGATAGAGGAGCCCGCCGCGCACGTCGAACTGATCCACCGGGACCTCGGCGATCGGGTTGCGGGCGTAGTTGGCCTCCGCGGCCGCCGTGATCGGCAGAGCCGAGGCGAAGTCGAAGCCGCTGACGAACCGGTTCTCGGCCTCGGTCAGCCCGCTCTCGATCTCCCAGCGGACGCCGAGGTTCAGCGTCAGGTTCGTGCCGACGCGCCAGTCGTCGTGCGCGAAGAACGAGAGCACGCTGCTCTTCTCGCGGTACGACGCCGGCCGGCTCATCGTGCCGCCGGTTGGCAAGCCAAGGAGGAACGACGCGAAGTCCTGGCCGAACGGCGCCGCCGACGAGTTGTCGAGCGGCCCGCGCGTCCAGGTGTTGCTGAAGTTGATCTGCGGCGCATTGGCCGTCGAGAAGCGGCTCGCGTCCTCGATGTAGTAGCGGTATTCCGTGCCGAACTTCATGTTGTGGTTGCCGACGAGCCACATGAGGTTGCCGGTGGCGGAGTAGACGTCGGTGGTGAACCAGCCGTCCCCCGACTCCGACACGCCGAAGTCCTGGAAGCCGTCGTAGTTGATGAACGGGAACGTCGCGCTGTCCGAGGGCGCCAGCGAGACGAGCTGCGGCGAGAATCCGAGGGTCGACAGATCGAAGCCCTGGCTGCGGCGCCGCTCCGGGAACATCTGGCGCGTGAAGCCGCCGCGGACGTTCAGCAGCACGTTGTTCCTGATCGTGTAGGCGTCGTCGAGCCCGAGGATGCGGTTCTTGCGGTTGAGGAAGATCCCGGTGGCGATGTTGTCGAACCGGTCGTCCTTTTCCTCTTCCCAGAAGTCCCAGCTGAACCGGCCGTACATGCGGTGCTTCGCCGAGAAGTTGTGATCGACGCGGCCGGTGGCCGTGTAGTACGGTCTCGAACGCCACCGCGGTCGGATTCTGATAGTTCTGCTGGCCGTCGGTCGTGCCCGCCTGGTTCGGCAGCGGGAAGTAGTCGAGGATTTTCTTCGCGGCCGGGCGCGATCATGCGCCGGCGGGATGATGTTGCCCGGAAACGGATCGCGGACGAAGCGCCCCGGCGTCGTCGGGCTCGGCCGCGTCGTGAGCGGGTTGTAGATCTGATACTGCGGGCCGAGCGCGAGCAGCTCCGAGAAGTCGCCGGTGCGCATCTTCGCCGTCGGCACGGTCACGATGTTCGGGGACGGGACCTGGAACGGGTTCGCTTCGACGTTGGCGAAGTAGAACGTCCGGTTCGACTTGATCGGGCCGCCGACCGCGCCGCCGAACCGGTTGTCGTCGTAGTCCCGCTTCGGGCGGTTGTTGATCCGATCGAAGTAGTTCTTGGCGTCGAGGCTCGCGCCGCGGAACCACTCGTAGACCTGCCCGCGCATTTTGTTGGTGCCGCTCTTGGTCACGAGGTTCACGACCGCGCCCATCGTGTTGCCGATCGCCGCGTCGTACGACGTCGTGTGGATCTTGAACTCCTCGACCGACGCCGACGGCGGGCTGTACGCGACGCGATCGTTGGCGACGTTGGACACGCCGTCAATGGTGAAGTCGTTCTTCTTCTCGCCGACGCCGTCGGTCGAGAACTGCGAGAGCCCGTTGTTGAAGGCGGCCTTGCGCGACCGCAGGTCGGTCACGACCGTCACGCCCGGCGCCAGGATGACCAGCTCGACGGGGCTGCCTTCGCGAATCGGCAGCTCGGCGATCCGGCGCGCGTCGACGACCTGCCCGAGCTCGGCGGTGGTGCGGTCGACCGTCGCCGCCGTCGCCGTGACCGTGACCTCGTCGGTGATCGCGCCGACCTTCAGGGTCGCGTCCACGGTCAGCAGGTCCGAGACGTGCAAGCTCGATGTTGTCGCTGATGAACTTGCTGAAGCCCGTGAGGCTGACGGTCACGCGGTAGGTGCCCGGGTTCAGGAACGCCGAGCGATAGCTGCCCTGGTCGTTGGTCGTCGTCGGCGTGACGACGCCGGTCGCGATGTTGAGGACGTCAACGGTAGCGCCGGGGATGGCGGCGCCGCTCGCGTCGACGACCCGGCCTTGAATCGCGCCGCGCGGATCCTGGGCCGCCGCCCCGGAGGGCGCCAGCGCGAGGGCCGCGAGCGTACAAAGAAGGATGAACGAGCGCGCCGAATGCGCGGACCTGCGGGACCACTGGTCGAACATTGCTGGGCTTCCTTGGGAAACGCGCGGCGCTGCTTGCCGCGCACGGGTTTGCAACGATCACTGTAACCTGAAATCAGCGTCCGGCCTCTGCAGTTAGTGCGGCTCAGGCCAGCATCTTCCTTAGACCACGTCGCCGTGCACGTCGGTCAGCCGGAAATCCCGTCCCTGGAACTTGTAGGTCAGCTTCTTGTGGTCGATGCCGAGCGCGTGCAGGATCGTCGCCTGCAGGTCGAAGACCGAGACCGGGTCGGAGACGACGTTGTAGCTGAAGTCGTCGGTCTCGCCCAGCACGAACCCGCGCTTCATCCCGCCGCCCGCCACCCACATGCAGAAGTTGCGCGGGTGATGGTCGCGGCCGTAGTTCATCTCGGTGAGCTTGCCCTGGCTGAAGACGGTCCGCCCGAACTCTCCGCCCCAGACCACCAGCGTGTCGTCGAGCAGGCCTCGCTGCTTGAGGTCGGTGATGAGCGCGGCGGTCGGCTGATCCGTGCCCTTGCACTGCAGCGCGATGTCGCGCGGCAGATCGCGCGTGCTGATCCCACCCGCGATGGTAGAGCTGAATGAAGCGGACGTTGCGCTCGGCCAGCCGCCGCGCGAGCAGGCAGTTGGCGGCATAGGTGCCGGCCTTGCGCGACTCCGGGCCGTACATCTCGAAGACCGAATCCGGCTCCTTCGACAGATCCATCAGGTCCGGCACCGAGGTCTGCATCCGATACGCCATCTCGTATTGCGCGATCCGGGTTTCGATCTCCGGATCGCCGTACGCGTCGTGGCTCATCGTGTTGAGCGTCGCCACCGCATCCAGCATCCGCCGCCGCGTGATCTTGCTGATCCCCGGCGGATCCTCGAGATACAGCACGGGCGCGCCCCCGGAGCGGAACCGGACCCCCTGATTGCTCGAGGGCAGGAACCCGCTGGCCCACAGCCGCGAGAACAACGGCTGATCGTTGTTGATCGCATGCGCCTGCGAGAGCAGGACGACGAACGCCGGGAGATTCTGATTGTCGCTGCCGAGCCCGTAACTGAGCCAGGCGCCCATGCTCGGACGGCCGGGCTGTTGAAACCCGGTCTGAATGAAGGTGATCGCCGGGTCGTGGTTGATCGCTTCCGTGTTCATCGTCTTGATCACGGTGATGTCGTCCACGATCTTCGCCGTGTGCGGCAGCAGCTCGCTGACCCACGTGCCCGACTGTCCGTGCCGCGCGAAGCCGAACTGCGATCGGGCCACCGGCAGCAGCGACTGGCCCATCGTCTGCGCGACGCGCTGTCCCATGCGCACCGAGTCGGGGATCTGCGTGCCCTGGTACTGGAGGAGTCCGGGCTTGTAGTCGAAGGTCTCGAGCTGCGACGGTCCGCCCGACTGGTGCAGGAAGATCACGCGCTTGGCGGTCGGCGCGAAGTGCGGGAGTCCGATGAGCCCGCCGCTCTTCGGATCGCGCACCTGATCCTGTGTCGCGGCACTCAGGAACTCCGGGCCGAAGAGCGACGCCAGCGCCCCGATTCCGATGCCCTGGGCCGTCCTGCCGAACAACTGCCGCCGGGTCAGGAGGAGATCGCGTTCGTGCTGGGTCATGGGGTCCTATTTCGTAATCGTCTCGTCGAGATTCAGGATCACGCTCGCGATCGTGGTCCAGGCCGCCAGTTCGGCCGCGTCCAGGCTCTCGTCGCGCGGCGACTCCCCGACGTTCAGCAGCTTGATCGCTGACGGGCGGTCGCGCCGGAACGACGTCAACCGTTCGCCGAGCAGCCCCCGCAGCACCTTCGCTTCCTTGCCGCTCGGCTTCCGCGCGGTCGCCAGCCGGAAGGCGTACTCCAGCCGGCTGTCCACGTCCTTCCCGCCCTCGCGGATCGCGCGCTGCGCCATCGCGCGCGAGGCTTCGACGTAGGTCGGGTCGTTGAGCAGCGCCAGCGCCTGGAGCGGCGTGTTGGTCATCGTCCGGCGCGCGGTGCACTTCTCGCGGTCCGGCGCGTCGAACGTCGCGAGCGACGCCGGCGGCACGGTGCGCTTCCAGAAGGTGTACATGCCGCGCCGGTAGAGCTCCTTCCCGTGGCTCTGTTCGTACGCCTGGGCCGAGAAGCCGTCGCCGAAGGCCATCTCTTCCCACAGCCCTTTGGGCTGATACGGAAACACGCTCGGTCCGCCGATTTCGCCGTTGAGCAGGCCGCTCGCCGCCAGCGCGGTGTCGCGGATCATCTCCGCCGGCAGGCGGCCGCGCGGTCCGCGCGCCAGCAGCCGGTTCTCGGGATCCTTCTCGAGCAGGGTTGTCGTCATCTTCGACGACTGGCGGTAGGTCGCCGACGTCACGATGAGCCGCTGCATCGCTCGAATATCCCAGCCCGTGCGGATGAACTCTGTCGCCAGCCAGTCGAGCAGCTCGGGGTGCACCGGCGGCTCTCCCTGGACTCCGAAGTCCTCCTGCGTTTTGACGATGCCGTGGCCGAAATACATCTGCCAATACCGGTTCACCGCGACGCGGGACGTGAGCGGATGATCGGGCTGCACCAGCCACTTCGCGAGCGTCAGCCGGTTGAGCGGCGCGCCCTCCGGCAAAGGCGGCAGCATCGACGGCACGCCCGGCGTGACCTTCTCGGTCTGGTTCCGGTAATCGCCGCGGGCCAGCACGAAGCTGTCGCGCGGCTTCTTCATGTCCGACATCACCATCGCGGTCGGGATGACCTTGTCGAGATCCGCCTTCTGCTTCCGCAGCGCCTTCAGCTCGAGGTTCATCGTCTTCAAGGCGTCGGGCGCGCCGTAGGTGAGGAAGTATTCCTTCACCCGCGCGGCCTCGTCCTTCGACCTCTTGCCGGTGACCCCCGAGAGAACGACGCGGACGGCGTAGTGGAGCGCGAGCTGCTCGATCTGCTCCGCGGTCAGCGCGCGGTTGTACAGGCGCAGGTCGTCGATCTGTCCGATGAACGGCTTGCCGAGCGCTTTGCTCCCGAGCCGCAGCGGCGCGTCGGTTTTGATCGATCCGGTCAGCGTGTCCCGCACCACTTCGACGTCGGCCTGCTTCCCGTCAACGAACAGGCGCAGGCCGGCCGCCTTGCCGGAGCCGTCGTAGGTCATCGCGACGTGATACCAATCGCCCAGGAACAGCCGCTCGCGGGTGCGAATCTGAATCGCGTCCGTGGCCGAATCGGACGCCAGCGTGACATTCAGCCGGGCGGCCCACCGCTGAATCCCGTCGAGCACGAAGTCGTCGAACTTCCATTCGTAGCCGCGCCGGCGCTCAACGCCCTCGAGCTTCTGGAAGACCGAGATCGGCAGGATGCCGCGGCCCCTCATCCACGTCGCGAGGCTGAACCCGTCGGTCCGATCGAAGCTGCCGACGTTGCCGAAGCTGACCTCGGTGTCGCCGTCGATCGAGGCGGCCTTGCCGACCCGGCCGGCGTCGAAGGTCGGGTCGCCGGTGATCGTGCGGCCGTGCTGATAGCGGCCCGAGATGTCGGAGAAGTTCCCGTCCAGCTCGTAGTGGGCCGTCAGCCCGGCGGCGTTGCCCGCGGCGAAGTCGGAAATCGTCCGCTCCCACTCGGCCTGCACGGGCGCCACCTCGTCGTCTGCGAGCGCCTCTTCCCTCTTGGTGATGGCGGCGTTGAGCTCGTCGAGCCTGGCCTGCTGCTCGGGCGACGTGAGCTGCAGGAACGGCCGCGCATTGCCGACGCGGCCGTCGAGCCCGACCTCCGGCACGCTATTGAAGAAGGCGTAGAACTGGTAGAACTCCTTGTGCGTGATCGGATCGTACTTGTGCGAGTGGCACCGCGCGCATCCCATCGTCAGGCCCATGAAGGCCGACGACGTGGTCTCGACGCGATCGATGATGTACTCGACTCGATACTCCTCCGCGATCGCGCCCCCTTCGAAGTTGATCATGTGGTTGCGATTGAAGCCCGAGGCGACGTTCTGCGGGCGCGTGGCGTTCGGGAGCAGATCGCCGGCGAGCTGCTCGATCGCGAACTGATCGAAGGGCAGGTTCCGGTTGAAGGCGTCGATGACCCAGTCGCGCCAGGGCCACATGCCGCGGAGGCTGTCGATGTGGAAGCCGTGCGTGTCGGCGTAGCGGGCGGCGTCCAGCCAGGGCACGGCCATCCGCTCTCCGTAGCGCGGGGACTGCAGCAGCGCATCGACGCGCTTCTCGTACGCGTCGGGCGAGCGGTCGGCGAGGAACGCGTCGACCTCAGCCGGGGTCGGCGGCAGGCCGGTGAGGTCGTAGGTCACGCGACGCAGCAGCGCCGTCTTGTCGGCTTCAGGAGACGGCGTCAGCCCTTCGCGTTCGAGGCGCGCGAGGATGAACTGATCGATCGGGTTGCGCGCCCACTGGGTGTGGTTGACCGCGGGCGGATCGCGCCGCACCGGGGCGGTATAGGCCCAGTGCGTGTCCCACTTCGCGCCTTCGTCAATCCATCGTCGGAGCAGTTCGATCTGCCGGGGCGTCAGCGCGTGCCCCGAATCGGGCGGAGGCATCCGCTCCTTGGGATCCGGGTCGGTGATCTTCTCGATGAGCAGGCTTTCCGCCGCGTTGCCGCGCTCGATGACCCCGGCCTTGAGGAACGCGCCCTCCGGGGTGTCGAAGTGAAACTTGGTCTCGCGCTGTTTTTCGTCGGGGCCGTGGCAGGCGAAGCAGTTGTTGGCGAGAATAGGCCGGATGTCGCGGTTGAAGCTGACCGGCGGGGCCGCCGCGGCCGGCTGCGCCCGGGCCGTGAGGTTAGACGCCAAAACGACGGCGAAGCCCGACGCCGCCACGACAACCGCCCACCGGCCGCGGGTTACGCGCATGCCCGACATTTTAGTGCTGATGCGGCCGTCCTGTCTCCTGCCTCCTGCCTCCTGCCTCCCCGTTTTTCGCCTGTTGCCTGAGCGGACGCCGCAAGGTACACTGAAATCGTTCATCTGCCGCTGTCATCCCAGTTCATCCGTGTCCACCTACCAGGTCCTCGCCCGCAAGTGGCGTCCCCAGCGGTTCGACGACGTGATCGGCCAGCGCGGCGTCACGCAGACGCTGCGTAACGCGATCGCGGCCGGACGTGTCGCCCAGTCGTTCGTGTTCTCCGGCCCGCGCGGCGTCGGCAAGACGACGACCGCGCGCATCCTCGCGCGCGGGCTCAACTGTGAAAAGGGGCCGACCGCCGATCCCTGCGGCGAGTGCCACGCCTGCGTCGAGATCGCCCAGGGACGCGACATGGACGTGATCGAGATCGACGCCGCCACCAACACCCAGATCGACAAGGTGCGCACGGTCATCATCGAAGGCCTCGGCATGGCCCCGGCGAGGGACCGGTTCAAGATCTTCATCATCGACGAAGTCCATCGCCTCTCCCCGCAGGCGTTCGACGCGCTCCTGAAGTCGATCGAAGAGCCGCCGCCGCACGTCGTGTTCATGATGGCGACGACCGAGATCGAAAAGGTCCCCGCCACCATCCAGTCGCGCTCGCAGGTCTTCGAGCTGAAGACGATCGGCGTCAAGGCGATTGCCGACCAGCTCCGCCGGATTGCCGACGCCGAGCAGATCCGGATCGACGACGCGGCGGTGATGCTGATTGCGCGCGCCGGCGACGGCAGCATGCGCGACGCGCAGAGCGCCTTCGATCAGGTGATCGCGTTTGCCGGCGAGAGCATTTCGGCCGCCGAGGTCTCGACCGTCCTCGGCCTCGTGCGGCGGGACCTGCTGTTCGACATGGCCGACGCCGTCGCGCGCGAAGACGGGGCCGCGGCCTTCGAGCTGGCCGCGCAGGCGGTCGAGTCCGGCTACGATCATCCGCCTCGTCGTGCGCGAGCTCGCGCGCCTCACCCGCGACATCCTTGTCGTCCTGATCGACCCCGCACGGGTCACCGATCCCGAGCTGGCCGCCGACACCGAGCGCGATCGGCTGACGGCGCTCGCGGCGGCGTTCTCGGCGGAGGACCTGATGCGCGCTTTCGAGGTGTTGGCCAAGGCCGAGGTCGACATCCGGGGTGCGGCGTATCCGCGCTATCACCTCGAGATGGCGCTGCTGCGCTGGATCCACCTGCGGCGGCTCGTGCCCATCACCGATTTGATCGACGCCGCCGGGGGATTGGGGTCGTCTTCAGCCGCGCCGCGCGCCCCCACGTCGCCCGCGTCGGCGGCGTCCGCGCCCGCGCGCGTCCCGCGGCCGCGCGCGACCGGCGCCCGCACCGGCAGAGGAGCGGTCCCGGCCTCAGCCGCCGCGACCGCCGTCGGCCATCGCGGCCACGGTCAAGGCAGTGGAAGCGCGAACCGAAGCGCGAACCGAAGCGCGAACCGAGGCGGCACATGGGGCCGCGGTCATCACTCCGGCAAGCACGGAACGCGCGGCGGAAGTCCCGGTTTCCCCAGCGCGCACGGAACGCGCGCCGGGGGCCCCGGTCCAGAGTCCGGCTGCTCACGTGCCTGCCGCTGCCGGCGAGCTGAAGGACGCGTTTCTCAACGAGGTCCGCAAGTCGAAGAAATTCTTCTACGGCACCGTCGTCGCGCAGGCGCAGCGGATCGACGTCGACGGCGATCGGGTCGTCTTCACCTTCGCGCCGAACCAGGGCGCGCTCCGCGCGCAGCTCGAGCAGGCGCGCCCGTGGCTCGACGCTGCTCGCGTCGCAGCTCTCGGGGCGGAGGACGACGGTGGTCTCCGCCGAAGGCACCGCCGCGGCCCAGGACCCCGGGCGCCCCGGCCGCCGCGCCGGAGAAGGATCGCCAGACTGAGCTTCGCCAGCAGGCCCTCGCCGACTCGAGCGTCCAGGCCATGCTGGATGTCTTCGCGGCCGAGATCAAAGATGTAGAAGAGATGTAGGGGACGCTTCCAGCTTCCCGCTTCCAGCTTCCAGCTGAGCGCGGGTAGCTGGGGTCAAGAGCTGGCAGCTGGGAGCTGGCAGCTGAGGAGCTAAGCAATGAACATCCAGCAAATGATGAAACAGGCCCAGCAGATGCAGGACAAGCTGCAGAAGCAGATGGCCGAGATGCGGATCGAGGCGACGGCCGGCGGCGGCATGGTCACGGTGACGATCAACGGCGCGAAGCAGGTGCTGTCGCTGAAGATCGATCCGGAAGCGGTGTCGAAAGACGACGTCGAGATGCTCCAGGACCTGATCCTGGCCGCGCTCAACGACGCGCACCGGAAGGCGGACGAGGAGATGTCGAAGCAGATGGGGGGGATGATGGGCGGCCTGAAGATCCCCGGCCTGTTCTGATGGCGGGTCGTCCCGATCCGCTCACGAAGCTCGTCGAGCAGTTTCAGCGGCTGCCGGGCATCGGGGCGAAGAGCGCGCAGCGGCTGGCGTTCCACGTGCTGAAGACGCCGCGCGAGGAGGTCGAGCGGCTCGCCGACGCGATGCGCGAGGTGAAGGATCGCGTCACCTACTGCACGATCTGCAGCAACATCACCGACGTCGACCCCTGCTACTACTGCACGGATTCCGGGCGCGACCCCCGCATCATCTGCGTCGTCGAGGAGCCGGCCAACGTCGCGGCGGTCGAGAAGACGCGCGATTTCAAGGGCCGCTACCACGTGCTCATGGGCGCGCTGTCGCCGCTGCACGGCGTCGGCCCGGACGATCTGAAGATCAGGGGACTGCTCGGCCGCGTCGGCCACGGCGGCGTCGAGGAAGTGATCCTCGCCACCAACCCGAACGTGGAAGGGGAGGCGACCGCCATCTACCTCGCCAAGCTGCTGAAGCCGCTCGGCGTCCGCGTCACCCGCATCGCGATGGGCGTGCCGGTCGGCAGCGACCTCGAGTACGCCGACGAGGTGACGATGCAGCGGGCGATGGAAGGACGACGAGAAGTCTAGAATCCCGAATCCCTAATCCCTAATCCTCAAATCGCTGAATCGTTGAGCTCGACGTACGTCAGCGTCTGCCTTGATCAGGCTGCCGCTTCCTGTCCGGGCGCGTCTCCCATCAAGTGGCGCAGCTTCAGGATGATGCATACCCAGTAGATGTTCGCGCCGATCGCGGCGAGGATGATGATGCCGGGGAGCAGGTTGACGAGCGCGAACGCCATGATGCCGTAGGGCATCGCGGCGCGCGTCGCGACGAACTGCACGCGCCAGATGAGGCGCGACCACAGCGACGGCTCCGCCTTGAACCGCTCGCGCGCGATGGCGTGGAGCTTCTCCGGCTGGCCGGCGGTAATGCGCGCGCGCAGAAAGATGAGCAGCGCAAAGCCGATGAGCGTCCCGGCCAGCGCGATGCCGCCGACCCAGTAGTAGCCCTCCCACCCGGTGCGCCGCACCGCGCCGACCGTCAGCCCGATGAAGATGGCGATGTAGTACGAGTAGTCGCCGAAGGTCTCGATCCAGCAGCCGAGCGCGGATTCCTGGTACTTCAGCCGCGCGATCTCGCCGTCGCAGCCGTCGAGCACGCTTGCGGCCAGCGAGAGGAAGGCGCCGACGACCCCGGCCAGGTAGTGCCCGGTGCTGAAGAGCCACGCCGAGTAGAGGCCGATCGCGACGAGCATCACCGAGAGCTGGTTCGCGGTCAGCGGCGTGGGAATCAGCGCGACGCTGATCGGGAGCGAGAGGCGGCGGTTGAACCGCGCGATCTTCGAATCGGTGTCCTTGTAGCTCGATCGCCGGATCGTCTGCTCGGCGTTGACGAGATCCTCCGGCGTCGTCACGCGCAGCGCGAGCCGCGCCCGGCCGCTGGCGACATCCGTGCCGGAGGGCAGCGGGCGCGCCTGCGTCCGGCGCCGCGCCAGCTCGGAGGCGACGCGCACGGGATCGCCGCGCGACATCCGCCGTCAGCCTGAGCGCGCCGCTCTGGGGCCAGTTCGGTCCGGCGGGCACGTCGCGCACGCCGTCCGGTTCAACCGTCAGATCCCGCGCGTCCGCGAGGAGCGCCGTCGAGACGATCGTGCCGGCGCCGATGGCCGTCACCGGCGTTCCGGGCGCCAGGTCCGAGAGCGCGTCGCGCCATTGTTGCGCGGTCTCGGCAATCGTGATTGCGCCGCCCACGGTTTTCAGCGTCTGCCGCAGAGCCCCCTCCCGCGTGGCGGCCCGGCTCCGTGTGCCGTCTCGAGGCAGCCAGACAATCAGTCGCGTGTAGCCGGCGCGCAGCGCGGGACGGAGGACGCGCTCCGCGAGCGGGAGCCCGGCCAGTCGCGTCGACGGCGGCACGCTGACCGCCTCGTCGTACGGCAGATAGAGCAATGTGGAGGGCGGCTGCGGGGCGGCCGGCCGGGGCGTTGCGGTGCGGGCGGGCGACGTGCTCGTGCGGCGCGGATAGATCGCGAGGCCGATCGCCCGCCCAGAACAGCCCGCGAAGCCGCCGCGCCAGGGCGAGGGCCGCGCCGCCGCCGACGGCGCCGACCGCCGCCACGGCCGCCAGGCTCGACGCCTCGAGCGCGCCGAGATTGGCGGGGATGAACGCGGACGCGAAGCTCGCGACGCGCGAGAACGTTTCGACCCCGAGCGCGCCGTTCAGCGTGATGGACGTCCCCGAGGCGCGCAGGATGACCCACGCCTCGAGCGCCATGCACGCGTACGCCGCGGACGTGGCGGCGAGCAGGACGGCGAGGCGCCTGGGGTTTCCGCGGACGAGCTCGAGCATCAGCCGCTCGACCGCGGCCACGAACGTCCCCACCCGTCCGCCGGCGAGCGCCGTGCCGAGCAGGCGGTCGAGCCCGGCGAGCCACGACTGCAGGTATGTGCCGCGCCCGGTAATCACCATCCCGGTCAGGAACGCGATGATGCCGGCCGCGATGGCGAAGCCGCGGAACACGCGGAACCACACGCCCTGCACCGGGAGCCACACAATCGCGAGGATCGATCCGACGCCGACGATGATCGTGGTGCCGATGAGATAGGCGACCCGTTCGAGCGCGACCGCGGCGGTCGCCTGGCGGGCATCCACCGTGTCGCCGAGCAGGACGACCTTGAGCGGTTCGCCCGCGATCCCGCGGAGCGTCAGATAGCTGAACGCTTCCGCGGCGAGACGCACACGCGCGAGCCGTGCGAAGCTGACCGTGCGCGGTTGCGGAAAGCACCACGCCCACGCCCAGGTGCGCGCGAGGTGCCACAGCCCGCTGAACACCAGCGCGAGCGGCAGCGCGATCCCGAGACGCCGGATCGTCCCGAACGCCAGCCGGAAATTGATGTAGTAGAGCGTGCCGAAGAACAGCAGGATCCCGACCGCGAGCGCGCCCCAGCGGATGTGGCGCTCCATCCGGGCGTTCATGCCGGTTCAGGCTCGGGGTGCGTGGCGAGCAGGCTCTCGGCCGTCGCGAGGTCGGCCAGGGTGTCGATGTCGTACCACGTCGCGGCCCCGACGTCCGCGCCGCGCATCAGCCCGCGCGACGCGAGGAGCCGGATCCCGCCGCTGAGCGTCGTGTCTCCCGACTCGCGCGCGGCATCGAGCGCGCCGAAGAGCGCCGGCGAGCAGACGAAGAGTCCCGTGTCGAGCGCGTCGTAGGTCCCGAGCTCCTTGCCGATGGCGGTGATGCGATCGCCCGTCACCCGCACTTTCGTCGCCTCGGCGGCGACGTCGACCGGGACCGGGCGCGCGTCGATGGCGAGGATCGATTCGTCTCGTCCGGCCGGCATCCGCAGCAGGTCCGACAGCACCGCCGCTTCGAACAGATGATCGCCCATCAGCAGCGCGAACCGGCGATCGTGGAAGCGGTGCCGGACCGCCAGCACCGACACGCCGTTTTCGAGCTGCCACTCGGGGTTGTAGGTGAAGTGGATCGCCATGCCGCGCGGTGCGCCGCGCTCGATCGCGCCGCGCACGCGGTCGGCCTGGTAGCCGACGACAACTTCGAAGGAGGTGATGCCCGCTTCCGCCGCGGTGGTGAGCGTTCGCAGGATGAGCGGCTGGCCCAGCACCGGCTGGAGCAGCTTGGATTGGCGCGAGCCGTTTTGAAACCTGTCGCCGTTACCGGCTGCGAGTACGACGGCGTCCCGGACGGGGACGGACGGAACTGAATTCACGACGACCTCGAGTCCCTTTCAGACTGCAGGAGCGTGAACGTGCGCCGCCCCCCGATGACGCCGGGCTGAAACAGGCCGGCCCGCATTCTCCGGGCACCTCGTCTTGGACGCCCGAAGCCCTTCCGAAGTTGCTTGGACCCGGCGCTCACTGGTGTCGGGTACGAAGCGCAGGTCTTCAGGCCTGCCCGCGCGCCAAAGGCTGCGAGTGGCGTGCGCTGTCAACGCGCCATTACATCTGTCCGTTCCAGAAGGCGTTTTTAAGCTCTCTGGAGGCTCAGCGACCGCGCCCTGCCGGTTGTATGCAACACGTTAACCGTTCATCGGCGTGCAACGCGCTAACCGTTCAACTCGGCATCTTCGAGCACGCGCCGGGCGGTCAGACCACGGCGGACCAGGAGCGCCGTGCCGATGAGGGACCAAATGGCCATGCGGGCCTTGCGGACGATCGAGACGGTGACGCCGGTCGCGGCCCCAAGGCCGAGCACCTCCGTGATGAGGCCGGTCCCGGCTTCCCCAACCCCCACCTGGAATGGGACGAATTTGAACCCGACCGTAATCAGCCGGTCTGTTGTTTCGACGATGAACGAGGTGAGGAGGGCGGGAGGGCCGCCAAGGATGAGCCACAGCGTGAGATGTTTCTCCGCAACGCCGAGCGCGTGGAAGCACAGCTCCAGAGCCAGCAGCGGGAGCATCACGCCGCGGCGTCGGGACGCGAAGGTCAGGACTTGCTGCTCGACTGCGCGAAGCTTTTGAATACGCGATCCGCCGGCCCGCCCGGGGGGCAGGATCGTCCCGATCACCGCCGGCCGGCGCCACAGCACCCACACGGCCGCGGCGAGCAGGACCACGATGCCGGCGATGGCGATCTCGCTGAGCTCGCGCAGTCCCTGCGGCAGGTCGATCCCGCCGGTCAGCCCGGCGCGGTTCGCGAAGAGCAGCGCGATCGCCCCGGTGGCGATCATCGCCGCGACCGACAGCGAGTAGATCACGTTCTCGATCGCCAGCGCCGTCAGCGCCACCGGTACGGGCACGCGTCCGCGCACGCATGCGATCTTTGCCGGCTCGCCGACGAGCGGTCCGAGCGGCGTGATGTTTCCCAGCGCGTCGCCGCAGACAACCGCGTTGAACGCGTCGGCGAAGCGGAGCGCGTGCGGCGGCTCGATGCAGAGCGTCCACGCGGCGGCGCGGGCCGCGAACCGGAGACCGCCGAGGACGAGGATCCATCCGAGTCCCCAGCCGATTTGCGAGAACCCTCTCCCGATTTCCGCCGGCCCCACGCTCAGCACGAGCCACGCGAAGAGCGCCGTGCCCGCCACCGCGATGAGCAGGCCCATGGCCGTCACCTGTCGTCGAGGCGGACTGGGGGACATGCCGTCATCATATAATCCCCGTGCCATGCTCCCCTTGTCTTTCCAGATGCCGGCAGGCGTCCTGCTGGTTCTGGCCGGCCTGGTGTCCTGTTTCGCCGGGTACCGTCTCTTTCGCGTCGTGTTGGGCGTGTTTGGATTCATCGTCGGCTGGCTGTTCGTCAGTTCCGCCATGGGAACCGAGCAGACGCTCTGGATGCTGCTGGCCGCGCTCGGGGGCGGGCTGCTGGGCGCGCTGATTCTCATCGCCGCGTACTTCGTCGGCGTCGCGCTCATCGGGGCGGGCATCGGCGCCGGCGCCGCCAGCGTGATCTGGGCGAGCTTCGGGCGGGAGCCGCACATCATCTGGGTGATCGTGCTGGCGATTCTCGGCGCGCTTGGCGCGCTCGCCCTGCAGCGCTACGTCATCATCGTGTCGACCGCGTTTGCCGGGGCGCAGACGGCCATCGTCGGCGGGGCGGCGTTGATGGGCAACCGGGCCGCCGCCGACGCCGCGGTGCGCACCGTGTATCGCGTCTATCCGCTGGATCCGCTCCCGGCGACACAATGGGATCTCGCGGTCCTGCTCGTCCTGGGGATCGCCGGCCTCGTCGTGCAGCTGGCGATCACGGCGAAGGGGAAGAAATGAGCGCGCTCGTGTTCGGGGTTTTGGAGTCGGAGTTCATGTGATTGGAGAGGTCTCGCCGTAGCGCGCCTGGAACGTCAGCGCGCGGAGGCGGAGGGCCCCACGAGCAGTAGATAAATATGAATAATGTTGGCAGGGACGGCGGATCTCGGTTGGATTGAGGATTGGAGACATTGATGGCGACGTTTTCGCGGACGGCGACGACTGACTGGTCGGGATCGATCATGGAGGGCAAGGGGCAGGTGAAAGCGGGCAGCGGGGCGTTTTCGCTGCCGGTGACATTTCCGGCGCGGATCGGCGAGCCGGGGGGGCACACGAGCCCCGAGGAGCTGGTGGCGGCCGCGCACGCGGCGTGTTACGCGATGGCGCTGAACGCGACGCTCGGACGCAAGGGCGCGAGCGCCGCGCGGACCGTCGTGACCGCGACCGTCTCGGCCGACAAGTCGGACGCGGGCATCAAGCTGACGACGTCGAAGCTGAAGGTCACGGCCGAGGGGCTGCAGGGGATGGAGAAGTCGCAGTTCGCGCGACGTGGCGCGCGAGGCGGAGGGGAAGTGCCCGATCTCGAACGCGCTGCGCGGGACGATGACGATTGAGGTGGAGGCGGAGGCGAAGTAGTGCGGTCGTTTAGCGGTCGGCGGGATGTGGTGTCGAATCTTGCGCCCATCCCGGCCGATCCGCTAAACTGATCGTTCTCCCTGAGCGGTCATTCCTGTTCCTCAGTAGCTCAACGGTAGAGCATCCGGCTGTTAACCGGAGGGTTCCTGGTTCGAATCCAGGCTGAGGAGCCAAACTATCCAAAATCAATAACTTACGGGCGCCGTTTTCGCCTGAAGATGCTGGCGATTGAACGTTGCCCTTTTCTTGCCCTTTTCAGATAGGGAATCTCGCTTCGCACTGGTCTCGATCTCAATCACGCTGCGAGGAAAAACCGCACGCGAGCGCTAGTGATGATGCCGGGCCCGGCGCTCACCCGGAGGGTGGCTGATTCGAGCTCCGTGACGATTTGGCCAGTCACTCGCAGAGAGACTGCTCCTCCGGCACAGGGATGCTCGTCGTTGTGGCCGTGGGCAGTGACCTGTCTTCGCAGGATCAGCGGAGGCGGAAGCCGACCGTCACGCTGAAGACTCGGTTGTTGAGCCGGTCGTTTGGCTCGTTGTTGTCCGTGTTGATCCTGAGGAGGCCGTGTGTGTAGCGTGCCTCGATCAGCCCGCGCCCGAACTCCACGCCGAATCCACCCAGGAGGCCGAGGTCGAACGGCTCGATGCCGCGGCCGGCGTCCCGGGTCCCTTCTTCTCCGAAGAATTCGCTTTTGGCACGAGCCGACAGTTTGAACGCCGGCGCGGCACCGCCAACGACAAAGACACGGCCCACGTCGGCGCGCGCCAGCAGCGGGATCTCAATGTAGCGAACGCGGATCTAGACCGACACGTCCGGGCTGAAGTCCCAGTGCGTGCCCTTCTCCGAGAACAGGCCCTCGGCCTGGAACGAAAAGCGATTGGCGGGCGCCAGGCGGATCCAGCCGCCCCCGACGGGCCCGAGCTTCGGCGGGATGTCCGGGTGCTCGTCTTCTTCCGGGGAGAGCGACGCGAAGTTGACGCCGGCCTTCACGCCGATCTCCAGGGCGAACGCGGAGAGCGGCAGGATCAGGAACACCCCGCCGAACACCGCGCGGGCAACTCGGCGAGCGGAGATGAACGTCTTTGTCCGCAGGCTCATGGTGGGGCCGACCCCGACCGCGGCCAGACCCGCGCAGAAGCTGACCGCCAACCCAAGTCATGTCGTCACCCTTCGATACTCATCAGGCAACTAGCTAGCAAACGTAGTCCAAGTGGCCCAGATCTTTACTGCGACGATACAAGACATCAATCAACATCACTGGGTCGCTTCACGAAGTATAAGAGCGTCCGCGCGCCAGCGCCAGTGCTCAACGGCTGCAAGAGATCAGACGAATTCGGAAAGTACACATCGATCGGCTCGCCCGTGATCGTTTTGCCAACCAAATGGACCTGAGTGTAATTTTCAGGAACCGGTATTTCCAGCGTACGCCCAAACTCGAGGCGAACGGTTCGCGCAGGTAGATCCCTGTCTTCGTCTCTTTTCCACTGCGCGATCTTTGCCGACAATCGCCATGTTGTCGGGTGACTACTCGTCCGCCAATATGCCTGAATGGTCCGATCGTTGTCTACAGGTTGTACGTAGAAAATATCTCGATGACCGCAAGATTGGTCTTGACCTGAAATGCAGGCGAACTCAATCGTGTCGCGCCGATATTTCTGATCGTTAAGCTCAGGAGGTACGTGGCCCGTACCAACGAGCTTCAGTTCTAAGGTGTTGTATTGATAGCGTCCCGTGTCGCTAAGCTCAGCCGTCGTGAGGAACTTCTGATCAACTGCGTCCGTGTTGTCCCAGCCGTACGTCGGAACGCGTGTAATTACGTCCAATGAGCCGGCATCGATCGGCATTAGGGTTAATGCGAACGGGATCGAAATGTGAGGCTGCGATCGCCAACCTCGGAGCGCTGATTTCCGCTGCATGTCGATTTCAAGAGTGGCCGCTTTCCGCCGTGCACGATCGCCGAACAAGGGGTTCAGCACGTCTGCGGGAATTGTGATCGTGGCGGTATTGGCTTGTATCTGGTCGACCAATGCATTGTCGACCACATGCCCATCAATTGTGATCCGGAGGGTTGTGCGACGGCGGTCCGTCGCAGGACCGAGGCCGACGGCTAGAACCTTCAGCTTGTACGGAGTGTCCTTTCGTAGCTGAAGAATTCCGTCCACGCGCTGAACGAAGAACCGCTCTCCCACGAAAGGGACATTAGCGGTCAATGACCGAATGTCGACCGCTACGGCGTCCTTTAGCGCGAACGCGTCAGAGCGCAGGCCACCGATAGTCTCGGTGAGTTGTTTCAAGTTGACCATGACTTGCTGGATCACGGGATTCATGTCCCGAACCTTCTTGTCCAATTCGGCCCCGGCTAACGCAACGGCAGTCCCGGTGGCGACCGTCAACTGTGTGGCCAAACGCGCGGACAGAGCGTTCGCGTTAACGTTGAACTGATCGATCAGGTTCTGCGCGGCGTTCTCGGCATCGCGAATGATGGCCCGACCAACCAGTCCTCCTACGGCACCTAGCACGATCGGCTGGCCACCTGCTTGGGTCGACATGCACAAAACGACGACGAGAAGAATCCCCAGGACTTGTCGAGCCATATGGGTCACCTTTCAGTTATCATTGTTCGCGGGGTGAATGAACCTCACTGTTTTAGTCGTTCTCAATAGGGCTGCTCCTCAGACGGCCCTCTCCTGCGCCCAACGAGTCTCCGACGGACCAATTCTTCCAGATCGAACCGCGCTCCCCGAGCCAATCGTGCCTGTGAGCACCGCGTTTTAGCATGCCGGCGCCCAGTGATGTCAAACGACTTTCACCCATGAGATCAGGCCCGAGGGCCGAAGACTAGCGTGCGTTCGCGCGTTGCTCCACCGCGCCGACAAGCGCAGGTACGCACTGTGAATGTTTGACCCAGCCCATTCTGGCGACCTCGTATTATTTCAAGAACCGGATCGACGCCCCAACGGCACGGGTTGTCGCCTTCCAATCTGGGTACTTCTGCGTGCTCGATTTCGCCAAAATCCGCGCAGCGCTCCGGCTTCCCCTCCCGGCGCCTACAACAGTATTCGTGGCTCCACGTAGAAAACCGCAGATGGTGGCCGGCAGATGCGGCCGTGCCTTCGGGCTCCGTGACCAGCGCGGACACTACGCTGAGACGTAGGAAGGACTCGGAGTGTTTTGATCAGAACAAGTCGTCGCTGGCGTAGCACTCGCGCGAGCGATCCAAGGTTCCAATCATGGCTTCGCACCAGGCTCTGAGGTAGATCCGGCCGCATCGGGGCGAATCGGCGCGGCGACGCGTGTAGGACCTGTACACCGGTGTGCCATCGGCACACTGCGCATCGGTCTCGTTGAACGCAGGACCCCAGTAACCCGATGTCATGAAGAGGCTGCCGCGCGATCCCCACAGCCCCGAGTACTGCACAAACACTTGGCCGTTGCGCGGGCGTGATTTCTCGCCGACGTTGACCAGACCGCCCGACGTGCCGAGCGGCGTGCCATCCCACCGCGTCACGACGCCCCCCGTCCAAGTCGGATGGCGGATGAATCTGACCGACCGTGAATGCCTGCTGTCGGGATAGCTCGAGTGCCCGCCCTCCTCCGACCACACGAGCGGATGCGTATCCTCCCACCGAACCGATTCACCCCAGTCCACTATTCCCGTGTGATCGAGATACGCCGTTCGCACCAGGTGCCCACTCGAGTCCAATCGAACTGTAATAGCTTCCCAATCTCCGCCGTGACCGAAGTCCAGGCCCGCAAATCGCGCGTCGTTCGACACATACGCCCGCCAGTACCTGAAGCGTCACCCCTCCTGCGTCGTTCGGGTAACTGTGCACGTACGTGATCCACTCGCCCGGGCGAACCGTCCGCCGCCTCGCGGCCTTGGAGACATCCTCCAAAAAGTAAGACACACGTTTGCCTCGGCTTCGCGTTCCGCTCGAGGAAATGGGCACGCCACCCATTAGCGCGACGTGACCGAGCAGCTGATCCTGGCGAAGTGGGCCGGTGACAACCCGCCGCGTTCGACTCAGCCACGAGGTCGTGTCGATCGTCCCCAGGTGCGTACGTTCGAGCCACCAGTCGACGCTGACCGGAAAACTGGTCTCCCGCTCGCCGTGGTACACGATCGGCGCAAATCGCTCCGCCAGCCTGTCCTCTTGACGATCATCGAGGCCATCCAGGTCGTGGTCCTCGAATGCCTGGCTGACGCTCGCGGTGGCGGGTCCCACATCGACTGCTGCCGCGCGATCGGTTCGGCCTGCCGACATGGCGAGGAGATGGAGCACGAGAAGCCCGTAGAAGCCCCCGATCCCCTGAAGTGCCAACAGGGAGGCATGGCGCTTCTTGCGTGTGCCGAGGAACTCCTTTGTTTTGTTCATGTTGGCTCTGTCGAAGCTTCGGAGACAAAAAGCGGAGATGTGCAGGTCAGTATTCGTTAAACTGACCGCCGATCCCGCACTACTGGACATGCGACAGCTGAGCGCGCAGCTATGGGAAGCTGCCGATCGGAGGTGAGCCGTGCCGAAGGAAAGCGCTAGCGAGTACCGAGGAACACATCCGAGCCCTGCTCAGCACAATTCGCAGGGGTGACCGCCCGGCGTTTGACACCCTGATCGAGACCGTCGGTCACGAGATGCGCAAGCTGTCGGCGTACCACCTCAGGCAACGCCCCCCGGCTCAAACCCTGCAAACGACGGCGCTCGTTCACGAGGCCGTGCTGCGGCTGATCCAGAGATTGAACAGGCAGAGAGAGCAGTTTCCTGAAACAAAGGAGCACTTGATGGCGCTCATCTCGAGAATGATGAGGTGCGCCCTGACCGACTACGGTCGGAAAAGAAAGTTGAAGCTTGTCTCGCTCGATGACCCCTCGCGCGATGACAGTGGCGCGTCTCCGACTCCAAACGAGGCCGCGCTTCAAAACTGGTCGGAAAGCGACTTGGATGGTCTCCTGGCGGTCGACGAAGCCCTCACGGCGCTTGAGCGGTCAGACCCCGAGTACGGCAAGCGCCGTAGCGCGGCGATCGAGTTGCATCTGTTCGGGGGCATGAACTACCGGGAGATCGCGGAGGAACTAGGGGTCACGGATGATATGGCCCGCCGCGACTGTCAGATCGCGCTGAGCCGTCTCAAGAGCCTTCTCGGGGGCGACTCCGCCGACGGCCCAGCCCTTTCAGCCTAGCCTGAGCAATGCGAGCCTTGTGGGACGGCCACGAGTTCGCCGGCAACGACCTTGGATTCTGGTCGCAGGAAATCTTTGCCTCCGCATTGGAGCTTCCCGAGAGCGAGCGTGCGGCGTTCATTGGCCAGTGCTGTGAAGGCAGCGACGACCTGCGGGCTCAGGTTGAAGTGCTTCTCGCGAACGCATGGAGCAAGTCGCAGGCGCCGTCGTTTCACGGAATGTGCCGGCCCGGCGAAATCATTTGCGACTGTCTCATTCTTCGACCGTTGGGCCGTGGTGGAATGGGAGAAGTGTAAAAGCGATCCAGCGTCCGCTTCACCGCCCCGTCGCGGTGAAGGTCGTTCCTGCCGGATTCAGTGTGACACCGACGTTCGCAAGGGAAGCGGCGAACACTGCGCGGCTGCTCCATTCGAACATCGCTACCGTGTACGACGCGGAACTTCAGACCGCGCGACCGTGCATTGTGATGGAGTACGTTCGAAGGGATCAGCCTGCGCGCTTGGCTCAACCGACACTGGCGCGCGGCCAAGGGACCGCCCTCCGTAGAACTTGTGCGGTCGATCGTGCGCCAGGTGGCGCTCGCTCTTGAGGCGGCACATAGCAGCGGCCTCATTCATCATGACATCAAACCCGAAAACATTCTCTTGACCAAGCAAGGGGCGACCTACACCGTCAAGGTAGTTGATTTCGGTGTGGCGCGTCGTCTTGACACTCCGGGCGGCGCGGTCATTGGCACGCCCGGGTTCGTGGCGCCAGAGCAGTTGAACGGTGCGGCTCCAGACGGTCGCGCCGATCTCTTTGCCCTCGGCGTGGTCTTGTACGAAATGATGACCGGCAAGCAGCCATTCGCCGGACGCACGGACGCAGAGACGTACTTTAACACGCTCAACCGCGTTCCCGAATTTCCGACTGACGGTCCTTGTGCCGAGCTCTCGGGCCTCGCGCGGCGCGCGCTCGAGAAATCGACTGAGGACCGCTACCAAACTCCCGCGGCACTGATCGCTGACCTTGACGCAGCTCAAGCGGAGAACAGCGAGATCGGACTGAACCCGCTCCTATCGGAGCTACCAATGATCGTACAGCGGTGGTGGGGAGGGCACAGTTCTGGATTCTTTCTCGCGGTCATGTCTTTGTTGTGGGGATCCACTACGCTCGTCTTGAGCATCGCAGCGAAAGCGGCCTGTATCCGCGTCGTTTGGGCTGCCCCGGGGCTCGGGCGTGGACCCGAGATGATATACGGCTATGCCATCGAGCCCAATGCCGGCTTGTGGTTACTTGGTTGGCGCATCGCTCTGCTTCCTAACCGGTTGTGGTTTCCTGGAAGCAGCCCACCGCGGTCTCGCGAGGACGAAGCTCCTGATGGCGACGAATGGTGCCGTCGCAGGCCCATCGCGTCCGCTCGAGAGAATCGCTGCCCACAACCAGCATTATTTCAAGTACGCCACCCCCGTCATCATTCTGCTCGCAGTCTGCTTTGTGGCTGTTCCGGAGCTTGCGTTCCGTCGCGATCACGCGTTCGGCTGGGTGCAGGCAGATCTGGCTGGGCAACAGGTGTCGCAGCGATACGACGATCTGAGACGCGCGGGCAAGATCGGTATGCTCCCCTCTCTGGCGGGTCTCTGCGAAGGATGCTCAATCGAAGTGGCCGCAGTCTTCAACAACTCCAAAGGCTTTCAGGCGCCATCCCCGATTTGGTTCGGTATCTTCCTGACAGTGGCATTGACCCACCAGATCGCCTTAATCAGCTTTCTCTGGTGGATTGTCGCCAAGATCCTGTTCTATTTTGGACTTCTCAGTACTGCGTTGCTCGGCGACGCGAAGCATGGACTGCGCCTCGCGCCCGACTTTCAGGACACGGACGATTACCGCTTCGGCCTCGGCCAACTCGACAACGTGTATTACGCGATTCTGGTCCTCACCACGGTTGGATCACTCGGCCTGTTCGTGCAGGTGGCGGCGAACGTTTCTAAGGGGACGTATTTTCTTGCTGGCGATCCGGCCCCCGCGCTTTTCGGGCAGGCTGTCTTGCTGCTTGGAACGCTGGGGCTTCTCGCAGTTCTTCTGTTGACGCCGATCTGTGTCTTTCTGTTCCTGACGATCAAGGCCGTCGATGACGAACTGGCACGCCTGTCTGCTGCTCGAAAGAGCCTTGAGGCGCGCCTCGTCGAAACGGAATCGGTGGACGAGCGTAGCCTGTTGCGGGTCGACATTGAGCGGATCCGGGACCGCCGGGAGACGGCCCAAAAACAGGGCCTCTTACCCCTCAGACAACCGGCTTTTCTTGCGTTGCTCTTGGCCAGCCTGCTGATGCTCATCGTCCTGCCGCTCTCCGTCCAGTGGTTCAGCGGTGGAGCGCGAACGATCGGCGGGGGCAGGCAGACGATCGGCGATGCCGTGTGTGCTGCCTGCGGCAACGCGCCAATTCGGTCGCCGTAGAAAGTCAGGGCGAACTATCGCCGTCTGGACAGCTGCACATCCAGCGTGGGTGAAGCGCAGACGTCGGTCATTGTAAACGTCGCCGCG
The DNA here is from genome assembly GCA_963774855.1 of uncultured Acidobacteriota bacterium. Classification (GTDB taxonomy): domain Bacteria; phylum Acidobacteriota; class Vicinamibacteria; order Vicinamibacterales; family 2-12-FULL-66-21; genus JALZOC01. Next base: position 15,676 of record CAVZGT010000002.1, on the reverse strand, counting down.
GTGACAGGAGCCGTTCTGACCTGTCCGGTGACCGTCGCCTACGAAACCCTGGTGGGGACTGCCGCGGAAGGTCCAGACTTTGTCCGGACCGCCGGCGTGGTCAGGTTTCCTGCGGGAACCGTGAACGGCGCCACGCAGAGCATCACCGTCCCGCTTACCCCTGACGTCATTGATGAGCCCGACGAGACATTCGTGATCAGACTCGCGCCTGTAACCGGCGCTGTCGTTGGCACGACCAGCCAGACGACCATCACCATTGTCGATAACGACCCGACTCCGACGCTGAGTCTCGCGGACGTGACCGTCCAGGAGGGGATCCCCTCGGTGGACACCCAAAACCGGCAATTAATCGACACCTCAAAACCGGCAATTAACTGACGCGGCCGAGACGTTGACGCGGGCGCAGAACGCAGGTTCTGTCGCCGGCATGAGTAACGTCTTGGACGACGAGAAACAGCAGCAGATCCGTGCGCTGGGGCGTCTGGGCTGGACGCTCTCCCGCATCGAGGACGCGACCGGCATCCGCCGCGAGACGATCAGCGGGTACCTGAAAGCCGCCGGCATCGCGGTGCGGAGCCGCGGCCGTCCCAGCGAAGCCAAATCAAAACCGGCAATTTCGGTGGAGGTGTCCACCGACTCTGGTCGGTCAAAACCGGCCATTTCGGGGCAGGTGTCCACCGACTCCGGCGCGGCCAAATCCGGCCACCAGGGCGGAGGTGTCCACCGACTCCGCCACGGTCCCGCGCCCGGGCCGTGCGCCCAGTGCGAGCGCGTGCGAGCCGTATCGAGAGCTGATCGCCGAGGCGCTCGGGCGCGGCCGGAACGCGATGGCGATCTGGCAGGACCTGGTCGACGACCACGGCTTCGCCGCGCGGTATGCGAGCGTCCGGCGCTTCGTGCTGACGCTCCGGGGCAGCGTCCTCGCCCGAGGCGCGCGTCGTGATCACCACGGCGCCCGGCGAGGAAGGCCAGGTCGATTACGGCGACGGCCCGATGGTCCGGCATCCGCAGACCGGCAAGTACCGGCGCACGCGCCTCTTTGTCCTGACGCTCGGCTACTCGCGCAAAGCGGTCCGGCTTCTGGTGTGGCACTCGAGCACGCAGGTGTGGGCCGAGCTGCACGAGCGCGCGTTTCGCCGCCTGGGCGGCACCGTCCGCGTCATCGTCCTCGACAATCTCAAGGAAGGCGTCCTCACCCCGGACATCTACGACCCGGCGCTCAATCCGCTGTACCGCGACGTGCTCGCCCATTACGGCGTGGTCGCGCTGCCGTGTCGCGTCGGCGATCCCGATCGCAAAGGGAAAGTCGAAGCCGGCGTCGGGCACGCGAAGAAGACGCCGCTGCGCGGGCTGCGCTTCGAGAGCGCTCGAGGAGGCGCAAGCGTATCTCGATCGCTGGGAGACGCACTGGGCCGACACGCGCATCCACGGCACCACGAAACGCCAGGTGGCCGCGATGTTTGCCGAGGAGCAGCCCGCCCTCGGCCCGCTCCCGCTCGAGCCGTTTCGCTATTACCGCTTCGGCGTCCGCACGGTGCACCTCGATGGCTGCGTCGAAGTCGAGGCCGCGTACTACGGCGCGCCGCCCGGCTGGATCGGGCGCCGGGTCGACGTGCAATGGAACGACCTCTTTGTCCGCCTGCTCGATCCGACAGACCGGCCAGCTGCTGCGCGAGCATGTGCGGGCGCCGCGGGGCTGGCACCGCATTGCACGACGCCGATCGCCCAGCGTCGCACGCCGCCGAAGACGGTGGCGCTGCTCGAGGCCGCCATGCGCGTCGGCCCCTCCGTCAGCACCATCTGCGATCACATTCACCGGCACGAAGGGGAAGCCGGCGTCCGTCGCATCCTCGGCGTCCTCGCGCTGGCGAAGAAACACGGGCCCGCGGTCGTCGAAGACGCCGCCAAGGCCGCGCTCGACCTCGGCGTGCCGACCTATCGCTTCCTGCGTCGCTACCTCGAACGCCGGCCCCCGGTGCCGCTGACGCTCCGCCAAGTCGACCCGCTCATCCGTCAGCTCACCCTCTACCGCGATCTCATCGATCGCACGACAGGAGACCCGCAATGAATCTCGTCGAACTCGATCGCGCCCTCCGGCAGCTGCGGCTGTCCGGCATGGCCGCCGTCCTGGACACGCGCCTGCGGCAAGCGCAGACCGAGAAGATGGCGCCCATCGATCTCGTGTCCGCCCTCGTCGCCGACGAACTCCGCCGGCGGCAGGACCGCCTGCTCGAGCGTCGCCACAAGCTCGCGCGCTTTCGCGACCCCGAGCGCTCGCTCGACACCTTTGACTTTGATTTCAACAAGAAGATGAATCGGGCGCTCGTCTACGAGCTCGCCACCGCGCGCTTCATCGCCCAGCGCGAGGACGTGCTCTTCCTCGGCCCGCCTGGCACCGGCAAGAGCCACTTGGCACAAGCGATCGGGCGCGCCGCCATCCTCCAGGGCTATCGCGTGGTCTATCGCGAGGCGCACACCCTGCTCGAAGAACTCGCCGAGGCGACGCTCGCCGGCACCCGCAAGGCGTACCTCGCCGAGCTCGGTGCGGTCCCGCTGCTGATCATCGACGACCTCGGCATGCGCAAGCTCGCGCACACGGCCGCCGAAGATCTCCTCGAGCTGATCATGCGCCGCTACGAACGGGCCTCCACGCTGCTCACCTCGAACCGACCGGTCGATGATTGGGGCAAGCTGCTCGGCGACACCGCCGCGGTCACCGCCCTGCTCGATCGCCTGCTCCATCACGCCCACGTCCTGAAGTGCGGGCCACGGAGCTGGCGAACCAAAGTGCAGACCGATTTGCGCACCGAGGAGGAGACGAAGTAGAACTCACTGGTCTCGGCCGTCCGAGAAATTGCCGGTTTTGCCCTGTCCACAAATTGCCGGTTTTCAGCTGTCCACCGAGGGGGAGTACCGGCCTCAGAATCGCCGCGTTCTGGGTCACCCTTTCGGGTCCCAGTAGCCAGGTCGTCGAGGCGTCGTACGGGTCGAGCAACGGCTCGGCCGGCGCGGGCAGCGACTACCAGGCGACATCGGGCCTCATCGCGTTGCAGCCGGGTGCGACCAGCGCAACCATCCTTGTTCCCGTGATCGCGGATCTCGCCACGGAACCCGAACGAGTCGTTCCTGCTGACGCTGTCGCAACCGGTCCACGCGGTGCTCGGCGACTTCCAGGCGACCGGCACGATCGTGGACGACGACCCGGACAACGCCCCGCGCATTACGTGGGGCGACTTCGATGTGCCGCGTGATGGGAAGGCGGACGCCGCGCTGTTCAATCCCAGCTCCGGCATGTGGACCATCCGGGACAGCGCGACCGGCACCATGACAACTCGTGGGCCGCTAGGAATCGCGGGCGATGTCCCAGTGCCCGCCGACTACACGGGTGATAGCCGGCTGGACTGCGCGGTGTATCGACCTACCACCGGTGTGTGGCATATCGCGCCATCCTGTCAGACGTCGGGGACGTACACCGTCGGCTTTGGCGACCCTGGCGATGTGCCAGTGGTCGGTGACTATAACGGCGACGCCCGCGCGGATTGTGCCGTGTATCGGCCCATCACTGGTCGGTGGTATGTCGCTCCGTCCTGTGTCACCGCGGCGAGCTACAACACCGTGTGGGGAGATTCTGGCGACGTCCCAGTGCCGGCGGACTACGACGGCGACGGCAGAACGGACGTGGCCATCTATCGCACTGGTGGACAGTGGTGGATCGTGCAAAGCGCCACGCAGACCGTGCGCTTTGTCGACTACGGCGTGGCTCCGTCAATCCCAGTCGTGCTGGTGCCGGCGGATTACGACGGTGACGGACGAGCGGATCTCGCACTCACTCATCCCGCGGGCACGACGTGGTGGGTTCTCATGAGTAGCACAGGGCTGAACACCGGGTTCGCGTGGGGTGTTGGGGCTGCGGACAGTCCGACCGCTGCGGACTACGACGGCGACGGGCGGTTCGACCTTGCGGTCTACGACCCGAATGCCCGCTCGTTCCATGTTCGTCGCAACTCGGATGGGACGACCCAGGTCATCCCGATGGCGGCTGTGAGCCAGGCCGGCGATGTGCCGGTGCTGCGGAGGCCGCAGTAACTGCAAGAAGAAGGTCTGTCGTCAAGGACCAGATGGCGACCGCTCATCGCACTGGCCACTATGCCTTAAGGCGGCGGCCGTGAGCACGAACACAGCGAGTCAGCGCCGCAGGAGAGTTGTGCAAATCATGAGACATACACTCGTGCTCGTCGGCGTGATCACGGTCGCGACCACGCTCTCGGCGCAACGTCCGGAGACTGGCGAACGGCAGCCGACGGCGCCCGATCATCCCGATCTCGCGGCTGAATGGATTGCGGGGCGAGACGGTACCACTCAAGGTGCCGAGGCAGTAATCACGGCGCAGGGCCCTACCGTCCGGATCACAGCCCCAGTGGCCGCGACGGTTCTTCGCACTCGGTGGACGTTAGCAGGAAACTTCGACGTGACTGCGACCTTTCAACGCGCGAGCGCGGACCAGCGCGCCGAATATGGACTGACTGTAGGCGGTCGTTCCGCCACGGCGCTCGCGTGCGTCGTGCGGTCCGATGGGGCATTTGCAATCCACCGCGGTCCACTATCCACGGCGCCTGCGCAATGGACGGTGGTCAACCTCAAAAGTCCCCCGAGCCCCACGATGCCGACTGCGGACCGACTCACCCTTCGTGTCTCGGGAACGGTTGCTACGTGTTTGGTCAACGGCCAAGACATCATCAGCGTGACCGTTGGCGCCGGCGACCTCGTGGGACCGCCGGGCGTGTACGTGGGATCCGCTAACACGGTTGATGTCAGCGGTTTCAGCATTGAGGGCTTCGCGGCGCCCGTTCTCACCCCCGGACGATAGAGCGAGATTCACACATGTATCTCAAAGTCGCTCGGTTCATCGCGTTCGTGGCGTTATTAATCCAGCCGGTTACGGCATCGGCGCAAGGCGAGACCGTCGAGTATTATGGTCTCGACGCAATCGGTTCGGTGCGCATCGTCTTCGATCCGAGCGGGAATGTTTTGGCGCGACTCGACTACGAACCATTTGGACGTCTGGTGTCGTCTGCCTCGAATGCGCCAGACCGGAAGTTTGCAGGACTATTTCGCGACAGTGAGGCCGGCTTGGATCACGCCGGCGCGCGATCGTACCAGTCGCGGACGGGACGGTTCAGCACCGTGGATCCCGTCTACGCGGGCCTTTTCGAGCCGCAAAAGTGGAATCGGTATACTTACGCGCTGAACAGCCCCCTTGTGTATGTCGACCCTAACGGGCTCGATCCAGATGAGTGCAAAGAGGGACAACTCGAAGACGGTCAAACGACATATTGCCACAGCGGCGGTACGTATTCTACGAGTAATAATCCGCCGCCGCCGATCGTTACTGTCTGGTTTTCGTTATTGGGCGACATCGGCGACTTTTATCACGATACATTTGGGAGAGTCTTCGAGCCCGACTGGTCGCATCTTAGGATTGACGTTGTAGAGGTCATAGAGGGGACCGCAGAATTTAAGAGAGAGATCATCTATGACACACTTGAAGATATCCAGAACACCCCAAAGCAAATTGACGACTGCAAACAGAGCCTAGACCTCTCAGCGTGCGCTGGTGCGGCGGTGTCCGCCGCATCGATGATGACGGGCGGCTCGATCAAGGCGGCAAAAGTTGGCTCGCGGTCCTTTCTAAAATTGCTGACACGTACGTGTATCTGGGTTTCAAGAAAGGAAAAGCCGTCTACGCGGGCCATACCATTAATCCAGCAAAGCGAGCGGTACAACATGGGGACAGATTCAAGCTGGTCCCGATTTCCGGGCCACTGACAAATACGCACGGCAGAGGCATCGAGCAGGTATTGATCGAGGACCATCCCCAATTCAAAAACCAGATCAACAGCATCGCTGCTGACAACCCAATTTACGAATCTGCCGTCGCCTTTGGGAGGGCATGGCTCAAGAAGAACGGCTTTTGATATGACAGCGAAGACGACAGAGAAAACCAACCTTGAGGTTCTGGAGCGTTCCAACACTGCCCCCAAGGTCGGGGACATATTCGCACTGAAGCCGCGTGGCAAGCCGTTCATGTTTGGGCGCGTGATTCGGACGGACTCGATGGTTGGTCCTTTCCCGGCCATTCTGATCTACGTGTACGCCACGACTGCTGAGAGGGAATTACCCCTACCGCCGCTCAAGCGGGAACAACTGTTGCTTCCCCCCTTGTTTACGAACCAGTTGCCGTGGGTCCATGGCTTGTTCAAGACAGTCGCTCGCCAGGAGTTGACGCCTTCGGATGTGTTCAAGGTGCATTCCTTCCGACATCCTGTATCCGGCAAGTACTTCGATGATCGAGGGCGCGCCTTGCCGACTCCTTCGGAACCGGTCGGAACCTATGCACTAGATAGCTATCGAACGATCGACGATGACATAAGTGACGCACTTGGAATCCCCCAAGTGCCCTAAAGTCCGCCCCACGGGTTCGTGATCGACGTAGCGCGGCTTTTGCCGGGATGAGCGCATCGTATCGTGCGCCTTGGCTTCTCTGTCCGCTAACGGTACGCAGAAACCTAATGCCGGCACCCTATTCCGGCTCCGGTATGGTCCGGCGACCTAGCAGCCCGTGGTGAAAGCCAGTTCGCTCACGCCGCCGGGTACGATCAAGTTGACCGCGGTCGAGCAACTCTCGCGCCGTGAAGCGAGTCGGACGAGGCACTCTGGACGCCTCGTGAGCTCCCAGAGGACGCGAATCAGCACCACAAGGGCGCCCACGGCGGCGACGAGTCGTCCTTGCAGCCCTCGCGGCGTACCGACGCCGATCAGTCGTCGCATGACCAGCCCAAGATTGAAGCCACCGGCATGAATCAGCAGGCGCTTGCGAATGTTGGTGTGGCCACGAAGGTGCACCCGACGCATCCCGCCCGTCTCATAGAGATGGGCGAAGGGGCGTTCCAAGCGCTCGCCGCGCAGTCGCAGCAGGCGCAGGCCGCGCGGACCGCGGATGCGTCGTCGATTGCGGTACACCGCATTGCGCGCCGTCGGGTTCTCCTTCCAGTTCCGCCGTCCTCGATCGGGTTCAGAGATATAGCTGCGGATACCTACCGCCTCGAGATCGACGAGCGATTGATTGCTGTGATAGCCCTTGTCGCCGACGACCTCTTCGATGCCCTCGCCGTCGGGCCGCACGGCCTCGACCTGCTCGGCGGCTTCAATCAGCGTCTCGATGCTGGTAGTCGTGTCTCCGTCGTCGGCGTTTTGCACGGTCACGCCCACGATCGCCCCCGTCTCGAGATCGACCGCATGCTCGGCTTTGTGCGCCAGATGCGTCCGGCCGTCCTTCATCTTCGTGATCTTCGCGTCGGGATCGTGCGGATGTGTCCAGTCGTCGTTCGAGCCCTTCTTCTTGCGCTTCCGATCGATCCGCGCCAGGTCGGCGCGCGTGGGCGTCTCGATGCCCGAGGCCTGCGCCAGCTTCGTCAGGAAGTCCTGGTAGCTCTCGCCCGTGTCGCGGCGCACGATGCTGCGCAGCGCCGCATTCGCCTCCAGCGTCGTGGCGTCGATACCGATGGTCTTGCCCTTCACCAGTCCTGCGTCGGCGAGACGCTGCAGCATCCAGGTGAAGACGGCTTCGTGCGTCTCCAGATCGATCAAGCGACGCGTGCGAGAAATCGTCGAATGGTCGGGCGGCGCCTCCGGCAACATCAATCCCAGAAACTCTCGCAGGGCAAACGAGTCCGCCGCACGCCACGCAATCGCGCGCTCGGCATCCAAGCCTTCGAAGTAGCCGATCAGTAGCAGGCGAAAGTAGCGCCCCGGCGGCAGACCTGGCCGGCCGTCGTCTGCGTAAAAGCGCAGGCAGAGTCTTTCGACGTAGCCGTCGAAATCGTGCTGGTCGAGAATCTGATTCAGTCGCGCGTAAAACGGATGGGCGGCACTACGCGGGAGATCTTGGGCTGCGACCCACATCGACGCCTGCTTCGCATGCCGCTTTCGCTTGCCCATCGCCATTGGCGACAGTGTAGTACGCGGGATCGATCGTGTCGATCCCTAAGTCAACGTTGTTTTCACCATCGCCTGCTAGACTTGCTCGGAGCGCTTAACGAGTGTCGGGCACACACAGAGATTATCGGAAAGCGCTTCAGCGGCCAGCCGGATGGCACCTAGAGGTCGCTCGAGGGACAACAATTGAACGCTCACAAGCTCGATTTGTCGATGGACAGCGTGGTCGTCCTTTCGGACAGGCAAGAAGTGATCGTGACCCTCCCCACATTCGAGTGGGACTTCTCACCAGGCGACGTACGTCTATGCTCGCCAGACGAAGAGCTGCCGTGTCGGCAGGTTGGCAGCGGAAACCACGAAGGTCGACCGGTTGTCATTCTGCGTCCACTGGCGTCATGGCCTGATGTAGATCGCTTCTTCCATCGGACTGGCGGAGCTGTGCTTTCGATCACGCGGTAGGTCACGACCGGCTGCTCGTCGTGGCGGCCCTCCAGCAACGTCGCCGACCCATCGTGATCACTCAGCTTCCGTGCGCCCGGCGACTTTCACCACGGGCTGCTAGGTAACACAATTGTCCGGCGACCTAGGTAACCCTTTTTGCCAGAGTCTCAGCACATGGAGGTGCGATGCCCTGGCGGGAAAGGTTACCGATGGACGAGCGTGTGCAATTCATGAGCGATTACCAGCGTGAGCTGTTTACCGTGACGGAACTCTGTGACCGGTACGGCGTGAGTCGGAAGACGGGGTACAAATGGATCGCGCGCTATGCGGCCGATGGTGCGGCCGGGCTGGCGGTCCGATCGTCGCGGCCCAAGCAAAGTCCGCAGACGACCGAGGCATCGGTCGTGACCGCGATCGTGGCGCTGCGGCGACGCTACCCGACCTGGGGCGGCAAGAAGATCCTCGCCGTGCTGGGCGAACGGGAGCCCATGTGGACGCTGCCGGCGGTGAGCACGGCGAATGACATTCTCAAACGTGCCGGTCTGGTGACGTCGGCTCGGCGCCGACGTCCCGTCCGCCACACGGGGTACGTCGCGGCGCCGGTGACCGAACCGAATCGAGTGTGGACCGCCGACTTCAAAGGGCAATGCCGCACCACCGACGCCCAACTGGTCTATCCCCTGACGGTGTGTGACGCCTGGAGTCGCCATCTGGTGCGGTGTGTCGCGCTGCGCAGCCCGACCACCGTGGACACGAAGGCGGTCTTTCAGCGCGCGTTTGCCGAGTACGGCTTGCCGCACCGTATTCGCACCGACAATGGCGAGCCCTTCGCCGCCGCCTCGCTGGGGCGCCTGTCGCGGCTGTCGGTCTGGTGGATTCGACTGGGGATCTATCCCGAATTGATCGAACCCGCGTCGCCCTATCAGAACGGGGCCCACGAGCGGATGCACCGCACGCTGAAGGCGGAGACGACGCGCCCCCCTGCGCCGAATCTCGTCGCCCAACAGCAGCGGTTTGCGCGCGTTCGCCGCCGGTACAACCAGGAGCGCCCGCACGAAGCCTTGGGGCAGCGGCCCCCCGGCCGGCTCTATCAGCCCTCGGCGCGGCCGTTGCCTGACCGGCTGGCGCCGATGGTCTATCCGGGTCACTATGAAGTGCGCCGCGTGTCGGCGCCGGGCGTGATGTCGTGGCACTCGAAGCCCATCGTGATCAGTGCGGTGTTGATCGGCGAACGGATTGGGCTGGAGCCCGTGGATGACGGCGAATGGGATCTCCATTTCGGTCCGATTCGGCTCGGCCGCTTCGATGAACGGACCCGACGGATTCAACCCGCGGGGCGGCGCCAGCGATGACTCGGAGCGCATGGAAGCTGCCGGCGTTGTGGACGCACAGACCGGCGCCCACAACGCCTTGGAAAACGCAGAGAGCGCGTTTCCCACAGCTCCCACACGCATCAATGTCATCATGTTGAGGTCAAGAAAAGTGTTACCTATGTCCCCGGACAGATCTGTTACCTAGGTCGCCGGCCGCCCATCCGACGTCAATCTCGCAACTCCCGGGCCCTCACTGAAAACCCATCGGTGCTCGCCATTGTGTAGACCCTCTCCTTGCCATTGTTCGGGCCGGCGCAGTGACTCTCGCGAACCGGTATCTGGGCGGACACTGTGCTTGCTGTCGATGCCTAGTACCCAAACGCCAGACTTGACTCGTCCCGGTCTGTTGCAACATCGGACATCCGCACACCCGTTGGGCACTCGAAATGCTGCATCACGCTTCTTTCGTCTCATCCCAGGGGAGGGGTTCGCACTTACACTCTGATTCAAAGAACTGACGCTGGGGCTATCCGGCTTGGTTCCGACGCTGGTAACGTTTGTGCCGATCATCGTACCGTGCGGATAAAAACCGGTCGCATCCCAAAAACGAGGTAGCAATGGGTACTGGGGAATTGGCCCTTTCGAAAACGACGATGCCATGGACTGGCTCAGTGAGCTTGTCGAGTCACAGGACCTGTCGATCCTTGAATCGACTTTCGACGTCATCGTGACGTCCACAGGTTATCTTCAAGCTCCGGACTGCGTCAACGCATTGGCGGCCGCTGAAGTACTTGCGGCCCTCCGCGGACGACCTGGAGCCGAGCTTCCTGAAGAGGTTGAGCGGTTCGCTCGAGATGGGGCGGACCTTGGCCGGGCACTTGTCTTGACCGCTAGGAGTGCTCTTGCTCGCGTCCTCAGCGACTCGGAGCTGCGCACCCTCTGGCACGAGAGCAGCGACTTCGAGAACTGGAGGGCCGCCGTCGCCGACCTCGATCGGCGGCTCGCGGGAGCGGCCTAGACGTGCCTGCTAAAAGGTCGTCGGGCCGTTCCAACATGGGCTAACCCATTATCGTCCCGCTCATTTTTCAAGTGGATGCAATTGCTGCTAAGCCGATTCAGGCAAGAGGCTTCGGCGCTGGTGACACACGAGCCGCGGGTCTTCGTTTGCCAAAGCGACACTGAGGATGAGTCCGTGCGCTACGCCGCGCGGTGCCCGTACCGATGGTGCAAACCACCGAGCTGCGGAATCGCCACGATCTCGCCGTCGCCAGGCGGCGCGACCGCCCGCGAAATATGCGCCGGCCGCGTGGGTGAGGGCGATCGAGGGTCGCGGTCGCGGCCGGGACGTCCCGAGGAAGATGCCCCAGTCTGGGTCGAGCCGATTCGTGGTGATGAGCATCGACGCCGTTTCATGCCGACGCACGAAGACTTCCAGATCCTCGGCCGCGTTCGATCCGAGCTTCTTCATCCCGAAGTCTTCGAGCCCGATCAGGTCGACGCGTGTGAGCTGCTACACGGAATCGTGGCGGGCGCCAGTCGCGTCCGCCCGGGCCAAGTCGCCGGCTAGATCGAAGGTGCTGCGCACGAGCGCGCGGCGGCCAGCCCGAATCGCCCCGACGGCGATCGCCGTCGCGATGTGCGACTTGCCGACGCCCGGCGGCCCAATGAGCAGCACGCCGTCGTGGGCCTCTCCTCAACCCCTAGTCGACTTGAATGTACGACACTGAACAATCTCTGAACAATTCTTTGCCGAACACCAGATATCACCAACTTCTCATCCGAGCTACCGGCACGAAGAACCCGCGAGCCCAACCACCTGCGTTACGCTGTTAACCGGAGGGTTCCTGGTTCGAATCCAGGCTGAGGAGCCAATCTTTTCAAGAACTTAGCGCGATCGGATTTCTGCACAATTCGCCTGCCGAGATGTACGGTTCGCGGCCGGATGGTTGCGAGCGATTTTCCTCAGCGAAACGCCCGATCGAGTCTCGCTGAAAGAGATCTCCCTCATGTGGCGGCTCCCAATTTGCGTCAGAAGAACGCGACTCTCAAGACTTTCGAGGATTGGTGAGAGACGGGCGGGGCGACATCGATCCGAAGGCAGAACATCCCGCGGTAGAGGGTTCCAACACGACGACCACCCAATGCTTGCGCAGGCTGGCCGATTCGTATCGAAACAGGTCGATACTCCACAGACTGCCTTTCGCGTGACCGAAGGCCGTTAGCGAGGATGGGCCAGTCGAATCGGGCCTTGATGTCGGATGGTACCGAGCGGCGAGGATGCACGGGACAACATCCATTGCGATGGGAATGGCAAAGGCTAGGGCGATCTGTTTGCGCGATCCGTGGACACCTCCACGTCGGCTTCCGTAGTTTCAAGTCGACGGCCGCGATGACCGTCCTCGCTCGGCCCCTTGGGACCAGGCTTCGTCTGCCCCCGTGGACGAGAAGAGCCGACGGCACTTCCGCTGTGTCAACGCTCGATGAAGGCGCAACAAAGTTGACGGTTTGAGACGATCGCGGCACGGACCAACCGGCGCGGGCGTATCAAGAGCGCACACAGGCCGGGCGACCGCGCGATCGGAGGGACGGAGTTTGTGGATCGCTTTCGAGATCGATTGAGGATCAGCAGTTGGTGCTTAACAAGGACGGATTCCGCGACCACGGAACGTGCGCCGTCGGGACCGGCCAGCCTAGCGATTGTCGCCAGCAGATGCAGAAGAAGGACGGCCAGGTCCGCACCCGCACCATCATGGCAAGATCGCGGCACACGCGTGCGAAATGCTACGAATCTTGGGATTCGCCATGCACAGGTAACCTCAGTGCCTGCGTGGACCGATCATTGCCCTTGATACTTCTCAGCAAACCAAGAAGTTAGCAGATGGCTTCTTCGTCAATCTAAGGAGCAACGAAGTCGATGCCTCTTCACTGTGAAGCATTGCGGACAGGCTTGCATTGTGAGTGCCCGTGTCGACGCGTTGCAAGATCCAACAGCGCTCTTGAGCCTATGGTTTAAGCTGCTTGAATAGGAAGTCGGCGTCTTCGAACAGAATCGCTGCCAAAGACTTCGAGATCTGCTTGTTTGTTAGTATTTGTACCTCGAACTTGATGGTTGCAAGGATCGCAGCAGCGAACAATCTGCCTAGCCTCGTGTCCACAAGCTTTGCAGCAAGTTCGACCTTGGCCGTCAACGATTTGGCGAAGGCATCGCTGATTAAAGACAATCTACGCCCATTGGCAATGTCTCGGATCGTGCTTTGGAACGTCGCCGTGCGCACTACACCAAGAGTCTGTAACCTGACTCCAACGTCAAAACCGACTTGAAATGTGCTTACGTCACCAGCGCCGATGATCCCGCGCGCTACTATTGGCGTCTGAATGCTCCCGTCTTGTGAGAACCCCCGAATTGAAAGCTCGAACGAACCAAGTTTGAGGCCATGCAAGGTCACATTATAAACTCCGGACACCGGTTGGTCGATTTGAAGTAAGTGGCCAACCTCGGTTGGGGGCTCACCCGTCACGTCATCCTCCAAAGAATCCTCGAAGTATGCCGAGTCTGGGATCTCCTCAAAAGTGACGCCGCTTGCAGCATCAAAGCCGGTGCGTCTCGCCGCTGCGTCGGTCACCAAGAGTTTCGCGACACTGCCTACGGACAAACTCAACGCACTGGCGTCAGAGGTTGCGACGCTTTGTAACGTCGGACCACCAGCCTGATCTACATATCCCCGTGTTTCGAATATGTTGCCATATGCATCAAGCGTCGTGCGCTCCGCGTACCCAGGATCATTGATAAGAAACTGCTCCCCTCGTTTGCCCGTCACGAGAACAAAGTGCGAGTTGTTGTTTACGCCAACCACTACTGGGAAGCCTCGACACAGGGTGTCTTCTAGCGTTTCCGTCAAACTAGACCGAAACGCTCTAAACCGCCCAGTACCCCCCGACGCATCTCGCGTTGCTGGCTCCCAATTGACCCCAAGGCCGACATAGTCACTGTCGGTGGAGGCCATGAAGGTGTTCAAGGATCCTGGATTGTTAGGGATACCCGAAAAGTTAAGTGCCATCGAGAGAGATGTAAGTGCGCATCCTTTGTTTCGGATCGTGAGTTCAGAGGAATGATCGTAAAGCTCCGCGGCCCAATTAGGATTCCCTTGGCTCAGTCGCGATACTTCAACTCGGCAGCCTTCAGGACATAGGACAAAGTCGTCCAGAGGAGGGTGATTGAACGTCACATGAGCTGAATTGAAGGCCGCGAAACGAACGCGCGTGATTCCTGGGCCTGATAGCGTTAACGTTTCAGCGGGTTGGCCAGGGAATTGGACTCCTCTCGATATAGAACTCAGGAGATTGTCGGACGCGTCGTAAGCAGAGGCGCTCCAGGGTGGTAGCGCTGTGTGCGAAAGAATGGTAGAACGCGTGAAGTTCAGCCGCAGGAGCGGTATGTCGAACACGAGGTCATATGACTCGTCGGTGTTTGTGACGGCGGGCAGACCGAAGAACACGTTGGGCGACGAGGTCGGGGTGACGGCACTGCCCGCCGTATTGCAGATCGCCGGAGAAGCCCCCCCGCTCACAGAGACGAACGTGATTGCAAAGGAAGCCAGATAGGCCGCCGCGTTGACACACTCTCCTACTGGAACATTCACGGAGTCAAAATCAAGCGACACGGGCTGGGCTTCCGACGTTTTCGCCTGCCCGAAGCCAAGAACAGCAAGCAGACACAACATTGCGCGCATTCCATGCCTCCAAGGATTTCGTGACGATATGCCTATGGTCCGGTCTCGCCAATATGCACGGCTGCCGTCTATTGCCGCCGGCTGTGATCCGCAAATATTCGGTCCGACCAGATTTCCGCCCGGTCCCGGCTATGCCGAATGCCGTTGAACCCGTCGCACTGGACACTCGCGACCTTGCTCGAGCTACCGCGGGCCGCCGATGCGCACCATCGGCACATAGTCGGAACCCCCGAATCCGACCGTCAGCAGATTCCGGACGAACCACCGGCCGGCAGATGGCCGATACACCGCGATGTCCGCCAATCCGTCGCCGTTGTAATCGGCTGGCACGGGCACGTCACCCGGATCACCGAACTGGATCACGAACTGATTCCGCACGAACCACTGACCGGTCGACGGTCGGTAGACCGCCACATCCATCCTGCCGTCACCGTTGAAATCGGCGGGCACTGGGACGTCTCCCGGATCGCCGAACGACACCTGCTCGGGCTGGTTCCGGATGAACCACTGGCCGGTCGATGGCCGATACTGCGCGATGTCCGCCTCTCCATCGCCCGTTGTAGTCCCCCGGCACCGGGATGTCGCTCGAACCGCCGAAGACGACGGCAGACTGGTTGCGCACAAACCATTGCCCTGTTGACGGCCGATAGACGGCGACGTCGATGACGCCTCGCCGTTGTAGTCGTGGGGCACCTGGCTCTGTCGCCGGGTCGCCGAAACTGTACCGCCGCTTGATTGCGAACGAACCAGTACCCCGTCGCCGGTCGATACACGGCCACGTCCATGCGGCGGTCGCCGTTGTAGTCGGCAGGAACCGGCACGTCGCCTGGATCTCCAAACTGCACCGGGGGCTGATTCAGTACGAACCAGTGGTTGGTTGCCGGACGATTACCGCGATGTCGGCGGCACCTTCGCCGTCATAGTCGCCGGCAATCGCCAAAGGAATCCAGGGCGTCCGCGGCACCGGAATATCGCGGAACTCGCCAAACGACACGATAGGCTCATCCTGACGAGCCACTGGCCGGTGGACGGCCGAAAGACGGCGAGGTCCACTGAGCCGTCGCGATCGTAGTCGCGAGGCGCCGGCACGTCGCCGGGACTACCGAACGGCAGCGCGAACTGATCCCGCACCAGCCACTGCCCGGTTGACGGGCGGTAGACGGCTACATCTGTTTTGTGATCGCCATTGTAGTCCCC
>CAVZGT010000001.1:0-672076 GCA_963774855.1 uncultured Acidobacteriota bacterium | reverse complement strand
CATCAGGCGGCAACAGTTGCTGCACGCGCCCCAGCTGCTCGAGCACCCGCGTGCGCGCCCAGTAGATGTCGGTGCCGTCCGCGAAAATTGCGTAGGTGAAACTCATCCCGAACATGGAGTAGCCGCGTACGGTCGCGATGCCAGGCGTGCTCTGGAGCGCACGGACCAGCGGATACGTGATCTGGTCCTCGACCAGATCGGGGCTGCGTCCCATCCACTCGGTATAGATGATGACCTGCGGGTCGGAGAGGTCCGGCAGGGCATCGAGCGGCGTCTTGCGGACGGAGTCCACCGCCCAGAGCGACAGGACCAGCACGGCTCCGAACACCACCCAGCGGTGGCGAACCGATAGTTCAATGATGCGTTCGACCATGACCGTTACTGCTTGTGACCCGCGTGCGGGTCTGCTGCCGGAGGCGCCGGGGTTTTCTGAGTTGCGGCTCCGCCGTGGCCGCTGTGCCCGCCGGCGCCGCCCGTGGCGCGCAGCCGGCTTTCCGAATCCAGCAGGAAGACGCCCGCGGCCACGATCCGTTCACCCTCTTTCAGGCCGGTGCGGACCTCGACCCGGTCAGCCAACTGCACGCCGAGCGTGACCGACCGCGGTTCGAACCGATCACCGGTGGCGACAAAGACGTGCTGCTGCAACCCGGTGTCGACCACCGCGTCACGCGGAACGGTGATCACCTGGGCTCCGGCCGATTCAAAGGCGACGGTGCCGTAGAGTCCGGGTCTGAGGGTTCCGCCGGGATTCGCCGCCGAGAGGCGGACACGCAAGGTGCGCGTGCGTTCGGTGAGCGTTGGATAGACGAAGTCGATACGCCCCGAAAACGGCGCGCGGCCGGAGGCCGGAAATTCGAGCTGCGCCAGCGTGCCGACGCGCACCGCTGGAATGTTCGCCTCCGGCACTTCGGCCAGAATCCACACGCGCGACAGGTCCGCAATCGTGAGTAGCGTCGTCGACGGATCCACGGAGGTGCCCACCGTGACGCCTCGGTTCACGACCACGCCACTTCTGGGCGCGGCCACGGTGAACAGGCGCTTCGGTTCGCCGGTCTCCTCGATCGCGTCGATGTCCGCCGGCGTCATCCCGAGGACGGTCAGGCGCGTGCGACCGCCGGCTACCACGACGCTCGTGATGCCCGAGGCCGACGTTGTCTTCCGGATGGCCAGGTACTCAGTCTGGGATGAGAAGAGTTCCTGGGAAAAGATGCGTGCGAGCGGCTGTCCCGCGCGAACCATCTCGCCCGTGGTGTTGACGTCGAGCTGTTCGACCCATCCCGACACTCGGGTATGCACATGCGAGATTGCTGATTCGTCCGGCACGACGGTGGCGACGGCGCGGACCTCCTCCGTCAGCGATTCGCGCTTCACCACCTCGAGTCGGATGTCGAGTTGCTGCAGCGTCGACGCGGTGACGTCGATCGGCACGCGGTCGTGAGTCGAGCCGGAGCCTGTGGTCGCGACGGCGGTCGGCATGTCCATCGGGGCCGGCTGTGGGCGTGGCGCGAATGGCCACGCCTCGCGGGAGTGCTGCGCCCACAGGGTGACCGTGAACACCGCGGCAGTCACCACGACAGCGGCCATGGGCGCGGCGAATCGGTGAAGTCTGGTGAAGGGTGTCATTTGATGATTGCCTCGTACGATCCAATCGCGCGCCCGAGGCGCGCCCACGCAAGACCAAGTTCGGTGTCAGCCGCAATCAGGTCGGACTGGACCAGCCACAGCGCCTGCACGGCTTCAATCACGCTGACGAGCGGCAACTGGCCCGAGGCGTAGCCCGCGACGGCCGGTTCGATCACCATGCGCGCGCGCGGCAGCACGTCGCCGGTAAGTGCCGTCTGCCGATCGCGGGCGGCTTGGAGCTGGTTGACGGCGACCGCTGCGTCGCCCTCGATCATCCGGGTCATCGCCTGCACGTCCGCTTCGGACATGGCGCGCATCGCCTGCGCTTCGGCGACACCGGCGCGCAGTTTCCCGCGCCAGATCGGCAGGCTGACGCCCACCATCGCCATCCAGCCTCGGCCCTCGGCCATCGTGTAGGCTGGCCCGGTGCGGATGGTCGCCATCGGGCGGTACATGTCGCGCATCACCAGCACCTCCGCCTCGGCGCGCGCAATCTCGGCGCGTCCGGCCACCAGTTCGGGCCGCGAGGTCAGTGCTGTCTTAATGGCAGTCCAGGCAGGAATCGGCAGCGCGAATGCGAGTGGGACGAGTGCGGGCACGGGCAGGTCGACGTCCAGAGCGACGCTCGCATTGAGCATCGCCTCCGCGCCCCGGACTCCCGATACGAGCGCCTTCGCGAAGGCTTCCAGCCGCGCCACCTCGACTTCGGCGCGCAACACGTCGGCCTGGGGAGCCGTCCCGCCCGCGTACCGCGCGTTCGCCGCGGTCACGACGTCCCGCGCGAAACCGATCTGTTCGGCGACCAGTGCCGACCGTTCGGCGGCGCTCCTGCAGCATCAGGAAGGCATTGGCGGCCTGGACTCCCATGTCCAGCGTTCGTGCGGTTCGCGTCCGCGCGAAGCCGGTCGAGATCCGCCAGCGCGGAGGCTCGACGATGGCCGCGGATGCCGGACAGCGGGATCCGCTGCTCCATCGTGACACTCACATCCGCGCCGCCCAGCATGAACGGCAGATGGTCGAATGAGGGAGAGATCATCGGGTCTTCGAGCGCCGAGACGAGCGTGGGCCGAGCCTCGCCAGCCCGTGTCCGCGCCAAGGCCACCTGGATCTCGTCTCTTCGCTCGCTCGCCACGCGAATAACGTCCGCGAGGCTGAGTGGCGACGGGAGCACAGGTGTTGTCTGGGCCGCGAGCTTCGCCGGTACGACATTCATCCCGATAACAAGGAGAAGAACGATTCGTACGACCAGCGGAAGGTTTCATTGTGATCACCGCCTACTTCATGAACTCGCGCCCGGGCCGCCGTCGCTGTGGCCGGCCCGGGCGGAGTCTCTTACGTGGCTTAGTGGGCTGTGCCCGCAAGCTGCTTGTGCATGGCAGCCGCGCCGGCGGCTTCGATCGCGGCCTTACGCGACAGCTCGACCAGACGATCGCAGTGGACGCCGGCCCCGGCGAGGCGCGTGCCTGTCCGGTAGGATTGCGCCATCGCGGCGTGCTCCTTCGCGTCCGAGGTGTACCGCTTCGCTAGCGCCAGGAAGTACTCCTCGAGACTGCGATGATCGGCCGGTGTGCTTGCCTTGGCCGCCAAAGCGTTTAGCTGCTGATCCGTCGGTGCTGGCGCCCCTGTGCCC
This sequence comes from uncultured Acidobacteriota bacterium, assembly GCA_963774855.1. Classification (GTDB taxonomy): domain Bacteria; phylum Acidobacteriota; class Vicinamibacteria; order Vicinamibacterales; family 2-12-FULL-66-21; genus JALZOC01. The sequence goes on along the minus strand of CAVZGT010000001.1, from coordinate 668,823 downwards.
CCTTCGAAGCGCGCGCCCGTAGTTGGTGCCGTCGCTGGGACACCTGCCGCCAGCTTCTGGTGGTAGGTTGCGAGCTCACTCGCTGCAGTCGCCGACTCCGTGTTGAGCTCCGCGAGGCGTTTGCAGTGCGCGCTCAAGCCAGTCGTCAGATTCCGACTCGGATTGCCGACGGTGCCCTGTGACATGGACGTGTGGCGCTTGCCTTCGGCCGAGTACCGCTCCGCGAGAGCAGTGAAGTGGGCAGCTGAGGCGCGCGTGGTCGCTCGGCTCTGCGTGTGCGACCAGTTGACGCACTTCGAGTGCGTTCAGCAGTCCCGAGGGTTTCTCTTGTGCGGCAACGCTCCCTGCGAACGTCAAGACGGCCATCGCCGCGATTGACAGTGAACGGAAATGTGTTCTCATGACGGACCAACCTCTCTGGTGACCGAAGTCACGCCGAATCTGTGTTTGTCTTCGCCTGCGCGATTCACACGCGCACGACATCCCTTGTGTGGTTGGAGCGACGCCGCGAGCGCTGAGGCTTGTAGCCGGCTGCGGCGCTGGGGAGTTAGATTCGGAGGGCGATAACGAGAGGTCGTTCTTCGAGCGGAAGCCGCTGGCCCGACTCAGAGCCAGGGCGCAAGTCAGTAGGCGAAGGGGCCAATCGGAACCGAGGAACCACGAGAGCGTTCTGCGCGTCCGGAGCAGCAGCGGTGCGCCGCCCGTCCTCGCGAACAAACGCGACCGCTCCGACGACGACGCTGCTGCAGCTGTCGTCGGCGCTCACGCTTGGGGACGTCGTTGAGCCCTGATGTGGGCACCCCGCGGCCACGGCGTCGTGACACCAGACATTGCACAGCAGGCTGGCGTTTTGCCCTACTGCCAGCGTCAGCACGATCGAAAAGAGAGCGGCTCGAAACACGTGATACTCGCCACTCCTAAGGGCAAGACCTGCGCCAGCCAGAAAAAGGCGGGATCTCAGAAAACACTGACGTTTTCACCGGCTCGCGGCTGCCCGACAGCGGGACCTGCGGAATTTCGCCGGTCGGTGCCGAAAATTCCCCGGTGCGTCTTCACAGCTTGATCGCCGGTCGGATTCCTCCTGAAACCGTAACTGGAATGCCGTTCCGCGGCTGTACCAAATGGCACACACCGGACTTCCGCATCGCCGCCCGATCGCTGATGGAATCCTTGCGCCCGTGGACGACCGGAGGCGCTCCTCCTGAAGCCATTGCGAGGCGGTGTAATGAATCGGGCGTCAGCTGCGTTATGAAGATATGAACAGACAAAAACTAGCTGACACGGCTCAGGTCCACACCACCAAGCTCTGCATCGACGGCATGTCTTGTGGCGCGTGCGTGCGACATGTAACAGGGGCGCTGAACGGGCTGACGGGTGTCGTACATGTCGATGTGAACCTGAAGCGGAACCAGGCGACCGTCCAGCACTTGTTTGACCAGGCTGATCGAAAGAGGCTAATCGCCGCGGTCGAAGTGGCGGGATACAAAGCACGGGTCGACGCAGCAAGCGATCCAGAGTCCGACTTCTCAGAATCGACAGCGGCCGGACGTTCCACGGATTGCTGCTGCAGGTAACGGCAACGTCGCCTCGAAGATCCGAGAATTTCGGGCGGTATGATTCGTTGATACAGTGAACACGGACACCGACGCCGCTCAGCTCGCAACGCTGCTCGAGAACCATCGCGCGTTCCTGCGCTACCTGGAACGGCGCGTCGGCGATCGTGCGCTGGCCGAGGACATCCTGCAGGATGCGTTCGCAAAGGTGGTTGCGCGACCGGAGCAGGCCCCGTCCGACGAAGCGATCGTGCCCTGGTTCTACCGAACGCTGCGCAACGCTGCGGTCGATCAATTTCGACGGCGTGGCGCCGCTGACCGAGCGTACGAAGCATTCGCGCGTGAACTCGAGACCCAGGAGACGGCAAACACCGAGATGGAGGCGGAGATCTGCGCATGCGTGTCCCGACTCGCCGCGACCCTGAAGCCGGAATACGCCGAGGCCCTCCAGGCGATTGAAGTCACTGGCACGCCGGTAAAGGCATTCGCTGAGCAGAAGGGACTGTCGTCGAGCAACGCGGGTGTCCGAGTGTTCCGTGCACGCGAAGCGCTCAAGAAGCGCGTGACCGAATCGTGCGGCACATGTGCAGAGCACGGGTGTCTCAACTGCACGTGCAAGCGCGCCTGACTGACCGGCCCCTGGGTCCCATCGTTCAGCCGTCGTTCAGCTCAGTGTCCGCTAGAATGTTGACGCGGAGTGGCCAGCAACGGAGAGACTTCGAACATGATGACGCCCGCTCTACGCCGATTCACGTTCACCACGCACATCACATCGTCCGTCGGTTGGGTCGGCGCGGCGCTGGCGTTCCTCGCCTTGGCCGTCATCGGGTTTACCAGTGACGATCCGGTAAAGGTGCGCGGGGCGTACCTCCTGATGGCGCCGGCGGCGTGGTTCGTCCTCGTTCCGTTAGCGCACGCATCGCTGCTCAGCGGAATCGTCTTGTCGCTGGGCACGACGTGGGGGCTGTTTCGGTACTACTGGGTCGTCTTGAAGCTGGGAATTACGGTCTTCGCGACCGTGATTCTGCTGATCTACATGGGAACGTTCCGGGAGATGGCCGGAGTCGCGGCAGATCCCGTGATGGATCTCGCCGTCTGTACGCAATGCCTCGCCGATCGTTCACGCGATACTGGCGTTGATCCTGTTGCTCGCGGCGACAGGGCTCGGCGTCTACAAACCGCTCGGGATGACCGACTATGGAAGGCGGATGTTCGACGAGCGCCGATTTGCCTCCGTTACGACATTGGCCAGTACGGGAACAGAAGCAGTCCTAGAGGCTCGTGGTAACCAGGTCTGGATTTACGTGGCTGGTGCAATCGCGATCGGTCTCGCACTCCTCGTTGTCATCTTGCACCTGACCGGCCTGAGTCCGACGCACCACTAACCCCGCATCGTCATCGTCCCATCAACGTTCGCGCCGTTTGCGCCGGGTTTGCTCGATGACGGCCCTGCCCCCGAGCGTTTCGAGCAAGTGCGCACGCTCACCTTTAGGTGTATTCGCCAATCGCCCGTCCCAGTCCGCAACGAGCGAGCGCAACTCGTCGCGGAGAGCGAGCAGTTCCTCGATGCGTTGATTCAACTGTTCGAGGCGCTCACCCACAAGAACCCGAACGCCGATACACGGCGAGCCGCCCTTGTCCCGTACCGTCAGGTACTCGTTTCAGGTCCGCCAGCGAAAAGCCAACAACGAGCGCCCGTTGGATGAGCAGCACACGTTCAACCGTCGCGGCCGAGTACTGCCGGTACCCTGCCGCTGTCCTCGTGACTCGAGGCAGAAGTCCCTGTCTCTCGTAGTGCCGAAGGGTATCGGTGCTGACCCCAGTTGCCTGGGCGACATCACGAGGACCCATCGGCGCCGTAGTCATCGTGTCCGGACTGTCGTGGGATCGCCGGTCTTGTGCTCGGCGATCTGAAACTTCAGGAACTGATGCACGGCAGCGAGCGCAGCCGGATCTGAGGTCACGATGTTCACCCGGCCACCCTTCGCGGTCTCCACGTATTGATACCGAATCGCCTCTTTACGCTCTGTCATCCCCTTCGCACCTGGCACATTCTTCGAATCATGGACCAGCATCGGCGCATCGAAGTTGCCCTCGCCGAACTTCATCGCGATGTGTGGCAGGTGGGAACGGATCGCGTCACGGTTCTTCATGTCGGCCGAATCGTTGACGCTCACCTCGATTGCGCCACCGTCGTTGAAAAGCAAGAAGTGGTGCGTCCCACCAAAGGCTGTAGAGCTGGACGCGCCCCTCAGGACAACATCCTGACCGTCAAATTGTGACTTTCGCAGGCGCCGAGCCAATCTAGGCGCGCGCGGCGAGATGAACGTATAGCCGGCGATCGAATCGGCTCACTGGTGAGGCATAACGGGCGTGGCCTCGGCGCCAGCCGGGAGCCGGTGGACACCTTCCCGGAAATGGCCGGTTTTTCCTTTCCTTCTCCTGGTCGCTCGTAGCCAAGGCGTTTCCCATGGCGACTGAGAGCACCAAGCCCCTCGTCGCGGTCAACGTCTCGGTCGAGGGGTATCAGAAAATGGCCGAGTTCTGGGTGTCCACCGGGGTCCTGTTCGCGGCGATTGACGGTTGCTAAAGCGGTCGTCGATCATGATGGGCTCCGATTGAGTCCCGCCCGCAGAATCTTGACGAGCATGTCCTCATACGTCAAACCCATCCACGAGGCCATGATCCCAAAATATCGTGGCGCGAGATCCGGGTTGGCATTCGCTTCGAGAAAGACCGGGTCGCCGACCGAATTCAACCGCAAGTCCATCCGCGCGTAACCGGACAGGCCCAGAATTCGAAAAGCACCCTTGCACAGTGTCCGAATGCGGCGATCGAGCGCCGGGGGCAGTTGGGCCCGCTCGTAGCGGATGCCCCATCGGTCGCGGTACTTGAAACTGTCCTTCACGCGCTCGGTGCAAAAGCGAGGTCCGCCCTGGTCAGCGCGACCAAAGACGGTTTCTCGAATGGGCAGCACGAGCAAATCGTTCCGATCTTCGATCAGCGCGACCGAGAGCTCAGGTCCATCGATGTATTGCTCGCAAATGGCCGACTCGTGCAGCTTGTGATGAATGTCGCGCGCCCGCCTGACCAATTCATGCTCGGAATCGATCACCGATCTCAGTGTCAATCCTACCGACGCCCCGCCGAACTGCGGTTTGACGATACCGGGAAAAGCGAATGTGCACCGTGGTGTGCGGGTACCCCCGACGGGAAGCACCACGAACGGCGGCACCGGAAACCCCACTCGGCTCACTGCGCGCTTGGAGGCCGCCTTGTCGATCGAGGCCATGCCGATCGCCGACGCTCCGGTATAGGGAATGCCCAAGCGGTCCAGAAGCGCCGGAACATGTGCGGCGCGGCGGCGATCGTAGTCCAGGTGCTCGATGAAGTTGAAGACGATGTCCGGCTTCAATCGTCGGATATTGCTGGCGACGGTGCGGAGTTCTCTTCGATAGGGCCTGACAGGCAGAACAGACACGTCGTGGAGAAGGGCTTTCAGCCCTGCCGAGACGAAGTGCTCGGACTCTGTGTCGGGCGTCACGTTCAGAAAGTCCGGATCGGAAGGATTGCAGAGGTCTCTATCCACTAGCAGCAGTACACGAAGGTGCGACTTCCTAGACAAGCGGCGGCTATTCATGCGCTACGGTGTTCTGGTGTTCGAGCTCATTGCGACTTCACACCGCCTTGTTCGTGAAGCGTAAGGAACGGACCACCTGTGTATAGAAACTGAAGTATGACGAGTGATAGTTGGCGACGTGTTGGTGAAGTTCATGCTGCACGTCTCGAAGCGCGTCGTTCGGAAGCCACGGACAGAGATGGTGCTCCAAATGATAGTTGTTCCCATTTGTGAACCACGCGGCAATGCGGCCCGCGGAAATCGAGCGCGTATTGACCAGCGGATTATCGACGGGAAGGCAGTGCCAGTGCTCGGGGAGCTCAATCAGAACATGGCACGGAACCGCGACCAGCAGCGGAACGACCAAGACGAGCATCGGTCCCGTCTGTCCCAGTAACAGCGCGACAAGCGGAACAAGGAGCCACAGCACCATCAACAGATGCTCGACGTGGGAATTGAACCCGGCCGCGGGAATCGCTCGCCACCTCCAACGCGTCGCCGCCCGCGCCATGTTCTTCGCCGCATTTCGATAGTGGCCGAGCATGAGCATGTGCCGCGCGAACGACAGCCACGTCGCCATACCTTCGAACTCATAGCCGAAAAAGTCCTTCTTCTCAGACTTGCCCAGCGTGCGGTGATGCGCGAGGTGATTGTCGCGGTAATCGGAGAATGACACCAGCATCGGCAAACCCAGAAGTACACCGGCGATCCGATCGGCTCGTCGCGCGCCGAAAGCCGTACCGTGAATGCAGGAATGAACCAATTCCAGCATGTGGGCAAAGAGCAGGCCCTCGATGAACACCCCTACGACTGCCGCGCGCCAGTCCCCGGAGAGCGTCATGGCGCAGCCCGCGGCCCAAATCGAAACAGCCAGCAGAACTTTGAGAGAAAACCGCCATGGACGATTGACGCGACGGGGCACCTGAATCTGGAGACCAGCGCATGCCACGGAAATTGTCACTCGCCTGGAGCCTTTGGCTGGTGCAGTGGCGTTGCCACCGAAGGTGATGGATTTCATTTTGGCCACCTCTCCCGCAGGATTATAATCGCGTCCCTCCGGCCGAGAGAGGCGAGTTTCAGCGCCCCGATCCACAGAGGAGAGACGCTGACGGTAGACTTGTCGCACCAGCGGTTGAACGGGTTGGGGCGCGCGTCGAGCTCGCGTTCAGGCGTGACGGCCAGGTTCGTGTGATCGTCGAGCATGGAGGCTACACCGATGAACAAGCAGGTTGCGGCAGACATACCGTTTGTCGAATGGCCGATGGGAGATGGTTCCCGGACCGTCGACGAGATGCGGCGCGTGGCCCGGGCGGTTGGTGACGCGTGCCGGCATTCGGGCTACTTCTTCTTGAGCGATCACGGCGTCTCGGCCGACTTGATCGCCGCTGCGTTCGAGGAGACACGCCAGTTCTATTCCCGCCCAGTGGACCAGAAGATCAGGTTCAACTGCAGCGCCCATTCACAGTTTCTCGGTTATCGCGGCCTCGGCGCCGAAAAGAGCCGGATGCATTCGGGCGCTGAGGCCTGCGAACAATACCGGATCGGTCACATCGTTGCGACGCCGGCGGCACAAGCGTTGGTTGGGTTCTATCATGAGCCGTTTGGTCAAGCGACGATGCTCTTTGAGGAGATGGTCAATGTCGGCAACAGGCTCATGTCAGCATGCGCGATCGACCTTGGCCTGGCCGACCCGTTCTTCGACCCGTTCATGAAAGCGCCGATGCACCGTCTCGGTCTCAATCACTACACTGTCGGCGCCGGTCAAGCGATTGGCAATTCAGTGAGCTATGCAATGACGCCGCATGTCGATCACGCCGTATTGACCGTGTTGACGCAGGACGAGCCGGGACTGGAAGTATCAGCCGCCGGAGGTGAATGGATAGATGTGCCCTTGATCCCGGGAGCGCTGTTCGTGTTCCTCGGCGACTACATGCAACGATGGACAAATGGCGCGTATCGCGCCACGCCACATCGGGTCCGCGAAGTCTCCAGGAATCGAATGTCGCTCCAGTACAAGCACAAGCCGTCATACGCCACCGTGGTGGCGCCATTGAGCCCGTTCGTCGATGAAGGCCATCCGGCGCAATACGAGGCGTTCGATACGGGGCATCAGTACGCAGAACTGCTGCAATCTCTACTCACAGAGTAAGCCGCCGGCCGGAACACCGCGCGCTCCGCTGGCTTGGCCTGGCGTATTCGGTAACGGCCATGAAGATTGGTCGATGAGACAGTGTCTGTCCGGAACTTGTCACAAAGAGTCGCACCGTGCCCATGTCAGCCTCGTTCGCGAACCGTTTGCTCCCAGTCCTGGACAGGATCGCCAACGAGTTCGGCACGCCGTTCCACATCTACGACGAGGCGGGGATTGTGGAGGGTGGGCATCGCCTCAACGAACTGTTTGCTGACGTCGTCGGCTTCCGTGAATTCTACGCAGTCAAGGCGCTGCCGAACCTCCGCATCCTCGAGGTGCTGCGGCGCGAGCTGGGGTTCGGCTTTGACTGCAGCTCTATCACCGAGCTCAAGATGGCGCGAAGCCTCGGCGCCCAAGCCGAGGACATCATCTTTTCATCCAATAACACGTCGCCGGTGGAGTACGCCGAGGCGTTGGCCGATGGCGGCTGCATTCTGAACCTTGACGACGTCAGCTTCGTCGACAAGCCGTCATTCATGCCGGAACTGATCTGCTTCCGGTATAACCCAGGCACCCTGGGGATCGGGAACGCGGTCATTGGTGAGCCACGAGAGGCGAAGTTCGGCGTACGGCGGGACCAGATCGCGGTGGCGTACATGCGCGCGCGGGAGCGGGGCGCCAGGCGTTTCGGTCTCCACGCGATGATCGTGTCCAACGAGCTTCGGTATCGGCGAACCGTCACGACAGTCGAAATGCTCCTTCGCACGTGCAGCGACATCTCCGCAACGACCGGCATCCACTTCGAATTCGTGAACATTGGCGGTGGTATCGGGGTCCCGTATCGTCCGACGGATGAGGCCTTCAACCTCGCGGCCTTCGCCAGGAGAACCGCGGAGCTGTTCGGACAGTTCAAACGCGAGCACGGCTACGTCCCAAAAATCTTCATGGAGTGCGGCCGCCTGATCACCGGCCCTCACGGTGTTCTGGTGACCCAAGTCCTGAACGTGATGTCAAAGTACCGCGACTACGTCGGAGTCGATGCGTGCATGTCTTCCCTGATGCGTCCCGGCATGTACAAGAGGGCCTACAACCACATCACCGCCGTCGGCCGCGACGGCGAAGAGAAACGCGGCGCCGGGGGCCTCGTGGACGTGGTCGGTTCGCTGTGCGAGAACAATGACAAGTTCGCCAAGCAGATTCCCTTCCCGTCTGTGACCGAGGGCGACTACCTTGTCATTCACGACACCGGTGCCCATGGCCATGCGATGGGCTTCCAGTACAACGGTCGGCTCCGGCCACAGGAGCTCTTCCTCCGGCGAGACGGCAACGTAGAGCTAATCCGCCGCGCTGAGACGACGGAGGATTACCTCCGCACTCAACTCGAGTTGGAGCCCCATATTCTCAAGTCTGCTGGCGCCGAGGCATGACATCACGCGGGATATCCGAACGATCCAGGAGTTGCTCGGTCGCACTTATGATCGACACACACTCCTGAACCGGAGACCGCTCGGGCATTGGCCCCGGAAGCCAGTGTCCACCACTGTCCGCCGGCCGGTAACGGACCTCAGTCTTAAGCGCGGCGAATCCACCCATTGACGGTGAAACGTGAGTCAATAAAGCAGCGCGACGGGCAACGGACGGGCCGAACCTCGTGGTGACTGTACCTCGGGAAGAACACGAGGCTGTTGTTTTCCGGCACCACATCCACGAACCGATCCCCGCAACGGTACAAACCATCCTTTTGGAGCCGGCGTCGTTATGGAGGCCAAAATAGTCTCCTTCATTGTGTGCTGTCAGCTGGCACTCGACGCTGCCGGTTGTGAACAGTGGAATTCCGAGTTGACCACACACTTGCTCAAGCGTGAGGGGCAGATACTCGTGAAATGCGGCAGGGAGAGGAAAATCGTCCCGAACACGAGAACGGCGCGGCCGGCGCATCGCCTCACCGACAACGCATGAGGCCGCAAAACAAGCGTCAGCGGTTGCAGGTGATTCCAGAAGCTCACAGTGATCACTGTCAGAAAGAAAGTCCGACACGATCACGTACTGCGGGCTGATGCAACTCGTATACATGTTTGTCCGAGATTATTCTTGCTACCAAACTCCGTGGAGGCCGCGGAACGGCCTCGACCGATGCCGCGGACGCGCGCCTTAACCGCACGCGCACGACGGTACGCTCTTTCTCGAGGGTGCGCGGCTCACGTCAGCGTCCCACTGACCCTTTCAGGCCTCGGTACGATGTCGCGCCTGTGCCGCGAGCATTCGAAGTCGGCAGTCCGACGGCGGATCTACTCGTTGCCGCCGATGCGGACGACCGGTACGTCCGTCGGATCTCCGAACTGAATGACGAACTGATTCCGTACGTTCCATGTTGCCCGTGGACTGGCGATAGACCGCGACGTCGGTGGTCGCGTCACCGTCGTAGTCACCCGGCACGGGTGTGTCGCCGCTGTCGCCGAACTGCACGATGAACTGATCGCGCACGTACCACGCCCCGGTGGACGGGCGGAACACCGCGAGGTCCATCAGGCCGTCTCCGTTGTAGTCGCCGGGAATAGGCACATACTCCGTGCCGCCGAATTGGACCGCGAGCTGATTCCGCACGTACCAGAAGCCGGTCGACGGCCGGTACACGGCGATGTCGGTCACGCCGTCGCCGTTGTAGTCCCCTGGAACCGGGATGTCGCCCGATGTCCCGAACTGCACGCCGGGCTGGTTGCGGATGTACCACAACCCCGTCGACGGCCGGTACACGGCCACCTCCGCCAGGCCGTCTCCGTTGTAGTCGCCAGGCACCGGCACGTCGCCCGCGTCGCCGAACTGCACGTAAAACTGGTTCCGCACGTACCACATCCCGCTCGCCGGGCGGTACACCGCCACGTCAATCCCCCCGTCGCCGGTATAGTCCGCCGGCACCGGTTTGTCCGAGCCGTCGCCGAACTGCACGGCGAGTTGGTTGCGCACGAACCACATGCCGGTTGATGGCCGGTAGACCGCCAGGTCCGTCACGTTGTCGGCGTTGTAGTCGCCGTTGGTCGGGGCGAGTGGATGGGGGCCGCGCGGCACGGGCATGACGTTCGCATCGCCGTACTGCACGGTGAACTGGTTGCGCACGTACCAGAAGCCGGTCGCCGGCCGATAGACGGCGATGTCGGTGGTGCCGTCGCCGTCGAAGTCCCCCGGCACAGGGAGATCACCCGCGTTGCCGTACTCCACCGCGAACTGGTTGCGCACGTACCAGAAGCCGGTCGCCGGCCGATAAACGGCGAGATCCGCGACACCGCCGCCGCTGTAATTCCCCGGAACCGGCACGTCGCCCGGATCGCCGAATTGAACCGCCCCGAACTGGTTACGCACGGACCAGACTCCCGTGGACGGCCGGTAGACGGCGATGTCGGTCGTGCCGTCACCGTTGTAGTCAAAGACGACGGGAAGGTAGTCGGGACCGCCGAACCCGCTGATCGCCAGTTGGTTGCGCACGAACCATCCACCCGTCGATGGCCGGTACACGGCGAGATCGGTCGTGCCATCGCCGTCGTAGTCGCCCGGCGTCGGAATGTCGCCCGGCTGCCCGAACTGCACCGCGCTCTGGTTGCGGATGTCCCACACGCCGCTGGACGGCTGATACACCGCGAAGTCGGTCGTGCCGTCGCCGTCGTAGTCCCCCGCCACCGGAACCTGGCCCGGCCCGCCGAACTGCACCGCGCTCTGATTGCGGATGTTCCACATGCCAGTCGACGATCGGTAGACGGCGATGTCACTGGTGGAGTCACCGTTGAAGTCCCTGCCGCTCACCGGCCGCCGGAGTCGGCCGAGGCGATTGCGCGGCGTCGTCCCCATGCCGCCTCCGCCGAGCGTCGTGAACTGGCCGCCGACCAGGATTCTCCCATCCGTCTCCAGGAGAACAAAGACGCCATCATTTGCGCCGGGATCGAAGCTCATGTCGAGCGAGCCGTCCGCATGGAGCCGGCCGATGCGGTGACGTATGGTCGTGCCTGTGTGGCCACCGCCAAGCCTGCTGAAGAACCCGCCGGCCAGGATCTTCCCATCCGCCTGCACCACCAGGGAGTAGACCGCCGAATCCGCGCCGGGATTGAAGCTCGTATCGAGCGAGCCGTCCGCGTTGAGCCGGCCGAGGCGATTGCGCGGTGTCGTGCCGCTGCCGCCTCCGCCGAGCATCGTGAAGGCGCCGCCAACGAGGATTTTCCCATCAGCCTGCACCTTCCAGGCGTAGACGTAGCCATTCGCGCCGGGATTGAAGCTCGTGTCGAGCGAGCCGTCCGCATGGAGCCGGCCGATGAGGGAGCGCGGCGTCGTGCCGGTGCCGCCGCCGCCGAGGGTCGTGAAATCGCCGCCGACCAGGATCTTCCCGTCCAACTGCACCGCCAGGGAGACGACGGTCCTATCCGCGCCGGGATTGAAGGTCGAATCGAGCGAGCCGTCGGCGTTGAGGCGGCCGATCTTGGAGCGCGGCGTCGTGCCGGTGCCGCCGCCGCCGAGCATCGTGAAGCCGCCGCCAACCAGGATCCTCCCATCCCCCTCCACCGCCAAGGCGGTGACGGGCTGATCCGCGCCGGGATCGAAGCTCGAATCGAGCGAGCCGTCAGCATTGAGGCGGCCGATGTAGGCGCGCGGCGTCGTGCCGGTGCCGCCGCCGCCGAGCATTGTGAAGAGGCCGCCGACCAGGATCTTCCCATCCGCCTTGCAGCGCCATGACGCGGACCTCGCCGTTCGCGCCCGGATTGAAGCTCGTGTCGAGCGAGCCGTCGGCGTTGAGCCGGCCGATGTAACGACGCTCCGTCGTGCCGGTTCCACCGCCGCCGAGCGCTGTGAACTCGCCGCTGACCAGGATCTTCCCATCCGCCTGCACCGCCACGACCCACACGCGGTTATCCGCGCCGGGATTGAAGGTCGTGTCGAGCGAGTGCGCGCGCGCGACGGCAGCGCTGGCGACCACGCCGCACACCAGGGTCACGATGCGAGTACCGGATCCAAGTGTTGGACATCACCGGCTCTGCTCCTGACTCTTATCTCCGAGTGGGCGTCGAGATGACCCTGGCTTCAGCGTGTCACGCCCATCAAGCGAGACGCACGATTCCTGAGATGGCGGCCGCGAATGGCGCATTCGCGAACCCGATCGGGCGTGATTCACGTGAGCGCCGAGACTTCCTCATCGTCGTAACCTGGCTCACGCAAGGCGTCTCGCGTGTGTTCACCCAGAAGCGGCGCACGCCGGTCGACCAGGGGCGGCGTCTTGGACATCTTGATCGGGGAGCTCATAGCACTCTACGCCACATCAGCGTACCTCGGCGATTGGCGCCAAGTGCGATTGAAAGATATGCGCCCATCCAGATCGAGGCGCTGCGGAAACGTGATGGAGTGCGCGGCGACGCGCGTCAGCGAAATATTTCAGCACGAAATATCGAGCGGCTTGACACCGTCCCAGACCTGCGTTTAAATCCCACCTTCCCCTTTTCTCGGATTCGGGCAGCTGCAGCCACCAGTCGGAGAGCGGCCATCCAGAGCCGCCGTAGGGACTGCTTCTGTGTTCCTCGAGGTGGTATGCGTCGCTTCACTCGCACAACCAGCTTGGTCCTGCTGTACGTCTTCGGGCTCGACACCATCCTGGTGCCGGCCCGGGTCGCCTCGGCGCGCCGCGCGGCGCCGCGCGTCGAACGGTTCACGAGCCTGCCGTCCGCGCCGCTGAACGCGAACGCCGCAGCATCCGCGCCACTCGCGGCAGGGGCGCGCGTGCGGCCGCCGCTCGGCGCACCGGCCCTGTCGCGATCTCCATTGATCGCGCCGCCGCGGCAAGCGGCCGCGCCGCCCCAGTCGCTCAGCGGACCCGCCGACCTGTCGACTTGGATGCCGCAAGACAGCGTGGCGCGGGGCGACTGGCAGCTGGCCGCCGACGGCCGCTCCGTCGAGCAGCGCGTCACGAGCGGCCCCACATTCTTTGTCAGTCCGGATCTCCACTCCAACACAGTTTTCCGCGCGCGGCTATCGACGCCGGGCCCCGCCGGCGGCAGCGGCTTCATTGGCTTCACGTTCGGCTACCGCTCTCCCGTCGCGAGCGACGGACATCAGCCCGATCGATACGACCTCGTGCTGCTCGACTGGAAGGGCCGCACGGAACTGCGCGGCGCGGCGACGGCCGTCGAGGGACTGACGCTCAGCCGCGTCACCGGGCCCGTCACCGACCAGTGGGCGGCATTCGGCCAGCACGCGCCGGGCGTATCGGTCGAAACGATCGCCAGCCGGCTCGGACGTGGCCAGGGCTGGAAGCACGGCCGCGAGTATCTTGTCGAGGTCGCGTACCGGCTCTCGCGGATCCGCGTCAGCATCGACGGCAAACTCATCTTCGACGTCCCCGGCTCGTTCTCCGGAGGGCGGATCGGCTTCTACACGTACGGACAGGAACACGTCACGTTCAGCGACGTGAGCGTGGAGGCTGTCAATGGCGCGCCGGTCGCGGACGCGGGGGAGGACATCTCGATCGACGCCAACGACGCGTGCCAGGCGAGCGTCACGTTGGACGGCTCGCGGTCGACGGACCCTGACGGCGACGCGCTGACCTACACGTGGACGGGTGCGTTCGGCACCGTACACGGCGAGCGCGCGACCGTTGCGCTGGCGCGCGGCGCCCATCCGATCTCGCTGTCCGTTGACGATGGCACCGGGACGACGTCGACCGATGAGCTGATGGTTGTGGTCGGCGACCGCATCGCGCCGGTGCTCGCGTGCCCGGCGAACGTCGAGATCACGTCGCGCGATCCGCTTGCCCGCTCCCGCGTGTCGCTGCCTACGCCGACCGCCGCCGACCAGTGCGGGGTGGCGTCGCTGACGAACGACGCGCCCGAGGTGTTCCCGCTCGGTACCACGACTGTCACGTGGGCGGCATCCGACGCCGCGCGGAACCTGACGAGCTGCGCGCAGACGGTCACGGTCGTCGCGCCGGATGCGGCGTCGATCTCGCTGTCGCTCGCGCACGACCGGCTCTGGCCGCCGAACCACAAGTTCGGTGACGTAGGGCTGACGGCGGTCGCGAGCGATCCCTCCGGCGCGCCGCTCACGCTGCGGGTTCGGGTGTGGGCCGACGAGCCGGCGGAGGATCGCACCGGCGACGGCAATCACGAGCCGGACGGCGAGGTCGTGGACGGCCGCCTGCGGCTCCGCCACGAACGCAAGGGAGACGGCGACGGACGCGTCTATCTGATCATCGGCACGGTCACGAACGAGCTCGGCGTGACCAGTCATTCGTGCACGGCGGCCATCGTTCCGCACGACAACACGCCGAAATCAGAGGCGCTGGTCCGCGCGCAGGCCCAGGCCGCGCTGGCGTACTGCAATGCGAACGGCCAGCCGCCGCCGAACTTCTACCCGGTCGTCGAAAGCCCGTATCCCGTCACCGATCCCACGCAACCAATCCGTCCGTTCGTCGAGTGCGTCGTCGAGCACGGCCCTGCCGCGTACACGGCCGTCTTCGGCTATCAGAACGAGAACCCGGTGCCGGTGTATCTGCCGGTCGGACCTGCGAACGGGTTCAGTCCCGTTCCGATCGATCGCGGACAGCCGACCGCTTTCAAGCCGGGGCGGAGTCCGGCCGACGAGGGAGCGTTCGTCACGCACTTCGACGGCAGCAACCTCACGTGGACCGTGCGCGACCTGCGCGTCACAGCCTCGGCCTCGAGCCCGCGCTGCGAGAGGGCGCCCGCGACGCCGGTGGCCGGAGACGACCACGCGGAGACGCTGGAAGACGAGCCGGTCGTCATCCCCGTGCTCGCCAACGACAGCGATCTGCAGGGCGATCTGCTTCGCGTGCTGCGCGTGACGTCTCCGTCGAACGGTACGGCGGTGCTGGCGGCGAACGGCACGATCACCTACACGCCGCGCGCCGGGTTCGTCGGTGAGGACTTCTTCACGTACACCGTCGGCGACAATCGCTTCGGCACCGATCAGGCGACCGTTGCCGTCACGGTCATTCCGCGGAACGTCGCGCCGTCGGTGTCTGCCGGCCCCGACCAGACCACGCTCGCGGCGGTGGCGTCACTCAGCGGCTCGGTGACCGACGACGGCCGTCCGCTCGGCAACTCGCTCACGTCGGCCTGGTCGCTCGTCAGCGGACCTGCACCGGTCGTGTTCGGCGATCCGGCCAGTCCGCGAACGGAGGTTCAGTTCGTTCTGGCCGGCACGTACGTGCTGCGCCTCACCGCGACCGACACCGAGCTGACCGCGGTCGACGAGGTGACGATCGCGGTCGTCCCGAGCCTCTCGATCGCGGACGCGAGAGTGACGGAGGGCCACAGCGGCCTGACGGAGGTCGGCCTGCAGGTCGTGCTGTCCGTGGCGTCACCAGATGCCATCAGCGTCGATTTCCTCACCGCGGACGGCACCGCGTTTCCGGGGTGCGACTATCTGCCGCGCGTCGGCGCGGTCAGCTTCGCGCCCGGCGAGACGAGCCACGAAATCATCGTTCCGGTAGTCGGTGAGCTCGACGTGGAAGAAGACGAGACGGTCTTCGTGCGTCTCGGCAACGTCACCGGCGCCGCCGTGCTCGCGCGCGCCGAGAGCACCGTGACGATCACGAACGACGACGCGCCGAATCAGCCGCCGTCCGCGATCGCCGGACGCTCGCCCGCCGACGGCGCGACCGGCCTGCCGCTGAATCCGCCGCTGTCGTGGACGTCGTCCGATCCGGACGGCACCGCGGTGACGCACGACGTGTACTTCGGCACGGAGTTCAGCACGACCGGACAGACATGGACCCGGCTCTGCTTGGCGGGGAACGGGCCTGGACCGCGCGCCGCGGCGGGCACCGCGTACGACGAGGACAACGATCGGCTCATCGCGTTCGCCGGCCAGACTGCCGCCGGCGATGCCGCGGATGTGTGGGTGCTCACGCACGCGACCGGCGCGGGCGGGACGCCCACGTGGTCCCGCGTCGCGACGACGGACGGTCCGAGCGCCCGCCGTCAGGCGACGGCAGCGTTCGATCCCGCGACGGGCAGGCTCATCGTCCACGGCGGATGCACGCGGCGACTGTACGTCAGCGCTCGCTGACGCCTGGACACTGGATCTGACGACAGGCGCGTGGACCGAACTGCCCGCCTCTCCGGCCGGCCGAACGGGTCACGGCGCGATCTACGCCGCCGCGTCGAACCGCCTCGTGGTGTTCGGCGGCAGCGAAGGCGGCTCGGACACCGACCGCAGTGACGTCTGGGTGCTGCGCGACGCCAACGGCGTGGGCAGTCCCGCGTGGGAGGCGCTGGCAGTCACCGCCGCGCCGCCGCCGCGCCGCAACGCGAGCGTCGTCTACGACGGCGCGACGAATCGTCTGCTGATGTTCGGCGGACGGCAAGGCGCCGACACGGTGCTCAACGACGTCTGGTCCCTGAGCCTTGCGAATGGAGCCGCCGGGGCGCCGGCGTGGACGCAACTGGCTCCGGACGGCGACGCCCCGGCGCCGCGCTGGGGGCACTCGGCCGCGTACGACGTCGTGAGCCGCCGCATGATCCTCTTCGGCGGCTCCGGCGTCGGGTTGGAGTCGGATCGGAACCTGGTCGCGAACGATCTGTGGCTGCTCGCGGAAGGTGACGGTACGTCGAATCCCGCGTGGAGACGGCTCGCGCCGGCATCCGGACCGCCGGACGGCCGCTTCCTCTCGTCGGTCGCGTACTCATCCACGTTGAACCGGCTCGCCGTCACGCTGGGAGCGAACAACCGGCTGAATCCCGACTTGCGTGACGACCTCTGGAGCCTCGGCGACGCAGTCGGCAGTCTGCCTCTGGTCGCATCGGATCACGCCGCGACGACCTGGCCCACGGTGACGCCTGCGGCGTCCGCGACCTACTACTGGCGCGTACTCGCGCGCGACAGCGGCGGCGCCGTAACCGGCTCTCCGGTCTGGCGGTTCAGGCCGAACGCGCCGCCGGCGGTGAACGCCGGGGCGGACCAGGAGATCGCCTGGCCGACCAACACAGCCATGCTGACGGGCGAGGCCATCGACGATGGGCTGCCCGCGGGTGGAAGTGTGTCAACGACCTGGACGGTCGCGAGCGGTCCGGGCGAGGTCGTCTTCGACAATCCGAATCAGATCGTGACCAGGGCGCGGATTGACGTCGGCGGCACGTACGTTCTGCGACTCACCGCCAGCGACGGCGATCTCAGCGCGAGCGACGAGCTGACCGTCGTGGTCATTCCGCGTCCGTCCGCCGGCCGCACGTACACGACGAGCGCGCATTTCGCAGAAGGTACGCGCACCGCCGTTGACGCGGAAGTGCCGGACCAGCTCCAGCTCGAGGGCAAGGGGCAGACGTTCGGGTTCATCTGGGTTGCCGTTTCGACCAAGGGCACGGTCGTCAAGATTGATACGACGACCGGTGCGATCACGGGCGAGTACCGCACGGCGCCGCTGGGACAGCCTACCGACCCGTCGCGCACCACGGTCGATCTGAGCGGCAACGTCTGGACCGCGAACCGCGCCGGCAACAGCGTCGTCCACATCGGCCTGCTGGAGAACGGCCAGTGCGTCGATCGCAACGGGAACGGCGTCATCGAAACCTCCGGCGGCGCGAACGACATCCGCGCGTGGACGAACGCGGGAGGCGCCAACACGAACGGGGGCGTGAGCACCGCGGCGGACGAGTGCATCATCCACTACGTCCGGGTCAACTCCTCCGGCACGCGTCACGTGTCCGTGGACACGAACAACGACGTCTGGGTCAGCGGCACCGGGCGGCCAGCGGTTCGACCTGATCGACGGCCGCACGGGGCAGATCAAGCGCAGCGAGCTGTCGGTCGGCTTCGGCGGCTACGGCGGGCTGATCGACAGGAACGGCGTCATCTGGTCGGCGCGGAACCTGCTCCGCTGGGACACCTCGCGTCCGCTCAACGGTCCAAGCGGCGGGAACTGGACCGGGTTCACACACGACAGCTACGGCCTGTGCATCGACAGCCAGGGGAACGTGTGGGAGACCGCGCTCCAGGGCAACATCCTGCGCAAGTGGGCGCCGGACGGCCAGCTGCTGGGCACGTTCCAGCACGGCAACTTCTGGGCGCAAGGCTGCGTGGTCGACAAGAACGATCACGTCTGGGTCGCCCATTCGCTCAACGCCGAGCAGCGTCGGCCATCTGAAGAACGATGGGACGCTGATTGGCGTCGTGCCAGTGGGATCGGGTCCGACCGGCGTGGCGGTGGACGCGGCCGGCAAGATCTGGGCGACGAACTACAACGCCGGAACCGTCTCGCGCATCAACCCGCTCGCCGGCCCGATCGGCTCGGATGGCATCACGCGCGTTGGGGCTGTCGACTTCACGACCGTCAATCTCGGCGGCAATCCGTACAACTACAGCGACATGACCGGCAGCACGCTGCAGGTGCCGCCGGAAGTGGGGAACTGGACCGCCGTCTTCGACAGCGGCATCGCCGGCGCGGAGTGGGGCAACATCACCTGGAGCGCCTCGACGTGCGGCAACGGCGCGGTCACGGTAACCGCCGCGACGAGCACGAACGGCACCACGTTCACGCTGCCGCAGCCGGTGACCCCCGGCGCAGAGCTGACCATAGCGGACGGACGCTACCTGCGCGTGACGGTGAAGCTCGAGCGCGCGAAAGGCGGGGATAGCCCGATCCTGTACGACCTCTCGGTGGGCACGGTCGGCTATCCGCTGCTTCCGTCGACGCCGCCCAACGCCGCGCCGTCGGTCGACGCGGGAGCGGATCAGACCGTCATCCTGCCGCGCAAGGCGCTCGCTCGTGGGCGCCGCGTGCGACGACGGGCGTCCCAGCCCGTTGAATGTTTCCTGGCAACAGGTGAGCGGGACGGGCACCACGACGTTCACGCCCGCCACCACACCCGCAACGACCGCGGCGTTCAGCGCGCCTGGCACATACGTGCTGCGTCTGACCGCGAGCGACGGCGAACTGACCAGCAGCGATGAGGTGACCGTTATCGCGGCGACGCCGGCCTGCATCGCGACGGCGCCCGACATCCGCGCGTGGTGGCCTCTCGACGGCAACGCCAACGACGTCATCAACGGCCGCCGCGCCACGATCACCGGCGCCTCGACGTTCGAACCCGGCATGGTCGGGCAGGGCTTCGTGTTCACGGGCGCGAACCACATCACGGCCGCGGCCTCCACGGAATTGAACGTCACGGAGAGCTTCACGGTCGACGCGTGGGTGTTCCCGACGACGCCGAGCGCTCAGCGTCCGCTCGTCGAATGGGGCCAGACGGGCGTGATCGGCGTGCACATCTGGGAGAGCTTCCAGCTCAACGTCGGCACGTCGCCCGGCGCGTTGTACGCAAACATCGTCGATACGGCGGGCGGCGGCCACACGCTCGGTACCGGACCCGGCGCCCTGATGCCGAACCAGTGGAGCCACATCGCGCTGACGTTCGACAAGGCCACCGGCAGGGCCCGCCTCTATGTCAACGGCCAGGTCGTGGCGTCGAATCTTCTTGGCACGAACTTCACGCCGCTCACGAACGTCCCGTTGAACTTCGGATTCCGTCCGGCGCAAGGCCAGCGCTTCATCGGCCGGCTGGACGAGATCGATCTGTTTGCGCGCGCGCTGAGCGAGGCCGAGGTCCAGGACATCTACCTCGCGGGCGCGCTCGGCAAGTGCAAGACACCGAACGACCGGCCAATCGTCGACGCCGGACCGGATCAGACGCTCCTGCTCCCGGCGGCTGGTGCGACGCTCACCGGCACGACCACTGACGACGGCCGGCCTGCGGGCGGGTTGACCGCGACGTGGACCCAGGTAAGCGGACCGGCCCCAGTGGTGTTCGGCACTCCCACCTCGCTGCAGACCACGGCAACGTTCGGACCGGCGGGCGTCTACGTCCTGCGGCTCACGGTGAGCGATCTGGAGCTCTCGGGCACCGACGACATCACGGTCACCGTTTACGAGCGCTCCGACCTCACGGTCCGCTCGGTGAATGCCTCGGGCGTGATCACCAACCGGCAGACGCTGCAGGTCTCGGGAACCGCCACGGCGGAGATCGTCAACATCGGCGGCGGGCCCACGCTCGGGTCGTTCGCGGTGACGTTCTTCGAGGATCGCAACGGGAACGCGAGCTACGACGAGGGCACTGACGTGGCACTCGGCACGGGCCTGCACGACGCCCTCGCCGCCGGCGACGTTGCGATGGTCAGCGCCGATGTGTCCGGGACGGTTCTCTTCGCCGGAAATCTCGTCTACGCCTTCGCGGACAGCGGACGGGCGATCCCGGAGGGCAACGAGACGAACAACTACGGCAGCTCCGCCCCGCCGTGCGAAGCGGCGCCGCCGGGAGGCGGACCATTCGCGCCGCGGCTCGAGTGGGCGTGGTCCGGCTCGCCAATCCAGTCCACGTCGAACCAGGTGATGATGACGCCGGCGGTCGCCGATCTGAACGCCGACGGCACGCCGGACGTGATCTTCAGCACGTTCTCGGGTGGCAACTACTTCAGCGCCGGCTTCATCCGCGCGGTGAGCGGACGCGACGGCAGCGCGCTCTTCACGGTACAGGACGTCGCCTATCGTGTGAGAGGCGCCGGTTCAATCGCGGTTGGCGACATCGACGTCGACGGCCGTCCCGAGATCCTCGCCGTCCACGAGTCGGGCAACAGAATCATCGCCGTCGAGCACGACGGCACGCCCAAGTGGATTAGCCCGGTTCTCGAGACCGTCGACTGGGGCGGCGCCGCGATCGCCGATCTCGACGGCAACGGCGTGCCGGAGATCGTCGTCGGCCGTCAGGTGCTCAACGCCAACGGCACGATTCGGTGGACGGGTGCAGGCGGCCGCGGAGACAACACCGTCGGGCCGCTCTCCATCGTGGCCGATATCGACATGGATGGCCGTCCGGAAGTGGTGGCCGGCAACACGGCCTACCTCGCATCCGGCGCGATCCTGTGGCGCAACACCGCGCTGCCGGATGGCTTCAACGCCGTCGGCAACTTCGACACTGATCCATTCCCTGAGATCGTGCTGGTCGCGGGGGGCAGCGTACGGCTCCTCGAGCACACCGGCGCGGTCAAGTGGGGCCCGGTGGCCGTGCCGGGCGGCGGCCGGATCGGCGCGCCGACCGTTGGCGACTTCGACAACGACGGACAGCCGGAGATCGGCGTCGCGGGCGCGAGCCGCTACGTCGTTCTCGAGACCAACGGGACCATCAAGTGGCAAGCGGTGGTCCAGGACAACAGCTCGAACGTCACCGGCTCCTCGATATTCGACTTCGAGGGGGACGGCGCGGTCGAAGTGGTCTACGCCGACGAGTTGAAGCTGCGCGTCTACCGCGGCCTCGATGGCGTCGTGTTGTGGGAGACGGCGCGGCCGAGCGGCACGACGTACGAGATGCCGATCATCGTGGATGTCGACGGTGACGGGCGCGCCGAAATCGTCGTGCCGAGCAACAACTACACGGTCGCCGGCCCGACCGGCATCCAGGTCTACGGCGACGACCGGTGGGTGTCGACACGGCGCATCTGGAACCAGCACACGTACCACATCACGAATATCAACGACGACGCGACGATCCCCGCGCGCGAGCCGAACAACTGGGAGATCTACAACAACTTCCGCCAGAACCGCCTCGCCGCAGGATGCGAGTTCTCCAAACCGGATCTCGTCGCCTCGTTCGCGCGCCGGGCAGACGAGCCGGGATCGATCCGTCTGACTGTGCGGATCGGCAACGGCGGCGGCAGCACCGTGGCGGCGGGCGTGTCGGTCGCGTTCTACGACGGCGATCCGTCCGCTGGTGCGAGCCTGCTCGGCACGGCGCCAACGCGCGGTTCGATCGCGCCCGGGATGTTCGAGGACGTCGTCTTGACGGTGCCGACCGGCACCGAGGCGCTGCCGCTGTGGGTCGTCGCGGACGATCCGGGCACCATCACGGAATCGGACGAGACGAACAACGCGTTCGACACCGGCATCTTTCTCACCGCCGCGCCGAACCAGGCGCCGACGGTCAACGCCGGTCCGGATCACACGATCAGCCTGCCGAACACCACGGTGCCGCTCGACGGCAGCGCGGAAGATGATGGGCTACCGGTCGACAGGCTCACGGTGGTGTGGAGCGTGGTCAGCGGTCCGGGCCAGGTGGTCTTCGCCAATCCCGCGCTCACCGACACCACCGCGACGTTCACGGTCGCGGGCACATATCTGCTGCGCCTGACCGCAAGCGACGCCGACCTGTCGGCGGAAGACGACGTCACGGTCGTCGTTCATCCGGCGAACCAGGCACCGGTGGTCGAGGCCGGAGCGGATCGCACGATCACGAGTCCGATCGCCGTGCTGACCGGCACCGTCGCCGACGACGGGCTGCCGGCCGGCGGCACCGTGGCGATCGCGTGGAGTCAGATCAGCGGACCCGCTCCAGTGGTGTTCGGCTCGCCGTCGACCGCAGTTACCAACGTCACGTTCTCGGCCGACGGCGAGTACGTCCTGCGCCTCACGGCCAGCGACGGCGCGCTGACCTCCATGGACGACGTGCGCCTGACGGTCTCGCGCGAGAACCAGCGGCCGTCGGTGAGCGCCGGTCCAGACCGGTCGATCACGCTGCCCGCCAACGTCGCCACGCTGGACGGGTCGGCGACCGACGACGGCTTGCCCGCCGGCTCAACGCTACGCGTGACGTGGCGGGTGGTCAGCGGGCCGGCGCCGGTTGTATTCGCTCCGGCGGAGAGCGCCGGCACGACCGCGACGTTCTCCGATCCGGGCACGTACGTGCTCCGTCTGGAAGCGACCGACTCCGTCCTGTCGGCCGCCGACGACGTGGTCGGTCGTCGTCGGGTCGGCAGCGCCGCAAGGCGATGCGCCGGGGGTCGTGCTCACGAGCCCCGCGGACGGCTCAGTCATCACCGGTCCGGTGAATATCGTCGGCTCCGCCGAGAGTGGAACGCTGGCGAGCTGGCGGCTCGAATACCGGCTCGCGGGCGATCCGACCTGGACGCGCTTCGCCGGAGCGACCACGCCTGTGAGCGCAGGGGTGCTCGCGACGTTCGATCCGACGCTCCTGCTCAACGGCCTCTATGAAGTTCGACTGGTGGCGACGGACCTCTCCGGACGCATCACGACGACCTCTTTCAGCGCCGTCGTCGATGGCCTTCAGAAGGTCGGCCACTTCGCCGTGTCGTTCCTTGATCTCGAGATGCCGGTCTCGGGTCTGCCGATTCGCGTCACGCGCACCTACGACAGCCGCGACAAGCGGACTGGCGACTTCGGTGTGGGCTGGCGGCTGGATCTCTCGACGATTCGGATCAGCGAAAACGGTGTCCCGGGCCTGCGCTGGACGGGGACAAAGACGGGGGCATTCATCCCGTCGTGGTGCGTAGAAGCGGACCGGCCGCACCTCGTCACCTTCACGCTGCCGGATGGCCGCGTGCAGTCGTTCGAGATGGTGCTGACGCCGGGCTGTCAGACACTCTACCCGCTGCAATTCGCGCAGGTGAGCCTGCGGGCGATGCCCGGCACCGTGGGCAAGCTCGTGCCGGTGGACAGCCGCGACGTCTGGGTCATCGGCAGCTGGCCGGGCCCGGTGGAGCTCTACGACGACGCCACGTTCGACCTGTACAACCCCGATCTGTATGAGTACACGTCGCCCGAAGGCGACGTCTTCCTGATTCACCAGTCCGGGGGACTGCGCAGCGTCAGGGACGGCAACGGCAACACGCTGACGATCGGACCGAACGGCGTGACGCATTCCTCGGGCAAGCGCGTGATCTTCGCGCGCGACGCACAGGGGCGCATCACCAGCATCACCGACGCGGCCGGCAACGCGATGACCTACGGCTACGACGCGAACGGCGATCTCGTGTCGTACACCGACCGCGAGAAGTCGACAACCACGTTCGCGTATCACCCCTCGTTCCCGCACTACCTGAACGAGATCAAGGACCCGCTCGGCCGCACCGCCGCTCGCACCGACTACTACGACGACGGACGGATCAAGAGTCAGACGGATGCGTTCGGCAAAGCGGTCACGTTCAGCTACGACCTGGACGGCCGGCGGCAGACCATCACGGACCGCACAGGCGCCATCCGCGTTTTCGAGTACGACGCGCGCGGCAACATCGTTTTAGAGACGCAGCCGGACGGCCGGATCATCACGCGAACGTTCGACGCGCGGGACAACAAGACGTCCGAGACCGTGCCGCACGACCCGGGAACGGTGAATCCGCCGAAGACCACCTGGGTGTTCGACGCGCAGGACAACCTGCTCTCGGTGACCGATCCGCTGAACAGCAGTACCGACCTATACCTACAACGCGCGGCGGCAGGTCCTGACGACGAAGGACGCGCGCGACACGTTCACCGTCAACACGTACGACCCGAACGGCAACATCACGTCGACGAAGGTGAGCGCCACGCTCGACGGGCCGCCGCTGAGTCAGACGACCTACAGCTACGACGCCAGCGGCAACCTCGCCGGGACGGCGGCGCTCGTGGACGGCGCAGCGTGCACGACGGGCTCGACGTACGACAGCGCCGGCAACCTGAGCACCGAGATCGACGGGCTCGGCAACCCGACCCAGGTACACGTACGACGCGAGCGGCAACCGTCTGACCGAGACGACGACCCGCACGACGCCGGCCGGCACGGAGACGCTCCTCACGCGGTACGAATACGACCGCCAGGGCCGGCTGCTCAAGACCATCAACCCCGACGGCTCCACGACGCGCAACGTGTACGACGAGCTGGGCCGGGTGAAGGAGACCTTCGACCAGCTCGATCGCAGGACGACGTACACCTACGACGCCGCTGGACGGCTGATTCGGAAGACGTACGCCGACGGTACGTTCGAGGAGAGCACCTACGACAACGAAGGCCGGCGGCTCACGCACAGGGACCGCGGCGCCCAGACCACGTCGTTCGCGTACGACGGCCTTGGCCGGCTGACGAAGACGACGTACGCCGACGAATCGTTCGTGGAGAACCGGTACGACGCGGCGGGGCGGCTCGTCGAGGTCCGGGACGCGCGGGGGAACACCTCGTTCTACGGCTATGACGACGCGGGACGGCAGACATCGATGCGCGTGCCCCTCGACACGGCCGCGGGTCTGTTCGCCGAGACGCTCTTCACCTACGACCGCAACGGCAACCAGACGTCCATTCGCGACGCGAACCATCACACGACGCGCTTCGAGTACGACGAGCAGGGACGCCGGACGAAGGCCATCTTCGAGGACGGCTCGTACACGGAGACGACGTATGACGCGCTGGGCCGGCGCCGCAGCGAGCGCGATCAGGCCGGCAAGATCACGCGTTTCGAGTACGACTGCGTCGGCCGGCTGACGAAGGTCACCGATGCCGCAAGCCAGGAGACGGTCTACCGCTACGACGAGGTCGGCAATCGAATCCTCCAGCGCGATGCCAATGGCCACGAGACACGGTTCGAGTACGACAAGGCGGGCCGGGAGACGCGGCGGATTCTCCCCGACGGCAAGTTCGAGACGAAGACGTACGACGCCGCGGGGAACCTCGGCACGCGGACGGATTTCGCCGGCCGGACGATGGTCTACATGCACGATGCGAATAACCGTGTGATCTCGCGCACGGTGCAGGGCGGCGCGGAGTTGGCGCGCTTCACCTACACGGACAGCGGGCAGCGCGCCAGCGTCACGGACGTCCGCGGCCTCACGCAGTACCAGTACGACGTGCGCGATCGGCTGAAAGCACTACTGCTCGCCGATGGGCGCAAGCTCCAGTACAGCTACGATCCGAACGGCAACCGCACCGCGCTCACCGCCGTTCTCGCCGACGGGACGCGGCTCGCGACCGGCTACAACTACGACACGGCGAACCGGCTGAATCGGGTCACCGATCCGATCGGACGCACCTACGACCACGGCTACGACGGCGCGGGGAACCGCACGTCGCTGAACCAACCGAACGGCACGGCCACGACGTACACCTACGACGACCTGAATCGGCTGACGAAC
This sequence comes from uncultured Acidobacteriota bacterium, assembly GCA_963774855.1. Taxonomy (GTDB): domain Bacteria; phylum Acidobacteriota; class Vicinamibacteria; order Vicinamibacterales; family 2-12-FULL-66-21; genus JALZOC01. The sequence goes on along the minus strand of CAVZGT010000001.1, from coordinate 642,589 downwards.
CTGACTACGACGCATCCGTCGTCCGGGCTGACGGTGCAGGCGTACGCCTTGACAGTCGCGCCGGCGGGGAATCGGAGCTCGATCACCGAGCTCGATGGCACCGTCCGGTCTTACGACTACGACAACGTCTACCGGCTCACCGGCGAACGGGTCTCGGCGGGTAGTGGCCTCAACTACGAGAAACTGTTCACCTACGACCGTGTCGGCAACCGGCTGACGCAGACCACGACCGGCGCGGGCGCGCTCGCGACGCCGATCGCGCCCGGCTCGGTCGGCTATGCGTACGACACGCGGGATAGGCTGATCGCCGCCACGCTCGGCTCGAACCCGCCGACCGACTACACCTACGACGACAACGGCAACGTCCTCACTCGCTCGGGCGATGCCAGCTACGCCTGGGATGTCGAGGACCGGTTGGTCAGGGTCGAGAAGACCGACGGCCCCGTCGTCGAGTACGCCTACGACGCGGACGGCAACCGCGTCTCCACGAAGGTCACGTGGGCGAGCGGGCTGCTGTCGCTGACGAACTACCTGGTCGATCCGACCGGATCGCTCTCGCACGTCGTCGCGGAGACGACCGAGGCCGGCGCGCTGATGACGTACTACGTCCGCGGCGACGACCTCCTCGCACTCATGCGGCCCGACGGGACAGGCGGGTGGACATCGCGCTTCTATCACGCGGACGCGGTCGGCTCAATCCGGCAGCTGACCGACGAGTCGGGCGCGATCACCGATACCTACACCTACACGGCGTTCGGCGAGCTCATCGTGCATACCGGTCTCGACCCGCAGCCGTATGCCTTCACGGGCCAGCCATACGATCCCAACGTCGGATTCCAGTACCACCGGGCGCGCTGGCTCGACCCGTCGGTGGGGCGGTTCGCCGGTCTCGATCCGTTCCGCGGCGATCCATTCACGCCGGTCACGCTGCACGTCTATCTCTACGCCGGCGCGAACCCGGTGAACCAGGTCGACCCATCCGGCTTGATGAGCATCGGCGAGATGGGCGCGGCGATGCAGATATCGGTGCAGCTGCAGGTCACCGCGCTGCGCGCCGGACTCATGGCCGGGCGGACCGCGTTGTGGACGTTCTTCCGCAGCATCGGCGCGGCCGTCGAGAACCAGGTGTTCAACGTCCTGACGCAGTTCACGCGGGCCGGCATGCAGGTGACGCGGAACATCCGGATCGTCGGCCCGAACGCGACCCGCTATATCGATTTCCTCGCGAAGGCGGGGGATCGCGTCGCGCTGATCGAAGTCAAGTACGGTCTGCCGCGGAAGGTCGGTCCCGCGCTCGCCAGGCTGGTCTCGCAGATGGAAGTGGCCGTGGGCTCGGGCCAGGGCCAAGTCGTGCTGTTCACGTTCCGCGCGCCGTCACTCGCACAGCTGGAGCTCTATCTTACGCAATTGGGCCCGACGGCGAGCCACGTGCAGCTCGTCCACGGGTTCACTGGCCTGTTGCAGTGGATCCGTCTGTTCTTCGGTCTGGCCCTCTGATGCGGAAGGAGCTCGTCAAGGCCGTGCGGACGGAGTTCACCGCCGCCATGGCCCGGCGGCTACCGCAGTTCGTCCCGGTGACGATCAAGTCGCGCTATGCATGGCCCGGCAGCCGAATCTTTCGCTGGGTCTCCGACCCGTCGCTGCACTTCTTCGTGGAGTTGTTTTTCGACCCCAAAGGAGACGATTCGTTCGGCGTCGAGGTCGGCTGGTCGAGGCTCGGACGTTATCCCGAGGTTCCCATGCGGCCGGGATCTCGCGAGGACGTCGCCAAGGCGGAGCACTGGGTCCGGCTGTCGTCCTTCGATTCGAACGTCGGGGGCATGTGGTCGCTGGAGGAGCCCGAGGGTGCGCCGGGTGCGTTTGGGCACGGAAGCGGGAGGAGTCCCGAGCTGGCGGCGGGGCTGCCGCAGATCCCCATCGAGCAGGCGCTCCCGCGCGTCGACCCACGAGTTGCGGACGCCGTCGAAAAGCTCGTCATCGACGCGCTTCCGTACTTCAAGGAGGTGTCTCGAGCAAAACCGCCATCCTTCTGAGGTCACGCTGCTCCGCTCCACAGCTGCAAATACCGGCGGTTGCAGCATATTCTCGTCACATGTTCGCTGTAGGTTCATCGTCGATGGAGGGCTTCAATCCAGTGGACACAATTGCTCGGGCGACGTATTTGTCTGTCGCGGTTCTCGCCGCCCAGCTGCTCGCGCAGTCGGCCGTCCCTCCGACGACGCGCGTCGAGGCGCGTTCGCTGGAGGATTTTCGGCTTCCGCCGAAATCCGTGTTCGATCGTGCGATGCCACGTTATCCGAACGTCTGGTTCTTCGTCGATGCAGGGCTCACCACGTCGCACGACGCGGCCGTCAGGTTGGTCACCGACAAACTACGCGAGACGATGCGGCTGCGTGAGGATTTTGGCCCGTTTGACAACCCGGAGGGCTGCGACTTCGAGGTTCGGCTCGAGCACCTGCAGCCTTGGCTTGACAGAAAGACCCCAGCCCTTCAGCACGCGCACGCGTTTCACATGCGCTACTACTATTCGGCACTGTCCCGGCAGAAGCTCGATGCCGTCGAACTCAAAATGGCGGACGGAGGAACCCGGTTGTTCTATCGCTTCGCGGCGAGTGCCCACTACGAAGTCGAGCACTTCAACCCGAATCACGCGGATGTCGAGAGTTGTCCAGTGTGCGGGCGGACAGGCTCATACGGGCACCTGACGGGTAACCTGGTCGAAGTCGTCCACGACCCGCTCGGGCTGGAGCTCCTGCTCAAAGGTACGATCCGAGATGAGACGGTCCGTTTTGACGACCAACGACAGCAGCCGGTTGGGTCGGTGCTCGCGCTGTCTGGAGTCAACTCGCAACCCTTCATCTTTGACGGCCTGACCGCCGACCGCAATACCCTCCGGATCGGCATCGTCGTCATCACTGCAGCAACACACTGATCACTGCTAATGTTTCCTCTCGTCTCCAAGAAGCTGCAGGAGGCCGTGAACACGATGTTCCGGTTCACGTGATCGGGTCCTGAACACCGGGGAGATGGTCATCATGGAGAACACGCACCGCCCGCCGCCGCCGCCGCTCAAGCTCGTCCTGACCATTCAGTACGGCCACAAGGTGTCCTGGCTGCCGTATGCCCACGGCGGACGCGTGTTCATCGGGACGCCGGAAGGGGTGAGGGCCGTCGACGAGGAGACGGGCGAGCTGCGGTGGCAGAGCACGCAGCGCGGCTTCCCGCTGTCCGCACACGACGACGTCCTGTTCGTGCGACGGCTGACCGAGGACCACGAGTTCCTGTGCTTCGATGCCTTGGACGCGACCAGCGGTCGATTCCTGCGCACCGTGCTGCAGTGGAAGTCGTTGTCCAAGCAGCTCTTCCTGGGACCGCTCCTCCTCTGCGCCACGTCCGAGCCCGAGGAGGCGGTCTGCGCGGTCGGGCTCGACGACGGAGCCGAGCGCTGGCGGTGGCCGGTGGGCGATGACATGGGGGTCCAAGGCGGACTGGGCGCCGATTCCGACAGCGTCTACGCGTGCCTCGAGGATGGGCGGGTGGTCGCGCTGGACCTCGGCACGGGGCGGGAGCGGTGGCGCCACAGCGTCGCCAACTTGACCTGGACCCTGGGCTCCGCGCCGCGGAAGGGTCTAGCTCGCGACCCGCCCACTGCGATCGGCGACACGGTGATCGTCGATGCCTACGGAGGCCGGATCGTCGGGCTCTCGCGCGGCAACGGAAAGCGCCGGTGGGTGCACGAGTGCGACGGCGAGATCGCCGACAGCGTCGCCTACGGGGGCCGCTACCATTCGCTGGGAGTGTCGGGGGAGCTGGTGACGATCGACCCCGTGAACGGACGCGTGCTTTCCACGGTGAACCTCGACCGGGGGGTGCCGAGGCCGAAGGTGAAGGTCGGCCATCCGGCGAAGCCCTTGCTGGTCTCGGACACCCATGTGTACACGGGCAGCGAGGAGGGCCATGTCCTCGCCTTCGCGAGCCCCTCGGGCCAGTACGTATGGAGCCTCCGGCCGAAGGGCGCGGCAAGCACGGCGCATGACACCGGTCGCTTCGCCGTGGCGGGGAGGCGGCTGGACTACTCGGACATGTCCCTGCGCCTCTATGGCCTGGAAGAGGATCGTTCTGCGCCGCCAGCCCGCCGCCGGCGCCTGTCGTGAGGGGGAGGGCTGACGTTGCCGCGGGCCCTGGCGATATTCACAGCTCTCGTTCAGCAAGGCGTCGGAACTCGTCAGGGACGGAGCGCACAACCCGCATCGCTGACCCATAATCGACCGCGTGTCCTCCGAAACGCTTGCGGATCGCATCGACGGCCCGGTCCGCGCGCGATCGCGCCACGCCCTTTTTTGTGCCAGGACGGCGTCCTTCGTCAGCAAGCCCAAGCGGCAGCTCCAGTTGCACGATCGCATGCGCTTCGAGATGTGAGACGGAGATCGCCAGCAGCGAGATCGTCCTCTCGTCACGGTGATCCGCAAGGACGCCGCGCACCAGGTCCTCGGCGATCTCAGCGAGAGCCCTCGTTGCAGAAATCGGCGCTGACAGCGTGAGCGAGCGCGTGACCGAGCGCAAATCGGCAAAGCGCACGCGGACCGTGATCGTCCGGCCCGCCAGGGATTTGGCGCGGAGCCGCGCGCCGATGCGGTCGGCGAGATGATGGAGCGTCGGTTTGAAGACGCGCTCGATCGCCGGCTGTCGTCCGAGCGCCGATTGTGCGCCGGCAGAGCGCGCGCGCCGGCGCGTCTGGATGTGCCGCGGATCGCGGTTCCACGCGAGTGCCGTCAACTTTCTTCCCGCCGCGTGCCCAAGCAATCGCTCCACGGACGCAGGAGAGCTCTCAGCCAATTGACCGATGGTGGTGACGCCGATCGTGGCGAGCCGCGCCTCGGTGGCGGGGCCCACGCCCCACATGAGCGCGACGGGCAGTTCGTGAAGGAACTCGAGTTCAGTATCCGGATCGACGACGACCAATCCATCCGGCTTGGCGACCTGCGATGCGATCTTGGCCAGGTGCTTGGTACGCGCCACGCCGATTGACATCGGCAAGCCAAGCTCGGCGCGCACGCGAGCCCGAACCGTCCTGGCGATCTCTGCCGGCGAACCGAAGAGATGCGTACACCCGGCAACGTCGGCGAAGGCCTCGTCGATGGAGATGCGCTCTATGGACAGGCGTGAAATCGCTCAGGACGCCGATGGCGGCGTCGCCGAGCCGTTGGTATTCGTCGAAATGTCCGCCGACAAAAACGAGGTCGTGACAGAGTTGCCGTGCGCGCCGTCCAGGCATGCCGCTTCGTACGCCGAAGGCCCGCGCTTCGTAGGAGGCCGCGAGAACGACGCCGCCGCCGACGGCAATCGGCTTGCCGCGCAGGCGAGGGTCGAGTAACTGTTCGACCGACGCATAAAAGGCGTCGAGGTCCGCGTGGAGAATGGTGGCTGTGGAACCCATCACACCCACCACAGCGCAGACGCGAGTCGCGACTCGTCGAGTGCCGGTCCGACGCCCAGGCGCAGCGCCACTGGAGCGCCAGCTGCAATCAAGCGCTTCAGCTCCGTAGTCAATACCCGCAGGCGATCGAAGGAGCCGAGGGTGAAGGCCTCACGACGTGCGGCCACTGGACGGCGGTAACCCGGTGGAATCGGTGGCGTCGCGTGTGCGTCCACTGCCCCGCTCAACACCACCTCGCTGTTCTCGATCACAATGAGCCGCGCACAACTGTCACCGGGCTCGCGCCACACCACGCTCGAATCGAACAACCGCGTCAACCAGATCGCGCGGCGGCGGGCGAGCGCCGCCCGCAAGGCGAGCCACTCCAGCGACACTTGCACGAACTCCGGGGTCCAGACCGTCAAGCGACGACGCGTGTCGTTGGCATCGTCTTCGACATCGTCCCCAGGGTCGCGGTCTCGTCGACCTTCTCGCCACAGGCGTGTGCCAAGCCGCAGCAGCTTCGCGTAGTCCGAGAGGTCGACGCGCGACAGTTCAGGATGCGTTGCGCACAGCCGGTCGTAACCGGCGGTGAACGTGCGGTCATCCGGGCCTCGTGAACCGGGCGTCAGAGCGGCGCGCCCAGCCCGGGCGAGGGCCGCGAATTGATCGAGCGTTTCGGCCGAAGCAAATGGTCCGAACGGGCAGTGTGGCGACGGCTGTCGACTACGCGCGCTGAGATCCAGCGACGTGAACCACAACGCGCGACTCGCCGTCGTCAGCGCGACGTTGTACGGCGGCCGGTGCCGCTTGATTTCATCCGGCTCGAGGAGTGCGGCCTCGAGCGGACTTGGTGTGACGTCGAACGAGATCGCGCGTGCCTGCGACAGCATCTCGAGCAACCGCTCGGGCACGCCGGCCTGCTTCCGAAAGTAGCTGTTGACCCGATGATGCAGCGACCCGGCTTTGCCGATGTACAGGACGCTGCCGTCCGTCCGGAGCATGCGATAGATCCCAGGCGCAGCCGGCAATGAAAGCCGCACGTCCCGCGGCATCGGCCAGATGCGGCGTCGGCACCTCATCGGTTGTGCAGGTCCGGCGAGCCAGTCGTGGAGCGCGCCCCAGGTCGACACGCCGTGACTGTCGAGCAGGCCGACCAACTCGTGCCAGACGAACGCTGTCGCTTCGACGTGATCGGCGCTTCGACGGAGCGCACCAACCGCGCGACCGAAGTATCCAGCGAGGGCGCGCAGGCCGCACCGAGGCAAATCGGGCAGAAGGCGCCTGGCGATGTCCCGCGTGCAGACCACGTCGAGCGGAAACACGCCGGCGGCCAACGTGCGAAGGAACGGCTGCTCGAATCGAGCGAAGTGGATGACAGTCGGCGCGGGCTGCTGCGTGAGACTCGCGGCCTGGCCGGTCAGCTCGCGCCAGGCGCAGCGTCCGTCGACAGCGGACCGCATCATGGGCTCGGAGATCCCAGTGATCCGCGCAACAGCTGGCGGAATCTGCTCGCCCTCCGGCAGCGCGATCAACGACGCATGCGGGTGGGTGATTGTCGTGCCGAGGACACGGGCCCAGCCGATCTCGAGGAGATGACCTCGTGGAGCGGCGGCTGTGGCCTGGCAGTCGACCACCAGCACCTCGAGTTGCGAGAGCGGCTCGGAAGGACTGGCTAGCACCATGTGCCACGACCGGAACTGATTACGCCACGGACGGACCCGTAAAGCTGACTGTGCAGTCCGAAAGCGCCGCGACGCGTCCAGCCTAACACATTCGCATTTTGTTCGCCTCAGAAAGCGGTACCGGCGGTACCGTCTCTGATTCAGGGCTCACGCGTAAGATTAAGGCTTTCGTCGGGCGACCCGCATCAAGCGGCATGGGAGGAATCGCGTTCATGCAACCATCGCGTTTTCTGGTTACCGGGGGCAGTCAGGGCATCGGCGCGGCGATTGTCGAGCAGGCGCGCAATGCCGGGCACCAGGTGGTGTTCACCGGCCGCAACAAGGAGCTGATCGACGCGACGGCGCGCAAGACCGGCGCCGTCGGCCTGCAGGCCGATGTCTCGGTACCCGAGGAGAACGAGCGAACCGTGAACGCGTGCCACGAACGCATGGGTGGCGTCGACGTCCTCGTGAACAATGCCGGCTACGCCTATCGTGGTGAGATCGGCGCGCTGGACGTCTCGAAAATGAAGGAGATGTTCGACACCAACGTCTTCGGGCTCGTGGATCTGACGAACCGCATCGTTCCGGCGATGAAGGGGCGCGGCGAGGGGGACATCGTGAACCTCGCGTCCACCTCCGGCATGAAGGGCGCGGCGACGGCGACGTCCTATTCCGCCAGCAAGTGGGCCGTCCGCGGCATCAGCCAGTGCTGGCAGGCGGAGCTGCGGCCGTACGGCATCAGGGTCATCTGCATCTGTCCTTCGGAGGTGCAAACGAATTTCGGCGGCAGGTTCGGCCGCAACAATCCGAACAAGCTTTATGCGACCGACATCGCGGACACGATCATGGCCGCCCTCAACATGCCGCGTCGAGCGCTGTGGCCGGAGCTCGCCGTGTTCGCCAACAACCCGTGGAAGGAGTAGCGGCGCGGAGCGTGAAAGCCAGGAGGCATCTATCCGTTGACAATATACTCACCGTGGATATAGCATCGCGTCATGCGCGAGCGAAACCCCAACGCCGACGCCATCGCGGCCATGCTGCCGCTCCTGCCGGCGACCTTTCATATCCTCGTCGCGCTGGCCGACGAGGATCGTCATGGCTACGCGATCATTCAGGATGTCGCCGCTCGCACCGACGGCTCGATCAGGCTGAGCCCGGGCACGCTGTATCGATCGATTCAGCGCATGCTCGAGGACGGGCTGATTGTCGAGACCGACGAACGGCCCTCGCCTGAAGACGATGACGAGCGGCGCCGCTACTACCGTCTCACCACGCTGGGCACGGCGGTGGCACAGGCGGAAGCTGCGCGATTGATGGATCTCGTCCGCATGGCGCGGGCGCGTGGGCTGGCGCCGCGCAAGGTCTGAGTGTCAGCCATGTACCGCTGGCTGCTGCGACTCTATCCCGCGTCATTCCGCAACGAGTACGGCCGCGAGATGGCGACCGTTTTTGCGCGCGAACGGCGAGACACGCGAACCGCGCTCGGCATGGCCGCGCTGTGGCTGCGCGTGATCGCTGATACCTGCGTCAATGCCGCCGGCATCCACTGGGACATCCTCAGGCAGGACCTGCGCTACACGCTGCGGACGCTGCGCCGCACGCCGGCGTTTGCCCTGACCGCGGTCACCGTCGTCGCGCTTGGCATCGGCGCGACGACCGCAGCGTTCTCGCTCGCCGATTTCGTGCTGATTCGACCGTTGCCGTTTCCGGAGGCCGATCGTCTGGTGCGGTTCTCGGAAGAGCGTCCGGGCTTTCCGCGCATGGAGCTCGCGCCGGCCAACTACCGCGACCTGAAACAGATGGCGACCTCGTTCGAAGCGCTCGGCGCCTATCGCGGGCTCTCGGTGAATCTGGTCGGCGCGCGGCAGCCGCTCCGTCTGCAGGGGGCGGTCATGACCGCCGATGCTGCTCGCCGCGCTGGCCGTGCGCCCGATGATCGGCCGGCCGTTCACGGCGGCGGACGACGTCGATGGCGCGCCAGCGACGGCACTGGTGAGCTATGCGCTCTGGCAGCAGGAGTTCGGTGGTGATGCGTCGATCGTGGGGCGCCCCGTGCGCCTCGACGGGGAGGTCTACACCGTCATTGGCGTCATGCCGCGCGACTTCAACTTCCCCAGCCGTGGCGCCCAGCTCTGGACGGCGATGCGCTTCGTTCCCGCCGACTTCGTCGATCGCAACCACAACTATCTGCAGGGAATTGCCCGGTTGCGACGTGATGTCTCCGTCGACGCGGCGCGGACCGAGATGTCCATGCTGGCCGGCCGGCTGCAACAGCAGTATCCGAAAGAGAACGAACAGACCGGCGTCAGCGTGATCCGCCTGCGCGACGGCGTGTCGCCACAGAGCCGTACGCTGCTCGTCGCGCTGTTCGGCGCGGCCGTGTGCGTGCTGTTGATCGCGTGCGCGAACCTGACCAACCTCCTGCTCGCCCGCGCGATCGTCCGACGGCGGGAGATGGCCGTCCGCATGGCGCTCGGCGCTGGCCGCGAACGAGTGCTGCGGCAACTGCTGACCGAGAGCCTGGTGGTCACCGGGACCGGCGGTGTGCTCGGTCTGGCGCTGGCCGCAGCGACCCTGCCGATCCTCTCTCGCCTCGTGCCCACCGCGTTGCCGATCGCCGACACCCCATCCATGGACCTGCGCGTCGTCGGGTTCGCGATGGCCCTGACGATGGTGACCGGTGTCGCGTTCGGCATCGTGCCGTTGCTCCAGCACCATCGCGATCGCGCGAGTGAGGGACTGCGCGAGGGCGCGCGCAGCGGCGGTAGTGGCCGAGAGGGGATGCGCGGCGCTCTGGTTGTCGCCGAGATCACCGCGTCGGTCGTCCTGCTCGTGATGTGCGGCCTTCTGCTCCGTGCCTTGTGGACGATTCAGGCGATCGATCCCGGGTTCAGACTCGAGCACACCCTGACAGCGCGCACGTCGTTGCCGATGCCGAAGTACGAAACAACCGGCGCACGGACCGGCTTCTACGATGGCGTGCTGTCGGAGATTCGCGCGCTGCCGGGCGTGTCGAGCGCCGCGTATATCAGCTTCCTGCCGCTCAGCGACATGCGCGGAGGCATCTTCCCGGTGGGGATCAGCGGCCACGTCGAGAGCCGCCGCGAGGACAACGTGGCGTTTCTCCGCTACGTGACACCCGGCTTCTTCCAGACGCTCGGCATACCCATCCTGCAGGGCCGTGACGTTCGAGATGCGGATCACCTCGACGGTCCGCCGGTCGCCATCGTCAGTGCGTCGTTTGTGACGCAGTTCCTTCCGGGGCAGGAGGCGCTCGGGCGGCGCTTCAACTTCGCCGCTGCCAATCGCGAGATCGTCGGGGTCGTGGCTGATGTAAAGATGCGAGGGCTCACGCGCGTCAGCGAGCCGCAGGTCTACATTCCGCATCGACAACTGCCGGATCGCACGTACGAGTGGTTCGCGCCCAAGGACCTCGCCGTTCGCGCAACTGGTGACCCGCTCGCGCTCGTGTCCGCCGTGCGCGCGATCGTCCAACGGGCCGACGCCGAGGTTCCGCTGTCGGACATCCAGACCCTGGAGCAGCTCGTCGACGGCGACCTGGCGTCGCGCGTCACGCAATTGCGCGTACTGGGAGCGTTCGCCGGCGTCGCCCTCGTGCTGGGCGGAATCGGCATTCATGGCCTCCTGGCATTTGCCGTGTCTGCGCGCGTTCGTGAGATCGGCATTCGGATGGCGCTCGGTGCACGGCGAGCAGACGTCGTGGCGATGATCGCGAAGCGATCGCTGTCGCTCTCGGCAGTTGGCGTGGGCGCCGGCATCGTGCTCGCGTACATCTCAGGTCGATGGCTGCAGTCGCTGCTCGTCGGGGTGAGTCCGGCTGACGGGATGACGTTTGCCGTCGCGGCCGCGCTCGCCGCTGCGACGGCCATTGCCGGGAGCCTGAGACCGGCACTCCGCGCAGCACGAGTCGATCCGGTTACCGTGATCCGACTCGAGTAGGTCCGGACTCACCTTCTTCCGCGTTTCCATACTTTGCGTATCGCGACCATCGCGATCGTCGCGCAGCAGGATTCACTTGTGTTTCTGGGGTATCGCGATGCTATGGTCTGACCTCAAATTCGCCGTCCGTGGGCTGATCGGAGCGCCGGGGCTCTCGGCTGCCGCCGTCCTCGCGCTGGCCCTGGGCATCGGGCCGAACACCGCCATCTTCAGCATCGTGTATGCGACGCTGCTCGCGCCGCTGCCATTTTCAAACCCGGACCAACTGGTCAGGGTCACGCCGATGGCGGGCAACGCCCAGGACCGGGCATCAGCGGCCGAGTATCTCGAGTGGAAAAAAAGAGCCACATCGTTCCAGGCTCTGGAGGCCTTCCGGCCGGGCCGTACGCTGAATCTCGCGATCGGCGACGCGCCGGAGATCGTCATCGCGCGACAGGTCACGCCCGGCGGGCATCGCATGCTGAGCGAACGGGTGTTCCTTGGGCGTGATTTCCGAGCCGATGAGGATCAGCCAGGCAAGCAGCACGTGGTGCTCCTGACCCATCGGCTCTGGCGCGAGCGCTTCGGCGCGGATCGCGACATCATCGGTCGTGACATTCGCATGGATTCGATCCCGTATACCGTCGTCGGTGTACTTGAACCGGGAAGCTGGGATCGTGCGCCGGCCAATATCTGGATTCCGATCTCGTTCACGCCGGCCGAGATCGCCAATCGTCAACTCCACCCCTTGATCGTCGACGGCCGGCTGAAGCCGGGCGTGACCGTGGAACAGGCGCAACAGGAGATGAACACCATTGCGGCTGATCTGGCACGCCAGTTCCCAGACTCCTACGCCGGGCGGACGGTGCGCCTCGTGCCGCTGGATACGGCGATCCTGAACTCGAGCCGCACGATGGTCGCGGGAACGGGGCTCCAGCCGCTCCTGTGGTCGCTGCTGGCGGCAGTCAGCTTCGTCGTGTTGATGGCGTGCGTGAACGTGGCCAACCTGCTCCTCTCACGCGGCGTAACGCGGGAGCGCGAGACCGCCATCCGTGCCGCGCTCGGGGCAACCCGCGGACGTCTCATGCGCCTGGCGCTGATTGAGGGCGTGGTACTCGCCGCGATCGGTGGTGCATTGGGCGTGGTCGCGAGCGTGTGGATTCTCCAGGGCATCCTCGCGATGTTGCCGCCCTTTACCCTGGCATCTACAGTCGACCCGAAACTGAACCTGCAGGTTTTACTGTTCGCGCTGGGGGCGACGATGTTCGCCGGCGCGCTGAGCGGCTCGGCGCAGGCCTGGCAGGCTGGTCGAACGAATTTCAATGACACGCTGAAACAGGCGGGGCGCGGCGGGACCGGGCACGGACGTCGGCGTCTCCTTCACGCACTCGTCGTCGTGGAGTTCGCCCTCGCCGTCACGTTGCTCGGTGGGGCAGGCCTGACGATTCTGAGCTTCTGGAACCGCACGCAGGTCGATCTGGGCGTGCGCACGGATCAGATCCTGACGTTTGGGTTACCGGTGAACGAAGGGCGCTTCTCCTCCCCCGCTGAAATCGACGTTTTCTACCAGCAGCTCCTCGAGAAGTTCCAGGCCGTTCCTGGCGTCGCGAAGGCCAGCGTCAGCACGGGCCTTCCGCTGCTGGGTTTTGGAATCCCCAGCAAGTTCAGCGTGGTCGGACAGCCCGAGGATAAGCGCTCGTCACGGCCAAGCGTGGGGGTCCAGATGGTGACGCCCGAATACTTCGAGACCTTCGGGATCCGGATGCTGCAAGGCCGTGCGCTGAACGATCGTGATGGCATGAGTGCCCAACGCGTCGCCGTGGTCAACGAACGATTCGTGAGGCTCTTCCTGAACGGCCAGGATCCTGTGGGCCAGCGTGTCGCGATGGACGAGTCCGGTTCTCGTGTGGAGTGGCATATCGTGGGAGTCTTCCGCGATGTCAGCAATGTCGAGCAGTTCGGTGAGCCCAAGGCACCACAGATGTACGTCCCATTCGCACAGAGCCCGCGGCCACAGGCCACGGTAGCCGTACGGACGACGACCCGCCCCGAGCTCCTGCGATCGAGCCTTGCGGCGGCTGTGCACGCCGTTGACCCGCAGCTGCCGCTCGTGAGCATCCAAACGATGGAGCAGATCGTGGGAGGGCGCCTGGCGCCCGACCGCTTCAACATCATGCTGTATGGTGGGCTTGCGGCACTCGCCTTGCTATTAGCGACAATTGGCATTTATGGGGTGATGGCCTTCACGGTCGTGCAGCGGACAGCGGAGATCGGGCTTCGCATGGCGCTCGGTGCTGGACACAACCAGGTGCGACTTCAGATCCTGCGAGAGGGCGCGACGCTCGCGACAGTCGGCCTGATCTTGGGCCTGATGGGAGCGTATGTACTCGGTCGCACCATGCAAAGCATGCTCTTCGGCACGGGTGCACTGAATTTGCCCGTGATCCTCGCTACCGGTCTGGTCCTCCTTGGCACAGCTCTCGCGGCCTGCTACGTGCCTGCCCGCCGCGCCAGCGCGGTGGATCCTCTGATCGCGTTGCGCCAGTCATAGGCCGTCCAGTCATCGGAATAGTGAGCGCCTCCGTAAGAAGGGAAAGATGAAACCCGGACGTTGTCGTGTGGCGGGCCTCTGTGGGGCAATTCTGACCATCTGGTGGGCGGTCGGCCCTTCGCCCACACGCGCGCAAACCACCGTCGGCTCCGCCGACGTCCACCTGCCCATTCAGAACGCCGCAGGATTACGGTTGCTTGTGGCAAGCGACCATACATCGCCCGTTCTCCGCGTCATTCTCCCTGGCCGCCCGACGTCGGATCGGTCGATCGAGATCCTCTTCCCCGAACACGTCACCGTCGTCAAACAAGGCCAGCGCTCTGCCCAACAGCTCTATATGTTCCGTCCCGGAGGGGGTGGTGACCGACCGCTGTGGCGCCGCTCCGATGACTCTCTCGAATACGAGCGTAACCTCGGAGACGGTCTCCATCTGCTCGCGCGAGCCACGCTGGAGGGCGACGGCGTGCGCTTCCGCTATGACGTCACAAACGAGTCACCGGTGGCGTACGACATGATCTATGCCCCCACGGATCCACGACTCACGTCGATCTTCCATGACGTGCGCCTGGAGCGCACCTACGTCCATCACGCCGACGGCTTCGACCTGCTGGCGTCAGAGACGCCACGCCGGCTCACCATCCCACTGGATCAGTGGCTCCCTGCTCGCTATCTCGCGTCGTTCACGTGGCCGGTCCCGGCGCAGCGGATCGAGCGTCGCGACGACGGGATTCCGCACTACAACAAGTCCCGAGCGGTCGACATGCCTTTCATCGCCACGGTGTCCACCGACAAGGCATGGGTGATCGCGAGCTTCGCCCGCACCGCGGGCAACGTGTGGAGTAATCCTGAGCTGACGTGTCAGCACGTCGATCCGCAAACGTCGCTCTCACCGGGACAGCGCGCGACAATCGAGCTGAAGCTACTCGTCTTCCGCGGCTCGCTGGACGATGCGCTGGAGCGGGCGATCCGGCAACGTGAGTCCTTGAAATAGGCAGAAACGAGCCACATCACGGCTGCCGCCGGGCAACTTCGCAGTCTCCCGTCCGTGCTCCCTGGCCGACACCTTAACGACAACGACGCGCGAAGGCTCGCGGATTGGACACACCCTTCTATCTCACCAATCTGCTGTCAGCGTCCGGGCTCCGCGGGCGCTCTGGCGGTTCCCTACACCTGTTCCTCGAGTTGTCGGAGGCATTCGGACAGGTCCACCCGGTAGCGTCGAAACATCTGCTCGACGTAGCCGCGTCCGCTTCGCCAGGACCACACCACGGCCAGGGCGGCCATGACCAGTGTTCCTGCGAACAATGGTCCCACGCCGTTTCGCCACCAAACCAGCCCGATGAGGATCACTGCCGAAACGCCGAAGAGGGCCACATAGACGGCGACATACGCGCGACCCGCGGCATCCACCTTCGATCCGAGATCGGTCAACGCCTCGCGCAAGCTGCGATCGAGCGGCGCCTCCTCGATGCGGCGCTCGGCCCACCAGAGCGTCGCCATGACCGCAGCGAGCATGAACACAACGGCAGCGGCGGCCAGCATCCGGTTCAGCGTGAATCCTCCCAGCAGGCTCACCGCCGGCACGGCCATGATGGGCACGTAGTACCCGGCTTCTCGCCGTAGACGACCTCTCACTTGCCGTCTAAGGTCAGTCGCTCTGTTCGCAAGCATTCGCATCACTGTCTCCTCCTCCAGCAGCGGCGGCAAGGACTGGGTCTCCTCGCGCCAGCACCGTTTGATCGACTCGAGGTCCATCGAACTACTCCATGCTCTTGACGAGGTTCTGCAGCCGTGTTTTTGCCCTGCTCAGCCGCGCGCCGACATTGGTCTCAGAGAGGCCCAGCACGTCGGCGATCTCGCGGTAACTGAGGTCGTCGAGGTAGCACATGACGAGCGCGCGGTCGACGTCGCCGAGCCGACGAATCACGCGATAGAGCAAGTCCGCCCGTGGGTCGCTGCCGACCGCCGTCGGCGGAGACGCGACGCCGGCGGCCGCCTCGAGCGGAACGTGCGTGGGTTGTCGAGCCCGGCGCCGCAGCCCCGTAATCGCCGTATTGATGGCGATTCTGTAGACCCACGTGAGCGGGGCTGACTCCCTCCGGTACGACGGAAGGGACCGCCACAGCTGATACACAATTTCCTGGACGAGATCCTCGCGCTCGGCCACACCGGACGTATACGTCCGGGATACCCGCTCGATGGCGCCGCGGTACTGGTTCAGCAGCGCCAGGAAGTCGCCGTCCACACGCGTGTTGTCCAATCCAGCCTCTGTCGCCCAGGCGCCGACGACCTGTCACAATCATTAGTCGCCGGCGCTGGTCAAACCTTACGCCGACGGCGATAACTGTACCAATCGGACTGTTCGACATACACTCCCACTCACCGACGTCGGCATGTCAAATGTGAGACTTGCGATTACACGAGGGCAGCTCATACGAGCCGCCGTGTTTCTTGCCGGCGCCGCCGCCGTGGCGGCCATGGTCTGGATCATCGTTGCGAACTCCGGCGAGGGGGCCCTCGGCCGGCTGCGCCGGGGTGATCGGCTGTTCACCCTCGGCGTGTTGGCCTTCGGATTCGCGGGTCTGCTGGCTGTGCCAGGAGCCGTCCTCACTATCGCATTCCTGAAGTGGCCGCGCGCGTGGCTGCGGAAGTCGTACTACACAGTGTTGTTCCTGATCGTGGTCGCGCATCTGCTGATGTTCGCGACCGGTGGGATCCGGTACGCGATGCGTCTCTGCTGGGACTGCGGACTCGAGGTGTGGTGGACGCAAACCATCGTGCCGGCGAGCGTGTTCGTCGCGGTCGCGCCGCTCGTCAGGTCGATGCTGGGTCCACGCATCGGGTTACAAGCGGACCGTGGTGCAGGTTTCCTCAGTCGCCTGGTGCAGTCTCTGCTCCACGAGCCTGCGCAGGGTACCGCCTCCTCGAACGACGCTATGGCTCGCGGCCGCGCCGTGGCTGTTTTGGATCTTCGGGAATCTGATGACTATGGCCTACGGCGACGTCATGTTCGTCGTGCTCCCTGTCAGCTACCTGGCGGCGTACGGCATCACCCTCATTGCGACGCCCCTGATTGGCTATCGCGTCGTCCGCGACGCGCGACAGATGTCACGCCTGCAGAAGGCATGGTCGCTCTCGGGGTTCGCCGCGGGTCTCGCATGCTATGCGCTCATTGCATCCTCGTTGCGCGACATCTACATTTGGTAATCGCCGGCGCTGCGCGTGTGTTGGCGATGCCAATCGCGGGCTAGATGGCGAAGCAGCCATGCACGAGTCGGGGATCAGCGAGCCGGCTCGAACAGTTCGATCGGATTCCCGTCCGGATCCTCGATTTGGATTTGCCGGCCACCGGGACCGGTTTCCATCTCGTTGCGAAAACGAAGTCCCGCCTCCTTCAGTTCAGCAATAAGGGCCGGAAGATCGGCGACCTTCAGCACGACCCGATTCCACCCGCCCGGCTCCTGCGGCTGTCCGTTCGGCATGGGCCGAGAGCCCGATGCGCCGGGACCACTGAGCAGAATCTGTGCGTCACCAAGCGCGACGTTCGCGAACGCGGGGAGTTGCTGGTGTTTGAGCGTGAACCCGAGGTATTGCGTATAGAACGCGGTCGAGCGAGCGACATCCTTCACCTGATAACGAACGCCGTGAACGGCCTTGACGAATGCGTGTGGTGCGGTCTCGCGGGTTACGTCGTGCATCATGACGGCAGCTCTCCTCTCTATGGCGCCTGAAGCGATTCTCGTCACAGAACGCCAGCGTGACATGATCACCTACCGCGCCATCGGATGCGAGGTCAGCTGCTGGAGCCGGCTCGTCCCAACCCCAGCCACGTCAGAAGGTCGCCAAGTTCGTCGATGACGCCATCGGCCTCGACCATTCGTGACACACGTGGGTCTCGACGCCAAATGGCTTGCATGCCCGCAGCTCGTGCCCCCGCCACGTCTACTTCGGGATGGTCGCCGACAAAGACAGCCTGAGCGGGATTGGTGTCGAGTCGTTCCAATGCGCGGTGAAAGATCTGGCGATCCGGCTTGCTGATGCCCTCGGCATCGGAAATGAGAATGGTGTCAAACCAGGGTGACAGGGCCAGGCATTGCAGTTTGCGGCTCTGCATGCGCATGGAGCCGTTTGTGATCAGGCCGAGCTTCAGACCCGAGGCGCGAAGGGACGCCAGCGTCGGGGCGGCGTCAGGGAAGAGCAAACAGGCATCCGGAAATCCGGCGCGGTAATCGCTCAGCAGGGTCTCAGCCATGTCACACGGAAGCCTGAACCGCGTGAGCACACCAGTAAACAGCGCCTTCCGCGGAGCGTACCCGTCGCCATCAAGCTCGATCAGGGCCTGAACGTACTGCTCCTGGTCTACAGTCTGGAGGCGTTGCGCAAACCGTTCCCATTGATCTCGAACGAAGCGCTCGAAGCTGCGGCGACGGTCAAGGAGGGTTCCGTCGAGATCGAAGACCACCGCCTGAATATCCGCTCGCATCTGTTCTCCAAGGCACTCATTAGTGCCCCAGTCTGTCACGCGAGACCTGAACGAACGCTGAATGACGTGGCGGGCCTCAGAAATGTCTGAGCAGCGTCGTCACAGACGATCGCGCTTCTTGTTCTGGCCCCGGTTCACTTCCCGATTCCGTGCAGCGCGTCAGCCAACCGGTCGAGGTCCCGCTGAGTGGAGTATACGTACGCCGATGCGCGAAGGGCTTCGGACGCGCCGAAGCGCTTGAGAAGGGGCATCGCCGCCATGTCGCCGGCTCTAACCGCTATCCCTTGTTCATCCAGCGCGCGCGCGACGTCGATCGGCGAGCGCCCCTCGAGTACAAAGGTGAACACCGGCACCCGGTTGTCGGCGCTGCGCGGGCCGATGAGCCGAAGGTGTGGAATAGCTGCCAGTCGTTCGAGGCCGTGCTTGACCAGTGCCTGATCATGCCGAGCCCAGGCGTCGTCCCCTGCTTCTTCGACGAAGCGAATGGCGGCCGCCAGACCAACAGGCCCTGCCACGTCGGGAGTTCCCGCCTGGAACTTCTGCGCGCCGGGCTCGAATTCAGCGCGGTCGAAGTCGACAGCGTGAGCCATATTGCTGCCGACGTGGTACGGCGGCATCGAATCCAGCAGCTCGCGACGGCCCCACAGGACGCCTGTCGCCATTGGCCCGAGCATCTTGTGGCCCGAGAAGATGTAAAAGTCACATCCCAGGTCCCGAACGTCGACCTTCACGTGTGGCACGCCTTGCGCACCGTCCACGACGACGCGCGCTCCGGCGGCGTGCGCCAGCGCGCAAATCTCTTTGATCGGATTGACGGCGCCGAGCACGTTGGAGACGTGCGTCAACGCGACGATCCGCGACCGTGTCGACAGGGCCTTCTTGACGGCCTGTGGCTCGAGGCGTCCTTCGTCCGTCACGTCGACGACGCGAACAGTGGCGCCGCGCTCGCGCGCCAGCCTCGTCCAGGGCATCAGGTTCGACGAATGTTCCGCGATCGATATGACGATCTCGTCGCCGCTTCCCAGCGTCGTGGGGCCCCATGCCGACGCCACTAAGTTGACGCCTTCGGTCGTGCCGCGAACGAACACGATCTCGGACGCGTCGGCGGCGTTGATGAAGCGGGCGACCGTGTGGCGCGCAGCCGCCAGGCGATCCGCGGCACGACTGGCCAGTGTGTGCACGCGCGAAGGATTGGCGTTATCCGACGAGTAGGTACTGCACGAGCGCGTCGATGACAGACTGCGGCCGGAGTGTCGTCGCCGCGCTGTCCAGGTACGTCAGGGGATGTCCATGGACCGATTGTCGAAGTGCAGGGAACACAGACGGCCACGTTGTGCCCGCTTCGCTGCGTTGTGCGCCGCTCAGGGCGCCATCGCTCGCCAGAACCGGCGCGGCGAGGCACAAGCCGACGAACCGCCGGCGACTGGAATCCATGTCGTGCCTCCTGAAACCTGCCCGGTCTCCGGCGCTGAACTATTTACTCTTCGGCATCGACCGGATGAGTTCCTCTACCAAGTCATTCACTCGGGTGCGAATCGCTTCGTCGGCTGCCGTGAAGCCATCGCTCAGAGCAGGAACGTCGTCCCAACGGACCAACCGCCCACGAGGCTGTGGCAGGGCTGCCAGATCACACCCCATCGAGACAACGACGTCGGCGGAGGCGAACTCCTCCGGGGCGACCTTGCGGGGCTTCGCTACGGGAACCGAGTAGCCTCGCCCCTTCAAATGCGCGGCAACGGCTGGAGAAACTGTCGCGTCCGGCTCAGTGCCAGCAGACTCGACACGAACGTTCAGCCCGCGCTCCTTCGCGCGACGCTGGAAATAGGCGGAGGCCAGCACGCTCTTCGCCGCCCCATGAGGACACATGAAGAGAACCGTCGGGGGCTTGCCGCTCTTCAGATCTCCTGTAGATCCTTGTGACGCCGCAACTGTTGCCGCGCCGGCCACAACGCAACTGGCGAGGAATGCGACGGCGCGCTTCGTCCGGTGCTCGATCCGCGCTTCGGCCGGCCTGCTGACAACTACTTCCACGTGACCTCCATCCCGAAGACGTGCATGAACACCTCACGACCCGGCTTGTTCTTCGGGTTGCCCTCAAAACAGGCGTTGACTACTGTAACATGAATCATATAGTGTGAAACGAACGTTACAACATTAAAATAATGGTGAAGCCAAAGACGATTCGGCCGATTCAAGCGGATCAGTCGCCGCTCGGTACGGCGGCGCCCAACCGTCGTCGCTGGTTGCTGTTCATCCACCAACTCCCTTCTCACCCCTCCAACCTCAGAGTCACGACCTGGCGCCGCCTCCAGCAGATCGGCGCGATTCCACTGAAACAGGCGGTGTATGCGCTCCCCGATACGCCCGATGCGCGCGAGGATTTCGAGTGGCTGAAGACCGAGGTGAAGGCCGCCGGAGGCGAGGCGAGCGTGTTCGCGGCCGACAACGTCGACGCATGGTCCGACGATGCGCTCATCGAGGAGTTCAGGCGGGCACGGCAGGACTTGTACGAGGAACTGGGCGGAGACGTCGAACAGGCGTTGAAGCGTTCGGCGAGCGCGCGGCGGCCCAAGGGGACACGAGCACCGGCGCTCCGTCGCCTCGTCGACATCTTCCGGGAACGTCTCGTCGCCGCCGAGAAGATCGATTTCTTCGGCAGTGCCGGCCGCGATCGCGTGCTCACCTTGCTTCGCCAGCTCGAGGACCGAATCGGCGGCACCGGAGGACGCCCGGCGCCTTCCGGACCAGGGGATCACTCCGGAAGGAAGGCGTCGTTTCAAGAGCGCCTGTGGATCACGCGGCCTCGACCGGGCGTCGATCGCATGGCGTCTGCCTGGCTCATACGTCTCTTCATCGATCGTCAGGCCCGATTCGGCTTCGCCGCCGATCGGGAGTCCGTCCCGGATCACGGCGTGCCGTTCGACATGTTCGGGGTGGAGTTCAGCCACCAGGGTGACGGATGCACCTTCGAAACGCTGTGCTCGGTCTTCGGCATCGCTGAACCGGCGCTCTCGAGGATCGCTGCGATCGTCCATGACCTGGATCTCAAGGACGGCCGTTCTGGCGCGCCGGAATGCAGCACCGTCGGCGCCATGATTGAGGGCCTGCAGCTCGCCTATCAGGACGACGAGGCGTTGCTCGAGCAGGGAATGACGCTGTTCGACTCGCTCTACCGGTCGTTCGAACAATCAAGCCGGGCGACCGGACCGAGGGTCGCGGCGAGGCCGAGGCGCCCAGCCACGTCCGCGAGCAAGGGGCGGCGCAAGAGAGGTCGCTGAGAGTTCGCCGTGAGCACACGCGCAGCTGTCCGATCCGACGCCGTTGCCGAGGCCGCAGACCAGGAGCTGAGCCCGTCAGCCGCGCGCGCCGCGATGGTGCGGTTGTGTGCGGCCGGATTCGTCGCGTACTGCAGCTATTCGATCTGCCGCGCTCCGCTTCTTCCTCTCTTCGCCCGTGAGCTCGGCGCAGGCCCATCCCTCATCGGCTTTGTCATGGGCGCCTCGACGCTGACTGGAGTGTTCCTGAAGCTGCCGGCCGGCGCGCTTTCCGATCTCTTCGGACGGCGGCGATTGCTCGTCGCGGGTGCGCTGGTATTCGCGACGTTGCCCTTCAGCTACCTTGCCGTCTCGACGCTCGCGTGGCTCGTGGTTCTCCGGTTCCTGCATGGCAGCGCGACGGCGATCTTCGGCCCGGTCGCGTCCGCCAGCCTGTCCGACATTGCTCCGGCCGCGCGGCGTGGTGGGTGGCTGAGTACGTACTCCGCCGCTCAAGGGGCCGGCCAGGCCATCGGGCCGATCCTTGCTGGATATGCGATCGCTGCCGGCCGTTTCGATCTCGCGTTCGCCGTCTCCGGACTCATCGGTCTCGGCGCACCGCTCATTGTCGGCACATGGCGCGGGGCCCCGGCGGGGACGTCCACGCGTCCTTCATGGCAGGCATTCAAGCACGGCGTCAGTGAGGTCGTGAGCGATCGGCTGGTGCTCATCACCAGCGCCGCCCATGCCGCGCAGTTCGCTCTCAACGGGATGCTCAGCGCCTTTTTGCCGCTGTACGGGCGCGATGTCCTTGACCTCTCCGGATCGGAGCTCGGCTGGCTATTCGGGGTGCAAACCGTCACCACACTCCTGGTGCGACCGGTCATCGGTGCGGCGTCGGATCGCGTCGGACGCCGACCGGTGATTGTGACCGGCCTGACGATCTGCAGCCTCGCAGTCTTCTCGCTCTCTTTGACAGCCTCTCTGACGGCGGTTGTCGTGGTCGTCCTGGCCTACGCCGCGGGAGTCGCAATTACGACGGCGGCTACCAGCGCATACATCACCGACATCTCACACCGTGCCCGGTACGGCGCCGCCCACGGTGTGTTCGGTACGATCTACGACATCGGTGATGCGCTTGGCCCACTCGCCGGGGGTGTGCTCGTGGCATGGCTGGGCTTCGCGCGCATGTTCCAAGTCATGGCGGCTGTCGCCATCATGATGGCGATCGTGTTCGCAGTAGGCACGGCGAGACAGCCATCTCGGGCGTGACACGTGCGAACTCACTTCTTCGCCGGGGGTGGGACGATCCTGATTTCCACGATGTCGAGCTCGTCCAAACTGTCGCCCACAGCGTCGACCACAACGCTCACGCCGGTCTTCAACTCTGCCCGGCCGACTTTCTTCTTGTCCCGGGTCACGACCGTCTTTTCGGTCATGTCCATCGTGATCGTCTTCCCGTCCTTCGTTTGCTTGACGTCGACGACCGTTCCTTCCACCTTGGCCACCGTGCCGATAACCCGGTACTTCTCGTGCGCCGACAGTGAAGTACTGCTGACAACCAACGCCGCCACGATGCCCAGAACGCACAATCTACGCGTCATCTGATGTCTCCTGTTGATTCCACTATTGCCCGTCCACTCTACCGGACGTCTCCGCTCGCGGTGTCACAGTCTCGAGGGGTCTCAGGGAGTGCGGTCTCCGAGTGCGATCAGAACGAATCTCGACAGCCGACGTGTAATAGCCCGCGCTCGTCAGCCGGACCGTGATCGTTTCCGCCCCCGGGTTCTCCCAGTACCAGCCGTGAATCCCTTTGAACGGTGCCGTCAGGCTGCCGTTCGCCTGTCGCCGGTTCTGCTTGTCGAAGCTCTCCTCCGCGGGACCCTCAGCCGCGCCAGTCGCGCGTTCCCCGTGCATGTCGTGGATTACAGCGGCGGTCGCGCTCCACGAATACAGCATCGTGGCACCCTTCTCCATCTGGTATTTGTATTCGACGTACTGGTACGGCGCGAGCGCAATCTCGAAGACATCGAATTGGAACTCTGCCGGATACACGCCTAGAGGTCCGTTCTGAACCGGAGCCAATGCTGCGCCCTTGGAGGTCGCGATGTCCACCGGCACAAGGGTGGGAGATGCGATTTCCGTGAGGCCGAGCCAGCGGCCTGTCCCAACAGGGTCGATCGCGTACTCCGCCGGCAGCACGATCGTCACGAGAATGACGGCGGCCACGACGAGCGCGATCACCGTGGTTTTGGCCAGGGTCGCTACCGAGGGCGGCGCAGGCGTGTGCAGTGGGGTGGATGAAGTCATCGTGCTGCCATGAAATAACCGGTGAGTTGATAGCCGGCCAGGACAAACCCCGCGGTCATGAGTGCGGCGTTGGCCGCGTAGGCATGACGCAGATACCCGGCGCGGGTCCGCCAATACCCGAGCGCGAGCAGCACTCCCGACAACGCAAGAAACTGCCCGATCTCCACACCACCGTTGAAGCTCACGATGTTGGTGACCAGGCCGTTGCGGGACAGCGAATACTCCTGCAGTTTCGTCGCGAGCCCGAATCCGTGGACCAGGCCGAAAATCAGCACAGCCGCTCGCGTGTTCGGTTGAAACCCGAGAGCCTTGAAACCGCCCATGTTTTCGAATGCCTTGTACACGATTGACAACCCGATGACCGCATCCACGAGATAGGCATTCGCCCGCACGCCGCCGAGCGCGCCGCCCAGCAACGTCAGGCTGTGGCCGATGGTGAAGAGGCTGACGTAGAGCAGGATGTCTTTGAGGCGATACAGAAAGAAAATCACCCCGACGAGGAACAGCAGGTGATCGTAGCCGGTCACCATGTGTTTAGCGCCCAAATACATCAGCGGAATGATTGCCGGGCCGTCGAGCGATAGCAGGTACCTGGCGTCCTTGGATGAAACACCGTGCGCGCTGATGCCTGCCGACGCGATCACGCACAATGCCAGGAGCATGGCGCCGCCACTCCACGCGCGTCGTCCGACCTGCGGTCGAAAGGTGATCGGCATCATTTGGCCTCCGCTGCCACAGGCCGTCCGAATCGTTCGTAGAGGATTGGCACCACGATCATGTTGAGCGCCGTTGAACTCAGCAAGCCAAACATGATGACCATGGCCATCGGCGCCTGAATCTCGCTGCCGGGTTCGCCGGCCGACAGCGCGATGGGCACCAACGCGAGCCCCGCCGCAAGAGCCGTCATCAGGATCGGCACGACCCGTTCGGTGGCCCCACGAATCACGGCCGTCCGGAACTCCGTGACCCCCTCGTGTTCCTGGAGATGGCGGATGTGCGACACCAGCATGATGCCGTTCCGTGTGGCGATTCCGAACAGCGTGATGAAGCCGACGATGGACGCGACCGACAGCACCCCGCCGGCCAGATACACGCCGGCGACCCCGCCGATCAGTGCGAGCGGCAGGTTGAGCATGATCAGGAGCCCATCCCGCGACGAACCGAACGCCGCCGACAGGATGAAAAAGATCGCCACGATCACCCCTGCCGAGAGCCACAGGAGCTGCCGTGACGCCTGCGCCTCGCTCTCGAACTGTCCACCGTACTCGACGCGGTACCCCTGAGGAAGCGTGACGTTCGCGCTGACCCGAGCCTGAATGTCGTTGACGACGCTTCGCAAATCGCGTCCCGTGACGTTGCTCTGGACCACGATCCTGCGCTGCACGTTCTCGCGCATCACGAAGTTCGGGCCACGATCCTGCTGAATCGTCGCGACGGCCGACAACGGAATCTGCCGGCGGTCTGGCGTCTGGATCTGTGTCGTACCGACAGCCTGCAGGTCTGTTGAGTCGTCAATGGCGTATCGGACGACCAGCGGGAACGCAACCTGTCCTTCCAGCACCTGGCCCACCGTGTGACCGACACGAGCGGTCTGCAGGGCTTCGGCTACAGCGCCGGTTTCCAACCCCTGTCGCGCGGCCGCCGCAGGATCGACGCGGACTTTCAGGGTCGGGATGTCGGCCTGCGCCTCAGCGGACAGGTCGACGACACCGGACACTTCCGCCATCTGCGCCTGAACCTGAGTCGCGAGCTGTCGAAGGACCTGCAAGTCGTCGCCAAAGATCTTGACCGCGATGTTGGCTCGCGTGCCAGACAGCATATGGTCGATCCGATGCGAGATCGGCTGGCCGATCGTCACATTCGTGCCCGGCAGCAACGACGCTTTCTGGCGAAGCTCCTCGAGGACGATCTCGCGAGGCCGATCCTTCATGGATAGACGAACGTCAATCTCTGCCGATTCGACTCCCTGGACATGTTCGTCGAGCTGCGCCCGGCCGGTGCGCCGAGCCGTCGACGTCACCTCGGGCACGCTTAGCAGAAGCCGTTCCAAGCCATTGCCGAGCGCGTTCGAGTCCGCCAGGCTCGTACCCGGGATCGTGACTGAACTGACGGTCAAGGCGCCTTCGTTGAACTCCGGAAGGAAGGATCGCCCAGCGGCCACGATACCGATCAAGGCTGCCGCCAGCAACGCCGCCGCGCTGACCAGCACCGTGCGCCAATACCTGAAGGCGTGGCCGAGCCAGCGCTCATACCAGGCCTTGAGCGTCCGTGTGAGGCGCGGCTCCGTCCCTGACGCGATGAGGCGCGAGCTCGGCAGGAGGTACGAGCACAGAACCGGCGTGACGGTCAGGGCGACGAGGAGCGACGCGATCAGTGCCACGACGTACGCGAAACCGAGCGGGCGGAGGAGACGGCCTTCCACGCTGCCCAGGATGAACAGCGGGAGAAACACCAGCGCCACGATGACGGTTGCGAACACCACGGAGTGGCGAATCTCAGTGCTGGCGCGATAGACGACTTCCAGGACCGGCAGACGTTCTCCCTCCGGCCGTGGCGCGTTCTCCCTCAACCTGCGCACCACGTTCTCGACGTCGATGATCGCGTCATCCACCAGCTCTCCAATGGCGATCGCGAGGCCGCCCAGGCTCATGGTGTTCAGCGTGAGGCCAAACCGATCCATCGCGATGACGGCCGCGACAAGCGACAGCGGCAACGCCAGCAGCGTAATGGCGGCTGCCCGGACGTTCATCAGGAACAGCATGACGACGACGATGACCAGCCCTGCGCCTTCCGCAAACGCGGTGAAGAGATTGTGGAGGGATTGCTCGATGAAGTCCGCTTGCCTGAAGAGATCCTTGTGGATCTGCATCCCTTGCGGCAGCGCTCGCTGGATGTCGTCCAGCGTCGATTCGATCCGCTCGGTCAGTTCCAGGGTGTTCACGGCCGGCTGCTTCTGAATGCCGATGATCACCGCCGGCCGCGCGTTGTGCGAGCCTTCGCCCCGCTTGATCGCCGCGCCTTCGCGGACGGTCCCCACGTCGCGAATGAGGACGGGTGCGGCATCAGACGCTTTGACGGCAACGGCGGCGATCGCGTCCGTGTCGCCGAGCCGTCCCACGCCGCGGACGAGGTACTCCTGACCTTCGGCGGCCTGGAAACCGGCCGTCGCGTTGCGATTCGCGGTGGTCAGCGCCGTTTCGACTTCCTCGAGCGTCACCTGGTGGGCGGCAAGACGCGCGGGATCGAGCACGACCTCGTATTGCTTCTGCTCGCCTCCGGTCGCGATCACCTGAGACACGCCGGGAACGGCGAGCAGGCGCCGCCGGACGATCGTCTCGGCAACGGTCCGGAGTTCCAATGGCGAATGGCGATCCGATTCGAGATCGACGAAGAGCACTTCGCCCATGATCGACGAGACCGGGCGCGAGGAAGGGGGGCTCGACGTCCGGGGGCAGCGTGCCCGAGACGAGCGTCAGCTTCTCGGTCACCGTTTGCCGCGCCCGTGCGATGTCCTGGCCCCAGTCGAATTCAACCCACACGACCGCGACGCCGACAGCGGTGGCGGAGCGGACGCGGCGCACGCCCGCGGCCCCGTTCAGGGCGGATTCGATGGGGAAGGTGACCAGCGACTCGATCTCGAGCGGATCCATCCCCGGGGCTTCGGTCAGGATGGTCACCGTCGGAGCCGTGAGGTCCGGCAAGACGTCGAGTGGAATTCTCGAAGCGGTCCAGCCGCCCCACACCAGGAAAGCGGCCGCGAGCGCCACCACGATGGGGCGATGCGCAAGCGACCAGCGAATCAGCGCGTCAATCATTGTTCGGCCTTCTCAGTGCACGTGCCCATGGGCCGGAACCGACGTCGATAGCGATGCGAGGCGCACGAGGTACGCGCCTCTGGTCACCACTCGGTCACCGGGCTTGATCCCTTCAATGATCTGGACGAGGTCGCCGGCGCGCGCACCAAGGGTCACCGCCCGCCGCTCGAACGTCTCGCCTTCCCGCTGCACGAACACAATCGGACGTCCCGCGTCATCGACGATGGCTGCGGCAGGCACGACGGGCCGGGGCGCGGTCGTATCCATCAGGAGATGAAGTGAGACGGCCTGACCGACCGGCAGTCCGAGCGCGCGGTTGTCGAAGGCGAACGTGATCGGGACCGTCCGGGACTGCGGGTCGAGCACCTTGCCGAGGCTCGCCAAGCGGCCCGCCGGCACGCGGCCCTCGTGGCCCGGCACCTCAATCTCCGCTGCCGATACCAATCGCGCTCTTGCCGCCTCGGCCTCCGGGACTTGGCCCACGACGTGGATCTGCGACGCGTCCACCACTCGGAACAGGATCGTGCCGGCAGACACGTTCGCCCCCGTCGCCGCGTCGCGCCGGGCAATCACGCCGCCGAGCGGTGCCCGGATCGACGAACAGCCCGTCTGCGTCCGTCGCCCCTCCCGTTCGGGCGACGTTGTATTGCGCGAGGCTCGCTTCGGCCGCGGTGGCTCGCGCCCTCGCCTGCTCCTCTGCGGATCGCGCTTCGTCGAGTCGCTTTTCCGGCGCAGCCCCCGCGCTGGTCAACCGCTCGGCACGCTCACGATCGCGCGTCGCGAGGGCGAGCGCCGTTTGCGCATCCGCCCGCGCCCGCTGCAACTGCGGCAGATCGCCGGGCACGGCGGGCGGCGGCAGCAGCTGCGCGAGCTCCTGCCCGCGGAACACGCTTGTCCCCAGCGCCACGTCGAGGACTCGAGTCAGCCGGCCGTCAATCGGAGCCGCGACGTCAGCGGCGCCGCCCGGCCTGGCCTCCAGGCGCGCCGGGACACGAATCGACTCGCGCACGGACTCCTCACGGACCAGGGCAGTCCCGAAGTCCAGGCTCCACTGCTGTTCCTTGAGGAAGCTGATGCCTGGCGTCTCCTCGCCGGCCTTGGATGCCGCCGCGCGAGCGGCTTCGGCATTGCTGTGCACATCGACCTGACCCGACGCGATGCTCGTCGTTGAGTCCCGTCGCCGCAGCACGATGACCATCTCGCGCGTGCCTGCCTGCGCAGGCTTCACGTCGACGCCGAAAATGCCGGGCCGGGAAGGCGCATCGACGCGGAAGACTTCGGCGGGCGCCGTGCCACCTCGCAGGTGAACTTCAACCCGGCCCTCAGTGAGCGCCTTGAACGAATCGAGCCGCGTGAGATGAATGGCAAAGCGCGAGGTCGTGCCCACGGCCAGCGGCGGATACTCCGCGAACAGTTCCGTCTTGTCCGTCCAGCGCGTGACGCTCAGCACCTCTGGTTCATCGGCTGTGGCGGCGGGCGGCGTCGAACGGCCGCACCCGGAGACGAGCACAGCGCCACGAGAGCGGAGTAGAGCTGTTTCAAGGCCACAAGACGTCTCCCACTGCGCGTTCCAGGGCGATCTGTGCCAGGCGCGCCTCGAGCCGCAAATCGATACTGCGAGCTCTCGCTCGTGATGCGGTGCGAACGGCGTCGAGCAGTTCGAGGATCCCCACCTCGCCTTCGCGATACGCGACCTCAGCGATGCGCGTGAGTTCGTCGGCAGCCGCCTCCTGGTCCTCCGAGAGGGCGGCCTGCCGGAGCGCCAGCGCTTCCGAGGCACGGGCAATTTCGCTGCGAATCTGGAGCTCGAGAGACGCGCGTTCGGCTTCTATGCGCGCGCGCTCGGCGGACCATCTCGCCGCGTCCCGGCCGCCCGTATCGAAGAGCGGCACGCGACACAGTGAGCCCGAAGACCCCGCCCCGCTCGCGGCCAGACTCGGTGTCCGCCCGTTTCAGCCCGCCAAAAAGAGTGGGCCCAGGCAGCCGTGCCCGGCTGGCCGCGTCCGATTCCAGAGCCGTCCGTTCGGCCGACAGGTGGAGGGCGCGTAGTTCCGCTCGGGTCGTTGTAGCCCGCGTCATCAGGGCTTCGACCGGCGCGACTGCTTGCTGCGGTGGGGGCCCGGCGGCGACTCGAGTCACCGTGATGTCGGGCGGCAGCATGGCCGACAGCGTCCCTCGAGCGTCCGAGATTGCGACGGCCACCGAGGTGACGAGCTGTCGCGTCTCCCGCAGCTCCTGTTCCGCACGGAGACGGTCGAAGCGCGATCCCTCGCCTTCGCGCTCGCGGATGCGAAGGATTTCAATCAGGCGTTCCACGTCACGCGCATGTGCCCGGGCCGCCTCGAGTCGGGCCTGCTCGGCAGCAAGCCGGGCGACGGCTCTCACCGCGTCCGCTCGCAGCATCCACAGGCGAGCGTCCCGTTCGGCTTCCGCGGCCGCTGTAGCGGCCACTCCGGCTCGAGACAGCGCGTCGCGCGTGCCGAATATCGGCAGCAATTGCTCGACCTGCAGAAACTCCGTGAAACCCGCACTCTCCCGGCTGTACGTGACTCCGGGATTCGGGTAGGCCAGCCGGGCGAGCTGCTCACGGCGCGTGACCTCCGTCTCCGCGCGGATGGCTGCCGCCCGCGGACCATCGCGCACGATCAGCTCCACTAGTTCGCGTTCGGTCCGGTCCTGGGCCACGGCCAGCGATGGCACGACCAGGCCGCACCCAGCGATCCAGGCACACACCTGGGCTCGGGTCGGCATAAGACGGTCCTCGATTATTCGAACTGACGGACGACCGGCATCGTGCCGATCAGGTGATCAGGCGGGGAAGATCAAAGGCGGGGCGCGGGGAGGAGCGTGTGTGAGCGGCGGCGGACCGTGGACGCGGATGTCCGTGACTTCGTTCACCGAGCGGATCGGCACCAGCAGAGCTGCGAGAATCAGGTTCGGGCAGACCCCATCGATTGCATGAGCCGGCGGCAGCGGTGTGCATCCCATCGTGAGTGCAACCGCATGCTGGCCGGGGTCGCACGATTCCAGGTGCACTGCCTCATCGCCGTCGCCGTCGTCGTCGTCATCGTCGTGATGCTGTGCTGGCCGATTGTGCTCGTGGGCCGCGAGCCCGTGATGGTGCTCGGGATGGTCGTGATCGGTGTACGCGTGGATGTGCAGCGCAGAGACGTGGCCGGACGTCGACGCCAGGATCAGTCCGAGGAGAATGGCGATGCAGCGGTGCACACCGCGAGTGTATGTAACGGCGCAGGGACGGTCAAATGCCGTGCGCGGCGAGTGTCAGTGACGGAGCCTCCACCACGCGTACCTCAATACGACAACACCGAGAATCCACCCGTGAACGCGCCGCATCGAGCTCAGCGGGCAGGCAGCGGATGACGTCCAAGGAAGGCCGCGATGCATTTGGCAACCGGCTCTGGACGTTGCATGTGCAGGAGGTGGCCGGCGCCCTCAATCGTGCAATCCTCGACGTGCCTGAGCCAGACGCGGAGCCGGCCGGCCACTTCGACCCACAGCGGCTCCGTGTCGGTACCGAGCACAGAGAGGACAGGCTGGGCGATGGCAGCCGCCTGCTCGGCGCCAAACGTCCAGGCGCCGAGGGATGGCAGTTCGACACCGAAGAACGTGTCGGCGTCCTCGACCGCCTGCGCGATGGCCCCGGGAACGCGTTTGTCGAGCAGGTCGCGGCACTCCTCCCAGTCGAGGCCGCTGACGGCGGTCATGAAAGCGGCCAACGCCGTTTCATGCTGGCCGGCGGCGTAGGCCGCGAAGGCCGGCCCTGCCTTCGCGAGGAACCCGGCCCCCGCGGGCACGGACAGGAGCGAGAGCTCCAGGAGGACGAGGCTGTGAACGATCGCCGGCCGCGCGAGCGCGAGCTGAAGTGCGACGGCGGCGCCGCTCGAGTGACCGGCGATGTGCGCGCGACCGACCCCGAGGTGCTCGAGGAGGCCGGCGGCGTCGGCCGCGTGGTCGGCGATGCTGACGGGCCCGGGTGTGTGGGTGCTGCCCGCCCAGCCACGCTTGTGGTACGTGATCAGCTGGTAGTGGGCCAGTGCCCCCTCTGACACCAGCGGGAAGAAGCCGTCCGCCACGACGGGACTGATCAGCAGCACCGGCTCGCCCGTTCCCGCGACCTCGTATTCCAATTCCACGCCGTTGACGCGTGCGCGCTGCATCGCTCGTACTTGCATGTTCGTGGCTCCATGAGCTCGTGACGGCCTCAACCGGCCTCGCGAGCGACCCGAACTACCTCGCGGCCGGTTGTCCAGCGGCCAGATTCTTCACGTCCGTGGTGGTGAGGGGCTGACCACCGATGCCCCAATCGCCGCTGCGGACCTCCTCGACGACGCACCACGTCACCGGCCGCATGTTCTCGCCTTCGATCGCGACCATGGCGTCGGTGAGCTTCTCGACGATCTTCCGCTTCTGCGTGGCGTCGAACACGCCTTCGATCACTTTCACGTTGATGAACGGCATTCCAAGCTCCTTGTGCAGATGTGACCTGCAAGTGGAGAGCGGCTTCGTGCCCTCTATCTACAAGTGCGTGACAAATGGTGTTACGGTGGGAACTTCTCTCGTCACACTCACCGCCCGGGGAGGCCGTGTGGCCGCCGAGCCCGCCTTAAGGATGAGCATGCCAGAGTCCACCAACGCGACGCCTCTCGAACGGGCGCGCGCTGCCGCGGCAGCCGGCGAGTGGCAGGACGCATACGAGCGGCTCGTCGGAGTGGACGCGACGACCCCGCTCTCCGGACCCGACACCGCGCTCCTGGCTGGGGTGGCATATGCGGCAGGCCATCTCGATGTGACCATCGAGGCGTGGGAGCGGGTCCACCGAGCGAGCTCGCAGGCTGGCGATCACCTGGCGGCGGCCGGCGCCGCCGTTCGCGTCGCCATGCATCTGCTGTTCGATACGGCTCTCCTGGCTCCCGTCCGGGCGTGGCTCACGCGGGCGGACCGGCATCTCGAGCATCATCCGGACGACACGCCGGTGCATGCGTGGCTCGCCGTCGTGCGCAACTACGAACGGCTGCTCTCAGGCGACTTCGACAACGCACGGCACTGGGCCCGGCGAGCGGTCGAGGCGGGCACGGGCCGCGACCCGGCGGCCGCGGCCATCGGACGGGTCGCGGAGGCACGCAGCCTGATCCTGCAGGGCGATGTCACGCGCGGCCTCGCGCTGCTCAACGAAGCCGCGGCGGCGGCGGTCGCCGGCGAGCTCGATCCCCTCTGGACCGGACTGGTGTACTGCGAGGTGGTGTGTGCGCTCCAGGCGCTCGGACAGTACGACCTCGCGGAGGAGTGGACGAAGGCGATGGAGAACTGGCGGCGCGGACAGCCCGTGGAAGCCTCCACGGGCGCTGCCGTGTCCATCGGGCCGAAATCCTCCGGCTGCGCGGGTGCTGCGCCGACGCGGAGACGGAGATCCTCATGGCGTGCGAGGAACTGCGTCCCTATTTGCGACGCGAGTTCGGCTGGCCATTGACCGAGCTTGGCCGCATTCGATTCCGGAAGGGAGACATCCAGGGCGCAGAGGATGCGTTCCTGGCGGCTCACGAGGCGGGATGGGATCCGCAGCCCGGCCTGGCGTTGGTGCACTTGAGCCGCGGTGACGTCGAGCGGGCCGCCGCGTCCATTCACGAAGCCCTGGATCGTCCCTCGACCATTCCGTCGAAGGAGTGGCCGCCGAACACGGCCCTGCGCCGGGTCCCGCTCCTCGAGGCGCAGGTCGAGATCGAGATCGCGGCCGGCGATCTTGTTCGGGCCCGGTCGGCTGCCGAGGAGCTCGGGCGCGTCGCGGCGCTGTTCCAGAGCAAGGCGTTCGGGGCCAGTGCGAACCTCGCTCACGGACGGGTACTCCTGGCCGAGGGCGACACGGCTGCCGCCAGCCGTGACTTCGAGATCGCCGCACAGCAGTGGGGCGATATCGGCGCCCCGTACGAAACGGCGCTCGCACGGATGGGCCTTGCGCAGGCGCTCCGCGCGGAGGGCAAGGAGGAGCGGGCCTTGCTGGAGTTTCGAGCCGCCCGCGCAACGTTCGAACGAATCGGCGCGGTCGATCAGGAATCCCGGGCGGCGCAGGTCTGCGATGCCGTGCCTGCCCGGCAGACGCCATCGCCTCCTCGTCCTGATGCGCGTCCCGCCGATGCCGCCGTCTTTCGTCGCGAGGGTGACTACTGGTCGGTCGCGTTCGAGGAACGAACCGCACGCCTGCGCGATTCGAAGGGCCTGCAATACCTCGCGCGGCTCCTCGCCAATCCCGGGCGGGAGCTCCACGCGGTGGACCTCGTCGCCGCCGCGAGAGACGCGCCTCAGAAGTCGCACGACCCCTCTGGATCCCGCGTGGTTCCTGACGCTGGAGATTCCGGCCCGCTGCTCGATGGGCGCGCCAAAGAGGCCTATCGTCGACGGCTCGCGGAGATCGAAGACGACATCGAGGAGGCGCGGACGATGGGGGATCTTCAGCGCGCGGCGCAAGCCGATGCTGAACGTGACGTGCTCGTCCGCGAGCTGGCACGTGCGGTCGGACTCGGGGGCCGCGATCGGCGCGTGGGATCCGCGTCCGAGCGCGCCAGAAGCGCAGTCACCCGGGCTGTCCGTCAGGGGCTGGCCCGCATCCGAGAGCACAACCCCTCACTGGGCGAGCATCTCGATCGTACCATTCGGACCGGTACCTACTGCGTATATCGGCCCGATTCTCGACTGCCCGTGGCGTGGAAGCTTTGACGACCCAATCATGGTCAGGCGTTGCGGGGTTTTCTCGCGCAGAGCCGCCTTTCGTGAGGACACATCGGAAATCCCACTTCCGAAGGCCAGTTCTGGCAACCTCTCATTTGAAAGAGCGGCGAGCCGCGAAGAAGCGGCCCGCCGCGATGGACGCCTTCTTAACCCCTTCTTAACTGCTACCGTGCCGACGGCTTGGCCGGGCAGGTGCCCGTCACTTCCCGAATCGACGTGACCTCGAATTCCGGGAGATCGACGCGATCCCGGCCGATGGCGCGATCGGTGGGCGTCGTCGGAGGAGTAGCCGCTGTGGGCGTCTTGTCACCGGGCTCCGCGTCGATCCGGCCGGTGACTTCGACGCGCTTGCCCACCAACGCTTTGAGCTTGGCGTCGTCGACCAGTTCGAGCTTGTACATCGCCGTCGACTTCGACATTCCCGATGTTCCCGCGGCGCCAGGTGTGCCCGCCGATGGTGTGGCTGGGGCCGGGGTCACCTCGGCCAGGATGTAGTCCTCGAGGATGCCGGCGCGCTCGGCGACATTCGGAGACCTGCCGGGAACGTCCTTTTCCTGATAGACGCACCCGGTAAGAGTCGTCGATGGCGGAGAAACCGCCGGCTGTTGTTGCGTTGCAGGTTGAGGTGGCGGCTGCTGGGCCTGGCCGCTCGCGCCCGCTTGGGCTGCGACGACCGCACCAGAGACCAGAACCGCGACTGCGCTTGCACGAATGGAATTCCTCATCACCTTGCCTCCTTGGCTAAATGAATGAGCAACGAAAGCACTGCAGGGCATGGTTGGGGCAAGGGCCAACGCCCTGCCCGGATGATTGCTTTAGCAATGCCCATGCCTTCTGTAGTGACTTCAGGGAACGCTCCTCGCCGATTTCAAGCCGTCGATCTCGGCGCAGTCTCTGAGGCGGGGCATTCACTGCGAATTCTGAAGCGTCGGTCGGGTGCGACCGCAGAGCTGTCAGACTTCGATACGCCCCTACCCACAATGGCACCGGTTCGATTAACCTGATGCCTGTTCCAGCCGGCCTGCCGCCGCCTCGGAGCCGGGCCGTAAAGTGCGGGTGTCGGCGGACGGCGACCTCGGCCACAGACTGATTGCGAACTGTACGATTGCCGACAGTTCTCCGCGGCCCGCCAAGATAGGCTGCAAAATTCCAGAGTGTTTTCCAGGATGCCGGCGCCGATGCCGCCTTGTTTGGGGTAACGGGGATCCAGGCGATTCGCGGACCCGCGACACCCGCCGGCCGTTGGACAGGGAACAGCTCAATGTCTGAATCGGCCCGAACCAATCGCGAGGTCACGGTCCCCACGCGGAACGGCGGGCCGCGCTGGGATGAAGAACGCTATCGCACACTGTTCGATCTCGGCCCTGTCGCGGTCTATTCGTGCGATGCCGCCGGCGTCATTCAGGAATTCAATCGTCGCGCGGTGGAACTGTGGGGCTGCGAACCCGCCCCGGGAGATACGGACAAGCGCTTCTGTGGCTCCTTCAAGCTGTTCCGTCCGGACGGCACGCACATGCCGCACGACCAGTGTTCCATGGCCGAAGTGGTGGCCGGTACGCTGTCCGAGGCTTCCGACACTGAAGTGCTCATCGAGCGGCCGGACGGCTCGCGGATCGCCGTCATCGTGAATGTCCGGCCGCTGAAAAACGAGGGCGGCGACGTCATCGGCGCCATCAACTGTTTCTACGACATCACATCGCGCAAACAGACCGAGGACGCCCTGCGCCAGAACCTCGAGGACGTCACGCGGATGCAGCAGCTGAGTACGCGCCTGCTCCAGGCCGGCGATTTTTCACTGCTGCTGCACGACATCCTGGATGCGGCCATCGCGATCACCGGCGCGCAGATGGGAAACATCCAGCTGGTCGACGGTGACGTCCTGCGGATCGTCGCGCAACGCGGGTTCGATAAGCCGTTTCTCGAGTTTTTTGCCTCGGTCCACGGCGAGGCGGCGTGCGGTGCCGCCCTGCAACGGGGCGAGCGCGTCATCGTCGACGACGTGGTGAACAGTCCGATCTTCGCGGGGACGGCGGCCCTTGATGTCATGGCCGGCGCCGGCGCTCGAGCCGTTCAGTCGACGCCGCTCGTGAACCGCCACGGCCGCGTCCTGGGAATGTTCTCGACGCACTACCAGCGCGCGCCGCAGCAACCGGGCGAACGGGCCCTGCGCCTCCTCGACATCCTGGCCCGGCAAGCCGCCGATCTCATCGAGCAAAAGCAGAGCGAGGAGGCTCTGCGCGCGAAAGAGGCCGACCTCGAGCTCGTGATCGACCAGACGCCGTTCATGTTGACCCGCTGCAGCCGTGACTTGCGATACCAATTCGTCAGCCGGACCTATGCCGAGATGATCGGACGTCCGCCGGCCGATATCACGGGCCAGGCGATCGTCGAGATCATGGGAGAGGAAGGGTTCGAAACCATTCGTCCCTACATCGAAACCGTGCTCGATGGGACACGCGTCGAGGACGAAGCCGATGTCAAGTTGAACGCAGTCGGCATGCGTTCCTTGCGGGTGGTCTACACGCCCGACACCGATGCGCGTGGCCGGGTACAAGGGTGGATTGCGTCAATTCTCGACATCAGCGACCGCAAGCAGGCCGAAGAAGCGCGCACGCTGCTCGCCGGCATTGTCGATTCGTCGGCCGATGCGATCGTCAGCAAGAACCTGAACGGGACGATCACGTCGTGGAATGCGGGCGCCGAGCGAGTGTTCGGGTATGCAGCCGCGGAAGCGGTCGGTCAGTCGATTGGCATCATCATTCCACCCGAACGCCGGCATGAGGAGATCGAGATCCTTCAGCGTTTGAGCCGGGGTGAAACGATCGAGCACTTCGAGACCCAGCGTGTCACAAAAGATGGACGTTATGTGGCGATCTCACTCACCGTGTCGCCCGTCCGAAATCGACACGGCGTCGTGATCGGCGCGTCCAAGATTGCCCGCGACATCAGCGATCGCGTTCGCGCAGATGAAGAGCGCACGCGGTTGTTGGCCAGCGAGCAGGCTGCGCGGGCACAGGCCGAGGAAGCCAATCGCGCCAAAGACGAATTCCTGGCCACCGCGTCCCACGAGCTGCGCACGCCGCTGAACGCAATCCTGGGATGGGCGGCGATGCTGGAGCAAACGGCGTCGCTCGATGGTCGCACGTCCAAAGGGCTTCAGTCGATCAGCCGGAATACACGCGCGCTCGCGCAGCTGGTCGACGATCTCCTGGATGTCTCCAGGATGATCAGCGGCAAGATGCGGCTCGACCTCGCACCCATGGATTTGGGCGACATCGTCGATGCCGCCGTGGAGACGATCCTGCCCGCGGCCAGCGCCAAGGACATCGGCATCCGCGTCGCCGTCGACCCGGCCAGCCGCACGATGACGGGCGATGCGACCCGGCTTCAACAAACGGTGTGGAACCTCCTGTCGAACGCCGTCAAGTTCACTCCGGCAGGCGGGAAGGTGGAGGTCAGGACGCGCCTCGATGACGGACAGATCGAACTGACGGTGACCGATTCCGGCATCGGCATCGACGCGACATTTCTCCCGTACGTGTTCGATCGCTTCCGTCAGGCCGATGCGTCGAGCACTCGTGCCCAGAGCGGGCTTGGCCTGGGCCTGGCGATTGTCCGCCACCTCGTCGAGCTTCATGGTGGAAGCGTGCGCGCCGAGAGCGACGGTCGTGATGCGGGGACACGATTCGTCGTGAGGCTGCCGCACAGACACGCGCCCCTTACGGCGCGGGATGCGCGAAATCCTGCAGGCGCGTCTGCCACTTCAGCCGCACCGGACCGGCCGCAATTCGACGGTCTTCGGATCCTGGTCGTCGACGACGATCGTGAGTCGTGCGAAATGATGCTCGAGGCACTCCGGCGGTATGGCGCCTCGGTCCAGTGCGCGCTGTCGGCGACCGAAGCGACGGCCGCGCTGCGGGAGTTCAGACCCGATCTCGTCCTGAGCGACATCGCCATGCCCGGCCGCGATGGGTACGCGGTCCTCAGCGAGGTCCGTCAGGTCGAAACGGCGCTCGGACGGCGGGTGCCGGTCGCGGCCGTTTCAGCCTACGCCCATGCGGAGGATCGCCAGCGCGCCATCGCGGCGGGCTTCGATCAGTATTTGGCCAAGCCCGTCGATCCCGCGGCGCTCGCCTCCACGGTGAAGGCACTCGTGGCCATTCGCAAACGCGCAATCGCCGAGCCCCGCTCATCGCGCCCCGCGAAGGATTGAAGGGGCGTTCTACCTGACCCTTTCCGCCGCTGCCTCGCCAATCCGGAAGTCTCGCGTCGTCGTCTCGCCGTCGCGCAGCGTGACCTTGGCCGACGATCGGGCGAGCTGCTCGAGCAGCGCCGGATCGTTCCACTCGCCCGTCTCCAGGTCCGTGAGCGCCGCGAGGAAGTACTCGCCGGGCGGGAGACCCTTGACGCTGAACGCGCCGTCGGTCGCCGGCCGCGTCATGCGGACGCGGCGCGAGCCGGGCGTCCAGTGTTTGCGGTCGGATGAGAAGACGAGAATGTAGTAGTCGGTCGCCGCGCGGCCGCCGCGATCCTGCAGGACGCCGGTCAGGCTCGTCGGCTTGTCCGTGTATGTGACCGTCCAGTCGAGCGTTTCGTTCGGGTTCACGCGAAGCGGCGCCTCGAATGCCTCGCGGCCGTTCGCGCGTGGACGACTTGATCGCCCACTTGTCGCGCGCGCCTGGCGCGTTCCACGTCGTCACGAACTGATACGTGTCGGGCGTGACGCCCGCGAACGTGAAGCGTCCCTCCGCATCCACGCGGCCGCCGCCGCTCGTCTGAACCTGTGCCGCCCGATCCGGGCGGCACGAGCGCGAACGAGAGCGCCTGGAGCTCGGCGGCCGTCGGCTGCGAGCCCTCGAAGACGACGCGCCCGTTGATGGCGACGCCGGGCTGGAGCGTCAGCGGGACGTCGAGATCCTGGCCGCTCACCGTCACGTCAGCCGCGGCCCACTGCGTCGGCTGTGTTGGGCGCGGCGCCGCGGCCGCCGTCCGATGATCGCCTTTGATCGTGTACGCCCCCGGCGCAACGCCGGCGAACACGTACGTGCCGTCGGCGCGCGGTTGAGCGGACAGGCCGCGCAGGCCCGCGCCCGCGAGCATTTCCGTTTGCGCGCCGGCCGGCACGAGCCGCACCGAGAGGAA
Organism: uncultured Acidobacteriota bacterium; assembly: GCA_963774855.1. Taxonomy (GTDB): domain Bacteria; phylum Acidobacteriota; class Vicinamibacteria; order Vicinamibacterales; family 2-12-FULL-66-21; genus JALZOC01. Next base: position 603,271 of record CAVZGT010000001.1, on the reverse strand, counting down.
CGGGGGAAGGGCGCCGGACGGCGAGCTGATCGTCCCTGAGATGGTCGCCGTCGGCACGAGCTGAATCGTGATATCCACGCCGGTGCGCTCCTCGCTCACGCCGAGGGCGATCGTCGCCGCCGCGCGGATGTCGGTCGCGCCGGGATGAAAAACCGGCGCGTAGTTCACGCGCGCCGCGGCTGAGTCGGCGACTGGACGGATGACGGCTGGAGCGGCTGGCCGCGGCCTGCCGGGCGGTCGAGGCGCCGGAGCGAGCCGCCTGCAGCGCCTGCCGCACCTCGTCCGCTCGTCAGCTGGCGAATGCCGTCGTTGCCTCGTCCCGACGGGACGCTTGGCGCGACGACCACGAGATAGCCGCCGGGCGGCAGGCCGTAGGCGCGGTACTCACCGCGATCGTCCGTGCATGCTCGCGCTGCCGGTGCTCGGCGCGCCGAGCGTGCGCTCGCCGGTCACCGCGTTGTAGCCAAGCTTCAGCACCCGCACGTTCACGCCAGGCACGGGCCGGCCGCGCATGTCGCGCACGACGCCGGTGATCACGCCGCCGCGCGCGATCGTCATCGCGAGATTCGTAACCGCCTCGCCGTCTTTCACGACGACGGGCGTGCCGGCGCGGTCCGGCCGCGACGCGCCGTAGCTGGCTCTGAGATAGGCGTTCTTGAACGCCTGCAGCTCGAACCGGCCCGCCGGCAGACCGCGAAAGGCGAACGCGCCGCTGTCGTCGGTGGTCGTCGTCTGACCTGGCGAGCGTGCGCGCGACGTTCGTGAGCGTCACGCGCACGCGGCGCGCCGGCTGCTTCGCCTCGCCGGCGACGAAGACCGTGCCGGAGATCGACGCGGTACCGGCCGCGACGCGCGGCGTTGTCGCGCGCCGGCTGCTGCGCCGCGCCGCGGCACGCGCCGCCACGGCCGCGCCGCACGCGATCGCGAGGATCAGGCATGATGCGAGAGCGGCCGATCATCGGATCGCCTTCAGGCGAAGATCGAGCGTCTTTGGCGCATCGCCCGCGGCGACCGTCAGCCTCGTCGCCTGGCTCGCGAGCGCCTCGAGCGTGGCCGGATCCTGCCAGCCGTCGGCCTCGGCGGCATCGATCGCGATCGCGTAGTAGTCGCCGGGCGGCAGGTGGTCGAACGTGTAGACGCCGGTTCGCGTCGTCAACGCGCTTTTCAGAGTTGCGCGGCGACGCGCCGTAGCCCGACCACCGCCGCGGATCGACGGGAAACACCAGCACGACCGCGGTCGGGCTGGCGGCGCCGCGCGCGTCAGTCACGGTGCCGGACACCTTCGACGGCCGATCCGTGTAGGTCACGACCAGCGACGTCGCGTCCGCCTGCAGAGTCGAACGACGCGGTCCGTGATGTCCTTGCCGCCCAGCGTGACGGATTGCACGAACCAGCCGCCCAGCTCGTAGGGCCGGACGATGTACTGGCCGCCGGCGGCGACGGTGGAGAACGACAGCGTCGCGTCTCTCGTGACCTCCACGGCGAACTTGCCCCGGCTCGCCGAACGGCGTTTCGAACATGACCCCGGCGATTCTCGGCGGCGCCGTTTGCGGGCCGTTCCCGCTGCGGAACTCCACCCGCCCTGCGACGCGAAGCGCGGGTCGAAGCGCGACGGTGAGATCCGAGAGATCATCGGCGCCGACGGTGACGGGCTGGGAAATCCAGTACGCGGGCTGGCCTTGTTGCATCGCCCTGGAGAGGAACCGGTTGGCGTGCGTGAGGACGTACTCGCCCGGCGGCACGCCGAGCAGCGTGAACCGGCCGGTCGCATCGCTCATGCCGGTGACGGTCTCGAGCCCGACGTTGCCGGGCCCGCTGGCCAGGCCTCGTCGTGATGACGTCGGTCATCGCGGCGCCGATCAGCCGGATGGTGGTCGGCGGCGGCGCCGATCCGTCCGGCGCCACGAGGCGGCCCGGAGACGCGCACCGCCGGCACCGGCCGCAGCGCGATCGTGACGTCCGTCCGCTCCTCGCCGGCTTCGACCGTAATCTGCGTCGCCGCGCCAGCCGTCGCCGCGGCCGGAAAATACGTCGTCGGGTACACCGCCATGCGGCCCGTCGGCGACGGCGGCGGAGGAATCAGCACGCGATTCAGCGTCATCAGCGCGACGTCGCCCACTTGTTGCGTGCGAGGCTGGCCGAGCGGCGCCACTTCGGTGACGCCCGCGAAGAAGAGCTCGCTCCGCAGCGCGGAGTCCTGGCCCGCCAGGCACGCGGCCGGCAGGGTGGTCTGCGTGGAGGGCACGAGGACGACGTATGTCCCGGGCACCAACTGCGAGAGCCGGAACATGCCGCGATCGTCGGTCGTCGCGCCGGGCACGAGCTCGGGAATCACCTCCATGTTGCCGTACTGCGTGCGCCCGGCGACGACGTCTCTTGATGAGCGCCCGCACCGCGACGCCGACGACCGGCTCGCCGGCTTCGTCCACCACTGTGCCGGCGATGACCCCGTACTTCCACACCCGGAGCGTGACGTCCGTGGGCCGCTCGCCCTCGGCGAGAGACAAGAGCTGGCTCTGGCCCCAGGCCCGGCGCTGGCCGTACGTCCCGGGCGCATAGCCTTCCTTCGTGGCTTGCAGGAAGTACTCGCCCGCGGGCAGGTCCGTGAAGAAGAAGCGGCCGTCGCCGTCCGCCATCACGCGACCCTTCGGCGTTGTCGGCAGGTCCTCGGCATACTTCGGCATCGTCAGTCTGACGATGGCCTCGCCCACCGGCGCGCCGGTGCCGGCGTCCACGACCTGGCCGACGATCATCCCGGTGCGCGGGCCAGGCGGGGCGCCATCGGTGCGGGATGACCTGCGCGGAACCCCGAATCGTCAGGGCGAGCATGACAACGAGCGGCGCGATCCCGCGTGCAAGAGCGAGCCTGGTCATGACGGTTTCAGGATATTACTCATTGCCGCCGCGTCAAGGTACGGGTAAGCCAGGGTCGACCTCGGACAGGAAAAAGCACAGGGGCGCCCTTCCGTGAACGGCTGCCGCGTCGATTCTGTCCCCCTCCCTATGCGCCAAGACGTAGGATAATCGGAAGCCTTTAGAGGACCTCCGGAGACTGACCATGCTGCTTTCTGCGAGATCGGGCAACGCCTGCCCGGATATTCGTTTCCTCCTGGCCACCTGGCTGACGTCGGCCGCCATCGCGATGGCGTCGGCGGCGCCGGTCTCGGCGCAGGACACCCGCGCCGACGAGATCGCGGCCAAACAACGGGAAAAGGCGGCCAATCTCTCGACCTACAAGCCGAACAAAGCGGAGGCCTTCCTGCTGGCCCTGGAGGAGAACTTCGCCAGCCCGCCCAATGGCTTCTATCCGGACTTCGCCAGCATCTACCAGGGCGGCGGATTCACCTTCGGCGCCGGGTATCGGCGGTTCTTCGCGCGCGACGCGGTGTGGAACGCGCGGGGGGCGTATTCGGTCAAGAACTACAAGCAGGTCGAGCTCGGCGCGCGCACCCCGTGGTTCACCAACGGCCGCTGGACGGTGGACACCCGTGTCGGCTGGCTCGATGCGCCGCAGGTCTCCTACTACGGGCAGGGCATGGCCGACGGAGCGGTTCGCACCAACTTCAACCTGCAGCAGACCTACGCGACCGCCCTCGCCGAAGTACGGCCGACCCGCTGGACGCGCCTGATCGGAGAAGTCTCGTACGACGACTACATCACGAAGTCCGGCAAGGGCAGCACGCCGTCGATCGAAACCATTTACAACGAGAGCGACGCACCGGGGCTGCTCGCCGATCCGGCGTTCCTGCGCACCGAGGGCACGGCCGCGATCGACTGGCGCCCCGCGGCCGCCTACGCACGCAAGGGCGGCTATTACGGCGTCACGCTGACCAACTTCGCGGACCGCGACGATACCTACAGCTTCAAGCGGATGGAGGGCCTGATCGTCCAGCACCTGCCGATCCTGCGGGAGAACTGGGTCATCTCGCTGCGCGGACGGGTCCAGAGCGTGCTCGAAGACGACGACGTGGTGCCGTATTTCCTGCTGCCGCAGCTGGGCAGCGGCCGCACGCTGCGCGGCTACGAGTCGGGACGCTTCCGCGATCGGCACAGCCTGCTGATGTCCGGCGAGTTCCGGTGGATTCCAAATCGCACCGGCCTCGACATCGCCGTCTTCTACGACGCCGGCAAGGTCACGCCCCGCCGCGAGGATCTGGACTTCGACTCGCTCAAATCCGACTGGGGCATCGGCGCGCGCTTCCATGGGCCCACGACTACCGTGCTCCGCATCGAAGGCGCGAAGGGAACGGACGGCTGGCGGCTGGTCGTGTCGACCGGCGCCGCCTTCTAAGTCAGGAGCAGCGGAAATGTTCCGGCAACACGCGTATCGCTCGGCACTCGCCGCCGCACTCGCACTGCTGACGGCGGCGGCCGTCGTCCCGTTATCAGATATCGGCGCGCAGCGCCCGCGGTTCCTCTCGGACGACCCGATCTCGCGGGAGCCCGAGACCCAGGACGCCGCGAAAGTCGAGGCATGGGACATCGGCCTGACGCCGGATCTGCTGCACAACCTGTTCGGCAAGCCGGGCGATCCCCCGTCCAACGTCCGGGCACAGAACGTCAACACCGCCGACGAGGTGCCGGACTCCAGCTGGTTCACGAATCGCATTTACGCGAAGCCGCTGTCCACCGACGAGGTCACGCGCGGTCCGCTGACCACCGGCGGCCCCGCGCCCGGAAAGTGGACCGTCATTCGCGGCAAGGGCGCCGGCGTGGCGCCGGGGTTCACCGCCCGGGATGAAAAGGGCGTCATGTGGTTCGTCAGCTTCGACGGCCGGGACAACCCGGTGGCGCCGACCGCCGCGATCGCGGTCGCGACGCGCCTGTTCTGGGCGCTCGGCTACTTCCAGGTCGAGAACCACCTGACGACGCTCCGGCCCGAGAATGTGATCGTCGATCCCTCGGCCACGCTGCGTGCGCACGGCAAGCGGCGGCGGATGACGGCCAAGGACCTCGAGCAGGTCTTCGAGCGCGCGGCGAAGAGCGCAGACGGATCGTACCGCGTCATCGCCGGCGCCGCCCTTCCCGGCCGCCCGGTTGGCGGGTTCAGGTACTACGGGACCAGGCCGGACGATCCGAACGACGTCGTCCCGCACGAGCACCGCCGCGAGCTGCGCGCGCTGCAGGTGTTCGGCGCGTGGGCCAACCTCGTGGACATGAAGGCCGGCAACACGCTCGACACCGTCATCACCGAAAACGGCCGCGGCGTCGTCCGCCATTACCTGCAGGACGTGGGTTCGACGTTCGGCACCGGCGCGCTCTTTCCTCGCGACGGCGACGAAGGGTACGAGGACCTGTACGAGGCCGACACGCTGGTGAAGCGGCTGCTGACGTTCGGGTTCTACCTGAGCCCGTGGCAGACCGTCGATTACGACGAACACCCCGAGATGGGCCGGTTCGAAGGAGACGAGTTCGAGCCCGAGGACTGGAAACCCCGCGTGCCCGTGGCGGCGCTTCGGCATGTCCGTCCGGACGACGCGCTCTGGGCGGCGCTGCGGGTGATGGCGTTCACGGACGACCAGATCCGCGCCGCCGTGAAGACCGGCACCTTCATCGATCCCGCGGCGGAGAAGCTGCTCGGCGACATCCTGATCAAGCGGCGCGACAAGATCGGCCGCGTGTACTACTCGCGCATCAATCCGCTCGTCCGCTTCGAGCTCACCGACACAGGGCTGGCCTTCGAGAACCCCGCCGTCAAGGCCCGCCTCAGCGAGGCTCCCAAGCAGGGCTACCAGGCGACGTGGTACCGCTTCAACAACGGCACCGGCGCAGCGGACCAGATCGGGTCGCCGACCACCACCAGCCAGGAACGGCTGCAGGCGCCGGCCGATCTGCCGCGTAACGCGAACAGCTACGTCAAGGTCTCGATCCACGCCGTCGACCCGCCGCACGCGCCCTGGGCCAGGCCCGTGGACGTTTACTTCCGCCGCGCCGGCAACGCGTGGCAACTCGTCGGCGTGGAGCGGTTGGCCAAGTGACGGCGATGGAGAGATCGAGACCGCGATAAGCGATAACGAAGCTCGTGCCGGCCGGCCGGACGCGATCGGCGCCGCCCTAGTCGAAGTAGTTGAGGAACGCCGTGATGATGAGCGCGTTGGTGAAGTCGATGAAGAACGCGCCGATCATCGGCACCACCAGGAACGCTTTGGGCGCGGGCCCGTACCGCTCGACCAGCGCCTTCATGTTGGCCATGGCGTTCGCCGTCGTGCCCAGCATGAAGCCGACGAAGCCGCTCGAGATGACCGCGGCCTCGTAGTCGCGGCGCATCAGCGGCCAGACGAGAAAGACCGCCATCAGCCCGACCGCCGCCACCTGTACCACCAGCATGATTGCGAGCGGCGCCGCGAGTCCGACCAGTTCCCACAGCCGCAGCGTCATCAGCGCCATGACCAGGAAAATCGACAGCGCGACGTTCCCGACGTCGTCAATGGTTCGCTGCGACAGGCCGAAGAGGCCGGTCAGGTCGTCGATGTTGCGGATGACGGCCGCCACGAGCATCGCGCCGATATAGGCAGGCAGCGTGAGGCCCATCGCCGTGAATCCGATGGTGAGCCACGATCCGGCCCACATCGCGACCAGGATGAGCACGATCGCCTTGAGGAGGTCGTAGCTCTCGGCGTCTTCCCCCTCGGGCACCTTCGTCGTCGCAGGCGATGGAAGGCCGGCTTCGACGACGTGCTGCGCCACGGGCTGTTCCATCGGCGTGGGTTCCAGCCGGGTGCCGGAAGACCGGCGCACGAGATAGGTGCCGATCGGACCGCCGAGGATGCCTCCGGATACGATGCCGACCATGGCGGCCGCCACGGCGAGCGTGGCCGCGGCCGGCACGCCTGCGGCTTCGAACTCGGGTGCGAACGCGAGACCGGTCGCGGGTCCGCCGGTGAGCGTCACCGATCCTGCCAGCACGCCCATCAACGGGTTCTGTCCGAGCGCCATCGCGACGGCGGAGCCAATCACGTTCTGGGCGAACGCCATGACGGTCGAGAACCCGAAGAAGATGATCACCGCCGGACCACCGACGCGTAGCAGTGCCACGCTTGCGCCGAACCCGATGGTCGTGAAGAACGCGATCATCAGCGGCGACTGCAGCGTCGTGTCGAACTTGGCCGGATACCCGAGGTAGGCCCGATTGAGCGTGAGAAGAATCGCGACGAGGAGGCCGCCGACGACCGGCGCGGGGATGTTGTAGTCGGCGAGCGGCGTGATGACGCGGCGGATGAAATAGCCCGCGAAGAGCACGACGCCCGCCAGGGCGACAGTCTGAATCAGGTCGAGAGACACGACGGTCAGTCTACCGCGTCACCGGATCCCTGCGAGCTCGTGCGGGACGACGAAGCAAGAACCTCACGCGTCAACCCTCGTTTGCGTCACGGTAGAAAAGCGTTCCGAAACTCGTGGCGGCCGGTTAACCTAGCGGTGCAGCCGTCGCACCCGACGTCCGTGAGCTCAATGGAGCCCAATCCTTTCGCACCGCCAAAGGCCTCTGTCGCCGACCTGAGTTCTGCGTCAACCACGGGTCTCAGGCGACGCAGGGTGATCGTGATGATTGTGTTCACCGTCGTCACGTTAGGTTTGTATTATCCGATCTGGTTCTTCCGTCGTCGTGCTGCATTGAACCGCTTGAATTCGCCCCGGAAGCTTCGACTGTGGCCTCTCCCGATCTTTTGCACCGTTACCGTGGTCGACGTTATTGTTGCCCTCGCCTCCGGCCCCGGGCCGCCTGCGGAAACCATCGGCGCCAACGCTGCGGCACTGCTGGGGTTCGCTCGGCTGGCGGTCGGGATCCTGATGCTGGTGCAATGCTTTTTCACAAAAGAGATTCTGGAGGACCATCTGGCCGGGCCGGAAGACGATGGCTCGCATTCTTTGTTCGTCGAACACGTGAAACTATCCGGGCTCATGACGTTCTTCTTCCAGATCTACTATCTCCAGTACGTCATCAACCAGCACCTTGCCGATCCAGCGGAGGGGGCCGGCTAACCCACGTTACCGACGCTGCACGGGCGCCCACTTGCTCTTCGAGTCACGTGTCGTATTCCAGCCGAACGAACCTCGACATTGGAGACAGCGCCTGCGAGCGAAGCTCGTCTTCAGGTCACCGGACTCATCAGTGACACGGGCGTGCGGAAAGTGACACACTGCCGCGTGCCGCGAAACGGTTCCCAACCGGGTAGGGACAACCGGTATACTGTCTGCGCCCCCCTAGATAGTCAGGATCCCTTTTCATGACCACGACCAATCTGTACGCGCCGCCAGGTGCGGTCGTCGCGGACATTGGCGGCGTCGATGCGTTGGCCGAGCGCGCGGGCCCCGGCACACGTCTCGGCGCGACCATCCTCGACGGCATCATCTTCAGCGTGATGGTGTACGTGCCGCTGCTCGTGACCATCGGGTTCGGTATGGAGCCCGCAATGGACCTCGAAGCGGGCGTCGCAAGTAATCCGGTGCTCATCGGCGGCGGAATCATCACGCTCGCCGGCCTGATTGCCTGGTGCTGGTTGACGATCATGTACGTCGCGCGCAATGGCCAGTCCATCGCCAAGAAGCTGCTGCACATCAAGGTCGTCCGCCGGGACGGCTCACGGGCGTCGGTCAGCCGGATTTTCTGGCTGCGGAATGTCGTCAACTCGCTGATCGGCATGGTCCCCCTCGTCGGGATCCTTTACACGATCGTCGACGCGCTCTTCATCTTCGCGGAATCACGGCAGTGTCTGCACGACAGGATCGCGGACACGATTGTCGTCAAGGACTGACGGCGCTGACAACCCGGGGCATTCTCGACACGGTGGTGGCCGTCGAAACGCCCGAGGGTATTCTGCTGGAGCTCCGCCCCGCCGGGCTCGTGCCCCGTTTCTACGCGTTCATGGTCGATTGGATGATCCGCATCGCCGTGATGTGGGTGGCGATTTTCGTCGCCAGCATCATGGGCGGCATCGGGATGGCGCTCTGGTTCATTCTGCTCTTCGCGCTCGAGTGGTTGTACCCGATTGCCTTCGAGCTGATGCCTTCAGGGGCCACGCCCGGCAAGCGCGCATTCGACCTCAAGGTCATCCTCGACAACGGCCTGCCCATCACGCCGGCGGCGGCTGTCACGCGTAACCTGCTCCGCACGGCGGACTTTCTGCCGTTTGCCTTCGGCCTCGCCATCGTCAGCATGCTCGTGCGCAGCGACTGCAAGCGGCTGGGCGACCTGGCCGCCGGAACGCTCGTCGTGTACCAGCCGCGGGCGAGCCGCAAAGTTGTCATCGCGCAAGTGGAGCCGATCGCTCCAGCGCGCCCCCTGTCGCCGGAGGATCAGGCCGCGCTCGCCGCGCTCGCGGCCCGCGCCTCGCGGTTGACGGCGGAGCGGCTCGACGAGCTCGCCGCGATGGCTGCGGTCGTCTCCGGCGACCGCGGTCAGGCCGGGCCCGAGGTCACGCGTCGAGTGCTCGGCGTGGCGCGGTGGGTTCTGGGCGGACGATGATGACGCCGCTCCGCTTCGAGGAGATGTACGAGGAGGAGTGGACGGAGCTCGAGGCGCTGCTGGACGCGGTCCGCGGCCGAAAGGGGAGCGTCCCTCCGCCCGCCACCGTATCGGGCGCCCGTCTCGCGGCGCTGTATCGCCGGGTCTGCGAGCACCTCGCCCTGGCACGGGCCCGCTTTTACCCGGTGCATCTCATCGACCGCCTCGAGCGGCTCACCGGCGACGCGCACCAGCTGATCTACTATCGCCGGGATTTCGGCATCGCACGGCTTCGAGAGTTCGTCGCCGCTGACTTCCCGCGCGCCATCCGGCAGCATGCGGCGTACGTCGCCGCGGCCGCCGCCGCCTTCGTGCTGCCGACGGTGCTCATCGGATGCCTCGTCTACTGGCGCCCGGAACTGATTCTGTCGGTCGTGAGCGTGGAACAGGCGGCATCGATCGAGCAGATGTATTCTCCGGCCGCGGATTCGATTGGCCGCGTGCGCTCGGCGAATTCCGACTGGATGATGTTCGGCTACTACATCCGCAACAACATCGGCGTCGCCTTCCAGTGTTTTGCCGGCGGGCTGTTTGCCGGCATCGGCAGTCTCGTTTTTCCTTGGTTACAATGGCGCGTTCGGGGGCGCCGTGGCCGGCTATCTGACCGAACGTGGCCTGTCTTCGACGTTCTATTCGTTCGTCGCGACGCACGCGGCGTTCGAGTTGACCGCCATCGTCCTCTCGGGTGCCGCCGGGCTCAGGGTCGGGTTTGCGCTGCTCGATCCGGGACGGTTGACGAGAGCGCAAGCGCTGGTCGTCGCGACGCGCGAGTCCGCCGTTCTTCTCTACGGCGTCACCGCGCTGCTGCTCGTGGCCGCAGCCGTCGAGGCGTTCTGGTCGTCCGCGACATGGCTGCCCCACGGGGTGAAGTACGGTGTCGCCGGTGTGTGCTGGGCGGCGATGCTCGGCTACTGTGTGTTTCAGGGACGCCGTGCAGATTGACGCGCTGGCCATCCGCCTTCGGCCCCGGACGCCATTCGAGTCGGTCGATCTGGGCCTCCGCCTCTGCCAGCATGCCGCGCGCTCGATCTATCCGTGCTATGCGCTCGTGGCGCTGCCCGTCGCGGCCCTGGCGCTCGCGACGTTCGAGCTCGCGGAGTGGCTGCCGGTCCTCATCATCTGGTGGGCGAAGCCCTGGCTCGATCGGACGATCCTGTTCGTGCTGTCGCGAGCCGCGTTCGGCCAGCGAACCACTCCGCGCGACGTGTTGAGCGCGCAGCGTCACGTGTGGTGGAGGCAGCTGCTGTTCACCTGCACCGTTCAGCGGCTGTCGCTGTGGCGTTCCTTGACGGCTCCCGTGTACCAACTCGAGGGCCTGTCCGTGCGGCAGGCGCGCCATCGTGTGGGGCACATCCGCCGGCGAACCGCCGGACCGGCGGCGATGGTGACCGCCGCGTTCATGACGGCCGAAGAGAGCCTCACCCTGGCCCTCGTCTCGCTCGTGTTCTGGATGGCGCCCGTCACGCGTACCGCGGACGTCTTCACTCTGATGACCGGCGAGGACTCCGGCTTCGGGCCGATCGTGGTTGCGGTTGCGTACGCGTTGACCGTGATGTTTCTGGAACCCTTCTTCGTGGCGGCGGGCTTTGCGATGTACATGAACCGGCGCGCCGAGCTCGAAGCGTGGGACATCGAACAGGAATTCCGCCGTGCATTCGCTAACTAAGCGTCAAGCGTTCCTGCTCGCTGTCGCCTTCGTGTTCCTGGCGACGATGCCGGCGGGCGCCGTCGTGGTGCAGCCAAGCGTGCCCGCGCGTCCTGGCCCGGAGGAGGTTGCCCGGGCGCTCGAAATCGTCAAGGCCGACCCGAACCTCGCAACCGAGCAGACGATCTCGACCCTGCGCTGGGACAAACAGGAGAAGGCGGCCCCATCGGTCAGGCCCGCGTGGTTCGTCTGGCTCCTCGGACTGTTTGGTTGGCTCGCGGGATCGGCGCGCCTCGTGGTCTGGGTCGTCCTCCTTGGTCTCGCGGCCGTGCTGATCGTCTACATCGTCCGGATCGCACGGAAACGTGGTGTGCCGATTCGAGAGGCCGCCTTGATTGCCCCGACGCACGTGCGGGATCTCGACATCCGGCCCGAAACGCTTCCTCATGACATCGGGGGAGCGGCGCGGGCGTTGTGGGACCGCGGCGAGCACCGGGCCGCCCTGGCGCTCCTGTACCGCGGCGTGCTGTCCCGTCTCGCTCACGTGCATCATCTGCCCATTCGGGATTCGACGACCGAGGGCGATTGCCTGGCGCTCGCGACGCGCCATCTTGCGCCTGCCGGTCGAGACTACGCCTCGCGCGTCATTGTCGTGTGGCAGCGCGCCGTGTACGGCCATGACGAGGCCCAGCCGTCCATCGTGCACCGCTTGTGCGACGACTTCGCCGCAGCGCTGGCGGCCACGTCACTCGCGGAGACCGGTCGCGCAGAAGGTGCCGTGTGAAACGCCGCATCGTCATCACCTTGCCCGTTCTCGTCCTCGTCGCGGCGGTCGGCTGGTGGATCGCGAACAACACCCATTGGGACGAAATCACGATTCCGATGCCGCTGAAGGGGGAGGCGCTCAGGAATCCCTTCTATGCCGCGCAACGCCTCTCGGAAACGCTGGGGGCGCGCACGGCCTGGGATCGAACATTCACCGCGCCCGCACCCGACGGGGTCATCGTCCTTTCCGGCTGGCACTGGACCCTCAGCGCGAGACGGCGCGAGAGCCTCGAGCGCTGGGTCGAGGCGGGCGGGCGCCTGGTGGTGGCCGGAGACCTGGCCGGCGGTGAAGCCGAATTCGCAGGGTGGTCGGGGATCGTGCGCACGAATCGAAAGCTGGAAAAAATATTGGACGAAGCGGACTTCGACGAGAACGAGAGCGAGAGTCCATGCCGATTGTTTCAGGAGGACGCAGGTGGATCGGGACCCGCGCCAACGGACGCGAGCCGCCGTCTGTTGTGCGATGTGACCGTGCTGTCCAACCTGAGCACGAACAAGCAGGCGACCTGGACGCTTCGGGATTCATCAGGCATTCAGGCCGCACGCGTGCCAGTCGGCGACGGGAGCGTGACGCTCATCAATGCGGAGCTGTTCCGCTACCGGAACCTGCTCGACGGCGACCACGGCCGCGTCTTCGTGGCGGCGACCGAGCTGCGGCGTGGCGACGACTTGCGCTTTCTCTCGGAGGACGACCACCCGTCACTGGTGGCGCTCGCCTGGCGGTACGGTGCGCCAGTCGTGCTGCTCGCGCTCGGCGTGGCGGCGCTCTACCTGTGGCGCAGGGCCGTCCGGTTCGGGCCTCTCGCCGCGCCTCCCGAACGGGCGCGGCGCTCGCTGGCCGAGCAGATTCGTGGAACGGGATCGTTCGCGTGGCGGCACGGCGGCGGCGAGTCGCTGCACGCCGCATGCGTGAGGGCGCTCGACGAAGCCGCGGCGCGACGCATTGCCGGGTACGGTCGTTTCTCGCCGAGGGAGCGGGCTGCGGCGGTGGCACACCTCACGGGTTTCGAGTGGCCCGTGGTGAGCGCCGCCGTTCACGATGCACGCGCCCGCGCCGGCCCGGAACTGCGCAGCACGATTGCCCTGCTCGAGGACGCGCGACGGCGAATTCTGATTAACCCGCGGAGGCGCGCACGATGAATGACATCGAAACAAACCGGTCCTCCGAGATGCTCGCCGACCTGCGCCGGGCGATCGGCCAGGCGATGGTGGGGCAGGCCGAGGTCGTCGAACAAGTGCTCGTGGCGCTCATCGCGTCCGGTCACGTGCTGATCGAAGGCGTCCCCGGCCTCGGCAAGACGCTCCTGGTGCGCGCGATGGCACAGGCGCTGTCACTGGCCTATGCGCGGGTGCAGTTCACGCCCGACATGATGCCGTCCGACATCACCGGTCATGCGGTGCTCGACCCGTCCACGGGTGTGCTGCGGGTCGTCCGCGGCCCGGTCTTCACGCACGTGCTCCTGGCCGACGAGATCAATCGCGCTCCCGCGAAAACGCAGAGCGCGCTGCTGGAAGTGATGCAGGAGTACCAAGTCACCGTCGAAGGCCGGCCGTTACCGGTGCCCAGGCCCTTCATGGTGCTGGCGACGCAGAACCCGGTGGAGACGGAAGGGACGTACCCGCTGCCGGAGGCGCAGCTGGACCGGTTTCTGTTGAAGGTCGAGATCGGCTATCCGCCGAGTGACGAAGAGGTCGCGATCGTGGTGCGGGCCACCGAGGGGCGTGCCGGGGACGAGTTGCCGCTCGGAAACGTCGAACCCTGCCTCACTCGGGACGCAATTGTGCACCTGCAACAGCGCGTGGCGGAACAACGCGTCGACCTGCAGGTCATCGACTACGCTGTCCGGATCGTGCGGGCGACGCGCGAACACGTCGCGCTCGCCCTGGGCAGCGGATCTCGCGGCGCGCTGGCGCTCGTACGCGGTGCCCGGGCGGTCGCCCTGATGGACGGGCGCGAGCTACGTCACACCGGACGACGTCAAGCGGATCGCATTACCGGCTCTGCGGCATCGCGTCGGGCTCGCGCCGGATGCGCTCCTCGAGGGCAGAACGACGAACGATGTCCTCGCGGAAATCCTCAGTGCCGTCGCTGCGCCCCGGACGTAGCAAAGGGACGCATGCGAGTTCCCGTCATTCCGAGCTCGATGACCGTGGGGATCCTGGCCGGCGGTTCTGCTGTCGTCTTCACATCCCTGCTGCTGGGGATGTCCGGCGCTGCCGCAGCCGTGGCTGGCGGCGTCGATCGTTGCCGCGCTGCTCGCCGCCGCCACCTGGGACTATACGGCGTCGGTTCGCGCCTGGCGCCGATCGGCGCCGACGCTCGCGCGGCGGCTTCCGCAGGCCTTTGCGCTCGGCGCGAAGCGTGCCGTTCCGCTCTTCATCGAGAACCACGGAACCGGCGCCTGGGAATGCCAGCTCCACGACCAGCCGGACGGCACGCTTCTTTTCGAAGGACTGCCCATCCGCGTGACCCTTCCGCCCGGCAAACGCGTCGAAGCCAGCTACACCGTCCGGCCGTCCACCCGCGGCGAAGTGACGTTCGATGCAGCGGACGTGCGGGTTCGATCCCGTTGGCGGCTCTGCGAGCTGCGCGAGCGGCTCGGCGCCCGGGAAGTGCGGCGTGTCTATCCTGAATTCGGGCAGATCGGCCGGTATGCGTGGCTGGCCGGCGACCGGCGCCTGCAGGAAATCGGGATCAAGACCTATCAGCTCCGCGGCGAAGGGACCGACTTCAAGCAGCTCGGCGAGTACCGCGCCGGCGACCCCGTGCGCCACATCGACTGGCCGGCGACATTGCGGCTTGGCAAGCCGATGGTCAGGGAGTTCCAGGATGAACGCGATCAGTGCGTCATGCTGCTCGTGGACTGCGGGCGCAGGATGCGCGCCGACAACCAGTCCGGCGCCATTGGCAGCGCACATTTCGACCACGTCCTGAACGCCATCATGTTGCTGGCCTACGTGGCCCTCAAGCAGGGCGATGCGGTCGGGGCGATGACGTTCGGCACCCCGCCCGGGGCAGCGCGTTCGGTTCCGCCGCGAAAAGGGATCCATGCGCTCAACCTCCTGATGGGGCAGCTCTACGCCGTGCAGCCGACGTTGACGCACTCGGACTACCTCGCCGCCGCGCAGGATGTCTTGCGGCGTCAACGGAAGCGCGCGCTGGTTGTCATCATCACGAACTTCCGCGACGAGGACAGCTCGGAGCTGCGGCTTGCGCTTCGCCTGCTGCGCTCCCGCCACCTGGTCATGCTGGCCAGCCTGCGCGAGCAAGTCGTCGCTGAACTGGCATCCCAGCCTCTCTCGAGCGGAGAGGCGGTCCTGGAGGTGGCCAGCGCACATCTGTACGAACAGGCCTGTCGCGACGCGTTCAACCGTCTCGCGGCCAGGGATGCGCTGATGGTGAACGCCGACCCCGAGCGGCTCGGCATCGAGCTGGTGAACCGATATCACGCGATGAAACGCGCCGGCACGATTTGAGCTTCTTCAGCACCGGCCGCAACGTTTGGCGCGCTTCGTGGCGCTGACGCGGGCGGTGCGATGATTCCGCCACCGCAAGACCGGCGCCCCTGCCGGAGCCAGCCGGCGGCAGGCGCGAACGCCGCCGCCGGCCGGAGTCGTGAGCCGATACCGCGAAGAAGCGCATCCGATCGGTGCGGTCGTCAGGGTCGCCGGCGAATCGGTTGGGCAGCATGCTGGAGGACGTAGTCGGCGATCTGAGCGCCCACCCGTGCCGAGGCATTGCTCGAGCCGCGGAAGTGCATGCCGCCGTACGTGCGCGCGTCGATACCTTCCTGCGCCATGCGGGAGATGCGCGAGTAGTGACGCGGCTGGACTCCACCCTCCGGAGGTCCCGGGAAGACGGTGTTGAACGCCGGGTGAAGCTCGAACGTGTTGCGGTCGCCGAAGAAGTGCTGGAGCACGCGTGGGCCGGCGCCGTGTGAGCCCGGATGCGAGGCCGGGTACTCCGGGTGATTCGGCGTCGTCATGAGCGGAACCCAGCCGGTAATCGGGGCGGTGCCCGCGTTGCCGTCGAGATCGGCCTTCGGAATGGCGAAGATCGGCCGCCAGGTGAGGTCGGCAGAGTTCATCCCGAAGTCGAGCTTGGCGCGAAAGATGGTCACCGAGGCATCGTGCATGGCGATGGTGAGCAGCGCAAAGATGCGCGAATTGTCGCGGCGCGAGGTCCGGTGCTTCCGGGCGATCTGAATAGCCGCTTCGACATAGTCGATCGTGGCGTAGCCGTTGAAGAAGAACGCGATGTGGGTTTGATCCAAGGTCCGGGACGAGCCGGTCTTCACTCCGACCTTCGCCACCTCGTTGAAGTCCCTGGCATATTCCCGACTGAGGAGGGTCGTCCAGGGCCGGGCAAAAGCCGACTGGAACTGGGCGTTGCTGGTCAGTACGAACGGGGCTGTGAAGGCGAGGTTGCCCGCCGACATGCTGGTACCGGTTGCGGACTCCCACTGGCCGATCGCCGGACCGGCACCGGTAAACGGGGGCACCGGATCGGTGAAGCCGTCGGTCTCGCGCCAGGCCAGGATCTGGTTCGCGACGTGCTCGCCCCACTCGAGGCCGCGCTGGACTGCGGTGGCATCGTCGCCCCCGAACTCGGCGAGAGACAGCACGCGCTGCTCGTCGAACCGGTTCAGCTGCGCCGGATAGAACGATTTCAAGGTCACGTACGCAGCCTGAACAATCGCGGCGCGGCGGTGAGCTCCGCGCGGCGCCCGGTCGGTCACGAAGAGCGGCTTGTATCGCGGGCGCCCGATGCCGTTCTGCGCGTCGAACATCGCGGCGTTCACGGTGGCCGCCATGCGCATGGTCTGCGGATTGCCGAGGGTGCTGGCGACGATCGCGTCGAGCATCACCTGGTTCCATACGAGGGTCTCATCGACCTGAGGCCTGCCCTCCGTGGAAGGAGCCCGGCTGCCCATCGCCTCCTGGCTTCTGGCACCGGCAGGGCCGGCGAGCAGCGCCAACATGACGACAACGGCGGTTCTGAAAGCCTGCTTGTACATATGACCTCCTGTAGGTTCCGAGCCAACGGCTGAAACTCCCCGTTCTCGCTCCTCGTACCTGGAGGCGAGAACGCCGGCCCAAAACTTCAATGGCTTCAAAACCTGGCCGGAAGTACCTCTCACGGGCGGTTTCGCGGCCAGTTTGACGGGAGCGACACCGTACGAAGGCGGGGGCACCACGGTGATGCTCAATAGAAACCGTGGACTCGGCGCGAGTAAGATGGGCAGCGTTCCTGGCCATTGATGACACCTGAACGCTGGCGGCAGGTCGAAGACGTGTATCACGCCGTCATGGCGCGTCCAGCAGCGGAGCGGGCGGGCGTCGTGGCCGAGCTGTGCGCGAACGACGAGGTGCTGCGGCACGAGGTCGAGTCGCTGCTGGCGCACGCAGGGGAGGCGAGCGCGTTTCTGGAGACGCCGGCGTTCCCGGCGGCACGCGTCGCCGGCGAGGGGCCACTCGTCGGCCGGCGGTTCGGGCCCTATCTGGTCAGGTCACCACTCGGCGCCGGCGGCATGGGCGAGGTCTATCGCGCCCACGACGAGCAGCTCGGTCGCGAGGTCGCGATCAAGATCCTGCCACGGCTCTTCTCGAGCGATCCGGAACGCCTCGCGCGCTTCGAGGGCGAAGCGCGGATGCTGGCGGCGCTGAATCATCCCCACATCAGCGCGATCTACGGCCTCGAGCACGTCGATGGCAGCCCCGCACTGGTGCTCGAGCTCGTCGAGGGCGAGACGCTGGCGGAACGGATCGCGAAGGGTCCGCTGCCTGTCGCTGACGCGTTCACGATCGCGCGTCAGATCGCGGAGGCCCTGGACGCCGCGCACGAGCGCGGCATCGTCCATCGCGACCTGAAGCCCGCGAACATCAAAATCACACCTGACGGCGTCGTGAAAGTCCTCGACTTCGGCCTCGCGAAACTCGTGGCGCGAGAGGCGGGCGAGTCGGGACCGGACCTGACGAACTCGCCGACGATGATCGGCGCGACGCGCGAGGGCGCGATCCTCGGCAGCGCCGGCTACATGAGCCCGGAGCAGGCGCGCGGAGCAAGCCGTCGACAAACGGACCGACATCTGGGCGTTCGGCTGCGTGCTCTACGAGATGCTGACCGGCGCCCGCGCCTTCGGTGGGAACGATATCCCTGAAACGCTGGCCGCTGTGTTGAGGGACGAGCCCGACGTGAGTCGCGTACCTGCGCGTGCACGCGCGCTGCTGCAGCGCTGTCTCGAGAAAGACCCGAAGCGGCGCCTGCGGGACATCGGCGATGCCATGCCCCTGCTGGACACGGCGCCGCAGGCCGGTATGGTCCAGCACGTCGATCGGCGCTCGTTGTGGGTCGCGGCAGCAGTTGCCGCCATCTGCCTCGTTGGAGCACTCGCGATCGCAGTCGTGCACTTCGGGGAGCAGCCGCGATCGTTCAGACCGGTGCACTTTCAGGTTCAGACGCCCGAGACTGGGCGGTTCGCGGGCTACTTCGCCCTGTCACCCAACGGCCGCATGATGGCGTTCATCGCGATGGAGGCCGGCGAGCCGCATCTGTGGGTGCACTCGTTCGAAACGGGCCAGTCGCGGCCGCTCTTGAACGCCGGGTCCGTTTCGAACGCCATGTTCTGGTCGCCCGACAGCCGGTTCCTCGCGTTTCCGATCGAAGGCAAGCTGAAGAAGATCAGCGTCGGCGGCGAGCAGGTGCAGACGGTCTGTAATCTTCCCCCCGGTAGTACGTGGGGAGGCGGTGCCTGGAATGGCGAGAACGTGATCGTCTTTGGGGGTTCTGCGGCTCTGCTGCAAGTGCCCGCGGAGGGTGGCGTTGCCACTCCGGTGACAGTCCTCGATGCGTCACGCGGGGATAACGGACATCCCGGGCCGTGGTTCCTTCCCGACGGCCGGCACCTCTTGTACTTCCGCAACTCCTCGATGGAGGAGACCCAAGGGATCTACATGGCCTCGCTGGATGCCAAGCCCGGCGCACAGAGTCTCGCTCGCGTCGTGACCGCTGATTCGAGGCCGATCTATGCCGCGGCGGGCGGCGGCCCGGGGCACCTCTTGTTTCTGCGGGAGCAAACCCTCTTCGCACAGCCGTTCCAACCCGAGGAGGGGAGGCTGACGGGCGAGGCGTTCGTGGTTGCCGAGAAGGTGGGCCTTGACGCCGGTATTGCGCTGGGGTCGGTCAGCGCCACGCCCGAGGGCACGCTGGCCTATCGCGACGCCGTGGGGACATCGGGCACACCTATCTGGGTGAATCGGGCCGGGGTCGAGGTGCTGACGATTGGGGCTGAGATCAAGGAGCCGCGGAACCCGCGCCTCTCGCCCGACGGCAAGCGCCTGGTGCTCGTGGCGTCGGGAGATCTCTGGGAGTACGACCTTCGCGGACGCCCGCCCGTGAAGCTGACTGCCGAAGGCGGCGTGTTCTCACCACTATGGACAGCCGATGGGAAGAGCATCGTGTATGAACCGTCAAGCGCGACCTACCTTCGAATCATCGCCGCGGCGGCGGGAGCCACGCCCCGACCAGCTTCCCCCAATGGGCACTACCATCCGTTCACCTGGTCCTACGACCGGCGGGACGTCATCGCCGCGCAGATCACAGCGACGGGGGCCGACATCGTCCGGTTCGCGCCCAGCGTCACATCGCAGCCGCAGTTCGTTGTCAGGACACCGGCAGGAGAAGGAGTCGGCGGCACGGCGCTATCGCCGGACGGCCAGTGGCTCGCGTACGTCTCAGACACGACGGGACCATCCGAAGTGTGGGTGCAGGCGTTCCCAGGGCCCGGGAGCCCGGTTCGCGTCTCATCGCGAGGCGGCGTTGAACCCGTATGGGCGCGGAACGGCAGCGAGCTTTACTATCTCGAGGGTAGCAAGCTGATGGCAGTCGCTGTGGATACGAAATCGGAATTCAATTTCAAGACGCCGGTGCTCCTTTTCCAGGATCGGTATCAGCGCAGCCGCCAGCCTCCATCGTACGACGTCGGACCGGACGGGCGTTTCCTCTTCATCAAACCGTCGAATGCTCCCCTCCCGGCCATTACCGTGATTTCCAACTGGGCTCAGACGGCCGGCTCGAGGTGACCTCACGACTTCAAAACACCCTGCAAGTCCAACCGCTTTGCTCCTGGCCTGGGGCCGTGGTGACCGGGCCGCCTTCGATGAGCTGGTTCCGCTCGTTCACGACGAGCTGCGGCGGATCGCTCGCCGTCACATGGGCGGCGAACGCGGCGAGCACACCCTGCAAGCCTCGGCGCTCGTCAACGAGGCGTACATGCGCCTCCTCGATGTCAAGCGCATCCAGTGGCAGAACCGGGCGCACTTCTTCGCGATGGCGGCGCGAGTGATGCGCCGGATCCTGGTTGAATCCGCGCGCGCGCGGAAGTTCCAAAAGCGTGGAGGCGGGGCGGAGATAGTGTCCCTGGACGAGGCACTCATCGTGTCGAAGGAGCCCGGTCAGGACCTCGTGGCGCTCGACGACGCGTTACGTGCGCTGGCGGAGGTGGATGCACGAAAAGAGCAGGTGGTCGAGATGCGGTTTTTCGGCGGGCTGAGTGTCGAGGAGACAGCCGAAGCGCTGCAGGTGTCGACGGGCACCGTCATGCGCGACTGGCGGCTGGCGAAGGTGTGGCTGTTGCGCGAGCTCAAGAATCAGAAGACGTGACCGAGTGTCCCTACGCCACAGACAAGGCGGTGTCAGCGAATGAACCGCTCCACGTAATCCGACCCGAGGCCGCACTCCTCGTAGTGCCTGCGACACATGGCGATCTTGCTGAACACGTCCTCGTAACCGAGCGCGTTCCCGTCGGGATCGACGTAGAGCATGATGCCATTGACCTGGAATAGCGTAATCATCTCTTCGACGTCCGGCGGCACCACCAAAGTATGTGTCTCGCCGGGCGGCTCGTACACGTAGGCTCCCTGCTCCGCTACCCAGTCGTGCTCCAGGTAATGCCACCGGCCCTTCAGCACGTAGCCGTGAACGGGGTTCGTATGGCGATGGCGCGACAGCACGCCGGCGCGCGTCACCTTCAGAAGGTTGACCCAGTATCCCTGCGACGCCGACAGGCAGAGCGGCCGGAACCAGACGTTCGGCGCCTGTGGTACCCAGGTCCGTTCGTCCGCCGGCAGCACCGGAGACACCAGGAGATCCGGCGCCATCTCAGCGGGCTGCGGCTGGCGGTAGGCGACACGGGAATCGCCGTCGGCATCACGGGCGGGCATGAAATCTCTCCTCATTCATTTCACGGAATAGCCGCCGTCGACCGCGAGTATCGCGCCGGTGATGAAACGGGCGGCATCGCTTGCCAGGAACAGCGCCGGCCCGACGATGTCGTCCGGCGTGCCCCATCGGCCGAGCGGCGTGCGGTCGAGAATCGCGCGGTTGCGCACGGGGTCGGAGCGGGCCGGCACGGTCATGGCCGTTTCGATCCAGCCCGGCGCGATCGCGTTGACCCGGATGCCGTCCTCCGCCCAGGCGACGGCCAGCGACTTCGTCAGTTGGACGACGCCGGCCTTCGACGCGGCATACGCCGGCGACAGCGGCGCGCCGAAGATCGCGTGCATCGAAGCGATGTTGACGACTGCCCCCCTGGCTTTCGCCAGCGCCGCGTGACACGCGACCGTCATGCGCATGGTCCCGGTCAGGTTGACGTCGACGACGCGGGCAAACTCGGACGGATCGTACTCCTCGCGCAATCTGAGTATGCCGGCGGCATTGACCAGCACGGCCAGAGCATCGAGGTTCGCTGCAAAGGCCGTGACGGCTGCGGCATCGGTCACGTCCAACGCGTCGACTCCCTCTGCGGGTGCGCGGTCGACGCCGATGGTTCGATAGCCTGCCTGACGAAATGCCGCGAACAGCGCATGGCCGATGCCACCTGCGGCGCCCGTGATGAGGGCGGTCGGGTCGAGGGCGTGTGAGTCGGTCATATCGTGGGATCCGGGCGGCGTTCCAGCACCGCCAGCGTCCTGACGTCTGGAGTAGCGTAGCGCAGCCGGAACCGAATGTGGTGTTATCTCGAGGTCATTTTTCCCATAGACGCTTCATGCGAGCCGGCGAGGCTCAGAATCTCCACCGCACGGCGATCTCAGGTCGCGCCACGATTATGCGTGGCGCGCTGCCGCTGTCGTCGAGCAGCGATGGAAATACCGTGAGCCGGAGACGGGGCACGACAGATACGTGTCGCGCGACTCTGAACTCGACGTCGAGTCTTGCGGCCCCCGCCAGGTAGTTGCGGACGGAGCTGTTCTCGTTCGTATTCACCTCGGTCAGCTGTCCATCGGGCAGCACCTCCTTCGTCACACCAGTGGACTGCTCGGGTCGATACACGAAACCGCCTCCGGCGAGCCAGGTGAACGTGACGTGTCGATTGACCGGCACGTTGGCGCGATACAAGACCGTCATGTCGATCGAGCGGCGACGCGCCGTCGACGACCACTCGTAGACGTGGCCCTGTTGCGCCCATTCGAAGGATCGCCCGGCGTATAGATATCGTTGCGCCGGCACGTTCTTCACATGCCACTGGGGCACGCCCACGCCGAATTCGACGCCCGACCTCCCCCAATCGAACCCGAACGCGAATCCGGATCCCCACGTGGCGCCTGGCACGTGGGTGCTTGGGCTCTGCGCGTCGTCCCAAACAGGCCCGAGCGGCACGTCAACAAACGATCGGCGCATATTCGATAGTGTCTGAGCGTCCGCGGCTGCAGGGACGACACACACGGCGATGACAACGACGAGACGCCCGAAGTTCCGCATGGTGATTCCTCGCTCTCGTGTTCACCATGTAAGGCGAAAAACGGGCGGTTGCCGGCTCACGCCACGGTGCCGGGACGGCACGGGCGCGTATCAGAGAATCGCGGCGCAGCTCCGTCCGCCGACCGCCTGGCCGGACAACAGATTCCCGCCTTCCTCTCCGTGCCTGGTGCTCGGCCACTCTCACGAGCCGCGGCACCGGGCCCTGAACCGGACCACGTCGAAACAGCTGCAGAACTACATGAACAGCGGCGCCGCCGGCCGGTTCGAGAATCTGATCTGGTGCGTCGAGATCGTCGACGGCGTGGGCCAGGTGGCCGCCTGGCACCGGCCGGGCGGTCCCCGCTCCAACACCGCTCCCGAGCGGCACACCTACACGCCCGATGTCTTCCAGAACGCGGGATGGCTGGTGCCGTCGCGGGCGGCCGTGCCGCTGCCGGTCGTCGGCAGCACCGCGGGGAACTGGCTGATGCCGGTGCTGCACGCGGCGCTGTCCGCGGCGTAAGTAAAGGAATCCGCGGCCTCGGCCGCCCCCTCAGGAATTAGAATGCGGCCACTATGGTCGTACGCTTGATCGGTGTGCCATTCGACGGGATGGGACGAAACCCCGGGCAGGCTGGTGCACCGCTTGCCCTGCGCGCGGCCGGGCTCGAAGCGGCGTTCCCCGGTCGCGACGTCGTGTCATCCCCAGACATGACGCTACCCGGGCCGCAGGCGGAACGGGCTCGCGAATCGGGCCTTCTCAATGGGCTCGCTCTCGCACCGATGCTTCACGCGTTGCGCGCCGGGTTGACCGCCTCCATATCCGGCGGTGAGTTCCCCCTTGTGTATGGCGCGGATTGTTCGGTTCTCCTGGCGGCTGTGCCGGCGCTGCGAGAGGCCGCGGGCCAGGCGGGACTGCTCTTCATCGACGGGCACGAAGACGCAACTCCCATGGATCGATCGCCCGATGGCGAGGCGGCAAACATGGAGATTGCGATCCTGCTGGGCATGACGGGCGAACGGTTGCCGGAGCCCATGCATGAGTCGGTTGGCGCCTTGCAACCTGCCGCACTCGTGATGCTCGGCCCTCATGACGACGCCTGGCGGCGAGGGCTCGGCGTCGGATCTGTTGCCGGCCGCGTGGTGCTGCTGAGCTCGGACGAAGTAGCCGCAAACCCGGCTCGCGCTGCGAGCGAAGCTGTCCGGCGGATTTCCGCACAGGCCTCGGGCTGGTGGCTGCACACCGATCTGGATGTTCTCGACGGGCGGGATTTCTCCGCCCGCGGCGCCCCCGGGGAAGTCGCGCTGTCTGGAGGGTTGACGTGGCCGCACCTCACGGAGGTTGTGAGGACGGCGCTCGATGCGGGCGGTTGCCGGGGCTGGAGCCTCGTCATCTACAATCCAGACCTTGATCCGGACGGTAGCCAGGCCCTTCGCATCGTCCAGTTCGTTAGGGAGGTCGCTCCACACCTGCCGTGATGAAATGCGCGATCTCAACGCGGGAGTGCTTGCTTGCGCCGCAGCCGTTTGAACACCACCCGTACCGGCTTCGTACGTCCGGCTTTCACGTCAGCCAGCCCTCGCTGAAGGCTCTCGATGGTCTCCAGGCGGTCCAGTAGCCCCTGGTAGGCTTGCGCGTCCTGAACAACGATCTCGGCTTTCCCGTTGATCGTCAGGACCAGCGGACTACCGGTCTTCTTGAGGCGCTCGAGGAGTTCGGACGTCTTTCGTTTGAAGTCGCTGAGCGACCGAATGTCGTTGGCAGTGTCCAGCATTGGGCCCTCACCAAATTTGCATCGAATTTGATGATCCCACCGCAGCCCAATTTGGCCAATATTGACTGAGGTCGGCTGAGCCTCGAGGCATTGTGCCGGCGTCGGGACGAATAACACGCGCCCCCGGCGAGGGGAAGCGTCGCCTTCGAACCGATGGCCGGCATTTCGAATTCGATGAACCTGGCGCAGAAAGGGTTGTACAAGGGATCTCCAGACGATCGAGCCCGGGGGATCGTGGGAGGAAAGTTTCTGGGTGCGGCCGAAGGGCTATTTAATGAAGGAGCAAGGATGATGGCTCGAACGATTTGGGTAGTGTTGCTGTCGGCTGCCGTGAGCGCTGGTGCGGTGGGGCAGCAGCCGCCGGCGCCCGTGCCCTCCGCGGCGCCGACCGTGCAGGCCGGGGACACGCGTCCCATTCACGTCTACATCCGGTCCGGGCTGAAGTCGCACGGCGAAGGCGCCCACGACTATCCGCAGTTCAGCGCCGACTGGAGCAAGCTCCTCACCGACAAAGGCGCGCTGGTCGACGGCTCGTTTCACTTTCCGTCCGCGCAGGAGATCGCCAATACGGACGTGATGGTGATGTACAAGGGGGACGCCGGCTATATGACCGCCTCGGAGCGGCAGGTCATGGAGGACTACCTCAAGAGGGGCGGCGGGCTGATCAGCATCCACGACACGCTGTGCGGCGACGACCCGCAGTACTACTCGACGGTTGTCGGCGGGTCCAAGCTGCACGGCGAACGGAACTTCTCGTCGGGCGCGATCAAATACACCATCGTCGACAAAGCGTCGCCGATCATGAAGGGCATGTCGGACTTCGAGATCATGGACGAGGCGTTCTTCAAGATCACGTGGGCGAAATCGCCGGAGGTCCATGTCCTCGCCACCGCGCCGATGCCCGCCGGCGGCGAGGTGGTGCCGCAGATGTGGACCTACGAACGCACGATCTTCGGCGGCCAGCCGTTCCGCTCGTTCGTGTGGATGCAGGGGCACACCTATACGAACTTCAAGAACCCGCAGGTCGAGGGGATGCTCCTGCGCGCCATCGCCTGGGCCGCCCACTATCCGGCCGACACGCTCGTGAACGGCACCCCGCCCGCACGCGGTGGACGCGGAAGGCGCGGGCAGGGTGGCGAAGATGCGCCGTCCGCGCCTGGCGGTCGCCGCGGGGGGCAGTGACGGCCGAGAATGTGTGGCTCGGAGGACAAACCTGGAACAGACCCATGCGCATTTCGACCGGCATCTCCGGTAGGGGCGCCCTGGTTCGCACCGCAGAAGAGGTACCTATGAAGAACTGTCTTGCACCTGTCTTCGCCGTGGTTTCGGTTGTCGCCGTCATCGCCTCCGCGCCGCTGACCGGGCAGCAAGCCCCTCCCGCCGCCTCACCGGCGCAGGCGGCCCGTCCGGCGCCGCTCAAGTCTCCAGAAATCCACGCGGATCGCACGGTCACTTTCCGGCTCCTGGCGCCCAAAGCGACCGAGGTCACGCTGAACGGCAGCTGGGACAACGGGACCAACCTGAAGATGACGAAGGACGAGTCGGGCGTCTGGTCGTCGACGATCGGCCCGCTCGCCCCGCAGCTGTGGGGCTACTGGTTCATGGTGGACGGGGTCAAGGCGCTCGATCCCAACAACGGCGAAACCCAGCGCGACGGATCCCGTTACGACAACCTGCTGATGATCTCCGGGCCGGACTCCGAGTTATGGGACTTCAAGGACGTGCCGCACGGCACGGTGCAGGCAGTCTGGTATCCGTCCCCGACGTTGAAAATGGCGAGCCGGCGGATGATGGTCTACACGCCGCCCGGCTACGAGAGCGGCACGCAGAAGTATCCGGTCCTGTATCTGCTGCACGGCGGCGGCGGCGACGAGGACGCCTGGTTGACGATGGGGCGCGCCAACATCATCATCGACAACCTGATCGCCGCGGGGAAGTCGAAGCCGATGATTGTCGTCATGCCCAACGGCAACGCGACGCAGTCGGTGTCGCAGGGGTTCGGCTACGGGCCGACTCCCGCCCGGCAGCCGGTTCAGGCGCCGGCGCCGCCGCCGGTCCAGGCGGCGCAAGCGGCGGGGGGCGGCGGGCAGGCGGGCGGCGGACGCGGAGGAGCGCCCCAGCCGTACGCCGGTTCGTATCCCGAGAGCCTGGTCAAGGACGTGATCCCGTTCGTCGAGAAGCGCTTCCGCGTGCTGGCGAGCAAGGACGACCGTGCGATTGCCGGCCTGTCGATGGGCGGCGGACACACGCTGGCGGCGACCAACAACAATCCGGGCACCTTCGCCTACATCGGGGTCTTCAGCTCGGGCCCGCAAACGATCGACGACGCCGTCCAGAAACAGATTGAGGCCGTCAAGGCAGGCGGCGTGAAGTTCTACTGGCTGGGTGCGGGCACGACCGATACCGCGCGCGAACGAACCGTGAACCTGTCGGCGCTCGTGAAGAAGGACGGCTTCAACACGACGTACCGCGAGATTCCGGGACGCCACTACTGGTTCCTGTGGCGCGATTTCCTCGCGCACTACGCCCAGATCGCGTTCCAGCCCCAGGTGAAATCAAGGACGTGACGATGAGCGCGTGAGCTTGTAGTTTTCAGGAATGTGTGATTCCGTATTCATCTGTGGAGGACGAGACGATGGAACCCAAGACGACGATGGAACGCAAGACCGCTCATGATTTCGACCAGGAACTGCTCGTGCTGTTCGACGCGTACGTGCACGGCGCGCTCGACCGCCGGGGCTTCCTGGACAAGGCCGCCAAGTACGCGGTCGGCGGCGTGACCGCCGCGATGTTGCTCGATCAGCTCAGCCCGAAGTTCGTCGAGGCGCAGGTCGTCAAGCCCGAGGATCCGCGCATCAAGGTGCAGTCCGTCGAGTACGAGTCGCCGAACGGCTACGGGAAGATGCGCGGCTACCTGGCCCAGCCGGCCAAGGCCGCCGGCAAGCTGCCGGCCGTCCTCGTCATCCACGAGAACCGCGGCTTGAACCCTCACATCGAGGACATCGCCCGCCGGCTGGCGCTCGACAACTTCGTGGCGTTCGCGCCGGATGCGCTGTTCCCGCTCGGCGGCTACCCGGGCAGCGAAGACAAGGCGCGCGAGGTCTTCCCCAAGCTCGATCAGGCGAAGACGCGCGAGGACTTCGTGACGGCGGCCGGCTGGCTCAAGGCCCGGCCCGAAACCAACGGCAAGGTCGGCGCCGTCGGCTTCTGCTACGGCGGCGGGATGGTCAACTTCCTGGCGACGCGCCTGCCCGACCTCGCGGCCGGCGTGGCGTTCTACGGCAGCTCACCGAACGTCGAGGACGTGCCCAAGATCAAGGCCGCGCTCGTGATTCAGTCCGCCGAGACGGACGAGCGCATCAACGCGAGCTGGCCGGCGTACGAGGCGGCGCTGAAGGCGGCCAACGTCCGCTACGAGCGCCACCTCTACCCGGGAACGCAGCACGGCTTCAACAACGACACGACGCCGCGGTTCGATGCCGCCGCGGCCAAGCTCGCGTGGGAGCGGACGCTCGCGCACTTCAACAAGCATCTGCGGTAGTCCTGGCAGCCGTTCAGCGGAACGCCAAGGTCAGATGGTTGCGTGCCCCCGCAACCAACGATACTTGCAAGGAGAGGTCGTCGGCTTCCGGCGACCTCTTCGTTTGTACGGTGGCTCCCAGCATGGCTGCCAGATTCCCCCTCAACTCGATCTGAAGCGTCTCGCCGGCCTGGTCAGGCGTGAGCACGATGGCGTCCACGAGCCCGGGTAGCGCCTCGGTGGTCTCCGCCCGGCTGTCCGGCTCCTGGAGCGTTGTGGCGAGCTCTGTGAACTTGGCGCGGTAGATCCTGGCCATCTCTGGATGCAGCAGCGTGGGCCGCACCGCGCGCTTGCTAGATTATCCCCGAATTGGGATAATCTAACAGTGCGCCGTGTGCTGGCTGCCGACGAGAAACCGCTGCATTGGGTCGGGTCCGCTAAGCGCGATTTCCTGAGCTTTCCCGCGCCGGTCAAGGGGGACATGGGGAACGCGCTCGGCATCGCGCAGTTCGGTGGAACCGCGCCGACGGCGAGGCCGTGGAAGGGCCTCGGCCCTGGCGTGCTGGAGGTCGTCGAGTCGCACGCGGGAAACGCGTATCGAGCTGTGTACACGGTTCGGTTCGAGAAAGCGGTGTATGTCCTCCACGCGTTCCAGAAAAAATCGCCGTCCGGCATCCGGACGGCCAAACGGGATGTCGATCTCATCGCCGAACGGCTGAGAACCGCCGAGAGGGATCACGAGGAGCACTATGGCAAAAAGAAGCGCTGAACGGAGAGAACCGGTGACCCGTGGGACCGGAAACGTGTTCGCGGATCTCGGGTTTCCAGACGCTGCCGAGCGTCAGGCCAAGCTGCGCCTGGCGTATGCGCTCAATCAGGTGCTGGACGGGCGCAAGCTCTCGCAGGCCGATGCGGCCAAGGTGCTAGGAGTGACGCAGCCGAAGGTATCTGCGCTTCGTCACTACAAGCTGGCGGGCTTTTCCGTCGAACGCCTGATGAACCTTTTGACGGCGGTCGACCAGGACGTCGAGATCGTGATTCGGCGAAAGCCACGCTCGAGGAAGGCTGGCCGGATTAGTGTGGTCGCGGCCTAGCGCGTAGTGCAGTATGCGACCGCTCGCCGCTGACGAAGCCGAGCGGTGCTGCCGCGAACGAAACGATGATTTGCTATGGTTTGCAAACGAACAACGCCAAAAAGCCGAACGTCCTTCGAGAAGGCCCGTTGCCGCGCGCTGGCCAGACTCCGCGAGGGCCTGGATCTAGGCTGGACTCCACCAACATCGCGAGGTGAGCTGTACCGATCTGCAGCCATCCGTCCCGGCAATCGAAGGCCTCCTTCGCGATGACGCAGAGTAGAAAAATGGCGGCGCCGGCAGCCGGCCGTATGCTGCGATTCAGAAGTTCCATCCCTGCGCGAGCTCACGCGCGCGTCGCTCACCAACATCCTTCCGGAGCGGCTGAGCGCGTGGAGTATCTGGTTGGTCGCTCAATCGTGGGCTACCGACTGTTCGACACGGACGGTGAACTCGCGCTTGACTGCGGCCTTCCCGTCGCGAGACTCCGGGACCGTTCCGTGGCGCAATAGAGCGACGACCTCAGCGGCCCGCGTCCACAAGCCCTGCGGTCCCCCTACTCGCTTCGCAACGCTTCGGTGGGATCGATTCGGAGGCCGCGCCGGGCAGGACCCAGCGAGGCGAGGACGCCGACGAGCAGCATGAACGCGGCCGCGGCGGGGAGGATGCCGGGAATCGGCAAGCCGCCGACCTGTTCGATCGGCACGTACCGGCCGGCGACGTAGGCGGCGAGCATCCCCGCCGCCGAACCGGCACTGATCTGCCAGAACGCGCGCCTGAACACAGCCGCCACCAAATGGCTCGGCTGGGCGCCCAGAGCCGAACGGATACCGATCTCACGCCGGCGTTGCGCGACCGTGAACGCCGTGAGCGCGTACAGGCCGGCGGCCGAGAGCAGCAGAACGCTGCCGGTGACCGCGCCGATGCCGATGGCGCCAAGGTTGTCACCGAAGCGGTGCTCTCGATAGATCTCTGCCAACGTACGGACCTCATCGACGTGCAGCGCCGGGTCGACACTCGCGGCGGACGCGCGGAGGCGTTCAGCGAGACCGGCCGGACCGCCTCTGAGGTGAAGTTGCAGGTGCGCAGGATGGATCCGACCAGGGACCGCCGCATGGTACGCGACCCGTGCGTCGGTCGTCACGGGCAGATTTCCGACGACACCGACGACTTCGTACCAACGGTCCGCTTCCGGGCCGTGCAGCCACTCGCCATCCGTCGCGCGGACGTACCGGAAACGGCGTCCGAGCGCGTTGCCGCCGGGGGCGATGGTCTCGGCGAAGTTGCGGTTGACGATGGCCGCATCGGCCTCCGCCGCAACGTCGCCCTCGTTGAATCGGCGACCGGCGATGCCAGGCACCTGATAGAGATCGAAGAACGCGGTATCGACCTGGTTGAACCGGGCGAGGAATCCCGGCAGCTGGCCGTTGAGGACCTCGGCCGGTGCGTTGCGGCCCTCGATGTCGACGAAGACCCAGGGCTCCTCGCCGGGTGGCCGTAAGGCGGCCGCCACGCCGAGGATGCCCGGGTCGGCCAGCAGCCGTCGCACCAACTCGCGCTGGCGATCGCCAAAGAGCACGGGGCGTTGTCCCCGCGCGGCCTCCGGCTCGCTGGCCCCTTCCAGCGCGACGCGCGCGGTCGCAAAATCCTCGGCGGCGAAGCCCGGGCCGACAACGCCGGTCCGCAAAGTGCCCCAGGCGAGTTCGGCGGCCAATGGCAGCACGCCGACCGAGAAGGCGACCTGCGC
The DNA here is from genome assembly GCA_963774855.1 of uncultured Acidobacteriota bacterium. Lineage (GTDB taxonomy): Bacteria > Acidobacteriota > Vicinamibacteria > Vicinamibacterales > 2-12-FULL-66-21 > JALZOC01. Next base: position 572,446 of record CAVZGT010000001.1, on the reverse strand, counting down.
GATCACCAGCGTGGTCCACGTGGCCCCGAGACGAACGCTGGTCCGTCCGGCGAGCGCGCCGGCGCCCAGCCGCGCCAGGCGCCCCGTGGCCTGGAGCGCCGGCACGAGGCCGGACACGGCGGCCCCAGCCAAGGCCAGGCCGGCGACGAAGAGAAGCGTGCGGTACGACACGCCGAACGTCAGCCAGAACGGCGGGCCGCCGGGGATGTCCTGCAGGCGCCCCGCCACCACGACCGACACGACGCGCAGGATCAGCAGGGCGGCACCGGCGGCCGCGGCCGTCAGCACGAGCGCCTCGATGAACAGCTGCCAGACGATCCGCGCGCGGCTGCCGCCGAGGGCGTGACGCGCGGCGAACTCCTGCTGCCGCGTGACGGTGCGCGCGTAGTTCAGGATCGCGATGTTCGCGCCCGGCGGTAGCAGCAGCAACACGAGCAGCAGGCTCGACAGCGACCACAGCAGGCCCATCTCGCCGGGTTCGAAGTCCCCCGTGAAGGCAAACGTGTACGGCACCACGCGCCCTCCTTCGCGCTTCGCGCTACGGAGGGCAGGCGCTCCTTCTCCTTGCGCGCCAGGGAGGGCAGGCGGGAGGATCCCGAGCGCCGACACCTCAGCGTGCGCGCGCGCGAGCGTCGCGCCCGGCGCGAGCCGGCCGAAGACGACGCCTTCGGGACCGGTGTTGCGCAGCATGTCGTTTTCCCTGGGGGCCCCCGGCCGGAGCGGAACCCAGTACCCGGAAGTTGAACGGGAACCGGAAGCCGTCCGGCATGACACCGACGACGGTATGCACGTCCTTGCCGAGCCGCAGTTCGCGTCCGAGGACGTCTCGCGCCCCGGCGAAGCGCCGCTGCCAGACGTCGTGGCCGATGACGACGACGGGGGCGGCGCCGGGCGCGGCATCGGCGTCGGCGATCGGCCGGCCGATGAGCGGCGGCACCCTCGCGACCCGAAACCCGGCGGCCGAGATCTCGGCGACCGCCGCGAGCTCCACCGATCCGTCGGGCGTGATGATGTTGCGCCGGATCGTCTGGAACGCGCCGACGTCACCGACCGATTGCAGGCTGGCGCGCCAACGCTCGAGGTCCTGCCACGTCGTGTCACGCCGCCGGCCGGCCTCGCGGTCCCACACTTGGATGGCGACGACCCGGTCACCCTCGTCGAGCGGAAGCGGACTCCGCATGACGATGTCGAACGCGGCGAACGCGACCGCGGCGATGCCGATCGCCAGGGTCATCGCCAGCCCGCCGACCAGCGTCAGCCCCCAGTTCCTGACGAGCAGGCGGAGCCCGAGCCTGACATCGAGCCACGACGAGCCGAGCCAGGGCAGCCCGCGCTGTTCGCGCAGCGCTTCGAGCGCCTGAATGCGGCCGCCGGCGGCGGCCCGGGCGAGCCGCGCGGCGTCCTTCGGCGCGTGGCCCTTCCGCCGGAGCTCGTCTTCAGCGAGGGCCAGGTGTCCGGCAAGCTCGCGCTGCAGGTCATGGTCGGTCCGACGGCCACCGAGCGCGCCCCATACCCGGCGTGTCCACTGCGCGAAGCGAGGAGCAGACCGCCTGGAGCGTCATGCCGGATCCTCGAAGAGCGTGTGCATGACCGACACCATCTGATCCCACGCCTTCTTGTCGGCGGCGAGCCGCCGGCGTCCGGCGGCGGTGATGGCGTAGAAGCGCGCCTGGCGGTTGTTGCCGGTGACCCCCCACTCGGCTTTGACCAGGCCCTGCTGCTCCAGGCGCATCAGGCCCGGGTACAGCGTGCCCATGTTCAGCGTGAGCGCGCCCGACGAGACCTGCTCGAGCCGGGCGCCGATGGCGTAGCCGTGCTGCGGCCCCAGCGCCGCGAGCGTCTGCAACACCATCAAGTCGAGCGTGCCGCGCAGGACTTCCGCCTTGGCCGGTTCTTTATTAGACATCCCAATAGACTATGGCCGCATTCCATTCGGAAGTCAAATGAAGAGGCCATCATCGATGAAGCGGAGACCCTGGTCCGGCCCTTCGTAGAGGGCAACTGCCACTGCGCGGTTCAGTGCCACCACCGGGGATGGCTGGATCCGAAGCAGCCGTCATAGAGTAATGTAAGCTGGCGGTGAGGCGCCGTCGCGGATGAACCGCAGGTCGTGAGTCGGACCCGTAACCCGGAACACCCCATGAGAGTTGTCGTCAATGTCGATGTCAGTCGCATCGCCGACTGGGACAGTTTCCACGACGTCTTTTCGGAGGCATTCGGGTTTCCCGCCTTCTACGGCCGCAACCTGAACGCCTGGATCGATTGCATGACGTGTCTCGACGACCGCGAAGCGGCCCTGAGCGCGATTCACGTAGATCCAGGAAACGTTGTCACGATCCAATTTGCGGCGGCGGTCGAGTTCGCTCGGCGCTGCCCCGACCAATACGCAGCGCTCGTCGAGTGTTCCGCGTTCGTGAACTGGCGTCGCCTCGCGAAAAACGAGCCACCGGTTTTAGCCCTGTCGTTCTACAAGTAGCCGATGCGCCGCGGCTGAAACGGTCCCTTGACCGGCCCGGGCGCGCGCGACTGTTCGCCAGGACGTGGCAGCCGAAACCGGCGATGTGACGGATCCGCTTTGTGGGTGGGCTGGCGTCCGCCGTGCTCAACGGCGTGGCGCTGCTGGTCGGACGCGGGATCCTTTGTGCACTGGTTGATGGTGTGAGTCACCACCAGAAGCTCCACGCGCCCCCGGACCACAGCTGCAGGTACCGGAGATTGCAGGCCGCCGAGAGACTGGAGCGTTTCTTCAGCATCTTTGCAGCGTGCTGATCGCGGCAGCTCTTTGCGGTATCGTTCCTGACCGTCCGCGACACGCCGAAGCAAGGAACAAAAGGAGAGCGCAGGTGGCGACCCTCGACAAGGTATTTGGCTATCAGCGCGACACCATGAATCTTCCCGTGCCGGATCTGGCGGCGGCCCTGCCGTTCTACGAAACCGTCCTCGGCTTCCGGGTCGTGTCACAACGCGACGCTCCCCACAACTCGGCCGTGCTCGCTCGCGATCAGATCCAAATCGGACTGGCCGAAAACGGCGGCGACCCTTCGCAGGATGGCTGCGCCTTCCATGTGAAGGATCTCGACGCGCTGTTCGCGGAATTCAAGGCCAACGGGCTGCGCAAGGAGCTCTCCGACTTCAGCATCGAACAACGCAGCGGCGTCCCGTGGAGGGTGTTCTACGTCGTCGCGCCCGACGGTCTGTGCTACTGGTTCGGTGAGCGGCAGGCCGGGCAGGCCTGAAGGCCTGCGCTACGTACCCGGCACACTGCCGGAATAGTCCGGAGCGGCGCGCGGCATCATCTGATCAGCCCCCAGCCTGGATCTGCCGGAGCAGCTCGAGACCGATGGCGTGCGTGGGGTTCCTCTGCAGCAGCTGCTCCAGAATCCGCAGGCTGTCCTGCCGGCGTCCGGCCTTGAGATACAGCCTGCAGAGGGTGACGTACGCCATCTCGAACGCCGGGTTCTCCTTCAGCAGCCGCTGCAGCACCGCCACGGCCTTGTCGGTCTCGCCGCGCGCGCCCAGCACGAGCGCCAGGTTGTTGGCGGCCTCGCCGTAGGTGCTGCGCGCGTCAACGGCCTGCTGAAAGTACGTGAGCGCCCGATCGAGATCGCCCTGGCGGCCGAAGAAGATGCCGACATTGTTGAGCGCTTCCGGGAAGCCGGGTTGAAGCGCCAGCGCCTTCTGATAGAGCTCGTAGGCCTGGGCCGGCTCCCCGGTCTGAAACAACGCGAAGCCCAGATTGTTGAGCGCGTCGGCGAAGTCGGGCTTTCGCCTGCAACGCGGCGCGGAAGCGCTCGATCGCGCCCGGCACATCGCCGCTCTGCGCCAGCAGCGCGCCGAGACTGTTGTTCGCGTCCGCGTAGTCCGGTTTGAGCTGCAGCGCGCGCTCGAAGGCCGCCCGCGCCTGCGCCGCCCGGCCGCTCTTCATGTACAGCGTTCCGAGGTTGTAGAAGGTGATCGCGCTCGGATCCGCCTTGGCGCCACGCGCTCGAACGCCACCAGCGCCGGCGTGTCGAAGCCCTGCTCGGACAGCTCCAGCCCGTACTGAAAGTAGCTGCGCGTCGTCCGAGGCTCGCGGAGAACGTGCCGGGGAAGGGCACGGCCCGCGCCAGACGTTCGGCAGCCGGCACCTCGATCTTCGCGACATCCTGCACCACCTGCGCGACGCGCCGCGGGCGACGTGTAGACCTTGACGATCTCGCCTTTGGCGCTCACCAGGAACGCGGTCGGCAGTCTCAGATCCTCGCGCCGGTCGAACAGGTAGCGATGAAGGACGTTGTACGTGCCTGCGACCTCTTCACCAGCGATCGATCACCGGCAGCCGCAGGCCCTGCGTCGCGGTCTTGCACCTTCGCCTTGTCCTCCGGCGCATCGACGGCCAAGGCCAGGACCGACGCGCCGGCCGCCGTCAGCGCGTCGCGCGTTGCGCGACAGCTCACGCGATCGTCGCTCGAGCGACGGCGGCGCCCACGTCGCCCAGAAGCAGACCAGCACCGGCCGCCCGGCGAGCGCCGACAGCGAGTACTCCTGGCCGTCGAGACCGCGCAGCGTGAAGTCGGGCGCGGGAAATGGCTGGTACAGCCAGATCGCCGGCATCGATCGCGCTGCCGGCGTCGTTCGACGTGGAGCCGTCGTGCGCGCCGGCAGTCGTGGGGACGCTGGCCTTGCGGAACGGCTCGGTCCGGATCGCATCGCTGCCTTCCTCGATCCAGACGCGATGATTGAGCGGAAGATCCGAGACGTTCTGCACCAATCCACTCGGCCACGCGATCGTCACCTTGACGATGCGCCGGCTCCTGCCCAGGCCGAAGACGCAGCTCCTTGGAATGCTGGGACAGGAAGCCCGACCCGGCGTTGACGATGCGCGTGATCCGTCCCTGATCGGTTTCGACCGTCACGCGCGCGCCGACGGCGTCGCGGTTGCTCTTCGTGCCCGTCAGGCGCAGCGCGACCGCGGCATTGCCGGTCGCGAAGTCGTTGCGGAACAGCCGGAGCTGCGGCGACGATCGCGGCGCCATCAGCACGACGTCCGGATCGCCATCCGCCATCGTAGTCGAAGCACGCCGAAGGCGCGCCCGTCCTGATCGACGCCGAGCCCTGAGGTGCCGGAGACCTCGTCGAACCCGCCATGGCCGTCGTTGCGCAGCAGCACGTTGCGCTCGTGCTGCGCCTGCGCGCCGTCGCTCACCAGCAGCCGGTTCGTCGCGCGCCAGCCGTCGTCATACGGCGTGCCCGGCGTCCGTGTCAGCGGCGACTGCGCGACCACCTGACGCCAGAAGAAGCTGTCGACGTCGACCGCAGGGCTCGTCGTCGTCGCGCGTGAACATGCCGTTGGCGACGTAGAGGTCCTCCCAGCCGTCGTTGTCGAAGTCGAAGGCGTCGGACGACCAGGCCCAGCGGCCGAACTCGGCGCGCGCCTTCGAGCGTGACGTCCTCGAACGTGCCGTCGCCGCGGTTTCGAAACAGCGAGTTGCCGCGAGCGTGGCGCCGGTAGATCTCCCTGATCTCCGGCGAAGCGTCGGGCTTGAAGCCCGGCGCCGCCGTCACGCGCTGGCCGGCCGCCGTCCACATGTTGCCGGTGTAGATGTCGAGCCGGCCGTCGTTGTCGTAGTCGAGGAACGCGGCGCTCATGCCCGCGCCGTAGTCTTCGACGCCGGCCTCGCGCGCGACGTCCTTGAACCGCACGCGGCCATCCACCAGGCCCAGGTTGCGATACAGGTTCTTGCGGCCGAAGTCGTTCGCGACGAGCAGGTCGGGCCAGCCGTCCTCGTCGTAGTCGGCCCACGCCGGCGCGAAGCTGAATCGATCGTTGTTCTGCGTCGAGGCCCACGTCGCGCAGTGACGTCGACGAACCTGCCGTGACCGTCGTTGCGCAGCAGCACGTTGGGCGACCCGTTCAGCGCGTCGTGATACGGCGACGGCGGGCCGGCCTTGTCCTCGCTGACGCCGATGAAATAGCCGTAGGCGCAGAGATACAGGTCGAGGAAGCCGTCGCGATCGTAGTCGGCCATCGCCGCGGAAGTCAGCGACCCCTGCAGCGGCTGCTTGAACTGAAACGCGTCGCCGGCGCGGGTGAAGCGGCCCTTGCCGTCGTTGAGGAACAGCAGCGGCCCGGTGCGCGCGAGCAGGATCAGGTCCTGATCGCCGTCGTTGTCGATGTCCGCGAAGAGCGACTGCGACGTGCGATCGAGCACCGCGAGGCCGGCCGCCTCCGTGACGTCCTCGAACGTGCCGTCGCCGGCATTCCGGAACAGCCGGTTGGGCAGACCGTCGGGCTGCGCGATGTACAGGTCGTCGAGGCCGTCGCCGTCGAAATCGCCCACCGACACGCCGTGATGGCCCATGCCGCGCGGCGTGAACACGGCGTCCAGGTGCGACGCCCAGTAGTCGAGCCCGGGCACGAGCTGACGCCGGAACGACGGGTTGCCGACCGAGCGCCGCCTCGGTGACCTCGGTGAACACCGGCGCCGCGGCGCGCGAGCGCACATGGTCGAGCGCGCCCCACTCGATGACCCGCCACGCGCCGTCCGCGCTCTCGCCGCCAGCGCATCCGCCAGTGGCCGAGCCGCTCGGCGCGCCACCCGCGCCCTCGCCGCGCCGGCGAGATCGAAGCGCACGGTCGTCAGCGCCGTCCGGCGCCGGTCGCGCGCGTCACCTCGATCGCGGTGATCAGGAACTCCGCGGTCTCGAATCGATGCGAAGTCGCTGAGGAGCGCCGTCAGCTCCTTGGCGAAACGCCGCGCGATCCAGCGTCGGGGCCGCGGACATGCCGCTCGACCGGAAGATTTCGAGCTGCGGGCTGTTGCCGGCCGGCGACTCCTCGCTGGGCTCAGACGGCCGCCCTTGAACTCGCGGCGCCAGCAGCAGCGTCGACGCCTGCGGCGACGCGGCCCTGGCGCTCGCGCAGCGACCGCGCCCAGTTGCGGCGAGACGGGCGGCCAATCTCCTCCGCTTCCTTCTCGTCGGGGAACGCGTCGCCGCCCGGACGAGTGCTTCTGCAGCGGTTCGAGCGACGGGGGCACGCGCTGCTTCGGGTGGTAGCGGTAATGTCTTCGGGAGGCGCAGGCCGTCCCGCCTGGGACACGAGCACGGCGGGAAGAGCGGCGGCGAGCAGCGCACAGAGGCTGCTCGCCGCAATCAATCTGCCGAAATACACGAGCGGGCTCAATACGTGAACTTCAGCACCAGCTCCATGATCCGCGGCGCCGAGAACGTGTTCTGGATCCGGCCGAACGTCGTCGGGTTCGACGATGTCGGCGGAACCCGCCTGCATCGCGAAGTTCGGGTGATTGAACACGTTGAACGCCTCGATCCGGAACGTCACGTAGCGCCTGTCGTCGAAGTAGAAGTTCTTGCGCGAGGCCGAAGTCCACGTTCCAGTAGCCCGGACCGTCGAGGATGCCGACGCCGGAGTCGCCGAACTGGCCCGCGGGCGCGTGCTGGAAGCAGCTGATGTCGATCCACGCGTCGTCGACGCCGGCGCCCGACGATCTTGCCGTCGCAGGTCCGGTTCGGGCCGCTCGAGCGAGCGCGTCGCCTGCAGCGACTGGCCGGCGCCGTCATAGACGGTGATCGGCGAGATCCGCGTGTGCGTCTGGAAGATGGTGTTCAGGTTCCAGCCGCCCAAGCAGCGCGTTCTTCGCGCCGCGCCCCAATCGGACCCGTACTTGCGGTCCTTGCCGAACGGCAGCTCGTAGTTCGCCGGCGAAGCTGAACTTGTGCCGCATGTCGTACGGCGACGGCCCGTAGTCCTTGAGCGGGTCGGTGCTGTCCAGGTAGTAGTAGCCCTGGCCCGCCGTCTGGCCCCAGCCGACGCCGTAGTAGCCGACGTTGTCGCTCAGCGCCTTGCTCGTACGTGTAGGACGCGAGGAACTCCAGGCCGTCGCTGGGCCGCTGACGCACGCTGGCCTGCAGCGCGTCGTACGCGCCGACGCCGATCGAGTTCGTGCCGCTCGTCGTGCCGATGTTCGGGTTCAGCGGATACAGCGGGCGCCGCTGATCGAGCGGCCGCCAGGTCGACACCGGACCGGGATCCGGCTCGGGCTGGTTGAAGTCGAACGGGACCACCATGTGGCTCCGAGCGGCTGCCCACGTAGCCGATCTGACCCGACAGCGTGTCGGTCAGCTTGCGCTCGACGAAGACGTTCCACTGCTTCGTGAGCTGCGGCCGCAGGTCGGGAGCGAAGATCCGATACAGGGTTCCCGGGCCGCCGTTGACGTTCGGGACGATGTCGGCGAAGCCAACCGCCGCGCTGCCCGCGCCCGTCGTCAGGTCGAACGATGCGCTGGCCCTCGAAGTTGAACGGCGGGTTCGCGGGAGCCTGCAGATTCTTCCCGGTGCCTTCCATGTACTGCACGATCCCGAACGCGCCGCGCACGACCCAGTCCGTCGGACGGCGTCCAGGCGAAGCCGACGCGCGGCTCCCAGCCGCCGTAGTACGGCGTCGTAGAGCGCCCGGCTGTTGCCGTTCTGGCCGGCGAGCAGCAACTGCCCGGTCGTGAGATCGATGTTCGACTGGCGGTCGTCCTTCTCGACCCAGGGCGACGTGTATTCCCACGTGAGGCCGAGGTTCAGCGTGAGGTTGTCGCGCACGCGGAAGTCGTCCTGCGCGAAGATGCCGACGCGATGGCCGAGATGCGTGAACGGTGCCACCAGGCCGCCGCGCCCCTTCTGCGACACCTGGTCGAGAAGGAAGTCGGCGAAGCGCGAAGCCGGTGAACGTGCCCGAGTAGTTGAAGTGGCCGAGGATGCCTTCGTTGCCCGAGTAGGCGAATCCCTGGTCCTGGTAGAGCCAGCGGCCGCCGAACTTCATCGAGTGCCGGCCCTTGAACCAGCGAGAACTTCTCGGTGATCTGGTAGGTCTTGATGTCGTTGAACTCGGAGCTGCCGGCGTCCCCGAAGCCCACGTCGCCGCTGATGTTGAAGGCGCTCAGGCCGGGAATCGCCTGACCGCCCGGAATGCCGATCGTCGCGTTGGCGTCGCCGATGCCGGCCCAGTCCACGGGAATCGTCTCGAACTTGACGTGCGTGAAGCCGACGAGCAGCTCGTTGACGCGTCGTCGCGCTGAGCGTGCGCGTCCAGTTGAACGCCAGGCCCAGGAACGGCGAGTCGTTGGTGGCGATCAGGTTGCTCTCGAGCGGCGCCCGCTCCGGCTCGGACTTGTACTTCTGGTAGGAGAACCGCCCGAACATGCCGATCGTTGTCCGACAGGTTCACGTCGATCTTCACGTCCCCCTGGTGGGCGCGCTGCTTGTCGGAGCTGGGCGCCACCAGGTTGCTCGTAGTCGCCGGACCGGTTCGGCAGCGGATAGAGCTGTCTGGTTGGCGAGCACGCGCGCGCGCGATCGGGCTGAACCGGCTGCGGGTCGATCTGGTTGCCGGGAAACGGCTGCCCGGTGAGCGGATCCCTGATGGTCGACGCGCGACGCCCGAGAAGTCGCCGCGCCGCCACGCCTCCGGGGCGACGGTCCGCACCAGTTCGCCGGGACGGTCGCGGATGAACGCCTGGTAGTCGCCGAAGAAGAACAGCTTGTTCTTCATGATCGGCCCGCCGATCGTGCCGCCGAAGATGTGCTGCGACAGCTCGGCCTTCTTGCGCGCCGGCGCGGTTGTTCTCCCACGTGTTGGCCGCCATGCTGCTGTCGCGCCAGTACTCGAAGACGATGCCGTGGAACTCGTTGGTGCCCGGACTTGATGGTGCTGCCGATCACCGCGCCCGGCCACGTTGCCGAACTCGGCCGAATAGTTGTTGGTCTCGACGCGGACCTCCGCCAGCGCGTCGGGGCTCGGCTGATACGGCAGCAGGTTGTCGATCGGCTCGTTCATGTCGACGCCGTCGAGCGTGTAGTTGTTCTCCTGCTCGCGCTGGCCGTTCACGAACGGCCGTCCGGCCCCGAAGTTCTTCGGTTCGGTGAAGCTGTTCGGCTCGGTCGTGATGACGCCCGGCAGCAGCAGCGAGAGCTGCGAGAAGTTGCGGCCGTTGAGCGGCATGCGCTCGATGGTCGTCCCGGAGATGACCTCGCCGACGACGGCGTCCTGGGTCTGGAGGATCGGGCTGACGGCCGTGACCTCGACCTGCTCGCTCGCACCGACGGTCAGCGTGATGTCGACGCGCGCGTTCTGGCCCGATTCGAGCCTGATCGGGTTGGTCTCGAAGGACGGAAGCCCTGGGCCTGCGCCCGGACGACGTAGGTGCCGATGGGCAGGGCCGAGATCGTGTAGAGGCCCTGGTCGTTGCTCTTCGCGGTGTAGGTCACCTGGGTGGCCTCGTTGGTCGCGACGACTTCGACATTGGGAACGGACAGACCGTCGCTGCTGGTGACGGTGCCGGTGAAGCTGGCGAAGTGCGTCTGCGCGCCGCAGCGAAACCCAGCCGGCCGTTATCACAAACGACAGAGCGCATGCCGTTCGGAACGATCGCCTCTTCATGGATCGCCTCCCGCGGATCGGTTATGGCGGCGACTGTGGACACGCGTCGAGCGTTGGGGAGCTCGACAGAAATGCTGCCCGCCGCAAGCAGGTTCGCCTACTCGGCGATCGAATTCCTAACCTCGCTGCTTTTTCAATCGATGTCAAGTTTTTTGTGGTCAGTTTGATGTGGAACCGGTGCCCTGCGATGCTCGTTCCGCAAGCGGGAAGGATCGCCACGACGTGCGGACGTGAGAAGCAGGAGTGATGCGGATACAATCCCGGCGACGGCGGACAGTATGTCCTTCACTCCGGGTTCACGCTGCGGCCCATACGAGATCGTCGGACTGCTCGGCGCCGGCGGCATGGGAGAGGTCTATCGCGCCCGGGACGCGAAGCTCGGGCGGGATGTCGCGATCAAAGTCCTGGGCATCGAGGCGCCCGCCAACCCCGCCACCGTCCGGCGTTTCGAGCAGGAAGCCCGGGCGATCTCCGCGCTGAATCACCCGGCCATCGTCACGATCCACGACCTCGGGGAGAGCGACGGCCAGTTCTACATCGTGATGGAGCTCGTCGAAGGCACGACCCTTCGGCATCTTTTGGGGCGCGGACGGCCGCGGCTGAAGAAGGCCCTCCAGATTGCCGACCAGCTCGCCGATGCGCTGGCGAAAGCCCACGACGTCGGCATCGTGCACTGCGACCTCAAACCCGAGAACGTCATGCTCACCGGCGAGGGCCACGTCAAGATCGTGGACTTCGGGCTGGCGCGGCTGGCCGAGCCCGCGGCGATCGGATCGCACGCCTCCGATCGAACCGCGACGGATCGAACGACCCAGCGCATGCTGCTGGGGACGGTCGGCTACATGTCGCCGGAACAGGCGGCCGGAGAGACCGCCGATTTCCGCGCGGACCACTTCGCGTTCGGCGCCATCCTGTACGAGCTGGCGACGGGCGCCCGCGCGTTCCACCAGCCGACGAGCGTCGAAACGCTGTCGATGATCATCCGCGGCGAGCCCGAGCGTCCGCTCGCGGTCAATCCCGCGCTTCCGTCGCCGGTCGTCTGGACGATCGAGCGGTGCCTGTCGAAGGACCCTGCCGATCGCTACGCCTCGACGCGCGACCTCGCTCGTGACGTGCAGACGCTGCGCGATCACGCGGCCGATCTCGACACGCTCGAGGGGACGCGCCTGGGGGCCTGGACCCGGCGGTCAACGCTGCTCGTCGCGGGATCGATTGTCCTCGCCGCATTGGGCGCGGGCGCGGCGGCCGTGTACTTCGCGAGCCGGCCCGGTCCGCCTGGTGCCGCCGAAGCAGCTCCTGAACTGAGATTCAAGCAGCTCACCTTCAAGCGCGGTTTCATACAGAATGCGCGCTTCGCGCCCGGCGGTCAGACGGTCATCTACGCGGCCGGGTGGGACGGCGGGCCGGCCCGGCTGTTCGAAACGGGCCTCCTGGGCCCCGAGTCGCTGACGCTCGACCCCCCGAATGCAGGCCTGGCCAGCATCTCCTCGCTCGGCGAGGTGGCGCTGATTCAGGGCTGCCGGCTCGATTGGGCGAGCTGTATCGGCACGCTCGCCACGATGCCGATCCGCGGCGGCGCACCCAAGGAAGTACTGGAAGAAGTGGTCAGTGCGGACTGGACGCCCGACGGCAAGGCGCTCGCCGTAATCCAGGTAGCGGATGGCGAGTATCAGCTCCAGTATCCGATCGGCAAGCAGTTGCATGCGTCGACCGGCAAACTCGGTTGGCTGGCATTCTCGCCCCGCGGCGATCGGCTCGCCTTCGTCGAATACCCCCTCCTGTCCGACGAGGCCGGCGCGCTCAAGGTCGTCGATCTGGAAGGCCGCGTGACAACGCTTTCGAGTGGTTGGAAGACCATTCGAGGCCTCGATTGGTCACCTGCCGGCGACGAGGTCTGGGTGTCGGCCAGCGATCAGGGCAGGAGGTGCAGTGTCTACAAGGTCTCGCTCACGGGAACGCGGCAATTGATCCTTCATGCGCCCGCGGACGTCATGCTGCTCGACCTTTCCGGCGATCGCCGCGCGCTCGTGGCGACAACCATCCCGCGCACGCACATGGTCTGGTCGGGCGCGGGCAAGGAGCGGGAGGTGTCATGGCTCGACTGGTCAACGGTGGCGGATCTGTCGGCCGACGGGAAGACCGTCCTGTTCTACGAGTGGGGCGAGGGGGTCGGCGCGTCTCCTGTCGTCTACGTGCGAAAGGTGGACGGCTCGGACGCCGCCCGCCTCGGTTCGGGAAAGGCGCTCGCGCTCTCGCGGGACGGACGGTGGGCGCTGGCGCTGCAGGAAACGCCGCCGCAGCTCGTGCTGCTGCCGACCGGCACGGGTACGAGCCGGCCGCTTCCCGCCGGAGGCCTGATCGATTTCTATTGGGCGAATTGGTTTCCGGATAGCCGCCGGCTCCTCGTGGTCGGGTCGGGCGCCGACGCGGTCCCCCGCTCCTATATCCAGGACATTGAAACGGGCAAGCTGGAGCCGTTCGCCGAGCAGGGCATGCTCGCTGCCCTTGTTTCTCCCGACGGGAACAGAATCCTGGTCGGGGATCCGCTCGGGCCGTATCAGATGTGGCCGCTCGATGGCGGAAAGCCGGTGGCCATCGAGACACTGGGGCCCGAGGACAGGCCGATCCAGTGGAGCGCCAACGGCCGTTTCCTCTATCTCCGCGGACCCGACGAGCCCGTGCTGCGCATCTACCGTTACGACCTCACGACGGGCCGGCGCCAGTTCTGGAAGGAGCTGGCACCGCGCGATCCGGCCGGCGTCATCGGGGTGGCTACCGGCCGGGGCGAGCTGGCCATCACGCCGGACGGAACGGCCTTCGTGTTCACATACTGGACGGGGCTGCGGAACCTGTTTCTCGCGGAGGGGCTGCCCCAGTGAGTTTGGTCCTGCAGACTTGACGTGCCCCGGAGACGCGCGTAGAGTGCAGCCTTCATCCTAGAACTGGCCGGAACAGAGCAGCTTTGCACGGAGGCGCTCCCCGTGAATATGAAGCGAACGGTCGTGGCGTTTTGTATCGTCATGGTCGCGTTGCCGGCGTTCCGTCCGCCCATCGAGGCGTGCGGCGATAAGTCGCTGTCCGCCGGGGGCATCCGGAGGCAGCGCGCGATCGCCGGGCGTTACCCGGCTTCCGTCCTGGCCTACGTGCCGGCCGCGTCGCCTTTGTCGGCCGCCAGGCGCGAGCTGAAAATCGAGGAGACACTGCGCCTGGTCGGCCACAAGTATCGCGAGGTCGGCAGCCTGTCCGATCTGCAGGCGTCGGTCCGGACCGGTCAGTTCAATATCGTCATCGCCGATCTCGCCGACGTCGCCGATCTCCAGCGTCGCATCGAATCCGCGCCGTCCCGCGTCGTGCTGGTTCCGATCGCGTACAAGCTCACCAAGACGGAAAGCGGCGCCGCCGCGAAACAGTCCCGGTTTCTCATCAAGGCGCCGGGCCGCGCCGTGTATTTCCTCGAAACAATCGCCGAGGCGGTAAAGTTCGGGAGCGCAAGTCCGCGCAAGGGCTGACGCGCCGTGGCTGCGCGCTGCGCCGGGCGCTCATCGGCCGTTCTTCTGGCCTTCCTGCTGACAGCGCTCGCGCTGCCGGCCCGCGCGGGGGCGCAGTCGGCCTCGGCCTGGGTTCCCGTGGCCGGCGAAGGCAGCGTCTCCACCACCTTTCAGGCGCTCGAGTACAAAGGGCATTTCGACGCAGGCGGACAGCCGCTCAGAGGCACGGGCCGATCCCGCGCGTTCGTAGGCCTCTTCGAGTTCGAGTATGGGTTGACCGACCGGCTCGCGTTGACCGCGATGCTGCCGTACGTCGCCTCGCGATTCACCGGCCGCCAGGACGAGGAGATCCTGGTGACAATCGAGAAGCGATATGCGGAGTACCGCCGGACGCATCCGGAGGCCGACACCTCGCTCGATACCGGCAACTACTACGCGACCTTCCAGGATTTCGGTTTCGCGTTGCGCTACAACATTCTGGACCGCGGTCTCACCGTCACGCCGGTCATCGCCGCCACGATTCCCAGTCATCGCTATCGGACGATCGGCGAGGCGGCGCCCGGTCAGGATCGGCTTGCGCTGCACACCGGCGTGAGTGTCGGCCGGCTGCTCGATCCGCTGCTGCCGAACGCGTACATCCACGGCAGGTACACCTATTCCTTCGTCCAACCCCTTCGCGGCATTCCCCTCGATCGCCAAAGGGCCGAGCTCGAGGTGGGATACGGGATCACCCCGACGGTCGAGGTCCGCGCGCTCGGCAACTGGATGAGGACATACGGCGGCGTCGGGTTCGTTGAAACCTATAACAACGACCTCGCGCTGTTTCTCGAGCACGATCGCCTGCTCTCCAGCCGCCACTGGCAGGTCGGCGGCGCCGCGACCGTGTCGCTCACCGACTCGGTCGAGCTCGACGGTGCAGTGGTGACGTACGTGGCGGGCGCCGACACGCGTTACGGCATCGGCGTGAACGTCGGGCTGACCTGGCGCTTCCTCACACCCCGCGCCGCGGCAGACCTGGCGAGCAGCTTCCAGCTTCCACGCAGTGTCGGCGTCAACTCTCAACGCACCTCGCTCTCGGTAGACCCCGCACCGTCCGCAACCCGGAAAATCAACGCGAACGGGCCGATACGGACGTCGTCGCCCGGCGCGAGCGTCGTCGGGCCGGTGACTGGAATCCCGCGGACGAACGACCCGTTCTTGCTGTCCAGATCGATCAGGACAGCGCTCCCGCCATTGACCACGACCTTCGCATGGCGCCGCGACACCTTCGGCGAGTCGAGCCAGATCGGCGCATCCGATTCTCGACCGATGATGTGCTCGCCATCCATCAAGGGGAACTCGCGCCGGCCGCAAAACAGCCAGCAGGCGGGACTGCCGGCCGCCGCGCGTGATTCACCGCCTGGGTGATCGTAGAGCTCGGCCGCAAAAGCATAGCCGCAGCCGTGGACCGTACGGACGATGCGCGCGTCGTCGTCCTGCCCGATGGCCCGCCGGATCTTGCTGACGACCTTGGCCAGGCTCGCATCCGAAACGAACACCCCCGGCCAGACGCGCTCGATCAGCTCGTTCTTGGAGAGCACGCGCGGACGGTTCTCGACCAGCAACTTGAGCAGGTCGAACGCTTTCGGGGGGAGATGTGCCTCCTCGCCGCCGCGAACGAGCCGCCTGGCGTCGATGTCCAGAATGCAGTCGGCAAAGCAAATCTTCACGCGCGTCCCAGGGGCAGGGTGTAGCGCTGATTCTAGCCCATCGGAATTCAGGAAAAGAGGACGAAACGGTCAAGACCTCCCTGGCGCCGGAGATCCATATTGCGTCCGCGATGCCTCACAAATCGAACCGCAACACGAAAGGTGGGTTTATGCGCTCGTTGAAGAGAATCGGTTTCGTGGCCGCCGGATCCATGATCGCGGCGTTGCCGCTCGTCTCTCCTGCATTCGCGAGCTCTGACGTGCACGTCGTCCGTCAAGGTCAGTCGATCCAGGACGCTGTGGATGCCGCCTCTCCCGGCGACACCGTCGTGGTCAAGACCGGTACCTACCGGGAGACCGTGACCATTCATACGGACGGGCTCACGCTGCGGGCCCAGGGCAGCGTCACACTCACACCTCCGTATCACGACTATGGACAGTGCTACATACCCGGTCACACGGTCGGGATCTGTGTCGTGCCCTCCGACTTCAACGCGGGCACCGGGAGCTATACCCGGCGGGTCCGCAACGTCACCATCACCGGTTTCAAAATCGTCGGCTTCGAAGGGGACGGCGTGTTCGGCTTCGGCACCGAGAACTTGAGGGTCTCGGACGTCGTGGCGACCGACAACAGCGCCTACGGCGTCGCGTCCTTCGACGGGATCGGCACGGCGTTCACCGACAATGCGGTCAGCGGCAGCCACGACGCCGGCATCTACGTCGGGGACTCGCTCAACGCGAACGCCGTGGTCAGGAACAACCGCGCCTGGGGCAACGCCCTCGGTATCCTGGTCCGGCACGCCCGGAAGACGCTGGTGTCCGACAACGAAGCCTGGGGGAACTGTATCGGCGTGTTCCTGCTGGCCGACGGTCAAGCCGGCGGCAGCGGCCACAACGCGGTGCTGAACAACACGGTCACCGCGAACAACGACGTCTGCACGCAGTTTGCGGACGTCGGGTTCCTGCCCGTCCTCGGCGGCGGCGGCATCGTCCTCGCGGGATCGCAGCACAACGCCGTCCTTCACAACGTCGTGAGAGACAACCGGGGCGACACGCTGTTCTCGGGCGGAATCGTCCTCGTCGCCACGCCGAGAGCCAATGCGGACGGTTCGTTCGACGCGTCGAGCAACAACCTGGTCGTCTTGAACACGGCGCGGGGCAACCAGCCGGCCGACATCGTGCAGGATGCGGCAAGTGTCCCGAACTTCTTCGCCGGCAATCGGTGCCGCACGTCAACGCCCGACGGGCGATGTGACTAGTGTCTAGTCCCGAATCACTAATCGCGAATCCTCGAATCTTCGAATCGGGCTCAGGATTCAGCGATTCAGTGATTCACGATTAGTGATTCGGACTAGTGACTAAGTTGGTGGCACGTCTCGACTGAATCGGTAGTGATACGGGCGCCCGCCGCCCACCAGCGAGCCCGCTGGCACTACCGATTCAGCAGATACGGTCCTCTAGTCCTCCCTGAGCACGACGTTCGGGTCCAGCTGTGACGCGCGCCATGCCGGCAGCCAGCAGGCGACGACTGCCACCAGCGACACGGTCAGAATCACCGCAGCCAGCGTGCTGGTGTCTGTCGGCTGCACGCCGAACAACAGCGACGCCATCAGCCGATTCAGGCCGAGTGCGCCGGCGAGGCCGGCGGCGACGCCGATAGAAGTCAGGAGAAGGCCATGCTTCATGACCTGCGCGAGCACGCGGGAGCGGTTGGCGCCGAGCGCCATGCGGATGCCGATCTCACGGCGGCGCTCCGTCACCATGTACGAGAGCACGCCGTACGTGCCGATCGCGGCGAGCAGCAACGCGAGGATCCCGAAGGCGCCGACGAGCTGCGCCAACAAGCGCGGCCGCCGAATCGATTCGGCGAAGACCTCGTCCATCTCGCGCAGGCGCGCGACCGGCACCGCCGGATCGACGTCGCGGACCACGCGCGCGATCGTCGGCGCCAGCGTCGCCAGCGGCAGCGTCGTTCTCATCACCACGTGCATCGTCGTGGGCGAGATGGCCACCCAGCTCGTGGGAGAGTCGGTCGCGAGCTGATCGACGAGCAGGTAGGCCTCCGCGCCCACCGGCTGATCGACACCAGTCTGCTTGACGTCCTTGGCGACGCCGATCACCGTGAACCACGGCTTCGTCGTCCGCAGGGCGCAAGCTGCTGCCCGATCGGGTTCCGCCCTTTCCAGTACGTGTTCGCCATCGTCTCGTTGACGACGGCGACCCCGCCTGCCGATGCAGCATCGGTCGGATTGAAAGCCGCGGCCCTGCAGGATCGGGATGCCCATCGTCTCGAAAAAGCCGGACATCACGCGCTGATAGTCGATGCCGAGATCAACGGCTCCGGACGCCGCCGTGTTGTTCGTGATCTCCGTCTGGTTGCCGAGGAACGGGCGATCGAGCGGCAAGCCGGTCATCGCCGACGCGCCATCGGACGCCAGGCACGGCGCGCAACTGCTCGACGATCCTCTGATACGCGTCGGACCCGCGCCATGATGTCGAAGCTGGCTCGCGGCAGCGTGATCGAGAACGTCACCAGGCGCGACCGATCGAATCCGGCGTCGACGGCCGTCAGGTTGTGCACCGTCCGCAGCAGGAGCCCCGCGCCGACGACGACGATGACGGCGAGCGCGGTTTCGGCCATGACGAGCGCGCGGCGAACGTGATGGCGGGTCGTGCCGCTCGATCCGCGCGGGCCCGACTTGAGGGTTTCCGCCGTGCGCGTGAGCCGGGCTGCGCATCATGCGGCGCGAGCCCGAACAGCAGCCCGCACACGACCGCGACGGCCAAGGACACGAGCATCACCCGCAGGTCGACGGTCACCTCGCTCGATTCTCGGGAGACTGGCGGGATAGGCACGGACCAGCGCCTCGACGCCGGCGCGCGCGAGCAGCACGCCGAGCGCGCCGCCCGCGACCGAGAGGATCACGCTCTCGGTCATGGCCTTGCGGAGCAGCCGGCCGCGGCCGGCACCGAGCGCCGTCAGCACCGCGAATTCACGCTGACGTGTCTCGGCCGCGCGCGAGCAGCAGATTCGCCACGTTGGCACAGGCGATGAGCAGCACCAGCCCGACGGCCGCCTGCAGCACCCAGATCGATCGGCCGGCGCGGCCGAGGATCTGGTCCGCGAGCGGCGTCATCTGCAGGGCATGGCCGTTGTCGCCCTTCGCCAGCGGAACGAAGACATGGCCGGCGTGACCGTCCCCCGGCGTGATGCCGGCTCGCGCGGCCCAGGTCTCGATGAGGGCGTTCAACTCGGTCTGCGCCGATGCCGCGCGCGACGTCCGTCTTTCAACCGTCCGATGAGCGCGAGGTTGTGGTTGTTGCGCGCCCGGCGTTCGGCCGTCCGTGAAGCCGAGCGGCAGCCAGATCTCCGTGTGGTTGTCCATGAGATCGGCGCCGCGGGCCATGACGCCGACGATCTCGAAGCCGCCGTCCGTCGACGTCGACGCTGCGGCCGACGATCGGCTGCGCGCCGAAGGCGGACTGCCAGAGCTCGTGCGAGATCAGCGCCACCGGCGCCGTGACGGCGCTCCCGCCCGGGAGCGCGGGCGCGCTGGCGACGCTATCGTCGCTGGTAAAGAGGCGCCCCTGCGCGGGCTGCACGCCAAGCGTGTTCAGCAGGTGCGCGTCGACGATGGCCGAGCGGACGCGCAGCGCGCGATCGCCGGCCATGAGATTGGCCTCGCCGAGTGCGGAAGGCGCCGACGCTCGGCGAACGAGCGGTTGAACTGCTGGAACTCCAGGTACTCCGCCACCGAGACCGGGAACTGCTCGGACCCGTCGTCAGGTACATCAGCTGCGCGGGGCGCGGGTAGGCGAGCGGCCGCAGCAGCACGCCGTTGACGATCGAGAAGATCGCGGTGTTCGCGCCGATGCCGAGGGCGAGCGTCAGCAGCGCGACCGCCGTGAACGACCGGAGTGCGCCGCAGCGAGCGAAGCGCGAGTCGGGTGTCGTACCAGCCGAATCCAGCCACGTCGTGCGGACCTCGCGCACGGCCTGCCGCGTCTGCGGTCAGCCCGCCGAGATCGCGCAAGGCCACCCGTCTCGCCTCGGCGGAGGACATGCCGCGCGCCGAGATTCGCCTCGACTTCCTGTTCCAGGTGAAACCGCAGCTCGTCTTCGGCTTCGGCGTCGATCGCGCGACGGCGACCGAGCCCGCGCACGTAGGCAGTGAGTCGTCGCAGCATGTCTGGATCCTCTCGTAGGTCGAGAGGAAGAGTATGGATCCCGCCCCCTCGCAGGTCAAGAGGAGCGGGGCCGCGCTGGCTTCGCAGTCGCGGTAAGGGCCTCGGCGTTGCACGCCTCGGTAAGGGCCGGCTCGCTGCGCTCGCCGGTAGGGTTCGCTCAGCTCATCCGGAGGGAGTCGCGGCTCACTTTCAGTTTATGCTGGTGATGTTTTGCTGCAGTTCATCTGCGACATCGCCCTGTCAATCATCATCGCGGCCAGTGGTGCGTGGGCACAGCCGGCTGCGCGCATCCAGGATCTCAAGCATTACAGCAGCGTCTTCGGCGAAGAGCGCAATTTCCGCATTTTCCTGCCGCCATCGTACGACCAGGCAGCCGAACGCCGGTATCCGGTCATTTATTTCTTTCACGGCTGGGGCGAGAGGTACAACCAGCCTCCGCGCGGTGGAGGCGGCTACGATTCCGGGGATCAATACGGCGGAGACAACATCGCGCGCTTCGTCGGCTCGAACGACGTCATCGTCGTCAGATGGGACGGGTACAATCCACGCGTTCCAGGCGAGGATTATCCTCGCCCGTACAACATCAGCCCCGTTGAAACCTATCGGCAGTTCCCTCTCTATTTTCCGGAGCTGGTCGGATACATCGACTCGAATTTCCGCACGATAGCCGACCGCGACCATCGCGCGACCGCCGGATTGTCGATGGGCGGCTTCATGTCGTTCTGGGTCGCGGGCAAATATCCTCACCTCGTCGGCAGCGCCTCGAACTTCATGGGCTCTTCGGAGTTTTACGCCGGACCGAACGGGTTCCCGAGCGAGTACCGGCATACCGAGATGTACGGCAATTACGAGGGCCTCCGTACGCAGAATCGTCACCGGCTCGCGCGATTTCATCCGCTGGTATCACCGGCGAATGCACGCCACGTGGCATTACGTTCGTCCTTTCCACGAACAGGAGGAGTTCGACGCGGAACACGGCACTCCCGGAATGGCGAAGACGCTCGGGTTTCACATGAAAGCGTTTCGCGAGCCACTGCCTGTTCCCGGGCTCTGGCATCATGCTGATGTTTACCCTGCGTTCGACGTCTGGGGTTATTCCGTACAAACCGACCGGCAGACATCCGGCTTCACGCTGCTCGAAAACGTCTACCGGTCAGGGTTCCGCTCGAGCGTCCGCGAGTGGCTGCCCGATGGCCGTCTTCTGCCTTCCGTAACCGTTCGCATCTCCACAGGCCCTGTCTACGCTCCAGGCAAGGCGTATCGCGTCACCGATGTGAATCGGTCGAGCGGAGAAGTCAGGCACATTCGAACGAAGAGCGATTCCGAGGGCCGGTTGCACTTCCGGCTGGACGGAGACGTTCACGAAATCGGCATCAGCGACGTCGCGGCGCCGATCCTTACGCTCGCCGGGTCGCGAATCGTCAACGCGCCCCGGGCAACAGCCGGCCAGTCTCTTCGCCTCAAGCTGTCGCTCTTGAACAAGGGCGCTGCCGAGGCGCGCAATGTCAGGGCCAGCGTCACATCGCCCGCCCCGGGCGTAACCGTCAAGACACCGCGGATTTCCTTGCCGCGAATTGCTGCCGGAGAGTCCGCGGAAGCCCCTGAAGAACTTCTTGTCGAGCTCGATGATGCCGGCCGTGAAATGCTGCGCCTGCTGATCAACCTGGATGGCGTCGATGTTCCCCTGGATGTTCCCGTCTTCCCGAAAGCGGATCCGATTGCCGGCTATGTCATCGCCGATGGAACGAAACTGCCGGTGTGGCAGCGGGCCGTGCAGCGATCGGAGAGCGTGCTGGGTGTCGGAAACGGCGACGGCAAGGCGCAACCGGGAGAGATGATCGTGATCGCCGCGCGCGACGGAAACGCCGTCAGGCCGGTCGAAGTGTTTACCTCCGATCCCTGTCTCGATACTTCGAAGAGAGTCTCCGACCCGTGGGCCGCCTATGACAATGTCGGTGCAACCGCCAAGTACACCATCCTGTTGATTGCTTCATCGTGCAGTGGTCCGCGCGACATCCCTCTTTTGTACGCTACCAGCTTCCGAACAAGCCGGAGCACGTTCTGAAGGACCACGTACTTACTTTGAGCATCTCCGGACGCGATACGACCCCGCCCCACGCGGAATCCGCCGCGGTGAGACATTGGAACCGGTTGGAGGCCCGGATCACCGACGGTGCCCGCGTCGCGTCGGCGGTCGCCACAGTCACGTCTGGTGCCACGGTCCTCCGGTTTCCGCTGAACGATGACGGCCGCGGCGGCGATTCTCGCTGCGCGCGATGGAATCTTCACCGGACTCGCTCCGAATCCTCCGGTTGGCCGCTACGCTCTCCGAATCGAAGCCAAGGACGAGTTCGGGAACTCGACCGAGCGGCTCGTGGAAGAAGGACTGGAGTTCACGCTGCCGCCTTCTCCGCGGCTCCAGTGAAGAACGGTTCGGACCTCATCGTTTTCCACGACGCGCTCGCTCGACTGTTTTCTGAACTCGGCTGAACGATAACGGCCGGGCTGTCACTACCGGGCGCCCGCCCTCCACCTCACTCTCGCGCAATCGACTCTCACGCAGGGGAACAACGAGATATGCGGTTGGCGGCATGCTTGCACTCAGCCGGCCGACTCTCGAGGTCCTCGTGGGTCTGGTGTCACGGAGGAAATGACACGATGCGCATGCTGCTTCGCGTCAGCGCGATGGTCCCGGCCCTCGCGCTGGCCGCTCCCGTTTCTGTCTTGGCCCAAGGAGTCACCTTCAATCATTACGACGCCCCAACGATTGGCGCCCCACGCTCCATCGTGTCGGCCGATTTCAACCGGGACGGGTTCCCCGACGTCGCCCTCGGCGGCACGACGCGAGCGTCGATTGGGGTCATGTTCCATCACGGTTTCGAGTTCGGAGATGAAGGCCAGCGTTTCTCGCCCGTCACGGAGATCGTCGTCGGCGGCGGCCCGTTCGAACTGGCCGCCGCGGACGTCAACCGGGATGGGCTCCCGGATATCGTCGTCGCCAACGCGGATCTGAACGCCGTGACCGTGCTCCTGAACGACGCGGCCCACGAATTCAGGACCGTGCTGCATACGCCGGTCCTGGAGAACCCCCGCGGTCTCGCGGTCGCGGATTTCAACCGCGACGGTATCCCCGACGTCGTCGTCACCAAGTACATGGGCAGCACGATCGACGTGCTGTTCGGCGCCGGCGACGGGACGTTCCCGACGCGCCGCAGCCACCCCGCCCGGGCGAACTCGCAGGGCGTCGCAGCGGCCGATTTCAACCACGACGGGTGGATGGACGCCGTCGTCGTGTCGCTGACCGGCGCGGTGTCGGTCTACACGATGAATGCGGAGGGGGCGACGCGCGAGGACATCTACTACCGCGGGTACGGCTGGAACGTGGTCACGACGGCGGATTTCGATCGCAACGGCGAGGTCGACGTGGCGTATGCCTCCACGGCAAACAGCGTCGTCGAAGTGATGTACGGCCACCGGGACGGGTCCCGGACCTGGAACGGCGGACCGATGCCGGTCGCGGCATCGCCGCGCGGCATCGAGACGGCCGACATGAACCAGGACGGCACGCTCGACCTCGTGGTGGCCGGCCGGAGCGCAAGCACGGCGACCCTGCTGCTCCGGACGGGCGCCGCGGGCCACGCCTACAGCCGTCATGACATCGACGCGGGGAACGGCGCGCGGGACGTCACGCTGGTCGACTTCAGCGGCGACGGCAAGATCGACATGCTGACCGCCAACGAATTCGGAAGCTCCGTCACGGTGCTGTCGAACGGCATCGACATGGGCCCGGCTCCGGCGTTCCGGTTCGAGGCGCTCGGCGTGCCTGACGTCTTCGACGACACCACCTTCGACGCCCTCGACTTCGATTGCAACGGCAAACTCGACCTGGTGGTGCGCAATCGCGTCATCTTCGACGGCACCACGGGCTCTCGAGTGCTGAGTCGGGGCAGCTTCTCCACTCGTGGCGGAGCCGCAGGGGACTTCAACAACGACGGGAACCCCGACGTGGTGTACACGGAGAACGAGTCGTTCCGTGTCTACTTCGGCGACGGCGGCCGGGGATTCATCGACGGCCCGGTGACACCGACTGGCGGACTCGAGGGCTGGCAGCTCCGGGCGGCCGACATGAACCGCGATGGACGCCTCGACGTGGTGCTGCTCGGCAGCGATTTCTACTCGAGCGGAGCGTTGCAGGTCTACCTCGGGCGGGGTGATGGCAGGTTCACGTTCGCCAGCAGCAGTTCGACTACCCACCGGGCTCGTGAAGCGGCGTTGGGGGATCTGGACCGTGACGGCATTCTCGACGCGGCCATCGCGGACATTTCGGGCGTGCACGTGCTGCTCGGCAATGGCGCGGGCGGGTGGAAGAGCGCCTCTCTCTTCGAAGAAGGCGTATCCCGATACGGCATCGCGATCGGCGACGTCACGACGGATGGGGTTGCGGACCTCGTGATGACCGACATGAGGACCGAGACATGGGGCATCACCTGGGGCTCGACGGTCACCGTCGCCCGGGGGAGAGGCGACGGGACGTTCGAAAACATCCGGCAGTACGAGCTCAACCAACCCGGCCGCTTCGACGTCGTGTACTCGCTCCGCCTGGCAGACATCAACTCGGATGGCCAGCTCGATATCTTCACCTCCAACGGGCAGTTCCTGCCTGGCTACGGGGCCCCCGGTCTGTTCGGGGAGCCCGAGCGGTTCGAGCCGGGAGCGTTCATCGCGTATCTCGCGGCGGACTTCAATGCCGATGGGCTTGTCGATATGCTGGGCTACCGGCTGTGGAGCGGTGGGGGCGCCTACATCGTGATGCTGAACACGCGGACGCCGCCCAGCGCCAATCGTCCGCCGGCCGGACTCATCATGCGCGATACGGTCCGCTGGCCCTACGACACGTACTGGCGGGACGATGACGAGTCGGAAATCAACGCAGGACCAGTGAGCGATCCGGATCTGCACGCGATCCGCTACACGTGGATGCTCGACGGGGCTGTCGTCAGTCGATACGAGGGGTGGATGCCGCCGCGAGACCTGCGGCCGGGCAATTACCAGGTGACCGTTACGGCCGACGATTACCGTGGCGCCTCCATCAGCGACACGTTCACGCTCGTGGTCACGCCGCACAAGGAAACGGTCCTGCATGCGTGGCAGGCGGACACGCACGGGGCCTGGCAGTTTGTCGCCGATCCAACCGCCGCCGGTGATTCGGCAGGGGCCCGGGGCCGCCTGTGGCATCCGAATGCAAACGCGCCGAAGCTCCAGACGCCGCTGGCAAGTCCGGCCGACTACGTGGAATTCGGTTTCCTGGCCGATCCCACGCAGGAGTACAAGCTGTGGATTCGCATGAAGGCCGAGAACGACAACTGGGCGAACGACTCGGTGTTCGTGCAGTTCACCGGCGCGAAGGACGCCGACGGCAATCCGATCTACGCGCTCGGCTCCACCTCGGCGCTTGCGGTCAACCTCGAGGAGTGTTCAGGGTGTGGCGTGTCGGGCTGGGGCTGGGAAGACGACGGCTGGGGCGCGCCGAACCGTAACGGTGTGACGCTGCGGTTCCCCGAAGGAGGCGCCCAGATCATCCGCATCCAGACGCGCGAAGACGGCGTGTCGCTCGATCAAGTCGTGCTCTCATCAGAGAAATACCTGAACACCCGTCCCGGAGCCGCGAAGAACGACACGACGACGCTCCCGGCGGCGGGTCCGCAGATCAGCCCGGCGGATGTGAAGTAAACGTCTTCAAAAGTGCCCGGAGGTGGTCAGGCGCCGTCCAAAGCGCCGAGGCCAGGTTGCGGCACGCGGCGCGATGGGTTTCTATCGCACCGGCCAATTCAAGTGTTTGTGCAAGAAGTCGAACGTGCCTTGCCCGTTGATGGTGTGGCCGCCGTTGAAATACTCGATCGCGGTCTGGTCATCCAGCCCCAATTGGGTATAGAGCCACCGCACTTTGGCGTATTCGTGCGCCACCCATTGATCCCGGCCCACGCGATCGTGATGACCGCGCTCCACCATGAAGGGCCGCGGGATCATCAAGTAGGTCATCTCGGCGTAGTCAAACGTGTTCCCCATGTTGAAATAGGGCATCTCCCACTCGATCGTGAACATGAAACTGAAACGCTGATCGGTCGCCGCCACCTTACGCGTCCAGTTGTTGAAGTCGCCCGAGCAGATTGACAGACTGTAGCGCTCCAGGAGCGTCGGCACGCGCACGGCCGTCTCGCCGCCGTAACTGAGACCGTAGAACGCGATCCGTTTCGCGTCCACGAACGGCAGTGTTTCGAGCCACCGCAAGAGCTGATCGTGCTGGCCGATGATGAAGGAGAACAGCGACGCCTTCACGCCATTGGCTTTGCGGCTGAGCCAGCGGTACCGATCTTCGCCGCGGTAGAGATTGTGCGGCACGAAGACAATGAAGCCGCGATCGGCCAGGTGCGCGGCGAAATTGTGATAGTAGGCATCATCGCCCTCGACCACGTCCTTGGGCACGCTTCCGCGTCCGTGCTGGCAGACGACGACGGGCCGCCGTTCGCCAGGTTTGAGATCCTTGGGCACCAGGAGCAACCCCCAGGCGAACACGTCCGCCCAGACGTCGAGCACCACCTCGTGGCCGACCCACTTGTCGGTGTCGTAGACCTGGCGCGTTCGAGGATTGAAGGGCGCCAGGGGTTCGTCGAACCTGCCCAGGACCTCTTCCGACAGGTGCTCGCGATACGCTTTCGAGCCTTCGATGAACTTGCCGGGAGGAATCGTCTTGAGACGAAGTTCCCTGGTCCAGTTCTCGGCGGCCAGTTCGGGCGCGACCTTGTACAAGAAGAAACGGTCGCGGACGTGTTCTGACGCGCGCACCAGTCCCTGCACGTGATCCTCGAGCTCTCGTACCTGGCGCTTTTGCCTCTCCGCGACGTCAATCGCCCGCCCGCGTTCTGCAGGCGGTTTGCCCGTGAACGACAGCGGGGCAGAAACGCCCAGCAACCTGGCGAACTGTTGCAGCGCCTGCCGGGATCCGGGGCCTGCGGCATGATTGGCGACGAGTTGCTTCGGCTGAAAGCCCGGCTGCGTCAGCCGGTCGATACGATCGAACTCCGCCTTCACGCTTTCGAAGGGTGGCGTTTTCAAGCTGCCTTTGCTTCCCCCGACATCCGGGACGGTGCCGTATTCGACGACCAGGCCTCGCGGCGCGATCAACGTCGCCAGCTCGGCGTCGCCGAATTCCCGCAGCAATCCCCAGACGTTGCGATAGATGGGCTCGGACCAGACGTGCTGCCGTGAATCGAAATACCCGCTGACCAGCGCGGCGTCGATTCGGGTGTCCACCGCCGCGGCGTAGAGCGCAACCAGTCCGCCTTCAGCGTAACCAGCGACGCCCACCTTGACAGGGTCATCCTGGTTCCGTTTGAACCAATCCACCGCGGCCAGCACTTTCTGCACCTCGTACCCGATCACATGACGCCCCATGTGAAATGCCTGGCGGTAGATCCATTCCCGGTGCGGCTGGTCGGTCATCCGAATCTCCGGGTTGCCCGACCAGCGCGCGGTGCGGTCGATCGTCACCGGCACGAGCACCTCGAAGCCGTTTTCGGCCAGGCGGCGGGCGAACTGCGCCTCCGGGGCAACTCCCTCCGCCAGGCCGGCGATCTGTTCAGGCGTCTGGTTCGCGTCGGGTAGAGCCACGGCCCGGGCCCGCGGTGGCCGTCTCGGCTGGAGGAGTAGTCCTTCGCCCGAAACGTTCTCGAGCACCGGCCAGCGGACCTGGTAGACGCGATAGGCGCTCGTCTCGGCGAGGAGCGCAGGCGTGTCGTCGTTTCCGAATCGCTCGAGCGCCACCGGCACGCGGGGATCCACGACACCGATGCTCTTCATGAACCGCTGCCGGTTGGGTTCAACCGATCGTTCGTACGCCTCCCGCGAACTGAAATCGCGCGTCCAGTACTTCTCCCGGCCGCGGATCGCCTCATCGATCTTTCGCTCCACGAAGCGATGCGCGCCGTCCATCATCCTTTCCGATAGATCCCCTTCCCAGGTCAGCGGCTGAGCGCCCGGCAGAGAGTGCATCTGCCCGGCCGGGGCGAGGACGCCCATGTAGAGCACGTAGAGCGCGAGAGTGCACGCCATCGAAACTCGACCCATGAGAGTCTCCAGCTTCTTGATGCATCACGGGCGCAGAGAAGATCGTGTCGAAGATTATCACCAGGAGTAAGCGATCAGGGTTCCACTGGGTTCCGCAGGGTTCCACGGGGTTCCACAAGGTTCTGTTCCGCAGGGTTCCACCTGAACCTTGCGGAACCGGGTGGAACCCTGTAGAACCCGGTGGAACCCTTTCGATACCGAGGAGGCGACAATGACGCGTTCCACGACCGCCGGTGTATACCTGGCGACGATGATATGGACTGCCGTCCTGGCCGGCCAGACGCGTTCTGCCGATAGCCGCGGAGACGTCGCAACCGGAACGCCGCGCAGTGTTTATGCGGACTTCGGTGTCAGAACCATCATCAACGTCGCCGGCAGCGCGACGAGAGTGGGTGGGGCCCAGATGCCGCCGGCGGTCCTGCGGGCGATGGCCGATGCGGCTCTGGAGTCCGTGTCGATGATGGAGCTTCAAGCAGCCGCCAGCCGCCGCATCGCCGCGGCAACGGGCGCCGAGGCGGGCTTCGTGACGTCGGGAGCGTCCGCGGGCCTGACCCTGGGAACGGCTGCGATCCTCGCAGGACTCGACCTGGCGAGGATGGAGCGGCTGCCTGACACCACCGGCATGAAAAACGAGTTCATCATCTCGCGAGAACATCGCAACGGGTATGACCACGCGATTCGAGTCGCCGGCGCGAAGCTGGTCGAGGTCGGCATGAACGAGCAACTGGCCGGCGCGGGCGTGCGGCGCACCGAAGCATGGGAGTTCGAGGCGGCCATCACCGACAAAACCGCGGGCATTGCCTACGTGTTCACCGGGAACAGCCAGCCGCCGCTGGAGCAGGTAGTGGCGGTCGCCCGGAAACACGGGTTGCCGGTGTTGGTGGATGCGGCGGGTCAGCTTCCCGCCGCCCTGCGCCGGCTCATCGCGTCCGGCGCGGCTCTCGTCAGCGCCAGCGGTGGCAAAGGGCTCAGGGGTCCGCAGTCCACCGGTATCCTTTGCGGACGGACGGACTACATCGCGTCGGTGGCGCTACAGAGCCTCGACATGGACGAGTACTTCGAGATTGGGATCCGCCGGAGGATCTCATCCCGAAGTCGCGACTGCCGGGTCTCCCGCGACACGGCATCGGGCGAGGGTTCAAGGTCGGCAAGGAAGAAGTCATTGGCCTGTTGATGGCACTCAGGCTATCCGAGGAAGCCGCGAGCGAGGCGGATGCCGATGCGGCGCGGCGGCATCTTGAATCCATCGTGAGCGGCCTGAAAGGACTGCCCGTCGAGCCTCGCCTGACACTGCCGCGCGACAAAACCGGAATGCCGTCGCTGCAGCTTGTCCTCGACCGGCAAGTGCTCGGCCGATCGGCGTTCGACGTCGCGCGCGAATTGAAGCGCGGCGACCCCGGCGTGTTCGTCAACGAGCGGTTGCTGGAGCAGGACACGCTGGTCATCAACCCGATGCACCTGGACAGGGCGCGGACCGACGCCCTCACGCGGCGGCTGCGGGCCGTCCTATCGTCGGGACCGAAGTAAGAATCAGGGTTCCACTGGGTTCTACAGGGTTCCACGTGGTTCCACAGGGTTCTGTTCCACAGGGTTCCATTCAGGT
This sequence comes from uncultured Acidobacteriota bacterium, assembly GCA_963774855.1. Taxonomy (GTDB): domain Bacteria; phylum Acidobacteriota; class Vicinamibacteria; order Vicinamibacterales; family 2-12-FULL-66-21; genus JALZOC01. The sequence continues at coordinate 542,928 of CAVZGT010000001.1, read as the reverse complement.
TCGCAGGTTCTGCCGTTCCCTGCGGACCCGGCGAACCTTGCGGACCGAACCCGCGAACCCCGCGGAACAGAACCTGGCGGAACCCACGTGGAACCCTGTAGAACCTAGTGGAACCCCTCTCCCGCGGTAGTCGTGTACGCGGGGTTCTTCGTCCCGAGGAGCCACTGGTCGAACCAGCCGACGATGTGCTGGAGGCGCTCCACGCGGTGCCACGGCTTGCCGCCGCGCGACAGTTCGTGGTTCTCGTTCGGAAAGCGGACCATCACGGTCGGACGCTTGAGGTACTTGAGGGCGCGGAAGAGGTCCTCGCCGCCGGCGGCCGGCGGCGTTCGCCAGTCTTCGTCCCCGAGGATGAACATCAGCGGCGTCCGGATTTTCGCCACGTGCGTGATCGGCGAGCGGGCGGCGAAGTCCGCCGGGTCTTCGAAGGGAGCCTTGCGGAACCACCGTGGCGTGAACAGCGTGAAGTCCGCCGTGTACCAGAAATTCGCCCAGTCCGAGATGTCGCGCTGGCTCACGGCCGCCTTGAACCGGTTCGTCTGCGTGACGACCCAGTTGGTCAGCAGCCCGCCGCCGCTGCCGCCCGTGACGCCCATCCTCCCCTGGTCGATGTAGCCCTTCTTCAGGATCTCGTCGACACCGGCCATCAGGTCCTTGTAGTCGTCGCCGGGGTAGCGGAACTGGATGCTGTTGCCGAAATCCTGCCCGTAGTTCGAGCTCCCGCGCGGGTTCGTGTACAGAACGACGTAGCCTTTGGCCGCCATCCAGTGAAACTCGTGCGTGAACGTGTTGCCGTAGGCGGAGTGCGGACCACCATGGATCTGGAGGATGAGCGGATATTTTTTCGACGGCTCGAACCCCGGCGGCTTGAGGATCCAGCCCTGGATCTTCGTCCCGTCGAAGCTCGTGTACCAGATCTCTTCGGGGCCGGTCACTGTCAGTTCGCCGAACAGCGCGTCGTTGAACCCGGTCAGCTTCTTCGGCGCTGCGGGAGACGAGACGTCGATGATGTGAAGATCCCCCACGGCCGTGGCCGAGGACAGCACCGCCGCGAACCGGCCGCCGCGGCGATCGGCCGAATACGACATGACCTCGTGATGACCGCGAGTCAGCGGTTCGACGCGGGCGGTGCCGGCATCGGTGCGGACATCGATTCGTACCAGGTTCGCGTCACCCTGCTCGCCCACCTTGATGAGAATCGAGCGGCCGTCTGAGCTCCAGACGGGCCCGGCGGGATGCTGCCCGCGCGGAGCGCGCTGATCGCCGCCGATCGCGCCGTTGATGTCGAAGTCGTACGCCGCGGTCAGGTTGCGGGGTGCGCCACCCATGTCCGCCACCCACAGGTCCGGCTGGCTGTAGGACCGTTCCGGGTTGCCGTGCAGGGTTCCGACAAAGGCGATGCGCCGGCCGTCCGGCGAGGGCGCGTAGGCGCCGATGGCGCCGTCGATGCTCGCGATCACCCGGGCCTCGCCGCCGTCCTTCGGTATGGCGTACAGGTCGGTGTCGTTGGGGAAATAGTAGCCTTCGCTCCGGCGTTCGGCCACGAAGTAGATCTCGGTGCCGTCAATCGACCAGCGGTAATTGCCGGACGCGAACTGGCCCGAGGTGATCTGCTTCGGCGCGGATGCCGCGCCGTCGATCGCCACGGTCCAGATCTGCGACGGCCGGTCGCTGTCCACGTATCCGGACCCCGCCACGCCGTTCGCGCGGTAGACGGCCTCGGTGATGACACGCACGTCGCTCTGGCGCGGTTTCTTCTCGTCGGCGGCCGTCGCTTTGGCTGCGAGCTCCTCCGGCCGGGACGTGGACGCGAAGGCGATGGTGCGGCCGTCGGGCGACCACACGGGGTTGCCCGCCCCGCGCGGAATCTCGGTCACCGCGCGCGGCTCGCCGCCCGCCATGTCCATGACGTACACCTGGGGCGGCTGCACCTTGCCGTCCTTCTCCGCGGCCCGGACGAAGGCCAGCCTGCGGCCATCGGGAGACCACCTGGGCCCCGAGTCGCGGGTGCCGTTGGTGAACTGGCGAGGTACCCCGCTGCCGTCGGTATTCGTCGTCCAGACACTGGTGTCGTACTGGTCCTTCTTGTCGTCGACCGTGACCCGAACGAATGCCACCTGTGAACCGTCGGGGGAGATCTGGGGATCGGCAACCCACACGAACTTGAAGAGATCGGTTTCGGTGATCGCCCGCCGCTGCTGCGCGGCAGCGGGCGCAACCGCCCCGGCGGCGAGGACGACCAGGATCAGGAGGCGGAATCGGCGCATCATTTTGGCGTGCTCCTTCAGCGCCACGATAGTACCTCAGGGTTCCACTGGGTTCCGCAGGGCGGACCGGGTTCACAGGGTTCCGCGGGGTTCCACCGGGTTCCACAAGGTTCGGGTTCAACGGGGTTCGGCGCCGAACCCTGCGGAACCCAGAACCTGCAGAACCCAGAACCCAGTAGAACCCGGTTGAACTGAACCTCGCGGAACCCCGTGGAACCCTGTAGAACCCAGTGGAACCTTTCGACTGGCTTGATCCCCGCGCTCGCTCAGGGCAGGCCCTTCGACTAGTATCGTTTATGGCCAGACTGCTCCGCGACGCGCGATTCGCCTTCCGATTGTTCAGCAAGGCTCCAGCGTTCACGAGCCTTGCCGTCGGCGTGCTCGCCCTCGGCATCTCGTCGACCACCGCCATCTTCAGCGTCGTCTACGGCACATTCTTCGCGCCGCTGCCGTACCGCGACCCCGAGGCCCTGGTCATGGTGTGGTCGCAGTTCCGCGGGGAGCGCGTGCCGGTGTCGGCCAAGGACTTACGTCGTCTGGAAGCGGGAGGCGACCGCGTTCGAGCGACCTCAACGCGTGGGGCGGCCGGAGCGTCAACCTGGCCACGGCCGACCGGCCTGAAAACGTCCAGGCGGGCGTCGCCACGCCGGGGTTCCTCGCGATGATGGGCTACGGGCACCCGCTCGCGCTCGGCCGCAGCTTCATCGAGGACGAAGGCACCGTCGGCCGCGATCGCGTCGTCATTCTCACCTATCGTGTCTGGCGCGATCGGTTCGGCGGCGATCCGGCGATCGTGGGCCGGCAGATTCGACTCGACAACGAACCCTACACGGTGGTCGGTGTGCTGGGCGAGGGGCCGGCCGACCATCAGCAGAACAAGCTCTGGCTGCCGCTGGCGTTCACGCCGGAACAGCTGGAAGAGCGACAGCCGCTCGCTGAACGTGATGGGCCGTCTGCGCCAGGGCGTGACGATTCAGCAGGCCAACGCCAACATGGCTGCCGTTGCGGCCTGGCAGTCGAGCAGCGCACGGCCCGGACCGATGACACGTGGAAGACGAGCGTCGAGCCGTTCCGCAACAACTTCGTCCGCAGCAGCACGAAGCAAGGTCTCTGGCTGCTCCTGGCCGCGGTGTGTTTCCTGCTGCTGATCGCCTGCGCCAACGTCGCCAACCTCCTGCTCGCGCGCGGCAGCGCCCGGCAGCGCGAGCTCGCCATCCGCTCGGCCCTCGGCGCGACGAACGGCGCCATCGCGCGGCAGCTTCTGATCGAAAGCCTGGTGCTCGCGTTCGCGGGCGGCGCTCGTCGGCGCGCTGTTCGCGTCGATGCAGCTCGACGCGATCGTCGCCCTGATGCCGCGAGTACACGCTGCCGTCGGAGACCGAGATCACCCTCAGCGTCCCCGTGCTGCTGTTCGCGCTCGGCGTCTGCGCGATGGCCGGCGTGCTCGCGGGCTGCGCCCCTGCCTGGCAGGCGGCGCGCGCCAACCTCGCGGACGCGATCAAGGAGGGCGGACGATCGATCGCCGGCGGACGGCATCTGCTGCGGCGCGCGCTGGTGGTGATGGAGTTCGCGCTGGCGCTCACGCTGCTCGCCGGCGGCGGCCTGGCCGCGCACGCGTTCATCAGAACGATGAGCGTGGACCTCGGCTTCCGCACCGACCATCTGCTGACGCTGCAGCTGCCGGTGCCGCGCGGCCGCTTCACCACGCCCGAGGAAGTGGAGATCTTCTACCGGCAGCTGCTCGACCGGACCGCCGCCATTCCAGGCGTGACGTCCGCGTCGATTTCCACGGGCATGCCGCCGCAGGGCACGTCGTTCGGCCGCGGGTTCGAGATCGTCGGCCGTCCACCCGATCCGGCCAGGCCGATCGGTGGCGGCGTGAACATGGTGACGCCGCAGTTCTTCGAGACGCTCGGGATCCGGATTCTTCGGGGCCGCGCCTTCACCGAGCAGGATCGCGCGGGCAGCGTGCGCGTGGCGATCGTCAACGAGACCTTCGTCAGGCGCTATCTGCCGGATGTCGACCCGCTGACGCAGCGCGTCCGCATGCAGCCGTTCGTCTACGGCGTCGCGCCGCCCGGACTCGAATCCGTCGAGTGGCAGATCGTCGGCGTGTACGGCGACGTGAAGAACGCCGGCCCGACCAACCGCAGCTTCCCCGAAATCGATCTGCCCTTCTGGCAGGTCCCGTGGCCGCGCACGACGATGGTCGTGCGCACGGCCGGGGACGCATTGGGAGTGCAGCAGTCCCTGGCGAACGTCATCCAGACGCTCGACCCCGATCTGCCGATGGCCAACGTGCGGACGATGGAGCAGGTGGTGAGCGAGTCCATGGCCGCAGACCGCTTCCACACGGTCCTCTTTGCCGCGTTCGCGGCCGTCGCGCTCATTCTGGCTGCCGTGGGCATCTACGGCGTCATGTCCTTCGTCGTGGCCCAGCGCACGCAGGAGATCGGCGTGCGCATGGCGCTCGGCGCCGCACGCGCGCGCGTGCTTCACGAAGTGCTGCGTGAAGGGATGACCACGGCGCTCATCGGCACCATCCTCGGCGCCGCCGGCGCCTGGTTCATCGGGCTGGCGATGAAGGGAACGATCCACGGCGTGGAGACGTTCGATCCCCTCGCCTTCGCGATCGTCGCGGGCGCGCTGCTCGGCTCGGCACTCGTGGCGTGCCTCGTGCCCGCACGCCGCGCCGCCTCGGTGGACCCGATCGTCGCGTTGCGCCAGGAGTAGCCGCGGCGAACCGCCGTAACGGCCCTTTTCAAGTACTGGCGCCAAAGCGAGAGTGTGATGAAAGAGTGGTGAAAAAGGCCGATCAAGCGATCGAAAGAGCCTACTATTTCTACTGGTCTCTGCACTTGACTCCGCAAAGGGGGCATCGGCGCCCGGAGGTTCAGCCATGTGGCGCAAAGCGATTCTGCTCGCTCTCGTCTTCTCCGCCGCAGGTTGCAAGGCCATCCTGCATGCCCCGCCCCGCTACATCGTCAGCAGCGAGCCGATGCTGTTTTTGGGCGCTCCGCCGAATCCGAGCTTCTGCGTAGCCGTCAATCCAGCACGCGCGAACGGCGTTTGGCTGTGGCATCCCGGACGATCAGGGTGCGCAAGCCGAACGAGCAGCCTGATGGACACGACGATGATTGCCGGAACGGTCGCGCGGCTGGCGTCCGGCGCTGTCGAAGCGTCCTTTCAGATCAACATGATGACGGGCGGTCCAAGACATGTCCGGCTCGAGCTTCGTGGCGGCCGCATGCGCGAACCATCGACCGGCCTCGATGTCGCTACCGAGCGGCGCGCCGAGCTAGATATACCGTAGATTTGAGCGGTCAAACCGTTGCGCAGCAGGTCGCTTCGCCGCAGAAAGGCAACGATACCCATCCACAATGCTTTCCCTGGCGGCACTGGACGTGTGCATTGATCCAGCAGCTGACAATTTCGCGCCGCCAGCTTTCCGATCAGGTTGCCTCGATCCACGAGCAAAGAATCTCTACCGGGGTTCTTAGTCCTGCCGCATCGCGTCGACAGGGTCGAGCCGGGCGGCGCGGCGTGCCGGAACGTAGCTCGCGGCGAGCGCGGCAAGCCCCAGGAGAAGTGCCGCTGACGCGAACGATGAGGCGTCGGTCGGCCGCACCTCGTACAGGAACCTTTGCAGCACTCGCGTGACGGCTGCAGCGGCGGCGATGCCGACCGCCAGCGCAGCGCCGACCAGCGCGAGGCTCTGGCCGAGGACGAGGCGCATCACGTCCGCCGTCCGCGCGCCGAGCGCAACCCGCACCCCAATCTCGCGCCTGCGTTGGACGACGTTGTAGGCGATCACGCCGTAGGTACCGACGCTCGCGATGATCAGCGCGAGTCCGGCGAACCCGCCGAGCAGGACCGTGTAGAACCGGGCCTCGGCCAGCGAATTCGATCGCCGCTGATCCATGGTCATCGCGCTGTCCACCGGAAGCGCCGGGTCCATTTCGGTGACGAGCGCACGGATCGGCGCGAGCAGGGCGCCGGCATCGCGCGACGCGCGCAGCACGAGGGTCATTGACCCGCCCCCGCCAGGAATCTGGCGAAAGGACATGTAAATCTCGGGGACCGGTGCGGCCGTCAATGCCGAGTGGTGGACATCGCCGACCACTCCCACAATCTGGACGCCGTCGAGCCGGGCGACACGGATCGTGAGTCCGACCGGACGCTCCCCACCGAAATAGGTCCGAACGAGCGCTTCATTGACCAGGGCGACGCGCGGCGTGTCGGGCCGATCGGTGTCGCTCAGGACGCGCCCCGCGCTCAGCCGCGGGCCAAGGACCTTGAAATACCCGGGGCTTACGATCCGCAGGTCCGCGCTCATCGGACGCGCCGGGCCGGACGCAGGCGCGCCATCCTCGAACCGGAAACCGGCATTCGATCGCCCGGGGGCCAGGGGCAGCGACGCCGCGAGACCCGCGGTCTCGACGGACGGCAGGCCTGCCGCGCGCGCCAGCAGGTCCTCGTAGAAAACGGCGCGACGCGCGGCCGGATAGCGCGACGCCGGAAGGGAGATCTGAGCGGTGGCCACGTTCGATGACTCGTAACCGGGCTCCACGCGCAGGAGGCGGACGAAGCTCTCGACCAGTAGCGAGGCGCCGATCATCAGGACAAGGGTGACGGCGAGCTCGCCGACGATGAGCAGCCTGCGCGCCCGGTTGTGGCGGAGCCGCAGGCCGCCGAGCTGCTGTGACGCGCCGTCCGCGAGCGCGCCGCGGGTGTCGGCCCGCGACGCCTGCAGCGCCGGCAACGCGCCAAAGAATATCGCGGTGAGGAGGGACAGTATCAGCGCGCACGCCAGCACGCGCGTGTCCAGCCCGACTTCCTGGAGGCGGGGAAGCGTCGCCGGCGAGAGAGCGGGAAGGATGCCCAGCATCCAGCGGGCGAGCAGAACTCCCAGCGCGCCTGCCGTGAGGCTCAGGATCACGCTCTCGGTGAGACTCTGCTGAATCAGCCGCCGGCGCGACGCGCCGATCGCCGCCCGCACCGCCATCTCCCTGCGGCGTGCCGTCCCCCGAGCGAGCAGGACGTGCGCCAGGTTCGCGGTGGAGATCAGCAGCACGAACCCCACCGCCGCGAGCACAATCAACAGCGCCGAGCGCACGCGGCCGACCACGCGCTCGTGAAGCGGGACGAGCCGGATCACCGCCGGGTCGTCGTCTTTGTGCCCGAAGTCGCCGAGGACGGCCTGCACGCGGCGCGCGACGAGGGTGCCCTCTGCTTCCGCCTGCGCGAGCGACACGCCCGGTTTCACACGCGCAACGGCAGTGAACCCGCCGATGAAGCGAGTCCCCGGCTGCACCACCGGCGGGGGCGTCTCGACGTACGGCAGCCAGAGCGAGGCTTCGGGGTCCGGGAAAGGAAAAACTGGCCGGCAGAACGCCGACGATCGTGAACGTCCGGTCGTCCAACGTGCACTGGCGGCCGGCGATGTTCGGATCCGCTTCGAAGCGGGATCGCCAGAGCTTTTCACCGATCAGGACGACCGCGTCATTCCCAGACTGGCCTTCCGCCTCACCGAACAGCCGCCCCAGGAGTGGCGCCGTGCCGAGCATCGAGAGGATCCGCGGCGAGATGTTCGACGCGCGCAGCCGCAGGGGCTCGGGCTGACCGGCGAGCGTGATCGCTCGGAACCCAAAAATCCCGAGGCCATCGAGCGTCGTCGTGGAGGCGCGCCACGCTTCGAAGACGTCGCGGATGACGATCGCGGAGGTGAGCGACCCTGCTGGGTCTCGAATCGCGCCACCGCGGCCGAACTCCTGGACGATCTGCACGACGCGGTCGGATGGCGCGTACGGGAGCGGACGCAACAGCACGGCGTCGACCACGCTGTAGACCGCAGTGCTGGAGCCGAGCCCGAGCGCCAGTGTCAATACCGCCATGGCCGTGAAGCCACGCTCCCGGGCGAACACCCTCAGGGCATACCGAATGTCCCGCCAGAAAGAGGTCATCTCTCCCTCCGTACCGGCAGTAAGACGCGCAGGGGACGTGTGTGGTTGGTCCGGCCCGGGTGATCCGCGTATTCCGTGCCGCCTTCTCGAGCTCACACCGGAAGCGTCTGACCAGCGGCTGCCGCTGAACAAAGTTTACGTGCGGCTGGTGTTCTGGCCCTGTTTGGCTATCGAAGCCGCTGAGTCCTCGCCGCGACTGCACAGGGCCGTGTTCGTGCATGCGCGGAATTACGTCAGGACGGAAGAGACACGTCAGGCTCCACTTGGTGGCCTACGTGACCTCCTGCACCTGAATGGCCGCGACTTCACGAAGCGGGCCCCTGAACGAACGTCGCTCGGATCCCGCGTCGGTTGAAGCGCGCGCTCGGGTGAAACTCTGCGGTGCACGATGACAAATCTGTCATCGTGCATCAATTTGCTCGCGGTTGTCGATAAGCTCATAGGCGAGCAATGGCACAGTTCCTTCCATTTCCGGGCGACGATCGGCAGCAGGGCGTCCGCTTTCGCCGCTATCTGATCGCCGCCGGGACATCCCTGACGGTCGCCCTCCTGCTAGGCGTCTGCGTCCTGGCGGGAGTCCTGGCACTGCGGCCCTTCGCCATCGCGGCCGGCTTTGCGCTGGTATCCGTCGCCGCGTTCTACTTCGTGTTCCGGTCAGGCCTGAACCGGCGCGCTCGCGATCCCAGCCTGACCGTCCCGATGATGCTCGCGGCGATCTGCGTTGTCACCTATGCTTTGTATCACCTCGGCGCGGTGCGCACGGCGTTCCTGCTCATCTATCCGATGATCATGTTCTTCGGTGTGTTCCGCCTCGGTACGCGCGCCCAACTGCTGGTCGCCGCCTTCATCATGTGCGCCTATGCCTTCGTGATCCGACTGCTGGCGAAGGAGCCGGCAGGACTCGATCCGACGGCGATTGAGCTGCTACGGGGCCTGGTCCTCGCCGCAGTACTGGTGTGGTTCTCGTTCATGGGCGGATACGTCCATGACCTGCGCCGGCGGCTGCGCGAAAGCGGGTACGATCGCCTGACTGGGGTGCACAACCGCGGGCGAGTCCTTGACGTGCTCGCCCACGAGAAGATTCGCGGCGATCGCGGCGCCGGCCCCATGTGCGTGTGCCTGGTAGATCTCGACCAGCTCAAGGACATCAACGACACCGGCGGGCATCAGGCCGGCGACTTGGCGCTGCAATACGTCGCCAAGATCGTTCGCGATGAGCTGCGCGTCATCGACTTCATCGGCCGCTACGGTGGAGACGAGTTCCTGCTGGTGCTGATCCAGACGCGACTGGACGGAGCCCGGGAATGCGCCGAGCGTATCCGCCAGCGGATATCGCTGAGCGACAGCATCGGGAACGACGTGCACCGACAGCTCACGGTTTGCATCGGTGTCACGCAGTATCGTCCGAGCGAGTCTCTGCACGACACTCTGCAGCGCGCGGACGCGGCGCTCTACCGTGCCAAGACCGCGGGACGCAACCGGGTCGAGTACCGACTGAGCGGCTTCAACATCCGGAGAATCGTCAACAAAAACGCAACCGAATCGGATGGGAATCGAACGCGGAACCCGCAGATTCGACAGTGAACGGACTCCGAAGCCTCAAGCCCATGAGTGTTGATGCCAATGTCAGCCTGACTTTCGCAGCTGGCTGCTGCGTCTCTTCCAGCCGGCTGGGAGCTCTCGCCCGAGGGTTCCGGCTCATTCCGTCCGTAGCACGTTCGCCGGATCAACAGCGGTGGCCCGTCGCGCCGGAACGTAGCAGGACAGCAGCGCCACCGCCATCATGACCAGTGAAACCACCAGGAACGTCAGCGGGTCCTGCGGCTTGACCTCGAAGAGCAGATTGTTCAGGAAGCGCGTCAGACCGAATCCAGCCGCGATGCCAATTCCGATACCCGCCAGGGTCAACACGACACCTTGTCCCAGCACGTGCCTGAGCACTCTGCTCCTTTCCGCTCCGAGCGCCATGCGGATGCCAAACTCGTGGCGGCGCTCGGCGACTGAGTAAGACATCAATCCGTAGATGCCCACGACGGCCAATACCATGGCCAGGGCGGCGAAGATCCCGTAAAGATTCCGGAAGAACCGCCAGGATCCGATTTGCATCTCCAGGCGCTGCGTCTCCGGCATCACGTCGAAGAGGGCCTGGTCGCGATCGACCTCCGCAACCGCTTGTCGCACGGAGGTGGCAATACTCGAGGGGTCCTGGCGGGTGCGGACGTAGAGCGTCTTCTGCAGATGGATTGACGAGCCGCCGCTCGGGTATACCCACTGGTGCTGCTGGTCGGAGGTATAAATCGCCGGCATGGGCCGTTGGGCGGGACCCCAGTTCTTGACGTCGCTGACGACTCCGACGATCAGCCGCGGTTGTTCATCGTCGCGCCCCACACCGCCGCCTCCGAACCGGAGATGTAGTAGCTTGCCGAGGGGATCCTCGTCGGGGAGAATGTTTCGCGCCAGCGTTTCGTTGACCACGGCGACCCATTGGGTGCCTTCGCGGTCGCGGTCGTCGATGAGACGACCTTTCAGCAAAGAAATCCCCAGCGTCTCGAAATAATCTGGTCCGACCTCCTGCACGCTTGCCTGCGGCTGCTGATCGGGGAGCGGGTCGGGGCGGCCCACGACCCGAAACGGCTGCGGATACGCGCCGCTGGCGACCGCCGCCGAACGGACGCCCGGAATCGCAGTCACGCGTTCCTTCACCTGTTGATAAAACAGCGGGGCCTGCGGCGTGACGCGTTTCAGATTGCCGCCAAGCACCTCGACGTACTTCGACGACCCCAGCTGGACTCGGCCGGTCAGGAGATTCTCGGGGTCGTAGCCGACGTCGACCTGTTGCAGCCGCAGCACGCTGTTGATCATCAGCCCGGCGCCGACCAACAGCACGAACGCCAACGCCACCTCGCTCACGGCCAGGATTCGACTGCTGCGGTGGCGGCTGCCACTCGTCGTCTGACGGCCACCTTCTTTGAGCATCGTCACCAGGTTGAGCTGTGTCGCCCGCCACGCCGGTGCCAGACCGAACAGGATTCCGGTCAGCAGTGAGACCGCCAACGTAAACAACAGGACGTTGCCGTCGATAGCGACTTCATCCATCCTCGGAAACCGATCCGACGCCATCGCCAGAAAGATCCGCAGGCCGCCCCAGCCGACCAGCACTCCGGCGGCGCCGCCGATCAGACTCAGCAGCAGGCTCTCGGTCAGGAATTGTTGGAACAGGCGGCGGCGTCCCGCGCCAAGCGACAAGCGGACGGCGACCTCTCTTTGCCGTCTTGCCCCGCGCGCCAGCAACAGATTCGCCACGTTGGCGCAGGCGATCAACAGCACGAATCCAGCTGCGCCCAGCAGCATATAGAGAACCGTGCCGGCGCCGCGGGCATAGGTTTCCCCGAGAGGTTCGACTTTCAGTGTCCAGTCTTTGTAGGCGTCGGGCTGCTGTTCGGCCATGCGCCGCGCGAAACCGTCCATTTCGGCCTGCGCCTGCTCGAGCGTCACGGTCGGCCTGAGGCGCGCATAGGCGGTGAGCCAGCGCGTTTGCGGCGTCAGCTCGTTGACCCGCAAATCAATCGGCGTCCACATGTCGACGTTCTGCATCCAGGGGGCCGTCCAGACGCCAGCCGGCATCACGCCCACGATGGGCCGGGGTCTGTCGGCCACACGGATCGTCTGCCCGAGGACGCCGGCGTCGCCGGCAAATCGGCGCTGCCATAACCCGTCGCTGATAATCACGGAACGATCGGGAACGGCATCCTCGGGCGTGAAAACCCGACCGCGCGCCGGCTTGATACCGAGCAGCGAGAACGCGCCCGGAGTAAGAAACTGAATCCGGACCCGCTCGGCCGCTCCTTCTCCCGACAGCGTGTTCGCCTCGGCAGACCCGACGATGCCCTCGATCTGCTCGAACGACCGCGCCTGCTCTTGCCACTCGATCAGGGTCGAGAGCGTCGGCACGCGCTGCGATTCCCGTTTCGTGTTCTGCTCGTGAATCACGACCAGACGGTCGGGATCGTCGAACGGCAGCGGGCGGTAGAGCACCGCATGGGCCACGCTGAAGATCGTGGTATTGGCGCCGATGCCGAGCGCCAGCGACACAACAGCCACCAGGGCAAATCCAGGCGACCGCAATAGCGCACGAAGGCCGTACCGCACATCACGCACGAGATTGTCGAGGACCGGCAGGCCGTGCTCGTCCCGATAGCGCTCCTTGATCGCTTCCACCGCGCCGAACTTGAGCACGGCCTGCCGCCTCGCCTCGACAGGCGACAGGCCGGCCCGAAGATTCTCCGCTGTCTGGAGCGCGAGGTGTTGCTGGAGCTCTTCCCTCAGTCGCTCCTCATCCCCCCGCCTCGTTGCCGACGTGGCCCGCATCAGAAACCGCCTCAACGTTTTCATGGCAGGTCCTCCGCCTTTACCGTGAAGAACCGGCCAATCAGCGTTGTCGTCTGTTCCCAGTTCCGCGTTTCGGCCAGGAGTTGTCTGCGTCCGGCGCGGGTCAGCCGGTAAAAACGGGCTCTGCGATTGTTCTCCGAGGAGCCATACTCGGATGCGATAGCGCCTTCCTGCTCCAGTTTCAACAGCAAGGGGTACAAGGTGCCTTGATTCACCGCGAGCAGATCTCCGCTGATCTGCTCGATGCGTCGGGCGATCCCAAAGCCGTGCAGGGGGCCCAGCACATCGAGGGTCTTGAGTACCATCAGCGCCAGCGTGCCCTGCTGGACATCGCTCGTTCTCTTCATGGGAGCGGTCCTCTTGGTTTCCAACAGGATCGTGTCACATATCCTGTTGGAAAACAACAGGACTGCAGGCTCAAGTGCGAATCGCCTCCATCCTGACGTCTCGCGGTGCTGATACTTCCGACGCTCGTGTGCCGACAGTATTGGACGGCGACTCTTGGTTGTGAATATTGGTGACCCAGATTTTCACCAGTTGGAACCGGCTGGCGGCCTGGCTGAGTCTGATCGAAGGGCTCCGCCACTCAGGGTGAACCTGCGTGACGGCCGACGCGACTTCCCGTAAGCTGGAGCTTAGAGGTCAGTCCATGGCAGTGCTCGATTGGTCCCAATGCCCCGCTGTGGAGAGCATCCCCGGCACGGTGAGCGGCGCATGGGTGTTCAAGGGCACTCGTCTGCCCGTCGCCACGATCATCGAGAACCTCGAGGACCTCAGCATCGACGAGGTCATCGAACAGTTCGACGTGACGCGCGAGCAGATCAAGGCAGTGCTCGAATTCGTGGCGCAAAGTCTCCGACCTGAGCCGGTTTCAGTCGGTGCTCATCCTCTTTGACCACGGCACGCCAAAAGGCCTCGCCCAAGCGTTGTCCTGACCACACGGTCCACACGGCGCAGTCCAACGGCTGGGACACGCTGAGCAACGGCGCATTGCTCGATGCCGCCGAGAAAGCCGGCTTTGAGGTGCTGCTCACAACGGATCGCCGGATTCGGCAGCAGCAGAACCTGCAAGTTCGCAGCATCGCTCTGGTCGTTCTGACCGGCACTGAATTTCCGCCAGTTGGAACCGCATCAGCGGCTGGCTGGCTCGACTCGATGGCCTGCGCCGTGCTGCGTAGCTGCGTGTAAGCAGCTGATTTGAAGCCATCCGGGGGTCACCCGATCATTGTTCCCCGGATCACAATCAGAGTCAGGAATACCGCGCCGGACGCGGCGGCGATTAGAAAACCCATCTGGATGTTGGTTTTCCGCGTGACGACGCCGATGATCATCGGAACCACCGTCCAGCCCACGGACGCGAAGAAGAAGAAGAATCCCACGGCGCGGCCCATGGTGTCGGGCTGCACGCTCAGCAGGACGAGGGCCATCATCGTGGGGAACACGGGTCCGCAGGCCAGCCCGGCGAGGAGGATCGTCGCGGAGGTCGCCGCGCGGCCCTTCACAAACGCCAGCGCGAGCATCAGCACGGCGCAGGCGGCGCCCAACGACACGAGCAGCGCCTGCTCGTTGGTTCCGCCAAGAACCCGCGTCAGGACGCCAGTGGCTCCCAGGATGGACACAATCAGGCGGCTGCCGGTGAAACCAAGCCAGAAGCCGGAGAGCGTCAGCGCGGCAAATTGCTTCGCGCGTGCATCTGGAACCTCCGATGGAGTTTGTCGAAGGACGAGCGTAGTGGCCCAGCCGGCCGTGGACGTTTCCAGTGGCACGAAGAAGAGGAAGGCGAATCCAAGTACCCAGAAGAGCGGGCTCGAGAGGAGAGCCGCAGATCCGCTTGTCGGCGCCGTGGGCTCGATCGGGGCGGCCGTTGCCAGGACCTGCGGCGTCACCGGTGGAGGCTGCATCTCGGCGAAGACGCCTAACACCACAGGCGCCGTGGCGAGTATCGCCAGCAGCAGGAGCCCTTTCGCGTACCCGAGCCGTCGCAGGATCAGCGCCAGCACCATCGGCGTGACGAACGCGCCAAATCCGAAGGCAAAGTCGAAGAAATTCGTCGCCCACACGAGTTGGTCGCGCGGGCGGTCGGCAGGAACCGCCACCCGCATGAGGACGTTGCTCACGTTCACCTGAGCCGCCCATCCGATTCCCAACAGGACCACAGCAACCAGCGCGGCACGGTAGGTCCGCGTGCGGGCAAGCATCAGGATGGAAACCGCCACAGCGGCAGAGCCTGCGAGCCAGACGCCCTTGCGGCCGACCGCGTCCGTCAGGAATCCGCACAGCAGGATGGTCGGGCCGAACATCGTTCCGAAGCCGCCGACCAGACGGCCGACCTTGCCTTCATCGATCTGCAGTCGATCGACCAGCGAGAGCTTCAACCCGCCGACCAGCGCATACGCCAGACCCATGATGGGCAAGCTTGCCGTGAGGAAGATCTGGAGATAGGTCGGATGGTAAAAATCCATGTGCAGCCGCGTTGCCGTGCGCGCCACGAGCGGCGGCAGGACTCATTCTGACCGAAGTGCGATCACGAACTCCACTGCGAGCCTTCGAAGACGACGCGCCCGATCCCACCGGCGCCAAGTCGGGCCTGTCCCACGCCGACTACATCGACCACGACGGCCCACCGAAACCTGGCGCTCGGTGCTCCGCGGTGTGACGTGGCGAGTTCGATTGATTGTGCCGGATCCGATCTGGCGCTGGTGGTCTGCGGGTTGTCTGATGGGAACGTCGCCTATTTGATCGCGCCACGTTCAACCGGCTCAATTTTCAGGATCGGCGTCGGCTTTCCCTCGCGGTTGTCGGTGACCAGATAGATGTCTCCGTCGGGTCCCTGCCGGATATCTCGGATGCGGCCCATCTGCGGCACGAGCGCTTCTTCGCTGACGACACGCCGTCCATCGAGGCTCAAGCGGACGAGCCGATGGCGTGCCATGCCGCCGACGAACAGGTTGCCGCGCCACTGCGGAAAGCGATCGCCGGTGTAGAACATCGCCCCGGAAACGCCGATCGAGGGCACCCACACCTGGGCGGGCTGTTCCATGCCCTCGCGGTGCGTGCCGGAGTGGATGGCCAGACCTGTCGTATACATCACGCCATACCCGATGACCGGCCAGCCGTAGTTTCGGCCAGGCTGGACGAGATTGAGCTCGTCCCCGCCCTGCGGACCGTGTTCGTTCGTCCAGATGTCGCCGGTCTGTGGATGGATGGCGAGTCCCTGCATGTTGCGGTGGCCGTAGCTCCAGATCTCCGGCCGAGCGCCGTCGCGACTCACGAACGGGTTGTCCTTCGGCACACGACCGTCGTCATGCAGCCGGATCAACTTGCCGTGATGATTGGAGAGGTCCTGCGCAGGATGCGTCTCGAGCTTGCCTTCAGGCGGTACCTGGCGGTCTCCGAGCGTCAAGAACAGGTAGCCGTTGCGGTCGAAAGCGATCTTGCCGCCGAAATGGTTGCGCCCTTCCGTCACCGCTTCGAAGAGCTGCTCGATCCCGGTCAAGGCGGAGCCGTCGAATCGGCCGCGGATCAATGTCGTGGTCGCCTTGTCGTCTGTTGCGCCAGGCTTCGAGAAACTCAGATAAATCAGACGGTTCGTCGCGAAGTCGGGATGCGGCATGACTTCGAGCAACCCGCCTTGCGAGGAGTGAAAGACCTTCGGCACACCGTCGAC
The DNA here is from genome assembly GCA_963774855.1 of uncultured Acidobacteriota bacterium. GTDB lineage: Bacteria > Acidobacteriota > Vicinamibacteria > Vicinamibacterales > 2-12-FULL-66-21 > JALZOC01. Next base: position 526,642 of record CAVZGT010000001.1, on the reverse strand, counting down.
CGGCTGCGGCAGGAGTTTCCCTTGACGTAGGATGCGGAGACGTCCGGGCCGTTCGGTGATCAGGGCGTCACCGCCGGGAAGGAACGCGATTGACCACGGTTGGACGAGGCCGTCTGCGACCGTGACGGCCCGGTAGTCGTGCAGAGCGGATCGAAGAATCACGTTGCCGGTGACGACGGACGTGGCTGTCAAGGCGAACGCTACTGCCGCCGCGCTACCAATCGTTCGAAACATCGCTCCTCCGCCACAGATGATGTGCCCGAGACGCGGCATTATCGATGTGCCGGTGCTCCGAGTCAATCGCGACGCTGTTGCCGCGCCGCACTCGTGATTGAATCATGACACGTGGCGATTGGACCCGGGCGTGCGACTTTTCGAAACGGTCACTCAGATGCACCGAATCGCAATCGCACAGCGGTCCTGCCACTTCAGGATCGTTCCTAAGTCGCCAACCTTCGCCCAGGACCGGAGCGAAGGTTGGCGAGCCTAAATTTCGCCATTTGGAATCGCGCGGCGGAATGGCTCAGGCAGCTGGACGGTCTGCGACAGGCTGATTCCCCTTGGAGCTCTACTTAACCTCCCCTTTGTTCGGTGGCAGGACCGCCAAGGCAGTTGGCCGGAAAACCAGACCCGCCACCTTTCCTTCGCTGTCGAAGACAGCGCGTTGGATGATCTTCTCTTTCTCGAAGGAGAGGAAGAGCTCGACGGCCTGCCTGCCCTCCATCTGGCCCTCACGGCGCTCGTCGATACTCTTGAACGCGCCGAACTTGGCGACAAGTGCCTGCCACACCGGCTTCAGCTTGGCCTCGGGGAGCTCCTGCGTCATCTTGGCATCGAACTCCTTCGCGATGTCCGCCGTGTTGCCGTCCTGGAAGTTCCTGAGGACGGCCTCGGCCTTCGCAATCGCAGCATCCCTGGCAAGCTGCGCGAAGACCGGGGAGCAGAGGATTACGTCAAGTGCGACGATCGTAGCAAAAGCGATTTTGTTCATGGCTCCATCACTCAGCGCGCGGTCATCACGTCCGCGCAATTCGATCCAGGGATATTCCACTACTGGCGCGTCGAAGCTGACAGGCCGCGACCGGGCGCCTCGTCCGTCTCTCTATGACGTTGGGATGCCCGTCCTAGTCTGAGGTGAGCCCGGAAGGAATCGAGCCCGCCAGGCCGAGCCGAAGGCGAAGGCCGCGTGACTGAGTTCTTCCGGGCGAATCAATTGGAGGGCGAAGGCCGAGAATTGGTGAGCCAGATTTTCACCAGTTGGAACCAGATGTCGAGCTGGCTAACCCAGCTCCAGGGGCTCCAAGGAGCCGCATAGTCAAGCGGGCAGGAGTTTACGAATCACTTCCAGCTGAGTCGGGCTAGGTCTTCGGTGCGGGCGAGCCGGTTGCTGAACACTGCGGCGTCAGCCAGGACCTATCGCAGCCAAGTTGCGCTATCGCGCCGTCGGGCCTCGTCATCCGATCATCGAACTTGGCGCGGCTGCGGCCAAGTGCGCGTCGCGGAAGCGTTCGTCGCACGTACCCTCTGTTCGAGCGAACCGAGGGCGGCGTCAAGGCGGCCCTGCCGGAGGTCCCAGCGAGCGCCAGGGACACGTGACAGCATCAGTCAATCCTCAGGGCCGTAATTGGATCGAGGCGCACGGCGCGCAGTGCCGGAACGAGAATCGCAAAGACGGCAACGAGGAGCAGCAAGCCGGTCACTCCTGCGAATGTCAGCGGATCGAGCGCTGGAACGCCGAAGAGCAAGCCGCGAAGTGCGCGTGTCACGAGAGCCGCGGCAACCAACCCGGCCGCTGCGCCGGCAATCACCATGCGCATCCCGTTCCGCATGACCAGGCCGAGAATACTTGCACGCGTTGCGCCGAGAGCCATGCGCACACCGATTTCACGCGTTCGCCGCTCGACCGCGTGCGCTACCACGCCGTAGATGCCGAGCGCCGACAGCAACAGCGCCGCAAGCCCGAAGCCATTGAAAAGTAGCGCGCGGAGCCGCGGCTCGGCAATGGACGCCTCGACCAGACCGGCCAGCGTCTCCTGACGCACCGGAAGCAGCGGATCGACTCCCTGCAGCGCCTGACGCACCGGCTCCGCCAGCTGCAGCGGATCGCCGTGCGTCTGCGCCAGAAACACCATCGACTCGACGGCTGCTTGTGCGTACGGCACATAGACCTCCGGCTGCGCCGGCTGATCGAGCCCGTGATGGCGCACGTCGCCGACGACGCCGACGACGCGAAGCCACGGGCCCGGGCCGCCGCGGAGCATGAAGCGCAGCCGCCTGTCGAGCGCGTTGCCGCCCGGCCAGAACCTGCGAGTCACGGTTTCGTTGACGATCACGACGCGATCGACCGCATCGGCACGATCCCCGGTGACGAACGCGCGGCCGGAACGGAGCGGGATGCCCAGCGTGCTGAAATAAGTGTCGGTGACCACGCGGCGGTCCATGGAGACAGGGCCTTCCGTCTGCGGCTGCCCCTCGCTCTCGACGCCCACGAGCACGTTCGCCCCTCCGAGCGGAAGACGGTTGACCGCTGCGGTTCGCGCCACGCCTGGAAGCGCCTGGATACGATCGAGCGCCCGAGCAACGAAGGCCCGGCGCGACTCGGGAGTCGGGTACCGCGTGCCTGGCATCGCCACGCCACTCGCCAACAGGCGATCGGTGCGGAAGCCGGGATCGACGCGGCTCAGGCTCCAGAAGCTCCGCGCCAGCAGGCCCGCCGAAACGAGCAGGACGAGGGCGAGAGCCACTTCGGCGAACACCAGCGCCGCGCGCATGCCCTGTCCGCCGCCCTCGACCGTGCGCCCGCCGTCGCGAATCATCGAGAACACCGCCGCGCGCGACGACTGCATGGCCGTCGCCAGCGCCACGAGCATGGCCACTATCAGGCCGGCGAAGCCTGCAATCGTGGCTGCGCGCGCGTTCATGTGAATCGTCGCCGACGGCGGAAGATCGCCGAGCGCAAGTGACGGCACTGCTGAGATCGCGAGCCACGCGACCAGTATGCCCAGCGCGGTTCCGGCGCCGGCCAGCACCAGGCTCTCCGCCATCATCTGGTGCATCAGCCGGCCGCGGCTCGCGCCAAGCGCGGCACGCACCGCCAGCTCGCCGGTCTGCGATGCCGATCGGGCCAGCATCAGATTGGCCACATTGGCACAGGCAATTAGCAGCAGCATGAGCACGGCCACCAGCAGCGCGAGGAGCGGCTTTCGCACCGGCTCAGACACCAGGGCGGCGAGCGAGACCGCAGTGTAACGGGCATCCGCCGGCACGTCCCGGTACGACTGTGACAGCGCTGCCGGCAGCCGCTCGACCTCCTGCCGGGCGTCTGCAACGGTCGCCTCAGGTGCAAGCCGGCCCACAATGTTCGCCACAGGCACCGTGCGCAAGGACGCGAAAGGATTGAGCGCCATCGGCAGCCAGAGTTCGGCCGTCTGGTGATTCGTGACCACAATGGAGGAAATAATTGGCATCCTGAGATCGCCGTTCAGAATGCCGACGACCGTGACCGGCTCATCGTTGATCCGGATGATCTGACCGCCCAGCGGCGTGCCACGTCCGAACGTCCGGTCCCAGAGCCGCTCGGAGAAGACCGCCACTTTGGATGCCGCCTGTTCGTCGGCTGGCGTCAAAAGCCGGCCGTTGCGCGCGCGGGCGCCGAACAGTTCGAGCAGGCCGTCTGATACGAACGCCGCTGGCACCGAGCGTGCCTCACCGACGCCGGTCAGCGTGACATTCCACGTGGAGGTGAACGCGGCGATGGCGTCGTACTGCGTCAGGCGCTCACGGAAGTCGCGCAGAAAGGGAGCCCCGAGTGGCGCCTTCCCGAGCCGTGGGGACTCCTCCCCGATGGCGACGAGCCGATCGGCACCCGGATACGGAAGCGGCCGGAGAATCGTCGCGTCCACGAGAGAAGCGATGGCCGTGGCGGCGCCGATTCCGAGCCCCAGCGTGAGCACGACCGTGGCAAAAAATGCCGGCCGGCGCAAGAACGTGCGGGCCGCGAGTCTGAGATCGCGGGCGAAGATCGCGTATATGGAGTCCCTCGGAGTGGTGTTCGCCGGCCCTGCCAATCGCTCACTGATCGCGCTGGCAATCAGATCGGCGTAGGCATGGGCCAGCGCGTAGACGAACGTCGCGGTCCCTCGGTCCTTCGCACGCGCCAACCGCCGGTAGAAGATCTGTTCCATCTCTGCGCCGTAGGCTTGGCGAAAGCGCGAGGAGTAGAGGCGCAGCAGGAGCCGGAAGACGCGCGCCGACGCATGAAGCGGCCGCATCCTGGTGCTCACGCTCTGCGCCTCAGCAGCCGGACGGCGCGGGCGGCGCGCACCTGGTCGGAGAGACGCGCGGCTTCGGCGGCGGCGACCGCGCTACCGAGCGGCGACAACGAGAACAGGCGCCGACGCTCCTCCCCGACACGGTGGAATGCCGCGTCGAGCAGTCCCTGCTCTACCAGTCGGTCGAGGGCCCGGTAGAGCGTGCCGGGGTTCAGGCTGACGCGACCCGCGGTACGGCGCTCGATTTCGAGCATGATGTCGTAGCCGTGGCGGCCTCCCTCGGCCAGCGCGAGCAGAATCTCGAACGAGACCGCGGTCAGCGGAAGGAAGGAGTCCGGCGAGGCGGGGGATCTGGCAGCCATGTATTTGCCTTTGGATAGTGATTGCTTTGGGCAAATATAACAGACGCCTCCCCTGCGGGCAACTCTGCAGGCTGCGACGATCGTGGCCGATGGTTACTGCGTCCCAGAATCGGCCGTCAGTGCCGTCCAAGATGCGACACCGCCGGACAGACTACTCCTGACCAGTCGCCAACTGGCGAGCGTTGGAGACGAGGTCGTCAGTGCGCCGTGTACGAGGACTAATCGGTTGGAACACGAAGCTCAGAGTCGGGCGTAACGTCTTGCCGATCAGCGGCCGGCCGGAGGCCGGTCCGCTGCATCGGCTTGTTGGGCGGCACCGGAGAACATAGACCGACTCTTAGTCGGAAGAAGAGGCTGGCCTTCTGACGGTTCATGGGCTCGAAGCCGACCTCGTCGATGATCAGCAGCGCCACGTTGACAAGAGGTTGATTACGACAGCGCTTCGTCCAGAATCTTGAGGGCCAGCGGCCAGTTCTCCTTGTGTCCGTCGCGCGACTTCTCGGAGACGAAACCGGAGTGGGTCAAGCAAACTTCGGTAGCCCCGCCTTTGGGGACAAGCTCAATCCGAAGGACCGTCTCGGCTCCTTCTGTTCCCTCGGCGGTCCCGTTTCCCGTCATCCACGTCATTTCGACGAGCTGGTTTGCTTTTGCATCGAGGAATCGGCCGTAGTGAGGATGTCTGCCCCAGTCATCCCGGCTATAAAAGAAGTATGGCCGCCCTGGCTCTGGCACCATGGCGAGCGTTCCGGCCTGGGCGAACCAGGTGTCGAAGCGTTTCGTCCAGGCGACGTAGATTTCTTCTGGCCTGGCGTTGACCGTGTATTCGCAGGTCATTTGCAGCGGCCGAGCGGAAAGATCGGGGCGCGGGATTGAACTCACGGGAACCTCCTGACGAGACGCCGATCATCGCACACGAAATCACGCGGCGGCCATAAAGCGCTAGCTTAGGAAAGCGACACCCAGTCCTACGACTTAACGCGACACAAGTATTACGCAGTTGGGGTCGCTCATCGGGCCCATCGGGGGTCCGGGGGCGGCGCCCCCGATGAAGGTCACGAATCGGTGCATGCGTTCCGCAGTGTCTCGTCCGCCCAACTATGAGTAGGCCGACCGGCATATCACGGCCGCCCCAGCGAGGCTCGCAGCATATCAGCAGATGGGCCGCGTCGAAGAAGTCTGCAACTTCATACGGTCACAGGCACTTATTGGACGAAGCAGTCGCCCGTGAGACCTCAATAGGCCGACCTGCATAACACCCCGCCAGGTCGCGGCATATCGCGGCTGAACGGATTGGTCCTGAGAAGTCGCGAAGTGTCTAGGAATCCTGATGGCTTGGCCAGATCGTCCTGGGGCGTCACCCCAGGAGCGATTCCGTCCAGACCATCGGCCTGTCCGAGGTCTGTATTGGCCAATCTCAAGGCCCGACTTAGACCTGAACGAGGGCGGCTGCCCGCTGGGGAAATCTTCTCTCCTTCCCCTGGTCGGCGACTCGCGGATCTGCGAACGGTTGACGCCGCGAGGGGGGCCGCGACGATCCGCGGTGGTTGGCGCGGTTCGAGAACGCTAAGCTGTCAGGCGAAAACGATCGTCGATGAAGCGGTGTTCGCGAAGTCTTCTCTCGCAAGTCTCTCCACGCCGACGACTTGCAAGCTGAGAGCTCCAACAGTAAGCGCGGCGTTCTGTGCCGCGCACGAAACGCACTTAGCCGGCGTTACTGATGGAGCGGGGGCGTGAGCAACCCCCCGGGTTTATCGCGACAGCCGCCCCGAGGCCGTCCCGGAGGGTTGCTCACGCCCCGGTGTCGGTGTCGCGATCACTCGCTCAATGTTCGAGCGATCTGCGCGCCGTTTGCACGTGCGTTGTCACGTGCATACACGCTGCAGATCAGACGGGGATCGCACTGCACTTTCAACACTCATCTGCGAAAGTACTTCGCGCTGCTTCGGCCATCACATCGTCAGCGTCGAGCTGTGCTCGGTCTCGTCAAGGCTCTTCGCTGCGCTCCGACCCGCTGTGCGGGCCTGCGGGCCTTGACGACACCTGCGCGCAGCTCGAAGGTAGCACTTATGTGATGGCCGAGGAAGCTCGTCGCATTTTCCGTATTGACCAGAGCAGCCAGCAGACGTATGGTGAAGATCTCGTCGGTGCCATCACGCACCCTCTCCGCAGTCGCATCCGACGCGGAGCGCTGCAACCATCGCTCTCAGAGCTACGCTGCAGCCCCTTCAACAAGTAACTGATCGATCGCCCGGTCGCGAGCTCGTGCGACCACCGCGCCTGACCTCAGGTCATGCGTATTGTTGTCGGCGTCACGCCTGCATCCGCGCTCCACGGACATCGACGCGCCGACTTCAAGTCGGCGCGCCGGAGCGCGCAATCTAGCACGCCACGAATCGTCATGAATCGCCCTTCTGGGGGGAGTTCCATGGACTTCGTTGATCGTGAGGATGCCCGGCCGGAACCGATCTCGGTTGCGCGGTGCCGCGAGCTGCTCGGCGATGAGGCCGACACGCTGACTGATGAGGACATCGACCTGCTTCGTCGGCACGCCGAGACGATGGCGCAGATCGTGGTCGAGATGTTCGTGGAGAGCCGTCAGATTTCTGGGTAATGACGGTGCCGTCTCGACACACCTTGCCCGCGCCCACGATTGGGTCTAACCTGCCGCTGATGGTCGGCGCGGTGATCTACGTTCGCGTCAGCACGAAGGAGCAGACCGAGAACCTCAGCCTGCCAACGCAGTTGCGCGCGTGCGAAGAGTATTGCCGCCGCCAGGGCTACGAGATCCTCGAACGGTTCCACGAGGAAGGCGAGAGCGCCAAGACCACGGATCGCAGTCAGCTTCAGAATCTGCTGAAGTACTGCCGGACGCGCAAGGGCAAGGTTCACTTCGTGGTCGTGTACAACCTCACGCGGTTCGCCCGCGAGAAATACGACCACTTTGCGCTCCGCGCGCATCTGAAGTCCCTCGGCATCTCCCTGCGGTCGGCGACCGAGCCGATCGACGACACGTCCACTGGCAAGTTGATGGAAGGGGTGCTGGCGTCGTTCGCGCAGTTCGACAACGACGTACGCTCTGACCGCACGCGAGCCGGTATGCGCGCCGCACTTGAACTCGGCCGATGGACCTTTCCTGCGCCCATCGGATATCTGAACGCGCCGAAATGGTCTGGCAAGAGTCTGGTGCCGGACCCGGAACGGGCACCGCTGATCGCGCGTGCGTTCGAGGAACTCGCAACAGGACGATTTACAAAGCAAGAAGTCATTGCCAGAATGACCGAGGCTGGCTTGCGCACGCGGCGTGGATTGGTCCTCTCGCCGCAAAGCTTCGGCCAGATGTGGACAAGCTGGACGAGGCGTTCCTCTACGCGGAGGCGATCGACGTCACGACCTACGGCCGTCAACGCGACAAGCTACGCGAGGAATTGACGCTCGCCAAGATCGACCATCACGCCGAGGCCGTCGATGAACTCGACGTAGAGGGCATCCTGGCCTTCGCAAAACGCATTCTGCCGCGCGCCTCAGACCTCTGGGTGCAAGCCTCGCTCGACTACAAGCAGCGGCTGCAGCAGCTGTTCTTCCCTGAAGGAATCGCGTACGACGGAAATCGGTTTAATCGAACCGCCGTAACGGCACCACTTTTCAAGTATTTGGCGCCGTCGAGAGCGCTGATGAAAGAGTGGTGAGCCGCGGAGGAATCGAACCGACGGCGAGGCCGATCCGGTCCCATAATCGGAGCGGCGCATTCCGTGGCCGGAACGCCGCGTTCAGCGCGCGGGCGCGGGAGCCACTTTGAGCGCCGCACGCTTGGCGGCGATGGCGTCTGGCGCCGGCCCGATGACCGCCCGCTCCCAGGACCCATACGCGGGATTCGGCAGCATGAGCCAGCGCTCCCCCCACCACTTCTGATAGCGCGCCGAGGCCTCACGGCGCGACTCGGGACTTCCGGAGGCATCGTCGATGAAGTCGCCAAGATCGTCGCCAACGAGCATCACCACTCGGTGGCTTGCGGCGATGTACGATCGGCGCGGGCCCTTGGGGGAGCTCTGCCACTCGGGACGCTCACCCCGCAGCAACACGGTATCGACGCGGCCATCGAGCGGAAAACCGAGCGCCTGCAGGTTCGCCCGGGTCGCCTCTTCAACTTTCGCCGTTCTGTTGCTCACGTAAAAAACCGTGACGCCCCGCGACGCGGCATACCGCGTGAACTCGACCGCGCCCGGAATGGCGGTCGCGCGCGACTCGAGGCACCACGCCTCCCAGGTATCGTTCGCGAACGTCGCGTCGTCGCGTACCAGCCGCGCCTGGTAGTAGGAGTTGTCGAGCACGGTCTCGTCGATGTCGAGGATGACCGCGGGCGTCAGGGCCGGCGGCTCCGCTCCTGGTTCGGTCAGCGCGGTCCAGCGCGGATCCTTCAGCGCGGCATCGAGCTGGAGCTGGCCGAGCCGGTACGCCTGGACCGCGGAGGCCTGATACTCGATCGCGGTCTGCATCCAGACAACGGCGTTGAGGTTCTCGTGCCTCGCCGAGGCTGAAGCGGCTGCCGGCTGTCGAGCTGGAGCAGGGAGCGGGGCCGGCACCGTTCGCGGTGCACACCCGCCGGCGGCGAATACTGAGACAATGAGAAGGAAGCGGGCAGCCATGGATGCGATTCTATGCTTCAGGTGGCCGCCTCTTCTATACCGGCTGAAGTTCCGGCCACCCCGTCCCGATAGGTTCAACATGAGCTCCATCTTTCGGCGACTGTCCATCACTGCGTTCCTGGGCGCCGCGGTACTTCTCATCGCGACACCCGCCGCCGCTCAGTTCGGAATCGGCGCCCGCATGGCGTGGGTCACGAACGACTCCGACCTCGACGATGTGGATTCCGTGCGGTTCACAGGCGGGCAGATCCGGCTGGGACTCACTCCGCGCTTCGGCGTCGAGGTGGCCGTGGACCGCAAGAAGGAGTCGTTCGAGCTCCTCAACGAGGAGGTCACCCTGACCCCGATCCAGCTGTCGCTCCTCATGCGCCTGGCAGGCGGCAGCTTCTCGCCGTACTTGCTGGGTGGACCGGGCTGGTACCGCCGCTCGGTCGAGGTCATCGACGGCTCGGACCTGAACGTCAGCACCCAGGAATTCGGCTGGCACGCCGGCATCGGGCTCGAGATCAAGCTGGGCAGACACCTCGGCATCCACGGCGACTATCGCTACACCTTCCTCGACTTCAGCGAAGACGATGACGATGACGAAGGGATCGTCGGCCGGTTCATTCCAGGCCACAGGGGCTCGATGTGGACGCTGGGCGCGACGGTGTATTTCTAGCCACGGATTACACGGATTGCACGGATTAGACGGTTTTTGCCACAGCGCTAGCGGAGCAAACGGCGAATAGAATCCGGGGATGGTGCAACAGGCGATCGCCGGAACGCTGCTCGCACTCGCATGCGTCCTGGCCCAGGACCGCGCCGTTCCCGCGCCGCTCGACGTCCGCTACGTGGCCAACGCCGGTGTGCTCCTGACGATCGACGGCCGGAAGATCCTGATCGATGCCCCGATCCGCGACGGCATCCCGCCCTACACCACGCCCTCCGCTGACGAGCGTGCGCGCCTCGAGGCGGCCCGTCCTCCGTACGACGGCATCGCCGCCATCCTCATCACGCACTGGCACGAAGATCATTTCAGTCCGGACGCGGTCGCGGCGCACCTGCGCAGCAGCGCGCGCACGGTGCTGATCTCGTCGCGCGAAGTCGTGGACCGCGTCCGTCAGGCCGGCCCGGACCTGCCCGCGGCGCGCTTCCGGCCCGTGACCCCGGCGCCGGGTTCCTCGACGGTCGCCGAGATCGAGGGGCTGCGCGTCCACGTCCTGCGCATCCGCCACAACCCCGCCCGGCGCTTGCCGGCCGAGCACGTCGGCTTCCTGGTTCAAGGGACGAGGACGGCGCTCCACGTCGGCGATGCGGATCCCGCGGCCGACAATTTCAGCGTGCTCGCCGGGCTGCCGGCTGTCGACGTGGCGCTGGTGCCCTTCTGGTTCCTGACCGACGCGGGCACGGCGACGGCCACGGTCGCGCGTGCGATCCGGCCGCGGCACATGGCCGGCCTGCACCTGCCTGACGGAGATGCGGAGCAGGCCGCGCGCACTCTGCAGGAACGCGGCCTGAAGGCGACCCTGTTGCGGACGCCCGGCGCGATCGCGTCCTTCTGAACCGCGATCCGTCGCCGTCATCCACCCCAGGCTGACGTTTCTCTCGCCTGACGAACAAACACAGGAGCACGAGAGCACGGGAGGTCGGGAGGCTGCGTCCACTGACCACGCCCTCCGCAGTCGCCGCGCGAAGCCGTGCCCATCCGTGGCCGTTGCCTTGTTGGACGAATATCCCAGGGCCCTCCCGTGCTCCTCTGTTCCACCACTGAACCACGTCGGGCTGGCCATCCGCTTCGCACTTCGACAAAAGCACTCGACATTCTGTAGCAATAGCTATAGGGTGTCGATATCAATGTCACTGAAACAGCGGCAGGACCGCATGGATGTTCTGCAGGGCACGCTCGACATGCTCGTCCTGCAGACGCTGCAGTGGGGCCCGCAGCACGGGCTGCGCATCGCGCAGGGGATTCGTCAGAAGTCCGAAGAGCTGCTGAGAGTCGAGGCCGGATCGCTCTATCCCGCGCTCCACCGGCTGGAGCAGCAAGGCTGGCTGAAATCGGAGTGGAAGGTGTCCGAGAAAGGCCAGCGCGCGAAGTACTACCGGCTCACCCGATCGGGCAAGAAACAACTGGCCGCCGAGCAAGGCAAATGGGAACGGCTGGTCAAGGCCATCGGCCTCGTGATGCAGCCGGCCGGACGGTAGGCACCTCATGACACGACTGTTTCGCCGCCTGAGCACGCTGTTCCGCTGGAGGCAGCAGGAGCAGGATCTCCACGACGAACTGACGGCCCACGTGGCGATGGACGCGCAGGAGCGCATCGACGCGGGCGAGCCACCCGACATCGCACGGCACGCCGCGCGGCGCGACTTCGGGAACGTGGCGCGCATCGCCGAGGACACGAGAGCGGCCTGGGGCTGGACGGGCGTCGAACAGGTCCTGCAGGATCTCCGCTACGCGTTTCGGCAGCTGCGACGGGGTCCCGGGTTCTCGGCTGTCGTGGTCGCCACGCTCGCCTTGGGCATCGGCGGCGCGACCGCGGTGTTCAGCGTCCTTGAAGCGGTGCTGCTCGCCCCGTTGCCGTACGAGCAGCCAGGTCAGCTCGTGCGCTTCTACCAGCAGGAGCCCGACAAGCCCGCGACGCGGCAGTACCTCGCAGGTCCGCATTTCGCGGCGCTGCGCGATCACGCGGCATCATTCGAATCCGTCGCGGCGCTGGCCAACTACCGCGAGATCGGCCGCGACCTCGTCAAGGACGGACAGGCGCAGCGGCTCCGCGCTGCTGCGGGTCACGAGCGACTACTTCCACACGCTTCGATCCGGCCCGTTGCGCGGTCCGGGTTTCGAACGCCGCGACGAAGTCGGAACAGGCCGAAGCTCGTCGATCGGAACCCGGCGTGTGGTGCTGAGCAGCGGGCTGTGGCGCTCGGGCTTTCGCAGCGATCCGTCGGTCGTCGGCTCCACCATTCAACTGAGCGGCGAGCCGTACGAAGTGGTGGGAATCGCGCCCCACGGCTTCGCCGATCCCATTGCCGGCGAGATGGACGCGTGGATCCCATACGGCCTCGCGAGTGATACCGATCCGGAGAACAACTCGCTGAGTGCGGTCGGCCGGCTGCGAAACGGCGTCACCCTCGAGCAGGCCCGGGCGGAGCTCGCGAGCCTGAGCCGGTCGATGAAGGAACGCTTTCCGGTCGCCCGCTTGAGCGCCGTGGTCCCGGTTCCGCTGCAGGAGGACCTGGTGGCGCCCGCGCGCGGCCCGCTGCAGTTGTTGTTCGTCGCGGTCGGACTCGTGCTCATGATCGCCTGCGTGAACGTGGCCAACCTCGTGCTGACCCGCGCGACCGGGCGTACCCACGAGTTCGCGACCCGCTCGGCGCTGGGCTCTGGAAGCCGCCGGCTCGTCCGCCAACTCCTTGTTGAAAGCCTGCTCCTCGCCGGGCTCGGCGGGCTGATGGGACTCGCGCTGGCCAGAATTGGAATCAGGGTACTGCGGGACCTTGGCCGCGACGCCGTGCCGCGGCTCCAGGAGGTCGGATTCAATCCTCTCGTGCTCGGATTTGCCGTGGCGATCACGGTGGCGACGGCCGTCGTGTTCGGCATCGCGCCGGCGCTGCGCTTCGGCAACACTCCTCCCGTCGCGGCGCTGCGACAGCAATCGCGCGGCGCCACCTCCACACGTGGTCAGGGCCGCCTCCGCACCGGCATGGCCGCCACCCAGCTCGCGCTGGCGTTGACCCTGCTGGTCGGCGCCGGCGTGCTGCTGGCGAGCTTCCACCGCCTGCAGCAGGTCGATCTCGGATTTCGCACCGAGGGTGTCCTGACGTTCGACCTGAACCTGCCGACCATTCGCTACGGCGCCGAGCGCCGCGCCGTCTTCCAGGAGGAGTTGGCGGCGAGGCTTCGCACGATCCCCGGGGTGACCGCCGCGGGCGGAATCTCCTTTCTTCCAGCGACGGGCAGCTATCACGGCTGGAATACCTCCATCTTGAGTGGTCCGCGATCCGGGACACAGGTGGCCAAGAAAGACGGGTTCGATATCCAGCAGCGCGTCGTGAGCGGCGACGCCTTCGCGGCGCTCGAGATTCCGGTGCTTGCGGGCCGCACGTTCGATGCGCGGGACGTTGCGAGTGCGCCGGCCCGCGCGGTGGTGAGCGCGAACTTCGCACGGACGGCTTTTCCGGACATGCCGTTCGACAGCGTGATCGGCCAGCGGATTGCGGCGGGCGGCCGACAGCTCGAGCTCATCGGCGTCGTGGGTGACGTCACGCTCGACGTCTACGGAGCGCCGACGATGGTCGTCTATCACGCCCATGGTCAGTTCGCCGACAACCGGAACTGGACGCTGACTCAGGCCGTCGCAACCGGGCTTCCGATGGAGCGCATTCTCGCGAACGTGCGGGCCGAGATCGCTGCCGTCGATCCCGAACTGGTCGTCCATCGGGCGGCGCCGATGACCGAGGTGGTCGGTCGAGGGACTCGCCGCGAGCGATTCGCGCTCGTCCTGATGGGTGTGTTCGCCGCCGTGTCCGTGCTGCTCGCGGCCCTGGGGTTGTACGGTGTGCTCGCCTACGCCGTGCGCCAGCGCACGCAGGAGATCGGGATCCGGATGGCCCTCGGGGCGAGTGCGGCGCAGGTGCGCCTGACGGTTCTCCGGCAGGCCGGCGTCGTCCTCGGAATCGGCCTCGTCGCCGGGACCGCCGGTGCGCTGATCCTCGGACGCTGGCTGACGTCGCTCTCGTTCGAGATCAGCCCCTCGGATCCTCGAATTCTCCTGGCGGCGGCGGTCCTGCTCACGGGCACGGGCCTGCTCGCGGCGTGGCTGCCCGCACGGCGCGCCTCGCAGGTGCCGCCAAGAATCGCGATGCAGGACGGTTACTGACGCGCGAACGACAGCCAGAGCGTTCAATCCGAACGGCAGCCACAGCGTTTCAACACGGAGCTCACGGAGGGCACGGAGACTCTAATTTCACCTCCCCGCACGCACTCGAGTCGCGCGGAGCGCGATGCAGGGTCACGCGAGATCGAGGAATGCAAGCAGGGCCGACTTGTAAGCTGCTTGCATTCCTCGATCTCGTGTGACCCTGCCAACGCCGGCCTCGTGTGGCAGCAGGCCGGCGCTCGAGTGCGTAAGCCGCCGGGGACTTCAGTGGTCTTGCTGGTTCGCGCTTGCTAGCAAAGGAGCGATCCCGTCGAAGTTCGAACGCCAACCCAATCGCTTCGGTCCCAGAGAATCCGTGTAATCCGTGCAATCCTGTAAATCCGTGGCCGCGAAGCGCCGCGTACAGCCTACGACTTCAGCAGCCCCCATCCGGAGCGAGGCGATCACTTCCGTCGTTCTCCGACCACCCACAGGTTCGCGTCCGTCTTGACGAACAGCTGCCCCTGCGAGACGGCGAGCGAGGCGAGGCAATAGGGCGCGCACGGATCGCCGAAGGTGTTCGACGCCACGATCTCGAACTTCGGCCCGGCACGGAAGACCGTCGTGATACCGGTCGTCTCCCCCGTGACGTAGATCTTGCCGTCGGCCAGCACGGGCGACGAGCTGTAGAAGTCGTTCGGGAGGCGGCTGGGTCCGTAGACGAGCGTCCCGGTCTTGAGCTCGAGGCAATACACCACGCCCTGCTCGCTGACCAGATACAGGTAGTGGCCATCGCTCACCGGGGACGGGACGTCCGGACCGCGATGGAACGTCCACGCCACGTGCGTGCTGGAGACATCGCCGCTCCCGCCGGGCCGGAGCGCGACGAGCGGGTTGACGCGCGTCGGCGCGATGATCAGCCCGCCGGCAACGATCGGGGACGAGATGATCCGATAGCTGCGGCTCTTGGTCGGGTTGAGCACATCCGCCCGCCACAGCTCCTTGCCGCTGACGGGATCGTGGCCGGTGACGAGATCGCCGCCCGTGATGACGATCTCGCTCTTGCCGTCGTACTGCAGAAGCGCCGGCGTCGAGTACGAGTCCGGCGATTCGTGCAGCGCGTTGGTCGGACGCTCCGTACGCCAGACGGTCTTGCCGGTCAGCTTGTCGATCTTGAGGACGTACGACGGGTCGTCGGTGTGGAAGCCGTGCAGCACCTGGAGATACAACGCGTCGCCGTGGAGCAGCGGCGACGACGCGTAGCCGAACTGGATGCCGAACGCGCCGTGGTCCTTCGGCACGTCGCGCGTCCACAGCTCCTTCCCCGCGAAGTCGAACGCCTTCAGGACGCCCGTGCCGGTGATGACCCAGACGCGCGTGCCGTCGGTGACCGGCGAGGGCGAGGCCATGTT
Organism: uncultured Acidobacteriota bacterium; assembly: GCA_963774855.1. GTDB lineage: Bacteria > Acidobacteriota > Vicinamibacteria > Vicinamibacterales > 2-12-FULL-66-21 > JALZOC01. The sequence goes on along the minus strand of CAVZGT010000001.1, from coordinate 511,110 downwards.
CTGCTTCCGGCCGATCCGGTTCTCGCCCGACAGCGGGCGCTTCCAGGCCACGGCCTTCGTGTTGCGGTCCACCGCCCACAGCTCGATCTGCCCCGTGGAGCGGTCGGTGGCTACATTGAGGAAAACCGTGTCGTTCCAGACGATCGGGGTCGATCCGCTGTAGGCCGGCAGCGGCAGCTTCCAGGCGACGTTCTCGGTCGCGCTCCACGTGGACGGCAGGCTCTTTTCCGTGCTGCGGCCGTCCATCGACGGACCGCGCCAGTGCGGCCAGCTGTCCGCCAGGAGCGACGCGCCCACGATGGAGAGAAGGACGAGGGTGAGGACGGATCTGCGCATGCGTCAGTGTACCCGACTTGAAATCAGGGTTCCGCAGGGTTCTACCGGGTTCCTCAGGGTTCCACTGGGTTCTGTTCCTCAGGGTTCCGCCAGGTTCTGGGTTCTGGGTTCGGTTCTGCCCGGTTCCCGAACCTGGAGCCTGTTCGAACCCTGTAGAACCTCGTGGAACTGAACCCCGCGGAACAGAACCTTGTGGCACCCCGCGGAACCCCGTAGAACCTTGTAGAACCCTCTGATTCAGCCGGTGCGCAAGGCCGTGATTGGCGCGATCGACGCCGCCCGGTTCGCCGGGATGATCGCGGCGACGAACGCGGATGCGGCGAGCGCGGACGCGCCGATTCCGAGCGCCAGTGGATCCCAGAACTTCACGCCGTAGAGCTGGGCTGAAAGAAGGTAGCCGGCTCCGACCGCCAGCGGCAGGCCGAGCATCAGGCCGATCACCACGCGCCGGAACGCGCCCTGAAGCACCATGCCGACCACCGACCCCCTATCGGCCCCGAGCGCCATGCGGATGCCGATCTCGTTCGTGCGCTGCGCGACGCTGTACGCCGTCACGCCGTAGAGCCCGATCGCCGCGAGCACCAGCGCGACGATGCCGAACAGCCCGGCGAGGCTCGCGACGGCGCGCTGCTGGTCGAAGGTCCGGTCCACCTGCTGCTGCATCGACCTGACGCTCGTCACCGTCAGGTTGGAATCGGCTTCGGAGAGGACCCGTTTCAGTTGCGGCTCGAGCACGCCGGGCGGCACGCCGGTCACCAGCAGCATCCCGCGCATGAAGTGCGACTGGACCTCGGTCCGTTTCATCATCGGGTTCGCGTACTCGACCGTTTGCGCGAGCGGGACGAAGAACATCGGCCGCGGGGGCCGATCCATGTCGAACGCGGCGAACCTCGCATCGCGGACGATGCCGACGATGCGGAAGGTGTTGACGAGCTCCGGCAGGTTGAGCCCGAAGCGCTGATCGAGCGGATCCTCGTCCCTCTTGAAGAACCGGCGCACGAACGCCTCGTTCACGACCGCCACCGGCTCCGTCTTCTCGTCGTCCGCGGCCGTGAAGTGGCGTCCGCGGACGAGCGTCACGCCGAGGTGCTGGAGATAGCTCGCGCTGACGCGATCCCAGGACGATCCGGTCTGGTCGCCGGGCGCCGGCGGTGGGTGGCCGGCGACGAGCACGCCCTCGCCCCAGTTGTCCGTGAGCGGGTTGTAGAGCGCGAGGCCGGCGCCGCGGACGCCGGGGATGCGATTGAGCCGCTCCTCGACGTCACGATAGAGCGCGGCGAGCTTCTCGGGGGTGTACGTGGCCGGCGGCTTGTTCAGTGCCACGAGAACGCGGTCCTGGATCGTGAAGCCGAGGTCCTGGCTTTCGAGGTTGTTGAGGCTGCGGCCGAGCATGGTCGATCCGGCGACGAGCACGACCGAGACGGTCGCCTGCACGACGACGAGCGCCTTGCGCGCGATCGAAGAGCGATCGCCGGTGCTGCGCCCGGCGCCGCGCAGCGCGTCGATCGGATTGGTGCGCGTGGCGAACCACGCCGGCGCGGCGCCGAACAGGATGCCGGTGGCGAGCGCGAGCGTGAAGGCGAACGCGAGAACCGCCGGCGCCGGCGTCGTGTCGATCGGCAGGAATGTGGTCCCCGCGAACGCGAGCGCCAGCAGCAGACGCGCCGTGCCCACCGCGACGACGAGGCCGGCGATGCCGCCGGCGACCGCGAGGAGAATGCTCTCGACCAGAGCCTGCGTCACGATCTGCCGGCGCGAGGCGCCAATCGCGAGCCGGACGGCGGTCTGCGTCCGCCGCGCCACGGCCCGCGCGAGCAGTAAGTTGGCGACGTTGGCGCAGGCGATGAGCAGCACCAGGCCGCACACGCCGAGAAGAATCTGCAGGCTGCGCGAATACTGCTCCTTCATGATCGCCACGCCCGCGCCTGCCGGCACCACGGTGATGACCTGACGAGGCAGAGCCCGAATGATGCCCGGCATCCAGCTCGCCGGGTAGCCCGAGTCGTGCTGCATCCACTGGTGGAGGATCCCGGTGAGCCGCGGCCCCAGGCCGTCGGTCGTCGCCCCGGGGCGCAACCGGCCGATGGCGCGCAGCCACGCGGCGAAGGGCTGGCGGAGCAGCGACGCCGCGCCGGCGATCAGCGGTTCCTTCTGCAGAGGAATCCAGAGATCCGGCGGGTCGCCACGCAGGGTCTCGCCGAAAAATCCCGCCGGCGTGACACCGGCGACCGTGAACGGATGACCTTCCACGACCAGCGTGGCGCCGACCATCAGACGGTCGCCCCCATAGGTGCCCTGCCAGACATGATGGCTCAGCACGACCACGGGCGGGGCAGCCGGCGCGTCGTCTTCCGCGGTGAAGGCGCGCCCGGCCAATGCGCGCACGCCGAGCGTCGAGAAGTAGTTGCCCGTCACGTACTCGGCACGGAGGGGCCTCGCCGATGCGTCCACGTCCGGGCGTCTCACGCTGATCCGGTTGCCGCCCGCCTGAAATGCCGTGACCTCCTCGAACTCGGGCAGCTCCGCCTTCAGCCGCTCGAACAGGGAAAACGAGAACATCCCCCACCGATCCTGCGGTCCCCCCTCGACGCAGCAGTTGGGGCCGTCGCCGATCCGGAACAGGCGCGCCGGGTCACTGACGGGCAGCGACTGCAGCATGACGGCATGGATGAGGGTGAAGATCGCCGTCGTGCCGCCGATGCCGAGCGCCAGCGTGAGAACCGCGGTGATCGTGAAGACGCGTGCGGCCCGGAATTGCCGCATCGCGTAGCGAAGCTCGGCCATCAGCGTGCCCAACATGTGCTCCTGTATGCGTTGTCGCGTAGCGCAGGCCTTCAGTCCTGCCTGGACTCCAGCAGTGCGTAGCGCAGGCCTTGAGGCCTGCCCGGTCCAGGGCCTTAGACGAGCCGGAGGTCCGATACGTTGACACCGAAGCCCGGGCGACCCGGGGCGGGTTACAATCGTGCACTTCGACACCCGCTCAGGCAGACGCAAAAGGATCAGCATCAATGAACCGTCCCGAGAAATCTCACGCTCCTGACAGTCTTCCTGACGTCCCTCATCGCGATCGCCTCAGTCGCGGAGGGCGAGCGACGGACCCCGGGCACCCGGGCGCAGGCCCCTCGGGCGATCCGGGCGCTCTACGTGACCGGCGGCGGTTTCCACGAGTTCGTGAAGCAGGAGACGATCCTGCCGCCCGCCGTCGCCCAGCGCGTCAAGGTCGACTGGACGATCGACCACACCGCGGGCAAGTCCACCGAAGTGCTGATCGAGCGGCACAAGAACACCGACTGGACGAAGGACTTCGACGTCGTGCTCTACAACATGTCGTTCTCGTTCGTCGTGGACGTGCCCTGGATCGAGCGGCTCGCGGGCGCGCATCGCGACAGCGGCGTCGGCGCCGTGATTTTGCACGGCGCGGTCCACAGCTACCGCCGTTCCGAATCCAGAGCGTGGGGCGAGTTGATGGGGGCCTTCAGCCTGCGGCACGACAGCCAGCGCCCGCTGACGGTTGAAACGGTCGCGCCACAACATCCGATCATGCGCGGCTTCCCCGCGAACTGGCAGACGACCCCCGAAGAGCTGTACGAGCTCGAGCGGGTGTGGCCGACCATGACGCCGCTGGCCGAGGCGTACAGCGTCGAATCGAAGAAGCGCTACCCGCTCATCTGGACGAACACGCACGGCAAGGCCCGCGTGGTCGTCACGTCACTCGGGCACAATACCGAGATCATCGCCAACCCCGTCTATCTCGATCTCGTGACCAGAGGCCTGTTGTGGACAGTTGGCAAGCTGAAGGATGACGGCACCCCGGCGGCAGGGTACGCGGCACGCTGATCCATCCCTTCGGCACGGCACATGCAAGTGCAGATTTTGCGATCGTACGTAATTCGACGACTGGGGTCTGACCCCTGTACCGTACAGGTGGCCAACCCCGAAGGAGTGGCGACATGTTTCGAGGTCTGCTGAAATTGATTCTCATCCTCGTGGTGGTGGCGGTAGGCGCCGCGTTTTTCCTGGGCTACCGGATCGGGCCGGTCACGACCACGGGGAAGGTTCCGGATATCGATACCACGAAGGCGCGCGAAGCCGGAGCTGCCATCGGAGGAAAAGTCGCGGCCAGCGCCAACGAGGCCCAGCGGGCGCTTGGCGAGATGTCGCTCCAGGGAAAAATCAAGTCCAAGATGGCGCTGGACGAACTGGTGAAGGCGTCGGCGATCAACATCGACTCGGCCAACGGGGTGGTGACGCTGAAGGGCACCGTCGGTTCCGAGGCCGAGCGCGTGCGCGCCGTGCAGCTCGCGCGCGAAACCGCCGGCGTCACTGCCGTCAAGGACCAGCTCGTGGTCCGCTGAACGTCGCCGTCTTATTCGGCTTGCCGCGCTCGTGAAGCGGTTAGCTGAGCTGCACTGCTCCGCGCCGCTCTCCGGCTGCGGCGCGACCACAGGGGAAGGCGATTCCCGAATAGGCAGATCTGCATAGCCCGCCCTATCGCACAAGAAATACGACACTGAAAAAACCCTCGCGACCATGTCAAAGGTCTATTGACAGTCCCACCTCAGGTTCCTAGATTCGAAAAAGGCATCACCACCCTCCGCCTCGCGTCGTCCGATCGTTCGCGACACACGTAGACACACAGTCCGCGGCAACCTCAGCCGGCTCGGCTTCTCGATCAGCAGCAACTGGAGGCCCGACATGCGCCATCGCGCCATTCTCTGCGTTCTATTCGTCGCCGTGCTGTCGCTGCCGGCGGCTCAGCTTCAACCTGTGCAGGCACAGGTCCGGTTCAACTACGCAGAGGCGTTGCAGAAGGCCCTCTTCTTCTACGAAGCGCAGCGGTCCGGACGATTGCCCGCTTCGAACAGAGTGGAGTGGCGCGGAGACTCCGGCCTGCGCGACGGCGCCGACGTCGGCCTCGATCTCACCGGCGGATGGTACGACGCCGGCGACCATGTGAAGTTCGGCTTTCCCATGGCGGCATCGGCCACGATGCTCGCCTGGGGCGTCGTGGACTATCGCAGCGCGTACGAACAGGCGGGCCAGCTCGACGAGGCGCTCGACAACATCAAATGGGCGACCGACTACTTCATCAAGGCGCACTCCGCGACCAACGAGCTCTATGGCCAGATAGGCGCCGGCGGCGCCGATCACGGCTGGTGGGGGGCGGCGGAGGTCATGCAGATGAACCGTCCCGCCTTCAAGATCGACGCAAGCTGCGGCGGATCGGATCTCGCCGGAGAAACCGCGGCCGCGATGGCGGCCTCTTCGATCGCGTTCCGTCCGACCAACGCGGCCTACGCGGACACGCTGGTGCGGCACGCGCGCGAGCTGTACACGTTCGCCGACACGGTCCGCCGGAAGTACTCCGAGTGCATCACCGACGCCTCTGGGTTCTACAACTCATGGAGCGGCTTCAACGACGAGCTGGTCTGGGGAGCGCTGTGGCTGTACCGGGCGACCGGCGAGGCCGCGTACCTGACGAAGGCCGAGTCGTACTACGCGAACCTGAGCGCCCAGACCGGCCAGACGGTGAAGTCCTACAAGTGGACGCACGCGTGGGACGACAAGTCCTATGGCTCTTACGTGCTGCTGGCGAAGCTCACGGGCCGGACGCAGTACCACGAGGACGCCCAACGCTGGCTGAACTGGTGGACGGTCGGCGGCACCGCCTTCGGCGCCGACGGCACGGGCGTGCGCTACAGCCCCGGGGGCCAGGCGGTGCTCGACCAGTGGGGCTCGCTGCGCTACGCGGCCAACACCGCGTTCGTCGCGTTCGTGTACAGCGACGGCCTGACCGACGCGGCGCTCAAGGCCCGCTACCACGATTTCGCGGTGCGGCAGATCAACTACGCCCTCGGGCAGAACCCGGCCGGCCGCAGTTTCATGATCGGGTTCGGCGTGAACCCGCCGCGCAACCCGCACCATCGCACCGCGCACGGATCGTGGAGCGACAACATCGGCGAGCCGCCGCTGAGCCGCCACATCTTGTACGGCGCCATGGTCGGTGGACCGCCTCAACCCGACGACAACTACCAGGACAACCGGTCCGACTTCGTCATGAACGAGGTCGCCACCGACTACAACGCGGGCCTGACGAGCGCGCTGGCCCGCATGTACATGGAATTCGGCGGCACGCCGCTCGCGAGCTTCCCGCCGCGCGAAACGCGAGACGACGACGAGATCTACACGCAGGCCGGCGTCAACGCGTCGGGCACCAATTTCACCGAAATCAAGGTCGTGCTCGTCAACAAGTCGGCGTGGCCGGCGCGGATGGGCAATCAGCTCTCGTTCCGCTACTTCTTCACGCTCGAGCCCGGCGTGACGCCGAACATGATCGCTCTCAGCACCGCCTTCAACCAGTGCACGGCGCCCACCGGTCCGTTCCAGTTTTCCGGCAGCATCTACTACGTCACGATCAACTGTGCGGCCGCGCTCATCTACCCGGGCGGCCAGCAGCATTTCCGGAAGGAAATCCAGTTCAGGATGACGAGCTCCGGCGCCTGGGATCCGTCCAACGACTGGTCGTTCGCCGGCGTCGCCACGCCCCCCGGCGCCCCGCCGGTGAAAGTCAATCGAATCGCGCTCTACAGCGCGGGCGTTCGCATCTGGGGCACCGAGCCGAACGACACGCCGATTCCTGACTTCACGCTTTCTGCTGCTCCCGCCAGCGTGACGATCAATCAGGGAGCCAGCGGCGCGAGCACGATCGGCATCGCGCGTTCGGGAGGATTCACCGGCGCGGTCGCTTTCGCTGCGAGCGGACTGCCGAGCGGTGTGACGGCGGCCTTCAGTCCTGTCTCCGCCACCGGCACCACCGCCCTGACGTTGACAGCCTCGGCCGCGGCGGCCACCGGTCCCGCGACCGTCACCGTCACCGGCACCGGCGGCGGTCTCACTCGAACGACGACAGTCGCTCTGACCGTCAACGGGACCGCCACACCGAACTTCACCCTGTCCGCGTCTCCCGGCTCGCCTGACGATCGCTCAGGGAGCCAGCGGCTCGAGCACGATCGCCATCGCGCGTTCGGGAGGATTCACCGGCGCAGTCGCGTTTCGCTGCGAGCGGACTGCCGAACGGTGTGACGGCGGCCTTCAGTCCTGTCTCCGCCACCGGCACCACCAGCACGCTCACGTTGACTGCCTCGGCCGCGGCGGCCACCGGGCCGGCCACCGTCACCGTCACCGGGACCGGCGGCGGCCTGAGTCGAACGACGACCGTCGCCCTGACCGTCAACGGGACCGCCACACCGAACTTCGCCCTGTCCGCGTCTCCGGCCAGCCTGTCGATCAATCAGGGCGCCAGCGGCACGAGCACGATCGGCATCACGCGATCGGGCGGATTCACTGCCGCCGTCGCGTTCGAGCGCCAGCGGGTTGCCGGGCGGTGTGACCGCGACGTTCAATCCTGCGTCTGCCGCGGGCCCGACCAGCACGCTGACGTTGACGGCGTCGAGCGCGGCAGCCACCGGTCCGGCGACCGTCATCGTCACCGGCACCGGCGGCGGCCTCACACGCACGGCCTCGCTGAGCGTGACGGTGAACGCGTCCAGGCACCGGCACCGGAGGCGTGACGATCGTGCCGGTCGTGACCGCGAACGGACCCGTGGTTCAACGACGAAGCGATCAGGCTCAGCAACCCGGCGCCGTTGACGGCCCTGTCGATCACGATCACGCTGCAGAGGACGACTGGCGTCAGCTTCAGCGGCCAATACAACACGGTCGGGGGACAGATCCTCCAGAGCAACAGCAGCACGGCGACGGCGATTACGTATCAGTTCACGCTCGCCGCGGGACAGACGCTCGGTGCGGGGGCCAACCGCCTGTTCGCCGCGCAGGCAGGCGGTACCGGCACCGTTCATCCGACGGCCGGCGACACGTTCACCGCGACCTACACGATTGGAGGCGTCAGCTACACGCAGACCGGTCACTTCTGAGTGGGCCGCGGTTTACTTCGCACCCGCGGTAGGGGCCGCGGCTCGCTCGCCCGTAGGGGCGGCGCGCTGCGCTCGCCGTAGGGGCGGCTCGCTTCGCTCGCCGTAGGGGCCTCGGCGTAGGACGCCTCGGTAGGGGCGGCTCGCTTCGCTCGCCGTAGGGGCCGGGCTGCCTTCGCTCATCCCGGTAGGGGCGCGCGCGGCTTCGCTGCTCGCGCGTAGGGGCCTCGGCCTGCCCTGAGCGAGCGCACGTTCAAGGCGAGTCGAAGGGCGCTTCGCGCCTCGTCAGGCGCGAGACCGCTCGCCGACGGCCTTGACCACCCGCGCGCGGTGGGTGCGGCTGACCTTCAGGACCGTGCCGTCGCTGAGCGTGAGGCGCTGATCGCCGGAGGCCAGCGGCTCGATTTCGCGGATGCACGCCACGTTGGCGATCGCGGACCGGTGCACGCGCACGAACCCGCGGCCGTCCAGCGAGTCGCCCAGCGCGCGAAGCGAGTCGCGGACGAGGATCGTCCGGCCGCGCAGGTGGATGCGCGCGCAGTAGTCCTCCGCCTCGATCCAGACGATGTCGGCGTGCGGGATGACGACGGTCCGGCCGCCGTCGCGGACCACGAGCTGACGGCGCTCCGTCGCCGACAGCAAGGGGTGCCGGTGGAGTGGCGCCCTGGTCCCCCTACCGCGAGCGCAGCGAGCGGCCCTTACCGGCGAACGCAGTGAGCCGGCCTTTACCGGCGAGCGGAGCGAGCCGGCCCCTACCGCGGGTGCGAAGTGAGCCGCGGCCCCTCCGCCGTCCGCCGCGGGTTTCGTGGTACAAAAAGCATCATGCAGACAGGACGGCTTCTCCAGTCCCTGGCGCTCGCCCTCGCGCTTGCCGGATCCGCCATGGCGCTGTCGGCGCAGCAGCCGGCGCCTGCCCCGGCCGCCACGCCGGCGGCCGCCCGCGCGTTTCTCGACGAAGCCAACCGCGAGCTGCTTCGCCTGGTGAACGCGTCGAACCGCGCCGGCTGGACGCAGGGCACGTACATCACCGTGGATACCGAGCAGATCGCCGCCGAGGCGAACGCCGCGCTCGTGAGCGCCGCGACCCGCTATGCACAGGAGGCGCGCCGCTTCGACGCCGTGACGCTGCCGCCGGAGGAGCGCCGCCAGCTCGACGTGCTGAAGAACTCGCTGACGATGTCGGCGCCGCCGGATCCGAAGGAAGCCGAGGAGCTCACGCGCCTGGTCGCCTCGATGGAGGGTGTGTACGGGAGCGGCAAGTACTGCCCGAAGGGCGCGACCGGCGAGGAATGCCTCGACATCGAGGCGATCACCCGGTTTCTGGCGGACAGCCGGGACCCGAAGTGGCTGCAGGAGGTCTGGGAAGGGTGGCACACGATCGCCGTGCCGATGAAAAAGGACTACGCGCGCTTCGTCGAGCTCTCGAACAAGGGCGCGAAGGCGCTGGCGTTTCCGGACACCGGCGCGATGTGGCGCGGCAAGTACGACATGCCGCCCGACGCCTTTGCGAAGGAGCTCGACAGGCTGTGGGAACAGCTGCGGCCGCTCTATCTCTCGCTGCACGCGTACGTGCGCAGCCAGCTGCGCGCGAAGTACGGCGCCGCCGTGCCCGAGAAGGGCCCGCTGCCCGCGCACCTCCTCGGCAACCTGTGGCAGCAGAACTGGGCGAACGTCTACCCGCTCGTCGCGCCCCCGGGCGACGCGCAGGGTCCCTCGCTGACCGAGAGCCTGAAAGAAAAGAAGACGGACCCGCTCGAGATGGTGCGCATCGGCGAGCGGTTCTTCACGTCGCTTGGCTTCGCGCCGCTGCCGAAGACGTTCTGGGAACGGTCGCTGTTCGTCAAGCCGCGCGATCGCGAGGTCGTCTGCCATGCGAGTGCGTGGGACATCGACAGCGTGGACGACCTGCGCATCAAGATGTGCATCGACGTCACCGCCGAGGACTTCACGACGATCCACCACGAGCTCGGCCACAACTTCTACCAGCGGGCCTACAACACGCTGCCGCTGATCCTGCGCGACAGCGCGAACGACGGCTTCCACGAGGCGGTCGGAGACACCCTCGCGCTGTCGGTGACGCCGGAATACCTGGTCAAGCTTGGCCTGCTCGCCAAAGCGCCGGACGCCTCCGCCGACACCGGCCTCCTGCTGCGCGGCGCGCTCGAACGCCTGGCGTTCCTGCCGTTCGGCCTGCTCGTGGATCAATGGCGCTGGCAGGTCTTTTCGGGACAGATCCAGCCGTCCGGCTACAACAAAGCCTGGTGGGATCTGAAGCTGCGGTATCAGGGCGTTGCCCCGCCGGCGCCGCGCGGAGAGCAGTTCTTCGACCCGGGCGCCAAGTATCACGTGCCGGCGAACACGCCGTACACGCGCTACTTCCTCGCGCAGGTGCTGCAGTTCCAATTCCATCGAGCCCTCGCGAAGAACGCCGGCTGTACGGCGCCGCTGCACCGGTGCTCGATCTACGGAAGCAAGGACGCCGGGCAGAAGCTCGCCGCGATGCTCGCGCTCGGGGCGTCGAAGCCGTGGCCCGACGCGCTCGAGGCGCTCACCGGCCAGCGCGAGATGGACGCGAGCGCGATGGCCGACTACTTCGCGCCCCTGAAGAAGTGGCTCGACGAGCAGAACAAGGGCAAGCCGGTCGGCTGGTAATAGCCGGGATTCCTTACCAATCGATCACTGAACCGTCGTCGGTGTCGTACTGCGGCAGATACGGCCGCGGCTCGCCGACCATCGCCTTCAGCTTGTCCTCGTCGATGGTGATGCCCAGCCCGGGATCGGTCGGCAGCTCGCGGTGGCCGTTCTTGACGGGCGGCAGCGGCTTGGCCAGCAGGTTGGCGTGCTCGTTGTCGCCGCGCTCCTGGATCATGAAGTTCGGGATCGACGCGGCGACCTGCAGGCTCGCCGCCAGGGAACATGGTCCCTGCGGATTGTGCGGCGCGAGCGGCGCATAGTACGCCTCCGCCATCCCGGCGATGAGCCGCAGCTCGGTAATGCCCCCGGCATAGCAGACGTCCGGCTGCAGAATCGAGGCCGCGCGCTTCTCGAGGATCTCCTTGAAGCCCCACTTGGTGAAGATGCGCTCGCCCGTCGCGATGGGAATGTGCGTCTTCCTGGCGAGCTCGGCCATCACGTCGACGTTCAGGGCCTGGACGATTTCTTCGTAGAACCAGGGATGGAACGGCTCGAGCGCCTTCATCAGGACCGACGCCGTGGGCGGCTGGATGGCGCCGTGGAATTCGACGCCGATGTCCACGCCTGAGCCCTGCTTCTCGCGCAGCGCCTTGAAGCGTTCGACCACCTCATCGACGAACTTCTGGCCCTCGTTGTACTTGAACGGGGAGCGCTGCGTCCCGCGCAGCTGCACCTTCATCGCGTTCACGCCGGTCTCGGCGCTGACGGTGCCGTACACCCGGATGCGGTCGCGGGTCGGGCCGCCGAGCAGGTTGTAGACCGGCACGCCGAACATCTTGCCCTTGATGTCCCAGAGCGCCATGTCGATGCCGCTCGAGATCGCGGTCTTGATCGGACCGCCGCGATAGAAGGCGCCGCGGTGAATGGCCTGCCAGTGATGCACGACCCGTGACGGGTCTTGCCCGATCAGGTAGTCGCCGACCTCGAGCGCCCCGGCGGCGCAGGCCTTGGCGTCGTCTTTCAGCATCTCGCCCCAGCCGGTAATGCCGGCATCGGTCGAGATTTTGACGAACACCCAGGAATTCGTCAGCACGAAGGTCTCGATCTTGGTGACCTTGATCTTGTCTTTCGGCCCGACTTGAGCGGCGTCGGTCCGCCTGGCGGAAAAGAGGCCATCCAGCCCGAGCAACCCGCCCAGGGCCAGCGACCCGCGAAGGAGAGAGCGGCGGCCGATTGGTGTTGTGGACATTGATACCTCCGAGATGAGGAGAGCAGGAGATCAGGAGAGTTGCTCTAGCGCGGCGAGTATACCCGCGATTCTCATTTGCCGGTCGCGTCCATGCCACGGAACGCGCGGCCGATCGCCTCGATCTTGTCGGGCTGTTTTCGCAGACCGCCCCACGCGAAGACCATCACGCCGCTCGCGGGACGGCGCACGCCCTGCTCGAGCACGTCCGCCACCTGGTCGGCACGCACGGATTCGCCCCAATCCGCCACTTGCACGATCGGCCAGATGCGATGCCGCTCGCCGGGCACGCCTTTGATCCGCAGGTGCTCCCCGAGCCAGGTCACCTGTCGTGAGATCCAGGTCAAATCGCCGGCATGCCCGAACCGCGCGTGGTACACCATCGGGCTGAAGACGTCGATGTAGGCGGCCTGCGCCTCGAGATCGATCGCCAGCTTCTCGAGCCGCGCGCCATCCATGTCCTCGTCGCTCCACGCGTTGTGGAAGGTGCCGAGCAGCGCCGACGGGCGCGTGGCATCGAGGATGGCGCGGAACTCACGCACCCAGCCGGTGAAGACATCCAGCCGCCAGCGGATCCAGGCCTTGCGATGCGTCGAGAGGAGGAGGGCCGCGCGCTCGGGCGTCGGCACGTCAGGTAACTTGATCGCCGTGGCGTCCTGGAAGCGCCGCAGGCACCGATCGCAGAAGCAGGTGTCCGGCATGTCCGGATCGGCGCGCTCCCAGCTCGCGTGGCTGTGGTGGTAGTCGAGCCACACGCCGTCGATCGCGAAGTCCTGCAGTAGTCTCCTGTACGCGTCCATGCGGAACCGGCGGTAGCCGTCGTGGGTCGGGCAGATACCCTGCCAGTCGTGCGGCGGCGGCGAGACCCGGCCGTCCGAGCCGATCGGGGCCGCGTCGGGGTGCTCCTTCAAGTATTCGGCTACGTGAAGCGTGTTGAACTCGGCATACACCTGCACGCGCTCGGCGCGGAGCAGCGCCAGCCGTTCCGGCGTGAAGCTGCCCGCTCCCAGCCACACCGCGTCGATGCCGAAGTCGCGCAGGCGTGTGCCCGCATCGAGAATCTCCTGCGGCACACCGCCGTAGATGCCCCGAAGCGGAGGCCGCGACTGCGGGACGACGTCCGGCGGCCGAGGCGGCGGGACGGCATCCGGCCCCTCGACTGCGCTCGGGACAGGCCGCGCGGCACAAGACGTTACGAGGACTGCGACGAGCAAGAATGAAGTCACAGCGCCAGGTAGAGACTTCCGCAGGGTGACCATCGGACGCGACGCCAGGCGTGTCACTGCAGCTTTGCGATGGCGGCTTTGGCGGCGTCGGCGACTGACACCTGGGCGCCGAAGTTCGATTTCCGGTGGTCGTCCAGCAACGCGTTCAGGCGGGGGAGCGCCTCTTTCGCCTTCAGCGTCTCGAGCGCGTAGATCGCAAGCACACGCATCGACGGATTGTCATCGGCGAGCGCATCGACGAGTGGGCCGACCGCACGCCTGTCGCCGATCTCTCCGAGAGCCCACGGGACGATGTAGTTGACCTCGGGATCGTTCAACAGCGACACCAGAATCGGCACCGCGCGCCCGTCGCGCAGGTCGCCCAGCAGATGGGCGGCATAGTAGCGGTCAGTCGCGATTTGACGCGCGACACGATAGCGCCCGTCGCTCGAGGCCGTGGCTATCCCCTGTCCCTCGGGCCGATCGGACCGATCGCTCAGAATGTCCGTGATGACCTGGAATCCACGCGGGTCGCCGAGGCTACCAAAAATGAACGCGACGTTTCCTCGTACATGCCTGTCGTCGTGGCTCAACCAGTCCGCCAGTGACGGGAGCACGCTCGCCTCGCGACGTCCGACGATTTCCTTGGCAATCGCAAACTGCCGCCAGAAGACCTTCTCGCCCTTGAACTGCTCCACCAACGCTCCAGATGAGAGTGTCTTGTCGACAGCCGGCTGGGGCGTCTCTCGCGGCCTTACGAAAACCACAACCTCATGGTCGCCGGCTGCGAGCTCGACTCCAGCCGTCGCAGGCGCTTCCGTGCCGTCCACGGTGACGCGCGTCGCCACGACAAAGGGACGTCTGTCGGCGGAAACCGTGAACTGATAGAAGCCCGATAAGCGCGTCATGCGAAAGGACCAGTCAGAGGCGACCGTTGCCGAAATGGGCATTGGTGGCGCGTAGTGGTCGTCGGCGGGCGATGCGCTCACCCGCAATCCGACGGCCGATGGAATGCCCGCAGCGGCTTCGGCGACGACGCGGCCCGAGATCGAAGCTCCCGGGCCCAGGACGAGCGAGAGACCGTCGAGATCGCGGTCTTGCACTTCGATGAGCCTGTCCGCGAACTCACCACCGCCGTCCTGTGATCCTGCCGGTCGCGCTCCAACCGTCAACCGATACCAACCCGGAGGAACACGCGAAATCTCGAACGTCCCGTTGGCGCCGACAACGCCGGCGCTGGACTCGGATCCGAAACCGCCGAATCGATGAAACAGCCTGACGCCCATCCCGCCCGTCGGACGTCCGGAGGGACTGACGACAGACCCCGACACACGCGCGCCTTTGACCTGCACGAGCTCGATCTGGATGGGCGCGCCGCCGGAAGCCAAAGCGGACACCCGCGCCGCCGCCTGGTGATCGGTGGTCGAAGGATAGAACGTCGTCGCGTAGATCGGCGTCTCCGTCGATCCGGCAGCAGGCAACGCAGGCATCGGCCCGGTGCCAATCAGGGTACTCGCCCGGCGCCAGCCCGGTGATTTGAAACCGTCCTTGCGCGTCCGTTGACGCCGATCCGCTCGCGCGCGTGGAGAACGGCACGATCTCGCGTGGTGGCGTTTTCGTGACGTTCGGGGCCGCGGAGAACGCCAGGACCGTGGCGCGGGCGACAGGCTCGCGCCGCGCGTTCACGACGACGCCGGCGATGACGGCGTTGCGTGCCTGCGCCGCCGCCTCCGAGCTCTGGTTGAGGTCGGCAGCGGGTGAACCAGCGGCCGTGAGGACGTAAGTGGCCGGAAGAGGGGATTGAGAGACAAGCCCCAGCACGATCAATGCGGCCCACCAGATCGGCATCGAATCGATGATTCCACGTCGCACTGTTTCGGTCAATCGAGTGGCGTCCCTCGTCAAAGCCTCCTAACCGAACAGTTCGCCTTTCTCCGTCGTAGACTGGTTCTTGGGCAGGGGATCGATCCGCTGCCTGTTGACCGAGGCGCGCCCGCCGACCTGGGCCGCAGGGAGATTCCATCGTGCGCACACTTCTGGCTGACTTCCGCTATGCCGTGCGGGTCCTGTTCCGCGCGCCGTCGTTCTCCCTGGCAGTGGTGGCGATTCTCGCCCTCGGCATCGGCGCCAACACGGCGGTATTCAGCATCGTCAACGCGGTGTTGCTCCGCCCGCTGCCGTTCGAGCAACCGGATCAGGTCGTCCGGCTGTTCCACGTTCCGCCGCAGGACGCCTTCCCCGGGATGCCGACATTCTCGGTCTCGCCCGCGAACTTCTACGACTGGAAGCGGGACGCGCGTCTCTTCGAAGGGATGGCCATCTACCGATTCCGGCAGTTCGCCCTGACCGGCGCCGGCCAGGCCAGGGCCGTCGTCGCCGGAGCCGTCGGCGCGGACTTCTTCCAGGTCCTGCACGCGCAGCCGGCGCTGGGACGAGTGTTTCTCGCCGAGGAGGACAGTCCCGGCCGATCGCGCGCGGTCATCCTCAGCGATGGTTTCTGGAAGGCGCAGTTCGGCGGATCGGGCGACGTCATCGGCCGCACGCTCACGCTCGACCGGGAGGCCTACACGATCGTCGGCGTCATGCCGCCGCGGTTCTCGGTTGCATCCTGGGCCGTAACCGCGCGGGACATCTGGGTGCCGCTCGCGTACTCCGACGCGGCGAGGACGGTGCGCGAGAATCACAACGCGCAGGTCATCGCGCGCCTGAAGCCTGGCGTCGCACTCTCACAGGCCCGGTCGGAGATGGACGTCATCTCGACGCGGCTCGAGCGCGATTTCCCCAAGGAGAACGCCGGCTGGGGAGCCACGGTCATCCCGCTGCAGGAAGTCATCGTCGGCGACATCAGGATGTCGCTGGTGATGCTGCTCGGCGCGGTCGGGCTGGTGCTGCTCATCGCCTGCGCCAACGTCGGCAACCTGCTCTTCGCGCGTGCGCTCGCGAGGCGCAAGGAGATCGCGATCCGGGCGGCCCTGGGCGCGGGCCGCGCGCGTGTCTTCCAGCAACTGCTCGTCGAGGCGCTCCTGCTGGCGGCCGCGGGCGGCGCGATCGGGCTACTGCTGGCGCGGGGAAGCCTCGCGGCCGCCGCCGCCCTGCTGGCGGATCAACTGCCGCGCGCGGAAGAGATCTCCGTCGACGGGCGCGTGCTGCTGTTCGTGGCGGCCGCCTCGATTCTCACCGGCATCCTCGCCGGCGCGCTCCCCGCGCTTCGCGCCGGACGCACCGATCTGAACGACTCGCTGAAAGAAGGCGGGCGTCAGGACGGCGCCGTCGGGATCCGCACGCGGCGGCTCCTCATCGTCTGCGAAGTGGCCCTGTCGGTCGGTACTGCTGATGGGCGCGGCCGTCATGCTGCGCAGCCTGGCGTCACTGCGCGGCGTCGACGCGGGATTCGACCCGCGACACGTGCTGACGATGAACGTGTCGCTGCCCGAGTCGCGGTATGCCGGCCCCCCGCAGACCACGGCGTTCTTCGCCGCCGCGCTGCAGCGCATTCGTGCGCTCCCCGGCGTCCAGTCGGCGGGCGCCATCGACGATCTGCCGCTGCTCGGCGGTTCCGTGCAGCCGATCGTCCTCGAAGGACGCGCGGAGCTTCTGCCCAGGGACCAGCCGACGGTGGAAGTGCGCAAGATCACACCGGGCTACCTCGGCGCGATGACCATCCCGCTGCTGCGGGGGCGCGACGTCAGCGAGACCGACACCGAAGTACTGCTGGTCAGCCGCGCGGCGGCGAAGCTCCTGTGGGGCGACGACGATCCGATCGGCCGGCGCATCTCGCTTCCGCTTCAGTCACGAACGCTGCTGAAAGAAGTGATTGGCATCGTCGGCGACGTGAAGCAGGGTCAGCTGGCCGAGGCGGCGGCGCCGACGATTTACGAGTACACGCGCGCGCACGCCTCTCCCAGCCAGACGTTCGTGCTGCGGACCTCCGTGCCGCCGCTCTCGCTCGCGCAGTCGGCGGCCGGAGCGGTTCGCGCGATGGATCCGGAACAGCCGGTCGAGGACATCCGCACGATGGAGGCGGTGATCGAGGAGACGCTGACGTCCCAGCGCTTCAGCGCGCTGCTGCTCAACCTCTTTGCCGTGGTCGCGCTGACGCTGGCCTCGGTCGGGATCTACAGCGTGCTCTCGTACATCGTCCGCGGGCGCAGCCGTGAGATCGGAATCAGGACCGCGCTGGGCGCCCGCACCCTCGACGTGCTGCGGTTGGTCGTCATGGAAGGGATGACGCCGGCGGTGATCGGTATCTGCGCCGGCGCGGTGGCGGCGATGGGCTCCGCCAGGATTCTCGAGCGGCTGGTGTTCGGAGTCAGCGCGTCGGATCCGTTGACGCTCGCCGCCGTCGCCGGCACTCTGGCGATCGTCGCGCTCGCCGCGAGCCTCGTGCCCGCGTACCGCGCGTCGAAGGTCGATCCCCTGACGGCGCTGCGCACGAATTGATCCTGGGTTCAGGGGCAGGCTACATCCAGTTGAACGCGCGCGTTGTCGCCGTCGTCAAACATCCTTGCATTCCGCGTGAGGCGCGGCAGGAGATCCTGCCTGGTCGTGGCGTCTCCGTGCAGGGCGGCCTGATGTCGATCTGACGAAATGGCATGAGCGTCAAGACATATCTGCTGTCGGTGCCCGAGCGCGTGGTCCGATCCGCCCTGGGGCTCGGCGCCGGTGTGGCGCGCGAAGTGGGCGAGGTCGCCCTTCCGGATGGGGTCCGCCGCAGCCAGCTGTATCAGAACCTCGTGGACACGACGCTCCAGTACCTGATCGAGCAGGTTGGAGGCGTCGAGGGTGTCTACAGCCCGGACGATACGCAGCCCGACGACTTCTTTGCCCGGCGGACCGTGGGCAACGCGGTCGAAGTGCTCGGCGTCGTCGCCTTTCGCGCGTCGCCCGTCTGGATCCTCGCGGCGCTGGCCGATCTCTGCGGCATGGGCCGTCAGTTGATTCCCGAGATGGCCGACGCGCTGAAAGCACAGGGTCTGCTGGAAGGCGACACACAGTTCGACACCGTCGATCAGATGCTCGACGGCCTGGAGCGGACCTCGTCGCGGCTGGCCGCCACGATCAACGCCCCGCCGCTCGACGTCGCGGGACTCCGAAGGGAGTGGGAGGCCCTTCGCGAAGACGCACGAGGCCTGACGCCTGCGAGCCTGCCTTCGCGAGAGACGATCGGCACCATGTGGGCGGAGCTCAAGGCGGAATCGGCGCGGCAGGAGACGTCGATCTTTCAGACCTCGTCGGTGATGGCGCTCTCGGCGACGCGAGCGCTTCCGGGCGGCGTGCGCTGGCTCTCCGCGTCCGCGCGAGTGGGCGCGACGCGCACGGGACACGTGCTCGGTGCGGCGCTGCTCGATCACTACAGGGAGACGCTGAACGAGATCCGGCAGACCGGGTATCTGGCATATGCCGCGCGGCAGTTCGGCCCCTACGTCCGCGCCGCCGTCGATCAGTTCTCGCCGAAGCGGCGCACCCTCACCGATTCCCTGTTCGAGAGGCTTCGAAGCATCAGGGCAGCCAGAGCAGAGCGGGCCCGCACCAGACCCGGACCGGAGTAACAGTCGTCGAACGGCCGCTCGGATCTTGTTTCAGGAATCGCTACATTCGGCCCCTTCTGGATGACAGGGAACGAAGGACATGACAGACCAATCCGGGAAGAACGCGACAAACGCCGCCAAGGCCGGGATCGGCTTCGGCAGTGCACTGGCCATCACGATCTCCTGGAGCGTCAACAAGTCGATCCTGTGGGCCATCATTCACGGCTTCCTGGGGTGGATCTACGTCGTCTACTACGCCATCAAGTATCAGTGAGCGTCCGCCAGGGGAGCGGGTTCTACGCGCGGATGGCCCAGCGAAGCTTCGCCGCCGCCGACCGGGGGTTGGCGCGCCGCTCATCGGCGCCGGGACGCACGACCTCTTCAGCGACGCGGGCAAACGCTCCGGAGCGCACGCCTTCCTTGAACGCCTGCTTGACTCGCCGATCTTCGCCGGAGTGGAACGTGACGATGGCGACGCGTCCGCCGGATGTCACGCAGGCGGGCAGGAGCCGCAGAAAAGTATCGAGCGCGCCGAGCTCGTCGTTGACGGCGATTCGCAGCGCCTGGAAGACCCGGCGAATCGAGTCGACGACACCTTTCGTGCTTCGGTCCTCGGGCCCGGTCCCGCAGAAGGCAGCTACCGTTTCGGCGAGATCCGTCGTGGTCGTGATGGGCGTCCGCTGCTGGCGCTCGATGATTGCCTGCGCCAGCGTCTCAGCTTCGGGTTGGTCCGCGTTGGCTTCCAGCAAGCGCGCCAGCTTCGGCGCGTCGAGCGATGCGAGCAAGCGGGCCGCCGGCTGGCCACGCTGCGGGTTCATGCGCAAGTCGAGAGGACCGGCATGTTTGAAGGTGAACCCGCGTGAGGGATCGTCGATCTGCATCGACGAGACGCCGAGATCGGCGAGCACGACGTCGGCGCCCGGCAGGTTGTCCTTCGCCAGCACGCCGGCCAGCCCGGCGAAATTGCTCCGGCGGATCATGAGCGTGTCCGGCGGGATCTCCATCGCGCGGAATCGCGCTTCGGTCTTCGGGAGCTCTATCGGGTCCACGTCGAGCGCCAGCACTCGTCCGCCGGGCCTGACCGCCTCGAGCAGCGCCGCCGTGTGCCCGCCGTAGCCCATCGTCGCATCGACGGCGAAGTCGCCGGGCTTCGGGGCCAGAACCTCCATGATCTCCGGCACCATGATCGGGCGATGCATGCCCGCCGGCGTCTTTCCCGCCGCGACGACCTTGGCGACCTCGTCCGCGTAGCGTTCGGGATTCAGTTCCTTGTACTTGTCCTGGAACGCCCGCGGGTTCGCCCCGCGATAGCGCGGACGTCGCCCTGGTCTGTCGGATGGTGCATCAGACATCACGTTACTACGCTACCATCTCGCTCATGCTCAACTACATCTGGTTCGGACTGATGGCCACCGCCCTCGTCGTGGCGGCTGTCAACGGGACGGCGGACGCGGTGACGAAGGGCGCCGTCGAAGCGGCGTCCACCGCCGTGCAGATTGCGATCGGCCTCGTCGGGATCATGACCCTGTGGCTGGGCATGATGCGCGTGGCCGAAGCCGCGGGCCTCGTCTCGCTCGTCGGGCGCGCGCTGAGGCCGCTGCTGCGCTGGCTGTTTCCCGACGTGCCGGCCACGCATCCGGCCGCCGGCGCGATCGTGCTCGCGCTCGCGGCGAACATGCTGGGCCTCAACAACGCCGCGACACCGCTCGGGATCAAGGCGATGGAGGAGCTCCAGACCCTCAACCCCGACAAGGACACGGCCTCGAACGCCATGGTCACGCTCATGGCGGTCACCACCGCGGGCGTGCAGCTCATCCCGGCGTCGATGATCGGTGTCCTCGCCGCGGCAGGATCGGCCAACCCGACCGCGATCATCGCCCCGACGATTCTCGCCACATCGGTGGGCACCGTCGCGGGCCTGATCGCCGCCCGGCTGCTGCAGCCGTTCTACCCGCTTACGCCTCCCTCGCCCACGGAGGTGCAGTCGTGATCCGCGCCGTGCTCGACGCCATTTCGGTGTGGGCGATCCCGGTTCTCCTCGTGTCGATCCCGCTCGCGGGGATCATCCGGAAGGTGAAGGTGTACGACGTCTTCATCGACGGAGCGAAAGAGGGCTTCGACGTCGCGGTGAGAATCATTCCGTTCCTGGTCGGCATCCTGGTGGCGATCGGCATGTTTCGCGGCTCCGGCGCCATGGACCTCGTGACGGCCGGCTTGCGTCCGCTCGTCTCGCCGACAGGTTTCCCGCCGGAGCTCGTCCCGCTCGCCATCCTGCGTTCGCTGACGGGCAGCGGCTCCCTCGCGTTCACGACCGACTTGATCAAGGCCCACGGCCCGGACTCGCTCATCGCGCGCACCGCCGCCACGATGTACGGATCGTCCGAGACGACGTTCTACGTGCTCGCCGTGTACTTCGGCGCGGTCAGTGTCCGGCGCACGCGACACGCCGTGCCGGCCGCGCTCATCGCGGATCTCGCCGCCGCCATCGCCGCGGTCGCCGTCTGCGCGTGGATGTTCAGGCATCAGTAAGCTATCGGCCGCCAATCCGATCGGGACACTCGCGCGTAGAGGAAGATTGAGATGCCGCGGGTCAGGACCATAACCGTCGTTCTTGGGATATTCCTCTTCTGCACGGCGCCTGCCCGAGGCCAGACCACGGGCAGCGTGACTGGCCGGGTCCTGGATCAGACCGGCGCCTCCCTGCCGGGAGTGAGCATCGAGCTCGTTGCCGGCGCCACTGAGCTGGCCGCGGTCAGCGATGAAGCCGGCGCGTATCGCTTCGAGCGTGTGCCGGCCGGGCCGGCGGAGCTGACCTTCCGGCTCCTCAATTTCAGCGTGCTGCGGCGCACGGCGTCGATCGCGAGCGGCCGGGCCGTGGCCGTGGACGCCACGTTGACGCTGTCGCTGAGCGCAGACGTTGTCGTCACGGGCACGTCCACCTTCCGCAACGTGGCCGATGTCGAAAACCCGGCGGAGAACCTCGTCGGCATCGCGTCGGCGGCGAGCCAGGGCGCCATCACCGCCGAGCAACTCGAAGGACGGCCCCTGATGCGCGCGGGCGAGGTGCTCGAGACCGTGCCCGGCATGATCATCAGTCAGCACAGCGGCGAGGGGAAAGCCAACCAGTACTACTTGCGCGGGTTCAACCTGGATCACGGGACCGACTTCGCGACCACGGTGGCGGGTGTGCCGGTGAACACGCCCACTGGCGCGCATGCCCACGGCTACTCCGACATCAGCTTCCTCATCCCCGAGCTGGTCAGCGGCGTGCAGTTCAAGAAAGGCCCGTACTTCGCCGACGAAGGTGACTTCTCCGCGGCCGGCGCCGCCAACATCAACTACGTCAATCAGCTCGACCGGCCGCTCGTGCGCGTGAGCACCGGGAACGACGGCTGGGGGCGCGTCTTCGGGGCCGTATCGCCGCGCGCCGGTGCGGGTCATCTCCTCGCCGCGATCGAGCTGAATCACAACGACGGCCCGTGGACCCGCCCGGACGGCTACCAGAAGGTGAACGGTGTCCTGCGCTACAGCCAGGGCGACAACCGGAACGGGTTCTCCCTCACCGGCATGGGCTACTGGGCCGGCTGGGACTCCACCGATCAGGTTGCGGAGCGCGCGATTGCGAGCGGGCTGATCCCGCGCTTCGGGTTCATCGACGGAACGGACGGCGGCAAGGCCAACCGTCAAAGCGTCGCCGCTGAGCTCCAACGGTCGATGGGCTCGTCGTCGATTCGCGCAACCGGGTTTCTGCTCCACAACAGCCTCAACCTGTTCTCGAACTTCACCTACTTCCTCGACGACGCCAGGAACGGCGACCAGTTCGAGCAGGCCGAACGCCGGACGACGGCTGGAGGGCGTGTCACCTACCGGCGGCTGGGCCGCCTCTTCGAGCGGCACACGGAAAGCGCGATCGGCGTGCAGGTCCGACGTGACTGGCTCGATCCGGTCGGGCTCTATCACACGGTGGCGCGGCAGCGGCTTTCGACGACGAGAGAGGATCGCGTCGGTCAGACCCTGAGCGGCGTCTACGCGCAGAGCGAGATCGAATGGGCGCGTGCGTTCCGGACGACGGTCGGGGTGCGGGCGGACGCCTATCAGTTCTCGGTCGCGTCCAGCAACCCGCTGAACTCGGGCGACGGGTCGGATGGTCTCGTGAGCCCGAAGTTTGCCGCCGCATTCGGGCCCTGGGCCGGCACGGAGATTTACGCCAACGCCGGCATGGGCTTCCACAGCAACGACGCGCGGGGCGCCGCGATCTCCGTCGATCCGTTGACGGGCGAGCCCGCGGACCGCGTGACGCCGCTCGTGCGCGCCAGAGGGGCGGAGTTTGGCGTCCGCACGGTGCGCGTGCGCGGGCTCCAGTCCACCTTTGCCTTGTGGTACCTCGGGATCGATTCAGAGCTGCTCTTCGTGGGCGACGCCGGAACGACCGAGGCCGGCCGGCCGAGCCGCCGCGTCGGGATCGAGTGGACCAACTACTGGCGGCCGCGTCCCTGGTTGACCGCCGACCTGGATGTGTCCGTCTCGCGGGCGCGATTCACCGACGACGATCCGGCGGGCGACAACATCCCCGGCGCGCTGGACCGCGTTGTTTCCGGCGGGATCACGATCGAGCCGCGCCGGCCGTTCTTCGGCAGCCTCCGCGTCCGGCAGTTCGGACCACGTCCGCTGATCGAGGACGCCAGCGTGAAATCGAACGGCACGACGCTCTGGAACGGGGAGCTCGGGTATCGATTCTCCGGCAAGGCCCGGCTGGTCCTCGAGGTCTTCAACCTCTTCGACGCCAGGGTGGCGGACATCGACTACTTCTACCGCTCGCGTTTACCGGGAGAAGCCGCGGACGGTGTGGAAGAGATCCACACGCATCCGGCGCTTCCGCGATCGGCCCGCATCGGTCTTCAGTTCTCGTTCTGACAAACCCGTAGAACTTTAGAACTTTAGAACTTTAGAACTTTAGAACTTTAGAACTTTAAGACGTTCCCACTGCCTCGCGCAGCCTCCGCGCGCCGTGCCCGACGGCCAGTGAGCCTTTCAAGATCGCGTTGAGCGGGATGACGCCGCCGAGCCGATATTCGCCCACCGCCTGCAGCCCCACCGACGCCATGCACCCGCACTGCGTGCAGTCCGGGTCGCCGCCGTACTGACAGGGGGTGATCGGTTTTTTCAGATCGGCCGAGAGGCAGGCGGTCGTCTTCGAGAAGACGCATTCGTCGGGATTCTGTGGCGGATGGAGATAGCCGCGCACCACCGACGGGATCATGTCGTGGAGCTTGGGCTCCGTCGCGTGGAGCGAAGTGATCTCCCTGACGAGCAGCTCGCGGTCTTCCGGCAGCAGGCGTTCCGCCGACTCTTCGCCCTTCTGCGGCGTGTAGAGACTGAACCAGATGCGCTTGACGTCCGGGTTGGCGGCCCAGAACTGCGTGAACGCGGTGACGTAGCCCGGGCGGGCCTGCTGGCGCGTGAGCGTGCAGTGCACGGTCACCTGCTGGCCGGCAATGTGTTTGAGGATCCGGGCGTACGTGGCCGGTGCCCGCCGGACGTCGTGCTCCGGCTGCAGCCCATCAATCGACACGACGACCTGAACCTTCGGGATTTCCGCCCACCCGGGCGGGATCGGACGCACGGCGCTCGTCACGATCTGTGTGTGGACGCCCATGGCCGTGAGCTGCGGCAACAGGACGTCGAGCTCCCGGAATCGCACCAGGGGCTCGCCGCCGACGATGGAGAGGTGGATCGGCTGGTGCTCGCGCACGACGCGCAGCATGCCGTCGATCAGCGCCTGCCCCTTGAGGTCGGTGAGCTCGCGGAGCAGGATGCCGCCGGCCAGATGCGTGTCGTTGTACGCGTAACACCCTGGACACCGGAGGGGGCATTCGCGCGTGATTTCGATCGAGAGATTAGGACGATAGCCGCTAAGGATCAGACCCCAGGCACGGACGATAGCGTTAGTTTCCACGACGACGCCTCACTGCTGCGGACGGTTCGATTCCGGTGGGCAGCACAGACCGGCGCTGCTCACTGTTCCTGGTATTGTGCCGCATTTCGCGAACAGACGGAGATCGCCGCCGGATCGTTCGTCGGGAAGCCGACACTTGGCCGGCGATAACGGACCAGGTCGCCGCAAGTCCGATGTGCTACTATCTCGCCTTGCCTTGGGTGCCCACGAGGGCATAACGGGGAAGACCGGTGCAAATCCGGCGCGGTCCCGCCACTGTGAGTGAAGACGCGCTGCTTCGAATAACCACTCGGCCCATCAGCCGGGGAAGGTGAAGCGGCCCGCGAATCGCCAGCGATTCGCTCTTCCGAGCCAGGAGACCTACCCAGGGGTTCTTGCGGTCGACTTTCTGCGCCGACAGAAAGTGTGCACTGGAACCTTCGGCTCTCCGGCCGTCATTCCACGCGCCATCCTGTCGCCGGCGTGAGTCCGCCGCCTTGCTCGCGGAGGCAGCGTCCATGGCTCAACCTGTCACTCGACGGTCGTACACACCCGTCCTCGCACTCCTGTTTCTTCTTGCCCAGTCCCTGGTCATGCCCGCCGCAGCGGCGCGCGCCCAGGGCGCGGTCTCCGTGCCTGGCGTCGTCGTCGACGAGGCCGGCGCGGTTGTCGCGGGCGCCCGCGTCACCGTCCGCGACGGCAACGGCGCGGTCGTCCAGGCGGTTGCATCCGATCAAGCCGGCACGTTCGCCCTGCGCGGGCTGCCGCCGGGCACTTACCTGGTCCTCGTGGAGATGAGCCTGTTCTCGCCCGTCACCGAGCGTGTGACGGTGCCCGCCTCAGGATCGGTAAGCCCGCTGCGAGCCGTCCTCAAAGCCGGCGGGTTTGCCGAAAGCGTGGTCGTCACGGCCCGCCGCGTCGAAACCCGCATCGCGGAGACCCCTCAGAAGATCGACGTGGTCGACGCTGCCGACATCGAGCGCACGGTCGCGGCGGACCTGACCGACGTGCTGAAGAAGAACGCCGGCGTCGATGTCGTCCAGTACACCGGCGCACTGTCGGGCATCGGCATCCGCGGATTCCGTCCGCAGACATCAGGGATCAACAAGCGGTCCCTGTTGCTCATCGATGGACGGCCGTCCGGCGTGACGAACCTGGCCACGCTGCTCCTCGACAACGTGGATCGCATCGAGGTGCTGAAAGGCGCGGCGTCGGCCGTGTACGGGTCCTCGGCCATGGGCGGCGTCGTGAACGTCCTCACGCGTCAGTCGCATGGGAAGATCGGCGGCACGCTCCGCCTCGGAGCCGGAAGCTTCGGGACGACGGAGGTCGCCGGGCGTACGGGTGGCGGCCTCGCGTCGAACGTCGACTTCGACGCGACCGGCAGCGCCTTCGATCAACGCGACGACATCCGGATGGGTAACGGTGTGACGCGGCCATCGACGAAGTTCAAGACGTACGCGGGCACCGCACGGGTCGGCGTGGACGTCCATGACGACTGGCGGATCGAAGGCCGAGGTGACGTGTACCGCGGCCGGGACATCAGCACGCCTCCCGATCTCGCGGCCGGGACCGTGGGCCAGGGGCGCAAGAACATCGAGCGCAACGGCGGAGACGCCAGGGTGAGCGGACGAGTCCGGGCGCACGCGCTGTCGATTGCCACGTATCTGGCGACGGAGGCCAGCCACAGCTCCAACGTCACCTCCTCGAATCCGGCCGATCTCCCGTACTTGCCGGTACTTGTCGTTCGAAAGCGATCTGCGGTGGGCCGGCATTCAAGCGAAGGACTCCTGGAACTGGTCGCGGCGGAACAGCGTCGTCCTCGGGCTCGACTACGAGAAGGTGACCAGCGTCAGCCGGTCCTACACGCGGACGGGCGATCGCTCGGCGCCGTTCGGCGCCGACAGCAACAAGCGGACCGCCGGGTTCTACGTCGAGAACACCCTGAAGCTGAGAGACGGCCGCACGGTCATCGCCGCCGGCGGGCGAGTGGATCACATCATCACCGAGACCGTGGAGACACCGCTCAAGAGCAACTTCACGCCGTCCCGAAGCACGTTCACGGTCTTCAACCCGAGCGTCGGCATCAAGCAGGAGCTCGTCAAGGGGTTGCGCGCGCACGCCACCGCCGGGCGCGCGTTCATCCCCGCCGAAGCGTTGATGCTGACCGGCTTCACGACGACGATCGTCGGCGGCCGCACGCAGATCTCGCAAGGCAATCCCGGCCTCGAGCCGGAGCGGAGCACCTCCTTCGACGTGGGCGCCGAGTGGACCTCGGCGACGACCCGGTTCGATGCTACGGTCTTCCGGACCGTGGTGCGCGATCGTTTCATCTCGAACGTCGTCATCAGCAATCCGCCGCCGCCGGATCCGATCGTTGTCTCGGTGACCAACGGCCTGGATGCCCACATCAGCGGCCTGGAGTTGGATGGGGAGCAGCGGCTCTGGCGGCGTGTCGGCGTGTTCGCGAACACCACGCACTACTTCACGCGCAAGGAGCGGCTCGCGAGCGGGGCGGAGCAGGACATTCTCAACGTCCCCAGGAACACCGTGCGGGCCGGCGTCGACGTGGATTTCGGGCGGCTCAGCACGCGCGTCACCGGACGCTACGTGCAGGGCCGCAAGGACAACAACTTCAACGCGCCGGGCTTCCCGATCGTCGACTACGACGATTTCACGGTCGTTGACGCCGCCGTGACGTACCGTCTCGTGCGGCAGCACGCGCTGGTCGCCGCGATCAACAACGTGTTCGACGTCTTCTACTACGAGAAGCTCGGCTACCCGCTGCAGGGCGCGTCGTTCAAGCTCTCGTACCGGCTGGGCTTCTAGCCGTCTTGACCGCCGAAAACTCATGCTCTTGAGTCAAGTTTTCGGCGGGCAAGCGGCGAAACAGTAAACAATGCCATCCAGCGAGGCGGAGCCTGGACGGTCTGAGGCGCAGCCTCGCTAGCGATGAACGCGCAATGACTCAACCCGTCCTGCGGGTGCGGAACGTCGGCTGGCGGGTCCCGGCGGCGACCGTGCTCGAGCGAGTGTCGTTCGACGTCGCGCCGGGAGAGCTCGTCGCGGTCATGGGCCGCAACGGCGCCGGCAAGAGCACGCTGCTCGACATCATCGCGGGCCTGCGGCCTCCGTCGGAAGGCGGGGTCGTGCTCGCGGATCGTCCGCTGGAAGCATGGATGCCAATCGAACGCGCCCGCCTCATCGCGCACCTGCCGCAGAGCCTCCGCGCCGATCTGGCGATGCACGCCGAGGCGCTGGTGTTGATGGGACGCTATGCTCACGCCTCGCACTGGTTCGAGTCGGACGAGGACCGGGAGGCCGCGCATGAGGCCATGCGGCGCTGCGACTGTCTCGAGTTTCGCCGGCGTGCGCTGGGAACATTGAGTGGAGGGGAGCGGCAGCGCGTGTTTCTCGCCGCGTGTCTCGCGCAGCGCCCGCGCGTCCTCCTGCTGGATGAGCCGGCGACGTTTCTCGACGTGGACCAGCAGCTCCAGTGCTTCAGTGTGCTCCGCGCCGAGGCCGATCGTGGCACGGCGTGCCTGGCGGTCACCCACGACGTGAACCTGGCGCTGACGTTCTGCACGCGCCTGATCGTGCTGGCCGAACACGGCATCGCCCGCGATCTCCCGGCGGAAACCGCGCTCGATGCGCCCGAGTGGCTGCGCGTCTTCTCGCAGCGCCTGAGCGTGGACGATCGCACGAGCCCGCGGCCGTGGGTGCGCTACCAATGACGGCGGTCGGACAACGCGCGGTCCTGTGGGTTGGCGTCTCGGCGGTGCTCTTCCTGGCCGCCGCCGTGGCGCTGCCGTTCGTGGGCCCGTCGCGCCTCGACCTCGGCCAGGTCTGGAGCCGGCAGGATCCGGACTGGTCGATCCTCACGAACCTCCGGCTCTCGCGCACGCTGCTCGGCCTGTTCGCCGGCGGCTCGCTGGCGCTGGCCGGCAGCCTCTTCCAATCGATGCTCCGGGATGCGCTGGCCACGCCGTACACGCTGGGGGTGTCCACGGGCGCGTCCCTCGGCGCGGTCGCCGCCATCGCGCTCGACTGGGGCATCTGCCGGCATCGTGGGCATCTGGGCGGGCGCGTTGGCGGGGGCCGCCGTGATTCTGTTCATCGTCATGGGTGCCGCGACACGGGACGGCCGGCTGTCGTCCTCCAGCCTGCTGCTGGCCGGCATCGCCATCAACAGCGTCTGCGCCGCTGTCATCCTGCTGGTGCACGGCCTCACGGGCATGTCGCAGTCCTTCGCGATCTCGCGCTGGTTGATCGGCAGCCTCGACGCCATCGAACGTCCGACGCTGTTCGTCTACATGGCGGCCGTCACCGTGACCGCGGCCGTCATCATCCGGCAGGCGCGGCAGTGGAACCTGTTGGCGGTGGGAGAGGCGTGGGCCGCCACGCGCGGCGCCAACGTCAAGCGGTCGGTTGTCGAGGGATACGTGGCAGGATCGGTGCTCGCCGCCGCAACCGTGGCGCTGACCGGCCCGATTGGCTTCGTCGGCCTCGTCGTACCGCACTTGCTGCGCGGGCGGCTGGGAGGCGACGATCGTCTGCTCATGCCGTGCGCATTTCTGCTCGGCGGCGTTCTCCTCGCCTCGTGCGATGCGCTGGGCCGGGTCGTCCTGGCGCCCGCGGAGATTCCGGCTGGTGCGATCACGGCGTTCATCGGCGGCCCGCACCTGATCTGGGTCGTCCGCCGTGGAGGTGCCCGATGACGGTCCGACGCCATGAGTAAGGCACGCGCGCTCTTCGTCGGCGGCACGTCGTCGAACGCCGGCAAGAGCTGGATGGTCACGGCCATCTGCGCGTGGCTGCGGAAGCGTGGCGTCTCGGTCGCGCCGTTCAAGGCGCAGAACATGTCGAACAATTCTTATCCGTGCCGATCGGGTGGCGAGATCGGCCGGGCGCAGGTCGCGCAGGCCGAAGCGTGCGGCCTCGAGCCGGAGCCGGCGATGAACCCCATCCTGCTGAAGCCGAGCGGGAACGGCCGGAGTCAAGTCGTGGTGAACGGCCGCGTGTGGAAGACCCTCTCGGCCCGGGAGTACTACACGCACGCGGACGAGCTGCGTCCCAGGGTGCTCGACGCCTATGCCGAGCTCGAGCGCCGGTTCGATGCCATCGTGATCGAAGGCGCCGGCAGCGTCAGCGAGTTGAATCTGCGTGAGCACGATCTCGTCAATCTCGGGCTGGCGACTCGAATCCGGGCGCCCTGGATCCTCGTCGCCGACATCGAGCGTGGCGGTGTGTTCGGGTCGGTCGTCGGAACCGCGCACCTGCTGACGCCTGACGAGCGGTCGCTGTTTCGCGGTTTCGCCGTCAACAAGTTTCGCGGTGACGTCACGCTGTTCGAAGAAGGCGTGCGGATCCTCGAGGAGCGAACGGCATCCCATTGCTTCGGCGTGTTTCCCCACACGCCGGATGTCCATCTCGACGCGGAGGACAGCCTCGCGCTCGAGACACGGGCTCGATCGTCAGCGCCGCGCGGCGCGCGCATCGCGATCGTCCGGTTGCCGCACCTGTCGAACGCGACGGACTTCCGGCTCCTGACCTGGGCGGACTGGGTGACGTCGCCGCCTCAGGCCGGTTACGACTTCATCATCCTGCCGGGCAGCAAGAACACGATCGCCGACCTCGGCTGGCTCCGTCAGGCGGGATTGGCGGACTGGATTGTGGAGAGCCACCGCACGGGCACGGCCGTAATGGGCATCTGCGGGGGCTTTCAGATGCTCGGCCGCAGTGTGGCGGATCCGGCGGGCATCGAATCGGACACGGCGTGGATCGAGGGCCTGGGCCTTCTGCCGGCGGCGACGACTCTGACGTGCGAGAAGCGCACGCGCGCGGTCCGGGCGACGACTGCCGCAGGCGTGACGTTCGGCGGATATGAGATACACGTCGGTGTGACCACGCTGGAGCAAGCTGCGGGCACGATGCCGTTCGCGACGTTGGAAGATGGCACCACCGACGGAATGTGCAGCCAGGGGGTCATCGGAACGTACTTGCACGGCGCGCTCGAGAGCGCCGGCGTCTGCGCGGAGATCTTCGGTGTCGAGCTGCCGGAGGCCCGGGGAAAGGCTGCAGACTATCTCCGGCTCGCCCAGTGGCTCGAGCAGCACGGCCGGCAGCTGGAGCGCCTCGGTTTCGATTGAGTCACTACTTGTTACATTACGCCGGGACAATACACATGAATTGGGAACGACTTCTCGAGCTGCCAACGTTCGACCTTCGGCGATCGGGCCGCTTTCTCGTTGCGGACCTGAAGGAGCCCCACCATGTTCTGAGCACATCGGTGCGGAACGGCGGGTTGATCGAGCACGTCCGCTGGCTGGTCAACCACCAGAGCTGTGAAGGGAGCGCCCATCTCGATCGTCACAAAGCGATCACCGCAAGCGGCCTCGATGGATATCACGATCGCGTGTGCGAAGAGATCGGTGCGCCGGCCGACGCCACGGCCGTCATGGGGACCGCGGCCAACATGAACTACGTCGCGGTGGTGCGTGCGGCCGACGAGGACGTCACGGTCACGGCGGCCGTGACGGCCGGAGTCGAGGGCAACGCGACCGCGGCGGGCGAGCCGGCGACGTGGCGCGAGACCGACGCCGGGATGCAGAAAGTGCCCGTCTACGCCGGCACGATCAACACGATGCTGTTCATCAGCCGGCCGCTGACCGCCGCGGCCCTCGCGCGCGTCGTCGTCACGATGACGGAGGGCAAGAGCGCGGCGCTTCATCGCCTCGCGGTGCCGAGCAAGCTGCACGTCGATCTGGCGACCGGCACGGGCACCGATCGGTACTGCGTCGCGGCGCCGCTCGGCGGCGGCAAGCCGCTGACGTCCGCGAGCCCTCACGTGAAGCTGGGAGAGCTGGTGGGCTGCGCGACGAGGCAGGCGACGATGGAAGCGCTCCGCTGGCAGAACGGCCTCGAAGCGAGCTACACGCGCGGCGTCTTTCACGCGCTGGGCCGCTACGGCGTCAAGGAGGCCACGATCGTCGAGGACATCGCGCCGTTCCTGAACGAGGGCGATCTCGAGCTGCTGAAGAAGAACAGCAAGGCGGTGTTCTACGAGCCGCTCGTCGGCGCTGCCGCGCATGCGCTCGCGACGGTCTGCGATCGTGTGAGGTACGGGACGCTTCCGGACGGCGTCGCCCCGGACGCCATGGTGCAACAGGCCGCGAGCCTCGCCGCCAACCTCGCGGCGCAGATGCACCGCTGGCCCGAGTTCCGCGCAACCCTCCGGCCGCACGCGACAGGAGATGTGAAGACGCTCGTCCTCAGAGCGGTCGCGCTCGGGTGGTCCGAAAAGTGGCGAACGGGTGACTGACATCCTGGGTCCGCTCGCACCAGGCCCCGTCCTGCTGATGATCGGTGTGGCTGCCGACCTCGCCGCTCGGCGACCCGGTCTATCCGTGGCACCCGGTGCGTGTCATCGGCCGGACCCTGACGTGGATGGAAGGCCGGCTCCGGGCGTCCGGCCTCGATGGCTACGGCGGCGGCATCCTGCTCTTCATCGCCCTGACGGCGGCGTCGCTCGGCGTCCTCGTCATCGCGATCGCCGCGGCCCAGGCGGTATCGGCGGCACTCGCCTGGATTGTGCACGCCCTGCTCGTCTACGCGTTTCTCGCCCTGGGCGATCTGCTTCATCACGTGCGGCGGATCGAGACCGCCGTGCGCCGGCAGGACATCGGCGCCGCACGTCAGGCCGTGAGCGCGCTGGTCGGCCGCGACACCGATCGGATGGACGGCGCGGCGTGCCGGCGCGCGGCCGTCGAGAGCCTCAGCGAAAACCTGACGGACGGTTTCGTGAGCCCGGTGTTCTGGTACGTGCTCGCGGGGTTGCCCGGTCTCGTGCTCTTCAAGGTCGTCAGCACGATGGATTCGATGGTCGGATACAAGACTCCCCGCTACCTCCGCTTCGGCTGGTGCGGCGCGAGACTCGACGACGTCATGAACTACGTGCCGGCCAGGGCCACGTGGCTGGTGATTGCGGCGCTGGCCGCGGTGTTTCCCGGATTCTCCGGCCGGAAGGCCTGGACCGTAGGCCTGCGACAACATGGCCTCCTGCTCGGGCCGAACTCCGGTTGGAGCGAAGCCGCCACGGCCGGCGCGCTCGAGCGGCGGATCGTCGGACCGATCTGGCTCAACGGAGTAATGGTGACCGATCTCTGGATCGGCGATCCTTCCGATCCCCCTCTCGAGAGCGCCGACGACATGGGGCGCGCCGTGCTGCTCGCGGTATCGAGCGGCCTGGTCGTCGCGGCGGTAGGGGCCGCGCTGCTTCGCTGACGCGGTAGGGGCCGGTAGGGCCGCGCCTGACTTCGCTCCCGCGGTAGGGGCCGCGACGCTGAGCGCTCGCTACCGCGCGCGAAGCGAGCGGCCCTTACCGAGGGGCCCTGCGCTGACGCCCTCGGCGGTGAAGCGGCCGCTCTGCCGCGCTGAGCGCAGTCAGGCGCGGCGGGTAGTAGACTGCCACCGTGCGCGCCATTGTGCTCGACGCTGACGGGACCCTCTCGCTGCGCGATCGACCGAGACCCGCCGCGGGCGATGAATGTGTCATCCGCGTGCTGGCGGCCGGCATCTGCGGCACCGATCTGGAGCTGCTTCGCGGCTACGCGGGGTTTTCGGGCGTGCCCGGCCACGAGTTCGTCGGCGTCGTCGAGTCGGGCCCGGCCGGCTCGGAGTGGATCGGGCGCCGCGTCGCGGGCGAGATCACCGTCGGCTGCGGCGCGTGTGCCGGATGCCGCGCGGCGGGCCGGGGACACTGCGACGTGCGCACGGTCCTCGGCATCCGCGGCCGCGACGGCGCCTTCGCCGAGTACCTGTCACTTCCGCCGGCGAACCTGCACGAGGTGCCCGGCTCGATAGACGACGTGACGGCGGTCTTCGTCGAGCCGACCGCCGCAGCCTGCCGCGTCGTCGAGCAAGTGAGGATCGAACCCGGCATGCGCGCCGCCGTGGTTGGCGCCGGCCGCCTTGGGCTCCTGGTGGCGCAGGTGCTGCGGGAGCATGGCGCCCGGGTGATCGTCGCCGTCCGCAGCGAGGGCAGCCGATCGATTGCATCAGCGCTCGGCTTCGAAACAGCCGTCGGTGATTCGGCGATGGCGGTCGCTCGCCCGGCAGTGCGACGTCGTCGTCGACGCGACCGGGGAGCCGGCCGGCTTCGCTGTGGCCAGCGCGCTGGTCCGGCCGCGCGGCACTCTCGTCGTCAAGTCCACGTTTCACGGCGAGACGCCGGTGTCCTTTTCGCCGCTGGTGGTGGACGAGATCACCGTCGTCGGATCCCGATGCGGCCCATTCGCGCGCGCGATCGAGCTGCTCGCCGGCGGCCGCGTCAATGTGAAGCCCCTCATCGCGGGCGTCTATCCGCTCGAGCAGTTTGCCGAGGCGTTCGACCGCGCGAAGCAAGGCATGAAGGTCATCCTCACCATTGCGCGCTCCGATGGCTAGGCGTCCTCAACGCGTCGCCGCCGGCAGTGCCCGATCGCGCTGCCGGATAGCGGCCCCACGTCCGGCCGGCTATTGCGCGAAGATCGGCCCGATGGTGAAGAAGACGTGAGCTCCCTCACCGCCGCCGAAGCCGACGTCCATGCGGAGCGCCGTCGCGTCCCCCGTCATCGCACTGACGCTGAAGCCGTAGCTGTATTTCAGGTTCGAGAAGTCCAAATCGCTTCTCCGCGTGGCGACTTTACCCGCGTCGGCGAACGCCGTCGCGTCGACCGGTCCCCACACGCCCCACCGATACTCGGCTTGAAGCAACATCGAATGAGGCCCACGAAAGCGAAGATCGCCGAATCCCCGGAGCGTCGCCTTTGAGCCGTCTGTGCCGATGATCTCGTCGTTGAAGCCCCGCACCGCGCCTGCTCCGCCAAGCGTCTCCTGGTAATAGAACGGGACCGCCCTGCCGGCCGCGGTATACGTGGTCGTGATCAACCCGTGGAGCGTCAGTCGCTGATCTTCGCGCAGGCCGGACAGGCGCTGCTGGATTTCTCCGGTGAGGCGCCGGAATGAGTACTGCTGCTGCTGCGCCGTGTCGAGGAAGTAACCGAACGCCAGCCGATAGTCGCCGCCCGTCCAGCCGCGCGCGTTGAGGTCGTAGGGGTAGTTGACGTCGACGAAGGTCTGGTACTGCGCGAAGCGGGGCTGCGCGGTCAGGCCGGGAAGTGACTGTTCGGTGAATCGGTCCTCAGCCGACGGCACGTCGGACGATTGACCCGGTTCCACGTCGGCCCACAGCGACGCGATGCGGCCGCCGGCCGCGACGGCCCCGAACCGTACTGAGCCGAGACCTCCAAGCTCACGATGCTGAAGGCGAAACGTCGTCCGATCCGCCTGAGTGGTGTCGTTCCCGAGGCCGTAGAGATCGAGACGCTTCATGTCGCGCGCCCGCGCGTAGGCCTCGACACGGTAGCGGTCCCCTTGCAGGCCGACCGTGGCGTGCGTGCTCCAGTATTTGCGAAGGGTCACCACGCCTTCGAGCGACGCGAATCCTCGTGTGTCCCACAGGTCCCCGGTACCGTAGCCCAGACCCGCGCCGAGCCAGCCGCCCGGAGCTACCGTCTTGACGACAGGATGCACGGGTTGCTGAAACACACGAATGGCTTTCTTACCGAAGGCGACCAGGCCGCTGTCGGCCGGAGCGGCGTCCTGAGCGGCGGCCCGGGGCTGGAGCATCACGAGCGCCGCAAAGGCGACGATCGCCGGCCGCACTAGCTTCCCCAATACTCGCGTGCCTTCCCGGACACCAGACGGATGAACTCGACCGCCTTCTGCTCCGTGTTGACGTCGGCGACCGAGGCGAACCGGGGATGGTGGCCGTGAACGCTCCTGTCCGGGGGCAGCAGTTCGTCCAGCCGATACGCGATCATCACCTGGCTGAGCTGATGATCCGACAATGGTCCGTCGCCAGCCCGTCTCGGCGATCGCAGCGGTGCCGGTTTCTTCCGGTCCAGTTCCTCCGGCGTATCGTCACGCGGGTTGGCCAGGGTCAATACGTCCTCGAACGTATTCGCGGCCTCATCGCGCTCGGTCAGCGGATCGGCGCCGGGCGCAAAGCAGACGCGGGCCGTCGCGGCCAGCGACGCGTGTTCCAGCCGTTTCTTGATGACGGTCCCCGCTTCGATGTACGGCGAGATCAGGACGGCGGGCACGCGAAGACCCAGCCGTGTGAACGCAAATCCGCTGACGGCATCCGTCCTGCCGCCAGGCGCGGGCACGTCATCAGGGGGAGGGACGTGGTCGTAGAGACCGCCGTGTTCGTCGTACGTAATCACGAGCAGCGTCTGATTCCACAGCGGCGAGCGCCGCAGCGCTTCATACACGTCGGCGATCAGCGCCTCGCCGTAACGGACGTCGTTTGGAGGGTGCTGATCCGAGGCGACAAAGGCACGCCGCGTCGCCTGGTCGAAGTAGTTGTTGTACCGCGGCTCGACGAAGGAGTAGGAAGGAAGGCGGCGCTGCTTGATGTCCCGCAGGAATTGTTCATAGCTGCCAAGGTAGCGGTCAGCGGCGCCGAGCAGGCTCGGAAACGCAAATGCCAGGCTGTTCCCGTCGAACGCGTAGACGCGAGACGACACGCCCTGTTTGAACAAGCTCTCGTAGATCGTCGGAAGGCGGACGAACGCCAGCGGGTTCATGTCCACCGAGCCGTTCGAGCCGGCACAGTGGGCAAACGCCCTGTTTGGCAGCGTCGGGCCGGGGACGGACGAGAACCACGCGTCGCACAGCGCGAATTCCCGCGCGAGAGTCGTGAGGACGGGGATCCGGTCCGGCGCGAAGCACTTCATCACCTCGCCGGCACGGTCGGCCTTGACGCCCGGCTGGCGGGCGTAGTTCCTGGCGAACCCGTCCATCGTGGGCCTCGCGTCGCCGGCCGGGTCCGGCGTGCCGAAAATCTGCTCGTTCACGTCGGGGAAGCGATGGCCGGGATCTTTGAGGCCCTTGTAGGCCGCCGTATCGGTCACGAGCACACGGCCCCGCGCCGGACCCGGATTCGATTCGGCTCCGCCGAGATCGTCGATCCTGTCGTCCTCGGGGTCGAAGAACCCGAACATGTGGTCGAACGAGCGGTTCTCCATCATCAACACGACGATGTGCTTGATTCGGTCGTCGGGCATCGAGTCCCTTTATCACGTTGGCGGATTTCTGGCTACGCTTGCGCGCAATGCCGGCGAGCGCAAGTTTTGCCTCCAGCGCGTCCGCGAGCGCGCCTGACGCATCGCCGCGTACTCCTGCGTGGAACCCTGAACTGAACCGCGTGGAACCGAACTTCGCGGAACCCGAACCTCGCGGAACCTTGTGGAACCCCGTGGAACCAGGTGGAACCCTGACAGTTCTCCGCGTCGACATCGAGTACAGTGCACCACCGTGAGTCCGCTCTCAGCACAGACGGCCGGCCCTGCCACACCGGCGGCCGGCGTCCGCGCCGTGATGGTGGCCAGCTTCGTCGGCACCGCCATCGAGTGGTACGACTTCTTCCTCTACGGCACGGCGGCCGCGCTCGTGTTCGCCCCACTCTTCTTCCCGAACGTCGATCCGCTCATCGGCACGCTGTCGTCGTTCGGGACCTTCGCCGTGGGCTTCATCGCCCGCCCGCTTGGCGGCATCGTCTTTGGGCACTTCGGCGATCGCGTCGGGCGCCGGTCGATGCTGATCTACTCGCTGCTGATCATGGGTGTCGCCACGTTCCTCATCGGCCTGCTGCCCACCTACGCCACGATCGGTGTGTGGGCGCCCGTCCTGCTGGTCCTGTTGCGGTGCGCGCAGGGCATTGGCGTCGGCGGCGAGTGGGGCGGAGCGGTGCTCATGGCCGTCGAGCATTCTCCGCCCGGGCGCCGGGGACTCTCGGGAAGCTGGCCTCAGATGGGCGTTCCGGCGGGGTTGTTCCTGTCGACGGTCGTCTTCGGCGTGGTCAGCACCAGCCTGGGCGAAGAGGCATTCCTCGCGTGGGGCTGGCGCGTGCCGTTCCTCTTGAGCCTCGCGCTCATCGCCGTCGGCTTGTTCATCCGTCTGAGGATTCTCGAGTCCCCGGCATTCGTGAGGCTGCAGCAGAGCGGTCTCAGGGAAGAGCGGCCGCTCGTTGCCGCCGTCCGTGATTACCGCCGGCACCTCCTGTTGGCGATGGGCATGCGCGTGGCGGAGAACGGGCTGTTCTACGTCTACACCGTGTTCGTCCTGAGCTATGGCCCTGCGGCCCTGGGCGTCTCGCGCGCGACGATGCTCTGGGGCGTCACGCTCGCGGCGCTCGTGGGACTGATCGGGATTCCGTTTTTTGGCGGATTGTCGGACCGCGTCGGGCGCAGGCCGGTGTATCTGTTCGGCGCCGTGTTCTCGCTCGCCTACGCCCTGCCGTTCTTCTGGCTGCTCGACACCCGATCGCCCGGTATCATCTGGCTGGCGATTGTGCTGGGCGTGGCCCTGGGCCACAACCCGATGTACGGGCCCCAGGCCGCCTACTTCTCGGAATTGTTCGGCGCCCGCGTGCGCTACAGCGGCGCGTCGCTCAGCTATCAGCTGGCATCGGTCGCCGCCGGCGGCCTCGCGCCGTTCATCGCCACGGCCCTCCTCGCGAAATGGGGCACGCACGCCGTGGCCGGCTACATGATGCTGCTGGCATCGATCACGGTCGCGGCGGCTTATGCCGCGCCGGAAACCCACCGCGGCGGGTTGGCGGAATAACGAGCGCTGTCTGGCGGGCCCGTATACCCGCCGTACTTTTAGGCGCGTGCGAGCGCGCGTTTCAGCGCGCGCCGCGTGAAGACGGGGATCATCGCCCGGCGGTACTCCTCGCCGGCGTGGATGTCGGCGTTGACCGTCTTCAAATCCGTGCCGGCCAACGCAGCCGCCGCTTCGATTGTCTCCTTGGAGAGCGCCTGTCCCGCCAGGGCCTCCTCGACCTTGGTCAGGCGAATCGCGTGTGGGCCGGCGCCCGTGAGCCCTATGCGCGCCGACCGAATCCTGCCGCTGCTCACGTCGAGCGCCGCGGCCACGCCGATGATCGCGTAGTGCGAGGCACGCTGATGGAGCTTGGCGTACGCCGCCGCGCGCACTGGCGCGAAGTGGGCGCCCGCGATGATCTCGTCCGGCGCAAGATCGACCGTGAACAAATCCTTGAAGAAGTCGTGCGCCTTCACGACCCGCCATCCTTTCGGACCCTTCACGTGGATGTCGGCATCGATCGCGAGCATGACAGCCGGGTAGTCGGCTGAGGGATCCGCGTGAGCGAGGCTGCCGCCGAGCGTGCCGCGATTGCGGACCTGCTGATCGCCGATCTCCACAGCCGCGTCGGAGATGACGGGGCAGTGTCGCTGCAGCAAGGCCGACGTGGCGATATCGTGGTGCACGGTACCGGCGCCGATCTCGATCGTTCCATCCTTTTCCCGGATGCCGGACAGACCCGGAATGCGGGCGATGTCGATGAGGAGCTTCGGCTCGGCCAGCCGGAACTTCATCAGCGGAACGAGGCTGTGGCCGCCGGCGATGAGCTTGCCGCCGCCGTTGGCTGACGTGAGCTTCGCCACCGCATCGTCGAGCGAGGTGGCGCGTACGTAGTCGAATCGTGTCGAGATCATGCCCGGCCCCCGTGAATGATGCGCCAGAGCTTTTCGGGCCGCAGCATCATGTCGATGTGCTTCACGCCGAACTGGCTGAGCGCGTCGACCGCCGCGCTGACGATGCTCGGCGTCGAACCGAGTGTGCCGGCTTCGCCCACACCTTTGGCGCCCAGCGGGTTGAGAGGCGTCGGGGTCACCGTGGCGTGGAGCTCGAAGCGCGGAAAGTCCGTGGCGCGGGGGAAAGCGTAATCCATGAACGAGCCGGTCACGAGCTGACCGTCTGCGTTGTACACGGCCTCCTCGATCATCGCCTGCCCGATGCCCTGAGCCAGTCCGCCGTGAATCTGCCCTTCGACGATCAACGGGTTGATCAGGTTGCCCGCGTCGTCCACCGCGACGAGCTTCAGGAGAGACGGTTCACCGGTCTCGCGATCGATTTCGAGCATCGAGATGTGGCAGCCGAACGGATACGTGTTGTTGCTCGGCTCGAAGAACGCCTCTTCGCTCAGGCCCGGTTCCAGGCCTTCGGGGAGCGGAACCGGGATGTAGGCGTAGGCGGCCACGTCCGCGAACTTCTTTGCGGATGAAGGCGACCCCTTCACCATAATCGTGCCGTTCTCGAAGACGAGGTCGTCCTCGCGTGCTTCGAGCAGTGCGGCGGCGAACTTCCCCATCTTGACCTTCACCTTCCCCCCGGCCAGGTGCAGGG
Organism: uncultured Acidobacteriota bacterium; assembly: GCA_963774855.1. Classification (GTDB taxonomy): domain Bacteria; phylum Acidobacteriota; class Vicinamibacteria; order Vicinamibacterales; family 2-12-FULL-66-21; genus JALZOC01. The sequence continues at coordinate 471,040 of CAVZGT010000001.1, read as the reverse complement.
CAGTGCCGCCGACCGCCTGAGAGCGGCTGCCGAACGTGCCGACCCCCTGCTTCGCGACGCTGGTGTCGCCGTGAAGGATCGTGACGTGCTCGAACGGCACCCCGAACTGATCGGCGAGCATCTGGGCGAACGTCGTCTCGTTCCCCTGGCCGTGCGGCGACGCGCCGGTGGTGGCGCTGATCCGCCCGTCGCGCTCGATCGTGACCTGCGAGTACTCCCACCCACCGGTCGGCATCGTCGACGACGGTCCGACGCCGCAGACCTCGACGTACATCGCCAGCCCAAGGCCGACGAGCCGTCCTTCCGCTCTGGCGGCATCCCGCTCCTCCTTCAGCCGTGTCCAGTCAGCGGTCTTCAGCGCCAGGTCGAGCGCCTTCTCGTAGTCGCCCGAGTCGTAGGTGGCGCCCATCTGGGTCGCGAAGGGGAACTGGTTCGCCTTGATGAAGTTCCTGCGGCGCACGTCGGCAGGATCCAGGTTCAGCTCCCGCGCCAGCATGTCCATCGCGCGTTCGACGAAGTAGGTGGCCTCCGGACGGCCGGCGCCGCGGTAGGCATCGGTCGGCGTCTTGTTCGTGAAGACCTCGGTGAGCGTCGTGCGGATCGCGGGGATGTCGTACGTGGCGTTGGCCATCAGCATCGTGAGCGTCGGGATGGCCGCCGTGAGCAGCATGTTGTACGCACCGATGTCGGCGATGAGCCGAAGCTTCAGGCCGAGGACCTTGCCGTCGCGTTTCGCGGCCATGTCCACGTAGCCGATGATGTCGCGTCCGTGCGTGGTCGCCACGAACGCCTCCGAGCGATCCTCAATCCACTTGACCGGGAGGCCGAGGCGCTTCGAGATCGCCGCGGCGACGTATTCCTCGGCGTAGATATTGATCTTGGCGCCGAAGCCGCCGCCGACCTCCGGCGCGATGGCCCGGACCTGGTCCTGCCCCAGGCCGTTCATCGTGGCGATCATCGTGCGCAGGATGTGCGGGTTCTGCGTCGAGGACCAGATGGTCATGGATTCCCTCGCCGGCTCGTAGTGCGCGACGACGCCCCGCGGCTCCATCGCGTTCGGTACGAGACGCTGGTTCATCATCCGCTGCGAGATGACGACCTCTGCTTCGGCGAAGGCCTTGTCGATGGCCGAATCGTCCACGTGACCTTTCGGGTCGACGCCAGTACCGCTCGGCACGAGCGCGACCGCGAGGTTGTCGGGGAAGTCCGCGTGGATGAGCGTTTTCCCGGTCATCGCAAGCTCGGGATCCACGACGACCGGCAGCATCTCGTAATCGACCACGATGGCGTCGGCGGCGTCGCGGGCAATGTAGCGATCGGTGGCCGCGACCACGGCGACCGCCTCACCCGCGTACCTGACCACGTCCACGGCCACGGCGCGGTGGGGGGGCGACGGGAAGGGCGTGCCAATCGGCATCGGCCCGAGGATCTCGGCGATCTGGGCCCCGGTGAAGATCGCCTCGACGCCGTCCATGACCTGCGCGGCGCTCGTATCGATGGAGCGAATGCGGCCGTGGGCCACGTCGCTGCGTTTGAACGCCAGATGCAGCATGCCGGGAATCTTGACGTCGTCCACGTACGTGGCCCGGCCCTGAATCAGGCGCGGGTCCTCGCGCCGCTTGACGCGCTGGCCCACGAGCTTCGGCAACACTGGAGACGGGGCCATGGGTCACCTCTTGTTCGCGGCGTGCTGGATGGCGTTGACGATGTGCTGGTAACCCGTGCAGCGGCAGAAGTTGCCGGCGATTCCCTCCCGGATCTCGTGCTCCGTCGGTTCGGGGTTGTCGTTCAGGAGGTTGACGGCCGACATGATCATGCCGGGTGTGCAGAAGCCGCACTGGAGGCCATGCTCTTCCCAGAAACCTTCCTGCAGCGGGTGCAGGTGGCCGTCCTTGGCCAGCCCCTCGATTGTGGTGACCTCGGAACCGTCGGCCTGAACGGCGAAGATGGTGCAGGCCTTGACGCTCCTCCCGTCGACGAACACCGTGCAGGCGCCGCACTGGCTGGTGTCGCAGCCGACGTGTGTACCGGTCAGGTGGAGCTGCTCGCGCAGGAAGTGCACGAGCAGCAGACGCGGCTCCACCTGCGCACTCCGCATCTTCCCATTGACTCTTATTGAGACCTGGGCCATGTATCCCTCGCCATCCGCGTGTTGTGTCGGGCTTTCGGCGGGATTATACATGCAGCGTGCACTTCGAACTTTCGAACTTTAGAGAGGCTGAGTCGATGACGAACAGATTGTCGCGCACGTTGCCCGTCTTGGCGGCGGTCCTCCTGCTGGCGAGCGCCCAGGCGCCGCCGCCGGATCTCGAGCACGCGCCTGTCGGGATCCTCGAGGGGAACGCGCTCGAGCGCCTCAAGCTGACGCGCGCGGACCTTCGCATCGCGGACGCGAACCCGTCGATTCGCTACAACGGCATCACGCGGTTCCTCGACCGGACCCGAACCGTCGTCACCGGCACGCTCGACGATTCGACGGTTGCGATGCCGAAGGCGATCGACGCCATGGACGTTTACGCCGTCAAGGCCACGATCGCCGTGAGCACCCAGGGCACCGTCATCGGGCAGCTCTGGCCGCGGCTGCGCGCCGCGGTCGCCAACGGGCACGAGATCGGCTCGCACTCGAGGCGTCATCAGTGCCAGTGGCCCGACACCGAGGCGTTCTGCCGCGCGGCGTACAGCCGGGACGAGATCGAGGGCTCGCGCGACGACATCCTCGCCCAGACCGACCAGCGGCACGTCTGGACCTGGGTCTATCCCTGCGGGAACTGCGCCGGCTACGAGCTCATCCATCGGAGACTGAACCTGGCCGGGTACCTCGTGGCGCGCAATTACCCGGACGAGACGCACGGCGGCCATCTGGTCCCGGACCTTCAGTCGTGGGCGGCCGATCCGTACAACGCGGCCTTCACCCAGAGCGTGCAGCGCCAGGGGGGCATCGCGCCCGCCGGCCGGACCGATGTCGTACTGCTCAACAGGAAGTTCGACGAGGTCCACCCGCCGCAGACGGACGCTTCCGCGGCGGGGCGCGGCGGCGGACGCGGCGGCGGGGCCGGACGGCCGCCTGACGGGGGCATCTACCAGTTCATGACGCACCCGAGCCTGCTCGATTTCGGCCCCGACCAGTTCTTCGAGAAGCACCTGGCCTACATCGCGGGCCGGCCGGACGTCTGGTACGTGCCGACCGGGCCGCTCTACGCCTATCAGATCGTCCGCGAGAACACCGTGGTGACCCCGCTCGGCCCCAAGGACGGCTGGGAGCGCTTCGCCGTCCACCACAACCTCGATCCCCGGATCTACGACAACGCCGTGACGCTGACGTTCGTGATCCCCGAGACGGCGAAAGTCGAGACGCGTGCGGGCGGCAAGGCCGTGCCGGAGAAGACCGCGAAGCTCACCGATCGCTGGAACGTCGAGTACGTCCGGCGCGACGGCGGCGCCCTGCTCGTCACGATCCGGCCGAACACGGTCGTCGAGCTCAGGGTGACGAACTGATGTCCACGGCACGGCCGGAGCCCTGAACGCTGCTCCGGGCGACCGTCGGACGGCAATCCTGTGCCGTCCCCAGCCAGTGAGTGCCGTGCCGGTAAGAAGCGAACGAGCGCAGCGAGTGAGCCACGCGAGCGGAGCGGGGCGCAGGGGTCCCCGCGAGCGAGCGTGTAGGGGAGTTCGAGGGGCGAAGCCCCTCGATTGAGCGAAGAGCGCCGATGCGAATGGTCATCGTAATGGGCCTGCTGCTCGCCGTGTTGCGGGGGACCGTGCCGGCCGAGGCGCACGGGCTGAGCACCAGCTACACGGAGATCGCCATCACGCCCACGCGAGTGGATGTGGCCGCGCTCCTCAGCCTCGACGAGATCTTCACGCACTTTCCGGCCGGCGCCAGCACCGACGAGCGGATGGCGCGGCAGGCGCTCGATGCCGCCATGACGGAGGTCTTCGCTTTCATCGGCGAGCACGTCACGGTGGCGATCAACGGGACGGCCGTTGCGCTGGAGCGCGGCGCGTACCACGCGTACCCGGGCGCGACGTTCGTGCGGCTCGAGATGAGCCGGCCGCTGGAGCGTGCGCCCGCCGATCTCGCGCTCACTGCCGATGCGGCGTTCTTCGGGCGTTTCGGCTCGCAGCACGTCAACCTCGTCAAGGTCACGGTGGGAGGCCAGATTCAGCAGGCGGCCCTGACCCGGGATCGTCCACGCGCGTCGTTCGTCGTGGGCTACCGGTCGCTCCCGGCGCAGTGCGCGGCATTCGTCAAGCTGGGCATCGCGCACATCTTCCACGGGCTCGATCACATCGTGTTCCTCTTCGCCCTGATTGTGATCGGCGGCCGCCTGGGCCAGTTGGTGAAGATCGTCACCGCCTTTACGGCCGGCCACAGCCTGACGCTCATCCTGGCCGCGCTCCAGGTGGTCGTCCTGCCGTCACGCCTGATCGAAGGAAGCATCGCCCTGACGATCGCCTACGTGGCGTTCGACAACTTCTTCGCCGCGCCGACCGCGCACCGCTGGGTGCTCACCTTCTGCTTCGGCCTGGTGCACGGGTTCGGGTTCGCGAACGTGCTTCGTGAACTGCATCTGCCGGCAAGCGGGCTCATCCCGACGCTGCTGTCGTTCAACGCCGGCGTCGAAATCGGTCAGGTGGTCATCGCCGCGGTGCTGTTTCCCGCGACGCTGTGGCTGGCGAAGCAACGCTTCCGTCGTCCGGTCGTGCTGGCGGTGTCGGGCGTGATTTTTTTCGTCGGCGTCGGCTGGTTCATCCAGCGTGCCTTCGACCTGTCCTTCATGCCGAGATGAATCAGGAGACAGGAGGCAGGAGGCAGGAGGCAGGAGACGGAAGACCGAAGACCCACCGGAGACCGGAGACCGACCACGCTATCGCGACGCCAGCAGCTCTTCGTAGCGCTTGCGCGCCGCTGCGATTCGCTGGCCGAGCGCTTCGATCTCTCCCGGGGCAAACGCGGCCGTGTATCTGGTGTCCTTGAGACGCTCCTGCCCGAAGTCGAGAATCGCGAGCCGCTTCTTCACGAGCTCCGGCAGGCGGTTCCGGTCCCGGAACTTCTGCCCGTCCACGAGCACGTACACCGGTGAGGTGTGCGCCAGGCCTTCATTGCGGGTCGTGACCCTCGCCGCGATCCACCGGCTCTCCCGCGCCGGAATGTCGAACTCGAGCTGCAACTCCTCGCCGGCCGGATTCGAAGACGAAGCGGAACGAATCACGGCGCCCTGCGATACGACTTCGAGCGTTTGCGGCGAACCGATCGACGGCGGCGCCCAGGCGCGCGCGCGCACGCGGATCGTACCGTTGGCGCGCACGCTCACGTCCTCGCCGGGGCCCGCGCCGTTGGCGGTCAGCGACAGCATCGGCCCGTTGGTGACGAACGTGCGTCCCTGCTTGAGGGCCTTGAACCAGCCGTCCGCGGTGAACGGGCGTCCGGTCTGGACGTAGACCCGGGACTCGCCGAGCGTGGACGCCCACGGCATGTCGGAGCCTGCCGAGGCGGTGACCTTGATGCCCATGCTCAGAAAATCGTAGTAGTCGTCGAGGCCCAGCATCCGGAACTGCAGGACTTCGAAGAAATCCACCTTGCCCTGGATGACGTTCAGCGTCGAGTCCCACGTGGCGTGAGGGGTGCCCGGGTTCCGGCGATACCACTCCGGGGCCCACGCGATGTGCGCGTAGCCGGTCAAGCCTCCCTGCGCGCGCACGCCGTCGAACATGACGTCGTACAGGTGAAAGCGCGAGAGGTCGAACACGGGCTTCTTGATGTTCAGCGCGAGGGTGTGGCCGAGCTCCTGGATTCCGGTGCTCGGATCTTCCTGTCCGGATTGCAGGACGTAGTCGCCGCGCTGCACCCGATATCTTTCGGGCTCGCCCTGTGAAAACGTCAGCCTCTGAAGGGTGCGCTGCTGGACCGTGGAGGCCACGTACACTTCCTCCGCCTGCGCCCACGTGAGCAGGAACTCGTCGTGCCAGGGCTGCGTGCGTGGAAAGTGCACGTGGTCGTCGCCCGAGTACCAGCCTTTCCCGGCCATGTGCTCCCAGCGGCGCAGATCGATTTTCCTGGTCCGCACGTCTCCCGGCCCGATCGTGAATTCTTCGAAGACCGGTCGATACTCGAGCCCGCGGGCGACGGCCAGGCGCCACCGGCCGGCAGGAAGCCGAATCGAGAAGGGCTGCGAGACGAAGTAGGCCGCCGGCTCCGCCCAGAAGGGGTAGCCCGATTTTGCGCCGTAGATGGAGGATCTCGTCTGGTTGTCGCGCCAGTCTCCGACCGTGAGCCTGACCGGGCCGATGTCTCCAGGCTTCCACTCCTTGGGATCCATGAAGTCCGGCACTCGCGTGTAGGGCGGGGCGACACGCCCGTCCGGCGGCGTTCGCCATGTGTTGTCGCGGAGCGAGGTGATGCAGACCATGGCCGGCGTCACGCGCCCGCTGGCAGCGTCGCGGATGTCCACGTGGAGCGTGCCTTCGCCGGTCTGGCTCGCCAGAGCGGAGAATCCCAACCCCAGCAGGGCCAGTCCCGTCGCACGTGCGACGAGGGTGGCCCTCGATTGCCGAGTGTTCATGTGCTTCGCTTTTCGAAAGCGATCGCGGCGTCCACGATCGCGGCAAAGCATAGCACCATGGACATCACCGGGCACTCCACTGGCAATACGCGAAGCAAGTGAGGCATGCTGCAGTCATGAAGGGCTGGCTCCGCTCGTTCGTGGCACTCGCGATCGCGGCCGCAGCGCTGGCGGCGACTCACGGCTTCAACGCAGAACCTGCCCAGAGCAGGCGGCCCGACGTGATCGTCGTGCTGACCGATCAGCAGCGCGCCGATGCGTTCGGCGCCGCCGGCGCCGCGGATCTTCACACGCCCGTCATGGATCGGCTCGCCCGCCAGGGGGTGTTGTTCACCCGTGCCTTCACCGCCACACCCCAGTGCTCGCCGTCGCGGGCCGCTCTGCTCACGGGGCGCTATCCTCACCGCACCGGTGTCATGGGTAACACGGCCGGTGAAGGAGGCGGTCGCAACGCCGCCGCCGGCAACCCGCCCGCCGGGATGTCGCCGGCCCTCGATCGGTCGCTCCCGACGCTCGGGCGGATCTTTGCCTCCGCCGGATACGAGACGGCCTATTTCGGCAAGTGGCACCTCGGCGGCACCCCGGGCGATTACGCGTTCGAGTCGCACGATTCCACGATCGACGACTCCACGCTCGCGCGCCGCGTCGTCGGGTTCGTGCAGAAGCGCCCCGTGAACGAAGCGCGCAAGCCCTTGCTCCTGGTCGTGTCCTGGCTAGACCCCCACGACATCTACAACGTCTTCACTGCGGCTCCGCCGGACGCGCGAGCGCTGGCCGCCGCGCGGCTCCCGTCAAACCTGTTCGACGACCTTCGACACAAGCCTTTCCCGCAGCGTCACTATCTCGAAGAGGATCAAGGGAAGCCCTTCGCCGGCGCCGGCCGGGAGGTGTGGCGCCGCTATCGGGCGTTCTATAACGGACTGGTCGAAACCGTCGATCGCGAGATCGGGACGGTCCTCGATGCCTTCGCAGCGAGCGATGTGCCGCCGATCACGATCTTCACCACGGACCACGGCGACCACGGGGGGGCGCATGGCCTCCCGTACAAAGGGCCCGCGATGTACGAGGAGCTGGTCCGCGTGCCCCTCGTCGTATCGTGGCCGGGCAGGATCCGCCCGGCGCGGTCGGACGCGCTCGTCAGCCTCATCGATCTGCTCCCCACCATCTGCGACCTCACCGGCGTGGCGGCGCCCGACGGCGTGGACGGGCTCTCTCTTCGCCCCGTCCTGGAGCGGCGCGCTGAGAACGTCCGTGAAATGGTGTTCGGGGAGTACTACGGGAAGCAGGCCTGGCGCGTCCCGATCCGGATGGTACGGACCGCGCGGTGGAAGTACGTGCGATACCTGAACTACGGGGAAGAGCTCTACGATCTCGCCGCGGACCCGGGCGAGCTGCGCAATCTCGCGCGCGAAGCGAAGGGCAAATCAGAGCGGGCGCGCCTCGCGCGGGAGCTGGACGACTGGATCCGCCGTACGGGCGACCCGTTCCCCACGCTGACGACGACGGACCGATCGGGACGCGTCGTGGCGGCAAGTCAGTGAGTCGGTTTCAAAACCGCTGGTGGCGTCCGGCTTTAGCCGGACCTTGGGTTTTGAAACCGCCTCCAGAGAGCCCGACCTATCACCGCGCGCGTCCGCGCCACTCCTCCAGCTTCTGCCGCATCTTCGCCCGTTGACCCGCGTGCGCCGGGTCCTGCGCCAGATTGCGGATCTCCTCCGCGTCCGCTTTCAGGTTGAAGAGCTGTTCGTAGTCGAATTCCGGGAAGGAGACGTACTTCCAGTCGCGGCGGATCACGCCCTGCGAGGAGGGGATGCGATCCCGTGACGTGATCGTCGGGTGCTCGTAGAAGAACTCGTCCCGCCAGGCCGGCGTAGAGGCCTGGCCTTTCGCCGTCAGGTACAGAGGGCCGAGGTCGCGCCCCTGCATGACGTCCGGCACGGGCATGCCGGCGGCGGCGACGATCGTCGGTGCCACGTCGATGTTGAGGGCCAGCTGGTCCCGCGTGACGCCGCGCGCCCGAGCCGTCGCGCGCGGATCCCGGACGATGAGCGGCACGCGGAGCGCCTGCTCGTAGGGATACCACTTGTCGGCGAGCCCGCGGTCGCCGTGAAAATACCCGTTGTCGCCGATGAACGCGATCAGCGTGTTCTCGTAGACGCCCTGCGCCTTCAATTCGTCCACCAGCCTGCCCACGGCCGCATCGACCTCCGTGATGAGCCGGTAGTACCGAATCATGTATTGCTGGTAGCGCTCGGGCGTGTCGAACCGCCACTTGAAGCGGATCCGTCCTTCGTTCGATTCAGTGGAGAGAAACGGCGGCAGCGCGCGCAAGAACTTCTCGCCGCCGAGCCGGGACGGCGGAACCTTGACGCCTTCGTAAGACGCCGCGCTCCAGTCCTGCGGCAGATACTGCTCCTTCGCCATGTCCTCGGCGTGCGGGGCGAAGTAGCCGACGCTCAGCAGGAAAGGCTTGTCCTTCGGACGGGCCCGGAGGAAGTCGATGGAGTCGCGCGCATTCTGCTCGGTGACGTGCACGCGGTCGCCGTTGGCGAGCTCAATCCAATGGCGACCGTGGTAGGCGCGCAGGAAGTCGAAATCGGCCGGCCGCGGAGGGCCGACGTCGTACTTCCCGACGTACCCGGTCCAGTACCCGCCGGCGCGCAGCACCCCCGCATAAGTTCGAGCGAACGCGTCGGGCGTCAGTGGCTTGCCGAAACGGTCGATGCCATGCCGGGACATGTACTGGCCGGTCAGGAGAGAGGCCCGGCTCACCATGCAGATGGATGTCGCGACCCGCGCCTGCGTGAAGCGGATGCCCTCGGAGGCGAGCGCGTCGAGGCGCGGCGTACGGACGATCTTGTTGCCCGCGGCGCCGATCGAGTCCCACCGTGTGTCGTCGATCACGAGGACGACGACGTTCATCGGCCTGCCGGCGTTCTGCTGGAGTGCGTGGGGATGGGATAGGGAAAGTGCAGCGGCGGCTGCGAGCGCGGTCAATCGCATACGGTACCAAGTCTGGAACAGGAGATCAGGAGTTTAGGAGTTTTTATTTGTTTTTTAACGTCTTACCGCCTGTTAGCTTAGAACCAAGAAAAACAAGTTCTCCTGATTTCTTGACCTCCTGTTCAAGACTCTTGACCTCCCGGTCAAGACGCTAACGCGTGGCCCCGTGCCGCCGGAGGATGGCGGCGATCTCCGCGTGTCCGCGCCGCACGGCCCACGCGAGCGGCGTGGCCCATGGCTCGTCGTCGGCAAGGTGAGTGGGCGCGCCGCGAGCGAGCAGGAACTCGACCATGTCAGGCAGGTTGTTGCGCGCCGCCCACGCCAGCGGCGTCGATCGGTACTCTTCGTCTCTCGCGGCGATCGTCGCTCCGGCATCGAGCAGGATGGCCGCGCACTCCGTGCGATGCCCCATCGTCCGGCCGCGGACATCGCGGGTGCAGAGCGCGTGGAGCAGCGTCGATCCTTCGGGGGTCGGATAGTCGGGACTCAGGCCGCCCCGTGCCAGCAGCAGACGCAGCATGTCGGGCCGTTCCAGCAGGTACGACTGGCACCCGCCCGCGACCGGCGGCACCCGGACGCCGGCATCGAGCAGGCGCAGCAGCAGGTCGCGCTTCCCCCGCGTGCAGACGGCGGTGAACACGCCGCCGCAGCCCGCATTCGCCGACTCGGGATCCTCTTTCACGCGCCGCAGGACCTCGTCGTCCTCGCCCAGCCAGACGAGGTCGTACGGATCCACCTTCCCTCCGTGCGCCATCAGCAGCGCGCGCAACTCCGGCGTCTTCGCCGCGAACGTCGCATTGCCGGCCGAGTCCACATAGCCGTTCGGATCGGCGCCGTGGGCCAGCAACAGCTCGACGAGCGGCCGATTGCCGGCGCGCGCGGCCGCGTGCAGCGCCGCGCCCCGCGGCGAGCCGTCCGCGTCGGGCCACGTCGGGTCGGCGCCCCGCTCGATCAACAGCCGCACGATCCGCTCGTGCCCGAATTCGACCGCCGCCGAGAGCGGGCGCCTGCCGTTCGGCCGCGTTTCGCTGATGCGCTTCGGATCCTCATCGAGCATCGCGACGATGCGATCGATGTCCCCGAGCGCGGCGGCGATCGTCAGATCGTGGGCGGCCCCGCGCGCCAGCAGCAGCCGGGCGATCGCGACATCGTACGGGCGCCGTGAGGCCGCTCCTCTGGAGACGAGCCAGTCGTGCACGCAGTCAACGAGCAGCCGCCACGGCGAGGGCCGGACGGTTTCCGGTCCGCTCCACAGCGCGAGGTCGATCGCCTGAAGGTCTTCGGGAGCGTAGCCGCTCGAGGACCCCAGGCCGGCGCCATGGATGGCATGCACGTCTGCGCCTCGATCGAGCAGGAGGGCGACGGCTGTGCGCGATCGTCCGATCACCGCGCGGTGCAGCGGCGTGCCTCCGGCCCGGTCGCTGTGGTGCACGAGCGCCGGATCGGCATCGAGCAGCGCGCGGACGCGGCCGACGTCGCCGGCTTCGGCCGCAAGGTGGATCGGATGATCGGCACGCGTCTCGGACGGCTTGACACGGCGGCCGCGCGCGCTCGCCTCCTCGAGGAGCCTGGCGACTTCGTCGTGGCCGCGATCCCTCGCCATGTCGGCGAGCGAGTCGCCATGGAACGTCGTCCCGTCCGGTTGCGCGCCGGCGTCGAGCAGGACGCGCGCCGCTTCGACGTGGCCTTCACGCACGGCCAGATCGATCAGCGGCCGGTGGGATCCGTCCCCGCGGCCGAGCGTGGGACGGCGTTCGAGCAGACGGCGCAAGGCCGGCGCGTTGCCGGCCGTGGCCGCCGCGATTGCGTCACGGATGTCGCGCTCGGGGTTGGAGTCGGGTTCGTTCAGCGTGGGCACAACGGCGCTGATTATATCGAACAGGAGATCAGGAGTTCAGGAGGTCAGGAGTCCTGATCTTCTGACCTCCTGTTTAGGTCCCTCTAGCCTCAGTGTCCTGCGTACCGGTAGAAGAAATAGTCGGCCGTGTAGGGCACCAAAGCCTTCTTGCCGATATCCGCCGCCACTGCGCAGCCGGTCGAGGGCACGATCCCTCCAGCGGTGTTCACACGCTGGATGTAGGTCGTCTCCGTCAGCTTGTCGCCGCCGCGGGGTCCTTCCTCGTCTCCAGACACCTGAAGCCGGAGCCAGGGGATCGCACCCGGTGCGACGAAGCGAGAGTCGGTCGAGGTCGTGTCGGGCGTGGCAAATGCCCAGACGCTGCTCGTGTCGCGGGAGTCCTGCCACGTCGCGCGCGGCAAGAAGGCCTCGTCCGGGTTCGCGCTGAGGAAGTGCGTGATGATTTGCTGGTCGTCGTCGTTGAACAACGTGGCCTGCGGCGCGAAGAACGCCCAGGCGGCGCCGGTGGCCGAAGGGAGGCAGACGTAGTTCTGCGTGCCGACGGCCCGGCCCAGGAGGTACGCCCTGTGACCCACCGGCGCTTCGATGTTCGTGGGAACGGGCGGCGGGTTGACCTGACGGCGGTGCCCGGACGCGTACGTGGGACCGTTGAACGCGACGGCGAGCGCCGCGGCGGACGCCATGAGCAGGATGCGGCGCCCGATCTGATTCTCCGATGTCTTGCGGTTCTTCACACGATTCTCCTTTTGCGTTTCGGCTTGGTTGATGTTGCCAATAAGAAGATCGCAAACGGGAGAGGGGAGACGACAGGGCGCGGGAAGCGCGAACGCGAAGCTGGAAGCGCTAGCGGGAAGCCTGGTAGCGGGAAGCGGGAAGCTGGAAGCGGAGTGTTCAAGAGGACAGCAGCAGCCGGTACGGCGCGGCCTTCTCGGGCTTTCCCCACGCGTCGTACAGCGCGACGAGCCGGGCCACGGTCGCCCTGGCGGCACGACCCGGCGGCCCGGGTTCAGCCTCGAGATCGCCGTGTGCGTCGAGCAGCATGGCTTCGGCCTCGTCGTACCGCGCCAGCGCCGCGAGCGTCGCGCCGAGCAGGCTCTTCGTGGCGCCGACGCTCCAATCGTCTTCCGGGAGCGTGCGCCGGCGGCTCGGCACGTCGCCGGGCGCACGGATCCGGATCTGGAGCGCGTGGCGGAGGAGCGGCTCGGCGGCCGCGGGCTCCTTCAGTGCCAGTTGCACGGACGCGAGATTGATCTCGTAGATGGCGGTCAGCGGATGCTCGCGGCCGAGCGTGGGGAGCGCGATCGTCAGCGCGTCCCGAAGCACGGCCGCCGCTTCGCCGTACTTCTTCTGCTCGAAGAGCATTCGAGAGAGATTGTTGAGCGCCGCCGCCACGTTCGGATGCTTGTCGCCCAACGTCTTGCGGCCCACGATCAGCGCCTCGCGCAGCTGCGATTCGGCGGTCGCGTAGTCGCCGCGGCCGGCAGGGATCAACGCCAGGTCGTGCAGGGTCAGGAAGATGTTCGCGTGGTCCTCCCCGAGCATCTTCCGGTTGGTCGCCAGGCACTGCCGGAGCATTGACTCGGCGCCCGGCAGGTCGCCGTTCAGCCGCAGGACCGACGCCAGATCGCTCAAGCTGGTGGCGACATCCCGGTTTTGCTCCCCGTACAACTTCCGCCGGATCTCCAGCGCTTCACGATGCAGCGGTTCCGCGCGACGGTTGAAGCCCTGATCCTGATAGACGCGCCCGAGCTCCACCAGCGTGATGGCGACGTCCGCATGCTCCCGGCCCAGGAGCCTGCGCCGCATGTTCAGCGCCAGCTCCAGGCTCTCTCCCGCGCCGGCGTAGTCGCTCATCTCCGACAGGAGAACGCCGAGGTCGTTCAGGCTCTGGGCCACGCGTACGTGCTCCGGCCCGAAGACCGGCCGCCCGAGGGCGAGCGCCTGCTCGAGAAGCGGCCGCGCCTTGTCGTAGACGCCCAGCCGCCGATAGATCCGCCCCATCACCGTCAGGATCTCGGCCTGCACCTCGGGCTGTCCGACGAGCTCTTTCTGAACCCGCTCGACGCCGGCGTCGAGCAGTCCTCGCACAGTCGGTTCGCCCCGGGTCGCGCGGGTCGCATACGGATCGGCCCCCGTCAGCAGGCCGGTCAGCAGCTCGCTCACCTTCGCCGCCTTGTCCGCCTCGCGCCGCGCGCGGTCGCGCTCGGTCGCGAGCCGCGTCGTGTAGAACCCGGTCACGCCGCTGAGCAGCACCAGGATGGCCGCCGTCATCGCCACGCCGCGCACGTGCCGGCGGACGAACGTCGTGGTCCGATACCGCAGCGTGTCCGGCCGCGCGCTGATCGTCTCGTGACGCAGCGACCGCCGCAGATCGTCGGCCAGCGCCGTGACCGACGCGTAGCGCTCCGGCGCGTGCTTCTTGAGCGCCTTGGCGACGATCGTGTCGAGATCGCCGTGCAGCGTCCGCTGCAGCCTGGCCGGCGTCGTCCCGCACCGCGCGGCATGCTGCGCCAGCGTTTCTGGAGTTTCGGTTCGGCCGACAACCGCGTCGGAGATGCGCCGCGGATCGCGCTCGACGATTGCCCGCACGAGGTCGGCCGGCGATCGCAGGGCCGGACCGACGGGATGCTGGCCGCTGAGGAGGACGTACAGGAGCACGCCGAGCGCATACACGTCGGTCGCGGTGGTGACCTGTCCGCCGGTCACCTGCTCCGGCGCCGCGTACTCGGGCGTCAGCGCCGCTCCGCCATCGCGGGTGAGCGCGCTCGCCTCGGCGGATTGCGCCCGCCCCCACTCGGCGTCCCCCTCGAGCAGCTTGGCGATCCCGAAGTCGAGCAGCTTGACCTGCCCATCGACCCTGACCAGCACGTTGGCCGGCTTGATGTCCCGGTGCACGATCAGGTTGGCGTGTGCGTGAGCGACCGCCTCCAGCACATCGAGGAACAGGCGGAGACGGGCCTCGATTCCCAGCGCATGTTCGCTGCAGTACCGGTCGATGCTCAGGCCGTCCACGTGCTCGAGGACGAGATACGGCTGGCCCGTTGGCGACACCCCCGCATCGACGAGGTGCGCGATGTTCGGGTGGGTGAGGCGGGCGAGAATGTTGCCCTCGCGCCGGAACCGCTCTTCGCCGGCGCGCCCCAGCAGCGCGAGGTTCAGCAGCTTGACCGCCGCGCGCCCTTCGAAGCGGCCGTCGCAGCGCTCGGCCAGCCACACGCTGCCCATCCCGCCCTGACCGATTCGCGAGACCAGGCGGTACGCGCCGAGGGTCTGCCCCTCCAGCGACGCCAACCCCGCGCGCGGGAGTGGAACGGCCTGTTCCAGAAAATGTGACTCGTGGACCTCGTTGTGATCGGCGAGCAGCGCGCCGAGATCGGCGGCGAGCGCCGCGTCGCGCGCGCGGATGGAGGCCAGCCAGGGCGCCCGCCGCTCAGCGGCCATCTCGAGCGCCTCGTCCAGGTACGGGCTGACGGCGCGCCAGCGATCAGGGCTGAGTGCCGGCATGAGGCCTCACGAAGTCGGCCTCGCGTCGGCGATCGCGCGATGCAGATAGATGCGGCCCTTCTCCCAGTTGCGCTGCACGGTCCGCTCCGACACGCCGCGCATGGCGGCGATCTCGGCGAAGGACAGCCCGCAGAAGAACTTCAGATCGATGATCTCCGCGAGATCCGGATCGACCTTGCCGAGCTCGTCGAGCGCATCGCCGATCTGGATCAGCTCCTGCGCGTCGGCCACGTTGGCCGCCAGATCGGTGCCGATCGACGTAATCTCGAACAGCCCGCCGCGCTTCTGCGACCGCCGCCGCCGCACCTCGTCGATGATCAGGCCTCGCATCACCCGCGCGGCGTAGTTCATGAACCGCGCGCGATCGGGGAAGACCGCCCCTTCCTTGCCCGAGATCGTGAGGTAGGCCTCGTGCAACAGGGTCGTCACCCCGATGGGCCCGGCCGGTCCTTGACGTGCGAGCTCGCGGCGGGCCAGCCGATGGAGCTCCGTGTACAGAGTGTCGAACAGGGCATCAGCGGGTGCACCCTGATCGGCCAGGCCAACGGGCAGGTCGAGCGTTGATTGCATCGAAGTCCTTACACGCCACCGCTCGGCAGGCGATGGCAGCACACCGTTTCCCTTTTTACCCGGATCGCACAAGACTCTACACGCGTCCCCACCGTGGCTCAAGCGCATCCTCGACCGCCTGTTTGCGCGCTCGCTCGGACGGCCACCGCGAGCGCTCTCGCGGTTTCGCGTTTTCTTCGCCAGCTGGCGGATGGGGCTCGGTGCCGGACGATCCCCTGTGTTGAAGATCGAAATCGGAGAGAAAAAGGCGACACCGGCCGGAACACGTCAGGGGACGATCGGCGCCTGGCCGAGCCACTCGATCATGACGTTCAGGCATCGGGCCCGGGCATCCGCGCACGAGAGCACCAGATCGTGCTTCCCGCCGGCGATCTCCTGGATCTCCACCCGACTGCCGATCTTCGGGCCCAGGCGCTTGATGTCGTTCACGTCGAGCACGAGATCCGCCCGGTGAAACGTCTCGGACCATGTCCGGCCCTTTTCGGACCGGTCGGAGTGCATGACCAGGACCGGCTGCCCGAGCCGCGGCTCGTCTTTGATCCAGTCCTGGACGCGCACGACCGCGCGTATCCAGCCGAAGAAGGCGTCGAACCCCTCGATCGGTTTCCACTGCGTGTTGAACCGCCACTCGCCTTTGAAATCCGCGTGAAGGCTCTTCGCGTACCACGCGGAGACGGGCTCCGTGATGCGCCCGAAGGGAAACAGCGATCCCCAGAACGCGCCGAGATGCGAGAGCGTGCTGCCCTGCGGGAACTCGAGAAACGGGCTGTTGAGGATGAGACGGGTCACGCGGTCCTGCCGATCGCCGATCTTCGCGTAGAGCGTGCCGGTCAGCGCGCCAGTGGAGTGGGCGTTCAGGATCACCGCCTCGTGGTGCTCGACGGCCGTGATGATGTCGATCGCCGACGTGATCTCCGGAAAGTACTCCTTGAAGTCGCGGCAGAAGTTCGGGTGCGCCGCCCGGGCCAGGGAGCGGCCGTGCTTGCGCAGGTCGAGCGCGTAGAAGTTGTAGCCCGCGCCGTTGAACGCGTCGGCGACGTGGCTTTGGAAGAAGTAGTCGATGAATCCGTGCAGATAAAGGACGGCCCCCTTTGCGCGCGACACGAGCGGCTCGTTGCGCACGAGCGTCGCGGTGACCTCCCCATCGTAGTCAGGCGGGAACCTCAGCGAGGTCTGGACGAACCGCTCACCCAGCTCCGGATCGCAAACCCAGTGCGGGGTTGGCGTCACGGTGGGATTATAGCTGCCGCGGCCCTACCGCGCCTCTTTCGTCCCCAGCCGCGCCACGTCCCGGTCCCATCCAACCACGACGCGAATCCGCACCGGCGGCGACGCCTGGGTACGGATGAGCGCCAGGAACCGGCCGTCGGGTGCGGTGTCGTACGGCGAGCCGTAGGTCCATCCCGATCCGGCCGCCAGCCGTGTCACCGTGCGTTCCTGCCCCAGCTCGAAGCGTCCGCCCCTTTCGCGCCACGGCGCCACGACGAGCTGTCCACTCCGGACGAACGCCAGCTCCCGGCCCTTACGCGTGAAGGCCGGGAATTCTCCGCTGTTCCGCGACAGCACCACGCCGGGAGCGTTGCCCGCCAGCGCGCGCACGTAGATCAGCGTGCGGCCCGTCGCGGCGGACTGGTAGGCCAGCCATCGTTCATCGGGTGACACGGCCCCCCCGTTTTCCACGTGCTGCTCGGTGAGGCGCGTGATCTGATTCGGCTGACGGGGGTCGAACAGTTTCAACGGATACGCGCCGTCCGGTTCCGAGCCCTGAAAGACCAGCCGGCCGTCCCGCAACCACGCGACCGGATCGGTGTCGTCGGGACCCGAGAGGAATGCGGTCTCCGTTGCGCTGCCGCCGACGTCCTTCACGTAGACGTCGAAGTCACCCTTGCGCATGCTGGTGAACGACAGGCGGCCATCGGGCAGCCACACCGGGTTCCAGTTCATGCCGGCGATCTGGGGCATTTCCTCCGCGCCGCGCTCGAGATCGAACAGCCGAATCGTGAGCCGCCCGGCCTCCAGGCTGCCCGTCGCGGCGCGCCGGCCGTCGGGCGAGAGCGTGACGTTCACGTACGGCCTCGCCGGAAACGCCAGCGGCGTGTACTTGCCGCCGGCGTCAATCCAGGTGAGCCGGCTCGGCGGCACGTACGGACCCGCGAGATACGTCACGACGCCGCTGGCCGCGGTCGCGACCGGCTGCGGCCAGTCGCCTGCCGGGTCGATCTCCTGCGCGTCTTCGAGCACGGCAAACGGTTCGCCCGTGACCTTCAGCGACGGCAGATCGAACGGCACCGCGAGATACCGCCCGGTGCGGTAAAACAGGAGATGCCCCGACGGGACCCATGAGGCCCTCGCTCCCGGAAACAGCGTCTGATACGTGCCGGTTGCGGGATCGAGCAGCGCGATGCGCGCGTCGTTGAGCCCCATGCCCGCCGTCACGATAGTAAAGAGGACGCGCCCGCCAGGCAGCGCCGCCGGCCACCAGTGGCCGATCTCGTGCTGACCTGGATCGGGCTTCGTGAGGACTGCCGGCGTGCCGCCATCGGCGGAGACGATGGAGAGCCCCGCCAGCCACGTCCTCGAGAAGACGATCCGCCCATCGGCCATCCACGCGGCGCCCGGGCCGCCGCGCACGTCGCACACGTCGAGCGGATCGCCGCCGTCCTGCGAGACCTTGTAGATCTTCCCGTCGCGGAAGAACCCGATCCACGCGCCATCGGGCGATGTGAACGGCCAGCGGGCGCCCTCGGTCCCGGCGAGCGGCCGCGAGTCCGGGCTGTCCAGCCGCCGCAGGAAGAGCCGCGACTCACCCTCGACCTGACCCTCGTAGACGACGAAGCGCCCGTTGTCGGCGACGGTGACGTTGGTGACGCTCGTGACCTCCGGCGGCGGGTCGATGGCGAACCGGACGATCGGATTCGAACGCTCGGCGGCCGGAGAAGAGGGAGTCACGAGCCGTGCACCGGACAACGCGCCGGCGATCGCGGCGGCCAGCGCAACCGCCGCAACTCCGAGCCACAGCTTCCACGCGCCGGATGGCCGGCGCCGGCCCTCGTCCGCGGGCTCTCCGCGCTGCACGTCGGCAATCACGAGCCGCGCGTCGGCGATGTCGTGGAGCCGGTTCGCCGGATCGCGCTCGAGGCAGCGCCGCAGCAGGACGCGCAGCTCGTGTGGCGTCCCGGCCGGGAGCTGCGACCAGTCGATCTCGCCGCGCAGCACGGCCGCGATGGTGTCGGAGAGCGTGCTGCCCTCGAACGGCCGGCCTCCCGCGAGCATCTCGTAGACCACCACGCCAAACGCCCAGATGTCCGTACGCTTGTCCACCGCCAGGCCGCGCGCCTGCTCCGGGGCCATGTACGCGACGGTGCCGAGAATCACGCCCGGTTCGGTTGCGGGGCTCGCGAACGTGGGTGAGTCGAGGCCGGCGGAACCGGCGCTCGAGGCGCCGTCACCCGGACGCCGATCGAAGGCCTTCGCCAGGCCGAAGTCGAGGACCTTGACGGCTCCCGTGGCGGTCAGCTTGATGTTGGCGGGCTTCAGATCGCGATGAATGATGCCGCGTGCGTGCGCCGCCTCGAGCGCTTCGGCAATCTGGCGCGCAACCGGCAGCGCCTCTTCGAGCGGAACCGCGCTCTTCTCTATCCGGTCCGCGAGCGTCGGCCCGTCGACCAGCTCCAGCACGAGCGCGGGCACGGCCGGCTGGCCCGGTCCCGGGGACGGAAAATCCTCGAACCCGTAAATCTGCGCGATGTGCGGATGATTCAGCGACGCCAGCAGCTGCGCCTCGCGATCGAACCTCGTGAGCTGGTCCGGAACCGTCGCGAACAGATCCGGCAGCACCTTGATCGCGACCTCGCGATTGAGCCTCGTGTCCCGCGCGCGATAGACGACGCCCATGCCGCCCGCTCCGAGGACGCTGAGGATTTCGTACGGACCGAGACGGGTTCCTGCTGTGAGGGGCATGGGCGGGATCAGCTTTTCTCAATGCGCATGGGGCCCCACCCCCATGCGCGTCGGCTCGACTCGCTGCGCTCGCTCGCCGGGCCCATGCCGCCAGCCCCCAGGACGCCCGAGGATCTCGTACGGACCGAGGCGGGTTCCTGCGGTAAGGGGCAAGCTACGGGGATGCGGTCTGTGAGGCCGCGCTACGGATTCGGGTCAGCTCGGCTTCGAGCGACCTCGCGTACTGCTCGGTCTCGCTGCGCGACGTCTCCAGGGCCCTGGCGTACCGCTCGGCCTCCGAGGCCGTGTGCCGCAGGCTCCGGTTCTCGTCCCGCATGTACTGCAGGAAAGGCCAGTCGCCGTCGGCGTCCGGCCGCTCGCCGAAGACGATCGGGAAGTAGTCGCCGGTGAGGGTGCTCCGCGTGCGGCCGTCCATGTAGCACGCGGTCAGCGCACGCCGGGGCGAGCCGGTATGGTTGATGTCGCTGCGGTGCACGAGCCAGTTGTGCATCAGGAGCCCTTCACCCGCCTCGACCTCCAGGTACGTGATCGCCTCGTCGGGGCAATGGCGCTCGGCAGCCTCGGGGCTCAGCGTGCTGCCGTTCTTGCTGAGCAGCCCGAGCCGGTGGCTGCCGGGGATGACCTGGACGCAGCCGTTCGAACGGTTGGCGGGATCCAGCGCGATCCAGATGGTGACGGTCGGATCGCGGTCCAGTTTCCAGACATCGCCGGCGTCCTGGTGCCACGGCAGGTACGTGCCCTTGCCGGCCGGCTTGTTCATCATCATGGCGCGGAAGATCGAGATGCTCGCATGGTTGCCGTAGTGGCGGCCGCAGATTTCGCGAATCACCGGCCGGCGGATGACGTCCAGGAACATCGGGTCCGACTCGAGCCCTTGCACCTTCCGATAGGCGAGCGTGCTCTCGGTCCGGCGCGGCACGGCGTCGGGCAGCTCCTCGTACGCCCCGCCCGTGTCGAGCTGAAACTGCAGCGCGGGATTGGAGACCTTGCCCAGCATGATCTCGTCCATCCGGCGCTGCAGAGCGGTCAGCTCCGGGGCGTCGAGAACCGAGCCCAGACGCAGATAGCCGACCCGATCGTATTCCCACCACTGCTGTTCGCTGAGAAGATCCGCCATGCCGGCTTCTCCTTGCCGTGAGTCGGCGGCCGTTGCCGCCGAGCGCCCCTCGCCGTGAACAAGGCTATTCTCCAACAGATAGCCGACTTCGCCTCTGTTCACTTTTATACACCGGCCGGTAGTTCCGTCCGGTATCCTACCAGCCGCGCAAATTCGATGACCCGCCAGCTGGCTGGACGTCTCACGGCGCGACGTCACCCATGTACACGCTCGCGTTCCTCCTTCGGCCGGAGCCCGGCTCCACCGCCGCGGTCAGATTCTGTCTGACGGGAGATCTCTGATCGTGGCGGCTGCGAACGCGCGCGAGGCGCCCGCCCGGCTCGTGGCGATTGGCGACATCGGGAGCACCGATGCCTATCACGTCGGCGACGAGGCGATGATGGCCGGCCTCCTCGAGGGCGTGGCCGCGTGCGGCGTCGACGCCGAGTGGACGCTGATGTCGGTTCAACCGGAACGGTCGTCGGAGCAGTTTGGCGTGCGTGCCGTGCCCAGCCTGACTTTCAGCGACTGCGCCGGCGCCGCCGACCGGGAGCGCCGGCTGGCGGAGCTCGACACCATCCTCGCGGAGCCGCCTGACCGCTGGCCCTTGATTGCTCCAGCCCATTGGCGCGAGGGCCTGGCGGCGATCGCCGCGAGCGACGCCGTCGTGATTGCGGGAGGCGGCAACCTTTCCCGTACCTGGCCCGAGCACGTCTTCGAACGCGCCGCGGGCGTCCGCGCCGCGCGGCGCGCCGCGCGGCCCGTCGCGATCACCGGCCAGACGATCGGCCCGGCCTTCGACGACAGGACCCGCGAGCTCGTCGCCGAGACACTCGCCGGTTGTGTGTTCGTCGGGGCGCGCGAGGAACACTCGTGCCGGCTGGCGGTCGAGCTCGGTGTGCAACCCGGGCGCCTCGTGCTCCAGTTCGACGACGCGATCGGCCTCGACGAGGTCGAGCCTGCCCGTTCGTCGGAGATCGTCGGTGATGGTGAGTTCATCGCCGTCACGCTGAATCAGCTCGACGACCTGTCGGACCCGGCGGGGATCGTGCCGAAGTTCGCGGCCCAACTCGCCGAGCTGGGCCGATCGACGGGCGCCGCCGTGGTCCTCGTGCCGCACGTCGGCGATCTCGGTGGCGCTCGAGCTCACGACGTCGCCATGGCCGCCGCCGTCATCGCGGCGGCGGGCCCCTCGACGCCGCTCCGCCTGGCTCCGCTTCCCTCGCCGGCGGAGGCCGTCTGGTACTGCCGCCATGCGGAGCTCGTGGTGAGCACGCGCTATCACCCGGCCGTCTTCGCCACAGGCGCCGGCACGCCTGCCTTGTTCCTGTATCAGGACCGCTACACGCTGGTGAAAGGGCAGGGCGCTCTGGCGTTGGCGGGCCTGCAGGACTGGACCGTCTCCGCCGGCCTGGCTGCGCTGGGATTGCTCGTGCCCGCGGCGTTGGAACTGTGGAGCCGGCGCGACGCGGTGCGCGAGCACCTGCGGAGTCTTCAGCCCGCGATTGGACAGTCCCGCCGCCGCCATGTCGAGGCGCTCCTCGCCGCGCTCCTTCCTGCCTCGCGGCCGCGCGTCACCGTCGAGGCGATGATTCAGCGGCGTGGTCCGTTGCCTGAAGGCGAGTGGGTGGAACGCGCTCACGATGGCGGACGTGCGATGCTCGACGGCCACGCGCTCGCGAGCGAGCTGCAGCGCAAGCAGGCCGACCTTGCGATCGCCCACTCGGCGCTCGCCGGTGAATTGCAACGCAAAGGGGCCGACCTTGCGATCGCCCAATCGGCGCTCGCCAGTGAACGGCAACGTCAAGAGACCGACCTCGCCACCGCCCATTCGGCGCTCGCGGGCGAACTGCAGCGTAAAGAGGCCGACCTTCTGGCCGCCGTCTCCGCCCTCGCGGAGATCTCGAGCCGGGTGCGCAGCTCAGAGGCGAGCTGGCAGGTGGAGCGTGAGCTGCTCGAGCGGAGGGCCGGCACGGCCGAGCAGTGGGCAGGCGTGCTCGCCAAGGAAATCGAGCGTAAGGAAGCCGACCTCGTCATCGTTCAGTCCGCTCTCAGGGAGATCGCGAATCGCGAGGCTGGGCTTCCGAAAGAGACCGGCGCGGAGAGCGGCCAGCGCTCGCCGGCGCATCGGCAGGACCAGTAGGGAGAGTAGTCGTCATGCAAGCCTGCACCATCGTCGCTCGCAATTACCTGCCGTACGCGAGGGTCTTCGCGCAGTCCCTCACCGCCGTGCATCCGCAGGCCCGTGTCACGGTGCTGGTGATCGACGGCGCCGCCGAGCCGTCGGACGCCGGACTGTTTCGAACGCTCCGGCTCGAAGACGTCATCCCCGACGCGGCGGAGCGGCGGCGGCAGACCTTCTTGTACGACGTCACCGAGCTGTCGACGGCGGTGAAGCCTCTGCTGCTGCAGCGTCTGCTGGCGGAGGGCGCGGACTCGGTCCTGTACTTCGACCCCGATATCCAGGTGTTCGACTCCGTCGACAATCTCTCGCGCCTGGCAGCCGACCGGGGCATCGTCCTCACGCCGCACATGCTCTCGCCCATACCCGATGACGGCTTCGAGGTCAGCGACCTGGCGGTGTTGCGCGCCGGGGTCTTCAACCTCGGATTCATCGGCGTCGGCGCCGGCACCGAGCGCTTTCTCGAGTGGTGGTCCGGCCGGCTGCGGCGTCATTGCATCTCCGATCCCGCCAACGGCATGTTCGTCGATCAGCGCTGGCTCGACTACGTCGCCGGCTTGTTTCCACATGCGCTCGTCGACGACCCTGGCTGCAACGTCGCCTACTGGAATCTGCACGAGCGCCGGGTGGAGCGCACGGCGAGCGGCTTCGACGTCAACGGCCGTCCGCTTCGCTTCTTCCACTTCAGCGGATTCGATCCGGCGGTCCCGTACCTCCTCAGCCGCTATCAGGGCCGCAACCCGCGGGTGCTGCTCAGCGAGCGGCCGGCGCTGCGCGAGCTGTGCGACGGGTACGCGGCGAAGCTGCGGACCGGCGGGCACTGTCCCGTCGCCGTGAGCTACGGCTACTCGACGCTTGCGGACGGCACGCCAATCGATTTGGTGATGCGGCGGCTGTACCGGCGGGCCCTGCTGGATGCCGAGCGTCTGGGGCTGCAGCCTCCGCCGTATCCATACGCGTGGGACGACATGGTGCAGTGGCTGAACTCGCCGGCGCCGGAAGCGCCGCGGCTCTCTCGCTACCTGTTCGGGCTGCATCAGTTCCGGGGCGATCTGCAGCGGACATTTCCACGGCCCTACGGCGCCGAAGCCGAGGCGTACGTGCACTGGGTCCGGTACGACCCGCACGCCGTCCAGACGATTCCCGCATCGCTCCGGCCGAACGGGTCGTCCGGATCGTGGGCGCGCGCGGCGTCCCTGGAGCGGATTCCGATGGGAAGCAACGGCGGCAACGGAGGCAACGGCGGCCCGCCGTTCGCGACCGGCCTCAATGTCGCCGGTTACTTCAAGGCCGAGCTCGGCGTCGGCGAGATCGCGCGGCTCCTCGCGTCGGCCGCGCGGGACGGGGGCATCGCCGTCGACACGGTCGTCAACAACCAGACGCTGAGCCGTCAGGAGGACGCCTTCGAGCTCGGCGCGAATGGCGGACCGTACGACGTCACGCTCATCTGCGCGAACGCCGACGAGTTTCCCCGTGCCGTGGACGCGCTGCCGAGAGAGATGACCGAGCACTGCCATCGCATCGGGTTCTGGTTCTGGGAAACGGAGCAGCTGCCGAACGCGTATCAGCCCTCGTCCGATCTTCTCGACGAGGTCTGGGTGGCGAGCGACTACGTGGCGGCGGCCGTCCGGACGACGGTGTCGAAGCCCGTGCACATCTGCCCCATCCCGCTTCGCCGCCCGGATCCGGCGGCCGCAAGCCGGACGGATCTCGGTCTCCCGGAAGGGTTCGTCTTCCTGTTCATGTTCGACTTTCTCAGCCACATCGACCGGAAGAACCCGATCGGCCTGGTCGAAGCTTTCTGCCGGGCCTTTCGTCCGGGAGAAGGTCCGACGCTGGTGCTGAAGTCGATCAACGGGCAACTCGCGCGCGGCCCGTTCGAAGCGGTCCGCGCGGCAACCGGCGGCCGGCCGGATGTCATCGCCATGGATCGATACCTCCCGGCCCGCGAGCGCGACGCGCTCATGAGCTCGTGCGACTGTTACGTCTCGCTCCACCGCTCCGAGGGGTTTGGCCTGACGCTCGCCGAAGCGATGGCGCTGGAGAAGCCGACCATTGCGACCGCCTACTCGGGCAACATGGCGTTCATGACGCCGGAGAACAGCTTCCTCGTTCCGTGGCGGCCCGCGAGAGTGCCGTCGGGTTGCGAGCCTTACCCGAAAGGGGATTGCTGGGCGGAGCCGGACCTGGGCGCCGCCGCGTCGCTGATGCGGCAGGTCTACGACAATCCCGTGCTCGCCCGCGACCGGGGACGGATCGGCCGCGCGCACGTGATCGATCGCCTGTCGCCGGAGCGAACCGCCGCGTTCATCCGCGAGCGGCTGTCGGCCATAGGGGCGGCGCGCCAGCCGCCGGAACCGGCGCCTGTGCACGAGCCGGATCCCGAGCCGCCGCCGGTGGCCGTGATCGTGTCTCCACCCCCGGAGCCCGAGCCCGTACCGGAGCCGGCGCCGCCGGAACCGGCGTTGATCGATCTGCTCGCCGGCGAGCTCGAGCTCGCCCAGCGCGAGGCCGCGGAGGCCGAGCGCATGCTCGTGACCGGCATTCCGTTCAGGACATCCTCGCGGTTCGGCTTGCCCGGACAGCTGCTGAGGACAGCCGTCCTCCGGCTGCTGCGCCCGTACGCGCACTTCGAAGCGAGGTACCGACCAGCGGCACCTGCAATCGACGATGCGCGTGCTCGAGTGTCTTCGTCGTCTCAATGCGGAGATTTCATCGCGGCCCCGGGCGGGCGGGCCAGGCGGGCAGGCTTGAACGAACGCAAGTGATTTAACAGGAGGTCAAGAGGTCAGGAGATTCATTCTCAAGAAAATAAAAACTCCTGATCTTCTGATCTCCTGTTTAAGGACTTGGTCGTGGCGGTGAGACCGGTCCAAGATAGCGGTCGAGCCACGGGAGAATCTCGGCGGCCACGTCCGCGGTCGGCAACGCGTGGCCGGTCTCGAAGACCCTGTTTCGCTTGTGCTCGGCCGGAGGTCCCAGCAGGGCGAACAGTGGAAGTTGCGCCGTTTCGTACGGTTCGCCGAAGGCGTACCGCCCATTCAACAGCAGCGTCGGCATGCGGATGCGCGGCGCGAAGTTGAGCATGTCTATTTCGGGCGGCCACTCGCGCCAGATCCCGGTCCCGGAAAGCACGCCGGTCTTCAAGCGCGGTTCGAGCGCGGTCAACACCACGCCGGCATCGCCCCCTGCGCTCACCCCGTAGAATGCCAGGCGAGCCCGATCGATGTCCGTTCGCGTTTCGAGGTAGTCGATGGCGCGTCCGAGATCTCTCGACCACGCAATGACGATCTCGCGTTCGGCGTTCGGTCCGATCTCGTCAGACGGCCCCGACCGCTCGTACGTCCCTTTGTAGACCGGGTAGAGGAACGCCCGTCCGCTCCGGATGATGAACTCCCCCCGGGCCACGGAGATGTCACGGCTCGATCGCAGAATGAATGCGTCCCCCGCCGGGAAAAAGATGACGGTCTGATACGGCGGCGATCCGGTCTTTGGCAGGTAGAGATACGCGCGCATCCGTTCACCGCCATACGCGGCGTCGAACGCGACCGTGTGCTTTACCCAGAACTCCGCCTCCTCGGTCGCCTCGACGGCCGCGTTCAGCGGCAGGGGTCGTAGGCGTACAGTCTTCGATACACGGCGAAGATTTCATCGCCGACCGGCTTTTCCTTTCGGAGGTCACGCCCGAGGAGCCACTCGAGCCGGACGGGTGCGACCACGGCCGCCGGCACCGGCTGGATGTACTTCGCAAGACGGAAGCCGTATCCCGGCGCCCGCTCGAAGGGACCCCTGGCATCATGGTTGGCAAACAAGTACCTCGGCTCGTTCCATGCGGCCCCCAACAGGAAGCGGCGGGTGTCCGTTTCGTTCCAGCACCATTCCTTCAGGTTGCCCGCCATATCGTAGGTGCCGAACGGACCCAGGCCGCCGTAACTGCCGACCGGCGCCGGCCCCTTTCCGCTGAAGTTGCTGACCGTCAGGATGTCGGCGAAGCGCCCCAGGTTCGCCGCCCGGAACCAGTGATACATCGTGGGCAGGCTCTTGCCGGCGAAGGCCGCGTACGCCGCCGCCTCGTACCAGCTCACGCCGCCGACGGGAAAATCAGCCTGACCGTCAGGATACGTGCCCTCCGTCCACGTCGCCGGCCCCGGCCGTCCCGTTGCGTCGCGAAATCTCCCGACGGCCTCTTCCCACGGTACGGACCGGCCGTCGTCCACGAACGGCTCCCGCCAGTAGTCGCGCCGGCTGTACCCGGCGTGATCGACGAATTCCTTGAACTGCCGGTTGGTCACCTCGAATCGATCGATCCAGAAATCGTCAATCCGGCCCATCGGGCCGAACCGAGTGGGATCGCGCCCTTCGGTCACGCGCACCATGCCTGGCGGCACGGCGTCCACGGATCCAGCCGGAACCGCTGGCCGCGCAGGGGAATGCTTTGGACGCTTCGATGGGCTGAAAACCTGCCTTGGTGATCCGCACCCGGATGAGACCGCGTGGAAAGCGGACGCCGGTGAGCGGCGTCCTGCCGAGCGGAAACCCATGTTGTGGGTGTTCGGTACGCGGCGAACGTCACGTCGGCGCCCACCGGGTCGGTGGTCACGAGGACCGACGGGATCGACGCGTCGAGCCACAGCTGCTTGACGTGCGGGTCATCGGGCACGACGGCCAGCGCCTGACGCGCCAGCAGGAACGCCTCGGTATAGTCACCGTGATCCGAGAGCCGCTGAATCTCTGGCGCGGCAATCGTGCGCGCCCAGTGAACGCGGGATGCGTTCGCGCGCCATTGCCACCCGCCGGCAGCCATCGCGAGAATCACCACCAGCGCCGGCACCATCACCGCCGGGCGGCGGAAGAGCCCGAGCAGGCTGGGCGGCGGCGGCAGGTGCCGTGCCTGGTGGACGGCGTCGAGGGCCGACACGACATCGGCGGCTGTCGCGAACCGGTCGCCGGGTGATTTCGCCAGGCACCGGCGCACGATGTGCGAGAGCGCCGGCGGTATCCCTGGATTGACGTCCGAGAGATCCGGAGGCTGCAGCCTCAAGACGGCGTCCACGGTCCCGAGCGTGCTGTCGCCCTTGAACGGGCGGCGGCCGGCGAGCATTTCGTAGAGCACGGCGCCGAGCGCGAAGATGTCCGCGCGCCGATCGACGGCCTCGCCGCGCACCTGCTCCGGCGCCATATACCCGGCGGTGCCGGCGATGAGCGATCGCGTGGTCTCGGCGGGACGTTCCTGCGAAGGTGACAGGGGCGGCGTCAACTCGTGCAGCGTCGCGAGGCCGAAGTCGAGGATCTTCACGCGGCCGTCCAGCGCGAGGAAGATGTTCTCCGGCTTCAGGTCGCGGTGCACGATGCCGCGTTCGTGCGCGGCGCCCAGCCCTCGCGCAACCTGGATCGCGATGTCGACGGCCGCGTCAACCGGAAGCGCGCCGGCGCCGAGACGCGCGCGCAGCGACTCGCCGTCCAGGCACTCGGTGACGAGGTACGGGGCGCCGCCGTGATCCCCGACGTCGTAGACGGTCAGCACGTTGGTGTGATTGAGCGTGCCGGCGGCCCGCGCCTCGTACTGAAACGCGCGCACGCGCTCGTCGGCGTTCGACGGATGCGGCAGGAGCAGCTTGATCGCCACGTCGCGCCCGAGCCGCTCGTCGCGCGCCCGCCATACCTCGCCCATCCCGCCGGCGCCCAGCCGCCGCTCGACCGTGTAGGAGGCGATCCGATCGCCGGGCTGAACGCTCCACCCTTCGCGGGAGATCTGCCGCGCGAAGACGTCGAGCGCGGGCGCGGCGAGGAAGTCGCCCGATTGATCCACGGCCGTCAGCAGCGAGGCGATCTCGTCCCGCAGGCCGGCATCGGGGCCGCACGTGCGCGCGAGGAAATCCGCACGCAGGCCGGCGGGCTGCGCCACCGCTTCCGCAAACAGCTCGTCGAGGCGATGCCAGCGGTCAGTGGGCATGGACGGCAGTCAGCGTTCGGTACAGCCACGCCCGGGCGAACGCCCAGTCCGAATGGACCGTGCGCGCCGAGATCCCGAGCGCCTCCGCGGTCTCTTCGATCGAGAGGCCGCCGAAGAAGCGAAGCTCCACGACCTGGGCCTTGCGCGGGTCTTCGGACGCGAGCAGCTCGAGCGCGGCGTCGACCGCGAGCAGGTCGGCGCCCGGCTCGCTCGCCGGCACATCGATCGTGTCGAGCGGCACGCGAATCGCGTTCGGGCCGCCGCGCCTTTCGGCCCGCCGCCGCCGCGCGATGTCCACGAGCACTCGACGCATCATCCGGGCCGAGACCCCGAAAAAGTGCCCGCGGTTCTGCCAGACCACCGGGTCCCAACCGAGCAGGCGCAGGCACAGCTCGTTGACGAGCGCCGTCGCCTGAAGGCTGACGGTCAATCGCTCGCCGACCAGGTAGCGCGCGGCCATGCGATGGAGCTCTTCGTAGACGAGCGGCAGCACGCGGTCGAACGCGTCGGCCTCGCCGTCGCTCCAGGCGCGGAGCAGCGTCGTGACCTCGCCGCAGTCCCGCCCCTCTGGTGGTTGGCTCATTGTGTCGGGGCAACAGCCAAGTCTAGCAGCCCGTGGTCGAACTCTGGCGGTATTCGACCGTGCGACGCCAGGCCGTCGCCACGGGCTGGCGATCCGGGCGCCGGCGGGGAGGGGCCACGCCGGCCGATCACGGGGGTGTACCGCGCGCGCGCGTGGGAGGGGTCCGGCCCCGTCACATGACAAGCCAGTAGGGATCGCGGGCATCTGTAGATGAAGGCGCAGAACGGCCGGCAAAGCTGCAGCTCTTCCGGCGTCAACCGCATTTTTTGGCGGCTTGCAGGTTTGGGCGGTCTCACAGCGCCTTAACTACCGGACGCCGGACTCACTACCGTCCATTGGAGAGAAAAGCCGTGAAAGCACCGAAACTGCTGCTCGCCTGCTGTCTCATCGCTGTTCTCGACGCTGCTGATGAGGGCCAGCACCGCCGATGGGCCGCCTCAGGCGCTGACCCTCGCGTCCGGCAGCTCGGGATTCCACGCTTCGACTGCGGCGGCGAGCCCTGCGACGCCGTCGTGCGCGGTCTCGTCGCGTTCTTCGACCGGAGATTGACCGGGCTGGACGGCAACGGCCGCGCGTGCGCCGACTGCCACATGGTGACGGACAATTTCCAGCTGTCGCCCGCCGGCGCCGAAGCGAGGTTCCAGCTCCTGCAGCGGCAGCGCCGGCGGAACCCGAACGCCGACGATCCGCTGTTCCGGCCGATCGACGCGGACGATTTCCGGACCAACGGCGAGAACGCCAGCGACTTCAGCAATCTCCGCCAGAACGGCCTCGTCAGGATCACGTTCACCCTGCCGTCGAACATCAAGCTCATCGATCCCGCGACCAACGCGCCGTCGGCCGAGACGTTCGTGGACGTCTGGCGGAGCGTTCCGACGGTCAACGACGTGGCCCTCACCGGACCTGACGATGGCGGCTCGCGTGGCCGCGCGGCCCGAACCCGTCCGGCGGATACCAGCTGGACGCCCGCGTCACGACGCTTCAAGAGCAGGCGCTCGGTGCGCTCACCAATCACGCGCAGATCCAGAACGCGCCGCCGCAGCGGCTTCTCGACGACCTGTCCTCGTTCCAGCGGGTGCTGTTCACGAACCATCGTGTTCGCGCGCTGTCCGACGCCATCAGAGAGGGCACGACACCGCTGCCGGATCCCGATCCGCCGCTCAACGCGCTCGAGGAGCAGGGCAAGGTCGGTGTTCGTGCGCGCCTGCGCCCAATGCCACGGCGGCCCCGGCCAGTCGACCCCGCAGGCGCCGGTCATTCGATTTCACAACATCTTGAGCCAGTGTCCGCGTCCCGTTCGACACCGGTGACGCCCGCCCGCTTCGCGTTTGCGGCCTGCCCGCCGCGGCTCGCCCGCAACGCCCGGACGTACGAGATCACGCTGCGCCAACGCGACGCCAAGATCCGTCGTCGCACGAGCTCCGATCCCGGTCGTGCGCTTGTTGACCGGGTTCGTTGGCGGCCCGTGCTGCCCCCAGGACGACTGGGACAAATTCGACATGCCCGCGCTTCGCGGGATCCGCAACACCGCCCCGTACTTCCACAACAACAGCGCGGCCACCCTCGAGGAGGTCGTCGATCACTACATCGAGTTCTTCAAGCGCGTGGCGGGTGGCTTGCCGCGCCGGGTGTCGTGCCGCCGTTCACGACGACGGACGGCGTGCACTTCGATCGGGCAGCCGCGTCCCGAAGAGCGCGCGGCGCTGCTGGCGTACTTGCGGAAGCTGTAGGGGTCTTAAAGTTCTAACGTTCTAAAGTTCGAACGGGCGTCAGGGTTCAGTGCCCTGGCGCCCGTTCGCGCGACGGCCGGCGATCGGCCTATGGAGTCCAGGCGCCTCGAACGAGCGGCACGTCTCCCGCGTTACCGAACTCGATCCTGAACTGGTTGACGACGTCCCATTGGCGCGTCGCCGGCTTGTAGACCCCGAGATCGGCGCGGCCGTCGCCGTTGTAGTCGCCCGGCACGGGGATGTCCGACGCCGTGCCGAACGACACGCTGAACTGGTTCCGCACGTGCCAGGTGGTCGTGGACGGCCGGTACACGGCGATGTCGATTCGGCCGTTGCCGTCGTAGTCGGCCGGGACGACGACGTCACCAGGTTCGCCGAACCGGACCGCGAGCTGGTTGCGGACATACCACATGCCCGTGGACGGCCGGTAGACCGCGATGTCCGTGACCCCGTCGCCGTTGTAATCGCCCGGGACAGGGATGTCGTTCGGATCGCCGAACTGCACCGCGAATTGATTCCGCACGTACCACGTTCCCGTCGATGGGCGATACACCGCGACGTCGGCCGCGCCGTCACCGTTGTAGTCCCCGGGGATGGGCACGTCGCTCGGATCTCCGAATTGCACCGCGAACTGGTTCCGCACGAACCACATGCCTGTTGACGGGCGATAGACGGCGACGTCGACGACGCCATCGCGGTTGTAATCGGCTGGCACGGGTCGATCACCCGCGTCCCGGTACTGCGTCGTCGGTCTGTTGTGGACCAACCACTCGCCGGTCGACGGCCGGTACAGGGCGGCATCTGTCGTGCCGTCGCCGTCGAAGTCGTGCGCCGCGCGATTGAGGGTCAGGGCTCGGTGCGGGACAGGCACGTCGCCGGCCTCACCGAAAGTGAACGTGACGGTGTTGGACTCGTGAGCGAACGAGATCGACCCGATCACCGTCCACACGCCGGTGGACAGCTCGTAGACGGCCATGTCGGTTGCCCCGTCGTTGTTGAAATCGGCCGGCACGGGCCGGAATCCCGCGCCGCCGATCCGGACGGGCAGCCGGTTGCGCAGCAGCCAGTGTCCGCTCGGGGTTCGGTACACCGCGAGCTCCGCCCTTCCGTCGCCGTCGTAGTCGCCGGGGACCGGAACGTCTCCAGGCTCGCCGAACCGTGCGACGAACTGCTGGCGCACGAACCAGTCGCCGGTGGCCGGGCGATAGACGGCCAGATCGACCGCGCCATCGCCGTTGTAGTCCGCCGGCACGGGCAGGTCGCCGCGATCGCCGTACTGGACCGCGAGCTGATTGCGCACGAACCAGTAGCCGGTCGCCGGGCGATACACCGCGATGTCCGTGATCCCGTCGTCGTTGTAATCACCCGGCACGGGGATGTCCCCACGGTCGCCGAACTGCACCGCGAACTGGTTGCGGACGTACCACGTGCCGGTCGACGGCCGGTAGACCGCGACGTCCGCGAGGCCGTCTCCGTTGTAGTCACCGGATACGGGGATGTCGCCAGGCTCGCCGAATTGCACGGCGAACTGGTTCCGCACCTGCCACGTCCCTGTCGACGGCCGGTACACAGTGGGATCCGCCACGCGGTCGCCATCGAAATCGGCGGGAACGGCGGAGAGAGGACGGACGGCGTTGCCGGCCAAGTGTGAGCCTATAGGCTTCCGTGGTCGACGAATGAGAGTCGACGCTTGAAGACGTGGATGAAGTAGATGCCAGGCTCGAGCTGCGGGATGGCCATATTCGTCGATTCCGTTCCCGGTCGCATTGGAAGTCACGCCGTCGAAGTCCGGATGCTGGTAGAGACGATCACTGCCGAGATCCAGCGACGGCGGCACCTCGAGCACCAGTATGACCGTGCCCGCCGCCGAGACGCTGAACCGATACCAGTCTTCGTCGTTGCGCGTATATGTCTTGCTGGAGAGCGTGCCTGACGCGATGGGCCGTGCTTCGCGACGAGCAGGTTGTTCGGTTCGTACGAGTCGGTAGAAGTGCCCGGCGAGCGCCCGAATCACATAAGGTTCCGTTTGCGTGTACGCCCCTGCCGACTGCACGACCACCACGTAGGTTCCGGCGCGAACGGTCGTCACAGATCTCCCGATCGGCGCCGGCAGGAACCACCCAGATGGGTTCGGACGCGCTGCGCGATGTGTGCGCCGTTGCTGTTGTACCAGCAGGATGTTGTACTGAGCCGTGTCCGGCACCTCCAGTGTGATGTGGAGGTGTCCATCGGCCGGGACCACGATGCGATAGTAGTCGTTGTCGCGCGTCGTGAAGACATAGGCGCTGACCGGCGTCCCCAGCGGCAGTTCGGTCGCCGTTGCGTGGGTGTTGTTGGGCTCGAGGACGTCGCCGTCCAGCACGCTGAAAGCCAGCGTGTAGGGGTTGACAGGATCGTGAGTCGTTCCCAGGGGCCCCGCTGTAGCCGCCTGATCCTGACGTAATACGTCCCCGCGTCGAGCGTGAGCTCCAGGCGCTCGTCGAGGCCGTTCCCAATGCTGTCGGCGGAGCCGATATTGCCTAATGCCGAGGACCACCTGTATCAGATAGTCGGCGGCGTCGGGGACGGTCAGGTCGAACCGAAGCTGCTGCCAGCTCGGAACGGTGAACTGGTAGTAATCGACATCGCCGGACGTGGACACGTAGGACATCAGCGGCACCCCGACGCCAATCGGCGCCGCGGTTTCGATCGTGTCGTTCGGCTCGAAGGTGTCGTCGGCGGATGCCTGGCGAACCTGCACCGCATTCGCGATCAGAACCAGCGCGCAGATACATCTCCAACGCGCAACGGAATGTGCAAGCACTTGACTACCTCTCGTGAAACCGAGGAAGCGCGGCCGGTTACGGATACGCGAGCGTCGATGGAGCGTCTACCGGCTCCCGGGGATCTGCACCAGCGGCTCCGCATCGGGCCCGACGAAGGTCAGGGAGAACTGGTTTCGGACCTCCCACCTTCCGTCAGCGGGGCGGTAGATGGCCGGGTCCGTGACGCCGTCGCCGTCGTAGTCGCCCGGCACCGGGACGTCGCCGGACTGTCCGAACGCCACCGTGAACTGGCCGCGAACGAACCACGTCGCCGTGGACGGCCGGAACACTGCGATGTCCATCCGGCCGTCGCCGTCGTAGTCAGCCGGGAATCGGCAAATCTCCCGCGTCGCCGAACTGCAGCGCGAGCTGGTTGCGGACGTACCACCGCCCCGTGGACGGCCGGTAGACCGCCACGTCGGTCACGCCGTCGCCGTTGTAGTCGCCGGGCACGGGGATGTCGCCGGGGTCGCCGAACTGCACCGCGAACCGGTTTCGAACGAACCACGTCCCGGTCGACGGACGGTAGACGGCGATGTCGGCCCGGCCGTCGCCGTCGTAGTCGCCGGGGATCGGCACGTCGCCGGGATCGCCGAACTGAACTCCCGAATTGATCGCGGACGTACCACATCCCGGTCGAGGGACGATACACGGCGATGTCCAGCGACACCGTCCCGGTCGTAGTCGGCAGGCACCGGCCGATCGTCGCCGTCGCCGAACTGCACGGCGAAGTTCCTGTTGACCAGCCAGTGTCCGGTGTCGCGCCAGTACACGGACACATCGGTCATGCCGTCACCGTTGAAATCCGACACGGCGCGGTTGACGGTGAAGACGTCCCGCGCCACCGGCACGTCGCCGGCCTGTCCGAACAGCTCGACGTCCCGATTCCTGATCCTCCACTTGCCGGTAGACAGCTCGAAGACGGCAGGGTCCGTGTCGCCGTCGCCGTCGTAGTCGCGCGCGACCGGGCGGTAGCCGGCGCCCCCGAGGATTGCGGAGAACTGATTGCGCACGTCCCACACGCCCGTGGACGCGCGATAGACCGCCACGTCGGCGCGGCCGTCGCCGTTGTAGTCGCCCG
This sequence comes from uncultured Acidobacteriota bacterium, assembly GCA_963774855.1. Classification (GTDB taxonomy): domain Bacteria; phylum Acidobacteriota; class Vicinamibacteria; order Vicinamibacterales; family 2-12-FULL-66-21; genus JALZOC01. The sequence continues at coordinate 436,153 of CAVZGT010000001.1, read as the reverse complement.
GTACGGGAACGTCCCGAAGCTGGCCGTGCTGCACGGCGAACTGACCGCGGACGTACCAGTACGCGGTCGAAGGCCTGTAGACGGCCACGTCGTCGTCGCCGTCGCCGTCGTAGTCGGCGGGAATCGGCACGTCGGCGCCGCCGCCGAACTGGACCGCGAGCTGGTTGCGCACGTACCAGAAGCCGGTTGACGGCCGGTACACGGCGATGTCGGTGAACAGGTCGCCGTTGTAGTCGGCCGGCACCGGGATGTCCCCAGGCTCGCCGAACTGCACCGTCATCTGGTCCCGGACGTACCAGTGCCTGTGAGCCGGCCGGTAGACGGCAATGTCGGCGACGTTGTCACCGTTGTAGTCGCCGGCCACCGGGATGTCGCCGGGTTGGCCGAACTGGACATCAGGCTGATTCCGGATACGCCACACGCCCGTGACCGCACCGTAAACCGCGAGATCCGCGCCGCCGACTCGATCGAAATCGTCGCGAACCGCATGAGGGGCTTTGATGGTGCTGCCCGTCAGCGTGAGCGCATACTCCTCGAACGTCGAGGCATCGTAACCCGTCACCACAAGAAAGAAGTTGCCGGGGCCGGTGACCGGCCGGGCAATCGATTCGTCGACTCCTGCTTGCCGGCGTTAGCAGACGTCTTCGACGAGAGTCGCGAAGTCTCCCGAGACGGAATAGAGAGCCAACCGCAGGTCTGCGGACGGCGGCACATCGAGCGTCACGCTGAACGTTCCGGCTGCCCAAAGCTCGAAACGGAAGCAGTCGGGATCACTGACGCTATACACCTTCGAGCGGTAGGTTCCCGGGCGATGCGCCGGCCGTCCTGCGGGTGGCCGTTGTCCTCGTACGTGTCGTCAGAGAAACTCAACGTCGTCGACAGCGTGTATGGCTGCATTTCCGAGTGGTCGCCGCTGCTCGAGACCCGCACGAAAAAGCTTGTCGAACGCCCCGGAGGTCAACCAGACCTCCTCGTCCAGCCCGCTGCCCAGGTTGGATACGTCCATGTAGTAGCCGCTGAAATGCGGAAATCGAGAGTGAGTAATCGACGCCGTCCGGAACGTCGAGTCGTGACCCGCAGGTGGCCGGCCCGCGGCGTCACGACGCGGTAAAAATCCTCGTCGTTGCTCGTGAACAGGTAACTGCTGAGCGCGACACCGAACGGCAGAGTCGGCCGCCGTCTGCCGCGTGTTGTTCGGCTCGAACGTGTCGGCGGCGTACGCGCCTGGAACGAGGACGGCAAGCGCCGCCACGACCGAGCGCGCAGACAGCTATCCGGCGCGCGGAATGATGCGTGGACAAGAGCCTGTACCTCTTCTAATCCGAGAGGAAACTTGTGGGGGTAGTGAGTCCCCGCATCCTATGGCGAAAACAGGTTGAGTTTCAAGCTCAACCAGGTTGGCCGGGCCACGTAAAACAGCAAAAACTGGCGGGAAATGATCAAATCGTGACGCTTCTGGCTCTACTCCGGCCCGGCGGCAGTTCAAAACCGTTTGTGGCGTCCGGCTTCAGCCGGACCATTCGGGGTTTGAAACCTTCCTGGTTAATCGGCGAGGGATTCGATCACGAACTCCGCGAGCAGGTCGTGGATCCGGCGCGTCGGATGGATCGGATCCCAGAAGAGATACTGGTCCGGATTCGCGCAGAGGCCGACCGGCATCCCGTTGACGATCGCCAGGCACGGCTCGGTCACGTTGGTAATCCCGAACCGTGCGCCGCCGGCCATGGCATCCGCCACGATGAATTGGAAGAACGCCGCCACGTTCACGAATGCCGCCCGCCCCGGCCGCCGGTCGAGGAACCGCACAATCCGCTGCACTCCGGCATTGAATCGCGCGCTCATGAACGTCGCGAGCGGCATGGCCTGCGGAGGCAGCCCGGGCAGACCCGCAAGGTCAGGCAGGCCGAGGACGACGATGTTGCGCGCGCCGAGAGCGGAGAGCCCGGTGAGCGTGGCCGCCAGCACGGCCAGCCGCTTGTCGATGAATGCCGCAGGATTGAACGCGGGATCGCCGAACGCAGCGACCAGGCCGTCCCGCACGTCGTTGCCGCCGATGAACACGACGTACGTCGCGCGCCTGTCGGCACTGAATCGTGCGTCGTGCAGATACGTGACGACCTGTTCCACGATGCCGTTCGTGCCGAGGATGCGGGCGCCGGACCGCGCATAGTTCGTCCCGCCGGCAGCCGACGGGACGAGTGCGTCGCCGATGCCCAGCCGGAACGCGAGCCGGTCGGCGTACGTCGGCCCGTTGGACCATCGTCCCGCGAAGTACGGCGGCGAGGGCGCCGGAATGTTGCCGGAATCGGAGAGGCTGTCCCCGAAGACGATGAGACGTGCTCCGTGATCGGCAGCCACGCCGGTGGGCTGTGCGACCACGCCGCAGAGAACGAGCCCGAGCAGCAACGAGTCCGTGAACACGCATCTTCATACAGAGCTCCTCTCATTGAGTCCGAACAGCTTGCATAGCGTTCTCTTTCAGGATGAGCGGCCGTACCTCCTCACGGATCGCGATCTGCGCGAAGTCCTTCAGCCACCGGTCCGGCGTGATCCACGGGTAGTCGGAACCGAAGAGCACCTTGTGCTTGAGCAGCGTGTTCGCGTGCTGCACCAGGATCGGCGGGAAGTACTTCGGCGACCATCCCGACAGGTCGATGTACACGGTGGGCTTGTGCAGGCAGATCGAGATGGCTTCGTCCTGCCACGGAAACGACGGGTGCGCCATGACGATCGGCAGCTCCGGAAAGTCCACCGCCACGTCGTCGATCGGCATCGGGTTGCCGTATTTCAGGCGGATGCCGGCGCCGCCGGGCACGCCGGTGCCGATCCCGCTGTGCCCGGTGTGGAACAGGACCGGCAGCCTGGCCTCGGCGAACACCTCGTAGAGCGGGTACGCGACGCGATCGTTCGGGAAGAACTGCTGCGCCGGCGGGTGCAGCTTCAGGCCGCGCACGTAACCCGTGGCCAGGAGACGCCGCGCCTCGCGAACCGCCTCGGGTCCCCGCGTGGGATCGATGCTCGCAAAGGCGAGTGCCACGTCGGGGTTGTCGGCCGCGAATCGCACGACCTCGTCATTGCTGGGCTGCTTGCGGCCTGTCAGATGCTCGTCCACCGTGAAGACCACGCACGCCATGTTGCGAGACCGGTAGTAGTCGGCGAAGCCCTGCCGATCCCGCGGCGCGCCGCTCTCGCCGAAGTACTGCCGCGCGGCGGTATCGGCCGCCGACGTGCTGTCGCTTTCGAGGTGGACGTGCACGTCGATGGCGGCCAGCCGGGCCACGTCAAGCTGAATGGGCTGCGCCACGGGTCCCGCCTCCTTCCGAAATGTCGCACACGATTCCTGGCTGCGCGGGACCGTAGAGCAGATCGACCAGGCCCGCGCGGTTTGCCAGGACCGCCTTCTGGTTGACCGAGCCCTTGTCCGTGACTTCCTGCGCATCGATGGCCGGAGGCCGATCGAGAACGATCGCCCGGCGGACGAGCGTCGAGCTGCCCGGGTTCTTGACGGCGAACGCCTGCAGCAGACGTCGCATCTCACGGCGAAGCTCTTCGAGCGCGACCGACCGGAGGACGTGCGGAGCGGGAAGATCAGCGCCGCGACGAAATCGCGATCGTGCCCGGCAATCACCACGTCGTGGGCGAGGTCGCCCAGGTGCGCGAGCAGCGCCATGCGCAGCGGCCCGACCCGCACCCACGTGCCGGTCGACAGCTTGAAATCTTCCGACAACCGCCCTTCGAACACGAAGCCCTTCGACGGATCCTCCGGATCGACGAAACCGAGCGCGTCCCCGAGCTTGTAGAAGCCTTCGTCGTCGAAGGCGGCGCGCGGTCAGCTCCTCGTCGCGCCAGTAGCCCGGCGTGATGTTCGGCCCGCGCAGCCGTCCCTCGAGCTTGTCGCCGGCCGGCGCCAGTTTGAGCTCGACACCCGGCGCCGGCACGCCGATCCGTCCGCCCGTGAAGTCGGCGTCGCCGGCACAGATCGCGAACGGCGCGCTCTCCGTGGCGCCGAGGCCGGTGACGAGCGGGATCCGCGTTCCGCGTGCGTCGAGCGCGGCAGCCTCGAGGTCGTCCGCCACCTGTTGCCGGAGCGCCGCGGCCGCGCAGAACAGCATCTTCAGCCGGCTGAAGAAATGCAGCCGGAATTCACGGTCGGCCCGCAGCCTGGGCACGAGCAGGTCGTATCCCCGCGGGACGTTGAAATACGCCGTCGTCGCCACGTCCTTCAGGTTCGCGATGGTCGTGTCGAAGCCCTCGGGTGTGGGTTTTCCATCATCTATATAGAGCGTGCCGCCGTTGTAGAGCACGATGCCGAAATTGTGGTTGCCGCCGAAGGTGTGATTCCACGGCAGCCAATCGCAGAGCACCGGCGGGTCGTCCGCCAGCAGCGGCAGCACCGTGCGCACCATCTCCTGATTGGCGCACAGCATCCGCTGCGTGTTGATCACGCCCTTCGGCCGGCCGGTGGATCCCGACGTGAAGAGGATCTTCGCGACCGTGTCCGGACCCACGCGCGCGTGGGCCTCGTCCACGGACGCCGTCGCCGGTCGATCCTCCAGTTCCGCGAACCGCGTCGTGGACGGCGGCGAGCCGGTCGAGCACGTGACGATTTCCGCCCCGCTGTCGCCGACCGCGGCGAGCGCCCGCTCGTACGCGTTCGCCTTCAGCCGCAAACACGAGCCCGGGTCGAAGCGCCTGCCACAGCGCTTTCAGCGTCGTGAACTCCGTGGCGAGCAGGCAGTAGGACGGCGCGATCGGCGCGTAGACCACGCCGGCGTACATCGCCGCCAGCGCAAGCAGCCCGTGTTCGATGCTGTTGCCGGACAGGATGACCACGGGCCTGTCCGCGGACAGCCGCCGATCGATCAGCGACTGCGCGATCCGGCGCACGCGGTTCAACGCCTCGGCGTAGGTCACGCCGCGCCATGCGCCTTCCGCGTCGCGGCGCGCGAGGAACGTCCGGTTCGGGGCGTGCCCGGCCCAATGCTCGAGGCACTGGGTGATTCTCGCCGGGTACGCACCGAGGACGTGCGGCGATCGCGCGTAGACCGCGCCGTCCGCGCCGTGCTCGATGATCGTGTCGGACGGCAGAATTCGAGCGGTGCTCATCCTTTTCCACCGCGGACGAGCCGAACCGTATCCCGTTCCGGCGGAGGCGTCAAACATCGCGCCACTCCTGGACTCGCAGTGTTCACGAACAACTTACGCTGGCGTTGCATCCACGTCGGCTCCTCTTTACATCCCGCCGCTACTTTCCTTTCTCCGATCGGCCGCCCGCGCGTCGGGGGCACGATCAGAAAAGGAGCTTAGATGACCCACATCAATCCGACCGACCGGCGGACATTCCTCCGCCGTGGCGCCATGGGGGCCGGCGCGTTCTGGACGCTGTCGCTCGACGGGTTCATGGCCCGGCGCGCCGAAGGAGCGTCGCCCACCAGCGGCGCGAGTCCTTATGGGCCGATCGCTCCGGTCCTGGACGAGACGACCCATCTGCCGCTGATCCAGCTGCCGAGGGGCTTCCGCTACCGGTCGTACAGCTGGACCGGCGACATGATGTCGGACGGCGTGGCGTGCCCGAGCCTCCACGACGGGATGGCCGTGATCGACGAGCTGCATGGCCACGACGACGACGACGATGACGATGATCGACGGGACCGCGACGATCACGGCTCCGGCCGGGGCGATGATGACCACGATCGAGACGACGATCGCCGCCGATCCAGCCGGCTGGTGCTCGTGAGAAACCACGAGCCCGGCGGCGGCGCGCCGTACGTCATGCGTCCCGAGATCACTTACGCGGCCGATGGCGCGGGCGGCACGACCAATCTCGTGTTCGACGCCCGGACAGGCCGGTGGCTCGCCGCGTACGCCACCCTCGCCGGGACCATTCGCAATTGTGCCGGCGGCGTGACGCCGTGGGGCACGTGGATTACGTGCGAGGAAACGGTCGACCCGGGGCACGGGTGGAACTTTGAAGTGGGGGTGGAGGCCGGCGACCCGACGCCGCTCGTCGACATGGGCCGTTTCTCCCACGAAGCGCTCATGGTCGACCCCCGTACGGGATACGTCTACGAAACCGAGGACTCCGGCGACGCCGGGTTCTACAAGTTCGTGCCCAATCGTCGCGGACGGCTCGAGCGCGGCGGATCGCTGTACATGCTGAAGGTCCGCAACCAGCCGAACGCCGACCTCGCCGGAGCGCATCCGGTCGGCACCACGTGGCCGGTGCAGTGGGTGCGGATCGACGATCCGCGGGCGCTGTTCACGCCGGTCGCCCAGCAGGGCTTCGCCAAGGGCGCCGCCAGGTTCATTCGCCTCGAAGGCGCGTGGTGGGGCGAGCGGACGGGGTTCTTCCTCTCGACCAGCGGCGGCAGCGCGGGGGAGGGCCAGGTGTTCGAGTACGACCCGCGCCGCGAGACGATCAAGCTCATTTACGATTCGCCGAACGCGACCGAGCTCGACAACCCGGACAACATGACCGTCACGCCGCGCGGCGGGCTGCTGCTCTGCGAAGATGCCGCCGGGAACGGGTTCACGCAGGGCGAGCGGCTCATCGGCCTGACGATGGAGGGAGATGCCTTCACGTTCGCGATGAACAACATCGTGCTGACGGCGCCCCACAACGGCCGTGTGCCGGCCGGCGACTATCGGCAGAACGAATGGGCGGGCGCCTGCTACAGCCCGGACGGCAACTGGTTGTTCGTGAACATCCAGACGCCGGGGATCACGTTCGCGATCACCGGGCCGTGGAAGCGGGGGCCGCTCTAAGGGCCGCTCGCTTCGCTCGCGGTAGGGGCCGCGGGGAGCAAAGGGAGCCGCGGCCTTACGCCAGATGCGCCCGGAGCACGGCGTCCACATCGTCGCGGCCGGTCGGGAGATCCGAGGGATCGGCCTGTTCGCCCGCGTCGAGCAGCAGCCGCACGGTGACGGCGAAATCACCCGTGTTCTTGCTCCACCCGCAGACTGAGCCATAGACGCACCAGTTCAGCGGCGTGCCGCCGTGTCCGTTGTCCTTGACCCCTACGGGCGGATCGTGGCGCAGAAGCTTCCGCACCATCTCGGCATTGCCGTGAAAGGCCGCCCAGTGAAGCGCGTCGCCGTTGTCGGGACCGATGACCCGCGAATCGAATCCCAGATCGAGCATCAGCGCGACGGGCGCCGTCTCGTTGGCGTAGGCCTTGTCGGCGATGAGCCGCCTCCGGTCTGGCCCGAGGCCGGCGACGACATCCGGATGCGAGGCGACCACGGCCTCGGCAGCGGCGCGATCGCCTCTCGCGCACGCGGCCACCAGCCGCTGTGCCGGCGAGGCGTGACCTAACAGCCGCTCGACGATGTCGTCGTAGCCGAGCAGGGCGGCCGCCTCGACGGCCGACATGTTGTGGTTGAACACCCATCTGTACGTGTCGCCGCGCCGATCGCCGATTTCCTCGCGCGTCGCCGCCCGCCTGCCGTTGTGCGCCACCGCGTACTTGCCCTGCCCGATCCGATGATCGAGCGCGTCGGGGTCGTCGCGTAAGCAGCGCTCGACGAGATCCGCGTCGCGAAGCCCAATCGCAATGAAGATGTCGAACCAGGCGCCGCGGTCCACGAGCAGGCGCGCCACGTCCGGGGCGTCGCGGATCAGGTACTGCGCCGGCGTCGACTCGTGATCCACATCACGCGCGTCGAGCTCCGCGCCACGGTCGACGAGGTACTGCGCGATCGCCACGGTTCGCGCGGAGTGCAGCGGGGTCTTGCCGTCGCCGCCGCGGGCGTGGACGAGCGACGGATCGCGATCGACGAGATCCCGAAGCCGCTCGAACATGCCGAGGTGCGCCGCGGCGAAGACGTCCACGACCGCGCCCCGCGCGATGAGCGGCGCCGCCTCCTCGGGCGTGCAGTCGTATTCCAGGAGCCCGAACCCGCCGGCCCACCAGACGCTCTTGAGGTTCAGATCCGCGCCGTGCTCGAGCAGCACGTCGAGCACCGGCAGGTTCTTCTTCACGCTGGCGGCCGGCCGGCTGTCGAAATGGCCGATTGGCTCGTTCACCGCTGCGCGGACCTCCGCGTGCCGCTCGAGGAGCTCGCGGACGTGCGCGGGGTCGCCGTCGCGCAGCGCCATGAGAAACCGCTCGACCGGCGTCCTGGTGAGCGAATCGATCTTGCGCTTCATCGCCGCCCAGCTCTCGAAGCCGTAGCCGCGGGCGATGACGAGCTGCGCATCGGCCAGCGTCAGCGCATCGGCCGCGGGCGGCCTGGGGTGCAGCGCGCCAATCCGCGCCAGCGCGTCCGCGTCGGCGGCCCAGGCGGCGCGCAGCAAATCCTTCGCGCGCTTCTGCTGCATTTCCAGGTTCGGCCGGGCGGGCAGGGGTTCGACGAATACGGATCGGTCGTGTTCGGACGCCATGACGACACCTCCCATAGAGGGTTGTGCCCGCTGTCCGCGAAAGACGGGCAAGAGGTTCGTCAGGCAACGTGGACGTCGGAGCCGACGCCCCCGCCGCGCATGTCATGCGCAGCGGGGTTGAGGTGGGAGCATCCCTTCCCGCGGACCGGGCGCGTCCTGCACGCGCACGGACAGGATATTCGAAAGTTCTAAAGTTCTAAAGTTCCAAAGTTCGAAAGTTCCAAAGTTCGAAAGGGCTGCGAAGTGAGCCGCGGCCAACCTGCGAAAATCATGTGAACATGGGGCATGGAGCACCCGAGCGGCATCCCCGAGAAGATCGTCAGAAAGGTCGTGGCCCGTCGTGGCCGCCTGCACGCATTCGAGACCATCGAGCCTGCGAGGACGGCTCTCGTCGTGATCGATCTCGACAGGGCGACCGTCGGACGAGGAGACGGCTGCAAGCAGATGGTCTCGGCTGTCAACGCCGTCGCGAGCGCCGTCCGACGCAGCGGGGGCGTCGTGGCGTGGGTGTTGTCGCGGATGGATGTCATGCCCCCGAACTTCGTCGCCATTCTGGGGGCGGACCAGGCGACACGGTACTTCAACGACGGACAACCGGACGGGCCGGGACTGCGGCTCTGGCCCGAGCTCGACGCGAAGGACGGCGACCCGAGGGCCACCAAGACCGGCGCCAGCGCGTTTTTTCCCGGCAAGTGCGACTTGAAAGATCAGCTCGATCCGCGCGGGATCGATACGCTACTGATTGCGGGGACGGTGACCAACATCTGCTGTGAGTCATCGGCGCGTGACGCCACGGAGCTCGGATACAAGGTGATCCTGATCTCCGATGCCCTCGAGGGGCATGCCCACGGCCTTCACGAGGCGACGCTCGCCACGTTCTATCGCATCTTTGGCGACGTGCGTCCGAGCGCCGAGGTCATCTCTCTCTTGTCCGCGAGCGAAGCGAGCGGCCCCTACCGAGGCGCGTAGCGCCGAGGCCCTACGGCGAGCGAAGCGAGCCGCCCCTACCGCGCGCAGCGAAGTCAGGCGCGGCCCCTACCGAGGCGCCCAGCGCCGCGGCCCCTACCGCGGTGTGCGAAGTGAGCCGCGGCCCCTACCGCGGGGAGCGAAGAGGAGCCGCGGCCCCTACCGCGGTCTGCGCAGTGAGCCCGCGGCCCCTACTGCACCAGATTCGCCAGGCCAGGTGCGCCACGGGCGCCGCCATCATCGCGAGAGACGCAAGGTAGAGCGGCCAGTGAAATTGCACCGGCAGCACTTGTCTCGTCGCGTCCAGCCCCTGGGGCAGCGTGCGAAGCGCGTCGGCCATGAACACGCCGAGCGCCAGGGCGATCCCGAGCCCGCTGAGGCCCCACAACGTCCGGGTGAGCGATGTCGCGGGGCTCCGATCGGTGAACTGGGTTGCGAGCGTGCCCCACACGATCATCAGCCCCGCGATGCAGACGGGCGCCAGCACGGGCCCCCACCACGGCAGCGGCAGCAGGAAGAGGATGTCCCAATCGAACAGCGACCTCGGCCAGCCACACATCATGCGAAGGAAGACGTAGTAGAAAATGTCCCAGGCGCCGAACGCGATCGCCGCGTAGCCAAGCCGTCTGGTCCACGTCCGCCCGGCCAGCATGCCGAGCGTCAGCAGCATCACGAGCGTGGCCACCTCGCGCACGAGCTCGACCTGTCCCAGGACCCCACTGATCGGCAACGGGTCCGGCTGGTAGGGTTCGATCCGATCGACCAGCGCGCGAATGTAGTAGACGCTGGCCGCTTCGACCCACGCCATTCCTACGGCAAACGCCACGACGATCAGCCAGCGGGTGCGCGCGGACGACAGGCGCTTCATCGGAGGCTCTCGACGGGTTCCGAGGCACTGTCGTGCCGGCGGGCGCCGAGCTCGCGGATGCGCCGCTCGATGGCTTCGATCACGGGGTCGGGCGTGGACGTGCCGGCCGTGATGCCCACGACGCCCGCGTCGCGGAACCAGTCCGGCTGCAGATCCGATTCCGTCTGGACGTGATGGACCTGCGCGCAGTAGCGGCCGCAGGTGGTCACGAGCTCCCGCGTGTTGTTGCTGTTCGCGCCGCCGATCACGATGACGACGTCCGAGTGCCGGGCCAGTTCGACCGCGGCGTTCTGGCGGAGCTTGGTCGGCTGGCACACCGTGTCGATGAAGCGCACGTCGGATTGGGGAAATCGCCGGCGAATGCACGCGACCAGGTGCCGTACCCGCTCGAGCGGCTGCGTCGTCTGGGCCGCGACGCCGATGCGCGGGTGGTCGCCGAGCGCCGACACGTCCGCTTCGTTCTCCACGACGTCGAAGGCGTCGAGGTCTTCGGTCAGCCCGCGCACTTCGACGTGGGTCGGCCGGCCGATGATGACGGGGTGATAGCCGTCGCGGACGAGCGCCGCGACCGCCCGGTGCGCGACGTGGACGAGCGGACAGGTCGCCTCGACGACATCCAGGCCGAGCGCCCGCGTGTTCGCCAGCGCCCGCTCCGACGCGCCGTGGGCCGTGACCATGACGCGCTGCGTCCGCACCTGCGCGGCCTCGTGCGCGACGGCGATGCCCCTGGCGCGCAGGTCTTCCAGCACGGTCGTGTTGTGCACCAGGTCGCCGAGAATGGTGAGCGGCGCGGTGCCGGCCTCTTCGAACGCCAGCGCGATCGCGTCGCGCACGCCGAAGCACATGCCCAGTGATTGTGCCCGAATGATCTTCATGGCCCGGGTCCTGACTGTTTGCAGCAACGTTTACTTTATTATGCAAAGTATAAGAACACGGCGGGCGCCGATCTGTCAAGTCGCCCCTGCCCGCCGCCGCGCCCACGCCGGTGTCGGGTTTGGCGCGTCAATTACGATTTGACAAACGTGAGCATCCCGCCTTACACACTGGGACACACCCTTGACCGCAGGACTGTCGCCGGCCCCGGGGCCGGCCCGGCCGACCCGAGGCCGGCTTTATCAGCGCCGGCCCTCGCGCCGGCAGGAGGATGACGTGGCGACAATGCGTCCGGACCCGAGCTTCTATCCCTCGCCGGTCATGGCGATGCGCGCCCCGGCGGAATCGCTGGCCTACGTCGCGCTGCTCAACGTGGGCCAGACCGGCAGAAACGACGCGATGGGCGTCGTGGACCTCGATCTGCGGTCCCCCGCGTACGGCACGCTCGTCGGCCAGGTGGACTTTCCCCGCGGGGACAACGAGCTGCACCACTTCGGCTGGAACGCCTGCAGCGCCTGCCTGTGCCCGCAGGCCCCGCACGCCCATGTCGAGCGCCGCTACCTGATCGTGCCCGGCATCGGGTCGTCGCGGATCTACATCCTCGATACCAAGCCCGACCCGAAGCACCCGAAAATCGTGAAGGTCATCGAGCCCGAGGAGTTCACCCGCAAGACCGGCTACACCTCCCCGCACACGATTCACTGCGGTCCCGACGGCGTGTACGGGAGCGCGCTCGGGTCGGCCAGCGGCGACGGCCCCGGCGGCATCTTCCTGATGGATCCCGAGACGTTCGAGCTGAAAGGGCCGTGGGAGCAGAACCGGGGCCCGCAGCAGCTGGCCTATGACTTCTGGTGGCACCTCGGACAGGACGCCATGATCACCTCCGAATGGGGCACGCCGAACATGGTGAAGGACGGCGTGAACCCGGAGCTGCTCCTGGGCGGTAAGGTACGGTCACAAGCTGCACATCTGGGACCTCGACAAGCGCGTCCACCTCCAGGAGCTCGACCTGGGAGCGGAGCAGCAGATGGTGCTCGAGCTGCGGCCTGCCCACGATCCGAAGAAGGCGTACGGGTTTGTCGGCGTGGTCCTCTCGCTCAAGGATCTCTCCTCGTCGATCTGGATGTGGTACCACGAGAACGGCGGGGGGAAGCACGGCAAGTGGGCGGTGCGCAAGGTCATCGAGATCCCCGCGGAGCCGGCCGACCCCGAGACGCTGCCGCCGCTGCTCAAGGGGTTCAAGGCCGCGCCGCCGCTGGTATCGGATATCAACCTGTCCCTCGACGATCGCACGCTCTACGTGTCGTGCTGGGGCACCGGCGAGTTCCTCCAGTACGACGTGTCCGACCCCGCGAACCCGAAGAAGACCGGATCCCTCCACGCCGGTGGCATCGTGCGCCGCGCCGCTCATCCGAAGAAGCCGGAGCAGCCGCTCAACGGCGGCCCGCAGATGGTCGAGATCAGCCGTGACGGCAAGCGCATCTACTTCACCAACTCGCTCTATTCCCCGTGGGACGAGCAGTTCTATCCCGACGGCGTGAAGAGCTGGATGATGAAGGTGGACGCGGATCCGCACGGGGGCATGAGCATCGATTGTCGGTTCTTCCTCGAGTTCGACGGCCTGCGCGCGCACCAGGTCCGCCTCGAAGGCGGCGACGCGTCGTCGGACTCGTATTGCTACTCCGACCCGTCATGATGCCCGCAGACGGGATGCCGCCCGCGGACGTCAGTTCGGCGGCGTTGTGGGTGATGCTGCTCCTCGGGGCGTATCACGGGCTCAACCCGGGAATGGGCTGGCTGTTCGCCGTCGCGCTCGGTCTTCAGGCGCAGAAGGGAGGGGCCGTCGCGCGCGCGCTGCCGCCGATGGCGCTCGGTCACGCGCTGGCGATCGCCGTGGTCGTGCTGGCGGCGGTGCTGCTTGGCGCGGCGCTGCCGCTCGCCATGCTACGCGTCGTCGTCGGCGGCGTACTAATCGGCCTTGGCGCTTTCTGGCTCGTCCGCCATCGTCATCCCCGGTGGGTCCGCATGCAGGTCGGTTTCGGCGACCTGACGCTGTGGTCGTTTCTCGTCGCCTCGGCGCACGGCGCGGGCGTGATGGTCGTGCCGGTGCTCCTCGGGAGCAGTCCGGGGTCCCCGCCGTGCGTTTTGTGCACGGTGGGGTGGAGCCAGGTGCACGCCGCGGGACATCTCGCCGGACACCATCACGCGCCCGCGGCCGCCGGCGCGATCGCGGGTCTCCTCGCTACGGGTGTTCATACAGCCGGCTACCTTGCGGTCAGCGGCCTCGTCGCCTGGGTGGTGTATCGCAAGCTGGGTCTCGCGCTTCTGCGCAAAGCCTGGTTCAACGTCGATCTGCTGTGGGCCGCCGCGCTCGTCGTCAGCGGCGTGATCACGTTGGTGATGTAGGGAGGTCATCATCCCGCACGCACTCGAGCCGCGCGGAGCGCGGGCGGGGTCAGACGAGATCGAGGAGACAAGCAGCCCAGTCTCGGATCGCTGCTTGCCTCCTCGATCTCGTCTGACCCTGCAACGCCGGCCCATCGTGACTCCGGCCGGCGCTCGAGTGCGTTCCCGCCATGGATGTCGGCATTCAGTGTTCTTGTTTTGGTTCGCGGTTGCTGCCAATTGAGCGATCGTGCTCAAGAATACGAACTCCGCCCCAATCGGTCGCTCCCTGAGCCTCCGTGCGCTCCGTGGTCTCCGTGTTGGAAGAGAAGCGAAGCCTGTTCGACAGCGAACTCCGTTGATTCTTCCCGCCTCGCAACCGATTCGCCCCGGAAACCGTCCAAGCCAGCACAATGTTCACAGACCTTCGACGCGACATCCAGCTCGGCCTGCGGGGCCTCTTCAAGGACAGAGGGTTTGCCATCACAGCTCTGCTGTCGATCGGCCTGGGCGTCGGCGCGAACGCCGCCATCTTCTCGCTGGTCAACCAGGCGCTCTTTCGACAGCTGCCCGTCAGCGAGCCCGATCGTCTGGTCCTGCTGAACTGGCGCGGGTCGTTTGTCGGCCACGGCTGGGGCAGCGGCAATCTGATGTCGCATCCCTTCTACGAGGATCTGCGCGACGAGACCGACATGTTCGACGGCGTGTTCGGGCGCGCCCCGACCTCGGTCAACTTCGCGCTCGGGAACACGGCCGAACCCGTGGGCGCCGAGGTCGTCACGGGCTCGTACTTCCGCGTTCTCGGCGTACGCGCCTCGCTCGGACGAACCATCGAGGAGTCCGACGACCGGCAGCCTGGCGCGCACCCCGTCGTCGTGCTGTCGTTCGACTACTGGAAGAACCGTCTGGGCAGCCGGAGCGACATCGTCGGCCGCACGGTCCTGATCAACACGCACCCGATGACGGTGATCGGCGTGGCGCAGGCCGGCTTTCGTGGCCTCGACTGGGGAGCGGTTCCCTCGCTGTGGATCCCCACGATGATGAAGCGCCAGGCGACGCCGGACTTCGACTGGCTGGAGGATCGGCGCGGGCGATGGCTTCACGTCTTCGGCCGTCTGAAGCCTGATGTGACCGCCGCGCAAGCCCAGGCCGGCCTTCTCCCCTGGTTCAAGGCGATGCTGCAGGCCGACACGAGGCGTGAAGACTGGCCGAGCGTGACCGCCGATCAGCAGAGCCGCTTCCTGGCTTCCTCGCTGGAGATCCTGCCGGCTTCCCGAGGGCGATCGGATCTGCGCGGGCGTCTGGAGCGCCCGCTGCTCGTCCTGCTCGCCGCGACCGCGCTCGTGCTTCTGCTCGCCTGTTTGAATGTCGCGAACCTGTTTCTCGCGCGCGGTTTTGCGCGCCGGCGGGAGACCGCGCTTCGACTGGCGCTGGGGGCGTCGCGCGGCCGCATCGTTCGAGAGCTGCTGGTGCAGAGCGGCCTCCTGGCGGTCGCCGGCGCGGCGCTCGGGCTGATGGTCGCGCCGACGGTCATTCAGGCGCTTCTCTCGTTTCTGCCCCCCGACGCGACCGGCGTCGATTTGAGCGCCGAGATCGACCTTCAGGTCTTCGGGTTCGCGCTGGCGGCCGCGGTGGTGACGGCCGTGCTCTCGAGCCTCGCGCCGGCGATTCGTGCCTCGCGTGCGCAGCCGTCGCTCACCTTGAAAGAGGAGTCCTCCACGATCGGCGCCGGCATCGGGCTGCGCAAGGTCCTGGTCATCGGACAGATCGCCCTGGCCCTCGTGCTTCTCATCGGCGCCGGATTGTTCGTGCGGACGCTCGGCAGCCTTCGAGCCAAAGGCCCGGGATTCGGCACGACCAATCAGGTCCTGCTGCGGATCGATGCCGCCCGGAATGGTTACTCCAACGCGCGCGCCGCGATCCTCCTGCGCGATCTGCTGACGACGCTGCGGAGCCGTCCCGAGGTGGAGAGCGTGGGGTTGTCGGCCGCCGAACTATTGGCGGGCGGGAGCTGGAACCAGCCGCTCACGATCGAGTCCGGCCGCCGGTTGGTGACCGACGGCGTGGTGCACTGCAACGCCGTGAGCGCCGGGTTCTTCGACACGCTGGGTGTGCCGATGACGGCCGGCCGTGACTTCCACGAGCGCGATGCCCACAACGATGCCGGTGGTGCGCGGCCGGGCGAGGGCGCGCCGAGGTTCCGGTCCGCGATCATCAACGAGAGTCTGGCCCGCCGGTATTTCGGCGATCGGAACCCGATCGGAGCGCGCCTGGGGATAGGAAACCAGCCGGACACAGCGACGGACATCGAGATCGTCGGCGTCGTCCGGACGTTCAGCTATCGCGGCCTGCGCGAAACCGACGATCAGGCGTTCTTCCCGTTCTTCGAGGGTCCGATCGGCGGCGGGACGTTCTGGATCCGGACCCGCGTCGCGTCGGAGTCGGCCTTCGCCTCGATCCGGACGGCGGTCCACGAGGTCGCTCCGGGACTGCCAATCGGGCGGATGCGGACGGTCGAGGATCAACTGGACCGGACGCTCGTGAACGAACGGCTCCTCGCGATGCTGGCGAGCGGGTTTGCCGGCCTCGCGGTGCTGCTGGCGGTCGTCGGCGTCTACGGCGTCATGTCGTTCGTGGTCTCTCACCGCACGCGGGAGATTGGCATCCGGATCGCGCTCGGCGCGTCGCGCGGCGCGGCGGTCTGGCTGATCCTCCGGGACGCGACGGTGATGCTCGCCGCCGGCGTCGCGCTTGCGCTGCCGGCCGTGTGGAGTCTTGGCCGCCTGATCGAGAGTCAGCTCTTCGGCGTCGGCGCGATGGATTGGCCGACGCTTCTGAGCGCCGCGCTTCTCGTCGCGTGTGCCGCGCTGACCGCCAGCGCCGTGCCCGTCAGGAGAGCCACCGCCATCAGCCCGATCCAGGCGCTGCGCCACGAGTAGGGCCACGGATTCCACGGATTCCACGGATTCCACGGATTCCACGGATCACGGTTCACGGATTCCACGGATCACTCGTAGCGCAACGCCGCGAGCGGATCGAGGCGCGCGGCGCGCCGGGCGGGGAAAAAGCACGCCGCAACGGCGACGACGGCCAGCAGCGCCACGATCGTGAGCAGCGTGACCGGATCCGTCGGGCTGGTTTGAATGAGGGCGCCCCTCAGGATCGTCCCGATGGCCACTGCGCCGCCCAACCCGATCGCGAGGCCGATCCCCAGCGGCACCATGCCGCGCCGCACGAACAGCCACACGACCTGCCGGGATCGCGCGCCGAGCGCCATGCGGAGGCCGATCTCCTGCGTCCGCTGCACCACCGCGTACGCGCTGACGGTGTACACACCAATGGTCGACAGCACCAGCGCGACGACCGCGAAGATCCCGAGCACCGTCCCGAGCAGCCGGTGCTGGAGCCGGGAATTGGCCAGCGCTCTCTCGAGCGGCCTGATGTTGTACAGGGGGACGTCGGCGTCCAGCGCGCCAATCTCCTCGCGGAGGCGCGCGACAATCGCACCGGACTCTGACCGGATTCCAACCATCAGCCTGGCGGACGGGCTGGCCTCTGCCCGATAGGGCGCATACACCACCGGGCCGACCCCCCGCTGCGCGCTCTGACGCACTGTCGGCGACACGCCGACGATCGTGAGCCACGGGGTCGGGACGGCGCCGGCCTCCGAATCGCTCAACCGGATCCGCTGACCCATCGGATCCCCGTGCGGGAAATGCGTGTCGACGAACCGCTGGTTCACGATTGCGCTTTCGTGACCTGGCCTGCTGTCGAGGTCCGTGAGAGCCCTTCCCCGGAGGAGGCGCAGGCCCAGCGTCTCGAAGTAGCGTGGACCGATCTCGACGGCCGACACTCGAGGCCGCTGTTCGATGGCTGTCGCAGGATGTCCCTCGATCGACAGCCGCATCCCCGCCGCTCCGACGAACGGGAGGTGACTCGCCAGGCTGGCGGCGGCGATCGCCGGAACCCTGTCGAGCCGTTCCAGCAGTTGCTCGTAGAACGCGCGCCGCTGCTCGGGTGTCCGGTACTTGTGATCCGGCAAGGCCAGCTCCATGACCAGCACCTGCGACGTGTCGATGAAGCGATCGGCGGTGTACATGGCGAGAAAGCTGCGCAGCATCAGGCCGGCGGCGGCGAGCAGGACGAGCGTCAGCGTGATCTCCGCCACGAGCAGCGCGTTGGTCCAGCGGCCGACGCGCGGGGCGACCCCGGTCCGCCCGCTCTCCTTCAGCACGCCGTTGACGTCGGTCTTCGACACGTAGAGCGCCGGGGCCAGCCCGAAGATCAGGCTCGCCAGAACGCACGCGCCTGCGAGCACCGCCAGGACCCGGCTGTCCACGCTGGGGACGAGCCAATACGGGACGTTGCCTTCGAAGAGCCCTGCCACGACGCCGACGCCGAACGTGGACAGCCAGAGGCCGAGCGCTCCGCCGGCAAATGCGAGGAGCACGCTTTCGACGAGGAGCTGCCGGATGATCCGCCAGCGCGTGGCGCCGACGGACGCGCGGATCGAGATTTCGCGCGATCGGCCGGCGGCGCGGGCGAGCAGCAGGTTGGCGACGTTGGCGCAGGCGATGAGCAGGACGAACAGCGCCGTCGCGATGACCATGAGCGGGCCCGGCGCTGCCTCGAGGCGCCCGACCTGCTGTTCGCCGAACCTCACGGCCGTGGCCTGGACGCCGGTGTTGGTCTGCGGGTACTCGAGGGATTGCCGGGCCGCGATTGCCGCCAGCTCGGCTCTTCCCTCGTCCGCGGCGACGCCGTCTGCCAGCCGTCCGAATACGTCCAGCGTGCGGGCATCGCGCGGCTGTCCGGTGAGGGCAGGCATCGAGGCGAGCGGCTGCCACAGTGTCTGCAGGAACGGGAACCCGAATCCTTCCGGCATGACGCCAATCACGACCGCGGGGACGCCGGCGACCTTCACGGTCCGCCCCACGGCGTTCACATCGGCGCCGTAGCGGCTCGTCCACAAGCGATGTCCGAGGATCACGACGCCCGGCGCGCCCGGCCGGTCGTCATCGGCCGCGAAATCGCGTCCCAGAAACGGTGCGACGCCGAGCACGCGGAAACCATTCGCCGAGATGTACGCGCCCGGCACGCGATCGGGGGCCTGACCTGCCTCGCTGATCGTCAGCATCGCGGTGCCGAAAGCCGCGAGCGCGCTGAAGGAGCGCGCCGACTCACGCCAGTCCTGGAGCTCGAGGTAGGACAGCCCGCGCTCACGCCCCGCGGGATCGCGCGTCCCTACGGACAGAATGCGGTCAGGCGCCACGGGCAGCCCGCGAAAGCAGTACGCGTTCATGATGGTGATGATCATCGCCCCCACGCCGAGGCCGAGCCCCAGCGCCGCCACCGCGGCGAGCGTGAACCACCGTTCCTTGGCAAGGAGACGCACGGCAAACCGGGCGTCCTGCGCGATGTCCTCGACCCAGCGCGTGCCCCGCGCATCGCGGCACGCTTCCTTGACGCCGTCGGCGCCGCCGAAGCCGAGCCGCGCGCGACGGCGCGCCTCCTCCCCGGACATGCCGGCTCGGACGTTGTCGAGGACCTGGCGATCGAAGTGATCCTGAAGCTCGGCGTCGAGCTCGCGCTCGAGTTGCGGGCGCCGGCGCAGCCGCTGCCACCAGTTCATCGCGCGTCTCCTGTTGCCGGCAAAATTCGGGCGGGCTCCCGGCGGCCTGGCCGACGGGGTCAGGCCTTGAATCATGAATTCGGCCGGCTGCGGCCGACCGTTCATGATTCAAGACCTGACCCCACGGGGCGAAGCCGGGTTCTCCCAGTTGGCGGCTACGCCCGGGCCGTTCACGATTCATGGCCTGACCCCACGGGGCCCCCGCAGGCAACCCGCTGCCTGAAGAACCCGGACGGCGCCCCGGCGAGCGCCGCCCGGTCAGACACCTATGGCTTCTACACATAACCCACCATGTGTAGAAGTGCAAGGGCTTATGTGCGCGTCGCGATGAACGTGACCACGTGTGCGCCGAGCGTCCACGGCTCGGCGGTTTCGACCGTGAAGCCGGCCGCCTGAATCAGGCCGGCCAACTCGCGATAGCTGTACGCGCGATGCGATCCCCAGCGCACGTCCACGCGGCCGTTCGACACGAACGTGTACTCGATGTCGAGGCGCTCCCGCGCATGATCGTAATGATTGGCGACGAGCAGCCGCACATCACCTACTTTCCACCACGGACGGTCCTTGAGGTGCCCGAGCAGGTTCTCCAGCACCATCGGCGTCTCGAGCACGAACCGCGCGCCCGGCTTCAGCGCCGCTGCCACGGCCCGCAGAAAGGCCGCGTTCCCCTCGTCATCGAGGTACCCGAAGCTGTTGCCGGCGCAGAACGCGCCGTCGAACCGCGCCTGCCACGGCAGGTCGCGCATGTCCCGCCGCTCCCACGTCACGCCCTGCGCGCCGTCGCACGAGCGGGCGTGATTCAGGAATTCCGATGACCAGTCGACGCCGGTCACCTCGTAGCCCCGCCGCGCCAACGCCAGCGACAGCCGGCCGCCGCCGCACGGCACGTCGAGCAACCGCGCGCCCGATGGAACGGCGAGCATCCGCGCGAAGGACTCCGCCTCGCGCTCGCTGTGCTCAGCCGGCAGGGCGTTGAGCCACATGTCCACCGCCACGCCCTCGAAGAAACTCTCCCACCAGTTCGATTGAACATTCATTGACGGATCTCCACTTCACACGGTCCGCGAGGCGGACCCTTCGACTCGCCTGATCCGAGCGCGCTCGCGCAGGGCAGGCACACCACGTCTCAATTGGCTTGGGTAAAAGAGGCGAGGACGGTTAGCGGACGGCGGAAGTGATCAGAAGGCGTTTCCGGGACCAGCTTATATCACAAGATGTCCAACCGGCGTTGCGGAGGTTCCGTCCGGCAGCGCGCATCCGGCTCGAAGCGACCGGGTCAATCACCGGCGGAGGGGGCGCCAGGCTCGGGCGCGCTCGGCAAAGTCTGCCGCAACGAAACCTGATATGGCGACGCCGCTTCAGGCCATCTTTCGAAAAACGTCCGATCGACTCGAAGCAGGTCGTCGAAGGCCATCATCGCTTCATCGTGCCGGCCCAGGAGGCTGAGCGCGGCACCGCGCCCGCCATTGCACCAGACCCAGTCGCCTGACGGAAGCCGTTCGGCGTCGGGATCGAGACATTCGAGCGCCAGCTGGAATTCCGCCAGGGCAGCAGCGCCATCGTTCATCTTCAACCAGATTCCACCAAGGATCACGTGTGGCCCCGCCTCGACGGGTCCGATCCGACGGCAGCGTTCGCTTCCTCGAGGGCTTCGTCGAGGTGCCCGGCCTCCGACAACACACCGGCCAATATGGCGCGCGAAACCGCCGCGTGCACATCGAGCGCGCACACCTCGCGCGCGAGCCTCGTGGCGTCGTCGTAGCGATCCTGCCCTGCGAAAACCTCGGCCAGCAACTGCTTGCCGGAAACGGATACAGGATCGAGCACGAGTGCCTCGTGCAGCACGCGTTCGGCCTCGTCGAGCCGATTGAGCTCGTACAACGTCATCGCAAGGTTGAGGTCGTGTGTGAGGCTGGGAGCGAGTCGCATCGCGCGTTGCTGGCACGGTGCCGCGTCGCTCCAACGGCCCAATTCGGCAAGCGTCGCTCCCAGGTTGCCCCATGCCGCAGCATGCGAAGGATTGAGATCGACAGCGTGCTGGTACGCGTCCACGGCCTCTTCTCGGCGCCGAAGGGCAGCGAGACTGACACCGCAGTTGTAGTGCAGCTCAGTGGTGCCTGGGCTCTCGAACCGGGCAGCCTCGCGAAACGCCTGAACGGCCTCGGCATGCCGATGTTCCTCTTGGAGCCCGCAACCCAGCAGAAAGTATCCATCCGCGGACGGCGAGGCCTGCACCAGCCTTTGAAGCCCGGCAATGGCCTCGCCTCGGCGACCGGGAACCTCGAGCAGGCTCCACCAGCGGTGGAACTGGGCCTGGAGATTCGGAAGGTCGGCGCCGGAGAACTCTCCCGAACGCGTTGGCAGCTGCCTCATACCGTCGAAGGCGCAGCCAGGTGGTCGCCACACTGTAGTGAAAGCGCGGTGCGGCGTCCGACCACCAGACCTCAACCCGTGCACGTCAACACACTCCCACGTCCACAGACGAATAACAAGGTAATGAGTGTCGCCGACGCTCTGAACATCCTGAAAGGCATCACGCATCAAGAAAGTTCCGGCCACCCCCGAACTATCGCGCTTCACCCGCCGTATACACTCCGAGCCCCGGATGTAGTCCCTTCGAAACAGGTGTTCCATGCGAGTCATCCCCGGCAGACTCAGCCGCATCGTCCGACGCTTTCTGCGGGCGCCGTCGTTCACCACCATCGCCGTCCTGACGCTCGCGCTCGGCATCGGCGCCAACACCGCGATCTTCAGCGTCATCCGCGGCGTCCTCCTGAAACCGTTGCCGTTTGCCGAGCCGGACTCGCTCATCGCCGTGTGGCACACGGCCCCCGGCCTCAACCTGAAGAACCTGGAGCTGTCGGCCGGCGACCTACTTCACCTACCGCGAGGAAGGCCGCGTCTTCGAGGACATCGGGCTCTGGGACAACGCCCGCCGTTTCGGTCACGGGCACCGGTGAGCCCGAGCGCGTGCAGGCGCTCGTCGTCACCGACGGCCTGCTGGGCGTCCTGCGCGTCGCGCCGCACATCGGCCGCCTTTTCACCCGCGAAGACGACCTGCCCAGAACGCCCGGAGCGGGTGATTCTGACCCACGGCTACTGGCAGCGGAAGTTCGGCCGGGACCCAGGTGCGATCGGGCGGCCGATTGTCGTGGACGGGACACCCCGCGAGATCATCGGCGTGCTGCCGGCGGACTTCCGGTTCCTCGACGAGCAGCCACAGCTCGTCCTGCCGCTCCGTATCGATCGCGCCACGCATCCACGTCGCCGGCTTCAACTACCAGGGGATCGCGCGCCTGAGCCCGGCGCGACGATCGCCCAGGCCAACGCCGACATCGCACGCATGATTCCGCTGCTCGTCGAGCGCTTTCCGCTGCCGCCGGGGTTCACCAAAAGATGTTCGAGGAAGTGAAGTTGGCCCCGAACGTCCGGCCCCTGGCCGACGGATGTGATCGGCGACGTCGGGCGCGTGCTCTGGGTGCTGCTCGGGACCGTCGCGATCGTGCTGCTGATCGCGTGCGCCAACGTCGCCAACCTTTTCCTCGTCCGCGCGGAAGGCCGGCAGCAGGAGCTCGCGATCCATGCCGCGCTCGGCGCGAGCTGGCGGCGCGTGGCGTGGGAGCTCCTCTCGGAGAGCCTCGTGCTCGCCCTCGCCGGCGGCGCCTTCGGCGTGCTGCTCGCGCGGCAGGTGTCCGCGGGCTGGTGTCGATGGCGCCCGCGGGGCTGCCGCGCCTTCACGAGATCAGATCGATACGACGGTGCTGCTCTTCGCGCTCGTCGTCTCGCTCGTCGCCGGGCTCCTGTTCGGCATCATTCCGGTCACGAAATATGCGACGCCGCACCTCGCCGGCGCGCTGAAGGAAGGCGGGCGCCTGTCGAGCGCGGGGCGCGCGCGGCACCGCGCGCGCAACACGCTGGTCGTCGCCGAGATTGCGCTCGCCGTCGTCCTGCTCGTGGCAGCCGGGCTGATGATCCGGACGTTCCAAGCCATGCGTCACGTCGAGCCCCGGGTTCGCGAACCCCGGCGAGGTGCTCACGCTCCGCGTGTCGATCCCGTCATCGCTGGTGTCCGACCCTGAAGCGACCACGCGCATGCACCAGCAGATCGCCGGCCGCATCGAGCAGCTTCCCGGGGTCACGTCGGTGGGCGTGTCCTCGTCGATCACGATGGACGGCTCGAGCGGGAACGATCCGATCTTCGTGGAGGACTTCCCGGGGCCCGGCGGGCGGATCCCGCCGCTCAGGCGGTTCAAGTACGTCGGCGGCGGCTACGTCGAGACGATGGGCAACCGAGTGGTCGCCGGACGGCCGCTGAAGTGGACCGACAGCTTCGAGCGCTCGCCGTCCGTCGTGGTCAGCGAGAACTTCGCGAGAGAGTACTGGAAGGAGCCGGCCGCGGCGCTCGGGAGGCGCATCCGGGAGAGCGGGACCGGCCAGTGGCGCACGATTGTCGGGGTCGTCGGCGACGAGCGCGACGACGGCGTCGCGCAGCCGGCGCCGGCGATCGTGTACTGGCCGGCGCTGCGGACCCTGTTCTGGGAAGAGAAGATCTCGGTTGAGCGGACGATGTCCTACGCCGTCCGCTCCGGGCGGGCCGCATCGCCGACGCTGTTGAAGGAGATTCAGCAGGCCGTGTGGTCGGTCAACCCGAACCTGCCTGTCGCGAGCGTGCGGACGCTCGACGAGATCCTGTCGAGATCCATGGCGCAGACCTCGTTTGCGCTGGTGATGCTGGGCATCGCGGCCGCGGTCGCGCTGGTCCTCGGCGTGGTTGGCATCTACGGGGTCATTTCGTACGTCGCGACGCAGCGGACGCGGGAGATCGGGATCCGCATGGCGCTCGGCGCCGCGACGCGGGACGTCAGCCGGTTGTTCCTGCGCCATGGGCTGATCCTCGTGACGGCGGGGGTTGTCGCCGGCACGATTGCGGCGGCCCTGTTGAGCCGGGTGATGTCGGCGCTGCTCTTCGGCGTCAGCGCGCTCGATCCGGCGACGTACCTCGGCGTCGCGGGAGGCCTGGCCGCCACGGCGCTCCTCGCGAGCTACCTGCCCGCGCACCGCGCCGCGCGCGTCGATCCGGCGGTGGCGCTGCGGTGGGAGGCGTAGAAACGCCGTCACGTCCAGGCGATGACGGCGGCCCCGAGGTTCGGCGCCGGTGCCGGACCAAGATCGGGTAGATTACGACCCATCGGGCGGGTGATCACCGGCACGCACAGTGCGGGCTTCGTTCGCGTCGAACCGTCACTGCCCGGAGCGAACTCCGATCGTCTGACTCAGGAGGTTACATGCGGGGACCACTGCGATCGCTCGCGGCTGGCACAATCGTCCTTCTCGCGCTCGCCGCATCGCCGGTCGAGGCGCAGACCACATTCGCCACGCTCACCGGCACCGTCACCGACTCGAGCGGCGGCGTGATCAAAGGCGCCGCCGTCGTCGCCACGAACGTGGACACGTCCGTGACCACGAAGACCACCACCAACAGCGAAGGCGTCTACACCGTGCCGCAGTTGCGGGAAGGGCCGTACACGCTGAGCATCACCGCGCCCGGGCTCCGCGAGTTCCTGGCGGTCGATATCGTGCTCGTCACGCGCGACGTCCGCCGCATCGACGCGGTGCTGCAGGTGGGCGGCCTGCTGGAGGCTTTGCAGGTCACTCCCGGCAATGCGCCGATCGAGCTCGAGACGCAGCGCATCAGCGACGTGCGCACGGCGGAGCAGCTCCGGACGCTGCCGCTCAACGATCCCGGCGTCTGGTCGTACCTGGCGATCACGCCGTCGCTGTCGATGCGCGGCGACGGCTACTCGTTCGCGGGCAGCCGCAGCAACCAGTCCGTGTTCGCGATCGACGGCACGTCGATGACCGACGGCGTCGGCGAGAACGTCATCGGGCCGCTCGCCAACTACACCGAGTCGTTCAAGGAAGTGAAGATCGACATGGCGAGCAACAGCGCCGAGGCTCCGAGCCTCGGCCAGGTCACCATCGTCTCGAAGTCGGGAACGAATCGCTTCGCGGGCGTGGTCTTCGACTACTACCAGAGCCCGATGTTCCGGGCCAGGAACCCGTTCTCGGGCCAGCGTCCCGCCGGCGTCACGCATTTCCCGGGCCTCGCGGTCGGCGGCCCCATGGTGATTCCCAGGTTGTACGACGGCCGCGGCCAGACGTTCTGGTTCGTCTCCGGGGAAACGTCCAACGGCAGCGCGGCGTCGGCGGATCTGAACCCGACGGTGCCGATCGAGCCATGGCGGCGTGGAGACTTCTCGGCGCTCGGGCGGCAGATCCGCAATCCATTCACCGGCGAGGTCTACGCAGACGGCCGCATCCCGGCGGCGGCGTTGAACCCGGTCTCGCTGCGAATCCAGGAGCGTTTCTACCCGCTGCCGAACACGGGGAACACGGCGACGCTCGTGGCCAACAACTACCGCGAAACGCTGCCGGTCGATCGATCGAAGCCGTACTACGCGACCGCGAGAGTCGATCACAACTTCAGCGCGGCCGATCGGCTCTTCGGACGCTTTACGTTCCACGAGGCGACCAACCCGGTGTGGGAAGGCAACCTGCCCGCGTTCGGCATGCGCAACCAGCGCCGCATGAACAAGGCCTATACGGCCTCGTATACGCGCATCCTCGACGCCGACGCTCGTCACCGAGTTCCGAGGCGGTCACGCGTACAACAACAACCCGATCGCCGGTCCGCTCACCGGCCTCGAGGTCATCGACTCGCTTGGCGTCAACGGTCTCGCGCCGGGGCTCCCGTCCGTCAGCGGGGTCCTGAAGGTCGCCTTCCCGGCCAGCGGCCTGACCGGCGTGTCGCAGGTTGACTGGCGCAACCCGGGATTCCTCAACCGGAGCTATCAGGTCCAGAACCAGACGACCTGGATGCGCGGCAGACACAGCTTCAAGGTTGGCGCCGAGGTCCGGCGTGTCGACTGGGAGGATCTGAACGCCCCGGCCAACCTGTTCGGCAACGTGGACTTCACGGGCCGGTTCACGGCGGTCCCCAACGTCGCTGCCAGCGGCCATCCGTATGCCGACTTCCTGTTCGGCGTGCCCAACACGGCCGCGCGCGCGTTTCCGCCGGTCCCCGCGCTGCGGTCGCGCTGGACCTACGACTTCTTCGCGCAGGACGACTGGAAGGTCACGCGGAACCTCACCCTCAACCTCGGGCTGCGCTACGACATGCATCCCGGCTGGTACGAGCGCAACGGCCGGTGGGCGATGTTCGACCTCACGAGCGGCAAGGTCGTCATCCCGGAGGAAGGCCTCGACAAGGTGTCGCCGCTCATGCCGGCGGGCTACGTCGACGTCGTCACCGCCAGCAGTCTCGGCCTGCCGTCGCGCGCGCTGGTGCGGACCGACACGCAACAACATCGCGCCGCGCATCGGTTTTGCCTATCGCCCGTTCGGCGGCGGGAGCACGGTCCTGCGCGGCGGCTACGGTCTCTACTTCGACATGATGCCGATCGATCTGTCGGCGTCCCAGACGCCGTTCGTCTTCCAGGAGACGACCTTCACCAATCCGGCGACGCCGACGGTCGTGTTTCCCAACGTGTTTCCGTCCGGCGGCACGTCGGGGCCGGCGACCGTTGCGCTGCCGATCTCGGTCAATCCGAATCTGCAGCTCCCGTACAGCCACCAGTGGAACGCGACGGTGGAGCACGAGCGGTGGGGGACCGGTTTCCGCGTGTCGTACGTGGCAACCCTCGGACGCGAGATGTGGTTCACGCGCGACGCCAACGCGCCGCAGGCCGACGACCGCCTCTACGTGGACAAGCCCCGGCCGTTCCCGCGTTATCCGAACATCAACTACGTGGACAACGGCGCCACGCACGACTATCACGGTGTCACCCTTGAAGCCGAGCGCCGGATCTCGAAAGGGCTGTTCTTCCAGGTGGCGTATACGGCCGCGCGCGACCTGGGCGAGGACTCGGGCGTGATCGAGAACCCGTTCGATTTGGAGCGCGAGCGCGGGCGCGACCTGACGACTCCGGCGCATCGGCTCATCTCCGCGGTCATGTACGACCTGCCGTTCGGCCGGGACCGGAAGTGGCTCACCTCCGCGCCGTGGCCTGTCGACCTGGCGCTCGGCGGCTGGCAGGTCTCCGCTCGTGGGCTATCTGCAGAGCGGCGGCT
Source organism: uncultured Acidobacteriota bacterium (assembly GCA_963774855.1). Classification (GTDB taxonomy): domain Bacteria; phylum Acidobacteriota; class Vicinamibacteria; order Vicinamibacterales; family 2-12-FULL-66-21; genus JALZOC01. Next base: position 408,916 of record CAVZGT010000001.1, on the reverse strand, counting down.
ACCTCACGCCGACGATCGTGGTGCCCGACCCGACCGGCACGCGGTTCACGAACACGGCGACGCGGCCCGCGGTCACGCTTCGTCCGGATCAGCTGAGCGATCCGGATCTGGACGACCCGACCATTGCCCGCTGGTTCGACGTGGGGGCGTACGGCGCGCCGCCGATCGGACGCTTCGGCACGGCGGAGCGCGGATCGGTCGAAGGGCCCGGACTGAATCTCTGGCACTTCGGGCTGCACAAGAGATTCCGTCTCGGCGATGGCCCGCAGTCGCCCACCTTGCGCATCGAGTTGACGACGACGAACATCTTCAACACCCCGCAGTGGGCGACCCCGAACATGAACGTGACGCCGAGCAACGTGAGCGCCGGGCAAATCAGCGCGATTGGCGGCACCTCGGGATTCATTCAGCAGGCGGACATGCGCCGGATGCGGCTCGGGTTCCGGATGGAGTGGTGAAACGGTCCGGTGGTGTCCGGCTTTAGCCGGACCTTTCCGGGAATGTTACGCGCCTCGTAAGGGCTTACCGGCGCCGGTAGCCCGAGCAATCGGGACCCTCGCGTTTGTTCGGGTTTCGCGGTACGAACCGGGCACCGGATTTGCGCTCCGGCGCGCGACTGCCTGACAGAGGGTCGTTTCGACCGGACCTCCGGCGCGTTGTGTGCGCGCCGGAGCGGAAGACGTCTATCGACGCGTCGCGGTTCAGTGAGCCCTCTGCACCTGGCATGTCATTGGAGGTTGCAGATGCGGCGCACAGGAATCTTCGTGGGGTTGACGGCGTGTGTGGGGCTGCTGGTCGTCAGCGCGGCCACGATCGATGTGAGGGCAGGCGACGAGCACGAGCGCGGCAAGCGCGAGGTGGCGCTTCGCGACGACTGCGATCCCCGGGATCCCGGATGGACCCCGACGGGCGGCTGCAGCCTCCGCGAAGGAGACGTCACCTTGGCGGAGTTCAACAGCAACCGCCTGTCCCCGCTCGCGCCGTCGGTGATCGGGCACCCGGCGTGGTGGTTCGACCCGACGTACCTGAAGGTTGAAGCCGGGAAGCGGCTGAAAATCAGGAACGAGGGAGGGAGGACGCACACGTTCACCGAGGTCGCCAACTTCGGCGGCGGCCGTGTTCTCGGGCTCAACAATGGCCAGCCGGGAACCGCGCCGATGACGCCGGCGCCGGAGTGCGTCGCGCCTGGCGTCATCGACATTCCCGGAGGCCAGCGAGACGTCGTGGACGGGCTCACCCCTGGCAACCATCGCTTCCAGTGCTGCATCCACCCCTGGATGCGAACGCTGGTCAAGGTCGAGGCCGACGACAGGCACCATCACTAAAAGGTTGAGGGGACAGTCGAGGTCCACTTGCGACTGTCCCCATTTTCTTCGCCCAATCGCCCGAGAGTGAGCGCGCATCCCGCCCCCCGTTCACGATTCAAGACCTGACCCCCCTGTCGATCCGGGCCAGGACCGATCGACAATATAGCGGCACGAACCGGAGCCGCGGGTGGTGAGGGGAAGGGAGCGTACGGGATGAGCGGGGTACCAGGTACTGGTCGGCACACGCAAAGGGGCGTTCATTCTGGAATCGGACGCCAAGCGCCAGCGCTGGGACGTCAGCGGCCCGCATTTCGGCGGCTGGGAGGTCTACCACGTCAACGGCTCGGCCGCCGATCCCAATCGGCTGTATGCGTCGCAGTCCAGCGGCTGGTTCGGGCAGGTGATTCAGCGCTCCAACGACGGCGGCAGAACCTGGGAGCCTGTGGGGAACAAGTTCGCGTACCGAGGGCGCTACCGGCACGCACCAATGGTACGACGGCACGCCGCACCCATGGGAGTTCAAGCGGGTCTGGCATCTCGAGCCATCGCGAACGGATCCCGATACGGTCTACGCCGGAGCGGAAGACGCCGCCCTCTTCCGTACGAGCGACGGCGGGCAGAACTGGCAGGAGCTTCCCGGGCTGCGCGGCCACGGCTCGGCGGCCGCCTGGCAGCCGGGCGCGGGCGGGTTGTGCCTCCACACCATCCTGCTGGACCCTGCCGACGCCGCGCGAATCTTCGTCGCCATCTCGGCGGCGGGCGCGTTCCGGACCGACGATGCCGGCCAGACGTGGCAGCCGATCAATCGCGGACTGAAGTCGCAGGGGATCCCGGACCCGAACGCCGAGGTCGGCCACTGCGTGCACCGCCTCGCGATGCACCGCTCGCGCCCCCTCGTGCTGTTCATGCAAAAGCACTGGGACGTCATGCGCAGCGACGACGCCGGGGAGTCGTGGCACGAGGTCAGCGGCAACCTGCCGAGCGACTTCGGGTTCGCGATGGACGTGCACGCGCACGAGCCGGAGACCGTCTACGTCGTCCCGATCAAGAGCGATTCGGAGCACTATCCGCCCGACGGCAAGCTGCGCGTCTACCGGAGCCGTACCGGCGGGCACGAGTGGGAACCGCTGACCAACGGCTTGCCGCAGCGCGACTGCTACGTCAACGTGTTGAGGGACGCGATGGCGGTCGACACGCTCGACTCGTGCGGCGTGTATTTCGGGACCACCGGCGGCCAGGTGTACGCATCGGCCGATGCCGGAGACACCTGGGCTCCCATCGTCCGGGATCTTCCGCCGGTGCTTTCGATTGAAGTCCAGACGCTGCCGGCAGGAGCCGGCAGATGATCCGGGTCGTCCTCCCGGCGCATCTGCGGACGCTCGCGCGCGTCGGCGACGAGGTGCGGCTCGACTTCGAGGCTCGGGCGACGCAGCGCACCGTCCTCGACGCGCTCGAGGCGTCCTATCCGATGCTGCGCGGGACGATTCGCGATCAGGTCACGCAGCAGCGCCGGCCGTTCGTGAGGTTCTTCGCCTGCGAGCAGGATCTGTCGCACGAACCCGCGGACGCGCCGCTGCCCGACGCCGTCGCCTCGGGGGCCGAGCCCTTTCTGGTCGTGGGCGCCATGGCCGGCGGGTAGCGAGCCGCCGGCCGCGGCGCCGCTTCGCTACCTGACGGCTTGCGCGATGCCGGTGGTCACCGCGCGCTCGAGCAGCGCGCGCATTCGCGTCTCGGCTCTCCGCCCTTCTTCTTCCATCTTCCGGCCGAGCACTTCCATCTCTTTCCCGAGCACTTCCATCTGGTCGCCGAGGTCCCGCATGGGCTTGTCGAGCTCGCGCATTTTCGGGTCGAGCGCCCGCATCTCGGCGTCGAGCGCGCGCATCTCCCGTTCGATCTTGCGCCGTTCTTCATCGAAGGCGCGGCGGTCGGCTTCGGTCATCCGTTCGTAGTCCCGCGATGCCATCGCACCCTGCCTGGCGCCGAGCGCTCCCTGCCGGGCCCCGAGGTTGCCTTGCTGTGCGCCCAGCTCGCCCTGCCTGGCGCCGAGCTCGCCTTGCTTGGCGCCGAGCTCACCCTGCCGGCCGCCCAGCTTCCCCTGCTCGTCGCCGAGCACGTTGACGGGTTCCCAGATCGCAACGACCTCCTGGAGGATGGCGCGATCGCGGACGACGTATTCCTGCCCGGCGTGGCGGAACCAGAGCATCCGCTCGTTGCCAATCCTGGCGCGACGGGCCCGCTCGACGTCGCGGTCGGAACCGGACATCGTGGACCGGTCGTCGTCGACGAACATCACGAAGTTGAGATCGCGCTCCTTCTGCACGAGACCACTCCCGATCGAGGGATCCCAGCCACGCACGGGCAGGACCGAACCACCACGTGGGGAAATCGAATCCGGCCCACGCGGGGCTTTCCACGGCCGTCACGGCCGGCGCCTGTCGTGCGGAGATGCGCAGCGGCACGATCGCGAGAGCCGCGACGCCGATGACGATCGCGGCGACGGTGCGGGATCCGATGGAGCGAGGCGACTGACTGTCGAGCATGGCAATCCTCCGTCTGAGGGTCGAGAAAGACCACGGCGCGCCGGCCGCCGCGAGGCTCGTTCGCGTCCGCGACACGCCGAGGCCGAGCAGCAGGCGTCCGTATTCCTGCGGAGCCGCGTCCATGACCGCGAGGACGTGCGCGTCGCAGGCCGCTTCGCGGCACAGCGCGTACTCGCGGGCCGCGTAGTGAACGAGCGGATGAAAGAAGAACACGCGCTCTGCAATCGCCGGCACGCACCCGAGCCACAGGTCCGCCCGCTTGATGTGCGTCAGCTCGTGACAGAGCGCCATGCGTTGTTGCCGCTCGGTCAGCGCGTCGAACGCGCCGGCCGGCAGCAGGACCAAAGGCTGGAAAATGCCGGTGACGAGCGGTGTGCCGACGTCGTCCGAGACGCGCACGCGCGGCGCGCGCCGCAGCCCGAGACGGGACGCGAGGTCGGCCGCCATGGCTTCGGTCGCGGCCGGCGGCGGCGCCGAGCGTGCGATGAGGCCGGCCATCTGCCTCCATCGACGTGCGCCGGCGATCGCGGTGGCGACAACCCCCAACATCCAGGCGACGACCAGCGTGGCGGTCCATTGGCGCGCGAGACCGCTTGGCGGGCGCTTGGCGGAGACCGCTTGGCGGCGGACCGCTCGGCGGCCGACCGCGCGTGGGATCGGTCGAATCGCTCAGGCTGCCGGTGACCGGGGAAGTCGCGGCTTCTTCCACGACTGCGAGTGGCCCGGCGCCGGCCGCGCGCGCCTCCTGAGCCGATGCGGCCGACGGCGGCAGAATCGGGATGTCCACGGGCGCCGTCCAGACGAGCGCGAGAACGAACTTGGCGGCGACGCACCACCACAAGGCCGTGCGCGTCGCCGGGGAGAGCCGCGGCACGAACCTGCAGAGTGCCCAGACCGCCCCGACGAGAATCGCGCCCTCGAGGGACGCACGAAGAAGGATCTCCAGCATCATCGATCCTTTCCCTTGCCCGCGTTCAGCCGGGCGACGATGTCCTCGAGCTCGCGCAGCTCCGCATCCGAGACCTGGCCGGCTTCAGAGAGGTAGGCGAGGAACGGCGCGACCGATCCATCGAGGTTGCGCTCGACGAAGCGCTGGACGGCCCCCTTCATCAGCTCCGCGGAGGTCGTGCGGGCCCGGTAGCGATAGACGCCGTCCACCAGGCGCCGGGCGAGGTGCCCCTTCCGCCGCAGCCGTTCCATCATCGTCAGGACCGTGGAGCGGGCGAGCTCGCGCGACGCCCCGAACTCCTCGGCGGCTTCGCCGACGGTGATGCCGCCGCGGTCGGCGATGTGACGGAGCAGGGCCAGTTCCTGCTCACCGATGGAGGATTGCGTCATTGCGCGGCTCTCGTGACTACAACTGTCGCCAATCACGATAGCAGTGACGACAGATGTAGTCAAGAAGTTCCCGGGCCGGTGACGGCATCGACGACTGAGGAGGTCACGGTCCAGCCGTGCACTGACCGATGCTGGACTGCTCCTTCCGGGCCATTCGACACGCCACGACTGAGCGGTTGGTTTTGTCCGGTTCAGCAATTAGACTCAGCATCACAAATCACGTTTCCAAACGCGCCATGCGACGAATACTGATTGCCCTTCTGTTGCCCGCCGCCGTGTGGGGAACGACTGCGTCGGGGCAGGCCCCTCAACAGGCAATCGACAATGCCGTGGCCTTCGGGCGCCTGTATGGTGTGGTCCGCTACTTCTACCCGAGTGACGCTTCGGCCAGCCTCGATTGGAACCGCTTCGCCATTCATGGCGCGAAGCAGGTGCGCGGCGCTCGGGATGTGACGGCGCTCCAGGCGACGCTCCAGCGCCTTTTCGGCCCCTTGGGGCCGGGCATCGAAATCAGCCAGAACCTGCCACCTGCTCCCGCGTTGGGAAACCCTGACAATCAGCTGATCGCGTGGCGCTACCTTGGTGCCGGCATCTCGAACATGCCGGGTCCGTACAAAGCCAAACGCACGGGCCGGTCCCTCGTGGCGAGTGCAAGCATCGACGGCTTTGCGACCGTCATGCAGACCGTTCCGGCGCAGAATCTTCGCGGCAAGACGATCCGTCTCCGTGGGCTGGTTCGCGCCACGTCGCGCGAGGCGACGGCTGGGGCTGCCCTCTGGCTGCGCGTTGACCGGCCAAGCCAGCAGATGGGCTTCTTCGATAACATGAACAATCGGCCGATTCGCGATTCGGACTGGAAGGAGTACGCGATCGAGGGGCCGGTTGCGGAAGATGCGACGAGCGTGGCATTCGGTGTGATGGCCTCCGGGGCTGTCACGGCGGACTTCGAGACGATCGGTCTCGCGGTGCGCGGAGCGGATGGAAGCTGGACGCCGATGGCCGTCGACGATGGCGGCTTTGAAGCGGCGACTGACGCCGGTTCCGGAGGGTGGACGAGGGCGGGGACCTCGAAGACCGTCGTGATCACGCGGCCGGCCGACCGCGCACCCGAAGGTCGCCAGTTCCTGCGCATGGCTCCGACGTCGAGTCCGGCGTCCGGTGACCCGTCCTCGAACCAGCTCTTTGACAGCCCACCGAGGGCCGGTGCCCACGTCGATATCGATCTTGGCCGCGGTCTGAAGGCTCGAGTGCCCGTGGCGTTGTCCGAGACACAGGCCGTCGAGGACATCACGCCCTCGAGCCCCCTTGCGGCGCTCCGCGCCGCGGTTGCCGTCGTCGTCGAGTCAGGGGATCCACCCGACCTGGACACACGAGTCGCCGACGTGGTCGTTGCGTGGAATGTGTTCCGTCACTTCTATCCGTACTGGCCCGAATCAGGCGTCGACTGGGATGGACGCCTGCGGCCGCAGCTCGCGCTTGCGTACGAGGCGACCACGCGGGCCGCACATTCCGACGCCATGCGCCTCCTGGTGGCCGATGCGCGGGATGGGCACGGGGCCGTTGTCGACAGCCGTAGCAGCGCAGGGCGAGGTCTGCTGCCCGTTCGGCTCGGCGTGATCGAGGGTCAGCTTGTCGTGACGGCGACGGGGGCGCCTGCGGAGGCGCCCGTCGGTGCCGTCGTGTCGTCAGTCGATGGCGTGCCGGCCGCACAGCGACTGGCCGAGGCGATGCGGCTCGCCTCGGGCACGACACAATGGAAACAGACGCGCGCCCTGCAGGAGATTGCCGCGTGTCCGATCGGGGCGGTCGTGAAGCTCACGATCGACGGCGGCGCCGGCCCGTATGCGAGCAGCCTGCCGTGCGAGGCGAGGCAGGTTCCTGCCGAGAAGCGTCCCGACGCGGTCACCGAAGTGAGGTCGGGTATCTGGTATGTAGACTTGACCCGGGCGCGCATGCCTCAGATCACACCCGTGCTCGACAAGCTCGCAGTCGCCACGGGAGTGGTGTTCGACGTCCGAGGCTATCCGACCGATGCCGGTGCGCAGATCCTTCCGTACCTGATCGGTACATCGGACGCCGATCGCTGGATGCACGTGAACAAGATCATCGGCCCGTTCGGTGAGTCCGCGGGGTGGGAGAGCGCCGGCTGGAACCTCACGCCGCAGAGCCCGCACGTTGGCGGAAAGATCGTGTTTCTCACCGATGGCCGCGCGATCAGCTACGCCGAGTCCGTGCTGGGCTACGTGGCGGACCGTAAGCTCGGGACGATTGTTGGTGGCGCGACCGCCGGTGCCAATGGGAACGTGGCGGCGTTTGTCGTACCCGGCGGCTTCAGAATCATCTTTACCGGCATGCGCGTGACCGGACACGACGGCCAGGCGCCGCACCACCTCGTGGGCGTGAAGCCGGACGTGCCGATAGCACCGACGCTAGCCGGTCTGCGCGAGGGACGCGACGACGTGCTGGACCGGGCCGTTGGCTTGATTCGCGGTCAGTGAGCGGTAAAGGGAGGGCTGCTGCGTCTCGGTGCATGTTCTCTCGTCCGTCCCGAACCAGACCCACTGCTTCAAAAATACCTGAGAGGGCAGCCAGCCTGCGGCCCATGCCGCTTCTAGTGGACAGCCTACCCAAACACTAGTAGGCTCTCTCCTAGGATGCCCAAGGACAACCGACTGCCACTTCTGCCCGGAACGCTGGAGATGCTCGTGCTCCAGAGCCTCGTCTTCGGTTCCCGGCACGGCCACGGGATCGCGACCACCATCCAGCGCACGTCGGAGGAGCTCCTGCTCGTCGACCATGGTTCGCTGTACCCCGCTCTGCAGCGGCTGGAACGAGCGGGGCTGATCACGTCCGCGTGGGGTACCTCCGACAACAACCGCCGCGCGCGCTTCTACACGCTCACGCGGGCCGGGCGGAAGAAGCTGGTGGCCGAGACAGGCAAGTGGGAGCAGATCGTGCGCGCCGTCAAGGGTGTCTTGCAGGCACGGCCCGAGGAGGAACAGGCATGAGGTGGTTCGGCCGGGGGGATCGCGAGTACCGCGAAGAGCTGGACGCCCATCTCGAAATGGAAGTGCGGGAGAACCTCGACCGCGGGATGTCTCCTGCCGAAGCGAGGCAGGCGGCCCTCAGGACGTTCGGGAACGCCCTCGCGGTGCGGCAGCAGCTCGCCGAGGCGCGCCCCCTCCATTTCTGGCAGACGTTCTCGCAGGATGTCCGCTACGGGACGCGGTTGCTGAAGCGCAGCCCGGGCCTGACCGCGACGATTGTCTTCACCCTGGCCCTGGGCATCGGAGCCAACGCGGCCATCTTCAGCCTGGTCGAGGCCGTGCTGCTGCGGATGTTGCCGGTGCGCGAGCCGCATGCGCTGGTCATCGTCCGCGCGCTGAGCCGTCAGGGCGCCCGGGATACGTTCTCGCACACCGACTACGAGTGGCTGAGAGATCACAACCGGGCGTTCGCCGCGATGTCCGCTTCGGCGGTGTGGAAAATGACTCTCGACGCCGGCGATCGCAAGGAGCGCGTTACCGCCGAGCTCGTCTCGGGGAACTACTTCACGCTGCTCGGTGTGGAAGCGGCGGCGGGCCGGACGATCACGGTCGACGACGACCAGCAGGGCCGCCTGGTCGCGGTCCTCAGCCATGCATTCTGGCAACGCGCGTTTGCCGGACGCGTCGATGCCGTCGGCAGGAATCTGCGCCTGGAAAGCACCTCGCTGGCCATCGTCGGCGTTGCGCCGCCGGGATTCGAAGGAGAGTTCGCCGGCCACCCTCCCGATTTCTGGTTGCCGCTCGGCGTCCAGCCCGCCCTCTCAGGACCCGGGCGTTCGACCCTCCATACGCGGAACGCGAGCTGGCTGGACGTCATGGCCCGTCTCCGCCCGGGGGTGACCGCCGCGCAGGCACAGGCGGGCATGCAGCCTCTCCTCGAATCGCTGCGCGCCGATCTGCGTGTGGACCCGCAGAACGATTACCTCGGAGCGATCACAATCGAGCCGGGCGGCGGCGGTCTCTCCAGCCTCCGCGACTATTACGCCCAGCCGCTGCGCGTGCTGATGGCGCTGGTGGCGGTCGTGCTGCTGATTGCGTGCGCCAATGTCGCAAACCTCCTGCTGGCCCGCTCGGCCGCGCGGCGCCGGGAATTCGCCGTCAGGTTCGCCATCGGCGCCGGACGGGCCCGAGTGGTGCGCCAACTCCTGACGGAGTCCTTTCTGCTCGCGGCGATGGGATCGGTCGCAGGCCTGGCGATGGCCGAGGGTATCGTGCGAATGCTGGTCGCCGTCTCGGCGGTACAAGGCCTCGAAGTGCACGTCAACCTGCCGGTGCTCGCATTCACGGTCGCGATATCCTGCGCGGCGGCGGTGGCGTTTGGATTGGCGCCGGCGCTGCAATGCAACCGCATCGATCCCTGGCCGACGCTGAAGGAGGGAATCACAGCCGCCGGCGCCGGGGCGCGGTTCAGTCCGTCCCGCCTTCTCGTCGTCACGCAGACGGCGCTGTCGCTGGTGCTGGTCATTGCCTCCGGCCTGCTCCTGCGAACGTTTCTGAATCTCAAGGCTGTCGATCCCGGTTTCGATGAACAGGTCCTGGAAGCGAACCTCGACACGTCGTTGGTTTCCGGAAACGGACCCGCATTGGGGAGCGCTCTACTCGAACGGCTTTCTGCTGTTCCCGGCGTGGACCGGGCGAGTTTCTCCCAGTTCGGCTTCGGGCGCGGCGCCTCCCGCATCTGCTGCATCTCTCTCGAGGGATACATACCTCACGCCAACGAAGACAAGAATGTTCGCATTCAGCCTGTCAGCGCCGAGTACTTCCGCTCGTTGAGCATCCCGCTCGTCGCCGGCCGTCCGTTCGCTGACGCAGACAGACATGGCGCGCCCCGCGTCGCGATCATCAACGAGACGATGGCCCGCCATTACTTCCGCGGCGCCGACCCGCTGGGAAAACGATTCGCCTGGTGGCATACCCATCCCAAGGACATCGAGATCGTCGGCGTGGTCAGGGATGCCAAGTACGACAACGTCAAGCAGGATTCCCCGCGTCTGGTATACCTTCCGGCTTTGCAGTACGGTTCCGGCCCGAACTTCGTGCAGATTCGCGCGAAGACAAGCCGTGAGCGCCAGGTTGCCACGCTCCTCCACGATACCCGGGCGGCGATCCGCACGGTCAATCCGGACATTCGGGTCGTCTCGCTCGAGCCTCTTTCGGCCGCGGTGAATCGGACCCTGGCGCCAGAGCGGCTGGTGAGCTGGCTGTCGATGGGATTCGGGATCGTGGCGATCCTGTTGACGTCGATCGGCCTTTACGGAATTCTGGCTTACAACGTCGTCCGGAAAACCACGGAGTTCGGAATCCGCATGGCATTGGGAGCCGGACGGCTGACCATCCTGCGCATGGTGATGAAAGAAGCTCTACTCCTGGTGAGCATCGGTCTGATGTTCGGGCTGGCGGCAGCAGTTTCGTTCGGCCATCTGGCGGCGAAGCTGCTGTTTGGAGTCCAGCCCCGGGACACCATGACATTCGCGTCGGCCACGTTGATTTTGATTCTGGTGACGCTGGCCGCGGGCTACATTCCCGCGCGCCGCGCCACGAGAGTCGAGCCTGCAGCCGCGCTGAGAAATGGCTAGTGTCTCGAAGCCAGCCATCCTGCGCCATTTAAACCCTGGACGGCCCGCGCTCATCTAACCACTGCAGTGGCCAACCCCGCTCAAGGAGACTCCGCCATGCGCAGGCTGATTGCCGATGCTCGCTACGCCGTGCGAGTGATGGCGCGGACACCATCGTTCGCCGTTGCAGTCGTCAGCGTACTGGCGCTTGGCATCGGCGCCGCCACCGCGATCTTCAGCCTCGTCAACGCGGTCCTGCTGCGTCCCCTGCCTTTCGACGAGCCGGAACGGCTGGTGCGGATCTACACCCAGACGCCGGGCGGCCGGCTTTTTGAGCTATCGCCGGGCAAGTTCTATGACTGGCAGCGGGATGCGCGGTCGTTCGAGGGCATGGCGATATATCCATGCTGCGGCCTCAGGCAGTTCGCGCTCACCGGAAGGGGCGCCGCGCGCACGGTAAGTGTGACAGCTGCGAGCGCGGGCTTTTTCGAGATCGCCAGGGTCCGGCCGGCGCTTGGACGCGTCTTTCGGCCAGACGAGGACACGCCAGGCGGCAAGCACGTGGTCGTCCTGAGCGACCGGTTCTGGAGAAGCGAATTCGGCGGCAACACGGACGCGATCGGCCGCACGCTGAAGCTCAACGACGAAGCGTACACGATCATCGGAGTGATGCCGGCCAGTGCCTCGGTCGCGTCGTGGACCGCGATGACGAGCGACGTCTGGGTCCCGCTCGCACTCAACGACCGCGCGTCCCGTGGGAACCACAACCTGGACGGCGTCGCGCGTCTGAACAGAGATGTCGACCTGGCCCAGGCGCAAGCCGAGATGGACGCGATCTCCGCACGGCTCGCGCGTGAGTTCCCGAAATCAGACGGCCGGTGGAGAGCCGTGATCGTCCCGATGCAGGAGGCAATCGTCGGCAACAGCCGCACGATGCTGCTCATGCTGCTCGGCGCCGTCGGGCTGGTTCTGCTCATCGCCTGCGCCAACGCCGGCAACCTGCTGTTCACTCGTGCGCTGAGCCGGCGCAAGGAGATCGCGATTCGATCGGCGCTCGGAGCGGGCCGCTCGCGCGTGTTTCAGCAACTGCTGGTCGAGGCGTTGCTGCTCGCGGCCGCCGGTGGCGCGCTCGGGCTTCTGCTCGCGTACGGGACCCTCGCCTCGGCATCGGCGCTGCTCGCCAGCCAGCTGCCGAGGGCGGAGGAAATCTCGATCGATGCGCGAGTGCTGCTGTTCGCGGTTGGGGTGTCGATTCTGACCGGCATGCTCGCCGGTACGGTGCCGGCGATGCGCGCGGGCCGGTCCGGCCTCGGCGACGCCCTCAAGGAAGGCGGGCGCGGCGACGGTTCGATCGGGGTCGGCACGCGCCGCCTGCTGATCGTGTGCGAGGTCGCGCTGTCCCTGGTGCTGTTGATGGGCGCCGGCGTGATGGTCCAGAGCCTGCTGGCCCTCAGGCACGGCGACACCGGCTTCGATCCGAACAACGTCCTGACGATGGACATGAGGCTGGTCGGGCCGCGGTACCCGACGCCGGCGCAGCGATTGTCGTTCTTCGACGCGGCGTTGCAGCGCATTCGGGCACTTCCGGGCGTTGAGGCCGCGGGAACGATCGACGACCTGCCCCTCAAGGAAGGATCCGCACAGACGCTCGATCTCGAAGGATACCCGCCACAGCGCGACCCGGCGGCGGTGCAAGTCCGGCAGATCACCCCCGGCTACCTGCGCGCCATGCGGATTCCGGTGCTGCGCGGACGCGACGTCGTCGATGGCGATGCCGAGGTGCTGCTCGTCAGCCAGGACGCCGCGAAGCTGTATTGGGGAACGGACGATCCGATCGGACGCCGCGCCGCCCTGCCCTACTCGCAGACGGTGTTTCGGCAGGTCGTCGGAATCGTGGGCGACGTCAAGCAGCGGAATCTCAATGACGCCTCCACACCCACGGTGTACTCCTACAGCCGTGAGCCGTTTGGCAGGGCCACGTTCGTCATGCGGACATCGGTGCCGCCCGCCACGCTCGCCCAGCCGGCCGTTGCCGCGATCCGCGCGATCGATCCAGAGCAGCCGGTCGGAGAGATCCGGACGATGGTGCAATGGGTCGACGGGCGGCTGACGTCGCAGCGCTTCGCGGCGCTGCTGCTTGGAGTCTTTGCCGGGGTCGCGCTGCTGCTCGCCGCGGTCGGAATCTACAGCGTGCTCTCGTACATCGTGCGCGGACGCAGCCGTGAGATCGGAATCAGAACCGCGCTTGGCGCGCGGCCATCCGACGTCCTTCGTCTGGTGATCGTCGAGGGCATGTCGCCCACGCTCGCCGGCATCGCGGCGGGAACGATCGCCGCGCTGGCGTCGGCGCGGGTCATGAGGACGCTCGTCTTTGGCGTGAGCGCATCGGATCCGCTGACGCTTGCTGCCGTCGGGGCCACGCTGGCCCTGGTTGCCTTGATGTCGAGCCTGGTGCCGGCGTACCGCGCCTTGCGCCTCGACCCGGTGAAAGCGCTGCGCGCGGACTAGGGTGAGGCCTGGTTTTCTGGCGCGCGCTACGTACGCCCTATCGTGAGAGCGACACCGCGAGCGCTATCCCGCGTCCCCGCAAATACACAGGCTGGACGCTGACTTTCGTCCTGCCCCCTGAAGGCGCGTCGAACTTGATGTGCGGTTTCGAGTTCGCGGCATCGGCCGCCCATCCGACCAGCGCGCCAATCGCGGTGCAGACCGCCGCGGCTACGGCATAGGGTCCCGCCCACTCGTCTATCTCGTTGCGGTCGACGATGATGCCATGGACGAACATGGCTCCGCCAAACGCCGCGCCGAGGCCGGCCCCGAGAGCCGCGCCATTTCGTGCAGAGTCCCGGGGCCGTTCGAGCGACAGAATCGCATCGAGAGGGATGGTGACATCCCGCGGGCCGCGCTCCCGTGAGGCGCGCTGGTTGGCGGGCCGGAGATCGATATCGACAGTCCCGAGGCGCGTCAGCCGCCCCGTAACCGGCGGTCCAACGGCCGGGACGATGGTGACGAAGTCGCCGGCGGCCAACTCGCGCCGCAGCTGCTCGAGCGATGTCACAGGCGTTTGCGCGATGGAAGGTGACGCTATCGCGCCCAATGCGACGATCGATGCAGAAATCACGAACGTCACGTGTGCCGCTGTGGAACGCACGGGATCTCCTGTCGTGCGCGAGCCACATGGTCGCCGTCGGCCGCGCTGCCGGGTAAGGCGCGAAACGATGCGATTTCAGCTCATGAGATTCCAGGGCCGGAGGTCACGTGTGTTGCCCACGTAGACAGCCATCCCAGCCAGCAGGCAGACCGCTCTAACCATCGTCACCGGGCCGCGACGCGCCGCCCAGGGAAGCCAGCTATGATGATCGACATGGCAGGCTGGCGCCTCGAGCACACCTACGCGGAGCTGCCGCAGCTCTTCCACGCGCCTGCGGCGCCCACTGCGGTCCGCGAGCCGCGCCTTGTCGCCTTCAACCGGCCGCTTGCGGCACTGCTCGGGCTCGATCCGGAGACGCTCGAGCGTCCCGAAGGCGCCGCGACGTTCGCCGGCAATACCCTGCCCGGCGGCGGGCGGCCGATCGCGCAGGCCTACGCCGGTCACCAGTTCGGCCACTTCACCACCCTCGGCGACGGCCGGGCAATCCTGCTCGGCGAGCAGGTCACGCCGTCCGGCGATCGCGTGGACATTCAACTGAAAGGGGCAGGGCCGACGCGGTTCTCCCGCCGCGGCGACGGGCGCGCCGCGCTCGGGCCGATGCTGCGGGAATACATCATCAGCGAGGCGATGCACGCGCTCGGCATTCCGACCACCCGAAGCCTGGCCGTGGTGACGACGGGCGAGCCCGTGTATCGCGAGACGGTGCTCCAGGGTGCCGTGCTGACGCGCGTGGCCGCAAGCCACATCCGGGTCGGCACCATGCAGTGGGCAGCGGCGCACGGCGACGAGAGCGCCATGCGGGCGCTTGCCGACTACACGCGCGCGCGGCATTACCCGGAGCTCGCCGATTCGCCGGAGCCGTATCTCGCGCTGTTCGACGCGATCCTCGCACGGCAGGCGTCCCTGATTGCCCGCTGGCAGCTCGTCGGCTTCGTCCACGGCGTGATGAACACCGACAACATGGCCCTGTCCGGCGAAACGATCGACTACGGCCCGTGCGCGTTCATGGACACCTACGATCCCGCCACAGTGTTCAGCTCCATCGACGCCGGCGGGCGATACGCCTACGGTAACCAGCCGCCGATCGCGCAGTGGAACCTGGCGCGGCTTGCCGAAGCGATGTTGCCGCTTTTCGATCGGGACGCCGATCGAGCGGTGGAGCGGGCAACGGCGGCGCTGGACCGTTTCCCGGAGCTGTTCGAGCAGCACTGGCTGGACGGCATGCGGGCGAAGCTCGGACTGTTCGCGCGGGAAGACGAGGATGAAGCGCTCGTCGACGACCTGCTCGCCTGGATGCAGCGACGGTCTGCCGACTTCACGAACACCTTCCGGCTGTTGACCGGCGGCCGCCTGGCCGATCCGGCTGCGAACGCCGATCCCGAATTGGAGACCTGGCATCGCCGGCTGGAGGCGCGCCGCGGGCGTCAGCCGCAGCCGCGCGCCGAGGCCGAAACCCTGATGCGGCGGCACAACCCGGCGTTCATCGCGCGCAATCACAACGTGGAGGAGGCGCTGCTGGCCGCGACCAGCCGGGACGACTTTTCGGTGATGGCGCGGCTGCTCGAGGTGTTGGCGGCGCCGTACGACCACGAGCGCGACCTGCCGATGTTCAGCGCGTTACCCTCGGACGAGCGTCCCTATCGCACGTTCTGCGGCACGTAGCGGTCGCGCGGCAGTGGCGGCAGCGTGACCTCGAATTTCCCGGCTTCTCCGATGAAGACGCGCGTCGCTCGAGGCCAGAGCTCCTTCAAGGTCTCCATGAAGTCCTTGGGTCCCGCTCGTGGATCTTGGGGGTCGACGAGGGGGTAAACGGCCACCAGATAGATGTGTCCGGGAGAGATCCGCTTCACGGAAAAGCGCCGTGTCTGAGAGGCCACCTCTCCTGACTGAATGTACCGCCGATCCTGCCAGAGTGACATGTCCTCCGTGAAGACCATGATCATCGCGTGAGAATCCGCGCTCCAGCCTTCCGGCATCAACCCCTCGATTTCCGCCGTCTTATCGCTCAACCAGACGCGCACATTGCCATAGATTTTGCCGGGCTCGAAATCGATGGCTCCGTTCGCGATGTCCGTGCCGTTTTCGAGCGTGGCCGCCGCAATGAACCAGTTTCCCGAAGAGCCACCCGTCAGCCGGTGCCGTCCGAGCAGGCCATCGATCACGAACGTCCCATCTGCGAGCCGATTCGTCGCCGTCGCTGCGAGGCCCTTTCGCAAATGCGCATCCTCTCCGTCCGGCCGCATCTCGACGACGGATCGCTCCGGATCGGGCGTTTCGAGCCCGTTGAAGAGGAATCGACCGGTCATCCGCGCGCAGGGCAGGAGCTTGATGGTCAGTGAATCGACCGTACTAGTGCGCACGTCGACCTCTGTGACACCGGCGGCGACGACAGGCGTGAGCAATCCCGTTCCTCGAACGACCGCCTGAAGCGCGTAGAGGCCCTGACGAACTCCCGGGACGACGAAACGGCCCGACGCGTCCGTCCGCACACTCTCGAGAGGATTGATGCCTGCAGATACACGCGGCCCCTCCGGACCAAAGTAGACGGCCGGAATCGCGGGTTCCTCCAAACTGGTCAGGGTGATGGTTGCGTTCTGAACCGGATCCCCGCCGGCGTCCACGACTCGACCACCGACAGCTACCGCCGGCACGGCAAGCGCCGTGATTCCGATCGCGAGGTCGGCGCCGGCCTCCAATACGACCGGCGTGGCCTGACTGCTCGTTGTCGTGCGAGGGACATAGACGAAGTTCAAGGGCGCATCAACGGAAGCTGGGAGTCTCGCTCGGACGAGATACCGCCCGGGCACCAGCTTCTCGATCCTGAAGCGACCCTCGGCATCCGTGGACGATCCAAGACCCGCTTCGACGACACGGCGTCCGCGGAACTCGGACTTCGTCGTGACGACCTCGACGGTCGCGCCCGGCACCGGCCTTCCAGTTGGAGTCAGCACCTGCCCCCGTATGACAGCAGGCCTCCTGAACCTGAACGCGATGACCTCGTGCGCTCCCGGCTTCAGATTGACCGACCGTCGAGGCTCTGCGATGCCTCGTGAGGGCGCATCGAGAAGCTCGGACGAGGAGGCCGCCACGAAGTAGAGACCGGGCGCAAGGCCCGGGATCTCCATCCTGCCGTCTGGTAACGTCGCTCCCTTGGAAGACACTGTTCGCCGATCGGGTGACACCAACGTGATGGTGATGGGGATGCCACCGATCGGGACCCCCGAGCCATCCTCCTCGGCAATGACCGTCACTGATGCGGATTGATCAGTGGCGGGCTGGCTGAGTGACGCGCTGACTGGCAGCTGCCCCATCAAAACGCCGAGGGCGAGAACTGACAGGAGCATTCAGGCACCATCTCCATCAAAGTCCCTTGCCAGTTAACAGAAGGAGGCGCTATCAGCCAGCCATCTCCATTTTGATCCGTTGATCGGCCGCATCCTACCTCAACCACAGCGCGCTTCGTTCATCATTCTCCTCGTATCTCGCATCGAAGTTGAATCGAGACGGAGGAACGAAGTAGGGTGGGCCATGCCGCTGCGCGATCTGTCGTTCGCCGTCCGCACGCTGCGCCGAAGCCCGGCGTTCACGCTCGCCGCCGTGCTGACCATCGCGCTCGGGATCGGTGCGAGCACGGCGATCTTCAGCGTCGCCTACGCGGTCCTGTTGCGCCCGCTTCCATATGCGGATCCGGCTCGACTCGTGGTCATGTACATGGACCTGCGGGCGCGTCACACCTTTGGGATGCCGTTCTCGAACGAGAACTACGCCGACATCCGCAACGGCTCGACGGGTGTGTTCGAGGACATGGCTGCCGTGCGCACCGTCCGTCAGGTCCTGCCCGGAGCGGACGGCACCCCGGAACAGATCCGGCTGGCGCTGGTGACGACGAACTTTTTCAGGCTGACGGGCGCGCACGTCGCAGTCGGCCGCGACTTCCTGGACTCCGACGGCCTGCCGCAGCCGCTGGCCGCCGCTGCCGAGGCGCCCGATGCACAGGCGCCGCCGCCCGCCGTGGCGATTCTCAGCCACGCGTACTGGCAGCGACGCTACGGCGGCGATCCGAAGGTGCTGGGCCAGCGCATGCCCGGCGGTCCGCGTGCCGAGATCGTCGGCGTGCTCGCGCCGGGACTGGAGCTGATGTTCCCGCCCGGCGCAAACGTCGAGCCGCGTCCGGACTGCTGGGTGGCGAATCGCCTTAGCTACGACAACGCGAACCGCAACACGTTCGGTCTGCGGCCGATCGGCCGGCTCCAGCCGGGGGTGACGCTGGCCAGGGCGCAGGAACAGGTGGAATCAGTCGCGGCGAAGGTTCGGCAGGACTTTCCGCTGCAGACGACTGCCGGCTTCTACGCGCGGCTGGAGCCGATGCACGACACCCTTGTCGCAGAGGTCCGGCCCGCGATTCTCGCGCTGACCGGCGCGGTCACGTTTCTCTTCCTGATTGCCTGCGCGAACGTCGCGAACCTGCTGCTGGTCCGCGCCTGGGCGCGTGAGGGGGAGCTGGCGGTGCGCGCCGCGCTCGGAGCCGGACGTTGGCGCACCGTCCGTCAGATGCTGGCCGACGCGTTCGTGCTGACTGGCCTCGGCGCGTGCGCCGGCATCGCGCTGGCCTGGATTGGCATTCGCGAGCTGCGCACGATCGCCCCGGCGAATCTTCCGCGGCTCGACGCCGTCGGCATCGACCCGGCCGTCCTCGGATTCACCGCCGCGATCGCGCTGGCGGTCGCCGTGCTCTTCGGGATGGTGCCCGCGTGGAGCGCGTTCCGCATGGACCCCATGACTGTCCTTCGCGGCCGCGGCGGTACGGCCGGTCTCAACGCCGGCCGCACGTTCAGGAACGGGGTGGTCGTCGCCGAGGTGGCGCTGTGCTTCGTGCTGCTCATTGGATCGGGGCTGATGTTCCGAACCTTTCTCGAACTACAGCGCATCGATCCGGGATTCGATCCGCGCGGCCTGCTGACGTTCCAGCTCCTGGGCGGCCGCCCGGGGCCGCCGGCGGAGCGTGCCGGGCTGACCAGACAGATCGAGGAGCGGCTGCGCGCGATTCCCGGCGTGGAGCGCGTCACCGCGTCGTTCCCGTTTCCGCTCGCCGGCGGCTTCAGCGCCATCCGCTGGGGTACCGAGGAGGCGCTCGCCGACAACTCGAAGTACCAGGCGGTCGACTGGCAGATCGTCCGACCGGGGTATTTCGACACGCTGCGCACCCGCCTGTTGGCCGGCCGGACCTTCACCGGGGCCGACAGCGATCCCAGACGAAATCTGGTGGTCGTGGATCAGATGCTGGCGGCCAAGGCGTTCCCGAACGAATCCGCGGTCGGCAAACGCATCCTGATACGCATCCGCACACCCGAGCCCGAATGGGTCGAGATCATCGGCGTCGTCGCACACCAGCGCGTCGCCTCGCTCGCCGATCCGGGCCGCGAACAGGTCTACTTTGCCGATGGCTTCACCGGTGGCGGCGCGAACAAGTGGGCGATGCGCGTCACGGGCGATCCCGGCAGCTATGGACGTGCAGTGCGGGCCGCCATTGCGCAGGTCGATCCGCAGTTTCTCATCACCGAGATGCAGCCGATGGACGACCTGGTGCGCCGGGCGCAGGCCGGTACCCGTTTCACCCTGATCCTCATCGCGATCTTCGCGACAATGGCGGCGCTGCTGGTCGGCGTGGGCTTGTACGGCGTGCTGGCAACGGCCGTGCGCCAGCGCACGGCCGAACTGGGGGTTCGCATGGCGCTCGGCGCGTCACCGTCGACCATCCTGCGGCTCGTGGTCGGTCACGGGCTGGGACTCAGCGCCGCCGGTCTCGCGGTGGGACTCGCCGCCGCGTTCGTCCTCACGCAAGGGATGACAACCATGCTGGTGGGGGTGAAACCGACCGATCCGCTGACGTTCGCGGTCATGGTTGCGGTGTTCCTGGTGATCGCCGCGGTGTCGTCGTGGCTGCCCGCGCGCCGCGCGGCGGGACTGGACCCGACGTCGGCACTACGCGACTCGTGAAGTGTCGTGACGGCGAGCCGGAATTCTCATAAGCTGCACCGAAGGAGGCGTGGGAATCGTGCTAGGTTCTCGGCTCCGCCGCTGGCGGCGGAATCCGTTGCTGGCGGCGCATCATCTTGCGACGATGACGCTGGGAATGGCTGCCGTGACGGCGGTCGTCAGTCTCATGCTGGCCGTCGCATTCCAGCCCCTTCCGTTCCGCGACTCCGCCCGGCTGGTCGAAGTCTGGAATCGGGTTGAATCCGGCGCGCCGGTCGCGGCGTTGTCGGGCGCGGAGCTCGTCGAGCTCCAGGAAGGGACAGGGGACACTTTCGCATACCTCGGCGGATTCAATCAGGTCCGTTGGTGGCTGCTCGATGAGCGGGGGAGCGCGGAACCGCTGGGGATGGCGCGCCTGGACGAGGCGGCGTTCCGCGCACTGGACCTCGCGCCGGTGCTGGGCCGGCCCGTACGCGGAAGCACATCCGCAGCGGCCGGGATTGCGCCGGTCTGGATCAGCCACAGACTGTGGCAGTCTCGCTACGGTGGCAGGTCCTCTGTCATCGGCGAGACCATTCGTGTCGCGCAAAACGACGCCGGCCTCTACGAAACCCGGTTCGAGGTCGCCGGCGTCCTGCCACCAGACATTCGGATTCCGCACCCAGCCGTCGATGAGCCGGTCGATCTGTGGGGCATCCTGCCGGAGGCGATGAAGGTTCGGGCGGCGAAGGCAAGTGTGTTTTTCGCGTTGGGCCGGCTGCAACCTGGTCGGACTCTCGCCGAAGCGCAAGCGGCCGTGACGCTCCTGGCCGACCGCCGGCCGCGATCCACGGATCGGCGTAACCGTCCTGTTGTTCAAAGTCTCGAGGACCTTGCTCGAGGTCCGGCACGCCGCACGATTGGCGTATTGGCGCTTGGTGTCGGCCTGGTGCTCTTGCTCGCCTTTGCCAATCTCGCCAGCTTGACTGTGGCTGAAAGCAGCAGACGACAGGCAGAACTGTTTGTTCGCACCGCCCTCGGGGCCAGCCGGTGGCGGATCTGGCGGGACATCGTCGCGGAGCAATCTGCACTGACCGTCTGTGCGCTCGGTCTCGGCTTGCCACTTGCCTGGGTCGCGCTACGGGGTCTGACACGTCTCGTGACATTGGCGGACATTGGTCCACCGCTTCCCCGTCCGCCGGCACTCAACGTGTCCGTCTTGCTCGGCTTTTCCGCCTGTGCGCTGGCCGCGACGTTCGCGTGGTCCACGTTGATCGTGCGGAGAGTGGACGGGCCGGCGGCTCGGGCCCGAGCCTTCGCCCGCCTGATCGCCGCGACGGCCTGTGGAGACTCGGAGTGCTCTCCGTCCAGGCGTGCCTCGGGATCGCGTTGATGGTCTCGGCGGTATCAGTGACCAGAGTCTACGTGCGGCTGACGGACGTGGACCTCGGACCGGCGCCGGACAAAACCCTCTTCTTTTCGGTGAGCCCGCGCGATGGGGGGCTGCTGTCCGCTGCTCAGGCGGCCGATTTCAATTCACAGGTCATCTCGCGGGTGCGAAGTCTCCCGGGCGTGCAGGCGACCGCATTCGCTGACAGCTTCCCACCATTCGGTGCGCGACTGCCGTTCTGGAAGCCAGACGACCTCGCCGAGGCGCCGCGTGAGGCGACGTACGCGTCAACCGTCTCGCATGATTATTTGAGCACGCTGGGCATTCCGATTCTGTTCGGCCGAGGTTTTGCCGAATCGGACCGATCCGCCGGCACTCCAGTCGCGATTGTCGATCTCGAGATGGCGCGTCGAAATTGGGCCTCCCCACGGGAAGCCGTGAACGCGCAGATCAAAGTCGGAACGTCGATGCGGAGGTACGAAGTCATCGGCGTCGCAGGCTCGTTCAGCGGCTATTGGGCCCGAGCGCCGCATGCCAACGATCTACCTCTCGCAGAATCAAGATCCGAGTGCCGGAGGCACGGTCATTCTTCGAACCGATTCATCGACGTCCACCATTGCCGCGCGTGCGCGGCAGGTGCTTGGCGGCATGCCTGTTCGACCGGAGATGTCGAGCGCAACGACGCTACAGGCACGCTGGCAGGCGACGGCGACCCGTCCTCGAGCACGGATGGTCGGGATGCTCGTGTTGGCAGCGATCGGTCTCGCCCTGGGCGCCCAGGGCGTGTATGCGCTGGCGGCGTCGATCGTCGCGTCCCGGCGGCAGGAACTGGCGATCCGATCTGCGCTCGGCGCCTCCGGGCAGGCACTCGTGTGGCTGGTGCTCCGACAGGTGATCGTCGCGGTCGTGATGGGCTCGGGCACAGGCGCTCTGGGAATCCTCGCGGTGCAACGATTGGCCCCACCGTGGATCAGCGCCGCGGTGGCCGATCCTGCCGCGCCGATTGCGCTGGCCTTCGCCCTGCTCGTTTCGACAGCCGTGTTGGGTGGCTACGTCCCCGCACGATCGGCAGTGCGAGCGACGTCAATGGCATGGCTTCCTCGCCACTGAGCGGGAACTCGGCATCCGGCGGGCGTCGGTGACCCGTTTCGAGTCCTGCTGGATGGAGGCTGAGGACCTCGTCACATCAGCGCACGCGCGAACCAGACGAGCGGTGGCGCGGCGACCATGGAGACCGCGCTCACCGCGGCGAGACCGAGCGATGCGAACGGCGCGCCCCTGAAGAGGTCGAGCCACTCGGCCGCGAGCGGCGTGTCGCGGGCGTCGAGCCACGCGAACACGCGCGCGTCGATGCGCCGGCGCCGGCGCACGCCCGGCTCGAGTGTCATCCAGAGGCCGCCGAGCTCTTCGTCGTTCATCGCATTCCTCCATCGGGATTCAACAATGCGTCGATGCGCTCGCCGAGCCGCGTGCGGGCGCGTTCGAGAATCTTGCGGATCGTCGCGGGCTCGATGCCGACGGCGGCCGCGATTTCGCTCGCGTTGAGCTCGGCGCCGTAGCGCAGGCTCACGATCGCGCGCTCGCGCTCGGGCAGCTCGCCGAGCGCGACGAGCAGCGCGCGCCGCTGCCGCGCGCGGTCGAGATCGTCGGCCGGATCGGCTGCGTCGCCGGGCGTCTCGGGCAGCTCACCCGTGGCGGTCACCTCGGGACGGCGGCGGCGAAACCGCCGGCGCACCGTGTTGACGGCGATGGTCGTGACCCAGGCGGCGAAACGCGCGTCGGCGCGCGGCGCGTACTTGTTGAGCGACGTCAGCACCGTCAGCATCGCATCCTGGGTCGCGTCTTCGGCATCGGCGTCGGAGCGCAGCATTCCCCGCACCGTGCGAAACACCCGGTCCACGTGCTGCGTGTACAGCCGGCGGCGCGCGCCGGGGTCGCCGGCACGCGCCTGTTCGACGAGGCGTGCGATCTCGTCCTCGGCGAGCGGCTCGGCATCGCCGCCGAGACGCGAGGTCAACGTCGCGAAGAGCGCCGCGAGCGGCGAAGCGGTGGCGCTCGCCCGTGGCGTCTCCGGCGCGCGGACACCTGTCGCCGCCGCGAGGGGCCGCCAGATAGATGCGGCTGCGATCACGATTCCACTTGCGTGACGTAGCCGATCGTCCAGATCGAGGACCGAAGCGTCCCGACCATCGCGGTGAGCACGTAGAGCGCCGGCAGCAGCACGAGACACCCGAGGACGATGACGGGGAAGACGCGCAGTACCGGGATCAACGCGGCCAGCAACAGCCCCACGGGCACCAACGCGGCGAGGCCGAGGAATGCGATCACGAGCGTGCCGACGAACGTCGCAACGATCAGCTTGAGACCGTGCATGAGCCGGCCGTGCAGGAAGAGCCGCGCCTTGGCGATCGCGTCGAGCGCGTGGCGGTTCTCGAGCACGGCGATCCGCGACGCGAACGCCTGCACGAGATAGAGCGTGACGAGCCACGGCACGGCGATGAGGAGGGCGGGAATCCCGAGCCCGACGCCGGCGAGCGGGCCGAGCGCTCGCAGCGCGACGACACACGGCGCGGCGAGCAGCACGAGGCTCCCGATGGTCGCGGCGAAGTAGAGCAGCTCGATCCGCAAGAGCACGCCCCAGTGCGCCCAGCCGGCGCGGAACCCTTCGCCCGTCGTCATGATGCCGCCCTTGCGGAACCGCACGACGCCTTCGATGAGCGCGCCTTCGCTGACGAAGCGGATGACGAGGGCCACTCCGACCGCCAGGATGATCGCGACTACGATCGGCGCGATCTCCATGACGGAGAGGCCGAAGGGACCATCGATGCCGACGGCCAACCCGCCGGCGCCCAGACTCCACCCCGAGCCGCCACCGCCGTTGCCGGCGCTGCCTCCGCCGCTCGCCATGCCGACGAAAAACCCGAACAGCCAGAGGGATTTACAGGTGCGGGCGTAATGGAGCCCTTGTCTGATGATCTCACCTATGGTCATACGCTTACTCCAGTTCCCGGGCGCGACGGCCCATTCACTGGGTTGAAGCCGTTGAGATCCGCAAGTGTGACAGGAAGAATGGGTTCGCTGGGTTCCACTGGGTTCCACCGGGTTCCGCAGGGTTCTGGGTTCTGGGTTCTGGGTTCCGCAGGGTTCGGCGCGGACCCACCCCAGAACCTAGAACCAGAGAACCCCGCGGAACCCGGCAGAACCCGAACCCAGTGGAACCCGGTGGAACCCCGTGGAACCCCGTAGAACCCCTAGCTGTCCTACCCTTCTCGCAGCACGGTGGCCGGGTCGAGCCGCGCTGCGCGCCTTGCGGGCACCCACGCAGCCAGCACGCCCACGGCAACCAGCACAGCGGCGGTGCCCGAGAACGTCATCGGATCGCGTGCTTCGACCTGGAAGAGCAGGGGTGCGATGAACCGTGCGGCCCACCAGCTCCCAGCCAGGCCGAGCGCCAGTCCCGCCACGATGAGCACGCCAACCCGGCGGAAGACAAGGCGGACGATGCCTGCCGGCTGCGCCCCGAGGGCCACGCGCA
Organism: uncultured Acidobacteriota bacterium; assembly: GCA_963774855.1. Taxonomy (GTDB): domain Bacteria; phylum Acidobacteriota; class Vicinamibacteria; order Vicinamibacterales; family 2-12-FULL-66-21; genus JALZOC01. The sequence goes on along the minus strand of CAVZGT010000001.1, from coordinate 384,098 downwards.
GCCCGATCTCCGTCCGGCGCGCGCTCACCGCCTGCGCCACGATGCCGTAGAGCCCGAGTCCGGCCAGCAGGAGCGCGAGCGCACCGAAGAATCCGGACATCATCGCCACGAGCCGTTCCTGCGTCATCGTTGCGACGAGCATCTGGTCGAACGTTCCCGACCTGAACACGAGCGTCGGTTCGGCCCGCGTCAGCGCCGTCGCGACATCGCGCTCGACCAGCGCACGTTGCCCGGGCGCGGCCTTGATGGTCAGCACGACGTTTCTCCAGGAGTGCCACTCCCGCGGTTCGCGCTGCGCCAGGGCTACGTGCATGGTCGGCAGCATGCCGTCGCGCGGCGTCGTGTAGACGGCATCGGCAACCAGGCCAACGATCTCGTAGCGTGGCCCGTCAGCGGAATCCACCCGCAGCGTCTGGCCGATTGGCTGTTGACCGGACAAATACCGCCGCGCGAACGCCTCGTTGACGATGGCCACGGGCGGACTGCCGACACGATCGCGGTCATTGAAGTCCCGCCCGCCCCGCAGGGGGATCCCCATCGTCTCGAACCAGCCTGGCGTGGTGGCGTTCCGCCAGACGCGATTCCGGCGGTCCTCGGGAAGCATCGGACCATCGCCGACGGCGACCCTGTTGTTGGTGAACCACCCGCCTCCGGTCAGCAGCCGCCTCTGGGAGCCGGATACCGACCTCACGCCTGACACCGCCGCCGCCGCGTCCCGAAGCCGATCGACACGCGCGCCTCGCTCCTCCGGCAGAATGCCGCTCGCGTGCAGGTTGACGTCCACGACCACCAGCGGCTCGGGCCCGAAGCCGAGCGGCAGCTGACCGAGCGATGCGAACGTGCGCAGGAAGAGTCCGGCGGCGATGACCAGGACGAACGAAACGGCGATCTGCGCAACGACGAGCGCGCCGCGCACCGCGAAGCGCCGGTCGCCCGCCAGGGCTCGACCCGCGCTCTTGAGCGCCTCGGCCGGCGCGACGCTCGTCATCGCGAACATGGGCGCGACGCCGGCGCTGATCGCACACAGGCAGGCGAGCGTCGCCGTGAACACGAGCACCCGCCAGTCGAGCGCGAGGTCCAGCGAAACAGTGCTCTCCCAGGTGCCCAGCTGCTGAACGAGAAGCGCGCTCCCCCACTTCGCGAACAGCAGCCCGACGGCCGCACCGATCGTGGCCACAAGGAAGCTTTCGAGAAAGAGGAGCCGGGCGAGCCGCCAGCGCGACGCGCCGAGCGCCAGGCGCACGCTGAGCTCTCCCCGCCGCGCCAGCACACGAGCGAGCAGAAGGCTCGCGATGTTCGCGCACGCCACGAGCAGCACGAGCCCGACGGCAACGACCATTGCGAAGAGCGGCGTCTCGAACCGCCGGCGCAATCTGGAGGCGCCGGCTGCGGCCGGCGCCAGGGCCAACGGTTCGGTGAGGTAGCGTGCGGCGAATGCCGGGTCGCCACGATAACGGGGCACTACCGCGTCGCGAATCTGCGGCTGCACGCCGCGCAGCGCCGCGTTGGCGTGCTCGATGGTCTGGCCGGGCTTGAGACGCACCATGATCTCCAACCACGACCGGCCGACGACCGGCAACGCGCTGTCCCGCCCTTGCAGGAGCGGCTCCGCGGCGAAAGGCAGCAACACGTCCGCTACCCGACCGACGTCGACGCCAGTAAAGCCGGGCGGCATCACGCCGACGACGGTGAACGGGAAGCGCTGACGCTGAATCAGCACGGTGAGCTGACGGCCCGCGAGATCATCGGCGCCGCCGAAGTGCTGGCGCCAGAAGCGATGGCTGACGACCGCGACGGGACCGTTCGGCAGGGCGGCGCTGTCGTCCGCTGGAGTGAGCATCCGGCCGCGGAATGCCGGCACGCCGAGCAGGTCGAAGAAGCGTCCGCTGACGTAGGCGCCGTCCACGGGCACGAGCCGGCCGTCCTGACTGAGGTCGAAGCTCTGACCGGACCAGGTGAAGGCGCCGTCGAACAGGTCGTCCGCGCGTGCCTCGATCTCCTGCCACACGGGGTACGACCACGATCCGTCGTCGACGAGCGCGAGTCGGCCCGGATCCCGCACGGGCAGCGGGCGCATGATGAGGCTGTTGAAGATCGAGAACAGCGACGTATTGGCGCCGATCCCGAGCGCGAGCGTGCCGATCACGACGGCTGAGAAGCCCGCGCTCTTGCGCAGTCCGCGAACCGCGGCACGGAGATCCTGGTGCACGCCGTCGGCCACGCGCATCGCCCATACGTCGCGTGCGTCCTCGACGGCAAGCGTGATGTTGCCCATGGCCCGCCGGCTCGCCCGGGCCGCAGCGTCCGGTTCAAGGCCGTCACGTTGCAAGGCATCCTGCCTCAGAGAGCGATGCGCTTCGATCTCCTGGCGCAGGTCGACGGCATGGCGCGACCAACGGACGAGGGACAGCAGCCGCCGCAAGAGCGTGTTCATGGCATCGGCCCTCAGGTCGTCCCCAGCACGCGCTGAATTGCGCCAATCATGCGATCGAACTCGGTGCGTTCGGCGGTCAGCTGTTTGCGGCCGGCGGCGGTGAGCGTGTAGTAGCGGGCGCGGCGGTTGTTCTCGGAAGTGCCCCACTCGGCCTTGACCCATCCGTTGAAGAGCAGCCGCTGGAGCGCCGGATACAGCGCACTCTCGCCGACGCGCAACACGTCGTCGGACGCCACGCGCAGGTGCTCGACGATGCCGTAGCCATGCGTGGCGCCACTGACGAGCGTCTTCAGGATCAGGAGCTCGAGCGTGCCCGGCAGGAGATCGGAAGCCGTATTGGTGAGTCCCATCAGCTCTTGATGGGACGATATCGCGAACGCCGGCGCCTGGTCAACTGCCATCAACGGGTGAGGGGACAATCGAGGGCCGGCGCATGGGTTCGCGCGCGGGCGCCTGGCGTCGATTCCGGTGATGCGACTATCCTTGGCACAGTGGTCACGCCGCCCCACACTCCGAGGGCGCACGACATCTCTGGGGGCGTTCCCGGCTCATGATCAGCGAGCACTCTTACGGCAACAGGCTCCACCTCTCCCCGTGCTGATACCGCGCGAGACCATTTCCTCGCGCGACAACGGTCCATCCTGTGCCCGTCGGCCCCTGGCACTTCCGGGCGTCCTGGTTCTGTTCGCTCTGACCAGCGTCCTGCCAGCGACCGCGTGGGCGCAGGATGAAGGCCGCTCGGACCTCCCGGCGCCAGACCAGTTGAACGTCCACGTCATACCCGGCGGCGACTCAATCAAGGTCGACGGGATTCTGGACGAGGCGGTGTGGCAGCACGCCGTGCCGGCCACCCGGTTCTGGCAGTACGCGCCCCTCGACCGGGTCCCGGCCACCGAGGACACCGAAGTCCGTGTCGTCCAGGACGATCGGGCACTCTACTTCGGGATCATCTGCCACGACGCCAATCCGAAGGGGATCATCGCCCTGGACATGCGGCGCGATGCGCCGCTCTCGAACGACGACTACGTCGGGATCTACCTCGACACGTACCACGATCATCGAAACTTCTACTACTTCTCGACGAACTCCCTGGGAACCCGCCGCGACGGCATCGTCACCGACGCGCGGTCGTACAACACGGCGTGGAACGGCATCTGGCAGGTCAAGACGCAGGTGACCGGCGCCGGCTGGACCGCCGAGTTCCGGATTCCCTTCTCCACGCTCCGCTTCGGAGGCGGCCAGCCGATGACGTGGGGACTCCAACTCAGTCGCGCCATCCGGCGCAAACAGGAGTCGGACTACTGGGCGCCGATCCCGAGGTGGCTGGGTGGACGTGCGACCTGGCGGGCCGAGCGCTTCGGCCAGTTGATCGGCATACGGACCGATGCAGCCTACGCCAAGTGGGAAGCGGAGCCCTACGCGCTCGGCGGCGGAGAGCGCAGCGACCGGCCCACGTCATCGGATCCCCGGTTCAACATCGGAGGCGACATCCTCTACGACTTCACGCCGAACCTTCAGGGGACCGTCTCGATCCGGACCGACTTCGCGCAGGTGGAAGCCGATCAGGAAGTGATCAACTTCACACGATTCCCGCTCTTCTTTCCGGAGAAGAGAGACTTCTTCCTGGAGGACGCCGGACTGTTCAGCGTTGGTCTCGAACAAGAAATGATGATGTTCTACAGTCGCCGGATCGGCCTGTTCGACGGGCAGGAAGTGCCGATACTGGCTGCGGGCAAGCTCTCGGGTCGAGTCGGACCTTATTCAGTGGGCGTGATGAACGTGCAGACCGAGAGCGTCGACCTGCCGCTGCCCGCCGGGCCCACCGTGGCAGTGCCGTCGACGAACTACAGCGTGATCCGGGTCAAGCGCAACCTGTTCACCAACAGCAGCATCGGCGCCATCGTCACCAGCAACCAGAGCAGCAGTACCGATTTCAGCCGGCTGGCGGGTCTCGACGGCAACTTCTGGTTCAGTCCTTCTCTGAAGGGAGAGGTGCTGCTGGCACACACCTTCAATCCAGCGGGCGTCAAGAGTGACAGCCTCGGAATCGGGCGCCTGATGTTCTCCAAGCGGGACATCGTGGCAGACGTCCGCTACTACGCGGTCGGTCCCGACTTCGTCCCGGAGATGGGGTTCGTGACGCAGAACGATCTCCGGCGCTCCGCCGTCGACGCCGGCTATACGCAATGGATCAACCGGAAGCGTGTGCGGAACGTGATCTACTCCGGATCCATGGTCTACGATGCGTTCTACGACCACGCCTTCCTGGGAAGGCGTGGCGCGGCCGGGGCCAAGCTGACCCTCGAGTCCAATGACAGGATTGGCTATGCCTACGCTCCGTCCAGGGAACGAATCTCCGTTCCCTTCCCGGTCGGCCCGATCACCATTCAGCCCGGCGACTACACCAATCGGTCGCACGACTTGACCTTCGAGAGCAACGCCAGCCGCCCCGTCTCGGGAATCGTGAGCTACAGCCTGATTGATTACTGGGGTGGAGAACGCAGGCAGTTGCTGCTTTCGACGAACGTCCACCCGACGGCCAATCTGTCGCTCGACTTCATCTATACGCACAACACGGTCGATCACCCCCAGGGCGCCTTCGACACGACGACGCTCAGCAACCGTGTCCTGTACGCGTTCACGACCGATCTGTTCGTGAAGTCGTACATCCAGTGGAACGACCTCGACGAGAAGCTGTCGGCGAATGTCCTGGTGGGCTGGGAGTACCGGCCAGGCAGCGAAATCTATCTCGTCTACGACGAGATCAGGGATCGCTTCGATCGGCCCAACCTGACACATCGCAACCGGATGCTGCTGGCGAAGTGGACCTACAAGTTTCGATTCTAGCGTCCCGCGGCACGGTGGAAGCAGTCTGTGGCGGGCGGCTTTAGCCGGACCTGGTTAACGTGCGCCGGACGCGCTGGGCGGACGATCAGAAGTGCGAGGCGAGCATGCGAAAGACCAGCAGTCCCAACTGGATCTTGAACATCGTCTGCCACATTCGTGGTCCAAGCATGCTCCACATGACCCAGCTGGACCCGAGAGTCAACGCAATCAGGAGCGGAGCTGGAAGTGAACCGGCGCGCGAGATGCCCGAGACGAGCAACGGCACGACGATGACCGCGAGGAATACGAGCCCGACGGTCATCCCGAGGTCGACGTTGCGATTCACCCGCGCCCGGCGGATGGCCTCATCGAGCTCGACGTCCGTCCACGGGACATCCGGATCGGCTGCCCGGCTGACCCGGTGATACCGCAGCGGGGCATCGCGCACCAGCCGGTATGCATCGTTGATCTGCGCCATGCGAGCGGTCGCGTCAGGCTGCGGCGGGGAACCAGCGGACTGTTTGTCGGGATGATGCAGTTTCGCCAGGCGGCGGTGGGCCCGGCGAATCTCGGACGAGTCGGCGTCATAGCCGACACCCAGGACTTTGTATGCGTCCATGAAAACGAACAGATCCGGACTGTTGGGCTCGGGCATGTGAACCGCATAGGTGCGGAATGCATGCCAACGCCAGCGGCCCGCCAGCCGCCGGCGCTGCGCTGACGCGCGTCAAAACCGTCGCCGGCCGAACGACATTGTGATCCCGGCTGCTAGTGGACGGTATCTGCTGAATCGGTAGTGCCAGCGGGCTCGCTGGTGGCCGGCGAGCGCCCGTATCACTACCGATTCAGTCGAGATGTGCCACCCAGTTAATCACTAGTCCGAATCACTAAATAATCGTGAATCACTGAATCGCTGAATCCTGAGCCCGATTCGAGGATTCGAGGATTCGCGATTAGTGATTCGGGACTAGACACTGGCCTTCGACCAAGCCAAGAATCTCCTCGAGCAGGAATACCGGTGGGCTGCCGCGTAACGGGTCCCGCGGGGCCCCGCATCACTACTGATTCAGGGCGATGCAGGCCACTAGTCTCATAATGGGGTTGACGGCGACGCATGGATCGGATGCGGATGGCGCGTCACCCCGGTAATCAAGAGACGTGTGATCTTCCAAATGCACATGAACGTCAGGAACACGCTCACCGCCGGCTGTCTGTTGCTCAGCGTGCCGGCATGCGCGCCGCATCGGGAGCAGCTGGACCGCGTGGCGGCAGACCGCGTGGCGGCAGACCGCGTGGCGGCGGACCGCGTGGCGGCGGACCGCGCGCCGGCGACGGTTGCGACGTTGTCGATTGTCGGCACGAACGACCTCCATGGAGGGATCCTGCCGCGGGACGGCCGCGGCGGCCTGGCGCTGCTGGGCGGCTATCTGAAGAACCTGCGCGAGGCCCGCGCGCGGGACGGCGGCGCCGTCCTGCTGATCGACGCGGGCGACATGTTTCAAGGGACGCTCGAGTCGAATGTGACAGAAGGGGCGTCGGTGGTCGCCGCGTACAACGCGCTCGGCTACACCGCTGCCGCAATCGGGAACCATGAGTTCGACTTCGGCCCGGTCGGGCCGGCGGCAACCTCGCGCTCGCCCGCCGACGATCCAGTAGGGGCGCTGAAGGCACGGGCGTCGGAGGCGGCGTTCCCGTTCCTCGCGGCAAATCTCGTCGACGCGGCGAGCGGCCGTGCGGTGGAGTGGGCCAACGTGAAGCCGGCGGTCCTGGTTCAGGCGGCCGGCGTCAAGGTCGGGATCATCGGCGTGATGACGCGCGGGGCGTTGACGGCGACGATCGCCTCGAATGTCGGCGGTCTGTCGGTCGTGCCGCTGGCCGGGGCGATACGCGGGCACGCGACGGCCCTGCGCGCGCAGGGCGCCGCGGTCGTCATCGTGACCGCGCACGCCGGCGGCCGGTGCGCGAGCTTCGACCGGCCGGACGACCTCTCGTCATGCGAGCCTTCGTCCGAGATCTTCACGGTCGCGCGCGATCTTCCGCGTGGCCTGGTCGACGCGATCGTGGCGGGTCACAGCCACGCCCCGGTCGGCCACATGGTCGAGGGGATCGCCATCACCGAGGCGTATTCGGGGGGACGTGCGTTCGGCAGGATCGATCTCGTCGTCGATCGGTCCAGGAACCGCGTGACGGGCACGCGCGTGTTTGCGCCGCGCGATCTGTGTGCCCGTGAGGATCCGGCGACGCGGACGTGCGACCCGGCGGGCGCCGGCGCCCGCGTGCAGGCCGAATACGAGAACGCGCCCGTCGTCCCCGATGCCGCCATCGATCGGACGCTCGCGCCCGCGCTGGAACGCGTCCGCGTCCTGAAGGCGCGGCCGATCGGCATCGTGCTCGACACCCCGATCCGGCGGCTCGCTCCCGACTCGCCGCTCGGCAACCTCTTCACCGACGCGCTGCTGGCATCGGTGCCGGGCGCGGACGTCGCGCTGCACAACACCAGCGGCGGCCTGCGCGCGGATCTTCCCAGAGGTGCGCTGACATACGGCGGCGTCTATGAGGTGATGCCGTTCGACAATCTCGTCGTGCAGATTCGGCTGAACGGCCGGCAGCTCCGCCAGGTGTTCGCGGCTCACCTTCAGCGAAGCAGGCGGATCATCGGCTTCTCGGGCATCCGCGTTCGCGCCCAGTGCTCGGCGGGCTCTCTCGACGTGGTCCTGCTCCGGCCTACAGGTATCCCCATCCGGGACGACGAGCCGCTCCTGATCGCGATCAGCGACTTTCTCGCGACCGGCGGGGACGGCATGCTCGCTTCCGTCACCCCGCCAGGGGGATTTCCCATTCCCGCCACCGCGCCGCTCTTGCGCGACGTGCTCGCCGATTACTTGAGCCGTCTCGATGGACGCCTGGGTGAAGAGGCGCTGCTCGACGCCGGCACTCCGCGATTGTCCGTTCCGGGGGCGCTGCCGATTACGTGTTCGGGCCCCTGAGCCCGGCGCCGGAGACAGCGCGTCCTACTCCAGGCGAAGCGCGATCATCGGATCCACCAGAGTCGCGCGCCTGGCGGGGAGGTACGCGGCGACGGCAGCCACGGCCACGAGCATCATCGGCACCAGGGCAAATGTGGCGATGTCGGTCGGGCTCGTGCCGAAGAGCAGAGTCTCCAGCACGCGGGTGGTGGCAAGGGCCGCTCCGACGCCGCCAAGCGCCCCCAGGCCGGCCAGCAGCACGGCATGCCCCAGCACCATGCGAAGGACGTCGACGCGTCGTGCGCCGAGCGCGATCCGGACGCCGATTTCGCGCGCGCGGCGGCTGACCGCGTAGGAGAGGACGCCGTAGATGCCGATTGCCGCGAGCGCGAGTGCCACGGCGGCAAAGGTGGCGAGCAGGAGCGTCGTGAAGCGCGACGCCGCGACCGAGCTCGAGAGAAGCTGATCGACCGTGCGGATCTCGCTCACGGGGACGGTCGCATCGACAGACGCCACGGCCTCGCGGAGGCTTGCCGCCAGCGCCGTTGGATCGTGGGCCGCGCGGACCACGAGCGACATATTCCCGGCCGGCGCCTGGAGGAACGGGCGATAGATCTCCGGCTCGATCGTGCTCGCGAGGCCGTCGTACTTCACGTCGCCGGCCACGCCCACCACGGTGATCCAGTCGTTGTTCCACACGCGCTTGAGCCGCTTGCCGACCGGATCCTCTCCCGGCCAGTGCTCACGCGCCATCGTCTCGTTGACGACCGCCACGGCCGGCGCGTGTTCCCGATCGCTCTGCGCCAATCCCCGGCCCTGGAGAAGCGGAATGCCCATCGCCTCCAGATATCCCGGCGTGACGATGTGCTCGCCCGTCGTCGGCGCTCCCGTCCCCTGGACGTAGGGCCTGCCTTCCACTTCGAACGCGAAACCGCCGGATCCGCCGACCAGCGGCAGGTGGCTGGTGGCTTCGACGGACTGCACACCGGGAAGCGCACCGATCCGTTCGAGCAACTCTCCGTAGAACGCACGCCTTCTGGCGTCATCGCCATATCGGCTTTCGGGAGGCGTGATGCGGGCCGTGACGAGGCGCTCTGCTCGGAAGCCGGGATCGACTCGAAGCAGCCCGGCGAAGCTCCGGATCAGCAGGCCCGCGCCAATCGCCAGCAGCACCGCGACGGCGACCTCGCCAACCACCAACAAGCCAGCCGCCCGGCCGAACGACGCGCTGGAACCCCGCTCCTCGGCTTTGAGGGACGCCTGCACGTCGGAGCGCGACGTGCGAAACGCGGGTATCGCCCCGAACCCCAAACCCGTGACGACGCTCGTGACGAGCGTGAAGCCAAGCACCCAGCGATCGACGCCGATCTCTTCCACGCGCGGGATGTCGGCCGACATCCCGCTCACCAGCAGCTGCACACCCCAGAATGCCAGTGCCAGGCCGGCCGTCCCGCCCATCAAGGCGAGCACGGTGCTTTCGGTCAGGAACTGCCGGACGATGCGGCTGCGGCCGGCGCCGAGCGCGCGGCGTATCGCCACCTCCCGCTGCCGGGCGCTCGCGCGGGCGAGCAGAAGGTTCGCCACGTTCGCGCACGCGATGAGGAGCACGAATCCCACGGCCCCGAGAATGACGAGCAGGCGCGTCCGCACGTCGCCGACGAGCCGGTCCTGCAGCAGGACGACTTCGCGGTTCGCGCCCCATGCGGACGGAAGCTTCCAGAGCGAGTTGGCCTGCCGCAGCTCCGGCGCGCGCGACCGCAGTTCCGTCTGGGCTTGCGCCGCTGTCGCGCCTGGCGCGAGCCGGGCGACGAGCTGCCCGCGTTGCCCGCCGCCCCAGAGCGCGGCGGCATTGCCGCGATCGAATGTGTAGGGAATCCACAGCTCGGTGCCGGCCACGGGGAAGTTGAACGTCGGCGGCATGACCCCGACGACGCGCCGCGGCTCGGAATCGATCAGGATGTCGCGCCCGATGATGCTCGAATCCCCGCCGAACCGCTGGCGCCACAGCGCGTGCCCGAGCACGACCACGGCGCTCTCGCCGGCCTGTTCCTCGGCCGCGCGAAACCCGCGGCCGAGGGCGGGGGAGACCCCGAGCATCGAGAAAACATTGGCGGAGAGGTACGCGCCCGTGACGCGCTCGGCCTCGCCGCCTTCCGACAGGTTGAAGCCGACGTTCCCGCGGTACAACGCGCTCTCGCGGATCGACCGCGCCGTGATCTCTCAGAACCAGGTATTCGCCTGCCAGCATCTGGCCGGCCGAGACGAGCCGCTCGGGCTGATGGTAGGGCAGTGGCTGCAGCAGCACCGCGTTGACCACGCTGAAGATCGCGGTGTTGGCGCCGATGCCGAGCGCCAGCGTCAGCACCGCCACGGTCGTGAAGGCGGGATTGCGCGTCAACGCGAGCAACGCGTGGCGCAGATCGCGCGCCAGGTCCTCGAGCCAGGGCCACCCGGCCTGGTCGTGCAGGGCGTCCACCGCGTGCGGGATGCTCCCGGCCCGGAGCGTGGCCGTCCGCACCGCGTCGGCGGGCGCGCCGGGGCGCCGCCGTGCGTCCTCGGCGGCGAGCTCCAGGTGCAGCCGGAGCTCCTCCTCCCACTCGGGCCGCGCCCGCCGTCCGCGCAGCGTTCCCCAGAGGCGGCTCACCCATTCGCGAAGTGCTCTGTTCGACATTCAAATGGAATATAGCCGATTCAGTTTGGATGTCAAATGGAAGACGCGATCCCTGTCTCGGCCATCGCGCGGTTTGGTCGTTGGCGCGCGCCGTGGACTCGGGTACAATAGGCGAGCCTTCCCCGGTAATTCCTCGACGGCGCCTCAGATCGGTCAGATTTCACGATGCCATTGGTGATTTCGTGGCTACGCCGCTTTCGGCGCTCGATGCGCGTCTGCCTGGCGAGCTTCGCGTTGCTGGTGATCTGGACGCTTCCGGAGATCGGGGCGACAGTCGTGCGGCCGTTGGTTGCGGCGCCCGTGCTCCTGATCCTGGCTGGCGTCTTCGTGTGGTGGTATTGGATCCGGCCCCGGCGGTTCCGGCGACGACGCGGTCCCGCGGATCTGCGCCTCCGGCCGCTGCCGGCGCGAACGTTTCGTCCGCTGGCGGCCGGCATCGCGGTCGCGTGCGTCGCAACCGAAGCCGTTCACGTACTGCATCTCCGTTTCCTTCCCGTTCCGTCGGAAGATCCCTTCCAGTGGCTCTTCGCCCTCTGGGAGCAGCCGTGGGGATGGCTGGTGATATTCCTCCTGGTTGTGGTGCTCGCGCCCGTCATCGAGGAAACGGTCTTTCGCGGGTGGATCCAGCGGCCGCTCGAGCGGCTCTGGGGTCCGGCCCCGGCGGTCGTCGTCACCGCCGCCCTCTTTGCGCTCATCCACGGGATTCCCGAGTACATGCCGTACTACTTCGGGATGGGCGTTCTGTTTGGCGGCGTCGTGCTGGTGACGCGATCGCTGTGGGGATCGATCCTCCTGCACGCTACGTACAACCTGCAAAGTTTTGCGCTCGCGGCCGCCTTCCCGACCACGCTCGAGGACGACGTCGCCTTTGCGCAACAGGCGCCGCTGGTGGTCCTGGCTGTCGTCGTCCTGGCGGGAGCGGCGTTCTTTCTCGTGGGGAACGCGCGGCGCGTGCGGGCCACGGTCCGGCCAGCCCGCGCGCGGCGGTTGGCATCGGCCGGTCCTATCGGAGACCAGCCGTCCGAGGCGCCTGTGTAGACTCCTGTCCTCCTGTTCAAATTCTCGTTCTCCCATTCGACGATTGCCCACCGGCAGTAAACTTCTGCGGCCCGCACACCGTCTGAGAGTTCATGCTCTCAGCCGACGTCCGGTTCGCGTTCCGCAGCCTGCGCAAGAGCCCGGGGTTCGCCGTGGTCGCGATCCTGACCATCGCGCTCGGGCTCGGCGCCAACACCGCCATCTTCAGTTTCCTGGACGGGGTGCTCCTCAGGCCGCTCGAGTATCCGGAGCCGGAACGGCTGGTTCAGCTCTGGGAGAAACCCCCGGGCGGTCTCCGCAACGGGATCTCGGCCCTGAACTTTCAGGACTGGCAGAGGCAGAGCACCTCGTTCACCGCGATGGCCGCCACCACGGGAAAAACCGCGACGCTGACGGGCCGGGGCGAGCCGCGGCAGCTCCGGCTCAGCCTGGTGAGCGCCCCGTACTTCGACATTCTCGGGACGAGGCCGGTGCTCGGGCGCACGTTCCTCCAGGGCGAGGACGCACCCGGCAAGGACCACGTGCTCGTCCTGAGCCAGCGAATCTGGCGATCGCAGTTCGGCGCCGACTCCGGCATCGTCGGCCGCGATGTCATTCTCGACGGCGAAGCCCACACCATCATTGGCGTCCTGCCGGCAGGGGAGTTCGACCGGCGCCGGGCGGATGCGTTCATGCCGCTCGCCTTTCCGCCCGACGCGGTGCGGAATTTCCACTACCTGAACGCGACCGCGCGGCTCAAGCCCGGCGTGAGCCTCGAGCAGGCGCAGGCCGAGATGTCGCAGATCGCCGGCGGCATCGCGCTGCAATATCCGGCCATCAAGAAAGACTGGGGGGCCACGGTCGATCGCTGGATCGATCGCCGTGTCGGGCCGCAGCTGCGGCTCTCGCTGCTGGTGCTGATGTCCGCGGTGGGCGCCGTGCTGCTGATCGGCTGCGCCAACCTGGCCAACCTGCTGCTGGCGCGCGGGGCGCTGCGATCGCGCGAGGTGACGATCAGGGCCGCGCTCGGGGCGAGCCGCTGGCGCCTGGTGCGTCAACTGCTGACCGAGAGCCTCGTGCTCTCTGCGCTCGGGGGCCTGGCGGGCCTTGCGCTCGGCATCGCCATGTTCCGCGGCATTCTGGCGCAGCTGCCTCCGTTCTTCCTCCCGCCCCAGGCGGAAGTGGGCGTGAATCTCCGCGTCACGCTCTTCCTCGGGACACTCACGCTGCTCACCGGCATCGCGTTCGGGATCTTTCCGGCGCTCCAGGCGTCGCGCCGCGATCCGGTCGAGGCGTTGAAGGAGGGCGGCCGCGGCACGGCGGGAAGCCGGCGGAGGGTCTTCCTGCGCCACGCGCTCGTCACCTCGCAGGTTGCGCTGGCGTTCGTGCTGCTGTGCGGGGCGGGTCTGCTCATCCGGAGCTTCGACCGGCTGACCAACGTCGATGCCGGCTTCGACGCCTCGAACGTCGTGGCGATGTCGTTCGAGCTCGTCATGGGCCGCGACGTGGACGGCGAGCGGTTGACGAGCTACGTGAACCGGACGATCGAGACGGTTCGCGCGGTGCCGGGCGTTCGGGACGCGGCCATGACCTCCGCGCTGCCTCTGCAGGGATGGGGATTCGGCATGCCGTTCCGGATCGACGGCCGGCCGTTCGATCCTTCGAGCCGCCCGGCGTGCTTCTTCAAGATCGTGACGCCCGGCTATTTCGGCACGCTCGGCATGAAGCTGCGAAAGGGACGCGCGCTCGCGGAGCGCGACGCCAGGGGAGCGCTTCCGGTCACGGTCGTCAACGAGACGTTTGCCCGGCAGCAGTTCCCCGATCAGGATCCCATCGGCCAGCGGGTCGTGATCGAGCAGATCGTGACCGGCAAGCGGGAGCTGGGCCCCGAAGTGCCCTGGGAGGTCGTCGGCGTCGTGGCCGACGAGAAGGTGAACGGGCTCGACAGCACCAGCGCGGGCGTCTACGTGAGCTACGCGCAGAGCCCGATCGTCGGGATCAGCCTTCTCGCAAAGGGCACCGGAGAGCCGCTCGCGCTGGCCAGGTCGATCCAACAGGCTATCTGGGTGGTCGAGAAAAACCAGGCGCTGCCGGACGTGCGCACGCTGGAGCAGATCAAAACGGAGTCGGTCGGGCCGACGCGGCTGCGCACGGTGCTGCTCGCCGTGTTCGCGGGCGTGGCGCTCGCGCTGGCCGCGGTCGGCGTGTACGGCGTGTTGTCCTACGTGACCGCGCAGCGGACACAGGAGCTCGGCGTGCGTGCCGCGCTCGGCGCGTCAGGCTGGGATCTGATCCGCCTGGTTCTCGTCGGCGGCACGTGGCCGGTCCTCGCGGGTCTGGCCATCGGCGTCGGCGGGGCGTTCGCGGTCACGCGCTGGCTCCAGGGCTTGCTGTTCGAAACCAGTCCCAACGATCCGGCGACGATGATCGCGGTAGGCGTGGCGCTGCTGGCCGTCGCGCTCGTCGCGTGTTACCTGCCCGCGCGCCGAGCGTCGCAGGTCGATCCGATGACGGCGTTGCGCATCGAGTAGGAGATCAGGAGATAAAGGAGATCAGGAGATCAGGAGATCGAACAGGAGGGCAGAAGATCAGGCCTGACCTCCTGACCTCTTGATCTCCTGTTCATGGTCTTTTGATCTCCAGCTCAATCGCGACTTCGAGGGCGGCAGCCGGCAGGCCGCCGGGTATCCGCCGGCCGTTGATGAAGAACGTCGGCGTCGACTTGACGCCGAGCGAGCTGCCGAGCGCCGCATCGGCCTTGACCTCGTTCAGCACCGCCGGGTATTGCGCGTCGAAATCGGTGATGCCGCCAATTTCAGCGGCGGCCTTGCGAACCTGATCCGGCGTCAGGTGCGGCGGCCCCTGGTTCGCGAACAGCCACGTCTCGAGCTTCTCGGCGGTGCCCTTCTTCGATGCCAGCAGGAAGGCCGCCGCCGCCTCGCACGCCGCGTCGTGGCCGGCGTTCAGCGTGTTGCACTCCGTCTCCAGCGGGAAGTGCCTGACGACGTATTTCACGGTCCCGGTCGCCGTGTATTTCGCCAGGATCCCCTTGTACTCCATTGTACGTCTGACGGCACGGCGGGCACTGGAAGTCGTTGAACTTGACGATCAGCACTTTCGCTGTGCCCTTGTCGATCGGCACCTCGACGACCGGCTGGACGTTGTACCACGCCTCGAATTGCGCGCGCTGTTCGGCGCTGAGCGGCGGGTACGTCGGGGCGGCCTGCGCGGCCGCCGCTCCCGCCGGTACGCCTGGCGCGGCGTGCGGAAACGACGCCACCACGACCGCCGCGCCGGCCAGGAGCAACACGATGACGATGAGCGCGGCCGGGCTCTTCGCGAGCGCCGCCGAATCGCGAACAGCACGACCTGGCAAGGTTGTCATGGGCACTGATGTCGCCCTCCATGAGATGACGAAAAGTCCGACTACGGCAGCGTAGGTGACCGCGCACAGCAGGCACAACGCCCGCAGCTGAAACAACGACGCCCACGCCAGGTACAGCGTGAAGACCAGGCCAATTGCCGACAGCGCGAACACATAGGCCGCGACGTTCTCACCCGCGACGCCGTCGGGTTCGGCGGCCCGCCCTTTCTTGCCGGCCG
This sequence comes from uncultured Acidobacteriota bacterium, assembly GCA_963774855.1. Lineage (GTDB taxonomy): Bacteria > Acidobacteriota > Vicinamibacteria > Vicinamibacterales > 2-12-FULL-66-21 > JALZOC01. Next base: position 368,581 of record CAVZGT010000001.1, on the reverse strand, counting down.
CCGTCGGGCGCGGCTTCGGCGCCAGGGCGACCATCAGCCCGACGACGACGAAGAAGATGACGCCGAGGATCGCGACCGGGACACCCATGACCGAGCCGTACCGGCTCAGGTACGCCTGCGTGCAGCTGACGGTCGTGCTGACGTCGCAGAAGCTCGTGTAGGTCGGATCCGTCAGCATGCGATAGTGGACGGCGCTCGACGTGACGGACGCGCCGAGGCCCAGCAGCGCACAAGCCAGAAGCAGCAGGCGGTTTCGGGAAGCCATAGCCAACGACGAGATTATCATGTCATCCGATGACTGCCTTCCCCGAATGGGTCGTGCCGATGGCCGCGACGCTGACGCAGGAGCGGTTCACCGGCCCTGAGTGGATCTTCGAGCGCAAGTTCGACGGCATCCGCCTGCTCGCCTTCAAGCAGGGGGCGGAGGTCCGGCTGTTCTCGCGCAACCGGCTCCCGCAGAACATCCCGTCCGTCGTCCAGGCGATCGCGGCGCTGCCCGCGAGCGACTTGATCCTCGACGGCGAGGCCACCTGGCATGGGGGAGTCCGGCTACCATGTCTTCGACGTCCTGTGGCTCGACGGGCGCGACGTGACGCCGCTCCGGCTCGAAGAACGCCGCGCGCTCCTGGCCGGACTGCCGCTTCACGCGCCCCTGCACCGCGTCGCGTCGCTCGACGATCCCGCGCCGTGGGAGCGGGCGTGCGCGGAGGGCTGGGAGGGCGTCATCGCGAAGCGGCGCGACTCGATCTACGAGCATCGCCGGTCGCCGCACTGGCTGAAAATGAAGTGCGAGGAGACGCGCGAGCTCGTGGTCGGCGGGTTCACGGATCCGCAGGGCGCGCGCGTCGGCCTGGGCGCGCTGCTCGTCGGCCGCGTCGACGGGGACGACCTCGTCTTCGCGGGGCGGGTCGGCACCGGCTTCGACACGAAGCTGCTGCTCGCGCTTCGCGCGCGGCTCGATGGGCTCGAGATCCCGAAGCCGCCGTTCACCAAAGGAGTCGGGCTGCCGCGCCTGCGCGCCCACTGGGTCCGCCCCGAGATCGTCGTACGGGTCGCGTTCATCGAGTGGACGGGCAACGGGAAGCTTCGTCATCCGAGGCTGATCGGGGTGGGGCCTTCCGTCTGACGACGAACAAGAGAACAAGAGAACAAGAGAGCAGGAGCAAGAACAAAGAAAGACAAAAACAGGAGACCAAGAGACCAGGAGACAAAAGACCAGGAGACCAAAAGACCAGAGACCAAAGACCAAAGACCGAAGACCGAAGACCGAAGACCGAGACCAAAGACCGAAGACGCAAGACCCGAGACCCGAGACCCGAGACCGACGTCATGAACGGAGTCGTCATCACCCACCCGGAGAAAGTGATGTTCCCCGACTGAGGGCATCACCAAGGGCGAGCTGGCCGCGTACTACGAGACGATCGCGCCCGTCATGCTGCCGCACATCCAGGCACGTCCGGTCACGATGGAGCGATACCATTCCGGCATCGGTGCGCCGGGATTCTTCCAGAAGGACGTCTCGAAGGGCTTCCCCGAGTGGCTGGAGCGCGTCGAGGTCCCCAAGAAAGGCGGCACCGTCCACCATCCGATCGTCGTCGACACGCGCTCGCTGGTCTGGATGGCGAACCAGAACAGCATCACCCCGCACGTGTGGGCGTCGCGCGCGCCGGACCTGTACCACCCCGACATCTGCGTCTTCGACCTCGATCCGTCCGTAGACGAGCCGGCGGTGCTGCGCGCCGCGGCGCTGGGGCTCCGCGATCTCCTCGCCGAACTGGGCCTGCCCAGCTGGGTGAAGACGTCAGGCTCGAAAGGCTTCCACATCGCCGTTCCGCTCGACGGCAAGGCGGACGCCGGGGAGGTTTCCGGGTTCGCTCATGCGGTCGGGTCGATCCTGGTCGCCCGCGATCCGGACCACCTCACGCAGGAATTCAGCAAGGCCGACCGCGGCGGACGGATCCTGGTCGACACCGGACGCAACGGCTACAGCGCGACGTTCGCCGCCGCCTACGCTGTGCGCGCGAAGCCGGGCGCGCCCGTGTCCGCGCCCTGCACCTGGGAGGAGCTCGAACGCGGCGAGGCCGGGCCGCGGACGTTCACGCTGCGGACGATGGCGGGCCGCATCGCCGGCGTTGGAGATCTTTGGGCCGACATGCGGAAGCGGAAGACGTCGTTGCGGCGCCCGATCGCGCAGGTGCGGAAGATGAGGGGCGCGGAACACGGATCAGCCGGATGACACGGATTTACACGGATACTTTCACGCGACGACGCCTTCGGCGTCCCCTCTACGACGAACAGGAGCAACGAAGAACGGGAGTCAATGGGGTCGCTCGACGCATGACGTTGGCTGGTGTCGCGCCGGCCTCCTGTGCCCCCGGCCGGCGCCACCGGTCGTGTGGAGCCTCGAAGTCACAAGCACACATGGACCGGCTTGGTGTGCTTGTGATTCGGGGACTCCACACCTGACCCCATTGCGACTATGCTGATGCCGTGCCGCGCACTGATCTCCACTCTCAGTCCTCCCGTCTCGCCGCGGTCCAGACACCGGTCATCCCCGTCGTCGGCCGCTGGATTGCCGAGACTCCCGGCACGATCTCGCTGGGGCAGGGTGTCGTGTCGTACGGCCCGCCGCCGGAAGCAATCGAGGCAGCGCGGCGCTTTGGCGAGGCGTTGACGGACCATCGGTACGGTCCGGTCGAAGGGCTGCCCGCGCTCGTCGGGGCCATCGAGGACAAGCTCGCGCGGGAGAACGGCATACGGGTCCGCGGATCGAGCCGTGTGGTGGTGACGGCCGGCGGCAACCTCGCGTTCGTGAACGCCATCCTCGCGGTGACCGATCCGGGCGACGAGGTGATCCTGCCGGCGCCGTACTACTTCAACCACGAGATGGCGATCGTCATCGCCGGCGCACGCGCGGTCCCTGTCCCCACGTTCCACGACTATCAGCTCGACGTGCAGGCCATCGCCGATGCGATTACATCCCGGACGCGGGCCGTCGTCACCGTGTCTCCCAACAACCCGACCGGCGCGGTGTACTCCGCCGAGTCGCTCCGTGCGGTGAACGCCCTCTGCCGGGATCGCGGCCTCTTCCACATCCACGACGAGGCGTACCAGTACTTCACCTACGACGCCGTGCCGCCCTATTCGCCGGGAGCGATCGACGGCGCATCCGGCCACACCATTTCGCTCTATTCGCTGTCGAAGGCGTACGGCCTGGCGAGCTGGCGGATCGGATACATGGTGATTCCGGAGCTATTGTGGGACGCCGTCAACAAGATCCAGGACACGCTGCTCATCTGCCCGCCCGCAGTGTCGCAGCACGCCGCGATGGCGGCGCTTCGGATCGGCCGTTCGTATGCCGGCGCGTACCTGCCGGAGCTGAATGGACTGCGGCGGTCGATCTTCGAGGCGCTCGGGGATCCGGACGTCCCCTGCGACGTCCCGGCTGCGGGTGGGGCCTTCTACTATCTCGTGCGCGTGCACTCGACGCTCGATTCGCTCGCGCTGACCGAACGTCTCATCCGGAACCACAAGGTCGCGGTGATTCCCGGATCGGCGTTCGGGGACACGGCCGGCTGCTCGATCCGGATTTCGTACGGAGCCCTCCGGCCGGAATCGGTCTCCGAAGGCGTGGGACGACTGGTCAGCGGCCTGCGAGCGGAGTGCGGAACGTAGGTCTCAGGTCTCGGGTCTCAGGTCTCAGGTCTTTGGTGGTCTCGGGTAGGTCGGCGCAACGGAGCCACGGGCCAAAGACAAACAGACCAGAGACCAGAGACCGTCAGTCCAGCGGCTTGATCCGGATGTTCTTGTAATAGACCGTGCTGTTCGGGTCGTGGGCCTGCAGCGCGATCGTGCCCGGCCCCGCGATCCGGCGTCCCGCGCCCTCACGACCGCCGGTCCAGTCGGCCGCCTGCGTCCACTTCACCAGCTGCTTGCCGTTGACGCTGACGGTGATCGTGTCCCCCTGGACGATGATGTGTTCCGTGAACCACTCGTCGTCTTTGGCGGGCGCTTCGGTGACGTCCTGCACGTGGTAGAGGCTGCCGGACTTCACGGGATCGCGAGCGTAGGTGTTGTTGACCTGGACCTCGAACCCCTTGCGCGGAAATCCCTTCTCCTGGAACTCCGTGAGCACATAGACGCCGCCGTTCGAGTTGGTCCGGGTCATGACGTCGACCTTGAGCTCGAAGTTGCGGAACATGTGGCCGCGGACGTCCCCGTCGTAGTACGCATGGCCGGCCGCGCCGTTGGCGACGATGGCGCCGTCCTCGATCTTGAACGACTCGGGAGTGACGAGCTTCCACCCGGTGAAATCCTTGCCGTTGAAGAGACTCGTAAAGCCGGGCTCGGTCTTCGGAGCCTGCAGGACGAGCGCGAGAAGCAGCGGACTGAAGCGTAGAAAGGTGCTCATGGTGCTGCGCAGTGTAGCAGAAACCGCGCGCCCACCGCGAGATCCGCCGGAGAAAGGATCGCCGTCAAGTAATAGATATCAAAGCCGATACGGTCAGGTGCACCGCCGGCGAACTGTCGGCAGAGTCGGCCTCACTTTTGCTCCTAATAAAGGATGCACCTCGCGATGCGCCTTGACCGGTTCCGGTCGGAGTGGATCCACACCGCGCTGGCCGGCCGGCCGCGGGTCCTGACGACGGTCGTGGCGATGCTCGCGGTTGTGGTCTTTGCCGTCGGCGGCTGGGCCGCATGGTTCAGCTACGACCTCACGGCAGGCCTGCCCAATCGCCGCGCGCTCGGCGCAATCGCCGACATGGCGCAGGCGACGACGATCCTCGATGCGGCCGACAAACCGGCGTTCATCATCTTCAAGGAACAGCGCATCGAGGTCCCGATCGGCCGGATCTCGCCGAACATGATCAAGGCGGTCGTCTCGGTCGAGGATCAGCGTTTCTTCGAGCACAGCGGCGTCGACGGCGTGCGTGTCGCCGCGGCGGTCGTCAAGAACATCCAGGCCCGGCGCCGCGCCGAAGGCGGCAGCACGATCACGCAACAGCTTGCCAGGCAGAGCTTCCTCAGCCGCGACAAGACGTACCGCCGGAAGCTGAAGGAAGTGATTCTCGCGGCGTACCTCGAGAAGATGTACAGCAAGAACGAGATCCTCGAGGTGTACCTGAACAAGGTGTACTTCGGCGACGGGCTCTACGGCGTCGAGGCTGCCTCGCGCGGATACTTCGCCAAGTCAGCCAGCGATCTCACGATCGCGGAAGCGGCACTGCTCGCCGGCCTGGTCCAATCCCCGTCGAGCTACGCGCCCACCGTCAACCTCACGCGGGCGATCGCCCGGCGCAACGTCGTGCTCCAGGCGATGGTCGCCTCCGGCGCGATCGATCAGCCGGCCGCGGATCTGGCGAAGCGCTCGGAGGTCAAGCTCGTGAACGGCCTCGAGATCCGGGAATCGTCCGGCCTGTATTTCAAGGAACAGGTGCGGCGGGAGCTCGTCGATCGATTCGGGTGGGAGCGCGTCTACCAGGGCGGCCTCCGCGTGCACACGACGATGGACACGACGCTGCAGCGCTCGGCTGAAACGCTCGTCGAGAAGGGGTTGTCGGACGTGGAGCAGCGGCGCGGATTCCGGCACCCGGTGCGCGTCAAGCAGCTGCCCGTGAAGGACGGGGAGCGCCCGGCGTATCTGCAGGGCGCGCTCGTCGCGATGGATCCGGCCACCGGCTACGTCCGCGCGATGGTCGGCGGCCGCGATTTCGGCGAGAGCTCCTTCAATCGCGCCGTGCAGGCGAAGCGGCAATCCGGCTCGGCGTTCAAGCCGTTCGTGTATGCCGCCGCGCTCGAGGCGGGATACTCACCCGGGTCGGTGATCACGCGGCTGAACGAGCCGATCGAGACGCCGCAGGGCGGCTGGCTCCCGGAGGACGAGCACTCGAGCGCGAGCTCGATGACGCTGCGCACGGCGCTGCGCACGTCGAGCAATCGCGCCGCGGTGCAACTGCTCAACACGGTCGGCATCCCGCAGGCCGTCGGCTACGCGCAGAAGCTGAACGTCGGCACGCCGCCGAGCGTGCCGTCGCTGGCGCTCGGCGCGAGCGACGTCACGCTCATCTCGCTGACGGCGGCGTACGGCGCCTTCGCCAACGGCGGAACCGTCCGGCAGCCGGTGTTGATCCGCCGCGTCGAGGACAGCGACGGCACGGTCCTCTACTCCGATCAGTCCACGGCGCACCGCGCGGTCAGCGAATCGACGGCGTTCCTGATGTCGAGCATGCTCGCCGACGTCGTCAACTCGGGGACCGCCTATCGCGCACGGCAGTCCGGCTTCACCCTGCCGGCCGCGGGGAAAACCGGCACGACCAACGGCTACGTCGACGCCTGGTTCGTTGGCTTCACGCCGCACCTCGTCACGGGCGTCTGGATCGGGTTCGATCAACCGTCGACGATTGTCGCCAACGGCTATGCGGGGGAGCTCGCGGTTCCGTTGTGGGCGAGCTTCATGAAAGTCGCGACGAAAGGGGACAAGCCCGACTGGATCGCGCGTCCCTCGAACGTCGTCGGGATCAACGTCTGCCGCGTGTCCGGCAAGCTGCCGAACGCGGGCTGCACCAGCGTCGACGTGATCAACCGCGAGGGCGTCACCGAAACGAAGTCGATGGTCTACACCGAATACTTCACGGCGGGAACGCAGCCGACGTCGTTGTGCCCGCTGCACGCCTCGCCGTCGTTCATGGATCGGCTCGCCGGGCTGTTCGGAGGCGGTCCTCCCGAAATCCCGATCGGCGCAGACCAGGCAGGCCTTTCGCCGGAACGGACCGGCACGAGCGGGGCCGCACGTCCCGCTGCCGTTCCCGCGGCGCATCCCGAAGAGACGAAGTCTGAAGCCAAGGTCGACGATGGGCCGAAGAAGCGAGGCTTCTGGGGCCGCCTCTTCGGCCGCGGAGACAAGAAACCGGAGCGAAAGCCCGCACGCCCAAACAAAAGCCCGACTGAGCTCGCCTACCTCTACCGCACGATCGCAGCGAGTGCGGCCCCGTGATACATTCCTTCCGTCCGTATGCCATTCCGCAGCATTACCGGGCATCGGCAACTGCTCGAGCTGATAGCCCGGGCATCCGATTCGCGGGACCTTGCCGCCGAGCCTCATCTTCGCGGGGCCTGAAGGCGTGGGCAAGCGCATGGCGGCGGTCGCCCTCGCCCAGCTGGTGAACTGCCTCGCGCCCTGTGGAGATGCCCGGGGCGGCCGAAGGACAGTTGCGGGGAGTGCGCGGGCCTGCAAGCGGATCGCGCGCGGCGTGCATGCCGATGTGCTGCTCATCGAGCCGGGCGAGAACGGAGCGATCCTCGTCGATCAAGTGCGCGATGCCATCGAGCGGACGGCGTATCGGCCGTTCGAAGGACGCCGGCGAGTCGTCATCATCGACGGCGCGGACGCGTTGAATGCGCAGGCGCAGAATGCGCTGCTGAAGACGCTCGAGGAACCGGCCGCCTCGTCGAGCTTCGTGCTGGTGACGTCGCGGCCCGACGTGCTGCTGCCGACCGTGCGGTCGCGATGCCAGTCCCTCCGGTTCGGACGGCTGGCGCCGGGCGACGTCGCGGCGGTGCTGGTGCGCGAGCACCAATACACCGAGGCGGACGCGCACGCCGCCGCGGCGCTCTCGGACGGCAGCATCGGTCTGGCGATCGAGGGTGGAACGGAGGCGTTCGTGGATGCGCGCGAGGCGGCGGCGGCGCTGCTCGAGCGCGTCGCCACGTCGGACGATCCGCGCCGGCGGCTGGAAGGCGCGAAAGCGCTGGCCGCGACCGGCGCGCGCACGCAGCGATCGAGAAGAACTGGCGCGCCGGCTGCGCGCGCTGTCGTCGATTCTGCGTGATCTCGGGGTCTTGCTTTCCCGCGCGGACGAGCGATGTCTCGCCAACGCCGATCTCCAGCCGCTGCTTCGGCGGCTGCTGAGGTCGTTCGACGGCGATCGCACGGTTCGCGCGTTTTCAGCGGTCGACCGGGCGCTCTCTGGCGCTCGAGCGCAACGCGAGTCCGAAGATCGTCGCCGACTGGCTCGCGTTTCAAATCTAGCGCGTCCGGGTCGCTCCGTTATATAGAGGCCGACATGAGCTCGGGGCCCTCACGCCCTTTCGTCAGCGTCAAGTTCTCGGCGGTCGGCCGCACCTACACGTTTCTGCTTCCAGAGCTCGCGCTCGACGCGGAGGGCGCGCCGCTGCCGGACCCGCCTCCCGACGCTCCCGTGAAACCTCCCGCCCCGCCGTTCGTGCCGGGCGACAGCGTGATCGTTCAGACCGCCGAGGGCCGCGCGCTCGGCACCGTCACCCGTGCCGTGTCCGCGCTCGCCGAGCGCAAGTCCCCGCCGGTCGATTCCGAGCTGCGCGTGGTCCGGCGCGCGACGCGCGACGACGTCATCACGCGCCTCAAGCAGCAACAGCGCGAGAAAGAGGCGCAGCGCATCTGTCTGATGAAGATCCACGAGCGCGGGCTGGCCATGAAGCTGGCCCGGGTCGAGCAGCTCTTCGACGGCTCGCGGATCATCTTCTACTACACCGCCGAAGGGCGCGTCGATTTCCGCGAGCTCGTCCGCGACCTCGCGGCCCACTTCCGCATGCGGATCGAGATGCGCCAGATTGGCGTGCGCGACGAAGCGCGGATGCTGGGCGGCTATGGATCCTGCGGCCGTCCGCTGTGCTGCACGACGTTCCTCCAGACCTTCGAGCCCATCTCGATCAAGATGGCGAAGCAGCAGAACCTCAGCCTCAACCCGTCGAAGCTGTCCGGCATGTGCGGCCGGCTGAAGTGCTGCCTCCGCTACGAGCTGCCGAACGGCAAAGGGGTGAAGCACGGCGGGTGCGCCGACGAGGGCGGCTGCGGAACGTGCAGCAACCCGACCGGGCCGGGCGGCGGATGCGGCACGTGCGGATCGGGCGGGTGCGGATCGCATAAGTGACCATGCGGCCGAAGGTCGGCGTGACCGTCGGGGATCCCGCGGGCATCGGGCCGGAAATCGCGCACAAGGCGGCCGCGGACCCGGCGGTCCTGGCCTGTTGCGACATCGTGCTCTACGGCCCGGCGACCGGCGCGGCGCTCGGCGCGTTCCCTCGAGGCCGCGTGTCGGCGGAGGCCGGCCGCGCTGCCTACGACGCCATCACCCACGCGGTCGCCGACGCGCAGGCGCACGTGATTGACGCCATCGCCACAGCGCCGATCAACAAGGAAGCTTTCGCCGCGGCCGGGCTGCCGTGGCGCGGGCACACCGATCTGCTCGCCCACCTCACGGGGTCAGCGCGCGTCGCCATGATGTTCTACGCCGACGCGCTGCGCGTCGTGCTCGCGACCGTGCACATCCCGCTCGCGGAAGTGCCCCGGGCGCTGACGCGCGAGACGCTCGAAGGCACGATCGCCCTGGCGGCGCGCGAGCTGCCGCGCTTCGGCATCGCCTCCCCCCGGCTCGCCCTCGCCGGGCTCAACCCGCACGCGGGGGAGCACGGCCTCATCGGACGCGAAGAGGACGACGTGCTCGCGCCGGCGGTCGCGGCCTGCCGCGCGCAGGGGATCGCCGTCGACGGACCGTTCCCGGCCGACACGATCTTCGTCCGCGCGATGCGTGGGGAATTCGACGCGGTCGTCGCCTGCTATCACGACCAGGGGCTGATTCCGATCAAGCTGGTCGCCTTCGGCAGCGCCGTCAACGTCACGCTCGGCCTGCCGATCGTGCGCACGTCGGTCGATCACGGCACCGCCTTCGACATCGCCGGCCGCGGCGTCGCCGACCCGTCGAGCATGATTGCGGCGATCGTGCTGGCGGCGCGGCTGGCGCGGGGCGTCGCGGGGTGACGAAGGCGATCGAGTGGCTCGACGCGCACGGCGGCATCGTCCTCGCCGGGCTCGCGCTCTTCTACGCGGTGCTCGGCCTGTGGGTGCTCAACCCGCAGGTCTTCTACTCCGGCGACATCGGCGTGATGTACGTGCAGGCCATGGCCCTGGCGGATCATCGATTCACCAGCCTGGACATTCCCTATCCCGCGGAGTTCCTCGATCCGGGCCGGGAGTTTTTTCCCATGCGGCCGCCCTTCGTCATGGCGACTGGCGGTTCGACGCAGGCGATTTTTTCACCGGCCTCGGCGGTGCTGCAGGCCGTGGCGGTCGCCGTCGCCGGCCTCCCCGGCCTCGTCCTCCTCTCGATTGCCGGCGGCGCGGTGACGCTGTACGCGGCGCGGAAGCTGTCTCCCGCGCCGTACGGGACGGCCGTGGCGATCGCGCTCGGTCTCGGGACCCCGCTGTGGTTTCACGCCATCGCCGGCTGGGAACACGCGCCGGGCGTGGCGTGTGGCACGGCTGCGTTTGCGTGTGCCGTGCGGCCGCGCGGCCGTGCGGCGCCGCTCGTCGCCGGCTTGCTCGTCGGCATGGGCGCCATCCTTCGCGACGAGGTCGTGCTCCTCATGCCGGGCGTGCTCATCGCGCTCTGGTGGAGCAGGCGGGACGCGCGCGCCCTGGCCGCCGCCGTGGCCGGCGTGCTGATCCCGCTCGCCCTCGCGGCATCGATGGAGGTGTGGTGGTTTCAGCGCCCGGTGGCGGCGCACCTTCGCCACGCCGTCCATCTCGTCCAGTCGGCGATGCACGTTACCGACGCGCCGAACCCCGACGTCCCCTCGTTGCAGGCGTTCACGCTTCGCGAGCGGTACGACACCGTGGTGGTGTACTGGCTGCTGGGATACGGTACCGACCGGATCGTCGCGGCATTCGCCGCCGGCCTGGCGGTCGCGCTCCTCATCAGACTGCGCTGGCGATCGTCGCTCGGCCTGCTGCTGTGGCTGACGGTCATCCTCGTCTTCGCGGCCGCGGACGTGTGGGAACTCGTGACCGCCCCCAAGTGGCTGGCCGGCCTGCACCGGGTCAGTCCGTTTCTCGTGTTCGCGCTGTTTCCGCTGCCCGCCGTGGTGCCGAAGGCTTTGGTCCGGCTGAAGCCGGACGCCACGGATCCGGTGTCTTCGGTGGCATCCGGCTTTAGCCGGACCGAGGGCGTTCGGGAATCATGGCTGCGGCCCGCGATTCTTCTGACGGCCGCGGCGTATCTCGTCGTGGCGTTCGCGGGAGTCGACACTGCGGGAGGCAAAGGGCTCGGCCCGCGGCTGCTCCTGCCCTTGTTCCCCCTGCTGACCGTCAGCGCCATCGTTGCGATCGGCGCCTATCTCGCCAGTGCCGCCGCGGCCGACCGCTGGGTCGGACGGGCAGGCCTCGTTCTCGCCGGCATGGCGGTCGCGATCCATCTCTTCGGGGCGATCCCGGCGTACTATTATCGGAATCAAGACGACTCGCGGATGATCCGGTCGGTCGTCGATTCGCGCGAACGGCTGATCGTGGTCGACGACCCGTTCACCGCGCAGATGCTGCTGCCGCTGTACTACCGGCGGCTCGTGCTGCTCGCCGACTCCGAGGAGCTCAGGGGAAAGCTCGGCGCGCGCCTGGCGGCCGAACGGCAGACGAGCCTGATTCTGGTGACCCGCGCGCGCGACACGCCGAGCGATCTCGCGCCGTTCCGGAACCGCCGCAGCGAGCTCCGGGGACGCATGACGATTCAATACTGGGGGCGGTGATTCCACGTGAAGACCGAACGCGAGCTGGCGCAGAAGAGCATCGCCGAGAACCGCAAGGCGTTTCACGACTACCACATCATCGAGACCTTCGAGGCCGGCGTGGCGCTGCTCGGCACGGAGGTCAAGGCGATCCGTGAAGGCAACGTGAACCTGCGCGACAGCTACGCGCGCGTGGACGGCGGGGAAGTCTGGATCTACAACGTCCACATCAGGCCGTACAGCCACCGCGGCTATGCCGATCACGAGCCGACGCGCAAGCGCAAGCTGCTGCTCCACCGGCAGGAGATCAGGAAGCTCGTCGGCCGGACGGTCGAGCGGGGCATGACGCTCGTGCCGACGCGGATGTATTTCAAGAACGGCCACGTCAAGATCGCGCTGGGCCTGGCGAAGGGCAAGCAGGATCACGACAAGCGCGAGACGATCAAGAAACGCGAGGCGGATCGCGAGACGCGCGCGGCGGTCAAGGAACGGCAGCGCTGACGGACCCATGGTAGATTGTGTGTTCACCGGAGGCATGCAGGTATGAAAGGTAATCGGGCGGCCCTTACGGCCGTCGTCGTGCTCGTCCTCGTCGTCGCGGGCTGGTGGCTGTTCAAGCGGAAAGGCGGCGGCGAGCCGGTGGACCTGATCGCCGCGTTCGCCACCGCCGAGAAGCGGCCGCCGGGGGGCACGTTCGAAGTGATCGAGGCGGACCTGAACGGCGACAAGAAGCGCGCGATCTTCACGGTCCCGACGAGCCGCATCATCTGGCGGATGAAGATCCCGGACGACGCGTGGCTGCGGCTGTCGCTGGCGACGAAGCCGGAGTCCTGGGACAAGGAAGGCAACGGCGTGCTGTTCCGGATCGGCGTGTCCGACGGCCGCGCCTTCGACGATCTGATCATTCAGCACGTCGATCCGTACCACAACAAGGGGGACCGGCGCTGGATTCCCCTGAACGTCGATCTGTCCGCCTACGCCGGCGAGCAGGTCGAGGTCATCCTCAACACCAACACCAGCCCCAAGGGCGTGCCGGACGATCCGCGCAACGACATGGCGCTGTGGGGGGCGCCCGAGATCATCGTTCGATGACCTCGGCCGCACGCGCGGCGCGTAGGGCTGGCCGCCTTCGCTGGTCGGGGCATTTGCGGGCGACCAGCTATGGCGGAGCTGTCGCCGTAGCGCGCATGGAACGTCAGCGCGCGGAGGCGGAGGGCCCCACGAGCAGTGAGTAAGGTCCCGCTCCTCGACCTGGACGCGCAGTACCGGCCCATCCGCGCCGAGATCCTGGCCGCGATGACCCGCGTCTGCGACAGCCAGCGATTCATCATGGGCGCGGAGGTCGAGGCGCTCGAGCGCGATCTGGCCGTGTCGCTCGAGGCCGGCGAGGCGATTGCGGTGTCGTCGGGGACGGACGCGCTGCTGGCCGTGCTGATGGCGCTCGGCATCGGCGCCGGCGACGACGTCATCACGAGCACGTATTCGTTTTTCGCGACCGCCGGGAGCATCGCGCGGGTTGGCGCCACGCCGGTGCTCGTCGACATCGATCCCGTCACCTGCAACCTCGATCCCGAGGCCGTGCGCATGGCGATCACGCCGCGGACGCGGGCCATCATCCCGGTGCACCTCTACGGGCTGTGCGCCGACATGGATCCGATTCTGATGTGCGCGGCGGAATCCGGCATCCCCGTCGTCGAGGACGCCTGCCAGGCGATCGGCGCGACGTACCACGGGCGGCAGGCCGGCGCGATGGGGATCGCCGGCTGCTTCTCGTTCTTTCCCAGCAAGAACCTCGGGGCGTTCGGGGACGGCGGGCTCGTGACGACCAACGACCGGGCGCTGGCCCACGAGGTCCGGCTGCTGCGGAACCACGGCGCCGAGCCGAAGTACATTCACAAGCGGATCGGCGGGAACTTCCGGCTCGACGCGCTGCAGGCGGCGGTGCTGAGGGTGAAGCTGCCGCATCTGGCGAGATGGACGGGCATGCGGCGCGACAACGCCGCGCGGTATGACGCGCTGTTTGCCGACGCCGGTCTCGCCGGCCGGATCGCGCTTCCGGTCGAGCCCGCCGGCCGGCGCCACATCTTCAACCAGTACACCGTGCGCGTGCCGGAGCGCGATCGCGTTCGCGCGCGCCTGACCGAGGACGGCATCGGCACCGAGATCTACTACCCGGTCCCATTCCACCTGCAGGAGTGCTTCGCGCCGCTCGGCCACGCGCGTGGAAATTTCCCGCAGGCGGAGGCGGCCGCCGATTCCACGCTCGCGCTCCCGATCTACGGCGAGCTGAGCGCCGCGCAGCAGGCGGCGGTCGTCGGCGCCTTGAGCCGCGCGCTCGGGACGTGATGCGCGTCCTGATCACCGGCGCGCGCGGCCTCCTCGGGGCGGCGATCGCGCGCGAGTTCACGCGTCTCGCGGAGGTCCACGCGTTCGCGCGCCAGGACCTGGACGTCACCGACGAGACCGCCGTGACGAACGCGGTCGCGCGCGTGAACCCGGACCTCCTGGTCAACTGCGCCGCATACAACAACGTCGACGGCGCGGAGCAGGAGCCGGATGCGGCGCTGCGCGTGAATGCGTTCGGTGTCCTCACGCTCGCCCGCGCCGCGGTCCGTCACGGCGCGACGCTGGTCCACTACAGCACCGATTTCGTGTTCGACGGAGAGACCGATCGGCCGTACACCGAGGAGGATCGTCCCAACCCGCGGGGGTTGTACGCGGCGTCGAAACTGCTCGGTGACTGGTTCGCGCGCGATGCGCCGCGGGCCTACGTGCTCCGCGTCGAAAGCCTGTTCGGCGATCCCGGCCCCGACGGCGGGCGCCGCGGCAGCCTCGCGTCGATCGTCGATCGCATCCGGTCCGGCGCCGAGGTGCCGGTCTTCGTCGATCGGACGGTGTCCCCCGGCTACACCGCCGACATCGCGGCCGCGACGCGCGCGCTCGTCGAGGGGAGCGTCCCGCCCGGGCTCTATCACTGCGTGAATGCGGGCGCCGCGTCGTGGGCCGAGATCGCGGAGGAAGCGGCGCGGCTGGTGGGCCGCCCGCTGCGCATGAAGCCGCTGACGCTGGAGTCGGCCGCGCTGACCGCCCCGCGTCCGCGGTATTGCGCGCTGTCGCCCGCGAAGCTCGCCGCCGCGGGGATCGTGATGCCGCCGTGGCAGGACGCGCTGGGGAGGTATCTCGGGAGCCACGGATGAGGTCTGTGGTCTCTGGTCTTGGGTCTCGGGTCTTTGGTGTCTTCGGTCTTTGGTCTTTGGTATCCGTCACCTGAGACCTGAGACCTGAGACCTGAGACCTACCGGAGCGCCTCCTTCACGAGTCCCGCCACACGCGCGCCGATCGCCAGGCACGCGGTGAGCCCCGGCGAGTCGATGCCGGCGGCGTGAATCAGCGCCGGCTGGTTCCTGTCGGCGCGGATCATGAAATCGGCGAACGACTCCTCCGGCGGGTGCAGCTTCGGACGGATCCCGCTTCCCCCGTACGTGATGTCCTCGAGCGTCAGCGCCGGCAGCAGCTGCCGCGCCGGCTCGACGAAATCCTCGAGCGCTTCACGGTCGCGCTCGTAATCGTCCTTGTCCTCCTGGTATCGCGCCGTCGGGCCGAGCAGCACGGCGCCGCCGGTCGTCTTCGTGAGGTGCACGCCGAGACCGTGCCCTGAGGCGTGCGGCAGCGGATACACGAGCCCGTTCACCCACGATCGGCGCGGCGCGCGCAGCTCCGCGTACTCTCCGCGAACGGGATAGATCCTGAACGCTTCCCCCCCGAGCGCGCCCGACACGTCGTCGGCATACAACCCCGCGGCGTTCACGACCGCGCGCGCGGCGATGACTTCACGCTCGAGCCTGAGATCGAAGCCGTGCGCGCGCGGCGTGCCCCCGACGAGACGCGCCCCGCG
This sequence comes from uncultured Acidobacteriota bacterium, assembly GCA_963774855.1. Classification (GTDB taxonomy): domain Bacteria; phylum Acidobacteriota; class Vicinamibacteria; order Vicinamibacterales; family 2-12-FULL-66-21; genus JALZOC01. The sequence goes on along the minus strand of CAVZGT010000001.1, from coordinate 353,151 downwards.
GAGCACGATCCCGTCGTGAGCGTCCACGACGCGCTGGAGCGCGCGCACGAGCGACTCCGCCTCGACCCGTCCGGTTGCGGGCGACCAGAGCGCGCCTCTCGCGAACACGTTGGGCTCGCGCTGCCGCAGGAACGACAGGTCCACCATCTCCAGCCCGCGCACGCCGTTTGCCGTACCGCGGCGGGCGAGCGCTTCGAGATCGCCGACCTCATCCGCGGCGGACGCGACGATGAACTTGCCGCAGCGATCGTGCGGCACCTCGTGGGCCGCGCAGAAGGCATACAGCCGCTCCGCGCCTTCCACGCAGAGCTCGGCCTTCAGCGAGCCGGCCGGATAGTAAATCCCCGCGTGAATCACACCGCTGTTGTGCGTGCTGGTCTCCATCCCGGCTCGCGGATGGCGTTCGACGACGCAGACCGACAGGCCGGAGCGGCAGAGCTCGGCCGCGGCGGCGAGCCCCGTGACCCCGGCGCCAATGACAGCGACGTCGACCAATTCCGATACGGGCTCAGTCACTGAATGATTCTCCTCACAAAGTGGCCGCGGCTTCCGCGTGAACCCGTCCGCCACCGCCGGCTACAGGCGGAGGGCACACGCTTCCCAAAATACTACCCATTCTGTGAACGCGGTTGCCCAGTCCGAACCGGATCTCGCTCGATCCCGATGTTATTGCTGGGAACGACCCTTGCTGAACCGTTCCCTCCGGAGGGATCAGGAATATGCAATCGTATCGAGTATTCGCCGCGACCGTTGCGGCCGTCATCATGAGCGCGACGTGGGCTCACGCACAGCCGACCGTGTTCTTCGCCACCGAAACGGACCACCGCGAGATGTGGCGTGGCGAGACCATGGGATCACAGGCTGGCTTTTCGCTCGACCGCGGGGATGTCCACGCCGGAGACGATCGCCGCGACCTCATCGTCGGTGCGCCGGGATGGCAGAGCCAGACCGGCCGTGTCTACGTCAACTTCGGAGGGCTGGTCCGGCGCGGGGAGGTTTCGTTCGCTTCTTCCGAGGCGAAGCTGACCGGCGCCGCCGCCGGGGATCGCTTCGGGCATGCGACCGCCGCCGGCTACATCACGGCTCGCGAGGCCGACGACCCCATCCCGAATCGGGACCTGGTCGTAGGGGCGCCGGGCGCCAACGGCGGTTCCGGCGCGGTCTATTTGTTCCTGCGCGGGTTCACGCACGGGCAGTCCCTCACGACGGCCGACGCCATCCTGACCATCACGGGTGCACCGGCCGGCGCACAGCTCGGCGCCGCGCTCGCCACGGGCGATCTCGACGGTGACGGGTATCGGGAGATCATCATCGGCGCGCCCGGCACCGGCTCGGTGTACGTGGTCCACGGCGGGCCGACAGCGACCGGCTCGCTCAACCTGTCGACGCCCTCCTCCGCCTTCTTCCTGATCCACGGGGCGTCCGCCGCCGGCATCGGCCGGGCGCTCGCCGCGGGCGACATCACCGGCGATGGCCTGTACGATCTCGCGATCGCTGCTCACAACGAGGGCGGCATCGGGGCGGTGTACGTGATCTACGGCCGGCCGGCGAACACCTTCCCGGCGACGATGGGTATCGCGGCGACCGCCAACGCGCGCTTCGGCGGCATCGACGCCGGGGACATGGCCGGCTGGGCCATCGAGATCGCACCGTTCGACGGCGACCTCGTACTCCGATCTGATCATCGGCGCGCCCGGCGCGGATGGTCCGGCGAACTCGCGCGCCAACGGCGGGGAGATCTACGTGATCTGGGGGAACGCGACCCACGTCTCCCGGTCGCTGAGCGCGGCGGACCTGACCATTTATGGAGAGTCCGCGGGACACTTCGAAGGCAGCGACCTGGCGATTGGCGACGTCGATCGCCGTCCGCCGAGCGACTTCGTGTCGCTGGCGCCCGGCGCGGCGGACGCGGGCGAGCTGCACGTCGTGCTCGGCCGATCGCGCGCGGCTTTCGGAACCGTGTACGACCTCGCGGTCAAGCCGATGGATCGCCGCCTCGTCGGGGACCCCGAGCTCGGCCAGATCGCGACGGCGCTCATCTACGATCTGACCGGCGAAGGAGCCGAGGACATCGTGGCCGGCATGCCGGCCAGCGGCGAAGGGCTCGTCTACGTGTCGTTCTCGAGTCTCGTCGACGCTTCAGACACGCGCCGGCAAGGTCGGGGACTTCGACGGCAACGGCGCCAGCGACGTGGCGGTGTTCAACCCGTTCACCGCGACCTGGAAGATCCGCAACCAGTTCACCGTGCAGTTCGGTCAGCCGCGCGACGTCGCCGTCGCCGGGGACTACGACGGAGACGGCGATACCGACCTGGCGGTCTATCGCCCGTCCACGGGCGAATGGCTCGTGCGCGATCAGTTCACCGTCCAGTTCGGAGAGGTCGGCGACATCCCGATGCCGGGCGACTACAACGGCGACGGCGTGACCGACGTGGCGGTGTACCGGCCGACGACCGGCACCTGGTTCCTGCGCAATCAGGTGACCGTGCAGTTCGGCAGCCGGGGAGACGTTCCGGTGCCGGGCGATTACAACGGCGACGGCGCGACCGACATCGCGGTCTACCGGCCGTCGTCGGGCATGTGGTTCGTGCGGAACCAGCTGGCCGTCCACTTCGGCGACCCCGGCGACGTGCCGACGCCGGGCGACTACAACGGCGACGGCCTGACGGACGTCTCGGTCTATCGCGTCACGACCGGGTGGTGGTATGTGCGCAACCAGTTCGGCGCGCAGATCGGCCAGGCGGGCGATCGTCCCGTGCCGCGCGACTACAACGGCGACGGCAGCACCGATGTCGCGGTCTATCGCCCGTCAACCGGCGAATGGATCATTCGGAACCAGGCGACGGTGGTGTACGGGACGACTGGAGACACGCCGACGCCGCGCGGACCGCTGAGCCCCGTGTTGATTCCCGGCGACTACGACGGCAACATGGCGGCCGACGTCGCGGTCTTCCGGCCGTCCACGGGCATGTGGATGGTGCGCAACAAGCCCTCGGTGCAGCACGGCGCCTCGGGCGACACGCCAGTACCGGGAGACTACGACGGCAACGGGATCATGGAGCCGGCGGTGTACCGGCCGTCCACGAACACCTGGCTGCTGCGTAACCGGGCCCCGATCGCGTTCGGGATGTCCGGGGACGTTCCGGTGCCGGGCGACTACAACGGCGACGGCGTCACCGACGTGGCCGTCTTCCGTCCCTCGACGGGGACGTGGGACGTCCGAGGTCAATTCACCGTGCAGTTCGGCGACCCGGGCGACGTCCCGGTGCCGGGCGACTACAACAACGACGGCCTGACCGACGTCGCGATCTACCGGCCGTCCACGGGGACCTGGTACGTGCGCAACCAGTTCGGCGTCCAGTTCGGCGACTCCGGCGACGTGCCGGTGGTCGGCGACTACAACGGCGACGGCAAGACGGATGTGGCCGTCTACCGGCCGTCGACCGGCATGTGGTTCGTGCGGAACGTGCTCGCGGTGCAGTTCGGCGATGCGAGCGACGTGCCCGTGCAGGCCGACTACAACGGCGACGGCACGATGGACCTGGCCGTCTACCGGCCGTCAACCGGCATGTGGTACGTGCGCAACCAGTTCGCGGTGCAGTTGGGCAACTCCAGCGACATTCCGGTCGTGAAGGTCGGCCCGCAGTAACGCGGATTCACGCGAACGAGTACGGAGAAAGAGCCCGGGGCTGGCCCCGGGCTCTTTTTTTCGGTACGTCCGGCGAGCGCCGGGTTTGAGTGCGGAGAAACAAAAAAAAGAGCCCGGGGCCTAGCCCCGGGCTCTAATCTATCGATGACGGCTCGTTACGGTTCCGCGCGAGTGCGGACGCCACGGCCAGTTGTAATGCCCTACTTGATCGGAACGTCGCCGGCGTCTCCATGCCCGATAGTCATCAGATTGCGCACGAACCACGTGCCGGTGGACGGACGATAGACCGCGACGTCCATGGTGCCGTCGCCGTTGTAGTCGCCGGGCACCGGGATGTCGCCGACATCGCCGAACTGCGCGGCGAGCACGTTCCGCACGAACCACTCGCGGGTCGACGGCCGGTAGACCGCCAGATCCGTCTTGCCGTCGCCGTTGTAGTCCCCGGGCACCGGCATATCGCCCGGGTCGCCGAAGTGCACGGCGAGCTGGTTGCGCACGAACCACATGCCGGTGGACGGGCGGTAGACCGCGACATCGGCCATGCCGTCCCCGTTGTAATCGGACGGCACCGCCACGTCGCCCGGTTCTCCGAACTGGACGGCGAACTGGTTGCGCACGTACCAACTGCCGGTTGACGGCCGGTAGACGCCGACATCCGCGATGCCGTCGCCGTTGTAGTCTCGAGCGACCGGCAGGTCGGTGGGATCCCCGAACTGCACGGCGAACTGGTTCCGCACGTACCACGTCCCCGTGGACACCCGGTAGATGGCAACGTCGGTCGTCCCGTTCCCGTTGTAGTCCGCCGGGACCGGAACGTCGCCGGGCTCGCCGGTACTGGACCGCGAACTGGTTCTGGATGTACCACGTGCCCGTCGACGGCCGGTACACCGCGGCGTCCCTGGCGCCGTCCTGGTTGTAGTCGCCGCGCGTATGCGGACCAGGCGTCAAGGGACGTGGCACCGGCTGGTCTCCCGGCTCGCCGAACTGAATCTCGGGCTGGCTGCGCACGAACCACGTGCCGCTCGCCGCGCGATACACCGCGACGTCGGCCACGCCGTCGCCGTTGAAGTCGCGCGGCACGGGGAGGTCGCCGAGGCTTCCGTACGAAACCTCGAACTGGTTTCGGATGAGCCACCGGCCGATCGACGGACGATACACCGCGAAGTCCGCCGTCCCGTTGCCGTCGTAGTCTGCCGGCACCGCCATGTCGCCGGCCTGACCGTACTGGACCGTCGTCTGATTGCGCACGAGCCACGTGCTCGTGGATCGGCGGTAGACGGCGATGTCCGCCGTGCCGTCGCCGTTGTAGTCCGCGGGAACCGGAAGATCGCCGGGACTGCCGAAGGTCACGGTCGTCTGGTTTCGCACCATCCACAGCCCGGTGGACGGCCGGAAGATCGCGATGTCGGTCACCCCGTCGCCGTTGTAGTCGAACGCCACGGGGATGTCGCCCGGCTCGCCGAACTGCAACGCGAGCTGGTTGCGGACGTACCAGAAACTTGTGGAGGGGCGGTACACCGCCAGGTCGATCACGCCGTCGCCGTTGTAGTCACCGGAGACGGGGATGTCGCTCGCCTCGCCGAACTGCGCGCTCAACTGGTTGCGCACGAACCATTGACCGGTCGATGGGCGATAGACCGCCGCATCCGACGTGCCGTTGCCGTCGAAATCGCCGAATCGGGGCAGCGGGCGCGTGTCGTCCGGCACGGTCGCCTCGAGCTCCGGAGAGAGCAATCCTTGCACACCGGTCGTGGTGTAGGCCTGCACCCTGAAAAAGTATGTGCCGTCCGGGAGCGTCAATGTGTGGCTGGTCACGTTGCCGACATCGACGGTGGTCGTCGGCCCGGTCACGCCGCGGTACAACAACTTGTACCCGTTGATGTTTGGTTCCGTGTTGGCATCCCACGCCAGCCTGACCGTCGCGGCCTCGAGCGGCACGACGGCGAGCGCGAGAAGGGTAAACACGCGCAGGACGACATGGCGAAAGCAGAAGGACATGGACGGCATGGTCCGCAAATGACGTTCCGCGCCGATGTGCGCAAAAAAAGCCCGGAAAAATCCAGATGAGCCCATTCGATCCGCCGATAAGCGTTACGTTTTCGGCTTCGTATGTGCCGATTTGTCTCTGGCTGTTCCTTGGCGGCTGTCGGCGTATGGTAGGCTTTTCGGACGGATATGGGCAAAAGTGCACTGATTACCGGTATCACCGGGCAGGACGGCTCCTACCTCGCCGAACTGCTGCTCGCCAACGGCTATGACGTGTTCGGGGTGGTCCGGCGCGCCAGCACCACCAACTACTGGCGCATCGAACACCTCCTCGATCGGATCCAGCTCCGGCCGGCGGACCTCCTCGATCAGCTCTCGCTGATCCGCGTCATCGAAGAAGTGCGGCCGCAGGAGTTCTACAACCTGGCGGCGATGTCGTTCGTGCCGGCGTCGTGGGATCAGCCGCTGCTGACCGGGGAATTCAACGCGCAGGGCGTCACGCGCGTGCTCGAAGCGATTCGCCAGGTCGATCCGTCGATTCGGCTGTACCAGGCGTCCTCCAGCGAGATGTTCGGGAAGGTTCGCGAGGTCCCGCAGACCGAGCTGACGCCGTTCTATCCGCGCAGCCCCTACGGCGTGTCGAAGGTGTTCGCCCACTACATCACCGTCAATTACCGCGAGAGCTACGATCTGTTCGCGGTGTCGGGCATCCTGTTCAACCACGAATCCCCGCGCCGCGGGCTCGAGTTCGTGACGCGCAAGGTCACGGACGGCGTCGCCCGCATCAAGCTGGGGCTGACCGACACGCTGAGCCTGGGGAATCTCGACGCGCGGCGCGACTGGGGCTTCGCCGGCGACTACGTCCGCGCGATGTGGCTGATGCTCCAGCAGGAGCGCGCCGACGATTACGTGATCGCCACCGGTGAGAGCCACTCGGTCGGCGAGCTGGTGGACGTGGCGTTCGCGCACGTCGGCCTCGACGCGCGAAAGCACGTGAAGCTCGATCCGCGGTTCCTCCGCCCTGCTGAGGTGGACCATCTGATCGGCGATGCGGCGAAGGCCCAGGCCGCGCTGGGATGGAAACCCGAGGTCGATTTCGAGCGCCTCGTCCGTATGATGGTGGACGCCGATCTCGAACGTCTCTCCCGCGCGCCGACGACGCCGGCCGGCGTCGAATCGCGGTAGTTCGTTTTCTTTCAACTCTTTCACGCTGATGCTGGTTGTGCTTAGCGGCCTGCCTGGTGTCGGCAAGACCTCGATCGCTCGCGAATTGGCCGCCTCCATGGGCGCCGTGCTCCTGCGAATCGATACGATCGAGCAAGCCTTGCGTAACGCGGGATCGAAGGTCGAGGGGGAGGGCTACAGCGTGGCCTACGCCGTGGCCGAGGAGAACCTGCGGCTCGGCCGCATCGTTGTCGCTGATTGTGTGAACCCCTGGCCTCTGACCAGAGACGAGTGGCGGTCGGTCGCGGATCGTGCTGGTGTCCGTACCGTCGATGTGGAAGTTGTGTGTTCCGACCTCGACGAGCACCGGCGGCGTGTCGAGTCGCGCTCCCCGGATCTGGCAGGCCACAGGTTGCCGACATGGGCCGAGGTCGTTGAGCGGGACTACCGTCCCTGGAACCGCGAACGGCTCGTGATCGATACCTCCCGTCTTGATGTGGACGAAAGCGTTCGAAAGATTTTGTCGGTCGCGGGCAGCCCTAAATAAATGGATACGACTGGCTGCGCAAGCTGCGGGGATACCTCAGCTTGGTTGACAATCGCGTCGAACTGCCTCATCCTTATTACTCCCCCCGCAACCTCATAGTCTCAGCGTCCTGCTAGTTCGACCGGCCCGACCGCAGGTCTGTGCCGGTGCCGCGACCGTGTGCCCGGTTTTCCCACTGCCCCAATTCAGTTTGGTGGACAGGTAAAGATTATGAAGAAGACGACTACCGTGCGCGGGCGTCTGGCCCAGGGCTTTGCGATATCCAGCGTCATTGCCCTCACTTCCGCGTGGGGGCTGCAGCCGATCGAGGCGCAGATTCCACAGCTGTCTCCGCAGGACCCAACCGGCGCGATTGAAAGCCTCTCGGCGCCCGGGCAGCGGCTCCTGATCCGCGGCGTGTCGAAGACGGGGCTCGTCACGTTCGCCGGCAGCCGCGATGGCATCGAGCTGCCGCTGCAGGCGTCGGTGACGGCGGAGGAGCGGGCGCTGAGCTTCGTGGACCTGTATGGAGCGGCGTTCGGCCTGGCCGATCGCTCGCAGCTCCAGCGCATCGACGCGCCGAAGGCCGACGATCTCGGGATCACCCACGCGCGCTTTCAGCAGGTCTACCAGGGAATTCCGATCCGCGCCGCGGAGTTCTTCGTGCACATGAAGGGCACGCGCGTGATGTCGGCCAACGGCCGCGTCATCGACGATCTGCCCGTTGACCTGACGCCGGCGGTGGCGCCGGCGGCGGCGCTCGACGCCGCGCGGACCCTCGTCGAAAAGTACCGCCCGGCGGAAGCGCGCGGCGCGAGTTACCTGACGCCGCGGCTCGAGATCTTCAACAAGGGCGTGCTCGCGGACGGCACGTATCCGTCCCGCCTGGCGTGGTTCGTCGAAGCCACGAACCTCGCCCTGCGCGAGTACATCTGGATCGATGCCCAGACCGGCGCCAACCTCCTGAATTTCAGTCAGCTGCCGCACGCGAAGTCGCGTTCCGTGTACACGGCGGGTGGCACCGATATGGTCCCTGGCACCCTTCGACGTTCCGAGGGCGGGGTGCCGGTCGGCGACGTCGACACCGACCGCGCCTACCTCTACGCAGGCACCACCTACGATTACTTCTTCTCGACTCACGGGCGCGACAGCTTCGACAACGCGGGCGGCGCGATCATCTCGACCGTTCACTACGACGACACCCCGGGTGACGGCGAGTCGTATGGGAACGCGTTCTGGAGCGGCATCGCAGGCCAGATGGTTTATGGCGACGGCTACGCTTCGGCGGACGACGTCGTCGCCCACGAGCTGACGCACGCCGTGACCGAGCACTCGGCCGACCTGCTCTATTACTACCAGTCCGGTGCGCTGAACGAGTCGATGTCCGACGTGTTCGGCGAAACGGTGGACATCGAGACCGGGAACGGCAACGACACGGCTGGCGTCCGCTGGCTCATGGGCGAGGATCTGCCTATCGGCGCGATTCGCAACATGATGAACCCGAATCTCGGGAACGATCCGGGGAAGATGAGCGATTCGGCGCAGTTCCGGTGCGTCGCCGACGGCTGGACCAATCCAAACGGCGACAGCGGCGGCGTCCACACCAACAGCGGTGTTCCCAATCACGCGTACGCGCTGACGGTCGATGGCGGAACATACAACGGCCGCACCGTGACCGGCATCGGCCTGCTGAAGGCGGCAAAGATCTGGTACCGCGCGCTCACGGTCTACCTCACGTCGGGCTCCACGTTCCTGGACTCGTACAACGCGCTGATCCAGTCCTGCTCCGATCTGACCGGCACCAACGGGATCACGGCGGCCAACTGCACGCAGGTCACGACCGCGCTGCAGGCCGTCGAGATGAACCAGCCCTGGGGCTGCGCCGGCGCGGTCCAGGCGCCGGCTCTCTGTCCTTCGGGAACACTGACGACCGCGTATTTCGATGGCGCCGAAGCTTCGAACGCCAACTGGGTCTTTAGTCAGGAAGCCGGTGCTGGTGGCGGTTGGGGGCGAATTACGGGTTTGGCGAAGTCGGGCACGGTGTCCTACCGCGGCACCACCCCAGTGGTGGCGTCCGTACACAGCCTCTCCATGAACGCGGGCGTCGTGGTTCCGGCCGGAGGGCGCGCGTACTTCGACAGCGCGTTCGAGTTCGAGAGCTCCGCAGGCGTCATGTATGACGGTGGAGTGCTCCAAATCAGCACCAACGGCGGCAGCTCGTGGAACGATGCCGGCGGCCTGATCGACGCCGGCCGCACCTACAACGGCGCGACCCACTCGACGAACCCGCTCGGCACCGTGTCGGCTTTCACCGGGACGAGCTTCGGATACACGGGGACGCGGCTCAACCTCACATCGCTCGCCGGGCAGAGCATACGGCTGCGGTTCAGGATTGGCACGGACGTCGGTGGAAGTTCTCTGGGCTGGTTCGTCGACAACATCAGGATCTATACCTGCATCACAACCCCACCGCCCGTACCGCCGTCGATCACGGCGAACCCCGGCAGCCTGACGCGGAAGGCCGGCGCCTCGGCCAGCTTCTCGGCGTCCGCCTCCGGCACGCCGGCGCCGACGGTGCAGTGGCAGGTGAGTCCCAACGGCTCCAGCTGGTCGAACATCGCAGGGGCGACATCCACCACGTACGCGTTGACCGCCACGGCCGCGCAGCACGACAAGCGGTTCCGCGCCGTGTTCACGAACAGCGCGAGCTCCGCAACGACGAGCCCGGCGATCCTCACCGTCCGCTCGGTGAGCGGCAGCGACTTCAACGGCGACGCAACGACCGATCTCGCGCTCTTCCGGCCGGCAGGCGGCACGTGGCTGGTGCGGAACCAGTCCTCCGTGCAGCATGGACAGGCGGGGGACGTTCCGGTAGCCGGTGACTACAACGGCGACAACACGACCGATATCGCGGTCTTCCGCCCGTCCACCGGTGAGTGGCTGGTGCGCAATCAGACGACGGTGCAGTTCGGCGATCCGGGCGACGTCCCCGTGCCGGCCGACTACAACGGCGACGGCACGACCGACATCGCGGTCTACCGGCCGCTGACCGGGGAGTGGCGCGTGCGCAATCAGCCCGCGTTCACCGTCCAGTTCGGCGGCGCCGGTTACATCCCGATCGCCGGCGACTTCAACGGCGACGGATCGGACGACGTCGCGGTGTTCCAGCCGAAGACCGGCACGTGGTCGGTGCGCAATCAGTTCAACCTGCAGTACGGCGAGCCCGGCGACGTGCCGGCGCCCGCCGACTACAACGGCGACGGATCGGACGACGTGGCGGTGTTTCGCCCGGCGACGGGCCAGTGGCTGGTGCGCAACCAGTTCGTGGTGTCGTACGGCAGCGTGGGCGACCGGCCGATGCCGCGCGACTACAACGGCGACGGCACGACCGACATCGCGGTCTATCGCCGGGCGACGGGGGAGTGGTTCGTGCGCAACCAGTTCACCATCCAGTTCGGTGAGCCCGCGGACATCCCGGCGCCGCGCGGTCCATCGCTCGCGCGCGCGGTGGGTGGAGACTTCGACGGCAACGGGAGCGCGGACGTGTCGGTGTTCCGGCAGTCCACGGGCCAGTGGTTCGTGCGCAACAGGTTCGCCCTGCAGTTCGGCGACCCGACCGACAAAGCGGTGCCGGCTGACTACGACGGCGACGGCGTCATCGACGTGGCGGTGTACCGGCCGTCCACCGGGCCAGTGGTTCGCGCGCAACCAGTTCGCCGTGCAGTTCGGCGACCCGACGGACCTTCCGGTGCCGGGCGACTACAACGGCGACGGAGTACACGATGTCGCGGTGTTCCGGCCGTCGACCGGCACGTGGTACGTGCGCAACGTCCTGGCGTTCCAGTTCGGCGACAACGGCGACATCCCGGTGCCGGGCGACTACAACGGCGATGGGATCGCCGACCTCGCGGTCTACCGGCCGTCGACGCAGCAATGGTTCGTGCGCGGCATCCTCGCGCGTGCAGTTCGGCGACCCGGGCGATCTGCCGGTGCCGGGCGACTACAACGGCGACGGCGTGATGGACGTCGCGGTCTACCGTCCGTCCACGGGGCAGTGGTTCGTGCGCAACATCCTCGCGGTGCAGTTCGGCGACCCGACCGACACGCCGGTGCCGGGCGACTACGACGGCGACGGCCGCACGGACCTCGCGGTGTTCCGGCAGTCCACGGGCCAGTGGTTCGTGCGGAACCTGCTCGCGGTGCAGTTCGGCGATCCGACCGACACGCCGATGGTGCGCATCGGGGGGACGCAGTAGAGATCAGGAGGTCGAAGAGATCAGGAGGAGGTCAAGAGATCAGCCCTGCCGCGGCGTGAGGTCTCGGTTTCGTTGACAAACGCGGGCGATTAGCCCATCCTCATCGTCACCCCTCGCAAATTTATGCCTCAGCGTCCTGCTGCGCGGCCTGCCTCTGCCCGGAGCAGTCCTGCGCCGCTGCCGTGGAAGTGTGCTCGGTTCCCTCTTTCCCCCAATTCCATGCGGGTGGACAGGTTATGAAGACGGTGACCGTGCGCAGGCGGCTGGCACAAGGGTTTGCAATCTCCGCCGTCATCGCGCTCGCCTCCGGGTGGGCACTGCGGCCGGTCGGCGCCCAGATTCAGCAGCAGCTTCCACAGGAGGCAACGGGCGCGATTGAAAGCCTCTCGGCACCCGGGCAGCGGCTTCTGATCCGCAGCGTGTCGAAGACGGGGCTCGTTACCTTCGCCAGCAGCCGCGACGGTATCGAGCTGCCGCTGCAGGCGTCCGTGACCGCGGAGGAGCGCGCGCTCAGCTTCGTGGACCTCTACGGAGCGCCGTTCGGCCTGGCCGATCGCTCGCAGCTCCAGCGCATCGACGCGCCGAAAGCTGACGATCTCGGCATCACCCACGCGCGCTTTCAGCAGATCCACAACGGGATTCCGATCCGCGCCGCGGAGTTCTTCGTTCACATGAAGGGCACGCGCGTGATGTCGGCCAACGGCCGTGTGATCGACGATCTGCCCGTCGACCTGACGCCGGCGGTGGCGCCGGCGGCGGCGCTCGACACCGCGCGCGCCATCGTCGAAAAGTACCGCGCGCGCAGAGGCGCACGGCGCGCAGTACCCTGACGCCGCGGCTCGAGATCTTCAACAAGGGCGTGCTCGCGGATGGGACGTATCCGTCCCGCCTGGCGTGGTTCGTCGAAGCCACGAACCTCGCGTTGCGCGAGTACATCTGGATCGACGCGCACACCGGCGCCAACCTCCTGAATTTCAGCCAGCTGGCGCACGCGAAGTCGCGTTCGGTGTATACCGCGGGTGGCGGCAATGTGCTGCCGGGTACGCTTCAGCGTTCCGAGGGCGGCCCTGACGTCGGCGACGCCGATGCGGACAATGCCTACCTCTACTCCGGCACTACCTACGATTACTATCTCTCGGTCCACGGGCGCGACAGCTTCGACAATGCCGGCGCCGCGCTGATCTCGACCGTCCACTTCGATGACGTTCCGGGCGGCCTCCCTTACCGAAACGCCTTCTGGAACGGGACGCAGATGGTGTACGGCGACGGCTACGCGTTGGCGGACGACGTTGTCGCCCACGAGTTGACCCACGCCGTGACCGAGCGCTCGGCCAGGCTGCTCTACTGGTATCAATCGGGTGCGTTGAACGAGTCGATGTCGGACGTGTTCGGCGAAACGGTGGACATCGAAACCGGCAACGGCACCGATACGGATGCCGTCCGCTGGCTCATGGGCGAGGACCTGCCGGCATCGATCGGCGTGATTCGCAACATGATGACCCCGACGGCCTTGGGTGACCCGGGCAAGATGAGCGATCCGCAGTTCTGGTGCGTGACCAACGGTTACACGAGTCCATTCGGCGACAGCGGCGGCGTGCACATCAACAGCGGCATTCCCAATCACGCCTACGCGCTCGCGGTCGACGGCGGATCGTACAACGGCCGCACCGTGACCGGCATCGGCTTCCTGAAGGCGGGGAAAATCTGGTACCGCGCGCTCACCGACATATCTCACGTCGGGCGCCACGTTCCTGGACTCGTACAACGCGCTCAACGAGTCCTGCACCGATCTGACCGGCACCAGCGGGATCACCGCCGGAGATTGCACGCAGGTCACGACCGCCCTTCAGGCCGTCGAGATGAACCAGGCGTGGGGCTGCGCCGGTGCGGTGCCGGCGCCGGCTCTTTGTCCTTCGGGAACACCGACGACCGCGTATTTCGATGGCGCCGAAGTTCCAAACGCGGATTGGACTCCGACCCAGGAACTCGGTACCGGCGTTTCGTGGGCATACTCCAGCCGTCTGGCCAAGACTGGCACGTGGTCGTTCTTCGGCCCTGACCCGGGCTCGACATCTATACACACCTTCTCCATGGCGGCGGGCGTCGTCGTTCCGGCTGGAGGGCGCGCGTACTTCGACAGCGCGTTCGAGTTCGAGAATTCCTTTGTGAACATGTGGGATGGTGGAGTACTCGAGATCAGCACCAACGGTGGCTCGTGGAACGATGCCGGCGGCCTGATCGACGCCGGCCGTACCTACAACGGCGTGACCCGTCCGGACAACGCGCTCGGTGCGGTGCCGGCTTTCACCGCGACGAGCTTCGGATACACCGGGACGCGGCTGAACCTCGATTCGCTCGCCGGACAGACCATCAAGCTGCGCTTCCGGATTGGCACGGACAGCGTTGTAGGTTCTCTGGGTTGGTTTGTCGACAACGTCAGGATCTATACCTGCCTCACAGCCCCACCGCCCGTAGCGCCGTCGATCACGGCGAACCCCGGCAGCCTGACGCGCAAGGCCGGCGCCTCGGCCAGTTTCTCGGCGTCGGCCTCGGGCACGCCGACACCAACGGTGCAGTGGCAGGTGAGTCCCGATGGTTCCAGCTGGTCAGACATCGCAGGGGCGACATCCGCCACGTACGCGTTGACGGCCACGGCCGCGGATCACGGCAAGGGGTTCCGCGCGGTGTTCACGAACAGCGCCGACACGGCGACGACGACCCCGGCGATCCTCACCGTCCGCTCGGTGAGCGGCAGCGACTTCAACGGCGATGCCGCGACCGATCTCGCGCTCTTCCGGCCGGCCGGCGGCACGTGGCTGGTGCGGAACCAGCCCTCCGTGCAGCACGGACAGGCCGGGGACGTTCCGGTGGCCGGCGACTACAACGGCGACGGCACGACCGACATCGCGGTCTTCCGCCCGTCCACCGGCGAGTGGCTGGTGCGCAATCAAACGACGGTGCAGTTCGGCGATCCGGGCGAAGTTCCCGTGCCGGCCGACTACAACGGCGACGGCACGACCGACGTCGCGGTCTACCGGCCGCTGACCGGCCAGTGGCGCGTGCGCAATCAGCCCGCGCTCACCGTCCAGTTCGGGGGTGCAGGCCACATCCCGATCGCCGGCGACTTCAACGGCGACGGAGCGGACGACATCGCGGTGTTCCAGCCGAAGACGGCCACGTGGTCCGTGCGCAACCAGTTCACCCTGCAGTACGGCGAGCCCGGTGACGTGCCGGTTCCGGGCGACTACAACGGCAACGGATCGGCCGATGTCGCGGTGTATCGTCCGAGGACTGGCCAGTGGCTGGTACGCGACCAGTTCGTGGTGTCGTACGGCGGCCCGGGCGACCGGCCGATGCCGCGCGACTACAACGGCGATGGTACGACCGACATCGCGGTCTATCGCCGGGCGACGGGGGCGTGGTCCGTGCGCAACCAGTTCACCGTCCAGTTCGGTGAACCCGCGGACATCCCGGCGCCGCGCGGTCCATCGCTCGCGCGCGCGGTTGGCGGAGACTTCGACGGCAATGGGAATACGGACGTCTCGGTGTACCGGCCGTCGACGGGGCAGTGGTTCGTGCGCAACAGGTTCACCCTGCAGTTCGGCGACCTGGCCGACAAAGCGGTGCCGGCCGACTACGACGGCGACGGGATCATCGACGTGGCGGTGTATCGGCCATCCACCGGCCAGTGGTTCGCGCGTAACCAGTTCGCCGTGCAGTTCGGCGACCCGACCGACCTTCCGGTGCCGGGCGATTACAACGGCGACGGGGCGCACGACATCGCGGTGTTCAGGGAGTCCACCGGCACGTGGTACGTGCGCAACGTCCTGGCGTTCCAGTTCGGCGACAAGGACGACGTCCCCGTGCCCGGCGATTACAACGGTGACGGGGTCACCGACCTGGCGGTCTACCGGCCCTCGACGGGGCAGTGGTTCGTGCGCGGCATTCTCGCCGTGCAGTTCGGCGACACGGGTGATCTGCCGGTGCCGGGCGACTACAACGGCGACGGCGTGATGGACGTCGCGGTCTACCGTCCGTCCACGGGGCAATGGTTCGTGCGCAACATCCTCGCGGCGCAGTACGGCGATTCTACGGACACGCCGGTGCCGGGAGACTACGACGGCGACGGCCGCACGGACCTCGCGGTGTTCAGGCAGTCCACGGGCCAGTGGTTCGTGCGGAACCTGCTCGCGGTGCAGTTCGGCGATCCGACCGACACGCCGATGGTGCGCATCGGGGGGCCACAATAGAGATCAACCGACAATCTGCTCATGTGGCCCGTCGCCGCTAAAGCGGTCGGGCTGCTTCGTTGACAAACGCGGGCGAATTAGCCCATCCTTATCTTTCCCCCCGCAACCTCATAGTCTCAGCGTCCTGCTCGTGGACCGGTCTGTGTCTGCCCCGAAGCAGCCTACCGCCGGCGCCCGCGAACGTGTGCTCGGTTTCCCACTTCCCCCCATTCAATGTGGTGGACAGGTAGAGATTATGAAGAAGACGATTACCGTGCGCGGGCGTCTGGCCCAGGGGTTTGCAATCTCCGGCGTCATCGCGCTCGCCTCCGGGTGGGCACTGCAGCCGGTCGGCGCCCAGACTCAGCAGCCGCTTCCACAGCCGGCAACGGGCGCGATTGAAAGCCTCTCGGCGCCGGGGCAGCGGCTGGTGATCCGCAGCGTCTCGAAGACGGGCCTCGTCACGTTCGCCAGCAGCCGCGACGGCATCGAGCTGCCGCTGCAGGCGTCGGTGACGACGGAGGAGCGCGCCCTGACGTTCGTGGATCTGTACGGCGGGGCGTTCGGCCTGGCCGATCGCTCGCAGCTCCAGCGCCTCGAGGCGCCGAAGGCTGACGATCTCGGGATCACTCACGCGCGCTTTCAGCAGGTCCACCAGGGCATCCCGATTCGCGCGGCGGAGTTCTTCGTGCACATGAAGGGCACGCGCGTGATGTCGGCCAACGGCCGGGTGATCGACGATCTGCCCGGGAACCTGACGCCGGCGGTTGCGCCGGCGGCGGCCGTCGAGACGGCGCGCGCCATCGTTCGGAAGTACCGCGCCTCGGACGCGCGCGGCGCGCGCTACGCGGAGCCGCGGCTCGAGATCTTCAACAAGGGCGTGCTGGCGGATGGGACGTATCCGTCCCGCCTGGCGTGGTTCGTCGAAGCGACGAACGTCGCCCTGCGCGAATACATCTGGATCGACGCGCAGACGGGCGCCAACCTCCTGAACTTCAGCCAGCTGCCGCATACGAAGTCGCGCATCGTCTACACGGCTGGTGGCAACAACGCACTACCTGGCTCCCTGCAACGCTCCGAAGGTGAGGCGGAGGTCGGCGACGCCGACGTTGACGACGCCTACACGTATGCGGGCGTGACGTACGACTATTTCTTCTCGACCCACGGGCGGGACAGCTTCGACAACGCCGGAGCCACCATCACCTCCACCGTTCACTACGACGAGATCCCGGGGGACGGCGCGCCGTACGGGAACGCGTTCTGGCACGGAGCCGCACAACAGATGGTCTACGGCGACGGCTTCGCCTCAGCCGACGACGTCGTCGCCCACGAGCTGACGCACGCCGTGACCGAGCACTCGGCCAACCTGCTTTATTGGTATCAATCGGGTGCCCTCAACGAATCGATGTCCGATGTGTTCGGCGAAACGGTGGACATCGAGACCGCCACCGGCACCGACACGGTCGAAGTGCGCTGGCTGATCGGCGAGGACCTGCCGATCGGCGCCATTCGCAACATGGCAGACCCGAACGAATTTGGCAACCCGGCCAAGATGAGCGACCCGTTGTTCTATTGCCGCCCCGACGGATGGAATAACGGGAACAGCGACAGCGGCGGCGTCCATTTCAACAGCGGCGTTCCCAATCACGCATATGCCCTGGCCGTGGATGGAGGGTCGTTCAACGCCCGCACTGTCAGCGGCATCGGCTTGCTGAAGGCGTCGAAGATCTGGTACCGCGCGCTCACAACGTATCTGACCTCGGGCGCCACCTTCCGGGACTCGTACTTCGCGCTGAACCATTCCTGTACCGATCTGACCGGCACCGGCGGGATCACCGCGGACGACTGCACGCAGGTCACGACCGCGCTGCAAGCCGTCGAGATGGACCAGCCCTGGGCCTGCGCTGGCGCCGTCGCGCCGCCTCCTCTTTGTCCTTCGGGAGTGCCGACAGCCGAATTTTTCGACGGCGCCGAGCATTCGAACTCCCACTGGGAGGCGACCCTGGCCAGCAGCACTCAGGGTGGATGGGGCACGATCACCCAGTTGGTCAGGTCAGGCACCTGGGCGTACTACGGCAATAACCCAGGCTTCATGTCTGTTCACGATCTCTTCATGACGACGGGCATCATTGTCCCGCCCGGCGGCCGGGCCTATTTCAGCAGCGCGTTCGAGTTCGAGAATTATCCGGACCAGAACTTCGACGGCGGCTTGCTCCAATACAGCACCGACAGCGGCGTCACGTGG
The DNA here is from genome assembly GCA_963774855.1 of uncultured Acidobacteriota bacterium. Classification (GTDB taxonomy): domain Bacteria; phylum Acidobacteriota; class Vicinamibacteria; order Vicinamibacterales; family 2-12-FULL-66-21; genus JALZOC01. Next base: position 335,096 of record CAVZGT010000001.1, on the reverse strand, counting down.
ATCGATGCGAACAGCCTCATCGACGCCGGCCAGGCCTACAACGGCACCCTGCACGTGAGTAACCCGCTGGGAGCTGTACCGGCCTTTACCGCGACAAGCTTCGGATACACGGCCACGCGCCTGGACCTCGCGTCGCTGGCCTGGCAGAACGTCCGGTTGCGATTCCGGATCGGCACCGACACCGACATCGGTTCTCTGGGCTGGGCCGTGGACAACATTCTTATCTACTACTGCAACACGAACGTGGCGCCGGAGATCACCGGCCACCCTGGCAACCTGACGCGGAAAGCCGGTACCGTGGCCAGCTTCACGGCCTCGGCCACCGGCACGCCGACGCCGACCGTGCAGTGGCAGGTCAGCCCCGACGGCGACCTCTTCACCTGGGCGGACATCCCGGGCGCCACGTCGACCACTTACTCGTTCACCGTCACCGCGGCGGACCACGACAAGCGGTTCCGCGCCCTCTTCGCGAACCCGGAGAACACCGTGTCGACGAGCGCGGCGATCCTCACGGTCCGCTCGGTGAGCGGCAGCGATTTCGATGGCAACGGCACGACCGATCTCGCGCTCTTCCGGCCGGCCGGCGGCATGTGGCTGGTGCGAAACCAGCCTTCAGTGCAGCTTGGACAGGCCGGGGATGTTCCGGTGCCCGGCGACTACAACGGCGACGGCACGACCGACATCGCGGTTTACCGGTCGCCGACAGGCCAGTGGTTGGTGCGCGATCAACCGACCGTTCAGTACGGCGATCCCGGCGACGTTCCGGTGCCCGGCGACTACAACGGCGACGGCACCACCGACATCGCGGTCTACCGCCCGCTGACCGGCCAGTGGTTCGTGCGCAATCAGCCGGCGGTCACCGTCCAGTTCGGCGGCGCGGGCTACATCCCGATCGCCGGCGACTTCAACGGCGACGGCGCCGCCGACATCGCGGTGTTCCAGTCGAGCACGCGCACCTGGTCGGTGCGCGGCCAGTTCAACGTTCAGTACCGGCGACCCGGGCGACGTGCCCGTGCCCGGCGATTACAACGGCGACGGATCGGCAGATGTGGCCGTGTATCGCCCGGGGACGGGACACTGGTTCGTGCGCAACCAGTTCTCCGTGCAGCACGGCAGCGCGGGCGACCGGCCGATGCCGCGCGACTACAACGGCGACGGCACGACCGACATCGCGGTCTATCGCCGCGCGACGGGCCAGTGGTCAGTGCGGAACCAGTTTACCGTGCAGTTCGGTGAGCCGGCGGACATCCCGGCGCCCCGGGGACCCTCGCTCGCGCGCGCGGCCGGCGGGGACTTCGACGGCAACGCGAGCACCGACGTCTCGGTGTACCGGCCGTCCACGGGCCAGTGGTTCGTGCGCAACAAGTTCACCGTGCAGTTCGGCGATCCGGCCGACAAGGCGGTGCCGGCCGATTACAACGGCGACGGGATCATCGACGTGGCGGTATATCGGCCCTCCACCGGCCAGTGGTTCGCGCGCAACCAGTTCAGCGTGCAGTTCGGCGACCCGACCGACCTCCCGGTCCCGGGGGATTACAACGGCGACGGAGTCCACGATGTCGCGGTCTTCCGGCCGTCCACCGGCACGTGGTACGTGCGCAACATCCTGGCAATCCAGTTCGGCGATAACGGCGATATCCCGATGCCGGGCGACTACAACGGCGACGGGATCACGGACCTCGCGGTCTACCGGCCGTCCACGCGGCAGTGGTTCGTGCGCAACGTCCTCGCGGTGCAGTTCGGCGACGTGGGCGATGTGCCGGTGCCCGGCGACTACAACGGAGACGGCGTGATGGACGTCGCGGTCTACCGGCCGTCCTCGGGGCAGTGGTTCGTGCGGAACATCCTCGCCGTGCAGTTCGGCGACCCGACCGACACGCCGGTGCCGGGAGATTACGACGGCGACGGCCGCACCGACATCGCGGTGTTCAGGCCGTCCACGGGCCAGTGGTTCGTGCGGAACCTGCTCGCGGTGCAGTTCGGGGATCCCGGCGACAAGCCGATGGTGCGCATCGGCGGGACGCAGTAGAGATCAGGAGATTCAGGAGATCAGGAGAAGTTGCGCGAAGCTCGTCCGTATACTCGAGTCTTCTTGTTTCATTGACAAAGCGCGCCGACTCGCCGATCCTGATCGTCCCCCCGGCAACCGCTGACGCGTAGCGGTCCCCGCAGTTCGACTTGTCAATCGCTGGCGCACGAGTCTCAGGAGAACTTTGATCACAGGCGGTCCCCTCATTCGTGTGGCGCGATCGGTCTCTGTCATGGGACTCGCGATCGCCACCTGGACGTGTGCGCCGAGTGCACAGCGCGCCGGCGTTCGTCCGGAGGAGCCGCCGCGCCCGGGTCCGCAGGAACCGGCACAGCCGGTTGCCGCGTGGGAGCGCGTGGTTCAGGGGAGCTACGAAAACCGAGGGATCGCGCAGATCGAGAAGGTGGGGAACCGATGGGCTTTGACGGTTCTGTGCAACGGCACGCACACCACATATATAGATGATACGAAGCTCGACCTGGCCAGCCATGCCGGGAGCTACGTCAACGCCCGGTACAAATACGCGGAACGCACGATCGAGGATCCGAAGTGCTTCCGCGCGCCCTGCGGGCCCATCCGCGAGCGCCGCATCGCGCTCGAGCGCCTGACGGCCATCACCGCGACGCCCGAGGCAGCCCGGGACGCGGCCCGGCAGTGCGATTCGTCACCCGGTCCCAAGAGAGAGAAATGACAACTTTACGCACCCTTCGAACCGTCGCCGTCGCCGCCGCAATGGCCCTCGCGCTGGCGTGGTCGGGGGACAGGCAGGTCGTCTCCGGCCAGGGACGTCCGGCCGACGACGGGCCATCGGTTCGAAGCCTCGCCGAACCGGGGGAGGGCCTGGCGATCAAGAGCCGCTCGACTCAGACGGGCTTCGTGACCTTTGCGAGCAGCCCGGGCCGCGGCATCCTGCTGCCCGTGCAGGCCTCGGCGGCTGCCGATCAACGCGCGTTCGGGTTCGTCGATCTGTACGGCGCCTCGTTCGGCCTCGCCGATCGCTCGCAGGTCCGCCTGCTTCGCGCGCCCGCGATCGATCAGCTCGGGGTCACGCACGTCCGGCTCCAGCAGCTGCACAAGGGCGTCCCGGTCACGGGCGGCGAGCTCGTGGTCCACCTCAAAGGCTCGCGCGTGATGGCGGCCAACGGCCTCGTCGTCAGCGGGCTGCCCGACGTCGTGTCTCCCCGTCTTCCCGCGGCCGCGGCAGGGAACGCCGCGCGTCAGCTCATCGCGAAGCACCGCGCCGGCGAATCGGCCGGCGCCCGCTACAGCGAGCCGCGTCTCGAGGTCTTCAATCGCAGCATCCTCTTCAAGGACACGACCGGGGCGGCGCGGCTGGCCTGGTTCGTCGAGGCCAGGGGCCTCGCGCTGCGCGAATACATCTGGGTCGATGCGCAGAGCGGCGCCGTGCTGATGAACTTCAGCCAGTTGACCGATGCGAAGTCGCGCACCGTCTACAACGGCCAACAATGGCGACCTGCTGCCAGGCACCCTGGTCCGACCGGAGGGCGGCGCTGCCACCAGCGACGTCGACACGGACAACGCGTACGATCTCTCGGGCGTGGCCTACGACTACTTTTTCACGAACCACGGCCGCGACAGCTTCGACAACCTCGGCGGCACGATCGTCTCGACGGTCCACTACAGGCTGGATTACCAGAACGCGTTCTGGAACGGCGAGCAGCTGGTGTATGGCGACGACTACGCCTCGGCCGACGACGTCGTCGGTCACGAGCTGACGCACGCGGTGACCGAGCGATCGGCGAACCTGCTGTACTACATGCAGTCCGGCGCCTTGAACGAATCGTTCTCGGACATCTTCGGCGAAACGATCGACCTCGAGGACGGCCTGGGCGACGACTCCGTCGGCGTGCGCTGGCTCATGGGAGAGGATCTGCCCATCGATGCAATTCGCGAACATGATGGACCCGACCAGAGTTCGGCGACCCGGGCAAGATGAGCGACGCGGAGTTCAAGTGCTTCACCAACGGCTGGACCAATGAGAATCAAGACGGCGGCGGCGTGCACAGCAACAGCGGGATTCCCAACCACGCGTACGCGCTGATGGTGGACGGGGGCACGTACAACAGCCACACCATCACGGGCATCGGGCTCACGAAGGCGGCGAAGATCCAGTACCGGGCGCTCACGACGTACCTGACGTCGAGCTCGGGGTTCCTCGACGCGTACAACGCGCTCAACCAATCCTGCTCCGATCTCACCGGCACGTCCGGCATCACGGTTTCCGACTGCGCGCAGGTCACGGCCGCGATGCAGGCCGTCGAGATGAACAGCACGTGGGCCTGCCCGGCCGCGGTTGCGGCACCCGCGATGTGCCCGACCGGGTCGCCCACGATCGCATTTCAGGACGACTTCGAGTTCGAGAACGCGAGCTGGGTCACCGATCCCGCCGTTTCCGCCCCGTGGGGACGCACCACGGGAGGCGCGAAGCTGGGAATCTGGAGTCTGTACGGGGAGAACGTGGATTTCGTGTCCAATCATTCAGCCGAAATGTCCTCGAGCGTGACCGTGCCGGCCGGCGGACGCCTGTATTTCGATAGCGCGTTCGAGTTCGAGAACGGGGGCGGCACCTTCTTCGACGGCGGCGTGCTCGAGTACAGCACGACCGGGGGCGGCTTCGTGGATCGATGCCGGAAGCCTGATCGACGCCGGCGTCACCTACGGCGGCGCGCTGGAACCCGATTTCGGGAACCCGCTCGCCTCGCGCTCCGCCTTCGTCGGATCGAGCTTCGGGTACACGGGAACGCGCCTCGATCTCTCGTCGCTCGCCGGGCAGAGCGTGCGGTTCCGGTTCCACGTCGGAACGGACGAGGATGTGCCCAGCCTCGGATGGCTGGTCGACAACGTGGCGCTGTACCTCGTGCGCGCCGTTGTCCACACCGCGGCCGCGGGCCGACGACTTCAACGCGGACGCAGTCCGCCGACATCGCCGTGTATCGAAAGTCGACCGGCACGTGGTACGTGCGCAACCAGCTGGCCGTGCAGTTCGGCGAGCCGGGCGACGTCGCGGTCTCCGGCGACTACGACGGAAACGGCACGACGGACGTCGCGGTCTATCGTCCGTCAACCAGCACGTGGTACGTGCGCAACCAGCTGGCCCTTCAATTCGGCCTGGCAGGCGACGTACCGGTCCCCGGCGACTACAACGCCGACGGCAAGACGGACATCGCGGTGTTCCGCCCGTCCACCGGCACGTGGTTCGTGCGGAACCAGTTCGTCGCGCAGCTCGGGCAGCGGGGCGACGTGCCGGTGCCGGCCGACTACAACGGCGATCGCTCGACCGACGTGGCCGTCTATCGTCCGTCCACCGGCACGTGGTTCGTGCGCAATCAGATGACCGTGCAGTTCGGGTCACCCGGCGACCGGCCGGTGCCCGGCGACTACAACGGCGACGGGAAGACGGACCTCGCCGTGTATCGGCTCTCCACTGGGGCGTGGTCAGTGCGAGGCCAGTTCACGGTGTCGTTCGGGAGCCCCGGCGACCTGCCGGTCCCGAACGACTACGACGGCAACGGGACGACCGACGTGGCCGTCTATCGGACGTCGACGGGCCAGTGGTTCGTGCAGGGGCAGTTCACCGTGCAGTTCGGGGAGCCGGGAGACATCCCGGTGCCGCGCGTGCTGCCCGTGCTGCCGACGTCGGGCGACTACGATGCCGACGGGATTGCCGACGTGTCGGTCTACCGGCCGTCACCGAGCTCGTGGCACGTGCGGAACAAGTTCAGCGTGCAATTCGGCCTGTCGGGCGATCGTCCCGTGCCTGCCGACTACAACGGCAACGGCGGGATGGACGTGGCGGTGTTCCGGCCGTCGACCGGACACTGGCTGGTGCAGAACCAGTTCATCGTGCAGTTCGGCGATCCGAACGACGTGCCGGTGCCGGGCGACTACAACGGCGACACCCTGGCTGATGTGGCGGTTTACCGCCCGTCGACCGGCCAATGGTTCGTGCGGAACCTGCTGGCGGTCCAGTACGGCGACCCCAGCGACGTGCCGATTCCCGGCGACTACAACGGCGACGGCGTGACCGATATCGCGGTCTATCGCCCGTCCACCGGCCAGTGGTTCGTGCGGAACCAGATGACCGTGCAGTTCGGCGATCCCGGCGACGTGCCGATTCCCGCCGACTACAACGGCGACGGCGTGACCGACGTCGCGGTGTACCGGCCGTCCACCGGGCACTGGTTCGTGCGCAGCCAGCTGGCCGTGCAGTTCGGCGACGCGGGCGACAAGCCGGTGCCCGCCGACTACAACGGCGACGGACGCATGGACGTCGCGGTGTTCCGTCCGTCCACGCGCGTGTGGTACGTGCGGAATATGTTCAGCGTGCAGTTCGGAGATCCGGCTGCCGTGCCGATCGTGCGCGTCGGGGGTCCTCAGTAGCAGCGGGTCGAGGGACCGGAGATTACGGAGTCAACGAAGGTCCTACACGGAGCAACGGAGGAACGGAGGAGCGGAGACTCTGTTTCATGGCGAACCCATTGAGCCGGCTCCGTTGCTCCGTTTCTCCGTTTCTCCGTGTTGAATGGCCTCCGATATCTCCGCACCCCCCGTTATCTCGGAAGCGATCACGTCGTCTCACCTGCGAGAGGGGCTACCAATGATCTTGTCTTCGGCGTGTCGAGTAGTCACAGGAACGATATGCCTGTGGTCGCTGCTGGTATCCACGGCCGCGGCGGCGACGTATCCGCCGGGCTTCACGGAGGGCCCGGTCACCAACGGCCTGACGAACCCGACGGCGATGGCCTTTGCCCCTGACGGCCGGCTCTTCGTGTCCGAGCAGGCCGGTCATCTCCGCGTCATCAAGGACTACGTCCTGCTGCCCACGCCGTTCGTCTCGCTGACGGTGAACTTCGTCGGCGAGCAGGGGCTGCTCGGCGTGGCGTTCGATCCCGCGTTTGCGACCAACCACTGGATCTACGTCTATTACACGGCCACCACCCCGAACATCCACAATCGGGTCAGCCGCTTCACCGCGAACGGCGACGTGGCGGTCGGCGGGAGCGAGGTCGTCCTCATCGATCTCAACGTCGAGCCGTTGACCGGCACCACGAGCCACAACGGCGGCGCGCTCCATTTCGGCGCCGACGGCAAGCTGTATGTCTCGGTCGGCGACAACGCCCAGGGCATGAACTCCCAGAGCCTCGGGAACCGCCTCGGCAAGATCCTCCGGCTCAACGCCGACGGCACGATTCCGGAAGACAACCCGTTCTACGACACGGCGACGGGCGTGAACCGCGCCATCTGGGCCATGGGCCTGCGCAATCCCTACACGTTCGCGGTCCAACCGGGCACGGGCCGGATCTTCATCAACGACGTGGGCCAGAACGCCTGGGAAGAGATCAACGACGGCATCGCGGGGGCGAACTACGGCTGGGTCAATTGCGAAGGGCCCAACACCTTGAACACCGACGTGCCCTGCGATCCCGCCTTCGATCTGCCGTTCCACGCCTACGACCGGCGGATGACAGACGAGTGCGCGATCATCGGCGGCGCGTTCTACAACCCGGCGACCGTCCAGTACCCGGCGGCGTTCCTCAACCAGTACTTCTTCACGGATCTGTGCGGAGGCTGGATCCGCACGATCGATCCGGCCACGGGGATCGTGTCGCCTTTCGCGACCGGCATCGTGCAGCCCGTGGACATGCGGTTGTCGAGCGACGGCAGCATCCACTACCTGGCTCGTTCGGGATCCGTCTATCGGATCAACTATTCCCCGCCGGGGAATGCCCAACCCGGCGCCGCCGCCGACTTCGACGGCAACGGCGTGGAGGACCTCGCGGTCTATCGGCGCTCGGACGGCACCTGGCGCGTGCGCAACCAGTTCACCGTCCAGTGGGGCGACGCCGGCGACGTGCCGGTGCCCGGCGACTACAACGGCGACGGCACGACGGACCTGGCGGTCTACCGGCCCTCGACCGGCCAGTGGTTCGTGCGCAACCAGTTCGTCGTGCAGTTCGGCGATCCCGAGCGACGTGCCCGTGCCGGGCGACTACAACAACGACGGCACGACCGACCTGGCGGTCTACCGCCCATCGACCGGTCAGTGGTTCGTGCGCAATCAGTTCGCGCTCACGCACGGGAGCGTCGGCGACGTGCCGGTCCCGGCCGACTACACGGGCGACGGCGCGACCGACGTCGCCGTCTATCGCCCGTCCACGGGGACGTGGCTGATCCGCAACCAGGCGCCGGTCGAGTTTGGAAACCGGGGCGACGTGCCGGTGCCGGCCGACTACACGGGCAACGGGGCGGTCGACATCGCGGTCTACCGGCCATCGACCGGGCTGTGGCTCGTGCAGAACCAGGCGGCCGTGCCGTTCGGCAGTCCCGGCGACATGCCCGTGCCGCGCGACTACAACGGCGACCTGATGGCCGACATCGCGGTCTACCGCCCCTCCACCGGCGAGTGGCTCGTGCGGGATCAATTCACCCTGCCGCTCGGTGGGCCGGGCGAGATTCCGGTGCCCCGTGGACCGGCGCTGGCCGACGCGATGGGCGGCGACTTCAACGGCGACGCGCGGACCGACGTCGCGCGTCTACCGGCCGTCGACGGGCGCAGTGGTTCGTGCGCAACCAGTTCGCCGTGCAGTTCGGGGACGCCGGCGACGTGCCGGTGCCTGCCGACTACAACGGCGACGGCGCGGTCGATGTCGCGGTGTTCCGGCCGTCCACCGGCACGTGGTACGCGCGCGGGCAGTTCGCCGTGCAGTTCGGCGATCCGGGCGACGTGCCGGTCCCGCGCGACTACAACGGCGACGGGACGATGGACGTCGCGGTCTACCGTCCCTCGGACGCGCAATGGTTCGTAGGCAACCAGTTCATCGTGCAGCACGGCCAGCCGAACGACATCCCGGTGCCGGGCGACTACAACGGCGACGGCCGTGCGGATCTCGCGGTCTACCACCCCTCCACCGGGCAGTGGACGGTGCGCAATGTGTTCACCGTGCAGTTCGGCGACTCGGGCGACGTGCCGATCCCGGGCGACTACAACGGCGACGGGACGATCGACGTGGCGGTGTATCGCCCGTCCACGGGGCAATGGTTCGTGCGCAACCAGTTCGCCGTGCAGTTCGGGGACGCGAGCGACGTGCCGATCCCGGCGACTACAACGGCGACGGCATCGTCGACGTCGCGGTCTACCGTCCGTCAACGGGGCAGTGGTTCGTGCGCAACCGGTTCGTCGTGCAGTTCGGGGACGCGGCCGATGTGCCGGTCGTGCGCGTCGGGGGCCAGTAGAGGGAACGGAGATTACGGAGTCAACGAAGGTTTCACACGGAGCAACGGAGGAACGGAGCAACGGAGACTCTCTTTTTGGTAGCGCACGTAGTGAGCCGACTCCGTGACGCCGTTTCTCCATGTCGAGTCCTCGTCTGGACGGCATGCCTGTGGTCGTCGCTGGTGTGTGCGGCGGCGGCGTCGACGTATCCGCCCGGCTTCACTGAAGGAGTCCTCGCGAGCGGCCTGACGAACCCGACCGCCATGGCGTTCGCTCCCGATGGCCGGCTGTTCGTGTCCGAGCAGGGCGGCCGGCTGCGTGTGATCAAGGACGGACTGCTGCTGCCGACGCCGTTCGTCACGCTGACGGTGAACGCGGTCGGCGAGCGGGGCCTGCTCGGCGTGGCGTTCGATCCCGCGTTCGCCACCAACCACTGGGTCTACGTCTACTACACCGCCACGACGCCGGACATCCACAACCGCGTCAGCCGTTTCACCGCCGGCGGCGACGTCGCGCTCCCGGGGAGCGAGCTCGTGCTCCTCGATCTCAACGTCGAGCCGGTGACCAGCAGCGCGAACCACAACGGCGGCGCGCTCCAGTTCGGCACGCGACGGAAAGCTCTACATCTCGGTCGGCGACAACGGCGACGTCACCAACTCGCAGAGCCTCCTGACCCGTTTCGGCAAGATCCTGCGGGTCAACGCCGACGGCACGCATCCCGCCCGACAACCCGTTCTTCGACACGGCGACGGGCGTGCACCGCGCCATCTGGGCGCTCGGGCTGCGCAATCCGTTCACGATCGCGGTGCAGCCGGGACCGGCCGCATGTTCGTCAACGACGTGGGCCAGAACGCCTGGGAAGAGATCAACGACGGGATGGCCGGGGCCAACTACGGCTGGCCGACGTGTGAAGGGCCCAACCGCATCTTCACCGAGGTCCCGTGCGATGCCGGCTTCGACGGCCCGTTCCACACCTACGATCGTCGAACGACCGCCGAGTGCGCGATCATCGGCGGCGCGTTCTACAACCCGCAGACCGTGCAGTATCCGGCGGCGTTCCTGAACGCGTACTTCTTCGCGGATCTCTGTGCCGGGTGGATCCGCCGGATCGATCCCGCCACGGGAGTCGTGTCGGACTTCGGGGCCGGCATCTCGAGCCCGGTCGCGATCGGGTTGTCGGGCGACGGCAGCCTCCACTATCTGACGCGCGGCGGATTCGTCTATCGCATCAACTACTCCGCGACGGGGAATCCGCGGGCGGGCGCTGCCAGCCGACTACAACGGCGACGGGACCGACGACCTCGCGGTGTTCCGGCCGTCGGACGGATCGTGGCGCGTGCGCAATCAGTTCACCGTTCAATGGGGCGATCCCGGCGACGTGCCGGTGCCCGGCGACTACAACGGCGACGGCTCGACGGATGTGGCGGTCTTCCGGCCCTCGACCGGCGTGTGGTACGTGCGCAGCCAGTTCGTGACGCAGTTCGGGGAGCGCGGCGACGTGCCGGTGCCGGGCGACTACAACGGCGACGGCATGACCGACGTGGCGGTGTTCCGCCCTCGAGCGGTCTCTGGTTGGTGCGCAACGGCCCGGGGTTCTCGCACGGGCGCGCGGGGGACGTCCCGGTTCCGGCCGACTACACCGGCGATGGGGCGATCGACGCGGCCGTGTACCGCCCGGCCACGGGGATGTGGCTGGTGCGCGGCCAGGCGCCGGTCCAGTTGGGCACGCCGGGCGACGTGCCGGTGCCCGCAGACTACACCGGCGACGGCGTGGCCGATCTCGCGGTCTACCGGCCATCGAGCGGGACGTGGCTTGTCCAGAACGAGCCGCCCGTTTCGTACGGCAGCCCCGGCGACATCCCCGAGCCGCGCGACTTCAACGGCGACGGCATCGCCGACATCGCGGTCTATCGCCCCTCCACCGGGCAGTGGTTCGTGCGCGGCCAGTTCATCGTGCGGTTCGGCGACCCCGGTGACGTCCCGATTCCCCGCGGACCGTCACCCGCTCGCGCCATCGCCGGCGACTACGACGGCGACGGGCGCGCGAACATCGCCGTCTACCGGCCGTCGGACGGCCGGTGGTTCGTGCGCGATCGCCTGGCGGTGCAGTTCGGCGATGCGGGCGATCTCCCGGTGCCCGCCGACTACAACGGCGACGGCGCGATCGACGTCGCGGTGTTCCGGCCGTCGACCGGCGTCTGGTTCGTGCGCGGCCAGTTCGCCGTGCAGTTCGGCGACGCGGGCGATGTGCCGGTGCCGGGGGACTACAACGGCGACGGGGCGATGGACGTCGCCGTGTATCGGCCCTCGACCGGGCAGTGGTTCGTGCGGGATCAGTTCTTGCTGGCGTTCGGCGCGCCGGGCGACAGGCCGATCCCGGGCGACTACAACGCCGATGGCGTCACCGACATCGCGGTCTACCGCCCTTCGACCGGCCAGTGGTTCGTCCGCAATCTGTTCACCGTGCAGTACGGCGACGCGGGCGACGTCCCGATCCCCGGCAACTACAACGGCGACGGCGCGCTCGACATCGCGGTGTATCGCCCGTCCACCGGCCAGTGGTTCGTGCGCAACCAGTTCGCGGTCGTGCGGTTCGGGGAGCCGGACGACGTGCCGGTGCCCGCGGACTACAACGGCGACGGCCTCACGGACGTCGCGATCTATCGTCCGTCGACCGGGCAGTGGCTCGTCCGGAACCAGCTGACCGTGCACTTCGGGGATCCGGGCGATGTGCCGGTCGTTCGTATCGGACCGAATTAGCGTCAGAGGCAACGGAGATTACGGAGTCAACGAAGATCTCACACGGAGAAGCGGAGCAACGGAGCAACGGAGATTTTGTTTGTGAATGCCATAGAGACAACTCCGTTTCTCCGTTCCTCCGTTTCTCCGTGTTGAGAAGGCCTCCGCTATCTCCGCGGTTCTCCGTTATCTCACGTCCCAGGGAGGTCCAAGTGATTCTGTCTGTCCGCCGGTTGGTAATCGCAACGGCATGCGTGTGGTCGCTGGTATGTGCGGCCGCTCAGGCCGCGACGCTGCCTCCTGGTTTCACGGAGCGCCTGGTCGTCAGCGATCTGACCAATCCGACCGCGATGGCGTTTGCGCCGGACGGCCGGCTGTTCGTGTGCCTCCAGGCCGGGCAGGTCCGCGTCATCAAGGACGGCGCGCTGCTGCCCGCTCCGTTTGTCACGTTGACGGTCAACTCCCTCGGCGAGCGCGGGGTCCTCGGCATCGCGTTCGATCCGGCGTTCAACAGCAACCAGCACGTATACATCTACTACACCGCGACCAGCCCGGACAGTTCACAACCGCGTCAGCCGGTTCACCGCCAACGGCGACGTTGTGGCTCCCGGGAGCGAGCTCGTCCTCATCGATCTGAACGTGGAGCCGTTGAGCAACGCCTCGAACCACAACGGCGGCGCGATCCACTTTGGGCAGGACGGCAAGCTCTACGTCGCGATCGGCGACAACGGGGTCGGCGCCAACTCCCAGAGCCTCGAACACCCGCCTCGGCAAGGTCCTGCGGCTCAATGCCGACGGAACCATCCCGTCCGACAACCCGTTCTTCGGCACGGCCACGGGCGTGAATCGCGCCATCTGGGCGCTCGGCCTGCGCAACCCGTTCACCTTCGCCGTGCAGCCCGGCTCGGGGCGGATCTTCATCAACGACGTCGGGCAGAGCGTCTGGGAAGAGATCAACGACGGCGTGGCGGGCGCCAACTTCGGCTGGCCGAACTGCGAAGGGCCCAACACCATCAATACCGAGACTCCGTGCAGTTCCGAGCTTCGCGGCGCCGCTGTTCGCGTACGACCGGCGAATGAGCGATCCCGCCGAGTGCGCCATCGCCGGCGGCGCGTTCTACAACCCGCCGGTCGAGCAGTTCCCGGCGGCGCGACGTCGGCGCCTACTTCTTCGCCGACCTGTGCGGCGGCTGGATCCGCAGGCGCGATCCGATGTCCGGCATCGTCACGGACTTCGCCACCGGGCTGTCGGCCACCGTGGACCTGAAGGTCTCGAGCGACGGGAGCCTCTATTACCTGTCGCGCACCGGCGTCGTCTTCCGGATCAACTACGCCACGCCCGGTATCGCGACACCCGGAGCGCTCCACGATTTCGACGGCAACGGCTCGGACGATCTGTCGGTGTACGCGCCGGAGACCGGCACGTGGCGGGTGCGCGGCCAGTTCGAGGTGGACTTTGGCGACCCGAACGACATTCCCGTGCCCGGCGACTACAACGGCGACGGCACGACCGACATCGCGGTGTACCGCCCGTCGACCGGGCAGTGGTTCGTGCGCGAGCTGTTCACGGTGCAGTTCGGCGACCCCGGCGACCTCCCGCTGCCGGGGGACTACAACGGCGACGGCACGACCGACATCGCGGTCTACCGCCCGTCGACCGGGCAGTGGTTCGTGCGGAACCAGTTTGCCGTCCAGTTCGGCGGTCCCGGCGTATCGCCCGGTACCCGGCGACTACGACGGCGACGGCGACACCGACCTGGCGGTGTACCAGCCGCGGACCGGCACGTGGTTCGTGCGCGACCAGTTCGCCATCCAGTTCGGCGACGCCGGCGACCGGCCCGTTCCCGCCGACTACAACAACGACGGCGCGACGGACATCGCGGTGTATCGCCGATCGACCGGCCAGTGGTTCGTGCGCAACCAGTTCACGGTGCAGTTCGGCGACGCCGGCGACCTTCCCGTGCCGCGCGACTACAACGGCGACCACTCGGCCGACCTGGCGGTCTACCGTCCATCGACCGGCCAGTGGTTCGTGCGGAACATCCTCGCCGCGCAGTTCGGGCACCCCGGCGACGTGCCCGTGCCGCGCGTGGTGGCACTGCTGCCTGCAACTCCGGGCGACTACGACGGTAACGGAACGACCGACATCGCCGTGTATCGTCCTTCGACGAGCTTCTGGTTCGTCCGGGGGCAGTTCGCGGTGAGGCACGCCCCGCTGGGCCCCGACCCGATTCCGGTTCCGGCCGATTACGACAACGACGGAGCGATGAACGTCGCGATTGCGTACGACGAGCCGGGAGGACTGTTCCCGAGCCAGGCGGCGCTCGAGTGGCTGGTGCGGCACCGGCCATTTACGTTTTGCGGCGACAAAGCCTTTGTTCCCGTGCCGGGCGACTACAACGGCGACGGCGCGGCGGATCTTGCCGCGTATGTCGAATCGAACGGCAGCTGGTTCGTCTGTTCGGGCGTAGGACTTCACGTGCAGTTTGGAGACCCAGGCGATGTGCCGATCCCCGCCGACTACAACGGCGACGGGGTGACCGACTTCGCGGTCTACCGGCCGTCGACCGGCCAATGGTTCGTGCGCAACCAGTTCGTCGTCCAGTTCGGCGACTCCGGGGACGTGCCGATCCCCGGGGACTACAACGGCGATGGCGTCACCGATATCGCGATCTACCGTCCGTCGACCGGCCAGTGGTTCGTGCGCAATCAGTTCGCGGTGCAGTTCGGGAACGCGAACGACATGCCGGTGCCCGGGGACTACAACGGCGACGGCAGGATGGACGTCGCGGTGTACCGTCCCTCCACCGGACAGTGGTTCGTGCGGAACCAGTTCGTCGTCCAGTTCGGGGATCCCGGCGACATTCCGGTCGTCCGAGTCGGCAGGCCGAACTAGCAGATCCGAGTCAGCGGAGATTACGGAGTCAACGAAGATCTCACACGGAGCAACGGAGCAACGGAGTAACGGAGACTCTCTTGGTGTGAATCCCATAGAGCGACTCCGTTTCTCCGTTTCTCCGTTTCTCCGTTCCTCCGTTTCTCCGTTTCTCCGTGTTGAGATAGTCTCCGCTATCTCCGCGTTCTCCGTTCTCTCATCGTCCAGGGAGGTCCAGGTGATTCTGTCTGTCCGCCGGTCGGTGATCGCAACGGCATGTCTGTCGTTGTCGCTGGTGTGTGCGGCCGCTGAGGCCGCGACGCTGCCTCCCGGCTTCACGGAGCGGCTCGTCGTCAGCGGCCTGACCGATCCGACCGCGATGGCGTTTGCGCCGGACGGCCGGCTGTTCGTGTGCCTCCAGGCCGGGCAGATCCGCGTCATCAAGGACGGCGCGCTGGTGCACGAGCCGTTTGTGACGTTGACCGTGAATTCCGCCGGTGAGCGCGGCGTCCTCGGCATCGCGTTCGACCCGGCGTTCACCAGCAACCAGTACGTCTACGTCTACTACACCGCGACGAGCCCGGAAGTTCACAACCGCGTCAGCCGGTTCACCGCCAGCGGCGACGTCGTAGTTCCCGGGAGCGAGCTCGTCCTCATCGATCTGAACGAGGAGCCGTTGAGCGGCGCCTCGAACCACAACGGCGGCGCGATTCATTTCGGACTCGACGGCAAGCTCTACGTCGCGACCGGCGACAACGCAGTCGGCGCCAACTCCCAGAGCCTCGACACCCGCCTCGGCAAGGTCCTGCGCCTCAATGCCGACGGAACCATTCCGTCCGACAATCCATTCTTCGGCACGGCCACGGGCGTGAATCGCGCCATCTGGGCGCTCGGCCTGCGCAACCCGTTCACCTTCGCCGTGCAGCCCGGCTCTGGGCGGATCTTCATCAACGACGTCGGGGAGGCCGCGTGGGAGGAGATCAACGACGGCGTGGCGGGGGCCAACTTCGGCTGGCCGAACTGCGAGGGACCCAACGGCACCGGTACCTGAAGTGCCGTGCAGTTCCAGCTTCGTGGCACCCCTGTTCGCGTACGACCGGCGCATGACCAGCGAGTGCGCCATCGCCGGCGGCGCCTTCTACAACCCGCAGTTCGAGCAGTTCCCGGCAGAGCACGTCGGCGCCTACTTCTTCGCCGACCTGTGCGGCGGCTGGATCCGCAGGCGCGATCCGATGTCGGGTATCGTCACGGACTTCGCCACCGGGCTGGGGCTGACGTTCACCGTGGATCTGAAGGTCTCGAGCGACGGGAGCCTCTACCGTCTGTCCCGGACCGGGGTGCTGTTCCGAATCAACTACGCCACGCCCGGTACCGCGACACCCGGAGCGCTCCACGATTTCGACGGCAACGGCACGGACGATCTGTCGATGTACGCGCCCGCCACCGGCACATGGCGGGTACGCGGCCAGTTCGAGGTGCACTTCGGCGACTCGGGCGATCTTCCAGTGCCGGGCGACTACAACGGCGACGGCACCACCGACATCGCGGTGTACCGCCCCTTGACCGGGCAGTGGTTCGTGCGCGAGCTGTTCACGGTGCAGTTCGGGGATCCGGGGGACATGCCGCTACCGGGGGACTACAACGGCGACGGCACGACCGACATCGCGGTCTATCGCCCGGCGACCGGGCAGTGGTTCGTGCGGAACCAGTTCGCGGTCCAGTTCGGTGGTCGTGGCTTCCGCCCGGTGCCCGCCGACTACGACGGCGACGGCGACACCGACGTGGCAGTCTATCAGCCGCTGACCGGCACGTGGTTCGCGCGCGATCAGTTCGCCATCCAGTTCGGCGACGCCGGCGACCGGCCGGTTCCCGCCGACTACAACAACGACGGCGCGTCCGACATCGCCGTCTATCGGCCGTCGACCGGCCAGTGGTTCGTGCGCAGCCAGTTCGCGGTGCAGTTCGGCGACCCTGGCGACATCCCCGTGCCGCGCGACTACAACGGCGACCACTCGGCCGACGTGGCGGTCTACCGCCGATCGACCGGCCAGTGGTTCGTGCGGAACGTCCTCGCCGCGCCGTTCGGGCGCAGGGGGGACGTCCCGGTGCCGCGCGGACCGTCGATGCCGCCCGTCGCTCCCGGCGACTACGACGCTGACGGGACCACCGACGTGGCAGTGTACCGGCGGTCAACGGCCATGTGGTTCGTGCGCAACCAGTTCACAATGCAGTTCGGCCAGGGGGGCGAACGGGCCGTGCCTGGCGACTACGACGGCGACACCGGCGTCGACGTCGCAGCGTTCCGTGAGTCGACGAGCACGTGGCTGGTGAAGAACCAGCCACCGGTGGTCTTCGGTAACGCTGGAGACGTGGCGGTGCCTCAGGATTACAACGGCGACGGCACGATGGACATCGCCATGTACCGCCGGACCACGGGGCAGTGGCTCGTGCGGAATCACGCCCCTCTGCTGTTCGGCGACGCCGACGACATACCAGTGCCTGGCGACTACGATGGCGACGGCGTCGGCGACATCGCGGTGTACCGTCCGTCTACCGGGCAGTGGTTCGTCCGGAATCTGTTCACCGTGCAGTTCGGCGACTCGAACGACTTCCCCATCCCCGGCGACTACAACGGCGATGGCGTGACCGATATCGCGGTATACAGGTTCACGACCGGCCAGTGGTTCGTGCGCAATCAGTTCGCTGTGCAGTTCGGGGACCCGGGCGACTTTCCGGTGCCCGGAGATTACAACGGCGACGGCCGGTTCGACGTCGCGGTCTTCCGTTCGCTCACCCGGCAGTGGTTCGTCCGTAACCAGTTCGCCGTCCAGTTCGGAGAGCAGCCCGGAGATTTCGCGATCGTCCGCATCGGAGGAAATCAGTAACTTCCGTCGAACGGGCGGGCCTGCCGTCCGGGCATCCGCAAAACTATTCTCGTGGCTTCCGCCTTCAGGCGACGGTCTCATGGACGTGGCGGTCTACCGCCCGTCGACGGGGACGTGGTTCGTGCGCAACCAGTTCGCGGTCGGCTTCGGCGAGCTCAACGATATCCCCGTGCCGGGCGACTACAACGGCGACGGCGTCGCCGACCTCGCGGTCTATCGCCCGTCGAGCGGGCAGTGGTTCGTGCGCAATCAGCTCGCATTGCAGTTCGGCGACCCGGGCGACATCCCGGTGCCCGCTACGCTCGCCGGTAGCGGCCGCTCACTTCGTTCGCGGTAAGGGGCCGCTCGCTTCGCTCGCGGTCTGTCCCGCTGATCCTGCCTAGCTGCTCGCTTAACTCCATGATCGGACAGCGTTTGTCCGAATATCCAACAACCATCAGAAAACTATCCCGCGCTCACGGGAACTTTTGAGCGCGCGGCGTATGTGACTGCCGGTAGCGACGCGGTCAACTTGCAGTTCCGGTTGGCCATTCTGATGCGACCAACGTGCCGACTGCGCGCATCGGTGGACCCGTTCGGCATTCATGAAAGGTTGTTGCCTTTGCTCGCAAATCCCTGCCGATCGCAAATCTTCCTGTGGGGTGACTTCACGGCATTGCGACGAATTGCCGGTCCTTACAAGCCGATTACATTCTTCGTAGATGATTTGAGCCCCACGTTTGTGAGATATTCTTCCGACCCCAGCCTCTTTACCGCTCAAGCAGAAGGTACCGGACGGCTCGCGTTGCGATCGGTCGGAGAGGTCCGCGCTGTACGCGGCCTTTTCGATTTGTCTCCACCCGCGCCTCGTGGCTTCCGCTCGCAGACCGGTGGCTCTCGTTTGGTCCACGTTCCAGGAAAGGTGCGCAGGATGTGCCTCGAGTCGATTGGTGTCACGATCCGCGGATTGACGCGCCCCGCCGGGCGCATCGCCTTCGCGTTCGCGTTGTGCCTGATGCAGGCCGCGGCGGCGAGCGCCCAGCTGATCATTTCTGAATTCCGCCTGCGGGGTCCAAGCGGGGCCAACGACGAGTTCATCGAAATCTACAACGAGACTGGGGCCGATCACACGGTCATGTCCACCTCGGGCACGGGCTATGGCGTCGCGGCCTCGGACGGGGTCATCCGCTGCTCGATCCCGAACGGCACCGTCATCCCGACCCGCGGACACTATCTCTGCGTCAACTCGGTCACCTACTCGCTCGCCTCGTACGGCACGGGGGACGCGACCTACACGACGGACATTCCCGACAACGCCGGCCTCGCGCTCTTCAACAACAACGTCCTGGCGCAACCTCATACTCGCCAACCGGCTCGACGCCGTCGGTTCCACCTCCGAGGCCAACACGCTCTACAAGGAAGGGACCGGCTATCCGGCGCTGACCCCGTTCAGCATCGACTACTCCTTCACGCGCCGGCCGGCCGGAGGTTGCAGCGGCTCGGGCGGAGGCGGGAACTGCAACAGCGTGTCGCTCATCCAGGCGACCCCTGGCATGACCACGACGCAGCTGCAGGACACCAACAACAACGCGGCCGACTTGATGTTCGTGGACACCAACGGCACCAATGCTGGCGGCGGCCAGCGGCTGGGCGCACCCGGGCCCGAGAACCTGAGCTCACCGATTTCTATCGACGGCGACGCGCTGGCGGTGTCGAGGCTCGACTCGTGCCGGGTCAACGACGCGCCGCCCAATCACGTCCGCAGTTTCACCTCCGAGCCGTTCAACAACGCGACGTTCGGTTCGATCGACATCCGGCGCACCTTCACGAACAACTCCGGCGCCCCCATCACGCGGCTGCGGTTCCGCGTCATCGACATCACGACGTTCCCGTCGATCTCCGGTGTCGCCGATCTGCGGCCACGCACGTCCTCCGACGTCGCGGTCACGGTCGATCGGCCGCCGTGCTTCACCGGCACGTCCACGCCTACGGTGCGTGGCACGACGCTCGAACAACCCCCGAGCCAGCCGAACGGATCGGGCTACGGCGGGACGTTGTCGGTCGGCGCCATCACGCTCGGGACGCCGCTGGCGGCCGGCGCCTCGGTGGACGTGCGCTTCCTGCTCGGCATCCAGCAGACCGGCGCCGCCCGCTTCTGTGTCGCGGCCGAGACTCAGCTGGCGATAAGCTCCCAGGTCCTCTGCTTCGTCGGCACGACCGAGGGGGTGGTCAGGTCCACCTCGCAGACCTTCTCGAACGCGAGCGCTATCGTCATTCCCGGAACCGGTACCGGAACCGTCACGGGCGCGCCCGCCTCGGTCTACCCGTCGAGCATTGCCGTGTCCGGGATCACCAACCAGGTGACCAGGGTCACGGTCACGCTCAAACAGCTGAGCCACACCTTTCCGGACGACGTGGATGTCCTGCTCGTCGGCCCGACCGGGGTGAAGTTCATCCTGCTGTCGGATGCGGGTGGCAGCATTGACTGGACAGGTCAGACCTTCACCTTTGACGACAGCGCGGCGGCCCTATTCCCGGATGGCTCCCTGGCGACCTCCGGCTCGTTCAAGCCGAGCAACTACGGCGGCGGTGATACGTTCCCGGCGCCCGCGCCGGCCGGGCCCTATCTGAATCCGGCAACCGCCGGCACAGATACGTTGGCCGCCTTCGGCGGGCTGAACCCTAACGGCACGTGGAGCCTCTACGTCGTCGACGACGTCGGCGGTGATGTTGGCAACATCGCCGGCGGCTGGGACCTGACGATCACGTCGTCGTGCACGGCGCCATTGGGCGCCGTCGCGTCGGACTTCAACGGGGACTGCTCCGGCGACGTCGCGGTGTATCGCCCCTCGACGGGCCACTGGTTCATCCGGAACCAGGGCGCGGTGCAGTTCGGCGATCCGAGCGACGTCCCGGTCGCCGGCGACTACAACGGCGACGGCGTCGAAGACATCGCGGTCTTCCGGCCGTCGACGGGCACGTGGTTCGTGCGCAACATGTTCACGGCGCAGTTCGGTGATCCCGGCGATGTCCCCGTCCCCGGCGATTTCAACGGCGACGGTGTGACGGATGTCGCGGTGTACCGGCCGTCCACCGGCGACTGGTTCGTGCGCAACCAGTTCAGCGTGAACTTCGGCGGCGCGGGCGGCTACGTCCCGGTCGTCGGCGACTACAACGGCGACGGGATCGATGACATCGCGGTCTTCCAGTCGTCGACCGGCATGTGGTTCGTGCGGAACCAGCTCGCGCTCGATTTTGGCGACCCGGGCGACAGGCCGGTGCCGGGTGACTACGACGGCAACGGGATCACCGACATCGCCGTCTATCGCCGGTCGACGGGACAGTGGCTCGTGCGCAACCTGTTCACGGTCCAGTTCGGCGATCCCGGCGACGTCCCTGTACCCCGCGACTACGACGGCAACGGGACGACGGACGTCGCGATCTACCGGCCGGGGACGCACCAGTGGTTCATCAAGGATCAGGGCGCCATCGCGTTCGGCGACGGCCAGGACCTTCCGATTCCGCTGACGGCCGGGATCCCGGCGGCGATCGCCGGCGACTACAACGGCGACGGCACGACCGACATCGCGGTCCATCGGCCGTCGACGAACCAGTGGTTCGTGCGCAATCAGTTCGTCGTCGCGCACGGTGATCCCGGCGACATCCCGATCCCCGCCGACTACAACGGCGACCGGCGGATGGACGTGGCGGTGTACCGGCCGTCGACGGGCCACTGGTTCGTGCGCAATCAACCGACCGTGCAGTTCGGCGACCCGAGCGACAAGCCGGCGCCCGGCGACTACAACGGCGACGGCGTGATGGACGTGGCGGTCTACCGGCCGTCCACCGGGCAATGGTTCGTGCGCAACCAGTTCGCCGTCAGCTTCGGCGATCCGAGCGACATCCCGGTGCCTGGCGACTACAACGGCGACGGCATCACCGACATCGCGGTGTATCGCCCGACGAGCGGGCAGTGGTTCGTGCGGAACCAGCTCGCGCTGCAGTTCGGCGACCCGGGCGACATCCCGGTGCCGGCCGACTACAACGGCGACGGCAGGATGGACCTCGCGGTCTACCGGCCGTCCACGGGGCATTGGTTCGTGCGGAATCAATTCAACGTGCAGTTCGGCGACAGCGGCGACGTCGCGGTGCCGGGCGATTACAACGGCGACCGGTTGACGGACGTCGCGATCTACCGGCCGTCGACGGGGCAATGGTTCGTGCGGAATGTGATGTCGGTGTCGTTCGGCGACTCGACGTATGTGCCGATGGTGCGCATCGGGCCGCCGCAGTAGATGTCCTGCGAAATGGAGAGGGAGAGATGTTCAGCCCGACCGGGGTGTGGACCGGAGCTTCGAAGAGAATCGCGGTCGCGTTCGGCGTGTGCCTCCTGCAGGCCACGGTCGCGAGCGCTCAACTGATCATCTCCGAGTTCCGTCTGCGGGGGCCGAGCGGGGCCAACGACGAGTTCGTCGAGATCTATAACAACAGCGGCGCCTCCCACACCGTCGCGGGCGGGGGGACCGGCTACGCCCTCGCCGCCTCCAACGGCGTGGCCAGGTGCATCGTCCCCAACGGGACGATCATCCCGGAGCGCGGTCACTACCTCTGCGTCAACTCGGTCGGCTACTCGCTTGCTTCCTACCCGGCCGGCAGCGGGACGACCGCCACCGGCGATGCCACCTACACGACAGACATTCCGGACAACGCCGGTCTGGCGCTCTTCAACACGTCGGTCGCGGCAAACTTCACGCTCGCCAACCGGCTCGACGCCGTGGGCTCCACGAGCGAGGCCAACACGCTGTACAAGGAAGGCGTCGGCTATCCGGCGCTGACGCCATTCAGCATCGACTACGCGTTCACGCGCAGGCTGCCGGGAGGCTGCACCGGATCTTCGGGCGGGGCCTGCAACAGCGTGTCGCTGATCCAGACCACGCCCGGCCCGCTCGCCAACCCGGTCCAGGACACCAACAACAACGCCGTCGACTTCATCTTCGTGGACACCAACGGGACCAGTGCCGGCGCCGGCCAGCGGCTGGGCGCGCCGGGGCCGGAGAACACGACCTCGCCGATCGCCTCCGATGATTTCGCGCTGACGGCGTCGGCGCTCGACTCGTGCAGGCTCCCCAACGCATCTCCCAACTACGTGCGCGCGGGCGGCGCGTACTGCGGGCCGCCGAACGACATCGTGTCTCCGTGCGTGCCGGCGCAGAACTCGGCGTTCGGCACGGTCGACATCCGGCAGACGTTCACCAACGAAACGGGGGCCGATATCACGCGGCTGCGGTTCCGTGTCGTGGACATCACCACGTTTCCGTCCATCTCAGGAGTCGCCGACCTTCGGCCGATTACCTCGAGCGACGTTGCCGTCACGGTCGACCGGCCCGTCTGCGGCAGCGGTACGAGCAGCGTCACGGTGCGGGGCACGACGCTGGAGGTGCCCCCGAGTCAGCCGAACGGTTCCGGGTTCAACGGGTCGCTGTCAGTCGGCGCGATCACGGCCGGAACGCCGTTGGGGCCGGGGGAGTCCGTCAACGTGCGCTTCGTGCTCGGCGTCCAGCAGATGGGTGCCGCCCGCTTCTGTGTCGCGGCTGAAACGGGACCGTCCCCGGCGGCAAGCGCGCGGGTCTTCTGTTTCCTCGGTCCCACTGAGGGCATGCTCCGGCAGTCCTCACAGACCTTCTCGAACTCCAGCGCGATCGCGATCAACGCAGACGGCCCCGCTACACCCTACCCCTCGGGGATTACCGTGAGCGGTTTCACCAGGCCGGTCACGAAGGTCACGGTCACGCTCAAACAGATGACCCACACGTTCCCGGGCGACATGGACGTCCTGCTCGTCAGCCCGACCGGTCAGAACTTCATTCTGATGTCCGATGTCGTCGGCGACTTCGACTTCACGAGCCGGACCTACACATTCGACGACTATGCCGCGGCGCTCCTGCCGAGCAGCGGCACGCCGCCGGCCTCCGGTACGTTCAGGCCGACGAACTACGGCGCCTCGGAAGTGTTCCCGGCGCCCGCGTCCGCCGGGCCGTACATCAATCCAGCACCCGCCGGCAGCGCGACGCTGGCGGCCGCCTTCAACGGGCTGGACCCGAACGGCACGTGGTTCCTCTACGTGCACGATGACGCGGTCGGGGACTCCGGCACGATCGCCGGCGGCTGGGACCTGACGCTCAGTTCGTCGTGCACCGCACCTCTGGGAGCTGTCACGTCGGACTTCAACGGAGACTGCGCCGGCGACATCACGGTGTATCGCCCGTCAACGGGCCAGTGGTTCATCCGCAACCAGGGCGCGGTGCAGTTCGGCGATCCGAGCGACATCCCCGTGCCGGGCGACTACAACGCCGACGGCGTCGAAGACGTCGCGGTATTCAGGCCGTCAACAGGCACCTGGTTCGTACGCAACCAGTTCACCGCCCAGTTCGGCGATCCGGGCGATGTGCCCGTGCCCGGCGACTTCGACGGCGACGGGGCGACCGATGTCGCGGTGTACCGGCCGTCGACCGGCGACTGGTTCGTGCGCAACCAGTTCAGCGTGAACTTCGGCGGCGCGGGCGGCTACGTCCCGGTCGTCGGCGACTACAACGGCGACGGGATCGATGACATCGCGGTCTTCCAGCGATCGACCGGCATGTGGTTCGTCCGGAATCAGCTCGCCCTTCAGTTCGGCGACCTGGGCGACCGCCCCGTGCAGGGCGACTACAACGGCGACGGCAAGACCGATATCGCGGTGTATCGGCCCGTCAACGCGCCAGTGGTTCGTGCGCAACCTGCTCGCGGTCCAGTTCGGGGATCCCGGCGATATCCCCGTGCCTCGCGACTACGACGGCAACGGTTCGGTGGATGTCGCGATCTACCGGCCGTCGACGCACCAGTGGTTCATCAAAGATCAGGGCGCCGTCTCGTTTGGCGACGGCCAGGACATCCCGATCCCGCTGACATTCGGAGTCCCGACGGCGATCGCCGGCGACTACAACGGCGACGGCGCGACCGACATCGCGGTCCATCGGCCGTCGACGCGGCAGTGGTTCGTGCGGAACCAGCTGGCGGTGCAGTTCGGCGACCCGGGCGACGTGCCGATCCCTGCCGACTACAACGGCGACAGGCGGATGGACATCGCGGTGTATCGGCCGTCGACCGGCCACTGGTTCGTGCGCAATCAGCCGACCGTGCAGTTCGGCGACCCGAGCGACAAGCCGGTGCCCGGCGATTACAACGGCGACGGCACGATGGACGTGGCGGTCTACCGGCCGTCAACGGGGACCTGGTTCGTGCGCAACCAGTTCTCGGTCAGCTTCGGCGATCCGAACGACATCCCGGTGCCGGGCGACTACAACGGCGACGGCGTCACGGACATCGCGGTCTATCGCCCGACGAGCGGGCAGTGGTTCGTGCGCAATCAGCTCGCGCTGCAGTTCGGGGACCCCGGGGACATGCCGGTCCCTGCCGACTACAACGGCGACGGCAGGATGGACCTGGCCGTGTACCGGTTCTCGACCGGGCAGTGGTTCGTGCGGAATCAGTTCAACGTGCAGTTCGGCGACAGCGGCGACGTGCCCGTGCCGGGCGACTACAACGGCGACCGGATGACGGACGTCGCGATTTACCGGCCCTCGACGGGGCAATGGTTCGTGCGGAATCTCTTGACGGTGTCGTTCGGGGACTCGACCTACGTACCCATGGTCCGTATCGGCGGTCCGCAGTGAGGTTGGCCGTCGGTACCGGTGGCGTCCGGCTTTAGCCGGACCATGCGCATTTGAAGACGTGGCATCCGGCTTTAGCCGGACCTTGGGGGGGTTGAACTTGTTCGCGCGTGGAAGTCTTCAAAGAAGTTCCATGGCGGCGGGCCTAGGAGGGCGGATCCGCGTCCGCCCGGCCGGCTATCGGCAGCCTTAACTCATTGGATCGACGGGATTTGATCGAATACGCAACAAGCAGCAGAAAAACTAGGCCCCGCTCACGGCCCCCCTGCTGAGGGCCGCGTATGTGACCGGCAAAGGAGAAGACGACATGTTCAAGGTCTCCGGGTTGTGGACGGGTGCTGTGGGGCGAATCGCTGTCGCGTCGGTCGTGTGTTTCCTGCAGGCCGCGGCCGCGGGTGCCGGGCAATTGATCATTTCCGAGTTCCGCTTGCGGGGTCCTTCTGGTGCCGAGGACGAGTTCATCGAGATTTACAACAACACCGACGTAGCTCACACCGTCTCGGGGGTGGGTACCGGCTACGGCATCGTCGCCTCCGACGGTGTAGCGCGATGCGTCATCCCGAACGGAACGATCCTGCCGGCGCGCGGACATTATCTTTGCGTCAACTCAGACAGCAGCGGCTACTCGCTCGCCGGCTACCCGGCCGGCAACGGGACGACCGCGACCGGCGATGCGACCTTCACGACCGACATTCCCGACAACGCAGGGGTGGCGCTCTTCAACACGTCGGTCGCGGGGGGCTTCATACTGGCCAACCGGCTCGACGCCGTCGGCTCGACGTCCGAGGTCAACACGCTCTACAAGGAAGGCGTGGGCTATCCGGCGATCACGCCCTTCAGCATCGACTACTCGTTCGTGCGCAAAGTGCCTGGCGGGTGCACGGGCGCTGGGGGTGGGAACTGCGGCAGTGCGTTGCTGGCCGCAGACGACGGCCGGCCCGAGCACGACGGCCTTGCAGGACACGGACGTCAACGGCAACGACTTCATCCTCTTCGTGGACACCAACGGTACCAGTGCCGGCGCCGGCCAGCGGCTTGGAGCGCCCGGACCGCAGAACCTGAGCTCGCCGATTTCCCTCGACGGGTATGCGCTGGCGGGCGCCAAGCTCGACGCGTGCGAGCGGCGCGACGAGTCGCCAAATCTGGTCCGCGACTTCACCTCCGACCCTGGGAACAACTCGACGTTCGGCACCCTCGACATCCGTCATACCTTCACCAACAACACGGGCGGCGCCCTCACGCGGTTGCGGCTCCGGATTCTGGACATCACGACGTTCCCTTCCCCCTCCGGAGTCGCCGACCTGCGGCCACGCACGTCGCCCGACATCGTCGTGTCCGTCGATCGGGCGGCCTGCGGCACGGCGCTCTCCACCGTCCTCGTTCATGGAACGACGCTGGAAACACCCCCTTCGCAGCCCAACGGTTCAGGGTTCAACGGTTCGCTGTCGGTCGGCTCGGTCACCCTCGGGACACCGCTGGCGGCCGGCGCCTCCGTGGACGTGCGCTTCCTGCTCGGCATCCAGCAGACGGGCGTCGCCCGTTTCTGTGTCGCCCCCGAGACGCTTCCTGCATCGAGCTCGCAGGTGTTTTGTTTCCTCGGCTCGACTGACGGACAGACGGACGAAGACCTTCTCGAACCCGGCCGCCATTCTGGTCCCCGGAACCGGCACGTCGGGACCCGCCGCTGCCTACCCGTCGAACATCACGGTTGCCGGCGTGGCAACTCCGGTGACCAAGGTCACGGTGACGCTCAAGCAGGCGAGCCACACGTTCCCGGACGACATCGACGTCCTGCTCGTCGGGCCGACCGGCGCCGCGTTCATCCTGCAGTCGGATTCGACCGGCAGCGCCGACTGGGTGGGCCAGACCTACACCTTCGACGACAGCGCGGCGGCGGCCTTCCCCGATGGCACCGCGGCGCCGTCCGGTTCGTACAGGCCGGCGAACTACGGTAGTGGCGACACGTTCGGGGCGCCCGCGCCGGTCGGCCCGTATCTGAATCCGGCTCCCGTCGGTGCGAGCACGCTGGCTGCCTTCAACGGGCTGAACCCGAACGGCACGTGGAGCCTCTACATCACCGATGACGTCGGCGGAGACGTCGGCACGATCGCCGGCGGCTGGGAGCTGAAGATCACCTCGGCCTGCACCGGCGCATCGGGACACGTGGCGTCGGACTACAACGGGGACTGCGCCGGCGACGTCGCGGTCTATCGCCCGTCCACGGGCCACTGGTTCGTCCGGAACCAGCTCGCCGTGCAGTTCGGCGACCCGACCGACATCCCGGTT
Organism: uncultured Acidobacteriota bacterium; assembly: GCA_963774855.1. Classification (GTDB taxonomy): domain Bacteria; phylum Acidobacteriota; class Vicinamibacteria; order Vicinamibacterales; family 2-12-FULL-66-21; genus JALZOC01. The sequence continues at coordinate 307,360 of CAVZGT010000001.1, read as the reverse complement.
CCCGGCGACTACAACGGCGACGGTTCCGAGGACATCGCCGTCTTCAGGCCGTCCACCGGCCAGTGGTTCGTGCGGAACCAGTTCACGGTGTCGTGGGGCGACCCCGGCGACCTTCCGGTTCCCGGCGACTTCAACGGCGACGGGACGACGGACGTGGCGGTGTTCAGGCCGTCCACCGGCGACTGGTTCGTGCGGAGCCAGTTCACCGTCAACTTCGGCGGTCCGGGCTACGTGCCGGTCGTCGGCGACTACGACGGCAACGGGATCGACGATGTCGCGGTGTTCCAGACATCGACCGGCAACTGGTTCGTAAAAGATCAGCTCGCGATTCATTTCGGCGATCCTGGCGACCGGCCGGTGCCGGGTGACTACGACGACGATGGGAGGACGGATCTCGCGGTGTTCCGGGCGGCGACCGGGCATTGGTTCGTGCGCAACCAGTTCAGCGTGCAGTTCGGCGATCCCGGCGATGTCCCGGTGCCTCGCGACTACGACGGCAACGGCTCGATCGACGTCGCGATCTTCCGGCCGTCCACGGGGCAGTGGTTCATCAAGGATCAGCCGGCCGTGTCGTTTGGCGACAGCACGGACGTTCCGATCCCGATAACGCCCGAGATCGTGCAGGCGGTCAACGGCGACTACAACGGCGACGGCGCGACCGACATCGTGGTCCATCGGCCGTCGACGAACCAGTGGTTCGTGCGGAATCAGTTCACGGTCGCGCACGGAGACCCGGGCGACATCCCGATTCCGGCCGACTACAACGGCGACCGGCGGATGGACGTGGCGGTCTACCGGCCGTCAACCGGCCACTGGTTCATCCGCAACCAGCCGACCGTCCAGTTCGGCGACCCGAGCGACAAGCCGGTGCCCGGCGACTACAACGGCGACGGCGTGATGGACGTGGCGGTCTACCGGCCGTCCACCGGGCAATGGTTCGTGCGCAACCAGTTCACCGTCAGCGGCTTCGGCGATCCGAACGACATCCCCATCCCGGGTGACTACAACGGCGACGGCGTCACCGACATCGCGGTGTATCGCCCGACGAGCGGGCAATGGTTCGTGCGGAACCAGTTTGCGGTGGCGTTCGGCGACCCGGGGGACATGGCGGTGCCGGCCGACTACAACGGCGACGGCAAGATGGACGTCGCGGTCTACCGGTTGTCGACGGGACAGTGGTTCGTGCGGAACCAGTTCACGGTCTCGTTCGGCGACGTGGGCGACGCGGCCGTGCCCGGCGACTACAACGCCGACGGGGTGGCGGACATCGCGGTCTACCGGCCGTCGACCGGGCAGTGGTTCGTGCGCAACCTGTTCACGGTGTCGTTCGGCGACTCGACCTACGTGCCGATGGTGCGCATCGGCGGACCGCAGTAGAGATCAGGAGATTTAGGAGATCAGGAGATCAGGAGGGGCCTGCGCTACGTATACCGCGTTGCCGGGTACGTAGCGCAGGCCTTCAGGCCTGCCCGTGAGCAGGCGCCGACGCTAGCAACTGCGAACCAGGAAGACGAGCGCGAGGCAGACGAGGAGAGCCGCCATGATGGCCGTCTGCCAGTTGGTTCGCCGCTGGGCCAGCCGCAGCTCGACGATGTTCTCCCACAGCGCGCGGTGGAGCGCCTCGGCGGGCCGGTGCGATTCGAACGCACCGGCGGTTTCCGGAGACAACGGCTCGAGCGGCGCGATGAACCGGTACCCGCTCTTCGGGACGGTCTGGATGTAGAGGGGCCGCTCGGATTGATCGCCGAGCGCGTCGCGGATCTGCCTGATCGAGGAGTTCACCGCTTGATCGAAGTTGACGAACGTATCGCCGGCCCAGAGCGCGTTGCGAATCTCGTCGCGCGTCAGCACGCCGCCGGCGCGGCGGGCCAGCAGCACGAGCAGCTTCAGCGGCTGCGGCGCGAGCGGGATCGGACGGCCGTCCTTCCGAAGCTCTCGCTTGTCGTCGTCCAGCTCGAAGCGGCCAAAGCGGATGATGCGTCGATCGTCTGGAATCACAGGTTGTCAAGCCTAGCACGGCCGATCCCGGTCAGGCCGGCTGGCTGCCGGCTTCAAACCGATCCGTGGCGTCCGGCTTCAGCCGGACCGTGGGGTTTGAAGCCCCTCGAATCCGCTCAACAGGCGGCGATGTCTGCGGCAAAGGAAAGGTTCTTATGTTGAAGCGAATCGTGCTCGTGTCCGCGGTGTGCGTCCTGCAGGCCGCGGTTGCGAGCGCCCAGGTGATCATCTCCGAGTTTCGCGTGCGCGGACCGAACGGGGCCAACGACGAGTTCATCGAGCTGTACAACAACAGCGATTCGCAGCACACCGTCGCCGGCGGAGGTACCGGCTACGCGCTCGTCGCATCCGACGGCACGGCCCGGTGCGTCGTGCCCAACGGGACCATCATCCCGGCGCGCGGCCACTATCTGTGCATCAACTCGGTCGGCTACTCGCTCACGTCCTACCCGGCCGGCAACGGCACGACCGCGACCGGCGACGCCACCTACACCACGGACATCCCAGACAACGCGGGTCTCGCGCTCTTCAACACGTCGGTCATCGCGGGCTACACGCTCGCCAACCGGCTGGATGCCGCGGGGTCCACGTCCGAGGCCAACACACTATATAAGGAGGGGACGGGCTATCCGGCGCTCACCCCCTTCAGCATCGACTATGCCTTCGCGCGAAAGCTCCTTGGCGGTTGCACCGGCTCGGCAGGCGGGGGCAGCGGGAACTGCGACAGTCTGTCGGCGATCCAGACGACGCCGGGCCCGACCTCTCAGCTGCAGGACACCAACAACAACGGCGTCGACTTCATCTTCGTGGACACGAACGGGACGAGCGCCGGCGCCGGCCAGAGGCTGGGCGCGCCCGGACCGGAGAACACGTTCTCGCCCATTTCCCTCGACGGCTTCGCGCTGACGGCGTCGAAGCTGGACACGTGCGTCGGCCGCCACGACCCGCCGAACGTAGTGCGCGATTTCACCTCCGTCCCCGCCCAGAACTCGACGTTCGGCACCTTCGACATCCGGCGCACGTTCACCAACACGACGGGCCTCCCCATCACGCGACTGCGGTTCCGCATCCTCGACATCACGACGTTCCCCTCGATTTCCGGCGTGACCGACCTGCGGCCGCGCACGTCGTCCGACATCTGTCGTGACGGTCGATCGGCCGCCGTGCGGCACGGGCACGACCAATCCGACGGTCCGCGGCACGACGCTCGAGCAGCCCCCCAATCAGCCGAACGGATCGGGGTTCAACGGTACGCTGTCGGTCACGGCGATCACGCCCGGCTCGCCGCTGGCGGCCGGGGGCTCGGTAGACGTGCGCTTCCTCCTCGGCATCCAGCAGACGGGCGCTTCCCGGTTCTGCGTCGCGGCCGAAACCATCCCGGCGACGAGCTCCCAGGTTGTCTGCGTGATCGGCACGGGCGACGGGTTGGTGACGCTGTCGAAGACCCGGTCCGACTTCAACGGGGATCATGTCGCCGACCTCGCGGTGTATCGCCCGTCGACCGGCCACTGGTTCATCCGGAACCAGGGCAGCGTGCACTTCGGCGACCCGGGCGACATCCCGATCCCCGGCGACTACAGCGGCGACGGCATCGAGGACATCGCCGTCTTCCGGCCGTCCACCGGACAGTGGTTCGCGCTCGACGACAGCGTGCAGTTCGGCGATCGCGGCGACGTCCCGGTCTCCGGCGACTTCGATGGCGACCGCCGGACGAACGTGGCGGTATACAGGCCGTCGACCGGACACTGGTTCGTGGCGAACGTGGGTTCCGTCCAGTTCGGCGGGCCTGGATTCGTACCGGTCCCCGGCGACTACAACGGCGACGGGATCGACGACATCGCGGTGTTCCAGCCGTCGACGGGCAACTGGTTCGTGCGCGACCAGTTGAGCGTGCACTTCGGCGATCCCGGGGACCGGGCGGTGCCGGGTGACTACAACGACGACGGGAAGACGGATATCGCGGTCTACCGGCCGTCGACCGGGCAATGGTTCGTGCGGAACCAGTTCACCGTCCAGTTCGGGGATCCCGGTGACGTGCCGATGCCGCGCGACTACGACGGCAACGGCGCGGTGGACGTCGCGATCTACCGGCCGACGACGGGGCAGTGGTTCGTGAAGGATCAGTTCGTCGTGCAGTTCGGCGACTTCCGCGACATGCCGATCCCGCTGATGCCCGGGCTCCCGCTGGCGATCGCGGGGGATTACGACGGCGACGGCGCGACCGATGTCGTGGTCCATCGGCCGACGACGAACCAGTGGTTCGTGCGGAATCAGCTCGCGGTGCAGTTCGGCGACCCCGGCGACATCCCGATTCCCGCCGACTACAACGGGGACCGGCGGATGGACATCGCGGTGTATCGCGCGTCCACGGGGCACTGGTTCGTGCGGAATCAGTTCTCGGTGCAGTTCGGCGACCCGAGCGATAAGCCGGTGCCGGCCGATTACAACGGCGACGGGCTGATGGACGTGGCGGTCTACCGGCCGTCGACGGGCACGTGGTTCGCCCGCAACCAGTTCTCGGTGCAGTTCGGCGATTCTAGCGACATCCCCGTGCCGGGCGACTACAATGCGGACGGCTTCGGCGACATCGCGGTCTACCGCCCGTCGACCGGGCAGTGGTTCGTGCGCAACATCCTGGCGGTGCAGTTCGGTGACCCTGGAGACATCGCGGTGCCCGCCGATTACAACGGCGATGGCCGGATGGATCTGGCGGTGTACCGGCCCTCGACCCGCACGTGGTTCGTGCGGAACCAGTTCTCCGTCCAATTCGGCGATCCCGGCGACGTCCCGGTGCCGGGCGACTACAACGGCGACGGGTTGACCGACATCGCGGTCTATCGCCCGTCGACCGGCCAGTGGTTCGTGCGGAATCAGTTCGCGGTCTCGTTCGGCGACGCGACGCACGTGCCGATGGTGCGCATCGGCGCGCCGCAGTAGAGATCAGGAGGCAGCGGTTTAACAGGAGTTCAAGAGGTCAGGAGATTTTTTTCGAAAGAAAAAAACAAAAACTCCTGATCTCCTGATCTCCTGTTAAAGACGGACGTTGGAAGTTGGCGGTTGGGGACAGACGGGCACGTTTTTCGGCTTCGGATGAATTCTTCACAGAGAAGGTATGAACATGATCTTCACACGCAGTACCAGATCGGGCAGACCGTCGGGTTCCAGGAGTGTGCTGTTTCTGGGGGCGGCGCTTGTCGTCGCGCTCGCCTCGGCGTCGTCGGGTTCCCGCGTGGCCGCGCGCGCCCCGCAGCAGCCGCCGGACGTCAACGGCATCGCCCCCGAAGGGCTCGCCCAGATCGAGGCGCTGCTCAGGGAGAAAGCGACCCGATCGCCCGCCGAGCAGAAAATCGATTCCCAGCTGCTCTACGCCCGGCGGATGCAGCAGGGGCTGCCCGTGGCCCCCGGCGTTCAGACCCTCGAAGTGGAGCTTCCGTACGCGGCCGATGGCCACGTGATCGTGGACGTCAAGACCAACGGGGCCAACGTCACCACCGAGCTGATGGCGCAGCTCGGCGGCCTCACCGGGGAACTGATGAAGACGTCGCCCGGCGATCTCCGGCTTCACGTCGATCTCGATCAGATCGAAGCGATCGCGGCGCGGCCCGACGTGCTGTTCGTCCAGCCGCAAGCGGCGGCCTTCACGTCACGCACCGGCGCCCCTCAGTCCGGCCGGCTGAAGCCGGCCGCAGAGCGGCGCGCCGCGGTGGTCGAGTCCGTCCGCAAGGCACTGATGAGCGATCCGTACACGAACCTCGTCGGCTCGGGACAAGGAGCCACCACTTCGCAGGCGGACATCACGCACCGATCGGCCGTCTTCCGCGGGTTGACCGGGTTCAACGGCACCGGCGTGAAGATCGGCGTGCTGTCCGACGGCGTGCAGCACCTCGCGGACGCGCAGGCCTCGGGCGATCTCGGTCCGGTCACCGTGCTCCCGGGGCAGGCGGGGGCCGGCGATGAAGGCACGGCGATGCTCGAGCTCATTCACGACATGGCGCCCGGCGCGCAGTTGTACTTCGCCACGGCGTTCACGTCGATCACCTCGTTTGCCGACAACATCCGCGCCCTTCGCACGGCCGGCTGCGACATCATCGTGGACGACGTCGGGTATTTCGTGGAGTCGCCGTTCCAGGACGGGCAGGGCCCGGCGGTCATCTCGCCGACCAACGGCGGCGTCGTGACCCAGGCGGTGAAGGACGTGGCCGCGCTCGGCGCGATGTATTTCTCGTCGGCAGGCAACTCCGGCAACCTCAACGACGGCACGTCCGGCGTGTGGGAAGGGGACTTCAGCGACGGCGGCGCAACGGCTGCGCCGCTTCCGGCCGGCCGGCTCCACAACTTCGCCGCCGCTCAGCCGTTCAACACGCTGACCCTGGCCGGGTCCGGCCCGATCAGCCTCCACTGGTCCGATCCGCTGGGCGCCTCGGGCAACGACTACGACATCTTCCGCCTGAACACCGCCGGGACGATCGTCGCCTCGAGCTCGACGAACATCCAGAACGGCAACGACGACCCGTACGAGCAGATGAGCAACAGCACCGCGAGCCCTCGCATCGTGGTCGTGAAGGCGACCGCGGCCGCTGCACGCTTTCTGCACCTGAACACCAACCGGGGGACGCTGGCGACCGCGACCGCCGGCCAGACGCACGGACACAGCGCGACCAGCAACATCTTTACCTTCAGCGTGGCCGCCGCGTACGTCGGCTTTGCGCATCCGAACCCGTTCTCCACGGCCAACGTGATCGAGACGTTCAGCTCGGACGGCCCGCGCCGGGTCTTTTTCCTGGGCGATGGCACCGCCGTCACGCCCGGCAACTTCTCGTCGACGGGCGGCGCGGTGTTGCAGAAGCCCGATCTCACCGCGGGCGACGGTGCGTTCGTCACCGGCGCGGGCGACTTCCCCGGGCAGTTCTTCGGGACGTCGGCCGCCGCCCCGCACGCCGCGGCGATCATGGCGCTCATCAAGTCCGCGAATCCCGGCTTCACGCAGACGCAGCTCAGGAGCGCGCTCTTCGCCACGGCCCTCGACATCGAGGCGCCGGGCGTCGATCGTGATTCGGGCATCGGCATCGTGATGGCGGCCGCGCCGCAGCCGGGGTGCACGTTCGCGCTCGCACCTCCAACCGCGGCCGTGGGGGCTTCCGGCGGGAGCGGGTCAGCGGCCGTGACGGCGTCCTCCGGCTCGTGCAACTGGGCGGCATGGAGCAACGTCGCCTGGATCACGGTGACGGGAACCGGCGTCGGCGTCGGATCCGGCCCGCTGCCGTACACGGTCGCGGCGAATCCGGGGCCGGCACGGAGCGGCACGATCACGATTCAGGGGGGACAAATTCACACGGTGAACCAGGCGGGGACCGCGGCCACGACGTTCGACAACGTCACGCCGCTCCCGATCGCCGACAGCACCACGCAGGAGTCGTCGCTCGCGGTGTCGGGCCTGGTCGGGCTCGATCCGCAACGTGACGGTGTCCTTCCATCTCACGCACACCTTCGACGCGGATCTCACAATCACTCTGGTCGCTCCCGATCTCACGACGATCAACCTGAGCGTCGAAAACGGCGGAAGCGCCAACAACTACGGGACCGCGTGCAGCCCGCTCACGTCGAGGACGACATTCGACGATTCGGCGTCACCGCTGATCACGCAGGGCTCCGCGCCGTTCACTGGCAGGACCCGTCCGGAGCAGCCGCTGGCGACGTTCAATGGCAAGGCCGGCGCGGCGGCCAACGGCACGTGGAAGCTGAGAATCGCCGACGGGTTCGCCGGCGATACCGGCAGCCTGCTGTGCTGGTCGCTCAATTTCAATACCGCGTCGTCGACCCAGGCGGACTTCAACGGCGACGGCACGGCCGACATCGCGGTGTATCGCCCGTCGACCGGCCAGTGGTTCATCCGGAACCAGGGCGGCGTGCAGTTCGGCGACCCGAGCGACATCCCGGTCTCCGGCGACTACAACGGTGACGGCCTCGAGGACATCGCCGTCTTCCGGCCGTCCACCAGCCAGTGGTTCGTGCGGAACCAGTTCACGGTGCAGTTCGGCGACAAGGGCGACGTGCCGATCCCCGGCGACTACAACGGGGACGGCGTGACGGACGTCGCGGTGTACCGGCCGTCCACCGGCGACTGGTTCGTGCGGAACCAGTTCGCGGTGAACTTCGGCGGCCCGGGCCACGTGCCGATCGTCGGCGACTACAACGGCGACGGGACCGACGATGTGGCGGTCTTCCAGACGTCGACGGGGATGTGGTTCGTGCGGAACCAGCTGGCCCTGCAGTTCGGTGACCCGGGCGACCGGCCGGTGCCGGGCGACTACAACGCCAATGGCGCGACCGACATCGCCGTGTACCGGCCGTCCACCGGTCAGTGGTTCGTGCGGAACCAGTTCGCCGTGCAGTTCGGCGATCCTGGCGACACGCCGGTGCCCCGCGACTACGACGGCGACGGCGACATCGACGTGGCGATCTACCGGTCGTCGACGCACCAGTGGTTCGTGAAGGATCAGCTGGCCGTGTCGTTCGGCGACGGCCGGGACAAGCCGGTGCCGCTGACGTCCGTGATGCCGCTGGCCCTGGCCGGCGACTTCGACGGCGACGGCTCGGCCGACATCGCGGTCCATCGGCCGACCACCAATCAGTGGTTCGTGCGCAATCAGCTGGCCGTCGCGTTCGGCGACCCCGGCGACATCCCGATCCCCGCCGACTACAACTTCGATCGGCGGATGGACATCGCGGTCTACCGGCCGACGACGGGCCACTGGTTCGTGCGCAATCAGCCGACGGTGCAGTTCGGCGACCCGAGCGACAAGCCGGTGCCCGGCGACTACAACGGCGACGGCCTGATGGACGTCGCGGTGTTCCGGCCGTCGACGGGGTTCTGGTTCGTGCGCAACCAGTTCTCGGTGCAGTTCAGCGTGGACTCGAACGACATCCCCGTGCCGGGCGACTACAACGGGGACGGCAGGACGGATCTCGCGATCTACAGGCCGTCGAACGGGCAGTGGTTCGTGCGGAACGTGCTGGCGGTCCAGTTCGGCGATCCGGGGGACATCCCGGTGCCGGCCGATTACGACGGCGACGGCAAGATGGATCTCGCGATCTACCGCCCGTCGACCGGGCAATGGTTCGTGCGGAACCAGTTCGCGGTCTCGTTCGGCGACGCCGGCGACGTCGCCGTGCCGGCCGACTACAACGGCGACGGCGTGACGGACGTCGCGGTCTACCGGCCGTCCACCGGCCAGTGGTTCGTGCGGAACCTGTTCACGGTGTCGTTCGGTGATGCGACCTATGTGCCGATGGTGCGCATCGGCGGGCCGCAGTAGAACAGGAGATCAAGAGTTGTGAACAGGAGATCAGGAGATCAGGAGAAACAAAAAGCTCCTGCGCTTCTGATCTCCTGTTCATCGTCCGGGACGTCTCATCGGTACCTCGCCGGATCTGTTCGCACATCAAAGCGCGCTGCCGTCAGCGCCAAGGGGGAGTTCTGGGATGGGAGCGCCATTGCGGCTCGGTTCGGCAAGTGCGCTGTTACTGGCCGCATTGACGTTGGCGCCTCTCAGTGGCGCGGCGAGAAACGGCGGCTCGAGGCGCGATGCGGCTCGGCCGCCGGAGCCCTATGCCACGGCGCGAGGGCAGGCTGGAAAGATCGCGGCTCGGCAGGCGCCATCAGCCCCGCGTTCTCTCCAGGCCGTCAGCTTCGGCGTCTCTCCGGACGTCAAAGATCTGGCCCAGGCGCAAAAGACCGTAGCAGATCCCCTCCAGGCCACGATCGGAAACCCGGAAGAGAAGCGCGAACAGAATCGTCTCCAGGGCAACGCGCCGGCTTTCCCGCAGGTGATGCCCGCGCCCCTCGTGAATTTCGAAGGCATTTCACTCACGGATACCATTCCTCTGGGTCAGGGCTTCATTCCGCCTGACACGGTTGGCGAAGTCGGACCCAATCACTTCGTGCAAGCGGTCAACAGCGCGTTCCGGATTTACAGCCGCAGCGGAACGCCGCTGATTCCGCTGACGAGTCTCGGCACGCTCTTCGGCACGATTCCGGGTGTCTGTGCCGGCAGCGAGGACGGCCGTCCCATCGTGCTCTACGACCAGTTCGCGGATCGCTGGATCCTCTCCGAGTTCTGCCTGCCCGGAGGGGCCGCCAACGCCCATCAGTTGATTGCCGTCTCACGCACGCCCGATCCGGCCGGCGCCTACTACCTCTACGATTTCGTGATGCCCAACAACAAGATCAACGAGTTTCCGAAACTGGGCGTCTGGTCCGATGCCTACGTGATGACGGATATCCAGTTCAACCAGGCGGGCACGGCGTTTCTCGGCGCGGGCATCTTCGCCTTCGACCGTTTCAAGATGCTCGCCGGCGATCCAACCGCGAGCTTCGTCTACTTCGACACGTGTCCCCCGTGCGAGCTCTTCGGCATGTTGCCTGCCGACATCGACGGCCTGGTTCCACCCCCGGCAGGCGCGCCTGCGCCCATCGTCCAGTTCGACGCGGACGAGTTCGGCGAAACAGACAGCTTGCGCATCTTCGATCTCCACGCCGACTTTGCGGTCCCGGCCAATTCGACTTTCACGGAGCGCGCCGGGAGTCCGCTCGCTGTTGCGCCGTTCGATCCGCGTGAAGTGCCGTCAGGCTCGCGAAACGTCATACCGCAGCCTCTGCCGGCGCCCAAGGTGGACCCGGTCTCGAGCCGTTTGATGTTCCGTCTTGCCTACCGCAACTTCGGCACGCACGAGTCGCTGGTCGCGAACCACACCGTCAACGTGGCGGTGAACCCGGCGTTCCGCGCCGGCGTCCGGTATTACGAGTTACGCCGGACCACGCCTCCCGGCCCCTGGCTGGTGCACGAGCAGGGGACCATGGCCGGCGGTGTCGGAGACACGGAGCATCGATGGATGGGCAGTACGGCGCTGAACGGCGCCGGCAGCCAGGCCGTCGGCTACTCGGTGTCGAGCCTGACCGTCTTTCCGTCGATTCGTTACGCAGGCCGCCTGTCGAGCGACCCGCCGGGCAGCCTGGCCCAGGGCGAGGCTCTGCTCGTCGCCGGCACCAGTTCCCAGACTTTCAGTGCAGGGCATTGGGGCACTTCCAGCAATCTGACGGTCGATCCCGTCGACGACTGTACTTTCTGGTACACGCAGCAGTACGTCACCGGTGCGTCGCCGCCGGACAGCACTCGGTGGCATACACGCGTGGGCGCCTTCCAGTTCGGCACCTGCGCGCCAGTGCAGAAGGGGATCCTGACCGGCACGGTCACCAGCACGCTCGGCGGCGCCGCCATCGCGAACGCCACGGTGGCGGTTGGCGCCTTCACTCGCAACTCGAACGCGGGCGGTGTCTACACGATCGACCCGATGATGACCGGCACGCATACCGTGACGGTCTCCGCGCCAGGCTTTGTGACCTCCACTTTTCCCGGTGTGACCATCACTCAGGGCAACACCACCACGCGCAACCTGGCCATCACACCGCTGAACTTCCTGACTGCCGGCACGCCGGTCATCACGGCAGAGGGCTGCGGGGGCGGAAACAACGCGCTCGATCCCGGCGAGACCGTGACGGTCAACCTCCCGATCTCCAACAACGGCGGCGCCGGATCGACGACCACGAACCTGGTTGCGACCCTGCAGGCGGTCGGCGGCGTGACGTCCCCGTCCGGACCGCAGAACTACGGCGCGGTCGCGCAGGGCTCGCCGGCCGTCGTGCGGCCGTTTACGTTTACGGTCAGCGCCGTGTGCGGCGATTTCGTGGCGATCACGCTGCAGCTGCAGGACGGCGGCACCGATTTCGGCACCCTCGTCTACAGCCTTCGCACGGGTCTGCCCGGCGCCCTCAGCACTGCGACGCATTCGAGCGGCAACCTCGCGACGCCGATTCCGGACGTGAGCACGGTCGATATTCCGATCGCCGTCACCTCGATCGGCCTGGTCAACGACGTCAACGTTCGCGTCCGCCTGAACCACACGTTCGACGGCGACGTGAGGATGTCGCTGGTGGCTCCCGACAACACGGTCGTCGCGCTCGCGACCAACCGCGGCGGCAGCGGCGCCAACTACGGCGCCGGCGCGAACAGCTGCTCGGGTACGCCGGCCATTTTCGATGATGCGGCCGCACAGGCAATCTCGGCAGGAGTGGCGCCATTCGCATCCACGTTCCGGCCCGAGGCGCCGCTTTCGGCGCTGAACGGCAAGTCGACTGCCGGCACCTGGAAACTCCGAGTCGAGGACACTGCCGCACTGGACCTGGGCACGATCGGCTGTGTGACGCTCGAGATCACGCGCCAGCAATTTGACTGCTGCGGGCAAGGGAGAGCCGTGAGCTCGGACTTCAACGGCGACGGCTCCGGCGACATCGCGGTGTACCGCCCGTCGACGGGCCAGTGGTTCATCCGGAACCAGGGCGGCGTGCAGTTCGGCGACCCGAGCGACGTCCCGGTGCCCGGCGACTACAACGGAGACCACGTCGCGGACATCGCCGTGTTCCGGCCGTCCACCGGCCAGTGGTTCGTGCGGAACCAGTTCACGGTGCAGTTCGGCGACAAAGGCGACGTGCCGGTGCCGGGCGACTTCAACGGCGACGGTGTGACGGACGTGGCGGTGTACCGGCCGTCGACCGGCGACTGGTTCGTGCGGAACCAGTTCAGCGTGAACTTCGGCGGCCCGGGCCATGTGCCGATCGTCGGCGACTACAACGGCGACGGGACCGACGACGTGGCGGTCTTCCAGCGGTCGACAGGCATGTGGTTCGTGCGCAATCAGCTCGCCCTTCATTTCGGCGATCCGGGCGACCGGCCGGTGCCGGGCGACTACGACGGCAACGGCACGACCGATATCGCCGTGTACCGGCCGTCCACGGGCCAGTGGTTCGTGCGCAACCAGTTCGCCGTGCAGTTCGGCGATCCGGGCGACGTCCCGGTGCCCCGCGACTACAACGGCAACGGCACGATGGACGTCGCGATCTACCGGCCGACGACGCACCAGTGGTTCGTGAAAGATCAGCTGGCTGTGTCGTTCGGCGACGGCCGCGACATCCCGGTGCCGCTGCCGGCCGGGTTCCCGCTGGCGATCGCGGGCGACTACGACGGCGACGGCGCGGCCGACATCGCGGTGCACCGGCCGGCGACGCGGCAGTGGTTCGTGCGCAACCAGCTCGCGGTGCAGTTCGGCGATCCAGGCGACGTCCCGATTCCCGCCGACTACAACGGCGATCGGCGGATGGACGTCGCGGTGTACCGGCCGACAACGGGTCATTGGTTCGTGCGCAATCAGCCGACGGTGCAGTTCGGCGACCCGAGCGACAAGCCGGTGCCCGGCGATTACAACGGCGACGGCCTGATGGACGTCGCGGTGTTCCGGCCGTCCACCGGGTTCTGGTTCGTGCGCAATCAGTTCTCGGTGCAGTTCAGCGTGGACTCGGCGGACGTACCCGTACCGGGGGACTACAACGGCGACGGCGCGACGGACCTCGCGATCTTCCGGCCGTCGACCGGGCAGTGGTTCGTGCGCAACGTGCTGGCGGTCCAGTTCGGTGATCCCGGCGACATCCCGGTGCCGGCCGACTACAACGGCGACGGCAGGATGGATCTCGCGGTCTACCGGCCGTCCACCCGCACGTGGTTCGTGCGCAACCAGTTCTCGGTGCAGTTCGGCGACAGCGGCGACGTCGCCGTGCCGGCCGACTACAACGGCGATGGGGTGACCGACATCGCGGTCTACCGGCCGTCCACGGGCCAGTGGTTCGTGCGGAACGTGCTCACGGTGTCGTTCGGCGACGCCACCCACGTACCGATGGTGCGCATCGGGGGGCCGCAGTAGGGACCAGGGCGCCGCGGCCTGAGGGGGTTCCACAGGGTTCCACAAGGTTCCGCTGGGTTCCGCCGGGTTCAGGTTCCGCAGGGTTCGCAAGGTTCAGGTTCTACAGGTTCGAGGTTCACGGGTTCCTGTAGGGACGGAGACCTGCGGAACCCAGAACCTGCAGAACCCAGAACCCAGAACCTAGTAGAACCCCGCGGAACAGAACCCTGTGGAACCGCGCGGAACCCAGTGGAACCCCGTGGAACCCTGCCTACCGGTATCCCCAACCCCGTCAGTGCATAAGGTTTGGCGGCATACCCAACAATCAGAGGAAAACTATCCCGCGCTCACGCGCCCGTGACCGGGGCTGGCGTATGTGACCGGCATGGAGGGGAGGAGCGATGGCCTTCAGGTCGATTGAGGCGATTCGGCGCGGCACGCGTCTTTTCTGTGGCATCTGCGCGGCCTGCGCCGTGTGCCTCCCGGTGGCTGCCAGCGGACAGAACATCCTGAATCCCGGCACGGCGACCATTACGGCAGAGAGTGGGCCCATAAATGGTGGGCTCGATTCGGGCGAGACCGTGACGGTGGCTCTTCCGATCGTGAACAACGGCGACCCCGGCGCAACCACCACGAATCTGGTCGGGACCCTGCAAGCGGTCGGCGGCGTGTCTTCCCCGTCCGGACCTCAGAACTACGGCGCAGTCGCGCAGGGCGCTACCGTCGTGCGGCCATTTACGTTTACGGTCACCGCCGCGTGCGGCGTGTTCGTCTATATCACGCTGCAGCTGCAAGACGGCGCCACGAGTTTCGGCACCATCGTCTACAGGCTTCGCACCTGTACGGCGCCAAGCGCGGCGACGTATTCGAGCGGCAACATCGCCGTGCCGATTCCCGACGTGAATACCGTCGACGTTCCGATCTTCGTCCCCGATGCCGGCGCCGTCGTCGACGTCAACGCTCGCATCCGCCTGAACCACACGTTCGACGGGGACCTGAGGATCTCGCTGGTGGCGCCTGACAACTCGGTCGCCACGCTTGCGATCAACCGCGGCGGCAGCGGTCAGAACTACGGCACCGGCGGGAATAACTGCTCGGGCACGCCGACCGTTTTCGATGATTCGGCCGCAGTCGCAATCTCGGCCGGAGTGGCGCCCTTTGCGGGCACCTTCCGGCCTGACACGCCGCTTTCGGGGCTGAACGGCAAGTCGGTTGCCGGCGTCTGGAAACTCCGTGTGAGCGACACGGCCGCACTCGATGTCGGCACAATCGGCTGCGTGACGATCGAGATCACGCGCCAGAACCTGTTCAGCGCCGTACCGTCGGACTTCAACGGGGATGGCACCGGCGACATCGCGGTGTATCGCCCGTCGACAGGCCAGTGGTTCATCCGGAACCAGGGCGGCGTGCAGTTCGGCGAGCCAGGCGACCTCCCGGTGCCCGGCGACTACAACGGCGACGGCAGGGTGGATCACGCGGTCTTCCGGCCGTCGACCGGGCAATGGTTCGTGCGCAACCAGTTCACCGTGCAGTTCGGCGACCGCGGCGACGTCCCGGTCCCCGGCGACTTCGACGGCGACGGCAGGACGGATGTGGCGGTGTACCGGCCGTCGACCGGCGACTGGTTCGTGAGGAACCAGTTCAGCGTCAACTTCGGCGGCGCGGGCGGCTTCGTCCCCGTCGTCGGCGACTACAACGGCGACGGGACCGACGACGTGGCGGTCTTCCAGCGGTCGACGGGCATGTGGTTCGTGCGGAATCAGCTTGCCCTTCAATTCGGCAATCCGGGCGACCGTCCGGTGCCGGGCGACTACGACGGCAACGGCACGGCCGATATCGCCGTGTTCCGGCCGTCCACGGGTCAGTGGTTCGTGCGCAACCAGTTCGCCGTGCAGTTCGGCGATCCGGGCGACGTCCCGGTGCCGCGCGACTTCAACGGCAACGGCACGATGGACGTCGCGATCTACCGGCCCGCGACGCACCAGTGGTTCGTGAAAGATCAGCTGGCCGTGTCGTTCGGCGACGGCCGCGACATCCCGGTGCCGTTGCCGCCCTGGATCCCGCTGGCGATCGCCGGCGACTACAACGGCGACGGCGCGGCCGACATCGCCGTGCACCGGCCGTCGACGAACCAGTGGTTCGTGCGCAACCAGCTCAGCGTCGCGTTCGGGGATCCGGGGGACATCCCCATCCCCGCCGACTACAACGGCGACAGACGGATGGATGTCGCGGTCTACCGCCCGTCGTCGGGCCACTGGTTCGTGCGCAATCAGCCGACGGTGCAGTTCGGCGATCCGAGCGACAAGCCGGTGCCCGGCGATTACAACGGCGACGGCCTGATGGACGTCGCGGTCTACCGGCCGTCCACGCACCAGTGGTTCGTGCGCAACCAGTTCTCGGTCAGCTTCGGCGATGCGAGCGATCTCCCCGTGCCGGGCGACTACAACGGCGACGGCGCCACCGACATCGCGGTGTATCGCCCGACGAGCGGGCAATGGTTCGTGCGCAACGTGCTGGCGGTGCAGTTCGGCGACCCGGGCGACATCCCGGTGCCCGCCGATTACGACGGCGACGGCAGGATGGATCTCGCGGTGTACCGCCTGTCGACGCGCACGTGGTTCGTGCGGAACCAGTTCTCGGTGCAGTTCGGCGACAGCGGCGACGTCCCGGTGCCGGCCGACTACAACGGCGACGGCGTGACCGACATCGCGGTCTACCGGCCGTCCACGGGTCAATGGTTCGTGCGGAACCTGTTGACGGTGTCGTTCGGCGACGCGACCCACGTGCCGATGGTGCGCATCGGGGGGCCACAATAGCTTGAACAGGAGATCAGAAGATCAGGAGAACAACAAGAACTCCCAATCTCCTGATCTCCTGTTTTGGTCTCAATGCCGCGCTCCCGCCCGGCGCTCGAGCGACACTTCTGTCTGCGTCTGCGTCATTCTGGGGCGTTCCTGGCTTTTGTCGATCTCCCGTTCACACGCTCCAACCAGACACCTCCCAACGCAGAAGCTCCTATGGGCGGGATGCCCGTGACCCCTAGCTGAACCGCCGCTTCTTTCTTGAAGGCGGACATCTTGCAGGCAGACGCCGGCAGCCAAGCGCCCATCACCCCGTCCTGGATCGCAATCTGTCGCGGCCGGTCCTGACGCTCTTGGTTGGTCTTCCTTCTCGTCCGTGGACAACTCGGCGACCGGCACCATCCATCTCGCCTCACATAGTCGTCGACGCGACGAACGCCGCGCTAGTCAGCAGCAGTCGAGTCAGGCACCGGTCCCATTCCCGGGGTCGCGGTGCGTGCGTTTCAGCCTCCGCTCTTCCGGGCCGGAGGTCGAAGTCGAACGGTCCCGGTGTCTCCGAGGAACGAATGATGCGTGCATTTGCCGATGGCCGGGCTTCACGAACGTCCCTTGTTCAGACGAACCCGCACCATTCGACGTGGTTGTCTTCGCGTTCCGGACGGGTCCGCATCGCCTTGATGGTGCTCGCGCTCGCAGCACCCGGGCAATCCTGGGCCAACGGCGCGACGTGTCCTGCCTTCGCGGCAGCGGTGCTTCACAACAGCGGCGGCAACAACCCGGGTGGAGTGACGATCGGCGATGTCAGCGGCGACGGGAAGCCCGACCTCGTGGTCGCGAACTCCGGTTCCCACACCGTGTCGATCCTGCTGGGGAGCGGGAACGGTCTCTTCGCGCCGGCGGTCACCTACGGCGCCGGCTTCACCCCGCGTTCAGTGGCGATCGGCGACCTCAACGGCGACGGAAAGCCCGATCTCGCCGTTGTGAACGAGAACTTCAGCGGCACCGTGTCAATCCTGCTGGGGAACGGCGCTGGCACCTTCGCGGCAGCGGTCGGCTACGTTACCGGCGACAACCCGCGTTCGGTGGCGATTGGGGACGTCAACGGTGACGGCAAGCCCGACCTCGCGGCCGCGAACACCAGTTCCAGCACCGTCTCGATCTTACTGGGGAACGGGAACGGCACGTTCGCCACGAAGGTTGACTACCCCTCCGGCACCAGCCCATTTTCATTGGCGCTCGGGGATGTCAACGGCGACGCCAAGCTCGATTTGGCGGTCGGGAACTCCGGTGTCGTGTCGATCCTGCTGGGGAACGGGAACGGCACGTTCGGGGCTGCGGTTCCCTACGTCGCCGGTGGCGCATATTCATTGGCGCTCGGGGACGTCAACGGTGACGGGAAGCCCGACCTCGCAGGCGCGAATCTTGATTCCGGCAGCATATCGATACTGCTGGGCAATGGAAACGGCACCTTCGGGGCGGCGGTCGCCTACCCCGTCAGCAGCAATCCTTATTCAGTGGCTCTTGGAGACTTCAACGGAGACGGGAAGCCCGACCTCGCGGTCGCGTACTACGATTCCAGCGCCGTGTCGATCCTGCTGGGAAACGGGAACGGCACCTTCGGGGCGGCAGTCAACTACGGTGCCGGCACTACCAGTGGTTATGCTTCAGTGGCTCTGGGGGACGTCAACGGCGACGGGAAGCTGGACCTCGCGCATACGGTCTCCGCTCGCAACGCCGTGTCGATCCTGCTGGGAAACGGGAACGGTACCCTCGCGGCGGCCACCTACCCCGTCGCCGGCAACGCCCTTTCGGTGTCGACCGGGGATCTCAACGGTGACGGAAAGCCCGACCTCGCGATCGGGAACATACAGTACGTGTCGATTCGGCTGGGAACCGGGACTGGAGCTTTCGGGGCCGCGATCAATTACAACCCCGGGGGTGGTAGCGCATATTCAGTGGCGATCGGGGACGTCAACGCGGACGGGAAGCCCGACCTCGCGATTGCGAACAGCAGTGCCAGTGTGTCGATCCTGCTGGGAAATGGAAACGGCACGTTCGGGGCGCCGGTCAGTTACTACCCCGGCGGTACCGGCGGGATTTCAGTGGCGATCGGCGACGCCAACGGTGATGGTAAGCCCGACCTTGCGGCCGTGAACAGCGGTCAAAGCACCGTAGGGATCCTGCTGGGGAACGGGAACGGCACCTTCGCGGCGGCGGTCACCTACGGGTTCGGGGGTGTCGGCATCGCCCCCAAGGGAATGGCGTTCGTCGATTTAAGCGGCGACGGGAAGCTCGACCTCGCGGTGGCGACGTCCCAATCCAACACCGTGTCGGTCCTGCTGGGGAACGGGAACGGCACCTTCGGGGCAGCGATCAACTACACCGTCGGCACCGCTCCGTCGTCAGTAGCTGTCGGGGACGTCAACGGCGACGGGAAGGCCGACCTCGCGGTGGCGAACAACGGTTCCAGCAACGTATCGATTCTGCTCGGAGACGGGCCCGGCACGTTCCTGGGAGGAGCCGTCAACTACAGCACGGCCGCCAGTCCGATTTCCGTGGTCGTCGGGGACATGAACGGCGATGGGAAGCCTGACCTCGCGGTCGCGGCAACCGGGACCAACCCGGCAGCCGGGTCCAACGTTGTGTCGGTCCTCGCGGGGAACGGAAACGGTACCTTCGGGGCGGCCGTCAACTACAGTGTCGGCATCAATCCGAGCTCAGTGGCCAAGCAGGACCTCAACGGCGACGGGAAGCCCGACCTCGCGGTTTCGAATCTCAATTCCCAAACCGTCTCGATCCTGCTCAATACCTCATGCCGGTCGGGCCCGGTCGGCGACTTCAACGGGGACGGCTCGGTCGACGTCGCCGTCTTCAGGCAGCAGGGTGGCACGTGGCTCGGTACGGAACCAGCCTTCCGTGCAGTTTGGAGCGCCCGGAGACATTCCGGTGCTCGGCGACTACAACAACGACGGCACGACCGACATCGCGGTCTTCCGCCCGTCCACCGGCACGTGGATGGTCCGCAACCAGTCCAGCATCCAGTTCGGCGATCCGGGCGACATCCCGATGCCCGGCGACTACAACGGCGACGGCACGACCGACATCGCGGTCTACCGGCCGCTGACCGGCCAGTGGTTCGTGCGCAACCAGTTCAACACCCAGTTCGGCGGCGCGGGCTACCTCCCGATCGCCGGCGACTTCAACGGCGATGGATCCGATGACATCGCCGTGTTCCAGCCGAAGACGGGCACGTGGTCGGTGCGCAACCAGTTCAACGTGCAGTATGGCGAGCCGGGCGACGTACCGGTTCCCGGCGACTACAACGGCGACGGCACGGACGATGTGGCCATCTATCGCCAGAGCACGGGCCAGTGGTTCGTGCGCAATCAGTTCACCGTCTCGTACGGCAGCCCTGGCGACCGGCCGATGCCGCGCGACTACAACGGCGACGGCACGACCGACCTGGCAGTCTATCGGCGCGCCACGGGCGAGTGGTTCGTGCGGAGCCAGTTTACCGTGCAGTTCGGTCAGCCCGGAGACCTCCCTGTCCCGCGCGGTCCGTCGCTCGCGCGCGCGGTCGGCGGGGACTTCGACGGCAACGGGAGCACGGACGTGGCGGTGTTCCGTCAGACCACGGGGCAGTGGTTCGTCCGCAACAAGTTCGCCGTGCAGTTCGGCGACGCGACCGACAAAGCGGTGCCGGCCGACTACGACGGCGACGGCATCATCGACGTGGCGGTGTACCGGCCGACGACCGGCCAGTGGTTCGCGCGCAACCAGTTCGCCATCCAGTTCGGTGATCCGACCGACCTTCCCGTGCCGGGCGACTACAACGGCGACGGGCTACACGACATCGCGGTGTTCCGGCCGTCGACCGGCACCTGGTACGTGCGCAACGTGCTGGCGTTCCAGTTCGGCGACAACGGCGACATCCCTGTACCGGGCGACTACAACGGCGATGGGATCACGGACCTGGCGGTCTACCGGCCGTCGACGCGGCAGTGGTTCGTGCGCGGCATTCTCGCGGTGCAGTTCGGCGACGCCAACGACCTGCCGGTGCCGGGCGACTACAACGGCGACGGCGTGATGGACGTGGCAGTCTACCGCCCGTCCACGGGGCAGTGGTTCGTGCGGAACGTCCTGGCGCTGCAGTTCGGCGACGCCACCGACACGCCGGTGCCGGGGGACTACAACGGCGACGGGATGACGGACCTTGCGGTGTTCCGGCAGTCCACGGGCCAGTGGTTCGTGCGCAACCTGCTCGCGGTGCAGTTCGGGGATCCCACCGACAAGCCGATGGTGCGCATCGGGGGGCCGCAGTAGAGATCAAGAGTGTGAACAGGAGATCAGGAGATCAGGAGATCAAGAGATCAGGAGAAAAGCAACTCCTAATCTTCTAGATCGTCTGATCTCCTTTTTCGACACGTTGCCGAAATTGTAACTCGATGCCGGGCGCCGCTCGAGCAAGCACGCGTGACACTTCCGTGTGCGTCTGTGTCGTTCCGGGCCTCTACTGGCTTGTCGTGATCTGCCGTTCACACCGCCATAGCGTGCACTTCCCAAACGTACAACCGCTGAGAGTCCGCGCAAATCTGTACAAAACAGTACAGCGAGCCAATCCTCCAATGCGCCAGTGTAGCGGGATGCCCGTGAGCCGTACCTAACCAACCTCACCCTCCCTAACGGCTCCCCAGCCCGGAAGGTGTCGATTGGCGTTCATCTCGATCGATTCGATCGTTCGGCGCTGTACGGGGCAAGCCTGGGCATGCCTGGCGGTATGCGCCTTGTGCCTGCCGCTCGAGGGCCGGCCTTTCGAAAACCGACCGTGGGTTGCGGGCGATGAGCAACCGCCGCTCGCCGATCGTTCGAAGGCGGGCATTTTGCAGACAGACTCCGGCAACCAAGCCATTACCCGCGCTGGATCCGACTCTGTCTCGGTCGGTCCTGACGATTTTGGTTACAGCGCGAAAGACCAGACCGAACCGGGAGGGCCGGCCTTCTCGTTCGTGGACATCTCGGCGACCGGCACGCAGTTGACCTTTGTCGATACCGGTGACTTGACCACTCCCGATTCCGACGACGGTGTCGCAATCGACGTGGCTCTGGGCTTTCCATTCAGTTTCTATGGCAGCAGCTTCACGACGGTGAACATGTCGAGCAACGGATTGCTGCACTTCGACTCGAGCGCGCTGTCGTCATCGCTGCAGACGCGATGCCCGCTGCCGGACGCCGACGCTCCCAACAACGAGGTCGCCGTGTTGTGGGACGACCTTGTCCTGAACAACCCGGGCTCGCCGGGGCGAGGGGGTTACACGCAGCAATTCGCGGCGTGTCCCAACACCTCGGGCGGAACCGGGGCGTGCACGATCTTCATGTGGGACAACGCCGCCCACTTTTCCAACCCCGGTCCGATCGGCTCGTTCGATTTCGAGGCGATTCTGTACGCGAACGGGAACATCCTTACGCAGTACGGACCGGGCAACGCCGAAGCCGGCGTCAATTCGACCACCGGCATCGAGAATCCCGCCGGCTCGGCGGGGCTGACCTACGCGTGCCGGACTGCCGCGTCCGTTCCCGCCAATTGGGCCGTGCTGTTCTCGGCTCCGCCGCGGACGGTTGCGAGCGCGGGCCGTCTGCTGATCTCCGAATTCCGGCTGCGCGGGCCCGGCGGCGTCGCCGACGAGTACGTCGAGATCTACAACAACTCCGACGTTCCCCTCACCGTCGGCACCGCCGACGAATCTTCGGGCTATGCGCTCGTGGCTTCCTCGGACGCGGCGGTCAACGTCGGGTCGCCGGTGATCGAGTTCATCATCCCGGGCGGGACGCTGATCCCGGCGCGCGGCCGCTACCTCGGCGTCAACTCGATCGCCTACTCGCTCGCCTTGTACCCGGGCGGCGACGGCACGACCGCGACCGCCAACTCCACCTACGCGGACGACATCCCCGACAACGCCGGCATCGCGCTCTTCAGGACCGCGGATCCGGGGAGCTTCACGCTCGCGAACCGGCTCGACGCGGCCGGCTCCGCCGCTGACGCGAACCCGATCTATCGCGAGGGCGCCGGCTATCCCTCGAACCCCGCTCCGGCCGACGTCAACCATTCCTTCGTGCGCAAGCTTCCGGGAGGATGCACCGGATCGGTGCCAGGCAGCGGGAACTGCACGAGCGTCGCGCTGGTGCGGACCACGCCCGGCCCGGTCACCGCGCAGGTCCAGGACTCGGACGACAACGCGAGCGACTTCATCTCCGTCGAGACCGGCGGCGCGAGCGTCGGCGCCGGCAATCGGCTGGGGGCGCCGGGACCGGAGAACCTGGGCTCGCCCATCGCGCTCGATGGCTTTGCCCTCGCGGGGTCGAAGCTCGACTCGTGCGAGCGCCGCAACGAAGGGCCCAATCACGTCCGCGACTTCACCTCCGATCCCGGCAACAACGCGACCTGGGGCACGATCGACATCCGGCGCACGTTCACCAACACCACGGGCGTCAACATCTCCCGGCTGCGCTTCCGCATCGTCGACATCACCACGTTTCAGCCGCTCGCCGGCGTAGCGGACCTGCGCCCACGTACGTCACCCGATCTGGTCGTCTCGGTCGATCGGCCGCCCTGCGGCACAGGTACCGGCGACGTCACGGTAAGGGGGACGACGCTGGAGACCCCGCCCGCTCAGCCGGAAGGATCCGGCTTCAACGGTTCGCTGTCGGTCGGCGCGATCACGCCTGGAACGCCGCTGGCGCCCGGCGGCGTCGGTCGACGTGCGCTTCCTCCTCGGCATCGAGCAACTCGGCGTCTCCCGCTTCTGCGTCGCGGCGGAAACGCTTCCGGCGTCGAGCGCGCAGATCTTCTGCGAGATCGGCGGCAGCGAGGGATCGATCACGGGGGCGAAGACCCGGTCCGACTTCAACGGCGATGGCATCGGCGACATCGCGGTGTATCGCCCGGCGACCGGTCAGTGGTTCATCCGCAATCAGCCCGCCGTGCAGTTCGGCGACAAGAGCGATGTTCCCGTTCCCGGCGACTACAACGGCGACGGCGTCGAGGACGTCGCGGTCTTCCGGCCGTCCACCAACCAGTGGTTCGTGAAGGGCCAGTTCACGGTGCAGTGGGGCGATCGCGGCGACGTCCCGATCCCCGGCGACTTCAACGGCGACGGGACCACCGACGTGGCGGTCTACCGGCCGTCCACCGGCGACTGGTTCGTGCGCAACCAGTTCAGCGTGAACTTCGGCGGCGCGGGCGGCTACGTGCCGGTCGTCGGCGACTACAACGGAGACCTGACCGACGACGTGGCGGTGTTCCAGCCGTCGACGGGCATGTGGTTCGTGCGCAATCAGCTCGCGGTGCAGTTCGGCGCGCCGGGCGACCGGCCGGTGCCGGGTGACTACGACGACGACGGGAAGACGGATCTCGCGTTCTATCGGCCGTCCACCGGGCAGTGGTTCGTGCGCAACCAGTTCAGCGTGCAGTTCGGGAATGCCGGCGACCTGCCGGTGCCTCGAGACTACGACGGCAACGGCGCCATGGACGTGGCGGTCTACCGGCCCTCGACGGGGCAGTGGCTCGTCATGGATCAGCCTGCCGTGTCGTTCGGCGACGGCCGCGACATCCCGATCCCGCCGGCGGCGTGGATCCCGCCGGCCATCGCCGGCGACTACGACGGCGACGGCGCGACCGACATCGCGGTCCATCGCCCCTCGACCAATCAATGGTTCGTGCGGAATCAGCTCGCGGTGATGCACGGGGACGCGGGCGACATCCCGATCCCTGCCGACTACAACGGCGACCGGCGGATGGACGTGGCGGTGTACCGGCCGTCCACCGGCCACTGGTTCGTGCGCAACCGGCCGGCCGTGCAGTTCGGCGACCCGAGCGACAAGCCGGTGCCCGGCGACTACAACGGCGACGGCCTGATGGACGTCGCGGTCTTCCGGCCGTCCACCGGGCAGTGGTTCGTGCGCAATCAGTTCGCGGTGCAGTTCGGCGACGCGAGCGACATCCCCGTGCCTGGCGACTACAACGCCGACGGCGTCGCCGACGTCGCGGTCTATCGCCCGTCGAGCGGGCAGTGGTTCGTGCGGGATCAGCTCGCGGTGCAGTTCGGCGATCCGGGCGACGTTCCAGTGCCAGCCGACTACAACGGCGACGGCAGGATGGATCTCGCGGTCTACCGGCCGTCGACGCGCACGTGGTTCGTGCGCAACCAGTTCGCGGTGCAGTTCGGCGACACGAACGACGTCCCCGTGCCGGGCGACTACAACGGCGACGGGCTGACCGACATCGCGGTCTACCGGCCGTCGACGGGCACGTGGTACGTGCGCAATGTGTTGACGGTGCAGTTCGGTGACTCCACCTACGTGCCGATGGTGCGCATCGGGGCGCCACAGTAGCAGGAGATCAGGAGATCAGGAGATCGGTGGCGTCCGGCTTTCTTGCGGACCGTGCGCATCGGTCGTGCGCGTCGGTGGCGTCCGGCTTCTGGGCCGCCGTAGCTGCGCCGCGGAAAAGCAGCGAAGGCGGCTGCCGGACCATCGAGTTTCGACGAGCGACTTCTCGTTAAGGAAAAGGTGCCCAACGTGTCCTTTGCCCCTATCGATGCCACGCTCCGCGGCTTGTTGGCGCGGATTGCCATCGCATTCGTCGTCTGCTTCCTGCAGGCCGCGGTGGCGAGTGCCCAGATGATCATCTCTGAGTTCCGCGCGGTCGGCGCGAACGGGGACAACGACGAGTACGTCGAGCTGCACAACAACAGCGACGTGCCGCTCACCGTTGCCGGCGGAGGGACCGGCTTCGCCCTCGTCGCCTCCGACGGCGTGGTGAGGTGCATCGTTCCCAATGGAACCATCATCCCAATCCGCGGTCACTACCTCTGTGTCAACTCCGTGGGCTACTCGCTCGCCGCCTACCCGGCGGGCAACGGGACGACCGCGACTGGCGATGCGACCTACACGACAGACATTCCCGTCAACGCGGGAATTGCGCTCTTCAACACGTCGGTGCCGGCGGACTTCACGCTCGCCAACCGGCTCGACGCGTTGGGCTTCACGTCCGACACCCTCTACAAAGAAGGGGGTGGCCATGGTGCGCAGAACTTCCCCCAAGACGCCGCGCAAATCCGCAAGCGGCCGGGAGGCTGCAGCACGGGCTCGACCTGTTTCAGCCTGTCGCGGATTCAGACGACTCCTGGTCCGACCACTACGCAGGTGCAGGACACCAACGACAACGAGATTGACTTCATCTTGGTGGACGTCTTCGGTGTTGGTCAGGGGCGGGGGGCGCCCGGACCGGAGAACTTGAGCTCACCCACGTCCAGCGATGGTTTCGCGCTCGCGGCGTCGCCGTTCGACTCGTGCAGACTCAACGAAGGGCCGACAAATCTGGTGCGCGATGTCACGCCGGACCCTGGCAACAACTCGCGGTATGGCACGCTCGACCTGCGCCGCACGTTCACCAATACCACGGGCACCGACATCACGCGGTTGCGGTTCCGGATTGTCGACGTGACCACGTCCCCGGCGGTGGGTGGTGCGGCCGACCTGCGGCCAAGGACCTCGTCCGACCTCGTTGTGACTGTCGATCGGCCGCCGTGCTTCACCGGTACGTCCACCGCGACGGTACGGGGAACGACCCTCGAGCAACCTCCCGGTCAGATTTATGGATCCGGTCTCAACGGTTCGTTATCGGTCGGTTCGATCTCGCTTGCGACACCGCTGGCCTCGGGCGCCTCGGTAGACGTGCGCTTCCTGCTCGGTCTCGAGCAAACCGGTGCCGCCCGCTTCTGTGTCGCCGCCGAGACGCTGCCGGCGACCAGCGCCCAGGTTCTCTGTTTCATCGGCTCGACCGAGGGAATGACGCGGCGGAGCACCCGGACCTTCTCGAACGCGGCCGCCATCGTGATTCCCTCAAATGGCGCGGCGTCCCCGTACCCGTCAGGCATTGCGGTATCCGGTCTCACCAGCCAGGTGACCAAGGTTACGGTCAGGCTCAAGCAGATCACCCACAGTTACGCGGCCGACGTCGACGTCATGCTCGTCGGCCCGACCGGGGTGAAGTTCGTGCTGATGTCCGATGTGCTTGCCGACTCCGACCTCACTGGTCAGACCTACACGTTCGACGACAATGCCGCTGTACTCCTGTCGGACAGCGGCGTGCCGCCACCCACTGACTCGTTCAGGCCGACCAACTACGGTACTGGTGAACTGTTCCCCGCCCCGGCGCCCGCCTTTCCGTATCTGGATCCGGCGCCCATTGGCACGAATACGCTGGCGGCCTTCAACGGGCTCGATCCGAATGGCACGTGGTCCCTCTACGTGGTCGACGACGGAATCGGCGACGTCGGCACGATCGCCGGTGGCTGGGACCTGACGATCACCACGGCGTGCACCGCGCCGCTCGGCGCCGTCGCGTCGGACTTCAACGGCGACTGCTCCGGCGACATCGCGGTGTATCGCCCCTCCACTGGCCACTGGTTCATCCGGAACCAGCCCGCCGTGCAGTTCGGCGACCCGAGCGATGTCCCGATTCCCGGTGATTACAACGGCGACGCCCTCGAGGATGTCGCCGTCTTCCGGCCGTCCACCGGCCAGTGGTTCGTGAGGAACCTCTTCACGGTGCAGTTCGGCGACCGCGGCGACGTGCCGGTCCCCGGCGACTTCAACGGCGACGGCCTGACCGATGTCGCCGTGTACCGTCCGTCAACCGGCGACTGGTTCGTGCGCAACCAGTTCAACGTGAACTTCGGCGGAGCAGGCGGCTACGTCCCGGTCGTCGGCGACTACAACGGCGACGGGATCGACGATATCGCGGTCTTCCAGCGGTCGACGGGCATGTGGTTCGTGCGGAATCAGCTGGCGCTCGACTTTGGCGAGCCCGGCGACCGGCCGGTGCAGGGTGACTACGACGGCGACGGCAGAACCGACATCGCGGTCTATCGCCCGTCGACCGGCCAGTGGCTCGTGCGCAACCAGTTCACCGTGCAGTTCGGGGATCCCGGCGATGTCCCCGTGCCCCGCGACTACGACGGCAACGGCACGATGGACGTCGCGATCTATCGGCCGTCCACGGGCCAGTGGTTCGTGAAGGATCAGTTCGCGGTGTCGTTCGGCGACGGCCGCGACATCCCGATCCCGCTGACAGCCGGCGTTCCGCTGGCCATTGCCGGCGACTACGACGGCGACGGCGCGACCGACATCGCCGTCCACCGGCCGACGACAAACCAGTGGTTCGTGCGGAATCAGCTCGCCGTGGGGTTCGGCGACCCTGGCGATATCCCGATCCCCGCCGACTACAACGGGGACAGACGGATGGATATCGCGGTGTACCGGCCGACCACGGGCCACTGGTTCGTGCGCAATCAGCCGACCGTGCAGTTCGGCGACCCGAGCGACAAGCCGATCCCGGGCGACTACAACGGCGACGGCCTCATGGACGTGGCGGTGTTCCGGAAATCGACAGGGCAGTGGTTCGTGCGCAACCAGTTCGCGGTCAGCTTCGGCGACACGAACGACATTCCCCTGCCTGGCGACTACAACGGCGACCGCGTCACCGACGTCGCGGTGTATCGGCCGTCGACCCGGCAGTGGTTCGTGCGCAATCAGCTCGCGGTTTCGTTCGGCGATCCGGGCGATATCCCGGTGCCGGCTGACTACAACGGCGACGGCAAGATGGATGTCGCGGTGTATCGGCCCTCGACGCGGACGTGGTACGTGCGCAACCAGTTCGCGGTGATGTTCGGCGATGCCGGCGACCTGCCGGCGCCCGGCGACTACAACGGCGACGGGCTGACCGACATCGCGGTCTACCGGCCATCGACGGGCACGTGGTACGTGCGGAATGTGTTGACGGTGCAGTTCGGTGACTCCACCTACGTGCCGATGGTGCGCATCGGGGCGCCACAGTAGAGGTCAGGAGATCAGGAGATCAGGAGTTCGGTGGCGTCCGGCTTTAGCCGGACCATGCGTCGGTAGTGTCCGGTCGACTTCTCGTTAAAGAAAAGGTGCCCAACGTGTCCTTTGCCCGCATCGACTTCACGCTCCGCGGCTTGTTGGCGCGGATTGCCATGGCGTTCGTCGTCTGCTTCCTGCAGGCCGCGGCTGCCAGCGCCCAGTTGACCATCTCTGAATTCCGCGTGCGGGGTCCAAGCGGGGCCAACGACGAGTTCATCGAAATCTACAACGCGAGCGGCGTCAATCACACCGTGTCGTCCAGCTCGGGCACGGGCTATGGCATCGCGGCCTCGGACGGGGTCGCCCGCTGCACGATCCCGAACGGCACCATCATCCCGGCCCGCGGGCACTATCTCTGCGTCAACTCGGTCGCCTACTCGCTCGCCTCCTACCCGGCCGGCAACGGGACGACCGCGACGGGGGACGCCACCTACATCGACGGACATTCCCGACAACGCGGGCATCGCGCTCTTCAACAACAACTCGGGCGGAGGCAGCTATATCCTCGCCAACCGGCTCGACGCCGTCGGCTCCACCTCCGAAGCCAACACGCTCTACAAGGAAGGGACCGGCTATCCGGCGCTGACCCCGTTCAGCATCGACTACTCCTTCACGCGCCGGCCGGCCGCCGGCTGCACCGGCTCGGGAGGGGGCACCAATTGCAACAGCGTGTCGCTCATCCAGACGACGCCTGGCCCGACCACTTCGGCGGTGCTGGACACCCAGCGACAACGCGAGCGACTTCATGTTCGTCGACACCAACGGCACCAGCGCCGGCGCCGGCCAGCGGCTGGGCGCGCCCGGCCCCGAGAACCTGAGCTCGCCCGATTTCGCTCGACGGCCCCGCGCTGGCGGTGTCGAGGCTCGACTCGTGCCGGGTCAACGACGCGCCGCCCAATCACGTCCGCGGTTACACCTCCGACCCTGCCAACAACTCGACCGAAGGCACGATCGACATCCGGCGCACCTTCACGAACAACACGGGCGGCGCCATCACGCGGCTGCGCTTCCGCGTCGTCGATATCACCACGTTCCCGTCGACCTCCGGTGTCGCCGACCTGCGGCCACGCACGTCGTCCGACGTCGCGGTCACGGTCGATCGGCCGCCGTGCTCGACCGGTACATCCGCCCCGACGGTACGGGGCACGACGCTGGAACAACCTCCCAGTCAGCCGAATGGAACGGGCTACGGCGGGACGCTGTCGGTCGGCGCGATCACGATCGGCACGCCGTTGGGGTCCGGCGCCTCGGTGGACGTGCGCTTCCTGATGGGGATCCAGCAGATCGGCGCCGCCCGCTTCTGTGTCGCGGCCGAAACGCTCCCGGCGTCGACCGCTCAGATTTTCTGCTTCGTCGGCACGACCGAGGGCATGGTCTTGCACACATCCCGGACCTTCTCGAACGGGGCCGCCATCGTGATTCCCGCCGACGGCGCGGCGCCGCCGTACCCGTCGGGCATCGCGGTGTCCGGTATCACGAACCAGGTGACCAAGGTCACGGTCACGCTCAAGCAGATGACCCACACGTTCCCGAACGACATCGACGTCCTGCTCGTCGGTCCGACCGGGGCCAAGTTCATTTTGATGTCCGATGTGGTTGGCGACGCCGACTTCGCGAGCCACACCTACACGTTCGACGACAGTGCCGCTGCGCTCCTGCCGCTGAACGCCGTGCCGCCAGCCTCCGGCTCGTTCAGGCCGACCAACCACAGCGCCGGTGACACGTTCCCGGGGCCCGCTCCCGCCGGGCCCTATCTGAATCCAGCACCCGCCGGCGCCAATCTGCTGGCGGCATTCAACGGGCTCGACCCCAACGGCACGTGGTTCCTCTACGTCGTCGATGACGCGGTCGGGGATTCCGGCACGATCGCCGGGGGATGGGACCTGACGATCACCTCGTCGTGCAGAGCGCCGCTGGGCGGCGTCGCGTCGGACTTCAACGGGGACTGCTCCGGCGACATCTCGGTGTATCGCCCGTCGACGGGCCACTGGTTCGTCCGGAACCAGCCCGCCGTGCAGTTCGGCGATCCGAGCGACATCCCCGTGCCCGGCGACTACAACGGCGACGGCATCGAGGACATCGCGGTCTTCCGGCCGTCCACCGGCCAGTGGTTCGTGCGGAACCAGTTCACGGTGCAGTTCGGCGACAGCGGCGACGTGCCGGTGCCGGGCGACTTCAACGGCGACGGTGTGACCGACGTGGCGGTGTACCGGCCGTCAACGGGCGACTGGTTCGTGCGCAACCAGTTCAACGTGAACTTCGGCGGCGCGGGCGGCTACGTCCCGGTCGTCGGCGACTACAACGGCGACGCGATCGATGACATCGCGGTCTTCCAGCGGTCGACGGGGATGTGGTTCGTGAAGGATCAGCTCGCCCTCGACTTCGGCGACCCGGGCGACCGCCCCGTGCAGGGCGACTACGACGGCGACGGCCTGACCGACATCGCCGTCTATCGCCCGTCGACGGGGCAGTGGCTCGTGCGCAACCAGTTCACCGTCCAGTTCGGGGATCCCGGCGATGTCCCGGTGCCCCGCGACTACGACGGCAACGGCACGATGGACGTCGCGATCTACCGGGCGTCGACGGGCCAGTGGTTCGTGAAGGATCAGTTCGTGGTGTCGTTCGGCGACGGCCGCGACATCCCGATCCCGCTTTCGGCCGGTGTTCCGCTGGCGATTGCCGGCGACTACGACGGCGACGGCGTGACCGACATCGCGCTCCACCGGCCGTCGACCAATCAGTGGTTCGTGCGCAACCAGCTCGCAGTGGGGTTCGGCGACCCCGGCGATGTCCCGATCCCCGCCGACTACAACGGCGACCGGCGGATGGACGTCGCGGTGTACCGGCCGTCGACCGGCCACTGGTTCGTGCGCAATCAGGCGACCGTGCAGTTCGGCGACCCGAGCGACAAGCCGGCGCCCGGGGACTACAACGGCGACGGCCTCATGGACGTGGCGGTCTACCGGCCGTCGACGGGGCAGTGGTTCGTGCGCAACCAGTTCGCGGTCAGCTTCGGCGACCCGAGCGACATCCCCATGCCGGGCGACTACAACGGCGACCGCGTCACCGACATCGCGGTGTATCGCCCGTCGACGCGCACGTGGTTCGTGCGCAACCAGCTCGCGGTGCAGTTCGGCGATCCGGGCGACATCCCGGTGCCGGCCGACTACAACGGCGACGGCAAGATGGACATCGCCGTCTACCGCCCCTCGACGCGCACGTGGTTCGTGCGGAATCAACTCAACGTGCAGTTCGGCGACAGCGGCGACGTCGCCGTGCCCGGCGACTACAACGGCGACGGGCTGTCGGACATCGCGGTCTACCGGCCGTCGACGGGCATGTGGTTCGTACGGAATGTGCTGTCCGTGCAATTCGGGGACTCCACCTACGTGCCGATGGTGCGCATCGGCGGGCCACAGTAGAGGTCAGGAGAATTAGGAGATCAGGAGATGGAGAGCGGGAGATTGGGAGAAAACTCCTGATCTCCTGATCCTTCTGTTCATCGTCAGCGACGTCGGTGGTGTCCGGCTTTAGCCGGACCGTGACTGTGACAAATCAGAGATGGAGTCTTATGACCGCCTTCGT
The DNA here is from genome assembly GCA_963774855.1 of uncultured Acidobacteriota bacterium. Taxonomy (GTDB): domain Bacteria; phylum Acidobacteriota; class Vicinamibacteria; order Vicinamibacterales; family 2-12-FULL-66-21; genus JALZOC01. The sequence continues at coordinate 275,243 of CAVZGT010000001.1, read as the reverse complement.
CCAATGTGCACGGCAGCGATCGCGCCGCATCTGCGTTGCCCTCGGCGCGGCGCTGTGCCTGGCGCTTGTCCTGTCGCCCTCGGGCCAGGTTCGCACGCGGGCACAGGAACCGGGCCCGGATGCGGCCGGCGCGAAGCTGAAGGACGCCGCGCGCGAACGCGGGCCTGACCGGGCCCCCGCGCTCATCGCGGTGCCGGGCGGTCTGAACGGCCTCAGTGGGCCCCGCGTGACTTCGAGCGGGCAACTCGGGGCGGCTTCGACTGCGGCGTCCGTCGCCGAGGCGGAGCCCAACGACACGCCGGGGGCCGCGACGCCGCTCGGCGTGACGCCCGTGCGGGTGCGGGCGACGCTGTTCCGCTCCCCATTCAGCGCCGGAGTGGACGTCGATCTGTATTCGTTCACAGCCGGTGCCGGAGATCGGGTCTATGCCGCGACGATAACCGCCGGCACCGCCGGGAGCACCAACACAGTCCTCGACATCCTCGCATCGGACAGCACCACTGTCCTCGAGACCGACGATGAGGACGGTGCTGCCAGTGAAGGCGCGTCCAACATCGCGGGCCTGGTCGTCCCCACGACCGGCACGTATTACGTGCGGGTGCGCCAGTTCACGACGACTTCTCTCACCGGCACAATCCGTCCGTACGACCTCTACGTCCGCGTCCACTCTGGTGCGCCTGTCGCCGAGACCGAACCCAACCACCTCGGTGCCCCGCAGCCGCTCGCGCCGGGCGGTTGGATGAGCGGCGCGATCGATTTCGCGAACGATAACGACGTGTATGCGGTCAGTGTGAACGCCGGCGACACCATCGTCGCCATCCTTGACGCGGACCCGGAACGCGATGCCCCGGAGTGGAATCCGCACCTGGGTGTGGGCCTGTTCAACACCTTCATCGCGGACGTGGACGGCTCCGCCGCCGACGCGAATCCCTCGGAAGCGATCGCCTGGACGGTGAAGGCCGCCGGGACATATCTCGTGTACGTCGATGAGTCCGCGTCGGGTGGGGCCGCCGGCTTTACTTATCACTTGTCGGTGAGTGTGCTCCCCGGCACGCCCCGTTCGTGTACCACCTATTCGGGCACGGCCGGGGCCATTGCCGATCTCGCCACGACGGATTTCACTGTCAACGTGGCGGACCTGGCCATCATCGATCACCTGCGGCTGTCGCTGAACGTCACCCACGCCGTCACCAGCGATCTGGACGTGTCGCTCATCGCGCCGACTGGCAACGAGGTCGTCCTGTTCGACGACTTGCCGGCGATCGGCGGTGCGCCCCAGATCGACCTGATCCTGGATGACGACGCCGCGCTGCCCGTAGGATTCTCGATCGTTATGAACGGGGTCATCTCCTCACCGAGGCTGGTACGTCTCGAGTGGTTCAGCGGGCAGCAGGCCCAGGGGACGTGGACCCTGCGTGTGCGCGACGACACGGCCCTGAATCCCGGCACGGTCAACGCCTGGGCATTCAGCGTCTGTGGCAGAAGTGCGCCCCCGCCGCTGTTCACCACGGTCTTCAGCACCAGTTTCGAGGGCGACGACGGCGGCTTCACCCACGGCGGCACGCTTGACGCCTGGGCCCGCGGCCTTCCGGCTTCGGCCCCGATCACGAACTGCTACAGCGGGACGAATTGCTGGAAAACGAATCTGGCCGGTCCGTACAACGCGAGCAGCAATCAGGACCTGGTCTCCCCGCTTATCGACCTGACCGCGTTCAATGCGGGCACTCCCATGAGGCTGAAGTGGGCACAGAAGTACCAGCTGGAGTCGGCCAGCTTCGACAACGCCTATGTGGAAGTCCGCCAAGTCGGCGTGCCGTTGAGCGCCAGGCGTGTCTGGGAGTGGACCGGTAACACCATGACGCGAACCGTCGGCAGCCCCGGCGTGCTCGTGAACATGAGCGCCGGCTGGGCCCAGATGGCCGCCGACATCTCGTCGTTTGCCGGGACGCAGGTGGAAGTCCGGTTCCACCTCGAGACCGACGATTCGGTCCAGCTCGCCGGTCTGGCGATTGACGACGTGAGCGTCGAACGCCTCCTCCCTCCGACCCGATCGGATTTCAACGGAGACGGGGCCGCCGACATCGCGGTCTATCGTCCATCCACTGGCCAGTGGTTCATCCGGAACCAGGCCGCGGTGCAGTTCGGCGACCCGAGCGACGTCCCCGTGCCCGGCGACTACAACGGCGACGGCATCGAGGATGTGGCCGTCTTCCGGCCGTCCACCGGCCAGTGGTTCGTGAGGAACCAGTTCACCGTGCAGTTCGGCGATCGCGGCGACGTGCCGGTGCCCGGCGACTTCAACGGCGACGGCCTGACCGATGTGGCCGTGTACCGGCCATCAACGGGCGGCTGGTTCGTGCGCAACCAGTTCAGCGTGAACTTCGGCGGCGCCGGCGGCTATGTCCCGGTCGTCGGCGATTACAACGGCGACGGGACCGACGATGTGGCGGTCTTCCAGCGGTCGACGGGGATGTGGTTCGTGAAGGATCAGCTCGCCCTCGACTTCGGCGACCCGGGCGACCGGCCCGTGCCGGGCGACTACGACGGCAACGGCACGACGGACATCGCCGTGTATCGGCCGTCCACCGGGCAGTGGTTCGTGCGCAACCAGCCCGACCGTGCAGTTCGGGGATCCCGGCGATGTCCCGGTGCCTCGCGACTACGACGGCAACGGCACGATGGACGTCGCGATCTATCGGGCAGTCCACAGGCCAGTGGTTCGTGAGGAATCAGTTGGTGGTGTCGTTTGGCGACGGCCGCGACATCCCGATCCCGCTGACGGCCGGTGTTCCGCTGGCCATTGCCGGCGACTACGACGGCGACGGCGTGACCGACATCGCGTCCATCGGCCGACGACCAATCAGTGGTTCGTGCGGAACCAGCTCGCGGTGGGGTTCGGCGACCCTGGCGATATCCCGATCCCCGCCGACTACAACGGCGACCGGCGGATGGACGTCGCGGTGTACCGGCCGTCGACGGGCCACTGGTTCGTGCGCAATCAGGCGACGGTGCAGTTCGGCGACCCGAGCGACAAGCCGGCGCCCGGGGACTACAACGGCGACGGCCTCATGGACGTGGCGGTCTACCGGCCGTCGACGGGGCAGTGGTTCGTGCGCAACCAGTTCGCGGTCAGCTTCGGCGACCCGAGCGACATCCCCATGCCGGGCGACTACAACGGCGACCGCGTCACCGACATCGCGGTGTATCGCCCGTCGACGCGCACGTGGTTCGTGCGCAACCAGCTCGCGGTGCAGTTCGGCGATCCGGGCGACATCCCGGTGCCGGCCGATTACAACGGCGACGGCAAGATGGACATCGCCGTCTACCGGCCCTCGACGCGCACGTGGTTCGTGCGGAATCAACTCAACGTGCAGTTCGGCGACAGCGGCGACGTCGCCGTGCCCGGCGACTACAACGGCGACGGGCTGTCGGACATCGCGGTCTACCGGCCGTCGACGGGCATGTGGTTCGTACGGAATGTGCTGTCCGTGCAGTTCGGGGACTCCACATACGTCCCGATGGTGCGCATCGGCGGGCCGCAGTAGAGATCAGGAGATTTAGGAGATCAGGAGATCAGGAAAGATCAGGAGAGCGGGAGATTGGGAGATCGGGAGAAAACTCCTGATCTCCTGGTCCTCCTGATCTCCTTACGTAACACGGATTCAGGGGATGGAGATCATGAAGAAGGCGATCGTCGTGCGCAAGAGTCTTGCACAAGGGCTGGCAATGTCCGGCATCATCGTGCTCGCCGCCGGCTGGGTGCTGCAGCCGATCGGGGCGCAGAGTCCACAGCAGTCGCAGGTTCGACAGGAGGCATCCGGCGGGGAGGACCCTTCCGCGCGCAAGCGCCCGCAACCTGCCTCCGAGCGCGTCGCAGCGTCGGCCGCGCCGGTCATGACGGTTGCGAAGCTCGCGCCTCTCTCGACCGACCTCGCTGCCTGCAGCCAAGTCATCGTGGACGGCGGCTTCGAGACCGGCGGTATTCCCAGCACATTCTGGGATCCGGAAACCTCGACCAACTTCGGCACTCCGCTTGTGTGACGCTGGGAGCTGCAGTACCGGCGGCGGCGCGTCGCCGCCGTTCGCAGGGCTCATCTGGGCCTGGTTCGGTGGCCTCCCGGCGGTCGAAACGGCGACCCTGGGACAGACGGTTACCATCGCCGCGGGCTCAACCGCCAGCCTGACGTTCCAGATGCGGATCGGCACGGTCTCGTCTCCCTTCACGGACGTGCTGAACGTGAGGGTGGATGGCGCCATCGTGGCGAGTTTCCCGGAACCTGCGGTTGCCGAAGGCGCCTACACGCTGCGCACGATCAACCTCACCCCCTTCGCCAACGGCGCAGCGCACAGCCTTCTGTTTGAATACATCGGGCCCACCACCGGTACTGGCAGCTACGTCGTGGACGACGTGGCTCTCAATGTGTGCCCGCTAACCGCTCCGCCGCCTGCAGGCGCCCTGATCATCTCCGAGTTCCGTGTGCGCGGGCCGAACGGAGCGGACGACGAGTTCGTCGAAATCTACAACGCGAGCGGCGCCGAGCACACCGTTTCGTCCGGGTCGGGCACCGGCTACGGAGTCGCGGCCTCCGATGGGCTGTTGCGCTGCACCATTCCCAACGGAACAATCATCGCGAACCGGGGGCACTATCTCTGTACCAATTCCGTGGGCTACTTGCTTACTGGATATCCTGCCGGCAGCGGCGCCACCGCCACAGGCGACGCGACGTTTACGGCCGACATCCCGGACAACGCCGGCATCGCGCTCTTCAACAACAACGTCCCGGCCAGCTTCACGCTCGCCAACCGGCTCGACGCCGTCGGCTCGACGTCCGAGGCCAACACGGTTTACAAGGAAGGTGCCGGCTACGCGGCCCTGACACCGTTCAGCATCGAGTACTTCCTTCACGCGCAAGATGCCTGGAGGTTGCACGGGTTCGGCAAGCGCGCCCAGCGGGACCTGCAACAGTCTGTCGCTGATCCAGACGACACCCGGGCCGACCACCACGCAGGTGCAGGACAGCAACGACAACGCCGCCGACTTCGTCTTCGTGGACACCAACGGCACGAGCGCCGGCGCGGGACAGCGGCTGGGAGCGCCCGGTCCGGAGAACCTGACCTCGCCGATTTCCCTCGACGGCTTCGCCCTGACGGCGTCCAAGCTCGACACGTGCGAACGCCGCCACGAGCCGCCGAACGTGGTCCGCGATTTCACCTCCGTCCCCTCCCAGAACTCGACGTTCGGCACGTACGACGTCCGGCGCACGTTCACCAACACGACGGGCGTCCCCATCAGCCGATTGCGATTCCGGATCGTGGACATCACCACGTTCCCTTCGATTTCGGGTGTGGCTGACGTGCGACCACGTACGTCAACCGACATCGTCGTGAACGTCGATCGGCCGCCGTGCGGCACAGGTACTGGCGACGTCACGGTAAGAGGCACGACGCTGGAGGAGCCGCCCAGTCAGCCGAATGGATCCGGTTTCTACGGTTCGCTGTCGGTCGGCGCGATCACCACGGGAACGCCGCTGGCCGCCGGGGCTTCGGTGGACGTGCACTTCCTGCTCGGCCTGCAGCAGCTTGGCGCCGTGCGCTTCTGCGTCGCGGCCGAAACGGTCCCGGCGACGAGCTCCCAGGTTCAGTGCGTCATCGGCACCGGTGACGGGTTGGTGACGCTGTCGAAAACCCGGTCCGACTTCAACGGCGACGGCACGGGCGACATCGCGGTGTATCGCCCCTCGACGGGCCACTGGTTCATCCGGAACCAGCCCGCCGTGCAGTTCGGCGATCCGATCGACGTCCCGGTCCCTGGCGACTACAACGGCGACGACGTCGAGGACGTCGCCGTCTTCCGGCCGTCGACGAACCAGTGGTTCGTGCGCAACCAGTTCACCGTGCTGTGGGGAGACAAGGGCGACGTCCCGGTGCCCGGCGACTTCAACGGCGACGGTCAGACGGACGTGGCCGTGTACCGGCCGTCGACCGGCATGTGGTTCGTGAAAGATCAGTTCAGCGTCAGCTTCGGCGGCCCGGGCGGCTACGTCCCGGTCGTCGGCGACTACAACGGCGACGGGACCGACGATATCGCGGTCTTCCAGCCGTCGACCGGCATGTGGTTCGTGCGGAATCAGCTCGCGCTCGATTTCGGCGACCCGGGCGACCGGCCGGTGCCGGGCGATTACGACGACGACGGGAAGACGGACATCGCAGTGTATCGGCCGTCAACCGGGCAATGGTTCGTGCGCAATCAGCCGACCGTGCAGTTCGGGGATCCCGGCGATATCCCGGTGCCCCGCGACTACGACGGCAACGGCTCGATGGACGTCGCGATCTACCGCGCGTCGACGGGCCAGTGGTTCGTGAAGGATCAGTTCGCCGTGTCGTTTGGCGATGGCCGCGACATCCCGATCCCGCGGACGGCCGGCGTTCCTCTGGCGATTGCCGGCGACTACGACGGCGACGGCGCGACCGACATCGCGGTCCATCGGCCGTCGACCAATCAGTGGTTCGTGCGGAACCAGCTCGCGGTCACGCACGGGGACGCGGGCGACGTCCCGATACCCGCCGACTACAACGGCGACCGGCGGATGGATATCGCGGTGTACCGGCCGTCGACCGGTCATTGGTTCGTGCGCAATCAGCCGACCGTGCAGTTCGGCGACCCGAGCGACAAGCCGGCGCCTGGTGACTACAACGGCGACGGCCTGATGGACGTGGCGGTCTTCCGGCCGTCGACGGGGCAGTGGTTCGTGCGCAACCAGTTCGCGGTCAGCTTCGGCGACCCGAGCGACATCCCCCTGCCGGGCGACTACAACGGCGACCGCGTCACCGACATCGCGGTGTATCGGCCGTCGACCGGGCACTGGTTCGTGCGCAATCAGCTCGCGGTGCAGTTCGGCGATCCGGGCGACATCGCGGTAGCGGCCGACTACAACGGCGACGGCAAGATGGATGTCGCGATCTATCGGCCGTCGACGCGGACGTGGTACGTGCGCAACCAGTTCTCGGTGCAGTTCGGCGACGCCGGCGACGTGCCGGCGCCCGGCGACTACAACGGCGACGGGCTGTCGGACATCGCGGTCTACCGGCCGTCGACCGGCACGTTCTTCGTGCGGAACGTGCTCACCCAGCAGTTCGGGGACTCCACCTACGTGCCGATGGTGCGCATCGGAGGACCGCAATAACAGGAGATCAGGAGGAACAGGAACAGGAGAACAGGAGGTCAGGAGTTTTTTGGTTTTTGGGAAAAACGCTCTGACCTTTAGACCGATCTCGCTGCTTTCACTTGCGTACGTAGCGCAGGCCTTCAGGCCTGCCTGCGCCGATTGGGCACCCATTCTGGTCAATACAGCGGTAACATGCTGGCGTCGTCCATAACCGGACGGCGCCGGCAGGTTGCCCGCTCAATCGCAACTCGCCACTGAGTAATTCCCTCACGTCGTTCTCTCTCCACTCTTCGCCGTTGCGCGCCCCTCACGCGTCGCCCTGCGCTCCAGTTTTCTCTCCAGGAAAGGCTTCTCCATGTCCCCGACGTCCCCCACGAGCCGAAACCGCTGGCTGCGCCTGCTCACGTGTGCCGGCGCCGCGTGCGCCATCTCGCTTCCGATGGCGGCAGGACGGCCACGCGCTGCCGCGGACGCCACGGCCCTGCCACAGGCGTCGCCGGGGCAGTTGATCATCTCCGAGTTCCGGCTCAGCGGACCCAACGGTGAAGATGACGAGTTCGTGGAGATTCTCAACGTCAGCGGCTCGGAGCACACGGTTGCCGCATCGGATGAATCGGACGGATACGCCGTAGCCAACAGCGGCGGTGTGATCTTCGTGATCCCGAACGGGACGGTGATGCCGATAGGAGGGTACTACCTTGGCGTGAACTCCGACGGGTATCCCTCCCGTCGTATCCCGCCGGCGAGACGTTCGCGACGGGTGACATCACCTACACGGCGGACACTCTCGAAAACGACGGCCTGGCGTTATTCAACACCGCTGAGCCGTTGAACTTCACGCTGGCCAACCGCCTCGATGCCGTCGGCTCCGAAGACGAGCGCAACGAGGTCTACAGGGAAGGGCCGGGTTACCCGCCCATTCAACCGGACGGCCTTCAGTATTCGTTGGTCCGCCGGCACCCCGGCGGTTGTACCGGATCGCAGCCCAATGGGAACTGCGACACTCCCACCGCGGTTCAGACCACCCCCGGCCCGTCGTCGGGCCAGCAGCAGGACACCGGTTCCAACGCCGATGACTTCATCTTCGTGGCCACGAGCGGTTTGGATGTTGGATTCGGGCGCCGGAACGGCGCTCCTGGGCCGTCCAACCAGAGCGCACAGATCGGCGGTTCCGCCGCTCTGGTGACGCCGGACAAACTCGACACGTGCGCAGGGCGGACTGCAGAGCCGAATCGCGTCAAGGGGTTCAACACAATGGAGCTCCGGTACACGTTCGTCAACAACACCGGGGCCACCATCTCACGGCTGCGGTTCCGGATCGTGGACATCACGACCCATCCGTCCATCCCAGGGGTAGCGGATCTGCGGCCGCGGAGCTCGAGCAACGTCGTCGTCACGGTTGATCGGCCGCCGTGCGGCTCGGGCACGAGCGATGTCACGGTACGCGGGACGACACTCGAAGAGCCGCCATTTCAAGCCCTTGGTGGAGGCTACAACAGCACGTTGTCCGTCAACCCGGTCACGGACACCCTGATCGCACCTGGCGCGGCCGTCGATGTCCGCTTCCGGCTCGATATCGTGCAAGACGGGCTGATGCGGTTCTGCGTCGTCGCGGAGGCGCTGCCCGCCGCCGGGGGTGTCACCTGTTTCATAGGAAACACGGACCTGCAGTTGAAGGGGGACTTCAATGGCTTCGGCCAGGCGGATGTCGCCGTGTACCGCCCGTCGAGCGGCACCTGGTTCGTGCGCAACCAGTTCTCCGCCCAGCTCGGTCAGCCGGGCGACGTGCCGGTGCCCGGACACTACGACCGGGACACCGCCATGGATCTGGCGGTCTTCCGGCCATCCACGGGGCAGTGGTTCGTGCGCAACCTGTTTACGATTCAATTCGGCGCTCCCGGCGACGTGCCCGTTCCCGCGGATTTCGACGACGACGGGCTCGTCGATTTGGCGGTCTACCGGCCGTCAACGGGCGAGTGGTTCGTGCGCAATCAGCCGACCGTGCTGTCCGGCGGTCCCGGGCACGTGCCGGTCGTCGGCGACTACAACGGAGACGGCAGGGCGGACGCGGCGGTGTTCAAGCCGTCAACGGGCCAGTGGTTCGTGCCGGGTCAAGCAACCGTGCAGTTCGGCGATCCGGGCGACCGCGCGGTGCCGGACGACTACAACGGCGACGGCCGCATGGACATCGCGGTGTATCGGCCGTCAACCGGCCACTGGTTCGTCCGCAACCAGTTCACGGTGCAGTTTGGCGACCCGAGCGACCGGCCGGTGACGGGCGACTACAACGGTGACCGGGCTGCCGATGTGGCCGTCTACCGGCCGTCGACCGGGCAGTGGTTCGTGCGGAACCAGTTCACAGTGCAGTTCGGGGATACCGGCGATCTGCCGATGCCGCCGTCCGGCGGCAACGGGCTGGCGGCCGCCGGGGACTTCAACGGTGACGCGACCACCGACATCGCGATGTACCGCGCGTCCACCGGCCACTGGTTCGTGCGCAATCAACTCGCCGTGCAGTTCGGCGATCCGAGCGATCTGCCGATCCCCGCCGACTACAACGGCGATCGGCGGATGGACATCGCGGTGTATCGCCCGTCGACCGGGCACTGGTTCGTGCGGAACCAGCCGACCGTGCAGTTCGGCGACCCGAGCGACAAGCCGGTGCCGGGCGACTACAACGGCGACGGCCTGATGGACGTGGCCGTCTACCGGCCGTCCACCGGCGCGTGGTTCGTGCGCAACCAGTTCAGCGTCAACTTCGGCGGCGACGCGAACGACCTTCCCATACCCGGCGACTACAACGGCGACGGCAGGACCGACGTGGCCGTCTATCGGACGTCGACGCGGACGTGGTACGTGCGGAACATCCTCGCCGTGCAGTTCGGCGATCCCGGCGACGTTGCGATCCCCGGCGACTACAACGGCGACGGCACGATGGACGTGGCCGTGTACCGGCCATCGACCGGTCAGTGGTTCGTGCGAAACATCCTCACCACGCAGTTCGGCGACCCGGGCGACAAACCGGTGCCGGGCGACTACAACGGCGACGGGAAGACCGACGTCGCGATCTACCGTCCGTCGAGCGGCCACTGGTTCGTGCGCAACCAGTTCACGGTGCAGTTCGGCGATTCGCTGCACACGCCCGTAGTGAAGATCGGAATCCCTAATCCCTAATCGGTGAATCCTCGAATCGCTCAATCGTCTACCCGATGCCGGGATTCAGCGATTCAGCGATTCAAGGATTCAGGGATTCGGGATTCAACGATTCACGGATTCAAGGATTAGGGATTAGGGATTGATCTTTTCCCCCAGGACCCAGTTCGAGATCCCGATCCGGCAGGGATACGGCAGGTGGCGCAGCGGCCGCGCCATCCACGTGGGCATCCGGTTGGGCAGGATGAAGCCGCCCGACGCGAGGTGCGCGACGCGCAGGCCGGCCCGTTCGACGATCGACCGCATGTACGCCTGGCTGTAGCGAAAGACCCAGCGGTGGTCGCGGCGGGCCAGCGCGAACGCGCACTGCGCCGGGTTGGCGCGATTGGGCTCCGCGATGAGCACGTACTGGCGGCTCACGCGCGCCATCTCGGCGACGGCGCGGCTGGGATCGGGGAGGTGGTGCAGCACTTCCCAGCAGTAGACCAGGTCGACGGCGCCATCCGCGAACGGCAGCTGCAGGAAATCGGCCCGCGCGAGCACGCCCCGCGCCGGGTGGCGCGCGAGCATCGAGGCCGAGCGATCGATCGCCCACACGCGGCGGATCCGCTCGGCCATGAACACCGTGGAGAAGCCGTCGCCGCAGCCGACGTCGAGCGCGGAGTCGATCGAGCGGAGATCGAGCCACCGCTCGAGGTAGGCCAGGCGCTGCCGCCCGAAGATCTGCACCACCGGATGGTCCACGGTGCGGTACTTCGGGGTCCCATCCCAGTAGCGGCGCTGCTGTTCCTCGCTGGTTGAGAACACGCGGCCCTCACCGATCACGGATTCAACGGCTGGTTCGACTTTGCCAGATCTTCCACCGCAGACGCGTGAGCGGGCGAGCGGGGTCGGCGGCCGACGCGATGCGGAGCATGCCGTCTCAGTGCGAAGCAGGAAAGCGCGCCCGGCGATTCCCCGCGGCGAGTTCGGTCATTGTGATCCGCGTAGATCCCACGCGACCACCGGCGCATCTGTGCGCCTGGCATGTGCCGCCCACGCGCATCCCTACTCGCCGCGTGAGCGACAGCGTTAGAGCCGGGAGCGATTTCCCGGCATGCGGAGCGGCGGCGGCTGACGACCCCGCTCGCCCGCGATGTCACGGTCTTCAGATCTGACAAAGTCGAGCCAGTGATTACGGTAGTGATTGAGCCTTCCCTGCGACGAGCCCGAACGACCCGGCGGTGCGGAACTGATGCGATCGGGCCGCGCTCTCGCCTCGCGTAAGCACGTAGACCCGATCGAACGTCCGCTGCATTGCGTACGTGACCCGCCGAAATCCCGGCAGGCCCAGGCCGTGCGCCAGGAGCGCGGGGATGAAGCCCCATCCCGGCCACAAATCGACGAGCGCGAGATCCGCCGAGGCGCAGAGGACCGCAATCCCGTCGGGCGTCATGTGGAAACAGGACCGCCCGTGCCACGACTCCCAGAAGCTCACCGATCCGATGAAGCGGCCGCCTGGACGCAGCACTCTGGCGATCTCGCTGATGGCGACGAACGGCAGCGCGAAGTGCTCGACGGTCGCGGTCGACAACACGACATCCATGCTGCCGTCCGGGAACGGGAGCCGATGGGCATCCACGAGCGCCTCGGCGCCGGTCGTGGGGAAGTAGTCCACCGCGATGACGTCGCTGTAGCCGTGGGCGAGAAGGTATCGCTTGTTCCCGCCGTTGCCGCATCCGAGGTCGAGCACGCGCGCGCCGGCGCCGAAGGTCTCCCTCGCCTGGTGCAGATAGTAGAGGACCTCGCGCTGCAGCTTCGTGCCGTACTCGCGCCGCAGCTCGCCGCGTGACGGCGCCTGGAAGCTGGAACGGGCCGCCGCGCCGAACGCGTTCAGGTCGATCTCGTCGGGGCGGGTCGCGGGAATACGGACGGGCACAGCACGCGTGGTGACGTGGCCGAGGGCTCGGTAGTCGATGACGTCGCGCCGCGATTCCGTGGTCACCACCGGGAACACCGCGCCGCAGGAGACACACCGTCGATCGGTGATGCGCCCGCGATCCAGCGGGCAGACGAACAATTCAGGCATGGGTTGGCGTCGAGAGTCTATCGCTTTTCCGCCGGACAGCGCCGGTGCGCCGCCAGCCCGCACGATTCATCACGCGTGACACGACCGGTCAAGCATGAGGTCGGCCGGCCTAATTCCGCGATGGGCGCGGCGGATCACGGCCGCAAATGCTTGACAGATCCGCGGGATGCGGCCACAATCCCTTGTTCATTTCTTGAACATACCGGCCGCTGTTCGGGCCCAGGCATTCACCAAACCTGTGAGTGACGGGCACGGAGTGTCCATGCCGCACGTCGACCTCTACACCCGCCTCATCCTCGACGAAATCAGCGCCGGCCGCGCCGGCTCGCAGCGATCCGTCGCGCAGCACCTGGGCATCGCGCTCGGCCGCGCGAACTCGCTGATGCGCGATCTCATCGACCGCGGCTGGGTCGAGCCGCGCCCCGACGCGCCGAGCGCCCGGCACTACGTCCTGACCGCCGCCGGCCGGAAGCAGCTCGCGAGCCTGACGCGCCGGCACATGGACGAGACCGTCGCCGTCTACGCGTCCACGCGCCAGCGCCTCGTCGATCTGTTCGCGGCGGTGTCGGCCACCTGTCATGGAAAACGGCGGGAAGGCGACGCGTCGAAGCGCGTGGCGTTCTACGGCGCCGGCGACGTCGCCGAGATCGGCTACGCCGCGCTCCGGCAGACGGACCTCACGCTGGTGGCGGTCGTGGACGACGAGCGGCGCGGCAAGTTCTTCGAGCACGCCATCCAGTCCAGCGCACAGCTGGCCGGATCCGAGATCGCCGGCGTCTCGTTCGAGCGGCTCATCGTGATGATGGTGAACCCCGCGCCGCAGGTCGGCTCCGCGCTCCGCGCCCGCTCGGTTCCGCGGGACCGGATCTGCTGGCTGAACGCGCCGGCCCCGGCTCGCCCTCATCCACAGGGCGCCGACGCCCGCTTCGACTTCGCGCCGCCGATCACGGACGACCCGGGCGGGACGGGCGGCCCGGAAAGCGATCCGGCATGACAGACCCTGCGCTGCATTCCGAGAGGGCCATCTATCAGTCGCCGCTGCACTACGCCTGGAACCAGGTCCTGTTTCCTCTGAAGATGATCGTGCCGCAGCCGGCCGTCCGCCGCCTGCCGGGGCTGACGACCAACGAGGACATCCGTGTCGGCATGGTGCTGAAGCACGTGCGCGGGCGGCTCCTGGATATCGGCTGCGGGAAGAACCGCCTCGCGCGCGCGTACCGTGAAAAGGGAGGGGACGGCATCGGCGTCGACGTCTACAACTGGGGCGCCGTCGATCTCGTCGTCTCCAACACCGCCCACCTGCCCTACGACAGCGGCAGCTTCGACACGATTTCGTTCGTCGCGTGCCTCAACCACATTCCGAACCGCGCCGAGGTCCTGCTCGAGGCCTGCCGGCTCCTCGCGCCTTCGGGCCGGCTGCTCGTCACGAACCTCTCGCCCGGCATCTCCAGGCTCTGGCACTGGTATGCCTTCTGGGATGAGGACCAGCACGAGCGCGGGATGAAAGACGGGGAAGTGTACGGGTTTTCGCGGGCCGAGCTGCAGTCGCTGCTCGAGACGAGCGGCTTCCGCGTCACCGGCCGCGTCGCGTTCTCGTGGGGGCTGAACTCGTTGTATGTCTGTGAATCGAGGTAACGGAGGCGACGGGAGGGAACGAAGGTCTGTCTAACACGGAGCAACGGAGAAACGAAGAAACGGAGACGGTACTTTTATTGTTCTCCGTTCCTCCGTTGCTCCGTTCCTCCGTGTGAAAAGACGCTCGAATGAACCCCCTCCGGTTACTCCGTAACCTCCGCTGACTCAAGATCAACAGGATGCGCATATTCATCGCGGGCGTTGACGGCTACCTCGGGTTTCCGCTCGCGCAGCACCTCGCGGCGCGCGGGCACGAGATCGGCGGCGCCGACCTGTTCCTGCGCCGCCAGTGGGTGCGCGAGATGGGCAGCGACAGCATCACGCCGATCGCCGACATGGACGGCCGGCGCGAGGCCTTTGCGCTCCGGTTCGGGCAGCCGCTGGAATTCTGGAAGGGCGACCTCCAGGACCACGACTTCGTCCGCCGCGCGCTGGCCGAGTTCCGCCCCGACGCCATCGTCCACCTCGGCCAGATGCCGTCGGCGCCGTACTCGATGGTCGACGCCGGGCACGCGGTGTTCACGCAGACGAACAACCTCGTCGGAACGCTCAACCTGCTGTTCGCGATGCGCGAAATCTGTCCCGAAGCCCACCTGCTGAAGCTCGGCACCATGGGCGAGTACGGGACGCCCGACATCGACATCCCGGAAGGGTTCTTCGAGGTCGAGTTCCGCGGGCGCAAGGACGTGCTGCCGTTCCCGCGCCAGGCCAACTCCTGGTATCACTGGTCGAAGGTGCACGACTCCAACAACGTGATGTTCGCCTGCCGCATCTGGGGGCTGGGCGCCACCGACGTCATGCAGGGCGTCGTGTTCGGCGCCGAGAGCGGCGAGCCCGCGTCCGATCCGCGTCTCGCGACCCGCTTCGACATCGACCAGGCATTCGGCACGGCGGTCAACCGGTTCTGCGCGCAGACCATCATCGGCCATCCGTTGACGCTCTACGGCAAGGGCCGCCAGCGCCGCGGGTTCCTGCCGCTCAGCGACTCGATGCAGTGCCTCACCCTGGCGCTGGACAACCCGCCGGCCCGCGGCGAGTACCGCGTCTTCAACCAGTTCGCGGAGGTCCACGACGTCACGGACATCGCCCAAAGGGTACAGTCCGCCGCCGGACGCCTCGGGCTTCGCGTCGAGCCGATTCACATCGAGAATCCACGGCTCGAGAAGGAAGAGCACTACTACAACCCGGACCACAGCAACCTGCGCGACCTCGGCTACGTGCCGGCCCGGAGCGTGGACGACGAGATCACCGCGATGCTGAAGCACCTCGAGCCGCACCGCCATCGCATCGAGCGGCTGCGCGACGTCCTCCTGCCGGACATCTGCTGGGACGGCACGAGACGGAAGGCGGACGGGATCCCGACATGATCGTTGTCGTCACCGGCGGCTGCGGATTCATCGGCAGCAACCTCGTGCCGGTCCTGCTCGAGGCCGGCCACACGGTACGGGTGCTCGACGACTTGAGCACCGGGACGCGTGACGCCATTCCCGGCGACGCCCTGTTCGTCGAAGGCGATGTTCGCAACGACACGCACGTGCGCCGCGCGGTCCAGGGCGCCGATGCGGTGATCCACCTTGCCGGCCAGTCGGGCGTCGTGCCGTCGCAGCTCGACCCGCGGCACGACTTCGAGCTCAACGCCGGCGGCACCTTGACGATGCTGCTCGAGAGCCGGGACGCGGGCGTCTCCCGCTTCATCTTCGCGTCGTCGAACGCGGTGGCGGGCGAGGTCGAGCCCCCGGTCCATGAAGGCATGCCCGCGCAGCCCCGGTCGCCTTATGGGGCGAGCAAGCTCGCGGGGGAAGCGGTACTGTGCCGCGTTCGCTGGATCGTACGGGCTGGCGGCGGTCGCGTTGCGGTTCGCGAACGTGTATGGGCCGCGATCGAGCCACAAGGAGAGCGTGGTGGCGCGCTTCATCAAGGACGCGATGGAGCATGGCGGCGTAACCATCTACGGCGACGGATCGCAGACGCGCGATCTGCTGCACGTCTCGGATTTGTGCGCTGCGATTCTTCGCACCATCGAAGTGCCGTCGCTCGACGCGCGGGTGCTCCAGGTGGCGACGGGCATCGAGACGCGGATCGCCGACGTCGCGCGGCTCGTCGGCGCCGGCCTTCAGATGCCGGACCTGGCGATCCGGTTCGAGCCGTCGCGTCCGGGCGAGCTGCTGCGGAACTACGCGCGGATCGACAGGGCGCGCGCGGCGCTCGGCTGGGAGCCGCGCATCGAGGTCAGCCGCGGAATCGCCGAGACCTGCCGCTGGTTCGCCGGCCAGGCCCCGCTTCAGCGCGAAGCGCGCAGCGGGAAGCGCGAAGCTGGAAGCGGGAAGCTGGAAGCGGGAAGCGGGAAGCGGGAAGCTGGTAGCGGGCAGCTGGAAGCTGGTAGCTGGAAGCGGGAAGCTGGTGTCTGAGCTCCGCATCCTCGGCGTCGTCTGCGGCACGGTGATGCTGCTCTTCGCGGTGCTGCGCCGGCGGTCACGAGCGATGACACGCGGGGAAGCGCTGCTGACGGCCCTTGCCGGCCTCACGCTGATGGCGGTCTCGTTCTATCCGCCGCTCATCAACGGCGCGATCGAGCGGACCGGGACGCGGCTGATGGCGCTGGCGATCCTGGGCAATCTTGCGCTGTTCGGCCTCGTGCTCTATCTGATGCAGGCGGTGTCGGGCGTCAGGCAGGAGCTGGGCGAGCTGGTGCGCGCGCTGGCGCGTTCGGAGTACGAGCGTTCGCACGGGGGCGAATCGCGGAGCGGCGGCGTGGCGGTCGTGATCCCGGCGTACAACGAAGCGCACTCGCTGCGGCAGCTCCTCCCGAGCATGCCGCTGGACGTGTGCGGCATGCCGGTGCGGGCGGTGGTCGTCCTCGACGGCTGCAGCGACGCGTCGCTGCGCGTCGTGCGCGATGCCCGCACGCCGGTCACGGCCCACGCGATCAACCGCGGCCAGGGGGATGCGCTTCGGACGGGGTTCGCGCTGGCCCTCCAGGACGGCGCCGAGATCGTCGTGACGATGGACGCCGACGGCCAGCATCGGCCCGGGGAGATCGAGCGGCTGGTTCGCCCGATCGCGGATGGGAACGCCGACCTGGTTGTCGGGTCGAGGTTTGCGGGCGCCTATGCCGATCGCGGCAGCGTGCGGCACGCGGGCGTGCTGGGATTCTCGTGGTTCATGTCGCGGCTCACGGGCGTGCAGTTCAGCGATTGCACGAACGGGTTCCGCGCGATTCGCGCGTCGTCGCTCCCGACGCTGCGGCTGCGCGAGACCCGCTTCAGCGCGCCCGAGCTGCTGCTCGAATCGGTGGCGGCAGGGCTGCGGATCGTCGAGGTGCCGGTCACCATCGAGGGACGCGCGGAAGGCCTCAGCAAGAAGCCGCCGACCTTGCGTTACGGGTTCGGCTTCGGGCTCGTGATCCTCCGGACGTGGCTCCGCTCGTGACCGGCGGTCTCGCCAGAACATGGCTTTGCGAGCTGGCGGCGCTCGCGATCGTGGCGGTCCTGTCGGCGATGATCGTGCCGATCGTCGGGACCGATGTGACGGGCAATTCCGCCGGCTATTTGATCCAGGCGCGTCAGATCTCCGCCGGCGAGGCGGGAGGGAATACTCTCGAGAGCCGCGGCGCGATGGCGCGAGGTCCGATGTTTCCCTTGCTGCTTGCGCTCGGTTTCCGCGCCGGTCCCCCGACTGTCCAGACCGCGGTGACGGTGACGCGGATATTCTTCGCGGCGTCGGTGCTCCTCACGTACGCCGTCGCTCGAATGCTCGGCGGGCGGGCCGCCGGCGTTGTTGCGGCGCTGCTCGTCCTGACGTCGTTCGGCCTCAATCAGATCGCGACCTACATCGATACCGACACGGTTCTGCCCGCGTTCATGCTCGGCTTCCTGCTGCTGTACGGTTCCGCTCTGCGGATCGCGGGCCGTCCACCCGATGCGCAGAGGAGCGCCGCGCCCGCGGTGGCGCTGGCGGCGGGCCTGGTGCTCGGCCTTGCGATCCTGGTCAAGGAGACCGGCTGGCTTCTGCTCGGCGTCCCGGTGCTGATTCCGCTGCTGGTGCGCGCTGATGAGCGGCGCGGGGCGATCAGGTGTGGAGTAGCCGTGATCGCGGGCAGCCTGCTCTGCATTGCTCCATGGCTGGTGTGGATGCTGACGGAATACGGCAGCCTCGCGCCTGCTCTGGGCGTGGCGACGGCTGGGTCGCAGAGCAGCGAGCTCGTGTCGAGCGGCGGGACATCCGTGCTCCTCACCTGGGCGCGCATTGCCACCGTCAACCTGCCACGCATCGTCGCTGATTTCTACGTCCGCTATCTGACCGCCATGACGGTTCTTGCGCCGCTGCTGGCCGCTGGGTGGGCATACGGATTGTGGCGGGCGGTTCGCGGCCGGACCGGTACGTCGCTCGTGCCTGTCGTCGCTTTCCTCTGCTACACGCCGATCGTGCTGTGGGTCGTGCAGTTCGGCTACCGGCCCGGGCAGCTGACGTTTCTCGTGCTGTTGTCTTACGCGATGGCCGGCGTCGCGATTGCCGGATGCGTCACAGCGCTTGCCGCGGGGACGGCGGTTAGCCGGGTTCGATCGGCGGTCATCGCCGTCGTGGTGATCCTGATCGGCAGCGGCCTGTCCGCCGCGCAGCTCTTCGCGAACGTCCCTCCCAGCGAGCCGACCTGGCGTGCGTGGACCAGCGAGTCGCGGGGCCTCGCGCTGCTGACCCGGCGTCCGTTCCGCGCCACGTCGCGGATCACGAACGAGCAGGAAGCCGCCGCGCGCTGGCTCGAGACGCACGCGCCCGGCGCGATCGTCGGCGCGGACGGCGGCGCGCGCGACGCGATGCGCTTCTTCCTGCGGCGCCGCGACGTTCCGTCGTTCTCGCCGTTCACCGAGCTGGCGCTGCGGTCGGCGTCGCTGCCCGAGCGGCAGTCCCGCCCGGTGTTCGTGCTGACGTCGGCCCGTATCCGAGAGACCTCGCCGATCGTCTTCCTGGTCTTTCAGGAGCAGGTGCTGGCGCAGCTTCGTGACGTGGACTATCTCGTCGTGTCGCGGATCCGTTCGTACATCAGGCCCTACCTCGATCGGGTCCGCTGGGCCTCGCTCGTCTCGGAGCACGGCGACACGGCGATATATCGCGTGGACCACAAGTCGCCACTGTTTGTGTCCAAAGAACTTGGACCCGCACCGCCGCGCGTCCGGGTCCGCAGCGGCGACGGCACCGTCGTCATCCTCGCGCTGGAGGAGGACTACCGGCTCTACGAGGTCCCCGGCTCGCTGCGCTCGTTCGATCACATGCACATGTTTCTCGACCGTCCGGGCGAGCTGTTCCTCGACGACGTGTCGTTCGTCGTGCCGTATCCGGGGGGAACCAACCTGCTGATGGCCGCCGATTCCGGCTTCGAACAACCGGAGATCCACTGGCAAGGGCTGGGGGCCTACACGGTCGCCCGCGCCGCGGGTGAAGCCGCTCATACCGGACGCTACGGGCTGGCCGTGTCGGGGCCCGTCACCGGCAGCGGCGGGAATCAGCTCGTGCTCCAGGTGTCGCACTACAAGGATCCCGGCGGCCGGACGAACCAGTTGTCGTTCTACGCCAAGGGGCGCGCGTCCGGCGACGGCTTCCTGTGCATCAACGATCGGTTTGCGGAGGATGTGGAGTGGCTGCGCGCGAACGAGCCACCCGCGCTCGCGGCCCTCGAGCGCGCGCTCGAGTCGTGGAACGTTCCCCTCGCGCGTGCGGTGACGACAAGCTGCCGCCTGCCGTCGAGGACGAGCCCGTAACCACGGATTGACACGGATTACACGGATGACACGGATCTCGGAGCCGGGATCGAAGCGACTAGGTTGGAGTTCGTATTTCGGCTGGATCGCTCGTTTGCAGGCAACCGCGAACAAACAAGAACACTGGTTGCCGATAGCCATAGTAGCAACGCACTCGAGCGCCGGCCGGAGTTGCCAGGGGCCGGCGTTGCAGGTCATGCGAGACCGGCGGGTGCAAACCGGTCGCGCGATTTTGACTTCCGGCTTGCACCCGGCGGTCTCGCATGACCTGTCGCGCTTCGCGCTACTCGAGTGTGTACGGGAGGTTGAAATTAGAGCCTCCGTGCCGTGACCTCCGTGGTTTTATCCGTGTTCATCCGTGTTCATCCGTGGCTCCTGGTTCATCCGTGGCCCGTGCTGGAAAGACAGATGCTCAGCGGGATCCGACACGCCGATGAAGCGTGAAGTGCTGATCGACGGCCGGTGTACCGTGATTGCCGAGGTGGCGCAGGCCCACGACGGCAGTCTCGGTATGGCGCACGCGTTCATCGATGCGGCGGCGCACGCTGGCGCAGACGCGATCAAGTTCCAGACGCACATCGCTGCCGCCGAGAGCACGCCGTCGGAGCCATGGCGCGTGAAGTTCAGCCTCCAGGACGAGACGCGATACGAGTACTGGCGGCGCATGGAGTTCACCGAGGCGCAGTGGGCGGGCCTGGCGCAGCACGCGGATGACCAGGAGCTGGCGTTCATCAGCTCGCCGTTTTCGGAGGCGGCGGTCGAGATGCTCGAGCGCGTCGGGCTCGACGCCTGGAAGATCGCGTCCGGCGAGATCAGCCACACGCCGATGCTCGATCGCCTCGGCGGGTCGGGCCGGCCGGTCCTCGTGTCCACCGGCATGAGCTCGATCGCCGAGATCGACGCCACGGCCGCGCGTCTCCGGGCAGCGGGTGCGCGCATCGCGATCATGCAGTGCACCAGCATGTATCCGTGCCCGCCGGACAAGGTGGGGCTCAATCTCCTGCCGGAGTTCCGGCGACGGTATCAGTGCCCGGTGGGCCTCTCGGATCACTCCGGCACGATGTTCCCGGCGCTGGCAGCGGCATGGGACGGCGCGGACGTCGTCGAAGTGCACCTGACGCTCAGCCGCGACATGTTCGGCCCGGACGTGCCGGTCTCGCTGACGCCCGACGAGCTCGCGACGATGGTGCGGGGCGTGCGGTTCATGGAACGGATGCGCGCCCATCCGGTCGACAAGGACGCCGCGGCCGGCGAGCTCGCGCCGATGCGGCACCTGTTCAACCACAGCGTCGTCGTGACGCGCGCGCTCGACGCGGGCGCGCGGCTGAGCCTCGATGTGCTCGGCGCCAAGAAACCCGGCACCGGGATACCGGCCGATCGCCTGTCGTCCGTCGCCGGACGAGTCCTGCGGCGCGCGGTCGCTGCGGATCACTTGTTGTCGGAAGCCGACCTGGAGGATGAGTGAAACGGAAGGTGTGTGTCGTCATCACCGCGCGGCCCAGCTACTCGCGCGTGAAGACCGTGCTCGAGGCGATCAACCAGCACCCGGACCTGGAGCTTCAGCTCGTCGTGGCGGCGTCGGCGCTACTGGATCGATACGGCAATGCGGTGGGCGCCATCGTCGAGGCGGGATTCGAGATCGCGGCGCGCGTCTACATGGTGCTCGAGGGGGAGAACCTCGCCACGATGGCCAAGACGACCGGCCTCGGGCTGCTGGAGCTCGCGACGGTCTTCGACAACCTGAAGCCGGACGTCGTCGTCACGATCGCCGATCGGTACGAGACGCTGGCGACCGCCGCGGCCGCCGCCTACATGAACATCCCGCTGGCGCACATACAGGGCGGAGAGGTCACCGGCTCGGTGGACGAGAAGGTGCGGCACGCGGTGACGAAGCTCGCCAATCTGCATTTCGTCTCGACGGAAAAATCGCGCGAGCGCGTCATTCGCATGGGCGAGGAACCTGACGCCGTCTTCATGACGGGATGCCCCTCGATCGATCTGGCGTCCGTGCTGCTCCGGCAGCCGCCGCCGGCCTTCAACCCCTTCGAGAAGTACGGCGGCGTCGGCGAGCCGGTCAACCTGAGCAGCGGGTACCTCGTCGTCATGCAGCACCCGGTGACCACCGAGTACGATGCGTCGCTGCTGCACGTGACCGAAACGCTGCACGCCGTCCGCGACGTCGGGCTGCCGGCGCTCTGGTTCTGGCCGAACGTGGACGCCGGCTCCGACGGGACGTCGAAGGGCATCCGGATGTTCCGCGAGATCGAGCGCCCGGCGAACATCCATTTCTTCAAGAACATGCTGCCGATGGACTTCCTGCACGTGCTGTACGAGAGCCGCGGGATCGTCGGCAACTCCAGCGTCGGCATCCGCGAGTGCGCGTTCCTCGGCGTGCCGGCCGTGAACATCGGAACGCGCCAGGGCGGCCGCGAGCGCGGACAGAACGTGCTCGACGTGGAGTACGACAGAGTCCTGATCGCGGACGCGATCCGGCATCATCTTCGGAACGGCCGGTGCCCGCAGGATGCGGTCTACGGAAACGGCTCGGCCGGGCAGCAGATCGCCGCGCTGTTGGCCGAGCAGCCGCTGGGCATCGAGAAGCGGCTGACGTACTGAGGCGGTTCGAACGGAGGTCCGGAGGGCCAGGAGGTCAGGAGAACAAGAAGCTCCTGATCTCTTCGATCTCCTGATCTCCGCTCAAACAGGAAGGAACGACCAATGACAGATCGGGTGGCGCTCGAACAAGCGACGGGAACCCTCTTCGGGGACCTGTGGGGCCCTTACAACACGAAGCTCTTCGAGGAATCGGTCGAGCTGTTCTTCCGCCGGCTCGATCTCGCCGGCCTGCCGCGCGAGCGGTTCCGAGGCGCGCGCTGCCTGGACGCGGGCTGCGGCGGCGGGCGCAACTCGATCGCGATGGCGCGGCTCGGCGCGGCGCGTGTCACGGGGATCGATCTCGGGGTGCAGGGGCTCGAGGATGCGCGCCGCCGCGCGGCCGATCTCTCCAACGTCGAGTTCCAGCACGCGTCGATCCTCGA
Organism: uncultured Acidobacteriota bacterium; assembly: GCA_963774855.1. GTDB lineage: Bacteria > Acidobacteriota > Vicinamibacteria > Vicinamibacterales > 2-12-FULL-66-21 > JALZOC01. The sequence goes on along the minus strand of CAVZGT010000001.1, from coordinate 252,427 downwards.
CATCCCGTTCCCCGACGCGACCTTCGACGTCGTCTGGTGCGCCGGCGTGCTGATGATCACGGCCGACGAAGAGCGGGCGCTCGACGAGCTCACGCGCGTGGTGAAGCCCGGCGGCAACCTCTATCTGCTGGTCTACGCGACCGAAGGGCTGCGGTGGCCGCTCATCGAGTGGCTGCGGCCGTTTGCCGCGCAGATCACCCAGCCGGTCATCGAGCGCGCGCTCGAGGCCGCCGGTCTCGCTGCGAACAAGCGCCGCACGTTCCTCGACGATCTGTTCTGCCCGAAGCTCGATTTCTACGACTGGCCGCGCCTCCAGCGCATGCTCGAGCGGCGCGGGTTCTCGAAGATCGAGCGATGGCCCGACACCCTGCGCCTCGACCACGAGCAGGATCTCGCGGCGTACCGGGAGGATCTCGATTCGCTCCGCGCGCTGTTTGCCGGAGGCGACGCCAAGGACTTCGGCGCCGCCCAGCCGCTCTTCCGGCTCGCCGGGCAGGGCATCTCCGCAACGGTGGACACGGTCCGCTGGTTCGAAGCCGAAGTCGCCGCAGGCCGTCTGACACTCCAGGACGCCATGACGCGCGTCGTCGGCCAGGGACACCATCGCGTGTGGGCGACGAAGAGATAGGAGACAGACTCCTGAATTCTTTTCGTGATCCCCGTCGACACTCTGTCTCCTGACTCCTGACTCCTGACTCCTGACTTTATGACCCCCCGTTGGCGCGTCTTGAATGCGGAGCCGGCGAACTACGCCGATGAAGCGCGCCGCCTGCTCGAGACCGTTGCGGACGTCCACGAGGCCGAGCTCGATCGTCCGGCGCTGCTCGCGGCGGTCGGATCCGCCGATGCTCTCATCGTCCGGCTCCGGCATCAAATAGACGACGAGGTGTTCGAGGCGGGGCCGCGGCTGAAGGCGATCGTGTCGGCGACGACGGGGCTCGATCACATCGATCTGGAGCGCGCGCGGAGGCAGCACGTCGAGGTGCTGAGCCTGCGAGGCGAGACGGAGTTTCTGCGCACCATTCGCGCCACCGCCGAGCACACGTGGGCGCTGCTGCTCGCGCTGGTGCGCAGGATCCCGGCGGCTGACGCGTCGGTCCGGGCCGGCCAGTGGAACCGCGACGCGTTTCGCGGACGCGAGTTGTCGGGCCGCGCGCTCCGCCTGGTTGGCTTCGGCAGGGTCGGCCGGCAGGTCGCCGGATATGGCCTCGCGTTCGGCATGCACGTCGCTGCCTACGATCCCGTGGCCGGCGATGCGATGCCGGGTGTCGAGCGGCGTGCGGATCTCACATCTCTATTGACCGATGCCGACGTCATCAGCGTTCATGTGCCGCTCGATGCTTCGACGCGCGGCCTGATTGGCCGCGACATCCTGTCGGGTGTGCGCTCCGGCGCGGTGCTCGTCAACACGTCCCGCGGCGAGATCCTGGACGAGGCTGCCGTCGCCGAGGCGCTCCGCGGCGGACGGCTGGCGGGCGCGGCGCTGGACGTGCTGAGCGCGGAGCGGGGAGCGCCCGGCAGCTCGCCGCTGCGCGACTGCCTCGCGGATCCGGTGATCGACCTGCTGGTCACACCGCATATCGCCGGCGCAACCTGGGAATCGATGGCGCGCACTGAAGTGTTCATGGCCCGGCGCCTGGTCGCGTTCATACAAGAGCACTCCGAAGACGCCCGCGCGGTGAAGATCTCGTGAGCGCCACCGATCGCGTCCTCGCCGTCATCCCCGCCCGCGGCGGATCGAAAGGCGTCCCGCGCAAGAACGTGCGGCAGGTCTGCGGGAAGCCGCTCATCACCTACACCATCGAAGCGGCGCTCGCGGCGGCAGATGTGATCGACCGGGTGATCGTGAGCACGGACGACCAGGAGACCGCGGACATCGCGTCGGCCGCGGGCGCCGACGTGCCGTTCCTGCGGCCGGCGGAGCTGTCCGGCGATCGCGTCCCGATGGTGCCGGCCCTGCAGCATGCGGTGCGATTTGCCGAGGAGGACGAGGGCGTTCGCTACGCCTGGGTCTGCCTCCTTCAGCCGACCGTGCCGTTCCGCACTGCCGGCGACATCCGCGAGGCGCTCGTCCTGGGACGCCGGGGCGCGTGTGACTCGGTCATCAGCGTCGTGCAGGTGTTCGCCGTCCACCCGATGCTGATGAAGCGCATCGACGGGGACAGGCTGGTTCCGTACTGCGTGCCGGAACCCGAAGGGACGCGCCGGCAGGACTACGACCCGCCGGCGTTCATGCGCAACGGCGCCATCTACCTGACGCGGCGCGACGTGCTGATGGAGCGCGGCTCGATCTGGGGGGACGTGATCCGGCCGATCGTCATGCCGCCGGAGCGATCGGTCGGCGTGGACAGCGAGCTCGACATGAAGCTCGTCGAGCTCATGATGACCGGGCGAGGCTGATCATGTGTGGCATTGCCGTGATCGCGGGAGGCGCCGGCAGTCATCAGCCGCGGCTGCAGGCGATGCTCGACGCGCAACGCCACCGCGGTCCTGATGGCGAGGCGATCATTCTGCGGGACGGCGTCGGGCTGGGGCACCTGCGTCTCGCCATCATCGATCTCTCCGACGCCGCTGCGGAGCCGATGCCCAGCGCCGACGGGACCGCGTGGCTCGTCTTCAACGGGGAGATCTACAACTACCGCGAGCTCAGAGAGGAGCTCGCCGGCTATCCCTTCCGGACCCGCGGCGACGCCGAGGTGCTGCTCGCCGCCTACCAGCGCTGGGGCGAGGCGTGTCTCGATCGGTTCATCGGGATGTTCGCGTTCGCGCTCTGGGACGAGCGGACCCGGACGTTGTTCGCCGCCCGCGATCGCTTCGGCGTGAAGCCGTTGCACTACGCCATGGCGCCCGATGGCGCGCTCCTGATCGCGAGCGAGATCAAGGCGCTGCACGCCGCCGGCGTGCCGCGCGAGCCGGACGCGGCGACCTGGGCGACCTATTTCGCGCACGGCATGTACGACCACGGCGAGACGACGTTCTGGAGCGGGATTCGGCGGCTTGCGCCGGGATCGCTGTTGCGCTGGAGCGCGGCCGACGGCTTGCGGCAGTCGCGATGGTACGACGCGGCGGAGCGCGTGAGCGCGCTGGGGACGGACGAGCGTGGCGAAGACGAGGTCGCCGGCGAGCTGCTCGCGCTGCTCGAGGACACGGTGCGTCTCCGCTTCCGGTCGGACGTCCCTGTCGGGGTCTGCCTGTCGGGCGGGCTCGATTCGTCGCTGCTGCTCGGGCTCATCGCGCGCACGCACCCTGACGCGGCATCGGTCAAGGCCTTCACGTTCTACTGCGACGATCCCGCCTACGACGAGCGCCGATGGGTGGAGCCGCTGCTCGCCGCGTCGCCGCATCCGTGGCAGCCGTCCCTGCTCCGGGACACCGATGTCCCGGCGCTGACGGCAGCGGTGCAGCGCCATCAGGACGAGCCGTGGGGCGGCTTCCCGACGTTGGGCATGGCGACCGTGCACGCGACGGCCCGCAGCCACGGCGTGACCGTGCTGCTCGACGGCAACGGCCTCGATGAAGGGTGGGGCGGCTACGAGTACTACGCGCGCGCCGGAGCGCAGGACCTGAACAGGGGGCCGGTGCAGGGGACAGCCGGGACCGCATCCGCCAGGCGGCCTGCGGCCTGCCTTCGCACGGCTCGCCGTGGCGCCGAACGTGCCCGCGGTCTTTCCCGACGCGCTGCGCAACGTGCAGTACCGCGATCTCGCGTACGCGAAGATCCCGCGCGCGATGCGCTTCAACGATCGCGTGTCGATGATGTTCTCGCGCGAGCTGCGCGAGCCGTTCCTCGATCACCGGATCGTCGAGCTGGGGATGCGCCAGCCGGCGGATCGGAAGATCCGGAACGGACAAGGGAAGTGGCTCGTCCGCGAGCTGGCAAAGAAGGCCAACCTGATCGACCACGACGTGCTCCGCGCGCCGAAGCGCCCGGTGCAGACGCCGCAGCGCGAGTGGCTCCAGGGACCGCTCGCGGCATGGGCGGACGATCACATCGAAGCCGCGCTGGCCGGCTGGGGCCGCGACTGGCTCGATGCCGACGCGGTCCGGCGCGAATGGCGCCGCTATCGCGCCGAGGGGGCCGAGAGCAGTTTCGGGGTGTGGCAGTGGCTGTCGCTCGGCCTCGCGCAGCACGCGGATCGCTGTCGTGAACAGGAGATCTAGGAGATTAGGAGAATCAAGAGGTCTTCTTGTGTTTTTCCTGATTTCCTACTGCCTGTTAGCTTGAAACCAAAAAAGAGAAATCTCCTGATCTCCTTATCTCCTGACCTCCTGTTAAATCGTTTTCTCGGGCGTGACCCCATCGTGAAAGCCCTCTTCCTCACCCAAACCAGCTCGCTGCCGATGTTCTACGGCCTGAGGCAGGCGCTGCAGGGGCCGGCCTCGCTCGATGGCGCAGCGTTCTACGTGGCCGGCCGCCGGTTCTACGAGGGCTTCAGCGCGGCGCAGCCCGGCATCAACGCCCATCACGTCGTCAAGGAATGGGAGATCGTGCAGCGCGGCCTCGCGCGCCGGCCCGACCTCGGGCGTCTCCGCGAATACGAAGCGGAGCTCGGCGATCCGACGTTGTGGGGCCCGATCATCGGGGACCGCCGGATCTCGCTCGGACGGCTGTGCACGCTCCGCCAGGACTACACGCCCCGTTTCTCGCACGAGGAGATGCTGGGGATCATCGAAGAGGGCCTGGTGACGCTCGAGCGTCTCTTCGACGAGCTCCGGCCGGACGCCGTCTTTTCGTTCGTCTGCGTCACCTTCGCCGAGTACCTCGCGTACCTGTTTGCGCGGGCGCGCGGCATCCGGTATCTGAGCCTGCGATCGACGCGCGTCGAGAACTTCGTGACCTTCGCGCCGACCGTCTTCGAGCCGTCGGAACCGCTGATTGAAGAGTACCGCCGGCGATATCAGCACGGCACCGAAGACCAGTGGAGCTCTGCCGCGCGGCGCTACCTGGCCGACGCGCGCGCCGGCGTGCTGCGCTACGAAGGCGTCGTGCCGGTCTCGCGCCAGGCGATGCAGGGCCGGCCGGTCAGCGAGCGGCTGCCCCAGAGGCTGACGGGTCTGGCGCGGGCCGAGTACGACTACTGGTTCCGCGGCGGACGGGACGACAACCAGGTGCCGGATCCCGCCGTGACTCTCTTGTACTCGCGTCTCCTGAACCCGATGCGCGCACGTGCCGTCAACCGCGCGCTGGCCGGCGAGTACGTCGCCGCGCGGGATCTCCCGTTGCTCGACTACGTGTTCTTCCCCATGCACACCGAGCCGGAGATGAGCCTGTCGGTACAGAGCCGCTTCTTCCTGAATCAGATCGACGTCGTCAGGAACATCGCGCAGTCTCTGCCGGTCGGGTGCCAGGTCCTGATCAAGGAGCACCCGGCGTCGATGGGCAAGCGTCCGCCCAGTTACTACCGAAAGCTCCTGAGCGTGCCCAACCTGCGCATCGCGGATCCGGGCCTGAACTCCCGCGAGATCGTGGAGCACTCCCGCATGGTGATCACGATTTCCGGCTCGATCGGGTTCGAGGCCGCGATCCGTCGCAAGCCGGTCATCTGCTTCGGCCGCAACTCGGTACGAGAAGCTGCCGACGTCGATGGTCCGCCGCGTGACGTCGTTCGACAGCCTGGCCGAACACGTGCGGGACCTTTCGTCCGTCTACCGGTGCGACGAGGCCGCGCTCGTCGCGCAGGTCGGGGCGTCGATGCAAGTGTCCGAGCGGGTGAATCTGTACTCGAACCTGCTGCGCCGCCAGGGCGTGCACGTCCCCAACACCGCCGACGCAGACGGGCGGACCGATCTCGATCGCCTCGCGGTGCTGGCGCTGCGGTATCTCGATCTCCCTTCAAGCCATCCGGTCGAGCCGGTCGCGCAGCAGGAGCCGGGTTGAGCGACAGCGCCCTGCTGACCGCGGACACGACCGGCGATGCCCAGGTGGCCGCGCCGCCTGTCACCCAGGTCCTGGTCCGGTCGACGGCGGCCGCAGTCGTCTACCGGCTGCTGAACGTGGCCGGCGGGGTCGTCACCTTGCCGCTGCTCCTCAGCGCGCTGTCGCGGCAGGAGTTCGGCACCTGGGTCGTCATGTCGCAGAGCGTCAGCCTGTTCGCGCTGTCGGATCTGGGCGCCGGCGCCGCGATCGGCCGCTTTGTCGCGCGCTACCGTGGGCTCGGCGACCGGCGCGGCCGCTCGGAGGTGTTGAGCACGGTGCTCGCCCTCCTGACCGCCGCGGGCCTCCTCGTGGCCGCGCTGACTTGGGTCCTCGCGCACCGCGTGCCCGGCTGGGTCGGGGTCGGACCGGCGGACCGGGCGGACGCCGTCACCGTGTTCCTCATCGTCGGTTTCGGCATCGCCGCCCAGATGCCGTTGCGCATCTCGCTCGGCGTGCTCGTCGGGCATCAGATGTACGGCCCGCACGACATCGGCCGGATCGCGGAGGCCGTGCTGATTCTCGTCGGCATCGTCGGGCTTTCGATGACGGGAAACCTGACGCTGATGACGCTCGCGATCGCGACGGTCGCCTCGGCCGTGATCGCGCAGTGCATCCTGCTGGCCGTCGCGTGGCACCTGACCCGTCCGTGGGATCTGAGCCCCCAGCGCGTCACCAGGCCCATGGCGGTCGGGCTGCTGGAGATGGGCGGAAGCGCGCTCGTGCTCACGGCCTCGGCGATGCTCTATTCGCAAGGCACGGTGCTCATCTCGGGCCATCTCATGGGCGTCGTCGGCGCCGCCGTCTTCGGTGTCGCGCTGACCGTCGTCGGCAACCTCTATCCGCTCATCACCGCCATGGCGATCCCCCTCGCGACGCTGTCGAGCGAGTGGCACGCGCGCAACGACCGCGAGCGCCTGCGCCGCACGGGCCTGGCCGTCATGCGGCTGACGTTCGCGACCTCGGCCTGCATCGCCGGCGGCCTCGTCCTGTTCGGGGAAGCGACGCTCCGCTGGTGGCTGCAGAAGTCCGACTGGACCGACGGGGAGTTCGCGCAGGCGGGGCGCGCGCTCGCCATCATGGGCGTCGCGCTCGCCATCGGGCTGCCGCACATGGGATCCCGATCGACGCTGCTGGGTGTGGGCCGCCACTGGACTGTCAGCCTGGGCGTCCTGACGGCCAGCATCATCTCGTTCGCCTGCGGCGCGGCCGCGATGGCCGCCGGCTGGGGTGTCACGGGCGCCGCGATCGGCTGGAGCGTGGTCTGGATTCTCCAGGGCACCGTGCTGTTCCCGCCGCTGATCGCCCGCTACTACGGCGAACCGCTGCTGCACATGCTGGAGCGTGCGTATCTGCCCGGTGCGGCGCTTGGCGCCTCTGTTGTCGCCGTGGGGTACGGCCTGATCAAGTGGGCGGCCCCGGCGACCAGCTTCGAGTACCTGCTCGTTTCCGTTCCGTACGTCGCCATTTCGCTCGTCGGTCTCCTTCTGATCGCTCCGCACGGGCTGAAAGGCAGCGGCGCGTTGGACGCAGCCAGCTGGACCTCGTCTCGTGTCAGGGCGCAGAGGCCCAAGAGTGGTGTGCCGCGCCCCACGCCGCAATTGGACGATGACGCCGTCGCGGGGGTCGGGCTCGATCGGCCCGTGACGAGCGTTCACTTCGCGTATCGCACCGTCGACGAGCCCTGGGGTGGCGCGAACAACTTCCTCCGGGCGCTTCGCGCGCAGCTTTCACAGGATGGCGGGTTCGTTTTCACCGAGTCGATCGAGGAGGACTGCGACATCCTGTTCATGAATCAGCTGGGAACGGGCCCGGGGGGCGGGAGCCGGCAGTATCCGCTTCGCCTGGTCCGGCGTCTCGTCGGCAAGAGGAAGCTGGTCGTTCGGGCAGTGAACCTCTACTCGAACGTCTTTGGTCCCGGGCTTCGCAATCTCACCTTTGGCCGTTTGCGTGACTGGAAGGCGGTCACGCTGCTCAACATCGCGGATGTCGTGGTGTTCCAGAGCGCGTACCAGCGGGCCCTGTATCTCGATGAGGGCTACAGGGGCACGCACGATGTCGTCATTCACAACGGCGCCGAGGGAACGTTCTGGGTCCCGCGGCCGGTGCACCCCCCGCTCGAGGCCACGCTCAAGCTCATCTCGTCGACCGCCAGCCCCCGCGGGCAGAAGCGGCACGACCTCATCGCGCGGTTGTCGCTGCTCGGCGGCGTCGAGGTCTATCACCTCGGGGCATGGCCCGACGGCGTGGATTCGATGCGGGTCAAACGGCTCGGGATGCAGAGCCGCGAGCAGATGGTCGAGGCGCTGTCGGCCTGTCATTATTTTCTTCACACCGGCATCAAGGACGCCTGCCCCAATGTGCTGTTCGAAGCGATGACCGTCGGTTTGCCCATCATCTACAACCCCGGCGTGGGAAGCAGCCGGGAGATCGTGCAGGAATGCGGGCTGCCGCTCGACGAAGAGGATCTCAAGACCACCGTCCTCGAGGCGAGACAGCAGCTTCGGGCGCTCCGCGCCGCGGTGCTCGCCGCCCGCGGGCGATTCACGATCGCGCACGCGGCGGACGCGTACCGCCGGGTGCTCGAAGAGACCGATCGCCGGTAGCCGCTCGAACGGCAGTCTTCGATGGCTTCAAGTCCCCCCGCAACCGATCGCCGCGCGCCCGTCACTTCGCGGGTGCTGATGCACTCGGCGGTGACCGCGGTCCTGTTCCGCGGCGTGAACGTCGTGAGCGGCCTGATTACGCTGCCGCTGCTGCTCGCGTCGCTGACGCAGATCGACTTCGGCATCTGGGTCGTGATGTCGCAGGCGGTGAGCCTCCTTGCCCTGTCGGATCTCGGCGCCGGCAACGCCATCGGCCGATTCGTCGCGCGCTCGCGTGGTCTCGAGGCGCATGACGAGATCTCGGAGGTCTTGAGCACTGTCCTCGCCATCCTGCTGGTCGCGGGGTTGGTGGTGGCCGGCTCGACCGCCGTCCTGGCGTCGCGGGTTCCGTCGTGGGTTGGCGTCGAGCCGGCGCATCATCATTCGGCGGCCACGGTATTCCTCATCGTCGGTCTCGGGCTCGCGTGTCAACTGCCGCTGCGGATGGCGTACGGCGTCATGGTCGGGTACCAACTGTACGGAGCGCACGTCGTCGGCAAGATTCTCGAATCCGTCCTCACGCTCGCCGGCATCGTGAGCTTGTACGTCCTGCACCAGTTGAACCTCGTGACGCTCGCGCTGCTCACGGCCGGCGCCGCCGTTCTGGCCCAGGCCGTGCTGGCCGCTCTCGCCTGGAGGATGACCGGACCGTGGGCGATCTCGGCGCGCAGCGTCTCGACGCCCATGGCGGTGCGGCTGTTCGGGATGGGCGGCAGCGTCCTGGCGATGACGGCGGCCGGCATGATCTACACTCAGGGAACAGGCATTCTCGCCGCGAAGCTCATCGGGATCGGCGCGGCGGCCATCTTCGGCGTTGCGCTGACCGTGGTCGGCAACCTTCATCCCCTCATCACCTCCATCGCGAACCCGTTGGCGACCCTCTCGAGTGAATGGCAGGCCCGCAACGATATGGAACAGCTGCGCCGCACCAGCGCGATGGTCATGAAGCTGACGTTCGCCACGTCCGCGTGTGTCGCCGTGGGGCTGGTGATGTTCGGCGAGCCCGCGCTGCGCGTGTGGCTGAGGAGCGCACAGTGGAGCGATGCCGACTTCGACCAGGCCGGCGACGCGCTCGCCATCATGGGCGTGGCGCTCGCGATCGGGCTGCCGCAGATCGGCTCGCGTTCCGCGCTTCAAGGGGTCGGCCGGCACTGGTATGTCGCCCTCGGGATGCTGGGCGCGAGCCTGGTGTCGCTGACGGCCGGCGCGGTAGCGATGGCGGCGGGGTGGGGTGTGGCGGGCGCGGCCGTGGGCTGGGGTCTTGTGTGGGTGATTCAAGGGACCGTGCTCTTTCCGCCGGTGATCTCGCGGTTTCTCGACGTGCCGATCCGCCGGATGTTCACCGACGCGTACGTGCCGGGGCTCGTTCTCGCCGGCGCCGTGCTGGCCCTCGCCTGGACCTTGAACGTGCTGGTGGCGCCGGCGTCTACCGGGCAGCACGCTGTCGTTGCTGCCGCGAGCGCGACGGCCGCGTGCGCGGGGCTCCTGTGCCTCGGACCCCACGGTTGGACCTCTCGCCTGAGGACGCGCAAGGCATGAGCGCGCCCGCGGTCCGCCAGGACTTCGAGGAATACGCCCGCGTCAGGCCGCAGCAGGGCGCCGTCGCGGACAGCTGGCTGAAACCGTTCCACTCGCAGGTGCTGCCACGCATTGCCGATTGGTCCAGCGCCCGGGCGCTCGACTACGGCTTCGGCGACGGCCGTTTTTTCGATGTTCTGGGGGAGCAGTTCGGGCCGTCGAATGTCTATGGGGTCGAGGTCTCGGAATTGCGTGCCGCACGCGCGCGGGAGCGCGGCTGGTCGAACGTGCGCGTCACCGCTCCGGGCGCGCCGCTTCCGTACGACGATGCGTGGTTCGACTTCGTGAACATGGTCGAGGTGATCGAGCACATCCCGTCGGACGTCGTCGGCCGGTGCCTGTCGGAGCTCGCGCGCGTGCTGAAGCCGAACGGCGCCGTGCTGCTGACAACGCCCAACTACCCCATCAAGCGGGTCTACGACGTGCTGGACGCCGTCCGTCTGGGACGGTGGGAACGCCTGCGCGACGACCCGACGCACGTCAGTTTCTACGGTCACGCACGCCTGGAACGCCTGCTGCGCGGGTACTTCCGAAACATTCAGTTCCTGGTCTACAAGGAGGGATTGTTCTACAGCCGCACGGGCCGGCGCTCTCTATGTCACAAGATCCTGGCGATCTGCACGGACGCGGTTCCGCAGCAGCGGGCAGAATGATGGACGCTGCCGGCGGATGCCTTGCGGGCCGCGAGCTCCTGCTGACGCGCGAGTGGCCGGCGCCGAGCGACAACCCCAAGAGTCCGGCGTTGTTGCGCCGCCGCGAGCGCTTCGCGCGCAAGCTCCATCGCTACCGCGCCGACCTCGAGATGGTCCTGCGCCTCATCGGACCGCGGCCGCTGCGTGTGCTCGACGTCGCGTGCGGCACCGGCTTCCGCGTTCTGGAGCTGGCGCACCACGGGCATACCGCGTTCGGGGTGGACATCGATCCGAACCTGTGCCGTCTGGCCAACGGCGCGGCCACGCACTTCGGCGTGCCCGCCACGCTCGTGTGCGGCGACGCGTGCCGCGTGCCCCTGGCCGACGCGAGCTTCGACGTCGTCATGTCGAACAGTTTCTTCGAGCACGTCTACGATGTGGACGTCGCGCTCTCCGAGCAGCTGCGGCTGCTGAAGCCGGGAGGGCTGCTCATCATCGAGGACGGCAACCTGCTGAACCCCGTGCTGCTGTTCGACCTCCTCGTGCTGTATCCGCTGCGGACGCGCGGCGAGTACCGGCGGCCTGAAGTGGCTGTTCACCAAGAGCCAGGTGAAGCGCAACCTCTATGGCTACCTGCCGCTCGGGCGGGACGAGGATCTGAAAACGATGTGGTGGTGGGATCGAAAGCTTCGCGCGAGGACGGACGTCGAGCTGGTCGAAAGCGTCACCACCGGCAAGTACCAGAAACACTGGATTCCCGGCCCGTTCTATCCGCTGCGCGGATCGTGTCTCGTGATCGCGCGCCGGCCCCTCGCATGATTGCTGCCCCTCCGGTGATCGATCGATCGAGGACCGTCGAGTTCGACGGCGTCACCGTGTCGTCGGCGTTTCCCGGCGGGGCAGGTGTCGAGCTCCGCGCCGCCGGCGGCCAGGTGCGTCTCACGATTCCGCCGGATGCCGATTGCCGCGGCCTGCCCGGCTACGACTACTTCTTCTGCGTCCGCGTGACCAACGGCGCAGCGGCGCGGCGCCTGGTCATCGAGGCGCGTCTGCCCGACAGCGCCCGCGAGATCGCCTGGCGCCCCAGCCGGATCGCGCTCTTCGCGAGCGCCGACTTCCGCGCGTGGTACGTGCTCGATGGCGTCGAGGCCGCACCGACGCATCGCGAGTTCCGTTTCGCGATCGACCTGGCGCCGCACGAATCGCTGTGGTGTGCGAACTCCCTGCCGTGCCCGTCGGAACGCATGACGAGATGGGTCGAAGCGCTGGCCGCACCGTACCCGGAGTGGGCGCGGATCGAAACGATCGGCACGTCGGTCATGGGGCGGCCGATTGATCTCGTCACGGTCACGGATCGGGTCGATCCCGGACGCCGGCAAGGATCGCGTCCTGATCACCTCCGGGTTCCATCCCGCGGAGCCCGACTGGCTGGCGACGACCGCGATCATCGAAGAGCTGACGTCGCGGAACGCATGGGCGCGAGACAAGCGCCGGCAGTACGTCTTCGACATCGTCCCGCAGGTGAACCCGGACGGGTTCGACCTCGGCGCCAACGCCAGCAACGCGCACGGCGTGAACATGTACTGGGACTTCCGGCGCGACGATGCGGTGTCGAGCCCGGAGGCCGTCGCGCTGTGGACGTGGATCCGCGCGCATCCGCCCGACCTCTACATCGACTACCACGCCTACGTGTACCAGCTCGAAAAGGACTACCGGCCCTACATCCGCCCCGCGTCCGATTACCCGGCCGCCGCGCGGCCGGCCGTGCGGGCGATGGACCGGGCGCTCATCGCGCTCTGCGGCGGCCGCGGTGTCAGGGGAGCGGCGACCAGCGATCCTTTGTCGCTCGCGCCGCAACTGACCTCACACTTCGGAACCATCACGTACCCCAAGTTCCACATGCACCTCTATCACGGGGTCGCGGCCTGCCGGACGCTGGGTCTCGACGTCGCGCGCACCCTGCTCGATGCCGCCGAGCCGTTTCGGCCGCTGCGCGGGAGAACCGGCCGGGGACCGTGGCGGCAGGCAGGGCACGATCGCGCGCTCACGCGGCTCGGCCAGGCGCGCACGGTCGTCCGGACGCGCAACGTGCTTCGGCGCACGCTGGGACGTGTCGTCGGCCACCCGGTTCGTGAAGCGGTTCCGGCGGCTCGCGGGCAGGGGCTGCCGGCCCACTGGCTTGGGCACCTCTGGAAGGATCGGAAGAGCGCGGTTCCGGTTTTCGAGTTCGGCGACCCGAGCGAGGGACGCCGGTGACTACCGCGGTGGCCCCCACGGAACACATCAAAGCCGGCCGGACGCCTCCCGGCCGGCTGGCCGATCGTCTTTGGTACTTTGCGCCGGCGTATCCGGGGTTCCCCAGCAAGTCCGCGAACAACGTGCAGATGATGAAGGTCTGTCAGGGCCTGGCCGAGGCGGGACAGCCGACGACGCTGGTGGTGCCGGGGCGTCCCGATACAGCCGCCCGGCTCCGCGCGGCCGGCGATCTGCGCACGATGTACGGACTGTCGCGCGACGTCGCGATCGAGCTGTGCGCGTTCCCGTATCCGTTCACGTTCCTGCAGCAGGGTTTGTACGCTCCGCTGGCGGCTGCCCGCGCGCGCCGCCGTCACGCGCGGGCCGTTTACGCGCGTCACGACTGGACCGCCGCGGCGCTCTGCGCGCTGCGGATCCCCCTCATCTGCGAGCTCCACTACTTCAAGCCGAGTGCCGCATTGCGCTACCTGTTTCGGGAAGCGTCGCGCGGCCGGCCGATCGCGTTCGTCGCTATTTCCAGCGCGCTGGCGAACCTGCTCGTCGGCGCCGGCTGCCCGGCATCATCGCTGGTCGTCGCGCATGACGGCGTCGATCTGGAACGGTTCACGCCGCCCGTGGACCGGACCGTGGCGCGCACGCGTCTCGGCCTGCCGCACCAGCCAACGGTCTGCCATGTCGGACACCTGTATCCGGGCCGCGGTGTCGAGACGTTGCTGGAGTGCGCCGCGCGCCTGCGCCACGTGCTGTTCCTGTTCGTGGGCGGAACGGCCGCGGACGTCGATCAGCATCGCGCTCGCGCCGCTGCCAGCCAGTTGGCCAACGTGCGGTTCGTGGGCGACGTCGCCAACGCGGACGTGCCCATGCATCTGTATGCGGCCGACGTGCTCGCCATGCCATACACAGTCGGGACACCGACACACCGCTACATGTCGCCGATGAAGTTGTTCGAGTATCTGGCAGCGGGACGGCCGATTGTCGCCTCCGATTTCCCCGTGCTCCACGAGGTGCTCACATCCGGCGGAGACGCGATCTTCGTCCCCGCGTCCGATCCCGCGGCGTTCGTGGCCGCGATCGAGCGGGTCCTGTCCGATGACGTGCTCGCGGCGCAGATGGGGGAATTCGGGCGCCGGACGGCAAGCCGCTACACCTGGACGGACCGGCAGAGGCGCGTGCTCGATTTCGCGTCGGCGCTGTTCAAGGGCCTCTCGCCGGCGTCGTCCGCCTCTCTTCCACACCAGCCATGAACACCGTTCAACTCACCCTGCGACGGCACGCGGTGCCGGTGGCGGCCATCGGCGCCGCGACGTGCGCCGCGCTCCTGGTGGGAATCGCCCTGGCGCTCGACGAACCCCGTATCGTCGTGGCGGTCCTCGCGCTCGGACTGATCGTCGTGGTCAGCCAGTTGAGCGAAATGGCGACAATCCGGCTGCTCGTCGTGGTGCTGGCGGTTCAGGGTTTTCCCGCTTACTTCACCGGCTACTTTCCCCCCGGGACCCTGTTTGCCGACGACGCCGCCGCGCTGGTGCTGATCGTCGGCTGGCTTGCGCGATCGGTGCGGAAGGGGCACTCCATTCGGACGATCGGCGCCGTCGGCGCCTGGGTGCTGATTTCCTCAGCGCCTACATCGCCGTCTCGATCGCCCTGCACCGGGAGACGCCACTGCAAAACCAGCTCCTCGCGATCTGGCAGATCACCTACCTATGGCCGGTCGGCTTCATCGTCGCGAGCACGATGACCGAGGCCGTCGAAGTGCGGCGGATGCTCACGTTCGTCTGGCAGCTCGCCTGGGTCCAGGTGGCCGTGGTCGCCGTCGAATGGCCCCTCCTGTTTGCGTTCGATCAGTTCACGGCCATTCCGCCCGTCGACAAGTTCGCGGGGACGTTCGGCAAAGGGCAGGCGCACATGCTCGGGATCTGGATCAGCATGATGGCGCTCCTGACCGTGGCCTTCTGGATTCACGGCGCCCTGTCGCGGCGGCAGTCGCTGTGTGCGTTCCTGGCGTTCGTGTTCGTGCTCGTGTCGGGAAGCACGCGGCAGATGTACGTGGTGCTGCCCGCGGCCGTGGCCGTCCTCGTGGCCCTGTCGCCCTTGCGCGTCAGGTCGCGCGCGGTACTGATCGTGGCGGTCCCGATACTGCTCCTCTCGTTCTTCCGGGTCTACTCCGTCGCCACCCAGATGTCCTTCAGTCTCGAGAACCTCGTGGTGAAGGCGCAGGGGCCCACCCGGATTGCGTTCTACCCCTACAGCTGGCAGCTCGTGCAGGAGCGAGGCGTGTTCTGGTTCGGCGAAGGGCCGGGCAGCTACACGAGCACCGCGGGGCTCCGGTTCGGTGCGCCGCTCGCAAAGAAGGCGTCACTCGCGTTCTCCCACGACGTGAACATGGTCTCCTCGACTCAGTGGCCCGTGCTCTTCGTTGAGCTGGGCGCCGTCGGCGTTGGCATCGTCCTCCTCATCTTCGGCTCGCTCGTCTGGCGCATGCTGAGGATCGCGCGGCGATCGCAGTGGCCGCTGGTACGAGGGCTCGCGCTGGGGGGAGTGGGCGCCGTGCTGGCGCTGCTCGGCAGCGCATTGGCCAGCCGGACGTTCGAGTATCAGTTGCCGTCGCTCCACGTCTGGCTGATCTGCGGTCTGGCGGCGGCGCTCTACGCGATCGAGCGCAACTCTCCAGCCCCTGCAGGGCGGGTCGAGTGACGATCGCGCTGGCAAGTTCCTGTTGGGCCCCATGCGAATCCTGACCGTTCACAACCGATACAGGCACCTTGGCGGCGAGGACCTGTCGAGCGCGCACGAAGATACCGTGCTTCGAGACCATGGCTGGGTCGTCGATCGATACACGGACACGAACGCCCGCCTCGAGGAGGTCTCATCGCTGGCGGCAGCGGCGAGCACCATCTGGAACGAGCCGAGCCGGCGCGCCATCGTTGCGAGGATCCGCGAGTTCAAGCCGGACCTGCTGAAGATCCACAACACGATGCCCTTGATTTCCCCGTCGGTGTATTTCGCGGCCCAGGCGACGGGGGTGCCGGTCGTGCAGGTGCTCCACAACTATCGCCTCGTCTGCGCCGCCGGAACGCTGGCGCGGAACGGCGTTGTCTGCGAGGACTGCCTGAACACGCGGATCCCCATCCCGGCGCTGCGCCACGCGTGCTACCGGCAGAATCGCGCCGCGACCGCCGCTGTCGCCACGATGCACGTCGTGCACCGGGGCCTCGGCACGTGGCAGCGGAGGATCCAGCGGTACATCGCGCTCACCGGCTTCGCGAAAGAGAAATTCATCGAGGCCGGTTTCCCCGCCGAGAAGATTCGCGTCAAGCCGAACTTCGCGTGGGACCGCGGCGTCGGAGCGGGACAGGGCGGGTACGCGCTGTTCGTCGGCCGCCTGTCGCGCGAGAAGGGGCTGCACATCCTGCTGGAGGCCTGGCGCACCTTGAAATGGCCGCTGGTGATCATCGGCGAGGGACCGATGCTGGCGGAGGCGCGTGAGACGATCGCGTCCTTGAACCTCTCCGGCATCGAGCTCAGAGGCGTCGTGCCGAACGAAGGCGTTCTGGAGGCGATGGGCCAGGCGCGCTGCGTGGTGTTCCCCTCGATTTGGTACGAGGGAATGCCGCGGACCATCATCGAGGCGTTCGCGGCGGGCACGCCGGTCATCGGTTCCCGGCTGGGCGCCATGCAGGAAATGATTCGCGACGGCGTGAACGGTTTCACGTTCGAGCCGTCGAACGCCGCGGCTCTGGCCGCGCACGTCGATGCGGTGATGCGCAACGACGATCTCGCAGGCCGGCTGAGGGCCGGCGCGCGCGCGACGTACGAAGCGAATTACACGCCCGAGATCAACTATCAGCACATGGTGCGAATCTTCAGCGAAGTCGTCGAGGATGCGGGGCGGATGGAGCTTTTCCGAGGACCCGTATGAGCCACGGACGTGTGACGGTCCTGGCCGGCAAGGCCTGGTCGTTCCTGCTCGACGTGCTCAGGCAGCCGTCCTTCATCCCGTTTGTCGCGTGGCACGTGGCCGTGCGCAAGGTGCATCTCGGCGAATTGCTGAAAGTCATCGAGTATCGGCGCTGGCTGCTGGGCGCGGGCATCGGCACGCTGATCGACGTGGGCGCCAACAAGGGGCAGTTCGCCTCGGCGATTCGGGCACTGCTGCCGGACGTCAGGATCTTCGCGTTCGAGCCGGTGCCCGATTGTCACCGGGCCCTCGCGGAAACGTTCCGGGCCGACAGCGCGTTTTCCGCGTACAACGTCGCGCTGGGTGACGGCCAGGGTCACCTCGACTTCTTTCAGAACGCCTTCACCAAGTCATCCTCGGCGCTCGCCATGACGGACCTGCACGTGCAGGCATTCCCGTGGACCGGGTCGAGCACGCGCATCCAGGTCGAGCTTCGCCGCCTGGATGACTACGCGGATGCCGTGGGCGGACGCGACCGCACGCTGCTGAAGATCGACACGCAGGGGTACGAGCTGGAGGTGCTGAAAGGCGCGGCGCGCACCCTGGACCGAATCGATTACATCCTGGTGGAAACGTCGTTCGTGCCGCTCTACGAGGGCCAGGCGAATTTCCGCGACGTCTATGCGTTCCTGACCGGCCGCGGCTTCGAGTACGCCGGCTCGTTCGAGCAGATGATGTCGCCGCTCGACGGGACGGTCCTTCAAGCCGACGGGCTCTTCGTCCGCAGCCGACCATGAAGCTGCTCTTCCTCAACCACAACGTGGCCCGGCGCGGCGGCACCTTCTTCCGCGCGCACGCGGTGGCGCGCGAGCTGGCCCGGCGCGGGCACGACGTGTCGCTCCTGGCGGTTTCTCCGTCACGACGCTGGGGAAGCGACCGCCGCGTCGTCGATGGCGTCGAGGTGATCGAGACACCGGACCTGCTCTGGGGCGTCGGCCGCACCGGCTGGGACCCGTTCGATACGCTGTGGCGCTGCGCGTTTCTCCGCGGACGGCAGTGGGATGTCGTGCATGCCTGGGACTCGCGGCCTGCCGTGATCCTGCCGGCGCTGTTCGCTCGACGGCAGAGCGCCGGCGCCCCGTTGATTATGGATTGGGCCGACTGGTTTGGACGCGGCGGCACGCAGGCGGAACGCGGGCATGGCCTCGCGCAGATGATCTACGGCCCAGTCGAGACGTACTTCGAAGAGGCGTTTCGCACCCGTGCCGACGGATCCACGGCCATCTCGCAGGCGCTGCTGGAGCGGGCCGTCCGCCTCGGCGTGCCGGCCGGCAGCATCCGGTTGCTGCCGCAGGGATGCGACGTGCACCTCGAGCCGCTGCCCGATGGCGCCGCCTTCCGCGCCGCACAGGGGATCGCGCCCGGGGAGCCGCTCTACGTGACGGTCGGCAGGCTGCTCCCCGGCGACGCTTCGGTTCTGTTCGAGGCGGCCGCGGACGTGCTGCGCCGCGAGCCGGCAGCGAGGTTCGTCCTGATCGGCCGCCACGGCGCGACCATCCCGGCAGCGCTACGGGCGTCGGGCCGCGTGACGGAAACCGGGTTCGTCAGCGACGATACCTTGCGCAACTACATGGCCGCGTGCGACGCTCTTGCAGTGCCGCTCGCCGACACGATCGCCTCCCGTGCGCGGTGGCCGTCGAAAACCAATGGATTCCTGGCCGCCGGCCGTGCGGTCGTCATCAGCCGCGTAGGAGATCTTCCGGCGCTGCTCGAGCGTGAGCAGGCCGCGTTCGTCGCGGATCCGAATCCGCCGGCGCTGGCCGAGGCCCTGCTGACGGCGGCGCGCGATCCGGAGCGGCGGGCGAACGTCGAACAACGGGCGCGTCGGCTGGCCCGCGAACGGCTGGCGTGGCCCGTCGTCATCGACGGGCTGCTCGCGTTCTATGAACAGGTCGCGCGCGTGCCGACCTTGCCGCGGCCGCTTGAAGGGGCGAAGTTTCCAGTCACATGATTCCTCGCCGCTTTTTCTGGTTGTTCGACGCGATGGCGGTGGGGGCTGCCTTCGCGTTGGCGCACGTCCTCGCGCCGCTGCTGAAGGTCGAGGTCATACCCGGCGGGAGGCTGCGGCCGTTCCTCGCCGCGCTGGGCGTTCCCCCGCCATTCTCGATCGGAGAAATCCAGCCGATTTCGGAGATGCTCTGGGTCTTCGTGGTGATGCTCGCCGCCACCATCATCTGGATGGAGTTCCTCGGCGGTTATAAGCCAATCCTGCACCAGTCGCGCACGCGGATTGTCGCCAGCGCGCTGGTCGCGCCGCTGACCGGCGTGGGGTTCATCACGCTGATGCTGTTCACGGTGCGCAGCCTGCTCTACAGCCGCCTGTTCATCCTGCTGTTCTCCGTGCTGTGCGTCGTGGGGCTGGCGGCATACCGCTTCATCCTCCGCTCGTACCGCCGCCGCCGCATTCGCGCCGGCTATCACGCCTGCCACGTCGCGCTCGTCGGCTCGCGCGAGGCGGTGCGCTGGATGGAGGACTACTTCCTGGATCGGCTTCGGCCGCTGGAGTATCGCATCTGGGGGTATCTCGATCTGGGCGGCGCGCCGGCCGACGTGCGCAGTCCCGGGCCACCGGGACGGGAGCGGCGGCTGGGCTCGGTCGATCAGCTCGGCGACCTGCTGGTGCACCAGCCCGATTCACGAGGTGATCGCCATTTCCGGCGCGCAGCAGGACGACTGGCTGGCCGGCGTGGTCCGGCAGTGCGACTACTTCCGCGTGACGCTGCGGATCGTGCCCGAGACG
Organism: uncultured Acidobacteriota bacterium; assembly: GCA_963774855.1. Classification (GTDB taxonomy): domain Bacteria; phylum Acidobacteriota; class Vicinamibacteria; order Vicinamibacterales; family 2-12-FULL-66-21; genus JALZOC01. The sequence continues at coordinate 232,707 of CAVZGT010000001.1, read as the reverse complement.
CTCCTGCTCGGCAGCCTGCGCGATCTGGAATTGCTGTATCACGGCGATCCCTTGCGCCTGCCGCAGGTCGTGCTGCGGCCGCCGCAGCTCGATTCGGACGCGCTGTTCGTCAAGAGAGTCGCCGATATCCTTATTTCAGGTGCGCTGCTCATCCTCCTGTCTCCGGTCTTCCTGCTGATTGCGCTGGCCATCAAGCTGAGCACGCCTCATCTCGACGTGCTCTACCGGTGGCGCGTGGTCGGCTACAAGGGGCAGCCGTTCACCGGGTACAAGTTCACGACGATGGATGCGGACGCGGATGCGCGCAAGGGCGAGCTGAGCGACCGCAACGAGATGACCGGCCCGGTGTTCAAGATCAAGAACGACCCGCGCGTGACGGGCGTCGGACGCCTGCTCCGGAAGTACAGCCTGAACGAGCTCCCGCAGTTGTGGAGCGTCCTCAAGGGAGACATGAGCCTGGTCGGTCCGCGCCCGGCGTTCCCGCACGAGCTGGAGCGCTACGAGATGTGGCACAAGCGGAAGCTGTGCGTGAAGCCGGGGATCACGTGCCTCTGGCAGGTGCGCGGCCGCAACCGGATCAGCAACTTCGACGATTGGGTGCGGATGGATCTGGAGTACATCGACCACTGGTCGTTGTGGCTCGACTTCAAGATCCTGATCCGCACGGCCTGGGCGGTCGGCGCCGGCACCGGCTCTTGACCATGCGCCTGTTCGTCACCGGCGCCGCCGGGTTCATCGGCAGCAACCTGGTCGATCGCCTGCTCGGTGATGGACACGACGTCGTCGGCTACGACAACCTCTCGACCGGCCAGGAGCAGTTCATCGAGTCGGCCCTGTCGAATCCCCGTTTCCGGTTCGTGCGCGGCGACACGCGGGAGCGCGAGCGCATGGCGGCGGAGATGGCGGGCGCCGACGTCGTGTGCCACCTGGCCGCGAACGCGGATGTCCGGTTCGGCACGCACCATCCTGAGAAGGACGTCGAGGAGAACACGCTCGCGACGTTCAACGTGCTCGAAGCGATGCGCGCGGCCGGGGTCCGCCGCATCGCGTTCTCGTCGACCGGCTCGGTGTATGGAGAGCCGGAGGTCTTCCCGACACCGGAGAACGCGCCGTTTCCGATCCAGACCTCTTTGTACGGCGCGTCGAAGCTGGCCGGCGAGGCGCTCCTTCAGGCATACGCCGAGGGGTTCGGCTTCCAGACCTACATCTTCCGGTTCGTCTCCATCCTGGGGGAGCGCTACACGCACGGCCACGTGTTCGACTTCTACCGGAGCCTGCGCCGCGATCCGGCGCGGCTGCGCGTGCTCGGCGACGGGCGTCAGCGAAAATCGTACCTGTACGTCCAGGACTGCATCGACGCCATCCTGACGGCGCTCGAGCGGGCGAGCGGGCGCGTCAACGTCTTCAACCTGGGGACCGACGAGTACTGCCAGGTGAACGACTCGATCGGCTGGATCTGCCAGCACCTGAAGGTCGCGCCGGCGCTCGACTACACGGGCGGCGAGCGTGGGTGGGTCGGCGACAGCCCGTTCATCTTCCTCGACACGACCCGCATCCGCGCGCTCGGGTGGCGCCCGCGCCTGAGCATCCAGGACGGCGTCCTGCGCACGCTCGAGTACCTCGAGCGTCATCCGCATCTTTTCGACGTGCGATGAAGGTCGCGATCCTCGGCTTGTGGCACCTCGGATCGGTGACCGCCGCGTGCGTGGCGGCCGCCGGACACGACGTCGCCGCGTGGGACCCGGATCCGGCTGTGCTCGGCGCGTTGCGCGACGGGAAGGCCCCGATGTCCGAACCGGGGCTCGACGATCTCGTCGCCGCGCAGCTCGCCGCGGGCCGCCTGCGATTCGTCGACGACCTGGCCGCCGCCGTCTCCGATGCCGAGGTCGTCTGGATCACGTTCGACACGCCGGTCGACGAAGACGATCGCGCGGACGTGGACGCCGTGCTGGCGCAGATCCGGCGCGCGCTGCCGCTCGTTCGAGACGACGCGGTTGTGTTGATGTCGTCGCAGATGCCGGTCGGCACCACGCGGCAGCTGGAGCGCGAGGCCGGCGCGATGGTCCCGCCCCGCCGGCTGTCGTTCGCCTGCTCTCCGGAGAACCTGCGTCTCGGCAGCGCCATCGCGGCGTTCACGCAGGCCGAGCGGGTCGTCGTCGGCGTGCGGGACGACGCGGCGCGCGGGGTGCTGGCGGCGCTGTTCGAGCCGATCGCGTCGCAGATCGAGTGGATGTCGGTGGAATCGGCTGAAATGACGAAGCACGCGATCAACGCGTTTCTGGGCACGTCGGTGGCCTTCATCAACGAGATCGCCGTCCTCTGTGAAGAGGTCGGCGCGGATGCCAAGCAGGTCGAACGCGGGTTGAAGACCGAGCGGCGAATTGGACCGCGGGCGTACCTGTCCCCGGGCGGCGCGTTTGCCGGAGGCACGCTCGCGCGCGACGTGGCGTTCCTCGAGGGCCTCGCCGGGAGGACCGCCGTCCGGACGCCGCTGCTCGCGGGCGTGCGCGAGAGCAACGCGCACCACAAGGATTGGGTGCGGCGGGCGCTGACCGCCGGGCTCGGCGATCTGCGCGGCACTCGCGTGGCTGTCTGGGGCCTGACGTACAAGCCGGGGACCGACACGCTCCGGCGCTCGGCAAGCGTGGAGCTGTGCCGGTGGCTGGCCTCGCAGGGAGCGGAAGTCGTGGCTCACGATCCGGCGATCCGCGCGCTGCCCGAGGATCTTCGATCGGCCGTGCGTCTCGCGCCGGACGCGCTGGCCGCGGCGTCGGGCGCCAGCGCGCTCGTCGTCTCGACCGAGTGGCCGGCCTTCCGGAGCGTGCCGGCAGACGCGCTCGTCGCGACGATGCGCAGTCCGATCGTGTGCGATGCGAACCGGTTCCTGGCCGCGTCGCTTGGCGAGGACCCGCGGATCCGGTACGTCACCGTCGGCCGACCGCGCAAGCCAACTTCCCAAGAAGCCAACTCCCAAAAAAGCCAACTCCCAAAAGAGCCAAAACCATGAGTGGCGCGCTCGCGGGACGGGCCGCGCTGGTGACCGGCGCCAACCAGGGACTCGGGCTCGAGATCGCCAGGGCCTACGTGCGGGAGGGAGCGAGCGTGCTCCTCTGCGCGCGCGACGCGGTCAAGCTGGAAGCGGCGCGTCAGGAAGTCGCGGCCGACGCCGGGCGCGGACAGCTCGTTGACGCGATCCCGGCCGATGTCTCGCGGGCCGCCGACGTCGAGGCGCTCGCCGCGCGGGCGTTCACTCGCTTCCCGCAGCTGCACATCCTCGTCAACAACGCCGGCGTGTACGGCCCGATCGGTCCCAGCGAATCGGTGGACTGGGACGCCTGGGTCCGCGCCATCGAGATCAACCTTCACGGATCGGTGCTGCCGGTCCGCGCAGTGCTTCCGCACTTCAAACAGCACAAGTACGGGAAGATCGTCCAGTTGTCGGGAGGCGGCGCCACCAATCCGCTGCCGCGGCTGTCCGCGTACGCGGCGTCGAAAGCGGCGGTGATCCGCTTCGCCGAATCGCTGGCGCTCGAGGTCAAAGATCTCGGCATCGACGTCAACGCGATCGCGCCAGGGGCCTTGAACACGAGGATGATGACCGAGCTGATCGACGCGGGCCCCGATGCCGCGGGACACGCGTTCCACGAGCGCATGGTCAAGACGCAGCAGTCGGGCGGCACGCCGCTCGAGAAGGGGGCCGCGCTCGCGGTGTTTCTCGGCTCCGCGGCGAGCGACGGGATCACCGGACGGCTGCTGAGCGCGGTGTGGGATCCGTGGCAGAAGCTGCCGGAGCATCGAGAGGCCCTGGACCCGACCGACGTCTACACGCTCCGGCGGATCACGCCGAAGGATCGCGGCTTCGGATGGGACCTGCCGTGAGCCTCCGCGTCGGGATCGTCGGGTGCGGCGCCGTCGGGAAGAAGCGTGCGGCGGCGCTCGGCAGCGGCCGGCTCGTGGCCTGCGCGGACCTCGACGCGGCGCGCGCGCAGGCGCTCGCGGCGACGTCGCCAGGTGCCGTGGCCGAACCGTCGTGGGAAGCGCTCGTGAGGCGGAACGATCTCGACGTCGTGATCGTCGCCACCACGAACGAGTCGCTCGCGAGCGTGGCGGCGGCGGCCCTCGAGGCGGGGCGTCACGCGCTCGTCGAGAAGCCGGCGGCCCGCAACGTCGCCGAACTGGATCGCATTGCGGCGGCGGCCGGGCGCAGCAGGCGGCTGGTCCGCGTCGGCTTCAACCACCGCTATCACCCCGCGCTCCTGAAAGCGCGCGAGATCGTGGACTCCGGCGAGCTCGGCCCTCTCATGTTCGCGCGCGGCCGCTACGGCCACGGCGCACGGCTGGGCTACGAGCGCGAGTGGCGCGCCGATCCGGCCCGGTCGGGCGGCGGGGAACTGATCGACCAGGGCGTCCACCTGATCGACCTGGCCCGATGGCTCCTCGGCGATTTCGTGGCCGTCGACGGCGTGGCGCGGACCTTCTTCTGGGACATGCCCGTTGACGACAATGCCTTCATGCGCCTGACCACCGCCGCCGGACAGATCGCGTTCCTCCACGTGAGCTGCACCGAGTGGAAGAACCTGTTCTCGCTCGAAGTCTACGGCCGCCTCGGGAAGCTGCACGTCGAAGGGCTCGGGGGCAGCTACGGGACCGAGCGGCTGGCGTGGTACCGGATGCTGCCCGAGATGGGTCCGCCCGATACGACGATCTGGGAGTATCCCGGAGCGGACGAGTCGTGGCGCCGCGAGTTCGACGAATTCGCCGAAGACATCCGGCTTGGACGGCAGCCGGCCGCCGGGCTTGGCGAGGCGCGCGCCGCGCTCGAGGTCGTCCGGCAGATCTATGCCGCCTCGGATTCAACTGTTCGATTGACATGATCATCACGCGCAGCCCGCTGCGGATTACCCTCGGGGGCGGCGGCACCGACCTCCCGTCCTACTACCGGGAGCACGGCGGATCCGTCATCTCGGCCGCGATCGACAAGTACGTGTACGTGACGGCGATGCGCCCGTTCGTGCCCGGCGTCTTCCTCAAGTACTCGCAGCTCGAGCACGTGTCGCAGGTCGACGAGGTGCACCATCCGATCATCCGCGAAGCGCTGAAGATGGTCGGCGTGCGCACGCCGCAGATCGAGATCGCCACGCTCGCCGACATCCCGGCCGGGACCGGCCTGGGATCCTCGGGGAGTTTCACGACCGCGCTGTTGAAGGCCTTGTACGCGCACCGGCGGCGTCTGCTCCACCCGGCGGATCTCGCCAACCTCGCCTGCGAGATCGAGATCAACCGGCTGAAGGAGCCCATCGGCAAGCAGGATCAATACATCGCGGCCTACGGCGGCGTGACGTGCTTCACCTTCTCGCCCGACGACACCGTCGAGGCGCGGCCGTTGCCGCTGCCGATGGAGACGCTGTTCGACCTCGAAGACAACCTGCTGCTGTTCTTCACCGGGTTCTCGCGCAGCGCCGGGCTCATCCTGGCGGACCAGAACACCCGCACGCTCGACAACGATCAGGAGATGATCGCGAACCTTCATTACGTGAAGCAGCTCGGCGCCAGCGGTCAGGAGATGCTCGAGACCGCGAAGCTCTCCGACTTCGGCGCGCTCCTGCACGACCACTGGGAGCACAAGCGCAAGCGCTCGGGCGGCATGAGCAATCCTCAGATCGACGAATGGTACGACCTCGGCCGCAACAACGGCGCGCTCGGCGGGAAGCTGGTCGGCGCGGGCGGCGGCGGCTTCCTGATGTTCTACGCGGAGGATCACCGGCGGCTGCGCGCGGCGATGAGCAAGGCCGGGCTCGAGGAAGTCCGCTTCCGCTTCGATTTCGAGGGGACCAAGGTCCTGTTCGCGTGATGCTGCCCGTCGCGATTCTCGCCGGCGGCCTGGCGACGCGCCTGGGATCGCACACCGCGACAATGCCCAAGTCGCTGCTCGAGGTGGCGGGCCGGCCGTTCGCGGAGCATCAGTTGACGCTCCTTCGCGCGCGCGGCATCGAGCGCGTCGTCTTCTGCGTCGGGCATCTCGGCGAACAGATTCGGGAGACGATTGGAGATGGCGGGCGCTTCGGGCTGGACGTCCGCTATGCGTTCGACGGCGAGCGCCTGCTCGGGACGGGAGGCGCGCTTCGACGTGCGCGGCCGATGCTCGGCGAGGCCTTCTTCGTGCTGTACGGCGACTCGTATCTGGACTGCGACTACGCCGCGGTCGAAGCGGCGTTCCACGCGGGAGGACGCCCGGCGCTGATGACCGTCTTCCGCAACGAGGGCCGGTGGGACGCGAGCAACGTGCTCTTCGCCGACGGGCGAATCGTCCGCTACGACAAGCGGCCGGCGGTTCCCGGGATGCACATCCTGGCGACAGCCAGGATGCAACACATCGATTACGGCCTCGGCGCGATCGAGGCGCGCGTATTCGATCCCTACGAGCCGGCGGCGCCGCTGGATCTTGCAAAAGTGTATGCCGACCTCCTGGCGCGGGACGAACTCGCCGGGTTCGAGGTGCCGACGCGCTTCTACGAGATCGGGTCCCCCTCGGGCCTCGCCGAAACACGTCAGCACCTAGAAGAGCGGACCACGACATGACGACTTACGTCCGGCAGCACCTGAAAGAGGTGGCGGACATTCTCACGGCGCTGGACGAGGCGCAGATCGAGCGGATGGTCGATCTCCTCGCCGCGACGCGCACGGCCGGCGGGCGCCTGTTCTTCCTCGGCGTCGGAGGCAGCGCCGCCAATTGCTCGCACGCCGTGAACGATTTCCGTAAGCTGGCCGGCTTCGAGGCGTACTCGCCGGTGGACAACGTCGCGGAGCTCACCGCGCGCACCAACGACAACGGCTGGGACACCGTGTTCGCCGACTGGCTGCGGGGCAGCCGCCTGCGCGCGGCCGACGCGATCTGCGTGTTTTCCGTGGGCGGAGGCAGCCTGGAAAACAACATCAGTCCCAACCTGGTCCGCGCTCTCGAGTACGCACGCGAAGTCGGCGCCCGAATCGTGGGCGTGGTCGGGCGGGACGGCGGATACACCGCACAGGTGGCTGACGCATGTGTGATCGTCCCGACCGTGAACCCCGAGACCGTGACGCCGCACGCCGAGGCCTTCCAGGCAATCGTGTGGCACCTGCTCGTGTCCCACCCGAAGCTCAAGACCGCGCCGACCAAATGGGAAGGTGTGCGGTGAGCCGGCCGGCGGTGTTCCTCGACCGGGACGGCGTGATCAACCGCTCGCACGTCGTGGACGGCCGTCCCTATCCGCCGGCAAGCCCTGATGAGCTGGTCATCCCGCCGGACGTACCGGAGGCGCTCGACCGGCTCCGTCTCGCCGGCTTCGACCTCGTCGTCGTCACGAACCAGCCCGATGTGGCCAGAGGTACCCAACGGCGCGAAATCGTCGAAGCCATCAACGCGGAACTGGGCCGGCGGCTGCTCCTCGATGATTTCCGTGTGTGCTATCATGACGACCGTTCCTGCTGCGAGTGTCGGAAACCCTCGGCTGGCCTGCTGCTGGCCGCGGCGCGTGACCGCGATCTCGACCTGAACCGGAGCTTCATGGTGGGAGATCGCTGGCGCGATGTCGAAGCCGGTCGCCGCGCCGGTTGCCGCACCGTGCTCATCGATCACAAATACGCGGAAACCGTCACGACCATCCCTGATGCACGCGTGTGCGATTTCGCGGAAGCCACGGAGTGGATTCTGTCGGCACGACGATAACCTGGAGAAAGGATGTCAGGAGTGCCTGTTCTGCGTGTGAAGGTCTTTGCGGACGGCGCGGATCTGCCCGGCATGCTCGCGCTCGCGCACCATCCGCTCGTAAAGGGGTTTACCACCAACCCGACGCTGATGCGAAAAGCGGGGGTCACCGATTACGCGGCGTTCGCGCGCGAGGCGCTCGACGCCATTCCCGACAGGCCGATCTCGTTCGAGGTGCTGTCGGACGACTTCATCGAGATGGAAGATCAGGCGCTCGAAATCGCGTCCTGGGGCGCCAACGTCTACGTGAAAATCCCCGTCACGAACACGCGGGGCCAGTTCGCCGGGAAGCTCATCGCGCGGCTCGCTCACGCGCGCGTCAAGCTGAACGTCACCGCGGTGATGACCGCCGAGCAAGTCGATCGGATCCGCCCGTGCCTGTCGCCCGACACGCCGTCCTGCGTCTCGGTGTTCGCCGGACGGATTGCCGATACCGGCCGGGACCCGCTGCCCATTGTCGCCGCCGTGTGCGATCGGCTGCGTGAGCTGCCCGCGGCGGAAGTCATCTGGGCCAGCCCCCGGGAGATCTTCAACGTCGTCCAGGCGGACCAGATCGGCTGCCACATCATCACCGTCACGCACGATCTGTTCGCCAAGCTCACCACGCTCGGCAAGGACCTCGATCTCTTCTCGCTCGAGACGGTTCAAATGTTTCGCAACGACGCCGTTCAGGCAGGGTACGTCCTGACGCGAGCCGCCGCACCCGTGGCTCGCGCGGCCGTCTAGAGATACGAATGGCCACCACCCCCTCGCGCTTCAGGACCCTGACGCCCTTCGACGATCTGCTGCCGCCGCCGTTGAAAGACGATCGCGTCAGCCTCAATGCGACCGTCGTGACCCTGGCGGCCCACTATCGCCCGATCCTGCTGGCCACCATCTTCAGCGGCCTCATCGGTTACGGCCTCGTTCAGCTGGTCGACAAGACGTACGAGGCCCGGTCCACCGTCTTCGTCACGTCGCCGACGTTCTCGACGGCGCTGACGCCACAGCCGTTTTCCATCGAAGCCTACGAGCGGCTCGCGCAGTCCGACTACATCCAGCACCGCGTCGCGCAGGAGCTGCGGCACAGGAAACTGCTCGGCGAGGAAGAGGCGCCGGGTGCGTTGTCGACGCAGTTGTATCCCAGCCGCGAGCCGCAGAAGCCCTTCCTGCCGCTCGTCGATCTGGTGGCGCGATCCCGCACGCCGGAGCTGGCGCGGGGCGTCGCCAACGCCTGGGCGGACGTGTTCATGGCGGAGCAGACCAAGCTGGCGGTGCTCGGCAAGTCCAGCTCGGTTGATTTCATCCTCGAGGAGTTTCCCAAGGCCTCGGAGCGGGTGCTGACCGGCCAGCGGACGGTCAAGCTGGAGGAAACGCGTCTCGATCGCGAATACACCCAGGCGCGGACCGGGGCGGCCGTCGAGTGGAAGCGGAGCCGGCTCGCATCGCTCGAACGCGAGGTGGTTCGAGCCGAGGCGGAGCTGCTCGGCATCCAACTCGACGTGAAGCAGGGCCGGGAAGGGATCGCGAAGCTGGAAGCCGAGCTCAAGACGACCCCGCCGGTGCTGACGCTCACCAAGGGGCCCTCGGACGAGGCGCTGTGGAACGCAGCCGTTCGCGGCGGCGAGACGAAGTCCGCTGCCGGCGACCCGGCGATGGGGAAGCTCCTGATTCGAACCGAGGAAACCAACCCCGTCTATGTGTCGCTGTCGCGGCAGCTGTCCGAGGACCGCAGCACGATCGGCGGGCTCGACGCGCGTGAGCGCACGCTGAGCCAGCAGCTTCAGCAGATGCGCAAGGAGATGACCTCGCTGCGCGCCGATTACCTGGCGTCGGAAGGACGGCTCGAGGCCCTTTCGCGCGAGCACTCGATGCAGCTTGCGCCGCACCAGCTGGCGCTCGACGAGGCCAAGGCGCGCTTCGGCAAGCTCGAGCAGAAGATTGGCGACGCCCAGATCGCGAAAGCCGAGTCCGATTCCAACGTGAAGATTGGCGCGTACGCCGAGCTGCCGACCGTGCCGGTCGCGCCATCCGTGAAGAAGTACGTCGGCGCCTCCATGCTGCTCGGCTTCACGGCCGCGGTCGTTGCCGTCTGGCTCCTGGGCTACGCGGGGATCCTGCGAGTGGCTGAACGGGAATCAGTGCCACCCGCGACACCAGCCGTCACGACCTGAACTGATCCTCTTCGTTCGCGCACCGGCGGCAGCTCGTCGACACGCGTGCAGCCATTTCACCACGCGTGGAAGCTTTTCAACACGGAGTTCACGGAGCCCACGGAGGCTCTGGGTCGATGGGTTCCGACGCACTCGAGCCGCGCGCAGCGCGGAGCAGGTCAGGCGAGATCGTGGATGCAAACAGCCGGCGAATCAGGGCTGCTTGCATCCTCAATCTCACCTGACCTGCAACGCCGGCCGCTGTAACCCACGGCCGGCGCTCGAGTGCGTTGCTGCTTGGACTTCAGCGGTCTCGTTTGTTCGCGTTTGCTTGCAAACGAGCGATTTGTCGAAATACGAACTCGAACCCAATCCCTTCGCTCCCAGAGACTCCGTGCCCTCCGTGAGCTCCGTGTTGGAAGGACACGCCTTCGCGCGCGGGCAGGCCTGAAGGCCTGCGCGACGTCACGCACAACTACCTCCGCACGAACCAATCCCCAGTCGACGGCCTGTACACCGCCAGGTCGGTGACGCGGTCGCCGTTGTAGTCGCCAGGGACCGGAATGTCGCCGGTCGTCCCGTACTGCGCCACGAGCTGCTTGAGGACGTACCACTTGCCGGAAGACGGACGGTAGACCGCGAAGTCAATCGTGCCGTTGCCGTCGTAGTCTCCAGGCATCGGCACGTCGCCAGGATCCCCGAATTGGACCAGGGGCTGATTCCGCACGTACCACGTGCCGTTCGACGGCCGGTACACCGCCAAGTCGGTGACGTGGTCGCCGTCGTAGTCGCCCGGAACCGGAACGTCTCCGGGGTCCCCCCACGCGGTCGCTGATTTGTTGCGCACGTACCACGTCCCCGTGGACGGGCGGAACACCGCGAGATCGATTCGGCCGTCGCCGTCGTAATCGCCCGGCACCGGGATGTCCGACGGCTCACCGAACTGCAGCGTCGGTTGACCGCGTACGAGCCACTGGCCATCCGACGGGTGATACACCGCCAGATCCACGATCCCATCGCCGTTGTAGTCGGCCGGCACCGGACGATCGCCCGGTCCGCCGTGCTGGATCGTGCCCACCTTCTCGATCCGCCACACGCCCTTCGATTGCTGATACACGGCCGGATCCGCTGATCCGTCGCCGTCGTAGTCCCCCGCGGTCCGGCCAGTCCGGGCCGGGCCGGGCGGCACCGGGACGTCTCGCGTCTCGCCGTAGACGGATCGAGCCCTTCCGACCATGAGCGCCGGAATCTCACCCGCGGCCGTGGCGCGCGCGCGCAGGTCGACGCGACGGTAACGCGCACGGACCGTCGGCACCACGAGCCGCACGATCTTCCAGCCGTCGCCCGCGAGCTGCACGCGGTCGGCAGGGCGGCCGTCGAGCAACACCTCCACCTCGACCGGGCCTTTCCCCGGCACGCGACGCAGCGGCAGATTGACGGCGCCGGCGTCGCTCGGCACGAACAGCGTCGAGCGGGCCCCGGCGATGCGGAAGCGTTCTCCCTGGCCGTCGCGCTGCCACCCCGAGAGCTCGTACCCCACGTCCTCCAGGTTCGCCTCGCCGATAGCTGTCGCGACGCGAAGCGGCAATCCAATCAACAGGAGAATGATGGCGACCGTCCCGGCCACGGAGGCTCGCGCCGGGCGCATCGGCGGAGCCGTGTCGATCGGCATTGCGCCGGCGGCGGCGGTCAGTCCCAGCACCATGAAGAACGGGTAGAGGGCTTCGGGAACCAGGAGCGGGTGCCCGGTCAGCCATGTCAGGACGTACGCGATCGCGCCTGCGGCCAGCGCGGCAGACGCCGGCAACTCGACGCCGCCGCGCGCGGCCCGGATCGCCGGCAGCAGCGCCACGGTCAACAGCCACAGCAGCGCGGCGAGCCCCGTCAGCCCGAGCTCGCCCAGCACCTGCAGAAAGTTGTTGTGCGAGTTCTCCCGCGTGCTGCCCGGCGATAGCACCGACGGAAGCTGAGGCCGGCCGTATTTGTCCGAGAGGTCGTAGAAGCGGCCGATGCCGATGCCAAACACCGGATGTGCCGCCGACATGCGAAGTGCCGCGATCGCCAGTTCCCGCCGCCCGTCCACCGACCCGGCGACTTTGTTGTTGCGGTTCGCCGGGTACAACGCCGCCAGCGCGAGGCCGAGTGCGAGCACTGCCGCTCCGGCGAGCGCGCCGTACCGCCATTGTCTCCGATCGGTGCGATGCCAGCCGATCACCGCCGCGAATGCCGCGGCCATGACGACCGTCGCCGCCAGCGCCGCACGTGACCCCGACAACCAGAGACCGGCCGCCACCAGCAGCAGCGCGCAGCCGACATAGACCCGGCGACGGCGTGATGCGCCGAGACTGCCGGCCGCAACGAACGCGACCATCGAGAACACGGATCCCGCGGCGTTGCGATCGTAGTGCGCGCTGATGCGCGTGTGCCACCACAACTCGGGAAGGGCTTGCAGAGGTGCTTCGCTGCGGAGCGCGGCCGCCAGGAGCCTGTTCAGGTTCAGGACCGCCATGCCGGCGGTCGCCGTGATCATGATCAGCGGCAGCCGATCGCGCAGGTACGGCGCGCGCGCGCAGAGCGTCGCGGTCATCAAGAGCAGCACGACGCCCTCGACGAGGGCGCCCGTCACGGTCATCACGTTGAAAACGATCGATCGTTCGAAATAGCCTCGCGAGACGAACGTCCACACGTCGCCGGCGAACGCCGCCCCACCGGATCGCGCCATCACGACGGCGAGCTGGACGACGCAGGACGACAGTGCGAGGAGGGCGAAGACCACGGCGGCCGGCGCGATTCGCCGTGAGGCGGCAGGGACCGCAGGCGGCGCGAGCGCCGTGCGAAGCATCCACGGGCCTGTCGTGGCGAGCACCATGGCTTCCGCGAGCGCCGTACCCGAGAGGGACACGCCGGCAAGCGCCGTGAGCATCGTGGAGAAAGGAGAGAGACCGGCGAGGACGAGCAGCGCGGATGGGGGGGCGAACGATGCCAGCACGCCCAGGGCGAGGACGCCGGCTCGAAGCGGCACGCCCGCCGTGTCGGTGCGGAGGAACGCCGTGACCAGCAGGATGACGAACGCGCCCGCGGTTCCCCATCCGAGCCGCGCGAGTCCCCGGCCGCCACGTCCGAGCGCGGGGCGGGTCACGACCGTCGACGCATGGCCCGGGCCGGCACCCACCTCACTGGCTCGCGCTCTTCAGCGTCAGATCGAACGATCCCACCGCCAGCTGCGCCTGCATCCGCACCGGGAGCTTGCGGGCATCCTCCGACACCCACAACGTGAGGCGCCGCGCGCCGCCCGCGTTGCTGGCCGGCAGCACCGGCGTGACCTTCCATGCGCGCACCGCGCCGATGCCGGTCTTGACGGTCTCGATCGCCCCCACGTTGATTTCCAGCTTGTAGCTCTGGCCGCCGTCGCAGACGGGGATCGAGAACTTGTCGCCCTGCTTCAGCGGAATTGCGCGGAGCACGTAGATGGCGCCGATCGCGTCCTGTGAATAGGCGGGAATCGCCAGGTCCTGCTTGACCACCGTCCGCGTCTGCACCTGGTACTGCGCCCGCTTCTTCACGTGGTCGAACATCGTCACCTTCATCCGCTGACGCTTGCCTTCCTGGCTGAAGATGGACCCGCGCTGCGGCAGCAGCGTGTACACGTCGAGGAGCGTGTCCGCCTTGTAGTAGAGGTCGTACAGCTTCGAGACCAGCGTCGTCGGACGGCCTTCGGCGACGATGTAGTACGCGTCGGAGCCGTAGGACGGTTTCTTCTCCTTGACGGAGAGCGTGGCGGTGCCGGCCGTCAGGTACGAGGACCACGAGACGTCGTAGGTCAGCGTTTCGCCCGCCGCGAAGGGCACGGCCTGGGGTGTCCGCTTCGCGGCGGCGGCCGGCGGCTTGGCAGACGGGGCCGGCGCCGGCTTGCCGCGCTGCGCCGCGACGCCGGCGCCGAGCGCCCCGATTAGAGCGATGACCAGAGCGATGACCGCCGGGAATTCGAGGCGCAGACGGATCACAGGGCCTTGTCTCCGATGACAGCGTAATCGAGATACGTGAACATGCGCGCGTTGAGCTTTTCGACGTTCGCGTTGAACGCCTCGGTCAGGTCGCCGAGCCCGGCCTCGGCGCCGGCGTGGACGGCGATCGGCTGGAGCCGATCCTGCGGCGGCACCGGCGAGCGGAACTCGATCGCCGCTTTCGTGAAACCGCTCGCGACGACGAGAAACTTCAGCGTCTCCGGGTGCAGCGGCCAGACGTGCGTGATGTCGCGGATGTAGCTTTCGAAGAACGCGACCCAGCAGGCGGGGTTCAGCGTCTCGAGCACGAGGCGCCCGCCGGGGCGGAGCTTGTGGAACGCGAGCTCGAGGAACCGCAGCAGGTAACCCGGCTGCAGGTGCTCGACCACCTGCGCGGAGAAGATGCCGCCGAGCGAGGCGTCGGGGAGCGTGGACAGGTACCCGACCGCGTCCGCTTCGGTGACATCGAGGCCACGCGCGCGACACCCCTCCGCCATCTCGTGGTTCAGATCGATGCCGCGCGCGCTGATGCCGCGGGCGGCGAGCAGATCGAGGAACTCGCCGCGGCCGCAGCCGACGTCGAGCACGCCGGATGCGCCGTCGAAGAGCGGCAGATACGAGGTCAACCGCTCGCGGATCACCGCCTGCGAGCCCCGGAACTGATCCTCGAACCCGACGTATTTGTACGCATCGAGGGCCCCGGAGAAGGCGCCATCAGCGGCAGGCGCCGGGCCCATCTGACCGTTGGCAGGACCGGTCGGGGCGGCATTCTGGCGGCTCTCGACTGACCGCTTCAGCGTCATGAAGCCCTGCTGCACGACACCGAGCGTCGTGCGCACTTCTTCCTGGGCCGCGCCGAGCGCCGTGGCGCGGGCCTCGTAACGATGCTCGCGCGCCGCGAGCGACTCCATTTTCTTATCGACATTCTCGGCGAGGCCGCTGAGCGCGGCGTTGAGCACGAGCGCGCCGCCGGCCGTGTCGCGATCCTTCGTATCCACGTACGCGGTGACCTGCTGAAGGTAGATCATCAGCCGCGCCTGGAACTCGGCGTGCGCGGCGAGCCGCTCGCCGAGCGCCGTCACGACGTTGTCCGCGGCGCGGTGCGCGTCGCGCTGGGCGGCGGCGGCGCGGTTGACGTGATCGACGAGGAGCGAGTTGAACGTGAGCTGCCGCTGCAGATACGGGCCGACCACGCGCCAGATGAAGCCGGTCAGCCTGCCGCGCGAAGCCGGAGGCCTGCGGGGGCGCCGGCAGGATGTTCCAGGCCTCGTTGAGCGGCGCGATCTGATGGTCGTCGAGGCCGGGCGCCGGACGCGGAAGCGGCGCCGGCGGCCGCAGCGTCCGGTCGAGGGCGGTGAGCGCCTCGTTGTAACGCGCGTCCGCTTCGTCGCGCTCCTTTTTCAGGCGCTGCAGAATCGCCTCGAGCGGCTCGCGGGACTGGTCCGCCATCAGCCGCCCGCGCGCCCGCCCGCCGCCGGCCCGGTCCCCGCCGCGCTGGCCGCGATGAGCCCCTCGACGGGACTGCTCGCCGAGGCGTGCGGGCGCATCGGAATCCGCCCGGCGCGAAACGCCAGCCGGCCGGCCTCGACCGCCAGCTTCATGGCGGCGGCCATCGCGACCGGATCGGATGCGAGCGCAATCGCGGTGTTCATCAGGACGCCGTCGGCGCCAAGCTCCATCGCGATCGCCGCATCGGATGCGGTCCCGACGCCGGCGTCCACGATCACCGGCACGCGCGCCTGGTCCTTGATGATCCGGATGTTGTTCGGGTTCTGGATGCCGAGCCCCGAGCCGATCGGCGCGCCGAGCGGCATCACCGCCGCCGCGCCCGCTTCCTCGAGCTTGCGGCAGATCACCGGGTCGTCGTTCGTGTACGGGCAGCACGACGAAGCCTTCGCGCGACGAGGACGCGGGTCGCCTCGAGCAGGGCGATGTTGTCGGGGAAGAGCGTCCGCTCGTCGCCGATCACTTCGAGCTTCACCCAGTTCGACAGCCCCACTTCGCGCCCGAGCCGCGCCGTCCGGATCGCGTCGTCCGCGGTGTAGCATCCGGCCGTGTTCGGCAGGATGAAGATGCGCTCGCGATCGATGTAGTCGAGCAGCGATTCCTTCGTGCGGTCGCGTCAGGTTCACGCGGCGCACCGCGACGGTGACCATCTCGGCCGCCGACGCGAGGTGCGCATCCGCCATGACCGCGTGCGACGGGTACTTGCCGGTGCCGACCACCAGCCGCGATCGGAACGTTTTGCCTGCGATGATGAGCGGATCGGAATTCATATCGTCAAAAGGTTCCACAGGGTTCCGCTGGGTTCCACAGGGTTCCGCAGGGTTCTGTTCTACGGGGTTCAGTTCACGAGGTTCGACAGGCTTCAGGTTCCGCGGGGTCGGTTCCGCAGGGTTCGGGAGCAGGAACCGTGTGGAACCCTGAACCTGAACCCAGTAGAACCCAGTGGAACAGAACCTAGCGGAACCCGTGGAACCCGCGGAACCCTGTGGAACCTTTCATCCCCCGCCTACGAATCTCACGATCTCGATCTCGTCCCCCTCGCCGATCTCGGTGGTGTCGTACAAGTGCCGCTTGATCACGACGACGTTGTGCTCGACGGCGACGATGCGGGGATCGATGTTCAAGTTGGCGAGCAGCGTGCTGATGGTGACAGGGCCGGCGATCTCGAACGGCTCGCCGTTCAATCGTATGGTCAAAGTTTACCTCATGTAGTGCCGGCCTTCAGGCCGGCCGGCGGCCGGAGGCTGGCCTGAAGGCCAGCTCTACGCGCAGGCCGCACTCGTCGAGCACGCGGCGCAGCACCCGGTCGCCGTTGGTGACGAGATGCGGCGGCCGCGTCACCTCAGGCGCGGCGCGCCCGGCGGCCGTGACGAGGATGCGGCGATAGTCCTCGATCATCCGCGGCATCGAATGCTCCTCGTCCCAGTAGCGGCGTCCCGCCGCGCCGAGCTCGGCGCGCAGCGCCGCGTCGGACGCCAGCCGCCGCATGGCGAGCCGCAGCGATGGTCCTCGTCCAGGATGTCGATCGCGACCGTGACAGGGCGATCCGGGATCGGGATCCGGATGCGGATCCGGTCCGAGTCCGAGTCGAGCCTGGCCGATCCCGGTCCGAGTCCCAGCCCGAGTCCCGAGATCCCGAATCCCGAGCCCGGGCGTAGCCTCCACGTGCGCGGATCGAGCGACGGCACGTCCGCCAGGTGCGCGAGGTCGATGATGACCGTCGGCCGGCCCGCCGCCAGGGCGCGCAGCCACGGACCGGACACTTCGCGCGCGGTCGGCCAGCGCAGATTCAATGAGACGTCGCAGGCGGCGATACAGTCGGTCAGCTCGGCGTCCGTCTCGAGATAGCCGGTGATCGTGACGCGCGAGCCGAGCCCTCGCCGCGGACATCGGCGGCGGGATCGTAATGTCCGGCTGCCGCGCCGGCGAGCAGCAGGTGCGCGGAGGGCGCGTACGGGATCACGGCAGCCAGCGCGTCGAGCACGTGCGGGATGCGCTTCTCCGGCGTCAGCCCGCCGAACACGCCGAAGAGGATTGCGGTCTCCGGAATCCCTCGCGCGGCGCGGACCTTCGCGCGAGCCGCGCGCGCCTGCGCGTCCGACACCGGCTCGCCGTGCCCCAGGTGGATGGCTTCGACGCGCGCGTGCGGGAGCTCCTCGTTCAGGCGCGGCCGCGAGCGCCGGCGTGTGGACGACCGCCAGCCGGGACGCCTCGACAACCAGCCGCGTCATCGGCCAGGCGTAATACAGCTGGTTGTCGAAGCCGGCCACCGCCAGCTCCGCCAGGTCCGCGCCGGCGGCCGGATGGTTCCAGGCGAACTCGGCCCGATAGTCGGCGGCGCGTTTGGTCCTGAGCAGCGCCGCGGCGCGCGCGTGGTGCAGATGCGCGTCGTGCAGCACCGTGAGCCCGGGATACCGGAACAGATACGGCCAGAGAAAGTCGTGGTGGGAGGAGTTGCCGAGCTGGTAGACGGTCAGATCGTACGGATCGAGCCGATGGCGCCAGACGAACTCGTGCGCCGACCGGGTCCCGGGCACAAGCCGGGCCACCGGCTCATCCACGTAGACGTCGATCTGATGGTCGTCCGCAAGGGCCGCGACCAACCCGGCGCTGCACGCGGCAATACCGGACGGGACCGGGGGCATGGGGCTGAACCAGGCCAGGCGCATGTCTTATTCTGGCGCATCGGAAGCTGGGAGCTGAGAACTGGGCAGCTGGAAGCTGGGAGCTGGCAGCTGGCAGCTGCGTAGCTGGCTACTGGCAACTGGAAGCGGGAAGCTGATCTCCTGTGATAGCATTCCGACTTCAGCTGGCGCCGAAACCGCGTAGCGCCTGCGGCCGCGGCGAGCGAGCGAAGCGGAGTCGAGCCGCCGCGAGTGGGGGTCGGGCCCCGCGAGCAGTCAGAAAAGAAACGCTCAGTTCGCGTCCGGTCCTTGCCTGACGCGCTTTTTTTCGGCCGGCCTTGAGAAAACATTCACAAGCGCGGGGCGGCCGCCGGGGTTGAAGCCACGATGCACGTCTGGGTGCCTATCCTTATTATGCTCGTGCTCGGCGCCGGCTTCGGGGCTCTGAACGTCGCGCTGGCTCATCTGCTGGCGCCGCGGAAGCCCACCCCCGAAAAGCTCGCGCCCTACGAATGCGGCATGCCGCCGGTGGGCGACGCCCGGGAGCGGCACCCGGTCAAGTTCTACCTCGTGGCGATGATTTTCCTGCTGTTCGACATCGAGATTGCGTTCCTCTACCCCTTCGCGATGGCGATCCGCGAGCTGCGCTGGTTCGGCTTCGTCCAGATGGTCCTGTTCTTCGCCATCATGCTCGCCGGCTACGTCTACGTCTGGCGCAAGGGCGTCTTCGACTGGGGGCACGAGCGGTACTAGCGACGACTGCAGTGCCGATTCGGGACTCGGGACTCGGGACTCGGGACTCCGGGATTCGGGATTCCAGGATTAGGGATTAGGGATTCAAATGCCTGAAAACGACGACGTCGATGGCTCGTTCCTCCTGACGAAGGTGGACTGGGTCGTGAACTGGGCGCGGCGGTCGTCCATCTGGCCGGTCACGTTCGGCCTCGCGTGCTGCGCGATCGAGATGATGGCGATGAGCGCCTCCCGCTACGACGTCGCGCGCTTCGGCGCCGAGGTCTTCCGCGGATCGCCCAGGCAGGCGGACCTGATGATCGTCGCCGGCCGCCTCTCCCGCAAGATGGCCCCGGTCCTGCGGCGCATCTACGACCAGATGCCCGAGCCCAAGTACGTCATCTCGATGGGCGCCTGCGCGTCGGTCGGCGGCGTGTTCGACAACTACGCCATCGTGCAGGGCGTCGACCAGGTCGTGCCGGTCGACGTCTTCGTGCCCGGCTGCCCGCCCCGTCCCGAAGCGCTCATCTACGGCATCGTCGAGCTGCAGAGGAAAATCGCCAAGCAGAAGGTCTTCGCGTAACCGGCATGGACTCGACTGCCATCATCGGGGTGCTTTCGCGTGCCGTCCCGGCCGCCGGCCTGGAGGCGATCCAGTCCGCCGACGGGATGCCCACCATTGCGGTCGCGCGCGAACATCTCGTCGAGACGTGCCGTGCGCTTCGGGATATACCCGAGCTGGGCTTCGCGTTTCTCGCCGACCTGCTGCCGATCGACTACCTCCCGCGCGTGCCGCGCTTCGAGATCACGTATCTGCTGGCCAGCCTGGGAATCCCGGGCTACGGCGCCACGGCGAAGCGGCTGCGCCTGAAAGTGCGCGTGCCGGGCGGGGAGGACACGCTGGTCCCCTCGGTGACGTCGGTGTGGCCGGCCGCCGGCTGGTCCGAGCGCGAGGCCTACGATCTGTTCGGGATTCACTTCAGCGATCACCCCGATCTGCGGCGCATCCTGATGCCGGAGGACTGGGAAGGGTTCCCGCTGCGCAAGGACTACCCGGTGCAGATCAAGCAGCCGGTGAAGACGTACGAGCCGCTGCAGGTCTCGCAGGAACAGTTCGTCGCGAATATCGAGGCGACGCGAGAACGGGCGCGAAAGGACTGATGAGTCTGATGGCGCCGAGCCGCTGATGGATCGGCGCGCCGACCCGGCGGAGGCCGTCGTCGTGAAGGCGATTCTCGACGACACGATCGCGCTTTACGCGCGGATGCGCGAGATGGATCCGGCGCCGGTCATCAGGGCGGCGGCCGCCATCCGCGAGGCCTTCGCGAACGGCGCGAAGCTGCTGGTGTTCGGGAACGGCGGCAGCGCCGCCGACGCGCAGCACCTGGCGACGGAGCTCGTCGGCCGGTTCACGCGCGAGCGCAAGGCGCTGGCGGCGATCGCGCTGACGACGGACACGAGCATCCTGACGGCCGTGGCCAACGACTATGGGTTCGACCGGGTGTTCGTCCGGCAGATCGAAGCGCTCGGGCGGCCGGGGGACGTGGCGTTCGGCATCTCCACGAGCGGCAAGTCGCCGAGCGTGCTGAAGGCGCTCGATGCCGCGAAGGCGTGGGGCCTGACGACGGTGGCGCTCACGGGCCGCGATGGAGGCCCGATCGGCGCAACGGCGCAGATCCACATCAACGTGCCGGCCGACTCGACGCCGCGCGTCCAGGAAGTGCACGGCACGCTGATCCACGCCATCTGCGAGCTCGTGGAACGGACCCTTGTGACGGACTGACGACCGAAGACCGAAGACCACCTGAGACCTGAGACCCGAGCAGCCCGAGACCGACGACTCCGATGCCTGAACTGCGCAGCGAGATCATGACCGTCAACATGGGGCCCCAGCACCCCAGCACGCATGGCGTGCTGCGGATCGTGCTGGAGCTGTCCGGCGAGACGGTCGTCGGCGCGGACACCACGGTCGGCTACCTGCACACCGGGATCGAGAAGACGGCGGAGCAGAAGAAGTGGCAGCAGGTGATCCCGCTCGTCGAGCGCATGGATTACCTCGGCGCGCAGTCCAACAGCCTGGCCTTCTGCCTGGCGGTCGAGCGCCTGCTCGGCATCGAGACGCCCCAGCGCGTGCGCGACATCCGCGTGCTCATCGCCGAGCTCCAGCGCCTCGCGAGCCACCTGGTCTGGCTGGCGACGCACGCGCTCGAGATTGGCGCGGTCTCGGTGATGATGTACTGCTTCCGCGAGCGGGAGCAGCTGCTCAACGTCAACGAGATGCTCGCCGGCTTCCGCATGTTCCCGAGCTACCTGCGGATTGGCGGCCTGCGCGAGGATCTGCCGAGCGAGTTCCACGAGACGGTGAAGAAGTTCCTCGACGAGTTTCCCGGCAAGCTGCAGGAATACGAGGACCTGCTCACGCAGAACCAGATCTGGTTGAAGCGCACGCGCGGCGTCGGCGTGATCTCGCAGAGACGATGCGATCGGCTACGGGCTGGTCGGTCCGATGGCGCGCGCGTCCGGGGTGCCGTACGACGTCCGCCGGACCTTTCCCTATCTCGGCTACGAGACGTACGACTTCGACGTGCCGACCGGGACGGAAGGCGACGTCTACGACCGCTACCTGGTCCGCGTCGAGGAGATGCGGCAGAGCACGCGGATCGCGCAGCAGGCGCTCGCGCGCATCTCGCCGCGCGGCGTCTTCGACATCCAGGACTACCGCATCGTCCCGCCGCCCAAGGACAAGGTCTACACCGAGATGGAAGCGCTGATTCAGCACTTCCTGATCTACTCGCAGGGGTTCAGCGTGCCGGCCGGGGAGGCGTACGTGCCGATCGAGGGCCCGCGCGGCGAGCACGGGTTCACGATTATCTCCGACGGCTCCAACCGGCCGTACCGCATCAAGCTGCGGGCGCCGTCGTTCTACGCGTGCCAGGCGCTGCCGAAGGCGATCATCGGCGGCATGATTGCCGATGTGATCGCCGTCATCGGCTCGACCGACGTTGTCATGGGGGACGTGGATCGATGAGCTTCCATCCGTTGATGGTCTACGACCGCGAGCACTTCCAGCAGTCGGAGCGCGCGCGGCTCGACGAGGGAGCGCCGTTCACGTTCACGGCCGTGCGGCGGGCGCAGCTCGACCGGATCCTGACCGCAGTATCCGCCCGATCGCAAACGCTCGGCGGTCCTGGCGGCGCTCTATCTCGTGCAGGAGCAGGAGGGGTACCTGACGGCGGGCGGCATGCGGCACGTCGCCGGCATCCTCGAGATGACGCCGGCCGAAGTGGAAGACGTCGCGACCTACTACGTCATGTTCTTCAAAGAGCGTGTCGGCACGCACGTGCTGCAGGTCTGCCGGACGCTGTCGTGCGCGCTCAACGGCGCCGAGCGCGTGACCGAAGCGCTCTCCGGGAAGCTCGGGATCAAGGTCGGCGAGACCGATCCGTCCGGGACGTTCACGCTGCTCGAGTTCGAGTGCCTGGGGGCCTGCGACCGGGCGCCGATCGTGATGGTGAACAACGAGCACTGGCACGAGCGGGTCAGGGCGGAGGACGTGGGCGCGCTGGTCGACGCGATCAAGGCAGGCGGCCCCGGTGTGTACACCGGCTGCCACCTGAAAGTTGAGAGGGGATAGGGACGTACGTCGCGCGGCCTTCAGGCCTGCCCAGGAACCGATGGAACCCATTCTTACGAAGTACGTCCGCGAGCCGAACGCCCATACCCTCGACTTCTTCGTGAAGCACCAGGGGTACGAGGGGCTGAAGAAGTCGCTCGGCATGAAGCCGCTCGACGTCATCGAGCTCGTCAAGGCGTCCGGCCTGCGCGGCCGCGGCGGCGCCGGGTTTCCGACCGGCCTCAAGTGGCAGTTCGTCCTCAAGGACACGCCGCTGCCGAAGTACATCTGCTGCAACGCGGACGAGAGCGAGCCGGGCACGTTCAAGGATCACGTGCTGATGGAGCGCAACCCGCACCTGCTCTTCGAGGGCTGCCTCATCGGCTGCTGGGCGATCGGCGCGAAGGTCGCCTACATCTACATCCGCGGCGAGTTCTACCACGTGCAGCAAATCATGGAGGCCGAGCTCGCCAAGGCGTATGCCCAGGGATACGTGGGCAAGAACATCATGGGCTCCGGCTTCGACTGCGACATCGTGATCCATCGCGGCGCGGGCGCCTACGAAGCGGGAGAGGAAACCGCGCTCCTCGAATCGCTGGAGGGGAAGCGCGCGCAGCCGCGCATCAAGCCGCCGTTCCCGGCGGTCGTGGGCCTCTACGACGCGCCGACCGCGGTCAACAACGTCGAGACGCTCTGCAACCTGCCGCCGATTCTCCTCAACGGCGCCGAATGGTTCGCCTCGCTCGGCCCCGAGAAGAACGGCGGGCCGAAGCTGTTCTGCGTCAGCGGCCACGTGAAGAAGCCGGGCACGTTCGAGGCGTCGATGAAGACGACGCTTCGCGAGCTGATCTTCGATCACGCGGGCGGGATGCTCGACGGGCGCACGCTGAAGGCGGTCATTCCCGGCGGATCGTCGGTGCCCATCCTGTTGCCCGATCAGCTGGACATCCCGGCGAGCTTCGACGCCGTGGCGAAGGCCGGATCGATGCTCGGCTCGGCCGGCATCATCGTGATGGACGACACGACCTGCATGGTGTGGGCCGCGAAGAACCTGCTCCACTTCTACAAGCACGAGTCGTGCGGGAAGTGCACGCCCTGCCGTGAAGGGTGCGACTGGCTCTACAAGATCCTGACGCGGATCGAGAACGGCGAAGGGGAGATGCGCGACATCGACCTGCTCGTGAGCGTCGGCGGCAACATCGTCGGCAAGACGCTGTGCGCGTTCGGCGACGCGGCGGCAACGCCGGCGCTGACGACCGTGCAGCACTTCCGCGCGGAGTTCGAAGCGCACGTGCGCGAGGGACGGTGCACGGTGCCGGCCCCCTGGCGCGCCGCGACGACGCCGGTTGGGGCGCACTGACATGAGCTGGCTGCCGTCCGTGCCGCTCATCGCGCACCTGACGCTCATCTTCATCATCTTCAACATGCTCGTCCTGTCGGCGGCGTTCATGGTCTGGATGGAGCGCAAGGTGTGCGCCTACATCCAGGACCGCAGCGGCCCGAACCGGGTCGGCTTCGAAGGCGTGCTGCAGCCGTTCGCCGACGTCTTCAAGCTGGTCTTCAAGGAGCAGCTGCGGCCGAAAGCGGCCGACGCGTTCCTGTTCACGATCGCGCCGCTCATCTCGACGATGGCGGCGTTCGCGGCCTTCTCGGTGATTCCGTTCGGAACCGAGACGACGCTGTTCGGCCTGCTCGACGAGCCCGTGGCGCTCCAGATCACCGACGTCAACGTCGCCGTGCTGGTGATCTTCGCGATCACGTCGATGGGCATCTACGGCATCGTCCTCGCCGGCTGGAGCTCGAACAACAAGTACTCGCTGCTCGGGGGCCTGCGCTCGTCGGCGCAGATGATCAGCTACGAGCTGTCGTACGGGCTGGCGCTGGCCGCGGTCATCATGATGGCGGGATCGCTGTCGCTGCGCGAGATCGTGATGAACCAGTCGGGGTATTGGCTGGGTTTCATCCCGCGCTGGTACCTGTTCCTGCAGCCGTTCGGCTTCATCATTTACATGATCGCCGGCGTCGCCGAAACCAACCGCGCGCCGTTCGACTTTCCGGAGGCGGAGCAGGAGCTCGTCGCCGGCTACCACACCGAGTACAGCTCGATGAGCTTCGCGATGTTCTTCCTCGCGGAGTACGTCAACATGGTGACCGTCTCGGCCGTCGCCACGAGCCTGTACCTCGGCGGGTGGCTCGGGCCGTTCCTGCCGGACTGGCTCGGCTGGCTGTGGTTCCTGCTGAAGGTCTTCCTGCTCCTGTTCTTCTACGTGTGGATGCGGTGGACGCTGCCGCGCTACCGGTACGATCAGCTGATGGAGTTCGGGTGGAAGTACCTGCTGCCGGCCGCGGTGGTGAACTTCTTCCTGGCCGCGGCCCTGGTGTTGTGGTTCGGGTAGGACATTATGGACGTCTTTGCCTTCTACGCCTTCGCCGCCATTGCCGTCATCGCGTCGGTGCTCGTCGTCGCGCAGCCGAACCCGATGCACAGCGTGATGCTGCTCATCGCGTCGTTCGGCGCGCTGGCCGGGCTGTACGTGCTGCTCGACGCGCCGTTCACGGCGGTCACGCAGATCATCATCTACGCCGGCGCCATCATGGTGCTGTTCCTGTTCGTCGTCATGCTGCTCAACGTCCCGCGCGAGGAGCCGGCCCCGCCGGGGATCTCGGCGCTGCTCGGGCCGACGGGCATGCGGATGGGCGTGGTGATCTCGCTGCTCCTCGGCGTCGAGATCGTGTGGGCGATCACGCGGATTGGCGGGAGCAACTTTCTGGACGGCGCCTTCGGTCGGCTCGGTGGCGCTCATCGGCAACACCCTGTTCACGCGCCACGCGTTCGCGTTCGAGGCGACGTCGATCCTGATCCTCGTCGCGATGGTCGGCGCCGTGGTGCTGGCGCGGAGGGAACGCTGACATGGTCACGGTGACGCTGACGCACTACCTGATCCTCTCCGGCCTCCTCTTCGCCATCGGGACCTCGGGCGTCTTCCTGCGCCGCAACCTGATTACCATGCTGCTCTCGATCGAGATCATGCTGAACGCGGTGAACCTGACGTTCGTCGCGGTCGGACGGAAACACGGGCTGGTCGACGGCCAGATCATCACGTTCTTCGTCATGACCGTCGCCGCCGCCGAAGCGGCCGTCGGGCTCGCGCTGGTGATTTCGCTCTTCCGCCACCGCGAGACGCTCAACCCCGACGCGTTCACGGCCCTGAAGTGGTAACACGGGCCACGGATTGCCACGGATTACACGGATAGACACGGATTATAAAAAAGACGGATAAGACGGATCGCACGGATTACACGGATATGCTTCTGACAATCCCGTTGGCTCAATGCTCTTACTGATCCCGCTGCTTCCGCTGGCCGGCTTCCTGGTCAACGCCTCCTTCGGACGGCGGCTGCCGAAGTCCGTCTCCGGCGGGCTCGCCTGCCTGGCGATGATCGCGTCGTTCGGCGTCTCCGCGCTGTCGGTCTCGGCGATGCGGTCGGCGCCGTCGGGGGCGCTGGAGCAGACGGTCTTCACGTGGATGTCGTCGGGGATGCTGCACGTGCCGTTCACGCTCCGCCTCGACCACCTGGCGGCGGTGATGATCCTCGTCGTGACCGGCATCGGCTCGCTCATCCACATCTATTCGACCGGCTACATGCACGAGGAGACCGACGCCGAGTACGCGCGCTACTTCTCGTACCTGAACCTCTTCGCCTCGTTCATGCTGGTCCTCGTGCTCGGCGCGAACTTCCCCGTCATGTTCGTCGGGTGGGAAGGCGTCGGGCTGTGCTCGTACCTGCTGATCGGGTTCTGGTTCAGGAAACAGTCCGCCGCCGACGCCGGCAAGAAGGCGTTCGTCGTCAACCGCATCGGCGACTTCGGCTTCATCCTCGGGATGCTGCTGATTTTCGCCGCGTTCGGCACGCTCGACTTCCAGGAGGTGGCGGCCAAGGCGGACGCCCGCGCGGCCGAGACCGGCGCGATGGGCGTCATGACGTTCGCGACGCTGCTGCTGTTCCTCGGCGCGACCGGCAAGTCCGCGCAGATTCCGCTCTTCGTCTGGCTGCCGGACGCGATGGAAGGGCCGACGCCGGTCTCCGCGCTCATCCACGCCGCGACGATGGTGACGGCGGGCGTCTACATGATCGGCCGCAACGCCGTGCTCTTTTCGCATGCGCCGACCACGCTGGTCGTGGTGGCGGGCATCGGCGCCGCGACCGCGTTGATGGCGGGGACCATCGGGCTGGTGCAGAACGACATCAAGCGCGTGCTCGCCTACTCGACCGTGTCCCAGCTCGGCTACATGTTCCTGGCGATGGGCGTGGGCGCCTACGGGGCGGGGATCTTCCACCTCTACACCCATGCGTTCTTCAAGGCGCTGCTCTTCCTCGGATCCGGCGCGGTCATCCACGCGCTGGCGGGGGAGCAGGACCTGCGGAACATGGGCGGCCTGAGGAAGTACCTCCCGATCACCTACTGGACGTTCGTCGTCGGCGCGGTCGCGATTGCCGGGATCCCGCCCCTGGCAGGATTCTTCAGCAAGGACGAGATCCTCTATTTGACTTTCATTGCGCACACCCCTGGCCACTATCTGTTCTGGGCCATCGGTATCGTGACGTCGCTGCTGACCGCCACCTACATGTTCCGCCTGGTGTTCCTGGCCTTCCATGGCGAGCGCCAGACGGCGCACGGCGGGCATCATCAGGAGGAGGCCCACCCGGTCGCACACGCGCACGATGACGCCGTGCACCACGGCGGCGGGCACGATGACGCCGTGCACCACGGCGCCGCGCACGGCGGGCACCTCCACGATGCGCCCCCGTCGATGGCGATTCCGCTCATCGTGCTGGCCATCGGATCCATCCTGGCGGGGTTCATCGGCGTGCCGCACGCGCTCGGCGGCTTGAACCGCATCGAGCGGTTCCTCGAGCCGAGCTTCGAGGTCAGCGAGAGCGCCCGCGAGGTGCAGACCACGGCTGTCGATGCCGCGCCCGCTGTTGATGCCGGCGTGACCGAAACGGCGCTGGTACAAGGTGAAGCCCAGGGCGAAGTCGCGCACGACGCGGCGGAGGGCGGCGAGCGGACGGAGCTGATGCTGATGGGGCTGTCGGTCGCCGTCGCGTTTGCCGGACTGGGGCTCGCGGTGTACTTCTGGCTGAGAAACCGCGCCGCCGCCGACGCGCTGGCGCAGCGGATGCACGGGCTCTACGTCCTGCTCTGCAACAAGTACCTACGTCGACGAGATCTACGACACGGCCGTCGTGCAGCCGATTCGCCTGCTGTCCACCAACGGCCTGTGGAAAGTCGTCGATGCCCGGATCGTCGATGGCACGGTGAACGGCGTCGGCAGCGTGGTGCGGATGACGAGCGGCGGGCTCCGCCGGATCCAGACCGGATCGGTCAGGACCTACTCCGCCGGGCTGTTCTTCGGCGCGGCGTTGATGCTCGGCTGGTATCTCTGGCGATGACGGGTTCAGTGTAGCGACATGCTTTCAGTCATAGTTCTTCTGCCGCTTCTCGGCGCGATCGCGGTCATGCTGGCCGGCGGGCGCGGCGACCGGCCCGATCGCGAGGGCCTCGTGCGCCAGGTGGCGCTCGGGGTGTCGCTCGTCACGTTCGCGGCGACGCTGCTGCTCTGGTGGCGCTTCGACCCGGCGAGCGCCGAGTATCAGTTCGTCGAGAACCGCGCGTGGCTGCCGGTGTTCGGGATCCGCTACCTGGTCGGCGTGGACGGCATCAGCCTGTTCCTGCTCGTCCTGACCGGGTTCCTCACGCCGCTCGCGCTGCTGTCGTCGTGGGACTCGGTGCACAAGAACGTGAAGCTGTTCTCGTGCTTCCTGCTCGCGCTCGAGAGCTCGATGCTGGGCGTCTTCGTCTCGATCGACCTCTTCCTCTTTTACATGTTCTGGGACTTCGTGCTGATTCCGATGTACTTCCTCATCGGGATCTGGGGCTACGAGCGCCGCGTCTACGCCGCGGTGAAGTTCATCCTCTTCACGATGGCCGGCAGCGTGCTGATGCTCGTCGCGATCATCGGCCTGGCGTCGGTGCACGCGGCGGCCCCCGGGGCGGCGCCGAGCTTCAGCCTGCTCGACCTCTACAGGCGTCACCCTGTCGTGGCCGCAGGAGAAGTGGTTCTTCCTCGCCTTCGCCGTGGCGTTCCTCATCAAGGTCCCGCTCTTTCCGTTCCACACGTGGCTGCCGGACGCCCACGTCGAGGCGCCGACCGCCGGCTCGATCATCCTCGCCGGCGTGATGCTGAAGATGGGCACGTACGGCCTGCTGCGCTTCGCGTTCCCGCTCTTTCCGGCGGCGGCGATGTACTTCGCGCCGTGGATCGCGGGGTTCGCGATCGTCGGCATCGTCTACGGCGCGCTCGTCGCGATGGTCCAGCCCGATCTGAAGAAGCTCGTCGCCTACTCGAGCGTGAGCCACCTCGGGTTCGTCGTGCTGGGGATCTGCGCGGTCAACGTCCAGGGGGTCCACGGCGCGGTCTACCAGATGCTCAACCACGGCGTCAGCACCGGCGGGCTCTTCATGATCGTCGGCATGCTGTCGGATCGCCGCCACACGCGCCTCATCTCGGAGTTCGGCGGCCTGAAGGCGGCGATGCCGAAGCTGGTCGCGGCGTTCCTGCTGATCACGCTGTCGTCGATTGCGCTGCCCGGGATGAACGGCTTCATCGGCGAGTTCCTCATCCTCGTCGGCGCGTTCCTGTGGAGCCCGAAGTTCGCCGCGCTCGCCGCCTCCGGGGTCATCCTGTCGGCGGTCTACATGCTGTGGATGTTCCAGCGCGTGAACTACGGCGAGATCACGCACGAGAAGAACCGCTCGCTGCCGGACCTCACGCCGCGCGAGTGGGGGCTGATGGTGCCGACCATCGTGATGGCGATCGTGATGGGCGTGTTCCCGCAGGTCTTCCTGCGCCCGATGGAGCCGTCGGTCAGGCGCACGATCGAGCGCATCACCGGCCGGAGCTTCGCCGCCACCCCGAGTCCCGTCCTGCGGCGGGAGGCACCGGAGATGACGGAGTCAACGGACCTCTCTCACACGGAGCAACGGAGCAACGGAGTAACGGAGAATAAATTGTTGACCTCTCCGTTTCTTCGTTCCTCCGTGTTGAATGCCTCCGGTGTCTCCGTCCACTCCGGTATCTCTTCTCGGACCCCTCAGCCATGAGCGACTACCTCGCCATCATCCCGCTCGTCATCGTCGCGCTGTCGGCGATCGCCGCCATGCTCGCGGAGGCGTTCCGGCAGCCGGGCGAGCGGATGCCGATTGCCGGGCTCGGCCTGATCGGGCTCGTCGGCGCCGCGATTGCGTCGGTCTGCCTCTGGAACAGCGACGCCCGGAGCATGGGGGTCATCCGCTCCGACAACTTCGCCCTCTTCATCAACGTCGTCCTCTGCATCGTCGGCGTGCTGACGATGCTGTTTTCGAACGACGTGGTGGAGCGGGAGCAGATCCCCGCCGGCGAGTACTACGCGCTGACGCTGTTTGCCATCTGCGGGATGATGATGATGGCGGCGGCGACCGATCTGCTGGTCATCTTCGTGGCGCTCGAGATCCTGTCGCTCGCGGTCTACGTGCTCACCGGCATCCGCCGGCAGAGCGCCGCCGGGGCCGAAGCGGCGTTCAAGTATTTCCTCCTCGGCGCGTTCTCGAGCGCGTTCTTCCTCTACGGCATCGCGTTCGCCTTCGCGCTGTCCGGCTCGACGCGGATCGAGCGGATCGGGTCCGTGCTCGCGGCGGCGGGGCTCCGGCGCGCCGTCGACGGACGCGCTCCTGGCCGTCGGGTTCCTCGCCATCGGGTTCGCGTTCAAGATCTCGGCCGTCCCGTTCCACATGTGGACCCCCGACGCCTACGAAGGGGCGCCGACGATCGTCACGGCGTTCATGTCCACCGGCGTGAAAGCGGCGGCGTTTGCCGCCTTCGTCCGCGTCTTCCTGTCGGCGCTCGAGCCGCTGCAGGCCGAGTGGATTCCCGTCCTTTCCGTGGTCGCCGGGGTGACGATGATCCTCGGGACGGTCGTCGGCGTCGTCCAGACGAACGTGAAACGGATGCTCGCGTACTCCAGCATCGCCCACGCCGGCTACCTGCTGCTCGGGATCGTGTCGGCCAACGTCGCGGGCAAAGCCGCCATCCTCTTTTACCTGTTGGCGTACGCGGTCACGAACCTCGGCGCCCTCGGTCTCGTCGCGCTGCTCGGGACGTCGCAGCACCAGCACGACGAGCTCCGCGATTTCTCGGGCCTGTGGAAGTCGCGGCCGGGCCTGGCCGGCCTGATGACGGTGTTCCTCCTGTCGCTCGGCGGCCTCCCCCCGACGGCCGGGTTCATCGGGAAGTGGTACATCTTCACCGCCGCGATCCAGGAAGGGCACTACTGGCTGGCGATCATCGGCGTGCTCACCAGCGTCGTCTCGGTGTTCTTCTACCTGCGGATCGTCGTCATGATGTACATGACCGAAGGATCCGACACGGTCCGCCCGCGCGTGCCGGCCGCCGCCATGGCCGGCCTGGCGCTGGCGACCCTCGCGGTCCTGTATCTCGGCGTGCTGCCCGCGCGCGTCCTCGACTACGCCCTCGAATCGATCGCGACGATTTACTAGCGGCCCTCTGTCGGACTCCTCCAGGCCGGCTGGTATAATTCCGGGAACGAGGTGCCTCATGCGTATCCGCGCCGCGGTGCTGATTCTGCTCATCACGGTTCTCTCTGCCTGCGGCAGCAGCCCCGCGGCTCCAGACGATCCCAACATGGTCCGCGTGAACGGGACCGTGCGGTTCATGACGTTCGAAGGAGGATTCTGGGCGGTGCGCGGAGACGACAACGTCACCTACGACCCGCTGAACGGCCTTCCTGCCGCCTTCCAGGTCGAAGGCCTGCGCGTCCGGCTGGAGGCGAGGCGGCGACAGGATGCCGGCGGCATTCACATGGCCGGCCCGATCGTCGAGATCATTACGATCGCCAGGATCGGATCCTGATCAAAGTTCTAAAGTTCTAAAGTTCTAAGTTCTAAAGGGACGCTGCGATGACGGCGTAGCGTGCTCGGCCACCGTACGTCCTGCGTTCGAGATATGATTGCCGCTCGCCAGACCCGACTGTCCCCCGCCGCAGCGCGTTCTGGACTCAGCGCGCCTCGGCGGGCCCCGGAGTGAACCCCACATGAGACGACTGACGGTAATAGCGGCCGCGGCAGCCCTCGCGTTGACCGCGATCGTGTCGGGCCAGAGCGGCTTCGACGCGCCGGCGCTCAAGGGACTCGAGCTGCGGAGCGTCGGGCCGGCGCTCGCGACCGGGCGCATCCAGGACATCGAGATCGATCCGAAGAACCCGAGCGTGTGGTACGTCGCCAGCGCGTTCGGCGGGTTGTGGAAGACCGTCAATCGGGGCATCACCTTCACGCCCGTGTTCGACGACCAGGGCTCGTTCAATCTCTGTTGCGTCGTCGTCGATCCGAAGGACTCCAACGTCGTCTGGGTCGGATCGGGGGAGAACAAGAGCCAGCGCAGCGCGCACTTCGGCGACGGGGTGTACAAGTCCACCGACGCCGGCCGGACGTGGGCCCGCGTCGGCCTGGCGACGTCCGAGCACATCGGCAAAATCGTGATCGATCCGCGGAATTCGAGCACCGTCTACGTCGCGTCGCAGGGCCCGTTGTGGTCGGCCGGCGGCGAGCGCGGGCTCTACAAGACGACCGACGGGGGGGCGACGTGGACGGCGGTCCTGACGATCAGCCCGGACACGGGAGTCAGCGACATCGTCTTCGATCCGAAGAACCCCGATGTCATCTACGCCTCCTCGTATCAGCGCCGCCGGGCGGTCGGGCAGATGATCGGCGGCGGGCCCGAGGGTGGAATCTTCAAGACCACGAACGCCGGCAAGACGTGGACGAAGCTGTCGAAGGGATTGCCGAAAGACGATGTGGGCCGCGTGGCGCTCGGGATCGACCCGAGGCGTCCGTCAACGGTGTTCGCGCTCGTCAGCGCGAAGGGCCCGCGGGGCCGCGGGTTCGGGGCTGCGGCCGGGACCGACGCGCCCGCCCCCGTCGTCGACGAAGCCGGCTTTTACCGTTCCGATGACGCGGGGGCGTCGTGGACGCGGATTGGCCGCACCGTGCCGGGCGCCGGCCGCGGGGGACGCGGCGGCGCCGCGGCGCAGGGTGCGGCGAATGTTCAGGGGGCCGCGGGTGCGCCAGGTGCCGCGGGCGCCCAGGCCGCGCCGGCGCCACCGCCACCGCCGCCGGCAGCGACCGGCGACTGGTACCGCGGCGGCGGCCCGGCGTACTACCACGAGATCTTCGTCGACCCTCACCGCCCCGACACGATCTGGTCGATCAACACGAACCTCGAGCGCAGCACCGACGGCGGCAAGACCTGGCGGCAGGTGGGCTGGGAAGACCAGGGCATGCACGTCGACCATCACGTCCTCGAATTCGATCCGGCCGACAAGAACCACATGCTCGTCGGCAACGACGGCGGCCTGTACGAGACCTACGACGAAGGGGCGTCGTTCCGGTTTTTCGCGAACCTGCCGGTGACGCAGTACTACCGCGTGTCGGTCGACACCTCGAAGCCGTTCTACAACATCTGCGGCGGCACGCAGGACAACTGGTCGCACTGCGGCCCGTCGCGCTCGTTGAACCGGTGGGGCGTGAGGACGAGCGACTGGTTCATCGTCGCGGGAGGCGACGGCTTCCAGACGCGCAGCGATCCGGAAGATCCCGGGATCGTCTACGCGACGGCGCAGGACGGCAACCTCTCACGATTCGAGGTCCGGACGGGCCAGTCGCGCAGCATCCGTCCACGCCTCGCGGGCGCGCAGGCGATCAGCGACGAAGGCGGACCGCCGGTCGCCGCACCGCCTCCGGGGGCGCGGCGCCAGGTGCGGCCGGCGCCGCGGCGCGGCCGCCGGACGCGGTCAGGGCGGCGGGCGCGGCCAGGGCGGCGGAGGACGCGGCGGCGCGAACGCCGATCGCGCCAACTGGGACGCGCCGTACATCATCAGCCCGCACGCGCCCCGGCGGCTCTACTGGGCGAGCAACTTCGTCTATCGCTCGGACGATCGCGGCGACAACTGGACGCGCATCAGCCCCGATCTCTCGCGCAACCTCAATCGCGACGAGATCCCGATCATGGGCAGGCTGTGGCCGGCCGACGCGGTGGCGCGCAACGAGTCGACGACGGCGCTCAGCAACATCGTGTCGATCGACGAGTCGCCGCTCTTCGAGGGGCTTCTCTACGTCGGCACCGACGACGGGCTCGTGCAGGTGACGGAGGACGGCGGCCGGAACTGGCAGAAGATCGAGCAGTTCCCCGGCGTGCCGCAGTGCACGTACGTGTCCGACGTCTTCGCCTCGCCGCGCGACGCCAACACGGTCTTCGTCGGCGCTCAACAACTGGCAGCGCGGCGACTACAAGCCGTACCTCGTAAGAGCACGGATCGCGGCCGGACGTGGACGAACATCACGGGCAACCTGCCCGATCGCCACGACGTGTGGTCGGTCATCCAGGATCACCTGAACGGCAACCTGCTGTTTGCCGGCACCGAGTTCGGCCTCTTCACCAGCGTGGACGGCGGCGCCAACTGGGTGCAGTTGAAGGGGGGCATGCCGACGATCCAGGTGCGCGACATGGCGGTGCAGAAGCGCGAGCACGATCTCGTGCTCGGCACGTTCGGCCGCGGGTTCTACGTGCTGGACGACTACAGCGCGCTGCGGGAAATCTCGCCGCAGACGCTTGGCGAAGACGCGCGGCTCTTCCCGTTGCGCGACGCGTATCTCTTCAGCCCCACGGGCCTCGCGCCGGCCGGCACCGCGGGCCTTGGTCCGATGGCGGGCAACTGGACGGCGCCGAACCCTCCCTTCGGCGCGGTGTTCACCTACAACGTGAAGCAGGCGCTTCCCGACGACACGAAGCTCGTGCTGACGATTGCCGACGACACGGGGAAGCAGATTCGTCGCCTGGACGTGGACAAATCGACCGGACTGCGCCGCGTCGCGTGGAACCTGCGCACCGATCCCCCGCCGCCGGGGACCACTCCCCAGGCCGGCGCCGGTGGTGCGGGGCGGGGGCCGGCAGGGCGGCGGATTCGGCGGCCGCGGCGGTCCGCCGCAGGGCCCGCTGGTCGCGCCCGGACGCTACCGCGCCACGCTCGGCCGGATGGTCGGCGAGAACGTGACGCCGGTCGGCGCGCCGCAGACATTCTCGGTCGTGCAGATTCCCCAGTAGGAGTCAAGGAGCGCAACGTCGATCTCCCAACGCTCTGTCCTATGAACAGGAGATCAGGAGGTCAGGAGATTCATTTTTGAAAAGATCAAAAACTCCTGATCTCCTGATCTCCTGTTCAAGGAACCACGTTGGAAGTTTGACTGGCAAGAGGATCGATTCTATGCACCCACTTCGCCGCCTCGTCCGCCTCGCCCTCCCGCTCGTCGTCGTCCCGTTGCTCGTGACGACCGTCAGCCCGCAGGAGCCGTCCCCGACGATCAATCAGTCGGCCGATCCGATCCTCAGGCCGTTCCGGTTCCGATCGATCGGGCCGGCGAGCATGGGCGGCCGCATCGACGACATCGCCGTCGCCGACAGCGATCCCAACATCATCTACCTCGGCTACGCGACCGGCGGGGTCTTCAAGTCCGAGAACAACGGCACGACCTTCGAGCCCGTGTTCGACACCTACCCGACGGCGTCGATCGGCGACATCGCCATTCACCCGACCAACCCGAACATCGTCTACGTCGGCACCGGCGAGGCGAACAACCGCCAGACGTCGAGCTTCGGCGACGGCATCTACAAGACGACGGACGGCGGGAAGACCTTCACCAACATGGGGCTGAAGGAGACGCAGACGATCGCGCGCATCGTGATCGATCCGAAGAACCCCGAAACCGTCTACGTGGCGTCGCCCGGCCACCTGTTCGGTCCGAACCCCGAGCGCGGCGTGTTCAAGACGACCGACGGCGGAAAGTCCTGGAACAAGGTCAAGCACGTCGACGACGACACCGGCTTTACCGATCTCGCGATGGATCCGGTGAACACCAGCATCCTGTACGCGGCGAGCTACCAGCGCCGGCGCAGCGGCTGCTGCTTCAACGGCGGCGGTCCGGGGAGCGCGCTCTGGAAGACGACGGATGCCGGGAAGACGTGGACGAAGCTGACGGGCCCGGGGCTTCCGGCCGGCACGCTCGGCCGGATCGCGCTCGACGTCTCGCGATCGAATCCTAACGTCGTCTACGTGCAGATTGAAGCGGGCCCGACCGGCACGCCGTTGCCCGGGCGCGGCGCGGGTCCGGCCGTGAGCACCGAAGAGACCCCGCCGGGCGCCGCGGCCGTCGGCGGGGCGCCGTCCGCGGCCGCGGCGGCGGATCCCGCGGGTGGGGCGCGCGGCGGCGCGGCGTCCGCGGCCGCGCCCGTGGCGGCTGCGGGCCGCGGCCGCGGCGGCTACAACTGGTGCAACAACGGCGGTCCGGCCGGCACCGGTCGCGGCGGCGGCGGAGCCGCCTCCTCCGCTCGATCCCACGCGCAGCGGGGTCTTCCGATCCGAGAACAAAGGGACGTCGTGGACGCTCGTCAGCAACTGCAACGCGCGGCCGATGTACTTCAGCCAGCTTCGCGTCGATCCGACCAACGACAAGGTCGTCTATGCCGCGGGCCTGCCGTGGGCGAAATCGCTCGATGGCGGGAAGACGTTCGTGACGCTGGACGAGGCGGGCGGGAACGGCGATTCGGGGCACGTCGATCAGCACGCGCTCTGGATCGATCCGAAAAACCCGAGGCACCTCCTCATCGGCAACGACGGCGGCTTCAACATCAGCTGGGACCAGGGGAAGACGTGGGACTTCGTCAACACGATGGCCACCGCGCTCGCCTACTGGGTGTCGGCGGACATGCGCAGGCCGTATTTCGTCTACGTCGGGCTCCAGGACAACGGCAGCTGGGGCGGCCCGAGCGCCACCCGGACCGGCGGCATCCTGAACTCCGACTGGTTCGGCATCGGCGGCGGCGACGGCTTCCAGACGGCCGTCGATCCGACCGACTACAACATCGTCTACACGGAATCGCAGGACGGTAATACGAACCGCTACGACCTGCGCCGCGGCGGATTCGCAGAGCATCCGCCCGCGAGGCCCCGGCGAGCGAGGCCGCGGAGGATTCGGCGGCGGCGGCGCACAAGCGGGCCAGCGGGGCGCAGCGCCTGCGACTCCGGCCGAGCCCGGCGCTGTGCCTGCCGCACCGGAGACGGCGCAGCCTCCAGCCGTCACGCCGCAGCAGCAGGCCGCTCCCGGCGGCGGGCGCGGCGGCCCGCCCAACGTGCTCAACGCCGGTGCGACTGACGCGTACCGGTTCAACTGGAACACGCCGTTCCAGCTCTCGCCGCACAACCCGAGCATCATCTGGCTCGGCGGCAACCGGCTGTTCAAGTCGTACAACCGCGGCGACACGTGGATCGCGAGCGCGGACCTGACGAAGAGCATCGACCGGAACACCGTTGCGCTCATGGGCGCGCCCGGCAACCTCACGCAGCTGTCGAAGAACGACGGCGTCGTCTCGTACAGCACGATCGTGTCGATCTCGGAATCACCGGTCATGCCCGGCGTCGTGTGGGCGGGCACCGACGACGGCTACGTGCAGGTGAGCCGGGACGGGGGCGCGACGTTCACCGAGGTCGGCAAGGGCATGCCGGGCCTTCCGGCGGATCACCAGTATTGGATTTCGAGAATCGACGCGTCGCACTTCGATCCCGGCACCGCTTACGTGTCGGTCGACGGGCATCGGAGCAACGACCTCAAGCCGTACCTCTTCGTCACGCGCGATTACGGTCGCACCTGGCAGAGCCTCGTCAACAACCTTCCGTCCTTTGGCCACATTCAGGTGGTTCGCGAGGATCCGAAGAACAAGGATCTGCTGTACGTCGGGACCGAGCTCGGCCTGTTCATCTCGACCGACGGCGGCAAGGCAGTGGCAGAAGTTCATGAACAACCTGCCGACCGCGCGCGTGGACGACATCCTCGTTCACGGGCGCGACGGCGATCTCATCATCGCGACGCACGCGCGCGGCGTCTGGATCGCCGACGACATCACGCCGCTGCAGCAGCTCCCGGGGGCCGCGTCGCAGGAGGCCGCGCTCTTCGACATCCGCCCGGCGGTCGCGTGGCTTCCCGATCGCCAGCGCGGGCAGTACGCCGGCGGGCAGCGGAGGTTCGTAGGAGAGAATCCGACGCGCGGCACGATGATCAGCTACTACCTGAAGTCCGCGCCGGCCGGCGACGTGAAGATCACGATTGCCGATGCCGCCGGGCGGACCATCCGCACGATCGACGGCACGAAGCTGCAGGGCATCAACCGCGTCAACTGGAACCTCACGACGACGCCGGCAGGCGGGCCGCGGGCAGCGAGGGGGCGGCGGTGGCGGACGCGGCGGCGGCGCCAGCGTGGATGCCGGGCACCTACATCGTGACGCTGTCGGTCAGCGGGCAGACGATGACGAAGCCGGTCACCGTTCTGCAGGACGTCTGGCTCAGCGAACGATAGCGGCTTCGGTCGGATGACCTCGCGATCGCGCCGCTCATCCGTAGCAGCGCGTGATATCCAATAGATCGGATCTCCGAAGATTTGTCTGTCTTTCCATCACGTACCAGTTGACGGTAAGCGACGCTGGGCTTACTGTGTCACCGACGTTTTATTTGCAAGTCTTCGTGGGAGGATGGATGAATTCCATATACGGTAGGTTGTTAGTGCCAGCGGTCTGCCTGGCCATGCTGGCAATCGGCAGCCCCGCGCTCGCGCAGGGCAGCGCCACCGCATCGCTCACGGGCTCGGTCGTCGATTCTGCCGGCGGCGTCATTCCAGGCGCCGCCGTTGTCGTCAAGAACACCGCCACTGGGGAAACGTTCGACGCGGTGTCGAGTTCCTCCGGCGCGT
Source organism: uncultured Acidobacteriota bacterium (assembly GCA_963774855.1). GTDB lineage: Bacteria > Acidobacteriota > Vicinamibacteria > Vicinamibacterales > 2-12-FULL-66-21 > JALZOC01. The sequence goes on along the minus strand of CAVZGT010000001.1, from coordinate 194,441 downwards.
TTTCCATTCCCGCGCTGGCCCCCGGCATGTACACGGTGACCGTCTCGCTTGCAGGGCTTCAAGACGGCCGTCATCACCGATGTCCGCCTCCTGACCGCGACGCCGGCGAACGTCAGGGCCGTCCTCGAGATCGGCGCGCTGACCGAAACGATCAACGTCAAGGGCGGCTCCGAGCTCGTGCAGACGCAGTCGTCGGCGGTGACGTCCACGATGAGCGTCGAGCAGCTCAAGGAATTGCCGCTCGTCTCGCGGAACGCCCTTTACGCGGTCGCGTTCCTGCCCGGCGTCGAGACCGCCGGCGGCCCCCGCGGCGTCCACCATCAGCGGTCTGCCGAACAACACCGTCAACATCACGATCGACGGCATCAGCACCGGGAACTCGCTCCAGTCGAGCGACGGCTTTTTCTCGATGGTCACGCCGCGTCTCGACGCGGTCGAGGAAATCACCGTGACGGGCGCGGTTCCGGGCGCGGGCGGCGGGTCGGGCGCCGTGCAGGTCGCCTTCACGACCCGCTCCGGCACCAACACGTTCAACAGCAGCATCTACCACTACTTCCGCCACCCGGACCTCAACAGCAACTACTACTTCAACAAGGTGAACAACCTCGACAAGAACGAGGTCATCGTCCACCAGTACGGCGGCCGCGTCGGCGGTCCGATCGTCATTCCGGGCCTCTTCGACGGCCGGAACAAGGCGTTCTTCTTCTTCAACCTCGAGCACCAGTACATCCCGAGCGAAGCGACCCGGACGCGGAATATCCTGAATCAGCAGGCGCGTCAGGGGATCTTCAGCTACAACGTCACGGTCGGCGGCGTGCAGCAGCTTCGGACCGTGGACCTCGTCCAGCTCGCGCGGAACAACAATCAGACGTCCACGTTCGATCCGACGATTACCGGGTTGCTCGACGCGATGCGCGCGTCCACCGACATCACCGGCACGATCAACACGCCGGCCGGCGAAACGAACCGGCAGTCGTACGTGTACCAGGCGTCATCCAAGGGCAATCAGTACGCGCCGACGACGCGCCTGGATTTCAACCTCACCGACAGACACCGGTTGACGGGCACGTACTGGTGGCAGCGTTTCCTGGCCAAGCCGGATCTCCTCAACAACGCGGAACCGCCGTTCCCGGGCTTCCCGAACCAGGGCTTCCAGACGTCCTACCGGACCACCGGCTCGGTCGGCCTGCGCTCGACGCTGTCGTCGAAGATGGTCAACGAGATGAAGACCGGCTGGCAGTGGTCGCCGAACAACTTTTTCGGCAACGTCAACGCGGACATGTTCCAGCGGGAGGGGGGCTTCTTCCTCGATTTCCCGAACATCATCACGGACCCCGCGTTCGAGAACAACCCGGCGCCGCGCAACACGATCAACTGGAGCGTGGAGGACACGCTCAGCTGGCAGAAGGGCGCGCACAGCCTGTCGATGGGCGGTTCGTTCGCGCAGATCACCCACATCCAGCACGGTTCGAACGCGGTCCCGGCGCTCACCATCGGCCTGGACGTGAACAACGACCCCGCGGCCGCGATGTTCAACACGACGAACTTCCCGGGCGCATCGACGGCGAACCTGACGGACGCCAGGAACATCTATTCGGTGCTCACCGGGCGTATCACACAGCATCAGCGGCACGGCGCGGCTCGACGAAGCGACGGGCAAGTACGTGTACCTCGGCGACCTGCTGCAGAAGTCCCAGCTGAACTCCTTCGATCTGTACGCGCAGGACTCCTGGCGGATGACGCCGACCTTCACGTTGAACTACGGGCTGCGCTGGGACGTGCAGCTGCCGTTCTCTCCGCTGACCAACACGTGGTCGACGACCACACTCGCGGATCTGTGCGGGGCGTCCGGTATCGGCTCCGGCCCGGGCGGGCGGTCCTGCAATCTGTTCAAGCCGGGCCAGATGCCGGCCGGCGCCAACTTCGTCCCGACGTATCAGAAGTTCGAGCCGGGCGGCGCCGACTACGACACGGACTGGAACAACCTGGGGCCGAACATCGGCTTCGCCTGGAGACCCAACGTGCAGCAGGGCTGGCTGAAGTCCCTCCTCGGCGATCCCGACCAGGCGACGATCCGCGCGGGGTATTCCATGACGTACGGGTTCGAGCGCATGGACCGCTTCACCGGCCTGTATGGCAACAATCCCGGCGGCGACGACCGTCGCCAACCGCAATTACACCACCGGGTTCCCGATCGTGCGGCCCAGGTGAAACGGCGCCGGTCCTGTATCGCGACCGCAGCCGGCTGGGCCCCCCGCCCTTCCTGACCGAGCCGGTCTATCCGATCGCGTCGACGCCAGCCAACAGCGCCAACCTCTTCGATTCGGCCATCAAGACGCCGTACGTGCACCAGTATTCCATCGGCTTCCAGCGTTCGATCGGCCGCGACATGGCGTTCGAAATCCGCTACGTCGGCAACCGCAACATGAACGCCTGGACGACGGAGAACTGGAACACCGAGGAGACGATCTTCGAGAACCAGTTCATCGACGAGTTCAGGCGCGCTCAGGCCAACCTGCGGGCCAACGTCGCGGCGGGGCTGGGCAACCGGGGGTTCGCTTACACGGGCATCGCGGGCACGTCGCCGCTGCCGACCTACCTCGCGTATTTCAGCGCGTTGCCCGGGTCGAGGGCCACGGACCCGGCCGCGTACACCTCGACGAATTTCACCAACTCGGCGTGGACCGGCCACCTCGGCTACTACGAACCGGATCCGGCCGACGCGGCCAACGACCTCCACGCGAACACGACGTTCCGTTCCAACGCCCGCACCGCGGGGTTGCCGGCGAACTTCTTCGTGATGAACCCGGCCCTCACCAACGCCAACATCACGCGATCGCTGGCGGGCACGCGCTACAACGCGTTGCAGCTCGAGCTGCGGCGCAGGCTCTCGCGCGGACTGCTGGTCAACGGCAACTACACCTACTCACACGCCTCGGATCCTTCGCTCGCGTCGCTGCGCATGGATCGGATGTACCTCCAGAACCAGGGCCCGGAGCGGGATGTGCCGCACTCGTTCAAGATGCAGTGGACCTACGAGGTGCCGGTCGGCCGGGGCCGCCGCTTCGGCGGGAACATGAGCCGCTGGCTCGACGCGGTCGTCGGCAACTGGGAGTACTCCGGAACCGGCCGCGTGCACCGGGAGCTGTACGACCTGGGCAGCGTGCGGGTCGTCGGCATGTCGATGAGCGAGCTGCAGAAAGCCTTCAAGATCCGCACCGTGCGATCGGACACCGGCACGATCACGGTGTTCAGACTTCCCTCAGGACATCATCGACAACACGCGCCGCGCCTACAACACGGACCCGACCTCGCTGACCCACTACGGCGGCGATGGTGCCCCGACCGGACGCTACATCGCGCCCGCCAGCACGCCGGACTGCATCGCCATCTACCGGGGCGACTGCGGCGCGCCGCGCCAGGTGCTGCTCCTGGCCCCGATGAGACGCGCTTCGACATGCGCGTCAAGAAGCGCTTCCCGCTCGGCGGGAAAGCCAACTTCGAGCTCGATTTCGAAGTGCTGAACGTGTTCGACAACGTCAACTTCAACCACGTCGCCGCGCCCGGCGGGGGCACTGACACCTTCCGGGTGACCGGCGCCTACACGGACATCAACACGACGAACGATCCGGGCGGCCGCCTCGGGCAGATCGTGTGGCGGTTGAACTGGTGAGGTAGCGCCGTCGCGGTCTCGGGGCTCGGGTCTCTAGTCTTGAGTGGGCACATCCGACAGTGAACGTCCAGCCGTTGCAGTCGCAGCGGCTGGCGTTTTTGTTCCATCCACTCGCTGCGAAGCCACATCGCCCCCGTGGCGCGATGCGGCCAGCCCGGACGACAGGTCGAAAAATGTGCTGGAGGCGCGCCCACCTGCGAAGGCGCCCGTTTCGCCCGTGACGCTGCGAAATGCCGCGCCCAACCGTGGTGCATGGCGTTCGGCAAATCCCAGCCGGAGCGCCTCCTAAGTCCACCGCCGGAAGCGCTTTTTCCGGGCGGAGCCGAGGCGCCGCGGGGGCGATGTGGCTTCGCGGCGACTCACGCGGACAGATTTCTTCGCGGGCTCCTTAGGCGGAGGTCCCGACCAAAACGGCCAGCATCTCGTCGTCGGCCGGATCCACCGTGCGCAGATCGAGCACGACGCGATCGTGTTCGATCCGCGCGACGATCGGCGGCTCTGCCAGCCGCAGCCGCGTTTCGAAGGCTGTGGCGCTCAGCGTGGGGTGCGCGATCGTGACCAGGCGGGTCGGCAGCGCCGAACCGGGCGCGCTGCCTCCGCCGATGGTCGACTGGCCGTCGGCGACGGCGGCGTGCAGGCCGTGTGAGGAGAGCGCGGACGCGAGCGCATCCGCGCGCCGCCCGATCTCGTCGGCCGTCAGGGCCAGCATCCTCGCCACCGGGACCGTCGATCGCGCGCGTCCCGCCGCGTACTCCCCGAGCGTGGCCTCGAGCGCCGCATAGGTGAGCTTGTCGACGCGCAGCGCGCGCATCAAGGGGTGGGCGCGGATCGCGCTGAGCGGCGCGCGGGCGCCCGCGATGATGCCGGCCTGCGGACCGCCGAGGAGCTTGTCGCCGCTGAACATCACGACATCGGCGCCGCTCGCGAGGCTGCGCGGCACGTCCGGCTCGTCACGCAGGGCTTCCGGCGCGGATCCGTCGAGGGGGAAGTAGCCGCTGCCGAGGTCCTCGACGACGGGAATCTCGAAACGGCGCCCGAGCGCGACGAGCTCCGCGAGCTGCGGCCGTTCGGTGAACCCCTCGATGCGGAAGTTCGACGGATGGACGCGCAGGATGAGCGCCGTCCGATCGCCGATCGCCGCCGCGTAATCGGCGGCGCGGGTCCGGTTGGTCGTTCCCACTTCACGCAGGACCGCGCCGGACTGGGCCATGACGTCCGGTACGCGAAAGCCGCCGCCGATTTCCACCAGCTCGCCGCGCGAGACGATCACTTCCCGGCCGGCCGCCAGCGCGGCCAGCACCAGCAGCGTCGCGGCCGCGTTGTTGTTGACGACGACCGCGGCTTCGGCGCCGGTGAGGCGGCACAGCGCGCGCTCGGCGTGCACGTCGCGGCGTCCCGCGGGCGCCCTGCTCGATGTCGTATTCGAGGTTCGTGTAGCCGGCCGCGAGCGCCGCGACGCGATCGGCGGCCGCTCGCGCGAGCGGCGCGCGCCCGAGGTTCGTGTGGATGACGACGCCGGTCGCGTTGATCACGCGGCGGAGCGACGGCGCCGAGTCGGCGGCCAGCCGTGCCGACACCGCCTGCTCCAGCGCGAGGACGACGGTGTCGGGTTCGCCGCCCTGAATCGCACCTGAACGGATCGCCTCGGCTTCCGCGCGCAGCGCGCTCACCACGGCGGAGCGGCCGTACTGCGCCTCGAGCGCCAGCATGGCGGGACGCTGACGCAGCTGTTCGATAGATGGGATGGATCGCATCGGATTCGAGCGGAGAGGGCGTTTCAGGATATCATTTCGTTTCCCGATGAAGCCTGCCGATTCCCTCGACCGCCGGGCGATCGACTCCGCCAGCCGGGTCCCGGACGCCGGCGGCAACACGAGTCCGGAGGTCCCGGCGCGCGACTACCGCCCCGTCGAGCGGTTCTGGCCGTACGTGAATCTGCCGGAGCAGCCGACCGACGAAGAGCTCGCCGCGCTCAACCCGGAGCTGGCCGAGGCGCTGTTCGGGGCGTCGCCGCTGCCGTTTTCGATCTCGATCGACTTCCCGCGCTTCGACGGACCCGACTACGCGCGCGCGGTGGAGATGGCGCGCGGCTCGGCGGAGTATCGCGAGACCGGCGCCGGCGAGTCGCTGCGGCACCGCGCGCAGGTTCTATCCCGCGGACGCCGTCAGGCTGCGCGATCTGTTCGAGATCGTCGGCCGGTTCGACGCGAGCGACGTGCTGATCGACGATCGCCCCGTGCCATACGCGCGCGAGCTGTGGCTGCCGTTGTTGTGGTTCCTGATTCGGTAGCTTCGCGCGCTTCCGCGCTGTCCAGCGTGCCGCTGGGAGCTGGGAGCTGGCAGCTGGTAGCTGACTATGGCCGAGCTCACAGACGTCCAGCGCGACCTGCTGACGCTCGAAGCCGAGCTGAAGAAGCTCGAGGCGGAGTACAACATGTTCTTCTCCGGCCGGGCGGCGCGTCCGCCGTGGGAGACCCGCAAGCGCGTCGACGCGATCATGAAGCGCTGGGACCGCGGGCACATCGACGCGGCGGCCGATCGCTTCCGCTTCCTGACGCTGCAGACGCGATATGCCAAGTTCGCCGATCTCTGGGATCGCGGACAGCGCGCGCGCGAAGAGGGGCGGGCCGGGCCGTTCGCGCTGCCGCCGCCGAAGGTGGTCCCGAAAAAAGGGGAAACGCCGGACAGCAAGGTCCTGCACGTCACGGCCTTCAAGGATCCGATGGCCGAGATGGACAAGCTCCACTCGCTTTACGATACGTTGATGGACGCCCGGCGCCAGGTCGGCGACGAAGTCGTGCCGTTCCACCGGTTCGCGGCGCTCGTCAAAGATCAGGTGGCGAAGCTGCGCGAGAACGGGAGTCCGGAGGTGGCGTTCCGTGTGGCGGTGAAGGAAGGGAAAGTGAACTTTACCGTGCGGGGATTGAAGGGGTCGGGAGAGTAACGACCGAGAGCCGGGAGCCCGCTGCCCCCGGCCCCCCGTCTTGGATGCTTAGCTGGGCTTTGTCACGTTACCGGCCTGCGGGCCCTTCGGGCCATCAACGATTTCGAACTCGACCGCCTGGCCTTCTTCGAGCGTCCGGAACCCGTTGCCCTGGACCGCCGAGAAGTGGACAAACACGTCGCTGCCACCTTCGCGTTCGATGAATCCGTAACCCTTGGCGTTGTTGAACCACTTGACCTTACCTGTGATACGCATCGTACTTTTCCTGCCTTGCAATGGCGCGGCGCCGAAGCGCCGACGTGACCCTTGCCCATCGCCCCTTCGCCCGCAGGACGGAGAGGTGCGGACATAAAAAAAGACCGCGAGTCCGCGGCCTCGGCTTACGACACTGGCTTCACCAGCATCGGGGTCATAGTAGCGGTCCGGACTCGGCCGTGTCAAGAATCGAGAGATAATGCGTGCGATTTTGAGTGTTTCTGATAAAACCGGCCTGGCCGAGCTGGCTCGCGGCCTGGCCGGTCTGGGGGTGGAACTGGTGTCCACCGGGGGCACCGCCGGGGCCCTGGCGGCGGCGGGTTTGCCGGTCCGCAACGTCTCCGACGTGACCGGCTTTCCCGAGATGATGGACGGCCGCGTCAAGACGCTGCACCCCAAGATCCACGGCGGGATTCTCGCCCGGCGCCATCGTCCCGACGACCTCGAGGCGGCCGCGTCCCACGGCATCGAGCTGGTCGATCTCGTCGTCGTGAACCTCTACCCGTTCATGAACGCGGCGATGAACCCGGACACGCCGTTCGACGAGCTGGTCGAGCAGATCGACATCGGCGGTCCGTCGCTGCTCCGCGCGGCGGGCAAGAACTTCCGCGACGTCCTGGTCGTCGTCGATCCGGCCGACTACCCGAAGGTGCTCGAGCAGCTGGCGCGCCCGGGCGGGCCGTCGCTGGAATTCAAGTTCAGCCTGATGCGAAAAGCGTTCGCGCACACGGCGGAGTTCGACTCGTTGATCGCGCAGACGATGGAGACGATCGGCTGCACCGGAACGGATTTCGAGCGGCATGCAGGCGGGATCTCTACCTTTAAGACAATAGAGGTGGCCGACAAGCCGCTGCGCTACGGCGAGAATCCGCATCAACAGGCCGAATGGGGCCCCTTTCCTCGCAGGCATCGGCGAGTGGCAGGTTCACCAGGGGAAGGAACTGTCCTACACCAACCTGCTGGATCTCGACGCCGCGCTCCGGATCGCGCTCGAGTTCACCGAGCCGGCGGCGGTCGTCATCAAGCACACCAACCCGTGCGGCGTCGCGACCGGGGCGACCATCGCGGAGGCCTACGTCGCCGCCCGCGAAGCGGATCCCCTGTCGGCCTTCGGCGGTATCGTCGGCCTGAACCACGCCGTCGACGCCGCGACCGCGACGGCGATTACGTCCACGTTCATCGAAGCGGTGATCGCGCCCTCCATCGAAGAGGATGCGCGGGCGATCCTCGCGAAGAAGGCGAACATGCGCGTGTTGACCGCGGACTTCGACGGGTTCCGTCGACGGGAAGCCGGCAGGAGCAGCGGTGGATCCTGGGCGGCATCCTGACGCAGGATGCCGATCGCGTCTCGGAAGCCGCGCGATCCGTGCCTCGGCCTCGACGGCTGGGACAAGCTGGCAATCCGTGTCGTGACCAAGCGCCAGCCGACGGCGGAGGAATGGGTCGCGCTGCGATTTGCCTGGCGCGTCTGCGCGCACGTGAAGTCGAACGCGGTGATCTTCACCGGCGCGGATCGCACGCTGGCGATCGGCGCCGGGCAGATGAGCCGCGTGGACGCCGTCAAGGTCGCGGTGATGAAGGCAACCGGACCGCTCGCAGGCAGCGCCGCCGCCTCCGACGCGTTCTTCCCGTTCCGGGACGGTCTCGACGCCGTCGCGGCCGCCGGCGCCACGGCCGTCGTCCAGCCCGGCGGATCGGTCCGGGACGCGGAGGTGATTGCCGCGGCCGACGAGCACGGGCTGGCGATGGTCTTCACGGGACGCAGGCACTTCAGGCACTGACGGGCATTGCCATTCGCGATTCACCATTCCGGCAACTCACCCATTACAATCGCTGAGCGTGCCGCGCTATCGTCTCGGTCTTGCCGCCCTCCTGGCTCTCGCCATCCTGCCGTACTTCGTCGACCTGGGCGGGTCGTCGATCTGGGACGCCAACGAGGCGTTCTACGTCGAGACCCCGCGCGAGATGATCGAGCGCGGCGACTACATCGCGCCGACGTTCAACTACGAGCCGCGGTTCAACAAGCCGGTCCTGAGCTACTGGATCGTCGCGGGGTTCTACAAGGTGTTCGGCGTGTCGGTGGCGATGCAGCGGCTGCCGATCGCGATCGGGGCGGCCGTGCTGATCCTGACCGCGTTCGTGCTGGGATACGCGGGCGCCGGTCCGGCTCGGATGCGCGGGGACGCCGCGGGGCGGCGCTGGACGGCGCGCTCTGGGCGGGGCTCGGCCTCGCCGTGACCCCCCGCCTCGTGATGTTCGGCCGCCGCATCTTCATCGACATCTACATCTCGATGTTCATGGCGCTCACGCTGCTCTTCTTTGCGCTCGCCGAGCGGTATCCCGAGCGGCGGCGGCTGTTCCTGCTGTTGATGTACGCCGCCGTGGGCCTGGGCGTGCTGACGAAAGGGCCGGTGGCGGCGGCGCTTCCGGGGCTCGTGTTCGGGGTCTACCTGCTCGTCCATCGGGAGCTGAAGCGCGTGCGCGAGATGATGATCCCGGCCGGGCTCGTGCTCGTCCTCGCGATTGTCGTCCCCTGGTATGCCGCGCTGTACCAGCGATACGGCTGGACCTACATCACGTCGTTCATCCGCGGCGAGAACATCGCGCGCTTCACCGAGGGGTTCGGCGTCGAGAGCCGCCGCGGTCCGGAGTTCTACATCCCGGTCGTGTTCAGCGATTCGTTTCCGTGGTCGCTGTGTCTCTTCGGAGCGGCCGGCTTGTGGTTCGCCGATTGGCGGAGCCGGCGCGCCGCGGCCATGCCGCCAGAGGATCCGCCGGGACCGGACGACCGCGCCTTCCGGGTCCGCACGCTGCTGTGGCTGTGGGTCCTCGGCATCGTCTCGTTCTTCACGCTGTCGGCGGCGAAGCAGGACCTCTACGTCTTTCCCATCGTGCCGGCGGTCGCGGCGCTGGGAGGACTGTTCATCGCCCGTGACGGTCCCCGGGGCGGGCCCGCGCGGCCCCGGGCGCTGCAAGCGACGGCGGCCGTGACCGGCTTCCTGCTGGCGCTTGCCGGGGCGGGGACGCTGTACGTGTTTCAGTCGTCCGGCAAGGTCTACGCGCTCAACGGCGCCGCGTTCGTCGGCGGCGCCGGAGCCGTCGGCGGGCTCGTGGCGCTGGTGCTCGCCGCGATGAACCGCTCACGGGCCGCCTTCGCGGCCGTCCTCGTGGCGTTCGTCACGCTCAACTGGGCGTTCATCCTTCGCGTGCTGCCCAGCTTCGAGCGCTACAAGCCGGTGCCGAGCCTGAGCGCCGTGATCCGCGAGCGGCTCGGCCCGGGCGACAAGGTTGTCCACTACAACGTCGCGCTGCCGAGCATGGTCTTCTACCTCCAGCGCCACGTCGAGGTGCTCTTCGATCGCGAGGCGTTCCTGCAGCAGCTGCGCGGCGGGCACACCGTGTACGCCGTCCTCTCGGCGAACGACTACGCCGCGCTGCTGCCCGAGATCGGCCTCCCGACCTGCGTGCTCGAGCGCCGGCCGACGGTGAACGTCAAGCTGAAGGCTGTCCTCGCGCGCGATCCGCTGCCCCAGGTGTTGTTGATCACGAACCGGTGCGAGTGACGACAGGCCGTTCTTGGTTCTCCGTTCTTTGTTCTTCGCTCTTCGTTCGGGGTTCCACGTTCTTCGTTTGAAGTTCTTCGTGGCGCGCGAACGAACGAGAACGGTAACGAAGAACCGAGAACCAAGAACCAAGAACCAAGAACCAAGAACCAAGAACCAAGAACGAACAAGAATCACTTACTCCCGACAGAATTACTGCAGCTCGTCGGTCGTGACCGTCGCGGGCCCGAATTTCCCGACCACGATCCCCGCGGCCCGGTTGGCCAGGCGCGCGGCGTCGACCAGCGTCGACCCGGCGGCGAGCGCGAGCGTCATCGTCGCGATGACGGTGTCGCCGGCGCCGGTGACGTCCGAGACTTCGCGGGCTTCGGCCTCGAGCTCGGCGTGCCCGTCGGGACCGAGCAGCGTCATGCCGTGCTCGCCGCGCGTGATGAGCACGCTCTCGCAGCCCGCGCGCTCGCGGAACAGGCTGGCGGCCGCCACCGCGTCCGTCGCTCGTCCGGATCCGCATGAACGTGACCGCCTCCGCCTCGTGGTGGTTCGGCGTGATCACCGTGGCGCCCCTGTAGTAGTCGATGTGCGGCACCTTGGGATCGACGAGCAGCGGGACGCGCCGGCGCCGTGCCGCGGCAATGGCGGCGGACGCCACGCCGCGCGACACGGTCCCTTTCAGGTAGTCGGACACCAGCATGGCATCCGCCGAGTCGGCGAGCGCATCGATCGCGGTCGATCACGGCCGATTCCACCGCCCCGCCGACCTCGCGGTCGTCCTCGTAGTCGATCCGCGCCACCTGCTGATTGCGCATCGTCACCACCCGCAGCTTCCGCGTCGTGCAGCGGTCCGCGTCGCCGATGACGCCCCGGGTGCCGATCGAGAACCGCGTGAGATCGGCGCGCAGCCGCTCCGCTTCCGCGTCGTGCCCGACGATGCCGATGATCTCCACGCGGCCGCCGAGCGCCGCGACGTTGTGGGCGACGTTGGCGGCGCCGCCGAGCCGGTACTCCTCGTGATCGAACCGGACGATCGGCACCGGGGCCTCCGGCGAGATCCGCTCCACGCCGCCGAACACGAAGTGATCGAGCATGAGGTCGCCGACGATGAGGACGGTGCGGCCCGCGAGGCCCGCGGTCACGTATTCGAGCCCGCTCATGTCGACGGTTGGACGGGCGTGGACGGCGTAGGCGCCGACACCAGGGGCGCGGACGGCGCCGCATCCGCGCCCGGCACGGCCGGCACGCGGCGATCGGCGGCGTAGGGGAGCGTCACGATGACGAGGAAGAGCATGAGGAACTCGGAGTCGCCGAAGTTGTATTCGAACATCCCGGCCGCCAGCATGGCCACGACCGAGGCGAGACGCCGCCGTCGCGAGCGACGGGATCGCCGTCGTCTTCCGCTTGACGATGAAATCGCGCAGCAGCACGAAGACGAACCACAGCCAGAGTGGCGAGCGCCGGCAGCCCGCGCTCGGCGGCGATCTGCATCGGCACGTTGTGCAGGTGCGGGTTGAGCTGATTGAGGGCGCCCGGCTCCCGGTATTGCGGGTAGACCTCCCGCACCATGTCGGGGCCGACGCCCGTCAGCGGATGGTCCTTGATGATCCGCAGCCCGGATTTCAGCATGAACAGCCGGTCCTGGTTCGACTGCACGCCGGCCTGCGTTTCGGCGCTGTCGTGCCGGAGCTTGTCCAGGCGGAACGACGAGTACAACCGTTCGGTCAACTGCGTCGGGCCGAAGGCCATGAAGAGCGCGGCGACAACCGGCAGCAGCGCGACGAAGCGCAGGTCCCTGATGATGAACAGCAGGCCGATCCCGGCGCACGCGCCGATCCAGGCGCTTCGGGTCAGCGTCGTGACGAGCGCCGCGATCAGCGCCGGCATCACGAGCGCGGCCCAGATGCGATCGTTCTGGCGGAACAGGATCCGGGCGGTGGCCATGCACGCGACCAGCATCAGCTGGCCCGAGTAGGTCATGTACAGGCCGAGCACCCCGCGTGGACGCTGGCCGAGATGGTCGAACTTGAAGATGCCGAACTGGACGATGCCGACGACGGCGCTGACCGCGCCGATGGTAATGATGACGTCCACGACCGTCAGCGCGCGCCGGCCGGGCAGCAGCCGATAGGCGATCGGGACGATGGAGAAGAGCAGCAGCTGCTTGCAGTCGATGATGCTGGTCCACGGCTCGCACGGAAGAAGCGGCGGAGACGAGCGTCGCGCCGGCGTACGCGGCCAGCGGCCAGAACATCCGCGGCACTTCGATGCGCTCGCGCCGCGCGATGAGGAGCGCCACCCACAGGACGCCGGTCAGGGTGAGGAGCACTTCCGAGGCGACGATGGACAGCTGCAGCGACGCGGCGAACGCCAGCAGCGAGTAGTACGCCGCGCGCTCGAGCCCGCGCGGCTCGTCCAACGCCTGAACAGCCGGCATCACACGCGCCGTGCCATCGCGCGCTCCGCTGCTGAAAGGACGTCTTCCGGCCTCAACGTAGTTAGACATCGGAAATCGCCGGGAGCGCAGACCCGCTGATCGCACGGACGGCACGGCAGCCCCGCGACCTCCACCGATTCGGTCGGGAGGCGCCGATCGCGCCACGGCGCCGAGCGCACGGCCTCTGTCGGTCCATATATTCCTACGATCGGCGTCGCGGTTGTCGCCGCGATGTGCAGCGGCCCCGTGTCCCCGCCGACGAACAGCCGGCTGCGCTCGATGAGGGCGCGAAGCTCCGGCAGATCGAACTCGCCGAAATCCACGACGCGATCGGACGCGCCGGCCAGGACGTCCTTCGCCGCCGCCGCGATCCGCCCCGCCGCCTCACGGTCGGACGGCCCCGAGCTCAACACGATCCGGCGGAGCGGCGAGGCGGCCGCGAGCCCCGCGACGAGGGCCGTAAACGCCGGCTCGGGCCACCGCCGGAACGGATTGCCGGCGCTGACGTGCGCGACGATCAGCTCGTGCTCGCGCGCGATGCCGGCGGCCTGAAGCCGGGCGGAAATTCGCGCGTCAGCCGTTTCGTCGCGCGCCATCTCCACGGCGTCGCGTCCGGGCTCCGGTCCCCCTCCGGGCCATCCCTCGATCGCCTCCAGCAGGTCCCATTGATTGACGACCGAATGCCGCTGGCGGAGCGCACGCGGCCGCGCCACCGTGTGCGTATACATCCAGCTTCGTCCCTGGATGTCGTACCCGATCCGCTGAGGCGCCCCGGTCGCCAGCGTCAGCCACGAGCTTCGCGGTCCGCCGTGCAGGTCGATCGCGACATCGTACCGCGCGCGGCGCAGCCGGCGCGCCAGGCTGATGTCCGCGGCAATCCGCGCAATCCCCTGCGGGCCTGGCCGCGACGATCACCTCGTCGAGGTGCGGGTTGCCGGCCACCACCGGCGCGGCCTGCGGCTCGACGAGATACGCGACGTGCGAGCCCGGAAACGCGCGCTTCAACGCCCGCGGAATCGGCGTCGTGAACACCACGTCGCCGATCAAGCGAAGGCGGACCAGGAGAACTTTCACTTCCGGGACTCGGGACTCGGGGCTCGGGACTCGCGGGGATCCGGAATCGACGCCCACCGGATCCCGCGTCCCGAGTCCCGAGCCCTACGGCTCTATCGTCGCTTCGTCGAGCAGCATGACGGGGATGTCGTCCTTGATCGGATACACGCGCTTGCACTTCCCGCACTTGAGCGCGGCGCCGTTCTTGACGAGGTCGACCTTCGTCTTGCAGTTCGGGCAAGCAAGTATCTCGAGCAGTTCGGGATCGACAGGCATGGCACGTCCTCGAGAATGTGAACGCCGTCGGCTACACGTCGTATCCCGACAACGTCGTCCGGGCGTTCAATGGAGACCCATCTGTGGATTGTGATCGTGAATTGCCGGCCACGTTCCGAGGTCGTCGCAATGGACGTGTCAGCGTCTTGCCGCTGACTCACGAGTCACGACACGATTTCAGGATCTCCGTTTCTCCGGACTATATCAGACCTCTGTTTGCGTCCTGCGACCTGTGGGGTCATTATAGTCAGTCAGATGCGGGGATTCTCCACCGTCGTGACGCTCGCGGCTCTGTTGTCGGCCCCCGCGGCCCCGGCGGCCGCCCAGGCGACGTCCGGCCCGCCCGAGGCGGGCGCCGGCTACTACTTCCTGCTGGGACGCCACCTCGAGAGCGAACGCAAGATCGACGAGGCGATTGCCGCGCACAGGAAAGCGGTCGAGCTCGCGCCGGCCTCCGCCGAGGTGCGCGCCGAGCTCGCCGGGCTCTACGCGCGGCAGGACCGCGCCCGTGAGGCGCTCGACACGGCCGAGGCGGCCATCAAGATCGATCCCTCGAACCGCGAAGCGAACAGGATCCTGGGCTCCGTGCTGGCGGCCCTCAGCGATCAGCGGGAGCCGTTCCGCCCGGGTGACGATCCGACGCAGTATCGCCCGCGCGCGATTGCGGCGCTCGAGAAGAGCCGTCGCGATGCCGGCGTCGATCTCAACCTGGAGCTGATGCTCGGCCGCCTGCACCTCCAGTCCCGCAACTACGAGAAATCGATCGTCAGCCTTCGCCGGGTCGTGGACGATCAGCCGGGATATCCGGAGGCCGCGATGCTGATGGCCGCGGCACAGGACGGGGCGGGCCTGCAGGACGACGCGATTCTTACGCTCGAGCGGTCGCTCGAGGCAAACCCGGGATACTTTCGCGGGCACGCGCGGCTGGGCGAGTTGTACGACACGCAGCGCCGCTTCAGCGATGCGGCCGAGTCGTACGCCCGCGCGCAGGCGGCCAACCCGCGCGCGGACCTGTCAACGCTGCAGGCGTCGGCGCTCATCAATGCCGGCAAGCCGGGCGAGGCCCTGGGCATCCTGCAGACGGCGTTGAAGCGCAAGACGTCGCCGGATAAGGCGCTCCTTTATCTGCTCGCCCAGGCCCAGCGCCAGTCGAAGGATCCCGACGCGGCGGCCTCCACCCTCCAGAAGCTGAAGGCGGCCTTCCCCGACGATCCGCGCGTGCTCTATCTCGAGGCGCAGCTGCTCGACGATGCGGGACGGAAGACGGAGGCGATTGCGGCGTTTCAGGAGTTGATCAAGCGGGACCCCGACGACGCGGCGCTCGTCTACCAGTATGCGAACCTGCTCGAGAAGGGGGGACGCGTCGCCGATGCCGAACGCGCGCTGCGCGATCTGCTCGCGCGCGATCCGCTCGATGCCAACGCGCTCAACTCCCTCGGCTACATGTTCGCGGAGCGCGGCGAGCGCCTGGACGAAGCGGTCGACCTGGTGCAGCGCGCCCTGAAGGTCGAGCCCGCGAACGCGTCGTTCCTCGACAGCCTGGGGTGGGCCTACTACCAGCAGGGGAAACTCGATCTGGCCGACCCGCCGTTGTCGCAGGCGGCGGAGAAGCTTCCGCAGAGCTCCGCCGTGCAGGATCATCTCGGCGACCTCCGGTTCAAGCAGCAGCGGTTTGCCGACGCGGCGGCCGCGTGGGAGCGCGCGCTTGCCGGCGATGGCGACGCGATCGACCGTGCGAAGGTCGAACAGAAGATGCGGGACGCGCGCGCTCGCGTCCGCCGGTAGATCGTTGAGAGCCCAGCGGCCGCAGCGGCGGCAAACAGAAAGCAACTCGGCCGCGTCAACTCCCAACGTCCCCGCCTTCGCGCGTGCGCGATCGGACGCGCTTCGGCGAGGCCTCGCAAAGCTCGCTCGTATTGGAGTGCGACAAGCGACGGCGGGCAACTACCAACTCCCAAGGCGCATGCTTCGTACCAGCTGGGTGCAATCCGCCGCGACTTTCACCCCCAGACATTTTGGGCGTTGGGTGTTGGTTTTTTGGGGGTTGTTCAGCATCAGTTCCTTGAGGTCGCCGAGGCTTGCGCTCTGTCTGCTGGGGTTTGCCGCCGCCTGCGGCACGCCGCGCGTCACGCTTCCGAGCGGCGACGGCGTGCCGTTTCCCGAATCGACTTCCGCGTACACCGAAGCCACCGCCGAGTGCGGCTCCGTCAAGACGATGAGCGCGTCGATGGCGCTGTCGGGCCGCGCGGGAGCGACCAAGCTCAGCGCGCGAATCGACGCCGGGTTCGCCGAGCCGGACCGGCTGCGCCTCGAAGGGTTTCCGCGCGTCAGCTTCGGCGGCAAGCCCTTCTTCGTGCTCGGCGCCCGCGGCGGCACCGCCACCCTCGTGCTGACGCGCAACGGCAACGTGCTGCGCGGAGCGCCTCCCGCGGCGATCCTCGAGGCGCTCGCCGGCGTCGCGCTCGATCCGGCGCAGCTGCGTGCGGCCGTCTCCGGCTGCGGACTGGGGACCGCACAACCCGGCGCCGGGCGCACGTTCCCGAATGGATGGGCCGCGATCGAGACGGGCGACACCACGGTGTTTCTCCGCCAGATTGACGCCCGCTGGCGGGTCGCGGCCGCCAGGCGCGGACCGCTCACCATCGAGTACGCTGACTTCGCCTCGGGGCGTCCATCCACTGTCCGCGTGCGCACGGCGTCTGCTCCGGGCGCGACCACGGCCGACATCACGCTCCGGCTCTCGCAGGTGGAGATCGGCGTGCAGCTGGCGGATCCCGTGTTCGAAGTGGACGTTCCCCGCGACGCGGCGCCGATCACGCTCGAAGAGTTGAGGAAAGCCGGGCCGCTCGGGTGAAGACGCCTGCGCGGCTGGTCGCGCGCGCGCACGCGAAGGTCAACCTCGATCTGCGCGTCCTCGGCAGCCGGCCCGACGGCTTCCACGAGCTGCGCACGGTGTTTCAGGCCATCGAGCTCCACGACACGCTGGTCGCGGTCGAGCGGCCCGGCCCGTTCGGGCTGAAGTGCCGCACCTCGGGCGTGCCGCTCGACGACACGAATCTCGTCTGGCGCGCGGCGGCGGGGTTGTGGACCGCGCTCGGGCGGGCGGGCGAGCCGCGCGACGCGGTCGTCACCATCGAAAAGACCATCCCCATGGAGGCCGGGCTCGGCGGCGGGAGCGCCGACGCCGCCGCGGCGCTCCTGGCGCTGGCGCGGTTGTGGGGAGGCGTGCCGCAGACCCTGCTGCGCGAAGTCGGCTCGGGCATCGGCGCCGACGTGGCGTTCTTCCTGTCCGGCGGCACCGCGCTCGGCCTCGGGCGCGGCGAAGAGATCTACCCGCTCGTCGATTTGCCGCCCCACTGGATCGTGATCGTCCGGCCGCCCTTCGGCGTGTCCACCGGCGAGGCGTACACGTGGTACGACGAAGACCGGACGGCCGGGCTGAAGGAAACGCGCGAGCTGCAGATCCTGCCCGTGCCGTGGCCGACGCGTGCGGCGCAGATGATCAACGATCTGGAACCGCCGGTGGTCCGCCGTCATCCGGAGATCACCGGCCTCAAGGCCGCGTTGAAGGAAGCAGGCGCCGTCGCCTCCGCGATGTCCGGGAGCGGCTCAGCCGTTTTCGGGCTCTTCCGCAGCCGCGCCCCGGCCGCGCGCTGCGTCAGGCCGCTCTCGAAGGGCGGCGCCAGGGCGTTCCTGACGCGGACGCTGACCCGCGCCGAGTACGAGCGGCGGGCCCGCCCCGTTGCCAAACGGCCGTAAGAACGTATAGACTTAATCTTTTGCGGACATGCCTGCGGGCCGCGCCTTCGGGTGCGTGGGTGGTCTCGAGCCCCTTCTGGACGCGGCAACAACGTACAATGCCGTTCGAATGCCGATGGGGCGTGGCCAAGCGGTAAGGCGCGGGACTTTGGCTCCCGTATTCGGAGGTTCGAATCCTCCCGCCCCAACCACATCGCCGGCCGGACCGTGGCGCGGGAGGTCCGGCTCGAGCCGGATCGACACGCGTGTGATCGGACGCGACGCGGGATCAGCTGTAGCCGGGACGACGCGCGTATGAATGGTGGCCAGCTGAAACTCTTTTCTGGCAGCGCGCACCCCGCGCTCGCGCAGGAGATCGCCGAGTTTCTCGGGGTTTCGATGGGCCACGCGCGGCTGCAGCGCTTCCCCGACACCGAGTGCTCGTTCCAGATCGACGAGAACATCCGGGGCACCGATGTCTTCGTCGTGCAGCCGACGTGCGCGGACGTCGATCGCAGCATCATGGAGCTGTGCGTGATGATCGACGCGTTCCGCCGCTCGTCGGCGTCGCGCATCACGGCGGTGATTCCGTATTACGGGTACGCGCGGCAGGATCGCAAGGACAAGCCCCGGGTGCCGATTTCGGCCAAGCTCGTCGCGAACCTGCTGAGCGCGGCCGGCGCGAACCGGGTGCTGACGATGGACCTGCACAAGGCGCAGATCCAGGGGTTCTTCGACATCCCGGTCGATCACCTGTTTGCCGCGCCCGTGATCGTCGACTACTGCTCGCGGCTGGCGTTCCCGAACCTGACGATTGTCTCGCCGGACGCGGGGGGCGCCGAGCGGGCCCGCGCCTATGCGAAGCGGCTCGACGCGGAACTGGCGATTATCGACAAGCGCCGCAGCGACGACGGCACGGCCGAAGTGATGAACGTGGTCGGCGATGTGCAGGGCCGGACCTGTATCATCCAGGACGACATCATCGATACCGCCGGCACGATCGTCAAAGCGGCGAGCGCGCTGAAAGAGAACGGGGCGGAGCGCGTGCTCGCCTGCGCGGTGCACGGCGTGCTCTCCGGCCCGGCGATCGACCGGCTGGAAGCCGCGCCGATCGACCAGATCATCATCACCAACACGATCCCGCTCGACGGGGAGCGTGCGCGGTGCACGAAGATCAAGGTGCTGTCGGTCGCGCGCCTGCTGGGCCAGGCGATCCGCAGCATCCACGAGGAAACGTCGGTGTCATCACTGTTTGTCTGAAGCGGGGAGCTGGCTTGCCAGCCGTAGCTCGTTCGGAGACTGGGCGGCCCGCCTTCGCCAAGGCTACGGCGGGCAGCCTTCGCGGGCCTTCATGAGCGAAGGCTGGAAGCGGGAAGCTGATATGGACGCAACACTCAAAGCAGAAAAGCGCGACGGCCGCGGCAAGAACGAAGCGCGCCGGCTGCGGGCGGGCGGACGGATTCCCGCGGTGGTCTACGGCGCCGAGAAGAACAAGGCGGTGGAGATTTCCGTCGATCCCAAGATGCTCTTGCGGATCCTCCACTCGGAGTCCGGCGTGAACACGCTGATCGGCCTGCAGCTGGACGGCGGCGACACGCGCGTGCTCATGAAGGAGTACCAGCTCGATCCGATCGGGCACAAGCTCCTCCATGCCGATTTCTATCAGGTCGCGATGGACAAGACGCTCACCGTCACGGTCCCCGTCGTGCTGAAGGGCGAGGCGAAGGGCGTCAAGCAGCAGGGCGGCATCGTCGACTTCGTGCACCGCGAGATCGAGATCGAGGTGCTCCCGGGCGATATCCCGGAGAACATCGCGGTCGACGTCACCGAGCTGATGCTGAACCAGGGGCTGCGCGTGCGCGACCTGCAGATCGAAGGCGCCAAGTGGAAGCCGACGAGCGACGCCGACATGATGATCGTCCACGTCGTGGCGCCGAAGGCCGAGGAAGTGGCGGTTGCGGCCGATGCGGTCGTGGCGCCGACGGCGCCGGCCGAGCCCGAGGTCATCAAGAAGGGCAAGCCCGAGAAGGACGAGGACGAGAAGCCCGAGAAGAAGAAGTAGCGCCGGCAGGCTGAGTGAAGCTCATAGTTGGCCTCGGCAACCCCGGCCGCGCCTACGCCGGGACGCGGCACAACGTCGGGTTCGACGTGGTCGATCTGCTGGCGGAGCGTCACCGGCTGGGTTGGGAGTCGGCGCCCGCCGATGCGGTGCTGGCGAAGTGGCGCGAGGCCTCGGCGCTCGTCGCGAAGCCGCTGACGTTCATGAACCTCAGCGGGCAGGCGGTCGGAGACCTGCTGCGGTTCTACAAGATCGAGTTGCCCGATCTCCTGGTCGTGGTCGACGAGGCGAACCTGGAGCTTGGGCGGCTGCGCACGAGGCCCGGCGGATCGGCCGGCGGCCACAACGGGCTGAAGTCGCTCATCGGATTGCTGGGGACCGAAGACTTTGCACGGCTGCGGGTGGGGGTCGGGCGCGGAGATGCCCGGCGCGATCTCGGGGATCACGTGCTGGCGAAGTTCGACCCGCAGGAGCGGGCGGACGTCGCCGAGGCGGTGGGCCGCGCTGCGGACGCCGCCGAGCTGTTCGTCGCCGAGGGCATCGGCCCGATGATGAACAGATTCAACCGGAAGGAAGACGCGGAGTAGGTCCGTTCTTTCTCCTTGTCCACCGAAGCGCTTGCGCGAAGGTGGACCGCTTAGTCCATAAGGAGACACATGAGCAGCGCACGACAGTACGAGCTCGTCTACATCGTCACGCCTGACGCCTCCGAGCAGGACATCGCCGATCTGCACACGCAGATCGAGCAGATCGTCCAGCGCTTCGGCGGCACCTTCGACAAGACCGAGAACTGGGGCCGCAAGCGCCTGGCCTACGACATCGGCCATCACCGCGAGGGCAACTACGTCGTCGAAACCATCACCGGCTCGGGCGAGCTGATGAAGGAAATCGACCGGCGGCTGCGCGTGATCGATTCGGTCATCCGCCACCTCGTCGTCCGCGTGGACGAGGAGCTGCGGGTGGCGCAGCGGACGACCGACGCGCGCAAGACGTTCGTGGCGCGGCGCCGCGTGGCGCGCGGGCTGCCGCCGGAGCGTCAGCCGGGCGAAGGGCGCGGCGACGGCGACTCGCAGGATGACATGGACGGTCTGGAGGCCCAGCGATGAGGGAAGAACGGGGCGGCGGCGGGCGCGGCGGCGGCCGCGGCGGCGGCGACAAGAAGGACGCCAAGGGCGGCGAGGCGCCGCGGCGCGGGTTCTTCCGGCGCCGGCGCGTCTGCAAGTTCTGCGCGGAGAAGATCGACTACATCAACTACAAGGACGTGCGGCTGCTCGCGCCGTTCCTGCCGGAGCGCGGCAAGATCCAGCCGCGGCGCATCTCGGGCACGTGCGCGCTGCACCAGCGGAAGCTGCAGGTGGCGATCAAGCGCGCCCGCCAGCTGGCGCTGATTCCGTACGTCACTGACTAGCTAGAGATTGCCTGTTCTGGTCCGGCTGAAGCCGGACGCCACCGGACTAGGGAGAAATACATGCAAGTCATCCTCCGAGAGCACGTCGACAACCTGGGACGCCGCGGCGACATCGTGAAGGTCGCGGCCGGCTACGGCCGGAACTACCTGCTGCCGCGCAAGCTCGCGCTGGCGGTGAACGACAACAACAAGCGCCAGATCGAGCGCGAGCGCGCGGCGGCCGAGGCGCGCGAGCTCGAAGAGAAGTCGCAGGCGGAAGCGTACGCCGAGCGGCTCTCGCAGGCCGACATCGCGATCGGGCGCCGCGTCGGGGAGAACGACACGCTGTACGGCTCGGTCACGTCGGCCGACGTCGCGCAGGCGCTGCACGCCAAAGGGTTCGACATCGACAAGAAGAAAATCACGATGGCGGATCCGTTCAAGGCGCTCGGCGAGTACACCGTGCCGGTCAAGGTCCATCGCGAGGTGACGGCACAGATCAAAGTCAAGGTCGTCGCCGAGCAGAAGAAATAGATCGTTCGCCCAACGCCACGGTCCGAATTCTTTTCACGACCCGGACCTTCAGGCCCGGACATTTCTGCTACACTGCGAAGGCGCGCTTTCGGGCGCGCCCTTTCTTTTCCCGCTGCACTCCCTTGGCTGAAATCGCTGCACCGGACCGCACGCTTCCTCACAATCTCGAGGCGGAGAAATCCGTGCTCGGCGCGATCCTGATCCAGAACGAGGCGTTCAACCACGCCGCGGAGCTGATCGACTCGCGCGACTTCTTCCGCGACGCGCACCGGCGCATCTTCGAGCGGATGATCGCGCTCAGCGAGCGCGGCGACGCGATCGATTTCGTGACGCTCAAGGAGGAGCTGTCGCGCGGCGGCGAGCTCGAGGAGATTGGCGGCCCGGCCTACATCGCCTCGCTGGCCGACGGCGTCCCGCGCTCGGCCAACGTCGAGTACTACGCGAAGATCGTCAAGGAGAAGTCGACGCTTCGCAGCCTCATCCACTCCGCGACCAAGATCCTGACCGAGGCCTACGAGGCCGAGCAGGAGCCGGATCTGATCCTCGACGAGGCCGAGCGGGCCATCTTCGCCATCGCGGAAGATCGGATCCGCGCCGGGTTCGTGCCGCTGCGCGACCTCGTCCAGAGCAGCTTCACGACCATCGAGAAGCTGCAGCAGCACAAGGGGCTCGTCACCGGCGTGCCGACCGGGTTCGTCGACCTCGACGAGATGACCTCGGGGCTGCAGCCGTCGGACCTGATTCTCGTCGCGGCGCGGCCGTCGATGGGCAAGACCAGCTTCGTCCTGAACATCGCCCAGCACGTCGGCACCTCGACCGACATGACCGTCGGCTTCTTCAGCCTCGAGATGTCGAAAGAGCAGCTGTTCATGCGCCTGCTCACCTCCGAGGCGCGGATCGACGCGCACCGGTTCCGCACCGGCTACCTCAACGAGAAGGACTACGGGCGGTTGTCGCACGCGCTCGGCACGCTCGCGGAGGCGCGCGTCTTCATCGACGACAGCGCGTCGATCGGGGTGCTCGAGATGCGCGCCAAGGCGCGCCGGCTCAAGGCCGAGCACGGGCTGCACCTGCTCATCGTCGACTACATCCAGCTGATGCAGGGACGCGGCCGCTTCGAGAGCCGGCAGACCGAGCTCGCGTCGATCTCGCGCTCGCTCAAAGGCCTGGCCAAGGAGCTCAACGTGCCGATCGTCGCCCTCTCGCAGCTGTCGCGCGCGCCCGAGACCCGCTCGGATCACCGCCCGCAGCTCTCGGATCTGCGCGAGTCGGGCGCGCTCGAGCAGGACGCGGACCTCGTCATGTTCATCTTCCGCGAGGAGCAGTACCGCGACGCCGACGGGCAGCCCAATCAGGAGGCGCAGGGGATGGCCGAGATCATCATCGGGAAGCAGCGGAACGGGCCCGTGGGCACCGCGAAGCTGGCGTTCATCAAGGAGCACACCCGGTTCGAGAACCTCGCGCACGGCGCGCAGTAGGCGTCCTCTAACAGGAGATCAGGAGATTCAGGAGATCAGGAGTGTTTTTGGGTGGCCACGTTCTTCGGATCTTCTAACAAGAATAAAAAGATAGCTCCTGACCTCCTGATCTCCTGTTCAGATCGGTTGGAGGTTGGGCGTAATTTGATCCCGGAATGATTCGTCCCACTGTCGCGCGCGTCGATCTCGAAGCGATCCGATCCAACTTCCGCGCGATCTCGGACTTCCTCGCGGCGTCGGCGCACACCGCGCCCCCGAAGATGATCGCGGTCGTGAAGGCGAACGCGTACGGCCATGGCGCGGCCGAGGTCGGCGTCGCCCTCGAGCAGGCCGGGGCCTCGATGCTCGCCTGCGCCGACATCGAAGAGGGGATCGTCCTCCGCCGCGGCGGCGTGCGGGTTCCGATCCTGGTGTTCGGCGCGCTGGGCATCAGCGATCTGGCCGGCGTCTTTCAGCACTACCTGACGCCGACGATCTCGACGCCGTCCGCCGCGCGGGCGCTGCAGGCGGCCGCCGCGAAGCACGGCTCGATCCTGAAGTGCCATCTGAAGATCGACACGGGGATGAACCGCCTGGGCTTCCGCCACGACAACCTGGCCCGGACGCTGCCCGAGCTCGCGGCCAGCCGCAACCTGTCGATCGACGCCATCTACACGCATTTTGCGACCGCGGACGAGCCCGAGAGCCCGGCGTTCGCCGAGCAGTGCGCGCGGTTCGACGCGGCGTCGGCCATCGCGCGATCGCTCGGTCTCGCCCCGCGCCTCCGCCACGCCGCCAACAGCGCCGCGCTGCTGCGCGACGAGCGCGTCTGGTACGACTTCGTCCGCCCCGGCCTGCTCCTCTACGGCATCGTGCCGCCGCCCCTCGCCGCGACGCTGCCGCTCCGGCCCGCCCTCTCGCTCCACAGCCGTATCGTGCACGTCAAAGGCCTCCGCCCGGGCGAGGGGACTGGCTACGGCCTGCGGACCGTCGTCGATCGCCCCTCGACGATGGCGGTGGTTCCCGCCGGCTACGCGGACGGCCTCGACCGCCGCCTCGCCGGCCGCGGCTACATGCTCGTCCGCGGCCGCCGCGCCCCGATCGTCGGGTCCGTCTGCATGGACATGACGACGATCGACGTCACCGGCATGGAGGTCTCGACCGGCGACGAGGTCGTCATCGTCGGCGAACAGGGGGAGGAGTCGCTCGGCGTGCGCGAGATCGCCGCGTCAATCGGCACGATTCCGTGGGAGCTGCTGTGCCGGCTCGGCGCGCGAATCGACCGGGTCTACCCGTAGCAGAATCCCTAATCCCTAACCTAATCCCTCAATCACTCAATCCCGAATCCCGAATCCCGAGTCCCGAGTCCCGAGTCCCGAGTCCCGACCCGGAAATCCCGAGTTCGTCCACTCACTTTCGGTCGTATACTCCCGTTCGTCACACCATTCGTCCCTGGGTTGGGACACTTGCAAGTCGATCGCGCGGTCCGGGCCGCCAGCCGGCGCCGGCCGCACCTTGGAGGTGGAATGTGCGATTCCGTGGGCTCCGTCCGTCAACGGCCTCCGCTGCGGCGCTCGCCGTGGCACTCCTCTTCTCGGTAACCGGACTCGTGCGGGCCCAGGCGGGCGCCGCATCGGTCTATGGCGACATCAAGGATCAGCAGGGCGCGGGGCTCCCCGGCGCGACCGTCACGCTCACCAATGCCGGCACCGGCGCGTCGCGCACGACCACCACGAACGAGATCGGCAGCTACCGGTTCGTGGCGCTGACGCCCGGTCTCTACACGCTCAAGATCGAGCTCGCCGGCTTCCGCACTGCGGTCCACGACAAGCTGGAGCTGGCGGTCGACACGGCGACGCGGCAGGACGCGGCGCTGGCGCTCGGGAACGTGTCGGAGACGATCGAAGTGGCGGCCAGGGCGTCGATCATCAACACGACCGACGCCAGCCTCGGCAACACGATGACCGAGCGGCAGATTCAGCAGCTTCCGCTCGAGGCGCGCAACCCGGTGGGTCTGCTCAGCCTGCAGGCCGGCGCCACCTATCTGCCGACCAACGATCAGCGGAGCGGATCGGTCTCCGGCGCGCGCAGCGATCAGTCGAACGTCACGCTCGACGGCGTCGACGTCAACGACCCGGTGCAGGGCTTCGCGTACACCACCGTGGTGCGCGTGACGCTCGACTCGCTGCAGGAGTTCAAGGTCAGCACGAGCAACTACAGCGCCGACATGGGCCGCTCGAGCGCCGCGCAGGTGTCGCTGGTGACCAAGGGCGGCACGAACCGGCTTCATGGCGCCGGTTACTGGGGCCACCGCAGCACCGACTGGTCGAGCAACGAGTACTTCTTCAAGCTGACCCAGCTCCAGAGCGGCCTGCCGAGCAAGCCGCCCAAGCTCGACAAGCACAACTTCGGCGGCGCGATTGGCGGGCCCATCCGCCGCGATCGCCTGTTCTTTTTCGGCAACTACGAAGGACTGCGGGAGGCGAGCGAGGATCCGGTCGTGCGCAATGTTCCCTCGGCGACGCTGCGCGACGGCGTGCTGGTCTACGTCTGCGCCGTGGCGGCGAGCTGTCCGGGCGGCACCGTGCGCGGGTTCACCGACTCGCACTCGATTCCGGCCGGACGCTACGGCCTCACGCCTGCGGAGCTGGGGCGGCTGGATCCGCTCGCCATCGGCGCCAGCCGTGCCGTGTCGGACCTCTTCAAGAAGTACCCGATGCCGAACGATCCCGGACGCGACGGCATCAACTACATGGGCTTTCGATTCGCGGCCCCGCTGAAGAACGAGCTCAAGACCTACATCACGCGCTTCGACTACCTGGTCGATCCGGTCGGCAATCACCGGCTGTTCTTCCGCGGCGGCAAGCAGGACGACGTCATCGACGGGCTGCCGCAGTTTCCCGGCCAGGGTCCGCGCACGCAGCGCGTGAACACGAACTTCGGCTACGCGATCGGCTACGACGCCGTGCTGTCGCCGAACCTCGTGAACACCTTCAGGTACGGGTTGTCGAAGATCGACGAGTCGACGGTCGGCCGGCGAACCGCCGACGCCGTCACCTTCCGCTTCATCGACGACTTCGATCCGCTGACGGCGACCGAGTCGCGCGAGGTGCCGACCCACAACTTCGTCAACGACGTCTCGTGGCTGAAGGGCGGCCACTCGTTCAAGTTCGGCACGAACATCCGCTTCACCCGCAACCCGAAGTCCTCGAACGCCAACTCGTTCCACACGGGCAACCTCAACCCGTCGTGGGTGGACGGCACCGGCCGGAAGTACATGCCCGGCAGCGCGACGTGCACGACGCCCGGCTGTTCCCAGGTGCCGGCCGTGGCGACGAGCTTCGCGTCCGGCTTCGGCGATCCGTGGCTGACGCTGCTCGGCGTGATCTCGCAGCCGACCGCGCGCTACAACTACGACCGTACGGGCACGGCGCTGCCGAGCGGCTCCCCGGTCACGCGCACCTACGCGACCGACGAGTACGAGTTCTACATCCAGGACAGCTGGCGCCTGCGGCCGAACCTGACCGTGACCGGCGGCGTCCGCTACAACCTGTACTCGCCGCCGTGGGAAGTCGACGGCCTGCAGGTGGCGCCGTCCATCCCGCTCGGCACCTGGTTCGAGACGCGGCAGCAGAACATGCTGAAGGGGATTCCCGACAACGCGCTGCCGCCGCTCACGCTCGACCTCGCCGGGCCGGCCAACGGGAAGACGGGCTTCTACGATTGGGACTACAACAACTTCGGTCCGCGCGTGGCCGTGGCCTGGACGCCGCGCGCGACGAGCGGATTCCTCGGCTGGCTCACCGGCGGCGACAAGATGGTCGTCCGCGGCGGGTACTCGCTGCTCTACGACCGCGTCGGGTTCGCGCTCGCGACCATCTTCGACGAAGGGGGATCCTTCGGCATGTCGACGAGCCTGTCGGCGACGTTCGGCAGCTCGGACGAGACGGTCCCGTCCGCGCGGTTCCGCGATCTCTCGACGCTGCCGCCGACGCTCCCCGCGCCTCCGCCGGGCGGGTTCCCGGCGACACCGCCCATCGGCAACGTCGCGATTTACCAGAGCATCGACAGCGGCATCACGACGCCGTACCACCACGTGTTCAACGCGGTGGTCGGCCGCGATCTGCCGGGCAACTTCGCGCTCGAGGCGGCCTACGTCGGCCGGCGCGCGCGCAACCTGCTGATCCGCCGCGATCTGGCGATGCCGCTGGATCTCGTCGATCCGAAGTCCGGCGTCAGCTACTTCCAGGCCTCGGGGCAGGCGATCAAGGCGTACCAGGCTGCCGGCGTCACGAGCCCCGCCCCGGCGAACTTCCTCGGGATCGGCCCGATTCCGTACTGGGAGAACCTGTTCCCGGGCGCGGCGGGCACGGTCTCCGGTGTCGCCCTCACCGCCTCGCAGCGGATGGCGCGCCAGCTGTACATGAACGATCCCGATTTCAGCTCGGCGATCTTCAACGCCGACACCGCCTGCTCGCCGGCGTGCAGCATCTACGGGCGCTACGCGTACTTCAACAGCCAGTTTTCCTATCTGGCGGCGCAGAGCTCGATTGCCAACGCCGACTACAACTCGATGCAGCTCACGCTGCGGAAGCGGTTCAGCGCCGGATACCAGTTCGACGTGAACTACACGCTGAGCAAGTCCACCGATCTCGGGTCGGCCGTCGAGCGCGGCACGGTCGGCCTCGGCGGATACTCCGGCATTCTGTTGAACCCGTGGCAGCCCGAGCTCCAGGTACCGGTACTCGGATTTCGACGTCCGCCACCAGTTGAACCTGAACTGGGTCGCCGACCTGCCGTTCGGCCGCGGCCGGGCGATCGGCGGCGGCGTGCCCCCCTGGCTGAACCAGGTCATCGGCGACTGGCAGTTCTCGGGCCTGTTCCGCTGGACGAGCGGGCTCCCGTTCAACATCATCAACGCGCGCTGCTGCTGGCCGACCAACTGGAACCTGCAGGGCAACGCCGAGCTCGCGACACCGGGGCAGTTTCCGGACACCGTGAGCCCGGCGGCCCGAAACATCGTCGGCAAGGACACGACCGGGAACGGCGGCCGGCCGAGCCCGTTCAAGGATCCGGCCGCCGTGCTCGAGATGCTCCGTTTCGCGAACCCGGGGGAAGTCGGGTTCAGGAACATGCTGCGCGGCGACGGCTACATCGGCGCCGACATCGGCGTCGGCAAGAGCTTCGGCCTGCCCTACGGCGGACATCGCCTGCGGGTCCGGTGGGAAGTCTTCAACCTGACGAACACGGCGCGCTTCAACACCAACAGCGTGACGATGACCCCCGATCAGGCGACGACGTTCGGCCGCTACGACGGGACGCTCGCCACGTGCGACGGCCGCGCGGGGCGGTGTATGCAGGGCTCGCTCAGGTACGAGTTCTAGGAACACATGTCACACCAGGGCCGTGCCTTCGGGGTGCGGCCCTGGTGTCTGATGGCTGCAATCCCTCATCCCTAATCCCTAATCCCCAATCTCGAATCCCTATCTCGAATCGCTAATCCCGAATCCCCTTATCCCGACACGGCCGGTTCGTGTAGAGCGGCACAAGCTCTGCAGCCACCGATCCTCATGGCTAAGAAAATTGAGGAATTGCCTGTATTTCAGAAGGCTCTTGAGTTCTGTGTTGCAGTAACTGCGATCCTCGACCGCCCCGGGTTTCGCAAAGATCGCGATCTCTCTGGCCAAATCAATGACGCGAATGAGTCCATTCCGTCGAACATGCGCGAAGGGTTCGAGCAGTCGACTGACGCCAATTTTGCGAAATACCTGTATTACTCGAAAGGGTCCTTGGGCGAAGTGCTCGCGCGCTTGAACCGTGCCCAGTCGAAGAAGTACATCTCGAGTGCGGAACTCGACCCGATACTCGTGCGTGGTGAAGAACTGGGCCGGATGCTGGGCGGGTTTATCCGTTACCTGGCGCGATCAAACTTCAAAGACCGGGGCAGACATAAACTGAACACTCGAAAGAGTACTGATTCACAATCGGACGAATACTAGACAGGGATCCGGGATCCGGGATCCGGGATCAGGGATCCGGGATCAGGGATCAGGGATTAGGGATTAGGGATTTTCAGCGACATGAAGCAGAAGACGATCTTCGCCTGCCAGGAATGCGGCGCGCAGTCGCAGAAATGGCTCGGACGCTGCCCCGAGTGCGGCGCCTGGAACTCGCTCGTCGAGGAGCGCTCGGCGCCGGAGACCGCGCCGGGCGCCGCCGCGGCCGACGTCGCCAGGCGCTACAGCCTCGCGGGGTCGGCCGGCCCGCAGCTCTACGCCGAGATCGATTCGGTCGTGGCCGAGCGTTTGACGACGGGCATCGGCGAGTTCGATCGCGTGCTGGGCGGCGGCGTCGTGCCGGGATCGCTCGTGCTGATCGGCGGCGAGCCCGGCATCGGGAAATCGACGCTCCTCCTTCAGGCCGCCGCGCACTTCGCGCGGACGTACGGCCCGGTCCTCTACTGCTCCGGTGAAGAATCCGAGCACCAGATCAAGTCGCGCGGCGAGCGGCTCGGCATCGAGGCCGCGCCGCTCTACATTCTTGCCGAGACCTGCCTCGAGCGCATCCTCGAGGAGATCGCGCGGCTCAGGCCCGCGTTCATCATCGTCGACTCGATCCAGACCGTTTTCTCGCTGCGGTTCCAGTCGGCCCCCGGCAGCATCGGGCAGGTCCGCGAAGCGGCCACTCAGCTGCTCTTCGCCGCCAAGGGACAGAACATCCCGACCTTCCTCGTCGGGCACGTCACGAAGGACGGCAGCCTCGCGGGGCCGAAGGCCCTCGAGCACATCGTCGACACCGTGCTGTACTTCGAAGGGGAAAAGCACCACTCGCACCGCGTCGTCCGGGCGGTCAAGAACCGGTTCGGCGCCGTGAGCGAGCTCGGCGTGTTCGAGATGACCGGCGCGGGCCTCCGCGCCGTGCCGAACCCGTCGAAGCTGTTTCTCGCGGAGCGGCCGGCCAACGCCCCGGGCTCGGCCGTGCTGTGCTGCGTCGAGGGATCGCGCCCGATGCTCGTGGAGATTCAGGCGCTCGTCAGCACGAGCACCTACGGCAACGCGCGGCGCATGACGAGCGGCCTCGATCAGAACCGCCTGTCGCTCCTGCTCGCCGTGCTCGAGAAGCGCGCCGGCCTCAATCTCATCGCGGAGGACGTCTTCGTGAACGTCGCCGGGGGCATGGCGATCGACGAGCCGGCCGCCGATCTGGGAATCGTGGCCGCCGTCGCGTCGAGCGTGCGCAACCGCCCGATCAAGCCCTCGACCGCCGTCTTCGGCGAGGTCGGACTCGCCGGGGAAGTGCGGGGGATCAGCCAGGCCCCGCTGCGCATGCGCGAGGCGGCGCAGATGGGGTTCACCCGGTGCGTGGTACCCAACGGCAACTGCGCCCCGGAAGATGCCCCGGCGGGGTGCGAAGTGGTGGCCGTCAGGAATGTGTCGGAGGCCCTCGACGAGCTCATGGACTGGTAGGACGAATCCCTAATCCCTAATCCCTAATCCCCCGCCTCCGCGCATCCAGACTCACCGCGCTTCGGCGGGGCCGCGCCATAGCTTGTCGCTCAGCCTTGTCGCGCGACAAGCGACGGCGGGCCGAATCCCTGATCCCGAATCCCGACTGACCCTGTAATATAGGGTTTGATGGTTTGGTTTCTGGTGGCCCGGGCGCTGTTCGTGCTCGCGGTCATGTATGCAGCGGTCCTGACGCGGCCGTTCAGCCCGGCGCTCCACTTGAACATCGGGCTCGGTCTGTGCCTCGGGCTGTTGATGGTGCTGGTGGAAACGCGCATGCGTTCCGCCGAGGTCACCGACCTGCTCGGCGCGCTGGTCGGCGGCGCCATCGGCCTCGGCCTCGCCAAGACGATCGGCGCCGCGCTGTTCTGGGCCGACAACACCGACCCCCGCGTCGTCTTCCTCCACAGCTTCATCCTGCTGGTGTTCCCGTATCTCGGGATCGTCATGGGCGCGCGGAAAGGCGAGTGGCTCGAGCCGGCGCGGCTGGCGGCCCTCTTCCGCGACGCCGGGCCGTTGAAGCGCTACCGCATTCTCGACACCAGCGTGATCATCGATGGCCGGATTGCCGACCTCTGCGAGACCGGGTTCCTCGACGGCACGCTCGTCATCCCGCAGTTCGTGCTCAAGGAGCTGCAGCTCGTCGCCGATTCCTCCGATTCGCTCAAGCGCAACCGCGGCCGGCGCGGGCTCGACATCCTGCAGAAGATCCAGAAGATGTCGGGCGTGGACGTCACGATCTCCGACATCGATTTCCCGGAGGTCCGCGAGGTCGATCTCAAGCTCATCGAGCTCGGACGCACGCTCCAGGGAAAGATCGTCACCAACGACTTCAACCTGAACAAGGTCGCGCAGCTGCGCGGCGTGGCCGTGCTCAACATCAACGAGCTCGCCAACGCGCTCAAGCCGGTCGTCCTTCCGGGCGAGTTCATGAAGGTCTTCATCCTGAAGGAAGGCAAGGAATACAACCAGGGCGTCGCCTACCTGGACGACGGGACGATGGTCGTCGTCGACAACGCCCGCCGCATGATCAACAAGAACATCGACGTGGTCGTGACGAGCGTCCTGCAGACCACGGCGGGGAAGATGATCTTCGGCCGGTACATCGAGGGCACGCCGCAGGTGGCACCGCAGGTCGCCGCCGCCCAGATCGCGCCGGCGTCGAAGTGAGGTGCGCCGCCTCCCTCCCTTCCATTGGTGGCGGACGGTCTTCTACCTGATTCCAGCCGTCACGCTGTACACGATCGCGCTCGGGACGGCGTCGGTGGTGTCCTCGTTCTTCGATTCCACCGGGCACTTCGGCCACCGGTGTGCGCGCGCGTGGTCGTGGCTCATCCTCAAGACGACGGGCGTGCGCGTCACGGTCTCCGGCCTCGAGAGGCTCGATCCCACGCGCAGCTACGTGTTCGCCGCCAATCACCAGAGCATCTACGACATCCCGATCGTCTTCGCGTCGCTGCCGTACCAGCTCCGCATCATCTCCAAGGACTCGCTCGGCTGGATTCCGTTTCTCGGCTGGCACCTGCAGCGGACCGGGCACCTCCTCCTCGACCGGTCGAAGCCGGGCGCCTCCGTCGTGAAGAAGATGGCGCGGCTCGTCGGCGAGCGGCACTCGCTCATCGTGTTTCCCGAGGGAACGCGGAGCGTGGATGGCACGGTCGGCCGGTTCAAGGGCGGATCGTTCCTGCTCGCGCTCGAGGCCGGCGTGCCCATCGTGCCGATCAGCATCGCGGGCAGCCGGCACGTGATGAAGAAGGGCCAGCTGATGGTCTGCCCGGCCGAGGTCGCCGTCATCGTGCACGCGCCAGTCGAAACCGCGGCGGTGGCGCGAGACGGGGTCCGCGATCTGTCGAAAACCGTGCAGGCGCGGGTCGTCGCGGACGTGACCTGACAGGGAAACAGGAGATCAGGAGGTCAGGAGACTCATTTTTAGAAAGATCAAAAAACTCCTGATCTGCCTGATCTCCTGTTCAAAACCCCCCGGGACCCGGGCGCCAGGTATAGATATAATGGTCGTTTGACCACAGGGCAGGATCCCCGTCCATGCACGTGACCGCGATCATCGCCGCGGCCGGCGCCGGCCACCGTGTCGGAGCCCGCGTGCCGAAGCAGCTGCTCGAGATCGGCGGCCGCTCGATCCTCCAGCACAGCGTGGACGCGTTCCTCAGCCACGACCGGGTCACCGAGGTCATCGTCGTGCTGCCCGGCTCCCTGGCAGAGGCGCCGCCGGCATGGTTAACGTCCGGCCGGCCGTGCGGGTCGTCGAGGGGGGCGCGCGCCGACAGGACTCGGTCGCCAACGCGTTCGATTGCGTGGACGCGCGGTCCGACATCGTGCTCGTTCACGATGCCGCCCGCCCCTTCGTGACGCCGGATCTGATCTCGCGATCGATCGATGCGGCCGCGGCCCACGGCGCGGCGATCGTCGCGGTCGCGGTCGCCGACACGGTGAAGCGCGTGGACGGCCGCGGCGTCGTGGCCGAGACGCTGCCGCGCGAGACGATCTTCCTCGCGCAGACGCCTCAGGCCTTCCGCCGCGCGGTGCTCGGCGAAGCCGTCGCGCTCGGGCGCGCCGGCGCCGCGGCCACCGACGAGGCGATGCTCGCCGAGCAGGCCGGGCACCCCGTGCACGTGATTCCGGGGGACGCCGCCAACGTGAAGATCACGACGGCCGCCGATCTCGACGCCGCCCGCCGCGACCCGGGCCGCGGCGCCGGTCGCATCGGGACCGGGTACGATCTGCACCGGCTCGTCGAGGGCCGGCCCCTGGTCCTCGGCGGCGTGCGCGTCCCGTCGCCGTTCGGCGCCCTCGGGCACTCCGACGCCGACGTCGTCTGCCACGCCGCGACCGACGCGATTCTGGGCGCGGCCGCGCTTGGCGACATCGGCCGGCACTTTCCCGATACCGATCCCGCGTGGAAGGACGCGTCGAGCGTCGATCTGCTGCGGCGCGCGGCCGCCATGGCGCGCGACGCGGGCTTCGAGGTCGTCAACCTCGACGTCGTCGTCGTGCTCGAGCGGCCGAAGATCGCGCCGCTGCTCGAGCGGATCCGCGAAGGGGTCGCCGGCGCGATCGGCGTCGCGGTCGATCGGGTAAGCGTCAAGGGCAAGACCAACGAAGGCGTCGACGCCATCGGGCGCGGAGAGGCGATCGCGGCCCACGCGGTGGCGATGCTGGCGGCTGCGCCGCTGCGCGGTGTGTGAGTGAACGGATCACCACGGACTGAACACGTCCCGACTCTGGTGAGAGCTACCTGAACTATGCGAGTCCGCTTCGCTCCCAGCCCGACAGGGCAATTGCACGTCGGCAACGCACGGACCGCGCTGTTCAACTGGTTGCTTGCGCACGGCAAGGACGGGGTGTTCATCCTGCGCATCGAGGACACCGACGCCGCCAGATCGACGCGGGAGTCCGAAGCCAGCATCCTCGAAGATCTGCGCTGGCTCGGCCTGGACTGGGACGAAGGGCCCGACGTCGGCGGCGCGCACGGCCCGTATCGGCAATCCGAGCGGCTGCACCTGTACGCCTCGTACGCGAACGAGCTCATCGCGGGCGGGCATGCGTACCACTGCTTCTGCTCGGCGGCGAAGCTCGAGGCCGACCGCCAGGCGGATCTGGCCTCCGGGCGGCCGCCGCGGTACGCCGGAACCTGCCGCCGGCTGACGCGTGAGCAGGCGCAGGCACGCATCGACGCCGGCGAGCGCCCGGTCGTGCGGTTCCGTGTCCCGGAGAACGTCGAGGTCAGCTTTCAGGATCTCGTCCGCGGCGAGGTCACGTTCAGCAGCGAGGTCATCGGCGACTGGGTGCTGGTCCGCTCGGACGGCCGCCCGCAATACAACTTCGCCGTGGTCGTCGACGACGCGCTGATGGCGATCACGCATGTGATTCGCGGCGAGGACCACATTTCGAATACGCCGAAGCAGGTGCTGCTCTACCAGGCGCTCGGGTTCACGCCCTCCGAGTTCGCGCACCTGTCGCTCGTGATGGGGCCGGACCACACGCCGCTGTCCAAGCGTCACGGCGCCACGTCGGTGGCGGAGTTCCGGGAGCGCGGCTACTTGCCCGAAGCGCTGGTCAACTACCTGGCGCTCATCGGCTGGTCGCCCGGCGGCGACGAGGAGCTGCTGCCGATCGAGGAGCTGGCGCGCCGCTTCGCGCTCGAAGACGTGGGCCACAGCGCCGGGGTGTTCGACCAGGAGAAGCTCGCGTGGATGAACCGGCACTACATGAAGGCGGCGGCGCCGGCGCGCCTCGCCGCCGAATCCGCCCGGTACTTCCTCGCGCGCGGCTACCTCCGGCGGCGGACCGACGAGGCGATGGAGTATCTCATCTCGGTGCTGCCGATGGCGGTCGGCTCGGTGGATCGGCTCGAAGAGATACCCGACCGGCTGAAGTTCCTGTTCGATTTCGATCCGGCCGCCTCGCTGGCGCGCGAGGAGGTCTCGGGCGTGGTGCACGAGCCGGGGGCGCGCCAGGTGATCGCCGCGCTGCCCGCCGCGATCGAGAAACCGCTGCTCGATCGCGACGCATTTCGCGCGATGGCGAACCGTGTGAAGGAGCGGACGAGTCTAAAGGGGAAAGCCCTGTTCCATCCGATCCGCGTCGCCCTCACCGGCGAAGGCGGCGGTCCCGAGCTCGACCTCGCCGTGCCGGCGATCGAACGTGGCGCCGCGATTGCCGCCTCTGCCGGCCTTGCGCCCGTCATGGGGTGCCGGGAACGGGCGATCGCGTTTGCCAGGGCCACTGAGGCCACGGCCACTGAGGAATGACGCGAAGTAGTTCGCCCGGTGCCATGATCATCTACGGCATCAACCCGGTCCTCGAGGCCCTGCGCACGGGGCGCGTGCGCCGGGTGCGGGTGGGGCCGCGGGCCGATCGCCGCGTCGAAGACGCGCTTGCCGTCGCGCGCGCGAAGGGAATCGGGATCGAGCGGGTCGACGCGGCGGCGATCGAGCAGGCCGCGCGCGGCGGCGTGCACCAGGGCATCGTGGCCGAGATCGAGGCGCCGCGCGATTACAGCCTTCAGGAGCTCGTCGACGGGGCGGCCCCGGCGGCGCCGCTCCTCGTCGTGCTCGACGGGATCGAGGATCCGCACAACGTCGGGGCGATCCTGCGGACGGCGGATGCGGCCGGCGCACACGGGATCGTCCGGCAGGCGAGGCACGCCGCGCCGCTCGACGGCGTCGTGGCCAAAGCGTCGGCGGGAGCGGTCGCGCACGTGCGGATCGCCACCGAAGTGAACGTCGCGCGGGCCCTCGAGGAATTGAAGGCGCTCAACGTGTGGACCGTCGGGCTCGCCGGTGGCACCACGGACGCGTATGACGCGCTGGATCTGACGCTCCCGACGGCGCTCGTGTTCGGGGCGGAAGGTACCGGGTTGCGGCGGCTGGTGCGGGAGCGCTGCGACCGGCTCGCCTCGATTCCGCTGTACGGGGCGGTGGACAGCCTGAACGTGTCGGTGGCCGCGGGAGTCGTGTTGTTCGAGGCGGCGCGGCAGCGGAAGGGGCCAAAATCCTAGGGTTTTGGCTCGTCCGTTCCGGGGAGGCACCGGCTGGCGTCTTTTTATTCGCCCAGAGTTGCAAGGGTGGCACGGCATGTGCTACAAATACTCTTTTGTCTGGGCTGGCGTAGCTCAGTCCGGTAGAGCAGCTGATTTGTAATCAGCCGGTCGGGGGTTCAAATCCCTTCGCCAGCTCCAAAACGAGCACCAGAGAAGGGTTGGCGCGACCGATTCCGCAGGGATATTTTCGCGAACGGCGCAATCCTGACAACTACAACGAACAGCCTTCCGTGTCTTGCCGCCGGAGCGTGCTCCGACACGGCTGACATGCGGCCGGCACGGTCATCGGCGAGGTAGCGAAGCGGTCAAACGCAGCAGACTGTAAATCTGTCGCCCACAGGGCTTCGGAGGTTCGAGTCCTCCCCTCGCCACCAACCTTCGCTCGCTGACGCGAGCTATGGTTGGCAAGCCAACCTTCGCGGGCGGAAGAAAAGGTTGCCGGGCGTCGAAGGCGGACGGAATTCGAAGAGGAACGGCGGGCTTGCCCGCCGTAGCGCCGAGCGAGGCGAAGCAGGCGAGGCGCGAAGGCGGGAGTAACTCAGTGGTAGAGTCACAGCCTTCCAAGCTGTTGGTCGCGGGTTCGATCCCCGTCTCCCGCTCCAACCTTCGCCCGCCGCAGACGGCGGGCTCCGGTTGGCAAGCCAGCCTTCGCCGCCCGGAGCGCACAGATTGTGCTCGGCCAAGGCTGAATGAGATTGGCTGGTCGAACGCGAAGGCCGACTTGTCGGCTGTAGCGCCGCCAGCGAAGTGAGCGGCGCGAAGGCCGATGTAGCTCAGTTGGCAGAGCGCGTCCTTGGTAAGGACGAGGTCACCAGTTCAATCCTGGTCATCGGCTCCATCCTTCGCTCACGGATGCAGGCGAAGGATGCCCACCATAGCTCGCGGGAAATGCGAGCGAGCGACGGTGGGCCAACAGTGACGGGGACGTGAGCGACGGATGGCAAGCCAATGTCCACCGAAGCTGCGCAGCAGCGAATGTAGTCCGCAACTGTTCGGATAGAGACGCAAACGCGAGGACGAGAAAAACGACATGGCAAAAGAGAAATTCGATCGATCCAAACCGCACGTCAACGTTGGCACCATCGGGCACATCGATCACGGCAAGACGACGCTGACCGCGGCGCTGACCAAGGTGGCGGCCGACAAGGGCTGGGCGAAGTTCGTGTCGTACGACGAAGTCGCGAAGGCGTCCGAATCGCAGGGCCGCCGCGACGCGACGAAGATCCTGACGATCGCGACGAGCCACGTCGAGTACGCGACGCCGAAGCGGCATTACGCACACGTCGACTGCCCCGGCCATGCGGACTACATCAAGAACATGATCACCGGCGCCGCCCAGATGGACGGCGCCATCCTCGTGGTCAGCGCCGTCGACGGCCCGATGCCGCAGACCCGCGAGCACGTCCTGCTCGCCAAGCAGGTCAACGTGCCGTACATGGTCGTCGCGCTGAACAAGGTCGACGCGGTGGACGATCAGGAGCTGGTCGACCTCGTCGAGCTCGAAGTGCGCGAGCTGCTGACGTCCTACGGCTTCCCGGGCAACGACATCCCGGTGGTCCGCGTCTCGGCGCTCGGCGCGCTGAACGGCGATGCGGCCGGCGTCGAGTCGGTGCTCAAGCTGATGGATGCGCTCGACACCTACATCCCGATGCCGGAGCGCGAAGTCGACAAGCCGTTCATGATGCCGATCGAAGACGTGTTCTCGATCTCGGGCCGCGGCACCGTCGTGACCGGCCGCGTCGAGCGCGGCAAGGTCAAGGTCGGCGAGGAAATCGAGATTGTCGGGTTCAAGCCGACCGAGAAGAAGGTCGTCACCGGCGTCGAGATGTTCCGCAAGCTCCTCGACGCGGGCGAGGCGGGCGACAACATCGGCGTGCTGCTGCGCGGCGTGGAAAAGGACGACGTGGAGCGCGGCCAGGTGCTCGCCAAGCCCGGCTCGATCAAGGCGCACACGAAGTTCAAGGGCGAGGTCTACATCCTCTCCAAGGAAGAAGGCGGCCGTCACACGCCGTTCTTCAACGGCTACCGCCCGCAGTTCTACATCCGGACGACCGACGTCACCGGCTCGCTGAAGCTGCCGGAAGGGGTCGAGATGGTGATGCCGGGCGACAACACCAGCATCAGCGCGGAGCTCCACACGCCGGTCGCCCTCGAGAAGGGCGCGCGGTTCGCGATTCGTGAAGGGGGCCGCACCGTCGGCGCCGGCACGATCAGCGAGATCATCGAATAGAGCCGGGACTCGGGATTCGGGACTCGGGACTCGGACTCCCGGATCCCGGATCCCGGATCCCGAGTCCCGATCCCGAGTCCCGACAGTTGTTACAGCAATGAGAGACATCATCGCCTTGGCGTGTACATCGTGTAAGCGCCGGAACTACAGCACCACGAAGAACAAGAAGAAGACCAGCGAGCGGCTCGAGCTGAGCAAGTTCTGCCGGTTCTGCCGCAAGCACGTGGCGCACAGGGAGACGAAGTAGCGTCCAGCTACCAGCTACCAGCTTCCAGCTACCAGCGGTGGTAGCCAGCTTCGACGGTGCAGGTGAATGCGGGAAGCTGGAAGCTGGCAGCTTTGTTTTAGGCCAGTAGCTCAATTGGCAGAGCACCGGTCTCCAAAACCGGGGGTTGGGGGTTCGATTCCCTCCTGGCCTGCCAAGACGGCAAGAGGGTACTGCACCGGAGCGGTTGCTCGGTCGAGACCACGGCGCGCGCGGTAGATGGCTGCCCGGATCAGGATCAGGTGATGAAGACGGCAATGGCGGATCACGAAGACTCCATCGGTGAACGCGCCCGCGAGAGTGTCACAGGCTGGTGGGGCCGCTCGAGGCGCTTTCTGTCGGAAGTCCGGAACGAGACGGCCCGGGTCACGTGGCCGAGCCGCAAGGAGGTCTATGCCACGACCTTCGTCGTCATCCTCACGTCGGTGTTCTTCGGCGTCTACCTCTGGGGGGTGGACCTCCTGCTGACCGCGCTCGTGACGTGGATCTACAGGAGCCTGGGAGCGGCATGACGACTATGACCGACGACCGCACGAAGCAGTGGTACATCGTCCACACGTACTCCGGCTTCGAGAAAAAAGTCTCGGAGTCGCTCGCCCAGCGGGTGCAGGCGTACGGCCTCCAGGAAGAGATCGGCGAGATCCTCATTCCGACCGAGGACGTCGTCGAGATGCGCGGCGGCAAGAAGGTCGTGAGCTCGAAGCGGTTCTTCCCCGGCTACATCCTTGTCGAGATGCACATGTCCGACAACGCGTGGCACGTGGTCAAGAACACCCCGAAGGTGACCGGGTTTGTCGGCGCCGGCGCGAAGCCGACGCCGCTCACCCGCGAGGAAGTCGACCAGATCCTCCACCAGGTGACCGTCGCGGCCGAGAAGCCGAAGCCGAAGTACACCTTCGAGAAGGGCGACCAGGTCCGGATCAACGAAGGACCGTTCACCAGCTTCAACGGCACCGTCGACGAGGTGAACCTGGATCGGAACACGTTGAAAGTGATGGTCACGATCTTCGGCCGGTCGACGCCGGTCGAGCTGGATTTTCTGCAGGTAGAAAAATTGTAGCTTCCAGCTTCCCGCTTCCCGCTTCCCGCACGGTTTTCTTGCTGGGAGCTGGAGCTGGGAGCTGGCAGCTGGTAGCTGACAGCGAGCCTCAAGAATCATGGCGAAGAAAGTACAGGCGATGGTGAAGCTCCAGATTGCCGCGGGGAAGGCCACCCCCGCGCCGCCGGTCGGGACCGCGCTCGGTCCGCACGGCGTCAACATCATGGACTTCTGCAAGAACTTCAACTCGCGCACCTCGAAGGACGAGGGGCTGATCATCCCGGTCGTGGTCACCGTGTTCGCGGATCGCTCGTACACCTTCATCACGAAGACGCCGCCGGCGTCGATCCTGCTGAAGCGCGCCGCGAACCTCGCGAAGGGATCGAACGAGCCGAACAAGAACAAGGTCGGCACGGTCACGAGAAAGCAGGTCGAGGACATCGCGAAGCTCAAGATGCCGGACCTCAACTGCGAGTCCGCCGAGGCCGCCTTCAAGACGGTCGCCGGCACGGCGCGGTCGATGGGCATCGACGTCATTGGGTAAGTGCTTCCAGCTCGCCAGCCTCCGGCTTCCAGCTGGAACGGGCTTGGCTCGGAGCGGGAAGCTGGTAGCTGGCAGCGGGAAGCTGACAGCTGTTTTCAGTGGGAGGGCTCACGCCCGCTTGAACCACAGAGGTCAACCATGCGCAAGACCGGCAAGAAGTTCACGGCCGCCAGGAAGCAGATCCCCGAGCGCCTGCACACGCTCGAGGACGCGATTCCCCTCATGCAGAAGGTGAAGTTCGCGAAGTTCGACGAAACCGTCGAGATCGCGCTCCGCCTCGGGGTCGATCCCGAAGCACGCCGACCAGATGGTCCGCGGCACGGTCGTGCTGCCGCACGGGCTCGGCAAGACGAAGCGCGTGCTCGCGATTGCCGGCAGCGACAAGCAGAAGGACGCGCAGGACGCCGGCGCCGATTTCGTCGGCGGCGAAGAGATCGTCGAGAAGATTCAGGGCGGCTGGATGGACTTCGACGCGGTCGTGGCGACTCCCGACATGATGCGCGCCGTCGGCAAGCTCGGCAAGGTGCTCGGCCCGCGCGGCCTGATGCCGAACCCGAAGACCGGGACGGTGACCCCCGACATCGCCAAGGCGGTGCGGGAAATCAAGGCCGGCAAGGTCGAATTCCGCGTCGACAAGACCGGCATCGTCCACGCGCCGATCGGCAAGGTGTCGTTCCCGACGCAGAACCTCGTCGACAACGCCCATGCGCTCGTCGACAGCGTCGTCCGGGCCAAGCCGCCGGCGGCGAAGGGCAAGTACCTGAAGAGCGTGACGCTGTCCTCGACGATGGGCCCCGGCATCGTGATCGACACGAGCCACGTCACCGAAGTCGTCAAGCACTGACGCCCGTCTGCACAACCGGGCACTGAGTAAAGAAGAAGACACACATTCATGGCAGTCACCAGAGCAGAGCAAGGCCACGGACCTTCAGGAGCTCGAAGGGGCGTTCAAAGGCACCGACAGCGCCATCCTGGTCGACTTCCGCGGACTCAAGGTCCCGGAAGTGACCGAGCTGAGGCGCCAGGTGCGCGGTGCGCGCGGGCAGTACAAGGTCGTCAAGAACACGCTCGCGACGCGCGCGGTCAAGGGCACGCGCTTCGAGCCGCTCAGCGAGCACTTCGTCGGGACGACGGCGGTCGCCTACAGCGGCGGCGACCCGGTCGCGCTCGCGAAGGTGCTGACGACGTTCGCCAAGACGACGCCGGCGCTGAAGATCAAGGCGGCCGTCGTGCAGGGCCGCGCCATCAAGGCGGCCGAGGTCACCGATCTGGCGTCGCTGCCCGGGAAGCCGGAGCTGTACGCGAAGCTGCTGTTCCTGCTGCAGGCGCCGATGGTGCAGCTCGTCAGCGTGCTGAACGCGCCGGCGCGGGATCTGATGAACGTGCTGACGCAGTACGAGAAGAAGCTTGGCGAAGGCGCTGCGCCTGCCGCGGACGCGGGTCCGGCTGCGTGAGCGGCGGCTTCCGCCTGAGGCGGAAGCCACAAGACTGTGACAGGTAGCTTCCGCCTGAGAGCGCCTGCGGCCCGCGCGAGACGCGAGTCTTCGAGCGTCGCAGCGCGCGCGAGTGGGGGTGGGGC
This sequence comes from uncultured Acidobacteriota bacterium, assembly GCA_963774855.1. GTDB lineage: Bacteria > Acidobacteriota > Vicinamibacteria > Vicinamibacterales > 2-12-FULL-66-21 > JALZOC01. Next base: position 152,352 of record CAVZGT010000001.1, on the reverse strand, counting down.
CCCGCGAGCATAAGAAAAGCAGACAGAGACAGACATCAGGCATCATCAATCGGGTTATCGAGGAGATTTCAGAAATGGCCGAGTTGAATCAGCAGCAGGTGGTCGACTACATCAAGGGGATTACCGTCCTCGAGCTGTCGCAGCTCGTGAAGGAGCTCGAGAAGGAGCTCGGCGTGTCGGCCGCGGCGGCGATGCCGATGGCGATGGCCGGCGGCGGCGCGGGCGGCGGCGGCGCGGCGGCCCCGGTCGAAGAGCAGACCGAGTTCACCGCGACGCTGACCGAAGTCGGCGCGAACAAGATCAACGTGATCAAGGTCGTGCGCGAAGTGACCAGCCTCGGGCTGAAGGAAGCCAAGGACCTCGTCGAGGGCGCCCCCAAGCCGATCAAGGAAGGGATCCCGAAGGAGGAAGCGGCGGCGATCAAGAAGAAGTTCGAGGACGTCGGCGCCAAGGTCGAAGTCAAATAGCAGCGCGGGGCTGACGCCCCGCCTGCCGGGGCTCGGGATCCGGGATTCGCGTCGAATCCGCCGATCGCGTGCCCCGGGCCCGTCGCGCCGCGAGTCCCGAGTCCCGAGTCCCGAATCCCGATTCTGAGGGTTCTTAAGAGCATGTACAGCCTTCCCAAGAACGTCTACCGCGAGCGCATCGACTTCTCGAAGATCAAGACGACGATCCCGATCCCGAATCTGATCGAGATTCAGAAGAAGTCGTACGAGCGGTTCCTGCAGATGAACCGGCTGCCCTCGGAGCGCGAGGATGCCGGCCTGCAGTCGGTCTTCAAGTCGGTCTTCCCGATCAGCGACTTCCGCGAGAACTCGTCGCTCGAGTTCATCGAGTACTCGATCGGGAACTGGGAGTGCAAGTGCGGCCGGCTGGCCGGGCTGCACCACCTGCGCAAGCCGTGCGTGAACTGCGGCCACACGCTGGTCGCCGATCCGTACGGCGAGCACGAAGTCCTCTGCCCGCGCTGCGGCAAGCCGAACGAGGCCCGCGGCGACGTCTGCGACATCTGCGGCAACACCGTCAGCCTGAAGCTGAAGTACGACGTCGACGAGTGCCAGGAGCGCGGCATGACCTACGCCGTGCCGCTCAAGGTGACGATCCGGCTCGTCGTCTGGAACAAGGACCCCGAGACCGGCGTCAAGACCATCCGCGACATCAAGGAGCAGGAGGTCTACTTCGGCGACATCCCGCTGATGACCGACAACGGCACGTTCATCATCAACGGCACCGAGCGGGTCATCGTCTCGCAGCTGCACCGCTCGCCCGGGGCGTTCTTCCACTCGGAAGACAAGTCGCTGTACATCGCGCAGATCATCCCGTACCGCGGCTCGTGGGTGGAGTTCGAGTACGACGCGAAGAACCTGCTCTACGTCCGCATCGACCGGAAGCGGAAGTTCCTGGCGACGGTGTTCCTGCGCGCGCTCGGCCTGCGCGGCGCCGACGAGATCATCCGCAACTTCTACACCGTCGACCGGCTCTACCTGAAGGGCGGCTCGATCCACTGGGCGGTCGGCGAGAGCCTGATCGGGCTGCGCGCGGCCAAGGACATCATGGTCGGCGCCGATGTCGTCACCCACGCCGGCAAGAAGATCACGGCCAACGCGATCGCCGCGATGAAGAAGGGGAACGTCGAGGCGGTCGAGGTCTCCGACGCCGAGCTCGAAGGGGCGTTCGCGGCGATCGACGTCGTCGATCCGTCGACCGGCGAGGTCATCCTCGAGGCCAACGAGGCGGTCGAGCCGCGCGTCATCTCGATGGCCCAGGAGAAGAACGTCGATCATCTCGAGATCTTCTTCCCGGAGCGCGACGAGATCGGCTCGGTGCTCTCGCAGACGCTGAAGAAGGACCCGATCCACACGCACGAAGAGGCGCTGATCGAGATCTACCGCCGCCTGCGGCCCGGCGATCCGCCGACGCTCGACAGCTCGCGGTCGCTCTTCGAGAACATGTTCTTCAACCCGCAGAAGTACGACTTCTCGCGCGTCGGCCGGCTGAAGCTGAACACCAAGCTGAAGCTGAACACGCCGCTCGACGAGAAGATCCTGCACCCGCAGGACTTCTACGAGGTCATCAAGTACCAGCTGAAGCTGCGGCGCAATCCCGCCAACGTGGACGACATCGATCACCTCGGCAACCGGCGCGTGCGCTCGGTCGGCGAGCTCCTCGAGAACCAGTTCCGCATCGGCCTCGTCCGGATGGAACGCGCGATCAAGGAGAAGATGTCGGTCTACCAGGAAATGGCGACCGCCATGCCGCACGACCTGATCAACGCGAAGCCGGTCATGGCCGCGATTCGCGAGTTCTTCGGGTCGTCGCAGCTGTCGCAGTTCATGGACCAGACCAACCCGCTGTCCGAGGTGACGCACAAGCGGCGTCTCTCGGCCCTCGGGCCCGGCGGCCTGTCGCGCGAGCGCGCCGGCTTCGAGGTGCGCGACGTGCACCCGACGCACTACGGCCGCATCTGCCCGATTGAGACGCCGGAAGGGCCGAACATCGGCCTCATCTCGTCGCTGTCGTGCTACGCGCGCATCAACGAGTTCGGGTTCATCGAGTCGCCGTACCGCAAGGTCAAGAACGGCCGGGTCATCGACTACGTCATCGTCACCAACGCCGGCGCGTCGAAGTACAAGGTCGGCGACATCGTCGAGGCGAACGAGTTCACGGCGGCGGACCTCGAGGCGGGCAAGGGCAAGCGGAAGCGCGGCATGGAGTTCGAGCCGTACTCCTACTACCTGTCGGCCTGGGAAGAGGACCAGTACATCGTCGCGCAGGCCAACGCCGAGCTCGACGAGAACGGCCGCTTCATCACCGATCGGGTCAACGCGCGCCAGGCCGGCAACTTCATCCTGACGCCGAAGGACAAGGTCGACTTCATCGACGTCTCGCCCAAGCAGCTCGTCTCGGTCGCCGCGTCGCTCGTCCCGTTCCTCGAGAACGACGACGCCAACCGCGCGCTGATGGGATCGAACATGCAGCGCCAGGCGGTGCCGCTGCTCCGCGCCCGGTCGCCGTACGTCGGCACCGGCATGGAGTACATCACCGCGCGCGACTCGGGCGCGGTCGTCGTGGCGCGCCGGACCGGGACCGTGGACTACGTCGACAGCCAGCGCATCGTCGTGCGCGTGGAAGGGGAGGAGTCGGCCACCTCGCGCGAGATGGGCGCCGACATCTACCCGCTGACGAAGTTCAAGCGGTCGAACCAGAACACGTGCATCAGCCAGAAGCCGATCGTCCGCGTCGGCCAGAAGGTCCACAAGGGGCAGGTCCTCGGCGACGGGCCGTGCACGGAGCTCGGCGAGCTGGCGCTCGGACGCAACGTGCTGGTCGCGTTCATGCCGTGGCGCGGCTACAACTTCGAGGACGCGATCCTCGTCTCCGAGCGGATGGTCAAGGACGACTACTACACCTCGATCCACATCGAGGAGTTCGAGATCGAGGCCCGCGACACGAAGCTCGGGCCCGAGGAAATCACCCGCGACATCCCGAACGTCGGGGAAGGCTACCTGCGCGATCTCGACGAGAGCGGCATCATCCGCATCGGCGCGTCGGTCAAGCCGGGCGACATCCTCGTCGGCAAGGTCACGCCGAAAGGCGAGACGCAGCTGACGCCGGAAGAGAAGCTGCTCCGCGCGATCTTCGGCGAAAAGGCCGGCGACGTGCGCGACGCCTCGCTCATCTGCCCGCCCGGCATCGAGGGCATCATCGTCGGCGTGAAGATCTTCTCCCGCAAGGGCATCGAAAAAGATGACCGCGCGAAAGCCATCGAGCAGGAAGAGCTCGACATGATGGAGAAGAACCTGCAGGACGAAATCCGCATCCTGCACGACGAGGTGAAGAAGCGCGTGATCGGGATGCTGCAGGGGCAGCAGTCGCGCGCCGACCTCTACGACGAGCACGGCCGCGAGCGGCTGCTGCGCAAGGGCACCGACCTCTCGGTCGAGGTGCTGCAGGCCCTGCCCTACGACGCCATCGTCCGGCTGAAGGTGCAGACCGACGACCCGCGGCTCGAGGAGGATCTGCGCGAGCTCGAGGAGCGGACGGAGCGCCAGGTCGAGGTCATCCGCCAGCAGTTCGAGGAGAAGAAGGAGAAGGTGCGGCGCGGCGACGAGCTGCCGCCGGGCGTCATCAAGCTGGTCAAGGTCTACGTCGCGATGAAGCGCAAGCTGTCGGTCGGCGACAAGATGGCCGGCCGCCACGGCAACAAGGGCGTCATCGCGCGCATCCTGCCGGAAGAGGACATGCCGTACCTCCCGGACGGCACGCCGGTCGAGATCGTGCTGAACCCGCTCGGCGTTCCGTCGCGCATGAACGTCGGGCAGATTCTCGAGACCCATCTCGGGTGGGCCGCGCACGCGCTCGGCCTGTGGTTCGCGACGCCGGTCTTCGACGGCGCGACCGAGGCGGAGATCAAGAACTGGCTCGAGAAGGCCGGGCTCCCGAAGAGCGGCAAGACGGAGCTCTTCGACGGCATGACGGGACAGGCGTTCGAGCAGGACGTGACGGTCGGCTACATCTACATGCTGAAGCTGTCGCACCTGGTCGACGACAAGATCCACGCGCGCTCGATCGGCCCGTACTCGCTCATCACGCAGCAGCCGCTCGGCGGCAAGGCGCAGTTCGGCGGCCAGCGGTTCGGGGAGATGGAAGTGTGGGCGCTCGAGGCCTACGGCGCGGCGCACATCCTCCAGGAGCTGCTCACGGCGAAGTCGGACGACGTCACGGGGCGGGCGAAGATCTACGAGGCGATCGTCAAGGGCGACGCGTCGTTCCAGCCGGGGCTGCCGGAGTCGTTCAACGTCCTCATCCGCGAGCTCCAGGCGCTGTGCCTCGACGTCGAGCTGATGAAGACGAAGAAGAAGCCGACCCTCGACCTGCTGGAAGAACAGACGCCGGCGTTGACGGAAGGGTAGACACGGCTGCCAGCTTCCCGCTTCCCGCTTCCCGCTCGGGACACGGAGCCTGGAACTGGCAGCTCTTTGCTGATACCTGCGATGCCGTTTGGAACCCTAGCTGGAAGCTGGCAGCTGGAAGCTGGAAGCTAAAAAAACATGAGACCATCTTTTGACACGCGCGGCTCGTTGACCTCGGACTTCGACGCGATCCGCATCAGCCTCGCGTCGCCCGAGAAAATCCTCTCCTGGTCCCATGGAGAGGTCACCAAGCCGGAGACCATCAACTACCGGACGTTCAAGCCGGAACGGGACGGCCTGTTCTGCGCGAAGATCTTCGGGCCGGTCACCGACTGGGAGTGTCTGTGCGGCAAGTACAAGCGGATGAAGCACCGCGGCGTCATCTGCGACAAGTGCGGCGTCGAGGTCACGCAGGCCAAGGTCCGCCGCGAGCGGCTGGGGCACATCACGCTGGCGACCCCGGTCAGCCACGTGTGGTTCTTCAAGGGGCTGCCGAGCCGCATCGGGCACCTGCTCGACATCTCGCTGCGCGACCTCGAGCGCGTCCTCTACTTCGAGGCCTACGTCGTCGTCGAGCCGGGCGACACCGAGCTCAAGCAGAACCAGCTGCTGACCGAGGAGCTGTACCGGAAGGCGCGCGAGGAGCACGGCCTGGTGAAGTTCCGCGCCCAGATGGGCGCCGAAGCGATCAAGGAGCTGCTCAAGCGCGTCAACATCGAGAAGCTGGCCGGCGAGCTGCGCGACAAGATGCGCGCCGAGCCGTCGCAGCAGAAGAAGCTGAAGTACGCCAAGCGGCTCAAGGTCGTCGACTCGTTCCGCAAGTCGACCAACAAGCCGGAGTGGATGATCCTCGACGTCATCCCGGTCATCCCGCCCGAGCTGCGTCCCCTGGTGCCGCTCGACGGCGGCCGGTTCGCGACCTCGGACCTGAACGATCTCTACCGCCGCGTCATCAACCGCAACAACCGGTTGAAGAAGCTCATCGAGCTCAAGGCCCCCGACGTCATCATCCGCAACGAGAAGCGGATGCTGCAGGAAGCGGTGGACGCGCTGTTCGACAACGGCCGGCGCGGCCGGGTCCTGCAGGGGCGCGAACAACCGGCCGCTGAAGTCGCTGTCCGACACGCTCAAGGGCAAGCAGGGGCGGTTCCGCCAGAACCTGCTCGGCAAGCGCGTCGACTACTCGGGCCGCTCGGTCATCGTCGTCGGTCCCGAGCTGAAGCTGCACCAGTGCGGGCTGCCCAAGAAGATGGCGCTCGAGCTGTTCAAGCCGTTCATCTACAACAAGCTCGAGGAGCGCGGGCTCGTCGCGACCATCAAGCAGGCGAAGGAGATGGTCGAGCAGCAGCGTCCGGAAGTGTGGGACGTGCTCGAAGAGGTCATCCGCGAGCACCCGGTCCTGCTCAACCGCGCGCCGACGCTCCACCGGCTCGGCATCCAGGCGTTCGAGCCGGTGCTCGTCGAGGGCAAGGCCATCCGCATCCACCCGCTCGTCTGCACCGCGTTCAACGCGGACTTCGACGGCGACCAGATGGCGGTCCACATCCCGCTCGCGCCCGAGGCGCAGATCGAGGCATCCGTCCTGATGATGTCCTCGAACAACATCCTGTCGCCGGCCAGCGGCGCCCCGATCGCGATTCCGTCGCAGGACATCGTGCTCGGCTGCTACTACCTGACCAAGGCGCGCCCCGGCGCGAAGGGCGAGGGCCGCGTCTTCGGCAACCCCGACGACGTGGTGCTGGCGCTCGAGGCGGGCGAGCTCGAGACGTTGACGCCGATCCGGCTGCGCATCTCGGGCGAGCTGCTCGACATGACCGTCGCGCGCGACGACCAGGCGATCCTGCAGACCGAAGTGCAGACCGTCACCAAGAAGATCATCAACACGACGGTCGGCCGCGTCATCTTCAACACCTCGCTGCCCAAGCCGATGCCGTTCGTCAACGGGCTCCTCAAGAAGAAGGGGCTGCAGCAGGTGGTGCAGTACTGCCACCTGCACTACGGGCTCGAGAAGACCGTCGAGATGCTCGACAGCCTGAAGAACCTCGGGTTCTTCTACGCGACGCGGTCGGGGCTGTCGATCGGCATCGACGACCTGGTCATTCCGCAGGAGAAGGCGCCGCTCGTCAGCGGGGCGCGCGACGAGGTGATCAAGGTCGAGGGCCAGTACCTCGAAGGGGCGATCACCAACGGCGAGCGCTACAACAAGGTCATCGCCATCTGGTCGGACGTCACCGAGAAGATCGCCGACGCGATGTTCTCGGAGATGGAGGACCTCGATCAGTCGGGGAGGAACTTCAACCCCGTCTACATCATGGCCGACTCCGGCGCGCGCGGATCGAAGCAGCAGATCCGCCAGCTCGCCGGCATGCGCGGCCTGATGGCCAAGCCGTCGGGGGAGATCATCGAGACGCCGATCACGTCGAACTTCCGTGAAGGGCTGACCGTGCTCCAGTACTTCATCTCGACGCACGGCGCGCGCAAGGGCCTGGCCGACACCGCGCTCAAGACGGCCGACTCGGGCTACCTGACCCGCCGGCTGGTCGACGTGGCGCAGGACGTCATCATCCACGAGATCGACTGCGGCACGATGGACGGCATCGAGGCCAAGGCGATCGTCGAGAGCGGCGAGATCATCGAGCCGCTGCGCGACCGCATCATCGGCCGCGTCACGCTCGAGAAGATCATGGACCCGCTCTCGGGCGACGTGATCGTCGACGTCAACGACGCGATCGACGAGGACAAGTCCTCGGCGATTCAGGAAGGCGGCATCGAGAAGGTCCGGATCCGCTCGGTGCTGACGTGCGCGAGCCGCCGCGGCGTCTGCGCGAAGTGCTACGGCCGCGACCTCTCGACCGGCAAGCTGGTCGAGCTCGGGCTGGCGGTCGGCGTCATCGCCGCGCAGTCGATCGGCGAGCCGGGCACGCAGCTGACGATGCGGACGTTCCACATCGGCGGCACGGCGTCGCGCGTGTCGGAGCAGTCGACGCTCGACGCGAAGCACGCCGGCACGGTCCGCTACCAGGGCCTCCAGGTCGTCGAGACCAAGGGCGAGGGGAACGACAACGCCGGCCAGCGCGTCGTCATGAACCGCACCGGATCGCTGGTCGTGCAGGACGCGAAGGGGCGCGACCGCGAGCGCTACCCGATCGTCTACGGCGCGCGGCTCAAGGTCGCCGACGGCGGGCCGGTCGAGGTCGGCCAGATCCTCGTCGAGTGGGATCCGTACACGTTCTCGATCCTCACCGAGGACGCGGGCGTGGTGAAGTACAAGGACCTCATCAGCGACGTCACGTATCACGAGGAAGTCGACGAGGTCACCGGCCTGTCGCGGAAGATCGTCGTCGACTCGCCGGACGAGAAGAAGCAGCCGCTCATCGAGGTCCGCGACAAGGCGGGCAAGGTGACGCGGAAGTACCACATGCCGTCGCACGCGCACCTCATGGTCGAGGACGGCGAGGCGGTGTTCGCCGGCGAGGTCCTCGCGAAGATTCCGCGCGAGACCACGAAGACGAAGGACATCACCGGCGGTCTGCCGCGCGTCGTCGAGCTGTTCGAGGCGCGGAAGCCGCGCGAGACGGCGGTCATCTCGGAAATCGACGGCATCGTGCGGCACGGCGGCATCGTCAAGGGGCAGCGGAAGATCATCATCGTCCCCGAGGACGGTGGCGAGCCGAGAGATACTCGCTGCCGCGCGGCGTGCACGTCAACGTCCAGGAAAGCGACCGCGTCCGCGCCGGCGAGCCGCTCATGGACGGGCCGAGCAACCCGCACGACATCCTGTCGGTCCTCGGCGAGAAGGCGCTGCACGCGTATCTCGTCAACGAGATCCAGGAGGTCTACCGGCTGCAGGGGGTCAACATCAACGACAAGCACATCGAGGTCATCGTCCGGCAGATGATGCGGTGGGTGAAGATCGAGGATGTCGGGGACACGGAGTTCCTGATCGAGGAGCAGGTCGATCGGTTCCGGTTCATGGAAGAGAACGAGCGCGTGATCGCGGCGGGCGGGCGCCCGGCGACGGGCCGGCCGCTGCTGCTCGGGATCACGAAGGCGTCGCTCTCGACCGACTCGTTCATCTCGGCGGCGTCGTTCCAGGAGACGACGCGCGTGCTCACCGAGGCGTCGATTTCCGGCAAGGTCGATCACCTGCGCGGCCTGAAGGAGAACGTCACGATGGGCCGGCTGATCCCGGCGGGGACCGGCTTCGAGTATTACCGGCACGTGCGGATCCCGGCGGACGAGCCGCCACCGCCGCCGCCGCCGACGCCGGAGGAGCTCGAGCTCGAGCGCGAGATGGAGTACTTCGTGGAGCCCGAAGAGGCGTTCACGAGGGACGAGATCGAGTAGAGGTAACTCCGCTGCCGGGACTCGGGACTCGGACTCGGGACTCGGGACTCGGGATCCGGGAAACGCCTTAGACTGCCAAGGGGCGATGATCGAAAGATCGTCGCCCTTTTTTTGCCTCGTTGTCCTTTGACGGCCGTTGCTGCTCCGGCTCACGAAGGCGCGTGCGCCCTGCCGGGCAAACCGCTGGTGACGCGCGCCAGCATGGGCGTGGGCCCCCGTCGGAGATTCCGATCCCCCGCGAGAGACATTACCGCGCGCTACCTTGCGGCGGCCGATCGCGTGTTGCAGGTTACTATTCGTTAGGTGTCCACACGAAAATGGATCATATCCTCAACTCGGAGACTGAGGGAATCGACTTCACGCGGTATTCTGCGTACATCGAATCCATCCGGCACAAGTTGCCGCCGCATGTTTACTCTTTCGCGTCAGACTCTCGATATTTCGATCTGACTTCGCACAGTTCACTTCATGACGCATGGCTTGAGTCGTTTACCGTCCACGAAGTTGTGGCTGGAGAAAACAGCGAGATTCGCGTCATGGAGATTGCCATTTCTCTTCTCGGGCCGTTCCATGACAGAAGAATTCACCTTCAATATGTCGGCGTAACACGCTATTCGTTTGTAGCGCCACCTCGGTATGGGGAATCGAGGTACGAACACACAGCGCACGGTGATCTCCTGACCCACGAGATTCGATTGGGTCATGACAACCTTTTAATCCACGAGATCTTATTCGAGCGGGATGCGACGTTCCTGATCGAGTGCTCTGACATCAGGCACGTTGAGGAAGTTATCGCAACTGACACCTAACCAGCGGCTGGAGCAGACCGCTGAACAGCGCGGCTGCTCAGCCGCAAGCCGTTAGCCGGACCCGAAACGACAGCCGCACAATCCGGGCGCCGCTCAATGCCAACCTTTCGGGTCATGACCTACAACATCCTCTTCGGCGGGGTCGGGAGGGAGTCACTCATCCGTGACGTCGTCAGCGCCATTGACCCGGACGTCGTCGTGTTCACCGAGGTGACATCGGCCGATTCCTTTGAGGCTATCGCTGACGTTGTGGGTCCCCACCGCGCCGGCCACGCGCGTCGGTCCGGTCGTGAGCACCCGGCAATCGTCAGTCGTTGGCCGATCATCCACTCCGGTCTGCTTGGCCCACGCTGGGCTCCCCATAAATGGGTCGAGGCGACGCTCCAGCCATTTGGCGGAACGCGCGTGAACATTGTCGGCGTTCACCTGGTGCCACAACCGCTGTGGCCTTTTGAGATCTGGCGCTGGGCGGAGCTCCGCAGCCTTCTGACGCGACTGCGGACGCGCGCGGGCACACCACAGGTTATCGCGGGCGACTTCAATGCGCTCAGCGTCGGCGATCCACTTCGCACCGAAGGCGCGCCAGGGTGGGTCCGTGCGCAATGGGCGCTCCAAGGAGGCTGGCCGCGTTGGGCCTTGAGGACCCTGACCAACGCGGGGTACAGCGATTGCTATCGAGCCTGTCACGAGAAAGAACCGGGTTTCACCGTGCCCGCGTGGAATCCCGGCGTCCGAATCGACTACGTGTTCGCGTCAGCCTCCCTGAAGATGTCGCTGCGGGGCTCCGGCACGCTCGGATCGAACACACCAGCTGGTGCCGGGGTGGCGCCGCGCCGTTCACTGGCCGAGCTGCTCGGTTGGAAGGCGGTCCGGTTCCTCTGTCCAGAGGCGTCGGATCATCTGCCAGTGTGGGCAGACTTCGAATGGTCATCAGCGGACGATGGCCAGTCCCGACCCTCGTGACCGGCTAACATCCAAATGGAGCCGACGCGCCTTGCGTCGTGCCATCATGTCGCCGAGGCGCGCGGCTCATTTGGCGCGTTAGCCGGTCAGGCCATGAAGCTCGAGGAGGCCTATCATCGCGAGCGGTTTGTGAGGCGCATCGATGCGTGTCTTCGACGGCCCTGGCAGTCGATTGAAGAGTTGGAGGAATCCATGTTGACGAAGGGGATCGGCGGCGCGCTCGCGGTCGGACTGATCATGGCGATCGGCCCTGCACTGGCGCAGGGCACTCGCGTCACGCTCACCTTCACGCCCGAAAGCAAGACGCCGGCGTTCGAAGCGGCGGCGGCCGAGTACCGAGCAATCTGGGAGGCTGAGGGCGTTCGAGTCATTGCGGCGATGGAACGCCTGACCAGGCTGAGGTTCCCGCAGAAGAACATCAAGATTCAGGTCTTCGAGGGAGCGAGCAATTCCGGCCTCCTCTTCAACAGCGCCGGTGTTCCCGTGCGCTCCCGGGATCCTGATGCGGTTCCGGGCGAGCTACTCGGCGGACAACAAAAAGGGCGTGCTCGTTCATGAGCTTGGCCACAGGATGAACCTGAACCTGCGCACGCGTCCGCAGGACCTCGATGAGCACCGGCTCCTGTTCTTGTATCTCTATGATCTCTACGTGGACCTGTACGGGAGGGAGTTTGCCGATGGGCAAGTCGCGTTCGGGCGCACGTTGAAGGGTCTGTACGACTACGACACCGCGTGGACGTGGACACTCGTCATGACCCGCGAAGAGCGCGCAGCTCGATTGGCCGACGTGCTCAAGACCAACGGGAAATAGCGATGGCCAGGAGGCACGCTCGCGTGGCCAATGAAGCGGACTTCGGACTCTTTAGCCGACAGTCTGGCTAACCCGCAAATGGAGCCGACGCGCGTCGGCTGGAGAACGCGCGCAGCTCATTTGCAATGTTAGGCACATGGCGGGACAGGTACACGTGAAGAGCACGAAGGTCAGAACCCATCGGCAGACCGACTCCACGCCGTTCGTACGCGCCCTATATTTGGTTCAGGAGCGCGTGCAGCACACAGACAAGTACCCATTCACCTTGCCGGCAGTCAAGGCACTTGTCAGCGAGGTGGAACTGCATCCCAACGTCACGTTTTTCATTGGTGAGAATGGAAGCGGCAAGTCAACGCTGCTCGAGGCGATCGCGGTGGCAGCGGGGTTCAACGCCGAGGGCGGGAGCCGCAACTTCCGGTTCAGCACCCGCGCATCTGAATCTGAACTTCACAGCTGGATCCGGCTTGTGCGTGGTGTTCGTCGTCCGCGCGACGGTTTCTTCTTGCGGGCTGAGAGCTATTTCAACGTAGGCACAGAAATTGAGCGGCTCGACGCCGAACCGAGCATGGCCCCACCGATCTTGCCTGCGTTCGGCGGAACGTCTCTGCACGAACAGTCTCATGGCGAGTCCTTTTTTGCCCTGCTTCGGCATCGATTCCGCGGTAACGGACTCTACATACTCGACGAACCGGAAGCGGCGCTGTCGCCGGCGCGACAACTTGCGTTTCTTGCTCGGCTGGACGAACTTGTCCGGCTTGGATCACAGTTCATCGTCGCGACTCATTCGCCGATTATCATGGGCTATCCGAAGGCGCGGCTGCTGGCGCTGAGTGATCGGGGGATCGATGCCGTTCAGTATGAGGATACCGACCATTACCGCATTACGCGGGACTTCCTCAATCGCCGCGAACGGGTTCTCGACGAGCTGCTCGGGACGAAGTCGGACGTCGGTTGACAATTGAGTGCCTACATCCAAATGGAGCCGACGCGCCCATCGTCTCCTGCCATGATGTCGCCGAGGCGCGAGGCTCATTTGAACCGTTAGGCGCACGTGACCCATGCTAAGACGCCTGTTTCAAGTCATCATCCCATCCAGACCTGACCTTGATGTCATTCGCGCCAGGGAAAGCGCGTATCAGGCAGCATTCGGGTCGAACGTTCAGATCCTGCACTCTACTGATCGAAAGACTCCGCACGTCGACGTGTACGTGTTTCCGCCTTCAGATGTGAGGGACTATGCGGTCCTCGTCACGGGTGGCATGAGTGACGTCGCCATGCAGGTTCCGAGGGGCGCCGCCATTCCCGCGAAGATCGAGCTGATTCTGGGAATAGGGCGACATCAGCACTGGGCAAGCAACCTGCTGAAGATTGCAGCGGAATACCCCTCGGCTCAAGGGGCATTCTACGCCGCGCACCATACGCTCCCATTCGGCGGCGAATTGGGTGATGGTTCGTCACTGTCTGCTTTTCTTTTCATCGAGCCTCGCATCCTGCCACCGAGTCTGGTCGATTGGATGCGCCAGGACCCGAAGGTCGGTTTTCTTCAGGCGGTACCAATTACAACAGAGGAGCATGCTTTTGCGGTATCGAAGGGAAGCAGCGAACTCGAGACTCTTCTGGCCAAAGCTGGGTTCTTGATCACTCCGGACGCGAATCGGCCATCGGTTGTGACTGCGAGCGGCGCCTGACCCGCGACTGGAGCCGACGCGCGCGGGATCCGGGATCGAATCCCGAATCCCGAGTCCCGACCGCTTACGACGGTTTTGTGGCTTCCGCCTTCAGCCGGAAGAGTGTTCAGGGGCGATGGTCGAGAGATCATCGCCCCTTTCTCTGTGAGATCAATGACGCCGCTGAAACCTGGTCTCGAGCACGTGCCGGGCGACGGTGCTGCCGAGCTCCTGACCGACATTGCAGGCGGTGCGGAAATGAATGCCCGCGACGATGCGGGCGTTCTTGACCTCTTCCATGGCCGCTGAAAAGCTCCGGAACGCACGCGTGACGCCGATCATCACATCCGAGTCCACGCGGAACGTCGTTCTGTTCCCGAACTCGGCTGCCAGCACGGCGCCCGCCGCTCCGCTGACGCACGAGTGACCGGACGGTGATTCCGGGTGCCCCGGCGTCGCAAACAGCGGCATCCAGTCGGGGTCCGGCTGCGTCAACGGATTTCCATCGTCATTCGTGTCGCGAATGGCCGAGACCGGCCGCCAGAACGGGTCGGCGTACTTCGCATCCCAGCACGCGATTGCGGCGTCCGCCATCGCGAGGCCGAGCGCGCCGAAGAGCCGGGCGTTCTCCAGCAGACTGTTGCCCCGGCCCCGGTACGGCTTGTCGTGGTGACTGTCGTTGCCGCGATCGCGGTTGCGCTCCTCGATAAGGGAGATAGCCACCTGGTCCCAGAGGTAGCTGGGGGTCGCTCCGTTCCAGAAGAGCGCGTACGTTGTTTGATCGGCGGTTCTGACCGCACTGTCGAACCTGCCCATGACCTTTGTCTCGTTGAAGTCGCGCGTGTAGGCCTCGCTCGTCAAGGCCGGCGTCGGACCGGGGCGGAACTGGAACGGTGTGTCCATCGTCCAGGGCATCTGCTCGGAGATCTGGATATAGCCGGCGGCGCCTGAGAGGGTCGTCGAGACCGGCAGGTTCGGCGTGCGCCGCCATCGGCCGATTGTGAAATTGTCGGGAAAGGGCGGGAAAGGTCCCGGTCCGAACCCGTCGCCCGCCCGCCATGTCCAGATCTGAGTGGCAACGCTTTCGCCCCACCCGATTCCGGCGTCGATCGACGCCTGGCTCTCGTTCTCGGCGATCTCGAGCAGCGATGCCGTGCGTCGCGCCTCGAACGTCGCCTGGAAGGACGCCTGAAGGGCCGACGGCATGCCCGGGGGCACGACCAGCCGCGATCCAAACAGGTTGCTCAGCGCGACGTACGCGGCTTGAACGGCAGCCGCGCGCCGCGAGGCCCCCCGCGGTCCCGCCGGAGGGACACGAATGTGGGTGTAGCGTTTGTCGATGCCGTTGACGGCGTCGAACATCGATGCCTGGACGAGCGCCGCCACGCGTGTCATCACGGGCGGTGTCGTGCCCGCCACGAGCCCGGCACGAAGCATCGTCTCGGTCCAGTCGATGACTTCGTCGGCGTGCGCGCGGGTTGCGCCGCCGAGCGCGACCAATGTGTAGATGACAACGACGGAGATTCTTGCCATACGGTACATGTGTCCTCCTGTTCCTTCCTTCGTGTGATTCCCGTTCACTGTTCGTGACCAGAAAGCTAGCGTCCCCGCGGGCGGAAGTGGTGAAACTGGCCTGAACTCTCGATGAAATTGCGATGAAGGGTCTCGATCCCTGGCAGAATTCGGCGAGTGACACCACCGCCGGACGTTGGTTAGAATGCGCCACTACAGGCGTCAAGCAGTTGGCATTGAAGGGGAGCTCTTCTGTGAGCGGCCGTCAGACCTACGCCCCGGAAGCGCGCCATCACCAGTACCGGTTTGGTGAGTTCACCCTGGACCTGGACAGCGGGTTCCTGCGCCGCGGCGCCGACGAAATCACGCTGCGCCCGAAAGTGTTCGACGCGCTGACCTATCTGGTCGAACGGTCCGGCCGCCTGGTGACCAAGGCGGAGCTCATCGGGGCCATCTGGCCGGATGCGGCCGTGACGGACAATTCCCTGGCGCAGTGCCTGGCCGAGATCCGGCGCGCCCTGGGCGACGATTCGCAGCAGATAATCCGCACCGTCGCCCGCCGTGGCTACATGTTCGCGGCGCCGGTCACCACGCCGGCCCTCGAGTTTCCCCGCAACCCGGGCGAAGCTCCCACAGCGCCCGCGGCCCTGCCCGAATCACCGAGGCCGGCAGCTTCCAGGCGCGGACGCTGGAACGCCGTGGCCGCCGCTGTCGTCGTGCTCGCGGCCGTTGCCGGGGGATCCTTCTGGTGCGATCCGTGAGGCTGTCCAGAAACGAGATCAGCTACACCCAGCTGACCGACTTCACGGATTCCGCCGTCGCTCCCGCGGTGTCGCCGGATGGCCGCATGCTGGCCTTCATTCGGGGGGACTCGTGGTTCCTTTCGTCCGATCAGGTTTACGTCAAGATGCTTCCGAACGGCGAGGCGAGGCAGCTGACCGACGATCCGCGGCAGAAATACGGCGTGGCGTTTTCGCCCGACGGCTCGAAGATCGCCTATACGGTCTATGGAGGCGATGGCTGGAAGACCTATACGACGTCGACACTCGGAGGCGAGCCGGGACTGCTGCTCGCGAATGCCGCCGGCCTCACATGGCTCGATGACCATCGCCTCCTGTTCTCGGAGGTCAGGGCCGGGATGCACATGGGTATCGTGACCGCGACGGCGAACCGCTCCGGGCGCCGCGAGGTGTATTTCCCGGAGCACGAGCGGGCCATGGCCCACTACTCCTACGCTTCGCCCGATCGCCGGTGGGCCCTGGTGATCGAGATGGATCAGAGGCCGGCCTGGCAGCCATGCCGCCTCGTGCCCCTGGATGGCAGTTCGCCAGCCAGGGAGGTCGGACCTCGAGGGGAGTGCACCGGCGCCGGCTGGTCACCGGACGGCAGGTGGATGTACTTCACTGCCGCGATCGACGAGGGGCACCACGTGTGGCGCCAACGCTTTCCCGGCGGTGAGCCGGAACAGGTGACATTCGGGCCGACCCAGCAGGACGGGATCGCCGTCATGCACGATGGCGCCCTGGTGACGTCCATCGGCGTGGACCACAGTGCCGTCTGGATTCACGATCGGGCCGGCGATCGACTCCTCTCGTCCGAAGGCACCGTCGTCGTGGACCGGTTCGGGTCCGCGAAGCCGTCGTTCTCTCCGGACGGCCAAGCGCTGCACTACCTCCGTGAGTCGCCTGGCTCGGCCCGGGAGCTGTGGAGGGCCGACGTCAAGTCGGGCAGGAATGAACCGGTCCTGCCTGGAATCGCGATGGGCGATTACCACGTTTCACCCGACGGCAAAGAAATCGTCTTCTCGACACAGCCAGCCGCCGGAAAACCGTCACAGATATGGCTTGCTCCGATGGACCGGAGTACGCCGCTGCGACAGATTACCTCCGACGGTGAAGGCGCGCCGCATTTCGGTCCGGCCGGGCAGGTGTTCTTCCGCTTCAGCGAGAACAATGCCAATTACGTCGGCCGGATGAACCGGGATGGATCGGGCCGCTCCAAACTGGTCCCGTACCCGATCAGCACGATCCAGAACATGTCGCCGGACGGCCGGTGGTTGATTGCGATCACCCCGCTGCCCGATTCGGCGAAATCGTCCGGATCGACTGCCGCGTCGATGGCCGTGCCGACTGCCGGAGGTGCGCCACGGCCGATCTGCGGGGCCGGCAGGGTCTGCAGGTGCGCCTGGTCTCCGGACGGCAAGTTCCTGTATGTGTCGCTCGAAGCGGGATCGCGTACGAGCCCCGGCAAGACGATCGTGATTCCCGTGCCACCAGAAACCGGCCTGCCCGATTTCCCCGAAGCCGGCGTTCAGTCGGCGGAAGAAGCGCTCTCCATTCCGGGAAGCCGGCTCCTGGAAGAATCGGAGATTATTCCGGGAGTCGATCCTTCCACTTACGCGTACGTCAAGAGGACGGCGCAGCGGAACCTCTTTCGAATCGCCCTGCCGTAGACGCAGTCGGGCCGGGTCTTGTAATGCGGGGAGACGGAGTCACTACCAGCTTTGGCCAGACGAATTACCGTTCCTACGTCATAGATCCCGTTACAGTGGGCGCAACAATATGTGGTTTCGTCGTAAGCCGAGGTCCGACCTGGCGGAGGGAGTTCGCGGGAATGGCTACGACGTGGGTGCCGACTCGCGAACGGCCGCAATGACCGCATGAGCCGTATAGGCACTGAAGAGGATTCATGCTATTCGTCAGGGTCGTTCGGGCTTGGCTGGGTTCTGTCGCGACCTGTGCAGTCTTCTTGCTGGTGGTGTGGGTCGTGTCGGTAGGTGACCTGCGGGGTCCACAGAACGATCTCGAGCAGGTCACGTCATTCGCATTCATTGGGATCGGCCTGGCGTTCGCCATCACCGCCGCGGGCATCTACATCCCTACATTCATCCTGTTCGACACTTTGTTGGGCACCCCTTTGAACCGGGCTCGGGCGGTGCTCGTTGGTGGCATCCTTGCGTTGGTCCCTCGCTTGCTTTTCGCTTGGAGAGTCGAGGAGTCTCAATCGGCTACGGCATGGTTACTGTACTGGGCTCGCCATCTGCCGCAGTTTCCGGTCACAATGCTCCCATTCGCGATTGGTGGTGTGGCCTTCGGCTTGTTGTGGTGGAAGCCGGCGAAGAATCAGCACGACATCGTGGCCCCACGTACCAGACGCGCCGTCTAAGAGCCGTCAGCCGAACGGGACAGGCCGCGGCGACAGGTACGCTCTCGCCGCGCGCCGTGTCGACTAGATCAGCTTCTATGAATCAGATCTTTCGGTTCTCCGCGTCGGTCAAGCGAGATCCCGCAATCAGTGCCTGGATGAACGAGCATTCCCGTGAATTGGGCGCTCTCGCGCGGCATTGGTTCGACGTCATGCGTGAGTGTGGAAGCGATGTACGCGAATTGCTGCATGACGGCCACCCTACAGCCTGCGTCGCGGATGCCGCGTTCGCCTATGTCAACGCGTTCAAAGACCATGTCAATGTCGGATTGTTCCGTGGCGCCGAGCTCGCGGACCCGGCCGGCCTGCTGGAAGGAACCGGCAAGTACATGCGCCACGTCAAGCTCAGGCCCGATGGCGACATCGATGCTCCGGCGCTGATCACACTCATCGAATCTGCATACACTGATATGAAGCGGCGTCTCTAGTTTCAGGAGTCCGACGTGCGAGAACAAAGGATGCGTGTCGGACACGGACGACATGAATTGGCCGTGGTGGGGCTCGTCCTGTGCTTTCTGGCTGCGCCGCACGCGCAGCTGGCCGTGCCTGGCCCGAGCGGCGTCGTCATGGGACACCTCCACCTCACGACGAAGGATGTGGAGGCGAGCCGGCGTTTCTGGACGGCCCTGGGCGGTGTCGCCGTGCAGAACGGCCCGCTGCAACTGATCCAGCTGCCCGGCACGTTCGTCATGCTGCGCCAGTCGCAGCAGACGGCCGGCGGCAGCGAGGGCTCGACGGTCGAACGCGTTGTGCTCAGGGTCAGGAACTCCGAAATGCCGCAGCTGGCTGAGAGGCTGGAGCAGGCCACTGGCTCGAAGTTCGAGCCCGCCCGGCTCGCATCGCCCGAGGGTGTGGCAATCGAGCTCCGCGGCGCGGCGTCGCAAGAAGCCGCGGTCCGGCTGGAACGCCTCGATTTCAAGACCGTGGCGCCGGCCGAGACGCGTGATTGGTATGTGAAGATGTTCGGCGCCGGATCGGATTCGCTGCCCACTGGTGCGCCCCCGCGAATCTTCATCGCGGAGCTGCCCGGTCTTTTGATGTATTTCAGGAAGGCGGACGCCGCTCCAGCCGGAACCCGGGGCCGCGGGTTGGACCACATCGGCTTCGAGGTGAAGAACCTCGAGGAGTTCTGCAAGAAGCTCGAGGCCGCTGGCCAGAAGTTCGATCGGCCGTACGTGCGGCTCCCGAACTCGACAACGGCCATCGCGTTTCTCACTGACCCCTGGGGAACGTATATCGAGCTGACCGAGAACCTCGCGCCCCCGAAGTGAGGGGACGGCCCGACCCTCTTGGCTCGGCGGTCAAAAGGAGCAGACCCCATGCGGCTGGCGCTCGGACTCTTGTTGGCGGCGGTCACGGCAATCCCTGGCACGGCACAAACCCGGCCGCGCGGCCGCGAATTGGGAATTCCGTTCGCCGGCCGGACCGGTCCACACAATGCGATCACGGACGTCGCCGGCGTGGCCGTCGGCCATGTGACGCTCATCGACGGCGACGGCAAACTCGTGCCCGGCAAGGGTCCGATCCGCACCGGCGTGACGGCGCTTCTCCCCCGGCCGCGCGGCAACTGGGATCCGGTGTTCGCGGCGACGTTCAACCAGAACGGCAATGGCGACATGACGGGCATCAACTGGATCAAGGAGTCCGGTTTTCTCGAGGGGCCGATCCTCCTGACCGGAACTCACAGCGTGGGCACCGTCCGCGACGCCGCGATTCAATGGCAATTGAAGAACGGCCGCGAGTTCGTCTTCACCTATCCCGTCGTTGCCGAGACGTTCGATTTCTTGAACGATGCCAACGGCGAGCACGTGAAGGCGGCCCACGCGTTCCAGGCCCTCGATCGCGCCAAGCCTGGCCCGGTCGAAGAAGGCGCCGTCGGCGGCGGCACGGGAATGGGTTGCAACGGGTTCAAGGGTGGCATCGGCACCGCGTCACGGGTGCTGATGCCCGCACAGGGTGAGTACACCGTCGGTGTGTTGGTCCAATGCAACTACGGCGGCGACCTCCGAATCCTGGGCGTGCCGATTCGTTCCGAGATCGCCGATCTCCGGACATGCACCGTACTTTCACAACCGTTGAGCCGGCCCTGGACGTCCGGCATGCCGCGATGCCCCGCGGCCGGAGGCGGTGCAATGGATGACGGCGGCCTCGCCGAGCACGAAGGCCGCGGCTCGATCATCGTCATCGTGGCCACCAATGCGCCGCTGCTGCCACACCAACTGGAGCGCGTCGCGCGCCGGGTCAGCCTCGGACTCGGACGGTTGGGGAGTTTCGCCGGCAATTCCTCCGGCGATCTGTTTCTCGCGTTTTCAACGGCCAACGCCGGCGCGGCGAAGCCCGATGGCACGCCGGCGCTGACGATGCTGCCCAACGATCGGATCGATCCGATCTTTCAGGCGACGATCGACGCGACCGAAGAAGCCGTCGTCAACGCGATGCTTGGCGCAGAAACGATGACGGGCGCGGACGGCATCCGCGTCTTTGGCTTGCCAGGCGATCGCGTCGTCACGGCGTTGAGGAAGTTCAACCGGATGAAGTAGCGACGCTGTGGCTCGGAGGAGATTCCATGTCTGCGCCCTCTGCCCCGGAAGTGGACTGCGAGCAACAGCACGCGGCCTTGCCCGTCAGCGACGTCCTCGCCGCGGTCGATTTCTACACGAAGAAACTGGGCTTCCGGCTCGACTTCACGTGGGGGGATCCGCCGGCCATGGCGGGCGTGAGCCTGGGCAACGAGCAAATGTTCCTGGAGCAGGGCGCACCCAATCCGCACGGTTGCTCGGTGTACTTCGTCGTCGGCAGCGCGGACGAGCTCTACGAGTTCCAGCGCGCCAATGGCGTCGACATCGTGGAGGCACCCGGGGACAGGCCGTACGGATTGCGCGACTACAGGATCCGGGATCTGCACGGATATACGCTCGGATTCGGACATCATCTGTTCAACGCCGGGCCTCCTCTCGAGATCGAGCGTATCGACGTGCCCGTGCGCCTCGAACGGCGTCTTGCCGCGCTGCTCCACGAGCTGGCCGAGTACAAGCGCATGAGCCTCAGTAGTTGTCTCGAGGAGACACTGCTGCACACGCTCGAGGGTGTGGGTCCGCACACCAAGCGAGACCTCAAGCACATCGAGAAGCTGAAGCTGAAGCACGGAATCGACTACGACAGCCACGGAAGCTATCGCTTCGTCGAGCGGTAGGAAAGATTATCACCCCTTCCTCATTGACATTGACCATTGACCCGGCCGACCGCTGACCGATGCCGAACGAACGGAGACCCACCGCCGCCTGCCGCGCAAGGCATTGTGTGGCCGCGCTTGCGGGCCTCGTGGACGCCGGCGATCTCGTTCCTGGCCGATCGCCTGGAGCGGTCGGAGGGGCTCTCCCTTCCCGCTGCGGCGAGCATGTCCACCCACGTCTTTCACGACGTGGACCGGCGGATGCGCGAGTACCTGGAGGCCGTCGATCCGTCTTCGCGGCCGGCCCTCAATCGGATGAAAGTGCTGTGCAGCCTGTCGTGCAACGCGGTGGCGGCGTGTTTCGTATTCGTTGCGGTGGACGTGCTGGCCGGCAACGCGGGAACGTGGACGGCGTCACAAGTCGCCGCCGGCGTACTGGGAACGAGCCTGGCCATGGTGGCGGCCGTGTATCGCGAGCGCCGGCGTCAGCGGACGGAGCTGTCCATCTGGCGCAGACTTCAGGTGCATCGGGGAACGTGAACGGTGCAGCCGCCGGACAATGAGATGCAGGTGACGAGCGGCGGGTCGTGCATAGCTGTGGGGCGACGCACTTGAAAGGGGATCACGTCGCGGGTCCGATTCGGTGGCGGATGCACATCCCGGCGTCTCCCGAGAACGTGTTCGCCGCTCTGGACTCCGGCGAGGGGCGCGCCAGGTTCTGGGCCGAGGCCGCCGCCGAGACGGACGGGCACATCGACTTCCGCTTCATCAATGGGGATACCTACCGGAGCAAAGTGCTCGAGCGGCGCCCTCCATTCGTGCTGTGCATCGACTACTTCGGCGGCCCGGCTCGCTTCGAGTTGACGCCGGACGGCAAAGGCGGGACGGATCTCCTCTTGACGCACGACGGCGTCGCACCTGCAGAGTGGAACGAGGTCCACGCCGGCTGGCTGAACGTGCTCTTTCCGCTCAAGGCGTGGGTCGTGCACGGCGTGGACCTGCGCAACCATGATCCCGCACGCACCTGGGAGCAGGGGTATGCCGACCAGTAGTTCGACTCTGGCAGATCTCAAGACCGTGGAAGGTGCAATCTGCCCTTTTGCGTGCGAACCCGGACCGGGTTTACGGTCTCTGCTCAACCGTCATGGGAGGATCCAGTGCGAAAGAGATGCGGTGTCTTGGCGTGGCTGTTCGTCTTCGGGGCGCTGTGTTCCGCGGCCCAGCGTGGTTCCGAAGGCGCGTCATCCGGCGAACCGTTCGTCGGGACCTGGCCCGGGACCTGGGAGGGAGCCGGGAGCACCGGCAGCTTCGAGGTGACGTTTGAAAAGGGCAAGGACGGCGCCGTGACCGGAAAGGTCTCGGTCACGCAGCCCGACTACAAGGCGACGTTCAAAACGCTCTCGTTCGACGGCAAGAAGATGACCGCGACGTACGACTTCCCTCCGGATCCGTCGGGTGAGGTTTCGCTCACCGGCGTGTTCGAGGCTGAGACTGCGAAAGGCACGTGGTCGATCCGTGAGAAATCGACCAAAAACGAGGCCATGACGGGCACATGGACCGTGGCAAGGAAGTGACCGTGCGCCGGTTCACAGGGGCGTGCATGGCGAGAACGGCGCCCGGCCGATCCCCGGTGGATTGCAGGGAGGCGGCGGCGGAGGAGGCGGTGGCGGCGGCGGCGGTGACCTGCGCCGCCAGCTGAAGTCGGGAACCGCTGGAGGGTGCGGCGGTTGCTCCGGCCTCACCGTCAGTCCCACCCACAGGCACGTCAGCACCGCGGCGGAACCGAGAGTCCACGCGATCGCACGTCGCACCGACGCCGGGTTTGTGTTCACGTGCTCAATCCTCCAGCGCACGTCGTCGGGGATTCCCAGGATGAGACGCCCGGCGATCTCGAGTGGAAGGGTAGGAGCCGCACCGTCGGCGTGCAGGTGCTCCCAGAGATCGGACTCGATCTCGGCGCGGCGCGCTTCGCGGAGGGACGGCGCCACGCGCCATGTGTAGAACCGCGTCCACGAGCGGACGGCGCCGGTGACGAGGCGCAGCCACAGGGTCATGCCGGCGCCACCCGTCTGCGCCGGCGCGACGCCGCCTTCGCCGGTGCGTGCACCTGGCTCGCGCGCGCGACGGAGAGACCCTCGCCGGTGAGCGCATAGAGCCGCCGGCCCGGCCTGTTCTCGTCCGCCGCCCGCTGCGGGTCTTCCCAGCGGCTCTGGAGCAGGCCCATTTTCTCGAGCCGGCCGAGCGCGCGATAGAGCGTCCCGTAGGCCGTCAGCAGCCGCCGGTCCGCGACGTCCGCGAGCCGCTTTGCGATCTGATAGCCATAGAAATCCTCTGTTTCTGCCGTCCGCATTCCGGCAGCGGCCAACAGGATGGACGTTTCGAGGGGAACCAGACCGCCGGGCTTTCGCCTCACGGTGGAATTATAAGCAGATATATGCTTATTCGTCAATTGAGCACGGCCCCGTGATGAGGCCTGGCGGAACGCTGATCGACGTGATCGGGGGAAAATGACCGGCATGTTCACCCTGGATCGTGTCGTGCCGTGGGGCCGGTCGTTCGATGAGTATCGGCGCATGTTCTCCCTGACGGAGCCGGAGCTTCGGCTGCGGATCGCCGGCTGCGGTGACGGCCCGGCCAGCTTCAATGCCGAGGCGACCCGGCGCGGGACCGGCGTCGTGTCGTTCGATCCGATTTACAAGTGGGACGCCTCTCAGATCCGGGAACGGATCGCCGTCACCTGCGATCAGATCCTCGATGAAACGCGGCGCAACGCCGAGGGATTCGTCTGGGACTCGATTGGTTCAGTGGAGGAGCTCGGACAGATCCGCATGGCCGCGATGGGCGATTTCCTGGAGGACTACACCCGTGGCCGGGCGCAGGGCCGATACGTTGACGCCGAACTGCCCACGCTTCCATGCGCCGATTCGTCGTTCGATTTGGCGCTCTGCTCGCACTTCCTTTTCCTCTACAGCACTCAACTGGGCGAGCCGTTCCATCGACAGGCGATTCTGGAGCTGTGCCGCGTGGCGCGCGAAGTTCGCATCTTTCCGCTGCTCGCGTTGGAGGGCGGGCGCTCGCCGTACGTCCACGCTGTCGAGGAGCTTCGCGCCCTTGGCCACGACGTGTCGATTGAGCGTGTCCCGTACGAGTTTCAACGCGGGGGCAACGAGATGATGCGGATTCGAACGGAGGCTTCCCGTTCTTCGGGCGCCTAGCAGCCCGTGGTGAAAGTCTGGCTGCATTCGACGGGCGATGCATCCTCGGGGGCTGCGTTGCTCCTCCCTCAAATACTCAGGGTATTCTCGGTCGTCGCGCCTTGCCCGCGAGGCGCCTCGCCCGTCTCGGTGCGACGCCAGACTTTCACCACGGGCTGCTAGCCGAGGGAATCGCGATCACGCGCCGGCCGGGCGGCGACGGGCGCGCCGCCTGATTTCGCGCGGCGCCTTGTGCGAGGAGCCCCACTGCGCGAGGAATTGCGTGAGGAACGCGTGCTCGCCGGCGGCGCCAACGGCCAACGGCGCGAGCGCCAGCGCCACGGTCAGCGCGATGTGATAGCCGATCGAGCGGGATTCGACCGCGCGTACGTAGGCCGGATGATCTTCGTTGATCCAGATCGTGCTTTCGACGAGCCGCCCCAACTCGGCATCGCCGGGGCGTGCCTCGAACCGCAACACGATCGCCGATCGCGCCGATCGCCGCCTGCCGTGCACGTTGCCGAATGCGCCCACCGCCGGTTCGGCCGGCCCTGTTCCGGATGCGTTCCCGTTGCCTTTGGGGTGAGGGTCGGGGGAACCCGACGATGGGTCGGGAGGCGCCACAGTCTGTCCGGGTTCTGCCGGTTCGCCGAGGCCGCCCGACAGGCTGCCGGCTTGCTCAGTCAGGTCGCCGCTCGCCTTGGCGAACAGCGTGCCGGGCACGAGCTCGGGGCCGCGGCCAGGCAGCGGCAACTGCTTCTGCCCGCCCGCGCGCCGCTCGATGAGGGAGTTCAGGAGAGGAAAGTCATCGGCGAGATCGTCGAGCACGCGCTCGATGTCGCGCTCCAGACGCTGGGTACGCGGACGGGCATCGGTAGCGTCATGGGCGTCACCCCACGCGGCAAGCTGGCGCGACACGACCTCCTGCAGCGCCTTCCGATAGGCGAGATAGGCCGCGGCGCGAGGCCCGGTGCGAAAGACGTCGCTCTTGTTGAGGGTCAGGCAGGCCGCGAGATCGGGAACTTCCACGAGTCCGCTGATGCGATCGGGGAGGGTGGGCGTCACGCCCAGCCACTCCCATCCGCGCTTGATGATCTTGCCGAACGTGCTGATGGCGATTCCGTACTCGCTCTCGGCGAGCGGGTGATCGTGCAACGCCAGATAGCCGGCCGCCGACGGGGTGCGCCGGCGCCCCAGCCGGATCTCCACGGGCACCGCTTCTCGTGCCGGGGGCGGTGCGGGCAGCACCCGGCGGCCATCGACCTCGAACGCCACACCGCGAGGGTACGGCCGGGCGAGGATCGAGGCGAAGGTCTCATCCAGAAGGGGCGCGAAGTGCCGGCGAAGGGTTTCTTCGACATATCCGGCGTCGAGGAGCGGCGAGAGCGGGTTCGCCAGCGAGAGCTGCACGGCCGTGCCCCGCCCGCCGGTGAGTCCAGGCGGCGGAATCCACTTCCACGGCGCGCGGTGGCGCGAGACGAGATGCCAGCGCGTGGCCACGTGCGTCGCGCCCCGCCGCGTCTCGGTGAGGACCTCGCGGGCCACCAGGAGCCCGAGCTTGATCCCGACGCCCGCAAACCCGATCCCCTCACCGCGCGCCTTGGTGCTGGCGGCCACGTCGTGATATCGGGCCAACTGCCGGCGCTGCATCCCGCGGCCATCGTCGATCACCGTGAGCGTCGCCTCGGGTGCGTTGATCATCAAGAGAATCCGGCTGGCCCCGGAGTCCAGCGCGTTGGCGAGGATCTCGGTCAGGATCGTTTCTTCGAGGGACCCGGTATAGGCATCGCGAAGGTCTTCGAGCAGGTGCTGCAGATCGACGCGAGTCTCGCCCATCGGCGGAATCGTATCGCGATCCTCGCCCGGGCGTGAGCCCGGATGTCCGCCGCCGCCCCCGACATCACAGCCGGACCGCGTTCCAGTTTCTGCCGGCTTTCTGGATCGATATGGAGGCAGAATCTGCGTACCGAATCGTGGCCGGTCAATTCTGCCCGCCATTTTTCGAGTCCGATCGGCTGGCATCGGACTCGCAACCCCCGCGTCATGCCTGGCACAGACCGCATTGATTTCATTTCCGCCTACTGCGACAGCTGGTGCGAGCGTTGCGCCTACACGGCGCGGTGCTCGGCTGTTTGCCGTCCAAGCGGCCGTCGCGATGTGCGGCGACCCTGAGGAGGGCCTCGAGCTCGCGGTTGGGGCCCCACGTCCCGTCGAAGAGCCGCAGCGTGAGCCCGGCAGGCCTGGCCTGGTTCGAGAACGTGAAGATGACCGCGGAGGAGGACCGCGCGCTGGTACGCGAGCAACAGGCGCGTGAAGCGCGGGTCGCCGCAACGGCGATCATGAAGAGCGCGCACGTGATTCCGAGAGTGTCTTATCGGTGGTTCACGGCCCGTGCCGAAGCCGTGCGCGGCGCCGCGGACGACGTGCTCAGGGAGGCGCTCGAAATCGCGGCGTGGGACGCCACCTTTGTGCCGGCAAAGCTCTACCGCGCGCTCCTCGGCCGCGATAGTCACGAACAGGGCGAGGACTTCGACGACGACCCCGTGCAGAACGACTGGAACGGATCGGCCAAGGTGGCCTTGATCTGCCTCGAGCGTTCCGAGGCGGCGTGGCGGATGATCGCGCAAGCGACCGGGGACGTCGAGCCTGCGGCGCTCGCCGAGCGGATTGCCGGCCTGCGGCGGCAGGTCGAGAAGACGTTCCCGAACGCGCCATCGTTTGTCCGTCCCGGCTTCGACGAACCGGATCGCTGATGGCGTCGTGTCGGGTTATCCTGACCGGGTACGTGCGCTCATCTTTTTCGGCGCGCGAGTCGTCGAACGCGATATGCAGACCACCATTCAAGACCTCACGTATGCCGTCCGGTCCATCCTCAAGGCCCGGGGGTTCGCCGCCGTCGCGATCCTGACGATCGCGCTGGGCATTGGCGCCAACACCGCGATGTTCACCGTCGTCCACGCCGTCCTGCTCCGGCCGCTGCCGTATGCGCATCCGGAGCGGCTCGTGATGGTCTGGCAGGACCTGCGGGCGCGCGGCGGTCCCGCCGACGAATGGGCCACGCCCGGCAACTACGCCGACTGGCGGCGCGAAGCCGGCCTCTTCCAGCAGCTCGCGGTCATTTCCGGCTGGCGTCCGACGCTCACCGGCGACGCGGAACCCGAGCCGGTCACCGGCGAGCAGGTGTCGCACGAGTACTTCTCCGTGCTCGGCATCCCTCCCATCGCCGGCCGCGCCTTCACGCAAGAGGATGACGTCCCCAACGCGCGGCGGGTCGTGGTCATCGGGCACGGGCTCTGGAAGCGGCGCTTCGGCGGCGACGTCTCCGCCGTCGGCCGCACAATCAGGCTGGGCGGCGAACCGCACGAGATCGTCGGTGTGCTGCCGGAGGGGTTCCGGCCGATCGTGGCGGGCGCGGCGGAGATCTGGCGGCCTCTGCGGATCAACACCGCGTCGCCCGCACGGGGCGCGGTCGTGCTGCGCGCGATTGCGCGGCTTCCCGATGGTGTGACGCTCGAGCGCGCGCAGGCCGGGGCGAGCGCGCTCGCGAAGCGCCTCGAGGCCGCCTACCCGGAATTCAACGAGAAGACCGATTTCAACCTGACCCCGCTTCACGATCGCGTCGTCGGAGACATCAAGCCCGGGTTGATGGCGGTGTTCGGCGCGGTCGGCTTCGTGCTCCTCATTGCGTGCGCGAACATGGCGAACCTGCTGCTGGCCCGCGGCTCCGCGCGCGGACGCGAGCTCGCGGTGCGGGTGGCGCTCGGCGCGACGCGCGCCCGCGTCGTCCGGCAACTGCTCACCGAGAGCGTGCTCCTGGCCGGCATCGGCGGCGCCGTCGGGCTGGTGTTCGGTGTCTGGGCCGTCGGCGGGCTCGTCTCGCTCGCGCCGTCGAATGCGCCGCGCGTCAACGAGGTCGGCCTCGATGCGACCGTGTTCGCGTTCGCGGCGCTGCTGACGCTGGCGACGGGCGTGGCCTTTGGCCTCGCGCCGGCGCTGCAATCGTCGCGCACCGGCGTCTCGGACGCGTTGAAGGACGCCGCCCGCGGCGGGTCCGGAATGGGCGGGCGCGCCATTCGCCGCACGCTCGTCGTCGCGGAGATCGCGCTCGCGCTGATGCTGCTCACCGGCGGCGCCCTGCTGCTGGAGACGTTCGTGCGCCTGCAGTCGGCCGACCTGGGGTTCAATCCCGAGAACGTCCTGGTCGGGTCCGTGAATCCTCCCCGAGTGAGCTACGACACGCCCCCCAAGCTCCGCGCGTTTTACGACCAGGTGCTCGAAAAAGCGGCGGCGCTGCCCGGCGTGCAGAAGGCGGCGCTGGCCTCGGTGCTTCCGCTGAGCGGCGACAGCGACACCAGCTTCAGCATCGAAGGACGTCCTGCGCCGGCGACGCAGAGCGAGACACCGATCACCTGGTACCGTCAGGTGAGCGCCGGGTACTTCGACGCGATGGGCATGACGATACGCCGCGGGCGGGCGTTTGCCGCCGGCGAACCGGCCCCGTCGGTCGTCGTCAACGAGACGTTCGTGCGGACGTTCTTCCCGCGCGAGGAGCCGCTCGGCCGCCGGGTGCGGTTCAGCGATGCTCCGGCGGACCCCTGGTTCACGATCATCGGCGTCGTGGCCGACGCGAAGGCCCGCGGCGCCCGCGAGGCGGCGAAGGTGGAGACCTTCATTCCGTACTGGCACCTCACCGAGCCCGGCACGGTCGTGATTCTGAAGAGCGCGAACCCTGCCCAGCTCGCGGCCCCGTTGAGGGCGGCGGTGTCGTCGGTGGATCGCAACATCCCGGTTTCAGGCATCACGACGCTGTCGGAGATGGTCGGCGATTCGATCGCGCAGCCGAGATTCGTCGCGACACTGGCCGTCGCCTTCGCCGCGCTGGCGCTGGCCCTGGCGGCGATCGGCCTCTACGGCGTGATGGCGTATGCCGTCTCGCAGCGGACGACGGAGATTGGCGTCAGGATGGCGCTTGGCGCAACGCCCGGCGAGGTGTTTCGGCTGGTGATAAAGGACGGCCTGCGGCTCGCCGCGCTCGGCATCGCGCTCGGCGTCGCCGGATCGCTCCTCGTGGCGCAGTGGCTCACCGCGTTGCTCTTCGGCGTGCAGCCGGGCAATCCCACGACGCTGGCCTTGACCGCGTCCGTGCTGCTGTTCGTGTCGGCGTTCGCCAGCTTCGTCCCGGCGCGCCGCGCGACGCGCGTCGACCCGATGGTCGCGATTCGATCGCTCTAGGGAGATGAAGGTCCACGACATCACGGATGACGAAGGGCGGATCTTCGCCTTCGAGGTGGACAATACGCCTCTCGGGCGCCAGGGCGCGTACCGCGTCGTGCACGCGATTGCGGGCGCCCGGGTGATTCGTCGACCCCGCAGATTCGCTCTGTTCGATCCGGATGAGTTCTGCGAGTTCGAGCTGGATGGCGTCAGGTTCGTCGTGGAAGAGCCGTGGGGAGACAACAGCCGCTACTGGATCGGCCCCACGCCCCCGCGCTGGGTTCCGCAGACAGCGATCGTGCGGGACGCGTTCGGCCAGGCCCGCGTGGGAGGGTGGTTTAGACGCTGACCAGAGCCGGAAGACCGGGGCCGGAAGACCGGGGCAGGAAGGAGCATCCGATGCGTGCCTTTGCGGCGCTCGTGCTGTTCGCGGCGACGTCATACGGTGCGGTCCAGACGTGTCCACCCAACCCGGACTGGACCTACCGGGGACCGCTCGGTCCGACCCACTGGGTCGAGCAGTGGCCGGTCTGCGGACAGGGCCGGGCGCAGTCCCCCGTCAACATTCCATCGGGCGTTCGGCGGGAAAAGGGACCTGCGATTGCTTTCAACTACCAGCCGTTCGATCTGGTGGTCGAGAACACCAGCCACGTCATCGAGGTACCGGTCGCGAACGGCAGTTACATCATGGTGGGCGATCGCAAGTACGAGCTGCTTCAATTCCACTTCCACGCGCCGGGCGAGCATCAGATCGACGGGCGAGCGCCCGGCCTCGAGCTTCATCTCGTTCACCGTGATGCGGCAGGCAAGCTCGCGGTCGTTGCGGTCCTGGCGACAAGGACCGCCACGAATCCGGCGCTCCAACCCGTCGTGGCGGCGCTGCCGGTTGCCAGTTGCGAACACCGCGAGCCGCATGTCTCATTCGACGCGACGACCCTGTTGCCGGCGGCCCGTGACTACTTCACGTACGATGGTTCCTTGACGACGCCGGGATGTGGCGAAGGCGTCACGTGGCTGGTCCTCACGCAGCCCATCGCGGCATCGTCCGCGCAACGCGCCAGGCTCGGCCCGTTCGGAGCGAACGCGCGGCCCGTCCAGCCGCTGAACGGGCGCCAGATCGTCCACGTGCTTCCCGGTTCATAACAGGCATCGACGGAGGCCGGAGTGTTGGACGAGGAACAGCAACTCATTGCCAAGCTCCGGAAGATCGAGGCGCTGTTCGCACGGCCCGGCACGGAAGGCGAGCGGCGCGCCGCGATGGATGCGTCGAACCGGATCCGGGCTCGTCTGAACGCGCTCGAAGAAACCGAACCGGCGCTGGAGTTCCGGTTTTCGCTTGCCGACGCGTGGTCGCGGTCGCTGTTCATCGCCATCCTCCGGCGCCACGGGTTGCGGCCCTACCGGTACCACGGGCAGCGGCGCACGACCG
Organism: uncultured Acidobacteriota bacterium; assembly: GCA_963774855.1. Lineage (GTDB taxonomy): Bacteria > Acidobacteriota > Vicinamibacteria > Vicinamibacterales > 2-12-FULL-66-21 > JALZOC01. The sequence continues at coordinate 121,117 of CAVZGT010000001.1, read as the reverse complement.
TGATGGTCAGGGCGGTCAGGTCGTACGTGGACGCCACGCTATGGCCGGAGTTCCAGCAACTGCAGCACGTGCTGCACGAGCACTTCGAGGCCATCACGAAGCGGGTGATCGCTCAGGCGATCGGCGCCGAGGGCGGCGACGTCGAAGTCAGGGAGGGGCTGTCTCTTGAACCCTGACCAGCCGGTTGCAGCCGGTGCCGCGCACGGCGATCGTGAAGAAGGTTCGTGATCGACTGCCCGAAGTGCGCGGCGCCATCCCCGGATGCGGCAGTCGAGTGCCCGCGCTGCGGGATCGTGTTCGCGAAGTTCGTCCAGCGTCCGGCCGAGGCGGGTCCGCTTGTCGTTCCCCCGATCGCGCAGATGCCCGCCGAGATGCCGGTCGAGATGGCCAGCGATCCCCTTCGCGGCGTGACGCGGCTGGCGCGCGCGGCGGTGCTCGCCGGCCTGATTGTGTGGACCTGGCAGTTCGCCCGGGCGCCGATGGGCGTCGCGGTGTCGCAGTCGATACTCCACGGGCCCAACCTGATCTTTCACGAAGCAGGGCACGTGCTGTTCTCGTTGTTCGGACGGTTCATGACCGTCCTGGGCGGGAGCCTCTTCCAGTTCGCCCTGCCGCTCGCGCTCGCGGGCGTCTTCCTCAAGCAGCGCGATCAGTTCGGCGCCGTCGTGTGCACCTGGTGGGCGGGACAGAACCTGCTGGACCTCGCTCCCTACATTGCCGACGCGCGTGCCCTCCAGCTCGTTCTCCTCGGTGGAAAGACCGGCGCCGAGGTCGAGGGGCACGACTGGGAATACCTGTTGAACGAGCTGGGCTGGCTGCGCTTCGACCGGACACTTGGGCTGGGAGCGCACCGGCTGGGCCTCCTGATGATGTTCGGCGCGCTGATTTGGGGCGCCGTCTACCTCGCGAGGAACCGGGTCGAGCCGCCCGCACCGATTGAGTGACGCGACGCAGCTTTCCGGGCGTCGCGCCGCCGGCACTGGGCTATGATGGCTTGTTTTCTGTGAGGTCCGAATAATGAAGAGATGCGTCCTTCTCGCAACGCTCGTAGCCGCGGGCGCCCTGTCGATTACGCTCGCGGCGTTTCAGCAGCCGCCGGCCGGCCAGCCGGCCCCGATGGTGATCGAGGTCGACAAGGTGAAGGACAACCTGTTCGTCCTGAAGGGCGGCGGCGGCAACACGGCCGTGTTCGTCACCGCGACCGGCGTCGTCGTCGTGGACACCAAGAATCCCGGGTGGGGGCAGCCGATCCTCGACAAGATCAAGACGCTCACCGACAAGCCGGTGACGACGATTATCAACACCCACACGCACGGCGATCACGTGAGCGGCAACGTGGCGTTTCCGGCCACGGTCGAGGTCATCACGCAGGAGAACACGAAGAAATACATGGACCAGCCCAACCCGGTGTTCGGTTTGCAGACAGGCCCGGCGACGAGCGTCATCAAGGACAGCGGCGGCAAAGGCCTGCCAACCAAGACGTTCAAGGACAAGCTGACCATCGGCCGTGGCGCCGACCAGATCGATCTGCGTTACTTCGGTCCGGCCCACACCGGCGGCGACGCGTTCGTGATCTTCAAGCAGCATCGCGTGATGCACGTCGGCGATACGTTCCCGACCCGGGCCCTGCCGATCATGGACAAGAACAACGGCGGCACGGGCGTCGGGTACTCCAGGACGATCGCCAAGGCGTCGGGCGAGAAGGGCGTGGACACCATCATCAACGGCCACAACGCGACGACGACCACGCCCGCGGACCTGCGCCTCTATTCGGAGTTCATCGCCGACTTCGTGAAGTTCGTCCAGGATGCGAAGAAAGCGGGCAAGACCGTGGACGACGTGGTGAGCACCTGGAAGACGCCGGCGAAATACACGGGCTACAGCGTGCCGGATCCGGCAAACGAGGCGCAGGTGCGCACGGCCGCGTCGAGAGTGCGCGCCGACGCGCAGGTGATTTGGGATGAGACGAAGTGATCAATCCCTAATCCCTAATCGTTGAATCGTTGAATCGTCGGATCTTGAATCGAATCGTCGAATCGTCGAATCGTTGAATCGCCATCGAATCCTCGAATCCTCGATCTGTAGATTCAGCGATTCAACGATTAGTGATTGAGAACTTCTATGATCAAGAAGCCCGCCGCCGTCGTTTCCGTGCTGGGCGCGTGCGCGCTGGCTGCGTCCGTCTCGGGATACCAGCCGGCGGCGAAGGCCGTCTCGATCCGGATCGACTCACCGATGGCCCCGCCGCGATGGGCCCAGCTCGAGCGGCAGCTCCTGGCCGGCAACACCCCCGCCTGCAGCGAATACTTCAAGAAGTACTTCGACGACCGCGGCTACCTGCAGTGCTTCGTGCGCTGGGGGGCGAACGACGGACCCGACGACGCCTTCGAGAACTTCAACAAGTGGCCCGAGCTGCACGCGCTGGGCGCCAGCGACGAGATCCTGCAGATGTACTCGAAGGGCCACGAGGGACTGATCAAACAGTACACCGAGGCAAAAACGACCGAGGTGCCGATCGCCCGGCAGGGCATGTACCACAAGGAATTCATCGTCCAGTCCGACTGGATGCACCACGGCGAAGGGCTGCAGCTTTTCAACCGCATGGGGCTGTCGATCCCGGCGGATGCGAAATACCAGGAACGCGCCAGGCGGTTTGCGGGGCTCTACATGGCCGAGGATCCCGAAGCCCCCAACTACGACCCGGCGCACAAGATCATCCGCAGCATGCAGAACGGCAGCCGCGGTCCGATGCTCCGGAAGGCAACGGCCCTCGATTGGGTTGGCGATCCGTTCGACGTCAAGGGATTCGACGCCCTGCACGGCGAGTCCACGTTCGAGCAGTTCCTGGCCCACTACGAGGAATACGGCGACGTGGCGGGCGATCATTTTCTCAATCTTGTCGCCACCACGCTGCCGACCAACGCCTACATGGTTGCCGGCGAGCCCAAGTACAAGAAGTGGATCGTCGAGTACATGGATGCGTGGCTGCAGCGGATGACGCAGAACGGCGGCATCATCCCGAGCTTCGTCGATCTGGACGGCCGGATCGGCGGGCCAGAGGGCGCGTGGTGGAAGAACGCCTATGGCTGGGGATTCAGCCCCGTCAACCCGGTGACCGGCCGGCGCGAAGACCGCAACCGGATCCCGCGGGCGCTCGTGGGGTTCAGCAACGCCCTGCTCGTCACCGGCGATCAGAAGTACGTCGACGCGTGGCGCGCCATGATCGACAGCGTGAACTCACACGCGCGCGAGACCAACGGGCGCAAGCAGTATCCGACGATGCACGGCGCTGACGGATGGTACGGCTGGCGGGACGCGCCGTGGAGCGTGGGCGCGCTCGAGGTCTGGTACTGGTCGCAGAAGCCGCAGGACCGGGAGCGCGTCGGCCGGAGCGGCTGGGTCGATTTTCTTCACGGCCAGAACCCGGCGTACCCCGAGCAGGCCCTCGAACGAGATCTGGGCACGATCCAGCAGCGTGTGGCCGCTATCAGGCGCGACACATCCACTCCGGCGAAGCGCCTCGCCGACAACATGCTCGACCTCAACCCCGCGGCGACCGACTCGATGGTGCAGTTGATGTGGGGCGCGCTCCTGCCCGGACGTGAGGGAGGGCTGTTGAACGCCCGTCTTCGTTACTTCGATCCCGATCGCAGGCGCGCCGGCGTGCCGGAGGACGTGGCCGCGCTCGTCTCGGAACTGTCCGACTCCCGCACCGTCGGTGACGCTCATCAACCTCAACCCGTCGCAGGCTCGAACGGTCATCGTGCAGGGCGGCGGGTACGGAGAGCATCAGTTGGTCAGCGTGACCAGCGGCGATCAGACGACGCCTGTCGGCTCACCGCTCCTGACGGTCCGGCTCGAGCCCGGGTGCGGACGGCAGCTCGTGCTGGCGATGAAGCGATACGCCAACGCGCCGACCGTCAAGCACCCGTGGCAGCGATGATCGGCAGTCCGTCAGCGGGTGAGGAGCACCAGGACGATCCTGCCGGCGCCATCTGAGCCGAACGACACCTGGACGTGCTCGTCCACGCTGGAGGCGACCTCTCGAATGCGGCGAGCGGTGTCCTCGGTGATCGGATCCCCCACCTTGACGCCCGCCCGCGTGAGCACCGCGTTTGCCATGGCCTCGGACACACGTTCGGTCTTGACCCGGGCCAGCCGCGCCGTGCCGTCGAACTTTCGCGCGTCGGCGTCCTTCTCCAGTTTGAAAGTAAGGGACCTCACCTCTTGGGCTTCCTGCTCGGCGTGAATCTTCGCGATCATTTTTTTCGTGTCGGCGTACTTGAGCTCGAGCTCCTGCTTCTCCGCATCCGTCGTGCTGGGACTGTTCAGCGCCTGCTCGATTTCCATCATGCGGTGCTCGACCTTTTGTGCGTCGGAGGAGATCTCTCCTTTTTCCGGTTCCCCGACGATCTCCATGTGGAGTTCTTGCCCTCGCGTGATGGTGTAGGCGATCGCGCGCTTGCCGGGCTCCGCGCGTGACTCCTCGGCGGGCAGGTGGAACCGCAGGGCGGCCTGCGTCGAGAGCGAGCGAACCGCGTAGGCGAGTAGTGCCACTGGAGGACCGACTCCAGCGCGGCTTTCCGCAGCTCGTCCGGCCCGCTCAGCACGCGCGCATCCGACACTTCCCCCCGGTCGTCGATAGCGAGGTCGAGCAGCACGTCGCCTTCGACGCGCTGTTCGATGGCGCGGTGCGGGTACTCGGGCAGCGCGGCGTGCAGCAGGTGCTCCGCGCCTTTCACGATCTGAATGGGGTCGCCGCCCCTTGTCTGTTGAGCCGCCGCGGCGGCCGGCCCCTGTCCCTGGGCCTCGAGCGGGAACGAGCGAACCGCGACGGTGGCGGCGAGCGCGAGCGCGGCGCCGCTCGCGGTGAGGGATGCGATCAATCGGCGTGTCGTCATGGTGGTCTCCTGCAGGATTTGCGCGACCCGTTTCTTCAAGTGGCTCCGCCGCAGGAAGGGGGGCGCGAGGGCGAGCCGAAGCGGGGATTTGGCGAGCGCCACGGCCAGAAGGGCCTCGACGTAGCGTTCCCTGGATTCCGTCAGCCGGATGGCGGCCTGATCGACGACCTGTTCACGGCTCAATCGAACGCGTCCGATCAGCCACCAGATGACGGGGTGAAACCAGAACACGGTGCGGACGGCCTCTTCGGCGACTTCGAAGAGCCAGTCGCGGCGCCGCACGTGGAGCAGCTCGTGATAGGCGATCGCCTCCTGCACGTGCGGCGGCATCGTGGAGACGTCGGGCGGGAACACGATCACGGGACGGATCACGCCGAAGGTGATCGGTCCCGCGAACCGGTCGGAGACGCAGATGCTGGCCCTCGCGCCGACGCGCTCCTGCGCGTTCCTGATCGCCGCCGGAAGCGGGACGAGCGGAGAGGCCTCGCGCCGCAGGCGGCGCAGCGCACAGGCCCCGGCCATCAGCCAGATCGCGCGCGCGACGATGCCGGCACCCAGCACGAGCAGAACGAGCGCTTCCACGCGCCACGGGCTTGACAAGGCCGCGATCGGCGCCGGAACCGTGCCGGGGCCGTCCGGGATCGCGGTCGCGACCATCCGCGCATCGGGAGCAGCAGGGATCGGGTCTCTCTCGATCCACGGCTGACACACCGGCAGGAGCAGGCAGACGACCAGGAGCACCTGCCAGTACGGCAGCGTGGCTCTGGGCTCACGAATGCGGAACGCGCGCGCGAGCGCAGCGCCCGCGCCGACGATCAGCGTGACCTGGAGAGCGAAGGCGCCGACGTCGCGAAGCCAGATCGAGCTCGTCATCGTTTTTTCCCCATCATGCGAGTGATGTCGCGCAGGTCGGCCTCCGACAGCTGGTCGTCCTCGAGCAGGTGGACGACCAGCGGGCGGCCCGATCCGTTGAAGACCCGGTCGACGAAGTCGCGGACCATCTCCTTGATGACCTGCTGCTTGGGTCTCGCCGGGCGGTACTGGTGGGCACGGTCCTGCAGCGTGGCTTTCAGGTGCCCCTTCTGCTCGAGCGTCTTCATGCTCGTCATCACCGTCGTGTAGGCGACGGGGCGGCGCGCGCGCAGCTCCTCGTAGACGTCGCGGACGGTGACGGCGGCGTCGTGCCGCCAGACGATCTTCATCAGCTCGAGCTCGTGGGCGGTGAGCGTGGATGACTTGGGCCTCATGTTGATTACTAGTTAACTAGGTACCAGTAAACGTTGTCAAGCGGAAATTTGCGGAGGAGGCCGGTCGCGCGTTATCTTCCGGGCATGTCGATTGATTCCGCCGCCGACTGGAAGGGCATGCGAGAGGCCGGCCGCATCACGCGCCTGACTCTCGACGCGCTCGAGACGCACGTGCGCGCCGGTGTGACGACGGCCCGGCTCGACGAAGTCGCCGCGAGCGTGTTCGCCGGGCACGGCGCGCGCTCGGCGCCGGCGTTGGTCTACGGCTTCCCGGGGACGGTGCTGATCAGCATCAACGACGAGGTCGTGCACGGCGTGCCGGGGCCGCGCCGGCTCGAGCGCGGCGATCTGGTGAAGCTCGACGTCACGGTCGAGAAGGACGGCTACGTCGCTGACGCCGCGCGAAGCGTCGTCGTTGGCGCCGGCACCGAGACCGCGCATCGGCTCGTCGCCTGTGCCGATTCGGCGTTGGCGGCGGGATTGAAAGTGGCTCGCGCCGGCGTTCGCGTGAACGAGATCGGCCGCGCGGTCAATCTCGAGGTGCGGCGGCATGGCTTTTCGGTCGTGCGCGGCCTGACCGGGCACGGCGTTGGCCGGACCATTCACGAGCCGCCGGCGGTGCCCAACCAGTACGATCCCTGGCAGACGGACGTCCTGACCGAGGGTCTCGTCCTGACGATCGAGCCGATGGTCAGCGCCGGCTCGGCGCAGGGGATTCAGGACGCCAACGGCTGGACGATCAGAACGCGTGACGGGAGCCTGGCGGCGCACTGCGAGCACACGCTGGTCATCACGCGGCAGGATCCGCTCGTCCTGACAGCGGCGTAGGCCGGAGCGGAGGACGACGTTTCTGGAAGGGGACCGTCGATGCGCGAAAACCTGATCTACTGGAGCGTGTTCGTCGGGCTGGGCGTGCTGCTGTGGGTGTCGAGTGCCACGAGCAGCCGTGCGTTCCAGATGGCGGTCGGCCTCGCCGTTCTGTGTTGGTCGGCGGCGTTCGTGGCTTCACGGCAACGTCAGTGACTCCGGATTGCGGTAGTGGTCACTTTTCAGAATGCGACTGACGATGCGGCTGATAAAAAAGCCGCCTGGAATTGTTCATGGCCATCCGGTACACGAAAGCCGACGTCGCGGACATCATCGAGCAGTTCCTGGATGGCAGTGGCGACCGATGGGCCTGGGACGATTTCACGTCGATTAGAATCGTTGACCCGCAGTTGGACGCGATCCGCTTACGGTGCATTGACCTGCACGACGGTGCTGCCCAACAGGGGTACTGCGGTCCGGATGGGGTCAGCGAGATGCGTCGGATGGTCGAAGGGCTCCGCTCTGAAACTTGACCACTACCCGGATTGCAGGGGCCTTGGCTTTGTTTTGAGACCGTGGTAGGGTTGCGCCGAGCGGTGACCACCGAGTCCAAGTACCGGGCATGAGGATCGAGCCCGGGGCGTCAGGACTGGTTCTTCGCGAACCGGAATCCTGTCATCAGGAGCGCCCGTCCTCAAATTGTGGCACCGCTCGTTTCTTCCCCCCAAGTTCCCTCCAAGCTCCTTCGACGGTCCCGGTAGCCATATGCCTGAGAAAGCGGTCTACTTGTTGGTGTTCGAAGGATTCGCCGACTGGGAGCCGGCCCACGCCGTCGCGGAGCTTCGGCGCACCGGCCAGTACCGGGTGGAGTCGGTCGGCCTGACCGCCGCCCCCGTCGAGTCGATGGGCGGCATCCGTGTCCTGCCGTCAACCACCGTGTCGGAGGTGGACCCGGCCGACGTGGCGGTGTTCATCCTTCCGGGGGGCGATCGGTGGGAGAGCCTGCCCGTCGAACCGGAGATCGAACAGCTGCTGAACCGTCTGGACGCAGAGGCGCGTTCCGATCGCGGCGATCTGCGGGGCCACCGTGGCGATCGGCCGGATCGGCCTGCTGCGAGGGCGCCGGCACACGAGCAACGGGCTCGACTATCTGCGGTCGACTGTCCCCGGTTACGCCGACGCTGCGGGCTACGTCGATGTGCCGGCGGTGCGCGATCGCGGGCTCATCACCGCCAGCGGCCTGGGCGACGTCGAGTTCGCGCGGGAGCTCTTCGAGGAGCTGAACGTGCTCAGCGCGGAGGATCGCGCCGTCTGGGCGACGATGTTTCGCGAGCGCACGGTTGCCCTGAGCGAGCGGTGTGGGCACGCGAGTCGAAGGGCTTGCCCGGTACGACTCCGAGATCAAGACGGTTTCAGCGAAGCGGTGAAGCACATGTCGAGACAGGAAGGCTGGACGCGGTGGGCCGAGCTGATCGTGTTCGTGTTGGCCGCCCTCGTGCTGGCGCTGGTGTACGCGTTCTCGCGCCTCTCTCCCTCGTAGAACCGAATCCCTAATCACTAACCTAATCCTTGAATCACTGAATCCTTGAATCGCTGATTCGCCAGGAGCGATCGGTGATTAGATCGAGAGCGCGTGTCCAGATGTGATCGGCTCGACGCGGGGGTGGTTGCCCGGATCGTCGAGGCCCAGTTCCCGCAATGCGCCCCCGCACGGGTGACCTACCTCGGCGAGGGGTACGACAGCACGGCGTTCGACGTGAACGGCGTCTGGGTCTTCAGGTTTCCCAAACGCGCCGAGGTCGAACGGCAGCTCGCCATTGAGATGCGGGTTCTGCCCGTGCTCGCCGGCCGCGCACCGCTTCCGATACCGGCCTTCTCGTTGCGTGGTCAGCCCTCGCCCGAGTTTCCGCGACACTTCGGGGGCTATCGCAGGCTGGCCGGAGTGCCCGGCATCGAGATGGATCCCGCGCGCGTGCCGTTTTCCGTACTCGCGCCGCTGCTCGGCCGCTTCCTGTCCTGGCTGCACGCGTTCCCGGCCGGCGAGGCGGCTCGCCTCGGTGTGGAGCGGCAGCCGATCGAGCCGCTGGTCGAGGAAATCCGGGCGGAGGCGCTCGAGGACTTCGAGCGGCTCAGCTCGGTCGCGCCGGACGCCCCGCTCGACACGTGGTTCACCTACCTGAAATCCGGCGTCGCGGAGGCGCGGTCCCTTTTGACGCCGGCCTTGGTGCACAATGATCTGGCGGCCGAGCACATCCTCGTCGGCGAGGCGGCGCAGACCGTGACCGGCGTCATCGACTGGAGCGACATGGCCGTCAGCGATCCTGCGCTGGACATTGCGGGCATGTTCCACTGGGGCGGCCAGGCCTTCGGCGACGCGGTGCTGTCCGCCTACGAGGGCGCGATTGACGATCGGCTCGTGGCTCGCGCGCGCTTCATGGCCGCGTGCCGGGGTGTCGGGGACGTGAAGTTCGGTCTCGAAACCGATCGCCGCGAGTACATCGCCGGCGGCCTTCGAGCGCTGCGCCTGTGCGCCGGCGCGTGATCTCGTGTCAGATGTCGAGGTGGATGTGACCCCAACGCGACTGATCCTCCCAATCCTGATCCTGACGAGCGCGGCGCTGTCCGCGCAGGATCCGCTTGCGCGCGTCGAGCAGGAGGCCGCCAGGGTGGCACCGGCGGTCATCGAGATCCGGCATCACCTGCACCAGAACCCCGAGCTGTCGAACCGCGAGGAGAAGACGGCGGCGCTCATTGCCGACTACCTGCGAAAGCTCGGCCTCGAGGTGCAGACCGGCATCGCCCGGCACGGTGTCGTCGCGCTGCTGAAAGGCGGCCGCCCCGGGCCCGTCGTGGCGGTTCGCGCCGACATCGACGCGTTGCCCGTGACCGAGCAGCCCGGCCTGCCGTTCGCGTCGAAGGTCCGGGCGACGTACATGGGACAGGACGTCGGCGTGATGCACGCCTGCGGACACGACGTGCACACGGCCGTGCAGCTCGGCGTGGCGTCCGTGCTGACGGCGATGAAGGCGGATCTCCCCGGCACGGTGAAGTTCATCTTCCAGCCCGCCGAAGAAGGACCGCCGTCAGGGGAGGCCGGCGGCGCGTCGCTCATGGTGAAGGAAGGGGTCCTCCAAAACCCGAGGCCCCAGGCGATCTTCGCCCTGCACGCGTTCTCGGAAATGGCGGTGGGGGACATCGGGTACTCGGAAGGACCGGCGCTCTCGGCGGCCGACACCTGGGAGGTGAAGATCGTCGGACGGCAAGTCGCACGGCGCCAGGCCCGAGCTCTCCATCGATCCGATCGTGACGGCGGCCGCGTTCGTTCAGGCGCTGCAGACCATCCGCTCGCGCACGTTCTCCGGACACGAGCCCGGGGTCGTGACGATCGGCAGCATTCACGGCGGTCAGCGCCACAACATCATCCCCGCCGAAGTGACGATGACGGGCACGATCCGCACGTTCCGGCCGGAGGTGAGCGAGATCGCCGAGACGCGCCTGCGCGCGATCCTCAAAGGCGTGACGGAAGCATCCGGCGCGACGGGAGAAGTCGTGCGCTACGAACGTGGAGCGCCCGCCACCATCAATCACGCGACGCTGACCCGTGACACGGTCCCGGCGCTCGAACGCGTCGTCGGCAAGGCGCACGTGAGCCGCATTCCTCCGGCGATGGGCTCCGAGGATTTCTCGTTCTTCGCGAACGAGGTGCCCGGGTTCTTCTATCGCCTGGGCCAGGTGAAGCCGGGCACGACCTCCGGCGATCATCACACGCCGACGTTTCTTGCCGACGACGGCTCGATTCCGGTGGGCATCAAGGCGATGAGCTTCGTGATCGTGGACTACCTCTCTCGACACAAATAGATGCTCACGGTCCTGTTGCTCCTCGCCGCCCTCGCCGCGCCGCAGGCGCCTCCGGCCTCCGAGCCGCTGCGCGCGCGCGTCGAGCAGCTGCACGAGGACAAGGGGCGGACCGTTCGAGGGGTGCGCCTGCTCGAGCCCGATGCGGTCTCGCACTTCTTCCAGTCCAGGAATTTCACTCCCGCGTGGCCCGGGACCGCGCCCGACCAGATCCTGCAGGCCATCCGCGACGTCGAGCAGGACGGCCTCGCTCCGCGCGACTATCATCTGGCCGCGATCGAGTCGCTTCGCGCGGCGCCCGCCGATTCGCCGGATCGTGACGCCGATCTGCAGATCCTGCTGACCGATGCCGTCGCATCCCTCGTCAACCACGTCCGCTTCGGCAAGGTCCGGCCGGCCACGCTGGATCGGCGATGGAACGTGGACCCGCGCGCCGGCGCGCCGCCGCTCGAGACGTTTCTCGCGGACGTCGCCGCCGCGCCCTCGCCCGCGGCCGCCATCGAGGCGCTCAAGCCGTCGCACTTCATCTATCGGGGACTGAAACAGGCGCTGGCCACACAGCGGACCGCGGCATCGCAAGGCGGCTGGCCCGTTGTCCCCCCAGGCGCGACGCTGAAGCCGGGCGTCACGCACGCGCGAATCAGCGCCGTGCGAAAGCGCCTCGCCGCTACGGGCGAGCTCGCGACGATGTCCGACAGCGAAGCGTACGATGAGGCGCTCGCCGCTGCCGTCAAGCGATTCCAGGATCGGCATCGGCTGACGGCGGACGGCACGATCGGCAAGGCGACGCTGGATGCCATGAACGTCACGCCCGCGGCCCGCGTCGATGAGATCCGCGTGAACCTCGAACGCGCGCGGTGGGTGCTCGGAGGCTTGAGCGACACGTTCCTGCTCGTGAACCTGCCGGCGTTCAAGGCATACCTGATCCGCAGCGGCAAGAACGTGTGGGAAACGCGCGCGCAGGTCGGCAGGGCCGGGCGGCAGACCCCGTCGTTCCGGGCCGACATGCGCTACATCGTCTTCAACCCGGACTGGACCGTGCCCCCCACCATCCTGGCGCAGGACGTGCTCGGCGCCATGCGCAAGGGGGAGAACGCCATCGCGAAGAAGAAGCTCACGATTCTCGATCGCCAGGGCCGCGTCGTCGCCCCCGACAGCATCGACTGGGCCACGGCGACGCCCGCGACGTTCCCGTATACGCTGCGCCAGCCGCCCGGTCCGGACAACGCGCTCGGACGCGTGAAGTTCATCTTCCCGAACGAGCATTCGATCTTCCTGCACGACACGCCGAGCCAGGAGCTCTTCCGGGCCGACGAGCGCAGCTTCAGCTCGGGCTGCATCCGCGTGGAGAATCCCCTCGCGCTCGCCGCGGTGCTCCTCGAGGGGCAGGACGACTGGAACCCCGCCGCGATCCAGCAGGTCGTGGACAGCGCGAAGACCAAGACGGTCTTCCTGACGCAGCCGCTCCCGGTGCTGATGGTCTACTGGACCGTCAGCGTCGGCGCCTCCGGGGAGCTGCGCTACGCACGCGACGTCTACAAGCTGGACGGCGTCGTGCTGCGGGCGCTGAACGCGACCGGGGCGCGGCCGTGACCACCAGTGGCGCGCGGGACTCGAGCCTGGTGGTGAATCCCATCCGTCACTCGATTGATGACCGCCCGTGACCAACCTGAACTGGTACTGGATTTCGCTGGAGCTCACGGTCGCGCCGCTGGTGAGCCTGCTGATCGCTTTTCCGTTCTGGCGGAAGGGCGGGATGATCTTCGGCAACATTGCCGGCACCTGCGTGCTCTTCGGGACGGCCTTCGGGCTGATCTTCCGCGAGCATTTCGAGATCGACCGCATGGTGCGCGCCTGCTTCGAGGACGGCGCCGTCTGCTGGCCGGAGCCGAGCGCCTTCACGCGGTTTGCCGTCTACGCGTTCATCGCGCTCGTCGAGGTCATCGCGCTGTTCTCCCTCAGCCTCGTCGTCGAGCGGCGGATGCGCAATCGCGACTACGCGCCCGAATGGCGATAGGGGCCTCGGCGCTAATGCCTGGTAGCGGCTCGCTTCGCTCGCCGTAGGGCCGCGGCTCCTCGCACCCGCGGTAGGCTCGCGCTTCGCGCCTCGGTAGGGCTGCTCACTCGCTGCGCATGCTAGGATCCGCCCCGTGCGCAGGCTGATCCTCGCCGTCATCGTCACCGCGTTCGCTGTCGCGCCGGGCTTCGCCGCGGACCGCCCGAACATCGTCTTCATCATGTCCGACGACCACGCCGCGCACGCCATCGGGCGCGTACGGGTCGCGGGTGAACCAGACCCCGAACATCGATCGCCTGGCCCGCGAAGGGCTGGTCATGCGGAACGTGTTCGCGACCAACTCCATCTGCACGCCGAGCCGCGCCGCGATCCTGACCGGGCAGTACCCCCATCTGAACGGCGTGCCGGTGTTCAACCGCTTCGACAGCTCGCGGATGACGGTGGCGCGCCTGCTCCAGCAGGGCGGCTACTACACCGGCATGATCGGCAAGTGGCACCTCGGGAGCGATCCCGTCGGCTTCGATCGCTGGGAAATCCTGCCGGGGCAGGGCGCCTACATGAACCCGGTGCTCTACACGGCGAGCGGAGAGAAGACGTACACCGGCCGCTACGTGACCGACGTCACGACGGATCTGGCGATTGATTTCATGAAGAGCCGGCCGAAGGGCAAGCCGTTCTTCCTGATGGTCCACAACAAGGCGCCGCACCGGCCCTGGCAACCGGACGCCGGCCCACCGTGCGCAGTTCGCGGATCGCTGGATCCCCGAGCCGGAAACGTTCTGGGACACCTACGCGACGCGCACGGACGCGCTCCGCGAAAACCTCCAGCGCGTGGCCACCGACCTCACGCGCCGCGATCTCAAGCTCGAGCCGCCCGCGGACCTCACGGGCGCGGAGCTCACGAGCTGGTTGGCGGTCAAGCCCATGGAGGTGACGATCGTCCGCGACGGGAAGCCGGTGCTGCTGACCGGCGATGCGCTGGTCCGATGGAAGTACCAGCGCTACATGAAGGACTACCTCGCGACGATCCAGTCCGTGGACGACAACGTCGGCCGGCTGCTGTCGTTTCTCGACGCCGGCGGGCTGACGAAGAACACCATCGTGATCTACACGAGCGACCAGGGCTTCTTTCTCGGCGACCATGGCCTGTACGACAAGCGCTTCATGTACGAGGAGTCGCTGCGCATGCCGTTCCTGATCCGCTGGCCGGGGGTCGTCAAGGCGGGAACACGGAGCGACGCAATCGGGTTGAACGTCGATTTCGCGCCGACGTTCCTCGAGGCCGCGGGACTGCCCGTGCCCGGCGACATGCAGGGCCGAAGTCTCGTGCCTGTTCTCCGCGGGCGGACGCCGGCCGACTGGCGCAGCTCGATGTACTACCGCTACTACCACGACCCCGGCCACCACAACACGCGGGCGCACTACGGGGTTCGCACCCGCACTCACAAACTGATTTACTACTGGAAGAAGGATCAGTGGGAGCTGTTCGACCTCGCGGCCGATCCGTTCGAGCTCCACAACCTGTACGGCGAGCCCGGACACGAACAGCTGACGGCGGGGTTGAAGGCCGAGCTCCTGCGCCTGAAGCAGGCACTCCGAGACGACGACCAGTTCGCCAACCAACAGCCGCCGGACGGCGTCGATGGCGAGGTGGCGAAGCTGCGGGGGAAGTAGAGCTCCCAGCTCCCAGTCCTAGGTTCCGGGTTCGATGCTCTTATCTGGAAGCCGGAAGCTTGAGGCTGGAAGCCGGAAGCCGGATCGCGGAAGCTGGAAGCTGGAAGCCGGAAGCTGGTAGCTGTCAGTACGCCATCGCGTAACAATCCCGTCGCGGATCGGCCCCCGCGAACCGGTTCCCCGTCGCCGGATCGATCATGACCACGGTCGCGCAGCCCGACATGCCGAAGGTGCGCAGCCGGCTCACGTCGTGCCCCCGTGACTGAAGCTCCTTGTAGACCGCCTCTGGAACCGCCGCTTCGACGTTCAGCTTGTTGAAGCCGGCCGCGTGCGGCCAGAACGAACCGTAGAAGTGGAGCGTCTGCGCGCGCGGGCGCTCGAGCGCCGCGTGCAGGTTCGGATACCACGCGTCCCGGAACTCGACGATGCTGAGGAAGGCCTGCAGGATCGTCTGATCCTGGTTGTCGCCGCCCGGCGTGCCGATGGCCATCATCGGCGGCCATCCTTCAGGACGAGGCTCGGCGTCAACGTGTAGCGCGGGCGGGCCCGCGGACGAAGCTGGGCCGCCCGTGTGTTGTCGAGCCAGAACTGCTCGCCGCGCACGCTCATGCCGATGCCGGTGTTGCCGAGGATCACCGCGCCGCCGATCCACCCGCCGCTCGGCGTCGAATCGAACACGTTGCCCGCCTTGTCGACGATCGCGATGTGCGTCGTGTCCTTGCTGACTCCGGTTGAATCCTGCCCGCGCGAGGCCATCGCGTCGCTGCGGGACGGTGCGGCCTCCACGGTCCCATCCTTGACGTCGGCCTTCCAGTAGGTCCACTGCTTCACCTGCGGGTCGTACTTCGTCGGGTCGCCGGCGATGAAGGCCTTCGACGCCCGCTTCGGATCGATCAGCGCCGCGCGCTCCTTCGCGTACTCCTTCGAGAGCAGCCCCGCGGCCGGGACCTTCACGAACGCCGGGTCCGCGTAGTAGGTGTCGCGGTCCGCATACGCGAGCTTCATCGCCTCGATGACGGTATGGAAGTAATCGGCGCTGCCGTAGCCCATCGCGTGCAGGTCGAAGTGCTCGAGGATGTTGAGCGTCTGGAGGAGCATCGGGCCCTGGCTGCCGAACGCGTGCTTGTAGACCGTGTAGCCGTGATAGGTCGTGGACGCGGGCGCTTCGACGCGCGCGAAGAAGTCGGCGAAGTCGGATCGATCGAACGGGGCCTCGTGCTTCTGCAGGAACGCGACCATCTCGCGCGCGATGTCCCCCTTGTAAAACCGATTGCGCGCCGCGATCACCCCCGCCCGGCGCCCCCGCGATTTCGCCGCACGCTCGGCGCGGACCATCCGCTTCAGCGTGCCCGCGAGCGCCGGCAGCTTGACCGTGTCGCCCGCCGCGTAGAACGACTCGTCGGGCTTGAGCCAGTAGCTCTTGTTGCCCGGCCATCGCTCGAGGAACTCGCGCTGGCTCCTGATGGCGTCCGCGGTCCTCGGCCGCAGCGGGAACCCGCGCTCCGCGTAGTCGATCGCCGGCGCCGCGACCTGCTCGAAGCTCATCGTCCCCCATCGTTCGAGCACCGTGAGCGCCGCGTGCACCGCGCCGGGGACGACCGCTGGATCGAGTCCCTCGCCCTGCAGGTTTTTCTGGCGCGAGAGATACCACTCGATGTCAACCGCGTGCGGCGCCCAGCCCTGGCCGACGACGGCCGTCACTTTCGCCTCTTTCTTCGGGTAGACCAGAACCAGCGCTTCACCGCCGAGGCTGTAGAGATCCTGCTCGACCACGCCGCCGGCGAGGAGCGCCGCAACGCCGGCGTCGAACGCGTTGCCGCCTTTGATGAGGATGCCGAACGCCGCGGCAGTCGTGAGCGGATGTCCTGTCGAGACACCGCCGGACGGTCCCATCACAGGAGGCCGCAGAGGCGGTGCGCTCGGCTGCGGATCCGGCGCGGGCAGCTGCCCGGCGCCGATCCGCCGGCACCATCCAGGACAAGGCCAGAAACGACACAACAATCATGTGCGGGCGCACACGGGTCATCACGACACCTCCACCATGCCGGATGCTACCATCCCCGGCCCGGCGGCCGATTACTGTTCAGGCAGTTCCATCCACAAAATTGTGACGCCGCCGACCCTGCAGCAAGCGGTTTTTCGAGAGAATCCGGGTGGCATGGTCGCTGCACTCTGAGTAGTGCTGCAGCGAGGGGACCAGGATGGTAGTACGCCCACGTATCGTGATCGCCTCTCCGTATATCGCCGAAGCGGAGATGCTCGCCGACTGGCTCTCGTCAGACGGGTTCGACCCGATCCGGGTCGCCACCTGCGACGACGCGATGACCGTCATCAAGGCGTGCCGATTCGACCTCCTCATCGCGGAGGCCGCGTACGCATTTCGCGACGGGCTGGACCAGGCGACGCGCTCGCAGCGTCGCAATCCCATGACCCCGACCGTCATCGTCGGCTCTTCGAAGGCGGAGCAGGTGCAGGCCGATCTGAAGGGCGCCATGTACCTGGGACGGCCAGTCGACCGCGCGACGCTGACGTGCACGGTCTCGATGGCGCTCATGGAGGAACGGCCCGTCCGGCGTTCGCCCCGGATACCGGTCAACCGGATCCCGGCGGTCGTGGACGGCGTGCCGTCGCACCTGCTCGACGTGAGTCCCGAGGGGCTGCGTCTGGAAATCCCGCGCGACCGCCTGTCGTCTCTCGCACCGTATTTCAGCGTGCGCGTGCCGCTCGTCGGCGTTTCCCTTCTCGTGCAGCGGATGTGGGGAATCGCCCACGCGGGCTCGACGTCCAGCGACGTCACGTGGTACGGCGGCGCGCTGTCTCGCAACTCCTCGAAGGATGAGGCCGCATGGTCCCGCTTCGTGGACGCCTTTCCGGGCTCGCGCCCCCATCAGAAACCCTGACGCGGCGCGCGCCCGGGGCACCGGTACGAAGATGCAATTTCGACATTGGATGCCCCCTTGTGACCCCTCGGCCCAGCCCCGGACTCACGAAATCCCTTGAGAACTGCAATCCCCTGATGGCGCGGTCTTTGCGGAACGTTCGGGCATGGAAGGCCTTCGAACCGGTACGATAGTCCTCGTCGCGGAAGACGATCCCCACGCTTTGAGCGGGTACGTCGAATTCCTCTCGACCGCAGGCTTTGTCGCATACGGACGAGGTGACGGCCGTGAGGCCCTCTCGACCGCCCTGGAGATCGTCCCCGACATCGTCGTGACCGACATCGCGATGCCCGGGCTGGACGGGTTCGCCCTCGCGGCGGCGCTGCGTGCCGACTCGCTCACCAGGCACGTGCCCATCCTCGGCATGACCGCGCACTGGACGTCCGACACGCAGAGCAACGGGCAGCGCGCCGGGTTCAGCGCGATGCTGCTGAAGCCGTGCCTGCCGACACATCTGCTCGCGGAGATCGAGCGCGTGCTGCAATCCGCCAAGTCGGCGGCGGCCGAAGTCGGACGCGAGACCACCGAGGTCGAATCCGCGCTTCCTGTCGGGCTCCGCAACGCGGTGTTGCGACGGCGGGGAGTCGACTACTAAGTCGAAGACTTCCTCTCCCGCGACCTCAGTCCACCACACCCATACTCCCAACGCGTTCGCTTGTTCTTGAACAGGAGATCAAGAGATCAGGAGTTTCTTGTTTTTTGAAAAATCATTCTCCTGACCTCCTGACCTCCTAGTGTCGCCACCGACCGGATCACGTGCAGCCGGCGCGCCTGGGCTCGATGGTGAGGCCGACAGTCATCGACGTGTCGGGCGAGGGGTTTTCCAGGACGACGCGGGTCCGGAGCCCGTGGGGTTGCAGGCCGTTCCCGAACTGCACGACCCCGGCGGGCCGCGGCGTGAGCGTCGTATCGTAAAGGTTCTGGCACGCGTCACCCGGGCCGGGCAGGCAGCCTGGATCGATCTGCCGCAGCCGCAGGAGCGCGTCCACGGACTCGATCCTGAAGGTCAAGTTGATCTGCGTCGTGGAGTCCGGCGTGTCGGCATCGAAGAACCGCACCTCGCCGGGCGCGAGCGTCATGGAATAGCTCGCCGCCTGTGCCGTGGGGCCGGCCGTCGTCGGACAGCATCCCGCCGCGAACGACGCCAGCCCCCACACCAGCGGGACCGTGACGAAGCAATTCCGGCAGCGCATGGTGACACCTCGCCCTTGAAGGCGTTGAACGCCCCCGGGACGGCTCATGCGCCGCCGATTCACGGCTCCCTGTCGTCGTCGTGTTCCGCCGTCCCCTCGGCGTACTCCTTCGGAGCGGTTTGGTGAATGTCACCAGGGCCGGAGGTTTCCAGGTCCGTCCGAAGATCGTCCGGCGGGACGTTGACCCGTTCGTCAACGAGCTGAGTCAGCGGCCCATCCTTCGGCGCCTGTTCGGTCGGGACTTCGTCGGAGCGTTTGTTTGGGGCCATGCCATTCAAGCTATCACTATGCCTGCCGTTTGGCACGGTGCCCGGGCGCTCAGTTTGATCGGCGTTCCTTACCCTCCGGCGTTCAATACGCCCCCGCCGTTGATGATCAGCCGATCCGACACCACGCCGCCGTTGAGCGTGCTGTTGATGATGACGGTGCCTTCCGGCGCGACCACGAAGCCGTTGAACGCGGCGTGGCCGTTCAGGATGAAGCCCCCGGAGGAGATGTTCAGCTGCAGCCAGCCGGGGTTGGAGCTCGGTGGGCCGGACGCGCCGCCCGTGCAATTCAGGATCACGCCGCTCGCGACGTTCAGGATCACGGGGCCGACGATCTGCAGCGTGCTCCCTCCGTTGACCAGCAGGCCCTGCAGGTTGTAGACGGCCGGCTCGGTCGCGCCAGGGACGCCGAGGACGAAGCCGCTGTTGCCGTTCGCGATGAGCACGCCATATGTCCCGGGAGGCACGGCGACCTGACCGGCATGGCTGTTCAGGATGAGGTGGCGAATCGTCCCGAAGTCGCCGGGGCTCTGACCCCGCGAATTCAGCACGACGGTGCGTGAGCCGGTCGGCGAGGGAGGCGCGGCGACGGTTGGAAACGCAACGGCGTCGGTCCTCCGTACGACGTGCCGTAACACTGCGCGGCCGTTGATGGTGACGGTGTAGTTGGATGGCGACGCGCTGCCCCCGCCATCAAGAGTGCCGTCATATGCCGGGTGGCCGTTCAGCCGGACGCGCGGCGTGCCGGGGACCAACAGGTCGCCAGAGACGTCCGCGCTGCCGTTCAGCACCGTGCTTTCCGGCAGCAACACCTGCACGGAGCCGGCGATCTTGCCGTTGATCGTGGGGGCATGCCGCACCAGCACGGCGGTGCTGATCACCATCGTTCCAGTTGCCGAGCCGAAGTAGTCCGCGTCGTTGATGGTGGCGGCCACCGCATAGGAGCCCGGCGCGGTCGGCGGAGTGGGGCTCCCGTTGTAGGTGAGGTCCACCGCAAGGCCCGCGGGACTGGTCGTCGCAATCGCGGCGTGCGGGACGCCGTCGTACAGCACGGTCAATCCGCCGAGCACAATCGTGGCGGCGGCCTTGTTGACTGTGAGCGTGAAGGTGGCGCTCGTCGCCGAGCCCGCGGCGTTCGATACGACGCAGTCGTAGTTCCCGGCATCGGCTGTGGTCACGCTGGCGAGCACCAGGGTCGAGGTCGAGGCGGACGCGTTTCCCGAGATCGGGACGCCGTTCCTCCGCCACTGGAACGCCAGCGGCGCGGAGCCGCCGGCGTCCACGGCGAACGACACGCTGTCTCCGACCGTGACGGTCCGCGACGACCCGTGCGTAGTGGTCCAGGGCCGCAGCGTCGTGCTCGCGACGTACCCCTGCAGCCAGATCATCGCGGGCCGCTCGGCTCCGTTGGCGTGGACGATGTAGGCCCCCTGCGCGGTGCGCCAGTGCCCGGGTCTGTAACCCCAGAGCGTGATACCGCGGACGCCGGGGTGCTCCCAGAACGCCGGGAAGATCCGCTGATAGTCCGCGAGCTGGACCTCGTCGGTCGGGCCGTCGATGTCCAGCTCCGTGACGTAGATGGGCAGTCCCGCGGTCGACAGGAGATCGAGGTTGGCGGTGGTCACGGAGTTGGGGACGCGCGTGGAGAACGCGTGCCCCTGCACGCCGATCGAGTCGATTAGCCCTTCCGCCTGTAACAGCGCGACGATGCCGAGGTAGCGCTGTGCGTCCGTCGTGTTGTTGGTGACGCTGAACTCGTTGATGCCGAGACTGGCGTTCGGGAAATGCCGGCGCGCCATCCTGAACGACCGGAGGACCCACTCCCATCCCGACTCGCCCGCGCCGCCGAGCGCTTCGATGTAATTGCCATCGCCCGGGCCGTCCGGCGGATCGTGCAGCGGCTCGTTCACGACGTCGATGAAGTCGATGTCGGGATATCGGTTGGCGACGGCGGCAAACCATTCCTCGATCTCTGTCAGCTGTTCGGCCTGCGGCAGCGCCTCGATCCATCCGGGCTGCTGATTCCCCCAAATCAACGTGTGCAGCCTGAACGGGAAGCCGTTGTTCTTCGCCAGCGCGTAGGCGGTGTCGAGCTCGGCCCAGTTCATGTTGTTCCGGGTGCCTTCGACGCTGCCCCACTTGCCGGCGTTCTCGGGCGTCACCTGGTTCCAGTACGCGGTGAAGTTGAGGTTCTGGGACGGGCTGGACACACCACCGAGGAACTTTGGCTGCCCGGTCGCGATCGGCGGGCCGGGCGGAGTGAACGGCGGCGGGGGCGGAACGGTCGTGCCGGGCAGGCCGTTGTCGAGATCGAAAACGGTGAAGAACACTCCCTGGCGGCCGAACGCAAACTTGTCGAGCAACAGCCCGTCTTCGCGGCCGGCCACCTGGAACGTCCGGGTCAGGCTGCTGGCATCGACCGGAAACGAGACCGGCGGCGCTCCGCCGTCGAAGGCCGACAGCTTGACCCATTTCCACACGTTGCTCTGCGCGACCCCGCCGCCGACGACCTTGTCGCTCGGCAGCGTGAATCCGACCGTTCCGGCAAGGCCGTTCGCCAGGACCCAGTCGGCATTGGCAGCCGGGTTCTTCGCTCCGAACCCGTTCGCGTAATAGAAACTGTCGTCGTTGAAGGTGCCGGGCCCGACGCGCAGCCTGCCGTAGAGCTCGTAGAGCCCCGGGCTCGGAAACGTGACGGTGAAGGAGATCACGCGGGCGTCGGTCGTCGGGTTGAAGCCTCCGACCGTCGACTGGATGGCGGCGTACGTGACGCCGCCCTCTGTGATGATGGAGAACTGCGAGCCGACCGCGCCCAATTCCGCCTCGACGATGATGGACTCGGTTTGAGCGAACGCGGCATTCGCGCACAGCAACAGGACCAGGGTGGCGAAGAGGCGGCGGAGGTGCGTCATGGGGGACCGTTCCTTGTTCTGGCCGAGTTCACGGGGGGTAGACGCCTTTTGTTTGCGCCGCGAACTATAGGGTCTTGTCCTCGCCGTGTCAACAGGGCACGCGGGATTTGCCGGCGCACGCGTCGCCCCGTCCGGGCGCTCGGATCGCCTCGCCGCTTGGTATGATGCGGCCCTCGGCTTTGAGGTTTCGATCCAACGGCGGGCGTGTACGGCATCGAGAAAAAAGACTGACCGACCGAATGCGCTCCGTTCACAAGGACCGTCTCGCGGGCGTGAGCTGGCAGGATCTCCGTCAGCTGACACGGTTCGAGGTCCTGCACGAGCTGCTCCTTTCGCCGCCGTGGCTCCTGGCGTCGTGGGGCGCGGCGTGGTCCGGGCACTACGTCCTCGCGCTCGGCTGCTCGTTCATGTTCTTCATCACCGGGCTGCGCCAGGTGCACAATGCGTATCATTACGCGCTGGGGCTGTCGCGCGCGGCGACGGAGTGGCTGATGTTCGCGTTGAGCGTGCTGATGCTCGGCTCGATGCACGCGGTGCAGACCAACCACCTGCGGCACCATCGCCACTGCATGCAGCCGGAAGACGTGGAGGCGATGAGCGCGCGCATGCCGGCGTGGCAGGCGATACTCGTCGGCCCGTTGTTTCCCGTGCGGCTCCATCGCAAGGCGCTCGAGGTCGCCGGTGCGCGGCAGAAGAAGTGGATCCGCGGCGAGCTGGCGGCCAACCTCGGCTGGATCGCGGCCGTTCTGTTCGTGCTGGACCTGCCATGGCTTCGGTACCACATCCTGGCCATGGCGGTGGGACAATGCCTGACGGCATTTTTCGCCGTCTGGACCGTGCATCACGACTGTGACCCCGAGGGCGTGTTCGCGCGCACCATCCGTGGACGCGGCAAGGCATTCGTGACGTACAACATGTTCTATCACGTCGAGCATCACCTCTTTCCCGCGGTGCCGACGCGCAAGCTGCCCGTGCTTGCGCGGCGGCTGGACCTGGCCGCGCCCGAGCTGACAGCGAAGAGAGTGTTTTGAAGAAATGATGAAATCCACTGTGCTTGCCGGCGCGCTCGCAACGGTCGCCCTGACCGCACTGGTGTTTCCGCGCGCACCGGGACAATCGACCGTCGCCGATCAGGTCCTCACGGTTCCACCCGGGTTCGAAGTCGAGCGCGTCGCCGGTCCTCCGATCGTCGACCGGCCGATCGTCGCGGACTTCGACGAGGAGGGGCGGCTCTACGTCGCCGACTCCTCGGGATCGAACGACCGGGTCGAAAAGCAGCTCGCCGACAAGCCTCACCGGATCGTGCGTCTCGAGGACAAGAACGGTGACGGAAAGTTCGACACGAGCATCGTGTTCGCCGACAAGATGATGTTTCCCGAAGGCGCGATGTGGTTCGACGGCTCGCTCTATGTGGCGGCGCCGCCGAGCATCTGGAAACTGACGGACACCAATGGGGACGGCGTCGCGGATCGGCGTGAAGAGTGGTTCGAGGGGAAGACGCTCACCGGCTGCGCGAACGATCTGCATGGCCCCTACCTCGGTCTCGACGGCTCGATCTACTGGACCAAGGGGGCGTTCGCCCAGCAGACCTACGAGCGGCCCGGCAAGGCCCCGTTCGTGACCAAGGCCGCGCACATCTTCCGCCGGCGTCCGGGCGACAGCGTGGTTGAACCGGTCATGAACGGCGGCATGGACAACCCGGTCGATGTGGCCTTCACGCCCGCCGGCGAACGGATCCTGACCGCCACCTTTCTCGAGCATCCGCAGCTCGGCCGCCGCGACGCGCTGATTCACGCCATCTACGGCGGGCTGTACGGAAAGCCTCACGCGGTCCTCGACGGTCACAAACGGACGGGCGAGCTCATGCCGGAGCTGACCCACTTCGGTCCCGGGGCGCCGTCGGGCCTGACGCGCTACGGCTCACGCGTGTTCGGCGACGGCTACCGCGACAACTTCTTCGCGACGCTGTTCAACCTGCACAAGGTGACGCGCCACGTGCTCGAGCCGAGCGGCGCGACCTTCAAGAGCCGCGATTCCGATTTCCTCGTGTCGAGCAGCCAGGATTTTCACCCGACCGACGTCCTCGAGGATGCCGACGGCAGCCTGCTCGTGATCGACACGGGGGCGTGGTACAAGCTGTGCTGTCCCACCTCGCAGCTCGCCAAACCCGACGTGCTCGGCGCGATCTACCGCGTCCGCCGGAAGGGCGCGTCGGTCCCGAAAGACCCGCGGGGCCTCGGCATCGCGTGGAACGGCATGAACGCCGCGCAGCTGACGAGCCTGCTCGGCGACATCCGGCCGGCCGTGCAGAGCCGCACGCTTTACCAACTCGGCAAGCTTGGAAGCGGCGCGATCCCGGCGCTCGATCGGATATTGAAGATGTCGTCGGCTTCCGCGGACGTGCGGCGCAACGCTGTCTGGGCACTCACGCGCATCCAGACCACCGAGGCGCGCGACGTCGTTCGATCCGCCCTGCAGGACCGCGATGACGGCGTGCGCCAGGCGGCGCTTCATTCCGCCGGTCTGTGGCGTGACGCCGCGGCCCTGCCGCAACTCGTCGAGGCCTTGAAGTCCGGCCGGCCAGCGGTTCAGCGTGCGGCCGCCGAGGCGCTCGGGCGGATCGGCGATCCGCGAGCCGTTCCAGATCTGCTCACGGCCGCCGGCGCGCCACTCGATCGGGTGCTGGAACACTCCGTGACGTACGCCCTGATCGAAATCGCCGATCCGGCGTCCACGGCCGCCGGGCTGCAGGCGACCTCCCCGCAGGCGAAGCGCGCCGCGCTCATCGCACTCGATCAGATGGACGCCGGCGGACTGAAACCCGCGGCGGTCGTCGCGCTGCTCGATTCACCCGATCGCGTGATGAAGGACACCGCCTGGTGGATCGCCGGGCTCCACCCTGACTGGGGCGGCGAGCTCGCCCGGTTCTTCCAGGAGCACCTCACCGCTCGAAATCTCACCGCCGCGGAGCGCGACGACCTGCAGCAGAAGCTCGTCCAGTTCGGCGAGAGCCCCGCGATCCAGGAATTGCTCGCCGCCACCGTCGAGCGCGCGGCATCACCGGAAGAGCGCGTGACGGCGTTTCGCGCCATGGCCAGGACCCGCGCGAAGGAGCTGCCCCCGGTCTGGATCGCTCCGCTCGTGCGCGCGCTGGCCGGCCGCGATCCCGAGGTCACGCGCCACGCGGTTTCCGTCGTGCGCGCGGCGCCTCCGTCGAATGCCGCGACGGCCGAGCTGAACGCCGCGCTGCTCCGCGTCGCGCGCGACAACGCGGCCGCGCTCGGCGTTCGTCTCGATGCGCTGGCGGCCATTCGTGGCGGCCTCGCCCCCGTCGGCCCGGACGAGTTCGCTCTCCTGCTGGCCAGCCTCGAGCCTGCGCAGCCGGCATCCATTCGGGCCGCGGCCGCCGGCGTCGTCGAAAAGGCAAAGCTCGACCGGGAACAGTTGCTCACGCTGGCCGAACGGCTCGAGAAGACCGGCCCGATGGAGTTGCCGCGCCTGCTGCCCGCGTTCGACAACGGCGGCGACGAGGCGCTGGGGCTCAAGATGATCGCGGGTCTTACGCGCTCGACCGGCCGATCGAGCGTGCGCGCCGACAACCTGCGTCCTCGACTCGCGAAGTACCCGGAGCCGGTGCAGAAGCAGGGAGAGGCGCTGCTGGCGTCGCTCAACGTGGACTCCGCGAAGCAGACCCAGCGGCTCGAGGAGCTTCTCGGATCGCTCAAGGACGGCGACATCCGCCGCGGCCAGGCGGTCTTCAACGGTCAGAAGACGGCGTGCATGTCGTGCCACGCCATCGGCTATCTGGGCGGGAAAATCGGCCCCGATCTGACGAGAATCGGCCAGATTCGCAGCGAGCGGGACCTGCTCGAGGCGATCGTCTATCCGAATGCGAGCTTCGCGCGCAGCTACGAGCCCGTCATCGTCTCGACGGCGTCGGGCGCGACGCTCAGCGGAGTGGTTCGCAGCGATCGGCCCGACGAAATGGTACTGGCGACGAGCGCCGGGGAGGAAAGGCGGATCGCCCGGCAGGACATCGACGAAGTGACGCTGGGCACGATCTCGATCATGCCGTCCGGGTTGGCCGAACAGCTGACGCGGCAGGAGCTGGCCGATCTGCTGGCGTTCCTCAAGGCCACCCGGTCGGGCGCGCAATAGCGCCGCGGATGAACACGGGCCACGGATGAACACGGGCCACGGATGAACACGGGCCACGGATGAACACGGATTACACGGATAATACCTGGCCGTCCGATCCGGAGCCTTGCCGACGACTGGAATGACGCCACCCGACGCCGACGACGAAGACGCCGCGCTCCTCGAAGACCTTCGCGCCACGACCGGGCTCCTCGAACGCATCGCCGCGGACTGGGGGCTCCTCGACCGCCTCCCCGCGGACGTCCGAAAGCACTTCCACCGGGCCGTCGCGCTGATGGCCAACCCCGTGCCGAAGGCGCGGCGGAAAACGGCCAAGGCCAGGAAGCGCACCAGGAAAGCCGCGGCGGCGGACCGCGACGAGCGGATGCTCGGCGAAACCGGCATTCGCGCGCTGCGCCGCCGGCCGGTGATCACGACGCCGAACGTTTTCCCTCCCAGAGGGTTCGAGCCACGCGACCTGCCGCCGGGCGCGGAGGATCCCGATCGTGCCGCTGGAGCGGCCGATGCGGCGGCGTCTCGAACGGCAACGGACCCGCGGTGCTGCTACGTCTGCAAGCAGGACTACACGCTCGTTCATCATTTCTACGATCACTTGTGCCCGCCGTGCGCGGCGCTGAACTTCGCGAAGCGGACGGAGCTCGCCGATCTGCGGGGCCGCGTGGCGCTCGTCACCGGCGCGCGGGTCAAGATCGGCTATCAGGCCGGCCTCAAGCTGCTGCGCGCCGGCGCGCAGGTGATCGTCACGACGCGGTTCCCGCGCAATTCGGCGGCGCGCTACGCAGGCGAACCGGATTTCGAGGACTGGTCGGACCGGCTCGAGATCTTCGGGCTCGATCTTCGCCACACGCGGAGCGTGGAGGCGCTGTGCCGGGAGCTGCTCGCCACGCGCAGCCGGCTGGACTTCATCGTCAACAACGCGTGCCAGACGGTCCGGCGTCCGCCGGAGTTCTACGCGCACATGATGGAGGAAGAAACGGCGGCGCTCCACGGGATGCGGGAGCACGAGCGAAAGCTGCTCGGCACGTACGAGACGCTGCGCGGCGGGCAGATGCTCGCCGAGGACGGCGCGGCCGCCGCGGTCAGCCGGCGCCGCCAGGACCTGTCCGGCTTGACCGACGCCGCGCGACTGTCACAGGTCCCGCTGCTCCCGGAGGATCTCCTGGCGCAGCAGGATCTGTTTCCCGAAGGCCGGCTCGATTCCGATCTCCAGCAGCTCGACTTGCGCGGGCGGAACTCGTGGCGGCTGCTCCTCGACGAAGTGCCGACCGTGGAGCTGCTCGAGGTGCAGCTCGTGAATGCCGTCGCGCCGTTCGTCATCAACGCGCGCCTCAAGCCGCTGATGCTCCGCACTCCCGAGCGCGACAAGCACATCGTCAACGTCTCGGCCGTCGAAGGGCAGTTCTACCGCACCTTCAAGACGACCCGCCATCCGCACACGAACATGGCGAAGGCGGCGCTCAACATGATGACGCGCACCGCCGCGGCCGATTACCACAGCGACGGCATTCACATGAACAGCGTCGACACCGGCTGGGTGACCGACGAAGATCCGGCCGAGATCGCGGCGCGCAAGGTCGTCGAGCAGCGGTTCCATCCCCCGCTCGACATCGTGGACGGCGCGGCCCGGATCCTCGATCCGATCATCAGCGGGATCAACACGGGCACACACGTCTGGGGAAAGTTCCTGAAGGACTACCGGGTGACCGATTGGTAGCCGCGGATAGACACGGATCACACGGATCACACGGATCACGCGGTTACACGGATTGAACGGATGAACACAGATGAACACGGATGCTTCCCGCTGATGCAAGTCGCACTCGAGCCGCGCGAAGCGCGGTGCCAACGCCGGCCTCATGTGACAGCAGGCCGGCGCTCGAGTGCGATGGGCCGGAGACAGAGTGAAGCTCGACAGATCCGTGTAATCAGTGTCATCCGTGCTCATCCGTGGCTTGTGGAGCTACAATCCGCCGAATGGATAGATTTCGTGGCGCCAGGTTCGCGGCGGTCTGCGCATGGCTCGTCGCTGCGGTGTCGATCCTTCCCGCGCAGAACCCTCCGGCGCCGGCTCAGTTCCCGCCGCTTGGCACCGGCGTCTCGGCCGACGAGAAAGCCACCCTTCAGGCCGCCGTGGACAAGCTCTCGATCAAGGTCGCGGCGCTCAGGAAGAAGTACCGCACGGGGCCGATGGCGGATCGCGTGGCGGACGTCGAGGTGTACCTCGACGCGGTGCGCCGCCCGCTGAAGTACGACGAACGCCTCTACGCTGGCCGCGGGAGCACGCCCGTCGCGTAGTCGCGCCTTCAAACGCTGACCACCGGCAACGAGCGCGCCGATCGGTTGACGAATGGCCAGGCGCCGTGGATGACCGAGAGCGGGGTCCGCGGCTTCTATTCCAGAATCGACGGCTCGGCGCAGCCCTACATCCTCACGATGCCGCTCAACTACGACCCCGCGGCACCGCGCCAGTACCGGCTCGACGTCTTCATGCACGGCCGCGACGACACCGTCCTCGAACAGCAGTTCATGGCGAAGTCCACGACGGGCTACGGATCGAAGCCCCTGGCCGCCGCGGCCGACCGGTTCATGGTGCAGCCGTACGGCCGCTACACCAACGCCAGCCGGTTCGCGGGCGAGACCGACGGCCTCGAAGCGATCGAGTCGGTCGCGAAGGCGTATCCCATCGATCGCAACCGCCTCGTCATGACCGGCTTCTCGATGGGCGGCGCCTCCGCGTGGTCCTATCTCGTGCACTTCGCCGATCGCTGGGCAGCCGGCGCTCCCGGTGCGGGGTTCACTGAAACCGAAGTGTTCCTGCGCGGGGGCCTCGTCCGGCAACCGCAGAACGCCGTGCAGAGGACGCTGTGGCACCTGTACGATTCGACCGACTACGCGCTCAACACGTTCAACGTGCCGGTCGTCGCGTACTCGGGCGCAAACGACGGTCAGAAACAGGCCGCCGATGCCATGGCGGCCGCGATGGCGGCCGAAGGGCTCACGCTCGAGCACGTCATCGGCCCCAACACCGCCCACTCGTACGAGCCGGGAGCGCGGCAGCAGGTCCAGGATCGGCTGGATCAGCTGGCCGCGATCGGCAGGAACCCGGTGCCGAAGGAGATTCGCTTCACGACGTGGACGCTGCGCTACAACAAGATGTTCTGGCTGACGGTGGACGCCGTGGCGGAGCATTGGACGCGGGCGCGGGTCGACGCGAAGATTGAGGGCGACACGATCCGCGTGACCACGTCGGGCGTGACGGCGATGCACATCTGGTTCGAGCCAGGTCTCGCGCCGTTCGCCGCGGGCGCCAGGCCCGTGCTGACGATCGACGGCGAGCGCCTTACCTTGCCGGCCGTGACTCGTGATAAATCCCTGAGCGCCGGTCTCGTCAAGACGGGCGGCGCGTGGAAGACGGGTGAGCTGCCCGCCAACGCGCTCCGGAAAGCCCACGGCCTGCAGGGCCCGATCGACGACGCGTTCATGGATGCGTTCGTGTTCGTGCGGCCGACCGGCAAGCCGTTCTCCGAAGCGATGGGGAAGTGGGCGCAGGAGCAGGCCGACTACGCGATCAGCGAATGGGTGCACTTCTTCCGCGGCGAGCCGCGCGTCAAGAACGACACGGACCTGACCGCGGCCGACATCGCGGCGAACCACATCGTGCTCTTCGGCGATCCGTCGAGCAACGCCGTCTACAAGAACATCGCCGGCCGGTTGCCCCTTCAATGGCACGCCGGCGGCGTTCGTCGCGGGCGACGCGAAGTTCCCCGCCACCCACGCGCCGGTGTTCATCTTTCCCAACCCCCTGAACCCGAAGAAGTACGTCGTCGTCAACAGCGGCTTCACGTTCCACGATCAGTCGAACAACGACATGCAGTCGCCGAAGCTGCCGGACTGGGCCGTCGTCGACACTACGAAGCCGGGGAACAACTACCGGTATCTGCCGTTGTTCGTCGAGTCGCAGGGGTTCTTCGACGAGGCGTGGAAGCTCAAAGGCCCCGCGCAGTAAAAAGGCAAGGTTGCCCGCATGATGTTTCCGCTCGATCTCAGGTTCAAGCTCCTGGCGATTGCGTCCCAGATCTCCGTCACCGACGCCCAGGGCCGCCTGATCTACTACGTGAAGCAGAAGGCGTTCAAGTTGAAGGAGGCGGTCACGGTCTTCGCCGACGAGGGCCAGACGCGGCCGGTATACAGGATTTCCGCCGATCGCATCATCGATATCTCGGCGAACTACCGCATCGAGGACGCGGGCGGCGCGGAGATCGGCACCTTGCAGCGCCACGGCATGCGTTCCTTCTGGAAGGTGCACTACGAGATTCACCCGCCCGGCCAACCGGGATTCCTCATTCGCGAGGAGAACCCCTGGGTGAAAGTCATGGACGGCGTCCTTGGCGAGATTCCGATTGTCTCGCTGCTGACGGGTTACATGTTTCACCCCGCCTACCTTCTTTCGCGCGGAGAGGGCCAGCCGGCCCTGCTCCGCGTCGTGAAGCGTCCGGCGATGTTCGAAGGCCGGTTCAGCGTCGAGGCGATCGCGGCAGCCGACGGGCCGTGGGTCGATCTCGCCGTCGTCGGCCTGCTGATGATGTTGCTGGTCGAGCGCGGCCGCGGCTAATCCCGGTCGCAATCACGCGGTCGAAGTCTTGAGGAGAGACATGAGAACCATCACTTGTTTCGTTGCGCTGGCCCTGTCGACGTCATCCATCGCGGTGGAGGCCCAGCGGTCAGGCTCACCAAAACCGGTGGCAATCTTCGACGGCAAGACCTTCGACGGCTGGGAGGGAGATCTCAAGATCTTCCGCATCCAGGACGGCGCGATTGTGGGCGGGTCGCTCAAAGAAAAGGTCGCCCGCAACGAGTTCCTCTGCACGAAGAGGACCTACGGCGATTTCGAGCTGCGGCTGAAGGTGAAGCTCGTCGGCGACGGCGCCAACGCGGGGATCCAGTTCCGCACCAAGCGGATTCCCAACCATCACGAGGTCTCCGGCTACCAGGCCGACATGGGGCAGGGCTGGTGGGGCGCGCTCTACGACGAGTCCCGCCGCAACAAAGTGCTGCTGGGCCCCGACCAGGCGAAGATGAAGGACATCGTCAAGGCCGGGGACTGGAACGACTACGTGATTCGCGCCGAAGGCCGGCACATCCAGCTCTGGGTCAACGGCGTCCGGACCGTCGATTACACGGAAGAGGACCCGCAGATCGAGGCCACCGGCGTCATCGCGGTGCAGATTCACGGCGGCCCGCCGAGCGAGGCGTGGTACAAGGACATCACCATCGTGGACCTGACCAAGTAACTGCAGCCCCCGCGGACGAGATCCGCTGCCACGATCATTCGCTGGAACGGGTGCAGGCCGCCGGTCAACACGCGGGATAACCGCGCATGGCGGAGTCGGGGAGCGAATCATGAACGACCTGTGGCAGGAGATCCGGCACGCCGTCAGGGCCGTGCTCAGGGCCCGCGGGCTGACCGCCGCGATCGTGATGTTGCTGGGCGTGGGCGTCGGGGCGAGCACGACGATGTTCACCGCCATCAACAACGTCGTGCGGCGGCCGCTGCCGTACCTCGATCCGGACCGTCTCGTGACGCTGCGGGAGTCCAACCCGCGCCAGAACATTCCGCGCGCCGGAGTGTCCGCGGCGAACT
Source organism: uncultured Acidobacteriota bacterium (assembly GCA_963774855.1). Classification (GTDB taxonomy): domain Bacteria; phylum Acidobacteriota; class Vicinamibacteria; order Vicinamibacterales; family 2-12-FULL-66-21; genus JALZOC01. The sequence goes on along the minus strand of CAVZGT010000001.1, from coordinate 89,507 downwards.
TCGTCGACTGGAGGACGCTCGACCGTTCGTTCGAGGGGCTCGCCGCATATCGGCCCTGGGGCTACGTCCTCACCGGCCAGGGGGAGGCCGAGCGCGTCGTCGGAGCCCGCGTCTCGGCGAACCTGTTCGCGCTCCTCGGCGTCAGCGCGCTGCAGGGCCGCACCTTCCTGCCGGATGAAGACCAGGCCGGGCGCGACACCGGCGTCGGTGATCGGCGAGGAGTTCTGGCGCCGCCGGTTCGGCGCCGACATCGGGGCGGTCGGTACCTCACTGCGTCTCGACGGCAAGACCTACGCCGTGATCGGCGTCGTCCCGTCCGGTTTCCAACTTCCGGCCGCAGACGTGTGGGTGCCGCTCGTCTTCGAACCGTTCGCGATGGCGCAGCGCGGCAACCGGGCGCATTCGGTCATCGCCCGCCTGAAGCCAGGCGTCCAGATCGAGACGGCGAGGGGAGACATCCAGGCTCTGGCGCGCGCACTCGAGCAGGCCCATCCCGACTCGAATGCAGGTTGGAGCGCGATCGTGACGCCCCTCCATCAGGACATCGTGGGCAGCGCTCGAACGCCGCTGTTCCTGCTCTTTGCGGCCACGGGAGCGCTGCTCCTCGTCGCGTGCGCCAATCTCGCGACGTTGATGCTCGCGCGGAGCGCCGCCCGGCGAAGAGAGATCGCCGTCCGCGCCGCCCTCGGCGCCGGCCGCTTCCGCATCGTCCGGCAGCTCGTGACGGAGAGCCTGATCACGGCCGCCGGTGGAGGAGTTGCCGGCATCCTGATCGCCTCCGCGGGAACGCAGTTTCTCGCCAGCCTGGGCCCGGCGTACCTGCCACGCAGCAGCGAAATCCGCATCGACTGGTTCGTGCCCGCCTTTGCGCTGCTCTCCGCACTCCTGGCGGGGCTGGCGTTCGCGGCGATCCCGGCGTTGGAAGTGTCCAAGGCCGACCTGAGCGGATCGCTGAAGGCGGAAGCTGCCGCTCCGCGCTGGCGGAAGACGGGGATCAGGCTGCGGGATCTTCTCGTCGCCGGACAGGTTGCTCTCGCGTTGCTCCTGCTCGTCGGCGGCGGACTGTTGGTGCGGAGCGTTCTGCGGCTCCAGGCCGTCGAGCTCGGATTCCTGCCGGACCACGTCGCCACGGCGTCGCTATCGCTGCCGGGCTCGAAGTACACGTCGGGCACGCAGAGGCTCGCGTTCTTCGATGACGTCGTGCGCCGGATCGAAGCGGTGCCTGGCGTCCGGTCGGCCGGCCTGGTCAGCCATCTCCCGCTCGCGGGCGCCGGGTTGAGCGCCGATGTCGTCATCGAAGGCGCGCCTCCGATGTCCTCCGGCGAGGTTCCGGCCGTCGAGCTGCGGAACACCGGCGCCGCATACTTTCGGACGATGGGCATCCGGCTCCTCGGCGGACGGGAGTTCGCCGGCGCCGACAAGCCCGGCGCAAGCCCCGTCGTGATCGTGGACGCGACATTCGCGAGCCGCTTCCTGCCGAACCGCGACCCTATCGGCACGCGCGTGCGGCTCGGAGGCACGATCGGCGCGGACTCCTCGTGGCGCGAGATCGTCGGCGTCGTCTCCGGCGTGCGCTCGGCCGGTCTCGAGATACCGCCCGCGCCGACGGTGTACGTGCCGTACGCCCAGAATCCCTGGCCGACGATGAGCCTGGTCGTGCGCGCGGATGCGGAGCCGGGCGCGGCGGCAGGCTGGATCCGGCAGGAAGTTCGCGCGCTCGATCGCGATCTGGCGCTTTACAACGTCCGTTCGCTCGAACAGGTCCTGGCCCGCGTCCTTGCCTTCCGGCGCTTCCAGACCATCCTGCTGAGCGGATTTGCCGTAGCGGCGGTGCTACTGGCGGTCATCGGCGTGTATGCCGCTTTGGCGTACGCGGTCAGCGAGCGCACGCGCGAGATCGGGATCCGCATCGCGCTCGGCGCGCAGCGCCGCAGCGTCCTCGCGTTGATCATGCGGCCCGCGTTCGGACTGATTGCCGCCGGCTTGATCGCCGGCGGGATCGGTGCCGCGGTGAGCAGCCGGTTCCTGTCGAGCGTGCTTTTCGAAATCGGCGCGTGGGATCCGGTCACCTTCGTGGGATCCGCGTTGCTCCTGGCGGCTACCGGCCTGCTCGCCAGCTACCTGCCGGCGCGCCGCGCGGCTCGCGTCGATCCGATCCGCGCGCTGCGGGGGGAGTGACGAATCCCTAGTCTCCTAATCCCCAATCCTTGAATCTGTGAGTGCTCGCAGTCGGCCGAGGGCACGCGGATTCGATTTGGAATTGGCGATTCGAGGTGCGGATTCGGGATTGAGGGATTAGGGATTAGGGATTAGGGATTCGTCCCCGTTACTGCCGCGAGACGACGATGACCAGTGAGCCTCGCTGGTCGGGGTACTGCTCGAGGTGACGCGCGGCCTCCGGCGCGTCCCAGCACGACGAGAAGTGCAGCGCCCGCACGCGTCCACGCGCCTCCTTCACGAACTCGACGAGCTCGCTCATGGAGTACTCGCGCGAATGGTAGTGCGCGTCCCAGTTCTCGTTGCCGGGAGGGAACACCTGCTGCGGGTTCCGCCGCTGGCCGATCAGATGGAGCTTGCCGCGTGCGAACGCATTGGGAGTCGTCAGGTACAGCGAGCCGCGCAATGTGAGCCGCTTCAGCAGGAACTGCAGGATCTCGACAGGATGACGGGTCAGGTGTTCGAGCACTTCCGTGAACACCACGAGGTCGAACGGCCCGTGCCGATCGAGGATGATGCCCGGCGCCTGCAGGTCTGCGTGCAGATCGACCGGCACGAACGCGTCGGGCTGCGCGACCTTCTCGCAGAGCGCCTCGTCGAAGCCCGGATACCCTTCGACGACGGGCCTGTCCGCAATCACCAGCCGCGAGCCCGGCAGGAGGGTCTTGTAGAAACCCGAGAACACACTGGCGCCGAACTCCAGCACCCGAGGCCGGTCGATGCCGGAGGTGAGCACGCGAGCGGCGTGGAACAGCTCGAGAAACCGGATCCCGTGCTCGGCGACGTACTCGCGCTGGCCCGTCACCATGTCGGCCGCGCCGAGCGATCCGGCGACGAGCTCGTCGAAGGGCGCGAGGCCGGCCAGGTCCACGACCGCCAGGCGCGACGACAGTTCGCGCACGGCGGGATCGATCAAATACGGCGCGAGGATCTCGTCGCGGTCGAGGCTGTATCCAAAGGAGGCGCACTTGTCTCTGAACTCGCTGCTGGCCACGAGCTGATGAAGGAAGCCGTGAAAGCTCAGACGGCCGTTGATCAGGTGATCGACGTAAAACCGGAGTCCTTCCTCGTCCGGCTCGCGGCCGAGCAGCGCCACGAAGGCGTCACGAACAATCTCACTCGCTTGCGCGTCCGACCAGCCGGGCCCAGGCAACGGTTCGTCCTTTCACTGAGAAGATGGGTGCTCGTGAGAATATAAGCGATGACCTTGCGGCACGCGATCCTGGGCGCTGGTCGCCATCGCCTGCGTGATTGCCGTGTTCTCGCAGCCTCAGATCCCGCAGGATCCGGCGTATCACGTCATGGCCGATCGCCGTCCGCTGCTCGGGATCCCGAACGCGCTCAACGTGCTGTCCAACATCCCGTTCGCCGTCGCCGGAGTGCTGGGACTGTACTACGCGTTCCTGCCCCGGACGCGATCGCGGCCGTTCAGCGATCCGTGGGAGCGGTGGCCTTACGCGGCGCTTTTTGCCGGGACCGCCCTGACGACCGCCGGCTCGGCTTACTATCATCTCGCGCCCGACAACGCACGACTGGTGTGGGACCGGCTGCCGATGACGGTCGGCTTCATGGGACTTCTGACCGCGACTGTGGCCGAGCGCTTGAGCCTGGGGCTGGCGCGGCGGCTGTTCGTTCCGCTCCTGGCGTTCGGCGCCGCCAGCGTCGTCGTACTGGGCCTGGAGCGAGCTCCGCGGCGCCGGCGATCTGCGGCCGTACGCGCTTGCGCAGTTCGGATCGCTGGCCGTCGTCCTGCTGCTGCTCGTGCTGTACGATGCGCGGTACTCCGGATCCCGCTACCTCTTCGCCGGCCTCGCCGCCTACATTGCTGCGAAAGGGTTCGAGATGGCGGATCAGGCAATCTTTTCGTTCGGACATCTCGTGAGCGGCCACACGGTGAAGCATCTCGCCGCAGCCCTCGGCGTCGGCTGCGTCGCCGCGATGCTGCGGACGCGCGTGGCCGCCTCGAGTGTTCCGCGGCGGCCAGCGCTGCCACGATAGGAGTGTGCGGATGTCGCTGAAAGGTTTCGGAATCGCGGCGCTCGTGGCGCTCGTCGCCGTCGCGGCGGGCGGCCGGCCGGACGCGCTCGGCAAGCCCGGGCTGACGCCGGCGCCGTGCCCGGATCAGAAGTGGGAACAGGGGGATCCCACGTTCGAGGCGCTCCCCGGCGCGAAGGCCACGTTCGGCCGCTACGACGGCGGGGTGTACCGCCTCGAGGTCCCCGATGCCTGGAATGGCGAGCTCGTGCTCTGGGCGCACGGCTACGTCGCCAACGCCGGCGCGCAAGGATCGCGGCTCCGCGTCGGCTTCCCGGGATTTGGTCAGGGAAGCCCGTTCCGCACGCATCTCATCACCGGCGGGTTCGCCTGGGCGGCGTCGAGCTACGGCTGCAACGGGTACGTGCCGGGCAGGGGCCTGCTCGACACCCTCGCGCTCGTCGACGTCGTCACGAAGCAGAGCGGCAAGGCGCCGTCGCGCGTGTACCTCACCGGCGCCTCGATGGGCGGGCACGTGACCGTGCTCGGTCTGCAGGAGTTTCCGACCGCTTTTGCGGGAGGTCTGGCGATGTGCCCGGCCGGACCAGGGGAGATGGACTTCCTGACCTCGGTGGCAGCCGCGTCGGAGCTGATCAGCGGGGTCAAGGTGGAGGCCGCCACGCGCGAGAAGGATGCGGCCCGGTTGATCGAGGTGATGGGGAAGCCTCCGGAGTACACGCCGAAGGGGCGGCAGCTGGCGAGTGTGCAGATCCTGCTGAGCGGCGGACCGAGGCCGTTCGCGGTCGAAGGGCTGGCCACGCGGTTCACGGAGAACGCCACGACGATCTCGGCCGGCGACACGATCTGGGATCGCGTGGCGTCGAACAGCGACGTCACGTATGCGATCGAGGACGGACTGGATCTCACGGCCGACGCGATCAACGCGCGCGTCCGGCGGAAGGCCGCGGACCGCGAGGCCCGCAGCGAGCGCGGTCCGTACGAAGAGGCGATCCCCTTCGACGGCAAGCTCGAACGGCCCCTGATGACCATCCACAATACCGGCGATCTCTACGTGCCTGTGTCCCTCGAGCAGTCGCTCAAGCGATCCGTTGACGCCGCCGGCAAGTCGCAGCTGCTCGTCCAGCGGCTCATGCGGAGCGCCGGCCATTGCACCTTCAGCGTGCAGGAACAGATCGCGGCTTTCGACGACCTGGTGAAATGGGTGCGGCAGGGCGTCCGGCCCGAAGGGGACGAAGTGCTGGGGGATCTGACGAACGCCGGACTGAAGTTCACGCAGCCGCTGCGGCCCGGCGATCCCGGCACCAACGGCATGGCGGGCACGGCCAGGCGGTAGGACCGTGGCCGGTTCAGTTGTCTTGTTACAATCCAACCTGCTCTGCCGTCCTGAGCAGATGACGCCGGTGGAGACTCGACACGATGTTCGAACGGTACACGGAACGCGCGCGCCGCGTGCTCTTCTTTGCCCGGTACGAAGCGAGCGAGTTCGGCAGCCTCTCGATTGAAACCGAGCACGTGCTGCTCGGCCTGGTCCGCGAAGGGAAAGGGACTGACGCGCCGGCTCTTTGCGCCGTTTTCCATCTCGCTGGACGGCATCCGGTCCGAGATAACGAGCCGCACCGTCGCGCACGACAAGATCCCGACGTCGGTCGAGATTCCCTTCACGAGTCAAACCATGCGCATCCTCCAGTACGCCGCCGAGGAGGCCGATCGGTTGATGCACAGCTACATCGGCACCGAGCACCTGCTGCTCGGCATCCTGCGCGAAGAGCGGTGCCTGGCGGCGACGATCCTCACGGAAAAGGGCCTGCGGCTCGACAGGCTGCGCAGCGAGATCGTCGATCTGCTCAACGAACGTGACACGCCACAACCGATCTCGGACTCCACGGTGTGCTGCTTTTGTGGCGAGCCGCTGCGGCCGCCCGATTCCGCCGCGATGGTGCTGTATCCCGGCCCCGACAGCGCAGGAAGCCAGACGCTCTATCTGCATCGGTCCTGCCTGCGAAGCCGTGTGCCGCCCGGCGTGCCGCTGATTACCGACGACGACGACGATAACGGCGTCTGGGACGTTTTTGACCCGGAGTGATGCCCTACCGCGACCGCAGTGAGCCCTTCGACTCGCCTGGTCCATGCGCTCGCTCAGGGCAGGCGACCCTTACCGAGGCGCGCAGCGCGGAGGCCCCTACGGCGAGCGAAGCGAGCCGCCTTACCGCGGTGGGCGAAGCCGGCCGCGGCCCCTGCCGCGGGTGCGAACTGAGCCGCGGCCCTGCATTTGACTTTGCGTCGTGCCCTCCCTAGAGTGAGCACACTTCCCGTCAGTGTCCATGGCATGAGCCTCCCTCCGATTACGGCGTTCTCGGTCTTCCTTGCGATCGCCGCCGTTGGATTCCTGTTCCTGATCATCTCGCTGGTGTTCGGCGAGGTGTTCGACCACTTCGGCGACGGACTTCGACGCGGACCTCGATCATGGCGGCCCCGGCATCTTCAGCGGCCGGGTCATGGCCGTGTTCATCACGGCGTTCGGCGGCTTTGGCGCGGTCGCGACCCACTACGGCCTGGCGCCCGTCCCGGCGTCGGGCGTCGGGTTCATGAGCGGGACTCGTCTTCGGCGGCGCCATCTACATGTTTGCGCGGTTCCTGTTCGGCCAGCAGGCGAGCTCCGACGTCCGCTCCAACGATCTCGTCGGCCAGGTTGCGCGCGTCGTCGTGGCGATTCCCGCCGGCGGCGTCGGCCAGATCCGGTGCCGGCTCGGCGAGGAGCTGGTCGACAAGATCGCCCGCGCGCGCGGCGGCGACTCGATCGGCGAAAACGCGTCCGTGATCAGTCGAAGAAGTGCTCGGCGAAACCGTCATCGTCAAGAAACACTGAAAGCCAGGACCCGATGCCCGACACGCTGCAACAACTGCAACTGCCCGCGCTGATACTGGCCGTTCTCGGCGTCGTGCTCGCGTTTTTCGCGGCCGCCTGGCTGTTCAGCCGCAACTACCTCAAGGTCTCGCCGAACGCGGTGGCGGTCCTGAGCGGCCGCAAGCGCAAGCTGCCGGACGGCCGCGTCGTCGGCTACCGGATGGTGCGCGGCGGCGCGGCGCTCCGGATTCCGCTCCTCGAGAAGGTCGAGTACCTGCACCTCAACGTGATGACGATCCCGCTCGAGATCCGGCGGGCCTACACGCTCAAGGGCGTGCCGGTGTCGGTCAAGGCGGTCGCCAACGTCAAGATCCGCGGCGACGACACGTCGCTGCAGGCGTCGGCCGAGCGGTTTCTCGGCATGACGCACGATCAGGTGCAGAAGGTGATCTTCCAGACGCTCGAGGGGCACCTGCGATCGATCCTCGGCACGCTGACCGTGGAGGAGGTCAACAGCGATCGCCAGAGCTTCGCGCAGAAGCTGACGAGCGAGGCGGCGCAGGATCTCGAGAAGATGGGGATCGGCGTGGACGTGCTGACGATCCAGGAGATCAGCGACGAAGAGGGTTACCTGGACGCGCTCGGCAAGCGCCGGACGGCCGAAGTCAAGCGCGACGCGACCATCGGCGAGGCCGAAGCGCACCGCGACGCGAAGATCAAGTCCGCCGAGGCGATGCAGCAGGGGGAGAAGGCGAAGTTCGAGGCCGACGCCGACATCGCCCTGGCCTCGCGCGACTTCATGATCCGCCAGGCGCAGTATCAGGCCGAGATCGAGACGCAGAAAGCCCGCGCGCAGCAGGCCGGGCCGCTGTCGGAAGCCACGGCGCGGCAGGCGGTGGTCGGCGAAGAAGTGAAAGTCGAACGGATGCGGACGCAGGAGATGATCGGCGTCCAGGAGCAGGAAGTCCTGCGCCGCCAGAAGGAGCTGGAGGCCACGGTCATCAAGCCGGCCGAAGCCGATCGGCTCGCGGCGGTCGTCCGGTCCGAGGGGGCGAAGCAGTCGGCGATTCTCGAAGCGGAAGGGCGGCGGGCCGCGATGATCGCCATGGCCGACGCGGAGATGGAGAAGCTGCGGAAAGAAGGCGGCGGGCGCGCGGCGGCCGTGGAAGCGGAAGGGCGCGCGGAGGCCGCGAAGATCGAGGCCATCGGCCTGGCGCAGGCGAAGGCGATCGAAGCGCAGGGCGTGGCGGAAGCGACCGCGATCCTGCGCAAGGCGGAGGCCTGGAAGCAGTTCAACGACGCCGCCCGGCTGCAGACCATCCTCGAAAAGCTTCCCGCCATCATCCAGGCGTCGACCGGCGTCTTCGGCGCCGTGGCCGCGCCGCTCGGCAACATCGACAAGCTCGTCGTCCTCGACCAGGGCAACGGCACGTCGGAAAACGGCGCCAGCAGTCTCGGGCGTCTGGCCAGGACGAGCCCCGCGATCGTGTTCAATTTCCTGCAGCAGCTCGAAGCGCTCGGCATCAACGTCCCGAGCATGATGCAGCAGCTCGGCGTCGAGGGCGCTGCGGCATCGCCGCCCGACTCGGCGCCGCCTCCTCCGGCCGTCGTCCCGCCCCGCGACGCCCGCACGCGGCGCGAGTAAGCGGAGTCACCGCCCGCTTGGGGTCAGACCCCCGTCTCGAGTTCATACACTTCGCCCCGACTCCGAAGGGCGTGGGGTCAGACCCCGGACGGCACGGGGGTCAGACCCCTGTATGGTTCTGGGTCGGACCTCTAGTCGTCGGATTACCCACAATGCAGGAACTTCTCCCCGGACCTCGCGTAGTTACCTTGTGGCACAAGGTATAAGGTGGCACATAGAACACACACACCCGGTCTGGAGGGCGAATTGTGACGCTCGAAGGATGGCAGGAACAGCTCAGGCGGGGCGGACTCGATCTGGCGATCCTCCTCACTGTGGCGCGGGGACCCCGCTACGGCCTCGAAATCATCAGGCACCTGGAAGAGTTCACCGACCTGGTGATCACGGAAGGGACCGTGTACCCGATACTGGGCCGCCTGACAGCGGAAGGGCTCCTGACGGCAGAGTGGAACGCGTCGGAGGGGCCGCACCCCCGGAAGTACTACCGGCTGACGGACTCCGGGCGCGAGCGGCTGGCGGTGATGGCCGCGCACTGGAAGACGTTCATCGCCAAGATCGCCCGGTTGATCGACGCCGCAGGAGGAGGGCACCCATGAAGATCAGCGAGGTCGGCGAGTCCCGCGTCCGTGGGTATCTTTTCGTGCTGGAGCGATCGCTGCGGACGTTCCTGCCGCGCGAAGTCGTGGCGGACGCCGCGCGGGAAGTCGAGTCGCACATCCGCGAGCGCCTCGACCAGATCCCGCCGTCACCGGACGAGCGAGCCGCCGTGGAGCGCGTGCTGAGGGAACTGGGTCCGCCGCTGAAGGTCGCCCAGGCCTACTCGCTCGAGATGACGGTGGACGAAGCGGTCGCCACGGGCCGCGTGATTCCGATGGCCCGGGCGTTCCTGCACGTCGCGACGACGACCGCCGGCGGCTTCCTCGCGGCGGTGCTCGTCCTCTGGGGGTATGCGGCGTCCGTCATCCTGTTCTCCGCGGCGGTCCTGGAGTTCTTCCGTCCGCGCAACGTGGTCCTCACGTTCCAGTACCTCGTGCCGGTCATCAGGTTCAGCTATCCTGAGATTCCGAGCGGGGTCGACCAGGGTGGGTATTGGGTGATCCCGTACGCGCTGGTCTGCGGCCTCGGCATCCTCGTCGCGACACACCGCGGATCCCGGAACTGGCTGACGTGGTGGATTGAACGCCGGCGTATGATGCAGCTCAGGCTGATCGACGTCGCGCCGGAAGATCGGGCAGTCGAGATGCGGTAAAGCCGTCGCGAGCGCGAATGCAGAACATGACACGCACGCTGTCTCGAATCACTGTGACACTGCTGCTCGCCGCGGCGGGCGGCCTGCACGTCTCGCCGGCCGCGCAGGCCGATCCGTGGGCCCAGGCGATGGCCGCCTTCGAGCAGCAGGATCAGAAATCGCCGCCGGCCACCGGCGGGATCGTCTTTGTCGGGAGCTCCAGCATCCGGCTGTGGGATCTCGCGCGGTCCTTCCCGGACATGCCCGCGATCAACCGCGGTTTCGGCGGGTCGCAGATTGCCGACTCCGTCCAGCACGTCGACCTGCTGGTCATCAGGCACAAGCCGCGGACGGTCGTCTTCTACGCCGGCGACAACGATCTGGCCGGCGGCAAGACGCCGAAACAGGTCAGCGACGACTTCAAGGCGTTCGTCACGAAGATTCACGCCGCGCTGCCGGCCACGCGCGTGGCGTTCATCGGCATCAAGCCCAGCATCCTGCGGTGGGGAAACATCGCGCAGGTGCGCCAGGCGAACGCGCTCATCCGCGAGTATTGCGACGGAGACGATCGTCTGGGTTTCGTGGACGTGGACGGCCCGATGCTCGGATGGGACGGCAAGCCGCGCAAGGACCTCCTCGTCGAGGATGGCCTGCACCTCTCGCCTAAAGGGTACGTGCTGTGGACCGCTCTGGTGCGGCCCTTCGTCGAGTAGGCCGGGACTCGGGACTCGGGACTCGGGACTCGGGACTCGGGACTCGGGACTCGGGATTCAAGGATTAGTGATTAGGGATTCAGCTCCCGCAGCCAGATATTCCGGAAGCTGATCGGCTCGCTCGGGTCGCCGTGGGACTGCAGCATGATCGGCGCGGCGTCGTGCTTCTTGTACTCCGGCTTCCCGATGTACATCGTCGCGCCCTTCAGCTCGAAGTTGTTCTGAATCAGCACGCCGTTGTGCAACGCCGTCACGTACGCCGGGGTCTTGAGCGATCCGTCGGCGTTGAAGGTCGGCGCGGTCCAGATGATGTCGTACGTCTGCCATTCCCCCGGTTTTCGGCTCGCGTTCACCAGCGGAATCGACTGCTTGTAGACGCTGCCCGCCTGGCCGTTCACGTAGGTCTTGTTGCCGAACGAATCCAGGACCTGGAGCTCGTAGCCCGCATCCCCGGCGCCCGTTGACGCCATGAACACGCCGCTGTTCCCGCGCGCCTGGTTCGTCCCTGTGATGTTTTCCGGAATCCGCCATTCGATGTGCAGCTGATAGTTCTTGAAGCTGCGCTTCGTCTCGATGTTCCCGGAGGGCTTGTTGACCGTCATGATGCCGTTCGCGACCGTCCACTTCGCGGGCGACTTGTCCTTGGTCGAGACCCACTCGTCGAGATTGGTCCCGTCGAACAGGACGATGGCGTCCGACGGAGGGGCGGTCACGACCGCCGGACCGGGCGTGACCATCTTCGGCACCGGTTCCCACACCTCTGTATCGGCCGGGTTGCCGCGGCTCGCGGCCGGGCCGCCGCGGGCTTCGGCGGTGCCTGCTGCGCCAGAACGGGCAGGGCCACGAAGCTCAGTACGGTCAGGACCAGCAATTTGGAGCAGTGCGTGCGCATGGGGTGTCCTTAACGAAGAACGAGGAACGAAGAACGAACAGAACGGACGGTATTGCATTCTGTCCGCCGTTCCCGCATGTGTCAAGAAACCTGCGGCGGGCGCTATGGTAGGATGCTCGCGAAATGGCATCCAACGATTTCGGCAGATCCATCGGGATTGTCCTTCTCGTCGGAGTTGGTGTCGGCGTGACGGTCGCCGCCATCGGTCACTACGCCGGCCTCAGCGGGGCGCCACTCGGCGGCCTCGCCGGAGGCGTTACAGCTGTCCTCGTCGGCAGGCTCCGCCGGAAGCCGCAAGGCCGATAAGCGGCTCGTAAACCTACCGCGTGAGCGAAGTCAGCGCGGCCCCCTTCACCCAACACAATCCGGGAATATTGCGTCTAACTGCCTGTTGCCACAGACGGCCTTCTTATCGCGCGAGGACGCGAGTCTTCGAGCGCCGCAGCGCGGCGAGTGGGGTGGGGGCCCCACGAGCAAGTAAAAAGAGGACCTACATGCTTCCATTCGAGGCGTTTTTCAAGGACCTCAGGCACTCCCTGCGGATGTTCCGGCAGAGCCCGGCGTTCACGCTGGCCGCGGTGGCGGCGCTGACGCTCGGCATCGGCGTCAACACAGCCATTTTCTCCGTCGTCAACGCCGTGTTGCTGAGGCCGCTGTCGTTCCCCGATCCGGATCGGGTGGTCGTCTTCATGAGCACGTCGCCGCGGGGGTCGGGATCGGGCTCGTCGCCGGCGAAGTTCATGCACTTCCGGCAGCAGTCGGCCGTGGCCCAGGACGTCTCGGCGTACGGCGGCGGCATCATGAACTACACCGGAGGCAGCTTCCCGGAGCAGCTGCGCTCGGGCCGCGTCTCGGCGGATTTCTTCCGCCTGTTCGGCGCGCCGATCGTTCGAGGACGCGCGTTTACCGAGGCCGAAGATCGTCCACAAGGGCCGCGCGTCGCGCTCCTCGGCTACCGCCTGTGGACGACGCGCTTCGACGGCGATCCCGCCATCGTCGGCAAGCCGATTTCTCTCGGCGGTGAACCGTACGAGATCATCGGCGTCGTCGGCGACTTCAACTTCGAGCAGTTCGGGACGCAGCCGCAGGTCTGGGTTCCGTTCCAGTTCGATCCGAACACGGCCGACCAGGGACACTACTTCACGTCGGCCGGCCGGCTGAAGCCGGGCGTGACGCTGGATCAGGCGAAGGCGCGGCTCGAGGCGTCGGCCGCGGAGTACAAAGCGAAGTACCCCAATGCGATGAGGGCCGACAGCGGCTTCAGCGTCGAACCGGTTCGCGATCTGCTCGTGCGGAACGTCCGCCGGTCGCTCCTGGTGCTGGCCGGCGCGGTCAGCTTCGTCCTGCTGATCGCGTGCGCCAACGTCGCGAACCTCCTCCTCGCGCGCGCCACGGGCCGGCGGCGGGAGATCGCGATTCGGGCGGCCGTCGGCGGATCCCGCGGGCGGATCGTGCGTCAGCTGCTCACGGAAAGCGTCGTGCTCTCGACCGCCGGCGGCGTGCTCGGCCTGCTGCTGGGGATCCTCGGCATCCGGGCGCTCCTCGCGGTCAACACCGCGGATCTGCCTCGCATCGGCGCGGACGGTGCGCTCGTCGGGCTCGACTGGCGCGTCGCCGCGTTCACCGCCGTCGTCGCCCTCGGCACGGGCATCCTCTTCGGGCTCATCCCGGCGCTGCAGAGCTCGAAGACGGACCTCACGACCACGCTCAAGGAGAGCAGCGGGCGATCGGGCTCCGGATTCCGGCAGAACAAGGCGCGCTCGGTGCTGGTCGTCACGGAAGTCGCGCTGGCCCTGATTCTCCTGATCGGTTCCGCGTTGCTGATTCGCACGGCCGTCGCGCTCGGCCGGGTCGATCCCGGCTTCGACGCGACGCACGTGCTGACGATGCGGATGTCGCTCACGGCGCCGCGCTTTCAGACATCCGCGGGGGTCGAGCAGGCGGTGCGCGACGGCGTCGAGCGGCTGCGCGCCATTCCGGGCGTGGTGAACGCGAGCGCCACGTGCTGCGTGCCGCTGCAGGGCGGCTACGGCCTCGGGTTCCTCATCATCGGCCGGCCGTCGGAGGGGCCCACTCATGGCGGCGGCAGCTGGATGACGGTGTCGCCCGGCTACTTCGAGGTCTTCAAGATTCCCGTGAAGCGCGGGCGCTCGTTCACGGATCTCGACAACGGCCGCGCGCCCGGCGTGGTCATCATCAACGAAGCGTTCGCGAAGCAATACTGGCCGAAGGGCGATCCGCTGAACGAGCGGCTCGCCATCGGCCGCGGCATGCGCGAGTTCAGCACGGATCCCGATCGCACGATTGTCGGCGTGGTCGGCGACACGCGCGACGGCGGCCTGAACGACGTGCCCGGGCCGGCGATGTACGTCCCGCAGGCGCAGATCCCCGATGTCGCCAACGCGCTGAACGTGCGGCTCACGCCGATGGCCTGGGTCGTCCGCACGCAGGGCGAGCCCCATTCGCTCAGCGGGCCGATCCAGGAACAGCTCCGCCAGGCCACGGGCCTTCCCGTTGCCGACGTGCGATCGATGGAGGAGATCGTGTCGCTCTCGATCTCGCGCGAGCGTTTCAACATGTGGCTGATGACGGTGTTCGGGATGTCGGCGCTGCTGCTCGCGGCCATCGGCGTGTATGGCCTGATGGCGTACTCCGTCGAGCAGCGGACGCAGGAGATCGGGATCCGGCTCGCGCTCGGCGCTCAGGCGGCGCAGGTCAAGAACATGGTCGTCTTCCAGGGCATGCGGCTGGCGCTTGCCGGCGTGGTCGTCGGGCTCGGCGCGTCGTTCTGGCTGGCGCGCCTGATTGCGACGTTCCTCTTCGGCGTCACGCCCCGCGATCCGCTCGTCTTCGCCGGCGTCCCGGTGCTGTTGACCGTCGTCGCCTTCGTGGCCGTGTGGCTGCCCGCGAGGCGCGCGAGCCAGGTGGATCCGCTCGTCGCGCTGAGGTACGAGTAGAGGTGACGGAGCCAGCGGAGGAGATCTCTACGACCGGCATTTACACGGAGGAACGGAGGAACGGAGACACATTGGGTCTTTTTCCCGCGCCGACCCGAGACCAAAGACCAAAGACCAACCAGAGACTAGGGACCAGAGACCAAAGACTCCGCAATCCGCTCCCACTCCGCGTCCAGGCTGTCGTGCGCCTCCGGCTGGCGGGCGCGGCGATACCAGTAGCCGGCGTTCGACAGGTCTCCCTCCTTCCGGTGGAGGTAGGCGTGAATCCACGCGCCGGTCGCATCGTCGATATCCTGCGCCGTGGCGTGCGCGGCCTCCCAGTCACCCCGCGCGTCGTGCCACAGGGCGAGCAGTGCCGGCGTGAGTCCAGCGGGAGGTTCCGCCTTTTTCGTGCTCTGCCTGAACTCGCTCAATGTCATCGCTGTACTCTTTCAGAGAACCATCAACCCTCGAACTTTAGAACTTTAGAACTTTAGAACTTTGAAGAACGGCATCGGTGTTGCTTCAACTATGCCATTCGGCCGGCCACACCGAGCTTGGGGAGAAGTCATGACCACGAACGGCCCGCTGCTGCCAGAGCAGAAGCATATTCCAGATGTAAAAGCTGACACACCTGTCGATGGGACGGCCCAAGTCCTGTCAACGCGCGACCACGAGGTCATCAGGCGCTGGGCCGTGAAGCGGCAGGCGGAGCCGGCAACCGGAGAGGCGACGAGCTCGGGTCCGGCGACGGTCAGCGTGAAGGACGGCGGAGCCGGCATTCGATTCAACTTTCCCGGAACCGGCCTGTTTCGCCCCATCGCCTGGGAAGAGTGGTTCGAGAACTTCGACCGGCATCAGCTCGCGTTCGTGTTCGACAACGATCCGCCGGGTGGGCCGACGAGCTTCCGGTATCGACTGGTCAAAGCGGAGGAGTGGAAGGCCGTGATCGGCTGAGCGGCGTCAGTCCGGCGCCGGGTCTGGTTGGCAGAGCCACGAGGGTGCGGTAGTCTCCATTCGGAGGTTACCGATGAGGCTCACACTCCTGGTTCTTGCCGGAGCGATTGCGTCGGCGTCGGGCGGCGCGACTCAGGAAAAGCCGGCGGTGGCGATCGATCGCGTCGCGTGGCTCCAGGGCTGCTGGGAGTCGGTGTCGCCCCAGCGGACCGTCGAAGAGCAATGGATGTCGCCCCGCGGCCACAGCATGATCGGCGTCGGCCGGACCGTGCGCGGGGATCAGCTCGTCGAGTACGAGTTCATCGTGCTTCGCGAGCAGGAGGGGCAACTCGCCTACCAGGCCCATCCCTCGGGACAGCCGTCAGCCAAGTTCCTCTCGAAGACGGTCAGCGATGCGGAGGTGCTGTTCGAGAACCCGGCGCACGACTTTCCCCAGCGTGTCGGCTATCGACGCGATGGGCCCGATGCGCTGCTTGCGTGGATCGAGGGAACCCGGAACGGGCAGGCGCGGCGCGTGGAGTTTCCGTATCGCCGCGTGACGTGCCCGGGGAAGTGACATCAGGAGTAAAGCCGGATACCACCGAGTCTCCTGTAGCGTCCTGCTTCACCGGACGTTCACCGCCCCGTCAAGCGCAGCCGGAAGCCGGCGCTGACCAGCCGTGGCGAGCCCACCGTGGTCGGCAGCGTGCCGACGAAGTACTCCGCGTCGAAAAGATTCTGCACGCCCAGGAAGATCTCGAAGGTCCGGCCGAGCGCGCGCGAGGCGACGAGATCGGCCACCGCATATTTCGGCAGCTGGCGTGTCGCCAGGTTCTGATCCTCGTCGAACTGCGCGCCGACGAACTGAACGCCGGCCGCGAAGGTGAGGTATCTGGGGTTCGAGTACACCAGACGCAGGGAGCCCCGGTGCGTCGGCACCTGCGGAAGGAAGTTCCCCACGAGCGCGGGGTTCGCGGGATTCTCGGTCACCTTCGCCTGGTCGTAGACATAGCCGCCGGAGAATTTCCAGGAAGGCCCCGGGCGATACTCGACGTCGGTCTGGACGCCCCAGATGCGCGTCCGCCCGAGGTTCTGGCGCTGCTGCGTGACCGTCGGGGCGTTTGGCGGGCTGATGGTGACGTTCGACACCGGGTCCGTCACGCGGTTGTCGAACCACGACGTCCGGATGGTCACATTCGACGCCGCCGCGAGCGTCAGCCCGGCTTCGCCGCCGACGAGACGCTCGGGCCCGAGCGCGTTGTTCGCGAGGGTCAGCGTCGGGCCGACGCGGAACTGACGATAGAGCTCGTTCAGCGTCGGGGCGCGGAATCCCCAGCCCACGTCTCCCCAAACGCCGAGGCGTTCCGTGACGTGATAGAGCGCGGCCACGCGGGGACTGGCGACCGTGTCGCTGCGGGTGGGCAGCGCGGGATTGTGGTTGACGGTCGGCGTTCCGCTCGGCACGTTGTGCTCGAGATTGTGGCCATCGTAGTTGCGCCAGTTGTCGACGCGCGCGCTCAACGTGATGGTGAAGTCCGGGAGCGGCGCGATCAGATCCTGCACGAACACGCCGACGCTCCGCTGCGTGCCGCCCGAGATGCGCTCGAGCGTGACCTGCGTGCCGGTCAGTGCGTCGAGTCCCAGCTCCTCGCTGTCGCCGTCCACCCACCGGAAATCGGTCCCCGCCGTGAAGTAGTGCGCCCCGCCGAACGCCCGCGACCACTGGACCATCCCGCCGACGCCCGTCGTGGGCACGGTCTGCCGGAGCGTCATCCGGCCGATGCTTCGCGGGGGCGTGGCCGCCGGCACCGCCAGAAAGTTGCTGTGGAACGTCTCGACGTCCGTGAAGATCGTCGCCTGCAGATCGCTCTGGTCCGGCAGGCGGGCCCGCACCCCTCCGCTGACCGATCGCCAGGTCGTGTCGTTCGCTTCCTCGGTCCCGTCGATCGTGCTTTCCTTGCCGTTGTCGCGTTCCTCGTCGAAGTAGCCCGCGCGGAAGAACGCCCGGACTCGATCCGTCGGGTTGTAGTCGACCTTCGCGTTGAGATTCCAGAACTGCACGGCCGCGTTGTTGTCGACCGCGCCGCGCTCGTTCTCCCGCACGATTGGATACCCGTCGGTATTGAACACGTTCCCGTCCACGGAGACGCCCAGCTTCCCCCACACGTGGCTGCCGAGGAAGTCCAGCTTGGGGCTGTTGCGCGTGCCGTACTGCGATTTCAGCTCGAACGTGCGCGCGGCGGGAGGGTTCGTCACGAAGTGGATGACGCCGCCCATCGCGTAGTTCCCGTACAGGCTGGAGCTCGAGCTGTCGACCACCTCGATCCGATCGGCGCTCTCGAGCGGCACCCGCGACCAGTACACCCACCCGCCGAACGGATCGTTGAACGGCACGCCGTCCAGCAGCACGAGCGTGCGGCTGACCCCGCTCGGCCCGATTCCGCGAAGCGACACGCCCTGCGTGGTCGGATGCGAGGCGAGGCTGCTCGTCCGCCTGAACAGGCTGAAGGTCGGGATCTGCCGCAGCACGTCGTCGGCCACCATCGCCGGCGACTGCTTGATGTCCTCGCGCGACAGGAGGTTCACGCTCGCGGGCACGTCGCCCGTGCGGCGCTCGCTGCGCGTCGCCGTCACGGTGACGGCTTCCGTCACGGCCGCGGGCGCGACCACGATTTCGACGTTCAGGCGGCCGGCGCCAGGGGCAATCGTCTGCCGCACTTCGGCGAAACCGGCCGCGCGAACGATGATCGCCGCGTCGGCGGCGGCGGGCACGTTCGCGGTGAACCGGCCGTCCGGACCCGTGAGCGTCTGTTGGTCGCGTCCTGAGACGCGCACGATGATGGCCGCGCCGGAAACGACGCCGCCGGCGCTGTCGCGAACGGTCCCCGTCACGACATCGGTGGCCGGCGCGGCAGCCTGATCCGGGCCTGCACTGCAGCCGGCGCACGGCGCCGCCGGAACCGGCGCCGACAACTGGACGAGCAAGAGCAGGACGGCCACACTCATGAGGTTCTCCATTATTCACTGGCTCGTGGGGCCCCACCCCCACTCGCCGCGCTGCGGCGCTCGAAGACTCGCTATCCTCGCGCGGGCCGCAGGCGCTTTGAGTGGTGCAGGGGCCGCAGGCGCTTACCAACCCGGCCGTTTCCGCCCGTCTACCATCATAATGTTGGGATGTCCCCCGCGGTCTTCCTGTTTTTGCTGGCGCTCGGTCAGTTCGGCCAGAGCAACACCGGCGAACTGCGGCTGACGGTGACCGACCCGGCCGGACTTCCTCTGCCGGGGACCGTCGAGATCGTCAGCGACGCGAACCGCCTCCAGCGCAGTTTCGATACCGACAGCCGGGGCGTGCTCGTCGCGAAACGGCTGGCGTTCGGGACCTACCACGTCGCGGTCGTTCGGCCGGGGTTCGCGGGGTTCAGCGGCCTCGTCGAGATCCGATCGGCGCTCCCGATCGACTATCCAGTGGTGTTGACCCTGGCGGCCGTTCAGACGCAGGTGAACGTCGCGGTGGCCGACACGTTGCTGGATCGCCGCCAGACGTCTTCCGAGCACCGCATCGGCGCCGAGACCATCCAGCAGCGCACGACCGCGCTCCCCGGCCGGTCGTTGCTCGACCTGGTCAACACGCAGCCGGGCTGGCTGCTGGAAGCCAACGGCATCCTGCACCCGCGCGGCTCCGAATATCAGACGCAGTACGTCGTCGACGGTTTGCCGCTGACGGACAACCGTTCGCCCGCCTTTGCGCCGGAGCTCGGCGCCGAAAACGTCCACGCGATGAACATCCTGACCGGGGGCTATCCGGCGGAGTACGGCCGGAAGCTGGGCGGCGTGATCGAAGTCGTCACGACGGCGCAGACCCGGCACGGGTTCGGCGGCAGCGCCTCGGTCTCGGCAGGCAGTTTCGAGACGAGGAGCGCCGAGGCGGTGGCGGAGTACGGGTGGCCGAAGACCACCTTCAGCGTCGCCGGGGGCATGTCGGAGACGGATCGATATCTGGATCCGCCCGTCGAAGAGAACTTCACCAACCACGGATCGACCGCCAACGTCTCCGTGCACCTCGAACACGACATCACGCCCGCCGATCGCTTCGGCGCCATCTTCCGGTCGGGCCGGGCGCGGTTCCTCGTGCCGAACGAGCACGTGCAGGAGGAGGCGGGGCAGCGGCAGGACCGTGACAGCGACGAAACGATGGCGCAGTTCTCGTACCAGCGGATCCTGTCGGCGAACGTGCTGGGCGATGTGCGCGCGATGGTGCGCGACGTGTCGGCCGGGCTCTGGTCCAACGCGGCGTCGACGCCGATCGTGGCCGAGCAGGACCGCGGCTTTCGTGAGCTGTATTTCAGAGGCACGATGTCGGCGCAGGCCGGCGCGCACGAGTGGAAAGCCGGCGGCGATCTGACCGTCGGCCGGGTCCGCGAGCGCTTCGCCTACCGGATTACGGATCCGGATCAGTTCGATCCCGGAACCCCCGCCGAGTTCCGGTTCGAAGAAAGCCGCGACGACCGCGAGTACGCGCTCTTCGTCCAGGATCAAATCCGTCACGGATCGTGGACGGTGAATGCCGGCGTGCGATGGGATGGTTACCATCTCGTCGTCGACGACAACGCCCTCAGCCCGCGCGTCGCGGTCGCGTGGTCGTGGCCCTCGGCCGATCTCGTCCTTCGGGCTTCGTACGACCGCGCGTTCCAGACGCCGGCGGTCGAGAACCTGCTGCTGGCGAGCTCCGAATCGGTCGACTCGCTGAACGACGAGGTGATCCGGCTGCCGGTGCCCGCCTCGCGCGGCCACTTCTACGAGGCCGGCCTCTCGAAGGCGCTGTTCGGCGGGCTCCGTGTGGACGTGAGCACCTTCAGCCGCCAGATGCACGACGTCGGCGACGACGACGTGCTGCTGAACACCGGCGTGAGCTTCCCGATCGCGTTTCACCACGCGGACATCAAAGGCACCGAGGTCAAGCTCGACGTGCCGCGCTGGAAGAGGCTGTCGGGCTTTCTCAGCTACTCGCATCTGCGGGGCGTCGGGACGTTGCCGGTGACCGGCGGACTGTTTCTCGGCGAGGAAGGCGAGGAGCTGCTGGAGTCGAGCGAGCAGTTCGCGATCACGCAGGATCAGCGGCACACCGTCCGTGGCCGCGTGGCGTATCAATTCGCGCCGTCCGCGTGGGGCGCGGTCGCCGCCTGGTACGGGAGCGGTCTGCCGTTCGAAGACTTCGACGACGATCCGGAGGAAGCGATCGAGCAGTTCGGGCAAGGGGTCGTCGACCGCGTCAATTTCGAGACCGGCCGCGTCCGCCCCTCGTTCTCGCTCGACGTCTCGGCCGGGGTAGTCGTGGCGAAAACGGCGCGGCGCGGGCTCCGTTTGCAGGTCGAGGTGCGGAACTTGACGAATCGGCTCGATGTGATCAACTTCGCGGGCCTGTTCTCCGGGACCGCGCTGGCGCCCCCGCGGAGTGTTGCGGTCCGGTTGCGAGCCGACTTCTGATTCCTGTCTTTCCAACACGGAGCTCACGGAGCTCACGGAGGCTCTGGTTCGACGGGTTCCGACGCACTCGAGCCGCGCGCAGCGCGGGCAAGTGAGGCGAGATCGCGGATACAAGCAGCGACTGGGTTTTGCAGGCTGCTTGTATCCGCGATCTCGCCTCACTTGCAACGCCGGCCGCTGCAGCTCACGGCCGGCGCTCGAGTGCGTGCAGCGTGCGCTTCAGCGGGACATCCCCGAGTTTGTCGCTCGTGTTTTGGAGCGCGACAAGCGGGGCTCGATCCGTGTCAATCCGTGCGATCCGTGGCAATCCGTGTCCTTGGTCCCTGCCGTAGCTCGACAGCTCAGTGCCGCGCTCCGCGCTTGATTTTCCCCCGTGGTTCGGGGTCAAATGTGCCGTAAGCCGGAGTTCAAGTCCCCATGCCATACACACTTAACGTCAACGGGAAGTCCATGACGGTCGAAGTCGCCGCAGACACCCCCCTTCTGTGGGTCTTGCGCGACGAGCTCAACCTGAAGGGCACGAAGTACGGCTGCGGCATCGGGCAGTGTGGCGCCTGCACGGTCCACCTGCGCGGCGAGCCCGTGCGATCGTGCCAGACGCTGGTGTCGGCCGTGGCGGGGGCGCCGATCAAGACGATCGAAGGGCTCTCGGCCGACGGCTCGCATCCCGTGCAGCGCGCGTGGATGGAAATCGACGTGCCGCAGTGCGGCTACTGCCAGGCGGGACAAATCATGTCGGCCGCGGCGCTGCTCG
The DNA here is from genome assembly GCA_963774855.1 of uncultured Acidobacteriota bacterium. Lineage (GTDB taxonomy): Bacteria > Acidobacteriota > Vicinamibacteria > Vicinamibacterales > 2-12-FULL-66-21 > JALZOC01. The sequence continues at coordinate 67,862 of CAVZGT010000001.1, read as the reverse complement.
CGCGCAAGCCGAAGGTCACCGACGCGGACATCGATCAGGCGATGAACGGGAACGTCTGCCGCTGCGCGACGTACCTTCGCATCCGGCAGGCGATTCACCGCGCGGCGGCGCTCGCGACGACGCCCACGTCGACCGAGCCCGCACGCGGGGAAAAGTTCTAAAGTTCTAAAGTTCTAAAGTTCGAACGCGGACACACGGAACAACTGCAGACACTACAGGCCACACCATGGAAACGCTGCTCGTGAATCGTCGTGCTTTCCTGCGTGTCTCGTCGCTCGCGGGCGGTGGGATGCTGCTTGCCGGCTACTTCGAGCCCGTGGCCGCGGTACTGGCGCAGGGGGGAACGCCTCCGCCGGCGCTCGTCCCGGCGACGTTCATCAGCATCGCCGCCGACGGCACGGTCACGATCATGGCGAAGAACCCCGAAACGGGGCAGGGCGTCAAGACGATGCTGCCGATGCTGATCGCCGAGGAGCTCGAGGTCGACTGGAAGCAGGTGAAGGTCCAGCAAGCCGATCTCGATCCGAAGTACGGCGGGCAGACGGAAGGCGGCAGCACCGCGACGCCGAACAACTACGAACCGATGCGGCGTGTCGGGGCGGCGGGCAAGGCGATGCTGATTGCCGCCGCGGCGCAGACGTGGGGCGTGCCCGAGTCGGAGTGCACCGCGGCCTCGGCCGTCGTGACCCACCGCGGCACCGGCCGCACGCTCGGCTACGGCCCGCTCGCGGCGAAGGCCGCCACGCTGACGCCGCCCGAGCTCAAGACGGTCACCCTGAAGGACCCGAAGGACTTCAAGATCATCGGCAAGGCGATCCCCGGTGTCGACAACCTGGCGATCGTGACCGGCAAGCCGATCTTCAGCATCGATTTCACGATGCCCGGCATGCTGTCGGCGGTTTTCGAGAAGTGCCCGGTGTTCATGGGCAAGGTCGTCAGCGCCAACCTCGACGAGGTCAAGGCCCTGCCAGGCGTCCGGCACGCGTTCGTCGTCGAGGGGACGACGGAGCTGCTCGGGCTGCATCCCGGCGTCGCGATTGTCGCCGACAGCTGGTGGCAGGCCAACAAGGCGCGCACGAAGCTGAAGGTGAAGTGGGACGAAGGCGCGACGGCGTCCCAGAGCAGCGCCGGCTTCGCGGCCCGTGCCGACGAGCTGTCGAAGCAGCCGCCGGTCGTCGCGATCCGGAACGACGGCAACGCCGACACCGCGCTCGCCGGCGCCGCGAAGGTCGTCGAGGCGGCGTACATGTATCCCTTCATCGGGCACAACCCGCTCGAGCCGCAGAACTGCGCGGCGCATTTCAAGGACGGCAAGCTCGAGATCTGGACCCCGAGCCAGTTGCCGCAGAACGGCCGCGTGCTGGTCTCGCGCGTGATGAGCATCCCTCAGGAAGACATCACGGTCCACCTGCTGCGCTCCGGCGGCGGCTTCGGCAGGCGCCTGACCAACGACTACATGATCGAAGCGGCGTGGATCGCCAGGGTCGTCGGCGTGCCGGTCAGGCTGCAGTGGACGCGTGAAGACGACATGCTGCACGACCACTACCGCCCGGCGGGATTCCACTACCTCAAGGGCGGGCTCGACGCCTCCGGGAAGCTGACCGCCTGGCGCAATCACTTCGTGAGCTTCGGCGAAGGACAGACGTTCGCGTCGCAGGCGAGCATCGGGCCGAGCCAGTTCCCCGCGAGCTTCGTCCCCGACTTCGCGTTCGGCGCGAGCCTGATGCCGCTCGGCGTGCCGACGTTCGCCCTGCGCGCCCCGGGCAGCAACGCGTTCTCGTGGGTGTTCCAGTCGTTTGTCGACGAGCTGGCGCACGCCGCCGGCAAGGATCCGCTTCAGTTCAGGCTGGATCTCCTGAGCGCCGAGCGCAAGAAGACCAACCAGGACAACGACAACTTCGACCCGGAACGCGCCAAGGGCGTCCTGCAGCTCGCCAAGGAAAAATCAGGCTGGGGAACGCGGACGCTGCCGAAGGGGACGGGGATGGGCGTCGCCTTCCAGTATTCGCACCGCGGCTATTTCGCGCACGTCGCGGAAGTGCGCGTCGGCGAGAAGAACACGGTGAAGGTGAACAAGGTCTGGGCCGTCGGCGACGTCGGCAGCCAGATCGTCAACATGAGCAGCTCGATCAACCAGGTACAGGGGGCCGTCATCGACGGCTTGAGCCAGCTGATGGCGTACGAGGTCACGATCGAGGCGGGCCACGCCGTGCAGAACAACTTCCACGTCTACCCGCCGGTCCGCCTGACCCAGGCGCCGCCGGAAATCGAAGTGCACTTCCTGACGACGAACAACCCGCCGACGGGGCTCGGCGAGCCGGCGCTGCCGCCGATTGTCCCCGCGGCCTGCAACGCGATCTTCGCCGCCACCGGCACCCGGGTTCGCACGCTGCCGCTCTCGAAGAGCGGTTACCGCTGGGGGTAATCCAAGGGTTCTACAGGGTTCCACTGGGTTCCGCGGGGTTCCACAGGGTTCTGTTCCGCAAGGTTCAGGTTCCGCAGGTTCCGGTTCCGCGAGGTTCGGAACTGCGGAACCCCTATTTGATCGCAACCCCCCACGGACTTCCCCCGGTGGCGATCTGCTTGTCCACCTTTCCGGTGGCGATGTCGATCACCGACACATCGCCCGACGGACCGTTCGCGGTGTAGAGCTTCCGCCCGTCGGCGCTCACGCCGATCCCCCACGGCCGCGTGCCGACGTCTTCGATCGAGCGATCCACCGAGCGTCCTGCGACGTCGACCACGGCGACGGACTTCGCCCGGCCGAGCGACACGTAGACCTTGGCGCCGTCCGGCGACAGCACGGCGCCCATCGGCCGCGGCGCCATCGGCGTGCCCGCGCGTCGGCGGCACCTTGATCGTCGCGATCACCTTGTGCGTCCGCGGATCGATCACCGTGAGCGTGCCGCTGTTCTCGTTGGTCACGAACGCCGTCGCTCCGTCGGCCGTGAAGACAACCGACCGCGGCCTCGCACCGGTCTTCATCCGCGCCGCGACCTTGGCGGTCGCCGTATCGATGGCGAAGACTTCGTTGGTCCCCTCGCACGTCACGTAGACTTCGCCGCCGTCGGGCCGCATCGTGACGCCCTCGGGCTCCTCCGCGACATCGACCCGCTGTTGAATGGTGCCGGCCTCGATGTCGACGACGGACACCTGCGCGGCGTCTTCGTTGGACACGTAGAGCTTCTTGCCGTCGAGCGAGAGATCGAACGACTCCGGATCCGGCCCGCTCTGGATGGTGCGCGTCAGCTTGTGCGTGGCCAGGTCTACGACCCCGATGCCGTCCGCGGCGCGGTCGGCGGGCGGCAGCTTGGATTCGTCGACGCCCGGCCCGGCGATGGGGTTGCCCGACAGCGCGACCAGCAGCTGCCTGCCGTCGCGCGAGATGCGGAGGCCGCGCGGCCGCTTGCCGACCGCGATGCGCTCCACGATCTGGCCCGACTCCGGATCGATCACGACGACGATCCCGCCGGTTTCGTCCGAGACATACAGCCGGGGCCCGGGCGCCGGCGCGGCTGGAGCGGGCGCGGCCGCCGCGGGCGCAGACGCCGGCGGCGTCGAGGTCGAAGGCGGCGGCGCCTCCCGCTGGCACGCGGAGGAAATGACCAGAAGGGCCAGCGCGGCCCCGAGCATGCTTCTCTGTCGCATCGACCTACCTCGCGGCTGGTGTTATGGGGTGGAGTTGCTAGAACGTGATCGCGTCGCGGCCCTTGCTCAGCTTCTCCATGTCGATCTCAGGGACCTTGGCGAGCGCGTCGAAATCCGGAAAGTCACCCTGGGCCTGGCGATAGCGGACGATCGCCTCGGCGTCCTTCTTCGACACGCCGACGACGATGGCCAGATCTTCCGCCTCGGCCTTGTTGACGTTGATGCGGCCGTAGTGGCGAAGCAGGTAGTCCATCACGACCTCGAAGTCCTCGTCGGACACCTGCGCTCCGCGCTCCATCATCTTTTCGATGACCTCCGTCCACTGGGATTTCGAGCGGCGGTTCGACAGGATGCGGGCCCCGTCATGACAGAGACTGCAGACCCGCGCGAACGTGGCCGCACCCTTGGCGTCCGCCGCCGGCATGGCCGCGGACGGCATGGCCGCGGACGGCGTGGCCGCGGATGGCTCCTGTGGAACCGGGGCGGGCGCCTGCTGCGCGGTCACCGCGATCGTCGCGGCGAGCAGTCCCGCGAGCGCGACGCAGGCGGCAAGCGGAACGGAAACACGCCCGCGCGTCTCACGCGATGTCCGGTTTCGAGGGTTCTGAGCGTTCATCGGTCCTGATCAGTGAGAGCGGTGCCCCGGCAGTCGCAGTGTATTGCGCCGCTGCAGAACGGCCCGAACGCGGCTGCTTCCATGATAACGTTTTTCGATTCGGTTCCGTTTCACCCGCACGGATTACGGCCCGGCTGGGCCTGGACGAAACGGCCGGGCCTCGGTTGTAGTAATTACCGCTGAGCGCCGCGCCGGTCGTCGCTCGACGGGCTCGACAGACGCTGCACGGCTCCTATGACCATTTCGCCGACGCGGACTCTGATGCTGGTCCTCCTGGCCGGCGGCATCGTCGTGGCCGCGCAGTCCAAGACTGATCCGGGACCCTCTGCCGCCGCGCTCGAAAAGCGCATCGCGGCGTATCGGCATCTGCTGGCGGACTGGGCGGGCCTGACGCGCTACGGCAGCGACAACAGCGAGGTCCGTCCTCCGGCGGCCGGCGAGCAGCGCGTGGTGTTCCTCGGCGATCAGATTACCGAGTCCTGGCGCCTGGCCGAGTTCTTTCCCGGGAAGCCGTACTTCAACCGCGGCATCGACGGCCAGACGTCCCCGCAGATGCTGGTCCGGTTCCGGCAGGACGTGATCGGCCTCAGGCCGAAGGTCGTCGTCATCCTGACCGGAACGAACGACGTCGCCGGGTTCACCGGGCCGGCGACCAGGGGCACGCTGGCGGATCACGTCACGTCGATGACCGACCTGGCGAGGGCGAACGGCATCCGCGTGGTGCTCGCATCGATCACGCCGGTCTGCGATTGCACGAAGGGCGATCAGCTGGCGCGGCCGCAGACGGATCTGCGGCCGCAGCGGCGCATCGCCGAATGGAACGCATGGCTGAGAGAGCACGCGGCCGGGAGCGGTTCGGTTTACCTGGACTATTATTCAGCGCTGGCCACCGGCCGGAACTTCAAGCCGGAGCTGACGGTTGACGGCGTGCTGCCGAACGATGCCGGGTACAAGGTGATGGCCGCGCTCGCGGAGCAGGCGATCGCGCAGGCGCTCAGTTCAACAAGATGATACCGGGCTGAAGCCGGAAGCCACGGGATGAGAGGGGTCGCAATGACCAGACAGTGTCGTCTGTTGAGTGTGGGAGTCGTCGTGGCGGGCGTCGCCTGGGGCGTCTGGCTCGCCGGTGGCGAGTTGCAGGCTCAGGGGCGCGGGGGCGGCGCGTGGACGACGGTGGGCGGCGACGCGCAGCGCACGTCTTCGGTCAGGACGGATCCCAAGATCTCCGTCGCCAGCATGCAGAAGCCGGGCTTCCAGTTCCTGTGGAAGCGCAAGCTGGGCGCCAGGCCGCAGTCGCTGACGCAGCCGATCCTGCTGCCGAACATCATCGCGTACAAGGGCTTCAAGGCGCTGGCGTTCGTCGGCGGCAGCGCCGACAACGTCTACGCGGTCGACTACGACCTGAATCGCATGTTCTGGGAGCAGCACCTCGCGACCGGATCGAAGACCGCGGCGACGGCCGCGTGCCCCGGCGGCCTCACGGCGATCACGAAGACGACGGCCGCGGCCCCGCCCGTGCCGGGCGGCCGGGGGCGCGGAGCGGGAGGAGGCGGCCGCGGCCAGGGCGGTCCGGCCATCGCGGGCGGCCGCGGCGGCGGCGACAACGTGTTCGCGATCTCCAGCGGCGGCATGGTGCACACCATGAACCCGCAGGTCGGCACGGATCAGATGCCGCCCGTGAAGTTCCTGCCGCCCAACACCAAGGTCGTCGGCTCGATCCTCGTCGACAACGTGCTCTACGCGGCGACGACGGGCAACTGCGGCGGCGCGGCGAACGGCGTGTGGGCCGTGGATCTCCTCAGCGAGGCGAAGCCCGTCGTCACGTGGGACTCGCAGGGGGCCGCAATCGCCGGCGCCGTGGCGCCCACGTTCGGGACCGACAGCACGATCTACGTCGCGACCGGCAGCGGCGGGTCGCCGGTCGGGAACGCCGTGGTGTCGCTCGAACCGAAGACGCTCAAGCAGAAGGACTGGTTCGCCGCGGGCTCCGCGTTCACGTCGGCGCCGGTCGTCGTCCAGCACAACGGCAAGGACCTCGTCGTGGCGGCGAACCAGGATGGCCGCCTGTACGTCCTCGACAGCGCATCGCTTGGCGGCGCGGACCACAAGACGCCGCTCTCCAGGACCTCGCAGTTCTCGAGCGGGGCCGCCGGCACGAGCGGGCTTGCGACATGGCTCGATGCGGCGGGCACGCGGTGGGTTGTCGCCGCGTCGGGCGGGCCCGTGCACGCCGACACGAAGTTCGCGATGGCGAACGGGACGGTGACCAACGGCGCCGTCGCGGCCTTCACGCTCGTCGAGCAGAACGGCGCGCCCACGCTGCAGCCGCAGTGGGTCTCGCACGATCTGACGTCGCCGACCACGCCGTCCGCCGTCAACGGCGTGGTCTTCGCCCTGTCGAGCGGCGCGGCGCAGCGGGGCCAGCGCTCGTCGCCCGCGGTGCTCTACGCGCTCGACGGTGCGACGGGGAAGCAGTTGTGGTCGAGCGGCACGGCCATCACCTCCTTCGTGCCTGGTGTGGGACCGTCAGCCGGCGACAGCCAGGTCTACGTCGTGACGAACGACGGCACGCTGTACGCCTTCGGCGTGCCGATGGAACGGTAGGTGGATTGTTCCGCCTGAAGTCATTCGGTCCGTAGGCCGGGTCAGAGCCCGGCAGAATGCGGGCCCCGCGTCTGGACCACGAGTCGAGAGGTCAACGATGAAAAAGATCATTTCCCTGACGGCGGCCGCGGTGTGCTGCGGCCTCGCGTGGGGCACGGGACGCCTGCCGCAGCCGTCGATTGTCAGCGCGCAAGCGGGGAGCGCGGCGCTTCACGACTGGCTCACCGACGGCGGCGACAACGAGCGCACGGGCTGGAACAGGCACGAGACGCGAATCACGAAAGACAACGTCAAGAACCTGAAGCTCCTCTGGAAGCTCGAGACGGGGAACCAGGTCCGGGCGCTGCACTCGCTCATGCCCGTGCTCGTCGTCGGCCAGCTGAGCACGCCCGAGGGCGCCAGGCAAGTGGGCTTCGTCAGCGGCATCTCGGACAACCTCTACGCGTTCGACGTCGAGACCGGGAAGATCATCTGGAAGAAGCACTGGGACTACCCGGCCCCGGCCGGCCGGGGAGGCGGTGCCGCACAGCAGGATCCCGCGCAGCTCGGCTTCCTCCAGCCGGGCGGCAGCAGCGACACGCCCGTGATTGGTCCTCCGGATGCGCAAGGGCGACGGCCGATCTACTTCGTGACCGGCGACGGCATGCTCCACACGCTCAACGCCGCCACGGGCGAGCCGCTCCAGCCGTCGTTCATGTTCCACACCGGCAAGGGCTGGAGCCTGACCCTCGCGGGGAACGTGATCTGGATGGCCAACACCTACGCGGGCGACACGATCTCCGCGGTCAGGCTCGACGACCCGGCGCACAAGGTCATGAACTTCAACGCCGGAAGCGGCGGAGCCTGGGGACGCCGCGGCGCCACGATCGACTCGACGGGCACGGCATGGAGCACGACCGGCGACGGCATCTACGATCCGACGAGCGATCCGCCGCGCTACGCGAACAGCATCGTCGGCGTCCAGATCGCCGGCAACGAGCTCAAGCTGAAGGACTACTACACGCCGACCAACTGGGACTGGCTGCGCAAGCGCGATCTCGATCCGAACAACACCCCGACGATCTTCACCTACAAGGGACGCGAGCTGATGGCGGCCTCCGGCAAGGAATGCCGGGCCTACCTCCTCGACCCGAAGTCGCTCGGCGGGAAGGATCACCAGACGCCGCTCTACAAGACGCCGCTCTTCTGCAACGAAGAAGTGGACTTTCAGGACGCCGGCAGCTGGGGCGCGGTGTCGACGTGGGAGGATCGAAACGGCACGCGCTGGGTGCTCGCGCCGTTCTGGGGCCCCGCGCACTCGAAGGCGGACTTCCCGATCATGAACACGCCGCTCACGAAGGACGGGGGCGTGGCCGCATTCAAGGTGGAGGAGCGCGACGGCAAGCTCCAGCTGACGCCGGCGTGGATCTCGCGCGACATGAAGCGCGGCGAGCCGGTCGTCATCGCCAACGGCATCGTCTTCGGGTACGGCAGCGGCGAGGAAACGAAGCAGGCGTGGCCCGACATCGGCCTGCAGTTCAATTCGTCGATCCGCGCCAAGAAGGGGACGCGCGCGACGATTTACGCGCTCGACGCGCAGACCGGCAAGGAGCTCTGGTCGAGCGGCGATCAGATGCACCAGTGGAACCACTTCGGCGGCATCACCGTGGTGAACGGCCGGGTCTACCTGCCGACGTATGACGGCACGCTGTACTGTTTCGGGCTGCCGTAGTGAGTTACCGGAGGTTACGGAGTCAACGGGGCTACATTCTTTCAACGCTTTGGCAACACGGAGGAACGGAGAAACGGAGGAACGGAGAACAAGATTGTTTAATCTTCTTTACTCCGTTTCTCCGTTGCTCCGTTTCTCCGTGTTGAATCCCTGTTGAATTTGGGTACGTTGTCTCCGTCCCCTCCGATAACTCCAGCGTCACATGAGAACGACGGCCTGAAGGACAGCACCACGATGTAGTGCCGACCTTCAGGTCGGCCGGAGTCAGGCCGCCCCTCAGCGCGCGGCGGCCAGCGGTTCCTGCAAAAGATCCTGCGACGCCTTCGTCTCGGGGAACAGCGTCACCTTCACGTAGTTGTTCGTGTCGAGATAGGTGCGCGCGGCCTCCTGGATCGTCGCGGCGGTCAGCTTCTTGTCAGTACTCCTCCAGGCCGAAGAGCGTGGCCACGTCCTCCGACTGCTGGTAGCGGGAATAGATGTTCAGGAGGAGGAAGCCGTTCTGCTTGCTGTTCGTCTCGAGGTCGCGCAGCAGCAGCTCCTTCACGTCGGCGACCTGCTTGTCGGTCGGGCCCTGCGTTTTCAGCAGCTCGATCTCGCGGAACACGCTCTTCACGAGCTCCTCGGTGCGATCCGGGCTGCTCCCGAAGTCGATCGACAGCGTGTACTCCTCGCGCGGGTACTTCGAGTAGCCGGCCGACGCCGAGACGCTGTAGGTGCCGCCGAGATCCTCGCGGAGGGATTCGCGCAGCCGGATCTGGAGCACGTCCGCCATCGCGCGGATGCGCGACGCGCCGCTCCTGGTTGTACTGGAATGGGCCCGGCGAACGAGATGCGGGCCCGGCTCTTGGGCTCGATCCCTTTGTCCACGCGCTTCTCGACGACCCCCTTCGGCGCGCGTCATGCCGATGTCCTTCCAGTTCTCCTTCCGGTTCGTCGACGGCAGGGCGCCCAGGTAGCGCTCGACGAGCGGCTTCATCGTCGGCAGATCGAAGCTGCCGACGAAGACGAACGTGAAATCGCTCGCGTCGCTGAACCGGTCCTTGTAGAACGCGAGCGACTTGTCGAGGTTCATCTCGTCCACCATCTCGGGCGTCATCTGGCGCGCGCGCGGATGGTTCTGGGTCAGCGTCGAGGTCAGGACCTCGTTGAAGGCGAACTCCGGCGTGGCTTTCTGGTTCGCCAGCGCCGCTTTGGTCTGCGTCGTCATGACGCCGAAGATGACCGGGTCCGCCCGCGGCTGGGTGAACCTCATGTAAATCAGCTGGAACATCGTTTCCAGGTCCTTGCGCGAGGCGCTGCCGTTCAGGCCCTCTTCGAGCTCGCCGATGAGCGGTCGAGCCACCGCGACCTTGCCCGTGAGCATCTTGCCCAAGATCGATCGCGCTGAACGTGCCGAGGCCGCCGCTGGCGATCACCTGGCTGGCCGTCGAGGCCGGGATGAAGTCCTCGTCGGACGCGAGCGACGTGCCGCCCGGGCTGAAGGCGCGGAACAGGATCTCGTCCTCCTTGAACGTCGTCGGCTTGAGCACCACCTTGACGCCGTTGGCGAGCTGCCACTCGGTGATGCCGAAGGCGTCCTTCGTGACCGTACCGGTGATGGCCCCGGGCGCAGGCGGCGCGGCGAGCAGCGGCTTGCTGTCGTCCGTGTCGACGTACGCCGTCGACTCCTTGCCGGCGGCCGACGCGATCACCGCGGCCAGCGCCTTCTCGTCGGGAATCTTCACGCTGGCTTTCTGCGGAGCGCTGACGACGACGACGCGGTTGGCGTCGGGGACCCATGTCTTCGCCAGCGCGTTGATCTCGGCGAGCGTGATCTCCGGCAGGAACCGCTGGTGGAGCGCCGCTTCGTACTCGATGCCGGGGATCGCTTCCCGATCGGTGAAGTTGCGCACGTACTCGTCGGCGAGGTCGCCCGACTCCGCGTTGTCTTTCTCCGCCACCGCCCGCTCGAAGTTCGCGGAGGATGTTGCGCTTCTGCCGATCGAGCTCGGTCGCGGTGAACCCGAACCGCGCGACGCGCTCGGCTTCGGCGAAGAGCGCCTCGAGGCCGCGCTCGATCCCGTCGTCCTTGACGCGCGCGCTGAGCGTCGAGACTTCCTTCGTCCGGACGAACTGACCGCGCCCGGCGCTGGCGCCGAGGAACGGCGCGTCCGGTTTCTGCGCGATCTCCGAGAACCGCGTCGACAGCATCCCGCCGAACAGCCGCTCGACCATCTGCTGGCGGTACGCGCCGACCGTCGTCGGGTCGCGAAGCGGCAGCTTGCTGTAGACGGTGACGCTCGTGGTCGAGGCTTCCTTGTCCGTGGTGATCGCGTACAGCGTGCCCGGGTGATCGGGCACGTTGTATGAAGGCCGCAGCTTGGTCGCCGGCGACGCCGGGATCGTGCCGAAGTGCGCCTTGATCAGCCCCTCGATCGCCGCCTTGTCGAAGTCGCCGACCGCGACGACCGCCATCAGGTCGGGCCGGTACCAGTCGGTGTAGAACTTCTTCAGCCGGTCGTGCTTGAAGGACTTGATGATCTCGACGTCGCCGATCGGCAGCCGCTCGGCGTAGCGCGAGCCCTTCAGCAGCACCGGCAACTGCTTGTCGTGCATCCGCGCGCCGGCGCCGCGGCGCAGCCGCCATTCCTCGATGACGACGCCGCGCTCCTTGTCGATTTCCGCCGCGATCGAACGAGACGTTGTGCGCCCAGTCCTCGAGGATCAGGAACGCCTTGTCGAGGACGTCCGGCTTGTCGGTCGGCACCTGGAGCATGTAGACCGTCTCGTCGAAGCTCGTGAACGCGTTGACGCTCGGCCCGAACCGCATGCCGAGCGACTCGAGGAACTTCACCATCTCCTGCTTCGGAAAGTTCTTCGTGCCGTTGAACGCCATGTGCTCGACGAAGTGCGCCAGGCCGCTCTGGTCGCTGTCTTCGAGCATCGAGCCGGCGTTGACGACGAGCCGGAGCTCGGCGCGCTTTTCCGGCTTCTTGTTCGTCCGGATGTAGTAGCGCAGGCCGTTGGCAAACCGCCCGGTCGTGATCGCCGGATCGACGGGAATCGCCGCCGAGAGCGCCACGGCCGAAGCCGGCGCGGCCGAAGACGGCGCGGCGCGGGCCGCCGGCTGCTGGGCGATGGTGGACTGGCCGGCGATGACACAGGTCACCGCGAGTAAGGACATCTGCGCGCCGTGGCGAATGGTCATGAAGCGCTCCAGGAAACACGCGAGCCGCGGGGATTATTCAGTGAAATGAGCGGAGATCTCGATTATCGGGCGGGTACCCGGACGCCGTCAAGTTCCGGGACGAACTCAACAAGGTTCTACCAGGTTCCACAGGTCCACCGGGTTCCACCAGGTTCAGTTCCACAGGGTTCAGTTCCACAAGGTCCTACAGGTTCTCGCGGAACCCTATCGTGTGGCCGGCGGCGCGGGCATTTCGGCCGGCGCGAACCGCGGCAGCATCTCGTCCCGCATCGAGAGGTGATAGATCGCCGACGCGACGATCACCGCCGCCTTCTTCACGTCGTCCTCGATGACGCGTTCGTAGGTGTCGAGGTTCGTGTGATGGGTGTGGGAGCCGTACTCGATCGGATCCTGCTGGAACCCGATGCCCGGCAGGCCGGCGTTGTTGAACGACGTGCTGTCCGTTCCGCCGACCGTGCGGCTCGTCGACGGCGCCGCGCCGTAGATGCCGAGGTCCTGGAACGGGGCGAGGATCTCGCGCATCGTGTCGGCGGCCGCGCGCGGGCCGAACACGCTCGCGCCTCGCAGCCGGCCCGTTCCCGTGTCGATGTTCAGGTACGCCACCAGCTTGCTCCACTCCGGCTTCTGCGCCTCGAACGAGCCGAAGTGCTCCTTCACGTAGGCCAGCGAGCCGAGGAGCCCTTCTTCCTCGCCGCTCCAGAGCGCGACGCGGATCGTCCGGCGCGGCGCGACGCCGAGCGTCTTCACGATGCGCGCGGCTTCCATCATGATCGCGCAGCCGATCGCGTTGTCGGTGGCGCCCGTGGCCGAGTGCCAGGAATCGAGGTGCCCGCCGAGCATCACGACTTCGTCCGCCTTGTCGCTCCCCGGAATCTCCGCGATCGTGTTGTAGGCGGTCCGGCCTTCCGGATACACCTTGTTCACGATGTTGAGCTCGATCTCGACCGGTGTGCCGTCGGCCAGGATGCGCGCGATGCGGCCGTAGTCCTCGTTGCGCACCACGACGGTCGGGACCGCCTTGGTGATGTCGTACGTGTCGTTGCTGAACGCGATGATCTGGCCGTGCTCGCGGCCGGCGTCGTTCATCCGCGCGAGCGCGCCGTTCTCGACGAGAAACTCGTCGATCCTCCGGCGCAGCTCGCGCGCGGGGATGGCGCCCGGCTTCGTCGCCTGCTGACCGCGTCCGCCGCCGCGCTGACCGCCGCGTCCGCGCCCGTAGCTCGGGCTGTTCGGATCGTACTGGGCCATGACTTCCACGTCCGCCCGCCGCTTGGCGGGAGGCGTGATGTTCACCGGCACCGTCCGCGGAGGCCCGACGAGCACGACGGCCCCCTTCACGCGGTCCTTCACGCCGGCGAAGTACGCCGCGAGCTCTTCGGGCGTCGGCTGCTCAGGGATCACGATGTTGACGGCTGTTCCCTTGACGGCCCCCCTGGTGCCGGGTGTCCACGCGAGGACCTCGAGCACGAGCGTGTCCTTCACGGGAGCCGTGATGGCGCCCCACGCCAGCTCGTTCGCCCACCCCGGATGGCCGAAGGCCCACGGCTCGAGGCGGCCGTTCGTCAGCCCCCAGCCTTCCATCGTTTTCACCGCCCACTCGCCGGCCGCCTTGAGGCTGGGGGAGCCGGTGACGCGCGGCCCGTACACGTCGGCCAGGAAGTGCAGCGTGCGCATGACCTGCGACTTGTTCATGCCCTCCTCGCGGATGCGCGCGTTGAGGTCGGTGTTGATGCGCTCCTCGGCGGCAAAGGGCAGCGTCGCCGCCGCGCAAAACAGCAGCGCCACCGCGAGCGTCCGGGGTCTGATCGTGGAAGTCATTGAGCTCCTGGCTGTTGATTCGGAGGCCGGGCCGCAGGGTGGTCCGTCTCCAGACCTCATCCCCGGGCACTCTGGTTACGGCGGCCGCCTCACCAGCGTTTACCCTATCATTGGGACGGTTGAACAAGAGATCGGAGACTAGGAGATCAGGAGTTCGTTGGGTTAAGAGAATGAAATCAGGGAGGGTCTCGTGAAGCTGCGGACCTGCTTTGCGTCTCGCACTGCTTGCGGCGACTGAGGCTTCGGCGGCGGCCAAGATCACGAAAGAGTCGTTTGGCCACGGGGGCACGACGCGCGCTTACTACTTGTACGTACCCGAGAGCGTCACTTCGGCATCTCCGGCGCCGCTCGTCGTGCTCCTGCACGGCTCCGGGCGAAACGGGCAGACGCTCGTCCAGCCATGGAAGGAGTTCGCAGACAAACACGGGATCATCCTGGCGGGTCCCGACGCGATCGTTCCGGCAGGCTGGAACATGGGACCAGACGGACCGGACTTCATCAGCAGCCTGGTCGACATCGTCTCGGCTCAGCATCCCGTGGATCCGCGCCGCGTCTACCTGTTCGGCCATTCGGCAGGTGCGGTTCATGCCCTCGTCCTGGGACTTCTCGAGTCGCAGTACTTCGCCGCGGTGGCCGTCCACGCCGGCGCCCTCCCACCTGAGTTGTATCCGTACATCGCACGCGCGGCGCGCAAGATCCCTCTGGCCATCTGGGTAGGAACCGAGGATGCCTTCTTTCCGCTGCCGGCCGTGCGGGCGACGCGCGATGCCCTGACCGCGGAAAAGATGGATATCAAGCTCACCGAGATGGCCGGGCACACGCACGACTACTACGGCCGGGCGCGGTATATCAACCAACAGGCCTGGGACTTCCTGAAGCCCAAGGCGCTCGACGCCGACCCCGTGTTCACCAAATACGCCGTCTACAAGTGAGCGCCTGACCTCAGGGATACGGCTGACGGACCGTTTCTTGAAGGGCTTCCTGCCGGAGCGCGTCGCTCCTGAGGAGGCGAACATGAACCGCGATGAATTGGACGGCAAGGCGAACCAGCTCAAGGGCAAGCTGAAGCAGGCCGCCGGCGACCTGACCGACGACGCCCAGCTTCACGACGAAGGGGTTGCCGATGAGGCAGCCGGCAACGTGCAGGAGGGATTTGGCCGCGGCCGCCGCAAGGTCGGCGAAGCGATCGAGGATATCGGCGAGAAAATCAAGCGCTAGAACTGGCAGTTTATTGGATACGATACCCCCCAATAAACAACGGATAGCTGAGCAGGGCCGGCCTCCAGCCGGCTCTGCTTTTTCCTGTCCCGCCAGCCTAGTGAGCCTGTGAGCAGCGACACCACCGTCAGCGAAATCGTCGAAACCGAAGGCCACCTCATCGACTCGCGGTTGATGACGGAGATCTTCGACGCCGTCGTGAAGCACGGCGCGAGCTTCGAAGTCGTCGAGTTCGCGATCGGCCGGACCAACGACGAATACTCGAAGCTGAAAATGCGGGTCACCGCCGGCAGCGCGGGGGTGATGCAGAACCTGCTCGAAGAGCTCCTCGCCTTCGGGTGCCGGACGGCCGGCGAGGTGGATGCGGTCGTCCAGCCTGCCCCGACCGACGGGTGCGCCCCCGACGACTTCTATTCCACCAGCAACCACCGCACCTGGGTGCGGCACGCCGGCCAGTGGCTCGAGGTCGAGCGGCAGCGGATGGACGCCGCCATCGTCATCGAGAACGGCCACGCCGTGTGCCGGAAGCTTCGCGATCTCCGCGCCGCCGACGCCGTTGTCTGTTCAGTCGAGGGGATTCGGGTCGTGCCCGAGTTCCGCGAGCGGGACCGCCACGGCTTTGCGTTCATGACGGGCGGCATCTCGTCCGAACGGCACGTGGAGACCAGCGTCGGCCGGATCGCCGACATGATCCGCGACGTGAAGCGCGCGGGCGGGCGCACCGCCTTTGTCGTCGGGCCGGTCGTCGTGCATACCGGGGCTGGCGGGTATTTCTGCGATCTCATCCGCCGCGGGTACGTGGACGTGCTGCTGGCCGGCAACGCGCTGGCCGTGCACGACATCGAGGGGGCGCTCTACGGGACGTCGCTCGGCGTCAGCCTCGCGACCGGCGCGCCGGTCGAGGGCGGCCACCGTCACCACATGCGCGCCATCAACGCCATCCGCCGCGTGGGTGGGATCCGGGCAGCGGTCGAGTCGGGCCTGCTGACCTCCGGCGTGATGTTCGAATGCGTCCGCCACAACGTCCCGTTCGTGCTGGCGGGCAGCATCCGCGACGACGGTCCGCTGCCCGACACGATCATGGATCTCGTGGAAGCGCAGGACCGGTACGCCGATGCGCTCGCCGACGTCAGGATCGCGGTCGTGCTCTCGACGATGCTGCACGGGATCGGGGTGGGGAACATGCTGCCGTCGTGGGTGAAGGTCGTCTGCGTGGACATCAACCCGTCGGTGGTGACCAAGCTCGTCGATCGCGGATCGGCGCAAACGCTTGGGCTGGTCACGGATACGGGCTTGTTCGTCCACCAGCTCGCGTCCAAGCTCAGCTAGACGCGTTTGTCTTTACAGGAGATCAGGAGATCAGGAGTTTTTGTTTTCTTTAAGAATGAATCTCCTGACCTCTTGACCTCCTGTTAAACCGCTGGCGCAGGAGCCGCTCACTAGAGGCAATTTTGACGGCGGTGCCTCCGAAGACTTGCACCGTCCGAAGCTTTTCTGCTATCTTTGCAAGGTTCTGGTCGGCTCCGGGACACCCTATCTGGAGCCAACTCCGAGATCCGAACCGCCCAGCCAGTCGGCCGCGGTATCGCCGGCGCCCTTGCGGGCGCACTACAACAACCTTATAGGGTAAGTCAGTTCCGGGTGCCGGGCCGTTGCGGCGGCTCCCTAGGCCTGGAACACAGAACCGATTGCGCGCCTCGAGAGATCGAGCGTGCCGCTGTCGGCGTTCCCCGTTTTCGGCGCGTGCCGCGGGCGCGCGTGACTGGAGTTGTCCACAATCGTGCCGACGATCAGCCAGCTTGTGCGCAAGGGCCGCGACAAGGTCGTGACCAAGACGAAGAGCCCCGCGCTGCAGGACAGCCCGCAGAAACGGGGCGTGTGCGTGCGCGTGTTCACGCAGACGCCGAAGAAGCCGAACTCCGCGCTGCGCAAGGTCGCGCGCGTGCGCCTGACCAACGGCATCGAGGTCACGACCTACATTCCGGGCGTCGGCCACAACCTGCAGGAGCACTCGCTCGTGCTCATTCGCGGCGGCCGCGTCAAGGACCTTCCCGGCGTCCGCTACCACGTCGTCCGCGGGACGCTCGACGCGGTGGGCGTGGCGGGACGCAAGCAGGGGCGCTCGAAGTACGGCGCGAAGAGACCGAAGTCGTAGTCGGGAAGCGGGAAGCTGGAAGCCGTAGCGGGAAGCTGGAAGCGGGTAGCGGGAACTGACATATGCCACGACGCAGAGAAATCGCCAAACGTGAAGTGCCGCTCGATCCGATCTACAGCAGCGCGCTGGTGACGAAGTTCATCAGCACCCTGATGAGCGACGGCAAGCGCAGCACCGCCGAGAAGATCATGTACAGCAGCCTGACGACGATTCAGGAGAAGACCGGCGACGATCCGATCAAGGTGTTCAAGAAGGCGATCGAGAACGTGAAGCCGGCGCTCGAGGTGAAGTCGCGGCGCGTCGGCGGCTCGAACTACCAGGTGCCGGTCGAGGTCAACCCGAACCGGCGTCTGTCGCTCAGCATCCGCTGGATCGTCGGGTTCGCGCGGTCGCGGGGCGACGGCAAGACGATGACCGAAAAGCTCGCCAACGAGCTGCTCGACGCCGCCAACCTGCGCGGCGGCGCCGTGAAGAAGCGCGAAGACACGCACCGGATGGCGGAAGCCAACAAGGCGTTCGCGCACTACCGCTGGTAAACAGCTCCCCGCTGCCCGTTTCCCGCTCCCCGCTGGGAGCCGCGGGACGCTGGAAGCCGGAAGCTGGAAGCGATAAAGCAATGCCAAGAGAAACACCGCTCAATCGGACGCGCAACATCGGCATCATGGCCCACATCGATGCCGGCAAGACCACTACGACCGAACGGATCCTGTACTACACCGGGCATCACGTACAAGATCGGCGAAGTGCACGAAGGCACGGCGGTCATGGACTGGATGGAGCAGGAACAGGAGCGCGGCATCACGATCACGTCGGCCGCGACGACCTGCTTCTGGCGGGAGCACCGGATCAACATCATCGACACGCCGGGCCACGTCGACTTCACGGCGGAAGTCGAGCGCTCGCTGCGCGTGCTCGACGGCGCGGTGGCCGTGTTCGACGCCGTCGCCGGCGTCGAGCCCCAGTCGGAGACCGTCTGGCGCCAGGCCGACAAGTACCGCGTGCCGCGCATCTGCTTCGTGAACAAGATGGACCGCATCGGCGCGGACTTCAAGCGCACCTTCGAGCAGATCACGACCAAGCTCGGCGGCAACCCGGTCGCGATCCACCTGCCGATCGGCAACGAGGACAAGTTCGCCGGCGTCGTCGACCTCGTCCGGATGAAGTCGGTCACCTACACGGACGAAACGATGGGCGCCGACTACATCATCGGCGACATCCCGGCCGACATGCTCGAGGACGCGAAGCACTACCGCGAGCAGCTGATCGAGAAGGTCAGCGAGGCGGACGACAAGCTGCTCGAGAAGTACCTGCACGGCGAGGCGATCACCGAGGACGAGATCAAGGCGGCCCTGCGCAAGCGCGTGAACAACTCCGTGCACACGACCGGCGACCATGCCGAGCCGGCGTTCGTGCCGGTCATCTGCGGATCCGCGTTCAAGAACAAGGGCGTGCAGCTGCTGCTCGACGCGATCGTCGACTACCTGCCGTCGCCCATCGACGTGCCGCCGATCAAGGGGTTCGACCCGAACAAGGGGACGGAGGCGATCATCGAGCGGCCGGCCGCCGACGACGCGCCGTTCTCGGCGCTCGGCTTCAAGATCATGACCGACCCGTTCGTCGGCCAGCTCACGTTCATCCGCGTCTACTCGGGCGTCATGACGTCCGGGTCGTCCGTCTACAACGCGACCAAGCAGAAGACCGAGCGGCTCGGCCGGCTGCTGAAGATGCACGCGAACAAGCGCGAGGAAATCAAGGAAGTCTACGCGGGTGACATCGCCGCGGCCGTCGGCCTGAAGACGGTCACGACCGGCGACACCATCTGCGACGAGAAGCACCCGATCGTGCTCGAGTCGATGGACTTCCCGGAGCCCGTCATCTCGCTCGCGATCGAGCCGAAGACGAAGGTCGACCAGGAGAAGCTCGGCCAGGGGCTCGGCAAGCTGATGGCCGAAGATCCGACCTTCCGGGTGAAGACGGATCAGCAGACCGGCGAAGTCGTGATTGCCGGCATGGGCGAGCTGCACCTCGAGATCATCGTCGACCGCCTCAAGCGCGAGTTCGGCGTCGAGGCGACCGTCGGGCGTCCGCAGGTCGCCTACAAGGAGACCGTCACGCGTCCGGCCGACGGCGAGATGAAGTACGCCAAGCAGACGGGCGGCCGCGGCCAGTACGGCCACGTGAAGATCCATCTGTATCCCGGCGAGCCGGGCTCCGGGTACGTCTTCGAGAACGAGACCACGCAGGGGTCGATTCCGAGGGAATTCATCAAGCCGGTCGACGAGGGGATCAAGGAAGCGCTCACGCGCGGCGTGCTCGCCGGCTACCCCGTGGACGACGTCCGCATCGAGCTGTACGACGGCTCGTACCACGACGTCGACTCGTCGGAGATGGCGTTCAAGATCGCCGGCTCGATGGCGTTCCAGGATGCGGCGAAGAAGGCCAAGCCGGTGCTGCTCGAGCCCGTGATGCGCGTCGAGGTCGTCGTCCCCAAGGAGCACATGGGCGACGTCATGGGCAACCTGTCGAGCCGCCGCGGCCAGATTCAGTCGCAGGAAGATCGCGGCGGGACGCAGATCATCAACGCGCGCGTGCCGCTGGCGGAGATGTTCGGCTACGCGACGGACCTCCGCTCGCGCACGCAGGGGCGCGCGACCTACTCGATGCACTTCGACCGCTACGAGCAGGCGCCGAACAACGTCAGCGAGGAAGTCGTGGCGCGGGTGCAAGGGAAGTAACCGGGACGCAGGCCGTCAGGCCTGCAGAGGAATAAATGGCAACTGCATTCAGCGACAAGATCCGCATCCGGCTCAAGGCCTACGACAACCGGGTGCTGGACCAGTCGACGACGGAGATCGTGGACACGGCGCGGCGCACCGGCGCGCGGCTCGCGGGCCCGATTCCGCTCCCGACCGAGAAGAACAAGTGGACCGTGCTCCGTTCGCCGCACGTCGACAAGAAGTCGCGCGAGCAGTTCGAGATCCGGACGCACAAGCGCCTGATCGACATCTTCGAGCCGACGCCGCAGACCGTGGACGCGCTGATGAAGCTCGACCTGCCGGCGGGCGTCGACGTCGAGATCAAGGCGTTCGGCAAGGAACACAAATAAAGCTCCCAGCTCCCAGCTCCCAGCTTCCAGCTGGAGGGCGCGGAGGCTGGAAGCTGGAAGCTGCTGGAAGCTGGCAGCTGGAAGCTGGAAGCTATGGTTACAGGCATCATCGGCAGAAAAGTCGGCATGACCCAGGTCTTCGCGAAGGACGGCACCGTGTCGCCGGCCACCGTGATCAAGGCGGGTCCGTGCGTCGTCGTCCAGGCCAAGGGCGCCGCGACCGACGGCTACGAGGCGATTCAGATCGGCCTCGTCGAAGAGCGGCCGGCGCGCGTCCGGAAGCCGCTGGCCGGGCACTACAAGAAGGCGGGCGTGCCGCCGACGCGCGTGCGCCGCGAAGTGACGCTCGCCAAAGGGGCCGAGCCGATGAAGGCGGGCGACCAGGTGCTGGTCACCGGCGTGTTCGCCGACGGCGACCGCGTGGACGTCATCGGCGTCAGCCGCGGCAAGGGCTTTCAGGGCGTCATGAAGCGCCACAACTTCTCGGGCGGCGCGGCCACGCACGGGTCGATGTTCCACCGCGCGCCCGGTTCGATCGGCGCCTCGTCGTTCCCGTCGCGCGTCATCAAGGGCATGCGGGCCGCCGGACGCATGGGCGGCGACCGGGTGACGGTCCGGAACCTGAAGGTCGTGCAGGTCGACGGCGAGAACAACCTCCTGGTGGTCCGCGGGGCCGTGCCGGGCGCGCCGGGCGGCTACATGATCATCCGCAAGGCGATCACGGCCAAGAAGATCGCCGCGCCGCAGCCGGAGAAACCGTCGAAGGCTGTCGTGAAGGGGAAGAAGTAGTTTCCAGCTTCCCGCTTCCAGCTTCCAGCTGGAGAACACGGAGGCTGGGATGTGAGTTAGCGGGCAGCGGGTAGCGGGTAGCTGATATGAAACTCAACATTCAGAACGCCGAACAACGAGACGGTCGACACGCTGGACATCAACGACGACGTGTTCGGCGGCCGCGTGAAGACCGATCTCGATCTGGGCCGCGGTCGTCCAGGAGAACGCGGCGGAGCGGCGCGGCACGCACATGACGAAGAACCGCGCGCTCGTCAGCGGCGGCGGCAAGAAGCCCTACAAGCAGAAGGGCACCGGCCGGCCGCAGGTCGGATCGAGCCGGACGCCGCTGTGGCGCAAGGGCGGAACGGTCTTCGGGCCGACGCCGCGCAGCTACGAGTTCGATCTGCCGAAGAAGGTGCGGATCGGCGCGCTCCGGGCCGCGCTCGCGCAGAAGCTGCGCGACGGCGTCGTCATCGGTCGTCGACAAGCTCGACGCCGGCGACGGCAAGACGAAGAGCACGGCCGCCATGTTCCAGCGGCTCGGCGTCTCGGGCAAGACGCTCGTCGTCGGCGTGCAGCCGGACGACGCCTTCTCGCGGACCGCGCGGAACATCGCCGGCGTGAAGCTCGTGAGCGCGGGGCGCGTGACGCCGCGCGACCTGATCGACACGGCGCACATCGTCGTCACGCGAGAGGCGCTCGAGAAGCTGCAGGAGACGCTGGGATAGCTTCCAGCCTCCAGCTTCCAGCTCCCCGCTCGAAAGAGCGGGAAGCGGGAAGCTGGTAGCGGGAAGCTGGAAGCTGGAAGCTGGAAGCTGACAATGAAACTCACAGACGTAATCAGGCGCCCGCTCGTGACGGAGAAGACCACGCTCATCCGCGAGGCCAACCGGACGCTGGTGTTCGAGGTGGCGGCGGCCGCCAACAAGATCGACATCAAGCGCGCGGTCGAGAAGCTCCTCGGCTCGAAGGTCGAGGGAGTGCGGACGGCGATCTCGCACGGCAAGATGAAGCGCCAGGGCCGCTTCATGGGGCAGCGCTCCGACTGGAAGAAGGCCTACGTGAAGCTGCGCGACGGGGAGAAGATCCCCGAGTTCCTGGAAGGCGCGTAGGAAGCTGGAAGCGGGAAGCGGGAAGCTTCGGGAATCAGTAAATGCCTATCCGTAAATACAATCCGACGTCGCCGGGCCGGCGCTTTCAGACCGTGCAGGTCTTCGACGAGATCACCGCGACCGAGCCGTACAAGCCGCTCGTCGAGCCGCTGCAGAAGTCGGGCGGCCGGAACAACCACGGCGAGCTGACCTCGTGGTGGCGCGGCGGCGGCCACAAGCGCAGCTACCGCATCATCGATTTCAAGCGCGACAAGCGCGACATCCCGGCGACGGTGTCGACGGTCGAGTACGACCCGAACCGCTCGGCGCGGATTGCCCTGCTGACCTACGCGGACGGCGAGAAGCGGTACATCCTGCAGCCGGCGGGGATCAAGCCGGGCGACACGCTCATCTCCGGCGAGAGCGTCGACATCCTGCCGGGGAACGCCCTGCCGCTCAAGAACGTCCCGCTCGGCACGCAGGTCCACAACGTGGAGCTCAGGCCCGGCAAGGGCGGGCAGATCGCGCGCAGCGCCGGATCGTCGGTGCAGGTCGTGGCGAAAGAAGGCGGCTACGCGCAGGTGAAGATGCCGTCCGGAGAAATCCGGAAGGTCAACGTCGAGTGCCTCGCGACGATCGGACAGGTCGGCAACGTCGACCACGAGAACGTGTCGATCGGCAAGGCGGGCCGGAGCCGCTGGCTGGGCAAGCGCCCGCACGTGCGCGGCGTCGCGATGAACCCGGTCGATCACCCGCTCGGCGGCGGAGAAGGCAAGACCTCGGGCGGCCGGCATCCGGTCTCGCCGTGGGGCATGCCGACCAAGGGTTACAAGACACGGAACAGCAAGTCGACCGACCGATTCATCGTGCAGAGGCGCAAGAAATAGCTATGAGCCGATCACTCAAGAAGGGTCCCTTCGTCGACGTCCCGCTGCTCGAGAAGGTCGAGATCATGAACCGGGGCGGCGAGAAAAAGGTCATCAAGACCTGGTCGCGCCGATCGACGGTCATCCCCGAGATGGTCGGGCACACCATCGCCGTGCACAACGGGCGCAAGTTCATCCCGGTCTACGTGACCGAGAACATGGTCGGGCACAAGCTCGGCGAGTTCGCGCCGACGCGGCAGTTCAAGGGCCACACGACCAAGAGCGACAAGGCGGCCGCGGTGGCGCCCGCGGCGGCGGCGCCGAAGGCGGGTGCGTAATGGCCGTGCAGGCTCACGCGACCGCGAAGTACGTCCGGACGTCCGCGCAGAAGGCGGGACTCGTGCTCGACCTGATTCGCGGCCGTGACGTGAACGGGGCGCTCGCCACGCTGCGCTTCGCGCGCAAGGGCGTCGCCCGCGACATCGAGAAGGTGCTGCGCTCGGCGATCGCGAACGCGTCGCAGAAGGACGGGTTCGGCGGCGACGTCGAGCGGCTGTTCGTGAACGCGTGCTACGCGAACCAGGGGCCGTCGCAGAAGCGGATTCGTCCGGCGCCGATGGGCCGCGCGTTCCGCGTCGTCAAGCGCACGGCGCACCTCACCGTGCAGGTGACGGAGCGGCCCGCGGCCGTCAGCGTGACGCCGGACGCGCCGCCGCCGGCCGGCGGCGAGGCCCCGAAGCGTCCGCGCGGCGCCAAGCCGAAGGCCAAGCCGAAGACGGCGGCCGCCGGCCGCAAGAAGAAGAAGCCCGCCGCCAGGGCCGCCGCCCCGAAGAAAAAGAAGAAGGCGGCGGGGCGCGCGAAGAAGGCGAAGGCGTAGGCCGAGGGCCCCACGAGCAAGTAAATGAGGATTATCTGAATGGGTCAGAAAGTTCATCCGCACGGGTTCAGGCTCGGCTTCAACAAGACGTGGCGGTCCCGGTGGTACGCCGACAAGGACTACTCGAAGCTGCTCCACGAGGACCTGAAGCTGCGCGACACGCTGAAGACGCGGTTCCAGCACGCCGGCGTCTCGAAGATCGAGATCGAGCGCGCCGCCAACAAGCTGAAGATCGACATCTACACGTCGCGCCCCGGCATCATCATCGGCCGGAAGGGCACCGAGGTGGACAAGCTGAAGCAGGAGATCCAGAAGAAGACCAACCGCGAGGTCTTCATCAACATCCAGGAGATCCAGAAGCCGGAGCTCGACTCGCAGCTCATCGCCGAGTCGGTCGGCATGCAGCTCGAGAAGCGCGTCGCGTTCCGCCGCGCGATGCGCAAGGCGGTCGAGTCGGCGCTGCGCTTCGGCGCGCGCGGCATCAAGGTCCGCGTGTCGGGCCGGTTGAACGGCGCCGAAATCGCGCGCTCCGAGTGGTACCTGCACGGGCAGCTGCCGCTGCAGACGCTGCGGGCCGACATCGACTACGGCTTCGCTGAAGCGAGCACGACCTACGGGCAGATCGGCGTCAAGGTGTGGCTCTACAAGGGCGAGCGCCTCGTGCCGCGGATCGGGCGCGAAGAGGATTACCGCGCGCCGCGGCGGCCGGGCGGGCCGGGCGGAAGGCCGTAGAGAGGCTTCCAGCTTCCCGCTTCCCGTAACAGGTCGACGGGTAGCCGGTGAGCGCGTAGCGGGAAGCTTGTTGCGGGCAGCGGGCAGCGGGAAGCGGGAGAGCTACAAGGGTTCATCCATATGTTGATGCCGAAGAAGGTCAAGTACCGGAAGCAGCAGCGCGGCCGGATGCGGGGCAAGGCGTGGCGCGGGTCCGACGTGTCGTTCGGCGACTACGGGCTCAAGGCGCTCGAGCCGTGCTGGATGACGGACCGGCAGATCGAGGCGGCGCGCGTCGCGATGACCCGGTTCATCAAGCGCGGCGGCAAGATCTGGATCCGCGTGTTCCCGGACAAGCCGATCACGAAGAAGCCGCAGGAAACCCGGATGGGCAAGGGCAAGGGCGCGCCGGAGCAGTGGGTCTGCGTGGTCCGGCCGGGACGCATTCTGTTCGAGATGGAAGGGGTCATCGAGAAGGACGCGCGCGAGGCGATGCGCCTGGCGGCCGCCAAGCTCCCCATCAAGACGAAGTTCGCGACGCGGTTCACCGAGGAGAAGGCGTCATGAAGGTGACCGACATCCGCGACCTGCCGGCCGACGACCTGCGGCAGCGCGAAAAGGAAATGGACGACCAGCTGTTCCGGCTGCGCATCCAGAAATCGATGGGCCAGCTCGAGGCGGCGCACAAGCTGAAGGCGCTCCGGCGCGATCTGGCGCGCGTCAAGACGGTGCTGCGCGAGAAGGAGACGGCGTAACGACATGGCCACGAAAGCGGAAATCACGGGCGTCGTCGTCAGCGACAAGATGGACAAGAGCGTCGTGGTCGCGGTCCAGCGGCAGATTCGCGACGCGCTCTACGGGAAGACCCAGAAGCGCACGTCCAAGTTCCTGGCCCACAACGAGGCCAACGACGTCAAGGTCGGCGATCGCGTCGCCATCGTCGAGGCGCGTCCGATGAGCCGCCGCAAGCGCTGGGTCGTCACGCGCGTCGTCGAGAAGGCGAAGGAGATCTCAGCCATGATCCAGATGCGATCGATTCTCGACGTCGCCGACAACTCCGGCGCGCGCAAGATCGCCGCGATCAACCCGCTCGGCGGATCCACCGGCCGCTACGCCCGGCTCGGCGACGTCATCACCGCGTCGGTGAAGGAAGCCACCCCGGACTCGACCGTGAAGAAGGGGCAGGTCGTCAAGGCGGTCATCGTGCGCACGCGCAAGGAGCAGCGGCGCAAGGACGGCACCTACATCCGGTTCGATCGGAACGCGGCCGTGCTCATCAACGACCAGAACGAGCCGATCGGCACGCGCGTGTTCGGGCCGGTGGCGCGGGAGCTGCGCGAGCGCCGGTTCATGAAAATCATCTCCCTGGCGCCAGAAGTCCTGTAGCGCGGGAAGCGGGTAGCGGGTAGCTGAGAGCGGGAAGCTGAAAACCATGTCGAGACTAGCGTCACCCATACGGAAGAACGACCAGGTGGTCGTGCTCACGGGCAAGGACCGTGGCAAGCGCGGGCGCGTGCTCAAGACCGTCCCGGCGAAGAACCGGGTGCTCGTCGAGGGCGTGAACATCATCAAGCGCCACACGAAGCCGAACCCGCAGCGCAGCATCAAGGGCGGCCTCGTCGAGCGCGAGGCGGCGCTGCACGCGTCGAACGTCCAGCTCGTGTGCCCGGAGTGCAGCAAGCCGACGCGGCTCGGGAGCCGGCTGCTCGGCGACGGCCGCAAGGTCCGCATCTGCCGCAAGTGCGAGGGAGTGGTCGACAAATGAGCCGCCTGAAAGACCGCTACGAGCAGGATGTCGCGCCGGCCCTGCAGAAGGAGTTCGGCTACAGCAACGTGATGGCGATCCCCAAGATCCGGAAGATCGTCGTCAACATGGGGCTCGGCGAGGCGACGCAGAACGCCAAGATCGTCGACACCGGCGCCGACGAGGTCGCGCGCATCACCGGCCAGAAGCCGGTCACGACCCGGGCCAAGAAGTCGATCGCGCAGTTCAAGGTCCGCAAGGGGATGCCGATCGGCTCGATGGTCACGCTGCGCGGGGACCGCATGTGGAACTTCCTCGACCGCCTGATCTCGGTGGCGCTGCCGCGCGTCCGCGACTTCCGCGGCGTGTCGCCGAAGGGGTTCGACGGCCGCGGCAACTACACGCTCGGCCTCAAGGATCAGCTGCTGTTCCCCGAAATCGACTACATGAAGGTCGACAAGGCGCGCGGCATGAACATCTCGGTCGTGACGACCGCGCAGTCCGACGAGGAGTCGCGGAAGCTGTTGCAGCTGCTCGGCATGCCGTTCAGGACGCAGTATCAGGCGCGGCGTGCGAGCAGAGATCAGAGCGATGGGGGATAAGGGACACGAATGGCCACTACCGCCAAGATCGCCAAAGAAGCCAAGACGCCGAAGTTCGCCGTCCGCCTCCGGAACCGTTGCCGCCGCTGCGGCCGCCCGCGGGCCTACATGCGCAAGTTCGCCCTGTGCCGGCTCTGCTTCCGGAAGCTGGCGCTCGAAGGGGACATTGCCGGCGTGACGAAGAGCAGCTGGTAAAGAAGAAGCTTCCAGCTGCCAGCTACCCGCTTCCAGCAATTTCAAGATCCACCTTGAAGCGCGGGAAGCGGGAAGCGGGAAGCGGGAAGCTGGAAACTGGAAGCTGATACCGAGAGCGAAGAAACATGACAGATCCAATTGCAGACATGCTGTCGCGCATCCGCAACGCGACGATTGCCCGACACGCCCGCGTCGAAATGCCGTCGTCGCGTCTGAAGGTGGAAATCGCCCGCATCCTCGAGAGCGAAGGCTACATCCAGAGCTTCAAGGTGATCGAGCCGGCCGAGGACCGCGTGCAGGCGCAGCTCCGGGTGCTGCTGAAGTACGGACCGCACGGCGAACGCGTGATCACCGGGATCCAGCGCGTCAGCCGGCCGGGACGCCGCGTCTATTTCGGACGCGACGACGTGCCGGACGTGCTCGCCGGGCTCGGCACGAGCATCCTGACGACGTCGCGCGGCGTGATGACCGGCCGGGACGCCGTCAAGGCCGGCGTCGGCGGGGAAGTCCTCTGTAACGTGTGGTGAACCTGAAGCTCCCCGCTTCCCGCTCCCGGCTTCCAGCTGGTGAGCACGGAGCCGGGGCGGGCGGAAGTCGCTGGTAGCTGCGGGTAGCTGGCAGCGGGAAGCTGGAAGCTGATAACCATGTCTCGTATAGGCAAGAAGATCATCCCGATTCCGAAGGGCGTCAAGATCGACGTCCAGCCGGGCGCCGTCGAAGTGCAGGGGCCCAAGGGGAAGCTGCGCCAGGTGCTGCCCGCCGGCATCGGCTTCGAGGTCGAGGGCGACCAGCTGCACGCGCGCGCGCTCCGCGACGATCCCGAGCTCGGGGCGTTCCACGGGCTCGCGCGCAGCCTCGTCGCCAACGCGGTCCGCGGCGTGACCGAAGGCTTCCGCAAGGACCTCGACATCGTCGGCGTCGGCTACCGCGCGGAGGTCAAGGGCAAGCAGGTGGTGTTCGCGCTGGGCTACTCGCACGTGGTGGTGTTCGACATCCCGGCCGGGATCGACATCGCGATCGACAAGCAGACGCACATCACCGTCACCGGCATCGACCGCCAGGCCGTCGGCCAGGTCGCGGCGAACATCCGGCGGCTCCGCAAGCCCGACCCGTACAAGCAGAAGGGCGTCCGCTACACGGGTGAAGTGCTGAAGAAGAAGGCCGGCAAGACCGGCGCGAAATAGCTCCCGGCTCCCAGCTGCCAGCTTCCCGCATCAAGTGGAAGCCACTGGAAGCTGGAAGCTGGAAGCTGGAAGCTGAGTTATGAAGATCAACACGACGAAGGATCGGCGCACGCGGATTGCGCTCAGGCAGCGGAAGCGGATTGCCGGCACGCCGGACCGGCCGCGGCTCCGGGTCTTCCGCAGCGTGTCGCACATCTACGCGCAGGTGATCGACGACATGAGCGGGACGACGCTCGCCGCGGCGGCGAGCACCGAGCCGGCGCTGAAGAGCGCGTTCGACGGTCCCGTCCGGGGCGGCAACGTGGCCGGCGCGAAGGCGCTGGGCAAGACCATCGCCGATCGGCTGATCGCCAAGGGCATCAAGCGCGTGGTCTTCGATCGCGGCGGGTTCCTGTATCACGGGCGGATCAAGGCGGTCGCGGAAGCGGCGCGCGAAGCCGGGCTGGAATTCTAGCGGCAGCGCGAAGCGCGAAGCCTGAAGCGGGAAGCTGGTAGCGGGAAGCTGGAAGCGGTAGCGGAAGCTGGATCCTTATGATTGAAACACGAGAGAAGATCGACGCCTCGCAGCTCGACCTCAAGGACACGGTCGTGAACATCAGCCGCGTCACCAAGGTCGTCAAGGGGGGCAAGAACCTGAGCTTCAGCGCGCTGGTCGTCGTCGGCGACGGCCACGGCGTCGTCGGCTTCGGGGTCGGCAAGGCGAAGGAAGTGCCCTCGGCGATCAAGAAGGGGATCGAGGCGGCGAAGAAGTCGCTGATTCGCGTGCCGCTCGCGGGCACGACCGTGCCGCACCCGGTGCTCGGGCGCTTCGGCGCCGGGCACGTGCTGCTCAAGCCGGCGCCCGACGGCACCGGCATCATCGCGGGAGGCGCGGTGCGCGCCGTCGTGGAAGCCTGCGGCATTCAGAACGTGCTCACCAAGTCGATCGGCTCGGCCAACTCGCACAACGTCGTGCGCGCGACGTTTACCGGGCTGATGGGGCTCCGCGATCCGGCCGTGGTGCGCAGGCTGCGCGGCAAGGAAGAACAGCCCGGCGACCTCGCCGCGACGACCCGGTAACGGATATGGCCAAGACTGCAAAGAAGAAGAAGACCGGCGAGACGCCGATGGTCAAGATCACGCTCGTGAAGAGCCCGATCGGGTTCGACAGGACGCAGGCGGCCACGGTCCAGGGCATGGGGCTGCGGCGGATCGGCCACTCCGTCGAGCTGGTGGACACGCCGGCGACGCGCGGCATGATTCTCAAGGTGCGGCATTTGGTGACGGTGGACTGACCATGGATTTGAGCAACCTCCGTCCCCCCAAGGGGGCGAAGCATTCGAAGAAGCGCGTCGGGCGCGGCCAGGGCTCGGGCACCGGCGTGCAGGCCGGCCGCGGCCACAAAGGGGCGAAGTCGCGTTCCGGCTTCCATCGACAAGCGCGGGTTCGAGGGCGGGCAGATGCCCCTGCACCGGCGCGTGCCGAAGCGCGGCTTCCACAACCCCTTCCGCGAGGAGTTTCAGGTCGTGAACCTCGACACCCTGTCGGAGCGGTTCGATGCGGGCATCGAGATTACGCCGGAGCTGCTGCGCGAGCGCGGCCTGATCGGGCGCGCCGGCCGCGTCAAGGTGCTCGCGCGCGGCGACGTGTCGAAGGCCCTGACCGTCCGCGCGCACAAGTTCAGCGGCAAGGCAGCCGAGAAGATCGCCGCGGCCGGCGGCACGGCCGAGGTACTGGCATAGGCCGGACAACGCGTCTCACGCGGGTCAAACGCACATGCTCGAGAGCCTGAAGAACATCTTCGCCGTCGCAGACCTGAGGAAGCGTGTGCTGTTCACGCTCGGGCTGCTCGCCGTCTATCGCGTCGGCGGCCACATCGTCACGCCCGGCATCAACAAGGAGGCGCTCGCCATCCTCGTCGACCAGGCGAAGAACACGATGTTCGGGCTCTACGACATGTTCTCGGGGCAGAACCTGTCGCAGATGACGATCTTCGCGCTGGGCATCATGCCCTACATCAGCGCGTCGATCATCCTGCAGCTGCTCACGGTGGTCTGGCCGTACCTCGAGCGGCTGTCGAAGGAAGGGGAGCTCGGCCGGCGGAAGATCACGCAGTACACGCGGTACGGCACGATCCTCCTCGCGGTCGTCCAGGCGCTCGGCATCGCGTATTTCCTCGAGCGCAACACCGGGATCGCGGGCGGCCTGCCGCTCGTCTACGAGCCGGGCTGGGGTTTCCGCCTGATGACGGTGCTGACGCTCACGACGGGCACGACGCTCGTGATGTGGCTCGGCGAGCAGATCACCGAGCGCGGCATCGGCAACGGCATGTCGCTCATCATCTTCGCGGGGATCGTCGTGGGGCTGCCGACCGCCGTCATCACGACCCTCGACCAGTTGAAGACCGGGACGATGGGGCCGATCCGGCTGGCCGTGCTGCTGATCCTGATGTTCGCGGTGATCGCGGCGATCGTGTTCGTCGAGCGCGGCCATCGGCGCGTGACGGTGCAGTACGCGAAGCGCGTCGTCGGCCGCCGCATGTATGGGGGATCGAGCACGCACATCCCGCTGAAGGTGAACACCGGCGGCGTCATCCCGGTCATCTTCGCCTCGTCTATTCTGGCGTTCCCGGCGACGCTCGCGCCGCTCATCCAGGAAGGGGGGCGGTTCGGCTTTCTGCGCGCGCCGATCGATCAGCTGGCGCCCGGCATGCCGCTGCACGACCTCCTGTACGTCGTCGGCATCATTTTCTTCTGCTACTTCTACACCGCGATCATCTTCAACCCGGATGACGTGGCGGAGAACATGCGGAAATACGGGGGGTTCATCCCGGGGATCCGGCCGGGCAAGCGCACGGCGGAGTACATCGACACGATCCTGACGCGCATCACGCTCGTCGGCGCCGTCTACCTCGCCATCGTCGCGATCCTGCCGACCTTCCTGATCAGCGGGATCAAGGTGGCGCCGATTCCGTTCATCGGCGAGAGGCTGGACGCCGTGCTGCCGCGGTTCGTGACCGAAGGCATGGGGCTGACGTTCTACTTCGGCGGCACGTCGCTGCTGATCATCGTCGGCGTCGCGATGGACACCGTGCAGCAGGTCGAGTCGCAGCTCATCATGCGCCACTACGACGGGTTCATGAAGAAGACCCGAATCCGCGGACGGCGGGGACAATAGGGTGGGCCTCCACCAGGAAGACTGCCGGCTGAACGTCGTGTTGCTCGGACCGCCGGGGGCGGGCAAGGGAACACAGGCGGAACGCCTCTCGCGGACGCGGAAGCTGCCCAAGATCTCGACGGGCGACATCCTCCGCGAGGCGACGCAGGCCGGGACCGAGGTCGGCCTCGCGGCGAAAGCCACGATGGAAGCCGGGAACCTGGTCGGCGACGACGTCATGATCAAGATCGTCAAGGACCGGCTCGATCGCGACGACGCGCGCTGCGGGTTCGTGCTCGACGGGTTTCCGCGCACGGTCATCCAGGCCACGGCGCTCGACCGGATGGTCGACGGCCGCGGACCGCTCGTGGTGCTCGACATGGTCGTGCCCGAGGACGTGCTCGTGCGCCGGCTGGCGACGCGGCGGATCTGCAGCAAGTGCGGATCGAACGCGGCGCCGGACTGGAAGGCGGCCTGCGAGAAGTGCGGCGGCGCGCTGGTCACGCGCGTCGACGACGGGATCGACATCGTGCGCGAGCGTTTGAAAATCTACCTGCGGCAGACCAAGCCGCTCGTCGAGTACTACCGGTCCCGGCAGTCGTTCACGGCGATCGACGGCAACCGGCCGCCCGACGTGGTGACGGGCGCCGTCGACGCGGCGCTCGATCGAGCCCTGGAGTCTGCCGCCCGCGGAGCCGCGCTGTGATCGTCTGCAAGTCGGCCGCCGAGATCGAGCGGATGCGCACGGCGAACGAGCTCGTCGCCAACGTGCTGGCCGAGCTCGCCGGCATGGTTGCCCCCGGCGTGACGACGGCGGATCTCGACGTCGCGGCGGAGCGGCTGGTCCGCGCCGCGGGGGCCGAGCCCGCGTTCAAGGGCTACCGCGGGTATCCCTGCACGCTCTGCGCCTCGGTGAACGAGCAGGTGGTCCACGGGATCCCGTCGGCGCGCGCGCTCGCCGAGGGAGACATCATCTCGCTCGACATGGGCGTGAAGCTGAACGGCTTCTATGGAGACTCGGCGGTGACGGTGCCGGTCGGGCGGGTTTCCGAGGAGGCCGAGAAGCTCCTGCGGGTGACGCGCGA
Source organism: uncultured Acidobacteriota bacterium (assembly GCA_963774855.1). Classification (GTDB taxonomy): domain Bacteria; phylum Acidobacteriota; class Vicinamibacteria; order Vicinamibacterales; family 2-12-FULL-66-21; genus JALZOC01. The sequence continues at coordinate 35,538 of CAVZGT010000001.1, read as the reverse complement.
ATCGCTGGCGAAAGGGATCGAGCAGGTGCAGCTCGGCGGCCGGATTTCCGACATCGGGCACGCGATTCAGGAGCACGTCGAGGCGCACGGGTTCACGGTGGTCCGCGAGTTCGTCGGCCACGGCATCGGTGCGGCGCTCCACGAGGATCCGCAGATTGCGAACTACGGCGAGCCGGGACGGGGCCCGCGGCTGGCCGAGGGAATGGTGCTGGCGATCGAGCCGATGGTGAACGTCGGCCGGCCCGCGGTGAAGGTGCTCTCGGACGGGTGGACGGCGGTGACCAAGGACGGCAGCCTGTCGGCGCACTTCGAGCACACGGTTGCGGTGACGAAGACCGGGCCGCTCGTGCTGACCCGGCCAACCGCGCCGGCGGAGGTGTCCCGGTAGGTTCCGGTGGCGTCCGGCTTTAGCCGGACCAATCAGGGTGGCATCCGGCTTCGGCCGGACCAGGCGGTTGGACCGATGTTCGAGAAGGACCCGCGCCAGGAGGATCGGCGCGCGACCACCGTCGAAGGCGTCGTGCGGGAGTCGCTGCCGTATGCGCAGTACCGCGTCGAGATCGAGGGGCAGCGCCAGATCGTGGCGCACGCGCCCGGCGGGGCGGGACGGAACTTCATCCGGGTGCTGATCGGCGATCGCGTCCGGCTGGAGCTCTCGCCGCGCGACGTCACGCGGGGCAGGATCGTCGCGAAGATTGGGTGAGGTTTCCATGAAGGTCAGAGCGTCGGTGAAGAAAATTTGCGACAAGTGCAAGATCGTCCGCCGCCGCGGCGTGGTGCGGGTGATCTGCTCGAACCAGAAACACAAGCAGAGGCAGGGATAGGCCAGCTGCCCGCGCCCCGCTTCCCGCGGGGAGCTGGAAGCTGGAAGCCACGAGGATCAAAGTAAATGGCACGTATTGCTGGCGTCGATCTTCCGCGGACCAAGCGCATCGAGATCGGGCTCACTTACATCTACGGCATCGGGCGCAAGCGCTCGGGGGACATCCTGACGGCGGCCGGCGTGAGCCCGGACATCCGCATCAAGGACCTGTCCGAGGACGACGTCCGGAAGATCAGCCGGGTGATTGAAGAGCAGGGGCGCGTCGAGGGGGATCTCCGCAAGGAGATCTCGATGAACATCAAGCGCCTGATGGAGATCGGGAGCTACCGCGGCCTGCGGCACCGGCGCAACCTGCCGGTGCGCGGCCAGCGCACCAAGACCAACGCCCGCACGCGGAAGGGCCCGCGCAAGGGCGCGGTCGCCAAGAAGAAGACGATCTAAGCGGGAAGCTGGAAGCTGGGGAGCGGGAAGCTAAATTATGGCCAAGAACGATCCAATCGACGCGTCAGCGCCGCCCGAAGGGGGCAAGAAGCCCGCCGGAAGGCCCACGAAGAAGAAGGCGTTCAAGAAGCGGGGCGAGAAGCGGATTGTGCACCACGGGTTCGCGCACATCCAGGCCTCCTTCAACAACACGATCATCACGATCACGGACCCCGACGGGGCCGTCGTCGCGTGGTCGAGCGCCGGGGGCATCGGCTTCAAGGGCTCGCGCAAGGGGACGCCGTTCGCGGCCACGCAGGCGGCCATCGCCGCCGGCAACGCGGCCAAGGCGTTCGGCATGCGGAGCGTCGAGGTCCGCGTGAAGGGGCCCGGGGCCGGCCGCGAGTCGGCGATCCGCGCGCTCCAGACGATCGGCATCGACGTGAAGTCGATCCGCGACGTCACGCCGATCCCGCACAACGGCTGCCGGCCGCCGAAGCGCCGGCGCGTGTAAGTGACCGCCGCTGTCAGCTACCAGCTTCCAGCTCCCGGCTTGGAACTGGAAATTGACACGGAGTTGGAATGCAGCCCGAATGAAATCCGGCGGAATCCAGCGGGAAGCTGGAAGCTGGAAACTGGAAGCGACAAGGATCAAGAATGGCACGTTATGTAGGTCCGGTCTGCCGGCTGTGCCGGCGCGAAGGCATGAAGCTCTTCCTGAAGGGGGAGCGCTGCTACACGGAGAAGTGCGCGATCGAGAAGCGCAACCTCCCGCCGGGGCAGCACGGGAAGCTGCGCAAGGCCAAGCTCGTGGGCTACGGCCTGCAGCTGCGCGAGAAGCAGAAGGTCAAGCGCATCTACGGCGTGCTGGAGAACCAGTTCCGCCGCTACTTCGAGATGGCGGATCGCACGCGCGGGATCACCGGCGAGACGCTGCTGCAGCTGCTCGAGCGGCGGTTCGACAACATCATCTACCGTCTCGGCCTCGCGACGTCGCGGGCGCAGGCGCGGCAGTTCGTGCGCCACGGCCACTTCCTGGTGAACGGCCGGAAGGTGGACGTGCCGTCCTACTCGCTCAAGGCGGGCGACGTCGTCACGGTGCGCGGGACGAGCGCGCAGAGCGCCGCCATCGTGCACGCGATGGAAGAAGTGAAGGGACGCGGGATCCCCGAGTGGCTCCTGTTCGATGCCGGGCAGCTGAGCGGCCGCGTCGCGTCGCTGCCCACGCGCGAGCAGATCAACCTGCCCGTCCAGGAGCAGCTGATCGTCGAGTTGTATAGCAAGTAGTTGCCAGCTTCCCGCTGCCCGCTTCCCGCCCGATGAAGATCTTCCGCAGCTGGGAGCTGGAAGCTGGCAGCTGTCAGGCGCAGCCCCCCGCCCGCAGCCTTCCCAGACCTGCGGTGGGAGGCGGGGGGCGTATCGGCAGGTCTGGCGGCGCTCACATCCGGGCGCCTGAATGAAAGGTACGAGAGACATGCTTTGGAAAGGTTTTCAGCGGCCCAAGCGGCTGGAGTTCGAGCGCGAGACGCTCACGGACCGGTTCGGGCGCTTCTACGCGCAGCCCTTCGAGCGCGGGTTCGGCACGACCGTCGGCAACGCCCTGCGCCGCGTCCTGCTGTCGTCGATTGAGGGCGCCGCGGTGACGGCGGTCAAGATCGACGGCGTGCTGCACGAGTTCTCGCCGATTCCCGGGGTCGTCGAAGACGCGACCGACATCATCCTGAACCTGAAGCAGGTTCCGCTGAAGATGCACGTCGATTCGACCAAGACGCTCTACCTCCGGATCGACAAGGGCGGTGAAGTCCGCGCCAGCGACATCGAGACCGACGCCGACGTCGAGATCCTCGAGCCGGACGCGCACATCGCCACCGTCGCCGAGAACGGCAAGCTCCACATGGAGATGCGCGTCAAGCGCGGCCGCGGCTACGTGTCGGCCGACAAGAACTTCGACGAGGATCTCGGCATCGGCTGGATCCCGATCGACTCGGTGCACTCGCCGATCAAGAAGGTCAACTACCTCGTCGAGGCGGCCCGCCTCGGCCAGACGACCGACTACGACAAGCTGACGGTGGACGTGTGGACCAACGGGTCGGTCACGCCGCGCGACGCCGTGTCGCTCTCGGCCAAGCTGATTCGCGACCACCTCAACATCTTCATCAACCTCGAGGACGTGGGCGATCTGCAGCAGGACGCCTCGGCCGATACGCCGCGCGCCGCGCTCAACGAGAACCTCGACAAGAGCGTCGAGGAGCTGGAGCTGTCGGTCCGCTCGTACAACTGCCTGAAGAACGCGAACATCCGCACCATCCGCGAGCTCGTGCAGAAGACCGAAGGGGAAATGCTGAAGACGAAGAACTTCGGCCGCAAGTCGCTCAACGAGATCAAGGAGATCCTGTCGGGCATGGGCCTGAGCCTCGGGATGCGCCTCGATCAGCCGACGGCGCACTCGCAGGACTGAGTCTTCGCTGCCGGGACTGCGGGACTCGGGACTCGGGACTCGCGGATGCTCGGGACCCGGGTCCGGACGACAGCGGCGATTACGCGCGGAGGCGGGGATTCGCGGATTAGTGATTAGGGATTAGGGATTCGATCATGCGTCATAGAGTCAGTCATCGGAAGCTCGGCCGGGTCACCGAGCATCGCATCGCGATGCTCCGGAACCAGGCCGAGGCGCTCCTCCGCCACGAGCGCATCGAGACCACGGTGCCGAAGGCGAAGGAGCTGCGTCCGTTCGTCGAGCGGATCATCACCATCGCCAAGCGCGGCCTCGCCGGCGGCGAGGCGAACGGCAAGTCGCTGCACGCGCGGCGCATGGTCCTGAGGGACATCCAGGACCGCGACGTCGTCAGCAAGCTGTTCGACACCATCGCGCCGCGGTTCGAAGGGCGTCCGGGCGGGTATACCCGGATTCTCCGCATCGGCTACCGGCGCGGCGACAGCGCCGAGGTCGCGCAGATCGAGCTCGTCGGCAGCGAGTACGACCCGAACGCGGAGACCAAGAAGGCGGAAGCCGCCGTCAAGGCGAAGCCGAAGGGCGTCGGCAGCCGGCTGCGCGCCGCGGCCGAGCGGCTCCGCGGCAAGAAGGCTGAACCGGCCGAAGAAGGCGCGGAGGATTCGGCCGAGAACAAGGCCAAGCCGGCGCGCCGGCTCAAGAGCGACAAGGGCGGCCGGGCCACGACCAAGGGGAAGGCGTCCGCGCCGCGGGCGCCGAGGAAAGCGGGCGGGAGTTAGCTTCCAGCTTCCTGCTCCCCGCTACCCGCAACAAGAAGAAAGAGCCGGTTCGCATTGTGCGGACCGGCTCTTGTTTTAGCTGGAAGCGGGAAGCTGGTAGCTGGAAGCTGTCCTCAGACTTCTTCCGCCGCCTCGTGCCCGCGCTCGGCCTTCGCGGCCGCGATGATCTTCCCGTGCAGGTGCGCCGGCACCTCTTCGTAGTGCGAGAACTCCATGTGGTACGACCCGCGCCCGCCGGTCGCCGAGGTGAGGTGCTGCTCGTAGGTGAGCATCTCGGACATCGGCACCTTCGCGCGGATGATGGTCGACGCGCCGCGCGTGTCCATCCCCCCGATCCGGCCGCGCCGGCTGTTCAAGTCGCCCATCAGGTCCCCGGCGTAGTCGCTGGGCGCGTAGACCTCGACGTCCATGATCGGCTCGAGCAGCGTCGGCCGCGCCCGCGACATGCCGTCCTTGAAGGCCAGGATGCCGGCCATCTTGAACGACATTTCGCTCGAGTCGACCGGGTGGAACGATCCGTCGTAGACGCTGGCGCGGAAGTCGACCATCGGGTAGCCGGCCAGGAAGCCGCGGACCCGCGCGTCCTGAATCCCCTTTTCGATCGCCGGGACGAACTGGCGCGGAATCGACCCGCCGAACGTGTCGTTGACGAACTCGAAGTCGGCGCCGCGCGGCAGCGGCTCGAACTTCACCTTGCAGTCGCCGAACTGCCCGTGGCCTCCGGTCTGCTTCTTGTGCCGGCCGTGGGCATCGGTGGCCGCCGTGATCGTCTCGCGGTACGGAATCCTCGGGAGTTTCAGCAGGACCTCGACGCCGAAGCGGCGTTTGAGCTTCGCGACCGTCACCTCGATGTGGAGCTGCCCCTGCCCGGCGAGCAGCAGCTCCTTCGTCTGCGCGTCGCGCGTGTAGTTGATCGTGGGGTCCTCTTCCTGGAGCCGGTGGAGGGCGGTGCTGATCTTCTCCTCGTCGCCACGGCTCTTCGGCTCGATGGCATAGGAGATCACCGGTTCCGGAAACTTGATCGCGGGGAGCGTGAACGCGACCGTCTTCTCGGCGATCACGTCGCTCGTCTGGCTTTCCTTGAGCTTGGCCACCGCGCCGATGTCCCCCGCCTTGATCTCCGGCACGGTCGCCTGGGTCTTGCCCTGCAGCAGCACCAGGTGCCCGAGCCGCTCGGGCGTGTCCCTGGTGACGTTGTGCACGGTCGAGTCCGCCTTGAGCGATCCCGAGACCACGCGGAACATGGTGATGCGGCCGGCAAACGGATCGGCCACCGTCTTCCAGATGAAGGCGGCGGCCGGCCCGGCGTCGGAGATCTGCACCGCGACGTCCTCGCCGCTCGCCGGGTGCTTCCCCTGCATGGGCCGCTCGGCCGGCGACGGCACGTACGAAATCAGGGCGTCGAGCAGCGGCTGCATGCCGATGTTCGCCGTCGCCGACGCGGACAGCACCGGGATCACCCGGCCGGCGGCGACGCCGCGCTTGAGCCCGGCGAGCAGCTCGTCCTGCGTCAGGGTGCCCGCGTCGAAGAACTTCTCCATCAGCGCGTCGTCGGCTTCCGCGACCATCTCGATCAGCGCCTCGCGCGCCGTCTGCGCCGGTCCTTCGAGCTCGGCTGGAATCGGGGCCTCGGAGGGCTTGCCGCTGCCGTCGGCCGCGAACACCCAGGCCTTCATGGCCACGAGATCCACGACGCCGCGGAACGCCTTCTCTTCGCCAATCGGCAGCTGCAGCGGGACGACCGCACGTCCGAACGCGGTGCGGAGGGACTCCAGCGATCGCTCGAGGCTCGCCCGCTCGCGATCGAGGCGGTTGAGGACCACGATGCGCGGGACGACCAGCTCCTCGGCGGCCGCCCAGATCTTCTCGGTCGAGACTTCGACGCCCGCGACGGCATCGACGACCACCAGCGCGGCGTCGGCGACGCGCAGCGCGGCCCGCGCATCGCTCAGGAAATTCGCCATGCCCGGCGTGTCGATGAAATTGATCTTGTGCTTGTTCCACTCGACGTAGGCGAGGCTGCAGGAGAGCGTGTGTTTCCGTGCGATTTCTTCTTCGTCGTAGTCCGTGACCGTCGTCCCATCATCGACACGGCCCAGGCGGTTGATGGCGCCGGCGTCGAAGAGCAGCGCGGAAATCAGCTGCGTCTTCCCGGCGCCGCTATGACCGACGAGGGCGACATTTCTGATGTTGGGAGCATCGTAGACCTTCATATCGGTAACCCCCGGTGACAGTTTCCAGTTGCCAGATTCCTACCCGCTTCCCGCTACCAGCTTCCCGCTTCCCGCTTTGGTTCCTGGGGCCAAGTTTACTTGCCAATGGATTGAACAAGGCCGGAGAGCATTCGACGGACGTCCTCCACTTGTCTTGTGAGCGGCCCGTCGCACCGTGCGCAGTCAGAACCCGAGGTCCCGGGCAAGAAGCAAATCATACTCGAGTTCATCAGGCGCACAGATACGCCAAGGAATGCCAGTAGGAAACGCCGGAAATCGGGATCCGAGCCCCGGCCTGCCCCTTCGGCGATGTTTGAAGGGATGGAAATCGCAGCGCGGAGCAGCTGATCCGCAGAGGCCAGGCTCCGGGGCCTTGAGGAACGGAGAAACTGCGTACGTTGCAAGGGCCAGTCTGTGAGCTTTCTGCCACACTCGAAGATTTCGATAGTCTTGCATTTAGCATCTCCTTGAAGCCGTATCAGGCTGCAAGGTCGATGCTGCAAAGCGGATGGCGGGAACGCACCAAAAAGCAGGAAGCCGGAGCGGGAAGCGTGAGAAGGACGCGCAAAGCAGGGCCGGTGGCGGGAAGCACGGACCCTGAGCGGGAAGCACGGAGCCGGAGCGGGAAGCACGGAGCCGGAGCGGAGGCGAAGCCGCCAGCGGGCAGCGGGAAGCGGGAAGCTGGCAGCGGGAAGCAGGGAGCGGGAAGCGGGAAGCAGGAAGCGGGAAGCAGGAAGCGGGAGGCTTACTCGTATCTCAGCGCTTCGATCGGATCCAGCCGCGACGCCTTGATCGCCGGGAACAGCCCGAAGAAGATGCCGACCGTCGCGGAGAACCCGATGCCGATGGCAAAGGACCACCAGGGCAGCGAGACGGGGAAGCCCGAGACCCAGTGGACGAGGAGGCCGATCCCGCTGCCGCACACGATCCCCAGCAGGCCGCCGGCCGAAGTCAGGAACACGGCTTCGATGAGGAACTGCCACAGGATCTCGCGGCGGCGCGCGCCGAGCGCCTTGCGGACGCCGATCTCGCGCGTCCGCTCGGTGACCGAGATCATCATGATCGCCATCACGCCGATGCCGCCGACCATCAGCGCGATCGACGAGATGACGACCAGCGCGAGCACCGTCGCCTGGCTGATCTGATCCCAGATCTTCAGGATCGCGTCGGAGGTGACGAGGTCGAAGTCGTTCTCTTCGTCGAGCTTCAGGTTGTGGCGGATCCGCAGGACCTGCTCGACTTCGTCCATCGCCTGCTGGCGCGGGACGTCCTCGCGCGGGACGATCACGATCATCGCCGAGCGGATCGCGCTGTTGAAGTTCGACGTGCTGCCTTTCCCCGTCGGCACCTTGCCGTAGAACTTCGCGTGCGTCGTGTAGGGAATCACGGCGAAGTCGTCGGCGCCGGTGTTGAAGCCCCCGGGCGTCGGGCGCTTCTCGACCACGCCGATGACGGTGAACTCGTTGCTGCCGATCCGGACCTGCTTGCCGATCGGGTCGACGTTCGGGAAGAGCGACTGGTACGGGGTCTGGCCCAGCACGACGACCTGCCGCCGGTGTTCGACCTCCGAGGGCACGAAGAACCGCCCCGCCATCAGCGGCGTGAAGGCGACGTCGGCAAAGTTCTCGGTCGCGCCGAAGATCGTGACCTGCTTGGTCCGCTGGCTCTTGTAATAGATGCGCGACCGGCTGTTGCCGCCCATGGCGCCGAGCCAGACGTCCACGATCGCCACCGACGGGCAGTCGCGGACGATCGCCTTCGCGTCGTCGACCGTGAGGTTCGGCCGCCTGAGGACTTCCTGGAACGTCTTGCCCGAGCCCCAGCTCACCGCCCCCATCTTCTGGATGTAGATCGTGTTCGGCCCGGCGGCGCTCATCGACTCGCGCAGCGACTCGTCGAAGCCGCGGATGAGCGACGTCATGCCGACGATGGAGGTGATGCCGATGACGACGCCGAGCACCGTCAGCGCCGAGCGCATCTTGCTCGTGCGCAGCGTGTCGAACGACATCGTCACGATCTCGCCGAGCAAGCCGGAACGTAGTGATCCCATTGCTCTATTCCCGCCGCAGCGCTTCGATTGGGTCGAGGGCGGCGGCGCGCATCGCCGGGTACAGCCCGAAGAACAGCCCGACCACCGCGGTCACGCCGAGCCCGATCGCCACCGACCACAGCTCGACCGACGCCGGCAGGGGCGTGAGCGAGCTGATGAGCAGCGCGAGGCCGAACCCGAGCAGCGTGCCGACGAACCCGCCGAACGTCGACAGGGTCACCGATTCGGTCAGGATTTGCCAGACGATGTCGCGGCGCCGCGCGCCGAGCGCCTTGCGGAGGCCGATCTCGCGCGTGCGCTCGCTGACCACCATCAGCATGATGTTCATGATGACGATCCCGCCGACGACGAGCGACAGCGCCACGACGCCGATGAGCACGGCGAAGATGCCGCGCGTCGCCTGCTCGTAGATCCCCAGGATCGTGTCGGAGGTGAACATGCCGAAGTTGTCGCGCTCGGTCGCCCGCAGCCGGCGCTCGATCCGCAGCGCCACCGTCGCGTCGTCCATCGCCGCCCTGACGACATCCGGGCTCCTCGGCTTGACCATCAGCTGCAGGCTCTGCCGCGAGCCGAACATCTTCTGAAAGAGCCCGAGCGCGATGATCGCGAACTCGTCCTGGGACTGCCCGAACACCGATCCCTTCTTCTCGCTGACCCCGACGACCCGGAAGTGCTGGTTGCCGATCTTGATCACCTTGTCGAGCGGATCGAGCGTGCCGAAGAGGCGGTCGGCGGTCTGCCAGCCGAGGACCGTGAGCGGCCGATCGCGGTCGATCTCGACCGGGCTGATGAGCCGCCCCTGCTCCGCGTTGAACGTCCCGAAGGAGATGTACTCTCTCGAGACTCCCTGCACGCCGACGCTGTCGAGGACCACGTCCTTGTACGTGATCCGCGCGCCGTTGCCGGTCTGCGCCGCGACCGCGGCGATGTGCTCGCTGTATTTCCGCACGGCGGCGGCGTCCTGCAGCGTGATCCGCGGGTTGTTGCGAATCCGTTCCTCGTCCTCCTCGGTGCGGACGATCGGCGCGCGCTGGATGGTGAAGTTGTCGGCGCCGACGTCGGTGATGATCGCGTCGGTGACATACGCGTTCATCCCCTGGACGAGCGACACGACGGCAATGATCGACGTGACCGCGACGATGTTGCCGAGGACCGTGAGGAAGGCCCTGAGCTTGTTCGTCCAGATCGAGTTGAGCGCGATGAAGGCCGCTTCGAGGAACTGGTTCACGGCTTTTTTGCCGGCGTGGTCGGCGCAGGGCCCGGCTTGATCGCCGCGCCGTCGGCGAGCTCGCGCACCGACGTGAACGGCCCGGTGACGACGGCGTCCCCTTCCTTCACTCCCGACAAGACCTCGAAGTACTTGTCCCCGGCGATCCCGGTCTTGACCGGGACGAACACGGCCTTGTCCCCCTGCACGACGAACACGCCCTCGAGCTCCTTGCGCGACTCTCCGGGCTTCAGCTCCGCGGCCTGGACCGCCCCCGCCGCGCGGCCGGCGGCGCTGCTTCTCTTCCGCGGGCGGACGCACGACGTTCCCCTTGTCGTCGACGACGACTTCGCGCACGGTCGACGCCTGGATCGGGATCGACAGCACCTCGTCGCGCACCGCGGTCGTGATCTCGGCGGTGCACGTGAACCCGGGCCGCACGTCGACGATCTCCTTGTCGAGCGTGACGACGACCTTGAAGTTCGTCGCCTGCGCGGCGGCGCTGGCGCCGGCCGCCTGGATCGGGCTGTTGCCGACCTCGGTGACCTTCCCCGTGAACGTCTGGCCCGGGCATCGCGTCGATCGTCACCTTCGCGGTCTGGCCGATCCGGAGCGTCGGGATGTCGGTCTCGTCGACGTCCACTTCCGCCTGGATGATCGACATGTCGGCGATCGTCAGCAGCACCGTGCCGGCGTTGTTCATCGTCCCGATGACGACCGTTTCCCCTTCTTCGATGTTGCGGCGCGTCACGATGCCGGTAATCGGCGACTCGATCCGCACCTTGCTCAGATCGAACCGGGCGCTGGCGGCCGTCGCGCTCTCGGACTCCATGCGCAGCTGCTGCGTCCGCAGCTGCTGCTCCTGCGACTTGAGGTCCGCTTCCCGCAGCCGCAGATCGCTCTCCGAGCGCTCGAGCGTCTCGCGCGTCGTCAGCCCGCCCTTCCAGAGGTTCTGCTGGCGCGTGTAGTTGTCCTGCGCCTGCTTCAGCGCGACCTTGGAGGATTCGATCGCGACGTGCAGCTGATCGACCTGCGATTTCGACCGCCGCGAACGACGCCTCCGTCCGCTGCACCGCCGTGCGCAGGTTGCGCGGATCGATCTGCAGGAGGAACTGGCCCTTGGTGACGCGGTCGCCTTCGTTCACCGCCAGGTCGGTGACCCGGCCCATGGTATCGGCGCTGATGTTGACGTCGCGCTTCGGCTGGATCTTGCCGGAGGCGGACACGATCGCCTCGAGGTGCCGCTTCTTGACCGGTTCGGTGGTGACGCTGATGCCCTCGGTGCGCTTGAACTTGACGTTGGCGAACGCGATCGCGCCAAGGACCAGCACGACCCCGACCCCGATGATGATCTTCTTGTTCCGGCTCAAGTCGTTCCCGCTCCAGCGTCGGCTCATGATCGCCGCCACGACCACAGCAATGACGGCGTACACCACCAGCAGCGACATGCGCGATCGGCTGCGTGCGGCGGCGATAAAGTACCGGCGATCCCCATGGCGAGGACGATCAGCCACCAGATGATGAAGAGGTCGATCATCCCCGCGAGGCGCGCCGGCGAAGGACCCCTCGGTCAGCATCGGCAGCAGCACCGACAGGTTCGTCGCGCTGCTCATGGTTCCGCGGAGATAGTTGAGCGGTCCTGTAAAGAGCTGCACCGAGCACGCAGAGACAGCCCCGGCGTGCACGACGACCGTGAACACCTGCTTGAACGTCGCCGACCCCCCATGATGGCGTTGAACACCAGGAACAGGACGCCGGCGGACATGGCGGCCATGATGGGCCCGAAGACAAGAATGAAGCCGGCGTTCGTATAAGGGGCCCTGCCAATGCCCGCCCGCATTCCTTCATACATCTGGTCGTTCACGGTCATGCCGAACGACTCCATCTGACGAACCTGTGTGTCGAGCAGGGCCTCTCGTCCCGCTTCGGTCGTCATGGGCAGCGTCGTGCCGGCGATGATGATCAACATCGTGAGCGCGAGCATCCCGAACCACTTCGGGTGCGCCACGACGGATTCGAAGGTCGCGCGCGGCGACGTGATCATGCCGAAGAAGCGCGCCGCCAGGCTCTTGGGCGCAGGCGTTGCCCCTGCTTGAACGGTTGTGTTGGCCATATAGGTTGCGGAGGTTCGCCCGCGGCGGCCGCCGCCGCAGGGAGCGTTGCTTGCCTGATTGTATACCGTCAATACGAGAGGACACCTGCCGATGTTTCGCCGGTCAAGTCCCTGCCCCGTCTAGCAGTTAGGGACCGGCGTCGTGTCGGCTGGCCTGGGTCCGTACGCTAAGCTGAAGACGGGGTCAGGTCATGAACGTGACGACTGGCACCCGCCCTGACCCAGCCGTCACGTTCATGACCTGACCCCATGAAGATCCCGTCGCCCCGTCTCGTCGCCGCCGCGCTCCTGGCCCTCGCCTGGCCCGGATCCGCCGGCGCCCAGGAGTTCGAGACCATCGGGACGCGCGCCGCCGGCATGGCGGGCGCCTTCGTGGCGGTGGCCGACGACGCGTCGGCCGCCTACTGGAACCCGGCCGGCTTTGCCGCCGGCTCGTTTTTCAGCCTGGTGATCGACGGCTCCACCGCCAAGGTCGACCCCCCAGACGACGCGGCCGGCAGCCGATCGGGATGGCTCATCGCGTTGGGCGGCCCTCCAGTCGGCCTGTCCTACTACCGCCTGCGCCGCACGCTCGTTCTGCCGGGCCCCCTTCCTACAGCCGGCGGGACCGACGGCCGAAACAATCCCGGGGCGGGGGAAGTCCGCGCTCGACACCCTCGTCACCCATCACGTCGGGGCGACGCTCGTGCAGTCCATCGTTCCAGGGCCTGGCCGTCGGCGCCACGCTGAAACTCGTGCGCGGGACCGCGCTCTCGACCGTGGAGCCGGACGGCGATCGCGACTCTCTCCTCGACGACGCCGGCGATCTGCGGCGGGAGGACAGCAGGAAGTTCGATGTCGATCTGGGCGTGATGGCGAACGCGGGCCGCATCAAGGCGGGCTTCACGCTCCGGAACGCGACCGAGCCGAGCTTCGACAGCGCCGGCGGCGGTCCGGCGCTGAAGCTCCAGCGGCAGGCGCGCGCCGGCCTCGCGATCCTGCCGTATGCCGGATGGTCCGTCGCGGCCGATCTGGATCTGATGAAGACGGACGGGCCGCTCGGCGAGGTCCGCAACTTTGCGGCAGGCGCGGAGGCGAGGATCGCCAAGCGGCACTACCTGCGCGGCGGCGTCCGGCTGAACACCGTGGGAGAGCAGCGCCACTGCGGTGAGCGTCGGCGGAAGCTTCGGCGTGACCGCCTCGCTGCTGGTGGACGCGCAGGTGACCGGCGGGCTCCGATCGGACGCACCGAGGATGGGGTATTTCCGCCAGATTCGGGTATTGATCGGCCACCGCAGGGCTTGACAAAAAGTGTCAACCCGTGGTCCAATAGCAATTCCCCAGCCTAGAAATCGACGGATCCGCCCAAGTTCTCGCGGGAAGTCCGCGGCGGATCATGCGCATCCAGAGCCTGACAAAACGATGGCCGTCCGTATTGGCGAGCTTTTGCTCAAAGAAAAGCGTATTACGCCTGCCCAGCTGCAGGAAGCGCTGAGCTATCAGAAAGGCAACGGCGGCAAGCTCGGGTTCAATCTCGTCAAGCTTGGATTCGTCAAGGACGAGGAAATCACCGCGCTGCTCAGCAAGCAGTACGGCGTGCCGTCGATCAACCTCACGCAGTTCGAGATCGACCCGGGCATCATCAAGCTCATCCCGTCCGAGACGGCCCACAAGTATCAGATCGTGCCGCTCAGCCGCGCCGGCGCGACGCTGACGATCGCGATGACGGATCCGACGAACGTCTTCGCCATGGACGACATCAAGTTCATGACGGGGTACAACGTCGAGCCGGTCGTCGCGTCGGAAACCGCGGTCCTCGAGGCCATCACCCGGTATTACGCGGCGCCCACCGGCACCCGCGGGACGCAGCCGGCGGCCGCGGCCGGAGCCGAGTCGGCCTCGATGTCGAGCGCGTCGACGCTCGACATGGTCACGAAGGCGCTCGAGGCGACCTCGGTCGACGACGACGTCGAGGTCCTCGAAGAGCTCGACCAGATCGACGTCGCCTCGCTGGAGAAACAGGGCGGCGAAGCGCCGATCATCCGGCTGGTGAACCTGATGCTGATGTCCGCGATCCAGAAGGGGGCGAGCGACATCCACATCGAGCCGTACGAGAAGGAGTTCCGCGTCCGGTTCCGCATCGACGGCATCCTCTACAACGTGATGGCGCCGCCGATGAAGTTCCGCGACGCGATCACGTCGCGCCTCAAGATCATGGCCAAGCTCGACATCGCCGAGAAGCGGCTGCCGCAGGACGGCCGCATCAAGATCCGGTTCGCCGACGGCGGCACGACCAAGGAGATCGACTTCCGCGTGTCCTGCCTGCCGACGCTCTTCGGCGAGAAGATCGTCATGCGTCTGCTCGACAAGGACAAGCTGATGCTCGACATGACGAAGCTCGGCTTCGAGCCCGACTCGCTGAAGAAGCTGGAGTCCGCGATCGCCAAGCCGTGGGGCCTGGTCCTCGTGACCGGCCCGACCGGCAGCGGCAAGACGAACACGCTGTATTCGTCGATTGCGAAGATCAACACGACCGAGACGAACATCATGACCGCCGAGGACCCGGTCGAGTTCAACCTGGTCGGCGTCAACCAGGTCCAGGTGCGCGAGAACATCGGGCTGAACTTCGCCGCGGCGCTCCGCTCGTTCCTGCGCCAGGACCCGAACATCATCCTCGTCGGCGAGATCCGCGACTTCGAGACGGCGGAGATTGCCGTCAAGGCGGCGCTCACGGGCCATCTCGTGCTCTCGACGCTGCACACCAACGACGCGCCGAGCACGATCAACCGGCTGATGAACATGGGCATCGAGCCGTTCCTGGTCGCGAGCTCGGTGAACCTGATCTGCGCCCAGCGGCTCGTCCGGCGCATCTGCGCGCACTGCAAGATCGACGAGCCGCACGCGCCCCCCGCGCTCGTCGAGGCCGGCTTCACCCAGGACGAAGCGCAGAAGGTGATTCCGAAGAAAGGGACCGGCTGCGACAAGTGCAACAACACGGGCTACAAGGGGCGCGTCGGGCTCTACGAAGTCATGGAGATCGGCGAGCAGCTCCGCGAGCTGATTCTCGTCGGCGCCTCCGGGCTGGAGCTCCGGCGCAAGGCGGTCGAGGAAGGGATGATCACGCTGCGGCGCAGCGGACTCCACAAGGTCATGGAAGGCGTGACGACGATCGAGGAAGTCGCCCGCGAGACGGTGAAGTAGCGGGAAGCGGACGCTGGTAGCTGGAGACTGGAAGCTGACAACTATGGCCACATTGCCCGAACTCTTGAAGACGCTCGTCGAGGTCGGCGGGTCCGACCTGCACCTGACGACGCAGACGCCGCCGCAGATCCGCGTGCACGGCAAGCTCCAGGTGCTGGACCTGCCCCCGCTCGGCGCGGCCGATACGAAATCGCTGGCCTACAGCGTGCTGACCGACACGCAGAAAAAGCGCTTCGAGGAGACCCTCGAGCTCGATTTCTCGTTCGGCATCCGGGGCATGGCGCGGTTCCGGTGCAACGTGTTCAACCAGCGCGGGTCGGTCGCGGCCGTGTATCGCGTCATCCCCGAGCAGATCAAGTCGTTCGCGGAGCTGTCGCTGCCGCCCGTCATCGCGACCCTGGCGGACCGGCCGCGCGGGCTGGTCCTCGTCACCGGCCCGACCGGCAGCGGCAAGTCGACGACGCTGGCGGCGATGATCGACAAGATCAACGCCGAGCGCCGCGAGCACATCCTCACCATCGAGGACCCGATCGAGTACATCCACCAGCACAAGGGCTGCCTCGTGAACCAGCGCGAAGTCCACAGCGACACGCACGGCTTCGCCGGTGCGCTGCGCTCGGCGCTGCGCGAGGACCCCGACATCGTCCTCATCGGCGAGCTGCGCGACCTGGAGACGATCGAGTCGGCGCTGCGCATCGCCGAGACCGGGCATCTCACGTTCGCGACGCTGCACACCAACTCGGCCGCGCAGACGATCAACCGCATCATCGACGTGTTCCCGTCGCACCAGCAGGGGCAGATCCGGACGCAGCTCTCGCTCGTCCTCGAGGGCATCGTCTGCCAGGCGCTGCTGCCGCGCGCCGACGGCAAGGGCCGCGTCATCTCGCTCGAGGTGCTGATCCTCACGCCGGCGATCCGCAACCTGATTCGCGACGACAAGGTCCATCAGATCTATTCGACGATGCAGACGGGGCAGGAGAAGTTCGGGATGCAGACGATGAATCAGTCGCTGGCGACCCTGTACCACAAGCGGATGATCACCCTCGAGTACGCGATGTCCGCGTCGTCCCAGAAGGACGAGCTGGAGCAGATGATCAGCCGCGGCGCCGGCGTCGTGCAGGGGGCGGGGTTGAACCGGCCGGGCGCGGTAACAAGATAGA
This sequence comes from uncultured Acidobacteriota bacterium, assembly GCA_963774855.1. Taxonomy (GTDB): domain Bacteria; phylum Acidobacteriota; class Vicinamibacteria; order Vicinamibacterales; family 2-12-FULL-66-21; genus JALZOC01. Next base: position 19,141 of record CAVZGT010000001.1, on the reverse strand, counting down.
CACTTCCCGTCTTGGCGGGAAGCGGGTCGCGGGGAGCTGGGAAGCTGGTAGCTGGGAGCTGATATATGCCGACATTTGCTTATTCGGGACGCACGCGGGCCGGACAGAACGTCACCGGCGAACGGGTCGCGGACACCATGGACGCCGCCGTCGCGGCGCTGCGCCGCGAGCAGATCATGGTCACGCGGATCGACGCGGCGAAGGCGGCCAAGGCGGCCGCCGCGGCCAAACCCAAAGTGGGGAAGGGTGGGAAGTCCGTCCCGTCGAAGAACCTGGCCATCTTCGTCCGGCAGTTCTCGGTCATGATCGACGCCGGCCTGCCGCTCGTCCAGTGCCTCGAGATCCTGGGCAAGCAGGAGCCGCACAAGAACTTCGCGTGGGTCATCCTGAAGGTGCGGGAGGACGTCGAGTCGGGCGCCTCCCTGGCCGACGCGATGAAGAAGCACCCGAAGACCTTCGACGCGCTCTTCTCGAACATGATCGCGGCGGGCGAAGCCGGCGGTATTCTCGACACCATCCTGAAGCGGCTCGCGACCTACATCGAGAAGAGCGTCAAGCTGAAGGGCGAAGTGAAGTCCGCGATGATCTACCCGGTCGCGGTCATCGTGATCGCGGGCATCGTCGTCACGGCGATTCTGTGGAAGGTCATCCCGACGTTCGCCTCGCTGTTCGCCGGCCTGGGGGCGCAGCTGCCGATGCCGACGCGCATCGTCATCGCGTTGAGCGACTACATCGTCGCCTACGGGTGGATCGCCATCATCGTGATGGGCCTGATGGCGTACGCGCTGAAGTCGTACTACGCCACCAAGGGCGGCCGTCACGTGATCGACGCGATCATGCTCAAGATGCCGATCCTCGGCAACATCCTGCGCAAGGTCGCGGTGGCGCGGTTCTGCCGCACGCTGTCGACCCTGCTCGCCTCGGGCGTCCCGATTCTCGACGGGCTCGACATCACGGCGCGCACCGCCGGCAACGCGATCATCGAAGAGGCGGTCCAGAAGACGCGCACCAGCATCGAGCGCGGCGAAACGATCTCGGCGCCGCTGCGCGAGACGGGCGTGTTTCCGTCGATGGTCGTGCAGATGATCAACGTCGGCGAGACGACGGGCGCGCTCGACGCGATGCTCTCGAAGATCGCCGACTTCTACGAAGAGGAAGTCGACACGGCCGTCGCCGGCCTCCTCACGCTGATGGAGCCGGTCATGATCGCGGTCCTCGGCGGCGTCGTCGGCGGCATCGTCATCGCGATGTATCTGCCGATCTTCGATTTGATCAGCAAGCTGACTTAACGGAAAGCTTCACGCTTCCAGCTTCCCGCTTCCCGCTTCCAGCTTCCCGCTGGGAGCTGGGAGCTGGGAGTTAGAGCTGGAAGCGGGTAGCTGGTAGCTGAACCGAAATGTCCTCCACCACCCTCCGGGTGAAGCTGCTCTGGTTGATCGCGGGCCGCGCGGCGGTCGTGACGCTGCTGCTCGGCTCCGCGATCCTCATCCAGCTCAAGTCGCCCGGCGCGGTGCCGATCGATCCGTTCTTCTTCTTCTTCCTGATCGGGATCACCTACGCGCTGACGGCGATCTACAGCCTGGGGCTGAAGTTCACCGAGCGCAACCGCTGGCTCGTGGACGTGCAGCTGGCGTGCGACGCCGTCCTCGTCACGGCCATCGTCGCCCTGACCGGCGGCGTGACGAGCTACTACTCGTCGCTCTACACGCTCCCGATCATCGCCGCCACGGCGATCGAGTCCCGGCGCGGCGGCCTGATGGTCGGCGTGCTCAGCTCGCTGCTGTACACGGGACTGGTGCTCATGCAGTACGACGGCACCGGAATGCTGCCGCCGGCGCTGGCGTTCGACCTCCCCGTGCAGCGGCTGGCGCTCTTCACCGTCGCGCTGAACAGCTTCGGTTTCCTGGCGGTGGCGGCGCTGAGCGGCTACCTCGCCGAAGGCCTGCGGCGCGCCGACGAAAAGCTCGTCGACGCGTCGAACCAGATCGCGGACCTCCAGGCATTCAGCCAGCACATCATCGACAGCCTCACGAGCGGCCTGGCGACGACCGACACCCAGGGCCGCATCCTGACGTTCAACCGGGCGGCCGAGACGATCACGTCCGTGCCGGCCGCGGCGGCCGTGGGCAGCGCCGCCGCCGACGTGCTGCAGCTCCCGAGCGACTTCGAGGAGCTGTTCGACGCGCGCGAGGAGCGGCCCCCGCTTCCGCGGGTGGAATTCCGGTTCACGCGGGAGGATTCGAGCAGCATCGAGCTCGGGTTCAGCACGGCGCGGCTCATCACGCCGCGCGGCGAGATCGGCTTCCTCTTCACGTTCCAGGACGTCACCGAGTCGCGCCAGCTCGCGCGCGAGGCCCGCGTGCAGCAGCGGCTGGCGGCCGTCGGCGAGATGGCGGCGGGCATCGCCCACGAGATCCGCAACCCGCTGGCTTCGATGTCCGGGTCGATTCAGATCCTGCGCCAGGAGCTGCCGCTGACCGAGGAGCAGTCCCAGCTGATGGACATTGTCCTCCGCGAGTCGGATCGGCTGAACGAGACGATCCGCAGCTTCCTCGCGTACGCGCGGCCGCAGCGGCTCGGGAGCACCCGCGTCGACGTCCGGCAGGTCATCACCGACACGGCGCGGCTGCTGCAGAACAACACCGAGCTCAGCAACGCGCACCAGATCACCGTGGACGTGCCGGCCCAGGAAGTCTGGTACGAGGCGGACGAAAACCAGATCCGGCAGATCGTGTGGAACCTCGCGACCAACGGCGTGCGGGCGATGCCGAACGGCGGGACGCTGCGCCTGTCGGTGGCGGGCATCGAAGACGGATCCGGCCGGGCCGGGGGCCTCGTGATCCGGGTCGAGGACCAGGGCGTCGGCATCGCGCCCGACGAGCTCGACGGGATCTTCCAGCCGTTCCGGGGCGCGTTCGAGCGCGGCACCGGGCTGGGCCTCGCGATTGTCCACCGCATCGTCAGCGACTACGGCGGCGAAGTGCGCGTCACGTCGCAGCGCGGTGTCGGCACGCAGGTCGAGGTCAAGCTGCCGCTCGCCGCGCCGGCGCGTGCGGATGCCGGGGGGTGCTGAACTAGAGCGGTTGAAGACCGTCCGTGGCGCCCGGCTTCAGCCGGACCACGGCGGTGTTGGCAGTATCGATGCGTTCGAATTCGTTGACTCGTCTGTTTGAGGCGAAGCCGTGACAGCATGACGACCGAACTTCAGGCCAAGGAACCGGCCACCACCGTGGCGCCCGGGCGGGTGCTCGTTGTCGACGACGAGCGCTCGGTGCGCGAGCTCCTGTCGATTGTGCTCAAGCGCGACGGGCACGACGTGCTCATCGCCGAGGACGGCGCCGCGGCCGTCGAGGTGCTGAAGCGGGAGCGTATCGACATCCTGATCACCGACATCCGGATGCCGGTCATGAACGGGGTCGACCTGCTGCGCGCGGCGAAAGGGATCGCGCCGGAGCTCGCGACGATCGTCATGACGGCGTTCGCCTCCACCGAGACCGCGGTGGAGGCGCTGCGGCTGGGGGCGTCCGACTACGTCCACAAGGGGCCGCAGCTCCAGAGCGACCTGCGCATGCGGGTCGGCAAGGAGCTCGAGCGCAAGCGCCTCCAGCAGGAGAACGTGCTGCTCAAGCGCGCGCTCCAGACGTCGCACCAGTTCTCGAACATCATCGGCAGCAGCAGCCCGATGCTGGCGCTGTTCGAGCTCGTCGAGACGATCGCGCCGACGAGCAGCACCGTGCTCATCTCCGGCGAGAGCGGGACCGGCAAGGAGCTCGTCGCGCGGGCGATCCACTTCAACTCGCCGCGCAAGGACCGGCCGTTCGTCGCGGTCAACTGCGGCGCGCTGTCCGAGACGCTCCTCGACTCGGAGCTCTTCGGCCACATGCGCGGGGCGTTCACCGGCGCCGAGAGCAACAAGAAGGGGTTCATCGAGATCGCCGAGAAGGGGACGATCTTCCTCGACGAGATCGGCGAGATGAGCCCGGTCGTGCAGGTGAAGCTGCTGCGCGTGCTGCAGGAGCGCAAGTTCAGGCGGCTGGGCGGGACCGAGGAGATCGACGCCGACATCCGCATCCTGGCGGCGACCAATCGCGACCTGTCGAAGATGGTGGCGGAGGGCGGGTTCCGGGAGGACCTGTTCTATCGCATCAACGTGATCCCGCTGCGGCTGCCTCCGCTGCGCGAGCGGCTGGACGACATTCCCCAGCTCGCCGAGCATTTCGTCGGGAAGTTCGCGCAGCAGATGGGGAAGCCGATCACCGGCATCTCGAAGGCCGCGCTCGCGCGCCTCAGGGAATACGCGTGGCCGGGGAACATCCGCGAGCTCGAGAACGCGATGGAACGCGCCGTGGCGCTGGAGCGCACGCCGTCGATCCTCCCCGACAGCCTGCCCGAGCAGCTGAACGGCCCCTCGCCCGAGCCCCCGCTCGCCGTGCCCGCGGCCGATGCCTTCCCCGATGCCGGCTTCGATCTCGAGCTGCACGTGCAGCACATCGAACGGGAGTACATCGCCGAAGCGCTGCGCCGCGCCGGCGGGGTCAAGGTCAAGGCGGCCGAGCTGCTGGGGATGAGCTTCCGGTCCTTCCGGTACTACACGAAGAAGTACAACCTGAAGTAGGTCCTGCAGACGATCAATAACAGGAGATCAGGAGACTAGGAGGTCAGGAGAGAATTTTCTCTTGACAAGATCTCTTGACCTCTTGTTCAAACCCTCTGGCGCCACAGCTAAACAGAAGTGCCAGTCTCCAGTTACGAAACACTGCCGGCCAAAGAAAGACCAGCCAGGATGCATCACGCAAAACTCGCGCGGCGATCGAGCGTGTTGGTCGCGATTGGAGTTTTGTTCGTCGCGCCCGTCGCGCGCGCTGAGCCGTGCCGGATTGAGGCAGACAGTATCGGGGCTCTTCGGATTGGAGCGTCAAAGGCGGCCGTCATCGCACAACTCTCGCCTCGATACTCCGTCAGCGAGGAAGCCAAGCCCTATCCAAGACTGATCGCGCGGGCCGGTGCGGCCGGCGGCGCCAGATCCTCAATCTTCAAAAAGCGCGGCTCGAGATGACCCGAGTAGTAGCGCGGTGAATTCCCTCCCATTCTCGACCCGCGCCAGCCTCGTCTACCTTGTCGTGTCCGCGCTCGCCGCGCTCGCGACTCCCGTGCTGGGCGACCCGGTCTATTCGGCTCGTTGTCTGGATCGCCGGGGCCGTGGTGCTCATGGGCGTTCTCGTGCGGCACGGCGACGGCATGGCGCTCGCGGCCGGCCAGCCCAAGACGATTGGGAGTATCCCGATCGCCCTTCTCATCGGACTGATCGCCGCATTCTTCGCGTTCGTCGTGATGGTCAATATCTGGGAACGGGTCGGCATCCAGCACTGATACGGCTGAGTACATCACCGACACCAACTGGCCGCATTGACGATCTCGCTGATGTTCTCCGCCGGGACCGTTGCAATCGGCAGCGAAACCGGCCGATCTGGCTCGGCGCGATCGAGGATTTCAGGCCGCGCCGCGGTCGTGCGTCTCGGCACATGTCGATGCGAGTTCCTGCGGCCTGGTCGGCAAGTGTCCGGGGTTGGTCGCGACGGATTGATCGGGGATGGCCGGCGGGATTACGGAGTGTCGTTGATGTTGAAATACACCGGGAAGGAAACCCCATGGCAGGGAAGGTGCTCCGAGAGGCGCAGTTCGCATTCGTGATGTTTCTCGGCGGTGGTGGAGGCGGCCTCGAGCCTCGAGACGCGAAAATCGTGGACCGTCGCAATCGTGACGGTCGTGGCGCTTGGCATCATGCCGCCTTCGCCGCCGAGTACCGAACCTGGATCGTGCCGCCGCCGACAGAATAGCGCTGGACGCTCTGGAGGAATATGCCGTGCGTGAGCGTCTTGCTCTGCCAAATTTCTCGCAGGCCAAGGTCGCCAAACACGGCGACATTTGGTTGTACCGGTACAAATACTCGGCCGAGCCAAAGCACGAGGTGGCGATCAGCGTCTATCGCGACGGGAACACCGAAGTGAGCCGCATGTTCGATGAGGTAGTCGATAAGGGCGCCGTGCAGAGAGCGAGATAGCGTGACGTGGACCCCGCAGGAGCAACGACGGGCAGCGAAGGGAGCCCAGGCCCCTACGGCGAGCCAAGCGAGTGCGGCCCTACCGGAGGGCGCGGCCCCTTCGACTCGCGTGATCCGTGCGCTCGCTCAGGGCAGGCCGCTATCAGGGTTTGAGCAGGCGGACGTCGAACTCAAACGGTTGGGGGCTCAGGACGCGAACCGCACGGAACTCCGGGTGGCGGGGATTCAGAAGGTAGTTCGATTCCGTCTCGATCACGGCACTTGGGACTTCCAGGACCACGGACGTGCCGGCCTTGACCCACTCGTCGCCGATTGACTGCTGTTCGAACGGCGCAGGATACGACCGCCAGTTCTCCGGCAGCCGTTTCCGATCGAGCCGCGCGACAACACTCGCGCGGCTACGCTGCGGGGATTCCGCTGATCTTCATCGCGGCGGATAGTGCCTCGACGGACGGCATGGAATTGGCCGAGCGTCCCTTGGGGACGATGGATTCGACGAGCTGGGCCAGGGCGGCCGGGCTGAGCCTTCGCAACGCGGTCGGCGTCGTTCCGGTGACGTCCCGCACCGCACGGTAGAAATTCTTCTCACTCTCGTACCCAACCGAGCGCGCGAGATCGCCAATACACGAGTAGCTGGCACCGGCCCGAAGCGACTGCCTCACCCTGAGGCGGGTCAGGTAATCGCGCATCGAGACGTCGAATTCCTTGCGGAACAGTCGTCGAAGCGTGGTTTCGGCACACCCGACGTGGCGCGCGACCTCTTTTACGTCGAGCGGGTCGGTCATGTGCCGCTCGATGTAGGGCGCGGCCTCCGCGGCCAGGTTCCGCAGGCTCACCTTGACACCGATTTCAGTCAGCGTGCGCTCGACGGCATCGCTGGTGTGGGCATCCAGGGACGCGCCACGATGAACGGACAGCAGCACTTCGAACAACATGCCGTGGAGGAGCAGCTCTTCGAGCTTGTTGACCGGCGCCGGAATGGTCTTGCTGATCCGGCGCACACGGGCGGTGACGCCTGGAGCGGCAGACCCGACCTCGCACATCAACAGCTGGCAGGCGCTGATCGCCTGAACCATCCATGCCTCGCGGATGGGGCAGTCTCCGTCCTGACGGATCGATCGGCCGTCCACATCGTTGTCGTTCATTTGCATAACGGAAGAGCCGGACTGTCGTTCTCGGCCGATCGATTCGCAATATCCCGAAGGCGGAATTGTTTCAGGCAGCAGCAACGCCGAGAATACACGCACTCGAACAGAGACCAGCTTCGGCGCGACGGGTTGGCGTTTTCTCCAACCCGCGACGTGCTGTACCACGATAGAGATATCAGGCGTCAAAGTCCAACGCCTCCGTCCAACTGACTCTGCCGCGCCCGCTCGCGCGGCAATTCCCGAGATCGTCAAAGCGTATGAAGAAATCAACGTGGATGCTCGTGTGCGCGCTTCTCGTGTGGCTGGCGCCGGGCGCCGCCGCCGGACAGACGATTGACGGCGGATCACGACATACCGTCGTCGCCACGCCCGATGGCAAGGTCTGGACGTGGGGCAGTAACACGAACGGCCAACTCGGCGAGGCCTCGGCCCCCAACCGCACCACACCTGAAGCCGTTCCGCTCATTACCGACGCCGTCGCCGTGTCGGCGGGCTATCTCCACACGCTCGTCTTGCGTGCGGACGGTACCGTGCTGGCCTGGGGATACAACGGGTACGGCCAGCTTGGCGACGGCACGACTGTCCAGCGTAACGATCCGGTGCCAGTCTCCGGGCTGACCGGCGTGGTCGCCATCGCGGCGGGACAGTTCCACAGCGTGGCGCTCACGAGCTCGGGACAGATCTACGCGTGGGGCCGCAACCACGCCGGACAGGTGGGCGACGGCACGACCACGACCGCGACGCTGCCGGTCCTCGTGACGGCTTTGAGCGGCATGACCGCGATCTCGGCCGGCGACGGTCACACGCTGGCCGTGAAGAACGACGGCACCGCGTGGGCGTGGGGGCTGAATGGGAACGGTCAGCTGGGCGATGCCAGCACGACGCAGCGCACGTCTCCGGTCCAGATGAGCGGCGTCACGAGCGCGGCGAGCGTTGCGGCCGGCGGGTCGCACTCGCTCATCTTGCGGACGGACGGCACGCTCCGGGCGACGGGAGCCAACGTGGCCGGCTATCTCGGCGACGGGACCACGACCCAGCGCACCTCGGCGGTCGTCGTCAGCACGCTGAGCAATGTGACCCGGATTGACGCGGGCATCGCCAGCTCCTACGCCCTCAAGAGCGACGGCACCGTCTGGGCCTGGGGGTCGAATGTCGGCGGGCGGCTCGGCGATGGCACGACCAACTACCGTGTGACCCCCACGCAAACGAGCGTGCTGACAGGGATCTCGTTGTTGGGGGCCGGCGAGGATTTCGGCATCGCTGTAACCAGCACCGGTGTGGTCTACACCTGGGGCACGAACTCATACGGCACGCTGGGTGACGGCACCTCCATCAGTCGATCGACGCCGGCCCCGATCAGCGACATCAACTACGAGTGGAGGGTGGCGACGCCGGTCTTCGGCATTGCCGCTGGAACCTACACCGTCGAGAAGCTCGTTACCGTGACGTGCGTCACGTCCGGCGCCGACATTCATTACACCCTGGACGGGGCGACGCCCACCGAGTTCGATGCGACGATCGCCTCGGGGAGCACCGTGACGATTGACCAGACGCGCACGTTGAAGGCGCGCGCGTTCAAGTCCGGCATGCCCGCCGGAGAGGTCGCCTCCGCGAGCTACGTCCTGGCCGTGGCAGCGATCACACTGAGCCCGAACGCCGGCACGTATACATCGGCACGGACGGTCTCGATGACGACCACATCGCCGGGCGTCACGGTCCGCTACACGGTGGATGGCACGACCCCGGTCGAATCGTCCACGGTCTACACCACGCCGTTGACCGTCGGGACATCGACGGTCGTGAAAGCCATCGGGTTCCGGTTCAACTGGACGACGAGCGCGGTGGCGAGCGCGACCTACACGATGAACTTCGGCACGCTCGCGGCCCCGGTGCTCTCCCCTGGGACGGGCACGTACACCACCGAGGCCGTGGTGTCGATGTCGGCATTCGCCGGCGCGACGATCAGGTATACGACCAACGGTTCGGCGCCGCAGCCAACGTCGCCCGCCTATGGCGCGCCTCTCGTGTTGACCGCGACGACGACGATCATCGCGAAGGCGTTTCATCCTGACTACACGGCCAGTTCTACATCGACCGGAACGTACACGATTGTGGTGGCGACTCCCGTCATTTCACCCACCGCCGGCACGTACGCCGCCGGCCAGGTGATCACGGCCTCGACGGCCACGCCTGGCGCCGCGCTGACCTTTACGACCAACGGCGTTGCGCCCACGAGCACCAGTTCCACGTTCCCGTCTGGCGGCATCGTCGCTGGAAACTTCACGTTGAAGGTCGCCGCGTGGAAGACCGGCGCCACGCCGAGCGCCGTGGTCACGGCCGCGTACCAGGTGACCGGCACGCTGACGGCGGCGCGCGTCGCGGGCGGGGGCGCGCATTCGCTCGCGCTTCGGCCCGACGGCCTGGCGTTTGGCTGGGGCACCGGCACGTATGGGCAGGTGGGTGATGGCACGTACACCACGCGCAGCTTGCCGGTCATGGTGAACAGTGCGTCAGGAATCGTCGCGCTCGTCGCGGGTGACGTCCATTCGATGGCCGTGTTGAGCAACGGGACCGTCCTGGCTTGGGGGAACAACTGCAACGGGCGGCTTGGTGATGGAACGACGACATTGCGGCCGCTTCCAACTGCTGTCCAGGGATTATCGAGTGTGATCGCGGTTGGGGCCGGGTCTCACAGTATGGCACTGAAGACGGACGGCACTGTGTGGGCGTGGGGCTACAACGCCCAGGGTCAGGTCGGAAACGGCACCACCACACAGCAGTTGACACCGGTCCAGGTCAGCGTCGTGACGAACGTCACCTCGATCACGGCGGGAGGAAGCTCGAGCTTCGCGCTCGGGAGCACCGGCACAGTCTGGAGCTGGGGGAACAATGGCAATGGGCAACTGGGGATCGGCAATACGACGAGCCGCTCAACCCCAGATCAGATCAGTGGTCTGACGGGCGTGACCGCCGTCAGCGGCGGCGGATCCCACACGTTGGCACTACTCGGCGACGGCACGGTGAAGGCATGGGGGCATGGTCAGTACGGGCAGATTGGCGACGGAACATCGACCCAGCGAACGAGCCCGGTGGCGGTGATCGGCCTCTCCAACGTGGTCGCGATTGCGGCAGGCGGTACCCATTCGCTGAGCCTGAGCAGCGACGGCAGCGTGTGGGCGTGGGGCTATAACGGCTCGGGCGCCATCGGCGATGGTACGCTCACGACCCGAACCAGCCCGGTCGTTGTCGGCGGGCTCCCGGCGATTGTCGCGATTGGCGCCGGCAGTCAGCATTCGCTCGCGATCGCCGCGGACGGATCGGTCTGGGCCTGGGGCCGAAACGTGGACCGTCAAGTCGGCGACGGCACTGCGGTCAATCGGACCGCGCCCGTGCAGATTGCCGGCCCCGACATGATGTGGAAGATCGCCACGCCCGTGTTGAGCCTCGCGTCGGGCCTTTACAGCACCGTCCAGACCGTCACGGTCACGTGCACGGATCCGGATGCCGTGCTTCGCTACACCACCGACGGCACGGAGCCGACGGAAACGGCGACGGTGATCGTGTCCGGCGGAACCGTCTCAGTCGACCAGAGCCTCACGCTGAAGGTGCGCGGGTGGAAACCAGGCGCCGTCTCGAGCGAGCTGGTCGTCGGCAACTACGAGTTGAAAGTCATCGCCCCGGGACTCTCGCCGGCATCGGGGGTCTACGCGTCGGCGCAAGCGGTCACGCTTTCGAGCGCGACGCCGTCCGCGACGTTCACCTACACCACCGACGGGACGGAACCAGCAGTGTCCTCCGCCGCGTATGGCAGTGGTATCGCGGTGTCGGATACGCGCAGCGTCAAGGCGCGTGCCTACAGGACGGGATGGACGCCGAGCGTCAGCACGACGGCGAGCTACTGGATCAGTGCGGGGACCGTCGCGACGCCGACCATCACGCCGGCGGGTGGCACGTTGACGACAGCGCCGCTCGTCGCCATCACGTGCACGTCGCCCGGCGCGACCATCCGGTTCACGCTCGACGGCACCGATCCAACGGTCGGCTCTCCACGCTATCAGTTTCCATTCCTGATCGACGCCAGCGCGACGGTGAAGGCGCGCGCGTTCATGCCCGGGTATGCCGCCAGTGCGATCGCCAGCGCGACGTACTCGCTCGACGCGGCGGGACAGACGGGAATGCCGCTGATCGTGCCGGGCGGTGGGCGCTTCGCCACCGCGCAGGTCGTGCACATCACGGGACCCGTTGGGTCGACGCTGCGCTACACCGTCACGGGCGTGGACCCGACGGACACCGACACGGAAGTGCCCGTCAGCGGGGACCTGACCATGGGACATTCGCAGATCCTGAAAGTGCGGGCGTGGCTGACCGGATCGGATCCGAGTGCGGTCCGTCGCGCCGACTTCGTGATCACCGGCGCGATCGCGTCGGGCCGCCAACACAGTCTGGCGCTCGCCTCGGACGGACAGGTGTGGGGCTGGGGCCGCAACTCGGAAGGCCAGGTCGGCAACGGCAGCGGTCTGCCGACCGTGACCACTCCGGCGGCTGTCCTGACGAACGCGGTCGCGATCGCCGGCAATGGCTGGTCGTCGCTCGCGGTGCGTGCGGACGGGACGGTCTGGAATTGGGGGCAGCTCGCCGCTGGACAAAGCAGTGGCGTGCCCGTGCAGGTACCCGGTCTCACGGAGGTCGCGGCGGTGGCGGCCGGCTGGAACCATGCGCTGGCGCTGAAACGCGACGGCACGGTGTGGGCCTGGGGCGCCAACGCCACGGGACAGTTGGGTGACGGCACCACGACCATCCACACGACGCCGGCGCCGGTGCTCGGGCTCTCAGGGGTAACGAGCATCGCGGCCGGCGACGGCTTCTCGCTCGCGGTCCAGGGGGACGGGGCGTCGGGCGGACTCGTGTGGGCGTGGGGGTTGAACACCACCGGCCAGCTCGGCGACGGGTCGTTGCTGACGCGCCTCTTTCCGGTGCGGGTGATCGGCCTCGATACCGCGGCACAGGTCGCGGCCGGGATGGCATTCGGCGTCGCGCGGATGGCTGATGGCACGGTACGCGTGTGGGGCGATGACGACTCGTTGCAGCTCGGCGACATGACCGTCGCGACGTTGACGGTACCGGTAGCCGTCCCGGTCCTCTCGCACGTCGTGTGGGTCGCGGCCGGGATGCGGTACGGCGTCGCGATCGATGGCGAGGGCCGCGCGTGGGGCTGGGGCGGGAACGCCAACGCGCAGCTCGGACAACCGAACTACTCCGGCGCGCTCGGCGTCGGCGCTCCGGTGCTGATACCGAATGCGACCGCGGGCCTCGCGGCGACGGGGAGCACCTGGGAGACGATGCTCCTTCGAGCGGACGGCACCGTTTGGTACACGGGCTCGGCGAACTCTACGCCGGGCCAGCTGACTCTGGTGGCCTCGCTCACGCTTGCCGACAACACGTCGCTGTACGTCGACACGGACACCGATGGGCTGCTCGGGTGGGAAGAGTTCCTCGCCGGCACCGACGCCCTCCGGAGCGACACCAACGGCAACGGCCTGAGCGATCTGGTCGACGTGCGGCGCGGCAGCCAGAGCGCGAACCCGGACGACGACGCCGACGGCGTGCCGAACGTCGTCGAGGTCGCGCGAGGGACCGACCCGTTCCGTGTGGACACGGATGGGGACGGCGTGTCGGATCTCGCCGATGCGTTTCCGCTCGATATCACGCGCTGGTTGGCCCCGGTCGCGGATCCGAACGACCACACGCCGCCCGTCATCACGCTGACACATCCGACAAACGCACGCCCGATCGGCGGCGGCCAGTAGGGTCGGGTCTTCAGACCCGGCCAGGCTGGGTCTTTTCGACGCGGCCGCGTCCGGCTTCCGCCTTCGCCAAGCGACAGGCGAAGAGGCAGCCGGACCGTTAACAAACGGTTTATTTGATTGGACTCTTGATGTTTCGCCAACTGCTTCGGTCATCGCTGTCGCGGCACCTCACCGTGGCCCTCGTCGTCGGCCAGGTGCTGGCCAGCGTGCCGGTCGCGGCGCAGTCGCCTGCGCCGTCGCGCCGGGTGAAGCCGGCCACGCCGCCTTCACCGCTGCCGCCGGCGGCGCCGGAAGCGCCGAAGGTGATGGTGAACCGCAAGGTCCCGAAGGTTGCACCGCCGGCAGGCGAGCTCACGCTCAGAGACGCCCCCAGCATGGCGGACATCGTCAATGCCCGGGTCTTTCGCGAGCCGCTCGTGCCCGTCGGTGGCGTGCCTACGCATGCGGAGAACGCTGCGCTGGGCCGGGCGCTGCTGAAGTTTGCGAAAGGCGAAGAGGCGGGCTCCGACGTTGCGCTGCGCCGCTTCCTCGTCGATTTTCCGGAGTCGGCGTGGCGCGCGTCCCTACTCTTGAATCTCGGGACGCGGTATCGCAGCCTCAACGCGTACTCGCGCGCCCTGGCGTCGTGGGATGAAGCGTGGACGCTCGCCGGTACCGCGACCGACAGCAACGGCAAGGCCGTGGCCGATCTGGCGAAGGCGGAGTGGCTGCTGCTCAACGCCGGCCTGGGTCAGGTCAAAGTCGTGCAGGACGCGCTTCAAGAGATCAAGGCGCGGCCATTCAACGGACTCGCGGCGGCGAAGCTCGGTCAGGCGCGTGAGCTCGCCGGCATGATCTCGGCGCACCCGGAGAAGGTGATTCCGTCCGGCACGCAGGCGCTCCTCGCGATTCTGCAGCAGCGCGGGCAGCTCGAATCGCCGGCGTTGGCCGCCTATCAAGCCAACCGCCGCGGGGATTTCGCTGCCGCAGTTGCGCGACCTCGCGAAGACCGCCCGGCTCGACATGCGGATCGTCGTCCGTGACACTGCCATGCAGGCGCCCGTGCCGTCCGTCGTGCACTGGAAGGTCGGGCACTATTCGGCCGTGGTCGAGCGGGACGGCAACCGCTACCGCATCGTCGATACCGGCTTCGCGGGGACGTATTGGGTATCGCGCGACACGCTGTTCGACGAGACGTCCGGCTACTTCCTCGTGCGGTCCGACATGGATATGAACGGCTGGAAGCTGCCGTCGGACGAGATGGCCGGACTGATGATCGGGCGTTCCTGTCCTCCGGGCGGTCCTGGCCCGAACGATCCGGACCCACCCTGTGGTTGTCAGAACAAAGGAATGCCCGGCTATCCTTTCAGGCCGTCTCCGCGAGCCTGCATATGAGCGACACCCCCGTCGGGTACTCTCCGCCGCGGGGTCCTGCGATCAACTTTCGTCTGACCTACCGTCAGCGGGAGCTGCTGCAGCCGCAGATCTTCACGTACGCGAACTTCGGCGCCAAGTGGGCGAGTGACTGGGTGCGGTTCGTCGAAGAAGTACCGATGGACGTGTTCGGCATCAACGCCGCGCACGTCTGGGTGTACCTCCCGGGCGGTGGACGGGAAGTCTTCTACAACCCTAATCCCTCCGGCGTCTATCCCACCCATTGGCGCGCGAAATCGACGCTCGTCAAGGTCAGTTCCAGCCCTGTGAGATATGAGCGTCGGCTGCGTGACCGACTCAGTGGAAGTGTATACCGCCAGCGATGCCGCGCCCGCGGGCCAGCGACGCATCTTTCTCACGCAGATCATCGATCCACTGGGGCAGGCGGTCACGCTCACATGGGACGCGCAATTCAAGCTCGTCGCGATCGCCGACGCCATCGGGCAGGTGACGACGATCGCCTACGAAGATCCGGCAAATCCGCTGCGGATCACGAAAGTCACCGATCCTTTCGGTCGGCACGCGACGTTCACGTATAACGCCGCCGGGCAGCTGGCCAGCATTACCGACGTCCTGGGCCTGACGTCACGGCTCGACTACGGGCCCGAGGATTTCATCACGGCGCTGACCACGCCTTACGGTGTGACCAGTTTCCGCCACGAAGGGAACGACAACTATGTGAACCGGTTCGTCCAGGCGACCGATCCGCTGGGCGGCACCGAACGAGTCGAGTACGCCTATGAGACGCCCAGTCTGCCGGACGCCGTCGCGGCGAACGAAGTCCCCACCGGGTTTACAGCGGCGAACGTCAGTCTCGATTCCTACAACAGCTTCTCCTGGACGAAGCTCGCGTGGTCGATGGCGCCTGGTGACCTGGCCTCCGCGACGACGACGAAATGGGTCGTCAGCCCTGATACGCCCGGTGGCGCGGCGTTTTCTACCGGTGTTCCACATTCGGTCAAGAAACCGCTCGAATCCCGCGTCTGGTATCTCTATCCGGACCAATATACCCCCGCCTACGCGGGCTCGTTCTCCCAGCCAACTCGCACTGGCCGCATCATGGATGACGGCGCGTCGCAGATTTATCAAGCGACCTACAACACCCAGGGCTCGGTGCTCACGAAGACCGATCCCCTCGACCGACAGACTACTTACAGCTACGGCACGAATGGCATCGATCTGCTCGACGTGCGGCAGACAACAGGCGGTATCAACGATCTGTTGGGGACGCTACACGAACTACACGCGCGCTCAGCCAGGCGCAAAGCATCAGCGACGCGGCCGGTCAGACCACCGCGACTGACGTACAACGCGGCGGGTCAAGTATTGTCGATTACGAACCCGAAGAGCGAGACCACGACGTTAACGTACGATTGAAACGGTCGTCTTTCGACCTTGGCGGGACCCGTCGCCGCCGCGACGACGGCCTATGCGTACGACACCTATGGCCGAATGCGCACGGTGACGGATGCTGACGGCGCCACGGTAATCACCGACTACGATCTCTTCGACCGAGCGATCCGGGTCACGTATCCCGACGATAGCTATGACGAGACAACATACGATCGACTGGACGTCAGCCACGCGGCGCGACCGAGCCGGCCGGGTACTCGGTACTATTATGACGCGCTGCGGGCTTCTTGGCCACCCGCGACCCGTTGGGACGACTTGTGGCCAACGAGTGGTGCGACTGTGGCAGCCTGGAAGGCCTGATCGACGCGGCCGGGAATCGCACGTCTTGGGAGCGAGACTTGCAGGGTCGGGTCGCGCGCGAGGTACGGGCCGACGGAGTCACAGATACGATCTATACCTACGGTTCCCGTATGGGACGCCTGCTCACCGTGACCGACTCGAAGGATCAGGTGACGACATACACATACGCCGCCGATAATCAGCAACTGTCCACGACATTCACCAACGCGGTCATCTCGACACCAAGTGTCAGCTTCACGTACGACCCCGTATCACGCGTGTCGCCACAATGGTCGACGGCAACGGCACCACGATATATGAGTATGTCCCAGCGGGACAGCCAGGTGCAGGGCAGCTCGGGAGCGTAGACGGCCCTTTGGTCAACGACACGTCAGTTTCAGTTATGACGAGTTGGACCGGTTGACAACGCGCGCCATCAATGGCGTCGGTGTTACGTGGGCTCTTGACGCGCTCGGCAGGGTTGCGACGGAAACCAGCGTGCTCGGGGACTTTTCTTACACATACGACGGGCCGAGCTCCGCGTCTGGCAACAGTGACGTATCCCAACGATCAAACGAGTACGTTATAGTACTTTGGTAATGCAGGCGACCACCGGCTCCAGACGATCCACCACAAATATCCGAACCGGCACCACGCTGTCGAAGTTCGATTACACCTACGACGCCGCGGGCAACATCCTGATGTTGCGGGCGCAGGCCGATACGATGCGGTAATGTGGACGATGTGTACGACTCGGCTGATCAATTGGTTGGGGCACTCAAGGAGATGGTCGACGGCTCCGACGTGCTGGCGCGCTACGCGTATGCGTACGATCCGGCGGGCAACCGGACGGGCGAACAGATCGAGGACCAGGTCACCGGGGCGAGCGCTACGACGGGCTGAACCAGCTCATCACCCAGCAGCCGGCCGGGCGCGATGTTGTTGAAGGGACGGTGAACGAGCCGGCGGCGGTACGGTCGGCAGTACCCGCGGTCGTGGGCGGGGATCAATGATTCCCGCGAAGTTGACTGTCGAGTCTGGCACCAACACTGTGACCTTCGCGGCGATCGACCCGAGCGGAAACGTGGCGACGAGCAGTACGAGATCGACAGTCTCGGCACGAGCCGAACGTTCACCTACGATGCGAATGGCAATCTCACCGCCGATGGCACGCGCACTTTCGAGTGGGATGCGCGCAATCAACTCGTCGCTGTTACTGTCGGGACCCACCGATCCGAATTTACCTACGATGGCCAGCAGCGGCGAGTACGCATTGTCGAGAAGGAGAATAGCGTCGTCCAGTCCGACACCAAGGTGATTTGGTGCCAGCACGGTCATCTGCGAGGAACGCGCCGCTGATGGTGAGACTGTGACGAGGCGGTCGCTCCCGCAAGGCGAACAGGTAGCGGGGCGTCGCGCGGTTCTTCGTCGGGACCGTACTCGGCAACCAGTGAAATAACCGCAATGTCGGGCACACTACTGGCGAGGTACGCTTTTGATCCCTGGCCGGGATGGTGACGGTGGGTACGGACACAACTAATGTCGGGTACACTGGGCATCGATGGCAGCCGGAGAGTGCCCTGTCGCTCACTCAGTATCGCGCCTACGACCCAGCACTTGGCACATGGATTAGTGAAGATCCTAGCGGTTTCAGCGATGGGATCAATCTCTTCACATTCGTGAGGAACAACCCCACTCGATATCGAGACCCGAGTGGATTGTGGGCTGCCGCGGTCGGTGGAGGATATTCGGCTGGTGCTGCGATTGGCCCGTTCGGTGCCCATGTAGAGGCAACGTGCCAGCTTGCGGTCGACGGTAAAGGTGGAGTCGGTCTCTATTGCTGTGCTGCGCATGGGCCAGCCTTCGGGTTAGGTGGAGGGGACCTGGTCCCCAAGCAGCGGGCGTTCTGCTACGGTTGCAAGACCATCTGTGATCTACCTGGTCGCTGCGGATTTGTTCAACTGGTGGTTGCCGGAGGTGCAGGAGGTTCCGTAGGTGGCGGCATCTCGAAAGGGTCTGGAGGCACCAGTGTCACCGGTAGCGTAGGTGGCAAAGGGGGGTACCGGTGGCTACCTTACCGCAGGAATTCTCTGCGGTTGTATTTTGATCCCCTTCAACAAGAGCTGTGGTCCCTGCAACTGACGCGATATCTGAGTCTAGCGCTTCAATTGGGCACCGCTGCCGCGGCGCTTTGGATCTGCTTTGTTGCACTCCTTTTGCTGATCACGCTTCCGCAGACCGATGCAAACCTGATCCAAAAGACTCTGATGGCAGTAGTGGCCCTAAGTTTCGCAGCGACCGTCGTATGTTGGTCCTTAAGTTTCGAGCTCGTCACCTGGTTTGGCTAGCGACTGGTGTTTTGGCCTGGCGACGACCACATGCAGTCGCAGAGCTGGACGCGGCGCGCGAGAGTCGGATGGATTTGCGGCATGATCTCCCTTGGTTGCTGACTGTCTCCTTCGTCGTGTGGTGAACGCTAATCCGGTAAACAGATCAGTTAGGTTGATCTGGCGTTGACTCCTGATTAGGCCCTTTTTCAGGCGGGGACCGATGAACTTCGGACGCTGTTCTTGTTCTGCGAATCGACAATCTCGAAATGACCGACAATTCATTTTAGCTCGTCTGGCGTAATCGATGGAGCTGGAGGCGCTATTGGAAGGCCAGCGCGGACGTGACCGCCGTGGAGAGCAAGACAAACGCGGTTGAACTCTAGCTGGGCGCCGTCGCGTCGACACCCCCATCGTAGACACGTGGCGGTTGATCTGCCGCGGGTTGCGCTCTAGAGCGCGCGGAGCGAAGGCAGCGAGCGGTCCCTACCCGGCGAGCGCAGCGAGCCCTTCGACTCGCGTGATCCGTGCGCGCTCAGGGCAGGCCCTTCGACTCGCCTGGTCGGTGCGCTCGCTCAGGGCAGGCCGCTGCCAGCGAGCGCAGCGAAGAGAGCCGCGCTCAGCGGGGCTGTCGTCGGCACCCTTCACCCCAACCGTCGCGCCGCCAGAAAGTCCAATATCATTGATGGCCCC